>CBDBEO010000006.1:0-80634 GCA_965204455.1 uncultured Binatia bacterium (SeqCode) | reverse complement strand
CGGTGGAGTGGATCATCTGGATCAACGCCGCCCGCCTCCAGTGGTGGCATATCCCCAATCGTTTGCCAGACAGTCGCATCATTCCCTTCGTCATCTCCGGGTGTGGGCAGGAGCGGATAACCGTGGCGGGACGCAATCAAGACGAGACGCGAGCGCGTCTGAGGTATGCCGAAGCCGGTGCAATCCGCAATCATTGAGCGTACTCGATAGCCAGCACCCTCCAAACTTGCTACGAAGGCTTCGAATACCGTCCCACCCTTGAAACGCGCGAGCTGGGGGGACGTTCTCCATCGACACTACATCCGGCAATATCTCCAGAACCAACCGGGTAAATTCCTCCAACAATTTCCACTTCGGATCTTCGCGGCCCTGAGAATAGCTGGAAAACGGTTTGGCAAGGTGCACATTCCCCACAAGAACTTTCGGCAGGCTGTCCGCAAATTCCCTGGCCAGCTCCTGGGGATCAATCTCTGCGACGTCTCGGCGGACGAATGGCGCGTTGTTGTTCTCTTCGAATGCAAAACGACACGTTTCGTCTATGTCGTAGCCACATGCGATTGAGAATCCTTCGAGCAAAAACCCATGCGACAGCGCGCCCGCCCCGCAAAACAAGTCGATCACGCTCGCTAGCGGTTGCGCTGGCCTTCCGGCTGGGGGCTCGCCAGGGGCCTGCGTCTTTCTATTGGCCGTCGTTTGCATGGCGCCGTCGTCGATCCGTCAGATCAGACTCTTTGACCTCTATTCCGTAGGCACGTAGTGCCTTGAGGACACAGGTACGCATCGTATCGCCATCGGCGGCCGCTCTGACCCTGACCGAACGTCTCACGCTATCGGGTATCTCTATCTGGAGGGGAACATCTCTGTCCATCACCACCATACATCTCTCCGTATCACAAAGAAGACCTGTATCATACGAAAACCATGACCTCCATGACATAAGGACATTAAGGATGTCAAGGCAATCAAGAGGCTTGCCGTGTGCCAGATCATCCCGAGTAACCCGGCCGCCGCCATCCGTGGCCCGAAGCATGTGGTCAAAATGGGTAAGACGCCTGTGTTGACCGCCGCCGAGACGCGGAGTCTGTTCGACAGCATCGACACCACGAGTCTGATCGGGCTGCGGGACCGGGCGCTGATCGGCGTGATGGTGTACGGCTTCGCCCGGGTGTCCGCCGCGCTGGCGATGCGCGTGGCCGACTACTACACTCAGGGCCACCGGTCCTATTTTCGCCTGCACGAGAAGGGCGGCAAGTACCTCGTCGTGCCGGCTCACCATACGGCGCAGCTGTATACGGATGAATATGTGGCCCGGGCCGGCTTGGCCGGCGACCCCAAAGGCCCCTTGTTTCGGTCGGCCGGGGCGCGCCGCGGGCGGGACCAGCTCGTTCCCCGGCCGCTGGCCCGTGAGGATGCCGCCGCGATGATAAAGCGCCGCGCCCGGGCTGCTGGTTTACCCGCTCAGGTCTGCGCGCATAGCTTCCGGGGGACGGGGATTACCGAATATTTGCGGCCTGGAGGAACGCTGGAGACGGCCGCCCGGATTGCTGGCCACGAATCCACCCGGACCACCCAGCTTTACAATCGGCTGCTGGACGAGGTCTCACTTGATGAGATCGAGCGGATTCACATTTAGGGCCTTCGGCACGGGGCGGCGCTTCGCTGCGCCCTCCCCCTCCCCGCGCGCCGCGCGCCCACCCACCCTGTGGGGTTGGCCTACGGCCGTTGTTTGGTCCCAGGCGGCGCGCAGGTCGGGGGAACGGTTGCGGGCAAGGCCCCGCGCACTGATTTTGATGCCTTCCTGCCTGGCTCTGCCCAGCGTAGCAAAAAGCATCCACAATCAAAGGTGAACTCCGCTTCGCTCGCAGCACGGCTGCCCTTGACTGCGGCGCCTCTTTTTTTGCTGACCGGGTGAGCATATCTTTTCGGAAGGAGGACGGTATGGACGCTGAATTTTTACAGTTGGCGCGGGAAGCCGCCGTAGCGTTGCAGGGTCCGAGTTGGGTAGAGGTCGCCCAGCTTTTCGTCAGCGGTGTGGGCTTAGCTTGTATTGTCGGAGGCTTGTTCTCGATGAAGGCGGCCGGGAAACGGCGGGATCGAGAAATTGACGAGCTGGCCGCTGCGTTCCGCAAGCAGGGGGATGCGATGACCCAGGGGTTCGTCCAGCAGGGCCAAGCGATGACCCAGGCGTTCACCCAGCAGGGCCAGGCGCTCGAACGGCAGGGCCAGGCGCTCGAACGGCAGGGTGAAGTCTTGGCCGAGCTGTTGCGGCGAGGCCAGTAGCCGCCCCTCCCGTGGCCGGGCGGGGCAATGCCCGGCAAGGAGACGTGTGTGAACTACATTATGGGCTAGACGCCGGGAGCCTGGAGTCCAGTTTCCGTTTCCGGGGAAAAGCTGGAGGCGGCCGCCCGTATTACTGGCCACGAATCCACCCGGACCGCGCAGCTCTCCAATCGTCTGGCCGACGAGGTGTCCCATGATGAGATCGAGCGCATTCACATCTAGGGTCTTCGGCACAGGGCGGCGCTCCGCTCTCCCCCCTCCCCGCGCGCTGCGTGCCCACCCGCCCTGTAGGGTTGCCCTTCGGCCGTTGTTTGGTCCCAGGCAGCGCGCAGGTCGGGGGAACGGTTGCGGCAAGGCCCCGCGCACTGATTTTGATGCCTTCCTGCCTTACTCTATCCAGCGTAGCAAAAAGCATCCACAGTCACGGGTGAACTCCGCTTCGCTCGCAGCACAGCTGCCCTTGACTGCGGCGCCTCTTTTTTTGCGGACCGGGTGAGCATATCTTGTCTGGAAGGAGGACCCTATGGAATACGAAGCCCTCACCGCTTTCGCACAGGTTGCGCAGGTCTTCGCAACGCTTGTGGTAGGTGGGGGGCAATGCCTCCTGATTTGGTGGGGCTTAAAGCTGATGGGGACAGCCTCCGATCAGCGCAACCGCCAGCTCGACGCCATGGAAGCCGCCCAGCGCGAGCAGTCCGAACGGTTGGGGACGGCGCTCGAACGGCAGGGCGAAGTCCTGGCCGAGCTGCTCCGGCGCTCCAACACCGCCTAGCCGCCCAGCCCCCGCCCGGGCGGGGCAAGGCCCGACATGGAGGCTCCCCGATGCCGACCAAGACCGTGCAGCTCAAAACGACCGACGCCGGCGGCGTGTCCCTCGCTCCCCCGGCCCTGCCCCCCGGCGCCCACACAGACCACGGCGCTGTTGTGGTCGCCATTGAGCGTGTGCCTGCCCACCTCCCCACAGCGGCTGTGCTGACGGCCTACAGAAACGCCGCCGTGGACGTGTCCTTTGACGGCCCGTACAGCATCCTGTGGGATGACCTGACCGGCGCCCGGCCGGACCAGATCGTGCGGGCCGCCTCGGGGCGAGCGGCGCAGCGGCTTATTGCAACGGGCGGCAGCGAGCCGCAGCTTGCAGCGCCCCCGCGGCGGCGTTCCTCCTAACCCCTCCCGCGACGGCCAAGCCCAACGGCTCGGCCACCCGCTCCCTCCCGTTTTCTCCACTCCCCTTCCCCACGCCCCACCCGCTCTGTCGGTACGGGTCGCCCGCTGTCGGTACGGGTCGCCCGCTGTCGGTACGGGTCCCCCTCTGTCCGTGCGGGTCGGCGGCCAGGCACGCGGCCCTGGCCTGGCTTCCGCCGTCTGTCGGGGGCGTGCCGCCCTCTGTTGGGCGCTGCCGCCCTCTGTCGCGTCCCCCGGAAAGACCAGCGGTAGCCGAGCGCCCCGGCCGGCCGTGTCCGGCACTCCGCAGGCTGCGGCCGGCCAGCCCGCCCCGGGCGGCGGCAGTCTGAGGCGTCGTGCGCCCTGCACGTTGTTGCGGACACACCACGCCGATGGCCCACCCCCAAGCACCCGCGCCAGGGACACCCTGTCACGGCTGCGCATACTCCCCACAAGACAGCGCCTCCTTGCGCCTTCCGCGCCAGGCTTCGCCTGTCACGGCCGGCGCGGGCAGGAGGCTGGCGGAAGCGGTAGGCGCAAGCGCCGTCCAGGCTGTTTTTTCCCGGTCCGAGTCTGGGGTGAGAACCGGGAAAAAACATCTTCTTTTTTTGCGCAGAGGAGGAGCCTATGACCCGCCGTACACCCAGGCTAGCCGAAACGTCCCTGACCTATTCCGCCATCGTCTTTGCGGGATGGGGAACTTTCGTGTACCTGGCCGGCCATATCTCCGAGGCTGCCGATGGCTGGAGTTGCGGCATCAAGGCAGGGGATGTGCCCCAGGGCATCGGCTCCTTTGTGTTCATTGAGACAGGACAGCCCGCGCCCGCGCGCGTTGTCAAGAACCGCCGCCGTTAAAGGAGGACGCGATGGCGACCACCCTCAGCTCTCTTGTGACACAGCTCGCAGCCTTGGCCGCTTCGCCGTACTGGCAGGCGGTCGAAACCGATGGCTACTACTTCCTCGACTACACCGGCATGGACCGAGGCCGACGTATCCACCGCCGCTTTGGCCTGCTCCAGGCCATGTTCTACGAGCGGACCGGGAACCACGGCGACGGCTTGCTCGATACCGAAATGGCCGCTGTGCTCGGCGTGCCGACCGAGGACGCCGTCCGGCTCACCGCTGCCGCGATGGGCATCAACTGTAAACGTGAGGAAGCCCCCGAGCATGTGCGCGGGAAACTGAAAACGGCGCTGGGCCTATAGACCCCGGCCCCACCCGAACAGCGCCCCGTGCGGGGCGCAGGAGGAACACGTGATGAGCTGCCCACAACTGCACACCTTAGAACGCCGAGTCTGGCAACGGGCGCAGGCCGCTTCCCCCCGCCTCTTTGCGCTGACCCCCGAGGCTCGGGCCGGCGCGGTCTATGCCATTGCGGAGGGCTGTGTCCCGACCGAGGATGCCGACCTGGCTCGGTTGTTTGCGGACAACCTGCTCGTACTCGATACGACTGACTTTGACGCGCGAGAGGCGATGGAGGAGGACGACGGTATCCACCTGTGCCGGGGCATCCGCTACGCCCTCACCATGCATCTGTTTTATACGGCCGAGGCCGCCGTGCGGGATGCGACCGCCCGCGCCCAGCTCGGCCGGCCTGCCACGCCGACTCCGAACGGGGCAGCCGGGACGCCGATCTATTGGAGCCCCGATCCGGCCAGCCGGGAGACTATCGCCGACAAGGGGGTGACTTACCCGCTTGACGGCAATTTGTTGGTGATGTTCGCCATGCACCGCACCGTTCATTCCCTGAACGGGCTTGTGCTCTATCTGCCCGCTTAGGGCTAACCCCGAGCAGCGCCCCGTGCGGGGCGCAGGAGGAACGACCGATGCCGCAGCCACCCGCAGACTTTGGCACCCCGACCGACGGCCCAATCTGGACGTGTGTGGGCGTCTATGAAGACGGGATGCAGGCCGCCATCTTCCACGTTCATGCGCCCCATGTCGGCGGCGTGCTGGACACGATTGACGGCGCGATTCGGGCCGAGCGCTTGGACTACTCCTTTACCACCATCGCCGTCTTCAAAGGAGCGCTGGAGGAGGCGCACTAAGGACCAGGCCCCACGTGAGCCAGCGCTGGCGTTCCTGGCCGTGAGCCAGGAACCAGGCCAAAGCTGAGGGCTTAGTCTTTGCCGGCCAGACGCGGCCGAGATGCTGGCCTCCGGCCGGATCTCGGCGCGCCTGGCCCTACGCTGCCCCCGCCTGTAAAGACCAGCGGGAACCGGCGCCCCGGCCAGCCGTGTCCGATCCTCCGCAGGCTCCGTCACGGCCAGCCCGCCCCGGACGCCGGCGGTCTAAGGCGTCGTTCGGCCTGCTCTCCGTTGCGGCCACACCACGCCGATGGGCCATGCCCGCGCACCCGCGCCAGGGAAGCCCTGTCACGGCTGCGACATCGGGCGGCCCGGCAAAGACCCCCCGACCCCGGCAATTCGCGCCAGGGACACCCTGTCCCAGTTGCACAAAGACCCCGCAAGACAGCGCCTCCTTGCGCCTCCCGCGCCAGGCTTTGCCTGTCACGGCCGGCGCGGGCAGTCGGCTGGCGGAAGCGGTGGGCACACGCGCCGTTTGGACTCGTTTTTTTCCCGGCTTCAAAGGGGGGTGAAAGCCGGGAAAAAAACTTAGTGATTTGTGTGGAGAGGAGGGTCACACGGAGGCGCGAGAGTCGATTGGTGGTTGGGGATTTTGTAACATGGCTGGGCGTGAGCCCCACAACGGCAGAGGAGGTATGCTATGGCTTCGATGAATAAAGTGATGATCCTGGGGAACCTGGGCCGTGATCCCGAAGTCCGCCAGACGCAGAGCGGCAAGGCGGTCGCCAATTTCTCGGTCGCGACGACCGACGCCTGGGGCCAGGGGGAGGACCGCCAAGAGCGGACCGAATGGCATCAGGTGGTGGTATGGGGGCAGCTCGGCGAGACGTGCGGGCAGTACCTCGCTAAAGGCCGCCAGGTGTTGGTTGAGGGGCGCTTGCAGACCCGCAGCTATGAGGACCGAGAGGGCGTGAAGCGCTACGTCACCGAGATTGTTGCCCACCAGGTACAGTTCTTGGGGGGCAAGAACGGCAACGGCGGCGGCCAGGGCGAAGAGCCTGACGATGTGCCCTTCTAGGGGCTACGGGCGGGGCGCAGGCCCCGCCCTTTTTTTTGTCCTCTGCAGGAGGCGCGTATGAGCGACATCGCATCGTGTCAGCATGAGTGGAAAGTTGCACAGCCATCGGTACGGATGGTGGGGGATGTTTTCCATGATCTCAGCCGGTGCGAGGCGTGCGGCGTGTTGAGATACGGGTATACCTGGGCCGGGCTCGGGCTCGTTGTGTGCACGGATGCGATCCCCGCTGATTCCGATTGCCAAGCCAGGGTCTCCGACCTGCGCTGCTGCGAGGCGTGCGACCAGGCAATGACGCCAGCCGAAGGTGCCTCTACGGTGTGTCGCTCGTGCCGGCTCGGCCCGCCCGACGCCAGCCTTGAGCGGGACATGATCGGCATCCGCGCGCGGTAATCCACGACCAAGCCGCCGCGCTCGACCAACTCGGCGGCGGCCGCGAACGCGGCCAGGGCTTCGACTAGGCCGCCGTCCTTCCCCACCCCACCTGCCCCGCATCCCCCGACACTTTGGCTTGTCAGGGCCTTATTCGGTGGCGCGTCTGCTCCCCTATTCCAGTCGTGTGCCGGCGTTCCTGGCCTATTGTGCCAGGAACCGGCCACACCCATGGCTTTGGCCTTCGCCGGCAAAAACCGCCCGCCAAGACTCGTCTGTACGGCCCGCAATCGGCGGGTCCTATACTCAGGCCCTCACCACAGAATAGGTAGTGAGGGCCGAGCTGGCCGTCGCAAAGGCGGCGTCCAGCTCCCCACCCTTGGTCGGAGATGCTGGCCGTCGGCCGGACCTCAAGTCTCACCCCCTGCGCTGGCCAAGCTAGGCCCGAGCTGGCCGGGCCAATCGCGCCCTGCTGCACTCCGATCCAGACCAGCGGTGGCCGGCTGCCCCGGCCGGCCGTGTCCGATCCTCCGCAGGCTGCGGCCGGCCAGCCCGCCCCGGGCGCCGGCAGTCTGAGGCGTGGTGCGCCCTGCACGTTGTTGCGGGCACACCACGCCGATAGCTCCCACCCAAGCACCCACGCCAGGCTTCGCCTGTCACGGCTGCGCATACTCCCCACAAGACAGCGCCTCCTTGCGCCCCCCGCGCCACGCAAAGCGTGTCACGGGTCGCGCGGGCAGGAGGCTGGCGGAAGCGGGTGGCCCTCCGGGCCGTCAGCCCGTTTTTTCCCGGTCCGATCTGAGGGTGAGAACCGGGAAAAAACGTCTTCTTTTTTGTTCGGAGGTTTCCCATGAATCGCCACGGTATGAACTGGATACGACGCCCCAAACGTCTCGCTATCTACCTGCGGGATGGCCTGGCGTGTGTGTATTGCGGGCACGGGGTGGAGGACGGCGCGCAGTTGACCCTGGACCATGTGCGGCCCGTCAGCAAGGGCGGTACGAACGATGCGAGCAACTTGGTCACAGCCTGCCACACCTGCAACAGCCACCGGATGGACCTCACCGTGCGGGGCTTTTGCCGCGCGGTGGCCACCTACCTGAACAACGGCGTAGAGGGGCCGCAGATCGAGCGGCATGTCCGGCGTTGTGTGGCCCGGAAGATCGACACGGCAGCCGCCAAGGCGCTGATCGCGGAGCGCGGCAGCTGGACCCAATGCCTCAAGAAAGAGCGGGGGATGGGCGCATGAAGCAGCTCAGCATGTTTGACACCGGCCAGGCCGACGAGCGGGCCGCCATTCGCCGGCTGATCGAGGCGGGCTTTTTGTTTGTGCTGAACCACAGCGGGGGGAAGGACAGTCAGGCCATGTATGTGCGCCTGGCGCCCCTGATCCCGGCCCGGCAGTTGATTGTCGTCCATGCGATTCTGCACGAAGTAGACTGGCCGGGTATCCCCGAGCATATCGAGGCGACTACCACGCACCCGGTCTACTACGTGGCCGCCGCCAAGAGCTTGCTGGACATGGCCGAGCAGCGCGGGATGTTTCCCAGCCCGAGCTACCGCCAATGCACCAGCGACCTGAAACGCGGCCCGATTGAGACGTTTATCCGGCGCTTTCTGCACGAGCACCCCGAGTACCGGGGCCAGGTGGTCAACTGCTTGGGCTTTCGGGCGGAGGAAAGCCCGGCCCGGTCCAAGCTCCAGACCTTCACCAAGAGCGAGCGGAACAGCAAGAACGGGCGGACCTGGTACGACTGGCTGCCCATCCACGAGTTGAGCAAGCCGGAGGTCTTCGCCGAGATTGAGGCGGCCGGCCAGCGGCCACACTGGGCCTATCAGGCCGGCATGAGCCGCTTGAGTTGCGTGTTTTGCATCATGGCGAGCACCCAGGACTTACGGACGGCCGCCCAGCTCAAACCCAACCTGTACCGCCGCTATGCCGCGCTCGAACAGCGGCTCGGCTTCACCCTGAGCATGAGCAAAAAGCCCTTGCCGGAGATTACCGGCATTAACCCATAACCCAAAAGGAGGCAGACGCGATGACCACGTACCGTATCACCCTGACCATGCCCGGAGGGGCGACCTACCGCCTCATCCTGGACCACCCGACCGGCAGCCTGAGCCTGTATGACCTGGCCGCCGAGGCGGACAGCCTGTGGGCGCTGGACGATGGCGACACGCTGAGCGTGGAGGCGTTGGAAGCCGACAGCGAGGCCGCCCGGGTGGATGCCTTTATCCGGCAGCGTATCGCCGGCCGCGACGCGGACAGCGACGCGGAGCTGGCGGCGCTCCTGCGCGACACCTGGCCGCAGGGCCTGGGAGGCGCAGGCGGGCGGGTCGAGGTCCGGGATGGGAAGGTCGAGTACCGGACCACCAACACAGAGGGGCAGGAGGACATCACGACCTGGAAACGCTAACCCCGCGCGGCCGGCCGCCCAGGCCAGCCCGGTGACGCGGCGCGCAGCGAGGAGGGACCGACGCTATGCGGACGGAGATCGTACACATTGTGTGGCCGTATGTGGTGCTGATTGCCGTGATCTTTGGCGCGGCCGCCGGCGCGCCCGAGGAGAATGAGGAGGGGAAGCCATGACGTGTGAAGATTGCGGCGCGAAGACGGAAATCGTGAACCGGTGGATCGGCTTCTTTGGATTGACGGAAACCTACAGCCGCTTTTGCCGGCCCTGTCTGCCGGCTCATGCAGGCGAGTGGGGGATGACCGAGGCGCAGGCCCTGGCCCTCTACGACTCTCATGTTGACGCGGTACGCCGTGGCCGGGAGGAGCACGAGGCCCGGAAGCAGGCCAGACGGAAGGAGGGATGAGCCGATGGGGAAGGCGCGGCGACGACGCAAGCAGGAGAGCGAGAGCACAGCTCATCTTGAGCCTAAGGTCTTCACTGACCAGGCCGAGGCCGAAGCGGCCGCCCAGGCCCACGCCGACAAGCAGGCCCGGTGTGACGTGTGGGACTACGACGCCGCAGGGCAACCGGTCGGCTGGGTTGTCCGGATCGAGCGGAACCTTGCCAGCTACTACCTGCACGAAGACGGCGGCTTTATCCGCTAAGAAGGGAGCAGCCATGCCCGACCTACAACACGCCCGCGCCGCCGCGGCTGAGCGCTACGCCCAGCTCGGCCGTGTGCTCTTGGCCGAGGTCGGTCTGAGCCCGAACCAGGTGCATCCGAGCAGCGGCCTGAACGGCCGGGTGACAACGCTGCTCGGCGCGTTGTTCATCGTGGCGCCTTGGCCGACCACCACCAGGAAGCGGCTGTATATTCTGGCCCACGAGTGCGGCCATGTGCACTATGCCCACGGCCGCCGGGGAACCAGGCGTAAGCCCCGCCACCGGGAGGAGTACGAGGCCGAACACTACGCCCATGCCGCGCTACGCCGACATGGCGTAGCCGTGCCCCGGGCCATGACCGCCCGCGCCCGGCGCTATGTCGGCCGCAAAATCTATCAGGCCCTCAAACGGGGGGCGAAGCCTGAAAACATCGACCGTGAAGCGCTCCGCTTTGCGCGCGGCCGCTGACCGCTTCCCCATCCCGCTCTCTGGTAGCCGGAGGCGTCTCCAGGGTCTGGCCCACCCACCATATCTTGTGGCTCGACCAGCTCGGCTGCCTACAAGATACGGGGAATCCGTCCCCCTCCTGTCCCCCCTCCCCACTCTCTCGCGTCGGCTTGTCCGAGCCTTGCTGGTGGCTCTCGCTACGCCAGCGTGCCGCCCCTTCCTCCTGTCTGAGCCCCCCGCCTTTTTTCCGGCCTGGCCGTGCGGCCGGCGTTCCTAGCCATGAGCCAGGAACCAAGCCAAACCTGAGAGTTTGGCCTTCGCCGGCAAGACACGGCCGAGATACTGGCCGAGGGCCGGATCTCGGGCCTTCCCCCGAGGCATCTGCTCTCCCCCTCCTCCCGCTCCCGGCACCCCTCGCCCGCTCTGTCGGTACGGGTCGCCCGCTGTCGCGTCCCCCGTGAAAGGCCAGTGGTGGCCGGCTGCCCCGGCCGGTCGTGTCCGATCCTCCGCAGGCTGCGGCCGGCCAGCCCGCCCCGGGCGCCGGCAGTCTCAGGCGTCGTGCGCCCTGCACGCTGTTGCGGGCACACCACGCCGATGGTCCAGCCCGCGCACCCGCGCCAAGCACAGCTTGTCACGGCTGCCGACAGCGGCCTGTCCCGATTAAAGACAGCGCCTCCCTCTGGCAACCCGCGCCAGGTCAAGGCCCCTGTCACGGGTCGCGCGATCAGTCGGCTGGCGGAAGCGGGTGGCCCTACGGGCCGTCCAAATCGTTTTTTCCCGGTCCGAATTTTGGGTGAGAACCGGGAAAAAACTTCTTTTTTTGCGCAGAGGAGGGCAACACATGCATGAGGCCAACGCCACCATCACGCCGCTCGTCGTCCCGACTTCCATAGTCCTTTCGGCCGTGCAGATGCAGGGCTGGGGAACGCTCGTGTACCTGAGCGGGAACCTCTCTCACGACCGCTATGGGATCAAGCCGTGGCATGTGCCCCAGGGCATCGGCTCCGTGGTCTACATCGAGACGGGCGAAGCCACGCCCGCCCACACGTACACAAACCGTTAGGAGGGAGAGCCATGCGCCGCGGCCGCCGCAAAAAATTGCACCCACAGAACGCTTTGCGTGACCTGTTCTTACAGGACGACATCAAGGCCGAGCGGGCGCGCATTGTCGCCCAGCGCGCCGATGAACAGGGGAATCCCATCGGCGACATGCTGGCCGAGCTGCGCCGCGTCCGGGAAGAGATCAACGCCACCCGGAAAGCCTAGCGGCCAGAGCGGGCACCTTTACCCAGAAAGGAGGACGCTATGACCACCATCACGTTTCACGTGCAGCGCGACCCCGTCCGCCCCGGACGACTGGAGGCGGTCGCTATCGGCCCGGACGGTCGCACGATTGCCTACGGCCGGGCGGACGCGTTCTGGTTCACCGCGGAGTACGAGACCGCGCCATATACGTCTGACGGAGTGACGCGGAAGATTCACCGCTTTTTTTGCTCCCCCAATCGGCGCTGGCGGCCGAGGACGGCCAGTATTCCCGACCATCTGATTGTGCCTGTCCCCGATCAGCCAAGCTCGTTCTAGCGAAAGGAGGCCCCCATGCCCTATCAGCCTACCATCTACAACCGCCACAGAGAGGAGAAGGAGAATCGCAGGGTGCGGGGCTGGTCAGTCGTAGACCTGACCACCTACCGGCCCGTTGTCGAGCTGGGCGGATACGGCCCACACGAACAGCGGCTTGCCGTCAACGCTGCCCTCTTGCTGGACGCCCTGGTCCACGGCCCGGTCCCGGAGGTCCGGCTTGAGCCCGGCCCGCGCGCCGACCTGATCAATTACAGCCTCGTCGTCGCCTGGACGCGCAAGCGGCTGGCCGAATCAGCGCTCCAGGTGGGGGATCTGGTCCGCCTGGCAGACGGGAGCACTCGGCGCGTGGCGCATATCTGGCCGGATGGCTGGCAGCCGGTCTGGAAGGATGGCGCGGGATCGTTCGCGTTTGGCGACGGCCACACGTCCTTTTCCGGGAGCCTGGACCCGCTCCTGCCCTTCCCCGAGCCGACCGAGGAACGCCAGCCCGCCGCGTTCTGGATTGCGCACCATGACCGCCTATGTGCCGGCTGTGCCGTCCATGTCTCGCTGCCCGTCCGCGTCTGGCAGATGGCCGAGTAACGAACCCCGCCCCGCGCCCCGCGCGGGGCGCAGGAGGAACACCGCGATGACTGAGGAATCCACAATGACCGCTGAGTTGGTCGAGCTTCGAGACGCCTTTGTGCAGGAAGCCTGTGTCCGCGAGGACGAGCTGAAAGCCCTGGACAACGCGGAGCGAGTCAAAGAGCTGGCGTTCCTCGCCCGCGACTGCTTGTCCGCTTCGCAGGAATTGGCGGCGCTCTTTGCGGCCAACTATAGTCTGCTCGACTCCGGCAATCTGTACGGCTTGACCGGCGATCTTGAAGCCTGGGGCATCGACCCTGGCGCGTGTACGACCATTGAGGCGATCCGCTACAGCCTCACCATGTTTCTGATCGAGGAGAGCGGGCTACGCGAAGCCTGAGCAACGGCCCTGACCTGCACGCCCAACTCGACAGCGCCCCCGCGCGGGGCGCAGGAGGAACCCGCTATGAAGCAGAGAAGTCTCTTCCCCGCCGCGCAGGCCCCGGCGCTGCCCTGGTATTCCGCGCCCGTCCGCATCGGGAATCACGACTGGCGGCTGAAACGGATCGAAACCCTCACCATGCTGGCCACCCGGACCGAGCGCTATCTTGACTACGAGTGGAGTCCGGCCGGGCAAGACGACTGGCGGCCGCATCACGAGTGGCCCGGGTATGACATCAACAACGGCGGCACCCTCGGCTTGCCGCGCAACCTGGCCCGTCGTCTGTACGACCGCAACCCGGCAATGGTGGCTTGGTGTCGGGAGGAGCGCTGAGCCGGCCAGGCCGGCCCCGGCGCAGCGGCCTCCCCCCGACACCATATCTGGTGGTTTTTCGTGGCCCGGGCAGCGCGCCCGGCTACAAAATGGTGATGATCCCCGGCCTGCTCGACTGCCCCCCCGCACCATAGACCCAGGAATCGACTCGGCGGCCGCCGAGATCGACGAGGGAGATAGTGGCCCCCTCGAACCCCCTGGGAAAAATGCCCCGGCATTGAGCCGGGTCATCTTTTCAGGCCAAGCCCAGGCCCGTGGCGTCACCAAGGTGGCCGCCCTGCGCTCCGCAGGCTCCGCTCCAGGTGGCATCTGTGGGCCTTCCTGCCTGGCGTGCTCCTCCCAGCGTAGCAAAAAGAATCCAAAATCAAGGGTAAACTTCGCAGCTCCGCTGCCCTTGATTTCGGAGCCTCTTCTTTTGCTTTGCGGGTGGGCAAATTTTTCGGAAGGAGGTGCAGCGATGAACCAGACCGCAGCAAACGCGCTCGCCTTGGCCGCCGCGACGGACATAGGACGGATTGAGGAGTACCTGAGCGGACTCAGGAGCCAACGCCACACGCAGGATGTAGAGTGGGCGGTGGAGGTCTCCGGGCCGGCGTGTCCCTCCTGCCAGGACATGAGTTGGTGGAACGGCCGGTGTGCAGGGTGTGGGTTGGAAGCCGCCGACCTGGCCTAGTGGCCTAGCCCCAGCCGGGCGGGGTCAGGCCCGGCTCTCTCACCCGCCCCGCTCGGTTGGCCCTGCTCTCGGGGCGGCCCTCCGTCGCTCCCTGCCCCGCTCTGTCGGTGCGGGTCGGGGTCTGTCGGGGGATCGCGGCGGTCTGTCGGTGCGGGTCGGCCAGGCCAGGCCCTGGCCGCTTCCGCCCTTTGTCGCCAGCATTCCGCCCTCTGTCCCTGGCTCCCCCCTCTGTCCCCCGCTGCCGCCCTCTGTCGCTGCCCCACCTGCGACGGACCAGCGGAAGCCGTGCGCCCAGGGCGGCCGTGTCCGCTCTTCCGCAGGCTGCGGCCGGCCAGCCCGCCCAGGGCGACGGCGTTCTTGAGGCGTGGTGCGCCCTCCCGTTGTCCGGGCACACCACGCCGATGGCCTCCTCCCCCAGCACCCGCGCCAGGGAAACCCTGTCACGGCTGCGCAGACGCCCCACAAGGCCACGCCTTCCTTGCGTGCCCCGCGCCAGGCCAAGGCCCCTGTCACGGGGCACGCGGACAGTCCGGCTCCCAACATCGGGTGGCGCTTCGCGCCGTCCGTTTCTTTTTTCCCGGTCCGATCCTGGGGTGAGAACCGGGAAAAAAGAACATGTTTTTTTGCGGGGGAAAGGAGGCCGTGTAGGCGAAGAACAGTCGAACGTGGGTTCGTGATCTTGTAACCTAACTGGGCGGAATGCCCCATAGACGTAGGAGGTATGTACCATGTCGAGTCTCAACAAAGTGATGCTGATTGGCAACCTGGGCAGCGATCCCGAAGTCCGCAGCACGCAGGCCGGCAACGCGGTCGCCAACTTTTCCATCGCCACGACCGAGGGCCGGGGTAGCGGCGAGGAGCGCAAGGAATACACCGAGTGGCATCGGGTGGTGGTGTGGGGGAAACTGGCCCTGACGTGTGGGCAGTATCTCAAGAAAGGCCGCCAGGTCTACGCGGAGGGCCGCTTGCAGACCCGCAGCTACGAGGACGACGCGGGGGGGAAGCGCTTCACCACCGAAATCGTGGCTCGGGAGGTCAAGTTCCTGGGCAGCAACGGCAACGGCGGGAGCCACCAGGAGGACGACCCGGAACCCGGCGCGAACGGGTAGCCACACGGCGGGGCGTAGGCCCCGCCTTTTTTTGCGCAGGGGAGGGCACGCCATGACCCGATTCACAATCACGTTACAGATGGCCGCCGGCGAGACGGACAGCTTTGTCATCGAGAGCGCCACCGAGGGCATCGACTTCTCCGACATCGTCAGGCAGGCCGAAGAGCGCTGGGCACCGGGAGCTGGGGATACCGTCAAGATCGAAGTGAGCGAGGAGGACATCCTCGCCCCTGCTGAGCGCCGGTGCCAGGAGTGCAACGCCGTGATGACCCCGGCTGAGGGGACATATGAGGTGTGCCGAGACTGTCGGCTTGGCCCACCAGACGCCAGCCTTGAGCGGGCAATGACCGGCATCCGCACGCGGTAATCCACGACCAGGCCCCGCGCGAGCGGGGCAGGCTTCCAGCAACCAGGCCGCCGCGCTCGACCAGCGCGGCGGCGGCGAACGCGGCCAGGGCGTCGACCTGGCCGACGCCCTTCCCCTTCCCCTTCCTTTCCCCCATCCCCTCCGGCGAGCCGGCCCATTGACCCAGGAATCCGCCCACACCCCTCCTGTTGGCCCACACTGGCCAAAACCGGCCGCCGAGAATCGCCTGTGCTGCCCGTAATCGGTGCGCTCTATACCAAGACCCTCACCACAGAATAGGGATTTACGGAATCGCTGGACGGCGCGTTTGCGGCGTCCAGCAGCCGTCCCCCGACCGGAGATCGCCCATGCGGTGGATCTCCGGCCTACCCATCCCCAGGGCGTGTGCGCCACGGTCCCTTCGGGTCGGCAGCGCCGCGCGCCGTGGCCGATTCTGCCTCACCCAACCCGCGCTCCGGCCCAGGCCGGCCCGGCCCGCGCTGCCCGGGGCGGTCGCTCCCACCGCCCCGGCAAGGCCCAGCGGAAGCCGAGCGCCCAGGGCAGCCGTGTCCGATCCTCCGCAGGCTGCGGCCAGCCAGTCCGCCCAGGGCGACGGCCGTCTTGAGGCGTCGTGCGCCCTCCCGTTGTCCGGGCACACCACGCCGATGGCCCAGCCCCCAGCACCCGCGCCAGGTCAAGGCCCCTGTCACGGCTGCGCAGACGCCCCACAAGACAGCGCCTTCCTTGCGTACCCCGCGCCAGGTCAAGGCCCCTGTCACGGGGCGCGCGATCAGTCCGGCTTGCGGAAGCGGGTGGCCCTGCGGGCCGGCCAGGCTCTTTTTTTCCGGTCCGAACGTGGGGTGAGAACCGGAAAAAAAGAACGTGTTTTTTTGCGTGGAGGGGTCCCATGAATCGCTACGGACGCAACTGGATTCGCCCGGAAAAACGGCTGGCGCTGTACCTGCGGGATGGCCTGGCGTGTGCGTACTGCGGCGACAGCTTGGAGGACGGCGCGCAGCTCACCCTGGACCACTTGAAGCCTGTCAGCCAGGGCGGCCGGCACGACGCCACGAACTTGGTCACCGCCTGTACGCATTGCAACAGCCGCCGCAAGGCCCGCACCGTGCGGGGCTTTTGCCGGGCGGTGGCGGTCTATCTGGGCACCGGCATCGAGGCGCGGGAGATCGAGCGGCATGTCCGGCGCTGTGCTGCCCGGACGTTCGACACCCAGGCCGCCAAGGCGCTGATCGCGCAGCGGGGCGGTTGGACCCCCTGCCTCAGCCACTACCGGGGGCAAGCATGAAGCAGCTCAGCATGTTTGATACCGGCCAGGTTGACGAGCAGGCCGAGATTCGGCGGCTGATCGACCAAGGCTTTGTGTTTGTGGTGAACCACAGCGGGGGGAAGGACAGCCAGGCCATGTATGTGCGCCTCGCGCCCATGATCCCGGCCCGGCAGTTGATTGTCGTCCATGCGATTCTGCACGAAGTAGACTGGCCGGGTATCCCTGAGCATATCGAGGCGACCACGACGCACCCGGTCTACTACGTGGCCGCCGCTAAGAGCTTGCTGGACATGGCCGAGCAGCGCGGGATGTTCCCCAGCCCCAGCTATCGCCAATGCACCAGCGACCTGAAACGCGGCCCGATTGAGACGTTCGTCAGGCGCTTTCTGCAGGAGCACCCGGAGTATCGCGGGCGGATCGTCAACTGCTTGGGCTTTCGCGCGGAGGAAAGCCCAGCCCGCTCCAAACTCCAGACCTTGACCAAGAACGAGCGGAACAGCCGCGCGGGGCGGACCTGGTACGACTGGCTGCCCATCCATGCGCTGACCAAGCCGGAGGTCTTCGCCGAGATCGAGGCCGCCGGCCAGCGCCCGCACTGGGCGTATGCGGCCGGCATGAGCCGCTTGAGTTGCATCTTTTGCATCATGGCGAGCCCCCAGGACTTGCGGACGGCCGCCCAGCTCAAACCGGACCTCTACCGCCGATACGCCGCGCTCGAACAGCGGCTCGGCTTCACTCTGAGTATGAGCAAAAAGCCCTTGCCGGAGATGACCGGCATCACCCCCTAACCCGAGAGGAGGACAACAGACATGGCGAAAATGAACGGCAATCAAATCGAGTTCTTGCGCGTGATCGTGGCCGAGCTGGGCACAGCGGAGGAAATCGCGCGGGAGCAGGAATACCGAGGCCGCCATCTGGGGCAACGAGACGCCTACCGGAGCCTGCTGGTGTCGGTCGCAGACATCGAGAAAAAGGCGCGGGGCATGAAACGATTCCTCACGACGCTCCAGCCGTGGGAATAGGAGGAGGCAGACGCGATGGGGCAGACGCGACGGCGGAAGAAAGACCAGAGCGAGAGCACGGCCCACCTTGAGCCGCACGTCTTCACCGATCAGGCCGAGGCCGAGGCGGCTGCTGAGGCCCACGCCCACGAGCAGGCCCGGTGTGACGTGTGGGAGTACGATACCGCAGGGCGACCGACTGGCTGGGTTGTGCGGATCGAGCGGCACCGTGCCAGCTACTACCTGCACGAAGACGGCGGCTTTATCCGCTGAGGGGAGGCGCATATGACGGACTTGCAACATGCCCGCGCGGCCGCTGCTGCCCGCTACGCCGAGCTCGGCCGTGTGCTCTTAGCGGAAGTTGGTATGACCGAGAGCCAAGTTGAGCCCCGGACCAGGCTAAGCGGCCACGCCCAATGGCTGCTTGGCGCCCCGTTCATTGCGGCCCCCTGGCCGACCACGACGCGGCGGCGGCTGTATATCCTCGCCCACGAGTGCGGACATATCGCCCTCCGGCATGGGGGACCAGGCCGGCCCAAACGCATCCCCGCCCATCGGAAGGAATATGAGGCGGAACACTACGCCCATGCCGCGCTTCGCCGGCATGGCGTGGCCGTCCCCCGGCGCATGACCGACCGCGCCCGGCGCTATGTCGCCCGCAAAATCTCCCAAGCCCTGAAACGCGGGGCAAAGCGGGAGAACATCGACCGGGACGCGCTCCGCTTTGCGCGCGGCCTCCGGCCCCGCTCCTGACCCTCTATCTTATGATCAGAGGGCTGCTACAGGGCCGTGCTCGACCACAAGATGGAGGGGTGTCTGTGACCCGTGCCAGTGCAGTGTGTTTCTTCCGAAACACACACGCCGGCCGGCCCGCGCGACAGGCACGCTGGCCTTCCCACTAACCCCTCCTCCCCCCTGAGAACGCGCTAGCTGACAGCTCACCGCCCAGCTCGGCCGCCTGTGCCCGGGCAACGCCGAGCTGCCACCCCGAGTGTGCAGGACCTCGGGATGGCAGCTCGACAAGTCCTTGATTTTCCTCAGATTCGCTCTTTTTTCGCTCCGCTTGCAACAATACGCGATCGCGCGCGGGGGCAAGCGGCCAGGGCCGGGGCGTTTGCCGTCCCCTGCCCCCCATGCTCCGGCCGGCCAGACTGACGCTAGCCGGTCCGGTCGCTCCCCCCGCCAGAGACACACGCACCCGGCATCAAGCCGGTCGTGTGTGTCATGCCAAGCCAAGGCCCTTGGCGTCTATACGGTGGCCGACCGGCGCGACCGCCAGCTCCGACTCCGGTTGGCGTCTTTTCTGCCTTCCTGCCTTGCTCGTCCCAGTCTAGCAAAAAGAATCCAAAAGCAAGGGTACAGTCGCTCCGCTCCCAGCTCTGCTGCCCTTGCTTTCGGAGCCTCTTTTTTTGCTGGCCGTTTCGGCATAGTTTCGGAAAGGAGGACGTTATGGAAACGGAACTGGTCCAGTTGGCGCGGGAGGCTGTCGCCGCATTACAGGCCGGGCCGTCCCCGAATTGGGCGGAGATCGCCGGCGTGATCGTCGGCGGGTGTGTCGGCTTTGGGCAGATCGGGGTGATTGTGTGGGGCTTGCGGCAGATGAACCGCGCGGCCGACCGGCGCGACCGCCAGCTTGACGCGATGACCGGGGCGCTGGAACGGCAAGGCGCAGTGTTGGCCGAGCTGTTGCGCCGCTCCGATCCTCCCTAGCCGCCCTTCCCCCAGCCGGGCGGGGTAGAGCCCGGCCAGGGGGCTCCCACCCCCTGCTTTTTCATTTTCCCGTCCACCACTCTGTCCGCTCGGTCGGCCCGGCCCTCGTTGCGTCGTGGTCTGCGGCTCCTCGCTCGGCCGCACGGCCTCGTGTCGTCTCCTCCGCCTGCCTCCTGCCCTCGGAGCGGCCCTCCGTCGCTCCCCCTGCGCCGGCCCGGCCAGACTCGCGCTGTCCCGGCCTGGCACTCCCCACCGCCCAGGGCAAAATCGCCCGGCATCGAGCCGGCCCATTTTGCTGTGCCAAGCCAAGGCCCTTGGCGTCTCCAAGGTGGCCTTGCTGCGCTCCGTAGGCTCCGCTCCGCTGCGGCGTTGTTGTGCCTTCCTGCCTTGCTCGCTCCAGTCTAGCAAAAAGAATCCAAAATCAATGGGCAAGGCCGCCCCCCTTTTTTTGAACCGGGCCTCAAAAAAAGCCGGCCGTCTGGCTTCGCAACCCATGATTTCGGAGCCTCTTTTTTTGCTGTGAGGGTGAGCAAATTTTTCCGGAAGGGAGGTTCAGCTATGAACCAGTACGCCGCAGACCAGATCGCCATGGCCGCCATCTTGACCCAGGCACGGAAGCGCACCAGGCGGTGGAAGCTCCTGGCCGGCCTCGTTGTCGTGGGTACGGTCGCCCACCAGTTCTCCACGTCGGTCAGTTTCCCGCAGCCGGTTAAGCGGGGAGTAGCGGCCGTGCAGCAGGTGGTGGTCCAGCCCGCCCCGATCGCGAAACCGGTGCAGCCGACCGCCGTGAAGTCGGAGCCAAAACCGGTGCAGCCGGCCACGTCGGTGCAGCCGAGTGCGGAGGAGCGCCGCCGTGAAGCCGCCGCCGCTGCCCGGGCACGGCAACGCTACCAGGCGGAGGTCCGCCAGATGCAGCCGCGCCACGACCCGCCGCCCGTCCCCCAGCGGATCGTGCCCCAGCCAGCCCCGCCGCCCGTGCGCCAGCCACAGCGGGGCGTCGGGTTGGGAACCGTCTTGACCACGGCCGCCCAGGCCGCCCGCATAGCCGAGCAGATCGAGCGGGGGCGGTTCAGCCCTTCGCGGGAGTTGAACCGGGCCGCCCGGAGGATGGAGCGCGAAGAGCGCCGCCGTCAACGCGCAGAGCGCCGGCGCGCGCGCCAGTGGTAGCCGCTCAGCTCGGGAGGCGGGGCACCCGTCCCGCCTCCCCGCTCTCCTCTCCCCCTCTCCCCCCCTTCCCCTGCTCCCCGTCCCACCCCGCCCGCTCTGTCGGTGCGGGTCGGGCGCTGTCGGTACGGGTCCCCCTCTGTCGGTGCGGGTCATCGGCCAGACAAGGCCCTGGCCTCGCTTCCGCCCTCTGTCGGGGGCGTTCCGCCCTCTGTTGCCCGCTTCCGCCCTCTGTCGCTGCCCCGATCCGGACCAGTGGTGGCCGCACGCCCAGGCCGGCCTGGGCCGATCCTCCGCACGCTACGGCCGCCCAGCCCGCCCAGCCCCGTCCGATCCTCCGCACGCTGCGGCCAGCCCGCCCGCCCAGGGCGGCGGCAGTCTTGAGGCGTAGTACGCCCTCCCGTTGTCCGGGCGCACCACGCCGATGGCCCCTGCCCGCGCACCCGCGCCAGGGCAAGCCTGTCACGGCTGCCGCCTGCGGGCGGGCCGCGTGAAGGCCGCGCCTTCCTTGCGTGCCCCGCGCCAGGGCAAGGCCCCTGTCACGGGGTGCGCGGCCAGTCGGCTTGCAGCAGCGGGTGGCCCTGCGGGCCGGCCAGCCCGTTTTTTCCCGGTCCGATCTGGGGGTGAGAACCGGGAAAAAACTTCTTTTTTTGCGCAGAGGAGGGCTTGGTATGAAGGACGTGTACGCGAGTGTGACAGCGCGGATTCTGGACGCCTTAGCGCAGGGCGTCGTGCCCTGGCAGCGACCGTGGGACGCCCGGCAGGGGCAGCCTCGTAATCTGGTGACGGGTAAACCGTACCGGGGCATCAATCTGTGGCTCTTGCTGATGGCAGGCGGCTCCCCGTGCTGGCTGACCTATAAACAAGCGCAGCGCCTCGGCGGCCATGTCCGCAAGGGCGAGCATGGGATTGAGGTTGTGGTGTGGAAATGGGTCAAGAAGACGGTGGAGCCGACCGAGACGGCCGCAGGCGAGCCGGCCGAACCGACGAGGACAAAGCGTTACGCGATGCTCCGGTTCTACACGGTCTTCAATGCCACGCAATGTGAGCTGCCCGAGGAGTGGCGGGAGCAGGCGGAAATCACGGCCCCGGAGCTGCCCGAGGCCGACAAAATCCAGGCCTGCGAGCAGATCGTTGCCAACATGCCGGACCGGCCGGAGATCGTTCATGCTGGCGTCAAGGCGATGTACCAGCCCGGTGCGGACCGGGTGACCATGCCAGCGCCCCAGCGCTTTGCCGTCCCCGCGCGCTACTACTCGACCCTGTTTCACGAGCTGACCCATGCGACCGGCCACCCGAGCCGGTTAGACCGGGCGACCTTGGTTGATATGGTGGCCTTTGGGGATACGAACTACTCCAAGGAGGAGCTGTGCGCCGAGATGGGCGCTGTCTATCTGTGTGGGGTGGCGGGCATCGAGAACCGGACCTGTGATAATTCGGCCGCCTATATTCAGGGGTGGCTCCGCACCCTCCAGGACGATAAGCGGCTGCTGATTAGCGCAGCGGCCCAGGCGCAGCGGGCGGCGGACTTCATTCTCAGTGAGCAGGCCGAGGCGGCCGCAGACTAAGACCAGGCCCCGCGTGAGCGGGGCAACTTTCCAGAAAGGAGGCGGCCGGATGCTGTATCAGTACAAAGGCTTTCGGGATTGCGACGCGAAATGTGACCTGGAGATCATCCGCGGCGCGCGGGAAACGCTGGTCATCTGCACGGAGCTGGAAGAGAACACCGGCACCAGTGTCACCAATTTTGCCGAGCAGTTGGCGACGTTGGTGTGCCAGGAAGACCCGCGCATTGACCCCACCGGCTTGCTCTGGGTCGAGCACTACCCCGAGCGGCCGGCCGGGCGCTGGCAAAAGCCGTTCCCGGAGAGCTGGAGCCTGGTCACATTCGCCAGGCGGAGCGGCCGGACGTTCGGCCGGCCTGACTGGACCTCTGCCACGGCCGACACCGTCCAGGCTCTCCGTGAGCGGGTCGAAGGCAGCCGGCAGACCCTCCACTAACCTTCCCAGCAGCTGGCGCGGGAACCTGGCCCACACCAGGCCCCGCGCCTTCCCTTCCTCCCCCCCAGGCGGCCGCTCCCGAGATTCCACTTGCGCGAGATCTCGGGGGCACGTTCCTTCCCTGGCCGGAGATTGACCTTACGGCGGATTTCCGGCCTTGTCCCCGCCGGCGCTTGCGCTGCGGTCCCGTTCCGGGTCGGCAGCGTGGAACGCTGATCCTCTCCCCACGTTCTGGACCTTTCGCTTTTTTGCCGCCTTCGCCGGCGCTTCGGTCCGATCTCTCCCAACCCCCCCCACGCTCCGGCCGGGCAGACTGGCGCTAGCCGGGCTCGTCGCTCCCCGCTCCTGGGGCAAAATCACCTGGCATAGAGCCGGCCCATTTTGCTGTGTCAAGCCCAGGCCCTTGGCGTTCAACAAGGTGGCCTTGCTGCGCTCTGCAAGCTCCGCTCCGCTGCGGCGTTGTTATGCCTTCCTGCCTTGCTGGCCGAGTCGCAAATTTTTCCGGAAGGAGGTTCAGCTATGAACCAGACGACACACATTTCTCTCACCATCGCCGCCCTGCTGACCGTGGGCGCCGTCACCGTTCAGCCCACGGCCGCCCAGCCGAGCAGCCGCCCCCACAGCCCCGCGGTGGCCGAGGCGTCACAGGACGTAGAAGACCGGCGCCGAGAGGTGGCGGCCGCTGCCCGGGCGCGAACGCGCTACCAGGCCGAAGTTCGCCGGCGTGAGACGCCTGCCGATACCCGCCGGCGGGAAGCGGGCGCCGCGCGAGCGCGGTACGACGCCGAGACCCCGCGCCAGGCGCAGCCCCGGCGGGTCGAGCAGCCCCGGACCCAGCCGCCCACCCTCTCCCGCCCTCCTTACCAGCCCCGTCGCCAGCCCTCCCAGCTCGGGGCGCTCTTGCGGTCCGCTGGCCAGGTCGCCCGTACGATTGAGCGCGCCGAACGGGGCCACTTCAATCTCCCGCGCGAGTTGCATCGGGCCGGTCGGATGATCGACCGTCATCAGCGGCGATAGTCGGCCCATTACGTGGGGCGGGCGGCCCCCGGCCGCCTCGCCTCCTCCCTGCCGGCCCGGGCAATACCCCGGTCGGCGCCTTGCTCTCCTCCTCTGCGGGCCACTTGTAAGGCTGGCCGGGCCACCCTGCTAAGTCCCTGACTTTCCTCGGAAAACAGTGGCCGGGCCACCCTCCCCACACAGACCGCCACATCCGGCGGTCCTGGCCGCAACCGGGCCGCTTGCGGAAGGTAGCCGCCAACCAGGCCCGGATATGGCTGGCGACCGTCTGAGGCGTCGCGCCTGACCCCGATTTTCCGGGGGCACCACGCCAAAAACCGCTCTGTAGGTGCGGGTGCGCCAGCTCAGGCCCTGGCTACTTCCACCCTCTGTCGCAAGCATTCCGCCCTCTGTTGGCTGCTTCCGCCTTCTGTCGCTCTACAAAATTCCAGTCTCCAAGAGCATCCGGAGAAAATATGCAATCATTCAGGAAATTTCCGGGCATTTCCGAGGTCAAGGTAAACGGGTGGAAAAATGCGGTATGGCAGGATACGCAACGTGTAACACAACGTTGCCGTGCCACGGTGGCCGGGCCACCCTGGACCGGCTTCGCCGCCCGGCCAGGGCCGGAAAGACAAGGAGAAACGCATGACCAGCCGCAATATCCCCTCCCCCGGCTCAGCCTATTCCCGGTCGCGCAATATCCGGCTGCGGATCGAGGAAGACGATGCGCTCAAGCGTATCGCCGCCGTCACTGGCCAAACCCCCAGCCAAGTCTTGCGGCAGCTCCTCCGCATCGCCGCCACCGGCGCGCCGGATTTCGTCGGAGATGATAAGATCGACCTCCGTATGTTGGCCCGCCAGATCGCCGCCATTGGCCGCAATCTGAACCAGCTTGTCCGGTCGATCAACCGGGGCGAACAGGTTGCGCCGGACGATCTGCGGCGGGTGCTGAACGCGACGCGCGTCCAATTCACAGTCGTCCATCAGGCCTACTTCAACGCCGTGCGGGCCGCCGTGCGTCGCATCGTTGTGCCCTTGTGTGAAGAAGCGGGATTACGCTCGCCCTTCGAGATCGAGGCGGCCGAGCGGCAGGCACGGCGCGGCCTTGGGCGGCCGCCTCAACGGGTCGAGCGGGATCCCGCCAGCGGGAGGCCAGGGTAGCGCTACCGAGTTGCGGGAGGCAGGTCGTGCTCACGTCCCAGCAGCGCCCGTAGGCGCGCAAACTGCGTATCGTCGAGCAGGAGCGTGACCAGCTCGGGCGAGAAATGAAACGTCAAGGCGGTGGTGGTCAATACCCCCGAAATGAGCGGCGTCGTAATCAAAAGCGGGAGCCCATCAAACCGCGCCTCCCAGATGATCCCGCTGGCCCGCAGACGTTTCAGCGCCCCCCACAGGTCCGCCGGACCGGGAGCAGCTGGACCCGGTGCAAGGAGGGCCAGCGCGCGGGCGCGGGGCAGATCGTGGCGGGGTTTGTGGCCCAGCTCAGGCCGGGCCACCCGCACCAAAGAGAACCACAGCCGCCGGTCGGCCGGCGTACACGGCCCGTCGACTGCGATATGCAAAGACGGTACCCCCCCCGGCTCCGGGGCGCTGGCGGCCGCCGGCGGAGGCGGCCGCTTGGGCGGGCCATCCCTGCCCGAGGGCTCAGCCGGCGATGTGGCTTCTGCCGGCTGGATGCTTGCGCGTGCAAGCGCGTGTTCCCACCCTGCGGCCAGGGCCTCCAGGTCTAAAGACGGCGCCGACCTCTCGGCCGACGATGGCAGCCTAGCCCGCTCGACCAGCTGGCTCGCCACGGCCGTTGGCGGCGCTTCTGCCGGCTGTAACGGACCGGCTGCGGCCGGTGCCGAGACGGCTCTCTGACCGGCAGGCCGCGTGTGGGGGGCGGCGGCCAGCAGCTCCTCCCAGCGCTTCGCCCCCTCACCCAAGACCTCGGGCTTGAGAATCCAGCTCAGGGGAGAGACAAGCCCGAGCCGTTCCAAGTACGTCGAGACGAGGGAATGATGCCATGTCTTGCGGCGGCTGTCCGCTGGGACAACGTACCCCTCCTCTTGGAGGAGAGTCGCTATTTTCCGCCGGCTCTGGCCGGCGTCAAACAGGGCCGTAATCCGTTCAATGAGGGCGGGGGGAAGTTCCACTTTTTGCGGCATGACGGTAGACTTGATTAGCGCGAGCGGGCGGACAGGAGAGCGGGATGCTGTATGAAGACGATGAGGAAGAACGCAGCGGCTTGGAGCAGGCCGGCCGCGCCCGGCAACACCGATTCAGCGGCCGAAGATGGTTCCGGCCCGGCACCCGCCAGCCCGGCACCCGCCAGCCCCAGCCACAGGCGGACAAGCGGTTGCCCAAGGCCGTGTTCAAAATCAGCAGCTACAGCCACAGCGGCGGGGCACTGTGGGACCGCGCCACTTACATTGCCCGCGACGGGGAGTTGACCGTGGAAGGCCCACACGGGGAGCGCTTCGAGAGCCTGTCGGAGGTCGAGCAGTTTGTGGCGGAGTGGAGCACGGATACAGAGGACCACCGGCGGCGCCGGCTGGCAATGAGCGCCATCGTCAGCTTTCCCGCCGGCGTGGACCAGGAGCAGGCAACCGAGGCAGCCCGGCAGTTTTTCCGGGCGGCATTTGCCGAGAACCACGATTATCTGTTCGCGCCCCATGCGGACGCCAAACATTTTCACGTCCATATTCTCGTCCAAACCGCCGGCCATGATGACACGCAGCTCCGCATTAACCCGGCTGAACTCCAAGAGCTGCGGGCGCTGCTGGCCGAAAAGGCGGCCGAACAGGGCATTGCCCTGGACGCCTCCCCGCGTAAGGCGCGGGGGCTAGAGGCCAAGCGCGGACCCAGCAGCGAGGTTGAAGGCATCCAACGCCGAGGCGCGGAGCCGTCACCGGCCCGCCGCGCTTCCCTCAAAAGCCAAACGGCCCGGGCCGCGCTGGCCGAGGAGCAGGCCGCGCGGCCGTCTTCCTCGGCCGCCGGACACGGCCAGGCGCTGGCGTATGCCCGGGCCTCCGCCAAGCTCGCCATCAGCCTTTCTGAGCTGGAGGGCGACAGCAGAAAGGTGGACGCCATACAAGCCGCCGTCGCACTCGGCACGGTGGGGCTGGAGTTGGCCCAAACCGGCCCCAAGACGGCGGCCGAGATTGAGGAGGCCCGGGAGATCATTTGGCGGACGCAGCGGGTGATCCACGAACACATCCAGGGTATCCAGGGCGGCGAGGCGAAACGGGAGGCCATCCAGGCCAATCGGCGCCTGGCGCGTGATCTGGCGGCATACCGCCAAGAGCGCCAGCAGCGGGCCGCACAAGAGCGACAAGCACAGGCCAGCCGCACGAAGGCGACGGACCGAGGAGACGATGGCTGGGAGCGCTGAGCCATGTGCTCCACCCACACAGCGGCCGGCTAGCGATTCCGCTCGGCCGTAGCGGCGCGCTCAGGCGTCCGCTGACGGGCGGCCGCGTCCTGCTCGACCGTTGCCAAGAGCCGTTCGGCTTTGGCCCGCTCGGCCGGGTCCGCCATCTGCGCGATGACCGCCCGGGTCTCCTCGGGCCGGGTCAGAATCTGCGCACAGGCCGCCTGGGCGTCCTCCCGCGTCGGTGTCCGCTCGGCGGGCGCGAGATGCGGGCCTGCGGCCGGATCGCGGGCCGTCTGGGCCTCGGGGCGTTGCGCAGCCGCCGGCGGGTCCGGGGCGGCCGCGTCCTCCCGCGAGAACCAGGCCCCGACGCGCTGCTTGATCCTCTCCCAGACCGTAGGCTGCGACGCGGGGCTGTCTCCTTCCGGGACAGCCGCTCGTTCCAGAATCGTCCGCCGCAAGTTAGCGCCTTCCAACTCGGTTGAGAGGAGCCCGGCGTGTTGCAGGTCCGCCCCTTCCAAGTCGGCGCCGGTGAGCGTCGCTTCCGTCAGGTTTGCCCCGTGAAAGACACTGGCCGCCAAGTGGGCGTCGGTGAGGTCGGCGCCGTTGAGCCGGGCGTCAGTAAAGTTCGCCCGCTCGCCGGCTGCCCGTTGCAGGTTCGCGTGCCAGAGATGGGCGTCGGCAAAGTTCGCCAGTCGCAAGCTGCTGTCCTGCAACCGCGTTCGTTCCATAACGGCGTGGTCGAAGTTGACCCCTTCCAGGATTGCCCTGCGTAGGTCGGCCTGCGAGGCCCGTGCCGCAGACATATCTGCTTCCGCCAGATACGAGTCCCGTAGGTCGGTTCCTTCCAGCCGCGCGCCGTGGAGCTTTGCAAACGAGAGGTTGACCCCGCGCAGGTCCAACCCCCCCAGGTCGGCCATTTCCAAATTGGCACGGCGGCCCCCTTCCGCTGTCTCCAGCCAGGCGTGATGCTCGGCGAGAATCTCCTCAATCATCTCGCGGCGGGTGATGGGGGAGGCATCCACCTCTACGGCCGCGCCGTGCAGGTCCGTGCCTTCTAACGTTGCTTCCGTCAAGCTCGCCCCGCGCAGGTCCGCCCCCCGCAGGTCCGCCTGATCGAGCTTTGCCAAGCCGAGATCCGCGCCCGGGAGGCGCGCTTCGAGAAAGACGGCGGCGGTACAATCCGCCATCCGGAGGTCCGCCCCTGTCAGATTCGACCCCACCAGCGTGGCGTGATCGAGCAACGATTTTTGGAAATTGGCGTTGCTGAAGCTGCCGGTGCGCAAGGCCGCGCGCTCCAGGTTCGCAGCCTCAAACACGGCGTTCTGAGCAAATACGCCAGTCATGCCGGCCTGCTGGAGATCGGCTTCGGTACAGTTCGCCGCCCGCAAGACAGCGCTTTCCATATCCGTGCGCTGGAGAGACGCGCGCTCCAGGCTTGCGCCGCTGAGGATTGCCCACCGGAGCTTGGCGTCGTTCAGGTTGGCATCCTCCAACAAGGCGCCCTGCAATTCCGCATGGCTGAGATCAACGCCCTGTAAATCGACCCCGCGCAGGTCCGCCATTGCCAGGTCGGCCCGCCGGCCGCCCTTTTGCTCCAACCAAGTTTGATGCTCGGCCAGAATCCGGGTCAGAGCCTCGTGTCTCGTCCCCGCTGGCGTATCCCGCAAGTCGGCCCGCTCGACTGCGGCGCCGATCATATTCGCCCCGTCCAAAACCGTATTGAGAAAGACCGCCTTCTTGAGTTGCGCCCCTTCCATGTTGGCATCCTCAAAGACAGCCTTTTCCAGTTTTGCCCCCTCCAGGTCCGTGCGGATCAGGATAGCCCGATCCAGTCTTGCCGCCTCCAGGTCGGCGCCCGATAAGCGCGCGTCAATGAGCGTGGCGTGTTCGAGTTGAGCGCGCTGGAGGGTGGCACCCCGCAGATTCGCCTCATCCAGCGTCGTGCCTTCCATGATTGCCGCCGTGAGGGTGGCATTTTGGAGGCTGGCCGCCCACAGGTTGGCGTGAGCAAGATTCGCCCCCTCTAGGATTGCGTCCCGGAGGTTGACTTCGGGCATCTGTGCGGCCCACAGATGGGCGGCCTGGAGGGTGGCCCCTTTCATATTGGCGGCCGCCAGGGTGGCAAACGGGAGGTTGACGTGGGCGAGATTGGCGGCGGTCAGCGTGGCATCGGTGAGATCCGCTTCAAAAAGGACCGCGCCCCACAGGTTGGCGTGGGGGAACGCGGCGCGTTGCAGGCCCGCCTCGCTCAGATTCGCACGTTCCAGTTCGGCGCGCTCAAAATTGGCCCCCTGCGCTTTGATGCTGTGCAGTTCGGCCCAGCGGAGGTTCGCCTCTGTCAAATCGGCCGACTCCAACACGGCCCCGCTCATCCGAGCGGCGGTCAGGTCGGCCTTTTGCAACTGCGCTTCGCGCAGATCGGCGCCTTCCAACAGCGCGTTCTTCAAGATCGCGCCCTGCAAATCTGCTTTGCGCAGAGTGACATCGTGCAGGTCCATCCCTTCCAAATTGGCCCCGCGCAGCATGGCGCGCTGGCCTTCTCGGCCGGCGGTCTCCAGCCAGGTGTGATGGGCGGCCAGCATCGTATCTAATGCCTCCCGGTCTATCGTTGCCTCCTTGGAAAGCGGGGGAGCGTCGAGATTGCTAGCCCCTTTTGTGACGGCCGCCTCCAGATTCGCGCCCGCAAGCCTGGCTCCGCCCAGATCGGCCCCTTCGAGGACCGTCAGGGTGAGGTTAGAGCGCCCTAAATTGGCGTCGATCAGCGACGCGTCCCGGAGGGTGGCCCCGGTCAAATCGACCGTCAGCAGTTCGGCCCGGTCGAGAATGGCGTATTTGAGGTTTGCAGACCGCAGGCTTGCGCCTGCAAGCCGCGCCTCGACCAGCTCGGCGGCTTCCAGGTCCGCGCCGGTGAGCTGTGCCCCTTCCAGTTGCGCCCCGGTGAAATCCACGTGGCGCAAATTCGCCATTTGCAGGTTGGCCCGAGAGAGATTGACCCCCTGCAAATTCATTCCTTCCAGACGAGCCCAGGCCAGCTCGGCCCGCTGGCCTGCCCGGCCGGCGGTCTCCAGCCAGGTGTGATGGGCAGTCAGCATCGTTTCCAACGTCTCCCGGTCCATAAGACTCTCCTCTTAGCGGTCCCGCTCGGCGGCAGCGGCGCGCTCAGGCGTTCGCTGGCGGGCGGCGGCGTCTTGCTCGACTATTGCCAAGAGCTGTGCGGCTTTGGCCCGCTCGGCTGGGTCCGCCATCTGCGCGATGGCCGCCCGGGTCTCCTCGGGCTGGGCCAGAATCTGCGCACAGGCCGCCTGGGCGTCCTCCCGCGTCGGTGTCCGCTTGGCGGGCGCGCGATGCTGGCCTACGGCCGGATCGCGGTCCGCGTGGCTTTCGGGGGATGGCGCAGCGGCCGGCGCCCAGTCGAGGTTCGGGGCGGGCGTGTCCTCCCGCGAGAACCAGGCTCCGACGCGCTGCTTGATCCTCTCCCAGCGGGTCGGTTCCGGCTCAATGAGGCCGTGGTTGCGTATGAACGCATCAAAGTAGGCGGGGCGCAGGTCTTCCCATGCTGTCCCGGAAGGGACACCGCCATCGCTGCGGTATCCGTGATAGGCGTATTCGTATGCCTCTCTATCGTCGCCTTCTTTCAAAGAGCCGCGCGCGGAATTCTGGGCGTGAGCTATTGCGTCGGGGGAAGCATCCGCCGGAAGGGTCTCCAGGTCGGAGTGTGTGGACGTGTAGGCATCCGTCATGTCGCTGGCCCGGCGCACGGCATGTCTCAATTCCGATAATTCAACTTCCGCGAGCTGAGCCGTGACGCGTTCGGCGCGCTCCCCCCCTTGGGCTCGCATCCAGGCGTGATGCTCGGCTAACACTTGGTCAAATTCCGGCCCGAGCGTGGCGCCTTGCCGCGTAATTCCAGCCAGATCCGCGTCCAGAAACAGCGCCCCTTCCAGGTTCGCCTTGTCCAGCCGGGCGCCGCGGAGATTGGCCTGTGTAAAATCGACTTCGTGCAAATTCGCCGCTGCAAAGATGACACCGGGGGCGTGGGCCTCGCGGACACAGGCCCCTTCCAGGTTCGCGCCGTCAAACCGGGCGTCGCGCAGGTCGGCCGCTTCCAGTGAGGCATGCCGTAGGGTCGCCTCCTGCACCTGCGCCCGCTCCATGCCGGCGTAGCCAAGGTAGGCGTGGGTCAGCTCCGTGCGCCGGAGATCAGCGGCCGTGAGGTCGGCCTCTCGCAGCATGGCTTTGAGGAGGTTGGCCTCCGTCAAGGTCGCGTCGTGCAGCTTGGCTTGCGTCAAGGTCGCCTCTTGGAGGAGCGCCTCTCGCAAGTCGGCGCCGCGCAGACTGGCGGCCGTCATATTGGCGCTAAAGAAGTTCACCCCCGGCGCGTGAACGCGCTCCAGGTTTGCCCCTTCCAGCCGCGCTCCTAACAGCGTGGCGCCTTCGAGGTCCGCTGCTTCGAGGTCCGCGTCGGTCAGATTTGTGCCCACTAAGTCGGCGCCGTGTAAGACGGCTTCCTTGAGTCTCGCCCCACTCAGATCGAGGAAGCGCAGGTCCGCCCCCGACAGGTCGGCGCGCTGGCCGTCCTGGCCGGCGCTCTCCAGCCAGATGTGATGGGCGGCCAGGGTCTTGTTCAACGTCTCCTGATCCATCGTCTCTTCTTTACGCGGCCGGCCGGGACGCGCCGAAACTGGCATAGATCGCTTCCAGCTCGGCCGGCGTCGGCGTCTCGCCCGGCTCTTGCGCGGGCGCGCTACGCTGGATCATTTCTGCAAGCTCAAGTCCCGCGCGCTCGGCGCGGCCCAAGGGCGGCGCGGGAATTTCCAGGACGGGGACCGCCGGCGGATCAAGCAGCCGGCGGGTAAACAGCCGGTCGCTGTAATATCTGATCTTGCGGGCCAGGAGCGGGCGCGAGCCCTCCTTGAACAGGATGGCTTTGGCCGGATCGAGGCGGCGGACTTCCTCCGGCGCCATCAGCGGCCGGGCGATGTAGCTCATAGACGTGGTGGTTTTCCAGTCCTGCGCTTGGCTGCGGCTTTTGATCTGGACCGTCTTTGTGCCCAGGCGGCCGGAGATGTAGTTGGTGGTGGAATCATCGTTGCTGGCAAAGAAGACTTGGAGGGCGCAGTTTTGGAGGATACCTTCCTGGCCGCCCGGGCCGTATATCTCCTTGAGCTGGCCGAGACCCTGGGTGATGAGGACGATCCGGATTTTGTAGCCGGCGAGCAGGGCCAGGCCCTTTGCCAGGCTGTCCATTTTCCCGAGCATGGGAAACTCGTCGATCATGAACAGCACGTCGTGGGTTTCGTCCGCCCCGGGCAGGGCATGGCTCAAGGTGGCCACGGCCTGCTGGAAGAACAGGTTGAGGAGCGGAGCGAGGGTGATGAGCTGATCCTGCGCTACGCCGACAAAGACCGAGGCGCGCTGTTTGCGGAACGTCCGCAGGTCAAAATCCGAGGCGGCCGTAGCCGCGTCAATGTGCGGATTCGCCCACAGGTTGAGTGCGGACGTGAGCGTAGACTTGACCCCGCTTTGCTCCTTGTCCGCCTTGTAGACGAAATTGGCGAGGGCCTGGCGACAGATGGGATCAAGCGGAAAGTCGGTCTGTTCGAGCGCCAGTTTCGCCACCGCGGCGAGGTTCATTTCCTGCTTGAGTGTCCGGTACACTTGGCCGAGCGTTGAGGGCACGTCCGGATCGTCGAGCACGAGCAGCGCGATCCCCAGGAACAAGTCCCGGGCCTCGTTGGTCCACATGGGATCGGAACGAGGAGCCGTGGGCAGCAAGATGGTGGCGAGCAGCTGCATATCGGTGATCCGCCGCGGCCCTTCTTGGGCAATGAAATCAAAGGGGTTATAGCGGTGCGAGCGTTCGTCCATCGGCGACCACTTAAAAACCGTGGAACCGCCGAGCTGGCGGCGATACCCGGCCGTGGCCGCGTAGTTTTCGTGCTTGATGTCCAAGACAACAACGCTGTCCTGCCAGAACAGCAGGTTCGGGATGACCACGCCGACGCCTTTGCCGCTGCGGGTCGGCGCGGCGACTAAGACATGAATGGGCTCGGCGTTGACCAGCGGCTTGCCGCCCTTCCTGCCCAGGATCAGCCCGGCCGTGGCCGTGAGCTTCGCCCGGCGAATCTCACCCCAGCGCGCCCAGCGCGCGTCCCCGTACCAATTCGGCTGGCGGAGGAAAAAGAATGGGAGGGAGGCCAGGCCCGTGCAGACGACCGCGATTACCAGCGAATGCCACAAGAGTGTGCCGGCCCGGCCCGTCACCCCGTAGGTCCACATGAAATGGTAGACCGCCCAGGGTTGCATGGCGTTGAGCGCTTTTATTGAGTGGGTGAGGAGGAAAGTCAGCGCCGCGCTCCAGGCGAACGACACCACCAGCAGCCCCAAGAATGTCCCGCCGATGATCGGCCATTTATTGTCCATCGGAGACCTCTTCTTCTCCCTCGCCTGCGTCAGCCAACCGCTACCCGCAGCGCTACCGCTCCACTAACCGCCCTTCCCTGTCTCTCCGGACGGCCGCTGAGACAGCCACCGGCCGAGGAGCATCCCGAGCGTGAGCGCGGCGGCCAGCGACATGATGAGGACGACCATCAGGCCAGCCCGCGTCTCGGGGCGATACCCGCCCGCCAAGGCGGCCGGGCCGATGAGCGTGAGCGCGTAGACGATGAGAGAACCAACCATCGGACACCCCCTACTCCGGTTCTTTGCTGTAGCGTAGCAGTGGAACCAGCCCCAACAGCGTGGCCAGCAGGAGGAAGATAACGAAGGCGCCGCTACCCACCGGCCGCCCCTCCCGGTGTCCGTGCCCTCTCAAGATCGCGGACTTTGGGAGGGCGGCCGCGCCGCTTTGGCGCCCCTCGCTTCCCTTCCGACCCTTGCGGCGCGTGCGCAAAATAGATTTCGCTCACGATCCGCTCTCCGTTCGGCATCCGGGCCAGTTGGACGATGACCTCCACCACCGACCGGATATATTCCAGGATTTCATCCCGGCGCAGGCCCAGGTTGGCTTGCATGACCATGAGCGTCAGCCGCTCAAACGCGGCGCGGGGGCTGTCGGCATGCAGTGTGGAGATCGAGCCGGGATGCCCGGTATTGACGGCCTGGAGAAACGTGTACGCCTCGCTGCCCCGCAGCTCGCCCAGCAGAATCCGGTCCGGGCGCAGCCGGAGGCTCGCTTCTAACAAGTCCTGGATTGTGACCCGGGCCTGGCCTTGCCCGCCCTTGCTGGCGATCATCCGCAAGACATTCGGCTGTGGCAGCGCCAACTCCGGCGTGTCTTCGAGCGAGACGAGCCGTTCATGCTCCGGAATCTCCTTGGCCATGGCGTTGAAGAAGGTGGTCTTGCCGGTGCTTGTCCCGCCGACAATGAGCATGTTCTTGCGGCCGGCCACGGCCGCCGACAGGAAACCGGGCCAATCGCGGCTGGCCAGCAGCTCGGCAAGCCGGAGATCGAGCGGGGAGCGATGGTCGGCCGCGGTGAGCCGGGCGCGCTGAAACGCGCCGCGCGCGGCGTAGTCGTCCAGGCTGAGGTTCTGGACGACCTGGCGGCGAATCGCAAAGCCCCCGCCGTCGATGGCGGTCGGCGGCAGCACGACTTGTATCCGCTCGCCTGACGGCAGCGCGGCCGAGAGCAAGGGTTTCTGTTCGTTGACTTCCTGATGCGAGGCGGCCGCCACTTGGCGGGCGAGCTGGACCAGCGACCGGTCGGTCAGGTCCGGAATCGCTTTGCGGACCATGCCCCGTGCGCCCTGCTCCTCCACCCACGCCTCCCCCGGCCGGTTCACGACAACCTCCGACACGTTGTCCTGTTCCAGCCAGGGCTGGATCGGTTGCAGAAACCGCTTGAGGAAGACGCCCGTTTCCCGTCCGTGCTCGGCCATCGTGTCAGTTCCCCTGCCCGGCGCGGGCCATTTCGACCGCCTCAAAATCCAGATCGCGGGCCACCTGGATGGAAATGGCCGTGCCCTGGTCAATGTGAATGGTGGGCTGAATCCGGATCGAGTCCTGTAGTGCCAGCTCGGCGGCCCGGCTCATGCCCCGGTCGCGTTGCATGATGGCCGTGCTGTCATCGCCTTGCCGCCGGGCCATTTCAATCGCCACGTCTATCCCGCCGTCCAGGATGGACAGCAGAATCGCCGCCCCGAAAATCTGAAAGAAATGCGTGTCCACATCGCCCTCCACCCCCGCCCGGCCGAGCGGATCGGTCCCCGGCGAGTTAATCATCACCGACAGGCCATCGGCCCGGATAATCCGGGTCCAGATGATGAACACCCGGACCTGCCCGCGGCGGATATCCGACTGGTAGCGACCGACGAGGCGGGAGCCTTTGGGGATGAGGAGCTGCGAGCCATCGTGCGAGTACACATCGGCCGCGTTGACGGACCGGACCAGGCCCGGCAAGTCGGAGTTGATGGCGGTTTCCAGGACGGCTGGGATGACGGTCCCTTCGGTGATCGTGTAGGCTGTGGTGCGCAGGAGGCGGGCGGGGACAGCCTCTTGCTGCTCGACCGGGCCGACATCGCCCATACGCGGGGTAGTGTCGGCCCCTGCGCCGCCCAGCAGGGTCGGCGCCGGAGCCGAGCCGGGCGCTCCATTGGCAGGCACCGCGACCGGTGCAGAGCCAGGGCGGGCCGCCGAGGACTCCGAGACGACGAGCATCTTGGAACGGCGGCGGTCATCCATTTCTTTTTGCAGGCGGCGAATCCGGGCCAGCAACAGGCGCGCGCGTTGCTCGGCCAGCGGATCGACCGGCGGCTGGTCGGCAACGGTCGGGGGCGCTGAGGGCGGGAGGGGGAGCACGGGTGCCGGTTCTTCGGAGGGCGGGGTAATGGGCTGGGCTTCCTGTGGAGTGACCTGCCGGGCGCGTTCCTCCGGCCCGCTGTCCCCCGCCCGCCACAAGACGAACGACAAGCCTCCCACCAGAATGATCCCCGCCGCACCGAGGGCGAGGGGGATGTTGGGTTTCATCGGCCCCCGCAGCGGGGTCATGTCCCGGTCGATCCGGGTGGTGGTCTCGCCGTTGCCGTTGTCCGGGCGGGGCGCTTCCGGCTCAGCCATAGTCGCCTCCTCCTTACAGCAGACCGGTGTCCTGATAGGCCGGGTCTTCCCGGGGACTGTTCAGCGTCCGGCCCGGCTCCGGGTCCCAGGCTTCATTGAAGACACACGTCTCGATCTCTCCGTTCCGCAGGGTGAACTGTCGGGCCACATCATGCACGACCAGAAAGCGGCCGCGGCGAACGACATTGACGAGGCTTTCCGTTTCGTCCGGATGGACGAGGAAGATGGCCGGCACCCGCGTCTTGGGGTCGAATTGAAAGTAGGTGTGCTCGTTGTCGTCAAAGACGTTGACCGGCGCTTGGGAGCTGGCGCCGGCGAACGTGTACTGCCAATTCCAGGCCGCCGGGTCGATGCCCGTCTCGGTCCCGGCCCGGCCGGGGCTGACCCGCGATGCGTGGCGGTCCTGGCTCCGCTGGACCCGCATTGCCAGACGTTCGGCCTGATCCTCAGGGTAGTGAAAGCTGATGAGCCAGGTAAAGTCGGCGGCGGTGGTTGGCTCGGCCCGTGGGCTGCTGCTGGGAATGGCGGCCTCGCGTTCGGCTGCACGGAGCGCGGCCGAAATGCCTTCCTGACGCGGTACGGCCGCCACCAAGCTGAAGACGTATATCCGGGTTCGTTCGCCCGAGCCGTCGAGCGCCGCCCGGCTGGTCAGGACCGTCAGGTTGGTGGTGGCGTGGGGCTCGGCTGGCTTGAGAAAGAGCAGATTTTTGCGGCTCGGGATCTCCACCAGCCAAGCCCGGCCGTCGCCAATCGACACGTCGATGACTTCCTCCGTCGCCCCGAATTGCACGAGGACCTGGTAGCCGTAGTGGCCCGTGACTTCCACGACCTCGCGTTCGTTGTAAACCACCCAGCGCAGGCGCGGGTCCAGGTGGCCGGGAGACGGGTCGGCCGCAGCGAAGGCCGAGGCGGCCGAGGCAGCTACGAGGGCCAGGGTGAGGAAAACGTGACACATAGCTTACTCCTGTGTCGGGGCTAAGTCGGGATCGCGCCGATAGGACGAAATCTGAAAGCCGAGCGGATTGATGAACCGATCCCGCATGGTGAACTGCTTGTCGGTGTAGGCAAACGTCATCGCGGCCCGCCAATGGTTGATGGTTTCGCGGCCCTGGTATTCGAGGATCGTGCGGAACGAGGCCAGGGCCGTGGTCTCGGACAGCAGATTCACCGCGCTGATCTCCACCCGGACAATGCCCTCGTAGCCGTACAGGGCGGCCGGGGCATTTTCGTTCGTCGGGGCGTGGAGGCGGCGGTAGGCGTCCAGCGCCCGGTCGGTCATGCACAGGCCGACCTCCCGGTAGCGCTGGGGGTAGTCGGTCGCATCAAAGCTCTCCCGCGCCGTCAAGCAGCGCACGATATTCGCAATGGTCAGGGCCTCGCTGTGCGGGAGATGGCCCGGATGGAGACCCCGCGTGACTTCCAGCCAACCCGTATTCTTATCGACCGTCACGACATACGGGGCGAACTCTTTCAGGGGCAGAACCAGAATCAAAGCGCACAGGGCCAGCGCGGCCAGGAGCGTTGCGGCCAGGGCGCAGGCCCAGGCGCGGCGGGTCGAGCGGCGGAGCGCAAGATACGTTTCCCGCTCCCAGGTTTTCGCCGCGTCCCAGGGTGCATCTTGCGCGGCCGCGCTTCCGCCGAGAAAAGCCGGCCACAGCTTCATCTGTGCGCTCCTTTCACCATGGCCCCCCCATCCCGATCCGCCGCGCGATCCCCGGCCCGTACTTGACGGCCGCGCCGCTCGCGGCCCCGACGCCAGCCGCCGTGGCCCGGCCCACGGCCCGGCCCGTGGCGACCGTGACCTGGGCGGCCTGCTGGACGCCGTGGATGACGGTGCCGGCGCCGACCGCCAGCGCGATCCCGCCGCCCACGCCGCCGGCCCAGGACATGACTTGGGTGAGCAGCACCAGGTTGGCGATCCCGACCAGGACAAACGGAATCACCGTGGTCAGCGTGACAATCGCGCCGGGTTGGGTGGCCGCCGTGAGCTGGAGGTGGGACTCCTCCAGAATGGTGAAATTGAGGGCGATCAGGCTGTAGACGAAGATCGGTACCAGCGCGAAGGTGAGGAGTTGGCGGAGCCAGCCCTCAAACAAGCCCTTGCCGACATCGAGCAGGCGCAGGATCAGGAAGAACGGCCCCACGGCCAGGAGGATGCCGACTGCCAGATTGCTCAGTACGAGCAGCACCGTGGCGACGATGGCCAGGAGCAGGGCGGTGAGCAGCAGCAGGCTGGCAATGATGTAGGGCGTCGGGCTGAAATAGCCGGCGTCCTGCCACACCCGCGAGGCGGCGTTGATCCCGGCCTGCATGACCGCTTCGATCATGCCGATGACCTCGGCTTCGGTCGGCGCGCGCGGGGCGAGCGTCAGTAGGAATTGGGCAATGCCCTCCGGCACGTCCGTGACCAGCGGAAAGGCGAGGCCGAAGAGTTGCGGCATGTTGAGCAGCAGCGTCAGGATAATCGCCCAGCGTACCAGCCGGGGCAGCAGCTCGCTCACCCGCATCCCGAGTTGGCCGGTCAGCAGCACGTAGCCGGTGACGGCCAGCGCTGCCGTCGCCCCCGTCAGGATGAGCGGTTCGGCGGCGGTGTCGAACGCGGTCCAGACGTTCAGGACATACGTCTGGGTGGCGGCCTCGGTCTGGTCAATAATGCTGCGGACCGCCGGCATGCGCTACCCTCCCACTGACTCACCTGTCGGGTGGTCCAGGGCTGCGGTCCAGGGTGGAAAGCAGGAAAAAGACGCGGGCGGGTGGTGGATCAGACACCCACCCGCGCCCCGAGGTAGGAGGGCCATGCTCTTACCCTCCCACTGGACCAGCCAAAGGCTGATCCAGAGCTGCTGTCCAGGGCGGCCGCGCCATCGGCAGCGGCCGGTCACACGGGATGGCGCCCGGCTGGGCGGCCGTCGGGGCAAAGCGGGCCGCCTTATAGTCCGAGCAGGGCGCCGTCAACTCCCGATGGGCACAGCCGGCCGTCCCAAGGAGCGCCACGGCCACGGCCACCTTAGCGCCAGTCTTCCATCGCCAAGTCTTCATAGTCTGCCATCCTCCGCACGCGGGCGTCGTGGGTTTGTTGAGCGAGCTGAGCTGCGGCGCCGGCGTGCGTGGCCGCCGACTGGAGCCGAATCAGCTCCATGAGCAGCCGGCCGTTTTCGGCCGTCAGCCGCGCCAGAATATCGACCGACTCCTTGAGGTTGTCGCGCGTGTCCAGCTCGGTCATCAGGTTGGCGTACAAGTCTTCCCGCTCATTGACGTTGCCGTAGACCACTTCGGCGCTGGTGGCGGCCGCCAGCTGGGCGTCCCGATCCGCCGCCCAGGCCCGCGCATACGGGTCGTCCGGGGCTTGTGGTTCATAGGCCGCGTCTTCGAGCAGGCCGTAGCGGTCGGTCAGGCGGCCGTACAGGGTCAGGGTTTGGGCCAGGTCCGGGTTGGCGGCCAGTTCGGACAGGCGGTTGAGGTCGAACAGCAGCACCGGTAAGCGCCGGCGCAGCTGGATCAACTCGGGGGTTTCATGGATACGCCCCAGGCCGGATTGCTGCGTCACAGACTGCATAATGCGGCGCGCTTCGATCAGCTCCTCGTTTTGCCGGCCGTAGATATCCAGCAGGGCCGCCACGGTGGCGGCAATCTGGGCGAGATTGGTGGAGTCGTGAACGGGAATGCCCTGGGCGGCCGCAGGAGGGGGCGCAGCCGTCAGGAGCACGCCCGTCAGCACCAGGGCTGGGACATGCGAGAGACCCGTGGAGGCGGTCATCACGTCTTCCTCCTTTCCGCATGGAAAACGGGGAGCCAGACGCCCGGATCGTCTCCGACCTCGGCGCGGATGGTGTCTAAGAGCTGGATGGTGTCTTCTCGGCCCGAGAGCACGGCCAGAATGTCGTCCGCCCCGGCGAGATCGAGCCGGGCCACCACGCTTGTCGCGTCGTGCTTGACCAGGAAGCAGCGCGACGTATCGCCGACCTCCCGCAGCAGCCGGAGTTCGTGCTCGGTCAGGCCGAAGCCCTGGCAATAGCTGTCCGCGTCGGCCTGGAAATTGGGCATGAAGAGTTTGGTCCGACACTGTTCGATGATGGTCGGCCCAATCCGCGTCCGGAGCACGTCCGTGGCGCTCTGTGTGCCGAAGCCGACCAGGCCGTTTTTCTTGCGGATGGTTTTCAGCCACTCCCGCAGCCGCTCCTCAAACGCCGGATCATCCAGCGCCCGCCAGCCCTCGTCCAAAAAGATCAGGGCTTTCTGGCCGTCGAGCGCCTGTTCGATGCAGTGAAAGAGATAGAACAGGAGCGGCACGCCGACGGTCAGATCGTCCAACACATAGGTCAGGTCGAAGCCTTGGGTGCGGGCCTGGGGCAGTGCGTCGGTCGGGTTGTCGAACAGCCAGGCTTTTTCCCCGTCCCCAAACCACGGCCGGATCCGGGCCGCCAGGCTGTTGTCTCCCGTATCCGCTTCATGGCCCCGGAACAGCGCTTGCACATGGACCAGACGACGTTGTTCGAGAGGAACGTCATAATTGGCGGCGACCGCATCGGCAATGACGCCCTGATCCATCGCCGATAAGGGCGCGCCGTCCAGCGGCCTGAGCAGTGTTCCGAGCCAGTCCCGCAGAAAGGCCCGGTTCGCCGGCGTGTCGGGCAGCTGGAGGGGATTGAGCCCCGAGGGTTCGCCGGGCCGCAGCACCCCGTACCAGCCGCCGAGTGCGCGGATGCAGATTTCCGCGCCCCGGTCCCGGTCGAAGAAGTAGGACACCGGCTGGTGGCGCTGGGCCTGGGCCAGGAGGAAGGTCAGGACCACCGTCTTACCGGTCCCGGTCGGCCCGATCACCACGAAGTTGCCCACGTCCCGGCTGTGAAAGTTGAAGGCGTAGGGCGTGGCGGACGTGGTTTCCAGGAGGGCAATGCAGTCGCCCCAATGGTTGCCCGTGCGTTTGCCGGCGGGGAAGTTATGCAGGCTGGCATAGCCCGCCCAATTCAAGGACGAGATCTCGCTCTGGCGGGCAATGAAGGCGTGGTTGCCGGGGAACTGCGCCCAAAAGGCCGGCTCCAGGTTCACGTCTTCGCGGACCGCGATGACCCCGAGGTTGGTCAGGGTGGCTGTGGTTTCGGTCAAGGCACGTTCGAGGCGCTGTGCATCCGGGGCGGTGAGCGTGACGGTCAGGTGATGGCCGCCGAAGACGATCCGGTTGGAGGCCAGGTCGTCGGCTGCATCAATCAGGTCTTGGCGCTGGGAGGCGGCCGCATCGGCCGCCGCGTCCAACACCCGGCCCTGCCGGGCGAGCGTGTCGAGGGCGTTTTGCCGTTCGGTATAGGCAAAGCTCTGCGTAATCACCATTTCAAACGGCAATCGGGTCAAGTCGTCGAGCAGGCCGGCCCAGGTGTGGGCGGCATACTCCTTGACCGACAAGACCGCTCCATACGTCTGATCCGCCGGCGCGGCGCCGCGCAGCTCGAACGACTCCCGTGCAAACAGCGGCCGCTTGGTGGGCAGGTAGGCGTCTATCGGCCCGGCCGGCAGCAGCACCGGCCGGGTTTCGTGGTTGAGCAGGTAGCTGAGGAACGCCAACGGCGCGGAATACAGCCGGCCATCTTGCTCATAGGTGGTCAGCAGACGCGGGCGGTACGAGGCCAGGGTCGAGACGATGGTATCGGCTGCGTCGTGCAACTCCCGCAGGCTGTCGGCCCGGTCCTGCTCCTGGCGGGTCAGATCGCGGGCCGTAAACAGCCCCAGCAGCTTATCGACCAGGCCGACGAGGCCCGGCGCGGGACGGCGGAGGAGGGTCAGATACAGGTCGTTGACGTACAGCCGCCGGCGGGTGAGGCGCCGGTTCCAGGCCCGGTCTACTTCGGCGGCGAAACCTGAAAAATCGCCGCCGATGTCCGCCGCGACTTCGCGCCGGATCACATGATGGTAGAGGATGTGCCGGGCGGAGGCGAGGGCAATGGTCAGGGTGTTGCGGACTTCCTTGAGGCCGTCCAAGGTCAGGTCGTCCGCGGTTTCAAAGGGATAGCCGTCCAGCTTGATGATCTGGAGGAGTTCGCCGTTTTTGGTGGCCAGGGTGGCCTGATCGACATGGCGGGTGTACGGCAGAAACTCCGCCAGCGCTTTCTCTTGGGCGGATACTTTGCCGTGGGTGGTGAGGGAGAGGGCCAGGGCATGTGCAGACATAGGCGAACCTCCTAGGGCCGGTATGAGTTCGCGCCCCAGTAAAAGCGGGTGGGCGCGGGCAGGGCATGGCGGAGCTTGACCCACCACAGATCGAAGCGGCGCGGCTCCCGCAGGCAGGCGAGATAGCCCACCAGATGCACCGGGCCGCCGAGCAGGATGGTCCAGAAGCTACCGGTCCAGACAAACACCATCCCGGTGGCGACGAGGTTCAGGACGACGAAGGAGTAGGTGACGCCCCAGACCATCGCCGGGCGGGTGAGCGCCAGGAACAGCGTGTCGTGTCGTTGCGCCATGCCGCCCTACCCCGCGAAGCCCGAGATCTCATCGACGAGCGCGGCGGCACCAAAGACCAGGATGATGCCGCCGATGACGGCCAGCGCCGCACTCCAGGGCAGCCGGCCCATCATCGCCATGAAGCCGCAGACGGCCAGGCCAATAATCGCCATCGAGCGGGCAAAGGCGCCGGTCAGAAAGTCCACGAACATATCCGCCACGCCTTGGACCGGGTCGAGGGCTTGCGCCCAGGCCAGGTCTGGGGCGAGCAGCATGAGGAATGCGGTTAGGATGAGGGCCGCTGGGAAGAATCGGCTGTGTGGGTGCATCAGAGACCTCCCTTGCGGTGTGTCTGAGAGATAGGCCGGGGGGCGTACCGATTAGTTGGGGGCACCGCCGCCCGGAGTGTCCAGTCGATTTCCAGCGGGTTCGCTCCCCAGGTGTGCTGCACATGGGGACAGCTGATGGTGTTACATCCGGGGACAGGTGGACCGACCACCAAAGGATTAACGCACTTGCCCAGGCCCTCGCTCCAGAACCACCCCTCCAGGCAGGTGTGGGGGTCGCCGGGATCGTCGGCGCAGCTAAGACAAACGTTGGTGGTGTCAGGGGGCGAACACGAATCGGTGTCTATAGTGGGAGACCCGGCGGCGGCCAGGGTGTGGGGCAGCGATTCGCCGGTTTGGGCGCCGTCTACCCAGACCCACACGTGGCCATGATTGCGAGGGGTGTAGGTGTAGGTGCAGCCATCCCCGTCCGTGCCGGTACAGACCCCGCCGTTCAAGCTGCCCCCATGCGGACAGCTTTCCTGGGTGGGAAAGGTCCAGGCCAGGTTGGCGGCGTCCCAGCCGAACTGCGCCGCGCAGCTCGACCACGGCGGCAGCGGGTCCATGTTGAGCCGCAGCCGCCGGAGGACTGCGCTTCTGGCTGGGGAACATTCCGAGACGGAGAAACCGGCTGGCAGACACAACCAGGCTTCACACTCGGCCAGTGAGACGGCTAGGGCTGACCGAGCCGACAGCGCTTGCAGAACGAGGACCAGAGCGATGAAAGCAGAAACAATCATATGTGCCTCCCGTGTGCCTCCCGAGAAAGAAGGGATTTGGGCGCTCCGGTCAGGCGGCTCCCCTGGGGAGCCTGTCTACCATCGTCATAAAACCACAGATGGCCAGGCCGATGATGGCCACTACGCGCGTGAATGGGCTGGTCAGGAAGTCCACGAACATATCCGCCACACCTTGCGCCCGGGACAGGGCTGGAGGGTAAAGACCGGAGAAGAGAAGGAGAAAGGGAGCTGCGGGGCGGAGCAATTGAGGGATGTCTACCTCAGAGAAAAGCAATCGAGGCATGTGAACCTCCTGGAGTTTTCTCCCGGCATTTATAGGCCGGGCCAAGTTTACTTAGGACTGACGGTAGGTCCTAAGTTAAATTACTGCTTTAGCAGGATATTTAGAGTCAGTCAAGGATTTATATGGTAACTCGCCTGTACTTTTATATGAGACGGAAAACAGTGAAAGAGGGGATTATGTCGAACCAGATTCTTGTCCGTGTTCCGGGCCTGGCGCTCTTTCTACAGGGAATGGCTCGGCCGAGCTGCCGGAGATTCCTTCTGAAACTCCCGAGATTCCTATTAACAGCAACGCCTATCCCGCCCTGAATGTCGGCATACACGGGGACAACGCCGGCGCTGGGACCGGTGGTGGTGTGGGCGGTTTGGGGGTCCTTGGCTGGTTAGGCGGTGGTGTGGGTGGTCTGAATTAAGGGAAAACTGATTGACTCTCTCCGCTCAGGCCTCTCGTGTTTCCCTACACGGCCTACTAACCTGCACGTCCAGGAAGCCGCGGAAACAGCTCCTCAACGGCGGAGAGCTTCACGTATAGGTTGTCCGTGCCCGCCGTTCAACGTGGGATAGGCATCTGTAGGAGCCGGGATATAGGAGGGCTCGCTCGCCTCAGGAGAGGCGTTGCCGGTTGGCTTCGTCCCCGGATTGGTCGATCTCTCGGGCATCAGCTCCCGGGATCTGGTCAGCGAGGACTTGGCCATACGTAGGGTAGCCGGAATGCTCAATCTGGCCCGCAGGCTCCCAAATCCGGGAGCGGATCAGCGCCCTATCGCAATGCAGGAAGACGGCCTCTACGCTGATCGGCAGTCCGGAGAGCGGGGCTTTCCGGTCCACGACCAGGGGGGCGAGCAGCCCCGAGTCGGTCATAATCTCCGCCCTGCCCTTCACCCGTCGCAAGACGCATCATGACTCACGCTGCTGTCAACACCCAGGCAGGACAGGCTGGATTCCCGCCGGCAATGGCCCCGTTCCCGGTAGACCTGAGCGGGCGGGTTGCCCTGTGATGGCAGCTCACGAGCAGGGTCGCCACGCTCGACGCGCAAGACGCCGCCCGCAACAAACTGGTGGCCGCCTCTGTCCCCTCCACCTCGGCCTTCAGATTATGAAGCTATGGTATGATTAAGAGGCAGAAAGTAACAGTCAATCAGGAGAAGAGAGATGGGTAAGTGGGGTCTGTCACCAGCTGCCGGAAGGAGCCAAGGGAAGAGGACGCTTCAGGTTTGCCATCAGGCTCAGCCCGCAAAGTTAAAGCGTGTATAAATGCAGTTATACACGCTTTAAGTCCTCCCTCGGTTCCTGGGTGCGGTGGTGAATCACCGCCGGATAGGTGAATAACGTACCAAATTCCCCTGGCGGCGGTCAATCACTGTCACCGGGCCGGTTTCCCCTCATCCCGGCCCGGTCAGCCCCCGCAGCGGCCGTAGCCGTAGAACTGCGCCACCGCTCCCTTCCCGGCGGTTTCATTCCGCGTATAGTGCGCCGGCATGACGGGCGAGCGCCAGCGCCCGGCGTTCATCAGGCGGGGCAGCTCGATGCCCGCCCGCGCCAGGTCCCGCGCCATCCCCACCCGGGGCGAATGCCCGCTGAAACCGTCCCCGAGCCCGGCCGCCTGCGCGGCCTGCTTGATGCGCCGCGAGAGTTGGTTCGGGCGGAGGCCGAATATCCGGTCGGTCTCGCTCGCTCCATTGCGTATCACCCGGAGCGTCGCCATGGTCTCGGCGGACACGAACATTACCGTCCCCGTCCCCTCAGTGTCCGTTTTAGAACGGCGGATGAGCAGGCGGCCCGTCCCGTCGGCCTCGGTCCTGAGGTCCTGCCAGGTCAGGCCAGCCGCCTCGGACACCCGCAGCATAGCGTCCCGCATGAGGCGGATGACCGCCATATCCAGATTTCCCCTATAGTTAGCGGTTTCCTGACTCTCGTCTCTGCCACCCCGCCCGCGCCGTGGGGTACAAGCCGTAGACTGGATCGCGGCCAGGGCCTCGGTGGTCAGCGCCTCGGCCTGCTTCTGGGCCTGCCCCGCCTTGCGGGTCGCGCTCCGCAGCGTCCGCTGCACGGCCGGGCTGGCACAGGGGTCCGCCACCCCCGCGGTCTTGTGGACGAACGCGATGGCCGCGGCGGCCACCCGCAAGGTGGCGGGCTTATGGCCAGCCGCCTCCAGCCGCTCGGCCAGGTATACGGCCACCTGGGCCGGTGGGGCCGGCAACGCCCGGAGGCCCTTTCCCAGCGCCCAGTCGCGGAAGTGCTGCCACTGCACCCGGTAGTTCGTCTGCGTGTTTCGGGTAATTTCGTGGTCGAGCACCGCATTGAGGTGGCTGAGGCCGGATGGGGTCAGACCGGCTGTTGGTGGTGCGGACCCGACGGGGGTGATGACGAGCTGGCCAGGAGCCGAGGTTCCGGGAACCGGACGGGGCGCGCGGAGCCGGAAATCGGCGTGCCGGCCGGATTCGCCCGTCGCTGTCCCCTGCGCTTTCTGTCCCCTCGCCACGTTCATTTTCAGGCACATAAAGTGTGTATAACTGCATTTATACATGGCATCACGGCACGAACGTGGCCCGGCCACTGGCATCCGGCCTGAAACGCAGCAGGCCATTCTCCGACGCGTCGGCCCTGCCGCCCCCCAGCGGAGTGCCCGCAAAATCTCCGCCGATACCCTACTGCAACGACGACAGCACGGCAGCGGGTGACGCCGGCTATACGGTCTACACCCTGGCGGCCGGCTTGACGGTGGAGACGGACACGCCGCTGTAGGCGGAGGATTTCGTGGTGCAATAAGATTTAGTCCGTGCTCCACCGGTGCCGGTGGGGGGGTGAATATCTCGCGCCTTGACAACACTGTAGGAGGTTCAAAAATGCTCTACCCGCCACAGGCCATTCTAAGTCGCATTCCAGTCATCATTCGCTTTGCCACCGTCCTTCTCGCTCTGTCTGTCATCGCGGGACCGCTGGCGCCCGCTCAGGCCCAGCCAGTTGGTATCGTTGACGACCAGGACTATGACACCGATGACGACGGTCTGATCGAGGTGTCCAGCCTCGCCCAGTTGAACGCCATCCGGTGGGACCTTGACGGCGACGGGTTGGTTGACGACGGGAGTCATTCCGACGACTATGACGCCGCCTTTCCCGCCGCGCTGACCGGGATGGGCTGCCCCAGCACGGGATGTGACGGCTACGAGCTGACCGCTGACCTGAACTTCGACACCAACGGCAGCGGCGACGCCGACGCCGGCGATACGTACTGGAACGCGGGCCTGGGCTGGACCCCCATCGGGTTCGGAGCCGGGATCCGCCGCCCCGTACCCGTCCCACCGTTCGAGGCTGTTTTCGACGGCAACGGCCACACCATCAGCAACCTGCACATCAACCTGCACAGCATCATTGCATTTGACACTATAAGTCATGGGTTTGTCGGGTTGTTCAGTTATGCGGGCACGGACGCCGTCATCCGCCACCTTGGGTTGGAATCTGTCGACGTGTCACCCAGCGGCCGTGGCGTGACGGGCCTTGGGGGTCTGGTAGGAACAAACGACGGCACAATCAGCGACAGCTATGTGACCGGAACGGTGTCCGGATCAAATGACACCGGCGGGCTGGCCGGGGAGAACACTGGTACGATCATTGCCAGTTACTCTACTGCCAGTGTGACCGGTGGAGGGCATACCGGGGGATTGGTAGGGTGGAATTTTGGCGGCATCTTCGCCAGCTATGCCACGGGGGATGTGTCCGGCAAGGGTTATGTCGGCGGGTTGGTGGGCAACCAAGCACCAGGAAGCGCTACCCTGCTATATGCCGGTGGGACTACAGGCCAGATTGTCGCCAGTTACGCCACGGGGGATGTGACCGGGACCAACGGAGTTGGCGGACTGGCGGGGAATGCAGCCGGCTTTATCACTACCAGCTACTCCTTGGGCAACGTGTCCATGAAGGATGAACCCTACGAGGGGTATTACGAGTACCTGAGAGAAAGTGGAGACTTCAAGATCGGCGGGCTGGTGTCAAACTGTGTCTACAGTTGTCCTTCCAGCGATGACGATAGCTATTGGGACACGCAGACCTCGGGTCAGGCCAGCAGCCCTCACGGCACCGGCAAGACAAGCAGCGACCTGAAGCAGCCCACCGGCTATACCGGCATCTACGCCGACTGGAACGTGGACGTGGACGGCGACGGCAGCCCGGACGACCCTTGGGACTTTGGCACCAGCGACCAATACCCGGTGCTACAATACGGTAGCCTGCGCACGGCCAACCAACGCGACGGCGATGACAATGGCAAAGACACAGCCAACGTCGGGTCGCTGAGCTTCGCCCAAACGTCCCTCACCGCCACCGAGGACACCGACCACGTACTCATTGAAGTGCGGCGCACCGGCCCCACAACGGCGGTGGTCGCCTTCCGCCTGGCGGCTACGGACGGCACGGCCACCGGCGGATATCTCTTTGCCGATGAGGGCGACGATTACATTACGCTCTCCGACGACCCCTACAGTATCCCGGCCGGCGAGACGTCGGTGGAGGGCGTCTTCCTGATCCACGATGACGCCGTGGCCGAGGGCGACGAGGACTTCACCGTGACCCTCACCGTCGCCCCTGACACCGGCTACCAAGTGGTTGGTGGCCCCGCTACCGTCACCATCACCGACAACGACAGCGCCGGGGTGACGGTGACGGCTGCCAACCCCCTGGCGGTGGCCGAGGGCGGCAGCAACACCTACACCGTAGTGCTGGACAGCCAGCCCACCCACAACGTGACCATCATCCCGGCCAGCGACGACGACGGCGCGGCGACGGTCAGCCCGGCGTCGCATACCTTCACGCCGGCCAACTGGTACACGGCCCGGAGCTTCACCGTGTCCGGCGTGTCTGACGACGACGCCGAGGACGAGTCCGTCCGCGTCACCCACTGGGCCGCCAGCGATGATGCCAAGTACGACGGCCTCACGGTCGGCTCCGTGGCCGTAGCCGTGACGGACGACGACACCCCGCAGACCGGGTCCGGCGGCGATGCCAACAACGGCGACGCGGGCGGCGCGCCGGAAGAGCAGAAGGGGAAAGCCCAGGCCCTGGAACTGACCGGCACCACCGGCCCTGATACACTCGAAGGCGGCGACGGCAACGACCTACTCATCGGCAAGAAGGGTAACGACGTGCTGCGCGGCCTGGCCGGCAAGGATGAGTTGCGCGGCGGCAAGGGCGACGATGACCTGCGCGGCGGGCGCGGCGCCGACACGCTTTTTGGCGGCCAGGGCGATGACGAGTTGGACGGTGGCCGGGGGGCCGACAGACTCCTGGGCGGTGATGGGGACGACACCTACACCGGCGGGCCGGGGGCTGACCGTTTCGTGTTTGTCGCCGGGGAGACGGGCGAGAAGATCATCACCGACTTTGGGGACGGCGACGACCTGATTGTGCTGAGGGGGGCGGATTGGCCGGCGCTGGCCGACATTGTCGCCAGCGGGGTGGAACAGGACGATGGCTATATGGTCTACACCCTGACGGACGGCTTGACGGTGGAGACGGACACGCCGCTGTGGGCGGAGGATTTCGTGGTGAAATAAGGTTTAGCCCCCCACCGGCGGCCGGTCTGGCGCTGGTGGGGGGGGGTGAATATCCCGCGCCTTGAGAACTTCACCGGCCCAGTGCTCTATGGTGTTCGGCCAGTACGCGGGCCACACACGCAGTCAGCCGAGAGTCGGATATAGGCGACCAGTGGACCTCATGAAGGTCAGATCGTTGAAAATAGTCTTCTCAGATTCGACAACAAGAGTCGGTAATTCCGCCGAATCCTCCTACCGATTGAACAGACGGAAAATGAGGCGGCCCTCTCCTGCTTCCCGGTGCATGCTGGTAGCTAGGCCCTGTCCGTGTGGACCGTTTTCGGCCGCCGCCGCGGATTGATGGCTACGCCGACCTCCTTCGCGATCGCCTCGCAGCGACTCGTCAACACGCGGGGAAAGTGCGCCCCCGGGGTCTCCCGGCAAAACAGCCTGGCCTCACTGACCGCCCGATACATCAGTTGGCTGCCCAGCGCGCGGATACACATCCGCCAGTAGCCGAGCGATTTTCTATCGCCGCCCGCTTCCAGTATCAGGGCCTCCAGCGTTTGCATTTCGGCCGTGTAGGATGCCGAGACGGACGGAGTGGAGCGGATGAACTCGACCAGCCAGGTGTTACGCTTTTTGGTGAGGCGCCAGGACCGGAGCAGGCTGAATCCGGCCAACTGGAGTCCCCGGCACGCCGCGCGCAGGCGCTGGCGACGATGGTCCGCCCGGGCGGCCTCAATCGGGATGACTTTGCAGAGGTCGTCCACCCGCCGTTTGTAGACCTCGTAGAACCGGAACCGCTTCGCCAGGTGAAAGGCGAGCTTGGCCTCCTGGCCGGTCAGGGTCAGCGCCGTGGAGAGCGGCACTGAGGTGGAGAAGATTTTGGCCTGGGCCACGGCCTGGAGTGTGGGCGTGACGGTCAGATAGCCCGCCCTCCCCTGTCGAGGCGAGGACAGCCCCTGACGGGCGGGCCTGGGCGCGGCGTAGACGGCCGCGCTGAAGAGTCTGAAGTTGTCGATATCCACATAGCGGCGGACGGTCGGATTCCAGAACGCGTTTTTGCCGTGAATCGTGAGGCGTTCGAGGATTTGCAGGTCCCGATGAATACGCAACGCACGGTTCTGAGGACAATTCCCCCGGCCGCCGAGCCGGTGGTACAGGTGGGTGAGAGAGTGAAAGATGATGGGGGTGGGGCGAAAGTCCTCGGCCGCCCACAGGTCGAGGAGTACCAGAAACAGCCGCTGGGTACTCTCGGACGGAAAACCGTACTCGGGGTGCGGATGAACCTCCCAGAACCGCTCCAGGGGACCGTCCGGACTGTTGATGACATCGGTGAACGTGTGGGGCTCCAGGCGGGAGGGTGTTTGCCGTGCTCGCTGCGGTCGTCCGAAACGAGCCCAGGGGAAATCGGCCAAGTCCATTTCGTAGTAGGCTGGTCTGTCGAAGTTGATAGGGAGGTTTACCCCTGGAACAATTCAAATTGAGTATAGTCAATTCGTGTTATTCCAGCTCACCCGCCTGCTCTCCTCACAAAAAAAGAGACCCAAGCCAAGCCGACAAGGAAGATAATTCCGGTCTTACGTATCAACGCGTTTATAGATTAACGTTATCGTATTATTAGTAGCAAAAATATTCAATAAAATCAATTGTTTAGAAGATTTTTACCCGCCTATCGGTCGTGTTCCCGGCACGCTTTTCCCATCTATCGGTCGTCTATCCTCAGAACTTTACTTAGGACTAACGGTTAGTCCTAAGTAAACTATAATTATATTCAATATTTAACTTAGGACCTACCCTATAAAATTCAACGATTTTAGCCCTTTTACTTAGGACCTACCCTTTTTGCTGTTTGCTGACGTTTCTTAACCGGGAACCAGGAGAACGATCAGGGAGAGCTGGAGGAATCAGCGCGGCCGGACCGAGCCGTAGACGACTGTTTCCATCTACGGTGTTCGTCTCTGACATCCCCGACAAAGCGACGTTGTAGTTTCGACAGGATTCCGCTATACTGCCTTTTCGCAGGAAGGTCACGGAAGATGGGAGGAGGCATGGCGCATATCATCAGCACCCTCAACCAGAAAGGCGGGGTTGGGAAGACGACCACCGTCTTTCAGCTTTCGGCGGCGCTGGCCCGGATGGGCTATCCCGTGCTCACCATTGACATGGACCCCCAGGCGAACCTGTCTTTGTGCCTCGGGCTCCAACATCCCAGCGAGGTGCGCTGGACCGCCAACACGATCTTACGCGGCGATATAGAGGACGGGCTCTATACGCCGTGGTATCCCACGTCCGAGCCCGGCGTTTCACTGATCTACGGGGACATCCGCCTGACCGCTCTTGAGCGGGAGATGGGCAGCAAAGCATTCGCGGAGCTGACCCTGCGGCAATGCCTCAGGAAAATGTCCCTGGAGGACGATCACATTATCCTGATCGACTGCCCTCCTTCCCTGTCCTATTTGACGGTGAATGCGCTGGTTGCCTCACGGTATTGTCTGATCCCGTTTGCCTCAGGCTCCCGATTCAGCTTTGACGGCTTTGACCTGGTGGAAAACCTGATCAGCGAGATCCAGGCCTACAACGAAGACCTGGACATTCTCGGGGTCTTGCTCAATATGCACGACGGCCGCAAAAAGATTCATCGGGCGATGTTCAGCAGTGTTCAACAGAAATTCGGCCCGAAAGCCTTCCATGCGACCATCAGCCCCTCGGTCAAGCTCGAAGAGACGATCGCGGAGGGAAAGTCAATCTTCCAACATGACAGAAAAAGCACGCCAGCCCGGGATTTCATGGCGCTGGGGAGGGAAGTCTTGAGCCGCCTGGGCCTGGAGCCCCTCGTCCATGAGTCTGCGGCTGAGACTGAGGGTGGGCAGGCTCATGACAGCGCTGCGTAAAAAACGGTCCGATCAAGACCGCTGGAAAGACCAGTTCGACCGCCCGGCGCCCCGCCGGCGAGAGCGGCTTTTGTCCCTTGTCGGCGTCCCTCCGACCCAGGAAGAGGATCCCGACGATTCCGCAGATCAGAGTGCTGAGGGTAGGTCCTTAGGACCAACGGTCGGTCCGGAGCAAGGACTAGGGGCTAGGGGTAAGTCCTTAGGACCAACGGTCGGTCCTTCCGACACCAAAAACAAGCTTGGGACTGACGGTCGGTCCGGAGCCTCTTCTCAACAAGGAAAAGCCATCTTACTAGCTCCCCTGCAATGGGAGGTCCAACAGCTCCTTGAGGGGGTTGCCGCCAGCCAGGGAATTATCTCGGTCCGACATATCGCCAAACAGCTCGGAGCCTCTATTGAAGGGGTTAAAAAGGCAATTCGCATGCTCAAGCAGGTCGGTATTCTGCGAACAACGGCCGTCAGAACCGCCGATGTTCAGGGCTTTCAGGTTGAGCTTGAAACAACGATTCCGGTCCGAAAAGGGACGCTGAATGAGGCGCGCGGCATTGTCAAACGCTTAGGACTTACCCCTAACCGTCGGTCCCAAGCGCTTAGGACCAACCCCCCCCGTATGTATGTATGTAAGAAGAATACATACATACAAACTACAGACGTATCGCAACTATTAGGAATATGTCCGAAAGAGTGGAAGATTCGGGAAGCAACGCTCATTGCTATTGCCGACGCCTATCCAGAGATGGACAAGACGACTTTTCGTCTGTCGTTGTTGCGGGCGGTCGAGCAGGCCAAGGAAGGCAAGACGGTTATCCGCAATGCGAATGCCTGGCTCAAGGCTGCGTTCGAGAAAAACGGCGCGCCGCTGGTTACGGCGCGCGACATTGAGGCGCAAGTGACGAGAGGGCAGGGGGCAAAACCAGGGCGGGCGGCCGCCTCCCAGGCCGACCGGCCCATCCCGGCAATCCAGCAGGAGGAGGACGAAGTCTTACGGCAGTATATGGCCGCACCCGAGGACCAGCGTCGGGAAATCGACCGCCGGGCCGAGGAGGAATTGGAGAAAATGCGACCGATGCTCGCCCAGGTCGGACCGGACAAGCATCAAGCAATTCTTGTCCAGGCCCGGATTGACGCGGCGCGGGCAGTGTTGGCGGTTTCTGCAAGCACTCCCGGTGATGTCGGGGAAGATAGCCTACCCAGAAGCCACTGATTGCGCTGATCGGGCCGCAAAGAGTCCGATACGCTCTACGAAGTCGAGATTGCCAATGTCATCTTCTCGGACGGCCTCAGAGACTCCTACTCGTACTCCGTCTTCGTTGAGCACCAAAACCTTGAGGAGTAGGGGAGGGTGGCACTCGACACGAACAGACATGAAGACGGAGACGAACCGGCTCGGCTCTTTGCCTCGGCTTGCCGGATCCCTTTTTCCCGTTCGAGCTGAATACCCAGGAGAACACGCCTACGGCCCGCTCTTTTGGGTGTGGTGGGGCGGAGACAAGAAAGCCCTCGGCCGCTTTCCCGTGGGGACCGATGAGGGGCACGGGCGCGGACCTGTGGGAGTTGATCCACCATCTCGGCCGCCGCGAGCTGTCCAGGCGGCCGCTCAGCCACCCGCAACGCCGCGCGCCATGGTGCGTTACCGTGCATCACCGCACCGAGCGGCTGCACGACGCCACTACGGCCGCCCAACTCGGCGCGCTGGAGCAGGGAGTGACGTGGGCCGTGGTAGACCTGATGCACGGGAAGGGTGGCCAGCGAGCCGCTCCCGCCCGCCCGCGAGCGGGTCTGGGAAGCCGCTTGACGGACGTAAAGCGGAGGAGCGGCATGTTCCCGCAACGTCCCCGCCGCTCCCGTGTTAAGCCGCTAGCGCGGCTCCTGGACTTCGCCTCGCCGCGGCCGATTGTCCTGCCGCTGGCGCTGCGGTAGAGTCGTGCGCCAAAACAACAAACTGCGCTCCACGACCGCACGTTGTTGCGGACGAATCGAGAGAGACGAAATGAGACGAAACCCGGGCGAATGGCTCCGTGACCGGCTTCTAGGCCGAGCGGTTAACACCGTGGTCCACGCGACACTGGGTATGGGATGGCTGTGCGGCGGCGCAGCGGCGTTCTGGACCACGCTTGTCGGAGGCTTTGGGGCCGGATGGACCATCTGGTTTGTGCTGTTGCTCCCCGGCGGGGCTTTCGTCGGAGCCGCGTTGTACAAGGCGCGGAGTGGCTGGCGGGTGACGGACATGAAGAAGGGCGCACGGGCGGAGGAGACGGTCGGGCAAGCGATTGAGTACGCGCTGACACGGGAGGCGTGCGCGGTGGCGCACCATGTGGAGGAGATCGCCAGCGTCGGGGACATCGACCACCTGGTGGCGACGCCGCGCGGGCTATGGGTGATCGAAACGAAGCACGGGCGCGTTCCCACGTCGGAGTTCCGGGAAACCTTGCGGCGTATTGCGACCAACGTCGAGAGGGTTCGGGCCTGGGCGCCTGGAACGCGGGTGACGGGGTGCCTGGTCTTTGCCCACGATCAGAGGCGGCGTCCGAAAGCGACCTTCGGCTTTGGCTCGGAGACGATCAGATGCTTCGAGAACGCGAAGTCGCTGATGCACGAGTTGCGTGCCGAGGCGCACAAAGAGGGAGGCTCTTCCAAGCTGGCGCGGCGGGTCTGGAAACTGGGCAGCCTGGAGGGTGCGGCGGAGCAGTCCGTGGTGGTCGGCTAGACCTGCGGCGGGGTCAGCCCTGGGCCTGGCGACGGGGCGAGCGGCTGGACTGAAGTTGACACATCGAGTGGCTGCACGACCCCACCACGGCCGCCCAGCTCGGCGCGCTGGAGCGGGGGGTGGCGTGGGCCGTGGTAGACATCATGCACGGAAAGGGCGACCAGTGAGCCGATCCCGGCTGGCCGCGAGCTGTTGGCTCACGCCGGATCTCGGGCCTGCCTCTCCACAAGGACGCCACCATGACCACCCAGACCGCCCGCTTCCCCTACGGAAGGAAATCGCGCTGTCTCACACCGCGGGCAGCGCCCGCGAGACCCGGGCAGGAGTGAGATAATGAGCCAACGGAGGCTACACGTCACGTCGAATACCGGCCGGATGATCGTTCAGTCTTCAGACGCGGGGTGGCCGGTGACGCTGCGCGTGCTCCGGTCGCGTGTCGCACGCCTCTTGAACAGCCCGCCCGGTGGCCACCCTCCCTGGCTCCGCCTCCCCGTTCCCTTTGTCCCCTTTGAGCTGACGGGCACGCAGGACAGCGCCGGACCGCTCTTTTTCGTGCGACGCGGGTGGGAAAAGAAAAATCTCGTCAGCTTTGCCGTGGGGACCAACAGCGAAGTCGATGCGGCCCTCTGGGAGGTGATCCATCGGCTCGGCCGGAACGAGCTTCCCCGGCGGCCAGTGACCCACCCGCTATACCGGCCGCGGGCACCGTGGTGTGCCACCGTGCATCACACCGGCCAGCGTAAGGTGGCCGCGGCCACAGCCACCCGGCTTGGCGAGATCGAGCGCGGCGTGACATGGGCCGTCGTCGAGCTGATGAACGGGGAGGGGCAGACCCATGGATAGCCGCATCATGGCCGCCATTGAGGAGCACCTTGTCACCTATGACGTGCGGCAGCCGTTCGCGCAGCGCCGCCCGCCCGGGGCGCTCTTACTCTCCGGCTGCCACCAGCCGGACCCTACAGCACTCCACTCGCTGCTGGCCGAGCGGTTCACGGTGGCGGTGGCCGATCTCCAAGACGCCCGGTGGCGGGAGAGTAATCTCATCTTCTGCTACCAGCTCGCCCGGTGCTTGGTGGAGGGAGTACGCCAAGTGGACGCCGACGCGCAACCGATAGCCCCCAAGCAAGAGCTGTTCGCGGGCGGCCGTTCAGCACTCTGAGCCTGACCTTAGACGAGATCGAGCAGGACGCCCAGCGCCGACAGCGGTATGTGTGTCTGATCCTGGACAACTACGACTATCTCGACGAGGGATTGAAGACGAGGCAGCTGAGCGCCGAGGTGCTCAACCAGCTCCGCCATATCATCCAACACCGCGAGTACATCATTGCCCTGCTGTCCGGCCGCCGCTGGCCGGCTGATCTATCCGGAGCACCGTGGACGGACTACCTTATCAACGCCCGGATGGTGGAGGCGGGAGTATGACGGACAAAACAGACCTCTTCCCCTACGGGACCAAATCGAGCTTTAGCACGGTTCCGGATGTGTGAGCTGTCTGTGACACGTGCGGCTGGAAAGCCTCCACCCGCAATAGCCTGCCGTTGGCCGCCCAGCATCACAGCCGGACCGGGTATCGGGTGTCATGCGAGGTCTTCTATACTGTTGTCTGGAAAGCGGCCGTGGAGCCGGGCTTACCGCTCAGAACTCCCTACCTATCATGTGTGGCGACGCAATCACCCGCGCGGGTTTGTCCTCCGCCACCTGGCAGAAAGCCAAGCCTACAGCCAGCCTTTTGTGACGGTAGACCAACTGGAAGTGACGCAGTTGCTTGCCGACTTGGCGGAATGCGAGACAGAAGGCTCAGCAGGAAATGAGGGTTCCGAATGAGATGGGTCCGTGCCCCCCTGTTTTTGATGATCCCGTATCCTCGCCTATCGGTAGGTCATAGAGCGACAGACAGGAGCAAGTCATGCGTCAAATCATCTTGCGTATCACTCGACCCATTAAAAAATTGTATTTCTCGGGATCGAGCCTCGCGGCCTTCTCGTATTTCTTGATCGCCTCTTGATACTTACCCTTGCTGTGAAGCGCCAGGCCCCACCTGTAGTATGTCAACGCCCTTGTAGGATCGAGCCTCGCGGCCTTCTCGTATTTCTTGATCGCTTCTTTAAGATCGTCAGGATCGTCGCTTTTGGAAAGCGCGAAACCCCAGTTACTGTACGCCCGAGCAGATTCGCCGTTAATTTCAATGGCTTTCTCGTATTTCTTGATCGCTTCTTTGTACTTACCCTTTTTGGAAAGCGCGAAACCCCAATTGTTGTACGCCGGATCAAATTTCTTGTCAATTTTGATGGCTTCCTCGTATTTTTCTATAGCCTCACCCCACTTCCCTTCTTTACCAAGTAAGATGCCTTGCAGATTGATTGCCCGAACTTCGTCATCAGTGCCGGGGTGTTTTCTAAAGATAAAACGTATCACTTCCTCGGCCTTTTTCCGCTCTTTTTTGGCATGATAATACGAAGCGAGGATGTATGGTTCGGTGGCTTTGACGACTTCACGGGCGCCCTTCTCGAACAAGCGATCCATCGCCGCTTGCTGATCTTTTTCGCAGATGTCAGCGACTTCCTTTCCATCGACCTGTAGGCGTAGCCAGACGGTCCCCTCTTTTTCCGTTGCCAACAATGCACCTGTCACTACAGGAAATGGCTTCCCGAACAGATGGCGCAGATACTCGGCAGTTGCCCTGATCGACACATCCGCGGCCGGAAGGACGAAGTCCGGCGCAGACCAATCGCTCTCCAGCTCTGCTCTCTCCATGGTCGTGCCAGCGTCTTCTTGAATTTTAAGAATATTCGCAATGAGATGCTGTGCCGCCACATGAGAGGTGTACCCTCTCTTTGTGAACTTATCCGGCACTCGAAGCGGCTCAATACTCGCGCGGTCTTTGCACATTTCGAGGGCAAGGAGAAGAAGGACTATCAAGATTGAAATTGGAATTATCAGACATTTAATGATTTTACAGATGCATTGAGTAATTCTACAGACGAAGTACCCTACCCTCCAGATGCCTTTAGGCGTCTCTCGTTGGATAATCCCAGCGCGCATAGTGCACTAATCCCCCAGATGGACAGGGGTACCAGTTGATTGTCACCGTCACCGACCAAGAGCCTTTCCGGCGGATAGCACCACACCTCAGCGTGGTGAGCAAGGGCTTAGGAGGGTGGACCCGTGCCGCTGAGGGACAGCAGGACGCGCCGGACAGCCTCCGGCTCCCTTTCAATCACGTGCAGCAGGGTCGCGGCCGGGCCGCTGACCCGCCGCGTGCCCTGCTCCCATTTCCGATAGCCGGAGAGGCTCATGCCCATCAGCGGGGCCATCTGGGCCTGCGTGAGCTTCGCCTGCTTCCGCACCTCGCGCGGCGTCGCGGGCGCGTGGACGAGGGCGCGCCCTTCGCCCTTGGCATAGGCGAGCGCTTCCGTGAGGGACTGATCAGATCAGCGCCGAACGTACGCATGTCGTCTCCTTCCAGGCAGCCTTCAGCGCGGCCGTGAGGGCTGCCCCCGGCCGTTCCGCAATTCATGATTTGCTCCGAGGAGCCAGAGCGTGAGCGGATTTTCATTGACACGGTGCCGAAGACGTGGCTATCCCACGACCAGTTCGAGGCGGTCGCCGTACCGGCGGAAGTCGTCCGCGTTGAACGTCAGCAGTCTACGCTCCCCGTATACCAGCATGGTGGCCACGATGTTGGCGTCGTGAATCTGCTTCCCCCGACGGGCACGTGGCGGCAGAGCTGGACAAGGCCGCCCAGGTAAAGCACGGCCGCCGCCTCGGCCGCAGCCCTGCCCAAAGGGAGACACCTTGCCCGTTCTCAGCCCCTGGCCGTTCCCCACAGCCGCGCGTTTGAGAGTGCCGGCGTGGCCCGGTACAATGACGGTACCCTCTCCTCTCAGGGCCGGGCTCTTCCCCTTGCCCACTGAGCCCGGTCCCGCCTGCTCTCCCAAAGTTGACACATTGCGCGTTATCGGACGGAATCGGCCCGTCTGGAACGGCGGCCCGCCGCGCCCCCTGCAATTCCGCTGTGTGGCCGCCTAGGGCGGCTGTCGCGGCTTTCCCCGGCCCCCAGACGGCCCCGTGTGGCCGTCTGGGGGCGTTCCGGCCTCTGAGCGCCGTTTGCGGGCCAAAGCGGAGCCGCTCGGGCGAATCGGCGGAATCCGGGCACCAGAATTGGCCCCAGCCAGCCGTACTCGGCCCGCCCCTTACCTGGACCCTCGCCAGAGAACAGGCACTTACGCCAGCGCGCTGAGACGAGCCGCGAGCAGCATTCCCCAGGCTCACTCGTTACCTGACCGCATGCCGCACCTTGTCCCATTTCTTGTACGCATACACCGCCTGTTGGATCGGCTTTACGAGGCGGCGACGCTCCGTTCTGGACAGCCCAGCATATTGGTCTGGTGCCCGATTGATAAGCTCGGCAAAGCCCGCACCCGGTAGGCCATCTTGCGTTCTAACCACGAGGGCCGAAATTGACGGGATGTGCTCGCCCCATGCCTTGCCTAAGACGTGCAAAGCGAGGTTAATCGTGCCAAGCGGCTCCCCCAGGTTGGGAAGAGGTCGCTGCCATCCGATCTCGTCAGCGAGCTGTTGATAGGTGAGGGGTGTCTGCTGCCTGGCCTGACGAACGAGGGTATCCAGGATCGTCACGACTGACCTGTGCCACGAGTTTGGAAGGGTAGTCATTGTGTGCTCCTTTCTTCTTTGCGCTAATTAGGGTAATAACATACTTGCCTAAGCGAGGGGCTGGGGTAGACTGTCGGCATGCCACCGCCCCCACGCACTCTGCAAGACGCCATCTGCTATTTCAGCGACGAGCAGCGTTGCATTGACGCCTTGGTGACGATGCGCTGGCCGGGCGGGGTGAGGTGTCCGACCTGCGGAAGTGACCAGGTGCATTACCTGGCCACGCAACGGCGCTGGCAGTGTAAGACCAAACACGCCCGGCGGCAGTTCAGCATCAAGGTCGGCACGGTCATGGAAGACAGCCCGCTCCCGCTGGCCAAGTGGGTGCCGGCGATCTGGCTGCTGGCCAACGGCAAGACCGGCATCTCGTCCTACGAGCTGCACCGGGCGCTGGGCGTGACGCAGAAGACGGCGTGGTTCATGCTGCACCGGATTCGGTACGCCATGCAACATGACCCGCCTGAGCCCCTGGGCGGCGAGGTCGAAGCCGATGAAACGTTTATCGGCGGCAAGGCCCGGTTCATGCATCAGGCGGTCAAGGCGCGGAAGATCACGGGCACGGGTGGGGCGGGCAAGACGGCCGTCATGGGGCTGTTAGAGCGCCCCCACGGCCCTCGCACGAGCCGGGTTCATGCGACGGTGTTCCCGAACACGCAGCGGGGAGCGTTGCACCAGGAAGTGCGCCAGCACGTCACCCCAGGCAGCGAACTCCATACCGATGAGTACAGCGGCTACCGGGGGCTGGACGAAGCCTACGTGCATCAGATCATCAACCATGCCGAGGCGTATGTCCGGGATCACGTCACCACGAACCGTATGGAGAACTGCTGGGCCTTGCTCAAACGCACCATCAAAGGCTCGTCTGTCAGTGTGGAGCCGTTCCCTCTGCGCCGGTATCTGGATGAGCAGGTCTTTCGCTTCACTGCGCGGGGCGGACGGGACGCGGATCGCTTTGTGGTGGTGGCCCGCGCGCTGGCGGACAACCGGCTCCCCTCTCAGCAGTTGATCGGCGAGGGAGACCTCGCGGACTTAGCCGCCCGTCAAACGGTGCACGGTCTGCTGGGCAGGGACCACCGCATGGCTGCGCTTCGGCCGCCCCGTCCGGCGCGCCTTCGGGCGTAGGGGCGGGGTGGTCAGCATCCGTTTCGCCAGGGTCTCAAAGCGCTGGATCGCTTCGGGGCCTTCAAGGTACTCTCTGGCCGGAGGGGGACGCCGCTTCATGGGGCGGGAACCTACCACACGACGCGTGGATTAGGCAAGTATGTTATTACCCTAATTAGGACAGTACCCCCACGCTCTCAAACTCGACACATTGGGCGTTATTCGGACACTGCGGGCGGCGCGGCTGAGACGCGGTAGAGGGAAATTAAGGACTTACGTCGCTGAACGTGTCACGCCCGACTGAATGAATCGCGGATACACGGCGGGCTCCGCCTAAAAATCTTCAGCTCGGCGGCGGCTTGGCCTCCCAGTCCTCCGGAGCGCTCCACGGCCGCTTCACGCTAAAATTAATGAAAATACTCTAGCGACGCTCCGAGGCCGCCTAATCGCGGAGCATCTTGCGAAGTTCTTCAATTGAAAACGGTGGCTGTCGTCGGTGGAGCATCGCGTGACAGTTGGGACAAACCGGGCGGAGATCGCGTATCGGGTCAACCTTGGAGTCAGCTTTGATCTCCGATAAGGGCACAAGGTGATGCACGTGCATAAAACCTGAGCCGAGTGGGCCGTATCGCTCCTCGAATCGGAAATTACACACAGCGCAGATCGCCCCGAAGTGGTCAATGCACGCCCGGCGCGCGGCACGATCTCGTTCGTATGCATTCACCAGCACTCGCCGGACATCCCCTTCTCGATACTCCATGGATAAAACCTGCTCCGGGATTTGATGAAAATCGGTGGTACCGAACGCCCAGAGGATCTCCACTGGTGAGGAATCCACAACCTCGACCGCTTTCGCGGTACCTGCATATTCGAAAGCGGATGTGTTGGAGCCGCGCCAGAACACGTGAACAATGCGCCCCTCTTCCAGCAATCTCTTGCAGCTTTCCCAGCCAAGATGGGAGCCGTTCTTGTGGTACCACCGAAAGAGTTTGTCCTCCCAACGGTTGCTGTAGTCGTGTCCGGTTCGCCCTTCAATGCCTACATTGGCGAAGATCAAGAACTCGCCACTATGCTCCACAATCCCAGTATCCCAGATTCCGCCTTTGGCATTCGGTGGAAGACCCGCCAGTTCTTTGACGGCAGGTCGAGTGTACTTGCGGCCGGGCTCAAAGGTCAGCATGGGCTCCTCATCCTCTCCTTCGTTCGCCTGATTTGCGCTGGCCTCTTTTATAGGACTGGCAGGGGAATTTGAACAGCAACCACGATTCTGAATAAACGCTTATGCGACGAACATTTATCTGACGCCGTATTGTTCCTGGTCATAACAGGACCAGCGGGGAGGGGAGGGAGCAGGCCCAGGATGTGCCCAAGGAGCGTGCCGATGCAGCTGGTGAAAGGCCCGGGTGTTGTACACTTCAGAGGGACGAGGCTTCTGAAAGTCCGATTTGACAGGGGTTTATTGCTGCATTAAACTGCATTCATGGCAAGGCCCAAAGGACGGATTAAGACTGCCCGGGTAACGGTCAATCTCGATGATCGGGCCTATTCGACGTTGCGGGCCATCGCCGATCATGAAGATGCGCCAGTAGCCCAGATTGCCCGGCGAGCCATCATGGATTTCCTCGCTTGCCAGGGAGCATCCTTGAATCAACTCCGTCTGCCGCTGGTTCACTCCGCGATCGGTGGATCGGAAAGGGGCGGCCGGTCACGGGAAAACGGAGCGCCACCCGAGACGCCCGGGCCAAAACAGCGACGGCTGGCATGATTGAGGGAAGCGCGTTCCAGGCGCGAGCCCGCACGGTCGATCATCTCGGCCGCGAGCAGATCGCCGACTGTCCCACCGCCATCTCCGAGCTGTGGAAGAACGCGTTCGATGCGTATGCCCGCAATGTCGAGCTGAATATCTATGACGGCGAGGAGCCGGCGGCGGCCATCCTCGACGATGGCCACGGCATGAACCGCGGCGAGTTCGCGGAGCGCTGGCTGGTCGTCGGGACCGAAGCCAAGGCGACCGGAGCCGCCACGGCACCCGTGGACCGTCACGGCTTGCGGCTTCGTCCGCGTCAGGGCCAGAAAGGGATCGGACGGCTGTCGTGCGCCAATCTGGGACCGGTTCTGTTGCTGGTCTCGAAGCGGACGCAAGACCCGTTTGTCGCCGCGCTGGTCGACTGGCGTCTGTTCGAAAATCCCTTCATCAATCTGTCCGATATTCTCGTTCCGGTAACGGAGTTCGACTATGCCGAGCAAGTCTTCGACCAACTCCCTGATCTCGTCGACGTCCTGTCCGAGAATGTGAAAGGCGGCTCCGACGCGGGACGCAAAAGCCGTCTCCGGGCGGCCTGGAAGGCATTCGACCGACTCCATGGCACGGAACATCCTTCCGAGGATATTCTGTCCACCATTAAGAACGTGCCTTTCGATCTCCGGCACCTTCAACAATGGCCGGTGTGGGAGGGATCGTGCGGTCACGGGACGGCGCTACTCGTCTCCGGCATCAACTACGACCTGCGCGTCCACCTGGACGAAGAGGTTGCCGAAACGTCGGCCGCGGGAGCAAAGGAGCGCTTTTTCGAGACGCTTTCCAGCTTCGTCGATCCGTTCGTTGATCCGGCCGATCCCGGCGCCGCAAGGTACGATCCGCAGTTCTCCTACGCCGTCCGCGTATGGGAGGGCGACAACCATCGAGTAATCCTCGGCTCGGAAAAACAATTTGATAGACGCCAGGTCGACGGCATGGAGCACATTCTGGAGGGCCGGATCGACTCCGGCGGCGTCTTCACGGGGCGCGTCAGGGCCTTCGGCGAATGGCTGTCCGACGACTGTGTCATCGAGCCGCCCGACGATTTGTCGATCCCGCGCCGCCGCGACACCAGGGTCGGCCCCTTGGATCTCTATATCGCGTCGATGGAGTTCGAGTCGAAGAATACGACCCATTCGCCGGAGGAGTTCCAACGCTATCGGGACCTTGCCGCAAAATACTCCGGCTTCATGGTGTTCCGGGACGGCCTGCGCGTCCTGCCGTACGGCCGCACCGACAACGATTTCTTCGAGATCGAGTCGCGCCGCAGCAAAAGCGCCGGACGCGAATTCTGGAATCATCGCCAGATGTTCGGCCGTCTCGCCGTCACCCGCGAGGACAATCCGAACCTGAAGGACAAGGCGGGCCGGGAGGGCCTGATCGACAACCGTGCGGCAAAGGCGCTTAAGGCCCTGGTCGCCAACATTCTAATGCAGTCGGCCCGCCGCTATTTCGGTTCGGCGTCCGAAGTTCGGAAGGAACTGTTGCCCCAGATATCCGCCGAGAATGCCCGTCGACGGGCCGACGAGGCCAGAGACAAGCTGCGCAGGCGGCAACGGAAGGAATTTCGGTCGAAACTCAGGCGCTATTCCCGGGAGCTGCCGGAATTCGCCCGGGACGTAGAGGACTATGCGGAGGACCTGGACATCGAGACCGAAGCGCAGCTTGTCCGGGCACGGCACAGACTGGAGGGGTTCCGCGAGCGCCTTTCCGACTTCAGGCTTCCGGGCGCCCCGAAGAACCTCGGCACTCTTAAGGACACGTATGCCGACTACCGCACTACGCTGGGGGCGGTTCAGACGACCGTCGCAAGTCTAGGCGAGAGCATTGATCTCGGGGCCGAGCGAATCAAGCCCGCCTCGCCCCAGGAGCTTCTGCGGAAGCAGCTGGCTCGCCAAGCCGCGCAAATTCATCGCCGCATTCAGGGATGGAAGAAAGACATCAAGCGGCTTCAGGACGCGGAGGCTCAACGGATCGGGGAAATCCTGGACAGACGGAATAAGGCGTTCCATACCGAGGCCGAGCCGCTGGTCCACCGCGTCGCCACAAGCGGGATGTCCTACGGGGAGGTCTCGAAACTGATGGATCGGCTCAAGGAGCGGCTGGACGAGGAGAACAGGGTGATCTTCGTCCCCTACATCGGTGCGCTCGAAAGCCTGCAGGAGAGCATCGATCTGGAGCATTTGGCAACGTTCGGCATGGAAGAGATCGGCGAATTGCAGGGAGAACTGGACAGGCTGAATGGTCTGGCGCAGCTCGGCATAGCGGTGGAGATCGTGGCCCACGAGCTGCAATCCTACGACGACATGATCGAATCGGGATTACGGCGTCTTCCGGAAGACATTCGCGACGGCCGCGCCGTCAGGGATATCCAACTCGGATACGAGGGACTGGCCGATCGGCTGCGGTTTCTCTCGCCCCTGCGGCTTGCGGGGCAGAAGATACAGCGATGGATCACCGGGGAGGAGATTCGAGACTATCTCTCGGAATTCTTCGGTTCCATGCTTGCAAAGAACAAGATATCCCTCTCCGCCACGGACGACTTTCTGAAGCTTCGCGTGTTCGACCAGCGGTCGCGCCTCTATCCGGTGTTCATCAACCTTCTGAACAACAGCATCTATTGGGTGGGGACGAGCGATCGTGCCGACCGGCGCATCGTGCTCGACATCGTCGGGTCGGAGGCGGTCGTTTCCGATAACGGGCCGGGCGTCGATCCGGAAGACGTGGATAGCCTCTTCAGTCTGTTCTTTACCAGGAAAATCAGGGGCGGCCGGGGAGTCGGCCTGTATCTATGCCGCGCCAACCTCGCGGCCGGAGGCCATACGATCAGGTACGAGCCTTCCGGGAAGGGTATGCCGCTGGAGGGCGCGAATTTTCTTATCACATTCAGGGGAGCGGAGTTTAATGGCAGGTGAGCATTACAGTGCGTTCATTAAGGAAGCGTTCGTAAAACCCATCCGATCCGTTCTGATCGTCGACGACGATTACCCAACGTTCGACGAGGTTCTCAGAGCCCAGATTGCCAAAAACGAGGGCGAGGAAATAAAGGACGGGAAGGATTGGCACAAGAATCCGAAACGGATCAGGCAGGTCATAAAGAATTTTCGCCAAAACAACCCTCCGCTGCTCGTCGACATCCATGACGGGACGAACGTCGGTTTTGAGAACGAAGCGAATTCGGCACGGCATCTTCATCAATGCGACCTTCTCGTGCTCGATTATGAATTGGAAAAGGACAAGCAGGGCGACGGGAGACGTGCGGTCCAAATTCTCCGCGGCTTGATGTACGAAGGGCATTTCAATCTGGTTGTCATTTATACAAACGAGGACCTTGATGTCGCGTTCGAGGTGGTGTTGTGGGGACTGATAGACCCCTCTCCCGATTCGCTTTCGGCGGAGGAGACGGAGAGGGCCGAGAAATTGATCGAAGAGGGGGAGGATCATAGCAAGAGGTTCGAAGAGCGCCTAAGGGAGAGCGTGGATAGCGCGCAGTATTTCTATTCCCGCAAGAATCCGAAGACCTACGCTCGAACGATGTCGAAAGGGAGGGCGCCTTATTCGGAGTTCAAGGAATTATGCGACTCCGTACTCGGGAAATTGTTCAAGGAATCGGGTGCCTCCGCCGGATCGTTGGCGAAAGCCCGAAAGCTCATTCTGCGATATTTTCTTAAGGACCGGGAGGCGGTCGAATTCAAAAAGGCGGATCGAAGCGAAGCGGCGGAGTCGGACGAATGGTATTACCCGTCGTTGTGGTCGTCCGATTCCATCAAGTGGATCAAGTCCGATTCGGCATTCATCGCATTTTCCAACAAAAAGGTAAGTGACGGCGATCTACTGGTTGACCTCCAGAAAGCTCTGGACGACTGGAATCCCAGGCCGTCAAGACTTCTCCTTACGAAGCTCAGGGCGGAGATGGACGAACACGGCATTGCGGCTCAAGGCCGGGTGTTAAGCAACCGCTTGGCCTTGGCGTACTGGTACTACCGTCTTCTGCGCGCTGGCGATAGATCGGATCAACGCTGGCGTGTGGCCGAAAGCGTTTCGCGCCATTCGGAGCAATTGATGGGCGCCGTCCTGCCGGACGTTGAAAAGTTCGTCCTGCGTTTGATCGAAGAGGAGGGTAAGGGCGGCGATGACGCGGCGCGGATATGCGAAGCCCATTTCGAGGTGAATTTGGCGGACGAAAAAAACAAGAGAGAGGCGATCCTCGAACATAATGCCTTCGTCTGCAGCAAGGCTCCGGAAGGTTGGCATCTCGATACGGGGCATATTTTTGTCATGTGTGACGAGCACTGGGTTTGTCTCTCGCCTGCCTGCGATATGGTGCCTCGGCCTTCTTCGCAACGCGAAGAAACATTCGGCGCTCGACTTCAATTCATTGCGGTTCCGTTGCGGAAGATACCCGCAGGAAAAGTGCTTGAGGACATACAGACCAACCGTTACGTTTTTGTGCGGATTGACGGAGAGGTTAAGGTCTTTTGCTTCAACGAACAAGTTGAGTCGGCGCCCCAATGGCATGCCTTATACGCGGAAGATACGGGTCGGTTTTCGGGGGAAGACTTCCGGCTCGACGTATCGAGAATCGAACCGGGAGAGGACGGGCTGATCGCGAAAACCCATGAAGCGAGGGTTGTCGGCCAGCTTCGATATGAATACGCGCTGAACCTGATACAAAAACTGGGCGTATCCCTTACTCGGATTGGGCTGGATTTCGCCGGCTAGGGGAGGGTGGAAGGATGACGACGTTGCGGGGCGGACCATTTCGGGCAATCGACCTGTTTTGCGGCTGCGGCGGACTGTCGCTGGGCCTGCGCGGCGCCGGATTCGAGGTCGTGGCCGCCGTCGATAACGATCCCCTCTCGATCTCGACCTACAGAAGGAACCACGAGAGGGACCACGAACAGATGTCTGTGATTAAGAAAGATATCAAGGACGTTGTTCCGCAGGAATTGATGGAGAAGTTGGAATTGAAATCCGGCGAATTGGACTTACTCGCTGGATGCCCGCCTTGCCAGGGCTTCTCCATATTGCGGACGTTGAACGGGAGTCGCCGTTTCGTCGAACCTTTGAATAAACTCGTTTTCCAGTTTGTCCGTTTCGCTCAAGTCTTCCGGCCACGGGCGCTGATGATGGAGAACGTGCCGGCGCTAAACGGCAATTGGCGTCTGAGGCGGGTCAAAAGGGAGCTCAATACTCTCGGCTACAATACCAAGGCTGAGGTGTTTGACGCGGTTGAGTTCGGCGTCCCCCAGCGGCGCCGGCGCATGATACTGCTGGCCGTCCGCAAGAAGTACGGTCGCCCCTCGTTCGCGCCGCCCGTGCGCGACCGCCGGACCGTAGCGGACGCCATTCGGTGGCTTCCGCCGCCGGAGGATTCGCCCGACCCGGCACACAACTACCCCGTGCGCCGGGCCGAGCACGTACTGTCGCTGATTCGCCGGATCCCCAAGGACGGCGGCAGCCGCACCGATCTGCCGGAGGAGGCACAGCTTGAGTGCCACCGAAATTTCCGCGGTTTCAGCGACATATACGGACGTATGGCATGGAACGCCCCGGCTCCGACTATCACCAGTGGATGCATCAACCCGTCGAAGGGACGCTTCCTGCACCCGGAGGAGGACAGGGCCGTGACCCTTCGGGAGGCGGCGCTCCTGCAGGGCTTCCCGGCCTGGTATGATTTTGACCTAGCCAGAGGCCGCTATCCGGCGGCACTGTTGATAGGGAACGCCTTTCCGCCCGAGTTTGCGGAACATCATGCACGGTCGCTCCTCCGGCAGATCAGCGGGACCCCACCGGGTGCGTGGTGGTCGGAGGAAGCCGCGTAGCCGCCCTCGGAGACGACCTATCCGCTCCCACGAAGAAAGGCGTCCAGTCGTGCGGTCACGGTCTCAACATCCTTCGTCTCGCATTCCCAAATCACAAGCACAGACCACCCGGCGCGTTCGAGCGCCGCGATGTTTGCCTGATCCCGCAGCACGTTCCCGTCGAGCTTGCGGTTCCAGAAGTCCTGATTGGAGGCGGGGCGCGAGCCGCGGGGGCAACTGTGCTGATGCCAAAAGCAGCCGTGCACGAAGATGATTTTTCGGCGGCGCGGAAACACCAAGTCGGGCTTACCGGGCAGGTCCCGACGATGAAGGCGATACCGGTAGCCCATGCCGTGGACGAGGCGGCGTACTTTCATTTCCGGCCGGGTATCGACGCCGCGGATGCGCGACATGACGCGGCGGCGTAGTTCGGGAGAGAGGTTATCGACCATTGGCGCTCCGTAGACGAAATTTTCGGCTTGAGGACTATCATCAGCGATTGGATGACTGGAGTGGAAGGCGAGGCGTGTGTGTCGGCGCGATCAGGAAAAGGACTTCGAAGCTTTGATAAACCGAGCCGTGGCAATGATTCATGGGACTTGCCGAAGTTCCTTGCATTACTTTAGGAAGTGATGCAGATCGTATATCATGAAGTCGTTGGTAGATCAGTTCCGCTCAGACCCCACGGACAATGCCATGCGCGCGGTGATCGATCGAGTGTGTACCAGCGAGATAACGGACGATGATATCGCGTATCTCGCAACAACTCTCGGCAGATCCGGAACACCTCTTTCAATCCCAGGGAGTCAATCTACCGCAGACATAGCGTCCACCGGTGCACCGAGTTCACTCTCGACTCTGCTGGGACCTCTCTACCTGCGCGCCCTGGGTTGTAGCGTGCCGAAGCTCGGAGTTCCGGGGCGCCCAGCCGGCGGTGTGGACGTTCTCGCGCAGCTGCCGGGGTATAGGGTCAATCTGACCGCCGATGAGGTCGCGGTCTGCATAGAGAGGTGCGGCTATGCTCATTTCCTGGCCAACGAGGAGCATGCCCCTCTGGACGCACGTCTTTTCCGGTTCAGGCAAGAATCAGGGACACAGAGCATCCCCGATCTCGCCATTGCGAGTCTCCTGTCGAAGAAGATCTCGGTCGGCCTCCGACGCGCCGGCCTGGATGTCCGTGTTGCGCCACACGGAAACTTCGGCGCAACTTGGGATGAGGCGAGGCGGAACGCCCGACGCTTCTTGAGGGTGGCGGCCATCATCGGTATCGATGCAGTTTGCTTCCTGACGGATGCCCGGTTCCCATATCAACCGTTTGTGGGTCGGGGCGAATCGCTCGTTGCGCTCAGTGAGATATTTGCCGGAACGCGGGAGCCATCACTCGCGGATCATGCAAAGCTGTGCTTTGCCATGGCGTGCAGTACGGCTGACCACCCCAACCTTGATCTGCGGGAGAAGACGGTAGCGGCTGAAAAGCACTTCTATGACAACCTTACTGCCCAGGGCAGTAGCCGAGAGGCGTTTGACGAGTACGTCGCCGAGGTGAGAAGCGGTCACAGGTTTCAATTTGTCGCCAAGAACCGCGGATTCGTTCTCGTGAGGCTTGATCGGCTGCGCGATCTGGTTCTTCGGTTCCAGGCGACTGCGGTAGGGAGCGATGCCGTTTTCCCCGACGGCATGGGCATGGTACTGTACAGGTTTCGGGGAGACTTGGTTCAGCCCGGCGACCTGCTCGCTACGATCAGGGTCGCTGAGGAGCAATGGTATTCCGTTGAACGGGAATTGGACGACGTGATCTCGACATCCAGTACGCCGGAGACCAGCGTGGGGTTCGAAAAAGTGATGGATGTGTAGACTCTGCCGTTTTTGCCGCCCTGCCGTGTACGACAACGGGTCGGGTCTACTCAATTTTGATTCTGTAGAAAGTAGTTGCCTTGACTCCTGTCGTAAATCGTTCCTGGTCAAATTCTTTCGGTTTAACGTACCAGACGTTGTTCGCATTTATGACCGCGCAGAAAGATGCTGCTGCTACGGCTTCGATCTTGTCTCCTGTCAAACCCAGTTCAAAATTCAAACCTCCGTCGATGTAGGAGCTACGAAAAACACGCGCAATAACCCGCAGGACCTCATTCGGGTCTTTGATGTTGCATTCTTCTATCGAACCTGCCGCAGCACCTCTGACGGCAACTTCCGCGGCCAGCCTAGCCACTGCTGCACGAGCGCTGCTGGAGTTGTCGACGACGACCTTGACCAAATCGTAGTCGTAGTCTTCCACCAGTTGGATGAGACGCTCGTGCTTGGCAGAGCTAAAAGCGAGAAGAGCTTTCATCCGGGTTCCGTCGGACACGAGGGAATGAATCGATTCAAGCGAGTAGGGTCCTTGCTCGCCTGAAAGGATCTCTTTCAGCTCAGTCAAAAGCGAATGATATCTCTTTTCGGAGCGCGCGGCTAGGAGATCTTTCAAGCTCTTCTCGAGCGGATAATAATTCTCTGCCTCGGTGTATACAACCACTGCCTCTGAGTTCTGTTTCAGGGTGCCGGTGAGCATCCAAAAGATTGCCGCCTTATTCAAACCAGTAACATCGATCGCAACGGACGAACCGGAGATGGGAAATTCATCTGATCGCAGATCATTGTAGTCGACAAGCGAATACGGAATCCCCCTTGAGTTTATCGCTTGGATGATCTGCTCTGATCGGCCTTCTTCCGGATAGCGGATGGCTAAGACGGAACTGGGCAGCAGTTGATCCATTGAGCGCTGTGCAGATACGTAGGTCCTTTCCTCAAAACCGAGGGCGACACAGAGAACATCGACTTTTTTCAATGCATCTGATGAGGCTCCAATGACCTCGATCGTCGGAAGTTCAAAAGCCTTTACGTCTTGATGAAAGGGACCAGAATCAGGAGGCAATGTAGGAGTTTCGAATAATCCGATTTGCTCCTCGTTCCTTGGTGATACGTCGCCTGTCGATGGTCCATCCGCCGCCGGCTGTTCGACGTCTTCGTCGTAGTCATCGTCAGGGTCCCCATCTGTCCGAAGGTTGCGCAGAAGGATATCGGTCCCCGAGTCGGGACTATCGAGCCACTGCTCCAAATCTACTCCCGAAAGCTCGAAACGATCCCGCTCGGCCAAGCCGATAAAATCGGCTAAACCATAGACTTTTCGGAAGGCCAGCTTGAATTGTTGAATCGGGTCGGAGTCTTTCGTCTTGGTACGTGGTGCTCCACCTTGAAAGACGAAGACGCCAGCATCAACAAGCTCACGAAGGCGCTTTCCCTGTTCTTCCTTATCTCCAGACGTCACTCTGACGTAGACAGACAAATATTGTCTGAGACCGCGGGCTTCCTTCTTTTTTGCTGATTGCATGAGGAGTTCATACGAAGCAGCTGCGAATGATTTCGCAGCGTTTTTGAGGCGACTGTCTCGACGATCCAGCAAGTAGAGGTGTCTGGAGCAGAAATCTTGAAATATATCGCTTTGTTCCTGAGGGCTCACGGGAAAGGACCTATTCATTCTGTTTAAAATGTTCTCATAAATAGTTATGGCGCTTCCGATGTCGCCAACGCAGACAGCCTTTAGCGCGGACATGCCGTAGTATACCGTCTTCCGAGCGGCTGAGTTTGGACTCGACGATGCGATGATCTTGGCGATTTCGGCGAGTGTCCGGTCTCCTAGTACTACGCTTGGCAATACATGTGGATGCGCAGGATAGAATCGAGCTCTTTGGGCCAATATGTCCTCGACAAATTTCTTTCCTCCTCTTCGTTTGAGTCGCTTATGTACCTCGGAACCCAAGTCGAAAGTCTCAAAATCGCGCCAGTGCGCCGCAGGTTCTACACCACCCGGTGACTTAAGACTCAGGAAGATCGTCTGAGTTTCCGAAGTAAGCTTGAAGGCGCAGTGAGGCTTTTGGAAGATCAGTGCCGATAGGATCTTTTCAATTTGGTCAGTTGAAAGATACCTGGTCGACACATCATCCAAAAGAAATAGAACCTGCGATCCCTCCCAAATACTCGCGCCCTGTCTGACTGCATCGGCCAATAATGGGAATGCATACGAAGGGTGCAAAGCAATCTGAATCGGACTGTTCAAGCGACAGGCCTGATTCAGATGTCCGACGAGGTTGCGCTCCAATTGTTGAATCGTGGCGGCTTCCTGGTCTGAAAAATGGCCCTGCAAAATTGACGCTAATGCATTTTGGATTTGCCGTGCCGCTCCTTCACGCACTACCGAAGGGTCCAAATCCGTAAGATGCGCTAAAGTGCGGGCAGCTTCCAGCGCATACCCGATAGCGAGTCTCGCAAACATATTGTCGGTGTTTAACGATTCATAGTCTGTCAGTGTCAATAAGGACGATGCGGAAACAAAAAGCCCTACATAGCCATCGTTGCGGACGCGATTCAATAAATAGGAATCGGACTCATTGCCTCTTTGCGCTGCGCGGGCGTGGAACTGGAGCGCTCGCAGGAGCATTGTTTTTCCGCAGCCTCGCATTCCCGTAACGATGAGGGGCCCGGGAGCGCTTATCATCTTTTGCCATTCATCGGCCGGATCCACCAGGAGCTGTGGTACATGCCATGCTTCCAGCGTCTGGGCGTTGTAAGATTCGCGAAAGTTTCGAAGTGCGAGAGGGGTACGCCAAGGGCGCCACGGCTCCGCAGACCTAAAAAACTCATCTTCAATTTTCTGGACAAGTTCATCGGAGGACGGAATTCTTTGGTTTTCGATGGCTGGGGTCATACTTCGTGCGATCATTGCGAGCGACAGGGCCAACCGGGAGTCGAGGTCATCCAGCTCATCTTTTCCACTTGAGAGCATGGATGCTAGTGTTTGAATGTGTTCCGCGATCCAGTGAAGGTCGCTCCTGTGTGTATCTCCGGACCTACGATCCTCAGAAAGCGACCCGAAGTCTATGGCCACGGCTCGGATTGACGGATCCATTGCACGCTGCCTATATCGCTCCTTCGTCAAGCGCTCAATTACTATGTTGCCAGCGTGAAAGTCGTTGTGATTTTGCCTTCTGTTCGTCAATTCATCATGCATCCGAAATAAATCTGCCGCGATCTGTGCGACGCTGGCAGAAGAGAGAGCCTTCTTGCCCGAGAGATAATCTTGCAACAAGTCCCCATCCAGGTGCTCCAAGACCGCGACATGGCATTCGATTTCAGCATCCCCGAACTTTACAGTCTCGTGGAATGCGTCGTCGATGCGAACCAGGTATGCAGCGCCTTCCACGGCTCTGGAATGGGCCTGACACTCGGCCTCGAAGTTTTTCCCGAAGTATTGGTAAACAGCCTTCGGTACAACCTTGAGGACATTCTTCCTCTGTACGATGCCCCGACGTTCGGCTACGAAAGTGGCACCATAAAAACCTCGACCGAGTGCTCTAATGACCGTGTAACCGCCTATTTCCGATGGGCAGTCGGCCAATGGAAAATCGTACCGTTGACCGCAGGTCGGGCACTTGTCTTGCAGACGTCTTTCCTCGAAGCTCCTCTCTGGGCAGTTGAAACAGCAATACTTCCCAATGTCAGTCACAAACTACCTCCGTCCTCCGATCAGCCATGGAGAGGCGATCTGACTAATCCGCCCCTCTTCTTTCTTACCGGCCCAGACTCGATCCCACCGCTCGTCCGCCTCGTCCCGCCTCGACATGGACCGTGACCGTGATCCGGGTATCGAGTGCGGCGATCATTTTCATCAGCCGGTCCAGGCGGTGGAGCTACGACTCAGCTCCTTGTCTTCTCCGTTTCAGGCTATGGCAATGATAGGAATACGAACCTCTGCGTAGGAGCTGCCCTCTGCTGCCTGGGCTCGTGCGCTGCGCTTGCCGCGTCTTGGCCTCCCGCCCTGGCAGTTTCGGCTATCCGTCTGGCAGGGCCAGATAGCGATAGAGTGTCGAGCGGGAGATATGCAGGGGCTGGAAAATATCCCCCAGCTCATTCTTTCGGTCTTTGTAGAGCGCTTTGGCCATCTGAGCCCGGGGATCGTGGGGAGCCAGCGGCGGCTGCCCGCCCAGGCGGCCCCGACCACAGCAAACCAAGGCGCGGCGCTGGTCTGCCAGGCGGGGAGCAGCCAAGGGTAGGAGGCGCTTGCCCCTTGAGCATAGATGATAAACATTGTTATGCGCGCTGGTGGCTGGGTGCTTCCCTATGGACATAAAAGTCGTTATGTCTACAGGAGAGGAGGACGCTGCGGATGGAGACACACGCCCTCAGGTTGCCCCCAGCAGGCGGCGCGATCCGGAACCGCATCGCGCCTGCGCTCTTTGCCGACACGACAATACCCGGCTGGCCTATGTGACGAAGCCCCCGCCCCGGTGCGCCGGCTTGCCAGGCCCTTTTCAGTGGGCCTCGCTGCGCCGTCTCCCCTGCCCCACTAGGCCCCCGCTGCACATTCCTGCCGTCTGCCCGCCACACCACGGTGGAAACGGCTCTAGGAGCGGGGGATGACCCTCACCTGCACTTTCTCCAAACTATCTGGCAACGGCTTTCCATTGAGATGGTCATCGAATAAATCTATGAGCACGCTTGTCAACATATGGGCGCGAGGCAGATTTTCCAGTAAGTTGTATTGCTCAAAGAGCACCACCATAAGACCCGATGCCTTCACGAAAAAGATGGACCCATCTTGGGCCGGGAACCGCCACCATTCTTCGCCGTACTCGTGCTCATCTTTCCGGTCGGCCCTAATTATGCAGAAGTTCGCTTGTTGTCGAATGGAAAGCAAATTCTGATGCTTTGAAACATTCGCAGCATCACGGATCAACCCCGTCACCGATAAGGTGCCAGGTTTGACGCGGTAAGGCTGGAGTAGCTCTATGAAGTTCCGCTCATCGTCCGTGAGATACTTCAGTCCTTTCTTGGCAGCTCGATCGAAGGCGACCTTGTTGTCGGCGATCACGAACTTCGGGTCGCGTTCGTTCAGCGTAGGACAGTTCTTCTTTGAGAGCGCGAACACCGCATAGTCCAGGGCAACCCGCAAGTTCTCGATAATCTGAGAGGCCAAGACCTTGGGTCGCCCTGTGATGACGCTTTCCTCAGGACTCGGCAGACGGACGTGCGGAATGTTGGGATCCTGGGGATCGAGCTTCTCAAACATGCGCCCCAAATATGTCCGAAGCCATGCGTCGGTTTCCTTATCCAACTCAGTCAGTTGTGCCCTGGCTTCCTCAATCCGGTCGCGGGCATCTTCCATGCTCATCTCTCATCTCGCTCCTGACAGAACAGTCAACTTCCCGTTACAGCTCATCAACGGTCTCGCTCCGCGTTACACGCCGCTACCACCCGCTCGCACAAATCCATCGAATAGGCTCGGGCCATCCCTCGCTCCTCCGTCCCCGTAATCTACCCCATGGCCCCTGCACTAGCTACACCCTATCGTGAATCGCGCTAGTTGCCTCTCATAGATACACAGGAAACGCGGTCCCTGCCTCCTGTCCCAGGAAACGAGGGTTTTCTGACACACCGCCACACTAGGCCGGGCCGGGGGCTGGAACGGCGTGAATCTGTTCTATTTACCCATCTCACAAATCTGTGTATCGTATACTTGATGACACAGGAGAAAAATGAGACGCCGCCGATGGGCAGGACAATTGGCTATGCCCGGGTCAGTACGATGGAGCAGGACCTGCGCCTGCAAGTGGATGCGCTCAAGGCCCAGGGCTGCCAGGACGAGCTGATCTTTGTGGACAAGGCGTCGGGAGCCAAGGCCGACCGGCCGGGCTTGACGACATGCCTGGCGACCTTACAGGCTGGTGACCTGTTGTTGGTCTGGCGGCTGGATCGCTTGGGGCGGTCCATGGCGCATCTGGTCACGCTGGTGGAGGAACTGCAGGAGCGAGGCATCGGCTTTCGGTCGATTTGTGACGGGGCGATTGATACGACGACGGCCTCGGGCGAGCTGGTGTTCAATGTCTTTTCGGCCTTGGCGCAGTTTGAACGACGGTTGATTCAGGAACGGACGCGGGCTGGGCTGGCGGCCGCCCGGGCCCGCGGGCGCTTGGGCGGCCGCCCGGCAATGGACCCGCAGAATGCCCGGGTGCAGATGGCCAAGGCGCTGTACAAGGACCGCACGCATGAGATCGAGGCTATTTGCCAGACCTTGCATATCTCCCGCTCGACCTTGTATCGCTATCTGGCCCTGCCGGATGGATAGCCGGCGCCGCCCGGGAGAAGCCCGGCCGCCCTGTCGGCAGGGAGCTGTCATGCAGCAAAGCACGCCTCGGAAAGCAAAAACGCACAACGCGGCGCGGGACGTGCGGCGCGGGTATCCCCTGGATTGGCCCGTGCGCTCCTGGTTCGTGCGCGTGGTGCGGGCCAGGAATCGGTGTGAGTGGTGCGGTGCCCGCAATCATCAGCCCCACCCGGCTACGGGCAGCCGCGTCGTCCTGACGACGGCGCATGTCTACGACCGCGCCCCGGCTGCGGCGTCCCTGCTCAACCTGGCCGCGCTGTGCCAGCGTTGCCACCTGAACCATGACCGCCCGCACCACCTCCACAGCCGTCGCGTCAACAGAGACCGGGCCAATGGGCAGCTCAGCCTCTTCGCTGCCCCCTCCACCGGGTTGCCCCCGCAACGACGAGGTCGCGCGTGATGCCATCGAGAAAATCCACAGCTAGCGGCCCAGGGCTGCGCTGCGCTCGCAGCCCAGCTACCCTTGACTGCGGAGCCTCTGTTTTTGCTGAGCCGGGTGCGCCAATCTTGTCCGGAAGGAGGACAGCATGGAAGCGGAACTTCTACAGTTAGCACGGGAGGCGGTTGTGGCGCTACGGCAGCCGAATTGGGCGGAGATCGCGGCGCTAGGGATTGGCTTCGGTCAGATCTTGGTGATTATCGGCGGCTTGTGGCTGATGAACAAAGCCTCGAATGTCCGCAACCGCCAGCTCGACATCATGGAGGCGAACCAGCGGGAACAGGGGCAGGCGCTCCGCCAGCAGGGCGAAGTCTTGGCTGAGCTGTTGCGGCGCACCGCCTAGAGCCTTCTGCTTTTAGGTTGATGCATAGCCAGCATGGGTGAAGTAATGGGCACATTCCTCAGGCCCAAACCGTGACACACCTATCCGCTGGCGTGAAGATCGTCGCCGACTCAATCTATTCACAGAATGCTCTAGCCTCCCAGCCCCCGGCCGGGCGGGGCAAGGCCCGGCAACGAGCCTCCCCGATGCAGACCAAGCCCGTGAAGCGCAAAATGACCGCCGCCGGCCGGCCTCTGCGACTGGTAGGCGCTGCGAACAGTCAGAATGACAAGACCGCTTCACACCACCCGGCCCGCGTTGCGGAAGGCGGGAAGGGCGGGCTATGCTGGGAAAAAAGGAGAGTGTGATGGAAAAGCCGACCGGCAAGATTTTAGACTTCACCGTGGCCGAGTGGAATCAGGTCGGGGCGGCAGCCGGCCGCGAGGCCCGTGAGGCCCGCTTTCGGAAGGGCTTACCCGTGGTGATCGAGGTCAACGGCCTGACCCTGTACGAATACCCGGACGGGACGCGCAAGACGCCTGCGGAGTACGACGCGGAGCAGGAGCGCGCCACGGATGAGCGAAAGGCCGGATAGCCCACCACGCTTCACCGTGGTGGGCGGGCCAAATGGCGTCGGCAAATCCACTTTTGTGGCGACGCTCCGAGCGGCCGGGTACCCGCTCGGCCGCTTTCTAAATCCTGACGACATCGCCCAGACCTTACGCGGAGCGTAGACGGCCCGGGAAGTACAGGCGGGTCGGGAAACGCTCCGGCAATCGCGGGCCTTGATTGCCACCCGGACCACGTTCAGCCGCGAAAGCACCCTGAGCAGCCACGAAATCCTCCGCACGATGCAGGCCGCGAAGGACGCGAGATTCACCACTGAGATATGCCGCCATCATCCCTTCCTCTATAAGTCATCCGAGCGTGGTGCCTTCACTCCGTAGAAGGGGGGGCTGAGAAGTCATCAATCCCTTGGAAAATCTTCCAGAGCCGGTCGATCTTTTTGTGCTCTTCAAGATAGTCGGCATAAGCGCGCTGCGAATTGCCGAGGAGTTGGTTATAAAACACTAGGCGGGCGTCTACGCTCGCCAAACTCTTCACAACGTCTTCACGTCCTGGGCCTAGATCCCATTCCGGCGGCGGCTCGCCAACCAAGCAGATGATATCTAGTGGCCAGTCTGGATAGTTCGTCTCAGCAATTAGCTTCTTCGCTCCATTACGGTACTTTCTGATCTGCCGGGTCAATACATCAACCGGGGTCCGAACAGATGAGCGTTTCAGTTCGATGATGACGTGCTGGCCGGATGACATGCGATAGCCAATATCAATCCTCGCCTTCCTTTCCTTTGATGACAGCTGTTTGGATGTTGTCCTCAGGAAAGTTGTGATCCCCTTTTCGGCCGCCTCTGAGCCTTTTACACGGTCCCATGACGGATCAAGCAGCCAGAGGTGGTCGTAGATATGATCTCGTATGACGGACTCCTTTTCGTCGGCATCAAGCTTCTCTTCCAGCGTTGTAATGATGCTGAGCCGCATCTTTACGATCTGTCCGTAGTAGCTCAGTTCGAGATCATCAATATCGTTAAAAATCTTGAGAATGGGCTCAATGCTCTGGTCGGTCAGATTGTCTAGGAAATCGAGTTGTTCCTTCCTGCGATAGCTTTCGAACGCCAGGATTGAAGCCTTCAGCAGTTCACGCTTCTCCTGGTCTTTGTCAGACCGGATCGTATTGAGCCGTCCGATCCAGCGTTCCGCTTTCCTCCTGGTATCCCCTTGTAGCTCTTTCAACCACTCCGCGACTACGGGTACGGCACTGGCGAAGGCTTTGGCACCATCCCTGCGCCGCCAGTCACTCCAACGACTTGCTATGTGACGCAGCTCCTGAAGAACAATATCTCGAATGGTCTCAAACCGGGGGTCATCGTATTTTAACGATTGCCGACTGCTGGTCGCGATGTCGTCTTCATCGTCGCTATCAAGATCGTCGCAATGAATCTCGCCGACCACATAGTCTGCATAAATCTCTTTTTGACCGAAACCGTCCAGAATATCTTCCTGTGCCAACTTGCCGCGCATGAAGACGGCGATTCGATTCAGGTTTTCTCCCCCTTCGTCTTTCAAGAATCTCGGCTGCTTGACCGTCCCTATCCACCCTGTGATGTGAAGACCGGCCTCGGTCGCCTGCTCCTCAATCTCTGAGGTGCGGTTATTCGGTCTCCTCTTGTTCGATAAATTTGAAAAGACCTTCAAGTTTTCCGACTGATCCCCATAAGTCCAAAGATATTCGACATGCTCGTGATACCCACGATCTCTCGGCGTAATTTCCTGTCCATTCACCTCTACGGCGAAATCGTGCTTCGGCCCAATAACTGAAAAGCGCCTCGCGAGACGCTGGCGTAAGGCTCGATGCGTCAGGTTCGTCGTCCGCCGTTTGAGGTCTTCCAATACTATTCGCGTACCCGACTCCAGATCTTCCGGCCAATCGTCCAATTCCTCGGGACAATAGGTGTCCTCGTTTTCAGCCTCAATCTTTTGTTTTATTTCTTCGGCGTCCATACGGAATGCTGTCTCTTCGCCCTCGCTAACGGTGTAGACCGTGATGATGTTCGCGATTGAGAACGACGACAGTTTCCCAATGCCTTTGCGCCCCATTGGGGCTCGTTCGTAGCGTGGCGTAAGCTCTCCGATTGCTGTCCGACGCCGAAAGCCTACTGTCAGAAAGCGATCAATGACCTCGTCCCGCGTCATCCCGGTTCCGTCATCCTGGATAGATATTTGTCCGGTCGTCTTATTGAGATGGACTTCGACCTGGTTAGCATCGGCATCCCAGGAATTCGCAACGACCTCCGACAACACGGCAGGAATGGTGCTATAAAGATTCATGCCCAAGTGCTCCAGTACACTCAGGTTGATTTTCATTTCGAGCGGGCGGCTCATTGCAGCTCTCTCAGATGAGTAGCGACCGCACGGGCGATAGCCCGCGCGAGTACGACGGGAACGGCGTTGCCTATCATACGGCCCAAATTTTTGAAGCTGATCGGGGCACCGCGTTTCACGAACGCGTAATCCCGCGGAAAGGTCTGCAACATCGCTCCCTCACGCAATGAGAGTGCTCGGTCTTGGACAGGGTGACCGAAACGGCCATTTCCGAAGCCATAGAATTGTGTCGTAATCGTCGGCGAGGGCTGATCCCAACGCATGCGGGCATAGACGCCGCCATAGCTCCGACCTGACTCGCGTTTGTGACAGCCAGCCACTAGCGCATCGTCCCAGTCCTTCCAGGTGCCACCGGGTCTTGACGCCCTAATGCGTTGCAGATTGAGAGCCGACAAGGAACTCG
>CBDBEO010000005.1:0-7106 GCA_965204455.1 uncultured Binatia bacterium (SeqCode) | reverse complement strand
GGTGGAGCGGAGTGTGCCCTACGTCAAGGAGCGCCTCTTCAAGGGTGGCGATTTCAACGGACTGGCGCATCTGCGTGGTGATGCCCAGCGCTGGTGCCTGGAAGTGGCGGGCCAGCGGATCCACGGCGCGACCCGACGGCAGCCGCTGGTGGTCTTTCAGGATGAGGAGCGTCATACCCTGCTGCCCTGGGACGGTGAGCCCTACGAGATCACCCACTGGCGCACCGCCAAAGTCCATCCCGACCACCACGTGGCCTGCCAGTACGCGCTCTACTCGGTGCCGTCATCGTCCTGTCCACCGGGTCAGGATGTGGAAATCAGGATGGACAGCAAGCTGGTGCGCATCTACCACCGGGGCAAGCTGGTCAAGGTCCACCAGCGTCAGCCTCGGGGTGGCCGCGCCACCGACGGCCACGATTATCCCGCCGAGCTTTCCGCCCACACCATGAAGGCTCCGGAGCGCATCAAGCGCAGCGCAGCGCGGCGCTGCACGGACCGGCGGTGGCCCGATTCGCCCTACGGCTCTTCGATGATCGGCATCCCTGGTCGAAGATCAGGCACGGGCACAAGTTCATCCGCCTGGGCGACCGCTACACCGCTGAGCGTCTTGATGCCGCCTGCCAGCGCGCCCTGGCCGTGGACCTCATCGACGTGAACCGGGTGGAACGAATCCTGGTGCAGGCCTTGGAAGAGGAGGCCATGCCCCGATTGACCCTGCCCATGCCAGCGGGCCGCTTCGCTCGACCCGGGTCCGTCTTCGCCCTTGCTGCTGGAGGTCGATCATGACCCGAGTAACCGAACTCACACCCTTGCTCAAGAACCTCAAGCTGGGTGCCATGGCGGGCACCCTGCCCGAGCGCATCGCCCTGGCCCGAAGGGAGCAACTGGACTACGCGTCGTTTCTGGAGATCATCCTCAGCGACGAGGTCAACCGCCGCGCTCACCGGCGCATCGAAGTGCGGCTCAATGGCGCCGGTTTCGAGGAGACCTGTTGGCTGGAGGACTTCGACTGGTCGGCGTCGATTACCCCCAAACTGGCGAATCAATCGTTTCAGCGTATTATTTCTACCATCACGCGCCTTACTCCGCACGATACTCGACGCTCAGTCAGGTGGAGCATTTAGGATTTTGTTTTCGCCAAAAACACGAAGCCACACGAATGAAGGATGTGTCCATGACCTCGTCAAATTGGCGGAACCCAAATCCTAAATCCAGCGTCAATCGTTCAGGGTCCAGCCGAGGCAGTCCTGGGTTGCCATTGGCTTATCGGCCCCTTTGCACTTGCGCGGCGGGGCGAGCTTGACACCGTAGCGCTTGCGGACGGCGTTAGTTACGGCCCGCCGCGTTGCCGCTTTGCCTTCGCCGTTCTCGTCGTGCCAGAGTGAGTAGGACCAATAGATGGCCAGCGTGTTGGTGTCTTTCTCGTCCGGCTTCGTGGGCCGCAAGGCGTATGGTAGCCACTGCACAAACCATTCCGCCTGGCCGAGGTTCTGCAGTGTGTCAATTACTTGGCGGCTGTAGTCGTCCCGCGGCAGTTCCTCATCGCTTAGCAGAAGCCAGTGCTGAGCCATGCCGTCGCACATCAACCGTACGATGGTCCGGTTGAACGCAGCGATATCTGCCGCTTTCTCGGGCGTAGTGCCACCAGCCGGGTCGCCGTAGGTGAGGAGCTCGGACCGACGCTCGTCTTCTGGTATCTGAGTGTAGGGCGAGCCCCGCAGCCGGCTCCTAATGGCCTCTGCACCGTCGTGACCGACAGCAGCGATGTGGAGCAGGTCCTGCCCTTGCCGCGGCCAGTTGCCGTCTATGAACAAATGAGCGTCATAGGGCGCCGTTTGCCTGGGATGCGGCCCTGGTTCCCGGTAAGTGATCGTTGTCGCCTCGGAGAGGTTACGCAGAAGCTGGGAGTTTAGCGGCTTCTGGCGCCTCCGGTCTTCGGCAGCCGTTTCCGCAACATTGATGCGACGGGCAGGACGGGGGAAGTCAGCCAGGTACGAGTTGTGTGTGGAGCCACCGGAATTGTAGCCGGAGGATACTTCGATAGCGGCGCGGTCGCCGTTCACCACCAGCGGCCAAAAGGCGTAGAGCTGGAGGTTTCCTTCCGTGGTTTTCGCTGAGTTGTTGTCCGAGATCTTGACGATGATCTCCTTCCTCGCACGGCGCACGAGGGCAGTGGCAGCTTGTCGCCATCGTGCGAACTCGACCGTCGTCGTGTCTTGGAGGTCGCCGTAAAAGTACTCGAACAATTCCAACGCCACAGGATGGTTTGCTTCCGGGTCATAGTCCCACTGTATTTTGACCGAAACTTTTTTCGGTCGCGCCTCTTCGGGTGACAGGATGCGGTGCTCAGGAACGGACCAGACGCCGGATGGGGTACCGATCACCGACAGGTCGGCATCCAGTTCCTGCGAGGAGATAAATGGAATGCCGGCCCAGACTTGTGGGTACTCTTCCTTCGACGCGTAGGCGTTCTTCGCGATGGCGGCGGCGGCCTTGTCGACCTGCAGGTCATGCGCGTGGGCGGCTGCCTTTCCGAAATCGTGCTTGGACAGTTCCGTACAGGCAGCGAGGTATTCCTTGGCCGCGTTCACACGCCAGTGCGTCATCAGTTCGCCGCAATCCAGAAGCCCCGTGACATCATCAACCGCGTACAGCGTGTACGCGATCTGACCGTCGCGGCGTTGCCGGTTGTCATCGCGCACCACGACCAAGGCGTCGCCAGCCGTGTGGGCGACCCATGCCGCGTGGTACAGTGGCGTAAGGGCTTCGGGTTTCGGCGGAGGCGGCGACCGCCGCTGGTCGCCAGCACTCTGTCCATTTTCTTTGTTGCCGTCGTTCGCGTTCATGTTGCCGTTCCTGTAGGATGTTCTGCTCGCCGTATGCACCAAATGCGGTGCACCGCTAGAGACAAATGCATTGTCGCTGGCAATCAACGAGCTCGGTTTTGACAGAAAACCGGCATCGGAATCTATTGAAAATCCCCGGAACGCCCTTCGACGCTCGGGAATGCGATGCGGATGCCTCAATTTGGTATCCGGCCAAGAATTCAACCAAAAAAACAGGAAAACGGACACGCCACCTACTGTGTTATAATGAAGTTTTGCAGTTTCGAATGTGCTGTCGAAGTTAACATTATTGGCTCAACTCTTGCCGCGACGCCGGGGCATTAGAACCCCTAACAGAAAGAGGTCAAGCGTCGGAAGCAGATGATTGACCAGCCCAGGGACAGGAAGGCTTCATGGATGTCGGAGCGGCGCTCTTAGCGTACCCGCAGATGGCGGAACTGGTGCAGCCAACCCAGGGTCCGCTCTACCACCCAGCGGTGCACTCCCAGCCCGCTGCCGTGTTCCGCGCCCCGCCAGGGCCGGCGCGATGTGGCGCGCCCGCAATTCCTGGCGATGCCGCCGCGAGTCATAGGCCCGGTCGGCGTACAGTCGCATTGGCCGGCGACGGGGACGTCCTCGTTGACTCTGCACCGGCGGCACGGCGTCCACCCGAGCTTCATATCAAGCAGGGGCAGCGACTGGGTTACGTCGTGACGATTGGCGCCGGTCAGGATGGCTGACAGTGGCGTTCCCTGGGCTTCGGTGAGCACGTGATGCTTGCTTCTCGGCTTGCCCCGGTCCGTAGGATTGGGGCCGGTCTTTTTCCCCGCCGCCCACGGCCCGCACTGACGCGCAGTCCACGCAAGCCCTCGACCAGTCCAGACCTTTTGCTCCCTGCAACCGGGACAGCAGCGTTGCGTGGAGCTTTTCCCACACTCCCGCCTGCTGCCAGTCCCGCAACCGGCGCCAGCAGGTCATCCCAGAACCACAGCCCATCCCTGGGGCAGCATTTGCCAGAGCCTGCCCCGTACTTGATACGGGAGAATGCTGCTCTTCAATACGAACAGAATGCCGATCAGGGCTTTGCGGTCGTCGATGCGCTTGCGTCCCGGATTGCGGAACCGTCGGGGTTTGGGTGCCGGCAGCACTGGTTGTACGATCTCCCGTAGTTGGTCGCTGACCAAAGGTTTCGCCATGGGTGTGGCCTCCCCATTCCGCGAATACCGCGCCAACGCGCCACGACGGAATGGACTTACCATGAGATTAACCACCTGACTATGGATTGGCAACGCATTTTGTTAGGGGTTCTTAGCTAGGCTATGGACTAACCGGGAGAGTCACGCCGCCGCCTCGGATCGGGGGGGCAGTCCCGAAACACGGTGATCGGGCGTGGGCACCAGTTGATAGCCGAGTTGGGCGGCCCGGAGCTTGGCTACACGCAAAGCTCGCTGCTGATACTGGGTTTCGTAGTATTCGGCACCAGCATCGACGTACTCCTGGCCGTAGCGCAGCATGGAGTAGATGAGTCTGGCCAGCTTGTGGGCGGTGGCGGTGATGGCCTTGGGCGCGCCCATTTGGGCTTTCTTCCGGCGCAGGAAGGCGCCCAGGGCGCTGTCCGAGCGATGCAGCGCGTTGGCCGCCAGACGCAATGCCGCGGCCACGCGGTTGGCGCTGGGTTTGGTCTTTGAGCTCATGACCCGGCCGCCGGTGATGCGGTTGTGGGGGCTCAGCCCCAGCCAGGACGCGAAGTGCTTGGCGCTGGGCCATTTGGTCATGTCCGTCCCCACCTCGCTGATCACCTTCAGGGCGGTGTAGCCGTCCACGCCGTCGATGCGGCTCAGGTCCACACCGGTCATCCGGTACAGATGGCTCTGGACGTCGAAGCGCGGCGCATTGCCCTGATTGCGCTTCCTGCCCTTGGGAGGTGGAGGTTCACCGTCGCTGCGATCTTCGAACCGTTCCAACTGGGCTTCGATCTCACGGTCGCACTCGGCAATCTTGTCGTGATAGAACCGGTACAGTTCCAGGGCCTGGGTCAGCTCGAAGATGTGCTCCTCGCGCCAGTGGCCCCGCAACGACTTGGCGATGGTCTTCTCGTCGGCCTTGATCCTAGGGTCGCGCAGACGCGCCAGCCGGCGGGGGTTCCGCTCACCGCCCACGATGGCCTCCATGATGCCCATGCCGGTGATGTCCCGGATCACGTGCTGCAACTTCACGTTCATCTGGGTGAGCGCCTTCTGCATGTGCTGGACGTGTTGAGTGGCGTATTCCACCAGCATGGCTCGTTGCCGCAGGTAGCTCCGCAGGCGCCGAATGTCTCCGTCGGGACGGAAGGCTCCGGACAGCAGGCCCTAGGTGTGTAGCTGCTGCTGTAATTTTTCAGGGACTATAGGCCAGTAGATCAGGAGATTTTCAGGGTCGTCCTACCAGATTTTCAGGTTCATTAGGCCACTTTGGGAGCCACATGGGCGACCATCGTCGCACTTCATATCCGAGGTGCATCGATGGCGTACCGGTAGGTTCCCAGGATGGAAATACAGGAGATCATTCGCCGCTGGCAGGCGGGAAATAGCCTGAGGCAGATTGCCGCGGGCACTGGCCTGTCGCGGGATACGGTTACCAAGTACGTGTCGGCGGCCGAAGCTGAGGGCGTTGCCCTGGATGGTCCAGCCGCTACTGAGGAGCAGTTGAGCCGGTTGGCGGCCATGGGCCAGGTGGGACCACGGCGACCGGAGATGCCCAGCCAGGACCTGCTGAAGCCATGGGCAGACCAGATTTACCAGTGGCTGACTGGGGACCGGCTGCAGGTGACCCGCATCCACGAGTTGCTGGTGGCGCGCGGCTGTAGTGTGTCGTATGCGTCGTTGCGCCGGTTCGTCGTGAAACGCAACTGGGGACGGCGCAGCACTCGCACGGTGCGGATGGCCGATACGGAACCGGGAGAAGTGGCCGAGTTGGACTTCGGCCGCCTGGGGATGATCACCGATCCGGTCACGGGCAAGGGCAAGGTGGTCTGGGCGCTGATCATCGTGCTGTCTCACTCGCGGCATTGTTTCGTGTGGCCGACGCACAGCCAGAAGCTGGAGGATGTGATCGCGGGCCTGGAGGCGGCATGGGCCTTTTTCGACGGCGTGCCCCGCTATCTGGTCATCGACAATTTCCCCGCCGCCGTAGCCGGAGCGGACCGGTTGCATCCGCGCTTCACCCGGAGCTTTCTGGAATACTCCCAGCATCGTGTAAAGGACGGAGAGAAAATGTACCGCGCGGGCGGCCTCATCGCCCGGTTTGGGTGTTGTTGTCCAGCGATTCTGTCAGTTTAAATGGAAAGGGAATTTGTCAGTCGGAGCGGCTGGCGACTGGTTGATGTGATCGGCTGGCGCCACGGTTGATGGGCCGATTGGTCGGCTGGGTCGGGGAGTGGGCGTACTTGCGGACGGTGTTGCGGTGTACGCCCAGTTGGCGCGAGATCGCGCGCAGGGATAAGCCCTGAGCCTTGGCCTGCTGCACAGCCTTCCAGAGGGCCAGCTGTCGCGGGGTGAGTTCCCGGCGTGCCGGGGGTTCACCGTGATTGTTGTCGACCGCCGGTTCCCCGACGACGGGATCGGGCTCCAGGTTGACGAAGTTCCGCAGCTGGGTTTGGCTGACACGGTGGTTGCCCAGGCGTTTCACGATGCGGCCGATTTCTGGAGTGGGAGCCAGGGCGCCATGGGAAGCGCGCAGCGCCCCGCGTCGAGTCGGCGCAGGCCGACTGGGGATGATCTCGCCTTCGTGGCGTACTTGGAGGCGGCCGTCGGTGTGTTCGAGGACCTCCACCTGCACACCGGCGTAGCTGGGACGCTCCTGGCTGGGCAGCAATTGCAGGGTGCGCCAGTTGTACTGGACCGTGTTGTCCCTGGCCACTTTGCGGGTGTGCTTGATGCAGAGGATTTCATCCAGGGGTCGGTCTCCATGCCACGGACGGTAGGCCAGCTCGTCCAGTTCAGCCGGTACGGCAAACTGGAGGTTGTAGCGAGGCAGGAAGTCCCGCAGCACGGCGTTGGCCTGGTCCATGGTCCTGGCTCCGGCCAGACGCAGTTCGGTTACCAGCCGGTCTTGGAAGGTTCCGGCGGCGCGTTCCACGCGGCCCTTGGCCTGTGGAGAGCGGGCGAAGATCTGCTGGATGCCCAGTTCCGCTATCGCCTTGCTGAAGTGGGTGGCCTCTACCGGGGGCTGGACGTGCCTGGGCCTGCCGGAAAACTTGAACACGCCGTGGCGGTCGCCGTAGAGGGCCACGGGCCGGCC
>CBDBEO010000004.1:597500-4124155 GCA_965204455.1 uncultured Binatia bacterium (SeqCode) | reverse complement strand
ACAGTGCCGGCGGCGAGGTCAGCTGGCTGCCCTTTTTTGAACAGCTGGCCCGGCACTACCGCGTGTACGTCCCGGCCCACCCCGGCTTTGGCCAGTCTGAGGGCCTGGACAAGATCGACGGCATGGAAGATCTGGTGTTTCACTACACCGATCTCATGGACGAACTCGAACTGGTCCAGCCCTACGTGGTGGGGCTGTCGCTGGGCGCCTGGCTGGCCGCCGAGTTGGCGGTCCGCTACTCCCAGCGGGTACGCAAGCTGGCGCTGGTCAGCGCGGTCGGCCTGCGGGTTCCCGGCCATCCTATTGCCGATATTTTCGCCGCCAATCCGGCCGAAACCCGTCGTCTGCTGTTTGCCGACCCGGACTCCAGCCTGGCCAAGACCTTTATCCCCGAAGACCCCAGCCCCGAGGTTTTGTCCAACGTCCTCAAAGCTCGGGCGGCCACCGCTCGGGTCGGCTGGAATCCCTATTTGTGCAATCCAAAGCTCCGCGAGCGTCTGTATCGGGTGCAGGTGCCGACGCTGATCGTGTGGGGCGAGGCCGACCGTCTCGTTCCCCGGGCGCACGGCGACGCCTATCGCGACGGCATCGCTGGCTCGCAGCTGGTGTCCATCCCCGACTGTGGCCACGCCCCGCCGTTTGAGAAGCCGCAGGAGACCGTAGCCGCACTGGTGCAGTTTTTTGAGCCGTGAGGGAGGACCGCCGTGGACTACCCCGAGCCGTTTAAGCCCGAGATGTTTGATCGGATCGACGAAACCGAGGATGAGCGCTTCTACCAGGTGGCGCGCAAGGTCGTCCATATTGACGAGCCGGCGATTGCTGCGGTGGGTGATTTCATCCAGACCGCTTTTGCGCCAAACGGGGTCTTGCTCGATCTGATGAGCAGCTGGCGGTCGCATCTGCCCCAGGGCTTTGCCAAGCAACGCCTGGTGGGCCTGGGCCTGAATATGGAGGAGATGGCGGATAACCCGGACCTGGACGACTACGTCGTGCATAACCTGAACACCGATCCCAGCCTACCGTTTGACGACGAGACGTTTCACGGCGCGCTGGTCACGGTTTCCATCCAGTATATGGTCAAACCGCTCGAAGTGTTCGCCGAGGTGGGGCGGGTGCTCAAACCGGGCGCACCGTTCGCCGTCTTCTTCTCCAACCGCATGTTCCCGACCAAGGCGGTCCGCCTCTGGCAAACGCTCCGCGACGCGGGCCGGCGCGAGCTGGTCGAGAAGTATTTTCAGCTCACCGACGGTTTTGAGGCGCCGCTGTTCTACGACCTGAGTCCCAATCCCGGCCAGTCCGACCCGCTGTACGTGGTGTGCGCCCGTAAAAAATCCACTGCCGACTGAGGCCAGGTCGAGCCATGGCTCCTGGTACGCGCCGGGTGCGGCCGACCCTCAGCCAGGAATGCCGGCTGTGGCAGCAGGGGATTGGGGCGGTTGCCGGGGTCGACGAGGTCGGCATCGGGCCTCTGGCCGGCCCGGTTGTGGCTGCGGCGGTCATGTTTCCCGCCCAACAGCTCGTCCCAGATACGGACATTCCGGCCGCCTGGCCCCAAGGTGTGCGGGACTCCAAGACCCTCACCCCCACGGCGCGCCAGCGTCTGGACGCTGATATTCGTCGGGTCGCCCGCGCCATCGGGCTGGGGCTGGTCGAGGTCGAGGAGATTGACCGCATCAATATCTATCAGGCCGGTCTCAAAGCCATGCGGCTGGCGGTCGAGGGGCTGGACGTTACGCCCCAGCAGGTCTTGATTGACGGGCGTCAGGTTCCGGGGCTGGCCTGTCCCCAGACCGCTTTCATCAAGGGCGACCGTGATATTTTCAGCATTGCCGCCGCCTCGATCATCGCCAAGGTGTACCGCGACGGGCTGATGACCGAGCTTGAGGCCCGCTATCCGCACTACGGTTTCGCCCGGCATAAGGGCTATGGCACGCCCGCCCACCGAGCCGCCCTGCGCGAGTTCGGCCCGTGTCCGGCCCACCGCCGGTCGTTTCGCCTGGTGTGAGCTACCCTTCACCCGGTGTCTGAAGAGCGATATACTGCGTGCGGGAAGGCGCCGACGCTGGAAAGGTGAACGATGCTCTCTGCTTCCCAGAGGGCCATCGTCGTCCGGCGTGCTGGAGAGGAGGAGTGCATGGCCATTGACGTGTGTATGCCCCGTCTCAGCGATACCATGGAGGAGGGCCGGATTCTCAAGTGGCTCAAGCAGCTCGGGGACCGGATTGAGATCGGCGATATCATCGCCGAGGTCGAAACCGACAAAGCCGATATGGAGATGGAAGCCCTCGACGAGGGCGTCCTGATCGAGATTCTCGTTCCCGAGGGCGGGATGGTCCCGGTCGGGGGAGTGATGGCCCGCCTCGGTGCTGCCGACGAAATCGTTGCCGCCGACAGCGCCGCCCCGGCACCGACTGCAGAAAACGGGATTGCCGAACCGCCGCCCCCGCCCCCGACCGCCAGCCCCCCAGCCCCCCCGCCGGCGCCCAAGGTGCGTGAGCTGCGGGAAATCCGGGCTCAGCGTGAACCGACACCGGCCGAAGAGACCGGACGATTGCTCGCCTCGCCGGTGGTCAGACGCATGGCCCAGGAACTGAGTCTCGATCTCAGCCAGGTGCCGGGCAGCGGCCCGGGCGGCCGGATTGTCAAGCGTGATCTCGAAGCTTATACCGCAGCTCAGGCTCCGCTCGACGCCACAGCCAAGTCCCAAGCCAAGTCCCAAGCAGAACCCCAAGCTGAGCCCCAACCCGAGGCGCGGGCTTCTGCCGACCCGGTAGCGGCCACCAGAGAGCCGTTCTCGCGTATGCGGGCGACCATCGCCAAGCGCATGTCGGAGAGCATGCGCGAGGCGCCCCATTTTTACCTCACGGCCGAGATCAATATGTCCGAGGCGGTCCGTTTGCGCACCGCGCTCAAGGCCAGCAACCGGGTGACCGAGGACGTGACCTACACCCATCTGCTGATGAAGGCGGTTGCCATCGCCCTGGCCCGTCATCCGCGTCTCAACGCCAGCTTTGGCGGCGATGCCCGCGAGTATCAGGAGCGCATCAATATCGGCCTGGCGGTCTCGCTCGACGACGGCCTGCTCGTGCCGGTCCTGCACGACTGCGACAGCCTGTCGCTGCTCGAGATTGCGGCTCAGGCTACGGCGTTGGTCGAGCGCGCCCGCAGCGGCAAGCCCCGAGCCGAGGATTTGACCGGCGGGACGTTTACGATCTCCAACCTCGGCATACTGCCGATTGAACATTTTACGGCCATCATCAACCAGCCGCAGGCGGCCATCCTGGCCGTTGGGGCGATCAAAGAGCGGCCGGTAGTGCGAGACGGTCAGGTCACGATTGCGTCAACCATGCTGGTGACCCTGTCGTGCGACCACCGCATCCTTGACGGCGTGACTGGCGGACAGTTTTTGCAAGAGTTGAAAAGCCTGCTGGAAAACCCGGTGGGCCTGATGGTGTAGAGAAAGAGAGCTGATGTGGAACGTTACGATCTGGTTGTGATAGGCGCCGGTCCGGGCGGCTATGTGGCCGCCATTCGAGCTACCCAACTCGGGCTGAGGGTTGCGGTCGTGGAAAAGGAACGCGCCGGCGGGGTGTGTCTGAACTGGGGCTGTATCCCGTCCAAGGCGATCCTGACCTCGGCCGAGATGTATGAGGATCTCAAAGAGAGCGAACACTTCGGCATCAAGGTCCAGGGCTTGTCGTGCGACTACGGCCAGGTCATCAAACGCTCGCGGGCGGTCGCCGGCCGCCTGGCCAAAGGGGTCGAGTTTCTGCTCAAGAAAAACAAGATTCCGCTGCTGCAAGGCGCCGGGCGTCTGGAGGGGCCGCACCAGGTGTCGATCCGCGCTGACGGCCAGGCCGAGCAGCAGGTCGAGGCCGAGCGGGTGCTGATCGCGACCGGTTCAAAGGAGCGCAGCCTGCCCGGCCTGGAGATCGACGCCGGGCAGGTCATCACCAGCTATGAGGCGTTGACCGACAGCGAAATCCCGGAGTCGATGCTGATTGTCGGGGGAGGGGCGATCGGCTGCGAGTTTGCCTATATCTACAGCGTCTTCGGCAGCCGGGTGACAGTGGTGGAGATGGAGCCCCAGCTGTTGCCCGGGGTTGATGCCGAAATCGCCCAGGAGTTGGAGAAGAGCTTTAAGAAAAAGGGCATCGAGGTGCTGACCGGCACCACATTCGCCGGCATCGAGAAATTCCCGGCTCGCCTCGATGTCCAACTCGACAACCAGGGCGAAGTGAAAGAACGCACGGCCAACAAGGTCCTGGTTGCGGTCGGCCGCGCGCCGCTGAGCACCGACCTGGGTCTGGAAGCCCTGGGGGTCGAATTCGACCGGGGCTATATCAAGGTCAACGAACAGTTCCAAACCAGCTGCGAGTCGGTCTATGCAATCGGGGATGTCATCGGCCAGCCCCTGCTGGCCCACGCCGCCTCAGAGGAGGGCGTGGCTGCGGTCGAGTGCATGCTCGGCGTGCGGGAAAAGGGTGTCGATCATCTGCGCATCCCGGCCTGTATCTACTGTCAGCCCCAGATCGCGGTGATCGGGCTCAGCGAACAGCAGGCCAGGGACCAGGGCTATGAGGTCTCGATCGGCAAATTCCCCTTCCTGGCCTCCGGCAAAGCCCTGGCCGCCGGCCACGACGAGGGTCTGGTGAAGCTGGTGGTGGATAAGCAGTACGGCGAAATCCTGGGCTGCCATATCATCGGCCGGGGGGCCACGGATCTGATTGCCGAGGTGGGCCTGGCGCGCACCCTGGAAGCGACCACCGCCGAACTGACCGGTACGGTCCACGCCCATCCGACCCTGTCCGAAGCCATTATGGAAGCGGCCCTGAGCGCCGAGGGACGGCCGATCAATTTTTAGGAGAGCGGACACACATGCGGCTGCGGTGTTGCGATCTGGGTCTGATCGAATATGGGCGCGCCCTGGCGCTGCAAGAAGCGTGTGTCGAGCAGCGGCGTGGGGGGGACGGCCAGGACACGCTGCTGCTGCTCGAACATCCGCCCGTGTACACCCTGGGACGCGGGGCGGACGAGCGTTTTGTGCTGAACCCCGGCCAAGTGCCGGTCCAGCGGGTCAGCCGGGGAGGGCAGGTGACCTTTCACGGACCGGGCCAGCTCGTCGGCTATCCGATCCTGGCCCTGTCCGGTCGGCGTCGGGATGTCCACGCCTATATCCGCCGCCTCGAAGACGTGTTGATACACACCCTGGCCGGCTACGGTCTGCCGGCCCGGCGACGCGAGGGCTTGACCGGCGTGTGGTGTGGCGAGGACAAGATCGCCTCCATCGGGGTGGGCATCCGCCGCTGGGTGACGTTTCACGGCTTTGCCCTCAACGTCGATCCCGATCTGTCGTATTTTGACAAGATTATTCCGTGCGGCCTGGCCGACGTGCGGATGACCTCAATGGCGCGCGCGCTCGGTCGTCCGATTCCTGTCCAGACGGTCAAGAGCCGGCTGGCCGAAATTTTTGCCGTCACTTTTGGGTATCAAGCCGGGACACTCTCGGAGGAAACGCTATGGAATATGCGCGGCCTGACAGCCGACAGTCCGCACAGCCTCAGCCGCTGAGGCGTCGCCACCCCGAATGGATCAAGGTGCGGATGCCCGGCGGGCCGGGTTACACCAGGACCAAGGGGGTCGTGTCGAGCCTCAAGCTCAACACGGTGTGTGAGGAAGCCCACTGTCCCAATATCGGCGAATGCTGGGGTCACGGCACGGCCACGTTCATGCTGATGGGGGACGTGTGTACCCGCAACTGTCGTTTCTGTGCGGTCAAGCACGGGCATATGGCCAGGCTTGACCCGGACGAGCCGAGGCGCGTGGCCGACGCCGCGCTGAAGATGGGTCTGTCTCACATCGTTGTCACGTCGGTCAACCGGGACGACCTGCCCGACGGCGGAGCCGCCCATTTTGCCGAGACGGTCCGCCAGCTGAAGCGAGCCAACCCGGGCAGCACGATTGAAGTGTTGACGCCCGACTTCCAGGGCGACGAAGCCGCAGTCACCACCGTTGCCGAGGCGCCCCTGGACATCTACAACCACAACACCGAAACCGTGCCCCGGCTGTATAAGAAAGTCCGGCCCGGCGCCAAATACGAACGCTCGCTGCGCGTCTTACAGCGCGTCAAAGAGGTCCGCCCGGCACTGCGGACCAAGACCGGCCTGATGCTCGGCCTGGGCGAGACCTACGAGGAGTTGATGGCCGTGTTTGGCGATTTGCGCGCGGTCGGGTGCGACATCCTGACCCTCGGTCAGTATCTGCGGCCGTCCAAGGACCAGCTGCCGGTCGAACGCTACGTCCACCCCGACGAATTTACGGCCCTGGGCCAGCAGGCCCGCGAGCTTGGTTTTCGGCACGTCGAGTCGGGCCCCCTGGTGCGCAGCTCCTACCACGCCTGGAAGCACGTCAAGTGATAATCAAGAAAAGAGATTCGTTGCGACCTCAGCTCGATGAGCTGGAAGCATTGCTGGCCCTCGACCTTCCCGAGAAGAAACGGGCGCTGGTCGAAAAAGAGCTGAAAGTATTGCGTTCGGGCGAAAGAGGCGAAAAGGATTCCGCCTATTACATCGATTTTCACTGGGGAGAATCGAAAAATTGGGCGGTTCTTCACGATCTGCGCCTGGAAGACCGCGGGCAGGTTGCCCAGATCGATCACTTGCTCATCAATCGTCATTTGGAAATTTTCGTTCTCGAAACAAAGCATTATCGTCAGGGCCTCACAATCTCCGAGTCGGGTGAATTTTCGTTTTTCTTCAACGGACGTGCTCAGGCCATGCCCTCACCGATTGAGCAGAACAAGCGCCATATCTTCTTTCTGGAACGCTATGTGAAAAACCGGCGGCTGATGCCGAAGCGGCTGGGGATCACCATGACGCCGGTGTTCAAAAATTTCATACTGGTCTCGCCCCAATCCAAGATTGTCCGGCCTCCCCTCCATACCTTCGATACCAGTATGGTGATCAAGTCCGATATGCTGCAAGATAAGATTGAGAAGCACTTGGATTCCGTGTCTCTTGAGACCGTGCGCGCTTTTGGCCGTCTTATCGGGCAAGGCACGCTCCAGAGCATTGCGCGTTCTCTGGCGGCGCAGCATCAACCTGCCAGCATTGACTATCGGAAGAAGTTCGCCATCCGGGTTGAGGCACTCTCGGATAAGACGCCTGGTGTTGAGGCAGCTTCAGTCGCAACAGAACGCCCTACAAAATCCCAGCAGAACCGAGAGGTCAGTCCTTACTTCTGCGCCAGATGTAAAAAGGGGATATCGAAAAAAGTGGCGCTGTTCTGCTTCCAAAACAAAAAGCGTTTTAGCGGCAAAGCCTACTGCTTCGACTGTCAGAAGGCCATTCCCGCTTAGAAATCAAAGCCGTTGGTACCAGCGTTGAACATCTTTCTCGGGGCTGTTGCCGGAGCGTTGTCTAAGCCTTTGCTGAGGTGACGACTGGGGAATTCTCATCACTCATCGACATTCCTCATGCCTCATGAGGCGGCGTCAAAGACCGCGCCAACATCAACCGCCAAGCTGTCCAGCACGATTGCTGGGAATGGGTAATCATCAACCGATTGTGGGCGCATTGGGCGCGGGATTCATTGGGATGTGGTCTGGCTGACTGGCCACCCGGGTCAGCCAAGCGCCGACCGCAGGATAGTCCGTCAGGTTGAATCCTCCCTCTTCCGCCACGTGGGTGTACGCATAAAGCGAGAAGTCGGCGATGTTCATCGCCTCTCCGCCGAACCAGTCCGATTCACTCAGATACCCCTCCATGACGGCGAGCGCGGCGCGACCGCCTGCCTGTTTGGCCGGCAGTTGGGCGTGTTGGGCCTGCGTCATTTCGGTGTGCTGAATCCAGTGACGCGCCACGGCGATGTAGGGCTCGTGGCTATACTGCTCGAAGAACATCCACTGCAAAGTGCAGGCACGGGCCAACCGGTCGGACGGAAGAAAGGGTGAGTCTTCCGCCAGATAGAAGAGGATCGCGTTCGACTCGGCAAGACAGGTTCCGTCCTCAAGCTCCAGAACCGGGATGCGGCCGTTGGGATTTTTGGCCAGAAATTCCGGGGTCCGGGTTTCTCCCTTCAGGATATCGATTTCGATGCGCTCGTAGGTCCGACCCAGATGGGCGAGCAACAGACGCGGCTTGTAGCCATTGCCGGACAGATGGTTGTCATACAGACGAAGCATGAGCGGCTCCTCCTTAAAAACCAGCATCCATATAGGATGCGTCGTCTGTCCGCTAGAGTATTTTCAGCGATTTCCGATGCGTCTGGAAGGCTTCCCAAGCGGTCGGGTGTTCCCGGCTTCCATGCCTCGCCCCAGGGGTGCCCTCCCGGCTACAAGCACGCTTGGAGCCCATGTGGCCTTGCCGCGCAACGAATGTCGAGACAGAAAGATGAGAAGCAGCGGAAGGGAATCAGGACGAGGTTCATTCTGAGACGGCGTCAAAGACCGCGCCAATATCAACCATCAAGCCGTCCAGCACGACCGAGCTGGCCCGCGTGCCTCGGCTGAAGACCCCGTGCTCGACGTAGGCCGAGCCGGCCAGCCGAAGAACGGTAACGGTTTCGGTCCGTGGGTCCACGATCCAGTATTCAGGGATGCGGGCCTCGGCGTAGTCGCTGCGTTTATCGACAAGGTCACGCTCGGGCTGGTCGGGGCTCACGATCTCCACAACAAGGTCAGCCCCCAGCCAGAAACGATTCTGACGTCGCGCATCTTTCGCATCACGAACCAGCAAGAGGTCGGGCTCACGGAACTGGCCCTGGCGAATACGCAGGCGCAGCGGAGCGAACAGGACTTTGCCCCCGCTGGCCTGTAAAAAGGCAAAAAAGACTTGGTAGAGATAGGCGAGAATGCTCTGATGCCCATCGGTCGGCATGGGCAGGACCTCGATATTCCCGTCGGTCAACTCGATGAGGCGGCTGGTCTGATCCGTCAGCCACAGATAGGCGTCCTGGTCCCAGTGTCCCTGGCGGGGCACGACCTCCTGAACCAGGCTGTTCAGCTGTTCCTGGTCGATCCTGACGCTGTGTGTACCGGTCGCCATATGTGTCGGTTCTGCCGCAGACGCTGTCTTGTCCTTACGCCTGCGGCTCAGTATAAGCAGCCCCTGTCGCCCGTGCAATTGATGCCTGAAAAAGCTGCTGTCTCGGCTTGGAAACGCTTGCCCGTATAGGCCATGGCAGCCCTTTCTCACGCTGGTCCTCGCGCCGGGAACATCCCCCTCAATCCCCCTTTTTCAGAGATTATTGGGTGGGTATTGACACCCATAATGCAATGAGTTATATTGATGTTTCATGCAAACCATAGATGCTTTCGATAAACAGTTCCCTACCGAAGAATCATGTCGTCAGTTCCTCGCGGAGATGCGCTGGCCAGATGGTGTCACCTGCCCCCGCTGCGAGGCAACGGAACGCATCTACGCGCTCAAGTCTCGCCCGTTTCACTGGATTTGCAAGAACAAAGATTGCGGCGGGCGGAACGGCTACCGCTTCTCCGTTATCACTCGGACCATCTTTCAGGACACAAAAGTCCCGCTCAAGCTGTGGTTCAAGGTCGGCTATCTGATGCTGGTCGCCAAGAAGGAGGTGAGTGCCCTTCAGGTTCACCGCGTGATTTTCGGTGAAGACTCGGGATCGGACTACCATACCACTTGGTATATGTGTCACCGTTGGCGTGCGGCGTAGACACGTCGAAGTTTCTGCTCTAAAGTACAGGAGTGGCTCTCACCCGGCGCACCAAGGAAGAAGACGACAAACTCAGAAAGGCTCTCGAAAACGCCGATCTCAAGAAGTTTGAGAAGGCGATTCGGAAGGGGTTTGCGTCTCAGTCTCAGAAGAAGCCGAATCAACCCCAGACCCCACCGGATCAGAACCATTGATTTGGGGCGCTGTATTTTCCAGCATCGCCAGCACCTCCAGCGTTTGAATAGCAAGAATCATCTGCCGAATGGCACTTGTTGCGACACCAAGCAGCACTTCCACCTCATCCGGTGTTAGCATCACTTCGGGATGGGTGATGGGATTTCTATAGTTCTGCCGAATGTGGTCAAGAAATGTTGTTATCTTGGTGTCTGCCTTATCGGATCGGTTGAGTCTCTTGATATAGCCTCCCCAATTTCGCATACGTGTTGGCATCTGCTTACCAGTCACCAAATGGTAATATTTGGCCATCACGGACTCAATAGCGCGGAGGATATGGAACCCAGCGGCAGTGGGTGTATCTAATGCAAGACATCTTCCTGCCTCCTGAATATCCCGAACAGCCTGAGCAGGTAAATCGCTGCGAATGGCTTCGGGAAAAATATTCTCGGCATGCTCAATGAGATGAGGCGTTGAATACGTGCCTTTTTGCGAAATAAAATAGGTATCAAGCGATTGTAGTTCGGCTGATAGTACGGCTTCAAATTTTGTTACTGCCGCGCGAAGGGTAAAGCCATGATAGTAGCCGATCTCAGCTTTGTCATCCGAAAAAAGCTGTTGGCCTTCTGGCGTCAGACTGCCGTCATTATCCCTTGGGACTATCCCATCTATTGCCTGGATAAGGGATTGTATAGTTGGCCGACTGACTCTGAGCGAATCTTCCCCGTGTGCTTCTACCAATGCCTGACGGGCGTCGAACAAGTCAAAAAACACGTCTTTAACCTTGCTTGAGTCTTGGACCAATGAGAGAGGATGGACTCTGGTTGCCAACTCATAAAAACGGTACTGATTAACGCGCCGCATTTCCTTATTCTCCCGCAGTCCAAATACTTCAATGTCTGCCTGGCTCATTTCTTACCCCCTTCAGGTGTGGGTGTCAACATGCACCCAATCGCCTTCTCAAAGGGGGAAGCCTGCCCCTAAAAAAACAGCTCCTCGGGGTCGAGGCCCAGCAGCAGGCGGCCCGCTGGCCGGTACATCTTGAGATGCACGACGCGGTGCTGGCAGGCGGTCAGAATATCGCGCATGTGGCGGTCGAGGGGACTGGTCCGAAAAATGGCGCTGGTGGCGGCCGTATCGTACAGCTTTGCGACAATGTCCTTGGCCGCCTGATGGGAGTGGGTGATCATCAACCGATAGTGGGCGCGCTGGCGGGCTGACAGCCTGTCGCCCCGGCACAGCGTTTGCCACAGGTCTTCCAGCGTGGTGTAGACGTAGCTGCGGGCCGCACCCAGGCTGGCCTCTGCCCAGGCCACGGTCTCCTGGACCTGACTGTCCTCGCGCAGCAAACGACGGCTGGGCAGCATTTCCTTGTGAGCGCTCAGCTCCTGGACAAAATCCAGCGCGCCGCGCGCAATACCCAGCGGCACCCCGGCATGAGAGACCAGGAACAGGGGCGGGAAGGCGTACAGCGGACCCGGACACTGGGGCGGTTCGGCCATGTTCGGGCTCTCGTCAAACGGCACAAAGGCGTTTTCGATGCTGAAGTCGTGGCTGCCGGTGCCGCGCATGCCGGTGGTATGCCAGGTGTCGCTGATCGTGGCGGCCGAAACCGGGACCAGCATCACCCGCGTTTCCGGCTGCCCGTTGGCCAGGCGGCGGGGTTGGCCGTTTTCATGGACCATCGACCCGCATACCAGCACGCTGGCGTGCCGGCAGCCGCTGGCAAAACGCCACGTCCCGCTCACCCGGTAGCCGTTGTCAACGAGGTCGGCGCGTTGGGGTGGCCGGAGCTGGCCGGCCGCAACGCTGGAGGTATGGCCGAACAGGCGTTGGGCAACGGACGGAGCCAGAAAGGCGGCCAGAAAGCTGGCCGCAGTGGCAATCATCGCCACCCAGCCGACCGAACCGTTGAGACGCGACAGCTCCTCCACGACCCGGACCTGGGCCATCGGGTCAAGCTGTCCGCCGCCATACGCCCGGGGCACGCCCATGCGGAAGACGCCGGCCTCCATCAGGGCCTGGGCCAGGGCTTCTGGCAGGCGTCGCTCGGACTCCATGGTGTCGATAGCGGTCTCGACCTGTGGAGCCAGGGCGTGTACGGCACGCAGGATTTGGTCGAGGTCGGCGCTGTCCTGGGTTGGCATCGGGCGGCTCCTTAGCCTGAGGTGAACCAGTTCTCGTCCCGCAGCTGCGCCCAGATTTTTTGCACCACCGCCCCGCCGCGTTTTTGGACCTGCTCGGCATCGTCACACACCAGACGACCCTGAAAAACCTGGAAGCGGCCGTCGGTCATCACATGCTGAACACTCAGCCCGTGGGCGTACAGCAGGTTGTTGAGCGGCTCGGGGGGCACGGCTCCGACCCCGCTCAGGAAGCCGCTGACATCGACCGTGCACAGGTCGGCCTTGGCCCCCGGCGCAATCCGGCCGATATCGTCCCGGCCCAGCCCTTTGGCTGCGCCCAGGGTGGCGCCCTCCACCGCATCCCAGACCGTGGGCAGGCGTAAGGGCACCGGGCTGCCAGGCTGTAGGAGACGCGCTCGGGCACGGCCGTACAGGACCGCCAGCTTGAGGTTTTCGATGTAGTCGTTTGAATGGGTGTCAATCCCGATCGTTGTTCTGACACCGGCGGCCAGCGCCTCGGGGTAGGGCTGGGTGCCGCTGCTGCCCCCGGCGCCGTTCCCGGACGGACAGTGGGCGTAGGTCAGATTTTTCTTGGCCACAAACGGCAGGTCACGGGCCAGGTCAATCCCGGTGAAGTGAGCACCAAAAACGGGCTGGCTGTAAAAGCCCAGATCGTCCAGCCACACGGCCGGGCGTTTGCCCCACAGGCGCTCGACGGTGCGGGTTTCCTGGGCGCTCTGGGACAGGTGGATGTGGACGCCGTTGCCGATTTCCCTGGCTGCGGCCAGGATGGCGGCCAGGGTCTTGGGGGTATGCGTATCCGTGGCGTGGGGCGCCATTTGAGGCCGAATCCGCCCGTCCTCAGCCCCGTTGTGGGCCAGACCGAAGCGCCGGTTGGCCTCAATCTCGTCCAGGGTGAGCTGTTCCGAGTCGGTCAAGGCCTGGTCGGCCTGGCGAAACCAGATCGGAAACAGCCGACCAATGCCCGGAATCATGCCGCCCGGATAGCCCCGTACGCCCCAGCGCCCGGCAAGACGCACATAGGACTCGGCCTGGCGCAGGCTGAGGCTCATCTCGACCTGGGTCGTACAGCCCGAGCGGAGCAGCTCGGCCAGGTTGTAGGCGGTCAGGGCGTCCAGATCCTCTGTGCTCAGCAGCTCGACCAGTTCGAGCGGGCGGGCGTAGGAGCGGCCGCCCTCAATAATCCCCCGGGTCGGGGTCGCCGAACAGGTGTGGGTATGGCCGGAAATCAAACCCGGCAGCAGGAGCTGGCCGGTGGCGCGGACGCGGGGCGTGTCGCCCGGCAGCGGGCCGCTGGTGACCGCTTCGATACGGTCGTGACGCACCCGCACCGCGCAATCGGGCAGCAGGCTGAGGCGGCCGTTCTGAAAAACCAGCCCCCACGGCGCTTCGATAATGCAGTCGTGGTCGGGCGGCGTGTCGTGGCGCGGCGGTGGGTTGGCGGCGGACTGTTGAGCGGGCGTGGCCGCCCCGAAAGCCGCTCCGGCCAGCGCGCCCTGGACCAGGAGCTGACGGCGGCTCAGGCCGTGCTCTCCGGGCTCTGCCGGATGACACACAAAGCAGGCACCCTGGAGGTCTGAGTGTGACTGGAGGGTCATTGTTGCTGTTCTCCGTGTCGGCGGTGCGAATCAGAGCAGGGCGCGTTTGACTCGTTCACCAACACCCCGCAGCCGCTGCACCGGTTCGTTGGAAAACACAAAGCGTACATATTTCTCGCTATTGGCGCTGCCCCAGTTGACCATCGGCGTCGCCGCGATTTTACCCGAGGCGAGCAGACGCTCTGAAGCCGTGACGCCATCCATGCCCAAGGGCGAGACATCCAGCAGCAACGACCAGCCACCGTGGGGCGGAACGACCACAAAGTCGCGTAACTCGTCCAGCAACACATCCCGACGGCGCTGCCATTCCTCGACACAGGCTGAAATGCCGTCGTCGGGATCGTTGATGGCGGTGGCAACGGCGCCCATCGCCACGCCGGTCTGGCACACCACGTTGCTGATGCTGACCCTGGCGACATCGGCCACAATGTCGGCCGGGCCAACCACCCAGCCCACCCGCCAGCCGATCATGCGGTATTCCTTGGACGCCGAGCCGACGCTGATGACTCGTTCACGCATGCCCGGGAAGGCGGCGGGATGGATGAGCGGGCGGCTGTCGTACACAATCCGCTCCATTGCCGCATCGTTGATGAGCCAGCACCCGGTCTGCTGACAAAAGGCGATCAGCGCCGACCACTCTTCCTGTGTGAAGACCGCCCCCGTCGGCATGGAGGGGCTCATCAGCAGGGCTGCTTTGATCAGATGGGGATCAAGGCCGGCCAGTGCCGCCACATCCAGGCGCCAGCCCTGGGCCGAGGGGAGCAGGGGAACAAAACGCGGCACGCCGCCCGCTAGACGGACCCGATTCACCAGGCCGACATAGATTGGATCGGTCAGGAGAACCTCGTCGCCGGGTTCCAGGGTCGCCAGCAGGACATTCAGGATGCCCGACAGCCCGCCGGCACTGATCAGGCATTCGGTCTTCCAGTCGTAGGCCTGGCTCGACTGTCGCGCGACCAGATGTGTGGCCGCCTGGCGGACGCTGTCGAGCCCGAAAAAGGGCAGATAGCTGTTGGCCGCGTCGTCATCAACCGCCCGTTTGGTGAAGGCCAGCGCGCCGGCTGGCGGGCGCAGGTCGGTGTCGAGATTTTCCAGCCGCAACACCTCGGGGTCTTCGAGGCTGTCGGCCAGCGCGCCCATCTGTTCAACGCCGATCTGGGTAATATGCGTCAGGCGTGAGACGGACATGGGTTCTCCCGGCTGGCAGCAAAAGGTCCGGCCCGCTAAATGCCGTACACCCGAGCCGCGCTGTCGCCCAATATGTTGCGACGGGCCGTGTCCGACAGCGGCGCAACCAGCTCCTGCAACTCTTCCATGTAGTTTCCGGGGTGGTCAAAGTGGGGATAGTCGGTCGCCCAGAAAAACCGGTCCTGGCCCACATAGTCGATGATGTGGGCCAGCGCCCGCTCGTCCGGGTCGCCCGAAATCCAGCACTGACGCTTGAAATACACGCTCGGCTTTTCCTTGAGCGGCACACTATCGCCCAGGCTGGTCTCATAGGTCGTGTCCATGCGGTCCAGGGCCGCTCCGATCCAGCCCGCCCCGGATTCCAGCACGACCGCCTTGATCTTTGGGAAACGGTCAAACAAACCCCACTGGAACAGACCGTAAAACGCCTGCTGGGGGCCCTGCATGCCCAGCGCGTTCTGCATCCAGCGCGCCTTGCCCATGCCGTCAAAGCGCTGATAGGTCCGAATCTTGGGATGCTCGGCCATGGGATGGATGGCGACCGGGACATCGAGGTCCTGGGCCGTGGCCCAGAAGGCGTCGTGGTCGGGATGGGCGTGGGGGATGCGGGTCAGGGTATAGGGCGCCACAAACGCGCCTCTGGCCCCGGCCCGCACCGAGCGTTCCAGCTCGGCGGCGGCTTTGACCGGGTCGGCCAGCGAAATATGGGCGATGGCAATCAGGCGGCCGTCCGAGTCGGCGCAGAAGTCGCACAGCCAGCGGTTATAAGCCTGGGCGTAGGCCAGGGACAGCTCGGTGTCCTCCAACTCGCACTCCCAGGTCAGGCCCAGGCTCGGATACAGGATGGCCTTGGCAATGCCCTCCTGGTCCAGCAGAGCCACGCGTTCTTTGGGGTCCATGGAGCCGAACGGCGCGTTGCCCGGGTAGGACTGCTCCATCAGCTCCGCTATCTCCTGGCTGCTTTTGCCCATCGCCCCCAGCCCGGTCAGCGTGCGGATATCGAAGAAACGCGAGGGCTTGCCGTCCAGCTCCAGCACCTCTCTGCCGTCGTGGCGGCGAATGCGTAGCGCCCGGTCACGGTAGGCCGGGTCGATGTATTTCTCCCAGGCGTCGAGGGGTTCGAGAATATGTCCATCGGCGTCGATGATATTGCCATAGTCGAGTGCCATGCTGTTGTCTTCCTTTCACGGGTCTGACCGGTGTATTCCTTCGGCCGATTCTAACCGATTCCGGCCGAGACGGCCATGGCCGTCGCGGGGTCGTCACGCGTAACCCGCCGGCAGACTCGCAGACCGGGGCGGTTTCCAGAGACGTGCCAGAGACGTGCCAGAGACGTGCCAGAGACGTGCCAGAGACGTGCCAGAGACGTGCCAGAGACGTGCCAGAGACGTGCCAGAGACGTGCCAGAGACGTGCCAGAGACGTGCCAGAGATGTGATAGAGGGCGCTACACCCCGCGCTTAGCCCCCCACAGGGCGACGTGGAGGCGATAGCTGAGTCGGTAGCCGTGTTGCACGCACGCCTCGACCAAGTCCTGGGCCAGATCGTTCAGCCGCTCGGCCTGGGTCGCTTCAGGCATCAGCATGACCCGCTCGGACGGCAGACCGAAGCGCGCTATCAGGTCTGACACTTCGGCAAGGTCCGCAGTCGTGGCAAGGACAAATTTGAAAGAGGCGTTCGGCAGGGCGGCAAAGGCCCGCAGCGCTTCGGGCCGCAGTCGCTTGTCGGTCGGATTGCCCGAGTTGCCCAGCTTGGGCGAGACGTTCCAGCGGGTGATGATGGCGGTCAGCTGCGCATCGGGAACGAGGGTGCCGGCGGTCTCGACCTCGCTGGTCCAGTCTCGGCCCAGCCGCCTCAGCAGGCTGACCAGAGCCGTCTGCTGCAACAGCGGCTCTCCGCCGGTCACGACCAGATTTCTCGGTCGCAGACGCTGGAGCGTGTCTACGGTTTGGTCGAGGCTGTATTCGTGGACCTCTTTGCGGATGTCGTAGGCGTGCCAGTCCCAGGTATATCTGGTGTCGCACCAGCCACAGCGCAGGTTGCAGTGGGCCAGGCGCAGAAAGACGGACGGCACGCCCAGGGAGACGCCCTCACCCTGGACACTCTCGAATATCTCGGACACGAGCAGCCGGTCGGGCGGTGTCGTCACGTGTATTCCTGCGGCAGACCGAGCTGGCGCTGTTCGGCGGCCTCGATATAGGCTGCGGCGTCTTCGTCCAGCAGCAGACCCCGGGCGACCAGCCGCTGAGCTGCGGCCCTGACCGCCTCGACGTAGCGGCGCTGGGTGACGTAGCGTTCCTCCAGAGACAGGCGGGGGTCGCCGCTGGCCAGCCGCTGCGCCTTGGTCGTGGCAAACGGAATAAAAGATCCCATTGCCGAGCACTCATCTCTGGGGGTATTGGCCAGCAGATTCCAGCCCGTATAGGTGCCGAGCGGAACCGCCATGTCCGGCAGCTGAAGGCCCGCCACGTCGATCCCGTCCGGTGTGACCTTGGGCACCAGGGTCGGATAGGCGCGGCCGGTCTCGCGCGGGGGCAGGCTGCTGATGATGCCACGGTCGAACTCGGGACCGTAGTCGTACAGTTCGCGGATGCTGGCCACGCCGGTATACGCCACGCCCGGAATCCGGGGAAAGCCAAGGCTGGATTGCGGCAGGGGCGGGACGAGGCTGCCGTCGCCCAGGCGCGGTACCTGGCTGGGCGGCGGCTCTTTATCGGCCGTCACCCAGTCGGTCAGCGCGGCCAGCAGCGCCCGCAGAGCCGGGCCGGGACTGATCGGGTTCTGGAGCTGCTGGCAGCCGCCGCGCCCGGACGCCACCCCGTGGGCAATGCTCGACAGCAGGTAAAAGCGCACATTGGGCGGGTCGGCCAGGTCGGCGCTGCCGTCCGGTGTGGTGATGGCCAGCGACGCGCTCTTGAACCAGTAGCTGTTGGAGTCGTTCACCTCCATGATCCTGGGGCTTGTGCCCGAGGCGTCACAGCGGGCCAGGACACTGTCGGTCTTGCCCGTCAGCGGATCGTGCAGACTGGAGTAGGCAAACGGAAAAACCTGCTCCGGGTAGACGTGGCTCCAGCGCTGAAAGGCGGTCCGATTCGGCTGGGCAAAGCGGTAGTTGAAGAAGCCGCCGCCCGCCCCGTTGATATACGGCAGCATGCCGTCGAACACCCGCCGGCCGTCCTCGTCCTGGTTGCAGCCCAGATGCAGAAACGGTCGGTGGAAGCGGCCCGACTGCGACAGCCCGGTGGCGAGGGACCAGGCGAGCGTACCGGCCAGGGGGTTTGGCGTGCCGTGCGTGTCGGCCTCGGCGTGGCGGACAAAGGCCACAAAATCGCGCACCGCGGCAAAGCCGATACCGGCTACGATGGGATCGGTCGCCGGATATACAAACTGATAGAGCTGGCCGCTCTCGAACGGCCGCTCGTCGTGCGGCAGCAGCCCGATCGTCGACGCGTCGAGGTAGTGCCAGTCGGTCGGCGGAATCAGGCGGGGCTCATCGCTCCGGTACTCGCGCACCGTCAGGCTGGCCTGAGACGTGTCGAGGCTGGCGGCCGGATAGGTCAGCGGATAGCGGTACACGGCCTGGCCGGGCACGGCGGTCTGGACGTTATCGACCATGATCTCCTCAAGCGCAGGGCCGACAATCGGTCGGCCGTTCTCACGCGCAACCGGGACGCTGGTCGTCAGCCGGTCGTTGCCGGCCGGGGCGGTGGCGTCCCAACCGGTCCAGACGATGCTATAGCCCTGACGCATCAGGTAGCCGGTTCCGACGTCCTGGGCCGTGCACGGGTCGTTGACCGGCGGGAACTCGGGCGGCGCCCGGAACGGAAAGTTCAGCGGCAGGTAGGTGATCTTGTTGCCCCGGTTGGTGACATCGAACAGCAAGACCCTATTACCCCGGGCCGGGTCGCACGGCTTCAGGATGTAAAAATCGGTCGAATACTCAACCCGGCCGCGGGCGTTGCGGGGGGCCAGTTCAATGTCGGTGATGACCGCGTTGAGCGGACTGTCAGGGTCAAGCTCGCCATAGGCGCGGCCGACCAGCTTTTCATACTGACCGACCTGACCGAAGGACAGGCCGTCAAAGGTCGGAGACTGGACGCTGTCGATAACAATCCGTGTAATCATGTCTCACCCATTATGGCTTTCCCCGTTTCTGGTGCTGTCGTACGACGCGCGAACAGCCTTGTCAACGCGGTGCCGAGTGCGCCGCTGTCAGGTTTTCTTTTTGTCCCGCGTCGTGTAGAAACTGAGCCTGTGGAACGCGCGTACATGCGCGTGGATGGCTCGAAAGGGAAACCGCAATGGCACACTCGATAGACTCCCCAGGGGCGAAAGCGCAGCGTCGGCGCCCGCTCGACGGCGTGCGCGTCATCGATCTGACCAAAATTGTTGCCGGCCCGAACGCCACCCGTATGCTGGCGACCATGGGCGCCGAGGTGATCCGGGTTGAGTGGCACGATCAGCGGGCGCTCGACCTGCTGCGCGGAGTCCAGCCCAGAGCGCCCGGCGGCGCGGCCGACAGCCTCAACCGCAGCGGCCTGTTCAACAACATCAACCCCGGCAAATACGGCATTACCCTCAACATGAGCCTGCCCCAGGGCCGCGATTTGTTCAAACGCCTGATCGCCCGCTCCTCGGTCCTGTGCGAGAACTACAGCCCGGGCCAGATGGACCGCTGGGAACTCGGCTATGAGGTCTTGCGCCAGATCAATCCCGAGCTGATCTATCTACAGATCAGCGGTATGGGAAAGTCGGGTACCTACGATGACTATCTGAGCGTCGGGCCTACCGCCCAGGCTCTGTCGGGTCTGACCCATATGTCGGGGCTGCCCGACCCCATGCCGCCGGCCGGCTGGGGCTATTCGTATCTTGACCACTCCACCGGCTACTACGGGGCGATGCATGTGCTGATGGCGCTGATCCAGCGGCGCAAGACCGGCCAGGGCTGCTATATCGATCTGTCCCAGGCCGAGACCGGGCTGATGGTGTCTGGAACGGCGACCCTTGAGGCCCAGCTGAGCGGCAAACCCACCCGGCGCTACGGCAACCGGATGCCGGTTGCGGACTGGGCGCCGCACGGCGCCTATGCGTGTCGGGGGAACGACGAGTGGATCACCCTGGCGGTCCAGACCGATGCGCAGTGGCGGGAGCTGGTGGCCGAGATGGGCTCGCCCGAGTGGGCCGACGCGGCCCGCTTTCAGACTGCGGCCGGACGCAAGGCGGCCGAAGATGAGCTTGACCGACGGCTGGCCGAGTTCACAAAAAACGAAGAGCGCTACGACCTCATGGCGCGGCTCCAGAAACGCGGGGTGCCGTCCGGGGCGGTCCAGAAGTCGGTTGATCGCTTCACCCGCGACCCGCAGCTGAAGGCGCGCGGCGCGTTTGTGTCCTTACCCCATTCCGAAATCGGGACCTGGCCGGTCGAGGATTTTCCGGCCCGCGTCCACAACATGCGGCTCAGCGTTGGCGGGTTGCCGGGCCGGGGCGCTCCGTGCATGGGCGAGGACAATGACAGGGTGTATCGTGACGTGCTGGGGCTCTCGGTCGAGGAGATTGCCCAGCTCAGAGAGGACTGGATCATTTGAACAGCCAAGCCGCTTTAAGCCGAGCCCTTGAGGGCAGGGTGGTCGTGGAGTGTGGCGACGAGCGCGGAGAGTTTGCCGGCCTGTTGCTGGCCTCGTTCGGCGCCGAGGTGATCAAGCTGGAGGGGCGGGAAGGCTCCAACTCGCGCCGCCTGGGGCCCTTCGCCTCCCCGCAGCCCGACCCGGAACACAGTTTGTGCTTCTGGCGCTACAACCTGGGCAAGAAGAGCGTCGGGCTCGACCCCGCTCAGCCGGCCGCCCGGGGAGCGCTGGAACGGCTGGTCCGGCGCGCCGATATCGTCATTGATTCCGGCCCGGCCATCGCTGTCGAGCAACGTCTCAACCTGTACCGTGAGGTGCAGGCCCAGAACCCGGGCCTCATCATCTGCACGCTTACGCCGTTCGGGTTGGACGGCCCGTACCGCGACCTGACAATGACCGATCTGACCCAGCTGGCCATGGGCGGGGTGATGGCCTCGTGCGGTTACGATCCAGGACCGGACGGGGTCTACGATACCCCGCCGATTGCGCCCGGCATGTGGCAGGCCTACCACATCGCCTGCGAACATGCGGTCCTGGCCGTGGCGGCGGCGCTCAACTTTCGCGAGCTGACCGACGAGGGCGACTGCATCGATGTCTCGATCCATGAGGCGGTCAGCACCTGCACCGAGGTGGCACTGCCCTGCTATATCTACAACCAGGACGTGGTCCGGCGGCAGACCGGCCGCCACGCCGCCACGGCCAAGACGCCGGCCTGGCTGCGTCGAACCAAAGACGACCGTTATGTGAAGGCCTTTCTGTTCTGGGGCAGCCGCGACGCACGGATCATTGCCGAGATGCTGAGCGAAGTCGGCCTTGAGCACGACCTTGAGTCCGACGCCTACCGTCAGCTGAGCGAAAGCTCCCCGGCCAAGGCCAACAAGCATCTGAGCGCCCAGGTCGACAGGCTCGTCGCCGCCATGAGCGCCGAGGAGGTTTATCACAAGGCCCAGGCCAAGGGCCTGTTGTGGGCCAGCGTGCGCTACCCCGAAGAAAATCTGGACGACCCGCACTTTCAGGCGCGGGGAACGTTTCAGGCCATTCGTCAGCCTCAGATCGACCGTGAGCTGCATTTCCCGGTGTCGGCCGCAACCGACGGTCAGAGCCGGGTGACCGACTTCAAGAGCGGCGCGCCGCTGTTGGGCCAGCACACCCGGGACGTGCTGGCCGAGGCCGGACTTGGCGACGAGGAGATCGCGCGGCTGGCCGCTCAAAGCGTCATATAAGCCCGCAGGGCGGCGATCCGTGGGGAGGACACATGCGCTGCCAAAAAGCCCGGATTGTTGAGCCCCGCAGCTGGGAGCTGATTCATCCCGACTCGCACGCCTGGGTGCGGCGCAACCTCGGCGCCGAGCTGTGGGTGGAGGCGATCCCGCCCCGGAAATTCATCCCCTCGCTGCACGGCGGCGAGGTCAACAACTCGGTCAAGACGCCCTACCTGTGGCTGGGACGGGTGCGCTACTGGATGTCGATGGATGTCCTTGAACTTCTGGCCGAGAGCGCCGAGGTGGCCGACCAACCCCTGCTGGACTGGATGGATATCCGCCAGCTCTGAGCGGCCGCCGGCCACCCGGCGGCGTGATGTGTGACAGGCTTGGAGGCGGCTCAGTCCGGGCAGTTCTGCATCAGTTCCAGGGTCGTGCCGTCGGGGTCGCGGAAATAGACCGCTTTGACCTTGCCGTAGCCCTCGCCCTCGAGGTCAAACAGCTGGGGAGCCGAATAGAACTCCACCCCCTTGGCCCGCAGGTCTTCGTAGGTCTTGTCGATGTCCTTGACCCAGAAGGCGACCTCGGTGATGCCGGGGTTGGCCAGTCCGGGATACGGCTTGCCCGTCTCTCCCGGCTCAATGAAGTGCAGGAGTTCGATTGGCGGACTGGTCGGATCGTCTTTGTAGCGCAGATACACGGCGCGCAGTGTGGTGTTGGGGACCTGGGTGACGGTGCTGGCCTCTTGGCCGTCGATAGTGACATCCCCGATGACCTTGAGGCCCAGGGTGTCGCGGTAGAACTCAACCGCCTTGTCCATATCCCTGACCGTAATCCCGACGTGTGCAACAGCTCCTAACATGGCTTCCCCTCCTTGCGGTGTGGTGTCTGGCAGAGTAGCCCGAACACGGGAGCGGGTCTACGGCTGGAGAACGGTTTTTGGCCGCCGCTTTTTTCTTGCAGTGTCATTGGCCGAAGTGCTAACGTCGGCGGTGAAGCGGCGCCGGCGGACACAGGCTGGCGACAGTCTCTAAGGGGGGAACGACTATGCAAGGACTCGACGGGGTGAAGGTCATTGAGTTGGGACACATGGTGTCGGCAGCCTATGCCACCAAGCTGATGGCCGATCTCGGCGCCGAGGTCATCAAGGTCGAAGAGCCCGGCGGGGACGTGGCCCGGCAGCGCGGCCCGTTTCCGAACGGCGTGCCCGACTCCGAGCAGAGCGGCCTGTTTCTGTATCTCAATACCAACAAACACAGCGTTGTCCTCGATCTGCCCCGCGACCGCCAGACGCTGCTAGAGCTGATCGCAGAGGCGGATATCGTGGTCCACAACTATGCTCCGGAACGCATGGCCGGCCTGGGTCTCGACTACGCTGCCTTTCAGGCGCGCAACCCGCGCCTGGTCATGTGCTCCGTCACGCCCTTCGGCCTCAGCGGCCCGCACAAGGACTACGCCGCCTATGAGCTGACGGTCGCCCACGGCGGGGGCTGGGCGTGGCTGAGTCCGGGCGGCTCTGACCGGCCGGAGCTGCCGCCGCTCAAGGCCGCCGGCCATCAGGCCGATTTCCAGATCGCCACCGCAGCGGCGACCGCCACCCTGGCGGCCTATCGCATGGCCTTGCAGACCGGGCTGGGCGAGCACATCGACTTTTCCGGTCAGGCCTATATCGCCTCGTTCGTTGATATCAGCGCCCCGAACTACACCTATCAGGAACAGGTGGCCACCCGTCTGGGCCAGCGGGCGCTGTACCCCTGGGGTATTTTTCCGTGTCAGGACGGTCTGATGTTCCTGGTTGTCGGAGAAGAAGACCAGTGGCAGCGGCTGGTTGATCTGATGGGCAATCCCGAGTGGGCCGAGTGGGAGATTTTCCAGGGGGTGGCCAATCGCGGCAAAAACCAGGATGTCTTGAGGACCTACCTGGCCGACTGGATCAAGGACTGGAAGGTCGAAGAGCTGTTTCGGGTCGGCCAGGAGCGCCGCATCTGTTTTGCCCCGGTTTTCAGCATGGCCCAGCTGGCCGAGCAGGAGCAGTTGCGGGCCAGAGGCTTTTTTGTTGATGTCAGCCATCCCCGGGCCGGCCGGCTGACCCACCTGGGAGCCCCGTATGTGCTGGACAGCCCGTGGTGGAAGCTGCGGCGGCCGGCGCCTCTGCTCGGTGAACATACCGGCGGGCCGGACGTGGAACCCGAAACGCCGGGTGAGACCGAGCGGACCGCTCCGCAGCCGGCCTCCGGCTCAACGAACCGACAGCTGCCGCTGGCCGGCGTACGGGTTGCCGATTTCAGCTGGGTGTGGGCCGGACCCTTTTGTGCCCTGCAGCTGGCCCATCTGGGGGCCGAGGTGATCAAGATCGAGTCGCACACCCGCCTCGATCTTGCCCGACGCCTGCTGTACTACCCCAAAGGCATGGAGCCGGGGGTGAATCGGTGTGCGCTGTTCAACCAGTGGGGCCAGGGCAAGAAGAGCCTGCTGCTCAACCTCACCACGCCCAGAGGCAGAGACCTGGCCAAGGAGCTGGTCAGCAAGAGCGATGTCGTCCTCCAGAACTTTGCCACTGGGGTGATGGATCAGCTGGGCCTGGGCTATGACGAACTTCGACGCGTCAAGCCCGATATCATTATGGCCTCCATCTCCGGCTATGGTCAGACCGGACCCCAGCGCAACTACATGGCCTACGGCCCGGCCATTCCGCCCCTGACCGGCCTGTCGTCGATCACCGGCTATGAGGGCGGTCCGCCCGAGGAAGTCGGTATGGCCTACGGCGATCCGACCTCCGGCATCCATGCTGCGGCGGCCATTTGTGCGGCTCTTGTGGCCCGCCAGCGGACCGGCCAGGGCCAGCATATCGACGTGTCGCTGTGGCAGGCGGTCGCAGTGCTGGTGGCCGAAGGCTGGATGGACTACGCCATGAATACGACCCAGCCCCCCCGACGCGGCAACCGCGACCCGTGGATGGCGCCCCACAACTGCTACCGCTGCGCGGGTGAGGACGAATGGGTCACGATCGCCTGCGGGACGGACGAAGAATGGGCCGGCCTGTGTCGAGCCATAGGCCGGCCCGAGTTGGCGACGGATGCGCGCTTTGGCAGCGCTGCGGATCGCAAAGCCAACGAAGAGGAACTGGACCGCGTGCTGAGCGCCTGGACGGCAACGCGTAAAAAGTGGGACGTGACCCACCAGCTGCAAGAGGCCGGGGTGGCCGCGTTTCCGTCAATGAGCGGCAAGGATCTGATCGAAGATCCCCACTTGAGCGCCCGCGGCTTCTTTGAACGGCTGGCCCATCCGGAAGTCGGGACCCGGACCCACATGGGCATTCCCTGGCTGTTCAGCCACGCGCCCAACGGGGTGCGCTGGCCGGCCCCGTTGCTGGGCCAGGACACCGACCAGGTGATGGGCGAGGTGCTGGGCTACGACGAACAGGAGATCGCCCGCCTCAAGGATGAGCAAGTCTTGTATTAGGCGGTTTCTTGCCCAGCTGTTCTGCTTCAGAACGCCTGCTCTTTCAAGAAGCCCAGGGCTTCGTGCAGAACTTCGGGAGTCCCTCGACTTTCCCAAATCTGTACGAGCTGTGTATACCGCTGCCGAGCGGTCTCCGTATCGCCGCTCTGGGCAGCTGCTCTGGCAGAGCCACGCAACGAAAGCGCACGATTCGGCATCCTGAGCAGGGAAGCCTCGAACTGGGCCATCGCTTCTTGGGGCCGACCCAATTCGAGCAGGATTTCTCCATACAGCTCGTGGGCTGGTTTAATCGGTATCGCAGCTCCGTTGGGCAAACCCAGGTCTTGGGCTATTGCGGTGGCTTCTTGCATGAGGGCTATGGCCGCGTCGCTCTTGCCTCGTGCCAGGCGAACCAGCGCCGCTATCTCCTTGTGCATAATGGCTATGGATTTTTCGAGGCGTGGTAACGGTTGCTTTTCTTCAGCCAGACTCTCGAGTCTGGCTTCGACCTGCTCAGCCGTTGCGATATCGCCCAGCCGTATGGCACTCAGTCCTGTCGCCAGCAGTTCAGCCGGTGTGGTCGTTTCGGTAATAGAAAGTTTCTCCCACTGTTCGCTTTCGACGATGTAACGGGCAGCCATAACGCCAACACCGTCTTTGACCCGCGAGACTTGACTTTCTGCCGCGACTGGCCGGAGGAGGGCGAGCGTCTGCTTGGCTTTGACGTAGTCGGCCTGCTGAAGCGCACCGTATTGGCCCCAGTCCAACGCATGCCAGACAGACGAGTCACTGAAATATCGCTTGGTGTCGCTAAAATCGGCTCGCTTCTGCCACAGCCGTATGGCCGCTTGATAGGAGGCGTCATTGGACGCCACAACTTTATCCCACATGCCGTGCTGGATAAAAATGTGCGAGGGCATATGAAGCGCGTGCGACACGTCAGGGGCAATCTCGGCATAGCGTTCCGCCGCCGTCAAAGCCAGCGGCGCGTGGACCGGGTCATCGAAAGCGTGGATGATGTAGTGGGCGGCACCGGGATGGTCGGGATGATCGCGGAAGATGTTTTGGGCAAGTGCGCCTGCCTGCATCCGGACCCGGTAGGTTGACTCTGCGCCCCACGATTCGCCGATATGGCGGACTGTCCCAAGCAGAGCGACGGCGTAGAAAGCCTGGATCTCTTCGTCGTCTGGATAGTGGGTGGCCAGGCGGCCCATCGCCCGGCTGTATGCGAATGAACGCTCTGAGGCGCTGCCCGCACCGTAGAGAATCTCAACAGCCTCAAGCAAGCCCGCCTCGCGGGCGGTTGGCGCCTTTGCCATACGCTCGGCAGGACTGGGACCAAGACGGGCGAGCACCCGGCGGGGGGATGCAAGGTCGCGCTCTGGCTGAAGGGGGTGATTATGACTCAGGGCCTCTCCCCAGTACGCCAGCGCAAAATTCGGCGCGATTTTTGAGGCAGCCTGAAAGGCTTCGGCCGCCTCCTCAAACCCGAAGCTGTGCAGATACTTCACTCCGCGAAGAAAATCCGCTTGGGCGGCTGCCGGGCCAGAATTGGGAAAAGTAATGCTGCCGAGTCTCAAGGACTCAGCTTCTGACAGACCGAGGAAAGAAAGTGTGAGCACCAAGTGGACCAAAACATTGCTCAGCGCCCTGTGTTGCATCGACCGTCGCTCCTCAACATCTTCTCAGCCGGACCCTCTCTGGCAGGCTGATCTCGGACAATGGTAGGGGTGTGAAACGTCTGAAGCTGAGACGAACAGTCTTTGTCAATCCAGCGTGGTGTTACAGCCCGTACACCCGGGCCACGTTCCGGCCCAGGATCTTCTGTCGGGTTGCTTCCGACATGGGCGTCACCAGCTCGCTCAACTCCTGCATATAGTTGTCGGGATGATCCGGGTGGGGGAAATCCGAGGCCCAGAAGAACTTGTCCGCGCCCACGAACTCAACCACGTTGCCGAACGCTTTTTCGTCCGGGTCGCCGGAAATCCAACACTGGCGCTGAAAGTAGTAGCTGGGTTTTTCTTTGAGTGGAACGCTCTCGCCGAGCGGGCTGTCATACACCGCATCCATGCGGTTCAGCAGATAGCCGGCCCAGCCGGCGCCCGACTCCAGGACCACGACTTTAACGCTGGGAAAGCGGTCGAACAGGCCGTACTGGAAGAGGGCGGTGAAGGCTTGCAGCGGCCCCTGACCGCCGTGCACATTAAAATGCCACACGGCCCATTTCTGCATGTCTTTGAAACGCTGGTGGACCCGCTTGGACGGCGGCTCGCCGGCCGGGTGAATGCCGACCGGCACGTCCAATTCCTGGGCCTTGGCCCAGAACGGGTCGTAGTCGGGGTGGGCGTGGGACTTGTTGGTCGGGGTGAAGGGCGCGAAAAACGCGCCTTTGGCGCCGGCTTTGACCGCCCGTTCAAGCTCGGCGGCCGCCCGGTGCGGATCGCCCATCGAAATGTGCGCAACCGGAACCAGCCGGCCCTTGGTGTCGGAGCAGAAGTCGGTAATCCAGCGGTTGTAGGCGACGGTCAGGGCGTGCTGGTAGGCCAGGTCGCCGACCTCCTCGGTTTCCCAGATGAGTCCGATGCTGGGGTACAGAATCGCCTTGTCCAAGCCCTCCTGGCCCAGGCGTTGGACGCGTTGGCCGGCGTCCATTGAGCCAAACGGCGCCTCTCCCACATAGCTGAGGGTGGGGTCGGGTCGGCCGGACAGCTTTTTGCCCATCGCGCCAAACGCCGACAGGCTGCCGGCCGGCATGTATTTGAACGGCCGGCCGTCGATTTCCAGGTATTCCAGGCCCTTATCGTTGACCCGCAGGCAGATTGCCCGGTCCCGATAGGATGGGTCGATATACGTCTGCCAGATATCGGGCGGCTCAAGGATGTGGCCGTCGGCGTCTATGGCGCCGGAGTAGGGGAATTGGTGTGGCATGCGCGATCCTCCTCTTTACACGCTGCGCTGGGGACGGGCGCCGGAGATCGTCCAGGCTCATCCTATTGCGACTGAAAGACAAAAATCCGTCCGGTCGCCACATTATGGCCAATCGTCTGGCCCGAGGCGCCAATGGCAAATTCCGGGATGCCGTCGCCGTGCAAGTCGCCCGGAGACGCCAGCGTGTAACCAAACTTTGAGCCCTGGTGCGGGTTGGGGTTGTCAAAGGTAATCAGGTGGCGTCCGTCCCAGCCGTTGAACACAAACACCGAGCCCTGGATCTTGAACTCATCTACGGTCTGGTGCGGCGCGCTGACCAGGATTTCCGAGGCGCCATCCTCATTGATATCCGATGTCCAGGCCAGCCGATAGCCAAAGCCGGCGTAAGCGTTGTCCAGGCCCGGGTCGTGCAGCGACAGGAGCAGGCTGCCGTCGGTGCCACTGAACACGTAGGCCTCACCCTGAGCCCGGTTCGACTGCACGTCTTTATACGGCGCGCCGACCAGGGTATCGGCCGTGCCATCTTTGTTGATATCTCCGCCCGAGGCGATGTGCCAGCCAAAGACCGATCCAGCCTGGGGCTCGGGGGCCTCAATGGTGTACAGCAGGCTCAGGTCGTGGCCGCTGATGGCATACACCCGCCCCAGTATCCTGTGCGTATCAACGTTGGTATACGGCGCGCTGATCAGCATATCGGGTGTCCCGTCCTTGTTCAGATCACCCGCCCCGGTAACAGACCAGCCAAAGGTGTCCTGACCGGGCGGAGCTGGCGGGGCCAGGATGTGCAGCAGGCTGCCGTCCTGGCCGTTGAAGACATACGCCCGGCCCGAGCCGTTCTGGGCTGGCGCGCCGATGAGGAGTTCGGGGATGGCGTCGCCCGTGAGGTCGCCCAGCGCTGCGGTTGAAAAACCGAAGGCGGCTCCGGCGTCCTGATCGGGGGCTTGCAGTGTGTACAGCAGCTGACCGTCCTTGGCACTGAACACAAAAGCCTGACCGCTGCCGACTTTTTTGAGTTCCGGGCCTTCGGTCACGCCGGCCTGTTCACCCATGGTGATCGACAGGGCGCTGCCGGCCTCGCCCTGGCCAATGGCGCCGACCACCAGATCGGCGATGCCGTCGGTGTCGACGTCCCCGATGCGGGCCACGGCAAAGCCGAAAGCCGAGTCCGGCTGGGGAGACGGGTTATCGATCATATACAGCGGCCACCCGTTGCTTCCGTCATACACAAAGACCCGCCCCTGCCTGTCATTATCGTCCCAGCGGTGTTGATAGGCGCCGACCACATAGTCCGGCATCCCGTCGGCGTTGACGTCATCGATAATATCGAAGGCAGAGGCAAAACCGGTCAGGGGCAGCTTGTTGGGATGGTCGATATTCATGACACGCGGGTCGGCCTGAGCGGGCGCGTGGCAGAAAAGCAGAACGGCCAAGACCAAATGTGAAAAGACACGGGGGAACAATGACACGGCAGGCGCTCCTTGTACTGAATGAGGGTATGAGAGGCGAGGGATATCAGGACAGCCGCCCGACGGCAAGATGCGGTCCGCCCGCCGGAGTCAGACGGGCTCCACGGTGCTGGGGTGGACAGGGAGCGCCGGACTTCCCCGAATCCCCTCCGGTCTGTATAGTGGCTGGCTCGTGGAGATCGACACAAGCCGCGTTTTCAAGGCCGACGGGAGGAAGACAGCATGGCGGAATATATCGACATTGAACAGGCAAAAACCGCGACCGGACTACGCCTGGTCGTGCCTCCGGGCCGTCCCAACCCGTGGGCCGAGGGCCTCAAGGGCATGTGTTACGTGAAACAGATTCCCTACCGGCGGGTGGCCAAAGGCCAGGGCCACGATCCGGCCCTGCAAGACTGGACCAGCCAGGCCAGCGCGCCGGTCGCGGTCTGGAACGACGAACGGCCCCGCAGCAGCTGGAACGAGCAGCTGTATCTGGTTGAGCGTCTGGCCCCAAACCCGTCGCTCATTCCCGACGCTGCCGAGGACCGGATTGTGATGTTCGGGCTGTGCAACGAGCTGTGCGGCGAGACCGGATTTGGCTGGGCACGGCGTCTGATGCTGCTCCACGCCATCCTGTCGAACCCCGACGCTCCCGAGCCGGCGACCGCGTTTGCCACCTATATGGGCGGCAAGTACGGCTACAGTCAGACTGAGGCTGAGGCTGCGCCCCGGCGGGTGGCTCAGACCCTGGAGACGCTGAGCGCGCGCCTGACCCAGCAGCAGGGCCGCGGCAGCCGGTTCCTGATCGGCGACAGCCTCTCTGCCCTGGACATCTATTGGGCGACCTTTGCCGCGCTCGTCCAGCCGCTGCCGGCCGAGCTGTGTCCCATTGACGAGCAGCTGCGGGCCTCGTTCGTGAATACCGACCCGGTGGTCGCCGCCGCCCTGTCGCCCCGGCTTCTGGAGCACCGCGACCGGATCTATCACGACCATCTCGAGCTGCCGATGGATTTGTAGCGCTCGTACGGAGCGGACGAAGGAGGAAGAAGCCATGGCCCAACCACGCATGGCAGGTTCCGTATTGTTGGTCGGCAGCATCCCCGGAGCCGATGCCGTCGAGGTTCTCAGCGCCAGTGGGCCGGCAGTCGGGAGCTATGTGACAGGCTTGCCGGACGGCGAGACCGGCTATCGCCGCATGTTCGTTCAATTCCTGGGAGCCCGGATTTTTCACGCCCACCCCGGGCTGGAGACTCTCCAACGGCCCCAACCCGTGGCCGGCCAGGAGCGGTGGTATGTCGATACGTACGAGAAGTTGGGAGAGAGCTGGCTGTTTAAGGTCAAGGACGGGCTGGAGACCCTCCGCTTCGAGCAGCTGGGCTATGCGGCTGAGGCGACACGTTCCTATCAGGACTTTTGCCGCTTACGGACAGCGGGCGTCATTCCGGCCGGGGTGCGCTTCCAGGTCTCTGTACCGCTCACCGAGAGTGCTACCCGCATGTATGTCACCAGCGCACGCGATTACGAACTGATGCGGGCGGCCTATGAAGAGGCGATGGAGCGGGAGATTGCCCACATCCTCAGCGCTATCCCTGCCGACGATCTGGTGCTGCAGTGGGACACCTGCGCGGAGGTCCTGGCCCTGGCGCTGCAGGACCAGCTCGGGGCGCCATGGCAGCCCCCGGGCGACCCGTTTGAGCGTTATCTGCACGCCCTGAGCAGTCTGGCGCGGCATGTGCCGGAGCCGACCCTCATGGGCTGCCATCTGTGTTATGGCGACTTGGACCACAAACATCTGGTCGAACCTCCAGACCTGAGTCTGGTGGTCCGGATGGCGAACGCCGCGACGCAAGCGGTGTCCCGCCAGGTCGATTTTTTCCATATGCCGGTGCCGCGCAGTCGGGACGATGCCGCGTATTTCGCACCGCTCAGAGACCTGGAGATTGGCGCGGCCAAACTCTACCTCGGCCTCGTGCATCTCACCGATGGAATAGGGGGTACGCTGCGCCGGATTCGCGCGGCGCAGCGCGCCTGCTCCGGCTTTGGGGTGGCCACCGAGTGCGGCTTGGGGCGCCGGCCACTTGATACGATACCCGAGCTGTATCGTCTGCATGCCGAAGCGGCCGCAGCCCTGTCGGTGTAGGCTGAGACGAGAGCTGGCCGCCGCTTCTCAAGCCTGCGTCCGGGACGGCTCTTGCGCTGCCTAGAGCAAATTACGATTGTGTGTAGCCGTCCGTCATTCCCGCGCAAGCGGGAATCTCGCCTTCCCACCCTGGCGCCCTCTGGATGCCGGATCACGGCCGGCATGACGGGAACGGAACACATGGCTACAATCTATCGTAAAACGCCCTAACGCTTCGGCATGTGGGTAAAATGGCGCCGCTGGGGGTCCAGAAAATCCCACGGCTGGGCGCTGGCGGCGTAAATGTCCATGCCGACCCGCACCCAGCTGGGGTCGTCCAGGCTCGACGCGTGGATGACCAGAATATTGGGATAGGCCGTGTTTTTGAGCATCAGTCGGGCGCCGCAGGTCGGGCAGAAGCCCCGACTCATGGTATGGCCGCGGTCGGCCAGGGTGTCGTGGTAGGTCGGGCTGGCTGTGGTCAGACTGACCGACTCGACCGGCACGACCAGATTGGTGGCAAAGGCGCTGCCGCTCGCCCGCTGGCAATCCCGGCAGTGACAGTTGGCAACCATAATCGGTTCGGCCGAGCATTCATAACGAATGGCGCCGCACAAGCAGCCACCCGAGAAGGGGTGTGGCATAGGCACGGTTCTCCTCTCGCCCCCCGTCTACCACAGCCGCCGGGCCGGCTCAATTGTTGCGACGGCGGACAATACCTGTAAGATTGGCCCGGATCAGAAAGGAGACCGCCATGAGCTACGAACAAATTGTGTATGAGGTCCAGGACGGGGTGGCGACGCTGACGCTCAACCGACCCGACCGCCTGAACGCCTGGACCCCGGTCATGGAACGCGAGGTCCGCGAGGCCATGACCGTCGCAACGGCCGATGAGGCGGTGCGGGTCATTATCCTCACTGGGGCGGGACGCGGGTTTTGTGCCGGCGCCGACATGTCGGGGCTCAGCCAGGCCAGCCAGGGTGCCGGGTCGGACAGCGCGCCGAGCGACCGCCACGCCGCCATGCGGGCCGAAGGCTATGCCGCCGGCCCGATCCCGGGCGGGCTTGACCTGCCCCAGGCCTTCTCCTACCGCCACGCCTATTTCCCGACCGTCCCCAAGCCGATTATCGCCGCGCTCAACGGCCCGACCGCCGGGGTGGGACTGATTGTGTCCCTGTACGCCGATATCCGTTTTGCCTCCCAGGCGGCCGTTTTCACCACCGCCTTTGCCCGCCGGGGGCTGGTCGCCGAACACGGCATCGACTGGATCCTGCCCCGTGTCGTCGGTCTGCCCAACGCGCTCGACCTGCTCATGTCGGCCCGAAAAATCAGCGCCGAAGAAGCCCTGCAAATGGGTCTGGTCAACAAGGTCTTTGCCCGTGAGTCGTTTATGGAGGAGGTCCGCGCCTATGCGCTCGAACTGGCCCTGATGGTCTCGCCGCGTTCCATGCGGACGATCAAAAATCAGCTCTTCCGAGCCCAGAACCTGGATTTTGGTCAGGCTCTGTACGCGTCCATCCCGGACGTGGTGGACAGTTTGCGCAGCGAGGACTTTAAGGAGGGGGTGGCGCATTTTGTTGAGAAGCGCGCGCCGCGTTTCAAAGGTGGACGCTGATCTCTTCTCGCTCGGCTCGTTATCAGCGTTCACCTTTGCCGGGCGCTGAGGTCGCGGCGACGATTACCAGTCGTCATACTCGTCTCCGGCCGCAGCCGGGCTGTGGAGGCGGACCACCAGGGCTTCGGGCTCTTCGTCGAGCGGACTCACGGTGAGTTGCGCCAGTGGCAGCTCGGCGCCGGCGGTGGCGCATGACAGATACACCCGCAACTCGCCGTGCTGGTCGTAGATCTCGTGCAGATTCTGCAACAGCTGGGACAGTGTGATTGATTTTTGCGTTGGCATGGTGCAATGCTAGCACGCCGAGCGCTGTCCCGTCATGAGGAGGGGCTATGTCCGAGGGCGTTGCCTTTGTGGATGGACACTACGTCGGACGCGACGAGGCCAAAATCTCGGTTTTTGACCTGGGCTTCAGTCGGAGCGACGTGGCCTACGACGTGGTCTCAACCTGGAAGGGCCTGTTTTTCCGGCTTGATGATCATGTCGAGCGCTTTCTGGCCTCGGCGGCCGGCGTCCGTATTCGGTGTCCCTACGGGGCGGCCGAAATCCGCCACATTCTGGCCGAGTGCACGTTTCGGGCCGGTCTCCAGGACGCCTACGTTGAGGTGTTGGTGACTCGGGGACAATTTCAGACGCCCGGCAGCCGCGATCTGCGCCGCACCACGCCCAATTTCATCGCCTACGCCGTGCCCTATGTGTGGATCCTGCCACCCGAGCTCCACGCCACCGGAGCGCAGGTGTGGATCGCGCCGACCCCCCGAATTCCAGACGCTGCGGTGGACGCCCGGTATAAGAATTTTCACTGGGGCGACCTGACCCGGGCTCAGCTCCAGGCCCTGGATGCGGGGGCCGATGTCGCCGTCCTGTCCAGCGTGTCCGGCCACCTGTCGGAAGGTCCGGGCTTTAATGTGTTTTTTGTCAAAGACCGAACAATCTACACGCCCGGCACGAATGTGTTGCACGGCATTACCCGCCGGACGGTGTTTGAGTTGGCGGCCGAGGTCGGAGTCGAGGTCGAGGCTGGGGATTACGGGCCGGAGCGGCTGCGCGAGGCGGATGAAGCCTTCATGAGTTCCACCGCCGGCGGCATCATGCCGATCACCCGGGTCGACGGTCGGGCGCTGGGCAACGGCAAGCCCGGGGCTCTCAGCTGGCGGCTGCGCGAACTGTACTGGGCGAAACGCGAGGCGGGTTGGCACGGCACGCCGATCACCGATCTGCTGGCGAGCCGCCGGACGGCATGACGGACAGAAAGGCCGGAGTATGCGAGTTGGTTTTGATATTGGCGGAACCTTCACGGATGTGATCGTCCTTGGCGACGACGGGCAGCTGACTACCACCAAGGTCTTGTCGCTGCTCGACCGGGTTGGCGAGGATATTGTGGACCTGATCCAGACGACGACAGCCTCCGGCCAGGTCGGCGCTCAGGTTGAGAGTTTCGTGCACGGCACGACGATTGCCTCCAACGCGGTGATCGAAAACAAGACGGCCAGCACCGGGCTGATCACCACCCAGGGCTTTCGGGATGAGCTGGAAATGCGTGGCCAGCGCCGCCCGAATATCTACGACGCCTCGTGGGACCGCCTGCCGCCCCTGATCCCCCGCTCGCTGCGTCTCGAGGTCAAGGAACGCATCCTGGGCAGCGGAGAGATCGAGCAGCCGCTCCAACTCGAAGATGTCCGCCGGCGTATTGGGCAGCTATTGAACGAACGGGTTGAGGCGATTGCGGTGTGTCTGCTCAATGCCTATCTGAATCCTGAGCATGAGCGGCAAGTCGGTCGCCTGATTGCCGAAATGGCCCCTCAGACAGTGGTGTGTCTGTCGTCGGACGTTCACCCCGAGATTCGGGAATACGAACGCACGAGCACGACGGTCATCAATGCCTCGCTCATTCCGGTCGTGGACCGTTACCTCAACCGGCTCGAGCAGCATCTGGCCGCCTACAGCCGGCGGCTGCTGATCATGCAGTCCAACGGCGGCATCATGACCTCCCACGCCGCCCGTCGGCGGCCGGCGTATATGATCGAGTCCGGCCCGGCGGCTGGCGTGTTGGCGGCGGCCCGTCTGGTGTCGGAAACCGGCCAAGACGCGGTTCTGTCCTTCGATATGGGCGGGACAACGGCCAAAGCGTGTTTGATCGAGAACGGCGTGCCGCTCGAAAAGGCCGGGGGAGAAGTCGGGGGTGGGGCGACGATGACCACGCGCCTGTTTGGCGGCGGCGGGCACGCCCTGCGCGCGCCCTCGCTCGATATTGTGGAAGTCGGCGCCGGTGGGGGTAGTGTGGCCTGGATCGACGACGGCGGCGCCCTGCGGGTTGGACCCCACAGCGCCGGGGCCGAGCCCGGACCGGTGTGTTATGGCCGGGGAGGCCAGGAGCCGACAGTGACCGACGCCAATGTCGTCCTGGGTTATATGAACCCCGAGGCAATTGCCGGGGCCACGCTGACAATTGACCGGCCGGCCGCCCTGGCCGCGATCCAGAGCCAGATTGCCGATCCGCTGGGGCTCGATGTCCTGCCCGCCGCCTACGGTATCACCCAGGTCGCCAATTCGACCATGATGCGCGCCCTGCGCGCCGTATCGACCGAGCGCGGCCGCGACCCCCGCGAGTTCACGCTGATCGCCTTTGGCGGTGCAGGACCGATCCACGCCGTAGCCCTGGCCGAGAGCCTGGGCATGTCGCGGGTTCTGGTGCCACCGTATCCCGGCTTGTTCAGCGCATTGGGCCTGCTGTTGGCCGATTACCGCCACGACTATGTCCGCAGCGTGGCCCTGGCGCTCGAGCTGGTTGAGCCGCAGGCGATCATCGAACAGTTCGCCGAGATGGAAGAAACGGCTCGGACCGAGCTGCTGCAAGAGGGCATTCGGGCCGAGGCCATCCGCTTTGAGCGGCAGGTTGACCTGCGCTACAGCTATCAGGTCTCGGAGCTGACCCAGCCGTTTCCGTCGGTTGCACCTGACGAGTTGCAGGCCGAACTGAGGCGGCTGTTCACCCAGGCGCATCTCCAGGCCTTCGGCTATGAGCGGGACGATACCGTCGAGCTGGTCAGCCTGCGACTGCGGGCGCTGGCCTCGGCCGGTAGCCTGCGCTTTTCCGAGCTGCTGGGTCGAGTGCCGCCCGCCGACCCGGCCCAGACCGGCACCCGGCAGGCGTATTTTGGGCCCAAGCACGGCTTGCAGCAGACCGTGATTCGGCGCCGCGCGGATATCGGCACTCCCCAGCCCGGTCCCTTGATTGTCGAGGAGCCGGATACCACCGTGGTCGTGCCGCCGGAGTGGTCGGCCAGCCGCGACGGGCAGGCCAACCTCGTCCTGGAACGTCAGACCTGACGCGTACCCAAGCAGCTCTTCAATCCCGTTCCTCTTGTCGTTGTTGGGCAAAAATGATACGGAGTTTGAATCTGAACTCACCCAAAACACCAAGGAGGGTCTGGCCATGATCAAACTCAAATCTGTCCGTCATGCCGGTGTGCCGATCACCGACCTCAGAAAAGCCAAGTCGTTCTACAAGATGCTCGGCTTTGAAGAAATCGAACGCCCCAAGATCAAGGGCATTCCTGGCGCCTGGTACGAGTGTGACGGCACCCAGGTCCATCTCATCGGTCAGCGCAACGAGATGGCGGCCAAAAATCTGCCCGGTGTCGGCTCGCACCTCGCCCTGCAGGTTGAAGATATCGAAGAGGCCAAGAAAGTCCTGAAGCGCAGAAAGATCGAGTTTGCCGAGTTTACCCCACCGCCCAGCTTCGGTGGCGGCCCGGTCCTGTTTCTCAAAGACCCGGATGGCAACGCGGTCGAACTGCGGACCGACCCCTGAGCCCCGGGCTCTGCCACGAGCCGCAAAGCGTTGTTTCAGAGGGAGCTGTGCCGCGTGCGGAAAGCTCCCTCATTTGTCTTTTCCGCGCGTGTCGCGCAGGCCGAGGAGGCTGGTCATGCGGATTGAAATTCATCCCAAGCCGGATGGCATGCAACACATCAACCTGATGTTCTGTGAAGACAGCCCGGACCCGGAAGACATCTGGATCTATGACCGTATCCGGGAGTTTCCGGTTCCGCCCAAACGCACCCTGGAGTGGGAACGCGAGGGGCGCCAGTATACGGTCTTGCAGTTCGGGCAGTGCGTGATCGGCCATGTGATGTTCGACATCGAAAAACATAAGGGCATTGTCGATCAGATCCGCCAGGCGTGCAGCCAAGAGATTGACCGGCTGACAGCCGACCAGGTCGACACGACGGTCATCCTGCGGCTCATTTCCGACACCGCGCTGGCCTTTCACCGCCAGGCCAAGTTCGGCATCGGCAGCGACGGGGAGGTGGGCATCACGCTCGACGCCCCAAAAGCGCGCGAGCACCTGCGCCGGGCGATACACGAAGAGGTCGGCGAGCGGGCGGCTTCGCCCGAATAGGGACATGGCGGGCGTTGCGGGCAGGACGGCACTGCTGACCGGAGCCGGCTCGGGCATTGGTCGGGCGACTGCGGTCGCGCTGGCCAAGGGCGGGGCCGATGTGGTGGTGTGCGATATCAATAACGCCAGCGCCGAAGAAACCGCCCAGGCACTCGTCGGCCTGGGACGTAAGGCGCTGGCCGTGCGCCTCGACGTGACCCAGTTGGACGCGGTGCAGCGGGCGGTCGCCCAGGCCGAGGCCGAGTGCGGGCCTTTGGACATCGTGTTCAGCAACGCCGGCATTGGTGAACAGGTCGCCTTCACCGACATGACCGAGACGCAGTGGGATCGCATGTTCGGGGTGCATCTGAATGGCACCTATCACTGTTTCCAGGCCGCGCTGCCCGGCATGCGTCGGCGCGACTGGGGCCGGCTGATCAGCACGTCTTCCATGGGGGCGTTTACCGGCGGCGTCAGGCTGGCCCACTACTGTGCGGCCAAGGCCGGTATTGCCGGCCTGACGATTGCGCTGGCGAGCGAGCTGGCCCGAACCGGGATTACCGTCAATGCGGTCGCCCCGGGCGTGATCGACACCCCGATGGTGCGCCAGAGCCCGCAGCGCTGGGTGGACAAGATGACCAAGACGATTCCGATGCGCAGACTGGGCAAGCCCGAGGACATTGCCCATGCGGTCGTGTATCTGGCGTCCGAAGAGGCCGGCTTTGTCACCGGCCAGATCCTCAGCCCCAACGGTGGGTCGTACATGAAGTGGTGCTGACATGCGGCTGGACGGAAAAACCGCGATTGTGACCGGGGCCGGCTCGGGGCTGGGCAAGGCCACCGCTCAGCTGTTTGGCCGGGAAGGCGCCCGGCTCGGCCTGCTCGACATCAGCCAGCGCCGGGCCGAAGGCGTGGCCGCCGAGATCAACGCCGCCCTCCAGCGTACGGTTGCGTTTGCGTGTCGGGCGGATGTGTCAAAAAAAGACGAGCTTACGCCGGCCATGTCCCAGCTGCGCGAGAATCTCGGCCCGATCAATATCCTGGTCAATAACGCCGGCATTGCCCAGATCAAGGATTTTCTGGACATCTCCTCCGTCGAATGGCAACGGATGCTTGACGTGCACGTCAAAGGCACCTTTCTGTGTACACAAGCGGTGATCGAAGACATGGTCAACACCGGCTGGGGCCGGGTGATCAACACCGCCTCCGTGGCCGGCATGGAGGGCGGACCCCAAAACGCCCATTATGCTGCGGCCAAAGCCGCGATTATCGGCTTGACGCGCTCGTTGGCTCTGGAGTTCGCCCGTTCCGGGATTACCGTCAATGCGGTTGCCCCGGGCCTGATTGATAATATTTTGCAGGCGGTCGAGGGCAGGGCTCAGGGCTCGACCGTGGCGGGCAATATCTCGCAGACCACGGCCGAGCAGGTGCGGCAGTTTTTCCTACGCCGTATTCCCATGCGCCAACTCGGCAAACCCGAAGATATCGCCCACGCCCACCTGTTCCTGGCCTCGGACGAGGCCGGCTATGTGACCGGCCAGGTGCTGAGCCCCAACGGCGGATATGTGATGTAGTGCGGGAAGTAAGGAGAACACGTTTATGTTCACGGCCCCATCCAGATATTTTAACCAAGAACATGAGATATTCCGCGAGCAGGTGAGAAACTTCGTGGACAAGGAGATTGAGCCGTATATCGATCAGTGGGAGGAGGAACGGCTGTTTCCCAAATCGGTGTACCGGCGCATGGGCGAACTCGGCTTTCTCGGCATTCGGCTGCCCGAGGAGTACGGCGGGAGCGAGGGCGATATCTGGATGGCGCTGGTCTTTTGTGAGGAACTGTGCCGCTGTCATGCCCTGGGCCTGCCGATGAGTGTCCTGGTCCATACCGACATGTCGACCACCCATATTGCCCGCTACGGCACGCCGCAGCAGAAAGACAAGTATCTGCGGCCCTTGATCAGCGGCGAACAGGTGTGTGCGATTGCCGTTTCCGAGCCGTCGGGCGGCTCGAATGTGGCCGGGATTCAGACCACTGCGGTCCGGGACGGGGACGTGTACGTCATCAATGGGGCGAAAATTTTCATCACCAACTCGGTCCATGCCGACACCTTCTGTGTGGCGGCCAAAACCGACAAGGACCTGGGCCACAAAGGCGTGTCGATGTTCATTGTCGAGCGGGACAGCCCGGGCTTTGCGCTGGCCAAGAAACTGAGAAAGATGGGCAACCACTCTTCGGACACCGGCGAACTGGTGTTTGAGGATGTCCGGGTGCCGCGCGACAACCTGCTGGGTGAGGAGGGCCGGGGTTTTTACTACATCATGCAGAACTTCCAGGACGAGCGCCTGATCGCGGCCAGCATGGCGGTCAGCGCCTCTCAGCGTGCTTTGGAAGACACCATTCGCTATACCCGTGAGCGGGAAACCTTTGGCAAGCGGGTCTTTGATCACCAGGCCATCGGTCATCGCCTGGCCGACCTGGCTACCAAGCTTGAGGCGGCCCGCCAGCTGACGTATTACGCTGCGGATGTCCTGAGTTCCGGGCGTGACGCCAGCACCGAGGTGTCGATGGCCAAGCTGTACGCGACCGAACTGGCCAATGAGCTGGCCTACGAATGTTTGCAATTTCACGGTGGCTATGGCTACATGGAAGAGTTTCACATCGAGCGCTTCTATCGGGATATGCGGATGACCAATATTGGCGGAGGCACGTCAGAGATCATGCGCGAGATCATTGCCTATCGGGGCTTGGATCGGGACTGACGGCAGTGCAAGACGTCTGGAGAGTGGTCTCCGGAAGGGTGGGCGATGACGAGCATTGCATCGCTCGCCTGGTATGTGGCGGAGTGTGGTGCGGGGTGAGTGGCCCTCGGCTCGGTGGAGCGGAGGTGGGGTTGTTGAGGAGGAAGAGCCATGGGAGCGGTGTTGGATGTGGATGTCCCACACAAGATGTTCGCGCGTCGTATTCAACCGTTTGGTATTGCCCTGGCCGAGGTGTCGTGGCGGGTTAAAATGTTCACCCACGATGGGGTCGTGCTGGCGGCGATCTATCTTGAGGAGCCGAATCTGATTGTCGGCATGTCGTTCTGGCAGGACGAGGAAGCTGCTCGGCATCTTTTTCGCGGAACGTTTGAGATCGGCCTGTGTGCTGACGCCGACCCGCCGGGCCGGGTGCGTCTGGCGGTCGAACTCGATACCGAAATGGTCGACGAGTTGTTCACGGCCGCCGAGCTGCTCAACCCGCATCCGAACCGGACCAGCGCCAGCCGGGCCAAGCGGCATTTTTCACATTTTTTATCCGAGGCTTTTCCAGACACTCCCCAGGTCTGGTCTCGCTCTCACAGCTGGCGGGCCGCCCGCCGTGCCAGACGCACGGCCCAGCCCATACGGGTCGGCTGACATCCGGCGGACTGCGGGTTTGCTCTCCCGGTCCGCTTTGAGTATAGTAGCTCGGCCAAAAGGAGTGTGACGTGCACTCCGGCTGAGCCCCATTTCTGCTGAGGAGGGAAACGTATGGCCGATGAGGAACTGAAAGAGAAAGTCAAAGAAATCCTGGCCGAGCTTGGCGTATTTTCCGGCCAGCGCGAAATCACGATGGAAGAGATCGCTATTCTGCAGGGCCAGCAAACGGGTCTGGCCCGAATCATGCCCGAGATTGGACAGCGGACCTGGAAGCTGTTCTATGCGGCAAAAGAGGGCCACTGGGATCTGGCCAACTTCCAGTACTCAGAGATCACGGAGCTGATGGAATTCGGCGCCTACGCCCGGCCCAAGCACGAGGATGCGCTCAATCAGTTCATGGCCGAGGACTGGTCGCCGGTTGGTGAGGCGGTCAAGAACAAGGATTTTGAGGCCTTTGAGTCGGCCTTTCACAAGGCCATTGAGCAGGCCAACGCCTATCACGAACTCAAGGACAGACCCTATATCCGTTGGCAGTTGCCGTCCACTCCGCCGGACGACCTGGAGATCAAACCGCGTGGAGGGGGCAAATAAGCCTGCCCGGCGGGCCGAGAAGCCTTGCCCGCCCGGTTCGGTTCAGGTGCGCAAGAATGTCAGTGTGGAAAAGAGGGCAGTCCGCCGGGGCTGCCCTCCGCTCGTTATAGAAAGAGGAAACGTGTCGTCCCTTCAAGCTGACACGTTTCCTCTTTGAAGGAGGGAGATGATGTCTACGCTGCTTTTTCTCCTCATCGTTGTAGCCGCCCTGGGGTTCTTTGCCTATACCTTGTACGACCGGTTTCGGCTCCTGCTGGCCGCCAAACCGGTCGAGCGTTTTGATCGGATCGGTGAGCGGGTCAAAGCCGTGTTGGTGTACGCGTTTGGCCAGAAGAAGTTCGTGGTCGGTGAACAGCCGGCCGGCTGGATGCACGTCCTCATCTTTTGGGGCTTCATGATTCTCGGCCTGCAAGTCGTGACCATGTTTGGCCGGACCTTTTCGGATCATTTTTTTGTGCCTGGGTTTGCGCCCGATCAGCTGGGGGGGCCGTTCTTTGTGCTGCGCGACCTCATGGAGGTGCTGGTGATCGGGGCGGTCGGGGTGGCTATCTACCGCTGGCTGGTGTCACATCCGCCACGATTGTTCGGCTATAAGCCGGCCGAACAGCGCCTGGCCGGCCAGTCCCACTGGGAAGCCATCCTCATCCTGTTTTTTATCTTTACGATCATGCTGTCCGGCCTGGTGTACGATGGCGGGCGGCTGGTCTTTCTGGCCGGCGATCCGATCATCGAAGCCGAACGTCCCTGGCAACCGATGAGTGCCCTGGTCGGCCTGGTGCTGGCGGCCTTTGGGACGGGCTTTGCCGAGTTCGTCAGCAACGCCGCGTGGTGGGTCCATAATCTTGTGATTCTGGCCTTTCTCAACCTGCTGCCGCGCTCCAAGCATTTCCATATCATTACCTCGATTCCCAACGTGTTTTTCCGCAAACTCGAGCCGGCGGGAGCGCTCGACAAGATGGACCTGGAGAACTCGGAGACCTTCGGCACCTCGTTCATCAACCAGTTCACCTGGAAGCAGGCGCTCGACATGTACAGCTGCACCGAGTGCGGCCGCTGCTCTTCGCACTGTCCGGCCACGGCCAGCGGCAAGGAACTTGCCCCGCGCCAGCTGCTCCTCAATTTGCGCGACTATATGTACGACCATCAGGGCGAGATGATCGCCGCCCGTCCTGCGGCCAACGGCGAAGCCGAGGCCAGCCTGGTGGGCGAGAATGTCGTGGGTGACAATCTGATTCACGATCAGGTGCTGTGGTCGTGTACGACGTGTCGGGCGTGCGAAGAAGCTTGCCCGGTGATGATCGAATACGTTGACAAGATCGTGGATATGCGCCGCCACCTGGTGCAGGAAGAAGCCCGCTTTCCCAGCGAGCTGACCCGGACCTTCCGGGGTATGGAAACCCAGGGCAACCCCTGGGGCATGAGTTATGACAAGCGGATGGATTGGGCCGAGGGCCTCTCGGTGCCCCTGCTGGCCGACAATCCGAATGCCGAGTATCTGTACTTTGTGGGCTGTGCGGGCGCTTTTGACGACCGCAACAAGAAGACGGTCGCCGCCTTTACCCGGATCCTCAACAAGGCCGGGGTGAGCTTTGCCGTGCTGGGTCCCGAGGAGCCCTGCAACGGCGAGACCGCCCGGCGGCTGGGCAACGAATATCTGTTTCAGACCATGGCCGAGGCTGCGGTTGAGGTGATCAACGGCTATGGTGTCCGCAAGGTCATTGCCAACTGCCCGCACTGTTTCAATACGCTCAAAAACGAGTATCCGCAGTTCGGCGGCGAGTACGAAGTCATCTCCTCGGCCGAGCTTGTCGATCACCTGTTCAAGGAGGGCAAACTGAACGTCCGGGAAGACCCCGACCTCACGGTGACCTATCACGATTCGTGCTATTATGGCCGCCATAACAATATCTATGAGTCGCCGCGCGAGGTGATTGCCAAGATCATGGGCAAATCGCCACAGGAAATGGAACGCAACCGCCAGACCAGCATGTGCTGCGGCGGCGGCGGCGGCTGGATGTGGATGGACGAACCCCCGGACCAACGGGTGAACATCCTGCGCGCCGAGCAGGCCCTGGAAACCAAGCCGGACGTGGTCGCGGTGTCGTGCCCCTTTTGCATGACCATGCTGACTGACGGCGTCAAAGCCAAAGAGGCCGAGGAGCAGGTCCAGGTCCTTGACGTGATGGAACTCGTTGATCGGGCCAGCGACTGAAAGTGAACGATGATTGCTGCCTGTCGGCAGTAATCTCAGCTAAGAGAGGCGGACGACCCCTATGTCGGAACAGCTTGAAGATACCCATCTTGTCGATATGCAACCCCTGATCGCCCCGCGGGCCGTGAAAGCCGAGCTGCCGATGACCGAACAGGCGGCCGAACTTGTCTCGGAAACCCGTCAGCTCATCCGCACCATTCTGCACGGCCGGGACCAGCGCCGTCTGCTGGTGGTAACCGGGCCATGTTCCATTCACGACGCCGAGGCCGCCTACGAGTATGCCGGTCGCCTCAAAAAAGTCATCGACGCCACGCGTGACCGGCTGGTGATTGTCATGCGGACCTATTTTGAAAAGCCGCGCACCACGGTTGGCTGGAAGGGCCTCATCAACGACCCCCACCTGGACGGCTCGTGCGACATCCCCACCGGCTTGCAGATGGCCCGCCAGATCCTCCTGCACATCAATCAGCTGGGCGTGCCCTGCGCGGTCGAAGGTCCTCGACCCGGTCACGCCGCAGTACGTCGCCGACCTGATCAGCTGGGCGGCCATTGGCGCGCGGACAACCGAGAGCCAGACCCACCGCGAGCTGGCCAGCGGCCTGTCCATGCCGATCGGTTTCAAGAACGGCACCGACGGCAAGGTCCAGAGCGCCATTAACGCCATGATCTCGGCCCGTCACCCGCACAGCTTTCTGGGCATTAACGCCGACGGCCTGACCTGCATGGTCAAGACCGGCGGCAATCCCGACCGGCATATTGTGCTGCGCGGCGGGGGTGGCAAGCCGAACTGCGGTCCCGAGGACATTGCCCGGGCGACCGAGTTGGTGGCCGGTGAGGAGATCGCCCGAGCGGTCATGGTCGATTGCTCACACGATAATTCGGGCAAGGATCATACCAGGCAGGGCCAGGTGTGTCGGGATGCCCTGGCCGTCTTTCGGGACGGACAGCGGGCGCTGATGGGCCTGTTGATCGAGAGCAATCTCAAACCGGGCAAACAGGCCTGGAAAGAGGGCGTCCAGCTGGAGTACGGGATGTCGATCACCGACGCCTGTATTGGCTGGGAAGAAACCGAACAGCTGTTGTACGAAATCGCCGAGGCGGTCCCCTCCCAGAAAAGGGAATCGTGACGATTCCCTTTTGCAGCCGGCTGGCCTAATAACGCCGCATTACCTCGTCGGCAAAGTCTTTCAGCACCTTGCGGGCCGAGGCCATGGGCGGCAGCAGGGTGACTTCCCTGAGGCCGCCCCGTTCGGCCTGGCGCAGCTGCTCAACAATGGCCGCCGGCTCGCCGACCAGACAGGTGCCGGCAATCGCCTTGGGGGTGATGAAGCGGCGCTCCTCTGGCATCAGAAAGGTGCAGTGGCCGTTGTGGATCTGGAGGTAGCGTTTCTCCTCGGGTGTCTCCATCTTCTCGACATAGGCGCAGTACTCGTCCCACACATCTGTGAAGGACTCGGGCACGACATCTTCTTGTCGGGTGTAGCGGTAGATTTCATACACAAAGTGCAGGGCGGCGGCGACCCACGATCCACACTCGTCAATGACCCGCTCCGAGTCCAGCTTCTCTCCGGGCTGGAGGACCAGGGCCGAGGTCAGGGCGGCGGTATGAAAATCCGCGTCCAGCGTGCGGCCGTTCCGCTGCGCCCCCTGTTTGACCAGGGCCAGGTTGGCCTGCAGCATGCCCGGCTGTTCATTAAAGACGGAGATCAGGCCGTCGCCATACGCGCCCGCGCTTTTCAGAGCCAGCGGTCCGTTGGCCGCAACCAGGATCGGCACGGTATGTTCCAGGTCCAAAAACTGCAGGTCCTGGTGCAGAAAACAAATCGTGCGGGTCGTGCCGTTCAGCGTGTACTCAACCTCTTCCCCGCGCAGCAGGGCTCTGAGCACCCGCAGATACTCACGAAAATCCCGAATCTTCATCGGGTTCATACCCATGACTCGCATGGCCGTGTGTCCGGTGCCAATACCCAGGAAGACGCGCCCCGGGGCGATGCGGTTGACCGAGGCAATGGAGTGGGCCGTGACCGGAGCGATCCGGGTGCCGGGAATCGACACGCCGGTGCCGAGCTTGATCCGTGAGGTGTTGTGGGCGGCCAGGGCCAGGGTGGCATAACAGTCCGACCAGATCATCTGGGAATCCGGCACCCAGGCCCGGTCATAGCCGAGATCTTCGGCATATTTGATCAGCTGCCAGTCGTCGATTTTCGTGGCTACAGTCAGGCTGAATTCCATGCGTGTCTCCTGTCTGAAGAGAATCTTCGGCCCTAGAGCATACCTGTTTAGCGCTGGCAGACAAGCGCCGGGGCGTGTTGAAAAGTGGTGACGGACTGTCTATGGGTGTCGTATAGATGAAGGGCAACCGTGATGTCCTTATGATATCAGTTGTTCTTACGATTGCCTGTTGAGGAGGACAGCCATGAACGCCAAGCATTCGGTCGTACGCCAGCACATTAACCACCCGGTCATTGACGCCGACGGACACTGGCTCGAGTTCGGCCCCCTGGTTCGCGAGCGGCTGCGGTCGATCGGGGGAGACCGAGCGGTGGAGGGCTTTGCCAGCTTTCCCAGCCTGGCCGATGAGCACCTGTCCATGTCGGTCGCCGAACGGCGACGGCGGCGGATCGCTCAGCAGGGCTTCTGGGGGCTGCCGACCAAGAACACCCGCGACCGGGCCACCGCCATCATGCCCCAGCTGCTGTATGAACGTCTGGATGAACTGGGGCTTGATTTCTCGGTCGTGTATCCGACTGCCGGGCTGGCCCTGCCATTGATTGCGGATGCCGAGACCCGGCGGGTCACCTGTCGGGCGTTCAACACCTTCAGCGCCGAGTATTTCCGGGATGTCTCGGACCGTTTGACGCCGGCCGCAGCGATTCCGATGCACACCCCGGACGAGGCGATTGCCGAGCTTGAGCATGTCAAGCAGCTGGGCCTCAAGGTCGTGATGCTGGGCAGCATGATCCGGCGTCAGATCCCCGCCGTCGCCCAGGAACATCCCGAAGCGGCCGGGCTGGCCGCCTGGTACGACGTGTTCGGCCTGGACAGCGAGTATGACTACGATCCGGTCTGGGCCGCGTGTGTGGACCTGGGCTTTTCGCCGACCTTTCATTCCGGCGGCCGGGGCTATGGGCTGCGCGTCTCGCCCTCCAACTTCTGTTACAACCACATCGGCCATTTTGCCGTGGCCGGCGAAGCGGTGTGCAAGGCGCTGTTTCTGGGCGGTGTGACCCGCCGCTTTCCAAGCCTCAAATTTGCCTTCCTGGAGGGTGGGGTCGGCTGGGCCTGTCAGCTGTACGCCGACCTGATCGAGCACTGGGAGAAGCGCAATGCCGACGCCCTGGAGGAGGTGAATCCGGACAATCTGGACCTCGACCTGCTACGTCAGCTGGCCGCGACCCACGGCGATCAAGAGATCGCGACGGCGCTGACAGACCGGCGGGCAGCCCTTGACACGGCCAGGCAACCGGTCGGGGCGGCCGCAGTGGGCGGCATCGACAATGTGGACGATTTTTCGGCCTGCCGGATCGAAAACAAGCAGGACTTTCACGAGCTGTTTGCCACGAAATTTTATTTCGGCTGCGAGGCCGACGACCGGATGAACGCCTGGGCCTTCAGTCGCAGGCATAACCCGCTCGGCTCACAGCTGAACGCCCTGTTCGGCTCCGACATCGGCCATTTTGACGTGGCCGACATGGCCGGGGTATTGCCCGAGGCCTATGAGCTGGTGGAAGACGGTCTGATGGACGCCGACAACTTCCGCGACTTTGTGTTCACCAACCCGGTCCGTTTCTGGGCCGAGGCCAACCCCGAGTTCTTCACCGGTACCGCGGTCGAGCACGAGGCCGCCGCACTGTTGGCTGCTGCGGCTCCGGCGGTGGCAACCAACGGGGGAGCGGTCGGCCAGCCGTCGAAATAAACCGGCCGAGAGACTCGCAGGCGAGGGTCGGTAGCCTGGGCGGCGTTTGCGGCTGATAGCTTTCTGTCGTGTGCAGGACCGAGTTCAAGCATCTGGCGACCACAAACGATATTGAAAAATTGAAGGTCTGGGTACTTGTGGGCGTGATTGGGGGAATGATTGTGGCGGCGTCACTCGCTATTCCTATTTTGAAACTCTTTCCGTAATCCGGCCACTATACCCATCCTGACTACATACAGTGCTGTCCTAGGAGGTTGCCTTATGAGAACGTCAATCGCAGTACAAAATGGTTATCGTTGCCCCCGGTGTGACGGAGAGACAACTCGTGATCCTAGCGGAAGGGGCTTTGTCCGTCACAAGAAAAACCGAAATGGTTCATTTTGGCATTGTTCGTTTGGATGGGGAGGTCGGGACCAACAACAAACACGCCTCATACCCCGGTCTTCTACGTAGATCAATTCTGGCCACAGTGCTGTCCTAATTTCAGCATCAAGTGTCCGAATAAGGACAGCACCGGGAACGATTGGCCGTTTGACAAAAGCCAGAGGGGGGCGTTATGCCTGGAAGTGCAGGAGTAGGGATTAATAGTGGCGATCAGTCCCGGCTGTTCTGCAAGGAGGAACGCATGCGTGAAATACGAAGACGCCAACCGTCTGTGATGCGCCCGGTGGGGCTCTTGGCCGCTCTCGTCCTGATGGCCGCTTGGGCGGCGCCCGCTGCGGTCCGTGCCGCCGAAGACCAAGGCTACCAGGCCCTGGTGAACTGGCTCGAACACTACCGCGAGGCCCCGCCGACGTTTGATCCCGGCCAAACCCTGGGCCTGCAAGACCGTCAGGCCCTCGAACCCTTCCTCCCTCAGTCGGCCTGGGAGTATTACTTTTTTGACGACATGGAGATGCAGATTGCCGCAACGGGTGAGTATCCGCCGCCGCCCGAGTGGGGCCAAAACGTTGTGCCCGGCTACTCTCTGGACGAACAGGGCGTGTTGGTCGATTTCAAGGGCGGCGGGTTTCCGTTTCCCGACATCGCCCCGGATGATCCGCAGATTGCGGTCAAGGTCATCTGGAACATGCTGTGGCGACCCGGTCAGGACGATTACATGATGCCGATGGTGGCGTGGTTGCGCGGCGAACACGGCCAGCTTGACCGGGAATACGAGTTTACCGGGGTCAGTGCTCAGTATGCGCTCGGCGCAAACTGTCTGGTGCCGGGCTATGAAGAGGTCCGCAGTAAGATGTTGATGGAGTTCCGTTCGCCCCGGGACATGGCCGGGGCCAAGAACCTGTCCATCACCTATGTCGATCACTACAGAGAGGACAGTGGCTGGATGTATCTGCCCGCGCAGCGCAAGCCGCGTCGCACCCTGGCCTCAGAGCGCACCAGCGAGGTGATGGGCATGGATTTCATCCGCGAAGACCAGATGGGCTTTGGCGGCAAAGTCTATGAGCAGAACTGGACCTACCTGGGACGCAAGAAGGTGCTGGCGACGATCAATGTGGAAACCAACCCGGAGGCTGGCGGTCCCCACCTGTGGGTGCCAAACAAGGCACGCTGGGAGATCCGCGACGCCCACGTGCTGCTGATCGATCCCAAGAGCGAGGATCATCCTTACAGCCACAAGATCGTGTTTATTGACGCCGAAACCTACTGGACGCTGTGGATGTTCGCCTTTGACCGCCGGGATGACCAGCTGCTGCGGCTGAGCCACCACTTTCTGAAGTACTCGGAGAGCTATGCCCACGAGACGGCCATGCAGGCGCCGTATCTCAAGCAGGATTTCTCCAACAACGTCGGCCACCATGTCTTCACCCATGTCGGCGAGACCGACATCAACGCCAAGAAGCCGCACGCGACCTATATGCACTGTTATGTGATGAAGCGCATCTTCTCGGCCGGCCGGGCCAAACAGTTCTACTCGCTCCGCAATATGGTCAGTGGACGGCGCTGAGATGGCCTCCTGCCTTGGCTCGGCACGACGGACAGCCCGCCCTTAGAGCGGTTCACGTTAGGCTGTAGTAGGTCGGATTAGCGGAGCGTAATCCGACACATAGGGGATGTCGGGTTACGCCTGCGGCTAACCCGACCTACACGGCTACCCATAATGGTGAATTGCTCTATTGTGGCCTACTGCGCCTGTCGCTCGGCCAGAGTCGTCTGCTTACTTGGCGTTGCCCTGAGCCGGCCCAGCGACCGACACCCGGTAGCCCGTCTTCTGCTCGTACTGATCGATTTCCTGGGCCACGGCGTTCATGGCTCCCCCGATCAGGCTGTCGTGATCGGCCCGGCACCACTCCCGCGAACGAACCGACCAGTCGCCCGACCCCTGAAAGCGGGGGAAGACTTCCTTGGCCAGCAGCTCATACGAGGCCAGTGAGGCGGTGCGTTCGACCCAGTCGTTGGCCATGATCAGGTAGCAGCCAAATCCGCCCGACTGCTTTTTGAGACGCTCAATCTGGGCGGCGGCGGCGTCTGGCGTGCCGATGACGGCCGTTCCGGAGTCAATCAGGGCCTGGACCCACTTGCCCGGATCGGGCTCTTCCGGGGCCAGCGGCAGGGCGACCACATTCTTGAAGTAGTCAATCCACTCATGAATGCCGTACTCGACCTCCTCAAGCGCCTGTTGGCGGCTCGGCGCCACATGCATCGGCCCGACCAGCCGCCAGCCGGCGCGGTCTACGCTGTGGCCGTGCTGGGTGGCGTTGTCATTCCAGATTTTCCAGTGGTCGGCCAACACGCCAAAGCCACCCTGGCTGGTCGCCCCCAGCGACAGCAGGCCGACCCCGTAATGCCCGGCGGTGCGTGGACCGGCCGGCGAGACCGTTGCCGCCACCGCGATTTCAAAATGCGGGTAGGTATAGGGACGGAGCTGGAGGCGGGCCTCGTCCAGGGTAAACCAGTCGGTTTTCATGCTGACCGGCTCTTCTGAATTCAGCAACAGCATGATGGCGCCGAGCGCCTCTTCCATGCGTTCGCGCTGGGTGGCGGGATCAATGCCCATCATCCGGGCGTCGGACGGCAGGGCGCCGGGGCCGACCCCGAACATCACCCGTCCGCGCGTCATATGGTCGAGCTGAACGATGCGGTCGGCCAGCATCAGGGGGTGGTGGTAGGGGAGGGAGCTGACCCCGGTGCCGAGCCGAATATGCTCGGTGCGCTGGGCGGCCGAGGCAATCATGACCTCGGGCGAGGCAATGATTTCGAGCCCCGCCGAATGGTGTTCGCCGATCCAGGCTTCGTCATAGCCCAGTTCGTCGAGGCGTTCGACCAGCTCCAGATCACGCTCAAGGGCCAGGGTCGGGTTCTGCCCGGCGGGGTGAAAAGGGGCCATAAAAATTCCAAAACGTAAGGGGCGTTCCATACCGTGTCCTCCCTGTTTTTAGCGGCCTTTGGGCATCTCCAACACCCGCTCGGCAATGATGTTACGCAGAATTTCCGAGGTGCCACCCTCGATCGTGTTGGCTTTTGAACGGACGAAACCGTACTGCCAGTAGGCGCTGCTGCCGTCTTGATACAGCTGGGCGTAGGGCCCCTGAATGTCAACCGCCAGTTCTTGCAGGCGTTGGTTTGACTCGGCCCAGTGCAGCTTGGCGATTGAGCCCTCGGCTCCCGGCGGGGTGCCGCGCAGGAGTTTTGTCAGGGCGCGGTAGTTGTTGAGCTTGAGCACCTCGCTGTCAATATACGCCTGGGCCATGCGCTGCCGGACGGTGGGTGCGTCCTTGAGCGGCTCACCGTAGCGGGTCTCGGCTCGGATTTCTTGCTGGAGATCCTGATAGGACCGCTGCATGGCAAAGGTGAAGTAAAATCCCAGACCCTGGCGCTCGAACATCAGCGAGGTGATAATCACCCGCCAGCCGTGGTCTTTTTCGCCCAAAAGCTGGGCCTTGGGGACTCTGACATCCTCGAAAAACACCTCGTTGAACTCGCTCTCACCGGTCATTGTGCGCAGCGGCTGGATCGTGACGCCGGGGCTTTTCATATCGACCAGCAGCGCCGATAAGCCCTGATGCTTGGGCGCGTCGGGGTTGGTCCGAACGAGCAGCAGACACCAGTCCGCATAGTTGGCCAGACTGGTCCAGACCTTTTGTCCGTTGACAATAAAGTCGTCACCGTCCTCCTCGGCCCGGGTCTGCAAAGACCCCAGGTCCGAGCCCGAGTTGGGCTCGGAATAGCCCTGGCTCCAGACCTCGTCTCCGCTGAGAATCTTCGCCAGATAGCGCTGCTTTTGGGCTTCGCTGCCGTGGGTAATAATCGTCGGCCCGACAATCTCCAGACCCAGCACATTCATCAGGCCGGGCGCCTTGTGGGCCGCCATCTCTTGGTCGAAGATCATCCGCTCAACCAGCGAGGCGCCCCGGCCGCCATACTCCTTGGGCCACGAGACGCCGGCCCAGCCGCCCTCGTAGACCGTTTTCTGCCAGTCTTTCAAGAATGTGAGATCGTCTGACGAGGCCTGGGGTTGCAGGTGACGCAGCTGACCGCTCTCGGGCGGGACGTGGGTTGAGAGCCAGGAGATCAGCTCCTGCCGAAAGGCTTCTTGTTGGGGTGTAAAGGTAAAGTCCATTCTCGATCCTCCCAGCGTCGATACATCAAATCCATAGCTCTCAATATATCGCAGAGTCGTCTTACATATTTACGAATCTAATTTTTTCTTCAACAGTTGGTTTAACAGCTGTGGGTTGGCTTTACCCCCCGTGGCGCGCATGATCTGACCGACAAAAAAGCCGAGCAGTTTTTCTTTGCCGCCCCGGTAGGCGGCCACCTTGTCGGGGTTGTCGGCCATGACCTGATCGATCTGGGCGTCAAGCGTGTCGGTGTCGCTGACCTGCCACAGGCTCTTGGCCTGAATGATTGCCTCTGGCGGCTGCCCGCTTTCGTGCATGTCGTCAAAAACGGTTTTGGCAATTTTCCCGCTGATTTTGCCGTCGTGGATCAGGCTGACGAGCCGGGCCAGGTGTTCGGGCGGGCACGGCCAGTGAGCAATATGCAGGTCGAGCTTGTCGTCTTTGAGCGCACGCAGCACGCTGTCCATGACCCAGTTGCTCATTGCCTTTGGATCGGTCGGATGGGCACGTACCGCTTGTTCATAGTACTCGGCGACCTCTTTATGGGCGGTTAAGACCTCCGCGTCATAGGCCGGCAGGTCGTAGTCCCGGACAAAACGTTCCTGGCGGTCGGTCGGCAGCTCCGGCAAGCCGGTCTTGAGTTCCGCCACCCAGCTGTCGTCAACGACCAGCGGGAGGAGGTCCGGGTCGGGAAAGTAGCGGTAGTCGTGGGCAAACTCTTTGCTGCGCATGGAGCGGGTAACCTCCCGCTCGGCGTCCCACAGGCGTGTTTCCTGCACAATCGTTTCGCCCGCTTGGGTGGCCTGTATCTGGCGGTCGATCTCGTACTGAATGGCCTTTTCAACCGCCCGGAACGAGTTGACATTCTTGATCTCGGTCCGTGTGCCGAACTCGGTGCTGCCGCGTGGCCGAATCGACACGTTGGCATCGCAGCGCAGGCTGCCCTCCTCCATATTGCCGTCGCACACCTCCAGGTAACGCAGCAGGCTGCGCAGAGTGCGCAGATATGCCCCAGCCTCTTCGGGGCTGCGGATATCCGGCTCGCTGACAATCTCCAACAGGGGGACGCCGGTCCGGTTCAGATCCACCAGGCTGGCGTCGCCCCGGGCGTCGTGGATATTCTTGCCGGCGTCCTCTTCCATGTGAATCCGGGTCAGACGCACCCGTTTGGTCTGATCGGTCTGGTTGGTCTGATTGTGGAGCGGCACGTCAAGATAGCCGTGCTCGGCAATCGGCAGCTCGTACATGCTGATCTGGTAGCCCTTGGGCAGGTCGGGATAAAAATAGTTCTTGCGCGCCCAGCGGCTGTGGGCCGCGATCCGGCAGTGGGTGGCCAGGGCGGTTTTGAGGGCATACTCGACCACCCGTTTGTTGAGCACCGGCAGGACCCCGGGCAGGCCCATGCACACCGGACAGGTGTTGTGGTTGGGCTCGGCGCCAAACCGGGTTGAGCAGCCGCAGAAGATTTTGGATGCGGTCAGCAGTTGGGCGTGGACTTCGAGGCCGATAACGGATTCATATTCCATGGCTCGGTCTTTCGTTGGAGGTGCTCAGATAGGCGGTCTTGCCGTATGCCACTCGGTGGCCTGCTCATAGGCGTAACCGGCCTGCAACACGGCCTCCTCGTCAAACGCTTGTCCGATCAGCTGGAGGCTGATCGGCAGACCCGCGGTATCGAATCCGCACGGCAGCGACAGCCCCGGCAGTCCGGCCAGGTTGACCGCAATGGTGAGGATATCCGACAAATACATGGTCAGGGGATCGGTGGCTTTCTCGCCAAGCTGAAACGCCGTTGTTGGCGCGGTCGGTGTGGCAATGACGTCGCACTGCTCAAACGCGCGCAGAAAATCGTGTCGAATCAGACGGCGCACCTTTTGCGCCTTCAGGTAGTATGCATCATAGTAGCCGGCTGACAAGGCGTAGGTGCCGAGCATGATCCGCCGTTTGACCTCAGGCCCAAACCCCTGGGCTCGGGTCTGACGGTACATCTCGGCCAGGTCGGTTGCCGCCTCGGCTCGGTGGCCGTACTTGACGCCGTCGTAGCGGGCGAGATTGGAGCTGGCCTCGGCCGTGGCAATGATGTAATAGGCGGCGACCGCATAGTCCGTATGCGGCAGCGAGATTGAAACCGGCTCAGCCCCCAGCTCTTGCAAGGTGTCGATGGCACGGCGCACCGCCTGATCGACCTCCGACTGCATGCCGGCCACAAAATACTCTCTGGGAATGCCGACTCGGAGACCCCGCACGCCGCGCTCCAGCGCAGCCTGGTAATCCGGAACCGGGCGGTCCACCGAGGTCGATTCTCGCGGGTCATGGCCGGCAATGACCCCAAGCAGGGTGGCGCAATCGCGCATGTCCTTGGTCAGCGGGCCGACCTGATCGAGCGATGAGGCATAGGCAACCACCCCAAAGCGGCTCACCCGGCCGTAGGTCGGCTTTAGGCCGACGACCCCGCAAAATGAGGCTGGGAGCCGGATCGAGCCGCCGGTGTCGGTGCCCAGGGCGGCTACGGCTTGGTCGGCTGCCACACAGGCGGCCGAGCCGCCCGACGAGCCGCCCGGGACGCGTGAAATGTCCCACGGATTCCTGGTCGGCCCATAGGCCGAGTTCTCGTTGGACGAGCCCATGCCGAACTCGTCGCAGTTGACCTTGCCCAGAATGACCGCACCGGCGTCCCTGAGGCGACGGATCACGCCGGCATCGTAGGGCGGAATAAAGTGCTCGAGGATTTTTGAGCCGGCCGTCGAACGCAGATCCTTGGTCAGAATAATATCTTTGACCGCAATCGGAATGCCGCACAACGGGGGAGGGCGGTCGGAGTTGGTGAGGCTGCGGTCAGCCGCCTCAGCCTGGGTCAGGGCCTGTGCTTCGTCCAGCGTCACATATGAGTGCAGCGTCTCGTCGGTAGCGCGAATCCGGTCAAGCACGGCGCGGGTGAGTTCCTGGGCGCTGAGTTGTCGTGTGTCCAGGAGCGTGCGGGCTTGATGAATGGTCAGGCGGGAGGCGTCCATGGCCGTCATTCGATGATTTTAGGCACTCTCAAAAAGTCCGCCTGGCGGCGGGGCGCGTTCTGCAGCAGGGCGTCGGCGTCGGCTTGGCTGGTAACCCGGTCGTCGCGCAACGGCGTTTCCATCTCGACCGCATGGGCCAAGGGCTCAACCCCATCCGTATCCAGCTCGTTCAGCTTGTCCATGTAGGCCAGCACCTTGTCGAAGTGGGCGACCAGTTCGGCCGTTTCCGCCCCGCTGAGATCCAGGCGGGCCAAAAGCGCCACCCGCTGGACTTCTTGTCGGTTCACCCGCATAGTCTGTGCATCCTAGAAGAAAGGCCTTGATCCGGCTAGGGGCTCTCGGTTAGTCTCCGGCCATGACGGTCGAGCGAGGACGGCTGGGTCGGGCTGGGGAGACCGAGGCCGAGCGCTTTCTGCGGGCAAAAGGCTATACGATTGTGGCCAGAAACTACCGTTCCAGGGCGGGGGAGATTGATCTGGTGGCCCTGTCCCGGCAGACCGTGGTTTTTGTCGAGGTCCGGAGCCTGAGCGGACCGCAGTTCGGTGACCCTCTGGCCACGGTCACGCCGCGCAAACAGCGCCACATTGCCAGAGCCGCGCTGGCGTATCTCAGCCGCCATCGGCTGCACGACCGGGCGGCCCGTTTTGATGTCATCGGTATTCGGTGGCAGAATGACAGGGGCGCCAAGCGGCCGGCTCGTATCACCCATATTCAAGACGCCTTCGAGCTGCCGTCTGCCTACTAGAGGTTCCCATGTTGGATATCAGAATCGTTCGTGACGACCCTGAGTTCGTCAAACGTGAACTCGGCAAAGTTGATTTTCCGGCCGCCGATATCGATGCCCTGCTGGAGTGTGACCGGCGGCGACGGGCTACCATCCAGGAAACCGAGACGCTGCGCGCCACGCGCACGAGTCGCTCAAAAGAGATCCGCAGCATGACCGACCCCCAGACGCGCGCGCAGGCGATTGACGAAATGCGGGCGGTCGGCGAGCGGGTCGGTCGGCTCGAAAAAGAGCTGGGTGCTCTGGAAGACGAGTTTCAGCGGCGTTTGTTGTTGATTCCGAACCTGCCGCACCCGGACGTTCCGGTCGGCCGGGACGAGCATGACAACCGCGTGACGCGACAGGTCGGCGAACAGCGCGAGTTTGCTTTCCCGCCCAAGCCGCACTGGGAGTTGGCCGAGCAGCTGGGGATTATTGATTTTGAGCGCGGGGTCAAGATTTCCGGAACCCGCTTCTATGTGCTCACGGGGCTTGGCGCCCGCCTCCAGCGCGCCCTGATCAGCTGGATGTTGGACCTGCATATCTCCGAACACGGCTATACCGAGGTGTATCCGCCGGTCATGGTCAAGGAACAGTGTCTGGTCGGAACCGGCAATCTGCCCAAATTCGGCGATAATCTGTACCGGGACGTTGAAGAAGACTTCTGGTTTGTTCCCACGGCCGAGGTGCCGGTGACCAACCTGTACCGGGACGAACTGCTTGAGGCCGACCAACTGCCCATCTACCACGTGGCCTACACCCCGTGTTTTCGGCGAGAAAAAATGTCGGCCGGTCGCGATGTGCGCGGCATTAAGCGCGGTCATCAGTTCGATAAGGTCGAAATGGTCAAGTTCGTGCGGCCCGAGACCTCGGACGCCGAACTGGTCAGTCTGGTAGACAATGCCGAGGATGTCTGCCGCGGGCTCGGCGTGCCCCACCGGGTGGTGCAGATGTGTACCGGCGACCTGAGCTTTGTGGCCGCCATGAAGTACGATGTGGAGATGTGGGCGCCGGGCTGCCAGGAGTGGCTGGAGGTCAGCTCATGCTCGAATTTTCGCGATTTTCAGGCTCGTCGGGCCAGGATTCGCTATCGTCCGGCTCGGGGCGCCAAACCGGAATTTCTGCACACCCTGAACGGTTCGGGTCTGGCCCTGCCACGTGTGCTCATCGCCGTGCTCGAAAATTATCAACAGGCCGACGGCAGCGTTGAGATTCCGGCCGTTCTGCGGCCCTATATGGCCGGTGTTGAGCGGATCGGGCCGGCGTCCTGAGCCGTCTGGACGGACAGACATGACGGGGACAAAACCGGCCGATAAGGCGCGCTCAGCAGAGCCGGTGTCGGCTGGCTCAGGGGGCTTGACGGGCCGGAAAGGGGCAGATACTTATCGGCCGGACATAAGGTGATTGTGGCACCTGAATCGGACAAACACGACCCCGGTCAGGACCGTGAAGCCGAGATTGAGCGCCTGACCCAGGAACTCTCCGGCCTCATCAACGAAGCTGGAACGCAGAGCCGTGACGAGTTGCGTGAGTATGCGCTCAGCCTGATCCAGGCCGAGACAGAGACGACCTACGTTGAAGAGCCGCCTCAGCAGGAGGAACCGAAACAGGAGTTGGTTTTTAATCCCTTAGCCCTGAGCATTCCCCTCGTACTGCTCGGCATCCTGCTGCTCCTTCTTTTTCCCCCGGTTGGGGTGGTGATACTCCTGTTTGCGGTAGTGATGGCGGTCGGTGGGGGGCTGTATACCTTGCTGTTTCATCGCAGATAGACCTCAATCGGGAGGAAGTGGGCAACATGGCCAGAAAACCCATTTCAGAAGAAGAACAACGGGAAATCGAAGCCCGACGACGCATCGAACAGATTGCCGAACGCAAGAAGCGGGTTTCCGAGCGCGCTGAGCGTCGTGGCTTGTGGTCACGGCGTGATTTTTTCGGCCGGCTCAGTTGGGGCGCGTTTGGACTGGTGTCACTGATCAGCCTGCTGGCCTTTGTCCGCTCGGCCTTTCCCCGCGTCCTGTTCCTGCCCCCGTCCAGGTTCAAGGCCGGTTTTCCGGGCGACTATCCGGTCGGAGAGGTGAGCGAGAAATACACCCAGGAGTTCCGGGTGTGGATCGTCCGTGAACCCCAGGGGCTGTACGCCATCTTTGCCAAATGTACCCATCTTGGCTGTACGCCGCGCTGGTCGGGCTCTGAGAACAAGTACAAATGCCCCTGCCACGGGAGCGGCTATTACAAGACCGGCTATAATTTTGAGGGGCCGGCACCGCGGCCGATGGACCGCTTCCAGCTGTCGCTGGATGAGGAAGGGCAGCTCGAAGTGGATATGAGCAAGGTGTTCTTTATGCAGCCTGGGGCTGATCCCAACAAGCAACATCCAGACAGTATTCTCAGAGTCTAATCACGATAGGGGACACGATGAGTCAGTGGGACGAACTCAAACGTCAGGTGATGGAATCGCAGGCCTGGCAGTCCATTTTCCGCCACGGCTACGAAGACACGCCACGCAACCGGATTCTGATGGTGTCGGGCAATGTGTGGCTCCACCTGCATCCGTCCAAAGTCCGCAAACACTCGACCCGTCTGCGTTTTACCTGGTGTATGGGGGGGATTACCTTCCTCATGTTTCTGGTGACGACCATCACCGGCGTCTATCTCATGTTCTACTACCGGCCGGTGGCCGAGTACGCCTACGCGGATATCAAATACCTGGAGTTTGACATGCCGTTTGGCATGCTGATGCGCAACATGCACCGCTGGGCCGCGCACGGCATGGTCATTGCCGTCTGGCTCCACATGTTCCGCGTTTTCATGACCGGTTCCTACAAACCGCCGCGCGAGTTCAACTGGGTGGTGGGAGTTATTCTGCTGGTGCTGACCCTTCTGCTGTCCTTCACCGGCTATCTGCTGCCGTGGGATCAGCTGTCGATCTGGGCCGTTTCGGTCGGCTCGAACATGGGGGGCGCCACCCCGCTGCTGGGTCACGAGGGGCCGGGCAATGAGTTGCTGGGGGTCAACCCCGTCTATGACGCGCGGGCCTTTCTGTTTGGCGGCGGAGAAATCGGCGCGCATACCCTGCTGCGCTTTTACATTCTGCACTGTATTTTTATCCCGCTGGTGACCAGCCTGTTTTTGGCGGTCCACTTCTGGCGGATTCGTCGGGACGGTTTCTCCGGTCCTCCGCTGTAGCCATCACTGTAGGAAGAGGGAGGATGTCATGCATGTACTCGTTGTGCCGATCCTCATGGCTCTGGTGTTGTGGGGGCTGTACGTGATTGCCAAGCCCCGGGCCGACAAGGATTCCTAGGAGAGACGTATGGCCGACATAAGCGCCCCAACCCCGCGGGTCGAGGTCTCGCTCAAAAAAGCGGGCAAGCCCGGGGATGACAAAGTCCACACCTGGCCGTTCTTGGTACGCAGCGAATTTCTGTGCATGATCTTCACCATGATCTTTCTGCTCTTCTGGTCGCTGCTGGTCGACGCCCCGCTGGAAGAGCCGGCCAACCCGGGACGCACGCCCAACCCCTCAAAAGCGCCCTGGTATTTTCTGGGCCTCCAGGAAATCCTGGTGTTTTTCGATCCGTGGCACGCCGGTGTGGTGGCTCCGACCTTTATCATCGTCGGTCTGATGGTCATTCCCTATATTGACATCAATACCAAAGGCAACGGCTACTACACCTTCAAAGAGCGCAAGTATGAAATCTTGACCTTCCTGTTCGGCTTTCAGGTCCTGTGGGTGTCAACGGTCATCATCGGCACCTTCCTGCGCGGTCCTGGCTGGAACTGGTTCTGGCCCTGGGAGCCGTGGGATGCCCATAAGGTTGAGGCCATGACCAACCAGGATCTGCCCTATCTGGTCGGCTTTCGCGATTACTGGACGTCGGCCGCCTTTGGCGGCGGGCTGGTCGTCCTGTATTTCGTGGTCGGGACCGTGCTGATGTACTGGTGGGTGGTGTGGCTCAAGGGGCGGGACTTCATGCAGCGCTGGGGGCTGGTGCGTTTCGGGCTGACCTCGTTTCTGTTTCTGAATATGCTGGCGATTGTGGTCAAGATGGTGATGCGGAGCGCCTTCAATATCAAGTATATTATGGTGACGCCGTGGCTGAATATCTGAGACGCGATCGGTGTTGGGGATCGCAAAATTCTTACAGGCGCTGGCGTTGGCCGTTGTGGGCTACGCGCTGATGGTCGGTCTGACCGAAGACAACAGCATGGGCAAGGAATTATACCTCCTTGGGGCTGGCGTCATAGTGTTTTACCTTGGCTACCTGCTCGAACAGCGGGGCCGGGCTTGAGTTGGGACGTATGGCACGCAGAGAACTCGACGACGATAAACGCTCGTATAGCGGACTGTTCCTCTTCTCCATGGGGCTGCTGCTGATGGGGACGGTCTGGTCGGTGTGGGACGACTCCGTATCGCGTCGTCCGTGGAAGAGATACCAGGCCGAGTTCGCCCGGATTGCGTATGATAAGCTGAGCGCGGATATCCAGGCTGAGGAGGAACGGCTGGCCGATGATCCCACCTACCAGGAGGCGACGGCAAAACTGGCCGAAGCCCAGGAGCAGGTCAGCGGTGGCGAGGGCGCCCAGCGTCTGGCCCAGTTGCAGACCGAGCTGGCGGTCGCCGAAGTGACGGCCAGCGACGCCGAAAACGCCCTGCGCCTGGTCCGCAGCGAGATTGAGGTGGCCTGGTACGAGTATGACCACGCCATTATCACCGGCCACTCGACCCGTGAACCGAAAGAGCACCTCGATACCCTGCTGGCCGAAGCCGAGGTGCTGGATGCGGACTTTCAGGCCAAAACCGCCCACCGCGACCAGCTGCAGAACGAAATTGACGAGATCAACCTGAGCGTGCGGGAGTGGACCGATACCCTCCGGCGGCTGACCACTGACCGCGAGCGCCTCAGGCAGCGGCGGGACGATGCCGTGCTGTTCGCCTCCGACGGCTTCATCATTCCCTACTTTCCGACTATTGAGCAGGTCGTCCTGACGGAATTTGATCGGAGTAATTTTGATACCCCGCTCCAGCGTGTGGACCGCTGTATCTCGTGTCATGTCGGCATCAATCGCAGCGGCTTCGAGGATCAGCCCCACCCGTATAAAACCCACCCCCAGCGTCGGCTCCTGCTGGGCAATCACGTCGGCTGTACGCCGTGCCACGAGGGGCAGGGAGTAGCGACCAACAGCATCGCCCAGGCCCACGGCAACGTCCAGTTCTGGGAACATCCGCTGTTTGAGGGCGAGAAGGTCGAGGTCAACTGCATCAAGTGTCATGCCGACGTGCAGGATGTGGCATTCGCCGAGAACATCGCCCGGGGTGAAAAGCTGTTCATGCAGGTCGGGTGTACCGGCTGCCACCTGGTCGAGGGGTATGGTGAGGCGCGCAAGATTGGTCCTCACCTGAGACGGGTAGCGGCCAAAGCCGACCCGTCGTGGCTGGTCGAGTGGGTGACCAACCCGCACGAATTCCGTCCCCAGACCCGTATGCCGCACTTCTTTTTGACCCCCGAGCAGGGGAAAGCCGTTGCCGCCTATCTGCTCGACGCGAGTCAGGAAGAGGGCGAGGCCTGGCTGGCCTCACATCCTGAGCCGGAGGGCATTGATCCGACCGACGCCGCCCTGGTCGAACGAGGCAAAGCCCTGGCCGATGCGGTTGGCTGTCGGGGCTGTCATATGCTCGAAGAGGGGCAAACCGCGACCCTGGTCGGCTCGGCCAAGACCTATGCCCCGCTGCTGGCCCGAATTGCCGAAAAGACCAACCCGCGCTGGCTGTACCACTGGATCAAGAACCCGCGCGACTACTCTCCGCATACCGCCATGCCGAGTCTGCGCCTGACCGATGACGAGGCCAGAGCCATTGTCTCCTATCTGATGACGCTGGGGGAAAAACCGGCTGCCTTTGCCGACCGGCCCGACTTGGCCGATGCCGAGCTGGTCAATCACGGCCAGGCTCTTGTCCGGCAGTACGGCTGTCACGGCTGTCATGAAATTCCGGGCATGGAACGAGAGGGCAGGGTCGGGGTTGAGCTGTCGGCCTTTGGCTCCAAGACGCTTGAAGAGCTGTACTTCGGTAACCGGACCGATATCCCACACAGCTGGGACGGCTGGACTTACTACAAGATCAAGGAGCCGCGCGGCTACGCCACCGACCGTATTGAGCAGCTCATGCCGTGGTTTGATTTGCCGGATGAAGACATCCGCCTGATCCGGGTTTTCCTGGCCAGTCGCACCGAGGGCGAATTTGCCGAAGCGTATCACGCCCACAGTAAATGGACCGATGCCCTGGTCGAAGGCCAGCGGATAGTCCAGTACTACAACTGTACCGGCTGTCACCTGATAGAGGAAAAGGGCGGGGACATCCGGGTGCTGTACGAAGAGAGTCCGACCCTGGCCCCGCCCATCCTCAAGGGCCAGGGCGAGAAGGTTCAGCCCGAATGGTTGTACGAATTTCTGAAAGGTCCGACCCCGATCAGGCCCTGGCTGGAAGTCCGTATGCCGACTTTCCACTTCGACGATACCGATGCCCGGACTGCGGTGGATTACTTTGTTGCCCAGGCCAAGCTCGAAAACCCGTATACCTATCTGAATCCGGCCGAACTCTCGCCCCATATGCTCCAGGCTGGCGAGGTGCTCATGTCTGATGACTATTTCGACTGTTTCTCGTGTCATCAGCAGGGCGACAAAAAACCAGAGGGGCCGCCCGAGGGCTGGGCGCCTGATTTAGAACTGGCCAAGGACCGGCTGAACCCGGACTGGGTCGTCAGATGGATCGAAGATCCGCAAACACTCATGCCGGGAACGCGCATGCCGAGTTACTATCCGGGGGGCGGACCGGATGACATTCTGGAGGCCGATGAACCCAGACAGATGGAGGCCATGCGCGACTATATCTGGACCTTGGGTGTTCCTCAGATGGCACAATTGGCCGAACCGAGCGTGGCCGCACCCCCTGAGGACCCGGCCGCACGTACACAACCCGTCCCTGAGACGGCGCCGCCAGAGGAGTCGCCTGAGACGGATCAACAGAACGTCGCCCCCGCTGCCTAGCGGGTGAAAGAGAACACACAAAGACAAGGAGGAGATATGTACCGTGGTGTAAAATCCCTGGCTGTGGCTGCCCTGAGTATTCCCGTCCTGACGCTGTCGAGCGCCTGGGGCTATGAGGGCGGAGCGGTGAGCAATGGCGGCACAATTGCCGGGACGGTGAAGTTTGCCGGCGAGGCACCGGCTCTGGCTCAGATCGAAGTGACCAAAGATACAGCGGTGTGTGGCCAGACCGAGAAGTTTGACGAGGCGCTTGTCGTTGGAGAGGGCAACGGGATCAAGAACGTGGTGGTGTCGATTGCCAACATTGAAACAGGCAAGGCCCAGGCGGCAGAAGGCGGGACGCTCGACCAGAAAGAGTGCGTGTACGTGCCACGGGTGGTGCTCTCACCGGCCGGGGCTGATCTGAACATTCTGAACAACGATGGGATTCTGCACAATATTCATACCTACAGCGAGGCCAACGCCCCAATCAACAAGGCCCAGCCGAAGTTTCGGAAGAAGATGACGCAGAAGTTCGAGCAGCCCGAAACGGTTCGGGTCGAGTGCGATGCCCATGCCTGGATGAAGGGCTGGCTGGTGGTGACCGACCATCCCTACTATGCCGTTACTGACGCCAGCGGAGGGTTTGAGTTGGCCGACGTGCCGGCCGGTTCTTATACTCTGCGGATTTGGCATGAAACCCTGGGTGAGATGACCCAGGATGTGGCGGTGGAGGCGGGAGGGGCGGCTTCGGTTGCGTTTGAGATGGCGCAGCAATAGAATCCCCGTCTGATTGGAGAAGAGGTCGTTTGGCCTCTTCTTTTTTAATATATAGCTTTTATTGACTATAGTCAAAATATAATATTCCAAAAAAACCGAATTTTTTGTCCATCCTATTGAGGCTGTGTGCTCAGAACCTTTTCTCCCTGCTGCCAGCGTTCGGCTGCGTCTGACTGAGTCAGGGCCTGGTTCAGGGCTTGGCAGAGTTCGTGATGGCTGCCATCGAGGCCGGCTGTGGTCACGCTGTCGGTGAGACCGCTGAGCACCGCATTGCCCATCACAAACGCCGGAGTGTCTATTGGGACTTGGCGTGCAGACGCGCCATGTCCATACGCCTGTTCACAGTCCGCCAGGCGCAGCGAATTCCAGGCGCGGCATTTGAGGGGACGGGCTTCATAGGCCATACAGCGGTTATTGCGCAACAGCGGGCAGGCGAGGGGGAGGGCGTCTTTTTCGGCGGAAGCCTGTTGGCCCTGGAGCCGGGCGCTGAGGCGGTGGCGCAGCGCGTCGAGTTCCGAGGTCGAGCAGTGGCTGCGGAGCCAGCCGGCGAGGTGGAGCGCTTCGGCCGTCGTGACCAGGACGACGGGCAGGTAGCAGCACCAGGCGCATCCCGCGTGACAGGCGCGCTGATTTTTTTGCGGAGACTGATCGATGAGCGTGTCTGCCCAGCTCTGGGCATTGGCGATAAGACGGCTCAGCCTATCCGTGTCCGATTGGAGAATGGCTGTCGCGTCATGAAATTCCGCGGCATAGACCCGTAGTTCCTCTGCGGCAGCCGGCGGTAAGCCCCGGGCGCTGAGGCTGTCGAGGTACTGCGCGATCTTGACCGGGGAACTCAGCCGTTGCAGGCTGGCTTTGAGCGTCGCAACCGGGGGGACGGGGGAGGGCGGAGCGGAGCGCTGACGTTTGGCCTGTCGGCGCCGTTCGGCTCGGTTCATGGCGTTCTCCTGCATTCTGCATTCTTGTTTATGACTCTTGCGCCGCCTGTGTCAAGAAAGCTGCTACGCGTCTGGGAAGCCTGGCAGAGACGGGCAAGGGGGTGAAAGGGCTTGAGTTCTTCAGCCGGCGGCATACAATGGGCGACCAACGCCACAGTTCAGGAGGGAGAAGTTATGGCCAAAGTCACGCAAGTATTCGATCCGCTCGACGCTGCCCTGGTCCGGACCGATGACGAAGAGTGGATCCAGAGCGGAGAGGGCAACGAGTTCAAGGTGTTGCGGATCAGCAAAGAGACAGGAGCCTGGAGTGCCCTTATTCGGGCCAAAAAGGGTCAGGTCAATCCCCCGCACACCCATCTGGGGGCGGCCGACTTTTACGTTATCTCGGGCGGCTTTGACTATCGGGGCGGATCGGCGCGCGAGGGCGACTGGGTCTATGAACCGGCCGGCGCCGTTCATGAGGCGACCTCGCATCCGGTCGATACGATCTACCTGGCCAACGTCTATGGTCCGGTCGGCTTCCATGATGCCGAGGGCAATATCGCTCAGGTCTTGGACTGGCGGATGATTCAGCTGATGGTTGACGAGGCCAAGAAAAAGCGCACGAAAGCCCGTTCCAGGCGGCGCACGACGACGGCAAAGAAAGCCACCAGCCGCACCAAGCGCAAAGCTGCCTAAGTCCCACTGAAGCGGCCAGGCGTCAGCTGGCCGCACTCCCCCAACCTTTCTCTCAAGACTGTTCTGTCATGGTCGTGTAAGGCTCCGGTCGCAACGCGCTAGTGGGGGCTCTTCCGGCAGCGACTAGATAGAACAAATAGTCAACCAAATCCACATTATGACTATAGTCATAACCTTTTATTCCTTATTAACCTCCCTGTTCTACTCTATCAAAAACAAGGTTTCTGAGGTCAATGTTTGATGTAGAAGATTTGAATATTATATTTTGACTATAGTCAAAATATGGATTATTTTACTCAACGAAGAGGTCAGGGCTCAGTGTAAGCTATACGGCTAGAAAATCACTGCACCCGCCTCAGACGCCGGCAGGACATAGAGAACTTCGCCACACCCCTGGCTCAATAGTCCCCAGGGCATGTCGTGACATTGCTGATCTTATCTCGGGATCGGGAGCGTTCGTTAAGATTCGGCCGCCGCAAGCAAACCGCCGCCGCAAGCAAACCTGAGACTCTGTTGCAGGAGCATGAGCGTACGCTGTCGTCCAGGAGCGGGCAGAGGGTCAAGTGGCGTATCGCGCCGGCTCCTCTGGCGGGCGGGTGATTGGCCTTCGCACGATGGGTGGTACGGATGTCTCCAGATATACCAGATCTAATAGTTTACATAATATATCTTATCAGACATAAAAGAACAAAAATTTTGACCTTCTGCCCTCCCTATTCATCCAGCTTATACTCGATCAATTCCTTGAGGGACGAATGGTCGGCCGTGTCCACAAATTTCCGGTAGTAGGTTTGAGCCTGCTCACGGTCCCCGGCCGTCTCGAAAACCTTGGCCAAGGCCAAAAAAGCCTGCGCCTGGCTCGGGCCGTCATTCTCCACAGCCCGGGTATAATGGCTGATAGCCAGCTCAGTATCACCGGCGTCTTCGGCCAGAGCGCCCAGCTTGAGCCAGGCCAGTTGCACCAGATAATGGTCGCCGTGCCTGGCGTCCGCCACCACGGCCTGATAGGCCACAATCGCACTGCCCACTGCATCCTGTTGCTGATAGGCGTGGCCGAGGTGCCAGAAGGCCAACTGCCGCGGCCGGCCGGCCAACAGCTCAGCTGCGGTTTCAAACGACTGAATCGCTCCGGCCAGGGCCTCAGGATCGCGCTCAGGGACAGCGATTTGCTCCAAGCCTGCTCGCAGGGCGTCCAAACCGCTGCTGGTCTGGTGGCGCCACACGAGACTCAACGCGCCCCACCCCACCAGCCCGACCAGCCCGAGGCCGACCACGCTCCCAATCAGCCGCGGCCGCTGCCAACTCCAGTGTGAGAGCTGCTGAGCCCAGACCACCAGCCGCTCGATTGGCTGGCGGGTTAAGGCGGCTTTGCGTTCGGGTCGCATGGCGCAAAAGGGAATCGTGGGAACAACTGCTGTCACAAGGACAGCACGATGCCCTTTTCCTTACATCTTGTATTTGAAATCGTCCGGGGACATTTTTTCGAGGATTTCAGCCCATTTGTCGCGCGACACATTGGAGAGGTTGGTGTCGTCTTTTTGGCCGTCTTCGAGCTGCTGCAACACGCTGGACGCCTCAAGCACCTGTTTGGCCACAAAAATGGGACTTTTGGTCCGCAGGGCCAGGGAAATCGCATCGCTGGGCCGGGAGTCGATGGTCAGCTTTTTCTCTCCGGCCTGCAGGCAGATCGACGCGTAATAGGTGTTGTCCTTGAGTTCGGTGACCTCAATCGACTCGACCTGACCGCCCAGCTCGTCTATCAAACGGCGGAGCAGATCGTGGGTCATGGGCCGCGCCATCCGAATGCCCTCCAGTTCGGTGGCCATGGCGGTGGCTTCCATGAGACCGATCCAAATCGGCAGATTGAGTTTGTCGTCCTCGTCCTTGAGGATTACGATCGGGGTTTTCGTCATCGGGTCGAGGGTTAAACCGCCGACACGCATCTCGATAAAGTTCTCTCGGGCCATGTTGTCCCCCTTATTCCACGCGGCATAACGGCGCTCAGGCGGTGACCAGACGATCAATCACCCGGTACAGCTGGTTCAGGTTCCGGCACTCCTCGACCATACTGCAGTATGGCGCGTAGCGGTCCATTTCACTATCCCCAAATCCCCAGGTGAGCTTGCTCTCCGGGTTGAGCCAGATCACCTGTTTGGCGCGCTGTTGCAGCTCTCTGACCACCCACTCGTGGGGGAGATTGTAGTTATTGCGGGCATCCCCCAGGACGATGACCGTGGTGCGCTTATTGATGATCGAGAAATGGTCGCGGTGGAAGGTCCGAAACGCCCGACCAAAATCCGAGTGGGCGTAGATGTTGATGATATTCCCCCGCAACGAGAGGTCAATGGCCGAATGAATATCGTTGTCCTCAAACAGACGGGTGACCTCGCCGAGGTCGGCAACAAAAATATAGCTCCGCACACGGGAGTACAAATCCTGGATGGAGTACACAAACTGGAGCATGAAACGCGACACGTTGCGCACAGAGTCTGAGACGTCGCACAGGATGACGACCTGAGGCTTTTCTTTTTTCTTTTTGTCGAGCACGATCCTGAACGGCACGCCCCCATACTGGAGGTTTTTGCGCAGCGTCTGTTGCAGGTCAAAGCGGCCCTTTTTGGCGTGTTTGCGGCGGATGGCAATGACCTGTTTAAGACGCTGGGCCAGCTTGGCCACCGCCTCTTTCATCTTCCGAATTTCGTCTTCGGTCAGATAATAGAAGCTCTTATCGGCCAGGCTGCGCATCTTTTGCTGGTCGCGAACCTGGGAGTCCTGCTTTTCAAGCTCGGCCCGCACATAGCTGCGGATCATATGGGCCAGATCCTGCAGGCGCCGGTCGAGGTAAGCCATCATCTGTTCAATCTGTTCGGGCGACAGACCAGCCTGTTGCAGGGCGTCTTTCAGGTTGGCCAACTCCTGGGTCAGCTGGCCGAAGCCGAGCTGCTGGGCAACGGCATTGGCAAACTGCCCCTCTTGAAACGAGCGCTGGATATCTTGCAGGTTGGCCTGTTCGGCCGCTTCGCGCAGCATGCGTTCCAACTGGCCGGTATTGTTCTCAAGCAGAGCCTGGGCCAGCTCTGACAGCTCAGAGCCCATGTTTTCGAGGGCTTCTTTGAGCTGTTCGAGAAACTCCTGGAACTCTTCTTCGGACATTTCCATGGCCTGCCTGGTTGCCGCGCCGGCCTCTTTGATGATTTCTCCCAGGCCGGTGAAAAACATGTCGAACAGTTCGTCGTAGACTGAGATATCGACCGCGCGCTTGACCAGGGTCGAGCGCAGCGTATCCTTGACCACCGCACGATCCCCAAGGCCGAGCAGACCCAGGGCGGCAAAGGTGTCCATATTCTCGGCCGCCGACACCTTGAGGCCGTTCTGACGCAGGAGGTTGCCAAATTCAATAATCTTATCGTCCATACGTGCGCACTCCCGTCCGGCGGAGTCGGCCAAACGCTCGCCCCGCCCGACCCCGTTCAGTGCAAGAGGTCTTTGTCTTCCTGCTCGGCTTCTTCAACGGTCTGGGCCTTCTTCTTCTGCAGGTAGTCCTTGAGCTCGGCCTCGGCTTTGCGCACATCGCCCTCATACTTCAGGATGGTGTTCAGGGTCTCGTTCACCACCCCTTCTTCAAGCTTGTGCACGTTGAGCAGGGTCAGAGCCTTGGCCCAGTCCAGGGTTTCGCTGATACTCGGGACCTTTTTGAGGTCGAGCTTGCGAATGTTCTGGATGATTTCGACCACCTCCCCGGCCAATTTCTCAGACACGCCCGGCACCTTGAGCCTGACAATATCGAGTTCCTGCTTGCGATCAGGAAAATCGATATACAGGTGGAGACAGCGCCGTTTGAGCGCGTCCGACATCTCCCGGGCGTTATTGCTGGTCAGCACAACAAGGGGGATCTGCTTGGCCTGTAGCGTACCCAGCTCCGGCACACTGACCTGAAAGTCGCTCAGCACCTCGAGCAAAAACGCCTCGAACTCGCTGTCCGATTTATCGATCTCGTCAATCAGCAGGACGGGTTGCTCGGCGGCCGAGATGGCTTGCAGCAGAGGCCGGGGCAGAATGAAGCGGTCAGAAAAGAACACCGTGTCCTGGTCAGCAATCCGCTCCACCGCGTCTTTGAGCGTCGTCGTCCCTTCGAGGGTTTCGCTGATTTTGTCTTTGAGAATCTGGGTATACAGCAACTGCTTGGCGTACTCCCACTCGTACAACGCCTTGGCTTCATCAAGCCCCTCGTAGCACTGCAGGCGGATCAACTGACATCCCAGAGACGACGCCACGACCTTGGCCAGCTCGGTCTTGCCCACCCCGGCCGGTCCTTCGACCAGAATCGGCTTGCGCAGGTGAGTCGCCAGATAGACGATGGTTGCAATACGCCGATCACAGATATACTGCTCGTCAGCAAATTTGCCGATCACGTCTTCAATAGATTCGAACATCCTTCCTCCCAGGCAAATGATTTGGCCCAACCTAGCATAGGGGTAGGCCAAAGACAACGCGCGCGCGCCACCCGCTCGGCTTGCGTTCGGCCCTCCCCGCTTCTATAATCCGCCCCCGCAATGTGTACCCTAGCCCTGTATTCGCGCGTCTTCGCCGACTATCCGATTGTGGCGGCAGCCAACCGCGACGAACTCCTGGCCCGCCCCTCGGATGCCCCGCTTCAGCTGGCACGCGAGCCCTGGATCTGGGGCGGCCGCGACCGGGTCGCCGGCGGCACCTGGCTGGGCGTCAACGCCTTCGGGGTCATGGCCGGTATTCTCAACCGCCAGTCACTCCTGCCCCCGGACCCCCAGCGCCGTTCGCGCGGTCAGCTGTGTCTCGACGCCCTGCGCCATCCGTCGGCCGCCCAAGCCGCCAACCACCTGGCCCGCTCCTCTCCGCACGACTATAATCCCTTCACCCTGGTCATCGCCGACGCCCAGCAGGCCTTTGTCCTCAACACCGCCCCCACCACGCTCGCCCTGCACTCCCTCAAGCCGGGTCTGTACCTGTTCACCAACCGTGACTTCAACGACCCCAGCTGTCCCCGTATCGCGCGTTTGCGGCCCCACTTCCAGCGGCTCGGCCAGACCTCCCAAGCCGTCTCCTTTGCCGACCTGGTCCCCCACCTGCGCCGTCTGATGGCCGACCACGGTTCGAGTCCGCCCGGCCTGCCAGCTCAAGACAGTCCCTACCAGCCCGACACCCGCAACAGCCTGTGCCTGCACCTGGACGGCTACGGCACCTGTTCATCCAGCCTGCTGGCCTACCAGACCCACACCCAGTCCTACCACTATCTGTTTGCCCCCGGTGCGCCGTGTGAGCACCCTTATGAGACCGTGTCCCTGCCACCGAATCGTGATCTCAACTGATGGAGCAGGACATCACGATTCCCTGCCCGGACCGCTCGCCAGCCACCCCCCGTCGGGCACATACGTCGCGCCCGAGATAAAATCCCCCTGCTCAATCAGAAAGCGCACCGTCCGGACCACATCGCGCGGGCGCCCGAGCCGGCCCAGGGGCGTGTCACGGCGCAGGCGCTCCAACTCGGCAGCCGTATACGTGGCGGGGGGCAAGACCGGGCCGGGCGCAACCGTATTGACCTGCACCTCGGGCGCCAATGCCTTGGCCAGGGCCGCACTCAGGGCGTGGATGCCGCCCTTGGAGACACAGTAGGCCAGATAGTCCCGGGACGGCCGCAGCCCGCTCCAATCTCCCAGCTGAATGATTTTTCCTGCCCCCTGACGCCGCATGGCCCGGCCCAGGGAAAGCCCGAGGCAGAAGGCCGCAGTCAGGTTGGTGCCCAGAAAGGCGCGCCACTGCTCGGTGCTGAGGCGCGCAATGGGGGTGGGGTAAAACAGGGCGGCATTATTCACCAACACGTCGACCCGGCCGTCAAACTCCAGGGCTCGCTCGCTCAACTCCTGGACATCGGCCACCCGACTCAAATCCGCCCTGAGGATGAGCGCCCGCCGTCCACGACGGCGGATGGCAGCCGCCAACTCCAGGGCGGACGAGGTATGCACATGAACAATAATATCCGCTCCAGCCGCAGCCAACTCCAGGGCAATCTCCCGTCCCAGTCGCCGGGCCGCCCCGGTCACCAACGCAACACGTCCCTCCAGTTGCACGCCTGTCCCCCATACCGAAAGTGAACGATGACCTTTTCTTACTCAGACGCCCAGCATTGTTGACCTGCTGTCCGTCAGCTGGTCTGCGCAACCCTGCGGCGCGGCAGCTCAATCACAAAGGTCGCCCCTCCTTCGACGTTATTGTCGGCGCGCAGCGTCCCCTGGTGGAGTTCGACAATCTTTTGGGCAAACGGCAGCCCCAGCCCGGACCCGGTCTCCTTGGTCGAAAAAAAGGGCGAGAAGATGTGTTCCAGATCGGTTTCGGCAATCCCCTCCCCCTGGTCGCGGATGGCGACCCACACCCGGTCTGCATCGCGGCTCAAGGCCAGCTCGACTCGACCGCCCGGTGGAGAGGCGTCGATTGCGTTGGTGACCAGGTTGATAACAGCCTGCTTCAGCTTAATGCGGTCCAAGAAGACCTCACAGTCCTGCTCAGCCCCGGTGCACACGAGCTCGACCTGACGCGCTGCGGCCACCGACTGAAGCTCCTGGCTGACCTCCCGCAACAGCTCGGCAATGCGCTGCGACTGGCGCTGCACGGCCACCTCGCGTGAAAAAATCAACAGGTCGGACAGGGTCGTGTTGAGATCGCGGATGGCCTCGTCAAGCTGCGCGGCTTGCTGGCCGACCTCGCTCAACCGCTGCGTGGGCGACACCTGTGGGTCGCCCAGACTGTCCTGGAGCAGGTCGCACTGGAGGCCCAGCAGGCCGACTTTCTGCAAGAGTTGGTGTGACAGGGTTGAGGAAATCTGGCCAATCGCCGCCATCCGCTCGTTGCGCACCAGCTCCCGGGTCATGTCTTGCAGCTGGAGGTTTTGGCGGGCGATCTCGGCCCGGCGCAGGGTCAGCGTGCGCATGAATACATGCGCCGCCCCAACCGGCAGGCAGGCCAGATACAGGCCGGCCACCCCAACCGTATTCAGGCCCAGGGTCATGATGGCAACATGGGGAGAGACGAGAAAGACGCCGGTTACGAGCAGCGAGGGCAGGCTTGAGGCAAAATCCAGCCCCGGCGTGTACAGCACGCCATAGCGCAAACGGTGCTGCCAGCCATAGCCCAGAGCGAACACCATCCATCCGCCGAGTTCGCTCAAGACAAACAGAACCAGGGGGCCGAACTCGCCGATCTGGAGCGGAATCCGACCACCTCCAGATCGGTACACCGCGTAGCGGGCAAACAGGGCAATCAGCAGCAGAGACACCAACTCAAGCGTGCGCCAGCCCGGATGGGCGTCGTCACGGACCGTGCTCGGAATCGTATTCACACCGCGTCCCTGCAACACCAGGCTGAGCGGAACCATCAGACCGACACTCAGGACAAGAACCGGCAGGGCGAACAGACCGACGGCGTACACCAGGGTGCCGGCTGCAGCCAGCAAGACGAGGGACAGAAAAAAGTCCTCACCGACCTCAATGAACAGGAGGGCGCCGAGGCCCAACAGGGGCAGAAACGCCCAGTACAGTCCGATATAGCCCAGGTTGAAGGCAAACACGCCGGCCACGGTCAGCACACCGCCCACCCCCGCCACAGGGAAGCCTGATCTCAATTCACGGATCGAGGACATCGCGATTCCCTGTGTCCACCAGGCAGGCCCGACAGACGGACACCGGCCGAACCGGCCCGGGCCGAGCGACCGCGCCTAGTCCCGGCCGGTCAGAAACCAATCGAGCCATGGCAAACGCTCAAAGAGCAAAAAGTCATAGCTGGGATGTGTCGGCTGAAAATCCGCATCGCTGAGAGAGACGTTGAGACGCAGCTGATGAAAGGCGTGCCCCTCGGCCAGCCGATCATTCCAGTCAAACAGCTCCAGCTTGATCGGAATACGACGCCCAATATCCCAGTACATCACCATCCGGTAGTGGGGGTAGACCCGCCAGCGACTGTTGGGAAAGACGAACTCGAACACATAGCAGGGACGCTCGGTATACCGCACGACGCCCAGAAAGCGCGCCTCCAACTCGTCCTGCAGCCAGCCCTGCAACAGCTGCTGCTGGCTGCGTTCGACCAGCCGGTTCAGGCCGAAATCGGTAATCGGATAGGGATGACCACGCTGGGCGATATAGCCCCCGGGGTCAAGGTCACCAATGAGCGGCAGACCGCCGAGCGTCGTCCGAACCCGGATCCGTCCGGCATTCCAGCCGCGACGGTAGAGCGCGGCCGTCGTACCGTCGAGCTGCACATAGACATCGAAGGGGCGGCGAAACTTAAACGGCAGCTGGCCCAGGACGGCGGTTGCCCCGGCCCGCTCGGTCGTCATGGTCCAGACCCCGGTGTAGTCGCTGATCTCGGCATAGCGCTGGCCCCAGTGTCGCACGAAGCCGCGAATATCAACCGTGGCCGTGGTCTGGGGGAAGGCAGCCGTCTCGTCCACGCCTGCGGGCTGCCCTCCGACGCGGTCAAACACATCTACGGTCAGCCCGCTATTGACCTCAAGCGCGGTATAGACCAGCCGCTGTCGGATTTCGCCGCGCGGACCACGCAGGGTCAGACCGACCGGCAGGCCCGTCCCGCGCTCAATGATGAACTCGTAGACCGCAACCGCATTATCCCGAAAAGGGATCAGAAAAGCCGGGACGGACAGCAGGATCTCGCCATCCTCCAGCTGCGGGTCATCGGTCCGGGCCTGGACCAACTGAAGGCTGCGGTCCGAGGCCGGTCGGCGCGACAGGGCGAGCAGAGCGCCGAGCCATTCGTGGACATCTTTCAGGCTGGGGACAAAGGGCTCGCTCAGCCCGATCAGGGGGACGCTGACTCTGACATAGTTGAACCACCCGCCCAGGGTCAGCAGAAAATTGCCGTTATTCCACCCAGGTCGGGCTTGCAGCGCGGTGCCGGCATACGGCCCGGTCTGCCAGCTGAGCACCAGAAAGCCGGGTTTGCGGAACAACACCCGGATTTCTTCCCGGTGCGGTTCGTGTCCGGGCGTCCAGGTTTCCCGGTGGAGCGTGCCGCGATAATCGGTCAGCCGAAAATAGGCCGCGCGACACTCGGTCAGCAGGTCTTGGACCTGGGTTGCGGCTGGAGCGGCAGCCACCGGAGTCTGGCTGCCCCAGACCCACAGCCAGCCTGCTCCGTACACCAGGCACCTGGCCCACCACGTCATGGCTCTCCCAGTCCGGCCTTGAGGGCCACGATGGCGGCTTTCGTGCGGTCGTTGACCTGCAATTTACGGAAGATGCGGGCCAGGTGCATCTTGACGGTCAGCTCGCTGATGAACAGCTGGCCGCTGATCTCACGGTTGCTCGCGCCGGTGGCCACCAGCCGCAGGACCTCGTCTTCGCGCGGGGTGAGGGTCTGGACGAGCCGGCGTAGCTCTTCGGCCTCCTGATCACGGCGGAACTCGCGCAGGAACTTTGCGGCCAGGTCGGGGTTGAGCAACACCTCCCCGGCCGCCACCCGCCGTAAGGAGTCGCGCAATTCTTTGGCCCGGGTATTTTTGAGCAGATAACCCACAGCCCCGATTTTGAGCGCCCGGAAAATAAGATCGGGATTGTCATAGCCGGTCAGGATCACGACCTTGGCATCCGGGGCCTGACGCCGAACGAGCGCGGTGGCGTCCAGACCGTTCGTCTCCGGCATTTCGATATCCATGAGGATGATGTCCGGCTGACAGCGTTTGAGGAGCGCGGCCAACTGCGCGGCACTTTCAGCCGCCCCGATCACCTCGAAATCAGGCTGTCTTTTGAAGATTTGCTGAACCCCGGATAAGAACAAGGGGTGGTCATCGACAACGACGACCGTGGTCTTTTCCATTTCCAAGAGTGTAAGGGCTTGGCAAAAAAGGGTCAAGGAAGAGAGAAGTGCCGGCCCTGACCCCATATCGTGCGTCAAGAGCCAACCCTCACCGCCCATATTACTCACCAGAAAAAACACCAAGTAATAAAAGCCCCATAATGAACATAAAATACAAAATGCTAAGAAAGAGAGTAACAAAATAATCAAAATATGATTACTTCAGAAACAAAAGAGAAAAAGAAAGGTAATCAGTGGCAGGATGGACAAGCATGACCAGAAGAATAAATTTATCGAGTTATATCAATGCTTTACGTGGTCCTTGACCTGCCCTCCAGGTTTGCTTTAATCCAGCATGAGGCCAAGATATATTTTGGCGGTCAGTAATAATGGCTCAGCTTTATGGCTGGAGTAATAAACAATGGCCGTTTTCACAGAGTCAGACGAAACTGTGGATAAAAACGTCAGCAAAAGGCAGGCAATCAGCATGGAAACGCGCCCCATGGCCCGGCAGGGAGTCCGGCAGAAAAGCCCGAATGCTCCAGCGTACAGCATCCAGGACTGCCTGGAGGATGTCCGGAAGCTCTTTCGGGCCGAGCACCAGGTTCCGACGAGCCGGGAATCGATAGCCGAACACCTGAGTTTGGCGGCTCAATCCGGGCCATTTAACCGCAAATTGAGCAGTTTACGCCAATTTGGACTGCTTGAGCCCATCGGCAAGGATCTGCGGGTGAGCGACCTGTTTTTGCGCATTGAGCACGCCGGCGATGAGAACGAGCGCTATCACGCTCTCCGTGAAGCCATGGGCAGACCGACCATCTTTCAAGGCTTGCTCGGCCAGTACGAAACCAGCGGCATGCCTTCGGATATCAACCTGACGCATCAACTCGTCATCAAGTACCGCTTCACCAAGAAGAACGCCGAGACGGTCTCCAAAGCCTTCCTCGAATCCTATCGTTTTGCCGGATTGGGACCCCAGACGCGCCCGTCTCCCACCCCAGCCCTGCCCTTCCCCGCTCCTCCGGCCTCGCCACTCGCCGAGCCGTCCGCCCCGGCCCACGTCCTGCCCGCCGTCGAAGCCCCTGTCAAAGAGCCGCCCCGGCTGTCTCAGTGCCGCCAGGAGATCCCGCTCGGCCCAGCCCGTCGGGCCGTCCTGGAGCTGCCCGACGATGTCGCGCCTGAGGAAATCGCCAAGGTCATCCGCGTCCTCAGAGCCCTGATCGACACCGAGGCGTAATCCCGAACCGGACGAAGCCCACCGCAACGAAGATCGTGATGACCTTTAAGAGATCGCCTGAGATCACGCTCCCCGTTTCCGAGCAGACGGTCCTTTCTCCTGCACGCTGGAGCGGGTTCTTTCGGTATTTCTTTTTCTCGCTGCTGGTGACGATGAGCGCCGCCCAGTGTCTGGTCCCGGTGTGGCTCTGGCACGTCATTCTTGGCGCTGAGCTGCGGCTATCGCCGCTCGTGTATGTCGTGGCGCCGTTCGTGTTCTTTGGCGTGAATATCGGCCTGTTGCGGGGGCTGCGACGCCGAAGCGGGCTGCCGGCCTGGCTGCGTATCCCGATTCGGCTGTATTTTGCCTCTGCCTTCACCAGCGTCTTTTGTTTTGTCTTTGTGCTCTTATGCGCTGGAGTCTGGGCGCTGGCCTGGGGGCTCGGCCAGGGGCTGAGTCTCACCGCCTGGCCAGCAGCCGTCGAGCAGCTCCAGCCCCCGTTGTGGCAGGCGCTCCGCTGGCTCAGCGGGCTCGGCATAGGCGGTATCGTGCTCGTCTTTGTCTACGGCTATACCTGGGGCCAGGCCTCAGTTCGGGTGTCACGCCTGCGGCTGCGTCCCCAGGGCTGGCCCCAGGCCTGGCATCGGTTCAAGATCGCCCATCTCAGCGACCTGCACATCGGCCCCAATCTGAGCCGGTCCGAACTGCAAGCGTGTGTCAGGCGGACAAACGCCCTGGACCCTGATATTATCTTGTTGGCCGGCGACCTGCTCGATTCCAACCCGGTCTATATTCCCGACTATTTTCCGCTGTTGGCCGAACTCAGCGCCCCCTACGGGGTGTTTGCCTGTCTGGGCAACCACGACCATTATGCGGGCGCTCAGGCGGTACAAGCCGGCCTGACCCGACATACACAGATACGCCTCCTCCAGGACCAGCACATCAGTCTCCACAAGGACACCGCCGCCCTGCACCTGATCGGCCTTGATGACCGGGGCCGGGACTGGGCGCGCGGACTCGAAGAACTGCCCCTGTTAGCGGAACTCCAGGCTTCCATTCCGAGCCACGAGCCGTGCATTCTACTCTCTCATCGCCCGGATCTCTTCCCCCAAGCCGCCCGCCAGGGCATTGCGCTGACCCTCTCGGGCCATACCCATGGCGGCCAGTTCGCCCTGCCCGGCTGGGGAGGCCGGTTCAACCTGGCCCGCTTCATCACCAGCTTCTCTCGGGGTTTATATCAGCAGCTGGGCGTCTATCTGTACGTCAATCGCGGAATTGGGGTCGCCGGCCAGCGTATTCGTCTGTTCAGCCCGCGAGAAATCGCCCTGATCACCTGCGAATCCACGCCTCACCCGTCCCAGCCTGCGGACTCGGCATAATACGTCCGCTCCGCAGAATTATGTCAAGTTTGATGGCCTGACTATGAACAGGGATCGTGATCTCCTTTCACCCCGCAATAGGCATCACGATCCCTGTTTCCAGACTATTGACCGCCTATCTGGATTTCTGCATTGTGGAGGGCGCTATGCATTATCTCACCCGTCTGGTCGAATTTGAGGCCTCGCACCGCTACTGGAATCCGGAATTCACGCCTGAGCAGAATCAGCGGATCTTCGGCAAATGTGTCAGCCCCTACGGCCACGGGCATAACTATGTCCTGCGCGTCACCCTGGCCGGCCAGGTTGCCCCGCGCACCGGGATGGTCATCAACATCACCGAGTTGGACCGTATCCTCAAAGAGGTCAGTGCCGAGTTTGACCACAAATTCATCAACCTTGACCACCCGGCTTTTCACGACCGTATTCCCACCACCGAAAACCTGGCCGCGTATATGCGTGACCGCATTGAGGACACACTTCGCAGCCAGCCTGAGAAAAACTACCGCCTGGCTCTGGTCCGGCTGTATGAGGAGCCGAGCCTGTGGTCCGATGTTGTGAGCGGAGAAGGGAAAAACATGGCCTCCTTAACCAAGACCTTTGGCTTTAGCGCGGCTCACCGCCTCCACAGCACTGCGCTGTCCGAGGAAGAAAACCGAGCTGTTTTCGGCAAGTGCAACAACCTGCACGGCCACGGCCATAACTATGAGCTCGAAGTCACGGTCAGCGGTGCTATCGCTCCCCAGACCGGGATGGTCATGGACTTGGGAGAACTGATGCAGATTGTCCAGGAAGAAGTGTTGGACCGCTTCGATCACAAGCATCTGAACGAGGACACCCAGGAATTTCAGCGCCTCAATCCGACCGGTGAGAACATTATTCGGGTGATCTGGGATCTGCTCAAACCGCGGCTCGGCGACAGTCTGACCAGAGTCGGTCTGTGGGAAACTCCCAAAAATTTCTTCGAATACCACGGCGAAGAGTGAGCCTGGCCGCACCATCAGCCAAAATCAGCCAACAAGATCAGCCCAATATCAGCCCAGACCAGCCAGCTACAGCGAGGAGTCGTATGGCCAGACAGGATCTGAACGGTCGGACCGCAATTGTCACCGGCGCGGGCTCGGGCCTGGGCCGAGCCACCGCTCTGGCCCTGGCGGCGGCAGGCGTCCGGGTCGCCCTGGCGGCGCGCACCAAGTCGGCGCTTGAGGCCGTAGCCGACGATATTCGGGCGGCCGGCGGGACTGCCCTGGTCATCCCGACCGATGTTGGCGATGAAGACCAGATTGTCCGTCTCGTCGACCACACCCATCAGGAATGGGACCGGATCGACATTCTGGTCACCAGCGCCGGCGGCGCCAGTTTTGGCCCCCTGGTCGAGTCCAGCACCGCCGACTGGGACAGCATGATGAATACCAACCTGCGGGCGACCTATTTATGCGCCAAGCATACGCTGAAGGTCATGCTTGCCCAGCAGAGCGGCCATATCTTGAATATCCTGTCCTTGGCCAGCCAAACCGCCCTGCCCGGCTCGGCCGCCTATACGGCCTCGAAGTTTGGCGCCCTGGGTCTGACCAAGGTCATGGCGGCCGAGGTGCGGAGTCGGGGCATCAAGGTTACTGCGGTGATCCCCGGCGCGGTCAATACCCCGCTGTGGGACAAGAGCGGCGGCGACTTGGACCGCACCAAAATGCTCACCCCCGGCGATGTGGCCGACGCCATGCTCGACGTGGTCGCCCAGCCGCCCGGCATTTATACCGACGAAATTTCGCTGATGCCCCCGCTGGGCATTCTGTGAGGACGGAGGGAGTGGGATTCGAACCCACGAGAGCCCGTTAAGACTCTGCCGGTTTTCAAGACCGGTGCATTCGACCGCTCTGCCATCCCTCCCTGCCAAGACGGCACTTACCACGCCATCCGACACCCGTCCATAGCCGCCCATGGCCGGCCTCTGCATACTTTCAACACCACATCCCCCCTCAGGCGGGCTCCGGTTTTCTGTCCGGAGCCCGCCTGAGCTTGCGGAATATCAGTTTCTGACTATAGTCAACTAATACCTCTGAAAGAGCTTTCTCACACCTCCTAAAACTCCTACACTAAGCAAACGACCATGAGAAACGCCCTAGCCCTTGCCCTGCTATCCTTTGTCATCTGCAAGCTCAGCTTCTTCAGCCTGGGCTGGCTTGTCGCCGAAAAAACAGCGCCTTTCGACTGGAAACGTATCCAACACTCCCACCCTCAGCTGTTGCACGACTGTGTCCAACGCCTGAGGGACACGCCTCGGCCGTCCGCTCTCTGCTTGCTGATAGCGCTCAGCTTGGTTTACCACTCCCTATGCTTGTTGCCGTCCCTTGAGCTGCTCGCCCTGCTGGAGTCACTCGTCTTCGAGCTTCCCTACCAGGCTGGGGATGGAGTGTGGCAGTTTGTGTATCTCGACCCCCGTGAGCGGCTATGGCCGTGGGGCGTATACGCGTTGATCGCCGTATGTGGGATCGGCTGTGACGGGGTGTCCGGCTTTGTCGGCTGGAGGCTGCTCAGGGCAGCCGACCGGAGTCAATTCTTCTCGGGCCTGGCCGGCTTTCTCATTGCCAACGTTCTCTTCGTGCTGGTCCTGTGCGGCGGAAGTGCATTCTTCCTGTTTATCGTGCTGTCGCTCAGCCTGCCCAGAGCCATCGACTACCGGGATGTGGTGTTGCTCATCCCCCAGGCTATGAGCGTTGGCATCCCGACCCTTGCCTATTGCGGTACTGGTTTTGCCATCCTCGCTCTGCGTCGGGTGCCGTCCGGGCTTCGCGTCCGGCTCTTGTCCCGGTCTGGTGACCGGCCTCTTCTGCCTAGACTTGGAACAGTGCTGGGCACGCTCAGCGCCGTACTCGTCGGTCTGCTGAGCTTCATGGTGTCATAAATGGAACGCAGCATTCTTGGTTTTCACCGCGACCAAGCCGGGGATTGGGTGGCCGAACTCGACTGCGGCCACAACCAGCATGTCCGCCACCGTCCGCCGTTTGAAAACCGGCCCTGGACCACGACCGAGGCCGGACGGCGGGCCAAGCTGGGGCAGCGCCTGGCGTGTCCCAACTGCGACCGTTTTGAGGTACCGGACGGATTCCGGGCCTATAAACGGACGCCGGAGTTTGACGTCTCCTCGATTCCGGGCGGGCTGCGCAAGGCCCACTCCACCAAACCCGGGGTGTGGGCCACGGTGCAGGTGCTGGAAGGACGGCTGCGCTACATTGTTCATCCGCCCCTGGCCCGAGAGTTCGTGCTTGAGCCCAAAACTCCGGGCACTATCGTCCCCGAGGTCCTGCATCATATTGAGCCGCTTGGGCCGGTCCGGTTTTATGTCGAGTTTTCTCAACGACCCACACCCTAGACACCTGCTCGTTTGCGTTTGCGACACAGGAGACACGCATGGCCTTGACACGAAAACCACGCCTGTATCTGGCCGGCCCCGAGGTGTTCCTGCCCGATGCGGTGGAACACGCCCACCACCAGCGTCGGCTGTGTGAACAGTACGGCTTTATCGGTCTGCACCCCATGGACAACAATGTCGAGCTTGGGGAGCGCTCGCTGCAAACCGCAGTGCGGATTTATCGCGGGGATATTGCCCAGATTCGGGCCTGCGACATTGTCGTCGCCAACTGCAACGCCTTTCGCGGCCTGCTGATGGACGACGGCACGGCGTATGAGATCGGCTTCGGCAATGCGCTCGGCAAACCGGCCTACGGGTATATTGCCAGTCTGAATTCGCTTGCCGAGCGCACCCGCACTCAGTATCCGTGTCGGCAGTTAGCGGACGGCACAACGATCGATCAGGACGGCTATCTGGTCACTGACGATTTCGGCACCTCAATCAACCTGATGATGCAGTGCGGCATGCTGGACAGCGGCGGACGCTTGATTGAGGGCGACTTTGAAGCCTGCCTCCAAGCGATACGTGAGGATATGGACAGCGGACGGCTCAGTCTCGGTCCTGCAACCAGCGCTTGAAGCCTTCGGGCGAGTTGCCGTACGGCAGGCCGCGCGCATAATACTCTTCGAGCAAACGCATATCGTTCTCGTTGAAATTCAAGAAACCCTTTTGTTCTTTGCGTTCCTCCTCCTGCCAGGCACGCTCAATCATGTCTCGAATTTCACGGTCACGCTTGCTCATCCCAGCCCCCTATGCTGCCCCAGGGACGGACGCCGCAGGATCGATCAGCTCGGCGTGTTTGAGTTCGGCCCAGAAATCGGCCGGAATCGTCTGCTCGAAATAGCCGACATTGTGGGCCAGTTCTTGAACAGAGCGGGCACCGGGGATAATGGAAGCCACGGCCGGATGGCCGAACGGGAACTGGAGGGCGGCGGCTTGAAGCGATACCTGATATCGGGCGCATACCGCCTCAATTTTTCGCACCCGGTCCAGAATATCCGGCGGCGCGGCCCGATAGTTGTAATACGCGCCCTCCACGGCTCCACTGGCCAGGATGCCCGAGTTATACGGCCCGCCAATGATCAGGCTGATGCGCTCTTGGGCGCACAGCGGCAAAAACGAGTCGAGCGCCCCCTGTTCCAATAAGGTGTAACGGCCGGCCAGCAGAAAGCAGTCAAAATCGCCGGCGCGGGCAAAATCTTCCAGCATCTGCCACTGGTTCATGCCGACCCCAAGCGCCTTGATCACCCCCTGGCTGCGTAGACTGTCGAGCATCGGGTAGGCTTCGGCCATGGCCTGCTCAAAATGGCTGGCAGCGTAGGGGTCGAGCCCTCTGATGGTGGCGGCCTCGTCCGGGTCGTGCATCAGCACGATGTCGATGCGGTCGGTGTTGAGCCGAGCGAGGCTGTCTTCAAGAGAGCGTTGAATCGCGTCGGCCGAATAGTCCACCACGCCTCGGTACGGCAGAGCCTTGTCGAACAGGTCAATCGTCGCCGCCTGGCCGGCCGGTCGGGGCTCAAGCGCCCAGCCGACCTTGCTCGAAATGACGACCTCATCCCGGGCATAGCGGGCCAGCCCTTTGCCCAGGCGGAGTTCGCTCAGGCCGCTGCCGTACAGTGGCGCCGTATCAAAATAGCGCACGCCTGCCCCATAGGCGGCCTCGATGGTGTCACGCGCGGCCTGGTCTTCAACCGCAGTGTAGATATTGCCCAGCGCGGTGCCGCCGAGCCCGTACTGGGTGACCGATACCGCGGTAGCCCCGATTTGACGCAGTTGGCCTGCTTTCATACGCCTTTATCCTTACGTGTCAGCCACATGCGCTAAAGCGCTCCAAATGGTGTTCGGCATCGCCAAAGGTCTGGCTGATAGTGGTCAGGCGCCGAAAGGTATGGCTGACCTTCAGTTCTTCGGTCATGCCCATGCCCCCGTGCAGCTGCACCGCCTCCTGGCTGATATGCCGACACGCGTCCGAAATTTTGATCTTGGCCGCAGCAATCACCCGTTTGCGCTCAGCCGCCTCGGCGCTGTCCACCTTCACACACGCCAGGCAGGCCATGGATTTGACCTGCTCGTAGGTGATCATCATATCGACCATGCGGTGCTGCAGGGCCTGAAAGGAGCCGATCGGCACGCCGAACTGCTTGCGGGTCTTCAGATAGTCCAGGGTGGCGTCATTGGCAGACTTCACCGCTCCGACCGTCTCGGCGCACAGCAGGGCAATGGCATAATCGGTGACCTCTTCGATCAGCTCCAGAGCCTGTCCCTCGGGGCCGATCAGGGCGTCGGCCGGCACTGCGGTGGCCGAAAAGCGGATGTCGGCCGCCCGCAGATTATCGAGCGTTTTGTACGAGTTGAGGCTGACCCCGGGCGCATTGCGGTCAACCAGGAACAGGCTGATGCCGTCGGGGTCGGTCTCCTGGCCTGCGGTGCGGGCCGAAACGATCAGCTGGTCTGCACACGAGCCGTGCAGCACCACACATTTTTCGCCCTCAATGACATAACCGTTGGCGGACGTGCTGGCCCGGCAGCCGACCTGGGCCAGATCGTAGCGCGCCCCGTGCTCGGTGTGGGCAAAGGCCAGCTTGCAGCGGCCTGCAATCAGGCCGGGCAGAATCGCTTGTTGTTGAGCCTGGCTGCCGCCCCGGGCAATGAACTGGCCACCCAGACCAACCGTGGCCAGATAGGGCTCAACCAGCAGCCCCTCTCCAATCGCGGCCATGACCGGCATCAGGTCCACCGCACCGCCGCCAAAGCCGCCCAGCTGACTCGAAAACGGCAGCCCCAACAGCCCCATGTCGGCCAGGCTGGACCACACCTGTTCACTATAGCCGGGCTCAGACTCGACAATCGCCCGGCGGGCCTCAAACGTATACTCGCGGGTGATGAACTGCTGAACGCTGTTGGCCAGCAGCTGTTGTTCTTCCGTATAGTCAAAATTCACAGCTTGCTCTCCTGAGAGCCGGCTTGCAGCGGCCGAGAATGGCCAGCCCAACCGCTTTTACAAGCCCAGAGACATTTTAGCGATGATATTGCGCTGGATTTCGTTGGAGCCGGCATAAATCGTCGTCTTGCGATAGTTGCAGTAGCGAGGCGCAATACGGGCGGTGTCGGCGTCGAAGTGTGGCGCCTCAAGTGCCTGAAAAGCCTGGGCAAACGGCCCGACCGCATCCATCATCAGTTCGGTCAGAGCCTGCTGAATCTCGGTGCCGCGAATCTTGAGCAGGGACACCTCGGCGCCGGGGTCGCGCCCGCCGCGCATCTGGTCCAGAAAGCGCAGGTTGGTGATCTCAAGCGCCATCAGCTCGACCTCGACCCGGGCCAGCCGGTCGGCAAAACGGGGGTCTTCGAGCAGCGGTCGGCCGTGTTTGGTCTGGCCGGCGGCCACGGCCTTGAGGCGGGCCAACTCGCGCTTGGAGGTGCCGATGCTGCCCGTGTTGAGGCGCTCGTGACCGAGCAGATATTTGGCCACGGTCCAGCCGTCGCCCTCCTCGTGCACCAGGTTTTCGGCCGGAACCCGCACATTGTCGAAAAAGACCTCGTTGACCTCGTGGCCGCCGTCCATGAGAACCAGCGGCCGGACGGTGATGCCCGGCGTTTTCATGTCGATGAGCAGAAAGGAAATGCCGTGCTGCTTCTTCTGGGTCTGAAAATCGGTCCGCACCAGACAGAAGATCCAGTCGGCATACTGGGCCAGGGTGGTCCAGATTTTCTGGCCGTTGACCACGTACTCATCGCCCTGGCGCAGCGCGCTGGTTTTGAGCGAGGCCAGGTCTGAGCCGGACTCGGGCTCGGAGTAGCCCTGGCACCAGAAGTCGTCGCCGTTATAAATGCGCGGCAGATAGGTGTTCTTTTGGGCCTCGGTGCCGAACCGAAACAGCACCGGCGCACACATCGACAGCCCGAACGGCATGCGGCCCGGACAGCCGGCCGCGCCCATTTCTTCCTCAAAGATATAACGCTGGACAATCGTCCAGTCGGTCCCGCCCCACTCCTGCGGCCATTCGGGCGCGACCCAGCCCTTGTCGGCCAGGATCTTGTGCCAGCGGGTGTAGTCGTCTTTGCTCAGGTCTTGATAGGTGACGACTTTTTCGCGGATATCGTCCGGCAGATTGGCCTCGATCCAGGCGCGCACCTCGTCGCGAAAGGCTGTCTCCTCGGCGGAATAGTTCAGGTCCATCGTTCCTCTCCCATGTCTTATGCAGCCCTGCGCTAGGCCGCCCATTTGTCGCGCAGAAACTCCCCGACCCGCACGATCCCGTCCCGGCCCTCGGGCAGCATGGGATGGAAGGCGTGCCAGACATGAATCATGTCCTCCCAGACTTCCAGGGTGGTGTCCACGCCGTCGGCCCGGGCCTTGTGATCGAGTTTGAGCGCGTCGTCCAGCAGGACCTCATCCCGACCGACGTGAATCAGGAGCGGGGGCAGAGAGCGCAGATCGGCAAAGTTGGGCGAGGCGTAGGGATCGGTGGCGTCCTTGCCCTGGAGATACAGATCGACCATTTTGCCGATATCCGGTCCGATCATGGGGTCTGCCTCAGCCCGGGTCTGGTAGGACTCGTTGGAGCACGTCATGTCGGACCAGGGGCTGATACACACCCCAGCTGCGGGCAGCGCCAGCTGCTGGTCGCGGGCTGCCACCAGGGTGGCTGCGGCCAGCCCGCCGCCTGCGGAATCTCCGGCAATGGCCAGATTGTGTGGCGCAAAACCGTTATCGAGCAGCCAGCGGTAGGCGGCCACCCCGTCCTCGACAGCGGCCGGAAACGGCTCTTCGGGCCCCAGTCGATAATCGAGCATGAGCACCGCAGCCTGAGCCGCCCGGGACACCTCGCCGCCGAGCGAACGATGGGTGTTGAGCGAGCCCATCACATAGCCGCCGCCGTGCAAATACAGAATGGCCCGCTCGGCCTGGGCGCCCGGCGCCCGCAGCCACTCGGCCGGCCGACCGGCCACGGTAACCGCTTCGACGCCAATATCGTCGGCCACCCGAAAGGCGACTTTTTCCATGCCCGCCCGGCGCTGGTCCAGGCTGACCGGGGCACCCGATGCGGCCGCATTTTTCTCGCGCAAAATACGTTTCAGCTTGACGATCTCTGGTCCGGCCATGTTCAGTCCCTCCTTACGCTGCACGACTCCCGCCTGTCATACGCTATTCTGAAGCGGGGGGAAAGCCGAGCCGATCCTCATGCATCGAGCGGCGCCCCGGCCCAGTCTCTGCCGAGCGTGGTTTCGACCTCAATCGGCACCCGGTCGCCAACGACTTCCTGCATGGCTGCGGTCATGTGGCGGGCCAGCCACTCGGCCGCCCGACCCGCCTCGGACAGCGGCGCCTCGGCCACGATTTCGTCGTGCACGCAGGCGACCGGAAACGCGCCGGGCGCTTCATGACGGTGTGCAAACAGACGGCCTAGAGCCAGTTTCAGGCCGTCCCCGCCACTGCCCTGGACCGGAATATTGAGCAGGACGTTGAAGTGACGGACGTTCAGAAAGCGCCGACCGGTCAGAGTCCGGGTCTCAAGCGTCTGCTGGCTGCGCCGGGCGTGTTCGATCTGCCGTTTGGCCCACTGGTGCCAGCGCTGCAAGCCCTGATAGGTGTGAAAAAAGGCCCGGTGATAGCGGGCCGCCTCGGCCTCGGTCATGGCCACCCCATACTTGGCTTCGGCGTCAAGCTTGAGCCCACGCACGCCCATGCCGTACAGCAGGCCGAAGTTCACGCTTTTGGCCAGTTGGCGGTGCTGGCTGTCGATCTCGGCCAGGGGCAGCTGAAGAATGCGCGAGGCGGTCAGGGCGTGGAGATCGACCCGCTCCCGAAACGCCCGCAGCATGGTCTCATCATCGGCCAGGGCAGCGGCGATGCGCAGCTCAATCTGGGAGTAATCGGCCCGGATCAGCGCCCGGTCCGGGGCAGCCCGGAAGCAGACGCGAAAGGCCGCAGCTTTTGGGATCTGCTGGATATTCGGTCCGCCACAGCTCATCCGACCGGTTGCCGCCCCGTTTTGAAAATACACCGGATAGACCCGTCCGGTTTGGGGATCGCACGAGGAATCAATGACCGCCCGACCGTAGGTATTGACCCGCTTGGCGGTCTCCTTGTAGGCGAGCAACAGACGCGCCAGCGGATGATCGACCTTTTTCAGGCTGGCGGCCCGGGTGTTGGGCAGGCTGATGCCGAAGTCGTGAAACAGCTGCCTGACCTGCTGGTGCGAGAGCCAGTTGACGGCCCTGCCCTGACCGGCAAGCGTACTGTCGAGTCGGTGTTTCAGGTCGGCCAAACGGGCTTCGTCGTCCAGCGTCCGCGCCAGCCAGCGCTCGGCGTCAAAGCCCATGCCCTGCATTTCCAGCCAGGCCAAGCCCTTGATGCAGCCGAACTCGATATCCGCAGCTCGCTCCAGGCCGGCGGCCTTGAGTTCGTCCTGCAAGCCGGTGTACAGCGGCCACAGCACGGCCACATCGCGGGCCGCGTAGGCGCGCTGGGCTTCGGACAGCTCGGCCTGGGTCCAGTCGCTGGCGCGGACCGTTTTGGGCAGGCTGTGGTCAAGTCGGCGGGCTACCACGTCTTCCAGACCATGCCCGGTGCGCAGTCCGGCTGCCAGCAACTGGCTGGCCAGCATGGTGTCAAACACGCGCTGCGGCCAGGGGAGTCCGGCGCCGACCAGGAACTTCAGGTCAAACTTGGCGTTGTGGAAAATCCACATCCGGTCGGTTTCAAATATTGGCGCCAGGGCTCGGGGTGGCAGGGCGTAGGCGTCAAACAGGTAGACCTGCTCGGGCGTTGCCAGCTGGATCAGCCGCAGCGCGTCTGTTCGGTCGTCCAGGCCGCTTGTTTCGGTATCGCAGGCCAGGGCTGGCGCGGCGAGGAGTTCTGGCAGGAGACGGGTGAGCTGGCTGAGGCCGGAGACGTAGGTATAGGCCGGCGTCGGATACGGGGGATGCAGCTCGCCGCTTGATTGGCGGTCAGCGTCCTCCTTGAAGGCGTGCCGTGCCCCGGCCTGCCCGGCAAACTCTTCGGGGAACAGTACGCCCTGCTGCTGAGATGGCTCGACCGCCATCAGGCCGCCCGGCCGTCCCGCTCTCCCTTCAGAAAAGCGCTCATGCACTCGTAGGCGCGCGGGTCTTGCACGAAGAACAGGTGCCCGCCCTCAAACAGTTCGAGTTGAGCCGAGGCGATCTGGTCCAGCATCGCCCGTTGATTGCTGACCTGGGCAATGCCGTCGTAGCGACCGGCGGCGATCAACACCGGCATGTCCAGCGACGGCAGCCGGTCATAGGTATCGTGATCCTTGCGGGCCTCAATCTGGCGGCGGGCGCCCATGGCGTGGCCCGGCTCATCGGCTCCAATACGCAGACCGGCCAGCATCTCATCGACCAGCGCCTGAAATTCGGCCGGATTGGCCGCCTGCCAGGCCGCGTCGCGACGCATGTCCACCAACTCCACCACCCGCTGCGCCCAGTCTTCGAGCGTGAGGCCGGCGAGTTCGTGCAGGGGATAGGACGCCCCGCCCCGCCCGCCGCTGCTGGTACAGGTCAGGATCAGGCGTTCGACCCGCTGCCCATAGCGCAGGGCAAACTCCTGGGCGACCATGCCGCCGAACGACACCCCCATGACCATGCAGCGCTCCCAGCCCAGCGCGTCGAGCAGGGCGTTGGCGTCGTCGGCGTAGTCGGCCATGGTATACGGCACATCGGGTTTATCGGTTTGGCCCAGGCCGCGCTGGTCGTAGGACAGCACCTCGCAGTGCCCGCTGAACGGCGCGTCAAAGGCGTTGGGCGAGCGCCGCAGGTCTCCGCCGGTGCCGCTGATGAACAGCAGCCGCGGTCCGCTGCCCCGGGTTTCATAGTACATGTGCAGATCACGAACAGCGATGAATGGCATACGCATCCCCCCGTGTGGTTTCTCTTTCCCTAGCACGGGGCGGTTTGTCGGCTCAAGCCGAATCAGGCTTTGGATAGGGACGACGCGTTTCCTCTTTACAGGCTCACGGGCCGGCTGCTAGTCAGAGGACAAGGAGGGGAAACCATGCTGCGTCCCAAAAAAGTCGGTCATGTGGTCTTGAAAGCGCGCGATCTGGATTGTCTCGAAGAGTTCTATACCCAAGTCCTGGGCTTTGAGGTCGTCACCCGGCTCAGCCGCCCCAAGGGGGTGTTCTTCAGCCTGGGCGAGCAGCACCACGATCTGGCGGTGTTGGAAGTCCCGGCCGAGGCCACACCGGTACACGACGAGCAGGTCGGCCTCCACCACGTCGCCCTGCAGGTCGAAGACTTTGACGCTCTCAAAGCCTTTTATCAGGCTCTCAAGCAGCGCCAGGCCGAGATCACCGGCACCATTGACCACGGCATCACCAAGAGTGTGTATTTTCGGGATCCCGAGGGCAACCAGTTCGAGCTGTACTGTGACGAAGGCGAGGACGGGCTGGGGCGCCTCAGACGGGGCGAAGCCAACGCCTTTACCCCGCTCAACCTGGAAGCCTAGTCGGCAGTGGAAGGCTGGAGGGGGTTCCCGGAGCGGGCGGCCCAAGCCATCCCGGCCCTTCGGGCCACCTCTCCTCAGCCTGGCGTCCCGCTTTTCACTCGAACGCTGCCCAGAATTGCAACTCCGCGTCAGAACGTGGGTGGTAGACGTAGTGCAGGCCGGTGAAGCCGTGGCCGCCGAACAGGTTTTGCAGGCCGGTGGCAGGTTCGTAGTTGAGGGTTGTAATCGGTCTCTTCGTTTCGTTGTCCGCAACGTGCAACAGCACGGCGTGTGGGTACACCTGCACTTCCACCGCCATGTCGCCCAAGGTCAGCTCTCGAATATCGTCCGTCATGATTTCCGCTATCGCGCCGCTGCCGGTCAACGGCCGGAGTTCTATACTCACGGTTTTTTCTTGTTCAATATCGACCGTTTGCGAGTGCCGATAGGCAAAATACAGCGTGACGGATTGTTCGTCGTCAGCGTCGCGTGTCTGCCCGACATGTGCCAACTCCAGGTGCTGTGTTGACTCATTCCAGACAAACCGTCCGCTTTCGCCGGGCGCGGGAAAGTCCGGCACAATGCACTCCCCCTCAGCATCCGAGAGAAATTCCTCTCCGGTTGTGACAACGGTAAAGGTGCTGCTGGCAAACCTGACTCCGTCATCATAGGCCACAATGGTATGTTCGCCGTCGTCGAGCAACGCCCAATTGATTGGCGTGAAGAAGCCGTTGTGCGACGCGCCGCAGGCAGAGCGCGTGTCCGCTCGTGGCTGGTACATGGTGACTGGCACATGCCCGCCGCCGTTAATGCGCACGGTGATGTTATCTGCGTCACACTTCCAGCCGGAAATGAACCCGAGTCCGGACAGCGTCGCATCTGAACCTGGGCTCTCCAGTGTCGCTGCCCAACAGGGCGCGGGGCACTGGAGGAGAAGCAGCAAACTGACTGCGAGACACGGGACGCTTGTTTTTATGGAAAGCATCGAAATGATCACGCTGTACCTCTTTCCACGATAAAGCCCCGACTCAGTACGGCTTGCGAATACCGATCCGCGCTAAGAACAAGGCCTGCACCACCCGCTCGGGCTCAGCGGGCCTGCCTAAGGAACCCCTGCACCCGGGCGTCAAAGACACCGGTCAGCACCCGCCGGCAAGCACTCTGCCCAGATAAATCGCCATATGGGCTGGCGTCCAGAACGAATCGCGGCCAATTGTCTGCTGCCAGGATATATCCCATATCATAACCGACCTGGAGACTCGTTGCTCCGAGAGCCACAGCCCAGCAGCTCTAGGGAATGCGTGCTGTCCGTGTCAATACCCCCGGCGCATCTGTCCTTGCTCCAGTCGCAGCGGTCATACGCTCCTCAGGTCTGAGGAAAAGCCTGGTGGCGGACAAAAACCGCAGCGTCCTGCTCGGCGAAAAACACCAGCCGGACCTCGTTGAGAGACGTATCGTCGGCCAGAAAATCGGCAATGGCGCGCGAGGCTACCCCCGCAGCTTCCTCGCGCGGATAGCCGTACACGCCGGTTGAGATGGCGGGAAAAGCGATGGAACTGAGGCCGTGTTCGACGGCCAGGGCCAGCGCATTGCGATAACACGACGCCAGCAGGCCGCCCGCCCGCTCACCCTCGGCGCTCTTGACCGGTCCGACCGTATGAATCACACAGCGCGCCGCCAGACGACCACCAGAAGTGATGACGGCCTGCCCGGTCGGCAGGCCGTCGGGATAGGACACCCGTCGAATCTCCTGGCAGGCGGCCAGAATGTCGGGACCGCCGGCCCGGTGGATGGCGCCGTCCACCCCGCCTCCGCCCAGCAGGCTGGCGTTGGCGGCGTTCACAATCGCATCAACCCGCTGTTGGGTGATATCACCGACCAGCACCCGAACCCGACCGCTTAAAAACGCCTGTTCGTCCATAGCTGCCCCCTCATCCGACGAGTACGGACGTGTCGGCTTACGCCTTCGGCGAAGCCGACCTACGAGGCCCCTTCTCCGTGAGAGAATCCATCCGAGGATGGGAGAGCCAGGAGTATCAATCCACCGGTACGTCCGCCTGGGCGAACTCTTCCTCTTCGCCGAATACGATCCGCCCGGCCGCATTCTGGGCCCGGATGCGGGCTTCCAGACTGGCCGGCAGCTGGAAGCTGCGCACCTCGGGAAACTTGTCGCGGTAGAGATTTGGTCGCAGAAAAAACTCATCGGGCGAGCTGATCGCGGCCTGGGTTTTGAGCGGTTCGGGGAACCAGCCGCGACGCATGAAGTCGGGACTGAAGAACACGTCCAGGTCTTTTTGAGACCAGGTTTTGACGCTCATCGCGTCATGGACGCTGTAGCCGTAGAAATCTTCTCGCACGTCCCACCACACGGCGATCAGGTTGTGATAGCCCCGGTCGCCCAGCTCCGGGTTCATGATCGTGGCGACCCGCTCGTCGATGAACAGCAACTCGCCGTCGGGGCTGTGGACCTCGGTACGCAGGGGATAAAACAGGTGTTGGTCCAGCCAGTAGATGACCTTGCCGGCGTAATAGTCGGGCAGCCAGTCGGCCTTGGGCCGGGCTTCGACCACATAGGTCGAGACGCTGCCGTCAGGGTTGTAGTGGGCGTAGTCCTCGCCCATGAGTTTGAGATCTTTTGCCGCCACGTCAGTAAACACGCCGCCCGAGGAGGCCAGGGTGATGGTCTGACGGGTGACCGGAAAGCGTATGGTCTCATGCAGGACATCGGTGCCCAGCAAACGCCAGCTGAACTCCCAGGCGTCGCGACCGACCGAGTCGTCGTAGGTCAGCGGCCAGCCGATCATTCTTTCTTCGCGCAGGGGTTGGGGGAAACGCCGGACGCGGCGCAGGGTCGGAGAATAGCCGAACAGGTCGGCCTTTTTGCGTTGCTCCTTATCGGTCCGGTAGCTGATGAACAGCAGCTGGTTGCCGTGATTCTCCGGCGGCATCAGGTCCTGGGTGAGCCAGCGGGAGAACAGTTCGCCGGGCGGGGCGGTCAGATGGCCGAGCAGGCCGGCCGGCTCCCGGTAGTGGACCAGCACGATGACCTTGAGATTGGACAGATAGCCGCTGGGCGTCAGCACCCCGCCGTCTTCAATCTGGACACAGTTCCAGCGCGGCATATGCGGAAATTCCATGGACCGGAAGCCCATCTCTTCGGCCGTGTAGGGCGCCTCAAACGGATAGGCTTCGGCCGGCAGGTACGGAATGGCCGCGTCCCGCGGGGTGTCGGTCGCAAAATCAACCCGCATCAGCTCTTCTTCGGACAGTTCCGAGACAAGCCGCCAGGTTCTGGGGTCGTTTACCGGGGATTCGGCGAACGCCGGGGCGCTGGCAGTGAGGAGCCCAAGGGCAAGCAGCACAGCGAAAGAGCAACGCAAAGAAAAAGGAAAGAGGAAACGTGCCAAGCTTTTCATACGAAAGGACGACATGCTGACTCCTGTGTGTGGGGTTGTTCGAGCAGCCCACTGTACAGCGCCGGCTCTTGGCCGACAAGCCACGGCCTAACGATGCTCGATTGCCAGGTCTGGCACGATTTCGGCGCCCAGGCGGGAAAACACCGCCGGGCGGATCTTGATTTTGGTATCCCGACCACCGCCGCCCAACACCACCCAGTCCAGCCCCATGATCCGCTCGTCCACATACAGCGGCCACTCGGTCGGCAGCGAAAACGGCGTCACCCCGCCGACCTGCATGCCGGTGGCGGCGTGCATCTCCTCGGCGGTCGCAAATGAGGCTTTGGACACCCCCATCAGCTTGCGCACCCGCTTGTTCACGTCCAGCTGGGTATGGGCCAGCACCACACAGGCGGCAAACCGCTTGGGCTCTTTTTTGGAGGCGACAATAATCGTGTTGCCCGACTCGCGGAGGGCGTAGCCGTACTTCTGGCAGAACACGACCGTATCGGCGTCGGCCGGGTCGATGCGAATCAACTCATAGGCCACCCCGAGCTGCTCCACCGCGCGGATAACGTCTTGATTTGGCATGGATTTCTACCTCTGTCTGCTTGAATGACTTACCATATATCAGCATCCAGGTCAGCAGCTTCGTATCTAGGTTGACCAGGATTGGGACAATGAAATCTGGACGCTGTTATTTTTCCTATTTACAGCCCCCCAACAGATATAAAAATTTAGCCGGCTAGTTTGCCGGCGAGATTTGACATATTTTTTAAGCAAGGTATAGTGTCCTGCAATGAGCATCATATCCGACCTGAACTTTGAGCCTGGAATCGCCGCTCTTCCTCCAGACCAAGCCTTGCTCTGGGGGTTCCGCTCAGGTGAGCGAGGGACACACACGAGTCGGACAATCATGTTCAATGAGCTAGCGTATCTCCTGGATGCCGCTCCTGGAAAAATGGCCCGTGAGGACTATGCAAATGCTGTAATGGAAAACAACTGTCTCGGTAAAAAAACAGCGGCAACTCGCAAGCTCTCCTTCCAACGGCTGACCGAGCTCTATGGGCTCGACGGCCGTCTAGTTCTCTTTCGTATTCTGAGGGACTTCTGGGATTGGCACAAATCCAGTCAGCCTCTGTTAGCACTCCTCCTTGCCCTGGCACGCGACCCGCTGTTGCGGGCTACCGCACGGACGGTTGTCACTACCCCGTTTGGTCACGAGTTTGGGCGACAAACAATGAAAGACGCTCTATCGGATGCCGTAGGGGATCGCTTGAACAAGGAGACACTCGACAAGGTCGTGCGCAATGCTTGTTCGTCCTGGACACAGTCCGGCCATTTGCAAGGAAGAGGACGAAAAATCAGACAACGTGTCGAGGCGACGCCAGCAGCAACCACATACGCATTATTGATCGGATTCGCAGTCGGACGCCGCGGTCGTTTGCTATTCGAAGCGCCCTGGGCTGCCATACTGGATTCGCCTCCGGGCGAACTCATTGACATTGCCGTTGATGCGAAACGGCTCGGGCTGCTCGACTTCAAACAGTCCGGATCAATGATCGATGTGACGTTTCCGATACTGTTTACCAAAAAGGACCAGGAGTTGATCCATGGGACGCATAGACAGGTTGGCTGAGCGCTACAAAAGCTACATCGCGTTTCCGTGGCAGAAGGATCTGGCCGGCGCACAGCGCGCCATATTCATCGTCTACGACAAAGCTGACGAGCGGAAGCTGCGCACACGAAAGGACTTGTTCGCATTGGCAACTAGGGAGGCTGGGCATTCCTGGCTCGACTGTGACCTGACCAGGGCCTTCGCGGAGTGGATGGCAGATACGGAGTATCGGGACAGTTATTTCGAGTTTCCCGAAGACTTGGACCTCAAGCTCGAAGAGGATTTTCTGGAGCATGTCGCTCAACGGATACGAGGAGTGCTGGAGAGGCCGGAAGCGGATGATAATTCGGTTGTCGGCATCCATGGTATCGCTTCACTCTTCGGGTTCATCCGTGTGTCGGAGTTAATCAAAAAGGTCGAGCAGGATGTTAAAGGCCGTATAGTGGTGTTCTTCCCGGGGGAGCATGAGGACGGCAACTATCGGCTCTTGGACGCGCGAGATGGATGGAATTATCTCGCGGTTCCGATCACCTTACGAGAGTATACTGAAGCATGAAAAACCGAGACATTTACCAAAGAGACCCTGGCAAGATCACCTTGCTGAACAATGGCGTGGCGACTATGACTGACGCCCTGACTGACGACGAGCGCCGTATCCTGCACTTCGAGCTTGAGCACTTCGTCTGCGAAGGTGAGTATCAGCGCGGGCTTGTTCGCATCCTCGACTCCTATGTCACGAATCAGGGCCAGCCAGAGCAGCCGGCCGCCTGGGTCAGTGGATTCTTCGGAAGCGGAAAATCCCACCTGGCAAAGATGCTACGCTTCCTGTGGACAGACTATACGTTCCCCAAAGACGGTGCCAGAGCACGCGGTCTCGCACGGCTTCCCCAGGACGTGCAGGCTCTGTTGAGGGAAATTTCAACCCTCGGCAAGCGGGGCCATGGGTTGCACGCTGCGGCTGGCACGCTCGGCGCCGGTGCCGGAGACAGCGTTCGGCTCGCCCTGCTCGCCATCGTGTTCAAGTCCGCACAGCTTCCAGAGAGCTTCCCTCAGGCACGCTTCTGCCTCTGGCTCAAGAAGAATGGCATCTACGACCAAGTCCGCACCACAGTAGAGGCAAAAGGCCGGGAATTCCGAAGAGAGTTGAACGATCTGTACGTCAGCCCGCTTATCGCCAAAGCGCTACTCACTGCGGACCCGAACTTCGCGAACAACGAGCGGGATGCCAAGGCGGCATTGCGCGACCAGTTTCCTAAGCCGAAAGATATCACTACGGACGAGTTTGTTGGCGCTCTACAGGACACGCTGGCGCCTGACGGTGAGATGCCGTGCTCGATTGTTATTCTCGACGAGGTGCAGCAGTACATCGGAGACAACGCTGATCGTTCCTATATCGTTCAGGAGGTCGTCGAAGCTTGTAGCAAGCGGTTCGGCGACCGTCTGCTCTTTGTGGGTACCGGACAAACGGCTCTGTCCGGGACGCCGGCGCTACAACGTCTTCAGGGCCGATTTACAGTCAATGTGGAATTGTCGGACAACGATGTCGAAACGGTCACTCGGCGGGTTGTTCTGGCGAAGCGACAGGATCGCGTCAATACCGTCCAGGCGACGCTGGACGCCAATATCGGGGAAATCGACCGTCACCTGAACGGCACCCGGATCGGTCCCCGCGGTGAGGACAAGGCGATCCTGGTAGAAGACTATCCGTTACTGCCTGTTCGCCGCCGATTCTGGGAATACACGCTGCGCGCGGTGGATCGCGCAGGAACGGCGGGGCAGCTCCGTACACAGCTTCGCATCGTTTACGACGCCATCCGCCACACCGCGGATGACCCGGTGGGGACAGTGGTTCCAGCCGACTTCCTGTTCGATGAGATATCGGCCAACCTGCTGCAATCCGGCGTGCTGCTCCGCGAGCTGTACGAGACCATTGTCGAGCAGCGCAATGACAGAACGCCCAACGGCCTCCTCAAAGCGCGGCTGTGTGCCCTGATATTCCTGATCCGTAAACTCCCACGCGAGGCTGGCGTCGATATCGGTGTGCGCGCCGATGCGGACACGCTGGCGGACCTGCTGGTGAAAGATTTGTCCGAGGATGGTGCTCTCCTGCGCAGCCAATTATCAGCACTCCTGGAGAAGTTGGTAGATGCAGGCACGTTGATGAAGCTCGAAGACGAGTACAGCCTGCAAACACGAGAGAGCAGCGATTGGGGGGCCGAGTTCCGCAATCGGCAGAGCCGGCTCAAAAACGATCCTGCGAGTATGAGCAGCAAACGTGCTCAGCTCCTCGGCGCTGCGGTGCAGGATGCGGTGGGGTCGATAAGACCACAGCAGGGAGACAGCAATGAGCCACGCAAGCTGTCTCTACACTTCGGCGCCGAACCGCCACCCGACGGCGGCCGCGACATCCCGGTATGGATACGCGATGGCTGGGGCGCCGATGAGAAGAACGTGCTCGCCGACGCGCGCGCGGCCGGACCGGACAGCCCTATCCTTTACGTATTCATGCCGAAGTCCCGCGCCGGTGAACTGGCACATAGCATTGCTTCCCGGAGTGCGGCCAAAGACACGCTGGAATACAAAGGCGTGCCGTCAACGCCCGAGGGAATCGAAGCCCGCCAGGGCATGGAGACGCGCCTCGTCGAAGCCGAGCAGAGCCTGCGAACACTGGTCGCGGAAGTTATTGACAGTGCAAAGGTGTTCCAGGGTGGCGGTAACGAACGGCCTGAGGCGACCATACCCGACAAAGTCAGAGAAGCCGCTGCCGCATCGCTGTCTCGACTCTTCTATCAATTTAACGACGCCGATGATCGCCGTTGGCAAAAAGCGATTGAACGTGCCCGCAAGGGTGCCGAGCATCCGCTGGAGGCATTGGAGTACAGCGGCAAGACCGAGGAGCATCCAGTATGCTCCGCCGTACTGTCCTATGTGGGTTCCGGCAAAAAAGGCAAAGAGGTGCGGTCGTACTTCTCCGACCCACCCTATGGTTGGCCGCGGGACGCTATTGACGCGGCGCTCATCAGCCTGTTTGGAGCCGGCCATCTGCGAGCCGCCACGAACGGCGTGACGCTACAGCCATCTCAGTTGGATCAAGCGAAGGTACCAAGTACCGATTTCCGAGTCGAAAGTGCAACCATTAACGCCCGACAGCGTCTCAAGCTGCGCAAGCTGTTTCAAACGGCCGGAATCGCCTGCAAGCCAAACGAAGAAACTCAGGCCGCTGGGCAGTTGCTGAACCAGCTCAGCGAACTGGCGCGGCGTGCAGGTGGCGATGCGCCACTTCCTGAGTGCCCTGATGCCGGTCATCTGTCAGACCTCCAGTCGCTGGCCGGCAACGAGCAACTCATCGGCATTCTCGACCGATACGACGATCTTGCCGCAAACCTCGACGCCTGGACCAAGGCGAGCGATCTCGCAACTGAGCGCCGCCCTGCCTTCCAACGCCTACAAGCTCTTGCTCGCCACGCCGACGGTCTGACTGATGCAGAAGACACCACGCCCCAGATCGAAGCGATCATTGCGGATCGACGCCTACTTGACACTTCGGACCCGGTGCCAAGCCTCGCAGCGAAGTTGACAGATGCACTGCGGACCGCCCTGACGATCTCGCAAGAACGCTACGATGAGACCTATGACAGCGAATGGCAGCGCCTGGAAGATACCGAAAGCTGGCAGCAAATCGAGCAGAAGGACCGCGACGAGATACTCGCCCGCTTGCGCATAGCGAAGGTATCCAAGGGCGCGACCGGCACCGAGCAGGAAGTGCTCGATTCCCTCGAACGCATCTCCCTCGACGATTGGCGGACACGCACCGCAGCCCTCCCCCAGCTATTCGTGGAAGCGCGAGCAGATGCCGATAAGATCGTTGAGCCGGAGACTCGCCGCGTGAAGCTCGGAGGCGTCACCCTCCGCACTCCGGCAGACGTTAAAGCGTGGATCGAGACGACCGAGCGGAACCTGCTTGAGCAAATCCGGCTCGGCCCCATCTCGATTGGCTGAGGAGGCGAGCGCGATGTTCATTCACCGCATCAAATTGACGAACCTTCTCTCGTTCGGGCCGGATATGCCCGAATTGGAGCTCAAGCCCCTGAACGTGCTGATCGGTCCGAACGGCTCCGGTAAGTCGAACTTCATTGAAGCAGTCAGCTTGCTACACGCTACTCGAAGCGATCTCACGGTTGCAGTCCGTGAACATGGTGAGATTCAAGATTGGATCTGGCAGTATGAATCCGATCCTTTGCGAACTGCCTGTATTGAGGCGGTCGTGCAGCCTCTGAAGGCTGCCGTGCGGTTGCGCCATCTATTGAAATTTTCTGCTTTGGGATATCAACTTCGGATAAGTGAAGAACGCATTGAAAGCGAGAGCAGCTTTCCCGGCCACGAACAGCCCTACATATACTTTGCACTACTCCCCGATGGCCGTGCATTCCTTGATTTCCAACGCGAAGACAAGCAACGCGAGTTGCGTGTCGACAGCATGAATCAGCAACAATCCGTCCTCGCCCAGCGCATGGATCTGGAGCGCCATCCAGAGTTGTTCTGGCTCGGTTTTGGATATACCAACACACGCCTGTATCGTGATTGGTATTTCGGCAGAGGCACATCGATCAGAGGGGCGCAACGGGCCGACCTCCCGAATGACTTCCTGATGGAGAACTGCCAAAACCTCGGCTTGATGTTGAACCGTCTGAAACAGGAGCCGACGGCTAAGGAGCAATTCCTGCGTGCGTTACGCCAGCTCTACGAAGATATCGTGGACTTCGATGTACGCATTGTGGGCGGCGCCGTCCAGGTGACTCTCCAGGAGGGCAGCACCATCATGCCCGCCACCAGACTTTCCGATGGCACCCTTCGGTACCTCTGTCTGCTGGTCATCCTCTGCCACCCTAATCCGCCACGGCTAGTCTGCATCGAGGAGCCTGAGCTGGGCCTGCATCCCGACATCCTTCCGGGCCTCGCCGAACTGCTGCGCGAAGCGTCCGAGCGCTGCCAGCTGATCGTCACCACCCATTCAGATGTGCTCGTCGATGCGCTGACGGATACGCCAGAGAGTGTGGTCGTCTGCGAGAAGCACGATGGCCAAACCCAAATGAAACGCCTGGACAGGGATGATCTTTCCCACTGGCTTGATAAATACCGGCTCGGCGAACTCTGGAGTTCTGGAGAGCTGGGAGGGAATCGCTGGTGAAGGTGAAAGTCTACGTGGAGGGAGGCGGAGACCGACAGGAGCTGAGGACGAAATGCCGCAAGGGCTTCAGCGCCTTCCTCCGCAAGACAGAGCTAGCCGGACAGATGCCACGAATCATTGCCTGTGGCGATAGGCAAAAGACCTACGACAAATTCTGTACCGCCTTAGCGAACTCCACAGATGAGGACTTCATCGTTCTACTGGTTGATAGCGAGGGTCCCGTGACGAGCGATACGTGGCGGCACCTACAGGAGCGCGATAGGTGGGGCAAACCTGCGGGTGCCACAGATGACAACGCGCATCTTATGGTTCAGTGCATGGAAGCCTGGTTTCTTGCCGACAAAGATGCCCTGGCGGACTTCTTCGGCGCTGACTTCCATCGGAATGCCCTTCCGCAACGGACAGCGGTCGAGCATATTCCGAAGGACGATCTGGAGAATGGTCTGGAGGCAGCGACACGGCAATGCAGAAAGGGCGCGTATCATAAAGGGAACCACTCGTTCGAGATTCTCGCCCGATTGGCTCCCGAAAAAGTGACCAACGTATCACCGCACGCAGAGCGGCTTGTCAACACCCTGCTGGGCAAGGCATCGGGACGATAGACAATGATGAAAACCCTTTCTACTGAAATCAGAAGACACCTTGAACGAGCGGTGGTGGAAGCCCGCGACGTGGCGGAGGCCGGCGCTCTCGTTGCGCTGGAAGCACTCGCCGTACACCATCACGAAGCTTACGAGCACATGAGCGAAGGACAGCGTACCCTGCGCCGGCGGCTGCGCGCCCACGCCCGCCAACTTGGAGACCGGCGTGATGCCCGCTCGGGGAAACAGGCTATCGCTCATCTGGTACACGAATGCGCCTACGAGCACTGGCACGCTATGTTGTTTGCTCGATTTCTCGCCGAGAACCATTTGCTCATTGAGCCGGAGGAAGGCGTTGCCGTCACGCTGAAGGACTGCGAGGAACTGGCCGAGGACGAGGGCATCGACAAATGGGTGATGGCGGGGCAGTTTGCTCACCGGATGCTTCCTCAAATATTTCGACCCGATCATCCAGTCTTCGAGGTCCGGTTCGCGCGGGAACATCAGCTGAAGTTGGAGGAACTGGTCGAGAGCCTGCCAGCCGAGGTGTTTACGACAAGCGATTCCCTCGGCTGGGTCTACCAGTTCTGGCAGTCCAAGAAGAAGGCTGAGGTGAACAAATCTGAAGTCAAGATCGGGGCCGACGAGCTGCCCGCTGTCACCCAGCTCTTCACCGAGCCCTACATGGTCAGCTTCCTGCTCGACAACGCTCTGGGAGCCTGGTGGGCGACACGTCGTCTGGACGACTCCGACCTGAGAGAGGCCGAGACCGAGATCGAGTTACGCCGGAAAGCTGCAATCCCGGGTGTCCCGCTTCATTACCTGCGTTTCGTGCGCTCGGAAGATGCGCCGGAATGTGAAGGGTGGCGTCCCGCTGCCGGAGCTTTCAACAACTGGCCGGAGCATCTGAGTGATTTGAAAGTCCTCGACCCCTGCTGCGGCTCGGGGCACTTTCTGGTCGCTGCCTTCTCAATGCTGGTGCCCATGCGCATGGCACTGGAGGGCGTCACTGCCCGCGACGCCGTAGATGCAGTCTTGCGGGACAACCTGCACGGGCTGGAGTTGGATCCGCGCTGTGTAGCACTCGCGGCTTTCGCGCTGGCTCTCGCTGCCTGGACCTATCCCAAGGCGGGGGGATATCGGCCTCTGCCAGAGTTGAATCTTGCCTGCTCGGGACTGGCGCCCAACGCGACAAAGGAAGAATGGACCGCGCTGTCGGAGCAAGCCGCCGCGGCTGGCGGGATGCCGCTAGGACGCGATTTGTTCGATGCCGACGACACGCTGCTCTCCGCGTCGCTCCGTAACAGTCTGGGCGCGCTGCACGATCTATTCAGACAGGCGTCAGAGCTTGGTTCGCTCATTAACCCGCGTGTGCTGGAAGACAACCTCTTCCAACGCGATTACGAGTCGGTGCGGACGCTGTTCGCAGCCGTGCTCGCGCAAGAGCGAACGAGCGACGAGCAGACAGAGCGCGCCGTGACCGCACAAGGGATGGCCCGCGCGGCGGAAATGCTGGCCGATCAGTACCACTGGGTGATTACCAACGTCCCCTACCTCGCCCGCCGCAAACAGGCAGCAAAGCTTCGTGTATTTTGCGAACAGCATTACCCCGCCGCGAAGAACGATCTAGAGCATTCTGTGAATAGATTGAGTCGGCGACGATCTTCACGCCAGCGGATAGGTGTGTCACGGTTTGGGCCTGAGGAATGTGCCCATTACTTCGCCCATGCCGGCTATGCGTCAACCTAAAAGCAGAATGCTCTAGCGACCGTGTTCCTGGAGCGTTGTCTGAAATTATGCACAGAAGGTGGAACCGTCAGCCTCGTGCTGCCGCAGAACTGGCTGTTTCTTGCCAGCTACAAAAAGCTCCGGGAAAAGCTGCTGAAGACAGAGACTTGGCAATTGCTCGCCCGATTGGGACCGGGAGCGTTCGAAACCATCAGTGGAGAGGTAGTCAAGGCGATTCTTCTCACTCTGAGCCAGGGCAATCCTTATCGACATAAGAGCAAGCTGTTCAGTGAAGTAGCAGCAGCCGGCACGATGTACGGCCTGGACGTCTCCGAATCCCCTACTGCCGATGAAAAATCTGCAAGTTTGTGCGAGGGAGATATAACGGGGCATAGGCAACAGGAATACTTGGAGAACCCGCACCAAGTCATTACTACAGGTATCTTAGGACATGGGAAGTTGCTGGCTGATGTTGCCGACTATGGCAAGGGAAGCACGACCGGCGATGGACCGCGCTTCTTAGCGTGCTTCTGGGAGTATTCTGCCACTATGTCGCACCATGCGAAATGGCTTAACTCGCCAAACGAAACGGGCTGGTCCGGGCGGATGCAGGTCTGTAAGGTGCCGTTGACCGATCAGAGCCTGACTGAACAGAGGGGCTGTTGGATACGTGGCCACCGTGTCTTTGGACGCACCGGAGTTGCCGTCAACAAGATGAGAGGCTTGGAACCCTTTCTATACTCAGGAGAGGTTTTCGACGACAACGTATGCCCGATTTCACCCAGAGATGTTGACCTGAATGCAGCTGTTTGGTCGTACGTTCAATCGGATCAATATCATGAAAATGTACGTATGATCGACCAAGCATTAAAGGTCACAGCAGCTACTCTGACTCGGGTACCCTTCGACCTCGACTACTGGACCAAGGTCGCCAACGAGAGATATCCCAACGGGCTCCCCCTTCCCTACTCCGACGATCCCACCCAATGGATCTTCCACGGTCACCCTTGCGGCTCGGTAGTCTGGGACGAGACTGCGAAGCGGACTGTTCATGGCCCGCTTCGTACCGACTCCACAGTGTTACAGATCGCCGTTGCTCGCCTGCTTGGCTACCGCTGGCCAGCGGAACGGGACGCCGACATGGAACTGGCCGACGAACAGCGAGAATGGGTGCGGCGCTGCGAGGCATTGCTTGACCGCGCGGATGAAGACGGCATCATCTGCATCTCCCCAGTACGGGGCGAACCGTCCGCCGAAGACCGGCTGCTGAGCCTTCTCTCAACTGCCTTCGGCGAAGCCTGGAACGATAGCGTACTCAGCAAGCTGCTGGCCGAAGTAGGTAGCCCGAGCCTCGATGACTGGCTGCGCAATCGTTTCTTCGATCAACACTGCAAGCTGTTCCACAACCGCCCGTTCATCTGGCATATATGGGACGGCCGGCGGCGTGATGGCTTCCATGCGCTGGTCAACTACCACAAGCTGGCTGAGGGCAACGGCAAGGGTCGCCGATGCCTCGAATCCCTTACTTATAGCTATCTCGGCGATTGGATTACCCGCCAACAGGACGGTGTGAAACGCGGCGAAGGCGGTGCAGACGACCGTCTTGTTGCGGCGTTGGAACTACGAAAGCGCCTCGAAGCCATCCTCGAAGGCGCGCCGCCCTTTGACCTCTTCATCCGATGGAAGCCCATAGAAGAACAACCCATTGGCTGGGAGCCGGATATCAACGACGGCATGCGCCTCAATAGCCGCCCCTTCATGGCTGCCGACATTCCCGGCGGGAAGAAAGGCGCGGGTATCCTCCGCAGCAAGCCGAATGTCCACTGGCGAAAGGATAAGGGCAGAGAGCCATTGCGCGATCAGGAGCAGTTCCCGTGGTTCTGGAAGAACGGCGAATTCACAGGGGAACGGCTCAACGACGTGCATTTATCCATTGAAAGCAAGCGAACCGCACGCGAGCGAGCCGAGGCACAATCATGACACCCGATCAAGGCCGACACTGGCGATATCCGGGAGCACGGTGGTGGAAGTTCGACTTTCACACCCACACGCCAGCCTCAAAAGATACCTATTGGTATAAACACCAAGACAATCCTCTGACGCCGGAACAATGGCTGCAACACTTCATGGACGCGGACATCGATTGTGTGGCGATTACCGATCACAACAGCGGTGCCTGGATCGATCAACTTAAAGCAGCTTATGAGAAGATGCGGGATGCCAATGCATCCGGTTTCCGGGAACTGTACCTCTTCCCCGGTGTCGAGATATCCGTCAATGCTGGCTTTCATCTACTGGCCATATTCGGTGCGGACAAGGGCATGCCTGATATCGACACGCTACTCGGCCTCATTGACTACGGCGGAATCAAAGGGGACAGCAACAGTGTGACACGGAAATCCGCCATTGAGGTCGTGGAAGCCGTACTGCACGCCGGCGGTATTCCCATTCCCTCCCACACCGACGACGCGAAGGGGTTGTTGCGGCTAAAGGACGATGGCTCGAACAAGCCAGAGCTAGATGCCAATACGATTCGTCAGGTTCTCGCATGTAAGGATATTCTGGCGATGGAGGTGGTTGACCCATCGCGGCCGAAGCCTGCCCTGTACAAAGAAGCGGACGTGACTTGGTCCGAGGTGCTCGGCTCTGACTGCCACAGTTTCCGGGGTCAAAATTGTCCTGGATCGCGTTATACCTGGGTGAAGATGGAAACGCCGTCCATCGAGGGACTGCGCTTGGCATTGATGGATGGCGTGGGCTTTTCGATCCGACGCAATGATGAAGAGGAACCGATCGAACTCCCAAAGCTCTTCATGGAGACAGTGGAAATCAACAATGCTCGGTTCATGGGACGTAGCCAACCGGCACGGCTCGAATTCAGTCCAAGGCTTAACGCGCTGGTGGGAGGACGCGGCACGGGCAAGTCCACTGTCGTCCACGCGCTGAGGCTCGCGGCAAGGCTTGAAAACGAACTAGTAGAGGAACTAGGAGATCAGAGTGATCCTCGCTTAACGTTCGAGCGCTTCAGCCGGGTACCCGCTGACAGTACAGACACAGGAGGACTGAGGGACACAACCGAGATTATATGGACGGTGACACGGGATGGTGTGCGGTATCGCGTGCGATGGTCCAATGATGAGAGAACCGTTGAGGAGGACAGCGGCGAGGACCGATGGAGTCCATCAGCGATTCAGGCCGTCTCATACGAACGTTTCCCGATCCGTATCTATAGTCAGGGACAGATCACGGCTCTCGCCGGCGAGAATCAACAAGCACTGCTAGGGGTCATCGACAAGGCCGCGGGCATAGACGAGCTCAAAAGACATCTAGAAGAAACGCAAGCTGCGTTCTTTGCATCAAGAGCTCGGATTAGAGAACTCGACGGAAAATTGGCACGCCGAGACGCTATCGTCGTCGAACGGCAAGACGTAGAGCGCAAATTGCAACGTTTCGAGGAAGCGGGCCATACCACAGTCCTGACAACCTACCGACACCGAAGCCGCCAGCGTACAGAAGCGGATAGACAATCCGATGCAGTGGTGGAGGCCGCCGAGCGCATCGAAGCGACGGCCGCGACCTTGCAATCCGAAGATTTACCTGACGGACTCTTCGTCACTGACTCAAACGAAGATCGTGAGGTCATTGCGATTCTAGACGGCTTGGCCACCGCCGTACGCACGGCGGCTGATGATTTACGCGCCACTGCGCAACGCCTACGCGAAGTTGTCAATACCCAGCGCGAGGCACTGAAGAGCAGTATATGGCAAGCAGCCGTGGACCGGGCGGCTGGAGACTACTCCCGGTTGGTCGAAATGCTGCGCGAGGAGGGTATTAACGACCTAAACGAGTACAGCCGCTTAGTGCAAGATAGGCAGCGACTCGACGGCGAACTGTCGCGCTTGGATTCGATGCGGGCAGAACGAAACAGACTGGTAGAAGCATCACAGGCGAACCTCCAGAACGTCCTAGAGGCTCGCCGTGCCTTGAGCGACGCTCGCAGCACCTTTCTGGAGCGGGCACTCGCCGAGAACAGATTTGTGCATATCCAAGATCGGATCTATGGCATTGATCTGCGAGTAATCGAGCGGTCCCTGCGTGAGGTGCTGGAGGTCCGCGACGACCGGTTCCGAGACGATATCCTCGTCATGGAAGACGGTCGTCCACCCAAGGGGGCTGTGGCTGGACTGTTTGTGAACCTGCCGGACGACCAGTCCGCAAGGCGTTCGACAATCGAAGCGCGCATAGATCGTCTCAAGTCCCGCATCGGCAACGCTTGCGCCGGTTCGGGCGACTTTGGCGGACATTTCAACAACTATCTCAAACGCGAATTCAACCGAAAGCCTGAATTGCTTGACAAAGTGCTGGCCTGGTTCCCAGAAGACGGATTGAGTGTCAGATACAGCCGGCTGGGCGATGGAACGGACTTTCAACCCATTACTCAGGCATCGGCCGGACAACGGTCAGCGGCAATGCTGGCCTTCTTGCTCGCCCATGGCGAGGAACCGCTGGTGCTGGACCAGCCGGAAGACGATCTCGACAACCACCTGATCTACGACTTGGTCGTGCGCCAAATCCGGGAAAATAAACTCCGGCGCCAGATCATCGTCGTCACCCATAACCCGAACGTGGTGGTGAACGGCGATGCAGAGATGTTGCACGTCCTCGACTTTCGGGGCCAATGCTTCATCAGACAGAAGGGATCGTTGCAAAAGGAGGCCATACGGGAGGAAGTCTGCCGGGTGATGGAAGGCGGACGCGAGGCGTTTGAACGCCGCTATCGGCGACTCGGGCCGGAGCCGATTCATGTTTGATAGCCAGAAAGAATTGCTCGACAAAATCCGGCTGGGCGAGAGCACGTTTCTGGAGTGCAAGGAAGTGCGCTTTGCCGGAGGGAGAGTCAGCGATCCGCACCGTGACGCCCTTGCTAATGGGCTTGCCGCCTTTGCGAACAGGCGCGGGGGCGTGTTTGTTCTTGGGGTTGAGAACAAGCCCCGTGAGATTGTCGGCATCCCACTTGATCGCCTCGATGCAGTGGTCAATCTCGTCCGAGAAGTGTGCGTTGATTCCATCGAACCAGCCCTTGAGGACATTGTGCTGGACCGACTCTGGTTGCCCTCAAGCACGGGCGACATTGCGGGTGCGCTGAAGTGCCTTTGAGTACCGATATGGACGACCGATCAGCCACCACCGTCATTGAGGCTCTGGCGTCTTCGCTGGAAGCTGCATCCAGGCACAATCCTGGCGATGTGGAGACCCCAGCCGCCATTGTCTGGACCGATCATGATTCGCAATGGCAGCCGATCATTCCGCAGCTTCGCCAGCTCATGCCACAACTGTTGACCTTGGGTGAGTATCAACCCGAGCAGCGAACCGGGCCGGCGATCTGGCTGCGGTGTGCAGTCGATCACACCCTAGAGGAGCCCAAGCTTCCCGAGGAGACGACACCAATCCTGTATTTCCCCGGTATCAGCAGACAGGCTCTTAGAGCCGTTCAGGAATGCCCGGACAGTCTCAAGCCGCTGGTGGAACTTCAGTATCGCGGCGTCTGTTGGACCCAGAAAAACGGCAAGGACTGGACCGTCAAGGCATTTCTGGTGGCTGAAGATGGGGGGCTCGGCCTGGATGTAGCCCGTGATGACGCGACGCAGCAGTCAATGCTGGGGGCTTTGACAGAACTGGCGACAACCTCGCTGGAAAGGCTGAGAGGCAAGCGCCTCGAAGCGGAGGATTTTGACAAGCTTTTCTCCGATGACCCGGCAAAGGATATACTGCTTTGGCTCAGCGATCCCAAGACGGTGCAAGCGAGCTGGACCGGTGAGCGATGGAACGCCTTCACGTCGCGCTGCAAGGCAGAATTCAATTTCAGCCCGGATCAGGACGGTGAGCTTGTCGGGGCGGAACTGCTCGGGAGGTGCGAAGGACCGTGGCGGCCGGTGTGGGAGCGTTTTGCCGAATCGCCCACACTCTACCCCGGCATACCCGAGCTTTTGCGCAAGGCGATGCCGAGCGAGCTGTTTGTGGAATTTTCCTCTTGGCCTCAAAACAATGAAAAAGAGGAAACAGCTCTACGGCAAGCGCTTCTGGCGCTGGAGAATATGTCGCCTCCGGCAGCACGCGATCGAATACTCAAATTGGAAAAGACGCACGGCATGAGACGCGAATGGGTCTGGGCAAAGCTCGATCAGGCACCTCTGGCCCGCGCTCTCAAGTCCCTGGCTGCACTCGCGGCACATACGTCAAGCGAGATCGGCGGGGCTTCTGTCGATGATATGGCCAAGCTGTACGTGGATGGAGCCTGGCAGGCCGACGCAGCCGCGCTTTCCAGCATGGCCGCAGTGAAATCGTCTGCGGATACGCAGGCCGTGAGCCGGGCATTGAACGCGATCTATCGGCCTTGGTTGGAATCCGCTGCCCAACATTTGCAGACACTAAGAAAAAACGAGTCGTTCACCGTCCACGACGAACAGAAAGCATATGGCGAGCGTGTTGACTCCGGGACAGTGCTCCTCTTCGCAGATGGTCTCCGGTTCGACGTGTCCCAACGCCTCGTCGATCATCTGCAAGCGAAAGGCCACTCTGTGACAGTGTCAACGCACTGGGCGGGTCTGCCCACGGTCACAGCGACGACAAAGCCGGCGACATCTCCGGTAGTGGAGAACATCAAGGGCATATCCCTCGGCAAGGACTTCCTGCCCGTGACGACGGACAGCGAACGTCCCCTGACTACGGAGCGGTTCCGCAAGCTCCTGGCTGCTGCCGGCTACCCGTACATTGGCGTGGACGAGACGGGGGACCCTACGGGTCGTGCTTGGACTGAGAACGGAGAACTCGACAAGCTGGGGCATTCGCTGCAAGGAAAGCTCGCGGCTCGGATTGATGATCAGATTGAGCTGCTGTTCGAACGCATCGAGATTCTCCTTCAGGCCGGGTGGCGCGAAGTCCGCGTCGTCACCGACCACGGCTGGCTGTGGCTTCCCGGCGGACTGCCAAAGGTCGATCTTCCCAAGTATCTCACCGAGAGCCGTTGGGCACGCTGTGCGGCCGTCAAGGAAGGAGCGACAGTCGAGATACAAACAGTTCCCTGGCATTGGAATGTCCATGAACGTGTCGCCATTGGTCCCGGTATCGCATGCTTCGGCGCTGGCAACGAATACGCTCATGGGGGACTGAGTCTTCAGGAGAGCCTTGTTCCTGTCATTCGGATTACCGCTGGCGCAGGCTCCGTCAATGCAGAAACGCGTATCAGCGCTGTTTCCTGGGTCGGTTTGCGATGTCGGGTACGGGTCGATGCTACCCAGACAGGCTTATCCGTCGATCTCCGAACGCGGATAGGCGACGCGCATTCGAGCGTCAGCGGATTGCGGTCGGTGGATGACGAAGGCGCGGCAAGCCTGCTGGCCGCCGATGATGAGGTTGAGGGTATGCCGGCCGCCATCGTCGTCCTGAATGCGAGCGGCCAAGTCATCGCAAAACAACCAACAATCATCGGAGGCGAAGATTGAAACTGGAACTCGACGAACTTGACCGTCAGGCGGCAAAGGTGTTCGACGGCTACCTCGTGCGCAAGGATCTCGTGCGCAAATATAGCCGCCAGTATCCAGTGCCGACCTATGTTGTCGAATTCCTCCTCGGGCGGTACTGCGCCACCACTGACGATCAGGAGATCGAGGAAGGGCTGGCGATCGTTGAGCGGCAACTCGCAGACCGGACTGTGCGCACGGGAGAAGAAGAGCTGTTCAAGGCCAGAGCCCGAGAGAGGGGTTCCATCAAATTGATCGATATCGTTAGGGCGAAGCTGGACACCAGGACGGATTCGCTGATTGCGGAGCTTCCCAGTCTCGCACTCAAAGACATCCGCATCGACGACAACCTAGTGAAGCAGCACGAGCGCATGCTAACAGATGGCTTCTATGCCGAGGTCGCACTGAGCTACGATGCTTCCATCGCCCAGGAGAACAAGGGGCGGCCGTTTGCAATCGACGGCCTTCGGGCGATTCAGCTCTCCAAAGCGGATCTGCTGGACACGCTCTGCCAGGGCCGTCGCGCGCTCACCAGCGACGACTGGCGCCGGCTGCTGCTCCGTAGCGTCGGCTTAGAGCCCGGTGCGCTATCAGAAAGAGCACAGCTCGTAGCTCTGGTTCGCATGGCACCGTTTGTCGAGCGAAACTACAACATGGTCGAACTGGGTCCCCGCGGTACGGGCAAGAGCCACCTATTTCAGCAGATTTCACCGTATGCCCACCTAATCTCCGGCGGCAAGGCCACGGTAGCCAAGATGTTCGTCAACAACGCCACAGGGCAGCGTGGGCTCGTCTGTCAGTACGACGTAGTGTGTTTCGACGAGATATCGGGGGTGGCCTTCGATCAGAAAGACGGAGCGAACATTCTCAAGGGCTATATGGAGTCCGGCGAGTTCTCACGCGGCAAGGAGAGTATCCGGGCCGAGGGCGGTGTCGTCATGGTGGGCAACCTGGATGTCGAGGTTGAGCATCAGCAACGAGTCGGGCACCTGCTCAGTCCATTGTCCGCGGATATGCGCGACGATACGGCGTTCATGGATCGTATCCATGCCTATGTGCCCGGTTGGGACTTTCCGAAGCTTAATCCGAGCGAACACTTCACCGATCATTTCGGTCTGGTCAGCGACTTCCTCTCGGAGTGCTGGAGCCGGCTGCGTACCGGCAGTCGAGTTCCAGTTTTTCAAGAAAGGCTCCACTACGGCGGCGCACTCAGCGGACGCGATATCACGGCGGTCAACAAGACAGTGAGCGGTCTGCTCAAGCTTCTGTACCCGGACCCTGATATGTCTGTCCCAGACGATGAACTAGAGGAACTGGTGCGTGTCGCCCTCGAAACGCGTCGTCGGGTCAAGGAACAGCAGAAGCGAGTGTTCAAGAGCGAGTTCCGGAACACACACTTCAGCTACACGATGGGCGAAGACGGGATCGAGAAGTTCGTGTCCACGCCGGAGCTACGCAGCGATGATGCCATCGACCCGGACCCCCTGCCGCCGGGGCAGGTATGGGGAATTAGCCCGGGCGGACCAGAGACAGGACCCAGTCTCTACCGCATCGAGGTTACGGCCGGTAGAGGTAGCGGAGTCAAGATATTGAACGCTCCGGTTCCGCCGGCCTTCCGCGAAAGCGCTAGGTACGCGGAGCAGAATCTGTACACCAGGGCAAAGGAGTTGGTTGGAGACCGGGACCCACGCTCTCACGAGTTCTCGGTACAGCTCCGTGCCATGGACAATGACCGTACTGGAACAGCTCTCGGCTTAGCCACACTGATAGCCCTTTGCAGCGGGTTGCTCGATAAAAGCGTAAAGGGCGGCTTAATCGTGGTTGGCGCCTTGAATCTCGGTGGTTCGGTAGAACCATTAGCGAATGCCGTCGGTATCGTTGAGGTTGCTGTTGAGAAGGGAGCGCACACGGTGCTGATGCCAGTTTCGGCGCGGAAACAGCTCTTCGACCTCTCAGACGATATGGCAATCCGAATCAATATCCAGTTTTACTCGGATACGCCGGATGTCCTGTTGAAATCCCTGCTTGAGTGAATAGGTGGACGTCGACAATACTTAGTCGGCGGCGGCGACCGGTTCACCCCGGGCCTGCCGCAGGGCGGCGGTCTCGTCCCAGTTGATGCGCGGCGGGTCGGCATCAATGACCACGCCGTACTGCTGGCGGGCGCCGGCAATGCTGACCTTCTCATCCACCACATCGGCCAAGACCCGCTCCGGCTGGCGGGTCCAGGGATCGCCATGGCCGCCCGAGCCGCTGACCAAGTGGTGGAGTCGGTCGCCGGCCTTGACCTCCATATGCAGATGGGTCTGGCGCGGCAGCTGGCTGTTCTCGGCGTGGGCGTTCCAGGTGTTCTGCGACAGCCCGCCGGGCCGGCCGCCGCTGAGCCCTTCGGAGGGCCGGCTCAGCCGGTTGGTGCGGATCATGATCTTGCCCGGCTGGAGAAAACGCCACTGGCGGAAGACCGACAGCGAGCCGCGGTATTTGCCGGCCCCACCCGTATCGGCCCGATAGCCGAAGCCCTCGACCACCAGCGGGTACTCGCGTTCGAGCAGCTCGGCCGGGGTGGTGCCGTACGAGCCGAAGGTCATGGGCGTCACCCCGTCGATGCCGTCCTTCATCGGGCGGCCGCCCCAGCCGCCGAAGAAGCCGTCCAGCATGGCAAACGGCGTGCCGTCGGCCTTGGTTCCGGCAAAGTGCAGGATGTCGCCGCCCTCGCCGGCTATGGGCACCCGGTCGGGCAGGGCTTTGGCCAGCGCCCGGAAAACAAGGTCAAACAGGCTGAACGACAGCGGTGCGCGGCCGCCGACCGCAGCCGGATAGCTGGGATTGACCAGACAGCCGTCGGGCACCAGGATGTCGATCGGTCGGGTGAAGCCGACGTTGAGCAGCACGTCGGGCTGGACGATGACCTTGATGGCGGCATAGACCATGGCCTTGGTCATGCTGAGCGGCAGGTTGATGGCGCCCCGGGCCTGTGGTGCGGTGCCGCTGAAATCAGCCGTCAGCCGGTCGCCGCTGATCCGTAGAGCGACGTTCAGCCTGAGTTCCACCCCCTCGGTGCCGAAGCCGTCGTCCTCAAAAAAGTCGTGGTGGTCATACACGCCGTCGGGGATGGCCCGGATGGCGGCCCGGGTTTCGCGCTCGGCATAGTCCATCAGATAGTCGCAGCTGGCGCTGAAGGTCTCCACGCCGTACTTTTCGAGCATGCGCACAATCTCTTGCTCACCGCGCCAGCAGCCGGCGATCTTGGCCTCGGCATCGCCCAGCCACTCTTCCGGGGTGCGGACGTTGGCCAGGATGGTGTCCAACAGGCCCTCGTTGCGCCGGCCCTCGGCGTACAGCTTGACGATGGGCAGCCGCAAGCCCTCCTCAAAGGTTTCAGTACACTGGCTGCTGAAGCCGCCGGCAAAGCGGCCGCCGATGTCGGTGTGGTGGGAGTAGGCGATGGTGTAGGCCAGGATGTCACCCTGCCAGAAGATCGGGGCGACGATTGCCACGTCGGGCATATGGCCCATGCCGGCGTAGGGATCGTTGACGAGCAGAATGTCGCCGGGTTTGAGCCGGCCGTGCCACTTGGCGCGCACGCAGTCCATGACCTCCATGAAAATGGCGAGCTGAAACGGCGCGGCATAGCCGGGGCCGATCAGACGGCCCTGACCGTCGCAGATGGCTGCGGCAAAGTCACCGATTTTGACCATGGCCGAGCGGCCGGTTTTGCTGACCGCAATGGCCATCTCTTCGGTGACCGCCGCCAACTCGTGTTTCATCACCTCAACCAGAATGGGATCAAAACTGCGTGCCATGCCTGAAACCTGAAAGCGGAAACGTGTCAACTTTTTCATACGGAGGGACGACACGTTTCCTCTCGTCGTCCCTCCGTTGTGCGGTTATCGAGGGTGAGGGAGCCCCCCTACCCCTCCAGCTAGGCGCCCTGCTCGTAGCTGCGCAGCATCTTGCCCGGCAGCGCGCCGGTGCAGGTCTGGCCCTCGAACGTCACGCTGCCATTCACCAGGGTGTAATGGTAGCCGGCCGCCTTCTGGACCCGCCGCCAGTCGTTATTGGGCAGGTCGGTGACCGTCTCCATGGGCAGTACGGCCAGTTTTTCCAGGTCGTAGACCACGATGTCGGCCGGCATGCCCTCGCGCAGCCAGCCCCGATCCCGGATACCGATGGCCCAGCCCAGCATGGTTGACAGCCGCCAGTGGGCTTCTTCCAGGCTCATCAGCCCCTTGTCCCGCACCCAGTGGGCCAGGAAGTGGGTCGGGTAGCGGCCCGAGGTCAGGAACTTGGTGTGCGCCCCGCCGTCCGAGGCGCCGATCAGGGTCAACGGGTGCTTGATGATCTGACCCACGGCCTCGTCGTTGTCGTTGAGCAGGCTGGGCATGGAGAACTCGGTCTTGAAGTCTTCCTCAACCGCCAGGTCAAGCATGGCATCGACCGGATGCTTACCCTGTTCGGCGGCAATATCAGAGATACTGCGGCCCTGGAGATGGGTATTCTTGTCCAGATGGACATCATCCACAAAGGTCTGATCCCACTGGAACATCGACACCTGGGCGGCTTCGCCGTCATCGCGGTCACGCCGACGCGGCCGGCCCATCACCCCACCCTGCATGTCTTTCTTGAGGGCCGGACGCCGGGCCGGGTCTGACAGCTTGGCCTTGCGCTCTTCGAGCGTCCCGACCGTGGCCTCGTTCCAGGCCGGCAGCTGGTCGAACAGGCCAATCGTTTCCAGGCTGAACTCGAACTCGACCGGCAGGCAGATATCGACCGGCAGCACGACCGCCTCCCGATAAGCTTTCTCGGTCCAGTCGAGCTGGCGACGCCAGTTGGTCGGGTTGGTCGGGTCGTACACGATGGCGTTCCAGTTGAGCGGCCGACCGCTGGTCTTGGCCAGCTCAATCAGGAAATCGAGCTTGAGGCCCTGAAGCGCCCGGCCCATGGTCCACTCGATTGAGCCGCGGTTATAGTCGCGCAGCACCGCCGCCATTTCCAGGTATTCTTCACGCGGCGCAACCTGGGTCGGCAGATAGCCGCCGTCGTAGTCGCGGTTGGCCATGCTGAAGGTGGCCGAGAAGCCAAAGCCGCCGGCCTCCAGGGCCTCGCGCAGCAGATGCTTCATCTGGGCGATTTCTTCGGGTTTGGCCTGATAGTTGGGGTCACGGGCGGCTTCGTTGCCCATCACCCAGGCGCGCAGCGGGGAGTACGGCACCAGCGAGGCCGCATTCACGCCCAGGCCGTGATTATCCAGGCTGTCCAGAAATTCGGGGAAGGTCACCCAGTCCCAGCGCATCCCGGTCTGCATGATCGACAGCGGGATGGTCTCGGTCCGCTCCATGCGCAACATCGCCCGCTCGCGGTCCTCGGGCCGGACCGGGGCAAAGCCGAACCCACAGTTGCCAATCGCCACGGTCGTCACCCCGTGCCAGCCCGACAGCGTGGCGTACGGGTCCCAGCCGCTCAGCGCGGCGTCGTAATGGGTGTGAATGTCCATGAAACCGGGCGCGACGATCAGGCCGGTGGCGTCAATGACGCGGCCGGCATCACCGCCGACATTGCCCATGGCGGCAATTTTGCCCTCCCGGATACCGATATCTCCCCGGTAGGCCGGCATACGCAAACCATCGACAATCGTGCCGTTTTTAATCAATACATCATACTCGGCCATAACAGCCCTCCTTGTGTGGTGGTAATCCCCTGAACTCCCCTGTCCATCCGGTGACCGAGCCGGGCCCGACGGACTCAGCTCGGCTCAAGTGGCCCAAGTATAGAGGCAAACCGAAAGGCGAGTAAAGACAACAACCCGTCATGAAGACTTCTTGCCGGTTACATCTACGCCTGAGCGCTGCACGATATCGTGGACGATAGCCATGATGTCGTCCCCGCCGTGACCGGCGTCGCGAAAGCGGGTCAAAGCCTGTTCGACGAGCGGGCCGACCTCGGCCGGCACCCCGCACTCTTTGGCCAGCTCGACCGCCAGATGCACGTCCTTGGTGGCCAGGGCGGTGGCGAAGCCCAGCCCGGTCTCGCCTCGCAGAAAGGCCGGCAGGGCAAACTCGTTGATCGTGCTGTTGCCCGAGCCGGTCTTGATGGCGTCGACCAGGAGCTGGGGATCAACCCCGGCCTTGGCGCCAATCGCCAGCCCTTCGGCCGCGCCCATGAAGTTCACAAAAGCCATCATGTTGTTGACCAGCTTGGTCACGTTGCCGCAGCCGACCGCGCCCATGTGAAACACATTGCTGCCGATCGCGCTCAGCAGCGGCTGAAAGCGCTCGAACTCGTCTTTTGTCGCGCCGACAAACACGGTCAGGCTGGCGTCGCGGGCGCGGGGTACGCCGCCGGTGACCGGAGCGTCGAGCACCTGAAAACCACGCGCAGTCCCCACCTCGGCCAGCTGTCTGATGACCGCCGGCGAGTTGGTGCTCATGTCGATGTAGGCCGCTCCCTGGGCGAGTCCGGCGAACACGCCGTCGTCAGCCAGGACCACCGCCTCGACCTCGGGCGGGCCGGGCAGCGAGGACAGGACGACCTCGGACGCGGCGGCCACCGCCCGGGGACTGTCGGCCCACGCGGCGCCGAGGTCTTCGAGCGGGCCGGCCGCCTCGCGGCGCAGGTCGTACACGCTGAGGTCGTGGCCGGCCCGACGCACATTGGCCGCCATCGGGTTGCCCATGTTTCCCAAACCAATGAATCCGACTTTCATGCGTACTCCCTCAGGCGAGTTCCTGGCGCAGCGCGGGCAGGACTTCCTTGCCCGTCAGTTCGATGCTGCGCATGGTCAGATCGTGGGGCAGGCCGCCGTACTGCCCCTCAAAGAGCATGTGGCCGATGCCCAGACGCTGAATGATCTCCTTGAGCCGTTGGGTCACCTGCTTGGGCGTACCGACGACAAACCCGCCAGCCTCCTGGAGATCGTCAATCGTCATCTGAAAAACCGGCTTGTGTTTCTTGGCTCCCGAGCCCTCGGACAGAATCGAGGTCGTACCGCGCGAGGTCATGCCAACCGGCATGTAGTAGTGCATCGGACCCTTGAGCGAGGTCTGCGTCCGCCACAGATAGTGTTCGTAGGACTTGCGCGCCTCGGCCTCGGTGTCGGCCACAAACAGGCCGGTCATATAGCCGAGGTTGTCCGGGGTGGCGGTATGGCCGCTGTGTTCGGCCGTTTCCCGGTACAGGTCAAACCACTGCTCGGCCATGTCCATGGGCGCCAGGAAGGAGACATACGGATAGCCGTGCTGGGCGGCCCACTTGATCGACGCCGTGCTGCCGATGCCGGGCACCCAGATCGGCGGGTGCGGCTCCTGGAGCGGAAAACACCACGGGTTCACATACCGAAACTGAAAGTGCTTGCCCTCCCAGCGGAAAGGGCCGGGCTGGGTCCAGATCTTCAGAATCAGATCGTGCGACTCCTGATAGCGTTCGCGGTTCAGCCCGGGGTCGATGTTCATCGAAAACTGCTCAATGCCGATACCGCGCACGAAACCCGAGATGACCCGCCCGCCGGACATCAGGTCAAGCATGGCGACCTCTTCGGCCAAACGGACCGGATTGTCCCACAGGGCGATCACGTTGCCGAGCAGCAGGATCTTGCACGCCTGGGTGCGCTGGATCAGGGCGGCGGCGCTGATATTGGCCGCGTAGTGCATGCACGTCGGCGTGTTGTGGTGCTCGTTGACCATCAGCCCGTCAAAGCCGACGGTCTCGGCGTAGGCGTATTCGTCAATATAGCGCCGGATCAGATCCGAACCCGTTTTGCGGTCAAAATACTTGTTGGGATAGGTCAGCCGAATGGACGGGTATTGATCCAGCTCGGGCGTGTCGGGATACGGCATTTCACTGAAGTAGTAAAAGTCGACCATGGAGTTCCCCTCCTTCACTGTGAGCCACGAGCGAGAAACGCTTCCAGCACAGCCACAAACTCGGCCGGCCGCTCAAACTGCGGCGAGTGGCCGCAGCGCTCAATCACCTTCAGCTCCGAACCCTGAATGGCTTGGTGATACGCCTCGCCATGGGCGAGCGGCACAAGGCCGTCGTGCTTGCCCCACACGACCAGGGTCGGCGCCGTGATCCGGCGCAGACGGTGGATCAGCTTGGGGTTGTGCATATACGGCTTCCAGCCCACCAGCTGGGCCATGAGCTGGCTGTTGTCGCGCAGGATCATCTGTTCCGGGCTGGGCTTGGCGGGAAACAGCCGCTCCCGCTCGGCCACCTGGGCCACATCGTAAAACGCCAGGTCGGCCAACTCCTGGGGGGTCAGCAGAAAGATATCGGCGATTTCGGCGCCCTCGACCTTGAGCCCGACCGCATTGACCAGGCTCAGCCGCGATACCCGCTCGGGGCAGCTGGCGGCCAGCTCGGCGGCCAGCCAGCCGCCCATTGAGAAGCCGACCACCGGCACCTGTTGCCAGCCGTAGTGATCGAGAAAATCGGCGTAAAAATCGACCAGATCGGGCATTGAGTCGAGCCACGGAGGACGAGTTGAGCAGCCAAAACCCGGATGGGTCGGCACGTACAGCTCGTAGTGCTGAGCCAGCATGTCGTGGTACTGGAGCCAGCCGGGGTTGCCGCCGGCGCCGTGCAGCAGCAGCAGCGGCCTGCCCTGCCCGCCCCGCAGGACCTGGACCCGGGCGCCGGTCAGCTCAACAAATTCTTCGCCGTGTTCCGCCATGCTTCCTCCTTTTACAAGTGCTGGGCGTACCAGGCCCTGATATGCGGCAGGCTCTGGTCCAGGCCCGGACCGGTCAGAATATCGCTGTGGCCGAGGCCGGGCAGAATGACGATTTTTTTGGGCTCGCCGGCCTTGGCGTACATGGACTGCGACTCTTCCATTGACACCCGCTCATCGGCATCACCGTGCAGCCACAGAATCGCCCGGGGCGCAATAGCGGCCACCACCGACTCCGGCTGGTAGGCAATCATCGGCAGGCCCGAGGACAGGCTGATTTCCCGGCTCCACTGCGGGTACTGATCCAGGATCTGACCGAACAGCGCGGTCGTGCTGTCCGGTTCGGGCACAATCTCGTTGGCCTGTACGTATTCCAGCTCCCCGCTGAGGACGCGCCGCGCCCGGTCGGCCTCCAGGCGTTGCAGCAAGGCCCGCCACTCCCAGAAGTGGCAGGCGTCTCGAATCCAGCGTCCGCAGTCGCCTATGCCGCACACACTGACCGTCGCCTTGACCCGCGCTTCAACGCCGGCCGCATAGCTGACATTCGCCCCGCCCAGACTGACCCCGAACAAGCCCAGCCGCTCGGGGTCTACCTCGGGCTGAAGCTGGAGAAAGGTCACCGCATTGCGGATATCTTCTATCTGGCGCAGGGGGATGATCTGGCGCCGGGGCTCGCCGCCGCTGGCGCCCAGGAAGCGATAGTCAAAGGTCAGCACCACATAGCCCAAGCCAACCAGGCGCCGGGCAATCTCGGGCAGCATGACCTCTTTGACTGCGGTAAAGCCGTGGCACATGACAATCCCGGGCCGAGTCTGGCCGGCGCTCAGGTCGTCCGGTACGAACAGCACGCCGGCCATCGGGATGTTTTCGCTGTAGAACTGGACGGATTTTTCGTGCCCAACGCCTTCCGGCATCTGAGATGTTGTCATATGGCTCTCTTTCCGCTGTAGAACTGGACGGGTTTTTCGTGCCCAACGCCTTCCGGCATCCGGTACGGCATCACTCCTCGTCGGCGCTGTCCTGCTCTTCCCCATTCCCGGCTTCGGCCGCCGCGTCCAGGCCGGGCTCCTCGTCAAGACTCCACTCTGCTTCATCGCGGATGCGGCTTGACGGCGGGGCGAGCTGGTAGACCGCTTCGGTGAGGTTCATCACATGGCGCGTGTTGGTGCCCAGGTCGCCCTTGCCGACCCGGGACGCGGAGTGGATGTACAGTGCGCTGCCGCTGGGTCGGGCGGCATAGGCGCGGATAAACACATCGTCCTGAAAGCCGAACAGCTTGGTGGTGACGACAGCTCTGACCGCATGCGTCCGGGGGTCGGTCTCCGTCACCTCCCAGCCCAGGGCTGCGGCGGCCCGCCGGGCCACATCGCTCAACAGCGTCGGCGGTGCCTGATAGCGGATCATGCGCAGCTCGGGAAAGACTGAGTCTTGGGTGGTCTGGGCGACGTTGGTGTTCAGATAGGTCAGCGCCCGGGTCAGCAGGCCCGGCGGGTCGGTCATCGGCAGACCGTTGCTGATGATCGTCGCCGCAGCCAGCCCAGCCCCAATAAAGACAACGAAAAAGACAACCTGCAGTGCGCCTTTGATAAATTCCATAGGCTCTCTCCGTTGGCTCCGAGATGGAAAATGGGAATGGGCGCTCAGTCCAGCAGCAACGCTTTCAGGGTCCCCCAGTCGGTTGCCGGCGGCGAACAGGTAAAGTTGTGACACACATACGTGGTCAGCTTGCCGTCGACCTGCACCTTGCCGTCCAGGGCTGCCGGCCCTTTTCCGTCAGCCAGGCTTTGCGGGTCCAGACACACGACGGTCTTATTGGGCAGATACAAGGCGTTGATGCGGGCCAGGAGTTGGCGCGTCTCCGGCGCGCCGGCGTCGCCGACCAACACAATCTGTTTGGGACGCTGGAGATGGAAATCCAGCACCCCGAGCAGCTGGCTGAACCCGAACGGACTGCGCTCCATGTCATCATAAAACAGGCGCAGGGTCTGCTCGGCCTTGTCCAGATAGTCTTGGCGTTCGGTCAGGGAGAAGAGACGCAGCAGGGCCAGCGTGGCCAGCGAGTTGCCGGATGGAATGGAGCCGTCAAAGGCCGACTTGGAGCGGCTGATCAGGCGCTCGTGGTCGTCGCTGGTAAAAAAGAAACCGCCCGGCTCGGCGTCCCAGAAACGTTCCAGCAAAACCTGCATCAGCTCTGCGGCGCGGTCGAGGTAGTCCGGTTCCGAGCTCGCCTCGTACAGGTCGAGCAGGCCGCAGGTGAAGGACGCATAATCGTCCAGATAGGCGTTGAACTTGGCCTGGCCGTCTTTATAGCTGCGCAGCAGCCGCCCATTCTCAGAGAGCTTGGTCAGGACGAAGGCCGCGTTGCGCCGGGCAATATCGAGGTAGTGCGGGTTGTCCAGCACCCGGGCGGCCTCGGCAAAGCCCGACAGCATCAGGCCGTTCCAGCAGGTCAGGATTTTCTCGTCCCGACCGGGCTTGATCCGGTCCTCACGGATGGTGAACAGGCGCTGTTTGGCCGTGGCGATCAGCCGGCCGACCTCGTCAAGCTCGCGGCCAAAAAGCCGGGCCAACTGGTCCAACTCCAGGCTCGGATGGAGGATGTTGTGGCCCTCAAAATTGCCCGCATCGGTCACGTCGTAGTAGCGACACACGATCTCGCCGACCTCTTCACCCAGCGCCTCCACGATCTGCTCCTGGTCCCAGACAAAAAACTTGCCCTCAACACCCTCGGAGTCGGCGTCCTGGGTCGAGTAGAAGCCGCCCTCGGAACTCAGCATCTCGCGTTCGACATAGGCCAGGATTTCTTCGACAACGCCACGGAAAAACGGATCCTGGGTGGCCTGATACGCCTCCAGATACAGTCGGGTCAGCAGGGCGTTGTCGTACAGCATCTTTTCGAAATGGGGCACCAGCCAGCGCTCATCGACCGAGTAGCGGTGAAAGCCGCCGCCCAGATGGTCGTACACCCCGCCCTCGGCCATCTTGCGCAGGGTGTGGCTGGTCATCTCAAGGTAGTGACTGTTTTGATTGGTATGCAGCTGGCGCAGAAACAGGCTGAAGACGGCGGTGTTGGGAAACTTGGGCGCTCCGCCCAAGCCGCCGTGGGTGTGGTCAACGTTTTCGGCCAGCTGGGCCGCGGCGTTCTGCACAGTCTCAATCTGGAGCGGCCGCTGGGTCTCCTGGCGTTGGGACAGTTTCTCTAAGTTGGCAAGAATCTGGCGGGTGGATTTGGCCACCTCGTCGGGCTTGTCGCGGTAGGCCTGGGCCACGCCCAGCAACACGCGCGGAAAGGCGGGCAGATTATGACGGTCAACCGGCGGAAAATACGTGCCGCCGTAGAACGGCTCGGCATCCGGGGTCAGAAACATGGTCATCGGCCAGCCGCCCCGCCCGGTCAGCATCTGGACTGCGTGCATGTAGATCTCATCAACGTCGGGCCGTTCTTCCCGGTCAACCTTGATGTTCACGAACAAATCGTTCATCAGCGAGGCGATTTTCTCGTCCTCAAACGACTCGTGCTCCATGACGTGACACCAGTGGCAGGCCGAGTAGCCGACGCTGAGCAGAATCGGCTTGTTCTCGGCCTTGGCCCTGGCAAACGCCTCTTCGCCCCACGGATACCAATCGACCGGGTTATGGGCGTGTTGCAGCAGATACGGACTCGTCTCCTTGGCCAGGCGATTGGTGAATGTCTGCGCCATTCAGTCTTCCTTAGGTTCTGTCGGGGGCGGGGGCAGGATATCGCTCACGGCGACCCGCTTGTCCTGCAGGAGGGGTATCTTGTGGCCAAGCTCGTAGGTCCGCATCCGCTCATAGCGTTGGGCGGCGGCATTCGGAGCGGTCATCACCTCTATACAACGATGCACCAGGTCTACAATCCAATACTCCGGGATGCCACTGCGTGCATAGATACCAGCCTTGCGCCCGCGGTCCTGGCGCAGGCTGGCCTCGGCAACTTCTATGACGAGAAGAATCTGGTCCGGCTGCGGATGGTTTTCGGCATAATCCAGGGGGTCGGGAAGACACACCACCACGTCCGGTTCGGGTTGATTGTAGGCATCCAGACTGATGGGCGACTGAATGCGGATATGCACGTCAGAGCCACAGCTCCGCATGAGCCGATAGTTCAGGCGGTTCACGACCGCAGCGTGCGGGGTGTTCTGGGGCGACATGGTCAGGATCGTTCCATCCAGCAGCTCAACCCGCTCCCCGGCCAGTAGCCCGGTATCAACCAGCTGCTGGAACTCTGGTCGGGAAAAAAGCCGGGGCGTAGGCAGTGCGGTTACCATAGCGTTGCGCCTCACAGAAAATAAATGCGCCTGGCCTCTTTGAGCAGGTCCGGTTTGAAGTCCGGATGACAGATCTCGACCAGGGCGGCCGCCCGCTGTTTGAGGGTCTTGCCCCGCAGCTCGGCAATCCCGTACTCGGTGACGACATAATCGACAAAGGCGCGCTGGGCGGTGACCACGCTGCCCGGCTCCAGCATCGGCACGATGCGCGAAATGCGGCGGCCGTTGACAATCGAAGACGAGGGGGTGACGATCACCGACTTGCCGGGGTTGCTGAAGGCGGCGGTAATGGTGAAGGTCGTCTGTCCGCCCGTTCCGGTATACATGAACGGCCCGAACGACTCGGAGCAGGCCTGACCGCCGAGGTCGACCGCCAGCGCGTTGTTGACGGCGACATAGTTCTTCTGGTTGACCAGCAGGCGCAGGTCGTCGGTATAGGTGAAATCGTAGAACTCGAAATTGGGGTTGCCGTCGATAATCGCCAGCTCGTCGTCAAACACCCCGATGCCCGCGCTGGCCACCACCTTGCCGGGATTGACGGTTTTATACTTGCCGGTGATGACCCCTTCCTTGACCAGCCGGGCAATGCCGCCGGGGATGACCTCGGTATGAATCCCCAGGTCATTCTTGTCGCCCAGATACATGGCAATTGGCGAGGACACGCTGCCCAGGCCGATTTGCAGGGTATCGCCGTCGTGGACCAGATTGCTGGCCACCAGGGTACAGATCAGCTCGGTTGCGGCGACTTCCTCGTCGTTGCGCTGGGTCGGCGGCAGTTGGGCCGGCGGCTGGGTGGGTTCGACAAAATAGTCGATCTCCGACACATGGATATAGTTCTCTCCGCCGGTGCGGATGAAGTCCTGGTGCACCTCGGCAACGACCGTCCGGGCGGCCTTGGCCATGGTTTTGGACATGAACAGCCCGTGCCCGAAGCTGCAGTAACCGTGCTTGTCGGGAGCCGAGACCGGGGTCATGTACACGTCGCAGGTGAGGCCCGGCGGCAGTTCTCCGCGCCGAAAATACATCACCGGGATGAAATCCAGCCGGCCGTCGTTCATCAGCGGGCGGGTGGTCGTACCGAGATAGGTGGCCTCAATCGTGAACGCCTGCTCGACGCCGGGCTGGTCCCAGTTGAACAGCGGCCCGATGGTGCCGACCCGGACCTCTCGCAGCTCCTCTTTGCACTCCAGCAGCGCCTGGCTGAGGGTCAGCGGCGTGGCGTGCAACCAGTTGAGCTGCACGCTGTCGCCGCTGCGCACCGCAGCCTTCACGGCCTGGTGGGGAGAGACAAGTTTATCGCCACAGTGTTCGCGCCAGTCCATACGTCGCCTCCTTGTACACAGGTGCGAAAGATGCCCGGATGGAGCAAGCATCGAGTCCCGCTTGCCGACCGCAGGCGCTTCGCCACCGTTCTGGCCGGAGCATAAACCACGGGACGCCAGAAAGCAAAGCCGTTTTCGTTGAGTGCGGGGCGGCTGCGTGCTAGGGATGGCGGCAGGTTTGCTCAACCAACAAGGAGACGGGTATGGACATTCGGATCGAATACTGCGCGGCTTGAGGCTATGAACCCGAAGCCGTCAGTCTGACGGAACGCCTGTTGAACGAGTACAAGCAAGACATCAGCGGCCTGACCCTGGTCCCGTTCGGCGACGGACGCTTTGAGGTCAGCGTCAACGGCACCAAGATTTACTCAAAGCTGGAGACCCACCAGTTTCCAGACTACGGCGATATCAAAGCCGCCCTGGAGCAGCGGGCAGCCTGAGCCGGAGCGCGCAGGCCGCGCCTGCCTGTGCGGTGTCACAACATCTCGGCGTGGCCCCACACGATGTTCAGACACGTCGCGCCGTTCTTGGTCGTGACGGTATGGGTACAGCCCTGGGGCCGGTAGCTCATGTTGCCGGTCGCCACCTCGCCGGCCTCGTCCGCGTTTGCGCCCTCAATGACAAAAATCAACTCATCGCCGATGTGGCGGTGGAGCGGCAGCTCGGCGCCCGGTTCAAACCGGGCCAGCACGGCGCGTCGCTCCGCCTCGGCGTCCTGCCAGATGCTTTTCAGCCGGATGCCGGGCCGCGCCTCGGTCCATTCCAAGTCACTGAGGGTAAAAACCTGCGACGGCGGCGCGTCGCCCCGCTCACCCGTCATGCTGATCCCGCCCGTAATCACGGCCAGCACGGTCGCCCCCTTTGGGCTCGACACAGTATGCACGCAGCCGTTGGGCCGGTAGCCAAGATTGCCGGCCGTGACCGTGCCGAATTCGTCGCCCAGCGCCCCTTCCAGAACAAAGATGAGTTCGTCGCCGTCGTGGCGGTGCATGGGCAGGGCAGCCCCGGGCTCAATCCGGGTCATGATCGCCCGACGCTGGCTCGCCTCGTCGCTCCACAGCTGCTTGGCTCGAATCCCCGGTTGCAGCTCCTGCCATTCCAGCTCACCGACCTCAATCACGCGTGACAGTGGCCCGTCGTGTGTATTTGCCATGGTCTTCTTCTCCCTCTCCGAACAGATATGTGTGTCGAGCTTAAGCATACGATCCCGTCGCAAGGCAAGAGGCCGGGACGGACGGCAGCGGTCTTGCCTTCTCGACCCGGCACGTCCAAAGTATGGTATGGCACATGCGCCGAGTTGGAGGTTTGGTATGCGGTATGTCCTGTTCTTTGCGGTCCTGGTTGGTGTGGGATTTCAGACGCTCCCGGCTCACGTCAACGCCTTTGACATCACGCCAGGGAAATGGCGTTTCGAGTATGAGAGCCAGGCATCATTTCAGCCCCAGCCACAGAAGCGAACCGATACCCAGTGCGTTACCGAGCCGAACTGGGACCCGACAGCCTCAATCACCAAGGGCGGCGCCTGCCGGCTCAGCAATACCGCCCAAGATGCCACCTCATTCAGCGGGACCCTGACCTGTAGTCGCGGGCAGGGCAATCCACCCATGACCGGGAGTATCAGCTACACGTCGACCGGCGCCACTCTGACCGGCCGCACCGCCTTCAAAGGCGAAGGCTACGAGATGGAAATGAAGACCAGCGGCACCCGAATCGGCGAGTGCGACTGAACGCCTGATGCGGCGCGAAGGAGGCACTACGAGCAAAGAAACGTACACCGCTTGGGATAGTGCCGAGTTTCTTGAAGACGATGCAGCCCGGATCGCGTACCTGCAAGCCGCGCTCGAAGAAAACGACCCGGCATTTTTCGTCAAGGCGGTCGGTACTGTGGCGCGCGCCATGGGCATGACCGCCGTAGCCCAGGAAACCCACCTGGGCCGGCCCAGCCTGTACAAAGCGCTGTCCGGCGAGCGCGACCCCCGCATCGGCACGGTGATGAAGGTTCTGGACGCGCTCGGTGTCCGTCTCACCGTCGCCCCAAAAGTGGCGTGACGCTACGCCCTGCCGTTCCAGCGTCCGGCCCTGGGGCTTATCCTTGCTGGGCTTCCATGTAGCTGCGCAACACCGCGTTGATCCGCGTCTGATAGCCCTGGCCCTGCGCTTTGAAGAAGGCCAGCACGTCAGTGTCTAAGCGCAGGGAGATCGCCGCCTTGGCCGGGGGCATGATCACGGCGGCCTTCGCCCAGTCGAAGTCCCCCTCTGCCGTCTCCTTGGCCGGCTCCTGACCGGCGGCGTGCTCCCGCCGCAGCCGTGGCCAGTCGGTTTTGGTCTTATCCTTCCGAAGGATCTCTTCCCCCAGTGACATACTGGTAGTAGTTTTGTCTTTCATCGTGCCGCGCTCTCCTTGCGGTGATGACTCGACAGCCGCCGTCTCGGACTGTGTAGATCACCGTCATTTGCGAAAGTCCTGTTACACACGAAACAGCCGCTCATCACTACTTTTTAACCAAGCATCGACGTTTGCGGCTGCATCCATAAGACCAAGAGCGTTCAGGCTAAAGACGGTTGGCAGGGCTTTGCGAAGAGCGCGAATCCCCTGAATCCCTCCCTTTTTCTTTGCAACATTTTCGAGAATCTTCACAGTGATATTCGCCTTGGTTTCGGGGAGAAGAGGCTCTTTATACAGGAGCACAAGGAATCCCGCCGCCAGCTGAAGGGTCTGCTCAAGGTCAACGGATTCTCCGGCGAAAGCAGACAGGGCCTGTGAAAGAGGCCAGCTGTCTACCTTCCACTCCGCGATCACTCCGGCCTGACGGACAATCTGGGGGTTTTGGCTGGTGAAGGAATACCCGTATCCGAGCAGTTTGGCGCTTGCATCAAAATATGTCTCAAGGTCACCCACGCCTGACTCAACACGCGCCCCGAGGACAAACTGTGTCCACACCCGCGACACGCCGTGCTCGCTTCTGGCCAGCTCTGCCTGGGCAAAGTCATCGGTCCAAAGCACTCCTCCCGGCACAGCAGCCAGCAGCACTGCTTCTGCCCCGTACTGACCAAAGCACTCAATAATCGCTTCTCTCTTCTCCGGCTCCATGGCCGCGAGTGCCTCACAGGGTTCGACCTTACAGCGGGCCTCTATCACTTCAACAAGATGGCGCAACTTCCCGATATAAGCCGCCTTCTGCTCCGCCGTGCTTTCTAGCCTAGCGTATCCTGTTTCGGTCTTTAGCAATCGTCTTGACTGCTTGCTGTGAATCCGCTCCTCATTGGCGATCATCTGCCGGAGTTCATTCACTGTATTTGTGGACACCACGAGATCAATCGGCCAGTTCTCTAGGAGGTCAAGCCTATCCAGCAGAAAAAACGACGCAATGGCGCTCATGTCCAAAACAAGCGTATTGCAGGACCTGAGTGCTTTCGCTGCCTGCTCGCGCTCTTCCACCGAACCGTGGCGGCATCTGACCGGGACCCCCATCCTCGAAGCTAAATGCTCAAGCGCAGTGAACGCGCTGCCGCCGAAAGGCTCGCCAAACATATGGAGAGGGACTAACTCCTCCTGGTAAATCCGTTCGACATTCCTTACATCTTCCTGGCGCCTATCGAGGGACTGGAAAATCGGGCTGAGGTCGAGCTCTGGCTCCCCCGATTTCCCAGGCTTCTCCGGCAGCCTGATGGCCTGCACGACTGGCAACTCTGGAAACCGTAATTGCCACTGTCGCATGCAGTCCTGATAACGATAGACATATTTGTTCTGGATTTCCTTGATTTCTCCGGTGCGATCCTGGATGCCTTTGGCGAGAACGAATTTGTCTCCGACCTTCTTGCCCATCATGGCCTTGCAGATTGCGTGATCAGGCGAGAGTTCGGGTTCCTGGAACTGTGAGTTAGGATCTGGTGTCGCCTCAACGATAATCCAGTGAGGGGTGGAGTCTCCCTGCTCCGCATAGCAGACTGCGGTGTCAGTCTCGACGCAGACCGGCTTCTCCAGTTGCGGTTCGTTCCCGAACGGACCCAAAGCCAGGGTGAACGCTCCGTGGGCATCCGGCTCCTGAAAATTGTGGCGAAGGAACTCATAGGCATACTGAACGGCATCCTGCCCGTGTCCGATTGCCTTGAGAACGTGCACGGCCTCAACAGCCCTGCGCGGCTCCGCTTCATCAGCTGCTGGCACGTTTGATGGATCCCGATCTAGCAAGTCGTCCCGGTCGAGCGCCAATCCCAGCCTTGAGCGTCTGAGCTTGAGCGCCTTGTCCTCCGGACGGCGGCTGATTTCTTCGTTGAGAATCTTTATGGCATGATCAGTATCATACGCCTCAAGGAGAGAAAGCTCGTTGTCGAGCAGTATCTGGTCGGTTACTCCCGCTTGCCGTAGCTCCCGAAAAATCTCAAGCATGATGCCATCCCTGTTGAGTTGGGCAGCACAATACAAAAGATGTTTCGTGTCGGAACTCAGCACGCTCGGCACGGCGATCCGCTGCCAAAGAGGCAGGGCGTCGTTAAAACGTCTTAAGTCGAACAGGAGTAGCGCCAGGCGACGAACGTCGAATGTTGTCGCCGTGTCCTGCAGCAAGGCGCGCGCATCATCTGCACCCTTCGTAGCCTTGTCCTGTTTACCTTCCAGCAAGTGGAGCCTAGAGCCTTCTGCGAATAGCTTGAATCAGCCGCGTCTTTGTCGCACACTGGGGGGGGCGTGCCGGCGGAGCGCGACGGAAGGAGGGAAGAAATGGCCCGAGCGTATGCGCAAGATTTGCGGGATCGCGTGATTGACGCGGTGGAAAGTGAGGGACTGAGCCGGCGGGCGGCAGCGCGGCGGTTTGGGGTCAGTGCGGCGGCAGCGATCAAGTGGCTCCAGCGGTTCCACCGGACCGGGGAGCGGAGGAGTGTGGGCACCGGGGGGCATCGGCCTTCGAAGGTGGAGCCCCACCGCGCCTGGGTGCTGGCGGTGCTGGCGGCGCAGCCCGATATCACGCTGGCCGCATTGGCGGCCCGGCTGTGGAGGGAACGCGGCGTGCGGGTAGACACCAGTATGCTGTCCCGCTTCTTCACAGGGGCCGGGATCAGCTTTAAAAAAAAGCCTGGTGGCCGCCGAGCAGGAGCGGCCGGACATCGTGCGCCGCCGCCGACAGTGGCAGCGCACGCAAGGCCAACTTGACCCGCGGCACCTCGTGTTCCTGGATGAGACCTGGGCGAAGACGAATATGACCCGCAGCCATGGCCGCTGCCGCCGGGGCCAGCGGTTGCGGGCGACCCGCCCCCACGGGCACTGGCAGACGCTGACCTGCGTGGCGACGCTGCGCCACGACCGTGTGGCCGCTCCGTGTGTCTTCGATGGCCCGCTGAATGGCGCCTGCTTCCTGGCCTATGTCGAACAATGCCTGCTGCCGACGCTCACCCCGGGTGATATCGTCATTATGGACAATCTGAGCAGCCACAAGAGTCCGGCCGTGCGGGCGGCCCTTGAGCGGGTGGGGGCCACACTCCGTTTCCTGCCCCCCTACTCCCCCGATCTCAACCCCATTGAACAGGTCTTCGCCAAGCTCAAAGCTTTGCTCCGTCACGCGGCCGAACGGACCGTGGAAGCGACATGGCGGCGGCTCGGGACCCTGCTTGACCGCTTCGGCCCTGAGGAATGCCGCCACTACTTCGCCCATGCTGGGTATGCGTCTACCTAAAAGCAGAAGGCTCTAGCCGTGAGTGTCTTGAGGCCAATCGCAGAGACAGTCTCCTCAGGAACTTGCTCCAAGAGTTCACGGCCAGCGTCGAATTGCTTCTCCTGAGCAAACGCCTGCAGGCTCATCTCAAGGCAATACTCCCGGAAGTCTTCTGGCAGTTTTTCCTCACTTGTTGCCACCCGTGAGAGCACGTCTCCTGCACTGTGGTAATCGCCGGGCTCTCCACGTTCCAGGAGCAGCGTACCCAGGTTCATTTGACCGTGATGTGATAATTCGTCAGGCGGAAGGCGACGCATGACCTCAATCGCCTCATCAGTCCTTCCTTCAAGCCTGAGTGATGTACCGTAGGCTTCGATGACCCTTGGATCTTGCGGGGCGACCTGCCGGGCCTCTTCTAAATCCTCCCGGGCCTCGGCTTCTTTTTGGAGGGCAATTCTTGTCAGCCTTCTGTTCAGCAGCGCTCCCACCGTCCCAGAAGTGGAACGTTCTTCCTTGGCAAGCCTCAATGCTTCGCCGAAAGCATCCTCAGCTTCTCTCAGCCTCTCTGTGTCGCAAAACAGGGCTTCAGTTCCATATCGCTCGAAACTCCCTGATGTTTCCGACTGAAAGATAATATTGCCGAGTAGGAGCCAGATGTCGGACGCGCGGCTATTAGCGGCTGTCGCGGCCCTGATGAATTTCTCCGCTTTCTGCATCTCACCCGAATCCAGCGCTCGCTCGGTCAAGGCAGCGGCTACGTCGTCCTTCTCAAACAACTCTTGAGGCACCGCCTCTTCGAGCGACTCTAGCGCCGTCAAGTCTAGGGCGCTTCGAATGAAGATTCCGAGCACACGCTCGGAGCGGGGAAACTCCTCTCTCAGCTTACCCGCCAGCTCAAACGCTCGTTCGCGTTGTCCGAGCATGAGATAGCTCAGGGCTTCGTTGGTTCGAGCTAGCTCGTCATCGGGTTGATACGTCTTTGCTTCGAGACACAGTTCAGCTGCCCTCTTAGGGTTAGCAGCCGATACCTCAACGGATGCCAAGTTGGTCAATACTCTGAACTTCTGCCGCGCGTTCAGCTCGTCCCAATTTCGGACTTTGATGCGCTGAAGGAGCAGCCTTGCCATCTGGTGGTCATGCTTTTCCAAGTACTCTCGTGCCTCATCAATTTCGGCGTGAAAATTGTCCGGGCTGTCGTCACCACGGCCTGCTGTGGAGAGCTGTGGAACGGCCTCAGACAGCTTATCGATCTTCGACTCAAGCCTGCCGAAGGCAGCGGCTGACGGGCCGCCTTCGTACCAGCTGCGGACGTCTGGGTACTCGTCGAGCAGATCCTCAATACGATCCCAGTCGAAGACCTCTACGATGAACAGCTGCTTTTCCCTGTGCTTCCGATTTGTTGCTACCAACAAGTCGTGGACTTCTTTTCTAACCTTCCCTGTCGTCAGGATGACATATCGGCCGAGGGGGGGTCAAATTCCTTCGCCTTCTCGATCTCACCTTTCACTTCACCTGGCGTCGTTGCTTTCCCTTCTCCGTGCAGCTTGCACTGCGCCGCGCGTAGAGGGTCTTGTCCGCTTAAATCAAGGATATCCACTCCGTGCTGAACCTGCCCCCCAGTTGCATACAGGTCCAGCTCCGGGCACTGCCAATAAGCCCGAAGCAGCTTCAGGCAGAGCTTTTCAAAATCCTGGTGGTTCTTTGGCCGGTTGTAACTCTTGCGCATATTCCTATCCGTATCTGATGGCATCTTTCCAAAACACTTGCTGAAACTCTCAGAGGTCGTCTTCTGCTAGAGCCTTCTGCGAATAGCTTGAATCAGCCGCGTCTTTGTCGCACACTGGGGAGGGCGTGCAGGCAGAGCACTGCGGAAGGAGGGAGCCGATGGCCCGAGCGTATGCGCAAGATTTGCGGGACCGCGTGATTGACGCCGTGGACAGCGAGGGACTGAGCCGGCGGGCGGCCGCGCGGCGGTTTGGGGTCAGTGCGGCGGCGGCGATCAAGTGGCTCCAGCGGTTCCACCGCACCGGGGAGCGGGCGAGTGCGGGCACCGGCGGGCATCGGCCCTCGAAGGTGGAGCCGCACCGTGCCTGGGTGCTGGCGGTGCTGGCGGCGCAGCCGGATATCACGCTGGCCGCCTTGGCCGCCCGGCTGTTGCGGGAGCGTGGCGTGCGGGTCGATACCAGCATGCTGTCCCGATTCTTCAAAGGCGCGGGGATCAGCTTTAAAAAAAAGCCTGGTGGCCGCCGAGCAGGAGCGGCCGGACATCGCGCAGCGCCGCCGGCAGTGGCGACGCACGCAAAGCCAGCTTGATCCGCGGCGCCTCGTCTTCCTGGACGAGACGTGGGCCAAGACCAACATGACTCGTAGCCATGGCTGCTGCCCCCGGGGCCAGCGGTTGCGGGCGCCCCGCCCCCACGGCCACTGGCACACGTTGACCTTCGTGGCGACGCTGCGCCACGACCGCGTGGCCGCTCCGTGCGTCTTCGATGGCCCGATCAACGGCCCCTGCTTCCTGGCCTATGTCGAACAGTGTCTGCTGCCGACCCTCACTCCGGGCGATATCGTCATTATGGACAATCTGAGCAGCCACAAGGAGCCCGCCGTGCGGGCAGCCATTGAACGGGTGGACGCCACGCTGCGCTTCCTGCCGCCCTACTCCCCCGATCTCAACCCGATTGAACAGGTCTTCGCCAAGCTCAAAGCCTTGCTCCGCCACGCGGCCGAACGGACCGTGGCGGCGACCTGGCGGCGGCTCGGCACCCTGCTCGACCGTTTCGGCCCTGAGGAATGCCGCCACTACTTCGCCCATGCTGGTTATGCCTCTACCTAAAAGCCGAAGGCTCTAGGCTAGGATGTATAGAGGTCGCCCGCCTACCGCGGGAGCCTCAGTTCTGCGGCCTATTTACGACTTGCGCCTCGGCTTCGTGCCACTCCGCCTCGCGATCATAATCAGCCGCGAGGTCCTCGAAGACACGGCTGACATAGGGATAATCGGAGACGTGTTGCTTCGCCCAGTCGCGGTACTCTGCGGCGCGCTCGCGTTCCCACGAGCTGTCCTCTCTGCGCCAGTACCTGATGAGCCGGTACGCGTCACGCCCACGCTCGCGGCCCCCGTTGCGAACGCCAATGTTAAAGCCAGTGCCGACCTCCCGGGAAGCAATCCTTTCCATCACCTGGCAGACTGGAAGGCATGGCCATCTACCATCCGCTTCGGCCGGAGCCCTGGACAGAAGCTGCCCAATCACCTGGTCACCGGCCGCCACGAGGTCATGTTCAGCGCAGAGTTGCCGCACCTCGGTCGTCCAGGCGAGTACCGCCTTAGTATCGACCTTGCCGTAGATCCCCTCGGTGCCCGGCAGACAATTGATCTGATCGAGAAGGCGACGAGCGACGGAGACTAGATCCGCACGTCGCTCGGGGTCTGCAATTCGCCATTCCGATGGGTCCTGTCCATCATCGCGGTATTTGAACGCAAGAGCCAGAGCGCGAACGAAGAGGATCGGGGATTCTGCGGTCCACCGCTCTAAAGTGCGAACACCGTCTTCGCTGCGACTGAAGGTCTTGATATATAGGATCCCAAGCTGCGCTATCTCGTCCGGAGCGATGCCGATGCGGCCACCGAGCGAGGTCAGCGCTTCGGAAATCTGAGACTCCTCAAGTGTGGAGTGGCCCGCAGGTTCGGCCCCCACGGTAGCAATAGCAAGAAGAAGACGCTTCAGGCGCGATGTCTCGACCCGCGACCAGTCTGGATGTGCGGCGCGGAAAGCCGCGCGCGGGCGCTTTGCTTCAAGCAGGCGATCGATGAGTTCAGTCAGCTCCTCATCGCTGTAGGGGTTCTGGAGTGGGGAGACTTCCTGCCAATAGCGCTCCCGGACTCGCTCGTCGTATCGGTCGAGTAGGCGCCATGTATTCTTCCCGAAAGGGGCACACCGAAATAACCGCACGGTCCGGCCCGTGTCGGTGCCCTCGGCAACGGCTGAGAGGAGCCCCCTGCGCGCTTCGTCATCAACAGAGAGCAGAAACTCCTGCATGCAACTATCCACCTCCCTCTCAAGGACGCCGGTAACGGAAAGGCAGTCCTTCAAGAAATCAGTCCGTTCGTTTGCAGTTGTGATGTTCAGCGCTAGAGAACCGCCGGCGATATCCCCTGCGCCGCCACCGGACAGGAGGGCCGTCACGCTTTCAAATCCGCCTTTCGCCCATATCTCCTTCATCGCCACGGCCTGGAGTCTACGGCTTCTCTCTTCGTGTTTGGAAGGGTCAAGATTTCCAGTCTTCGCATCGTCGTCAGCGTCATAGAAAAGGCCGACCCAAGAGTCGGCAAAGAGCTTGGTGGGCAGAGTAAGCGTTGGTAGAGCCTCAATATCTTTGCCAGCTTTCTGCCCGGCAAGCCGTAACTCATAGCGTTGCTGCAAAGTCAGCCAGAACTCTGGACTCGTACCGAAGAAATGAGCCAACCGCAGCGCCGTATCAGCGGTAACGGCGCGTTGTCCGTTGAGGATTGCGGTGACGCGGTTAGTGGGAACCTCGATCTTACGGGCAAGGGCAGCAGCGCTCATCTTGAGTTCTTTCAGCTCTTCAGCGAGGTGTTCTCCGGGATGGATTGCGCGTATGGCCATAGTGGTCCCCCTAATGATAATCGACAATTTCGACACATGTTGGCCCTGGGGACATCCGCGGCCACTCGAAGCATATCCGCCATTGGTCGTTGATGCGGATGCTGTACTGGCCCTTTCGGTCTCCCTTCAAGGCTTTGAAACGGTTACCAGGCAGCGCGGCAAGGTCCTCAAGCGAGGTCGCCGCTTCCAGTCGGTCGATCTTCAACCGGGCGGCGTGTTCGATGCCAGAGAAGGCTGGGACTCGTCGTCCAGCCGCAAAATTTTCGGTTCGCTTATCACGATAGCTGACAATCATTGCCAGCTTCCTTGGAAATTATGCGTTACGTCAAAGATAATTCAACCTTGCCGGAAGACACGAGGATTGTAAAGGTGGAGTGTTGATACACTTTTGCTCAATAGCTCGCCCCGGTCCGGCCCGGGCGTCTCACCAAAAAGCGGGACACCCAGCTGGTGGAGTTCATTCACTCTGGCATCCCGTGCGGCCGACCTTCAGGTACTTGCTCAGCCCTGCTCGGATACCATCGGCCTCACCAGAGAATTTTTCGGATAGCCCCAGTCACAGTTCAGACATCCATTGCTCTTGACGATTAGAATTGGCTCAGGCGGCCGCTCCGTACGGTTCTGAAGATCTTCGTCAAGCCTGCCTTTTCCCTAAAATTGTTCAGTTGAGCCGAATCCGCTTAGCTCCGTAACTCCTTGATTTTCCTACACTCGTCCTCGGCCGCTCGGCCGTCTACGTCCGATGACGCCCAAAGTGTCCACCTTGCGGCGCCCACGTCCGCCAAGCTCTCAAAGCCGTCGTTGGGCTTCTGAAGGCGGCAGTCCGCCTCAAGAGCCCACGCACCCTTCACAGCAATGAACGCTGCCGCGCATCAGCGTTGCCGCCTCTGCCCTTGTGTCTGACGTCGAACGCGCCGGCGGTGCGGAGGGTATCGGCGCTGATCAGCAGGCCGTCACAGATGCGGGTGAGAAGGTCGGCTTGGCGGTCTTCCAGGGCGACTAGGCGGCCCAGGACGTGGAGGACGTTCAAGAGTTCTGTGGTGTATTCGGCGAGCCAGCGGTCCGACTGGATTTTCTCCAGGGGCGACGGCGGCCGCCGTTCACCGATGACGGGCCGCGTTCGGTCCTTCTTGCGGTAGCTGAACCAGTGCACCAGCACCTGCTTGCCCGAAACTTCGTACTGCCAGACCTCCGGTGGTACGCTGTCGATGTAGCCCTCGCCTACCAGCAGACGGCGCTTCCCGGCGTCATAGTCGATGCGGTCGGGCATCCGGTTCGGGCCGGGAGGGATGGCGCCGTCCCTGGGGATCAACGGACTTTCGCCCTTAGGCATGCGCGGCGCGCCGGCGGGTCGGCTGTTGGACGGGTCGGCATAGCGTTCGCCGAAGGTGTGTAGCCAGATCACCTCTTCGCCCAAGGCGACGGCTTCCTCGAATAGCCCGGCGTCTCGGGTGAGGGGCAGGCGCAAGCCCGGTTGCACCAGATCGTCTTGAAAGCGGCGGGTGTAGCCGGGATGGGCCATGACGGCAGCCAGATAGGCCATGACCTGCTGACCGTAGACAGGCGTGCCAAGCTGTTCTGTCAGGTAATCGAGGAAAGCCCCCTTCACGTTTGAAGTGGCAGCTTGGTTGTCGGCCCAGAGCGGGAAGACGCGCCCGCCAAACGAGCCCTTGTAGTGGTCGATGTCACAGACCGAGGCAGCGAAAGTGACACCAGGACCGCCGCTCGGGGAGGACCGGCGCAGGGCCGTCAGGAAAACCTGCTTATCCGAGAAGTTCTGCCAGAGGATTGGTCTTGAATCGTTGATGAGGCGGCCGTCCGGGATGATCCACTGCCGGTCGAACGACCGGAAGGCGTATCGTGCCGGGGCGATACATTTCCCCTGATCAGTAGCCACCGAGTTGGCGCGGAATTCGTGGCCATAGAGGCCGCTCTTCAGCCGCTTGTTCACGTACTTGTCGCTCAGTTTCCCGTTTCTGAAAGTCGCGTGAAACAGCGTCTCCTTCCTTGCGGAGTTTTGCTCTCGCACCAGGGCATCCCAGCGGTCTTCAAGGGACTGTCTATCTGGGGCGATGACCCACATCCTGTGCGGCATCACGCCTGAACTGTTGTAGGCGAAGAGGTCCTCCACAGGAACGAAGTCGCCCCAGGCGCCTGTCGCTTGTGGCAGGAACGACGCGCGCAGCTCGTCCGGGCATTCAACCCAGCCGTCGTCTTCGAGGGAAATGTTGTCGAAGGCGGCGAATTTGTCCTCACGGGTTTTGCCGGCCAGGGTCCGGTAGCGAACCCTCGCGGGCTGGGGTGACTCCGTGCGGCGCTTGCGCAGGGCCATGACGATGCAGACCGGCTGCTGAACGCCTTGAAAGATGCGGCTGCGAATGGGCGGCTGATGGCCTTCAGGCGAGCAGTTGATGACCCAGATTTCGTCTGCTTCGGCCCGCAGGTCGGCGCGCATCTTCTGAAAGCCAGGGCCGTTCAGAAATCCTGCCGCGGTAATGAAGCAGACAATGCCCGTCTGGTTGCGTTCTCGGCCTCTGAGTTCGGCGGGATCGCCGTCGCCATCGCCGAACACCTTCCAGGTGGCCCAGCGCCAGAAGTATACGTAAAGGTTGCGGAGGTGCTTGACGTGCGCCCCGACGTTCCATTCGGGCGACGGCATCCAGTCCATGAGCGGCGCGATTCGGTTGCCGCTGCCGTTCTCCACCCAGCCGCCCAGCCCCCTGGCTTTATCCTTATAGGGCGGGTTGCCGATGACGACGGTGATGCGCTCCTGCCGCTTGATCCGGTTCGCCTGGCGGCGCGATTCACCCAGCGGCATGAGGATTTGCGGGATGTATTCTTCCTCGGCGAACGGGTTGCCCAGGGTGTCGGTCACGAACAGGCGCATCGGGTTGGACCTGCCCGCAAATGCTTCGCCCGCAAGCTCCTTCAACTCGGCCAACAAGCGAAGCTGGGCAACCGCGAAAGGGCCAAGCTGGATCTCGAAACCGATCAGCCTTGGGATGGCGGCCTCGATCACCCCCGGAACCGCGCCCGGCCCTTGGTCTTCTTCCGTCGTTTCGGCGATGCGCCGTAAGACGCCCAGGAGATAGGTGCCGGTGCCGGTTGCCGGGTCCGCCACGGTCACGTCCGGCGAGGCCAAGCCGTCGGTCAGGCCGAAGTAGGCGCTGGATTTCAGTGCTTCATCGACCAGGCGTACCATCGACATGACGACTTCCGGCGGGGTGTAGTATGAACCCGTCTTGCGTCGCAGCTCGCTGTCATAGGTGGTCAGGAACCTTTCATAGAAGTACAGCCACGCCTCCGGGTCGCCCCTGCTGATAACGTCCCATTGTACGGCGTCCAGAACGCGCGTCAGGGTGGCCAGCGAGGTTTTCAGGGTTTCCTGGTTTTCGGCGTCGTCGGTCAGGAGGCGCAGCGCCGCGCCGATCAGGGTGTTGGTCTGGCGCAGTTCGCCGGCCACGCGGTCAAGGCCGTCGCTGAGGGTGATCTTGCGTGCCCGCGCCATGAGCAGACCGAAGGTCACAGCCTGGGCGTAGCCGTCGGCAAAAGCTTCGTCCGTCGCGCTCGGGAATAGCAGCTTGCGCCAGTCGGTGGCGAGGCCGGTGAGCGGGCCGGAGCCCTGGGCCAATTGCTCGGTCACCTCCTCACGCAACAACCGGCAGAGCCGGGCCGTCAATTCGGCCAGCGCTGGGGCTGATTTTGGCGGCTGCGGCTGCCACTGGAAGAAGTCGGTAAACAAGCCCGGCAGGCTGGACGAGGCCGTCAGCTTGACGCCGGCGGTTTCGATATCGCCGCCAAGCGCGGTGATGTTGCCTTCAAGGTCACCGTTTCGCCACAGGCTGAAGGCGTTGCCGTCGGTATACATCAGGTTCGGGAGAGTTCGCAGCTTTTCCCATTGCTCCCGGTCGTGCTTGTCCGTAAAGCGTCGGGGGTCCGCGCCTTTTCCCGGCGCCTTGACCTCAATGAAGCCCACCAGCGCCGAGTGGAGCGTGATTGCGTAATCGGGCCGGGTCTTGAGATCGGCAAGCGATGTCTCGCCCACCGCCACGACCTGCCCTCTTGGCAGGCCGAGCAATTCCGCGAGGTCGAGGATCAGCCCTTCGAGCGGCGCTCTGAGCTGATCTTCGGGCGCACCCGAAACCGCGGCGTTGCCGAGCTTGGCTTTTGCCCTGCTGCCGAAATCCGAGATAATCGCGTCTCATGTCTTTCTCAAATCTCTCACCACTTAACGCGTTGCGTCAGAGCCAACCGCTCCGTCCGATAATGTATTTTAAGAGCAACGAGAGAACCGCTCAATGTGTGGCCGGGGTAAACATCCTCAAACTGAGCCCCCCGACCGGGCCTGCCCTTGACCGCACCGAACGCCCGGTGCTACGGGAGCGGGCGGGAGACAAGAGATATGGATATCGGTCTATACGCTACCACCCACGGCTTCGGCTATCGGGACGAAGTCAACTTTCTGGCCCGTTCGATCAGCGTCGCGCACATGCAGCCGGTCCAGACCGCCCAGCTGGCCGAACGCCTCGGCTATCACTCAATGTGGTTTCCCGATCATGTGTGCATGCCCATGGCCTCGACCAGCGCCCATGTGGCCAATGCCTCGGGCACGCGCGCCTATGAGTCGCGGCATACCATGCTCGACGCCGCAGTCGTCATGGGCGCGGTGGCGGTCAGCACCAGCCGTCTCAAGCTCGGCACCAGCGTGCTGATCGCACCCTACCGCAACCCGCTGAGCGATGCGCGCCAGTTTGCGACTATCGACCAGCTGTCGGGCGGCCGGCTGTTGTTCGGCGTCGGAGCCGGCTGGATGCAGGAGGAATTTGAGGCGCTCGGCCTTGCGTATGCCAAGCGCGCGGCCCAGACCGAGGAGTGCATTGAGGTCTATAAACGCGCCTGGGCTGACGAGGCGGTCGGCTTCCAGGGCCAGTTCTACCGCTTTGAGGCAGTGTCAATGGACCCCAAACCCGTTCAGCGCCCTGCCCCGCCGATTATTTATGGCGGGGTGACCACGGTCGGCGCCCGTCGGGCGGCGCGCCTGTGCGACGGCTTCTATCCCATTTTCCTGGACTCGCACGCCGAGCCGAGCCGTTACGCCACGGCTCAGGAGGTTATCCGCCGTGAGCTTGAGCGTCAGCGCAAAGACCCGGCCGAGTTTGCCATGATCGGCGTCAGCTCAGCTCGGCTGACCACGGCGGACGATCCGCAAGCGCAGGCCAATCCCCGCCGTATCTGCACCGGCACACCGGATCAGATCCTGGCCGACCTGGAGCGTTTCGCCCAGGCCGGCTATTCGCTGATGGTGTGTTTTTTCGACTGCCCGTCGGGCCAGCGCCAGGAACTCGAAGACCAGATGCAGCAATTCAGCGAGCAGGTTCTGCCCCAGGCGACCGGTATTGTCGCCCAGGGCGGCTGGAAAGCCCGGGTGTAAGCAGTCGAGAAGGTGCTGCCGGCCTGTGTCTGAGCCGAGGATACCCTCAAGCAGGGCGTTTCAAGACCGTCTGTTGCAGCTCGGCAATCCGCTCCATGGCCTCGGTCGAAAGCGGCCCGGCCTGGGTGGCGGCAATCGCCTCGGCCAACTCGGCCCGATTCTTGGCCCCGGTCACAACTGTGCTGACGCCGGGCAGACTGAGCGCATAGCGCATGGCCGCCACGGCCAGCGAGTCCCGGTCAGTGAGAAAGCCGAGTTCGCTATGGGCCAGGCCAAAGTCGGCGGCGACCGGGTGGTCGTCGGGCAGGGAGCGGTCGATGGCGTCGGTCAGCGAGCCGGCGGCAAACGGTCGGATGCCAAACACGCCCAGCCCATTGGCCTGGGCGGTCTGCACCATTTTGAGATGATCCCGGTAAGCGCCGTCACCGGCCGCGCCCATCTCGCCCTCGGAGTTCAGGATATTCGTCACCAGCTGGACCGTTTCCAAACGGGCCTCGGACAGCAGCTCCTCGATCACGTCGTGGCGCGCAATGCCGGTGAAGCCGATGGCGCCGACCACGCCCTCGTCCTTGAGCTGTTGCAGGGTGTCGAGCACCCCGTTCGGTCGGCGGACCTCGTCCAGGCTGAGCCGTAGCGGCACGCTGGGTTCCTCAGGCTCGACCTGGTTGTGCAGCTGGAAAACATCGATCCGCTCGCAGCCCAGGCGGCTCAGGCTGGCCTCCACAGAGCGCCGAATGGCGCCGGCCAGATCGGTCCGTTCCTGGGGCTGGAGAAAGACCTTGGTGGCAATGAGTGGTCGCTTGTCCAATTCGGGCAAGACCCGGCCGACAACCTCTTCGGCCGTGCCCCTGCCGTAGATGGGAGCCACATCAATCGTGTTAATGCCGGCGGCAACTGCGGCTCTGACGGTTTCGAGGCACTCTTCTTCGGTCGTCTCGCCCCACACCATGCCGATGCCGCCCCCCCCGAGGGTGACTTCCGAAACCCGCAGACCGGTCTTGCCAAGTGTACGATATTGCATAGCTCGCTCGCTTTCTGGTTGGTTTTGGCCCGCAGCGCCCTGGCCGTATCCGGCGGCAGGCCGCTCGGATCGATCAGCGTGCCGTGGACGTGCAGATTAGGTATCCTGGGCGTTACGGGTCTCAGGCCGGTTGAGGACGATCCGAGCCACATGTGGCGCCGGACTCTCGTACAAGAGACTGCGAAACTCTTTCATATTTCCTCCAGACGGACGGCAAGAATCGGACCGACGGTCAGTCTACACCGCGCTTGGGGCCTCGCCAACATGCGTTTGCATCGGGCTGACAGGGCTGTAATAATCGCGGCCACATCGTACTCAGGGAGGACTCACATGCTTGTTGTTTCAGGGACGATTCCGATCAAGGCCGAAAGCCGTGACGAGGCTGTCCGGCTGGCGCTTGACATGGCAAAGGCCACCCAGGCCGAAGACGGCTGCCTGTTCTACCAGTTCTACGCCGACCTGGCCGACCCCAACCTCATACGTGTGTTTGAGGAGTGGGAGTCTGAGGAAGCCCTCGCCCGGCATATGCAGACCGACCACATGGCCACCTTCCTCAAGGCCATTCCCCGGCTGGTGGCCGGCCCGGTTGAGGCCAAGAAGTATACGGTCAGCGCCGCAGACCCGCTCAGCGCCTGAGCGATAGGGGCGGGTTTCACACCCGCCCCTACAGCCCGGCGTATCTTTCCGCTGTTCTCCGCCACCTGCCTGTGCTACACACATGTGCGCTCAAAGAGGGTTGCTCCCATGTTTGCTCGTCACAAAGAGATTCGGGAAGAGATTCCGTACGTCCGCTTTCTGGTCATCTGCGTCAGCCTGGGCCTGCTGGTCCAGCTCAGCATTCGGCTGTGGCAGGAGGCCTGGTGGTTTCCGGTCGGCATGGACACCACAACGCCCGAGTTTGCCACCTATTGGCTGGGTCTGCTGTATGTCGAATTCGGCATTCTGGCCGTGGTCGCATTTCTGGGCTGGATGGCCTACCGCAAGCCCTGCCAGGTGTGCGAAGCCCAGCGCCGGGAACACCACCGCATTCTGGCCCAGCATGAACTGAGCCATATCGGCAAGCTGTGGGCGACGGTGGTGGTGGCCGCCATGTTTGGCTTTGGGGTGAGCTATTTTGCCGAGCAGGACGCCTCCTGGCACCAGATCGTGGTCCGCGATACGGCTTTTACTCCGAGCCATATCCCCCTGTTTTTCTTCACCTTTCCGATGCTCATCATCATGACCGGGCTGAGTTCGTGGTACGCCTATAAACGGCTGCACTATCTGTACGTGGGCGAGAACGGCAGGGGCCTGCCGATCTCCTACCTGCTCTTCCCGGCCGGCGCCTGGCTGCTCCTGGCCAATGTCAGTTTTAACGAACTCGGCCACTCCAGCTGGATCACCGAAGAGCTGTTCGTCCAGCCCTACCACTTCCCGTTTGCCTGGGCGACATATTTCTTTTTTGCCGGCTTTGCCCTGCTGTTCGTGACCGTGCCGCACATCTTCAAGAACCTGAAAGCCATGGCCGAGCAGGCGGCCCAGGCAGACGTGCCGGAAGAGCGCTCCACCCGAGCCTAGTCCGTAGCCGCCGCCGGCATGAACGCGCACGACCTCACCGCCCTGGGCCGGACGAAAGAGGCGAAGATCTTCGACCTGATGCTGATCCTCGCCCTGGTCGGCTTCTTCACCGTCATCCCCCACGTCAGCCGGATGTTGTACTTTGGCGACTGGGACTTCTGGGTCGACTGGAAAGACAAACTGTGGTGGCCGATCGTCGGACCGGCCTCGGCCCTGCTGGTCACCTCAGTCGGGCACTATCTGGCCTGGCACTATCTGCGGCTGCCCCTGGGCGCGACCTTTGCCGCCGTCTTCGTCCTGGTCGGGGCGTGGCTCAGCCGGGTGTTCAGCTTTCACGGCCTGGAGTTCTACCCGCTCAATTTTGTCTGGCCGTCGACCACTATCCCGCTGGCCATGATGCTCGACCTGACCCTGTTCTGGAGCCGGAGCTATCTGGTCACCAGCCTGGTTGGCGGTTTTCTGTGGGGCTTTCTGTTCTACGCGGTCAACTGGCTCATGCTGATGCCGTTTCTGCAACCGCTGAGCCTCTTCGGCAAGACCTTTACGGTCGCCGACCTGATGGGCTACTACTTCATCCGGCCTCAAACGCCCGAGTATCTGCGCCGGGTCGACGTCGGCACCCTGCAATCCTTTCTGGGCCAGCGGATCTGGATCAGCGTGTTCATGGCCGGCGTCACCTGTACCCTGGTCTACTGGCTCGGCATCCTGCTGGGCCACGCCCTGGGCGTGCTGCCGACCAGGAAAATCCTCAAACAGACCTGACAGCCCGGACGAGCAGACAGACATGGCCAGCTTTGCACGCACCTGGATCGCGGCCGTCTTGGGGCTGAGCCTGCTGATCGGCACGCCGACGCCGCTGTCGGCCCACGGCGAGCACAATCTGGAACCCTTTGTGCGTATGCGCGGCCTGGCATTTTTCAACGTCAGCTTCTCCCACGACCGGCTCAAGGTCAACGAAACCATGACCCTCAGCGGAAAATTCCGCATGATGGAATCCTGGCCCCGGATCCTGCCCGAGCCGGAACTCAGCTGGATCGGGATTCTGGTGCCGGGTCCCAAGCTGGCGACCAAAGAGCGCTGGATCAACGGCCGCTTCATCCAGAACGCCTTTCATATCGAGATCGGCCGACTGTACGATTTCCGCCTCGTGCTCCAGGCCCGCCAGCCCGGACGCTACCACGTCCACCCCATGATCAACCTGGCCGGTACGGGCGGTCTGGTCGGCCCGGCCAAGTGGATCGAGGTCGAGCCCGGCGACAGCCCGCCGAGCTACCAGGTCACACTGTCGGCGACCGGCGAGACGATTGATCTGGAACACTTCGGCTTTGGCCGGATTGTGGGCTGGCATCTGGCTTTCGGCCTGCTGGGCGTGGCCTGGCTGGTCTATTGGGCTGCAAAACCGCTCCTGGTCCGCCACATGCTGCTGCTCGAAGGGGTGGATGAGGAACAGTTCAGCCGGCGGGATAGAACGGTCGCGGGTGTCTTCGGTGCAGTCCTGGCAGCCGTGCTGATCGGCGGCCTGTGGATCACCAACGCCAACATGCCGCCGACCATTCCGCATCAGACCCCCAGAGAGTGGAACCTGCCGGACTCCCAGCCCCTGCCCCAGGCTGTGCGGACGACGATCAAGGAGATGCGCTACCAGCCGACCAGCCGGGCTCTGCGCGTACAGGTCGAGGTGACAAATCTGGCCGAGTCGCCCGTTCTGCTGCGGAAATTCACCACCAGCTATCTGTCTTTTGTCAACCGGGACAGTCTGGGGGCGTATCCCGACCCCGAGGGCACGGCGCTGCTCATGGATGTCCAGCCCAGCGGCCTGATCCAGCCGGGCCAGACAAGTGAACTGACTCTGAGCATGCAGGACAGCGTCTGGGACCGCGACCGGTTTATCGCCTTTGACCAGCCCCAGATCAGCGCGGCCGGGACCCTGGTATTTGTCGAGCCCCAGCCGCCGGCCGGTCAGACCCTGCCCCTGATCATGCACAGCAATGACCGCGAGGCGCCCGGCGTCCCGTGGGAGCTGGTCCGCAGCGCAAATGAGGTGTACGCCAACCTCCAGGTGGACTTTACGCCGTGAATTCCGCAGTCGCCGCCCTGGCGAAACCGCGATAGCTCAGGTTCCCTGTCGCGTCGAAAACAGGCTCAACTGACATGTCTGATCGGGCCGTCGAAAGGCTGCGCTGGACAGCTGGGGAAAGGGCCGGTTCAGGCCGGCTTTGCGGCTCATGACGCTAAACAGATCATGAATCGACTCGGCCACCACCCCCTCGCCGCGCATCCGGGTCTTCCACCGCGCATCGTTCAGCTTTCCACGTCGTATTGAGCGAATCCGGTTCAAGACGGCGTTCTTCCGCTCGGGATAGTGGTCTTCCAGCCACTGGCCGAAGAGCTCGGCCACGCCATACGGCAGCCGCACGATGGTATGGCCAGCAAACTGCGCGCCGGCCTGGGCGGCAGCCGTGAGCAGAATCGGAATCTCGTGGTCGGTCAGGCCGGGGATAATGGGGGCGATCATCACCCCAACCGGAATGCCGGCCTCGGCCAGCGCGGTAATGGCGGCCAGACGACGCGTCGGGGTCGAGGCGCGCGGTTCGAGACGCCGGGCCAATTCGGCGTTCAGCGTGGTCAGCGACACACACACCAGGGCGGCCCGATCTTCGGCCAGTTGAGCCAGCAGGTCGCAGTCACGGCTCACCAGACCGCTCTTGGTCACAATGCTGACCGGGTTGCGATACGCGGCCAGCACCCTGAGGCAACTCCGGGTCAGCTCAAGCCGGCGCTCAACCGGCTGGTAGGCGTCGGTGATGCCGCTGAAAAAGATCGGCTGGGGCTGCCAGGACGGCGCGGCCAGAGCTGTGTCCAGCAGCCGGGGCGCGTCGTGTTTGATCAGCAGAGTCGTTTCAAAGTCCAGGCCGGCAGACAGTCCGAGCCACTCATGGGTCGGCCGGGCGTAACAGTAGATGCAGCCGTGCTCGCAGCCGCGGTAGGGGTTGAGGCTGACCCGAAAGCCGACATCCGGGCTGGTGTTATAGCTCAAGATGGTCCGCGAGGGGTCGCGCAGCAGACGCGTCTTCGGGCCGGGCAGGTCTGGGGCTGAATTCGGCGTATCAGGATCAGGTTGATAGCTGATGGTCTCAAAACGACTGGTCGGGTTGCGGGGTGTGCCACGCCCCTTGAGCCGGCTGGTGGGAGGTCTGTCCATATGCCGGGCAGCTTAACACTTTCGCTTTATCTTCGCTATAGGATTTCTTCCGAACAAAGGCTCTCTTGCTATACAGACTTCGATTTTCAGCCGTCCCCTCCCTCTTCGCGGGACACAATTTCATAAATTGATTCATCAAAGAGATTCACGGATTGAATCTCGGCAACTGGAATGACAATTTCCAGAGCGTGCAGCCGATCAACGATGGATCGAATCTCTTCATTCTCTCTGCTCCGCCGCTCCCACCCCTCAAACTCGTCTTCTATCCGCTCTTCAAGCTCATCTTCTGAAAGAGTGGGATTGTCTCGTCGGATTCTCTGCTCCGTCTCCGTTACGAGGTTCCTGATCGCGTCTTCAAGGACTTGTTCATAGTCGATGTCCAAATGAAACGCTGAGGTTTCCCTATCCCTATGCCCACTATAGCTTCGTGAAAGGGTGAGAGATTGCACGCCATAGGCGGGATCAAGGCTGGACACAAGGCGTCCAATGTAAACCTTTCCGCTTTTGACGGAAACAGAGATAGGACGGTCTGATTCAATGGCGTCTCTGAGCAAAATTTCCAGGGGGTCTTGTTTATTCTCAATAACCCGCCGAATACACTCTTCTTTGCTGAGGTAAGGCCATATTCTCCCCAACAAATTCAGAGGCAGCCACAAAAGCGCTCCCATCAGAAACGCGAGTGCCGCTTTACCCGAATGCTTCAGTGGAACAAAAATATGCCAGCACTCGGCAAGGATCTGACCGGAAGGGTGAGACAAGAGCAACAGAGTCACCACAGTAGCAAGAAAAAGCAGGACGGAACCAGCTATGGAGGCCCAGAAAATGAGCCGATACCCGTCACTTCGAGGGACGTAGTATTTGGTCACGTACCATTGGGAAACAAAAATGAATCCACCGAGTACGCTTAAAAAGAGGATATTGAGTTGTGATGGGATAGGCCACTCTCTCGGACGAGGAGGTTAAGCGGCTGTTTCTGGTTTTTCCCCACGTTTTTTCTGAAGAATCGCGCGAACTCGGCGGCGCAAGACATCGCCGGGCTTAATGTACAGCTTCCCAGAGCTAGAAATGCGTACATCGCCCCACTTATGCACGGTTCGTTTTTTCCCTCCCGATGCGCTCTTTCTCTTCATTGCATCCCTCCTGAATACAACTGTCCCGCACTCAGCTTGCGTTCCCTCAATAGCCAGTTTTTCCACGTAAAGCCAGAGGATCAAAAACTACTTCTCTCTGTGGCTACCTCTTCCAATCCTTCTTTTTTCGAGATGAGTCTGCAAGTCCCGAACAACATGCAGCAGCAGGAGAAGCCGCTCAAGCGAGGGTGGTGTAGATCAGGCGGGCGGCCGCCAGCGCCGCGCCGATGTACAAGACCGCCATGAACGGCCGCTCTGGAATGCTGGCGTGCAGCCTGGCGCCAAGAACGGTGCCGATTGGCACGCACGGCAAAAAAATCAGCGACTCGACCAGACTGGCCGCGCTGATCAAGCCAAGCCCGATATAGGTGGCCAGCTTGGCCAGATTGACCCCAAAAAAGACCACCAGATTGGTCGCCACGATCTGGTATTTGTCCAGCCGCTGTTCGAGCAGATACAAGCTCACCAGCGGACCGGCCGCGTGGGCCAGGGTCGAGACAAAGGCGGCCAGCAGCCCGACCGAGCCGCCGGCGACCGGGTGGTCGGGAAAACGGGTGAGCCTGCCACCGAGCAGCCGGTAGACCTGCAACCCGAGAAAACCCAGACAGATGCCGCCGACACTCAGCGTGAGCAGAGGGATGAAATTGGGGCTGTAGCGCAAATAGCTCAGCAGGACCGCTCCCAGACAGAAGCCGCCGGCCGAGCCCGCTCCCAGCCAACGGACGTGGGGACGCGACTGGCGGCCCCAGTGGTGGCCGATGCTAAGGATGTCACCGACGATGAGCAGCGGCAGCAGCACGCCGAGGACCGTGTCAATGGGCAGCACCAGGGCCAACAGAGGAACGGCCACAAGGCCAACCCCACCGCCGAAGCCGGCTTTGCCAATCCCGATGATAAGCGTTGCGACAATCCCGACGGCGTAATACAGCCAGGGGCTTGGCTCAGGCAAGGTGCGCGATCCTCTCTTCCGGGCCGGTGTCACGCGGCGCGGCGTCTCAGCCCACCAGCCAACGCACGGCCACAAGCGCCCCGAGAATGCCGGCCAGGTCGGCGGTCAATCCCGCGGCCAAGGCGTGACGCACCCGTGTAACGCCAACCGCGCCAAAGTAGACGGCCAAAACATAAAACGTTGTCTCGGTGCTGCCCTGAAGCGTAGAGACCAGATAACCGACCAGACTGTCCGGCCCCTCGGCCTGCATGATCTCGGCCATAATGCCGTAGGCGCCAGAGCCGGACAGCGGACGCAGCAGGGCCATGGGCAGGGCTTCGGCCGGAAAGCCGACCAGGCTGAGCCCCGGACCCACAACGGCAATAATGGCGTCGAGCAGACCCGAGGCCCGGAACATGCCGGCCGCCACGATAATGGCGACCAAAAACGGAATGATCCTGAGCGCGACCTGAAAGCCCTCTTTCGCCCCGGTAATCATGGCGTCATACACAGCCACCCGTTTGGCCATGCCATACACCAGCATCAGCACGATCAGGACCGGCAGCAGCCAGGTGGAGACGGCGTCCCGCAGCACCTCCCCGACCGACAGGCCGGTCGCCAGGCTGGCCCGCAGATGCACGATAAAACCAAGGCCCAGAGCGGCCAGCGTGACCAGGGCGGCAAGACAGCCCGGCCGCGAGGTCGGTCGGTCGGCACCCAGAGCGTCCTGGTCGGGGGACGGCAGGTCCCGGTTCGGGCGGGAGACGGTGGTCTCGGACGAGCCGGCCGCCGGTCCGACCGGTACGGCCCGCTGCAAGAGTTTTGCGGCCGCAATGCCGACCAGGGTCGAGAGCGAGGTGGCGAACAGGGTCGGCAGCCAGATGCCGGCCGCATCGTTTGAGCCCAGCGAGGCGCGGAGCGCAATCACCCCCAGCGGAGCAAGCGCCAGACTTGAGGTATTAATCGCCAGAAAAAGGGCCATGGCGTTGGTGGCAACGCCGGGCTGGGGGTTGAGCCGGTCCAGCTCCTGCATGGCCTTGATGCCGAAGGGTGTGGCCGCATTGCCCAGCCCCAGCATGTTTGAGGCCATATTCATGATCATCGCGCTCATGGCCGGATGCCCGGCCGGAACATCCGGAAACAGACGCACCATCAGCGGCCGCAAGGCTCGGGCGAGCGTATGCAGCAAGCCTCCCTCCTGGACAATCCGCATCAGGCCCAACCAAAAGGCCATCACCCCGACCAGGCCCAGGGCCAGGCTGACGGCCGACTTGGCCGAGTCTATTGAGGCCGTGGTCACGGCTGCCATCGTGCCGTTAAAGGCGGCCGTAATGACAGACACGACAACGAGGCCGAGCCAGATCCAGTTCATGCGACGGTTCCTCTTTCATAGGGGCGTGTTTATGTGTTGCGTCACGCAGGCTAGAATAGAGCCTAATATGAAAAAGACGACCTGGATAGCGGCGGTAGCCCTGATCGCCCTGATCGCCCTGGTGGTGTATTCCAGCCTGCAAGTCGGCGGGTATCGGTGCGAGGTGTGCATGCAGTTCCGGGGGGCGTATGACTGTCGGACGGTTGACGGGGCGAGCGAAATGGAAGCGCTCAGAGCGGCAATCACCAACGCCTGCGCCCTGCTGGCCTCGGGCGTCACCGATTCGCTGGCCTGTGAGCGGACTCCTCCCACCACAACACACTGCACCGCCTTCTGAGCACACCGCACGACAGGCTAGACGGTTTTGAGAAAGGCTTCGACCAGCCGCTGGTATTCGGCCTGGTTGCGGTAGAAAATGTCGTTATGACCGCCCTGGGCAAAGATCGTGAGCTGTTTTGGTTCCCGGGCCGCGGCGTGCAGCATTTCGGCATGTTCGCTGCCGACCAACTCGTCAAAACGGGCGTGGAGGATCAGGGTCTTTCCCGCAAAGACGCCGAGTTTACGGCGGTAATCAAAAGCGGTGTGGAGCGCATCCGTCACCTCGGCCGCTGATACGCCAAGTTCCTGGGGCTGAACCCTGAGAAAAAATCGCTGGGCCAGGTCAGCCACGCCGCTCTCGATAATCAGGCCGCCGATTTTCGGACGCTGGGCAGCTCCGTGTATGGCGTACAAGGACCCGATTGAACGGCCGAACAGGACCAGCTTTTCATCCGGCGTCGCAAGACTGTCAAGAATCGGCACCACATCGTCCAGCATGCCGGCCAGCGCGGGCGTACCGCTTGACATGCCATAGCCACGGTATTCGGCCAGCAGGAGGTTGCAGCCCGCCCGGTTGAACCACTGGGCGAAGCCGGGCAGATAATCGGCCGCCACCTCTCCGTTGCCGTGGAAATACACCACCGTCCTGGCCTCAGGATGGACCGGGGAATAGCTGCACGCCAGCCGGCTGCCGTCGGCCGCGGTGATCCAGTAGGGTTCGGCAAGAGTCGTGGGCTGGGGGAAAAAATACCGACTCGAAATAATCGGATGATCGAGAATCGAGTCGGCCATACCTGCTCCGTGTTGAACGCCGGATTCAGAACCCCGTCGGACGGGGACAGCCGCCCGACAGCGCCAACACATGCCTGGCCAGGTCCAGGCTGGTCCGGTCCTCCAGGTAGGGGGCGACAATCTGCACGCCGACCGGCAGGCCGTTGTCCAGACACCCGACCGGGACAACCGTCACCGGCAGATAACAGGCGCCCGCCGGCGCCATCCAGGTGATCAGATCCCAGTACGGATACTCCTGACCGTCAACCGTGGCGGTGCGTCCGGCCTGGGGCTCGGAATGATCGTGCGGAATGGCGGCGCACGGCATGACCGGCAGGAGCATGGCATCCCAGTTCTGGAAAAACTCTTCCCAGCGCTTGCGCAGCTGCATGCGACGCTCGTTATAGCTCAGCCACTCGCGGTGACGCATGGCCATGAATCGCCGGGTGCGGTCGATACTCGTGTCGCCCGACGCGGTCGCGTACAGCTCGATTTTGTCCCGGGGAACGCCGCCCGACAGCGCAACCTGCAGCAGGGCCTGAAACGTGGTGGCGATTTTTTCCAGAGAAAAATCGGGCCGCGCCTGGGTGTCAAGGCGGACCCCCTCGGCGGACAGCCGACCGGCGGCGGATTCGAGCAGAGCCTTGACCCCCGGTTCAACCCGGCAGCGGGGATCGTCCAACCAGGCCGCCACCCGGTAGTCCTTGAGTTGCTGATGTCGGGCCGGCGGCAGTTCGAGCCGCCACGCCGGCCGCTCCCAGCGGTTCGGCCCGGTCATGATGTCGAGTCCCAGTTCCAGGTCCTCAACGCTCCGGGCCATGGGCCCGGCAACGGCCAGATCGGCCAGGGTCAGCGTTCCGGGCGGGCCGGGAATCTGTCCATGGGCGGGCACGATGCCGTAGCTCGGCTTGTGTCCGACCACGCCCGACATATGTGACGGCAGGCGGATCGAGCCGCCGATGTCACTCCCCAGTTCCAGGGGCGTAAACCCGCACGCCAGGGCTGCGGCCGAGCCGCCTGACGAGCCGCCTGGGGTGCGTCCCAGATCGTGGGGATTATTGGTCGTGCCAAAGACCTCGTTGTAGCTCTGCAGATCTCCGGCGTAGATCGGCAGATTCGTCTTGCCGAAAATAACGGCCCCGGCCTCGCGCAGCCGAGCCACCGGCCAGGCGTCTTCTTCAGGCACGAAGTCCGACAGCTCGGGGGCCCCCGAGGTGGTGCGCATACCTGCGGTCTGAAAGGAGTCTTTGACCGTCATCGGGACGCCGTGCAAGGGACCACGCACCTCCCCCCGGGCCAAGGCTGCATCGGCCGCATCGGCTTCGGAGCGGGCGCGCTCGGCATCGAGCGTCACCACGCTGTTGATCGGCTTATCGAGCGTATCCACCCGCTCCAGCAGCGCGTCGAGTACCTCACGGCTCGACACCTCCCGCTGACGGATCTTGTGCGCGATTTCGATGGCCGTCGCATACGCGAATTCAGACATGGAGTGCTCCTCTTCGGCGAGGCTCAAGCGGGCATTCGACTCGACCGCTCCTGGCCACGTATCGCCACATTACTGACGCCGGCGGCGGTCTGCCATGTTACACTCGACCTGACAACCATTCCGCGTGCCTTCGGCGTCAGTCCGACAGCGGAGAAACGGACTATCAAAGGACGTTTTATCGACTTTCTCCTCCTCTGACAGCTGTGCTTTACAGTCTTCCTCCTCCTTCAGGGCGACCTCTTCGCACCCTGCCACACACTGCTCGAGGGTTTCTTCTGGTAGTGCGTTATCCGCTCCTGTTGCCTGTCGTTCCGCTTCTTCCAAGTCTCCCGGACAAGCCGCCAGGAACAACATGCCCCCAAACATCATTCCCACTGAAATGGCTCTGCCAAGTTTCCCCAGTCGCATATCTGTCTCTCCATTCTGTCAATCTCGCCCCGTGCAGCGGTGGGCGGAAGCGCAATTATATGCTACACACACACGCCTGACTAGTCTGGCCACAAGGGTCTGGATCAGTGTCAAAAATGGGAAGGAGCAGAGCGATGACAGAACGGAATTTTCAGCTGATTGAGACAAACGGGATTCGGCTGCGGACCGTTGTTGAGGGTACGGGGCCGCTGGTGATTCTTCTCCACGGCTTCCCGCAGTGCTGGTATTTGTGGCGCCACCAGATCGACCCGCTGGTTGAGGCCGGCTTTCAGGTCGCGGTGCCGGACCAGCGCGGCTATGGCGGCAGCGACCGACCCGAGGCCATTGAGGCGTATAATATCGTCGAGCTGACCAAGGATGTGGTCGGTATTGCCGACGCCCTGGACCACGAGCGGTTTGTGGTTGTCGGCCACGACTGGGGCGCGCCGGTGGCCTGGCACACCGCTCTGCTGCACGCCGAGCGGGTGCGGGCCGTGGTCGGCATGAGCGTCCCGTATGTCCGGGGCCAGGTCGGGGTGATGACCCGGCAGGAAAATTTCGGCGACAATTTCTGGTATATCGTCTATTTCCAGCAGCCCGGGGTGGCCGAGGCCGAGTTGGAGGCCGATATCCGCAAATCATTGCGCGTGACCTACTATGTGGCGTCCGGCGACGCGCCCGAGGGCGTGTGGTTTACCCACAAGCCGGCCAGCGCGGGTTTCCTCGATGGTCTGCCCGACCCGACCAGCCTGCCGCCGTGGCTGACGGCCAGAGACCTCGACTACTACGAGGCGCAGTACAAAACAAGCGGTTTTCGGGGACCGATCAACTGGTATCGGAACATCGACCGCAACCTCGAAATCACCCCCCAGCTGGCCGAGGCCAAGGTCGAACCGCCGGCATTCTTTATCGCCGGCAAGAAAGACCTGGTGCTGTCCTTTGCCGGCGGCGGGCTACTCGAACTGATGGACTCGTTTGTCTCGGATCTGCGTGGCAAGGTGCTGATCGACGGCGCCGGCCACTGGGTCCAGATGGAGAAACCGGCCGAGGTCAACGCGGCCCTGCTGGACTTTCTGAAACCCTTTGCCTGAGTCGCTCACGCGCCAACGTCAAAAAGTGGACGATGACAACCATCCGCGTGAGAAGAGATCATCGTCCACTTTGTTGAAAAGCCGAGAGAAAATTCCTATCCTGACCGGACCAGGACGCTATCAAAAGGAGGTCATATATGAGTACCAACGGTCATACCGCCTCGTCGGCCAACATTCGGGCCAGCCTGTCCCATCCAGTCGTTGATGCCGACGGCCACTGGCTGGAATTCGGTCCCCTGATCAGAAGCCAGCTGCGCAAGATAGGCGGCGACAAAGCGGTCGAGGGCTTCTCGATGTTCCCCAAGCTGGTCCAGAACCAACTCGCCATGTCGGTTGCCGAGCGGACCGCTCACCGGACCGCCCAGCAGGCATTTTGGGCGCTGCCGACCAAAAACACCCGCGACCGGGCCACGGCCATGATGCCGAAGCTGATGAATGAACGCCTGGATGAACTCGGCATCGACTTCAGCGTCCTCTACCCGACCGCCGGTCTGGGCCTGCCGCTGGTGCCCGACGCCGAGGCCCGTAGGGCGGCCTGCCGCGCCTTCAACACTTTCAGCGCCGACTACTTCGGGCCGTTCTCAGACCGTATGACGCCGTCTGCGGTCATTCCCATGCATACCCCCGAAGAGGCGATTGAAGAGCTGGAGTACGCGGTCCGACAGCTGGGCCTCAAGGTCGTCATGCTGGGCAGCCTGATCGCCCGGCCGATTGAGGCTGTGGCCGAGAAGACCCCCGAGGCGGCCGATGTTGCCACCTGGCGGGACGTGCTGGGCCTCGACAGCGTGTATGACTACGACCCGGTGTGGGCCACATGCGTGGAACTCAAGGTCGCGCCCAGCTTTCACTCCGGCTCACGCGGTTTTGGCCTGCGAATCTCGCCGTCGAACTTCTGCTACAACCACATCGGCCACTTTGCGGTTGCCAACGAGGCGGTGTGTAAAGCCCTGTTTCTGGGCGGCGTGACCCGACGCTTCCCCGACCTGAAGTTCGCCTTCCTGGAGGGCGGGGTGGGCTGGGCCTGCCAGCTGTACGCCGACCTCATCGAACACTGGGAAAAGCGCAAACTCGACGCTCTGGACGAGGTTGATCCCAAAAACCTGGACAGCCAGCTGCTCCTGCAACTGGCCGAAGCTTACGGGCATGAAGACATGGTCGGCGCCATGCGCGAACGGGAGGCCATGCTGGATACGGCCATGCCGCCCAAGGCGGCGACGGATGTCGGCGGGATCGACAACCTCGACGACTATGCCGCCTGCCGGATCGACAAAAAAGAGGACTTCAAAGAACTCTTTGTAAAGAACTTCTATTTCGGGTGTGAGGCCGACGACCGGATGAACGCCTGGGCCTTTAACACCGCCAGCAACCCGTTCTCGGCCCAGTTGCACGCCCTGTTCGGCTCGGATGTCGGTCACTTCGATGTCCAGGACATGGCCGGCGTCTTGCACGAGGCTCACGAACTGGTCGACGACGGGCTGATGAACGCGGACAATTTCCGGGACTTTGTGTTCACCAATCCGGTCCGCTTCTGGGGTGAGAGCAACCCGGATTTCTTCAAGGGCACGGTCGTTGAAAAAGAGGCCGCTGCCCTGCTGGCCGGCCCGTCGGTCGGGCTCAGCGCGACCGAGCAGGCCGCTCAGCCGGCCAAATAAGATCCCGCCCGGGCACCGTTGGTGCCCGGCGTCCCGCCCTGCCCTTCAGTCCAGCGAGGCCAGAAAATCCTGCACGGCCCGCAAACACTGCTGCGGCTCGTCCACATAAATTTCGTGGCCCGGCCCTTCCACCACCGTGATACGGGCGTTGGGAATCCCGGTACGCATCGACAGCTGGTCGGCCAGCGGGGTAATCGGACTGTGAGCCGGGGCCAGGATCAGGGTCGGCACGCTGACCTGAGGCAGCAGCGGTGCGGTATCCGCGCCGTCCAGGGTTCGCGTGATGCCCTGCAAGACATGGGTCGGCGTCTTGGCCCACTCGTTCAGAACCCACTCGGTGTGAGCCGGGTTTTTGCCGCTGATGATCCTGTTTTCGATCAGCAAGCGCCCCCAGCCCTTTGAGCCGTCGCGGGCCAGGGTCCGGTTCACACTGCCGTCCTGGCTCGACAGGGCCTGCGTGCCCGAGGGACGAATCGTGGTCGGAGAATTACAAATCGTGAGGCTCTTGAGGCGCTCCGGCCAGCGGGTGGCGAACAGCACGCCCAGGATACCGCCGATTGATTCGCCCACGTAATGGACCTGGTCGAGGCCGAGCGCATCCATGAAATCGTGCATATCGGTCACCAGCTCGTCGAGCGACCAGCTGTGGTCCGGTCCGGGGTCGGCCGACTGACCGTGGCCGCGCATATCGCGCCGAATGACCCGATACCGGCCGGCCAGACCGGGCACCCAGTGATACCAGAACCTGGTGCTGCGACCGACGCCGTGTTGCAGCCACACCGTTTCGGTATCGGTCCGCCACGGATCGGTGAAATCGTCAATCTGGTAAAACATCTCGCACTTATTGGCTGTCACCGTCGGCATACCGTCCTCCTTCTCCATAAAAGCAAGGTTGACAGCATAGCAGGCCAAGAGCCCGGCCAACAGCGTTACGGGATCGTTCTGGCCACACGAAAACCAACTCTGCCGCTGGTCCCGCCACTGACATAGGCCCGACTCGCCGCGCGACAGCTGCTGGGGTGATCGAAATAACTCCCACCGCGACGAATCCGGTCAGTGCCGGTGGCGGGTCCGGTCGGATCAGTGACCGGACCCACGGGATAGTCACCATACCAGTCTGCGACCCACTCCTCGACGTTGCCATGCATGTCATACAGTCCCCACGCATTGGGCTGGTAGCTCCCGACCGGCGCGGTCGTTCTGCCGACGCCGTCTGCACAATAGAACGGGTGACTGCCCCAGAATGTCGCATCGCCGAAATTCGCATAGTCGCAGAGCTGGGACACATCGTCGCCGAAGTGGAACGGCGTCTGTGTCCCCGCCCGCGCCGCATACTCCCATTCTGCTTCCATCGGCAACCGATAGGTGGTGGTGCCCTCCAGCGCGTTGAGCCGACGGACAAACTCCTGGGCGTCACTCCAGAAGACCGTCTCCGCTGGACAGTCGGTGCCACAGTCGGGGTACGAAAAGCGATTGCTCTCCATCACCGCGTTCCACTGCGCTTGGGTGACTTCGTACTTACCTATGCAAAACGGCTGGCTGATGGTCACCTGGTGGAGGGTTTCATCGCCATAGCGGTCTCCACGGGTGTCTTCCCGGTCCTCCTCATCAGGGGGCGAGCCCATCTGGAAGGTACCCGGCTCAATCCGTACAAACTCCATACCAATGGAATTTGTAGAGCAGTTGTCGAGATCAGCGGTGCGGGTACATACCTCGTTGGAAGCGGCTGTCACGCAGTCTCCCCACTCCAGGGCAACCCGAAAGCAGTAGTCCTCCCTAGGGATTAAATTGTCAAGGTCAACGTGATAGCGGGGTGGATCGTCTCTGTAGATGTACTCCGTCTCCTCACCGCTAGCAACGCGGGTCTGGTAGATTCGATAGCTCTTGAAGGCAGGGTCGCCCGCCAAAGGATAGGGTGCATCCCAGACAAGAGTGAGCCAATCCTCCCTAAGCCAGTCCGGTTCGGTATCCGATATCCGCAGGTTGGTGGGAACGAATGGCGGATCGTCATCGTAACAGGAATCCACCATTTCCAAGTGTTGCGTCGCTTCATTCCACGCAAACCACGTGATCTCCCCCGGCGAGGGAAAATCGGGCAGCGCGAATCGCGCGCTCGCTCCCGTGAGAAACTCCACTCCTGTGGTCGCCACGTCAAAGGTGCTGCGGGCAAACTCCTCTCCGTTATCATAGACGACCGCCGTGTGTCTCCCACTGTCCAGTATCCCGTAGTTATAGATAGACACAAAGCCGTTGAGGCTATCTCCGCAACGGCTACGGGTATCTTCCCGACTGTTGCCGTACGCCAGAGGGAGTGGAGGTCCTCCGTTGAACCGGACGGTGAGCGGTCCATTCGCTGTACACTTCCAGCCCGAGACGACCCCAATACCGGAATAGAATGAACCGTTACGCGGATTCTCCAGATTCCCTTGAGCGTGAAGCAGAGTCGGGGTCAGGAGCATGAGTCCATATACACACAAGCGTAGTAAGAAATACATTACTTCCTCCTCACAGATCGAGAATCGCTGGAATTTCGTATTCTTGAATGTCGCAGACCACCCTCTGCTATCGTTGCGTCTGCGTGTTACCACCCGTCACCGTGATCTCGCCGCTGTTGATCTCACCGAATAAGTCTAGAAGCTAACTCATAAATGCCTGACAGGCGCTCTGGAGGCCGTCGATCCTGGGCAAAAGCGGCAGCCTTCCTATTTATGAGATGGCTTCTAGGGCGTATTCACACTTCTGAGGGCCTCAAAGACGAGGGCAAAGTGGATAAAGAAACGGAAGCCCTTGAGTCTCCGAAAGAGCCGCTCCCCCCAGCCAATCTGCTGGCCGCCTGGCCAGTCCCGGCCCGCAGCCTCCCCACTAGAGCATTGTGCTTTTAGGTTGACGCATAGCCGGCATGGGTAAAGGAATGGCTACATTCCTCGGGCCCAAACCGGGACACACCTATCTGCTGGCGTGAAGACCGTCGCCGACTCAATCTATTCACAGAATGCTCTAGCCGCTTCCTATACTCTACGGCCGGGAGCGGTGTCGCTATGAAATTATAGAATTCTCGGCCCGGCGGGCAGACGACCGCGGCGCGGGAGCACCCCAGCCGCGGCAAGTCTTCCTGCCGGGCCATACCCTGCTTGAGGGAGATCGGCTGGGGCAACTAGGGCGTGTTCACGCTAGCGGAGGGCGTCCACGATAAGCGCGAGGTGAATGAAGCCGAGGAAGAGGATATCGAGCTTGTCAAACCGGGTGAAGACCCGCCGGAAGGCTTTCAAACGGCGGAACAACCGCTCAATCTCATTACGTTTCCGGTACAGTTGCTTGTCGTAGGTCCAGGGAGCAACCCAATGTCGAAGTCGTCCAGAGGATCAGCATCCGGGAGGTCTTCTCCCACTACCTCGAAATGTTGAGTGGCTTGATTCCACTCCAACGTCGTGGTCTCTCCCAGTGAGGGAAAATTCTGGACGCGGCACTCACCGACTGCTCCCGTCACAAACTCCTCGCCCAGTGTCGCCACCGCAAATGTGCTCCGGGCAAACTCCACCCCATTATCGTAGGCGACCGCAGTGTGGACACCGTCAACCAGGATGGCCCAGTTAAAGATCGACACAAATCCATTGTTCGTGTCCCCGCAGCTCCCCGCTGTGTCAGCCCGCTCATTCAAGTAGGCCAGGGGGACTGGGGCACCGCCGTCGAAGCGAACAGTCAGTGGTCCCTGCGCCTCGCACTTCCAGCCGGAGATGACCCCAATCCCGGAATACAATAAGCCAGGACTCGGGTTCTCCAGTACGCCAGCATGCGCCAACGCCGGGGTCAGGAGCATAAGCCCGAGTACACACAGACGGAGCGAACGATACATATACGCCCTTCTGACAAAGAAGCGGTCTCAAAAATACTGGCGCAGCAGGATGAGGATACAGCCGAGGTGGACGAAGCCGAGATAGTTGGCGGCATGATATTCATAGCGGACCACCAGCCGCCGAAAGTTGCCGAACCAGGCGAAGAGCCGCTCCACCTTCCAACGCCGCTTGTAGCGGCGGAGCGAGCGCCCATCCTGAGTGGGCGGTTTCTGACGGGTGCGGCGGTGCGGAGCAATCATGTCGATGCCTAACTCGCGCAGGAAAGCGTCAAGCGGGTCGGAGTCAGAGGCGCGGTCACCGATGAGGCGAGCGGGCAACGCCGCCACCAGCCGATCTTCCAGTGTGGCTGCTACGAGGGTAACCTCGTGGGGCGTAGCGCGCTCGGTACGGACGGCGAGAGGCAGACCAGCGCGGTCTGCCACTGCCAGGAGCTGCGTACCTGTGCCCCGCTTGGTCTTGCCCACGCCAGTCCCCCCTTTTTGGCGACGATGAACGTGCCATCAATGAAACATTCACTCAGGTCAAGGCCCCCCCGCTCCTGCACGTCTTCCGCAAGGGCCTGCAGGACCCGTCCCAACGTGCCATCCCGCACCCAGCGCTGAAAGCGCCGATGGCACGTCTGATAGGAGGGAAAGCGGTCGGGTAAGTCTTTCCAGCGGGCGCCCGAACGCAGCATCCACAAAATCCCGTTCAGTACAGCGCGATCCTCGCAGCGCGGCCGCCCGCGCCCGTCTGCCCGTCGTGGCGGCTTGGGCAGCAGGGGCTTGATCAGCGCCCATTGTTCCTCTTGCAACTCTTCGCGGCGGGCCATCAGTCACTCCTTATTCTTGACCTTGCCCCCGTTCTACCTTACCGGACAGGTTTTTGAGATCGCTTCAAAGCAATCTATACACATAGCATAGATATTTTTGGCTGCCCAATTTGCGCCTCCCGTCCACAGCAGAGGAGAAAATGGCGCAGAGCCTTACGGGATCGTTCTGGCCAGGCGAAAGCCGAGGCTGATGTTGCGATCACCGGATGCATACCGGGCGCGATTCACGCTATGGCACGGGTCGGCCGTGCTGCGTCACCACCCGCCACGACGAATCCGGCTGGTGCCGGTGGACGGGCCTTGGGGATCGGTGACTGAAGCGACGGGATAGTCGCCATACCAATCCGCCACCCACTCCCAGACGTTGCCGTGCATGTCGTACAGCCTCCAGGCATTCGGCTGATAGCTGCCGGCCGGAGCGGGGCCGGTGGCAACACCGTCCGAGCAGGTCGTGTTGCGCCACTCCAAATCCGTGCTGCTGATTGAAGTCCCGCATTGTCGAATCAAACAAACTTCCTCGGAGGAACCTGAAAGACTTTGGCCAGTTTGCGGGCTGTTCTCATGCTCACAGGGCGGATGCCACGTTCCATATTAGAAACGTGCTGACGGGGGATTCCACCGAGCATGTCGCCGAGTTGGGCTTGCGTCAGCCCATGATTCTCTCGATATATCTTGAGAGTATCTCCCGGAGTGGTTTTCGACTTCATCTCTCGATACCACTCGGTTGCAAAAACATCCAAGGTCTCTTCATCATCTTCCTCTGCAAGGAGAAGATCCGGGCCAAATTCTTCTTCCAAAACCGCAATCAGCTTAGGAGAGATTTCTCCCCTGATCTCGACCTCAATACGGGGCGTTTTCACGACTGCCTGCATAGGACACCTCAATGACGACAGAACTGCGCTCATGAGACCAACACGCCACCCAACTGTGAGCCAAGTGGCAGTGATATTGATCTTTTCCAAGTTTGCCGAAATTCGGCCAGTCATTCCTCATCGGACCTTTGTCACGGAGATCTTCTACGAGATTGGCCATCTTCTTCTGAATAGGCTCAGGCATTCTTCTTATGCTCCTGAGCATTTTTCTCTTGATGATAACCGTGTACATAGCGACGGTGTAACCATTATTTGATTACATAGCAAATTCTCTCCGGGTCTGCATACCCTGCTGCTCTTTACCGCGCCGGGGCGGGCGGGCTATGATCGGGCCACACACGCACAAGGGGGCGACCATGTTTCGCATAGGCAAGCTGTTCCATCTCACCCATGTGGTGGACGACCTCGAAGCGGTTGATCGCTGGTACGACGAGGTGTTTGCGGTCAATCGATTCTACAACGGCTACGAGGAATTGGCCGGTCGCAACGCCTCACTCATCGCCATCGGGGATGTCATCATGGAACCCATGATGCCGGCCGGGGTCGAGCCGCTCAAAAACCCGTCGGTCAAAAAATTCCATGACCGCTTTGGTCAGCACTTCCACTCCATCGCCTGGTATGTGGACGACGTGCAGGCCATTTCCGAACGGCTCGACGCGGCAGGATTTCGGCTGTTCAACCTCGTCGGCAAAATGGTCAAGCCGTCCGATAAGACGGCCGCGATCTGGACCCATCCCAAAGAGACCTCGGGCCAGCTGGAGTTTGCCCTGTCGGGCGACTATATTCCCGACCCGCGGCTCAAGTCCGACTGGTCGAGCCAGCCGTGGCGCGAGCACCCGCTCGGCATTGAGGGTGCGTCCCACATCGGTGTAGTGGTCGGCAGTCTGGCCAAGACCAAACAGCTGTACTGCGAGGTGCTGGGCGCCAGCCTGCTGCACGAGGAGACGGTCGCCGGGCGCAAGCACAGCGCGTTTGTGGCGGTTGGCGAAGATACCGTCGTCGAGCTGTCCGAACCCCTGTCGCCAGACAGCCCGGAGGGGCGGGAGTTGGACACCCACGGCGAGGGGATTTATTCGTTGATCTTCAAGACCCGCGACCTGGGCCAGGCTCAGGACTTTCTGACTTCTCGCCAACATCGGCCGGCGACCGACGGCCCGGACACCATCGTGCTGGGGACCGATCAGGCGTTTGGCATGGTGGTCGGCTTTACCCAGCGCCGGTTGCCGAACGACCCGCGGCCCTGAGCCAAGCATACTTTTCAGGAGACGCATTCCCCGCAGGAGGACACGCCCATGGCAGATTTTGATATCCAGATCAAAGGCGGCACAGTTGTTGACGGCACCCGCGTCCCGCGCTTCCGGGCCGACGTATGGATTCGGGACGGGAAAATCGCCCAGATTGGCGGACGCGCACCCGGCTTTGCCAAACAGGTCATTGACGCCGACGGCCTGATTGTTGCGCCGGGCTTTATCGATCTCCACACCCACTACGACGCCCAGATCCGCTGGGACCCGTACTGTACCATTTCGGGCTGGCACGGCGTGACCTCGCTGGTGTTGGGCAACTGCGGCTTTGGCTTTGCCCCGTGTCAGCCCGACTTTCGTGAGCGCTCCATGCTGACCATGACCCGCACCGAGGCCATTCCGTATGTGTCGATGGAAGCCGGCATGGACTGGGACTGGGAGACGATCCCTGAGTACCTCGACTCGCTCGACCGCGCGCCCAAGGGCGTGAACTGCATCCAGTACATGCCGACCGCCTCGCTGATGACCTACGTCATGGGCCTCGAAGCGGCCAAAACCCGACCGGCGACTGAGGCCGAACGCGACCAGATGCGCCAATTGCTGGCCGAGGGCATGGATGTCGGCTTGTGCGGTTTTTCGATTCAGCGTCTGGGCTGGCACTCGGGTCAGGCCGACTACGACGGGACGCCCATGGTCACCGACACCATGGTTGACGAGGACATTCTGAATCTGGCCCGGGTGCTGCGCGAGCGCGATGCCGGTTTTATCCAGATCACCCAGGCCACCGGCCATATCAAGGACGACCTGGCGTTTTTGGAAAAACTGGCTGCAGAGGCCCAGCGGCCGATTCTGCATAACGCGATTGCGGCCAGCAAACGCAACCCGGACCCGCACCGCAAGAGCCTGGCCTGGCTGGAGCGCATGCGGGCCAAGGGCCTGCCCATCTTTGGCCAGGGCGCAACCGTGCGCAGCGGCTTTGCCTTCAGCCTCGAACACTGGAATCTGTACGACGTGTCCGCAGCCTGGCGCGACATGCTGACCGGCAGCAAGGACGAGCGGGCGGCCAAGATGCGCGATCCCCAGCTGCGCCAGGCGGCAAAAAGCGACAAGGCGATGCGGGCGCTGGACCGCAATGCGGCCGGCATCGGCGGCCGCCTGCCCCGCCTGCTGGTCCAGTCGGTGGCCAACACCCCGGAGCTGGAACACTACGTCGGCCGGTCTGTAGGCGAGATCGCCGAGACCGAGCACAAACACCCGGTCGATGTGATGCTCGACCTGTCCCTGGCCACCGACCTCAAGGCCGAGTTTCTCCAGCCCGAACCGGAGTTCAACGCCGAGTTCAATGCCGAGATCATTACCGACTCGGCGTATACCTTCCCGGGCGTGTCAGACGGCGGGGCGCACACCAAGTTCTTCACCGGCGGGGCGTTCACAACCGACTTTCTGAGCTGGCTGGTCCGGGACGAGCAGAAGATCAGCCTCGAAGAGGCCCACTACCGTCTGTCGGCCCTGCCGGCCCATGCGGCCGGGTTTCGTGACCGCGGGGTGTTGCGCGAGGGTGCGGCCGCCGATGTGGTGGTCTACGAGCTGGACGGCCTGGGCATTGAGCCGGACTGGATCGGCGAGATCGCCCACGATCTGCCCGGCGGAGAGTGGCGTCGGGTCCAGCGTTCACGCGGCTACCGGTCGATTCTCGTCAACGGGGTCGAGACCTTTGCCGACGGCAGGTGCAGCGGCGACACGCCGGGCGAGCTGCTGCGCCACGGCCGGGCCGCCTGAGCCTCCTGACGACAGGCCGGGCCGATGTCCCTGCCCGCCTCTGGCACGGGTTGCTCATGAATCACATTCTCGTGTGATGTGGTATAGTCCGTTCTCACACGAATAGAGGTGAAGAGACCAGAGCAACCCAATAGCCAGACGAAGAGTGCGCGTATAGTGACTACCCCAAAGGAACCGTCTCCCCTTTCGGTCTTCATCAGCCATCGGCGCGAATGCGGAGATCATGATTTCGCGCGTCTTCTTTCAGAGAAGCTGAAGCAGTCGAACATCGTAGTTTTGGGGGACGATTTAGAGGCTGAGGACGAAAGGCCGCCAGACTGGGACAAGAAGGTCTTCGACACCATTCAAGAAAGTCGGGTCGTGATTCCCATTTTGTCTACGCAGTATCTCACTTCAAGTACTGCTCGAGGGGAACTCCTCCTTGCCTTGGAGGAGGACAAACCTGTGGTGCCCGTCCTTTCCGAGAAATGCGAAATCCCAAAGGCATTACAAAATACGCCATATATTGATGCTACTGCATGGACTCCTGGAGATGATGCGTACCTCTCTCGAATCGTGTCGGAGATCAGCTCTCACATCTACAGCCAGCCATCCTGCCTCGGAACCCTGCGGAAGATGGAAGTCTTCTGGGCCGACCGTACTCTGGCTATTAATGAGTATGGACTTCTCAACGTCACCGACTATTCACCAAAACTTCAACCGAATAGGACAGTTCAGTCCTTCGTAGCTGGTTTCTCTGGGATATACTCACTCACTTCCTCCTTTCAACCTCTCCTTACACGCCCCGTGCCCGAAGCCGACCGGGAGCCCCATACGGCGTTGGCATCTACCGGCGCGGCAGTACGTCAGTATTTCATGGCCGCATTTGACGCTTTGAAGGAAGAAATAGCTGAGGATGAGTGACGTTACACCCACGGGGGAGACATCCGCCGAAGCGAATCCCCTCTCAGAGCAGACGGCAAGCTCGGATCTTGCCGCGAAAGTCTCTTCCCAGCAGGTAGCCATATATCAAAGTCCGCTCCCCCCGGCACAAGAACTTGAAGCCCTCAAGAATGTTGATCCAGACCTTCCAAAGCGGTTAATGGCAATGGCGGAAAAAGAGCAGAGCCACAAGCACGCTACGGAAAGCCGGCTCGTCGAAATCAATGAGAAGACAATCCGTGAAAATCAACGGCTATTCGGTCGCGGACAATGGCTGGGATTCACTATTGGCATTGTGACTGTCGTTGCTGGTTCCATAACCGGGATCATGGGAGCCCAGTTCACCGGAGGATTCATTGGGACAGGCGGAGTAGTAGCCCTGGCTGCTACCTTCATTTATGGGTCCAGACAGCACCCATCGTCTGGCGAGATGGGAGAGCCTAGGCCATCGCAAGGATAGAGAGAGGCTCCCTCCGAAGTGTTCCCTTCCAGGGAGACAGCTCGCCCGGGCTTGGTCAGAGCAACGATGATGAGTGGACAGGGTACAGCTTTACACAAAGCGGACCGACACGTCGCCAATATCGGAAAACGATGCTCGGTAGCTGCCCGGCCGGGTAATCGCATGGTGGCAGAAGGAGCCGGTAATCACCGGCTGGCCGGGTTCCAAGCCGCGGCCATAGGCGTGCAGCAGCCGGCACAGGCGGGCCAGCGACAAGTAGGGGTCATCCATGCTCTGGCCGGGGGTCCTGGTCTCGACCAGCCGGCCATCCTGGGAAAATTCAACCGTGGTCTGAATCAGGTCGTCCCGGACTGCGGCCGGGGGTCCGAGAACAATGCCCCACTGGGCCAGACCGTCGGCCAGCAGCGCCGCCTGGCCCGTGTCGGCCCCGAGCCGGATTTCGTTGATCTCAAACGCCGGAGCTACGGCCCGAACCGCGGCCTTGGCCTCGGCCGCACTGACGTTCTCCCCGGACAGCGCGGAGCCGACGATCAGACACAGCTCCGGTTCCAGCTGGCAGTTCAGAATATCGGCCAGCGGCAGGACCGAGCCGGCCTCAACAATGCGGCTGCGCAGGATATAGCCGAACGGCCGGAAGCCGGCGCCCATGCGGTCGCGCGCCCTGCCCGACGTGAGGCCGACCTTCCAGCCCCCGAGCTGCTCGCCGTCGGCCGTGAAACGCTCCAGCACCCCCAGCTGTATGCCCAGCGCTTCCTCTAAACTGCATTCAACGCTGTCAAGCCCGGAGGCGGCGACTCCGTCCCGGCGTCCGGTGTATAAGGCGTCGATAAGAGTGGCCTGATCTTGCATACCGGGACTCCTCGTCTGTCAGTGCAGACCGTAGCAGCGGGCCGCGTTGTCGCTCATGATGTTGACCCGAGCGCTGTCCGGGAGATCGGCGCAGTGCTCCTTGAGTTCATCCACTACGCCCGGAAACACGCAGTCGAAGTGCGGGTAGTCCGAGGCCCACATCAAGACCTGGTCGGTGCCCAGGGCGGTGGCGGTTTTGAGCGCCACGTCATCGGGCTCACACGACAGGAAACACTGGCGGTAGAAATACTCGCTGGGTTTGAGACGCAGGGACGGCAACATGTGGCCGATTTTTTCGGCGAACTCGTCCAGCCGGGCCAACCAGTACGGCAGCCAGCCGCCACCCGACTCGAGGATGGCGATACGCAGCCTGGGGTAGGTGTCCAGCACCCCGCCGCAGCACAGATCCATGCACGCCATCTGCTGCTCGAACGGATGGGCGATAATCATGCGCTGAAAGAAGTCGGGGTAGCGGTCGAAGCCGGCCGTGGGCAGCTCACCGATCACCGCGCTGTGAATCGCCACCGTGCAGTCCAGGTCCTGGGCCTCGGCCCACAGCCGATCATAGGCCGGGTCGTTGAGGCGGCGGTCGTTATGCGGGTTGGGCCGAATCGTGATCGCCTTGACCCCGTGCTCTTTGACCACCCGGTGCATCTCGCGGATGGCCGCCTCAACGTCGACCAGCGGAACCGGCGCCATGTGGTACAGCCGGTCGGGATACGGACGGCAGAAGTCGGCCATCCAGTTGTTGTAGGCGCGACAGGCCGCAGCGGCCAGCTCGGGGTCGCGCAGGGCACCGTAGGCCAGACCCAGCGACGGATAGAGGATGGAGACATCAATGCCGTCCGCGTCCATATCCTGGATCCGGGCGTGGGGCTCAAAGCTGCCCGGCCGCAGATCCTCCCAGGACAGCTGACGGGCACGCTCGGGCTGACTCAGGCCGCCGGGGATACACATGGCGGCAATCATCATCGGGCTGCGGGGCAGGATGCGGCCCTCGACCTTCAGCCGCTCGACCCCCTCATCGTCTTTGACGACCTGGGGAATGCGGTCACGGAAGGCAAGTTCGACATACTCCTGCCACAGGGCCGGCGGCTCAACGATGTGACCGTCGGCGTCGATGATTGTGGGCTGAGCGTTCATACGCGTCTCCTCAGGTTGAGTAGGCCGAGTTGAAGTGGACATAACCGGTGGACAGGTCGGACGTGACCACGTGAGCCCGGCCCTTGCCCCCGCGCAGGTCGATGGCGATGGAAAACTCGGGCTGTTGCATGACCGCCGCCGCCCGCGTTTCGTTGTCCGAACCGGTACTCATGCCGTTACGGCCAATCAACACATCCCCGACCCGGATATTCAGCTTGTGCTGATCCAGCCGCACCCCGGCATAACCGACCGCACACGCAATCCGTCCCCAGTTCGGGTCGCCGCCAAAAAAGGCGGTCTTGACCAGCGGGGAATAGGCCACGGTCCGAGCGATCTTCCGAGCGTCCGCGTCGGTTCGGGTGCCCCGGACAAAAATATCAACCACCCGGGTCGCCCTCTCGCCGTCCTTGACGCACATCCGGGCCAGCTCGCACAGCGTCTCACCGACGGCGGCCTTGAAGGCCCGGAAGTCGCGGCCCGCTTGTGTGACCGGCCGGTTGTGGGCCAGACCGTTGGCCATCAGCACCAGCGTGTCGCTGGTGCTGGTATCGCCGTCCACGCTGATGGCGTTAAACGAATCGCCCAGCGTCATGTCCAGGGTCTGGCGCAGGGCGTCGGCCTCGACCGCCGCGTCGGTCACAACATAGCACAGCATGGTCGCCATATTGGGGTTGATCATGCCCGCGCCCTTGGCCAGACCGGCCAGGGTCACGGTCTGGCCGCCAAGCGTCAGCTGACGGACCGCCGCCTTGGGAAAGGCATCGGTCGTCATCATGCCCGACAGCGCGTTCCAAAAGCCCCGGGGCGAGAGCGTGTCGCAGGCTGCGATAATCCCGGGCCGCATTTTTTCCCACGGCGGCAGGACGCCGATCTTGCCGGTCGACGACGGCAGCACCAGGCCCTCGTCAATGCCCAGCTGGCGGCCGACCAGACGACACGTGTTGTGGGCCAGACGCAGGCCCGCCCCACCGGTCGAGACGTTGGCAATCCCGCTGTTGACCACCACAGCCTGGAGCTGGCCGCGCTTCATCCGCTCCAGGCCGACCAGCACCGGCGCGCCCTTGACCTGATTGGTGGTAAAGGCGGCGACAGCGGTGGCCGGACAGTCCGACACGATCAGGGACAGATCCTTTTTCCGGCTCGGCTTGATGCCGCACGAGACGCCGCTGAAACGAAAGCCGGGCACCACCACCGGTTTTTTTTCGACCTTGACCCGCATGCCGCCCTCCTAGGCCCCGTGACACTTCTTGTATTTTCGGCCGCTGCCGCACGGGCACGGCTCGTTGCGCCCGACCTTGGCCTCGTTTCGGCGCACCTGCTTGGCCGGGGCTGACGGCTGGGGGTCCTGGCCGTGGCTCATGCTGAGCGGACGACGCGGCTCGGCCTGGCGCGCTTCCATCTTCTGGACGTCTTCCTGGCGGGCGACCTGGACGGTAAACAGTTTTTCCACCACCTCGGTCCGCATCCGGTCGTGGAGCTGCTCGAACAGCGCAAAGCCTTCTTTCTGGTATTCCTGAAGGGGGTTTTTCTGCCCGTAGCCTCTGAGCCCAACAGCCTCTTTGAGGTGATCCATGGACAGCAGGTGGTCTTTCCACAGGGCGTCGACGGTCTGGAGCAGAATGACCTTCTCCAAATAGCGCAGGACCGACGGGGTGAAGTTTTCCTCCCGCTCGCGGTACATGGCCAGGACCCGGTCGTGGATGTCCTGGCGCAGGTCGTCGGGGTCGGCGTTCCGCTTGTCTTCCTCGCTCAGCGACAGGCGGAAGTTGAACTGCCGAAACAGGGTGTCGTCCAGCGCCTTCCAATCCCACTCTTCGGGCGGCAGGTCGTCGGACAGATAGACCCCGAGGCTGTGTTCGGCCGTGTCCTCAATCATCTCCAGGGCCTCGGCCGACAGGTCCTCGCCGGTCAGAAAGGTGCGGCGCTGGTCGTAGATGACTTCACGCTGCTTGTTCATGACATCGTCATACTCGAGCAGGTGTTTGCGAATATCAAAGTTGCGCGCCTCGACCCGTCCCTGGGCGTTCTCAATCGCCCGGGTGACCAGGCCGTGTTCAATCGGCTCGCCCTCCTCCATACCCAGTCGGTCCATGATGCCCTGAATACGGTCGGCCCCGAAAATACGCAGCAGATCGTCTTCCAGCGACAGGTAGAAGCGCGACGAGCCGGGGTCGCCCTGACGGCCGGCCCGGCCGCGCAGCTGGTTGTCGATGCGCCGCGCCTCGTGCCGTTCGGTCCCCAGGATGTGCAGCCCGCCGGCCTCCACGACCTTGTCGCGTTCTTCGGCACACGTCTCCTGGTAGCTGGCCTGGGCCGCGTCAAAAGCGTGCTGGTAGACCTCGGGCGACTTTTCGAGCTGCTCGCGGACTTCCTCGACGACCTTGACCCGCTCGCGGCGCTGTTCTTCGTAGACCCGCTCGGCCTCGGCCACCGCCGCCTCGTAGGGCTGGCGTTTTTCTTCGTACAGCTGGTCGGCTGCGTCATACGCCTGCTGGGCTTCCTGATGCGCCAGCCGGGCCTGCTCGAACTGCTGGCTGACCTCGCCATTGTCGCTCAGCGCGACCTCGGCCATCCGCACGATCGCCTGGCTGTACTCGTCGAGCATGCGCTCGTAGCGGCCGCGCAGCAGCTCAAGACGGTCGGCCGTCCGACCTGACACGCCTTCGGCCAACAGCCCGGCGTAATCGGCACACACGGTCTCATACTCCTCGCGCCGCTCTTCGGCCAGACACGGCCCGACGACTTTGTCATACTCGGTCAGGGCGTATTCATACGTCTCACATGCCTGGGTGTAGTGTTCGAGGACATCTGCGGCAGGCGCGTCGGTCACAAAATCGAGCTGGGCGGTCAGACCCTGATAGGTCGCCCGGGCGTGTTGCAGGGAGGCGTGGAGGAAAGGCCGATAGGTCTCGGACAGGCGCGACAGGGCTGCGTTGCGCGCCTCCTCGTGGGGTTTCCAGTTCGGCTCGTACCGCTGACGCGCCTTGGCCAGGGTGGCGTTGTAGGCCTCGCGCAGCTCCTCCAGGCTCTCTTCATAGCTCTTGGTCTTGGTGTGGGCCGGCGCGGCTTTTTTCAGCCAGGTTTTTTCGATCTCGACCCGGGCCAGGAACTCAGGGTTGCCGCCGAGCAGAATGTCGGTGCCCCGACCGGCCATGTTGGTGGCGATCGTCACCCCGCCAAAACGGCCGGCCTGGGCGATGATATTGGCCTCGGCCTCGTGATTGACCGCGTTCAGGACGTTGTGCTTGATGTGCTTCTTTTTGAGCAGCTTGCTGAGCCGTTCGGATTTTTCGACCGACACGGTCCCGACCAGCACCGGCTGGCCGCGCTGGTGACACTCGGCGATCTCATCGGCAACAGCCTGAAACTTCTCGCGCTCGGTTTTGTACACCACATCCGGGAAGTCCTGGCGCGACAGGCCCTTGTTGGGCGGAATGACGACCACGTCGAGGCTGTAGATCTTTTTGAACTCCACCGCCTCGGTATCGGCCGTGCCGGTCATGCCGCCCAGCTTGTGATACATGCGAAAATAGTTCTGGATGGTGATCGTCGCCAGGGTCTGGTTTTCCTGACGGATGCGCACGCCTTCCTTGGCCTCAACCGCCTGGTGGAGTCCGTCGGACCAGCGCCGACCGGGCATCAGGCGGCCGGTGAATTCGTCAACAATGACGACCTCGCCGTCCTTGACCACATAATCGACATCGCGCTTGAACAGGGCGTGGGCTCGCAGGGCCTGGTTGACGTGGTGCAGGGTGCCGATTTCAGCCGGATCGTACAGGTTTTTGACCCTCAGGATGCGCTCGACCTTGGACACCCCCTCCTCGGTCAGGGTGGCGTTCCGCTGTTTTTCGTCAATCGCATAATCGAGGTCTTTTTGCAGACGGGGGATGACCCGATTCAGGGCGTAGTATTTTTCGGTCGATTCCTCGGCCGGGCCGGAGATGATCAGCGGCGTGCGTGCCTCGTCGATCAGGATATTATCGACCTCGTCGACAATGGCGAATTGGGGTTCGCGCTGGGCGTAGTCCTCGTCGCTGAACTTCATGTTGTCGCGCAGATAGTCAAAGCCGAACTCGTTGTTCGTCCCGTAGGTCACATCGGCCCGGTAGGCCTCCTGGCGGCTGACCGGACGCAGGTTGAGAAAACGGTAGTCCTTGACCACATGGCTGGGATCAAACACGAAGCTGGTATCGTGGACGATGGAGCCGACCGACAGGCCCAGGGTGTGGAAGATCGGCCCCATCCACTGGACATCGCGGCGGGCCAGATAGTCGTTGACGGTCACTAAATGTGATCCTCGTCCGAGCAGGGCGTTGAGATACAGCGGCAGGGTGGCGACCAGCGTCTTGCCCTCACCGGTCTTCATCTCGGCAATGCGTCCCTGGTGGAGGACCATGCCGCCGATGAGCTGACAATCAAAATGCCGCATGCCGGTGACCCGCCGGGAGGTCTCGCGGACAACGGCAAAGGCCTGCGGCAGAAGATCGCCAAGAGCCTGGGCCTCGGCCTCGCGCAGCTCTTTTTCGATCTTCTCGCAGTCTTCCTTGAGGTAGCCCTGCTCGTCCGGGTCGGCTTCCTGTTCGAGCTGGGCTTGGGCGTCGGCCAACTGCTCGCGCAGAGCCTGGGTGGCGCTTGTGATGGACGCCCGGAATTCATCGGTTTTGGCCCGGAGCTGATCAAGGCTCAGGGCGGCCAGTTCGGGTTCAAGCGCGTTGATCGCCTCAACCATCGGCCGCATTTTTTTGAGCTGTCTGTCGTTGCTGCTGCCAACGATCTTATGGAGCAAGGTTTTCCACGACATCGTCATCCCCTCGGTGCTGTGACGCTTGGCGACAGCATAGCATGGACTGCCGCAAAGCAGGAGCCGCCTATTAAAACGCCTCCACCGTCTGTGGGCAAGGGTGGGCAACAGCGCCGGGGTCGGGAACGCCGTTGCGGTAAGCGGCTGCTTGTGGCTAAGATCGGGCGGTGAGCCTCCCGCCCCTGGACCCCATGCACCACGGCCATGCTACGTCTCCAGGCCGTATTGGCCGACTCGTCCGCACGTCGCTGAGAGCCGTGGTGGCGGGTCTGCTGATCTGGAGCTGTGTTCCGCCGCCGCCCGGCTTTCCGCCCTATGTGCCTCCGCCACCCCCTCCGGTCCCGCCAGAGCCCGTGCGCCTGCCGGACCGGCTCGACACCGACAGCCTGCTGTCCTGGGCGGTGGAGGAAGAGCGGGTGCTTGTTGTCGATAAGAGCTGTCAGCTGCTGCACGTGTATGACTACGGCCGGCTTGTCCGCAGCTATCCGATCGTGTCCGCCCGCCGCGATGGGCGCAAGCTGTACGAGGGCGACAAACGCACCCCAATCGGCCTGTACATGATCATCGGCAAACGTCGGCACCCCCGCTGGTCGCGTTTCATGCTGCTGGATTATCCGACCCCGTCCGATGTGGCCCGCCATCGGCGCCACCTCAAGACCGGCCGGCTCCCGGGCCGCAACGGCAGCCATCCGGGTCCGGGCGGTGAAATCGGGCTGCACGGCACAGACCATGCCGAGTTGAATAAGGTCGGGGTCAACTGGACGCTCGGCTGCATCTCTCTGTCGAACCCCGACATCCGGGAACTGTACCGCACGACCCCCGAAGGCACCCTGGTGTACATCAAGGAGTAGGCGCGACGTCACATGAAATCTGCGCGCTATACGCCTGAAACGTAAGGGGATTGCCGCAAAACGGAACCGAACGCATGAGCCGCGAATTCTTGAAGTAAGGGCTGAGCTGTTTCACGCGAAACATCGGCCGTCGGCTCTAAGCCATGACCTGTCCACCGCACACCAGCAGGTATTCACCGGTGATGAAACTGCCCAGCTCAGAGGCAAAAAACAGCGCCGCATTGGCCGTGTCCTCGACCGTTCCGGTCCGGCGCAGGGGCACCTGTTTTTCGTGCTTTTCGCGGGCTTCGGGAGTCAGCATGGCCCTGACCTCCTGGGTCAGGGTCAGACCGGGGGAGACGATATTGACCGTGATATTGTAGGGGCCGACCTCGACCGCCAGGTTCCGGGTAAAGCCCAGCATGGCGGTTTTGGCCGAGGTATAGCCGTGGTAAGACGGCCCGGGTTGGTGGATGCCGATGGTATTGACGCTGATGATACGTCCCCAGCGGCGCTCCTTCATGCCCGGCAGAACGGCCTGACAACACACAAAGGCGGCCTTCAGGGTGGTATCAATCTGCTCCTGCCACTCGGTCCAGCTACTGTCGGCAAACGACTTGCGCGGCACTCCGGCCGCATAATTGCTGACCAGAATATCCACCTGGCCAAAGGCCTGCTCAGCCCGGGTCAACATGTCGGCCACCTGCGCCGCATCGGTAATATCGGCTTTGACAAAAATGGCCTGCCCGCCGGCCGACCTGATCTCGTCGAGAACCTGCTGGGGATCGCCCTCGTCCCGGACCTGATTCATCACCACCTTGGCTCCGGCCTGGGCAAACACCCGGGCAATACCCGCCCCTGTTCCGCGGCACGAGCCGGTGATCAGCGCAACCTTGTCTGCCAACAGCATCGTCACTCCTCGTTTCAATGAATGGGCACGCCCGGCCTGTTATCTGCCGGGCTGGAGCCCCAGGCCGCGGATGGCCATGATGTTGCGCAGCACGTTACTCGTTCCGCCCTGGATCGTATACGCCGGCGCATACAGGTACTCGCGGGCCGCCCGGCCGGCCAAACGGGCCGCCGGCGAGTCGGGCATGAGAACCGCGTAGTCGCCGAGCAGACCGCTGACCGTATCGGCGATCCGCTGCTCAACCTCGGTGCAGTAGCACTTGGCCATGGCCGCCTCATAGTTCGGGATCCCCCCCTGGGTCAGCATCCAGGCTACCCGATAGACCATTGAACGCCCCAACTCAAGCTCGATGTGCATTTCGGCCAGCCGGTTGCGCACCAGCGGGTCCTTGGCCTGACCGGTGTGTTTGGCATACGCGACCGCGTCACGGAACAGGGGGTAATTGCTGAGCAAGCGCTCAATTCCGCTCCGCTCGTAGTCGAGCTGGGAGGCGATCTGATACCAACCCCGGTTTTTCTCACCGATCAGCCACTCGTGGGGCACCTGCACATTATCAAAGAACACCTCGTTGAAGTGGTGCTCGCCGGTGATATCGACCAGCGGCCGCACCTCGATTCCGGGCGTCTGCATGTCAACCATGAACTCGCTGATGCCCTTGTGCTTTGGCGCGTCGGGATCGGTGCGGGCCACCAGATAGGCGTAGTCGGCCACATGGGCAAAACTGGTCCAGATTTTTTGGCCGCTGAGCGAGAAGTGATCCCCCTCTTCGACCGCCTTGGTGCGCAGCGAGGCCAGGTCAGAGCCCGAGCCGGGCTCGCTCATGCCCAGACAGAACACGACTTCGCCCCTGGTCACCCGGGGCAGGATGGCGGCTTTTTGCTCCTCACTGCCGTAGGCCAGCAGCGCCGGTCCGACCTGCCGGTCGCCGAGCCAGTGGGCGGCAACCGGCGCCCCGGCTCGCAGCAGTTCCTCGGTCAGGATCAGGCGATCCAGATAGGTTTTTTCCTGGCCTCCATACTGTTTGGGCCAGGTCAGTCCGATCCAGCCACGGGCGCCGAGCTTGTGCGAAAATTCCCGCGAGAAGCCCGTGATCCAGCCGTCCTCAATTGGTGTCTGATCGGTCAATTCGCGAGCCAGAAACTCACGAATCTCGGTCCGAAAGGCTTCCTGTTCAGCGCTCAGGGCAAATTCCATTCTGCTCTCCTATCCGGCAATCAACTCGTCCGTGTCCCGCGAGCAACGGACGTGCAGGTCGAGCGGACTGCTGTCGTCAAAATCCTGAGCCAGGATCCAGGTCTGCTCAATTTCCTCGCTGATGCGGGGCAGCACGGCAAGCGCCTCACGCCGACGTTTGGCGTCGAAAAAGGCAAACGGCTCGTCCAGCATGAGACACTCTTCGCCCTGGACGGTTGAGGTAATCAGGGCTTGGGACAGGGCCAGGCGGACCGCCAGCATCAGCTGCACGTAGGTGCCGCCGGAGATTTCGCTCAGGCTGACGAAGTCGCCCTTTTCCTGGGACAGGGCCTGGAGGTCTAAGTCTTCACCGATCCGGACATTGACATAGCGCTGCTCGGTCAGCAGCGGCACAATCCGGCCGGCCACCTTTTGCAGCTCAAGGTTGAAGCTGCCGAGCAAGCGCGGATGGGTGCTGTCGAGCAACTGCTGGGCGGCTCGACGCACGGCGATGTGTTTCAGGCGCTCGCTCCGTTGTTGCTCCAAATCATTGATATGTTGCTTGAGCTGTTTGGCCGTATCCAGCTTATTCTGCTCATGATTTATATCCCGGTCCAACTGTTCAAGGTCTTTCTGACAGGTATCGATGTGGCCGGTCTGGTGCGCGACCTCAGCCTTGAGCCGGTCTTGGCTTTGACACACGCTTTGTTCGTTGTCGGCCACCATGCGGCGCAGCTCGACGAGCTTCGCCCCGACCCCCTCTCGGGTCATAAAGGGCTCACCCCGTCCCTCGACAAAACCGGCCACCGAGGCCGACAGCCGCTCATCGGCAGAGGTCTGGGCAAGGGTCTGCAAGACCGCCACCTGCTCAGCCACGGGCAGCTGTTCGGCCTGGTCAAGGGTTTGCAGCTCAGCCCGGATCGCCTCGGCCTGGAGATCGAGCCGGGTGAGTTCCTGCCGGCAGCAGACCACATCGGCCGCCCGTAGAGTCGCCAGTACCAGGAAGACAAAGGCGAACACGCCGCTGCCGAGGGCATGAACGGCCTGGCTCACAAACGGGATGCCGGCTGTGGCCACCAGCCCCAATACGCCCAGTCCGATCATCAGCAAGCGGCGTTGGCGAGCGGCAGAGAGATCGTCGCTCAGAGCCGTCCGACGCTGGGCCAGAGGTTGGAGGTCGGAGGTGGTCTGGGCCGGACGTTCGCCCTCGCCCGCCAGCCAGGCCTGACTCTCACGCCGAGCCGAGAGGTCCCGCCGGACCGGCTCAAAAGCCCCGAGTTGATCCTCAAGCTGGCTCAGCCAGGATTTGAGTCCGGCACCGGCTGCCGCATCCACCCCGGCGGCCTGATACGCTTCGGCGAGCTGTTGGCTGGCCGCGTGCAAACCTCGGGCCGTAGCGTGCCACTCGGCCAGCGATTTGGCCGGAGCGGTTTCGGCCAGCTGCTCAACCCGCCCGGCGACCCGCTCGACAGCGGTTTGCAGCCCGCTGGCGGCGCTTGTCAGACGCTGCCGCTCGGCCTCGGCCTGCTTCAGCGCGTCCAGCCGGGACTGGCGCTGGGTCTGAAGCTGGCCCAGGGCGGCGGGTTGGATATGCAGGTCGGCCAGCTGTTGCTGCACCGTGTTGATTTTCGATTCGATGGGAATGAGGGCGTCCTGAGCCGTCCGCATCTCGGACTCGCACTCGGCGGAGATGTTGTTGAGGGTCTGGATGCCGGACAGCACTCTGACCGTCTGTTTCAACACCTCGGGAGCGATCACATTCCGCTGGGCCAGATAGAAGGAATCAACAAAACGCTGGTAGGTGAAGCCGCCCAGCTGGACAATCATCTCGTTGACCGCCTCCAGACCGCGGGCCAGGGGTATGGGCGATCCGGTCTGGGCGAGCTGGGCGGTACATGTGCCATCGCCGTCAAACTGGCGACTGACCGTATACGTGTTGCCGTCCCGGACCCTGAAATCAACCCACAGCGCGCCCGAAAACTGCCCCCACCTGATGATCTTGGTCAGCTGGCTGGCCTCAACCGTCGAGGTCCGGCCGAAAAGCGCCAGGCAGACGATCTCGACGATTGAGGTTTTACCGGATTCGTTCGGTCCGCTGATACCGATGAGGCCGACCGGGGGCAGCCTGGACAGGTGCAGCTTGGCATAGCGCAGGATATTCTCAGCCCGGATCTGGGTGATAATCATCGCGCATCCCTCGGCTCACGGTGCTTGAGTTTGCGCAAGACGAGGTCGCACGCCTGCCGGTACAGGGCTTCGTCAAAGTCGGGCTCAAGGCTGCGCCGGCGTTCTATTTCGGCCGTACTCTGGCGGGTAAACTCGTGGGCTAAATCGCTGAGGTCGAAGGTCTGGATAATAGGTCGTTGGTCGGCTGTCGTCACTCACCCCTCCCATCATCTGGCGTCTGCCAGTCTACACAGCATCCAGTTAAAGAAATTTTAGCCGGTCCGCAAGGGTCCCCGTGCAGCCTTGACACAAACACCCCTCGGTTATAGCAATTCGGAGCGTTCAGTAAGCGTTCGGAGCACAAGACCGAAGCTGCTGTCCGCTGAGGAGTGGAGTAAGGATGACCAAGAAGATCAAGAGGATCGAGCCGAGCGATGTGGGCCGAGGGCCTCAAAAGCAGGGATGCCACCACTGGAGTATAGGAAGAGCCGGCCTGCTCTTCCTCCTGACCGTCAGCCTGCTCGCGCTGTCTTCCACCGCTCGGGCGCAGACGCAGACCGGTGTCTGCGACCGCACCCCACAGGTGAGAGACGCCCTTGTCGCTATCGTCGGAGGCGAGGCGACCTGCGCCGAGGTGACAGCCGACCAGCTCGGCCGTATCAGTGTTTTGAGTCTGGGCTCCGAACGCATAGCAACATTACAGTCGGGCGACTTTGCCGGTCTCAGCAGCTTGGAGCAGTTGGATCTCTACGACAACGAGCTCACCGCCCTGCCCCCCAACATCTTCGCCGGCCTGACCAACTTGCGACAGTTGAACCTGTGGCACAACGATATCGCCAGCCTCTCTCCCAACGTCTTCGCCGACCTCACCAACTTGAGAGTTTTGGATCTCGACGACAACGACTTCGCCGCCATCCCGCCCGACATCTTTGCCGGCCTGACCAATCTGGTGTACTTGTGGCTCAACGACACCCGCCTCACCACCCTCCCGTCCGGCATCTTTGCCGGCCTGACCAATCTGGAGACCTTGGTGGTCTCTGGCAACGAATTCACCACTCTTCCCCCCGACGTCTTTGCTGGTCTGACCAATCTGCAGACCTTGCGGCTTAACAACAACTCCCTCACCGCCCTCCCGTCCGACATCTTTGCCGGCCTGACCAATCTGCAAAGCTTATGGCTCCACGATAACCACCTCACCGCCCTCTCCCCCAACATCTTTGCCGGCCTGACCAACCTGGCGTACTTGTATCTCCACGAAAACGATCTCACCGCCCTGCCGCCCGCCGTCTTTACCGGCCTGACCAGTCTGCGGACCCTGTTCCTCGCCCGTAACCGCCTCACTGCTCTCCCACCCGACATCTTTACCGGCCTGACCAATCTCGCAACATTAGAAATTGACACGAATCAGCTCACCGGCCTGCCACCGACGCTCTTCGCCGGCCTGAGCAGTCTGCGGGTCTTAGATCTCGGCGGCAACCACCTGACCGCCCTGCCGCCCAAGGTGTTTGCCGGCCTCAGCAGCCTGCGGCAAGTGTGGCTCAACGCCAACCCCGGTGCCCCCTTTCCGGTGGCGATAGCGCTGGAAAACACCACGCCTGCCGGTGGCGTCGTCGTCACAGTCGCTACTGGCGCGCCGTTTGATATGACGGTCAACCTGTCCGCGACCGGCGCTACCTTGTCAGCCCCGTCGGTCACTGTCTCTAGGGGCAGCGTCACCAGCGACCCGCTTACCGTCATCCCGACCGGAGGCCCGGTACGGATCACGCTGGGCGCCGCGCCAGCGCTTCCAAGCGACTCCTGCTCCTGGATCGACCTCCCCTGCTACCGGGGTTTGATGCCGACCGTGTCGAGCGAGCCGTTTGAACCGGACATCGCCCCGCTGACGCCGCCTGCCGACACCCACGCTGATACGCCAGGCACGGCCACGCGCGTCAACGCGACTTCATCAACCACAGGCCAGATTGGACCGGCGGGCGATGTCGATTACTTCCGGATTGAAGTGCCTCAGGCCGGGACGCTGACGGTCGAGACGACCGGGCCTATGGACACCGTCGGAACCCTGTGGCAGGCGGGCGAGGAGATCGTCAGGGACGACGATAGTGGCGACGCCCAGAATTTCCTGCTGGTCGCCCCTGTCGCCGCCGGGACGTATGAGGTAGCAGTGCGGGGCTATGGCGCCGCGACCGGGCAGTACACGCTCGTTGTCAACCTCGTCGTTGGCGCCCTGGATATCCCGGGGCCTGAGACCTTCCGCAGCGGGATCGGGTTCATCTCGGGCTGGGTGTGCGAGGCCGAGCAGGTCGAGCTGGAAATTGACGGCGAGGCCGTTCTGAGCGTTCCCTACGGCACCGACCGGGAGGACAGCCTTGAGCCCTGCGGCGACCGGAATAATGGCTTTGTCCTGGGGATGAACTGGAACCTGCTTGGCGACGGCAAGCATACCGTGCGAGTCTTGACCGATGGGCTGGAGTTCGGCGCGGCCACCTTGAGCGTGACAACGTTCGGTGTCGAGTTCCTGACAGGCGGCCAGGGCGACTACCTGCTGAGCGACTTTCCCGATACGGGGCAACAGATACGGCTCGTATGGCAGGAGGCGTTGCAGAACTTTGTGATTACTCCGGTTTCACCCCCGGCCGAGACTGAGCCCGAAGACGAGACTGAGCCCCCGGCGGAGAGCGAGCCCGCCCAGAGCGACCCACCCGTCAAGAGCGAGCTGCCCGGCGCCTTGGAAAATCCCCTTGCCGGCTCGTTCCAGAGCGGCATCGGCCTCGTGTCGGGCTGGGTGTGTGGGGCCGAGCAGGTCGAGGTCGAGATTGACGGCACGCTGACCTTTGCAGCCGCCTATGGCGCGAATCGCGAGGATACGGCGGAGGTCTGCGACGACACCAACACCGGCTTTGGACTGCGGCTGAACTGGAACGAACTCGGCGACGGCGAGCATACGCTACGAGCCTTGGCCGACGGCAAAGAGCTGGGGCGGGCAACGTTTACCGTGACCAGCCTGGGCGAGACCTTCCTGACCGGCGCGAGTGGCGTGTACGATTTGCCTGACTTCCCCGAGCCGGACGCGACGGTAACGGTCGAGTGGCGGGAGGCCAGCCAGAATTTCGTGATTATTGAGGTCGATGGAGTGGAGAGGCTGAGTCCCGATCCCGTGGAGTGATTGAGCCGGCTGCTCAGGTTTTCGGTTTCGCCTCGTCGTGGCCGCCAAACTTCCGGCGCATGGCCGACAGCAGCTTGTCGGCAAACGTTGGGCGGTGGCGAGATCGGAAGCGGGCGGACAGCGCAGCGGACAAGACCTGGGCCGGCACGGCTTCCTCGACTGCGGTCATCACCGTCCAACGCCCCTCGCCCGAGTCTTCGACAAACCCGCTATACGCCTCAAGCTCGGGACTCTCGGCCAGCGCCATCGCCGTCAGGTCGAGCAGCCACGAAGAGACCACGCTGCCACGGCGCCAGACCTCGGCAATATCGGCCAGATTGAACTCGTAGCGGTAGTCTTCGGGCAGGTCGGGCTGATTGGCGCTGCGCAGAATATCAAAGCCCTCGGCGTAGGCTTGCATCAGTCCGTATTCAATCCCGTTGTGAATCATTTTCACAAAGTGACCGGCCCCGGTCGGTCCGCAGTACACATAGCCGTGCTCGGCGGTTCCGCCCAAGGCTCGGCCTGGCGTGGGGGGCGCCTGGTCCCGTCCCGGGGCAAGGCTGCGAAAGATCGGGGCGAGCTGTCGGACAACAGCCTCAGGCCCGCCGATCATCAGGCAATAGCCGCGCTCCAGGCCCCACACACCGCCGCTGGTGCCCACATCAAGATAGTGAATCCCCTTTGGCTGTAGGGTCTGAGATCGCCGGATATCGTCTTTGAAATAGCTGTTCCCCCCGTCGATGATGATGTCTCCGGCCGCCAAGCCCTCGGCCACAACCGACACGACCTGTTCGGTGACCGAACCGGCCGGCAGCATGAGCCACACGACACGGGGTGGGCTGAGGTGTCGGATCAGGTCGCTGATAGCGCTCGCTCCGCGCGCGCCCTTATCACGCAGCTGGCCTATCCTGCCAGACTCCTGATCGTAGACTACACACTCGTGCCCGCCCAGCAGGAGCCTGCGAACCAGGTTTGCTCCCATGCGTCCCAGGCCAATCATGCCGACTTGCATGTCGATTCCTCGTCCGGATCGCGACAAGCGACCGGTCTGGAGTGCCGGTGGACGAACAGGGCCGCGCCGGGAGTTGGCGCTGATAGCCCACCTGTTTACACCAGCGTTTCAGTTCGCGGCGAATATACCCCGGCTCCAGCCCCAATGCCGCGCAGATATTGACAAAAGAAAAGGGCCAACTCGTCTCGTCCGAAAAAATCCATTCTTCGGCTTCTCTGGCCAGGCGCTGGGCTCGTCGACCGCTCTTCAGACCTTGCTTCTGCAAACATGTGATGGCGTCCTCGAGGATCGCCCGCATCAGCGCGAGTTCTCCGCTGTCCAGCCTTTGAGCCGGAGCCCAGAACTGTTCGGGCAGAATTGCGCATGAGGCTTCCCACAGCTTGGATGCATTTGCCTGTGTTTGGGACACCGCTTTTTCCATAGTATCACCTCCGTTCCCACGCCCCACCTTGGGCCTGTTGCTGTGCAGAGTTGTGTACTATGAAGAGAGCAAATTAGATGCCAAAAATCCGTGGTTTCACTCGATCTGGATAGCGGGTAATACGAACCATTTTCAGGCTTGACAGGGCTGCTGAGGGCGCCTGTGTGGGCTGGAAGGTATCATGCTGATAAGGCTGCCATATCCTCTGGATATGCCGGGTGAGCACCTGCTAGTCTTTGCGACGGCGGTCTTCTGCGCCGTTGGCAATCAGGTAGTCAACGACATCCTGGCGCTGGTACTGCCAGGCCGACAGCATGGGCGTATAGCCGCTGGTATTCTCGGGATCAACCTCCGCTCCACCCTCGACCATGGCCGTGACAGTCTCCAGGTGGCCCTCCCCGGCAGCCCAATGCAGGGCGGTATTACCCCGGCGGTCTTTGGCCGCAGTGTCCGCCCCGGCCTCCATCAAAGCTTTGACGACTTCGGTGTGACCGCCTTCGGCGGCATAAAACAGGGCGCTCCACTCATCCACGTCCTGCTCATCGAGGTCAACGCCGGCGTTGATCAACAGCCGGGTATTGTCCAGATTGCCCTGTTGGGCAACGGAGCGTAATGAGGCTGCGGCAATGGTGATACCGGCCGCTTCGAGCTGTTGACGCGCCTCCTGCTGAACCGCGGGATCAATTTGTGGCCGGCCGGCCTGTATCTCGTCTGGAGCCTGTTCCTCCCCACTTGGCGCCGCCTCCTGCGGACTCGCTGCCTGTTCCTGTGATGAACTCGGCTCCTGTGGACTCGTCTGACAGCCAAGCACCAAAAAGACAAGAAGCAGTAGGCTTCCTCCAATACGGAAACACGCCATCTTTTTCCTCCTTACCACCAATATCCTGACTGCGCCCTATAACCTGCAAAGCCGGCTGATGTCAACGAAGCGGCTCTCGGCAGCGCTATTCTCAACGGCACCTTACGGCGCCATGGCGGGCTTGGCAGATTTCAAGATTGACCGGTTCCAGTACACAATCAGCGGAACGAGCACCACCGTCGGCGCCAGCCACAGCACGACAGGCGGGGAGAACTGAAAATTGGTCACCACAAAAGCCGTGACCGTGGCGATCGTCCCGCCCAGCATGCGGGTTAAATGGACCGCAATGCGCTGCTTGCCGGTCAGGGGGGTGCGACGGAGCTGTCGCCAATCGGACAGCCCAAAACCTCCCCCGAGTCCGCCAAAGGCCAGCAGGACAAGCCCCATCATCTCTCCCGACACCAGCAGAATGGCACCGAAAACGAGCATGCCCGCTCCGGCCACAGCCATTACCCCGGCGGCCGCCCAGTCGATCCACGCCGGCCGGCCGGTCCGGTTGCGGGCGGTTCGCCAGCCCGTCAAGGCTTGATGAAAGCTGAATATCGCGACGAGAAACAAAAACAGGTTGGGTCGCAGGAGCGTCATCGGCAGCGCAGTCACGAAAACGGCCACCATCCCCCAGAAGAACACCCGCCCGCTGCGGACATGCCAAGTCTGGCCTTTTGCGGTGAATATGGCGCCAAAAGCGGCCAGCAGGCAGCAGAAGCCGGCCGCAATATGGATCGCTAGCAGGAGTGTGTACATGGGAAATCCTTCAGATCAAACTTGCAGATCAAACTTGCAGGTCAAACTTGACTTCAGCCAGCCGCTCTATTACTCCACACTATGATACGCGCCAGTGCTGATGAGGAGAAGACGATGCCGATATTTGTGACCGACGACGGAGCCGAGCTGTACTACCAGGTAGAGGGCCAGGAACAGGGCAAGCCGCCCCTGATTTTTATTCACGGCTGGTGCTCCAACCTGAATCACTGGCGAGAGCAGGTGGCCTACTTCCAGGACTCGCACCGCATTCTGCGTATGGACCGGCGGGGCATGGGCAGGTCGAGCACGCCCGGCTCCGGGCATACGCCCCAACAGCACGCTGCCGACATCGCCGCCCTGGCCCGTAAGGAAGGCTTTACCAACGCGATAGCGATTGCCCACGCCGGCGGCGGTCCGGCCGGGGTTTCCTTCAGCCACGACTACCCCGATCTGGTCAGAGCCTACATCATGGTTGATTCGGCCGTGATGCCCGGCGCCGACCTGGAGCAGCCAATCAAACCGGCGGCCCGGTTCTACGCCGAGATGATAGACCGGCTGACGGCGCCGGATGGCGAGAGCTACTTTCGGGAGCTGTATGCCAGCTTTTTTGGTCCGCAGGCCGCCCCCCAGCTGGTCGAGACCGCAGTCGGAGAAGCCTGCCGCACGCCAATCGAGGTCCGGGTCAAAGAGATCAAGCTGATGGCCTCCGACAGCCTCACCCCGGCCTCGGCCATGTCCCAGCCGACCCTGGTCATCGCCGGTCCGTGGATGGCCGACAGCTTTCCGCAAGCCGTTGATCACGAGCAGCTGAAAGCGTGTTTCAAACAGGTCGAACTGGCCCGGGCGATTGGCGCCGGCCACTTCGTGCAGCTTGAGGTGCCCGATCAGGTCAACGCCTTCATCAAGAGCTTCGTGTCCAGACTGGGCTGAAGACCTCAAGCAGTCCGAACCTCAGGAGGTATGGAATGGCGAAATGCATACTGTGGATCGTCTCCGGCCTGATGCTTGTTTGCACCAGCACCGCATACAGTCAGGACAAAACCCTGGCCGCGTTTCTGGCAGAACAGCGCAACGCCACCCTGGCGACCATTCGGGCCGACGGCAGCTCGCAGCTGACCCCGGTGTGGTTCCACTGGGACGGGGAGCAGTTTGCGATTTCCATGACCACCGACCGCGCCAAATACAAGAACCTGGCCCGCGACCCGCGCATCAGTCTGTGCATCGACGACGTGACCGGCATCGCGTATGTCACCGCAGAGGGAAAAGCCGAGATCCGTGACAGCGACATCTGGGACGATACGCGCAAGATTCTGGTCAAGTATCGCGGCGAAGAAGGCGGGGCGGCCTACCTCGAACGGCTGAAAAAACAGCCCCGGGTGCTGGTCGTCTTCACACCGACCCGGCTGGAAACGCTGGGGCTGGCCGACTAGGCCAGTCCCCGCGCGAGGCTGCCTTAGCCTGCGGCGTCCAGACCGGCCTGGGCGCAGGCGATATCCTGCTCTACGGTTCCACCGCTGACCCCAATTGCCCCGACCACGGCATCGCCGCTCCGAATCGGCAGACCGCCACCAAAGGTCACAATGCGCGGAAGATGGGGCACGCCGGCCACGAGCGCGGGATCGTCCTTAATAGAATCGAAAAAGTCCTGCGACGGCATGCCCAACAGTGCGGTATAGGCTTTATTCTGGGATGCCTCAATACTGACCAGCGGGGTGCCCTCCATGCGACAAAACGCCTTCAGCAAGCCGCTTTCGTCGAGAACGGCCACTACCTGACCGACGCCCAACTCCTCGGCCTTGGCAACGGCCGCAGCCACCATCTTTTGGGCCATGCTGGCCGTAATACTCTGCTTGGTAAACGTGTCTGCCATACGCTGTCTCCTCTTGTGTCTATGAGCCTGACAGGCGGTCCGAGTGCCCCAGATCCTTTTCCGGCGCGATACGGTCCCGGACCCGCTGTTTCAGCTCTTTGAGTTCAGGAAAACGTCCCTGCTCCTTGCGTGACCAGATCAACTCGTCGTTGAGCCAGACCTCAAAAATGCCGCTCCCGCCCGGCACCAGCGCCACCTCTCCCAGTTCGGCGGCAAACGTCGTCAGCAGCTCCTGGGCCGTCCAGCCGGCGCGCAGCAGCCAGCGACACTGGGTGCAGTACACAATCTCGATACGCGGCTGATGCGTCATGGTGCGGCGTTCAGGCTCAAAAAATGGCCACCGGCTGACACGGCGAGCCGGTGCTGCCGACAATACGCAGCGGCATGGCGGAAAAGAGGAAATCATAGCGTCCCTCCTCCCCACAGGCGGTGGCCAGGGCGTCGAGCGCCGCGTTATCAATCAGACACAGGCCGAGCAGCGGAATTCCCAGATGGACGCCAAACACAAAGCCTTCATAGCCAATCGGGCGTTCGTCCATCAGGTCCCAGACCAGGGCCGAGGCATCGTGCCGGCGCAGCCACTCCAGACAGGCGATATGCAGCCCGGGTCGCGTCGTCACGCTGGCAAATCCCTGCGGGGAGATTGTTGGCACCGCGTCCGGCTCGGCCGCTTCATACGCTTCGCGACCGCTGCGGATCACCACCACGTCTCCGGCCTCGACCCGTACTCCGGCCCGCTCGGCTGCGGCGTCAAGCTCGGGCGGTGTGACCGGCTGACCGACCGCCACATAGCCGGCCGGCCTGGAGGACGCCACGTCCAGCAACACCCCGCGCGACACCACACCGTCAAACCACACGTCCAGGGCGCCCCAGCTGGCGCCGGCGTGGCCGATGTGCTCGCTGAAACGGCGCCCGTTGTACAGCTGGCCCTGGTACTCCACATGACACAGGGCGTCCATATGGGTCATAGTATGGCCGTGATAGATCATGCCGAAATAATCCACCGCCGCCTGCGAGGCGCCGCGCCGAATCGGATACAGCATGTGGTAGTCCAGAGCGGGCTGGGGAGGGATGTCGCGCGACAGGGAAACCACCCGGCCGCGGCGGGCCAGGGCTACGGCAGCGGTCCGTTTTTCCGGGCTGATCAGATTCAGGCTTCCGCGCTGGTCGTCAGCCCCCCAGCAGCCCCAGTTGTTCAGGCGGTCGAAATAGCCCTCGACCTCGGCCTGTGACGGCGGCGTCCAGTCAGCCACAAGCATCCTCCTTAAGTTTCCCCTATCCTGTCAGTTCAGACCTACCGTACAGTCTCACCGTGTTGTTCTATCATGATATGTACCCGGTCTTGGATAGAGATTTGGTCAGTTCGAGATATGATCTTAAGTTGGCTCATAGTAGATGATATCCAGCATGGCCGCACGGCCGTCCCATATTCGCCCTTCGGTGCCTTCACCTTTAGGAGGAGGGGCCTGCCACCATTTAGCTTGCGTAATGGGTTCGATAATTTCATACCAGTATTTCTTGAAGTCTATCGTGGTTCGAGCAAATCCTAAATCGCAGCTCATCATTTTACGATTCTTGCTGTCTACGCAGACGAAATAATCAGGCCGCTTCATCGCCAGTAACCTGCTCGCCGTCGGAACACCTCCCTTACGTTTGGATTTTTGAAAGGCTCGCTCGAACTCTTCAATGAAGGCCCAATAGTCGTCCTCCGTGACTTCCGTAACTTTCTCCCTTCGTGGGATACACTCCAGCGCATCGCTGAGATGTGAGTCATTACGGTTTATCAGCCTGACGAAAGCCCCTGCCCCACGCATTGAGCCGAACAATAACCAGTCGTAGCGACTAAGGCTATCACACAACTCCTTCTTTTGCTTCTTACCCACGGTGCCAGCTATAGCCTGGCGTTCAACTCCATCTAGAGCCGAGAACGCATAAACTTTATCCAGCAGACACCGCGCACCATGAAGTACGCTTAGACGCTCTTCTAGATCAGCGTGTGACTTCACCAAACAAAAATAATCATCCCAGGACTTCTCCAGCAAGTTCGGGTGAGTAGCATTCTTCTTAGGCCGAATTCTCTTCGGCATCCTGTTGAGCGCCTTGTGGTGGCGCCGATTAGCGTCATATACCCGTTCATACCAAGCAAGAAATTCGTCATCGATATCTCCGCCCTGCTTCCATAGGCGCTCAACTGTCTCACGAATGTTTTGTAAGGGACCGTCGGCAACACTTCCTTTCAGAAGTAAAGCTGCTTCAGTATTGTAGGTCATCGCAGCTCTCGTGAAGTTGGCGCTACCAACGATGGCAGCGGCTTGATCACCTGATTGGAAATAGTAAACCTTGGGATGGAAGATACCGCTGCCAGTATCCCGGGCAATACGCACCTGTTCACAGGTGCGAAGTTGCCGGAGCAGTTTGGGGTCGGTCTGGCTAAAGCTGATTCCGATGACGAGCTTCCGTATCTTCTTCGATTTAGCCAGTAATTCTTCAGCTAGAGGGCCATTAGATCCCCAGGCTATTGCCCAGTAGAACTCGTCGAAATCAGAAATGAATCCGCGGAGTTCCTTCGCTATCTGCTTGGTGTTTAGAAATTCGGCCTTCATTAGACACCGTACAGCTCGGCCGCGTTGTGCCACACCATCCGCTCCCGGTCGTGGGCCGGGATGGGCGCAAACGTCCGAGCCATGAACTCGCGGCTGTTCGGCCAGGTCGAGGTGGCGAGCGGAAAATTCGTTGTCCACAGGATGTTCTGGGCGCCCAGAAAGCGGTGGGTGTGCAGCAGACTGTGGCGGTCGTACCAGCCGGTGAAATAGCACTGGCGCTTGAACAGCTCGGTCGGCGTCAGCTCATAGCCCTGCAAGTCCAGGCGAAACTGCTCAAAATGATAGTCGGCTGCCTCCAGGGCAAACACGCCCCAGCCCAGGGCGCTTTCGGCAAACACGACGCGCAGGCGCGGAAAGCGGGTCAGAATCCGCGACACCAGCAGGTTGCCCAGAACTGTGGCCGAGCTGAACGGACGCGACAGCGCCTGGAAGGCGCTGCTCAGCGCGGGAGAAAACGCCGGGTCGGGCGGAAACTGGATATCCGGCGAGGCGCCGGCGTGGAAACAGATCGGCACCTCCAGCTCCTGGCAGGTCGCCCAGACCGGATCGTACTCGGCCTCGTTGATATGCGGCAGCTCACGCAGGTGCATGGGAATGGCCGGATACACCACCCCCCGATGTCCCCTGGCCACCGCCCGTTCGATCTCGGCAACCGTTGCCTCAATCGGAGACAGGGGCACCAGACACTGGGGAATGAAGCGTGGGCTGGCGTCCGCCCACTCGTCAATCAGCCAGTCGTTGTAGGCCCGGACACAGGCCAGTTCAAGGGCCGGATCGGTCAGTCGCCCAAAGGTCTCTCCGGCCAGACCGGCCAGGCCGGGATACAGCACCGCAGCATCCACGCCGTCGGCGTCCATGGCTTTCAGCCGTTCGGCCGGATTATGGGCAAGCGCTGCGACCTCTTCCCAGCGCTGCGGCAGCTGATTGCGGTCGGCCAGGGTAGCGCCCGCAGCGGCAACTCGGTCCAGGGCCACCGGCCGGCCATCGACCAGCCAGCGCTGGCTGCCGTCGGCCTGCTCGACCAGATGCGGAACCCGCTCCCCCCAGCTTTTGGAGACCCGCTGGGTCCACACCCGGGGGTGTTCGACCACGTGCTCGTCGCTGCTGATAAAACCGAATCGGCGTTCCACCCGCCCCTCCCGGCCTAGGCCAGTTTGTACAGATTTTGCGCGTTGGCGTACAACAACCGCTGGCGTTCGTCGGCCGGTACGTCGACCAGGGTGCGCTCGACGGTCTCCCACGAGTCGGGATAGGTCGAGGTGTTGTGCGGATAGTCCGACTGCCACATGATGTTGTCGATGCCGATCATGTGGCGTGATTTCAGCCCGACCTTCTCAAACCAGAAACACACGTACATCTGGCGCCGGAACTGCTCGCTGGGTCGGGTCACCACCCCCTCAGTCCACAGCCGGCGGCGTTCCCACTCGTGGTCGCAAGCCTCCAGGGCATAGTTGACCCAGCCCAGGCCCGTCTCCGCGCACACCCACTTGAGACGCGGATAGCGTTCCAGATTGCCGGAGAAAATCAGGTTGGGCAGAAACTGACACACGGCCGACAGTCCGCCGGGAATAAAACTGACCGTGATCTGAGCCCGGTTATAGGCTTTCCAGCTCGGCGGACGCAGCACGATCCCGGCGTTGGCGTGCCAGTGAATCGGCACGTCGAGTTCCTGACACACGTCCCACAGCGGGTTCCAGTAGGGGTCGTTGATCCGGGGCACTGATCCGGTCGTCGCGCCCGTGCCGGCCAGACCGAACAGGTCGTCCCGGCCCTGTAATACGAGGTTGGGCTCGGCCACCATCAGAATCCCCTTGTGGCCCTTTTTGACCGCGCGCTCGACCTCGGCCACCGCCACGCTGATATCGCTCAGATAGGGAATCAGGGCCAGCGGAATATAGCGCGGGCTGACCTCGCTCCACTCGGCCAGCCCGTCGTTATAGGCCCGAATACAAGCCAGCTCAAACTCGGCGTCGCCTTGCAGAAAGGTCGCGTTCTGAACCGGCGGGTTGGGAAACAAGACCTCGCCATCCACCCCGTCCTCGTCCAGGACCTTGAGCCGTTCGACCGGATCGTAGACCTTGAGCGGCACCTCTTCCCAGCGCTGGGGATGATAGGTCCGCCGGGGATCGTCCATCACCGCCGGGCAGTTGCACACCCCCCGGGTATCGACGACCTTGCCGTTGATCGACCAGCGTTCGACGGCATGCTCGACCGGCTCGGCCATCAGCGCGGGATCGCGCGTTTCGATAATATGCGGAATGCGGTCCCCCCATTTGGCCTTGGACATCCGGTCCAGAAAAGTGTTCTTATCCAACTGGCCGTGAGAATCCGCGCTGATTAAACCGTGGCTGATATGCATGGGCGGAACCCTCTCCCTCGCCCTCTCCCTGAGGGAGAGGGAACTACTTTTCCATGCCGGCGATGGCGTCCTGGGTACTCCCGCCGTAGCTCTCGGCCGCGTCCTGGTCGAACATCAGCACCATCAGGCTTGCCCCGTCCGGCCCGCAGACAAGCGGCGCCGCGTCTTCGCCCGCCTCTACAAAACGCAGGCCCTTGGCTTCAAGCGACTTGCCGCCGACCGAGGCCGAGCCGGACAGCACGACCTCGTAGCGTCCATAGGCCGGCGCACCGGACGCAAACTCCATGTGCGGCGGGCACTCAATGAGCCGGGCCGAAGGCCCGCGGCTGTCGGGAATCAAGACCTTTTGGCGCGCCTCGGGATGGCCGGGCAGCGGCTCCCAGTCCACCTCGTGGGCGTTGCACGAGAGTTCCCGGCCGCGCGTGTTGGCCTGATAGCGGCGCTTCTTGTTCCGCATCATGACCACCCCGCCGGGCTTGGTGTGCAAGACCAGCATGTCGTGCCGACTGACCTTGAACGGGCCGTAGGGCACGTTGTGTTCGGTGTAGTGGACGGCCGGAGCGTCCAGCCGAAAAGTCGGAAACTCCATCGAGCCTTCGAGCAGGAGTTGAAACTGGGCGGCCAGATGAAAGTGCGGCTCCACCTCATAGCCCTCGGAAATCTGAGCCCGGACGGCCTCCGGTCCGTCGTCTTCGCCCGTAAGGTACATTTGCAGCCGGGTCTCCCCGTCGCCATCCAGCGCCAGCGTCTTCCACGCCACCTCGGACGGCTCAACAGCAAAACGATGCGTATCCATGCCCCCTCCTTGTTGGACAACCTGCCGAGCACGCTCGGCCTACGCATGGCTTACTGTATCGGACGGCTGATCGTCAAGACATCGGCAAGACATCGGCAAGACGCCGGACAAAGCGTTGAAAGCCGGCCCTGAATCTGTCACAAGGGGTGGAAGCGAGGAGGGCGCTGCCATGCGGGCAATCGGCGGTTTATGGCATCTGATACGGGGCAGCTACGGCAAGCTGGCGCTGGCCATTGCCTGTGGCCTGCTGTTTGCCGGAACCGGGCTTATTCCGCCCCTGCTCATCCGGCAGATCATTCAGTGGACCACGGATGGGGGCGGCACGCTCGAAGCCCTGATCCTCATCACTGTGTTGCTGCTGGTCGTGTATGTCGGTCGCGGCCTGGCCCGCTACGGCTATGGGCGCTTTTCACACGAAGTATCGTTTGACGTGCTGCACAGTCTGATGGTCCGGGTGTATCGTCACCTCCAGGGCCTGCCCCACCGCTTTTTCAACAACCAGCGGACGGGCTCGCTGATCGCCCGCTCAATCAACGACATCGAATCCATCGAAGACTTCATCGCCCACGGCATTCCGGAACTGATCATCGCCTGCGTCCTGCCCACGGCCATGATCAGCGTGCTGTTTTATCTGAACTGGCAGCTGGCCCTGATCGCCCTGGTGCCGTTGCCGCTGGCCAGCTGGCTGGTCTTCCGCTCAATCTCGAAGGTCCGCAAAGAGTGGCGACCGGTCCGCACCCGGCTCGAAGAACTCACCGCCCAGGTGCAGGACAACCTGTCCGGGGTCAACGTGATCAAGTCCTTCGTTCAGGAAGGTCGCCAGGCGGCCGCCATTGAGACGCGCAGCCGCCGGCTGCACGACGACATGCTGCGCGCCAGCAGCCTGTCGTTCGTGCCGGTCGGAGTGATCGAGGTCACCAGCGGTGTGGGAGTCGTTCTGGTTGCCCTGGCCGGCGGCGGCATGGCCCTGGCCGGCACGGTCAGCGCGGCCGACCTGTTCGTGTTCATTGTCTACCTGACCCAGATCTACCAGCCCTTTCTGCAGCTGGCCAACACCAACGACACCCTGCAAAAGGCTGCCGTCAGCTCGGAGCGCGTGTTTGAACTGCTCGACATCCAGCCCGACATTGTCAGCCCGCCGGGCGCGCTGCGGCCGGACCCCATGAACTGGGACATCGATCTTCAGAACCTGAGCTTCGCCTATCAGCCGGGTCGGTCGGTGCTGTCCGAGATCAGCATTCGGGTGCCCCAGGGCTCCATGGTCGCCCTGGTCGGCTCGACCGGCGCGGGCAAAACCACGGTCACCAGCCTCATTCCCCGTTTTTACGACCCCCAGCACGGCAGCGTGCAGATCGGCGGCCATGACGTGCGGACGCTCGATCTGCACTTCCTGCGCAGCCATATCGCGATTGTCCTCCAGGATGTCTTTCTGTTCCACGGCACGGTGCGCCAGAACCTGCTGTTCGGCCGGCCGGACGCGAGTGAGGCCGATATGCGGGCCGCCGCCCAGGCCGCCAACGCCGAAGAGTTCATCCTGAACCTCAGCGACGGGTATGACACCCTGATCGGTGAACGCGGCGTCAAGCTCTCGGCCGGCCAGAAGCAACGCCTGTCGATTGCCCGGGCGATACTCAAAGACGCGCCGATCCTGATTCTTGACGAGGCCACCTCCTCGGTCGATACCGAAACCGAACACCTCATCCAGCAGGCCATCTCGCGTCTGGCCGCCCAGCGCACCACGGTCGCCATTGCCCATCGGCTGAGCACGATCCGGCACGCCGACCTCATTGTCGTGCTGGACAAGGGCCGGATTGTTGAGCAGGGCACCCACGCCAGCCTGCTGGCCCACAACGGCCACTACGCCCGTATGGTCCGTGCCCAGGACTTGTCCCGCGAGTGGCAGCTTGAGGTGAAACCGGTCCTGACCGCAGCCGCCGACTGAATGCAGCCCGCGGCGGCTTAATTCATGATCGGGCAGCCCGGGCGCGGACGTAGTCCGGCTGGCGGTTCTCGCGCAGCGCCGTGAGCGCCTCTTTGTGATCCTGGGTGGTCAGCGTCAGCGCCTCGTAGGCCAGGCCGGCGTCCATAATCAGGTTGGCCTGCTGTTTCAGCCACTTGTTCACCGCCAGTTTGCTCCAGCGGATCGCCCAGGTCGGCCCATCGGCCAGCCGCTGGACGAGTTCGCGCGCCTTCGGCAGCACCTCCTGCTCGGGCACGGCATAGTTGACCAGACCGATCTGGGCGGCGTCCGCGCCGGTGATGGAATCGCCCAGCATCAGGAATTCCTTGGCCCGGTTGGGGCCGATCAACAGCGGCCAGATCACGGCCCCGCCGTCGCCGGCCACCGCGCCGAGGGCGACGTGGGTATCGGCCAGCTTGGCCGTTTCCGACGCAACCGTCACGTCGCACAACAGCGCGACGTTGGCCGCAAAACCGAGTGCGTCACCGTTGATGGCGGCGACGACCGGCTGTTCGACATCGAGCAGGTTCTCGATCACCCGCCGGCCATCGGCCATCACGATCCGTCTGCCGCCACGGCCCTTGGCCTTGGTCGGCTTGTCACGGCTGGTCAGGTCGCCGCCCACCGAAAACGCCTCGCCCGCCCCGGTCAGCAGAATCGCATTGACGTCACGGTCCTGGGCCAAATCCAGCCAGATTTGCTCGAACTCGTGGTGGAGCGCGGCGTGAACCGCGTTGCGCTGGTCGGGTCGGTTGATGGTCACCGTGGCCACCCGGTCGGCGACCTCAACGTGCAGATACTCGTAGTCAGTGTAGTCCAGCATGGCGTCATGGCCTCCTTTTGCTCCTGGCTTGCTCCAGGTACTAGCACCGGGCCGGCGGGCCGGGCAAGTTCCCGCTCTTTCAGGCCACGGCCGTCACCCGTTCGTTGATGGCCTGGACTGCGGCATGAGCGGCCAGGGCCGCCCCCTCCTGCCAGCCCGGCAGGGCGCTCAACTGATCGCCGGCGAAGTAGATCGCCCCGTCGGGCTGGCGCAGACGGGCGGGCGGCTGATAGCTGACGGGCCAGCCGCCGCGCTGGAAGCGGACCTTGGGCCAGGCACGGCTGACCCCGGCTTCGATCTCCGCCGCATAGCCGGGGTGGAGCGCCTCCCCCTCAGCGATAGCGGCCTGGAGACGCTCGGCCGGCGTCATGGCGGTGTAGCGCAGGCCGGGCTCATCGTCCCAGATATAGGCGCCCATGATGACCCCTTTGTCTCGCTGATAGCCGTAGGGCGGATACCAGATCTGGGTAATATCCTGGTCGGTCCAGGATATGCCGCCATAGATACCGTGATCCTCCTCCCAGAAGCGCCGACGCGCCTGGAAACCGATTTTGACCGCCTTGGAGAACTCTATCGACTTGATCGCGGCTTGCGTCTCGGGAGAGAAGTCGTTGGGGATGTCCTTGAGGACGGGCGCGGGAATGGTACAAATCGCAAAGTCCGCCTCCAGGACTCTCATACCGCGCCGCCGACGCCGGTACACGATGCGCACGCCGTCGGCAGTCTTGCGAATCGCTCTGACAATGCTCCGATAGCGGATCAGATGCTCCAGACGCTCCTCGAAGGCATCGACAATGGCGTCCATCCCGCCGACAGGCTGCAACAAGGTCGGGTTTTGATCGAGAAACTGGCTGAAGTGGAGCTTATATTCCCAGAAGTCCGAGCTGAGCAGCTGACTGAAATCGAGCGGATCGTTTATTTCGCCAGGCGCCAAGCCGGCATGGACGTACTCGCCCTGATGCCCGCCACGGCCCGAGCCCATGTAGAGATCGTCTGCGGGGTCCAGGTCGCCGTAGCTCCTGAGCAGGTCGAGGAGACGTTCTTTGTCCTCGCCCGTCAGCACATCGTCCAGGGCGTTCCGGTTGACCGCCTTGGCCAGGAGTTCGGCCAGATAGCCGCGCGTATCCGTCATCACTTGCCGCGCCACTACGGGACTGCCCTCAAAATGCTCCAGGTTGTGGAAAAAGGCCGCCCGGTTATCGTTGGTAAAGACTTCGAGATCAACGCCGAATTCCTTGCAGTAGCCGAGTATGGCGGTGTGGTGGTGGGGAATGCGGGCCGGACCCATATTCGCGTACAGATGCTCCTCGGGGTCAAAGCCGACCCACTGCCGGCTGTCCTCCTCCCTGATGATATCGCCGCTGCGGGCCGTCAGATTACGTCCGCCGGCTCGATTGGTAGCCTCCAGAATCGTGCACTCATAGCCCGCTTTTGACAGCTCATAGGCGGCCACGAGGCCGGAGATGCCGGCCCCCAGGATGGCAATGCGCTTCCCGTCGCCCGAGCCGGGCGCCAAATCGGGTGTGGCCGCCTGAGCCGTGGGAGACTCGACAAGGCCCAGCGCGTTCATGCTCCGATACACCGTCGCCACCCCGGCGGCAGCGCCGATGGATTGCAGGAATTGGCGTTTTGTCATCTTGGTCGTCATGCTGTCTTCCTCTCTCGGCTCTGCGGCTCGTTTGATTCACACCCCCAGCAGGCGCGCCGCATTGCCGCCCAACACCTTGGCCTGATCTTCAGCCGAGCAGAAGGTGATCGCCTCCCGCATCTCTTTAAACGCTGTCCGGCCAGGGCGAGTCGGGATGCGGATAGTCGGTGCTGAACAGGATACGGGCAATCGCAATCAGGTGCTCAAACGAATGAGGTGCATGTGTCTCTCCTCGTCCTGTTTATGCGTGGACTCTAGCCCGTCCGCCCGGCGGAGGACAAGAGAACAGGCTTCGCGATTTTCTTGACTTTGGCAGGGCGAGCTGCCATGAGGGGCGTGTGTCCATGAGAGGAGGCGGCCATGACGTGTACCACGTTCAGACGCTTCACGCTCAGCGCGTTCTTCCTGAGCCTGTGCCTGTTTGCCGAAAGCCGGCAGGTTGAGGCGGAACCCGAGGCACAGGCTCCCCTCAAGACCTGGAAGACGGTCGCCGAGCTATCCGCAGCTGAGCGCGCCCGCATCGACCTCTCAACCCAGACCCCCCGGCACCCGGAGATTCCGTATCTACCGGCCGAGACGTATCCGTTTCAGCCCCCGTACACGGCCGAGGAGATGGGCTATCGGGCCAGCGAATTTCCGCACTCGCCGCGCTGGTCGTGCGTCCATGCCGACGTGATCGCCTCGATCAACAGCTGGGGACACCTGTTGGAGCAGAGCAATGTGGTGGTCCTGGTCGCCCACCGCAAGCCCGAGGGACTGGTTGGCGAACTGTACCACACCAAGCCGGGCGAGCACTTTGTGACCTCGCTGGGTCAGTACTCAGGCCCGGCTCAGCGCTACGGCAGCCAGAACCTGTCGCTGCGCTACCGGGTCGATAAGGATTTCACCAAGAAGATCGACATGTTCATCTACACCCCCTCGCTGCGCCGGGTGCGTCGCCAGCCCCAACCCCGGCGGGCCGACCGCTTTCCCAATATGGCGTTCACCTTTGATGACGGGTTTGGACGCGACAGCTGGGAGTGGTCGTGGCGCATTCTGGGCACCGACGTGCTGTTCGAGACGGTCCGTTTTCCGCATACTCGCCAGACCATCACCCTGACCGACGACACCAACAGCTTTCATGAGATCCCCACCCCGCAGCTCAAGATGATGGGCGACCGCTACCCCTTCTACACCCCGGACGGCGGCGTGGAGTGCTATGTGGTTGAAGCCCGGGCGCGCGAGGACTGGCTGCCGGACTATTACGCGCCCAAGATCGTGTACTGGCTCGACAAGCATTTTTTCTACCCGCTGCGGATCGAGGAGTATGACCCCGAGGGCAGGCTGATCTTCATCGAGACCCGGATTGCCGACCTGCTCAACCCGGCCCTGGGCGCACACGGCTACGGCATGCTGATCGATGTGTACTGGGATATGACGATCGACCTGCTGACCTACTCGGCCCACGACGGCCATCGGGTGCGGGCGTGGACGGACGAGGACCGCCAGACCTATTTCAACCCGGACTTCATGCGCCGGGTGTGGTTTATCGACGAGGTCAAGAGCCAGGCCGGGATCAACACGCCGGACGAGTTCTGCCTGCGTCCGGCCCTGGATGTCGAGAAGTTCCCGGCCGAGCGCACAATTGTCCTCTCCCCAGAACTCCAGGCCCGCGTCAACGCCCAGGAGGCTGCCGGCCGGCTCATCTTCGAAAGCCAGCCGCAGACGGATGAGTGAGCCGGCGCGGCTCAGCCCACAAACGCGGGCATGACCTGCTTGACAAACAGCTCGTGAGACTCGGCCGAGGCCGGGATGACGATATGGTAGGTAAAGCCCAGCTCCTCAATCCGGGTTTGGAGGTCACGCTTGACCTTGTCCGGCGTGCCCATCAGCAGCAGGGGCGAGCGGAGCGCCGTCTCGACATCAGGAAAACCTAAGCGGGTCGCGGTTTTTGCCAGGGCCGGGTCGGCCGGGTCGTTGCTCAGGTGGACCATCAGCAGGGCGCTCAGCTCAAGGTCCTGCGGCTCACGCCCGGCCGCTTCCATATAGCCGTGCAACATGTCGAGGCGGCGTTTCAGATACGGGGTGTCGAACTTGACGGTCATCACCGGGTCGTTCACGAAGTCCTTGCCGTTGAAGATCGGCGGAATGATATTCAGCAGGTCGGCTTCGGCCACGGCGATTTTGAGCAGACCGCTGCCCGAACCGCCGAGCATCAGCGGCGGGTGGGGCTGCTGGACCGGACGCGGGTTGTTGTAGGCATCCCGGATCGAGAAGTAGCGGCCCGCAAACGTGGGCTCGGCCTGGGTCCACATGGCCTTGAGCACCTGTACGGTTTCGGCCAACTGCTCCAGGCGTTCGGCGTTGGAGGGATATGGGTAGCCGTGCGCCTCGTACTCGTCCTGCTTCCAGCCCGCGCCCAGGCCGAGCGTCAGACGGCCCTGACTGACCTGGTCGAGGGTCGAGGTGATCTTGGCCAGCATCGGCGGGGTACGAAACGAGGCGGCTACCACCGTCGGCACCAGGCGGATGCGTTCGGTCACCGCCGCCACCGCAGTCAGGGTGGTCATGCTCTCCAGCTGGGGGGTTTGGGGGGGCCCCAGCGGAGTGAAAAAATGGTCGTTGATCGACACCGAATAAAATCCTTCGCTCTCGGCCCGCAGGGCCGCCTGCTTGGCGGCCGCAAAGTCTCCGGTGGGGAGGAATATGCCAAACTTGGGCTCGTGCATCCGCTGCTCCTCTCGTGTTGAGTCGGTCTTGGCTCATCTATACCACAAGTGCGGCGGCAATTCCCAGGCGCAGCGGCGGCCGTCTTTCTTGACTTTGAGCCGGCCAGCTGCCATGAGAGGCGCGAGCATCACTGCACGGCATAAGGAGGACACGATGAAACTCGGGATCGAAATGTTTGCCACCGACTATGCGATCCGCCCGGATGAGCTGGCCGTGGCCTGTGAAGAGCGGGGCTTTGAGTCGGTCTGGTTTCCGGAGCATACCCATATTCCGACCAGCCGCAAATCGCCGTTTCCCGGCGGCGGAGACCTGCCCCAGGAGTATTCGCACACCCACGATCTGTTCGTCGCCCTGATGGCTGCGGCCGCCGTGACCAGCACCATCAAGGTCGGCAGCGGGATCTGCCTGGCCATGGAACGCGACCCCATCACCATGGCCAAAGAGGTCGCCTCGGTCGATCAGCTGTCCAACGGGCGCCTGATCTTCGGCATTGGCGGGGGCTGGAACGCCGAGGAGATGGAGAACCACGGCACGCCGTTCAAGAAACGCTGGAAGGTGTTGCGCGAAAAGATCGAGGCGATGAAGGAAATCTGGACCAAGGAAGCGGCCGAGTATCACGGCGAGTTTGTCGATTTCGATCCGATCTGGAGCTACCCCAAACCGGCCCAGCAGCCCAATCCGCCCATCGTGCTGGGCTCGCACACGTCTAACGGCCTCGACCGGGTGGTGCGCTACTGCGACGGCTGGATTCCCAACGCCCGCCGCTATAAGGACATTCCGGGCATCATTGCCGACCTGCACGACCGCGCCCGCAAGGCTGGCCGCAAGCCCGACAGCATCTCCATCTCGCTCCTGGGCGCTCCCGACGAAGAAGAGACCCTCAAGGAGTACCGGGACATGGGTGTGGAGCGGGCCATTTTTTTCGTGCCGCCGGTGGACAAGCAGAAAATTCTGCCCATCCTCGACGAGCACGCCGGCCTGATTGCCAAAGTCGCCTGAGCCGCAACACCGGTCGGGAGCTGGCGAGAGCTGGGACGATGTGGCGTTGCCTGATGGGTCTGGTCCTGCCCGTGCTGCTGGGCGGCCTGGCCGCAGCCGAGACGTTTCCTGAGCCGCAGCCGCCGCTGGGCGCGAGCTGGCGGATGTCGGTCGAGCAGGTCCAAGAGCTGGCCCAGCTCGACCGCAGTCCGGCCGGAGACCTGCGCCACAGCCATGTGGTTCGGACCACTAGCCGGACCGAACTGGTCGCCCGCTGGCAGGACCGCGCGGTCAGCTTTTTGTTTGTCCGGGGCTTTGGGCTGTACGCGGTCGGCATTGAGATGGTGCCGTGGACGGTCCAGCATACGATCACCGAAGCCGACCTGGTGCTGCGCGAGCTGACCTATAACGCTCCGGTCCGGCTTGCGGTAGCCGGCAAATATGGCCGACCGCACGGCATCGGCGCCGTGTGGTCAGCCCAGGAGGTCCTGCCCCTGGCCGAGAGCCGGTCCGACCCCTACAGCCGGTCCAGCCTGATCGACTGGGGCTATGATCGTCGCTGGCTGATCTGGCGTGGCCAGACCACTCAGCTGGCCCTTGGCGGCCAGTCGGTGTGGTACGCCGGCCGAGACGGCCTGGCCCATCACTGGCGGCTTGAGCAGCCCGAGAACCCCGGCCAGCTGATCGAACAGGCCAAGACCGAAGAAGAAGACGCTGCCCGCCGCCAACGGCTCGAAGCGGCGCGCCAGCAGCTGCCGTCACAGGCGCGCCAATTCGAGCAGTTCTTCTAGCCGCCCGCTCAGACCGCAGGACGCGTATCGGGCAGGACCTTGCGTTCCTTGAACAGCCACTGCCCGTCAATCTTTTCGATGTGATCCTCGTAGCGACCGGAGATGACCAGCTCGGTCTTGCCCTCTGCGGCGTGGGTCATCAGCAGGTAACACTCGGCGCTGGCCCGCTCGCCCTCGACCTCGATCAGCACATTCATGACACAGTGACGCGGCTGGTGCGCCCCGGTCCACTCCCGGTAGCGCTGGGTGAACTGCCGCAGCTTGTCCGCGCCCTGCCAGCGACCCAGAATCGGACTGTCGAAAACCCCGTCCGGGGTAAAGCAGCCGACCCACTCCTCATAGCGGCCGGCGTCAATATGGAGACAATACCGGGTGAGTAGATCGCGGATCGCTTCCTTGTCCTCTAATACGCTTGACATACCATCCTCGCTTTTGTGGTGGCACGGTGCAGGTGGGCGGCCTAGGGTACGGGAGTCGGCACAACGACACCCAGGATTTGGCCGTCACGGTGGACCTGCATGGAGACGGCCTGGCCGTGCTCTTCCCCCATCGTGGTCTGGAAATCGCTGATATTCCTGACCGTCTTGCCGGCGATGGTCAAAATGATGTCGCCACGACGCAGATGCCCCTGAGCGGTCGCACTCGTCTCAACATCGGCGACCAGGACGCCGTGGGTGTCCGGCAGCCGGAACACGCGGGCCAACTCCTCGCTGATGTTCTGGACGGTCACCCCACGGCTACGCACGTTCCTTGGATCGTCCGCAGCCGCGCTCTGCGGCCGCTCTGGGTCGACCGGCAGGGCTGTCTCAAGCAGGCCGCGGGCAACAAAAATCGGCCGCTCGAAACGCAGCGCCAGGGCAATCGCATCGCTGGGACGGCTGTCAATCTCAAGCGGCTGGCCGGCCGTGGTCAGATGGATACGGGCGTAGTAGGTGCTGTCTTTCAGCTCGCTGACAACCACTTTGTCGAAATCGACGCCAACCTGCACCAGGATGTTCTTCAGCAGATCGTGGGTCAGCGGCCGCGAGACGGGGTGTCCGCGCAGCTCAAGTTCAATCGCTCGGGCCTCAGCCGCGCCGACCCAGATCGGCATCATCCGGGTCTGAGCCTCGTCCAGCAGGAGGACGACCGGCGAGCGGGAGATGGGGTCAAAGCCGATCCGCTTGACCGTGACCTGGACCATGGCCGGCTCGGTACTATCGGCCGCGTGGCAGGCGCTGAGCGGCAAACTCAGCAGGCCGCCCAATACCACACACCGCACACCAGAGCTGAGCGCCGGCCCGAGGGAGGAAAAAGAAAAGCCTTGGGGACACCTGCGCCTGCTCATGGGAGCCTCCTGTCCGGATGCGGGCTGTTCGGCGCGACTCAGCACTCGTCCTTCTATTCCTTTCCCCTAGCTAGTATACTTTCCGGCCATGGGCAAGCCACATCCGCTCTCACCCCAGTCTGCCGGCCTGGTTCGGGCCGATACCGCCCAGCTGTACCGCTTTTTCCTGCGCTATACCCAGCGCAGCTTTGGGGAGCTGGGCGTGGGAGACCGGGCGGTCGTCACCTATGTGGCCGAGGTCTTGACCAACTTTGCCCAGACCGACCGGCTGTACCGGCTGGACACGCCAAGCGTCCGTCAGCTGGACAGCGTGGCCGAAACCCTGGCCGACCAGCCCGTGCTGCAGACGGACGCCGGAGCCGGCCAGGACACCTCGACGGGTCTCTGGCGCGAGCGTGCGGTGCGCAAACACCTGGGAGACTATACCCTGTTCATGAGCGGTTTGTTTCGCGCCTATGTCGAAAAGCTCGACGCCCTTGACTCCTATATCCAGCACGGCCGACAGGCGTATCAACAGGTATCCGAGCTGGACGTGAGGCTGTATCAGACCGGCTTTCTGCTGTTTGAGGAGCTGGCCAAAAACTTCGAGTACTACTCGGGCGCGCTGGACTACATGCGCAAGGCTCACTTTGCGGCCGGTCCGGGCGAGAATCCGTTTGGTCAGTTTCTGCGGCGCGTTGAGGGCTGGGTCAAAACGCATCTGTCCCAGAATTGAGCAGCGCCCCTCGGACGACGTGGAAGCGAAGCGTGCGAGCCACGAGCCAGCCCAGCCGACCGGGCAAGACTGGCACGAATGGACAGTCCCGGCCCAGGACGACCTGCTGCGGCTCGACACCTTCCTGGTCCGTCGGCTACCGGGTGTGTCACGGCGGGCGGTTGGCGCTCTTATCAAGGCCGGCCACATCCGCCTTAACCGAGGACCGGGCAAAAAGGGCAGCCGGGTTCGCAGCGGCGACCGCGTGCGCGCCCAGGTTCGGCTGAGCCTCAGACCCAGCCCGTCGCTACCCGTCCGACTGGTCTACGCCGAGGGCGCAGTCCTCGGCCTTGACAAGCCCCCGGGTCTGCCCAGCGTTGCCCTGCGCTTCGGCGATACCCGGACGGTCGCCAACTACCTGGCAGCCCATTACCCGGAAACCACGCTGAGCAGCCTGTCGTCGCGCGCGCCGCTCGAAGCCGGGGTGGTCCACCGGCTCGACACCCCCACATCGGGATTGCTGTTGGCAGTCCGCACGGCTGCGGCCTACACGGCCCTGCGCGCCCAGTTCTCGGACCGCCGGATTATCAAAGACTATCTGGCCTGGGTGCACGGGCGGCCGAGCGGCCGGGAACTCGACGGCACCAGACGCTTTTTTCTGATGCCCGAGGGCAGGCGGGGACAGCGCATGCGGGTCGTCATGGCCGAGCGCGACCTCGCTCCTCGGCAGCGAGCCCAGGAAGCGATGTCCACCTATACCTGTCTTGAGACGCGCGCCGGCTACAGCCTGATCCGCGTTCGGCTGCACACCGGGGTGCGCCACCAAATCCGGGCGCATCTGGCCGCCCTGGGCTATCCGCTGGTCGGCGATACCCACTACGGCGCTCCGGCCGGGGCGTCCCGCCTGGCGCTCCACGCCGAGGCCTTACGCTTTGTGCATCCCGAGACCGGGCAGAGCGTGCGGCTCTTCAGTCCGGCCGGGCAGGATTTCCGACCCAGGGAGAACGGATCGCACTAGGCGGCCGCTTGGCCCTTTTTCCTGGTTTTTTCCCGATTTTTGGCGCAGGGCGCACACAGGTTGGCGACATTATTAGGATCTTCGACGAGTCCCTCGTCGAGGTTATGGCAGATCTTCTTGCAGTCGAGGCAGATGAAATAAATGCCCTCGATCGTCTTATTGATGCGTTCCCGGTTGAGAACCCGCCCCTTGAGCTTTTCGACCCGAATCCCGAGCAGTTCTTCATAGCGCCGCTTGATCTTGAGCCGCCCGGCCTCGTCCTTGGGGAGTTCCTCTTCGGCAGCCTCGTCCGAGTGCTCGTCATCGTCGAACAGGACTACGTCCTTGCGGACTTTCTCTTTTTTACTCGCTCGCGGCATACGCGTCCTCCTCCACATGGGCCGACGGCCAGGATCGACAGTATAAAAAGGCAGAAACGGGCGGGTGGATGAACCTCTTCTCATACGGGATGAGGCTGAGGACTGTCAAGAGTTCTTGTCGAGCCGAGGGGGGCGTGGTAGGCTAGCGCAATGCGGGTTACCCTCCTGCCGCAAAACCAGACTGTGACATTTCCAAAGCGCATGCGTGTGGCCGCCCTGCTGAACAAGCTGGATCTGATCCCGGGCACGGTCATGGTGATTCGCGGCACAGCGCTGTTGATAGACGAGGACCTGATTCAGGAAGACGATGAAATCGAGATTCGGTCGGTTATTTCGGGGGGCGTATGAAGTGTAAACGCTGTGGAGAGCGGGCTGAAATCCAGCTCCGTTCGCATAACGCAGCCTTCTGCCGCCCGTGTTTTGTGCTGTACTTCCAGCGTCAGGTTGAGCGGGCCATTCATAAACAGCGCATGTTCACCCCTCAAGACCGGGTGCTGGTCGCCGTGTCGGGCGGCAAGGACAGCCTGGCGCTGTGGGACGTACTGCTGACCCTCGGCTATCAGACCGAAGGCGTATACCTGGCCCTGGGCATCGGCGACTATTCGGACCAATCGCGGCATAAAGCCGAGGCCTTCGCCCGCCAGCGTGGGGCGTCGCTGCGGGTCGTCGAGCTGTCCGAGGACGCGGTGGCAGTGCCTGTTGCGGCTCAATTCACCAACCGGGTGCCGTGTGCGGCGTGCGGCATGATGAAGCGCCACTTCTTCGACCGGGCTGCGCTTGAGGGCGGCTTCTCGGTCCTGGCCACCGGCCACAACCTCGACGACGAGGCCGCCCGCCTGCTGGGCAACGTCCTGCACTGGCAGACCGAGTATCTGGCCCGCCAAACCCCGGTTCTGGAACCGAGCCACCCCAAGTTCGTCCGCAAGGTCCGTCCGCTGTACCGACTGGGCGAGTTGGAGTCTGCGGCCTACGCCTTTTTTCGCGGCATCGACTATGTCATCGACGAGTGTCCCAACAGCGTCGGCGCAACCCAGCTGCACTATAAAGACACGCTCAACCGTCTCGAAGCCACAATGCCGGGCACCAAGCTGAATTTTGTCCAGGAGTTTTTGCGCTCGGCCCAGCCGGCCTTTGCCGCTGCGGACGACAGTCCGCCCCAGACCTGCGCGGAGTGCGGCATGCCGTCCTTCACCCCGGTGTGCGCCTTCTGCCGTCTGCTCCAGGAAGTCAAACGCAAGCAGGAGCGTAGCGTCGCCTAACATCAAGACATCCACCATTTCTTCATTCAGCATTTATCCATGCCTTCCCCCCGCTCCCTCCTCCAAGCCGGCGATAACGTGGTGTTTATCGACCGCAAAGAGCGCGAGTACCTGCGCGCCCTCAAGGCTGGCGGCCGCCTGTCGCTGCGCGGCGGACAGCTGGCTGCGGACGATATTATCGGATTGCCCGAGGGCAGCCTGGTTCGGACGCCCGACAATGAGCCGTTCTGGGTTTTTCGGCCGAGCTATGCCCACCTGATTCCCAACCTGCCCCGGCGGGCTCAGGTCATCTACCCCAAGGATGTCGGCCCTATCCTGTTGTGGGGCGATATCTTTCCGGGTGCGGCCGTGCTGGAAGTCGGGGCCGGGCCGGGAGCGCTGAGCATCGCCCTGCTGCGGGCCATCGGGCCGAACGGCAGCCTGACAACGGTCGAGGCGCGGCAAGACTTCTGCGACATGGCGCGGGAGAACGTCGAGCGCTTTTTTGGTCCCGCTCCCAACTGGACCCTCCAACACGGCGACGCCTATGAACATATCGACGTGCCCGAGGTGGACCGGGTGGTCATCGATGTGCCCGAACCGTGGCGGGTCATTCCCCACGCCGCGCCGGTTCTACGGCCGGGCGGCGTGCTGCTCGGCTACAGCCCAACCACCTTGCAGGTCAAAACCCTGGTCGATGAGCTGCACGCCAACCCGTGCTTTGCCGCAGTCGAGGTCATGGAAAACCTGCTCCGCTTCTGGCACGTCACCGACATGTCGGTCCGCCCTCACCATCGGATGGTTGCCCATACCGGTTTCATCATGGTGGCCCGTCGGACGGCCGAACCCGCGCCCTCCCCGTCCACATCGTCCATATAATGCAGGGGTAGCCCCCCGTGGCTGTCCTCACTGCCGCCGTCCGGCGCCCGTCCTGTCCCCCCCTGCCCCAGTCCGTCTCCAAGCATTGACGCAGGCGAAACAATCCCGCTAGAAGAAACCAGAGATGCCCACAGGGGGGAGCCATGCCGAAAGTCGTATTCGAGAAAAAAGACCACATCGCCTATGTGACGATCAACCGCCCGGAACGGCTCAACGCCTGCGATTTCGACACCTATCAGCAGCTGGCCGCAATCTGGCAGGAATTCCAGGACGACAGCGCCCTGCGTGTCGGCATTCTGACCGGGGCTGGCGAGCGTGGCTTTTGCGCCGGCAGCGATATCAAGGCCAACTATGTGGATCGGGCCGAGGGTGAGCCGCCCAACACCCTGTTTCCCGTTCTGCTCAACCTGACCAAGCCCATCATTGCCGCCATCAACGGCCATGCCAACGGCGGCGGCCTGGAACAGGCGCTGGCGTGTGACATTCGCGTCGCGGCCGAGCACGCCCAGTTCGGGCTGGGCGAGGTCCGTCTCGGTTGGCTGCCGGGCGGCGGCGGAACCCAGCGCCTGCCGCGCCTGCTCCCGCTCGGCCGCGCGCTTGAGATGCTGTACACCGGCAACCGCATCAGCGCTGACGAAGCCCTGCGGCTGGGTCTGGTTGACCACGTCGTGCCCATGGACCGACTGATGAGCACCTGCCAGGCGATCGCCGCCGAAATCTGCAAGAGCGCTCCGCTGGCGGTCCAAAAGATCAAGCAGGCCGCACTGCGCGGTCTCGACATGCCACTGGCCGATGGGCTGAAACTCGAACGCGAGCTGTTCAACTTCCTGATGGAGACCGAAGATTCACGCGAGGGCGCTCGGGCGTTTGCCGAAAAGCGCGATCCGCACTGGCAAGGCAAGTGATAGAGGGGTTTTCGCATGAGCCAAGCGCCCGGCATCCCGGACGAAGCCATCCACCAGGCGGCCAGCCTCCTGCTGTCAGCCACACACGTTATGGCCCTGACCGGCGCCGGCATCTCGGTCGAGAGCGGCATCCCGCCGTTCCGTGGGCCGGGCGGCCTGTGGACCAAGTATGGCGAGCCGCCCATGAACGGCTATGAGCGCTTTCTGGCAGACCCGCAAAAAGCCTGGCAGGAGCGCTTGTCGCCCTCGGGCCCGACAAAGGAGATGTGGAGCAGACTCGAGGTGGCCGAGCCGAATCCCGGCCACAAGGCTCTGGTCGAACTGGAAAACATGGGCGTCCTGCGCTCCATGATCAGCCAGAATGTCGATAATCTCCACCGCCGGGCGGGCCAGCGTCAGCTGATCGAAATCCACGGCAACTACACCCTCATCCGCTGTATCGAGTGCACGACCCGCTTCCCGGCCTCCGAGGTTCCGCTGCACACCCTGCCGCCCGAGTGCCCGCGCTGTCACGGCATCCTGAAAAGCGATACGGTCGCCTTTGGCGAGCCCATCCCCCAGGACGTTTTGGAGCAGTGCTACAGCCAGACCCAGCTGTGCGACTGCATGCTGGTGGCCGGCACCTCGGCCACGGTCTATCCGGCGGCCGCCTTTCCCCTGGCCGTGCGCGAGAAGGGCGGCCAGCTGATCGAGGTCAACCTGTATGAGAGTGAACTGAGTCCGCTCAGCAGCCTGAGCCTGCGCGGCCCCTCGGCCGAGGTCCTGCCCCGACTGGTAGACAAGGTGAAGGAACTTCGCGTATAACCCAGGGTCCTGACCCAGGAGAGGACGATGAAGCAGTGGTTCGCCTTATCCGCCATCGGACGTGACCGACCCGGGATTGTGGCCGATCTGGCCGAACTGATTTACGAGTGTGACTGCAACCTGGAAGATTCCAGCATGACGATGCTGGGTGGCGAATTTGCCGTGCTGCTGCTGTTATCGAGTCAGGCCCAAGACATTGAGCGGGCGCTGTCCAGCGCCTGCAAACGGCTGGAGTGGGAAAAACGGCTGACCGTCTTTTTCCGGCCCTTGCAGGGCGAGCCGCGTCCCTACGGGACGGGTCAGCCGCTTCAGGCGTATGAACTGCGCGCCACCGGCGTGGATCAGGCCGGCATCGTGGCCAAGATTACCCGCTGCCTGGCCGAGCACGGCATCAACATCACCACCCTGCACACCCACAGCCACCCGGAGCCGGGCAGCGGAACCGCCATTTATACCATGCAGGTTCAGCTCGACATTCCGGCTGCGGTTGGCATCCCGACCCTGCACCAGCGCCTGGAGGCGATTGCCGACAGCCTGCACATTCATATCGACCTGATGCCCATGGCGGGCCAGGAGGACGGGCTGGGGACGGAGACAAGGAGACAGCTATGAAACTGGGATTCATCGGCCTGGGCAATATGGGCAACAATATGGCCATGAACCTGCTCAAGACCGGCCATACTCTTCAGGTCACCGACCTGCGGCGTGAGGCCGGAGCCAACCTGGAGGAGGCCGGAGCGGTGTGGGTTGACAGCGCCGAGCAGGCCGTCAGCGGCGCCGACTTCAGCTTTCTGTCGCTGCCCATGCCCAAAGACGTGGAACACGTCGTGCTGGACGACGGGGGCGTACTGGCCGGCTGTCAGACCGGGCACACGATTGTGGACATGAGCACCAACGCCCCGACCGTGGTCAAGAACCTGGCCGAACAGTGCCGGGCCAAGGGTGTGGACTTTCTGGATGCGCCGGTCAGCGGCGGGGTACGCGGGGCGCGCAACGCCAGCCTGGCCATCATGGTCGGCGGCGACAAGGCGGTGTATGAGCGCTGCGAGCCGCTGCTCAAGGCCATGGGCGAGAATGTCTTCCACGTCGGCGATATCGGAGCCGGCAATGTGGCCAAGCTGGTCAACAACATGCTGGCCTTCATCCACATGATGGGCGCGGCCGAAGCCCTGGTGCTGGGCACCAAGGCTGGGGTTGATCCGAACGTACTGTGGTCAATCGTCAAGGCCAGCAGCGGCGGCAGCTTCATCTGGAACGCGGGCACCCGGGCCATCCTGCGCGACCGGCTGGCGCCGACGTTTACCATTGATCTGGCCCGCAAGGACATCGGTCTGGCGACCGGCTTGGCCGACGAACTCCAGGTGCCGCTCAAAATGGCCAAGCTGGCCGAAGAGCTGATTGTCGGCTACCAGCAGACCGGCTACGCCCAGGAGGACATGCTCGCCACGATCAAGGAATTGGAAAAACTTACCGGCACAACGGTCCGGGGGACGTGGCGCGATCCGGCCTGAGCCGACCGCCTCCGCTACCCCCACCCAGAGGAGGATGTGGCCATGCAAGAACAGCAAGACATCACGATTGCCCCCCGCCCTCAGCCAGCGTCCCGGCCGACCCGGCAGGAGTCAAACGGCGGCCCCCGTTTTCACGTCTATACCGAATCGAGCCTGGACAAGATTCCCCAGATCGAGCGGCTGTCGGCGGCCGAGCGTTTCAACATGCAGGTCGTCGCCAACGTCTTGCCCTTTCGGGTCAACCCCTATGTGCTCGACCAGCTGATCGACTGGGACAACATCCCGGCCGACCCGATCTATCAGCTGACCTTTCCCCAGACCGGCATGTTGGCCCCCGCCGACTTTGAGCGCATGGCCGAGTTGATCAAAGCCAAGGCCGACCGCAAGCTGATCAAGGCCACCGCCGACGACATCCGCCTGGGCCTGAACCCCCATCCGGCCGGCCAGCAGGCGCTGAACGTACCGACGCTCGACGGCGAGCCGGTGTCCGGCATGCAGCATAAATACCGCGAGACCGTGCTGTTTTTTCCCACCCAGGGTCAGACCTGTCACGCCTACTGCACTTTCTGTTTCCGCTGGGCCCAGTTTGTCGGCATCCAGGACCTCAAGTTTGCCTCGACCGACGCGGCTCAACTCCACGCCTATCTGGCCGCTCATCCTCATGTCAGCGACATTCTGTTCACCGGCGGCGATCCGCTGGTCATGAAGACGCGCCATTTGGCCGCCTATCTGCTGCCCCTGCTGGAAGACGAGTACCGCCATGTGCAGACGATCCGCATCGGCAGCAAGGCGCTCAGCTACTGGCCCTACCGTTTTACCAGCGACCCGGACGCCGACGCCCTGCTGGAATTGTGCGAGCGGCTGGTCGCGGGCGGCAAGCATGTGGCGCTGATGGCCCACTACAACCACTGGCGCGAGCTTGAAACCCCGGCCGCCCAGGACGCCATTCGGCGCGTCCGCGACACCGGGGTGGTCATTCGCGGCCAAGGCCCCCTGATCGCCCATATCAACGACGATGCCGAGGTCTGGGCTCGCCTGTGGCGCAAGGAGGTCCAACTCGGGATCGTGCCCTACTACATGTTCGTCGAGCGCGACACCGGCGCCCGCCGCTATTTCGAGGTGCCGCTGGTCAAGGCCTGGGAGATTTATCGCCAGGCGCTGAGCCAGGTATCGGGTTTGGCCCGCACCGCGCGCGGCCCGTCCATGAGCGCCGGGCCGGGCAAGGTCGAGGTCCAGGGCGTGACAGAGATCGGTGGCGAAAAAGTCTTTGTCCTACGTTTCATTCAGGGCCGCAACTCGGACTGGGTCCAGCGGCCGTTCTTTGCCCGCTTTGACCCCCAGGCCACCTGGCTCAACCACCTCAAGCCCGCCTTTGGCGATGAGCATTTCTTCTTTGAGGACGAGTACGAGTCCATGGCCACGGGCCGCATCCCCACCCCGGTCGGGGCAAGCGCGCTGGGCCACTAGCCGCCCCTCGTCCCGTGTCAGCCGACTTTTCGGCTCCGCCGCCGACCTGGGCGCAGATCTTCGGCAATACCAATCCGGTTGAAGTCGAGATCGGCCCGGGCCACGGCTCGTTCCTCATGGCCCTGGCCCGGCTCCATCCGGAACGCAATTTCTTTGGCGTGGAGTTTGCCGCCCGGCGCGCGTTTCGGGCTGCCCGTCGGCTGGAACGCGACGGGCCATCAAACCTGATTATCATCCGGGCCGACATCGGCTGTCTGCTCAGAACCCACATCTATCCTGAGTCGGTGCAGGTCTATCACCTGTATTTTCCGGATCCGTGGTGGAAAAAACGCCACCACCGACGCCGCATCGTCCAGGCCGACTTTCCCACAACCCTGACCCGCAGCCTAGTCCCCGGCGGGAGCCTGCTGTTCGCCTCAGACGTGCGGCCGTATTTTGAGCAGATTGTCGGGCAGTTCCGGGCCGTGCCCGACCTCGACCAGTTTGCCTGGCAGCGCGATCATTGTACCCCCAGGGGCAAGCCGATTGTGACCGACTTTGAGCGCAAATATCAGCGCCAGGGCCGACCGATCTATTACACCGGCTTTCGGAAGAAGGAACACCCGCGCCGACACGCCGACTAGGTGATTCACGCGGGACGCTCGCGCGCCAGCCGTTCCGCAGTGACCCGCGTATGGCGCGCCTGCGCAAGTTCGTAACTCGCCTGCATTCGCATCCAGTGCTCGGCGGTTCCCCAACCGATATCCTCCAGCGCCAGAGCCATGTTCGCAGATACGCCCGCCTTACCGTTCAGCAGCCGCGACAACGTCCCGCGCTCGCAGCCGAGCCGGGCCGCCGTCGCCGTGACGCTCCAGCCGACTGCCTCCATATTCTCGCGGATCAGGACACCCAGATGCGGTGGGTTCCGCATGGGACCCACTCGTTCGCCATCCTCGCTGCTCATATGCTGATCCTCCCTCGCGCTCAGTGGTAGTCGACCAAGTCCACTGCCACGGCCTCGCCATCCTCAAAGCGGAACACCACGCGCCAGTTGCCGGAGACGTGAATGCTCCACTGGCCCGCCCGGTCACCCTTCAGGGGATGCAGCCGGAAGCCGGGCGCATCCGCACTCCCTGGATGGGTCGCCTCTTGCAGCCGGAACAAGATGCGCCGAAGCCGTGGCACCAGACCTGCAGGCAGTCGCGCCGAGTCGTCCTGCTCGTGCAACGCCCGCAGTCCCTTGTGCCTGATCTTCATTGACCGACCGTAGCGCGTCGCGTTCCACGCCGCAAGCGGTCCTTCGACTTCGTTCCGCTACGCTCAGGACCAACGGAAAGGCGTTCGTGCTGAGCGTAGTCCGTGAGGGCGGAGTCGAAGCATGGAGGCCGGCTCACATCCAGCATGACGAGAGCGTCATGGTAGAGCTACAGCCCAACGTGAAACGCTCCGGTTCCCGGCGGGAGCCTGCTGTTCGCCTCAGACGTGCGGCCGTATTTTGAGCAGATTGTCGGGCAGTTCCGGGCCGTGCCCGATCTCGACCAGTTTGCCTGGCAGCGCGATCATTGTACCCCCAGGGGCAAGCCGATTGTGACCGACTTTGAGCGCAAATATCAGCGCCAGGGCCGACCGATCTATTACACCGGCTTTCGGAAGAAGGAACAGCCGGACCGGTTACTGTCCTAATTTGAGGTTTTTCCCTCGACAGAAACGGTGGCTTACAGTTCAAGATAGGACAGTACCATCCTTGAGAGTATTCCAGACTCGACCTAAGTCTTCTGCGATGTTTTGCACGTAATTCTGCCTGGCTTCCTCGTTTGACAGTAGTTCCAGATTTTCCCTGGTGTGATTCTTCAGATTTAGTCCTCCGCGGCCCCATTGCCACCACAGCCACCACTCGTCTTTGTCTGATCTCTTACCGGGCACAGCTTCTAATACTTGATAGAGCTCGTTACATTCCTCTCTATTATCACGATGACACCGGACACCAAGGAAAATAGAGTCTGCGGCCTCAAAGCTAACGCAGAGCCAAGCCTTTCTGCCTTCGTCGCCATAGTATAGGCCGCGATGTTTGGACTTTTTCGCGTTGCTGATGAAATTTTTAATCATCTCCGGTGAGGTGTCCGATAATTCATTGTCCTTGGCAGGAAGATTTAACTCCTCCAGCGCGTCTTCAATTTCATCCCACAGATTCTTCAATAACGAAGCCTTTGCTTCAATCATCCCCTCATGCAGGTCATGGGCGAGAACGAGGTTGTTGCCTTGTAAACAAAGGTCCCTTAGCTCATTCATATATTCTCCTTTGAAGTCTGTACCTGTCAGCTTTTGAATGAGCTGTAGGTATTGCGCGACTGACTCTCGTAACTCGGGCTCGTCGTAAGCGCGTTTCTGGCAACGTTTTAACCAAAGCGGAAGATGGTCTTTGTAGGAGATGGATTCATAGGGAAGATCGCCGACACTCTCCTTGGAGGGCTCGCGACCAGAAGGCGTCAGGTACAGTAGATGTATGTCGCTATACCCCCGCTTCTTCAGCGTCTTGTGGTACCTTTGTAGTTGCTCGGGTTGATCCCCGGCCCAGATCTTGTTCTCAATTACGACTGCTTTCTTTTTGTCAGCGTCGGTGATCAGGATGTCGATATTGTCGCGCTCCCGCTCGACCGCTGCACCACACTCTTCAAAATCCTTTATGCCAACATGCTCCAAGAAGTCCTTCAAGTTTTCTCTGGCCTCCTCCCCCGGCTTCCGGTAGTTGAGCAGTGCGTGAAGAAACCGGGAATGGAGATTCACCTCGTCGCTTTCGCTACGCAGAACAGAGAAAATGTTGAAGGGAGGCCGGCGTCCGGTCTCATGCCTTTCGTAAAGCCTCGCCACCCGTTCCAATAACAACCGATAGTTGTCGCTCATGTCGTCTTCTTACCGGAGCGGAGCCGAAAGACACATACCGGCCTCCGCGCCACATCCAGCATTCCAGCGGCCAAGCGCTGCTGGGGGATTTTCGCAGGGGGCAATCCATCTTCAGCGAGAATGGAAAAGAGGGCCGAAGCCCAGAGGAATTTATACGAAGTATTGGTGTGGCGGAACGCGGACGAGAATTTGGCAATATCCAATCCGTCGCAAGGCGGTGGAGCAACTCCGCTTCCGATGAGGGGATCAATATCGCCGGTCACAGGATGACTTGGAAGGGAGCCTCAGGCGGGGATACGATCTGGCGTTCTTCGCCTGTAGACACCACGTTACGCCGGCAGGGGGTTATTGGCGGGCGAGACGCCCGCGCTCCCAGGGGCTGGCCACTGACCACTAGCCGCTGACCAGGCTCCTGACCCGCTCGACAATCCGCCCGGCGCTGATGCCGAAGGCGTCCAGCAGCTCGGCCGACTTGCCCGAGCGTGGCACCTCGGTGACCGCCAGCTTGTGGACCTGTATGCCGTGGGTTGCTACCGCGTTCAACACCGCATCCCCCAGCCCGCCGTCGTAGTAGTGGTCCTCAACCACAACCAGGGTGTTGTGGGTGTCGCGGGCCGCGCTGAGAATCCCTTCGGCATCCAGCGGCTTAACCGAATAGGCGTCCAGGACGCGGATGTTGATGCCCGCCGCCTGCAAGGTATCGGCTGCGGACAGGGCTTCGTGCAGGGTCACGCCGGCCGCCACCACCGTCAGTCGGTCGCGGTCGCTGGAGCGTACAATCTTGCTGCCGCCGACCGGAAACGCCTCGGTGTTGGCGTACAGCACCGGTGTGGCCGGCCGCGAAGTACGGATATACGTCGTGCCTTCGAGTTCTGCCGCAGCCGCCACCAGGCGCTCGGCCGACACCGCGTCGGCCGGATACAGGACGGTCGAATGCGGAATCGCCCGCATCATGGCCAGGTCTTCCAAGCCCATCTGAGACGGTCCGTCTTCGCCAATCGACACGCCGCAGTGCGAGCCGGCGTAGTTGATGGCAACGCCCGAGATGGCGGCCATCCGAATATGGTCAAAGGCCCGGGTCAGAAATGCGGCAAAGGTCGAAACAAACGGAATCTTGCCGCACGCGGCCAGACCCACCGCCGCCCCGACCATATTCTGCTCGGCAATATAGCTCTCAAAGTAACGCTCGGGATGGGCTTCCACAAAGCGCTCGGCAAAGGTCGAGTTCTTGGTATCGCCGTCGAGGGCCACGACCAGCGGCTGCACCTCGCCCAGCTTGGCCAGAGCTGTGCCGTAGGCCGCCCGGGTGGCGATTTTTTCACCGATGTCGTAGCTCGGCGCGGGCATGGGGGTGGGCGTCGCGGCCGGTCTCGTCTCAGCGAGTGCAGCCGGACGGCGAATCGGCGGCGGCGTACCGTTGCCGGGTACCTGGACTTCTTGCAGGGCTCGGTCGAGCTGCTCGCCCTTTTTGAGCGGCTTGCCGTGCATGCCGTCCTTATCTTCGAGAAACGACACCCCCTTGCCCTTGCAGGTCTTGGCCACCAGCATGACCGGCCGGTCGCTGACCTGCTCGGCCTCGGACAGGGCCGCCAGAATGTCTTCGATGTTGTGGCCGTCGACCACAAAGGTCTGCCAGCCAAAGGCGGCGAAGCGCTGCCGGTAGGCATCGACATCAAACTCGAACATGGTCCGCTGGCTCTGGCCGATGCCGTTGACATCGATGATCCCGACCAGATTGTTCAAGCCGTAGTGGCTGGCCATGGCGGCCGCCTCCCACACCCCGCCCTCGGCCACCTCGCCGTCGCCCAGCAGGACGTACACCCGGTAATCGAGCCGGTCGATGTACTTGGCGTTCAGGGCCATGCCGACCCCGACCGACAGCCCCTGGCCGAGCGAGCCGGTGGCCGCCCCGACCCACGGAATACGCGGCGTGGGGTGGCCCTCCAGGTCGCTGGATATTTTGCGCAGGTCCATCAGCTGCTCGACCGGCAGGGCGCCGGCCTCGGCCAGCGAGGCGTACAGCACGGGCGCGGCGTGGCCTTTTGACAGCACGAAGCGGTCGTTGGTCGGATGGCTCGGATCGTGGGGATCGAAACGCATGGTTCCGAAGAACACCGCCGCCATCAACTCGGCGGCCGACAGGCACGAGGTCGGATGGCCCGAGCCGGCCTCGGCGGTCGAGCGGAGCGAGTGAATGCGCAGCTTCTGGGCAACGGCTTGGAGCGCGACAAGATCTTGGCTCACGATCAGATTCTCCTCAGCAGGGCAAAGGCAGGACAGGGAACATCAAGCCCGCCGGCCAGCGGTGGAAAAATGCTCAGCTCCTGCCCGTCAGACAGCGGGGCGTGGGGCTCAACATACACATCTCCCACGACCAGCAGCCCGGCCTGTTCACGCGGGATGTGCAGGGCTTCAACAGCGTCTTGGACAACAGACCCGACCGGCAACGTCAGGCTGACCGAGGCCTGCGCTGCGGTCGGGAGGTATTTTTTGAGGGTGGCAAAGAGTTTGACCGAAATGCGTATGGTATCCGCCATCCCGAAAGCCTTGCTCAGGCCGCGTTGGCCGTCCGCAGTCCGCAGAACTCCTCGTAGTCGATCAGTTCGGTAATCTGTGGGTCTTCGCTGCACACCAGGCAGTTCGGGTCGCGCCGCAGCTTGAGCACCCGAATTTCGGTGCTGAGCGTATCAAAGTGAATCATACGACCGATCAGCGGCGTTCCAGCGCCGAGAATCACCTTGATGGCTTCCAGAGCCTGGACACAGCCGACTAGGCCCGGCAGCACGCCGAGTACGCCGGCCTCGGCACAGCTGGGAGCCATGCCCGGCGGTGGCGGCTCGGGAAACAGGCAGCGGTAGCACGGTCCCTCGTCCGGCGAGAAGACGGTGGCCTGGCCCTCGAACTGGAAGATCGAGCCGTCAACCAGGACCTTCTTGGCCATGACGCAGGCGTCATTGATCAGATAGCGGGTCGGGAAGTTATCGCAACCGTTGATGATCACGTCGTAGTCTTTGATGATCCGCATCACGTTCTCGGACGACAAGCGTTCCTGGATGGGAATGACGTTGACATCCGGGTTCAGGGCTTGCAGGGTCAGCTGGGCCGACTCCACCTTGGGCATGCCCACCCGGTCGTTGGTATGCAGAATCTGGCGTTGGAGATTACTCATATCGACCGTATCGTGATCGGCAATACCGATCGTGCCGACCCCGGCCGCAGCCAAATAGTAGGCCGCTGGCGAGCCCAGGCCGCCCGCGCCGACGCACAAGACCTTGGCGTCCAGGAGTTTGGCCTGACCCTGCTCGCCCACGTCCGGCAGGGTAAAGTGACGGGCGTAGCGGGTAATCTGCTCCTGGGAGAACTGGCGGTCGGCCACCCACTCGTAGCCCGCATTTTTCCACGCGGTATAGCCGCCGGACATGGAGCTGACGTTCTCATAGCCCATCTCCTGCATCGTCCGGGCGGCGATCAGGGAGCGTACCCCACCGGCGCAGTAGGCGATGATCGGCCGGGTTTTGTCCGGCAGGGTCTCCTCGACCCGCATCTCCAGAAATCCGCGCGGCAGCGGAATCGCACCTTCAAGATGCCCCTCGCGGTACTCCTCGCGCTCGCGGACATCTAAGACGGCCCAGTCTTCGCCCCGCTCGATCCGATCCTTGACCTCGTCAATCGTCAGCTCGGGAATAGTCTCACGGGCTTCGTCCATCAGCTCTTTATACGTCTTGGCCATACGTCCCCTCGTGGCCGGCCGAGCCAGCGGTGGCTCCTAGCGGTCGGCGTCTTGGTAACTTTCCAACATCTGGACCATCAGCGAATCGCGCCCGCCCTCGGCCAGGGTCTGGGAACGCTGCATCAGGACCTCTTTGCTCTCAATGAAATCCTGGCGGTTATAGCCCCAGATTCGGGGATGGACATAGGTATCCATGCGAATCGCGTCGCACGGACAGGCCTCGACACACATGCCGCAGTAAATGCAGCGCAGGGTGTCGATCTCGTAGCGGACAGGGAACTTTTCGACCTGCGGGTCGGGGTGTTCCCCGGCCTCGATGTGGATGCAGTTGGCCGGACAGGCGGTCGCACACAAGAAACACGAGGTGCAGCGCACCGAACCGTCTTCTTTGAGGGTCAGCCGATGGCTGCCCCGATACACATCGGGATAGCGCCGGCGCTCTTCGGGGTACTGAATCGTCGCTGCGGCACGCTTATCGGTGGCCAGCCCGACCGCGTGCAGGGCGTGCAAGGCCAGATTACGCCAAAAATGGGAGGTGGTGACCAGCAGGCCGCGCACAATCTCCGGGAGATACAAACGCTCCCACCACGTCATGTCTTCTTTACGTTTCATAGCTCCCCCGCCCGGCCACACTATTATGAGGCGGCCGGGCTTTGTCAAGGTGAGGAGGGTGAGGCACGGTGAACGATGATGGCCGCTTCATCAGGAAGAGACCATCGTTCACCTTGAGTGTGGGCCGGGTTTAATGCATCCGCGACTTGTCGCCCTTGGGCTTGCCCAGACTGGACTCGGTCAGCTTGAAATCGAGGATATCGCGCAGGCAGCGGGCTCGCTCGGACAGACCGACGGCTTCGATCAAACTCTGTTTCTCAATCGGCTGAAGCCCCAGGTGAAAGGCGAAGAAATTCACGAAAAAGTCGTCCTCAACCGACGGGTCGGCCAGAAACTTTTCGACATTGGCGCTCTCGGGCAGATAGCGCCTGAGCAGCTCGCGCAGTTCCTGGCGCATGTCCTGGGCCAGCGTGGCTTTTTCGAGCGGCCGCCACGTGACCCGCGCCTGGCGGTAGGCTTTGGTCTGGATTTCCTCCTGCACCTCATACTCGCGCACGCCCTGGAGCAGGATATTGGACCGCCCGTCCGGCTGGAGGTCCATACGCGCCATCTCTCCCACGCAGCCAACCGCATAGATCGGCGGGTTGCCCTCATAGTTGGCCCGCCAGTCCTCGCCACGCAGCAGCGACATGCCAATCAGGGACGGCGAGCTGTCATAGGCATCACGCACCATAGCCCGATAGCGCGGTTCAAAAATATGCAGCGGCAGCTGGACTCCGGGAAACAGGACGACGTTGGGCAGCGGAAACACTGGAATGATATCTGGCAAGTCTGACATACGGAGCCTCCCTTTTACGATCCTGCCTCCGCGCAGCTGGCCTGGCGCCGACTATGCGGTCAGTTCGTGCTGGAGTTTTTGGACAGACGGGCGTTGCCCGAGGCGCTCTATCCAGGCCATGACATTCGTCAGGCTCTCGGGCACGGTCACCCCCAGGGGCGCCAAGACCAGCAGACGCGGGGCAAACGCGACATCGGCCAGGGAAAATTCCCGGACCAGGTACTCCTTGCCCTCCAGGTGGCTGTCGAGAAACTCCAACACCCGGACCAGGTCTGAGCGGTAGCGCTGAATCCGTTCCTGGTCAATCTGATCGGCCGCTTTCGACAGCTCGGTGGCCAGCACATTGCTCTGAGGGATAAAGGAGTTGTCGGCAAAATCTTCGAACAGACGCGCCCGAGCGCGTTCGTCGGACCCGGTCGGCATCAGGGGCGGATGCGGATATTCGTCGTCCAAATACTCGTTGATGATGGTCGAATCGTAAATCACCTCGTCTTCGTCAATCAGGACCGGGACCTTGCCGTACGGATTGAGGCGCAGAAAATCTGCGCTGCGCTGCGCGTTGTTCATCAAATCCACAAAGACCGTCTCGTACGACAGCTCCTTTTCTGCCAGAACCAGCTTCACCTTCTGACAGTTCGGACTCTGCGGAAAATCGTACAGCTTTATCATGCCTGTTCTCCTCTCTCCTGGCGTGGTAGTGTAGAAGAAAACACGGGGGCTGGCAATCAAAGAAGCGGACTGAAGAGCACTTTTTCCGGTCGATGCTGCCCGCCGGGACAGTCCTGACCGGCCGGCGCCCCCGTTCTTCCGGGACATCATCCATGCCACCCGTCACGTCTCAGCTGGCCGACCTCAGCGTCGGCGATACCACCCCGGTCCGTGTCATGGGGGTGCTGAACGTCAGTCCGGAGTCCTTCTACGGCGGATCGGTCCACACCCGCCTCGACCGCTTGATCCAGGCGGCCGAACAGCAGGTGAGCGAGGGAGCTGATATCATTGACCTCGGGGCGATGTCCACCGCCCCCTACCTGAAAACCCATATTTCCGAGGCCGAAGAGACGGATCGTCTGGCCCCGGCCATTGAGGCCCTGGCCGCCCGGCTGGACGTGCCCGTGTCTGCCGACACCAAGCGGGCCGGCGTGGCCCGGGCAGCCCTGGCCGCCGGAGCCCGGCTCATCAACGATGTCAGCGGCCTGAAACATGACCCGGCCATGGCCGGGTGTGTGGCCGAGGCGGGGGTAGGCGTTGTCCTCATGGCCAGCGAGCCGTCTCCCGGTCAGGGCTCTCCCCTGGGTCGGATTCACACCGCCCTCAACGACAGCCTGGCCCTTGCCCGACAGGCCGGTATCCCCACCAGCCGCATTGTACTCGATCCGGGCATCGGCTTTTTTCGCCAACCCCAAATCGCCTGGCACGAGTGGGACTGTACGGTGCTGCGCGAGCTGGGCAGTTTGCGCTCGTTCGGCCTGCCGCTGCTGGTCGGCGCCTCGCGCAAGTCGTTCATCGGTAAAATCACCGGCCAGTCCGAGGCGGCCGGACGGCTGGCCGGTTCGCTGGCCTGTGCGGCGATTGCGGTCTACAACGGCGCCCACATTATTCGGGCTCACGATGTCGCGGAAACCTGGCAGGCGGTCAGAATGGCCGAGCGTTTGCGGCCGGTCTCGGCCTAGCCCTCAAGCACGGCCAACAACTCCTCAGCCGAGTCAACCAGAAAATCGGGAGCGGCTTCGGCCAGCCCTCGGACGTCAAATCCCCAGCCTACCCCACAGGTCAGAATACCTGCGGCCCGGCCGGTTTGGATGTCAATTGACGAGTCCCCGATCAGCACAGTCCGGTCCAGCGGCACCGCGCTCAGGCGCCGCACATGCCACACGCCGATGGGATCGGGTTTTGGCTTTGGCAGCGTATCTCCGCCAACCACGACGCTAAAAAACGGCAGCAGGCCCAGACCGGATAGCAGCGCCCGGCTGGCCGCTTGGGGCTTATTGGTGAGCACCGACAAGACTGCGCCACGAGCCTGGGCCGTGGCGAGAACCCGCGGGATACCCGGATACACGACCGACTGATCGACCACGTGCCGGGCGTAAGAGTCCATGAAGACGGCAAAGCCTTCCGCAGCCAGATGGGCATGCGCCGGCCCCAAGATCCGCTCGACCAGCACGCGCGGGCCGTGGCCGATATGCGCGCCCACCTGCTCGACAGACTGGGCCGGCAGGCCGAACCGCTCCAGCATGCAGTTTGCCGCAGCGGCCAGATCGGCCCGGGTATCGACCAGGGTCCCGTCAAGATCGAAAATCAGGTGTTGGAAACGGGCCATGAAAACAGGGTGCGGAAAGACGTTCCCCACCCCGAAATGGCGTGCAGACCGGGCTCAGCCGTTTTCGGCCTCATCCACCGCAAACGAGGTCCCACACCCACAGGTGCGCACCGCGTTGGGATTGACAAACCGAAAACCGGCCCCGCTCAACCCGTCGTGATAGTCGAGCATGGTGCCGTGGACGTACTGCTGGCTGACCGGATCGACAAACAGTTTGACGCCGTCCTGCTCGACAATGATATCGTCCTCGCGGGCGCTGGCATCGAGATTGAGGCTATAGGAGAAGCCCGAACAGCCGCCGCCGACAATGGACATGCGCAGCCCGCCCTCGCTAAGGCCCTCTTTTGTCATCGCTTCCTTGATCTTCTGGGCTGCCTCTGGGGTCATGGACAGCGTCGGGCCGTCGCTCAGGTCGGGCAACTGATCGTTGGCACGCGGTAAGACTGCATTTGCCATACATCCTCCAGATCGGTCACAATTCGCCTGGAGCCAAGATACGTATTCAAGACCCGGGAGTCAATTGCCGGAGCGTCCTCTTCTGTCACAGGTTTTGGCGTGCTAGACCGGGGCATGGGTTTGGAAGACCAGATTCGGACCAAGGCGGCCGTCCTGGGCTTTTCCGAGTGCGAATTTGCCCGGCTCGGCCGGCTGGACCGTGAGGCATTCCTGCGCGACTGGCTGGCGCAGGGCAACGCCGGGGACATGCACTATCTGGCCCGCCGGCCCGAGCGACGCCTCGACCCGGCCACCGCCTTTCCGCAGGCCAGGAGCGTCATCTGCCTGGCTTATCCCTACGCCCCGCCGGCCGTGCCCGAGCTGGACTGGCGAGCGGAACTGCGCGGCCGGATGGCGGCCTACGCGGTCGGGCTGGACTATCACGACCGCATCGGCGCCAGACTGCGCGAGCTGATCGCCTTCCTGGCCGATCTCCGGCCTGGGGTGTGGGCTCGTCCCTACGTCGATACCGGCCCCCTGCTCGAACGCGAATGGGCCTACCGCAGCGGTCTGGGCTGGTTCGGCAAAAACACCATGCTGCTGCGCAAGCGGGTCGGCTCGTGGTTCTTCCTGGCCGAGGTCCTGGTTGACCTGGAACTCGAAGGCCAGGGGCTGGCCCAGGATCACTGTGGTCGCTGCACCCGGTGTATGGACGCCTGTCCGACCCAGGCCCTGGAAGACGGCTATATTCTCAGGTCGCCCCTGTGCCTGTCGTATCTGACGATTGAGCATCGGGGCGCCATTCCGTTTGAGCTGCGCCCCAAGCTCGGCAACTGGATCTTCGGCTGTGATATCTGTCAGGAGGTGTGTCCCTGGAACACAAAGTTTGGCGCGCCCGAGCGCGCGGTCATCGAAAGCCTGTTCCCGTCCCTGCCCGCGCTGATGGCGCTTGACGACAACGGTTTTCGCCAGCGCTTTCGCAAGACTGCGATATGGCGGACCAAGCGTCGCGGCCTGCTGCGCAACGCGGCAGTCGCCCTGGGCAACAGCGGCAATCCCCAAGCCGTCGCTCCGCTGCGTAGCGCGCTCGGCGATCCCGACACGCTGATTCGCGGTCATGCCGCCTGGGCGCTCGGCCAGTTCGACCAGTCCACGGCCAGGGCCGCGCTTCAGCACGCCCTGGCCACAGAAGACGACCCGCAGGTCAGAGCCGAGATCAGCGTTGCCCTGCACGAAGCCCCACCCAGTCTCCTGACCAAGAAGACCGGGGAGTAGGACCGTTCTGGCAATGAACTGTCGATCCTTGACAGAAGAGTCAATTTTGAATTAGGCTTGGGCTACGAAGAACAGGCACGGATTATAAAGGCAGGATAGGATCGGAATATCAGGAGAATACTATGAGTAACATCAGAGACAGACATGGAGATTCCAAGTGCCGCAAAACAACTCCGCACCTCAAGAAAAATGTGAAGAGTTTCCACCAATCGATTATGTCAATGGAGAACCTATCTCAGCCCCAGACCCCTCCGACATCGAAGATTTTCCTGAGCCGCTAGAGAGTTAAGGAAAGAAGACAATGGACCAGCCAGAAAAATTGAGAGTCCATTTCGACTTCTCAAAAGAGGCTTGGGGGGAACTGGATAAGCTTCAAGCACAGTTGAATGCGTCTTCTCCTGCCGAGGTTGTGCGGGATGCTCTCGGCGTTCTAAGATGGGTCGCTCATCACCTTGTTGAGGGGGATAAGATCATGACTCAGCGGAAGAACGGTGAAACAGTTGAGACCAAATTTCCTTTTCTAGAAATCCGCAAGTAAGACAGCGCTCTGTTTCTGAAAAGCGGGACTTCTACCTCCCGCTTTTTTTGTATCCGTTTGGACTAAGGATTTTCGGGTGTCCATCGAATTCTTGGTCACGACAGCCAAAGACCTCCTGACAAGCTGGCCGTTTGTGGTGCTTATTTTAGGACTCGTCTACCACAGGAATGTCCGGGACCTGCTTGACTCTTTCAGGGAAAGAAATGTGAAAATCAAAGCTCCGGGTGTCGAGATTGAATCTTTATCAGGCGGAGAAGTTCGCGACGTACCAAGCTCTCAGGATAAAGAATCCCTTTGACTCTTCTCCTCTCGAATGACAGCTCCATTTCAAGCTTATTTCAAGGCTCTCAAGGGCTTGGATGTCTCCGAGGCTACCGAGCATACCCTGCGCACGGCACTGGAAAACCTGTTGAACGCCATCGGAGACGAGACGGGTTCGCAAATCACCGTCATCCACGAGCCCAAGAAAGACAAGGGCGGGCTAGGCGCACCAGATTTCAAGTTCAAGCGCCGTGAAGCGGTTGTCGGCTATCTGGAAAACAAGAAGATCGGCGACAACCTGGACGCCATGCTGAAATCCGCCCAGCTCGCCAAGTACCAACAGCTTTCCGGCAATATCATCCTGACCGATTACCTGGAATGGATATGGCTCAGAGACGGCCACCTCATCAAGCGGGAAACGCTGTGCTCCCCCAGCGATGTCGGCAACCGTCAGGCGCGGCTCGACTCGGATAAGGCCGCCAAGGTGGCCGGACTGATTGCCGGCTTCCTGTCCACGCCACCAGAGAAGTTGGGAGACGCCAAGAGGCTGTCCGAGGCGCTGGCCGTGCGCTGCCATGACCTGCGCGATTTCCTGGCGGACGAACTGGAACGACAAGAGAAGGAGCAGCGAGAGGGGAAGCTGTACGGCCTGTATATGGCCTTCAAGCAGGACGTGTTCCAGGAACTGGCGCTTCGGGAGTTTGCCGATGCCTTTGCCCAGACCCTGGGCTATGGGCTGTTCCTGGCCAAGCTGAACGCCGGGGAACAGACCGCGGTGACGCTACAAAACGCCAAGAACCATATCCCCGCCAATTTTGCCTTGATTCGCGAGATGGTGGATTTCCTGGACGAACTGGAACGGGATGAATACCTGGGCGTCAAATGGCTGGTGGAAGAAATCCTCAGCATTCTGAACACACTGGACTTGGCCGCTCTTCATGAAGACTTGGCGTTCTCGAAACGGCCGGGCTGGTCCTCCTCGACTGAAGACGAGCGGCTGCTGTTCGCCAAAGACCCGTATGTGTATTTCTACGAGGATTTTCTCAAAGCCTATGACAAGGCGACCCGCAAGGCGCGCGGCGTGTACTATACGCCACCGCCGGTCGTGAACTTCATCGTCCGGGCCGTGAACGACATCCTGAAAGACAGTTTCGGCATCGGTCACGGACTGGCCGACCGCAGGCGTGTCACCGTGCTGGACTTCGCCACCGGCACGGGGACCTTTCTGCTGGAAGTACTGCACGAGATATTCGAGACGGTATCCGAGGGTGTTCGCGCTCAGGTCGTAAAAGAGCACGTGCTGAAAAACCTGTACGGCTTTGAATACCTGATTGCGCCCTACACAGTCGCGCATCTGAAGCTGTCGCAATTCCTGCACGACAGAGGCTACGCCATGCGGCGGGGCGAGCGGCTGAACATCTACCTCACCAACACGCTGGAACCCATAGAACCACAAGGCAATTTGCTGTTGCCGGCTCTGTCGGACGAAGTGAAGGCAGCACAGGCAGTCAAGGAGAAGCCCATCCTGGTGATTATGGGTAATCCGCCCTACTCCGGCCATTCCAAGAATACCGGCGCGTGGATCACCGGACTGATCGACACCTACAAGACGGTGGACGGCAAACCGCTGGGCGAGAAGAATCCCAAGTGGCTGCAAGACGATTACGTGAAATTCATCCGCTTCGCCCAGTGGAAAATTGAGCAGGTGGAGGAAGGCGTTGTCGGCATCATCACCAATCACTCCTTTCTGGACAATCCGACTTTTCGAGGGATGCGCCAATCCCTGATGCAGACCTTCAATCAGATGTACGTGCTCGACCTGCACGGCAACGCCAAGAAGAAAGAGCGCACCCCGGAGGGCGGCAAGGACGAAAACGTGTTCGACATCGAACAGGGCGTAGCGGTCTCCCTGCTGGTCAAGAAGCAAGGGCTGTCTCGGGCTGTGTATCACGCTGACCTGTGGGGAGCGCGCACGGAGAAATATCGGGCGCTGCTCGAAGCCGAAAAAGACTCGGTAGCCTGGCAGGAGCTACAGCCGTCTACGCCGTTTTATCTGTTCATTCCGCAGGATGAGGAATTGCGGGAGGAGTATGAGCAGGGCTGGCAGGTGACGGAAATTTTTCCAGTCAACGTTCTTGGATTTCAAAGTCATCGTGACCATTTTGCTGTCGCTTACGAAAAAAGCGCTATTGAACACCGTGTTAAAGACATGCTCGACAAGAGTATTTCAGACCAAGAGCTGCGAAAAAAATACGATATTCGGGATAACCGGGACTGGCGCATTCCTCAAGCTCGCGCCTCGCTTCGGTCAGCGAGGAATCCGATGCCGAGTATCATTCCTTGCTCCTACCGCCCCTTTGATGAGAGATGGTGCTTCTTCGGCTATGAGACGATGGATTATCCCCGGCGTGAACTCATGAGCCATGTCGCATGGCATGAAAACTTGTGCCTCAATGTCGTCCGACAAACCAAGGCTGCTGAGTGGAAACATGTCCTGATGAGTGACGATCCAACCCCGGCAGTTTTCATTGAAATCAAGGACGGTTCCTCTGTTTTCCCTCTCTACCTCTATGCGCCGCCAGAGGGAGAGAAAAAAAGCAAGGGCAGCCTGTTCGAGGAAGACGATCCTTTTCAGGGCAAAGAGCGGATTGAAAACTTCGGACCGCAATTCCGGGCGTTTATGGACAAAAAGTACAAGCACCACTACAGCCCTGAAGATATCCTGGGCTATATCTACGCCGTGCTGCACAGCCCGACTTACCGACGGAAATACCAGGACTTTTTGAAGATCGACTTCCCGCGCGTACCGTTCGTCAGCCGACGCAAGACGTTCGAGGCACTGTCAGAACTCGGTTGGCAGTTGATGCAGGCGCATTTGCTCAAATCCGTCCCGCAGGCGTTGAAAGTAGAGCCTACTCCCGGAGACTTCACCGTAGAGAAGCCTGCCTACGATGCTCGGCGGGAGCGGCTACACATCAGCAAGCAACAATATTTTACTCCCGTTCCGCAGGACGTGTGGGAATTTCATATCGGCGGCTATCAGGTGCTCAACCAATACCTCAAGTCTCGCAAAGGCCGCCCCCTGTCGCTGGACGAAATCGAGAATATCCAGAACGTGGTCAACGTCCTGCGCTTCACCATTGACCAGATGCAGCGGATTGAGGCGTGTTGGAAGCCGTGAGGTGGGAAGATGAGCGAAGAACGGAAAATTAAAAACATCGCGGAATATCTCAAGGAAGTCTCGAAGATAAAAGAGGGCTGGTCCACCCCTGTCTTGGCCTTTCGCGGTCAGGAAAATGCAGAATGGCGCTTAACGTCTTCAGCAGAGCGCCGACTGCAAGCGAGTCCCACAGTCCAGGACAGAGTGGCTACGGGATCATTCATCGAATATCACCAAAACCTTCTGGCGAGATGCAAATTGAAGAACTACCACCAGCGAGAGGGAAAACCCTTAGACGATCTGGAACTACTTGCTGACCTCCAGCATCATGGAGCCGCAACCTGCCTTCTTGACTTCACGCGCAACTCTCTCGTCGCCTTATGGTTCGCCTGTGAAAAGTCGGACGCAGCCGGTAAGGTGTTTGTCGTCAATACGGCCGATGAGAAAATCTTTCTGGAAATAATGCCTGCTGACATAGCAAACAGGTCAATCAGCGACATCCTTGAGTTCAAAACCCGTGAAACGGGTAAAGATCAGGCTGATGAACCTCAGACACGGAAAACTGTAACAACATCCCTGAATGAACCAAACTGCTGGTACTGGCCCCCGGCGCACTTGAACGAGCGTATAACGGCACAGCATTCCCTTTTCCTGTTTGGCTCCCCTTCCTCAATGGAACTGCAACTGAAACCGGAAGAAATCGTCATCGAATCAGCAAGTAAGGAGCAGATACGGCGAGAACTGAAAGAACTGCACGACATCCACGAAGAATCCCTCTTCCCGGATTTCATAGGTTTTGCTTACACCCAGCGGCACGATGTCCCCTACGGCACGCTTGGCGCTGAGGAGTATCTACGTCGTGGGGCCGAGGCACTACAACGGGGACAATACTCAGAAGCCATTGAATCCTGCACCAAAGTGATTGAACGGAATCCAGATTACGCTAGGGCCTATTCCCTTCGTGGTGTTAGTTACGACAGCCGAGGCGAGTATGACAAGGCTATCCAAAACTATACCGAGGCGATCAAACTTGAGCCACAGGTTCCCGATTTCTACTACCTTCGTGGCGTTAGTTACGACAGCCTGGGCGAGTATGAAAAGGCTATCCAAGACTATACCAAGATGATTAGCCTCAAGCCGCGTTCTCGCATAGCCTACTATGAGCGTGGCATTGCTCGGTTGCACTTAAGAGAATGGGAAAAAGCCATGTCAGACCTGACCACCGCCGAGAACATGGGCGCGGACATTGCCGCTTTGTTTCATGCCGATGGCAAGAGCGCCGCGGCCTTCGAGCGGAAGATTGGGGTTAAATTGCCGGGAGACATCGCGGCAATGCTGACAGAAAATGGGAATGAATCCTGAAAAAGCGGCTATTTCACTCTGAACTAAGACGGAGGTGACACGAGCATGAAGGAATCATTAACCGCGGTATTCGAGAAATCTCCGCACGGCTATATCGGGTACGTTGAGGAGCTGCCTGGCGCCAACACACAAGGCGAGACTTTGGAAAAAACAAAGGCAAACCTGATTGAGGCGATCCAACTTGTCCTCCGGGCGAACCGGGAACTCGCGGAATAGGTCGGGGTACGCTTCGCTAACCCGACCTCTCCACTACAAACCCTGCGCCGCCAAATACTCTTCTATCGCTTCTACCACGACCGCGTTCAGGCTCTGGTCTTTCAGTCGCGCGAGGGTACTTGCCCGACGGTGGGTGGTCGGAGACAGGCGGACCACGAACCTGCCGGAGAAAGGTTTCTCTGGCTCCTCACCGTCTTTTTGACAGCCCTCAAGGTAGAAATCTATAGACTCGCGGAAAGCTTGCTGGACTTCATCAATCGTCTTGCCACGGAAGTCCACATGATCGCGGTGCAGGTTGACGACAGTGCCATAGAACTCGTCACCGTCTACATCAACTTTCCCCAGATATCCCTTGTAGCGCATCATGGTTTGACCCCCATCGTTTTGAGCATATTCATAATCGCTCGAACTGTTGCTCGCCCTGTCTCACCGGAAGGGTGTGGTTCGTGGAAGACTGCCCGCGTTCCATCGGGAAAGCGAAACCGCACACGCGAACCTGCCCGCTCCCGTACCTCCGCCCCCAGCTCACTGAAAAGCGCTTCAATGTCCTTCCAATCGAGGTTCGTCTGGACCCTGTAGATAGCCTCCAGGGTTCGGCGATGCTTTCTCCTCAAGCCTCCATAGTACTGCCGTGCGATATTGACAACAAGTGCCGGTTGCCTGCTCCACCGCTCCATGCCTCTACGCCACGCGAAGGATTGACTCAAACGGGGTGCGGGGCGCAGGATGGGGGTGGGCCTAGTCCGGGGTTAAGGAGAGCGTCAGACATCCCACAGCCAAAAGGAGGCGTCTATGGAAACCGCAGTTGTGTGTTCCGGTCTCTTGGGTTTGTTGATCTTTGGACTTGGTTTTATGGTTTCGATCACGCGGGGACAAACTGGAACCAACGCAGGCACAGAGGCCGATCCCGCAGACCGCCTGCATAAAATGGTCCGGGCTCACGGCAATGCCGCCGAATACGCACCCATGCTGGCCCTGCTCATGCTCATCGTGGCCAGGGGCGATGAACTGGCCGGCTGGGTGATGTGGACCATGATCCTGGTCACCGCCTGCCGCTATCTGCATGCGCTCGGCATGGTCATGAGTGCGAGCCTGGACAAAGCCCATCCGCTGCGCGCCGTGGGAGCGCTGGGCACCTATCTCGGCGGCGTTATTCTGTGCATCGCGGCGTTCATGGCCGGCTAGGGACGGACAGGCCCGGCGGAAGGACGCTCTCCCCTTCCGCCCCTCCACACTCCCGGCTTCTCCACACTTCCCCCACACGTTCGTCGGTCCCTCTTGCGGCGAACAGTGAAAGCCCAGTACAAGATTTCGTGTGGGAGGAACGGATTATAGTGAGATCCGGCATCGGATAACCCATTGCCGATTTACCGACCATGCCCGGATGGAAATGGATACAGAGCCATTAGGCAAAATCCAGGTGGAGGAACTCCTCGAAGCTCTTTATTCTGGAGAGATCGTCGAAGAGTATCCAGAAGACACTCCGTATCCCAGTTGTCTGATCCTGGGCCATACGAGGGCTGGGCGAGTTCTCCATGTTGTTGCCGCTCCTGTTCCAAATAGCGAGAGTTTAATTATCATCACGACCTACCAACCTGACCCTGACCGCTGGGAGTCAGATTTCAAAAGGAGAAGCGGCTGATGCAGTGTGTGATGTGTAAGCGAGGCGAAGTCAGATCGGCAGTGGTTCAGGCCGAGATCAAACTTGGCAGTGATCGTCTCCTCGTTCCGGTCGAAGCGGAAGCGTGTGCAGAATGTGGCGAAGCCTACTACTCGACACAGGCCATGCGCTACCTGGAAACAGTGAAAGAAAAATTTCTCCAGAAGACCATTATCCCGCCGTCGGTTGGTAATGTGTATCAAATTCCCTGATCGGTCACCGCCTGCCGCTATCTGCATGCGCTCGGCATGGTCATGAGTGCGAGCCTGGACAAAGCCCATCCGCTGCGCGCCGTGGGAGCGCTAGGCACCTATCTCGGCGGCGTCATTCTGTGCATCGCGGCGTTCATGGCCGGCTAGGGACGGACAGGCCCGGCGGAAGGACGCTCTCCCCTTCCGCCCCTCCGCCACGAAGACAAGTCTCGTCCCTCGACGCTGTGGGGGGGGATCCTGCAACGGCGTCAATAGTGATATGAACGCACAAAACGAACGGGAGGACATATCCATGAAAGCCGCCGTCTTCTATGAACACAACGCCCCGCTCAGCGTCGAAGACATCCAGATCGACGCGCCCAAGCGGACCGAAGTGCTGGTCAAAATCGCCGCCAGCGGCGTCTGCCACAGCGACCTGTCGGTCATGAATGGCAGTATTCCCTTCCCGCCTCCGCCCGCAGTGCTCGGCCACGAGGGCGCCGGCGTTGTCGAGGAGGTCGGCGCCGACGTGACGGCCGTCAAACCCGGCGACCATGTGATTCTGTCGTGGCGGCCGTCGTGCAGCCGGTGTGGCTATTGTGTCACCGGCCGGCCGCAGCTGTGCCAGACCGGCAACCTGGAGCTGTTCCAGGGCTACCTGCCGGACGGCAGCTCACGGCTGCATAAGGGCGACACCGAGATCAGACACTTCACCGGCGTGTCATCCTTTGCCGAATACGCCGTGGTGCCGGACAGCGGGGTGGTCAAGATTCGCACCGACGTGCCGTTCGAAGCTGCGGCCCTGGTTGGCTGCGGGGTCATGACCGGGGTGGGCGCGGCGATCAACACGGCCAAGGTTGAGCCCGGCACCAGCGTGGTCGTCATTGGCTGTGGCGGGGTGGGCCTGAACACGGTCCAGGGCGCGGTCCTGGCCGGGGCCGAGAAAATTATCGCGGTGGACCTGAACGCCGCCAAGCTGGAGCTGGCGACCCAGTTCGGGGCGACCCACCGCGTCAACCCCCAAGACGGCGATCCGGTCGATCAGGTGCTCAACCTGACCGACGGCCTGGGCGCCGACTATGCGTTTGAGGTCATCGGTCGCTCGGACACTGCGGTCCAGGCCTACAATTCGATTCGACCCGGCGGCACCGCAGTCGTCGTGGGGGTGGCCAAACCCGACGATATGCTGACCATCCCGACGGTTTCGCTGTTGCAGGAAAAGACCCTCAAGGGCTCCATCTACGGCTCGGCCCGACCCAGCGTCGATATGCCCCGCCTGCTCGACCTGTACATGCAGGGCAAGCTCAAACTCGATGAGCTGGTCTCGCGCCGGATCGGGCTGGAAGACATCAACGCGGCGTTCGACTGGATGGAGCGGGGCGAGGTCGCCCGGAGCGTCATCATGTACTGAGCGATACCCGCCATGGCGCGTGCACGATCCACCCCGTCGCAAGACCTCGACTCTGCGGCCCAGCGCGACCAGCTGCCCGTGGTGGCCATTGTCGGGCGGCCCAACGCTGGAAAATCGACCTTTTTCAACCGGTTAAGCCATAATCGCAAAGCCGTGGTGCATGCCACCCCAGGGGTGACCCGGGATCGGAACTTTGTCCGTGCGACGTGGCGCGGGCGACAGTTTGTCCTGGTCGATACCGGCGGGATTGACCCGACGGAAACCACAGGAGTCGTCGGCCACGTTCAGCACCAGACCCGGCTGGCGATTGACGAAGCGGATGCGCTGATCTTTCTGTTCGACGGCCGTGAGGGTCTCAACCCGGCCGATACCCAGGCCGTAGACCTGCTGCGGCGCAGCCGCAAGCCGGTCTTGTTTGCGGTGAACAAGATTGACAGCCAAAAAAACGCGGCGCTGGTCAGCGACTTTTTCAGCCTGGGCATCGCGCCCCTGTATCCGATCTCGGCCGCCCACGGCCTGGGCATCAGCGACCTGCTTGACGGGCTGACCCAGGGCTGGGAGCGAGACGCCTCACCTCTTCCGAATCAGGCCGACGACACCGCCCAGCCCGCCCTGCCCGTGGCCATTATCGGGCGGCCCAACGTCGGCAAGTCTTCTCTGCTCAACAGACTGGTCGGCTTTGAGCGCTCCATCGTCGATGCGAGCCCCGGCACCACCCGGGATGCGGTTGACAGCCTGATTGACTGGCACGGCCGCCCCATCCGGCTGGTCGATACGGCCGGGGTGCGCCGCCGTCCCCGCATTCACGAGCAGGTCGAACAGTCCAGCGTGCTGATCGCCCTCAGGGCGATTGAACGGGCCGAGGTGTGTTTGCTGGTCATCGACGCCGAGCAGGGCATGGCCGACCAGGACGCGCGGCTGATCCACTATGCCTGGGACCGGGGTCGGGCCGTGGCTCTGGTCGTCAACAAGTGGGACTTGGCCCCACCCGACCGCAAAAACCCGGCCCGCTATGAGGACGGCCTGCGCCGACAGTTCGCCGTCACCCTGCCCCTGCCCGTCGTCTTTGTGTCCGCGCTGACCGGCACCCGGGTCGCCAGCCTGCTGCCGCTGATTGAACGGGTGTCCGAGGCGCATGCCACACAACTCCCGACCGTCCAGCTAAACCGCTGTTTGAAAGAATGGACCGAGCGAAACCCGCCGCCCGGCTATCGGGGCAAAACTCCCCGTTTTTTCTACATCACCCAGGTCTCGGCCAAGCCGCCGGTCATCGCCATCTATACCAGCGCCCCCCAGGCCATACCCAGGGGCTATGCACGCTATCTTGAAAATCAGCTCCGCGAACGCTTTCCCCTGACCGGCACCCCGGTCAGACTCAGCTTTCGGACCCGGCGCAAGGAGCGCAAGACCACACCAGCCTGACACGGCCCGGCCCTATTCGATCACAATCCGGTCGCTCTCGGGGAACAGGCACTCGTCCTCATAGTACAGCCCGCCACGCAGGCGGCAGTCCTGCTCGCCGAACATCTCATAGCTCGGCTGGTAGCACTGTTCCCCGTACGGAAAGCCACCCCGTTGCTCACACCGACCGGCCGGGGTCAGCGGCGTCTCAATGGACTTTTTGATGTATTGCTCGAAATCGTCCCAGCGCTTGACCGGAGAGGCACAGGCAGACAGCGCCACGCTTATCCCCACTACTACGCCGAGCGGGTTCAGTCTCATCATCGTTTTTGTATGTAGCGGTTTTTTGTCCCAGGCGTTAGTCCGGGACTTCTCGTCGGTCGATGATCCGGGTCACCAGAGCCAGGTCGGCCGGATTATCGACATCAATCGCGCATTCGGCAAACGGCATCCGGACGACCGCGATACGCGCCCCAATGACCCGCTCGGCACGTTGGCGGGCGGCTTCGGCGTCCAGTCTACCCAGGGTCAGACACACGAGGTTCCACAGCCCGAAGGTGCTCAGCAGACGCCACGGACGCTTGCGGAACTGCCCGCTGTGGCGCCAGAAGGCGGCGGCCGCCTCGGCGCCTGGGCCGGCGCGCAGGGCAAACAGGTTTGTGCCGCAAAATCGCTCGTCGCGGAACGGAATGAAGCTCCGCTTCGAATCGGGATAGACGGTGCGGAAACGCGACTCGGCCATGACGCCGACACTCACGTCGGCGTCGCTCGTCCGTGCTGCGCGACAAAAATATTCGAGCATCTCGGTCGTCAACAGCGGATGATCGGCCGTGGTCACCAGCAGCAGGTCTCCGGCGGCGAGCTGCCGGACATAGCCAAGGGCGCTGGCGCTGGGCGAATCACCCACCGACGCAAACTGGAGCAGTCCAGCCTCGTCCAGTGCCCGCAACTCGGCGATGGCGTTCAGACTGCTCGGATCATCGGTGCTGATGACGAACCGCCGCACTCCGCGCAAGGGCTGAAGACTCCGCAGCACCCGCGACAGCATGGGAATACCCCGGATCGGCACGAGGGCCTTATGGCTACAGCCCGCCGCCTGGGCCAGCGGCTCGTCCGGTCCACGGCGGCCGGCCAGCACCAGGACAGTCAGATCGGCTCGGGCCGTTTCAGGCATGCGGCTATTGTAATCGCCCGTCCATATTCAACCAGTCCCCCCTTGCGACCCTCTCCCACTCCGGCCCTCGCGCCGAGACAACGCACCTCAATACGTGTGATGCAAAGAGAAACCCACCCCGGCCCTTCGACAAGCTCAGGGCCACCCCTCCCAGGAGGGGACCCGCTCCCCTCCCCTCCTGGGAGGGGTGCCGCGTGAGCGGCGGGGTGGGTGCTCTCCGGCCCGGCAGCTGCCGCACGGCTGGTAAGAGCAGATTCCGGGTAATGTGCATCACACGTCTCAATAGGGGCGGGTTTGCCCCTCCCTACCGCTGTGTCCCAGCTTGACGCTGGATTGACCGCCCCATAGGCTATGAGACGCACCGAGACAAGGTCATGCGCATTTGGATTGACGCCACAGATATGCGCAGTCAACTGCGCGTGTTCGGGATGAGCCTCCTTGAACGCCAGCTCCGGGCAATCAGCCGGGCCAAGCTGGATCGACCCGAGGTGTGTGTCATCCTGCCCACAGACACGCCTACTCCTCACCTGCCCCACCTCGGGCGTCTGGCGGTGCGCTGGGAACGGACGGCCGGCCCGGTGCAAGACCGGCTCACCGCAGCCGTCGCCAGGGCGGATGGCGAAGCGCTGATCGCAACCGAGGGGCACGCTATTATCGACGAACGCCTGCTGGACCATGTGGCCCGGCGGCCGGGTTCGTATGCAGCTGTGGGCGGCGAGGGCGAGGCGCGCACAGCCCTGCTGCGGCTCGAACACGAGGTTCCGACCGAGCCCATGCCAGAAGCCCGGCTTACCGCCCTGGCCCAGCACTACCTGGCCTGCGGCGCGCTCTCTGAGCTGCCCCTGACCGAGGTTCCGTCGTACATCCCCAAGCTGCGCCGGGATCTGCCGATCTACCTGTTTGGCATCACCGATTCGACCAGCCGAGACGCGGCCGAGCGCTTTCTGTTCTGGTCAAACTACAAAGGCTCGACCGATTTTTTCACCAAATACGTCTACCCGCCCCTGGTATGGCTGCTGGTCCGGCCCCTGGCCCGCTGGCGGGTCCACCCGAACAGCGTCACCCTGGTCAGCATTGTTCTCACCCTGGCTGCGATCCCCCTGTTCGGCCTGGGCTACTGGGTCAGCGGCTTTGTGTGCGCCTACGCCATGAGCGTCCTGGACTCGGTTGACGGCAAGCTGGCGCGGCTCACCTTTCGTTCCTCGCGTCTGGGCGACTGGCTCGATCACGGCCTGGACATTGTCCATCCGCCGTTGTGGTACGCAGCCTGGGCCTGGGGGCTGAGCCAGGCAGACCCAGAGTCGGCGGTGTTTCAGGCTGCGGTGTGGATGGCCGGGGTGTACATCCTTGATCGGATTGTGGCCGGCGTGTTCAGCTGGCGGCACGGCCGCTCGATTCACGGCTATACCCGGCTGGACGAACGCCTGCGCACATGTATCTCGCGCCGCAATATCAACCTGCCCGTGTTCATGGTCGGCCTGCTGGTCGGCCGGCCGGTTCCGGTTTTTTATCTGATTGTGGCCTGGCAAGTCGCCTCGTTCGTCTTCCACACCGACCGGCTGGTGCGTTTTTGGAACGCCCGGCCCGCCGACCCGCCGGCCGAGTTGGCGGTGAAGAAGCGCGGCTGACACGCCGTAATCCGCCGAGACACCGCCATGCACCTGCTGCTTGTCTTTGCCCGGACCTATCCCTACCACAGCGCGCTGGTGCTGGGCTGTCTCCTCGTGTCTGCCGTCTTTGAAGGCATCGGGTTTTCCGGTCTGCTGCCGCTGCTGAGCATGACGGTCGCGGATCAGACCGCCGCCGGGACGGATGAGCCGCCGGCCTGGCTTGAACAGCAGGTCAGCAACTGGGTTGGCGATTTTTGGCTTGCAGCCCCGTCTCGGGACGCTGTGTCTGGTCATTGTCGGCGGCCTCGGCCTCAAGGCGGTCTTTGTCCTGCTCGCCCAGCGACAGGTCGGCTATACCGTCGCCCATGTGGCAACCGACCTGCGCCTGTCCCTGCTGCGCTCGCTGCTGGCCGCCCGCTGGGAGTATTACACCCGCCAGCCGGTCGGCGGGTTTGCCAACGCCTTTGCCACCGAAGCGACCCGGGCGGCTGAGGCGTATCTGTTCGGCGCGACGATCATCTCGCTCAGTATCCAGACCGCGCTGTATACCGGCCTGGCGTTTGCCGTGTCATGGCGGGCCAGCCTGGCCGCAGCCGGCTTTGGCCTGGTGCTGGTGCTGGTGCTGAGCCGCCTGGTTCGCATGTCGCGTCGGGCCGGCGCGCGCCAGACCCAGCTCCTCAAGATCCTCCTGGGGCGCCTGACCGATGTCTTGTCGGCGGTCAAACCGCTCAAGGCTATGGCCCGCGAGACGCTGACCGCCCCCCTGCTGGAAAAAGGCACCCAAGGCCTGAACAAGGCGCTGCGTCGCGAGGTGCTGAGCCGGGAAGCCCTGCGCGCCCTGCAAGAGCCGCTGGTCATGGCCGCCCTGGTCGGTGGCCTGTACCTGGCGCTGAGCCGCTGGTCGCTGTCTCTGGACAGGCTGGTCGTGCTGGCCGTGCTGTTTGAGCGCACCTTCCGCAGCCTGGGCAGAGTCCAGCGCCAGTATCAACGCCTGGTCGCCCGAGAGAGCGCCTATTGGTCTCTGCGTGAGAGAATAGACCAGGCCCAGACGCAGCGCGAGGCGCTTCAGCTGTCCGCTGCGCCCGCCCCACGCCTCAGCCGGGCGCTCCGCTTTGAGCAGGTCAGCCTCGCTTATGGCGACCAGACGATTCTCGACCACGTCTCTCTGAGCATTCCGGCCGGTCGGCTGACCACCCTGATCGGACCGTCCGGAGCCGGCAAAACCTCGACGGTCGATCTCATCGTCGGTCTGGTCCAGCCTCAGTCGGGCGCGATCTGGATCGACGCTACCCGACTCGACCGGACGAGCCTGTACGCCTGGCGCCGGGCGGTCGGCTATGTGCCCCAGGAGACCCTGCTGCTGCACGACAGCGTACTGATGAACGTGACCCTCGGCGACCCGAACCTGAGCCGCAGCGATGCCGAAGCCGCGCTGCGGGCGGCCGAAGCCTGGGATTTTGTCAGCGGCCTGGCCGACGGCCTCGACACCCCGGTCGGCGAGCAGGGCAGTCGCCTGTCCGGCGGCCAGCGTCAACGCATCGCCATTGCCCGAGCGCTCGTCCATCAGCCCCAGCTCGTCATTCTGGACGAAGCCACCACCTCTCTCGACCCGGACACCGAAGCCGCCATCTGCACCACTGTCCAACACCTGCGGGGACACACCACGCTACTGGCCATCTCCCACCAGCCCGCGCTGCTCGAAGCCGCCGACCAGGTCTACCGCCTGGCCGGCGGCAGGATGGAGCGGCTGGGCCGGGGTCCGGCCCCCCCCCGCGCAGCCCAAGCCTGAAAAAGCACATCCATGCATCTGCCCAAAACACTCCGCAGCCTGTCACGACTCGTTCCGCTGCCGACCGACCAGCGCGTTCCCTGTGTTCCCGAGCCGATCAGGCTGGACGTGCGACCGGGAGCGCGGCCGAGCACGAAGCCGCGGGTATGTCTTTTTGTCGGCACCGAACCGGCCCAGCACCGGGCCGAGCGGATTTTTTTGTGGTCCATAGAACAGATCCGCGATCCGGGCCGGGTGTACGACATCTATCTGATGACAGACCTGGCCGGCTTCGACCGTCGGGGCTGGCTGACCGGCTTTACCAATTATCGTTTTGCCATCCCACACTTTGCCGCCGGCCTGGGCGTTCGACGGGCGATTTACAACGATGTGGATCAGGTCTATCTGGCCGATCCGGGCGAGTTGTTTGATACCGATCTGGGCTCGCACGGCTTTGTGTCGATTGGCCCGCGTGACACCTCGGTCATGCTGCTGGACTGCGAGCGGATGGCCGCCGTCTGGTCACTGCGGGACGCCCAACGCATACGCCGCAAAACGCTGGAGGCCGGCGCCGCAGCGGAGTGGGGTGCGCTCGACCCGGCCTGGAACGCCCGGGACGAGGAGTATCGGCCGGGCGACTCCAAGGTCTTGCACTACACCACCATCCACGCCCAGCCCTGGCAGCCTTTTCCTGAGCGCTACGCCTACCAGCGCAACCCGGTTGCCCACGTCTGGTTTGGGCTCGAACGCGCCGCCGACCAGGCTGCCTACCGCAGGGCGGCCGCCTGTCCCGAGCCCGACGCCCCCCCGTCCGTCTGGGTACTCACGGCCGATAAACCCGGCCACACGACCCAGGCGCTCGGCTTGGCCGACGCGCTCGGCTGGCCGTATGAGGAGAAACGGCTGGCTTTCACCAGGGCGGCCACGATCCATAAGCGTTTGTTTGGCCTGCGCGGGGCAAGCTGCATCGGTCTTGAGCGTGCCGGCTCGGCCCGGCTGGCCGCGCCGTGGCCGGATATCGTGATCAGCGCCGGCTGGCGGCCGGCTCGGGTAGCGCGCTGGATTCGGGACCGCAGCCGGGGCAAGACCCGGCTGGTGCTGCTCGGCCGCAAAGGCGCTCACCTCACCGACCGGTCGGATATTGCGGTCAGCTGTGGCCACTTCCGTCAGCCTCCCCACCCCCGACGGATTGAAACCCTGGCCCCGCTGAGCCTGGTCACCCCCCAGCGCCTGGAGGCGGCCGCTACGGAATGGCGCGAGATGCTGGAATCCGCCCCCCAGCCTCGCATTGCCGTACTCGTCGGCGGAGCAACCGCCCGCTATCGTTTTGACCCGGACACCGCCCGACAGCTGGGACAGGCGGTCCGCGCCTGGGCTCGCGAGGTCGGGGCGAGTCTGTTTGTCACCACCAGCCGACGGACTGGGACGCAGTCCTGCCAGGCGCTGCAACACGCCCTCGGCCCTGTCCAGCACATGCACGTGTGGCAGGCCGGACAGTCGGCAAACCCGTATCTGGCCTATCTCAGCCTGGCCGATGTGTTGGTAGTCACCGGCGAGAGCGAATCCATGCTGGCCGAAGCCGCAGCGACCGACAAGCCGCTGTATATCTACCCGCTGCCCGAACGCCCGGCCGCGCTCGGCGTGCGGCTCAAGGAATGGCTGGTCCGGCGCGCCCAACAGCCGCGTCGCAACACACGCGGTACGCTGCGCCCCCAGCGCGGCCTGGCCTATGTGTGCGGTAGACTCATCGAGCGCGGCACGCTTCAGCCCCGCCGGGACGTGAACGCCCTCCACCAGGCTCTGGTCGAGCACGGCTTTGCCCATTTTTTTGGTGAGCCGCTGAGCCTGGACGCCCGCCTGCGGCTGCAAGAGTTTGACACGGTCGCCGAGCAGGTTCGGCGTCTGCTGAGGATGCCATGACTATCCCGCTTGTTTTTCTGCGCCACGGCCAGAGCGTGTGGAATCAGCAGCGCCGTTTTACCGGCTGGGCCGATGTCGGGCTCAGTCCCACCGGCCGCACCGAAGCCACAACCGCGGGTCGGCTGCTCAAACGGGCCAACTACGGCTTTGACGTGTGCTTTACCTCGGTGCTCCAGCGCGCCCGGCAAACCCTGGACATCGTCCTCGACAGCCTGGGACAGTCGCGGCTGCCGGTTCATACCAGCTGGCGCTTGAACGAACGCCATTACGGCGGGCTCGAGGGCCTTAGTCGCGGTGACGCGGCCGAGCGCTACAGCCCTCGGCAGGTCACGCTGTGGCAGCAGCATTTTGACATCTGCCCGCCGCCGCTTGAGCCCGGGGACCGTCGTTTTCCCGGCCACGATCCGCGCTACCGTCGGCTGGCCGCCGCCGACCTGCCACGCACCGAGAGCCTCAAAGACGTTCGGGCTCGTGTGCTGCCGTACTGGCAGGACACCATCCTGCCCTGCCTCCAGGCCGGCCAGCGCGTCCTGGTCGTGGCCCACGGCAACAGCCTGCGGGCGCTCATGACCTATCTCGACGGCGTCCCGGAGGCGACGATTCCAAAAATCAAAAGACCCCTGACCGGCGAGCCATTGGTGTACGAGTTTGATCCCAGCGGCCAACCGCTCAGTCGCTTTTACCTCAGACGCTCGCCCAAACTGCACCGTTGGGTGCGCTCGGCTTTTGGTTCCACGCCCTCCCCCACCCCGGACTAGGCCATGGCGTACCTTGATTTTGAGCGGCTCGACGCCCTCGACCCACACGCCTTTCAGGCCCAGCGCCCCTATCCGTGGGTCAATCCGCACGGCCTGCTCACCCCGACCGGCTATCAGCGCTTGGTCGGGAGTCTGCCCGCCGTGTCGCAATTCACCCGCCTGTTCGGCGTCACACGCGCCCACGGTCAGCAGAGTCACGACCGCTATGGGCTGGAATACAGTCCCGGCCTCCAACTCGCACCGGCCTGGCAGGACTTTATCGACGAGTTGGCCGGCAGCGCCTACCGACGCTTTATCTGCCGCATGTTTGGCGTGCGGGCCGTTGAGCTGCGTTTTCATTGGCACTACACGCCCCGGGGCTGCTCGGTCTCCCCCCACTGTGACGCCAAACACAAACTCGGTTCGCATATCTTCTATTGTAATCCAGAGTGGAACTCGGCCTGGGGCGGCGAAACCCTCATCCTGGACGACGGCGGGCGTTTTGCGCGCAGCTCAGCCCCCCGGTTTGAGGACTTTGATCGACGCATCGTGTCCCACACCTTGGGCAATCGCAGCCTGTTGTTTCAGCGCAGAAACAACTCGTGGCACGGCGTGCGCCGCCTGGAGTGTCCAGACGGTCAGCTGCGAAAAGTCTTTATCGTTGTCATCAACCGCTATTCGGCCGTGGACCGTATACGGCGCTTGTTTGGCGGAAAATCCAGGGGCTATTGACCCCAAGTCCGTACTGCTGAGACCGTAGATTCCATTCCCAATCTATCCAGGCTCCGGCCCTTACCAGACCACCGTCACGCCATACTCACGGAAAACGGGATCAATGCTGAGAACCGACAGGCTGCGAAGTCTGGCTTGGGCAATCAACATCCGATCAAAGGGGTCTTTATGGGGACCCGGTAGGGAGCCCGCCAACAGGCCATCGTCAACGGAGACACTGAGTTCGCCGAAGCGCGCCTGGCGGAGATACATGGGTAAGAGACGAGCAATATCTTCAGCCTCGGGCAATTTTCCGATGCGGTGCTTTGTAGCAATTTCCCAGGCCGAGGCGGCGCTGACCAGAATTTCATTCTCAGCATTCGCAATGAAGTCTCGGGCAGTGGTGGATAAGTGAGGGTCGTCAAACAGCCACCACAGCAGGGCATGGGTATCGAGCAGCGCCTTCATCGCTCCCAGGCCTGTAACTCATCCTCGGGAAGCGGCTCAAAAAAGGCATCCGTCAGCTTGCCGCGGGCGATCCCCGGAACACGGGGGAGACGCTCCTCAACCGGCAGTAAACGGGCGAGCGGTTTGCCGGCTCGGGCGATAATGATTTCCTCTCCTGCCAGCATCCGATCAAGCAGCTTGGAGAGATGTGTTTTGGCCTCATGGATATTCACGGTGGACATCCAATTCCCTTCGTTCGGTATATCTTAGTCTTATTTTTAGACTTAGTTCAGAGTCTAAGCTAAGTCAATGCTGCCCTGACCTATCCGCAACACAAGTCAAAAGCATATCCGGCAATTCAGGGCTGTGGCGGCAAGGCTGACCTACTCCGCACGAAAACGCTCAAAGACGGCCGGGTCTATGCGTTTCCACTTCTTTTCAAAAAAATACATCTTGGTCCAGGCAGACACATAACATAGTTCTACAAAGGGCAGATAGGGTCGGAAGTCAGGCACCCCGTCCCGAAATAAGCGCTGGAAAAATCGGTCTTGCAACGGCCCCAGCCAACGCGCCAGAGCGTTGGCCACCCCGGTTCCGATGAGCTGATCTGTGCGTAAACTCTCGGCGTCTATGCCGCACACCAGTCCATCCGTATCGGTCACGATAAAATTCTTGAGCACCGCATCCGTATAGTCAAAGCCGACCCAGACGCGATCCGGGACGAGACGCTCGACAGCCGCCCCGAGATCGCGAGAGGCGGCGTCGGATACAATCCCCACCCGGTTGAGAAAGCGCAGGTCGCGCCGAAGGCGGGGCACAAACGGCGTGTCCGCCGAGTCTACACGCCGGGCCGAGCGGCTGTAGGTCGCGGCGTAGAAGTCGGCGATCTTTTCGACCACGCTCGCCTCGGGCTGGACAATCGGGCGGCCCTCAACATAGTCCAGCCACAGTTCGTGCTCATAGCGGATGGCAACCGACGGAAAATGGGGGCTGTCGTGGAACGCCTCAAGATTGCGTTCGAGTTCGGCCGCCAGCGCGGTGTCGCGCACAATGAGCCGTTTGAAACGCCGCCCGTTCAGGGTTTCAAAAGATGTCTGCTGCGAGTTCTGGAGGCGGTTGCCAAGCAGACGGGATACCAGATAGCGTAGCCGCCGCATGAGGCGAAAGCGTTTCGTCTCGGGGGAAAGCATGGGGAGGTCAGCGACCAACTATACCGCACGCCCCACCGACCGGACAAGCCGACGGCATATCGGCCTGTTTGTCCGCTCATTTGGCGGCGGCGGCGGCGCAGAGCGGGTCATGCTCAACCTGGCCACCGACCTGGCCGACCGAGGCCATCGGGTCGATCTGGTCATGGGTCGCAAAGAGGGCCATTTCCTGGGGGAAATTCCCGATACGGTCACGGTCATTGACCTCAAGGTTCGCTCAGCCCGCCAACTGCTGCCCGCGCTGCTGAAAATGCCGCGCGTGGCCGCCGCGCTGGCCGTCCACCTGTCAGGTTCCAGACTGCCCTGGATTCTGGGCGGCGTCCCCGGTCTGGCCGCGTATCTGAGCCAGCAGCGGCCGGCAGCCCTGTTGTCCGCTCTCAGCTATCCCAATATTACGGCGATTTTGGCCCGGCGGCTGAGTATAACATCAACCCGCACGGTGATCAGCGTCCACAATCACCTGTCCGTCGCCACAGCCGGGGCTGACAGAGCCGCCGACAAAACCTTTCCTCGGCTGGCCCGCCGTTTGTATCCCGAGGCAGACCGTATTGTTGCGGTGTCGGACGGTGTGGCCGAGGATCTGGCCCACACGCTGGGCCTGCCGCGGACTCGTATCAGCACAATTTACAACCCGGTTTTTCGTCCCGATATGCTGACCCTGGCCCGAGCACCGCTTGAGCACGCCTGGTTTGCTCCAGACGCCCCGCCGGTCATCCTGGGCATTGGCAAGCTCAAGCCCCAGAAGGATTTCGGGTGTCTGATCCGGGCGTTTGCCCGTGTGCGGGCGGTCCGGCCGGCTCGATTGCTCATCTTAGGCGAAGGCTCGCAGCGCGAGGCCCTGCTGTCCCTGGCCAGCCAACTCGGGGTCGCCGACGATATCGGCCTGCCCGGCTTTGTGGCCAATCCCTTTGCCTATCTTGGTCGGGCTGCGGTGTTTGCCCTGTCTTCAGCCTGGGAAGGGCTGTCGAATGTCATCATTGAGGCGCTGGCGTGCGGCTGTCCGGTGGTGAGTACCGATTGTCCGAGCGGCCCGGCCGAACTCCTGGGCCGGGGAGCCTATGGGTCGCTGGTGCCGGTCGGGGATGACACGGCCTTGGCCCAGGCTCTCCTGGCCAGCCTGGACAATCCCCCCCATCGGGAGCGCTTGCTCGCCCGGGCGCGCCAGTTCTCGGTCGCTCGGGCGGCAGAGCAGTACCTGTCCGTTCTGCTGGAAGGGTGAGTGGGGCACAAGCCGGTCGGCTAGTCCTGATCCAGGGCTGGAAAGTCCACCCTCGGGTTCACCTTGATCCGCCGTTGGGAAACACAGAGAGCGGCGATCTCGTTCTGTACGGGGGTCGGTCAGCGTCGATATCTTTGAACGAGGCGCGGGCCTGGATCAGGTCGTCGAGGGTATCAACCTCAGCCCACCACAGGCCCGTGATAGAGCTGGTGGACACCAGACCCGACTTGGCCATGGTGTCGATTACGGACAGATACCAGCGCTGCAGGGCGGCTTTGTGACGGATGGCTCGATTGAGGGCGGTCCGAAAGGCGTCTGGGCCGGGGGTGCGGAAGACCATCAGGCCGATGGACTCGCCGTCGGTCTCTTCCGGAATCAGGGTCTTGCCGACCGCCAGCAGTTGCCGCCCGCGGTTCAGGCTGACCTTCATATCATCGTCGTCATAAGCAGCCTTGCGGTCAATGGCCAGGGTTACCGGAGCGGACGCGTCTTGCACCAAGCGCTCCAGGACGGGCGCCTCAAACAGCGTATCGCCGTTCAGCAGCACAAAATCTTCGCTCATCTCGGCCCCGGCCAGCCAGCACGTGGCCAGATTGTTCGAGGTCTCAAAAAACGGGTTATAGCGCGTCTGGACATCCAGCCCATCCGGCTGCCGTGTAGCCAGCAGCGCCTCGACCTGCTCGGCCCCAAAGCCGACCATGACGATGACCTGCTCCAGCCCACACGCGGCCAGAGCCGCAAGCTGGAGTTCCAGGATCGTGCGCTCGTCGTCTATGGGCAGCAAACATTTTGGCACACTCTCGGTCAGCGGCAGCAGCCGCCGGGCCTGGCCGGCGCTGAGTATGATCGCCTTCCGTGGCGGCCGGGTGTACATATCGGCCGCTCCCCCATTCCTTCCCGCTCCGTTACGCATAGTCGTCGGTGTTGCCGTCCTTATCCAAGCTGAAGGTGACAGGCTGTGGGGCTGTTCTCCAAGCCATCCGCCCGATATAGGAGAAAACGATGGGCAAATCAAGCCGCATAGCCCAAAGAACGAGAGCGCTGCCCACGGCCAAAGAATTCGGCGCCCTCGTCCGGCACGGGGAATCGGCCGCCACCAACATTGTTGCCGGGCTGGAGCGTGTGTATCACCGGGCTCTGACCTGGAGTGTGGGCCGAACGCTGCACTGGTATATGGTGCGGGAACTGGTACGCCCCACCCTGCTCGCCTTTGGCGGCTTGACCGTCCTGCTGCTGACCGCCGAGTTGTTCGGGTTTTCCGATCTCATCATCAATCGCGGCTTTGGACTTGGCGCGACGCTCCAGCTGATGGGCTTTCAGCTCATCAGCCTGGCCTCGACCACCCTGTCTTTTGCCTGTCTGGTCGGCATACTGGTCGGACTCGGCCGCCTCAAAACCGATCTGGAAACCCTGGCCCTGCACGCCTCGGGCGTGTCTCCACGCCAGTGTCTCGGTCCGGTGCTGACGTTTTGCGCGGCCGTGACAGCACTGGGGCTGGTCCTCAGCCTGAGCGCCTCGCCGTGGGCCAAGCGATCCCTGGACAGCCTGCAAACGCGTGTCGCGCGGGACAATCCGACCGGCCTGTTGCGGGCCGGCGAGACCCAGACCTTTGGCGACACCCGTATGCTGGCTCGGGAGGTGTCGGGCAACGGCCAGCGCCTGGGCGGCGTGCTGCTGTGGACTCCGCGCGACTCGGGTACCAGCGTTCTGGACGGGCAGACGATTTTTGCCCAGCACGGCCTCGTGCAGTCCAAGGCCAACGGCGAGGCCCACCTGACCCTGTACAACGGCCTGACCCTGTCCCCAGTGCGCGGCAGCGGCGACAGCACCCGTTTTGACAGCCTGTGGACCTCGGTGCAGTATACCGAACCGCCCGCAGCCACGGCCGAGGCTGAGGCGCGGGTGGAACACCTGTCGTTCCAAGACGTGGCGCGTCGCGGCTGGCCGCCGGACGGGCAGGCCGGACGGGCGGATGTCCGGCTGGCCCAGACCGAGTTTCACCGCCGCCTGGCCCTGCCGGTCGCCAGCCTGGTGTTCGGTCTGCTGGCCACGCCGCTGGTCCTGTTCGGTCGGACCTTTTCCCGGGCGGCCGGTGGGCTGGCCGGCTTGCTGATCACCACCGGGTATTACGGCCTGATCCAACTCGGCAGCGGTCTGGTCCAGGCCGGGCTGGCTTCGCCCGGCACAGGCGTCTGGCTGCCGAATATGCTGGTCGGCGGGCTGGCCCTTGTCCTGCTGTCCTTGCCCAACGGCTGGCCGCGCTGGCGGATACGCTCCGAGCGTCATCCCGGCCAGCCGTCCCAGGCTACTCTGGGCAACCAGAAAGGCTCTATCCTTCAGCGCTATGTGGCTCGCTCCTACGCCGCCATGCTGCTGGTGGCGTTCGGCTTTCTGTTCACCGGGTATTTTCTGGTTGACGTGCTGGAACGGCTCCAGTGGTTTGCCCGCCACCAGGCCGAGTTTGGCGAAGTCATGCGCTTCTACTGTGCCCGCTCCCCGCTGCTGGCCTCCCGCATGGTTCCCATGTCGCTGCTGCTGGCCACCGCCCTGACCGTGGGCGTGCTGTCGGTCAACCGAGAGCTGATCGGCATGCGAGCCTGCGGCGTGTCCGTGGTCCGCGCCCTGAGCCCGATTCTGCTGATTGCCGGCCTGGTGGCGCCGGCCTATCTGTTGCTGAACGAAGCCGTCATCCCCCGCACCAACGCCTGGGCCGACTGGCTCAAAATCACCCAGATCAAGTCTGCGGCAAACTCCGGCCGCCTCCAGCGGCTGGCCATCTGGCATCAGAACGGCAAGCTGTACCACACCCGCCAGCTTGATACGGTCAACCGGGAAGCCTACGACATCTCGATTTATGAACTGGACGCCCAGGGCTTGCCGACCAGCCGGACCGACGCTCCCAGAGCCCGCCATGTCGGCGACGGCGTATGGACGCTGACCGATCCCGTCCGCCTGGTCATTGGCGACGGCTCGTTTGAACTGCTGCCGGCCTCGCCCCACATCCAGCTCGGCGCCGAGCCCCAGACCGAGGTTGACACCATGCACCTCAGCGCCCGGCAACTGTCGCGGATCATTCGTGACATCGAGGCCAGCGGCTACCGGGCGACCGCCTACTGGGTGGCCTGGCACATGAAGCTGGCCGCCCCGCTGGCGTGCGTGTTCCTGCCTGCGGCCGTCCTGTTCTTCGCCCTGAGCGGCCCGCCGTTTCCCGGACCGGCCCTGACCATCCTGGCCAGCTGCGGCCTGGGTATTGGTTCGATTCTGTTGAGCGATGTGTTCGCCTCGCTCGGCTACAGCGCTTCCATTCCGCCCAGTCTGGCCGGCTGGGGACCGTCTTCCATCCTGTTTGCGCTGGCCACCATCTTCGCCGTTCGCAGCCAAACGTTCGACACACATGGGGGATCGTGATGACCGCCAGCCTCAAAAAGAAGGACATGACGCACCAGCTCCAGCCCGAGGATACCCACAACACCAGCCTGCTCGGCCATGTCCATCCCGCCGACTGGATCAACCCGGAGCCGGCCCCACGCTACAATCTGGTCGTTATCGGGGCCGGCACGGCCGGCCTGGTGACGGCGGCGGGGGCGGCCGGCCTGGGCGCCAAGGTCGCCCTGGTCGAACGCGAGCTGATGGGCGGCGACTGCCTGAACGTCGGCTGCGTGCCGTCAAAAGCCCTGCTGCGCGCGGCTCGGGCGTATGCCGATGTCCGCGACGCCGGACAGTTCGGCGTTATGGTTCCCGACGGTACGCAGGTCGATTTTCCGGCGGTCATGGAGCGCATGCGACGCCTGCGAGCCCAGCTGAGCGCCAAAGACTCGGCGGCCCGCTTTCAGGGTCTGGGAGTGGATGTCTTTCTGGGTGAGGGGCGCTTTGTTGACAGCCAGACGGTCGCCGTTGGGGAGCAGCGTCTGCGCTTTCGGCGGGCGGTCATTGCCACCGGCGCGCGGGCGACCAGTCTGCCGATTCCGGGTCTGGCCGAGGCCGGCTATCTCACCAATGAGACCGTTTTTTCGCTGACCGACCTGCCTCAACGCCTGGCCGTGATCGGTGCCGGCCCGATCGGCTGCGAGTTGGCCCAGGCCTTCGCCCGCTTCGGTTCGCAGGTGTCCCTGCTCGAAGTCGCCCCTCAGATTTTGATTCGGGAGGATCGAGACGCGGCCGAGCGTATCCAGGCCGCCCTGGTCAAGGACCGGGTCAATACGCTTGTCGGCTGCAATATCAGCCGCATCAGCACCGACGGCACCGAAAAAATCATTCACTTTGAACACCAGGGGTCTCAGACCGCCATCAGGGTGGACGACATTCTGCTGGGAGTGGGGCGGGCGCCAAACGTGGAGGGGCTGGAGCTGGAGCGCGTCGGCGTGTCGTACGACACCAAGGTGGGGGTGCAGGTTGACGACCACCTGCGGACCACCAACCCCCGTATTTATACGGCCGGAGATATTGGCTCGGCCTACAAGTTTACCCACATGGCCGACGCGCTGGCCCGGGTGGTGATACAAAATACGCTGTTCAAGGGTCGGGCCAAGGCGAGCAGCCTGACCGTCCCGTGGTGCACCTATACCGACCCGGAGATCGCCCACGTGGGCCTGTACGAACACGAGGCAGGCCAAAAAGGCCTGGCTGTCAACACCTTTGTCCAAGAGCTGGACGACGTGGACCGGGCGCTGCTGGACGGCGAGTCGGAGGGCTTTGTCAAAGTCCATACCCAGGCCGGCAGCGACACAATTCTGGGCGCGACCATTGTCGCCCGCCACGCCGGCGAGATGATTTCCGAGTTGAGCCTGGCCATGGTCGGCGGTCTGGGCCTGAAAACGCTGGACCGGACCATCCATCCCTACCCCACCCAGGCCGAGGCGATCAAAAAAGTCGCCGGCGCCTACACCCGTACCCGCCTGACACCGCGCATCAAAGCGCTGTTCGAGACCTGGCTGGCCTGGACCCGCTGAGCGGACAGGTACGCAGTGAGGGCTTATGCACGCAGCAAGCGCCGCTGGAGCAGGGTTTGCATGTCACGCCGCCCATCGGCGATCAGGAGCACATAGACATCATTGCCCATCACCCGGTAGATGATGCGGTAGGGCTTGAAGAAGATTTCCCGGTACTCCCGAATCCCAAGGTCCAGCAATTCCTTGGGGTAGTTTCCGCGCTGGGGATGCTCGGATAGGCTCAGGAGGGCATTTTCGATCTGCTCCAGCACGTAATCCGCCCGGCCCGGCGCGTCGTGCTGATCGATATAATCGCAGAGTTCCTCCAGGTCCTGCGCCGCATCATCGGTCAACTGCACCAGAAAGGCCATCAGCCAGCCTGCCGCCGTCCTCGCAGCCGGGCAACGACCTCGTCCGCAGGTTGGACCTGCCCCGCTTCGATCTGACGGTTTCCCAAGGCGAGGATCTTGAGCAGCGCAAGGGTCTCCTGGGTTTGCTCATAACTGTCGATATCCTGCATGACCACCTTGGCTTCGCCGTTCTGGGTGATAATCAAGGGGGCCTGCCGGTCCCCGAGCGTACGCACAATCTCGGCGGCATGCGCCTTGAGATAACTGATTGGCTTGATCTGGCTGGACAGTTTCATAGGCTACCTCTTTTCAGGCCGAATATAGACCACAAACAGGTCAAAGAACAAGAGCGATGCGCTACCGCTGCTCGGTACTCTGGAAGGTCGAGGTGCTGTGGGTCCGGCCCCAATTGAAAACCCGCGGGCGGCGTGGCAAAGTCGGCCCCCAGGGAGGTATGAGGACATGCGCATGATTCTTGTTGGCCCACCTGGGGCGGGCAAAGGCACCCAGGCGGCATTCCTGGTCGATACATTTCAGATTACGCATATTTCCAGCGGCGATATGCTGCGCGCCGCGGTTGCCGAGGGCACCCAGCTCGGCCAGCAGGCCGACGGGTATATGAAAGCCGGCCAACTCGTGCCGGACGAGCTGGTCATTGCCATGATCATCGAACGCATTGCCAAGCCGGACTGCGCCAAGGGCTTTATGCTGGACGGCTTTCCGCGCACCCGGCCCCAGGCCGAAGCCCTGGATGTCAACCTCAAAAACGCCGGCGTCAGCCTTGATGCAGTCCTGCTGATTGAGGTGCCGGACGAACTGATCGTGGAACGCATCACCGGCCGCCGCTCGGACCCCGAGACGGGCGAAATCTATCACCTGACGTTCCGACCGCCGCCGCCGGACATTGCCGACCGGGTCATTCAGCGCAAGGACGATACGGCCGAAGCGTGTACCGCCCGGCTGGAGAAATACCACTCGGAGACCGCCCCGATCATCCCCTTCTATGAGGGGCAGGGCCTGGTCAGGCGGGTTGACGGCAACGCCGCGCCCGAAGACGTTACCCAACGCATCACGGCCGTGCTGAACGCCGGCTAGCGATCGTCCGGGTCAGGTACGCATGGACCGTGCGTGCCTGCCCCGTCTCTCAGCCCTTGGCTGGCCGATGGCCTGGGTAGGCCACGTTTTCGTCATACACAAACCGGTAGCGCTGCGGCCTGGAGTCGGCGACCTGTTCAAGCAGCATCCGGCCGGTCCGCTCTTCAAAAGCCCGGACCCAGCCGATGAGCAGGCGGGGGTTGAGATGCAGTCCCTTGAGGCCCACCCGGCGTTCGATATGCCTGGCCAGCCCAAAGGCGCTGAGCGACCGCTGCGGCGCGGCCCGGTACGCCTCGGCCACATATTCGACGAGGCGCTCCTCAACCTGTTGCAAAGCCGCCCCAAACCCGAGGCCAATATCAATAGCCGGCATGCCACGCCTTCTCCAGGCAGGCTTGGCGGTGTTCCACGGACGGGAAAGCCTGCCCGGCTTGAATAGCCGCGGCTCACAGTGTAAGCCAAAAAAATGGGCGAAAAACAAGACCAGGAGACCCCGGTTGTGAGCGAGGAGCGGTCCTCCCCGGTCGTCCCCGAACCCGTCTTGGAGCCCGTCCAGGAGACGCCGCCAGACGAATCGGGCCAAGACTTGGCCCTGTACGACCCGCTCCAGCGCTATTTTGCGGCCATCGGGCGCTATCCTCTGCTGAGTCGGGAAGAGGAACACGACCTGGCCGTTGAATATAAAGAGTACGGTGACCTGCGAGCCGCCTACCGTCTGGTGACCGGCAACTTACGGCTGGTGGTGAAACTGGCCCGGGAGTACCAGCACGCCAACGAGCAGCTGCTGGAGCTGATTCAAGAGGGCAATATGGGCCTCATGGAAGCGGTCCAGAAGTATGACCCCTACCGTGGGGTGCGCTTCCCGTCGTACGCGGTGTGGTGGGTTCGGGCCTATATGCTGCGTTTCCTGCTCCAGAACTTCCGCCTGGTCCGCATCGCCACCACCCGAGCCCAGCGCAAACTCTTCTACAACCTGCGGCGCGAGAAGGACAGGCTGGAAGCCCAGGGCTTTGTCCCCAGCCCCAAGCTGATCGCCCACCGACTGGATGTGTCAGAACACGATGTCATCGAAATGGAGCAACGCCTGGCCGCGCCCGACACCTCGCTCGACCGGCCTCTCAATGACGCCGAATCAGGCGCTTCGCTGGGCGACATGGTTCCAGACCCGTCGGCCTCGCCCGAACGCCTGGTGGAAACCGCCCACGATCAGCGGCTGATACGGGAACACATGGCCGCCTTTGCCGAACAGTTGTCCGGCCGTGACAAGGTCATCTATGAGCAACGGCTGATTGCCGCTGAGCCGCTGACCCTCCAGGATATTGCCGACCAGTATGGGCTGAGCCGCGAGCGGGTGCGGCAGATTGAGGCACAGATCAAAAAGAAGCTCAGAGCTTACCTGCTCGACGTGTTCGAGGACGCCGAGGCGCTGGCGATCAGTTTTGACGACGAGTGAGGCGACCGCGACGCGGCCAGCACCTGCTCCAGGGCGGCCAGCAGCTCCTCCACGGTGTGGTTGACGCCGTCAAACACCCGGACCACCAGCCCGTCCCGATCAATCACATAGGTCAGCAGGCGATGATCGACAATGCCGGCCGAGCCGCCCCGATACTCGGCGCCGTATTCGGTGGCCACCAGCAGGATCTCGTGGGGCGCGCCGGTCAGAAATTTCCAGCCTGACAGATCGGCGCGGTAGCGCTCGGCGTAGGCTTTGAGCACCTCCGGGGTGTCGCGGCGGGGGTCGATGGTCACCGACACCAGCATGACCTGGCTGCCCAGGCGCTCGCCCAGCCGGCGCTGCACATGGCTGAACTTGGTCGAGAGCATCGGACACGGACCCGGACACTGGGTAAAGATAAAGTCCAGCAGGATCGCTTTGCCGCGCAGGCTTGACAGACCAAACGGCCGGGCGTCCTGGTCGGTGAGCAGGAAATCCGGGGCCGGAAACGGGGTGAAGGCAACCGACTCGGGGTCTGGTTGTGCGTCCAGCCGCTCCGGGGCGGCCACGGCCGGGCGCTCTTCAGATCCGTGCCGCACGTCCGGCGGGTCTGCGCCGGCCAGGCGCTCGACCGCAATCAGGTACAGGCTGTCGGCATGGTGTTCGAGGCGGAAACGGATCGGCTCTTCAGGGCTGAGCCCGCGCAGCAGGCCGGGATCTCTGACCTCGAACTCCATGGTCATGGCGGGCATGAAGCCGGGGATTTCCTCGTGTTCGATCTCGACCCGATTCTGCTCGGCCAGGAGCTGTTTGACCACGCCGCGTACGGTATAGATGCGCGGCTCGGCCGGCTGACAGGCCAACCCGCTCAGCAGCATCAGCCCCAGGCCGACACACGCCGCCCAGCCGACTTGAACGACACGGCTCGACATCGAGGCTCCCCCTCAGAACTGGAAGATGGCGGTAAACACCGTCTCGTTGCGATTGTTATACCCACCGCCAAAGCGTCCACCAATAAACCACGGTCCCTCGGTGGACCTGCCCCAATAGACATCATGGGTCAGCTGAAAGACCAGGTGGTTGGAGTACAGATACTCGACCGACACCCGGTTGAAAAAGGTCGTGCTCAGGGGATCATAGGCGACCACGAACAACGGCTGGACCAGGCCGCCGGGCCCGTAAATGCTCGAGACCGCCAGGGTGGCGACGACCTGGTCTTGAAGGACGCGGTCGGTGTTGACGGCCACATAGCGGCCGGGCAGCACCGCCCCGGAGCCGGGGTCAAACGCCCGGTGGGCGGACGGCACGCCCCGGAAAAAGCGGTTGTAGTCGGTATAGTGCTGCCAGAAAAACTGACCGCTGATAAAAAAGGTCCGCAGGCTGTTCAGCGGCCGAATCCAGGTCGGCCGGTCGAAGGCCAGCATCAACAGGGTCTGCTCGGTGGTTTTGTAACTGTTGCGGTCTTTGTCCAGCCGGAGGGGAACGCCGCGCGGGTCCCGCGTGTCCAGCCCCATCGGGATGCCGGTGGTATAGGTGGCTTCGATCCGGTAGACGGCCTGGGTGTAGATCTCCTCGGAGTAGTTGGCCGACACGCCGACCACATGACTGCGTGGGTTGACCAGGTCGAGCGGGACCGTCAGGAGGTTGCCTTCGAGGCGAGCACGGTCGCTGCGGACCTTGACCCCGGTCGTGTCGGACAGGGTCCAGAAGTAGTGCAGGCCAAAGTCAACCAGACCGTAGACGGCCTTCAAGCGCACCCCCAGCTCGCTGTTTTTCAGCTGCCAGTCGGGCTTTTTCTCCTGTACCGGCGTGACCAGGTCGATCACCTGGTCGCCCACAATGGCCGTATTGACCGGTCCGCGACGCCGTGAGCCGTAATAGCACCACGGCCGATAGGGGTTGCCGCAGCCCCGGTTACGCTTGAAGTCGCCGGGGATCCAGATGCCCTCGATGAACGACTCCTCGAACGGCCCGAATTTCCCGATATCGTAGATGGCGCGGGTCATGAACAGCGGGAAGCGGATGTCTTCCCAGGGTTCGCGCGCCCAGTGCCAGGAGGTATCCAGGGGATTGATGACGTCCAGCGCCCGGAAGGTGTCGGTTTCGCCCCAGATGACCTGTTGGCGGCCGATGCGCAGGGTGACGGGCGGCAGAGCCAGGTCCACATAGGCTTCACGGATCCAGTTCTCGAACTTGAGCTGAGAACGCTGGCCCTTGGTGAAGTGCTCGCGCCGCGAGTCCGAGATGTCGTAGGTCGAGTCATAGGCAAAGCGGTAGATGAGCTTGAAGGTCGCCTCTTCGAGCCATCCGGTCGACAGACCGCCTATGGAGGTTTGGCTGTTGCGGATGAAGTTCCAGGTATTTTCCAGCTGTATGCTGTTGCGCTGGACAATCAGGGTGGCGTCTTGGTACTGCGGGGTCCGCAGCACGGCCTGGCTCTGCATGAAGCCTTCGAGTTCCAGGTCGTCGCGCAGGTTGATGATCGCCCACGCCTCGGCAACCGACAGCACAAGCAGACCAAGCACACTCAAACAGCCAAGCATCTTCGACAGTCGAGGGGCCATATGCATCCACACACTCCTTTCAAGAAACGGAGCCGGCCTGAGGCGGATGTCACGGACAGCCGCAGGTCCAGCAGCAGAGTATGATGGACGGACAGGCCAAGAGCAAGAGTCCCGCCGCTCTTTCCGTGTCATCTTTTTTCCTCTAGCAAATTGCGACAAAGAAGAGGATAATCGGCTGGAATGCAGGAGGCCATCATGTCACACCCGTCCCCGTCCGCCACAATTCGCGCTCGGCTCAAGCACCCCGTGATCGACTCGGACGGGCATATGATCGAGTTCGAGCCCGGCTTCCTGGACTACCTGAAGCAGGTCGGCGGCCAGTCCCTGGTTGATCGCTACCTGTCCCCGGAGCGGAACACCGGCAGCTGGGGCAAGATGTTTGACTGGTACCGCCTGTCGCCCGAGGAGCGCCACGCCCAGCGCACCACACGCTCCCCGTGGTGGGCGCTGCCGACCCGCAACACCCTGGACCGGGCTACGGCCAGCCTGCCCAAGCTGCTCCACCAGCGCCTGGACGAGATCGGCATTGACTTCACCGTGCTGTATCCCTCGCTGGGTCTGGCCTTCCCCCATATTGAGAACGCCGAACTGCGCCAGGCCACCTGTCGGGCGTTCAACCTGTTCGTGGCCGATTACTTCCGCGGCTACGCCGACCGCATGACCCCGGCCGCCTGTATTCCCATGCACACGCCCCAGGAGGCGGTCGACGAGTTGGACTACTGTGTCGGCCAACTCGGCCTCAAGGCGGTGATGATGGCCGGCCATGTCCAGCGTCCCGTCCCGGCTGCGGTCGCCACAGACGCCGGCTTGGGATTGCACGCCTTCTGGATTGACAATTTCTGTATCGACAGCGCCTACGACTACGACCCGGTGTGGGCCAAATGCCTGGAACGCAAGGTTCCGCCGACCTTTCATTCCCCCGGCATGGGCTGGGGCAGCCGCACCACTTCGAACTACATGTACAACCACACCGGGCATTTCGCCGCAGCCGGCGACGCGGTGTGCAAAGCCCTGTTGATGGGCGGCGTCACCCGGCGCTTTCCGGGCCTCAGGTTCGGTTTTCTGGAGAGTGGCGTCGGCTGGGCCGCAGATCTGTACGCCGGCATGGTCGCCCGCTGGGAGAAACGCAACCCGCGCGGCCTGGCAAACTATGACCCGGCCAACCTGAACGCCGAGCTGTTCCTGGACCTCCACCGGCGCTACGGCGATGCCATCGTCCAGGACAGGCTGGACGGCCTGGACCTGCGCCGCGGCGCGCTGGCCGGAACGCGGGAAGACCCGGAGGACGACTGGGTCCGCTGCGGGATCAACACGGCCGAGGATATCAAAGACCTGTTCGTCCCGAATTTCTACTTTGGCTGCGAGGCCGACGACCCCCTCAACGCCACCGCCTTTCAGACCAGGATGAACCCCTTTGGCGCACGCCTGGGAGCCATCTTCAGCTCAGACATCGGCCACTGGGATGTGCCCGACATGAGCCACGTCCTGGCCGAAGCCTACGAGCTGGTGGAAAAAGACATTTTGACCGAGCGTGATTTTGAGGATTTTGTGTTCACCAATCCGGCCGCGTTGTGGACGGGGATGAACCCCGACTTCTTCAACGGCACGGTGGTCGAAGACGCGATCAAGACGCAAGCCGCCTGATCTGTAAACAGCCAGTATCTCTTGTCTTCTGGACTCGGTTTACGTATGAAGGACTGAGTGCTCATTCGGGTTTTGTATGGAAACAAAAGAATGGCCGGCCTGCCGACAGTGCAGTCGGGGAGTGCTCATCCCACTCTCGGACTATGGTCCACACGGTGGCGATATCCCGTTCAAAGTCTGGGTGTGCCATAATCCGGACTGCGGCTTCAGCCTACGCATCGACAAAGGCCAGGTGAGCGCCGAGCACGTGGCTCAGCCCTCATCCCCGGCCCAGCGGAAGCTCAGAAAATAGCGGCACCCCAAGGGCGAACGGTCGGTCTGGCGCTCTCCGCCAGAGCCTTCGACGTTCGTCCGCACGATCCTGCTGACCATCACACACGAAGGAGGACAGTATGAAATTCGGGATGTTTCTGCCAACAGTCGGCCCCTACGCCTCAGGGCCGGACGCGCTGCATGCCCAGCGGACGCTGGCCCAACAGGCCGAAACCCTGGGCTTTGACTCCATCTGGGTACCCGACCACGTCGTCTTCCCCAAAACGATCAACTCCACCTATCCGTATAACGACACCGGCCGGATCAGGACCGCCCCTATTCTGGACCCCCTGGTGGCGCTGAGCTTCCTGGCCGGCGTGACCACCACCATCAAACTGGGGACCTTCGTGCTGGTTCTGCCGCACCGCAACCCGATCGTCACCGCCAAGATGTGGGCTTCACTCGATGTGTTGTCCGGCGGACGCACCATCTTCGGGGCCGGCATTGGCTGGCTGGAAGAAGAGATCACGCTGCTCGGCGCGCCGTTTCGCCGCCGCGGCGCATTGAGCGATGAATACCTGCGGGCGATGAAGACCCTGTGGACGCAGCCCGACCCGGAATTTGAGGGAGAATTCGTCAGCTTCAGCGATATCGAGTGCGAGCCAAAGCCGCTCCAACAGCCGCCGCCGATCTGGATCGGCGGCCACTCGGCCCGTGCCATGCGGCGGGTGGTCGAGTTTGGCGACGGCTGGCTGGCCGTGCCCAAGAGCGTTGCCGCGTTTCATGACAGCCTGGCAGCCCTCCGGGTCGCCGCCGAACAAGCCGGTCGGGCGATGCGTGACATTCCGATCATGATCAGCCCGATGTACGTCGACTCGGTCGATGCCTACGTCGAAGAGTTCAAACGCTACAGCGCTATGGGCTACGATTCCTTCTTTGCCGCGCTGCCCTTCTGGGCCCGGGGCCTGGACGGCATTCAGCAGGCCATGGACGACTTTGCGCGCAAGATGAATATGTGAGCCGGCAAGAGGCAGTCATGGGATCAGCGACAATTGACGGGCTCAAGATTCACTACCACACCGCCGGAGACCTTGCGGCGCCACACGGCCGCCGCATCCTGTACGTGCACGGCACAGGCTGCGACGGGCGGGTGTGGGCGCGTCACATGGCAGCCCTGGCCGACCGCCATGCCACAGTCGCCATTGACCTGCCCGGCCACGGTCGCTCAGCCGGCGACGGTTTTCGGGGGGTGGCGGATTATGCCTATTGTGTGGCCCGGCTGGCCGCCCATCTGGGCTGGGACCGCTGTGTTGTCGCCGGCCACTCCCTGGGCGGGGGCATCGCCCTGGCCCTGGCCGTCTACCACGCCGAGCTGCTGGACGGCCTGCTGCTGATCGACACCGGGGCTCGGCTGCGCGTTGATCCCGTCATCCTGGAAAATGCCCGCCGGGCGGTCGAGGGCGAACCGCCCTTGGCGCTTGACCCGCGCATGGGCTATGCCACAAGCACACCTCAGTCGGTGATCGACGAAATCGAGGCGCTGACCGCCGACACCGACCCGTGGGTCACCTACAAAGACTGGATCAGCGACGACAGCTTTGACTTCATGAGCCGGGTGAGCGGCATTCAGGTCCCGAGCCTGGCCATTTGCGGCGATGAGGACCGCTTCACCCCGGTCAAGTACCACGTCTACCTGCGCGACCGGATGCCGAACTGTCAGCTGGCCATTATCACCCGGGCCGGCCATTGGACGTATGCCGAGCAGCCGCAGACCTTCGACCGGGTCGTCCGCTCCTACCTGGACACGCTTCCCTCGTAGCGGCTCGAAGAGCGCGGCAGACTGGTCTGAAGACACAAGGAGACAGGCTGATGGCTGACTACACCACCGTGTTCGGCTCGCTTGACCGCTACGAAAAAGGGCGGCTCGAAATCATCGACGACGACCCGCGACACTACGCCTTTTCCAATGTGTTCGAGGTGGCGGCTCAGGCTCAGCCGTATGAAAAAATCGCGGTGGCGAAAAACCTGGAGTACGTGGTCGAGGTCATGCGTGCCGAGGGCCGCTCAGCCTGGTTTGTGTGCGCCCATGACGAGTTTGCCGTGGTCTTGGACGGCCAGGTGGAGATTCATCTGCTCAAACTCGACGAGCCGCGGTCGGTCCTGGCCCGGGATGCCCACGGGGCGGTCCGTGTTCCCGGCAGCCCGGTCGGCCGCAAAATGGGCTGGATGAAGCTCCGCCGCGGCCATCAGGCCCTGCTGCCCGCAGACGCGGCGTATCAATTTGTCGCCGCCCAGCCCGGCGTCGTCCTGCTGCAAACCCTGCACGGCGCTCTCACCGTCGAAAAGTGGGCCGAGGTATGTCAGACGTAACGCGACAGGCCCGGAGGAGAGACACCATGCCGAATGCTTCAGCCCCCCACCCCAGCACCGGCTATACACGCTTCCAGTTGGGCCGATTCTCGTTCAGCCGGGACGAATATTTTGTGACCGTCAGCTGGCCCGCCCGGGAAACCCGACTGTCTCACACCATGCCGGTTGACGCCTTCCTGCGCGCCCTGGTCCGAGACGTAGCCTGGGGCTTCTTCTATGGCTGGGTCAATTTCGACACTGTGCTGGGTACGCGCAACAGGTATGGCCGGGTGGAACTGTACGCCGGCCGGTATGACGACAGCTACCACCGGGCCGGCCTCGACTATGTCGAAAGTTTTGACACGCCCCGGATTCTGGACACCTTCCAGGCCATGCTGGCCGACTGGACCAACGCCGGCTTTGATCCCTTTGCCGCTCCGGCCGAGACCGGCACGTCCGTGTTTGGCAAAAAACACGGGACCAACAGGGCCGCAGTCGAACGCCGGCGGGAGGTATGCAAACGCATGCCGGGCTTACCCGGCGATGCCGCCCTGCGCTCGGACGAGAGCGGCTATCCGGTCAACCGGGCGTTTGCCGACGTGGACCAGACGGAACCGGAAGTCCACGCCGAGCCCGGCTTTGAGCACGAGGTCCACGCCTTTAATCTGTTCAAGTATCTGTCCCGTTCGGACGTGACCTGGAACCCGTCGGTCGTCTCGGTCTGCCGCAACAGTTTGTTCTGTCCGACCACCGAGGAACACATCCTGCCCGTCATTCACGGCAACGACCGGGTCGAGTGGTTTATCCAGCTCAGCGATCAGATCACCTGGCAGGTCAGCGACAAGGAAACCGGCCGCCCCCGGGCGCGGGTCATCATGAAGCCGGGCGATGTGGCGGCCATGCCGGCCGATATTCGGCACCAGGGCTTCTCGCCCAAGCGGGCCATGCTGCTGGTGTGGGAAAATGCCACGCCGGGTCTGGCCGACCGATACGACGCGGGCGAGCTGTCGCCCTACCCGATTGCGCTGTAGTCGGCCGTCCCCGGTTCGGTCTATACAGCCTGGGCCCGCTCCACGATCGGCGCCACCCGGTCGATACAGCCGAGCGGGTTGCCCTCGGCAATCTCCTTGGCAAACGGCTGTGAGAAGAGCACGATCCGACTCGCCCCCGCATCCCGGAAGGCGGCCAGCTCATCGGCCGACAGGCCGCCGTCTTTGGGATCGACAAAGGCTGACATCTGGAGCGCGTCCGGGTCGCGCCCGGCCTCTTTCGTCATGTCCCGAATCTTATGCACTTTCGTTTTATAGTCCTCGGGATCAAACGCCAGCGGACACCAGCCGTCATAGGTGCGGGCGACCCGTTCGAGCGCTTTTGGCACGTGTCCGCCCAGAAAGATCGGCGGACCGGACGGCTGAACCGGTTTGGGATCGCAATACACGGGCGGGAACTGGACCATTTCGCCCTGATAGCTCGGCTCCTCCTGGGTCCAGCACAGGCGCAACGCCTCGGTCGTCTCACGCAGCCGTCTCCAGCGCAGCCGAAAGCTGGTGCCCATGACCTCGGTCTCCTCTCGCAGCCAGCCCGCGCCGACCCCAATCATGACCCGGCCGTTGGAGTACATGTCGAGGCTGGCAATGACCTTGGCCGTGATCAGCGGCTCGCGCTCCGGAAACAGACAGATGCCGGTCGCCAGCTTGAGGCGCGAGGTCACCGCCGCAGCCATAGTCAGGGCCACAAACGGGTCTGCCCAACGGTTGTAGTGCCGGGGCAGCGTCCCGCCGCCCGGGACTTCGGTTTTGAAGCCGACCGGAATCACCGGATGTTCGGGAATCCACAGCGACTCAAAGCCGAGGTTTTCTACCCGCTGGGCGATGTCGGCGATGTTCTTGGTATCGGACGTGGCTGGAACGAGAATGCCAATCTCCATTGTGTCTTCCCCCTTTTTCAGTCGAGTGGAATGCTGTCCATGGGCAGCAGAAAGGCCCACAGGTCGCGTCGGACGCCGGCATTTTTCATGGCCAGCTGAGCCGAACGGATGACCTCGCCGGCCTTGGTCGTGTCCCGGTACCAGCGCGCGCTGGCCCAGGCCGCCGGCGTATGATCGACGATGGCCAGGGCTGCGGTCTCATAATAGCCCCGGATGTCCTGGGCCACCCGAGCCGGAATACCGGGGATTTTGGCCTCTTTCCACGGTGTGCCCTGAGCGATCCGAATGAATGCCTCAAGCGCCTGCGGAATAGCGTCGGGACTGAGCGTGCGCGTGGCGGCGCCCCGCTCGCCGTGCTCGGCCACCGCCCGGTCATAGGCGGCCCGCAGACCGCGCGCCTCATCCACCGCCGGGTGAGCGCCGGGATCGTAGCGGGGCGGCAGCGCGCACGCCAGAACCTCCGAGCCCTGGTCGGCCACCCGCTCGGGAAAATCTTCCAGAGTCGGTCGGCTGTGCTCCAGCAGCGAGAAGCCATGCGCCAGCACCCGGTGCTGGAAGGCTGCATCGCCGGGCTTGCCGAGCGGACGGCCGAGCGGGAAGTCGCAGAACAGGCCGCGCGGCGGGGCCGTGTTGACCAGCTGCTCACGGATTGAGCCGAGCACGATCGTCGCCATACCGGCCGCCTCAAAGATGTGGGCCAGCGTACTCACGGTACGCGTACACAGCGGTCACACCGGGGTCAGCACGACGACATCAACGCCCTGCCCGCGCAGATAGGCCGCGCCGGCCGGGCCGCCGTCCGTGCGAATCTGGGCCAGGTCAAACTGGTTGCCGGCGTAGGCCAGGTGCTGGTCGGCCACCTTGCCGATCCGGCCCTGGGCGGCGAGTTCGTCCAAGCGGTCCAGCGGAAAGACCACGTTCAGGTCGAGCGCCACCCCCGAGGCGTCGAAGTTCGGACTCCAGTGGCCGACCAGATAGTCGCGCCGCGCGCCGTCGAGCACCCGATAGCTGGTATCCATGGGCGCAAAGTCGTCCTGGTCGGGATGGTGGAGCGAGGCCGAGGTGACCAGCGCGACGGTCGCCCGCTCCAGCGGCGGAGGGATGCTGAAGGCCGGGTTCTCGAACACCGGGCACTCAATGTTGCGGACCGCATCTTTGATCTCGGTATCGGACATGCCGCCTCCTCAGTCGAGCTTATAGACCCTGGCCACGTTCTGGCCCAGGATACCGCGTCGGGCCGCGTCGGTCATCGGCGCCACCATCTCGCCCAGCTCCTCCAGATAATTATCGGGATGGTCGGGATGGGGATAATCGCTGGCCCAGAAAAACTTGTCCTCGCCGACCATGCCGGTCAGCGCGTCGATGGTCCGTTCCTCCGGGTCGGCCGAGATATAGCACTGGCGCCTGAAGTAGTACGAGGGCGGGTGTTTGAGCCTGACCGTTGCGCTGAGCGTCGTGCCCTTGAAGATGGCGTCGGCCCGGTCCAGGAAGTAGCCGATCCAGCCGGCCTGCGACTCCAGCACCACGGTCCGCAGGCGCGGGAAGCGCTCGAACACGCCCAGCTGAAAAAAGGTGGCAAAGGCGTGCTGTACGCCCTGGCCGGCAAACAGGTCGTTATACCAGGCTGCCCAGCCGAACTTGTCATAGCGGTGGTGGATGCTGAACTCGGGCGGCTCAAAGGTCGGGTGAATGGCCAGCGGCACGTCGAGGTCTTGGGCTGCGGCAAACACCGCGTCGTGGCGCGGGTCGCCATGCGGGATGCGCGTCAGCGTGAACGGGGCGACAAAGGCGCCCTTGCAGCCGTCCTCAACGGCCCGGTGCAGCTCGCGGGCGGCTTCCTCGGGCTCACCCAGGGACACATGGGCGATCGGCACCAGCCGTCCGCCGGAATCACGACAGAAGTCGGCGATCCAGCGGTTATAGGCCCGGCAATAGGCGGCCGACAGCTCGGCGTCGAACAGCTCGGCTTCCCACAACAGGCCGAGCGTCGGATACAGCACGGCCTTTTGCATGCCCTCCTGTTCGAGGAGTGCCAGCCGTTCCTTCATATCCATGGTGCCGAACGCAGCGCCCCTCAGGTAGGTCTGCTCGGGGCTCATCCGAATGGCCCGCATGTCTTCCGGGCTGACCTCGCCGTCCATGGCCCGACGGCGCAACTGCTGGGCTTCCTCGACCTGCTTGCCCATGCCGCCCAGCGTCCCCAGCATGCCAGGTTTGACCAGCTTGGCCCGCTTTTGGTCAACCTCCAGATACTCATAGCCGTCCTCGCCGACCCGCAGGCGCAGGGCTCGCTCACGGTAGCGGGGTTCGAGATAGGTTTCCCACAAATCGGGCGGTTCCAGAATGTGTCCGTCACAATCAATCACTACAGGTTCTGCCGTCATAGCCTCCGTCCTCTTCTGTCTTGTTTGTGCGCCCACAGGTCAATCATGTCTGCGACGGGCTCGTCAAGTAGCCCGCCGCTCTTGAGCCGCCATCCCTGAGCAGCTTCCCTGCATAGCCGCTGCGACCTGAACGGGAAGTCACTATTTGTGCCAGGGCAATACCCCTGACCTGTACCAGAACCCGGCCTGACGGAGAGTTGACATTCGTGACGATTATGGACAGGGTGCATGTGTCACACGTGGGCAGTGTTTCAGCCAGTGAAAGAGGAGGAGTCCCTTGTCCGCCGCACTTTCAAAAGACGAGCAGTCTGAGAGGACCCGGAGAGCCTTGATCGGCGTTGCCCGGGATATGTTCACCGAGCAGGGCTATGCGCAGACCGCGACAGAAGAGATTGTGCGCCGCGCCGGGGTAACCAGAGGCGCGCTGTACTACCACTATCGCGACAAAGCAGCCCTGTTTAAGGCGGTGTTTGAGGAAGAGAGAACCGCCCTGATCCAAGCGGTTCTCGAGCGCATACAGGCGGCCGAGGGCGACACCTGGCAGCGCTTCGTTGTGACCGGCTGCCACGCTTTTATCGAATATGCCTCAAACCCGAGCGTGCGGCGCATTGTCCATACCGACGGTCCGGCGGTCCTTGACTGGGTCACCCTGCAACAGAGCGGGCCGGGGATCATACTGTTGCGCACCGTGTTCACACGGCTGATGGCCGAGGGACTGATCGAAGAGCAGCCGGTCGAATCCCTGTCCCGCCTGGCCTGGGCCATGCTCTTTGAGGCGGCTGTCTATATCGGTCAGGCTGGCGATAGTGAGGAAGCCCGTGAGGAAGTGCTCGACACGCTGCTTCGCCTCATCGCCGGGTTGCGGCCCGCCCCCTAGACATGAAGCCCGCGCCGTCCTGGACGAGCAGACGACACGCCAATGGCAGGCCGAGGCGCGGGCGGACGGCCGCTGGGTCGGCATCGGTTTTGCCAGCTATATTGAGCTAACCGGGGTGGGCTCGGCCATTCCGGTTTCTCCGGGCATGCCGGTCTCGACCGGGACCGAGGCGGCGTTCCTGCGGGTAGACCCGTCGGGGACGGTCACCGCTGCGTTCAGCGTTGCCCCTCAGGGCCAGGGGCATGAGACCGCCCTGGCTCAGCTCATCGGTGACGCCCTGGGTGTCAGGTTTGAGGATGTCCGGGTCATGTGTGGCGACACCGCCCTGGCCCCGCACGGCACCGGCACCTATGCCAGCCGCAGCGCGGTTATTGCCGGCGGAGCGGCAATCCGAGCCGGTCAGGCACTCAAGGAAAAAGCCCTCCAGATTGCCGGGCACATGATGGAGAGCAATCCGTCCGCCCTCGATATCCAGGACGGGCAGGTCTTCCTCAAGACCAATACGGACCGACGCCTGCCCTTTCGGGAAGTGGCCAGAGCCGCCTACGGCGGTCTCCGCCGTCTGCCCAAAGATATGGAACCCGGGCTTGAGGTAACACGTTTTTATGACCCATATTTTGGGACTGCCTCAAACGCCACCCACGTGGCGGTCGTCGAGGTCGACCGAGACACCTACCAGGTCAAGATTGAGCGCTACATTGTGGTCGAAGACTGTGGACGGATCATCAACCCCATGATCGTTGACGGCCAGGTGCGGGGCGGCGTAGCCCAGGGCATCGGTGCAGCCCTGTACGAGGAGGTCGTGTACGACGAAGCGGGTCAGCTGCTGACCGGCTCCTTGGTCGACTACCTCGTTCCCACCGCCTCAGAACTGCCAGCGGTCGAGGTCTACCATATCGAAACGCCCTCCCCGACCACCTTGGGCGGCTTTCGGGGGATGGGTGAAGGAGGGACGATCGGCGCTCCGGCCGCCCTGGCCAACGCCGTCTCGGACGCCCTTGCTCCGCTGGGAATTGAGATAAACGAACTGCCGATCACCCCGCAGCGCCTGTTTGAGCTGGTGCGGGGAAGAAATGCTGAAGGCGGATGAGGCTTGGGGCCGGTTCAACCGTTTTGCACCGAGCAATGCCCTGAGTTTTGCCTGTATCCCCGGCGCTATAGCTTTTTGTCCAGATAGAACCGCATGTACTCGCTGCTGGTTTTAGGACTCACAAACGGCTCGCCCATCAGCCCGCCGGGGCTCAACCGGCGACATCGACATAGACCTCGCCAGCCTCGATTTTGACCGGATAGCGCTTCAACTCACAGTCTTCGGGGTCGATGCCTCGCCCGGTGAGCACGTCGAACTCCCAGCGGTGTGAGTTGCAGATCAGTACCCGCCGGCCGTCAAACTCCCCGGCAGACAGCGGGAAACTCTGATGTGGGCACTCGCCCTGTATGGCGATCAACTCACCGCCTCGGGGATGGAGCAGGACAATCGTGTGTCCGTCAAGCTCGAACTCGGCCAACTCGCCCTCCCCGACCTCCTCCACACCACACACCCGAATAAACGCCATCGCCTTTCACCACCCTTCAGACCGGTCCAACCTCCAGACAAGACAGACAGGCATGGACGGCTATAAAGCCGCCCGCCGGGCCAGGATTTCCTCTTCCACCTCGACCAGCTTATCCTTGCCGAAAAAGAGTTCGTCCCCGACAAAAAAGCTTGGCGCGCCAAACACGCCGCGGGCCACCGCAGCCTCGGTATTCTTGAGCAGCCGCTGTTTGATGGCCGGCTGCTGTACGCCGGCCATGATGGCCTCGGCGGGCAGGCCGGACGCGGCCAGCGCCTCGCGCATCACCTCGGCCTCATCCATTTTTTTGGGCTCGACCCACATGTGACGATACACGGCGTCAACGTACTGGGCGAAATAGTCCTGGCTCTGGGCAAACACGGCTCCCCGCATGAGCCGCAAGGTATTGACCGGAAAGTGCGGGTTCCTGGTGTAGGCGGTAATCGCGTGCTTTTTGAGGAAGCGCCGCGTTTCCAGGGCGTAATACTCGGGCTTATTGGCGATGCCCTTGAGCGACACCGCCGGCGAGACGTTGTTGGTGGCTTTGAACACCCCACCGAGCAAAATCGGGACATAGCTGAATGTCGCACCGGTCCGCGCCTCGATGGCTGGAATCACGAGGTGCGCCAAGTAGGCGTTGGGACTGCCAAAATCGAAATGAAACTCAAGCCATGGTGTCATGTCCGACCTACCCGTTGTGCTCAGTGCGTTTCGCCCTCAGGCTGGGGCAAGACTAAGCCATTTCCCCACGCAGAGCAACACGGGCGAGAGCTGAACCACGTCCGATCTGCGCCTCTCGAACTCTCCGACTGAACGCGCTAGTCTGACGGGAAAAAACAGCGGAGGGACGTATGACAGCAGAGAATGCCGCACTCCAGGAGTTGCTCGATAAAAACGCCTGCCAAGAGGTGTTGATCCGTTATGCGCGGGCGCTGGATTGGGTTGATGAGGAGGCGCTGAAAACCGTTTTCTTCCCGGATGCGGAGATCGACTACGGCTTTTTTATCGGCCGTGGGGACGAGTTCATTCCGGTCGTGATTGAGCTGGAACGGGGATTTCTGCGCCGCTGGCACAACAACGGCCCGGCCCTGATCACGCTCAGCGGCGATGTAGCCGAGGCCGAGAGCTATGGCCTGGCTGCGGCCGTCTCTCGGCAGGACGGCCAGACCGTGACCAATGTGTTCGGCGGGCGTTATCTCGACCGCCTGGAACGTCGTGACGGGCGGTGGGGCATTGCCAGGCGGCAGTATCTGTTGGACTGGCAGCGCTCGTTTGAGATGGACGCGGCAAACGAGGCTGTTCCGGGTTTGCCCTGGCTCGACGGAGCGGACCCGGACCATCCGCTGTACCGCCGCCTGTAGGAGTCGGACATGGCCATCTGCCGCGTTGCGGTCGGTGAGATTGCTCCGGAACTCTCACCCGGAAGCCAAGCCTGGACCGATCTGATTGGCGACCTTGAGCGCGCTCAAGCAGACCTGTTTGTCCTGAACGAGCTGCCCTTTGGTCGGTGGCTGGCCGCCCGGCCCGGCTATGACCGGGACGCCTGGCGGGCGTGTGTCGCCGAGCACGAAAAAGGGCTGGCGGCCGTCCACGAACTCGGGGTGCCGACCGTCCTGGGCAGCCGCGCCGTCGATCTTGACGGCCGCCGCTGCAACCAGGGCTTTATCTGGCGCCACGCCGCCGGGCTTGAGGCGATCCACACCAAACAGCATCTCCCGCGTTCGCCCGGCTATTGGGAGACGAGTTGGACGCAGCCGGGGCGGCAGCGCTTTCAGCTGACCCAGGCCGGACCGCTGCGGGTCGGTATGCTGATCTGCACCGACATCATGTTCAACGAACACGCCCGGCAGTACGGACGGGACGGGGTCGATCTCATCGTCGTACCCCGCGCCACACCGCCCCTGGTCTCACACCAGTTCGAGGTGGCCTTGCAGATGACCGCGATTGTCTCGGGCTGTTATGTGGCGTCGTCGGACCGCCGGGGGACCGATTCGGCCGGTGAGGCGTTTGCCGGCCGCGGCTGCATCATCAATCCGATCGGCCAGACCGTGGCCGCGACCTCGTTTTTCAGCCGGGTGGCGGTGCACGATATCGACACCGATTTCGTGCGCGGCCAACAGCAGCGCTATCCGTGCAATGTCGTTGACTGAGCGTCACCTTCACCGTAACGATCTTGCCAGTCCAATAGCGCGGTCTTAGCCGAGCCCACCAGTACATACACGCGCTTCAACGAAGCCCCAGAGCCATTTGCGAAAATCCCGGAGTTTAAGTACTTTGTGGCGCAGGTGGTACGAACGAAAAGAAGAGAGGCGTGGAGTCTGTCTCAAGACAGAAATTCTTGAAGACAAACAAATATGACTGAGAGGTCGGAATCACTGGCCCTTCTCCAGAGCGCGGTGGATGACCAAGACGCCGATTTCAGGGATGGTCAGTGGGAAGCTATCGACGCGCTGGTCAACCGACGCGAGCGCTTTCTGGTGGTTCAGCGAACCGGTTGGGGTAAAAGTGCCGTCTATTTCATTGCTACCAGAATTCTGCGTGATCGTGGGCGTGGCCCAACGCTTATCGTCTCGCCTCTCCTGGCGCTGATGCGTAACCAGATTGAAGCTGCCGGGCGTATTGGTATCCAGGCGGTGAGCATCAATTCCTCGAATAGAAAGCACTGGCCTGCTCTGCAGCAGACCATCCGCAACGATGAGGCCGACGCACTCCTGATTTCACCGGAGCGACTGGCTAACGACGATTTCGTAGAAGAGATCCTCTTGCCCATCGCCGGCCGCATCGGCCTGTTGGTGGTGGACGAAGCCCACTGCATCTCCGACTGGGGCCATGATTTTCGGCCTGATTATCGACGCTTGGTCAACATCTTGCAGCGTATGCCCGAAAATATGCCGATTCTCGGCACGACAGCTACAGCGAATAATCGCGTGGTCCAAGATGTTCGAGCCCAGCTCGGACGCATCGGGATTCAGCGTGGCTCGCTGATGCGAGACACGCTGGCGTTGCAGAACATGCGGCTGCCATCACAGGCAGCCCGTTTAGCATGGCTTGCGGAGCATATCGCTGCCCTTCCGGGAACGGGAATCATCTATACGCTGACAAAGCGGGATGCTGAACAGGTTGCCAACTGGCTGAGCCACCAAGGCGTTACCGCGCAGGCCTACTTTAGCGGGGTAACGGACGACGGCTTTGCAGACTCGGATGCCTATCGACAACACCTCGAAGATCAGCTTCTTCACAATCATATCAAAGTTCTGGTTGCGACAACCGCCCTCGGAATGGGTTACGATAAGCCCGATCTCGGCTTTGTCGTCCATTACCAGGCTCCCGGTTCAATCGTTGCCTACTACCAACAAGTTGGCAGAGCCGGGCGAGCAATCGATCACGCCGTTGGCATCCTCATGTCAGGCCGCGAAGACACCGCCATCCACGAATATTTCCGTCAGAGCGCTTTTCCGAACGAATCGTGGGTGGAGACGATCCTTGAGGTCCTGGAAGACAGCGACGGACTAGCCACCCGCGATCTGGAAGAAGTCGTCAATCTGAGACATGGCCAGCTTGAGCAAGCGCTTAAGTTTCTGTCAGTCGAAAATCCAGCACCGATCATCAAAGATGGCCTCCTATGGCAGCGGACCCCGGTCCCTTATCATATGGACCACGAACGCATCCGCCGCTTGACGGAACAGCGCATGATCGAATGGCGGGAAATGCAGAGCTACCTTGAAACAGACGGGTGTCTGATGCGATTTCTCGCGATGACCCTCGACGATGAACACTCCCAGCCTTGCGGGAGATGCGCATCTTGTTTGGGAAGACCCATCGTCGAGTCGTCCTTTGGCCATGCGCAGGCCGTTTCGGCTGCCCGCTTCCTGCGTCAATCAGAAATTCCTCTTGTCTGTAACAAGCAAGCCGCCAGAGATGCTTTTACTGCGTATAGCTTCAGGGGGAACTTGGCCGTAGAACTCCGCGCCGAAACCGGCCGTATTCTCTCTCGGTGGGGCGATACTGGTTGGGGACAGGTCGTGGCGGACGACAAGCGTCAGGGGCATTTTCGAGACGAACTGGTCGGGGCTGTAGCAGAGATGCTGCGGAATCGCTGGAAACCGGACCCGCCGCCCGAATGGCTGACCTGCGTCCCATCTCAAAATCATCCTGATCTGGTTCCTAATTTTGCTCGAAGGCTGGCAAAGGCGTTGCAACTCCCTTTCATGCCTATCGTGACCAAAACCAGGCACAATGAACCACAGAAAACGCAACAGAACAGATTCCATCAATGTCAGAATCTGGATGGGGCGTTCCAAATCGACGGTTCTGTCCCGGAAGGAGCCGTGCTCCTGGTAGATGATATTGTCGATTCCGGCTGGACGATGACCGTCATCGCAGCGTTGCTCAGACAAGCTGGCAGCGGTCCAGTCTGGCCCGTTGCCCTGGCTACAGCAAGCGCGGGAGGCTGAAATGCAGCTGGATAGTCAGGCTCAAGCTGTTTTGCTGCTGACGGTATCGTTCGGAAAATCGGGCACGGCGGAGGCAAGGCCTCTCTCGACCAGAGAATGGGCGAGGTTTGCAATCTGGCTCAGAGACCATGACCTGAAGCCCTCTTATCTCTTGGAAGGTGTCTTGGATGATTTGCTATCGGATTGGACAGACCCAGTGATCACACCGTCCCGGCTGGAAAGTTTGCTTGATCGAGGTGCTCTGTTAGGCCTTCTCCTCGAGAAATGGCAGCGCGCTGGATTGTGGGTTATGGCGCGGTCTGATCCTGATTACCCGGACCGGCTGAAACGCAGACTCAAGTTTGAAGCCCCACCCGTCCTCTTCGGTTGCGGCAACAAGAAGCTCCTGGAAAAGGGCGGGATCGCGGTAGTCGGGTCGCGCAATGCGGCCGAGGAAGATCTTGCCTACACAAACAACCTCGGTGCTGAAGCCGCTGCTCAGGGCTACTCAATCGTGTCTGGCGGAGCGCGGGGCGTGGACCAGAGTGCAATGCTGGGCGCTCTGGAGCATGAGGGAATTGCTGTTGGAGTTTTAGCTGACAGTCTCTTACGCTCGGCAACCTCAGCAAAATATCGGAAATATCTGATAGCTGGCGATTTGGCTCTAGTCTCGCCGTTTAATCCCGAGGCAGGGTTCAACGTAGGAAACGCGATGGCTCGCAACCGCTCCATCTATTGCCTCGCCGACACCGCCGCAGTCATAAGCAGTACTTCCAATAAAGGGGGAACGTGGAACGGTGCTATCGAAAACCTGGAAGCGCGGTGGGTGCCACTCTGGGTCAGGCAAAGCGGTGAAGAAAAGTCGGGCAACCCCGAATTGATCAAGCGCGGGGGGCGCCGCCTACCGGAGGATCTTTCCAAACTGGGCGCCCTGTTCGATAATTCTTCGGCAAATGGCGCAACGGTTCCACCCCCCGACGCTCTTCCATCGCCAGCCCTTCCCCAAGCCGCTGGCGACACCGAACCACCGGTAATGGAGGAATCGTCTCCTGTCGCGAAGCAACTCGCCATTCCGGAGGATCTGGATTTGTACGGGTTGTTCTTCCATCGTTTTGGCGAGGTGGCCTCCGGCACGGCACTTAGCCCAGCTGAAATAAGCCAGCGACTCAATCTTAAGAAGACTCAAACTGACGCTTGGCTGAAACGAGGCGTCAGCGAAGGGAAGATCGAAAAGTTAGCCGGATACCGATCACCGAAAACGCTGGTGGTCAAGGAGTCTCTCGCTTCCACGAATCACCCCAGCAGGCCAGAGGAGTTGGTTCTCTACGAGTTGTTCCTCCGCCTTCTTTGTCAGTTGACGTCGAGTGGGGCACTCGACAGAGACGCAGTAACCGAGCATCTCAAGATCGAGAAGACTCAAACTGACGCTTGGCTGAAACGAGGCGTCAGCGAAGGGAAGATCGAAAAGTTAGCCGGATACCGCTTACCGAAAGCGCTGGCAGCTGAGGAGTCTTCCGCTTCCGTGTATCGCCCCATTGTTCCGAAGGAACTGGATCTCTACGATTTGTTCCTCCATCATTTTGGCGACCTGACGTCCAGCAAGACGCTTAACCCAGCCGAAATAAGCGAGCGGCTCAATATTAAGAAGGCTCAAACCGATGACTGGCTGAAACGGGGTGTCAGTGAAGAGAAGATTGAGAAGCTGGATAAACCGGTTCGCTACCAGTTGCGGAACGAGGACCGAGAACAGCAGTCTCTCCCATTTCTTGCTCAGGGACAAGCCAAATGTGTTCCTGCCAGTTCCAGCGACTCGTGAGCCGCCCATCCGACAGGCCGTCGAGACTCGAAAGCCCGGCACATCAAACACACCCTGAGCAACCGCCGCCTCGGTATTCTTGAGTGGCCGCAGTTTGATCTCCGACTGCTGGACGCCAACCATGATGGCATCGGCAGGCAAATTGAACGCGTCCAGCGCAGCCCGCAGAAACTGGCCATGCCCCTCTGCCGCGTCGCGGTCGGCGTGCAATGTCGTTGACTGAGCGTCACTGGCCGTCGGGCTGGGGCGTCACCTTCACCGCAACCATCTTGCCGGCCTCGACCCGACCGGCCAGCGGTACGGCCCAGTAGGTCAGCCACGCCAGCCAGTATCTGCGTTTGTAGGCGGCGTTGATCCGCTCCAAGGTGGGAACATCGGTCACGACGTGTGCCGATCCGACAAAAGCCGGTCCGGCCGTCTCGTCCAGCCAGACCTGAGCCGGGCTGCCCCGGCGGATGCGCCGGGCTTTATACGAGTCTGGTGCGGTAATGAAATAGACAGCCTCGCCGTCGTACATGAACCACACCGGCGCAGCCCTGCCCCATTCGCCATTGGCGCGCTGGGTCGCGATAGAGACCAGTTTGTGCGTCTCCAGAGCCGTTTTCACCGAATCGCCCAGCTGGCCCGCGCCATAGGCGACGGCACACACGCCGAGGGTCAGCAGAATACCGAGAAGAATGGGCATAACAGGGACTCCTCACATCCGTCGGGAATGGCGCGTCGGCTCCGCGCTCAGCTCCGTAAATACGACGCCCCGTTCACATCAATGATGCTGCCGGTGGCAAAGTTGGCCTGACCGGAGGCCAGAAAGGCGACAATCGCGGCTACCTCCTCGGGCTTGCCGACCCGGTTCAGGGGACTCTGAGCCCGAATCGCGTCTCCGCGCGGACTGGCCAGAATCGACGCCGACATATCGGTCTCGACAAATCCGGGGGCCACCACATACACAAAGATGTTGTCCGGCGCCAGAGCCTGAGCCAGCGACTGGCTCATGATGTTGAGGGCGGCCTTGCTGGAGGCGTAGGCCGGGGACTTGGGCGCGCCCCGAAAGGCGCCCCGAGACGAGATGTTGACGATCTGGCCCCCGCCGTTGTCCCGCATATGCCGGGCAGCCCAGAACATCACGTTGGACGGGCCGACCAGATTGGTGTCGAGAGTGCGCTGCCAGACATCGTTCCACACCTCATAGTCAACCCGCAGCACAGGTTGCCACTCATTGATCGCGGCATTGTTGACCACGATATGCAGACCGGCCATGCCGGTGCTTATGCTACCGACCATGGCTTGGACCGCCGACGGATCGGTCAGGTTGGCCTGGACAATACGGTGCGGTCCACCGGGCAGCGACGCCAAGGTCTCCTCTGCCGCTGTTCGGTCCTGATTATAGTGAATGGCGATCCGCCCGCCCTGCTGGGCGAGCTGTTGGGCGATGGCGCGACCGATGCCCCGAGATGCGCCGGTGACCAGGGCGACCTTGTCTGTCAGACTCATGGATGTGCCTCCGCTTGTGTCTGTGTGCTGGCTCGCAGCCTACCGTAGATTCGAGAAGAATTGAATGATATGGCAATCCTATGAACAGCCTGGGAGGAAGCTACAGTATGCAGATGACATATCGCCCGACACTCGTCCTCAGTCTCGCTCTGTTTGTGCTGTGCGGCTTGCCGTTGGCGCAGGCTGCGGACGACGACCTCGCGGCTCTCAAAGCCAACTTTGATGCCGAGATGGCCGCCCTCAACAGCGGTGATCTGGCCGCCACACTGGCCGAAGCCCACGACGCTATCGTGCTGTTCGGAATCTTCTCGCCTTTTCCCTCAAACGGCAAAAAAGAGTTTGAGCAGGCAATAACCTCCTACTTCGGCAGCTACGCCAAAGCGGAATTTACCCCGGTCTCGCCCCAGTTTCGGATCGTCGGCACGACTGCGGTCTCTTGGGGCCACTACCAGTTGGCCGCCACCGACAAGAGCGGGGATCAGGTGTCCTACTCGCACGGCCGGTATATCTTCACCCATGTCAAGGTCGACGACACATGGCTCATTCTGAGCATGCACGTCTCGCCGCTCGAACCCTACCGCCAGCCGCCCTTCTAAACCCCGGCGACCTGCGGCTGAGCCTGTCGGTCATGCTCAGCCACCAGGCTGCGGATGCACGGAATCAGCTCCTTGCCAAAGGCTTCGGCATCTTCAAATGGATTAAATCCACGAATCAACACGCCGCCAACGCCGAGGGCGTAGTAGCCGACGATCGCCTCGGCGACCTGTTCGGGGGTGCCGACCAGGGCCGTGGTGTTGCCACTCGCCCCTGACACCTTGACCAGGCCGGTCCACAGCCGCTCGTCGTGGACCTCGCTCGCGTCGGCCAGCCGCATCAGGCGGCGGCCGAACTCGGCCTCGCTTGTCACCGCCAACCGCTGGGGCGCGTGTTCCAGCTGGGCCAGAATACCCCGGGCCTTGTCCCAGGCCGCGCCCTCGGTCGGGGCGATGATCGGCCGAAAGGAGATATTGAAACGTGGCCTGCGCTTATACCGGGCGGCCTCGGCGATAATGCGGTCCATCATCGCTCGCACCGCCGCGCGGGGTTCGCCGAACAGGGCGTACACATCGCTGTGCTTGGCCCCAACCCGGACAGCGGCGTCCGAGGCTCCGCCAAAATAGATCGGCGCGTGGGGCTGCTGGAAGGGCCGGATTTCGGAAAAGGCTTTGTTCAGGCGGTAGAAACGTCCTGCAAAGCTGAACGGCTTGTCCGAGGTCCAGACCCGGCGCAGGATGTCGAGATACTCGTCGGTCCGGGCGTAGCGTTCATCGTGGCCCAGCCAGTCACCGTCACGGCGCTGCTCCTTGTCCGCCCCGCCGGAAATGATGTGGAGCCACAGCCGCCCATCGGTCAGGTTATCAAACGTGGCCGCAGTCCGGGCGGCCAGGGTCGGCATGACAAAGCCGGGCCGATGGGCAATCAGGAACTTCAGACGCTCGGTGTGGGCCGCAGCGTACTGGGCGACCTGAAATCCTTCGGCCGAAGAAGACGTATAGCCGACCAGCACCGCATCAAAGCCGGCGGCCTCGTGCGCCTGCGAGAAGCGACACACGTAGTCCCGATCAATCCCGCCCCCAATGACGTGGACGGTGGCCCGGCCGGTCGGCGGCGCAACGCCTATCATACCCAGAATGTTCATCGGCATCGGTCTTCCTCCATGCGTGCAGTCCGATCAGGGCAGCTCGAACTGGAAGGCGTCCGGGCGGATGGTCAGCACCGGACAGCGGGCGGTGCGGATGACCTCCTCGGTCACCCCGCCCAGCAGCATATGGGCCAGCCCGGTCCGCCCGTGGGTGCCGATAACGAGCAGGTCGGCCTGTCGCTCCTCGGCCTGCTGGACAATAGCGCTGGCGGCCAAACCGGTCACGGTCCGCCGCTCCCAGGCCAGCTGCGGCAGCAGCGGCAAATCGGACAGAAATGCCTCCCACTCCAGCTCAAGATCCTGGGCCTCGACAACCGGCGGGGGCGGTAGGGCGGGCATATCGGCCCCGGTGGTGGCGGCATAGATGTGCGACACATCAATGGCGTGCAGAAAGATCACCCGCGCGCCAAAGCTGGCGGCCAGGGTCAGGGCTTCCTCGGCCGCTTTTCTGGCTCCGGTCGAAAAATCGGTCGGCACCAGCAGCGTTTTGGCCTGGGCGCTGAACGGCGCCTTGGCGATCAGGACCGGGACCATGGCCTTGCGCACCACCCGCTCGCTGGTCCGCCCCAAGCCCGGCTCCTGGCCCTGCCCGCTGCCGCCGACCACAATCAGGTCGGCGTTCCAGGCCCGGCGAGCCACAATCAGCTCGACAAACGGTTTTCCGGTATGCACCTCATACTCGACCGCCAGGTGTTCCAGCCCGCTGCCGGCGGTGATCGTTTCAAGCGCGGCCCCGGCCTGCTGGGCCAGCTCTTCGGGCGAGTAGGGAGCGGTCAGCGGATGGGACAGGCGCTGATACAAATGGGGCGGCTCGACCACGTGCACCAGGCGCAGGGCAGCCCCGTAGCGGGCGGCCAGCGCTGCGGCCGAGCTGACGGCGACTTCTCCGCCAGCCCTGAAATCGTGACCCACAAGGATGCGGTGGAGTTGTTGCATAGCAGTTCTCCTGTGTTGACTTCCTCGTCGTGCCAGTCTGACCGATAGAGCGGCTCGATCATACCACATGTGGACGCGCCTGGCGCTGTTGTTCTTCGAGCCGGCCGTGTCCCCCTTTTGCAACTGGCCTGTCCTGAAGTTGGGACACCTTCGGCCAAAACACTGCCGGAAGGCTGAGAAACCGACGCGGAGACACGGGCTTAGGCTCAGCCCTGGACGACACCGATTTTGGCACGGCCTTTGCGATATTCAAGGCATAGAGGAGGAAAGGCTATGAAACATGTGTATAGCGTGGTCATCCTTGCCCTCGGTTTCGTCCTGTGCTGGACCAGTTCGACAGACGCTCGGTTCTCCTACCCCGAGGCGCCTCCGTATGTCCGCCTGTCCGGGGTCCTGCTGCCGCTCGAAGACCAGCAGGCTGCCGGGCTGCGCAGCCTGACCGTGTTTGTCCACGGCCAGCTGTGGCGTTTTCAACTCGACGCGGTAGAAGAGGTGACCCAGGGCAACCATGCCCGGCTCCAGTTGCGCGACCTGCTGTGGGGCTCAATCCGGCTGTACGGCTCTCCGGGCCTGCTCACTCCGCTCCAGCAGCCCGAGATTGTCGGCAAGCACCTGACGATTGAGGGCCATCTGCATACCAGGGAACGCCGTCTGCTGGTGACCGCAGCCGAGGAAATCCCGGCGGTCGCCCGGATACACTGAGTCACCCGCCCCCAAGCCTTCTCTTCCCCTGGGGAATCCTCCCCCCGACAATCCCCCCGGCGCTCCCGCGCCGCCCCCTTTGCCCAAGGGAATTATACCCAAAACTTGACAACCGCCTAATCCACCGAGATTAGGGCGCAATCTTAATCGCGCCCTAATGCTACTCACTACCTGTTAGACTGTTAAGGTTGTTTCATGCTTTGCCGTATTCTTGTTCAAGCTTTGTCCACACCAGATATCGAACAGTCGGATATATCCTATCCTTCTCAGTTAGTGATATTTCTCCCAAGTACCAGAGACGTAAAAGGAGAGTGTGGACGCTGAGAGCAGCGACAAATTTTATGGTTTTTGAGGATAGGATGCGGCGCGGCCCCTTGATCATTTCGGTCGTTGCGTACTCCCACGCCCAGGCTGCCAAGGCGTCTAATTTCAAGTTTTCACGGTTTGCCATGATCTGACTCGCTTTCTCTAGGGTTGATGTGGCAAAGCTCTGGTCGGGGTTGCGTCCCGGCCAGAGCACCCAAAAGTTTAATGAACTCGCGGTATTCCATTCATTCGCTCCTATGGTTGATGGTTTACTGTGAAGTGCTGAGCCGAGGTCGCAGCCCGGCTCAGCACGACCAATTGCAACATTTAACCGAAGCATAGAAGGAAGGATATGTCAACCCCAGACACCCCACCAAGGACCCCGACGGATTTGACAGAGGGCCTTGGGCCATCGTATGATCTTCCCGCAGACAGTCTTTTGGGAATCCCGACCTCCTTTGGTCGGGCTACCCGCTGAATAGAACAGCCTCTAGCCCGGCAAAGGGTAGCTCCCTGCGCCCAGGCGAATAGGCGGGGACCATCCCTTTCCCAAAAGAGATGTCTGCAATGGCCCGGCACACCTGCGTGTCGGAAAGCTGCAATCGTGTGATTGCGTGACGATCATTGCAAACAAAGGGATTATCTATGAAGACTTTTTGGGAATGGATCGATTGGGGAGAACATGGAATTTTACGCTGGGCACGAGCGCTGGTTGTTAGCGTTTTTGGCTTGCTCATCATAATTGGGGCAATAGTGCTCCTCACAAGCCTATTACGCCTCGGCGTATGGCCCAGCGTTACAGCAGATGATGACCTCGCATCCATCCGGTTCTCTGCTCCCGATATTTCCGAACAGGGAGAGTCCCCTCCCTTACGCATCCGTTCTCTACAATCGCAAGTTCGAGACGCCCAGCGATACCGAGATGACGTGAATGAAATGCTTGAGCATCTTACTCCTCTCTATGTTTCCCTTGGATCGTCCATAGGAAGGCAAGACCTGGAGAAATACATCAACAACGTCATAGACTCCCTGATCAGTAATATGGCCACTAATCTTCCCTCGTCCACCCGGGAACAACGTCTGGAACGGCTTGATGCAGCTGTAGAAGATATGACGGATTATGTGGAGGATATGGTGGATTATTACACAGAAGCACTGGAAGAAGACCTCAGACTCAGAGGGAATTTTCAACGAAACATCGCACGGTCCCCACTGAAAGAGTATGAGGAGCAATTTACGAAGGCCATCACGGAGTTGGTGCAGCAATCAGATGCCGAACAGAGTAGGGTCATGGTGGCACGAGCAAAAGGGTTAGCAGGATTTGGGACACTTGGCATCATCGGCATTCTCATTTTGTCTGGCATCCCACTGTTAGTGATTTTGCGAATTGACGCCATCCTAAGAGAAAGACAAGAAAATCCGTCAGGGGATTAGCCTGGATTTGGGGAAACAAGGCCCTTGTCAAGTTTTGGGTATAATTCCCTTGCCCAAAGGGGGACTGGGGGGATTGTCTCGACCTGAGAGCCGGGGTTCGGTGGGACATACCGGGCAGTTCCGGCACGCTCCTCTTGACACGTTTTTCTGAATACGCTCCGCCCCGGCGCGCGTTGAACCCCGCAGTCCGACTGGAGTATGATCAGACTCAGCTTCAGGAGGGTCCGCCACAGCGCCTGGAGCAGGCAGAATCGGTGGAGAGGAGCCAGCGATGAAAGGACACGCCCGTCAACTCATGACCGCCCAGGTGGCAACGGCTTCGCCGGATACCACACTGGCCGAGGCGGCTCAGGAACTGGCCAGCATCATGATCAGCGGCCTGCCGGTTGTGGACAGTTCAGGTCAGGTGGTGGGCATCGTTACCGAGAGCGATGTCCTGAACGCCCTGCTCCAGTCGGCATCAGCCGAGACGCCGATCCGGACGATCATGACCCGGTCGGTCATCACGGTCGATGAGTTTGCCTCGGCCGACAGCGTCGTCCGCCTGCTGCGCCTCAAACAGCTCCACCATCTGCCCGTTACCCGCCAGGGCAGCGTGGTGGGTCTGATCACCCCCCAGGATGTGGTCCGTTATTTCGTGGACCACGAGTTGCCGTCTCCGCCGGACGTGGCCTGAGGGCAACGCGTACGTCGTCAGGGTTCGATGGTCAGCCGGGGATGATGACGCCAGAAATAGCCGACCATGACCACGGCTGCGAGCAGATTGCCGACCAGCACCGCCGGCCACGCCAGGGCGCGCAGCACGGGCTCGGCAAACACCAGGCTGACCACCACAAAGCCCAGCTCCAGAACGACAAACAGCAGCACCGCCCCAAAGCCGACATGCGGATGATGCTCGGCCACGTCCAGCAGATACGACACCAGGCCGCCGACGGCCATGAAGACAAGGCCGTGCACCCAGGTAAACATCAGGACCATCTCCAGGTCGATGGCAACCCTCGAGGCCAGGCCGGCCGTGCCTTTGAACAGGGCCAGCCCGAGCACGGCCGGGGTATACAGCGGGCGGCCGCTCAGGCTGTCTATGACCAGGAACCACACCGCAATGGTGACCGCTCCGAGCAGCCCGGCGACCATGCCTTCCTGGGCAAACGTCGTCAGCCCGGTCGCGGACGGGTGCGACACGGCTGGAGTGTGGGTAACATCTGATGTGGCCACGCTGGCCTCCTTTCTGCTGCCTAGCTGTGCTGGATGAAGTCTCTGAGATAGCGGTTCTCAAACTCTGCGGCTTCGAGCTGGGCCTTGACCACGTCGCCAATCGAGATCATCCCGGCCAAACGCTCGCCATTGAGAATGGGCAGATGTCGAATGCGGTTATGGGTCATGATGCCCATGATATACGCCACCTCATCCTCGGGAACGGCAATGATCGGGTTTGAACTCATGATCTCCCGCACCGTCATCTCCCGCATGCCTTCGGGATGGGTCGCACACTCGCGCAACAGGTCGCGCTCAGTGAGAACGCCGACAATCGGGTCGTGGCCGTCAACCACGACCAGGCAGCCGATCCGCAGCTCAATCAAACGCTCCAGGGCGTCGTGCAGACTCGCATCGGCCGGGATGGTCGCCACCGCGCTGCCCTTGCTCTCCAGGATGTCTTTCACCTTCATAGGCGCTTCACTCCTCCCCTGAGCCGCAGCTAGGCGGCATGCGACTCAATCACTTCCACGTCCCGCCACGACTGGGAAATATATTCCCACAGGCGGTCCAAGACCTCTCCGAGGTCCTGAGGGGTGTACCAGCCGGCCGGAATGCCCGGTCCGCAGCCCCACACGGCTTTGCCATACCGCTTGGCGATGGCGCAGGCGTCCGACCAGGAGTCGGCGGCCTCGTCACCGAGCATATCGGTCAGCTCTTCGTAGCTCAGCTCTTCCCAGCGGCTCGGACGCTCGTCGTCGCCAAACCCGTGATGTTTGAGATGATAGGCCAGATAGTCGCTCAGCGTCTCGAACTCGGTAAAGCGGAGTTCCTCCTGATGACCGTAGCTGTCGGTAAATCTGATAATCAGCATCGCACCTCCCGCAGCACTGTGAATGACCGACTCAGGCCGGCTGGGCAAAAGCCGCCACCTGGGGCTGGACGAGCCAGGCGAAATCCGCATACCGCATACGCACAGCGTGGCAGTGCGTCCCGGCGTTGAACACAATCTCCTCGTCCTCGGCCAGCGTCCGATCAACCCACACGTCCAGACCGAATAAATTGCCGAAGGGCGGCTCGGCTCCGGTCTCACAGTAGGGAAACAGCAGCCGGAACTCTTGCTCGCCTTCGAGCCGCAGCGGCGCGCCGAGCCTGGCCTGCAACTGGTCCAAATTCACCCGGTGGGTGGCCGGCAGGACGGTCATGACCGACCGCTCGCCGTGCTTGACCATCACCACCTTGGCCATATGTTTGCCGGGGATGTGCTGGCAGGCAGCCGTTCGCTGCGCCGAGTAGGCTCGTGGGTGGGTCAGCACCCGGTAGGGAACGTCATGCGCCTCAAGTACGTCTCGCAGCTGTTGTAGAATCGGCATTGCTGGTCCTCCGTGTCCCGGTCACGAAAAGCGCGTCTCCCTATCCAAACCTGTCGCAAGCTGCGTGCCAGGCTGAAAACGGCTATGTGTGGCCTCTCGCAGCCCGGTGTGTCCCATTTCCGGGACAGGCCGGGTGCCGGCGCGTTGCAAAGCTGGGACACCGCGCTATAAGGAGGAGGATGGCCAAGGACAGGAAACCAAAGCCTCGGACCCGGCCGCCGAGACCGGCCGCTCGGACCCCGGAAGACCGTCGATTGGAGAGCGAACGGCTGGCCACCATGAGCCTCACCACCGCCAAGCTGGTGCATGAAATCGGCAACCCGCTCAACGGCATGTCCACGACCGTGCAGCTGTTGGAACGCGATCTGATGAAGCCGGGCCCGCCCGACAAGGAGCTGCTCCGCGCGACCGTTCACGACCTGTCGAGCGAGATCAACCGCCTCCGCTCACTGCTGGTCGAGTTCCGCTCCCTGGCCCGCGCCCATGCGCTCGATCTGCAACCGACCGCGCTGGCCAGCCTCGTCACCGAGCTGCTGGCGGTGGAAACCGTCCAATACGCCGAGCGGGGGATTCAGATCCACAACGAGGTCCGGCCCGACCTGCCCCTGGTCATGGGCGACCCGGAGAAGCTCAAGCAGGTCGTGCTCAATCTGTGTCAGAACGCGGTCGAAGCCATGCCGCAGGGCGGCCGCCTGACCGTCCGGGCCGACCGGGCCGACGGCCACGTCTCGCTGGAGGTCATGGACACCGGGGCTGGCATCCCGGACGGCCTGGATATTTTTGAGCTGTTCACCACCACCAAACCGAGCGGCATGGGGCTGGGGCTGGCCGTGGTGCGACAGATTGTCCTGGCCCACGCGGGGACGATTACCTATACCACCGAGCCGGGTCGGGGGACCGTCTTTCGGCTCAGCCTGCCCGCCACGCCAAGGGCCAGGAAGAGACGGCCGAGCGCCAAATCTCCTCCGTCGCTCAGCTGACACGCGCCGGGCAGTCTGGATCAGTCGAACCCAATCCCGAGCTGCTCCATTTTACGGTACAGCGAGGAGCGGCTGATGCCCAGCAGCCTGGCCGCCCGTACCCGGTCCCGGCCGGCTTCCCGCAGCACGTACTCGATGTGGCTTTTTTCGTAGCTGCGCAGAGCGGCCTTCAGCTCGTGGCCGGCTTGGCCGGTATCCCGGCTGAACGCCTGTCCGCTGGGCAGGTCTTCCGGGCTCAACCACTCGTCATTGCCCAGAATCATGGCCCGCTCCAGAACGTTCTCCAGCTCGCGCACATTGCCCTTCCAGGGCGCGGCCATGAGCAGCTGCATGGCCTCGTGGGTCACCCCTCTACAGTTTGTCTTCATTTCGAGGTTGTGGCGCTGAATCAGGTGCTCAACCAGGAGAGGAATATCGTCCCGCCGCTCCCGCAGCGGTGGAACCGGAATGCCGACCACATTCAGGCGATAGAACAGGTCTTCGCGAAAGCGGCCGGCCTCGATCTCTTTTTCGAGATCCCGATTGCTGGCGGCCAGGATGCGCACATCGACCTGTATGGGGCTGGTCGCCCCGAGCGGCAAGACCTCTTTGCGCTCGATGACCCGCAGCAGCTTGGGTTGCAGGGTGAGGGGCAACTCCCCGATCTCGTCCAGGAAAATCGTGCCCCCCCGGGCCTTGCGAAACAGGCCGTCCTGGGCGCTCAGGGCGCCGGTAAACGCGCCCTTGGTGTGGCCGAACAGCTGGCTCTCCAACAGCGTGTCCGGGATGGCGCTACAGTTCACGGGCAGAAAGACCTTGTCCTGGCGTGGGCTCTCGGCGTGAATCGCCCGGGCGACGAGTTCCTTGCCCACCCCGCTCTCACCGGTAATCAGGACCGTGCTGGCCGCCGCCGCAACTTTGCTGATCAGCCTCAGCACCGCGCGCATGGCCGGGCTCTCGCCAACCATGCCGCTGGGGTCGATATGCCGGTTGACCTCGCGTCGCAACATCTGGTTTTCCCAGGCCAGGCTCTTGTGCTCCATCAACAGGTGGACCTTGCGCAGCAGGTCATCAAACACAATCGGCTTGAGCAGATAGTCCTGGGCGCCGAGCTGCAGGGCGGCGACTGCGGTATCAACCGACGCATGGGCGGTCATGATCGCCACAAAGGTCTGGGGCGCGACCTCCCGCACGCGCTGGAGCACGGCCAGGCCGTCGGCGCCGGGCATGCGGAGATCGGTCAGCACCAGGTCGAAGTCGCGCTCATCAATGGCGACCAGCGCCGCCCGTCCGTCGGTCACTTCGTGGACCCGGTAGCCTTCTTCGTGCAAGACCCGGCAGATATTCTTGCGCGGGATGGTTTCGTCTTCGGCCACAAGAATCGTTCCCGTCATGGCACAACTTTTGACACACCCCGCTCCAGTCCGAAAGAGGCACAGGCGTGCAAGACGCCGCGCCTGGGGAATCGGGATGACACTTTCACCCGCGCCGCCAATCGGCTACAAAGACCCGAGCCGGCACGAGAGAAACCATGTCCCCAGCCTCCCTCGCCCAGTCCCTTCCCGCGCGCATTCGGAGATTGAGCGATCTCGCCGCCAACCTGTGGTGGAGCTGGCATCCGGAAGCGGCGGAGTTGTTCTCGACGATTGACGCGGGTCTGTGGCAGGCGAGCGTCTCCAGCGGCACGCCCAACCCGGTCACACTGCTCCACGCCGTCGCCCCCCGGCGCCTGCGCGACCTGGCCCGCGACCCGGATTTTCTTGGGCGCTATGACGCGGTCCTGCGGGCGTTTGACGCGGCACTCTCGGCCTCCGCCTCCCCTGCCCCGGAGTTCAGCCAGGCGCCCGTCGCCTATTTCTCGGCCGAGTTCGGCCTGCACGGCTCTGTGCCCATTTACAGCGGCGGCTTAGGGGTGCTGGCCGGCGATCACTGCAAAGAGGCGAGCGATCTCAGCCTGCCCCTGGTCGGCGTCGGACTGCTGTATAGCCAGGGCTATTTTCACCAGCGCCTGTCCCCGGACGGACGCCAGGAAGCGCGCTACACCGAGCTTGACCGGAGCATGGCTCCCCTCGTCCCAGCCCTGACGCCCGAGGGGACACAGCGTCAGGTGCGGGTGCGCATCGCATCCCATGACGTGTACCTGGCCGTGTGGCAGCTCCGGCTGGGTCGCGTCTGCCTGTATCTGTTGGATAGCGATGTGGAGGACAATGCGGCTCAGGACCGTGTCCTCTCAGCCCGCCTGTACGGCGGCGATCAGGAGACGCGGCTGCGCCAGGAGATTGTGCTCGGCATCGGCGGAGTGCGCGCGCTGCGCGCCGTAGGCATTGCCCCACGCGTCTGGCACCTGAACGAGGGCCACGCCGCCCTGGTCCTGATTGAGCGCCTGCGCGAACTCGTTGGTGAGGGATGCTCCTTCGACGAGGCGCTGGTCCGGGTCCGGGCCAGCAGCGTGTTCACCACCCACACACCTGTTCCGGCCGGTCACGATGCGTTTCCTTTTGACCTGGTTGAACACTGCCTGCCCGCCTGGTGGGAGGAACTCGGAGTTGACCGGGAGCGTTTTTTTGACCTGGCCCGCTATGGCCAACAGGACGACGAACGCTTCCATATGACCGTCCTGGCCCTGCGCCTGTCCGGCCGACGGAATGCCGTCAGCCACATCCATGCGACGGTCTCGCGCCGCATGTGGCGCTCGGTGTGGCCGCACACCAGCCCCGATCAGGTGCCGATTGACGCGATCACCAACGGGGTGCACGTGCCGACCTGGCTGGCCCCTGAACTCGGCCGCCTGTTCGCCCGGCATCTCGGCTCGGACTGGCTGGCCAGCCACGATGATCCACAGCTGTGGCGGCGTATCGCGGATATCCCCGACGAAGAATTGTGGGCGGTCCACCTGCGGCTCAAGCACGAACTGATCCGTTTTCTGCGCGAACGGGCGCGCCAACTGTGGCGCGAGCACGACCGCGACGCGGTTCAGGTCCTGGCCGCAGGCGGCTTGCTCGACCCGGACGTTCTGACGATTGGCTTTGCCCGGCGCTTTGCCACCTATAAGCGGGCCAGCCTCCTGCTCAACGATCTCGCCCGTCTGCACGCCCTGCTGGGCACGACGCAGCGGCCGGTCCAGATCATTTTTGCCGGCAAAGCCCATCCGGCCGACGAGCCCGGCCAAGCCCTGATTCAACACGTGTATGCCGCAGCCCGCGACCCTAAACTTGGCGGGCGGCTCGCGTTTGTCGAGGACTACGATATGCACGTTGCCCAGTTCCTGGTCCGCGGCGTCGATGTGTGGCTCAACAATCCCGTCTCCCCGCAGGAAGCGTGTGGCACCAGCGGCGAAAAGGCCGCACTCAACGGCATCCCGAATCTCAGCATTGCCGATGGCTGGTGGAGCGAGGCTCACAACGGCAAAAACGGCTGGATCGTCCGGCCGGCAGACGCGGGGCTGGCTGACGCAGACCGGGACGAGGTCGAGGCCGACGCCTTCTACGACCTGTTGGCAGAAGACATCGTGCCGCTCTTCTATGAACGGGACGCCGGGGGCATCCCGCGCGGCTGGCTGCGGGTGATGAAGGCAGCCCTGGCGTCCATCCCAGCCCGGTTTTCGGCTCGGCGCATGCTGAAAGAGTATATCGAGCGGCTGTATGTGCCGGCCGCACGGTCGGCCTGAGGTCAACGGCTCCCGGCACCCGTCCCGTTCGGGACGCGCCTGCCCGTGCGCAGGCTGTAGACCTGACGCACTACCTCCAGCAGCCGGGGCATGTGACTGAAGGTCTCGAAGCCGTAGCGGGCCTTGCGGCGCCAGTTCGGCCGCTCCTGGCCGGTCCCGGGCATATTCTGCCTTTGCGTTTCCCCCCACACATCTTCCAGATTGATGAGGACGAACTGGGCAGGACTGGCGGCCATATACGAGACGCACGCCGCGTAGACGGCCTGCGAATCGAGCGTCCGGCCCTCCAGCCAGCCCTGCCCGTTCAGAAAAGCCAGCAGCGCCTGCCTGCGGTCCTCGTGCTCGATCTCGGCCTGGCGGAGGTCGGCCAGTTCCAAAAATCCGCACTCGACCCGCTCGCGCCCCTCCATCCCCCGCCAGAACGCGGCAAAGGGCGCGCTGTCGTGGGTGTTCAGGCTGGCAACCGCACGAGCCGGCATGCGCCTCGGCACGGCGAACTGCAACACCTGGCTGCGCAGAATCCCGTGCCGGGCCATGGCGGGTCTGACCGAGGCCGGAACCGTGCCGAGGTCCTCACCAACCAGAGCGGTCCGGTTGCGGTGCGATTCGAGACTCAACACGGCGTACCACTCCTCAGCCGGATAGCCGACATAGACGCCCTGGCGCGGCTCATAGCCGTGTGGCACCCAAAAGAGGCGGTGCAGGCTCATGACGTGGTCGAGACGCAAAATCCCGGCGTGGCGCAGGTGGTGGCGCAGGTAGGCTCTGACATAGCCATAGGCCCGGCCACGACTTGTGTCGGGATGCAGCGGCGGAAAGCCCCAATTCTGTCCGCCGGCAAAAAAACTGTCGGGTGGTGCGCCGCTCGACACCCCGCTGACAAAAAGCTCGCGCTCCTTCCACACATCATAGCCCCAGCCGTGCACCCCAAGGGGTAGATCGAGATACAGCCCGGGCCCGTGCTTGCGCGCCTTGTCGGCAACTGCCTGCATCTGCTCGTGGGCCAGCCACTGGACATAGCGATGATAGTTCGCGCGGTCCTGGGGAACCGCGTCTGCGCTGATGCGCCCGTCCCGGAGCGGTTGAGGCCAGTCCGGCCACGGCGCGCCAAAGTGCTCACCGGCCGCGCGAAAGCGCGCGTAGTCGTCCAACTCGGGATGGGAGGCGGCAAACCCGGCAAAGGCCGCCCGGCGAGGTGACGGCTGAGCGAAGAAGTGCCGGGCGAGCGCTTCGAGCAGCCGACGCTTGAGCGCCATCTGGCGACGATAGTCAAGCTCGGAGGCGTGTCGGAGGGCGGCGACTTCAGCCTGCACCTCGGTCGAGGCGAACAGGGCGCGGGCAGCCTGGCAGGCGTGCAGTTCGGGAATGCGTCGGATATCGAGGTACAACTCGTTCCAGAACACACGACTGACCGGAGCGTAGGGACTGGGCTCAAACGGCTCGCCGTCCTGGCCCAGAAAATCGGCCAGCAGCGGCAGCGTGGCCACACTCCCCCTACCCTGCTCCGCCGTCCATGCCACCAGAGCGTCGAGGTCGGAAAAATCGCCGCCGCCCCAGCTCGTGTTCGAGTGCAGGGCGTACAGCGGCAGGAAGACCCCCCACGCCTTCTCCTTCAGGCTGTAGGCTTTTTGCGGCGCACTCAGGATCAGACACGACACCCGCTCCCCGACTCCTTCGAGCTGAAGCGTATGAAAGCCAAAGGGCAGGCGCTCGGGCAGCCGGAGGTGTCTCACACCGTAGCGCTGGCCCTCAACCGTCTCGTATCCGACCAGGGGCAGGTCTCCCACCCGGACGGTTTGGGATCGCCCCTGCTCATTCTCCAGGCTGAGACGGTACGCAAACGTGTGGTGTTCCTGAAGGTCGGCCGGCAGTCGCAGTTCCAGCGCCGGTGCAACACCCTGCCAGGCCACACATACCTGCGGACAGACCCGCCGCCACAGCTCTTGACGACGCTCGCGCAGGGCGTCCGGCACGTCCCGAAGCGTTTCGACCCCGGCTCCCAGGGCGCGCAGGACGGCCAGCAGCGCCTCCGGCTCGGCCCGCCGGCGTTGTCCCCAGAAGTCGGTATAGGCGGTCTGGACATTGTACACACGGGCCAACTCAAGGAGTTGGGAACGGAAGCTTTCCCTGTGGCCTGCCATTGATCTCATACCCGTTGGAGAACAAGGGCACGGCGTGGCGCTATGGCCACCGCCCGCCGACCTCCATCCAGCGCCAGCCCCGCCCGGTCACCCCACACGACCCGCCACGCCACGGCCCGCCCATCGACCTCAAGGAAAGCCAGGTCGAGCCGCCGGGTCTCCCCGGCAACGTTGAAGGCGACGACGAGGCTTTCAGCCTCCAGGCTTCTCTGGAACATATACACCCCGTCTGCGGCGTAGCGCCGGGCAAAGCTGCCGTGGCGCAGGACGGGGAACCGGCGGCGGAGGGCGATACAGTCTTTGACATGCTCACGCAGACCGTGATCCCAGACCTTCGGGTCCCAGGCAAAGGCTTTGCGACAGTCCGGGTCGGGTCCGCCCCGCAGGCCGATTTCGTCGCCATAGTACAGGCATGGCGCGCCCGGCAGCGTACACACAAACAGCCAGGCCAGGCGCAGGGCGGTCTGGTCCCCGCCCACGCTGGTGAGAAACCGAGCCGTATCGTGGCTGTCCAGGAGGTTGAGCTGAGCCGCCGTCACGGCCGGTTCATACAGGCCGAGCAGGGTATCAATGCGGTCGGCAAATGCCTGGCAGTCGAGGGGGCCGACCTGGCGGAAGCCCAAGGGCTGACGGACCTGGTTCAGATTGAGCTGCCCGCCGCCAAAAAACCCCAGACAGGCTGCCGCCAGCGGGTAGTTGGTGACCGCGTCAAACTGATCGCCCTGCAACCAGGGCTGGGCCTCGTGCCAGATCTCGCCGACCAGATAAGCTTCGGGGTTGCGCGCCTTGACCCGCTGGCGGAACTCCTGCCAGAAGGTCTCATCCTTGATCTCAGCCGCGACATCCAGACGCCAGCCGTCGATGCCGAACTCAATCCAATGGGTGGCCACACGCCACAGAAACTCGCGCACCGCAGGCGTGTCAATGTTGAACTTCGGCAGGGCCGGCAGATCCCACCAGGCCTGATAGCCAAGGGCCTCACGGCTGCCGACACCCCGCCTCAGGGCGTTGCGGGCCGCAGGGTCGGGATAGGCGGCAAAGTGGCGGTTGCCCGTCAGACGCTCCGGGTCGAAGTGGAACCAGTCCACATACGGTGAGGCCGCGCCGTTCTCCAGGGTATGATGAAACTGCCACAAGCCCCGACCGGCGTGGTGAAACACGCCGTCGAGCACGACGCGGATATCGTGCGCGTGCGCCTGGTCGAGCAACTCCCGGAAGGCCGGCGTGCCGCCCAGCAGCGGATCGACCGTGAAATAGTCATAGGTATGGTAGCGGTGGTTTGCCGCCGAGGAAAAAATCGGGTTGAGATACAGCGCGCTGATGCCCAGGTCGGCCAGATAGTCGAGGTGTTCGGCCACCCCGAACAGGTCGCCGCCCTGAAAACCGAACACGCTCGGCGGACTGCCCCAGGCTTCCAGCGTGTCAGGCTTGGCCAGACGGACGGAGCGGGCAAAACGGTCCGGAAAAATCTGGTAGAAGACCGCGTCTGTGACCCAGCCGGGGATGGAGGCCGGCATACGACTCCTTTCCGACAGCCGCCTTCCCCGAGCCTGTCACGGAAAACCGGGGCTTACAGCAGATTGAACTGTTTGAGCACCCTGGCGACTTCGGGATTGCGTTGGCCCAAGGCCCGCAAGGCGTCCAGCAACGCCTCCAGGCGCTGCCGGTTGCTGCTCAGGTCCTCGGTCAGACCCGTGACCGTGCGCTCCAACGGCCGCAGCATCGTCCGTCGGTCCCACAAGGCAAAGCCGATGATGGCTGCGACCAGGGCGGTGAAGGCGACCAGCAAGGCCAGGGTCAGGCGAAACTGACGGGCGAACTGGAGGTTCATGTCCGCCCGCAGCTGCTGATTCTGCCGGTTCATATCCTCCCGCAGTTGGCCCATATCTTCCCGCAGCTGCTGATTCTGCTGGTTCATGTCCGCCCGCAGCTGCTGGATGTCGGCCCGCAGCCCTTGCAGCCCCTCGTCCAGGCGGGTTTCGAGCCGCGTCAAGCGCTCGGCAATCTCACGGTCGGTCAAGGCCGGCGCCGCCTCGACCGCCCGCGCCGGACTGGGCAGGAGCAGCACGGCCACCACCCACCCCAGGAAAAATCGGTTCATGCAGAGATTCAAGGCCGGACCGCCGGGAAAGTCAAGCGACGCCCACCTACAGCCGGAGCTGGAGAGAAACGTTCTAGCCAATGCGTATCCCGCGCGGTTTCGCCCGGTGGCATACACATTCAGCCTATCGGCCCTGCGCCGTTACGCGGCCTTGTTTCGTGTTCCAACGCGGATGGCCGGAGCCAATGCAGGTCGTCCGCTGCCAGGCTAGGCAAACGTCGCATTGAGATAGTGGAGCTGCTCGGCAGACAGCCGCCAGCCGGAGGCCCGACAGTTCTCCATGATACGCGCCGGGCTGTTGGACTTCGGAATCACGACGACGTTCGGATGCGAGGTACACCAGTTGAGGGCGACCTGGGCCGGCGTCTTTTGGCTGAAGGCCGCGACCTGCTCCAAAGCCCGCATGCGCCAGTCGTGGGGGAACACGGCCGGGGTGGCCAGCCGTCCGTCGTCCAGGGGCGTGTAGGCGATAATCGTGATGTGCTGCTCCAGACAGTAGGGCAGCAGGTCGGCTTCAATGGCCCGCCGGTTCAGATTGTACAAGACCTGGTTTGCCGCAATGGGTGTATGACGCAGGCTGGCCTGGGCGGCTTGCAGCTGTGGCAGAGAAAAATTACTCACCCCGATATGTTTCACCAGCCCGTCATCAACCAGCGACTCCAGCGCCCGCATGGTGTCCTGAATGGGCACCCCGGGGTTGGGCCAGTGGACCTGGTAGAGGTCGAGGCTGTCCGTATTGAGACGGCGCAGACTGGCCTCTGCCGCGCGCCGCACATCGTCGGAGCGGAGGTGATTGCCCGACACCTTGGTCGCCAGTACGACCCGGTCGCGCAGACCGGCGATGGCCTGGCCGACGACTTCTTCGGTACCGTATATTTCTGCCGTATCAATCAGAAACGCGCCCAGTTCGATGCCGGTTCGCAGCGGCTCGACCCCGCCACTATACCGCCACACCCCCAGCCCGATCTCCGGAATCATCACATCGGTACTACCCAGCGCTTTGTGTTCCATCGTACTCACTCCCTGTCCGAGGCGTCCGGTGGGCACTACAGGGGGCGCGTCTCGCCCCGCTCCAACACCACCAGGCCCGAGGGGTCACGAAAATAGCGGCGCTCATCAGTCCCGGTCCCTGCCCCAATTGCCGCGCCGGCCGGAACGCTGTGAAACCGATCAACAATGGCGCCCTTGAGTTTCACGCCCGCTCCAATCTCGGCCCGGTCCATGATGATCGACTCCTCAATCTCCGCGCCCTTGCCGACCCGCACGCCGCTGCCGATCACCGACCGGACGATACGCCCGCCTTCCAGCTGAGAGCCCTCTCCAACCAGCGTGTCTCGGACCTCGCCGCCGTAAAAACGGGTCGGCGGACCGTCATAGATGGTGCCGAACACCGGCCAGTGCGGATTGTGCAGATCGAAGGCCGGCGTCTCGCCCAGGAGATCCATATGCGCCTCCCAATACGCCCGCAGGGTGCCCACGTCACGCCAGTAGGCGCGTTCCTCTGCCGGCTTGACGCCGGGGATTTCATTTTCCAGAAAGTCGTAGGCCAAGACCTGCTGGCGCGGAAACAGCTCGGGAATAATCGTCCGCCCGAAGTCGTGCTCGGTACTCCGGCGCGAGTCTTCCAGCAAAGTCCTGACCAGCAGGTCGGTGTTGAACACATAGTTACCCATCGAGGCATAGACGCGGTCGGGATCGCCGGGCATGGGTTTCGGGTGGGACGGCTTTTCCTCAAAGCCGATGATGCGCCGTTTCTGATCGACCTCGATCACCCCAAAGCTGCCGGCCTCGGACACCGGAACGGGCAGGGCCGCAACCGTCGCCTCGGCCGCGTGCTCAATGTGAAAGGCAACCATCTGGTTGAGGTCCATGCGATAGATATGATCGGCCCCGAACACGGCGATCAGATCGGGACGAAAATCCTGGATCAAATTGAGGTTTTGATACACGGCGTCGGCCGTGCCCTGGTACCAGTCTTCCCCCCACCGCATCTGGGGCGGCACGACCGTAATAAAGGTCTCTTTGAGGCCACCGCCGATGCGCCAGCGCCAGGTCGAGCGCAGATGCTCAATCAAGGACTGTGATTTGTACTGGACCAGGATGTAGACCGAAAAAATGCCCGAATTGATGAAGTTGGACAGCACGAAATCGACAATCCGGTGCTTGCCGGCAAACGGGACGGCGGGCTTGCTGCGGGATTTCGTCAGCGGGAACAAGCGCTCACCCTTGCCGCCAGCCATAATCATGCCCAGCAGGCGCAGTCTGCGCACGGTATGCCTCCTATCGGAACATCACCTGTTCCAGAGCCGGGAACAGAAAATTCTGCTGCTCCCGGTCGGCCACAAAGCGCTCCTGTTCGGCCTCCAGCCGTCCCCGCTCGCGCACCGAGCGGGCGAGTTGCAGGAGGCGTTTCAGATCGGTCGAATGGGTCAGGAAGCGCTGCTCGGCGTAGTCACGGGCGGTTTGGGTGGTGATGAGAAACGGCCAGTCCGAGGCCTGCATCAGCAGCAGTTCTTTGCCGGCCTGGCACAGCACCCGGCCGAGTGGGCCCGTGCGGTCTGCCTCGCGCGTTGCCTGCATGGCATCCCAGAACTGAAACTCCCCGTCGTACAGCCGTTCCCAGACCCAGGCGGTATCTTTATTCAGCCAGGTCCGATGGTCCCCGCCCTCCCCCCACGAGCCTTCGGGCAGGCTGACGGTCCGGGTCGGGGGGTAGCGGTCAAGGGCCGCGCTACAGGTCAGCGGCACGATGCGCTGCCGCTCCAGTTCCGGGTAGAGGGCCTCCAGCCAGTGCGGCCCCTCGTGCCACCAGTGACCGAGCAGTTCGGCATCGTAGGCGGCGCAGGTCAGGCCGGCCTGCCCGGCGTCGGTTGCAGCCAGCTGCCCGGCGAAATGACGCGCGTGCGCCCGGGCCTGGGCACGGGCACGGGCGGGCGTGTAGACCTGCTTGTGGTCCAGTTCGGCCCGCTCCTCGCTCACCCGCCACAGCTTCAGGCCGCCCGGGTCGTGCTGCTTATGGAAGTCCAGATACCACGGGTCGCCCGGGTAGCCCACCTCTCGACTCCACACCAGACGGCTGGTGTCGGGGTCGCGCAGCAGAACCTTGGCCGTTCCCGTCCCGCTCCGCGAGGCGACCCGGTAGGTGTGACGCGGCGAGAGCGGGGCTGCCGCCCGCCCGCCCGCCGGACCGTGCAGATCCGTCACCAGCGCGGGGTCGGCTCGGTAAGGCAGGCTGGGGAAGACGCCCTGAACGGACTGCCCGTCAACACAGAAAAACGCCAGGCCGCACGCCGCCACGTGCTCCTCGAGCCCCCGCCGCAAGGAGCGGTGCTGCTGGCGATTGGCGCCAACCGGCGGAAGCCAGTGGTAGCGTGGACGATAGCCGCATTCCGGCAGCCACATTCCGGCCGGACGACGGCCAAAGTGGGTTTCATGGCTGAAGGTCGCCAGCCGCAGCTGTAGGCGAACGCTCTGCTCGCGGGCCAGCAGGGGTAGATAGCCGTGGGTCGCCGCCGAGGTCATGAGCTCAATGTGGCCGTCTTCCATCAGATTCCGAAAAGCGGCCAACAGGTCGCCGTCAAGAGCCCGCCACTGGGCAAGCCGGTCGCGGTACAACCCCTCCCAGTAATCCGCCAGAGCGGCAATGTCGGCCTGGCCCTGGGACTGAAAATAGCGACGCGTATCGGCACACGCCTGTAGGCGGGTATCGAGAAAGAACTGGAGTTCGGCTGGCAGGAGGGGGCTGGCCAGCTGCTCGCACAGGACCGGCGAAAAGCTCAGGGTCAGCTGGGGCGAGGTGCCGCGCTGGGCCAGCGAGCGGAGCGTGTCCAGGAGCGGCAGGTAGCATTCGGTGATCGCTTCACACAGCCAGTCGCTGCCGTGCGGCCAGCGCTCATGGCCCAGCACAAACGGTTGGTGGGCATACAGGACGAGGGCCAGGGACTTGTGCGGGTCTGCGGCCATACGTCTAGCCCGAGGCGACCGCCGCCTGTCGGGCGGCGACAAGCTCCTGGTACAGGTCGAGATAGCGGTGCGCCGAGCGTGTCCAGGAAAAGTCCTGGGCCATGCCCCGGCGCATCAGCCCGTGCCAGGCGGCCGGGTCGGCAAAAGCCGTCAGCGCAGTCCGCACGGCCTGGGTCAGCGCCTGGGGGCTGGCGTCCTCGAACACAAAGCCGGTGCCCTGTCCACTGGCGGCGTCAAAGGGGACCACGGTGTCGCGCAGTCCGCCGGTCGCCCGCACAATCGGCACCGTGCCGTAGCGCAGGCTGTAGAGCTGACTGAGTCCGCACGGCTCATAGCGCGACGGCATCAGAAAACAGTCGCTGCCGGCTTCGATCTGGTGGGCCAGGGTCTCGTCAAAACCAATCCGCACCCCGATCCGTTCGGGATGCGCCCGGGCCCGCTGGGTCAGCAGTGTCTCGTAGCGCGACTCTCCCGAGCCCAGGATGACCAGACGGCAGTCCGACTCCAGCAGGGCGTCGAGCGCGCCGGCCACCAGGTCGATGCCCTTCTGGTCAACCAGCCGGGTGACCATCCCCAGCAGCGGCCTGTCCGGCTCGTCGGACAAGCCGTACTCGCCCAACACGGCACGCTTGCACGCCGCCTTGCCGCTCAGGTCTTCGGCGCCGTACTGGGCGGCGATCAGCGGGTCGGCTTCCGGGTTCCAGACCGCGTAATCCGCCCCGTTCACAATGCCGACCAGGGCCGAGCGGCGAGCCCGAATACAGCCGTCCAGGCCAAAGCCGAGGGCCGGGCTGCCAATCTCCTCGGCATAGCTGGGACTGACCGTCGTCAGCCGGTCGGCATAGTAGAGCCCCGACTTCATGAAGTTGAGGGAGCCGTAAAACTCCAGCCCCTCGGGCTGAAACAGAAACGGGGGCAGGCCGGTCAGGCCAAAAGCCCAGTTCGGAAAGATGCCCTGATAGGCGAAGTTATGGATGGTGAAGACGCTGGCCGCCTGCCTGCTGCGGGCGTCCAGGCCGGGCAGAAAGCGCAGCAGGGCCGGGACGAGGCCGGTATGCCAGTCGTGGCAGTGAAAGACCTGGGGAAACCAGCCCAGACGCTCGACCAGGGCCAGGACAGCCCGGGAAAAGAAGGTGAAGCGCAGGGCATTGTCGGGATAGTCGCCGTTCCCGTTGCCATACAGACCCGGCCGGGCAAAAAAGTCGTCCTGCTCGACGGCGTACACCGGCACCCGAGCGGCCGCCCCATCCGGCTCGGGCAGGTGGGTCTGCCATACCCGGGCCGGCCGCGGGCCGATGACCAGCGGGACCTGGAGGTCTGATACGCGTTCGGTCAGCGGGAAGTCTCCGTCGCGCAGGCTTTGATACAGCGGCATGACAATGCGGACATCATGCCCCAGAGCGGCCAAGACCTGGGGTAAGGCGCCGTTCACATCGCCCAAGCCGCCGGTCCGGGCGAACGGAGCAACTTCGGCGCTGATGAACAGGATACGGAGCGCGGCGTCCACGTGGCATTCCTCGGTGCGGGGTTTGGTAATCGAGCGCCGGCGGTCAGGTACGGCCGATCTGCTTCGGCCCGGCCATTCTGTCGCGCAGGAGCGAGGTCGGGATGGCCGGCAGGGTGGTGATGCGTACCGTTCCGCGCGAACTCAAATCGATCGACAGATGGGCGATGGTTTCGTTATCCGGGGCCTCGACGATGGTGACGAAATCATAGCTGCCGAGCGTGGCGTACTGGCCAAGGACAGTGCAGCCGAATTCGGCAATCTCGGAGTTCACCTCTTCGATGCGTTCAGGGTTATTGTGGAGCGTCTGGCTGCCTTCCGGGGTCAGGGTACTCAGCAGGATGTAGGTCGGCATGGCCTCCTCCTCGGGTCTGGTGGCGTTTCAGTGGCGGGTCTCTTCGGGCCGAACGAGGACCGGGGTGACGAGATGGCCGGCGGCGCGGTCCAGGTCGCGCTCCTGCGCGGCGCGGAAGCTCGTAGCCGGCGACTCACAGCGCAGGCACTGGCGGTAGGCCGAGGCGTACAGCGCCTGTTCTTCGGGGCTGAGTTCATAGCGCCGGGTCAGATAGGCGAGGTGTCGGTCGTTCTCCTGTGTTTCGGCCCACGTCATGGCGTAGTGCACCCAGCCACACCGGGGGCAGGCGAGGAGACGTCTGTCAATGAGGCGGGGGGGCGCACCCTGCCCGCTGTCTTCCGCAGCCATAGGCTCTCAGTCGAGGCTCACCCGGAAGTTGTGACCGTTGTCGGTGATCCACATGGCAAAATCATCTTCGGGCAAGGGCGAATTCGTCCGCAACAGCTGGTAGCGATACTCGACCTGCGCGCCGCGCGGTCCCCACACCTTGCCGACATACCGACGCGGCAGGGGGACGGTCTGAATCAGCTCGTAGATCGCGTCATCGGCCAGCCCCTCCCCCTCGCGATCATGTCCGGCCCGATCGGGCAGGGTTTGCAGGTGCAGTCCTTCGAGTATGGCCTGGGTCCAGTTGGGGGCGTTCCAGCTGTCCACGCCCCACAGCAGCCGGACTTCGGTGATGCGCCCCTCTCGGTCGAGGTAGTCGATTTCGTGCGAGACGATTTCCTCGCTGAACACCTCGGACAGCTGCTCCTGGCCGTTCTGGACATACATGAAGCGGTGGTGCAGCAGAAACGAATCCTTGTCGTGGAAATAGCGGGGCGGCTCAATGACGGCCTGGCGCACCGTGGGGTCGGTGTTGGGGACGACCCGCATCACCTCGCTGTCTTCCGTTCCGTCCCAGCTGGCGGCTTCTCCCAGCGCCGACCAGGTGTAGCGGACCGCGACCATCTGGATGCTCGGGTCCTGGTCGGTCCACACCTTGGTGAGTTGAAACATGGACCTTCTCCTTAGTCGGTCTTCATGATCGCCGCATCTGAGAGGCTGCGCCGGACTTCGTAGCTGCGGACAGTCGGCCGCCCCATGAAGAGCGGCGTGATCCTGGTGAACAGGTCGCGGGCCACCTCGCCGTCGGCGTAGGCGGCCAAGTCCTCTTTCGTCGCCCAGGTGCTGATGCCGACGATCTCATTGCCGTTTTGCAGCAGCTGGGCCAGCAGGCAGCCGGGCAGCGCCTTGGCCCGCCCGACGAATTCGGTCAGCAGGGTGATTGCCTCCGCCTCTTTGCCGGGTTGGACCGTTCCATAAAAGAGCCGTGTAAACATGGCGTTTCCCTCTACAGGACATGCACGTTATTGCCCCAGTAGTCTTCCCAGCGCTCGGCCTTGTTGGGCGTCCACATGCCGCCCACATGCCAGCTCTGCACCACCTGGGCGCCCCGCGGGCCCCGGATCTTGCCCACAAAGCGGCGCGGCAGGGACAGCGTCTTCAGCATCTCGGCGCGCTGTTCGGAGAAGGCTTCCATATCCTCCGCGCCGTAGAACTTGTACGACAGATGGGGGCTGTCCTCACCGTATTTTTCAATGAACTCGGGGACTTCGGTCGGCTCGTACTGCGGCGCATCCCAGTCGTAAATACTCCAGTAGATGCACATCCCGCCCAGCGTCCCGTCGCGGTCAACGAACTCGACCTCTTGGGCCACGATCTCTTCGGTGTACAGCGGGCTCTCCTCACGCTTGCCGTCCCGGAAGATCTCGTAGTAGTGGTGAAACGCGTACTCCTCGACGTGCTTTTCCTGGGCCGGATCCCACACGTCGGACGGCAGGCGAATGACCTTGCGCCGAACCCCGTCATCGGGCAGCTCAATCACCTGGCCCTGGGTCTGCACCGACTCCCCGGTTTCATCCAGGGTCGTGCCGCCAAAGCCCCGCATCAGCGTTCCGCCGCGTGGCATGGAGCGGGTCTCACGATGCGCCTCCCAGTCCGGGGCTTGGTTGAGTGGGGTCCAGGTGTAGTGAATATTCACCATTTCGATGCCCGGACCGTTGTCCACATAATTTCGCTTGATATAGAACGCCATCGTGTCTCCTCCTTGGAGTTGCGGCCTGGTCTTGGTGTGCTGTTGCAGACTGCTGGGTGTCTGCAACCCCTAGCACGGGCTGTGGGCGGGAACAATCTTTTGCGCCGTTAAATTGTGCAACAAGAATGACCAAAAGTTCAGTTTTTGAACTACTCAGTTCAGATTCGCGCTCCTTCCCGATCCAAAAACGCCGCCTCACAGCCGTGGCGAATAGCGCTGGGTGTCGTACAGGCGCTCAAGATCGACCGTTTTGAGGCTGCCGACAGCATCTGTCAGCGGCACCAGGGACAGCCGGCAGGCTGGGGCAATCCCCTGGGCGCTGACCATCTGCCCGAAGGCGCCTTCGACCACGGCTTCCACCGCCCTGGTCCCGAACAGCCTGCCCATGATCCGGTCCACCACAGACGGCGAGCCCCCACGCTGGCTATGACCAATGACAAGCGCTCGGGAATCAAAAGGCGTTTGACGACGAATGCGATCCGCCAGCCGATTGCCGATCCCGCCGAGACGCTCGTGGCCGAACGCATCCCGGTCGGTATCTATGGTCACCAGGCTCTCATCGACGGCTGTCGCGCCTTCTGCAACAACGACGACCGCGTAGCGCGGATAGCGTCGGTTCTGCTTGCCGCGCTCCAGACGCTGGGTCAGCAGGCTGTAGACGTGTTCGTACGAAAACGGATACTCGGGAATCAGTACCATGGCCGCCCCACCCGCCATGGTGCTCCACAGGGCCAGGTGCCCGGCGTGGCGGCCCATGACCTCGACGACCTGCACCCAATGGTGGGAGCCGGCCGGGGTGCGGACCTGTTCGATCACTTCGGCGCAGTTGCGCAGCGCCGTATCAAAGCCCAACGTGTAGTCGGTCCGGTTCAGATCGTTGTCGATAGTCTTGGGGATGCCGACAACCTTGCCGCCCTGCCGGCACAGCCTGGCCGCAACCCCCAGCGTGTCTTCCCCGCCCAGCGCAATCACCGCATCAAGCTGCAAACGCGCGATATTGCTCAGAACTTCCTGTGAGCGATCAGCCGGCTCGGTCTGGTCCGGCAGGGGGGTGCGAAACGGATTCGTCCGCGACGAGCCCAGATTCGTCCCGCCGTCACGGTCCCAGCGCCGAACCATATGATCTTCCAGCCGAGCCCACTCCTGACAGCCCTCGTCCAGCAAGCCGTGCCAGCCGTCATACAGGCCGATGACCTCAATGCCCAGGACGGTCGCCTTGTAGACAATGGCTTTCAGGGCCGGATTCAGGCCGGGCGCATCGCCGCCGCCGGTCAACACCCCGATCCGTTTGATCGCTTGCGTACTCATGTGACACGTCTCTCTTCCATAAGATAGGCAGTCTACCTGACTTATGTAGCATGTCTCTTGGTAACATGTCCCTTGAGAGAGAATAAGCAATTTACATACCACCTATATGAAAATTGTATGAAAACATGCGGCGTGCAGGCAGGCTGCCGTTTTTGCGTCAGCGCGGGCGCGGAGTGGCATGAACCGCCCCGCATCTGCCGCGTCGCTGCTCAAGAAATTCGCACCCAGACCACCACCTGCCGCTCTTTTCAGCAGCGTTCATTCGAGCGCCGAGCGAGGACCCAGCGCAATTCACCATTATGTGTAGCCGTCCGTCATTCCCGCGCAAGCGGGAATCTCGCCGCCCTACCCCGCCGCCTCTGGATGCCGGATCAAGTCCGGCATGACGAGAGCGGAGCGGCCTGGCTACAGACCAACGTAAAACGCTCTAACGTGAAACGTTCTAGCGCGGCCACCGTCAGCAAAAGATATAGAGCGCTGTTCATAAACGAACTTGACAGCCAAACACCATCAGGGGTAGAAGCGGCGTAGGATTCTGCCCGTCCAGCCACAGGAGGCACACATGCAGTTTTTGATCACCATCACATGGCGCGCCGGGGCGACCGTTGCGCAAAATCGCTCAGCAGCCAGCGTGGTCCAGCGACGCCTGATGCAGCCGTCCGAGGGGGTCAGAATCATGAACACGGTGGCCGACCTGGGCAAGCGCAAGCTGTATATTCTGGCCGAGGTCGGTGAGCAGGCGGTCAACAATATCCAGGATACCCTGGAACTCACCACCCAGCCGGCCATAGACAGCGTCGAGACGACGCTGGTGGTGGACGGCAAGCGGGCGATCAACACCTATCTGACGATGTAGTCCGCCCCGCCCTGGCCTCTTCCTCCCGCCGATAATACAGCACGTTCACCCCGGCCGGTTTGAGCCGACCAGTCCGAAAGTCCGGCGTATGGTGCAAACGCCCGTCCAGAGCCAGGTCGTCAATGCGCTCAGGCGGAGCAAAAACACGTCCCAGGCTGCCCAGCCAGCACCGCTGGGGATAGCAGCGGTCCTTGTTCAGCAACAAGAGCGCGCGCTCTGTCCCGTCCCGGCTGGATTTGACACACGCAAACACTGCCCGGTTACGCACCCGCAGCAGGCGTATCGGCCCCTCCTCGTTGAACACCCGGTAGGTCGTCTTGATGCGGTGCACATCGGCAATGAAGTCACGCAAATCCCAAACCGGCTCTTCCCAGTCCTGGGGCCGGGTTTTGACCACATCGAGCCGACGGCGAAACCCGTACTCGAAGCCCATCGGCATCATCACCCCGCTCGCGTACAGGCCGGCAAACGCGTAGCGCTGCCTGACCGCAGCCCGGTCGCCGCCCAGTTCGGTGGCCAGGCGCTCGGTATCGTGCGATTCAGGAAAGCTGATCGACGGCGCCCAGGGCGCTGTGCGTTGATAGTGGTTGACGCACCAGCGGCCGTTCCAGTCCCACCACTTTGAGCTGTTGAACACGTAATCGAACCCGGCCTGGGCCAGCTGCACGGTCTGCTCAATGGGACAGCCCAGGGACTCGGCCACAAACAGGCGGTCGGGGTAGGAACGTTTCAGCTCCTGGATGAGGAAGGTCCACAGCGCCGTCGGGACTTTATAGGCCGCGTCGCACCGAAAGCCGTCAAACCCCAGCCCGGCGTAGTGCCTGAGCAAATCGAGCCAGTACTGCCACAGCTGTTCGCGGTCCGGGCTGCCGGCATTGTCTATTTCGACCAGATCGCCCCACACGACCTTTTTTCTGCCGTCCCTGGCGCTGGGGTGGACCCGTTTGCCGGCCGCGTCGTACTTGTACCAATCGGGGTATCGGGCGACCAGGACCGAATCAAAAGCGGTATGGTTGATGACCAGGTCCATCATCACCCTGAGGCCGAGCCGCTTGGCCGCACGCAGCATACGTTTCAGCTGGACCTGGGGCCGGCCGGCGTTCGGGTCCAGCAAACGCGGATCGACGCTGTAGTAGTCCTTGATCGCGTATAGACTGCCGGAGTAGCCCGCAGCGTGGAAGGCGTTGATGAACACCCAGTCGAAGCCCATCCGCCGGGCTCGCTCCAGATGCGGCTCCCAGTCCGGCAGGGGCCCGGCCAGCAGCGGAAACAGGTTGTAAATCCGCAGGCCGGGCGTCCAGGACTGGGCGGAGTCAGACGAGGCCGGAACGGTCATACGGGTTGACGCGGGGCGGCTCACACCCCTTGGATCGGCACGCGTCGGGCAGAGATCCGTTTTGACAGCAGGAGCACCACTTCGAGCACACCGGACGCATAGCGCGCCTGGATGCCGGTAGACTTGACGCCGTCGGGCAGCGGCACGACCTGCTCAAAGCGTCTGGTCTGGGCGCTGCCGTTGCCCGGGTCCGGGAGGGCGAGCTGCACAATCAGCTGGTTGCTGACCACGAACAGCTCGATGTCCTGGGGGTCACACGCCGGCAACGCCAGCCGGTAGCGCAGCTGGCCATCCTCAACGGCGCGTTCTATGTGCGGACTCCAGCCCTGCTGCTGCAAGGCAGCGGTCGGACCGTCCTGGGCGACAGACGGCTCCACCACCGCCGGCCGGTCCGGCTTTTGGGGGGACGGCAGGCTGTCACGGGCGGGCGGCGGCTCATCGGCCAGCGGCAGGCTGTCTCGCCACAGAAAGGTGAGCAGATCTTTGAGATGGGCGCGCCAGTTCGTCCAGTTGTGGCCGCCGACCAGCTCTTGAAACAGACACGGGCAGCCCTTGGCTTCGAGCAGCGGCACGAGCTGGTGATGCGCCGGAATGAACTGGGGTTCGTACTTGCCGACATCAAAATAAAACGCCACCTTGGCCCGCAGCTTACTCACCAGGTCCGGTAGCAGCTTGGCCTCCACGCGCTGACTGCGGGGAATGGCGAAACGGCGGCGCAGATCGGTCGCCTGATCGCTGTGCAGCAGAAACAGGGCGCTCGACTGTCCGCCGACCCTGGAGAACAGGTGCGGATAGGCGAGGCCCAGATAGGTGGACATCAGCCCGCCCATGGAGGCGCCCATCGTCCCCCGCGCCTCCCGGTGATCGAGCGTGCGGTAATGGCTGTCGATATGGGGGATCATTTCCTGTTCGAGAAAGCGGGCATAGTCATCATTGGCCCAGTACTCGCGGATGCGTTCACCGGGATTCATCATGACCGCCATCAGCGGCGGAACTTCGCCAGCCTGAATGAGATTATCGAGCACGGTCGCCAGGCGAGCGCGGGTCAGATACTCCCCCCCGTCGTGGACATACATGGTCGGATAGCGGGTCGTCCCGGCCTGCTCATAGTTGGGCGGCATGTAGACATACACCCGGCGGGTGTTGCGCATGGCCGCGCTCTGAAAGTCGAACTCCTCGACCTCGCCGTGGGGGATGTCGGACACCTGTTCGAGTTCCGGCGGATCGCGCAAGTCGCCGATAATAAAGTAGGAATTCTGCTCGCCGACGCCGTTATCGACCGCATTGGGGCAGAACGGGTCAGACACCCACTCGCCGTCGACGATGAACTTATACTCCACCCGGGCCGGTCCCTGCACGTCAACCGTCAGATAAAAGAAGCCGGTCGCGCCCAGGGGCGAGAGCGGCATGCCGGTCTGCCCCCACTGGGTCAGCTCGCCGGTCAGGGCGACCCGCCGGGCATCCGGGTCGTAGTAGACAAAATGAACCGCATCCTCGTCGATCATGGGCGAGCCGACAGCCTTCAGGACTTGCAGAAAGCGCTCAACCTCCTCGCCCCGCTGGCCGTTTTTTTCGGCTTCCTCCAGACGTTTTTTCCAGGTCGGAAAAGATGGCGCCGCCTCCTCATAACGCGGTGTCCGATTCTCCATAGCAGCCTGCTCTCCTTCGTCGGTCTGGGGTGTGTTGTATCCTGATCCCGGCCGCGAAGAAAGCCGCTCAGAGCCTCGGCGTCCACAGACGGCGTCGAGCGGCCGGCCTGGCCTAGACCGGATCGGCCACCCGCACCGGTCTGGCGGTCGCCGGCTGCGCGGCGGCGGGTCTTTGCGCCGGGCTGGGCCAGAAGAGGGCCGGATCCAAATCCTGAAACAGCCGGTGCCGACGCTCCATCCGCTCCAAGCCGCGCCAGTCCCGGTCGGCAATCGGCCGCCCGGACCGGTACTGTTCGACCATTCGCACACAGTGCTGAAAGTTCTCCGCGTGCAGCCCGATTCGCTCTTCGGCATGGTCCGGCGTCACCCGCCGGGTGAGCATGAAGGGCCAGTCCGAGGCTTGCAGCAGCAGGAGTTCCCGGCCGGCCTGCCGCAGGATGCGCCCTTCGCGTGGGTCAGGCTGCCTGCCGATCATGGTCTGACCCAGCCGCTGCATGGCGCTCTCGGCCTGGTACACCTGACGCCAGAACGCCCGCGTCGCGTCGTTCAACCAGCCCCGGTGATCCCCGCCCTCGCCCCACGACGACTCGACGAGATCAAGCGGATGCCGCACCGGGCGGTGGTCCAGAAAGGCTCCGCAGGGGGTGAGCGTCCCGGCCTGATGGAGCCCGAGCTGCCGGATCAGTTCAAGCAGCCACTGGACGCCCTCAAACCACCAGTGACCGAACAGCTCGGTGTCGAACGCGGCCACCACAATTCCGATCTCGCCGGTCTGCCGCCAGTGGCTGCGCAGCCGCTCGTGCAGCAGGCCGGCAAACTGGGCCGCGTGCGCGCTGGCCAGGCCAAACGCGGCTTCCGGGATGTAGGGCTGTTTGCCGTCCAAACCCGGCCGACGGTCCGTGATTCGCCAGTAGCGCAGCTCTCCGCCGGCGTGCTTCTTATGAAATTCGAGATACCACGCATCGCTCGGATAGCCCCCGGCGCGCTGCCAGACCCGCAGGCTGGTATCGAAATCCCTGCTGAACAGGTCCAGCGGGGCCGAGCGGTCCCGGCCTGCGGTCCGATGGACACGCAGCGGACTCGGACGCGCCATAGCGGGCAGACTCGCCGTGAGCTGAGGCTGATCGATCAGGCAGTACTCGAGGCCGGCTGCGGTCAGGAAGCGGTCAATGCCCGGACGGTCGGCTGACAGGCCGTCCAGCCCGAGCGGCGGGGTCCAGGCCCCGGCCGGACGATAGCCGCACTCCGGCAGCCAGCAGCCCCGAGCCGGGGTCCCGAAATGGCGTTCGGAACAGGCTGCGCCAAGCTCAATCTGAGCCCGCACATCGGCATCCGTGCCGAGCAGGGGCAGATAGGCGTGGCTGGCGGCCGAGGTCAGCAGCTCGACCCCAGCGGCCGTTTGCAACTGGCGGAAACCGCCGATGATATCGGCCGCCAGATCGTGCTGAAAAAATCGCCCGATATGCTGGTAATAGCCCGCCCACAGGCCGGCCACCCGGGCCAGCTCGGCCTCGTTACGGGCGTCGAAGGTCCGCTGGTCGTCCCATGCGGCCCAGGTTTTACGCTCCAGGTAGGATACAAAGCGCGGGGCAAAACGCGGGTCGGCCAGCTGTTCCAGCAGAACCGGGGTCAGCCCCAGCGTGACCTGGGGCGCGATGTTCTGGGCAATCAGCCCGCGAAACCCCTGCAACAGAGGCAGATAGGACTCGGCCACGGCTTCAAACAACCATTCCTCTTCGAGTTGGTCGTGGCCGAGGACATAGGGGATGTGGGAGTGCAGGACGATCGCAACCGCCCCGTAAGGTCCGGGCATTGGGTCCTATTCTTCAAGCATCTTGCGAACTTCCTCGGCGTCTTCTTCGGCGCTGGCCAGCGCCCCTTCCAGGAACACGCGCAGGGCCGTGTTGTCGCTCGCCGCAGCCAGCCGGATGCACTCCTGATACTCCTCGACCGCCGCCTCTTCCAGGGCCAGACTCTCGCTCAGGATGACCTCGGACTTGGTCGAATGGGTGATCTCGGGCACCTCGGTGGTCGGAATGCCGCCCAGGGAGACGATCTTATCGGCCAGCTTGAAGGCGTCCTGCATCTCTTTCTGGACCATGCCGCGCAACCAGCCGACCATCGCCGGCCGGCGCATGCCCTTGACCATATACGAGTTCTGCACGTACTGAAAAATGGTGCGATATTCACTCTGCAAGGTCTTGTTCAACTGTGCCAGCAGTTGTTCGTCAGCCATCGCCGCCCTCCTTGTTGTGGCTGCCGCATGACAGCCTCCCCGCTCTCGGCCGAGCGCAAAAGAACACCCGCCCGCACTATAGGCCAAGAGCCTGGCCCCTGACAAGTTCTCATCACCGCTCACTCATACCCGCCATCCTGCCGCCAACGCGGCGTCCCTCCCAAGCGGGGATCTTCTCCTATTCGACCCCCACAATGACAAAATTCTGCTGACTTTCCTGCCATTCTACTGTCGTCGTCTGCCCGGCCGTGGGGAAGTCCGCAATCGTGTGCGTCCGGCGCAGCCCCCGCGCGAACTCCCCGGCCAGCGTCGTCACCGTCACGGTACTGTGGGCAAACTCGTCCCCGTCGGCCACGGCCCGCACGGTATGGGTGCCGTCGCCCAGCAGGTTCCAGTTGAACAACAGGCCAAAGCCGTTGGCCGTATCGCCGCAGCGGTCGGCCGTGTCGGCCCGTTCGGTGCCCGCGCCGGCCTCGAAGATCAGGGGGGCGGCCGTGCCGCCCGGCTCGAACACAAGCTCGACCGTATCGGCCTCGCACACCCAGCCGGAAATGACGCCCAGGCCGCTCTGAAACGACCCTGGCGCGGGATTCTCCAACCGCGCCTGTTCGGGCGTCAGTTGTGCTCCGCCGTCGCTGCCCTCCCCGCTGGCAATGACGAAGTTCTGTAAGGCTTCCGCCCAGCGCAGGGTGGTCGTGTGGCCCGCGGCCGGGAAGTCGGCGAGCGCCGAGGTGGCCCGCAGGCCCCGGCGGTACTCCTGGTCCGAATGGGCGCCGAGGGTGGTGACGGTGAGCGCCCGCTCGGCGAAGAGGACGTCATCAATCAGGACGCGCACGCTATGGGCGCCGTCGCCCAGCAGGTTCCAGTTGAACAGCAGCCCGAAGCCGGTGTCGGTGGTCCGGGGACCACACGCCGCCGCCGTGTCGGCGCGGGCCGTGCCGGTGGCCGGGAGCAGCGTCACCGGCGCGCCGTTGGCGGGCGTCAGCTCGATCTCGACCCGGGTGGTCGCACACACCCACCCGGACAGCACGCCCAGGCCGCTCTGGGGAGAAGCAGGGCCGGGATTATCCACAAAAGCCGGGGTGTAGTGGACGCTGAGGGTGTACTCCCCGCTGCCCTGCCCGGCCGACACGGCCAGGTAGCAGGTGCCCGGCTCGACGGCGGTGCCGAGCGCAAAGTTGCGTCCGGGGCCGCTGTCGGTATCGTCCGCAATCAGCATGGGGTCGCCCTCTTCCTGAGCCTGGAAGACCTGCCCGGTGGTGTCCGCCCCGGTGGTCGCGGCGGTCAGGATGCCGGCAGAGGGCAGGGTGAGGGTAAAATAGTCCACATCGCGCCGGTTCTGGAGGTGAGCGGTCAGCGTGCGCGAGAGGGCGCCGGTGGTGTAGCGCCGGGGATTGAGGGGCGTGGCCTCGGCCGGGGGGGCGCCGTGCCGGTCGGCAGGCGTGCGGGTCCCACCCCCCCGACCGCCCCCGGTCGTGGGCGGTCGGGGGGGCGGCGGCGGTGGGGGCGGCGGCGGGGCCGCGATGGTCACAGCGAAGGTGAGGGCGGCGGTGCGCCGGGGCGGGACGGTCTCGGTGGCGATATAGGTGAGCGTATAGACGCCCGCCGTGCCCGTAGCGGGCGTACCGCTCAGCGTGCGGGTAGTGGTCTCGAAGGTCAGCCCGGGCGGCAGGCCCGGGAGAGTGTAGGTCACGGTCCCGCGGGCGTTGGGGACACGGGGCAGAACCAGGGGCGCAAGCGCCTCGCCCTCGGTGGCGGCCAACGCGGCCAGGGTCGGGGGGTCGAAGGTGAGCGGCGGGGGAGTGACGACGGTGAAGTGGGTGTGGACTTCAGTGGCGCGAGGGTGGGAGGTCTGTTCCGTGGCGACGAAGGCGACAGTGGTGAGGGCCTGGGCGCGGGTGGGGGTGCCACTGAGGGTGTGCGCCGCGGCATCGTAGCGCAGCCCGGGCGGCAGGGCCGGCTCGAACGTATAGGTCAGGGGACCGGGGGCGTTGGTGACGCGGGGCAGGGAGAGGGGGGAGAGGGGCACACCGACTTCCCAGTGCGGCGGGAAGGACAGGCCGCGGTCGAAGTGCAGCGGGGCAGCCTGGGCGGTCAACCGTACGGTCGTCCGGGCCGTGCGGGGCGGGTCGGCGTTGTCGGTGACAAGGTAGGTGTAGGCGGTCTCGGTGTAGGGGTCGGTGTGGCGGGTGAAGAGGCCGGAGTCGTGGACTCTGCGCAAGACGGGGGCCGGGCCGAGGGCGGTGAGGGTGCCGCTCAGCGTGCGGGTGCTGGCATCGAAGGTCAGGCCGGCCGGCCAGTCGGGATCAACGACCGTGCCCGTGCCGTCGCCGGGACAGGCGATGAGGGGCGTGGCCGGGTCGGGCCCTTGACAGGTGGCCTGGGGGCCGAGGAGCCGGTAGGTCAGGGGCGGCGTGCCGGTGGTGGCGGAGAGCCGGAAGTTGAAGGCGTCGCCCACGATCATGAGACGGCGATCATTGGGGCTGACGGTAAAGGCCGGCGGCGGCGCGGGCGCGCCACCCGTGTCGTTGCCATAGAGGGCCACGGCCCCATTCCGGTCGTCTGCCTGGAGGCTGCGGGTATTGAGTACGCCGCCATTCATGCGGGCGGTCACGGACTGCCCGTTATCGTTCGGGTGGAGGAGACCCAGGGCATGGCCGAACTCATGCAGGGCGATCCGGTAGAAATCCCACGGCCCAGGCCGCTGTCTGCCTGGGCCCGCGTGGGTGGTCCACTTCTCCTTATTATTGAAAAGGAGATCCGCCTCGATGATTTCGCCATCGGGCTTTATTCTTAGCCTGACCGCAGTGGCGAGCGTGCCACCATAGCCTCTTCCGCAGACGGTGTCCGTCCACGCGACGGTCGTGACGCCATCGTTCCGGTCACACGCATCGGGCGGCGGGTCGGGCGGGTCTGCGATCACAAAGCGGAACCGGGACCCGGCTGCGTTCCACTCCTCAGCGGCCTTTTTGGCCGCATCGTCCCAACACGGCCCCTTGTAAGTCAGGGGGGGGTCGGGGCACCCGAGTTGCAGGTTGAGGGTGGCTTGGGCGTGCGCCCAGAAGGGGTCTTTGCCCGTCCCACTGGGCCAGAAGACATAGGCTTGGCTGTCGGACGGCAGTCCACAGCAGACCAGGAAGAGTCCCAGCAGGACGAGGGACCAGCGGCCCCGCCGCCGAACGGAGAGCATCCTTGGACCTCCTACGACGGTGTCAAGAGGTGAGAAGGCCGGGGAAATCAGAGGAACCACAGCAGGACGATCACGACCCCCAGGCCCCACAGCCACCATGTCCATATCCGCCTCAGCACGTACCGAATCGTGAAGTAATCTTTCCGCCACTCGGGCCACAGGAGACGCCTCAGCATCTCTGCCCTCCTTTTTGAGCCGGGGCTTCAGGTGGTTTTCCATCGTTGGAGGGGAGGTTACCGCCGCCGGGCGCACCTCTCCTCCCTGACGCTCGGACGCTCGAACGGCAGGGCACAGGGAGACCCGACCTGCGGGTGGTTCTGCTTGACGGCGAGGCCACGCCCGCGTTAGAAGCAAGGGCATGTTCGCGCTCAACCGACCCCCACAGGCTGCTTCGACCCCCGGTTCCCATGCGCTCCGCCTCGGCTGGCTGGTGGGGTGGAGCTTGTGGCTGCTGCCGGCGTGGGCCGGGGCCACCACGGTGTTGGAGGTGTCCTTTGCCACGCTGGTCAAGGAAGCCGAGGTGATTGCGGTGGGCACGGTCACGGCTATCGAGCCGGAGTGGGACGCCCGGACCGAAACCCCGTTGACCCTGGTCACGTTCTCCGACCTGGCGGTGTTGAAAGGAGCGGTAGACCAGCCGTCCCTGACTCTGGAATTTGTGGGCGGGCCCGAGCCGGACGGGACCATCCTGGAGATTGTGGGCACGCCCGCGTTCCGTGTGGGCGAACGGAGTGTGGTGTTCAGCGTGGGCAACGGGCATCAGGTGGTGCCGCTGGTCGGGGTGTGGCAGGGGGTGTATCGGGTGGTGTTTGATGCCGAGCGGGGGATCGAGACCATCCACGACCACGCCGGGCAGCCCGTCTCGACGTTGCCCACGAGTGAGGGGCGGTTCCTGCACGCCCACGGGGACCCTGCGCCGGCCTCGGGGGCAGTGGCGGGCCAGCAGGGCCGAGCCGCTGGTGTCCTCTCCCGCGCCGCCGCCCAGCACGAGGCCATGCCGCTGAGTACCTTCACCCGGATGATCGAACGGGAGGTGGGCGAGCACCCGTAAGCCACGCTCCCCCGCGCCTGCGGCGCAGGACCAGCTCAGCCTGATGTAGATGGCAACAAAAGGGTGGAGACTGCGGCTGCGCTCGCTTTCCTCAAACTGACCGGCCTCGATAGCGCAGCATCCAACGATGCGTTGGTGGGGGCGCCACTCCATGCCGGTCACGACAAAATTCTGCTGGCCCGCCTGCCACTCCACCGTGGTCGTCTGGCCTGGGGCCGGGAAGTCCTCTATCTCATGGGTCTGGGCGAGGTTCTCCGCGAACTCTTCGCCCAGCGTCGTCACATTAAACGTACTGTGGGCAAACGCTTCGCCGTCCGCATAGGCCCGCACCGTATGCTGGCCGTCGCCGAGCAGGTTCCAGTTGAACAGCAGGCCGAAGCCATTGTCGCTGTCGCCACACTGGTCGACCGTGTCCGCCCGGGCCGTGCCATAGCCGGCCTCAAAGGTCAGCGTCTCGTCGGTGCCGCCCGGCTCAAACACGATCTCGACCGTGTCGGTCATACCCGCCCTGCCCCCCCTGAACGTGTGCTGCAAAACGAAACCCACCCCGGCCTGCGGCCACCCCTCCGAGGAGGGGATGGGGGCGGTTCCCCTCCTCGGAGGGGTGATGCGTATTGCGTGACCCAGCGGCCCAGCAGGTCCCCTCCCCGGCAGGTTCCCTCCCCACCCCCCCTCACAGGCTTGATTCATCAGCGTTCCCCTCACCCCCGCCCTCTCCCTCCAGAGGAGAGGGAGCAAGACAGCCGCCCCAGCTCCCCACCCTCTCAGGAGTCAGGTTCTCGCCCTCCCGGGAGGGAAAGAGGAAACGTGTCAACCTCTCTTTGGGCTGTTGAGGACACGTTTCCTCTTTGTGCCGCGCGAGCGGCGGGGTGGGTGCTCTCCGGCCCAGCGGCTGCCGCACGGCTGCTCAGAGCAGATTCCGGGTCATGGGCATCACACGTCCTGAGCGGGCCCGGCCACTCGCCGGGCCCGCTCCTTATTCCTCCGGCGTCTCCACCCCCGTCACGACAAAGTTCTGCGGCCCCTCTTGCCACTCCACCGTCGTCGTCTGCCCGGCCGTCGGGAAGTCCGCAATCTCGTGCGTCTGGCGCAAGCCGCGCACGATCTCCCCGTCCAGCGTCGTCACCGTTACGGTGCTGTACGCGAACTCCTCCCCGTCGGCATACGCCCGCACCGTGTGTTGCCCGTCGCCCAGCAGATTCCAGTTGAACAACAACCCAAAGCCGGTGTCGCTGTCGCCACAGGAGTCGGCCGTGTCCCGTCGTTCCGTGCCGGAGCCGGCTTCAAAGGTCAGCGTGTCGGCCGTGTCGCCCGGCTCGAAGACAATCTCGACCGTGTCGGCCTCGCACACCCACCCGGAAATCACGCCCAGGCCGCTCTGGAACGACCCCGGCGCGGGGTTCTCCAGCCGCGCCTCTTCAGGCGTCAGTTGGGCCCCGCCCCGCACCCGCTCCCCGCTGGCAATGACGAAGTTCTGCAAGGCTTCTGCCCAGCGCAGCGTGGTGGTTTCCCCCACGTCCGGGAAGTCCGCGATGTCTGTGGTGGCCGCCAGCCCCCGGCGGTACTCCTGCTCGGGGTGGGCGCCGAGGGTGGTGACGGTGACCTGCCGCTCGGCAAACACCACGGCGTCAATCAAGACCCGCACCGTGTGTTGGCCGTCGCCCAGCAGATTCCAGTTGAACAGCAGCCCAAAGCCGGTGTCGGTGGTGTCCGCGCCACACACCCCGGCCGTATCGGCCCGGCTCGTGCCCGTGGCCGGGACCAACGTCTGGGTCTCACCGTTTTCGGGGACCAGCTCAATCTCGACCGTGTCGGCGGCGCACACCCACCCGGACAGCACGCCGATGCCGCTCTGAGGGGAATCCGGGGCGGGATTCTCGACAAAGGCGGGGGTGTAGTGGACGGTGAGGGTGTAGTCGCCGAAGCTGGTCCCGGCCGAGACGGCCAGGTAGTAAGTGCCGGACTCGACGGCCACGCCGAGCCGGAACGGGCCGTGGGCGGTGTCGGCTGCAAGCAGAGTGGGCGCGCCGTCGGCTTGGGCCTGGTAGAGCTGCCCGGTGGTGTCGAGCCCCCCGGAGGTCGAGGCGGTCAGCACGCCGACAGCCGGCAGGTCGAGGCGGAAGGTGTCCACATCGGTGCGGCTCTGGAGCCGGGCGTCAAGCCGGCGCTGCAGGACGCCGGTGGTGTAGCCGCGGGGAGTCAGGCCGGTGGCGGCGTCCAGGGTGGCGCCGTGCCGGTCGGGGATATCCCCGCCCCCGCCCCTACCGCCACCGGTGGGACCGCTGGTGGTGGGACCGCTGGTGGTGGGGCCGCCGGTGGGGCCGCCGGTGGGGCCGCCGGTGGTGGGGCCGCGGGGAGTCAGGCCGGTGGCGGCGTCCAGGGTGGCGCCGTGCCGGTCGGGGATATCCCCGCCCCCGCCCCTACCGCCACCGGTGGGACCACCACCGGTGGGACCGCCGCCGGTGGGGCCGCCGGTGGTGGGTGGGCGGGGCGGCGGAAGGGGCGGCGGTGGAGGGGGCGGCGGCTCAGCGACATCGGTGACGAACACCCAGGGCCGGGCCTGCTTGATCGCCAGGTGATTGGCACTGGTGATCTTGAACTCGATCTCCATGGCGAACGGTTCGCCGGCGGCCGGCGTGTACAAGCCCTTGAAGTGGTTGTGGAGCGCGGTGAGGTGGAGTTGCAACTGACTGAGGTGGGCGGGGCTCATGAGCAGTTGCCCCGGCTCCACCAGGTTGGAGGTCGCCAGTACGCGATAATACCGAGACCCCTCGGTCGGGAACAACAGGAGTTCCTCGGGCACCGAGTGGGCCTCGGGATTGGTCACGAGGTCCTCGCCGACCTGACTGTTGACGTAATAGCCCCCGGAAGAACCACTGAAGGTGGGGTTGAAGCTGACCGCCACGCCGTTGACCACCTCGTCGGTGTAGTTCGGATGCACCAGCACCCCCATCGCCGTCTTGAGATGGTCGATGCGATGAAACTCCCGCTCGGTGAAGGCCCGGAAGGTCCACAGACTGGCAAACACCTGCTTGAGGGATTTGTCGATGCCGTCCTCCACGGTCTCGGCCGGCTTCTGGGTGTAGGAGGCGTACAGGCCCGCGCCGTTGAAGCCCGGCAGGTCTTCGTTGTTGGTACTGGAGCGGTAGCGTAACGACTGGCCGTCCGGGTACGTGGCGTGCATCTTGGTCAGGGCGTCCTTGATCCACTGCGGCGCCGGGGCGTCCTTGATGGCGTCGCGCAGATCGTCGAGCATCTCTTCCTGGATGTCGAAATCCATCTGGAATTTCGGGTGGGCCAGCATCTGCGTGACGGCGGTGCGCAGCTTGGTGTTGGCCGTGAGCGTAATCTTTTCCGCAGCGGGACCGCTCCGTTTCCCCAGGACGGTCTCCTGCCCCAGGGCGGTCTCGTTCATGAATGTGTCGTAGAAATAGAACGGGATGGCAAAGCCGGTAGGCACGGTGCCGGCGGGGAAGCCGAGCGTGCCCAGCACGGCCACGTTGGCGGCCTTGACGCCGAAGGCGGTCCAGTCGGCAAAGCCGATCTCGCTGAGGGACGTGATGGTCGTGACCGACAGGTCGCGCTGGGGGGTCTGGGCTTGAGCGGGCCGGGCGGACTCATAGTGCGTGTCCACTTCGGCTTTGGTGACGGCGCGCAGCGTCCAGCCGTCGTCGGTCACCTCGTAGCGGACGTAGGAATCGAGCAGCTGTGTGATGTAGGCGTTGGTGGCGGCGTCGCGAATGAAGGCGTTGGGAATGCGGTTCTGGACGGCCCGCAGGTTGACGTGGGAGAGCGGGGTCTGAGGCACGGTGGAGATGAGGCCGGCCACGCGCGGCAACTCGTTGGGCAGCGCCTCGTAGAGCACGATGTCGCGCGGGTGAGGCCGCTCGTCGGCGTCCAGGGCGCGCAGCCGGCCCATCCCGACGCCGGGATTCAGGGCCTGGAAGGAGACATCGACGTCGATGTCTTTCTCGAACACCAGGAAGAGGCGGGCGGCCCAGTCCGACTCGCGGGCGACCTGAATGGCCGGCAGTACACTATTTGGAGTAAACAAGCCCAGGTCGTCATCGAGCAGCGGCATGTTGGCGGCGAGCAGCGTATAGACGTGCGCGGCGCTATTGAAGAGAGAAGCGCCAGGGAAGTAGGGCCACGGAGTGAGAGACAGAATGTAGACGCCCGCGCTGCCATCGGAGGCACGGAGGGATGAGTCATAGGCGATACTACTGGTGAGCACGCCAGGGCCCTCATCAATGCCGATGGCTTCCATGAAGTCTGCATGCGAATAGTAGTTTTTGGTGTTCTGGAAGTAGACACTCGGTCTCTCGGTATGCGGGTCAACCACAACGAACTTGAGGCCATGCTCTGAGGCGAGCGCTTCGAAGGCGGCACGGTCGGGAATGACCACGGCGCCGTCGCTGGGATCGGGGACCGTGGCCGGGTTCACCGGGTTGCCCGCCGGGTCGGCCAGTTCGGTGAGGTCGTCGATGCAGTCGCCGTCCACGTCCGCCGGGTCAGCGACAAGGTACTTCTCCACCCGGTAGCGCGCGGCAGGCAGGGCCGCGATGTGCTCGGAGAGCGGCGTCGTGCTCGCCTTCCCCAGGGTCACGGAGACGGGGATCTCGACCGTGGTATCCGCATTCAGATCATGCCGTACGTAGAGGACGAAGTAGTCCGCCGTCGTGGACGGGACGACGATGGGCACGGTCGTCACCGCCACCGCGGTCGGCGTCGGGTTGGGACACGTGGGGGTGGTGCCATCCTGGGCAAAGGCGGGGACGGCCAGGTTGAGACTCAGGGCGACGAGGGTAGCGCACAACCGCCGCCTCATCGCCAGCCCTCCTCGCGGAGAGCGGAGAGCGGAGAGCGGAGAGCGGAGAGCGGAGAGCGGAGAGCGGAGAGCGGAGAGCGGAGAGCGGAGAGCGGAGAGCGGAGAGCGGAGAGCGGAGAGCATCTTTAGCCTTCCTTCCACCTTGTCAAGTGGGTCTCAGTATAAATACGAGTATTTCCTCTCAAAAACTAGTAGAAATACGTGGATTTATTGCTCATGACTACCCTCCGAGGGGGCAGTCACGCGCTGCGGCGCCTGGAGGCTCCCGCCCTGGGCGCGGTCATTCGGCCGCCCGGCCCCGCCCGCCCCCGGTTCCTTTCAGAGCGGCCCGGGCGTGATTTCCGGGTGGGTATGTGAGGCTGACACGGTGGAGATTGTCTTCGAGAAAGGCGACACGGACGCCACCCTGACCTTTGAGGCCGGTTCTGGCACGGACCGCCTGGACACAGCCGACCGCTGCGGGGACACCGACACCGGCTTTGGCCTGCTGTTCAACTGCAACCTGTTGGGCGACGGGCAACACACGGTACGGGCCTATGCCGACGGCGAGGCGTTTGCCCACAGCACCGTGACGGTGACAACGCTGGAAGGGGAGATCGCGCGAGGCTTGCGCCAGACACACGAAATCGCCGACTTCACTTTTTGCGAATCTCCGTCCGGCCTCTGCCTGCGCACGACTTGACTGCTGACCGGGACTTGGGCTAGTAAAGGCATTCCGAATCTCGCCCCAGCCTGAGTGAACGGCCGATTGGGCAGCCTCTTTTTCTATGAATTTTTTCTATGAACAAGGAGACGCGAGACATGGCAGCAGATAACCCGACAATGCGATATGCGAGCGAGGGCCTGGAAGAGGAAGAACACATCATCGAGGAGCGGACGGCGCCGGCCCGGCGCCAGCTGGATGAGAACGCCCTGCACGAGCCGATCAGCACCCTGCCCTACGTTCCGCCGCTGAATGTCACGCCCCAGACCAGTGTGGCCGAGGCGGTCCGCCTCATGCAGGAGCAGCGGGTCGGCTGTGTGCTGGTCCAGGAGGCCGAACGCCTGGTGGGGATTTTTACCGAGCGCGATCTGCTCAACAAAGTGCTGGGCGGCGATCAGGATTTGAGCCAGATTCAGATTGAGGCGGTCATGACCGCCGACCCGGAAGCCCTGCCGACCGATGCCCCGCTGGCCTTTGCCCTGAACCTCATGGGCGAGGGCGGCTTTCGGCGGCTGCCGCTCGTCGACGAGACGCACCGCCCGGTCGGCATGCTGTCGGTCAAGCACATTATTTCCTACCTGGCTGAATTCTTTCCCGAGGCCGTCCTCAACCTGCCTCCCCGAGCCGAGCTTCTCCATCCTGGTGAGATCGACGGCGGCTGAGGCACGGTCGCCCGTGCCCGACCGAGCGCCCCTCAGCCGATCCGGGCGCTCTGCCCACCGTCAACCGGCAGAATCACTCCGGTAATAAAGCGCGCCTCGTCCGAGGCCAGAAACAGCGAGGCGTGAGCAATATCCCAGCCGGTGCCCATTTTTCGGCCCAGGGGCACCTGGGCGTCGCGCTCCTGGCGCAGGGCGTCTTTGCCGATATTGCGCGCGGCCGAAATGCCCTCGATGGCCATCGGGGTATCCATCAGACCGGGCATGATGGCGTTGACCCGAATGCCGTACTTGGCATTGCCGAGCGCCATCTGATGGGTCATGGCGTTGATGCCGGCCTTGGAGGTCTTGTAGGCCAACATGCCGACCGAGCACACCGCCGCGATCGAGGAGATGCTGATGATGCTGCCGCTGCCCTGCTGGCGCATCACCGGCAGGCTGTGCTTGCAGGGCAGGAAGACGCTCTTCATGTTGACCTCCATGATCCGGTCCCAGGCCGCCTCTTCCAGGTGGGTCGGCCCCGAGTCCCGGTCGCCAATGCCGACGTTGTTATGCAGAATATCCAGCCGGCCAAAGTGTTGGACACACTGCTCGACCATGCGCCGACAGTCGTCCGAGTCGGTCGCATCAGCCCCAAAGGCCACAGCCTGACCGCCCTCTTTAGCGATCATCTGGCAGGTGTCCTGGGCGGACTCCAGCCGTCGGTCAACCACCAGCACCCGAGCGCCCTCGCGCGCATACACGATTGCGGTCGCCCGGCCGTTGCCGATGGTATCGCCCGGTGTCTGGCCGGCCCCAACAACAATCGCTGCCTTGCCTGTGAGTCGGTCTGCCATACGTCCTCCTTTACGCCAGGGTCATGCGCCCTGCGGTGTTTCACCGGACGCTAGCACCGTGCCCGGCCAGGGACAAGAAAGGCAAGGCTCAGCGGATTAGGGGAGCTTATCCTTATTGCTTTCGCATTTCATGAAAGTTTCATAAAAGGCGGCTTGACTGAATGAACGTTCATGTCATATTTGTAGCCCTTGGCAAACTACAGGAAGGGATTACGGGCGAGACCGTTGGGGTGGCAGAGCCACCCGGATCGCACCCAGGAGGCATAATGAGGCACCGAGCTGTCCGGCTCGTCGTACTGCTCGTCTTGGCGGCTGTGCTCGCCGCACACCGACCGGTCGCGGCTCAGGAAACCGCCCAGCGCAGCTGGAAAACCCTGGACGAACTGTCCGGCCAGGAACTCCAGGCCATTGACCGGGCGACCGACACCCCGCGTCACCCCGAGGTGCCCTATCTGCCGGCCGAAGCCTACCCGTTCACCCCGCCCTACACGGCCGAAGAGATGGGCTACAAGCTGATGGAGTACAACCCCCGTCCGCGCTGGTCGGGGGTTGTGGCCAACAGCTGGGCGTCAATTGGCGACACCGGCGTGCTGCTGAATCCCGGCAAGTCGATTACCTTTGTCTATTATTCACCAACCGATCGCGAGATCACCGGGGTGCAGGCCGAGTTTCGTCTCAAGCCCGGCGAGGAAGTCTACCGCTCGCTGAGTCAGGGCGTTGCCCCGCCGGCGGCCGAGGGCTCGCAGTGGATCGCCATCCATTATCGGACCGACAAGAGCTTCCACAAAAAGGAAGAGCGTTTTCGCTACTCGTCATCCATTCGACGTGTGCGCCATCAGGTGCCCCGGCGCCGCCAGAGCCGTTTCCCCAATATGGCGCTGACCCCCGACGACTCCTACGGTCGCGACGCCTGGGAGTTCCGCTGGCGGATTCTGGGCACCGACGTGGTGGACGAAACGGTCCGTTTTCCCCACACCCGGCCGACCATCACGCTGCGCGACCTCGACACCAACGAATTCCGTCAGTATCAGACCGGGACGCTCAAACCGATGGGCGAATCCTACCCCTACTACCGGGCCGACGGCGGGGTCGAGGCCTACGTTGTCGAGGCTGTTGCCCGCGAAGACTGGCTGCCGAATTATTATGTGCCGCGGCTGATTTTCTGGCTGGACAAACACACCTTTTTTCCCCTGCGGGTCGAGCAGTACGGCCCGGACGGCAGGCTGATCCATATTGAGGTCCGGATGGCCGACCTGTTCAACCCGGGCCTGGGCGAGCACGGCTACGGCACCCGTTTCATCGTCCACTGGCATATTCCGGGCGATATCATGTCCTACATGTGTAACGACAGCCATAAGGTGATCGACTGGGACGAGCGGGAAGCCGAGATCTATTTCAACCCCGACTTCATGCGCCGCCAGTGGTATCTCGACACCTCCATCAAAAGCCAGGCCGAGGTGAAGTATCCAGAAGAATTCTTTCTGCGGCCGCACATCTGGCCGGACCGGTTTCCCGACCAGCGCCCCATCCACCTGTCGGCCGCCATGCAGGCCAAGCTGCACGCCCAGAATACGGCCGACCGGCTGGTTTTTCAGGGAGACACCGTGCCTGTCCAGGCAGCGGCCGAGCAGACACCCGCCAGCCCGGTCCAGACCGGCGCTAGCGAACACGACGCTGCGGCCCGCTACGTCCAGAGTCCGGCCGACCGTCCCTGACCCGTTCCCTCCTGCGGGCGGGAGCCCCTGTGCCCTCCGGGGTCTCTCGCCCGCGCCCTCCAGACCGCCAGCCTGCCCCGCCCTTGTCCCCCACCGTCGGGCGACCTATGCTCTGGCCTATCCTATTCCGCCCCGAAAGGACGCAGCATGGAGTTCCGTTATCTTATCGTCGAGCAGGCAGACGGCATCTGCCGGATCACCCTCAACCGCCCCGAGCGGCTCAACGCCATCAACGTCCGCGTCGGTCTCGAACTCCTAGCGGCATTTGAAGACTGCGAGCGGGACGCGGACGTGCGGGTCGTGATTCTGACCGGCGCGGGCCGGGCGTTCTGCGCCGGCGACGACCTCAAGGGCATGGCCGAGCCGGGCGAGCCCTACCGGGTGTACGACGATCCGGTCAAGCAGTACGTCCAGGGCGAGGGGCGCTGGCCGCTGGTCCTGGCCAAAATGCGCGCCCTGGCCAAGCCGGTCATTGGCATGATTAACGGTCACGCCCACGGCGCCGGCTTTAATCTGGCTCTGGGCTGCGACCTGCGGGTAATGGCCGACACGGCCACCCTGTGCATCCCCTTTGTCAAGCGCGGGATCGCCACCGGCACCAGCCTGCTTCAGCAGTTTGTGGGCATTGGCAAAGCCATGGAGTGGGCCTTGCTCGCCCCTCAGCTGTCGGCTCAGGAGGCCGAGCGCTGGGGGCTGGTCAACCGGGTCGTTCCCCTCGACCAGCTCGAAGACGCCACCCTGGAGTGGGCGCGCGAGTTTGCCCAGGGGCCGACCCTGACCTACGGCTATACCAAGTCGGCCATCCTGCACGGCTGGGAAACGACAACGCCCGACAAAGCCTACGAGTATCAGGGTCAGGCCCTGTACTACGCCCGCCAGACCGAGGACTTTGAGGAGGGTCGGCGGGCGTTTCTGGAAAAGCGTCCGCCCCGGTTCACGGGAAAGTGAGGCGCCCTACAAGTCCCCGACCCGGCGTGAGGTCACGGCCTCTCCGGTGCTGCCCCGGTTGACATGGCTGTTGCGCGCCTGCGCTTCCTGCTTGAGCGCAAAACGCCGCCACATATCTGGGCCGATGGCGGTCAGTCCGCCGTCAACGACCAGGGCTTCGCCGGTGACAAAGGCGGCGTCCTGGCTGGCCAGAAACAGAGCCGCGCCGGCGATGTCCTGCCCCCTGCCGTGTTCCGGCCAGGGTTGAAAGCTGTCCATCGCCTGGGCCGCCTGCTGCGGATTGCCCTGGTCGGTCAGCCCGGTCAGAATCGCGCCCGGACAGATGGCGTTGACCCGAATCCGGTCCGGCGCCAGCTGAACCGCGGACGATTTGGTCAGATTGATCACCGCCGCCTTGGCCGCCGAATAGACCAGCGGGCCGGACCCGCCGCTCAGCCCGGCGGTCGAGGCGGTATTGATAATTGCCCCGCCGTGACCCTGTTTCTTCATCACCCGGGCGGCGTGCTTGATGCCCAGAAACACGCCCTTGGTCAGCACGTCAAACGTGTAGTCCCACTCCTCGACCGCAATATCCCAGACCGGTCCGACCACCCCGCCTACCCCGGCATTATTGAAAATAATGTCGAGTTGACCGAACTCCGACGCCGCCAACTCGACCATGGCCACGATATCGGCCTCCTGGGCCACATCAGTACGGATAAACCGCGCCGTGTCCGCGTGCCCGGCGTCGCGGGCCAGGCCAAGCGTTTTTTCGCCGTTGTCGGCGTTGTAATCGGCAATTACGACGCGCGCGCCTTCGTCGAGAAAACGCAGGACCGTCGCCTGGCCCATTCCGCTCGCCCCGCCGGTAATCACTGCCACTTTGCCTTCGAGTCTCATGGCGGCTGCCTCCTTGTCTATTACGCACAGAGTCCGGCCACTGTAGCGCACTTCGGCCCGGCCGGCACCACCGCCCGCCGCACGCCGTCCGCCCCGTCTCTTGCATTTCCGGGGCCAGGGGTTGATAAGGCAGGAAGCTCTTGAGAGGACGATTCCTATGCAGTGTGGTATTTTTTATCAGCTCCCGTGTGCGCCCCAGCAGTCGATGCAGACCCGCTATCGCCAGACCCTGGAGCAGATCGTGTACGCCGATGCGCTCGGTTTTGACTCGGTGTGGCTGGCCGAGGCGCACTTCAACCCCAGCTTCTCGGTCATGCCCCGGCCGCTGACCGTGGCCGCCGCCCTGGCCGCCCAGACCACACGCATCCGGCTCGGGATTGGCGTCAGCCAGCTACCGCTCCACCATCCCCTGCACATTGCCGAAGAGGCCGCCACGGTGGACCTGCTGAGCGATGGCCGCCTGGAGTTCGGGGCCGGTCGCGGGACCTGGAACCAGAATTTCGAGACCTTTGGCGTTCCCTGGGAGGAGCGCAGCCAGCGCCTTGAAGAAGCCTTGGACATTATCGAGCGGGCCTGGACCAGCCCGCGCTTCTCCTACCACGGCGACTACTACGACTTCGACGCGGTCGAGGTCGTGCCCAAACCCATCCAGCAGCCCTGCCCGCCGATTCATATTGCCGCCAACAGCCCAAGCACGGCCGTCTTCACCGGCCGCCGTGGCTATCGGGTACTCATGGCCGCCCCCATCCATCCCTGGCCCGACGATTTCCTGGGCCACCTGAAGCTCTACCGCGACACCTGTCAGGAGGTTCACGGTTCACCGACGGCCGGTGGCGTGTCAGCCCTGTTTTTTGTCTATCCCGGCAACGACAGGGCTGACGTGCGCGCCCAGGTGGCCGAAAGCCTGGCCCATCATCCCATCGGCACCGGACTCGACTACGCGGTGGCCGAGGAACGCATGGCGATCTACGGCCATCCAGACGAGTGTATTGCCAAGATTCGGAGCATCCAGGACAAGATTCAGTGCGACCAGCTGCTGTGCGCCCTGAATCCGGGCGGCCTGATTCCGCACGACAAGATGCTCGTCGCCCTGCGCCGCCTGGCCGAAGAAGTCCTGCCGGCCGTCCGCGACCTGTAGGGGCGGGCTTCAAACCCGCCCCGGCCGCCTCTTGCGTCATGCCTTAGACGCGAGGATGAATCTCCAGGCTATCGACCTGCCTCAGCTGGGGAAAGATTTTCGCCCACAGGCTGACGATACCGATCGTGCCCAGTCCGCCCAGCACGACCGCCGGCACCACCCCAAACCAGGCGGCGGTCACCCCGGACTCAAACTCCCCCAGTTCGTTTGAGGCGCCGATAAAGACCGCCTCAACCGCGCTGACCCGCCCCCGCATGTCGTCGGGCGTGGCGACCAGGACCAGGACGCGCCGAATCACCACGCTGACCATGTCGGCCGCACCCATCAGAAACAGCATCAGGAGCGACAGCCACAGCGTTTCGGACACGCCAAACACAATCGTAGCCGCCCCGAACACCCCAACAGTGACGAGCAAAATCCGCCCGGCGTGCTGCCGAATGGGGCGGCGGGCGACAATCATGGCGGTCAGCAACGCCCCGGCCGCCGGCGCGCTACGCAGGATGCCCAGGCCGGTCGGTCCGACAAACAGGATGTCCCGGGCGTACACCGGCAAAAGCGCTGTGGCCCCGCCCAGCAGCACGGCAAACAGGTCGAGCGAGATCGCGCCCAGCACAATCGGCTGGCTGCGAATGAAGTGGATACCGGCCACAACCGTCGCCCAACTCGGGGCTTTTTTCTGGCTCACCACCCGCTGAATCCGAATCGACGCCACCAGCAGCGAAGAGCCGAGCAGCAGCAGGCCGGACACCCCGTACACGACCGCCGGCCCCAAGGCGTACAGCATGCCGCCGACCGCCGGGCCGGCAATGGTGGCCGTCTGCCAGGCCGAAGAACTCCAGGCCGCAGCATTCACATAGTGATGCTGGGGCACCAGGTTTGGCATCAGCGCAATGCCGGCCGGAAACACAAACGCCCGCGCAATCCCGAACAGCACCAGTACGCCGAAAATCAACAGAACATTGGTATTGCCGCTCAGGATCAGGGCCAGCAGCAGGACCGAGCAGACAGCCTCCAGCCCGGTACACAGGCCCAGGATCGCGCGGCGGTCGTAGCGGTCAACCACATAGCCGGCGATCAGCGCCAGACCCAGACCGGGCAGAAACTGGGCCAGGCCGACAAAGCCCAGGTCCAGGGGCCGGTGGGTCATGTCATACACCTGCCAGCCAATCGCAACCGACTGCATCTGGGTGGCCAGGGTGGAGAACAGCCGAGACGCCCAGTAGCGCCGAAAGGCGGGGTAGGAAAACGCGGATACGGCAGGATCGGAAGGTGCTTGTGCCAATTGAGAAAACGGGCTCCCGCAGTGGTGTTCGGTACAGGAAGAGCGGGCACCTTAGCAGACAAACGGGAGGCCGTCACACCGCCGGCAGGTTCCCAGCAGGTCCGCGCATCCTATGAGAGTGCAGCCCATCTGTTTGCTGGAAACTGGCGCTGAGAACGTATTGGTAAGGATTATTGTTTGGCGAGTGTTGCTCGCGCTACTTGCTCGAAGTGCGGCTTCTTGGACAGGAAGTCTGGATCAGAAATCCACTCTCCGGCTTCCAGTTCTTGAATCAGTTGTCGTTCCTCTTCGTCCAGCGGCTCTTCTTGAGGACGGATATTATCGCGGGGCATGGCTAGTCCTCACCTTGCGGATTGGCTCGGCTCGTCCTGCTCGTCTCGCTCCAGAAAGGTGAGCACAATCACGCCAGCGGCAAAGAGCGCGAGCAGGCTAAAAACGAGTATCAAGGCTGTATCAGCACTCATTTTGCTTTCCTCCCTGTTGTCGTCTGTCGTCTAGACGATGCCCCGCCCATGCCAGCAGCGTCCCCGCAAGCACTCCGCATATGAACGTGTACACGCTCCTCGATTCCGGTCTCGCAAGAGGGAGAATGATCAGCGTTGTGATGACAATCTTCGACAAGTCCCAGCAAAATTTTGCCCAACTCTCCCTTTGCGCTCTGGTACGGATGAGCCGTTCCACATCCAGACCCTAGCACCCTTAAGGAGCGTGTCAACGGAACCCGTATCGGCCACCATTAGGGTCCGGCCTGGGAAGCAGACGGCCGGGCGTCTTGAATGGATACGACCCGTGTCATACAGATGCGAGCTGAGGAGGAAGATGTATGTCTGACCAAGCCCTTCAAGCCAATAGCCGCCCTGTTGATACCGGAACGCGGCAGCTCTTGTGCCATATCGAAGACGGCGTCGGGGTGGTGACCTTCAACCGCCCGGAAGCCCGCAACGCGCTGTCCGATATCCTGACCCCGGCCCTGCGCCGCATCATGCCCGAGCTGGCGGCGATGCCCGAGGTCGGTTGCATCCTGCTGACCGGCGCCGGCCAGGCTTTCTGTGCCGGTGGCGATGTCAAAAGCATGAACGCCGGCCCGCCAGTCGAACAGACCACCGAACAGAAGATTGCGACCCTGCGTCACAAACAGGCCACCCTGACGGCCATGATCTACGAGTTGCAAAAGCCCGTCATTGCCGCCCTGCCCGGCCCAGCCGCCGGCGCCGGCCTGTCCATCGCCCTGGCCTGCGATATTCGGATTGCCGCCGAGCGGGCGTTTATCAGCACCGCCTTTCGGAATATCGGTCTGTCGGGCGACTACGGCGGCAGCTGGTTTCTGACCCAACTGGTGGGAACCGCCAAAGCCCGAGAGCTGTACTACACCGCCGACCGGGTCAGCGCGCGCGAGTGCGAGCGGCTCGGCATCGTCAACCGGGTGGTGGCCGACGACGAGCTGCACGCCGAGGCCCTGGCCCTGGCCAAACGGATTGCCGCCGGACCGCCTATCGCCATCGGCTATATGAAAGAGAATCTGAACCGGGCGGTGACCCAGGATCTGCGCACCTGTCTCGACATGGAGGCCGACCGCCTCATCCGTGTCCAGCAGACTGAGGACTTCCGGGAGGCGGTCAGGGCTTTTGTTGACAAGCGGCCGCCCACCTTTCGGGGCCGCTAGCGCGTGGGAGAGACGCTGGCTGAGCCGTGCGACATCCGTTCACGCCGGCCGTGCCTGCCGCTAGGGAATGAGTTTGACCAAGGTGACGGTCAGGCCGACGATGCCGACAGCCATGAGCCAGAGCTGTTTGTAGAGGGCGACAAACTGCTCGGCCATGTCCGTCCGCACGGCGGCGAGGTCGGCCTGCGTGGCCAGGCGCAGTTGCTCAATGTCGGCCTTCACGGCGGCCATATCGGCCTCCAGGGCAGCACGAACCTCGGTGAGATCGGCCTTGGTGGCGACGTTGCCGCCCAGGGCTTCACCCATGGTGTTGACCACTGCCTCCGCCTGGGTCTCCTCGAAGCCAGCCTGCTTGAGCGCCGTGACCGCTTTATGGGTGTCAAAGGCAAGCGCGCTCATGGTTGGGTCGCTCCTTTCTCGCTGTCCTGGCGGGGCGGTAGCGCGAACAGCGCCCGGTCGCGGTTGTTGGCGGGAATGTTCGGCAATTTTTCATATATCACACCTCGGCACTTTGCACGCCCACACTCGTCGTCAGCTTTCCGTAGGTCACACTGACGAGCAGGGACAGGAGGCCGAAGACAAAAACAATCGTGACAACCGCGGTGCCGGGGAAATTGGTGCCGGCGATGAGCAAAGCCAGCGCCACGTTCCGAATCGCCGTGGAGACGGCCAGCGACCGGCGCAGGGCAGCCGCCTCGCCTCGCATCATCACATTCCCGATCAGCAGACACACCAGAACGGACAGCAGGGCTGCCAGATGCGGTACCACCCCCAGGCCAACAATCTGCCGGGCTTGCAGGGCGGCGATCAGGCTCAGAGTCAGCACGACACCGATCAGGGCCAGCCGGGGCAGGAACCGCAGCAGTGTCCGTGCCCAACTCGGCCGGACATGCTGGATGACCATACCGACGCTCAGCGGGATCAGCTGGGCGGTCAGGAGGATCTGGATGACTCTCCAGGGGTCGATTTCCAAGCCGGCCTCGCTCGGGGGCAGGCACACGGCGAGGATGAGCGGCGTGAGCGGGACGCACAGGAAGGCGACAATGAGCATCAGCCCCACCGCGTAGGGCAGGTCGCCCTTGGCCAGTCCGACAAAGGGCGGGGCTGCCGACGCGACCGGGACGGCGGCCATGACCAGCAGGCCGATGACGATGTCGGGGCCCAGCGGCAAGCCCCGCAGCGCGAGGACGAACACGACAGGAACGATAAGGAAATTCGCCACCAGGCCGCGCAGCACGAGGTGATACTGGCGGGCGACGGAGAGCACCGCTGCAAAGGGAGTGCGCAAGCCGACACCCAGCAGCAGGCACATGAGCGAAATCAGCATCAGCGTATTGACAACGTTGACCATCGTCGAACCGGCCTCCTCCTCTGAGAGCCGCAGCTAGGGCGCGATCTCATCACTGATCGCACACGGCTCCCCGTGCCACCCCACACACGCCGCACTCCCGCCGGGCAGCACAGGTGGGTCGTCTAGGAAAACTTGGGGACGAACTCGGCGTAGCGGTCCAGCTGCGGCAGAACCTTGTCGGCGGTTTGCGGACGGGCGCCAAACACGACCCGCTCCACGCCCAGGTCTTCATACTGGCGCAGCAGCTCTTCCTTGCCCGGCGCGCTGAAGATGGTCACCGACAGCTCGTCGGGATCGCGGCCGGCCTGTCGGGCGCGGTCGCGCAGGTCGCTCAGACTGGCGGCCAAATCCTGAACCACCAGACCGATTGGAATCCAGCCGTCGCAGTAGCGCACCACCCGGTTCATGCCGCTTGAGGTATGCGTACCCAGAACAATCGGCGGATACGGCTTCTGGACCGGCTTGGGATGGCACCAGATCGGGTCGAAGTTCACGAACTCGCCGTGATACTCGGCCTCTTCTTCGGTCCAGATGCACTGCATCGCCTCGATCTTCTCGCGCAGCACCTTCCAGCGCCGGTCGAACGGCGTGCCGTGGTTTTCCATCTCCTCCGCGTTCCAGCCGCCGCCGATGCCCAGGATCAGCCGGCCCTGGGACAGCCGGTCAACCGAGGCGACCTGTTTGGCCAGCTTGATCGGGTCGTGCTCGATGACCAGGCAGATGCCGCTACCGAGCTTGATGCGGGTGGTGACCGCCGCCGCCGCCATCAGCGCCACAAACAGGTCGTGGGCGTGCCAGTACTCCTTGGGCAGCTCGCCGCCAATCGGCCACGGGCTCTTGCGGCTGGCCGGAATATGGGTGTGTTCGGGGAACCAGACCGACTCGAAGCCGCGCTCCTCAACGGCGCGGGCAAAGTCGTCGGGCCGCATAGAATAGTCGGTGGAAAACATCATCATGCCGAGTTTCATGGCACACTCCGGGCGCGGCGGCAGACGGCTACGCAGGCTGTCAGGCAAATTTGGGGACTGAGGCGGCGTAGCGGTCGAGCAGCGGCAGGACCTTGTCGGCGCCCTCGGACGGCGCACCAAACACCACCCGCTCAACGCCCAGCTCCTGGAACTGGCCGAGCTGAGCCTCATCATCGCTGGCCATGAACATGGTGATCGACAGCTCGTCCGGCGAGCGGCCGGCCTGTTCCGCCCGGCCGCGCAGATCGGCCGTCATCTCCTTGACATCCTTGAGCCCGCCACCGACCGGGATCCAGCCGTCGCAGTAATTGACCACCCGGTTGAGGCCGCTTGAGGTATGCGTGCCCAACAGGATCGGCGGATGGGGTTTCTGGACCGGCTTGGGATGACACCAGATCGGATCGAAGTCCACAAACTCGCCGTGATACTCGGCGTTTTCCTCGGTCCAGATGACCTTCATCGCCTCGATTTTCTCGCGCAGCACTCTCCAGCGGCGGTTGAACGGCGTGCCGTGGTTTTCCATCTCTTCGGCGTTCCAGCCACCGCCGATGCCGAACAGCAGGCGTCCGTTTGACAGCATGTCAACCGAGGCGACTTCCTTGGCCAGCTTGATCGGATCGTGCTCGATGACCAGGCAGATGCCGCTGCCGACCTTGATCGTCTTGGTCACTGCGGCCGCAGCCATGAGCGCCACGAACAGGTCGTGGGTATGCCAGTAATCGCGCGGCAACTCGCCGCCCAAGGGCCAGGGGCTCTTGCGGCTGGCCGGAATATGGGTGTGTTCGGGATACCACACCGACTCAAAGCCACGCTCTTCGCACTCCTTGGCGAACTGGTCCGGCGGCACCGCATAATCCGTGGCAAACATTGCAACTCCCATTTTCATAGCTGCCTCCTTGTGGGTTCTGATCTCATCGCCCTTCATGCCAAGTTGGGGCAGACAGGTCAAGCACAAGCCGGCCTCCGCACGGCGGAACTTGCAGCCCCCGGCCGGACGGGGTATGCGGGGAGGGCACACAGGAGGCCGACCATGTTGAAGATTTACTATCACCCGCTGTCAACCTTTGCCCGCCGAGTCCGTATCGCGCTGATTGAAAAAGGGCTGGAGGCCGAGTTGGTTGAAGTCGATATGACGGCCGGCGCCCACAAACAGCAGCCCTACGTGTCGCTCAACCCCTACGGCCGGGTGCCGAGCCTGCAAGAAGACGACGGCTTTGTCCTGTACGAGTCAAGCGCCATTCTGGAATACCTCGAAGCCCTCCACCCCACCCCGCCCCTCGTTCCGGCCGACGCGCGTGGCCGCGCCCAGGCTGCCCAGCACATGAAACTGTGCGACCTCCAGCTCGCCCGCCAGACCGGGACGATTATCTTTCCCAAGCGTTTCCTGCCCCAGGAGCGCTGGAACACGGACGCCATGGCCCAGGCCAAGCGGGAGATTGAGAGCCACCTGGACATTCTCGACACACAGCTGCACAACACCGACTATGTGGTCGGCAACAGCTACAGCCTGGTCGAGGTGTGTTACACCCCGTTCGTTGAGTTCCTGCCCCTGATGGAGATTACGCCGCCGCCCCACGTCGCCGCCTGGACCGCCCGGATACTCGCCCGGCCCAGCGCCCAGGCAACCAAGCCGGCCCGCTAGGGTCCATCCTACACGGAGCAAACAATGACAGACGCGAGCATGCTGCACGAACTCTTTGAGCGCGACCGGATTCGGGACCTCGTGCACCGCTACTGCTGGGCGGTCGATAGAGGCACGCTGGAAGAGGTCATGGCCCTGTTTGCCGACGAGTGCGACCTGCTGCTCATCCCGGGCAGCAAACGCGCCGGCCGTGCAGCCGTCGAGCGCTGGTACGGCCGCTATATGAGCCACCGTCTGGAGTGCCTGCGTCACCTGATCCACAACCAGGTCATTACGCTCGACAAGGACCGGGCGACATCCAAGAGCTATTTTGATGCGGTCGGCGATCTGCGGGGGGAATCCATCGTGGTCGGCGGTTTTTACGAGGATACGCTGCGCAAGGTCGATGACCGGTGGAAGTTCAGCGAAAAAATTATCCGGGTCGATTTCATGGGCCCCCTGAGCCAGGGCTGGGGCGGCGAAAAGATCAAAATCAAACCGTGGTGGTACGACTGAGCCCGGCCGCAAGAGTCAACCGGTTCATCTCCCCGTCTCACGCATCAGCGACCGCCCGCCACTCCAGCCACCGGCCGTGGGCGTGGCAGTCAGCCCGGTGCCGTCGGCTGATCCGGCCGTCCACAAAGTCCGTCAGATACAGACGCCCCCAGCCCTCTCGCACCCCCTCCATGGTCAGCAAGGCGACCGAACGAGCCTGTGAGCAGGCGCTGAGCAAATCTTGCAGCGCCTGACGCCCGTCGGCCGAGAACTGATTCAGCACCATGGTCGCGTACACACACAGCTGACTGGCCGACGGCACCTCTTCGAGCAGGGCCGGCAGCCGTTTAAGCGCGTCGCCCCTGAGAACCGGAACGGGATGGGTTCGGGCCACCCGGGCCGCAGCCTCAAGCGTGTGGTGCCGCTCGATATGCTCGGGAAAAATCAGGGCGCGTATCCAGCGCATGGCGGCAACGTCGTTCACATCAATCGGATTGAGGTCGATGCCCCGGCGCCATACCACCCGGATGGCCGGGGGCATGGCGGGCAGAGGGGTATTGCCCCGGACTTGGGTCGTCAGATGGACCGGAGAGCCGATATCCCCCCAGCTGTGGTGCGCGCCCGAGGGCAGATCGTAGCGGTGATAATAGCGGTCCCAGTGCAGGTTCAGGCCAGCGCTGGTGCCGATCTCAATCAGGGCCAGCGGCCGGTCGGCGGCACGCAGCGCCACCTCGGCAAACAGCGGCAGCAGGCAGGTCGTCCGCCGCACGACATTGGTCTGGACCAGGCGTGTTTCCAGCACCGGCCGTATGATCTCCTGCCGGCTCCAGACAAAATCCTGAAATACGGCGTAGGTCTCGGGGCCGGGCGCACGCGCCGGCTTTTCGTCGGCCAGTACATCGGGGTAATAGGCGCGCAACGGATGCTGCGCTCCGGCCAGCAGCAGCTCGTGGACTGCGGCAAACAGCAGGTTGGCCGAGGGCTGGGACGGCGGGCAGGAGGCGGCAAAACGCAGCATGTCCGGGTCGTTCAGCACGCCACGCGACAGAACCTGATACAGGGGCGAGCCGTTTTCGGGTGCCTGGTACTCGGCGAAGTTGTGGAAGTAGCGCCGCACCCGGTCGATATCACTGCGTGGAGGAGCCATATCTTCCGCACCGGGCGAAACGGCTGCGCCCGTGGTCGCTTTCCTTGGCATATGCGCCGTTTTGTCCCAAACCAGCGTCTGATACAAGAGTGCCATGAGCACCACACATCCCCAGACCTTTCTTGAGGCCGTGCGTGGCCTCGCTCCCCAGATTGAGGCCCGGATCGCCCAGATGGACGCCGACCGCCGCCTGCCGGTCGAGCTTGCCCAGATCATGGCTGAACTCGGCATCTTTCGCCTGATGATTCCCAGGAGTCTGGGCGGGCTGGAAATGGACCTCCTGCCGGCCCTGCACGTGTTTGAAGCAATTTCCCAGATAGACGGCTCGGCCGGCTGGTGCGCGATGATCGGCGCCACCGGCGGCACGACCAGCGCCTTTCTGAGCGAAGAGGTGGCACGCGAGATCTACGCCAGCGATCCCAATGTTATCACCGCCGGCGCCATTGCCCCCTACGGCCAGGCTCAGCCTACGGACGGCGGCTACCGGGTGACCGGCCGCTGGCCGTTCAACAGCGGTTGCCAGCACAGCCAGTGGCTGATGGGCACCAGCGTGATTGTGGAAAACGGCCAGCCGCGTCAGGCGCCAAACGGCTACCCGGAAACGCGGATGATGATTTTTCCGGCGGCCGAGGTCGAGATTCTCGACACCTGGTCGGTGTCCGGTCTGCGCGGCAGCGGCAGTCACGACATTGCGGTCCAGGATGTGTTCGTGCCCGAGGAGCGGGCCGTAGCCTATGGGGTCGGCACCCGCCACCAATCCGGCCCATTGTATACCTTTCCCATTTTTGGCCTGCTGGCCGTCAGCGTGGCCAGCGTGGCCACCGGCATGGCCCGCGGCGCCATCGCAAGCTTTGTCGAGCTGGCAAAAACCAAGCGTCTGACCGGCAGCAGCCGCCTGCTGAGCCAGCGTGCCGTGATCCAGACCCAGGTCGCCCAGGCCGAGGCGACGCTGCGGGCCGGGCGGGCGTTCATGTTCCAGACGGTCCAGGACGTGTGGGACAGGGTGGTGGCCGGCCACAAGATCGGCCAGCGCGACAGAGCCCTGCTGCGCCTGTCGGCCTGCCACGCCACCAGCGCCTCGGCCCAGGCCATTGACCTGATGTATCAGGCGGCCGGAACCGCAGCCATCTGGGACACCAGCCCGCTACAGCGCCACTTTCGCGACGTGCACGTCCTCAGCCAGCACGCCGTTATTGCTCCGCCGATTTCAGAGGTGGCGGGAAAAATTCTGCTAGGGCTCGAAACGACATTTCCGATGTTGTAAACAAGCAGCCGTTGGGCACACCGTCCGAGCGTGCTAAGACGACAGGCAGGAGGATATCGGCATGGCGCGAAAAGTCGAAAAAACAGACGCAGAGTGGAAAGAAATTTTGAGCCCGGCCCAGTTTGCGGTGTGTCGGGGCAAAGGCACCGAGCCGGCCTTCAGCGGCAAATACGCCCACTCCAAGGACCCCGGCGTCTACCAGTGTTCGTGCTGCGGCGTGGACCTGTTCGACTCCGAGACCAAGTACGAGTCGGGCACGGGCTGGCCGAGCTTCTGGCAGCCGCTTGACACCGACAGCGTGGAAACCGAGGAAGACCGCAGTTGGGGCATGGTCCGCACCGAAGTGACGTGCAGCGCCTGCGGCGCCCATCTGGGCCACGTCTTTGAAGACGGCCCGGAGCCGACCGGTCTGCGCTACTGCATGAATTCGGTGTCGCTGAACCTGGTGCCCAAGGACGGCAAAGACTAGGCGGGTTCCGGCCTACACCGGCAGGCCGGTTGTCTCGGCCACGCCCAGCATCAGATTCAGGTTCTGAATGGCTACGCCGCACGCCCCTTTGCCCAGATTATCGAGCGTGGCCACCAGCAGGATATGGCCCGAGGGATGGGGCAGCACGTGGAGTTCCAGCCGGTTGGTGTCATTACACGCCTGGGGGTTGAGGCTGCGCTCCCCAATGGTCGCCCCCTGGGGCACGAGCCTGACAAAGGGTTCATCCTGGTAGCGCTGGCGAAAGACTTCCCACACCGTCCCACCCGTCGTGCCGGGCGGCAGGAGCGAGGCGTGGAGCGGCACCTCGACCCGCATGCCGCAGCGAAAGGGACCGACGGCCGGCACAAACTGCGGGTCGTGGTCCAGCCCGGCGTAACACACCATCTCGGGGATATGCTTGTGGCGGCTGCCCAGCGCATACGGGGCCTCGTAGGGCAGCCCGCCCAACCCCAACTGCGGGTCCTCCCATTTGTCGATCAGTGCCCGGCCGCCGCCCGAATAGCCGGACAGGGCGTGAATGGACAGCCCAGCCTGGGATGTCAGCACGCCGGCGTCGATCAGCGGCCGGACCAGCAGCACAAAGGCCGAGGCATAACAGCCGGGGTTGGCGACCCGCTTGGCGGCCCGGATGGCATCCCGCTGTTCCGGTTGCAGCTCGGGTAAACCGTAGACCCAGCCGTCTGCCACCCGGTGTGCGGTGCTGGCGTCAATCAGACGGGTCGGGCTGTCTGTGACCCAGTCGGCCGCCTGTTGAGAAGCCTCGTTGGGCAGACACAGTACCCCGATGTCCGCAGCCAGCAGACACTCCCGACGCGCGGCCTCGCTCTTCCGATGCTCCGCAGCCAGACTGATGATTTCGATATCGCGACGGCTTGCCAGCCACTCCCGGATACGCAGGCCGGTCGTGCCAACGTGGCCGTCAATATAGACCTGTGGACGCATAGCTCGGAAGTCCTTTCGTCCGCTCAGCCTACCCCCGTCACCACCGGGCGGCTAGGCCGCCGACCTGGCCTCCAGACTCTCGAACCAGGGCAGCACCACGGTTTCGTTGATGCTGTAGGGATAGGCGTGGCCCCAGTCCGGAATCTCACGAAAGGTTATCGGATAGCCGAGCCCGCTGAGCAGCTGCTGGGTCTGGCGGGCAAAGTCGATGGGAAAGATCGGGTCCTTTTCGCCGTGGACGAGCAGGATGGGCAGGTCCAGGCCCCGCCCCCGCCGTAGCAGTTGATCGGCCGCCGTGTGGAGCTGGGAGGAAATCGGCGCAATCCCGGCAAACAGCTGGGGAAAGCTCAGGCCCAGGATATGGGTGAAAATCCCTCCGTCGGAAAAGCCCGAAGCATAGACACGGCTGCGGTCAACCGCGTAGGTCTCCCACACCTCGTCAAGCATCAAACGGATGGAGCGCAGATCGACGACCGGGTTGGGCGGCGTGCCCGGCGTACGAATGGCCGACCAGGTCTCGCGGGACGATTTGGGCGACAGCAGCAAGTAGCCCTTGCTCTTGGCCAGGCGCAGCCAGGTCAGAATGTAATCGTCGTCCCGACTGTAGCCGCCGTGCAAACACACGATGAGCGGCCACGTTTTGTGCGGTGTATAGTTCTCGGGCACGTACAGCGAGTAGGCATAGCGCTGCTCGGTCTGTTCTTTGCGGATCAGACCGACCGGTACGTCAAGGTCCGAATTCCGGCTTTCCAGGCGGGTCAACTCGGGCAACACCTCGGGCAGCACCCAGTACTGCTGGAGCAGCGGCAGGTCGGCCCGGAGGCGATACAACACCTGTTTGCCCAGACACAGCAGAAAGCGGCCCTTGAGAAAACGGATGGCAAAGTCTCGCCCGACAGCGCTGACAAACGCTCCGTAGGCGTCGGCGCAGTGCTCAATCGCCTTGGCAAAACTGGTGTGGAATTCGTTCAGCTGCCGGGGGGGAACGAGGTCGGCCAACTCGATCTTGAGGTCGTGAAACAGCTCGCCGACCGTGGCTTCCAGGGCATCCCGCTGCTCGGCCAGGCGCGACATATGCAGCTGTTCCTGATAGGTCTCCATCGTCCGCAAAAAGGGCAGCAGTTTTTCTTCAAGCTGGTGAATGCCGGCGGTGTAGCGTTCCGTTGCAGCGTCCATGGCTCCCCCTTTGTGGCTCGGTCTGGTGGTCTCTGTCCGGCCAGACTGTCACAAGCACGACCGAAAAGGCAAGCCGACCCGCCCGGACAGGCTCTGTCCAGGCGCAAGTATTCTTGCTACACACACACCTATGTCCGAACACCACCAGCGTCGGCTGAGTTCTTTGGAAGCCTCTTTCCTGTACCGCGAGCAGCCCTGTCAGCCCATGCACATCGGCGGCTGCGGAGTCTACGAGGGCGAGGTCTCGCGCCAGACCCTGGTCCGTCTGCTTGAGGAGCGCCTCCATCTGCTGCCCCGTTACCGGCAAAAAGTTTTGCCCGCCCCGTTTGGCATTGCCCACCCGAGCTGGCAGGACGACCCGCAGTTCGACCTGTCCCACCACATTGAGGAGCGGACGCTGCCCGAGCCCGGCGATGACCGGGTGTTATCCGTTGTCGGCGGCCGTATTTTCGCCGAACCCCTCGACCGGGCCCATCCGCTGTGGAAGCTCAGCCTGATCCGTGGCCGACACGACGGCAACACCGCGATTCTGGCTAAGGTCCACTACGCCATGGTCGAAGGCGTGACTGGCACGGCGCTGACCAGCGTCCTGCACGACCTGCGGCCCGACGCGCCCCCGCCTCCCCCACCGTCCGGCGCCTGGACGGCCGAGCCCGGTCCGGACTTTCTGGGCCGGCTGCAAAACGCCCTGCGCGACGCCATCGCCACCACGGCCACGCTCAGCGTCGATCAGGCACAGCGTATATGGTCCAGCTGGCAGGCTTCCCCAGACTCTCAGCCCCAGCTCGGCGCGGCTACCGAGGTACTGTCTCCCCTGCTGCGACCGGTTTCCCAGCTGCCGTTTAACGGCTGCCTGTCCGGCGCGCGCCAGTTTGCCTGGACCGAACTCGCCTTTCCCGAAATCCGGGCGATTCGGTCGGCCCTGGGGGGCAGCGTCAACGATGTCGTGCTGACAATTATTTCCGGCGGTCTGGGCAGCTATCTGCGGGCCAAGGGTTACGCGCTGGACAGCCTCGAACTCCGCCTCGCCTACCCAGTGACGTTGCGGCGTCATGCCGGCGGCAACGGCGCTGCGGACGAGACACAGGCGCCGCTTGTTTCGACCATGCTCGTGCCGCTGTACCCGGGCATTGCCGACCCGGTCCGGCGTTTTGCGGCCGAGCAGCGTGCCCTGGAAGAACTCAAGACCCAGCGCCAGGCCCAGACCCTGGCCGAGTTCCAGAGCCTGGGTCGCCTCCTGCCGCCGGCCCTCCAGGCCCTCAGCCAGCAGCTCGGGCTGCCCGTGGCCAATACGGTCTCGCTCAACGTTCCCGGCCCCCAGATTCCGCTCTACCTGGCCGGCCATAAGCGCCTGGCCCTCTATCCGACCGGTCCGCTCAGCACCAACATCGGCCTGTTCCACATCGCCTCCAGCTATAACCACAGGCTGACCATCGGTGTCACCGTCGACCCCCAGCTGATGCCGGATGTGTGGCACTACACGGACTGCCTGCGTGGGGCGTTTCAGGAGCTGCGCGCGGCGGCCGACCGCAGTCCATCCGACAAGACGGCCCGGCACGTTGCCTGAGCGCAGTCTGGACCGGTCGTCCGCTAGACCGTCGGCTCGGTCAGGCCCGTCACGTCATAGGCCATGATCATCAGATCGTGGGTCTGGCCATCCCGATCAATCACAAAATCGGACAGCAGGGCTTCGGGCTGAAAGCCCAGGTGCTCAAAGGTCGCAATCGCCCCTTTTTGCTCGGGCATCATCTGGGCCACGATGCGGCTCAGCCCCATGGCACGGGCCAGGATAAAGATTTCGCGGGCCAGTTGACGGCCCAGCCCCTGGCCACGATAGACGGGGCCGATCAGAATCCGGATTTCTCCCAGATGGCGCTGCCAGGTGACTTGATGGTGGTGCAGAATCGCATAGCCGGCAATCTGGCCGTCGGCCTCGGCGATGATGGTGGCGGTGGTATTCTCTTCGAGCTGGCGCACCCATTGTCTGACCACCTCGGGTTGGGTGATGTCCATCCGCAGGTGGAGCAGATCGGAGGCTGGCAGGCTGTTGGCAAAACTGACCAGCCGATTGGCGTCAAACGCACTCATCGGTCGCAGGGTGACGGCCAGGCCGTTGCGCAGGGTGATAAGCAGAGGAGAGGCGCGTTGTGTGTGTTCCATGCCGGGACTCCTGTCTCAGGTCTTGCTCCAGGTCGCGTCTTCTTATCCCAGTCTGCCACGGGCTGGCAAGAGCGGCGCCCGCGGCCGGCCCGGGTCAATGCTTGCAACATTTCCCATCCCTTGCTAGCAATGGCGAGCATGAACTGGCACCCCGCTCCGGCCTATCCCGATTATGTGTGGCAGCTGTCTCAGCTGCTGCCCTCCGCCATATACCGGGCCCCCCCCCTCTCCCCCGGCACGGGTGAACCGATCCTGCTGATTCCGGGCTTCCTGGCCGGCGACTGGACGCTGCGGGTGATGGCCGGTTGGCTGAACCGCCTCGGCTATCAATCCTACCTGTCGGGTATTGACTGGAATGTTGACTGTCCAAATCGGACCGGTGAACTCCTGGGCTGGCGGGTTGACCACATTCTTCAGGAAACCGGTCAGCCGCTGACCGTCATCGGACACAGTCTGGGCGGCATGCTGGCCCGTTTTCTGGGCGCGACCTATCCGACAAAAATCAGCAGCGTCATTGCCATCGGCTCACCCCTCAGCCCACCCGTCAAGGTCAATCCCATCGTCCTGGTGGCCTCACACGTCTTATACCCGATCAGACGGGTGCGCGGCCGCGTTCCAGCCGAGTGCGGAAGCCTGGAGTGTAGCTGTCAGTTTCAACAGACCGCTTTCGGCCCCTTTCCCCCGCGCGTCAACTTCGCCTCCATCTTCTCCAAAGACGACGAAATCGTCGCCTGGCACTCCAGCGTTGACCCAGAGGGCCAAAACCTCGAAGTGCCGGGCAAGCACCTGGGGCTGATTGTGAACCGTTATGTCTATCAGGCCCTGCTCCAGGTCCTGGCAGGGGAGGAAGACGAATCCGTTGGCACCGAGGCACCGCTCGGCGCCAACGGACAGGCGGGAGAAGACGACAGTACGGGCTGAGGGCGACAGCTCGGCCGGCCGCTCAGCGGCTATAGGGTTCTTTGTACTCCGAGTCCGGCTCATCTATCGGCACTTCAAACGACTTGGCAGCGTCGTTTTTTGCGATGACATCCTTGGTATAGATGTTCACGTCCCACAGCGCCTCGCCGTTGCCGTCGCTATTCGTAAAGGTGAAGCGAACCCAGTAGTTGCCGGTGCGAAACTGATCGAAGACATTGAAATACTGACTCAGGGTCTCGACAATGCGGTCCCTCTGGGAAGGCATGCCGGCTGTCCATGGCCCCAACTCCCAGGGCTGGCCGGCTCGGGCACTGTCCCGCGAGAGTTTCTCGATATTCGAGATCACGCTGAACAGTCCTCCTGAAGTATGCGACTTGACCATCTGAATGGCCTGTTCTTCCTTGGCTCCCATCTCGGTCGATTCACCACAGCCGGCTATGAGACCCAGTCCAATCAGGGCCAATACCGGCACCCTCAGCGCGTTCTTGATGTATCGCAATGTGGATTGCATCCCCTCGCCCTCCAAACGAGAAAAATTCGGCCAGGACAGGCTGCTTGCGGCGCTCACGCTACCCGCTCCCGACCGTTGGCCGTGGATTGTACAACGAAAGAAGGTCCCGGTCCATCAGCCTCACCCACCTCGGGTCGGCCGGTGGCCGGAAAAGACGGGAACACACCGGACCGTGTCTTGCATTTGTGTCACCTAGGTGACACATAGAGAGACGACAATTGCCGAGCCAACCCCGCATGTGCCAGACACCCGAGCCAGACGAGGCAGAATGACACGCCAACCCGTTCTGAACATCATGAGCTTGCGTCGGATGAAGACGTTTGCCAGAGCCTCCGACCGCCAGCTCAAGGCCATCTTATCCGAGATCACCCTGGAGCGCTTTGAGCGCCGGACCACCCTCTTCCGCCAGGGCGACCCGTCTGACTCTCTGTACGTTCTGGTCTCCGGGGTGATCAAGCTGTCGCTGCGCACGCCAGAGGGCGAGGATATTCTGGTCAGCCTGATTTCACCGGGCGAACTGTTCGGCATTACCTCTCTGCTGCCCGGCATGCAGCGGCCGTTTCGGAGCGAGGCGTTCAGCGACTGCTGGGTCGGCCGCCTGTCGGCCGATACGCTGGTCAGCACCCTGCTGGGCGTTCCGTTTGCCGACTTCAGCGCACTGATGGACGGGACGGTCAGCCGCTGGTTCGGCCTCCTGCACCGCTACGCCCACTTTCAGGGTCTCGACCTCCAGCATCGTCTGGCCTTTGCCCTGCTGGAATTGGCGCAGAAATTCGGGGCTCAGGACTCGCGGGGTACGCTCCTGATTCTCCAACTCACCCACGAGGATCTGGCTGATCTGGTCGGGGCTTCGCGTCAAAAGGTCACCGAACACATGCGCACCCTGGAGCGCAAGGCCCTACTCCAGCGGGAGGGACGCCGGCTCATTGTGTCAACCGAGGGTCTGCGCGAACTGGTCCAGATTGAGCACTAAAAAGGGGCTGCACGCAGCCCCTGTGGATACGACACACGCCAAGATGCCGAAGGATTAGAGGCCGACCTTGTCTTCGGCCGCCTTGTCCAGCTGCCACAGTTGGCGCGCCAGGCTTGTTGAGGAACCAATCAGTTGTTTGGCCAGCGAGCGCTGAGCCTCAAACATCGGCGCCATCGGGGTTTCCTTGGCCCAGGCGGTGGTTTTTTCGCTCATCTCCAGGGCTTGATTGGCCCATTTTTCGCTGTTGTCGATATACTGCGTGGCCATCTCCCGCATCGGCGCCAGCATCGGCAGATTGGGCAGATTCAACTCGCCACACATCTTGCTGAAAGGATTATTGGTCCACATATTCTCGGCCATGGTACTGTCCTCCTCTGATCGCGTTCACCTGTCCGGTGCTTGCTTGCTTTCCAACGTATGCTAGCTTGATCCGCTAACTTTTGCAAGCAGAACCGGCCACCAGAAGCGTCACCTGGGTGACACATCAGGCCGATTCTTCGCTTTCGTTGACCTTGCGGAATGAGCGGTACATATCGATCAGCATTTCTCGCTGCCGTGCCGACAGCTGGGGGTCGTGCATGACCGCTTTGACCACATCGCTGTCTTCGGTTTCCTGGGGGTCCAGAATACCGGCCTGGGTATACAGGGTTTCGGCCGAGATTTTGAGGCCCTTGGCCAGAGACTGGAGGATCATGCTGCTCGGCGTGCGCAGGCCGCGTTCAATCTGGCTCAGGTAGGGGTTGGAAACGCCGCACAAATCGGCCAGCTGGCGGATGGACAGCTGGGACAGCTCGCGCTGGCGGCGCAGAAACTCGCCCAGGCTCGCATACGGATCGGGCTTTTTTGCAGACATGCGCTCAGTGCTAGCGCACTTCGCTTGCGGATGCAAGCAGTGGTGACCGCTGGCGGCTCACTCAAGCGGCATTCCAGCCGCCTTGGCCCGCGCCAACACGATGCGTTCGATGTCGGCAATCGGACCGTCAATCATTCGCCCCTGGAAGGCCACCGCCCCCTTGCCCTCGGCCACCGCCTGCTCGAAGGCCGCAACCAGGTCTCGGGCATAGGCGACCTCTTCTGCGGTCGGGGTATAGACCGCATTCACCGGCTCGACCTGGCTGGGATGGATACACGCCTTGCCCTCATAGCCGAGCTGTTTGCCCTGGCGGGTTTCAGCCTCCAAGCCCTCCGCATCGCGGATATCCAGATACACATTATCGATCGGCACGATGCCGGCCGCTTTGGCCGCGGTCACCACCTGGCAGCGGGCGTGCAGGACAATCCCATCGATTGACGGGGCGGCCGCAATGCCCATCGCCAGCGAAAAATCTCCATGCCCGAAGGCCATGCCGGCCAGGCGCGGGCTGGCCTGGGCCAGGTTGAAGGCGTTGCCAATCGCCTGTGGCTGTTCAATCAGCGGCAGCAGCACGACCGAGCCCGGCTCACGCCCGGCCCGTTCCTCGGCCAGCGAGACCAGCTTATCGACAAACCGGATGCCCTCGACCGTATTGGTCTTGGGCACGACCAGCCCGTCCGCCCCGGCCTCGACCATGGCCAGCACGTCATCCAGAAAGTACGGCGTATCAAGGTCATTGATCCGCACCGTCCGCTCGAAGCGCGCAAAGCCGCTGTCGCGCAGCACGTCTTTGAGCGTCTCACGGGCAACGGCTTTGCGCTCCGGGGCGACGGCGTCTTCGAGATCGAAGATCAGGCTATCAGCCTGGGAACTCTGGGCTTTGGCAAAAAACCGCTCGCTACTGGCCGGGACAAACAACAGACTACGGCGGAGACGCGACATGGAACACCTCTTCCCCTGGACGGAGCGCTCAAATCACTCCCGACTCCTTCAGCTCGGCCAGACGCTCGGGCGTCAGACCCAATTCGCCACAGTAGATCTCTTCGTTGTGGGTGCCCATGTGGGTCGGACCGGTCCAGCGGATTGCGCCCGGCGTCCGGCTCAGGGTTGGCACCACGTTTTGCATTTTGAGCGGACCCAGCTCCGGGTCGGTGACCGTGGTCACGGTTTCCCGGGCCTGGAAGTGGGGATCGGCCAGGATGGCCTCGATATCGTACACGGCTACGGCCGCGCAGTCGTACTGGTCAAACTGTCTGAGCGCCGCTTCAAGCGTCTGCTGGGCAATCCAGCCGCCCACAATCGCATCGACCTGGTCAATATTTTCGATCCGCGCCCGGTTATCCTTGAAACGTGGGTCGTGGATCAGGTCGGGCTGGCCGATGGCGGCAAACACCCGTCCGGCCAAGGCGTGGGCGTTGGCCGACAGGGCCAGCCACTTGCCGTCCTTGGTCTTGTAGATATTGCGCGGCGCGCCAATGGACGGCACGCGGTTGCCGGTCCGCTGCTGGATGATGCCCAGCTGGTCATAGCTCAGCGCCTGATCTCCGGTCAGGGTGAAAATCGGTTCCATCACGCTCAGATCGATCATCTGGCCTGTGCCGCTGTGGTGATCGCGTTCATACAGGGCAAACATCACCGACCACGTCCCGAACTGGCCGGCCACGGCATCCGCCAGACCAAAGCCCGGCAGGGTCGGCGGCCCGTCCGGCTGGCCGGTGATATGGGCAAAACCGCTCATCGCCTCGGCCAGGGTCCCGAAGCCGGGTTTGTCCTTATACGGGCCGGTCTGGCCAAAGCCCGACACCCGAACCACCACCAGCCGGGGGTTCAGGGCGTGCAACACCTCCCAGCCCAGCCCCCAGCGTTCGAGCGTGCCGGGCCGGAAATTCTCGGTCAGCACGTCGGCGTCGGCGACCAGCTGCTTGAGGATGTCCTGGCCCTCGGGTTTGCCCAGATCCAGGGTCACGCACTTTTTATTGCGGTTGGTGATCTTCCACCACAGCGGAATGCCGTTCTTGGCCGCCCCCAGCGAGCGCAGGCTGTCGCCCAGCCGGGGGTGCTCAACCTTGATGACCTCGGCGCCGAAATCGCCCATGTTCTGGGAAATCGTCGGCGAGGCAAACAGGACGGAAATATCAACAACCTTGAGTCCTTCGAGTGGGAGTCGTGGCATGAAGAGCCATCCCTTCTGTGGCGGTCGTATCGCCCGTGGGCGGGGCTGGCGGGCGTCACTCCCGCTCTAACCACACATCCGGCGCGGTCTCAACCCCGTGTCGGGCAAAGATGGCGCTGATCTCCGCCATATCCACCTCTGAAATCTCCCAGCCCAGGGCGCCGCTATTGTCCTCGACCTCGGCCTTGTTGCGGCAGCCGACCAGCGCGGTGCTGACCACCGGGTTGGACGTTGTCCAGCGCAGGGCAAACTGCGGCAGGCTTTTCCCATAGCCGGCGGCCATGCCTTTGAGTTCTTCAACCGCCGCAATATTGCGGGGGAAGTAGTCCGGCCCGAACAGGGTCTGGAACAGATTGATACCGCCCATCCGGCCCTGACGGGAACGCCAGTCGTCCGACTCAAAGTTCATATCCGCGCTGAAGGTCCCGGTCAGCAGCCCGTAGGCCAGGGAACCGTAGGCCATGACCCCGATCTGCTGCTCGTGACAGTAGGGAAAAATCTCTTTGTGCATGCGCTGGTCAAACATATTCCAGCAGTACTGAGCCACATCGACCCGGCGGGTCTGCATGCAGGTCTCGATCTGCTGGCGCCGGAAGTTGGAGATGCCGACAAAACGGACTTTGCCCTGCTGGACCACATCGTCGAGCGCGCGCATGGTCTCCTCAAACGGGGTGTTCACGTCCGGCCAGTGGACCAGGTAGACGTCCACGTAGTCGGTGTTGAGGCTGGTCAGGCTTTTTTCAATGGAATCCATCACCCGCTGGCGGCTGCTGTCGCGGAAGTTGGGCGCCTCCTGATAGCCGACCCCGAATTTGGTGACCACAATGGCGTCTTTGCGCCGCGCGCCGAGCGCCTTGGCCAGCGATTTTTCCGAGGCGCCAAAGCCGTAGGCTTCGGCCGTGTCAAAGCAGTTGATGCCGAGATCGAGGCCGCGCTGGACCGCCTCGATAAACTGACTCTCCTCAATGCTGCCGTAGCCGCCGCCAATCTCCCAGCAGCCGATGCCAATGGCCGAGACCTGCAAGCCGGTATTTCCAAATGCGCGATATTCCATACCCTTCTCCTTGTTGCGGATGTCTCAGCGGGCGATAAACCCGCCGTCGATAACCAACTCCGTTCCGGTCACGAACGACGCCTCGGGTGAGGCCAGATACAGCACGCCGTAGGCAATCTCATCCGCCTCGGCGATGCGCTTCATGGGGTGAGCATCGACCGCACGCTGTTTCCACTTCTCGCCAAACGGGTTCAGGATCTCGGTATCCACTCCGCCTGGATGCACCGAGTTGACCCGGATATTCTCTTCGGCGTACTGCACCGCCGCAGTCTTGGTCAGCAGACGCACCCCGCCCTTGCTGGCGTGGTAGGCCGGCAGGCCGCCGCCACCGACCATGCCGGCGATGGACGAGATATTGATGATCGAGCCGTGGCCGGCCGTGCGCATAGCCGGCACGGCATACTTCATGCCCAGGAAGACCCCGGTCAGATTGACCGCCAGCGTCCGGTGCCAGGCGTCCAGCGGGGTCTGTTCAATCCCCCGGTCCTCACGCAGCCCAATCCCGGCATTGTTGACCAGGACCGTCACCCGGCCAAAGGTGTTGACGCCGGTTTCGACAACCCGCTGCCACTCATCCTCTTGGGACACGTCATGCTTGAGGAACAGGGCGGCCGGTCCGATATCATCGGCGACCCGTTGGCCCAGTTCGTCCAGGATATCGGTCAGGACCACTTTCGCCCCCTCTTGGGCGAACAGCCGCGCCTCGGCCTCACCCTGCCCGCGGGCCGCTCCAGTGATAATCGCCACCTCACCCTCAAGTCGTCCGGCCATGGGAAATGTCTCCTTTATCTGTCAGCGGTTCTCCCCAGGCTATATCTGGCCGGGGGCAGCCGGACAAGGGTTGCGGCTTCTCAAGACGAGCCGGTCCAGCCTATTCTTCCGCTGGTCCTTCTCTCGCCATTTTGAGAATCGGATGGGACCATGATGGCAGCTACATTGTCGCCTATGGTCCTGAATGAGATGAACTTTATGACTTTGGAGTTTGGCCAGAATCCTACGCTTCTTCCAAAGAAGGTACCAGGATCAACAGCACCGCCGAGATTAAAAATGGATATCACATTCTGGTAGAGAATCCCGTAGTTCGCTGACCAAGCGTTCCGGAGCCTGCGCATTCCGCAAATCAAGCGACTTCAGCCCCGTGAGATTAGCCAACGGCCCCAGGTCTGCAACTTGCGTCTGGCTCAAATCAAGCGACTTCAGCCCCGTGAGATTAGCCAATGGCTCCAAATCTGCGACTTGCGTGCCCCACAAACGAAGCCTCTCCAGCGCCCTGAGCTGCGCCAACGGCCCCAGGTCTGCAACTTGCGTCTGGCTCAAATCAAGCGACTTCAGCCCCGTGAGATTAGCCAATGGCTCCAGGTCTGCGACTCGTGTGCTCCACAGATCAAGCCTCTCCAGCATCCTGAGCTGCGCCAACGGCTCCAGGTCCGAGACTGGTGTCAGGCTCAAGTGAAGCCTCTCCAGCGCCCTGAGCTGCGCCAACGGCCCCAGGTCCGAGACTTGCGTCTCCCATAAAAAAAGCGCTTCCAACGCCCTGAGCTGCGCCAACGGCTCCAGGTCCGAGACTTGCGTCTGGCTCAAATCAAGCGCTTCCAGCGCCCTGAGCTGCGCCAACGGCTCCAGGTCCGAGACTTGCGTCTCCCATAAAAAAAGCGCTTTCAGCGCCCTGAGCTGCGCCAACGGCTCCAGGTCCGAGACTTGCGTCTGGCTCAAATCAAGCGCTTCCAACGCCCTGAGCTGCGCCAACGGCTCCAGGTCCGAGACCGGTGCCTGCGCCAGAAAAAGTAATCGAGTATTAAGCTCTTTCGCTTGCGTCCCAATCAATTCGAGGATTCTTCGGTCAGGAGCGTCGCCGAGGAGTATCGCATAGACGCTGGGTGGACGCGTCCCTGCGTGTCGGAGTTCTGTCCGCACGGCCGCAGTGATTGCATCGTTTCGCTTTCGGGCGAGTCCCGAACGCTGGTTGACTGCGAGACGTGCCAGCAATCGAGCCAGATTCACCGTCGAATCATCGGATGCATTTTTTCCAAGTCGAGAAAATTTTTGCCCAAATACCGTATCCAACAGATCAGCGTGCCAATCTTCCTTTGAAGCAATCAACTCAAAGAGAAACGAGAAGCTCTCGCCCCATGCGCTTTGTCCTGCCCAGTTGGCCAGCTTCTTATGGTCCAATCCCAGAGGCGTCTGTTCGCCTCTCGCCCATTTGGGTCCTGTGACCTCACGCTCCAAGGCAACTGCCGCGAAATATTCCTGAAACGACAGATGGACGAAGGCATAGCGGCCTTCACTCCGTGGTAGGAACAGCCCACTCCGTCGGCCCACGAAGTCCAGGAATTCTTCTGCCGACATGTCTTCAGAAGTTCCCCCCCCGTGTCTCATCTCCTCTTGCAGCCAGGAGAGAACATCTCTCGATTCCACGAGCAGTTCCGATTCGTCCGAGCTATTTGTTTGCGCTTGGTTCGTCGAGCGTCGCTGTTGCATCTCGTACCCGACACGGGCCAGCCAACGCCTTTTCTGCGGCAGATTGTAGGCACTCGAATAAACACCCCGGAACTTGTCAATGGATTCCAGATACGCTTCCGCAATGCGATCATACAAAAGCGCTCGCCCGTGCGGCAGTGTAGCCTCGATCCGGTGGATCAGCGCCATCATAGTCAGCAGGTTAGGAACGCGTGCCAGCCGAAGAATTGCCTGGTCAGCATGAATCGCCCGCACCAAATGTACGGCGTCTGCGTCCGCGCGTTTTGCTACTGCCTCGTGCTGAACGTACCAGTTACGTGCAAACTCTTCGATCCGCCTGTCATCGAACGGGGCAATATACCGGGTGATGACGTGACCGTCGCCAAATTCTCGTTCTGTTTGAGCATTAGTAAGCCCCTGTTGTGCAAGAATCTTCCTGATTTCCGGATGCGGAACCTTCTCCAAGGATTCGGGAGGCAATTCGGGCGAGACCGAGTCTAAGTTCTGCCTCCTGTCGAACGGGGCCTCTTCATACCCAACGATCCGAGAAGACAACAGCCACCGGCAACGTGGGTAGCGATCAAATCCATCGAAGACGGCATCACGGAGGTTTCTTCGAGCCTTTGGTTCACTCAACTCATCAATGCCATCAAGGAAGATCAGTGCTCTTCCTTCTTCGAGCATGCTATGCAGATAGTCACTTTCACGAAGCGGCTCGCTCATCACATGGTTCAAGAACGCCTTGAGGAGGTCATCAAAGCTCGTGACGCTACGAAGCGACAGTTCTCGCAACACCATCGGAACCGGCAGCAGCCAGCTCCCCATCTGTTCAGTCCAGAAGTCTCCAGTCGGCCGGGCGAGCAGCCACACGAGATAATTCAGCAACGTGGACTTCCCAGTCCCAGGATCGCCAAGCAACACCGTTGGTCTGCCAAGTTTGAGTACATCGAAGATCGTCTCCGCCTCATTGATCCAACTTGAGGGCTCCTCGTCGGGAGAAACGTGGCGACGCATCAGGAGAGGTTCGACGAACAAGCGGTCGATTAAAACATCTGGGTTATCGCGGCGGTCCGGTAGACCGAGAAAACGCACGTATCCGTGCCAATTCCGGACGTTGCGCAGATATGATCGAAGCGGCGGGTTCTCGACAAGACCCGCCATTGTCAAGGCATTTTTGGGGTCAGCGCTAATCATTCTGTCCTGCCGTGGAGATACGGTTTGAACTGTTCTGGAGTTACCTCGGTGCCCAACTCCAAGATCAGCGATTGGATCCAGAAGACATCGGTCGCAGTCGGGTCGGGATACGTGCTTTCGCGTTCATCTCCTGGAGTCGGCTCCGTGTCCGTCTCACTCCTCTGTTTTGGCAACACGAGAGAGCCTAGAACCGGGATATTCTCTAATTTGTCACCCCGACACCGGTCAAGGATTTTGTTATAGAAATCCAGTTCAGCTTCCCACCGAATGTAGAGATCGGGATGAAACTGATAGATGTATGCGACGATCACCAGCATCCGTGCCTCAATGACTGCGGCCTTATTATCCGGCTCGGATCCTGGCGGCAACCTCGGTGCCAGTCTCCCGATCAGGTTTGCCAGCCCCTTGAGTCGCCGTGGATTCGGCGGCAGACATGGAAATCCCCTGACCGCGTTTTCGATCAGGTCCCGGAGGTGTTCTTGCTCCACTAGGTTGCGGAGGACCTCACCGGGGTCCTGGATCGTCGGGAGCTGCCACACGTTCTGGCAGAGTTTTTCCATGTACGCAGCGGCACGCAGCTTTCGGTTGTCGGCCGGAACTTTCATCTGGCTGCCGATGGCGTCCTCAATAGCTTTTTGGTTCATCCCAAGGATGAACACACAGTTGTCCAGCGTGAGATAAATCTTCAAACCCTCCAGAAGCCGGTACGCGACTTCTGGCTCACAGCGGTCAATGTCGTCAATGAATACGGCGAGCCGAGGCTGTTGTTCTCCCTTAGGCAGGAGCTGCCCGATAGCTTCACGGAGGTGTTCACGCAGGGTATGCGACGGAAGCGAGGCGGCTAGATTCTCAGCATCCCACTCGCGGCTCGCATCACGAAATTTGGAGTATTGGAATCCGATCTTCTTGGTTAATCCCTCCATGGAGAGAAGCGCGCCGCGCACGGCTACCTCAAGCTTGCGTTCAATTTCTCCGCTTATCTGGTGTCCCCACGACAGCTGTGCACGCATCTCCTGCAAGAGCGCGACAACGGGCGCATCCTCGTGCTGGTATCGCCACGCATCGAACCAGACAGCCTGCACTGTTTCTTCGTATTTCCCTTTCTCGCTTTGATCCGCCCTCTTAGTCTCTTCTTCGGATTGCTGCGGACAGCGACCGGTGAGATACCACTGTACCTGATGCAGAAAGCTCGTCTTGCCAAGGCCCCAGTCACCGTGGACGCCAAACACTTGAGGCGGGGTACAGGTGGCGATCGCTTCGCCGACTTCCTTGACCAACGACTCACGATCTAGGACATCTCGCAGAGTTGGCTCGTCATTATGCATGATGGGGTTTTCCTGTGAATTGACGAATAATTATCGCATCCCTTGACGGCCTGCTGACCACAGGCCGAGACGACAAGCTAAGAGGCGGACCGTCGCAAGAGTTCCCGAATCCCTGCCCCTATGTCGCCCAGGGCTTTCCCCTGAGTCTCCAAGGCTTTTCCCTGAGTCTCTAAGGCTTTTCCCTGAGTCTCTAAGGCTTTCAAGTTGGCGTCTCGGCTGGCGTTGCCGTCCCTCATGATCTTAATTCCCCACGCGATCAACAGGCATTGCCCTATCCCCACCAAGCCAGCCACCAATACCCCGGCTATGTCCGTCCAGGTTGGCTGCGCCAGAATACGGACGGCTTCGAGGAATTGCTCATAGGTCAAGGTAGAGGTCGGGGTCATTCGGTGCTCTCCTCATATCGTCGCGTGGGCGCCTGGAACGCACTTTAGCCTGTCAGTACTAGCCCCAGGCTATATCTGGCCGGGGGCAGCCGGACAAGGGTTGGGGCTGTCGCGCCGTTCGTGCTCTACGGCCTGTCCACAAACAGCTGGGTGAGGTAGATGAACCCGCCCTCCCCGCGTGCGCTGCCAACGCCGGTCAGGTCGAATTCACCCTCAATCGTCTTCCTATGGTTCTCGCTGCCCAACCAACCGCTGAGAGCGCGCCGGGGGACACGCTGGGCCGGAGCATTGTTGAAGGCGATGTTTTCGGCAAATGTCTTGAGTCGGATGATGTCCTGCGCGGCTCGCATTCGCACCGGCGCACCGGCATGACTGAAACTGCTACGCCCGGCCGCCATGGCCTGGCTGTGTTGACGTGCGATTACCGCCAGCGCTTCACTGTACTCCAGCGCTGGAAGCCCAATCGAAACCCGATAGTCATTGACCAAGTCGTACGTACGCCGCTCAATATCCTGCCCGGCCAGGATACCCGGACGGTCCGGGACGCCAGCGCTCGGACGGTCCGCTTGCCCAGGAGGCAACTCGGCGCGATGAGGTTGGTCTCCTGACCGTTCCTCAATGACGAGGCGCCTGACCGGCTCCCAGCGACCGAGCGCAGCAATGCTCACAGCACCGAGACTTACGACGGTCAGCAGCACGACCACGCCTTCGACGTTCCAGCCTCGCCGACGAGGAGGGGTGACGGAGCCGGAAGAGCTTGGCAAGCGCGCCCTGCAACAGGCACAGAAGCGGGCCTGGTCTGTGTTGTGTCGGCCGCATGACGGACAACGCTTCATCCGCTACCTCCTGTTGCTCCGCTTTTCGGCCAGGGTTCGTGGCCTGGACGCTCAAAAGTGTCGGCGCGCGTCGGAATCTCCCAGTTCAACATATTGCAGGTATACCTCATGGCGAGAACAGAGACCACGACCGTGAGTAGGCACCGACAGGACAGCGGACCCTCAGTGAGAGCCGTGGTACGCTTCCCCCTCTAAGCCTACATATAGCGATGAGCTTGATTCTTAGCAGAGCATTCCGCTATGTATGCCTGGAAGAGCGGGGCTGTCATGTACCGGCTGACAATCAGACACCACGCCGTCAAAGCCCTGCAAAGAATGCCAGCCCGGGAGGCGCGCCGCGTGCGGGGTGCATTGGACAAACTGGCCCAAGACCCGGACCGGCGCGACATTGATGTAGCACGCTTACAGGGCCGCCCAGGCTTTCGGCTGCGGGCTGGCGGCTGACGCGTCATCTTCGAGCGAGATGAAAAGACGCGCGAACTCCATGTGCTCCGCATCGGCCCGCGTGGCGATGTCTACAAGTCCTAGGAGAATGACATGACAAAACCGCAGATCATCCGCGACGCGAGCGGCAAGCCGGCCTTCGCCGTCCTCCCGTGGCGGGAGTACGAACACTTGACAACAGCCGACGCCGAGGCGGGACTCAGTGATGAAGCGCTGTACGACCGTGCCAAGGCCGAGGACGAAGAGTCCTTTCCCGTCGCTGTAGCGGACCGTTTGTTGGCGGGCGAGAACGCCGTGCGGGTCTACCGCAGCCATCGTGGCATGACCCAGAAGCAGCTGGCCGCAGCCGCCGGCATCAACGCCGTGTATCTTTCACAGATCGAACGGGGCCGTCGCACCGGTTCGGCTCGGACCCTGGCCGCTCTGGCCACGGCTTTGTGCATCAACGTGGATGCCTTGCTCTGAAAGCTTCACCTACGCCCCAGGCTCTCCCCGCTCAAAGACCGACACCAGGGGGGTGTCGAGCAAGGTCCGACACGACTGGACCAGCCGCTGTTCCAATACGCCGGCCGAGCCGCGGCTGAAGACAAAGCCGCCCGGGGCCAACACCCGCAGCAGTTCGTGCAGCGCCCGCTCAAAGGTGGCGGCGCGCATCGGAATCTCCCGGTTGAACATATTGGCGGTGTAGATCACCCGTATCGACCGGTCGGCCAGGGCGCTGAGATCGCTGACCGTGGCGTGGTGCAGGCGAATCTTGCCCGCCAGCCGGGCGTCTTCTTTCGTCTGCAGAAACTGGGCGGCCTCAATCACTTGGGCGCCAATCCACTCATAGCCGTGTACCCGGTCCAGCTCAAAAACCGTCAGCACATCGTAGGGTTCGAGCGCATTCGCGCCAAAGCCCAGACACAGCCCATGGGCCGGCCGGTTCGCCCGCAGCCTGTCCAGCACATCCACCTGCGCGATGGCCTTGACCAAGCCGATGGCCTGTTGCAGCGCGGGCGCCACATGGCCGCCGATACTGTCGCCCAGGCCCGGATATTCCAGGATTATCGCGTAGGCGGGGTCATCCCGCCACGGCGCTTGCGCGTCAGGATAGACCTTCCCTTCGATGAACGCCCGCCAGGCCTGATCTTCAGCCGCCATAGGTCTCGCTCGGCTCTTGCAATCTCCCAGTAATTAGGCCATGTCCTGCCATACGACAGGAGGCAACACAATGGGTGTTCTGGACAGACTGCGACTCGACGGCAAGACGATCATCATGACCGGAGCCGGCCGTGGCTTGGGCCGCGCCATGGCCCTTGACTTGGCCGAGGCCGGGGCCGATTTGGTGGCGGCCGCGCGGACCACGGCCCAGATTGAGGAAACGGCCGAGATGATCCGGGCCACAGGCCGACGCTGTCTGGCCGTACCGGTGAATATCACCGATTCCAGCGCGGTGCAGGCCATGGTTGAGGCCAGCCTGGCCGAGTTCGGCCGGATTGACGTGCTGGTCAACAACGCCGGCGGGGCGAGCCGGGGCTGGAACAAACCGCTCGAAGACATCAGCGACGAGGAGTGGCACAAAGGCATTGACACCAATCTGACCGGGGCGGTCTTCTGCTGTCGGGCGGTGCTGCCCCACATGCTCAAACAGGGCGGCGGCAAAATCATCAACATCACCTCCGGCCTCGGGGTGCGGGCCAGCCGCTATAATTTCATGTACTCTGCGGCCAAGGCCGGGCTCAACAACTTCACCCGCTGTATGGCCATGAACTACGCCGCCAAGAATATCCAGACCAACCTCATCATGCCGGGCATTTTTCCCCACGACGACCCGGCGCTGATCAAATTCTGGCAGGGCGGCAAGTTCATTCCGGTCGGCCGGGTGGGCAGAGACGACGAGTTGGGCCACCTGTGCGTGTTCCTGGCCTCGGACGCGTCCAACTACATGAACGGCGAAATGCTGTGTACCGAGGGCGGGGGCCTGGCCGGCGGACAGGTGCCGACCGGCTTTGCCCCGCTGGTGGCGCTGGAAGGAGAGCCGCAATGAGCGCCTTCTCGCTGGCCGGCAAATCGGCCCTGATCGTCGGCGCCTCCACCCCAATCGGTAGCGCTCTGGCTTTGGCCCTGGCCGAGGCCGGGGCCAATACAGCCCTGTCTACCGTGCTGCCCTCGCCCCGCGAGGTGGCCGCCATCCAGACCTGCGGGAGTACGATTCGCGATATGGGCCGGGACGGCTTTGCCCAGACGATCGACATTACCAGCGAACGCGACGTGCAGGCCCTGGTCGAGCGCACGGTGTCCGAGTTGGGCAGCCTCGACATCCTGGTCAACGCCCCGGACCTGGCCTTTGCCAAGCCCGTCCAGGACAGTTCGCTGGCCGAGTGGAACCGGGTGCTGGCCGTCAACCTGAGCGGCGTGTACCTGAGCTGTCGGGCGGCCGCCGGCCCGATGCTGTCCCAGCAGCGCGGCCGGATCATCAACCTCGTTTCCGTACTCGGCCAGCGCGGCATGGCCAACGGCAGCGCCTACTGTGCAGCCCAGGCCGGCGTGCTCAACCTGACCCGAGCCCTGTCCCAGGAATGGGCCCGCCAGGGTATCACGGTCAACGCCATCGGGGCCGGCTGGACCGAAGGCATGGCCCTGATTCAGGACGACGCGACCAAGAAACAGCTCAGCCGCTACATCCCCCACAAACGGCTGGCCCAGCCCCGGGAGGTTGCCGACGCGGTGCTCAGCTTTGCCTCGAACCGTTCCGGTTTCATCACCGGCCAGGTGCTGTGGCTGGAGGGGGGAGTATTGAGCCGCCTGTAAAAAATAGGCCCAAAACCGTATTGTCCTTGGCCGGTGTTCAGGTTAAAGGAACACCATGGCACAGGCTCTCAAACACAACGGATTGAGCGACGACTGGATCTGGCAGACAGTGCGGGAAGAGGCGGCACGGGAAGAGGAACGCGAGCTGGTGCTGGCCAGCTTTCTGCACTCCATCATCCTCAACCACTCCTCGCTGGAGGAAGCCCTGAGCTTTCATCTGGCCGGCAAGCTGACCAACCTGAACCTGCCGTCCATGTCGCTGCGCGATATCATTATCGAGGCGATGCTGTCGGACGCCACCATCGGCGCGGCGATCCGGGCCGATATTCGTGGCGCGCGGGAGCGCGACCCGGCCTGCTCGTCCTACCTCGTCCCCCTGCTGTACTACAAGGGCCTGCACGCCCTGGAAGCCTACCGGGTTGCCCACTGGCTGTGGACCCAGGACCGCAAAACCCTGGCCTTTTGTTTTCAGAACCGCATCTCCGAGGTCTTCGGGGTCGATATCCACCCGGCGGCTCGTATCGGCTCGGGTGTGTTTATCGACCACGGCACGAGTCTGGTCATCGGCGAAACCGCAGTGGTCGAAGATGACGTGTCCATGCTCCAGGAGGTGACCCTGGGCGGCACGGGCAAGGAGAGCGGCGACCGCCACCCCAAGATTCGGACCGGGGTGCTGATCAGCGCCGGAGCCAAAATCCTGGGCAATGTCGAAGTCGGCGCCGACGCCAAGGTCGGGGCCGGCAGCGTGGTCCTGACCGATGTGCCGGCCGGCTGTACGGTGGCCGGGGTGCCGGCCAAAGTCGTGGGGCGGTGCGCCAAAACCACCAGTCACCCGGCCCTGGAGATGGACCATCAGCTGCCGACCGGCATCCCCGACTACGAGCCGCTTGAAGAGCACTAAAGTCCATCAGTAGCGGGCGATCACCTGCTGGGCAAAATCACGAAACACGTTGCGGCTCTCGGCCATTGACGGCAGCAGGACAACCGTATTCAGCCCGGCCTTCTCGGCCTGGCGGATTTGCTCCACCACTTCGTCCGGTTTGCCGACCAGGCAGGTGCCGCGAATCGCTTCCGGGGTAATGAAGCGGCGCTCTTCGGGCACATAAAACGTGCAGTGGCCGTTGTGGATCTGGAGGTAGCGTTTGTCTTTGGGCGTCTGCATACGTTCGACGTGGGCGCAGTACTCCTCCCAAAAGCCCCGGTACGCGTCCGGCACGACCTCTTCCTGGCCGGTCTGCTGATAAATCTCGTACACAAAATGAATAATCGCCGTCACATACGAGCCACACTCTTCAATGACCCGGTCGGAGCGCAAGTCCTCGCCCGGCTTGAGCACCACCGCACAGGTAAAGGTGGCCGTCGGCAGGGGGTCGGGCAGCGTCCGGCCGGCCTTTTCCGCGCCAAGCCGGACCAGGGCCAGATGCTCCTGTACCACCTCAGGCCGGTCGTTAAACACCGACACGAGTCCGTCGCCATACTCCCCGGCCGTCCTCAGCGCCCGTGGGCCGTTGGCCGCCACATAGATCGGAATCGGATCGTGGATATTGATGAAATGCTGGTCCAGATGCAGGAACCTGATGGTGCGCGTCCGTCCATCCAGGCTATATTCGACCTCTTTGCCGTGCAGCAGCTCGCGCACCACGCCCAGATATTCGCGGAAGGCGGCAATCTTCATCGGCTCCATGCCCATCACCCGCATGGCAGTGTGGCCGGTGCCGATGCCTAAAAAGATCCGTCCCGGAGCGAGCTGGTTAATCGACGCAATCGAATGGGCGGTGACCGGGGCAATCCGTGTGCCGGGAATCGCCACCCCCGTTCCCAACCGCATCCGCGAGGTGTTGTGGGCGGCCAGGGCCAGGGTGGCATAACAGTCGGACCAGATCATTTGCGAGTCGGGCACCCAGCCCATGTCGAAGCCCAGATCTTCTGCGTATGTGAGCAGCTGCCAATCGTCGATCTTGGTCGAAACCGAAACGCCAAATTCCATGTCTCTTCCTCCTGTGCTCGAACTGTGCTCGAATAGCCCGTGTGCTCCCCACAACGATAGTGGCAGATGCGGGGCGCGATGCAAAGCCGGGCAGTTGAATCCTGCCCCCACAAGCCTCTATGATGCGGGCATTACGCTTGCCAGAGCGTGATGCCGGAATTTTTCCCCAAGGAGGGTGCGTCTTGGATACCGTGTCTGTGACCAACGAGCAGATCGCCCAGCGAATCACCGCATTGTGCCACCATCTCCAGGAAGCCCAGGTCGATGCCTACCTGGTCCCGTCCTCGGATTCCCACCTCAACGAGTATGTGTCCGCCTACCAGCAACGCCGGGCCGCCATCAGCAATTTCAGCGGCTCGGCCGGAGACGCCCTGATCAGCCCCCACGGCAGCCATGTGTTCGTCGACTCGCGCTACTACCTGCAGGCCGAACAGGAGGTCGATCCAGCCCTGTTCCGCATTCACAAACTGGGCATGGAGGGCGAGAAAACCCTCACCGAGTGGCTGCGTGAAATGGAAAAAGAGCGTGGCAGCCTGCGGGTCGGCTACGATCCGTTTGTGGTGGCCATGGACATGCACGCCGCCTACCGCCGGGCGTTCAAGTCTGAAGATTCGGCCCTGGTGCCGGTTTCCGGCAATCTGGTTGACGCGGTCTGGCAGGATCGCCCGCCGGCGCCGTCTCACCCCATCTATCTGCTGTCGGAGGCCGACACCGGCCGCTCGGTGGCCGATAAGCTGGCTGCGGTGCGGGAAAAAATGGCCGAGGAAGAGGTCGCGGCCCTGGTCCTGACCAAACTCGACGAGATCGCCTGGCTGACGAATCTGCGCGGCAGCGATGTGTCCTATAATCCCGTCTTTGAGTCCTACTGCGTGATTGAGCCTGAGCGGGCGACCTGTTTTACCCGCCTCACCCCCGCCCCCGAAATTCAGGCCGGCCTGGCCCCGGCCATGAGCTTTGCCCCGTATGCCGCCTATACCGAGACCCTGCGGCGTATTGGCAGCGAGGCGGACGGAAAAATATGGCTCGACCCGAGCGGCACGACCATGGGCACCCGCCTGCTGTTGCCCGAAGCTCAGCCCGTGTACGAGGCGCGCAACCCGGTCGTGCTGATGAAGGCGCTCAAAAACGAGGTGGAGCTGGCCCGCAGCCGCGAGGCTCACGAACGCGCGGCCGCAGCCAAAATTCGCAGCCTGGCGCGCATGGAACGGATGCGGGCGGGCGGCCAGACGCTCAGCGAGAGGGCCTACGCCCAGCTGTTGCGCGACGAATACGCCCGCGAAGACGGCTTTCGCGACCTGAGCTTTGCCACCATTTCGGCGGTCGGCGCCAACGGGGCGATTGTCCACTATGGCGGCGCCAACGACGAGGTCGCCCTGCAGGACGGGGAGCTGTTGCTGGTCGATTCCGGCACCCAGATGGGCGCCGGCACGACCGATGACACGCGGACGATTTGTATTGGCACGCCGACCGAGCGCCAGCGGCAGCTCTATACCCTGGTGCTGCGTTGCCACATCCAGCTGGCCCGCCAAAAGTTTCCCGAAGGCACGGGCGGGGTCGCGCTCGACGCCCTGACCCGCGGCCAGATGTGGAACGCCGGCCTCGACTACGGCCACGGCACCGGGCACGGGGTCGGCGCCCTGCTCAACGTCCACGAAGGCCCCCAGCGGGTCGCCACCCGCGGCAGCGACGAACCCCTGCAGCCGGGTATGATTATCTCCAACGAGCCCGGCTATTACGAGGCTGGCTGGGGCGGCATCCGGCTCGAGAACCTGTATGTCGTCACGACCGACGACACGCTGCCGGACCATCCCAGCGGCAAGAAGTGGCTCCAGCTGGAAACACTGACCCTGATTCCGTTTGACCATCGTCTGATCGACTGGGACCAGCTCAGCCAGACCGACCGGGATTGGCTGGCCGACTACCACAGGCAGGTGTTCGACACCATCGGTCCCCGGCTCAACAGCGACGACCGGACCTGGCTCCAGGCCGCGTGCGAGCCGTTCGGCTGGAATGCGTCAGGGCAGCAGACCGTTTGATCATCCGCGTCGCAAACGGCAGGAAGGGGAACCCGCCAGCCTTGCTTGAACCGACTCCCCGGATACCACCCGATCACCCGAACTCGAACCCGTCGGTGACAGGCGGGCGGCGCCCGAGCCACAGACGGGCGTGCAACCGCAGTCCTCAGGAGGCGTCAAGCCCCAACCGCAACCGGTTCTTCCCAGCCGCCGGTCGCCTCTCTCCGCGCCTCTGCTCGGATCAAAGTCCATCCAGAAGCTGTATCAGGTCTCTCACCGACCACAGCGACCTTTTCCTCGTCTAGGGCTGCTCCCCGGAGTCGTAGGCCGGTTTTTTGAAAGTCTCCCCGTAATTTTACGAAAATACTCACACTTTTCGTGTATATCCCCGTATTTTTAGGAGGGTAATGCTGGGCTCGATAGCATATAGGGGGAGCAGAATGCGCGTATGGATGAAATGAGGAAGCGGCGTCATGAGCGACCAAGACGCGTTCGAACGCATCCTGGCATCGTTATACGACGCCATGCTTGATGATACCCGGTGGCCGGCCACCTCGGCCCTGATTGACGAGGCCTGCGGCATGCAAGGCAATGCCCTGTTGGTCGGCGAAGGCCCCAAGGACGATGTTCGGGCTCTTTTTTTCGGACTCTACTACCGGGGAGAACGCCGCGAAGACTGGGAGCGCGAGTACCTCGACATCTATCATCCCATAGACGAGAGCGTGCCGCGCTTCCGGCAACTGCCCGACAGCCGCCTGGTACACACCCATGACCTGTACACTGCCGAGGAGTTGAAGACCTCACCCGCCTACCAAGAGGGACTGCGCCGGTTCAGCGGCCAGGATGGCTTGAGGGCACGCCTGGACGGGCCGGATGGCTCCCACTACGCCTGGGTCACCGCAGACCCGGTTGCCCCGGGCGGTTGGGAAGCGCCGCAGGTCGCGCTGATCAGAGGTCTGCTGCCCCACCTGCGGCAGTTTATCCGCGTCCGTCAGGCGTTGGCCCACACTGAAGCGCTGGGCGCGTCCGTGACCGGCCTGCTCGACAACACGCGGGTCGGCGTCATCCACCTGGATCGACGCGGGCGGATCGTCGCCGCCAATGACCGCGCCCGCGACATCCTGCGTCGTGGCGATGGCCTGTCGGACCGAGACGGGGTGCTGCGCGCCCGCGCACCGACTGACCAGGCCCGGCTTGAGCGGCTGGTGGCCGACGCGCTGCCGGCCGGCGGCGCCGTCAGTGGGTCGATGCTGTTGCGCCGCACCTCGGTGTTGCCGCAGTTCGTGGTCCACGTCAAACCTGTGAGCCTACGCCAGCCGGACTTCGGAACCCAACGCACTGCCGTGCTGGTGTTGCTGGTCGAGCCGGGCAATCGCCCCCGGATTGATCCCAACCTGGTCGCCACGACCCTGGGGCTGACGCCGGCCGAGAGCCGGATCGCGGTCTGGTTGACCGAAGGTCGGACGGTGCGCGAGATTGCCACTGCCACGGGGCGGCAAGAAAGCTCCATCCATTGGCACCTGCGCCAGATTTACACCAAGCAGGCCATATCACGCCAGGCCGACCTGGTCCGGCTGGTGCTGTCGGTCGCCGAGTTCGCCTGACCCTACGCGGAACCCCAGAGGCGGTCTTCCTCCACCTATTTTCACGAGGTATCTTCCATGTTCTACGGAAATACCCCTCAATTTCATGAGTCTAAAAGGCGCTTGATGTTGCATACCTGATGTTGTACAGCGGCAGCATGAGCGATCAAGACGCATTCGAAGGCATCCTGGCCTCGTTACACGACGCCATGCTCGACGAGACCCTGTGGCCAGCCACCTCGGCCCTGATTGATGAGGCCTGCGGCCTCCACGGCAATGCCCTCCTGGTCGGCCAAGGCCCCAAGGAAGCTGTTCGGGTCCTCTGCCCCGGGTTCTATCTCCGGGGGCAGCGCCACGCCGACTGGGAGCGCGAGTACCTCGACATCTACTACCCCATCGACGAACGTGTGCCGCGTGTACGCCAACTGCCCGACAGCCATCTGGTGCACGTCACCGCCCTGTACACCACTGAGGAGTTGAAGACCTCGCTCACCTACAACGAGCTGCTGCGCAAGAGCGGTACCCAGGATAGCTTGAATGTCCGCCTGGACGGGCCGGATGGCTCACACTACGCTTGGAGCACCGCAGACCCGGTTGCCCCGGGCGGCTGGGAGGCGCCGCAGATTGCGATGCTCAGAGCGCTGCTGCCCCATATCCGACAGTATGTCCGCGTCCGCTGGGCTTTGGCCGGCGCCGGAGCCCTGAGGACCTCTGTGATCCGCCTGCTTGACAATAGGCGGATCGGCATCATCCACCTGGACCGACACGGGCGGATCGTCGCCGCCAATGACCGTGCCCGCAACATCCTGCGCCAGGGCGATGGGCTGTCGGACCAAGATGGGATACTGCGCGCCCGTGCACCGGCCGACCAGGCTCGCTTAGAACGACTGGTGGCCGCCGCCCTGCCATCCGCCAGCGCCATCAGTGGGTCAATGCTGCTCCGTCGCTCGTCCCTATTGCCGCGGCTCGTGGTCCACGTCAAACCCGTAGGCAGCCAGCAGCCGGACTCCGGAGCCCAACGGACTGCTGTGCTGGTGCTGATTGTCGAGCCAGGTCGCCAGCCCCACATCGATCCCGCCCTGGTGGCCACGACCCTGGGGCTGACACCGGAAGAGACCCAGGTAGCAGTCTGGCTGGCAGAAGGCCGGACGGTACGCGAGATTGCCGTGGTGACAGGACGCAAGGAAAGCCCGATCCGCTGGTACTTGCGGAAGATATACCGCAAGTTGGGCATCTCGCGCCAGGCGGATCTGGTGCGGCTGGTGCTGTCGGTCGCCGAGTTCGCCTGACTCTACGTGGAGCCCCTCCCCGTCGGGGCGTGGCCGGTCCAGCCGGTGGGCTAGGCGATTTCGACCAACTCGATATCGAAGGTCAGATCTTTGCCGGCCAACTCGTGGTTGGCATCAAGCGTGACCTTTGTTTCGGACAGGGCGGTAACCTTCACCACCAGCGCCTGTCCCCCTTTTTGGCGCATCTGGAGACGCTGGCCGACTTTGACCTCGAGTTTGTCCGAGAGCTGGCTGCGGTCGAGTTCGGCCACCATTTCCGGACGACGTGGACCGTAGGCTTCCGCAGCCGGAATGTCCACCGTGACCGACTCGCCGGGACGCATCCCGGCGACCGCCTTTTCAAAACCGGAAATCAGCTGGCCTTTGCCGATCGTGAACTCAAGCATGGCCTTGCCCGCAGAGGAGTCAAAGATCCTGCCGTCATCGAGTTTTCCGGTGTAGTGAACGCGTACCGTATCGCCCTGTTTTGCGCGTGCCATACTCTCCCCCTCAGAGGGCATGAAAAAGCTCCTGGAAGCGTAAGCAGGATTCCAGGAGCCTCATCTTTTCTGAACCAAGCCAACCGTGCTCGACGAGTGTGGGCCTCAGCTTACGGGGTTCCCGGCCTGAATACAAGCCGACCTCCGGTTGTGCCGTCCGGGAGGCGCAGCGTCGTCCCGGTCAGCCGACGACACGCGCCGCTCTCAGATCCCGAATCTCGTCCGTACTGTAGCCCAACTGGCGAAGAATCTCGTCGGTATGCTGGCCCAGGTCGGGCGGCGGACTGTGCACTGCGGCCGGGGTGTCTGAGAAACGCCACACCGGACCGATCGTCTCAAACGGCTCGGCGTTCGGACGCTCGATCTGGCGCACGACATCCAGCTCCTCGACCTGGGGATGCTGAAACACGCTGGTGTAGGTGGTAAACGGCACGGCGTCACCCTGAAACTCGTGGATCAGGCGGACGATCTCGGCGTTGCTGCGCTGGGCAAAGGCGCGCTCCCAGATCGGCTTGACCTCGGCCACATAGCGGCCCACCCCGGTCGCTTCGCGTCCAAAGTCGTCAAAGCGGGGGTCGGCCAGGTAGTCTTCCATGCCGAGCGAAATCAGGAGGCGGTCCCAGTCTTCGCTGCTGCCCCGTCGCAGGCTGAAAAAGACGTGACCGTCTTTGGTTTTATAGCCCTCATCGGGCGGCTTGGTGTAGCTGTCGAGGTGGAAGCCGTACCAGTCGTCCGGGTCGGTCATCGACGTCCACATAATGCCCCGCATGTGCAACAGGGTGCCCAGCATGCTGACCGACACGCGCTGGCCCTGACCCGTGCGCAGGCGGTGGAACAGGCCGGCCGTAACCGCCTGAGAGACAAACACGCCGGTGCTGAGACTGGCCACGTCGGTGCCCAAGCGCACCGGCGGCTCGCCAATCCGGCCCAGCGAGTTAGTGTAGTCGGCCATGGCCTGAATGACCAGCTCGGCCCCGGGCAGATTCCGTAGCGGTCCCTTGTCGCCAAAGGCGCTCACCGCGCAGTAGACCAACTGGGGATTGAGGTCTTGCAGGGCGGCGTGGTCGAGCCCCAACTCTTCGGCCTCGTCCGGCGTCAGGTCCGCAATCAGGGCGTCGGCCCCGGCCACGAGGCGCCGGATGATCGCCCGGCCCTCGGCCGTCCGAATATCGAGCGCCAGGCTTTTCTTATTGCGGTTGAGACTCAAAAAAACGGCGCTGTCTTGCCCGACGAACGGCGGCCCCATAGTCCGCGCGGCGTCCCCGTCAAGCGGCTCAAGCTTGACGATCTCGGCTCCTGCGTCACCCAGACGCATGGCGCCAAACGGACCGCACAAGCCCTGGGTCAGATCGAGAATGCGATAGCCGGTCAGTGCCCCAGACATGCGGTCTAGTCCTCAATGCCGAACTCGCGCAACACGTCCCGGGTATGCTCGCCTTTGAGCCCACCCGGCCGCACCGGCCCGGCCGGGCTGTGGCTGAATTTCCACGGCACACCGTCAACGCTGAGCGTACCCCAGTGGGGGGTGTCCAGATCGACAATGTGTTCGTTGTCCAGCACCTGGGGGTGATAGCGGAGCGCCTCAAAGTCCTGGATGCGACTGTTCGGCACTCCCTCCTTGGTCAGCCGAATCACCCACCAGGCGACCGGTTTGGTCCGGAAACGCTCCTCAAGAATGGGAATCAGCTCGTGGCGATGCTCGACCCGCTTGGGGTTGGTGGCAAAGCGCGGATCGCCGGTCAGTTCCTCGGCCTTGATCGCCCGGCAGAAACGCGGCCACTGGTCCTGGCTGACCACCCCGACCGCGATATACTGCTGATCCTCGCACACAAAGGCCTGGTGTGGGACTGTCGTGGTCACTGCGCTGCCCATCGGCCGGGGCTGTTGGCGGGTGGCGAAGTACTCGGCCAGCCGGCTGGTTTGCAGCGATAGCGCCGCCGACACCATCTCAATCTCGATATTCTGCCCCCAGCCGGTCTTCTCCCGGGCCAGCAGAGCCTGGAGCACGGCCTCGACAATCATCGAGCTGGTATTGATGTCCAGATGGGCGAAATGGCGGAACATCTCGCCCTGCGAACCGGGCTGACCGGTGACGCTGCACCAGCCGGAAAAGGCCTGCACGGTGGGGTCAACCCCGGCCTCTTTGGCCATCGGTCCGGTTCGACCGTAGGCCGACGCCGAGACATAGATCAGCCTGGGGTTGAGGTGCGAGACCACGTCGTAGCCAAGGCCGAGGCGCTCAACCGCTCCGGGCCGCATGTTCTGGATGAACACGTCGCTCTGCTTGACGATTTTCAGGGCAATCGCCCGGTCGGCCTCCTGCTTGAGGTCGAGCACGATGTGACGCTTATTGAAGTTGGCCGAGATGTACAGGACCGCCGAGCCCTTGATCGGCGGAGGAATGTAGTGCGAGAGTTCGCCGGACGGCGCTTCGACCTTGATGACGTCAGCGCCCAGCTCGCCCAGCAGCTTGGCCGCCCACGGACCGACCGCCGCAATACTCAGATCAAAGATACGAATGCCGTCAAGAATGCCTGGCATGTTTCCTCCGTCTGTCCCGGGTCAGGACGTGCGCGGCCTGAACTTGGCCAGCGTGACCTCATCGGTGACATCGTCAAAGCACACTTCGACCGCCATACCGATCCGGATATCGGCATTGTCCACCTCGACCAGATTGGTCAGCAGACGCGGCCCCTCTTCCAGCTCGACCTCGGCAACGTTATACGGAATATCGTCCTTGAACGACGAAAAATACGCCTGATGAAACACCACCCAGGAGTTGACCCGGCCACGACCGCTCAGCTGTTGCCAGGTGAAATTCCGTGACCAGCACTCCGGGCAGAACGGGGTTGGCGGGTACCAGAATTTTCCGCACTCGCCGCACTGCGGCATGATGAGTTGGCGCTGGGTGAGACCCTCCCAGTACGGCCGGTTGAGCGACGAGATCGCCGGCAGCGGCTTGGTGTAGTCGGCCATGCTTACCTCCGATAAATCAGCGAATCGCCGTAGGCGTTGGCCCACTGGGCAAGCGTGGCGTTCGGCACCTGGCGCAGACCACACTCCCCGCGCAGCTGGCGCACCAGTTCGACCTGATGGTTCCAGCCCATGATGTGGCCCTCCGACATCAGCCCGCCGTTGGTATTCATCGGCAGCGCCCCGCCGACCTCGATCCGCCCGGCCTGGCTGAAGGCTGCGGCCTCCCCCTGGCCGCAGAACCCGAAGCGTTCCAGGGCGGTCCAGGCCAGGATGGAAAAGGCGTCGTAGGTAAACAGCACGTCGATATCCTGGGGCGAGACCCCGGCCATGGCGTACACCGGCTGGACGCCCGGCTGATAGTCGAAGACGTCTTGCTGGGCGGTGCCAAAGCCCGGATAGGTCCAGATGAACTCGTGCCGGCCGGCGGGCAAGCCCTGCATCCCGCTGATATACACCGGCGGCTTTTTGGCATCTCGGGCGCGCTCGGCGCTGGTCACCAGCACGCAGGCCGCCCCGTCGTTGATCAGGCAGTAGTCGAGCAGGTGCAGGGGCTCGCACACAAAGCGTGAGTTCTGGTGATCCTCAACCGTGATCGGGCTGCGCATCATGGCCGCCGGGTTCAGCGACGCGTGTTTGCGAAAGGCGACCGCCACCGCAGCCAGGTCGCGGCTGGTCGCCCCGAAGCGGTCAAAATATTTGCGGGCCACCAGTGCCGCGCCGGCTCCCGGTGAGGTCATGCCAAAGACCGGATCTTCGCCGTGTCCGCCGCCCGCCTCGCGGCCGCCCTCGGCGTCCCCGGCCCCGCCCATCATGGGCCGGCGCAAGCCCGAGAAACTGATCGACGCCAGACACGCCACCGTCTTGGCCAGACCGGCGCCAACCATCATCGCCGCCCACTGTATGCAGCTGGCGGTAAACCGGCCGTGCGCCCAGGTCTGGTTATAGGCCCGCAGCTTGAGTCCCAGGGCGTAGGCCAGGGTATCGGCGTCGGCTCCGATCGGCGTACCGAAGCTGACCATCAGGCCGTCCACATCGTCACGCTCCAGCCCGGCGTCATCGACGGCGTTCCGAATCGCCTCGCCGGCCAGGTCGATCTGGCTGCGGTTCAGCCGTCGGCCATAGGCCGAGTGTCCCACCCCGCACACGGCAGCGGTATCTTTCATGTCCCAAGCGGGCATCGCCAGCCCTCCTTCGGCTGACAAGGTAGGCTACCGGCGCGGGAGGTGTCAACAGGAATGGCTCAGCGAACAACAATCGGATTCGACTCGACCCGCTCCGGCATGTGCGCCAGCCGCTTGTCACAAAAGTCGAGCCGGATACGCAGCGGCTCGTCGGCGCGCACATCTTCTGGGAGAGGCCAGCGCAGGACTTTGTCACGGGGATCCCGAACAGCCAGGCAGGCACTGGAATCGCCGTTCAAGGAAAATCTGCCAACCACGTGTCCCTGGCGCACCAAGGCAAAGCCCGAGACCACGCCGAACGGATAGTCAGTGATGCGGGCCAGACGGAGCTGGACGGTCTCGCCGGCCAGGTAGATGTCCTTGTCCGTCCGCAGCATGATGCGTTTATTGTGGTCCGAGATAGTGGTTCTGACCTTGGACGAGCTTGCATCCCAATACCGGGCCGGGCCGGTGTCCACGTGCAGCGAGCTGCCGTGGTAATAGCCCACCCCGCAGCAGTTGAGGTCCTTAATGATCTCGAAGGCCCGGGCGGCGAGGCGTTTGCCGACCTCGATATCCGCAGCCATGCCCTCCATGTGCAGGCTGGTCCGTGCCGCAGTCGCGCCCCGTTTACGCAGCCGGGCGTTGTAGGCCGGGCTGCGGTAGCCCGAAATAATGCGGATCGGCCGCTGAAAGCGATCCTCAAAATAGTCGAGGAAGGCGATGAAACGCAGGGAGATGTGCTCATCGGCAGACGCCGGCAGCCCGAAGATCCGGTCGATCTGCCGCCGCACCTGCTGGGGATAAGACCCGTCCGGCAAACGATAGCGCAGCTTTGCCGCGCGACCGTTCTTGGCGTTTGACAGCTCAAGCAGCCCGTCGCCGCTCAGGAAATACCGACCCGGGGGCTGTCCCTCCTCGGCCCGACCGAGGCCCCCCATCGACACCAGACACACACCGATCACCACCACACGCCACCGAGCCATTTCCACCCCCTGTTGACCAGAATGTCGGCCTCAAATCCTAAAAGTCCGGTTTTAGCGGGTCAAGCCGGCTCCCACCCGTTGAACTGACACGGACGCTATGCCATGGATGGGGCCGAGGCTGGGGGCGTCCCCACCACGGAAAGGAATGCCGGCCGGGCAACAGGCCGGTTCTAGGCGTATGACACTCGTTACTTGGTCGTGGTTTTTCCTCATTATCTATATCGGCGTCATGTTGACCATTGGGGTGTTGGCCCAGCGACGGGTCAAACACGCCGACGACTTTGCCACGGCGCGCAGCTCCTACGGCCCCCTGTTCCTGGCCCTGGCGTTTTCCGCCACCACCGTCAGCGGGGCCACCTTCCTGGGCATGCCGGGCCTGAGCTACACCTGGGGACTGACCACCATATGGGCCGTCTTTCTGACCCCGGTCGGCCTCGGGTTGGGCATGCTGCTGACGATGCGCCTGATTACCGTCTCCGGGCATCGCTTCGGCAACCGTTCCATCCCTGAGTATCTCGGCGACCGCTACCAGTCCGAGGGCATTCGGGTGCTGGTGTCGCTGTTCTCCCTGCTGTTGTGTTTCTACCTGGCCGGCCAGCTCGTGTCGGGGCTGGTCATGTTCGAGATTCTGCTGGGCATGCCGCCGCTGTGGGCGCTGATCATCACCACCACCGTGCTGCTGATTTACGTGGTGTTGGGCGGAGCGCACGCCGACATCATCGCCGACGGGGTGCAGGCCTGCATGATGCTGCTGGTAGCCGTGGTGGTCATGGTCCTGTTTCTGGTCGGTTTTGGCCTGGAGCTGGGTGAGTCGGCCCGGAGCGGCTTCCTGGGGCTGGTCGATAACCTGGCTGCCCAGGACGAACACCTGGTCGGCGTCCTCAACACCAAGACCCCGCTCTATCACTCCTGGTGGTCGATTGTCTCGCTGGTGATCTCGCTCATTCCGCTGGGTGTCCTGCCCCACCTGGGCAATAAGCTGTGGGCCTTGAGGGATAGCGCCGACCAGAGCCGCTTTCTGTCCTTCACGATGATCTTCATCCTTATCCTGGCCATGCTGACCCTGGGCGGTTTACTGGCTCGGGCGCTGATGGGCAACGCCCTGTTTGCCGAGGGGGCGACCTCAAACCACGCCCTGCCGATGCTCTTCATCGAGCTGTTTCCGACCTGGCTGGCGGCGCTCGTCGGGGTCGGCGTGCTGACCGCCATCATGTCCACGGCTGACGGGCTGGTCGTGTCCTCGTCGCAGACGATTGCCAACGACCTCTACCGGCGGACCATCGCGCCGCGGTTGAAGCACCCGCCCAGCGAGGCGCAGCTCGACCGCCAGGTCTTATACATCAGCCGGGTCGCCACGGTGGTCATTCTTGTCCTGTGTGCGGCCATCGCCTGGGCCTGGGTTGATACCAATGTCGTCCTGATTGTCTGGATTGGGACCGGCGGCATCATGTCGGCCTTTGCCGGCTCGCTGGTCTTTGGCGCCCTGTGGCGCGGGGTCACCCGGACCGGGGCGTATGCCGGCCTGATCAGCGGTTTTGTCAGCTTTCTGGTCCTGCACGCCCGGCTGATCGACCCGGCCTGGTTTCCGGCCGGTGTGCTGCATGACGTGGTCGCCTGGCTGCACCTGGAGGGCGGCAATCCGTTCTCCTGCTCGGCCATCGCCGGCCTGGCCTCGGTGGTATTCACCATCGTCGTCTCCAAAGTGACCCAGCCCCTGCCCGAGACCCATGTTCAGGAGCTGTTCGAGGGCGTGTGAAACAGCGCGAATCTTGAGTAACGTCCCAGCAGGCGGGGTCTGGACAGCCGCTGCTCAGACACACAGACCGAGTTCTGAGGTCATCAATCTTGCGAGTATGGAACCGGAGGCCAGATTTTCGAAGGTGCCGACTATCAAGCGGAGAACAGGAGAGGAGTCCCAGCCAGTGAACTCCTCCCCATACGCCCCGCTCCCAGTGAGGCGGGCTTCAAAGATGTAAGTGTTCGTCTACCATCTCCTCCTCCTCGGATATGAGTCCTGCGCCTAGAGGGTGTTATGCACTTGGGGAGCTGGGGGCTAGGGTGGGGGGATGGAGCGGCAAGGGTATCCGAGTGATGTCAGCGATGAGGAGTGGGCCTTGGTGGCGCCGTATGTGACCGTGATGACGGAAGCCGCCCCGCAGCGGCGCTATGCGTTACGCGAGGTCTTCAATGGCCTGCGCTGGCTGGTGCGGGCCGGGGCGCCGTGGCGAATGCTGCCCCATGATCTGCCGCCGTGGGCGGTCGTCTATCAACAGACGCAGCGGTGGCTGAAAGCGGGGGTATTCGAGACGCTGGTGCAGGATTTACGCGTGGTGTTGCGGGTAGCTGAGGGGCGGCGGGAGCAGCCGTCAGCGGCCATTCTGGACAGCCGGACCTTGCAGTCGAGTCCCGAGAGTGGGGGACGGGCGGGGTATGATGGGGCGAAGCGGCGGCGCGGAAGTAAGGTGCATATGGCTGTCGATACGCTCGGCTATCTCTTGGCCCTCCATGTGACCCCAGCCAATGAGCAGGATCGGGCCCGAGTGAAGGCGTTAGCCAGACAAGTCCAAGCGGCGACCGGCGACACGGTCCAAGTCGCCTTTGGCGATCAAGGCTATACGGGGGCACAGCCCGCGCAGGATGCGGCGCAGGCGGGGATCACCCTGGCGGTCGTCAAGTTGCCCACCGCCAAACACGGCTTCGTGCTCCTGCCGCGTCGGTGGGTGGTCGAGCGCAGTTTCGGGTGGCTGGCCCGCTTTCGGCGCTTGGTGCGTGACTATGAACGCCTGCCCACGACGTTAGCCGGGCTCCACTTCCTCACCTTCGCCATCTTGATGCTCAGACGGCTGGTAGAACTGCTCGGCCCAAGTCCCTAACACGCTCTAGTCGTTGTCAATCAAGAAATCGTCGGCTGCCAAGTCCTCCGGCGTGATGTCCTCCAGCCGGATCGAACCGCCACCGTATGCGCTCAGGTCAATGATCGTGTCGTGGCCGTCCGCCGTCAGGGACAACGTCTCAAAGCTGAGGCCGTCGAGCGTGGCCCGCACTCCTCCCTTCATAAACCAGAGGCGATCCGTCCCTGGTTCAAAGTCCGTGATGGTATCGTGGCCGTGGTCATCGACCATGATGCCCTCATGGAAGCCGAGGGGCACATAGTAGCCTTCAACATACTCGAACGTGTCGGCACCCTTGCCGCCCGTGAGGGTGTCGTCGCCCGTCTCGCCCACCAGCGCATCCTTGCCCTTCCCGCCCAACAGTCTGTCGTCATCGCTGCCGCCGAGCAGCACGTCCTTGCCCTTCCCGCCGATCAGGGTGTCGTGCCCGCTATCGCCGTGCAGGACATCGTTGCCCGGACCGCCGTCCAAAAGATCGTCACCGAAGCCACCGTCAATGAGGTCGCTGGCGCGGTAGCCACGCAGAATGTCGTCGCCACCATGGCCCTGAATCCGATCCTTGCAATTCGTGCCGCCCACCTGGCACTCCCCGTCCCCGTCCGAGCAGAAGCTATGGACCGTGTGGCCGCGGGTACACTTCACGATTCTTTCGGTGTCGATCACGATGGGGTCGTCGGCGTTTTGCGCCGAGGCGGGCACCACGGCGAGTAGGGTGAGGCAAGCGGCCAGGAATGGAAAGCTGCGAAAAAGCATAGGGACTCCTTTCAGATACAGAACGACAATGGACGAACGCCAGCGCCCAGGGGGGTGGTCCCCGGGACTGGAGTGCAACAGGGTGGATTGACACACGAACCGCAGGGGTTCGCTATAGGGAAAGAACATCTCACAGTCCTTGAGGCCCTTGGGAGTCATCAGCTCTCAGGGGCCGTTTTCGTTCTGAGGAAACGCGGGGTTGCGTCAAGTCAATCGTTCCCAAAAGAAAACACGCTCTCCTCCTGTCTTTTCATCCCGCTACTCCTTTCTCGCTTTTTCTCACTCCAGCCCGGCTCGGATGTCTGCACACAACCAACGCTCAGGAACCCTTCCATACCCCCTGTCAGAGATATTTTGTGATAAAATTATGGCTGACAGACACTTCTATATCGCTGATAAACATAATTTGTCAAGAAAGTATGTTCCTGAGACGGTTTATTCAGTACAACGGCGTATCCATACTGCCTTTGAAGTGTGAGGCGGTTATGGATGACCGAAAACTGCTGGGAAAGCGGATCAAAAGCCTGCGAAAATCGAAGGGACATACGCAGGAAGAGTTGGCGGAAATCATCAACATCAACGCCAAGTACCTGGCCGGCATTGAGCGGGGAGAGGCGAATCCGACGCTGTCTCTGCTCCAGCGTCTTTCCACGGGTCTGGAAATCCCGCTGACCGAATTGTTTCAGTATCGACCGGAGGAAGGATATCCTCCCGTCGAACTCCGCCGAAGGCTGAACGGGCTGGTCAATGAGGCCAGCGATGAAGAGCTGCTCAGGCTGACCCGAGTTTTTGAGGCGTTGCGAGAATAGCCCTAGGACGGCCCTGGACAGCTTCAAGAAAAAAGCGCTGGAAAATCAATAAGTTAGAGCGGACTCTCCTGGCGCAGCACTCCCCCTGCGCTGGCGCGCCCTTCCCCCTTTGCCAACGTGTGATGCCTCTTGCGTTGGCCAGCGGCTTAGAAAGCACCCACCCCGGCCCTTCGGGCCACCCCTCCTCGGAGGGGATGGGGGCGGCGATAATCCCCTCCTCGGAGGGGTGCCGCGTCAGCGGCGGGGTGGGTCAGACGGAGTAGGCATTTTCAAACTGACGCAGTACCTTGACGACCTACCCCGTTTGCGGCACCTGTGATACGCCAAGCTGTCCGGCGGGACAGTGACCCGTCACTCCCAGGCAGCGGAAAGGAAGGTCGGCCGGGCGCAAGCCTGGGCTCCACACATGACGCTCATCACCTGGTCCTGGCTCTTTCTCGTCGCCTATATCGGCGGCATGCTGGCCATCGGCCTTTTTGCCCAGCGGCGGGTCAAACACGCCGACGACTTTGCCACGGCGCGTAGCTCGTACGGCCCTTTGTTTCTGGCGCTGGCGTTTGCGGCCACGACCGCCAGCGGTGCGACCTTCATGGGCGGCCCGGGCCTCAGCTACGAGTGGGGCTTGCCGACCGTCTGGGGCGCGTTCCTGTATCCGACCGGCGTCTATCTGGGCGTGCTGATCGCCATGCGCCTGATCACCGTCTCCGGGCATCGGTTCGGCAACCGCTCCATCCCCGAGTACCTCGGTGACCGCTACCAGTCCGAGGGCATTCGCGTCCTGGTCTCGGTGTTTTCGCTGCTGTTGTGCTTTTATCTGGCCGGACAGCTCGTATCGGGCCTGGTCATGTTCGAGATTCTGCTGGGTTTGTCTCCGGTCTGGGCTCTGGGCATCACCGCAGCGGTCTTGCTGATCTACGTGGTGCTGGGCGGGGCGCACGCCGACATTATGACCGACGGGGTCCAGGGCTGCATGATGCTGCTGGTCGCTGCGGTGGTGATCGGCCTGTTCGTGGCCGGTTTCGGCCTGGACACGGGCCGCGGGGGTATGCTGGGGCTGGTTGATAATCTGGGCGGGCAGGACGCCGATCTGGTCGGCCTGTTCAACACCGACACCCCGCTCTTTCACTCCTGGTGGTCGGTGTTTGCAATCCTGATTGCCCACATCCCGCTCGGCCTGCTGCCCCACCTGGGCAACAAACTCTGGGCTCTGAAAGACACGCGGCAACAGCGGCCGTTTGTCGGCCTGGCGTTTGCGTTTGGACTGACGCTGGGCATGCTCGGTCTGGCCGGTCTGTTGGCGCGCGCGCTGCTCGGCGACGCGCTGTACGCCGAGGGGGCAAACCCGAATCAGGCCCTGCCGCTGCTGTTCATTGAGCTGTTCCCGGTCTGGCTGGCAGCCCTGGTCGGCGTCGGCATCCTGGCCGCCATCATGTCCACCGCAGACGGACTGGTCATCTCCTCGTCCCAGATTATCGCCAACGATCTGTACCGCCGTACTGTGGTGCCACGCCTGAAACGGCCGCCGAGCGCCGCGCGGCTCGACCACACGGTTCTTCTCATCAGCCGGATGTCAACCGTGGTCGTCCTGCTGCTGTGTACGGCCCTGGCCTGGGCCTTGATCGAGACCAACATCGCCCTGATCGTGTGGATCGGCAATGGCGGCCTGATGGCGGCCTTTGCCGGCCCGCTGGTGGTCGGCGCGCTGTGGCGCGGCGTCACCCGGGCGGGCGCCTACGCCGGCCTGGTCAGCGGCTTTGTGACCTTTTTCATTCTGCACATCCAGCTGCTGGATCCGGCTTGGTTCTCACCCGGCCTGCTGCACACCGGCGTCACCTGGCTGTACGTTGAAGGACCCAGCCCGTTCTCGTGCGCGGCGCTCGGCGAACTCGTCTCGGTTGCGTTTACCTTTATCGTCTCCAAGGCAACCCAGCCGCTACCTGAGCCCCACGTCCGGGCGCTGTTCGAGGGCGTATAGAGTGGATACCATTGGCCTCGGTCGGCGGATTAGGCTAGGCTGGTCCGACTCCATGCCTGCACGGCATCTCTCAGAGGAGGTTCACCATGATTAAGCTATACGGCACGACCCTGAGCAATTATTTCAGCACGGCCAAAGCGGCTTTTGTGGAGAAAAATGTTCCGTTTGAGGAAGTCTCGATCATGCCCAGCCAGGAGCCCGAGGTGCTGGCGCTCAGCCCGATGGGCAAGGTGCCGTACATCGAGGTCGATGGCACGCCCCTGAGCGAGACGAACGTCATCTTCGATTATCTCGAAGATATCCAGCCGCAGCCGGCGCTGTATCCCGGCGATCCCTGGGCCAGGGCCAAAACCAAAGAAATCATCCGCTTTGTCGAGTTGTATCTCGACACCCCGGCCCGGCGCCATCTGCCGACGGTGTACTTCGGCGCGCCGGTTGACCAGACCGTCTATGAGCAGGTCCGACCGGAACTGGAGAAGGGCCTGCGGGCGTTCAAGCAGCTGGTCCGTTTCGCGCCCTATATCGTCGGCGACACGTTCACCTTCGCCGACCTGACTGCCTATTTCGAGTTGCGCTTTACCAATATGCATACCACCCACATCTACGGCTGGGACATTACGGATGACGTACCCGGCCTTGGCGAGTACCTGCGCCTGATCGGTGAGCGTCCGGCGGTCAACGCGGTCGATTCCGTTATGCAGCGAGATTTCGCCGCCTTCAAAAAGAAGACCTGAGCCCGTGGGCTGGCGCAAATCGCGCGGACGGTATAGCCTAACTCGTATGGCCGAGCATTCGCTCGGCCATGCGGCGAACAGCAGGCCCTCTTCGTCCCTCCGAGGGCACTCCGCTCAACAAGAACCCTTCTTCCCTTTCCCTGTTGTTTGGGTCGGAAAAGACGGCCGTGCCGTACGGGAGCACCCTGCGCGTCCACGGCGGAGATTCATCTATTTATGTCTGATTCAGTATCAATTGCCCCGGCCACCTTCGAGCAGTTCGGACTCCACAAAGCCCTGATGCGCGGCATCCATGTTGCCGGTTTTGCAACTCCCCGGCCAATTCAGGTCAAAACCATTCCCCCTGGCCTCGGCGGCCGTGACGTACTCGGCTTGGCTCAGACCGGCACCGGCAAGACGGCGGCCTTCGCACTCCCCCTGCTCAACCGGCTCCTCGGAGAACGCCGTCAGGGTCTGCGCGCTTTGGTGCTCGCTCCGACCCGGGAACTCGCCAGCCAAATCACGGAAGAAATCCGGACCCTGGCTCAGTTCACCCGCCTCAAGATGACCACCATCTACGGCGGTGTCTCAATGCGTCATCAGATCAGTGCGCTGCGTCAGCGCCCGGAGATCGTAGTCGGCTGTCCAGGCCGCGTCCTCGACCTGCTCCAGCAGGGAATCCTCCGCCTCGGCCAGGTCGAAACCCTGGTGCTCGACGAAGCTGACCATATGTTCGATATGGGCTTCCTCCCCGGTATTCGCAAGATCCTCGGGGCGCTGCCCGCTGGTCGGCAAAACTTGTTGTTCTCAGCCACCATGCCAAAAGAAGTCCGCGGGCTGGCTGACGACCTGTTGCAGACTCCGCATGTGGTCGAGTTAGCCAATATGGCGCCGGTCGCCAGCGTCAAACATGCGCTGGTTTTCGTCGCGGAGCAGCGTAAGTACGCCCTGCTCGAACACGTACTCAGCCAAGATACCTGCGACTCGGCCATCGTCTTCACCCGCACGAAGCACCGCGCCCGGCGCCTGGCCGAGAGACTCGGCCAGGCCGGACACCGGGCCGTAGGTCTCCAGGGAAATCTGTCCCAGTCCCAGCGCGACCGAGCCATGCACAGCTTCCGCTCGCGCCGCCACAACATCCTCGTGGCAACAGACATCGTAGCGCGCGGCATTGACGTGGCCGGCGTCTCCCACGTCATTAACTTCGATGTCCCGAACACCCCCGAGGCGTATACCCATCGCCTCGGGCGTACCGGCCGTGCCGAGCGCTACGGAGAGGCTTGTACCTTCGTGACAGCCGGCGATTCCGGCTGGCTACGTGCGACCGAACGCATGATCGGCTCACGCATCCCGCGGCGGCAGGTTGCAGGCTTCGAGCCCGATGTCAACGAGAAGCCCAAGCGGTCCGGCAGACAGCTGCGCACCAGGCCGCATCACGCGACGCGCCGTGAGCACCGGCGCGCAGGTTAGACACGCTGCTCCGCGTGGACGAGGAACCTCGCCCACGCACTCCTCACCGGCCAGTCGGCAAGCCCAGCAAAAAGCTGCTGGACGATCTCGGCCTGACGCAGGCCCGCCCCTTGGTTTCCGATGGATAAAGCTGAAAGGGCGGAAATTCATTTCTTGGTGAGAGCCAGCCCGCCATCTCCGGCCTGTAGGGTCGGCCTATCAGAGAGTGTCAGACACCCTCTGTCGCATTATGCAGATATACTCGAATAATTATTCGAGTATGATCGAATAAAAATTCAAGCTGGACTGCTTCGGCTACTGGAATGCAAGCCCGGGGAAGGTTGAGCCGGGTGATTCAGTGGCATGGAGCAACGCTGCAAGCCTGAGCGAGTACGAGCTAGGGAGACACGGGGAAAAATGTCCCGACGCACGAAGAGTATCTTGACGCTTGATAAACGATTTGTTTATCGTGAGGCGTGATTCGGTCGTTTCGTGATACCGAGACAGAAAAAGTCTTCAGGCGTCAATTCGCTCGGAAATTTCCGCGTAATATTCAACAACGTGCGTTTATGAAGCTTAACGCCATTGATGCAGCTCTCAGCCTGGATGATCTCCGCCTCCCTCCCTCGAACCGACTGCAAGCCTTGAAAGGCAACCGCAAAGGCCAGCACAGCATTCGAATCAATGACCAATGGCGGCTCTGCTTCGTATGGCGCAATGGGCACGCAGAGCACGTCGAGATTGTGGATTACCATTAGGGAGGCAGCATGACCAAAGCCCGTCTTGCTCCGATCCATCCGGGTGTTTACCTCAAAGAACTGTTGGACGAACTCGGTCTGACTCAGGCTGGTCTCGCCCGAGATATTGGCGTGCCCGCCATGCGGGTCAGCTACCTCGTCCACGGAAAACGGCCCGTTACGGCAGAACTCGCCCTACGGCTGGGGCGCTACTTCGAGCAAAACCCGCGCTACTGGCTGAACCTCCAGAGCCGCTACGACATGGACGTGGCGGAGGATGCAATCGGTGCTCGGGTCGCCCGAGAAGTGCAGCCCCGTACGGCTGTGGCCTGACGCGCGCCTAGTCAAGACGTGACACACTTGGTATGGTCTAGCCGACACCGCCAAAGGAGGCTCGCCATGAAGGTATCCATGTTTCACCTGATGCCCTACCGGGACCTGCCGGACGATTTTGAACAGCGCTACCACTCCGTCTGGGTCGATCCGCCCTGGACCGAACTGGGCGATGCCGAAAAGGTCGGCCAATACTACAACTGGACGCTGGACGAGCTGATTTATGCCGCAAAAGCCGGCATGGACGGCATATGCGTGAACGAGCATCACCAGAACGCCTATGGCTTCATGCCAAACCCCAACCTGATGGGCTCGGTCATGGCCCGGGCCACCAACGGCATGGATGTGGCGGTGGTCCAAATGGGCTCCACCCTGCCGACGACCAACCCGCCCACCCGGGTGGCCGAAGAATACGGCATGCTGGATACCATCAGCGGCGGCCGCCTGGTTGCCGGCATGCCGCTGGGCACGGCCATGGACGCCACCCTGTGCGCGGGTATCACCCCGATTGAGCAGCGCGAGCGCTACTACGAAGCCCACGACCTGATCCTCAAAGCCTGGACCGCCGAGGACATCTTTGCCTGGAACGGCAAATACTACCAGCTGCCCATGGTCAACGTCTGGCCGCGGCCCATCCAGCAGCCCCACCCGCCGGTCTGGGTGCCGGGACTCGGCAGCCTCAGCACCTGGGAGTTCGCCGCCCGACACAACCACTGCTACTGCTTTTTGAGCTATTACGGGCCCAAGGCCGGCCGGGGCGTGATGGACGGCTTCTGGCAGTTCATCGACGAGCGCGGCATCGAGCCCAATCCCTTCCGAGCCGGTTTTCTGCAACTGGTGGCCGTGGCCGAGTCCGACGCCAAAGCCGAACAGCTGTACGAAAAGCACATGCAGTACTTCTACAACAAGTCCTTGCACATCCCGGCCGAATTCTTTTTCCCGCCCGGTCATCAGGACTACCGGAGCCTGGAAAACAACGTCCGCAAGGGCATCTTCAAGAGCTATTTTGATAAGCTGGATGACATTCCCAACTGGAAGTTCAAGGACTTTGTCGATGAGGGCTTTGTGATTGCCGGCGGTCCGTCCACCGTGCGCGACCTGCTGACCGACGCCATCAAGAAGCTGCGCATCGGCAATCTGATGGTCTTGCTCCACATCGGCTCCATGCCACACGAGTTGACCCTCAAGAACATCGACATGTTCACCCGCGAAGTCATGCCCCACATCCACGACACCTGGGACGCTGAGTGGGAGAACCACTGGTGGCCGGAAAAGCTGCGCACCAAACGCCAGTCTACGCTGGCCGCGCTGTAAGGAGACGGACACATGGTGGCAGTCCACGAACGCAGCGTCAGCGTCTGGAAAGACCAGATCAAGCCGAAAGTCCAGATCGCCGGCAGCGGCCCGCCGGTGGTGTTCCTGCACGGCGCCTACGGGCTCGACTGGGACCCGTTTCTGGACGGGCTGGCCGAACATTTCACGGTCTATGCGCCCGAGCATCCCGGCACTACCGCAGGCGACCCGGACGGCATCAAGGCCCTGGATAATCTGTGGGATCTGGTGCTGTATTACGACGAGCTGTTCGAGCAGCTCGGGCTGCAAAACCCGACGCTCATCGGCCACTCGTTTGGCGGGATGGTCGGGGCCGAGATTGCGGCCTGCTACCCGCAGCGGGTCGGCAAACTCGTGCTGCTGAGCCCGGTCGGCCTGTGGCGGGACGACAGCCCGGTCAAGAACTGGATGATCCTGCCCATGGAAGAGGTGGTTCAGGCCGCCTTCTCCGACCCCGGCAGTCCGCTCGCCCAGCAGCTGCTGCACGTGCCCGAGGACGAGCGGGCCGCCCAGGACGCCCAGATTCGTCTCACCTGGGCTCTGGCCTGCACCGGAAAATTTATCTGGCCGATCCCGGACAAGGGGCTCAAGAAGCGCATCCATCGGATTGTGTCGCCGACCCTGATCGTGTGGGGCAACGACGACAAGCTCGTTCCCCCGGTCTACGCCCAGGAGTTTGGTAGTCGGATCGCCGGCTCGCAGATTGCCATGATCAAGCAGGCCGGCCATCTGCCCCAGCTGGAGCAGCTGGGCCGTGTCTCAGGGTTGGTCCGGGATTTTATTCAGTCGTAACCCAGAGGAAGCGCATGGCACAAGCCTTGAACGGAATCCGTGTTCTGGACATGACCCACGTCCAGATGGGGCCTTCTGCGACCCAGATCCTGGCCTGGCTGGGCGCCGATGTCATCAAGGTCGAACTGCCGGGCCGGGGTGATATCACCCGTCAGCAGCTCCGTGACCTGCCCGACGTCGACAGCCTGTATTTCACCATGCTCAACTGCAACAAGCGCAGTATCACCATCAACACCAAGACCGACACAGGTCAGGTGATCTTCCGCAAGCTTATCGAGGTGTGTGACGTGCTGGTGGAAAATTTTGCCCCTGGCGCCATGGACCGCCAGGGCTTCAGTTGGGATGTGATCCAGACCATCAATCCGCGCCTGATCTATGCCTCGGGCAAGGGCTTTGGCTCCGGTCCGTTCGTGGACTGCAAGGCCTACGAGCCCGTCGCTCAGGCCATGGGCGGGGCCATGAGCACAACCGGCTGGGAGGATGGCCCGCCGACCGCCACGGGCGCCCAGATCGGGGATTCGGGGACCGGCATACACCTTGTCGCCGCCGTGCTGGCGGCCCTCTTTCAGCGCGAGCAAACCGGACGCGGTCAGCGGGTCGAGGTGGCCATGCAGGACGCCGTGCTGAACCTGTGCCGGGTCAAAATGCGCGACCAGCAACGGCTCGCCCAGGGTCCCCTGAAGGAATATCCCCAATATCCCCACACACCCTTCGGCGAGGCGGTGCCGCGTTCCGGCAACGCGTCCGGGGGTGGCCATCCGGGCAAGGCCCTCAGATGTCGGCCCGGCGGCCCCAACGACTACATCTATGTCGTGATGCAGGCGCAGGTCTGGGAGCCGCTGATGAAGCTGGTCGGACGCGCCGAGTTGGTCGGCCATCCGGATTACGCCACGCCGGAGGCCCGCCTGCCCCACCTCGACGAGTGTTTTGCCATGGTCGAGGAATGGACCCGGCAACACACCAAGTACGAGGCCATGCAGCTCCTCAACGAGGTCAACGTGCCCTGCGGCCCAGTTCTCGACATGAGCGAGTTGCTGGAGGATGAGTCGCTGGCCGCACGGGGCATGCTGGTTGAGGTCGAGCACCCGCAACGCGGGAGCTTCAAGACCGTCGGCTGCCCGCTACAGCTGTCCGACTCACCGGTCGAGGTCAAGACCTCGCCGCAGCTGGGCCAGCATACCGAGGAAATCCTCAGGGAACTGGTCGGCTACGGGGACAAGGAGATTGAGGCGGCCCAGGCCGAAGGCGCGATCTGAAGCCAGACCGGTTCCTGAGCGCAATCGACGCGGCATGCGCTTCAAGACGCCCACGGCTCCCCCAGGCGCGCAACCGCAGTCTTGGGTGAATACGGCGACGAATAGAAACCGACCCGGTAGCTCGAGCCGGCCGGCACATCGGCCGGGGTGAGTTCGACCCAGACCATGTCCTGGGCGGCAAATTCCGGGCCGGGCGGCTGGGTGGCCGCATCAACAGCCGGTGGCTGCGTTGCCTGGAAACGGTGCACGCCAATATCCAAGGGCCAGACGATATCCTCAAAAGACGTCTCATAGGCCGGCCGACCGCCTAAGGCCACCGGGCGGTTTTCCCGCCGGACAAACCACACTTTTGCCATCCCGATCTCCCTTACATACCCACACCGCGCTTCAGTTGCCAGCCTGCGGGTGAGGTGGTAATACTGGTCGGACTGAGCAGACGGAGGTTGGTCATGAAACAGAATACCCACCCGGAAGAATATAGACCGGTCGTTTTTCAAGACGCATCGGCAGAGTACGCCTTTCTGACCCGTTCGTGCGTGGAAACAAACGATACCATCGAATGGGAAGATGGCAAGACCTACCCCTTGTATAAGCTCGATATCTCCAGCGCCTCCCACCCGTTCTACACCGGCAAACAGCGCATCGTTGATACGGCAGGCCGGGTCGAACGTTTCCGGCGCCGCTACGGGCTCAAGCAGGAGGAACAGGCCGAAGACTAGCTGCCCCCACCCTGCCTGCCTGACAAGACACGCGAGGTCTCGCGTGTCTTTTTTGTGTGTGCTCCCACCGAACCTGTACCAACCGAGGCAGTCGTATGAGCGAAGCCACCAATTTAGGGGAAAAATTAGCCGAAGTGGAACAGCGGTATCAGACGCTTGAGCAGCAGCTGAGCAGCGCCGAGGTCATTGCCAACACCCAGGCATACGCCAAGCTGGCCAAAGAGCACGCCGAGCTGGGACGGGTCGTCACATGTTTTCGCCAGTGGCGCAAAATAGGTCAAGAGATCGACGACAGCCAAGCCCTGCTCGACGATCCCGACCCGGAGGTCCAAGACCTGGCCAGAGAAGAGCTGGACAGCCTGCACCAGAGCCACACCGAGCTTGAGCAACGGCTGCGCGTCCTGCTGCTGCCCACAGATCCGCTGGATGAAAAAAACGTGCTGTTGGAAATCCGGGCCGGCACCGGTGGCGAGGAGGCCAGCCTGTTTGCTGCGGATCTGTGTCGGATGTACACCCGCTACGCCGAACAAAAGAACTGGCGCATGGAGGTGATGAGTTCCAGCCCGACCGGTCTGGGCGGATTCAAGGAAATCGTCACCCTCATTGAGGGCGACAACGCCTACAGTCGGCTGAAATTCGAGGGCGGCGTCCACCGCGTCCAGCGCATTCCGGAAACAGAAGCCTCGGGCCGGATTCATACCTCGGCCGTGACCGTGGCCGTGCTGCCCGAGGCTGAGGATGTTGATGTCCACATTGATGAGAAGGATCTGCGGATTGACGTGTATCGGTCCTCCGGGCCGGGCGGCCAGAGCGTCAACACCACCGACTCGGCTGTCCGCATCACCCACCTACCCACCAACTCGGTGGTGATCTGTCAGGACGAAAAGTCCCAGCACAAGAACAAGGCCAAGGCGCTCAAAATCCTGCGCTCGCGACTGCTGGAAAAAGCCCGCGAAGAGCAGCACCAGGAAATCGCAGCCTCGCGCCGCAGCATGGTCGGCTCGGGTGACCGCTCGGAACGGATTCGGACGTATAATTTTCCGCAGTCGCGGCTGACTGACCACCGGATCAACCTGACCCTGCATACCCTGGAACGGGTGTTGGAAGGCGAACTCGACCCGGTCGTGGACGCGCTGACCACGTCCCACCAGGCCGAGGCGCTTAAGGCTACCGGCTGAGCCGTCCCATGCCAGCCCCACCCGCCCGCGCGTCCTGCCTGGCCGACCTCCTGGCCGATGCGACCGCCTTCCTGGCCGGGCAGGGTGTTCCGAGCCCACGTCTCGACGCCGAGGTGTTACTGGCCCATGTGATGGGCGGAAGCAGAACCGAGCTGTACCTCCACGACTCGCTCGCACCGCATCAACATCAGCACGACGCCTTCTGGCGCACCCTCAAACGCCGCGCCCGGCGCGAGCCCGTCGCGTATATCACCGGCGTTCAGGAGTTCTGGTCGCTGGAGTTCACGGTCAACCGCCACGTGCTCATTCCGCGTCCCGAAACCGAGCGGGTCGTTGAGGTCGGTCTGGAGCTGCTTGGCTCCTGCCCCGCGCCTCGGATCCTTGACCTGGGTACCGGGAGCGGGTGTATTGCGGTTGCGCTCGCCAGCCAGCTGCCCCAGGCTCGGGTGTGGGCCTGCGACGTGTCGGTCGAGGCCCTGACCGTCGCGCGCACCAATGCGGTCGCGCATGGCCTGGCCGAGCGGATGACGTTTGTGCAGGCCGATATGCGCCACGGCCTGCCCCAGGCGGCCGCCCCTCCTTTTGGTCTGATTGTGAGCAATCCTCCCTATATTGCCGGGCCTGAGTTCGCCGCCCTGCAGGCCGAAGTCCGTGACTGGGAGCCGCGCCTGGCGCTGGACGGGGGACAGGATGGGCTGGATTTTTATCGCCGCTTGCTGCAAGACTGTCCGGTACAGCTGCGACCCGGAGGCTGGCTGGTGATGGAGATCGGCTCCACCCAGAGTGCAGCCGTGATGCGGATGGCGAGGAGCCAGGACAATCTGAGCGAGTGCCGGCTCAGCTACGACTATGCCGGCCTGCCGCGCGTGGTCAGCGTCCGCCGACACAGCCCGGTCGAGAGGGGAGGAGGAGGAGATGGATAAGATTATCATACGCGGAGGTCGGCCTCTCCACGGAGAGATTGAGGTCAGCGGAGCAAAAAACGCGGCCCTGCCCTTTTTATTTGCCGCTCTGCTTACCGAAGAAGAGTGCCGGTTCACAAACATACCCCGGGTGGTCGATATTCGGACCGCGCTGCGCCTGCTGACCGAGCTGGGAGTCGAGGCGGAGTGGCAGGACGATAACGAGGTCGTGCTGCGCGCCCCGTCGGTTCGCCACCTCGAAGCCCCGTATGAGCTGGTCAAGACCATGCGCGCCTCTTTTCTGGTCTTGGGTCCGCTGCTGGCCCGTTTTGGCCGGGCCAGGGTTTCGACGCCCGGCGGCTGCGCCATCGGCACCCGACCGGTCGATATTCACCTGGCCGGCCTGCAACAGCTCGGCGCCGAGATCCGCCTGCAAGAAGGCTATGTCGAGGCCAGGGCCAGCCGCCTGCGCGGCGCCCGGATCAGCCTGGACTTTCCGTCCGTCGGCGCCACCGAAAACCTGATGATGGCGGCCAGCCTGGCCGACGGCCCGAGCCAGATCGAAAACGCCGCCTGCGAGCCCGAAATTGTCGAACTGCAAACCCTGCTGAACGCCATGGGCGCTCGGGTGAGCGGCGCCGGCGGGCCGGTCATCCGCATTGACGGCGTTGCCCGTCTGCACGGCGCCGCACAGCGCGTTATTCCCGACCGGGTCGAGGCCGGCACCTTCCTCATTGCCGGGGCAATGACCTCGGGCCAGGTGTTTGTCCGCGGGGCACGGGCCGAGCACCTCGACGCCTTTGTGCAAAAACTCCGGGCGACCGGGATCGGGCTGGAGATCGAGACCGACGGCATTGCCGTCACAGGAGACGAACGGCCGAGTCGGGTTGATGTCATCACCTGGCCGTATCCGGGCTTCCCAACCGACCTCCAGGCCCAGATGATGGCTCTTCTCACTCTTGGTGAAGGCCGCAGCCTGATAACCGAAACGGTGTTCGAGAACCGCTTCATGCACGCCCAGGAGCTGACCCGCCTGGGGGCCGATATCCACATCCGCCACAACACGGCTGCGGTCAACGGCGTCGCCATGCTGAGCGGCGCACCGGTCATGGCCACCGACCTGCGGGCCAGCGTGTCCCTCATTCTGGCCGGTCTGGCGGCGCACGGAAAGACCGAGGTCTCGCGCGTCTACCACCTGGACCGGGGCTATGAAAAAATCGAAGAAAAACTCTCCCAGCTGGGGGCGGATATTCGGCGGGTACGCGCCGAAAAAGACGGCGCGTCGGAAGAACGGAGACGCACAGTCGTATGACGGTTCCCCTGCTCAGCACCGCAGATCCGGCCTGTGACCGCCGTCTGAAGAGGCTGTTCAACCGAGGCGAGCAGGCCAGCAGCCAGGTCGAAGCCGAGGTGCGGGCGATTCTGGGGGATGTCAGACGCCGGGGAGACCGGGCGCTGATCGCCGCCACCAAAAAATTCGACCGGGTGCGTTTGCGTGCCGACCGCCTGCGCGTCAGCGACCAGGAGTGCGAAGCGGCGCTGGCCGCCCTGCCACAACCCGAACGCACCGCGCTGCAGACCGCAGCCAGACGGATTGCCGCTTTTCACCGCAAGCAACGCCAATCCTCATGGCACTATACCGACCGCCTGGGCGTCGGCCTGGGCCAGCAAATTACTCCTCTGGAACGGGTCGGGGTGTATGTCCCGGGCGGCAAGGCCGCCTACCCGTCTTCGGTGCTGATGAACATCATTCCGGCCAAGGTCGCCGGTGTGGAAGAAGTCGTGGTCGTCTCACCGCCGAAGGCCGACGGCGATCAGTCCGGACTGCAGCCGGGCGTCCTGGCTGCGGCACGTCTGGCCGGGGCTGACACGGTGTTTCGGCTGGGCGGGGCTCAGGCCATTGCCGCCCTGGCCTATGGCACCCAGACCGTTCCGCGCGTCGATAAGATTGTCGGGCCGGGCAATATCTTCGTGGCCACGGCCAAGCGCCTGGTCTACGGCCAGGTTGATATCGACAGCGTGGCGGGTCCGAGCGAGATCCTGGTGATTGCCGACGGCACGGCCTCAGCGCGCTATGTCGCGGCCGATATGCTGTCCCAGGCCGAGCATGACGAGATGGCCGCCCCGCTGTGTCTGACGACCTCGTCCCGTGTGGCCGAGGCGGTTGTCGAGGCGCTCAAAGACCAGCTGGCCACACTCAAACGGCGCAACATTGCCGCCGCCTCGCTCAAGCGCTACGGCGCGGTCATCGTCGCCCGCAGCCGCGCCGAGGTCATCAGGCTGGCCAACGCTCTGGCCCCGGAACACGTTGAACTGCTGGTCAGGAACCCGCGTTCGTGGCTGAAAGACATCCGCCACGCCGGCGCCATCTTTTTGGGTCCCCTGTCCAGCGAGCCCTTTGGCGACTACATTGCCGGGCCGAATCACATCCTGCCGACCGGCGGGACGGCACGCTTCTCCTCGCCGCTCGGCGTGTACGATTTTCTCAAGCGGACCAGTATCATCGAGGCATCGGCTCCGGCCCTGCGTGAGCTGGGTCCGCACATCCTGCGTCTGGCCGCACTCGAGGGCCTGGAAGCCCACGGCCGGGCCATTGCCTATCGTCTCAACGGAGGCCAGCATGACACAGCCGGCAACACAGGTGGCGCAGCGCAGCGCAGACCTGCACCGCAAAACAAACGAAACCGACATTCGGCTCAGTCTTGAGCTTGACGGCAGCGGTCAGTACCAGATTGTCACCGGGGTGCCCTTTCTCAACCATATGCTGGAGCTGTTCACCCGGCACGGCTTCTTCGACCTCAGGCTTCAGGCCACGGGCGACATCGAGATTGACGACCATCATACGGTTGAAGATGTCGGCCTGGCGCTGGGCGAGGCGTTTCGCGCTGCGCTGGGCGATAAGCGCGGCATTCGCCGCTTTGGCGAAGCCAGCGTGCCGCTCGACGAAGCCCTGGTGAACTGCGTCGTTGATCTCAGCGGACGGCCCTTTCTGGCCTACAACCTGTCTGTCCAGCAGGAGCGGATCGGCACGTTTGCGACCGAACTGATCCACGATTTTTTTCTCGCCTTCAGCAATCAACTCGGCATGAACCTGCACTTCAACATGACCCAGGGCCGCAACCCGCACCATATCATCGAAGCCGCCTTCAAGGCATTTGCCCGAGCGCTGGGCAGTGCGGTCGCCTATGACCCGCGGGTCAAGGGCGTCTTATCGACCAAAGGCGTATTGTGAAATAGATGAGAAGAATGGCAAGACTGGGCTGTAGCCCGTCCTTATCTTTGCGTATAATCGTCACCTATGGGACTTGTACACGCGACCATCCAGCTGTCGAATCCTCGTGAGCCAGCTCTCCAAGCGCTCGATGTGGACGCGCTCGTCGATACCGGCGCGGTGACGTTGTGTATTCCCGAACATATTTCCGTCCAACTCAAACTCTCTGCTATTGAACAGCGCGAGGTGATAACAGCGGACGGTAGAGCCCATCTTGTTCCCTATGTTGGTCCCATTCAGGTGAAGTTTGAGAATCGGACGTGTTTTACCGGCACCCTTGTTCTGGGGGATAGTATTTTGGTGGGAGCCGTCCCACTGGAAGATATGGATCTTGTGATTCATCCGCGGGAACGAAAACTGACGGTGAATCCACTTAGTCCCAACATTCCCTCTGCTATTGTGAAGCCTGCTTCGGTCCTCCGCTCTGGTTCCTCACACTCCTCTGAAAAGCACACGTGGGAAGCCGGAACAAAACCGACCTCCCACGTTTAAGGTCTGCACAAGAGACGAGGTTTCTCCGAACCCATCAATCCGGGAAATTGGGCATGACTTCTTCCATCAGCAGGCGCTGCGAGTCTGCCCAGCCTTCCTTGTTCTCCAGCTGATCAAAGGTCAGGACCAGCAGACAGCCAAACCCGCCGGTGTCGTCAACCATGGCGCCGAGCTTGTCGGTGACCGTCCGGGGCGAGCCGACCAGCCACACATACTCGGCCAGGTATTCCATGGTCACATCGGAATCCGGCACTTCGGGGTGGTGCTTGAACAGACTGACCATGCCAAACGACTTGAACAGCGGCAGGAGATATTCGGCATAGGCGCGGCCCAGCATGCCGTTGATGGCCTTGTCCTTGGCCTCCTTGTCGGTCTCGGCGACATACACCTCGCGCGACACGCGCCAGTCGCTGCGGGACGGCGTGCGGCCGGCAGACTCGGCTCCCTCGACCACCGCCTCCCAGTGGGTTTTGAGGTAGCCGTTGCTGAGCGCGACGCTCATCGGCATGAAACCGCTCGCGCCACACATCTTGAGCGTGTCCGAGCCGGGGGTCAGGCCGGCGATCCCGATCGGCGGGTGGGGCTGCTGAAAGGGCTTGATGTGGAACTTGAGCGTGTCCAGCATGGTGTCGATGCGGTTGACCGTCCAGTATTCGCCCGTGAACTCAAACGGCTCCTCGCTCGCCCACAGCTTGAGAATAATATCCAGGGCTTCCTTGGTCATGCGCCGGTTCTCACCGCCCGCCCCATCGACGTTGAACAGCTTCCAGTCGCTGGGCAGGCCGCTCGTCCCCACCCCGAACATGAAACGCCCTTGGGCGATGTGGTCCATGAAGGCGACGCGGTGGGCCAGCTCGGCCGGATGGTGATAGGGCAGCAGATGGGCGCCCGGACACAGTTTGATGTTCTGGGTGCGTTGCAGGCCTTGCGCAATCAGCAGGTCAGGGGCAGGGTTGGGTTCCCACGGAGCGGTAAAATGCTCGCCCATCCAGGCCTCGTGAAATCCCAATTGATCAACCAGTTCCAAATGGTCGAGATCCCACTGATGGCCGTCGTAGAAACTTCTTTCGGGGGGATGCGAAGGCATCATAAACACGCCAGCTTTCATACGTCCTCCTTAGGCTGTCCGGTCCGCCCCTTGTACCATCCCGACTCGCCTCGGGCAAGAAAAGCCCTCAGCGCGCCGGGCGGCACTTCCAGTAGTAGTGGTGCATGGTCGGCCCTTCTTTGCGCCGGCGCAGGCTGAGGACAACGCTGTCGCCGACCCGCACGTCCTCGGGGTCTACGTCGGTCATCTGGATGTACAGCCGGCCGCCCCCGTCCAGATCGACCACGCTCATGATCGTTGGGGAATCCGCGGCCTGATACAGATGGTCTCGGGTGAAGGTGAAGACCTGACCGCTGCGGGCCAGCGGCACGTCCTGCATGGAGTCGTGGTTGTGGCAGGCAATGCAGATGCGGGTGATGGGATACTGTTTTGTACCGCAGCGCGGGCACTGCGAGCCGTACAGCCGGACGTTCTGTTTGTCCTCTTTGGCCAGAAACACGTTCGACAACTCGGGACCGTCCTCGTGCTCGGCGTAATACGTCCGCATCTTCTTGAAGATCTGGTAGGAGGGATACAGGCGCTTCTCACTCAGGTGATCGGACACAGACTGGGCGAGCGTCCGGCTGGTGATGGCTTCGGTCACCCGCAACACGAAGCCGTCCGCCCCGTCGCCGTAGCCCAGCAGCACCAGGCGGTCTCCGGGATGAGCGCTCTCAAGGGCGGCCGCCAGCAACAACAGCGGCGCCGCACTGCCGCACGCCCCGACCTGGCCGTACAGCGGATCCTGGATTTGGGAATCCTGAAAGCCCAGTTTTTTGGCCGCACCAGTATGCGCCCGGCCGTCCGGGGAAGGCAGGATCAGCCTGGCGCAGTCCTGGGCCTGGAGCCCGAGTGTGTCCAACAGTCGCCTGCCGACGGCGACCACGCTGGCCTGATAGCCCCGCTCAGCGCTGAAGCGCGACGCCTGGGTCTGGATAAAATCGTCGCTATCGCGCCGCCATTCGTCCAGAAAATCGTCGGCCCGAGAGGCCGTGCCAAGAATCTCGGCGATCACGCCCTCACGGCCGAGCGTGACCGCACTGCCCGCATCGCCAAACCAGTCCTCCTGGCCCTCGCCGGGCTGTCCGTCGCGCACCTCGCCGGCGGCGATCAAGACCTGTGACAGGCGTCCGCTGCCGACGGCGTCCAGACCGGCCCGCACAGCGGTCGTGGCCGAACGCAGGCTGGCGCCAAAGTCGGCGGTTTCGCACTCCGGCCGCAGGTCACAGGCTGCGGCCAGAAAGCTGGCCGCAGAACGCTGGCGGAACGGGGCCGAGGTTGAGGCAAAATACACGCCGTCGATGTCGGTATTGCCCGTGTCCTCAAGGCAGCGCTGGGCCGCCTCCAGGCCCAGGGTCAGCGCGTCCTCGTCAAAGTAAATCGCCGCCCGCTCGCCCCGGCCGGGACGGCGGTCCCAGGCGTGGCCGATCTTCTCGCGTTCCAGGCGGTAAAAAGGGACGTGGTAGCCACAGCTGGTAATGCCGATCATGGCTGTACCTGCGGTCGTCAGCGCTTTCAGCTCACGGCCGCCTCTTTTTTACGCAGCATGCCGGCCCGCCGGCAGCGCATGACCACCTCGCCCCGCTGGTTGGTGGCCCGGTGCTCGAACATCACAATGCCCCACTGCGGGCGCGACTTGGATTCGCGCTTGTCCACCACCTCGGTCTCGGCATACAGGGTGTCACCGATGAAGACCGGTTTGGGAAACTTGACCTCTTCAAAGCCAAGATTGCCGACCGTCGTGCCCAGGGTGGTATCGCCGACCGACAGGCCGACGGTCAGCCCCAGGGTGAACAGGCTGTTGACCAGCCTTTGGCCGAACTCGGCCTTCTTGGAAAATTCCGCGTCCAGGTGCAAGGGCTGGGGGTTCATGGTCATGGTCGTGAACAACAGGTTGTCGGTTTCGGTAATCGTTCGTCCCGGCTGGTGGTGAAAGATATCTCCGACGTTCAGTTCCTCAAAATGTTTGCCGGCCATAGGCTCCTCCTTCCTACGCTGTCCAACACTGGCGGTCGCGCCGTCCTAGGCGGCCGACCGCTGCTGATACCAGATCCGTCCGTCTTTGACCGTCAGCTGATTGACCAGGCGTTGGCGTCCGGTCATATGGTTGTGGTCGGTATCGACAAAATCGAACGCGCCCTCTTCCAGGCGTAAGACCGCCACATCGGCTACGGCGCCGGGCTTGAGCGTCCCGAGCCGCCCGGCTTCCCCCACCGCCCGGGCCGGGTTGGCCGTGGCGCGGACGATGACATCCTCCAGGCTCATGCCCAGATTCAGGAGCTTGGACATGGTGGTCGGCAGGTCGAACACCGGTCCCCTGGTGGCGCTGCCCAGGGTCAGGTCGGTGGCAATCGTATCCGGATAAAAGCCGGCGTCCAGCACCCGCTTGACAAACGGAAAGGGGAAGTGCATCCGGCCGTGGGCGCAGTCAAACAGAATCCCGGCTTTCTGGGCGTCCCAGACTTCCCGCAAGATCGCCTTTTTGTCCGGCCCCATGATACCGTGGGTATAGCGGTGAAAACAGTGGGTGACCACATCGCCCGGTTTCAGAAAGGACAGAATGTGCGGAATCGGCAACAGGGCGTCGGTGATATGGACCATCAGCGGCACCTCGGCCATGTCGGCCGCCTGGCGGGCCAGACGCAGCGGTTCGGTGCCGGCCGAGTCGGGCACGACGTTGTTGCTGAAGCGCAGCTTGACCCCGATGGCCAGGTCGCGATTGGCGCTGATCGTGCGCGCGCAGCCCTCGGGGTCGGCGTAGGCCAGGTGCATGAGTTCTCCGACTTGCAGGTGAATCAGGCCCAGGGCCGACAGGTGGACGAAGCACCGCAGCCGCACCTGACTGCGGTCGGCGACCGACTGACGCAGGCCGGGGAAGGTTGCCGAACCGGCGCTGCCCGCGTCAATAATCGTCGTCACTCCGCTCGCCGCGCAGCGCTGATCGGTTTCGCTGCCCATGTCATGGGCGTTGACAAAGACGTGGGCGTGCAGGTCGATCAGGCCCGGACACACCAGCCCGCCGCTGACATCCCGAACCCGCACGGCGTCGGATGCCGGGATATCCGGCTGGACCGCAGCAATCGTGCCGTTGTGAATCGCCACGTCGGCCTTGGCCCGAAACGGCCAGCCCGGGTCAATGACTTCCCCGCCCTTGAGTAGCAGATCGTAGGCCATAGCAGTTTTTTCCTCAGATGCGCTTATTTTGCCCGCCAGGTGTTGCGATGGATGAGCCGCTGGAGGGGGATTTTCTTATTACGCGGTTTGGCGGGTCGCTGAGCCGGGTAACCGATCGTAATCAGGCCAACCGGTCGCACATGATCGGGCAGCCCCAGAATGTTTGCCACCTGGACCGGATCGTAGGCGCCAACAAAACAGGCGCCCAAGCCCTGCTCGACGACGCCGAGCAAAATCAGCAGGGAGGCAAATGCGGTATCGACCAGACTGTAGAAATTCCCCCGGCCGCCATAGCGCTCTCCCATGCGTTGGGTATCGGCACAGGTCGCAATAATCAACGGCGCGGTTGCCACCGAGGTCTGGTCTAAGGCTGCCTTGGCCAAACGGGCGCGGACCTCGGGGTCTTGGACGAGAACAAACTCCCAGGGCTGGAGATTGCCCGCGCTGGGCGCGCGTACCGCATACTCGAGCAAACGCTGCACAACTTCTTCTGGAACCGGCTCGGCCGTATACGCACGGATCATTGCCCGGCGTGTGACAACCGAGGCAAAGGAGGGCGATGTCGCAGGCGCCGCGGCCGACTCAGCGGTCGCGGCTCGGGCCAGGATAAGCGCCGCTCCGGTCGTCTGGAGCAGTTTGCGGCGAGAGACGGTGGGCACGAAGACATCCTTCTCGTCAGAACGCGACGCGAAACGGCCGGGAGACGGGCGGTATGCGCACCCTAGCGCTGTACGAAGCGCAGGACATTGCCCCCGCCGGTCTGGGTGGCGCCAAGCTCAATCTTGGTCAGCAGTTCGAGGCTTTCGGCGTCGAAAACCGCAACGTCGTGCCAGTTGCTGCCACAGTAGATCTTTTTGCCCTGGGGATGGATGAAGGGCATGAAATAGGTGTTGGGCAGCGGACGGCTCTTCTCGATCTGACGGGTTTGCAGATCAACCCGCCACAGGCGGTTATAGGCAAAATAGGCTTTTCTGGTGGTGGGCGACAGGGCACCGGTCAGCACGTAGAACTCCGGGCTGAAGGGCTGCAACTCGACCACCTCGACCTCGGGTTCGGCCTCGTTCAGGTCCAGAGAGGCGATGCCGAGCGTGGTCTGTCCGGTAATCGTGTCGGCCACAAACGCGCCAAAAGAGACCAGGTGGCCGTGCTCCTGATACGGGTTGCCGAGCGGCAGACCATCGGTTCGACCGACCCCGGTGAGATTCCGGTTCAGCAGCGGCAGGCTGTCGAGCCGCTGGCCGGTTTCGGTGTCGTACACAAAAATATCCTGGCCGACGCTGAAGATGTACAGCCGCGTATCGTCTTTGGAGGTGGCCAGCGACATCACCTGGCGGGGAGCGGGAAAGGTGAGCAGCGTCTGCTGGGTATCGAGATCGATGACCCGGATGCGGTTGTCGAGCGCCGTGTAACTGCCCTGTTCCTTTTGCAGCGGCATCTCGTGGATGAACAGCCGGTTGCCCTGGGCGTTGACGTCAATCGCCATGGTCCGGACCAGCTCGGTATCGCTGGACAGCGGGAAGCTGGTGACCTGCTTGCCCTCGTCAAGATCGACCATGGCCACGCTCTGTGACAGATTGTTGACCACATAGGCGTACTGCGGATGGGCGGGGTTGGGCGCGATATTGAGGGCCGGGCCACGCCCTTCGAGGGCGATGTTCCGCACCACCGTATCGGTCTCGGTATCAATCACGACCAGATTATTGGGATGGACCGAGGCCAGCAGATACCACTTGGCCCAGGCCGCAGGGGGCAGGCCGAGCAGCATCAGGCATACCAGCAGGGTCTGACACACGCGCATCCGATTGCCTTTCACGTCTGCCCCTCAGTCGATTTTGGGAAAGACGACTTCCAGGCTCCGCCAGTCCTCCTGGGTCGAGCCCGAGCACGCCTTTGCCCACTCCGGGGTGTTCTGCAAACTGTCCGGCACTTGGGCCGGCCACCAGCACACGTTGGCACAGCTCAGCAGGTCGGCCTCGACCGGGGCGCACATGCTGCTCGTGCCGCCCCACGGGTTGGCCTCCCAGCCGGGGTTGAAGATCGTCGTGCAGCCGACCGGCTGGTTCATGCCCACCACATCGTCCTGGGCCTGGGTCTGATCCTGGGTCTGGCTGGCCTCAACCTGTTCGGCCTTGTGGTTGCGTGGTTTGAGGTGCTTCATCAACGTCTCCTTGTCCGCGTCCGCGTTTTCCGTTCAGCGTGTTCTTCAGGTCAGTTCCTTGGGAGCGTCGCCCCTGCCCCGCAGCACGTACTGCTCGACAAAGCCGGGCGTTTTGCGTTGCAGCTCCATATAGACCCCGATGCCGTACTCTGTCCAGGCTCTCAGAAAGTCGCAGTAGTGCAGGTTGGGATGGAGGGCGTCGCCGAACTGAGTCATGGCCTCGTGATAACACCCGCCCCCGCACAGGCCGCGCACCCAGCAGGTCTGACACACCGTTTTGTTGCCCAGGTGGGCCTTGTTGACAAACGTATTCAGCCGGTCGTAGTCCAGCCCGTCTTTGACGTTGCCGTAGTGGTGCTCCTCGCTGCCGGGGAAGCGGTGGCACAGATACACGTCCCCGTTGCCGTCCACATCCAGCAGGCCCAGTCCGGCGCCGCACGGAAAAAACTTGTTGGTGCCGACATGGATGTCGGTCAGCAGGGTGCTCAGGTTGGAGAAGCCGGTGTAACGGCCCGCGACGGCGCGCTCGACATACAGGCTGCCGAGCTGCCGGAAACCGGCCAGGACCTCGTGCAGGTCGGCCGGTTTCAGGCCGTAGTCGGCCCCGTTTGTGGCCGTGACCGGGGAAAACCCGACCTCAAAAAAGCCCAGCCCGGTCAGGTGCTCGTAGGTTCGCATGATGTCGATAGCGTCTTTGGTCACGGTGACGCGGGCAACCACCGGGCGGGCGGTATAACGTGCGAACAGACGCTCCAGACGGGGCGCCAGCACCTGGTAAGAGCCTTTGCGCTGTCCCCCGGCGGTCAGAAACGAGCGCCGCTTGTCGTGCAAATCGGGCGGACCGTCAATACTGATGGTGACGCCGAAGCGGTGTTCCTGGAAGAAGTCAATAACGCTATCGGTCAGCAGGGTGCCGTTGGTGGTGATCGAAAAATCGACCGCCTTGTCCTCGGTCTGGGCCTTCTGCTCGGCATAGGCCACCACCTGGCGCATCAGCTTGAAGTTCAGCAGGGCCTCGCCACCAAAAAAAATCAGGTTGACCTCGCGGCTCTGACCCGACTTCTGGAACAGGAAATCAACACTGGCCTGGGCTGTCGGCCAGTCCATCTGGACCGGCGTCGGACCGTATTTGGCCTCGTCCGGCTCATAACAGTAGGTGCAGTGCAGGTTGCACTTGTTGGCGACGTTGACGACCACCGAACTGACCGGGAACTGGGTCACGTCCAGCTCAGGAATCGACACCGACGGGTCAGGCGCCTCGGTCTCAAAAATATGCAGGCGGACAAGCTCGTGGACCGTTTCGGCGACTTCCTCAGCCGAAAACCGGTCGGCCAGGGCAGCGGTCAGCTGTTCGAGGCTGCACGCCGGTCGAACCTGGGCGTAGTGCAGTATTGCCTCGCACACCGCGTCCATCTCGAACAGGGCCATGCTCTTGGCCGCGACCAGCACCCGATCCGAGTCGGTGGTCATGGGATAGGCGTTCTCCGGGTGGAATCGCAGTTGCATACGCTCCGTCCTCACTCAATCGGCGGAAACAGAAAGCGGGGCGGCATGACCAGCAGATGCGCCCGGGCGCCCATGGCACGTTTTGCGCCGGGCGGCTGATACCAGGCTTCGACCCACACGTCCCCGACATTGCCCTCCAGCATATCCCGCTCCGGGTTGGGGCCGTCCAGGGCCGGGGTGAACAGGCCGGCCTGATCCAGCGTGCCGACGAATTTGATATCGTCGTCGTTGATCCGCTTGACGTACTCTTCCAGCTTCCAGCTGACCGGCGCGACCCGGCCCAGCTTCACATCATCGGCCGTGCCCTTTTTGCCGTCAGCCCCGTTGGTGTAGCCGTTGACCTCGAACTGCTGAAAAATCTTTGGCGCCCGTCCCCCGCCCGGACGGGCAAAGCCGTGCTCGGGGGAGAGCCGGATATAATCCACCTGCCGATAGACCGCCAGCCGCAGCGTGTTGTCCACTCCCTGTATGCGCACATCCCGCCAGCCCGGCTCGGCCTGCGGGTCAACGCGCAGCTCAAGCACCAGGCTGTCGTCGGACGGCGGCACGGATTGGACTGGCACCTCACCGGTCCGGGCGTTGGAGCCCACGGCTTGGGAAAAGTCGGCCGGCTGCCGCACGGCTTGGACCGCCACCCCGTCGCCCACAGACACATCCTCAGCTTGCAGCCCCGGGGGCAGCGCGATGCCAAACAGCCTGAGCGTGGGGCTGGTTCCGGTCTTGAGGGCGGCCGGGATGCTCTTCAGCAGCCGGGCCGGGCCACGGCTGCGGTACCACGTCTCGGTCAGGGCCAGATCGCCGTAGGCGGTCAGCAGACGCCGCCCCTCAATCCGCTGCCCGTCTTCGCTGGCAAAAAAGATCTCGCGCTGGCTGGTCTGGGCCTCGCCCTCGCCCAGCTGAGCGACCCCGCGCCACTGAAAGCCGGCGTAGACAATCGCCGTTGTTTGCCCGGACAGGACCAGGCCGTTCGAGAACTCGTAGCGAAAGCTGCCGGTGTAGCGATCCCCCTCCCCGGCCTCCAGCGTCAGGCGGCCCACATAGTCCCCGCCCTGGCCGGCATCGTGACCAACCACTTTCCACTCGCCGCTATAGTCGGTCTTGGGCCGGGACTGCCAGCTGCTCCACGCCTCACTCTGAAAAGGCAGGGCCTTGACCAGATACGGCACGGCTTGCTGTTTGGCGTAGTCGTACCAGAAGGTCTGGAGCAGTCCGGCCGAAACCGTTTCGTTTTCGATATTGGGCAGCAGGGCCAGTTTGGCGTCGATCAAGCGCCCCCACTCTTCGGCGGTCCGACCCTGAAGGGCGGTCCGGGCGTAGGAGTGGCACTGAACACAGCCGGCCCGCAGCGCCTCCGGCACGTCCTGGCTGGTGACGGTATGGTCACGGACCAGAAGGGGCTGAAAAGGCGCGACCTCGGCCGGCGCCAAGCCATACTGATCGCTCAGGTATTTGACCAGGCGGCGGGCTTCGCCGGGTTGGAGTTCGACCTGGTGGGTCAGCACCATCCGCGAGATGGTCATCTCCCAGCCTTCGGGAGTCTTGCGCTGAAACTCGACCGCGTCCAATTTGCCGTCGGACTCACGCGGCGCATGACAGCCCGAGCAGCGGTCTTCCAGGATCGTCCGCACGGGGTCCGCCTGGCCCCAGGCCCGCAGCGGGACCAGGAGCAGCAGACAACACACGGGGACGGCAATGCGCATGTTCATGGTGTGGGTCTCTCTCACTTCCAGCCGGTATCCTACACCCAGCGTCCGGGGTTTGAAAGACGTTGGCGCAGCGGCGGCTTGATGCCGTCCTGCCTTGTTGCTAGCACAGGGGGACGATGGACCGAACGGAGCACACACCCGACCTCAGCCGGGCCACCGGGCGGGGGGTTGGGGTCGCCCTGATCGACAGCGGCATCAACGCCGCCCACTCTCACGTGGGCGCGGTCGCCGGCGGGGTGGGCTTGTGGCTGGCCGACGACGGGACGGTCCGCGAAAACGACGCCTACACCGACCAACTCGGCCACGGCACCGCGCTGGCCGGGATTGTACGGGCCAAAGCCCCCCAGGCCGAGTTGTACGCGGTCAGGATTTTCGGCCAGCGTCTCGGCGCGCCGATTGGGCTGCTCGAAGCCGGTCTGAGCTGGGCTATCGCCCACAAGATCAAGATCATCAACCTGAGCCTGGGCACCAATAAGCCCGAACATCGGGCTCGGCTCAGCTCCCTGCTCGAGCCGGCCCAGGCTGCCGGCTGCATCCTGGTCGCGGCCTCTCCGCCCGGCCGCGCCGACGTGTGGCCGGCCGCGCTACCGGGGGTGATCGGGGTGGCCGGGGACGAACAGTGCGGCTGGAACGACTACCGCTATGCCAGCGACGACCCGGTGCCTTTCCGTGCCCACTCCCGGCCCCGGCCGCTGCCCGGTCTGGCCCAGGAACGCAACTTTCGGGGCCACAGCTTTGCCTCAGCCCACGTCTCGGCCGTGCTGGCCCGCCTCGCCCAGACCTGCCCCCAGCTCAGCCCGCAGCAGGCCCGCCGGTTTTTGATGCACCACCGCTGAGACGGGACTGTTCCCTCAGCCCTTACCCACCGTTTGCAGCTCTTCGGCTCGCAGGCTCGTCCGGGTTTGATGCGGCAGGGCTGCCGCGTCCGTGTAGCGGCCGGTCCAGCCCACCCGCCCATGCTCAACGACAATCACTGGCTCGCCCGGCCGCAGAGAGGACAGGCGATGGGTGATACAGATGAAGGTACGGTCTTGCATGAACGTCTCCAGGGCCGTCCGTACCTCGGCCTCAGCCCGGACATCGAGCCCGGACAGGGCTTCGTCCAGGACCAGCACCGTCGGCCGTTTCAGCACCGCCCGGGCCAGACCGATACGTTGTCTCTGCCCGGCCGACAGCCGGGCGCCACGCTCGCCGACCGAGGTCTGGTAGCCGCCCGGCAGGGAGACGATGAACTCGTGCAGACCGAGCATGGTCGTGGCGGCAATAACGTCCTGCTCCGATGCCTCGGGCTGGGCGTAGCGCAGGTTGTCCAGCAACGAGGCGTTGAACAGCACCGGCTCGTGATCGACCACCACAATGTGTGAGCGCAGCCAGGCGGTCTCACACGCCGCCAGCGGCTGACCGTCGAGCAGGATCGTCCCGGCCTGGGGTTCGTACAGGCGCACCAACAGGTCGGCCAGGGTTGATTTGCCGCTGCCGCTCGGCCCCAGCAGGGTCAGCCGTCCGCCGGCCGGAATGCGAAAGCTGACCCGGTCCAGGACCGGCTCGGACGGGTTGTAGGCAAATGAGACCTCCCGAAACTCGATCTCTCCCCGCAGCCCGGCCAGCCGCTGTCCGTGGCCGAGCCGCTCGACCTGGTCGACGTCCAGGAATTCAAAAACCCGATCAACCGAGACTCCGGCCCGTTCAATCCGCAGATACAGGTCCATCAGCACCTGCAAGGGACTGAAGGCCCGGGACTGGTAGGCCGAGAAGGCGACCAGCCCGCCGATGCTCAGCTGTCCGTCGATCACCAGATAGCCGCCGTACAGGGTCGTCAGCGCGCCACCCAGGAAGGTGGTCGCGGTCGAGGCGCTGCTGGCGGCATAGCCCAGCATCTCGTAGCGCGTCACGATATTCACAAACTGTTGACCCAGCCGGCCCAGCCGTTCGAGCTGGAGTTGCTCGGCCCCGAACAGCTTGACAAAGCGTACCGCAGACAGCGATTCGACCAGGAAGGAAGACAGCAGGGCGTTCAGCTCCCGCAGCCGGCGCGTCTCATCGACCAGCCAAGGACGGACCTTATTGACGCCGTACAGCTGCAACGGCACGACCAGCAGGGCGACCACACACAGCTTCCAGTTCAGCCACACCAGAAAGCCCAGGGTTGCGATCAGGACGAACACGTTGGCCACAAAGGTAAACGCCGCGTCGGTCAGCACCGCCTGGATCTCGGCGATATCGGTGTTGAGCCGCGACAGCAGGTCGCCGACCCGATTATGGGTATGAAAACGCAGGGACAGGGCCTGGAGATGGCCGAACACGTGCTGGCGCAGGGAGAACAGGATGCGGGCGGTGATTTGGGTGTAGTAGTAGCGGTTGAAGGCGCCGACCACATAGCCGGCGGCCGTCACCACGACCATCACCCCGCTCAGCACGAACAGCAGGTCCAGATTCCTGCCCAGCAGCACATCGTCAATCAGAATCTTGGTAAAAATAGGCCACAGCAGACCCAGCACGGTGCCGAACAGGGACAGCCCGAAGACGACGACCAGGCGCCGCACAAAGGGCGTGACAAAGGGCAGCAGACGGCGAAAGCGGGACAGCGAAGTGGCGACGGACTTTAGCATGGGGAGATCAGATGGGATGCTAGGGATTTCGGCTATCAGCGGGCACCGGTTGGTTTATGAGGTCAGCCCTATCTCTTGCTTCACCAAGTAGGTCTCCATGTCCTCAAAGAGCCGAAGCTGCTCCGAGTCCTTGGCCTCATAGAACACTTCGCCTTTCACCGACATGAGCTGAGCGACGTATGTATCAAGGCGTCGCTCCAGCTCATCAAGAAATCTCTCCTCGCGGTCCAGATCGCCCATTGTATGGGCTTCGCGCAGAAAGCATCCCATCAGAATGACTTTCGCATCACCGAGGGACACCTTGATACCGGCTGATTTCAGCCTTGAGACTTGTTCCCGCGCAGTGTCAAGTGCCGATGGATATGGCTTGACTCTGCCGTTTGCGACTCTGTTTTCAGCCTTATGACAGACCAGAATAAGATCCAAGTGGATGGGTGATGTCGCCTGTTGCAGAGGCATTGACACTGACATCTCAGCCTTGATGGGGTAGGTCCGGGCACAGAGAAATCCTGCCTGTCTGATCGCTCGATGGACACAGGTCCAGCCCTCATGACGCGCGTGATGGTAGGTGAAAACAAACAGACCATCGTCGCTGAGGACACGGCCACACTCGGCGAAAACCGCACTGAGCTTTGCTGTGAAAAGTTCAGGGTTGGTGTCTTGCACCTCGTCCGCCCTTCTCGTCGTCATGACTGAGGAAAATTCGAGAGCCTGATTGAGCCAGTAGTAAAAAAAATCGGCCAGCTGTGAGTAGTGAACATTGTCAAAAAAAGGCGGGTCGGTCACAATTATGTCAACGCTCTTGGCGGGTATATCAGTACGCCCGGAATCCCCACAGCTCAGGTATACCGTCTTTGGCTGTGAAGTGAGCTGGGCGAAACTGTCTGCCACGTGTACTGAGACGGGCTGGTTAATCCCTCCGACTTTTCTGCTCTTCGACGAACGAATCGAGAGTTCAGACGGGTCAGCCTTATAGGCAAGTGCCCTCTCGACCCGCGAACGGAATAAGCCCGAAAATGCTCCGGAAGACTTGCTCGTTCCCCAGATATTTGCCTCAAGAGGCATCATTTCTGGCTTCAGAACATGGTGAGAGAACATGTGGCGTACCGCCCCTGTCCCTTCGCCTTTGAAAGACGTGAACATGTTGTTGAATTCTAAAGTTCCAGAGAAGAGACAGGCAAACAGACGTTTCAAGTCTGTATCCTCAAGACTCTTGATCGCCTCCAGAAGATGCTTGATACACACGAGTTGTCTGTCCGAGAAGAGTTCGTGCCAGTGGCGATAGTTATGCTTCAGCATTTGGTTCGTGTTATAGCCAGGCTCAATAGCGACACTGGGGAAACTCTCTGAGACACCGGAGGACTCTTCTGCGATACGGCGCTCAAGCTCCTTATCGAACTCGTTCATCGGCTCATACAGCTTGTGCCCGGCTTCTGTCAGCAGCATTTTTGCGTAGCGCCGAAAAGGTAAAGGCCCCTCAAAGGACTTCATCCTGTCGATAAGGCGGAAAGAGTGCCGGCACCTATCACAGCGGACTTCCGCGCCACTGATATTCCCGTGTTGGGGATTGTACGTCAGCGAACACACCGAGCAGTTGACGCGCTCGGCATCGTAAACCGTCACGTTCACAGCGCCACAGGCTGGACACAAGGCACGGGCAGTGGGATCCTTGCGGGGAACGGCGTTTTTGGAGAACAGCCGGGTTTTGAAAAGGTCAATCTCTTTTTCGCATTCCGGGCAAGAGACAACTTTCACCAGAAAATAGTACAAAACGGTCGCGTCCTGTCCTGTGCCTGTTTTGGTTTGAAAGTAGCTCAGCAGTTTCGGGGCGAGAGTCCGCTCCAAGCTCCGGTAGATAGAGAGAACTTCGGTAGCCGTATATCGGGAAAATGCGGCGCGACAGGCAATATAGGCGACCGGGTTTATGTCACAGCCTGCGGCTTTGCAGCCGAGCTTGACTGCTTCACCAACAGCAACCCCACTTCCCATAAAGGGATCGAAAACGACGGTCTCCTCAAAACTGTTTTTGCTATAGAAACGTTTCCAGAAATCCTCGCCTTCCTCTAAGCAGGCCCCCAAAACTATCCCCCGGAAGACCGAGCCCAGCCTTCGTGCCCACCACTTGTGGAGGTAGTAGAGAGGACGGTACACCTCTTTGCGCCACGATTCCCGTTCAGCGATGAGTGAGAGTTCCGCAAACGGGAAATCTGTCTCTATGAGCTTTGGCATGAGGATTATTCTGGCAGCTGAGGCATGGCTGCCACACGCTCCCTTGGGCGTCGGGTCTTGCAGGCTAGAAAAATGTCCCGTCGAACCGGCAGTTGCTCAAGAGGCAAGGAACGGCTCGTGGAGCTGTCGATCACGACGTAATGAAAAGCATTCTGGTATTTGTCATCTCTGATAATGAGGTCAGTGCAGTTCGCCTGGCGCGCAGACAGTAGCGATAAGTCATGCTGTTTGATTATGAGGATGTGGCGGAGATGAAAGAATTTCAGCTTATAGTTCAGAGGATTCGGATATGTGTACATCCGTCGATGTCGAACAGAGCCTTCTCCATATGGGCCGTGCTCGTACTCGCTTTGATTGGCATATTTTGCTTCCTTGTGCAGATCGAAGTCGTAATTGAGGAAATCTCCGTCCATGAGAATGGAGGTTACCATTGAGGCACTGTCGTTACTCAGCAAGGCGAAGAGGTAGAAGCAGGGAACTTCCACGGTATCTCGTCCAATCTTGACGAGCGTCTTACCGCACGGCAGAGAGCTGTTGTAGTCAATTGTCAGACCCCTTGGATCCTTTCCGTTGGCCTGCTGAATGAGCTTTTTCACCTCGAGTCCCACAATCGTGTTGCTGGCTCTGTGTCGCAGCACAATGTCGGGCGTTGTCAACTTTCCGGCACGAACGACTTCGATGTCCGAGAGGGCATGCTCGATCTGAGCACCGGCCCAGGAATCGAACGGATCATCTTGGACCGTGCCAACCAGTGAAGGAGGGCGGAGCGCAATCGGGATCACTCCCTGCCAAATCTTCGCCGACAGCGCTGCGTAGATTCGTTCAACGATCTGTGTCGCGTTCATACCGTTTTTTCTCGGAAAGCTCGTCAGAGACATATCCGCCCGCCCTGGCCTCTGTTAGGATCGGGGCGGCAACCCTGGGGTCTTTCTTAGCCGATCAGCGAGCGGTCCGCCAGGGGAATATGGCAGGCGCGATGGCTCAAGCGTGTACACCTCCGACGCACAGCGATGTGATCGTGGCCGGCGGCGGTCCGGCCGGGGCAACGATCGCCCGCCTGCTGTCGGAGTATGGCCTGCGGGTCGTGGTGCTGGAAAGACACGCTTTTCCCCGCTATCGTATCGGCGAGTCGCTCACCCCGCGCATCCTGCCCATTTTTGACTTTCTGAATCTGCGTTCCGAGGTCGAGCGGGCCGGCTTTCTGCCCATCGCCGGCCACACGGTGTGCTGGGGCGAGGCCGCGCCGCGCACCGCCTATTACAGCCCGGACCGCAGTCGGCGCGGCTTTCAGGTCTGGCGGGCGGATTTTGACGCCCTGCTGCTGGAACGCGCCCGGCAGGCCGGCGTGCAGGTGTGTGAGGGACAGGCGGTCGAGGCGGTCAGCCTGCCGCCCGACAGCGCCGGGGTGCAGGTGCGAACCGCGTCCCAACACCGCCTCACCGCAGCCTTTTTTGTCGATGCGACCGGCCACAGCGGCCTGCTGGCGCGTCAAGGGCTGCGCCGACGCAACCGCAGCTTTCAGACCCTGGCTCTGACCGCCTATTGGCGGGATGTGGCCGAACCGCGGGGCATTGAACGCGGCAACACCCTGGTCGAAGCCTATGCCGACGGCATCGTATGGTCTCTGGCCCTGCACACCGGGCTGAGGAACGTGACCCTGCTGGTCGATTGGCAGACCGGGGCTGATATCCGGCGGACCGGCCTGGCCGAGGTCTACCGTGCCGAGTTGGGCAAAGCCGCCCACATATCCGGTCTGCTGGCGGGAGCCCGAATCGCTACCACGCCCCAGGCTGCGGACGCCACCTTGTACACCGCAACGCAGTTCGGCGACGCCCGCTTTTTACTGGTCGGCGACGCCGGGCTGTTCATCGATCCGCTGTCCTCCGAGGGTGTCCACAAAGCCATGGCCTCGGCCCTGACCGGCGCGGTTGTGGTCAACACCCTGCTGCGACGGCCGGCCATGCGAACCCACGCCCTCGGCTTCTACACCCAGCGCCAGTTCCAGACCTACGCCTCGCACTACCAGCAGTCGCTCGACTATTATCGGCAGGAACAGCGCTGGCCCGACTCGCCCTTCTGGCGTGCCCGAGCCGGCGCAGCGCCCTCTCAGGCAATCCCACCCGCCCCGTCCACCGCCCAGGTCTCGACCTCGCGTAGACTGTCGCACCTCAAATGGGCGCCCGGTGTGTCCATCCAGCAACGGCCGACCATCGAGGGGGCGTACATCAGCCTGCGGGACACGGTCATTGCCCCCCGCTATTCCGACGGCATCCGCTTTGTGGAGCGGCTGTGCCTGCCGACCCTGCTCAGAATCGTGGCCCAGCGGTCCGCCATCGCCGAGGTCATCCCCGCCTACCTGAGCCATCCGGACGGACGCGGCTGTCCGCCCGAGTCGGTCCGCCAGGGTTTGGCGCGCTGCTTTCAGGAAGGCATCGTGGTCGAGGCCCAGCCCAAGTCGGTTCATTCGGGCGGCGCCTCGGCATTCACCAAGCGGTAATCGCGAACCAGATCGTCCAGCAACACACCCAGGGCGTCTTCAACGCTGTGGACAAAACTGTTGCGCAAGGTCAGGGTCAGTTTGCCCTCAGCCCAGGTTGGCGCCAGCATCGTCACCTGTTCGGTCCGGCTCAGGCGGACAACCTGACGGACTTCCACGTCCAGACAATAGGCCAGGACACTGCTCGGGTGCTCAACGCTGTGCAGAGACACAAACAGCACGGTCGGAAAATCGCCGACCTGGAGCGCGGCCCGACGCAGCCGCCTGTCGGCGACACCACGGAGCCGAACGCGGTCCATGCCCAGGGCGCGAGCCGCTGGACTCACCGAGCCGATCTCAAGCCGAAAGCCTTGCACTCCATACAGGGTTGTCGCGTCCGCGCCGGCGCCCAGCCCCGGGGTCGGGAACAGCAGCACCAGGCACAGCCCCAGACCCACCACCCAGCGACCCGGTCGGCTCAGGTGAGCCGAACCTGAGCGTAGTCGCTCGCAGCGCTTCGACTCTCCCCCCTCAGCCCCCAGCCCTATCCCGGTCACCGCTCCGCCTGCTCCTTCTCATACTGTAGCCGGACGGCCTTTTCGATCAGCCCAAACAACCGGTCTTGTTTTTCAGGCGACAGCGAATGGACCGATTTCTGGATGAGCGTGGCGCTGTGTTCCAGATCACGCGCGCTCGCCTCAGCCCCGCTTTGGGACAGGGCGGCAAAGACCTGGCGTTCGTGTTCGGGCAGGTTCCGCAGCGCCTCGGCGTACAGACGGTCCATTTCCTGGCGTTCGTGCGGGGACAACAGCTGACGGCCACGGCGGGACAGCTCCATGCCGCGGCGGGCGGCCGGAACGCCGGGTTCCTCCAATATCGTGCGCCAGCCTTGCCTGGGGACCGGCCGCGAGTGCCAGGCAAAAATCACCGCAACGCTTGCCACAACCACAAAAGCCAGCACCAGCCGAGAGCCGCGTTTGGACGCATCTGCCATGGCTGTTCATTAAAGGACTTTGGGCGGACCGACAAGGCCGGTCGCTGGCCGTTTGGCGCCACCCAGGCTATGCTCTCGCACCATGGCCGGCCAAGACCGTCACTCTAATCAGCCTGCCCAGCTGCCCGCCCTGCTCGGGCGGGTTGGTGTGTTGGGCGGGACGGACCAGGACAAAACACAGTTGTGCCTGGCCCTGGCCTGCCAACAGGTCCAGCGCCACGGCCCGGTGGTGTGTGTCGATGCCCGGCGACACCCGACCACCGAAATCCAGTTCCGCCTGCTGATGCGGGACAAAGCCCACTATATCCCTCTCACGTCTGCCGCCCGGCTGCCCCAGGAGGTTCCCCGCCTCGTCCTGGATGTGGTCGCCCGAGGCTTGCAGACCGCCCCTCCCCCTCCCCTCATCCTGATCGACGGCCTGGACGCCGGAGACAGCTGGGAGCGCAGCCTGGCCTTTGTCCTCAGGGCCGGGGCGACCGTGGTGTCGTTTCTGGGCTCGGCTGCACAGGCGACGTTTGGCCGCTATGACACGCTTGTCGTGCTGCGTACCGCAGCCGAGGCCGAGGCGGTCAGTCGGGCCGTAGGCCGCAAGCTGAGCCCACAGCAGATCGCCGGCCTGCCCGCAGACCAGGCCTGGCTGATCCATATGACCCAGGTCTACCGGGTCAGGCTGCCGGTCGGGCCGACGGCTGGAGCCTGACCCGACTTGATTGACACGACCACGCGGGACACGGAATAATCCCGGCCGACAGGGGGACAGCCTATGCGTATCGTGATTCTTGGAGCGGGCGGTGTGGGTTCGGTTATTGGTGGGTATCTGGCCCGCAAGGGCGCCGATGTCGTCATGCTGGCCCGGCCGGGCCATGCGGCGGCGGTGCGTCGGCACGGCCTGCGGGTCAGCGGTCTGGCCGACTTTCGGACTCCGGTCAGCAGCTTTGCCCAGGCCACACAGATTGAGGCAGCCGACATCCTGCTCATTACGGTCAAGACCAAAGACATGCAGTCGGCCTTGGCCGGGGTGGCCCATATGCGGATCGGGGGAGCTGCCTCGCTTCAAAACGGCATGGTCAAAAACGACCAGATCGCCCAGGTGTTCGGTCGGGACAAAGTCGTGGGCGCGACGACCATGATCGGGGCGGCCCTCCGCCGCGACGGCGAGGTCGAATACACCCTGGACGGCATCACCTTTTTTGGCGAACTCGACGGCCGCCCCTCGGACCGGGTTGCGGCGATTGTCCGGGCCTTTGAGGAGGCCGGACTCAAGGCCAGCGGCGTCACCGACATCATTTCCGTCGAGTGGACAAAACAGGCTTTCCAGAACCCGTTTGCCACGCTTTCGGCCATGACCCGTCTGCCCATGCATCGGGTGTGGTCGAGCCCACAGCTGGCGGCACTGTCGGTCCACATGTTCCGTGAGGTGGCTGCGGTGGCCAAAGCCAAGGGCGTTGTCCTGTCCGAACATCCGGCCTGGAGCCTGTTCAACCTCGAAGTGATGTGTCATGCGCCGTTTGACGATGCGGTCACACGGCTGGTCGAGGTCGGTAGCGGTGTTGAGGCCGGCGGCCGGACGCATATCATTCCGTCCATGCTCCAGGACGTGCTGGCCGGCAAAAAAACCGAGATTGATGAAACCGTCGGCTATGTGTTCCACGAAGGCCGGCGGCTCGGCATTCCGGTGCCGTACACCGAGTTCGCCTACCGCAGCGTCAAGGCGATTGAAGAGAATTTTGACGCCCGGGTCAGCTGATTCAGACCTGGTCAGGAATCCTCAGAATCTTGCCAATCCTCAGCCGTGAGCTGCCCAGTCGGTTGACGCGCATCAGCGCCCGGACCGAGGTGTCATAGCGTTGGGCGAGGTGTGACAGGGTATCCCCCCGGCGCACAGTATGCAGGCGTGGCCGCTGGGCCACACGCGGCGGCGTCCGGCGGGCTGGAATCCAGAGTTGTTGGCCAACCACAATACGCGAGCTGGACAGCCGATTGGTCCGCATCAGGGTTCGGACCGAGGTGTCATAGCGGAGAGCGATATGGCTCAAAGTCTCTCCGGCCCTGACGGTGTGGGGCTGGGCACCTGGCCCGCGAGCAGACGCGGCAAGCCGAACGGGCGACGACGGAGAGTGGTCGGCCAAATGGATACTGAGCGGCTGGCCCGCAGCCAGTTGCTGCAAGTACCAGAGATTGTTGTCTTGGCGCAGCGCATCACGATCAACGCCGAAGGCACGGGCCAGATTCAGGGTCGAGTCGCCGATCCGTGAGGTATAGGACAGCATTGTGCCATTCACCTCAAGGACGGCCGGCGCCCGCGGGTCGGGAGCGACGAGCAGCATGCCGGCGTGCAACCGGTGGGCGGCAAGGACGGGGTTGTACAAACGCAACAGGAATTCCGAGACGCCTGTCGTCTGGGCCACCGAGGCCCAGTCCTCACCCGGCTGCACCCGCCGCAGCCGCAGGCCTTCGGCCTCACGTCGGATCTCGGCTTCGTGCAGGCGCAAGACCGATTTATACTGCTCGATCTGCATCACATCGTGCAGGACGGACAGCGGCAGAGCCGGCTGCGAGGCGAGCACCTGGGGACCGGCGATATAAGCGGCCAGCGCATAGTCGTGACGCTGGAGGCGTTCGGCCAGCTCGACGAAGCGCCGTATCCCGGCCTCAAGATTGGCCTCGGCCGTACCTGCCGGCGTCGGCTCCGAAGCGACCGGCAAATACGCATTGCGCCGCAGCTCGCCTGAGGCGGACACGATAGCATCGTTGCCCCCGGACTGGTGCAGGATCAGGGCGCGGGCCAGACGGGGGTCCAGCCCATGGCGATCAGCAGCGCTGAACAGCGGCGCCTCGACCTGCATGCTTTTGCGGTACATGCCGACCAGAGACGGGGCAAACTCGGGGCCGGCCCACGCCGGTTGAGTCCACATCCAGGCGGCAATGATGAGAATGAGCCGGCTTCTCAGTCTACGCTTGCGCATTGTTCACCTCCTCCACCACTCCACAGCCTGCGGCCCGGCGCATGACAGTCCCGTGAGAGGGCTGCAATCGCCAACAGAACTTCCTATTATTCCTGGCAACGGCCCGGACCTCAAGCCTGACCAGGAATTTTCTCAGTCCTGCCCGGAGCACGGCTCTGCCCGGGGCTCGCCCGCCATTGAGAAACCCGGCTATTTTGCCTATGGTGTAGCAAATGCGTGTCAACGCCCACATGAGGAGGAACAATGGACAAGAGTCAAGGACAGGGACCGGCCTGGATTGTGTTTTTGGTCTGGATGCTCATCCCGCTCCTCGTCTTCTTTCTGCTCATTACGTTTACCGGTTGAGCGAGACGAGGACATGGCTATGAAAACAGACCGGCTCGTCGGCGCAGGCCTGCTCGTCTGGCTGCTCAGCTTCTCACCCCCAGCGTCCGGCCAACAGGCCGAGCCGGTTCCGGAAGCGGCTCCAAACGCTGTTCTGGCCACCATTGAGGGCCACCCCATCACCCAGGCCGACATTGAGGAACGCATCAAGGGCCAGATGCTGCGCCTCAACAACCAGATCTACACCCTCAAGAAACAGGCCGTCGATGGCCTGATCAATGAGCGCCTGCTGGCCATCGAGGCCGGCAAACGCGGCCTGTCCAGCCAGGAGCTGCTGCAACAAGAAGTCACAGATAAGACCCGGACCGTCAGCGAGGAAGAAATCGAGGCGTTTTACCAGGCCAACGCGACCCGTCTGGGCGATACGCCGCTCGACGAGGTGCGCGACCGTCTGGCCCAACAGTTGCAGCGGACCGCGCGACGCGGCCGCCAACAGGCCTTCATTCAGGAGTTACGCAAGGCGGCCGCCATCAGCCTGCACCTCAAGCCCCCGATTGTTGAGGTGGCGGTCAACGACGCGCCGAGTCGGGGGTCGGCCGAGGCGCCGGTCACCCTGGTCGAGTTTGGCGACTACGAATGTCCGTACTGCGCCCGCGCGCAAGCCACCCTGAGTCAAATCCGGGAGACCTATAAAGACCAGGTCAGGCTGGTGTTCAAGGACTTCCCGCTGTCGTCTCATCCCCGAGCCCAGAAGGCGGCCGAAGCGGCCCGGTGTGCCGGCGAACAGGACCAATACTGGGACTACCACGATGTGTTGTTCCGCAACACCAAGGCCCTGGAGGTGGAGCAACTGAAGCAGTACGCGGCCGACCTGCAACTCGACACGACGCGTTTCGACACCTGCCTGGACAGCGGCCAGCAGGCGGCTGCGGTCCGTCAAGATCTGGCCCAGGGCACACAGCTGGGGGTCAGCGGCACGCCCGCGTTTTTCATCAACGGGCGCTTCATGTCCGGGGCGCGGCAGTTCTCGGCCTTTCAGGAATTGATCGAGGATGCGCTGGCCGCAGACTGAGCGTGGGGGACACGCCCACTCATAAGGCTCGGACTACGGGCATGACCTGCTCGGCAAAGCTCCGCATGCTGGCCAACACCTGCTCGTGGGGCACCAAGCCACCCGGATTAAACCAGCAGATAAGCTGATCCATGCCACACTGCCGATGGGCGGCGCGGATCTTCTCGACGCACAGCTCAGGCGAACCGTACAGCGCCATAGTGTCGTCGATCACGTCCCAGGTCACCGATTGCTGTCGCTGTCGGACCTCCCGCAGATAGGCGTAGGATGCAGCCTCAGTTTTCCCCCGCTCGCCAAGCTCAGCCTGGGCCGTGACCGTCCGAAAATAGTGCATGACGCTGGGTTCGACCTGTTGGCGGACCTGAGCCCGGCTGTCGGCCACATAGACCGGAAAGAGCACCGCGCTATCGGGCTGTTTGCCTTGGTGACCGGCGGCCCGAAACGCCCGATAGTAGCCGTCGAGGTGCTCGACCAGCTTGGGCATGGGGTTGATCGGAGAGGCGACAAAGACCGGGTAGCCGCGCTGGCCGGCAAAGCTGGCCGTCTCCGGGCTGTTGGCCGCAATCCGTAGCGGCGGGTGCGGTTTTTGGAACGGCTTGGGCACGACCGAGGTGGGCGGAATCTGGAAATAGCGGCCCTCAAAAGCGCAGGTGTCCTGGCTCCAGGCCTGCTCGATAATGCTCAGGGCTTCTTCAAAACGCTCCCGGCTCTCGTCCCGGGCCACGCCCAGCCCCTGAAAATGAAGGGCGATCGTACCGCGACCGACCCCCAGTTCGAGCCGCCCGTGGCTGAGGAGATCGACGGTGGCGGCGTCTTCGGCGGTCCGCAGCGGGTGCTGCAAGGACAGCAGCGCCACGGCCAGCCCCAGGCGAATGCGCTGCGTCCGCTGAGCCAGGGCCGTGGCAACGATAAGCGGCGAGGGCATGATCGAAAACGGCCGGTTGAAGTGCAGCTCGGCCAGCCAGGCCGTATCAAAACCCAGCGCATCGGCGTATTCGATCTGTTCCAGGGTCTGCTGGTAGCGGTCGAGTTCGCTCTGGTCGGGAGCGCACGGCAGTTGGTAAAAAAGACCGAATTTCATACTGAATCCTCATGGCCGGGCGCTGCTGGCCGGGTGCGTCTGGGCGCCCCCCTCTTGGCCAGCCCGAAACGACTGTGGTAGGTGTCTCATACTATGTCAGAAAAGAAAAACAAGGCGGGACGCCGCAGGAACAGCCAAGCGGTGCCGCAGTCGATAGCCCGGCCCTTGCCCAGCGGCCCACTTCTGCTGACCCGTCTCCTGGCCCTGCTCGGCCTGGGCATCGGCGCCTATCTGTCGGTCGTGCACTATCAGGCCGAGGGTCTGGTCATCTCCCATTTTTGTCAGCCCGGATCGGTCATCGACTGTACCTCGGTGCTCAACAGCACGTATGCCAGCCTGTTTGACCTGCCGGTGGCCGTATGGGCGACCGCAGCCTACGCCGTGACCCTTGTCCTGGCCTTCATTCCCCAGGCCCTGGCCCTGCTGTTTGTGTGTTCCTGGCTGGCGGTGTTTGGCCTGTACATGGCTGCGGTGTCGTTCTTTCAGCTCCAGTCGGTGTGCCTGTTCTGCTCCGCGCTGTATGTGGTCAATATCGGGCTGTTTGTCAGTGCGTTCATGCTGGTCCGTTCTTCGGCCGACTTCGAGCCGGGTCAGTTTGCCCTTGGCCTGCTCGGCTGCGTGATCCTGGTCGGCGGGATCGGCTGGTGGCAGGCCCGGCAGGCCCAGACCGGGCTGACGCCGCTCGATTTTGTCGCCCCGAGTGCCGAGCGCATGGACAGGAGTTTCGTCCGCTATTACAGCGAACAACGCGAGGTGGCGGTCCGCAGCCAGGAGCGCCATGTCAAGGGCGAGCCGGACGCACCGCTGCGGATCACCGAGTTTGTCGATTTCCGGTGTCCGAGTTGCGCCGTGGCCCGCGATTATCTGGCTTCCCTGCACGACGCCAACAAGGGCGCGGTGCGGATTGTCTTTCACCACTACCCGCTCGACCAGGCCTGTAATCCGATCAACCAGCAGGTCCACCCCTCGTCCTGCGCCGCGTCCATTGCCTCGGAATGCGCGAGCGAGCAGGACGCCTTCTGGGACTACGCCGACCGCCTGTTCGCCAACCAGAAGCGCTTCAGCCGCGCCGACCTGGTCGGTCACGCCGAGGCGCTGGACCTGGACATCGAGCAGTTCGATACCTGTCTTGACGATCCGCGCATGGAAGAGCGGGTGCGCCGGGATGTCGAAGAAGGGCGGCGGCTCGAAATCAGCGCCACGCCGACCCTGATCGTCAACGGGCGGGTGATCGAGGGACTGCCGCCGCCCAAAAAGCTGGCGACCCTGATAACGATGCAGCGGCAGCAGTAACGCCCTATTCAAGCGCGTGAGGTGCAGTCCTAAAGGAGCCCGTTTTTTCCAAGAGCTTCAAACACAGCGAGCGTATTTTCTCAAGTTCGTGAAAAAACTCGCGTTGCGCTTCTTCCGCTTCGAGGCTTTCAAAAAGATCGGGCAACTGTACCCCATGACTCATGATCGCGTTGGCGTCTCTGTTCCGCAGATGCTTCCGAACGTACAGGCAATTTTCGGCGTGGTAGAAGCGGTGCAGGGCGTCGCTCGGACTCAAGACACCGCTCGCTAAGGATTGAACCAAGCCCAGATTCAACAGGGAAAAGAGTTCGAGCTGATCCGTCGGGTCGCTGCCCGCCTCTGACAGCACGATGCGGAAGGAATGCTGCTGTCTCATAACTGCTCCCGTCATGGGAAGAATTTTATACCGGCCACAGCGCCCGACTCGTGTTCAAAATAATGGACTTCGCCAGAATTGCCCGCTTTGATGACCTTTTGCCAACGGCCGGGCCGTAAACGACGAAGCTCTCGCAACACGGCACTGTTTCGTACAGGGTACTTGAGAGTATGCCCTCTGATTGGACGCCAATCTGCCGGTACTGATTTTGATGCGTAGACACTGGGATGGAGGTTGAGAGGCATTGCTCTCCTGCTCAAATTCTTTGATGACTCACAAACCGCCTTGATCTGTCATCTCTACGGAGAGGGGAGAAGCTTAGCCTGCCGACTCTGTCTCAGGCCATTGCATTCGCGCCTCAGGATATCTGTCAGCCAAAGCCGACATTGCAGAGTTCCACCTCTGCCTGTCCCAGACATTCTTGACCAACGCATATGTTCGCCCGTTATGGTGCAACAACTGGTCACTAGCGGTAAACCATCTAATGGGCTTAAAATTTTCACCTGATTGCGTCACGGCCTTAATGAAATCCTGCTCCTCTTTGAAGTCTCCCTCCGCTATCAGAAAATTACCCTTTGTCATTCCCTCCAGACTCCAAAATTCTTCAGGAGCGTGTCCTGACTGCACCAAGGCTTGGATAACCCGCAAAATAGCGATCCTTTTCGGTGAGCTTGGATACTTTTTCCCAAGAACTTCAACATCGTAGCGAGTCATATCTCGACTATCGCTTCTTGTTTGTCTCTCTCGTTGGGCCTTCTCTCTGACCTGAACTTGAAATTCCTCTGCTTCTGGTAGAGGAATAATCTGCTGGACATCCAGTAGAACCCGGTCGCCATCAGAATAAGGACGGAGCCGCACACACCGGATATCGAGACCACACTGATTGAGCCACAGGACTGTTGTCGTGAGTTCCTTGGAAAAGTCGGCAGATGCCAGTACCACTCGGACCTCTTGGGCAAAATGCTCTTCGTTCGGCTCATTCCATTTGAGGAATTTAAGCAGAATGCTCGCAGGATCATCGCCGCGTCCCATTCGTCCGAGATAATCGCCGTAGGCTTCCACCCCTTTATCGAAGGTCATGGTTGAGACCATCGCGGCATAGCGAAGGGCTTGCAGCTCCATATGCCCGCCGCTCTCAGTTCGCTTTAACTCAATCACAACCAAGTTTGCATCCTGATCGATGGCAAGCAGATCTATCCGCCGGTTGGACTCCTCCCAATCACCGAACTCTTCAGCAATGACCAGAAGGCCGGGATCGAGTACCTTGATCTGATCCCTGAGAAGACGCTGTAAATCGGTCCGTTCTCTGAGTCCTTCGCTAGCAAAATCGGTTGGCCGAAGGGCTTTCAATTCGCTGGTCGTGATTTCATAGATAGCCATACAATTCTGACCATTCCCTTTCTAAACGTCGCTCCAGTCTTTCAAAGGGAACCTGTCGGGGTGCTCAATCGTTCGCAGGCCGATATCCACGTCCAAATCAGGCCAGTAGAAGTGGCCCGGCGTTGGCTCTTCGACATTGACGACCTTGCGAACAGGGGCATCCCGGAACCAGGGGAAATCCTCGTACGCCAGAAACAGTTCTGTGTCACCCGCCAGGAGCCATATTCCGTGCCTGGAGATGTTGGTGACCTCAGCCATCGGACTCAGCGCGGTTCAGCCGACGATGACGTGCTCCTTGGTGATGATCAGCGGCAGGGTGCCGGGCGCGATGAAGTTTGGCTCGTCGGCTCGGGTTCGCTCGTACTCGGGGGTGGTGGCCGACACGCGCATGGCCTGGGTGCTGTCAAACCAGGTCAGAGCCACGCCGTCATACAGCGGCGTTTTGCCGCTCTTGTAGATCGCCAGCCGGGTGTGGCTCTGGACGTAGCGCCGGACAACCGGGATAGCCGCGCCGAGCGGACCATGAACCTCGCGCCAGTGAGCCTGAAAGTCTTCAATCGGCATGCCCGGTTTGTGGCTCACAAACTCGACGTTTTTGACCCCGTCGTCGGGAATCGGACCGTCTTTGATAACGTGCTCTTCGGTGATGATCGTGCCCTGACTGGCCACATCCATGAAGTTCGGCTCGTCGGCCCGCACCGCGGCAAACTCCGGCGTGCCGGCCTGGCGGCGCATGACATCGGTATTGTCAAACCACAGCTCGGCCATACCGTCGTAGACGGGCTCGCCCTTCCGGTAGCCGGACAGGATGGTGTGGGACTGAACGTAACGCCGGATGCCGGGCAGTTTGACCACGATATCGGCGTGGCTGGTACGCCAGTAGGCCTGGAAATCCTCGACCGACATGCCGGCCTTGCGCTTGAAAAAGGCGATCAGTTTGACCATACGTCTTTTCCTCCTGCGTCTACCTATGGCATGCTGTTGGCCTGGGTCAAGGCAAGCGGCGTCTCGAACGGCAAGAACACAAGGACACGGCATGGATTTTCAATACTCGCCCGAACAGGAAGCGTTTCGCAGCGAACTGCGCGGCTGGCTGGAGGCGCATCTGCCCCCAGAGCTGTGCGTTGAGGACGCCATGGATGAGCGGGTCGCCCCCGACCGCGCGACCTTTGAGAAACGCCGCGCCTGGCAGCGCAGCATGTATGCGGCCGGCTGGGTCGGCATTCCGTGGCCCACAGAGTATGGCGGCCGGGGCGCCGGGCTGATGGAACAGATTGTGTTCGACGAGGAGTATACGCGGGCGCGGGCGCCGATCCTGCCCGGCTTCTCGGGCATTGCGCTGTGCGGGCCGACCCTCATGCAGTGGGGCACCGACGCCCAGAAGCAGAAATTCCTGGCCCGCATCCTGCGCGGCGACGATGTCTGGTGTCAGGGCTATTCCGAACCCGGGGCCGGGTCCGACCTGGCCAGCCTCCAGACCCGGGCGGTCGAGGACGGCGACGAGTTTGTGGTCAACGGCCAGAAAGTCTGGACCTCGGGCGCCCAGTACGCGGACTGGATCTTCATGCTGGTCCGCACCGACCCGGACGCGCCCAAACATCGCGGCATCAGCTATCTGCTGGTGGATATGAAAACCCCCGGGGTGACGGTCCGACCCCTGGTGCTGGTCAACGGCCACGCCCATTTCAACGAAGTCTTTTTTGAAGACGTGCGGGTGCCCAAGGAAAACCTGGTCGGTCCGCTGAACGAGGGCTGGAAGGTGACGATCACCACGCTCATGTTCGAGCGCGGGATTGCCGGCGGCGGAAGCCAGGGCGATCAGATCAAACGCCTGGCCCAGCTGGCGCGCAACGTCGAGTTCAACGGCCAGCCAGCCTGGCAGCAGTCCTGGGTGCGCGACCGGCTGGCCCGGCTCCATATCGAGCACGAGAGCCTCAAATACACCCGTTTGCGCAGCCTGACCAAACAGCTCAAGGGGCTGCCACCCGGCCCCGAAGGTTCCATGCTCAAGCTGTGCAGCTCCGAGCTGGGCGTCAGAATCGCCGAGTTTGCCAGCGAACTCCTGGGCCACAACGCGATTGTCGATGGGCCGTCCGAGGCCGTGCCCGACGCGCCGCGCTGGGTGAACCGGGTGCTGAGCGCCCGCCAGTATACGATTTCGGGCGGCACGAGCGAAATTCAGCGCAATATCATGGGCGAACGCGTGCTGGGCTTGCCCAAGGGCTAGGGCCGGCTCATTTCCCGCGCGCCCGCCACTCGCCGCGCAGGACGGCCATCAGCAACGCGTGCTGGGCTTGCCCAAGGGCTAGGGCCGGCTCATTTCCCGCGCGCCCGCCACTCGCCGCGCAGGACGGCCATCAGCAACGCGTGCTGGGCTTGCCCAAGGGCTAGGGCCGGCTCATTTCCCGCGCGCCCGCCACTCGCCGCGCAGGACGGCCATCAGCAACGCGTGCTGGGCTTGCCCAAGGGCTAGGGCCGGCTCATTTCCCGCGCGCCCGCCACTCGCCGCGCAGGACGGCCATCAGCAGCGTGTTGTGGTAGCGCCCGTCGGCGTAGCGGCTTTCGCGTAGCAGCCCCTCGCGCCGGAAGCCGGCCTTCTGATAAGCGCGGATGCCGCGCGTGTTGCGCTCGTCCACCTGCACCCAGACCCGGTTCAGGGCCAGCGGGCCAAAGGCGTAGTCAAGGACCAGCCCGGCCACCTCCGGGCCGTAGCCCTGGCCTGTCTGACCGATGAGCAGGCCAAAGCTGGCCTGGCGGTTGTCCAGGTCGAGGTGGTGCAGCTCGGTGATACCGATCAGGGTATCGGTATCGCGGCGCACGACGCCGAGCAACAGATCGTGCCCACTGCGGTACAGCCGCTCAATACCGTCGGCCACGGCGCGGACATCGACCACCGGGAAAAAGTCGCCCAGGCTCCAGGTCAGCTCCCTGTTCCGCAGCCAGGCCACGATCAGTGCAGCGTCATTGCGCTCCAAAGGGCGCAGATACACGCGCTCGCCCGCCAGCACCGTTTCCTGCATCTCTCCCCTAGTGCCCCCGTGTCCGCATCCTAGCACCGCCCCAGCCTTGACGCGAAGCCTGAGACCTGCCAGAATTTCGGCCGTGCATAAGCATTCTCCCAAACAGAATTGGTGGTGGCTGCCTTAGCAGGTGGCCCGACCTTGTAGACACACACGGAGCCGCCTTGACCAAAGAGGCGGCTTTTCTTTTTTCAAAGACCGTCGCCTCGGGCTTGGGTGACGGTCTTTTTTTGGGCCACGACCCGGCGGCGCAGGACGAAGGAGGAAGGATTCATGGCCGACGCAGCAACCCACATCCCCAGCCTGCATACGTATCGCACCCGGGGTGGGATTGAGATTCGTCGCAGCATTGAAAGCATCCCGCTTCAGGACGCCATCGAGCCGGTCATCGACGGCCTCGACAGCCAGCCCGGCGTCCTCCTGGCCTCGAGCTATGAGTATCCGGGTCGCTATACGCGCTGGGACATCGGGTTTGTGAATCCACCCCTGGCCCTGAGCTGTCGGCAACGGGAATTTCGGCTGTCGGCCCTGAACGAGCGCGGCCAGGTCTTGCTGCCGGCCATTGCCCGGGCGGTTGAGGCCCTGCCCGCAGTTGCCACAGCCGAACGCAACGAGCGCTACGTCTCGGGCACCATACGCGCCGCGGCGGGCCGCTTTGCCGAAGAGCAGCGCAGCAAACAGCCCTCGATCTTTTCGCTGCTGCGCGCCCTGATCGAGCTGTTCACGTCCCCCGAAGACACCAACCTGGGGCTGTACGGCGCCTTTGGCTATGATCTGGCCTTCCAGTTCGAGCCCCTGCGCCTGCGCCTTGCCCGTCCCGACGACCAGCGCGACCTGGTCTTGTACCTGCCCGACGAACTGATCGTGATTGACCATCGCCGGGACCAGGCCCTGCGCTATGGCTACGACTTCGAGACCGACGGTCGCTCCACCTATAATCTGCCCCGGGTCGGCACCGGCCAGCCCTATCGGGGCAGCGACAGCGTAGCCCAGGCCTGCGACCATCAGCCGGGCGAATACGCCGAGGGCGTTCGGGTCGCCCGCCAGGCGTTTCAGCGCGGCGACCTGTTTGAGGTCGTACCCGGACAGACCTTTTTTGAGGCCTGCCCCTCACCTCCCTCAGAGCTGTTTCGGCGTCTGCGGGAGCGCAACCCTTCTCCCTACGGTTTTCTGATCAACCTCGGCCAGTCCGAATACCTGGTCGGCGCGTCGCCCGAAATGTACGTCCGGGTCGAGGGCGACCGGGTCGAGACCTGCCCGATTTCCGGCACAATCGCCCGAGGCCGGGACCCGATCAGCGATGCCGAGCAGATCCTGCGGCTGCTCAACTCGCGCAAGGACGAGTCCGAGCTGACCATGTGTACGGATGTGGACCGCAACGACAAGTCCCGGATCTGTGAGCCGGGCAGCGTGCGGGTGATCGGCCGGCGGCAGATCGAGATGTACTCGCGGCTGATTCATACCGTCGATCATGTCGAGGGTCGGCTGCGGCCCGAGTTCGACGCCCTGGACGCGTTTTTGGCCCACACCTGGGCGGTGACGGTCACCGGCGCGCCAAAAGCCTGGGCCATGCAGTTTATTGAGGACCACGAAAAATCATCCCGGGCCTGGTACGGCGGGGCCATCGGCCTGCTCGGCTTCAACGGCAACATGAATACCGGCCTGACCCTGCGCACGATCCGCCTCAAGGACGGCGTGGCCCAGGTCCGGGCCGGGGCCACCCTGTTATACGACTCCGACCCGGACGAGGAGGAGCGCGAAACCTACATCAAAGCCTCGGCTTTTCTGGACGCCATCCGGCGCCCGCGTGACAGCCGGGGCGAGCGGCCGCTGGAAGTCGCCAGACCGGGCCGGGGCAAACGCATTCTGCTGGTCGACCACCAGGACTCCTTTGTCCATACCCTGGCCAACTATCTGCGTCAGACCGGGGCCGAGGTCCTGACCCTGCGGGCCGGTTTTCCGCACCACGAGTTCGAGGCCCAGCGGCCCGACCTGGTCGTTCTGTCGCCCGGGCCGGGCCAGCCCTCGGATTTTGACGTGTCCGGCACCCTGACGGCCGTACTCGAACGCCGGCTGCCGGTCTTTGGCGTGTGTCTGGGTCTTCAGGGCATTGTCGAACACTTCGGCGGCGAACTGTCGGTGCTGCCCTACCCCATGCACGGCAAAGCCTCAACCATCCGCGTGTTGGGCGGCCGGATTTTTGAGGGGCTGCCGCGCGAGCTGACGGCTGGCCGTTACCACTCGCTGTTTGCCCGCAAGGACCGCCTGCCCGCCCAGCTGCGTACCACCGCCGAGAGCGACGACGGGGTGGTCATGGCGGTCGAGCATCACGAGCTGCCGATTGCCGCCGTCCAGTTCCATCCCGAGTCGATTCTGACCCTGGATGAGGATTATGGCCTGCGCCTGATGTATAACGTGGTGGCCCGTTTGTGCGGCGCTACGACGTAGCAGAGGGGGCAACACATGCGTCGTCCCTACTCCAGTCGGGTCACCTGGGTGCAGGCGGCTATGCCCAGGACGGCGACGACCATCGCCCCGCTGGCAAACAAACAGGTCGCAAGCGGCCCGAGCCAATCGACCAGCACGCCGGCCAGGGGCGCTCCAATCAGCCCGGTCGTGCCCATGAAGCCCAGAGTGTAGACCGACAGCACTCGGGCGCGGTGGGAGGGCCGCGCCTGCTCCTGGAACACCGTCCGCCCGGCACTCATGAAAATGGACGCGCTCGTCCCCCACACCCCAACCGCCAGCAAGGCGCCCCAGAACGGCAGGCCGAACGACAGGCTGCCGACGCACGCCGCCCCGACCAGCAGGGCCAGCACTTGAGCCAGCCCCTTGCGCCGCAGGCCGCCGTACCACAGGACGGTTCCGGCGCCGAATATCGTCCCCAGCGGAAAGGCCATGTTCAGGGCCGCGAGCAGAGCCACGTCGCCACCGTAGAAGTCGCGGACCAGAATCGGCAGGACAACCAGATAGGGACCGATGAAGCCGATCCCGACCGTCATCACCAGCAGTTGCAAGGGACGCAGGATCGGTGAGGCGAAGACCTCCCAGAGGCCGGCCACAATCTCGCCCAGGCCGGCCCGGGCCCGCCCTTCCACGTCACGAGAGGGCGGAGGCGGCAGCTTGCGCAGCGTCGGCGCGCCGGCCAGCATGACGATCCCGTACATGCACAGGGCGGGGACGATGCCCAGCCAGCGCGCGCTGCCGGCCAGGAGTGCGCCCAGCGCTTGCGACACCCACTGGGTCAGCGTCATCCCGGCCACCGCCCGGAGCATGTTCGAGCCGGCAACCTCTGACAGCAGGGCGTCGCGGGCGGGCATGGCAAACGCCTGCACCGTGCCCATGCATAAGGCGTAGCCGATCAGCAGGCTCATCGACAGCCAACCCTGGGCCACAATGACCACCAGACACCCGGACAGGCCGGCGGCAACGAGGTGCAGGACCAGCAACAGCGAGCGGCGGTCGCTGCGGTCGGCCACTACCCCGCCGAGCAGGACCAGCAGAATCGAGGGCAGCATCAGCGCGCTCTGGGCAATGCCGACCCAATCGGCGTTGGCCTGCAAGACGCCGACGACCAGCCACGAGAACAGCACCCCCTGCATGCCAAAGGCGGTAAACCACGAGCCCACGCCAGCCACGAACCACAGGTAGTCGGCCGATGGCGCGACCGAGGAGCTTGCGGCCCGTCGGTCAAGCGGGGTGGAGTCTGTTCGGGTATCGGCGGTCAGGTCGGACGTGAGCTTCACCGGGGATGCGTCTGGCACGGGTGTTCCTACTGCTCCTCGTACCACTGGATGGCTCCGCGCAGCCCGCGTTCTTTTCTGACACGCCGAATCTCGTCGTTGCCCGAGCCGAAGTGAAAAATGGCGTCGTACTCGGCGCCGGCCAGGACCGCAGTCCGAAAGCCTTGCAGGTCCATGGCGCGGTTGATGGCCAGCTTTTCCAGCCGCAGCTTTTCGGCCGGCACCTTGGCCACCCGCCGGGCGTATTGATAGGTTTCGGCTTCCAGGGTCTCGGCCGGAAACGTCCGGGTGGCAAAGCCCATGGCTTCGGCCTCTTTGCCGCTGATCTGACTGCCCGGCAAAAACGCCATATACTTGGTCCGGTGCGGGCCGACCATCCAGTTCCACATCGAACTCACAAAACCCGCCCCGGCGGGCAGCGACGGAAAGCCGAGCCGGGCGTTGTCGGCCATGAAAATAACATCCGAGCAGGCGCAGATCTGGCTCGCCCCGGCCAGGCAATAGCCGTGGACCATGGCAATCACCGGCTTGGGCAGCTCACGCAGGCTGAGCCAGCGCTCGATCATGTGTTGCAACGCGGTCCGGTCGCCATCGACGGTTCTTGCTCCGCCGCCGCCGGCCAGGTCATAGCCGGCCGAAAACGCCCGCCCGGCGCCCCGAATGACAAGCACCTTGATCTCCTCATCGGCGCTGGCCGAGGCGATGGCCTCGGAAAATTCGTCCAGCAGCGCCGGGTTCATGGCGTTCAGCTTCTCGGGTCGGTTGAGCGTCAGCGTTCCGATCCGATCCTGTTTGTCCAAAAGTACCAGTTCCATACTCTCCTCGGCTCAGGTTCTGAAAAATCCCGAAGAACGTGGACCGTTGTCCCTGCCCCTATCCTGCTGGCTCCAGCCACCAGCGGCCCAGGTTCAGTTCAACGGCCGCAAAGGGTTCGGCCCGTATCGCGCCACTCCCGCCGTGGGTACTCGCCACAACCCAGCGGTGCGCTTCCAGCCGGTACACTTCCAGGGTCCGCAGGCTGGGATCGACCAGCCACAAATGGCCCACCTGCTCTCGGGCATAGACCGGCATTTTGAGCACCCGGTCGCTGCGGCCCGTGCTTGGCGAGACCCCCTCGCATACCCAGTCAGGAGCCAGCTCGCTATACGGCACATCCTCCAGCACGGGCATGCGCTCTCTTCGCCAGCCAGCGATATCAGGCACGAGAATGTCCGCGCCAAGGTGCAATTCCGGCTCAAAGAGAATCCACCAGCCCCCAGGACCGTCGGCACCTCCGGAACCCTGGTCAAAGGGGTCGAGTTGACGGGAGATGATGGAAACGGCGCGCGCGTGGGGGAACGACGGCCTTGGCGCAGTCGTCAATTCGCCATCAATAATCTCCGCAATGAAGCGCTCGGGGACCTGGAGCAGGTCCGTATAGGTCGCTCGCTTCCGCGCCGGGTTCATGGCGGGGAGCCTATCAGAAGCCTGGAACACGGGGAAGCAGTGAGACAGGGCGAAGGGTTCTGGGACGGCAGATGCCGCGTTACGGCCCCGGCGGAGCGATCATAAGGTTTTGCCGGCGCGCTTGCACGACACGCGACAAAGCGGGCATAATCCGTCGCCACACAGGAGGGAACACCGTGAGCGAGTCTACAAGTCCTGAAGCCTGGGTGCAGATTCCGACCGAAGCCCGCTGAATGGGCACGCGAGCATGGCGACCTACGCGATCGGCGATGTCCAGGGCTGCTCTGCCAGCCTGATGGCGCTGCTGGAGGCGATTCGTTTTGATCGTCGGCGCGATACCCTGTGGTTTACCGGCGACCTGGTCAACCGGGGACCTGACTCGCTCGGCGTCCTGCGCTTTGTCGCCGATCTTGACGAGCGGGCGGTCTGCGTACTGGGCAACCACGACCTCCACCTGTTGGCCGTTGCCCACGGCCAGCGCAGACTGCGTCCCAAGGATACGCTGCGGGGCATACTCGAAGCGCCCGACCGCGACGCCCTGCTCGACTGGCTGCGACACCGCCCGCTGCTGTACCACGACACAGTGAACCATGCTGACCACCAATCAAGAGGAGATCATGGTTCACGTTGTGACACCCAGCGCGTCAGCCTTATCCACGCCGGTCTGCCGCCGCAGTGGCCCCCGGCCGAAGCTCAGCGGCACGCCCGGGCGCTTGAAGCCGACCTGCAAGGCCCCGACTTCGTCGCCCACCTGGCCACCATCGTCAACAAAACCTGCCGGCGCTGGCTGCCATCCGGCCCGGCAAAGGCCCGGCGGCGGTATACCGCCGGCTGCCTGACCCTGCTGCGCTACTGTCGTGCCGACGGGACGCTGGGCCTGGAGCACAAGGGCCCGCCAGGCACCCAACCGCAGCCCTATCTGCCGTGGTTTGCCGTTCCACACCGGGCTCACGCCGGGCACGAGCTTGTCTTTGGCCACTGGGCCAGTCTGGGTGGCTATCGCGCACCGGGCCTTCAGGGTCTGGACACGGCCTGTGTGTGGGGCGGTCGGCTGACCGCCCTATGCCTGGAGACCGGACGGCGCACCAGTGTTGCCTGCCAGGAGACGGCGCTGTCCGGGGTCGCCTGAGCCGCCGGGCCGCGTTCGGAGAAGTCACGGAAGGGCCGTATGCTTCCTAAGCTGAGCACTGTCCTCACCCGCCAAAGCCTGCTCCAGCGGCTGCGGCTGGGGTCGGGGCTCGTCCTGTTCTGCTATGTCAGCCTGCACCTGCTCAACCACGCGCTGGGCCTGGTGTCCCTGGCGGCCATGGAGGCCGGCCGCGAGTGGTTTGTGTTTGTGTGGCGGAGTCCGGTCGGCTCGTTGCTCTTACAGGGCTCGCTGAGCGTACATGTGGCGCTGGCCCTGGTCTCGGTCTACTACTACCGCCACTCGCGCCTGTCGCTCCGCGAGCGGGTTCAATTCGCCTTCGGCTTTCTGATCCCCCCGCTGTTGATCTTCCACATCGTTGGCACCCGGCTGGCCCACGACTGGTTCCAGACGACCGATTCCTACACCTTCATCGTTTTGCGCTACTGGGTGCTGAGCCCGGGGCTGGGCATGACCCAGTCCGTGCAACTCGTCCTGACCTGGTTGCACGGCTGCATGGGGCTCCACTTCTGGCTGCGCCTCAAGCCCTGGTATCCGCGCCTGGCCGCCGTCCTCTACAGCCTGGCCCTGGTGCTGCCGGTGCTGGCCCTGCTCGGCTTCAGTCAGGCCGGGCGAGAAGTCGCCCGTTTGGCCCAACAGCCGGGCTGGACCGAGGCCTTGTTTCAGACCGTCAATGCGCCAAGCCCGGCCCAGGAGGCGATTCTGCAGCAAACCGGCCTGTGGATGGTCGGCGGCTATGCGCTCAGTGTGCTCGGGGTATGCCTCATCCGGGTCGTCCGGCGGCTCGCCGTTCGGTCCCGGCGGGCGATTCAGATCACCTACCCGGCCGGCCAGACCCTGACCACCCCCCAGGGCGCCAGCGTGCTGCAAATCAGCCGTCGGGCCGGCATCCAGCACGCCTCGGTGTGCGGCGGACGCGGCCGATGTTCGACCTGTCGGGTGCGGATTGTGCGCGGCCTTGAGCGGCTGCCGGCCAGCAGCGAAGCCGAGCAACGGGTGCTGAGACGGGTCGGCGCCCCACCAAACGTGCGGCTGGCCTGCCAGCTGCGGCCGACCCACGACCTGTCCGTGGTGCCGCTGCTGCCGGCCAGAGCCCAGGCCAGCGACGGCTTTGCCCAGGCGGGCTATCTGGCCGGCCAGGAGCGAGAGGTCGCCGTGTTGTTTGCCGATCTGCGTGGCTTTACCCGCATCTCCGAGCATAAGCTGCCCTACGATGTGGTGTTTCTGCTCAATCGGTATTTCGAGGTCGTCGGCGATGCCATTGAACGGGCGGGCGGCATTGCCAACCAGTTTACCGGTGACGGCGTAATGGCCTTGTTCGGCGTGCAGGCCAACCCGCAGACGGCCAGCCGTCAGGCGCTGGTCGCGGCCGGGGCGATGGTCCACGGGCTGGCCGGGCTCAGCCGGAGCCTGAGCGAGGAACTCGACGCGCCGCTGCGGCTGGGGATCGGGATTCATACCGGGCCGGCCGTGGTCGGCCGCATGGGCCGGGGGGTGGCCTCCTACCTGACTGCGGTCGGCGATACCGTGCACGTGGCCAGCCGTCTCCAGGACCTGACCAAGGAGTATCAGTGCCAGCTGGTCATCTCCGAACAGCTGGCCGCGCATGCCGGTCTCAATGTCAGCCCCTTTCCCCGCCACGAACTGCGAGTCCGTAACCGTGGCGAGCCGATTGTCATTCGGGTTATTGAAGACGTGCAGGCGGTGGAGGCCCAGCCCCTGGCCGACACAGCCGTCCAGCCCCCAGCAGGAAGGAGTCCCCAGGTATGAAATTCGGTCTGTTCTACCAACTGCCGTGCGCGCCCGAGCAAGACCCGACGACCCGCTACCAGCAAACCCTGGAGCAGATCCGGTACGCCGACCAACTCGGCTTTGACACGGCCTGGCTGGCCGAGCTGCACTTCAACCCCAACTTCTCCATCATGCCCGCGCCGCTGGTCTTTGCCGCAGTCATTGCCCAGCACACCAGCCGCATTCGGCTGGGCACGGCGGTCGCCCTGCTGCCGCTCCAGCATCCGCTGCGGACCGTTGAGGAGGCGGCCGTGGTCGATGTGCTGAGTCACGGACGCCTGGAACTCGGCGTCGGTCGGGGGGAGATTGCGATTCATTTTCAGGGCTTTGACGTGCCGCGCGAACAGGGCCGGGAGCGCTTTGTTGAGGCGCTGGCGCTGATCCACCACGCCTGGACGCACGAGGTGTGCCGCTTTGACGGCAAGTATTTTCAGGTGCCGGAGACACGCGTCGTGCCCAGACCCGTCCAGCAGCCCCACCCGCCGCTGCGGATCGCGGCCAACAGTCCCGAGACGGCCGTGTTTGCCGGCCAGCAGGGCTATCCGGTGTTTGTCGCCTCACCGATCAACCGGAACAACAAGTTACCCGAGCATATCGGGCGCTATCAGACCGCCTTTGCCGAGGCGGGCCACGACCCGCGCAAACAGGACGTGGCGATTGCCTTCCCGGTGTTTGTGGCCGACAGTCTGGAGCAGGTCCGGCGCCACGTCGAACCGAGCTTTCTCAACTACTTTCGGGCCATCGGTATCCAGGCCCGGCTCGGGGCGCGTGACGCCTCGGCCCAGTACGACTACCTGCGGGCTATCGTCAAACGGGTCGAAGCCATGACCTGGGAGCGGATCGAGGCCAGCATGGGGCTGTACGGCCCGCCGGCGCGCTGCATCGACAAAATTCGAGACATTGCCGCCGGCTGTCGCATGGACCAGCTCATCTGCTGGTTCAATCCGGGCGGCCTGGTGCCCCACCAGGAGGTCTTGACCAGCCTGCGGCGCTTTGCCGAGGAGGTCATGCCTGCGGTCCGCCACCTGTAGCCTGCCCGGCAGCCGAAAACTGCACCTGCAAGGAGGAAAAATGCGTATGTTACACCTGCATTTTCTGATTAAGCGCAAAGACGGTCTGAGCCGTCAGGCATTCTCAGACCACTGGCGCAACGTCCACGCTCCCCTGGCCAGCACCATTCCCGGCATCCGCCGCTACGTCCAGAACCACACCCCGCCGATTGTCAGCAAAAACCCACCCCACGACGGCATTGTCGAAATCTGGCTGGACGACGCCGCAGCGGCCAAGGCGGCCTTTGACAGCCCGGAATACCGCACCGGCGCGTATGTGGACGAACCCAATTTTGTCAACCTCAAGCAGGTCACCCGTCTCCGCACCCACGACCACGTCATGCTGGCCGGGGCTCCGATCGGCAAGGACGAAGACCTCATCAAACGCGTCTCCTTCATCAAGCGCAAACCCGGCATGAGTCCCGAGGAATTCTCGCGCTACTGGCGTGAGGTGCACGGTCCGCTGGCCCTGGACCTGCCCGGCATGCGTCGCTACGTGCAGTGCCACGTCGTCCCGTCGGCGTATGACACAGGCGAGCCGGCCTACGACGGGGTGGCCCAGCTCTGGTTCGAGACCATGGCCGACCTTCAGTACGCCCTGAACTCGTCAGCCTACAAGGAGGGCGCCCAGGCCGACGGACCCAGGTTTGTCGATCCAGACCGTCTGGTGCATCTGCTGACCGAAGAGAACCGGGTAGTGTGGCCCGACACGGGACCATGACGAGTGCTGAGCGCTGAACGGCTGACGATGCAAGACCCCCTCACATCTTGTCCGGGTTCGGGCTGAACAGGGCGAAAAAGCGCGCCTGGGTGTGGCGCTGTTCGGCGGTCTCCACCGGTCTGAGGAGCGTCAGACCCACCGCCACCACAGCGTTGATCGCAAAGCCGCACAGCCCCGGATCGCACACCCAGATATAGTCGACGCCGCCGAGCATCAGCCCGGCCACGGTCAGGATGCCGGCCAGCAGCCCGGCCAGGGCCGCGCGGCTGGAGAAGCGCGGCCAGTACAGGCCCAGGATCAGGGGCAGGTAGAGCTGCATCAGGAACTCGAACTTGATGATGGTCAGCTGCCACAGGGTGGTCAGCGGTTGCAGGGACAGAGCGGTGACGCTGACCAGGATCAGGACGGTACACACCCGCCCGATGGCAGCGATCTCGTTCTCGCTGGCTTGGGGCCGCAGGTAGTGACGGTAGATGTCGTGGGTCAGCATGGACGACAGGCTCAGCAGCACGCCAGCAGCGGTAGACATGACGGCGGCGGCCGCGCCCAGAAAAACAAAAATCGTCAGCCAATAGGCGTGGCCGGCGTGCCGGCCCATGAGCTGAGCCAGGACCTGGTCGGCCTCAATCGTGCCGAGCGGGTCGAGCTGCACGATCCCGACCATGCCGATCAGCACCACACACAACAGAATCAGAAAATAGTTGGGCAGCATCAGCGCCAGCCCCCGCCGCAGGGCTCGCTCACTCCTGGCCGCATACACACTCTGGACAATCTGGGGATACATGGCTCCGCCCAGCCCGAAGGCCAGGATGGCCAGGAAATACGAGCGGGTCAGTTCGGTCAGCGAGGACGGCACGGCCACTTTGTCCGGCGCGACGGCCAGCGCCCGCTCCACAACCGCCGCCAGCCCACCCTGGTGTGACACCACGAAGACCGCCGCAGCCACGATGGCGCCCAACAACAGCGAGCCCTGCAAGACCTCGGCCCACACCACGCCCCGCCAGCCGCTCAGCAGGACGTAGGCCAGCATGACCGTTCCGATATACACCACCCCGGTGCTGAAGGAGTACTGACCGCCGCTGAAACCGACAAAGGCGTGGCCCATGGCGGCGGTCTGAATCAGCAGGTAGGGAATCACCGCCAGGATGAAAAACACCGACACGCACAGCCGCAGGGTGTGGCTCTGGAAACGGTCGGCGTAATAGTCGGCGGGCGTCAGATAGTCGTACTTTTTGGACAAGACGTACAGGCGGGGGGCATAGGTGAGAAAGGCCAGGCTGATGGCCAGGGTAAACGGAATCAGCGACACGGCCATCAGCCCGATCCGGTACGACCGCCCGGGCAGGCCGAAAAACGTGTTGCCGCTGAACTTGGTGGCCAGCATGGCAAAAAACAGCACCACCGCTCCGGTGGTCTTGCCACCCAGGAAGTAGTCTTTGGCAACCCACGTCCCGCCGGATCGGAAGGCGAAATAGCCGATCAGAATATGGCTCAGCAGATACAGGCTGAGAAGAATCAGCGCCTCAAAACCCAGCCCCTGGCCGTTGCTCATGCGTCGTCCTCGTCCTCAAGAACGGCATCGGCCAGGCGCCAGTGACGCAGGATCACATAGCCGGTGAAAGCCACCAGCAACCCGGAAGCGGCCAGACACACGAGAAACCACAGGGGCAGGCCGAAGACGAGCGGTTCGTAGGTCCCGGCAAAAAAATATGGCACGGAGAAAAAGAGCAGGACGCCAACGCTGATCCAAATCCAGGCTTGCAGCGGCTCTCTCATCAATCCAGCCCGGTGTAATCAAACGCCAGCGGCTCGATATCACCTGCCCGGATGGCCCGGATACGCTCGGCCGACAGCGGATAGCTGAACTGTTCGTTGCGCATATGCAGCCGCTGGACCAGGATCGCGCGGATCATGTCGGCAATCTCCTGCCACTCGACCGTAGACAGCTGCTGCTCGGCCAGACCGACATAGCCGGCCCGCATGTGTCCGATCTCGTCGGTGTAGACCTGTTCGCAGGCCTGAGCGATGCGGTCGTTGAGCTGGCCCGAACCGGCCAGCCGCATACCGGCCGAGTACATGCTGCAGTAGCCGCCCTCGGTGAAACGCACGGCAAAATAGCCCAGGCGGCCCCGTCGCTCGCGGTACTCGTAGCGCAGGCGGGCCAACTCATCATCAGACCGCCAGCCGCGCAGCAGGTGCGGGTTGAGTTTCTCGCCGCTCAGCCAGTCGTAGATATCGGCAAACAGGCAGTAATGGGCAAATTCGGTCCGCAGATCGTCGATCACATCAAGAACGGCGTGGCGATCAACCTCCCGGTCAATCTTGTCAAACACCTCGCTCAAATAGGCGACCGGCCCTTGAAACAGCCCTTTTTTCTTATCCCCCACCCCGGAGCCCCAGATCTCCTTGAAACACTGACGGCGCAGCCACACCAGGTCGGTCTCGGTCGTCCGACTCGGGCTCTGAAAATACGTCCACACCACCTCGGCCTCGCCCGCCCAGTAGGGCGCGGCCAGGTCAACCAGGCGTTTGAGCTGGGGATTGATCGGCATGGCACTCTTTCTGCGGTTCAGCGTTCAGCATTCCGATCTATCTCATCCCCCAACTCACAGATCCCCTGATAAAACAGCTTGCAGCCGGTCAGCGCCAGCTCCATCCCGTCGAGCACCTCCTCACGCTCGGCATCGGTGGCCACATGGCGGGTAATCGGCTCCCAGACCTTGCGTCCGGCATGGTCGTCGTCGGCCCTGGTGTGGTAGGTGAAGAAGAAGACCTGCTCATCGTTCAGATCGTAGGTCTGTTGCCAGGCTGCGGCCCGAAAATTATGCGCTCCCGGCATGGCGGTCAGCAGAAACTCATCGACCGAGGTCGCCAGCCAGCCGGCCACCCAGTGCCGGGTGCGGGCGATATGTTCCCACACATTCAGAGCCACGTTGACCAGCGGAACGGGACGGGTGGTATCCATCTGCTCGTTGCTGAGACCGACATTACGGCCCATCTGCCACAGCAGCGTGGTGTGGGGCTGGGCGATTTCGTCGTCATACACCAACTCCTCGCGCATCTGGCCGATGGTTTTGCGGACAACGGCCAGGTCCGGGCAGCGACTGATCCAGGAGGGCCGGATGACCGCGCTGAAGAGGCGGTTGCGCAGGATGTGCTGGAGAATGAAGGCCTGCCCACGCCCCGGCGTCAGGGGCTCGACCAGCCACGGCACCTGCGGAGCGATGTCCAGGGCGCGCTCACAGATTTCGTCAACAATGTTCTTCATATTCGCCTCCAGGAACCGGCCGGGAAAATGGTGCCAGGCCGAGGGATCGGCTCTCAGGGCTGGCCGAGGACCGCAACGCACGACACCGCGCCCGGCCCGCCAACGTTGTGGACCAGGCCCAGCCGGGGATCGGCCACCTGACGCAGGCCGGCTTGGCCGCGCAGCTGGGTCACGATCTCATACACCATGCGCACCCCGCTGGCCCCGATGGGATGGCCGAACGACTTGAGGCCGCCGCTCGGGTTCACCGGCATATCGCCGTCCAGGGCGGTCCGGCCCTCTTCGATCAGACCCGCGCCCTGGCCTTTGGGGGCAAGGCCAAGGTCTTCATAGTTGGTGATTTCGGTCCAGGTAAAACAGTCATGGACCTCGGCCACATCAATCTCCGTGAGCGGGTCGGTAATGCCGGCCATGGCGTAGGCCTGGGCCGAGGCGTGCCGGGTGGCCTGAAAGCCGAGGTAATCGTAGGTCGGGTCCATGAAGGGCCGGCCGCTGGTGACTGACAGGCCGACGCCTTTGACCAGCATGTAGTCGTCCCGGTATTCCTTGGCCAGATCCGCGCGGCACACCACCACCGCAGCCGCCCCGTCGGTCGTCGGACAGCAGTCGTACAGTCCAAATGGATAGGCGACGATGGGCGCGGTCAGGACTTCTTCGGTGGAGACCTTCTTTTGCAGGTGGGCCTTGGGGTTCAGAGAGCCGTTGTAGTGGTTTTTGACCGACACCTTGGCCAGGCTCTCGCGGCTCAGCCCATAGGTGTGCATATACCGGGTGGCGGCCAGGGCAAACAGACCGGGCGCGGTCGAGCCGTCGTTATGGTAGGGGTGCACGCCCTCGCGGGCCAGGCCGCGGCCCGGACGGTCTTTATACTTCTCCACCCCCAGCACCAGAACCATGTCGTACAGCCCGGCCGCAACCGCCATGACCGCATGCCGGAAGGCGTCGGTTCCGGTCGCGCAAAAGTTTTCGACCCGCGAGATCGGCTTGTTGTACAAGCGCAGCGCATCGCCCAGGGAGACCGCAGCCTTGCCGTGGCCCTGGGCCGGCGAGTAGGTGCCGAGCCAGGCCGCGTCAATCTCTTCGGGACCGATCTTGGCGTCGTTGAAGGCGGCAAACGCGGCCTCAACCGCCATGTCTTCGTAGCCCTGATCGACATTATCCCCGAACTTGATGCAGCCGACCCCAATAACGGCAACCTGATCTTTAATGGACTGGGCCATGGCGTGTCCCTCCTCCGTCCTGCTGGCTTTATACGCCCTTGTTCGGGACAGGATCAAGGCCGCCCAGGCTTGGACAGCCGGCGGCTTGATGCTTGTGACGACGGTCTCAACAGCGGGCGTCACCCAGCGCTTCATCGACCGGCCAGCCCTCGGGCAAGAAACGTTGCGGCCAGCTGATTCAGGCTGACCCCCTCGCTCGCCGCTCGCTTGGCGAGCCGCATGTGCAGAGTCTTGGGAATGCGCTGCACGAATTGTCCGCTGTAGGTTTTTGGTGCGGGTAGTTCACCCTTGTCTTCGCGTTCGGCCATGGCCCACGCCTCGAAGGCGTCGCGGGCTTCCGCAAGAGCGGCGTCTATGGTCTCGCCATCCGCCATACAGCCGGGCAAGTCGGGCATAGTGACCAGATAGCCTCCGCCTTCATCTTCGGGGATGGGGTCGATGTTGATCGCATAGTCCTCAAATTTCATTGTGCTGCCTCGATCAGTGCTATCAGGCGTTTGATGTAAATGGGTTTGATGGGTTTGTGCATGGGAATCGTCAAATGTTGCCCTGAAGCATTCGTGAGTACCGCATGGCTGGTTCCTCGCTGCCGCACGGTCAGACCACAAGCCCGCGCCACCGTTTTGACGTTGCCGGGTGTCCAGTCCGCCTTTGGATTGGCTTTCATGGAATCGAAGAGTTTTTCACCCCTAGGCACCGACTCGATGATACCGTATCCAGTATCATCGTCAATAAGACAGAACCTTGGGCTTCGATCCGGTCGCCGCCGGCTTGATTCTTCGTCGGGCCGAGGAAATAATGCCGCTGGCATGATTGCGATCATTGACTACGGTATGGGCAATCTGCGCAGCGTCCAAAAAGGCTGCGAGAAGATGGGCTATGCGGCCGAAATCACCCGTGAGGCGCAACGCATTGAGGCTGCCGCCGGGGTGATCCTGCCGGGGGTCGGCGCGTTTGGCGCGTGCATGAACGGGCTGGCCGAGTGCGGGCTCATCGACACCGTCCATCGGGTGGCCGACAGCGGCACCCCGCTGCTCGGGATCTGCGTCGGCATGCAGATCCTGTTTTCGGAAAGCGTCGAGTTTGGCCGGGTGCGGGGTCTGAACATCCTCAAAGGCACGGTCGAGCGCTTCGATCCGGCCCTGCTGACCGGCGGGGACGCTCCCCACAAGATTCCCCACATGGGCTGGAACCAGCTCCACATCAAGCGGGCAGCCCCGCATCTGGCCGAGGTGCCTGAGGGGGCGGCGGTGTATTTTGTCCACTCCTACTATCCGCTGCCGGCCGATCCGGGCATTGTCGCGACCACGACCGAGTACGGCATCCCGTTTGCGTCGAGCGTGTGGGCGGGCAATATCTTTGCGACCCAGTTTCACCCCGAAAAGAGCCAGGCCATCGGCCTGCAAATCCTGGCCAACTTCGGCAAGGTTGTCGCCGACCACTCCCATGGACATCATCCCAGCCATTGATCTCAAGGCCGGCCAGTGCGTCCGCCTGTACCAGGGCGATATGGCTCAGGCCACGGTGTACGCCGACGATCCGGTCGGCGTGGCGCAGCGCTGGCAGGCTGCTGGCGCCGAACGGCTGCATGTGGTCGATCTCGATGGCGCCGTGTCGGGTACAGGGGTGAATACGGAGGTCATCGCCCGCATCTGCCGCGCGCTGGATATTCCGGTCCAGCTCGGCGGCGGACTGCGCAGCCTGGCGGCGATTGAGCGGGTGTTCTCGCTCGGCGTGCAGCGGGCCATCCTGGGCACGGTAGCCTATCGGCAGCCGGAGGTCGTGGCCGAGGCGTGCAGGCGCTTTCCCGGCCGGATCACGGTCGGCATTGATGCCCGGGACGGCAAGGTCGCCGTGCAGGGCTGGACTCAGGCCACCGAGTTGGAGGCCGCCGAGCTGGCCGCCGACTGCCAAACCATGGGCGCCGACGAGATTGTCTATACCGATATTGCCCGGGACGGCACCGGACAGGGGGTGAATATCGAAGCCACCCGGACCTTGGCCCAAGGGCTTGAGATTCCGGTCATCGCCTCCGGCGGCGTGGCCAGCCTACGCGATGTCGAGCTGCTGCTGGCGGGTGAAGCCGACGGGATCCGCGGCCTGATTATCGGCCGCGCGCTGTACACCGGCGCGGTAGACCTGGCCGCGGCGATCCGGCTCGGACGGCGGTCGGCAGGAAATCAAAAGTCAAAGGGCAAAGGGCAAAGCTGAGACAGCGGCTATTTTGCAGCGTGGGTGCAAAATAGCCGGCCATGAGAGCGGCGTCTTGCCTATTCTGGAACCGGGCGCGCCCGCTGGTTGTACAGCATCTTGCGCAGACGGTCCTTCTCTTCCTGGGACAGCTTGGAGAAGTCCATCGACAGCTCGCTGCCGACGGCCATGCCTTTTTTCACCCCGTCGCGTTCCGAGAGTTCATCAAACCAGCGCTTGAAGTATGTGAACTCGTTGATGTCCTGGCCCTGGGCTTCCCAGTTGACCGTCCACGGGTAAGAGATCATATCGGCGATCGTGTACTCATCACCGGCCAAATAGCGTTGCCGATACAGCTGGTTGTTCAACACGCCGAACAGCCGGTTGACCTCGTCGGTGAAGCGTCGGACCGCATAGGTCTGATCGCCCTGCTCGTCGCCCAGGCGCCGGAAATGCCCGCACTCACCGCTTTTGGGGCCCTGATTGGCCATCTGCCACATCAGCCACTGGTTGACATCGTAGCGGCCCCGCACGTCCTGGGGGTAGAACCTGCCGGCCTTCTCGGCGATGTACATCATCATCGCCCCGGATTCAAAAATGCTGACCGGCTCGCCCCCGCCGATGGGGTCATGGTCGACCAGGGCCGGCATCCGGTTGTTGGGACAGATCCTCAGGAATTCGTCGGTGAACTGATCGCCACGGCCGATATTGCACGGAATCATGTTGTAGGCCATGCCGCACTCTTCGAGCAGAATGGTGACCTTTTTGCCGTTCGGCGTGGGCCAATAGTGTAAATCAATCATGCGCTGCGCCTCCTTTTCTGACCGTCTTGCCCAAGCGGGCTATCCGCCACCCTACACCGACTCGACCGGCCGGAACAAGCAGGCGCTCCGGCCGCAGCCTCAGCCGTCGGCGCCAGAGGCAAAGGTGTCGGCTCGGGCGGCTTCACACGCCCGTTTGTAGCCGGGTGGCAACGGGTCGTGCAATAAATCGCCCTCGTGCAGGAATTCGTAGATCTCACCGTAGTGATGGATCTCGGTCGGCGAGGTGCGGCGCAGGATGTGCCACGGTCGCAGATCGTCCGGACGGGCGATGCCCATCGCACCCATGATCTCACTCACGCTCTCGATAGTCTCGGTGTGAAAGCCCCTGACCCGCGCGCTTTTGTCGGCCGGCACCAGACCGGCCACCAGCTGTGGATCCTGGGTGGTGACGCCGACCGGACAGCGGTTGGAATTGCAGCGCAGGGCCTGAATGCAGCCCAGGGCCATCATCATGCCACGCGCCGAGGCGCACAGGTCGGCTCCCAGCGCCAGCCGTTTGACCATGTCAAAACCGGAGGTGATTTTTCCGCTGGCGCACACCCGGACGGTGTCCCGCAGCCCATAGCCGACCAGAGCGTTGTGGACAAAGATCAAGCCCTCGACCAGCGGTACGCCAATATGGTCGGAGAACTCGGGCGGAGCCGCCCCGGTCCCGCCCTCGCCTCCGTCAACCGTAATGAAATCGGGCCTGATCCCGGTTTGGACCATGGCCTTGCAGATCGCCAGAAACTCGCGCCGTTTGCCGACACACAGCTTGAAGCCGACGGGTTTGCCGCCGCTCAGCTGGCGCAGCCGGACGATGAACTCAAGCAGTCCGATCGGGCTCGAAAACGCCGAGTGGCCGGGCGGGGATACCACATCCTGGCCCAGCGGCACGCCCCGGATGGCGGCAATCTCCCGGGTCAGCTTGGCCGCCGGCAGGATGCCGCCGCGGCCCGGCTTGGCGCCCTGGGACAGCTTGAGTTCGATCATCCTGACCTGCGGCCGAGCGGCGGTGTCGGCAAAGCGCTCGGCCGAAAACGCGCCGTCCGGCGTCCGGCAGCCAAAATAGCCGGTGCCAATCTGCCAGATCAGGTCGCCCCCGCCCTCAAGGTGGTAGGGACTCAATCCGCCCTCGCCCGTGTTGTGGGCGAAGTTGCCCAGCTTTGCCCCCTGATTCAGGGCCAGGACGGCGTTTTTGCTGAGCGAGCCATAGCTCATGGCCGAGATGTTCAGAATACTGGACGAGTAGGGCTGGGCACAGTCCGGCCCGCCAATGGCAACCCGCAGGTCGCTGGCCTCAAACTGGAGCGGGGCCAGGGAGTGATTGACCCACTCATAGCCCACCCCGTACACATCTTCCTTGGTGCCGAACGGCACGGTGTCCCGGACCTGTTTGGCGCGCTGGTAGACCAGGCTGCGCTGGTCGCGTCCAAAAGGCACGCCCTCGGTCTCGTCCTCAATAAAGTACTGGTAGATCTCGGGCCGGATCAGTTCCAGCAGGTAGCGTCCGTGTCCGATCAGGGGAAAGTTGCGCAGCACCGCATGTGAGGTCTGGGCGTAGTCGTACAGCCCTACTCCGACCAGCGGACCGAACACCAGCCAGGACCACAGCAGCCACGGGGCGAACAGCGCGGCCGGAATAGACACGACCACCAGTCCAACCACGGCCAGAATAAAGACTCTCCGCATGGCAGGTCTCCCTTTCCTCTCACAGCGCAGACGGCTTACCCCCCTGCCCGCTCAGCCTGGCGACGCGGCACGAAACGCGGCACCCGCCGACAGTATTCAGCATAGGCCGGACCAAAACGCCGGTGCAACTCCCGCTCCTCAAACACGACGATCAGGTACAGCAGCGGCAGGCTGAGTGCCGTCCAGACGTAGACAAGCAGATAATTGGCCACGAGAGCAAAGCCGAGCAGCGACAGGCAGACCTCCACATAGCGTGGGTGTCGGATGCGGGCATAAATCCCCTCCTGTAACAGACGGGGTGGATGGCGCTGGGGGCTGATTTCGGGCAGCCCGACCAGAATGCGCAGGGTCAGGTGTTTCCGGTGCTGGTGAGCGAGCGCACCAGCCCCGCCCAGACACACCCCAGCCAGCCCCAGACACACGGCATCCGTCCCGTACTCGATGGCCAGCAGCGCGCTGCGGACCACACACAGGCCCCCGCCCAGCAGGCTCAGCCCGGCCCCGACCAGACCGTAGGTCCAGCCCGGCCCCCGCTTGCGCCAAAACCCGGCAAAGGGGTGGATACACAGCCAGAACAACAGTCCCGGCGGCAGGCCAACCAGCAGCGCGCAGGCAATCCAGTAGCGCAGCTCATCCATGCCCGACTCCCGACTTTCGCCCCCTACGCTCCCCGACCGATATCAAACACCGGGGGCTGACACGATCCCCATTTGACACGAATGGTGCGTCACCAGGCGGCTCGGCGTTTCGTCGGTCCGTCACCCCCTTGTTTCTATGCGGCTGAGAGATTAAGAAAACGCTAGGAGACAGCGTAAGTTGGGAAGGACGCAAGGTCGGGATCGGAGGATACGATGCTGAGGACAATTTCGCTGTGCAGCGGTAAAGGCGGTGTGGGCAAAACCTTGTTAGCGACTGGCTTGGCCCGGATTATTCAGCGCGAAGAAAACTGCAAGGTCTTGCTGGCCGATTTAGACCTGTCGGTCAGCGGACTGACTCTCTTGGCGTTTCGCAATAAAATCGAGCTGGATCAAGTGCCCTTTTCAGTCTTTGACTACCTGACCGGCGATGACAACACCCAGACCGCGCTGTTCGAGACCCTGCAAGCCGCGCTGATGCCCAAGAGCGAGAGCCAGGAGCACTCCGCGGCTGCGCTGTACCAGCGCCTGGATCGTCTTTTCGTGCTGCCCGCTTCTGTGGAAAGCGAGCGCCCGGACTGGAAGCAGTCGACGCGGATCGAGCTCGACCTGGCGCTCGAAAAGGTCGCCCATCTGCGGCGGTTTGCCGATAAATCGCTGGACGCTGACTATCTGATCTTTGATACTCAGGCCGGTCTGGGCAGCCTCAGTCTGGCCGCCGCAACGCTCAGCGATATGAACATCATCCTCATGGAGGAAGACGATATCAGCTGGTCCACCTCGCTGCGCATGTTCACCGAAGTGACCGAGCTGAACAAACGCCTCCAACACCGCTCGCGCAGCTATTTCCTGGCCAACAAAGTCCATGCCGGGATGATGGACATGGCCGTCAAGCTCAAAGCCTTTTCCTTTCTGCCGCCGCTGCCGTTCGACAGCTGGGCGCAGCGTCTGATGGCGGATTCCAGCTCGGCCGTTCTTGAGAAAGACTTTGAAAACAGCGACTTCTTCCGTCACTTACACACCCGGGTGTGGCAGGAAATCGCCCAGATTTTCGGACTCAACCCCAGCCCGGTCAAAAACAGCTCGTTTGCCTGGTGGCGGCTGTACAAAGGCAGACACGAATCAGCCCCCAAGACTGGCACGGCGACCGCGCCGCGTCGTCTCACGCCGCTCATTCAGCTCGACGGTCCAGCCCAGGACCGACCCGACCCGGCCCGGCCCACGCCCCAGGTCCAGCCGGCCAAGACCGTCGCGCCGTCCCACTAGCGCAGTGTCATCCTCTTGTGAGTCATGGGCGGAGGGCCGCAGGCGGCCGGGTAGAGAAAATCCCCAAGGCCGGTGACTATTTGGTCAAAAACATTTTTCCGCCGGGCAAGCTGCCCAAAGATGCCGAGCGCTTGTTTCACCTGGCCTTATCGCTCGCCGAGGTGGCGACCGCCGTGGAGAATTACAAGCAGCCGAGTGTGGAGGGAGGCGAAATGGATAAAATCCCGGTGAGAGACCGAGAACTCGTCGCCGCTCTTCTCCGAGACAAGCTCGCACAACCGCTGGGCGATGATGCGCTCCAAGAAATCGCTGGGCTGTATGCACAATTGTCCGAGGGGCTGGCTGCGCTGGACGCGCTGGACCTGAGCCATATTGAGCCGGCGGTGCGCTTTGTCATGCCGGAGGCTGAAGGCAATGAAGACTGAAGAGTTCGCCTTTACGAGCATGACCGAGCTGGCGCCTCTCATTCGAAGGAAAGAGGTTTCACCTGTAGAGGTGACGCAAGCGTATCTCGACCGGATCGAACGCTTGAACGATCACTATCTCGCCTACCTGACTGTCCTCAGAGATGAAGCGCTGGCGACGGCGCGCGCCACTGAACAAGAAATTGTCGGCGGGCAGTACCGCGGCCCGCTGCACGGCATTCCTATTGCCCTCAAGGATCTCTTCGCGGTGAGAGGCGTACGTTTGACGTGCGGCTCGAAGATTCTCGCCGATCATACAGCGGAGAGCGATGCGACCGTCGTGACCCGACTCAATGAAGCCGGGACAATCCTGCTGGGCAAACTCAACATGCACGAGTTCGCTTGGGGCGGCACGTCTCTGAATCCTCACTATGGAACCCCAAGAAATCCGTGGGACCTGACGCGCCTGCCGGGCGGATCAAGCGGCGGCTGTGCTGTCGCCACGGCCGCGGGACTGGCGATGGGAACGCTGGGGACTGATACGGGCGGCTCTGTTCGGATTCCGGCTTCGCTCAGCGGTATTGTTGGCCTCAAGCCCACCTACGGCCGCGTCAGTCGGTTTGGCGTCTATCCCTTGAGCCATTCGTGCGATCATGTTGGGCCAATGGTCCGCACGGTTGCCGATGCCGCCGTGCTGTTGCAAGCCATAGCTGGTCCCGACCCCAAAGATCCCACGACAAGTCGTGCGACGGTGCCGGATTATACATCGGCCCTCAGAGAGGATATCCGGGGGCTGCGTCTCGGAGTGCCCCGAGAGTATTTTTTCGAAGATGTCGAATCCGCCGTGCGAGATGGAATCACTGCCGCCGTGCAGCACTTGTCTTCCCTCGGTACTGTGGTCGAAGAGGTGTCAATCCCGAGCCTGCCGCACGTCATCGCCAGCTCCACCGCCATCATTGGGGCGGAAGCCTACGAAGTCCATGCCCAGACCTTGAAAACCCACAGCCACCACTACGGCGCTGATGTTCGGTCGCGGCTCATGCTCGGCGCCTGCATCCAGGCCGCGCAGTATCTCAAGGCCCAACGCTTTCGGACGCTGCTGCGCCAGGAGATGCTCGACATTCTCGGCCGGGTCGATGCGCTGATTACGCCAACGACCTTGATGGCGGCAAGCAAGATCGACGCCATCACAGTCGATATTGGTGGCAAGGAATTTGGGGTTGCTGCCCATATCGCTCGGGCGACGCGGCCTTTTAACATGACAGGTCTACCCGCCATCTCGGTGCCATGTGGCTTTACGCCCGCTGGATTGCCCATTGGGTTGCAGATTATCGGCCGGCCGTTTGAGGAGACGCTGCTCTTGCGTGTGGCGCATACGTATGAGCGCAGCACGCCGTGGCATGAACGACACCCGGCCAGCCAACCCTGACCAGAAGAAAGGAGAGACACCATGCGCTTTGGCTTTATGGATCATTTGCCGTGTGCGGAGTGGCAGTCGGAGGTCCAGCGCTACCACGATATTCAGGCTCTGCCCGAGAGCTATCAGTCGCTGCAGAAGGCGGTGGACCGACTCAAGGGGATTACCTACGAGGAGCTGGGAGACCTGGGAGCGGTCCTTGGCGACCCGGAGCATTGCGCCGAGCGGGTCCAGACCCTGCAACGCGAATTCCAGACGAACGAATTTATCTGCTACTTCAACCAGGGGGGATTGGTTGAGCATGCTGCGGTGAAGCGCTCGATGGAGCTGTTTGCTCAGGAAGTGATGCCGCGCTGCCGTTAGAACAATTCACCATTAGGTGTAGCCGTGTAGGTCGGGTGAGCCGTAGGCGTAACCCGACAGCCCGTCCGTGTCGGATGACGCTCCGCTCATCCGACCTACTACAGCCTATCGGGAAACGCGCCAGGGCAGCCCTGGCCCCCCGGGCAGCGTACTGCCCGGGGCACTCACAGCTCTGACCAGAATATCAGGCCAAGCCAAACAGCTGGGCGGTGTTGTCGCGCATGACCGCCCGCACAACCTCGGGCGACAGACCGGCCAGGCCGTCCAGGTAATCAATCGGTTCGGCGCAGCCCTCGGGATGCGGCCAGTCAGAGCCGGCCAGAACGTTATCGGGTCCCAACAGCTCGACCAGGGCGGGAATATTCTCTTCGGGGAAGGGCGAGATTTTGATGTGCTGTTTGAAAATCTCGCTGGGCCGGCCCGGACAGTGGCCGTAGGTCCAGTCGCGCGGACCGGCCAGGCGGGCGACGTGGTCCATCTCCCGCATCAGCGGCGCCACCCAGCCCGCGCCGTTCTCAATGCTGACCACCCGCAGGTCGGGAAAACGGCCAAACAGGTTATGAAACACGAGGGCGCATAGGGTGTCGGCTGTGGCCCGTTCGGTCGAGGCCGTCACCCGCTGGAAGGGGCTCAGACGGTGGCTGGGCGGGGTCGGATTCTCACCCCACTGGGCCGAGTACAGCTCGGCCAGGCCATCGTTGCCGAGGTGGAACACGACCGGAATGCCGGCCTCCTGGCAGCGTGCCCAAAACGGATCGAACAGCGGGTCGGCCGGGGAATGGCCGTTGACCGGACCGGGGGTGAGGTTCACGCTCCGCGCGCCCTCGGCCAGGACTCGTTCGAGTTCGGCCACGGCCTGGTCGATATCGACCAGCGACAGCATGGGCAGGCTGTAGATACGACCCCGGTTGCCAAAGCCCCAGTCCTCCTCCAACCAGCGGTTGAACGCCCGCAGATTGGCGAACAGCGCCGGCGGGTCGTGGCGCAGCTCGTGAGCCACCCCAACGCCCAGCGTCGGCAGCATGATGGCCGCCTCCACGCCCTGCGCGTCCATCTTTTTCACCCGGCTCGGCCGGTCCATGGCCTCGGGAAAGTCGTGGGCGGCAATGGTCTCGTCATGAACCAGCGAGTTGCCCTCACCGGCGTGGTCCTTCAGATAGGCTTGGAGCGCTCCCGGCACCCCGGTGTGGTCACCCGGAATAATGCTGAAAAACCGCATGCGCTGGTCGCCGATATACACCCGTCCGAACGGGGCTTCGCCACGGCGGATGTTCACCGCCCGGGCGGCGTAGGCCGATTCGATGTGGCGGGTAAAGCAGTCGTCCGGCTCGTAGTAGTGGTGGTCTGCGTCAATAATCAAAAAGTCGAGTGGGGACGCCGGTCGCGTCTCCCCGTGTTGTCCAGCGCTCGCGCTCATAGCTTCCTCCTTTGCATCTCAGGCCGCCGGGGATTATACGCCACCCGAACACCGGCTGACAACACGAGCAGCCGAAGATTGCCCAACTGTTCTATAACGTGGCTCGCCTTGCCGATTTTTCAGAGTGTGTAATAGAATACAGAACTATACATCAGAGGAGGGGCTTATGGCCCGCGCTACTACGCTGACTCGTAAGAATGTCATGTTGGAAGAGGAAAAAGTGCGACAACTGGTCAAGCACCTGAATGCCTCAAGCGAATCTGAAGCCATTCGCACGGTGATTGACGATCGCCTCTTTGCGGACGAGGTCATGCAGCACATTGTGCAGTTACGCCGGAGAGGAACAGTCCAAGACGTTTACAAACGGACGACAGGGAAATAGCAACCGTGGCGCGCCGTCGCCCCTTACTGTTCGACTCGTCTGTTCTCATTCCGATGATTCGGGGAGAAGCCTATGAGGAACTGTTCCAACGGGCGCTCCGTACCGGTCGGGCACGCTTAAGCTCAGTGGTCGGCAGTATGCAGGAACTGTATGCCGGAGCGCGGACCCGAGCCGATGAGCGAAACTACGACGGCATCAACCAGGCATTCATCAGGCAAGGTTATGTCGTCACACCAAGTCACGAGGACTGGACCTTGAGTGGCGTATTACTCGCCCGGTATCAGCAGCGTTATGGCGAGCTGGAACCGCGAAACCATATCAACGATCTGCTGATTGCTCTGGGAGCTGTCCGAGCGGGAGCAGCATTAGTGACAGAGAATGTCACTGACATGGAACGCTGGAGGAAGATGCTGAGTCGGTCAGGCAATTCCTTTTCTCTCCAGACAGTCACACGATCTCAGGAGGAGCAGGATGAGAGAGAGTTTTAATGCAGAGAGGGTACTGTCCATCTTTATTTATACGGAGATTTACGAGTGAGGCTTGTTACAAGGCGCGGGTTGACAGAACGACCTGTTCGGCTTGGCTCAGACCGAGCCTCCCGGATACAGCTTTTGACATATTCCGGCAATGGGCTATTGTTGGCCGCGTAAAACTTCTCGCTTTCAACTCGGCCCAGGGCACTCCTGACAAATGGAGGAGAGATATGCCAAAGCAGGGTGTGGTACCCGATGAGTTGACCCGGCCCTTCTGGGACGCCGCCAACCAGGGGCGGCTGGTCATCCAGAACTGTCGCAACTGCGACCGGCTCCAGCATCCGCCGGCGCCGACGTGTCGTCAGTGTCGGTCAGGGGACAGTCTGGAATGGAAGGAGATGAGCGGGCGGGGCACGATCTACAACTATGGGGTGGTCTACGACTGCCCGGTCAGACTGCTCCAGGAGGATCAGCCGTTCAACGTCGCGGTCATCATGCTGGACGAAGACCCGGGCATCCAGATGTACTCCCACCTGCCCGGCACGCCGGTAGACGAGGTTCCGGTCGGGGCCAGTGTCGAGGTGGTGTTCGAGGCGACCGCCAACGGCCAGAAAGTCCCCGAGTGGCGGGTCGTAGAAAGGAAAGAACAATGAATACCCAGACTCCTCCGGCTTCCATGTATCGCACCACCGAGGGCTTGGGCGTGTGGGAACACCAGGCCAAGGTCGCGGCCGTGGGGGTCGGACACTCGCCGACCGCCCGGCGTTGGGACGGCCGGCCCGAGACCAGCGTGGGCGCCTGGAGTCTTCAGGCGCTCAGGAAGGCAATAGCCGACGCCGGGGTCGCGCCAGACCAGATTGACGGGCTGGTCGTTGTGCCCGAGACCACGACCGGAGCCTACTGGCCAAAGGGCCGGCCCATCCCCGAGGAGGTCGTCAGCGCCTTCAACCCCACGGACGATCCCCTGGACGGCATTGCCAAGCTCAGCGCCGAGTGGATCGTGAAGAATATGCCGGAGCTGACCAACGTCGGGTTCAGCATGCACGCTCCGGGCTGCATGTCCAACGCCATCGTCGTCGCCGCCCAGGCTGTGGGCGACGGCCTGACCCACACCTGCCTGGTGCTCAAGGGCTGGCATAACCTGGAGGGCCGCTACTATCAGGGCGGCTCGAACGCTGGGGGCGCCGTTTCTGGCATGAGCGCGCTGAGGAACCTGTGGGGCGCTCCGGCCTGCTACGGCACGGCCTTGCAGTTCGCCGAGTACTGCCGCAAGTACGGCAAAACCCACGACATGATGGCTCCCTTCATTTCCAACTCCAGACGCAACGGCCTGATGTTCCCGGAGGGCTACTGGGCGCAGCACCGACCCGAGCAGCTGACGGCGGAGGACTACCAGGCCGCGCGCTGGATCGCCAAGCCGGCCAACCTGTTCGATAACGACATCCCGATCACGGTCGCCGCCGCCTACCTGTTCACCACCCCCGAACGGGCCAGAGACATGCAACAGAAGCCGGTCTATATCCTCAACCATGCGTCGAGCCGGACCACGCCCAGAAGCCTCACGCCCACGCTGGAGGAGGTCGAGGAGGACACCGCCAGGACGGGCAGAAAGCTGTACGAAGGCGCCGGGATCACCGCTGCGGATCTGTCCTTCGAGAACATGTATGACGGCTTCGCCCAGTTCCACCAGTTCCACCTGGAGGGTTTGGGCTATCGCGGCATCAAGTTTGGCGAGGCATTGGACTTCTACCAGACGGACATCAGCATTGAGGGACCAAACCCGATCCTGCCCAGCGGCGGCAACATCGGCAGCGGCCGCAGCCGTTTCTGGATGCACACCGACTCCATCCAGCAGTTGCAGCAACGGGCCGGCGCCCGCCAGGTCACCGGGGTCAAACCCGAGATCGGAGTCTCCGGCGGTCCCATGCCGCTGGGCGGCAACTTCACCGTCTGGAGCGCCACGCCCGACTAAAGAGGAACGCCTTGGAGCGGCCCCTCTTCCGTCACAAATCCCCCCTGCGCTGACGTGCCCTGTGACGGGGCTAAAAAAGGTGACTGAGGGGGATTTTCCAGCGTGCTCCAGCGGACGGGACCAGCCGGCTCACAGGTCGGCAAACCGAGAGATCACCAACGATATCGCACGGAGGACTAGCTTGCTCATACTCATAAGCTTCGACATAGACGGCACTCTGGAGGTCGGCGACCCGCCCGGAGTCGTGACCATGGCCATGGTCAGAAGAGTCCAGGAGCAGGGCTTTGTGATCGGCAGCTGTTCCGACCGTCCGATCAGCGCCCAGCGGGCGATCTGGAACCGGCACAAGATTCCGATCGACTTTGCCGTCGGGAAAATGATGCTGCCCGATGTCAAGGCCGCATTCGAGGCGGATGTGTACTACCATATCGGCGACCGGGAAGACCTCGACAAAAAGTACGCGCTCGACGCCGGATTTGAGTTCCTGTGGCCCGACGAGGCGATTCTGCAACCCTGGTTCCACCCAGCCGACGGGCCGTCCGGCTGAGCGGACGACGAGCCGCGGCTTCAGCTTCCGAGGCTGGTTACGCTTCTTTTTTCTTGGGCCGCTTCCGGTTACAATTCTCGTCACACCCTGAAGGAGGAACCCCACATGCCAGCCGCACATTTTTTTGCCACGAACCTTGAGGAAATCGGTCTTGACCCGGAAAAAGTCCAGGCGCTGTTCGACCGGGCCGAGCGCGAGGTCAAAGAGGGCCTGCTGCCGGCCAGCCAGGTCGCCATTGCCCGCAACGGCAAGATCGGCGCCATGCAGACCTTTGGCCGCGCGGTTCAGGGCGGGACCGAAAAACCGGCCACCAACGATACCCGTTTTGTCATCATGTCTTCGACCAAGGCGCTGACCGCAGCCTCAGCCTGGATCATGCTGCAGGAGGGCGCGCTGAGCCTTGACGACCGCATCGCCGAGCATATCCCGGAATTCGGCACCAACGGCAAAGACGCGGTGACCGTCGAACACTGCCTGGTCCATACCTCGGGCATTCCGTATGCCCCGCACTGGCAGAAAGAATGGGCCGACCCCCAGCGGCGTGTGGACCGCTTTGCCCAGTGGCGACTCAGCCATGCGCCGGGCGAGAAATTCGAGTACCACATCTCGTCCAACTTCTGGGCGGTTGCCGCAGTCATCGAAAAACAGACCGGCCAGAGCCTGAGCGAGTTCGTGCGGACGCGGATCGCCGAACCGCTGGGCCTGCCCGAGCTGCGGATCGGCCTGCCGCCCTCGGGCAACGAGCAGGTGGCCGACGGCGCATGGGTCGGCCAGGACCTGAGCCCCGAAGAGTACGAAAAAATGGGCCTCAAAGGCTTTGGCAAGACGACCAGCGCCATCAGTGAAGACGGCGTGCTGGAACTCAACGAGACCGTCACCCGCCAGGCCGGCTCGCCGTCGGCCGGCTGTATTACCACCGCCGGTGATATCGCCCTGTTCTACCAGGCTCTGCTCAACGACGGGCGGGCTCACGACGGCACCCGGATCTGGCAGCCCGAGATCCTTGCCGAGGCGCGCCAACCGCGCACCGGCGACCTCAGAGACCCCTTTCTGGGCCACCGCGCCCTGCGCGGCCTGGGCATCGCCATAGCCGGCGGGGACGGCAAGGCCAATCTGCGCGCCTTTGGCAAGACCAACTCGGCCGAGGCGTTTGGCCATCCGGGTTTTGGCGGCCAGAGCGGCTGGGCCGATCCGGCCACCGGCGTCTCGTTCGGCTATCTGACCAACGGGTTTGACCGCAACGCCCTGCGCGAAGGCCGCCGTCGGGTCGCCCTGTCAAGCCTGGCCGCCTCGTGCGCAGCCTGAACAGCGGGAGGGACGCCCGTCCCTCCCCTGTCACGAGCAGTGGTGCTTGCTGGGCGGCAGGTCGAGGGCCGGGTTGCGCTCAAAGAATCCAACCGGCATCAGGCTGAAGCCGCTGTACTCGACCGGCATGACCGGCCAGTCCTCGGGCCGGGGGACATGGGTCAGCCCGAAGGTGTGCCACACCACGAGGTCGGTATTGTCGATATTGCGGTCGCGCGAGTAGGCCGGCAGCCCGCCGTCGCCTGGGCTTTGCAGACTCATATCACCGGCCGCGCTCAGTTCCTCAGCGTCGAAGGCGGTCACCCACAGGTTGTGCCGGGCGAATCCGGCCCGCTTCCCAACGTAAGATTCTTTGTCGGCAAACAGGGTCGGGGTCGCCCCGGCCAGCAGCTTGTAGCCGACCGGGACGCCCAGCCGGTTCAGGCGCTGCGGATTGACCACCTTCCAGCTTCGACTCTTGTGCGGCGCACAATCCCGGCGGGCTTCGGTTTCCGAGCCCAGGAGGGTGCTGCGAGCGTGGAACTGGGTGCCGTGGGGGTTGGCCGGTCCGGGCGGTAGCGGCTCAACGTCCACCTCGTAGACTGCGTTGTCTTCCCCGTCGAGATCAAAGTCGAGCCGGAAGCAGAACAGGTGCTGGTGGATGGGCGAGGCCAGATTGGGGGCGATCAGCGGCGCAAACTCGGGCTTCTCGGCGCCGGTCTCGACCGCGCTCACGCCAACGATACCGGTCAGTTTGACCTCCATCTGAATCGTTCCGTCCAGGTACAGATACCAGTAGAAGCCGTACTCGTAGTTGCCGACGGTGAAAAAAGAACTCACCACCAGCCGCCGCGAGCGACGAACCTCGGTGTGGAAGTCCGGGGCGGAGTGGATATCCATATGCTTCCACAACACCCCGTAGTCCTCCTCGTGGATGCACACCGCGTTCTCGACCGTGACGGCCTCCCCATTATGGGCCACGGTGTTGATATCGAGGTAGCGAATCTCCCCCAGACAGTCGCAGCCCAGCTTGAGCGAGTTGGCCAGATTGCCGATTGAGGCTTCGCTGGCATCGAGAACGTGTTTCCAGGAGTGCATCGGATCGCTGTCGCCGTAAGGCACGACCATGTCGGCCAGCGCGGCCCGGTACAGGATGGGGCGTTTCTGCCCGCCATCCTCGTAACACAGCTCGTGCAGCACCAGGCCGTGCTGGGGGTGCATACCGACCCGGAAGGACCATTTCTGCCAGCTCACGGCATAGCCGTCGAGGCGAAAACCCGGTCCCTCGGGCTGACTGATGTCGAGCGGTTTGAGATCGGTGCGCAGCGCGGGCTGGTGCTCCGGCTCATAGCGGCCGCTCTCGGGCGGAATCGTCCTCACCCCGTGGTCCTCGACATGCACCACCCGGCCTTCGGTCAGATCGAGATGGGCGATAATGCCGTGCAGCGGCCGGGCGTAGCCATTATCGGTCTTGTCGTGGCGGACAAAGGCGATTGCGCGGACCAGCCTGTGGCCGGGGTCGGCGCCGTTGACCAGCGGACCGCTGCCCGGCCACATGTCAATCTGGATCCGCTCAAAATCGTCGATGCCACGTTTGCGAACAGCTCGCTGCCAGGCCGGGTCGGCCTTGGTAATTTTTATCGCCCGGATGAAGTCTCGGCCGCTGAGCGGCGCCTGGACGCCGGCCTGACGCCGGACTTCGAGCAGCTCGCCGGTGCTGACATTCACCCGCGCGTCAAAGCTCCCCTGCCCGTCCACCCCCAGAAAACGCAGGCTGCGGGTGACCGGCTGACCCGGCGCAAAGTTCTTGACCGCAGCCTTGGGCGGCTCGAGCAGACTGACGCTGGAAAAGGCAACCCGCCCCTGGCACACCCCCGCCTCGGACAGGGTCGCCACGCCGCGTTCAATCTCGGCGCGGGTGGGGGGATGCAGGGGATGGGGCACCGGGCTCGGGGCGGTCGTGCGCACGGACGGCGCCGCATCCGTCGCATTTTGGCTGAGCGTCTCAGACATTGCAGTTTCTCCTCCACAGCCGACGCTGTGGTGTGTTGTGGCAGACCTCTCAGACGGCCCTGGTCAGCACCAGGCTGCCGAAGGCATCACGGCCGATCTGCCAGTCGGGCGGAACCAGGACAGTGGTGTCGGGCTCCTCAACGATGAGCGGCCCGGGCTGCGGCTCGGCAATATCGCTGCGGCGGCACACCGGCGTCTGTAGCAGACCGTGCTGCGGGCCGAAGAAAGCCGCCCGGGGCTTGTGACCGTTCGCGCCGGACGACGCCCCAATCCGCGTCCCCAGGTCTCGAAAACGAATGTCCCCAACCGTTGCCAGGGCGCGCAGGCGGAGGCTGACCAGCTCAATCGGATCGCCAGTGGTATAGCCGAACGCCTGTTCGTGGGCAGCCTGAAAGCCCTGGGCGAGCGTGTCCGGCAGCGCGGCGGCATCGGCGCTGTCCGGACACGGAATGCTCAAGTCCTGGAGCTGATAGTCGTACTTCATATCAACATACGGCTCGAAGCGAATCAGCTCGGCGTCAATGCCCTCGGCCTGCATCAGCTCCCGGGCCTCGGCCTGCATGTCGGCGTACAACTCCTGAATCAGCCCGGGCCGGAGTTCGGCCAGCGGCGTCACCACGCTGCGGATATAGTCGTGGCGGTAGTCGGCCAGCAACAGCCCCAGGGCGCTGAACACGCCGGGAAAGACCGGCACCAGCACTTTGCCGATCTCGATATCGTCGGCCAGGGCGGCGGCGTGAACCGGACCCGAGCCGCCAAAAGACACCAGGGTAAAGTCGCGCGGATCGCGTCCGCGCTCGGTCGAGACCGCCCGCAGGGCGCGCATCATGGCCGAGTTGGCGATCTGGCTGATCCCATAGGCTGCCTCGCGGGTGTCCAGCCCCAGCGGGTCGGCGATCTGGTCCTTGATCGCCCGCCAGGCCGCGTCGTGGTCGATCCGCATCGTCGTGTTGGCAATCGCCTCGGGGTTGATATAGCCGTTGACCACGTTGGCGTCCGTCACCGTCGGTTTGCTGCCGCCCCGGCCGTAACACACCGGTCCGGGCTCGGCTCCCGCGCTGTGGGGTCCGACCCGCAGCGCTCCGCTGTCATCAATCCAGGCAATACTGCCGCCGCCGGCCCCGACCTCGACGATGTCGAGCGAGGGCACGCGCAGGGCATGGCCGCCCTTGTAGAACTGGTGGGTGGTGACGTTGGCCGCCCCGCCGATTTCGCCTGCGGCCCGCTCGGCCGGCAGCCCGTCTTCAATCAGACACGCCTTGGCTGTGGTGCCGCCCATATCGAACGACAAGACCTTGTCCAGACCGGTCTCCTGGCCCAGCCGAGCCGCAGCCAGGACTCCGGCCGCCGGCCCGGACTCGATCATAAAGGCCGGTTTGTTGCGGGCCAGCTCGGCCGACATGATCCCGCCGTTGGACTGCATGACCAGCAGCCGCTCGCTGTAGGCCGACAGGTGGTGTTCGAGCCGGTCCAGATAACGGTCCACGACCGGAATCAGCGAGGCGTTAATCACGGTCGTGCTGGCCCGCTCATACTCCCGGATCTGGGGATAGATGTCGGACGAAATGCACACCACCGCCCCGGAGCCCAGCTCATCCGCAATCAAGCGCGCGACCTGCTGCTCGTGGGCCGGGTTGAGGTAGGAGTTGATCAGACACACGGCAATGGCCTGGACGTGCTGGTCGGCCAGGCGACGAATGACCTGACGGGCTTCCTCGGCATCCAGGGCGCGCTCGACCGTTCCGTCGCCCAGCACCCGTTCGCTCAGTTCCAGACGCAGCTGGCGCGGCACCAGCGGGCGGCCCCTGACCCAGTTGGGGTCTTGCAGGTTGGGCCGCCGTTCGCCCCGCATCTCCAGGTCGTCGCGGAAACCGCGGGTGGTGATATAGCCGGTCAGCGCGGTCGTGCCTTCGATCACGGCGTTCGACGCGATGGTCGTGCCGTGGACAAAATTGGCGATCAGTTCGGACGAACCAACCTGGCGAATATGGCCGACGATGTCCTCGCCGACCCGGTCGAGCAGGGACAGGACTTTGGCCGTGTCGATTCGACCGTCATCGCCCAGCACAATCACATCGGTAAACGTCCCGCCGATATCAAACCCCACCCGCATGCGCGTGTCCCCCGCCCTAATCCGCCACCGCAGCCAGACGCTGTTTGCCGCCCCGCAGCTCCAGCGTGCCTTCTTCATCGACGCTCAGGCTGTCGGGGTCAATCACCACCCCGTACACCTCACGGGCGCGCTCGACCGAGACCTTGCCCTCAAGTACATCGAGCCGGACCGCCTCCACATCACGCTCAAAGGGATCGCCATAGCCGCCCGAGCCGTGGACCTTGTGGTAGACCCGGTCGCCCGGCTGGACCTGGAGGTGGACGTGAGCCTGGGGAGTCAGCACGGTCTGCTGGCCGTCCGCAGTGTGGATGTTGACCGCGTCGCCGCCCTGTCCGCCGCCGTCGAGGCCCTCCGAACCGCGCAGGCCGACGGTCCGCAGCAAGACCTCGGCCGGCTTGCGGAAACGCCACTCGCGGTAGACCGACACCGAGCCGCGGTGGCGGCCCGCACCCTCGGTATCGGGCACAAAACCAAAGCCCTCGATCGTGACCGGATACTCCCGTTCGAGCAGCTCGGCCGGCATTGAGCCATAACCACCGCCCATCACCAGTGGTGAGGCGCCGTCCACTCCGTCGGCCTGCGGACGGCCGCCCCAGCCGCCAAAGAACACGTCCATGAACGACTGGTACTTGCCGTTAGTGTGGGCGTTGAAGTGCAGCATGTCGGCACCCTCACCGACCCCGCCGAGCCGGCCGGGCAGCGCCTTGGCAATCGCCCGGTAGACCATATTGCTGAGCGACATCATCAGCGAGGCCCGGCCGCCGACCGCCGCCGGATAGCGCGGGTTGAGCAGCGTACCCTCGGGCACGATGATATCAATCGGCCGCGCAAAGCCGTGGTTGACAATCACATCGGTCGGCAGCAGCGACTTGAACGGCGCCCGGGTCACGGCCTTGGTCGATACCAGCGGGGCGTTGATCGAGGCGTTGACCTGGGGTGGGCTGGACGACAGATCGAGCGTGGCCCGGTCGCCCTCGATACGGACGACGACGTCGAGCGGAACCGGCCCGCCGGTGACCTCGTTCTCGTCGACAAACAGCATCTCTTCCCGGTACTCGCCCGACGGGATCTGGCTGATGGCCTGGCGGGTGGTCTGCTCGGCGTACTCGACCAGGTGGTCGCAGGTGGCGTTCAGCTGCTCAAAGCCGTATTTGTCGATCAGCTTGGTCAGCTGCTCCTGGCCCTTCCAGCAGCTGGCCACCTTGGCGTCAACGTCGCCGACCCACTCCTCGGGCGTGCGCACGTTGGCGACGATCAGATCCAGCAGGGCTTCGTTGCGCCGGCCGGCGTCGTACAGTTTGAGCATCGGAATCCGCACGCCCTCCTCAAAGCTCGACTGGCACAGGCTGGAGATACCGCCGGCAAACCGGCCGCCCACATCGGTGTGGTGCGAGTAGGAGATCAGGAAGCCGGCCAATTCGTCCCGCCAGAAGGCCGGCGCAATCAGGGTGATATCGGGCATGTGGGAGATGCCACAGTAGGGATCGTTGGCAATGATGATGTCGCCGGGTTTGAGATCGTCGCCGTGCTTGGCCAGCACGTTATCCATGGTGTCGATGAAGACACACATCTGGTACGGCGAGCCGCCCTCGCCCACGACCCGGCCGTGGCGGTCACACACGGCGGTGGCAAAATCGCCGACCTTACACATGCCGGAACGTCCGGTCCGGTACACGGTCAGGGTCATCTCCTCGGTGATTGCCGCGATCTGGTTGCGGATGACTTCGACTAGGATGGGATCAAACGGTCGGGCCATGGTGCCTCCCTGGGCTGCGCGTGACGCTTGCGGTGTTCATGGTAGAGGGCGCGGCTCAGCCCTCGTTCTCGGGGCCGAACGAATCGGTCGTAATCTGACGCGACTTGAACTTCCACTCGCCGCCGACCTTGGCGTACTCGTCGTTATACCAGCCCCGCATCTCCCACTTCTTGCCCTCCTTCAGCAGGTGGACCTCGACGTAGCAGGTGCCGGTGGCCGAGTCGGGGCCGGTCAGCTCAATCACATGGTTATGGATGAACGGCCGGGGACCCATGTCGTTGAGCGCCCCCTCGATCAGACCGCGCAGCTGCTGGCGTCCCTGGCCCCTGGGCAGGCTGGGATCGTCGGTGCCGAAGGTGCCGTCTTCGGTGAACAGCTCGGCGTAGCCGTCGAGGTCTTTTTGCCACACACAGTGACAGTAGCGCTGCGGCAGGGTGCGGATCTCTTCGCGATCCAGCACCTCTTGCAGCCGGGCTTCCAGACTCTTGCTTGCCATCGGTGTCTCCCCTCTTAGCCCTCGTTCTCGGGACCGAACGAGTCAGTGGTGATCCGGCGCGACTTGAATTTCCACTCGCCGCCGACCTTGGCATACTCGTCGTTATACCAGCCCCGCATCTCCCACTTCTTGCCCTCGCGCAGCATGTGGACCTCGACGTAGCAGGTGCCGGTGGCCGAGTCGGGGCCGGTCAGCTCGACCACGTGGTTATGGATGAACGGCCGGGGCTGGATGTCGTCCAGGCCGCTGGCGATCATTTTGCGCAGGTTGTCCCGGCCCTGGGCGCCCGGCAGGTCGGGGTTGTCTATCGTGAACGAGCCGTCCTCGGTAAACAGGTTGGCGTAGCCGTCCAGATCCTTTTGCCACACACAGTGACAGTACTGCAGCGGCAGGTTGCGGATCGCTTCACGGTCAATCACTTCTTGCATCTGGGTTTCCAGGTCTGCCATGGTTCCCTCCTTGTGGCGTCGTTCGAGCCGAGCATAGTCCGACTGAGACGCCAGTGCAATGCTTTGCAGCGGGCGGTCTAGCCCTCGGCCAGGAACGATGGGCTGCCCGTTTTGGCGGTTTGTCCGCCGTCGGCGACAAAGGCCGAGCCGGTCACAAACGAGGCCAGATCCGAGGCCAGGAAGAGCACCACGTTGGCGATTTCTTCGGGCTCGCCCAGCCGGCCGACCGGAATCGCGGCGTCGAATTTGTCCTGAAAGCCGGCGATCTCCAGGGCCGGGGCGATCAGCGGCGTGTTGATCGCGCCCGGACACACGCAGTTGGCCCGAATCCCGTTGCGGGCATACTCGACGGCCACCACCCGGGTCAGGTTGATGACCCCGGCCTTGGCCGCATTATAGGCGGCAATGCCGTAGTCGGCGTACAGGCCCGAGATCGAGGCGGTGTTGACAATCGCGCCGCCGCCGTTTTTGCGCATCTCGGGAATGGCGCGCTTCATGGCCTGGAAGACGGCGGTCAGGCCCAGCTCCAGGGTCTTGTCCCAGACCTGATCGTCAAGCTCGCCAGTCCGGGCCGCAAACCGGTCGTCGCCCGGCAGCCCAAAGGCGTTGTTGTGGAGAAAGTCGAGGCGACCAAACTCGGCGACGGTTTGTGAGATCATGGCGTCGATCTCGGCCTGCTGGGTCACGTCGGCAACCAGCGCCAGCGCCCTGCCCCCGCTGGAGCCGATTTCGGCCACGACCTGCTCGGCTCCCTCCCGATTGATATCGGCTACCACGACCGTTCCCCCGCGCTGGGCAAATCCAATAGCGGTAGCGCGACCAATGCCCGAAGCGGCTCCGGTGACCAGACCGACCTTTGCGTCAAAATTCATGCTGCTCTCCTGTCAAAAAGAAATCAGGCGCCGGGCGGCGCCTGATTGGGTTGAGACCGCGCCGTCGGCCGGCTCAGTCCAGATTGAAGATACGCGCCGCGTTGTCCCACAACAGCTTGCGCTTGGACACCTCGGGAATCGGCTGCTCAAGCATGGCCTGGACGCCCCACGGATAGGTGCCGTCGGGGTGCGGGTAGTCGGAGTCCCAGGTGAAGTTGTCGTCGCCGACCAGTTCCACCGCCGCCTTCATGGTCGGCTCGTCGCCGCGGAAGGCCACGCATACGTTGGTCTTGAAGTAGTCGGTCGGCCGCCGGGTCAGGTATTCGTGCTCGGCGTTACCGCTGAAGTTCCAGTGCTGCTCCATGCGCTGGAGCCAGTACGGGGTCCAGCCGCCGTCGCCCTCAACGTGGATCACTTTCAGGTTCGGGAATTTCTCGAAGATGCCGAACCAGATCAGTCCGGCCATGGCCGCCATGGCCTCAAACGGGTGCGACAGGATATGGCCGCTGGTATGGGTGTCCATCCGGTCACCGAACGACGGCACCGAAGCCGAGGCCGAATCGTGGGTCGAGATCGGTTTGCCGATCTTCTCGATCTCGGCCCACAGCGGATGGTAGTCCTCGTGCCACAGGGTCCGGCCACGGACCGGATTGGGCCGCATGTAGTAGCTGACACAGCCGGCTTCGGCGGCCCGGTGGGCCTCTGTGATCGCCTCCTCGACATCCTGCATGGGCAGGGCCGCAGCCCAGCGCAGGCGCTCCGGCGCCAGCGAGGTATAGTCGGTGGCCCAGTTGTTGTAGGCGCGCACGCAGGCGGCCAGCAGCTTGGTATCGCGGAACTCGCGGCCCAGCATCTGGCCGGTATAGGTCGGGTACAGAACCTGCACGTCCACCCCGTGTTCGTTCATATCGTCGAGCCGGCTCTGGGGACTGAACTCGGTGCGCCGGGCTTTATCGAACCGATCCATAGCCTTGGTCGCGGCTCTGAGAAATGCCTTGGCCGCCATCGGATACTTGCCCTTCTCGCGGGTGAAGGACTCGCCCTCAACCAGGAAGGTCCGGCGACCCGAGCCCGGCGCCTCGCCCATCCGCGGGCCCTGCGATTTGTAGGCGTCCTCCATGTGCCGGTCCCACAGCCACTCCGGCTCCATCATATGCGAATCGGTATCGACAATCTTGAATCCATCACGCATCGTCGTGTTCCTCCGTCTTGGGTAGTGTGTCATTCATACGCGTTTTTAGGGGGGCTTGTCACCACCGTCCGCGTCCTCAGGTGACGAGGCGCAGCAGCCGCCTGTCCTCGACATGCCGCTCCAGCACCTCTTCCAGGCTTCCTGCGGTCTGCCAGGCCGCGCATTTCAGATGGCGCTTGGCGGCCGGCAGGTGCAGGTAGCGCACCGCGTCCCGAAACCCGGCCCCGCCGACCACGTTGAGCCGGGGTCCGACCAGACAGCCCCGCATGCACGAGGTCTCCCGTACCCGAACCTGATCGCCCAGCCCTTTCTCACCAACCAGCTGTCGCAAGGCCCGGGCCAGGGCCGGGCCGTTCAGCTCTTGGGCTGTCCGGTCGGCGGGACGGATTTTCAGCCGGACGCGGTTGTGGCTACAGTGCAGATGGGTGCACAGGTAGAAGTCGATGCGATCAGTGTTCATGTCTGGAGTCCCTGCCATGCCTCTTATGGATTACAGATTGTAGATTCTGGCCACATTCTCGCCCAGAATCAGCCGTTGGTCCTCGTCCGGCAGGCTGGAGACCGCCTGTTTGGTCTCTTCGACCGCAGCCGGGCTGGCGTCAAAGTGGGGGAAGTCCGAGGCCCAGATGAACTTATCGGCCCCGCAGTGCTTGACCACGTCGGGGATCGTCGTTTCGTCGGGATCAAAAGAGATCCAGCACTGGCGCCGGAAGTACTCGCTCGGATACTCCTTGAGGCCCGTCTTCCAACTGAGCAGCTTGTGTTTGGCGTCGAGCCGCTCCAGAAAGTGGGCGATCCAGCCGCCGCCGGTTTCGAGCAGCAGCACCTTGAGGCGCGGGAAGCGGTCAAACACCGCGCCCTGACACAGCGCGGCAAAGGCTGCCTGCACGTCAAACATGACCACGCTGAAACGGTAGCCGTGGAGCGGACTCGACACGGCGGTGACCGACTCGTTCATCTTCCACTGGTGGCCGAGGAAGTATTCGTTCAAAGAGACGTGAAAGCCGATCGGCATGTCGGCCTCTTGCAGAGCAGCCCAGAACGGGTCGTAGGCGCGATCCCAGTACGGAATCTGGCTGGGCGGAGCCGCGCGCATGAACGCCCCTCTGACGCCCAGCTTGGCCACCCGCTGGACTTCCTTGACCCCCTCGTCAATGTCGAGCAGCGAGATATGGGCGACCGGGATCAAGCGCCGAGGGTCGGCGCTGCAGAAATCAATCACCCAGTTGTTATAGGCCCGGGCATAGGCGGCGGCCAGGGCGGCTTCTTTCACCTCGACCTCCCAGGTCAGGCCCAGCGAAGGAAAGATGGCGGCCGCATCCACGCCTTCCTCATCCATGTAGCTGAGGCGGGCGGTTGGCTCATAGGCGCCCCTGGGACCGTCGAAGTAGCTGAAGCTGCCCGAGGTGGCGATCTCCTGGTAGGGCTGGCCGATTCCCCCCACCGCCGGTCCAACCCCGCGCAGGTTGGCCGAGGGACGGCCGTCGATCACGAAATACTCGACGCCGTTGGGGTCTTTTTCCATGCGGATAGCCCGGTCTTTATACTTGCCCTCCAGGTAGCGCTGCCACAGATCGGGCGGTTCGAGGATATGTCCGTCGGCGTCAATCACTTTTCCGGCTGCCATCGCTCATCCCTCCTTTGCGTGAAGCCGTGCGCCCTCAGCCCTTGGGCAGGCCGAGCACCCGCTCGCCAATGATGTTGTGCTGAATCTCGTTGGTCCCGGCCGCAATCGTGCTGCGCCGCGCAGCCAGCATGCGGTGCGACCACTTGCCGCGATCAATGGCCTGGTCGGCCTGGTATTCAAACTGGCTGTAGGGTCCCAGCAGCTCCATGGCAAACTCCTGCATGCGGTGGTTCAGGGTGCTGGTGCCGAGCTTCATCATCGACCCCTCGGGTCCGGGCGGCTGGCCCTGCAACTGGCGGGTCAGCTGACGAAAGCTGGTGTACTTCAGCGCCGAGGCCTCGCAGGCAAAGCCGGCGATCCGCTGGCGCACATAGCTGTCCTGCCAGGCCGGTCGGCCGTGGCGCTCGACCTGTTTGGCCAGATTCATGAGCTGCTCGACCTCGACCATCATGTCGGTCCGCCCGCCATGAATCGTGCGCTCGAACATCATGTTGGTGATGGCCACCATCCAGCCCCGGTTTTTCTCGCCGACCAGGTTGGCCATGGGCACCTGGACATCCTCGAAAAACACCTGGTTGAAGCCGTGCTCGCCGGTGATCTGGACCAGCGGGCGGACCGTGATGCCCGGGCTTTTCATATCAACCAGCAGATAGCTGAGGCCCTTATGCTTGGGCACGTCGGGGTCGGTCCGGCACAGCAGCGTGGTGTAGTCGGCGTGGTGGGCGTTCGAGGTCCAGACCTTGGCGCCGTTGACCAGGAAGTGATCGCCCTGGTCAATCGCCCGGGTTTCGACCGCAGCCAGATCGGAGCCGTGGTTGGGCTCCGACAAGCCCTGGCACCAGATCTCCTCGGCCGGCGGAATCTTGGGAATAAAGCGCTGCTTCTGCTCGGGCGTGCCCCACTGCATCAGGGTCGGTCCGACCCGGGCAATGCCCTGAAAATTGACCGTGGGCGGCGCCTTGGCCCGATCAAGCTCTTCGTGGTAAATGACCTGCTCGATCAGGCTGGCCCCGCGTCCGCCGTACTCCTCGGGCCAGTGAATGCACATCCAGCCCCCGTCGTACAGCTTGCGGTGCCAGGCCCGGCGGCGTTCAAACTCCTCCTTGGAGTCCGGGTCGTGCAACTCGCCGTCGTCGCGCCAGTCACGCGGGATGTTGGCCTCAAGCCAGCTCCGAAACTCCTGACGAAAGGCTTCTTCTTGTGGGCTAAAACTGAAATCCATGCGTGTGCCCTTTCTTGTCTGCCGCCTGCCCGCTCAGCCGTCCGCCAACTCGGCCACCAGTTCGTCCAGGTCCAGGCTGCCGCGGCTGGCCTGAAGATTGCCCTGGGCGTCGCGCGGCCAGTGCTCGGGCGGCCGGTCGACCGACAGCTCCACCCCGTTACCGTCCGGGTCGGCCAGATAGATGGACTCGGATACGCCGTGGTCGGAGGTGCTTTGCAGCGGGTAGTCAGCCTGACGCAGGGCCCGAACCGCACGGGCCAGCTCCTGCCGGTTAGGGTAGAGAATGGCAAAGTGATACAGCCCGGTATGGCCGGGCGGGGGCGGGCTCGCCTCCGGTCCGGCCCAGGTGTTGAGCGCCAGGTGGTGGTGGTAGCCGCCGGCGGACAGAAACACGGCCGAGTCCCCGTAGCGCATGGTCACCTCAAAGCCCAACAGGTCGCGGTAAAAGGCGAGCGAGCGCTCCAGGTCGGTCACCGTCAGATGGATATGACCGATCTGGGTCTGGGGGTGAATCGGCTTGGACGACGCGGTCGCTTGGTGTGTCATACACCCTCCCTCCTTTGCTGGCCGGACATCCCGGTGCGGACATCAGCCGTTTATGAACGCCCCCTCGCTGTCCAGCTGGGCCAGGATCTGCATCCACAGGCCCAGGGTAATGCCGCCGCCGGGGATGGCTGCGGACTGACCGGCCTCGAACAGTTCGCGCTTGGTCGCCCCGTGCTCAATCGCCCGCTTGAGGTGGGCCACCGCGCCTTCCCGTCGGCCTGAGAAGACCAGGACAGCGCTCATGACCATCTCTCGATACTTGACGGCCAGGGCCTGCCCCTCCCCGGTGCCCTTCTCGCCATAGGCTCTGAAGGCTTTCGAATAGTCGGGGTCCTGCTGCTCCATCCAGTCCAGAAAGGCGTACAGTTTCGGGTCGGCCTCGGCGTAGGAACTCGTTGCCGCTCTTTGTGCTGCGTTACCGGATTCGCTCATGCCATCCTCCTTTTTCTCTGGCCATAGCATTTTGGGCTGCCATGGCCAAGGGATTTGACAGCCCGGTCGTGTGGCTGACCTCTGGCGGATGGGAGTATGAGCTGCACTCAACTCACAGAATGCGTGACAATACACGTCGTTTTCTTGTTTTCACTGGTAGGAAAGTTTGGTACTTTGGCGCAAGGAAGGTAGGAAAGGATTGTTGCATGCCACATGTCGAAAAGATGAGTGTCGCCCTCACCCAGGAAATGGCCGAGATGGTCCGGCAAGCCGTCGAAACCGGCGAGTATGCCAGTAGTAGTGAAGTCGTCCGGGAGGCTTTGCGCGACTGGAAACACCGCAGGGACTTCAACCAAACCGGCCTGGAGGAATTGCGTCGCCTGTGGACCGAAGGTCTCCACAGTGGACCGGGTCGCTATGCCACCATTCAAGAGATTATCGCTGAAGCCCGTCGGCGTACCCCCGAGTCGCGTTAATGTCCCAGAACTGCGGTATTTCCCCGTGGGCCGTTATTTGTGCGCTTGATGAGGGGATCGAGGTCGTCCATATGACAAACTCAACGATAGACATCACCGCATGCACTGTGGAGACAGAGCCATGAAATTTGTATTCAAAAATCTCGGCCCCATCAAGGAAGCCGAACTTGAACTAGGCGACCTGACGATTATTGCTGGTCGGAATAACACTGGCAAGACATACGTGGCGTATACATTGTATGGGTTTCTTAGAGCCTGGTTCCAAGACTCTTTTCAGAATCTTCCGGAATTCTTTTATGATTTGAGTCAAGAGGCGTTGTCTTTCGACAAGTTGGCACAAATTCCGGACGTGAAAGAAGACCTAGTCAAATTGCCTGTAGATAGAGAGGCCCTGAACCTCATGCGGGAAGCCGCCATGCAGGAAGCATCTCGTCACTTCTCAGCTGATTCTCTATGCAAGGACTTTGAAGGCGCATCCTTCAAAGTAGTTCTCGATGAGACGTTTCCTGAGAAGGTACCGAATCAAACCATCAGCGTCTCCAACGGAGAGACATTTACAGTCGCATATAGCGACAATGAAATACGCATACGCAGGATCGAGGCAGGCAGAGGTTCTCTCTCTACCGATGCTCCCGATTCTGATGATCTTTCATTCGATCGCTCAGAGCTACTCTTTCTGTTTATTTTGCCCGAAATCCCTGAACCGCTTACCCTATCGGCCGAGCGCTTTGGCATATCACTCTTCTACAGAGAACTCTGCTCGAATTTATCGGGGATATTTGATCGGAGTACACTCCCCGTCATCGACAATATCATCTACACCAGGGATATTTCCACTCGGCGAAACCGACGCAGCGAAGTTTACGACTCTAAATTATTCAACGACATCAGAGATATGATGGGAGGTTATTACAGAAGTTCGAGCAACGATATCCGCTTCAAATCAAAAGCTCGGAAGGAACGGAGTTTCGATATCCCTCTGCGCCTCGCGTCTTCTTCTGTCCGTGGATTGTCCGATCTGTACTTCTTTCTGCGCCACGCAGCGCGCAAGAATCAGCTTCTCATCATTGACGAGCCAGAAAGTCACCTCGACACAGCCAATCAGATTCAATTCGCGCGGCTGTTGGCGCGCGTGATCCACTCAGGGCTGAAAGTCCTGATTACGACCCACAGCGACTACATCGTCAAGGAAATCAACAATCTGCTCATGCTGAGCAAGGATTTCAAAAATAAACCCAAGGTACTAAAAGAGCATGGATACTCAGAGCACGACTTTCTGAAACCCGATTCAGTCCGGGCCTATGTTGCCGAAAAGCACAGCCTGACCCGGTGTACAATCGACCGTTTCGGCATCGACATGCCAGTCTTTGATAAGACTATCGACGCAATCAATCGGGTGTCCAGCGAGCTCGAATCCCGATTAACATACGAAGGAGAAGAGTGAGGTGGAGCTGATTGCTCAATTGGAGACCATTTTGAAACCGGAATTCTTCCAAAGATCAAACACAGATGATTCCTTCATCCTCGAGGAGCGTCGAAAAAATGAGAAAGACACGAGGGTTAAGCTTATCGGTATTTCTCCGCCCTTTCTGGTTGTACGTATGGACAAACTCCAGCACCTGTCAGCTTTGAAGTCTGTAAAGGATAAATGGCTCCAAATCTGCGACTATCTACTGATCGGTCAATCGGGCGATAGCAATTGCGCCATTCTCATTGAGTTGAAGGAGACGTTGGGAGAAAGCAATAAAGCCAAGGGCAAAGAGCAGTTAGTGCGTTCATTACCGATTTTGGAATATCTGCTCTCCGTCTGCGCGGGCGAATACGGCAGAAGCGAGAAACCCAATCTGACGATACGTTGTGTCCTTGTTGCCGAGAGGGAACACTCCAAACTTTCCAAACGAGGCTCTCGAAGCGACAAGCCGGGACACGCAGGGCAAGAAATTCACAAGTCCATACAGGTATCAATGTTCGTGGCTCCAGCGGTGCATTTCGAGGCTTTGGCAAGTATCTGAGGAGGGACGGCTCAGGGGGATGGCCGATGAACACGGCAGTTGTCGCAAAAGACGCAACCGAGCTGGCAGAGATCTTGGGGCTCAGTCCCGCCGATGGAGCTGGAATCCAGCTTCGGAGTGACTTGAATGACGCCATCATTGAGGCCGTACAGAAAAGCGGGCTCACCCATCAGCAAGTCGCAAAGCTGGCCCGTACCTCCCGGTCACGCATAACGGCGATTCTCAACCGCAACACCAAGGACGTCTCGACAGACCTGATGCTGCGCGTCATGGCCGGTTTAGGCTATCGAGCCACGCTGACCTTCTCACCGGCGGCCTAGGCAGCCTTGTCCTGAATATCCAGCGTCGTCACCCGCCGCAGCTCACGCGGGTATTTCGTATCCTCAAAGGGCCGGGCACGGTGCATGGTCGCCCGGTTGTCGTAGATCACCAGATCCCCGACCTGCCACGTATGGCGATAGACAAACTCCGGCCGGGTGGCGTGCTCAATCAGTTCGAGCAGCAGCAGCCGGCCTTCGGGCAGCGGCCAGTCGATGATCCGTGAGGCGTGGGCGGCAATGTAGAGCGACTTGCGGCCCGAGCGCGGCAGGGTCCGAATCAGGGGATGAACCGCGCCCTTCAGAATCTCCTGCTCTTTTTGTGAGAAGGCAAAGCCCAGGATTTCCCGCGAGTGGGCAATCGAATGGTGCACCCGCAGCCCCTCCAGCCGGGCCTTCAGCTCCGGCGACAGAGCGTCGTAGGCCGCCCGCATGTCGGCGTACTCGGTATCCGCACCGACCGGCGGGATGACCCGGGCGAACAGCATGGAGTAGCGTCCGGGCGGGTCCTGGAACGAGGCGTCGGTGTGCCACAGCCGGTTGCCCAGCCCGTACATGCGCCGCCGGTCGTCGGCCGGCTGGATCTGCCCGCCGTCGGTCAGGTTTGAGACATCGGCCAGGGCCTCGTCGCCAAGGCGGCTCTTTTTGAGGGCGCTGATGCCGGTTTTGGTGTGCAGCTCGCCGTCCAGACGCCGGGCAAAGTCCAGGTGCTCCTCGTCGTTGAAGCGCTGGTCACGGAACACCAGCAACGCGTAGTCGTCCATGCCGGCCCGAATCGCGGCCAGGGTTTCAGGGTCGTGAACCCGGCGTAGGTCAATCGGACCCGCCTCGGCAACAAAATGGGGGTGGAGTTTATGAAACGTCACGGTCATGCCGACCTCCCCTGCTCAGTCCGCTCAGAATGACCGAAACCTACGGTTTTCCCGGCACAGAGTCAACGAACACGCTTGCCAGGCATAGCCCCACCCGGTCTGAAACGGTATGATCTGGTGCCAAAAGATCGCATAGGGAGGTCATATGGATATCGGAAACGTCGGAATTTGGTTTTTTCTGGACAGCATGAGCGCGCCGGACAGCGCGGCCTTTGCCCAGTCGGTGGAAAAGGCGGGGTACAAGACGCTGTGGATTCCCGAGGCGGTCGGCCGCGAGCCGTTCGCCCACGCAGCCTATCTGCTGAACAACACCGACACGCTCAACCTGGCTACCGGCATTGCCAACATCTGGGCGCGGGACGCCTATACCATGGCCACGGCAACCAATACGGTCGCCGAGCTGTCGGGCGGCCGCTTCGTGCTAGGCATCGGCGTCAGCCACAAGCCGCTCGTCGCCAACCTGCGCGGCCACAGCTACGACAAGCCGTACAGCTACATGAAGGACTACCTGCCCAAGCTCAAGGATGTCTTTTATCAAGCCCCCAAACCGGCCGAGCCGGCCCCGATCCTGATCGCCGCCCTACACCCCAAGATGCTGGCCCTGTCAGCCGAACAGGCCCAGGGCACGCATACGTATTTTGTGCCGCCCGAGCATACGGCCAAGGTCCGGGCTCAGATCGGTCCTGAGCCGTGGATCTGCGCCGCCCAGGCCGTCATTCTGGAGAGCGACGCGACCAAGGCCCGCACCGCCGCGCGTCAGTACATGAAGACCTATGTTCCCCGCCTGCCCAACTACACCCGGAATCTGAAGAATCTGGGCTGGCCGGACGAAGCCTTTGAGAACGGCTGCAACGACGACTTGGTCGATGCCATCGTGGCCTGGGGCAGCGAGGAGAAGATTCAGGACCGCATCGATGCCCATCTGGGCGCGGGAGCGACGCACGTCTGCCTGCTGCCGATTCGGGCCGATGACGAAGCCCTGCCCGACCCACGCGTCGTTGAGGCCTTTGCCCCGCGCTAGACCAGGTCGGCATGACACCGCCGGGCGGGCACAGCGCTCGCCCAGTGTTCAGGGACAAACCGTGTCGAGGGACAGGAGGAAATGCCATGCAGGGCCTTGAGGGGGTCAGAGTCCTGGAACTCGGTCACATGGTCTCGGCCGCCTACGCGGCCAAGCTGATGGCCGACCTGGGCGCCGATGTGGTGAAAATCGAAGAGCCGGACGGGGACCGGGCACGTCGCCACGGTCCGTTCCCGGACGGTATTGCGGACCCGGAAAAGAGCGGCCTGTTTCTGGCCCTGAATACCAATAAGCGCGGCCGGACGCTCGACCTGCACTTGGCCCACGATCGTCACCGCCTGTCCGACTTGATCGGTTGGGCCGACCTGCTGGTGCATAATTATCCGGCCGCCCAGGCTGAGGCGCTGGGCCTTGACTACCGGGCGTTCCAGACCCTCAACCCGCGTCTCGTCATGTGTGCGGTCACGCCGTTTGGCCTGACCGGACCGTACAAGGATTACGCGGCCTACGAACTCACCATCGCCCACGGTGGCGGCTGGGCCTGGCTCAGCCCCGGCGGTTCCGACCGACCCGATCTGCCGCCGCTCAGAGCGGCCGGTCAGCAGGCCGACTTTCAGGGCGGGCTGGCGGCCGCCACCGCCTGCCTGGCCGCCTACTTTCGCGCCCTGCAAACCGGCCGGGGCGAACACATCGACCTGTCTGTCCAGTCCTATGTGGCGTCGTTTCTGGAGCACAACTTTGTCTTTTACACCTATCTGGGCTGGAACACCTCACGGCTGGGCCGACGCCTGCAAGACCCGTGGAAAATCTTCGCCTGCAAAGACGGGCCGATTTTTCTGGCCGTGGCCGAAGAAGACCAGTGGCAGCGGCTGCAAGAGCTGATGGGCAACCCGGACTGGAGCCGCCAAGACCTGTTCCGCAACGCGGCCAGACGGGCCAGGAATAAAGAAGCCCTCCACCATCATCTGAGCGCCTGGTTGCGGGACTGGAAGGTGGCCGACCTGTTCCGAGCCGGACAGGAGAAGCGCATCTGCTTTGCGCCGGTGTTCGATATGGCCCAGCTGGCCGAACAGGAACAGCTCAGAGCCCGCAATTTCTTTGTCGAGGTGTCCCACCCCCGGGCGGGCAGGCTGACCCACCTGGGTCCGCCCTACCAGCTCGGCCAGCCGTGGTGGAAGATTCGCCGTCCCGCCCCGCTGCTGGGCGAGCATAACGCCGAGCAACTCCAGGCCGCCGCCCCAACCCCGCCAGTCCAGACCTCAACTCCCCCGACTCTTCCCCCGGCTCTTCCCCTGGCCGGCGTGCGGGTGGCCGACTTCAGTTGGGTGTGGGCCGGCCCCTTCTGCACCGCCCATCTGGCCCATCTGGGAGCCGAGGTCATCAAAATCGAGTCCCGGGCACGGCTCGACCTGACCCGGCGTCTGCCGGCCAGCCCCAGAGGCATCAAACCCAGCGCCAACACCAGCGCCGTCTTTAACCAGTGGGCTCAGGCCAAGAAAAGCCTGCGGCTGAATTTCACCACGCCCGAAGGTCAGCGCATTGCCCGCGAGCTGATCCAACACAGCGACGTGGTGGTCGATAACTTCGCCACCGGGGTGATGGACAGCCTGGGCTTTGGCTACGACGATCTCAGACAACTCAAACCCGACCTCATCGTCGCCTCCATCTCCGGCTACGGCCATACCGGCCCGCAGAAAAACTACATGGCCTACGGTCCGGCCATCGCCCCGCTGACCGGCCTGTCTTCCCTGACCGGCTATCCGGACGGCCCGCCCGCCGAAGTCGGCCTGTCATACGGCGACCCCAACGCCGGCATCAACGCTGCGGTCGCCATCTGTGCCGCCCTGGTCGCCCGCCAGCGAACCGGCGGCGGTCAGTACATCGATGTCTCGCTGTGGGAGGCGGTGGCCGCCCTGCTGCCCGAGGGCTGGATGGCCTACGCCATGAACGGCCAACAGCCCGCCCGACAGGGCAACCGCGACCCGTGGCTGGCTCCCCACAACTGCTTTCGGTGTGCCGGCCAGGACGAGTGGGTGACCATTGCCTGCGGGAGCGACCAGGAGTGGCAGGCGCTGTGTCGGGCCATGGACCAGCCGGAACTCCTGCACCACGCGCGTTTTCTGACTGCGGCCGACCGCAAGGCGCACGAAGACGAACTCGAAGAGCGGCTGACGGCCTGGACCTCACGGCGCGACAAGTGGGACATCACAGAAAAGCTCCAGGCGGCCGGGGTGGCGGCTTTTCCGTCACTGAACAGCCACGATCTTGACCGCGATCCCCACCTCACGGAACGCGGATTTTTTGTCCGGCTGCCGCACCCCGAGGTCGGCCGGCAGACCCACACCGGCATTCCGTGGCTGCTCAGCAACGCGCCAAACGGGGTGCGGGCTCCCGCGCCGGTGCTCGGACAGCACACCGATGCGGTCATGCGCGACATCCTCGGCTACGCAGACGCGGAGATTGCCCGGCTGAGGGAAGACCGCATCCTGTTCTGAGTTCGTTCTGAGTGTGGCCTCGAACTTCGACCGCTGAGGTGCTAGGCTTCAGCCGCACACACAAGGAGGGACGGATGCACTACGACCTGCTGATTCGCAACGGAACGGTTATTGACGGCTCGGGCCTGCCCCGTTTTCGGGCCGACGTAGGTATCGCCGGCGGAAAAATTGCGGCCATCGGTCGCATTCGTGACGGCGCGACACAGGTCATTGACGCCGAGGGCCATGTGGTCAGCCCCGGCTTTGTCGATGGCCATACCCATATGGACGCCCAGGTCTTCTGGGACCCGCTCGGCACCTGTTCGTGCTGGCACGGCATCACCAGCGTGGTCATGGGCAACTGCGGCTTCTCGCTCGCCCCGTGCGCGGAAAAGGACAAACTGCTGGTCATGCGCAACCTGGAGCGGGCCGAGGATATCGCCCCCCAGGCCATGGAAGCCGGCATCCGCTGGAGCTGGACGAGCTTCCCGGAATATCTGGACGCGGTCGAGCGCCTGCCCAAGGGTATCAACTACGCGGCCTATATCGGCCACTCGGCCCTGCGCACCCACGTCATGGGCGAGCGCGCCTTCAGCCAGGAATCCAGCCCGGACGACCTGGCGGCCATGAAGCACGAGGTGCGCAGCGCCATCCGGGCCGGGGCGATCGGCTTTACGACCTCACGGACCAAGAATCATCAGACGCCCGACAACCAGCCGGTGGCCAGCCGCCTGGCCAACTGGGACGAGGTGCGCCAACTGGTCGGCGTGCTGGGTGAGCAGAACGCCGGGGTATTCGAGATCGCCAATGAGGACGCCCGGTTCGACCCCGACCGGGTTGACGAGTACATGGGCCGGCTCAAGGCCCTGGCCGTTGATACCGGCGTGCCGGTCACCTTCGGCATGTTCAGCAGCCGTCAGGCGCCCAATATGTGGCAGCCCTTCTTTCGGCTGGCCGACGACACGGCGGCGGCCGGCGGACGGATGTTCATCCAGGTCCACAGCCGGCCGCTGAACGTAGTCCTGTCGTTTGAGACGACCACGCCGTTTGACAAGCTGCCGGTGTGGTCCGACTTCCGCAAACTGCCGCTGGCCGAGCAGGAAGCCGGACTGCGCGACCCGGAGCGGCGCGGCCGACTGATCGCCGCCGTCCGTCAGGCACCGCGGCGGAGCAATACGGGTATTGGGGCCGAAGCCCGGGCCGCGAATTTCAAGTGGCTGTTTGTCATGGACGCGGCAACCCCGCCCTACCGCTCGGTGGCCGAGATCGCCGACGAACGCGGCCAGGACCCGCTCGAGACTTTTCTCGATCTGGCCCTGGAACAACATCTGCAACGCTTTTTCTTGCAGCCGCTGGTCAACCACAACCAGGACCACGTGCTGGAGATGATGCGCCATCCCCGCTCGGTCGTCACCTTCTCGGACTCCGGGGCTCACGTGTCGCAGATCATGGACTCCTCGCTCCAGACTCATGTGCTGAGCCACTGGGTCCGCGACAAACAGGCGCTGAGCCTGGAAGAGGCCGTGCATCAGCTGAGCTTTGTGCCGGCCTCGCAGTGGGGTTTGACCGGGCGCGGCCTGCTGCGGGAGGGCTGGCAGGCCGATGTGGTGGTTTTTGATCCTGCGACGGTCAGCCCCCGACTGCCCCAGGTTACCCACGATCTGCCGGCCGGGGCGCGGCGCCTGAAGCAGAAAGCCGACGGCTTTCTGGCCAGCATCGTCAACGGTCAGGTGGTGCTGCGCGACGGCGAACACACCGGCGCCCTGCCCGGCCAGCTGCTGCGCGGCCCGGCCGCCCGGCGCTGAGTTCAGCCATGACGGGCGGGCGTCGCTGCCCGTCCGCTCCCCACTCTCCATGCAGCGCTCCGTCAGCATCGCCTTCCAGACCGACAAGCCTCTTGCCGCCTACGGGCCTCTGGCCAAAACCGTTGAAGACTTCGGTTTCAGCGGCGTGAGCGTGTACAACGACATGCTCTACCAACCCGCCTGGCTGCCCCTGCTGGAAATCGCCCGACACACCGCCCGCGTCCGCATCGGTCCCGCCGCGGTCAACCCGTTCACCTGCCACCCCATCAACATTGCCGGCAACATCGCCCTGCTTGACGAGGCATCACGCGGCCGCGCCTACCTGGGCTTGGCGCGCGGAGCCTGGCTGGACTTTGTCGGCGTACAGGCGCAACGGCCGGTGGCCGCCCTGCGGGAAGCCTTCGGCTGCATTCGCCACCTGCTCAGCCAATCGCCTGAACCCTACGCCGGACAGGTGTTTTCCCTGGCCAGCGGCGAGGCTCTGCGGTGGAAAATATCCCGGCCCGACCTGCCCTTCTTGTTGGGGACGTGGGGCAAGCAAACCCTGACGGCCTGCGCCAAACACATCACCGAGGTCAAACTCGGCGGGACGGCCAATCCGGGCGCGGTATCCTGGATGCGGAGCGTCCTGGAGAGCAGCGCGACGCGCAGTCAACCGAACTCAGACGCTATCGGCCTCGTTGTCGGCGCGGTGACGGTGGTCGATACGGACGGCAAAGCGGCCCGCGAGCTGGCCCGCCGGGAGGCCGCGCTGTATCTGCCGGTTGTCGCCGAGCTGGACCGCAGCCTGGATATTGAGCCGGAGCTGCTGGCGCGCATCAGAGCGGCCAGCGATACCTACGATTTCGAACGGGCCGGGAGCTATATCTCCGATGACTTGCTGCGGCGGGTGGCGTTCGCCGGAACGCCCGAGCAGGTGGCGGACCAGGCTGCGGCCGTGTTCGAGGCCGGAGCGCAACGGGTCGAGTTCGGCACGCCCCACGGCCTCACGACCGCAGAGGGTCTGCGCTTATTGGGCGAGCGGGTGTTGCCGGCCTTGCGCGAATGTGTCGATCAAAGCTGAATGCATTTACAGGGAGCGTCAGACTCATTATATCTTGAGTCGAAACGAGAACTTATGGCCGCGAGCAATGAAAAAATAAGAGCTTCCCGCAGATTAACGCCGCTATGGGTAATTTCATTATTCGTGTCGCTCTCAGAAGCAACGCTCGGTGTAGCTGTGACTCAGACAGCCGGATCCATTCAGGTAACGCTCACAATTTTTGTTGTTTTGTTTCCTGTTTTGATTGCGGCTGGATTCTTTGCTGTCCTCTGGTGGAAGCCGTACGCTTTCTATCCACCGAGTGAATATGGGGGACATGTGAATGTAGAACAGTATATTCAAGCCATGAGAGGCATAGCTGGTCCAATCGTTAAAGAAACGAAGGACGTACAGGATGCAGGTTTAGAGACTTTTGGCAATCCTGATCGCCTCACCCTTTTGTTCAAAGTGAAAAGCTCTACATGGATCCGAAGTACAAAGGCGATGCAAGCATATGGAGGTTGCGTCGTCCAATTTTCGACGAAGTCTCTCATGCCAGACGGCTCATGGAATATTGCCGAAGCCGCCACATACGTGCCAGGCGTTACAATTCAAAACGAACCTGAAGGCGAAGGCAAATTTTTAGCGCCACTAAACAATGATACACGATAAGCAAACGGTATTCATATCCTACTCTTGGTCTGACGCAGCCTTCGCCCAACGTGTCCGAAGCATAGTGCAGGCCGCTGGCTTTCGGCCTTGGATAGATTTTGAAAGACTTGATTTAGAACAGCCTCTTGAACCACAATTGAGCCGAGCGATTTCATCTACTGATTGGATGATTTTTTTAGATTCGCCTCGCGCGAGGTCATCTCGGTGGGTGCAATTAGAATTAGAGCTGGCAAACCAGATGAAAAAGCCGATAGTGCTGATGCCGATAGAACGCGATCCAATTGCTCGCTTCACCTCCGCAGAATCGCTAAACTCCTGTCCCCAAAATCACCCCAACTGGTCACGAGTCCGATAGGCAGAGCCGTCGTAGCCCGGCGCAACGTTGAAGTCAGCAGGTCGGGTTAGCGAAGCATCGAGGCCGGATCGCGTCCGGCATGACGAAAGCGTACTGGCACGGCGACAGCTTATCGTAAAACGCCCGAGTGAGGCTACAAACTGTGAGCCGGACAGGCGCAAAGAATTTATTCGTCCGTCACGCAGCCTTCGGAGGCGTTTTTCACGCTCTTGATATATTTGTACAGCGTCCCGCGCGTCGCCTTGTACGGCGGCATGGTCCACTGCGCCTGGCGGCGTGCCATCTCCTCGTCACTGACGGCAACGTCGAGGATGTTCTGCTCCGCATCAATGGTGATGATGTCGCCGTCCTGAATCAGGCTGATCGGGCCGCCTTCCTGCGCTTCAGGGACGATATGCCCGATGAGGAAACCGTGCGAGCCGCCGGAAAAACGCCCGTCGGTCAACAGCGCCACACCCCCGCCCAGACCGGCACCCACCAGGGCTGAGGTGGGGGTCAGCATTTCCGGCATGCCCGGCCCGCCTTTCGGACCCTCGTAGCGAATGACCACCACATCACCGTGTTCGATCTCGTGGCGTTCGAGCGCGTGCAGCATATCCTCTTCCGAGTCGAAGACCTTGGCCGGTCCGGTGAACACCAGACCTTCTTTGCCGGTAATTTTGCCCACCGCCCCCCCTGGGGCGAGATTGCCCTTGAGAATACAAATATGGCCCGTCTCTTTAATCGGACGCTCAACCGGCTGAATAATGTCCTGTTCGTCCGGGAGTCCGGGCAGGTCGCGCAGATTTTCGGCCAGGGTCTTGCCCGTCACCGTCAGGCAGTCCCCGTGCAGCAGCCCTTTGTCCAGGAGGTACTGCATCACCGCCGGGGTGCCGCCGATGTTATGCAGGTCTTCCATCACGTACTTGCCGCTGGGTTTGAGGTCGGCCACATACGGCACGCGGTCACTCACCGCCTGGAAGTCGTCGATGCTGAGTGCCACGTCAACGGCGCGCGCCATGGCGATCAGATGCAGCACGGCGTTGGTCGAGCCGCCCAGCGCCATGACCATGACCATGGCGTTTTCGAACGCCTGGCGGGTCATGATATCGCGCGGTTTGATATCCTGCTCCAGCAGGGCGCGCATCGCCTGTCCGGCCCGCAGGCTCTCGTCGAGCTTGCCGGGGTCGGTGGCCGGCGTCGAGGAGCTGAACGGCAGGCTCATGCCCAGCGCTTCAATGGCTGAGGCCATGGTGTTGGCGGTGTACATGCCGCCACACGCCCCGGCGCCGGGGCAGGCGTGGCGGACGACATCCTGGCGCTCGGCGTCGGTGATGGTGTTGGCAATATACTGGCCATAGCACTGGAAGGCCGACACGATATCGAGCGTCTTGCCGCCGCTGTGACCAGGGCGGATGGTGCCGCCGTAGATCATCAGCGCCGGGCGATTCACCCGTCCCATGGCCATGATGACGCCGGGCATGTTTTTGTCGCAGCCGGGGATGGTGATGAGGCCGTCATACCACTGCGCCCCCATAACGGTTTCGATGGAGTCGGCGATGAGGTCGCGCGATTGGAGCGAGAAGCTCATGCCGCTCGTGCCCATGGAAATGCCGTCCGACACTCCAATCGTGTTGAAGCGCATCCCGACCATATCGGCGGCAACCACGCCCTCTTTGACCTTCGCGCCGATGTCGCCCAGGTGCATGTTGCACGGATTGCCGTCGAACCACACGCTGGCGATACCGACCTGGGCGCGCTGCATATCGGCTTCGGTCAGCCCCGTGGCGTACAGCATGGCCTGAGACGCCCCTTGCGACTTGGGCTGGGTGATGTGGGCACTGGTACGATTGAGTTGTGTGTCAGTCATAACGATTCCTCACGGAAAACCGCTCAGGCCGCGGCGGATAAAAACCACGGCCATTCATGGGAACGGGCGGCCTCGCAAAAGAGTGTTTTAGTGGAGTGACGACGCAGTCTACTGAGAAGCCCCAGAGCTGTCAACGTATACGGCAAGCCAGTCGTGTCTCAGTTTGACAATGCCTCCCCCGTCTCACCGACAGCCCTCCTCCAGAAAAGAAATTCAAACCGAGACGCTACCAGCAAGCCGGGGGGAGGCCGGGCCGCAGCACAGCCTCCCCCGAGTATGCCCTGGAGGACAAGGCGACATACCCGCTCCTCGTTTTTGTTGCCCAAACGCGCTACCCTGGGCCGATCTTTTACGAGGCGCCCGTCCAGGTATGCTGTGACGGCCGATCAAACACCACGCAGCCTAAAGGAGCAATACATGACCATCGACCAACACAACGATCTGGAAGCGATCCGCCAGCTTAAAGCGCGCTATTTCCGACTGATGGACACGCAGCAGTGGGGTCTTTTGCGGGAATGTTTCGCCACCGATATTTCGGCGCTCTACGAAGGCGCGCCGCGCGCCAGCCAGGATCTGCCACGCGACATCGAGATCGCGGGCTGCGACGCGCTGGTTGACGGCATCCGCACGCTGCTGACTGGCGCAAAATCGATACATCAGGGCTACATGCCGGAAATCGAACTGACCAGCCCAACGACCGCCCATGGTGTCTGGTCGATGTTCGACGACGTGCGCCTGCCGACCTGCAACTTTAAGGGCTGGGGGCATTATCACGAAGACTATGTGAAGGAAGATGGCCGGTGGAAGATGAAAAAGATTCACCTGACCCGCCTGCATACAGAGGAAGAATGGCTGTAGTCCGGTCTTTGCCGACGACCCGACACCGCCTCTTCAACATGGTGGGCGCTGACACGTGGCCCACGATAGGCTATAGTCCGGCCGTTCCTCCCCGGAAATACAGGCAACTTTCACCGATAGTCGAGTACAGGAGAGCAGATGAAGCCGATCAGGATTGACCCCGCTACCGGACGGAAGATCTTCAACACCCGTGCTGCCAGCACGATGGACGACGTGGTCGGGAGAGGCTACTCGGTCACCCAGGATGCGTCGCTCAAGACGCTGCCGCCGCAGCCGCCAGGCGCGGTGTTCAACGCCGAGGAGCAGGCCAAGTACCGCGCCTTCAAGGAGACGCGCCGGGGGGCGGCAGACTACATGGCGATGGAGGGCGAGTTCAGCACCTACCTCAAGGACGTGTACTCCGCAGACCCGGTCCCTCGCGACGCGCTGGCAGACGAGTGCGACATCCTGGTGGTGGGCGCCGGCTTCGCCGGGCTGCTGTTGTGGCACAAGCTGAGCCAGGCCGGGTTTACCGACGTGCGGTTCTGTGAGAAGGGCGGCGATGTCGGCGGGACCTGGTACTGGAACCGGTATCCGGGCATTGCGTGTGATGTGGAGTCGTACAGCTATTTTCCGTTACTGGAGGAGATGGGCTACTTCCCGTCGATGAAATTCGCGTCGGGGTTTGAGATCTTCGAGTACTGCCAAAAAATGGCCGAAAAGTTCGGCTTCTATGACCGCTGTCTCTTCCACACCACGGTGGAGAAGACCGAGTGGGACGAAGACGCTGGACGCTGGATCGTGTACACCAACCGTGGCGACGCCATGCGGGCCCGCTACCTGATTCAGGCCAACGGGATCCTCACCACACCGAAGCTGGCCCGTATCAAGGGCATGGAGACGTTTCGGGGCGAGTCGTTCCACACCTCGCGCTGGCGCTACGATGTCGCCCTGGACGGCAAGCGGGTCGGGATCATCGGGACCGGGGCGACGGCGGTGCAGGTCATCCCGGAACTGGCCAAGGTCGCCGCTGAGCTGTACGTCTTCCAGCGCACCCCGTCGACGATCGACGTGCGCGACCAGCGCGAAACGAAACAGGAGGAGATCGACGAGTGGTCGCATGAACCGGGCTGGGCGAGAGCCCGCCGGAAGCGCTTCGCCCGCATCTCCGAGGGCCGCACGGCGATCCAGGCCAACGACGACTACCTCGCCGGCCGGGTCGCCGATTTCAGGAAGCGCAAAAAGCACACCACCACACTGACGCGCGAGGAACGGGTCCAGAAGCAGCTGAACACGAACTTTCGGATCATGGAGCAGATCCGAGCTCGGGTAGACACCATCATTGAAGACCCCAAGACTGCGGCGGCCCTCAAGCCGTACTATCCGTACGGCTGCAAGCGACCGACGTTCCACGACGAATACCTGCCGGCGTTCAACAAGCCGCACGTCCATCTGGTGGACACCGCACCGGCCGGCGTGAGCCAGATCAACGAGAACGGCGTCGTGCATGACGGAGTCGAGTACCCGCTCGATGTGTTGATCTATGCGACCGGGTTCCAGTGGATGGCGTCCGGTTTATTCAACACGACGCTGGGGCGCGACGGTCGCACCATCCAGGAGACCTGGGATGCCGAGGGCACCAAGACCTTTCTGGGTATCCACGCGCGGGGCTTCCCGAACCTCTTCATTGTGACCGGCCCCCAGGGCGGTGGCGGCAGCTTTAACTTCACCGACGCCATCGACGCTCACGGCGACTACATCGTGTGGATGCTGTCGACCATGCGCGACCAGGGCAAGACCATCGTCGACATTCACGACCAGCCGCAAGAGGAGTACGCCGAGCACTGCCGCCGGGCCGACATGGTATCGGCGCCGTTGCGAGACTGTCTGTCGTACTACAACGGACACGGCAACGCCGAGCCCGGCAGCCTGGCCTATTACGGCGGCGGCCGCTGGCACAAGTTCCGTCTCGCCGCGCAGGACACACTCGAGCCGTACCGCTTTGGTCCGGCAGAGGTGCGACATGCTTCCCCCGCTGACGACCGATGAGACCAACCTGGTCGAGATCGCCAGAACGTTCGCTGCCGAACATATTGCGCCCCACGCGGCAGACTGGGAACTCAATCGAAGCGTCCCGGTCACAACCTTTCGGGAGGCTGCGAGAGCAGGCCTCACCGGCGTTCTGGTGCCCAAGGCGTTAGGCGGCCACGGGGCTCGCCATGTGGCCGCAGCCAAGGTGCTTGAAGAATTGGCCGGTGCGTGTTTCGCCTTTACCTTCGGCTTGTGGGTTCACAACAATTTGTTGAACAGCATCGCCCGGAATGGGACCCCCGAACAGGTCGCTCGCTACGTCCCGGCAATGCTTGCGGGCGAACGCATTGGCGCTTTCTGTCTGACCGAGCCCGGAGCCGGCAGCGACGCTGCCGCCATTACGACGCGTGCGGAACAGTCGGCTGACGGCTGGCGTCTCAGCGGACAGAAAGCCTGGGTGACCAACGGCGTACAGGCGGACGTGTTCGGGGTGTATGCCCAGACCAATCCCGCCCAGGGGTGGCGGGGCATTGCCAGCTTTCTGGTGAGTGGGGACGCGCCGGGCCTTGTCCGAGAAGCGCCCTATACCTTGCTCGGCGGGCATGCGATGGGTGTCACGGGACTGCGGTTGACCGACTGCCCTGTCCCCGAGACGGACCTGTTGTTCGGCCCCGGAGACGGGTTCAAGGCCGCCATGCGCGGCATCACTGCGGCCAGAACGTTTGTGGGGGCCGGCTGCTGTGGCATCCTCACTTCCAGTTTGCAGACCGCCTTAAGGTATGGCGCCACGCGACAGGCGTTCGGCAAGCCCCTGCTGAGCTTCCAGGGTTTGCAGTGGGAACTGGCGGATGTGGCGACGGATCTTGAGGCCGCCCGCCTGCTGACCTATCAGGCTGCGGCAGCCCTGGATCGAGGGGAGGCGGCGATTGCGGAAGCGGCGCACGCCAAGAAGTTTGCCAGCCGAGTCGCGCTGACAGGCGTGTCGCAGTGTATGCAGGCGATGGGGGCGGTGGGCTTGCGAACCGACGCCCCGCTCGCCCGTCATCTTGCCACAGCCAAGATGACGCACTATCTGGATGGGGCGACAGAGATTCAGAACATCGTGATAAGCCGCGCCCTGCTCAAAGAGTATGGAATCGACGTGTGATGGCGAGCGAGCCCCGTCCCTGGAGCAATTCACCATTCTGTGTGGCCGTGTAGGTCGGGTCAGCCGCAGGCGTAAGCCGACAGCCCGTCCGTGTCGGCTTACGCTCCGCTCATCCGCCCTACTACTGTCTCGGGCTCAGTCGGAAGCCCACAATGAGGCGGCTGCCTTGATATACCTCAAGGCAGCCGTCTCGAAACGTCTGCGTTTTGGGATGCGCGTCTGTGTTTCTTGCCCAAAACCTCAACACACTTCCGCTTGCTCGCTCTAGCCGTAGGCGTAAGCCGATTGCTCGTTAAACCCCGTTTTCTGAGGCGCTCAGGACGCGGCGGCGACCTCCGCGCGGTTCTCCTCCTCGAACACAAAGCCCTCATAGCCCTTGGCGGCAACCTCGGAGAGGCGCTCGAAGTAAAGCGGGCCGCCCAGGTGGACCTGGAACTGGCGGGGCTTGCCGGGGATGTTGGCCCCCGTGTACCACGAGTCGGTGAGGGGGTAGAGCGTCTCGTTGGCCAGCTCGGTGACCTCTTGGTCCCAGAGCTTCTCGGAGTCGGGAGTCGGTTCGATAGCGCCCAGACCCTTGTCGCGCAGGTAGCGGACGCAGTTGCCGATCCACTCCGTCTCGCGCTCGGCGCCGAGCGGCATGTTGTACAGCACCGAGGGCGAGCCCGGACCGTGGATCAGAAAAAGATTGGGAAAGTCGGCGATCGCCATGCCGAGGTAGGTTGTGAAGCGGCTGCTCCACTTCTCTTTCAGGCTGACGCCGCCGCGCCCCTTGGGGTTGAGACGCAGCAGGGTGCCGCTGATGGCATCGAAGCCGGTCGCCAGCACGATCATGTCGAGGGGATGATCGCCCGTGGCGGTGCGCACGCTTGTTTGGGTGACTTCTTGAATCGGGTCTTCGCGCAGGTCGACCAGGCTGACGTTGTCGCGGTTGAAGGTTTCGTAGTAGCCGTCGTCAAGGATCTGGCGCTTGGTGCCCAGATAGTAATCGGGCATCAACTTGGCGGCGATCTTGGGGTCATGCACGGTCTCACGGATCTTGCCGCGTATGAAATCGGCCAGGGTGCGGTTGGCCTCTTTATTGGTCAGGAGGTCGGCATAGCTGCCGAACAGCAGGTGGAAGCTGCCCTTCTGCCACAGCTCTTCGTACAGCGCCTGGCGCTGCTCGGGGGTGTCCTCAGCGGCCAGGCGCGTGGTCATCTCGAACGGCATGCCCACGGGGTGGGCGTGCATCGTCGCCCGGACCGCGTCCCAGTTGTCGCGGGCGTGCTGCATCAGTTCGGGTTCGAGAGGACGGTTGCGAGCCGGGATGCTGTACTGCGGGGTGCGCTGGAACACCGTCAGATGCGCCGCCTCGCGGGCGATCTCGGGGATCGACTGCACTCCCGAGGAACCGGTCCCGATCACGCCGACGCGCTTGCCGGTAAAGGAAACGGGCTCCTGCGGCCAGCGGCCGGTGTGGTAGCACTCGCCAGTGAAATCGTCGAAGCCGGGGAAGTCGGGCTTGTGCGGCGCCGAGAGGGTGCCGACCGCGCAGATCAGGAACTGCGCAGAAACGTGCTCGCCGGCGCTGGTCTCGATCGTCCAGCGCTGCGTCGCTTCGTCGTAGCGCGGGTTACGCACCCAGGTCTCAAGTTGGATGTCCCGGCGCCAGTCAAACCGATCAGCGACATGATCGACGTACGCCAGTACCTGGGCTTGGCTGGGCTGGGTCTCGGCCCAGTCCCACTCCTGCATCAGCTCTTCCGAGAACGTGTAGCAGTAGAAGGGACTGCCCGGACCATCGACCCGCGCGCCGGGATAGCGGTTCCACCACCAGGTGCCGCCCACGCCGCCGGCGGCGTCGTATACGCGCACCGAGAGGCCCATCTCGCGCAGGTGGTGCAGGGCGTACAGGCCGCCAACGCCCGCTCCGATGATGACTGCGTCATAGTGTTTGATCGATCCGTTTCCCTGTGAGTGTTGATCCATGTTCGCCATGCTGTTTTCTCCTTTGCTCCCCGCTTTCTAGCACGGGTGTCCGATGGATGGCTAGGGGAGTGAGTGGAGCTTTGGAGCAAAGGCTTTCACTTTCCGCCGTGAAACATCGGGCAGAGCTGGCCACCCGTCCTGTGGGGGACTGGCTCGAGTCGCAGCCCCAATCGCAGCGGTAGCGGTTCCGCGTCACAGCGCAAGCTCTATACGGAACCGAAAGGCGGGCGCACGGGGGTAGGCAGTGTGCGTATCTTTGCTACTCTGGGCTACTCTGGCTTCGACGAGAGAAAAGGGAGGCAGCTTGGGGTGACTCACTCACGAATGTTGCGATTGGGCGCGTTCATGCGGCCGGTCAGTATCCATACCGCAGCCTGGCGCTATCCTGGCGCGTGGCCGGATGCGAATTTCAATTTTCAACACCTCAAACGCTCCGCCCAGACGCTCGAACGCGGACGGTTCGACGCGTTCTTCATGGCGGATCATCTGGCTGTGCTCAACATGCCGATGGAGGGTCTCAAGCGGAGCGCGACGGTCACTTCCTTCGACCCCTTAACGCTGCTACCTGCCCTGGCCGTCGTGACCGAGCACCTGGGGCTCATCGCCACCGCCTCCACGACCTACAACGAGCCGTATCATATTGCGCGGAAGTTCGCCTCGCTCGATCACATCAGTGGCGGGCGCGCGGGCTGGAACGTGGTGACCTCGGGCAACCCGCATGAGGCCATGAATTTCGGTCTTGAGGAGCATGTTGCGCATGCCGCCCGGTATCGCCGGGCGCGGGAAGTCTTTGATGTCGTGACGGGCCTGTGGGACAGCTGGGCAGACGATGCGTTCATTCGAGATGTGGAGACGGGGGTGTATTTCGACCCGGACAAGCTCCACGTTCTGGATCATCGGGGGGAGTTCCTCAACGTGCGCGGCCCACTGAACATCGGGCGACCTGTTCAGGGCTGGCCGGTCATTGTCCAGGCCGGCGCCTCGGAAGCCGGTCGCCAGCTCGCGGCAGAGACGGCCGAGGTCATCTTTGCGGCCAGCAGCCACATCGCCGCCGCCCGTGCCTTCTATGCCGATGTCAAAGGGCGCATGGAGCGGCTCGGCCGCTCGCCTGACCAGCTGAAGGTGTTGCCGGGTGCCTTTGTTGTCGTGGACCAGACCGCGTCCGAAGCCCTGGAGAAACGCGCCCGGCTCGACAGTCTCGTGCACTACGACAGCGCGATCGCCTCCCTTTCAATCGCCCTCGGCCATGATGCGTCCGGCTTCGACCCGGATGGACCTCTGCCAGAGATTCCAGAAAGCAATGCCAGCAAGAGCAGCCGGGAGCGGGTCGTGGAACTCGCCCAGCGGGAGCATCTGACCGTCCGGCAACTGGCCCAGCGCGTCGGCGGCTATAGCGGTTTGGCGTTTGTCGGCACGCCGCTCATGATCGCCGATCAAATGGAGGAGTGGCTGCTGACCGATGCCTGTGACGGCTTCAATGTCATGTTCCCCTATCTGCCGGGCGGGCTCGACGACTTCGTTGATCTCGTCGTGCCGGAACTGCAACGACGCGAAATCTTTCGGCGGGAATACGAAGGGGCGACATTGCGCCAGAATCTCGGATTACCGCGCCCACGGAATCGCTTCTTCTGAGTTGGCCATACACACCCCCCACCAGTCAAAGGAGAAACAGCATGGACATGACTGATCGGCTTGACCCAGAACTGGCAGGACCGCTCAAGGCCTTTCTCAGCCTGACGGGCGGCGGGTTTCACCTGCACGATATTCCGGCCGCCCGGCAGAGGAGAAATGAACTGGCCGCGGCTCAGATGGCCAAGGCTCCGATCATCGGGGGAGTCACCTCCAAAGATCGGCACGCGCCGGGTCCCCAGGGTGCTCCTGATGTCTTTGTTCGCATTTATCAGCCGACGGATCGACCGGCCAGTCTGCCGGCCCTGGTGTGGATTCATGGCGGGGGATACGTCCTGGGCAGGGTTGAGCAGGATGATCCATTGGCCAGGCATTTATCGAAAGTCGCTGCGTGTGTGGTCGCGTCGGTTGAATACCGGCTCGCCCCGGAGCATCCGCATCCTGCGCCGGTCGAGGATTGTTATGCCGCGCTCAAGTGGTTCGCAGCCCATGCCGACGAGTTCGGTGTTGACCGCTCACGCATTGCGCTCGGCGGAGCAAGCGCGGGCGGTGGCTTAGCGGCCGGGCTGGCGCTGTTGACCCGCGACCGAGCTGAGGTTGAACTGGCGTACCAGCTCTTGATCTATCCGATGATCGATGACCGGAATGTCGCTCCGGCCAGCGAGACGGCTCCTGATACGTTTGTGTGGAGCCGGGAAAACAATTTGATGGGTTGGCGGGCATATCTCGGACATGAGCCGGGTGGAGCGGACGTGTCTCCATATGCGGCGGCGGCTCGGGCGACGGACCTGTCAGGTTTGCCGCCGGCCTACATTCCGGTCGGCGATCTGGACTTGTTCCTGGATGAGAATATCGACTACGCGCGGCGTCTTCTGGCGGCTGGAGTGCCGACCGAACTGCACGTCTACCCGGGCGGCTACCACGGTTTTAATGGCTTCGCCCCTGGTGCGGACATTGTCCAGCGTTTCAATACCGAGCGCGATCAGGCGCTCAAGCGAGCGCTGCATCGCCCTACGCTCGGCTGAAGGACTCCACAACTTTCCTGCGCTGAACAGCCTTACTGTATAACGCACCAACGGGGCGGCTCATTCCTTCCGCTGGAATACCAGTTCCGGCACAACCACCTCCCACGCTTCGCACTTGAGTGCGTCCTGGTACTGCGGCTCCGAATCGGCCCGTCTTCGTGTCACAACGGCCGCGGCCGTCGCTGATCGGAGCCGCATGGCGGCTGGCGGCGCATACCCTTTGGCCAGGCGACCCACCACGTTGCCGGAGCGATCCAGCAGCAGCCACGGTTGCTGTATGGTCCGCACCCGGAGCGCATCACCAGGCGATAGCGCGGCGATGGCACTCTGCACCGGACTGCTGGCCTGGTAGCGTCCCGCAAAGCCCAGATCGACATCGCGCAGGCTGAGCCGTCGATAACAGGCGGTCATTTCCGGGCTAGGCGACGGTGCCGTGACCCGGGGTCGGTGCAGGACCGAAGGATGGTCAAGCAGAGCTGTCTGCAAGGGATGACTCCCCTCAAAGCGGGTCAGCGTCAAAGTCTGCCGGGCGCGAGTCATGGCCACATAGTAGAGCCGGCGTGGCGCGTCTGGGTCTTCGCCACGGCCAACTTTGTCCCAGCTGCCGTCCAGAACGATTACGTGGTCGAACTCCAGCCCCTTGGCGCGATGGGCGGTCAGCAGCAACAGACCGCGCTGCCGGCGACGGATGTCTCGCCCCCACTCCGCCAGCCACTCGGTGAAGTGGTCCAGCGGGGTCTCCGCTCCGCCGGTTTCCAGGGCGTATTCGTCCACGGCTTCGCTCAGCAGTTCGATCCAGGAATTGGAGACTTGGGCGTCCAGCCACGCGCTGAAGACGCTACTGTCCATGAAAGCGGTTTCGCGCTGGCGCAGCCAGGCGAGTAATGCCTGGGTCTCCCGCAAGCGCCAGAACCCCGGGATTTCCTCGTCGCCCATCTGGACCGGAATGTCGTGGACTTCGCAGCAGGCCCGCACCGGCTCCAGGTATTGCCACTCGCGGGCGATGACGGCGCATCTGGACCAGTCCCAGTTCGGCACGAGGGCGGACAGCCGCTGCAACTCGGCGATTGCTGCCTGAGCCTGCGAGATCGCATCGCGCCGTACCGGCACAATCTGCACCCGTCCGCATGACACGGAGTCCACATCCTCCCATACCCCACCGGCCGGCTGCTTGGTACGCGCCCGGTCGATGTGGATGGGATGTTCGGATTTCATACGCCGTGCGGCCGGGTCAATGACTGTGTTGGCTGCGGCAATGATGTGGGCCGTGGAGCGGTAATTGTCCGTCAGATAGACGGGCCTCGCCCGATAGTCCGCCTCAAAACGCTTGATGAACTCGACCGACGCGCCGCGGAAAGCGTAGATGTTCTGATCGTCATCACCCACGGCAAACAGGCTGAGTTTATCGTCCTCGTCGGCCAGGGTGCGGCCGGCCAGAGCCGAGATCAAGTCGTACTGCTCCGAACCAATATCCTGGTATTCGTCCACGAGTATCCAGCGGAAGCCTGCCAGCAGACGTGTCCGTTGCTCATCGGCGTCGTCCGGCGGCAGTCCCGCGCCCCGCAGCAGGGCCACGGCCTGCCGGAGTATGTCGCGGAAGGCGTCGTTGTCCAGCCGCTCCGCGCGGCCGCTGAAGCTGGCGCCCACCAGCCGCATGGCAAAGCCGTGGCAGGTCAGGACAGTCACGCCACGGGCGTCGTCGCCGACCAACTCCGTCAAGCGGCGGCGAATTTCCACTGCGGCGTGGCGGTTATAGGCCAGAGCCAGGACGCCACGGGGATTGACCCGCCGCACCCGCAGCAGATAGGCGATCCGGTGTACCAGAACCCGTGTCTTGCCGGACCCGGGACCGGCCAGCACCAGCACGTTGGTCTGTTCTCGCTCGTCGGTGACAATCCGCTGCTGGACAGGATTCTTCAGCCCTTCCACAATCGACCGCCACGATTCGGGTGTGGTCTGGCGGGCAATTTCCCTGTCACGGTCGGGTAGCCAGCGACGCAAGAAGTCCTGCTGCTTCAGGCTGAAATAGTCCACGACCAGAGCCAGCGCATCGGCCATGGCTCGCAAGCCACGCTGGACATACTCCGCCATCACGTGGATCTGAAGGACCTGGTCATCGTAATGGAGCTTGAGTGGCCTGAAGTCGGCGCTGGTGAAGCGGTTCTGTTGCCGGCTCAGGTGGATGGACATGGCCGGACGGAATACCGCCAGCCCCTTGTTCAGGCGAATGACTTCCTGTTCGTGCAGCCACAGTAAGGCGCGGTCCAGCACCTTTTCGGGGTTTTTGATCGTAGCCTTCAGCTCAGGGGCGGACCGGATGGCGTTCAACAGCTTGCCGAGCGTTGTTTCGGCCAACAGGTCCGCGCCTCGACTGCCTGCGGGCAGGCTGTTGAGCAGATGTTGCAGCAGGGTTCGTGCCGCAGCGCGCCGCCGCGCCGCAGTCTCGGTCAGGTCTGTCCACTCGCGCTGGAGTGTCACCTGTAGTGCCTCGGGACCCAAACCGCGCAAACCCAGGCTGCCCCTGCCGCCTGCTTCATCGCGTCCGTCCATGGTAAGGCCGCGCAGAATCCGCACCACGCGTTCGGGCAGGGCGGAGGTGTGGCCGGCGTCCTTGAGCCTTTGGGTGACGACCCGCAGGTGTAGCGTCGAGGTATCGCCCTTCCCCATGTCCGGGTCGGCTTCCCGCAGGGCGTCAATCAGCGCGCGCTCCAGGTCCGCAGCCTCATCAAAGCGCCTTGTTGACGCGCGTTGTATCCCCGCATGCACGAAGGCGGTCAGCACAGTGTCGTTATTGGCAATCCCCAGCCGTTCCAGGTCGTACAGGGCGCGGCGTACCTGTTCCGCAGGCAAGCCGGAGACGGCCATCAGTTCGTCGGTAGAGATACCCTCGTCGGGATCGGCGTCGATCAAAATCTCGGTCATGGCCAACAGCCGCTGGCGATAGTCGGTCGCAACCTTGGCCTTGGTCAGCCTGGCTCGGGCTTCTTCCACTGAGTTGACCCGCAGGGAGGACGGAAACACCTGCACGCGGTTCTCCTCGCGGGTCAGCAGTTCGGCCTCCTCCAACCAGGAGATAGCAGTGCGCACACGCGTATCGTCGGTTGCGGTGTCGCGCTCGAACGCGGCGTCCTCGTCCTCGCCAAGGATCTCTCCCACAGTGGCGACGATTTGGCCGTTCATGCGCTTCTTGCGATCCAGGTTGTGCAGCGCCCTGAGGATGGCGTGGATTTCGCGCCGGGTCAGGCGCGAGCGGGCCGACATGCCGAACTGCCGCTCAACATCGTTCGTCGTGTGGAGCAAGATGCAACGGGCCGTTTCTCGGTCACGTCCAGCCCGGCCCGCTTCCTGGACGTAATTTTCCAGCGAACCGGGGATATCGGCGTGAATGACCAGCCGCACGTCCGGCTTGTCGATGCCCATGCCAAAGGCGTTGGTGGCGACGATCACCCGGATATCGCCGCTGATGAAGCGCTGCTGCACGTCCTTTTTGGTCTCTGGTGACAGGCCGGCGTGGAAGTGGGCTGCGGCAACATTCTTGGCGCACAGGTATTGGGCGATATCTTCGGTTTGGCGGCGTGTGGCGCAGTACACGATGACGCCGCCGGGTATGTCCGGCGGCAGGTTTACGGTCAGGATTTGATGGATATGGGCGAACTTCTCACCGCCCGTTGTCGGCACAACCTCAAACTCCAGGTTGGTCCGTTGGGCGCCGCCGTCAAAGACGGTCAGGTCAACACCGAGCCTGTCATGAAAGTGGGCACGGATGTCTTCCCGCACATCGGGCTTGGCAGTCGCCGTCAGACACACGATCTGTCCGTCGGGCGTCTTTTCGCGGATGAAGCGTGCCACATAGCGGTAGTCGGGCCGGAAATCATGGCCCCAACGCGACAGGCAATGCGCCTCGTCCAGCACCCAGGTGCCGACCTCGCGCTGGTCAAGGACTCGGCGCACGGCACGGCTGCGCAATTGCTCGGGTGAGACAAGGAGGATGCTGGCATCGCCCAGACGCACCCGGTCCAGCGCATCGGCTCGCTCGGGCATGGACAACATGCCGTTGATGGTCACACAGGAACCGATGCCCCGCGCTTCCAAACCGGCCACCTGGTCTGCCATGAGCGCCACCAGCGGCGAGATAACGACCGTCAGCGCGCCGGTCTTGTCATACCGGGACAGGGCCGGGATCTGGTAGCACAGGGATTTGCCCGCGCCCGTCGGTAAAACACCCAGCACGTGCTGACCGGCCATGACCGCCTCGACGATAGACTGCTGCATGGGCTGGCCTCTGTCGTCCGTCGGCTCCGGGCGGAAGTCGTCAAACCTGAACCAGCGCTTCAGTTCTTTGCGGGCGTCGTGCCGTTCCCGGCACCAGGTACAGGCGGTGCTGTCGCAGGCTGTGTCCCGCAGACGGCGCACGAGGAGGCCGACTTCCGGGAACTGGTGTCGAACCCAGGGGGGCATGACCGAGTTGCCACCAGCCACAGACAGCCAAGCCAACGCATAGGCCAGCCCCCAGCCCTTGCTCGCGACATCCGTCAGGACTTCTTGCAGTACCGCACGGCTCTGGATGAGGCAGCTCGTGTCGGTGAGCCGGGCACGGATAGCCGCGTCCGCATCAGCCTGGGACGGCCGGGCCGCCCGCCGCACGGATGCAAAAAAAGCGTCGAAGCCGGCCCCGGCGTCGCCTGTGCCGGTCAGCCAGTGCCAGGCTGTCAGTAAGTCAGGGGCAGTTTCACTCAGCGCCTTGTGTTGGTCGTTCAACACCTGCAAGGAGATCCGGGCGTCCAGTTCCGGGTCGTTGGCACGCCCGCGCTTGAGCTGCCCATCCTGATAGTGCTTGACCAGATAGTGATAGGGGTGGCGGGGGAAGGCCAGGGGGTTGAGCCACAAGGTATCCACCGCCGGGAAGCGCAGAAGCCGCAGATCGGGCTTCGCCGCAGTCAGATGGGGCAGGTCGAAGGCAATCAGGTTATGGCCCAGCAGATAATCCGCACCTTCGGCAAAGGTGTCCAAAGATGCCAGGGCCGCATTCAGGTTGCCCCCGTGAAATGTGTAGGGCTTGCCGCTCCGCGACCGCACCGCGCCAAAGGCATGGATGCGCTCGTCGTGCCGTCCGACCTCAAGGTCTATGGCGAGATAGTCGGCGGAAAAGTGGTCGGTGTCCGGGCCAGAGTTTGTATTCCGGTCGCTCATTTCTCCTGTGAAGCGGTCAACAAGGGATTTGAAACGGTCAACAAGAGATTGCGAGGTCATACGACCAGGACGATCTTTTGGGAGGCGGCCGTGACGTGGCGGGCCCGGATTCGCTCAGAAGCTTTCCGGCGTGCGGGGTAATTCGGATTTCATACCGCCGTGGATAAAGGCCGGGGGAGAGCCCCCGGCCGTGTCTTGTGTGCGGGGCGTCGGCCGTGACCGCCCCGCTGCTCAGCCACGCCCTCTCGGCCGGGCTGGGTCTTAGGCCAGGCCGTAGACGCGGGCGGCCGTGTCGCGCACGATCTTGCGCAGATCGTCTTCCGGCAGCTTGCCCAGCCGCTTGGTCACGATCTCGTGGGAGCGGGGAAAGGTGGCTGCGGTATGGGGGTAGTCGGACGACCACATGGTGTTGTCCGGTCCGTAGCGGTGCAGCGAATCGACGAACACCGGATCGGCAATAAAGGTGGCGTAGACCTGGCGCTTGATGTAATCGCTGGCCCGCATGGGCAGCTTCATATCGCCCAGCGAACCCAGACGATGCTGGACCGTATCGAGCCGATACATGAAGTACGGCATCCAGCCGACATCATTCTCGGCCGAGACGATCTTCAGCCTGGGGAATTTCTCCAGCACCCCGCCGTACACCAGGACCGAGATCGAGCGTTCGATCTGGTGGTGCAGGTTGGCCAGCGACAGCAAAAAGGCGTTGCCGCTCGTCGGGTTTGCGCCGGTGCCGCTGCGGGCGGTCAGAATATGCAGCGACAGCGGCATGTTGAGGTCCTGGGCGGCAGCCCAGAATGGCTCGTAGTCGGGATGGCTGTAGGGACGGTCATCGGGCGGCTCGGCCCAGATCATCGCTCCCCGCATGCCCAGCGCGGCAATCCGTTCCAGCTCGGCCACGGCCGAGGGGATATCTTCGAGGGTGATCAGACCCAGCGGAATCAGCCGCTTCAGATCGTGGCTGCAATACTCGGTCGCCCAGTCGTTAAACGCCTTGAAGCACGAAAAACGCAGCTCGGCGTCGTCCAGCCCGAACAGCGGCATGCCCATCGAGGTATAGATCACCTCGGCGTCCACCCCATCACGCTCCTGATCGGCGATCCGATAGGCCGGGTCCCAGACGCTCTTGGGGGCTTGATCGAAGCCCTTCTTGTTGTGCTCCTTGAGTTCACCCGAGGGCACGCCGGCGCCAAAGAAGCCGGCTACGGCCATGGGGACGATGTTCTCACACACAAACCACTCGCCCTGCCGGCCGTCCAGCCCGACCACCGTTTTGGGCGCACGGTCACGAAACTTGCGGTCGATCCGCTCGGCCCACATCGTGGGCGGCTCCACAAAATGCGAATCCGCCGAGATCAGATTATAGTCTGCCATGCTGCATTCCTCCTCGCTGCTCTTGGCTTGGGTTCTTCGCTGTTGTACGCGATATTGACGCGCTTTTCCAGGTCCGTCGCTTCCCCGCCGGGCCTGGCCTGTGGTATAGCACGCCCTAAGGAACACGACACAGGGAGGATACGATCATGCGCGTTGCAGTCGGCGGCTACCTGGTTGCGGTCAATACCTTTGTCGAGCAGCGGATGGGGCTGGAGTTGTTTCAAAAGTCGGTCGTTGCCGGCGATGCCCTGCTCAATGCGGGCAGCGGGGATAGCGCCATCTACGGCTTTCTGGAGGGCGCCCGGCAGCGGCAGTGGGATGCCGTGCCGCTCCAGTTCATGTTTCCGGGGGTCGGCGGCAAAGCCACCCGCGACGCCCACGAGTGGGCCAAAGACCGTTTTCTCACGCAGCTGCGCCAGGCCGGGCCGGTTGACGGTATCTTCATTCAGCTCCACGGCACGGGCGCGGCCGAGCACCTTGACGACTGCGAGGGCGATCTGCTGGCCGCCATCCGCGAGGCGGTCGGCGACAAGGTCGTGCTGATGGCCTCTCTGGACGGCCACGCCAACGTCACCCCGCTGATGGTCGAACAGACCGACCTGCTGATCGGCGTCAAGACCAACCCGCACTACGACTTTGTGCCGGTCGGCCGCAAGGCCGCCCAGGTCATGGCCGGCATGTTCGACGCCAGCCTGTCGCCGACTGCGGTTCGCGCCCAACCGGCCATGTCGCCGGCCCTGCAAAAGCTGTACATCGCGCCCGGCTGGCCAATGGAACATCTGATGCGTCAGGCCCAGAATCTGGCCGCCAGCGATGGGCGTATTCTCGACGTGTCGCTGCTGGAAGGGTTTTTCTGCTCAGAGATTCCCGAGACGGGCATGAGTGTCGTGGTCACCACCGACGGCGAGCCCAACCTGGCCCAGGATGTCGCCGAGCAAATCAAAGCGGCATGCTGGGCCAAGCGGCAGTCCTTTCATACCGATATGGTGTCGGTCGAGGAGGCCGTCCGCGAGGCGATGGCGACCGAGGCCGGTCCGGTCATTCTGGGCGATCTGGCCGACAGTGGCGGGGCCGGTACGCCGGGCGACGGCACAGCAATTCTGGCCGAGTTGCTCAAGCAGGGCGCCAGCGGCGCGGTCGTCGGCAATATCGCCGACCCCGAGGCTGTCCAGGCCGCCATACAGGCCGGGGTCGGCAAGAACGTCAGCCTCAGCGTCGGCGGCAAGGCCGACCGGTTTCACGGCGACCCGGTCGAGATCAGCGGCCGGGTGCGTTCCATCCACCAGGGCGTCTTCACCACCGGCACGGCGTTCATCTCCATGACTTTTGATCGCGGACCCACCGTGGTTGTTGACTGCGGCGGGATCGAGGTGATTCTGACCTCACGGCCGGTGCTGGTGTTTGAGCCCAACCACTTCCGCAGCCTGGGCATTGAGCCGACCGAGCGCAAAATCCTGGCCTGCAAGGCCGAGATGCAGCACCGGGCCGGCTTTGCCGAGGTCGCGGCCAAGATCATCGACGTGGATACGCCTGGGCTGGCGACCCAAATCCTGTCGCGTCTGCCGTACGCGAAGATCCGGCGCCCGGTGTTTCCCCTGGACGATATCTAGAAAGGACAGAGCAGTGGCAAAGTTCATCGTCACGGATGTGTTTGGAGAGACGGTGATCGCCACTTTTGCCTCCTGGGATCATGTCACCACCCGACATACCGAAATGATTGGGAAGGAAGATCAGGTGAGAGCTGCCATAGAACAGCCTGATAGCGTGTATGAAGGGAGGACACCGGAACACAAGCTTTTTACCGCGCGGAACATCACAACAGGGTTCTGGGCAGGGAGTATCACGACCGCTGTCGTACGATACAGAAAAGGGGTAGGTTATCTAAACACTGCTTACCTCACGACTTTGGAACCCAGAGGGAGGGTCTTATGGCCGCGTCCATAACGTGTGTCGGGCAGCTTGAACTTTCGTATGATCGTGACGCGGATGTCCTCTACATTTCCATTGGAACTCCTCGACCGGCCTATTCTTACGAAGATGAACACGGACTCCTCCTCCGCAAAGACCCGGGAAATGGAGAGCTTGTGGGCGCCACCATTCTCGATTACGAGGAGCATTTTTGTCGGCTTCCAGACCTCTCTTGGTTGACGGCGACCCCCTTGCCCGAAGAGATTATCGCCTATCTCCGAGAGCGTCCCACGCTCCCCTCCTGACCGAGCTGGAAAACGTGACGGCCGGCTGGCCCGCCGACAGAGAGCCAGCCGAGCCGCATGCGGCCCGAGGCACGCATTGCGTAACGATTGCTTAAAAGCCCTTGACGCCTTTATCGAGCTGGACGCCAAAGGTGTTCAGGGCCATCGACACCAGATTGTACTGCCCGACGGTGAACACCACGTCCATCAGCTGCTGGGTGTTGTAGCGTTCGCCCAGGGCCGCCCAGGTGGCGTCGCTGATCAGCGCCTCGGCGTGCAGCTCGTCCGCAGCACGCAGCAGGCTGGCGTCAAACGGATCCCAGGCCGGGTCGTCGGGACCTTTTTTGATCCGGGCAATCTCCTCGTCGCTCAGGCCGGCCTGACGGCCGAACAGCACGTGCTGGCCCCACTCGTACTCGGCCTGACACAGCCAGCCGATGCGTAAAATCAACAGCTCCCGTTCACGGGGCGCCAGGGTCTGGCTGTCGCCCATGACGTGAAAGGCCCATACGTTGAACTTCTTGGCCGCCTCCCAGTGCCGGGCCAGGGTGCCCATGACGTTGTAGACCACGCCTTCTTTGTAGCGAGACTCCAAGACCTCGCGCTGTTCGTCGGTCCATTCCGATTCGGTCAGGGGTTCGATCCGGGCTTGTGACAGTTTCATACACCGTCCTCCTTTTCGGGTCAGTCAGCAGTTTTATAGAAGAGATAATGTGCTAGGATCAAGCCGCTTCAAGCCCGAAGAGGCCGGGCCGAGGAGGAACATCATGCCGCACAGCAGCTATGCATTGGACGACATCAAGCTGTCGGACTGGGACTTTTGGCTCAAACCGTATGAAGAGCGAACGGCGGCTTTTGCCTTCCTGCGCAAACATCATCCCGTCGCCTTCTTTGAAGAGGGCGAGACCAGCATGCCTGTGGCGGGGCCCGGCTATTGGGCGGTCACCCGTCATGCCGATGTCTTGCACGCCAGCCTGAACCCGCAGATTTTTTCTTCGGCCCAGGGCATCATCGTCACCGACACCCCGCCGGATACCCGTGATGTGTTCGGTTCCATGATCGTCATGGACGACCCGCGTCACAAACGGCTACGCGGCCTCGTCTCTCAGGCTTTTACGCCGCGTCACCTGCGCAAGGTGAACGCAGAGGTACGACTGACCGCCCGGCGGGTGGTCAATGAGGTGGTTGAACGGGGCAGCTGTGATTTTGTGAGCGATATCGCCGCGCCCTTCCCGATTCAGATCATCTGCGACATGCTGGGCATCCCGGCCAGCCAGCACGACTTTGTGTTCGAGCGCACGAATATCCTGCTCGGCGGGGCAGACCCCGAGTATGGTGTCGCCGACCTGATGGAGCGCTATATGGCCGCGATTCAGGCCGCCCGCGACCTGTTTCAGCTGATGGATGAGATGCGTCGAGAGCGCCTGCAACAGCCCACCGACGACCTGACCTCGGCCCTGGTCCACGCCGAGCTGGACGGTGACCGGCTGACGGTTGAGGAACTCGGCTCGTTCTTCGTGCTGCTGACCGCTGCGGGCAACGAAACCACCCGCAACGCAATCGCCCACGGAGTGCGGCTGCTGGACGAACACCCCGAGCAGCGCCGGCTGTGGCAGTCGGACTTTGCAACCTATGCCAAGACCGCCATCGAAGAAATCGTGCGCTACGCCAGCCCGGTCATCTATATGCGCCGGACCGCCCTATGCGATACCGAGCTGGGCGGCCAACAGTTGCGCAAGGGCGAGAAGGTGCTCATGTTCTACACCTCGGCCAACCGGGACGAGGCGGTCTTTGACGACCCCGATACCTTTGACATCAGCCGCAAAAAGAACGAGCACATCGGCTTTGGCGCGGGTCCCCACTTCTGCCTGGGCGCCAATCTGGCCCGCCGAGAGATGGAGGTCATGTTCCGTGAGCTGTTCCAGCGCCTGCCGGACCTCCACGTGACCGGCGAGCCGGAACGCCTCAAGCACAGTTTCATCAACGGCATCAAACACATGCCGTGCGCGTTTACACCCGGGCCGGTGGTCGCCTAGCCGCCCGGCACGACACAGGAGGCAGACCCATGCAAACCGGATTTATCGCCGTGGGTATCGGCCTGATGGCCGACCCGGAAGTCATGAGCCTGGCGGCCGAGACCGCCGAGCAGGCGGGTTTTCATTCCATCTGGGCGCCCGAGCATATTGTGTTGCTCGATCAGTACGCGTCCAAGTATCCCTACTCGCCGGACGGCAAGTTTCCCTCGCCGACCATGCAGGTCGAAATCCTCGACCCCTTTGCCGCCCTGACCTTTATTGCCGCCCAGACGAAAACGATTCGGGTCGGCACCGGCATCTGCCTGGTGCCCGAACGCAACCCGCTGACCACGGCCAAAGAGGTCGCCACCCTGGACAAGCTGTCGGGCGGACGCTTCGACTTTGGGGTCGGGGTCGGCTGGTTGGAGGAAGAATTCACCGCCCTGGGCGTTCCCTGGGCCCGGCGGGCGGCCCGCACCCGGGAATACCTCCAGGTCATGAAAAAGCTGTGGACCGAGGAGGAAACGAGCTTCGAGGGCGAGTTTTGCAGCTTTCCGAGCGTCCGTTCCTACCCCAAGCCGGTCCAAAAGCCCCACCCGCCGATTATCTTCGGCGGCGAGAGCGAGCCCGCCCTCAAGCGTGTCGGAGAAGTCGGCGATGGCTGGTTCGGGATGAATGTCAGCGTTGACGAGGCGCCGGCCAAGATTGGCCGGATCAAGGATTACGCCCGCGCCGCCGGCCGTGACCCGGACGCCTTGCAGTTCGCCATCTCGCCCGGCCTGGGCGTGCCGCTGACGCGCGACGACATCAAGCGCGCCCAGGACGCCGGGGTCGGACAGCTTATCGTGGGCCTGTTTCCGGCCGACCGCCAGGCGGTCAAGGACGACATCGCCCGGCTGGCCGAACAGGTCGTCGAACCGGCGGCCAGCCTGTAGCCCGTGGGCTAGAGCCTTCTGCGAATAGCTTGAATCAGCCGCGTCTTTGTCGCACACTGGGGGGGGCGTGCCGGCGGAGCGCGACGGAAGGAGGGAAGAAATGGCCCGAGCGTATGCGCAAGATTTGCGGGATCGCGTGATTGACGCGGTGGAAAGTGAGGGACTGAGCCGGCGGGCGGCAGCGCGGCGGTTTGGGGTCAGTGCGGCGGCAGCGATCAAGTGGCTCCAGCGGTTCCACCGGACCGGGGAGCGGAGGAGTGTGGGCACCGGGGGGCATCGGCCTTCGAAGGTGGAGCCCCACCGCGCCTGGGTGCTGGCGGTGCTGGCGGCGCAGCCCGATATCACGCTGGCCGCATTGGCGGCCCGGCTGTGGAGGGAACGCGGCGTGCGGGTAGACACCAGTATGCTGTCCCGCTTCTTCACAGGGGCCGGGATCAGCTTTAAAAAAAAGCCTGGTGGCCGCCGAGCAGGAGCGGCCGGACATCGTGCGCCGCCGCCGACAGTGGCAGCGCACGCAAGGCCAACTTGACCCGCGGCACCTCGTGTTCCTGGATGAGACCTGGGCGAAGACGAATATGACCCGCAGCCATGGCCGCTGCCGCCGGGGCCAGCGGTTGCGGGCGACCCGCCCCCACGGGCACTGGCAGACGCTGACCTGCGTGGCGACGCTGCGCCACGACCGTGTGGCCGCTCCGTGTGTCTTCGATGGCCCGCTGAATGGCGCCTGCTTCCTGGCCTATGTCGAACAATGCCTGCTGCCGACGCTCACCCCGGGTGATATCGTCATTATGGACAATCTGAGCAGCCACAAGAGTCCGGCCGTGCGGGCGGCCCTTGAGCGGGTGGGGGCCACACTCCGTTTCCTGCCCCCCTACTCCCCCGATCTCAACCCCATTGAACAGGTCTTCGCCAAGCTCAAAGCTTTGCTCCGTCACGCGGCCGAACGGACCGTGGAAGCGACATGGCGGCGGCTCGGGACCCTGCTTGACCGCTTCGGCCCTGAGGAATGCCGCCACTACTTCGCCCATGCTGGGTATGCGTCTACCTAAAAGCAGAAGGCTCTAGGCGAAGATTTCGTCGAAGAAGTCCCGCATGGCCTTCCACGAGCGTTGGTCCGTCTGCGCGTGGTAGGCAATGCCGTCCATGCCGGCAGCCGCGGCATCCGGGTTCGTGAAGCTGTGGACGGTCCCGCCATAGCTGATCACTTGCCAGTTCGCGCCAGCCTTGGTCATTTCTTCCTGAAAGGCGTTGACGTGTTCGGGCGGCACGAAGGGATCGTCGGCGCCGTGACAGACCAGGATCTTGGCCTTGACCTGTCCGGCCTGGGCGGGTGTGTCTGTTTCGAGCGCGCCGTGAAACGACACGATGCCGCACAGCGGCGCGCCGTCGCGGGCCATCTCCAGCGAGAAGGAGCCACCCATGCAGAAGCCGATCATGGCCAGACGGTCGGCATCAACCTGGGGCAGCCCGGCCAGCGTGTCGAGAGCGGCCCGGCCCCGCTGGCGGAACTTTTCGGCCGTCTCGCGGATGGCGCCCGCGTGCTTAATGGCCTCTTGCAGGTCGGCGACCTCAAGGCCGTCGCCATACGGGTCGCCGGCCAGGGCGACATAGCCCAGGGCTGCCAGCCGCTGGGCACGTTCCTTGGCGTGCTTACCCAGGCCAAAGGCTTCCGGCATGACCAGAATGCCGGGGCGCTTATGGTCGCTCTGATCGTCCAGGGCCAAAAAGCCCTTCAGGGTCACGTCGCCGTCTTTGTATTCAAGCGTTTCGGTCCTCATGCTGTTCCTCCTTATGTGTTCCAGTGACTGCGGTTCCCAGGAAAAATAGTGGAATCACCGGCCCGGATTCAAGACCCGGCTCACGAATTTTCGCGCTCCCGATAATCGCCAAAGCCCTTGTCCCGCAAGGACAGGGCTTGACGTACCCCCTTGCCCAACTCCTTCAGATAGTCACGGGTCGATTTGGTCGTAAATGCCAGGGCTTGCAGTTCGGTGCCGGCCCGGATGGCTGCCCGCACGCCCTTGATCTCCATCGCCCGGTGCACCGAGCGTTTGTTGATCTGCTGCAACTCGGTCGGAATCTTGGCCACCCGCTCGGCAATCTCCAGCACCCGCTGTTCCAGCTCCGCGGCAGGAAAGGCCCGGTTGGCAAAGCCCTTGTCGGCCGCCTCGACCCCGCTCAGCGCGTCTCCGGTCAGCATCATCTCCATCGCATCCCGCATGCCCATCAGCCAGGGGTGAAACTGCATATCGGGCGGACTCATGAGGCGGACCGGCGGATAGCCGATGTGCGCGTCTTCGGCCACATACACCAGATCGCAGGCCGTGGCCAACTCACTGCCCCCGGCCAGGCAGTAGCCGTGAACCTGGGCAATGACGGGCTTGGCCATGTCCCAGATACGAAACGAGCCCTCGATCACATGCCGGGCCCACTGCCCGGCTCCGTCGGCAGAGTAGTAGGGTTGGTCTTTGGTATTGTCGCTGCCCAGATCGTAGCCGGCCGAAAAGCACGTACCCGCGCCACGCAGGATACTGACCCGAACGTCCGGGTCGCGGTCGGCCTCTTCGAGAGCCTGCAAAATTTCGGTCCGCAGCCGGTTGTTCAGCGCGTTGCGCTTTTGCGGCCGATTGAGGGTGACCCGCCGGACTGCCGGTAGCGGGCTGTCAACCAGAATACACTCATAGCTTGCCATGGAGGACCTCCTTTGTGTCGGCACAGCCGTCAGCGTCCAAGTATAGCCGCAGCCGGACGCACCTGCCAATTGTCCCGAGCCGGTGGTCATGCCTCCCGTATAAATCCCCCTGCACTCCGCGCTTCCCCCTCTGAAAACGCGTGATGCAAAAAGAAACCCACCCCGGCCTTCGGCCACCCCTCCGAGGAGGGGAACCGCCCCCATCCCCTCTCGGGAGGGGTGGTCCTGAGCGTGTCGAAGGGACGGGGTGGGTATTGCCTCACACGTTGTTGGCGGGAGAAACTAGGCCGACCCGTCTCCCGCTTCAACCGGCGTGTCGGGCAGGCGGCCCCATAGATTCCACGAGGCGTCAAAGCTGCGGACCTGGGAATAGCCGAGCAGCTGGGTCAGCACGAACCAGGTGTGAGCCGAACGGATGCCGACCGCGCAGTAGGTAATCGTTTCCTTGTCGGCCGTGACGCCCCGGCTCTCGTACAGGGCGGCCAAGTCGTCGGCCGACTTGAAGGTCGTGTCCTCGTTGAGGGCGTCTTCATAGTAGAGGTAGGTAGCCCCGGGAATATGCCCGCCCCGCTCCGTCCCCTGCGGGGGCTCCAGCAGAAACAGTTCGCCCCGGTATTCCTCGGGGGTGCGGACATCGAGCAGCACGGCGTTGTCTTTGCCCACCGCAGCCCGGACCCTGTCCTGGAGAGCACGCAGCTCAGGCTTTGGATCGTGGGCGCTATAGGTAGCGGCTGAGACGGCCGGCGGCTCGGTCGTCAGCGCATGACCGTCGGCGACCCATTTCTGGCGGCCGCCGTTCAGGACACGCACATCGGCATGACCGACGGACCGGAGAAACCAGAACACCCACGCGGCCAGCGCGTTCTGCTCGCTGTAGGCGACAACGGTGGTGTCGTTGGCAATACCCGAGCGTGCACACAGGTCTTCGACCGATTGTGTATCAAAATTGATCTGCCAGTCCGGTTTGAGCAGGGTTCCGATCGCGGGCCAGAAAACGGCGCCGGGGATATGGCCCGACTCGTACAGCGTTGGGTCAAGATGGATGTCAACGATGCGGACCTTGGGGTCGTCGAGGTGCTCGGCGAGCCATTGGGTATCAACCAGGACCTCGGGGTGGGCATAGTCTTTCATAAGCTCCCTCTCTCCTCTCATTCCGTCCGGAAGTGGGGCATGACCCTGGTCGCAAAACGCTCCATCGAACCCCGGAGTGCCTTCTGATCCAGGCCGCCCAGGTCCATATACAGCATGAGGTTGCTCAGCCCCAGCTCCTCCTGTAGCAGCCCGATCCGATCCACACACTGAGACGGATCGCCGCACAGCACCAGATTGGGGTACATCTGGTCAAAGGTGACGTGACGCAGGTTTTCGCCCAGCCGCTTCCAGGCGTCGTACTGTTTGCCCGGAATTTTTTCCGGCGGACCGATCAGCGGCCCGACAAAATGCAGGTAGCGCATATAATGCCGCTCCCAGGTCTGGCGGGCCTGCTCGGGCGTGTCGGCGACAAAGCAGTGGTAGGCGCCGGCGACCTCAATGTTCTCGGCAGCATGACCGGCCTGGCTCAGCGTCTCGCGGTACAGCTGCACGTTTTCCTTGAACGCGCTGAGCGGCATGGTGAACAGGGCCAGGAGCAGCGAGTGGCCCTTGTGGCCGGCCGCCACGAAAGATTCCTGGCTGGCCGCCGCCGCCATGTAGATGGGCGGCATGGGCTTTTGCAGGGGGCGCGGCAGCAACCTGACCTCGTTGGCGGTGTAAAACTCTCCCCGATAGGAAAACGTCTCCTCGGTCCAGGCCCGCTCGATTATCTCCAGGGCTTCGCGGAAGCGTCCCCGGCTCTCGTCCATCGACTGATTGAAGCCGTCATAAATCAGCTTGATGAACCCCCGTCCAACGCCAAAATCGAGCCGCCCGCCGCTCAGCAGATCGAGCATGGCGTAGTCTTCAGCCAGACGGATCGGGTCGTGGTGGGGCAGCAGGGCGACCGCAGTTCCGATCCGCAGCCTGGTGGTCCGCTGGGCGATGGCCATGGCCACAATCTGGGGCGAGGGACACACATAGTTACAGAAGTGGTGCTCGCCGACCCACACCGCGTCAAAGCCCAGCTCCTCGGCCAGATCGACCTCGGCGAAAAAGTCCTTGTAGTACTGCTCCTCGGATTTATCCTCGGGGTAGTGATCCAGCAGACTCAGCATGCCAAACTTCATGGGCTCCTCCCTTGTGCTGGCCCCTGTCTTAGCATCAGACGCGCCCGGAGAGAAACCCGGCGCGCAACTTCCCGGCGCCTTGTCTTGACGAAACAGGCCGAATCGCTCAAGTAAGGGCCAAGACAAGGAGTAGTGTATGCCAAGCCAGACCCGATCAGCCGCCATTCGGGCCAAGCTGGACCACCCGATTATCGACTCGGACGGCCATACGGCCGAGTTTGAGCCGGCGGTCTTTGACTACCTGCGTGACATTGGCGGCAGCCGGGCGGTCGAGCGCTTCCAGAAGGCGCCGGATGTGCCGTTCCGGTTTGGCTGGTATGAGCTGTCCCGCCAGGAGCGTCGCACGCTGCGCGCCCCGCGACCGCACTGGTGGGTCCACCCGACCAAAAACACCCTTGACCGGGCGACCAGCTCGCTGCCCAAGCTGCTCCACCGTCGCCTGGACGAAACCGGCCTGGACTTCAGCGTGATTTATCCCAGCATCGGCATGGCCGCCCTGCACACCGGCGATGACGAACTGCGCCAGGTCGCCTGCCGGGCGTTCAACACCTACCACGCCGACATCTTCCGCGAGTACGCCGACCGGCTCACCCCCGCAGCCATGATCCCCATGCACACCCCCGAGGAGGCCATTGCCGAGCTCGACTATGCGGTCACGACCCTGGGCCTGAAAGTTCCGCTCCTGGCCGCCCATGTCCGGCGTCCGATTCCAGCCGCCCGGCACGTCCCGGAGCTGGGCCGCTATGCGTTCTGGCTCGACACCTTCGGCATTGACAGCGCGTATGACTACGACCCGGTGTGGGCCACGTGTCTTAAACTCAAAGTCGCGCCGACGTTTCACTCCATCGGGGCGGGCTGGGGCAGTCGGACCTCGATCTCGAACTTCATGTACAACCATCTGGGTCACTTTGCCGCCTCGGCCGACGCGGTGTGCAAGTCGCTGTTTTTCGGCGGCGTGACCCGGCGCTTCCCCCAACTCCGCTGGGCCTTTCTCGAAGGCGGGGTGGGCTGGGCGTGCAGCCTGTACGCGGATCTGATCGGGCACTGGCAAAAACACAACGTCAATTTCATCCACCACTTCGACCCGGCCAATCTGGACGAAGCCCTGATGCGCGAGCTGTTCGCCGAGTACGGCGGTCCGGCGCTGGCCGACAAGCTCACCCACACCCAGCAGCGCTCGCACCTGCTGTGGGGCACGCCCGAAGACCCGGCCGACCAGGACGAGTGGGCGGCCTGCGGCATTGAGCGGGCCGAAGATATCATCAACCTGTTTGCGACGCCCTTTTATTTTGGCTGTGAGGGCGACGACCGGATCACCGCCTGGGCCTTTGATACCCGACGCAACCCCTTCGGCGTCAAGCTGCGCACGGTCTACGGGTCCGACCTCGGGCACTGGGATTTGCCGGACATGCGCAGCGCGGCCGCCGAAGCCTGGGAGCTGGTCGAGGACGGCATCATCAGCGAAGCCGACTTTCGGGATTTCGTGTTTGTGAATCCGGTCAGGCTCAAGACCGACCTCAACCCCGAGTTTTTTCGCGGCACGGTGGTCGAGTCACAGGTCGAGCGGCTGCTGGCCGAGTCGCGGGCGTGAATCAGCTTGACAAGACGGAAAGGCATGGCCTAGAACGGGCCACGCAAACGCAAACACAGGAGGGACGACTATGGGCTTACCGAACGGCGTACACCATCTGGCCATTTGTACCAAAGACATGAAGGCCCAGATCGAGTTTTTCACCCAAGTGCTGGGCATGGAGCTGGTCGCGCTGTACTGGATGCACGGCGTGAAAAACACCTACCACGGCTTTGTCAGAATGAACGACAGCTCGTCCATCGCCTTTGTCCAGGGGCCGGAGAGCGGCGAGATTCAGCCCCGGGAGGGCGTGTCGCACGCCAGCTGGACGGCGGGTCTGGTTGCCCCGGGCGCCATGCAACACCTGGCTCTCAACGTGGACACCGAGGAAGAGCTGCTGGCCATGCGCGACCGGCTGCGCAGCCACGGCCACTGGGTGATGGGACCGCTCGACCACGGCTTTTGCAAGTCAATCTACTTTGCCGGCCCCGAGGGCTTGATGCTGGAGTTCTCGACCTCGGAGGGCGGGGCGATTGACCAGGAAGCCTGGATCGATCCCGAGGTCGTCGGGCTGAACGGCATCAGCCAGGAAGAGCTTGAGCGCTACAAACACCCCCAGCCCTTTGCCGCGCGCGGCGGCACGGTCCAGAATCCGGCGGTCGATCCCGACAACCCGCCCATGCGTTTTCCGCCGGGCCAGGATGCGGTCTACCGCATGTCTGACGAAGACGTGACGGCCAGGCTCAGCGAGACGACCCCGCCGGTGCAACCAAAGGCGGGCTAGCCCGTGTCCGGCGCAGTGCCTGTTCGCTGCGCCTCCTCCCTCGCCTCCCAGGGCCTGCCGCCGTCCCAGCTGAGCGCGGCAGGCCGTGTAAGAAGAGACAGCCGTGACCCACACCGTGCGCCCCTTCAGCGGCCAGGAGTTCCTCGACAGCCTGCGTGACGGCCGCGAAGTCTGGATCTATGGCGAGCGGGTCAAAGACGTCACCCAGCATCCCGCCTTTCGGAACTCGGCCCGGATGCTGGCCCGCATGTATGATGCCCTGCACGATCCCGACAAGAACTCCACACTGACCACCGAGACCGATACCGGCAGTGGCGGCTTCACCCACAAGTTCTACAAAGTCCCCCGCGACACGGCCGACCTGGTCGGCAGCCGCGACGCGATTGCCGAGTGGGCGCGCATCTCTTACGGCTGGATGGGCCGCTCGCCCGACTACAAGGCCAGCCTGACGGCCACACTGGGGGCGAATGCCGAGTTTTACGCGCCCTATCAGGATAACGCCCGGCGCTGGTATCGGCAGACCCAGGAACGCTGCCTGTTCCTGAACCACGCCCTGGTCAACCCGCCGACCGACAAGGGGCGCCCGCCCGACGAGGTCAGCGATGTCTACGTCCATGTCGAAAAGGAAACCGACGCCGGCGTGATTGTCAGCGGGGCCAAGGTCGTGGCCACGGGTTCGGCCCTGACCCACTACAATTTCATCGGCTTCTACGGCCCGACGCCGCTGAGCCGGCCCGAGATGGCGCTGTTTGCCATGATTCCCATGGACCAGCCGGGGGTGAAGCTCATCTGTCGGCCGTCCTACGAACTGGCCGCAGCCACCATGGGCAGCCCGTTTGACTATCCCCTGTCCTCGCGGCTGGACGAAAACGACGCCATCCTGATTCTGGACCACGTGCTCATCCCGTGGGAAGACCTGTTTGTCTACCGCGATGTGGACAAGGCCAACACCTTCTTCCCCGGCTCGGGCTTTATTCCGCGCTTCACCCTGCACGGCTGCACCCGCTTTGCGGTCAAGCTCGATTTCTTCAGCGGCCTCCTGCTCAAGGCGGTTGAGGCCGTGGGCGGGCAAGAGCTGCGCAGCGCCCAGGTCCACCTCGGCGAGGTCCTGGCCTGGCGGCATACCTTTTGGGGTCTGACCGAGGCCATGATCAAAACCCCGGAGCCGTGGGTGGGCGGTGCTGTCCAGCCCAATACAGAGTACGGTCTGGCCTACCGCAGCCTGGCCGCCAGCGCCTACCCGCGCATCAAGGAGATTGTCGAGCAGACGATTTCGAGCGGGCTGATCTACCTCAACTCCCACGCCGTGGATTTCAAAACCCCGGAGCTGCGTCCCTACCTCGACAAGTATCTGCGCGGCTCCAACAACTACGACGCGCTGGAGCGGGTCAAGCTGCTCAAACTCCTGTGGGACGCAGTCGGCTCGGAGTTCGGCGGACGCCACGAGCTGTACGAGCGCAACTATGCCGGCAACTATGAAAACATCCGGCTTGAGAACCTGCCGGCGGCTATGGCCAGCGGGCGGGTCGAAGAACTCAAGGCGTTTGTTGACGACTGCATGGCCGACTACGACCTGGACGGCTGGACCGCGCCAGACCTGATAGATGCGACGGATGTCGGTCGCCCAGGCCGACGCACCGGCCGACGCGCCGGGGGGAAAAGCTGATCCGCGAACAGGCACCCGCAAAGGAGGAAACCCCATGAAGCTCGTCACCTTTAGCCATGCCGGCTCGACCCGTATCGGTGTTCTGGACCAGGACGGCGTGGTGGACTTGTCTCGGGCCGCGCCCGACCTGCCAGCGGAAATGCGCGCCTTTCTGGAGGCCGGCGATGTGGCTCTGGAGGCGGCCAGGCAAGCGGTCGCGGGTACGACGGCCAGACTGGCGCTCGACGAGGTCAGCCTTGCCGCGCCGATTCTGCGACCGCCGAAGATTCTGGCCGTCGGCCTCAACTACAAGGATCACATCGCCGAGACCGGCCGGGACACGCCCCAGTTTCCGCTGATCTTCAACAAACAATCGACTGCGGTGACCGGCCCGACCGACGTGATCCACCTGCCGCGCGTGTCGGACAAGCTGGACTACGAGGGCGAACTGGCCGTGGTCATTGGCCGGCGCTGCCGCCACGTGCCGAAGAGCCGCGCGGCCGAGGTGATCGTCGGCTACACCATCGCCAACGACGTGAGCGTCCGGGACTGGCAGCGGCGGGTGCCGACCTTCACCATGGGCAAGTCGTTTGATACCCACTGTCCGCTTGGTCCGTGTCTTGTCACCGCAGATGAAATCGGCGACCCCCACGGCCTGGAACTCCAGACCTGGGTCAACGGCGAGTCGCGCCAACACTCAAACACCCGCGAGCTGCTGTTCGACTGCTTTGAGCTGGTCGCGCACCTGTCCACCGCCTTCACCCTGGAGCCGGGCGATATCATTTCGACCGGCACGCCGGGCGGTGTGGGTGCGGCCATGAAGCCGCCCCAATTCTTGAAAGCCGGCGATGTGGTGCGGATCTCGATCGCCAGGATCGGCCAGCTTGAGAACCGGGTCATTGCCGAGCCGGAGGGCACGCCCAGAATATAGCGCCAAGCTAGGGCCGAAATAGGGCCAAGCTAGGGCCAAGACAGCGTCACAGGAGGACGACATGGTCCAGGTTACAGAACTCGGGTATATGGGGGTCGGGGTCAAAGACAGCGCGGCCTGGAAGGATTTTGCGGCCACAGTGGTGGGTTTTGAGGTGAGCGACGACGGCGAGTCCGACCGCTGCTATCTGCGCATGGATTACTGGCACCACCGGCTGGTGCTGCACGACGACGGCAGTGACGATCTCGGCTATCTGGGCTTCCGGGTCGCCGGGGCTGAGGAATTCGACCAGATGCAGCACCAGCTGACGACCGCCGAGATCCCCTACCAGCTCGGCTCAGACGACGAGGCTGCCGAGCGGCGCGTGCTGGCCGTGCTCAAGCTGACCGACCCGGGCGGCAACCCGATTGAGATCTTTCACGGCCCGGAGGTTCACTTTCGCCGGCCCTTCCATCCCGGCCGGGGCATGCACGGCCGGTTCAAGACCGGCAGCGGCGGGCTCGGCCACTGCATTATTCACCAGCCGGACAGCGTGGCGGCCTATCATTTTTTCAAGGCGCTCGGCATGCGGGGCGGCGTCGAGTACAAGATTCGGATGGGCGACCAGGTCGTGGCGCCGACCTTCATGCACTGTAACGAGCGCGACCATACTGTGGCCTTCGGCGTCGGCGACGGCAAACGCCGCCTCAACCACATCATGATCGAGGTTGACAACCCCGACGACGTGGGGCTGACCTACGACCTGGTCCGCAAGCACAAGATTCCGGTCCGTATTCTGCCCGGTAAGCACTCGAACGACCACATGTACTCCTTCTACTTCGGCAGTCCGTCGGGTTGGATGTTCGAGTACGGCTATGGCGGCCGGCCGGCGACCCATCAGTCGGAGTACTACGTCGAAGACATGTACGGCCACCAGCCCGAAGCCGGCGGCTTTGACGCCAGCCCGCAGGACTGACGCCCCTTTGTCCGGTCCGGTCGGCTTATGAGCCGACCGGCGGCTGTCCGCTATACACCCAGTAATCAGGTTGCCTGATACCCCACCCCCCATACACGCAGGAGGTCACGGCAGCCTTGCTCAAAGGCTCGGGTGAAATCAATCATCTGAAAGATAGGCAGTGTCCAGGAAAGTCGCTCATAGTCACAGTCTTGATACACAAGGGGGACGATTTTGTTATCAAAGCGGTTCTCTTGAAGAGAAAAGAGCAGCTCCCGCTTGACCCAGATGGATTCCACGGCACTCGGCGATAAGACCAGTACAAACCAATCGCAGCGGCGCAGGGCCGCTCCAATCTCATCGTGCCACTGCTGCGCTCCACGTATGTTGGTCCGACTGTACCAGACGGGAAGCCCATGGCGCCGCAGCATGGCGACCAAGTCCTGCACGAATTGACGGTCACGGTCGGAATGCGAGAGGAAAATTTCCTGTGGCAACATGAATCGAGGAATTGATAGCGCGATGAGAGGATCGCTGAGGAGCGCTTATGAGGCGGCTTCCAGGAGGGCTTGCGCGATCTGATGAATGCCTTCTTCTTCCTTCACATCTTCGCCCAGCTGTACCATGCGTAAGTGTCGAAGAATCCAGGGAACTGCTTCTTCATTGAGTTCTTTCGCAAGGACGGGGATCAGGCGGTTGGAATATCGTTGTTCACTGAGAGCATAGTCGATTTCCCGGCGGACCCAACTTGAACGCAGGGCATCCGGGCTGAGGAGAACCACCATGGCCTCCGACTCCTGGAGGGCTCGTGCTGTTTTGCCGGCCCAATTGTCCCCAGGCAGTATTTCCCGGCTCGCATCCCATGCCTCAAAACCGGCTTCTTCCAAGCCAGCCGCAATCTTCTTGACAAACGCATGATCTGCGTCTGCGTGGCTAATGAAGACTTTCATGGTCCAATCATCCTTCCGTCTCGGCGTGGGCTGCGTCGAGTAGCGGCTTGAAGAAGTCGGGATGGGCAATCCAGTCGTCCGGGCTCCTCATCTCGCCAAAAAAGCTGGTGTCGATAACAACCTCGTCGATGCCGGCCTCTTTGCACTCCTTGAGATGCGGCAGCATGTCGTCCGGCGTGCCGATCCAGTTGGGCTGCATGACCTGCTCGCCGATCTTTTCGATACTCGGCAGGGCCGGAGCGGCAAACACCCGCTGGACGAGCCCCAGCGGACCGCGCTGGAAGCGCTCTTTGGCCATCCGGTTGATCTGTTGCAGGCGGCTCAGCGCCATCTCCACGGTGTGGCCGGCGGGGTGCCAGGCGTCGCACAGCTCGGCGGTCCGCCTGAGCCCCGGCTCGCTGAGGAAGCCGCCCAGAATGGGAACCGCCGGGTTGCCGTGCTCATCCCGCTGAACGGGCTTGGGCGAGCATGAGCCGTGCGGAATGGAGTAGAATTCGCCGTCATAACCGGTCGGGTTTGTCTTCCAGGCGGCGCGCAGGGCGCGGATGAAATCGTCGCAGCGCGCGCCAAGCCGCTCAAACGGGGTATCCTGGTGGGCGTACTCCTCACGCGACCAGCCGATGCCCAGGCCGAGATCGAAACGGCCCTCGGACAGCACGTCGATCGTCGCCACCTGTTTGGCCAGCGTGGCTGGTCGGTGGTAGCCAAAGACCAGGACTGAGGTCCCGAGCCGGATGCGGCGGGTGATGCCGGCCACATAGGCCAGCGCCTCCAGCGGGGCCAGGACGCTTTCATAGGCTTGGGGCCACTGCCGGATGGGCTGGGGACCGTGGATGAACTGGTCAATCGGATGGCTCTGGACGGGCTGCTCGGGATACAGGAAGTGATCCTGGACCCATAGCGAGTCATAGCCCAGTTCGTCGGCCCGGACCGCAAACTCGTGGACCGCCCGCCGGTCGGCCAAGTCGGTCAGCTGGGGCATATTGAAGCCGATTTTCATACCCGCCTCCTTTACGGTTGAGCCGTTTCGACCAGTTCCAGGATGGTTCCGTCCGGGTCTTTGAAGCACACGAAGCGGGCCGGCGGCGCGTCGGGCGGGCTGAGCAGAACCGGCTCGGACAGAAATTCCACCCCGCGCGCTTTCAACGCCTCGACGTCGGCGTCCATATCGGACGTGAGCAGTGCGATCCGGGCAATACCCAGGTGGTACAGGTGCGGGTACGGGGCGGCGCTGTCACGCGGCTCTTTCCACTCCAGCAGATCAATCAGCGGCGTCGTGGGCGAGCCCTCCAGCTGCAGCAGAGCGCCCCGGACGTGATACGGCGGCATGCCGACCGCAGCCGCCACCTCGGGGGTGTTGCGCGGCGGGACTTCCCACATGACCTTGAAGCCCAGAAACTCGTAGAACTCGCGCGAGCGCTCATAATCGCTACAGTTGACGTTGACGTGCATCATACCGGTGACGTGCATGCGCTTCCTCCTCAAGACGGTGCTGGGGTGTCGATGGCGCGCCGACCGGGGGGGGCGAGCGCGCGGTCTGGTCTACTCGGTGCTGCCGGTAAAGACGAGCTGGCGCGACTCTTCCTGAGCCTCAAAACGCTCCTTCAGTGGGGACGGCAGGCTGACCGTGCGCTCCTGGGGAAACTTGTCCGGGTACAGGGCCGGGCGCAGGAAAAACTCCTCCGGGACCGGGACGGTCGCCTGGCTCTTGAGCGGCGCCACAAACCACACCCGGCGCATGAAGTCGGGGCTGAAGAAGACCTCCAGGTCTTTTGCCGTCCAGTCACGGACCTGGTGGGCGTCGTGCAGGTCATAGCTCAAGAGGTCCTGCTCCAGATCCCAGAACACGAAGATCTGGCCGCTGTAGCCCTTGTCACCGAGTTGGGGGTTCATCAGCTTGGCCACCCGCTGTTCGATATTGACCAGGGTGCCCTGGGCGTCGTACTGCTCAATCCGCAGCGGGAAAAAGGTGTGGCGGTCCAGCCAGTAAATAATGCGCGGGATATAGTAGTCGGGAATCCAGTCCTGGCGCGGGGTGGCTTCGACCACATAGGTTTCAACGCCCCCCTGCGGCGTGTAGTGGGGATACTCCTGGCCCATGGGCTTAAGCTCCTGAGCGGTCGCCTCGTAGAACGAGCCATCCTCATCGACCAGCGTCAGCGAGTCCCGGGTGTGGGGGAAGCGGACGGTCTCGTACAGCACGTCGGTTCCCAGCAGCCGCCAGTGAAACTCCCAGGCGTCGCGGTTCAGAAAATCGTCAAAGGCGAACGCATAGCCGGGGAACTTGTCCTGCCGCCGCGGCTGGGGCTGGCGGCGGACGCGCCGCATTGCCGGTCCATAGGCAAACAGGTCGGCCTTGGTGGTGAACTCCTGGTCGGTCCGGTACAGATTGTAGATCGACTGATGACCGTAGGCCTCGGCCGGGTCGGTCGTCTGAAACAGCCAGCGGGTATACCACTCACCCGGCTCGGTCTTGATCTGGCCCATCAGCCCGGCCGGCGCACGGTAATGGACCAGACCGACGGCCCGCGCGCTGGTCAGGTAGCCGCTGGTCGTGACCGAGCCGTAGGCTTCGACCAGGGCACAGTTCCACCGTGGCATATGGGAAAAGTCGGTTGACAAAAAGCCCATCTCTTCGGCCGTATAGGGCGGAGTAAACGGATAGGGCTCGGCCGGCAGATACGGAACCGTCGCATCCCGGGGCGTCTCGGTGCGCAGGTCAACCTGCTCAAGCTCGTGCTCCGACAGCTCCCCGACGGTCTTCCAGGTCCGCGTCGGCTCGGCCGTGGCCGGTGTCGGGCTCCCGACCACGAGAAAGACCAACATTGCTTTTGCAGCGAAGCGCAGATATGACATGGCTATCCTCCCGTCGGCGTGTCAGAAGATAGCACCCACTCCCGACAATGCAAGGAAAATGTGTGAAAGACCCGTCACCCGTGTACTCGCCTGCCCTGCCCCTGCCCAGCCACGGTTATGTCCGCAGCTTTGAGGCGAAGATCGATTACCTGGAAGACGAAACCCTGCGCATCCAGGGTGTCCAGACCGACCATCAGCATCGCCTTGAGTATGACTGGCTGGTGCGCTTTCCCGACTATACGATCCTGGCGGCGTCGGCGCGTCAGCCGTCCGGCGAGCCGACGGTCTTAGCGCCCCAGCTGTTGAGCCGTTGCCGCTCTCTGCAAGGCACGCAGACCAACCAGGGCCTGAGCAAAGCCGCCCGCAGCCTGTTCGGCGAGTTGCCGGGCCACCAGCAGCACCTGGCCCTGGCGATTGACATGGCGCGGGTCAGCCTCCAGGCATTTCCCGTTCCCCAGGATGACCACGAACGCTTTGCCGCCGCCGCCGCAGACCTGCCGCCGGGTCCCAACCGGGTCGCCCGCATGGCCTGGGAGCGCGACCGGGTTGAATGGCCATGGATCTGTAATTCGTGCTACGCCTATCGCGACGAGTCGGCGGCTCTGTTTGAGCAAGGCCCGGTCAGCTGCTTTAATCTCGACCTGGCCTCACCCCAGCCCGGCCAAGAGCGGTTTTTCTGGCGCACCAAGCGGCTGCGTATTACCGAGCGGCCGGACGGCGCGGGCTTTGCGTGTCACAACGACATGGACGATACCTTCCACCAACTCGGGGTGTCGTTCGACATCCAGGCCGACGGCACGATCAGTGCGGCGACCAGCCGCTGGCAGCGGCTGGCCTACGTCGGCATTTGCGAGGGCAGCCAGGCCGGCACGCCGGGCCTGATCGGCAAGAAGCTCGACAGGAACTACGCCCGTCTGCTGGCCGACCATGTCGGCGGCCGCTCGGGCTGTAGCCATCTGTTCGACCTGTCGGTCGATTGCGTGCGCTTTTTTCAGTGGCGGGCCTGACGCACCCTCCACCACCTGACGAATCGCGGGCCGAGCGACCGGCCCGCCTCTTTTTCCGCTCCGCCTCAGATGATAAGGGGAAAGGCGATCATCACGACCGCCGGACACAGGAGAGATTCATGAGCGAGACAACCGATATTCTCGATAAACCCCTGATTGACCCCCTGAGCTGGGCGTCGCCCCCGGCCAAGCCCCAGGAGTATTACGACGCCATCAAGCAGAAGTTCGCCGAACAGCGCGACCTGCGGCTCGACTACCGGCCCGAGGGCACGGGCCAGTACACGTCCGACCTGACCGGGACGCTGGCCAAGTACGAGGACGACCCCTACGGCGGCGCACTCAAGCCCCGCGAGCCGATCAACGATACGGTCGAGTGCCTGTTCATCGGCGGCGGCTTCTCGGCTCTGCTGACCTCGGCCCGGCTGCGCGAGTACGGCGTCGAGAGTATTCGGATTGTCGAACGCGGCGCCGATGTGGGCGGCACCTGGTACTGGAACCGCTACCCGGGCATCGCCTGCGACGTGCCCTCGTACGACTACCTGCCGCTGCTTGACGAGATGGGCTACGTGCCCAAGAGTCGCTTCGCCAAAGGCGATGAAATCTTCGCCCACTGTCGGGCCATTGCCGAGAAGTACGATCTGTACAAGCTGGCCGTGTTCCAGACCACCGTCACCTCCACCGTATGGGACACACAGGAAGGGCTGTGGCATATCACCACCGACCGGGGCGACCACATGCGGGCGCGGTTTGTGATCTGTGCCAATGGCACCCTGGCCAAGCCCAAGCTGACCAGGATCGCAGGCATGGAGACCTTTCAGGGCCACTCCTTCCACACCTCGCGCTGGGACTATGCCTATACCGGGGACGACCTGTCGGGTCTGAAAGACAAAGTCGTGGGTATCATCGGCACCGGGGCGACCGCAGTCCAGGCCGTCCCGGCTCTGGGCGCAATGGCCAAGGAGCTGTACGTCTTTCAGCGCACTCCGTCTTCGATTGACATCCAGGACGACCATCCGACCGACCCCGACTGGGCGCGCCAACTCAAGCCGGGCTGGCAGGCCGAGCGCCGGGCACACATGCGCAAGGTCATGGACCCCCAGCTGACCGAGGAGCAGCAGGCCCTGCGCGCCGCCCTGCCCCGCGAAGAGAGAATCCGCCGCCAGGAAAACGCCAACATCGACTATGTGATGCGCATCCACAAACGCATCGACGAGATTGTCCAGGACAAAGCCACGGCCGAGGCGCTCAAGCCGTGGTATATGTTCATGTGCAAGCGCCCCTGCTTTCACAACGACTACCTGCCGACCTTCAACCGACCCACCGTCCATCTGGTCGATACCCACGGCAAGGGCATCACCGAGATCACGGCTGCGGGACCGGTGTTTGAGGGCCAGCAGTACGCGCTTGACCTGCTGATCTACGCCACCGGTTTTGAGGTGCAGAAGACCGGCATCTACAACCAGATCAGGGGCGAGGGCGGTCTGGACCTGACCGACAAGTACAGCAGCGGCATCCGCACCTTGTTCGGCATCCACTCCCAGGGCTATCCCAACCTGTTCATCATGGGCGGCTACCAGTCTTCGTTTCAGTTCAATCTGACCGACATTCTCAACACCGAGGGCGCCCATATCGCGGCCTGCATCGACCACGTGCGTCGCCACGGCTACCAGTCCATAGACCCGACCCCTGAGGCCGAGGAGTGGTGGGTCCAGGAAGTCATCAAGTACCGTGGCAAGACCACCCGTAACCGGGATTGCACGCCGGGCTATTACAACTTCGAGGGCGAGTTTCAGCGTCGCCAGGACGGCAACTACAACGGCGGCTTCCACCGCTACGTCGGCCATATGGACGAAGCCCGAAAGAAGATGGACGAGTACTTCATCTTCACCAGGAAGTAGGAAGCAGTAGGCCGGACGGCCTTCGCCTGCCCGGCCTCAGGAGTTGCCCCATGCACGAGTCGAGCGCCCGCAAGAGCGGCAACCCGTTTGACATCCAGGTTCGGGACGCCCAGCGCCGCAAGGGCCTGTCCAGCCCGGACGAGCGCCAGGCTGTCGCCGCCGATGTGGCCGCGCTCAAACGGGACGGCTATGTGGTGCTTGAGGGCTTGCTCGACGCCGACACGCTGGCCGCAGTCGGAGCCGAGATGGACCGCATTCACCGCTCCACCCCGCGCGGCGTGACCGACTTTGAGGGCTTTCAGACCAGGCGGATTTACAATCTCATGGCCAAGACCCGCGCGGCGGACGCCTTGTGCAGCCACGCCCGGATTGTGGCCATAGCCGAAGCCTATCTGGACGGCCAGATCCAGCTCAGCTCGGCGACCGGCATCACCCTGCTTGGGGGTGAAACCGCGCAGGATTTGCACCGCGACGACAGCCTCTATCCGCTGCCCCGGCCGCGGCCGCCGCTGGTCGTCGGCGCCCTGTGGGCGATTGACGCCTATACCGCGCAGAACGGCGGGACCGTGCTGGTTCCCGGCAGCCATACGGCGCTTGAGGAACACGTCCCGGACGGGCCGCCGGTCAGCATCGTCATGCCGGCCGGCTCGGTGCTGCTGTTTGACGGCGGGATGTGGCACGGGGGCGGGACCAACACCACCGACCGGCAGCGGCGGGCCATCTCGCTGTCCTACTGCTGTGCCTGGCTGCGCCAGCAGGAGAATGCCTACCTGTCCATTCCGCTGGAGACGGTGCGCTCGCTGAGCCGCCCCATGCAGTGTCTGCTGGGCTACACCACCGCCTCCATCATGCTGGGACAGGTCGAGCGGCGGAATCCCATTCACTGGTTCGACGAGGCGTAAGGAGGGCGTATGACACAGCTTGACGGACGGACGGCGATTGTCACCGGTGGTGTGCAGGGCATCGGCGGAGGCGTGGCCCACAGCCTGGCCCGGGCCGGGGCCAACATCGTAGTGGCCGAGGCGGTCCAGGAGCGGATTCCCCCGGCCGTGGCTCGTCTTGAAGGGCTGGGCGTCCAGGCCCTGGGGGTGCAGACCGATGTCACCCAGGCCGACGCGGTAGACCGGTTGGTCGGCCAGACCCTCGAGCGCTTCAGCAAGATTGACATTCTGGTCAACAACGCCGGTATCGTGGTCCTCAAACACATGCGGGACCAGACCGAGGCCGACTGGGACCGGGTGCTGGACGTGAACCTCAAGGGTGTGTTCCTGTGCTGTCACCGCGTCGTCCAGGAGATGGAGAAGCAGGCCAGCGGCGCCATCGTCAATATCGCCTCCATCGCCGCCCTGCACTATACCGTGCCCCACGTGCCCTACGCGGCCTCGAAGGCCGGGGTTGTCGCCCTGACCAGAGACCTGGCCTACGAGGTCGCCCCGCTGGGCATCCGGGTCAACGCCATTGCCCCCGGCCCGATTGAAACGCCGATGATGGCCAACTCGCTGAGCGAAGAACAAAAAGCCGCCTACGCCAAGACGGTGCCGCTCGGCCGCATCGGCCAACCCCAGGACATCGGCGAGGCGGCCGTGTTTCTGGCCTCTGATGCGGCCGGCTTCATCACCGGCGTTACCCTACCGGTCGCCGGCGGCACAGACCTGAAGGTGGGTCCCTGATGAGGGGCAAGTCCTCGTATCAAACGTATGACGCACCTGACCCGGCATCTGCTCTTGCCAGTCTTGGGCTGGGAGCGACCCACCCCGGCCTTCGGCCACCCCTCCCAGGAGGGGAGCAGCCCCATCCCCTCCTGGGAGGGGTGCCGCGCGAGCGGCGGGGTGGGTTTCTTTCTGCGCCATACATATCAACACAAGGGAGAGACTTGTCATGTCCATGCGCTTTTCGATTCTGAGTCTGGGCGACAACTACGCCAATCTGCGCTCGCACGAGCAGTTCTACCACGAGGTCCTGGACGAGGCCGAGTATGCCGAGGAACTCGGCTACGAGGGATTCTGGGTCGGCGAGCACCACTTTCAGGCCAGCCAGCGGGTGTTTCCGTCGCCCCAGATGCTGCTGGCCGCCATCTCCCAGCGCACCACCCGCCTGCGCCTGGGCATCGGGGTCAGCGTCCTGCCGGTCAACGATCCGGTGCGGCTGGCCGAAGACATGGCCGCCCTCGATCTGCTCAGCCACGGCCGGGTATGCTTTGGGGCCGGACGGGGCTACCAGCCGCACGAATTTGCCGGCTTTCATATTCCGATGGACACCGCCAAGGCGCGCTTCTGGGAGTGCCTGGAGATTATTCATGGGCTGTGGACCCAGGAGCAGTTTTCGTACGCCGGTCAGTACTACCGGTGTGAAGACACCGCCCTGCTGCCCCGGCCCGTCCAGCAGCCGTGTCCGCCGATCTGGGTGGCCGCGGCCTCGCCCGGCTCTGCCGAAGAGATTGCCAAGAGGGGCTATGCCTTTTGCGCCGCGCCGTTTGCCTCAAGCCCGTCGCCCCAGGAAATTGCGGCCCAGCTCGACCGCTACCGGCAAACCTTCCGGGAGTCCGGCCACGGTCAGCCCAGCGACGACCTGCCGCACGTGTTCTGGACTCACCTGGCCGACACCACCGAGCAGGCCCTGGACGAGGCCGGGGCCGGCATGAAACGCAAGCTCGGCAGCTCAACCAAGGTGTGGGCCAAGCCCGGCAGCGGCGGGGACTATGAGGCGTTTGCCAAGGTCGGCCAGTTCCTGGCCACCGCCAGCATCGAGCAGCTCGACGCCCTGTCGATTTTCGGCGATCCGGCCCGGTGTCTCGAAAAGGTCAAGACCTACCACGCGGCCGGTATTCGTCATCTACTGGTCATGTTTGACTGGGGCGGCATGCCCAAGGAGAAGATCTTTCACTCCATGGAGCTGTTCGCCCGGCACGTCATGCCCCACTTTCGGGACGCGGCGGCCGGCGTCTCGGTAGACGCGCCGCCCGTCGCGGCGCGCGCCAAGTAACCTGGTAGGAGCTGCTGATGCTCAGGACGAAGAGCATACTTGATTCACTTGGGAGAGACGTAGACAAACTTGATCCACACGTTGTTGAGATGACAGAAGTCCTTGTCCGTAGACAGGAGCGTAGCCTTGCTCTCATGAGCGGTCGCCGCGATCCAAAGATCATTTTGGGTCATGGGGACAGCCGGTTTTGGCGGGGGTGTCTGCCCAGGAGAAGCCACAGATTTTCCATGAGTCCAAGCGTCGATGAGCGCGTACGTGCTCACAATGGATCCTCTGCTGATGTCGAGCGTAGGAAATCCGTCCAGAACATCCTCAAGTCTGGTTCGTCTTCCCTTCCCCCAGCCATTCTTTTCCGCTAGGGCGAGAAGCTCGCCTTTGCAGATGACGGATGTAAAGACCATCGTTTCCTCATCTCCAAGATCGAACTCCCTCCGAATCCTGAGAGCCCATGGTGCCGCCCGGACAAAACCGAGCAACATGCCCGTATCCAGCAAGAAACGTTTCGCCATCGAACGACTCAATCGAGCTGAGTCAGGAGTTCATCAATGGATTCGTCGCCAGGCCAGGCTCCCGCAAGCATCATGGGATCGTTGGAGCGGGGACGTTTGCGTTGAATCGTAACAATGTCGTGAGTGTCCGTTTTCTCCGCCGATGGCATCTCTTCGAAGACGCGGTCGCCCTCGACACAGGCACTTATCCGGCGGGCCTCAATCAATCGCGGCTGCCCGTTGGCCTTGAAGTGCACTATACCCTCAACAGTGGCCGGCTTGCCCCACAGCAGGCGCAACGCCTCGGCGCCTGGTGAGTCAGGTTGCAGCCTTCCAAGAAGTTGCGAGTCCTGACCGAGTAGAAGGCGGAAACGACCGCCGCCATACCCGATCTCGTCAAGTCTACCGCTCACGACAAAAGCCTTCGGGGCTGGCATACTCTTCAATCGTTCGTCTACGCGCACGTAGACGTGCTCATCAAGCGTGAACTGCCCACGCGCCGACCCCTGCGGAATCAACTCATAACGAATGCCAGAGGTCCCAGCGGCTTTCTTGAACTTGAGAATCGCTTCAAGGACCGCGCTGTCGAAACGATCACCCAAGGGTTCGGCGGCCCCAGCTTCTTCGATCGCAAGTGCGGCGAGATCGAGCGCCGTATCCTCAGGACTTGGCCGTTCGCACCAGAACTCGTGTTGAACGAATTCCTCATAGGCCGTCTCACCAAGATAAGGCGCCTCAATGTCGAGAACCGTCGAGCCAGGCTTCAACCCTGTTATCGTGAAGTCAAGACTTGCATCAAGCCATCCGGGTTTCGGCCCCCTCCCACTACCCTGGCCGGTGGCGAGCAGACGGGTGGCTCGCTCCGCCGTCCGCAGGAGAGCGGCCAAAACGCGCCGTAGACTGACCGCCTTGATCTGCCCCCTGTTCTCTCGGAGGCCGCTGAGGCACAAGTGGTAGCGTTGCGTGTTCATTGCAAGCCCTCTTGTCTCGGGTTTCTGATTCGGACCTGTGGGTCACGACAATCATGGTGACAAGCCGCTAGTTCAACTGGTAGAACTGCATCGCTCCCTCGGCCAGCACCGCCCGCCGCTGGTGCTCGGGCAGCTTTTCGGCGATCTGCTCGGGCGCGCCGGGGAAGAAGCCGTCCGGGTGGGGATAGTCGGTCGCCCACAGGATCTTCTGCGGACCGAGATAGTCGACCAGATGGCTCAGATTGCCCTCGACCGGTTCGTAGGAAATCCAGCACTGACGCTGGAAATACTCGCTCGGCCGCATCGTCAGCGAGGAATCGTTGAACAGACCCTTATCGTCAAAGTGGCGGTCCATGCGGTCGAGCCAGGGCGCCATCCAGCCGCCGCCCGACTCCAGAAACCCGATCCGCACCCCGGGGAAACGCTCGCACACCCCGTCCCAGATGATCGACAGCGCGGCCAGCATCATCTCCATGGTGTGCGACACCATGTGCTTGGCGCCAAAACTGGCGAAGCGGTCTACCCCGACCGCCGGCATGCCGCCCGTGCCCTCGTGGATGCCGACCGAGAAGTCGAGGTCCTGGGCTGCGGCCCAGAACACGTCGTAGTCCCGGTGGCCCAACATCTTGTTGTTATACGGGTTGGGCCGCAGAAACCCGGCCCGCATGTCGAGTTCGGTGCGGGCGTAGCGCATCTCCTCGACCGCCAGCTCAATCGACTGCATGGGCAGCATGGCCACCCCGAACAGCCGGTCCGGGTACGGTTGGCAGTAGTCGGCCAGCCAGCGGTTGTAGGCCCGGCTGGCGGCTGCGGCCAGCTCCGGGTCCTGGATCGCCCCGGCAAACAGGCCCAGGCTGGGATACAGAAAGGCCGCGTCAATGCCGTCGAGGTCCATGTCCTGCATGCGGGCGTGGGGATCAAAGCCGCCCTTGCGGCCCTGGGTGTACTCCAGGTCAATCGCCACCTTGGGCGCGTGCCGCCACTCGCCGTTGACCTTTTCGCGCACCCCAATCGCCCCGATCAGGCCGAGTCCGGCCGGCGGGCCGAGCAGTTTGCCCTCGACCTGAAAGCGGTCCTTGCCGTCGCTGTCAACGATCAGCGCGGGCGCCCGGTCGCGGTAGCGCGGGTCGATATACTCCTGCCAGAAGTTGCGCGGTTCCAGAACATGACCGTCCGAATCAATGACATTATAGGTGCGTCCCATACCGTTCCTCCTGTCGCGTGTATATAGCACGCCCGGCATCAATCGGACAGGTCTTGCCAACAGGTCTTGCCGCTCCTCTTTCGCACGAGTCCCCTCCGGTGCTACACTTGCGCCTGACAGCCCTGAGGGCTGGACCACGACAAGGAGGAAGCCGATGCCAACCCAACGATTTGCCCCGATGACCAAAGACTTTCCGACCTTTGACTGTGACGCCCACGTGACCGAGCCGCCCTGGATCTGGGAGCGGGCCAAGGACTGGCTGAGCGCCGACGAACTCGAAGCCCTCAAAGCCACCATGTGGTACGACGCCGAGACCAAACAGCTGATCGTCAACGGCACGGCCGGCACCGGGCTGGGCTCGCAGAAAATCCACGGCACGCCCGGCATGGTCAATGTCCTGTCGCTGTCTGGCCCCGGTTTCAAACACGACATCCAGCGCGCCCTCAACGTCCGCAACCTCAATCCGGCCACCGCCCTAACGGCCGAGCAGGCCGACTACATCGACCACAAGGGCTCCTACCGACCCAAGGAGCGGCTGCGCGACATGGATGTCCAGGGCATCGATCAGGTCATGATCATCCCGACCGATATCGACACCTACCCCTGGTTGCAAAACGCCCTGGGCGCCAAGGCCATGTGCAAGGCCTACAACGAGTGGGCCTACGAGTACTGTCAGGAAGACCCCCAGCGGCTGTTCTTTGCCGCCCTGCTGCCCATGCAGGACCCGGTGTATGCCGCCCAGGAGGTTCGCCGGGTGGCGGCCAAGGGCTGCCGGGTGGGTCTGGTGCGTCCCATAGACGCCATGGGCAACTATCCGTTGCAGCCCAAGTACGAGCCGGTGTGGCGGGCGATGGAGGAGACCGGGGTGGTGTACGGCATGCATCCCTTTCCGGCCATGGGCGCAAACAAACCGCCGGGCTATAGCGAGCAGTACTCGGGCGCCGAGCTGATCGCCAAGACCATCAACTCCTCGGGCCTGCCCCACTTCTTCCTGACCAACGTCCAGAACTTCCAGGCCGAGGCCGCACTGTGGGTGACCATGGTGCTGATGTCGGGTTTCTTTGACCGCCATCCCCAGCTGCGAGCCGCCGTATTCGAGGCTTCCTCGACCTGGCTCAGCTTCCTGCTCGACGAGTGCGACAAGTTCTACAAGCTGTACCGTAACGAGCGGGAGCTGCCGCCGCTCAAGCGGCTGCCGAGCGAGACCTTTTTTGAGCACTGCGTGACCGGTTTTGAGGGCGACGAGGCGCCGCCGTCACGGCTGCCCGAATTCTACGGGGACATTCTGGCCTGGTCCTCGGACGTGTATCACCACGACGGGGACGACGCCTGGCGGGCGATCGAGACGATGGAGACGTGTGGTCTGCCGGCGTCGTATCAGGAGCAGTTTCTGGGCACCAACGCCCGCAAGCTGTACAACATCGAAGCCCCGCGCGAGTTCATTCGGGAGCGGGTGACGGAGATCGAGCGACCGGAGTGGTGGCCGACCGAGGCCGAGGTCGAGCACGCCCTGCAACCCGAGGCCGCCCTGCTGCGACCCTACGGCGAGAGCGGCAAGCGGGCCAACGGCAACGGCCGAGCCAACGGCGCCAACGGCCGCTCGGACACTAAGACGGGCGACCCCGTCCAGGGAGCCCGGGCATGACCGACCGCAAAGGCTTTGCCGTCTTTGACGCCAACTCGCACGTGGTCGAGCCACGGGCGGTGTGGGAGAGCTATCTGGAGCCCGAATACCGGACGCTGGGCAAATCCGCCCTGTGGCGTGAGGAGGGCCGCTACGGCTCCTACCTCAAGGTCAACGGCAAGATGTTCCGCGACCCGATGAACCCCAATATTCCCCGCTACGCCATCTGGCGGCCGGGCATGAGCTGGGAGCAGGTCGGCGAGCTTGACCCCAACACCCGCCACGCCATGACCGAGGGCGCGTCCGAGCCCCAGGCCCGGCTGCGGGATATGGACGCCATGGGCGTGGACCAGGCCCTGCTGTACCCGACCTGGTTTGCCGAGGGCTTTGGCCTGATCGAAGACCCGGATGTGGCCTACGCCCTGGCCCGGGCCTACAACAACTGGATGGCCGACTTCTGTGCGGCCGCGCCCGAACGGCTGTACGCGGCGGCCATGATTCCCCTGCAAAGCATGGACTTTGCGTGCGAAGAGCTGCACCGCATCGCCAGCCTGCCCTGCTTCCGGGGCGTCTTTCTGCGGCCCATGTTTGTCGAGGATCGCTACTCCACCCATCCCTACTACGATCCGTTCTGGGCCGAGGTCGAACAGTCCGGTCTGACCCTGGCGGTCCACCCCTCGGCCGGTCTGTGGAACCCGGAGTGGACCTCGCACGGACCGTTTGCCGAGAAGGTCAACGGTCGCCTCAACCAGGTGTCTTTTGTGCGGGAGGCCGGCGGCGGTCCGTTTGCCGGCGGCGGCAACGGGACAAACTTCGCCTTTGTTGCCCAGCAGCCGATCGGCCATCCCATCGCCCAGATTCTGTCGCCCTGGCTCGACAACCATATGTTTGTCGCCGCGACCCTGATCGGCTTCACCGTCATGCAGCGCTACCCGAACCTCAAGATCGTCATGGCCGGCGGCAAAGCCTCGTGGATGGAGGAAGTGCTGGAGAAGATGGAAGCCTCGACCCGGACCATTCCCCTGCTCCACCACTACCCGGTGCGGACCGACGTGGAGGAGATGTGGGAAGAAGGCCGGGTGCTGCTCGGCTTTGACGCCGAGGAACGGCTGGTCCAAAAGCTGCCCCAGACCTTCGCCCATAAGATCGTCTGGGGCTCGCGCTATCCCCAGCAGGACACGACCAGCGCCTGGGAGGCGATAGAGCAGCTCAGACAGGCGTATGTCGATGAGCCGGCAATCGCCCGTATGCTGGGTGGCAATGCGGCCGAACAGTTCGGGATTCAGCCGGTCCGGCAAGAAACGCTGAACGCTGAATGAACGGCTGTCCGCCGTTCATTTTTTGTCACGTCGCCCAAAGCCGAACAGCACCTGGGCGATGCGGCGCATCTGAATCTCTTCCGCCCCCTCGGTGATCCGATACCGCCGGTGGTGGCGCAGGATGTGCTCGAAGGGCTTGTAGCGCGAGTAGCCGAGCCCGCCGTGGACCTGCATGGCCCGGTCGGCCGCCTCGCACACCAGACGGTTGGCCCGGTAGTTACACATGGCGACCCGGTCGGACAGCCGGCGGGCAACCTCGGGCTTGGACATGCGGTCCATCTGCCAGGCGGTCTGGTAGATCAGCGTGCGCAGCATGGCCGCCTCGGTGTGCAGCTCGACCAGCGGCCACTGGATGGCCTGATTAACGGCCAGCGGCCTGCCGAACGGCTTGCGCTGCTGGGCATAGGCGACCGCCTCGTTGACGCAGTACTGGGCCGCGCCCAGCGATGAGGCGGCCTGGCGGATACGGTTCTCGTGGACAAAGTGCTGGGCCACGGCCAGCCCTTCGTCCGGTTCGCCCAGCACCGCTCCGGCCGGGACCCGCACGTCGTGGAGGGCAACCCGGGCGTGGTCGGTCGGCATGTTAAACGTCCACAGGTACTCCTCAACCACGAAGCCCGAAGTGTCGGTCGGCACGATGAAACAGGTAATCCCGCGCGGGTCGCCGTCCTGACCGCTGGTGCGGGCGAAGATGAGATCGTGGCTGGCGGTGTGGACACCCGAATTCCAGGTCTTGGTCCCATTGATACGCCACTCGTCACCGCGGCGCACGCCCCGGGAGTCCATCCAGGTGGCGTCAGACCCGTGCTCGGGCTCGGTCAGCCCAAAGGCGATGTGCAGCGAGCCGTCGAGCATGCCGGGAATCAGCTCGCGCTGCTGCTGCGGACTGCCGAAATCGCGCAGCATCAGCACGACCGGCTGGTTGGCCACGATGGAGCTTTCGTTCTGCAGATCGTTATGCAGCCCCAGGCCCTTGGCCGCCAGGTGCTCGCGGATGATGGCCATGGCCAGGTGTGAGCCGTCCTGGCCGCCGTACTCCTTGGGCAGGCCAAACCGGTAGTGACCGGCCCGGTCGGCCCGGCGACGCATCTCGGCCAGCAGGTCTTCCCACTCCTGGCGCGGCACCCCGCCGTTTTCAAAGTCGGTCCGGGCCCATTCGCGCCGGTGGTCGAAGAAGCGGATGTTGTCGTCTTGCTGTTCGAGCGGCCAAATCTCACGCTCGATAAAGGCGTCAAGCTCGGCCAGATAGGCCCGAATCTCGGCCGGGATCTCGAAGTCCATTGGGTATGCGCGGTGTTGCTTCGGGCGGCGGGCGTCCGAAGCGGAGCAGGAAGCCGTCGCGGTTCTGAGCCGTCTTGAACCGCGGCGACGGAACGTGGCGCCTCAGGCGGCGATGGCCAGCTCGCGCTTGGCCTCGTCCTCGGCCGTGGGCTCCTCAACCTTGTACAGCTTCTGGCCGTTCTCCCACAGGATCTTGCGCCGCACCGACTCCTCACAGTCGGACAGGCCACCCTTGATCCGGGCGTGGACCTCGTCGCCGTACAGCGAGGTGGGATGCGGAAAGTCGGTCTCGAACAGAATGTTGTCGGCGCCGACCTTGTCGATCAGTCGCCGCGGGGCGAGCTGCTCAAACCAGTAGCAGGCGTAGACGTTGCGGGCGAAGTACTCGGACGGCAGCAGGTCGAACTCGGGGTGCTCTTCGGCCACGTCGTTGCCGTGGAACTGATAGTCCAGGGCTTCGAGCGCAAACGGAACCCAGCCGATACCGCTCTCGACCGAGATGAACTTGATGTCCGGGTAGCGGGCCAGCACCCCGGACAGGATCAGGTCGTTCAACTGCATGGCGTTTTTCAGGAAGATATCGACCGACAGTTCGGTAAAGGCCGCCATCCTGCCATAGGACGCCATCTTGCTCTCCAGCAGTCCCAGCTCCATATTGCCCGAACCGATGTGAAAGCTGATCGGCAGGTTGAGCTCAACCGCGACTTCCCACAGCGGGTTCCAGTGCGGGTCGCCCAGCAGCGGCTGGTCAAAGGACTGCGGCTCGCCGGTAAACAGGATGCCCTTGTGGCCCATCGCCGCGCAGCGACGGACTTCCTTGACCGCCGCCTCGACATCCCAGAACGATATCGAGGTGATGGGCAGCAGGCGCCGCGAGTCGGCCGACGCCCACTCGGTCTGCCAGTCGTTGTAGATCTGCACGCACGACAGCATCAGCTCGGGATCGTTCAGCTTCAGGAACTCCTGGGCGCCAAAGCCGCCGACATTGGGGTACATGACCATGGCCCAGATGCCCATCTTGTCCATATACTTGAGCCGTTCCTTGGCGTCGTAGGCGCCGGGGTGCATCTCCTCGTAGTTTTTGGGTGGGTTCTTGAAATTGCCCACCCCGGCGGTGGCCGTCAGGCCCGGGCTGGCCAGCATCGGCGTGCCGCCCACAATCCACGACAGCCCACCGTCCTTGTTGGTCTCAATGCGCGGGACGCGGTCGCGGATCGAAGCTGGGGCTCGGCTCGTCCACAGGTCGGGCGTTTCCGTCACGTGGGTATCAACGTCGATAATCGTATAACCGCTCATGGGTTCCCTCCTTGGTACAGATGCGGGCCATCGTATTGCATGCGGACAGGATTGCAAGCGAGGGGCCGTTACTGGGCGACCATCCCGCCGTCGACCGCCATGGGATGACCGGTCACAAACGAGGCGGCGTCCGAACACAGCCAGGCCACAGCCTCGCCGATCTCGGCCGGCTGGGCCAGACGCCCGACCGGCTCGGACGCTATCGCCGCCTCGGCAAGCTCTTGATTGCGGCCAAAGACCCGTTGGACCATCGGCGTGTCGACGCCGCCCGGACACACCGCATTGACCCGGATACCGGCCTTGGCGTACTCCAGGGCTGCGGTCTTGGTCAGTCCGACCACGCCGTGTTTGGCCGCCACATAGGCCGACAGGGACGGCACGGCGACCAGGCCGGCGGCCGACGCGGTGTTCACAATCGCCCCGCCGCCGTGGCCCAGCATGTGCTGGATTTCGGCCTTCATGCTCAACCACACGCCCTTGAGATTGATGCCCATCACCCGCTCCCAGGCTGCCTCGCTATAGTCCTGGGTGGACTGCATCTCGCCCTCGATGCCGGCGTTGTTAAAGGCGCAGTCCAACCGGCCATAGGTCTCGACCACGGTCCTGACCATGGCCTCGGTATCCGTAGCCTGGGACACGTCGGCGCGGATAAAGAGCGCCGCCCCGCCGGCGGCCTGGATCAGCCGCACGGTCTCCTCAGCTCCCTCCGCATTCACATCGGCCACCCCGACCTGTGCCCCTTCACGGGCGAAAATCTGGGCGGTCGCCCGGCCAATCCCGGTGCTGCCGCCGGTAATCAACGCGACCTTGCCGTCCAACAGTCCTGCCATACGGTCTCTCCTTCTTGTCTGAGATAGCTGGTTCAGCCCCGCAGGGGGCGAAAAAATGCCCGAATTTCTTCGACCAGGCGTTCGGGCTCCTCCATTGACGCAAAATGTCCCCCGGCCGGCATGACCGTCCAGCGCTGGAGGTTATAGTACTGCTCGGCCCACTTGCGGGGCAGCAGCACGACATCTTTGGGAAACACCGCCACGCCGGTTGGCGCACCGATCACCGGCCGCTGATCGTGCGACGGCTGCCACAGGTTGTGGGCGGCCTCGTAATAATAGCGGGCCGAGGCGCCAAAACTCTGGGTCACCCAGTACAGGGTCATGGTCGTCAGCAGCTCATCTTTGGTGAAGCGCTTTTCCACCTCGCCGTCACAGTCGCTCCAGGTCCGGCGTTTTTCCAGAATCCAGGCGCACAGCCCGACCGGCGAGTCGTTCAGCCCATAGGCCAGGGTCTGGGGCTTGGTCGTTTGCAGCGCCACATAGCCGGTCTCGGCGGTCAGAAAGTGCATGCTGCGCTCATACCAGCCCTCTTCGCCGGGACCGTACAGGGCCGGGTCGAGCATATCCGTCAGGGGCGCGGAAAAGGCGTTGAGGGCGATCATGACATGGGTATGCACGCCAATCACGCGGTCGGCGTACTTGTGGCCGAGCTGGGCGGCAATCGCCGCTCCCCAGTCGCCGCCCTGCGCCGCAAAGCGGTCGTAGCCCAACACGTCCTGCATCAGGCTGACCCACAGGTCGGCCGTCCGCCAGTAGTTGATGCCGGGCACGCCGAGCGGCGAGGAAAAGCCGTAGCCGGGCAGAGACGGCACGACCACGTCAAAAGAGTCGGCCGGGTCGGCGCCGAACGCGGCCGGGTCGGCCAGCGGACGGATGACCTTGTTGAGATCCCAGAACGTCCACGGCCAGCCGTGGTTGAGGATGATCGGCATCGGCTGTGGACCCATGCCGGGCTCGTGGATGAAGTGGATTGGAATGCCCTCAATCGTCGTCCGGTAGTGCGAGAAGGCGTTTATCGCGGCTTCGTGCCTGCGCCAGTCGTAGTGTTCGATCCAGTACGCCACCAGCTCCCTGAGGTAGGCGCCGTTGGTGCCGTAGGCCCACTCGTCGTTGGCAAAATCCTCGGCCCAGCGGGTGCGGGTCAGGCGCTCGCGCAGGTCGTCCAAGACCTCGTCCGTGATGTGAATCGTAAACGGCTGTTTGGTGCTCATGTGCCTCTCCTGTTCGCCGCCGGCCCGGCGGTTTGCCATCGCCCCCTCTGGAGTGTTTTTCGAGGAATTTTGTCGGCCAGTCAAGCCGCACGCGGCCAGGCCCCGGCCTCGGAGCGGCGAACAGGCAGCGGAACCCAGAGCCCGAGCGCTATGCGAACTGGAGCGGCAGGGTCTGCGGCCCCCGGACAATGAGTGACGCGATCTGGTCGATGTGGTCCGTCGCGCTCCTGAAAGGCGGACAGCAGGGCATCCAAGGCGGTCCGTCCTTCAAGACGGGCCAGCGGCGCCCCCAGACAGTAGTGAATGCCATACCCGAAGGCCACATGGTCGGCTGGATTGCGCGCAATGTCAAAACGGTCCGGGTCGGGGAATTTCCGCTCGTCACGGTTGGCCGAGCCCAGCAGCAGGAACACATTCTGGCCGGCCGGAACCCTGCCGCCCTCCAGCTCTGCCTCCTGCACGGTCCGCCGAAAAATCACCTGGACCGGCGACTCGTAGCGCAAGACCTCTTCGACCAGCGCCGGCACCAGGGAGCGGTCAGCCCGGACCTTGGCCAACTCCTCCGGGTGGGCGAGCAGGCTGAGCACCGCATTGCCGATCAGATTCGTCGTCGTCTCGTTGCCGGCCAGCAGCAGCAGAACGGCCAGCGCCAGAATCTCCTGTGACGACAGCACATCGCGCTCCTCCTCGGCTTTGACCAGGGCGCTCAGCACGTCGTCTGCGGGCTCGGTCCGGCGACGTTCGATCATCCGCTCAAAATAGGCGCGCAGCGCAGCCTGGCTCTTGCGGATCTCAGCCCGCTCCGCCTCGTCGGTCGGCCGGCCGGTCGCTCTGACCACGTCATCGGACCAGATCTTGAAATCGTCCCGCCGCCCTTGAGCAAGGCTGAGGCCGGACGGTTAGTGCCTCAATTCGCACTGCTCTCTTCAAATCTCTCCGAGGAGGACCCTCGTGTTGCAGAAATCCCCCTGCGCTGGCGCGCTTCCCCCTTTGACAAAGGGGGACTGAGGGGGATTTTCTCGCCGTGACTGCTGCCCTCGGAGTGGGCTGCTGTGACTGAGACGGGTCGAGGCTGAGGCCGGCCGGTTTCGTCTTGTCAAAATTTTCTCGGTATGCAAAACTCCGGCCTAACGCAAAACCGGGGCGTCCGCTCGGGGGCGTCCCTATCGAAAAGGAGTGCTGACCATGAACGAAGCCGTAGAGCAATCCCAACCGAGTGGAATTCCAACGCCCGAGGAGCTGGGCTTTGACCCGGCCGAGCTGCGCCAGAAGTACGTCGAGGAACGCACCAAGCGTCTACGCTCGGACGGTAACGACCAGTACCGGGAAGTCACCGGCCAATACGAGCACTACAACTCCGACCCGTATGTCGAGCCGGGCTTTACCCGTCCCGCCATTCACGAGGAGCTTGACGCGCTCATCGTCGGCGGCGGTTTTGGCGGTCTGCTGGCTGCGGCGCGGCTGCAAAAGGCCGGCGTCACCAATATCCGGATCGTCGAAAAAGGCGGAGACTTTGGCGGCACCTGGTACTGGAACCGCTACCCCGGCGCTCAGTGCGATATTGAATCCTACGTATATCTGCCGCTACTCGAAGAGACCGGCTACATGCCCAAGGAGAAGTACTCCTTCGCCCCGGAGATCTTTGAGCACGCCCAGCGGATCGGCAAGCACTTCAACCTCTACGAGCGGGCCTGTTTCCAGACCCAGATCAAGGAGGCGCGCTGGGACGATGAGGACGGACGCTGGACGGTCACGACCGACCGCGACGATGTGTTCAAGACGCGCTTTGTCATCATGTCGAGCGGCCCGCTCAACCGGCCCAAACTGCCCGCCATCCCCGGCATTGAGAACTTCAAGGGCCACACCTTCCACACCAGCCGCTGGGACTACAACTACACCGGCGGCGATACCACCGGCGGCATGCACAAACTCGGGGACAAGCGCGTCGGCATCATCGGCACCGGGGCAACGGCCATCCAGTCGGTGTCGCACCTCGGCGAATCCGCCAAGCAGCTGTACGTGTTCCAGCGCACCCCGTCTTCGGTCGACGAACGCGGCAACAAGCCGACCGACCCGGAATGGGTGAAGACCCTCAAGCCCGGCTGGCAGGACTACCGCAACAACAACTTCTGCTCTCTGCTGGCCGGGATTCCGGTTGACGAAGATCTGGTCGGCGACAAATGGACCAGCCTGTTCAAGAAGCTCTCGGCCCTGCTGGACAGCCAAGCCAACTCGGAGCTGTCGGACGAGGGCATGGCGCTCATGTCGGAGATCGCCGACTACCAGAAGATGAACGAGATCCGTGATCGGGTATCGTCGACCGTCAGCGACGCGGACACGGCCGAGGCGCTCAAACCCTGGTACGGCCAGTGGTGCAAACGCCCGACCTTCAACGACGAATACCTGCCGACCTTCAACCGCCCCAACGTCAAGCTGGTCGATACCCACGGCAAGGGCGTCGAGCGGGTGACCGAGAACGCGGTGGTCGTGGACGGCGTCGAGTACGAGGTGGACTGCATCATCTACGCGACGGGCTTTGAGGTCGGCACGGCCTACACCCGGCGCGCCGAGTTCGAGGTGTACGGGCGTGACGGGCTGTCGCTAACCGAGTACTGGTCGGACGGCATGAAGACCTACCACGGCTTCCTGAGCCACGGCTTTCCCAACTGCTTCCACATGGGTCTGACCCAGACCGGCCTGGCGCCCAACTTCACCTACATGCTGAACGGCCAGGCGACCCATATCGCCCATATCATCAGCCAGGTCGGCGCCCGCGAGCTGAAATCGGTCGAGCCCACCCGCGAGGCCGAGGCGGACTGGGTGGAGCTGCTGACCCGGCCGACCCCGATGACCGCCTACCAGGACACCTGTACTCCGGGCTATTACAACGGCGAGGGCAAAAACGAGGGGGTGGGTTTCATCGCCATCCAGTACCCCGAGGGCGCGGTGCCCTTTTACAACATGCTCGCGGACTGGCGTGAGCAGGGCGATTTTGAAGGCCTCATCCTGAAATAGTAGGTAGGGGCACGGCATGCCGTGCCCCTACGTGCCGGGTCCACCCGTATCGTCACAATGCCGTGGAGATGATTGGGCATGATAACCCATTCATCCAATTCGACATGGGGAAAATGAACGGGAATATCCTGCCAGCCTCTTCGCGCAATCCATCCTGCCCCGTTCAATACCATTTCACCATCCACAATATCGCCAAACAGATATTCGCTGTTTCGGGTGCGGATAGTCACGAAATACGCTCCCGGCCGCGAATAATCGTAGCCGCGCAGCCGTATAGAACGACGGCGCTGCTTGCCTGAAGCGCGTGTCATGCAATTCGTTCAGGAAAGAGAGAGCGGCTGAGCCGAGCGGCGAACCGCTCGGCTCAGGAGAATGGAGCTGCGAACGACGGCTTATTGGAGCACGAAGCCCTCGTAGCCGTTGGCCGCCACCTCGGCGCACTTCTCCCTATAGGCCGGGGCGCTGTTGGCGTACAGCAGCAGGGCGCGTTTTTTGCCCGGGATATTCGAGCCCATGAACCACGAGTCGCCGTCGCTCAGCAGGGTCTGGGAGGCCAGCTCGTTGGCATGCTCGACCCAGGCTTCTTCGGCCTCCGGGGTGGGGGCAATGCTCGACAGCTTCTTGTCGCGCAGGTGGCCGATGGCATCGGCGATCCACTCCACGATCATCTCGGCACACACCGTGTAGTTGCAGAAGGCCGAGTTGGTGGCGATGAAGAAGTTGGGGAAGCCGGCGGTCTGCAAACCCAGGTAGCTGCGCGGACCGTTGGCCCACTTGTCCTTGAAGGTCTGCCCGCCCTCGCCCCGAATGTCGATCCGGGTCAGCGGACCCGACACCGCGTCAAAACCCGTCGCATAGATAATCACGTCAAGCTCATACTCGGCAGCCTGGGTCTTGACGCCCTTGGGCGTGATGCGCTCAATCGGCGCCGAGCGCACGTCGATCAGCTTGACGTTGTCCCGGTTGTAGGCCTCGTAGTAGTTGGTCTCCAGCGGGATGCGCTTGGCCCCGAACGGATGATCCTTGGGTGCCAACAGTTCGGCCACCTCGGGATCATGAACCCGCTGGCGAATCTTGTTACGGACGAACTCGGCAAAGTCCTCGTTGGCCTCCCGGTTGGTCATGATGTCGTGGAAGTTGCCCAGCCATTTCTTGAAGCCCGGCTGCGCCCACAGCTCCTCGTACAGGGCTATGCGCTCTTCCTTGGGCACCTCCAGGGTAAACCGCGGGTCGAAATCATGCGTGAAGGCGGCCGGAGTTTCGCGGCAGCGCTTGTGGATTTGCGGGTAGCTGGCTTTCCACGCGGCCTGGGTCTCGGGGGCGACCTCCGAGTTCCTGAGCGGCGCGCAGTAGTTCGGGGTGCGCTGAAAGACGGTCAGTTGGCCGGCTTCCTGGGCAACGATGGGGATCAGCTGGACCGCGGTCGCGCCGGTGCCGATGCAGCCCACCCGCTTGCCGCTGAAGTCGACCTTTTCCTTGGGCCAGCGCGAGGTGTGAAACGACTCGCCCTCGAAGCTGTCTATCCCCTCGAAGGGCGGCATATAGGTCGCCGACAGGATGCCGACCGCGCCGATCAGAAACTGGGCTCGCGCCCGCTGGCCGTTTTCGATCTCAACTTCCCAGCAGTGTTCGTTCTCGTCATAGACCGCGCCGACGACACGAGAGTTGAGCTGGATGTGGGAGCGCAGCTTGAACTTGTCGGCCACAAAATTGAGGTAGCGCTCATTCTCCGGCTGGCCCGAAAAATGCTCTTTCCAGTCCCACTCCTGGAGCAGTTCCTCCGACCACGAGTAGCCGTAGGTTTCACTCTCGGAATCGAACCGGCAGCCCGGATAGCGGTTCCAGTACCAGGTGCCGCCGACGCCGCTGCCGTGCTCGTAGAGCCGTACCGACAGCCCCATCTTGCGCAGACGGTACAGCTGGTAGAGTCCTATCACTCCGGCGCCGATGACGATCGCGTCAAACTGCTCGACCGTCCCGTTGGTCGAAACCTGCTGTTCAGCACTTGCCATAGCCTTCCTCCTTTTACGCTGTGTTTCTTTGTGTTTTCAGGGAATTAAGCCGACCAGTCAAGCCGTTTGCGTCGCACTACTCGGGTAGCTCGACCCCGGCCCCGCCCATCTCGGCCGGCACATCCTGGTGTTTGACAATACTGTCGTGGATACGCAGCACGGTTTCTCCGTAGAAGACGTGCACCGCCGGCTCAAACGGCAGGTCGGGGATGATGGCCGCGTAGACATCGGTCAGGCCCATGCCCGGGGGTGCGGCTGCCCTGATACGTGCTCTCGCTCATGGTCTCGAGTCCTCCTCTCGCCGTCGCATGTTCAAAGATATGCGGGGGCTTGTCAAGTTTTGATGCGCTTACTCGCTCCTCTTCAGAAGTCTCTGAGCCGGGCCGTTGTTTCCGGGTCGAGAAAGCCGGCCACCGTGGCCTCGGTCTCCAGCCGCAGGGCGTCGGCGATATCCCGCGCCGCCCCTTGGTTGAGCACCCGCTTCATGGCCCGTACCGCCAGCGGCGGCAGCTCGCTCAGCTTCTCGGCCACGCCTTGCGCCTCGGCCATTAAGCTCTCATCGGGCACGACGCGCCACGCCACGCCGAGTTCGAGCAGAGTCGGGGCGTCGTACTGCTCGCCGAGAAACAGCATTTCGCGGGCCTTGTTGAGCCCGACCAGGGCCGGCAGCAGGGAGGTCACCCCGCCGGTGACAAAGGCGTTCAGCGACACCTCGGGGAAAAACCCCCGGGCGCTGGCCGCCCAAATGGGAAAATCGCAGTTCACCGCCAGCTCGAACCCGCCGCCGACCGCCCAGCCGTTGATGGCGCCCACCACGGGGATGTCGCCAAACACAATCTCCCGGGTGGCGTGCTGGATGGCATCGACAAACTCCCGCGCCTGGGTCGGGTTTTCCGGGTGGAAATGATCCTTGCGGTCATCGCCGGCGCAAAAGGCCCGGCCGGCGCCGGTAAAGATGATCGCCCGGGTGTCGGCGTCGGCGTTGGCCTCGGCAAAGGCGCGGGCGATATCCTCCATCAGGCTGCGGTTCATGGCGTTGAGGCGCTCGGGTCGGTTCAGGGCGATGGTCCGCACCCCCTTGTCTCCCAGCGTGCTCAGAACGGTGTCGTACTCAAAGCTGCTCATAACGTCCTCCTCGTCTCAGGCGCTCGGCATCCCGCCGGTCCTGCCTATGCCTGAGCGTGGCCGGCTCAGGCGTGAATACCCTCGACGATGCGTTTCAGCCCGGCGTCGTTCTGGCCCGGCCGGTACGGAAAATACAGGCTGACCCGGTCCAGCAGCCCGTCGTAGCGCGTCCGCAGCTGGGCGCCAATCTCGTCCAGCGGACCGCTGATGCAGAACTCGTCCAGCATCTCGTCGGTCACCTCGCGGGCCATGCCGTCCCAGTCTCCGGCCGCAGCCTTGGCGTTCAGGGTGCCGCTCAGCTCGGCCCAGCCATGGGTGGCCAGCACCGGCGCATAGGTGCGGGTCGAGGCGTAGAAGCCGATCTGGCGCCGAATCTCCTCGCGCTGCTCGGCAATCGCCCGGGTGCTGTCGCCGGTGGCGACCAGCGCCTGGGTGGACAGCGTCAGGTCGGCCCGCGAACGGCCGGCGCGCCGGGCGCCGGCCTCCAGGGCCGGGAGGAGCGACTCGCGCAGGAAGCGGGGCGAGTTGAGCGGGTGGACATGAAAGCCGTCGCACACCTCGCCGGCCATCTCGGCAATCAGGCGATTCACTCCGGCAACGTAGATGGGCACCTGCGGCTGGGCGATTTTCGACGGGCTGAAAAACGGCGTCATCATGCTCAGCCGGTAAAACTCGCCCTCAAAGCGCAACCGGGTGCCGTTCTGCCAGCAGTCCCACACCGCCCGGATGGCCAGAATCATCTCGCGCAGCTTCTTGACCGGCGAGACAAACGGGACGCCAAAGCGGCGCTCATTGTGGCCCTTGACCTGGGTGCCCAGGCCCAGAATGAAGCGGCCCTGGGAGTTGGTCTGCAGATCCCAGCAGGTGTGGGCCAACACGGTCGGGTTGCGCGGAAAGGCCACGGCAATCGCCGTGCCCAGCGTGACCCGCTGGGTAACGGTGCTGGCAATCGCCAGCGGCATGAACGGTTCGTGGGCGGTCTCAATCGACCACAGCCCGTCGTGGCCGATGTCCTCGGCCCAGCGGGCAAAGTCAGCAATGTCGAGAAAGTTGCTGGCCGCAATGACGGTATCGAACTTCATAGCGTGTGTCCCTTCGGTGTGGCGGAAGACGCTCCGCTCAGCTTGTGGAGAACGGCGTGCCCCACGCGTCGGCGAACGCCAACTCCTCAACCGGTCGGCGCGAGATCGGGCCGTGTCCGCGCAGCACCGGATAGCCGACCGGCACCACGGCGGCGGTGCCCCACGGATCGGGGATGGCCAGCAGTTCGCGCACCGCAGGCTCCTCCATACACAGCAAGGTGGTCAGCACGCAGCCCAGTCCCTCGGCCCGGCAGGCCAGCAGCAGGTTCTCGACTGCGGTGTAGATTGAGCCGCCGCCGACGACCGACACACGGTCGAGCTTGGCGTCGGTCACCGCCAGCCCTTCGGGGTTGAAACACACGACCAGCAGCACCGGCGATTCGCCGAAGTGCTCGGCCAGATAGGTACTGGCGCGCATCACCCGCTCGGCCTTGGCCCGCTCTTCCTCGGGCCGGTCGGCAAACTGTTTCAGATAGGACTGGGTGTAGGGGATGGTGATTTTTTTGTACAACTCACCCAGGCGTTGTTTGCGGGCCGCATCCTTGACCACAATAATCCGCCAGGCCTGACGGTTGCCGCCGGTGGGCGCCCAGCTGGCGGCCTCCAGCACCCGGTACAGCACGTCATCGGGAATGGGGTCGGGGCGCAGCCGCCGCACCGCCCGTAAGGTCCGCATTGCCTCGTAGAGATCGATTGTCGCCATGGCATCCTCCTGCCTATGGCATAACCGGGTCCCCCCACGCCGTCAATCAGGCGCCGTTTGACAAAGCCGGAGCGACACACGACAATCGCGGCCGATAGACATCCGCACGAGGAGGAACACCCGATGAGTGAGTTCGAGAGCATTGAGTACGAAGTGGAGCGCGGTCGCGCGCGCATCACCTTCAACCGCCCGGAAAAGCTCAACGCCCTGTCCCTCAAGCTCCAGGCCGAGCTGAACGAGGCGCTGTGGGAGGCCGATAACAATACAGACGTCCACTGCGTCATCCTGCGCGGCGCCGGCCGGGCGTTCTCGGCCGGCTATGACCTGTCCGGCGCCGACGGCAAGCTGGCCATCTCGCGGGTCGAGTCCGAGCAAAACCGTTATCGCGGCTCGCGCAGCATCGACGATGACGCCTGGCAGCTGGAGCGCGCCCAGCGCTACCGCATGGCCCTGTTTGACATGCACAAGCCAACCATCGCCCAGGTCCACGGCTACTGCCTGGCCGGCGGCACGGATATCGCGCTGCTGTGCGATATGATTATCGCGGCTGAGGACGCGACCTTTGCCTTTCCGCCCGCCCGCGATCTCGGCGCCCTGCCAACGAACTTCTGGCTGTACCACGTCGGGCCGCAGTGGGCCAAACGGCTGATGCTGACCGGCGACTCGATTACCGGCGCCGAGGCGCAGGACATCGGCCTGGTGCTGAAGGCCGTAGCGGCCGAGCAGCTGGCCGCCGAGGTCGAACAGCTGGCCGACCGCCTGTGCCAGATTGACCCCGACCTGCTCAGCACCAACAAGCGTATCATCAACCTCGGTCTCGAGCTGATGGGCGCCCGGACCCTCCAGCGCCTGGCGGCGGAGAACGACGTGCGGGGTCACAACACCCGGGCCGCGCGGGACTACATCCAGTCGGTCAAGGACAAGGGGCTGCGCGAAACCCTGCGCGCCCGGGACGCCAAGTTCGGGGACGGCCGGGCGCGGGTACGCGGCCCCGAAATCCGGGACGACAAGGGCCGGCTGGTCGATTCCTAGCGCGTTCGGTCCGACCGAGGGGCGACGCGCGGGTCGCCCCTACAGTCGCCGGGCCAGCTCGGTAATCTTTGCCCGCTCGGTATCGTAGAAGGTCTTGAGCTGCTGCCCGTCGGGAATATACACGCAGTCCATGCAGCGCATGAAACCAAAGATCCAGGTGGCGCAGCAGTTGCCCTGACGCTTGGACGGCGCCGTGGGGTTGAAGCCACGGCCGTTGGCGGCCAACAGCTTGCGGACGAGGTCTTGCAGAAACATGCGGCCGAACAGCTCGGCGTTGGCCCGGATCGACTCGTAGTCGGGCGGCAGCCTGAAGCCGTAGGTCTCGGCCGCAGCGGCCAGAAAGGCGGTCTGAGACGGATAGCGCTCGGCCGCCAGATACTCCGCTCCGGTAATCGGTTTCACCCCTGCCCCTCTCTCAGCCTGTCTGCCCGAGAATCGCCCGTCGGGCTCGGCCGTCATCGTCGGCCTGGATCGTGCCCGCCATGTCGGCCAGCAGCTCACGCTCGGCGTCAGTCTTGGGCGCAATCGAAAATTCAATATCGGTCACCACCCGGCCAAAGCGGTCGAGCAGCTTAGCGGCAATCTCGTCATAGGTCCCGATTGTCACGAACTGCTCCAGCACCTCGTCGGTAATATGGGCCGGCAGTTCTTCCCAGCGCTGCTGGCGCGACAGGAGCTTACAGGTGTGGGTCAGCTCGGCCAGACCAAGGTGCTCGAAGGCGGCGATATAGCTCGGGGTCGAGGCGTAAAAGGCAATCCTGGCCCGCGCGTCACGGACCTTGGGCAGCAGTTCGTCACGGGTGGCGGCGGTGGCGACCAGGGGCTTCATGCACACCCGGAAGTCGTCCAGGCTGCGGCCTGTTCTGGCCGCTCCGGCGCGAACCTCGGGCAGCATGCGGTCGGCAATGTACGCGGGGCTGCACACCGGATGGGGCCGGAGCCCGTCGGCGACCTCGCCGGCGACGCGGCACATGCGCGTGTTCACCGCAGCCAGATGAATGGGAATGTGGGGCTCGGCAATCGGACCGGGATTGAACAGCGGCACCATCAGATTGATGGTGTAGTGCCGGCCCTGAATGTCGAGCGGCGCGTTGGTCTGCCAGTGCGCCCACAAGGCCCGGACCGCAGCGATGTATTCGCGCATCCACGGCGCCGGCGCCGACCAGGGTATGCCGTAGCGGCGCTGAATGTGGGCTCTGACCTGGGTTCCCAGCCCCAGCGTAAAACGCCCCTGAGACAGCTTCTGGAGGGTCCAGGCGCTCAGCGCGGTCACGGTCGGACTGCGCGGGAAGGCCAGCGCAACGGCCGTGCCGAGCCGCAGCCGGCGGGTCGCCTGGGCGGCCAGGGCCAGAATGACAAAGGGATCGTCTTTGGTTTCCTCAACGACCAGGCCGGTGTAGCCGAGGCGCTCCAACAGCTGGGCATCGGCGGCGACAGTGGCCAGGTCGAGCGGGGTTGCGGGCTCGCGCAGGCCCGGGTCAACCTTGCCCAGCGGCAACAGGGTTTCGAGCTGCATGGCGTTCTCCTATCTGCATTGCCCCTCCTCCGCAAGCGTGAAGCAAGAGACCACACGGCGGGCGCGGGAGCGCGATTCGGCCGGATGCCGAAGCCTTGCTCCCATATCGGGAGCGCTGTATGCTGACCCCGATGAGGATAATCTCGCGGCGAACACTGAGAGAATTCTGGAACCGCCATCCCGATGCGGAACAGCCTCTTCGAGCCTGGTATGCGAATGCCAAACGCGCGACATGGAAGACTCCGGCTGAGCTGAAAATGGCGTACCGCAGCGCGAGCTTCTTGGCCAACAAGAGAGTGGCGTTCAATATCAAGGGGAACGCCTACCGCCTCGTCGTTGCCCTCGACTATCGCTACGGAGCCATCTACATTCGCTTTGTCGGCACCCATCAGGAGTATGACACAATAGACGCGACAACGATCTAGGAAACCCGTATGGATATCAAACCGATCAAGACCCAAGCCGATTATGAAGCAGCCCTGGAGGAAATCGACCGACTGTGGGGGGCGGACCCTGACTCTCGCCAGGGAGAGAAACTCGATGTCTTCATCACGCTGGTGGAGGCGTACGAAGAGCAGCACCACCCGATTCCGCCTCCCGATCCTGTCGAAGCCATTCTGCATCGCCTCGACAGCCAGGGTTTATCCCGGCGCGATTTGGAGCCCTACCTCGGGTCTCGCGCCCGGGTCTCGGAAATCCTGAACCGGAAACGCGCCTTATCGCTGGCAATGATCAGAAGATTGCAGGATGGACTGGGGATTTCGGCTGAGATATTGGTTCAGCCGTATACGCTCCAATCGGCTCCGTAGACGGATATCCGCCAAACCCGCGTCACACGAGAAGAGCGGGCACCGTTCAGACCACACTCACAGGCAATCACGGGACGATACGTCCCCGGAAACAGGAGGACGCCATGGCTGAGGCAAACGCAATCGTTCGGGCCGTCGAGGCCGCCTATCACCACTATATTGAGGTCTTCAACCGCGAGGACGCGGCCGCGTTTGTGGCCTGTTACGCCCATCCCCACGTCATGCTCAGCGGCGGGCAGGGGCTGACCAGCATCGAGACCGAGGCCGACCACCACCGGGTGTACCAGACCATCATGGGCGGCCTGCGCGCCAGCGAGTGGGGACGCAGCGACATCGACCGCCTTCAGGTCTTTCCCTATTCCGCGTCACTGGCCCAGATCGTGGCCGACGTGACCCGCTACAAACGGGACGGAGCGGTCCTGGAGAAACTGCGGGCCACGTATATGTACCGTCGGGACGGGGAGAGCTGGAGGATTGTCTCCCTAGCCCTGGTCGAAGCCCCGTTCTCGGGACCGGGCCAGAGCCGCTGAATCAGCTCCGGCCCGACGCCGGTCTAGCGCAGCACAAACTCCTGGTAGCCGTTGGCGGCGGCTTCCTGGCACCTCTTGCGATATTCCGGGACGGTATTGGCGTACAGCAGCAGGGCGCGCGCCTTGCCGGGAATATTCGCCCCCATGAACCAGGAGTCGGTATCGGTCAACAGCGTCTGCGAGGCGATCTCGTTGGAGTGCTCGACCCAGGACTCTTCAGCCTCCGGGGTGGGGGCAATACTCGACAGCTTCTTGTCGCGCACATGGCCGATGGCGTCGGCGATCCATTCCACGATCATCTCGGCGCAGATCATGTAGTTGCAGAAGGCCGTGCTGGCGGCAATGAAGAAGTTGGGGAAGCCGGCGGTCTGAATCCCCAAATAGGTCCGTGGCCCGTTGGCCCATTTGTCTTTGAAAGCCTGGCCGCCCTCGCCCCGAATGTCGATCCGGGTCAGCGGACCCGACACCGCGTCAAAACCCGTCGCGTAAATGATCACGTCAAGCTCATACTCGGCGTCCTGGGTCTTGACGCCCTTGGGCGTGATGCGCTCAATCGGCGCCGAGCGCACGTCGACCAGCTTGACGTTGTCCCGGTTGTAGGCCTCGTAATAGTTGGTCTCCAGCGGGATGCGCTTGGCCCCGAACGGGTGATCCTTGGGCGCCAGCAGTTCGGCCACCTCGGGATCGTGGACGCGCCCACGGATCTTGTTGCGCACGAACTCGGCAAAGTCCTCGTTGGCCTCCGGGTTGGTCATAATGTCGTGGAAGTTGCCCAGCCACTTTTTGAAGCCCGGCAGCGCCCACAGCTCCTCGTACAGGGCGATACGTTCTTCCTCGGGAACCTCCAGAGCCGAGCGCGGGTCGAATTCATGCTGAAAGCCGGCCGAGGATTCGCGGCACTCTTTGTGGATTTGCGGGTAGTTGGCCTTCCACGCTTGCTGGGTCTCGGGGTTGACTTCCGAGTTCCTGAGCGGCGCGCAGTAGTTCGGGGTGCGCTGAAAGACGGTCAGCTGGCCGGCTTCCTGGGCGACGATGGGAATCAGCTGGACCGCGGTCGCGCCGGTGCCGATGCAGCCCACCCGCTTGCCGCTGAAGTCGACCTTTTCCTGTGGCCAGTTGGAGGTGTGAAACGACTCGCCCTCGAAGCTGTCAAGGCCCTCAAACGGGGGCAGATACTTGGCCGACAGGACGCCGACCGCGCCGATCAGAAACTGCGCCCGGGCGCGTTGGCCATTCTCGATCTGAACCTCCCAGCGGTTCGCGTCCTCGTCGTAGACGGCCGAGCTGACGCGAGAATCGAGCTGGATGTCGCGGCGCAGATCGAACTTGTCGGCCACAAAATTGAGGTAGCGCTCGTTCTCCGGCTGGCCCGAAAAATGCTCTTTCCAGTCCCACTCCTGGAGCAGCTCCTCCGACCACGAATAGCCGTAGGTTTCGCTCTCGGAATCGAAGCGGCAGCCCGGGTAGCGGTTCCAGTACCAGGTGCCGCCCACCCCGCCGGCGTCCTCAAAGACCCGCACCGACAGCCCCATCTCCCTGAGCTTGTACAATTGATACAGGCCCGACACCCCGGCGCCAATCACGATCGCGTCATACTGCTCGACCGCGCCGTTGCCATTCGGCTTGTGCGGATGTTGTTGCGTGTTCCCCATAGTCTTCCCTCCTTACAGGCGTTATTGCCCGCTCAGATATACCCCATCCGTGTGAGCGGTGCGAGAGGCGCAGCGTTCTCGTTCAGAACAGCGGATCGAGCGGCTCGCCGCCGAGTAAGACCCGCCCGGCGGAATGCTGAAGGCCGCGCGAGGATTCATAGCCAAAGGCGATAGCGTGCAGATTCCTGAGCGCCCGTTCGAGGGGGTTGCCCCGCATGAACGCCGCGCGCGTGCCCCGGGCATACAGCTGGCTGACGGCATCCCGGGCCGTGTCCAGGACATGGAAAGCCGAGGCGTACAGTTCGGCCCGCAGCGGCAGCGGCACCACGGCACCGCTGCCGGCCAGGTCCCAGACCGCTTCCGTTGCGGCAAAAAGTCCGGCCCGGGCCGCCCGTAACGCGGCACTGCTGTGGGCAATCAGCTCCTGAATCGGGGTGTGGTCGCGGACCGTCTGCCCGCTGACGGAGGAAACCTTTGCCCCCAGCGCTTGTCTGGCACTGGCCACAGCCGTATCCAAGGCGCCCAGGGCGACGGCAACCCCGGCGGGCGCAAACAACAGCGGGAGTGGGAGGCGATACAGGGGACGGTCAATCACCCGTGGCTTGGCCGGGGTGTGGGCGAAGCCTTCGGGCACGAAGACCTCGTGGACACTCACCGTGTGACTGCCGGTTCCACGCATGGCCGCAGCCGCCTGCCAGGTCGGAGAGATGACGCTGTCCGCGGTCGGGATCAGGAAAAGTCGTCCATCGGGAACACCGTTCACCTGGCGCGGCGTATCGCCGTCCATGACAAGACCGGCCAGAGCGCACCAGCTCGCATCCTCACAGCCCGTCACAACCGGCCACTGACCGCTGAGGCGGTAGCCGTCGTTTTCCGGCACGGCGCGGCCGGCCGGAGCGGCCGAGAAGCCAAAGTTGCGGTTCGGCTCGGCAAAGAGTTTTGCCCGCTCGGCCTCGGCCAGCCAGCCGGCCGCCAAGCAGGCGGGCTGAGAATTACCGATACACCAGCCGACGGCCGGATCGGCGGCGCTGACCGCCTCGATAGCAGCCAGCGCGACAGTCGGCGGGGCTTCCAGGCCGCCGACTTCGTGCGGGGCGAAAAGATGGAAGAGCCCGACTCGGCCGACCGCGTCGAACACGGCGCTCGCCAGTCTGGCTTCTTCTTCTCCTTGGTCAAGATACTGTCGGATCAGGGGCTGCAGCTCGCGTGCAGCAGTGACGGGGTCCATACGTCCGCTCCTCATGCTTCTGTTGTCTCTTCTCCACGCTCTCAAGCGAGCAAGCCCGACGCTGCGCCCTCTTGCCTCCCCGCTCTGGGCTGGTATGGGAGCAGTATAAAACGTCGGGAGGGCAAAATGAATCAGCCGAAGCACGTGCTTGAGGGCTACAAGGTCCTGGATTTCTCACAGATTGTGGCCGGACCGACCTGCACCCTGATGATGGCCGAAATGGGCGCCGAGGTCATCAAGGTCGAGCTGGCCCCAGCCGGCGACGGCGCGCGCCTCGGCCCGGTCGTGCGTGACGGCCGTAGCGGCTATTTTGTTCAGCACAACCGGGGCAAGAAGGACGTGTGTCTGGACGCCAAGACGCCCGAAGGTCTCACCATCCTTAAAGGCTTGGTCAAGAAAGTTGACGTGCTGGTCGAGAACTACGCCCCGGGCGTAATCGGCCGCCTGGGACTGGGCTACGACGTGGTCAGCGAACTCAACCCGCGGCTGGTCATGTGCTCGATCTCGGCCTTCGGCCAGACCGGGCCGCTGGCCCATGAGCCGGGCTTTGACTGGGTCGGCGCGGCCTACTCCGGCATCACCTCGATGGGTGGCGAGAAAGGCGGCTCGCCCATCTTCCCGATGGTCGCCATGGGCGACGTGTCAACCGGCGCGCACGCCATGGGCGCGGTGTGCGCGGCCCTGCTGTACCGCGAACGCACCGGCCGCGGCCAGCACCTGGACCTGTCGTTGCTCGACACCTACGCCCACTATCATGAGGCCAGCTTCCAGATGTACAGCCTGAGCAAGGGCGCGATCAGCCCGACCCGTTCCGGGGCGCACTCGTGGTACGCCAGCCCGGCCGGAGTGTTTAAGGGCCGCCAGCGCTATTTCATTCTCATTGCGCCCCTGGAGCAGCACTGGTCGAAGTTGTGCGAGGCAATGGGACGGCCAGACATGGCCCGCGACCCGCGCTTTACCGACAACGAGACGCGCATGAAGAATCAGGAGGCGCTGGTGGATACCATCGAAGGCTGGATTCGCTCCCAGCCGAGCGACGACGCGGCCCTTGAAATCCTCAAGGCGCACCACGTGCCGGTCGCCCCGATCCTGTCCGTGCCCGAGGCGCTCCAGCATCCCCATCTGCGCCAGCGCGGCACCGTGCGCACCGTGCATGACCGGCTGCTCGGCGACCTGGAGGTGCCGGGCTTCGCCCTGCGCTTTTCGGATTTTCCCAGCCCGCTGGAACTCCAGGCTCCGCTGCTGGGCGAGCATAACGCCGAAATCCTGACCGAGTGGCTGGGCTACAGCCCGGACCAGATCCAGGAGCTGGAGCGCCGGGGGATTCTGCGCAGCGGCCCGGCCTGATCAGGCCTCGGATACATACGTCTGGCGGGTACCGGTCTCGGCCGCAGCCTGAATCGCCGCTATCATCCGGTGGCGCACCACAGCTGCATCAAAATCAACGCTCAGCCGCGTCCCCTGCCGCATATCGCTGGCCAACTGCACGTACAGCTGGGCGACGTTCAGGGGGAAGCCCGGCGGCGTTTCCGCCGGCGCCCAGCGATACGTGTCGGGAATGGACAGCCGCGCCAGGCTGTCGTCCGCGCCCTGGCCGCCCTGCAGCGTCAGATCGAGCATCTGGACGTGGCCCCCGGCTCCGCTGATCAGCAGATCACCGTCCGTGCCGTTGATCTCCCACACCAGATTTGTGCCCCGCGACCGGCCACCCCGAAAATGGACCGCAGCGACCGCCCCACCCTGCAAACGGCCGCTGACCACGACCTGATCGGGTGAGGTGGCGGGCAGGCGCTCGTTCGTTCTGGCGATGGTGACCTCCGGTCGGCGGGTCGCCAGCGTCGCCCCCAGCTCCTCGAACTCGCCCAGACAGTAACACAGCGCGTCCAGGAAATGCCCGCTGGCAATCGTCAGCAGATTCGCCCCGTTGGCCCGGTCCAGCAGATAGGCGGCGGCCGGCTCAACAGACTCGCCGTAGGCCAGCCCCGAGGCGACCACGCTGGTCGACAAGACCGTGCCCACATAGCCCTGGGCGACCAGGTCACGTACCCGGTTGATAACCGGCGCCGCGCGAGCCTGCAAACCGACCGCAGTACACACCTGCTGGCGGCGAGCCAGCGCGGCCATCTCCCGCGCCTCGTCCAGCCCGTTGCCCAGCGGCCATTCGCAAAACACGGGCTTGCCCGCTTCGAGCGCGGCCATCACCAGCTGGTGATGGTGGGGCACCTTGACCGACACGACCACCAGATCGACATCCGGATGAGCGACCAGCTGCTCGTGGTTGTCAAAGGCCAGCGGCGCCTTGAATTTTTCGGCCGCCGCGTCCGCGGACTCGCGGCGGCTGGTGCTCACCGCCTGAAGGGCATACTCGGGCAGAGACGCCAGAGCCGGGATATGCGCCCGCAGCGCCCAGCTGCGGTCCGGGTTGGCGCCGATGATTCCCACCCGTATTGTGTCAGCCATAGTCATGCCTTTCCGTGAGTTGGCCTCACCTCAGCAGAGTAGTGTGGGTATACCACCATCCGCTCCTGCCGCCCAGTCGTAGCGTAACGCGCGTCTGTTCGCTATCCTGGCCTGGAACATGGACAGACACACCGTTCTCACTCTGCTCCGCGCGCATAAAGCGACCCTCTCGCAGCGCTTTGGTGTCAGCGACCTGGCCCTGTTCGGCTCCTTTGCCCGCGATCAGGCCGACGACGACAGCGACGTTGACATCCTGGTGCGCTTCGACGGCCCGGCGACATCGAAGCGATATTTCGGAGTGCAGTTCTACATTGAAGACCTGCTGGATCGTCAGGTCGATCTGGTCACCGACAAGGCGCTACGGGCGGAGCTACGTCCCTGTGTAGAGCGGGAGGCGGTCAATGTCTGACGCCGAGCAGCGATCCAAGCTTTCCGACACTGCCAAAAGCTCAGCCTGGCCGGCCCTTCGCCTTGACGGACAGTTTACATATAAATAAACTTTCCCCATCCACGCTAAAGAAGAAGGAAAGGAGGCGAGGATGTTTTGACGCAAATTGCTGCTGATGGAGAATGGGGACAGGTTGAGTGGGCGACTGACCGAAACGGCAACAGGCCCGCGCGGTCTTATTATCTGGACCTTGCCGATAACGACAAAGCAAAAATCCTGGCTCTTTTTCAACGCTTTGCGGATAAAGGATTCATCGGGAACAGGGAAAAATTCAAAAAACTGGGGAGTAAGGCGCAAGGGAAAGGCTCAGCATTATGGGAGTTCAAGAGCTTTCAACATCGTTTTCTCGGTGAGTACAGGCAAACCAGACGCTTCATCATCGCTCACGCGCTTCGGAAAAAAAGCGACAAGCTGCCAACATCCGCTATCGCAAGAGCCGTTCGCATTCTCCAGGAAAACGATCAACATGAGAAAGGAACCCAATGACTCGACCCGCTACGGACTCTGAACTTTTTGAGCAATCCTCAACTCGCAACAGACGGCTTCTGCGCGAGGAGGAGCTGATTCTGAAGGTGACGGAAGCCGTCGGCGCGGTGATGGAGAAAGAACATATCTCCAAAGCCGAGTTGGCAAAGCGTTTGGGGAAGACGAAAGGCTTCATTTCTCAGCTCCTGTCGGGCGGACGGAATTTGACCCTGCGGACGCTCGCCGATCTTGCTGATGCGTTGGGCTATCGTGTCACCATTGCAGTCTCCAGAGATCGTGACAGCATTGCTGTCAGGAGAAGCCAGCGCACCAATAGTGAGAGTGGGCTGTCCGAAGCGCATTTCGGAGAAGAGAGCGATAGACTTGACGGATGAGCGATGTCGCCCGGATGAAGTGGAACGAAATCCGGGATTCTGACTGACGATTCCGTCCCATTCCGTCCAAGCTATATTTCTGCCGGTTTACGTCAGCGCGGGCACCAGCGACACGCCGAACTGTTCGGCCGCGTTGCCGCCCAGCATGCGGGCCTGACTCGCCTCATCGACAGCGGCCTGGCTCAGGGTCTCAATCGCGTCCCAGGCGCTGGTCGTGTCCTGCTGCGGATAGCGTGAGCCCCACACGATCTTGTGGGCGAAGATATGCGGCAGCTTCTGGATCAGGCGCTCCTCAGCGTCAAAGGCCAGCAGCACCCGGCCCTCCTCCCACATGGCTTCAACGTCGGTCCGCACCGGATAGTAGTGCAACGGCGGAATGGTCAGCGTCGAAGCCTCCATCTTCTCCAGCACCTCTTCCATCCACGATGCCTGGCCGCCGGCCATCACCACCTTGAGCTTGGGATAGCGCTGCATGACGGTAAAACCGATCAGGGTCGCGGCCACGAACATGTGATTGTCGAGCCACGGAGACAGGATCGGCGCAACCGGGTGGCCGAGCCCCGGCTGGGCTGCAAAGGTGAAATTCGGGCCATTGCCGCCGCCGGCAAACGGGCCGCCGCCGGCCTCCCTGAACAGGGTGACCTGGTTGAGGCGCTGCCTGATCTTTTCGATAAACGGCGCGTGACAGGTCCACTCCGCATTCCACAGGCCGCTCCCCGGATGGACGGCCAGGCTCAGCTCGCGCTGCTCAAGCTCGGCCCAGAATGGATCGTAGTAGGGGTGGGTGTAGTAGCGGCCCTCCACGAACATGGGCCGCAGGAAAACGGCCCGAAAGCAGGCCATGTCGGCGATACGCCGCAGCTCTGCCCGGGCAGAGTCCATGTTTTGCAGGGGAATCATGGCTGCGGCGTACAGCCGTTCGGGCGCGACCGCGCAGAAGTCGGCCATCCAGTTGTTGTAGGCTCGGGCCAGGGCCGCAGCGCTGTCCGGGTCTTTGACCAGGGGAAAGCCCTCGGCAAACCAGGTCGGGTACAGCAGGGCCTGGTCCACGCCCATGGCGTCCATATCGCGCAGCCGGGCCTGGGGGTCGGACGCCCCCTCGGTCATGGCGTGGCGGGTGTTGGGGTCAAGCTCGCCGACCTGCTCCCAGCTCATGCCCGGCCGCCAGATGGCGTGGCGGGGGATGTTGGGATTGGTCTGATCACGAAACACCTCGCCGTTGATCTTGAGGTAGGCGTCGTACTCGCCCTCCTCGCGCCACAGGGAGAATTTGCCCAGCGCCCGATACTCAGGTTCCAGATAGGTGTGCCAGATGTCGGCAGACTCCACCACGTGCGAGTTGGCATCAAAAACGGGGAAGCGCTTGGGGCTCATGCGCGGCCTCCCTCAGCGCCGTTGGCCCGGACCTGCCCGTTGGCCGACCGGCCGCGTTCCCGGTAGGGACGAATCAGCGCCGCCTCGGGTTGCAGGGCGTGCTCGACCTCGGCCTCGGTCGGCCACCACGCCGGCCGCTCGATCTCCGTCACCCGCTCCCGAATGAACTCGCGGGGTGTCTCGATATGGTACAGCTTGCGGGCGTTAGCGCCCAGAAACTGAGCCTGATCCGATGCCGGCAGGCCACACGTCTCCATCGTCTCGATTGCCCGCCAGGCGTCGTCCCCGTCGTGGTGGTACACGTCCGAGGACCAGGCCAGGATGTCCCGGTAGAATTCGGGCAGCCGTGACGGCGGCGCCTCGTCGCCCTCAAAGCCGGTCACACAGTGCTCAAAAAAGGTCTCGCTCGGCAACCGCTTGAGCGGCGGCAGCTCCCGCTCGTTACGGTACAGCTTGTAGAACTTGTCGCAGCGGTCGAGCAGAAAGCTGAGCCAGGTCGAGGACGCCTCGAACACGGCCGCCCGCAGCTGGGGATGGCGGTCAAAGAAACCCGACATCAGCACCATGGTCACCCACAGCGCAGCCTCGGCCTGGAAGTTCTGGACGTTGGTCAGAAACGAGTGGGGCAGGCCCGAGGAAATAATGGTCCGGGCGATCAGCTCGGCGCCCGAGTACTGTTCGGCATAACCCGAGGGCTTGAGCGAGCCAAAGGCCGGAAAGGGGTGCATGCCGTACACCACCCCGGTCTCCTCCATCGCCCGCCACACCGGCTCGTACTTGGGCTGCAACGGGTAGTTGCCCATGGCGTCAACCGGCCGGATCAAGCCCACCCGGCAGCCCTTGGCCGCCACCCGGTGGACCTCCTGGGCGGCAAACTTGGGGTCTTGCATGGGCAGCAGGGCGGCAAAGAACAGGCGCTGGGGGTCCTCCTGGCAGTACTCGTAGGCCCACTCGTTGTAGGCCTTGCACATGGCCTTGGCGCCCAGGGCGCTTTGCAGCCAGGGGTAGGTGTCGATATCGGTCGGGATGATCATGACCTGATCGATGCCCTGGACATCCATGTCGCGCAGCCGTTCCTTGGGTCGGTAGGAGCCCTTGTGATCCAGATAGTCGGCCTGCTCGGCGCTCAGAGCGGTCTTGCGGTTCAGGTTGCGGACGTACAGGGCGCGTTGGATATCGTGCTTGAGCCCCGGGCCGGCCAGGGAGATAGCGTTGAGCTTGCCCCGCGCTCCGCCGATCCGCTGCGAGCCGATGCCCGCTCCAGGGATGCCGTTCACAATCAGCTGCCTGGTCTCGGCGTCGTACCACATGGTGGTCTTGAGGGCTTCGAGTTCGTCGGTGCTCAGCCAGTCCTTGGCCCGCTCCCAGATCCAGGGCGGCTCGGTGACATGCGCGTCACAGTCAAAGGTCGGAAAGTCCTTGGTCATTGGCGCAAACTTTTGTATCGGCATCCAGCCTGTCTCCTTTACGCGTCTCCTCGCCGTGTCCGGGGATACCCGGACCGCTTGCCTGACGGCGGCTTTCAGTGTAGCCAGAGCATAGGCCAAAGACCCAGGCCGGAGCAAGATCACACGGAGGGACCCATGTCAGAACTGAACGAATACAACAAACAGGTCATTACCGAATTCCGGGCCAACGAAGGCAAGGTTGGCGGGCAGATGGAAAACATGCCGGTGATACTGCTGACCATGACCGGGGCCAAGAGCGGCCGCACAATCACCAAGCCGCTGGTGTATACCACCGACGGGGAGCGGATTGTAGTCATCGCCTCTTTCGCCGGCGCGCCCCACCATCCGGGCTGGTACCACAATCTGGTCGCCAACCCCGAGGTGACGCTCGAAATCGGCACCGAGCGCTTCCGGGCCAGGGCGGAGGTGACGAGCGGCGAGGAACGCCAGCGGCTGTTCGACGCCCAGGCGGCCCAGATGCCGATTTTTCACGACTACCAGAAAAAGACCAGCCGCCAGATCCCGGTCGTGGTCTTCAATCGGATTGACTGAGCGCTATCTGCGGTCAACGAACACCCGCTCCTTGGCCACCCACATGGCCGAGCGCGGGAAATCGATGAAGTGGGATTCGTCCTCGACCGCGACCTGCATGGCCCGCTGCCCCTCGGGCGTGGTCCCGACCGCAGCCAAATCAGCCCGGTCGAACCAGGCCTCGGCGTGGCCGGTGTAGGGCGCAACCGTCGTTCCTCGGCCGGCCCGCAGCTGGGCCTCGATCTCGTCCTCGTAGCGGTGGACTTGCAGGTAGCGCTTCATCCGCATGCCGGACGCCACCCCCCGGATCAGCGGGCCGTGATTGGTGCGCCAGTACAGCTGAGCCTCGTCGAGGCTGAGCGTGTCGGGATGGCGCAGACAGAAGAACAGCTTCAGCAGGCCGCTGTTCTCGCGCGCTACCAGTTCCTCGGGAATCGGGTTGACCTGGGGATATTCATACGCCAGCCACAGCGGTGAGTGGGCCAGGTCGATAAACCGGGCCTCGTCCTCGACCAGTTCCTGGGCTGCGGCGCGGCCGGCCTCGGTTCCGAAGGTTCCGACCAGGGCCGCGCGATTGGTCCACCACACCTCGGCCACGCCGTCATACACCGGCTCCATGCCGCCCCGCGCTCCGGCCAACTGATCGTTGATCGGGTCGTCCAGGGTGTGGACCTGCACATAGCGGTGCATGGCCAGGGCGGTGGCGTGCTTGGCCACCAGCGGGCCGTGTACCTCACGCCAATACTGCTGGAATTCGGCCCGCGACATGCCGGGCTTGCGACGCAGGACAAACGTTAAGCGAATCATGCCAGCCTCCTTGGGTGGTGCCGCATTACTTGGGCGGAAACGGTGCGGAAAAGCCGTCGCTGAGCTGACGCTGGGGCCACAGGAACTGGAGGCTGATGCGCTCGATCAGCCACCCGCCGTCACCCTTGCGGTAGGCGTCGTCATACACCCCGAACCACTCGACCGGGTTGGCCGCCGGGTCGGTGTGGGTCAGCACGTCGATGAGATACGACCGGCCGACTGCGGTCGTCGGACTCGTCAGCTCGACCCAGTGGTTGCCCGTGTTGTGCAGGGAGCCGAACTCGGATTGGATCTGCTCGCGGAACACCTGCCCGTAGTTGTGTCTGATCGTCTCCCGGCCGTGCCACTCGCCGTACGGCCCGAACTCGCACACCGCGTCCTCGGTGAACAGCGCCGCCAGGGCGTCGATATCCCCGCTGTCCAAAAGGTGGGCGTACAGGTTCCTGAGCTTGCGGATGGCCTCGACCTCCAGCAGTTCGCGCAGCTTCTGAATCTCTTCGTAGCTAAACGGCATTTCTTCAGGCATGGCGTCTCTCCGTGGTGTAGACCTCAGCGGGTATAGTGCAGCTTCAGGCCCGGTCGGGGCCAGTCCATGGCGACCAGCGTGCCCAGACCGGTCAGGGTGATATAGGCCGTTCTGAGGTCCGGCCCGCCAAAACAGATATTGGTCGTCAGCGGGTCGGGGGTGGGCAGGTGTTCGACCGACGCGCCGTCGGGCGAGATCACGCTGATACCGCTGGTCATCAGGGTTGCCACGCACACATTGCCCGCGCTATCGACCGCCATGGAGTCGAGCAGCTGGTAGCCGGGCAGGCCGGTCAACAGCTTGCCTCCACCCGGCCCGGTCAGCAGCTGGCCGTCCCCGCCGTCCGTATCGGCAAATTCGCCGGGTCCGGACAGCTCCCACTCCCACACCCGACCCTCGAAGGTCTGGGCGACATACAGCGTGGTGTCGCCGGGCGCCAGACCAACGCCGTTCGGGCCGTCAATCGGATGCACCATCTCGGTAATCGACGAGCCGTCCGTCTTGGCGTAGTACACGCCGCCACGATCCTTGCTGCGCTCCTGGACCTTGCCGAAATCGGTGAACCAGAATCCGCCTGCGGCATCAAAAACCAGATCGTTGGGCCCCCGCAGTCGATGTCCGTCACACTCGGTATACAGGGTGTCAACAGCACCGGTGGTGAGATCAACCCGTTGAATGCTGCCGCCCGTATAGTCGTCCGGCAGACCTTCTGCGGGAATGAGTTTACCGTCAACCTCAGTCATCTTGAGGCCGCCGTTATTGCACACATACATCAGGCCGTCCGGACCGACCGCCGCCCCGTTGGCCGAGCCGCCCAGTTCGGCGACCACGTCCTTTGTGCCGTCCGGCTGGACCCGCACCAGCCGGCCGGTTTGCAGCTCGGTGACGATGACGCTGCCGTCGTCCATGGCCACCGGTCCCTCCGGATACAGCAGACCCGAGGTAATTTCTCGTAGTTCTGGCATACGCTCTCTCTCCTTTATTCCGCTCCCAGCGTGTCAGACAGACGCACAAAGGCGTTAAAAAAATCCTCCTTGAACTCCTGGACCAGCGCACCGGCCGACATCTGACGGTTCATCAGCCCGACCCCCTGGCCGACCCAATAGGTGGCCAGCTGTTTTGCCCCCGCATGGCCGCTCTGGGACAGCTTGTCAACCTCGCGCAGGGCCGGCTCGGTGACCAGCGACTGGAGCGGCATGGGCAGCGGCGCCGGGCTGGCCTCGGCCTCCCAGGCGTCGGTCCAGGCCGACCTGAGCTGGCGGGAAGGCTTGCCGGTTCGGGCTGTGGAGCGCACGGTGTCGCGCGAGGAGGCGGCCAGCATCTTTTCCTTGACCACCGGGTTGGTCTCAGCCTCGCTGGTCGTCAGCCACACCGAGCCGGTCCATACCCCGGCCGCCCCCATCGCCATGCAGGCGGCCATCTGGCGGCCGGTCACAATCCCCCCGGCGGCCAGGATCGGGATATCCCCGTAGGGCTGAATCGCCGCATGAATTTCAGGGATCAGCACCAGCGTCGAAACCTCGCCGCAGTGGCCGCCGGCCTCCCCGCCGGCCGCCACCAGCAGGTCAACCCCGGCCTGGACCTGACGGATGGCGTGGTGCCTGGCCCCAACCAGGGCGGCCACCGGCACGTGGTGGCGCTTGCCCATGTCGAGCATGATCTGGGGTGGAACGCCCAGCGCATTGGCCACGAGCTTGACGGGATGGGCAAAGGCGACCTCCAGAACCTCGGCCGCACCGCTGGCCTGCATGTTCTGGCTGGCCCGAAAGGAGGCGTCGCGGAAGCCGTACACGCCCTCCGAGGGGATGTCGTGCTGGGCCAGAATCCCGGCCGCAAACTGAAAATACTCCTGCGGAATAGCAGCCTGGACCTTGTCTCTGGTCAGCCCGCCGACGCTCTCCTGGGCGATCTTGTTGGGCACGATCAGGTCAATCCCGTACGGCTTGCCGTCGATGTGCGCGTCAATCCAACTCAGCTCTTCTTCCAGACGGTCGGGCGGATGGGCGACCGCGCCAAAGACCCCCATGCCGCCGGCCTTGGAGACCGCCACCACCACGTCTCGACAGTGGGTGAATGCGATCAGCGGAAACTCGATGCCAAACATGTCGCAAATAGGCGTTTTCATTCCTGTCCTCGTTTCGTCGGGTGTTGAAGCGGTCCCGGACGGAGTCTGACCTCCATTCCTCGCAAATCTTTCTCTCTCAATCATGACCTGTGGTCTCTTCAGGCCCTCTATCCCAGCTCATCCGCAGCTTACGCTGTTGGGTGGCACAGTCCCGTAGGTAGAGATTGATTAGACTCTGATACGGGATGCCGATTTCCTGAGCCATCGCCTTGAAGTAGGTAACGGTGTCTCGGTCCAGCCGCATGGTAACGGACTGCTTGAGGTACTTGATATAAGGATTTTTGCGTCCTTTCATCTTTGAGAAGTCATAATGTGCTCTCATGAAAGTTATGTCCCAATTTAGTCAACCAGGGCTCTGACCTCGGCCGGGCTCGGGCCGCCGGGTCTCAGCAGGACGACCGCATCATCAAAACCAGCCTCGGCAAAGCGCCCCAGCGTGTCCCTGGCCCAGTCCAAATCGTGGTCGCCGCCGAGCTGAATGGTGGACACAATAGCCCGCTTGCCCCCGGCCGCGCGGTAGCGGCCCAGGGCGGCAATGACCTGGTCGGGGGTCCGGTAGTGGGCCGAGGCAATCCAGCCGTCAAAATCGCCGGCCGCCCGCTCTACCCCGGCGCCCCAGCTGCCGAGCAGCAGAGGCGGACCGCCGACAACCGTTTGCCACGGCGTCAGGTTGGCCCGCTCATTCCTGCCCTCGGCCAACAGGGTCTTGAGACGGGCCAGGCTGGCGTCAAAGGTCTTGAAGCGCGCGGCGTAGTCGCGTTCAAAGGCGACAAAATCGGTCTCGGTAGAACCCGCGCCCAAACCCAGCGTCAAGCGCTCCCCGCACACCTGGATCAGGGAAAAAATCCGGTGGGCCAAATCGGTCTCGTGATACAGCGGCAGCTGGAGAACGGCTGTTCCGAGTTCTGTGTCCGTCGTGACATTGGCAGCCGTTGCCAGGGCGATGAACGGGTCGGGGATCATGAACCCGCGACCGACCGCCTGGGCCATCCACAGGCTGTCGAAACCTTCTCCGGCATAGCGTCTGGCCTGCTCCGCCAGGTCAGACATGTGAGGTTGGGCCGACAAAAAGCCGAACAGTGCGCCTAATCTCATGTCTCCCTCATGCGCTCCTCAGGCTAGACAAAGCGGCCCTCTTTGCGGGGCTGGCGACCGAGCGCCAACTCCGGCGGCAGCAGACCCGCCTCCTGCTCAGCCGCCAGCGGCGGGGTGAAGTAGCCCAGGGCGTCGCCCATCATCGTATAGCCGAGCAGTTCCTGGAGTTCCGGCGCAAAGTCTTTGGCCAGCTCCGGCGGGCAGGACAGGTACTGGTTTTCTTCCTGGCGCAGCCAGCCCAGGGAATAGCTGATGTTCAGCCCCACCCGGTCGGCCGCACTGGTATTGGCCCCGCCACCGTGGAGGACGCTGCCCGAATACACCAGGACTGAGCCCGGCGCCATTTCGGCATGGGCGATGTCGGCCGGGCTGGCCTCGTGCTCTTCGGGCCACGCGGCACTGCCCGGCACCACCCGGGTCGCGCCGTTCTTCCGGGTGAACTCGGTCAGCGCCCACATGGTGCTGAGCTGCGGCTCAAGCCCGCGTAGATACTGCCCCCACACCAGCCGGTCGCGGTGCAGAAACTGCTCGGGCTGGTCCGGCATGATCCGGATGACCTGCGACAGGTGGAGCTGGTAGCGCTTACAGTTGGGCAGCAGGAACGCGTCGCACGCGCCCAGGATGGTGGCCTGCATCACCAGTTCCCGACACGCCGCCGAGCGGGCGACCAGCGCCCCGGTCCGGGTCGTGCGGTAGCCGGAGTCCTTATCCCGACCGACCGGGGCAGCCTGACTGAAGGGCAGCAGCTCGTCCAGGGCGGCTTGGGCCTGGCGCGGGTCAATCACCCGCTCAAGCACGACCGCGCCGTCGCGGGTGACAGCGGCCGCAATGGCCTGGGGGGACGCCGTTGCGGCCAGATAGCTCAGCTGTGCCATTGCGCTGTTCCTCTTGCGGGCTAGACAAACCGGCGCGGCTTGCGCGGCCGGCGACCGAGCGCGAATTCCGGCGGTCGCAGGCCAATCTCCTGCTCGGCTGCAACCGGCGGGGTGAAGTAGCCCAGGGCGTAATTCATCATCGTATAGCCGAGCAGCTCCTGGAGTTCGGGCGCAAAGTCCTTGGCCAGCTCCGGCGGGCAGGACAAATACTGGTTTTCTTCCTGGCGCAGCCAGCCCAGAGAATAGGTGATGTTCAGCCCCACCCGGTCGGCCGGGCTGGTATTGGCTCCGCCGCCGTGGATGACGCTTCCCGAATACACCAGGACCGAGCCGGGCGCCATTTCGGCATAGGTGATGTCGGCCGGGCTGGCCTCGCGCTCCTCGGGCCACGCGGCGCTGCCCGGCACAACCTGGGTGGCGCCGTTTTCCTGGCTGAACTCGGTCAGCGCCCACAGGGTGTTGAGCTGCGGCTCAAGGCCCTGCAGATACTGCCCCCACACCAGCCGGTCGCGGTGCAACAGTTGTTTCGGCTGGCCCGGCATGATGCGGATGACCTGGGCCAGATGGAGCTGGTAGCGCTTGCAGTTGGGCAGCAGGAACGCGTCGCACACGCCCAGGACGGTGGCCTGCGTGGCCAGCTCCCGACACGCCGCCGAGCGGGCGATCAGCGCCCCGGTCCGGGTGGTCTGGTAGCCCGAGAACTCGTCGCGGCCGACCGGGGTGGCGTCAACAAAGGGCCGCAGCTCGTCGAGCGTGGCCTTGGCCTGGCCGTGGCTGATCGCGTTTTCCAGGATGACCGCGCCGTCGCGGGCTATGGCTGCGGTCAGCTCCTGTGGCGAAGCGCTTGCGGAGAGACGAGTCAATTCCGGCATGGCAATTCTCCCTTTTACACCTGTAGTTTATATCGCCCCGAGCCGCCGCGCAGCGTCTGGGCCAGGACATAGGCCGGTACCAGCACCAGCAGGGCCAGCGTGACCACATTCCCGATTTTATCGATCAGGGCCGGGTACATGTCGAGGTGATACATGTGGTAGCTGAAATGGGGCAGCTGGGCGACCAGCCAGCCGAGCGCCGCAGCCAGGGCCAGCTCACGGGTCCGGTGGACCACGGCCACCAGCGCGACCACCGCCAGGGACAGATAGCCGCCGCCGACATCCCGGACCAGATGCTCGTTGAACGGCCCATCAACCGATACCCAGCTGAGACCCAGGCCCGGAAAGCTGTCATAAAAGGCCTGCGGAAAAAAGAGCGCCCAGACACCCACCACCCCGCCGCTGACGACCAGAAACCACAGGCTGGCACGGACACGGGTATTCATGGGGTTCTCTCCCCGGAGTGCTGTTCCGCGGCGAGCGCTCCGGTCTTCACGTACAGCTCGCAGCCGCCGGACGAGACGGGCGTGTGGACGGCTCCGGCCGGCAGCCGCAGCCACGAGTGGCGCTCATACGCGCCGTATTCATCCTCAAACCCGCCGCTCAGCACAAACAGCTCCGCCCCGTCCTCATAGCGTACCGTCCCGGGACAGGCGGCCGGAGCCCAGCGTTGCAGCTCGACCGTATCGGCAAAGCCGGCTTGGGCGTACAGGAGCTTGCGCTCAATGCCGGACAGCCCGGTCGCTTGCCAGGCCAGCTCTGCGGTCCGAAGCACGACGCACCGGCGTCCCGGCCCGGCGTACTGCCGGAGCTTCACAAACAGCACACAGCCCGGCTTGGAAAAGGGCGCGTGGCGGAATCCCTCGGGGCTCAGCAGATAGGTTCCGGCCGGCCAGTCGCCGCGTTCGTCCGAAAAAGTCCCCTCAAGGACCAGGATTTCCTCGCCGTGGGGATGACCATGGGCGGGAAAGGACGCGTTCGGATCGTAGCGGACGAGCGAGGTCACCCGACCGGCCTCTGAGCTGCCGACCAGGTGCAGCCGTTTGCGCCACACCGTCCGGCTCGGGCTGGCCTGCCAGGCCATGCTTGCGGCGTGCATCACCGCCCGCTGGCTCAGGTCGGCATTCGTGGCGTGGCTGACGGTCATGCGTGTGTGTGCTCCCCCGGATTTGAGTTCCCGGCCCGCGTGGTCTACATGTGCAGACATACCGCCCACACCCACAGGAGGCAATAGTATGCGACTCGGACTCGTCAGCGGCTACTCAGGCCCGAAGATGCACGAAACCATGCAGGTGATTCTTGAAGCCGAACGGCTGGGTTTTGACTCGGTCTGGACCGGCGAGGCCTGGGGCTCCGACGTGGTCTCGTTTCTGGCCTTTGTCGGAGCACGCACCTCGACCATCAAGCTCGGGGCGGGCATTTTGCAGATGCAGGCCCGCACCCCGGCCATGACCGCCATGACCGCCATGACGCTCGACGGGCTGACCAACGGCCGCTTTCTGATCGGGCTGGGGCCCTCCAACCCGCAGGTCATCGAGGGCTGGCACGGCGTGGCCTACGGCAAGCCGCTGCAACGCTACCGTGAGTACATCGACATCATCCGCCGGATTCTTGTCCGCGAGCAAAAGCTGCGCTACGACGGCCAGGAATACCAGATTCCGTACGCCGGCCCGGACGCCAGCGGTCTGGGCAAGCCGCTCAAGAGCATCCTCCACGGCCGGCCCGACATGCAGATCTACACCGCCTCGATCGGTCCCAAGGGCATCGCCCTGGCGGCCGAACTGGCCGACGGCCTGCTGCCGGTATGGATGAGCCCGGACTGGTGCGCCGACTACTACACGCCCCAGCTTGAGGCCGGCTTTGCCCGGGCCGGCAACGGCAAGAGCATGCGGAATTTCGACCTGGCGCCGTATGTGAGTTGCGTGCTGGGCGACGACCTCGACGCCTGCCGCGCCCCGGTCAAGGCCAGCCTGGCGCTGTACATCGGCGGCATGGGTGCCCGCAGCAAGAATTTCTACAACCGCTATGTCCGCAACTTCGGCTATGAGGGGCTGGCCGGCCAGCTTCAGGACCTGTACCTGTCGGGTCGCAAAGCCGAGGCTCAGGCGGCCGTGCCCGACGAGCTGGTTGACGCCGTGGCCCTGGTCGGCCCCAAAGAACGCATTGCCGAGCAGCTGAGCCGCTGGAAGGCCTCGCCGGTGACCACCATGCTGATCGGCACCAACCAGGTCGAAGCGCTGCGGGTGCTGGCCGAGCTGTGCCTGTAGATAGCGGTCCTCAGGGATGCAGCGCCGTGCTGTTGCGCTCGACAATGAACGTGCCGCGGCGCTCGACAAAGTCGCTCACCGCCTCGGACAGCGCCTCGGGCCGGTCGCCCGCAATATCGTGGCCCGCGTCATAGCTCAGGGCGTAGTAACACTCGGGCAAACGCTCGACGTACAGCCGACCCGTCTCCGGCGGGACGGCGGGATCGTTGGTGCCGAACAGCACCAGCGCTGGCGCCCGCACCTCGCCCAAGCGGCCGACCAGGGCCGACTCAGCGGCAGTCTCGGGCAGCAGCACCATCGGTGATATCAGCACCAGCCCGTCAACGTGCTCCGGCGCGTCAACAGCCTGCCACAGGGCAAGCGCGGCTGTGTCATCGCTGCCGATCACCACATAGTGATCCAGACCAATCGCGGCGACCGCCCGGTTCAGCCGACTGGCGACCGCGGCCTGCTCTTGGTCCGCCGAGGCGGGAAGCTCCAGGACGACGACCCGGAACTGCCGGGCCAGCAGGCCGGCAAAGGCAGACAACTCCAGCTCCCCAGCCTTCTCTACTATGACCACCGGACTGCCCTGCCCGGCCTCCAGATACCGCAGCGGCGTCCCGTCCAGCTGTATGGAGCGTTCGGCACTCGGTCCGCTCATGGCATCCCCCCGGCCTACGCCCCGGCCGCAGCCGTGGCCTCGGACGGCCGGCTGGCCGTGACCCCCAGGTGGCGAACGCGGGGCAAGACCTCGGTGGCAAACAGCCGCATCGACCGCTCGGCCTCTTCGAGGCTGATCCCGGCCCCGCCAAAGCCGATGTCCAGCACCCCGACCCCGGTGGTTTCATGGAAGTCCGTGATCTGCCTGACCACGGTATCCGGGCTGCCGCAGAAACGCAGCTCGCCCAGCCCAAAACCGGGCTGGACCTGGGTCGGAGGCGGAACCGCAGCCCCACGGCCCCGGAACAGGTTGGCCGCCCCGTCCCCGCTGAAAAAGCGGCTCTCAAGCTCGGCGGCCCCGGCATCGTCTTCGGCCACCACGCCAAAGCAGCGGTACAACAGCTGCTCAGGAGTCGGCTGCCAGCCGTGCTCGGCGCATTCCTGCTTGTAGTGGCCGGTCATCTGGGCCGTGATGTGGCCAGGATAAAACGACACGCCCAGCCCCAGACGGTGGGCGGCCGCAAACGAGGCTGATTCCCGGCTGTTGCCCGAATAGTACAGGGGCGGATGGGGCTGCTGGACCGCCCCCGGCCACACCGACACGGTGCGGAAGCGGTAGTAGCGCCCCTCCCAGCCGAACGGCTGCGGCTCGGTCAGGGCGCGAGTAATCAGCAGGCTGGCCTCCTGGGTGCGAGCCCGGGTCTCGTCCGGGTTGGTCCCGTAGGCCAGAAACTCGTTCGGCGTACCGCGCAGGAACAGGACCACCAGCCGGCCGCCGCTGAGCTGATCGAGCATGGCGATTTCTTCGGCAATCCGGACCGGATTGTTCATCGACACCAGCGGCCCCAGCACGGCGATCTTGGCCCGACCCACGACCTGGCTCAGGGCGGCGGCAAACACGGCCGCGTTGGGCGTCTGGAGCAGGGGCGTATAGTGATGCTCCGAGCAGCTGACCCAGTCAAAGCCAAGTTCGTCGGCCAGCTTGGCCTGGGCCAGGGCCAGTCCGAGCGACTGCTGGCCGACCTCCGCGCGGAACAGGGCCGGCGGGGTTGGCCAGCCCCGGTGTTTGAAGGCTTCCGGCGAAAGATAACTATTGGTGCAAAAGAACGACGCCTGCATGAGTCTGCCCTCCCCGACACGTCCACAGGGTCATACACCACCCGCCTTGTCAACGTGTCGCGTCGTGTGCCACGTTCTGCCAAATCCGTTTCCAGTAGCGCCTCAGTTTGAATTTCTCTTCTGTCGCAATACCCAAAAATCCCCCTGCGCTCGCGCGCTTCCCCCTTTGACGACGTGTGATGCATATGACGTTACCCAGTGGCCGAGCAGGTACCCACCCCGGCCTTCGGCCACCCCTCCGAGGAGGGGATGGGGGCGATTCCCCTCCTCGGAGGGGTGCCGCGCTAGCGGCGGGGTGGGTGCTCTCCGCTGGGTCCTGGGATTACGCATCACACGTTGAAAAAGGGGGATTGAGGGGGATTTCCTATTGGAGTTTATGCAATTTTTCGTCTACTCTTGGCCTCGTGATTAAACTGAACATCCAGCAGGCCAAAACCCACCTGTCCCGCTATTTGAAGGACATCGAGTGGTAAGCGATGCTACTGAGAGGATGATCCCTATGACACGCCACACCGATGTGGTCATTGACGCCGACGCCCATATCCTTGAGCCGCCCGACCTGTGGCAGCGCTATATCGACCCGGCCTTCCGCGCCCGCCCGATCTGCATCAAAACCGACCAGCGCGGTCTGGAGTATCTGGAGATTGACGGCAAGCAGTCCAAGCGCAACTCCGGGGGCATGCTGTTCACCGTCGGCGGCTATGGCAAAAGCCCCCAGGAACTCATGCCCCGGCCCGACCGCACCTACGCCGACACCGCCCCGCTGGGCGCCATGCACCCCGGGGAACGCCTGACCTACATGGATCAGGAGGGCGTGGACGCCTCGGTGCTGTACCCCTCCCTGGCCCTGCTGTGGGAACCCGAGGTCTTTGACGCCGCCCTGTGTGACGCCTACTGTCGGGCCTATAACCGCTGGATCGTCGATTTCTGCGCCGACTCCGCCGACCGCCTGATCCCCATCGCCCATATCTCGCTCGGCGATGTCGAGCGCGCCGTGGCCGAGTTGGAGCGCAGCGTCAAGGCCGGCGTACGGGGCGCTTTTGTCGCTCCGCATACGATCAGCCGTGTCCCCCACGGCCACCCCGAGCACGATCCGTTCTGGGCCAAGGCCGCCGAGCTGGGGGTGCCGATCGGCATCCACCCCACGATTGAGCCCAACCCGCCCATGGCTGCGGCCCACTTCGACGGCATGCGCGGTCAGAGCTGGTATTTTACGGTCATGTCATCCCTGGCCGTCCAGGCTGCTTTTACCACCCTGTTCCAGTACGGCACGTTTGAGAGATTTCCCGACCTGAAACTGATTGTGCTGGAGTCGAGCGGGGGCTGGATCAGCGCCTGGCTCGAACGCATGGACGCCAAGTACGAGTCAATCGGCCGCTTCACCAGAAAGATGACCCGACCTCCCAGCCAGCTCTTCAAAGCCCAGTGCTGGATTTCGTGCGACCCGGACGAAAAGACGGTGCCGGCCATCATCGACCTGGTTGGCGACGACCGCTTTTTCTGGGCCAGCGACTACCCTCACTCCGAGGCAAAGCCCGGCGTGATGGCCGACCTGCGGGACATGGTCGGCCTGCTCAGGCCCGAATCCAGAGCCAAGCTGCTGGGCGGCAATGTGGCCGAGTTGTACGATATCACGGGCCGACGAGCCGCAGCCGAGCAATAAAAAAGGGCAGCCCGTTGGGCTGCCCCGTGCCGGAGCGGAGGGAGCTAGGCGGTGTGCGCCTTGAAGAAGCTGCCGACCTCCTCAATCGCCTGCTGCCCCTCGGGCAGGACCGCGGCAAACATATGCCACACGTGCGGCATTTCGTCCCACACCTTGAGGGTCACGTCCACATCCGATTTGCGCGCCCGTTCGGCAAACCGCGTGGAATCGCTCAGCAGGGTCTCGGCGTCACCGACCTGAATCAGCAGCGGCGGCAGGCCGGCCAGGTTGGCGTGCAGGGGGGCGGCCAGCGGATTCTGGGGATCGGCGTCGCCCAGATACAGCTTGGCCATGCCCAGCAGGCCCTCTTTCTGCACGACCGGGTCGGCCGCCGCCCGGGTCGTCATCGACTCGCCGGTGCCCTCCATATCGACCCACGGCGAAATCCCGACGCCCGCCGCCGGCAAGGGCTTCCCGGCGTCGCGAATGGCCAGCAGGGTGGCGATGGCCAGCCCGCCGCCGGCCGAATCGCCGGCAACCGCGATGTTTGCCGGACTGATGCCCTGGTCGAGCAGCCAGCCGTAGGCGGCCACCGCGTCATCGACCGGAGCCGGAAACGGATGCTCGGGAGCCAGGCGGTAGTTGAGCGACAGCACCCGCGCCCCGGCCGCCTGGGACAGGCGCGAGGTCATGTCGCGGTGGGAGCCGGCCGAGCCCATGACATAGCCCCCGCCGTGGACGTACAGAATGACCTTGTTCTCGTCCGCCCCCTCGGCGGCGTGCCATTCGGCCGATACCCCGCCGGCCTCGACCGGCGTACACGACACGCCGGCGGGCGCCGGGGCCTCGATCATCATCGCCCGCATCTCGTTCATGTCTTTTGCCGTGGCCATCTTCTCGCCCATCTCTTTGAACATACCCAGAACCTGTTGCAACTGTTCGCTGGCCATACCAAACCTCCTTTGTGGTACCGGACTGTGGATTGTCTCTCACGTATTACTCAGCTTCTCCCTTGTCAACTCAACACGCCGGGCGGCGGTCTTCTTTCTTTCACCCCCCGGCCTGCTAAGATGAGCGCCCCCACAGGTCTGAGAAAAGGAGAGAGCACATGGGTTTTGCACCAGACCGCGCACGAAAAACGAGCAGCACCACACGACGCCCGACCCGCTTTGCCCTGGCTCTGGGGCTGCTCGCCCTCTGCTTGTCTCCCCTGCCCGCGTCCGGCCAGGAGTCTGCTCCACCAAGTCCGGCGGTCGCGAACCTGGGCGCGGTCAATCATGTCTTGACCACTACCCGGAGTGTACGCCGACGGCTCGACCTCAGCCGGCCGGTCGAACCCCAGGTCATTGAGGAGGTCATCGAAATCGCCCTGCAAGCCCCGACCGGCAGCAACCTGCAGAACTGGCGCTTCATGGTCGTCACCGATCCGGCCAAGAAAAAGGCGGTTGCCGACCTGTATCGCCAGAGCTTTGAGCGCTACGCCGGGCCGCGTCCCAGCGATGCGGCGTCCAGCCCCGGCGGACGTATCGCCACCTCGGCCTGGCACCTGTCGGACCACATGCACGAGGTGCCGGTTCTGCTGATCGCCTGCATTGAGGGCCGGCCCACCGATCCCAGTCCGGCCGCCCAGGCCGGGCTGTACGGCTCAGTCCTGCCCTCGGCCTGGTCCTTGATGCTGGCCCTGCGCGCTCGGGGGCTGGGCTCGGCCTGGACCACCCTTCACCTCACCCACGAGCAGGAAGTCGCCCAGCTGCTGGGTATTCCCGACTCGGTGACCCAGACCGTGCTGCTGCCGATCGCCTACTTTACCGGCACGGATTTCAAGCCGGCGCCGCGCCGGCCGGGCCGCGAGTTGACCTACTGGAACACCTGGGGCGAGACGCGCTAGGCCAGGGGCTCGGGCGCGTGCGGAATCTCCTGCCACTGATCGGGATCGTGGCCATAGATAATGGTCGCGCCCGCCTTGTCGCGCAGCGCCCGCAGCCGGCCCAGGGACTGGTACATCTCTGACTCGTCCACCGCCACCGACGGCAGGAGGTCCTGATCCATATTGCCCCGGGTGTAGCACGCATCCCCGGTCAGCACGATTTCCGTACCCTTGCTGACCCTGACCCGCAGCGACTGATGGCCGGGGGTATGGCCGTGGGTAGGAATAATCACCAGGCTGCCGTCACCAAAAATATCCTGCTCGCCGTCCACGGCCTGGTAGTTGAGCGGGTGGTCGTAGTCCTGGGGGTCGAGCAGGGCTTTGGCCCGCAACTCGGGGTCCTTGGTGGCGTCCAACTCTTTTTTCTGGACCAGGAAGGTCGAGGTCGGAAAGAACTCGTTGCCGCCGGCGTGGTCGAAGTGAAAGTGGGAGTTGACGACATGGCTGATGTCGTTGGGGGCGAGCTTGAATTTGGACAGCTGGGCGACGATCTCCTCGCCCGGCTTGGTCTTGGAGACGATCAGGTTCGACACCTCCGGGCCCAGCCGCCCGACCGGATCGTCCATCACCGCGCAGTGCACGCCGGTGTCGAACAGGACGTTGCCCTGGGGGTGGGTGAGCAGATAACACGGCACCGGCACGACCAGGGGTGAGCCGGTTTCCTGATCGGGGAAAAACAGCTTGCTGTCGAGTTCGAGAAACCCGCACGGCATGGAAAAAACTTGCAGCATCGGTGTACCCTCCTTGCTCCCTGTCATGGCAGGAATTGCACCCCAGGTCCAGCAAAGACAGCCGGAGGCCGGGCCGGAAGAGAGCGGCTCGTCATGTTCGTCCCGGCTATATTGAATCCGCGCCCGGTCTGGCATAGGGTGGCCGCTTCTCAGGCATGGAGGTGATGGATGCGTTGTTGGAAGCGATGGTGTTGGGTGGTTGATTCTCCCTCCAGTTCCCCCCGGACAGTCCTGCTGGGGCTGATCGTGGGCGGGCTCATCAGCCTGCTGCTCTCCGCCCGTCCCGCTCCGGCCAGCCAGCTCGCCGTCCCGTCCAGCGGACCGACCGACGGGAGTCTGGGCGGCGCGACGGTCGCCCTGCCGACAAACGCCAGCACGGCCGTGTTCAGCAACCCGGCCCAACTCGGCGTCCTGCCGCCCTCCTTCTCGAGCGGCGTGCTGGCCATACGTTTTCATCCCACCTACGAGAATGCTCTGGGCTACCACAGCACCAGCCGAGAACTCCCGGTGGCGCCCAACTTCGGCTATGTCACCGACAGCTTCGGGTCGTTTCGCTTCGGCATCGGCGCGTATGGCTCGTTGGGCTTCATGTTCAACCACCGGGCCGACCCGGCCCACGGAGCGCCCAATAATTTCTTCACCGAACTGGTGTCCGTTTCCCTGGCCCCGTCAATCAGCTACGCGGTGAGCCCGAACCTGCACCTCGGCGTATCCCTCAATCCGACCTATGGCCGTCTGAAATTCAAGACCCCAAGCCCGGTCGGCCGGCTGGATATCGACGCCCGTGGACCGGGAGTTTTTGGCACGCTGGGCCTGCTCTACCAGCCGACCGAGAAGCTGTATCTGGGTCTGTCGTATAAGACGCCGGGCCATATCTGGATGTTCGGCAACGCCCGCGTCGCCGGGGCCGGCGACGATACCACGGTGGGCTTCAACATTCCCCAGCGGATGAGACTGGGCTTTGCCTACCGCCTGACCGAGCGTCTGACGCTTACCGCTCAGGGCATGTGGACCCAATACTCGGTGTTTGAGAATACCCGCCTGCGTTTCGAGAAGCGCCCGTTTCTGGATTCTCCCGCGCTCGGCGACGCCAAAGACCGCTGGCGGCTCAGCTCCGGGCTCCAGTATGAAATTCTGCCGGGGATCAAATTCCGGGCCGGATTCTCGTACGAGCCGTGGGCCATCAAGGACGCCTCCCTGGTCCCGACCCTGGCCGATACGACCGACTATCTGTTTTCGCTCGGCCTGGCTTTTGAGCGCGGCAATTGGCAGGTCGATCTCGGTGGCGGCCTGTCCCACACCGAGACCCGCCACGCATCGCGGGCCGAGAATCCTGTCGCTCCTGGCCGCTACCTGCTGGACATGTCGGTCTTTGGCGTGCAGGTGACCCGCCTGTTCGGCTCCCAGCCAGCGGTTCCGACAGCCAGCCGCCGGACCGCTCCGGTGCGCCATGCCCGTATCTCGGACACCTACGCGACGATTTCCGAGCGCCGGGCCGACAGCGTGCTGGGTACGCTGATCAGCCGCCTGTCGGCAGACCGGTGTCACGACCTGAGCCCACTCCAGCGGGCCGTGCCGGGCTGTACCTTCGGCATTCAGGTCGTTGGCTTCATCGGCAATCGCCCGTCCCCCACGCTGGCCAGCGCCAATCTCCCAGCCCAGACCGGAACGGCTCCTTCCTCTGCGCCGGCTCCGACCGCCGCAGCCGGCGAGGCCAGCCTGGATACGCTCATCCAACGCCTGGCGGCGACGCAGTGCCGCCAGCAGGCCCCCGGTCGGGCAACGCTTCCCGGCTGTGTGTAAGCCCGCTCTCTGCCGAAACCGACGTTAAGAGGCAGCCATGGACTCGTCCCCCCCTGGCCGCAGCGTGGAGTACGAGTCAGTCTCCGGCGAGTATCTGGCCGCCCGCCAACTCAAGAGGGGCGCGGCCGGCTGGGTGCTGCTGGCCGGCCTGGGGGTGTCCTACGTCATTTCCGGGGACTACGCGGGCTGGAACCTGGGTCTGGCCCAGGGCGGCTTTGGCGGCCTGCTGATTGCGACCCTGGTCATGGGCGGCATGTATCTGTGCCTGGTGCTGAGCCTGGCCGAACTCTCGGCCTGCCTGCCCACCGCCGGGGGTGGCTACAGTTTCGCCCGCCGGGTGCTGGGTCCCTGGGGCGGCTATCTGACCGGCACGGCCATCCTGCTGGAGTACGCCCTGGCGCCCGCCGCCATCGCGATATTCATCGGCGGTTATGTGCACTCGCTGATTGGCATCGACGGCTGGCTGGTGTACCTGGCCAGCTACCTGCTCTTTGTCGGCCTCCACCTGTGGGGTGCTGGTGAGGCGCTCAAAACCATGTTCGTCATCACCCTGCTGGCGGTGCTGGCCATCGGCGTTTTCGTGGTCGGCATGCTGCCCCATTTCAGTACCGCCAAGCTGTTTGACATTGCCGTCAACGCGGGCGCCGTGGGCGCCAGCGCCTTCCTGCCCGAGGGCTATCTCGGCGTGTGGGCGGCGGTGCCGTTTGCCATCTGGCTGTTTCTGGCCGTGGAGGGCGTGCCGCTGGCTGCCGAGGAAGCCGGCGACCCCGCTCGGGACATGCCCCGGGGCATCATCACCGCCATGCTGGTCCTGCTGGTGTTTGGCGGCCTGGTGCTGGTCCTGGCTCCGGGCGGCGCAGGAGCCGCTTTCATGAGCGACCACGGCGCCCCCTTAGTGGGTGCGCTTCAGGCGGTGTACGGCCAGGATTCCATGGCGGCCGCCTTCGTCAACTGGGTCGGCCTCAGTGGGCTGATCGCTAGCTTCTTCTCCATCATTTATGCCTACTCCCGACAGGTCTTCGCCCTGTCGCGGGCCGGCTACCTGCCACGGGTGTTGTCGGTGACCAACCGCCGCAAGGTACCCGTCCTGGCCCTGGTCGTGCCCGGCGTCATCGGTTTCGTGTTGTCGCTGACCGGCGAGGGCGACCTGATGCTGACCATGGCTGTCTTTGGAGCGACCATCTCGTACGCCCTGATGACCCTGTCGCACATCGTGCTACGCAGGCGAGAGCCGGACCTGGAACGCCCCTACCGCACCCCCGGCGGCAGCCTGACCTCCGGCGTCGCGTTCGGGCTGTCCATCGTCGCCTTCGTCTCGACCTTCCTGGCCAGCCTGGAGGCAGCCGTCTGGAGCGCGGTCTTCTACCTGATTATGGTCGCCTATTTCTTCCTGTACAGCCGCCATCATCTGGTGGCCAACGCGCCCGAAGAGGAGTTCGAGGCCATTGCCCTGGCCGAGCGGGAACTCGGCTGAGACGCGGTCAGACTCCCTGCCCCTACCCGCCCACATGCTCGCGCAGGGTCGTGCCCGTGTAGTCGTTCCGGTACACCCCGCGTTTCTGGAGTTCCGGGACCAGGAGGTCTACCAGGTCTTCGTAATAGTCGGGCGCATAGAACGGAGGCGTGATCTGAAAGCCGTTGCCCCCGCCGTCTTCGAGGAAGTGCTGCATGGCGTCGGCCACCTGGGCCGGGGTGCCGACCAGGGGATTACTGTCGCTGCCGGCCAGATAGGTTTTGGCGATATCACGCAAAGTGATGCTCTTGTCATACTTCTGGTACATCTCGAACAAGCCTCTGGTGCCCGGCACGTCGAGGTCCTGAACCGGCACATCGAGGTCAAACCGGGACAGGTCGAGGTTGAAGTGCATCGACATCTGGGCCAGGGACGCTTCGAGCGGAATCCGGGCGCGGATAGCGGCGTAGCGTTCACGCGCCTCAGCCTCACTCTCGGCCACCAGCGGCTGGCCGGCCCACATGATCGGAATGGTGTCGGGATTGCGCCCCAGGCGTTCCGCCCGGCCGGCAATGTCCTCACAGAAGGCGCGCATCTGCTTGACCCCGCGTGCGGCGCTGAAGATGCCCTCGGCGTGTCGGGCGGCAAAAGCCCGCCCCCGGTCCGACTGACCGGCCTGAAACAGAAACGGCCGCCGACGGGTCGAAGGCATGACCGTGAACGGCCCCCGGGTCTGATACCACCGCCCCTGAAAGTCGACCCGGTGGACCTTGGACGGATCGGCAAAGACCTGGCGGTCCATGTCCATTTGCACCGCATCCGCCTCCCAGCTGTTCCACAGGCCGTAGCACGCCTGCATGTATTCGTCGGCGCGCTCATAGCGGTCGTCGTGCGCCGGCAGGCGGTCCAGCCCGAAGTTGTTGGCCTCGGCCGTCGAGGTCGAAGACACGATATTCCAGCCAATCCGCCCCTTGGTCAGATGGTCGAGCGTCGACAGGGTCCGGGCCAGCAGAAACGGCGGGTAGAATGTTGTGGACATGGTGACGGCAAAGCCGAGTTTTTTGACCACCGCCGAGAGATAGGTCACCAGCGCGACCGGGTCGTGGCTGGGGAACTGGATCGCATAGCGCACCTGCTCGGGCTGGGTGCCGCCGGCCAGGCTGTCGGCGAAAAACAGCATGTCGAACCTGCCGCGCTCCAGGGTGCGGACCACGGATTCCCAGTACTCGCCCTCGTACCACTTGTGGCGGATCTTCTGGCGCGGATAGATCCACGACAGCGGCATATGCGGCGCCGGGGTAAAGAGCGCAAAGCCGGCGAGGTGGATTTGCTTGGGCATGGCCGAGTCCTGCCGCCTTCGTCGGATACTTCAGCGCGACTCGCGCCGCGCTCGCACGTAGCTTTCGAGGACGCGGTTGATCCGCGTTTGGTAGCCCTTGCCGGGCGCCCTGAAGTAGTCCAGCACAGATCGCTTGATGCGCATGGTGACCTGCTCGGTAAGATCGGGCTTGACGAGTTTGGCCTCCCGCCAGAAGGTCTCGTCCAGTTCGGGAATATCGCTGAAGTCGATATCCTCGTCCTTGGTGGCCGCGATCTGTGCGGGCGTGAGAGGCTTATCGTATTTGTGCATGGTAAGCCTGCCTTTCCTCCCCACAATGATAAAAACGCAAAAGAATGTCCAGCTCTGGCCAGGAGTTCATCGTCAGTGAGTGCGTGCCCACGGCTTGAACCGGACGGGCAAGCCGGCTATAGGGCTGTCAAGCTCGGTCCCCAAAGGAGGCGTCATGTATAAGGTTGTCGGCCTGCTGAAACGTCCCGAAGGCATGCAGATGGAAGACTTTCGTCGCTGGTGGCTGGAGGTCCACGCCCCCAAGGTGATGAAGTGGAAAGGCGTCAAACGCTACTGTGTCAACCTGTGTACCACGGACGATCAGCGCTATGACGGGATGGCCGAGACGTGGTTTGAGACCAAGCAGGACATGGACAACGCCTTTGTCCCGGCCGAAGGCCAGGCCGCCCGGCAGGGCGCGACCGACGGCTCGCGGGAAATCGTGATTCTGTTCACCGAAGAGCATGTGATGATCGACGGATAAGCGGCACGGGGCTCAGCCCAACAGAGAACACAAGAGAGGAAGCATACGCATGATACCGGCAGGCATTATCTCATCCGACGGCCACATCTGTGAGCCGCCCAACTGCTACATCGACTACATCGAGCCCAAATACCGCGACACCGCGCCGCGCATTGTTGCCCAGGACGACGGCACCGAAGCCTTTGTCGTCCACGGCATGAAACGTCCGGTTCCGCTGGGTTTTATCGACGGCGCCGGCTTCAGCGTCACCGAGCGGAACGAGCGGGCCAAAATCTGCAAGTTTTCGGACATTCGTGAGGGCGCCTACGGCGGCCACGCCCGCATCCCGTATATGGACCAGGACGGCCTTGCCGCCGAGGTCATCTACGCCTCGATCGGCATGGGGCTGTGCATGCACCGCGACCCCGAGTACAAAAACGCCTGCATGCAGGCCTATAACCGCTGGCTGCAAGCAATGATTGGCGAAGAGCCCGACCGTATTCTGGGTCTGGCCCAGACCGCCGTGCTGAGCGTCGACTCCGCGATTGCAGATTTCCGGCGGGCCAAAGATATGGGCATGGTCGGCATGATGATGCCCGGCCGGCCGATCCATGAGGACTATGACCACTCCGACTACGACGCGCTGTGGGAGTGCGCCACCGACCTCGACCTGCCGATCTGTTTTCACATCCTGACCTCACGCGACGGCAGTCTGGCCACCCCGCACCGCGGCCACGCGCTCAACAACTTCCTGGGCATCATCCGCGCCGTCCAGGATGTCGTCGGCATGATGGTCCTGGGCGGCGTGTTCGAGCGCCATCCGCGCCTGAAGCTGGTGTGTGCCGAGGGCGACGCGGGCTGGATGCCGCACTACATGTACCGGATGGACCACGCGGCCAAGTTCAACGCCCAGGACGGTATCGTCAAGGGCCTGTCCAAGCTGCCCAGCGAATATATCAGAAGCAACGTGTGGATGACCTTTCAGGACGACCAGACAGCCTTTGACTCGCTGCACATGATGCCCCACACCCAGCTGCTGTGGGCGAGCGATTTCCCGCACACCGACTCCACCTGGCCGCGCTCCCAGCAACTGCTGGCCCGCCATACGGCCGCACTGAGCGAGCAGCAGCGCCAGGACATTCTGCGCGACAACGCGGCCCGGCTGTTCAACCTGCCGGCCGGCAGCCAGTCGTGGCGCATGGACGGCGCGTCGGCCTAGATCAGTCAGGTCTGGTAATAGCCGAAGGCGGTCCAGCCGCCGTCGATGACCATCACTTCGCCGGTCATGAAGCCGGCGTCCTGGCTGGCCACAAAACGCACGGCCTTGGCCACGTCGCGGCCCGTTCCCAGCCGCCGCTGGGGGGTGCGTTTCTTCAGGTCTTCGACGGTCAGCTTTTTGTCCTCGACCAACCGGTCGATCATGTCGGTCTGGATGTAGCCGGGCGCCACGCAGTTGACCCGAATGCCATACCGCGCCCACTCAATGGCCAGCACCCGGGTCATGTGGTCAACCGCAGCCTTGGACGTGCAGTAGCCCAGGGTAGCCGGAAAGGCGTTGCGGCCCAGAATCGAGCCGATATTGATGATGCAGCCGGACCGCCGCGGCCGCATCTGGCGGGCCGCCGCCTGGGAGCACAGAAAGACCGACTTGACGTTGATGTCCATGTGCTGATCCCAGTTCTCCTCGGTCATCTCAAGGGTCAGTTGGGGACGGGTGATGCCGGCATTATTGACCAGGATATCGCACGGCCCGAGCCGCTCTTCGAGCTGGCCAAACAGCCGGCTGACCTCGGCGGCCACCTCCACCCGACAGCCCAGCGCGATTGCCTGGCCGCCCCGGCGCTGAATCTCGGCCACCGTCCCAGCCGCATTCTCGGCCCGGGTCGCCACGCACGCCAGCCGCGCCCCAGCCTCGGCCAGCTCAAGCGCAATGTCTTTTCCCAGGCCACGGCTGGCACCGGTCACCAGCGTCACCGCACCGTTCAGGCTATCCATAGACTTGTCTCGGCTCTGGACTCGGCCTGGCTATTGCCGCGGGTGCTCGGCGTTGTAGTCCCGGATGGCCTTGAGAATCGCCCCGCTGGAGCGCTCCATCAGCGCCTTTTTGTTGGCCTGGACCCGGTCGGCCGAGGCGTGCAGCGGCCGCAGCAACCCCTGGACCTGGGGCATCACATGCCGGGCCAACAGCTCATAGCTGCGCGCCGACAGCTCGGGCGACACCCAGTCGTGGGCAAAGCACAGCAGGGTGCCGAAGCCGCCCGACAGCTGTTGCAGGGCGGCGATTTTTTCCAGGGCGTCTTCGGGCGTGCCCAGAATGGCCCCGCCGTGTTCGTCCATACTCCGCGCCGCCTTGTAGCCGTCCTCGAACGGCCGGCGCTTGGGCGTGCCCAGGATGCCGACGATGTAGTCGTTCTGCCAGCGCTGCAAGCCGTCGGCGACCTCGCGACAGGCCTGCTCTTTGGAGTCGGACAGGTGGAAGGGCATGACGATCCGCCAGTCGGCCCGGTCAATCTGTTGTCCGTGCTCACGGGCCGAGGTCTCGCCAAAGCCCCACTGGGTCGGCAGCGCGGTCAGCCCCTCCTCCAGGTAGGAGGCCAGCGACAGCACGCCAACCCCGTACTTGCCGGCCGTTTTCATGCCTGAGGGGGAAATCGACGAGGCCACGGCGACCGGCATCTCGTCTTGCAGCGGTCGCAGCTGCAGCACCGCGTCGCGCAGGGTAAACCAGTCGCTCTCAATCGTCACCGGCTCGTCTTCGCGCAGCAGCCGCAGGACCGCGCCCAGACCCTCGTCCATGCGCTCGCGCTGGGTCATCGGATCGATGCCCAGCATGACCGCGTCGGACGGCAGGGCGCCGGGTCCGACGCCCAGAATGGCCCGCCCCCGGCTCAGGTGATCCAGGTGAACCATGCGCTGGGCAATGTTGAACGGATGGTGGTAGGGCACCGAAATCACCCCGGTTCCGAGCCGGATATGGTGGGTGCGCTCGGCGGCCGCAACCAGAAACATCTCGGGCGAGCCGATCGTTTCCCAGCCTGCGGAGTGATGCTCGCCGACCCAGAACTCGTCAAACTGGAGGCGGTCGAGCAGCGCGGCCAACTCCAGGTCGCGCTGGAACTGTAGAGTCGGGTGTTCACCGAGCGGATGGTGGGGAGCCAGAAAGGCTCCGAAGCGAAGACCTTGACGCATATCTTTCTCCATTTCCGAGTCAAACTTGCCCGGACTGTACCAAAACCGGCCCAGGCCAGCCAGGGGCCGGCATCAAACCGTTCGCTGCGGACTACTCGACATATATCCACAGACGGCCGGCTCGCCGACATCCGGGTGGTCGCTCAGCTCTGCTCGGCTCTCATCGGCCTGAGCATTTAAGTCTGCGGTTAGTTCCAGGTAGTGGAATAATAGGGCCTTATCGGGGAAACCTCATGATGGGATACCCTTTCGCTTCGGGTCTGAGAGCCAACTTTTCACCCGTGCAAGGAACGCCCACACTCCATCACTCCCAGGACGCACATAAGATTCACTTTCGGGGTCCTCTCCCATTTTTTGAAAGACTTCGAGGAGCCAAGCCGGGCCATGTTTAGACGCTCCCAACTCGGGAAGCCAAGATTCCAGCTCTCCCTTTTCTACGATAAAAAGGCCATATTCGCGCAGTCGTTCGCAGAGATTTTGGGCAGTTTCCCTGTCACTCTCCTCAAGCAAATCTAGGCCACCCGCTTTTTTCATATCTTTACCAGTAGCCTCAAGCTTGCTTTTCACACCGTTTCTCAACATCGCCAGCGCCTCGCGGTCCATTTTCTTCAGGAAGCCTCCCTTCAAAAAATCCGCCCAAACCGTACCGCCATCTTTCAAGACATCAACATCGACGATGCCAGCTGCTGGTATCCCAAGACTCCGCAGTGGCTTCAACACTACGTGAACTGTTTGCTTGTTCTGGGCGTTCATAAACAGACAATTTGGAATGCCCCACTCGCGCTTGAAGTCGAGAAGCCGCTCGTTCACTTCCTGATAAAAGGCTCTATCAGTGTCGCCCTCCGTAACGACAACGGACTCATAAAACAGCCCATCAAGAACACGGGCAGACCGGAAGAGCGGATTTCGCATGAGGGGGAGCAACTCCTGACTGGTCAGGATACGGGCCGTGGCTACACCCTCATGGTATGTAAGTCGCACGATGTTTATGGGAACACCAGATTGAATACAGCCCATGACGAAGTGTGGGCTGTGCGTGGAAACGAAAAGGCGCTTTTCAGAGTCAGAAATCGCCCGGGCAATCTCCTTTCCCAGATTGGACGAGAGCGCAGGATGTAGAAAAGCCTCTGGTTCGTCTATGAGAAGGATGGATGGATCACCAGCAATAATTTCTGTGATTATGCCGGCGAATGCCTTCACGCCATCGCTCATCTCTCCTATTAACTGAGCAGCATCATGAAACTGACGAGCTTCTTTATGAATTCCACATTCCTGTAACTCGGAAGCAGGTTCCTTTGAGGAGAGCCGGAGCCGAAGCCTCCCTAAATGTGTTGGGTCAACCACCAAATACATTCCAAGTGCCTCGTGAACTATCCGGCGGACTTCAGTTCTCTTTTCTTGGTCCTTAAGCAGGACTTGAAAACTTGTCTTCGGAGCCCGCTGAAGGTCTCCACCCTCCTGATCGTTGATCAGGCTGAGGCGACTCACGCCGTCAAGCATCAGCGTGTTGTAGGAGAGATAGTCTCGACAGAACACCCGTGCTTGGGCGTCTGGGTTGAGAAAGCTGGCAACAAAATCCGCCCTGGAAACTTGGTGGTGCTTTCCTCGTTTACCGACGATTAGGTCCCCAGACCGAAGCCTATCGCGCGAGTTTGGAGGTAAGGTCACATGATTGATGCGCTCCTCGGCACTTTCTTTAGAGAAGCTCTCGAAACCGATCCGCTCGACGATGACATTCGAGGCGTCCCAGCGACCCTCAGTGCAGTATTGGTGTATCTCAGCGAGAATTTTGCTCTTACCAGAGTTATTTGGACCGACAAAAACAGTCACTGGAGTCAGGGGAATTGTTTCTGGCGAATGTTCTGGCGCGCGGCCAAATTTCAAAGAGAGTGTCTTGATCATGGGGAGGTTGCTTTCTGTATCTGAATGCTCTGAGTGATCGCCTTCACCGGTCCTGTCTACCCTATCCCTTCAGCGGGGCGGACCTTTTCCAGCCAATTCTTGTAGAAGGAAATAGCCTTCTCAAATTCTTGGCAGTAAGCGGCGGGCAGCTTCTTCTGTTTGCGGTTCTCTTGGACGCTTGTTAGCGATTCCTCCATCTGTTTCAACAGCGCGTCGATAGTATTGAACTGCTGGGTCTGGATCACTCGGCCGATGAGAAAGGCAAACATTGTATCTAGAGCAGTAGCGCGCCCTAGATAGGGCTCCCCGAATGCATCTTCAATGATGACCTCCAGCATGTTGCTGACACTCCGTCGTTTCGTCTTCGCACGTGCCTGTAGTTGCTTGTACAGGTCTTCCGGGCACCGAAAGCTAACAAGACGGGTTTTAGCCCTGCCCGGTGGTTCGTTGTTGCGTTTGGGCTCTAGTGCCATCATAGCCTCCTTTCCATAGTAGAATACAAAGTATTACAATCAATATCACATGTCAACATCATACTCTTTCCCAGTTAGCCTCCTCGCTTTTCAGGCCGCGATGGCGGGCTGCTGTGGGCTTGCGAGACACCCATTGCCAAACTGAGACGGCACCAACCACCCTAGCCCGTGGCGGTGTTTCGTATTACCCTGTGGGCAACCAGCATGACACAGCCGATTGAGAGAATTCGGACCAACTGTCCCCGCGACTGCTATGACGGCTGCGGCATTATTGTTGAGCGCCGAGCCGGAGCGGTCAGCCGCGTCCTGGGCGATCCCGCTCACCCGGTATCGCGCGGCGCGCTGTGCCAGAAATGCGCCACAGCCTACAACGGGGTGTGGCAGGATGAGAACGCACGCCTGCTGTCTCCGCTCAAACGCAGCGGTCCCAAAGGTCGGGGGCAATTCGAGCCGATCAGTTGGGATGAGGCGCTCAGCACGATTGCGTCCCGGCTGCACGACATCATCGCCGACGCCGGTCCCCAGGCCATCCTGCACACCCACTACAGCGGCACCCTGTCTCTGCTCGCCTATGTGTTCCCGCTGCGCTTTTTCCACCGCCTGGGAGCGACCGAGGTCGAGCCCGACACCATCTGCAATATGGCCGGTCATGTCGCCTGGAACCTGCTGTTCGGCAGTTCGTCGGTCGGTTTCGATCCGCGTACTGCGGCCGACTCGGCGTGCATCCTGGTGTGGGGCGCCAACCCGTCCCACTCGGCGCCCCACGCCCACCGCTACTGGCTGACCGAGTCTCCGGCCACGGTCATTGTCGTCGATCCGCTGCGAACCGAGTCCGCAGCCCAGGCCGACCTGCACCTCCAGCCCCGGCCGGGCAGCGACGCGGCTCTGGCCTTCAGCCTGCTGCACGTCCTGCACCGGGACGGCCTGTTTGATACGGACTTCATTGCCCACCACACCCTTGGCGGCGAGGAACTGCTGGCCCAGCTCGAACCGTGTACGCCAAGCTGGGGCCAGCGCCAGACCGGCGTGCCTGCGGAGCTGATCGAACGGGCCGCCCGGCTGTACGGTCCGGGCCCGTCCCTGCTATGGCTCGGCCAGGGGCTCCAGCGCCAGGCGACCGGCGGCAATATCATGCGGGCGTGCGGCCTGTTGCCGGCCATGACCGGCAATATCGGCAAGCCCGGGGCCGGCTTTTACTACCTGAACAATACGCCGGCCATCGCCGGAGCTGACTTTGGGAAGCTGGCCGGGACCGACCTGCTCAGGACCAAACGGGCCAGCATCAGCCACATGGATCTGGCCCAGCGGCTGGAAGATCCCGATGCGGCCCAAGCCCTGATGTGCTGGAACACCAACCCGGCCGCCTCAGCCCCGCAGCAGCAGCGCCTGCACCGGGCGCTCAGCCGTCCCGAGCTGTTCAACGTCGTCATTGACTGCTTCCCGACCGATACCAGCGACTTCGCCGATATCATCCTGCCGGCGGCCAGTTTTTTGGAGTTCGACGACCTGACCTTCAGCTATTTTCATCTGCATATCGGCGCCCAAACACAGGTCCGCCAGCCGATGGGAGACGCCCTGCCCAATCAGGAAATTTTTCGACGCCTGGCAAAAGCCATGGGCTATGAGGAACCCGCCCTGTTCGAGCCTGACCGGGCCATGCTTGAGCAGTTGCTCAAAGAGATGGGCTGTGATTTCGATTTTGCCCACCTGCAACAGCTCGGCTGGCACCCGATCAGTCAGACCCCGCTGATCTTGTATGCCGACCGGGCCTTTGACACGCCGAGCGGCAAGATCGAAATTGCCTCGGAACGGGCCGAAGCCAAGGGCCTGCCGCGACTGCCCCAAGCGTGGACAGACGCGCCGCCCCAGCCCGACCGACTGCGCCTGATCAGCCCGGCCTCAAACTGGCGGCTGAACGACTCGTATGCCAACGACCGGCGGCTGGCCCAGAGAGCCGGGCAGGCCAGCGTCACCCTCCATCCGGCGGACGCCGAACGCCTGGGCATCCGGCCCGGCGAGCCGGTCCGCCTGGAGAACGAAACCGGCTGGCTGGATCTCATTGCACGGGTGGAAGTCCTGGCTCCGCCCGGCGTCGCCGTCTCTTACAAAGGTCGCTGGCCCAAACACGAAGCTAGCCGGCGCAACATCAACACCCTCAACCCGGGCCGCAAGGCCGACATGGGTGAGAACAGCAGTGTGCATAGCATCGAGGTCAGGCTACGACCGCTGAACAGAACGGACTGAGGAGGAAGACATGGGTCTGGTGCTGAAGGGAGGCGTTCCGCTGCTGCTCGTCGCTGTCCTGGTCTGGAACTGGGACGGCTCGCCGCCGGTCATCTCCTGGTCGGCCGACCTGTCCGAATCGGTCGGTGGCCAGAGTCCGATCACGGTGCGTCTCCTGGATTCGGGCAAGGGCCTGGCCAGCGTCTCGGTGGTCGCGGTTCAGGCCGACACCCGCAGCCCGATTCTGACCGAGCGTATCGCCCGGCCTCTGGCCCCCTGGGCGAGCGGCACCCTCCAGCGTGAACTCAGCTTTTCCATAGACGATACGCCGGGCCTGGCCGCGTTCAAAGACGGGTCTTTTTCTGTGGAAGTGCGAGTCGAAGATCACGCCAACTGGTGGATGTTCAGCCGTAGTGCGGCCGCCGTTCGGACTTTTGAGCTCGACCGCACCCCGCCTCGGGTCATCCTCCTGTCGACTCAGCACCGCATCCGACAGGGCGGGGCCGAGTTGATCCGCTATCGGACCTCCCCGGACACGCAACACAGCGGGGTCACGGTTGGCGAGCGGAGCTTTCGCGGCTACCGGCAGCCGACGGCCGACAGCGACGAGTTTGTGTGCCTGTTCGCCCTCGCTCATAACGACTCGGTCCAGATCCCCATCAGCCTGTGGGCCGAGGACCATGTCGGCAACCGGACCGAGACAACGCTGGCGGTCTTTCGCCACGAGCGAAGGTTCCGTCAGCGCACGATCACCATCTCGGACCGCTTTATCGACACGGTTCTGGCCGAGGTCATCCGACAGTCCGGCCTGCCCGCCCCTGAAACCCAGCTCGAGCGTTTTCTGCTGGTCAACGCCGAACTGCGGCGCCAGAACGACGCCGCGATTGAGGCTGTCGCGGGTCGCTCGGTCGACCGCGCCCTGTGGAGCGAGGTGTTCAGCCAGCTGAGCAACTCGCAGGTCGAGGCCCGCTATGCCGACCACCGCGCGTACGTGTATCAGGGCCGGGAAGTCGATCAGCAGACCCATCTGGGCTTTGACCTGGCCTCGACCTCCCAGGGACCGGTCGAGGCGGCCAATGCCGGCACGGTTGTGTACACCGCCTACCTCGGCATTTACGGCAACTGCGTCATTGTCGATCACGGCCTGGGGCTGATGTCGCTGTACGCCCACCTGAGTCAGATCGATGTGGCCGAAGGCCAGCAGGTGCAGCAGGGCGAAATGCTGGGCCGAACCGGCAAAACCGGCCTGGCCGGCGGCGATCACCTGCACTTCGCCATCCTGGTCCAGGGCGTGCCGGTCACCCCGCTCGAATGGTGGGACGCCGGCTGGGTCCAGACCCATTTTTTCTCGCGCCTGCGGGCCGGGACCGGCTGAGACCTGTCCGGCCGCATGGACGCCACGGGCGCTTCCGATTATACTTGCAGGCGGCCGGCCGCCAGCCCGACCGTCACACACGACCATCCCAAGGGAGGACGCCATGTTCAAGATACTCGCCACAGTTATCCGCCGCGCTGCGGTCTCACACGACGAACTGGTCAGGGTGTGGGAAACCGTCCACGCCCCGCACGTGGTCAAGATCGCCAAACCCGAGCGCTACCGCATCACCTTTTTTGATCAGCCTGAGGCTGACGACGAGTCCGATCAAGGGCCTGACCAAGCTCCTGGGCTGGACGGGATGGCCGAACTGTGGTTCCGCGACAGCCAGCACTACGACACGACCATAGGCCGCAACGCTCCGCCCGAGATCATGGACGACCGTTTCAGCGACTACGCCGATATCACCAAGGGCAACTGGCTGACGGTGACCGAACACCTCAACGTCGACGGCCCGACCAGCCGCGCCACGACCAAGTTCACCTTTTTTGTCAAGCGTCGGGACGGTGTTGCGCGGGCCGAGCTGGACCGCCACTGGCTTGAGATCCACGTGCCGAACGTGGCGGCTGCGGTCGAGCGCACGCCTGGCGCCCGGCGCTACACCGTCAACCTGGTCGAGCCGGCCAAAGAGCGGCGCTACGACGGTATCGCCCAGCTGTGGCTGGACGGCGACCATTCGAGCCCGCCCGAGTTGATCGGCCTGGAACCGGACGGCTTTCGCGATCTGGTCCAAACGCCGCTCATGGCCCGAGGGCACGAGATTCGGATCGTCGAGTAAACCGGAAAGGAAAACTCTCGCATGGACTACAAAACCGTTGCCGAAGCCAAAGACCTGCCCGGCCTGCGTCTGGCGCTGACCATCGGCGGTCCGGCGCCGTGGAGCCAGGCGGCCAAGAGCATCCTGGAGGTCAAGCACATTCCCTATGTCCCGGTCGCCCAGCACGCGGGTGAGGCCAACGCCGAGCTGGTGGCCTGGACCGGCTACCGCAACGCGCCGGTTGCGGTGTACGACACCGAGCCGGCGCGAACCGGCTGGTACGAAATCCTGCGGCTGGCCGAGCGGCTGGCCCCCACGCCGTCGCTGCTGCCGGCCGAGGTTGAGGACCGGGCGCTGATGATCGGCCTGTCCAACGAGCTGTGCGGCGAGCAGGGCTTCACCTGGCAGGCGCGTCACATCATGTTCGATACTGTGATCAAGATGCAGGGCAACGCCTTCAAGCAGTCGCCGATGGTTGCGGCCTACGACTATTCGGCCGACAACGCGGCTGCGGCACCGGCAAAGATCATGCCCATCCTGCGCGCCCTGTCAGCCCGGCTGCACGCCCAACAGCGGACCGGCAGCCGCTATTTCATCGGTTCTCAGCTGACCGCCCTGGACCTGTACTGGGCCAATATGTCCCAGATCATCGATCCCTACCCGCCCGACAAGAACCCCATGCCGGATTTTTTCCGCACCATCTGGGCGCCCGTCCGCCAGGCGGTCGAGTCGGCGGTCGATCCGGTGCTGATTGCGCACCGCGACTTCATCTTCGAGCAGCACCTCAGCCTGCCGCTCGACTTCTGAGCCCGCCCACAGAAAGGATACCGCATGGCCGACCAGTATCGTCTGTTTGGCGCCGAACTCTCGCCCTACTCGGTCAAGGTTCGTTCCTACTGCCGCTATAAAGCCATCCCCCACCGGTGGATCGTCCGCAGCGCGGCGGTCCAGGACGAGTACAACAAGTACGCCAAAATCCCGATCATCCCGCTGCTGGTCACCCCCCAGGACACCGGCCTGCAGGACTCGACCCCGATCATCGAGCAGCTCGAAGCCCGCTACCCCGAGCCGGCCATCCATCCCGCCGACCCGGTCAGCGGCTTTCTCTCGGCCCTGGTCGAAGAGTTCGGCGACGAGTGGGGCAATAAGTGGATGTTTCACTACCGCTGGGCGCGTGAGGTCGACCAACTCAGCTCGGCCGGCCGCATCGCCCGCATGATGATGCCTGCGGCCGACGACAAGCAGCACGCCCAGATGGTCGCCCAGGTGCGCGAACGCATGGTCAATCGGGTCTGGTTTGTCGGCTCCAACGCGCAGACCGCGCCCCAGATTGAGGCATCCTTTTGCGAGGCCATCGAACAGCTCGACGCCCATCTCAGCAGCCGCGCCTATCTGTTTGGCGCGCGACCGTCGTTCGGCGACCTGGGCCTGTGGGGCCAGATCTATAACGCCTGGACCGATCCGACTCCGTGCGCCTTTGTCGAGGGCCGCGCCCCGCACGTGCTGGCCTGGGTGCAGCGCATGCTGTGGCCGCGCGCCGAGGGCGAGTTTGAGCAGTGGTCGAATCTGGAGCCGACCCTGGCGCCGTTTCTGGAGCGCCAGCTCGGCGCCCGCTTCATGCCCTGGACGCTGGCCAACGCCGAGGCCATCGCCGCCGGCCGGGAGGAGTTCAGCGTTGAACTGGACGGCCATACCTGGACCCAGAAGCCCCAGAAATACCACGCCAAATCCCTCCAGGCGCTGCGCGCCAAGTATGCCGCCGTCAGCGACACCAGCGGCCTCGACCCGATTCTGGAGCGCATCGGCTGTCTGCACGGCCTGCGGGGCTGACAGGAGCTACGCCCCAACGGCTATAACGCCCCGGTCACGGAGGGAAACCGTTCATGCCCCGCCTGCGTTTTGGACTGAGCTACGACTTCCGCAATCCGCCCGAGTCCGGCTTGGCCATGCCACAGCTGTACGCCGAGACGCTGGAGCAGATGGTCTGGGCCGAATCGCTCGGTTTTGATCAGCTGTGGTTTACCGAACACCACTTTGTCGACGACGGCTACCTGCCGAGCTGGGTGCCGGTGGCCGGCGCGGTGGCCGCCCGCACCGAGCGCATCCGCATCTCGCAGGACATCTGTATTCTGCCCTTTCGCAACCCCATCAACCTGGCCGAGGACTTGGCCGTGCTGGACAACCTCAGCAACGGACGGGTCGAGCTGGGGGTCGGCATGGGCTATGCGCCGCACGAGTTCAGGGGCTTCGGCTTCCCGGTGTCGCGACGCCTGTCGCTGATGGAAGAGGGCCTTGCGGTGTTGCGGCGCTGCTTTCGCGGCGAACGCTTCAGCTTTCAGGGCAAACGCTACGCCTTCAGCGACGTGCATATCACACCCGGCTATGTCCAGGCCGGCGGGCCCCCGCTGTGGGTCGCGGCCATGGCCCGCAACGGGGCGCTGCGAGCCGCCCGTTTCGACTGTCACCTGCTGCCCCAGGGTCCCCGGGCCGAGGTGCTCGAGCCGTGGAGGGACGCCCTCAGCGCGGCCGGGCGCGATCCCGCGCGCTATCGGGTGGGCATCATTCGCGGCGTGCTGGTGACCGACGATCCCGAGCGCGACTGGCCGCGTATTCGGCAGGCCGAGCGGACCCGCATGCGGGTCTACAAGCGTTTCTTTGCCGAGAGCGGTCAGCCCGGCCCCCAGGACACGTCGCGGGGCGCCTGGATTCCGCAGACCTGGATTGTGGGCAATGTCGAGACCTGCGTCGAGCAGCTGAGCGCCTTCATCATCGAGCACGGCCTGACCGATTTTGTCAGCTGGGCGGTCCCGCCCGGCTTACGTCCCCAAGATATGAACGTCAGCCTGGAACGCCTGGGCCGTGAGGTCATCCCGCGTGTGCGGGCCAGGCTTGACCGGCCGGCCGGGCCGGGCGATGCTGCCTGAGCGACCCGGCCATTCACCTGAGACGAGAGGAGCGAGCGTATGCCAGACAAAGCCGTTGACCATACCGAGATACTCAAGGATGCACCCAAGAACTGGGGCCGTTGGGGAGCCGACGATGAGGTCGGCTGTCTCAACTTCCTGACCGACGGGGAGGTCTTGCGCGGCATCCGGGCGGTCAAACAGGGCAAGACCTTCATGCTCGGCGTCCCGGTCGCCCGCCCCCAGGGCGATCCCCTGCACCCGATCCGCGCCCAGCCGATCCGCACCCAGACCAACGACGAGGGCTCGTACATCAGCGGCCGGGCTCAGCCCTTCCCCGGCGGGCTCAAGTACTCCGACGACGTGATCGTCATGTTCCCCCAAGGCACGACCCAGTACGACGCCCTGGGCCACGCCTGGTACGGGGACAAGCTGTATAACGGCTACGATCCCAAAACGACGATCGGCGCGCTGCAAAAGTGCTCCATCGAGCCGATTGCCAACCGGGGTGTGATCGGCCACGGCATCCTGATTGACGCCGCCCGCTACAAGGGCAAAAAGCACCTGGAGCGGGGCGAGGGGGTGAGCCTCGACGACCTGCTGGGAGCGGCCGACCAACAGGGCGTGCAGATCGAAAAGCACGACATCGTCGTCCTGCACACCGGTTGGCTCAACCGCTTCTACGAGGAGGGCCAGGACGCCTTTTTCCCCGACGGCGAGTTTGACGAGCCCGGCCTGGAATACAGCAAGGAGCTGGTCGAGTGGTTTCACGACATGGAGATCGCCTCCATCAGCGCCGACACGGTCGGCTGCGAGCAGGCCATCAACCCCGAGACCGGCGGGCTGGGGCTGCTGCACGCCGCCCTGCTGTGCAACCTGGGGGTGATCTTCAACGAAATCGTGTGGCTCAAAGACCTGGCCGACCACTGCGAGCAGGACAAGCAGTACACGTTCCTGTTTGCCGGCGCCCCGCTCAAGCTGGTCGGCGGCTGCGGCTCGCCGGTCAATCCGATTGCGATCAAGTAGCCCGCCCCAGGAGCCACCCCGTGCTACGGACCCTGCTTGTCGGCAGTCTGCCGCGTCCGACCTGGCTGTTCCCGCCCCAGCGGGTCTCTTCGCTCGACTGGGCCCTGGACGGCCACACCCTCCAGGAGGGTCACGACGACGCAGTGCGCCTGGCCGTTATCGACCAGGAACGGGCCGGTCTGGATATTCTGACCGACGGCGAACAGCGCCGCCGCCACTATATCTGGGGCTTTAGCGAACACCTGGGTGGGATCGACTTCGGCACCATGGTCAAGCGGCTCACCCGGGGCGGCCGCTACGGCCGGGAGATCGACGTGGCCCGCGTGACCGGGCCGGTCAGACGCCCGAATGCCGTGTTTGTCGAGGCGCTGCGTTTCCTGAAACGCCACACCGCCCGGCCGGTCAAAGTCACCCTGCCGGGACCGATGACCACGGCCGACACGCTGGCCGACGAACACTATGGCGACCAGCAACGGCTGGCCCACGACCTTGCCCTGGCGCTCAACCAGGAGGCCCACGAGCTGGCCGAAAACGGCTGCGACATCGTGCAGTTCGACGAGCCGTGTTTCAATATCTTTGTGGACGAGGTCGAGGACTGGGGCCTCAGGACGCTGGAGACGGCAGCCCAGGGCGTGCGGGCCAAAACCGCAGTCCACATCTGCTACGGCTACGGCGTCCCCCCGGTGCTGGCCTGGAAAAACACCAACACCGACTGGAGCCACTACAGCCGCACCCTGCCCCTGCTGCGCACCAGCAGCCTGGACATGATCTCGGTCGAGTGCGCGGCCTCGGGCGTCGACCCCTCAGTGCTGGGTCTGGCCAGGGGCAAAGACCTGATGGTCGGCGTCATCGATGTCGGCACCGAACAGGTCGAAACCCCGCTCACGGTTGCCGACCGCATTCGGGCCGCCCTGGCGTATGTCGAGCCCGAGCGGCTGTACCCGTGTACCGACTGCGGCCTCGTGCCCCGCTCACGGCAGGCGGCCCAGGGCAAGCTCAAGGCCCTGGCCGACGGGGCGCGGCTGGTGCGCTCGGAGCTGATTGCGCGCTCCATGACAGGCATTCCACGGGTCGGCCGACCCTTCTCGCCTACGCGAAGAAGCTGGTAGCCGGGGAAGAGATCGAATTTATCGAGCCCAGAGCCTCCTGATGCGTTTCCTCCAGACAGGATTCCCATGCGCCGCGTTACCGCACTCCTAGGCTGGTCCCTGGCCGTCCTGGCCCTGCTGAGCCTCGGCAGCGCCGTCACCCTCAGCAGCTGTGCCTCGTTTGGCGCTACGGCCAGCGGTCAGCGCCAGACCCGCATCCAGACCTCGCCCCACAGCGCCGACGGCCACTTCTTCAACGCCCAGCCCCTGGGCGAGTTCAGCTGGGGAGATATCGGGCGCTTCTTGAGGCAGCGCCTGTTCGGGGAGCAGGTGCGCCATCCGCCCGCCCCCCTGCCGGTCGTGCCCGTTTCTGCGGCGTCTTTCACCACCCCCCCACCGCCCGGTCTGCGCGCCATCTGGCTGGGCCACTCCAGCGTGCTGGTCGAGATGGACGGCCTGCGCTTCCTGCTCGACCCGGTCTTTTCGGACTATGCGTCGCCGTTTCAGTGGATCGGTCCCAAGCGTTTTGCGCCGCCGCCGATTGCGCTGGCCGAGCTGCCGCCGGTCGATGCGGTGCTGATTTCCCACGATCACTACGACCACCTCGACATGCGCAGCGTTCAGCATCTGGCGAGCAGAGGCAGCCACTTTGTGGTGCCCCTGGGCACTGGCGCCCACCTGGAGGCCTGGGGCGTTCCGGCCGCCCAGATCACCGACCTCGACTGGTGGGAATCGCACCGCCTGGGCCAGCTGACCTTCGTCTGCACCCCGTCCCGACACTACTCGGGACGCGGGCTGTTCAGTCGGATGGAAACCCTGTGGGCGTCGTGGTCCGTGCTCGGTCCCCAGCACCGGGTGTTCTACAGCGGCGACACCGGTTTTTCAGACCACTTCCAGGATATCGGCCAACGCTTCGGACCGTTTGATCTGGGGATTTTCAAGATCGGCGCCTATGGGCCGAGCGACTACTGGCACGATGTGCATATCGACCCCGAGGAGGCGGTGCAGGCTCACCTCGACGTGCGGGCACAGGTCCTGCTGCCGGTCCACTGGGCGACCTTCAACCTGGGCCTGCACGACTGGGACGAACCCATCAGACGCACCCTGAAGACCGCCCAGGACCACAAGGTCGAACTGGTCACCCCGCGGCTGGGCGAGCTGTTCGACCTCGGCCAGGCGTTTCAGTCGTCAGCCTGGTGGGAGCAGGTCAAGTAGGGCTGGCTTCAGCCTCTTGTTCATTTGAGATCAACCCGGCTGACCTTGACCAGACGATGCCCGACCAGATCAACAGCAGCCTGGGCCTGTTCAAGGGGAATATAGCCGATCAGCGGCTCATACTGCCCATCCGCCGGTTCCATCTCAATAAACAACACCTCGGTCAGGACTGGCCGAAAGTGTTCCAGGCGAAGGAGAACCGGACCGCAAATGTCTCCACTCACATGTGTCGCCGTTTCTACTTCCACCGTATCGAGCAGGGTCAGCTGCCCTAAACGGGCTTGCCACGCTTTTGGCAAGGTCAAATAGGCCGCCCCCGTATCGACCAAGGCGTCGCAATGGATACGGCTGCTCGGGTCAGTCCCATTTTCTATACGTGCTTCGACAACAATCCGCCCCACGAAAACGCTCCTGTCAGGCGCTGTGTCGGACCGGGCAGCGGCGAGAAAAACAGCGATATCCGGGACGCCTCACTCTAAATCCCAAAAAAGCGAGCGGCATTGCCGCCCAGAATCTTGTCCACCGACTCGCTGGGCAGGGACGCCAAGGTCTCGCGCGCCTTCTTGACCGGCTCGACAAAGCCCTCGGCGTGCGGATAGTCGGAGCCGACAAAAAACTTCTCGTCGCCGGCGAACTCGACGATATAGGGGAACATCTTCTCTTCGGGATCGCCGTTGATCCAGATGTTGCGGGCAAAGTACTCCGAGGCCGGGCGTTTCATCTGCGAGGTATGACCCATGTATGTGTAGCGGTAGTCGAGCCGCTCCAGCCACTCCCCGATCCAGCCGACCATGGCCTCGATGGTGGCCACCCGCAGGCGCGGAAAGCGCTCCAGGACCCCGTCGTAGACCATGGTGGTCAGCGCCATGCGCGGGTCTTGAATCAGGTTCATGGTCACAAACATCATGCCCGGGTCACGGTCCCGGTACCACTGCCGCCCGGTCGAGTGGCGGTGGCCGGTCAGGTGGATGCCGACGCTGAGGTCCAGGTCCTGTACCGCAGCCCAGATCGGATCGAGGTCGGGGTGGCCGAAGCTGTGGCCGTTGACCGGCGCGGCGGCCACAAAGATGCTGCGACAGCCGAGCTTGGCCACCCGCCCGAGTTCGCGGACCGCCAGGTCGGCGTCGCGCAGGGAGATATGGGCGGCCGGAAATAGTCTATCGTTGTGACCGCTGCACAGCTCAAAGGCCCAGGTGTTATACGCCCGGCACAGCGCGTCGGCGAACACCGGGTCGCTGACCGTACCCTCCCACAACAGGCCCAGGGTGGGATACAGGACCTGGGCCTGAATGCCCTCGGCATCCAGGAAGGCCACCCGCTTGTCCATGTTCTGCCAGTCCGGGCTGAGAGCCAGATAGCGATCAAAATCGCTCACGGCCTGCCCGGCCTCCTTTTGACCGTAGGCCACCACCGCAGCCAGCAGGTCGTTGGCATTGATCATCTTGAGCGGCCGACCGTCGACCACAATCGTGGCGTCGCCGCTGGCCGCGTCGTTGTCGATCCGCATGGCCCGCTCACGAAAAGCCGGGTCGATATAGCGGACGTACAGGTCGAGCGGTTCCATGAAGTGGCTGTCACCGTCAATCACACGCATTTTCATACTCCTTGCAGATGTTGCAGCCTGCTGCTCTTTTCGCTACACAAGCCCGGACGCCGACTGCTTAGCATGCCGGCTCGGGTTCTGCCAACAGCTGGAGGAGAAGGGAAATGGAGTCATGAGCACAACGCTGTCGTACTGGCCCTACAAAACATACAACTGGGGGCGGTGGCCCAATGACCGGGGAACGCTCAATCTGCTGAGCGAAGCCACGACTGCCAGGGCCATCGCCTCGGTCAAAGCCCACCGGACGTTTGCTCTCGGAGCCCCACTCCAGGCCGACGAAATAGCCAATGACACGAGAACATATCAGCATAGGATGTTGAGAGTCGGGGATTACATCTACGGACCGGAAGGAGAACCGGTTCAGGAAGCCGCAGATCTTGTTTCCGTCGCCATCCACGGCATGACGAACTCCCATATCGACGCGTATAATCATGTCGGCCATCACGGCAAGTCGTTCAACGGCGCCAACTTCACGGACAATGTTTCTCGGGAAACGGGCGGGTCACGCTACACGATTATGGACAATCCAGCCATCGTGACGCGGGCGTGGCTGGTCGACGTGCCGCGCGGTCGCGGTGTCAGCGCCCTGAAGCGCGGGACACCGGTGGTTGCGGACGACCTGAGACACCTTCGAGACCGGGTCGAACCGGGCGATGCCTTAGTCATTCGGACGGGACGGTATGCCACCGCGGTCGTCCGGCCCGACGATCCAGAGGCGCAGGATGACCACGGGAACTGGTCGGGGCTGCATGTCGAGTGTATTGATCTGATTGCCGAGTGGGACATTGCCACTGTGGCAACAGACAGTGCGGGCGATAACTTTCCGAGCACGACACCGGAATGTTCGGTGCCGATACACATTCTGACAGAAGCCTATCTGGGGCTGCCGCTCATCCACCATGTGTTTCTGGAAGAGATTGCCGGGCAGCTCGCCGAGCGTACACACAAAGATTTCATGCTGATGGTGGCACCGCTCCGCATTGTCGGGGGGACCGGCTCGCCCGTCAGTCCGCTGGGGATTATTTAGACCGGACGTGCCCATCTGTGTGGACAACTGCCCCCAGAACTCGGGGGCGTTGATCGCCGTGCAGGCCATGGCCCCCTCTTTTTTCACGGTCGGTGCGGGCTGGCCCAGGCTTGCGCCCCGGTCTAGGCTTGCGCCCCGGTCTTGGCGTCCTCACGCATGGCTTCTTGCAGCTTGCGCAGCCCCGCCTGGGTCGTTACGTCGCACTCGACCAGACCCCGGGGTAGGTCGAACAGCACCACGTGTGACGCCTTGTGGTTGCTGAAGATCTCGAACGTGGTACAGCCCTCAGGACCGGCGATATGCGGGCCATACACCTTGTTGGGCTCGCTGACCATGATGTCGCCGACCCCAAGCACCCGCTCGCCCACGTCGAGCGTCCCCCGAACCACAATCTCGAAGCGGTAGCAGTCGTGGCCGTGACGGGGCAGCACACAGCCCGGTCCCATGCGCAGAGCCACCACCGTAGCCGGGTTGTCTTTCATCTCGCCCAGCGGGAAATAGGCCAGACCGGTCACCCCGCCCTGGATGGCGTGGCGCATGTTTTCAGGACACAGCTCCCACAGTTCGGCGTCGTCCAATGACAGAAAAGGCATAACGTTCCCCTCCTTCTCGCCCGTGCCGTGACAGCGCCGGGCTGCTCTCTTCATATTGGGGAAAGGGTTTTGTGTCAAAGGCCAAGATGCTAGGAAAGGGGCAGGAGGACAGCCATGCCATTCACCGGAGGCTGCGCGTGTGGCGCGATTCGTTACGAGTGTAGTGCCGAGCCCCTGTTCATGGGCAACTGCCACTGCCGGCCTACCCCAAGATGCCGCCCCTGCCCGGCAGCGAATAAGCCCTAACAGCCTCAACACAAAGGAAAGGTGAACGCTGCTCTCTTCGGTGGTCAGCAGCGTTTGCCCTGAGCCTATGGCCAAGCGTCCCTACGATCCCTACTACCGCAACTTTCCGTCCACCGTCCTGCCGGCCCGCACGCCGTTCACCCGTTCGGGCCGGGGCGACGCCGGCTATGTGTTTTTCTACCTGACCCACCGCAAACCCAACTGGAGCCTGCTGCTGGACAAGTCACGGCTGGAGTACATCTACGCCGAAGCCCAGGAGCGCATCCCCAAGGACTTCACCCAGTTCCTGCTGCTCGAAAAGGTGTACTGCACGCCCAAGCCCGCTCAACGCTCAGCCCTGCCGCGACCCGCCCCACCCTCCCCGTCGGTCGCCAAACCGGACGGTTCGTCCACCCTGCTCGTGCTGCGCGAGCCCGACCCGGTGTTCACCGAGCAGAGCGACCTGGTGTCCTACCATCTCCATGAAGGCGAAGCCATCGCCGCCGCCGACACCTACGCCCGCCTCAACCAGCACCGGGCCATCGTCGGTCTGCTGGTGTGGGACGAGCGCTGGTATTAACCTGCCCTCCAATTTCTCGGAATCCCGGATTCCGGTTCTCCCTTATCCGGGTAATATTGCGCTGTCTCAACTTGCCGCCGGCTGGCGAACCGACCGGACCGTGAGCCGCAAGCCTTCGTGCGCCTGAAGGCAGCGGATGATCTCGAACAGGTTCCGGGCTTGCGGATTGCCGTTCGGGCCAAACATACGCATCAGGCTCTTGGGCGACTTGTCGGTCAACCCGCCGAGCGCCTCAAATCCGAGGGCCGCGTTGATGTAGTCGCGCAGTACCGCCTTACCGGTCTCCACATCGCCCGAGAGCAGGCACTCGACCCCTTCCTTGAGCAGTGCTTCGCGGAAGGCCGGATCGCGCTTGATGCGCGCCTGAATCGTCTCCTTGAAGTGTCGTGTCAGGGGCATGGCTAGGTCTCCCGTCGCTTGCGCCGTTTATATTCCCGCCAGAGGTCGCGGGCGGTCTCAATATCCTGTTGTTGATGCCTCTTGGTCCCACCACCGAGGAGAATGATCAAGGTATCGCCGTCCCTGCCGAAATAGACTCGATAGCCAGGGCCGAAGTCTATCCGGTGTTCGAGTACGCCGGCGCCTACGCTTTTGGCACCGGAGAGGTTTCCTTGCTCCATCCGGACCAGTGCTGTCGCCACCTTGGCCGCAGCTTGAGGATTGAGCCGATTGAACCATCCGGCGTACGGGCTACGGCCTTTGGCATCAATATATTCCCTGATTTCGATCATCGTCTATAAAGTAACCTACACGTTACTATTACTGTGCGGCAAGTCCCAACGGCAAGAAAGACCGGTTGGCTTGTCTTCTGGGGTGCCTCTCACCAAAGAGGCAATGACGCGGCTCGGGATGAAGAAGGACGATACGCCCTATCCGACCGAGGCCCCGGGTGGCGGCTATCGGCTCGCGTCTTACGATCCCGAATTTGCGCGGCAGATGTGAATCCGAAACGCCGCATGGCGTGGAGATGGGCGATTGTGCCGTGCACGCCGTCACCGGCCAGCACGGACGCTTGCTCGTTGAGGGCCTCGTGGTTCACACCATCCGGCCTCTCATGAGCCCTGTCTTTGGGAGGGAGATGTGCCCTTGTCTGAGTAATTGACCGATCGTGTTTCAGCATCACGATTTCGTTCGGACTTTAAAAACCCCTGTTTGTCTTTCATCGCTTGTCGCAAAAATCTCATGCCGCCATCGCCGTTGCTCGCACGGTCTCGAGTACCTGCATTAACTCATCCAATTCCGTGCTGCTGAACAAGCCATCTGGGCCACGGGGCGTGATGTCGGTGAACGGGGATTCATAGAGCCGATCAGGGGCGACAATGCCCTGTTCCGTAAGTTGATCGACCACGAGATTCACGAATTCGATCTGGTTCGCCGATAGCGGCTTCCCGGCGAGGAAGGTCCCCATGGCATCCTTGGCAGCGCTGCGATCCATCCCCACCAGCGACCGCACGAACAATCCAAGCCCCTGGGACTCCTCAGCCGCGCGCCGGAGATCGTCGGGCGCGCCGAGGCCGCTCTCGCCGAGCATCCGCTCCAGCTCGGCGATGTCAGTCACGGTCAGCGGTCTGTTCTTTCTCAGTTTCCCGATGGCGACGTGGTCCATGTGTTCCCGAAGAAACGCACGTGCCTTGTCCAGGAATTTCGCGTAGTCCGTGCCGGGAGCGAAACCGGGCAGATCGACGTCGATCTCGCTACCCATGAGGTCCTCAAAATCGGTGTAGACCGGTTTGCGTTGCTGCTTGTCAATGAACTGGACCAGACTGCGGAGTCGGCGACGCATGACTTCCAGCATCGGAACAGTGACGTCCTGCCACCACTCGTCGGTCTGTACGTCCTGGATGAGCGCCATCTGGCCCTGCACCATCGGGATGGCGGCCTTTTCTTCGAGCAGTCCGGCGATCTGCTTGACCCGATCTCGCAGCCGGGCGAAGCCGGGTTCGTTCCGCAGGAGGCTGAGTTGCAGGCTCAGCGTAAGCAGGTCGAACCGCTTGGCCTCCTCGTTCTCCGGGTCCAACTCTGATGGCAACCCGGCCACCTCGTGCGAGATCTCTGTCAGGGCCTCTGTCGGCAGTGACACCCAGGATTCCGGCTTCGCGTATTTCTCGACGAGCCGGCGCCGTGGGCGTACTACGAAGTTGTCAAGATTCATCGCCGCGACCTCGCGCTGTAAAAGATCGGCGAGGGACCGGCGAACCGCGTCGTCCGTTGCCGGATCGCCGTAGGTGGACGCGGGCTCTTTGACCTTACCCGATTCGGCTTCCCCGCCCCGATGGTCTAGCGTGGCAATCAACTCCAGCCGCGTGTTGAACAGACGCTTGCCGAGCGAATCGGCGGCTGAGCCCTCGGTAGCCGGGATGTCCTGGCTGAAGTATTCGAGGTTTTGGCAATAGTCGAAGAGATAGAACAGCTCCTTGTCCTGGCCCGGCCCGAATAGATCGGGACAGAGCCGCGTGCCGCGACCCACCATCTGCCAGAACTTGGTCTTCGAGCGCACCAGCTTGAAGAAGACGAGGTTCACGACCTCGGGGATGTCGATGCCCGTGTCGAGCATGTCTACCGAGATCGCGAGGTGTGGGTTCTTATCCTTGTTCGAGAAGCTGTCGATCAGGCTTTGCGCGTACTCCGTCTTGAAGGTGATGACGCGGGCGAACTCGCCCTTGTAGTGCGGATAGTTGGCGTTGAAACGCTCGGCGATGAACTCCGCGTGGGCCTGGTTCTTGGCGAAGAGGATCGTCTTGCCAAGCCGGTCGCCGGCGGCGACCGTGACGCCGCGGGTCATAAGGTGGGCCAGCACCTTGTCCACAGTGTCCTTGTTGAACAGCCACTTGTTGACCGCCTCAGCCTCAACCCGGTCGGGCACCGTGCCGTCGTCATCCCATTCCAGCGCGTCCCACTGGTCCTTTTCGTCTTCCGGCAACTCATCGTACTTGATGCCTTCCCGTTGGAACTTGAGCGGCACCGAGACGGCCTTGGGCGGCACGAGGAAGCCGTCGCGTACCGCCTCCTCCAGGGAATAAGCGTCGGTCGGCACACCATTCTCTAGGTCGAACAGAGTGTACGTGTTGCGGTCCACCTCGTCCTTGGGTGTCGCCGTGAGCCCGACCAGCAGCGAGTCGAAGTAGTCGAAGATGGCACGATACTTCTGGAACACCGAGCGGTGCGCCTCGTCGATGATCACCAAGTCGAAATGGCCCACCCCGAAGCGCCGTTGTTGGCCGTCGCTCGCCTCGTCGATCAGTCCCATCATGGTCGGGTAGGTCGAGACGTAGACACGTCCCTCGGCGTTCTTCTCGGTGACTAGGTTGACGGGCGAGGCGTCGGGCAAGTGACGCTTGAAGGCATTGACCGCCTGATTCACCAGCGCCACCCGGTCGGCGAGGAAGAGTACGCGCTTGGCCCAGTTGCAGCGCATGAGCAGGTCGGAGAGCGCGATCACCGTGCGTGTTTTACCGGCACCCGTCGCCATCACGAGCAGCGCCTTGCGGTCGTGGTCGCGCTCGAATGCCTCGGCGATGCGACGGATGGCGCGGGTTTGGTAGTGGCGCTCGACGATCTCCGAACTAATCGGAGCCTCCGCCAGCGTGCGCCGCGTCTCCCGCCGCTGGATCAACAGCTCCAACTCCGCCTTCTTGTAGAAACCCTGCACCCGGCGCGGCGGGTAGCGGGTGTTGTCCCAGCTCCAGTGCTCGTAGCCGTTCGAGTAGAAGATGATCGGCCGTTGCCCGAACTGGCGCTCAAGGCAATCGGCATAGAGTTTGGCCTGCTGCTGCCCGACGCGGGCGTCGCGCCGCGTGCGCTTGGCCTCGACGAGCCCGAGCGGCTTGCCGTCGTCGCCCCAGAGGACGTAGTCAACGAAACCCTTGCCCTGCGCAGTGGGCATCCCCGCGACCTCGAATTCGCGGTCGCGGGCCTGATCGAGCGGCCAGCCGGCTTCCTTGAGCAGCAGGTCAATGAAGTAATCGCGGGTCTCGGCTTCGGAGTAATCGTGCGTGTCCGGGTGCGCGGCAGCCTCCTTCTTGGCCTTTGCCACCTCGGCCCGCAGGCGTTTGAGTTCCTCGTCAATCGCGCCTTTGTCTGCGAGCAGCGTCGCGAGCTTCTCATCGCGCTCCCGAAGTCCTTCCGCAAGCGTTCGCAGTTGTTCCGCAGTCTGCTGTTCGGTCGCTGCGGACCGGGGCAGCGCCACCCGATCGAAGGCAAGTCCTGGCACCGGGCGCTTGGTGCGGGCGTAGGTTCGCGCAAACCAGTAAGCCACGTGGAATAGCTCGCGTACAGCCGAAAGCGCGTCAGCTTCCGGCACGGCGCGGTGGCTGTGCACCGCGCGGTTACCAAGCGTATCGATCACCCGAGCCTTGCTGAACACCGCCTCACCTGTGGCCTGCCTGAAGCTCGGCTCGTGGATCAGCGCTGAGAGGTTGTCCTGATAGGGCAACCGGAGTGCCACGTCGTGTTTGTAGGCCCAGTTCACCGCCAGCTCCAGCGTGCGCCGGGCGTAGAAGCAGGCCGTGCGAGGGTCCCCATGCACGGAAGCCTCGGCCTTCGCTGCGGAGTCAAACACCACAGGCCATTCGTGCTGGAGGAAGGCGAACTGGCTCATCTCATGTCCCCCAATACACGACATCAGGGTTGAGCCCGTGGGTGAGATATGGCGTGAAGCCGACGAGCAGGATCGACATCGCCACCATGTCGCGCATGTCTACCGCACGCAGCGCGGACTCCGGCGTCCCACCGTGGCGAATACCTGGATAGTCCGAGGCAAATCCGTACAGGTTCTTCATTGCCTCTTTGAGTTTCGCGTGTGGCCACGTACCGACCTGATCACAAATCATACCCAGCGTGTTTCCGGTGACGGCGGGAGCCGCACCACCGATCGCTTCCAAGAGATTCACTTGCTTCTGGATGCAAGTCTTGATCCGACCGTCCGAACAGCCCTGCCTCAGATCCAGTACTGCGTTCTCGAATTCCTTCATCAACCCATCGAGGTGCGGGTCCTGACTCGTAAGCGTATGCAGGTCGCGCATGAGGCTCGCAAATACCCCGGGCAAAGTCGGGCACAGAATGCAGGGACGCTGCAGGTCGTAACGAAGATTGAACTTGTCGATGAAACTGGAGAGCAGGTTGAAGTAGCGATCAGTCACCTGATCGACATCCAACCCTTCCAGCACCTCGTACACCGCCTCGAAGAATCCGACAAGCGCACGCTCACCGACAAGGTCGTTCGCAGTGATCGCTTCGAATGCTTCGCGGCTCTGCACAGGATTGTCGATTATGTCGGCGAGGTCTTCGACCGACGGGCTCGGAGACAACGCTGGCGCGAGGGCGCGGTACATCTCGCAGAAGATATCCTCGGGAAGGCCTTCATCCTCTTCGCCCAGAGGTTGCTCGATAAGCGGAAGCCAGATCTCTCGCCACGTCTCCGTCCATACGCCGATGAACTCACCGCGCATGGCTATAGCTCCCCGCGGAAAGCTCGATGTTGAAGGGAGGCGAATAGCGAGTTCAGCTGATTGGCGGCTTGTCTTTGCGCATTGACGAGCCGGTGAACACCCTCGACTCGCTCGGCGAACTCAAGCTGCAAAGTAAGAGGAGGCAAAGGGACTTCGAGACCTTCAATGATCTGAGAGTTGAGATTCGGGAGAGTCTGTCCTAGTGACAAGCGTTCTAGCCGCGCTTTTAGTACCGCACTCGAAAGAAGAAAGAGAAGAAAATCGCTCGTCGTGAGTTCCTTATTTGGGTAATAACATACTTGCCTAAGCGAGGGGCTGGGGTAGACTGTCGGCATGCCACCGCCCCCACGCACTCTGCAAGACGCCATCTGCTATTTCAGCGACGAGCAGCGTTGCATTGACGCCTTGGTGACGATGCGCTGGCCGGGCGGGGTGAGGTGTCCGACCTGCGGAAGTGACCAGGTGCATTACCTGGCCACGCAACGGCGCTGGCAGTGTAAGACCAAACACGCCCGGCGGCAGTTCAGCATCAAGGTCGGCACGGTCATGGAAGACAGCCCGCTCCCGCTGGCCAAGTGGGTGCCGGCGATCTGGCTGCTGGCCAACGGCAAGACCGGCATCTCGTCCTACGAGCTGCACCGGGCGCTGGGCGTGACGCAGAAGACGGCGTGGTTCATGCTGCACCGGATTCGGTACGCCATGCAACATGACCCGCCTGAGCCCCTGGGCGGCGAGGTCGAAGCCGATGAAACGTTTATCGGCGGCAAGGCCCGGTTCATGCATCAGGCGGTCAAGGCGCGGAAGATCACGGGCACGGGTGGGGCGGGCAAGACGGCCGTCATGGGGCTGTTAGAGCGCCCCCACGGCCCTCGCACGAGCCGGGTTCATGCGACGGTGTTCCCGAACACGCAGCGGGGAGCGTTGCACCAGGAAGTGCGCCAGCACGTCACCCCAGGCAGCGAACTCCATACCGATGAGTACAGCGGCTACCGGGGGCTGGACGAAGCCTACGTGCATCAGATCATCAACCATGCCGAGGCGTATGTCCGGGATCACGTCACCACGAACCGTATGGAGAACTGCTGGGCCTTGCTCAAACGCACCATCAAAGGCTCGTCTGTCAGTGTGGAGCCGTTCCCTCTGCGCCGGTATCTGGATGAGCAGGTCTTTCGCTTCACTGCGCGGGGCGGACGGGACGCGGATCGCTTTGTGGTGGTGGCCCGCGCGCTGGCGGACAACCGGCTCCCCTCTCAGCAGTTGATCGGCGAGGGAGACCTCGCGGACTTAGCCGCCCGTCAAACGGTGCACGGTCTGCTGGGCAGGGACCACCGCATGGCTGCGCTTCGGCCGCCCCGTCCGGCGCGCCTTCGGGCGTAGGGGCGGGGTGGTCAGCATCCGTTTCGCCAGGGTCTCAAAGCGCTGGATCGCTTCGGGGCCTTCAAGGTACTCTCTGGCCGGAGGGGGACGCCGCTTCATGGGGCGGGAACCTACCACACGACGCGTGGATTAGGCAAGTATGTTATTACCCTTATTTGGTCGAATGAACAGCGATCCTGTGCCACACAAGAGCGGACCGCTGTCTTCGTTGACAATCGCGCAGCGCCCCATTTCGCCGCGGCGTCCCATCACCACGTCACCAGCCTGTAAGTGATAGGTTTCGAGTTCGGCGAATTTTCGAGCGCTGAGCGTTTCCGAAGGATCAGGCTGGATCGTCCCTTGTTGAATGTGTTTAGGGTTTACAAGAGGAATCGCTCCGTTCACGTAGTCCTCTTGATGTAAGAGCGACCCAAAGGGACCGATCTGGACCCCCGCGGTTGACTCCCTTAGCAACACAACTGGCCACCGCTTCGGATTCGTGGCGGGGTCCCCAAACATGTCGAGGAAGATGGATTGGGTGAGGGTGTCGAATCGGGAGAGGACGACTTGGCGCTTGGCCCGTAGTGCGTCCGCCTTGTCCAGGATCCCCGCTATCCGCCGCTGCTCGACCAGAGATGGAAGCGGAACGGGCAAACGCTTAAGTTCGCTCTTTCGAAGCGCCGGAACCGTTGTCGCTGACGCCAGTCGATAGAAATCCACCGACCTCAGAAAATGAAAGAGATAGCGGCTCTTGACTCTCCTAGTCGGAATCGCTGCCATTGCATTGTTGTCGACGAGTAGTGTGCAACCTGCAATCACTCGATGGTTGTGACGCATCGCCTCGCCGATCTTGGCGAACAACACGCTACCAGGGGGGATCAGTCGCGCCCTCAGGCGGGCAAGATCGCCTTCGTCAACGTAATGATCCGCCGTGCTGATCACCGCCTCGCCAGATCTGCCAACGCGCGAAATGTCGCCTACCTTGGCAACGGGATAGTCCCCGGACGATCTTCCCTGAAGATCCTTTGGAAAGCCGACCCCAGCTTGCAAGTCGGCAATCTCACCAAGTTGAGCAAGAGGAAAACTGCTCACTTCAGCATCCCCTCCAACTCCGTCATCCCACGCTGGATCTCCCCCTCCAGCTTCGCTAGTTCGGCGAGGATCTCCTTTGGCGGACGGTGCTGGACTTCCTCGTGCACCACTTCCTTGTGGCGATTCAGCGAGAGGTCGTAGCCGTGGGCAGCGATGTCGGCTTGAGGCACGCAGAAGCTCTGCGCGGTGCGCGGCCGCTCGCGCTCGCTGCCCGCGCGTTCAGCCCAACGCGTTAGTACGTCGGGCAGGTTGTTCTTCGCGTGCTCCTCAGCTCTGAGCGCCGTGCGTGGTACGGCCCCGAGCTTGTCCTCGGACATCAGCGGCGTGCGTTTGTCGTCGAGACTGTAGCCATCGGCGGTGATGTCGTAGAACCAGACGTAGTCGGTGCCGCCGGAGTTGGTCTTGGTGAAAAGCAGAATCGCCGTAGAGACCCCCGCGTAGGGCTTGAACGCGCCCCCGGGTAGCGACACCACGGCGTCGAGCTTCTGGTCCTCCACCAGGATGCGGCGCAGCTCCTTATGCGCCTTGCTGGAGCCGAACAGTACGCCATCGGGCACGATCACAGCGGCCCGCCCACCGGGTTTCAGAAGCCGAAGAAAGAGTGCGAGGAAGAGCAGCTCCGTCTTCCTGGTCTTGACGATCTGTAGCAGGTCCTTGGCGGTGTTCTCGTAGTCGAGGCTGCCAGCGAAGGGAGGATTGGCCAGCACCAGCGTGTACTTCTCCTCCTCTCCTCCGTGCTCCTGCGCCAGCGAGTCTCGGTATCGGATGTCCGGGTTATCTACGCCGTGCAGCAGCATGTTCATGCTGCCGATGCGCAGCATGGTGTTGTCGAAGTCGAAACCGTGGAACAGGCCGTGGTGGAAGTGCTCGCGTAGCTTCGCATCGTGCAGCACCTCCCGATGGCGCTCGCGTAGGTACTCGCCCGTCGTGACCAGGAAACCCGCCGTGCCACAGGCCGGGTCGCAGATTACGTCTCCCGGTTGGGGTGCGGTCATCTCCACCATCAGGCGGATGATGTGGCGCGGTGTACGGAACTGCCCGTTCTGTCCGGCGGTGGCTATCTTGCCGAGCATGTACTCATAGACGTCGCCCTTGGTGTCGCGCTCTTCCATCGGCACTTGGTCGAGCAGGTCCACCACCTTGGCCAGCAGCGCCGGAGTTGGGATGGTGAAGCGAGCGTCCTTCATGTGGTGCGCGTAAGTGGAGTCGGCACCGCCGAGTTGCTGAGCCAACTCAGTGCGCACATAGGGGAAGAGGTGCTCCCCCACCACTGTGAACATCTCGGCCGGGGCGAAGTGCTTGAAGCGCGACCAGCGATAGTCCTCGTAGGACCGACCCTTGTCGTCCTTGCCTTCCGGGAAGACCCGCCGTTCCATCACCTTCTTGAGCCGATTGGCCTTGTTCTCTTCCAGCGTGTGCATGTCGTCGAGTCGGCGGACGAACAGCAGGTAGGTGATCTGCTCCATCACCTCCAGCGGGTTCGAAATGCCGCCGGACCAGAAGGAGTCCCAGATACGGTCAATTTGGCCTTTGATATCGCCTGTGATCATTTGGTGGAGCTTCCGGGTCTTGTTTCGTAGCGCGATGGCCGACTATTCTTGGGCGAAATGGCGGCGTGTTGCGACTGGTAGAGGGCGAGCTTCCGGGTCACGAGAAGCTTGTCGGCGGCCTCCCGTGAAATGGGCTCGAACTGCTCGGTGTTCTTGAGGGTGTTCCCTGTCATTTCCAGAGATAGGGCAAAAAGATCACGTGTTAGACGCTCCACGGCTGCGCGACTCAGCGATGACGTTCACGTGCTCGACCCAATCCGGTTCAGGCGTGGACCCCTCCAACGCGTCGCACTCGCGAAAGAAGCCTTCGAGGTCTGCTGGCGAATCGAAAGGGTCGGACCGCTGCTGTTCTTCAAGCCGCTCACGGGCAGCGGTCCTCAGCCACGCGCTCAGCGTCATACCCTCTCTTCGCGCCTGATGGACAAAACGGTCACGGTCCTCATCGGGAATCACCAGCTGAACTCTGGCCATAGCGCACGCTCCCTCTCCACGAGTATGCGTATGAATACACATCATTCTCGGAAACCTCAACTCCTTTGTCGAGATCAATGACAGCCTGATGGCAGAAGCCCTGAAGGCCGGCGGATTCAAGACCAAGAAGGCCGCGATAGAGGAAGATTGACGCTTGCTGGTGCGAACCCGGGCGCAAGGGCAACTCCGGCAGCTGCGCGGAAAGCTGCGCTGGGAAGGCTCGCTTGACCAGATGCGGCGCGATCGATGATCGTTGTCGATTCTTCCGTTCTGGAAACCCTTTAAGCACCAGAGACCGGTATCAAAACCGAGCAATAGGGATCGTTTTCAGATGAGCTTCAACGGCCTGTACGACTTCGGCGGCCAGTGGAAGATTCGCCTTCTGGGCGTGCCAGTGCTGGTGAAATAATGCAACGGTTTCACGGGCGGCATCGAGCACGAGCCTTTCCGGCAGTCGGGCCTTGGCGGCAAGATGAGACAGCTCGTCCGCTGAAAATTCAGAGAAGCGCTTGGTCCGGCTGAAATTGAGGGCGGCCTTACCATCCGGGATATAGGCGATCGTGGAAACGAAATCATAGGCTGGCGCCAAGGCGGCATGCCGCCGGTCCGGGTAGATCAACGACCAGTTCTTCAAATGCATGTCGGCATTGCCGATCAGCGTGTTGAAGGTCAGCCTGCGGATAAACTCGGCAATGTCCACTTCGCCGCCCTCAGCGCCAATGACTCTGCCAATGCTGCGCATGCTGGCCTTCTTGTATTTTGCCTCGGGGTAGACTCCGAATATCTGCGCGAAATCTTCGATGTGAACGACCCCCCCGTCCGGCAACCGGTCGAAGCGCTTGATCACGAGCGCCTGCCCTTCAAGAGTGCCGATACCGTCCGGCAAATCTCGGATGGCACCGATATCGATAAGCCGCAGGGCTGGCACGTCCATACCGACGAGCCGAGCCAGCGTCATCATCGAGAATTCGTTCTCGGGGACGCCTACAAATCCGCGTGAGGGCAGCTTCACGATCCACGAGCCGCCAGCGCCTCCGGCCGGAATGGTGAGCCCGCCAGCTGCTTCGGTGGTGGCCGATAATTTGAGCTGGACGCCGGCCAATGAAAAGCGCAGAGCGTCGTCGCGACGATCGTCAAGATCATCACCAGCGGCCCTATGATCATCAGGCAACCATGTTTCGCCATCGGCCGGCCTGATCGTGATCGCACCCGGCAGGTCCTTACCCAGCACCCAGAGTAGGAAAAACTCGCGCACGGGATTCACACCGGCCCGTTCGGCCAGATAGGTGCGCAAGCGCCCTTCGGGCAGCAAATTCGAGAAGAACGGGATGACCCGTGTCTGAGTGGGCCTGAAAGCGGTGATCAATTCACCAAGCTGGTCCTTAAAACCCAGCCCGAGCACCGGCCGATTGTTGTCGGCGCTGTAGTCGTCGTTGAAAGCAAAGAGCGTCCGGTCATCTCCAACGCGGGTGAGCGTGCCAATCGGCTCATCATAAAGCAGGACATCAAGAACGTCGACGTTAGCCATGATCGTCATCTTCAAGGCTATAGGCTGGGCGCACGGCCTCCGTTGATGCGTGGGCTGCGGCGCCCCTTGCAATCGACCGAACCGCCGAGACTGACTTGCGGGGCACAAGCATCAACTCCAGATCAAGGATGCGAGCGAAGGCGACCAAGCTCGAAATTCTGAGATCGACAGCGCCGTTCTCGATCTTCGAGATATGGCCCTGCGGCACCCCCGATTTAGCGCTCAGCTCACGCTGGCTGAGACCCTTGGCTTTGCGGGTGGTTCGTAGTGTAGTGACTATATCCTCGGTCGTATAGCGCATTTTTTATACCTCATTCTATATCAAAAACTAAATAAGATACTCTTTTACGTATCATCTCTGAGTTTTGTTTCAAGAGTGAGCACAAACGATCCCGGTTCCTCGGCTAGCGAACTGCCTGGATCTTGAGCTGTAAGCCTTCGTGCGCCTGAAGGCAGCGGATGATCTCGAACAGGTTCCGGGCTTGCGGCTTTGGACAAGTTAAGCGATTTTGCTATATAATGAAAATTATATAGCAGGGAGGTTTCTATGCTCTCCTTCAAAATCACGACGGTTGGTTCGTCTTCTGGCCTCATCCTGACTAAAGAGGCGATGACGCGGCTCAGGGTGAAGAAGGGCGACACGCTCTATCTGACCGAGGCCCCGGATGGCAGCTATCGACTCACGCCGTACGATCCCGAATTTGCGCGGCAGATGGCACTCGCTGAAGACATCATGCACGACGACCGCGAAGTACTGCGGGCCTTGGCGAAATGAGTGGCGACGATCCCGGCCCCTGGCGCTGGGTTCAGCGAAGCGTTGTTCTGGCAATTCATGACCGCCAACTCGCAGAGCATGGCGGATCGGACGGTATCCGCGATCCAGGGGCGATTGAATCCGCTTTGGCCCGTCCGGTGAACCTCGCGAGCTATGGCGATCCCGACATTGCCGAGTTGGCGGCAGCCTACGCCTACAGCTTGGCTATCAATCACGGCTTTGTTGATGGCAACAAGCGTACTGCATGGGTGACGGCACGCCTCTTTTTGGCCGACAACGGCCGGCGCCTCGACTTTGACCCCATGGACGCGATACAGACTATGGAGGGAGTGGCAGAGGGGCGGACCAGCGAGGCCGAGTTTGCCGCTTGGTTCCGGCAACACCTCGGGGATTAAGTGAAGACACAAGACAAAGCGAATGCCCCGCACACCAAGGCCAACGGATTCGAGACCAGGAAGGCCGCAGTGGAGGAAGGTTGGCACCTGCTGGTGCGAACCCGGGCGCAAGGGCAACTCCGGCGGCTGCGCGGAAAGCTGCGCTGGGAGGGCTCGCTTGACCAGATGCGGCGTGACCGATGATCGTTGTCGATTCCTCTGTCTGGGTCGATTACTTCAACGGCGTCGGGACCCGAGAAACCGCTCTGCTCGACAGCATCCTCGGCCTAGAACCAGTCGTCATTGGCGACCTCATCCTCGCCGAAGTTTTGCAAGGCTTTCGTACTGACCGCGACAGGCGTAGAGCGCGTGCAGCCCTGGACACCCTTATATTCGAGCCCATGGTGGGACGCGACATCGCCTTGGCCAGCGCGAGCAACTACCGTGCGCTTCGCGCCAAAGGCGTTACCGTGCGCAAGACCATAGACATGCTCATCGCGACCTTAGATATTGCCTGGTTTTGCACAGCCTGATAAGAAAATACAACTTTCCAACTTTATGAGGCTTACAATGCCGTTGGTTACCGTGAAACCGAAATTCCAGGTCACTATTCCCGCCAAGCTGCGAAAACAGATCGGTCTGCATGAGGGGGACCTGATGGAGGCCACCATTGTCGAAGACGGCATCCTCCTACGGCCCAAGGAGGTGGTGGACCGCACTGCTGCTGCCGACCGTATTGCGTCCATCCTGACGCATACCGAGCCCTCGCCCGAGGACGCCGACCGTTCCGAGGACGAGATCATGCAAGACGCCCTCGCCGATATAGCCAAGGCTCGCAGGGAACGCCGCAGTCCTCAGGCATGAAGGTCGTCATCGACTGCAACCAACAGGCGAGATTTCACGGAGCCACGATACGGACCGGTCGTGGTCTTCTCCCCGCGCGATTTCCTCGACCGCCTGGCGTAAGACATAGCCGCCGGATACAGAAATGTAGCCTGGATGGAACGGCGTGGAATTCAGACACCGACCATGCCTATGGGATTGAGGCGTCAGGCGGAATCCCGGATTCCGTGATCTCCAGGTCATGAGTCTGACGCTCAAAGAGTCAAGCTGGAGCATTGCCAGTGATGCCAGAACTGGCTGAGGCTGCTTCCGGCCGCGGAGAGCTGAGCTGGTCCAGCAGGGCTTGGGCAGCGGCTTCCCCGCTGCGCACGCAGTCGGCGATGCCGACCCCCCGGTAGGCGCTGCCGGCCAGGGCCAGACCGGGGTGGGCCGCCACCCGCTGTTCGATGGCCGCCACCCGCCCCAGATGGCCGACCAGATACTGCGGCATGGAGTGCGGATAGCGGGCAATCAGGCTGAAGAGCGGGGCTGCCTCAACCCCCAGCAGGGCGGCAAACTCCCGGCGGACCGCGTCCTCCATCTCGTCATCGTCCAGCTCAAACAGCTCGGCCTGCAAGGCCCCACCGACAAAGGCGCGCAGCAAGACGTAGCCGTCAGGAGCACGCCCGGGGTATTTCACGCTGGAGAAGGTGCCCGCAATAATCGCGCGATTCTCGATACGCGGCACAACAAAACCAAAGCCGTTCAGGGCGTGCGGAACGTCCCGGCGGCGGTAGGCCAGACTGACGGTGGCGGCCGAGCTGTAGCTGATGGCCGCCAAGCGCTCGGCCAGGTCGGCGTCGCATGACCGCAGTATCCGGGCCGTCTGAAAAGCGGGTGTGGCCAGGATCAGCCCGTCGGCCTGGAGACGGCGGCCGTCCTGGCGCTCGACCTGCCAGGCCGCGTCGTGGAACTGCACCGAGCGCACCGCGCTGCCGCAACGAATCGTGCCGAGCGACAGGCGTCCCACCAGCGTATCGACCAGCTGCTGCATCCCGTTTCTGAGGGTCACGAACAGACTCCAGCGCGCCCCGCTGGCCCCCTTGGCGTCTTGGGTGTTGCGCCCGGCCCGCCACAGGGCATAGATCAGGCTGCGCCGTTCGCGCTCCATCTGAAGAAAGCGCGGCATGGTCGCCGCCAGGCTCAGCTCGGCGGGGTCGGCCGTGTAGATCCCGCCGATCAGGGGTTGGGCGACCCGCTCCAGAGCTTCCCGGCCGAGCCGCCGCCGGACAAAAGCGCCGAGGCTCTCATCGTCCCGCTGGGGTCCGCGCGGCAGGATCAGATCCAGGCCCATCCGCAGCTTTCCCGGCCAGGAAAAGAGGCGGGAACGCACGAGTGAGCCCAAACGGGTCGGGGCCAACAGCATGAAGCCTTCGGGCAAAGGTTCCAGCCGCCCGTGGCGCACCACAAAGGTGGTCCGAAACTGGTCCTGGGTGCCGATCAGCTCGCCTTCCAGCCCCAGGCGACGGCACAGGTCCAGGGCCCACGGCTTTTCGGAGATAAAGGAATCGGGGCCGTACTCCAGCACGAAGCCGTCACGCTGCTCCGTGCCGATCGTCCCGCCCACACGGTCACTGGCTTCGAGTACGGTACAGCGCAGCGGGACTTCGCGCTCCCTGCTCAACTCCTCAAGACGGTGTGCCGCAGCCAGCCCGGCGATCCCCCCGCCAATGATCGCGATGTGTGCCGAAGCAGATGCCATATTCACGCCCTTTCCCACTCCTGCCGCACGAGCGCCGCCAGCATCCGAATGAAGCTGGGATGAGCGTTGACCGTGCTGGCGCGGTGCAGGCTCAGGCCCAGCCCCTCGGCAATCTGCCTGGCCTCGGTGTCGAGATCGTACAGGACTTCCATATGGTCGCACACAAAGCCGATGGGACACACCACACACTCGCGCGCGCCCTCCGCCGCCAGCTGCCGCACCACCGCGCCGATATCCGGCTCCAGCCACGGCGTGCGCGGATCGCCGCTCCGGCTCTGGTAGGCCACACGCCAGGCCGCATGGCCCAGCCAGTCGGCGACCAGGCGAGCGCCGGTTTCGATTTGGGCCACATATTGGGCGGTGCTCGGCAGCGCGCTGGGCACGCTGTGGGCGGTAAAAACGAGCGGCGTGGTCGGGCGCCGGGCCTGGGGTATAGGGGCGAAGGCCCGTTGGGTGAGGTCGCTGAGCGCGTCGATAAACAGCGGATGATCGTGCCAGCCGGGCAAATAGGTCACGCTGAGCGTCTGACCGTCGAGCCGTTCCCGGGCGGCCGCAACATCGTGCTGGTAGCGCTGCCAGCCGGCCTCGCTGTGCTGGGCCGACATGATGACGCCCAGGGCCCGCCCTACCCCGTCGGCCGCCATGCGGCTCAAAGTGTCGTGGATGTACGGGTGCCAGTTGCGCATCCCGACATATACCGGCAGGTCGAGCCCGGCGTCGGCCAGCGCCGTACGCAGGGCGTCGGCCTGACGCAGGGTGATGGCCTTGAGCGGCGAGCGGCCGTTGAACAGCGCATAGTGGCCAACGACCGCTTCGAGCCGCTGGGGAGGGACGGGGCGGCCGCGCAACACATTGGCCAGAAAGGGACGCACCTCGTCCATGTTTTCCGGGCCGCCAAAGGCGAGCAGCAGGATCGCGTCAAAAGGCATGGGGATACGGCGCAGGCGTGATTGGGAGCAGGCGCGTGTTCATCGGGCCGACATTTCGTGTACCAGCTCGACCAGGGCAATCACCTGCTCGACCGGCGTGTGAGGCAGAATGCCGTGGCCGAGGTTGAACACGTGGCCCGGACGACCGGCCGCCGCGTCCAGCACCCGCGCGGTCCGGTCGCGCAGGATATCGAGCGGGGCAAACAGGCTGACCGGATCCAGGTTGCCCTGCACCGCCCGGTCAAAGCCGACCCGCGGCCAGGCCGCGTCGAGGTCGGTCCGCCAGTCCACCCCGATCACGTCTCCACCGGCCTCGGCCAGCAGCTCCAGCAGGCCAGCCGTGTTGGTGCCGAAGTGGATGACCGGCACCCCCGGCGCCAAGCCACCTATCAGCGCCTGCATGTGGGGCAGGATGAAGCTGCGGTAGTCGGCGGGCGACAGACAGCCGACCCACGAGTCAAACAGCTGCACGGCCTGCGCCCCGGCCGCAATCTGGCCGTTCAGATAGTCGGTCGTGACTTGGACAAGATAAGCCATCAGCGCCCGCCAGGCGCCGGGGTCGGCGTACATCAGGCGCTTGGTCTCGATATAGTGACGCGAGCCGCCGCCCTCAATCAGGTACGAAGCCACGGTAAAGGGCGCGCCGGCAAAGCCGATCAGGCCAATCTCCTGCGGCAGGGCGGCCCGGGCTCGGCGGACCGCCTCAAACACAAAGCCCAGGGCCGGGGCGGCCGGCTGGGCGTGCAGCCGGTCGATGTCGCGGCCCGAACGCAACGGCCGGTGGATGACCGGCCCGTCGCCCTGAGAGAACTCCAGGCCGACTCCCATCGGCTCCACGATCAGCAGAATGTCGGCAAAGATAATGGCCGCATCAACGCCCAGCCGCTCAACCGCCTCGACCGTCACCTGGGCGGCCAGCTCGGGCGTTTTGCACAGCTCAAGAAACGAGACCTTATCGCGCACAGCCCGGTACTCGGGCATGTAGCGCCCGGCCTGACGCATCAGCCACACCGGCGTGTAGGGGGTGGGCTGGCGACGACAGGCCTGGAGAAAAACGGGCTCTTTCATTGCCCGGCATCCTACCATAGGATGCCGTCTAAAACAGGAGGCAGCCCATGTCTGAGCTTTTGACCCACCACACGAAGATGATCAACGGCTTTCGCATGCATTACGTCACGGCCGGCTCCGGCTATCCGCTGGTGTTTGTCCACGGCTGGCCGCAGAGCTGGTATGAGTGGCGTAAGATCATGCCGGCCCTGGCCGAGCGTTTTACGGTGATTGCCCCGGATCTGCGCGGGCTGGGGGATTCCGGCCGGCCACTGACCGGCTATGACAAGCGCACCCTGGCTTCCGACGTGCACGCCCTGGTGCAGTCCCTGGGCTACGACAAGATCGGCCTGACCGGCCACGACTGGGGCGGGGCGGTGGCCTACTATCTGGCCTACGATCACCCCGAGATGGTCGAGCGGTTGATGATCCTGGATATGATACCCGGCCTGGGCCGCACCGGCGACAAAATGGACCTGCAGGTCGCCCAGCGCTTGTGGCACGTGTTTTTCCATGCCGGCATCCCCGACCTGGCCGAACGGCTGGTCAGCTCCAACGTCCGGGCCTATCTGAGCCATTTCTACACCTCGCCGGACTACAACTACAGTCCGACGGTCTTCAGCAAGGAAGACATTGACGAGTATGTCCGGGTCTACTCGGCGCCCGGCGCCCTGCGCGCCGGCTTTCAGTATTACGCCACCGGCCTGAACCAGGACATGGACAACCTCAAGAGCTGTACCGAGAAACTCACGATGCCGGTCCTGGCCTGGGGCGGAGAGCGCTTTCTGGCCGATATTGTGTCGATCTGGCAGGGCGTGGCCGACAACGTGCAGGGCGGCGCGGTGCCCGAGTGCGGCCACTTTATCGCCGAAGAGCAGCCCGCGTTCGTCATTCAGCAGGCTTTGTCCTTTTTTGAACCCCTCCGGGGCGAAGCCTGACCGCTCCTCTTCTCCCTCTCCCGACGTGTGATGCAAAAAGGCACCCACCCCGGCCTTCGGCCACCCCTCCGAGGAGGGGAGTCCCCGCCCCATCCCCTCTTGGGAGGGGTGCCGCGTAGCGGCGGGGTGGGTTGTCCCAGGCCCGGCGGCTCCCACCGGTCTGGCGCACGCAGGGGCCTGGGAATGGACAGCACACGTTGAGAGAGGGCTGGGGTGAGGGAGCTTTCCTATGGCCTGGTTGTCCGTATTCATCGCCGGTGTGTTTGAGACGGTGTGGGCGGTCGGCCTGAAATACTCGGACGGCTTCAGCCGCCTGTGGCCGAGTGTGCTGACCCTCGCCGCAATGGGGATCAGCTTTTGGCTGTTGTCCTATGCGCTGAAGACCCTGCCGGTCGGCACGACCTACGCGGTGTGGACCGGCATCGGGGCGGCCGGCACGGCATTGATGGGCATGCTGCTGTTTGGCGAATCGCGTGACGCCGCCCGGCTGCTGTGCATCGGGCTGATTATCGCCGGCATTCTCGGTCTGCGGCTGGTGGAGCAACCCTGAGGCGCGTGCCGGTCCAGATCAATACAACAGACAAGCCCAGAACGGCTCGGCCGCAGCGCGGCTGTGTCAACACGAAGGATACGCCATGAAATTCGGACTCCACTACCAGCTCCCCCACGCGCCGCACGAAACCACGGTCGAACGCTACCGCACCTCTCTGGATCAGGCCGTGTATGGAGAGACGCTCGGCTTCGAGTCGGTCTGGCCGGTCGAGCAGCATTTCAACGCCGAATTCTCCCTGCTGCCGTCCCCGCTGCTGTGGCTGGCCGCGCTGGCCGAACGCACCCGGACCATGCGGCTCGGCATCGGGATCATCCTACTGCCGCTGTCACATCCGGTCCGGGTGGCCGAGGAGGTCGCCAGCCTGGACACGCTCAGCAACGGCCGGGTGGAGTTCGGCATCGGCAGGGGGGTGTTCCCGTCCCACTTTGCCGGCTTCGGCATCCCTCAGGAAGAGAGTCGGGAACGGCTGCTGGAGGGCCTGGAACTGATTTTGCGGGCCTGGACGCAGGAGCGCTTCTCGTACCAGGGGCGCTTTTTTCAGGTCAAAGACCTGTCCGTCGTACCCAAGCCGGTGCAGCAACCGCACCCGACCGTCCATGTGGCGGCCAATACCGCCGAGACCTACGAGCTGATGGGGCGCCTGGGCTACGCCATTCTGTCGGCCTCACAGGTCAATACCTTTGCCAAGCTGCGCGAACTGATTCCCCTCTACCGCCGGGCCTATCGCGCGGCCGGGCATCAGGGCTCGGACCGGGAAACCCTGACCCTGCTGTCGCCGGTCTTCGTCGGGGAGAGTGCAGCCCAGCTCCGGGACATCGTCGAGCCGAGCATCATGCGCTTCATTCAGTCGGTCATCAACGCCTTTCCGCCCATTCAGGACGACGGCTCAGACCAGAGCCGTTTGCTGCAAGAGGCGGCCGACCGCCTGCGCCGGACCACCTTCGAGCAGGTGTGCGAGGCCATGGCGGTGTACGACACGCCCGAGGCGTGCGTGGAGCGTCTCAAGCGCCTGGAAGAAGAGTTTGGCATGGGTCGGATGCTGTGCTGGTTCAATACCGGTGGCCTGATTCCCCACGAGCAGGTCAAGCGCAGCATGCAGTTGTTTGCCGACAAAGTCATGCCGCATTTCGTCTGAGCCGCATCGTGCCACGATTGCTCACAGTGCGGTTTTCCCATATACGAAGGAAAACGAGAGGGATGCCGAGCCATGGCGATCAACCCAACACAGCTGAGCCGGACGGATAAGCAACACCTTGCCGATCTTGCGGAGAAGACCGGGGATGAGGCCGTGCGCGAAGCCGTCAAGGCTTTCCTTGAGCGCTCGGTCGAGCAAGCAGTGCCGAATGGGGCTCCCTCGCCTGAACAGGCCCGCCCGATATGGGAAGTCTTCGAAGACATCATGAGCGACGTGTCGCAGGAGGTGCTCGATGCACTGCCGACTGACGCGGCCGAACAGCACGACCACTACATCTACGGCCTTCCAAAGAAATCGGCGTGAAACAGGTCTTTGCCGATACCTTCTATTGGGTCGCGCTCGCGCACCCGAAAGATCACTGGCACGAACGGGCGAAGACGCTGACCAAATCCCTGGGGTCTGTTCAGATCGTCACAACTGACGAAGTGCTGGTCGAATTCTTGACACAGCTGGGCGGACATGATGTGTCTCTGCGGGCAAAAGCGGTGGCCCTCACCCGCAGCATACGAGCCGACCCCCGCATTACCGTTATCCCCCAGACTCGTACCACGTTTGACGCCGGGCTTGCCCTCTATGAAGCACGCCCGGACAAAACCTACAGCCTGACCGATTGTATTTCAATGCAAACAATGAGAGTCGCCGAAATTACCGAAGTCCTGACCTATGACGAGCATTTTGCTCAAGAAGGATTCCGGGCCCTTTTTCGGGGATAATTGACGCCGTGGAGACGCTCTTGGCATCAAGCCTCTGGACAAGCGCGATTCTCCTGGGTCAAGAACGGCCCTGAGTCCCCTTGCTCACCTGGTATTTGAACGGCAAGATCAGTAGGAGCGTCATTTAACTTTCGCCATCATTTCGCCTATAATTCGCCGGTGGAGGAGGATGTATGAAACAGTCGGCGGTGGCAGAGCGGATTCTCCCGGCAGACCTGGGCCAGCAGGCCGAACAACGCTATCTGAACTACGCCCTGAGCGTTATTACCTCGCGGGCGCTGCCCGACGTGCGCGACGGGCTGAAACCGGTGCAGCGGCGGCTGCTGTACGCCATGTTCCAGAACCTGCGCCTGGGCGGCAACGCCCGACCGCGCAAATCCGCGGCGGTGGTCGGCGAGGTGCTGGGCAAATATCACCCCCACGGCGACCAGGCCGCGTATGACGCCATGGTCCGCCTGGCCCAGCCCTTCTCCATGCGCTACCCGCTGGTGCACGGCGAGGGCAATTTCGGCTCGCTGGACGGCGATAACGCTGCGGCCATGCGTTACACCGAGGCCAAGCTGGAGCCCCTGGCCGAGGAGCTGTTCCGGGATCTGCGCGGCAACACGATTCCCTACCGCCCGAACTACGACGCCACGGTTGACGAACCGGTCGTCCTGCCCTCGGCCATCCCCCAGCTGTTGCTGAACGGCGCCAGCGGCATCGCCGTCGGCATGGCGACCAACATCCCGCCGCATAATTTTCATGAGGTGGTGGGCGCTCTGCTGGCCATGCTGAAGAACCCCGACATCAGCACCGCCGGCCTGCTGCGTTCGATCAAGGGCCCGGACTTTCCGACCGGGGGGGAAATCCTGACCTCCAAAGCTGAGCTGCGCCAGCTGTACGAAACCGGCCAGGGCACGCTCAAGCTGCGCGGTGAGTGGCAGGTCGAAGCGCTGCCACGCGGCAAGCGCCAGGTGGTGATTACCTCCCTGCCCTACACCGTCAACAAGGCCCAGCTGGTCGAAAAGATCGCCGAGCTGGTGGTCGAGCGTAAAGTCCCCCAGATTGTCGATGTGCGCGACGAGTCCACCGACGACATCCGCATTGTGCTGGAACTCAAGGGCGACAGCTCCGAGGAGCTGGCCCTGGCCTACCTGTGTCGTCACACGCCGCTCCAGAGTTCGTATACGGTCAACCTGACCTGTCTGGTCCCAACCGCCAACCCGTCGGTCGGCCAGCCGCTCAGGGCCAGCCTCAGAGACCTGTGTCGCCACTTTCTCGACTTCCGGCTCGAGGTCGTCACCAAGCGCTTTCAGCATGAGCTGGCCGAGCTGGAGACCCGCCTGCACATCCTGGCCGGTCTGGCCCTGATCGCCGACCGGCTCGATGCGGTGATTCAGACCATCCGCGCCGCCGAGTCGCGCCAGGACGCCCGCCACAAGCTCATGGCCGGTTTTGGGCTCGACGAGGCGCAGGCCGAGGCCATCCTCGACATCCGTCTGTATCAGCTGGCGCGGCTGGAAATCGACAAGATCCGTACCGAGCAGGCCGATAAGGAGCAACGCGTCGGCGAGCTGCGCGGACTGCTGGCCGACCAGGCCAGACGCTGGGCCGTGATTGGTGACGAGCTGCGCCAGCTGAGCAAGCGCTACGGCAATACACGGCGCACGCGGGCCGGCGAAGAACTCAGCTACGACCCCGCAGCGTATATCGTCCACGAAGAAGCCACGGTCATCCTCAGCCGCGATGGCTGGATCAAACGCGTGCGCGAACTCAAGGACCCGACCACTACCCGGCTGCGCGAGGGCGACGGCATCCAGGCGATTCTGAGCGGTACGACCCGCGACCGGCTGGCCCTGTTCACCAACAAGGGCGGCCTGTACGTGCTCAAAATTCACGATGTGCCGGCCTCGACCGGCTATGGCGAACCGATCCAGACCGTGTTCCACTTTCAGGACCAGGAGCGGATCGTCACCGCCCGTGTCGTCCGCGACGCGGCGCCGCCTAGCCCGGCCGTCAACGGCGCGGCGACCGCCAGCGGCCAGGCCGAACTGTTTGAGGCAGCACCGACCGGCACCGCCCCGACCAGCCCGGCCTACCTGCTGGCCACGGCCCGGGGACTGGGCTTTCGGTTTCGGCCCAATCTCGAAGAGACGACCCGCAACGGCCGCAAGATCGCCCGCCTGGCAGCGGGAGACGAGGTCGTGTCCATCGAGCCGGTCCGCCACGCCAGGACGGTATGCGCGACGCGGGGCGGGAGGCTGCTGGCCTTCCCGGCCGACGATGTTTCAGAGCTGTCCGGGGCCGGTCGGGGGGTGATCCTCATGCGGCTGGAGAAGGACGACCGCTGCGTCGGCGCGGTCACCACGCCGCCGGGTGACGGAGTGACGGTGTGCGGTCCCGACGACAGGCAGAGACGGCTGCGCCTCAAAGACATTCCGCTGGGCCAGCGGGCGGGCAAGGGTCAACGGGTGGTGAAACGGATGGCGCTGGTCGCCGTTCGCGGAGAGGCTGAGGAGGACGGACATGGCAGCCCAGCATAGTTATACGGCCAAAGACATCACGGTTCTGGAGGGCCTGGAGCCGGTCCGCAAACGGCCCGGCATGTATATCGGCGGGGTTGACAGCACCGGCCTGCATCACCTGGTGTGGGAGCTGCTCGACAACGCCGTGGATGAGGCCATGAACGGCCATGCCAGCCGCATCGAGGTCAGGCTGCACCAGGACGGGGCGACGGTCACGGTCGGCGATAACGGCCGGGGCATCCCGGTTGACATCCATCCCAAGTTCAAGAAATCGGCCCTGGAACTCATCCTGACCACCCTGCACGCCGGGGGCAAGTTCGAGGGCCTGAACTACTCGCACTCGGGCGGTCTGCACGGGGTCGGCGCCTCGGTGGTCACCGCCCTGTCCGACCGTCTGGTCGCCCGCGTCAAACGTGGCGGGGCCGAATGGCAGCAGACCTTTTCGCGGGGCCGGGCGACGGGCGAGCTGACACGGCTCGGGGCCAACGGCGGTTCGCGCGGCAGCGGCACGACGATCAGCTTCCGCCCCGACGCCGACATCTTTCCGTCGATTCGCTTCAGCCCCGAGTTGATTGCCGAGCGGCTGGAGGCCAAGGCCTACCTGCACAAGGGTCTCAGTCTGGTCTTCCACAACGAGGTCAGCGGCACGACCACCCGCTATCAGTACAAGGACGGGCTGCGGGCCTATCTGGCCACCCTGCTGAGCGCCGACAACAAAAAGGCCGTCATCCCCGAGGTGTTTCACCTGGAGCGCCCGGACGACCCGCGCTTTGAGTGTGTTCTGACCTGGACCGAGTCGCCCGACGAAAGGCTGCTCACCTTTGTCAACGGCATTCCCACCCCGTTTGGCGGCACCCACGAAAACGGCCTCAAAGCCGGGATTGTGAAAGCCGTGCGGAACTATCTGAATGTGAAGGACCTGCTGCCCAAAGGGCTCAGCCTGAACGCCGAGGATACCCGCGAGGGAGTGGTCGCTATTCTGAGCCTGTACCTGAAACAGCCCCAGTTTCAGGGCCAGACCAAGGAAAAACTCGGCAACCCCGAGGTCAGCGCCCAGCTCGACGGCCTGATCCGCATCGGGCTTGAGAATTTCCTGCTGCACAACCGCAGCCAGGCCGAGGCGATTGCCCGGCGGGTGATGCTGGCCGTCCGCGCCCGGACCGCCTCGCGCGCCGCCCAGGAAACCGTTCGCAGCAAGAGTTCGGTGTCCCACCGGCTCAATCTGCCGGGCAAGCTGGCCGACTGCTCATCGACCAACCCGGCGGTCAGCGAGCTGTTCATCGTCGAGGGCGACTCGGCCGGCGGCTCGGCCAAACAGGGCCGCGACCGTCGCACCCAGGCCATCCTGCCGCTACGCGGCAAGGTGCTCAACACCGAGCAGGCCGCGCTCAAGAAAGTCCTGACCAACAAGGAGCTGGGCGATATTGTGTCGGCCCTGGGCTGCGGGGTCGGCAAAGCCTGCGACATCTCCAAGCTGCGCTACCACAAGGTCTGTCTGCTGATGGACGCCGACTCGGACGGCAACCATATCTGTACCCTGCTGCTGACCTTCTTTTACCGCCACCTGCCGGAGCTGATCCGACACGGCTATGTGTATATTGCCCAGCCGCCGCTGTACAAAATCGAACTCGGCAAGGAAGTTCTGTGGGCGGCCGACGAGGCCGATAAAGACCGCATTCTGGCCGGCGAGATGGACGATGCCCCGTATACGCAGCAGAGATCCTCGTCCATCTCGCAAAATGGCAGCGCCCGGCAAGCCTACGTCCAGCGCTTCAAGGGTCTGGGCGAGATGAACCCCGCCACCCTGAAAGAAACCACCCTCGATCCGCGCTCACGCACCCTGTTGCAGGTCACCATCGAAGACGCCGAGCGGACCGACGCGGCCATTCAGACCCTGATGGGCAAAGAGGTCCAGCCCCGCTTTGCCTTTATCATGGACCGCGCCCCGAAGGTTGAGGAGGTCGATGTGTGAAAGAACGGCCCGCAGGTTTCGGAATTGCCGTCACTAATGATACTCTCGGTCTTGGTGCTGCGCCAACATCACTCTATTCGTCAATTGCTGCAACACATGGAGGACGGGACATGACGCCTCTGGAATGGATCATGGTAGCAATCGTCGCAGCGGGTCTCTTCTCCCTGGCTCTCACGGCCTGGAAGCTCACGAACCACGAATGAACAGACTGGCCACGCATCGGTCTGATAAAGAGAGGAGTTGCGACCATGCCCGCCCTGACCATTGAGCCCGTCGCCGTGCCTTTACGGCAGGATACCGAGGGTGTGGTCCGTGTCGGTGACAGCCGCGTGTTGCTGGAACTGGTAGTCCGTGCCTTCCGGCGAGGCGCCACTCCAGAGTCGATCGTGCAGTCCTACGAGACCCTGAAGCTCGCCGATGTGTACGCCGTGTTGGCCTACTGCCTGACGCATCAGGAGCAAGTCGATGCCTACATGCGGCGTTGTGACGACGAGTCGGACGAACTGCGTCGCCAGATTGAAGCCGCCCAACCGGCTCGTAGCGACCTGCGCGAGCGGCTGATGCAACGGGCCAAGGCGCTGGACAGTGCTTAGGCTCCTCAGCGATGAGAATTTCGACGGCCACATCCTGCGTGGTCTGTTCAGGCGCCTTCCAAACATTGACCTCGTACGTGTCCAGGACGTGGGACTCGAACAGACCGCTGATTCAGAGATTCTGGAGTGGGCGGCCGCACAAGGACGGATTCTGCTCACCCATGACCGCCGCACCGTTCCTCGCTTTGCTTTCGAGCGAGTCGCCGAGGGAAGACGCATGCCCGGTGTCTTTGTCTTTGATGATCGGATGCCAATCGGCCAGGCGGTCGACGAACTGCTCATCGCGGCGCAGTGCAGCAACAAAGGCGAATGGAATGACCTGGTTACATACTTTCCGCTGTGACAGCGATTCCTGCCATCCGCGGCGAATCGCAGTTTTGGTTCGCCGAGCGGAACGCCCGTGCCAGATCCCGGTTCGTCGAGGGTGAAATACAGCCATGGCCAAACGTCACTCCAGCCTGGTGCCGCTGTCGCGTGAGCACCATACCGCCCTGCTGCTGGCCTTCCGCCTGGTCCACGGCCTGCCGCCCAGTCGCCAACCGGACGACAGCCCCGAGGCTCAGGCTCAGGACACCGTCCGTTTTTTTCAGACCAAGCTGGTCACCCACTTCCGGGCCGAAGAGCAGGCCCTGTTTCCGTTTATCCGCACGACGCGGCCCCACGCCATTCCGCTGCTCGACACGCTGCTGGCCGAACACGCGGACATGCGCGACCGGGTCCAGGCTCTTGAGCAGGCCGACCCGGCCGAGCTGCCGGCCCAACTCACGGCCTTCGGCCGACTTCTTGAACGCCACGTCCGCAGCGAAGAGCGCGAGCTGTTTCCCGCGTGTGAGGCGCGGCTGAGCGCAGACGAGGCCGAGCGGCTGCGCGCCGCCATTACCGGCTTCGTTGGTGAGGGCCGCTGAGGCGGGCGTCTTCTTTCCCGGTCCAGACCCGTTGCATGATCGGCCCGAAATTCGTAAGTTGTCCACGGCGTACAGGGGTGGAATCACCGATAATGCACCTGCCGTGCTGTCGGCATGGGCAACACCCGCACGAAGGAGGAAAGCCATGCAACTGTTGCACACCATGATCCGGGTCAACGATATGGACGAGTCGATCAAGTTCTACACCGAATCCCTGGGCATGAAACTGCTGCGCAAAAAGGACTATCCGGGCGGCAAGTTCACCCTGGCCTTTGTCGGTTATGGCGATGAAAACGACAACTCGGTCATCGAGCTGACCCACAACTGGGACACCTCGAGCTACGATCAGGGCACCGCCTTCGGGCATCTGGCCATCGGCGTGGACGGGATTTATGAGAAGTGCGCCGAACTCAAGGACAAAGGCGTCAATGTCGTCCGCGACGCCGGCCCGATGATGCACGGCGGCGCGGTCATTGCCTTCATCGAAGATCCCAACGGCTACAAGATTGAACTCATCGAACTCAGCGGCGCCCGCGGCTGAGCCCGATTCCCCGCAAAGGAGCGTGTATGCCTCTCAATCCCGCCAAAGATTCGGTCGATCTGGGCATTGTCGTCAGCGACATCACCAAGAGCCTGGACTTTTACCAGGGTATGCTCGGCCTGGAGAAGAGCGAAGAGCTGCCCACCCCGTTCGGCGCCCTGCACCGGCTCCACTTCGGCAAGAGCGACATCAAGCTGATTGACCCCAAGACTGTTCCGTCAGCCGGGACCATCGGTCTGGAGAAACAGCTCGGGTTCCGCTACATCACGTTTGTGATCAACGATATCAGCGCCCTGTGCGCCGAACTCAAGGACAAGGGCGCGGAGTTCACCATTCCCGAGACCGAGTTTCGGCCCGGGGTACGCATCGCCATGGTCAAGGACCCCGACGGCAATATCGTTGAGTTGGTCCAGCGCGGCTGACAGCCAGGGCGGCGCCCCGGTCGGACCGGGCTCGCCGCTGCGCTCACCACGAGAATTCCTTGCGGCGCAGGCTGAGCAGTACGGCCGCACCCACCGACGCCCCGATCGCGATCACGGAGTAGAGCACCGCGCCGATGACGCCCCCGCTGCCCGACGGCGGGTGATTGCCCCAGTACAGGAACAGGTTGAGGACGACGTACACGGCGTAGGCGTGCGACATACCGACGACGAAGCGCTTCATGTACCACAGGCCCAGGCCGTACAGCGTCAGATAGGCGCCGAAGACGAGGCTCCAGATCACGTTGTCCGTGCCCGTCAGACGGGTCCCGAACAGGACAAAGCCGGTCTGCTCGGACAGCTGAAACGGCTTGAAGAAATTCGAGATCGCCAACAGCCAAAAGCAAATCGCCAGCCCGCTCAAAATCCGATCCCGCTGCGGCTCGGCCATAGTCGTCCTCCTTACATAGGCTAGGGTTTGGGTGTGAGCCGGAACTCGACGACCGCGCCGCCGGCTCCGTACAGCGGCCCGTAGGCGTGGACGGTCGCGCCGCTGAATTTCCCGCCCAGGGCGCCCAGCACCCAGGCGTAATGCTTAAAGCCCATGTCGGCCCTGCCCTCGGCCACGAAACCGGGCAGGGCCGCAGCCAGTCCTGCGACATCGCCGCTGGTCATCAGCCCCAGGACCTTCTTGTTCCAACGGTCGTAGCTGGGCGCGGCGAGTGTATCTTTACGGATATTGATCGCGTTCCGAAAAAACGCGCCGGACAGATTGCCGACCCCGACTACCGCAGCCCGCTTGCGCCCACGCCGGGCTTGGGCGGCGGCCAGCCGGCCCAGTTTTTGGGTCAGCCTGAAGTCGTGGTACAGGTTGTTGGAGGCGATCAGCAGCGGCAGCCGGCCGTCCGGGTTCAGAAACTTGGCGGCCACAATCGTTCCGGTATCAATCGGAAAGCCGTCATAGTTGACCGCCTTGGATTTGACGCCGGCCCTGGTCGCCGCGCTGGCACACGCCCTGGCCAGACGGGCATCGATCTTCAGGTCGTAGGTCAGGTCGCCGTACTCGTGCCAGTTTTCGTCAACATGGAGCCCGCGCAACCGCGGCCGGGCCTGCCACAGCTGGTCGAGGACCGCAATCCACTGGGTGGAGTAGACGAGCAGCACCTCGGGCTGTGAGGCGGCCAGAGCCTGTTCGGCGGCGCGGTAGCCGGCGGCCAGCCGGGCCCACGGCGGGTTGTCCGGCTTGACGTATGGCAGGGGGGAACCGGGCACCAGAAAGGCGGAGACAATCGGCATGGCGGCGCTGTTCCCGTCCTCGGCTCAGACCGTAGCCGCACGCCGGGCGCGGGTCGGCGAGCCGGCCCGACCAGCCGCGACCAGATTCCACTCCATGACCGCGTTGCCGGTGCCGATGACCGTGCCGTAGCCGTGCAGCTGGCCCGGAATGTCCGGATAGCCCATGGCCGCGAACATCCAGGTAAAGCCCCCGGACTTGACCTCGGCAAATGCCTCGTCAATGAACTGGGGCAGGAGGCGGAACACCTCGGCGGTCCTGCCCTGACGCAGCAGCTCGATGATCCGCATGTCCCACTTATAGCCGCCGTAGCTGTGCGGCCGTTCCTGAGACATGTCCTCGGGCAGGGCGGGTTCCTGGTGGAAATGCCAGTGACACAGGGTGTTGGAGGCCAGCACGACCGCCCGACGGCCGGTCTTCTCAACCGCAGCCCGGGTAGCCTTGCCCAGCCGGTCCATCTCTTCCAGGCCCTGTTCGGTTGACAGGTAGTAGGGCGAGTTGTTGGCCGACAGGCCGACGATGGGGATGTCCCACTCGGGGCGCATCATGTGCAGGGTGGTGATGGTTCCGTAGTCGACCCGGAAGTTGGGGTTGCGCATCATCTTGGTGTACAGGCCCAGCTTGGCGCCCTCGGCGCAGCAGGCTTCGGCCAACTCAACATCAACCTCAAGCGCAAACCGATAACGAAAGATATTGGGAAAGATCGGATCGACCGATTTGCCGCTCAACTGCGGCACGCCCAGAAAGTGATGGCCCTGCTGGGTCATCCAGTGCGGCGAGTGAACCAGCAGCACGTCGGGTTTGAGCAGGGCGAGGCTGCGCCGCGCCCGCTCATACGCCCAGCGCAGCTGCTCCCAGCCCCCCTCGGCCCGTGGTTCGTTCTGGGGCGGATTTTCCGCATACACCAGGTGGGGGGGATGGGGAGCCAGGAATCCGGCCAGGATGTGTCCCGGCCGACCGTTTTTGTCGTGAGTCTTGCGTCGCACCTGTCCTCCCATCAACCTGAGCCGATACTAGCACGGACGCTCCCGGCTCACCAGGCAATCCGTGGGTCTGCCCCGCCTTTCAAAGCCCCGGGCCGGATGGCAGCATAGGGCGCCAAGGAGGACGCTTGCCATGCAACTGACCGCTCCCGACTATGTGATCCTGATTGTTGACGACCTCGACCGCGCCCTCGGCTTCTACACCCAGGTGTTGGGGCTGCGCCTGGGCCATCGCTCGGGCGAGTATGCCCAGCTGGACACGGGTGCGACCCGGCTCGGCTTTTATACCCGGGCGGCCATGGACCGGACGCTGGGCTTCGAGCTGCGCAAACCTGCGGCCGATGCCGCCGGCTTCGAGCTCGGCTTCAAGGTCGCCGATGTTGACGCCGCCTATGCCGAGCTGACCGAAAAAGGCGCGGCAGCCGCCACCCCGCCAACCACCCGTCCGTGGGGACAACGCACGGCCTATGTGCGCGATCCCGACGGACATCTGATAGAGCTGGCCCAGGATCTGAAGCAGGCTCCGAAGCAGAATCTCAAGGATTAGAGCAATTCACCATTAGGTGTAGCCGTGTAGGTCGGGTTAGCCGCAGGCGTAACCCGACAGCCCGTACGTGTCGGATTACGCTCCGCTCATCCGACCTACTACTGAAGCAGGCTCCGAAGCAGAATCTCAAGGATTAGGGCTGCGGCCCGTACTTCTGCTCAATGAAGTCGTAGATCTGGTCCGGGGGAGTGCCCATCATAAACAGCGAGTGCGCGTCCAGCGCCTCGTTCACACAGTGGGGTCAACCGACCGCGTGGGTGTCGCTGAAGCAGTCCAAAAGGTTGCGGTGGCCCTGTGAGCGATCACAGCCACAATGGCAGTTGAGTTCGGCCAGCACCCCGGGCATGTCCGCCGCGACCTGGTAGGCCTGGCGAACCGTGCCGCTGAACATGTCCGGGGGCAGGGTCGCCGGCAGGGCTGCGGACGACGGCTCGGATGGCGTCGCCGGGGCGTGTTGGGGCGTCGATTCGGCCTGGCTCATCACAAGCGTCCCAAGTGTCAACAGACTGGCCGTCATCAGGTGTTTCCACATAGGCTCTTTTTTATGGGGGAACGGGCAGCACGTCAAACTCGGTCAGGACGCCGTAGTGATCGGACGGCCACAGGAGTTGTCCAGTGGCGAGCCGCTGGGGCGTATTCAGGACGAGCCGACTCGACCGCACCCGATACCTGTCGTCCGGCCGCACAAACACATAATCCACCCGCCACCGGGCGGTCGGCCGCTCCGCATACACCCACTGCCAGACCGTCGGCCCGGTGTCGCTGGGATTGGCCAGCCGAAAGGTGTCAATCAGTCCGGTCTGGCCGGTCAGCTGGGCGAAGCCCTCGGACTGCGGCGTGGTGTTGAAGTCTCCCATCAGGATGAGGGGTGAAGAGCGCGGACGGACTTGCAGCAGCTCAGCCACCCCGCTGGCCTGACACGCCTTGGGCGAGATATGGGTCGAGCAGGCCTGGAGCCGTCCCCACGGCGTTTGCACCTCGGCGCACAGCAACACCCGGGGATCGGTCCAGCTGCCGCAGCGGGGCAGGTCGTACACCTGCCAGTCGAGGATCGGATAGCGGCTGAGGATGGCCGGTCCCTCGGCAAAATTCATCAGCGCGGCCACCACGCGGTTGGCCCACGGACGCCTGAACAAGCGCGAGCTGGCCGGGCTGAAGACGTACTCATAGCCGAGCTGGGTGGCCAGACGCTGGGCGATGTTGCCCCGCCCGCGGCTCTCGGAGGCTTCCTGCAGACCGATGATATCGGGCTCCAGGCTACGCAGCCGCGCCGTCACCAGTTCCAGGCGGCGTTCGAGATCCTGACCGTCGCCCCACAGCCCCGAGGAAACGCCGCCGTGGAGCAGATTGAAGCTCAGGCAGGTGAGCGTAGCGGACGAGGTGTGACCGGTGGCTGGCAGCACAACGATACACAAGCCGAGCAGGATGGCGCAGCAACGCGCGGAGCCGGCACACACGAACCCATCCCTCAGCCGCCGTCTCTCGGCCCGCTCACAGCACGCCCACATTCATCGGACGGCGCTGGGTGAAGGTGTACAGGGCGGCCGGTCGATGGGCGCCGTGGCGGGTTTTCGGCAGGGGTTTGAGCAGCCCCAGGGCCAGGATTTTGCGCCGGAAATTGCGCCGGTCCAGCGTGTGGTTCAGGATGACCTCGTAGATGGCCTGGATTTCGCGCAGGGTGAACTCGTCGGGCAGCAGGCTGTAGACGATGTTCGTATAGCCCAGCTTGGCCTGCAGGCGTTTCAGCGCATAGGCGGCAATCGCGCTGTGGTCATAGGCCAGCTGCGGCAGGTCGTGGACCGGGAACCAGTCGATATCGGCGTACTTGTCGCCCCGCTTCAGCCCGCGCTCGAAATGCGGCACCAGGGCAAAATAGGCCACCGCCACGGTGTGCCCGGTCGGGTCGCGCCGGGCATCACCGAAAGTGAACAGCTGTTCGAGATACAGGTCGCGCACCCCGGTCTTCTCGTACAGCTCGCGGTAGGCCGCCTCGTCGAGCGACTCGCCGAGTTCGACCAGGCCGCCCGGGAAGGCCCAGCGACCGGCAAACGGGCCGGTCTTGATATTGACCAGCAGGGTTTGCAGCCGGTCGTCGCTGATCGTGAACAGGACGGCGTCAACCGCCACCCGGGGGGAGGACGCCGGCGGCCGGGCCGGCCTGCCCGGCCCGGCCGCCGGGCCGGCCACGCTGAGGGAAGGATTCGGCTTAGGCACTCAGCTCCAGCATCCGGTCGATCGCCCGTTCGGCGGCGACCCGGATATCCTCGTCGAGGGTGATCTCGTAGCGCTGCGCCCGCAGCGAGTCGCGCACGCCGTCGAGGGTAATCATCTTCATGTAGTGACACAGCTGGCAGCTCTTGTAGAACTTCTTTTCGGGGATTTCGAGCAGCAGCCGGTCGGACAGGCCACACTCGGTGACGATCAGAAACTCCTCGGCCGGGCTGTCCTTGGCATAGCGGACCATGGCGCTGGTTGACAGGACGGCGTCGGCCAGCTGAATCACGTCTTCCCGACACTCGGGATGGACCAGGACCTTGACGTGGGGCAGATTGTCGCGCACCGACAGGATGTGCTCGGGGGTAATCTGGTGGTGGACGTAACAGTTGCCCTCCCAGGACAGGATGGTCTTGGTGGTCTGGGTCTGCACATAGCGGGCCAGATTCTCGTCCGGCACGAACAGCACGTGTTCGGTGTCCAGGGACTCGACGATCTGCACCGCGTTGGACGAGGTGCAGCACGCGTCGCACTCGGCCTTCACGTCGGCGGTGGTATTGACGTAACAGATGGTTTGCAGGTCGGGGTAGGCCCGGCGCAGCTCGTGCTTGCGCTCGGCCAGAGCCTCGCCGGTGATGCTCTCGGCCAGCGAGCAGCCAGCCCTCAGGTCGGGCAGCAGAATTGTGCGCTCGGGGTTCACGATCTTGGCCGTCTCGGCCATGAAGTGCACGCCGCAGAACACGACCTGGTCGGACTCGACTTTTTTGGCCTGACGGGCGAGTTCGAGCGAGTCACCGATAAAGTCGGCCACCTCGAAGATTTCGGGCCGCTGATAGTTATGGGCCAGAATGACCGCGTCGTGCTCGTGCTTGAGCCGTTTGATGTCGTGAATCCACTCGGCATACTCGGCACACGCCTCGGGCGTGTAGCCGCTGTCGAGCTGCGACAGGTGGTCGTACAGTTCTTGCGGGGTCTTTTCCCCGCCGTAGATAGGGTGCATGGTCCCTCCCCAGGGGTTTGCGTAAAGTTGACGCATACTATGGCCGTGGAACGGCCGCGTGTCAAGAGATCCGTCCGCGCCGGTGAGAAGGGCTGGCCGGAAGCGGTCGCCCGCCGAGCTTCAGACCCACCCTACACCGCCCGCTTGCCGGCGTGTGACGAGGTGATCGTAATCTCGTACTCGTCCGGCCCCAGCACGGTGAACCAGCGGTGGACCGTGCCGGTTTCGATCTCGGAGGGCTTGAAGCCGGCCTCGTCGTACTGGCGACGGGTCGCGAGCACATCGTCCACCATGAGATCAAACGGCGCCTTGGTACGGCTGGGAATGGGCTCCTCCGCCACACGCAGCACCAGGTGGGTGCCGCCTCGCAGCTCCAGCACGCAGAAGGTCGGCGTCTGATGAATCATACGCATGCCCAGGCTGACAAAATACGCGCTGGCCTGGGGCACGTCGGTCACCCGCAGGCTGACATGGCCAATCGCCACCGGGGGTCGGGCATCGTTTTCCATGGTCGCCTCCTTCATATTTCGGGTCCACGTTGCTCAACCGAGCTTCAGGTCGTCTGACACCTCGGAAAGCAGCTCGTTGATCTTTTCCACCGCCTCCGAGTCGGGAGCGGTGTCTCCGCCAAACTCGACACGGATGCTGAACTTGAGGTCGTTGCCAACGGCAGCCTTGGTGATATCCGGGATCTGATCTGCCAGGTCCTGAATACCGCTGGCTTCCAGGACGGCTTCGGCAATGAGCAGTCCCTGCGGCCTCCTCGTATAGTCGCCTCTATCCTCGCCAACCTCTCCGCTGGCCGGGACTTGGAGGACCACATGCTGGGCGCCGGCGAAGTCGCACGGCCACGCTGCGCTGTCACTGCCTAGCTCGACCCACTGTGCCCGAATACCACCTGTGATCGCCGCCTGCACGGTGGACCAAGGCAGGCTCGCACCCCGTTTGTTCGACAGCGCAGTCGCAATGGCGAGGGCGTTGGTCTTGTCGTCTTTCCAGGCGTCGGGGATAGCGGCGGCCATCAACTCATCCACAGAGATCGGGTCGGGCGGCGGCCGAAGCGCCGCCGCTGGGCCGAGGACACCGGCGGGCACCGGCTCACCGAGAATTGAGGCGGGCGTATTGGTCAACCACACCAGTCCCCGCTCGACGGCTTGCGAAACCGCAGCCTCGACATCTGCCGGGTCACATTGTGGAATCGTAAGCGTCTCGTCGTAGCCCTCTTTTGGCAGGCTCACAGTATGGCCACCGGCAAAGTAGTCGTGCACGTCCTGGACACGGATTTCCTCGGACGACCACAGACCCGGAAGCTTCTGAGGTTCGAGCAGGTCGGGCGCAAGCTCGCTCAGCGTTGCCGCCTCGGGCAGCAGCACCTCCAGACCTGGGTCCTTGAGGGCAGTTTCGTCGATAGCGGTGCACCAGAACGTCCTGGCCGTCCGGTCCGGGCGCGTGACCCGCGCCACCCAGATTCCCTCTTGGACCCCCTGCACCACGGTATCCAGAATCTCTTTCGACCGCAGCATCTTTGGCAGCCTGGGGAACTGCGCAAAAGCGCCCACCAGATCCTTGATCCGACGGGACTGTTCGTCTTCGCGCCACAGGTCATAGGGACCGTCCGGCAACATCGCCTCCGAGCTGATGGCCGTTTCCTGGATGCGGGCTCGCCTGTCGGCCTTGATAGTCGTGAACAAGGGTTCGTCGGTCACCACCACTTTGAAGGCATGAACGTCGTTGCTTTCGTTGACGGTGACAACCACAGAGTAGGCCTGCCTGATGGCCTCCGGTATGCGTCTTCGTGCCAAGTCCGTCTCATTGGTGAGCATCTGTTGACGGATCGGATCGATTGGCTGGTCCTTGAGTTGATCGCGGACTTCCTCCCAGCCGAGGTATTCCCGGACCCGTGTGCGCGCTGCCTCAAGCCCATCCCTGGAAGGAACGGCGAGGACGATGGCGTTGCGAGAGACCCGGGGGCGGTCGGCCGCCGTCGTCTCGTCGATGAACCGCCGCGCCTCCGCGCTTGGTTTACCAGATTCCGAGGCCGCCTGCGGACCGAGGACGGCGTAGTGGAACTCGCCGTCGTCCGCGATATCGCGCGGGCGTTCCGGCAGGGTATGCACTTTTGCGCCCGCTGCGGACGCGCCCGAGGTGAGCGCCTTGAGTTTCTCGATGAAATTGATGAGCTGGGATTCAACGAGCGTGGGTGGCACGCGGGTGTTGCAGGCATCGTGGTGCATCTGGCGCAGATTGGGACGATTGCCCAGCCGCCACGCCTTTGGCAGCTGTCTGGTCCCGGCCGAGTCGTCTTCTCCGGTGGCAACCTCCACCTCATCCAGGAACCAGGACAACTCCGTCCAGCGGCGCAGCGCCTTTTCCAGTTCTATTTTGTCCGGTTTGGCCGCCCCAAGCAGTACCATCAGCTCCTGAGTCAGCGCCTTGTGACCAATCGGCTGAGAACTCAGAAATACCGACATGACCGCCTGTTCCACCTCCCGGTGGCGCAGACCGGTCGCCTCGGCCTGAATCGTGCACGCCTTGGCAAGCTCGCCTTCGAGGATCGGTCGCCATTGCTGGTGCTTGCCGGTGTCGGTGTCTACGCTGGCAAAGGAGGCAAGTTCCCCTGCGGCTTCGGCCAGATCGTCCTTGCCCGGCTCGTCCAGCAGGACATTTGGTCCGACCAGCGGACTGGTATCCCACTTCTCCGCATCGCGCAGGGCAATGGCAAACGTGCGCAGGATGCCGCGTGTACGCTGGAAGCCGTCGAGCTGGGTCCAGCGGGTATAGAAAATCTCGGTCAGGTCGGGGTGGAAGGGATAGCTGTTCAGATAGCGCTCCTCCACAGCCGCCCGCTCCTTCCCGGTCTGCTCGTCGAGCGCGGCGATGCTGCCGACCACCGCAGCCACGTGCGGCCGGAAAACACCCCGGTCACGAATCGACTCAGGCTTGAAGAAGCGGCGCCGGAGCACCTCGGCCACGTCCTCCTTGCTCACCGGACTGGCGTCCTCTTCCATCTGACGACCAAAGACTTCAGACACATCTCGAAGGAGTTCATTGCCGAAATGGTCATGCTTGCTGGGATCGGAGGCGAGCAGCGACGCTACCAGGGCGCAGCGGTCCACCTTGACAACCGCCTGGGTGAGGTACTGAAAAAAGCTGATCAGGCGACCGCGCCAGCTCCGGTCGGTTTCAACCTGGGCGCGGATGTACATCAACACCTCGTCGAGAAGCACCAAGGTCGAGAGATCGTCTTTCTGCGGCTTTGACAACAGCTCCACAACCAGCGGTTCTGCCGGCGGGGTGTCGCGCTCTGCGTCCTTTCCGTCGGCGTGAATGAGTCTGAGACCGTCCGCCCCAGCGAGTTGAAAGGCCAGAATACTCCACGGCTGTTTGAGCATCCTGAGCGCCCCGTCAGGACCCGGGGTTTCAACGCCCTTCTCCAGGTCGATCTTGTCGAAGCACAGGGCGGCAACACGCGCCTGCGGCGGCTTGAATCCAATGTCTGCCTCGAACTCTTGGACGGTCGGCAGGTCGGGCAGAGCGGCCGGATCGTGTACCAGATGCCTGAGTGCGATGAGCGTATGGGTCTTGCCCCCTCCGTAGTTGACCGAGAGTTTTCGATACGCCTTGTCGCTCTGGCCGGCCAGACGCAGGGCCACGTCTCTGACCAAGGCACGCAGGTTGTAGGTCGGATAGGTCAGGGCAAAAAACTCGGCCGGATGCTCGTAGACCGGCCGTTGGCCTTTTTGCATGACCACGTCGTACAGGTCGGCGGCAAATACGGCCAGTGAGAGTTCACCCGTCTTCAGATCGTCGCGTAGCTGTACGACCTCGTGCCAGGGCGTGGGAGAGGATTTGGTTGTCATGTTGTCCTCATTGATTCCGTCGCTTGCAGAGCATTCCTACGCAGGCGGATATATCCGTACCGCCTCTCCAGGTCGGATTTCGGCCATCAATCGTTCGATTTCGGGCACCAGCGCCGTCAGATCCTCAAGCGTCTTGCTAGGAGCGCGCAAGATTGCAACAGCTATATCGAACTGCTGGAGTGGTTGTTGGTCCGGGAGGTGATTATCCATCGTTACAAGAACGTCAAAATATTCTTGGGCGGCGCGCAGCAAGGCGCCGTTCTTGAGACCTTTCCAGCCACGATACTCTACTGTTTCGACCTCGACTTCAGGCTGGAAGTAAAGCCTGAGTCGGATCGGAATATCCTCGTCAAGAAGCACTCGCATCCCGTGCCCTTAAATAATCCAAGCCTTGGGAAGAAAGATCGAGATAGGACTCCAGCTGCCAGCGCTCGACCGTGGGATAATCCTGAAGAAATTCCTCTATAGAGTGCCCCCCTTTGAGATAGCCTACCAGATTGTCCACTGGGACTCGCGTACCGCTGAACACCAGAGCGCCACTGTGGACTTCAGGATCGCGTCGGACAACCTTCTCCACTGGGATTTTGTTCTGCCCTCTATTCGCCATCGTAGATTCTCCTTTCGTCCTCCGCTTCGTCACGATCTTCCGTGAAAGCCAGCGCAGTCTCCATCCAGCCTTCGGCAAGGAGGCGTCCCAGCCCCCCTTTGGATGTCCGTAACTTTTTGGCGTTGGGCAGTTCGGCCACCGGGCGGATGATGGCATCCTGCGAGTCTTCCAGGCGACAAACGACCGACAAGTGCTCGAAGGTACTGTCGTTGACAAAGGTCAACAGGTCGGGGGCGTGCGTGGTGGTTATGATCTGGACGTTGTTCTTTACAGCTTGCTTTTCGATCAGTTCGAGCAAAAGCCACTGCCGTGCCGGATGAATGCCGGCGTCGATCTCCTCAAAGAAATACAGGCCCGGCGGATTCTCGCCGAGCAGCACGGTGAGCATAGCGAGAAAGCGCAGCGTACCGTCCGAGGCGCTGTAAGCTGACACCTTTCTACCATCCGCCTCGCACAGCCTGAGATGCACCCGACCGCTGGGATCGACGGGAAACTCGAAGCCCGTCACGTCCATCGGAGTCAGCTCGGCAATCCAACTCGCCAGAATCTCCTGACGTTTGGGGTCGGAGCAGATTCCTCGCAACACCACTGGCAAGTTCTCGCCGCTGTCGCCCAACACGGTCGCGCCAAGGAGAGCAGGTTCCCGCATTCGTTCCGGTGATAGTTCCAAGAAACGCATATTGGCGAATACGCCGACTACCTGTTTCCACAAATAGTGATCATGATGATCCGGCCCGAATCTGTAGTGTTCCCCCAGCTGTATCAAAGCTGGTTGATCGCGCTGCGAGCGAAACGGACGAAGCAGGCCACGTTCTACCTCATCCTTGACGTATGGGCGAAATAGCAAATGGTCTGGGTCTGTTTGATCAGGGTCTAGGCCGTAAACACGATATTCAGAACCGTGTCTATAGGTAACTTTGAGTTCTTCTGTTATGAGCCGCAATACACCAGGATTCCTGTCATCTACGCCGACCTCAATCAGAAAGTGCAAGTTCGCTAAGCCGGATTTAACACTCATCCCAACTTCAACAGAGAACGCCTCTTGCCCAAACCGGATAATCTCATTCATCGCGCCACGAATCGGTTCCCATCCGGCCTCGCGTTTGCCGCCGAAAATCTCTGCCAGGGTGTAGCCCCGTCCGATACCACTCAGGAAGCGGAAGGCGTCGCGGATATTGCTCTTGCCGCTGGCGTTGGCGCCCACGAGAATCGTAAACGGACCGACACGCAAGGTCTCGTCGGCAAAGTTCTTGAAGTTCTTCAGGCGAATTGACGTAATCATCAATCTTCCCTCACTCCCTCTCTGTCTTAGCACGACACACAGCTCGCCGTCAGGGCTTTTCCCTTCCTCTTGACAGGGACCGAGGCGCGCACTCAGAATGCGGCCATGACCTTTTCCCAAGCCGTCAAGGCGCTCGAAGAAGCCGGCTTCAACCAGGAGCAGGCTCGCGCCGTGGCCGAAGCGGTCAGCGAATCCGTCGTAACGAAAGCCGATCTTCTGGCGCTTGAACTGCGCATCAGTGAAAAGGTCGATGCCAAAATTGATGCCCTCGATAAAAAGTTTGACACCAAAATTGACGCTCTCGATAAAAAGTTTGACACCAAAATTGATCGGCTGGACACGAAAATTGACACTCTCGATAAAAAGTTTGACGCCAAGTTCGACGCCCTCAATAACCGCTTACTGGTCGGAACACTCAGCATCGTCTCTGCCCTGGTCGCCTCTATCGCCGGCGCCGTCTTCACCCTGGTCCAACTGCTGGAGTAGCCTCCCCACCACCCGTCTCTAGTTCACCATCCCCCGGAGTTCAGCCTGACGCGGCGCACCCGTATCGCCGCGTGCGGCCACGTGGTTGCTCAGGGCTTCGAGCAGGGAGCGCTCGTCGGAGCCGGCGTCGGCCAGTTCGATGAGCGCCTGTAAAATCTGATTGAACAGGGCGTTACGCTGGAGGCCGCGCGTATCAAGGTAATCGTCAACCTTCGCCTGGTCGCCCGCACGCCACAGGTGCATCAGCTTGTGGACCTGGTCAATCAGTGGCACGGGCCGTCCCCCCGGCGCTTCAAGACCGAGATTGCGGCCCCGACGACGGCTCCAGGCTTTGAGCTTGACCTTGGCGCCGCTCCCGCCGTCCGCCTCCTCTTCCTCGGCCGTATCGTCCTCTTCGAGTTCATCGCCGGCTTTTCCCTTGCCCGATTGGGCCAGCAGGTCGTACTGATTGACCAGGGCCGAGTCGGACAGGTTGCACGACAGGGCGTAGAGGATGCAGCCGCCGACGGGCGCCTCGTCCAGGCCGAAGTCATGACGGTGGAGCAGGTAGTAGGTGGTCACATCATCGAGGCCAGTCGCGGCTTCTTGCCCGTCATCGTGGGTCAGCACGCGACCGACCACGAAATCGACAACCATCCGCCGGACCTCGCGCAGAAACTCCGAGACGGTCATCAACTCGTTCGGATCGTTGGCCTTCTTGACCACCGGGTGCTTGCTGAACGCCTCCAGCGCCGGGCCGGTCGCCGCCCACACGAAGTCCGGCCCACGAATGCCGGCGTCCCAGAAGTCATGGAGTTGCTGGGTGATATTCTCGCGCATTTTGTTGAGGACGGTATTGTCCCAGCCGGGCCGGGCTGGCGGACGTTTCTTGCAGACAAGCCAGACGGAAGAAGCGAGCGCAGCCGACCCTAGTGAGCGAGTTCGGTTGCTCATTTCCGTCTGGATAGGCCAAGAGCCGTCGACGACGAAGCCAGCTCGGATCAGGGCGGCGACAAGTGTCTCCCAGGCATCGGGCTGCTTGTTGGCAAACACTACGACAAGGCGCCCGTCAGGCCGCAACGCAGCGTGACAAGAGCGGAACGAGCGGGCCATACCGTCTTCGTAGTTTTGCTTGGATCGCTCTTTGTCGCCGTCAAATCTGTTGGCGTCGTCTATGAGTTCGCCATCCTCTACGTCATGATTCCATTTGGGGCCGAGGGCATCGGAGAAGACCGACTCGACCTCGGCCGACAGTCCCGGCATTGAGCGCCTCAGCCAGACATAGAAGAAGTCCATCAGGTCGGAATAGGGGATAGCATCGTAATAGGGAGGGTCGGTTAGGATCAGATCGACATCAGCCGTTGGGCAGGTAATAGCCGATGCGCGAATGCTCTCACCACTCCGGGCTGAATCGACGCTTCTTTGCAGATGCCCGCATACCTTGAAAACCCAATCAAGTGCGCCGAGGAAGTTGCCGGAAGTATCTGATAATGGATTGACTTCGGTGTAATCCCAGACGATGGGCAGAGCAAAGCGTCCAAATGTATTTCTGACCTTCTCACCGCTGTTGTGCCACGAGCAGATCGCGCTGGAATAGTCGGCCAGCCGATCGTTCACAAGTGCAAGGTTTGCAATCAGTCCCTCGCGCCAACTCTCCGGCCAACCGTCGAGTTCTCGCATCAGTCTCCGAAGAGTTAGAACGAACTCGCCAACCGCCAATAGCTGCCGATTCGTAAACAACTTCCGCCATGTATCAAAGCCATAGCCGTCCACCGAAAACGCACGCGATGCGCCTATTCCTGCCTTGGGCGTCTGTTCTTCCGGCAGGCCGAACGGGATGTCTGCATATAGGGCCTGAAGCTGTTCCTCGGCCACTTCCGCCACCGCCCGCTCATGGTTCGTCGGCAAACGATATTCCTTACCCTTGTCCTTCCCTTTCGGCCCATCCACCACCACAGCAGTCATGGTCGCGGCCAAGCGGCCGGCGCGGCCTTCAAGACGGATATCCTCCATGGTCATGATCGCACCGCAGCACGGGCAGGTTGCGCCGGTGCGCGACATGGTGCCCGCTCCAACGCGCTTATCGTTCTCCCGCCGCTGTGCTGCGTTGCCGCCGTTTTGCGGCACGTCGGTCTGTACACCGAAGATGACGCCTGTCTGCTCCTCGTTCGGCTTCATCGTCAACAGCACGCGCTTGCGATCCTTCTTGCATAACCAGCGCGTCTTGAGCAGCGGCAGCGTGGCCCGGCACTGTTTGCAGGTCACGGTCCGCGCCCAGAGATAGGCCACCGTCGGCTTGGCGATCCAGCGTGGGTTGCGTGGGTCCTTGAGATAAGCGTCGTCAAACTCGGCGTTGAGCGGCCCGACATCGGTCTTGCCGTCGGCGTCCGGTTTGAGCAGTTGTAGAGGAGCAACCCACCCCGGCCCTTCGACAAGCTCAGGGCCACCCCTCCGAGGAGGGGAATCGCCTCCATCCCCTCCTCGGAGGGGTGCCGCGTTAGCGGCGGGGTGGGTTCCTTTTTGCCGCACCCGTTCACGGGAGGCGTGATCCAGCACCGTCCATTCAGCGTAGGTCGGGTAGTACGAAGCCAACTCCTTCCGTGCCCGTGCCAGCACCCACCGGCCCCAGGCGCGCACGTGCCAGGCAAGGTCCGCCTCCAGTATCGGATCGTCGTTCTGTATGAGGTCGAGTTGGATATCGCCCCCGTCGCCGTGGCCGAGCCGTTCGAGGAAGGTCCGCAAGCTGGCGCCCTTGAACCCTTTGGCTTTCAGGAACGCTTGCATGAATGCGCGGTCCTCCAGTGCGAACTCGGGCAACGGGTGGGTCTGGCCGGCGAGCTTTTGGGGGTATTCGAGCGTACACTTGAGGATGAACCACGCCACCGGGTTGATGTCCATGGCGGTCACGTCACAACCCAGGCGCATGGCTTCGAGCGGAATGGCGCCGCCGCCCGCAAACGGGTCCAGCACCTTGGGCGCACGACCCCCGTAGGCTTTGCGGATCTCTTCGCGGAACCACTGAAGGTCGGGGTCATTCTCACGACCCCAATGGAGGATGCCGCCGACCGTCTCCTCCTTCACCTTCTCAACCGTGCGGCCGTTCACGCGCTTGCGTTCGATCTTTTCAATCACACGGCCGGCCATGCGATCCAGAAGCACTTTGCGTTGGTCAGCGTCTCCCGGGTCGGGAAGCAGGGTTGCGATCAGAGCTGCCCGCGAAGCCGCCAGCGGCCGTCGCGCCGGCCAGATATGCAGCGTCGAGATATGCCCATGCCGCACGTTCTTCTCGTGAACCGAGTCCAGCGAGGTCTGCTTGAGCGGAAAAGCCACCTCAATCAGACGTTTGTCGGTTGTGCTCATGGAGATTCTCTATGTCGAGATGCTATGAAATCGGGCAAGATGTAAGGTCGGTATGATATGAGGAATTACCTTTCGGCATAGTGCTGTCTCGGCCGACAGTGGAAGTTGGGTGGAACTTCGACCACGTTCGCTACACGGAGCAAGCATCGGACGCGTCCTTAAACGAAATATCACCATCAAGCATTCGTTGTCGAACAGCCAATATATCTGAGGCAGTTGGTAATCCTTTCACCACGATTTTCGCTCCGATATCCAATCTTCGAAGCAAGCGGTTGAGTTCGTCCACTATATGCTCACGGAGGCACGCCTGCGCCCACCTGAACTGAAGAGTTCTATAAAACAGGTAAAACTCTGTCCAATTCCGCTCACTATAATCTCTCCGGTTCCATCCCCACAGGGATGTGATTTTTGACTCAAAAAACTCTGTCTCCCGAGTATATCGTTGAACGTCATAATCAGCTGGCCATCCTTGTCCGTTCAACTCTTGTATCAAAAACGATGGACCAGTATGTTGAAATCGTGCAAGCTGTCTAAGCATCGTGCGGTGACCTCGGTAGCCACCCAAAACTCTGGGCATTACGATCTCCCAAATATCCTTCTCCGGGATAATGACGCAGGACTTTTTCCACAACTTACGGTCTGCCTTGGGAATCACCTGTATGTATCTTCCAAAGACATGGAACAAGCGCTGGGACGTAAAACCGCGCAACACACACGTTTTTCCTATGTCTTTATCTCGGACAATCTCGTGTACTGCCCGCCCACTCCTCGCGAGTTCTTGAGCGATTCTTCCGATTACATCACTTAACAATTCGGTCGGATCGTGTCTGTCGTGTCCAGTGAGTGATTCAAGAAGCACAGTCGCATTGTTCTCGCATTCACAACTGCCTCGTATTTCCACGGAAAAATCTGACGCAAAATGCGATCTACCGCCAATCGGCATAACCGTAAGCTGTACGTCTTCTACGAGCATATGAATATTCGCATTCGTGAAGTCAGTCTCTCCTCTTAGACTAGGAAAGTAACGGGCAACGCGCAACTTTCTTGCGTTCGAGCCTTTGTCTGGCTCATATCTCTTCGGTTTCCACATGACGCCGTTCCTCTCGTTCAATTTCCCGTTCGAGGTTTTTGTTACGAAGCCTACCGAAATCTAAAGTATCTCCATGTTCTCTTTGGCTGATATATTTTACGAGAAAAATATCAACGCCATCATAGGACGGCATCAAACTGTCCTTTGTGAATATCCTCACCAAAGGATTTTTGTGCATAGCCATCGGATGGAAACTTCTGATATGCCTGCGTTCATCCCAAAGAACTTCTCGACTCTCCATATCTTTTAAGCGATTCGAGACGATCTGCTGCCATCTAATTCTGTTAGTACTACGATGAGCAAGCTCAAACGCTGACTCGGTGAGTGAGACAGCTGCGGAGAGGAACTTGAGCCTATCTTCAGCTTGACCCCGGTCGAGATAGGTGTCCCATTCCTTCGCGATGTGTTCCCTCAGAGCCGGCGCGTCGTGATAGTAAGAAAGTAGATATGCATAACCACTAATATCTATCAAGTCTAAGAGAGGCGCAACAGCAATTTTTATATGAATCTGGCTCTGCCGATCTGGTCTCGTATCCTTGGGGCGTAATCGTTCAAATTGCAAAAAATTGCTACGAAAATACTGTTTGAAAAGCATCTCAACTGTATTGCTATCATTGCTACACAACGCGGAAAGCAGAGCTTCTCCAGTCGCGTGCAGAAACTGTCCTGCGAAGTCTGGATAGGATTCCGGTCTAGATATCGATAACAGTAAGATGCTCTGAGTCGCCGTAGTCTGCTGAAGTTCTGTTTGCCGCTGCTCACTTTTCTGTACAAGACTGTTGATATCTAAGCTCGGCCACGGGAGCCCTTCCGCTCGTCGGTTGGAGTTCAAATCGTTCCAAAGTCGAGTCATAACATTCTCATGGTAATGCTGCTTGTGCCAGTACTCCGACTCGCGTGATATCACCACCGCAGCCAACCATGGACGCCGCGAAGATGTTGCGGCCTCTATCCAATGTTTATAGAACTCACGGGCTTCGTCATGGAAAGAAAGCATCGTTGCTGACAGGTTCTCAGCCTCCGTCTGGATAACCACTTCTAGGAGATACCAAGAGGGACTGAGTGGGCGTCCTTCAACTCTTTCCTCGAATTCTAATCTTGGCTGTAACCATTCAAGCTGCTTCAAAGCATGAATGGCGAATCCAGCTCTGTAGATCGACTCTTTTGATTTCCATTCTATCTGGTGGAGGCGTTGAAGGACCACATCTCGCCCATAGGACTCAATGGAGCGAGAGTAAGAGACGAGAACGTTGATGGGCATTGTCGCCAGCTGTTCGCAAATTCCGATATTTTCCAAAGGTTCTTCCACGGCAGTGTCATCCTTCTTGGAAAAGATAAGAGTTTCGCAAGAAAAGGAAGTCCGCCGTATCAAGTCGAACGCAAATTTGACCTGTTGCTCTTTTGCGAGATGTTGGGCGTAAGCATCAATATATCTGAGGAGTTCATTAACTATGGCGTAGCGGCTTTCTCTGATGTTGATTTCCAGACAGCGCTGTACAATTGGTAGTATTGCTGATTCAATCCATCTTGAATCACTGACCGATTGCGGCTGCAACATGCTGGCTGTCTGATGAGCCATGGAAGTTGCCATATCACCCGTCCGATACCAGTCTGTATGCTCATATCGTCTCTCGTACCAAAGACTATCAGTTGGGATGGACTTTCTTGACGTTTCGTAGCGAAGGAGAAATGAAAGCAGATTTCTACACAGCTCGGCGAACGGACGGCTGTTCAGATGTGTTTCCTGAGCCGCTATATCAGATACGGTAGCGAGCGTATCCACAGCAGTTCGGGCGCGCCGGTAGGCGTGACTCTGGAATGATTGATCGGACCAACGATAACGGCCCGCTTGTATCTGCGTATGACACTGTTGCAATTGTTCAAAAAGTCGATGGGAAAGAATCGTTGGATCAAATAGATAGAAGGCACGCGTCCCTAGTCGAACGAATCCAATAACTGCCAGCCCGGCGCTCAGCAGAAACAGGGGGACGGCCAGTATAATGGGTTTGAGCCCTGCCGAATGGAAGGCCAGCAAGCAAACACCAAAGAAGGTAAATACGGCGAGGAAGCGCATGTAGGCGCCGCCAAATCTTTCCTGAGCGAGCAAGTCTCGAATGTTGTTGGGAACCCGAGCGTAAATAGCACCGCCCACCATACTGATGGCGGCGTAATAAAGGCCAATGAATACGCCACCAACGCCGATTACGGTAGCAAGTAGGGTTCCATAGTCGCTTTCCGCAGGGATGGTAAAACCTCGTTCAGTGAACCAAGGTACGAAATACGGGTTAGTTACTTGAAGCACGATGGCAAGGAGGAGCGCTAAGACCAAATCGCCTAGAGTGAGTCTCAGTAGCGACAGGAGAGATTTTGTTGTGGCTCCTTCTTCCTGAAGACGCTCCTTCATCCCAAACAGCCCTCGATAGCCGGAGAACGCGAAGCGCGAGAGAGCAGCTCTAACTTTCCAGAAGAGACGCTTTTGGGCGAGAAAAAGAAATAGAGAGGTACGCATTTTTATCAGGGTTCTATCCCAGGGCAACACAAATCATTTAAGGCGGACGGCGGGCAGGCGTTTGAGACGCTGGGTAGTCGGATCGACTTCAATGCCCACCGACTCCAGGGCAGTGACGCCCAACAGCGGTTCCACATTCGCCTCCCCGAATAGAATCGTCCCACCGACGATCTCTCCCATGAATTCGATATCTGCGGTCGTAATATCCATCCTGATCTCACGGCCATCTGCCAGTTCGTAGGTCCGTTGGCCTTTGGGCTTGAGGCCAATGGCTTCCAGATGCGATCTGGGTACGAGAGAATCAGTCGCTCCCGTATCGACCAGAAAGAGCCCTTCCCAGCTTCTGTCCGGCTCGGCCGGGTTCCGAATAGTCACGGTGACGTGTGGTGCGCCCATTGCAATCTCCTCTCTGGCTTACTCGGCCGCCTCCATGACCGCCGAGGACAGGTGCGACTGAAGGAACGTCGCAAAAAGCGCGCCGACCACACCCGAGAGCAGCGAAAGGATAATTTTATCCATGTGTACCTCCATTATTTGTTTGAACGTGCCGGATTTGCACCGGCCGCGAGCCTCACAGTCCGCTCAATGTCGCTTCGCGAGGGAGTGCGGAATTCCCGGTTTGATTCCCGTTCCTGGCGTCTGAGGTCTTCGCATATCGCGTGAAGATCATTCTTGAACTGTTTGGCATATGCGCGACGAATCCGACGTATTTCGTTCACAATGGGATCATCAATCATTGCCGACCTCCAATAATTCTTCTGGCGTGCAGATGCATCTCTGGAATATCATTTCACGGTTGGCTCCCGAATGGTCACGGTGACGTGTGTTGCGCCCATTGCAGTCTCCTCTCTGGCTTACTCTGCCGCTTCCATGACAGCCCCCGGGGTGATGGTGTAGGCGATAGATGCGCGGCTGCGGACGAGCAGCTTGGCAAACGGATCGCGCACCCGAACCAGGCGCGGGCGGGGCGTAGCGCAGTCGTAGACGACGTACAGCCAGTAGTCGGTGCGGAGATTACACGCCTTGGCCCATTCGTTGTCACTCATTTCAACGCTGCCACTCCCGGCCCTCCCCTTCACTTCTATAGCCCGTTGTTCCGCGCCGGGGCGGAGGGACAGCAGATCGAAACCCGGCCAGTCGGACAGTCCTGCGCGCCGCGCAAGCTCGGGCCGCGAAACGTCCTGCACCTCGGCGCCGAAACTTTCCTCGTAGGCGCGCGCAACCCGTATGGCGATAGCTTCCACGTCGGCGTCGTAGCGCTGCACTGCCTCGGGGTCGTCTTGGGCGGGGACGACCAGGGCGTGCGTCAGAAACTCGACCTCGCCGGCTCGGATGTGGTCCGCTTCGGCCCGCAGTTCCGCCAGACGGCGGTCGCGTGACGCGGTCAAGCTCCGTTGCCGTGCCTTGACCCTGGACAGTTCCGCCTTGGCCTGGCGATCAGCAGCGCGGGCCAGTTCGGTAAGCCGGGCGCGGGCGGCCGCCAGCTCGGCAGCCTGGAAGTCGAAGCCGCGGTTGATGAAATCCAGGCGGGCGGGCAGCGCGTCGAGGCGCTGCTGTCGGTGGGCCTGAACCAAGGGCTCAAGCACTTCCTCGCGGGTGAACCTGGCAGCCTCGGACATCATTCCGCGAGCCAGGGTGGCGAGTGGCACGCGGCTCGGAGCGAAGCCTGTGGCCCCTCGGAGCAGCAGAAGATGCTCGACCGGACACTCCTCTACAACGCCGTCGCGTGATTGGCGCAGCCCGACCAGTCGGGACTCAAGCAGCCGTGGGGCCGTTTTGCCGTCGCCGTGGTCATCCAACAGCTCAGCCTGCCCTGTCTTGGTGTCCTGTTCGACACAGACCAGGGCGATGTGGAACAGGTATGCCTCGCTTGCATACGGGTCGATAAATACGGCGCCCCTGAGTCCGTCGCGTCCGAAACGATCCAGGATCGAGGCCGAGATACCGTCGAACACCGGCTCGCCAGGGTGCAGCCAGACCACATTTTCGCGGCCGTGCGGCTTGTACACTGTGAGCCGACCTCGTGCCTGCTCGGAATACATTTCAAGCGCCGGCAACAAGGCATCGGTCGCTCGGGGCCGGGCGGGCGCCAGGGTGAAGCCGGCTTCCAGGTCACCCTCAATGCGCAGGTCGAGCAGCGGCGCGGCTTTCTCCACAAAGCGGCGCACGTAGCCGGGCAGAAGCCGGCTGTAGTTTTCCCGCTCGGCCTCGTCGTTGAGATGGGCGAGGCGCCGGCGCACGTCGCCGCCCTCCCCAAACAGCACCCGCTCCCTGTCCTCAAGCGCCCGAACCTGTTCTTGTGTCAGCTCACCCTCCAGGTGCTCCGCAACGCTGGCGGCATCGCCGGTGACCGCCTGCTCAAGATAGTCCTTCATGGACAGCCCCTCGAACAAACGGCCAACCACGTCGAACACCTTGTCGGATTGAAGCTGGCGGCGCATCGCTTCAAGCTTGTCGAGCAGCGTCCTCAGCACCCGCCCCTCGCGCGTGCCGCCGGCCACCAGATTGACGATGACGACCGGGTCGTGCTCCTGACCGTAACGATGAATCCGGCCCATCCGCTGTTCGAGCCGCGCCGGGTTCCAGGGGATGTCGTAGTTCACCATCAGCCAGCAGAACTGGAGGTTGATGCCCTCGCCCGCAGCGTCGGTAGCCACCAGGTAACTGGCCCCGCCTTCGCTCAGCGGCCGGCGGAAAAACTCGACCTGTCGTTCGCGCTCCTGGTACGGCAGGCCGCCGTGGATCAGGGCCACCCGACCGGTAAAGCCCAGCCCTTCGAGCCGACGCACCAGGAAGTCTGCCGTGTCGCGGTGCTCGGTGAAGATGATGAGCTTTTCGTCGAGGTATTGGGGATCGCGCAGCACCTCACGGAGCTTCTCAAACTTGGATTCTTCACCGGTGTTGAACAGCTGCCGAGCTTGGTTGAGCAGCGCTTCGACCTTGAGACGCTCCGCTTCAAGCTCGGTGAGGCTGACCGCAACGGTGCCGCTCAGGGCCTTGTCCTCAAACTCCTCGTGTTGTTCGCGCTCGTCTCCGGTCACGGCGTCCTCATCCGCGGTCTGCGTCTCAAAGACATCGTCGAGAGCGTCGAGGTGGCGTTGTTGGCGTGCCAGCTGTTCCTCGCTGAGACGGCCGGCTCGGATTGCGTCAATCAGATCTTCGAGCTTGTGTTTGCGGCGCTCGAACGAACGCAGCAGGGCATAGGTGGAGCTGGCCAGGCGTCGCTGGAACACGCTCATTGCCAGCCGGGCGGCTGAGCGGTTCAAAAATCGGGCGCGGTTGTAGTGATATCGGATGTAATCCGTGGTTGCCTCGTAGAGTTCCTGTTCACTGTCTCGACCCTGCGAGAGGTCGTAGCTCAGCGTGTCGCAGTTCCTGTGGGAGTACAGCGGAGAACCGTCGAAATGGACCATCTCCTCCTTGGTCCGGCGGATGAAGTGTCTGTGCCGAGACTCCTGCGGAAACTGGGCGAACGCGTCGTAGGTCGAGAGCGTGTCGGGAAGCAGGAGGCGCCACAGAGCGTAGTAGGGGTAGTCTTTTCCCATGTGGGGTGTGGCCGTCAGCAGCAGCACATGTTGGGCCGACCAGTGCAGCGCCCACGCTTCGCTGTTCGATCCGGCGCCGGCCAGAGCTTCCGCCAGCCTGTAGCGGTCCGTTTTCCGTACCCGGAAATCCGGTTGACGATTTGCCGACAGCTTGTGGGCCTCGTCAAAGACGACCAGATCGTAGGCTTCTGTCGCCGGCTCCTTGAGGCGGCCAAACAGGCGGTCCCCGGCCAGGGTGTCGATGCTGACGATGAGCAGGTTGCTGTCGGAGCCGAGGAAGGGATTGCCGGATCGCGCGTCGGCGCCGCTGATAATGCGAAACGGCAGGCGAAACAGGGTGCGCATTTCCCGCTCCCAGTTGCCGACCAGACCGGCGGGCGGCACGATCAGCACGCGCCGGATAAGCCGGCGGGACAGCATCTCGCGCACATATAGACCCGTCATTATGGTCTTACCGGCGCCGGCATCGTCGGCCAGCAGGAATCGCAGCGGGGCTTGGCGCAGCATGTGCTCGTACACGGCGATGCGCTGGTGCGGGAGCGGGTCGATCAGCGAGGTCTCCGTTGCGAACGTCGGATTGAAGAGATGACCGTAGGCGAGACGATGCGCCTCGGCGACCGCCCAGACAGCGTTGGGGTCGGCGGCAAAATCCAGGCTGGGCATGTCTGGAGTGGTGGGCGCGTCTCCGGTTACATCGCGAGTGATTGAGTCTTCGATTTCAAGGATACGCGACCAGGCCAGATTGTTGGGACGAGACTGGCCGTTTTCCCAGCGATTGACCGAGGCGTAGGAAACGCCGAGGAGCTGGGCGAACTGCGCTTGTGTCAGACCCTGGGCTCCACGGACGTTTTTGATGCGACGGGAATAGTTGCTTGGCAGATCGGATAAAGTGACGGATGACATTCTTCAAAACTCAGAGAAGCGTTATGTACGGCACTATATCATCAGATCGGGTGCATATAAAGCCTCTGCATAGCATCTGCTATAGAAAGCTGTTTTTGCTGAGGAATTGAAGCGCTATAGCAGGACAGACAAGACGTATCCGTCTGCACCAAGCCGTTCCCGGCCAGGCACTCAGGCTTCGTACAGGTCTCAAATGGTCTCGGAAGTCAGCCTTGGTCGGCGTACAGGGCCTGGCCGAAGGACACTCGCTCAGCCACCGACAGATTGCGGGGAGCGCGCTGTTCCACCGCCTCAATCAAGGGTCGCAGGCCGCGCCGGTTGGCGAGCTGGATGAGCAGGCCGGGCCGGGCGTTCAGCTCCAGCACACACGGACCAAGGTCGGCGTCGAACACCACGTCAACGCCCAGATACTTGATGTTGGTGGCGTCGGCGCAGCGGGTTGCCAGGCGCACCAGCTGCTCCCACTCGGGCACCCGGACTCCGTTCAACCCCAGCCCGGTATCGGGGTGCTCGGTCACCCAGCGCCGTCTGGCCATGGCTCCGGTCGTCAGCCCGCCGACCAGATCGATACCCACCCCGAGTCCGCCGTTGTCCAGGTTGGCCCGGCCCTCGGAGCGGCGGGTTGCCAGGCGCAGCATGGCCATCAAAGGGATACCCTGAAACACGATGACCCGGATGTCGGGCAAGCCCTGGAAGCTGAGCCGGGCCAGCGTCGGGTGGGCTCGTAGACGGCGTTCGACAAACGCCTCGTCGTAGCGATGGTTGAGCGAGTAGACGCCGTTCAGGATATCGGACAGATGGGTCTCCAGGCTTCGCGGCCTGAGCGTCTGGCCCCCCAGGCTCAGAAAAGCCTCGGCCTCGCGGCCGGCAACGACGATGACCCCGCCCCCGCCCGTGCCCTGGGCGGGCTTAATCACAAAATCCGTCCAGTCGGCCGCATCCCGGACAAAGCGCCTGAGTTCGTGCGGGAAGCGGTACACGGCCAGGGTTTCGGCCACCGGGATGTCGCAGGCGTCCAACAGGGTCTTGGTGTGCAGCTTGTGGATGGTGTCGTGGGCCAGGCGGCGTGGGTTATAGCGGGCGACCAGGTCGCGGTCGCGCCGGTTCAGGCCCAGAAACTGCCGGGACACGGTGCGCAGCCGCTGCAACATGGGGCGCTATCTCCGGTCGGCGGCTGCGGCCTGGCGCAGCACGCGGGCAAACCGTATATATTCGATCAGCCGCATGCCGCGCCAGCAGCCGATCACCAGCTCCAGCCCGATGATCCCGACCAGCAGCTCGGGAAAGGCCAGCAGCAGCGGTCTCAGGTCGGTGTTCTCAATACAGCCGTACGATACCAGGGCTACCAGCAGGGTATTGGCGCTCAGCCGCAGCGCCTCCCGGGTGCCGCGCTCCAGCTGGGTATTGCTGAAGTTCTCGATCATGTTGGCGAGGATGACGGTGGGGAAAATCCCGACCTGGAGCAGCGCCCCGATGCCCAGCCGAGCACCGACCAGGCTCAGCCCGGCCATGCTCAGCGCTACCACCGCAATCAGAATGGCCACCCGGGCGACCAGGTGCAGGCGCAGCCCCTGTAGAGCCACCCGCAGGCCGCCGCCAATACCGATGATGGCGCCAAAGATCAACAGTCCCCAACCCAGACCGGTGCTCAGAAAGGCCAGGGCGAGCAGCATGGGGGCAAAAAAGCCAAAGGTCTCCAGACCGATCAGGTTCCGTCCGATGACCAGAAAAAAGGCGATGACGGGCAGGACCAGGATGGCGTTCAGCGCCGGCAGCGAGACCCCGGACCCGATGGCGTAGTGCCACACGCCGACCACCCGTGTGCGCCACCAGCCCAGTTCGGTAGCGTCAGGAGACGCAGCGTGGGGCAGCGCCAGGCCGGCCAGGCTGGTCTGCCAGGCCGGGCCGGGATCGGGCTGGTGGGGCACCACCACCACCGAGGTCGGTTCGAGCACCCGCTCGGTCAGCGCCGCAAAGACGTGGCCGACCGGTCGGGCTACATCGCTGGCGATCACCAGCCGGACGCCGGGCAGAAGAGGAGACGTGTCAGCAGGTTCAGGCGCCTGGAGGGGGTGCGGCCTCTGTTCGTCCTCCCAGCCGTCCACAAGGCGACCGGGTTCTCTTGTAGAGACCGTGTGGGCGTCACGATTGCCTTTCAGGCCCAGCAGAGCGTACAGCCCGGCCGCGTCACGGGTATGGAGCAGGACGAGGTCGGCGTCGGCCAGAAGCGTCCACCTGGCCTCGAATACGGCTTCCAGGCCGGCCTGACGAAAGGCGCGCGAGCCGTCCCGCAGGCTGAAGACTGCGGCGTTGATCCCAGCCGCCCGAGCCCGCTCCAGCACGGGCTCAAGCTGGTCGCCCGACAGCCGGCCGTCGTGAATCAGCACGGCCGAAGCGCGGGGGCGATCAACAGCGGCGCTGGCCGTCCAAAAGTGCTCATGGCTCTCCAAAAGGCGATCGTGATCTCTTCTGGATATCGTGTGGTCATCACGATTGCCTTTCACGCTATCCGGCCGGGGCGCGGCCTCGGCGTCCAGGACAGCACTCGGGGTGAGGCGTCGAATGACAAAGCTGTAGTCCACCGACACCTGGCGAGTGTGGCCCAACAGCGGCAGATCGTTGCGATACAGCGCCAGATAGGTATTCGGCAACCAGCCCAAATAGCCGCCGGCCGGGTCCAGCGGGACCCAGCTGCGACCGACAAAAGCCTCGGCCCAATACATCGTTGTACGCGCCCGTCTGAGAAGAGGAAGCGTGTCAACCGGTGCATGGGGTGTGGAGGACGCGTTTGCTCTTTCATCGCCGAGCCGGATGCCGCCGACCATCCGGGCCGGAATGCCGACCGCCCGCAGCACGGCGACCAGGGCGCGCGCCCGGCCCGCTCGGCCACCCTGCTCGGCGCTCAGCACGGTCAGGGCGTCACTGGCCGTGTCGCCGGGCGGTGCGGCGGCAAAACCGGCGATATAGCCGTACAGGGCCTCGAGGGCCTGATCGAGACGCCGGGCGTGCTCGACGATCTGCCAGGCCCGTTGCTGAACCTGGGGCATGTCGCTCTGGATCATCTCAGACGCGGCCAGATAGGGCAGCGCCTCAGCGGCGACCGTCTGAAACGGAAACGCGTGCTGGGGCAGCACGGTCCGCACCTCGCCGATCTGGACGGTATAGGCGTAGCGAATCCGGCGCGACGCGGGCGGCGCGTCCGCGACCCGCCAATGCCCCCACAGGTTGACCGCGTCGGTCTCCTCCCAGTACTGGACGCCGGGCGTGTAGGTTCGTCGCGAGACAATGCTCTGGCGGCCGTCAGACAGCGGCAACAGCATGCTGATGTGGGTGCCCGGCTGCACCGCGGTCAGGCTGAGCTGAACGCGCACATCCCAGTAGGCGTGGGCCGCAGGCAGAACAGTATCGTGAACGGCGGACCGGCCCACGCCCGGAACCGGCGCGGTGGACTGAGCCGGACACGGCATGAGCACCAGGACCAGCAGCACACACACCAGGGCGCAAGCAGACATCCGCGCGTCACCTCGGCCTAGCCGGCGGCCGCCAGATCTAGAGCTGCCGCTTCAGCGGTGTCGGACCGGTGACGAAAGGCCAGGAAGCGCCCCACCAGGTCGTGGTAGTGTGCGACGCTGCGCAGCTCCTTCATCGCCAGGCGCAGGGGCTTACACGGCCCGAAAGACCGGGCGTAGTAGTCGATCATCTTCCGAAACTGGAGACACGCCAGCTTTTCTCCGCGCTGCTCGACACTGCGCAGAAAATGGCGGGTCATGAACGCCACCCGCTGTTCGAGACTGGGCGCGGGCGGCGGCGGGACGGCGTTCAGACCGGCCCGGATGCGGTGAAAGACCCACGGGTCGGCCAGCGCGGCCCGGCCGATGACCAGCCCGGCACAGCCCGTTTCATCGAGCATCCGCCGGGCCGTTTGCGCATCACAGATATCGCCGTTGCCGAACACCGGAATGGAGCGGACCGACTCCACCACCGCCCGGATGCCGGCCACGTCGACGCTGCCGCCAAACGCCCCGGCCCGGGTCCGGCCATGAATGGTCAGCGCCGCCACACCGACATCCTCCAGAAGCGGCGCCACAATGGTCGCGTCGCGTCGCGTTGCGTCCCAGCCCAGACGCGTTTTGACCGTGACCGGAATGCGGACCGCCCTGGTGATGGTCCGGACAAACCTGGCGGTCCGCTGCGGATCTTTGAGCATGGCCGCCCCGGCCCCGATTTTAACCACCTTCTCGACCGGACAGCCCATGTTGATGTCGATCAGGTCCGCCCCGCGCTCTTGCAGGTACAGGGCGGCATCGCGGACCTCCTCGGCCACCGGGCCGAACAGCTGGACGCTCAGCGGCGCGTCCTCGGGGCAGGTCTCGGCCAGGGCAAACGCCTTGGGCTGCTGTTCCAGCAGCGCCCGGGCGTGGACCAGCTCGGTCGTTGCCAGGCCAAAGCCGCCCAGCTCGCGCATGCACAGGCGGAAGGCCAGGGTGGTATAACCGGCCAGCGGGGCGAGGCACAGGGTGGAGCTGAGTCGAACGCTTCCGATGTGCATCCGACCATCCTAGCGCCGATCAAACTGGCCTTCCAGCTGTCTGACCGACATGCGGACCATGGTCGGCCGACCGTGCGGACAGGTAAACGGTGAGCGGCAGGCCAGCAGAGATTTCAGCAGCGCCTGCATCGACTCGGGCGTCAGGGTCTGGCCGGCCTTGACCGACTTGACCTTGCAGGCGATCCGGGCGGCCAAATCTTCCTGCCGGGCGGCCACCGCGTCCTCGGACCGACCGTCGGCCCGGGCCTGGGCGAGTTCGGCAATCAGCTCCGGGGTGTCGGCCGGGCGAAAATAGGGCGGAGCAGCCTGGACCTGATACGTCTGGCCGCCAAACGGCCGGATATCGAACCCCAGTCGGGTCAAATACTCGTGCAGCTCGTCCAGGGCGGTTCTGGCCGAGGCGTCAAGCTCAAAGGTGACCGGCAGGAGCAGCGCCTGCGACTCGCCCCGGCCGTCGCGCAGCGCGGCCAGAACCTGCTCATACGTCACCCGCTCGTGCGCCGCGTGCTGGTCTACCAGCCACAGCTCGGCCTCGACCTCGACCAGGATGAACAGCTCGTGACTCTGGCCGATCACCCGAAAAGCCGGCTCCTGAGGACACGTTTCCTCTTCGCGCCAGGAGGGACGGTTGGGCGGGCTCGGCGACCACGTTCGGTTCAGGCGGCGGGGCCGGTTGGGAAACGCGAGGGGCCGGCCGGGGCTGGGGCACCATGCGCAGAGCGGCTTGGCGCTGAGGCCGGGAGGGCGCGGACGGCGTCGAACGAAGACGCGGAGGAGTATCATCCGGGCCGGGCAGCGGCCGGGCAGCGGTTGGCACTCCAGCTCCGGCAGGCGACTCCGGCCGGGAGGGCGCCGCGCTCGGCAATTCCAGCCGCCTGAACAGGTTGGCCCGGTCGAGCGTCCGGCGCACCTGGCGGATGAGCGTTTCCAACACCGCCCGCTCATCCTGAAACTTCACCTCGCGTTTGGTCGGATGCACGTTGGCGTCGAGCTCACGCGGCGGCACGTTCACGAACAGCACGCCGACCGGAAAACGCCTGTCCGCCACCAGCTCGCCGTAGGCCCGGCTCAGAGCCGAAGACAGCGGCGCGCTTTTGACCTGGCGGCCGTTGACATAGAAGTACTGAGCGGTGCGGGTGGCTCTGGTGTGCTCGGGCAGGCCGAGGATGCCGTGCAGGCCGACGCCGCCATGTGCGGTTCCGGCCTCGTCCAGCATCAGGCTGGTCGCCCACGTCTCGCCTAGGACCGCCCCGGCCCGCCGGGCCAGCGCCTGGGGCCCGGTGTGGGCCACGGCGTCGAAGATCAGCCTACGATCACGGTTGAACACAAAACGCAGGCCGGGTCGGGACACGGCCAGGCCGACCAGGACCTCCTCGACGTAGTTGCCCTCGGCCACCGGCGACTTGAGAAAGGCCCGCCGTGGAGGCGTATTGAAAAACAGATGCCGGACGCTGACGGTCGTGCCCTGGCTGGCGGCGACCGGAGCAGACTCGGCCGGCTCACTGCCGGCCGCCCGGATACGCGTCCCCTCAAGCGCGTCTGCGGTACGCGACACCAGCTCCAGCCGCGAGACCGCCGCAATACTGGCCAGGGCTTCGCCTCGAAAGCCCAGCGTGGACAGCCCGAACAGGTCGCTGCTGCGCCGGATTTTACTCGTGGCGTGGCGTTGGACGGCCAGCAGCGCGTCCTCGGGCGACATGCCCTGCCCGTCGTCGTGGACCGTGACTTCGCGGATTCCGCCCTCCGCAATCTGGACCCGAATCGTCTGGGCACCGGCGTCAATCGCGTTTTCGACCAGCTCCTTGACGACCGAACCCGGCCGTTCGATGACCTCACCGGCCCGAATCTGCTCAACCGTCTGCGGGTCGAGACGCCGAATCCGACTCATGGCTCGCGTCCGTCGCCAAACAGGCCGAGTTGGTCGGGGTTGCGCTCCGCCACACCCGGCTTGGACACCCGCCGCCGGGGTCGGACGAGCTGCACCCCGCGGGCTTCCAGGTCGGTCAAGACCTCCTGCGCCCGGCTGATCACCGAACCGGGCAGGCCGGCCAGCTTGGCCACATGAATGCCGTAGGACTGATCGGCCGCACCGGGAATGACCCGGTACAGGAAGACGACCTCGCCCTTCCACTCCCGCACCGCAAAGGTATGGTTCTCCAGGCCGGGCAGGAGTTGGTGCAGGTCGCTCAGCTCATGAAAATGGGTGGCGAACAGCGTCCGCGGCCGGGGACCGTCCCGGTCAACCAGAAACTCGATAATCGCCCGGGCAATCGACAAGCCGTCCGAGGTCGAGGTCCCCCGCCCGATCTCGTCCAGCAACAACAGACTGCGGGGGGTGGCGTAATTCAGAATCTGGGCCGCCTCGATCATTTCCACAGCAAAAGTGCTCTCGCCCAGGGACAGGTTGTCCGAGGCCCCGATGCGGGTGAAGATGCGATCCACAATCCCGACCCGGGCTGTGCTGGCCGGCACAAAAGAGCCCATCTGGGCGAGCAGGACAATCAGCGCCGCCTGGCGCAGATAGACCGATTTGCCGCTCATATTCGGGGCGGTGAGCAGGAGCAGCTGGTGGGCGTCGCGGTCAACCAGCAGGTCGTTTTCCACAAACTTCTTGTCCTCCAGTAGGGTCTCGACCACCGGGTGGCGGCCACCCGTCATCGACAGCACCGGCTCGTCGCACATCTCAGGCCGCACATAGCGGCGGTGCAGCGCCACCCAGGCAAAGCAGGCCAGCACGTCGAGCTGGGCTACGGCCGCAGCCGCGGCCTGCATCTCCCGCAACTGGTCCAGGACCAGGCCGCACAGCCGCTCGAACAGCTCGTGTTCGAGCGCCGTGGCGCGCTCCTCGGCGTTCAGAATCTGGTCTTCATGCTCCTTGAGTTCAGCGGTGACAAAACGCTCGGCGTTGGCCAGGGTCTGGCGGCGGGTATAGTCCGGGGGGACTTTTGACAGCTGGCTCTTGGCCACCTCAAGAAAATAGCCGAAGACCCGGTTATAGCCGATCTTGAGGTTGGCGATGCCGGTCCGCTGGCCCTCACGCGCCTGCAGGGCGGCCAGCCACTGTTTGGCATCGGCCGACAGCGAGCGCAGACGGTCCAACTCGGCGTCATAGCCCTCGGCAAACACCCCCCCGTCGCGGGTATGGGCCGGCGGGATATCGACCAGCCCGCGCTCGAGGTGGGTCCGCAGATGGCTCAGGTCGGCGGCGGCCTGGGCGCGCTGGGCGCCGAGCAGCTCGGACGCGGCCGCATCCAGCGCCCGCACCAGCTCGGGCAGCTGGGCCAGCGAGTCGCGCAGACCGGCTGCGTCTTTGGGCGTGGCGACACGGGCGCTGAAGCGCGCCAGCAGGCGTTCCAGATCGCGGACCGGGGCCAGGCTGCGGCGGACGGAATCGAGCACGGCCGGTTGCCGGACCAGCTCCTCGACGGCCGCGTGGCGCGTCTGAATCGCCTCAATGGACAGCAGCGGGCTGCGCATCCAGCGGCGCAGCAGGCGTTTGCCCATCGGGGTCAGGGTCTCGTCCAGGACGTCGAGCAGTGTTGTGCCCCGGGTGTCGCTATTGGCCGGCTGGAACAGCTCCAGGCTGCGCTCAACGACCGCCCCGAGCTGCATGGCATCAACCTGGTGGAGCCGCCGGGGCAGCCGAACGTGGGGCAGGCCGACCTGCATATGCTCGTGCAGGAAGCGCAGCACCAGGCCGACCGCAGCGGTTGTGGCCGGGCTCAGCTCCAGGGCTCGCAGCGAGTCCAGCCCGTAAAAGTCCTGGATACAGCGGCGGCTGTCTTCGGCCGAGGCGTGCCAGTCGTCGAGTCGGGTCACCACTATTCCGGGCCGCTGACCGGAGCCGGCGCTGAACAGGGGCGAGGCGGCCACGCTCTTGGTCGTCACCATCTCACTCGGCCCGACCCGGTCGAGGGCATCACCCAGCCCATCCGCGCCAGCCTCCCAGAACTGAAACAGCCCGGTTGCCGGCTCCAGCCAGGCCACCCCCCAGACCGTCCCCGTCCAGCTCAGGCCCAGCAGACTCGGGCTGCCGGGCTCGTCCTCACTCTCGACAAAGGTCGACGGGGTCACGACCCGGGTGACGCCGCGTTTGACCAGTCCCTTGGCCGTCTTGGGGTCTTCCAGCTGATCACAGATGGCGACCTTGCGGCCGGCTTTTATCAAACGCGCGATATAGCCCTGGACGGCGTGATAGGGGACGCCGCACATCGGGATGCGGTCCGGCCCGCTGCCGCGCGAGGTGAGCGTCAGGTCGAGCAGGGCGGCGGCTTCCCGGGCGTCCTCAAAAAAGATCTCGTAGAAATCCCCCAGCCGCAGCAGGACAATCGCGTCGGGATACTCCTGTTTGGTATCGCGGTAGTACTGCATGGTCGGGCTGAGGGCCATGGTTCGCTCCTTGCCCCCGTTTCTTATCCGCTTTCCCGACCTGTGGCCAGGGGCGGCGGCCTGGCTTGGCGTCGGGCTTCACTTGATCTTGGTCTGATCTTGGCTTGATCTTGGCTTGATCTCGGCTTGATCTTGGGCGGCAAAGGTGGTGAAGTGGCGCGGCTGGCGACGGCCGTACAACGAAAGGACGCACCCATGGCAGGCGTGGCAACGCTGAACGAAGAAGACCGACAGATTCTGTCCACCATCCAGCGTTTTGTTGAGCGCGAGGTCAAACCGGTCGCCAGCGAGCTGGAACACCGCGACGAATACCCCCACGGCCTGGTCGAGCACATGAAGCAGCTGGGGCTGTTCGGAGCGATTATCCCGACCCAGTACGGCGGCCTGGGCCTGTCGTTTTCGACCTATGCGATGATTATTGAGGAGATCTGCCGGGGCTGGATGAGTCTGACCGGCATCCTGAACTCTCACCTGCTGTTCGCCCACATCATCGCCCAGTTTGGGACCGAGGAGCAGCGCCGGCACCTGCTGCCGGCCATGGCCAGCGGAGAAAAACGCGGCGGCCTGGCCCTGACCGAGCCCCACGCCGGCAGCGACGTGCAGCGCATCAAATCCACGGCCAGGAAACACGGCGACCAGTATCTGATCAACGGCAACAAAATGTTCATCACCAACGGCCGCCACGGCAACATCCTGGCCGTGGCGGCCAAGACCGACCCCGACGCCCAGCCGGCGTACAGCGGCATCAGCCTGTTTGCGGTCGAAAAAGGCGCGCCGGGCCTCACGGTCAGCCGGGATATCAAAAAGCTCGGCTATAAGGGCCTGGATACCTGCGAGCTGGCGTTTGAGGATTTCCCGACCCCGGCCGCAAGCCTGATCGGCGGCCAGGAGGGCCAGGGCTTCAAACAGGTCATGGGCGGTCTTGAGGTCGGCCGCATCAATGTCGCGGCCCGCGCCGTGGGCGTGGCCCAGGCCGCGTTTGAGGAGGCGATTCGCTACGCCCAACAACGCGAGACCTTTGGCAAGCCGATCTGCGAGCACCAGGCCATCCAGCTCAAGCTGGCCGACATGGCGACCAAAATCGAGGCCTCGCGCCTGCTGGTGCGCCAGGCCGCGCTCAAGAAAGACCAGGGTGAGCGCTGCGATCTGGAGGCCGGCATGGCCAAGCTGTTCGCCTCGGAGTCGTGCGAGGAAGTCGCGCTCGACGCCATGCGGGTGCTGGGCGGCTACGGCTATACCCAGGAGTTTCCGGTCGAGCGGTTTTACCGCGACGCCCCGCTGATGATCATCGGCGAGGGCACGAGCGAGATCCAAAAGCTGGTCATCGCCCGCAACCTGTTGAAAGAGTATCAAATCTAGGCGCCCACCCGCCGGTCCAGGCCGGGTCGGGACGCAGCCCTGGGACAAAAACTGTTCCGTTGTGTCACGCAGGTGTCATCTGCCGCCGGCCGGCCTCTTGGATAGCCGCCCGTTTTTGTGTAAGACTGGAGGGAATGACCGGAATGGCTAGAGCCGTGCTCTAGCCCGCTCCCCTCCTCATCTTTCCTTTTCTGAACGCTCGTACCCCACACCTGGTACGGAGAGGTATATGTCGCCCGCACTGGAACACATTCGGAATATCGGCATTGTTGCCCACGTTGACAGTGGCAAAACTACGGTCAGCGAACGCGTGCTGTACTACACCGGCCTGTCGCATAAGATCGGCGAGGTCCACGACGGAACGGCCGTCACCGACTGGATGCCCCAGGAACGCGAGCGTGGCATCACCATCACCGCCGCGGCCATCAGCTGTGAGTGGCAACAGCATCAGATCAACATCATCGACACCCCGGGCCACGTGGACTTTACGACCGAGGTCGAACGCAGCCTGCGCGTCCTCGACGGGGCGGTGGTGGTCTTCTGCGCGGTCGGCGGGGTGGAGCCGCAGTCGGAGACGGTCTGGCGCCAGGCCGATAAATATGGGGTGCCGCGCATCGTCTTTATCAATAAGCTCGACCGCGTGGGCGCGGACTTTCACGGCGTGCTTGAGCAGATCACACACCGTCTGGGCGGCAAGCCGCTCGTGGTGCAGCTGCCGCTCGGCACCGAGGACACGTTTCGCGGGGTGATCGATCTCGTGCGCCAGAAGGCCATTGTGTGGGAAGAAGATACGCTCGGAGCGCGTTTTCACGAGGAAGACATTCCGGCCGGGCTGGCCGACGAGGTCGCCCGCTACCGCGATCAGCTGATCGAGACGGTTGCCGACGTGGACGACGAACTGCTCGAACACTACCTGGCCGGCGAAACCGTGAGCGAGGAGCGGCTGCTGCGGGCCATTGCGATCAAAACCCGAGCCATGGAACTCTTTCCGGTCTTGTGCGGCTCGGCCCTGCGCAACAAGGGCGTGCAGCCGTTGCTCGACGCCATCGTGTCCTACCTGCCGCCGCCGACCAAGCCGGTCCAGGGGCACACCCCCAAGGGCGAGCCGTGCGAGTGGCAGGTCGGCGATGCCGTCCGGGCCGGCCTGGCCTTCAAGACCATGCACGATGCCTACTCGGGTCAGCTGACGTTCATCCGGCTGTACAGCGGCGGGCTGAAAACCGGCGCCCAGATCTTCAACCCCCGGACCGGCCAGACCGAGCGGCTCGGTCGTCTGGTGCGCATGCACGCCAACAAAAAGGAAGATATCGAACACGCCGAAGCCGGCAGTATTGTGGCCGCCGTCGGCCTCAAGCACTTCACCACCGGCGATACGATTGCCGACCGCAACCGCCCCGTCCTGTTGGAGTCAATCACCTTCCACGACCCGGTCATCTCGCTGGCGGTCGAGCCCAAGACCAGGGCTGACTCGGAAAAGCTCGGCCTGGCCCTGGAGCGCCTGTCGTCCGAGGACCCGACCCTGGTTATCCAGACCAACGCCGAAACCGGCCAAACCCTGCTGTCCGGCATGGGCGAGTTGCACCTCGAAATCATCCTCGACCGGCTGGTCCGCGAGTTTCAGGTGGCCGTCAACACCGGCGCGCCCCAGGTCGCCTACCGGGAGACGATTACCCGGCCGGCCCAGGCCGAGGGCAAATACATACGCCAGTCGGGCGGCCGGGGTCAGTTCGGGCATGCGTGTTTCAAGATCGAGCCGAACGACAGCCAGGGGCTCGTCTTTGTCAACGCCATCAAGGGCGGCGCCATTCCCAAAGAGTACATTTCAGCGGTGGAAAAAGGCGTGCGGGAGGCTGCCGAGAACGGAGTCAGCTATGGCTGCCAGCTGCTCGATACCACAGTGACCCTATACGACGGCAGCTATCACGAGGTGGACTCCTCGGAGATGTCCTTTCATCTGGCCGGCTCACTGGGGCTGAAAGAGGCGGTCAAACGGGCCAAACCGGTCCTGCTCGAACCGATCATGAAGGTTGAGGTGGTCATGCCCGAAGAATACCTGGGGGCGGTCATGGGCGACCTTCAGGCACGACGGGGCAAGGTCACCGAACTCGGCGAGCGCGGCAGCCAGCGCACGATTACGGCCCACGTGCCGCTGGCCACCATGTTCGGCTATGCCACCAACGTGCGCTCGATCAGTCAGGGCCGCGCCGCCCACAGCATGGAATTCGATCACTACGACCCCATGCCGCCGCACATGATTGACGAGGCGCTCGGCCATCAGCGGGACAGCTACTAGGCTCACGCCAGACCGACAGGATGCCGGAGGCGGGACTTGAACCCGCACGCGGGAGACCCGCTCAGGATTTTAAGTCCTGTGTGTCTGCCAGTTCCACCACTCCGGCACGCCCGGAATCTTAGCCGGAAGCGTCGCGGGCTGACAAGTCCGCGCGCGTTTGACACCTCCGGGCCGGGACAGTAAGCTGGACCGTGTCGCCGCCAGGCCGAGTCCGATGCGCTATGCGATACCCGTTGCTGCCCGCTCTTGTTGTGATGTGCTGCCTGCCGCTGGTCTCGAGCTGTTCGTTTTTCCGCCCGCAGTCCGTCCCCCCCAGCCCGGCCGCCGCCTCCCCGGCCGCCGCCATTCGTGAGGCCATTCCCGGCCTGTCAAAAAACACCGCCGCGAACCACAACCCGCAGTACGAAACCGAGGAAGACCTGCTCAAGATCACGACCGAGTTTCAACGGGTCGAAGCCCACGACACCTATCGGTTTCCACTGCCCCAGGACGTCACCGGCGCCAACGCCTATAAGGCCACCCTGAAACGTCTGGACGACTACCAGGCCAGGCACCCCGGCGCCTACCCGGTCCTGGTCGCCTTCACCCGGGGACGCGCCTATGAGGGCTTGCACGCCTACCCGCAGGCGCTCGAAGCGTATCAGCGCGTCAGTCAAACCCGGCACCGGCTCAAAGACGAGGCCACCAAATCCGCCGCCGCCCTGGACAAATTCCAGGAGCTGGCCGAGCGGCCGATCTCGGCCACCACCCCGGCCGAATACTTGCAGGTGCTGGACGAGCAGGCTGCCGCCTGGACCGGCCTCAGCCAGGAGTTGACCGGCACCCGGTATGAAAGCCTGGCCCTGGAAGAGGCCGAACGGATCGACGCGGCCAAGGTGACCTTTTTGAAACTGAACCGCTACCAGCTCCAGGACGGCCCAGAGAGCGTCATTGTCGCCTACCGTCAGCTGCTCGACAAACACCCCGAGAGCAAGAATCGCTACCGCTACCTGATCGAACTGGGCGACTTCTTTCACGCCCTGGCCGAAGAATATGTGTCCCAAAACGATCCCGAGGGCTTATCCTTTTCAGTCGCAACGTTCGAAGAGCTGGGCCAGGCTGCGCTGAATCAGTACGCCCAGGTCGCCCAGCAGGACGGGGTGATCGAAAAGCTGCAAGCCAGGGGCAAACTCCAGGCTCTGGAGGCCTATATGGCCAAAATCGGACGGCTCGGGAGGTGAGATGCGACCCTACACCTACCTGAGATCGTGTATCATCAGACTCGTGGGACTCGTGGGACTCGTGGGACTCGTGCTGCTGAGCCCGGTCCAGGCCCAGGAATTTGCCGATCCCCTGCTGAATCGGTTGACCGATGCCCATCCCGGCTACGACCCCTTCGTTCCGCCCCTGCCGCCCGACCGCTATTTCCCGGACGCGGTCGGCAAGCAGATCGCCAGCGCCATTGCGGATGCCTATGTCAGCGGTCCGCAGTCGCTCGATACCCACGTCCGCGCCCTGGCTGAGCATGATGCCGAGCTGGTGCGCAACGGCCAGCGCCCAACCGGCCTGACCGCCTATGTCAGGACGCTGGCCGCAGCCGGGGATCCGGCTTCCCCGCACCACATCGTCCCGGATGTCGCCGCCGCCGAACTTGACGCGCCTGCCGATGCCCTGCTGGCCCAGGCCGACCGGCTGATTGCGGACGAAAAACGTGGACGCCTGGGACGGATATTCAACTGGCTGCTGTCAACCTTTGACGTCGGCAGTCTCTTCCTCGGGGCGCCGCGCAGTCCCAGCCCCTACTCAGCCCAGGGTGTGATTTCATCCCTCAGGCGACGGGGGGACGGGCCAAGTCCGCGCGAACGCAAAGCCCTGGTGTTGTACCGGCAGTTTTTACGCCGCGCCCCCGACGACCCGCGCGCGCCCGAGGTCCGGGACAAGGTCCACGCCCTGGAGACGCGCCGCCAAGAAGCCCTGCTGGACGAGGAACTCGACAAGGCCAAAGCCGCCTTTGAGCAGCACGACTACTGGGGCGCGAACTTCCACTATCAGTTGGCCCTGATGGTCGACGACGAATCGACCGAAGCGCAGGCCGGCCTGCGCCGGGTCGAAGCCCGGCTCCAGGTGCTCGAACCCCTGGCCGACCGACGGCCCGAGGATCCCTACCAGCGGGTTCGAGACGCCACCTGGGACCATCGGGTCGAGACCTTCAAATACGTCATGCCGGGCAGTTCTTTTGTCAAGGACAATTTTGCCGTGGCCGGCATCCAGGTGGCGACCGAGGGGCTGGTCGGGGCGGCGACCTTCGGGGCGCTGTCGATGGTGCAGTTCGGCGGCAAGCTGTGGCGGGTGATGACCGGCAACCCGGTCTCGCGCCAGGGCGTCATTCGTGAGGCCCAGACCTATGTGCACCAGACACCGCCCGAGCGGCGGACGCCCGAGGTGTATGACCTGCTGGCCAACTCATATCAGCGCGAGGGCAAGCTGGACCGGGCCATGCACTACTATCAGCTCGCCGGCGAGGAAGACAAAATCCCGGACCTCAAAGAGCAGGCCGCCGACGCGCTCCTGCACCAGGCCGACGAGACGCCCCACCGGGCCGACAAACTGGCCGCCCTACGCACCCTGGCCGAGCGCTATCCCGACACCGAGGCGGCCAAGGAAGCGGCGCCCAAGCTGCGCGAGTTGAGCCGCTGGGAGCATCAGGGCCTCCAGCTCAGCAAAGCCTTTCTGCAGGAGCACACCGACCTCATCGGTCCCCACGGATTGGGACTCAGACCCCAGTTGGTAGACGGCGACCGCGAGAATATCGAACTCAGCGACGAGGGCATCACCGTCCTGACCGACCAGGAGATTTCCCTGCACTTCGCCACCGATGCGGGTTCTCAGACCAAGGTCTACGGCGTGCCGCGCCTGGCCTGGGAGCGGTTCTGGCAGCGGTTCCGGGCCAAAGGCTTTGAGCAGGCCGCACGGCATGGCGACCGTCAGCTGGCCCGCCTGGCCCTGGGCGCCGAAGAGGCCGATATCATGCTCAAGAGCAGCCAGGAAAAGCACGCCGACCAGGGCTGGCGCGCCCTACCCCAGCTGACCGGCAGCACCTCGGGCACGGATCTCGATATTCGCGGCATTCTGCCCAAAGAAGTCCTCGGCACCAACCTGGCCTTTGGCAAAGACCAGCGCAGCGCCTTTGTCGGGGTGGAGGTCCCGCTGCCGTTTGTGCCGGTTGACTTCCTGCTGCTCGGCCGCAGCGGCATGCCGTCGCTGTATCCCAAGATTCGGATGCCGGACAGCGGCCTGAGCAACGAAGAGCTGTATCAGTAAGCGGCGCGGCTCAGGACTCCTTGGGCTTGCGAAACGTGTCGTGGCAGCTCTTGCAGCTGCCAAAGACCGCCCTGGCCTTGGCCTTGGCCTCATCGCCCCTGTCCTGGCTGGCGGCGTGACCCACATCTTCGGCGGCATCGCGCAAGCCATGCGCGGCCTGCACAAAACCGTCCCACTGCTGCCAGATCTCGGGCTTGGCCCGCGAGGCGTCCGAGATACTGTCGGGTGGAAACAGGCTGGGCATCTGGCTGGCGTGCAGGGCAATCGCCCCGGCGTAGAGCGCCGCGTCGGCGATCTGTCCGGCATCCAGCCTGGCCTTGAGCTGTTTGGTGTTGGCTCCTACGTTTTCCATCAGGTACATGCGCGCCCCGATGGGGTCGTCCGGGTTTTTCAGACTGTGGACATGCTCGCCGTGGGCGCCAATGTGCTGGGCGACAAGCGCCACGGCCAGCGCACTCGCCGCTCCGATCATCCATTTCATGCGTCTATCTCCTTTCTCTGTCCCTCGTCTCGATACCGTCAGCGGCTCGGTGCCGCATTGTCATCGAGCACGGGTACACCGTCGTGTAGCGATCAGCCTACACTTTTTGCATGCGAGGCTCACGGTCGGCAAGAGCAATGAACTTGTATGGACTCAGGAAGCTTCGCGTGGAGTCCTTAGAGCGGTTTACGTTAGGCTGTAGCCACGCCGTTCCGCTCTCGTCATGCCGGACCCCGGCTCATGTCAGGCGGGGCAGGCTATGATCCGGCATCCAGAGGGCGCCAGGGTGGGAAGGCTAGATTCCCGCTTTCGCGGGAATGACAGGCAGCGACACAGCAGCGTTATTTGCTCTAACGGGCCTGTCTGCACCAATCGGGGGGCCTTCTTCTACCAGGGCACAACCTCGACAAACTTCATGGACACGAGCCCGACCTGTACGCGACACAGCGCACACTGGCCATGCCGGGCTACATACGCTGTGGCGGGGGCGGTCGCTTCCTGGGCGAGGAGAAACTCGATCATCGAAGCCTGGACCGCTTCTTCAGGGGTGAGGGTGGGAGCGGTCTGTGTGGGCCGGATTTTGGCCGGACATCGCCGGGCGGCTCGGTTGCTGTCCTCCCGTCGCCTTCCGAACTCTTCCATGTTGCCAGCAGGCACACCAACAAACACTTGCTTCACCTCCAAACCGGAGGGGTGCGGCTCACACTGCGCTCGCGCCCCACTCCGAACAATCCTCGGTCAAGCGGCCCGTTCACCCACGATGGAGTCAGGCGCGCCGACCACGGTCCGTCACTCCTTTTTTTCTCTACCACTGAACGAACGTTCAGTCAATTACGTCTGAGGACAGGCACGCTCATCCCGTTAAGATGGAAGGGATTTCAAAGGTGAATAGCTGCGCTCGGATAGCGGAAGCCGGATCAGCGTTCCTCAGTTCGATAGAGCCTTGAATTTCTTCAACAGCCGTCCGTCATTCCCGCGCAAGCGGGAATCTCGCCTTCCCACCCTGGCGCCCTCTGGATGCGGATCACGTCCGGCATGACAGGAACGGAACACAGGGCTACAATCTATCGTAAAACGCACTAAGGAGTCCGCTCGATAATGACAACTGGAGCGATTCCTCCCAGCGAATCACGACGGACCGACCCCTCGGGGTCTCAGTTGTGAGAAGCACCCGGCGCGGAGAGATTCGATAGGATGGAAAAACGCCTCGGCCGGTGTCCGGCCCCACAGACCCAGCCCGAGATGACCCCGCACCCCGCTTTGGTGCGACCCGGCGCGCGGGTTTTCCAGGAACCCGACCAGCGGCCCCGGCCCTCCCCAGAGGGCGCGCCGGCCAAGCCCCGCGGGGCCGGGGTGCTCTTCAGCGCCCCCAGAGAGGTGAGGCTCCTTGCCCGTCCCAGCTCAGTTGTGAGAAGCACCCGGCGCGGAGAGATTCGATAGGATGGAAAAACGCCTCGGCCGCATCCGGCCCCGTTCCCGCCCACCTTCATCCGCTGCCAGAGACACGGCGCTACCAGATCGAACGGACCAATTCGGTATCGAGGTAGGCGGTCCCTCGGGTAATTCTTCCATTGTCCATCTGGACGACGTAGCAGTAGCTGTTGTTATACGGCCGACCGGTTTTGGTGGTGCCTTTGCCGACCCACTGAATCACGACCGTATCCCCCTCGGCGATGAGGTTTAGCACGGTCGGTGCAGGAGGGCCGGCAAGTTTCTCGCGCTGGGGTGTGAGCGCAGCCTCGACCAGGCGTTGGCGGCCGACGTAGGTCCCCGAAATGGGACAGCTGCCCATCACCGTCCAGGTGGCAGTGTCGGCCAAGAGATTGAAGAACGCCATGCCGTCGCCGTTGGCCCAGGCTGTAAAGGCGTCCTGGATGATGCGTTTGTTCTCCCCGCTGCTCATTGGTTTCTCCTGCTCTGGGACAGAGGGGAGGCAAGCTGAGTCCCGCCTCCGGGCCGCGCCGGCGTTTCTTTCCCCAGGCCCGCCCGTTCGGCTAAGGTTCGACGGCCTGTTCGATGGCCGGGATGCTTTTGAAATAGCGGGCCACAGCCTGGGCATCCGCATCCGTCATGTCCTTGTAGCCGCCTTCGGGCACGCCTTCGATCACCAGCGCCATCAAGCCCTGGACATTATCAAAGTCGGGCAGAAACCCGCTCCGCAGCAGGGTCACCATATCGTCCTCGCTCCACTCCCCAATCCCGGTCTTGACATCCGGGGTGATGTTGGGCGCCAACTCGCCGTCAATCCCGTCCGGATTGCCGGCCATGTGGCGGGAGTCGTCGAGCGTACCGCTCCAGCGCCGCGGGGTGTGACACTCCTGACAGTGGGCCACGTACTGGCTGATATACGCCCCGCGCTCGATGCCGCTCTGGGGCGCCTGAGCCGCAGCCCGGACCGGCTCAAAAAAGAGCCAGCGCCACGCCCGCATCGCCAGGCCGGCGAACGGGAGCGACAGCCGGTGGGGCGTATTGGCCTGGGCGACCGGCGGCAGGCTGCGCAGGTAGGCGACCAGAGCGCCGACATCGGCGTCACTCATGCCGCTCAGGGCCGGATACGGCATGACCGGGCTCATGACCGAGCCGTCGGGACGGACGCCGAGTCGAATCGAGTCGATGATCTGCTGATCGGTCCAGGCGCCGATACCGTGGTCGGGATCGGACGTGATATTCGTTCCGTAAAAGGTGCCGTAGGGGGTGCTGAGCGGACGGCCGCCGGCGTTGACCGGCCCGCCCTCGGCCGTGTGACAGCCGCACCCGCCGGCCAGGGCAAAGACGTAACGCCCGCGCGCCAGCAGGTCGGCAGAGTCCTGGGCATGGCCGGGCGTGAGGAGCCCTGCGCCGATCAGCGGCCCGACCACCAGCCCGGCCACCACCAGAGACCGCAGTCGCGGTCCGCAGCGTGTCTTGCCCATGCCCGTGCTTGTACGGAGAAAGCGGAGCGGGTGCAAGCCGGGTCCATGCCGGTGCGGCCTTGGGCAAGCGCGCCCGGCCTGCTAGACTCCGCAGCTATGCGAACCTTTGGACTGACGGCCAGCGTCGTCGGCTTCCTGCTGATTGGCGCGCTCGCGCTGGTCTACCTGTTCAACGTGTTGGGCGAGGCCAACCTCGCCCTGGGCCGGCGCTACCAGCTGTACGCCGATTTCACCAACGCCAGCGGTCTGGAACCCGGCGCGGTGGTTGAGGTGGCCGGCATTGCCGTCGGCCGGGTCAACGCCGTCTGGCGCGTTGGCAACCGCGCCCGGGTCAGCCTCCTGGTCCGCCGGGATATCGCCCTCCAGGAAGACACGATCGCCTCCATCAAAACCCGCGGCCTGCTCGGCGGCCTGTACGTGGCCCTGTCCCTGGGCGGCTCAGACCGGATTCTGGAACCCGGCGACAAGATCCGGGAGACCGAAGCGCCGCTGGATATTCCGGGTCGCTTGATGTCGGCCTATGTCGCTGCCCAGCGCAGAGCGGTCCGGCGGTCAATAGCCGACCGGTCTAGCAATTAGTAGTGATATCGCGGTCGTCTTTGCGCCTGTTGCGGCGGTAGACGGCTTGGTTTCATGCGCACCGCTCCGCAGCGTGGACAGCGCCACTTCTCGTGCTTGTGCGGTCGGTGGGCCTGGACCTGCATCTTGGTCCGGCAGCGTGGGCAGTGCATGTCCTTCTATCCGGTATGGGTAGCCGATACCGCCGTCTCTCGTGCAGGTCGCTATCCAGCCAGCCGACCGGGAGTGGGGGATTTTCAGCCGCCGCACGGCCAGCTATACATGGCACACCACCGACGGGAGGACGGCTATGCTAGACCACTACCGCGTCCTTGACCTGACCAACGAGCGCGGCCTGTTGTGCGGCCAGATTCTGGGCGATCTGGGCGCCGATGTCATCAAGCTTGAGCCGCCGGGTGGCTCCTCGGCCCGGCGGATGGCGCCTTTCTTTCAGAACGAACCCGACGCCGAGGGCTCACTGGTGTGGTGGGCCTATAACCGTAACAAGCGGGCCATCACCCTCGATATCACTCACCCCGAAGGCCAGCAGCTGCTACGCCGTCTGGTCGCCAGCGCCCATTTTCTGATCGAGTCGGAGATGCCCGGTACGCTGGCCGAACTGGGGCTGGGCTATGAGGACCTGGCTGCCGACAACCCCGGCCTGATCTATGTCTCGATCACCCCCTTTGGCCAGAACGGTCCCAAGGCCAGCCATGCCGACAGCGATCTGGTCATCCTGGCCTCCGGCGGTCCCCTGATCCTGACCGGTGACGACGACCGTCCGCCGGTACGGGTCAGCGTACCCCAGGGCTATTTGCACGCCAGCGCCGGGGCAGCGGTGGCCGCGCTGATCGCCTCACACGAACGCCACCGCTCGGGCCAGGGCCAGCACATCGACATCTCGGCCCAGCAGGCGGTGGCCCAGGCCACCCAGTCCAGTATTCTGGCCGGTCCGCTCAGTGACGCCGAAATCAGCCGCATGTCCGGCGGCACGAAAATCGGCGCCCTGCCGATTCGTCTGGTATGGCCGGCCAAAGACGGTCATGTGGCCATCACCTATCTGTTCGGCTCGGCCTTTGCGCACTTCACCAAGCGCCTGATGGACTGGATCCATGAAGAGGGCATGTGCGACGAGGCGACCCAGCAGACCGACTGGGTGGCCTACGGCGGCTATCTGTTCAGCGGCCCGGAGGCGATTGAGGACTATAAGCGGCTGACCCAGATCGTCGAGGACTTCACCACCACCAAGACCAAGGCCGAGCTGCTGCAGGGCGCGCTCGACCGGGGTCTGCTGGTCGCCCCGGTCACCACCCTGGACGAGGTGGTCAATAGCGAACAGCTGGCCTCGCGCGACTATTGGACTTCGGTCGACCACGGTCAACTCGGCCGGGCGATCCGCTATCCCGGTCCGTTTGCCAAGTTCAGCGCCGCCCCGATTACCTATCGGCGCCGTCCACCCCGGCTCGGGGAGCATAACCATGAGATATATGGGCGGGAGCTGGGTCTGAGCCCGGCCCAGCTCGACCAACTCCAGACCAAGGGGGTCATCTGATGGAAAACGAACAGCCGCTGGCAGATGTCAAAGTGCTTGATTTCATGTGGGCGATGGCCGGTCCGGGCTCAACCCGGATTCTGGCCGATTACGGGGCGACCATCGTCCGGGTCGAGTCCACCACCCGCTTCGATGCGGTCCGCATGGTCGGTCCCTTCCACGACGGTCAACCCGGCCCGGAAAGTTCGGGCCTGTTCTACAATATGAACACCGGCAAGCTGCCCATCACCCTGAACATGTCCAAGACCCAGTCCAAAGAGGTGATTCTGGATCTGGTGCGCTGGGCCGATGTCGTGACCGAGTCGTTCTCCCCCCGGGCGATGAAAGCCTGGGGGCTTGACTATGCGGCCCTGCGCCAGGTCAAGCCGGATATCATCATGCTCAGTACCTGCCTGATGGGCCAGACCGGCCCGCTGGCCAAATTCGCCGGCTTCGGCAATCTGGCGGCCGCCATTTCCGGCTTTTTTGATCCGACGGGTTGGCCCGACCGCGCGCCGGCCGGGCCGTTTGGGGCGTATACGGATTATATTGCCCCGTGGTACAACGCGGCGGCGATTCTGACCGCCCTGGAGTACAGGCGCCGGACCGGACAGGGCCAGCATATCGACCTGTCGCAGGCCGAGGCATCGCTGCACTTCATGGCTCCGGCCCTGCTGGACTATACCGCCAACGGCACGGTCCAGAGCCGGGCCGGCAACGACGACCGCAACTATGCCCCCCACGGCGTCTATCCGGCGGCCGGCAACGACGCCTGGATCGCCATCGCGACCCAGACCGAGGCTCAGTGGCAGGCTCTGTGTCGGGTCATTGAGCGACCCGAGTGGGCCGCCGACGAGCGTTTTGCCACCGTCGAGGGGCGGCGCGCCCACGGGGGCGAAATCGACGCCGCCATCTCGGCCTGGACGAGCCGTCACGACGCGTTCGGGGCCGAGTCCAGGCTCCAGCAGGACAAGGTTCCGGCCAGCGCGGTGCGGACCATGCACCAGCTGTATCAGGACCCCCAGCTGCTCCAGCGCGAACACTTTGTTGACCTGGAGCACCCCCAGCACGGTACGACCACGGTCGAGGGCTCGCGCTTCAAACTGTCCCGCACCCCGGCCCAGGTCGGTGGCGCGGCGGCCACCCTGGGCCGCGAAAACCAGTATGTGCTGGAAAAAATCCTGGGCTACAGCGAGGAAAAGATCACCCAGCTGGTGAGCGCCGAGGTGCTGGAGTAGGGTCCGGTTTCAAATCCGCCCGGACAGATTTGAAACCGGACCCTACTGGTCGTTCAGCCGTAGCCCCGGCCGCTGCCAGGGCACGCTGACGACCCGACCCAGTCCCGACTCGGTAATGTACAGGGTCTGCAAGTCGGGGCCGCCAAAGCAACAGTTGGTCAGCCTGGGATCCTCGACCTGGATGGGCTCCAGCGGGCTGCCGTCCGCGTCGTGGACCGACACGACCCCGCCGTTATGGGCGCAGATCAGCAGATTGCCGGCCGCGTCGAGACACATGCCGTCCGGCGCGGCCGGTTGCGGCACGCTGGTCAGCAGGGCGCTGACCGGCCACGAGCGCGGGGCGCCGGAGCGAGCCCCGGCATCGACCTGGCCCAACACCCCCGGGCTCTGAATGGGAATCTGCCACACCCGACCGGTGACCGACTCCAACACGATCAGGCCCGTGCCGTCCGGGGTCAGGGCGATCCCGTTGGGCAGATAGAACAGGTACTGCAGGCGGGTGACGTGGCTGCCGTCTCGGCGCGCGTAATACACATGACCAAATGTGAGGCCCTCGCGCGACACCATGCCCGGATCGGTAAAATAGAACCCGCCGTGGGCGTCCATGACCAGATCGTTGGGTCCCTGAAACGGCTGGCCCTGGCAGCTGTCGTACACGACCTCGACCTTGCCCCCGGAGTCGATCCGCTGGATGCAGCCGGAGTCCCGACCGCCGTTGTTGGTCACGTACAGATAGCCGTCCGAACCCAGGGCTGCGCCGTTGGGCGCGCCGCCGGTATCGGCAAAGGTGCGCTTGGCACCGTCGGCCGTAATCGCCGTAATGCAGCCGGCTTGGATTTCGGTCACATACAGGGTCCCGTCCGGGGCCCAGACCGGTCCTTCCGGGAATTTCAGACCATCGGTCAGCACTTCAGGCGGCATAGCTCTCTCCTCGTGTGATTGTGCGGCCTGCTATAGCACGCCGCACCGCCGGCTACAAATGCCGGCCCGTATTGACACGACCGGCTAAAGGGCAAAGTCTAGGGGGCGTTGTGCGCTGCCACACCGACCGAAGACGAACCTATGCCGAATCCACACAATATCATTGAAATCACCAACGCCACGGTCTACCGCCAGCAGACCCGGGTCTTCGACAAGCTGTCGCTGAGCATTGCCGAAGGCTGTCAAACCGCCATCCTGGGTCCCAACGGAGCCGGGAAATCGACCCTGCTCAAGCTCCTGTCACGCGAGCTGTACCCGGTCCGCCGGCCCGGCAGCCGGGTCCGCGTCTACGGCCAGGAACGCTGGGACGTGTGGGCGCTGCGCCGCCGCTTCGGGCTGGTTTCGCACGACTTGCAGCGGGAGTATATGGGCAGCGTCCCAGGGCTGAGCGTGATCCTGTCGGGCTATTATTCCAGCAACAATATCTGGGGTCACCAGGATTTCAGCCCAACCCACGTTGAGCGGGCGTATGCGCTGATGGACCGGCTCGATATCACCGCCCTCAAAGACCGACCGTTCTCCAGCCTGTCAACCGGCGAACAGCGTCGCTTTCTGCTCGGCCGGGCCCTGGTCCACGACCCCGATACGCTGGTCCTGGATGAGCCGACCAGCGGCCTGGACCTGAAGACCTGCTTCCAGTATCTGGCCATCATTCGGCGGCTGATGCAGGCCGGCAAGACGCTCGTGCTGGTCACCCACCATATTCACGAGATTCCGCCGGAAATCTCACGCGTGATCCTGCTCAAGCACGGCCGGGTGGTGGCCGACGGCGACAAGGCCGCGCTGTTCACCGACGCCAGACTGAGCCGCCTGTTTGACACCCCGGTCCACCTGCTTCAGGCCAAGGGCTACTATCAGGCGATTCCGGGCACGGCCTGAAATCGACCCGCCTATGAGCCAGCCGCCCGTCCGGCACGTGCCGACCCAAGCCTTTCCCGACCAGCGGCCCGGCACCTCGGGTCTGCGTAAAAAAACGCGGGTGTTCGCCCAGGCCCACTATGTGGAGAACTTCGTCCAGGCGATCTTCAACGCCCTGCGGGACGGACCGCGGCTCGACTTCAGCCGTGAGAGCCTCGTCGTCGGCGGCGACGGACGCTACTACAACCGGGAGGCCATACAGCGGATCGTCCGCATGGCGGCCGCCCACGGCTTTGGGCGCGTACTGGTCGGGCGTAGCGGTCTGCTGTCCACACCGGCCATGTCGGCGCTGATCCGCCGCCGTCAGGCCCTGGGGGGACTGATCCTGAGCGCCAGCCACAACCCCGGCGGTCCCCAGGCCGACTTCGGCATCAAGTACAATATGCGAAACGGCGGCCCCGCCCCGGAGCGGGTTACCCGTCAGATCTACGAGCACAGCCTGCGCCTGTCTTCGTACCACACCGTCGAGTGGCCGGATATTGATCTGGAGCGGTACGGCCTGAGCCGCATCGGCACGACCGAGGTCGAGGTCATTGACCCGCTGGCCGACTACGCCGCTCTCATGCAGGAGGTGTTTGACTTCGAGGCCCTGCGCGGCCTCTTCCAGACGGGTTTTCGACTGCGCTTTGACGCCATGCACGGGGTGACCGGGCCCTACGCCCGGCATATCCTGGCCGGCTGCCTCGGCGCGCCCGAGGACAGCCTGCTGCGCGCCACCCCGCTCGAAGACTTTGGCGGCCTGCACCCCGACCCCAATCTGGTCCACGCCGCCGGTCTGGTGGCTGAGCTGTCGGCCAACGCTGGGCCGGATTTTGGCGCGGCGTGCGACGGAGACGGCGACCGCAACCTGATCCTGGGCCGCGGCTGTTTTGTCACGCCGGGTGATTCGGTGGCGATCATTGCCGAGCACGCGGCCGCCTGCATTCCGGCCTACCGGGCCGGGCTGCGCGGCGTGGCCCGCTCCATGCCGACCAGCACCGCGCTTGACCGTGTCGCCCGGGCGCTCGGCATTCCGTGTTACGAAACCCCCACCGGCTGGAAATTCTTCGGCAGCCTGATGGACGCCGGTCTGTGCAGCCTGTGCGGCGAGGAGAGCTTTGGCACCGGCTCGGACCATATCCGGGAAAAAGACGGGCTGTGGGCGATCCTGTGTTGGCTGTCCATCCTGGCCCACACCCGCAAATCGGTCGCTCAGATTGTCCACGACCACTGGCAACGCTTTGGCCGCAGTTACTACCAGCGCCACGACTTTGAGGACCTTGAGCTTGAGGCTGCCAGCGACGCGCTCACGGCGCTGCGCCACGCCTTGCCCGAGCTGCCGGGGCGTCGGCTGGCGGACAGCCGTGTCGCTTGGGCGGATGACTTCAGCTACACCGACCCGGTCGACCGCAGCGTCAGCAGCCACCAGGGGCTGCGTATCGGCCTGTCCGACGGCTCACGTCTGGTGTGTCGTTTATCGGGCACCGGGACGGACACGGCCACCCTGCGGGTCTACGCCGAGCGCTACGCCGACCGGCCCGGCCCAGAGACGCCCGACGCCGTGCTGGCCGGCCTGGTTCGGGCGGCGGTGGACCTGCTCGGCCTGCCCCAGCGCTGCGGGGTGTCCACCGCCAGTGTGATTACCTGAGAATGAGCAGAAAGATCCGGCTCATGCGCATGAAGAGTGTGATCGTCCTGGTTGTGCTGATGTGGCTGGCGCCTGCCTGGGCCGCGCCCGATACCCGACCTGGAGCCGCCTCGGGCGGTCTGACCGATGTGGCCGGGATCAAGCTCGGCCATTACACGCTCGACCAGCGGTCGACCGGCTGCACGGTCGTCCTGGTCGAAGACGGAGCGGTGGCCGGGGTTGACGTGCGCGGCTCTGCCCCGGGCACGCGCGAGACCGACCTGTTGCGGCCGACCGGCCTGGTCGACCAGGTTCACGCCATCGTCCTGGCCGGAGGCAGCGCCTTTGGCCTGGCCGCAGCCGACGGGGTCGTGCAATACCTCGAAGAGCGCGGTATCGGTTTTGTCACCCCAACGGCAAAAGTGCCGATTGTTCCGGCCGCCATTCTGTACGATCTGGGCGTTGGCGACGCCAGCATACGACCCACTGCCGAGTGCGGTTACCGGGCGGCCCGGGCGGCTACGGACGGCCCGGTGGTCGAGGGCAATGTCGGGGCCGGGGCCGGGGCAACCGTCGGCAAACTGGCCGGAGCCGGACGGGCCATGAAGTCCGGTCTGGGCACCGCGTCCATCAGCCTGGCGGACGGCCTGACTGTTGCCGCGCTGGTAGCGGTCAACGCAGTCGGCGACATCATCGATCCCCACACCAACCGGATCGTGGCCGGGCTGCGCAGCGAGGACGGCACGGCCTTGGCCGACAGCCGTCGCCTGCTGCGTGCGACCGGTCCGACCCAGGCCCGGAGCGCCGAAAACACGACGCTTGGCGTCGTGGCCACCAACGCGCGGCTGACCAAGGTCGAGGCCACCACGCTCGCCCAGATGGCCCACGACGGTTTTGCCCGCGCCATCAACCCGGTCCATACGCCGTATGACGGCGATACGATTTTTGCTCTGGCCACCGGCACGCACCAGCCGGCAGGCGCCCCGCAGACAGCCCTGCTCCAGATTGGAGCGCTGGCCGCCGAGGTCATGGCCGAGGCGATTGTCCGCGCCGGCCGGGCTGCGGTCGGCATCCCCGGCTATCCGGCCGCCCGCGATCTGGCCCCTTCGGACAGCCCCCCGGAGTGAGGCCCTACTTTTCTTTCTTTTGACTTTCTGACACACGGTACACCATGAGGAGGATGTCGCGCATGATCGTCATGAATGAAAACTATCTCCAACTCCAGGCGTCGTATCTGTTTTCGGACATCGCCAAGCGGGTCACCGCGTTTCAGGACGCCAACCCGGACCGGGATGTGATCCGGTTGGGCATTGGCGACGTGACCCGCGCCCTGCCTGCGGCGTGCATCGCCGCCCTGCACGCTGCGGTTGACGAGATGGCCGAGGACGCGAGCTTTCGCGGCTACGGCCCGGAGCTGGGCTACGATTTTTTGCGCCAAACGGTTGCCGAACACGACTTTCAGGCGCGCGGAATTGACATCGCCGCCGACGAGGTCTTTATCAGCGACGGCGCCAAGTGCGATTCCGGCAACTTCCAGGAGCTGTTCGCCGCGGACACCCGAATCGCGGTCCCGGACCCGGTCTATCCGGTCTATGTGGACACCAACGTCATGGCCGGCCGCTCAAGCGGCTGGCAGGACGGCCGCTACCAGGGTCTGGTGTATCTGGAATCAACCCAGGACAATAACTACATCCCTGCGCCGCCCGAGGACAAGGTTGACGCCATCTATCTGTGCTTTCCCAACAACCCGACCGGCAGCATGGTGACCAGGGACCAGCTGCGGCCGTGGGTGGACTATGCCCGGGAACATCAGGCCCTGATCCTGTACGACGCGGCCTATGTCGAGTTCATCCGCGACGCCAGCCTGCCCCAGAGCATTTACGAGATTGAGGGGGCAAAAGAGGTCGCGGTCGAGTTCCGCAGCTTTTCCAAGACGGCCGGCTTTACCGGCACCCGCTGCGCCTACACCATCGTGCCCAGGCAGTGTCAGGTCTACGACTCGCAGGGCACGGCCCACCCCCTGCACGGCCTGTGGGACCGGCGTCAGTCGACCAAGTTCAACGGCGTGTCCTACCCGGTTCAGCGCGCGGCCGAGGCCGTGTATTCCCCGGACGGCAAGCGCCAGGTCCGCGAGCTGAGCGATTACTACATGGCCAACGCGGCGCTGATTCGCCAGACCATGAGCGGCCTCGGCTACGCCTGTGTGGGCGGGGAGCACGCCCCGTATGTCTGGATCAAGGCCAACACCGACTCGTGGCAGTTCTTTGACCTGCTGCTGAACAAGGCCGGGGTGGTGTGCACGCCGGGCGCCGGTTTTGGCAAGTGCGGCGAGGGCTATGCCCGGATCAGCGCCTTTAACAGCCGCCAGAACGTGGAGACGGCGCTGGAGCGGATCAGCGCGGCCCTGAGCAGCGCGTAGGAATATCCCAGTATTCAGGAAGGGGATCAGACATGCATCTGGAACAGCTGTTTGACTGGACGGCCGAGTTCAGAACCCCGCTCACGGAGTGGACTCGAGACAGGGCAGACGCCATCGTACGGCAGTAAGGAGGTCAGCATGCAAAGCCAGGATGTGAAACAGCAAGTCAAGGAAGTGTACGGCAAAGCGGCGCTCCAGGCCGCCCAGGGGAACCGGGCGTGCTGCGGGGCGGCAACCGCGAGTGCCGATGATCCGATTACCTCCCACCTCTACGCCGAGGACCAGATCGCAGGGCTTCCGCTGGAGGCGATTGCCGCCTCGCTCGGCTGCGGCAACCCCACCGCCCTGGCCCAGCTCCATCCAGGCGAGACCGTGCTCAATCTCGGCTCGGGGGGCGGGATCGATGTGCTGCTGTCGGCCCGCCGCGTCGGCCCCACAGGAAAAGTCTATGGTCTCGATATGACCGACGAAATGCTGGCCTTAGCGCGCGAAAACCAACGCAAGGCTGGGCTCGACAATGTCGAGTTTCTGCAAGGCGAGATGGAAGCCATTCCCCTGCCTGACAACGCGGTTGATGTCATTATCTCAAACTGTGTGATTAACCTGTCAGCCGACAAAGATCGCGTCCTCTCGGAAGCTTTTCGCGTGCTGCGACCGGACGGACGATTTGCGGTGTCTGATATTGTCGTGCGTGGAGCGATCCCGGAGCAGATTCGACGCAATATTGAACTGTGGATTGGGTGTCTCGCCGGCGCGTTGGAAGAGCGCGCCTACCGGACCACACTCGCTCGGGCTGGCTTTGTTGATATCGCTCTTGAACCCACGCGGATTTACCGGGTCGAGGATGCTCGGGCCTATCTTGCCGACAAAGGGATTGATGTTGAGGCTGTTGCTTCTGAGGTGGACGGCAGGTTCGGCAGTGCTTTCGTCCGGGCGCGGAAACCAGCTGCGGGCTGAGCATGAATCCGCCTCTTGGCCCGATACAAGTGACAGGCCATCTATTGAGGGTGGGAGCGAAATTGAGCGTTCCCGATTCTCATAGCCCTTGCCAAAGGGGGACTGCCGACGATTGAGGGCGTTCGCGGACGTGGCAGAGTGGCGTCCCGGCCGCTGAACGAGAGAGTTCATGCCGGCAGGAGTATCTTTGCGAGGCTGTCCTTACATTAAGCGGTGTCTCAGCGCGCTGCTGGTCCTCAGCCTGATCGGACCCGGCTGGCTGCTGCGTGGCGTCCACACCGCGCTCGCCGCAGACCCGCACGCCTGCTGCACCAGCGGACAGCACTGTCCCATTTCCTACGGCCCGCAGGCACACGGCGCGTCTCACACGCGGAATTGTCCGCACACCCGCCACAAGGCAGCCCCCAGCCTCGACTGCGCGCTGCGGACCTGTCACCCCTCAGGCCCGGCCGCCCAGCCGTCCGCCGACTCTTCCCGCTTTGTGTTCCCCCAGCCCATCCGGCTGGCTATCATACCCACCCAGCAGCCACACCGACCGTCCGCCTTTGGGCGACCGACTGACATTGCCCTCATACCCCCTACCCCGCCACCCCGTTCTCCGTCTGTGGTCTGATCTTCGCATCTGTTGGCTGTCGTGACCGACAGCCGTAGCAGCACGCCCGAGCCGAGCGGGTAGACCCGCCGGCCGGGCTATGGCCGGACCATCCGTGCGTCCGGCCGTGTATGGAGAACAGGGATATGTCTGACGTGTCTGAATCCATCCGCCAGCGGCGGGTGTGGAGTTGTATCTTTCTCGGTCTTGGGATCATGCTCGCCCGGCCGGCCACGGCCCAAGAGGCCGGGACAGAAGCCGAAACCCGGGCGAATCAAACCAAAGCCACCATGCTCGAACCCGTCACCGTTTCCGCTGAACGCCTCACCCCCGTTGCCGGTGCGGCGACTGCGGTGGTGTCGGCCGAGGAGGTGCGAGATCAGCAGGCCAAGGACGTGGCCGAGATATTAAAGGCGCGCGTCCCCGGCGTCACGGGCAAACGCATCGGCGGGATGCATCTCGATCCAATGATCCGCGGCTTGCGTGAGGATCGCTTAAGCGTGATGACCAACGGCACCAAGATCTGGGGCGGCGGGCCGTTCCGCATGGACCCCCCGACCTCGCTGCTGGAGGTTGAAGAGATTGAGGCCATCGAGGTCATCAAGGGACCCTACTCGGTCACCCGTGGGCCGAGCAGTATCGGCGGAACGATCAACTTGGTGACCAAGCAGCCCGAGCTGTCGGCCGCCTGGTACGCGGATGGTTCCCTCGGCAGCCTGTACGCCAGCAACTACAACGGCTTTGCCACGCTGGCGTCGGTCAGTGCCGGGGGGCCGAGCCTGGCCTTTCGGGTGTCGGCCAGCTACCGCGATTACCAGGACTATGACTCCGGTGACGGAGAACGCATTCAGTCGGGCTTTCAGAGCCAATCGGTGTCCGGCAGCGTGCTGTGGCAACCCCACACGCATCATCGTTTGCGCCTGTCCGTGAGCCGGGAGTCGGACCGGGACGCGCGCTTTGACACCCTGCCCCTGCACCTCGAAGAAGACGACGCCTATCTCGGCTCGGTGACGTATACCATCCGCAAGCCCCTGCCCTCCGTCCACAGCCTGGAATTCACCGGCTACTACAACTACGTGCATCACCGGATGAACAACGAACATAAACCCCATCGGGCCGGGAGCGGTGCCGGCGGGGGCGGGCGAGACGGCTTCGGCCCCGGCAACATGGACCGGACCGGCCACCCTCCCGGTCACGGCGGGCATATGACGGGCAACGGCCACGATGAGCACCTGATGGACGACGGGCACGACGCTGGCCATGCAGGCCACGCTCACCCGGTCAGACGGATTGTGTTGCCGCTCGACGCCCGGACGTTTGGCGGGCGCGTCCAGGCCAATATGCTGCCCAGCTTTGGCGGACGGCTGGCCGTTGGCGGCGACGTGTACCGGCTCGAACGCGAGGGCACGAACCATGTATCGTTCTTGAGCGGGGCCATGGCCGGCATGACCCGCTATTTTCACGTCTGGCCGGATACCCACATCGTGGACGGCGGTATTTTCGGCGAGTACGACTATCGGTTCGCTCCGCACTGGCGGCTGGTCGTCGGCACACGGGTGGATTTCGTCGCTGCCGGCGCCAAGCCGGATGTGGATACCCGTCTGGCCTACCAGCGTTTCTCCGCCGCCGGGGCGGATGATGTCGATACGTTCGAGACGAATGTGAGCGCCAACGGCCGCCTGATCTACTCCCCCGTGTCGTGGCTCGACCTGTTCGTCGGGGCTGGACGGGCGGTGCGGACGGCCGATGCGACCGAACGGTATTTCGCCCTGGGACCCGGGCCGGGTGGCTTCTACGTCGGCAACCCCGGTCTTGACCCGGAAGAGAGCCTGGAGGTCGATGTCGGCCTGCGCGCCGGCTGGGGCGGACTGGCCGTGGACGGCGCGTTTTTCTACAACCGTATCGACGACTATATTTTGCAGTACATCCTGGACGACCAGTTCCCGTGTCCGCACGGGCCGTGCAACCTGCGCGGTTTTCGCAATATCGACCACGCCGCCCTGATCGGCCTGGACCTGGGTCTGAGCTACGCCGTCCGCGAGGACCTGACCCTGAGCGGCGCCTTTGCCTATGTGCACGCCGAAAACGAGGCGGACAACACCGCCCTGCCCGAGATCCCGCCCCTGGAGGGCAGGCTGGGCGTCCGCTACGAGCACGCCGACTGGGGCGTGTGGCTGCATCCGACGGTCCGGCTCGTCCAGAGCCAGCACCGGATTGACTCAGCCTTTGGCGAGAATACCACGCCCGGCTTTGTGACCGCCGATCTCAGCGCGGGCTGGCGCTTTCTGGGACGCCACGAACTGACGATCAATGTCGTCAACCTGTTCGACAAGACCTATTATGAGCATATGACCCGCGAGAACCCGTTCAGCGGACGGGAGGTGTTTGAGCCCGGCCGGGTCGTGACGGTTGGCATCAGGATCGGATTTTGATCGGGACGGGAGGTTCGGCTTCCGCCCTTGACTCTTGGGGCTAAAGCTCTGACACTTCCGGCATGCTGAGCAAACGCATTATTCCATGCCTGGATGTCAAAGATGGCCGGGTGGTCAAGGGGGTCAATTTTGTCAATCTGCGCGACGCCGGCGACCCGGTCGAGGTCGCCCAGCGCTATAACGACGAGGGCGCGGACGAGCTGACCTTTCTGGACATCACGGCCTCCCACGAACGACGCAAAATCATGCTGCACGTGGTCCAGCGCACCGCAGAAACGGTCTTTATGCCGCTGACCGTCGGCGGCGGGGTACGCGAAATCCAGGACATCCGCGATCTGCTGAACGCCGGGGCCGACAAGGTATCGATCAACACCGCAGCCGTGGACCGCCCCGAGTTCGTCAAGGAAGCCGCCGAACGCTTCGGCGCCCAGTGTACGGTGGTGGCCATTGACGCCAAACGCAAGCGCTCGGCGGCCGGCGCCTCGGCCGATGAGCCGGCCTGGGAGGTGTACGTCCACGGCGGACGCACGCCGACCGGGATTGACGCCGTTGGCTGGGCGCAACGCATGGAAGCCTATGGCTCGGGCGAAATCCTGCTCACCAGCATGGACCGGGACGGCACCAAGGCCGGCTATGATATCGCCCTGACCCGGGCGATTGCCGATGCGGTCAGCATCCCGGTCATTGCCTCGGGCGGCGTGGGCAGCCTGGAGCACATCTATGACGGTCTGACCCAGGGGCGGGCGGATGCGGCCTTGGCCGCGTCGATTTTTCACTACCAGGAATACACGATTCGGGACTGCAAAGCCTTCCTGGCCGAGCGGGGCGTCCGGGTGCGCCAAACGTATTGAAAACCGCGCCGCACATAGGCTAAGACTTGCGGGGCACAACCCAGCGAAGGAGGGACAGCATGGCCAAAGTCATGATTGAGGCTGCCATTAACGGCAACGCCAGCAAGGATCTCAACCCCAATATCCCCTATAGCCCGGAGGAAATCGCCAACGACGCCATCGCCACCTGTCAGGCCGGGGCGGCGCTGATCCATTTTCATGTCCGCAACCCCGACACCGGCGCCTGGGTTCAGGATTTGCCGTACTACTCTGAGGTCTACAAACGCACCCGAGAAAAGTGCGATCCGTTGCTGTGGCCGACCTTTCCGTTTGGCGACGACCCGGTTCGGCGCTTCCAGCACTTTTTTGACCTGGCCAAAGACCCGGGCACCAAACCGGACCTGGGCGCCGGCGACATGGGCTCGGTCAACCTGGTGTCCTACGACCCGATCACCAAGAATCTGGGCGAGGGGAATTTCGTCTACCAGAACTCCTACGACACCATCAAACACTTCCTGGAGGGCTCAAACGAGCTGGGCCTGCGTCCGACCCTGCAGATCTTTGACGCCAGTTTTTTGCGCGCCGCCCTGGTCTTCCTGGACAAGGGCGTGCTGACCGAGCCGCTGCTGCTGAAGTTCTATTTTGGCGGCCCGACGCTGCCGTTCGGCCTGCCGCCGACCCTGAAGAGCCTCGAAGCCTACCTGGATATGCTGAGCGGCGTGCGCTGCAACTGGTTTGCGGCCACCCTGGGCGGCGACAACCTGCCCTTTGTGCCCCAAATCGTGAGCCTGGGCGGCCATGTACGGATTGGGCTGGAAGACTATCAGTACCCCACGGAAGGCCAGCTGAGCAATGTGCAGATTGTGGACAGGGCGGTGGGGATGATTACAGGCATGGGTCACGAGGTGGCCACGCCGGATGAGACGCGGGCGCTGCTGGAAGCCTGAGGAAGAGGAAGAAAAGTCAAAGGGCAAAGGGCAAAAGTCAAAGGGCAAATGTGCAAGACGGTCCCTACCTGGATGAACGACTGTTGGAGTATGGAGCGCGGGTTATCCGCTTAGTCGAGGCACTGCCCAGGACTCTCGTCGGGAGACGCCTTGGCGACCAGCTCTTGCGCAGTGCGACATCAGCCGGGGCCAATTACGAGGAGGCGCGAGGAAAAGCCAAATGAAACCTCAGTCCTCATACTGTTAACCTTTGCCATTTGACTTCCCGACTGCTCCTAATGGAATGGACAAGACTGCTCTCATCAGCCAAATCCACGCCACCCCGGTTCTGACAGTCCTGGCCGTCACCGGGGGCGGCACCCAAGCCGTCGCCGACCTGCTGGCTGTGCCGGGTGCGTCGCGCACGCTCCTGGAAGCCGTCATCCCCTACAGCCAGACCGCCCAAAGCGCCTTCCTGGGCCGGACGGTCGGCCACTCGGTCACGGCCGAAGCTGCGGCCGCCCTGGCCCGAGCCGCCTATCAGAGGGCAGTCCAACTCAGCACGGACGAAACGGTGCCGCTTATCGGCCTGGGCTGTACCGCAGCGCTGGCGACTGATCGGCAAAAGAAAGGCGACCACCGCGTCCACATCGGGGTATCCGGTGCGACCGGAACCCGGGTCTGCTCGCTCACCCTGCACAAGGGCGCCCGCGACCGCAGCGGCGAAGAACAGGTCGTAACCGCACTCCTGCTGTGCCTGCTGGCCGAAGCGTGTGGGCTTGAGGCCAGATCGGCAATCGGCCTGGTAGCCCAAGAGCAGCTGATTGTTCAGGATTTTCCTTCGACCGGTGAACTGTGACTTGACGGTATGAGCTGTCCTGCACATTTGCCATTTGCGTTTTGCCATTTGACCTTTGACTTGCCCTTCTTCTTACCCCGCCCCTTTCATCCCGCCAAAGATCGCAAAATTCAGAAATTTCCAGTAGCAGTCCACCATCCGAAAGCCGGCCTCGCGCCACCACTCCAACTGCGGCTCGAGCGGTGCGATGTGGCTGCTCTGGCCCTTGGGTCGCTGCATGGCCGTGCGCGCCTGGCGGATTTCCTCCAGAGAGTGTTCCACGCCGGTGCGTTCGCGCAGGTGGTGTTGAATCACCCGGTCGGACAGCGGGGTAAAATGCTCGCGCATGTCCGGCGCGCCGCTTACCACGTCGTTGTTGAGGAACATGCCGCCGGGCAGCAGCAGCTCGTAGACCTCGGCGCACAGCGCCCGCTTGCGTTGATCGGTCAGATGGTGCAGGGCAATTGCCGACACCGCAGCGTGAAACGGCCTCGGCAGCTCGGCCGACCAGGCCGGGTCGGCCAGATCTCTGAGAAACATGCGCACCTGTTGGCCGTACTTGGCCAAACGCGGCTCGGCGTGGCCGTGCATGGCCGTCGAGCCGTCCAGCCACACCACGCTGGCCTGCGGATACCGCGTGAGAATGGTTTCCGTCACCGCCCCGTAGCCGGCGCCTAAATCCAACACCCGAATGGGCTGATCGGTCGGCCAGGGGAAGAAATCGATCAGGCTGCTGAGCTGTTCATAGCGCTTGGGAATCAGGAGTTCGCCGCGCGTCACAAAATAATCCACCCGCTTCTGATCGTCCCAGCCGCACAGAGTATCGGTCTGTCCCATAGCCCCCTGTATGGCACCTCCGCCCCCGGCGTGCAAGCGCGCCACGGCCGTCTTGCTCGTGTTTATCCGCGCCCATTTTTGGCCTCTTGCGTCTCACACCAGAAGTCTTTAGAACACAGGGCTTATATGAGAATCGGTATCGTCTCGGATATTCACGCCGACGCCTCAGCCCTGCGTCGCGCGCTTGAGGATATGCCCTCGACCGATATGCTGCTGTGTCCGGGTGACGCCATCAGCGAGTACCGCTTCTGTGCGGATACGGTCGAGCTGCTCAGGCGGGCCGGGGTGGTGTGTATTCAGGGCAACCACGAACTGGTGCTGTTTGGCGGCCGCAACCCGGCCTATCTGCAAAAATGCCGCGACACCTTTGCGGCGGAATCGCTCGACTTCCTGGCCCAGGCGCCGCTCAGACGCGAGATTGAATGCGACGGGGCACGGATTCTGATGGTCCATGCCAGCCCCTGGGAGCCCCACGACGAGTATATCTACCCCGGCAGCGCCCGGCTCAAGCAGTTCGCCGACCTGTCCTACGACCTGGTCTGTTTCGGCCATACCCATGTCCCGTTCGTCGAGCGGACCGGCTCGGTCCTGGTCGTCAACCCCGGCTCGCCCTCCCAGCCCCGGGACCGGGACAGACGCGGGGCGTATGCGATCTTCGATACCGAAACCAAACAGGCCGCCGTTCACCGTTTCTGCCTGTCTTGATTGTCTGCCGTCCACCCGCGTGCTAGCCTCATCCGCAATCACCCGCTGAGGAGGTCGCCCGTGGACGCCAAGCAAACATCCCGCTCGACTCCAGCCCAGGCCAATACCCCTAGCCGACGCACGTTCTTACGCCAGGCCGCAGTCGGCCTGGCCGGCGGCGGTGCGGCTTTGGCCGCCGGCTGTGAGTACCAGACCCAGCTCTTTTTATTGCAGCCGGTCGAAGAACAGGCCGACCAACACAGTCCGGACTGGCAGGAGGCCGGTATCCGCCAGTACCGCACCCTGGGCCGAACCGGGGTACAGGTTTCGGATATCTCTTTTGGCTGCTCGGGCCTGCACGACACCGGGGTCGTCAAGCACGCGCTGGAGCGCGGCGTCAATTATTTTGACACCTCGCCCGACTATTCCCGGGCCGGCTCGGAGCGCGCCCTGGGCGAAGGCATCAGGGGCTATCCGCGCGACAAGCTGTTTATTGTGTCGAAGTTCTGTACCCCGAGCGGTCATCTCAGCAATTCCACGCCGGTCAAAGACGTGATCGCTGCGGTTGAAGCCAGCCTGCAACGGATCGGGACCGACTACCTCGACCTGGCCCACATCCACGCCTGCAACTCCATTGAGCGGCTGATGAACCCGAATATCCATGAGGCCTTTGATCGGCTGAGAGAGCAGGGCAAGCTGCGCTTCCTGGGCGTCTCGTCCCATACGCCGCGGCTGGAACAGGTCATGCGCCACGCCGTTGACTCGGACCGCTTCGACGTCATCATGGTCGCCTATAATTTTCGGAACTGGCCCGAGCTGACCACCATCTTTCACGACGCCAAGCAAAAGGGTGTCGGGGTTGTGGCCATGAAAACGCTCAAGGGCGCCCGGCATACGGCGCTGTCGGACTTCAGTTCGACCGAACGCGAGACCTTCTCCCAGGCGGCCTTCAAGTGGGTGCTGTCAAACCAGGATGTCAGCTGTCTGGTGGTGACCATGAGTTCACGGGGCCAGATCGACGAGTATTTGCACGCCTCGGGTCAGCCGGTGCAGCAGGCCGACGTTGCGCTGCTTGAAAAATACGACCGTCTGACCGCCAACGACTACTGCCCGCCGGGCTGCGGAGAGTGTCTGTCCTCCTGCCCGGCCGAGGTGCCGGTCGACGACATCCTGCGCTACGCCATGTACTACGAAAACTACGGCCAGCAGCGCGTCGGCATGGAAGAGTACGCCAAACTGCCCGAGGCGCGCAACGCGTCACAGTGTGTGGACTGCCGGGCGCCGTGCGAGCAGGCCTGTCCGTCCCAGCTGCCAATCAAGGCCAAGCTGCTGCACGCCGACCGTCTGCTCAGATTTGTCTAACGGCACTGGCGTGAAAACCCTGCTCATCCTCCGCCACGGCAAGGCTCGGCCGGATAGCCCCGAGCACGATTTCGCGCGTGGCCTGAAAAAGCGCGGCACCCGGCAGGCCGAGCAGGCCGGGCAAGAGATCGGCCGGCAGGGAATTCGGCTTGATCTGGTCGTTTCGTCGGCCGCTCGCCGCGCCCGCCAAACCGCCAAGCGGGCGGCGCGCACGGCCGGCTATGCGGGCAGCATCGTCAAACTGGACAGCTTGTACCTGTCCGGCCCGGCCCAGCATCTTGAGGTCCTGGCCGGGCTGGACGACGCCTGTCGGACAGTGCTGCTGGTCGGCCATAACCCCGACCTCGAAGACCTGGTCAGTCGGCTGAGCGGCCGGGAGCTGGCCCTGCCGACTGGGGCCCTGGTCGGCATCGACCTCGATACTCCCTCATGGAACACCCTGACCGGCACGCCGGGCAGACTCCGTTTTGTGTTCGTGCCCGGCCGCAGCGCCTGAGAGCCGGACGCCGATCAGCTCGCCATGGCGTACATCAGAACCGCGCACACCAGCATTTCAAGGGCGTTGAGCTGGACTGACAGCTTGTGCAAGCGGGTGAAGGCCGGGGAGTGTTCCTCGTGCTTTTCCAGCATGGCATCGCGGGCGGTGTTGATCCTGGGCATCAGGATTTGGCGGGCGTAAGCGGTGATGCCCAGCAGCAGGGCGAAGGCCGCAGTCCACCAGTTCGGCCGCGCCAGACTGGCCAGCAGGGCAACCGTTATACACCCCAGGCCGAACAGGTAGTACCTGGGAAACACCCGGCGGATCATCCGCCCGGCTTCGACCGGCTCCAGGGTGCCAAACACCGTTGGTGCAACGACTGCGGCAAAAAATACCATGGCGCCAAGCCACATGCCGGTTGCGGTGAGGAGGACTGTGTCCAGCATTGTCGATCTCCTTGCATGTTCTGGCTAGCGAGCCCGCACCGGAGCGTCAAGTGCCATCCAGCTTCTCCCTCACCCACGCCGCAGCCCGCTTGCCAGCTTGTCCCCGCCTGTGGCAGACTGGCCCGCATCCCAGCCGCAGGCTCGCAGAGCCCAGACAGCACCAGCCATGGATAAACTCAGCCACACCGATGCCCACGGCCATGCCCGCATGGTTGATGTTGGCGACAAGGCCGTGACCGCCCGCGAGGCGCGGGCCAGCGGCACGGTCCATATGCAGCCCGCAACCCTGCGCCTGATCACCACCGGTCAACTGCCCAAGGGCGATGTGCTGGCCGTGGCCCGGGTGGCCGGCATCATGGCGGCCAAAAAAACCGCCGAGCTGATTCCGTTGTGCCATCCCCTGCCGCTGACCTCCATCACGGTCGAGTTCACCCCCCACCTCTCCAGCGGTCGGCTGGACATTGAGGCGCGGGTTGCGGTTCAGGGCAAAACCGGTGTCGAAATGGAAGCCCTGACCGCAGTATCGGTCGCGGCCCTGACCGTCTACGACATGTGTAAAGCGGTGGGAAAAGGCATGCGCATCTCGGACGTGTGTCTCCAGCAAAAAACCGGCGGCAAGAGCGGCACCTACATCCGCCCGGCGTAAGCGACGGCCCGGTGCAGACCGACCGCCGTCGATGGCCGCAACCCGGCTGCAATAGGCGCATGGGGGATTGAAACCGGGGCGAAAACATGGGAGGCTTACAGGGTAAGCGGTGCCGGAGAGAGTCTGCAATATCCTGAATAGCCTGAACATCCTGGCATACCCGTTTCACTTGCACCTATCCGACGAGTTCTACTGAACCGGGCCCGAACGTGGGTCGGCACGCCTCTTTCCAGACCGGACTCTCAGCCACGGTTCACCTAACCTTCTTTCGGACTGTGTCCAGAAGAAGCGCAGCGAAGGAGAGGATATGAGTCTTCGTCCTGCACGGCAGGAAACAAAGCCAGCGGCTAAAAAGCGCACGGCCAAGCGGGCAGCCCAGTCAAGCGGTCCGGCAGCCCAGCCACCAACCGCTGCCAGTTCTGCCCCGTCGGCTCCCGACGACGAGGTTCAGGCGAGCGGCGCGCTGCCGACGGTCACGCCGAACTTCGTGCGTCGCGACCTGACCGCACCGGACGGCAGTGTCCGGCCCGGCTGGGAAATGTGGATTGGCGACCACTGCTTTGGCCGTGCTGACAGCAAAGAACTGCTCCTGGCCAGCTTTGAACGACTCCAGAGCCCGCCCAGCAGCTTTCATTGGCGTGAGGTCCGCAACCGCATGCCCATGCGTGGCCGACCCAAGACCGATCCGCCGGGGTCAGACCAGAACCAAGCTGCCGCATCTGCCGCAGCCGCTCCATCCCCCCCCACTCCATCCCCCCCCGCTCCAACCGCCCCCGAACGCGACGCCTCCTGGTCCTGGGACAGAAAAGACGAGCCGGTTGTTGAAGAACAGGACGACTTCCAGGAAATCAGCGTAGAAACTCCGGCCTAGCGCAGCCTGGCGGAGGTGTTGAGCCCCACTCCCGGCCCACACCTCCCTGTCCTTCCCCCTCCCCGTTCCGTCCACTCACCCCTCTTGCCCGGGACCTTGCCATTGTGGCCCAAACAGTCGAAGAATAGTGCTATCACGCGCCAAGCGGGGAGGCAGCATGGAGACACACGTCGGTTTTATCGGTCTTGGCATCATGGGCAAGCCCATGGCCCGTAACCTGCTTAAGGCGGGCTATCCACTGAGCGTCTACAGCAGACGCCGGGAATCGGTTGAAGCGCTGCTCGAGGACGGCGCGACCGGGGCGGCTTCGCCCCAAGAGATTGCCGAGACGGCCGAGGTCGTCATCAGCATTGTCACCGATACGCCCGACGTGCGTCAGGTCATCCTGGGGCCGGACGGCGTCCTGGCCGGCCTGCGGCCGGGCACAGTGGTGATCGATATGAGCACCATCTCACCGACCGCCACCCGCGAGATTGCCCAGGCGGTCGAGGCCAAGGGCGGGGATTTGCTCGACGCGCCGGTGAGCGGCGGAGAGGGCGGCGCGATTGCCGGGACGCTGTCGATCATGGTCGGGGGCAAGCAAGAGGTCTTTACCCGTTGCCTACCGCTCTTTGAGGCAATGGGCGCCAATATCACCCATATGGGCCCCAGCGGGACGGGACAGCTGACCAAACTGTGCAATCAGATCGCGGTGGCGGTGACAAACCTGGCCATGAGCGAGGCACTCGTGTTCGGCGCCAAGGCCGGCCTGAATCTGGAGAAAATGCAACAGGCGATCAGCGGTGGGGCCGCAGGCTCGTGGCAGTTGTCGAACCTCGCCCCGCGTGTGCTTGAACGGGATTTTGCGCCGGGCTTTATGGTCAGGCTCCAGCAGAAGGATTTACGGCTCGTCCTCCAGGAGGCGGAACACCTGCACCTGGCCCTGCCTGCCACCAGCCTGGTCCACACCCTCTTTCACGCCCTGGAGACGCTGGGGGCCGGCGATGAGGGAACCCAGGCTCTGGTCAAAGTCCTGGAACGCCTGGCCGGGGTGGAGGTCAGGGGATAATCCGGGCGCCGCCACTCCCGGCAAGCGGTTACGACCGCACCCGGCGGGCAAGCTAGCCTTGGGCCAAGGTCTGTAAATCCTCGGCCCAGTTCTCATACGGACGCAGGGCGATAAATTCCAGGTCTTTCACAATATGGGCGTAGCCCAGCTTCCACAGCGGCAGGCCCTGGATCGCGCGGTCGAGCACGTCCCCTGACTCGACATCCAGAATCGCAATCACCTCCGGTTTCCCGGCGACTTTCCATATGGCTTGGATCACCCCGGCTTCCTTGGCCGCCAAAGCCGCCTCGGCTTCCTTGAGCCAGACACTATAGAACTCTTTATTTGAGGCGTCAGCAGGTTTCGCAATATGCGCTTTCAGCATCATCAGCATAGCTCATCTCCTTTCCGGTCTTCGGCCGATTCGTTCCTATAGCCTACCCCGCTCAAAAAAAACAGCGCCTCCCAACTCCGCCACGCCCCTAGACAAGGGGCACGCACAGAGAGTAAGAAAGAGGACGCTCCCACACTATGAAGACCTTGCCTTCAGTCTTGCAGTCCGCCTTCTGGGGTGCGTATCGCTCCGACACATCCATCCCCCTCATCCATCAAGAAAAGGTCTGGACCCGCCTGCGCTGGCTCGGGGTTCTGGTCTGGGGGCTGCTCGTATCGGCCCCGGACGCTACCGCACTGCAACCTGTGGCAGGTATCGTCTTTGGCCTGGGTCTGGTCTACTGCGGCTTCTGCCACTATGTGGTCTATCGCCTGCACCGAGGTCGGCCGCTGGCCGTGCCGGTTCCGCTCCTCGATACCGCCCTGGTGAGCCTGATGTGCGGGGTGAGCGGCGGAATCGACAGCCCGGCGTTGGCCTATTTCTATGTCATCAGCCTGACGGTCGGCATCCGCTTCGGCTCGGCCGCCGGGCTGATCATGGCCGCCCTCCAGGCGCTGTTCTGCCTGGAATTATTCGCTCTGCTGTCCGTTACCGACACCGGTATCGCTCCCCACCCCCAGATCGCCTCCCTCTTCCTGGCCGGCGGGATCAGCGCCGTGCTGTTCCCGACTCAGCCATCCGCCGCCGCTCAGCCGACCCATAGGCAAGCATCGATCCAAGCCACCGAGCAGCTGTGGAGCGTCAACCGCGCGCTTGGCAGCCTGGACGTTGACACGGTCATGCAGCAGCTGGTTGACACGCTGGAGCGTCTGCTGGCCTGTGAGGGCGTGGGGCTGATTCTGCTCGACCGTCGCAGCGGACAGGCCGAACGCATCGCGGTCGCCGGCAGTTTTCCGGTGCCCGCCTCCACGGCGCTGGCCGCCAGCCTGGCCGAAGGTGGCCTGCTGCGCCAGGTGTGCGACCGGGGCACACTGGTCTTGGACACGCCGGATACCCTGCAAACCTGGCTGCGGCCCGACGCCCTGCACGATATCGCCGAACACAACCTGTGTATCACCCCGGTCATGCAGCCAGACTATCCGCAGCCTGTGGCCTGCCTGCTGGTGGCTGATCGGCACCCGGCCGAAGGCTTTCCGGCCGAGACGGTCGGGCTGCTGACCAACGTGGCCCAGCACACCGCCCTGGCCATTGAAAACGCCCAGCTGTACGAGGGGATCGAAAAAGAAACCCAGCAGTTGCGGGAGCTGCTCCATACGGTCATCAGCACCCGGGAAGAGGAACGCAAGCGTCTGGTTGAGGAGTGGCAGGCCCAGCTCGGCGAGAAACTGTTCAGCGTCCTCCAGGACTTTCGGCGCAGCAAAGACCTGTTTCTCCAGCGGGTGCCCGAGGCCGAGGAACAGATCCAGCGCCTGGTCGCCGAGCTGGACGCCATGGCGGCCACGGTGCGCAGCCTGATGGACGAGTTGCGGCCGGCCACGCTGGACGATTTCGGCTTTGTGGCGGCGCTTCAAGAGTATGTGGACAAACTGCGCCGGAAGTCCCTGTTTCGGGTTACCGTTCAGGCTGACGACGCGGTCTTGCCCCTGGCGTCCGCCGCCACCCTCAGCCTGTTTCGGATTACCCAGGAAGCGCTTGAGCACATCGGCAGGCACGCCAACGCCGCGCACGTCGAGATCGCTGTCGTCCAGGAGCACAAAGGGGTGTCGCTGCTGATCAAGGACGACGGTCACGGCGCCCATCTCGAGCAGTATCCGCACGGTCAGTACAGCCTGCTCTACATGCGCGAGCGGGCCGAAGCCTGTGGCGGGACCCTGCAGGTCTTGAGCGCCCGGAACCGGGGCACCGAAGTCCGGGTAAGCGTGCCGACCGCCTGACTCCACCCCTTATCCACACCTGCGATCCCCTGTGAAGGAGTGACTATGAAGTTTCACCTGTTCATCTACGCGACGCTCGGTCGACGGCACGAGCTTGAAGCGGGCATGGCCGGCAAGCGCCCGGAACTCTACCAACGCATGCTCGATGAGGTGGCCGAGTACGTCAGCTTTGCCGACGAGGCCGGCTATGCGGGCTTCAGCCACCCCGAACACCACCTCCAGATCGAAGGCTTTGAGGCCAGCAACGAACCCGGCCTGCTGTCGATGTGGATCGGCCAGCACAGCAGACGGCTCCAGGTCAACATGATCGGCTGGGTCGCACCGACCCATAATCCGGTCCGGACGGCCGAGTACATCGCCACCCTCGACCACATGCTCAAGGGCCGGCTGGGCGTGGGGCTGGTGCGGGGCTATCAGGCCCGCTGGGTTCACAACTACCGGATTCGGCCGGACCTCAACGCGGTCGGCGACTGGAACCGCAACAGCCCCGACGACGCCATGAACCGCGAGTACTTCACCGAGTTTGTCGAGATTGTACTCAAGGCCTGGCAGCACGACACCTTCAGCTACAAGGGCAAGTACTGGACCATCCCGCCCGATGATTTCGTCAACCCCCACCCCCAGTCGTCCTACACCGAGTACGGCCAGGGGGTTGATGCCGACATGCGGATTCGCGAGATCGGCATCGCCCCCAAACCCTACCAGCAGCCCCACCCGCCGCTGTACGGCGGCTTCACCCACAGCCTGCGGACGGCGCTGTTCTGGGCCAAATACGGCGGCAAGCCGATCGTGCTGGCCTCGGACCTCGACTTCTGCAAGCGCCTGTGGTCGGGCTATCACGACGAGGCGCTCAAACACGGGCGCACGATCGAACCGGGCGACGAGGCAGCCTGGGGCGGCATGCTGATCTGCCACAAGGACCGGGCGGTCGCTCAGGACTGGCTCAAGGATCCGCTGTGGATGTGGGATAAATGGTTTCTGCCCTTCGGCCAGGGCCACCCCGAGCTGCTGGTCGGCGACCCGGACGCCCTGTGTCGGCGGCTGGAAGAGGCCAGCCGCAAGATTCCGATCAAAGAGTGTTTCTTCCTGCTGCCGCAGGGCATTCATGACCGCGACCAGATCATGACCTCGCTCGAACTGTTCGCCGAGAAAGTCATGCCCCGCTTTGCGGATTGAGCCGGCCGTCTTACAGCCGCTCAGGCCGCCCAAGCCAGACCGAGGGGCGCGTCTTCAACCGTGGACGCGGTGGTGCCCCTCACCTCGCCTCCCAGGGATTGATGACAGTGACGCCCAAGCCCTCGAAGTCCGCCACGTTCCGTGTCGCAACAGCGAGGGTATGAGCCACGGCCGTCCCAGCGATCAGCGCGTCAGCCAGATGCAGAACACGGCCGGCGCGACGCGCTCGTGCCCGGAGCGCTGCGGCCTGCTCCGCTTCTGGGCGGTCCAGCGGAAGGACGCGATCCCCGTACTCCATGATGAGTGCTGACAAAGCAGCGCGTATGCGATTACGTCGCCGCCCCGGTGGGAGCAGATTCAGGCCGAACTCCAGTTCATGCAGGACGATGGTTGGCAGCCACAGATCGTCTTGAGCGGCCAGGAACGCCACGACCCGCGAGTCCGGCGCCTCCTTTGTCAACTCCGACACGACGTTGGTGTCCAGAAGAAAGCCGCTCATTTGCCATCATCGTCGCTGAACGGAACCGCACGTTCGGGCTCGTGGCGGCTGGGAATCTCAAGATCAATCCCGCGCGGCATGTTGTCTATCAGCCACCGGCCCAGGGGCTTGCGGGGTGAGGTTTTCCCGTACCACGCCTCAGCGGGTACGACGACGAAGGGTCGGCGGGTCCCTATAGTCTGAGGCCCCTCTGCTTCGGCCAGCCGCAAGATTTCTGAGAGACGGGCCTTGGCCTCGGCCACAGTCCAGACGCGCTGTCTTTTGGAATGTTGCACGGCAGAGCCTCCAACGGAAAGAGTATAGTAGTCCAGTATGGACCACAATCAACCAGGATACCGGCACGCACCACCTACAGCTGCATGCGCTCCGCATACCAGCGGTGGAACTGCCAGGTCGTTTTCTCGAGGTGCGAGAGCCAGGTGGGGGCTGCGCCCCGGGACGCCCAGCCTTGCTGGACGGCGATGGCGGCGTCCGTGTCCTCTCGCTGGATCTCCTCCATCATCGCGTCCTGGGCCTTGATGTAATCACCGAAGCCGGGGTGCTCACCCCCCGAACCCGGTGGCATGTGATGGACCCAGGCGAAGGTGATCTGGTCCAGCTTGTGGGGGAAGATGGGATAGGCGGTCATGCTGTCGTGTTGGACCGAAAAGGTCAGGCACGGGAAGACCGTGATGAACTCGACCTGCTCGTAGCCGGACTTCGGCAGGCCGGGGATCGGGGGCGGGACGTACTGGGCCCGGTCGTGCCGCCCGAGCCAGTCCTTCGCCTCGTCGAGCGCCTCGGCGTAGGGCATGTGGAAGAGGCTGTACGGCCCGTCGAGGGACTCGACCGTGAGCGCTTCGGTCGGCAGCGCCTCCTGCGCACTGTTCCGGTGCAGGGCCATCACATGGTAACCCTCGTTGGCGTTCTCCAGCATGATTTTCCAGTTCCACGGGCACTCGAACCGCTTGTTGATCACGAGGCGCATGTTGGGCAGGTCCCAGGGTTCCAGGAACGCGGCGAGGTCGGCAAGCTGCGGGGCGAGCGGCGCTGCTTCCGGATCGAAGTTGATCATCACGAAGTTCTGCCACACCTCGGTGCGGACTTCGAGCAGACGGATGTCTTGCATGCAGAACGCCGTGGTCTGCTCCATATGGAGCGCCTGCACGAGTTGGCCATGCCCGTCGTAGGTCCAGCCGTGGTACGGGCACGCGAAGGAGGGCTGGTTCCCGCTCCCCTGTGCGACCCGCATCGCACGGTGTCGGCACACGTTGTAGTAGGTCCGAACGGCGCCGTCGGGATCGCAGACGACGAGCAGGGGTTCTCCCAGGATGTCGGTGGCGAAGTAGTCGCCCGGCTTGCGGACCTGATCGAGAAAGCCGACAGGCAGCCACTCGCGGCCCAAGATTCGTACCTGCTCCGCAGCAAACACGTCGGGGTCCGCGTAGATTCTCGGGGGGAGCGGGTTGGCCTCCTCCAAGGGCTTCAGGATGCCCTTGACTTCGTCGGGCCGGAGCAGGCCCGCCTGGGGTGGTTCGGTCGGATGCGGCCGTGCGTACGTTGCCATGCTCGCACTCCCTTCTCTGCCCTGCTCGGGTCGGCAGGTCCTTCGTGGCTGCATGGTAGCGCACGACATTCGATTCAGACAACCAGAGCCGGGAGAGGTTCAAGGCTCAAAGGCGATTGATTCAGTCGAGCAGCAGCGGCACACCTCTTATTCAGATCGGCCGCGTTCGGCACACGCGCTAAGTCCCTGATTTTCCTAGACTCACTCTCGGCCGCACTGCCTGCTCCGTCTGATAACGTACAAAGTGTCAAGTTTGGGCGAGCCCTGCTCAATCTCTTTCGGTTTCCCGTACCTTCGACAAGGCGCTGGCAATGAGGCCAGCAGGAGCAGCCACCACACCCAAGCCAAGCAAGAGGATGAAGAACGTGAAAATCCGGCCGCCGACAGTCAGCGGGTATACGTCGCCATAGCCAACTGTTGTCAACGTCACCACGGCCCACCACAGGGAGTGCAAAATGGAGCGGAAGTCTTCGGGCTGACCGGGATGCTCGAAGTAATAGATACCGGCTGCCGCCAGGAAGAGCAGGATGAGGGTCGTGAAGAAGAACAGGACAAATTCTTCCTTGCAAGCCGCTAACGCACTCAGCAATCGCTCTGCGGCGCGGCTATAGCGAAACAGCTTGAGTAAGCGAAAAATGCGGAGCAGGCGGAAGGCTCTGAAGGAGCGCAGGACCGCTACCTCAGCCCCGAAGAAGAAAGCGAGGTAGAACGGAAGCACCGCGACCAAATCAATGAGGCCGTAAAAACTGAGGAGGTAGTCCCTTTTTCGTTCCGCGAGATAACACCTGGCCCCGTACTCAAGAGTGAAGAGTGCAGTCACCACGACTTCGGAAATCCAGAGAAACTGTCTCGCATTCTCGCTCAGGGCAGGCATCGTTTCATAGGTAAGCGTGGCTATGGCATAGAAGATCAGGATAAGAATTGCCCAATCGAAGGCCCTCCCTGCCCGGGTGTCTGTACCATCGACAATAGTCCTCAATCGGGCTTTGACACTCATGCGTTACCCCAGCGAAATCAGCTCTCGGTCTGGATGCTGCGTCTGATAAGGCCCTATCTGTCAACTTTCGTACCTTCTGTCTCCCGATCCAGCTTTTCCAGGATAGCTTAAAGAGGCCAAGCGTGGCGCGGCACCCGGATCAGCTGGTCCTCTAGGAAATCGTCTAGGCGCTCGGCCAGCGGTCTCGGAAATCGGAGGTATCAGGGCGACCGGCCGGTCGCCCCTACTGGCTGGCTACCACCGTCCAGGTGCTGGTCACCAGCCCGACCAAGTCGTCTTTGGCGTTGGTGATCCGGGCTTCCACAAAGGCTACCCGCCGGCCCTTGCGCAACACCTTGCCCTGGCCCCGCAGTAGGCCCTTGGCCACCGGCTTCAGGAAGCTGATCTTGAGTTCGGCGGTGGTGGCCAGCTCGCCCGTGTCCAGCACCGAGCCAATCGCGCTGGCCATGAGTTCGTCGGCAAACACGGCCAGGTAGCCGCCCGCGACATAGCCGAACGGGTTGAGCACCCGCTCCTGGCTCGCCTCCCACTCCCAGACGGACTCGCCGGGCCGAAAGGCCAGGGCTCGCAGGCCGAGTTCGCGGTGCAGGGTCGAGAGGTAGTCCTCGGGTCGGTTGTCACGCAGGGCTTGGTTGAGTTTTTCAACGGGAGACAGCATAGTACACCCTCAGATGACGTTGGGGCTGACAGTGTGGTTCATCCTCTCTTCTTTATCCATCGGGTCAGGCTGAACCACATTCCAGGAGGACACCATGGCTGGCGCGCTGGATGGCATCCGGATCATTGATCTGACACAAGGCATTGCTGGCCCGTATACCGGGATGTTGCTCGCCGAGCAAGGCGCGCAGGTGGTCAAGGTCGAGCCGCCCCAGGGCGATGCGGCGCGCGGTATGCCCGGTTTTCACGTGTGGAACCGCAGCAAGCAGAGCGTCGTGGCCGACGCGGCCACGGCCGAGGGACTGGCCCTGATTCGACGCCTGGTGGCCGGGGCGGATGTTGTCCTGACCGATTTTCAGCCGGGCAGTGAAGACGAAGCGCGGCTGGGCTACGACAGTCTGGCCGACGACAATCCGGGTCTGATCGGCTGCCACCTGCCGGCCTTTGGCACGACCGGCCCGCACGCCACGCGCTTTGCAGACGATACCCTGGTCGCCGCGCTGAGCGGACTGCTGGGCAGCCAGTGGTCGCACCGGGCCGGGGGCGTCTACCTGGTCATTCCGATTGCCAGCTATGGCGCGGCGTTTGTGGCCAGCGGGTCTATTGCCGCCGCCCTGTTCGAGCGCGAGATCAGCAGCCTGGGCCAGCGGCTCGAAGTGTCGTGGCTGGCCGGCGCGTTTGCCATGAACACCGGGACGATCCTGTACCATCCCGACATCCTGCGCCTGTTCAGCGGCCAGCTCGACCCCCTGGGGCCAATCCCGGTCTACCGCCTGTTTCAGGCCCAGGACGACTGGCTGTTTGTGGCCTGCGGCAACCCGACCTTCTGGAACAAGTTCTGTCTGGCCCTGGACCAGACCGAGTGGCTGTCGGACCCGCGCTATGAGAGGGCGCCGTGGGGCATTGCGGCCGAAGATCGTCAGGAACTGGCGGACCGGATTAGCGCCATCATGCGGACCAGACCTCGGGCCGAGTGGCTGGACATCCTGCGCACCAACGACGTTCCCTGCGCGCCGGTCACCAGCCGTCAGGAGTTCATGGAGTTCTCGCAGGTGCTGCATAACCGGCTGCGGGTGGAGGTTGACGACCCGCAGCTGGGCCACACCGTTCAGATGGGTGTCCCGGTCCAGCTGTCCCGCACCCCGGGCGCGATCCAGGGGCCGGCTCCGCTGCTGGGCCAGCACACCGCAGCGGTGAAGCAAAATGCAGAACGCAGAACGATGCATGAGGAACGGCGGACAGAGCCGTCCGCGCCGATTCGACCGGCGGCCGGCGGGGCTCCGCTTCAGGGGGTGGTGGTGCTCGACTTCGCCAGCTATATCGCGGGCACACTCGGTCCCATGATGCTGGCCCAGCTCGGCGCCACGGTCATCAAGGTCGAATCGCTGAGCGGCGACGCGTTCCGCGCCTTCGGCTTTGGCTTTCTGGGCTGGAACCAGGGCAAGCGCGGCCTGTCGGTCAATCTGAACAGCCCCCAGGGCAAACAGGTGGTGCACGATCTGGTGCGCAAGGCCGATGTGGTGGTGGAAAATCTGCGGCCGGGCGCAACCCGGCGCTACGGCATTGATTACGACACCCTGTCGGCTCTGAACCCGCGGCTGATCTATGCCACGGTCACGGCCTTTGGCTCCAGCGGGCCGGACCACGACTATCCCGGCTTTGACCCGCTGTTGCAGGCCCGCTCGGGCATCATGCGCGCCCAGGGCGGCCACGGCCAGCCGCCGTTTTATCTGACCTGTGGGGTGTGCGACTATGCGGCCGCGCTGCTGACCGCCTACGGGGTGAGCGCAGCCCTGTACGCCCGCCACAAGACCGGGCTTGGGGCAGCATATTGAAACCTCGCTGACCAGCGCCGCCATGGCCGTCCAGGCCAGCAATTTCATTTTTTATGACGGCCGCCCGGACATGGAAAACGGTGGGCCCGACCTGTGGGGCACGGGTGCGCTGTACCGTATCTATCCGACCGCCGACAGCTCCCTCTTTCTGGCCGTGACGGCCGAGGACCAGTGGCGGGCGCTGGGCGCGGTCGTGGGCCGGCCGGAGTTGAGCCGGCAGCCGTTCAGCCAGGCCAGACAGGCCGGCGTGGACAGCCCGCTGGGCCAAATGCTGACGGCCTGCTTTGGTCGCAGCACGACCCAGGACTGGCTGGCGGCCCTGGACCGGGCCGGGGTGCCCTGCGCCCCTGTCCTGCCTCTGCCGGAGCTGTTTGACGACGAGCATGTGGCGGCCAACGAGCTGATCGCGACCCACACCCATCCCCAGTGGGGAGAGGTGCGGCAGACCGGCATTCTGACCAGGTTCTCGCGCACGCCGGCCGTCCTGCCGTATGTCGCGCCCATGCTGGGGCAGCATACGGCCGAAGTGCTGCGGGAGCTGGCCGGCTATAGCCAGGACACCATCGACGCCCTGTTTGAGCAGGGCGTGATTCACACGGCCGAAGAGACACGCTGATGCTCACCGACGTGCTGGCAGACCGTTTGGCCGACTTGGAACAGCGCGGCCTGTACCGCCGGCTGCGCCTGGTCGAGGGTGCCCAGGCCGGCCGGGTCAGGCTTGACGGGCGTGAGGTCCTGATGCTGTCGTCCAACAACTACCTGGGCCTGGCCAACCATCCGACGCTCACCCGGGCGGCCCAGGCCGCCCTTGAACGCTGTGGCTGCGGAGCCGGCGCCTCGCGTCTGATCTCCGGCAGCATGGCACTCCACCACGAGCTGGAAGCCCGCCTGGCGCGCCTCAAACACACCCAGGCGGCACTGGTCTTTCCGACCGGCTATCAGGCCAATGTCGGCACCCTGTCGGCCCTGATGGGGCCCGACGATACGATTCTGAGCGATGCCCTCAACCACGCCAGCATCATTGACGGCTGTCGGCTGTCACGCGCCTCAACGCTCGTCTTTCGCCACAACGATGTGGAACACGTGGCCGAACTGCTGGCCTCGTGCTCGGGCGCCGGCCAGCGCCTGATTGTGACCGACTCGGTGTTCAGCATGGACGGCGATATCGCTCCCCTGGCCGAGCTGAGTCGGCTGGCCCGCCGTCACGACGCCTGGCTGATGGTCGATGAGGCTCACGCCACCGGCGTCTTTGGTCCGCACGGGGGCGGCGTGGTGGAGGAGTTGGGGCTGAGCGCGGCCATCGAGATCCAGATGGGCACGCTGGGCAAGGCGCTGGGCGGCTTTGGGGCGTATGTGGCCGGCAGCCGTCAACTGATTGACTGGCTGGTGAACCGGGCGCGCAGTTTTGTCTACACCACCGCGCTGCCGCCGTCGGTCGCGGCCACGGCCATTGCCGGCCTGGATATTGTCGCCCAGGAACCCCAGCGGCGGCGTCAGCTGTGGGACAATACCGCCTTTCTGGCCGAGCAGCTCACCGGCCTGGGCTACAGCCTGGGCCACACCCGCTCGCAGATTCTGCCGCTGATTATCGGCGATGCGGGCCAGACCATGGCCCTGGCCGCAGCCCTGCTCGAACGCGGGATTTTTGCCCAGGGCATCCGCCCACCAACCGTGCCGGCCGGCACCTCGCGGATTCGGGTCACCCCGATGGCGACCCATACCCGGCAGGATATGCAGGACGCCATCGAGGCGTTCGCCGCAGCCGGCAGGGAAGTCGGGGTGCTGACGTGAAGACGCCCGCGTACGCAGACCTGAAAGCCTGGGACCACGCCTATGTGTGGCATCCGTTCACCCAGATGCAGGATTGGCTGGACGAGGACCCGGTCGTCATTGCCCGGGGCGAGGGCAACGAGCTGATCGATGTCCAGGGCCGGCGGTATTTGGACGGCGTGTCCTCGCTGTGGTGCAATACGCACGGCCATGTCCGGCCGGAGCTGAACGCCGCGATTAGCGAACAGCTCGACCAGATCGCCCACTCGACCATGCTGGGCCTGTCGAATATTCCGGCCACCGTCCTGGCCAAAAGGCTGGTCGAACTCACCCCGGCGCGGCTGAGCCGGGTGTTTTATTCGGACGCCGGGGCCACTGCGGTAGAGATCGCCCTGAAGCTCGCCTACCAGTACTGGCAGCTGAAGCGTCAGCCCCAAAAAGTGAAGTTTGCCTCGCTCGTCGAGGCTTACCACGGCGATACGCTCGGAGCGGTCGGGGTCGGCTACTCGGAGCTGTTCCACCACTACTACCGACCCATCCTGCCCGACACCGTTCGCCTGTCGCCACCCCACGTATTCCGCTTTTATCGCGGCCTGTCCGAAGCCGAGGCGCTGGCCGCCGCCCAGGAGGAGGCCCGGCGAGTCCTGGCCGCCCATCACCCCGAGATCGCCGCCCTGATCGTCGAACCGCTGATGCAGGGCGCGGCCGGCATGTGGGCCCATCCGGTCGCCTACCTGCAAACCCTGCGCGAGCTGGCTACGCGCCACGAGATCCTGCTCATCTGCGACGAGGTGGCGACCGGCTTTGGTCGCACGGGCAGGATGTTCGCCTGTGAGCACGCTGCGGTCGAGCCCGATCTGATGTGTGTCGCCAAGGGCCTGACCGGCGGCTATCTGCCCCTGGCCGCGACCCTCAGCTCAGAGGAGATTTTTTCGGCCTTTCTGGCGCCCTACGATGAATTCACAACCTTTTTCCACGGCCATACCTACACCGGCAATCCGCTCGCCTGCGCGGCCGCCCTGGCCAGCCTCGACATCTTCGAGCACGACCGGGTGTTGGACGTGATCGCTCCGCGTATCGTCCAACTCAGCCAGCGCCTGCGGACCGAGTTTGCCGCCCTCGCCCACGTGGCCGATATCCGACAGTGGGGCATGATGGTCGGGATCGAGCTGATGCGCGACCCGCAGCAGGGCATCGCCTACGAGCCGCACGAAAAAATCGGCATCAGGGTCATCACCGAGGCTCGTAAACGCGGGGTGATTATCCGTCCGTTGGGCGGGGTGATCATCCTCATGCCGCCGCTCAGCATCACCGAGTCCGAGCTGACGCGGCTGTTGGACATCACCTATGAGGCCATCCAGACGGTGACAGCCGAGGGGCGCTGAGGGGGCAATGGACAGGCACAGGCGCGACGCAACCGGGGTGTTGATTACCGGCACCGATACAGGCGTCGGCAAAACCGTAGTCGGCTGTGGCCTGGCCGCAGCCCTGACCGCGCGGGGCAAACGGGTTGGCGTGCTCAAGCCGGCCGAAACCGGCTGTCCCCAGCGGCCGGGCGGCCTCTACCCCCAGGACGCCGCTCGACTGGCCGCCTTCGCCCACTCTTCGCTGCCGCTCGACGAAGTCTGCCCCTACCGCTTCGCCCCGCCCCTGGCCCCGAGCGTGGCCGCGGAACTGGCCGGCAGGCGGATTGACAGCGGCCGGATTGCTGAACACTTTCGGCGTCAGGCGGCCAGCCATGAGGTGGTCATTGTCGAGGGCGCGGGCGGCCTGCTGGTGCCCCTGCACGGCCGCTATTCCTTTGCCGACCTGGCGGTTGAGCTGCAGCTCCCAGTCGTGGTGGTGGTTGGCTCAAAGCTTGGCGCGCTGAATCACGCCCTGCTGACGTTCGAGTGTGCCCAGGCGCGTGGCCTGCCCCTGTTGGGCTATATCCTCAACCATCCCAGCCCCGACTCGGACCTCGCCATTCAGACCAACGCCCAGACCCTGGCCGGACTGACCGACGTGCCGTGTCTGGGTCAGCTGCCCTTTATGTCGCTGCGTAACGATGTAGCGGCAGACCGCGCCCTGCTCGGCCGGCAGTTCGACGCCGCGATTGATATGCAGCGGCTGTTGGGATACAGCAGACCCGTGGAAGGAGTATGAAGATGACCGATATGTCCGTCCTGGCCCGTACATCGCTGGCGGGCGAGGCGCTGTCCCGCGCCGACGCCTTTGGCGTGCTCCAGACCCCCGACACCGAGCTGCGAGCGCTTCTCGACGCGGCCTTCAGCGTCCGCAGCCGGACGTTTGGTCGGAAGGTCAAAGTGTGTGTCTTGCAGAATGCCCAGAGCGGCCTGTGTCCGGAGGACTGCCACTACTGTTCCCAGTCAAAAATCTCGACCGCCTCAATTCAGAAATATCGCCTGCTGCCCCATGACCAACTGCTGGCCGGGGCGCGCAAAGCCGTGGCCGCCGGCGCCCGGCGCTACTGCATGGTCGCCAGCGGGCGCGGACCGCAGACGCGCGAGATTACGCACATGAGCCGGGCGGTACGGGCGATCAAGGCCGAGTTTCCCCAGCTTGAGATCTGTGTCTCGCTGGGCCTGATGGACCACGCCCAGGCCACCGAGCTGAAACACGCCGGGGTCGGCTGGGTCAACCATAACCTGAATACCAGCCGACGCTTTTATCCCCAGATCTGCACCACCCATACTTACGATGACCGGGTCGAGACGGTCAAAAACGTCAAGCGAGCCGGCTTGTCGAGCTGCTCCGGGGGCATCATCGGCATGGGCGAGAGCGATGAGGATATTGTGGACCTGGCCTACGCCACCCGTGAGCTGGGCATTGACTCGATTCCGGTCAACTTCCTGTATCCGATTGCCGGCACCCCGCTCGGCGAACGGCGCGCCGATCCCATCAAGGGCCTGAAAACCCTGTGTCTGCTGCGCTTTCTGAACCCCCGGAGCGAGATTCGGATGGCCGCCGGGCGTGAGATCTATCTGGGCGACTGGTCGGGGTTGGCGCTGTATCCGGCCAACTCGCTCTTTGTCGAGGGCTATCTGACAACCCCGGGCCAGCAGGCCGAGGCGGCCCGCAGTCTTATTGAACGGGCCGGTTTTGAGGTCGAAGAGGTGGACGAGACGGGCCAAGCGGCCGCCGAGGCTTAGGCGTTCCATGGAAAGGACTCCGATGAAATGCATCCTGTCAGCCGTGCTGATCGTGCTCGTGTCTGTCACGGTCTGCTCCGCCACCCAGCCGGATGCCAAGCCGATTCGGTTTGGACTGCAAGTCGCCCAACAACAGACCACCGTTCAGGAACTCAAAGCCGTCTGGCAGGAGGCCGAGGCGCTCGGCTTTGACACCCTGTGGACCAACGACCACCTGCTGCCCAGCGTGGGCCCCGCAGACAAGGTCAACCTGGAGGCCTGGACGCTGCTGGCGGCCATGGCAGGCGTTACGTCCCGGGTCCGGATCGGCACCATGGTGTCCAGCAATACCTTCCGTCATCCCTCGGTCCTGGCCAAGATGGCGACCACGGTCGACCACCTGAGCCAGGGCCGGCTCATTCTGGGCGTCGGTTTTGGCTGGTTTGAACGCGAACATGAGGCCTTTGGCGTGCCCTTCCCGAAAATACGGGAACGCAGCCAGCGACTGGGCGAAGCCCTGCAGCTGATCACCGCGTTGTGGAGCGCCGACCCGACCGCGTCTTTCAGCGGAACGTATTACAGCCTGGTTGAGGCACCGTTCGAGCCCAAGCCCGTCCAGCAGCCCCACCCCCCGATCTTGATCGGCGGCATCGGCGAAAAACGGACCCTGCCGTTGGTGGCCAGATACGCCAGCATGTGGAATATCCCGATGCTCAGCCCGGACCGCATCCGGGAGAAAAGCCAAGTCCTGGAGCGCCTGTGCCAGGACATTCAGCGCGACTGCACCGAGATCGAACGCTCCATCCTCACCCCAGTCTACATCCGCACCGATCCGGCCGAAGTCCACACCCTGTTGGAACGCATTGCCGAGCTGAGAAACATCCCTGTCGAACAGGCTCGCAAGATGGTACTGGCCGGAACACCGGAGGAAATCCGGCGTCAGATCCAGACCTATATCGATGTGGGAGTGACCCATTTCATTGTCAATCTGCGCCGCCCGGGGTTGTACGATAGAGACGCGGTGCGGATTTTTGCCACAGAAATCATGCCCGGCTTCAAGGAGCAGTAACGGATCAGAACAGTGACAGATCGTCCCCCACCCGCGCCCTGAAAGAGAGCAAGACGCCGGAACAGTTCGCTGTGTGTCTGAGGAGGGGTATAGATGGACACGAGACGCACGAATGCCGAACGATCAGAGGAGACACGGGCCGCCCTGATGGCTGCCGCCCGTGAGCTGTTTACCGAGCGGGGCTATGTCAACACGTCAACTGAAGCCATTGTGGAACGCGCCAGGGTAACCAGAGGCGCGCTGTATTACCACTTCAAAGACAAAGCCGGTCTCTTCCGGGCTGTTCATCGTGAGACCGACGAGTCCCTGATCGAAACAATTGCTCAGATCATGGAGAAGGCCGAGGGCGATGAGTGGCAGCGGGCGATGGTTGGCTCCCGCGCCTTTCTCACTCTGTGTAGTACTCCGGGCATTCGGCGCATTCTGTATATTGATGGGCCAGTCGTCCTCGCCTCAGACCTGCCCGCCCCGGTAGGGCTGGGCCTCATTCAGCAGCAGACGCAGCTGCTGATGCATCTGGGCTATATTGCAGAGCAACCGGTTGAACCGCTGAGCCAACTGATTTTTGGGAGCTTCATCCAAGGAGCTTTGTACATCGCCCGAGCGGACGATAAAGAGACAGCCCAGGAAGACATCGAGCGCGCTCTGCTGGAGTGGTTAAACGGGCTGCGGATCAAGCCCTGACGCACGGCTACGCTCACCACCGGCAACCCGGGAGTCACCGTCCCTCAAGACCTCCCGAACCCACCGAGCGGTTCGCCACGGACAGCCCGGAAAATAACAGCCGTATCTGACGCCGTCTTCTGTGCCTCTGATGAAGGCTGTGTCTGCACCGGCACCCTTCTCGCGGGCGGCCGTCTTGGTCGGCGAGTCTTCTGTGCTATAGCACAGGCCAGACACCACGACAGAAGGAGGGGCACATTATGCCGATTAAGGTTGTTGAACTCCACCATCACGGGATTCGGATTGGTACCGCACCGGATGAAGTCGAACAGGCCCGCAGTTTCTACTCCGATGTGCTGGGCCTGTCTACCGATCCGGCTCGGCCCACCATTCCCACCATCCCCGGTTTCTGGATGTATGTGGGCGAGGGGGAACAGACGACCCAGATCCATCTGATGGGCGCGAGCGGAAAATCGCCCATGGCAAGAAGCGAAAAAGAAGACCCGACCCTGCCGCACGTCGCCCTGGCCGTCGAAGACATTCAAGCGGCCCGCAAAGAACTGGACGAACGCGGCATCTGGTACTGGAGCATCCAGGGTCTGGTCGGCCAGAATTCCGATCAGGTGTTTGTCCGGGACCCGTGCGGCAACGTGATCGAGCTGCACCAGATCGGCACCTGTACGTGTAACAAGATCGCGCTCAGCCAGTAACCCGGCTGCCGTCCGTCTCACTCTCTTTTGCCAGGAGGCCCAATGACCGCAGAATACACCCAACGCTTGCTGTCTTCCGACTCCCACATTGTCGAACCCGCCGACCTGTGGCTCACCCGCCTGGACACACAGTGGCGCGACAAAGCTCCCCGTATTGAGGCGCTGGATGAAACCGGCGACTACATCGTCATCGACGGGCTGCGCCCGCGTCCGCTGGCCTTTGAGGGTCCGATGGCCGATCTCAAGGCCCAGGGTCTGGATATCCCCAAACCAAAGGGGTTCAGGCATTCAGAAAACCGACCCGGCTGCTGGGACCCGGACGAGCGCCTCAAGGACCAGGATCTGGACGGTGTGTCCGGAGAGGTCGTCTACCCCGGGGTCGGGCTGACCCTGGTCCGGGCACCTGACGCCGAGTACCTGTACGCCTGCTGCCGCGCCTATAACGACTGGCTGGCCGAGTTCTGTCAGCCCTACCCTGATCGTCTGAAGGGCGTGGGCATGATTCCGTGTCGGGGTCCGGTTGAGTGGGCGGTCGAAGAAACCGAGCGGTGTGCCGAGCTGGGTCTGGTCAGCGTGATGTTACCCGCCTGGGTCGATGACCGCCCGTATAATCTGCCCGACTGGGATCCGCTGTGGGCGGCCATGCAAGACATGGGGCTGATTGCCAGCATCCACATCGGTGGCCGCGATCCGTTCGGTCGCGCCCACGGTCCGGGCGCGGGTGGAATTATCATCGGCATCGTCAAGTTTGAGATGAACGACACCCTGCAACACCTGATCTGGGGTGGCGCGCCGGTCCGTTTTCCCAAGCTCAAATGGGCGTTGGTCGAAAGCGGCATTGGCTGGATCGGGGCCGCTCTTGGCTTCATGGACCACTGGTGGCAGGACCACAAGGGCTGGATGGAACCCCGCCTGCCCGAGCCGCCCAGCACCTATTTTCATCGCCAGTTCTACGCCACCTTCGAGGACGACCGGGCCGGCGTCTTGACCCGAGAGCTGATGGGTGTGGAGAACATCATGTGGGGTTCGGATTACCCGCACACCGAAGGGGTGTGGCCGTTCTCCCGCAAACAGGTGGCCGACAACTTCGCCTCGATTCCGGACGCCGACACCCGCAAGATTGTCCACGACAACACGGCCAAGCTGTACGGTTTTCCGATGGAGTAAACGGCCGGCATGCGAGGGGTGTGGCAAAAGCTGGCGGCCTGGCTCGGCGGGCGGACGCCCACGCCCCAGCCATCCCGCAGTTATACGTTTCCCCTGGCCGCCTTCCCGGACGGACAGGGCACACCGCTACGCGTCGGGGGCAGACGCCTGGCCGTTTTCCATCTGGGCGAGCGGGTGTTTGTGATCGAGAACAGCTGCTCGCATAACCGCTCTCCCCTGGCCGGCGGAACGGTCTCGGGGACGGTGGTGACCTGCCGGACGCATCGGGCACGTTTCAGTCTGGAAACCGGTCAGGCCGTGGGTGGTCCGACCCGCAGACCGGTTCGGACCTATCCGGTAACGGTTACTGAGGGACGGGTCGTGATCACGGTCAGCTGAGCACGCGAGGAGACAAGACAAGCGTATGTCAGACACAAAACCGTTTTGGGAAACCAAGTCTTTGGCCGAGATGAGCAAGGCCGAGTGGGAGTCGCTGTGTGACGGGTGTGGACGCTGCTGTCTGCATAAGTTTGAGGACGAGGATGGCGTGGTGTACACCAACGTGGCCTGCCACCTCCTCAACCCCCACACCTGTCGGTGTGCCAACTATGCCGAGCGTCAGCGCTGGGTGCCGGACTGTCGCATCCTCAGCCCGCAGACGGTGGGTCAGACCCGCTGGTTGCCACGGACGTGCGCCTACCGGCGGCTGCACGAGGGAAGAGGCTTGGCGTGGTGGCATCCGCTCGTGTCAGGTAACCCGGAAACGGTTCATCAGGCTGGGATTTCGGTCCGCGGCAGCGTCGTATCAGAAAAGCTGGTTCCGCTCGACCGTCTTGACGACTACATTATCGACTGGATTGAGTCGTAACAGCGCGCTAGCCTGCCCTGTCCGCCTCCCACTCCCACGGCAGGGCGTATTTCTTCTTGCTGTTACACGCTTTACAGGCCGGAACAATATTGCCCTTGGTCGATCTTCCACCCCGCACCAGGGGGATGAGATGATCCATGGTCAACTCGGCGGGCGGGAAGCGCTCGTGACAGTAGTGACACAGGCCAGCCGCCCGCCGACGTTTCCACCATTCAGAGCGGCGCAGCTCACGGGCACGATTTTTTTCGTGCAGGATGTCAGCCGCGCTCACCTCTGAAAAAAAGGGCTTCATAATGGATGGTCTGGCTTAGTGCGAGCCTTCCGATGACTGTTCAGAGGACCCCTCTGACGATCCCCCACAACCACCAGCGCTCTCGTCGCCAGCGCTCTCATCCTTCTTGTCGGACGCTTCCTGCCCAGCCTCGGCGGCCTCGCCTTCGTGAGTGTCAGCCCACACAGCTGGGGCCGTAAAACTGAGGCCCAAGGCAAGCGCCACGGCGGTGATGAGTGTTCTCTTTCGCATAGGTGTTCTCCTCCCCTATCGTTAAAGTACTCGCTGCCCACCCTGAGCACCGAGCCATCCTCTCAATAGCCTATTTCGCGGTGGTTGAGAACTCCCCCCTTGCGTGGCTGCCGACCGCATGAGTAAGGGTCTCAGGCTGGCTGATACAGTTCCAGCAAACCACCTCGCGCTCTGGCAGGCTGCTCAGCCCTCGGTGGTTTCCTTTGTGTTCTGGGACGGCTTTCGCTATGCTGACGCAGCCTTCTGCGCCTGAGCGACCAGCACCAGCCAGGCAGACGAAAGGGGTGACGATGGAGCACTACGACTGCATTGTGATCGGCACCGGCGGGGTGGGCAGCGCGGCGCTGTTTCATCTGGCCCAGCGTGGTGTGCGAGCCCTGGGCATCGACCGTTTTCCACCCGGCCACGACCGGGGCAGCTCACACGGCAACACGCGCCTCATTCGGCTGGCCTATATGGAGCACCCGGACTACGTGCCGCTCCTGCGGCGGGCCTACACCTTATGGGCCGACCTGTCCGAACGCTGTGCCCAGCAGCTGTATACCGAGACGGGCCTGCTTGAGGTGGGTCCGGCCGACGGGTTCATGGTACCCGGCGTGCGGGCCAGCGCCCGCGCCCACGGTCTGACGGTTGATGAGCTGAGCGCGGCCGAAGCCGAACAGCGCTTCCCCGGCTTTCGTATCCCTCCGAGCATGACCGCCGTGTTCGAGCGGCAGGCCGGCTATCTGCGCGTTGAGGCGTGTGTCGTGGCCCATAGCGACCATGCCCAACAGGCTGGCGCTCAGCTATGCAGCAACGAAGTCGTGCGTACCTGGCGGGCTGACGGTCGGGGTGTGGCGGTCACCACCGACCGGGCCGAGTACGCCGCCGAGCGTCTCATCATCACCGCTGGGGCGTGGGCCGGCCAGCTGCTGGGCGAGCTGGGCATTCCCTTTACTATCCGACGCAAGTCGCTGTTCTGGTACGAACTCGACGATCCCGTGTACGACCAGTCCGGCTGTCCGTGCTACTTCTACGAGACGCCCGAGGGCCATTTTTACGGCTTTCCGCCGACCGACGGGTTTGGCCTGAAGGTGGCCGAGCACTCGGGCGGACAGTCCGTCAGCGACCCGCTCGGCCTTGACCGAAGCGTCCACGCCCACGACCAAGCCCAGGTCGAGCGCTTTCTGGCCAGCTATCTGCCGGGGGTCAGCCGGCGACGCCAGCACCATGTGGTGTGCATGTACACCATGAGTCCGGACGAACACTTTGTTGTGGATCGCCACCCCGAGCACCCCCAGGTCGCTTTTGTGGCCGGACTGTCGGGCCACGGCTTTAAGTTCGCCAGCGTGCTGGGCGAAATCCTCAGCCAACTGGCCCTCGACGGTCAGACCCCGCTGGCAACCGGATTTCTGGGCTGTCAGCGGTTTTTCTCGGACGCCAAGCCATGACCCTGCTCGACCTCGAAGACCTGGACCATATTGCGCTGGGCGCCACCGTCCTGGGCACTGGGGGCGGCGGCGACCCGACCCTGGGCAAGCTGATGGCCCAGCAGGCGGTGCGCCGCCACGGCCCCATCCGGCTGGTCTCACTCGACGAAGTCGCGGACGAGGCGTGGATTATCCCCACCGCCATGATGGGCGCCCCAACCGTCCTGGTCGAAAAGATTCCGAGCGGCACCGAAGTTTTGGACGCCTTTCGGATGGTCGAACACCACCTCCACAGCCGGGCTTATGCCACCCTGTCGATTGAAGCCGGGGGGGTCAATTCGATGATTCCGATGCTGGTCGCGGCCAGCCTGGGCATTCCCATTATCGACGCTGACGGCATGGGTAGGGCGTTTCCAGAAATTCAGATGGTGACCCCCAGCCTGCACGGCGTGTCGGCCACGCCCATGGCGATTGGAGACGAAAAGGGCAACCGGGTGTTGCTGGAGACGGTGGACAATTTCTGGACCGAGCGCCTGGCCCGGACGGCGACGGTCAGCCTGGGCTGTTCGACTGCGGTGGCGCTCTACCCCATGCAGGCTCGGGTGGCGAAAAAGGCCCTGCTGCGCGGGACGCTGTCGCTCGCCCGACGAATCGGCCAGACCCTGCACGCCACCACCGCCCACGATCCGATAGAAGCGCTGCTTGAGCTGCTCAGGGGTCGGCGGCTGGGCCAGGGCAAGATCACCGACGTGCGGCGCCAGACCCGGCAGGGTTTCGCCCGTGGTGAACTCGACATCCGCGGCACCGGCCCGGATGCCGGAGTGAGCTTTCGGCTGGCCTTTCAGAACGAAAACCTGCTCTTCTGGCGTGAGGACCAACCCCAAGCCACGGTTCCCGATCTGATCACCGTCGTCGACGAACAGAGCGGCCGGCCGGTGACGACCGAAGGCTTGCAGTACGGCCTGCGGGTCGCGGTCCTGGGCTTTCCGAGCCATACGCAGTGGCAAACACCGGCCGGGCTGGCGCTGGTCGGCCCGCGTGCGTTTGGATACGAGATCGAGTATGTCCCGCTCCACGCCTCGACCTCATGACCCCCCGGCGGCCGAGCTGCGTCTCGGCGTCGATGTCGGCGGGACCAACACCGACGCCGTCATTGTCGACCCGGCCGGCCAGGTGTTGGCCAGCGCCAAGTCTCCCACCACGGCCGATGTCACGGCCGGCGTTAAGCAGGTCATCCGCACCGTGCTGTCGGACTCCGGACTGGTGCCAAGCGCCATCGGCTCTGCCATGCTGGGCACCACCCACTGCACCAACGCGATTGTCACCCGTCGGGGCCTTGATCGGGTCGGCGTCATTCGTCTCGGAGCGCCGGCTACCCTGGCCATCGAGCCGCTGCTGACCTGGCCGACCGAGCTGCGCCAGGCGGTGTGTGCGTCGCGGGCCATTGTCCGTGGCGGCCACGAGTACAACGGCGAGCCGCTGGCCGGGCTGGACTCCGGGGAGCTGCGGGCCGTCCTCCAAGACATGCGCGGCGCGGTGGCCGCAGTTGCCATCAGCGGCGTGTTCGCACCGGTCAATCCGGCCCACGAACATGCGGCCCGAGACATCGTCCACGAAGTTCTGGGCGAGGACGTAGCGGTCAGCCTGTCGAGCCAGATCGGCAGCCTCAGCCTGCTGGAGCGTGAGAACGCCACCGTGCTTAACGCCGCGCTGACCGGCGTGGCCCGGACCGCCATAGACGGCTTTGCCCGAGCCGTCCAGGGCTGCGGCATTTCGGCCCGCCTGTTCCTGGGCCAGAACGACGGCAGTTTGATGTCGCTCGACTACGCCCTGCAGCATCCCATCTTCACCATTGCGTCCGGGCCGGCCAACAGTATCCGAGGAGCGGCCGCGCTGAGCCGGCTTGATGAGGCGCTGGTCATTGATATTGGCGGCACCACGACCGATATCGGCATGCTCCACAGAGGCTTTCCACGCGAGTCGGCGCTGGCGGTTGAGATCGGCGGCGTGCGGACCAATTTTCGGATGCCGGATCTGGTGTCAATCGGCCTGGGCGGGGGCAGCCGGGTGTATAGCGACGACGGCTGCCGGGTCGGTCCCGACAGCGTCGGCTATCGACTCGCCCAGGACGCCCTCGCCTTTGGCGGCGGGCAGCTGACCGCCACCGACCTGGCGGTTGCGGCCGGTCGGGCCCGGCTGGGCGACCCCGGCCTGCTCGAGTCTCTGCCCACGTCGGTTGTCGAAGCGGGGCTGGCCCATATCGCTCAACGTCTGGAAGACACGCTTGACCGGGTGAAGCTGTCGGCCGCACCGGTCCCGGTTGTGGCGGTCGGCGGGGGCAGTCTGCTGCTGCCCGACCGGTTGCAAGGGGCCAGCCGAATTATTCGTCCGCCCCACGCCGAGGTCGCCAATGCCATCGGCGTCGCCATCGCCCAGGTCAGCGGGACGGTCGATCAGGTCTTTTCGCTCGACGGGCTGAGCCGGGCCGAGGCACTTGAGCGGGCCAGCCAAGGGGCGTCCGAGCGAGCCGTTGCGGCTGGAGCAAAGCCCGACAGCATTGAGATTATCGACCGAGAAGAAATCCCGCTGGCCTATCTGCCGGGCAACGCCGTGCGTCTCAAAGTCAAAGCGGTCGGCCAGCTGGCGTGAAGGAGCAGGTATGCGTATTGCCGTTGATGTTGGCGGGACCTTCACCGACGTGATCGTGCTCGACGAACACCGCTTACGCCTGGAAAAAGTCGAAACCACCCCCCACACCCCGACCGACGGCGTGCTGCGCGGATTTGCCAAGGCTCAGGCCGCGCTGGAGGCGATTGACTATTTTGTCCACGGCACGACCCTGGGCTTGAACGCCCTGCTGACCCGCAGCGGCGCCCGGGTGGCGGTTCTTACCACCCGAGGGTTTCGGGACATCTATGAGCTGGGCCGTACCGCCCGGGACGTGATGTACGACCTGACCTATCACAAACCCGCGTCCCTGGTTCCCCGTTCGCTGGTCTTTGAGGTCTTGGAGCGCCTGGATTTTCAGGGCAACGTCCTGACACCGTTTGACTACGAGGCTGCGGCTGCGGTCGCCCAGGGCTTGCGGGAGCAGGCCGTCGAGGCCGTGGCGGTGTGTTTTCTGCACAGCTATGCCAACCCGGCCCACGAATTAGCCATGGCCGAGGTTCTCGCTCAGCACTGCCCGGGCATTCCGGTCACCCTGTCCCATCAGCTCAGCCGCGAATACCGGGAGTATGAACGGACCAGCACGACCGTCATAGACGCGGCCATCAAACCGCTGGTACGGGGCTATCTGGAACAGCTCGACCACTCCCTCAAGGCTCAGGGCTTTGGCGGCCACTTCCTGCTCACCCGCTCCGGCGGCGGAGCCATGACGGTCAGCGCCGCCCAACACCAGCCGGTCCACCTCGTCCTGTCCGGTCCGGCCGGAGGGGTGATCGGCGCCAGCGCGCTCAGCGAGCTGATCGGCCAGCCCAACCTGATCAGCCTGGATATGGGCGGTACGAGTCTCGACGCCTCGCTGATCGTCAACAGCCGGACACGGGTCAACACCGAAGCCGAGTTCGAGGGTCTGCCGATCTCCCTCCCGATCCTGGATATCAAAACGATTGGCGCCGGCGGGGGCAGCATCGGCTGGATTGACGAGGGCGGCCACCTGCAGGTCGGCCCGCACAGCGCCGGCGCCCTGCCCGGTCCGGCCTGCTACGGCAAGGGCGGCCAGGCGCCGACCTTCACCGACGCCGCCCTGCTGGTCGGCTATCTCGATCCCAACAACTTTTTGGGCGGCGCCATTCCGCTCGACGCGGACCAGGCCCACCAGGCCGTGCAGTCCGAGTTGGCCGACCGTTTGGGCATGCCGGTCTCTCGGGTCGCGGCCGGCATCGTGCGCATCAGCGAGGCAAAAATCAGCGGCGCCATCCGCGAGATTTCGATTGAACAGGGCTTTCACCCCAAGGACTTTGGCCTGCTGGCGTTTGGCGGGGGCGGTGGCTTGGTGGCAAGCAGCGTTGCTCGGGAGCTGGGCATCCCGATGGCGATTATTCCGCCCGGACCGGCCAATTTCTCGGCCCTGGGCATGCTCATGGTTGACGTCGTCCACGACTTTTCCCAAACCTATGTCACGGAGCTGGCCGAGGTCGATGTGGCAAGCGTCAACCGCTTGTACGCCGACCTCGTCCGGCGCGGCCAGGCCGCCCTGCAGGCCGACGGTTTTGAGCCGCAGGAGCGGCGCGTGGTGCGCTCGGCCGAACTCCGCTATCAGGGTCAGGAGCACACGGTCAATCTGCCCCTGCCCGAGCACGATCTCAGCGCGGCAGACCTGTCCGCCCTGGCCGACGCCTTCAACCGGGCTCACGCCGAGCAGTACGGCCACCGCATGGACGATCCGGTCGAGCTGGTGACCCTGCGCCTGCGGGCGGTCGGCCTGTTGCCGCGTCCAAGCCTGCCGACCGTTGCGGCTCATACCGGTCCCCTTGAAGCCGCTCACAAAGGCTGCCGGACCGTCTATCAGCCCACCCTCGGCCGCCCGCTCGACTATGCGGTGTACGACCGGCTGCGGCTGGGCGCGGGGGCCGAGCTGACCGGCCCGGCCATTGTCGAAGAGCCGACCTCAACCAGCCTGGTTCATCCCGGCGATAGCCTGCGGGTCGGGGAGTACGGAGAGTTGCGCATTAGGCTCGATTGAGACGCGTAGCCACAAGGAGGAGCGATGAACCCTGTCGATTCGATCACCGTCGAAGTTGTGCGCCACCACCTGCTGTCGGCCGCCCGAGAAATGGCTCGCAACCTGATGCGAACCTCGTACAGCACGATTGTGTACGAGATCCGCGATTTTGGCCTGGGGATTTATGACCGTCAGTGCCGGCTGTTGGCCGAGGCGCCCGGGCTGGCTATCTTCACCCGGGCCAATGACTACGCGCTGCGAAAAATCGTCGAGTTCCTGGGCCGCGACAATATCCATCCGGGCGACGTCATTTTGCTCAACTATCCGTTCTGGAGCTCGACCCATACGCTGGATGTGACTGCGGCTTCGCCCATCTTTTACGGCGACCAGCTGGTCGGCTTTACCGCAGTCAAACAGCATTGGCTGGATCTCAAACAGAAAGACGCCGGCTACTGCCTGGACTCCCAGGACATGCACCAGGAGGGCCTCTTCTTTCCGTGCTCAAAGATCGAGAAGCGCGGCGTACGCAATACCGAACTCGAAGACATCATCCGCTTCAACTGCCGCATGCCCGAGCACGTCCTGGGCGACATGAACGCCCAGATTTCCTCGTGTCGGACCGGTGAGCGGCGGGTGCTGGAACTGGTCGAAAAGTTTGGGCCCGACACCTTCAGTCAGGCGCTGGATCAGATTCTGGACCACGGCGAGCGGTTGGCCCGGGCGCGCCTGGCCAGCCTGCCGACCGGCACCTGGTCGGCCGAGGACTGGGTTGATGATGACGGTATCGATACCGACACCATGGTCAAAATCAAGGCCACTGTCAGCATCAGCGACACAGAGCTGGTGGTCGACTTTGCCGGCTCCTCGCCCGCGACCCAGGGGCCGATCAATATCCCCTTCGGCTGTACCCTGGGCGTTGCCGGCCTGGTCTTCAAGTCCATCACCACCCCCGACACGCCGGCCAACGAGGGCAATTTTCGTCCCCTGCGGGTTGAGGCTCCGCCGGGCAGCCTGATGCACGCCGTTCCGCCGGCGGCCACCTTTACCCTGTGGCCGGCGCTGCTGGCGACCGAGGTGATCACCAAAGCTCTGGCCAAGGGCTTACCCGATATCGTGCCGGCCTGCTCGGGCGGCGACGTGTGCTCGATGATGGGCGTCGGCATCCACCCCCGCAGCGGAAAAATGTGGATTGAGGCGACCAACGAAGGCGTCGGTTTTGGCGGCCACGCCGGCCGTGACGGTGAGAACGGGATCATGCATATCACCGAACCCGGCTGCCGCAATAATCCGGTCGAGGTTTTGGAGACCAAGGCGCCGCTGTTCATTGAGGACTACGGACTGCGCCAGGATTCGGGCGGCCCGGGAAAACATCGGGGCGGACTGGGCGTCACCCGGACCTACCGCTTTTTGGCCGACTCGTCGGCCGTGACCCTGGTCAAAAAAACCAAAACGCGGCCGTGGGGCATGGCCAAGGGCCAGGATGGCGAGAACTGCCATGTGATCCTGCGTCCGCACACCGAGCGGGAACGGGTCACCGGCATGGTGTATGAAAACATGGCGACCGGAGAAGTCCTGGCCAACTGTTCGGGCGGGGGCGGAGGCTGGGGCGATCCCCTGGAACGCAGCCCGGACGCCGTGCTGGACGATGTGCGCCAGGGCTATGTTTCGATTGCCAGCGCCAAAGAAGACTATGGGGTGGTGATTGATCCAGACACCCTGCAAATCGACCGGACGGCAACCCAGGCTCTGCGCCACAGCTAGAGCAAATCACGATTGTGTGTAGCCGTCCGTCATTCCCGCGCAAGCGGGAATCTCGCCTTCCCACCCTGGCGCCCTCTGGATGCCGGATCACGTCCGGCATGACGAGAACGGAACGACAGGGCTACAGCCTAACGTGAAACTCGCTAGGAGCGCGCCCGCAGCAGCCCGTCCAGACCTTCAGCCTTTCTGGCCCAGGCGCTGGCGGCGCTTGGCCAACACGGCGGCAAACGCGGCTTCAAGCTCGGGCTTACCCAGGTCGGGGACACGCAGTTCGGAAAAAGGCGGCGGTGCCAGACCGGCCGGCTTTGTGGGCGGCTTGGCCATGTCCTGGGGACGGCCCACGACAAAAAAAAAGCGCCTTGACCGGCGGAGCCCCGTGCCTGGCCAGCGCTTGGTTGAGGCTGCGCACCAGACGCCCTTTGAGAAACTGTAACTCCTGGGCGACGGCCGGGTGGGAAACGGTTACAAACAGCTTGCCGTGCTGGAGCTTGCTCGGCCACGCTCGGGCGGCCACGGTCCGACCGACCACCTCTTCCCAGAGTTCCCACACCCGGTAGTTCTTCACCCGGCCGGCAATCGGCAGGTCTGGCAACAGGCGCTCAAGCACGTCGGCGGCCGAGTTCCAGCCCGTAGGCGGTGGGGTGTTTTTCACCTCTCATTCCCCTTCAAAACTGAATCCCTACCAGATACATGGTGAGGAGAAAAGTGGCAGCTACTCCCGAGTGCTGTCCTCATGGGACAACAGGCCATGCAGATGAGGTCATTCACTCAGATGAGGACAGCACTGTCGCGAATTGTGAGATGGATTGCGAAAAATTTTGTACCCAAAATGAGCGCGTGCGAACTACTGCAAGCATTTTTCGCGGAATTTGGGCTGAAAAATGAGGGTCGGCGGACCGGAAATTGGGGGGTTTTGGCTACCCCCCCCCACCCCCCTGAGGACACGACAGTTTGGGGAGCGAGCCGGTTGACCCATGGCTGCCCCTCCGGTCATGGTTGGGTGAGCAACCATCCCAAGCCAGCCGGAGGGGGCCATGAGTCAGCAGGGCGCAGTATATCAGTGGACCACCCGCATTGCACGGCAGTTTCCGCATCTGCGGGCGTCGCAGGCAAAGGTGTTAGCCGCCTTCAGTTGGGGGGTCGTGACCAGTCGGCAGTGTACCTTGCGCCGGGTGGCGGAGGCGCTGCCGCAGTGGGGGAAACCGGATACGGTGGAGCGGCGCTTACAACGCTTTGTGGCGAACCCCCGGGTGGATTGGCAAGCGGGGGCCACGGCGCTGGCGGCCTGGATCGTGGCCCGCCTGCGGTCGCGGGCGGTGATTGTTTTACTGGTGGATGAGACGAGCTTACAGGAGCATCTGAAGGCGATGGTGGTCAGTATTGCCTATCGGGGGCGGGCCTTACCGGTGGCGTGGTGGTGTTATCGGCCCACCGCGTGGCCGCTGGGGCAAGTGGCGGTAATCACGCGCCTGTTGGACCAACTCGCCCCGATCTTGCCGCCGCACCGGCCCATCCTCGTCCAGGCCGACCGCGGGCTGGGCACGAGTCCTGCCTTGCTGGAGGCGATTGCCCGGCGCGGGTGGTATTTCCTGGTCCGGGTCCAACGGCGGGTGCACGTTCAGGTCGCCGGCCAGGAGCGGGAGGTGGGGGAGTTGGTGCCCACTCCTGGCACACGCTGGCAGGGGCCGGCCCGGGTGTTCAAGAAAGCGGGCTGGCGCTCCTACTGGGTCGTGGGGCACTGGCGGCGGGGCGCCGGCCAGCCCTGGCTGTTAGTGACCAATTGGCCCCGGGCGCAGGCGGCCTGGTATGGCCTGCGGATGTGGGAAGAGGCCGCCTTCAAGGACCTCAAGTCCAGCGGCTGGCAGTGGCAGCGCAGCCACATCCGGCTCCCCGCCCATGCCAACCGGCTCTGGTTGGTCTTGGCGCTGGCGACGGCCTGGATGAGCAGCTTAGGGACCCAGGTGGTGCGCTCGCGGGCGCTGCGGCGCGAACTGACCCGCGGCCACCGCCGCCAGTACAGTGTCCTCCAACTCGGCTTGCGCTTCTTCTCGCGCTGGCTCGCCTTAGGCCGCCCCGTGCCTGACGATTTCCGCTTCGTTCCTCAGCTCCCCCTCTTGCCCCAAACTGTCGTGCCATGAGCCCCCACCCCCCAGGTGAAGATGAGGAAAATCAGGGACTTACGGTGTTATATGTGTATTTTATGGGAAAAATGGGGCGGTTTTTGCCCCGCATATGGGCGGATTTCGCCCCTTTGTGGAAGCACAGCGGGGGCGGGGCTGTTCGCGTCCCCTGGCGGGCACCAACCCCGCCCCCTTCCTTGGGATGATCGTCGTTCGCAACACACTCCTTGACCCATACAGACAGAGGCCCAGCGTTGCAAGTATTTGAGCGCCTGAAGTCACACTCGTTCGGCACGATCTGTGACAGGCCCGTACAGCACCAGTTGAACGCCATTCCTGAAGGCGAATCCAGCAGTTGACCAAGACCCCCGGACCCAAGTCCGGTCCATGACCGCAAGCTTACCAGAGCGGACGGAATGGAAACTTGAGGCCCGTGCCCCGCTTAGTAGGGGATTGAAACCGGGGCAGAAGGTCCCTAGAAAGGAGCCAGCAATGGCTAGTGGTGTTAACATCATGGAGCAGGTCGTCGTTCTTCTCGTGAAAGAAAATCCCAAGAAACCTGGGTCGAAAGCACACGGACGCTTCGCTAAGTACGAGATGGGAATGACCCGCCAACAGGCCCTGAAAGCAGGACTCACCGAAGGGGATCTCGGGTGGGACGTGGGGCATGGCTTCATCAATCTCGTCTCCCCGAAACAGTGGAAGGCCATGATTGAGACCTTTGACCTGCTTAGTAGTAGCGGGGGATTGATACCTGACAACTGTAGTCGTTGTGGCAACAATCCGCCGAAGCGCTATGTGGTGAACCCTGGCACGGTAGATTGGTTTTGCGAAAAATGTTGGCCCGACAAATAGCGATTCTGGTGATTGTGGGCCTTCTTGGATGTGGCCCACAGCCGGATTGGCACACGGAACACATGAAACAATGGGACCGCTGGAATCAAATCAAGGTCGCGTCACAGATCGAAAAGCCTGAATGCGAAGGATGCCCCCCAAGATTTGGGGAAACCAGAAGTGTAAAGAGAGACCGATTGTCTCCCGAGGCACGAGAGTATCTACGAAGAATTGAACAGAACACAAGAGGTCTTCGAGAAATCCAGGCCCTCACTGCCCAACCGGGACCCTCGCAAGAAGTCGCCCTCGAAGTGTGGAGTGATCCACAAGCCAAGTATTGGGTGATCTCCAACGTACCAGTTGGGCTGCATTACAGAGTCATCGCAACCCGCAGAGTCGGCCCGAGCGGCGAGAGTTTCGCCGTCCGCCTCACCAGATGTAGCCACGTCGAGCCGATGTTCGCGTACATAGGCGACTCCGATCGCTTCGAGACCGCTCAAGCACAAGCCCAAGAAGCGCTTAAACAGGGAGTCCAGACCATTCAATTATCCGGTCTCGTCACCGGCTCGATATCCGATATCGTCGTTCGCGCCGCTTGTGGCTGGACATAAATAGTGGAAGCCAGCGGCCGTCCGTGCCGTACGGGAGCCAGCCAAGGCCCTGGCTGTCCTCCGGCACTCCCCGGCCGAGCGGCGACCAGTTCAGGCCCTGGTCGCCCGCTGAGCCCTTCCGTCCCGGTTGCCAGAGGGGAAAAAGGGGGGGAGGCCAGGCCCTCACTGGTCCGGGAGCTTCACGGCGGGCGTGTCGCCAATCTGCCACCCTGTCTTGCTGCCCTCCGGCAGGGTCAGAAAGCGGCCGTTCTCCCTCTCCGCCAAGCCCACGCCCCAAGTTTTCTGCTCCAGCTCGCGCACGGTCGCTTGCTGCCGCTCAATCTCCCACTTGAGGTCGGTTCGCTCCCCGCGCTGGCGCTCGATGCTGTACGCCAGCCAAGTCACGTACCCCCAGCCGGCCCCGCTCACGGCGAGGCAGATCGCCACGCCCACGGCCACGGACCGGCGGCGACCCGGCCCAGTTGCATCCGGCCATGATGGAAGAAGTCCTGTACGGCTGTGACGTGATGCCCTCGGCCATCCACATTACCGGCTCCACCCTGTCCGGGGTGCAACCCTCGGTGAATTTTGGCAGGTCGCGGCTGTACACCTTGGCTTATGGCCGGCAGGCAGACGACAGCGTGAAGATCGGCTCGTTGGAGCTGCTCCACGCGACACAGCAATTGGTGCTCATCAACACCAGCGATCCGGCCAAACAGACCGGTAGCGCAGGAGAGGAGACTGCGGCCCATATTCTTACCGACATCCCCGACGAGGGGTTTGACGTGGTGATTATGAACCCGCCGTTTACCCGGAATACAACCAATGAAGGGGCATATACTGACCAATTCAATGCTGCTTTCGCTGCCTTTGGTGCGAGTGATGCAGACCAAAGAGATATGGGAAAGCGACTGACTCAACTGAAAAAGGACACCTGCTACCACGGTAACGCCGGTATTGCCTCGGCGTTTGCTGCCCTGGCCCACACCAAGCTCAAGCCCGGTGGCGTACTGGCCTTGGTCCTGCCCTTGTCCGCTGCCTCCGGCCAGTCATGGCGGAGATTTCGACAGATGCTTGCGGAGAGCTACAAGGATTTAGCCGTTTTGAGCCTTGCGACCAACGACGACGATATATCCTTAGATACAGGCATGGCCGAATGCTTGGTTGTCGCCTGCAAGGTCGGGGCGAATGTAGGGGCGACGCATGCGTCGCCCCTACAGCAAAACCGGATTCAATACACCTCCCTGAACCGCAGGCCGCAGGGTTTTGCCTCCGCCGCCGTCATCGCCACCAGCCTTATTCGCAGTGAATCCGTCAGGCAGATTGAAGACGGGCCTTACGGTGGTACGCCGGTGATGGTTGGGGATGAGTTGGTCGGCGAGATGCTGACCGCTCCGTACGGTGCGGACGGCAAGACATGGGCAGGCGTGCGCCTCTCAGACTACTCGCTGGCGCAAACTGCCTATGCGTTGTCGCGCTCTCAACTGTGGCTTCCCGGCAGTCCTTCCTCTCTTGAACTCAAGACAGCTTCGTTAGGTATTTTGGGCAGGCTTGGTTTGCATCACCGCGACATTGTCGGCCCGCCCCCGCGCGGTCCGTTCACCAAGGCGGCTGCCAACCCGACCGCCACCTATCCCGCCCTGTGGAATCACAACGCCAAGAACGAGACACGACTGGTGTGCGTCCCGGATTCCCAACTGCTGGTCAGGCCAGGCATGGAGGAAAAAGCCACCGAAGCATGGGCGACCGCCAGTCATGCCCATATCTCCCTTGATTTTCGTTTCAATTCCCAACCGCTCGCCGTCACAATCACTGAGCGGAAAAGCATAGGCGGGAGAGCATGGCCCAATGTGACTTTTCCTGATGGACGCTTCGACCATGCATTCATCGCATGGTGCAATTCTACGCTGGGTCTCCTCCTATATTGGTGGCATGCCAATCGGCAACAAGACGGACGCGGGATCACAGCTATACGAGCGGTCGAACCTCTGTCCGTGCTCGACTTCCGTGCCTTGAGCGACGATCAGCTTCACACTGCCGAAGCCATTTTTGACGAGTTTCGGGACACGGAGCTGCTGCCGGCCTACCTGGCCGATGCCGATGCCAACCGCGCCCTGCTCGATCGCCGTGTCGTCTGTGACCTGCTGGGCTTTGACGACGCTGTCTACCACGCCGTGCGACGGCTGGCCGCCAAGTGGTGCGCCGAGCCGTCCGTGCATGGCGGGAAGGGACGACCGAAAGACGCCCGGCTCGTCGCCTGATTGCTCGTGGGTGCGCTCAGTGGACAAAAATGTCCAATGACGCCCCCTTTTTGTCGGCCATTGGACATTTCAATCCCCGTTGGCAACGTGTGCGGCCTATTGCGATCCCCAGCCGCCTAGAGCGTGTTAGGAACTTTGCAGGAGCAGGGTGACCATGCGTTTGAGCATCAGAATGGCGAAGGTGAGGAAGTGGAGGCCAGCTAAGGTCGTGGGCAAGCGTTCATAGTCGCGGGCCAGGCGCCGAAAGCGGGCCAGCCACCCGAAACTGCGCTCGACCACCCAGCGCCGGGGCAGAAGAACAAAGCCCTGCTTGGCCGCCGGCAGCTTGACGACCACCAGCGTGATCCCCGCCTGCGCGGCATCCTGCGCGGGCTGCCGGCCTGTATACCCCTGATCGCCAAAGGCGACTTGCACTGTTTCCCCGGTCGCGGCTTGGACCTGCGTCGCTAAGGCCTTGACCCGTGCGCGATCCTGCTCATTAGCCGGGGTCACATGCAGCGCCAAGAGATGGCCCACGGTATCCACCGCCATATGCACCTTGCTGCCTCTGCGCCGCTTGGCCCCATCATAGCCCGCCCGCCCGCCACTCTCGGGACTCGACTGTAAGGGGCGACTATCGAGAATGGCTGCCGACGGCTGCTCCCGCCGCCCCCCGGCCACCCGCAACACCATCCGTAAATCGTGTACCAACGCCTCGAACACCCCCGCCCGCAGCCACCGCTGCGGCTGTTGATACACCACCGCCCACGGCGGCAGATCGTTAGGCAGCATCCGCCACGGGGCCCCGGCTCGCACCAGCCAGCGCAGGCCATTAAAGACTTCCCGCACGGCATACCGCCGCTGGGGCGCTGTTTCGCTCATTAAGGTGACATAGGGCGCGACTAACGCCCACTCCTCATCACTGACATCACTCGGATACGCTCTCCGCTTCATCCCCCCACTCTAACCCACTACCCCACAAGTGCATAACACCCTCTAGCACCCACCCCGGCCCTTCGCTAAGCTCAGGGCCTCCCCTTCCGGGAGGGGGGCACGCGGGGGGACTCACCACGCGGGGGGGCGGAGTGGAAGCGTCCGGCGGCCCCTTGCCCGCTCTCTTGCCGGCTTTCCTGTTTAGCGAGCAAAGGCTTCCAGGATGGCCTCGTGATTTGTGAGCACCTCTTCACGGCTGAGCCCAAAACTGGGGGAGTAGAAGGACACCTCATCGACTATGCCCTCGTAGCGGGCGAGGGCCTGACGACACTCCTGGGGCGTACCGGCAATCGAGAAGAGGTCCACCATCCGCTCGCTGACACCGGCAACCATCCCCGGCGTGTCATCCCGCGCCCAGGCCGCACGGATGCGGGTTTTTTCCTCAGCTAAATCGTGCTGGTCCAGCACAATGTCGTAGGGAAAAGTGGTGTAAAGGGCGATCTGTTGCCGTGCTCTGGCTCTGGCTTTCTCTCTATCCGTATCAACGGAACAGATGACCAGACTCATGCAGCCCACTGTGCCCGCCGCGCGCTGGCTGTCTTGCATCCCCTCGGCCACATAGCGGCGGGCGACATCGGCGATGTAACGCGGCGTATTGTAGGCGGCAACGCACAGGCCGTCAGCGACCGCCCCGGTGGCCCGGAGGAATTTGGGCATGACGGCTCCAAAATAGATGGGGATGCGCTCCCGGTAGGGACGGGAAAAGCGTTGATACTCACGGATCTGGAGATACTTACCCTGGTAGTCTACGCTTTTCCCGGAGTGGGCAGTCCACATCAGGCGCAGAACCTCCGCATACTCGCGCACATACGCGGCCGGGGGGTGGAACCGCACGGCGTGCCAGTTTTCGTTCCATGCCTTGGGGCCGGGGCCGATGCCCAGAATAAGACGGCCCTGGGCAATTTCGTCCACGGCCGTTGCCGCCAGCTCCATCAGAACGGGGCTGCGCGCCATAGTCAGAGCGATGGCCGTGCCAATGCGTACCCGGTTCGTCTGCATGGCGATAGCGGTCAGGGAAACGAAAGCCTCGCGCCAGGCCTCGGTCACCCAGACCGAATCGAACCCGGCCTCCTCGGCCCGACCCGCAAAACGGACGATATCTGCCATAGTCAACTGGTCGCCGGTGAGAGTGAGACCGAGACGCATAGCCTCCTCCTTTCACGCACCCCTCTTCCCTATACGCACGTCCGTGCCTGGTCAATCAGAGCGAGAACCGGCTCCCCCCGCAGCCGGCTACCGAAAAGAGTCCTCACACGCCGCCAGCGTGTCGGGATCCGTAGCGACCTGATCGGCCCACTCCCGAGTCTCGAACCAATACTGCCAGCGCTGGGGGAGCCAGCCGTCGGCCGTGTTAGCGGTAATCCAGCTATTGAAGAAATTGAGGGTATCGAGGTCCCCTTTGCGCACGGCCATCGCTGCCGCGTATTCAGCCAGCGGCTCCGTAAAGGGCAGATGTAACGTCTCTGGGTGGGCAGCCACCCAGGCCCGGCGCGTCGTGGAGAACGCGGTCCCGGCATGCACCTGTCCCGCAACGACGGCGCGCAGCACGTCGATATCGCTGTCAAAGAGCTGGAGCGTCGCCGCAGGAAATGTGCGCACGATCGCGGGAATGGAGGACGCCCCCCGCAGGGCCGCAATCGTGACGCTGGGATGGTTGAAATCGTCCAGCGTTTCCAGGCCGGCGGTCTTGGCTGTATTCGCCACCACATAGACCCCGCCGAAGGAGTAGGGGGCCGTGAAATTGATCCGCAGATTGCGGTCCGGCAGAATCGCCATCCCACTGATAATCACGTCAAATTCCTCGGCAATCAGGGCGGAGATGATATGGCTCCAGTTCATCCGGGCAAATTCGACCTGGACCCCTATATCCGCGGCGACCTTGGTCGCCACGTCGATTTCAAAGCCGATCAACTCCCCGTCAGCAGCACACGCCGACCACGGCTCGTACAGCCCGAGCCCGACGCGCAGTGTCCCCCGGTCCTGCACCTCCTCAATGACGCTATCAAAGGCCCACCAGGGGAACCCCTGGGCCAGGACGCGCGCGTTGCCCGCGCCCATCAGGGCAACCACGATCAGACTACACAGGACGTACTTTGTCCGCATCAGACACCTCCTTGAGACAGTCGCCGAGAAGTGCGCTGCTCATACACCACTGCTCACTCACCCCGCCACGGCTGAGAACGCGCAAACTGTCCACTTTCAGCACGCGCGGGGGGTTCCGCTCCTGGCCGACCGGGCTCGGTCAACGCCGCCCGCACCAGCGCCGTGTCCAGGCCCAAGACTTCGCAGACCCAGGGGAAAGAGCCGACGCCCGTCCAGCCCCGGTCCGCAATCCAGGCCTGCGCCTCGGCCATCAGCCGCGTCCGCTGCCGGGGCTTTTCCTTGTTCAGGTGCGCGCCGCCGCGCAGGTCAGCAAGCGCCTGCGCAAACACGGCCCCCCACAGGGCGTGTTCAGCGCGGCGGCCGTCCCGGCGCGCGCTGAATTGCTCCGGCTGCATGCCGTCCTCGGCGAAAAGGCGGGCCGTATTGAGCATCGTTCAAAAAATGTTGTCGGACCAGCGAGGGGAGCTATGGGGTTCCATACGGCAAGCTGAGCGTGGCGGGCGCGGCCGCTGTGGCAGAACACCAGGGAGGAGCGCCGCCGGTATCACTCCTCCTGCACATCCGTAATCACGAAGTTCTGACTGGTTTGCCGCCACTCCAACAGGGTACTCTGCCCCGGGTGCGGAAAGTCCGCCGCCACACATTCGCCCGCGACCCCTTCCACAAACTCCTGCCCCAGCGTCGTCACCGTGACCGTCGTTCGGCCCAGTTCAACCCCATCGACCAAGGCGGTTACGGTATGTTCGCCAGCGCCCAACAGGTTCCAGTTGAGCAGCAAGACAAATCCATTATCCGTGTCCCCACAGGTATCCAGCGTGTCCCCCCGCTCCAGGCCGTACGCCGCCACGTGCCACGCGAAATCACCCTGCTCGGTCCCGATCTCGACCTCCACCTGCTCGGCTTCGCACACCCAGCCCCACAGCGCGCCTACCCCACTCTGAAACGAGTCCGGGCCCGGATTCTCCAGCCGTCCCCCCACATCCCCTGAGCCATCTGAGTCCAGATAAAACCCTGAATTGACGATGTAGTTCGTTGTGCGTGTGCTTCCGTCCGGCAACGGGGTGTGGGCGGTGAACACGCGGGCGTAGCCGACCTTGGGGACGTCGACGCTGTCGGCATCGTCGGCAGGGTTGTCGAAGTAATACTCCCAGAAGCCACCATCCGGGCCACTTTCTGCCGCGCGGATGAGCTGATCCACGACGAGTTCTCCGGTCGCGGCGTCGCGGGCAATGCCTCCGAGGCGCAACTCGAACCGGTCCGGAAACGCGCCGTGAAACACGATCAGCTTGGTGTCCAGCCTCATGATGGCGACGTACACGGGGCCGTGGCGCCACGGCCCGTTCGGATCCCGCAGGGCGATCCGGGCTTTCGAGAAAGCGGCGAGGTCGCCGGACTCACTGAGTGAGATGAAGTACTCCCCCGCTGCCGTCACGAAGGCCTTCAAGGTGGCCCGATCCACCACGTCCCGGGCCGTAATGGCCGGTTCGACGTGCGCGATGTCTTCTTCGACTAGGTGCGAGCTGCCGAGATCGAATCCGGCGAGCAGTACGAGGGGTTGGGGGTACCGCCCGGCCGAGACATATACGGTGGCATAGCCGGACGCGCCCGGGAGACCGGGAACGTCGAACGGGCCGCCATCCCCGGCGGCGGCAGCCGTGAAGGCGGCCTGAGTGGCCGCCGGATCGGTCAGGCCAGCCAGGCTGATGCCCACTGCTTCAAGGACCGCTCCATAAATCACGGGATTGAGCAGCCGGCCCGACAACGCCATGTCCTGCGCGTGAACGAGCACCCTGCCGTCGGGCGTCAGCTGCACGAGGTAGGTGGAACCGGAACGCCTGGGACCGCCCTCCTGCCTGATGAGACAGCCGAGGTATATTGCCCGCGCTGTGGTCTGGGACCCGCTCACCAGTTGGTCTCTCGCAGCCAGAGCGAAGTCGGACAGGCTGGCGCTGCCGTCTTCCACCTGTTGCGCCGTCACGCGCGGGGCCGCAGGCGGCGTCACGCCAGCCGGCGGTGGACACTCGAGGGGCGTCTGTGCCAGGGCGGCGCGTCCATCCAAGCAGACGCCGGCCAGCACGAGCAGGCCGCTCAGCATCAGCGTTGTCGGGGTCAGTACGGTTCCAGTTTGCATCTTCGGGTTCTCCTCTCTCACAGACTGTCGGACTCTCTCGCTCTCCCGAAACCGCTGGTCTCCCGTGCGCCCTGGTCCCGGCCGGAGGTTCCAGGGCCGGGAGAGGCATCCTTAGCAGAAATACCAGGAGTTCCTTGTCAAGCCTCGTAGAAGTACCAAGATACGGCTCGCAGGGCTACCCTTCGCGGGAGCAGGGCGTGGCTTTGACACTGCTTGCCCGTCTCAGCCCCAGCGGCCCGCTCCGAGGGCGGTTAGCATGGCGGGAAGGGGGCCGCCCGAAAGACGCCTGGCTCGTCGCCTGATTGATCGTGGGTGCGAGTATGGTGACCATGTGGGTTTCATGCGGACAGTATGAGACAAAAACCCCGAAAAATTGGACAAAAATGTCTCATTTCGCCCTCTTCTTTTCCCCATTAGACATTTGGACTCAACAAAAACAGGCACTTGCGGCGTTTTCCGGCCATTTTTTTTGAGATTGGACAAAATCCGCCAAGAACGTCCATATCCCGGCTCTTGAAATCGCTATTTATGAGAGCAATTCACGATTCCGCATAGCCAGCCGGTCTCTTCCGTCATTCCGGCGCAAGCCGGAATCCAGACGCCCGACCGTTGGATGCCGGATCACGTCCGGCATGACGAGAGCGGAACAGCATGGCTACGCTACAGCCCAACGTGAAACGCTCTGGGCAAAACCCCGTTCTCACTGCTTTTTCTCAATTCTTATTCTTTCCGTTCTTTCACGCCTTCTCACCACTCATCTGAAAAACGTCAATAGATTCAGTGACATACTACAGTTAGTGTCTTTTGTCTTGAACAAACACTACATCTTGTGTCCCTATCTCCTGCACTATTGCCTTACAGACTGGAGAGGAGGAGGAGGTTATGGCGGAGATGGGACGGAAGACGTGGAAGGGAGAGGATGCCTCAGTCGAGCAGGAGACCCCCCCGGTGATTGCCGACAGCCCCGGCAGCACGACACCCGCAGCAGACGGGGTTCGCCTCACCCGGCACTTTACCCGCACCGGTGAGCAGCCCTTTTCTCAGATCGAATGGGAGCAGCGCAGCGCGCTGATCTCGGGAGAAAACGGGGAGGTCGTGTTTGAGCAGCACGGGGTGGAAATCCCCAAAGCCTGGTCTCAGTTGGCGACCAACGTGGTTGTCTCAAAATACTTCCGGGGTCCGCTGGGCACGCCCCAACGGGAACACAGTGTCCGCCAGCTGATCGGCCGGGTCGTCGATACCATCACGGCCTGGGGTAAAAAAGACGGCTATTTTGCCGACGACGACAGCGCCCGGATTTTCAGCGACGAACTGACCCATCTGCTGGTCGAGCAGAAGCTGGCCTTTAACAGCCCGGTCTGGTTCAATGTCGGGGTCGAAGCACACCCGCAGTGCAGCGCGTGCTTTATTCTGTCGGTCGACGACAAGATGGAGTCGATCCTCGACTGGTATCGCAAAGAGGGCGTGATTTTTAAGGGCGGCTCGGGTTCGGGGGTCAACCTGTCTCGCCTGCGTTCGTCCAAAGAGCACCTGTCAAGCGGCGGGGCGGCCTCCGGGCCGGTATCCTTTATGCGGGCGGCCGACGCCTCGGCCGGGGTTATCAAGTCGGGCGGCAAGACGCGCCGGGCGGCCAAGATGGTTGTCCTGAACGTGGATCACCCCGACATTGTCGAATTCATCCAGTGCAAGGCCGAAGAGGAGCGCAAAGCCTGGACCCTGATTGAGGCCGGCTACGACGGCTCGATTGACGGTGCGGCCTACAGCTCGGTCTTTTTTCAGAACGCCAACAACTCGGTCCGGGTCACCGATGCCTTTATGCATGCGGTGGTCAACCGCCAGCCGTGGTCAACCCGGCTGGTCACCAGCGGGCAAGACCACGAGAGCTTTGCGGCCGAGGATCTGCTGCGCCAGATCGCGCGGGCGACCTGGGAGTGTGGGCGATCCGGGCATGCAGTTCGATACGACGATCAACGCCTGGCACACCTGTCCCAACAGCGGACGGATCAACGCCAGCAACCCGTGCTCGGAGTACATGCACCTGGACGACAGCGCCTGCAACCTGGCCCTCGCTCAACCTGATGAAGTTCCTCAAGGACGACGGCGGATTCGACACCGCAGCCTTCAAACATGCGGTCGATATCAGCATTACCGCCCAGGACATCATCGTTGACAACTCCAGCTATCCCACGCCCGATATTACCGACAATGCCAGCGCCTTTCGCGAGCTGGGCCTGGGCTATGCCAACCTGGGCGCGGTTCTGATGTCCCTGGGTCTGCCCTACGATTCCGAGGCCGGCCGGCAGTACGCGGGCGCGATTACGGCCCTGATGACCGGCCAGGCCTACTGCCAATCGGCCCGCATCGCCCAACAGCTCGGCCCGTTTGCCGGCTATGCGAGCAACCGTGAGCCCATGCTGGCGGTGATCGACAAACATCGCGCGGCCGCCCATCGGCTCGACCCGTCCCTGGTGCCGCTGGAACTGTTATCCGAAGCGCGCCGAGCCTGGGACGAGGCTCTGGCGCTGGGTCGCGAGGCCGGCTACCGCAACTCGCAAGCCACCGTCTTGGCCCCCACGGGGACCATCGCCTTCATGATGGACTGCGATACGACCGGAGTTGAGCCGGACATTGCCCTGATCAAATACAAACGTCTGGTCGGCGGCGGGCTGCTGAAACTGGTCAATACCACAGTCCCCCACGCGCTGGCGCGGCTCGGCTACACCAGCCGCGAGGTCCAGACCATTGTGGAATACATCGACGAGCAGGAGACGATTGAGGGCGCTCCGGGCCTGAAAGATACACACCTGGCGGTCTTTGACTGCGCCTTCAAACCGGCCCGGGGCAGCCGGGCGATCCATCACATGGGGCATGTCCGGATGATGGGCGCGGTCCAGCCCTTTCTGTCGGGCGCCATCTCCAAAACGGTCAATCTGTCCAACGATGCCACGGTTGAGGATATTGTCGACGCGTATATGGAAGCCTGGCGCCTGGGTCTCAAGGCCGTCGCCATCTATCGTGACGGGTGTAAGCGGGTCCAACCGCTGGAGACGCAAAAGCAAGCCCCGGCCGCAGACACACCGGCCTCCGTCGAGCGCAAACCGGAACGGCGCCGTCTGCCCATGGACCGCGACGCCATCTGTCATAAATTTGAGGTAGCCGGACACGAGGGCTATATTCACGTCGGCTTTTATGAAGACGGGACACCTGGAGAAATCTTCATCCGTATGGCCAAGGAGGGCAGCACGATCTCGGGTCTGATGGACTCGATCGCGACGCTGACTTCTCTGGCCCTGCAGTACGGTGTCCCACTCGAAGCCCTGGTGAACAAGTTCGGCCATGTCCGCTTTGAGCCGTCCGGGTTTACCAAGAATGCGGATATTCCCTACGCCAAATCGTTGACCGATTATATCTTTCGTTTTCTGGGTACCCGTTTCCTGTCAACCGAGCTGAAAGAGGAAATCGGCCTGATCGAAACGCCGGATGCCTTACCGCCAGCCGATCAGACCGCGGCCGTCACTGTTGAGCCGGTGGCTGAGATCCGAATCCCGGCGGCGGAGGCCAACCGGCCAGCCCCGGTTTCAGCTGACCGACCACAGGCTACCACCTGGCAGTCACAGGCCGACGCGCCGAGCTGTGCCGACTGCGGGTCAATCATGATCCGCAACGGATCGTGCTACAAGTGCCTCAACTGTGGCGCGACGAGCGGCTGCTCGTAAGACACAACGGTCGCACGTGTTGGGACGGGGAAGGACGTGAGGAGAGGATACCGGGGAGGTGCCTTCCCTTGGGAGGAGAGGCCGGGTAGCCGGGCGGGGCGTCCGTGTGGCGCCCCGTGGAAAACAGGGGATAAGACCGTCCTACAACTCCAAGCCCTGCTCCAATCCTTGCCGTCCCCGTGGCAGGGCAAAATGCATGTGGAATTCGGGGCTTGTTTCGAGGACACGCCTGCCAGACTCTGAGAGTTGTGCTACAACAGACCCAAACACGGCTCTCGCCTGTAGACAGGGGCGAGAATCAAAGAGGGAGGACGGTGTATGCCGATATTCGAACGCGGTGATATCAGCCTGTACTATGAGGAGCACGGCGCGGGGTTTCCGATTTTGCTTATCGCTCCGGGCGGGATGCGTTCTGCGGTGCCCTTTTGGGATCAGGCGGCCTGGAACCCCATTCCGCAGCTCGCCACCCACTATCGCGTCATTGCCATGGATCAGCGCAACGCCGGTCAGTCCAGCGCCCCGATCAGGGCAACGGACAGCTGGCACGTCTATACCGAGGATCAGCTGGCCCTGCTCGACCACCTCGGCGTTGATCGCTTTCATGTCGCCGGCATGTGCATAGGCGGCCCGTACTGCATGGGCCTGATCCAGGCTGCTCCGCAGCGGGTGACCTCGGCGGTCTTGTTTCAGACGATCGGTCTATCGGACAACCGCCAGGCATTTTACGACATGTTTGACGGCTGGGCTGACGCCCTCAAGCCGGACCGCCCCGAGGTGAGTCCCGGGGCCTGGGAATCGTTCAAAACGGCGATGTATGGCGGGGACTTTCTGTTTAATGTGTCACAAGAGTTTGTCGCCCAGTGCCAGACGCCGCTTCTGGTCCTGCTCGGCAACGATGTGTATCATCCATCCGAAACCTCACGCGATATCGCACGGCTGGCCCCAAACGCCACGCTGATCGAACGCTGGAAAGAGCCCCAGGATCAGCCGGCGGCCAAACAGGCGGTCGAGGACTTTTTGGTCCAGCATACCCCGCGCTAGACAGGAGGACACGATGAGCGAGGCCAAAGCGCCCCAACTGCCGCAGTGGATCACCGACCACCTGCAACGCTATCTGGACACCAACGGCGCCGACGGACATATGTGGGACTCGGGGCCGGTCGGCGGGCCGGGCCTCCTGCCGACCCTGCTGTTGACAACGAACGGCCGACGCTCGGGCAAGCCCATCACCATGCCGCTGATCTATGGCGAGGCGGACGGCAGCTACATCATCGTCGCCTCAAAGGGCGGCGCGCCACAGCATCCCGGCTGGTATCTGAACCTGGCCGCCAACCCCCAGGTCGAGGTGCAGGTTCGCGACAAACGTTTTCGGGCCACCGCCCGCACCGCCAGCGGACAAGAGCGAAGCAGCCTGTGGCAAAAAATGCGCGGCATCTATCCGCCCTACGACGAGTACCAGGCCAAAACCGAACGGGAGATCCCGGTGGTTGTGCTCGCGCCGCAGGGCGAGGTCTAGGACGAGGCCGGCAGGCTCTGGTCAGGGAGCCTGCGCCTTCTCCTCCTTGAGCACGTATAAGCCGTCCAGCTGGCGGTAGCGTTCCGCCCAGTCAGTACCATAGCCGACCAGAAAGCCCTGGGAGCGCACAAACCCGACTTGATCAACGGGAACCTCGCGCTGGGTCCGCCCCTCTTTTTTGACCAAGACGCAGACCGTAAGCGAACGCGGCCCGGCCTGTCTCAGGCGGCCTATCACAGTATCGAGCGTCAGACCCGTATCAAGAACAGTATCGACCAGAATGACATCCTGGTCGCGAAACTCTTGGCTGGGGCCGTGCGACAGCCCCACACGGCCCGTCGAGCTGGTCGCCCGTCCATAACTGGCGGCCTGGACAAAAGAGACCCGGACCGGGATATCCATCAATCGGACGAGGTCGGCCACAAAAATAAACGCACCCTTGAGAATGCCGACCACCAGCGGCTCGCGGCCGGCAAAGGTCCGAGACAGCTGTCGGGCCATGGCCCGCACCCGGCTCGCAATTTGGGCCGGCGTGTAGACTAAGGCCAGTTCCGGAGGAACGGCGGCGGCGGTCCTGGTCTGCGTCATCGGCGTGCTCTCAAGACAACGAATATATTCATCGGCCCGGCCATGCTATCCTACACGTCAGGAAAGTGTAGCCCTATGCATCCGGCTGTCTCCTCCCTGCGAGCCACTCTAGGCCCAGACTCGGTTCTGACTGCCCCGGCAGTCCAGGCCGCTTTGAGCCGCGACGCGCTACGTCCACACCGGGGTTTTCACGCCATGACTGGCTTCGAGCAGCCGCCTCTGGCGGTTGTGCAACCCGACTCGACCCAGCAGGTGGTGGACCTCGTCGCCATTGCACGCCGTCACGCGCTGCCGCTGGTGCCGCGTGGCGGGGGCAGCGGCCTGATGGGTGGAGCCCTGTCCGTTCGGCCGGGCATCATCGTTGACCTGCGACGCCTGGATCGCATCCTGGCCCTCGACCGCCAGGCGCTGAGCGTGCGGGTCCAGAGCGGCGTGCGCCTGCGGACGCTGGGTGCATACCTGGACCGACACGGCCTGCTGCTCGGCCACGATCCGTGGTCTGTTGGCGTGGCCACCGTTGGCGGGGCGCTCAGCACCAACGGACTGGGCTATCTCGGCGGACGCTACGGCTCGATGGGGGATCAGGTGCTCGGGCTTGAGGCCGTGCTCGGCACCGGAACCGTTGTCCGCACGCCCGCCCTGCGCAAACGCTCGACCGGTCCGGATCTGACCCGGCTCTTCATTGGCGCGGAAGGTACGCTGGGCATTGTGACCGAGGTCACGCTCTGCATCTTTCCCCGACCCCAGACCCGGACTCTGCTCGGTTTCACCTTTGCGGACTTTCCGAGCGGCTTTCGCGCCCTGCTCGAGATGCAGAGCTGTGGCCTGCAGCCAAGCTCCATGGATTTGTCGGTCGATAGCTGGCCGCCTGAACTTCAGGGACGCCAGACAGCCCCGGAATCCGACACCGCTCCAGCCTCAACGGCTTCCCCCACGGCCTATCTGGTACTTGTTTTTGACGGCCGAGAGGCAGAGGTCGCCGCCCAGCAAGACCTGGCCCGGGCGATTGCCCTCCGCCACGCTGGCATACCAGAAGACACGGCCGCCGACCTCGACGCCTATTGGTCTACGCGCCATAGCACAGCCGACCGCTGGGCCGCAGATCCCGCTCAGCGTGACGGCGCGTGGCTCAACACCCGAGCCGGCAAAGCCCAGCTGGACTATCTCCACCTCAGCATCCCGGTCACCAAACTGCTCGACTTTCGCCTCCGGGTTGCCGACCGGTTGCAGGCCAGCCCGGTCCAGCTGTGCCAGGAAGCGGTCTGGATCTGGCCCGAATGCTATTCCCTGGTGTTGTACTGTTCGCCCGTTCGCGATCCCGCCGCAGCCCAGACCATGCGCCGGACAACCGACACCATCCTGCGGCTGGCTCAGGACATCGGCGGCTCAATCGAGTATGTCCATGGCATAGGCGTGCGTCTCGGCCATCTGATCCAGCGCGAACTGGGCAGCGGCATGGCGGTCCTGCGCAGCCTGAAAGCCAGCCTCGATCCGGCCGGCATCATGAATCCCGGCAAACTTGGGTTGTAAGCGCCTGCCTGCGCCCAGCCCGTTTCAGTTGCTCCGGGTCAGAGCCATCTGCTCCGGATACATATACGAGATGGCATAGATCACGTGCGGGCCGGACGATTTCTGCATCTTGATCTGCTTGGGCCGGACGTGTGGCGTGATGTGCAAAATAAAGCCATTGCGGGCGGTGAGCAGTCGGGACGGTTGTGGCAGCTGGGGCGGCTTGTCTCGCATATCTTTAATGCCCCACCTCTTTCTCAAAGGGTTCCTCTGCTTCCTCAGCCTGATCCAGCAAATAGCTCAGCTCACGAAAGGCTTCGTTCACATGATGCGCAACGGCCAGCAGCGAACCGTAGGCGTCTTCGTCCGGGTCATACTGTTTGAGATGGTCATTGATCATACGCAGGAGGTCGCGCATCTGCTCTTCCGCACTCCAAAGATGCTCGCACGAAGCCATGACGTCCTCCTTTCAGGGCTGTGTAACGCGGGCATTCTAGCTGACAAGCGTGATCCCGCCTAGAGCCTGTCAGAGAGGCGACCCAGATTGCAGACTGCGGCAAAGCTGGATATGCATAGAGAAACAGCACAGCGAAACTGGAGGACACCGTGCGGAAATGGTATTGGCGGCTGAGCGGGCTGGGACTCGGGCTGGGACTCGGGCTGGGACTCTCGGTGCTGGCGCAGGCCGAGGGATCGGATCGGATGACTCGCGGTCTGGGCTATGAAGAAAGCATGAGCTGGGAGCAGGCGCTCTCTGAGTACACCACGCTGCTCACGGAAGAGCCCGAGCACGTCGAGGCGCGCTACCGGTTGGGCGTCGTGTATGAGAAGCTGGGCGCCATTGACACCTCCCTGAACTGGCACCGGGAGGTCTTGAAGCGCATGCCCGACCACAGCGGAGCACGAACCGCCCTGGCCGGCTACCATGTGAAGCGCGGAACTGAGCTGCGCCGCAACAACAAGCCGGCTGAGGCCGCCCGGGCGTTTCAGCAAGCCCTCCAATACAATCAGGACTCGGCCTCGGTCCATTTTGAGTTGGGCCAGGAACTGGTCAAAATGGGCCAGCAGGATGAGGCCATTGAGGCCTACAGAACGGCCATTCGGCTTGAGCCGGGCATGAGCGCAGCCCACAATCAACTGGCCAAGGTATACACCGAGAAGGGACTGTATCAAGAGGCCCGGCAGGAATATGAAGAGGTCGTCCGCCTGAATCCGGACGATCCGGAAGCCCATCATGGCCTGGGAGTGGTGTATAGCGAACTCGGCCAACACGACGAGGCGATCACCACCCTGGAGAAATCGTGGAAGGGCTATTTGAAGCTCGGACGCCGCGATCTGGCCCGTCCTGCGTTTGATCTGCAGAAGAAGCTGATGGCCGAAAAATTGGCCGAGCAATAAGCGCGGCTGAGACGGTCACCGGGTCTACAGGAACGGCGCTACACCCCCAGAACGGGCAACAGCACTCGGCACAGCCGGGTAATCGTCTGGGCGGCGGTGGTCCGGCTCCGCCCCAGGGCGAACAGGACGGGCAGCGAACCGGGCTGGGTCAGCATGAGAGAAGCCGCCTTGAGAGGCCGGATATCGCCCTCAGGCGTGGTCAGCCCTGTGAGAGCGGGTAAGGACAGAGCGAGCGGATCGAGAATAACCCGCAGGGGCAGGAAGGGAAGCCCCCGAGCCTGGGCGAACGCGGCGTGTACACCGCTCTCCATCTCCACCGCAATCGCCTGGGTGAGTCGGCCGTGGTGGGCTTTCTCCTGGCTGCTGAGCAACACCCGCGGACTGCTGAACAGCGGTCCGTCCGCCACACCGATTCCGGCCCGTTCCGCAACGGTACGCGCCTGTTTCAAAAAACCGGGGTGGGTCGGAAAACGCTTGAGTTGCGTCGGTGAGTCGGCCGCATACACCCGAACATCAGGCGCCAGCACGAGCTGACCCGACATCAGATCCGCCCGCAGAGCGCCGGCGCAGCCGACGGACACCACGGCCGACAGGGGCATGTCCTGGAACCGCTCAAGCGCAGACCGTGTTCGGCGCGGGCCGATCCCGCCGGTCATAACCACGACTTCTCGCCGCCCCGCCATTCCCCGCCATACCCGTTTGTCTTCACGTCTGGGCTGGCGCAGAACGGCGCGCACCGCAGCACTCTCCCAGGACAGGGCGGTAAAGACGGCCAGGGGAAGAGTGGTGTCCATCAACAGAGTCTCAGAGATAAGCGTACGCCCAATGCCGCTAGGTATCCCGCCAGCCGACCCGCCTGCCGGTCCAATAGCGCAGGGCTGAATCGACCGTCATCGCCCCGTATAAGCTTCCCGCCAGCGGTAGTGTCCACACCCAGCGGCGGGGCAGCTCAAAGAAACGCACGGCCGGCCAGTAGACGATGGCGCTCAGGCCCAGGGCTGCGCCACCCTCCAGGCTGAGCAAGAGCGCTATCACGTCTGCTCCCCCCAGGGCCATGGCCAGCCCGACCACGCACCACACCGGGGGCAGCACGAAGAGCAGTCCCAAGCCGACCAGGGTGCCCAAGAGACGCAGGGCCGAGTGATTCAGTTCGGTAAAGGCGGTCCGGCGTACCATCGTCCAGATCGGACTCAGCGCATCGTAGACGCGCACGCTGCTGACCTCGGTCCGACTCAGGCTCAAGCGCACTGCCGGGGACACGCGTTTGACCCGCCGAGCCAGATTCAGGTCGTCGATGATGTCGCCCTTGAGACTGGCGAAACCACCGATTTTTTCCAAGCTCTCAGCCGCCAGCAAGACACACCCGCCTGCCGCAGCCGCAACCCGGCGGCGGGGATTATTCACCCAGCGCATGGGATACAACAGGCTGAAGAAAAAGACAAAAGGCGGAATCAGCAGGCGCTCGGCACCGGACACACACCGCAACCGGGCCATACGGCTGTTGAGGGCCAGCTGTTTCCGCTCGCTCTCTGCGACCAGCCGCCAGACAGAACGTGGCGCGTGCCGGATATCGGCATCGGTCAACAACACATACTGGGGACGTGGTAGGCAGTCTCGCTGCCGGGGATGGACGCTTCCGGGACTGGCGAGACCACAGGCGGCCGCAGCCTGCTCAAGCGCCCAGACTTTGCCGACCCAGCCGGGCGGGAGCGGAGCGCCGGGCAGCACGACTAGCCGACGGGAGTCGCCGAGCCGTCGGCTGATCTGACGGGCGATCTGGCCGCTGGCGTCGTGCGAGCGATCATCAACGAGCACAACCGTCAGCTGACCGGGGTAGTCCTGTTGCAGCAGGGCAGGCAGGGTGTGGGGTAAGACCTCGGCTTCATTCCGAGCCGGCACCAGTACACAGACGGACGGCCAGCGGCCCGTCGGTCCGGCCTCGAAATCGGCCGGCTCATCCGGCTCCGGCTCGTCCGGCTCATCCTCGCCGACCGGCCGAAAATCCCAGGCTCGGGCGGGATGGAAGAGAATGCCGAGCCACACCAGCACCGACGCAGCGCCCAGGACAAGGAGCATATCCAAAGCGTGACCTCTAGGTCCGAACCTCTTTTTTGATATACCCGAACTGTCGAAACCAGGACACCGCTTTGCGCAGCGCCTCGCGGACCGGAGTTTGTGGCAGGCCCAGCTCCCGGACAGCCTTGGTGGCGTCAAAAAACATCTTTTTCTTACTCAATTTTACCCCGACCGGCGGAATAGAGGGCTCGCGACCGGGAATAAGACGCGCCAGCGCCGCATCTCCGTAGGCCGCTCCGAGGGCCAAGGCATACGGGACCTTGAATCTGGGCACGGTTTGACCGGTCAGCTCGGACAGCAGCCCAAAAAGCTGCTGGAGCGTCAGATTCTCGTGGCCCAGAATATACTTTTCGCCAATCTGGCCTTGCTGAGCCGCCAACAGATGACCTCGTGCAACGTCTTCGACATCGACGAGGTTGAGACCGGTATCGACATAGCCCGGCATACGACCGTTTACAAAATCGACAATCATTTGTCCGGTTGGGGTGGGTTTGAGGTCGCCGATACCGACCGGCGTACTCGGGTTGACGACCACCACCGGAAGTCCCCGGCGGGCGTAGGTGAGTGCGGCTTGTTCGGCCAGAAATTTGCTGCGCTTATAGTGGCCAAGCATATCGCTCACAGACACTGGCGTATCCTCCCGGCCCAGGCTGCCATCCCCGACACAGCCCAGGGTCGCCACCGAACTGGTATGGACGATCCTCTCCACGCCAAGGGTCTCGGCCGCTCGCAGAACGTTTTCGGTTCCGGTCACATTGCTCTCATACATGTCTCGGCGACGGCGTACCCACAGCTTATAGAGCGCCGCGACGTGGTATACCTGGGCGCAACCGGCCATTGCCCGCCGGACCGACTCGGGGTCACGCAGGTCACCGACAACAATCTCGAGTGGCAAATCGGCTAGCAGGCGGCGGTCAGCCTGGGGCCGGACCAGCGCCTGTACTTCGTGTCCAGCCTGGACTAGAGCACGGGCGACAATGCCGCCCACAAAACCGGTCGCGCCGGTCACCAACACCCGCATAGCCCCCTCCCCTAGAGGGCTTCGAGCGGGGAGTCAAGAGGCATGGGGGTTACCGGGCGAGCGCGGCAATACACCGCTCTCGGATCTTCCAGATATCCTCGAAGCTGAAACGCCGCGCCGAGGCGTCGGTCGCTCTCCAAGCCCGCAAGAACTGCTGATGCCAGGAAATCTTAAAGCGGCCAATCTGTTCGGGAAGGATGCCCTGAGCCGCAAACCTCCGAGAGATGTCTCCGGCACGTTGAAGCGAGGCACGAGGTAAGACCTGCCACGACTGCATAGTCCATTCTCCCCCGTTTATGAGCGATCAGATGGGGCGTTTTCGTGTTTCTGTTTCAGCCCCCAACTTTCTCAGTCTCCGGGCTAGGTTCAGCATATATTTTTTGGTATTGAAAAGCGACGACTCAATCTGAAGGAGGAAGCTCATGGCTGATGTGATGAACGTGTCCGACGAAAATTTTAATGCCGAAGTCTTGCAATCCGAGCTGCCGGTTCTGCTCGATCTGTGGGCCCCCTGGTGCGGACCGTGCAAAGCCATTGCGCCGACCGTCGAAGCTCTGGCCGGTGAGTACGACGGGCAGCTCAAAGTCGTCAAGCTGAATGTGGACGACAACCCAAAAACCCCGGCCAACTATAACGTCCGGGGCATCCCCAATCTGATCCTGTTCAAAGGCGGAGAGGTTCAGGAGCAGATTGTCGGAGCCGTCCCTCGGGCCAAACTCGAAGCGGCGATCAAAAATCTCATCTGATCAAAAGATCGCTCGCCTGGTACTCACATTGAGTGCCAGGCCCATCACAAGCATGACCGTCAACAGCGATGACCCGCCATAGCTGACCAGGGGCAGCGGAATGCCGACCACCGGCAAGACCCCGATATTCATGCCAATATTGAACAAGGTCGGCCAAAACACGAGCGCCGCCGCTCCAACCGCGAGCAAAGCGCCAAACCGCTCTCGGGCCCGCCAGGCGATCACCAGCAGCCGTGTCAATATCAGCCCGTACAGGACTAACAGGCCGGCTGCTCCGACAAAGCCCCACTCCTCGGCAAACACGGCAAACACAAAATCGGTATGGGTCTCGGGCAAAAAGTCGAGCCGACTCTGGGTGCTCTGCAAAAAGCCTTTGCCCCACAACATGCCCGAGCCGACCGAAATCTTGGACTGCACCACATGGTAGCCCGTCCCCAGCGGATCACGGCCCGGATCGAGAAACGACAGAACCCGCTCTTTCTGGTACGGCTCCATCACGAAGAACCACAGGAGCGACAGGACACCGCCCGAGATCACACCCAGGAGCGCGAACGAGCCCCAGCGCAGGCCGGCGGCAAAAGTCAGGCAGACAAACAGCAGACCGAACGAGACGGCCGTACCGAGGTTGGGCTGGAGTAAGACCAGCGCGGCCGGGATAAGAACCAGAACAGTGGGATAGACCAGCTCCCGCAGACCGTAGCCGTCCTGCGGCGTATAGCGGTGGAAAAACCGGGCGAGGACCAGCAACAGGCTAATCTTGGCGAACTCGGACGGCTGAAGAGAGAGCGGACCAAACACGATCCAGCGCCGCGCCCCACCCCCGACAGAACCGATCAACGGAACGAGCAGCAGGAGGAGGAAGGTGCACAGATACAGGGGATAGGCCCAGTTCTCGAAGCGGTGATAATCAATCCCGAAGGCCAGCGCCATACCAAGGCTGCCTATCCCGATCCAGATCAATTGACGGACGAGGGTCGGGTTGAGCCGCGGCCCGCCGGTATAGGTAGCGCTGTAGACAGCCAGCACGCCAACACCGAGCAGCGTCAGCGTCAACAGGAACAGCGGCCACTCAAAATGGGTGATCAGCCGCCGGTCGAACACCTGCCTCCTCCTTCCGCTGTCGGACCAAGGAGAAATAGGCCGCGAGGACTTTCTGCACCACGGGTGCGGCGACCCTCCCTCCTCCGTAGGCGGCGTGTTCGAGCAGGCAGGCTACTGCTATTTTGGGCACGTCAGCAGGCGCGAAGGCGACAAACCAAGCGTGGTCCCGAAGGTGGCGGGCGACCTGTTGACTCCCCCCGCTACGCCCGCTGATGACCTGGGCTGTCCCCGTTTTTCCAGCCACACGGACATCCGCTACCTGAGCCCGCCTGCCGGTCCCATGGACTTCATGGACAACCTCAATCATCCCTTCGGTAATCACCCGTAAATGCTCGGCGTCTATGCCGGTCCGACTCACCACCTCCGGCGTCTGAGTCTTGACCACCGCTCCATCTGTCGTAATGACCTGTTTGACGACGCGCGGACGGTAGACGGTTCCACCGTTGGCCACAGCTGCGGCAACCGCAGCCATCTGTAACGGCGTTGCGGTGACATACCCCTGTCCGATAACGGCCGAAACGGTCTCGCCCCGATACCACGGTTCACCAATCTGTCTCTGTTTCCAGCCTTGATCCGGAATAATCCCCCCGGCTTCATAGGGAAGACCGATCCCGAGCGGCTCATCCAGACCAAACAGACGCGCGTAAGTGGCGATCGCCTGAATACCGAGACGGCGGCTGAGCTTATAGAAATAGACATCGCACGACTCGGCCAGCGCTCGACGGAGATCTACGCTGCCGTGTCCGCGTTGTCGCCAGCAACGGACCCGACGCCTCCCCATCTGCATATAGCCTGGGCAGTCGGCACGCGTGTCGGGGGTAACGACGCCCTCGGCAAGTGCGGCAGCCGCACTAATGATCTTGAAGGTAGATGCCGGCGGATACTGGCCTTGAATCGCCCGGTTTGTCATGGGGTGGAGCGGATCGTCGCGTAAGGCGCGCCATGCTTTGGCGCTAATCCCAAGAGCAAAAACGTGGGGATCGAACGTCGGGGCACTCGCCAGGGCGAGTACCTCACCGTTCGATACGTCTAAAACGACCACCGCGCCGGGTCTGCCACCCAAGGCGTCTTCAGCTTGTTTTTGCAGGTCAATGTCGATGGTGAGGACGAGGCTGTGCCCAGCCTGGCTGGGCAGCTCCTCAATAATAGCCAAATGTTTACCGCTGGCATCGACCTCAATCTGCCGTCCGCCATTCCGTCCCCGCAGGGCGTCGTCCCATATCTTTTCTATTCCGAATTTCCCGACGATATCGCCACGACGATAGCCGGCCGACTGATCTAACTCAGGCTGACTGACCTCACCGACATAGCCCAAGAGATGGGCGGCCAGATTATCCATGTGATAGGCGCGCTTGGAACGCGCCTCAATGCTGACCCCGGGGAAATCGTGGTGGGAGAACTCAACCGCTAAAACAGTCGACCAGTCAACGTCCCGTGCCACGACAATCCCGGCATCGACAGGACGACGCGGGTCGGGTAAAAACGGGCCCTCGGTCGGCACGACCTGAATGTCGGGCAGATGGCGAGCCAGTTCTGATACGGTCTGGTCCAGGTCGGGTATATATTCGGGTCTGAATACGACATTGAAAGAGGGCAGGTTATCGACCAGCGTCCGCCCCATACGGTCATACAGCTTGCCCCGAGGCGCAGGGACGCGCTGGAAGCGCAGGCGGTTACGCTCAGACCGCTCCCGGAAGCTCGGCCCCTCCTCAAGCTGGAGAAACCACAGACGAGAGATCAGCAGCACCAGCACGCCGCACATGACAATGCCCAGCGTGCCCAAGCGAGACACCGGCGTGTTCGGCGTGCCAAGCGGGAGGGAGGGCCGGGACATCGCGCTTTACCTGTCGGGTGCCTGGCTGTGGCACAACAGGATAAAAACAAACGGGGTCAGCAGCATGGCCAATGCCATGTCCCACATCACAGAGCCGAGCACCAGCCTCGGCGTTTCGGAGGCGACCTGTCCCAGCCGGCTGAGGCCAAACAGCGTGAGGGTTTTCAAACCAACCGCCACGGCAACCAGACCCAACACGGACACGGGATTATTCAGCCACAGACGCCGAGAAAGGAGGGCAACAGCTGCAAACACCACGCTCAGGGCACAGGCGTGATCTCCCCCCAGCGTGCCCGAACCACAGTCGAACAGATAGCCCAGGAAGAAGACGACGGCCGCGCCGCCGACCGAAGGATAGGAAATGCCGATATGGACGCACAGAATTAAGAGAATATCAGGGGCGAACAGCAGGCGAGGAAAAACACTGGTCTGCAATACCACAATGCCCAAACCAGTCAGCACCAAAGTCCCAAGAGGACGGGCGGGAAGCCGGGCTTCACTGCTGGGCGTATTGAGGACCGCCGGTGGTGACCAGAACCTCTTCCAGCTTGGCGAATTCAACATTCAGCCGGACCTCCACATCTTCAAACATCTCTCCACCCATCGTCCCAATCCGGAAGACACTGCCAAGGGGATGACCTTTGGGAAATATGCCCTCCTGACCAGAGGCCAGCAACACATCGCCGACTCTTACATCGGCTCCCTTCGGCACATATTTGAGTCTTGCCCGCCCATTCCCAGTCCCGACGACGATACCTCGCTCGCGTGTCCGCTGCACGAAGGCGTCAATCCCGCTGCTCGGATCAGAGGCCAGCATAACCCGTGCGGTATGGGCAGTAGTAAAGACGATACGCCCCACTATCCCTGCAGGCATCAGCACCGCCGAGTTCTTCCTCATACCGTTTTGGGTGCCTTTATCAAGGACAAGACGGTCGGCCCACAGCCCGGGGCTCCGACCAACGATCCGGGCCGCAACCGTCGGGGCCTCAATTTGAGCCTGGAGGTCGAGCAGACGCTGGAGACGCTGGTTGGCCAAGCCCATTTCGGCCAGCTGCTGAACCCGCTGTTCGAGCTCCCCCACCTGTTGCCGGAGCGTATCGTTCTCCCGACGGACGGAGCGGAGATCGAAATACTGATCCCAGACCTGCCCAACACCCCGGCCGACCACTGTCGCGCCAAGCTGGAGCGGAAGCATTGCCTCAAGTAAGAGCGCACCGGCCGGATCTGGCCGAGACGGAGCCCGGGCATTCAGTACGGCTAATCCTGTAGAGATGACTAAAAAGAATCCACACGACAGAACGACCTTGTGCTGACGGAGCCAAGCATGCATAGCGAGTCCCTCAGTAGACCGGGTTCTGTGTCTAGCTCTGGCATTGATTATATCGCAACCTCGCGTAGCAGAGACAATTCATCCAGAGCCTTCCCCGCCCCCTTCACCACCGCAGTTAACGGATCATCAGCCAGCGCAACGGGCAAACCGGTTTCCTCACGCAGCAGAATGTCGAGGTTCCGCAGCAAAGCCCCTCCGCCAGCCAAGATAATCCCTTTCTCTACAATATCCGAGGCCAACTCGGGCGGAGTTCGCTCGAGCGCTACTCGGACGGCTTCGACAATTTGGTTGATCGGATCCAACAGACAGTCCCGAATCTCCTCGTCGGACAATTCTACCGATTTGGGGATACCGGCCACCATATCCCGGCCCTTGATCTCCATGGTCTGAATTTCGTCGCTCGGATAGGCCGAACCGATCGTAATCTTGATCAGCTCCGAGGTCCGTTCACCAATCAGGACATTATACTTGCGCTTGATGTACTGGCTGATCGCCTCATCCATTTTGTCGCCACCAACCCGTACCGATCTTGAGAAGACCACTCCGGCCAGGGCAATGACCGCCACCTCGGTAGTTCCCCCCCCAATATCCACAATCATATTTCCAACCGGCTCCGAGACCGGCAAGCCCGCCCCAATCGCCGCGGCCATGGGCTCTTCCATCAGATAGACCTCACGCGCCCCTGCCGATTCGGCCGACTCCTTGACCGCCCGTTTCTCGACCTCGGTGATACCGTTGGGCACACAGATGACAATGCGGGGCCGCACCCAGGGTCGATTATGGACCTTCTGAATAAAATAGCGGAGCATCGCCTCGGTCGTCTCAAAATCGGCGATCACACCGTCCTTAAGCGGTCGAATGGCAACGATGTGGCCCGGGGTACGGCCCAACATCTTTTTGGCCTCAAGGCCGACAGCGAGAACCCGACGAGAGCCACGGGAGTCCTTTTGCACGGCAACGACCGAAGACTCATTACACACGATCCCCTGTCCCCTGACGTAGATCAGGGTATTTGCCGTTCCCAGGTCGATCGCCAAGTCGTCGGACAGCCACCCCCATAAGGAATTAAGAACCATGTTTTATTTCCTTGGTACGGTGGACTTCCATAGAGCAGGAAGTCCACATGAAGAGTATTATCAAAATTGCTTGGTGAGAGCAAGTCTGCCTCACATAAGGCTTTTTTCTGCAAGAAGTCTTTTCAGAGTCCGGCTTGTCAGACCGAGGCGCTCGGCTGCGCATAGACAAATCATAACGCCGTATTATATGTAGAATATCCAGGACACAAAGGGGACAAACGAAAATGCTGGATTTCATGCGACGCCGAACCCGTTCGATCGGGGTTAAAATCCTGTTTGGGATCATTGCCCTCGTTTTCATCTTTTGGGGAGTCGGAGGCCAGAATGAGGGGCAGGCCATTGACACGGTCGCCACGGTCGATGATCGTCCGATATCGGCCCGAGACTTTCAGCGCGCCTACGAAAATGTCCAAGCCACCTACCGCAATATCTATAAGGAGAACTGGAACCCGGAGTTGATCCAGACCCTGAACCTCAAAGACCAGACCCTCGAGCAGCTGATTGACATGCGACTCATGGCGGCCGAGGCGCGTCGGGTCGGGATGACGGTCAGCGACGACGAGGTCCGCGCCTCGATTGCCGAGCTGCCGGCCTTTCAGGCTTACGGCTCGTTCAGCCCTGAGCGCTACCGACGAGTGTTGCGCTCGTTTCGCATGACCCCCCGCGAGTTTGAAGACGACCAGCGGACCCAGCTGCTGACCGCAAAGTTCCGAGACTTTATTCTTGGTACGGTCGAGGTCTCGGACAGCGAACTGCGGGACGTCTTCGCCTCACGCCAGGACACGGTCAATCTGCGGTTCGTCAAAATCTCCTCGGCCACGCTGCTTGACGAGGTGGCGGTCGAGGCGGATGCCCTCCAGACGTATTACGAAACGCACCGAGAGTCTTTTCGCCAACCGGAGCGGGTGCGCTTTTCGTATGTCGCGTACCCGGCCGAGCACTTTGCGCCAGACGACGCGGTGTCGGACCAAGATATCGCGGCCGTGTATCAGCGGGACAGGGACAGCCGCTTCACTACGCCGGAACGGATCAGGGCACGGCATATCTTGCTACGCCTTGAGCCAGACGCGAGCGAAGCAGACAAGGACGTGACCCGGATAGCGGCCGCCGCGCTGTTGGAACAGATCCGGGATGGCGCGGACTTCGCCACCCTGGCTCAGGAACACTCCGAGGATACGGCCACCGGCGCCAAGGGCGGCGACCTGGGCTTCTTCAGCCGTGGTGCAATGGTCAAACCGTTTGAGGACGCGGCGTTTGAACTCTCAGTTGGTGAGGTCAGCGAGCCGGTCGAAACCCAGTTTGGTCTCCACCTGATCCGGCTGGAGGACAGACAGCCCGCCCAACCGCGCCCGCTCGACGAAGTGCGCGAGGAGATTGAGGAGGAACTCGCCAGGCAGCGCGCTCAGGAGCGCGCCCGGCAAGCCGCTCAGGAAGATCACCAGCAGTTTGGAGCACGCGCTACGCTGACCGAGCTGGTCGAAGCCCGTGGGCTGGAGGTGGTCGGAAGCCCGTTGGTCAGCCGGGACGAGACGCTGCCCGACCTGGGCCGTCAACCCCAGCTCCTGCAAGCCGCCTTTAGCACCGGACTCGACCAGCTCAGCACCCCCGTCGAGATAGGCGAAACGAGCTATCTCGTCCTGCCCCACGAGCGACGGCCGTCGCAAATTTCAGACTTTGACGAGGTGCGAGACGAGGTCGAGGGCCGCTACAAGGCCGAACAGGCCGAAGCCCTGGCCAGACGCAAGGCCGAGGACTGGGTGGCACGTGCCACCCAGGACAAGTCCCTGGACCCACTGGCCGAAGAAGAGGCCCTGGAAATAGAGGAGACCGGAGAATTCACCCGTCAGGGGACGTATATTCCCAAGATCGGCAGCCTCCCCGCCCTGAAAAAGGCGGCCTTCCGGCTGACCGAGGACAAGCCGATCGTGCCCGCCGTTTACGTATGGGGCGGCAATGCGTTTGTGGCCCAGCTCGTCGAACACCACCCTGCCAGTGCGGCGGAGTTCGAGCAAGAAAAAGACAGCCTGCGTCAAGAACTCACCGACCGTAAGCGGGTCGAGGCGGGTCAGGCTTTTCTGCGCCATCTGAAAAAACACGCCACCATCGAGATGAACCAGGCGGCCCTGCTCCGCCTCTCCTCATAGACAAAACTCCGAGTGATTTCCCGTTCCGCTCTCCCAAAGGAGGTCTTCCATGCCCCTGTTACAGCCCGGCGACACCGCCCCAGGTTTTAGCGTCCCGACCCACCGCGGCGAGGAACTCAGCCTGGCCAGCCTGCATGGCAAAAAGGTCTTGTTGTGGTTCTACCCCAAGGCCAACACTCCCGGTTGAACCATCGAGGGGCGCGGGTTCCGCGACCAGTACGCGATGTTTCAGGAGCAAAACGTCGAGGTCCTGGGAGTGAGCTTCGACAGCGTGGCCGACAACGCCGCCTTTGCCCAGAAGTTCGACTTTCCGTTCCTGCTGTTATGCGATACCGAACGCGAACTTGGGCTGGCCTATGGCGCGTGTGAGGACGCCACAGCCGGCTATGCCAAACGGATCAGCTATCTGATTGACGAGACGGGACAGGTTGAGCGCGTCTACGCCAGCGTGCAGGCCGGCTCGCACCCGGCCGAAGTCCTGGCCGATTTGATTTCATAGCAGCCTGGCAGGGCCTAGAGAGGAAGCGATGGCGTTCTTGATCGAAACTTTGAACAGCCTCGTTGAGATCCTGCGCTGGTAGTCCCGAGCCTCGGGGGACGAGGTAAGAGAGCAAGAACTCCGGACAGATGATTCCTCCCTACCCCTCCCGCGCCGCCTGTAAGGCGGCTTCATACACCACTTTGAGCGGCACGTTGTGTTCCCGGGCACGGCGTTTACAGTCCTCATATTCGGGAGCGACGTGGATACGCCCATCCGGTTGATGGGCCAGCTTGATACCGACTTTGCCGTAAGGCGTCTCAAGCGCCCGGTGTTCGCGCCGCAGAGCCAGGCGCTCGACCGGGTAGGCACGAATACCCAGGGTTGAGGTCTCGGCAAACAGCAGGCCGCTCAGGCGTTCCCGATCCGTCGCTTCACACAGCACCCAGACCAGAACCCCGGGACGATTCTTCTTCATGTGAATCGGACATAAAAAGACGTCGCGCGCCCCAGCCTCGAGCACCCGCTCCATGACATGCTCATAGAACTCGGGGTTGAGATCGTCGATATTTGTCTCCAAGACCAGGAGTTGGTCGGTCCGGGGCGGCTCTTGGCTGTGGCCGATGATCACCCGCAGCAGATTCGGACGGTCGCTCAGCTCCCGCTCTCCCGCCCCATAGCCGACGGCCTCGACGTGTATGGGGGGGACGCTCCCGGGTTGGGCGACCGCAGCCAGAATTGCCGCCCCGGTCGGTGTCACCAGCTCGCTCTGGCCGTCGGCCACACACACCGGGAAGCCCTTGAGGAGTTCCAGCGTGGCCGGCCCGGGCACGGGCAGGATGCCGTGTCGCGACGACACCACGCCGCTGCCCAGCGGCAGCGGCGAGACGTACACCCGCTCGACGCCCAGCGTGTGCAGACAGAAGGCGGTGCCAATAATATCGACGATGGAGTCAACCGCCCCGACCTCATGAAAGTGGACGTCTTCGGGTGGAACGCCGTGGATGTGGCCCTCGGCCCGAGCCAAGACCTGAAAAATACGTAGTGCCGTCTCTTTGACCTGGGGGATCAGTGCGCTCACCCGGAGCATGTCGGCAATAGATCGCGCGCTGCGTTCGACCTGCGGTTCATGGACCTCAACCTCGAATTTCGTTGCCTGAATACCGCTGCGCTGGCGGATGGTCTGCCGGAGCCGATAGCCGCTCAGCTTGAGCCCGCTCAACTCGTGGCGGAGGGCGTCGAGCGACACGCCGAGCTGGAGAAAGGCACCGAGCGTCATATCACCGCTGATCCCGGAAAAGGCGTCAAAATAGGCAATTTTCATGGTGTTGGTTCGTAGCCGGCATCCCGCCGTGCATCGCCAGCCGTCTCGGACCGAGCGGGACGCTCCCCCGGTTCGGCCGAGGAGACATTTTGCACCGCCACCAGGTAGAGGGTCTGCGAGGTGCGCTCCAGCGTAAAGCGGACACGCTGGCCGGGCACGCAGGCATCGGCCAGGGCCGGGGCTCGGAGGGCGAAGCTGCTCGTTTTTGCCGGAAAAAAATCGGGGATTGCCTCGTGCGCAATCACCACCCGCTGATCGTGGCGGACAACCTGTTTCACCTCTCCATAGCCGACAAACACGTCGGGCGGAGGCGGGGGCTGACAGGCCAAGCCGACAAGCAGGAACAAAAGCGGAGCCAAACGCCGGACGCTCGGCAGACCCGAGGCGCTCCGGCGCTCTCCCAGTATGGGGCGGAGTCCCATCTTCAGGATTATTGCAGAGCAGAAAACTCGGTCGGAGATAAGATCTTATTGGTCTGGCTGAGAATAACACCCCGCAGGCGTTTACCAACCTCGGCCCGCCGCGGGTCGCGCGCCCATTTGGCCCACTTCTCCTGGCGTTCGTTCAGATCCTGATAGGCCCACAGATGGCACACCTCGTTGAGCTGACCGACCTCGGTATACCAGAATCCGACCGGCTTGAGGCCGTGCTCAGCGACGCCGGGCAGAATCATGGTCTTGGCCACTTCCAGATATTCCGGCAGCCCGCCAAAGGCAAGCTGATAGGTCCGCAGTTCATAGATCATATTGATTCCTCCTTCTCCGCCTCGGAATCCCCGCTCACAAGTCGGCGCGATTATCGGCTGAAAGAAAGGTGCTTGTCAAATACAGGCCGCACAGCAAAAAGGGCAGCCCGAAGGCTGCCCCGCGTGACACACAAAATCGGGCTTGGCTCAGGCCAGGGCCTCCTTGGCCAGGGCGTCCAGCTCGGCCAGGGCGGCGGCTTCCCCATTGTCACACTCCTGCATCCAGATGGTGACATGATCGACGCCCGCGTCCTGGAGTTCGGCCAGTTCCTGGCGGGTCCGGTATTTGCCGGGAAAACCAAAGGCCAGGACCTGGATCGACTTGGGATCGCGGCCGGCCTGCTCGGCCATCTCATTCAGGCGCTGACGGCCGGCCTTGATGTCTTCGAGCGGAGACAGGACCGGCATCCAGCCGTCGCCCCACTCGACCACCCGCTTGAACACGTACTTCGACGAGCCGCCCATGTACACCGGCGGGTGCGGTTTCCGGGCCGGCTTGGGGAACGACCGAACGGCCGGAAAATCGTAGAACTTGCCGTGATACTCGGCTTCGTCCTGGGTCCACAGTTCCTTCATGGCCAGGACGCCGTCCTTGGTCTGGCCCCAGCGATGATCAAAATCCCCGCCCATGATTTCGGTTTCTTCCCTGAGCCAACCGGCACCGATCCCCAGAATGAAGCGGCCGCCCGACAGTTTATCCAGGGTCGCCACTTCTTTGGCCAGCATCAACGGGTTGCGCTCCGGAATGAGGCAAATGCCGGTTCCCAACTCGATTGTGCTGGTGACCGCCGAGGCTCTGGCCAGAGCCACAAAGGGGTCCAGGATACGGCCGTACTCGTCCGGAATAATCCCGTCCTCGGCACCCGGATAGGGCGAGGTGGTCTGAATCGGAATAATCGGATGCTCGGGCACCCAGTACGAGGCAAAGCCCAGCTCCTCAGTCCGCTTGGCCACAAGAGCCGGGTCAACAGAACGATCAATGGCAAACTCAAAGATTCCTATCTTCATAACGGCCTCCTTTGCGCATTCGGGTTGCTGGTGCCGATGTCATAGCAGACCCAGTCCTCTGCCGGCTAGAGCCAGGCCGCACAGCCCGCCAATCAACGTCACGCCCATTCCTGTCCACCCCCACTCGAACGGATAGGGATCGTCCAGGCGGGGACCGCTAATCCCTGGGATGCTTGGCAAATCGCCGTCCCCTCCTCCAACCTTCAGCTGGGCTTTCATCCCTTTTTCCATGTGGTGGGGCACGTCACAGTGGACCAGGTAGGTCTTGCTCCCCGGCGGCACGATAAAGCTGGCGGTTTTCTGGCCTTTTGCCGCGACCTCCAGGGTAAACATTCCCTGATCATACAGATAGCGGGGCAGGCCGTGCAGCATCCATTGGTGGCGAACCTCATCGGTATTGATCAGGCTGACGGTCAGTCGAGTGCACGGCTCGACTGTCCACTCCCGCTGGTCATAGGTGAACATCGTACCCCTAAAACCCCGGGCAAATTCCCTGCCGGCGCTGACGCGAATGTGGTGTTCACCCGCGATACGGGGACAGCCACGGGGCAGCTCGTCGGTGTTCTCGTTCATGACCATGCCGGAGGCGTCCAGGCGCATGGCGTGGTGGGCATGCATCTGGTGCTCCGAGTGAGACGGCGCATCCATCCCGGAGCCGGTATGAGGCTGGTGGTCGGCATGGGGGGCCGTATCCATCTGATGGTCGGCGTGGGACTGAGGCGTCTGGGCGGGCGAGGTGGTTTCTTGACTCACCGCCAGCGCCGGAAACGTGCACACCACAAACACGGTCAGGAAAAAGAGCCCCATCGGCTAGCCTCCCCGTGGACGCCGAAAGACCGAGCGCAGCCCGGCCGCCACGCCGCCGAGCAGGAGGCCGCCCACCAGCCCGAGCAGCGCCGCGCGGATCCAGCCCAGGCGCTGGCTGCCGGCCTGGCCGAGCAAACCCGCGTCGTCGAGAGCGCCCCAAATTGGGATGCTCTTCTGGTAGTAGGCCGGGCTGAAGAACGGTGTCCAGTCCATGCCCTGCGTCTTTGGCCACCCGGATTCGGTCAGGAAGGATTCGTACACGATCGCGCTGATATTGCCGCCCGGATTGACACCGTTTGTGGTGATGCCCTTCTCCCTGTGGTCGTGCAATAACCACACGCCCGGCCCATAGTTGTGGAGCCCGTCATTGACCGTCCGCAGGTGGAGGTCGAGCCGCTGGGCAGGCCCCAGCCAGACAACATCGCGGGTAATCTGGGCGACCGGATTATGCTCGACACCGTCGTAATGGGTAATCCGCACCTTGTGGCCGTGGGTATGCAGCGCGATCCCCTCGGCTCCTCCGTTCAGCACACGCAGTTTCACGTCCTGGTCGGGCTTCACGACGACCAGCGACTCCCGCATGGTGTACGGAAACGAGCGACCGTTGAGGACAAAATAATCGGGCGTCTGATCGGTAATATCGTAGCGACGGTTGGTCGCCTCGGCCAGCAGGCGGGGATCGTTGGCCGTTTGAATCAGCTCGTGCAGGCTATGGTCCAGATCCTGATAGTGGAGATCGTACTCGCGGTCATAGGTCTGGCGAACAGCACGCGACGAAAAGCGCACCTGCCCGGCGCCCGGGTTGAGGGTCTGGAGCCAGTTGTCAGGACGATTTTCCTCAACCACAAACATGCCCTGCAGGCCCATCAAAATATGGACGTTGGGTTGCACGTGACAGTGATAGAACATGGTCCCGGTCTGGCGCGGGGTCAGATCATAGGTCCGGCTCTGGCCCGGCAGCACCGGCAGCTCACTGGCGATGGGCACACCGTCGTTCCCCTCTCCAGTGCTGTCCACAAAGGGGTGGTCAACCCCGTGGAGATGGATCGTATGGGGCAGATAATGGGTGTTTTCCAGGGTCAGCCGCAGCCGGTCGCCCTGTTCCACCCGGATGACCGGGGCCGGGGCGCGCAGGCTGTGATGGGCCACGTCCGTGTCAAAGTTTTCGGTCGCCATGCCGCGTGTCTTGGGGGCGAAGACCCACAGTCCGGGCTGCACGCCGGGAGCGATGGCATAGCGCGGAAAGGGCCCTGGCACATCCGGCGAACGGCCGTTGAGTTCGGCTACCTCAAGCCGGACGTGAATCACATCCGGGTCTCCGTCTCCGTCCCGGTCCTCGTCTTTGACCACCGTCGTCGGGGTCAGCCGGGTCTGCATCAGGACTGCCAGCGGCACATTGTTGGTCCCTCTGACAAAGGCGGCCACCTCGGCCGGATTGTCCGGCTCACACACCAGCGACTCCTCAACCGTCACGCCGGCCACGACCTGTTGCGGACGCCAGTCCGGGCGGGGGTTGGGGCAGAAGGGCTCAACCGGGCCGAGAGCTACGTCTGTGGTGTCCGGCGGACGCCGATAGGAGGATTCTCCGAAAGAAGCATACAGCAGGTCTTGAACAGCCTGGGGCAACCAGGAGCGCGGCAGCACAAAAATCACGCTGCCGAGGAAGACCAGTATCAGCACGGATACCGTCAGGAGGTGAAGCCGAGACATAGCGACTCATATGTACGGGGAGATGACGGCGGAGGAAAGGGGGGCAGCCTCAGCCTTTCAGCAGCGTGAGCTGCGGCGGCTTCCTTTTATTCAGGAATAAGAAATAGCCGCCCAGCGCGCCAACACACAGGCCACCCAGCGCCACCAGGAGCTGAGCCGACCAGCGTCCAACGCGAAACGCAAACGTGATCTGCTGATGCGGGTTCTCCAGGGTCACAACCGCCACGTAGCGGCCCGGCGCATCAAACGTGAGTTCGGCGTTCAGCACTCCGTTCAGATATGTCTGAGCCGGGATGTGGAGCAGAGTCCGGGGCTCAGCCGTGGTGCCGGTTTCCACCACTCGCAGGCTTGCTGGGCGCTTACGGATGACCTCGTCAATCAGATCAAACACAAGAATGGCGCTGCCAACCTGGGGCAGGCGGGTGCAGAACTCCTGGCTCGGACTGAACTCGGGTTGATAGGCGACAAAATGAATCAACGACGGACCGGCCCGCTCGACACAGGAGTCCTGCTCAATCCCGACCCCACCGTGCGCCCACAGCGAAAGCGGTATGAACAGCGCGGTGGCCGGCCAGACGAGCGACAGGACAATGCCGATCCGCACCACCATACACCGCCTCTCCGCCCAAGGACCTAGGGCAGATACTGGGGGGTGAAGCGGGTGGGGATCACGCTTGAACGGACCGTGACCAACTCCTGCTCGCCGGTCGCATTCTCAAACTGGATCACTCCGGCGATATATTGCTGTGGGGCGCTGAGCGGAATCAGGCGTTCGACCCCGAATATGGTGCTCGAAATACTGAGCTTCAGGTTTTGGCTTTCGCCCGGTCCGATTGGCACATCAGGGTCGACATCGAGCGGGTCGACAAAATCCCGTGGGCCGGCGGCAGCCTGTTCTTGTTCGCCGCCGTTGACGAAGCTGGCCATCGCCATTGTATATTTCTTCAGCCTGATCGGGCTGTCGGCAACGTTGGTGACCCGGACATTCATCTCCAGCGTCTCGGTCCCCTCGTCAAACGTCGCCCCGCTGGCCCGCACTTCGGCCATTTTCGGCCCCGACGAGATGAACGCCGGCGTGAACCAGTCGGTCTGTTGGGGCCATCTGACCGGATAACTCGTCGCGGCATACGTCCAGCCCGCCACCAGCATGATAAGCGCGGCTCCGGCAATCACATTCATCCACATGTGGTCGCGCGGCGTGATCAGCCCCAGGTCGGGCGCGTCATCGTTGGGCGGAATCTGGAGGGTCACCGCCAGATTGGTAACCGTCCTTTTAGTCAGGGTCCAGTAGAACATCCAAACCAGCCCCAGCCCAAAGCCGAGAAACGACCACCAGACGACAAAGCTGCCGCCATAACTCCCCAGCTCGATGGTCTCGCCACTCAGCAGGGTGACCGGAAATTCGAGCGGTGTGGGGCTCGGCGCCACGCTGACCCATTCGGCCGGGCCGATGAGGGTCCCTGTTCCGTGGATGGCAATGCCGGGATGGACGTGCCAGTCGCCGGGTTCCTTGCCGATGATCACCATGCGGAATTCATAGATCCCGCCCTTTTCGACAAAGAACGAGCCGATCGAGGCTTCGCCGTTGACCGTCCGCTCCTTGAGCATGAACACCGGTCCGGGAACCACCGGGATGATCGAGGCGATCTCCGGGGTGTAGAGGGTGTGCGGCCAGGTCTCCAGGATCTTGACCCTGCCGGTGATGGTGACCGGCTCGCCGACCTGGATTTCGGTCGGCGACACCGACACGTCAAAAAATGCGGTGGTGAGATTTTTCAGGAACGGCTCATCCGCAGCCTCACCATGCGCAAACGCCCGAGGAGCACCGATCACAACCGCCCAGCCGATAAGCGCAAGGCTGAGCAAGACCTGTCCGGTCCGCTTAGTCATCGACCAGTCTCCTCTCTATCACCCGCAGGCGCGGCTTTTGCTTAATCCGAATAGTGTCCGGCTCGGTCGGCTCAAACGCCGGGAGCTTGGGGTTACGACTGGCGGGCCACAGCACGATCAGCCAGTAACACGCCAGACCGAGCAGGATGGCGGTCATCACCGGAGGGGCCATCTCGTCCAGGCCCATGCCGTGGGCGTAGCCGAGAGAGGGTGTTGCAAGCAGGATCGCCAGGCTGACCCAGCCGACCGTGCTCCATTGGCTTGTCCTTCGCATAGCGACCTCACAGCGTTTTCAAGTAGCGTCTGATCGGCCAGACCGCCAGATAGCGGCCGATGAACTGGCCGATCCAATAGCCGAAAAAGGCGACTGTGCCGCCAAAGATCAGGGACACATACTGGGTTTCACCCAGGAAGCTGCGCAGCGCGCCACGCTCGATCAGACGCAGGTATTCCGGGGTCTGCGACCGGATATAGGCGATGCCCTGCACATCAGAGACCGTCACCACATGATCCATGAAATGGGCGGGCTGCAAAAAGGGCGCCAGGGGCACGTAGTTATAGGCCCACACCGCAATAGCCCAGACGTGGGCGCCAACCAGAGAGGTGATGATGAAACTCTTGGTTTTCATCAGGATCCAGTCCATCAGGATGCCGGCCCCGATAATAGAGATCGGCCACACAAAGTTCATGGGGTAGGTCTGGGCTATGTCCCACTGGAAGTAGCGCCCCACCCAGGTCGCCAGGAACATGCAGCACGCGGTGTAGGTCGCGCCGGTCGGGAAGCGCCACGCCACCCACTGGATGTACTGCAGGGCGGACGGAATGATGATCGTGGCAAAAGCGGTGACCACCGGCCACCACTGGGGGTCTTTCCAGTCGGTCCAGAAGTCCCAGTCTCCGGCAAACAGCTGCTTGGTAATGTCCGCCGCTCCGGCAACGACAAAGATGGCCGTGGTCCAGAAGATGAGGTCCCACTTCCAGTCGATCCACTTATACTTTTTTTCCACCAGGGCCTTGAGCTCGAGCCGTTTTTGCCGCTCGGCCTCGGCCGCCAAGTCCGCTACTGGGGCTGATGCGTCTGCCATGCGTGCCGCCTCTCCATGCAGGGTCTGATGAAGCTACTGCGGACTCAGTCGGCAGACACAGGCTGCTCTGCCGGCTGGGACGGGGCGTCGTCCACGGCCTCCTCCTCGTCCTTCTCAATCTCGAACAGATGGACGATGGTTTCTCCCCACACGGCGAACATCCCGGCCGCCAGCCAGCCGTAAATCACAAACGGCCAGTGAAACGGCACCGAGAAGATCTCTTCCGAAATCCACAGGCTGTGGCCCCACTCGTTGGCCGCCACCGCCATGCATTCGAGCGCCGCCGCCGCAATCAGCAGGGCAAACGACCACGGAAACCCCTTGTCCCGGCCATACAGCCTCGGAATGCGGTAGCGCCCGTACAGATAGGTTCCCACGGCCAGAACAACCATCAGCGGGAAAAAGAAATAAAACATCGGAATGTGGGTCGGGGTGAGGGCGGTATCACGCACCATGGTCTGGTGCCACGACCCGTCCCAGTTCGGCCAGAAGCTGGCCGCCATATACACCGACAGGCTGGTCACGCCGACCAGGCTCCACAGGATGGCAACCCGCCGGACCTGTTCAGACCGCGCGACCGGCTGACCCTCCAGTGCCCGACCGGTCCGGATCAACCAGCCCAGCCAGATCCCGGCAAACGCGCCGATAATGAGCAACTCGGCCCAGAACAGCGAGCGGTAGTACAGGGTGAACTCCCAGCTGGCGGAATTCAGTCCGGCCGTGAACATATACCAGTAGTTCCAGAACCACAGAAAAACATTGGCCGCCATGACCAACCCGCAGCCCCAGAACAACGGTTTCCAGCCGACCGACCAGTCGGTCGGATTGATCGTTGCCGTCTCGCCGGAGCCACTCGATGCCGACAGTGCCTGAGCCATGATATTCCTCCTGTCCTTGCTGATGCGCTCTGCTAAGGTGTCCGTGTTTTATGCTAACGCCTGACCGTCCTGCCGGGAAACAACCGCATAGCGGATGGCGGAGATGACAACACCCGCGAGCACTCCGCCGATAATCAGCCCCGGCACCATCATCGCCTTATACCACGCCGCCACCTGAATGGGAAAGGCCAGTAATTGCGGCGTCTGGCCCTCTTCCAACTCGACCATCACCCGGGCCACATACGCCTTGTCCTTGGCAAACACCACCTCGGTATTCACCACGCCGCGCTCATATATCCGGGGCGGGAGCGACACCACGGCCTGCGACTGACCCGATTCGGTGGTGGCGATTATTTCCAGTCCCAACGGTACCTCCCGCAGTTGCCCCGGGGTCACGTCAACAACCATGAGCGCCCTACCCGCCCGTGGGACTTCTTCGCAGTACTCGGCGACCGGATCGAACTGGGTCTGATACAGCGTGATATGCAACAGTGAGGTTCCGATCTCTCGCCGACACGTATCGTCTGGCCCGCGATCCCGGTGCGCCTCTGCCCGCAGGCCGCCCAGCAGCAGGACGGCGCCAAGCACCGCCAGCACTATCCCGACCCGTCCCGTCTGTGTCGTCCCGTTCATCCAGTTGTATCCGCCGCTCAGACTGTCGGCTGTCGGCTCTCGGCTCGCCGGCAGTTCCGGGCCGAGCCCGCTTCCCTATATGGAACGAAACCCGAGTTGCTGTCAAGCAGTGAAAAAATCTCTGATATTGCAGCGATTTATGGGCGATAGGGACCGAGCCCGGAGAAAAAGGCCAGGAGCTGCGGATTGAGGTCGGGCCACTCCAGGTGGGAGCCTGTTCCCTCGCAGTACAGCGTTCTCACCCCGCCGGCGCACTCGGGATAGCTGCGACAGCCGTCGGTCCGGCGCGGGCTTGCCGGTTTGCCGCACTGGTTACAGGTCGCCCACCAGTCGGCAAGCTGTTGACCATAACCGGGGAAATGTCGATCCTCGGCGCCATGCATGACCATCACCGACAGCGGAGCCGGACAGGCAAAGGCGGCCAAGTCCTGGGCCGTGAATCCGGCCGCGCTCGGCGCGATTGCGGCCGGGAGGTGCCGCGTGTGTTCCAGGACGGCCAGGGCGACCGCCACCGTCCCCCCGTCGGAGTGACCGGTGAAGAAAATGCGGTCCGGGTCCACACACCATTTCTCGGCAATCAAACCAGGAATTGTACCCAGCTCTTCGATGACATCAAGCGACACACGGCGGTGACTGGCATAGGCAATCATGAAACCGGCCCGGGTGGCGGCCGTGGTCAGGCCGGTCAAAGACTCGCTGCCGAACCGGTTGAGCCCGGCCGGGGCGTAGACCATCAGCAGGGGATGGGCGATGCGCGGGTCGTAATTGGCCGGGGTGCGGACACTGTAGCGAATACCCGTAACCGAGCGTTCGTCGTCCCACACGCCGGCCAGCCCCGGCCGGCTCTCCAGCCCGCAGTCAGGGCTACGCCGCTCATAGGCATGGCTGCCGAGTTGGGGAGGGTCGGGCTGGCACGCGCTGGCAAGGAACCAGACGGCACACCACAGCCAGCGTCCCAGGTCGCGTCGGATGTGCATGCGGATTCGTCCTCCTTTCTTGCTCGCTTGCCGCACGAGCCGGTCTTTGTCTATACTGCCCCCGATTCGCACTCGCACCAAGGAGGCGGCTATGCTTTCGGTTTTTTCGGCGCCGAGCCACTACGTTCAGGGGAAAAACGCCACGGCCCAACTGGGCACCGAGATGAAACGGATCGGGCTTGAGGGCCCGGCCCTGATTGTTGCCGGCAAGAGCGCGATCCGGCTACTGTCCGAAGTCTGGCAGCAGCATTTGAGCCAGGCGGGGATTCGTCACGCTGTGCACCAGTTTGGCGGCGAGTGCTCGTATCCAGAGATTGAACAGATCAAGCAGACCGCCCGGGACAACACCAGCGGGGTGGTGATTGGAGCGGGCGGTGGCAAAGTCCTGGATGCCGCACGGGCGGCGGCCGATGACCTCAACCTGCCGGTGGTCAACTGTCCGACCATCGCCTCGAGCGACGCGCCGTGCAGCGCATTGTCGGTCATTTACACCGAACGGGGCGTTTTTCAGGAATACCGTTTCTACCGCAAGAACCCGGACCTGGTGCTGGTTGATACGCATGTGGTCGCCCAGGCGCCCCCCCGCCTGCTGGTTGCCGGCATGGGCGATGCCCTGGCCACCTGGTTCGAAGCCAGGACCTGTGTCGAGGGCCATATTCAAAACATGCGTGGCGGCGCGTCCACCCGAAGCGCCGAGAAGTTGGCCGAGCTGTGCTACACCATTCTGGTCGAAGACGGGCCGGACGCCCTGCGGGCGGTCGAGAACAATGTCGTCAACCCGGCTCTGGAGCGCCTCGTCGAGGCCAACACCCTGCTGTCCGGCCTGGGCTTTGAATCGTCCGGCCTGGCGGCCGCCCACGCCGTGCATAACGGTCTGACCGAAGCCGCCCAGACCCACCCCTACTACCACGGCGAAAAGGTCGCCTACGGTCTGATGACGCAGCTGGTGCTGGAGGGCAAACCGCGCACGGTGATCGATCCCGTTCTCCACTTCTGCACCCAGGTCGGCCTGCCTATCACCCTGGCCGAGATCGGCCTTTCGGCCGATATGCCGCGCCAGCAGCTTGAGCAGGTTGCCGCCCGCGCCACGGCCGAAGGCGAGACGATCCACAACGAGCCGTTTGCAGTCAGCCCCGATATGGTCGCGGACGCAATTCTGGCCGCCGACGCGATGGGCCGCGCCTGGCACGCCGCCGCAGCGGACTGACTGACGGCCGTCCCCGCATAAACGCACAATGCTGACCAACTCGGTGGAGAGAACCGGCTGGGTAGCGCTCGCCAGTTCAGATATTTCTGATAATGCTGGCGAGAATCCCAGAGTTCGCAGAACACGAGGTTGGTCGAATCGTCGAGATTGTGGATGTATCTCTGCGTATTGAGTTGCACGGCCCCGCCAGGTATCAACCCCTGGACCTGATAGCAGGTCTTGCGCTATAAGAGAAGAAAAAATAGGAGGTGAGTATGCCACAAGTGATTGGTGGAGAAATCAGCGATATTAAGGAGGATCTCTGGTCCTGTGGTCCCTGTCAGGACACCACTGGCGTCGAGCATAAGGACACCTTGGTCAGGGTGCTGATGTGCTGTGCCACCAAGCACGATGCTTGGGAAACCACTCAGGACGCCGAGAAAAAGATCGTCACGATTAAGTCCCGAAAGGCAGACCGCTAAGCGCCGACGCTGACCAACGATATTCGCGTTGATACAGCATACGAGCCCACCGCACCCCGGTGGGCTCTTTTTTTCTCTCCCGTGTAGGCCAGTAGGCCAAGCCCTTGCCGTAAAGACGGCGGCAACGGTGGGCCGGCCCCTCCCCTCTCAGGCTCAGTCCTGGGGCAGGGCGAACACCAGTAGCGCGCTGCCCTTGCTGATATTCGGGTTCTCGCCCACAATGCTGACGACCAGACCGCCAGCCCCGCTCGGGATGGCCACATATTGGCGCCCGCCAACCTTATACGTGATGGGCTGCCCGCGCACCGTCGAGCCGGTCTGGAACTTCCACAGCAGCTCCCCGGTCGTATCATCCAAGGCCAGGGCATAGCCCTGCTGATTGCCGGTGAACACGAGACCGCCGGCGGTTGCCAGCGCGCCGCCGACCAGCGGATATGTGTCTTTGTAACGCCACTTGACCTCGCCGCTGGTTGGATCAATGGCCGACACATGGCCATACGCCGTTCCCAGATCGCCCTGGGTCTCGCCCGGGCCGCCGCCCCAGAACGGAACGCCCTGGATGAACATCGAGGTGGCTTTTTCCATCTTGCCGCAGCTCTCAATCGTCGGCACGAAGATCGCGTGAGCCGTGGGGCTGTAGGCGGCCGCATAGGAACCGTTTTGGCCACCGACATTGCCGGGGCAGATCAGTTCAGGATTGCCGCCCTTCATCGGCACGTATTTGGGGTCAAGCTGCGGGCGTCCGTTCTCGTCGAGCCCCTTGGCCCAGTTCAGCTGCTCGACGTACGAGGCGCCGTGCAGAAATTTTCCGCTGTGGCGGTCAAGGACGTACAGAAAACCGTTGCGGTTTGGCTGGGCCAGAGCCTTGACGGTTGCTCCGCCGCGCTGCACATCGAGCAGGAACATGCCGGTGTTGCCATCATAATCCCATATGTCGTGCGGTGTGAACTGGAAATGCCACTTCAGCTCGCCGGTATCCGGGTCCAGGGCCAGCACACAGTTGGTGTACAGGTTATCGCCCTCGCGGTTGTCGCCATTCCAGTCCGGCGCCGGGTTGCCGGTCGCCCAGTACAGCACATCGGCTTCCGGATCGTAGGAACCGGTCACCCAGGTCGGCCCACCGCCCTGCTTCCAGGAATCGCCCTCCCAGGTCTCATTACCCGCCTCGCCCATATTGGGGATGGTGTAGCGGCGCCATACCCGCTCGCCCGTCTTGGCATCGTAGGCGTCCAGATAGCCCCGAATGCCATACTCGCCGCCGGCAATGCCGATGATGATCTTGTCTTTGACGACCAGCGGCGCAGCGGTCACACTGAAACCGTTGCGGTAATTATCCACCTCGGTATTCCACACCACCTCGCCGGTCTGCCGATTCAGGGCTACGACCCGGGCGTCAAGGGTGCCCATGTAGAGCAGATCGCCGGCAATGGCCGGCCCCCGGTTGCCCGGCCCGCAGCAGATCCGCATGTCCTTAGGCAACGGATGGTCGTACCGCCACAGCATCTCGCCGCTGACCGCGTCTATGGCAAACAGACTGTTAAAGGCTGCGGTCAGGTACAACACCCCGTCGGCCACCACCGGCGAGGCTTGCAGCTGGGCCGGAATACCCGTCTGAAAGACCCAGGCAGCCTGCAGCTTCTTGACATTGTGGCGGTCAATATCGGTCAGCGGGCTGAACCGCCAGCTCTCATAGTTCCCGCCGTACATCAGCCAGTCGCTGACGTTCGTCGTCCCCTGGAGCAGCCGCTCACTGGTCACCGACGGCAGGCTCTCACCCGCTCCGGCGTGCTGGTCGGCCCGGACACCGACGCCTAGCACCACCAGCAGCATGACCGCCAGACTGGCTCGACAAACCCACCGCGTCAAAACGTCCTGCATAGCCTCTCTCCTCCGTATGCGTTGTTCCCACAGGCGAACGCCAGAGATCCACCAGAGATCCACCAGAGATCATGGTTCGCCTGTCCCCGTATTGATACCTGCTTGGCTCGTTTGGTCAAGCAAGGTGAACGGAGTCTCTCAACGCCGTCCCGCCCTCACCCGGCTTGCTTTGGCCCCGCCCAGAACGTATAGGTGCGTCATCGTGTAAGTACAACAGGAGGATTGACCCATGAGTGACCAGAGCGGACTCAACCAGGAACTCAAGCAGGCCATCGAGGCATTTCAGCAAGAAATGCTACCCAAAATTCCGGCCGAAATTCGGACTACGCTCCAGCGTACCACCGAAGATCTGGTCAAAACCGGCATTGCCGACCGCGCCCTGACAGTCGGCGATACGGCGCCCGATTTCAGCCTGCCGAACGTCGGTGGCGAACAGGTCGGGCTGTCCAACCTGCTGAGCGAGGGACCGGTCGTACTGGCCTTTTACCGGGGCAACTGGTGACCCTACTGCAACCTGCAGTTGCAGGCCTACAAGAAACACCTCGCCGCCATGCAGGCCCACGGCGCCGCCGTCCTGGCCATCTCTCCCCAGACGCCGGACAATTCGTTGACCATGGCCGAAAAAAACGAGCTGCCGTTTGAGGTCTTGAGCGATGTCGGCAACCGGGTCGCACGCCAGTTCGGGCTGGTTTTTGCCCTGGTGGACGAGCTGCGGCCGCTGTACGATCAGATCGGGGCCAAGCTGTCGGATTTCAACGGCGACAGCTCCTACGAACTGCCCATTCCGGCCACCTATGTCATCGGCCAGGACGGGGTCATTCGGCTGGCCTATGTGGATGCCGATTATACCCACCGGCTTGAGCCGGCAGACATCATCGACAGCCTGGCCGCCCTGTAGACGGCGCCGGGCATGACTTAATATCCGGTCGTGACCTCGACCAGAATCTGGTCGGGGTCGCGCACATAGACCGAGCCGGCCTCTTCTGAGCCGTGCAGCGAATGGGCCAGCCCCCTGGCTTTCAGACCGGCCACAATCTTGCGGTAGTGTTCGGGACCGGCCTTCAGCGCCACATGATGCATGCTGCCCACCCCCCGGACGGTCCGGGCCGGCCCCTTTTTCGGAAAATCAAAAAAGGCCAGCTGATTGCCGCCGCCCATATCCAAAAAGATGTGGGTCGAAGTCGGCTCGTCCCGGTTGGTCACGATCTTGGTCAACCGCATGCCCAACACCGTGGTATAAAACTCAATCGTGGCCTCCAGGTCTGAACAGATCAGGGCCAGATGATCGACCCCGGCGGTCGGGACAGTCCCAGCCGGGGCTTCTCCGTGCGGCAAATAGCGCTGTTTGAGGTCCTCTCGGCGCGCCTGATAGCGATCCAATTCTCCCATACGCAGCCCTCCTGTCCTGTATGTACGTGGAGTGGACTGTGAGCGCAAGGAAAAGGGGTGGGGGACAGGATTCCAGAAAGCGCCGACCGGTTGCAGCGAGTCATTTTTACCCCGCCCCTACAATTTTGAGATGTGTATGGGTGGCCTTCTGGCGGGGCTAAGACACTGAGGGACGCGGAGGCAAAGCCTCTCCTACGAGGCACACTCCACAGGATTCAAAAGGTGATAACATTTTCAAATGAGATACCGCTGTAGCTGCCGGACTACTCGGGAGGAATTTTGCAGGGATCGCCACTCCACACTGTTCTCTCTCGTTTTGATATTCAGTCTCTCGGCAGTGCCATACCCAATCGGTGAGTGTTGATAGCGGATTCAGACCGCCGGATGAGACGGACGATACTACGTACACACCGCAAGCGCAGCCGCTCATACAGGATTCCGCCTCTGCCTCGATTGCGCTCCGCATTATTTTGCCGGAGGTAACCAGCTCCGAGCGGGCAACATGGATGGAGCAGAAAGAGAATCAGCCGTCACAAATAGGCTTTGGCCGCTGAGATTCCGGTCGCCTATCAGGGCGATCTGGCGTCCCGGCTGACGTGGGACACGCTGAGCGATGGGAGCTTGGTCAGTGCGCTCAGCGTGACCTCGCCCGGAGCCTCGGCGTTGCGGGTTGCGGTCTATGCCAGCTTAGGCTCTGGAGCGGAGTTGCGCTTCTTTAGTCTTGCTGACTCCGCTCAACACTTTGAGCCCCTGACAGAGCAGGATTTCGCTTCCCAGGCCAGCGAGTTGCCCGTTGATCCCCCGACGCAGCACGATTTCACTCCTCAGACCGGCGAGCTGTTGACGGCGGACGAGTCTTCCGTGCAAGACCTTCCGGTGTGGTCCCCTGTTATCGAGGGTGAGACCGTCGGGATTGAAATCACCCTCCCGTCGTCTGCGGCCCTCTCGACCTTCTCCCTCTCTCTCGACCAAGTCTCTCACATCCCGCAATCCATCAGCCGCTCTATCAGAGAACCTTACTACGAACCTCAACATCTGAGCGGGATTGGGCGCGCCGAGTGTTCCCATGTTGATGTCCAATGTCGAGACGTGGATGGCGAGGCAAGCATGACCGCTAAAATGATTTATACGAAGGGAAGTAACAGTTTCCTGTGTACCGGCGTTTTAATGCATGATCTCGACAACAGCTCTTTTATTCCGTACTTCCTCACCGCCCACCACGTATCGCTACGCAAGCCGCCGCCCGGACGCTTGTCACCTATTGGGACTTTGAGCGGGCTTCCTGCGGTGGTCCTACTCCAGCGACTGTCACCCAACTGACTGGTGGTAGCAGATCTCCTGGTCACTCGCTCCGAGTCGGATTCCACCTTGCTGAGACTCAGGAGAGACCCTCCGAGTGGCCCGAATGGCCGCCGGTATTCGGGGTGGACCTCTGCGACTCTCAGCCATCCTACCTCTGTCTATGGGGTGCATCATCCTGCGGGCGACCTGAAGAAGTATAGCGCCGGTACAACTGTAGGTCACATAAATATCCCTCTCAGCGACGAAGAAGGCGGACATCTACAAGAGGTTGGAGCTGTTGATGTTCGCTGGTCGCAAGGCACCGTCCAGAGTGGCAGTAGCGGATCTGGCCTGTTTGACACGACTGGAAGGCTGCGGGGCGTTTTATCAGGGTCTCCGCCGAACGAGACATGTCCCACTACCTCCGCCTATGGCCGCTTTGACCACTTCTTTCCCCATGCCCGTCCTTGGCTGACAGCAGGCGCCAATTCCAGCCGGAGACGATCATGGTGATACGGGTGACCAAGCCACCAGCGTGGCTCATTGGAACTGAAGTTCGTATCATTGTAGAATAGCCCTCAGAGGTTGAGATAAGGAGGGCTTTCTGAGGGTCGTGGCGGTGGCCGCCCAGTGGCGGCGGTGGTCCTCACGCGGACAACGGGCGTATCTGGGAGGTGCACCGACCGGGTCGCACGCTTTGGCCGAGCGGTGCCGGATGATCCTGCGGTGCGCCGCGGGCTTGTCGAGCAAGCCGCCGCGGAACTCGGGGTGCATGAACATACGGTCGGGAAGTGGCGGCGGCGCTTTGTGAAAGACCGCGTCGCAGGCTTGACGACCGCCGCGGGCTGACGGATCATCACGCGGTGGTGGCCGACATTGAGCGATGCTCGAAGGCGACGCCACTCCGACGCGACCCACTGGTCGCATCGCTGGCCAAGGCGGCGGGCTATCGCACACGACGGCCGCCGGAACGGCCTTCGGCTTGCAGAGCGCGGAGACGTTTCAGCTCTCGGGCGATGCTGCTTGCGCGGAAAGTCTGACTGTCCCCTCCAGATCGGGCGGTGGTCCTCGTGTGGATTTCAGTCCCTCGACCGGAAGTCAGCCGCGCTTCGCCGAGCGACGCACCCACACCTATGTCCGACACGGGACGACCTCCCTGGCGGCCCTCAACATCGCCACAGGCTTCGTCATCGGGCAAGTGTTATCTGATCGCGCCCGGGAGTTCACCGCACCCCCGCGGGGCTCGCTATCCACATCGTTCTGGCAACTCGCCACCCACAAGACCGCGGCGGTGCGATTGGTTCGCGGGCGTCCTCACCTCCCGCACGGAGCGCTGGTCACCACGGCCATCTCCTGCGGCTGCGCCATCAAAGGTTTATCGCAACGGATGTATCCTTTGCCAGTAAAGTCCGCCGACTTGCGAATGCTCCGACCGAAACGGTTTGCCGTCTTGGACAGCGTCATTGGAACGTCAGTGAGAGACTGGGGTTTGCCTTAAATCCGGCCGGCTATGCGTTTACGTACGGCCATTCTGCGAGAGCCAATGGCTGGATGAGAACGATGATGGCGAGCCTTTCGTCAGGATTGAGCGGGCAGCTCCGGCCGGGACGTACTATATCCTAGTATATGATGATCGGAGCACCGGGGGTACACCTTGGCCGTGCGCTTCACGCCGATCGTTTCCCGGAGACGATCATGGTGATACGGGTGACCAAGCCACCAGCGTGGCTCTGGGCTCATCTACCCAGGGTCATCTGGAACGGCAGGGGATAGAGACTATTTCCGGGTCAGCCTATCCGGGCCGGGAACCCTGACAGTGTACAGTACGGGGGACACAGATACGTACGGCCATCTGTGGGGGAACGGCCAATGGCTAGACGAGAACGATGACAGCGGAGTGCGGCTTCAATTTTCGGATTGAGCGCTCGGCGTCGGCCGGGACGCACTATATCCTGGTGAGGGGATATGATGATCAGAGCACCGGGCGGTACACCTTGGCCGTGCGCTTCACGCCAAAAGGAGGTAGTGGGAGTAGGAGTAACCTCAACGACTTACTTGGGACCTGGCAGTTTAGTACACCATCATCAGCACTTCACTGATACCTATCGGTTAAGTCGGATTGATGCCAGCACTGGGACTTCCCTCGCTGATCAATATGGCAACCCGGTTGTTGGTGGACGCGTCCATCTCCCCAGGCAATACTCTGGTACGAATTTGCTTTGCTCGACCGTGGTATCATCATCTGTCAGTCTTGGCCTGATAAGACAGGGCAAGCCGCGTTGAGGGGGTCTATATCCAGATTGATATGGGGAGTGCGATGGGGATACATCTAATCCTTAGACCTGACAGGAACGCGAAGAGTCGGGCTACATCGGGCGAAGAGCAATCGCTAACCCGAGATGCGGTGTTAGAGCAACGGACGCCGAGCTTCAAAGTTTTGAAGAAACCACGATGCTGGGCCTTTCCAGTGAGCTGAGGCGGACAGTGCCGCAATTCAGGCTAATAGAACGCTTTCCCCTGCCCGAACTAGGCTGAATTGACCATTTATGCGTCTGGCATGCTGAAACGGGTGAAATCCGGATCGCCCATTCTTGAGGGGCTGAGGTTCCGACGGAGCGGAGCATGACCCACACTCTACATCTTGCTTGTGCAGGAGGTGCTGAATGTCGGATTCTGTATCGTATCTGGATGGTGTCTCTTGTCCTGGCCCGGCTCTGGTCCACGCTCAATCTGCCCTCGATGTGCCGAGCAATGGGGGCAAACTGTCGGGAATCGGGGTAATCCATGGCTGGAAGTGTGAGGCTCGGGGTAACATCACGATCCGCTTCAACGATGGAGACGCTATTCCCACCACGTATGGATTTCCTCGGGGAGATACAGCGGCAGAGTGTGGCGATGATGGCAACAACGCCTTTTTCTCCTTTTTTAACTGGGCGATCCTAGGCGATGGAAAACACACCGCCAAAGCCTATGACAACGGCGTCGTGTTTGCGGAGAACACGTTCGAGGTAACAACCACAGGGAGGAGTTTCTGGTAGGAGCCAGTGGCGAGTGCCAGATCTCGGATTTTCCTAGTCCGGGAGAGACTACGACGTTCGAGTGGAATCAGGCGACCCAACACCTGGAGATGACCAACGTTTCCCAGCGTGATAATCACTCCACAAGCGGAATGAGTGGAAACGGGTCAGACATTCGGCATCGACGGGTCGGACCGCTTGCAGGAGGAGGGGACGTATGCTCACAAAGCCTTTTCGTACACCCGATACGTCTTATAGCGTACCGCCCCCATCCGCTCCAGGCCGCGGATCATCGGCCAGTTATCCTCGAGAATCCACGAGCATTCCACATACGGATAGCCGTTCTTGGGCGCTTCGTGCCAGCATTTGAGATACAGCATGGCGTCCAGTCCCCTGAGCCGGACGCCCGGCTTGAGCCCCAATAACAAAATTCGAGCCGCGTTCACCGAACGCCGGTGCCATACCAGCTTCAGCCAGCCCCACGGCAACAGCCGCCCGTTCGTCCGCCGCAAGACCTGATTATAATCCGGCAGGGCTAGGGCAAAGCCAACCGCCTGCCCCTCAACCTCAGCAATCAGACACAGCCGCGGGTCGGCAATCCAGCGTACCTGTTTGACAAAATGCGCAAGCTCGGCCTCGGTCAGCGGCACAAAGCCCCAGTTGTGCTGCCAGGCCTGCTGGTAGATATCGAACAGCTCGCGGATCTCGGCCTCAAAACGGCGCCGGTCAATCGGGCGGATGGTCACCTGCTGCGTCCTCTGCAAACGCTCGACCCCCCGCACCAGACGGGCGGGCGGAGTCGCATCGGCACGGACATCAATCAGGTAGGCGAGCAAGTCTTTAGCCTGGTGATAGCCGGCGGCTTCGATCAGCGCCGCATAGTAGACCAAGTTGTAGGGCATCAGCAGCATCGGCGGGTGTTCAAAGCCGTCAACCAACAGCCCACACATCTCGTTGGTCGAAAAATTCATCGGACCCTGGATATGGCTCATGCCCCGTTCGGCGAGCCAGCGCTCAGCCACATCGAGCAGAGCCGCGGCAACGGCCGGGTCATCGACGCTCTCGAAGAACCCGAAAAATCCGACCGACCGTTTGTGAAACGAGACGTATCGGTGGTTCACAATAGCCGCAATGCGGCCGACCACCTGTCCGGCCCGCAGGGCGAGAAAATACTCGACCGTCGCGTGCTGGTGAAAGGGGTGTGTCTTGGGGTTCAGCTGCGCCTTGAGGTCAAACAGCAGCGGAGGAACCCAGGCCGGCTCATGGCGGTACAGGCGTTCGGGCAGGCGTAGAAAAGCACGCAGCGCCGAGCGGCGCCGAACCGGGACCACCTGCACGGTCTGCTGGTCCCGACCGCCCACGACTCCGCCCAGGCTGTTTAGACCGCCACTTGTCAGACCGCCACTTGGCTGCGAATGCCCAGGTGATGACGGCCGCGCTCGAAGGCGTCGAGCACGAAGTCAATCTGTTCGTCGGTATGCGTCGCCATCATGGAAATCCGCACCCGACAGGAATGGTCGGGGACTGCCGGCGGGATAACCGGATTGGTAAAAATCCCGCCGTCGTAGAGCGATTTCCACAGCAGCCAGGTCTCAATCGGCTGGCCTGTGACAACAGGAATGATCGGGGTTTCGCTGACGCCGATATCATAGCCCAGGCTCTTCAGCCCGTCCTGCATCCGGCGAGTGTTCCGCCACAGGGCTGTCCGTCGCTCGGGCTCGGCCTCAATCACGTCGAGCGCGGCCAAGACGGTGGCGACTGAAGCCGGTGGCATGCTGGCGCTGAAAATCAAGGAGCGGGCGTGATGTTTGAGGTAATGAATCACCGGCTCGGGCCCGGCCACCACTCCCCCGATGGAAGCCAGGGATTTCGAAAAGGTGGCCACAATCAGCATGACCTGGTCTTCGAGCCGGTAGTGTTCGGCCGTCCCGGCGCCCCGCTCGCCCAGCACGCCAAAACCGTGGGCGTCATCAACCAGGATGTCGGCCTCATACTGCTCGGACAGACGGACCAGCTCCGGCAGCGCAACAATGTCGCCGTCCATGGAGAAGACCCCGTCGGTGACAATGAGTTTTCCGGCATTATTCCGGCTGTGGGCCAACTGCTGCTCCAAAATGCTCAAATCTTCGTGCGGATAGCGACACACCGTTCCGTAGGCCAGGCGGGCACTGTCAACCAGACTCGCGTGGTTGAGCTTATCGAGGTACAGATAGTCGCCGCGGCCGATCAGGCCGGCCACCACACCCAGATTGGTCTGGTAGCCGGTGCTGAACACCAGGGCGGCTTCTTTGTTGAGGAATCGGGCCAAGCGATCCTCGAGTTGTTCGTGCAGGTCGAGCGTACCGTTCAGGAAACGGCTGCCGGTACAGCCGCTCCCGTAGCGCTGCAAGGTATCGGCCGCCGCTTCAATAACTTTGGGGTGATGGGTCAGACCCAGGTAATTATTCGAACCCATCATGATCATGGATTCGCCGTTCACCCTGACCTGTGTCCCATCAGAAGCTTCAATAGGGATAAAGAAAGGATAGTATCCCCCGGCTTGCGCCTCTCGGGCTCGTGTAAAGCGAGCACATTTGTCCAACAGTTTCATCCAGCCCCCCCCTCTCCGGTCACAGACTCAAGATTTCCAATAGGGAGCCATATCGGACGGCTTCGCCCCTTCCCTCGATTCATATTTGCTCCTACAGCCAGCCCTGTTCTCGATACCACGCGGCTGTACGCGTCAAGCCTTCAGACAGTGGTATGCGGGCTTCAAAACACAAGTCCTGTCGGGCCGCTGCGGTTTCACACAACCATCCAGGTGCCAGCAACTCCTGAACTTTATCCCGATTAAAAATCGTCGTCCGCCCCATCATCGCCGCGCCCAACTCACTGCAACCAGCCGCCAGCCGCACCAGCCAGTGGGGCACACGCACCGTGCGAACCCGCCGCCCGAGCGCGTGCGCAAGCCCGGTCACAATATCCCCCCGCGAGTAGGACCGCGCTTCGGCAATATGATAGATTCCCGCCACCTTGGCAAGGGTTGCGGCTCGAATCACGGCATCGACCAGATCATGGACATGGACGAACTGAAGGAGCCCCTCGGCTCCTTTGGGCATGAGAAAGATCCCCTGCATAGCCAGTTGAAACAGCAGAAAAAAGTCGCGGTCGCGCGGCCCGTACACCACCGGCGCACGTAGAATCACGACCTCGGTCTCCTCCATCAGCGAGCGGCAGGCCAGTTCTCCGGCCAATTTGCTGCGCCCGTAGGCTGTCAATGGCCGGGGCGGGTCGTCCACACACACCGGCTGGCCGTTGCGGGCCGGGCCAACCGCAGCCAGAGAGCTGAGATAGACGAACCGGCGGGGACGCGACGGAGCGACCCGGATCGCCGTAACCAGTGCCCGCGTCCCCTGGCCATTGACCTGCTCGTAGACGGCCTCAGGGCGGGCTTTCGTGACCGCCGCGACATGCAAGACCACATCGACATCGGCAACCGCCCGAGTCAGGGCCGCGGGGTCGCACAGATCACCCTGAATGCACTCCACACCGCGCGCCTCAAGCTGCGCCACATCCTCCGCCTTGCGAACCAGAGCCCGCAGCTGGAAGGGCTGTGGGGCGAGGGTTTCGAGCAGATGGGACCCCACAAAACCTGTCCCACCCGTGACCAAAACCCGGCTGCCCGGAGCCAGAGCTGTCCGCTGTGTTTGCCTCACCCAGGTATCCAGAAATTCGACATAATCCGTCGCTAGATACCAGATTTCAGGCTATTTACCAAGTAGCGCGAGCCCAGGCTCAAAACACCTCCCGTCCGTGCCGCCCGACCCTTGACACTCTCACACAGAGCCCTTTAGTCTTTCCCCAGCGTCAATTCCCGATCGCCCCCCGCAAACAGGATACCCAGCCGCATGTCTGAGCCTCCCCCTGTCAGCCTGCCGACAACCGCTGCCACCTCGTTTAGCGCGGCCGATTATAGACGCCGGTTTGCCAGCGCTTTTCAGCCCCAGCCGTGGAAGTATTGGGCCGACCTGCTGATCTCGGCCGGTCTGGGCTGGGGGTTTTTCGGTCTGAGTTTGTCCGTGCCGTTCGGTTCCGTGGTCTATCTGGGGTGCAGCGCCGCCGCCGTCCTGGCCCTGCTCCGGGCCGCACTGTTCATCCACGAACTCGCCCACCTCAAGCGCCGCGCCCTGCCCGGTTTTGAAACCATCTGGCTGCTGCTGGTCGGTTTTCCGCTCATGGTTCCCAGCATCATGTACGATACGCACGGCGATCATCACCGCCAGGCAAGCTTTGGCACCCCGCATGACCCCGAATATCTGCCCCTGGCCCACAGCCACCCGCTCGGGCTGGTGTGGTTTGTCATCCATGTCAGCCTCGGGCCGGTCTTGCTGGTCGTGCGCTGGGGTGTCATCGGCCCGCTGGCGGCGTGTCTGCCGCAGCTGCGCCGGTGGGTCATCCGCCACGCCTCCAGCCTGGTCATCAACCCCCGCTATTGTCGGGCGCTGCCCTCAAAACAGCAGCGGACCCGTTTTGCCGCCCAGGAAGCCGCAGCCGGCCTTGTGTGTTGGGGGGTGGGACTGGGCTGCTGTCTGGGCTGGATTCCGCCCGCCTGGCTGCTGCAGTGGTGGTTGACCGGAGCCGGCATCCTGGTCATCAACCAGATCCGTACCCTGGCCGCCCATGGCTACCATAACCGCGACCACGCCGTCACCACGGTTGAGCAGGTCCTGGACTCGATCACGCTCCGAGTCTGCCCGCCCGAGGAAAACAATGGGGACCGCTCCATCAAGTCCGTGCTCAGCGTGCTGACCGCTGCGGCCGCCCCGGTCGGTCTCCGCTACCACGCCCTGCACCACTTTCTGCCGACCGTTCCCTACCACAGCCTGGGTCTCCTCCACCGGCGGCTTGAGGCCGAACTGGGACAGGATTCGCCCTATTGGCAGACCTGCCGGAACGGTATTGGATCGGCCATCTCGGCCCTTGTCCGGCACGGCTCAACGCAGGTGACGCCGGACCAGCAGCCTGAGAAGCGCCGGGCCGCCCAATAAAAAAGGATGGCGACGCTGGCGGTCGGTCGGTCGCCAGGCAAGCCCGGCATGGCGGCTGATCTTCCACGCCACATACGGCAGCCAGTCATCGAACGTCAGCCCGGATTTGAGCAGCCACAGCGCGTAGCGGCCCTTGGCCAGGGCACGCCGGACCTTCCAGTCCCAGCGTAGCCGGCGGCGCTGGCGGTCGGAGATCGTCACCTGCCACTCAAAGGGGGACGCTGAGTTCCCCTTCGCGGCCCGGCCTGGTTCGGGCACGACTCGAACCACCTGCCCACGGTCCCGCAGCTCGGACAGGGCGTGTTCAGCAAGCCGGTCGTAGCGCTCAACCGCGCTGTGATAGAGGGCCTGGACGGTGCCGGGCTGCTCAGCCCGCAGCTCCGTCCGGTAAGTCTCCCGGAAGCCGCGCTGCCACAGCTCAGCAGTCTGAAAGCGAGCCGGCAACAGGGCTGCCATCCGTCCGACCAGGGTCAGGACAGCCTCCGCACACGCGCCGACAACCCGGCTCCGGCTGGCCTGGTCGCGGCTATAGACCAGTCGGGCCGGCTGGCAGAAGCGCGCCCAGATAATCGCGTGTACGCTGCGGGCAGAGGCGCCGGACACAAAATCGCGCATCGAAATCACCGCGTACTTGGCCCGCAGCGGGTGTGGTCCGTCGCCGACCTCCAGATACAACACATTTGGCGGCAGCACCGCATTCAACACGGCCAACACCCGCGAGGCAAAGACAGCCCGGTAGCTATCGACCAGGACATAGAAATCCAACACCCCCCGGCTCGTGTGCTGGCGCAGACACGAGCCGTAGAATACGACGGCGGCAACGGCCGGGCCGTGACGACGGCGGATCTCGGCGGCAACGGTTCGGGCCGCCGCAAGCGTCGGCTGGCCGAGTTCCTGATCGACGATGTCGTATAAGGCGCTCATCGGGCGTGCTGCGGTGTTCTTCTTCAGGTCCGGACGAATCGGAGCCGCCGGTCGGCTTCGAGGCGGACCACCCGGCCCGCCTTTGGCCCGAACAACTCTCCGTCAATGACAAGCCCGCAGTCAAGCCGGAACTGAAGCTGATGGACATTGCGGCTCACATAGCCGGCCAGCGGCCCGTCGGGCTGGGGCGGACGGCCTCGGACAATACGGAGCGGGGCGAGCAGCCGTCGCGGCGCCCCCTCGGCAACTGCGGTGCAGCGAATAGGCGCCTCCTCCCGGCCCCAGAACGGACGCAGTCCCAGCACCGAGTCGAGGGTGGTGGCAAACGCGAGCAAAAACGAGCCCGGAGCGAGCGGGCAGCCGTCAAGCCGGATGTCCAGGCGGTCACGGCGCAGCACCCCGCGGCAGGAGCCCAGCAGCGCCCGCAGCGCCACCAGCCCGATGATCGCCCCAGATGTCAGCGGCCCCTGAAAATAGTGCTCGGGCAGCAGGCGGTGTTTCAGCTCCGTGGTTCGATGGATCACCCCCAGCCCAAAGAAAAAGCCGTACTGCACAGCCTCGTCCGGCCCCGGCTCGACGCGTAACACCGGCCGCTCCACCACAGCTTGGGCAAGGCTGTCGTGACGGACGGTTTTCATCAGGCCCGACAAGGCTCGGAGCGGGTTGGGATGGCTCCCGATATCGAGTGCCCCGGCGTTGGTTCGTCCACCCTTGAGCGGAGCGATCAGGGGCAGACGGGCAAACACCGGGCGACGCAGCATTGCAGTCAGCACCCGCTGCAGGGTGCCGTCTCCGCCATATACGGCCAACACCCCGATATCGCGGGCGGCCAAGGCTGCGACCGCGTCTTCTACCCCCAGCTGCGGTCCGGTCTCAACATACACGACCTCGGGCTGCCGCTCGCACAGCGCCCGCAGCCGGGCCACACGGCCAGGACGCCGGCCAGCCCGAGGATTGCTCAAAACACCGATGCGCATGATACGCGAACCACGTCTGGACCGGACCTCAGCCCACCGGCTCCGATTCCTGCCAGGTCTGGAGGGGCTGGCCACGCCAGCGTTGGCCACACGCTTGCAGCAAACGCACACCATGAAAGGCGAGCGAACACAGCGTCCACACCGCCACCGCCACCAAGCCCCAGTCCGGTCGGCCGCTCAGGCTGGCCACGGACAGCAGGATGAGATTCGGATTGCGGCGAGCCGTGATCGTCCGGAACCAGGCGTCAATCGGCCGCCAGCTGTGTATTTCCATCTTGAACAGCAGCAGAAAAACGCCCTCAAGCAAACGCCCCAACACGTATCCGAGCAGGGTAATCACGAGCGCCGGCCCCAGCCAGACCGCGCCGCCGGACAGACCCAGGGCCCAAGCCAGGTACCAGAAAGGCGGGTGGATCAGATCGAGCCCGTGGTCGAGGACATGGCCGATTCTGCTCGTGGTGAGGCTGAGCCGCGCCAGCTTGCCATCGACCGTATCCAGAAAGGTCATCAGCCACGCCGCCAGCAGGCCGAGGCCAAAAGCGCCGAGGCTGAACAGCCAGGTGGCCCCAATCACCAGCAGCCAGCTCAGGCCGGTGACCGTGTTCGGCCGTACGCCAGCCCGGGCCAGAATACGCACGACGGCCTGGGCCGGGCGAGGCCAGACCCACTTGGTAACCACGTCGGTAATGCCCTTGTAGGAGGCTCGGAAAAGACAGGCCTCGATCTCGCGGAGCCGCTGCGGCCGAATGGGCAGCACGTAGGGGACGGCGGATTTCCGGAGGGCCGGGTTGTAGGCCGGCACCAGATCGCCCGGGGCGAGATCGCGCAAACCAGCCTGGGAGCCACCGGTTTGGAAAGTTTCGGCGTTCGACAAGAGGGCCAGAGCAGCCTCGCGGTTTCGGGCCTCGACCCGGGCGGCAACGGCTCGCTGCGGACTGCCCGGGGCGAACAGGACACTATTGTGGGCGGCGGGCGAGTCGAGCAGGGCGCGGATCAGACGGTCGTCAAACACGTAATCGGCTCGCACGATAAGCAGCTCGTCGCCCTGCACCTGAAGCGCGGCCAGCGGACCGGCGCCGATCCGGTCGGCCCGGATGCCGGCCGCTCCCAGCACCCGCCGCAGACGCTCCGCGCCCGAGATGCCCCAGATTTTGAGCTCGGGTTGATCCGGATCGGTGAGTATCCAGATCGTGGTTCGAGCCCCGCTCGTCGCCTTGCCCATAGCCTCGGCTGTGCCCCCCGGCGGTCTTATCATAGCCGGCGGATGTGGTATAGGCAGACCGGTGAGACATGGACGGCCTGACCAGAACGCCGCCTTCCAACTCCCCTCACAGTCTGGAGGAACACATGACCGGACAAGAACTGAGAGACCTGCAAGCGCCCCTCAAGCAGCAGTATACGGACCGGCCCGACTCGGCCCGGGTCACCCTCAAAGCCCAGGCCCGACTCGGCCAGGGCATCACCTGTAAAGTGGAAACCGGCCAGGCCCTGGTTGAGGCCGGGCTACATCCGGCGACGGGCGGTGACGGCCTGTCGGCCTGCTCGGGCGACATGCTGCTGGAAGCCCTGGCCGCGTGTGCCGGGGTCACGCTCGGGGCGGTGGCCACGTCAATTGGCGTCACCCTGCGCGACGCGACGATCCGAGCCGAGGGAGACCTGGATTTTCGCGGCACCCTGGCCGTGGCAAAAGACGCTCCGGTCGGTTTCAGCAGTATCCGGCTCAGCTTTGCTATCGATTCCGACGCCGAGCCCGAGCAGCTGGCCACCCTGCTCAAACTGACCGAGCGCTACTGCGTGGTCTACCAGACCCTGTCCGGCAGTCCCGACTTATCGGTCTCAAGTACGCGCGAGCCACGCTGAGCCGCAGCAGACAGGTGCATATCCGGCGACAGCCGCAGAAAGGTCGGCATGTTCACCCTGGCCCATTTGTCAGACCTGCACGTCACCCCGGCGCGTTTCGGCTGCCTGCCGCAGCGGCTCAACAAACAGACGATCAGCTGGCTCAAATGGCGCGTCCGGCGTCGCCATGAGTACCGCCCCGAAATCCTGGAGGCGCTCATCGCCGACCTGCACGCCCAGCGCCCGGACCATACGGTGGTCACCGGAGACCTGACCAACCTCGGCCTCGAGACCGAGTTGCGGGCGGCCCTGGGCTGGCTTGAGCGGCTGGGTGATCCCCGGCAGGTCACCCTCATTCCCGGCAATCACGACGCCTACACCCCGGCCTCAACCGCCAGCCTGCAGGCCCACTGGCGAGCCTATCTGGGCTCCGATAGCCCGCAGGGCGATCCCATGTTTCCCAGCCTGCGGCGACGCGGACCGGTCGCCCTGCTCGGCGTGTCGAGCGTCGGTCCGACCGGTCTGTTGTCGGCCGCCGGTCGGGTCGGACCGGGCCAGCAGGCCCGGCTCGGTCGCCTGCTCCAGAGCCTCAATCAGACCTGCCGGGTTGTCCTGATGCACCACCCGCCGACCCGGGCCGGTCTGCCGCAGCGACGGCGTTTACGCGACGCCCAGGCCCTCCAGCGCGTCCTTGCCGAGTCGGGCGCCGAGTTGGTACTGCACGGCCATACCCATACCACCACCCTGACTCGCATTCCGGTGCCACACCGGGCGGCGATTCCGGTGGTTGGGGTCCGCTCCGCCTCAGCCCTGGGTCACAAGCCCAGACGCAGCGCCCAGTACCACCTGTACAGCCTGATCCCCGGCCAGCCCGACGGCGTACAGATCAGCCTCTGCATCCGTGCCTACGACCCAGCCTCCGGCGGTTTTCACCAGCTCGGTCCCTATCGACTCACCCCGTTTGAAAAAAAGAGCCTGCCGACTGATGTATTTTCGGTCATTTCGGCGTAAAAAGGGACGAGCAGCGTGGAACGACAGGAATAAGGAGGAATTCTCTCATGCCGATCACTCAACGGCTGCCTCGGTCAGCGTCTCTCCTGTTCCTCGTCGGCCTCCTGGTCGTGCCCGTCCCGAGTTCGGGCGATGACGACCCCATCCACGAAGCCCTGTCTGCGGTCGTGCATATTCGTGCCGAAATCCCGCCGACCGCCCGCACGGCGCGTTTCCTGGGTACCCAGCGCGAAGCCAGCGGCATTGTCATTGACGCCGAGGGTCTGATCCTGACCATCGGTTATATCGTGCTGGAAGCCGAAAGCGTTGCCGTCACCAGCCTGGATGGCCGGTCGGTCGGGGCCACCCTCATCGGCAATGATTACGAGACCGGCTTGAGCCTGTTGCGGACCGCCCAGCCCCTGCCCGTTCCACCGGTTCCGCTCGGCCTGTCGGCCGAACTGACCGAGCAGACCGAGGTCCTGGTGGCCAGCTACGGCGCCCTGGAGGCCGTCCGACCGGCCCTTGTCACCGCCCGGCGGGAGTTTACCGGCTACTGGGAATATCTGCTCGAAGACGCGATTTTCACCGCGCCCCCGCACCCCAACTGGGCCGGGGCGGCGCTGATCGGATCGAGAGGTCATCTGCTCGGCATCGGCTCGCTGTTTGTCGGCGACACCCTCCAAGGCAGGTCCGGCGAGCAGCGGCTGCCCGGCAATATGTTCATTCCGATTGACCGCCTGAAACCCATTCTGCCGGCTCTGCTGGCTACCGGTCGGACACCCAAGCCGCCCCGTCCGTGGCTGGGTCTGTTCACCGAAGAGGTCGGCGGCCACCTGTTCATCTCCGGCACCATTCCCGAGGGGCCGTCAGCCCAGGCCGGCCTGAGGCCAGGCGATATCATTGTCGGGGTCGGGGACCGGACGGTCAGCGGCCGAGCCGAATTTTACCGCGCGGTGTGGGCCCAGGGCGAGGCTGGGGTTGAGGTCCCGCTCCAGATTCTGCGCGAATCGGCCATCCAGACCCTGCCTGTACGCTCGCTGGACCGCGACCAATACTTTCAGACCGAGCAAGCTCCGCAGCAGCGCCAGAGCCCCAAAGGCCAATCCGCCAAAGTCCGGCCTCGGCCTTGGACTATGCCCCGGACCGGTTAGGAGGAGGCGTGGGGCCTGAGCATAGCCTAGAGAAGACCAACACGGAGGAATCATCCATGCGCAGACATACACGCTGGTCCGCATCAGCAGCTTTCGGCCTGGCCCTGGCTCTCAGCCTGGCTCTCACTCCCAACGTCTACGGACAGGGTGGCTCGGGTTATGGAGTCGGCTCGGGCAGCAACCCGTGGGACGACAACTCCCGCACTCCGTTTGAAATCACGATGAGCGGTTTTCTGAACACCAAGCCTGAGGAGGGCAATATCGAGGTGGTCACCCTCGGCATCAGTTCCTTTGGCGAACAGTACCAGTACGAGATCATGGATATTGCGGCGCCCAACTATCCCCAAATGAGCACCAGAATGATTCTCCAGAAAGTCGGTCAGCGGGGCATCGACTTCAACCTGATCGGCCCCAGAGCCCTGCTGTCCAAAGTCGCCCAGTCACCGCCCGGCACACCGCTCAAGATCGTCGGCCTGTTTGAACAGAACCGCCAGCGGCTGCGGCTGACGGACGTCACAGTGCTGGGCATGGAGTGAGCAACGCCGCGGCTCTTGCCCTGCCGGGCGGACATGCTTTATACAGGGGAGCGATTCAACCGCGATGCAATAATCGGACGCAACAATCGGAGGAGGGAGTACACATGGCGACTTACGATATCCAGCTCAAGGGCGGCACTGTTGTTGACGGCACCCGGGTGCCGCGCTACCGGGCCGATGTGTGGATCAAGGACGGCACCATCGCCCAGATCGGCGGGCAGGCGCCGGGTTCGGCCAAACGGGTGATCGACGCCGACGGCCTGATCGTCGCCCCCGGCTTCATTGACCTGCACACCCATTACGACGCCCAGATTCGCTGGGACCCGTACTGCACCATCTCGGGCTGGCACGGCGTCACCTCGGTCGTGCTGGGCAACTGCGGCTTCGGCTTTGCGCCGGTCAAGCCCGATTTCCGGGAACGCTCAATGCTGACCATGACCCGCACCGAAGCCATTCCGTATGACGCGATGAAAGCCGGCATGGACTGGGACTGGGAGACCATCCCGCAATACCTTGACTCGCTCGACCGCTCGGCCAAGGGCGTGAACTGCATCCAGTACATGCCGACCGCCTCGTTGATGACCTACGTCATGGGCCTGGAAGCGGCCAAGAGCCGGCCGGCAACCGCGGCCGAGCGTCAGGAAATGCAGCGTCTGCTCGACCAGGGCATGGATGCCGGTCTGTGCGGCTTTTCCATCCAGCGTCTGGGCCCGGACTCGACTCAGGCCGACTATGACGGTTCACCCATGGTCACCGACATCATGGACGACGCCGACATTCTGAACCTGGCCGAGGTGTTACGTCGGCGCGACGAGGGCTTTATCCAGATCACCCAATCGACCGGCACCATCAAAGACGACCTCAAGTTTCTGGAAAAACTGGCCGAGGTCGCCCAGCGCCCGATCCTGCACAACGTCATTGTGGCGGCCCGCAAAGACCCCAAGGTCCACCGCCGCAGCCTGGACTGGCTGGAGCGTTGCCGGGAGCAGGGTCTGCCGATTTTCGGTCAGACCGGAACCCACCGGACCGGCTTTGCCTTCACCCTGGAGCACTGGAACCTGTACGACGCCAGCCCGGCCTGGCGCGAGCTGACGACCGGCACCAAGCAGGAAAAGCTGGCCAAGATGAAGAACCCGGCCCTGCGCGAGGCGGTCAAGCGCGAAACCGAAGAGGCCGACCGCAAGCTGCAAGTCATTCAGGCCGGCGTTGGCGGCGCCATCCCGACCCTGATCGTCCAGAGCGCCAACAACCAGACCGAGCTGGAGCAGTACGTCGGCAAATCAATCGGCCAGATCGCCCAGGAGCAGGGCAAAAACCCGATTGACACCATGCTCGACCTGTCGATCGCCGGCGACCTGAACGTCGAATTCCTGGGCCCCAACCGCGGCTTTAACGCCGACTACACGGCCGAGATGATCAACGATTCACGGTTCACCTTTCCCGGCGCGTCCGACGGCGGGGCGCACACCAAGTTCTTTACCGGCGGCGCCTTCACGACCGATTTCCTGCGCTGGCTGGTCCGCGACGAGCAGAAGATCAGCCTCGAAGAAGCCCACTATCGGCTGTCTGCCCTGCCCGCCCACGCGGCCGGCTTCCGCGACCGGGGCACGCTGCGCGAGGGCGCGGCGGCTGACGTGGTAGTCTACAATCTGGACGAGCTGGACATTGAGCCGGACTGGATTGGAGAAATCACCTACGACTTCCCGGGTGGCGAGTGGCGGCGCGTACAGCGGGCCAAAGGCTACCGGGCGATCATCGTCAACGGCCAGACCACCTTTGAAGACGGGCGGTGCACGGGCAACACCTCGGGCAAGCTCCTGCGCCACGGCCACGCCTAAGCCCTCCACTCCGGGCCGCAGTCCTGCGGCCCGTGCCTCATCCGGCCAGCCGTCCTTCGGCTGGCCGCTCTCCCGCACCACAGTCTAAGCCATATCGCCCCCCGTCGCCCGCATTCCGCCCGGGCGCAGTGCATTGAGGAGGGCTGTCTCATCCACCAGACCGCCCCGGGCCGTATTAAGGACTCGGAGCCGGACAGGGACGCCGATGAGGAGCCCGTCCGTCGTCTCCTAAACTCAGCAGCCACGCAACACTTCTGTTGATGTCAACACTTCTGTTGTGCAATCTATGCTATATGAACGCCAACGAGTTCCGGCGCTGGCTCAGGAGACGAGGCTGCACGTTTCATACGCACAAGGGAGGCAGTGGTCATGTCACAGTTCGACTCGGAGACCGCACGACTCAGCTGCCTATGCACGGCGGCAGCAAGGAATTGGGCCGAGGGCTGGTGACCAAGATCAAGAAAGACCTGGGGTTGGACTGATGCTGACCTATCCTATTGTACTCGAAGACGACGATGGCACCCTGCTCGCTACGTCCCCGGACTTTCCGGAACTCACGACGTTTGGCATTGACAGAGACGAGGCGCTTGCACGGGCGGTCGACGCGCTAGAGGAAGCGATAGCGGCTCGCATCCACGACGGCCGGGATATTCCGTCCCCTTCGCAAGGACGGGATGTCGCGGTGCTGCCGACGCTCACCGCCGTCAAGGTGATGCTGTATCAGGGCATGCGGGAGCAGGGCATCGGCAAGGCAGAGCTGGCGCGCCGTCTCGGCTGGCACCTCCCACAGGTGGATCGGGTATTGGACGTGCAGCACAACTCGCGCATGGATCAGCTGGATGCGGCAATGGGCGCTATCGGCCGGCGCCTGTACGTCAAGGCTTCAGCCCAACGGTAAAGAAACAAGACCGCGCGAAGGCCGGCGCTTCCCCCTCCCCTACCCGGCTGCCCTGGCATCACACGTTTGTCAGGAAAACAGGCAAACTCAGACGCGACCGCAGATGGAACGGCACAAAGACAAGCTCCTGGAAGACTCGGAACTCGCTGTATCCGGTCAGCAGCTTTACAAAATTGAACCACGGCATTTTTAGGCCAGGACAAGAGCGCCGCGCCGGTATCCCTGCCCCCGGTCGATGACGTATAATCCGCCTGCCCCTGAAGGAGGGAGACATGCTCAGAGCCCTGGACGATGTCCGCATTCTCGACCTGACCCATATCGTCAACGGTCCCTACGCCACCCTGATGCTCAGCTTTCTGGGCGCAGACGTGATCAAGCTCGAACCGCCGGGCCAGGGTGAGAAAGCCCGCTCGCTGCTGCCGGTGCGCGGCGTCGCCCACGAGAGCTATCCGTTCATCATGCTGAACTCCAACAAGAAGAGCATCACCCTCGACCTGAAAACCGAGCGGGGCAAGGCCCTCTTCCGGCAACTCGTCCCCCACGTTGACGTGCTCGTCGAGAACTTCGCCCTCGGCGTCATGGACAAACTCGGCCTCGGCTACGAAGTCCTCCAACAGCTCAACCCCCGGCTGGTCTACGCGGCCAGCACCGGCTATGGACGCAACGGACCTTACAGTACCTATCCGGCCTTTGATTCCATTATCCAGGCCATGTCGGGCCTGATGAGCACCACCGGCGATCCCGCCGGCCCGCCAATGAAGGCCGGCCCACCGGTCATGGACGTGCTGGGCGGCATCCATCTGGCGGCCGGCGTTCTTGGCGCCCTGCGGCAGCGCGACCGGACCGGCCAGGGACTCTTCCTCGAAACCTCCCTGTACGATGCAGCGCTGGGTCCGATGATCGCCCAGATCGCGACCTTCATCTCGCAGGACGGGGTCTACCAACGTGAGGGCAACGCGGCTCCCAACCGGCGCATCGCCCCCTATAACTGCTATCCGACCAAGGACGGCCATGTCTTTCTGCTGACCCTGGACGATCAGCGCTGGCGCGCCCTGTGCCAACTGATGGACTGCTCGGAGCTGGCCGACGACCCCCGTTTTGCCACCAATCGGGACCGCCGCAAACACGCCGCCGAGGTTGACGCGCTGGTCAGCGCCTGGACGCTGCGGCACGCCAAACACGACATCATGGAGCGCTGTTCAGCGGCCGATATCACCTGTGGTGTGGTCAAGGACGTGGGCGAGATTGTCACCGACCCGCATATTCGCGCCCGGGGCAGGCTACAGGACATCGACCACCCGACCGCAGGCAGCATGCTCGTGCTGGGCTCGCCGTGGTGGATTGACGACAAACCGCTCGGCATTGATACGCCGAGTCCCAGCCTGGGACAGCATAACGAGTCGGTCTACGGGGAGCTGCTGGGCTTATCCGCCCAAGAGATTGCCCAGCTCAAAGAACAGGCGGTGATATGAGGCCGTCGCCTCAGAGCCGTCTCACGTCGTAGACACGCACGGCCTGGGTCTCGCTGATCCACTCGACCTGGGTGTGCTGCTCGTGCAGCCGAAACCGGTCCTGGGGCAAGCCGTCAAAAAACTCGTTCACGCCCTCGCGAAACGGGTCGGCAAACACGGCCCGGCCGTGGGGGGCGAGGACGGTTTGCAGCAAGGCGCGCACCCATATGGCGTTCTCCGGCTCGTAGTGGACATCCCCGCCCACAATCCAGTCGTAGGAACCGAGGGTCTGGATGCTGCTCGGATCGTGCAGGCAACAGCAGATCGTGTGCATGGCCGAGACGCCATTCAAGGTGCAGTTGAGATCGAGCAGGGCCAGCGCGTCGGCCACATGGTCGAGAGCCGACACCCGGGCGCCCAGCCTGGCCAGCACCACGCTCTCCAGTCCGACCCCACAGCCGACGACCAGCACCCGCTGGCCGCGCAGCCGTTCAGCCGGCACCTGCTCAGCCAGGTAACGCGCCAGCGCCAGACCCGTCGGCCACACAATGTTCCAGTACTCGTTATCGCCACAGTACTCGCAGGCCGGAAAGTCCGGTCGCCAGTTGCAGATTTCCACCAGCTCAACCGATAGGCTATCGGTGACCTGGTAGCTGAGCTGTACGTGTTCGTAGACGGGAGGTGTGGCCATAGGCGTGTCCGTATCCGAAGTGCCCGGCCCCGCGCAAGGCCCACCATATCCCGGCTGTACAAGACCGGGCGATCAGGCTAGCCTTTGCCCACACAGGAGGGCGCACCCATGCAGAAGCTCAACACTGACGGACTGGCGTATGTGACAGCCCGGATGAACTATCTGGCCGACGATATGGCAGAAAAACCGACCTACTATCTCTACACTCCCCCGGCCGGTGTGCCCCGCCAGAACGGTCGCTACACCACCCGCGCCATGCCGATTCACGACGCCCGACCGATTGCCGACCGCTTTTCGCTCGACGCCCAGGGTCTGAGCTTTATCCGCCACCAGACCCGGGTCGGCAACTTTTACGATGCCGAAGAAGCGCAGCGCGTCTACTACCCCGAGGTCGCCGCGCTGGTCACACGCCTGACCGGAGCCGAAAAGGTCCTGGTCTTTGACCATAACGTGCGCAACGCACCGCGCGCACAGCGCAAACAAGACGGCGCCCAGGAGCCGGTCCTGGCGTGTCACAACGACTACACCGCAGCCTCGGGCCCGCAGCGTGTCCGTGACCTGTTGCCCACCGCCGAGGCCGAAGAGCGCCTCACCCGTCGCTTTGCCTTTATCAACGTCTGGCGGCCGATTCGCGGCCCGGTGCAGGATACGCCGCTGGCGGTGTGCGACGCCCAGAGCATCGGCCAGGACCATTTTGTGGCAACCGATCTCAAGTACCCGGACCGGACCGGGGAGGTGTACTCCGTCTCCTACCAGCCCGGCCACCGCTGGTATTATTTCTCGGATATGCAGCCCGACGAGGCCATGCTGCTCAAGTGTTACGACTCACGCACGGACGGCACCGCCCGTTTTACCGCCCACAGCGCGTTCGAGAACCCGGCCAGTCCGGCCAACGCCGTGCCGCGCGAGAGCATCGAAGCCCGGACGATTGCCTTCTTCGGCCCTGAGGCGTAGGGCTCAGCCCGACTCCTCGTCCTGCGCCCCGGTCCTCGGCGGTATGGGATAGACCCGGACGCCGCGCCAGCGCCCCAGCCTGACCTGACCGGCGGCAAAGCCGCGCGGCTTGCTCACGTCGGCGACACGACACGCGTGAACCTCGACCTTGCCCCGGCTGCCCCGGGCCTTGGAGTACCAGGCCGCCAGTTGGGCAGCCCGCTCAAGGACGGGGCGCGGCAACTCGCTCAGCCGCTCCCGGATTGCGGACCACCACGTGGCTGCCCGGCAGCCGGGCCACGTGCAGCCAGAAGTCGTGCGGCTCGGCCTGGGCAAAGGTCAGGCGGTCGTTCTCGGCATCGCCCTTGCCGACCCACACCTCAAAGTCGTCGATCCGACAGGTCCGAAAGCTGCGGCCTTTGCTGGCCATGGGTGTCCTCGTCCCACAGGTGTGACGGGGCTGGAACTCAGCCCGTCTTCAGGTTCGCCCCCTCACTCCGGTCCCACGACACCCACCGGTCCGGCGTGACGACAATCAGCACCCGTGGCTCGGCCCGAAAGCGGGCCATGCGCGCGGCTACATGTTGGGGCTGGACATACTTTTCGACAATACGCTGGGTGGTGTCCCAGATATCATCCTCTTGGATACTCGCCCGCCCCTGGACGAGCAGCGTTTTGAGCGTCTCGGCTTCGTCGATACACAGCGTCACGCGGGAGTCGCGGAGAATATGCCGATATTTGAAGCGTGTCCGTGTCGTCGAAATATAAAACACCGCGCCGTCCCAGTAGAACCACATCGGATTCAGCTGCGGCGAGCCATCCTGGCGCAGGGTGCCGAGGATGACGTTGTAGGGTTCGGATAAAAAACGTTGGGTGTCTTCGGCTGACAGTGTCATCGGCACTCCTTTCGTGTCACCGGCCCCGTTCAGAGCAGATCGGACGACGTTGCAAACAGTATCGATAATGATACTATTGGCGCATGACTCAGCCGAGGGATATCCTCGCCCAGATGAGGCGGAATCCCCGGGATATCCGTTTCTCGGAGCTTTGCCGGGTCTGCGACCACTACTTTGGGGATGCACGTCAGAGTAGCGGGAGCCACCGGGTTTACAAGACCCCCTGGCACGGGGACCCACGGGTCAACATCCAAAATCGCCGTGGCCTGGCGAAAGCCTACCAGGTGAAGCAAGTCCTCAGAGCCATTGAGCGTGTGGAGAAGAATGATGGCACTCAAGAATGACAAATACACCTACCGTGTCACCTGGTCGGAAGAGGATAAAGAACATATCGGCCTGTGTGCAGAATTCCCGAGTTTGAGTTGGCTTGCCACCACGCCAGAGACCGCGCTCAAGGGCATTCGGAACGTTGTTGCGACAGTCGTGCAGGACATGCAGGCAAATGGAGAGCGCATCCCTGAGCCGATTGCGCATAAGCAATACAGCGGGAAATTTGTGGTCCGCGTCCCACCCGAGGTCCATCGTCGTCTTGTTCTTGAAGCGGCTGAAGTTGGGGTGAGTCTCAATCGCCTGGCGAGTGCCAAATTGAGCCAGAGTTAAGCCAGTGACCGTCTTTTCCTGCGCTGCGCCTCCGATCTGCCGGCTTCAGCCGACCTTGTCATGTGGAAAACTCGCCAACATGGCACGCAGGGCAAAATCAAGAGTGTCCCTCGGCGCCCTCAAGACAGGCGGCCAGGGCTTGAGCCAGGCCCGGAACCGTTGGATAGGTGGCTAACTGAGCCGGCAAGACCCAGCGCAGAGCGGTGTTTTCCCAGTCCAGGCGAATCTGATCGGGCGCATCAACATCGAACAGAAAGGGATGGACGATCCAGCACGTCGCCAATTCCGGGGCTGGGATTTCGAGCGGCTTTCCGGCTCGCACCAGGTGGACGGTCGTTTCGTCCAGCCCGGTTTCCTCATGGATTTCCCGCAGCGCCTGCTGCAAGGGGGTCGGGTCTTCGAGGGAGCCGCTGATGCCGGCCCAGCGTCGCTGGTAGGTGCGCGTTTTGGCGCTCCGCTGCACGAGCAGGATTTTCCCGCCAGCGCGCAGAAAGGCGGTCACCACTTCCCGTCGCTGCAAGACCGGCCTCGTGGATGCATCGGACATGGTCGTGTCGTTCCTCCTGAACTGCCCGTCCGTAGCGGGTTTTCTTTCGGCGCAATCCACCCTACAATCCCGTCCCAAGAAAACCAAGCACAGCAGGAGAGAAACGCATGGCAGGATTAGTCGCAGGAAAAGTCGCCCTCGTCACCGGCGGGGGATCGGGCATCGGCAGACAGGCGTGTCTGGTCTTTGCGCGTGAAGGCGCCCAGGTGGTGGTGTGCGATGTGGCGGTTGAGGGCGGAGAGGAAACGGTCGGCCAGATCGAGCAGGCCGGTGGCCAGGCCACGTTCATCAGAGCCGATGTTGCCCAGGCCGCCGAGGTCGAGGCTCTGGTGGCCAAGACGGTTGAGACCTACGGCCGCCTCGATTGCGCGTATAACAACGCCGGCATTGCCGGCCGCACGGCACGGGTCGCCGACGACAGCGAACAGAACTGGGAGCGCATCCTGGCGATCAACCTCAAGGGGGTGTGGCTGTGTCTCAAATACGAGATTGCCCACATGCTGACCCAGGGCGGCGGCGCCATCGTCAACACCGCGTCTGACGCCGGCCTGATCGGCCTCAGGCGCGCCGGCGCGTATGTGGCCAGCAAACACGGCGTGGTCGGGCTGACCAGGACCGCCGCCCTGGAGTACGCTAAGGCCAATATCCGGGTCAACGCCGTGTGTCCGGGACCGATTGATACGCCCATGCTGCGCGAGGCGAGCGAGCGGGTGATTGACGCCATGGCCACGGCTCAGCCCAACGGCCGGCTGGGTCAGCCACGCGAGATTGCCGAGGCTGCGGTCTGGCTGTGTTCCGACGCGGCCTCGTTTGTGACCGGCCACCCCATGCCGGTGGACGGCGGCTATCTCGCCCAGTGAGCCGCCTCCGGGACTGCTATAAGCGCGAAAAATAGACCGTGAACCCGGACCGCTCCTGGCTGCTCTCTTCAACCAGCACACCCTGGGCGCTGGTATAGCTGCCGAGCGGGTAGTACAGGTAGCCGGTCAGGCGCTCGCCCGGAGCCAGCGTCCGGCTGCTGAGGGGCGGGACCGGGAACGGGGTTGGGCCGGCCTGGAGCGCCGCGACCGGCTCGCCCACGGCGGTCAGCAGCATGAACTGCTCGGACTCCAGAAGGTAGGGCTGATCGGTGGTATTGGCGATCTCGACCCGGACGGGCAACACGTCGGTTACGCTGCGGCCAAACTCCAGCTGGGAGTCAAAGCCTTCGAGCGGGGTGACTCTCACCTGTATGGAGCCGGGCGGGACATACGGCTTGTAGCGGTACAGGATCTCTGTGGTAGCGATGAAACGTTCGTAAAAATACTCGGGAAAGCGCTGATTCATGGCCCCGAAGCCGGCCAGGCCACCATACTCGCTCTTGACATCCACGCCGTCGTCGGTGCAGGTCAGCCTGACCCGGGCAATGTCCTGGCCGTCCTGGCGTGGGCGCGTTCCCTCCAGCAGCCCGGTGCGCTCCGGCGTGGCGATGACGAGTCGGGTCGGCGTATAGCCAACCTCCTTGATGATATTGTAGGCAATCCGGTTGGCCTGCTCACAGCTGACCATGACCTTGGGCACGTGGGGAGTGAAGCTGGGCGCGAGCGGCGCGCGCGGCACGGTCGTGCTGCATGCGGCCAGCACGGCGGCGCTCAAACCAAGAAGCAGACCAAGCCCCAGCCGACACACACCAGACCGCTTCCACACCATGGCTTGCCCCTCAGGCCCGCCCTAGCCTTCATCCAGATAGGGGGTACACAGCTTCTCGATATCTTCGGGCGAGTTCCGATGGATCTCACGACAGGCGTTATACTTGGCCAGCGGCGTACCGCGAATATAGATGCGCTGGCTGCGATCCCAGGCACCGCAGGACACGGAGCCGAGGAGGAGCACGATTCCCGGAATGAGACGGACAAGGCGGATGAGGCGCAGCATGGATGCTCTCCCGGTAGGGGCGGGTTTCAAACCCGCCCCTACTTGTCCAGAAACGGAACACAGCGTCAAGTGTAGCCGTGTAGGTCAGGTTAGCCGAAGGCGTAACCTGACATCTCGTACGTGTCGGATTACGCTACGCTAATCCGACCTACTACACCCTATCGTGAAGCGCACTAAGACGCCCGGGACCTGTTGAGCCGGATGCCGTGCTCATCGATCCAGCCCGAGATCAACCGAGCCGGCGTGCGGTCAAAATAGATATTGCGCACCCGGACGTGCGGGCCGAGCGGCGGCTGCCCGGGACTCAGTTCGGCCGGGTCCATCTCCTCAAGCGCGGGCTCGGGCAGCCGGGACGGCCGGCGTTTGCAGCTTTCGGCGCACACATAGACCGGCACCCCCTGGTCATGGGCGACGAGGGCCAGGACATAGGTTCCGGCTTTGTTGATCACGCTGCCGTCGGCCAGGATGCTGTCCGCCCCGATCAGGACCATATCCGCCTGGGGCACGAACAGGCCAAGCTGGGCATCGGTGATCAGGGTAGTGGGAATGCCCCAGTCCGACAGACGCGCCGCCAGCCGGCGTCCCTCGTACAGCGGGCGCGACTCGGTGACAATCGCCCGGACGTGGGCGGCCGGCAAGGACCGGAAGACGGCCAGGACGGTCGAGCTCAGGCTGTGGGTGAGAAGAGTCTGGCCGGCCCCAATCAGGCTGCGCGCCTGGGCTGCGACCTTGCCCAGCGCGGCGCGGGATTCCTCGGCCACGCCCTGGGCAGCCTCGGCCGCCTGGCGCCGGGCTTCGACCAGGGTTGTTGCCGATAGGTCGGCCAGCCGCTCCTGCCAGCGCAGCAGCAGGGTCTGGATAGGGGTCATGCTGGGACGGCTGGCGGCCAGCTGTTCGGCCTGCTCGCCCAGCCGACGGTAGAGGCCGGCCATGGCCGGCCCGGCCTCGGTCTGGGGGACGGGCGTCAGGCGGGCGCTGTCGGCCATGAGGTCCAGACACTGACGGGCCAGTTCGGCCGCGCCATGGCTGCGGTCTTCGGCGATGGCGCTGAGCCGGGCGGCAAAATCCAGGACATTTTTCTCTCGGGCGGGTCGTGTCATGGGCAACTCCACACACATTGGCCTGGCGAACGCTCCCTCATTGCGGTCTTGAGGCGGTCGGAGGGGGCTGGCGGCCGTAATAGTCCAGCGTCCGTGAGATGACCCGGGGTGGCTCAAAAGACGGCGCCTGGCCGACGAGAATCCGGGTCTGGATCGTTTGCAGGGTCCAGTTGCCGAAGGCATCGGACTGATAGCGAAAGGAGCGCTCGCGCTTGAACTTGCCGTTCTGGCGGTAGGTGACCTCGGCCTGGGGCTGGCCGCGGTGGTTGTAGCGCACGTCGGTGCGCTGGCTGAGGCTGCCGTCCGCAGCGTAGTCATAGACACTGTCCGAAGCCAGCGTGCCGAGATAGTCGTAGCTGACGGTGCGGGTCCGAACGGGGGTCGGTGCGGCGTCGTACCACTGCTGTTGGACCAGATTGCCCCCTTCGTCATAGCTGGAGACGGTTCGGGTGAGAAGCTGCCCAGCGGGGCTGACCTGTTGCGAGGCGACTTGATTGCCTGCGGCGTCGTAGCTGAAGACCGTCCGCGCCGTCAGCTCCTGGTCCGGGCCGTAGCTCAGCGACTGGCTGAGACGCCCGGCCGTGTCATAGCTGGAGACCTGCCGAGCGGTGAGCCGCTCGTGGCTGTCGAAGTGCAGGGTCTCGGTCCGCCGGCCGCTCTCATCGTAGCGAAACCGCAGACGTAGCTGCTCAACGCCATCCTCGGCGTACACCAGCTGTTCGGTTTTGCGGCCCTGCCGGTCATAGCTGGCGGTGTGCAGCGTGCGCTGCTGGCGGATGTCCCACTGGCCGTCCTTTTTCACCAGATCGGCCTGGGTGACCGTCACCGAGCGAACCGGGCCGCGCAGCGCATCGGCCTGCCTGACGCTCGTCCCCGCTCCCTCCCGGCCGAGCTGCTCGCACGAGCCGGCCACAAGACCGATGCCCCACACCAGCAGGCCGCAGAACATGCGTTGAAACCGCCGAGGAGAGCCTTCAAACACGGTAATATGCGTCCTTTCCGGCGTGGGATGGTGGCAGCCCCTGACATAGGTTAGGTTGGCCCGACGTATGGATTCAGCACCCCCGACCCAAGCCGGCCGACCGCCACGCCCCTGGTACACGAGCTATGCCGGGGTCATCCTGCTGATCGGGGTGCTGGTGAACCTGACCACGAGCTTCCTCCAATACGCGCCAAACCTGACCCTGCCGGCCATGCAGGCCAGCCTGTCTCTATCTTATACCCAGGCCGGCATCCTGGTCACCGGGGCCTGGATGCTGCGCGTCCCGTGCTCTTTTCTGGCCGGCCTGCTCAGCACGCGCTACGGCAGCCGGCAGCTGATCGGTCTCAGCACGCTGACCGCCGGGGCGTCCATGCTGCTGCTGGGCGGGGCGAACCATTTCTGGACGGCGCTGGCGGCGACCTGCCTGATGGGCGCGGCAACCGGCATCGCCATCATTCCGACCATGGGTCTGCTCGGGCCCTGGTTTGACTCCCGCAGTCGCGGGCTGGCCGCCGGACTGGCCTCGGCCGGCGGCAGCAGCGCCTTTGTGGTGGCCGGCCTGGCGGTGCCGGCCCTGACCTCGGCCTACCTGACGCTGGGCTGGCGCTACGCCTGGGCGCTGTTCGGCCTGGCCACGGTCGTGATCGGCGCGGCCGCCCTGGTGTATGTCCGGGAGCGGCCGGCCGGGACGACCGCTGCCGGGCCATCGCGGGGTCTGAGCTGGCCGGTCGAGGTGTACCGCAATCCCCTGGTATGGCTGATGAGCTTCATGGTTTTTTGCTCGGGCTGGTCGCAGGGCGTCTTTAATACCTTTCTGGGCACCTACCTGTCCGAGGAAAACGGGATTGACCTGGCGGTCGTCGGACGGTTGCTCATCCTGATAGGGGTACTCAGCATCGGCAGCGGGATTGTCTGGGGGCGCGTGTCGGACTGGATCGGACGCGGCCTGGCCTTCCTGTGCGTTTTCGTGGTCCAAGGCATCGGGCTGGTCCTGGTCTGGCTCAATCCCATCCCGGGCGCTTTTGTGGTTGCCGCAGTGCTCATCGGCCTCACCCACCGCGCCACATTCACCATATGCGCGGCCTCGGCCGGCGACTTTGTGCCGATCCACCTGTCCTCGACCGCCTTTGCCCTGATGTCTACCGGGGCCGGCGCGGGCGCGATGCTGTCGCCGAGCATTGCCGGCGGCCTGGCCGATGCCAGCGGCAGCCTGCAGGGGGCTTTTGCCGTGGCGCTGGGGGGCTCGCTGGGCGGTGCTCTTGGCAGCGCGGCGTTGTATGGGATAATGCGACGCAGCGGTTTGCAATGAGGAGAGAAGTCGAGATGGACGATACACAGCGGGCCGTCTTCAACGACCGCCAACGCCAAGCCTTTGACCAGTCCTATACCTACTTTCTGGTTCCCCTGCCCCAGGACGTGATTGACCGGATGGGACGCATTATTGCCGCCGCCACGATCCGGGCGGGCGAGACCGTCCTGGATGTCGGGACCGGAACCGGAGCGCTGATCCCCCAGATTCGGACCTACCGGCCCGGCCGGATCGTCGCCTGCGACCTGTCCGCCAACATGCTGGCGCAGGTGGCCGAGCGCTATCCCGAGGTGGAGCGCCACCAGTCTGATATCGCCGACCTGTCGCTGCCGGCGGAGTGTGTCGATGTGGTCTTCATGAACGGCATGTACGGAAACATTGCCGACAAATCCAAGGCGCTGGGCAATATCGTGCGGATGCTGCGGCCGGGCGGCCGGGTAGTCATCAGCCACCCGGAAGGGCGGGCGTATGTCGAGCGTCTGGTCAAGACCGACCCCTATCCGATTACGCCGCTGCCCAGTCACACACAAGCCCAGACATTTTTGGGCTCGTTCGGGCTGACGGTGCGCCACTATACCGACGAGGAAAAATTATTGATTGTGGTGGCGGTCAAAGCGGACGCACGGGAGTAGTCTGCGACAGCTCGAGCCACTCCACCCCTTTCGGGAGCTGGTGTATGCCCTCAGACGCTCCGGCCGCCACCACGCCAGTCCAGCCTGTCTCCGATCAGCCCAGCGAGCCGGACCCGATTGCGACCCTGCGGCCCAGCAGCGGCGTCCAGGTGACCCTCCACGCCCGCTGATCAGAAGCCTGTTTTTTGCTAAGCTGGCTGCACCGACCCTGTAGGAGGCTCCGCATGCCGTCAGACGCTCAGACGATTGAGGCCCCGGCTCAGACCAGGCCGAGCGACCCGCCAAAAACCATACCCGGGCCGTCCCCGAGATTCCGCGATCTGGTGTCTTTCCTGGCCTTTGGCTCACCCCGCGACCTGCTGAGCTTTTATATGGACGCCGCGCGCCGGTACGGCGACATCGTGCACTTCGGTCGGGGCGCGTATTCGAGCTATTTCGTTGTCCATCCCGACTACGTCAAGCACGTCCTCCAGGACAAGGTACGCAACTATCCCAAAAAGAACCGCTTTAACGACATGCTGAAACCCCTGACCGGCGAGGGCCTGCTGACCAGCGACGGCGAGGTGTGGCGACAGCGCCGCCGCCTGTCCCAGCCGGCTTTTCACCGCCAGCGGCTGGCCGGCTTTGCCACCGGCATGACCGAGGCGACCCAGGCCATGCTGGCGCGCTGGGCGCCGCTGGCCGGACACGGCCAGGTTCTTGATGTCAGCCGCGAGATGCAGCGCGTCACCCTCAGCATTGTCGGCCGAGCCTTGTTCAGCGCCGATATCGGCGCCGACAGCGACGAGATGGGCCGGGCGGTGACAAGCATCTTCGAGCACTTCAACCATCGCCTCAGACATCCCCTGGCTTGGCCCGAGTCCATTCCTACTCCTCGCAACCGTCGCTTCCACCGGGCGATTGCCACGATCGACGAGATCTCCTACCGCCTGATCGCCGAGCACCGCCGGGCCGACACCGACTCGGGCGACCTGCTGTCGATGCTGATTACCGCCCGCGACGAAGAGACCGGCCAGGGATTGAACGACCGGCAAATCCGGGACGAGGTCGGCACCTTTCTGGGCGCCGGGCATGAGACCACGGCCGTGACCCTGGCCTGGGTGTGGTATCTGTTGTCCAAGCATCCCTACGTTGAAGGCCGGGTTCAGGCCGAGGTCGATAGCGTTCTCGGCGGCCGCACCCCGACCGTAGAGGACATCCCACACCTGCCCTATACCAGGCTGGTCATCCAAGAGACCCTGCGGCTGTATCCCCCGGCCTGGGGCATGTCGCGCGGCATCGTCAGCGACGACACGATTGACGGCTACCCCATACCGGCCGGAGCGCTGATGGTTCTGAGCCCGTATGTCACCCACCGGCATCCCGCGTTTTGGGACAACCCCGAAGGCTTTGAGCCCGAGCGCTTCACACCCGAGCGGAGTGCCGAACGTCCCCGCTATGCGTATTTTCCGTTCGGCGGCGGGCCGCGTCAGTGTATCGGCAACGAGTTTGCGCTCATGGAAGCCCAGCTGATTATCGCCATGGTGGTCCAGCGCTACCGCCTCCAACTCGTGCCCGGCCAGCACATCGAGCCGGACCCCATTTTTACCCTGCGGCCCAGCAGCGGCGTCCAGGTTACTCTGCACGCCCGCTAATCAGGAGTGTATTCATGTCTGTCCCGTTCTCCGGCGGCTGTTTGTGCGGCGCTATCCGTTACGAGTGCTCAATGGCGCCCCTGGCGACTGTCCAGTGTCACTGTCGCGACTGTCAGCGCAACAGCGGCAGCGGCTTTGCCATCGTGCTGGCCGTTCAACGCGCCGCAGTCACGTTTCAGCGCGGCACGCCCAAGCGGCACGCCACGCCCGCCGACAGCGGCAACACCGTGTGGCGCGAGTTCTGCGCCACCTGCGGCAGCCAGCTGTTCGCCGGCGGCTCGGCCAATCCGGGCTTTTGCGGTATCAAGGCGAGCAGCCTGGATGACCCCAGCTGGGTCAGACCGCTGGGTGATATCTGGACGGACAGCGCCCAGCCGTGGGATTATCTTGATCCGGCGCTGCCCAAAACTCCGAAGAACCTTCAGGCCTGAGGTCGCAGATCAGGGTGATACGTCCGGTAGGGGCGACCGGCCGGTCGCCCCTACATCGGATGCGGCGGTGACAGGTGTTCCGGTGTCGTCGGATACGGCGGGATCGCTAGCCCCGGCGTCAGGCGTCGGGTCGGCATCCTGGAGCAGGGCCTCCAGGCGTTGGCCGACCTCCTCGGCATGTGGAGCGTAGGGGGCAAGTTCCAAAAAGGTCTGGTAGGCCGCGATGGCGTCCTGACGCTGCCCCTGGTCGGCCAGCGCCTCGCCCAGATTGGCGTAGGGAGGGGGATAGTCCGGCTCCAGACGGACGGCGGTCCGCCAGGCGGCGACCGCCCCGTCGATATCGCCTTTTTGTACCAGCAGATAGCCATAGTTGCCGTGCAGCGCGGCGGACTCGGGCGCCAGCCGCAGAGCCGTGCCATAGGCCCGTAAGGCGCCGTCCGTATCGCCCTGTTCGTGCAGGGTATCGCCCAAATCGGCAAAGGCCGTGGCGTTGTCCGGGTCGAGTTCAGTCGTCGTCCGCAAATGCGTGAGCGCCTCTTCCGGCTTGCCCTGATCGCGCAGGCTCAGGCCGAGCAGATAGTGAGCCTGGACCAGATTCGGATCATAGCTCAGGGCTTCGCGCCAATGCTCCATGGCACGCTCGATCTGGCCGCCCCGGTACATTCTGTCGGCCACGATCAGAGCAGCCTGGGCCAGGGTCTGCTGACGTTCCTGGGGTGTCAGCCCGCGTCCCTGGCCGAGCACCGTCGCCCCCGTCAGCGCCAGGCCGACCAGCCATACCCCGGTCAGGCCGAGTATACGACCGGCTGCCGGCCCCGGTCGTCTCAGGTCCATGTGGGGTTTTTCAGTCATCGTTGTTTTTCAGCCAGCGTTTTGGGCACGCAGTTTATAGCGCTGGATCTTCCCGGTCGTCGTCTTTGGCAGCTCGGCCACAAACTCGACCCAGCGCGGATATTTATGCGGCAGGGTCCGGGCTTTGACAAACGCCTGGAGTTCGGCGGCCAGCTCCGGCGACGGCCGGCGGCCGTCTTTGAGCACCACAAAGGCTTTGGGCTTGGTCAGGCGTTCGGCATCCTGCCAGCCAACCACCGCCGCCTCCAACACGGCCTCATGCTCGAACAACAGCCCTTCGACCTCGGCCGGCGACACCCACTGGCCCGAGACCTTCAGCATGTCGTCGGCCCGGCCGCAGTACCAGTAGTACCCGTCGTCATCCTGGTAATAGGTGTCCCCGGTTCGCAGCCACCTGCCGTACAAGGCCCGCTGGGTGGTCTCCCGCTTGCGCCAGTAGCCGGAGGTCAGGCTGCCGCCGGCCACCAGCAGATCGCCCATCTGACCCTGGGCAAGCGGCTGTCCGGCCTCATCGGCCACCCGCAGCTCATAGCCCTCGACCGGCAGGCCCGAACTGCCCGGCCTGACCTGGCCGGCGCGGTTCGACAGAAAGATGTGCAGGGCCTCAGTCGTGCCGATGCCGTCCAGAATTTCCAGGCCAAAGCGCGCCTTCCAGCGCGAGAACAGCTCGCCGGGCAGCGGCTCGCCGGCCGACACGCACAACCGCAGGCTGGACAGGTCGTAGCGGCTTTCAACGTCCGGCATTTGCAGCATCGAGGCATACAGGGTCGGGACGCCAAAAAAGAGGCTCGGCTGATACTCACTGATGGCGCGGAACATACCGTCCGGGGTCGGGCGCTCGGACACCAGCGCGGCCGTCGCGCCGACCCGCAGGGCAAAGTTCATGCCGCCGCCCAGCCCATAGGCGAAAAACAGACGCGGCGCGGCCAGGCTGACATCGTCCGGACCGATTCCCAAGACCTCACGGGCGTAGGTATCCGCGCAGTAGACCAGATTCCGGTGCTGATGGACGACCCCCTTGGGCAGGCCGGTTGAGCCCGAGCTGTACAGCCACAGGGCGGCGTCATCGCGGTGGCTGGGGTGCGGCTCCAACTCCGAGGCTTCGGCTGCGATCCACTCATCAAAAGCTGCGCCACCCGGCTGGGCCGCGCCGATAATAATGCTGGCAACCGGGCGTGCCCGGGCCACCGGGGCCAGGGTCGGCCACAGCTCGGCCGAGACGATCAGCGTGCTCGCCCGGCTGTCGTCAAGCAGATAGGCGTAGTCTTCGCTACGCAGCGCCGTGTTGACCGGCACCGGCACCGCGCCGATCTTGAGCGCGCCCCAAAAGCCGTAGGCAAAGGCCGGCGAATCCAGGGCGACCAGCAGCACCCGCTCCTCGGCTCGCACGCCGAGGCGCCGCAACGCGTTGCCGGTCTGGTTGACCTTGGCCGCCAGCTCGGCGTAGCTGATCGTCCGGTCGCGCCAACGCAGGGCCGTCCGCTGCCCACGCCCCTCGGCGAGATGGGCGTCAATAAAGACCGTGGCTGCGTTCAGGCGTTCGGGAATATCCGGGACGGCCATGGTCCTCAGGCCTCCAGCCCGGCTTTTTTGGGCTCGATCCAGTCCGAGTCCCGCGTCAGGTCTTGGACGAGATCGCCGTCCGCGTCCGTCGGCAAGACCTCTGCGCAGTGCCGGGCATACGCCTCGGGACTCAGCAACTCCCCCTGAACGCTGTACGGCTGACCGGCATACTCGCCGATCTGCCGCCCAAAGCTGACCGCCGGCATATACAGCCTGGGCTGGTCCTCGGCCACCAGCAGGTTGAGGTTGTCAATCAGCCCCAGGCACTCCTGGTAGAACAGCTGGCGGGCGTGCTCGTTGAGGCGCTCCGGGTCGGCCGGCTCGGCTGCGGTGTTTTCGTCAAAACGGCCCTTGACCCCCCAGGCGTAGGCCCACTGGGCGGACGAGGAGTGGTCGGTGCCGAATAGGTCATAGGCCGCAGGAATCCATTTGTTGAAATACTTCTGGATGAGGGGGACGGGAATTTTCTGGGCGCGCAGGATGCGCTTGAGGCCGTTGTGGCCGGTGCCGAGATGAAACTGCTCTTCCTTGAGCATCGGCCCCATGCTGCGCGCGAACGGCGCAAAGGCCGAAAAGCTCTCCATCTTGAGCTGATACTTGCCGTCCCGGTCAATGAACTCGGTAAAGGCGTACATGTCCAGCCAGTTGCGGATGTCTTCGTTGAACGCCCCCAGCAGGCGCGTCTTCTTGAACGCCCGCCGCTCCAGCAGCTTCTGCGCCTCGACCTTGCCGCTGGTCCCGAAATACGTCACCAGCAGATAGGCCATCTGCCAGCCGTGGCGCGTCTCTTCGCAGATGATGCGGGCCAGGCTGTGGCGGTCAAAGTCCGACGGCGCGGTGTCGAACAGCTCGCGCTGCTGCTCGGTCGAGGCAAACTCGGTATCGCCCTGGACTCGAATCAGGTTGAGCAGCGCGTCCCGAATCCGCTGGTCGGGCACCTCCATGAGGGTTTCCCATTTTTGATGTCCGGCGTAGGCCCCGAACTCGATCTCGGACTGTTCCAGCTCGCCGAACTTGATCTCCCACTGATAGTCGCCCAGCTCGCCGACATCCAGCCCAATGTCTTTTTGCCAGCCTTTGAACAGGTCCATCCAGTCGTCGAACGTCTGCATTCGTGTTGCCATCGCCTACTCCTTGCGAGCCGCTCACGCGCCCTTGAACTGCGGCATGCTCTTGGTCACATACGACCGCAGACCCTCTTGGCCGTCCGCGCTCGAAAACAGGCCGGCCTGCAACTCCTGCTCCAGGCTCAGCGCCTCAAACAGGGGCATCTCGCCCCCGGCCTGCACGGCCAGCTTGATCCGTCCGACCGCTTTGCTGGCCTTATTGGGCGGGGTGAACTGCCGCGCATAGGCCAGCACCTGCTCAAAGTAGTCCTGGGCGTCAAAGATATCGTGCACCAGGCCCAAATCCTGAGCCTCTTCAAACGAGATCCGCCGCCCGGTGGCCATGAGCTCCAGGGCCCGGGCCTTGCCGATATGGCGGGTCAGGCGCTGCGAGCCGCCGGTGCCGGGCAGGACGCCCAGCGCAATCTCGGGCAGGCCGACCTGCCCCGCGTCACGCCGGGCCAGCCGCAGGTCGCAGGCCATGGCAATCTCCAGCCCGCCACCCACGGCGTGGCCGTTGAGGGCGGCAATGACCAGCTTGGGTGTCCGTTCCAGGCGGTTCAGCGTCTCGTTGGCGTGCAGGCAAAAGTTGTACTTGAACTGGGGCGACACCCGGTTCAGCATCTCGATGTCGGCCCCGGCCGAAAAGAACTTGTCCCCCACCCCGCGCAGCAGCAGGACGTAAATCTCGTCGTCAAACCGGGCTCGCAGAATGGCCTGGTCCAGCTCGGTCATCATTTCGTACGAGTAGGTATTGGCCGGCGGATTATCAAATTCGATCAGGGCAATCCCGTGCTGGGCGGCGTAACGGACCAGGGGCTGCGGCATAGCTGTCTCCTGTGTCATACCCCTTTTTTCTAAAAGCCCGGCGACAAAATCGCAAGGTCGGTCAGCCCGGTTTGCCGAACCGACAAAAAATTTTTTGCACGCCTTGACCCCGCTCCGGCCGCCCTTACCTTTGGTACAGCAACAGCGGGGAGCAGCCCCGCACGGAGAGACGCAGGCATCACTTAGAGTCAGACGAAAGGAGTTTCCCATGGCATTCTTCCGATTCTCACCCGAACGCGACCCGCTGAACGCCCTCATGCGCTTACAGCGCGAGTTTGACCGCGTGTTTGAAAATCCCCGCGGTTTTGACATGGACCTGTCGGGACGGGGCGTCTTCCCGCCCGTCAACGTCCTGCAAGACGCCGAGGGCAACTATGTCGTCCGCTTCGAGGTGCCCGGCGTGGCGCCCGAAGACATCACCATCGAGAGCCGGGGCCGGACCCTGACCCTGAGCGGCAAGCGGGAACCCTCGGCCGATCCCAACGCCAGCTACCATCGGCGCGAACGCGGCATGGGCCAGTTCTCCCGCTCGTTTCAGTTTCCGACCGACCTGGCCCTTGAGCAGGCCGAGGCCGCGCACAAACAGGGCATGCTGACCATCCGCATCCCCAAGCGGGCCGAAGCCAAACCGCGTCAGATCGCCATCCAGGCAGCCTGAGCCGCGCCCTGGCACCAACCACGCACGAGGAGGAGGATATCCCGATGGCAGACCACGAACTGACCACCCAGCAGAAACAGGAAGTCCAAACCGAAGAACACACCCGCCCGGGCCGGACCTACGTGCCCCACGTCGATATCTTCGAGACCGACCAGGCGCTGTGGCTGCGCGCCGACATGCCCGGCGTGCGTGAGGACTCGATCGAGATCAACGTGGACAAAAACGTGCTGTCGATTGAGGGCCAGTTTGGCCTGGACGACTACCAGAATCTGAGCCCGGTCTACACCGAGTACAAGGTCGGCAACTATCAGCGCCGCTTCAGCCTGTCGAACGTGCTCGACGCCGATAAAATCCACGCCCGGCTGACCGACGGGGTGTTGGAACTCGAACTGCCCAAGGCCGAGAGCGCCAAGCCCCGACGTATCGCGGTCCAGGTCGGCGCCTAGGCCGGCCGCTCAGGCGCGATTCCGGGGGCGGGAGCCGCAGGGTTCCTGCCCCCGGTGCGTTGAGCGCGCCGTTATCCCACCCACCTGTGGTGTGCTATACGTCCGACTATGGATACGATTGCAGGCCCGAGTCCGGCCGAACTCCGCCGTGCGCTCCACCAGGCTGCGGACTGGGTTGCCGCCTATCTCGAAACGGTCCAGGAGCGCCCCGTCCTGGCCCAGGTTTCGCCCGGTCAGATTGCCGCGAGCCTACCCGACGCGCCGCCTCAACACGGCGAATCGCTGGAAACGATCCTCCAGGATATTGATCGCCTGATCCTGCCCGGCATCACCCACTGGAACCATCCGGCGTTTTTTGCCTATTTCGGGATCAGCGGCTCCGGGCCGGGCATTGTCGGCGAACTGATCGCCGCCGCCCTCAACGTCAACGCCATGCTGTGGCGCACCTCGCCGGCCGCCACCGAACTGGAGCAGCGCAGCCTGAGCTGGGTAGCCCAGATGCTGGGACTGCCCAGCCACTGGTTCGGCGAGATCACCGACACCGCCTCGGCCTCAACCCTGTACGCCCTGGCCGCCGCCCGGGAGGCGGCCGGTCTTGATATCCGTGACCGGGGCATGGCCGGCCGAACCGACCTGCCGCCCCTGACCGTGTACGGCTCGACCCAGACCCACAGCTCTATTGACAAAGCCGCCATCGCCCTCGGCATTGGTCGGCAGTGGACCCGCCAGATCGAAACCGACGCGGCCTTCCGTCTGCGGCCGGACCGGCTCGAAGAGGCGATCCGCGCCGATATGGCGGCCGGCGTCAAACCGCTGGCCGTGGTCGCCACCGTCGGCACGACCTCGTCAACCAGCATTGATCCGGTCCCGGCCATTGCCGATATCTGTGAGCGCTATGGGCTGTGGCTCCACGTTGACGCGGCCTACGGCGGCGCAGCCGCCCTGGTGCCGTCCCACCGCTCGGTCCTGGCCGGCTGTGAGCGGGCCGACTCGTTTGTCACCAATCCCCACAAATGGCTGCTGACCCCGATTGACTGTAGCCTGCTGTACACCCGCCGCCCGGACGACCTCAAACGCGCCTTCTCGCTGGTGGCCGAATATCTCCGCACCGACGAAGCCGAGGTCGTCAACCTGATGGACTACGGCTTGTCGCTGGGGCGCCGCTTTCGGGCCCTCAAGCTGTGGATGGTCATCCGCGCCTACGGACACCAGGGTCTGGCCCGTATCATCGAGGGCCATATCCGCTCCGCCCAGTGGCTGGCCGCCCAGATCGACGCCGCACCGGGCTGGCAGCGCCTGGCGCCGGTCCCCTTTTCAACGGTGTGTTTTTGTCATCAGCCGGCTGGAGAAGCCGACTCCGAGGCGCACAACGCGGCCATCATCGACGCCGTCAACGCCAGCGGCAAAGCGTTCCTGTCCCACACCAAGCTGAACGATCAGTACGCCATCCGGGTCGCCATCGGCAATTACAACACCGACCGCGGCCACGTCGAACAGGTGTGGGAGCTGCTGCGCCAGGCCGCGGGCTGAGAGACCTTGGGGATTCACGGTATTGCCGAGGATTCGGGTGAGATGGCGGGAGGCCACAGCGCCTGCACCGGCAGGGCGTGAAACGCTCCTCCAAAGGGAATACTCTCCGTCCCCGCGTAGAGCACCAGGCCGCGCAAGAAACCTTCTCCAACAGCCTCGGCCAAGGTCCGCAGCCCCTTGAAGTCTTTCGCCGATACACTTGCGCTGGCTTTCACCTCAATGCCGACAACACGCCCGGCCGCGTCTTCCAGGACAAGGTCCACCTCTTGTCCCGTTTGGGTTCGGAAGTGGAACAGGCGGGGCCGGACCTGGCTCCAGCTCACGTGCTTGAAAAGCTCCATCACAACAAAGTTCTCCAGCAATGGGCCGGCCAGCGTTCGGTCTCTCTCGAGCAGCCTGTGATTCGCCCCGAGCAGAGAGGCCAGCACGCCCGTATCGCTCAGGAAGAGCTTGGGTGCTTTGACCAGACGCTTGCCGAGATTGCCGGACCAGGCGGGAAGAAGCTGAATCAGAAAAGTTGTTTCAAACAGGGCCAGATAGCGCTTCAGGGTGCTCAGCGGAATGCCACTCGTTCTGGACAGCTCAGAGGTATTCAACAGGCTCGCCGCTCGCGTCGCCAGCAGGGAAAGGAGACGGGGCAAGGCGGTCAGTCTTTCGATATTGACCAAGTCGCGCACATCGCGCTGGAGCAGGCTGGTGATATACGACTGAAACCAGGCCTGCCGGCGTGCCGCGCTCGCTCGACCCAGGACTTCTGGATATCCACCCCGCAGGATGCGGTCGAGCAGCTGCGGCCAGGCTTCAGACGAAACCGAGAACGGCGGATCGACAAAAACCCGATCAACAAAGCTTGCCCCCGCCCCTGCTATTTCGCTCTGGGCCAAGGGCCACAGGCTCAGGACCTCCATCCGTCCCACCAGCAGTTCGGCCAGGCGCGGCAGGAGCAAGACGTTGGCCGAGCCGGTTAAGAGGAAGCGGCCCGGACGCCGGTCACGGTCCACGCCGGCTTTCAGGGCCAAGAAGAGCTGTGGCACGCGCTGGACCTCATCGAGGACGACCGGCCCGTCAAGACCAGCCACAAATCCAGCCGGGTCGGCCTGCGCGGCAGCCAGGACTCCGGCGTCGTCGAAGCTGAAGTAGCGGGCCGGATGGGCGGACGAGGCAAGAGCCCGGACCAAGGTCGTTTTCCCCGTTTGTCTGGCTCCGGTCAACACGACAATGGGCGTATCGGCCAGCGCAGCCAGCACCTGGGGGGTGATATAGCGGTCTATCATGGTTGAAAATTAGCCACTCAGTGGTCAATTTTCAACCAGAGGATAGTGGCTTTCGCCTACAACTCCTGGGCGCGGATATGGCGCTGGTAGATCTTGGGCAGCTGGGACGGCAGCGACAACACGTCTTCAATGACCATATAGCGCGACGGCGCGCACATCTCGCGCAGATAGTCGTGGCCGCCCTTATCGACCGTGATGCAGAACGACAGGATGCCGCTGCGCTCCGCCTCGCGCAGGGCCATCATCGTATCGCGAATGCCGTAGGTCGGCGTGTGCGGCTCACGGCCGTAGTCGGCGTCTTCGGGATAGCCGTCGCTCAGCAGGATGAGAATCCTGCCGCGGGTCGACAGGTCTTTCAGCTTGCGCGTGGCGTGACGGACGGCCGCACCCATCCGCGTGCTGCGCTGGGGCGCCAGGGCGCTGATGCGGCCTTTGACCTCCGTGGACAAGGATTCGACGAAGGTCTTGACCGGGTAGACGTCAACATTCTTGCGTCCGCTGCTCGAAAAGCCGTAAATCGCGTAGGTATCGCCAATCTCCTCAAGGGCTGAGGACAGCAGCACGACCGATTCCTTGAGGATATCAATGATCCGCATCTCTTCGGGCTCGCCTTCGGACTCATCCTCGCCCTCGGCTGCAACAACCGGCACCCGGGCGTCGGTCGAGGCGCTCAGGTCCAACAAGAACAGCGCCGAGACATCGCGGTCGGTCGGCTGGCGGGCAGCGTAAATTTTGGTCGAGGGCGGCACCCCGGTAATCAGGTCGACCCGGGCTCCGACCGCAGCTTCGAGATCGATCTCTTCCCCATCCTCCAGGCCCTTGACCTTGTGGTACAGCCTGGGCCGCAGGCGCTGAAACTCGCGCTTGATGTCCTTCATCACATCGCCGTAGGCGCTCATGGTACTGCTGAAAAAGGCGCCCTCATCGCCGACCAGCGGCACCTCGCGCAGGTCGCACCAGTGCGAGCGGTAGTCGTCAATCAGGAAATCCCACTCATCGTACACGTAGCGCACCCCGGCCGAGGTGAGCCGTTGGCGGTTCCTGGCCTTCTTCTGTTTGGGCTGGACCAGCTCTTCCTCACCGCCCTCCGGGTCCGGCTCGCCAAACAGGGTGAAGGTCTTGCCGTTGGCGGGGCGCTGCTGGGGACGGCGGTGTTCCTTCTGGTGTTGCCTGAGCCGGGCGATGATCTTGCGCAGCAGGGCCTGTTCCTCGGCCGACATGCCCTCGGCGCCGCGCGGTCCCTCGTCCTCCATAGGCACAAGTCGGGCCGATTCGTCTTCCACCAGCTCGGTCAACTGGTCCTTTTTTGAGCGACGCGGCTCTTCCGCCTGAGGCCGGGCTCCGCTGTCCATCACGTGCGCGTACAGCTCGGTGGCCAGCAGCAGCGACTCGTCGGCCGAGCCGTCCTTGGTCAGGTCGGGCCACAGCGCCTTGGGCAGGCGCGGCAGCAGCATGGACAGGGCTGCGGGATAGAGCTGAGTCTGTTCGTCGGCCCAGGCCAGGTCCTCTCGCAAGCCCCGGTACGCGGCGGTCAGCTGAGCCGCCACCCGCTTGCTCTCGATATGCACAAACAGCGCCTCGACCTGTTTGGGCTGCGGAAAGAGGTGGAAGAAGTCGAACAGAGTATCCGGCGGCTTGGCGCCGTCGGCCAGCAGCAGATGGACGTAGGGCGGCAGCGACGGCCACAGGTCGGCCAGATCAATCGCATAGGTTCCACACGCCACCCGACCGGCCTGCTGGGCGGCCATGACCCGCAGCAGACGGAAGTTCTCTTCATAGGTCGGGAAGGCCTCAACCCACACCGGCAGGGGCAGCATCTCCTCGTCGTCTGCGCCCAGCGGCGGCGGAAAGCTCATCGTTTCGGTCTCGGCCAGGCTGTAGGTCGTGCCACCCAGCATGTGGAGATACTTGAGCAGCACGCCGTGCACATCGCTCAGCATGACGGCCGGCACCGTCCCGCGCAGCATCAGCATGCTGGTCCGCGACTCCAGGGCGAAATACGCCTCCGCAGCCTCGGGCCGACGGCGGGCCAGTTCCTCACCGGCCGTGATCCAGCCCAGCACGCCCTGTTCGCCGACCTCGTCGTAGGCCTGGCCCAGCACCCGGAACAGCCGGGCAACCCCGGTCGGCACGAACTGGGCCAGCTGACCGATCCGTTCCAGCAGGGTACGGCAGGTCTCCAGGGGCAGGGAGCGCAGCGTCGAGCTGAACAGGGTCACCGACACCGGTAGGGGCTCGGGATCGAAACTCACCCCGGCCTGGATACAGCGCAGATAGGTGGCTCGCAGCTCGGCCGGAATGATCAGACACGCGTGCGGCAGCGCCCGGTACAGCGCCACCGCAGCCGTTGGCGAGTGATACACCGAGTTACGGACGAGCCGGTAACAGCTCAGCCGCTCGGCCTGGTCCAGCTCGGTCAGGCCGTCCGGCAGGCTGGTGAACACCTGCGCGGGGTCAACCCCACCGATATCAAAGGCCAGGCGCGACCACTCGTTCAGGTCGCCCTGGCCGAGCTCGGGCAAGACCCGGGAAGTCGCTCCAAAAAAGGCCGGCGCCAGATGTTCGTTCTTGCTCTGATCCAGGCTCAGGCCGCGGCGGCCGTGCTCCACCCAGCTGTGCAGATGCTGACCGGCAAGCCAGCCCTCAAGCGTTGCCGTCTCCACCTCCGCCAGCGCGTCCAGCAGCGGCGTCTGCCAGGCCACGGGCAACTCGTCGAGAACAGCGGTCAGCCGTTGGCGGGCGGTCTCGGTCAAACGGCTCCGATCAAGGCCAGCGGTATCTCCAGATGTCATGTTTCCCTTACCCGTCAGACAGAGTATGCCTGTGGGTGTACAAGAAGTCCGGCAGGAGGGCAAGAGAGAACCGGTGTCGCTGCGGCTTCCGCCTGCCGGTTCGTAGGGCGCGCAGCCGGCCACCACGGCTCGGGACGGTCTACAACCACTGGGACCAGATGTAACGCTGGTAAATTTTGGGCAGCTCGGTCGGCAGGGACAGGATATCGTCAATGACCATATAGCGTGACGGCGCGCACATCTCCTGGAGATAGTCATGTCCGCCCTGGTCGACCGTCAGACAGTAGGACAGGATGCCGCCCCGCTCGGCTTCCCGAAAGGCCATCAGCGTATCGCGCAGCCCATACATCGGCGGCACCACCGGCTTGCCATAGCCCTGATCTTCCGGATAGCCATCGCTCAACAGCACCAGCAGTTTGGCCCGGCTGGACAGGGCCTTCAGCTTGCGCGTGGCGTGGCGTACCGCCGTCCCCATGCGGGTACTGCCCTGCGGACTCAGCGCCCCGATTCTGCCCTTCACTTCGGCGCTCAGCGCATCCCGGAACGTCTTGACCGGATACACCTCGACATCCTGGCGGCCGCGACTTGAGAAGCCGTAGATGGCGTACGAGTCGCCAATCTCCTCCAGGGCGACCGCCAGGATGACCAGCGCCTCCTTGATCACGTCGATCACCCGCGCCTTGCCCCGCTGCGCCGTCCCCGTCGAGGTATCGGGCAACTCGGCTGCGGTCGAGGCGCTCAGATCGACCAGAAACAGCACGCCGACATCACGCTTGACCTGCTGTCTGGCCAGGTACAGCTTGGACGAGGGCGTGTGCCCCAGGTGACGGTCGACCCGTGCGGCCACCACCGCGTTGAGGTCAATGTCTTCGCCGTCTTCCAGCCCGGTGACGGGGTGAAACATCTTGGGCCGCAGCCGCTGAAACTGGCGCTTGATGTCCGGCGTCAGCTCGGCATAGGTCGCCAGGGTGCGTGAAAAAAACGCGCCCTGGTCCTGGGCCAGACCAACCTCGCGCAGCTCGCACCAGTGGGAGCGATAGTCCTCAATCTCGTAATCCCACTCGTCGTACACATAGTGGAGGTCGCGAGCCGTGCGCCCCCGGCGTCGGGCGGCCTGCTCGGCCTCGGACTCCTCGTCGGCCCCTCCCCGGCTCAGATTCACCCCGGTCATAAAGGCTGCGGCCTGCTCGGGCACCTGGTCAAAATCGAGTTCGGTGGCCGACGCCGAACCGCCGGGCGTCGGCTGCTCGTCCTGTAAGAACTGGGCGTACAGCTGGGACGCCCAGACCAGGGCGTCCGAGGCCGTGCCGGTGTGTTCAAGCTGGCTGAACTCCTCGCTCGGAATCCGGGACAAGAGCGCCGCAGGCACGGCCGGCTGGAGTTCGGTCAACCCGGCAGCCCAGCCCAGATCGTCGGCCAGGCCGCGATAGTGGGCCGTCAGCCGGGCGGCGATACGCCTGGCTTCGAGACCCAGGAAGATGTCTTCAATCAGGTCGGAGCGGGGAAACAGCCCAAAGTAGGCAGCAAAGGTCTCAGGTCGGGCCGCGTCTCCATCGAGCAGGGTACGGACATAGGGCGGAAAGGCGTCCCACAGCGCCGCCGGCACGCAGTCGTAGGTGCCGAACACCAGCCGTCCGGCCTGATGGGCGACCAGCACCCGGTAGAGGCGAAAATTGTCCTCATAGGTCGAGAAGTGATCGACGCACGTGGGCAGCGGAATCCATTCCTCCTCGGGGTCGGCCAGCGGCGGCGGCACGAAGAGCAGTGGCGTCTCAACAAAGCCGCCACTGGGGCCGCGCAGCATGTGCAGGAATTTCAGCAGCACGGCCTGCACCTCGGCCAGCCGGACGACCGGCGAGGCGCCGCGCAGGGTCAGCTGGGCGGTCTGGGAGCGCAGCGCAAAAAATGCCTGGCCGGCCTGCGCGTTCCGACAACCGATGTCTTGGCCGACACCGATCCAGCGCAGCACCCCGTCTTCACCGGCCGCGTCATAGGCTCGGCCCAGGCTGCGCAGCAGGGCCGGCAGGCCGGCCGGAAACGTCTCGGCCAGTCGCGCGATCCGCTCGACAATAGGCAGGCGGCTTGCCACCGCCACGTTCTTGAGGGTTGGTCCGATCAGGGCCAGGAGCGCGAGCAGCGGCCTGGGATTCACGGCAGCCACGGCCCGGACACAGGCCAGGAGCGGCGCCTGGAGTTCGACCGCCAGGGACCGGCAGGTCTGGGGCAGGAGATCGGCCACGGCCTGACGCTGCAAGGCCGGGATACGGGCCAGCACGGCCGACATCTCGGCGTTGAATCTGTTTGCTTTCATGGACGCGAGATCTCGATGCAAATGCTGGCCCCTTTCCAATTCTGCCACCGGGGATAATTGGGATATTTGTGGCCAAAACGCCAAATCATGGGATAGCCCCAGGACTTGCTCGTATGGCAGCAGATATTCACCCCCTGGTTAGCCGGTTCTTTATGCCAGTCTGCGACATCGCCCCTAGCTTGGTTGAGTGCTTCATTCAGTGCTTGGTTGATCTCGTCTCTGACGACCAATACCGCAAGAACTCCACTAGGCACGGGGCCGTTTTCAACGAGGTATCTGATTCGATTCAGATCCTCCAAGCATCTGTCTTTGCCCCAATACCGTTTCACCTCAATGACACATATCGGTTTCTCGCATTTGTCGAGCAACGCAATGTCCACGCGCCTGCCATCGTTGGCGACATCATCATCCATATCCATGATTTTGTCGAAGGGCATTTCCAGCCAGAGGCGCTCGTGTCTGCCTTGGCGTTGCTCATGCAGAGCCCTCGCAATACCGGCGACCAAGAGGCCCTCGTTACCGGAATCATTCAGCCAGTGGTAGCCGCGTGACCATTTCTCGTACTCGAAATTTGCATCGTATATCCCTCGGTGAATAGCCTCGATGAACTCTTTAGAAAGTCCGCTCATAAGGTGTTACCTCGATTGATTGTCGTCCTCAGTGGCTACATGCGTGAGACAGGCCGACGGGCATTAGTAGTGATCGCGGTAGTCTAAGGTGCGCTTGGGAAGGGCGTCAAGGTCGGTGCCACGTTTCCGCCTCTACCGCTCCAGGCTCATCTGCACCCTTGTCCGCGCAGGGGCGGGTTTGAAACCCGCCCCTACCGTCCGCCCAGCCCACGGCCTCAGCGCCAGGCCCGCGCCGCCCGCTGCCCCTCTTCCACATCAACCCGGGACAGCAGCAGCCCACCCACGGCAAAAAACGCCACCAGAGCCAGAATCGCCGTCCGACTCGACCCGGTTGCCAGCGTCAGCAGGGCAAAAACCGCCGGCCCGAAAATCCCGGCGAATTTCTCACACACGGCAAAAAAACCGAAGAACTCGGTCGAGCGCTGGCGGGGAATCAAACTGGCGAAGAGCGAACGGCTGAGCGCCTGACAGCCGCCCTGGACCAGGCCGACCAGAATCGCCAGCAGGTAGAAGTGCAGAGCCGTAGACATGAAATAGCCGATCACGCTCACGACCATATACACGCCCAGGGCGACAAAGATGCCGGCCTTGGCGCCGATGCGGGCGGCCAGACGACCAAAGCCGAAGGCGGCCGGAATGCCGATGAATTGCACCAGCAGAACGGCCGAGATCAGGACGCCCTGCGACAGTCCGATTTCGGTGCCGTAGATGGCCGCCATACGGATAATCGTGCCCACCCCGTCGTTGTAAATGACAAAAGCCAGCAGCAGCAGCCCGGCGTTCTTATACACCCGCAGCTCACCGCCCGACTGACGCAGACGACCGATCACCCCGCCCAGCAGCGGGCCGGACTGCGGGCGGGCCGAGCGGCCCGGCTCCGCGACTCGACGCAGCAAAGGCAACGAGAACACCAGCCACCACGCCGCCACGCTGACAAAAGACAGCCGGCTGGCGGCGGCGGCATCGGCCAGGCCGAACCAGTGCGGAAACTGGATCCAGGCCAGATTGAGGGCCAGCAGCAGGCCGCCGCCCAGATAGCCCAGCGCATAGCCGGCGGTCGAGACCTGGTCGATCTCCTCGGTCCGGGCCAGGTGGGGCAGCAGCGCGTCGTAAAAAACAATGCTGCCCGACACCCCGATATTGGCGATCACAAACAGCACCGCGGCCAGCTGCCAGTCACCGCTGTAGACCCAGCCCAGGCCTGCGGTGGCGCACACGCCGACGCCCATGAAAACGGCCAGGAGTCTTTTGCGCAGGGCGGCCATATCGGCCCAGGCGCCGAGCAGGGGCGCGGCCACCGCAATCAGCACCAGGGCGACGGTGGTCATCGCGGCATAGCGCGCGGTGGCCACACTGGGCGGCACATCGACCGCCGCCACCGAGCTGAAATAGACCGGAAAGACGGCCGCCACAACGGTAGTAAAAAAAGCCGAATTGGCCCAGTCGTACAGCGCCCAGGCCCGCAGCTCGGGCCGACCCAGGCCGAACACGGCCAGCCGGTCATCTCTCACACGCACGGTCTATACGCTCCAAACGACGTGCGAGAACACGCCCCACGTCGGGTTCGACACCCCTCACCCATTCCCAACCCGCATATCATGGCCTGCCGGGCGGGTCTGGGGTGGCACACAGATCGGCCAGGGTGACGCCGGCCAGAGCCTGCTCAACGGCCCGATCCCGCCGCTCCAAGACGTTCCCCAGCCGACCGTTGTCTTGAGCCTCGGGCACATCGCCCCGCAGGACAGCCAGGATCTCGACCAGGCTCACCCGTTCGGGCGAGCGTCCCAGCGTCACCCAGGCCGGCTCGCTGGCCCGCAGCAGGATGCCGGTGTGGACAAAACGCTCCAGACAGTCTTCCAGACTCGATAGCGGCACCTGGAGCGAGGCCGCCAGCTCGGTCGCCGACCAGGGCGGTTTGCCGTTGAGCGCGCGACGGCCGATGGCGACCAGCATCGCCAACACCAGCTGCTCGCGAGCCGCATGACTGTCCGGCCGGGCCGATTTCTTTTTGAAGTAGTCGGTCGGATGCTGGTGGAAGTAGGCCACCTCGGCCCCGATCAGGACGATCAGCCAGCCGACATACAGCCACAGCAGGGACAGAATCAACACGGCAAAGCTCGAATAAATGGCCGCATAGCGGGCCGAGCCGGCAAAAAAGGCGGCAAACACCACACCGGCCAGCTGCCACAGCAGACTGGCCGCCCCGCCGCCGACCAGGGCCGAACGCAGCGACACCCAGGTGTGGGGCATGAAGCGGTACAAAAACGTGAAGGCCAGCCACAACAGCAGGAAACGCGTCCCCCGGGTGGCCAGAATCGGTCCGAAAATCTGGATCTCCACGATGCGCTGGACCAGCCAGTAGCTCTGGACCGAGGCGATCAGGGTCAGGCTCATGAAGACCAGTACCGAGCCGATGAGCAACACGCTCAGGTAGCCGCTCAGCCGTCGGCTCCAACTACGCGGCCGGCGTACCTTCCAGATCCGATTCAGCGCGCTTTCGATCTCGCCGATCAGGAAAATCACGGTATAGAAGAGGATGACCACCCCGACGACGCCGAGTACGCCGACCTGGATATTGTTCACCACCTCAATGACCCGGCGCACGACCTCAACGCCCTCCGGACCCAGGGGCTCAAAAGCCTGCACCAGAAACGGCTCAATCTGATTCTGGACGCCAAACGCCTTCAGGACCGCAAAGGCGACCGCCAGCGACGGGATCAGCGCCAGCAGCATGGCGTAGGTCAGGCCCATGGCTTGCAGGTGCAGCAGGTCCTCACCCAGCCGCCACACCGCGACACTGAAGAAGTGCGCCAGCTGAGCCCGACAACGCAGCACATACGGCGAGGTCAACACCCGCCCAGTATAGCGGAGCCAGGCAGGGCTTGCATCCAGACTCCGGTCCAGTGTAACTGAACAGGACACCCGGGGCCGATTCCAGGACGCGGTTTCGGCGAACGAGGGGACAGACGAGGCATGGCATATGGCGCAGCGGCATCCGTGGCAACTTCCGACTCCTTTCCAGGAGGCGACCCGAGAGGTTGATCGACTGTTTGACGAGCTGATCCATCGGCGCTGGGGCAGACGACCGGCCCGGCCCCAGGTCTGGGCGCCCCAGCTCGACCTGTACGAGACCAAAACGGCTTTCGTGCTTGAGGCCGATTTGCCCGGCGTCAGCAAGCAGAGCATCGCGGTCGAGGTCGAAAACGGAGAACTCGTGCTGCGCGGCATTCGCTCGGTCAGCCATACCGGGCGGGGCGGGAACGTCTTCCGCCAGGAACGCCACTCGGGCCAGTTCGTGCGCCGCGTCCGCCTGCCCGCCCCGGTCAACCCGGACCGCATCCACGCCACGTTTCGCAACGGTGTACTGCGGGTCAGCCTGCCCAAAATCCGAACGAGCGGGAGACGGCGGCATGTCTAGCCCGGCGTCGGGCCGCTCGGACCAAGCGCCGCCCCTTCCCCTACCGACCGAGCTGAGCGCCGAGGAGCTGCGCTTCCAGGTCTCGTTTCCAACGGCTTTTCAGACCACGGCCGAGCTTGCCCCGCCCGACCACGACCTCGTCGGCCAGGAACGCGCCCAGGCCGCACTCGATCTCGGACTCGGCATCGCCGGCAGCGGCTTTCATATTTTTGTATCCGGCATGGCCGGAGCCCAGAAACTCGATGTCGTCCACGACTGGGTCGCCCAGCAGGCTCGCCAGGCTCCAACGCCGGGTGACTGGGTGTACGTGCATAATTTTGTCGACCCGGACGTGCCGCAGGCCATCGGCCTGCCGGCCGGCCACGGCGCCCGGCTCAAGGCACGCCTGGGCCAGCTGCTGAAATCCCTGCGCGAAGAGCTGCCCAAAGCCCTGCGCGAGGAAGCCTTCGACCGGGAAAAGGACGATCTCAAAGAAAAGTATCTGGCCCAGGCCCAGGCTCTCAACGCCGGCTTCGAGGCCAAGGCCAGGGATAAGGGCTTCCTGCTGCAGATGAGTCCGCAGGGCATGATCCTGATCCCGGTCGTCAACGGCCAGCCGCTGAAAGGCCCCGAAGAGTTCCAGCAGCTGGCCGAGGACCAGCAGGCCGCCATCGAACACCAGCGCCGCGAGTTGCTGGCCGACCTGGCCGACTTTCCCCGCCAGCAGCGCGACATCATGCGGGCCATGGCCGAGGACATCCGTCGGGTTGAGCAGCGCTTCTGCGAGAACGTGATCGCCCCGCATATTGCGGCCATCGGCCAGGAAATCCACAGCCCGGCGGTCGATGCCTACCTCGAACAGGTCAAGCGGCATACGCTCGCGCACCTCGGCATCTTCAAGGATCCGACCGACCACGACGGGCCACCAGGCATATCGCCCGCGCCCGGCCAGGCTCCGGTCGGCCACAATCCGGTCGGCCAGGAACAGCTGTACGAGTACGAGGTGAACGTCGTGGTCGATAACGCCCACACCACGGGCGCTCCGGTGCTGACCGAAAACACCCCGACGTATCAGAACCTGTTTGGCAGCATCGAACGCGTGCTCGACCGGGGCGGACGGCTGGTGACCAACTTCACCCGTATCAAGGCCGGCTCCATGCTGCGCGCCCACGGCGGCTATCTCATCTTCAACCTGGAAGACGCGCTGACCGAACCGGCGGTGTGGAAAACCCTCAAACGCACCCTCAAGAGCGGCCGCATTGCGCCCGAAACCTATGAGCCGTTTTCGCTGTTCAGCGCGGCCGGCCTCCAGCCCCAGCCGGTCGCCGTCCAGCTCAAGCTGATCGTCGTCGGCAGCCCCAGCCTGTATCACAGTCTGTACGCGCTTGACCCCGAGTTTCAGGAGCTGTTCAAGGTCCACGCCGACTTTCGACACAGCCTGGAACTCAGCGGCCAGCACGGTCAGCTGTACGGCCAGTGGGTCGCCCGGCTGTGCCGACAGGAAAACCTGCCGCACTTTGAGCGGTCCGGGGTCGCCCGCCTGGTTGAGTTCGGAGCGCGCCGAGTCGGCGACCGCGAGAAGGTCTCGGCGGCCTCTACCGAGGTCGCCGACCTCGTGCGTGAGGCTGCCTACTGGGCGGGTAAGGACACGGCCGGGCTGGTGACCGCCGCGCATGTCGAAACCGCACTCCAGCAGCGTCGCTTTCGGGCCAACCGGATTGAAGAAGAGCTGCGCGAGATGATCACCCGCGGCACAGTCCTGCTCGACAGTCAGGGCAAAAAAGTCGGCCAGATCAACGGCCTGGCCGTCCTCGACATCGGCGGGCACAGTTTTGGCCGGCCGTCGCGCATCACGGCCAGTGTCGGCATGGGCCAGGCCGGAATCGTCAACATCGAGCGCGAGTCGCGCCTGAGCGGCTCGAGCCACGACAAGGGCCTGCTCATTCTGTCCGGCTATTTGCGCAACCGCTTCGGTCAGGACAAACCGCTCGCCCTGTCGGCCAGCCTGTGTTTTGAGCAGTCCTACTCGGGTGTCGACGGCGACAGCGCCTCGTCGACCGAGCTGTACGCCCTGCTGTCGCGGCTGGCCGAGGTGCCCCTGCGCCAGGATTTGGCCGTGACCGGTTCGGTCAACCAGTGGGGCGAAGTTCAGGCCATTGGCGGGGCGAACGAAAAGATCGAGGGCTTTTTTGATGTGTGCAAAGCCCACGGCCTGACCGGTCAACAGGGCGTGCTGATCCCGGCCGCCAACGTCCGCAACCTCATTCTGCGCGCCGATGTGGTGCAGGCGGTCGCAGACGGCCAGTTCCACATCTACCCGGTTCAGACCATCGATCAGGGCATCGAGCTGCTCAGCGGGGTGCGGGCCGGAGCGGTTGACGAACCAGAGACGATCAACGGCCGGGTCAGCCGGCGTCTCCGGGAACTGGCGGTGCGGATCAGGAAATTTGGCGCCCAAAAGCAAACAGACGCAGACGAGGCCGACCAAGGAAACCTGGAAGACGAAGAAAAAACCAGTCCCGACGGAGACTAAGACATGCGTCTCATAGCCAGTTTGCTCAGCCCGCTGATCTTACGGATTGCCCGCCGCCTGCGCTTTCCGCAGCTGTTCATGCTGACCGCCGGCCTGTTCGTGCTCGACCTGCTGATTCCCGACCTCATTCCTTTTCTTGACGAGTTCGTTCTCGGCCTCGCCACCCTGCTGCTCGGAGCGTGGACACGAGGCAAAAAGGAGCATCTGGAACAGGCCCAGGAAGACGGGCGGGAAGACGAGCAGGATGTGATTATCACCGAGGCGCGGGTTGTCGAGAGCGACCGCGCCGCCTCCAAAGACCGTCCCTCTTCAGACCAATGAGACCCGACATTGACGAAGCGCTGGCCGACCTCGTCGCCGCCAACCGGATTCTGGCCCGGCACGGGATCGTTGACGGCTACGGCCACGTCAGCCTGCGTTCACCACACAGGCCCGACCACTATCTGCTGTCACGGGCTATCGCCCCAGAGGCGGTCACGGCCGACGATATTGTGGAGTTTGACCTCGACAGCCGGCCAACACGCCAGGGACCCGATCTCTACCGCGAACGCTTCATCCACGGCGAAATCTACCGGGTTCGGCCCGAGGTGCGGGCGGTGGTGCATAACCATGCGCCAAGCCTGATTCCGTTTAGCGTGGCCGCCACGCCGTTGCGCCCGGTGTATCACATGGCGGCCTTTGTCGGTCAGGGCATCCCCATTTTTGAGATCCGCGACACGGCCGGCGAGACCACAGACCTGCTCATTCGCAGCCCGGCCCTGGGCCGCGCCCTGGCGACCAGCCTGGGCGACAAACCCGCCGCCCTGATGCGCGGCCACGGAGCGACCGTAGTGGCCGACAGCCTGCCTCTGGTGGTGGCCCGCAGCATCTACCTGGAGCTGAACGCCAAGCTCCAGCTCCAGGCGCTGACGCTGGCCGGTGCCGACGGCGAGGTGCGCTACCTCAGCCCCGACGAGGCTGCTGCCGCCTCGACCACGCTCGGCGACTACCGACGCTCCTGGCAGCTGTGGCGGGCGACAGCCCTGGCCAACCTCTCAGCCGAGCGGACTTCTCGCCTCCAGTAGACTCTGACCCGCCAGGAAGGATATCAGACAGCGCAACGCTGCCTCTGGCACCCTGCCCTGCCTACTCTCCACAACATTCTTCGCTCTAGAATGACTGGTGCTCCTTCAGCCATTCCCCGACAATGGTGGTGTAGTCTTTGAAGATTAACTCGCTTGGTTCCAGATGCAGTTTCTCGCAGAGAACTGGCAGTATTTCCCTGAATTGCTCATACCGTTGCCAGATATGAGAGCCTCCTGGGATAGTCACGTTTTCTCGAGAAGATTGAAGCCAGTTGCGAACAACCTGAACCGCAGCCTGCGGATCGTTTTCATGCTACCACGCCGCGGCTAGCAATGTCCTGGCCTGAGATGTCTGAAAGGAACTTCTGGTAGCGGTATTTGTCTCGGTCCACAACGAGACAACTCGTTGTTTTTTTTCGCCGTGTGATACCGAGGAACAGCCCCAACTCGAAGGGCATATTGAAGCGGGGAAGTCCATTCGCTTCATCGAGCTCTGTCCTGGAAATGTCATGATAGCCGAATCGACACTCGTCCATGATTCGAAGGATCTTCTCTAGACGGACTTCCCCTGTGTCGATAATCTCGAGCGCGGAGCGAGCGACGAATCCACAGTCAAAGACTGCGAAGACGGTCGCGTCAAAGATACGCTTATACGAACTATCAAAGGGACAGTTGATAAAGACGTTGGAGTTGCCTTTAGCAGCCATTAACGCCTACGTCAGTCAACCTCGCGCACGGCCTTTCGCACTGCTTCTCGCGAGACCGTCCCTACCGCGTGTGACGACCTAATCCTGCGCTGTCGGAGTACGTTTCTTTTGGCGGCCTTGGATTCTGAACCGCCCCCACCGCCTTCCGGGATACCGACCTCAAAGACCGGAGCCGGAGCTTGCGCTATCCGCCTGTTTTTCACTTTCATTCCTCCTCTGTCTGGAGACGACCCCATGTAAATCACTGCCTCTTCGGTCTTGTCAAGATCGAAGGGTCCGGTTTTTCCGCCTGACGCAGCGGACGCTCTACGCGCCCAACCCGGGCAAGTCGCTCTGAGCTTGCTGCAGTTTCAACAGACGCTACTATCCACATGCTTTTCAGTGCGTCTCGCCGACCGAGGCGGTGATGTATTTGACCGTCACCGGCGACAGCTCGTGCGGGTCGGCCATGACCTCGATAATCACAAACGACGGGATGTCGTCGGTCGCCTTGAGTGCGGCCCGCAGCTCGGCGACCGTCTGCACCCGGATGCCGGTGCCGCCCCACGCCTCGGCCAACTGGGCGTAGGGCCACGGCGGGGTGGCCAGCAGGTCTTCGCGCTCGGACACCGGTCGGAAGATGCCCCAGCCGCCGTTATTCATCAGCACCACAATCGGATTCAAGCCGTAGCGCGGGGCGTGGGCGATTTCCGGTCCGGTCATCTGGAATGCACCGTCGCCGCACAAGATCAACGGGCGCTGGCCGGTGCCGAGCTGCGCCCCCATGGCACCCGGAATGCCAAACCCCATTGAGGCGTAATAGCCCTGGGCCAGATAGCTGCTGCGGCGGCCAAAGCGCACGTCCAGGCCGGCAAACAGCATGTCGCCCGCCTCGGCCACGACCAGATGCTCGGGATGGGTGTCCAGAAAGGCATTGACCTCGTGCAGCATGTCGCTGACCCCGATGGGGCGCTCCTCGCCCGGCGCCTGGGGCGCAAGATTGTCGTGATAGCTGACCGTCTCGCGGTGCTGGCGAATCGGCGCGTCGAGCAGCGCCTGGAGATAGTCGTCAAGGGTGACATCGGTATAGCTGTGGTGGCTGATATCGACCCGGTTCTCCGAGGCCCAGACCAGTTTCTCGCGCGGCAGCCGGGGCAACTGGTTGCCCAGGTTCATATCGGTCAGCAGCGTCCCCAGGTTCACCACCAGGTCGGCCTCGTCAACCCGGCGGCGGATCGGCTCGGGCGAGATGACCCCGATATGCACCCCCATATACTGAGGATGATCGGCCGGAAACGCGCCCTTGGCCAACACGGTCGTGGCGCACGGAGCGCCCGTCTTCTCGACCAGGGCCACCGCCTGGTCGACGAGTTTGTGGCGGAAGACCTCAATACCCACAATCACAAAGGGTTTCTTGGCCTGATTGAGGCGGCTCACCGTATCCCGAGCCGCCTCGGCAACCTTTTGGGGATCGGAGTGGTGACGGTCGAAGGTTCCGTCCCAAGCCCGGATGGATGTGGGCACCGTGATCTGCCGCTCGACCATGTCCTGATGGATCTCGATATAGCCCGGCTGCTGGTGTAGCCAGATCGCCTGCATGACCGCATGAATATCCTCGACCGCAGTCTGGGGGTTATCAATGATCTTGGCCGCACACGTGATTTCCTTGAAGACCCGAAACTGGGACTCGATTTCCTTGGCCTGGTGGTGGACCAGAATACCCAGCTTGCGCTTTTCCTCGCCCGGCCCGCCACTGACGACCAGGATCGGGACCCGCTCAGAGTAGGAGCCGGCCACCGCATTGACCACATTCAGCCCGCCCGCTCCATAGGTCACACACAGCACGCCGAGCTGCCCGGTCGCCCGCGCATAGCCGTCCACCGCAAAACCGGCTCCGGGCTCGTGTGAAAACGTCATCACCCGCATATCGCGGGGTTTGCCAAACTTCATGAACAGCTGGATGACCAGATCGCCGGGAATGCCGAACAGGCGGCTGACGCCAGCCTTACGCAGATAGGCCACCAGAAAATCGCCGAGCTGCATATGTGCTTTCATACGTCCCTCCCTTCCCCATCATTGTAGCAAAAGGCAATCGTGATCTCACTGTAGATATCGTGAGGGTATCACGATTGCCTTTCGACGCGGCAGGCGGGCGAGAGGTGGGCTGAAATCGCACTACGGGGCGTTGTCGAGACTGCGGATCAGCTCCATCACCTGTTCGAGCGCGGCGATCCGCGCATTGAGTCCGTCGGCCTCAATCCGCAGGGTCAGCCCGTCAATCCCGACCCGCCGATATGTCTGGAAGCGCTGGCGCACCATGCCAAGCGTGCCAATCGCGCCGAACTGGCTCACCATGGCGTCCGGTACGATCTCGGCGGCTTCTCTGCGCTCGCCCGCAATCCACAGCCGCTGGACCGCCTTGGCCTCGTCCTCAAAGCCGGAGCGCTGAAACGCGGCGTTGTAGAAATTCGTCGTGGCCGAGCCCATGGCGCCCAGGCTGAACGCCACCCCCGGCTTGCGGGCGGCGATCAGCTCCTCGACATTGTCGCCAATCGCCACCGGGCAGGTCGCGTGCAGCTCAATATCGTCCAGACTCCGGCCCGCAGCCTGGGCGCCGCGACGGATATGGGCCAAATGCGCCTCGGCGTGATCGGGCGAGAATGAGGTGCCCAGCCAGCCGTCGGCCGCCGCTCCGGTATACTCCAGCGCCTTTGGCGCCAGGGTGGCCAGAAAAATGGGAATGTCCACCGGCGGATGGTCAATACGCAGGGCCTTGCCCTCACCACCCGGTCGCGGCAGCTGATGAACGCGACCGCTATAACGCAGCTTCTCGCCCCGAAAGGCCAGGCGGACAATCTCGACCGTTTCCCTGAGCCGGGTCAGGGGCGCGCGGAAGGCCACGCCCTGCAAGCCCTCGACCACCTGGGGACCGCTGGTGCCCAGCCCCAGCACAAAGCGCCCCTGGGACAGATCGTGCAGGGCCAGGGCGCTCATGGCCGTCATCGACGGTGTGCGGGCGCTGATCTGCATGATGCCGGTGCCCAGCCTGATACGGCTGGTGTGGCCGGCCAGATAGGCCAGCGAGGTCACCGCGTCCTGGCCCCACGCCTCGGCCGACCAGACACAGTCCACGCCCAGGCGCTCGGCCTGGCGGACAAACTCCAGCGTACTGCGGATATCGGTTCCGGTCGCGCCACCGACTGTGATAGATGTCTTCATGCGTTGTGAGATACCAGATTCGCAGCGCAAAATCACGGACAGACTACACACAGACAAGGAGGCGGCATGAACGCGCGCATCGCACCGCTGAGAACGGCCGACCTGCCCCACCGCAGTCAGTCCTTCTGGCGCATGACCGGACCGGGCGCGGTGCTGGTCGGGCTGTCGATCGGGGCCGGCGAGATTGTGCTGTGGCCGTGGATCACCGCCAAGTTCGGAACCACTATGGTCTGGGCCGCAGCCCTGGGAGTCTTTCTACAGCTGTGGGTCAATATCGAAATCGGCCGCTGGGCGATTGTCACCGGCGAGGCGCCGTACACCGGCTTTGCCCGGGTGTGGATGGGCTTTATCTACGCCCTGCTGTTCGTTGGCTTTGTAACCCTGTTCCTGCCCGGCTGGGCGCGTATCTCGGGCGCGGCGCTCAAGGCGCTGCTGTTCGGCCCGGACGGGCCCGGCCCGGACTGGATGTGGACCGGCCTCACCTTTGTGTCGGTCGCGCTGGTGCTGTTCGGACCCAAGGTCATGTATCGGGCGGTCGAGCGGATCACGATCGGGCTGGTCGTGTTCATGACCCTGGGCCTGATCTTTGTCGCCTTTCAGGTCGGCAGCCTGGACGCCGTTGGCGAGATGGCGCGCGGGCTGGTGAACGTCGGCCACATCGAACTGGACGACGAGTTTCCCTTCAGCCGTTTTTTCGGCGCGGTGGTGTTTGCCGGGGCCGGCGGAGCCGGCAACCTGTGGTACGCCTTTTATCTGCGCGATAAGGGCATTGGCATGGGGGCGCGCATGCCGACCCTCACAAACCCGCTGCGCGGCGGGGCCGACACCGAGACGCCGACCGGCTATACCTATCCCGACACCGAGCCGAACCGTCGCGCCTTCAAGGACTGGCTGCGCTGGGTGGTGTTCGACCAGACCTTGTACTTCTGGCTGCTCAACAGCTTTACCATGTTCCTGTTCATGTTCGGCGCCCTGTGTGTGCTGCGGCCGCTCGGCCTGGTGCCGACCGAGGGCCGGATTATCTGGGACGAGTCGCTCATCCTGGGCGAGAGCCTGGGCAGCTTTGGGCGCTATCTGTACCTGGTCATCGGCATGGCCGCCCTGTTCAGCACCCAGCTGGTGGCGGTCGACGGCGGCGCCCGGGTGTGGGCGTATATTGCGCGCAGCTGCTTTCGGTTCGGCCGGCGGGTCGATCAGGCCAGACTCTATCTGCCGTTTGCCGTCGGGTTCATGCTGGCCGGCACCGCCAGCACCTGGTTTTTTGAACGCTACGCGGTGACCGGCCTCGGCTTTATTTTTAACGCCGCACTGCTGGGCGGTTTTTCCATGGCCATGTACGTGCCGCTGATGCTGTACCTCAACCTGCGCTATCTGCCCGTCTCGGCCCGGCCGGGGCCGGTGTGCATCGCCATGATGCTGGTCGCCTCGGGCGTGTACGGCAGCTTTGCCGTGTACAGCCTGTGGACGGCGATTGTCTAGGGCGCGGCGTCGAAAACCAGCCGGCCGGCCGCGTCCTGGGCCGCCAGTCGGGCCATCAGCTCGGGCGACAGCCGGTGCGGTAGCGGAAGACGAGGTTCATCGAGCCGTGAGCCTCGGGCGGATACAGATGCTGAGTCAGGCAGCGGTACAACAGCTGACCGGGCTGACAGCCGATCTCGGCCGCCAACCCGCGCGGCGCAGGATAGGCCATATAGCCCACCCCCTGGCCGGCGATGGCCAGAAAGCCGGTGTGGGAGATGGAACCGAAGATGTTGGCGAACACGCACGACCAGCGCCGGCGCTGGGTAAACTCCATGGCCCGGATGTCCATTTCCTCGGCGCTGTACGGCGGGCGGAACGGATACGGCTCGGCCGGCAGGTAGGGATACTGGGAGTGACGCGGCGTGCTGGCGGCCAGCTCGAGCCGGGCCAGCTCGGCCTCGGACAGCGCGGCCAGGGTTTTCCAGCTGCGCCCGCACGCACTGTTCTCACCAGCGGCGGGCGAAACCGACAGGCTGGCGACCAGCAGCAGAACGAGTCCGACCCACCGCCGGGCGAGCAGTGACCGCCGCCCGGGTGTCAAGCTCATCGGTCGTGCAGGAGTAAAACCCGGCGGGTTTGGGACCCACCCGCCGCGTGGTGAAACGCGGCGGCGAGCCGGTCGTTTACAGCGCGGCCAGGGCCTCACTCTGGGCCACCGGGTCCCACTGGCCGGTTGCCGGCAGGGGCCGCGAGCCGGGCTGGCGTTCGAGCGGGCTTTCCAGCCCCAGCTCCTTGGCGATCTCACGCATGGCCGGGATGACCTCTTCGCCGAGCAGCCGGATATTATTCATCCGTTCGGGATGACCGATCGGGCCGTCGTTCTGCCACAGGCCGAAGATGCCCGGACGCAGGACCTCCATGATCTTGCGCAGCTTGGGAATGACGGTCTTGGGCGTGCCCCGAATCAGCTGGTAGGACTCCTGGGCGTGGGGGTAGAGGTCGTACACGGCCGCCTTGGCCTCTTCGATGCTCTGGCCCTCATAGCCGGTAAAGAGCTGGGAGCGGCCCTTGGGATCGGTGAACTGGCGGGCCAGACGCTGGGTCGCGGCCTTGGAGTTATAGCCGGACGGAAACAGCCACTCGGGCCGGATGGCGGTGTACATGCCGCCGCCGTACAAGTCCTGCTTGCCCATCTCCTGGGCCTTCTCTTCGGTCTCGGCGACATACACCTTCTGGAGATAGCCGAAGTTTTCCGGGCCGGCCTGGTAGCCCTCCTCTGCTGCGGCCTCGGCGTACAGATTCCACAGCTCGACGGTCGGCTCCAGATAGGTGGCCAGGGCGACATACGGATAGCGATGCTTGGCGCACCACTGGACCGTCTCGGGACTGACCAGACCCGGAATCCACATCGGTGGGTGGGGCTTTTGCAGCGGCAGCGCCCACGGATTCACAAACCGATAGTTGAAGTGTTTGCCCTCCCAGCGGAACGGTCCGGGCGTGGTCCAGGCCTTGACGATCAGGTCGTGGGCCTCGTTGAAGTACTCCCGGTTATAGGACGGGTTGGTATTATTGGCGAACTGCTCCGTCCCGCCGCCGCGGACCCAGCCGGCGACCAGCCGGCCCTTGGAGATCAGGTCGATTTCGGCCAGCTCTTCGGCCAGCCGCAGGGGGTTGCCGACCACCGGCAGGGGGTTGCCGAGCAGCACGATGCGGACCTTCTCGGTGATCCGGGCCAGGATCGAGGCTTCGACATCGACCACCGAGCCCATGCACAGGATCAGGCCGTGGTGCTCGTTCAGCATGATGCCGTCAAAGCCCATCTTCTCGGCAAAGACATCCTCGTCGAGGTATTCGTTGTACAGCCGCGAGGCGACCGCCGGATCGTAGTAGGTGTTGGGCACTCCCCAGTAGCCGTTCCTGAGCAGGACCTCTTCGGGCACCGGATGGTAGGGCCGCTCCGAAAAATACATGACATGCATGGCGCATCCTCCTTTGTTGGCCGTTGCCGACCATATTCAGCCAAGAAACTGCTGGACGGTCTTGATAAACTCGCTCGATTGCTCGATCTCGGGCCGGTGGCCGCACTGTTCGAGCACGACCAGCCTGGCGCCCTCAATCGACTCGCTATACACCTCGCCCGCGCTCGGGGGGACGACCTCATCCTGAGCGCCCCAGATCAGCAGGGTCGGCAGGCCGCTCACGCCTTGCAGCAGATACGGCAGGCTGGGGTTGAACAGATACGGCGACCAGGCCAGACGGGCCACCTCGGCCCGGGCGTCCTCCCAGGCCTCAAACTGCTCGGGCGTTGGTTCCCCGCCGTACAGGGTCGCAAACTCGGGCGTGCGGCCGGGGTTGAGGATACTCTCGTCGAGGTATTTGCGCGAGGTCCGAATGAACAGATCCTTGATCTCGCCGCGTGGCGGCTGAATCCCGGTCGCCCCGACCAGAATCATGCGGCTGAACTGACCGGCGTGGTTGGCCGCCATCTCGGCCGCAATCCAGCCGCCCAGCGAAAAGCCGATCACGTCGATTGGCACCAGCTCGCGCTCGCGCAGGACGCGTGAGTAAAAGGCGGCCAGGTCGCGGATGCTGCGCGTCCAGTCGAGCCGGGGCGACTTGCCAAAGCCGGGCTGCTGGGGGATCAGCAAGCGCCGGTTGGCGGCCAGCGCGGCATGCCACGCGAACCAGCCGGGGTGGCCCAACTCCTCGTGCAGAACGAGCAGCGGTCGGCCGCTCCCGCCGCTGATCAGTGTCAATTCGGTGCCGGCCACCGCTAGCGTTTCTTCGGCCCACTCCTGTGCCTGGTCTGCCATAGTCGGGTCTCCTTTCTGTCCCCCGGCCGACGCCAACACCGCGCCGGCCGCTCAGCGGCCCGACTGTCCGGGCTCGGGCTCACCTGCCATTCCACTCCTGTACATCCTTCCTGCCTGCCGAGTCAAACAGCGTCTCCCCGGTGGCAAACACATTACCAGAGCAGCATCCCGACCAGCATCACGCCGGCGGCCGGATAAAACACCATATTCCAGGCATCAGTCAGCTCGACGAGAAGTTGCCGATCTGTTGTCCGCCTTGATGGTCGGATGGTTCGTCGGTATCCTGACCGCCCAAGAGACGCTGAGCGGACAACCCCTGAACTTGCCTCCGGCAGTCTGTGAAGGAGGAGAACCCGAAGATGCAAACTGGAACCGTGCCGACCCCGATAGCGCTGATTCTTGCCAGCAGCCTGTTCCTGCTGGCCGGTGTCTTATCCGATACACGCCCGGCCTTCGCGCAGGCGCAGCTCGACTGCTCACTGCCTGAAGGCGTGGCTCCGCTTGCGGATCCACCTGTGACAGCGCAACAGGTGGAAGACGGCAGCGCCAGCCTGACCGACTTCGCGCTGGCCGTGAGAGACATCTTTGTGGGCGAGTCGCAGGGCATGACGACCCCCAACATTACGACCCTCAAGCAGTTAGCCTACGTTGGCTGTCTTTTCAGGCAGGAGGGGGGTCCGTGGCGGTCCGGTTCCACCTACGTCGTGAGACTGGCGCCCAGCAACAGGGTGTTCATTCACGCCAAGGACATGGCATTGTCGGGCGGGCAGCTCAACCCCGTAATCTATGCAGCGATCCTGCACGCATTGGGAATTGATCCGGCCGACCTGACCAGCCCGGCGGCGGCCATAAGCGCCTTCGCTGCTGCCGCCGCTGGGGAGGGCGACGCATTCAATGTCCCTGATATCCCGGGTGCCTCCGGCTATGCCATCCCCCTTCTCTCGGGCATCTCGGGGACACCTGCCCTGGTGCTTGTCGGATTTGATCTTGACGCGTCTCACTTGGCCGCAGAGGAAATCGAGCATATCGAACCGCCCGTTACGGCCAGGGATGTGGTGGATCGGGCGAGCTTGAAGGCTTTCGTCACGGCTGCGGGGGAATACTTTGTCGGACTCCTTTCGGCCGGCAATCTGACCGCAGTCTCGCAAGCCAGGGTCATCCTGCGTGATCCGAACGGACCGTGGATACATGGGTCCGTCTACATCGCCATCATGGAACGTGTCAGCAGGCTCATCACGCTTCATGGCGGATTCCCGGATCGGTTCGAGCTTCGACAAGGAGGGATTGCCACCGACAGCGCGACCGGAGAGCTTGTCGTGGATCAGCTCGTCCGCGCGGCGGAAAGTGGCCCGGACGGCGGCTTCTGGCAGTATTACTTCGACAATCCCGCCGACGATCTCGGCAGCGTCGATGTCCCCAAGGTGGGCTATGCCCGCGTGTTCACCGCTCACATCCCGCGGCCGGACGGCAGCATCGTCTCGATCGACTACATCGTCAATTCGGGATTTTATCCGACCTCAGATGGTCTGGGAGACCTGGGGGGACGGCTGGAGAATCCGGGTCCAAACGCGTTTCAGAGCGGGATAGGCGCGCTGTGGGGCTGGGCGTGCGAAGCCGAGCAGGTGGAGATCGAGATCAAGACCGAACAGGGGGAGTTCGCGTGGCACATGGCGGCGTATGGCCTGGAGCGGGGGGATACGCTGGATACCTGTGGGGACACGGATAATGGGTTTGTGTTGTTGCTCAACTGGAACCTGTTGGGCGCTGGCGCCCATACCGTGACCGCCTTGGCCGATGGGGTCGAACTGGGCCGGACGACGGTGCAGGTAACAACACTGGGGCAGGAGTTTCTGCAGGGAGCCGCGGGAGAATGTGTGGCGGAGGACTTCCCGCACCCGGGGCAGAGTACCCTGTTGGAGTGGCAGCAGACCGGTCAGAACTTCGTGATTACGGATGTTCAGTAGGGGTCTCTCATGCAAACAATACACGCCAGAATCACGGCGCTTGTGGCTGGCCTGCTGGTGTCGAGTGTAAGTCTTGCCCCGAGCTGGGCGCTCTCTCCAACCCAAGGGGAAAGCGACGGCGCTGCGCTCTACCAGGCGTACTGCGCGCACTGCCACGAGGGGCAGGTCAAACGCGCGCCGCAGCGTGACGTCATGGCGCGCCTGCCCGCCTCGACGGTCCTGAATTCTCTGGAACGCGGCCGGATGAAGTTCCTCGGCATGATGCGGACCGGTCCGGAACGGCAGGCCATATCGGAATGGCTGACCGGCAAGACGCTGCCGCCTCCGACCGACACCGACGAGACGGTCGCCGGGTTCTGTGCAGACGCACCAGGGACTTTTGCGGTGGAAGACGGCGCCCCGGAGTGGAACGGCTGGGGCGCCGATCCCTTCAACACCCGCTTCCAACCCGCAGCCGCTGCTGGTATCAGCGCCGCTCAGGTGCCTGAGCTGAAGGTCAAATGGGTGTTTGGTTTACCCATGGATTTTCGGGTCTCCCAGCCGACGGTGGTCGGCGGCCGGGTGTTTATCGGTTCGCTCAAGGGCCGTATTTATTCGCTCGATGCCAAAACCGGCTGCTTATACTGGTCGGTGAAAACGGACAGTGGGATACGCGCGACCCTGGTGGTCGATAGCCTGCCGGGCACGACCCCGCCGCGTTATGCTGTGTATGCGGGCGACGCGGCGGCCAACGTGTATGCGCTGGATGCCCGCACGGGCCAGGAACTCTGGAAAGTGAGCGTAGACGACCATCCCTTGGCGCGGATTACGGGCACGCCCAAAACCCACGCCAACCGGCTCTACGTGGCCACCACCTCCCTGGAGGAACTCGCCGGCGCCGACCCGACCTACGAGTGTTGTACGTTTCGCGGCACGGTCGTGGCGCTCGACCGTGTTACCGGCCAGCTGGCCTGGAAAGCGTATACCATTCCAGACCCCCCGGCGCCGGTGCGCAAGAATGCCATCGGCGTGCAGCTATGGGGGCCGTCCGGCGCCACGGTCTGGTCCTCACCGACGCTCGACCCCGAGCGCAACCGTCTGTACGTGGCCACGGGCGACAATTATTCCGACCCGGCCTCGCTGACGAGTGATGCGCTCCTTGCCCTCGATCTGCGCACCGGCGACATCCTCTGGTCACAGCAATTTACACCCAACGACGCCTGGAACACGGCCTGTGTGCTGGAGGACGATACCAACTGTCCGCAGGCGCGCGGCCCGGACCTGGACTTCGCCTCCTCCCCCATCCTGCGGATCCTGCCCGACGGGCGGCGGATCCTCCTGGCCGGACAGAAGTCCGGGGTGATGCACGCCGTTGACCCGGACCGGAACGGAGCCATTGTGTGGCAGGAGCGGGTCGGCAAGGGCGGCCTGCTGGGCGGGATTCAGTGGGGGTCGGCGGCCGATGCCACCCAGGTCTATGTGGCTCTGTCCGATGTCGTCCGCAAGACGGTCGAGCAGGCCGACGGAAGCTGGACCCGGGTCCTGGACGGCAGCGTCGGGGGCGGCCTGTTCGCCCTTGCTATCGAAAGCGGCGCGCGGCAATGGCACGTTCCGGCGGTCGGCTGTGGCGACCGACCGCAGTGTAGTCCGGCCCAGTCCGCAGCGGTGTCGGCCCTGCCCGGCGTGGTGTTTTCCGGGTCGGTGGACGGTCATCTGCGCGGCTATGCCACCGACACCGGCGCTGTCATCTGGGACTACAACGCCGTCCAGGAGTATGAGAGCACCAACGGCGTCACGACCAAGGGCGGCTCGTTTGACGGCCCAGGGCCGACCATTGTGGACGGTATGCTGTATGTCCACTCCGGCTACGGCTATCGGGGCGGGGTGCCGGGCAACGCGCTGCTCGCCTTTTCGGTCAATGGCAAATAGGCTCCCGGCCACGGGGCAATGCTGACGCTTTGCGCGTTATCCCCTTTAGAAGACGAGACCGGTCAGTTCCCCAGGTTTACGCCGCGACCGCTCCGCCATCCACGGCCATGGCGTGACCGGTCACAAAAGACGCCGCGTCCGAGCACAGCCAGACCACGGACTCGGCAATCTCTTCGGGTTGACCGGAGCGGCCGATCGGCTCGGCGGCAATCATTTTCTCCAGGACATCCGGGCGGCGGCCGCTGACCCGCTCGACCATGGCGGTCTGGATCACCCCCGGACACACGGCGTTGACCCGCACCCCCGACTTGGCGTACTCCAGGGCGGCCGTCTTGGTCAGTCCGATCACCCCGTGTTTGCTGGCCACATAGGCTGCCATGCGCTTGACCCCGATCAGGCCGGCGCCCGAGGCGGTGTTGACGATAGCCCCGCTGCCCTGCTGCACCATGTGCGGGAGTTCATACTTCATGCACAGCCACACGCCTTTCAGGTTGATGCGAATGACCGGCTCCCAGTCCTGTTCGGTCTGCTCGGCCGTCCGGCTCAGCACGCCCTCGACGCCCGCGTTGTTATGGGCGCAGTCCAGCCGCCCGTAGGTGTCCAGCGCAGTCTGGACCATGGCTTCGACCGAGGCTGCCTGCGCAACATCGGTTTCGACGAAGACCGCCTCCCCGCCGGCCGCCTTGACCAACTGCACGGTCTCTTGTCCGCCGACCACGTTCAGGTCGGCCACCACCACTTTGGCGCCCTCGCGGGCAAAGACCAGCGCGGTTGCCCGACCGATCCCCGAGCTTGCCCCGGTGACCAGGGCGACTTTATCCTGCATCAGTTCTGCCATACACGCTTCTCCTGTGTTCAGGGTATTGGCCCCTCTTCTTACACCCTGCTCTGCGCCATCCGCAAGCTGAGACCGTCGGCCCGGCTTGCGCTTTTCCCGGCAGCGGGTTTAACTGGGAGGCCGGCTCCGGCTCCCGCCCCGTTCAACCCAAAAGGAGGACACACCCATGCCGCTATACCTGGACGAAATCTACTTAAACGCCAGCAGCTCGGACAACACCCAAAAAGGGGTCGCCCTCATTCAGCAGGTGCTCAAGAACGGCTTTCCGCCCGGGGTGACCCTCAAGGCCGGTCCGTGGGCCTCGAACGAAGAGGCCAAGATCGTGCTCATCCTCGACATCCAGGACCACTCGCTGACCTTTGACGGCTTTGCCAAGGCGGTCGGTTCAGGCACGATTGCCAGGCGACGGCTCACGCCGCTGGTGGAGTGGAGCGCGCTTGAGAAAGCCATGGAGTCATAGCCGCGTCCCGCCTGCGGAGCCGCCCGCCTGACCCGCAGGGAGCCGGAGCCGGCCACCCTGCACAAATCGTGAGTTGATGAGGCAGACGCCGCGCCCTCGGGCGCACGAATTCTTCGACTTGACCGATCCACACACCATACCCTTGTTGCGCGGCTCTCAAGCCTCGCCGGCTTCCCGGTCGAATGCACGCGCCAGCTCGGGGATGGCCGCGACCGGCAGCGTCGAGATCGTGTCATCCAACGTATAGGCCTCGGCCCCGGGATAGACCACCCACAGATGGGAGAGGCCGAGGTCCTGCACGGCCACTCGCATAGAGCGCGTTGTACCCGGCGCATCGGAGAACTTGCACTCGAAACCATAGCGGCGTCCGCCGCGAATCATGAAAAGATCGAGTTCGGCTCCGCCGTGCGTCGCCCAGAAGTACGCGTCGCTGAGATCGAAAGCGCTCAACACTTGCTCTACGATGAAGCCTTCAAACGATGCGCCGCTCTTGGGATGACCGGCGACCTCCTCAGGCCGCTCCAAGGCGAGCAGGCTGTGCAGCAGGCCGCTATCACGAACGTAGACCTTGGGCGCCTTGACCTGGCGCTTTTTCACGTTCTCGAACCAGGGAGGAAGGGCGCGGACCATGAAGGCGCCGATGAGGATGTCGAGGTATTTTCGCGCCGTGGCCTCGCTCGCGCCCAGGGCACGTGCAAACTCTGCGGCATTCCACACTTGGCCATGATAGTGGGCCAGCATTGTCCAGAACCGACGCAGCGTTTCCGCAGGAACACCGATACCGAACTGAGGAATGTCGCGTTCAAGAAACGTGCGCACGAAACTCCGCCTCCAGCGCCCGCAGGCCCGGTCAGCAGCGGCAAGATAGGCGCGTGGGAAGCCGCCCCGCAGCCACAGGCTGCGCCACGACTCCGGCCCCACTTCAGCAAGGTCGAAACCGGACAGGTCAACCAGCCCCACCCGCCCGGCCAGGGACTCCGAGACGCCGCGAATCAGCGCCGGCGAGGCGCTGCCAAGCACCAGAAACCGCGCCCGATTATCACCTCTGTCAACGAGCATGCGGAGCGTCTCGAAGAGGGCCGGCGCGCGCTGTATCTCGTCGATCACAACAAGACCGTTCAAGCCCCCCAGCGCTTGTTCGGGGGCTTCCAGCCGTCGCCGGTCTACGGCGGCTTCCAGGTCGAAGAACGTGCTGTCGGGGACGCGAGAGGCGATTTCCCGCGCCAGTGTCGTCTTGCCGCACTGGCGCGGCCCGGTCAGTGCGACGATCGGATGAACAGAGAATTCTTCGCGGATACGCGTGTCGGGAGCGGGCCGAGCAATCACCATGGACCAATTATAATCCTTGAAAATCCTTAGCTCAATTGAGGATTTTCAAGAAAAATTGATCCATCATGCCGCTTCGGCCTGACCGACCAGAAACTCATGCACCAGCTGCTGAAAGGTCTCGCGCTTGTCACGCATCGGGCTGTGGCTGGCCTCGGCAATGCACGCCAGCCTGGCCCCGGGAATCGCGGCGGCCAGCATCTCACCCTGCTGCCAGGGCACCAGACCGTCCTTTTGGCCCCAGACAATCAGGGTCGGCACCCGAATGCTGTGTAAGCTGTGGCTGCTGTGGCTGAGGTCCGCATCGACACCCCGGCCCTCGGTCAGCTCGGTTACCAGCCGCCTGCCCTTCCACTGGCGTTTGAATTCCGGTCCGCTGCGCACGTCTTCAAGATGACCGCCGAAGTCGGCCGCAATCAACACCGTGCCGGTCCTGGCAAACGCGGCGGCCAGAAAGGCGGCCTCGTCGATCCGGGCCAGGTCGGCGCCGGGATGCGCCGGACAGTCCAGGCCGAGCGGGTCGACCAGCACCAGACGCGCGACCCGGTCGGGCTGCGCAAGCGCCAGCCGCAGGGCGACCCAGCCGCCGATCGAATGCCCGACCAGATCGACGCTGTCGAGTTCCAGGGCGTCCAGGAAGTCGAGCATGGTCCGGGCGTAGTCTCGGACCGAGCCGATGCTGGGCGGAATCTTGCCCGTCTGCCAGCCCGGCAGCTGGGGCGCGTACACCTCGTTGGTCACGCCCATGCCCAGATGATGGGTCTCCCAGCGTCCCCAGCCGCCTATGCCGTGGAGGTAGAGCAGCGGCCGGCCCCGTCCGCCCTTGAGGTATTGGACGCTCAGCTCACCGACCTTGACGCTGGTTCGAGAAAACTGCGATCCGTATCCGGCTCCCATGACACGCCTCCTCGCCTGTCCGCTCGATGGACGGCCGCCTCAGGCGGTGATCGTCAGCCAGTGCTTAAAGCACTCAATCTCAAAAAAGGATTCGTCGGCCTCCGGGTCGGGCTGGGGAGCGTCGGCCGGCACACGCACGCTGAGTCGGATGCGGTACCGGTCGCCGGCCACCACCCGCTGCTGGGCGGCCAGCGCGGCGTTCGGCTCGTGCTGGTCCGGGATACGGCTGAACTGGCCGTAGCTGCCCGCAAAAACGGCCTGGCGGTCTTGCCCGTCCCGATCATAGGTCTCCAACACCACCTGGGCATCGTCCGAGACCGGCTCGCCGTCGCCGGTCACCAGGTGCAGGCGTATCGCGCTGCCCCGATAGCTGGCGGTCGGCCCGACAAAAATAATCTCGTACGGAAAGCCGTCCGGCTCGCGCTCGGGAACCCGCATCTCCCAGCCGCAGGTCACGGCTCCGTTGTCCCGCTCGACAAACTCGCCCACGGTCTCTTGCGCTTCCCGCACCAAACTGTAGTTGAAGTCGGCGTACAGCGGCAGGGGTCCGGCCGGTCGTTCCTGTTGCAGCTCATAGGGCGCAGCCTGGGCTTTGACCTGGGGCTCAGGATCGCAGTTCACCTGACGCAGCGCCGGCATGACCTGCTCGGCAAACAGCCGCTTCGACTTCATGACCAGCTCGTGAGCCAGATTACCGACATGGAACATGCCCATGAAATGCCCATAGCCGGCAATGTGCATGTCCTGCTCCAGCCAGCGGGCGACATACTCGGGGTCGCCACACACGATAAAGCCGTTGTCCCGCATGGTCTCAAACGAGGTGTGCGGCCCAGGAAAGTCCTGCTCGATCTTGCGCCGATGCTGATAGGAACGGTCGGTCGTCAAACCCGGCACCGGGGCTGGATTATTGACCGGTCGGGTGATGGTGCGGAAAAAATAATACACCGCCTCGCGGACCTCTTCGATGGCCTGTTCGTTGGTCTCGGCCACGTGGATCAGCCGCGCGCCAACAAAATTGTCAAAGCCGGGCTGCCAGTTGAAGCGCTCACGGGCGACCTTGCGGTACAGGTCAAAGGCGTCCTTGAAGGCTTCGGGCGGAAAAAAGACCTGAGCGCCCGAGATGCGCCGCTCAGCGGCAAACTCGGCCGACTCCAGGGAGCCGGTCGGCATCCAGAACGGCAGGGGACGCTGAATCGGCTTGGGCCAGATCGACACCCCGGTCAGATCCCAGAACTTGCCCTTGTAGTCAAAAATCTCCTCGTTCAGGCACTTATGAATAATGTCGTAGGACTCCATCAGACGCTGGCGACCGGTGAACGGGTCCACATTGTAGGAGACGTACTCCTGGGGCACCCCGCGCACGATGCCGCCGATAAACCGGCCGCCCGACAAACAGTCGAGCATGGCAAACTCCTCGGCGGTGCGGATCGGATGGCGAAGCGGAATGACGTTGCCGATCACCCCGACCTTCATCGTATTGGTCCGCATGATGATGGCTGCGGCCATCAGGTTGCAGGCCGGCTGGATATTGATGGCGGTGAAGTGGTGCTCGTTGACAAACGCGCCGTCAAAGCCCAGGTCCTCACAGATCGCCCACTCGTCAAGATGCTCGTGGTAGGTCTTGGTGACCGCCTGGGGCTCGCAGAAACGGTTGGTAAAACGCACCTCCGGTCCGATCTCGGCCGGCAGGTCGGGATAGGTCAGCTCGTCAAAAGTATAGAACTTCATGCACGCCCCTCCTCTTGGCCGTTGCGAAACGCGGGCATCACATACTTGGCAAAGCGCTCCAGCGAGGCGACGACATGCTTGGGCTGCATGCCGCCCTGGGCCACCTCGAGTAACAGATAGTTGGTGCCGTAGAATTCCTGGGCCCAGCGGATGCGCTCGATCAGGTTGTCGGGATCGCCGATCAGGATCAGGTTGCGGCTGTCCAGGTCGTCGTAGCTCACCCCGGCGAAGCCTTCGAGCATGACCTTATGCCGGTCAAAGCTGGGCGAGGTATGCGGCCGTCGCAGGGCCAGACTGCCAAAGAAATGGTAGTAGTCAAAGACGTGCTGACCGCCGTGACGGTGCGCCTCCTGGTTGGTTTCCCCGCAGTACATCTGGTACACCCCGGCTATCTCGCGCTGGGCCGGATCGTAGCCGTTTTCGGTCAGCGCCCGGCGGTAGGCGGCGATGCCCTGCCGGACCGCCTCGCGGTCGGGGATGAAAAAGGCTGTGGCCAGGTGAAAACCGCGGCTACCGGCCCACTCGTAGCTCTCGGGCGTGACCGCTCCGGCGGCATAAATCGGCGGGTGGGGCTGCTGGCGCGGCTTGGGGAAAAAGCTGTAGTCCTGGAGGGTGTAGAACTCGCCCTGATACGAGAACGGCGCGTCGGCCAGCCAGGCTTTGACCAGCAGGTCGGTGCCCTCCCGGTAGCGCCGGACGTTTTCGTCCTCGTCAACGCCAAACACCTCGTAGGCGTACTTGATGAACCCGCGCCCGATCCCGTACTCCAGCCGCCCCTGGCTCAGCACGTCGAGCATGGCGTACTCCTCGGCCAGCCGGATCGGGTGATGCAGGGGCACCAGGGAGACGCCGGTGCCAAGACGAATCCGTTTGGTGCGCGCCGCCGCAGCCATGGCCATCAGCGGCGGCGACCCGAACGAGTAGCCGGAGTAGTGGTGCTCGCCAAACCACACCGCATCGTAGCCCAGCTCTTCCTCCAGCTGGATCTGGTCCAGGATGTGTTCGTAGTACTGCGAGGGTGTGCCGTGGATCTCGGGGTGGTACTCGACGTTGTACAGGATGCCGAACTTCATGCCTGCCCTTATACACATCCCGGTTCGGATCGTGCAATGATACGAGGCTGAACGCTGAATACCGAACGGCAGTCGGAGGGCCAGCCCCGCGTGGCTGCCCGAATGCTGAACAAAGGAGGAACGACATGAGCCTCAAGCGACCAAGCCTGGATCAACTGGCCGATGTGGCCGACCGCTACGCCCTGCACCTGACCGAAGACGACCTGGAATCCTTCCAGGGCCTGATGGACGGCATGCTGGCCTCGTACGCCCGCCTGGATCAACTCACCGTCCCCAGCCTGCCGGTGACCTATCCGCGTACGCCCGGCCATCGTCCCCAGCCCCAGGACAATCCCCTGGGCGCCTGGTACTGGCGGACCGAAGTCAAAGGCGCCGCGTCGGGTCCGCTGGCCGGCAGGACGGTTGCGCTCAAGGACAACATCTGCCTGGCCGGAGTGCCGATGATGAACGGCAGCAGCGTGCTGGAGGGCTATGTGCCCGATATTGACGCCACGGTCGTCAGCCGCATCCTCGACGCCGGCGGCACGATCAGCGGCAAGGCGGTGTGCGAGCACCTGTGCGCCTCGGGCGGCAGTCATAGCAGCGACACCGGCCCGGTTCGCAATCCCTACGACCCGAGCCGGACCACCGGCGGCTCGTCGAGCGGCAGCGGCGCGCTGGTGGCGGCCGGCCAAGTCGATATGGCGCTCGGCGGCGACCAAGGCGGCTCGATTCGGATTCCGAGCGCGTGGTGCGGCATCTGCGGCCTGAAACCGACCCACGGCCTGGTGCCCTACACCGGCATCTTCCCCATCGACATCACGATCGACCACACCGGTCCGATGGCCCGCAGCGTGGCCGATGTAGCCCTGCTGCTGGAGGTCATTGCCGGCCCCGACGGCCTTGACCCGCGCCAGCAGGCCGGCTTGCAAGCACAGGCGTATCAACAGGCGCTGAGCGGCGAGATTCGGGGGCTGCGGGTCGGCCTTGTCCAGGAGGGATTTGGCTGGAACGGCCTGTCCGAACCGGATGGCGTATCAACAGGCGCTGAGCGGCGAGATTCGGGGGCTGCGGGTCGGCCTTGTCCAGGAGGGATTTGGCTGGAACGGCCTGTCCGAACCGGATGTCGAAGACTGCGTGACCGAATCGGCCCAGGCTCTGGCCGGCCTGGGCGCCGAGGTCAGCAGCGTGTCGATTCCCTGGCACCGCGACGGACGGCATATCCTGAACGCGATTCTGATGGAGGGCGCCACCGCCCTGGTCGCCCAGGGCAACAGCATGGGCACGAACTGGAAGGGCTATTACACCACCAGCCTGCTGGACGCCTACGCCCGAGGCCAGCGCACCCGAGCCGACGACCTGTCGGAAACCGTCAAGCTGATCGTCCTGCTGGGCGGCTATATGCAGGAGCACTATCACGGCCGCTACTACGCCAAGGCCCAGAACCTGGCCCGCTCCCTGACGGCGGCCTATGACGCCGCGCTCCAGGAGTGCGATCTGTTAGCAATGCCGACGGTTCCCCTCAAAGCCACCCGTATCCCGGCCCCGGACGCCAGCCGCGAGGAACTGGTCGCCCGCTCCATGGAAATGGCGCCCAATACCGCGCCGTTCGATGTCAGCGGCCATCCCGCGATCAGCGTTCCGTGCGGCATGTCGGACGGCCTGCCGATCGGCATGATGCTGATCGGTCGGACGGGCGACGACGCGACCGTGCTGCGGGCTGCGGATGCGTTTCAGCGTCAGGTGTACACGCCGCCCAGCCCGCCGCCTCTCGACGCTGCATGATGACTGTTGAACGGCAGCCGCAGGGGCAGCCCCTCACGGCTGCCCGAATGATGAATGGAGGACACAATGGAATTCGGCATCTGTCTGGCAACAAAAATCGACGACTGGCAGCTGATCTCCTACGCCGAGGATCTGGGTTTTGACCGGGCCTGGATCCCGGACTCGCAGATGATCTGGTCGGACTGCTATGCGGTCATGGCGCTGGCAGCCCACAACACCTCGCGGATTCAGCTGGGCACCGGCGTCGCCATCCCCGGCACGCGGATTGCCCCGGTCACCGCCCACTCGATTGCCTCGATCAATCAGATCGCTCCGGGCCGGGTGTTTCTGGGCATCGGCACCGGCCACACCGCCATGCGGGTGATGGGCATGGAGCCAATGCGGATCCGCGACTTCCGGGAATACCTGCGGGTGCTCAGGGTTCTGCTGCGGGGAGAGGAGGTCGAGTATAGCCTGGCCGACCGGACTCGCACGATCCGGTTTCTGCACCAGGATTTGCGCTTTGTGAACCTCGACAACCCCATTCCCATCTATGTGGCCGCCAACGGTCCGCGGGCGCTGAGGTCGGCCGGGGAGTTTGGCGACGGGCTGATCTCGGCCTTTAACGAGCGCCCCGAAATCCTGGCTACCCACCTCGCCCAGGTCCGGGCCGGGGCCGAGCAGGCCGACCGCAGCCTGCCCGACCCGTTTCACACCTCGACGCTGACCACTGCGGTCGTGCTCCAGCCCGGCGAGCGCCTGGACTCCGACCGGGTCATTGACGAGTGCGGCTCGCAGGTCGCCGCCGCCATCCACTTTGTGTATGAAATCTACAAGCAAACCGCCAACGAGGACTTCATTCCCGAGGCGTTTCGCGGCATCTGGGACGAGTACTGCGCCTCTGTCGAGCGGATGGAAACGCCCCAGGACAAACGCTATCTACAGATTCACAACGGCCACTGCACCTTTCTGGTGCCCGAAGAACGGCGCTTCATCACCCCCGAGGCGATTCGCGGCGTGTGTCTGATCGGGACGCCGGACGAACTCATCGCCCAGGTCCGGGCTGCCGAACAGGCCGGGCTGAAAGAGGTCGTGCTTCTGTCGCCCAGAGACGCGGCGCGCAAGGTGTTTGCGGATTTTGCCGAGCAGGTGATGCGCCGCTACTGAAGACAACGCTGCATGCTGGCCTGCGCTCGGCCTGCATCAGGCGTCCGGCTCCGGGACTGCGCGTTCTCGCCATTGTAAAAGCCAGAAATTCGCGGCACTTCATATACCATGCCGACTTCACTCCACAACATGCACGTGCCCCTTTCGACCGATATCCATACCCGTCTCAAAGCGGAGGCGAAACGCTCCGGGCAGCCGGCAACCGTCCTGGTCCGCGAAGCCATTGAAACCTGGCTGGTGGCACGGGAAAAGGCTGCACTGCACCAGGCCATCACCCGCTACGCCGAGGCGGCTGCCGGGACATCCGCCGACCTGGACCCGGATATGGAGAACGCGGCGGTCGAACAGCTGCTCGACACTGAACGAGACGAGGCGTGAAACGCGGCGAAGTCTACTGGGCGCATTTAGAGCAATTCACGATTCCGTATAGCCAGTCGGTCCCTGCCGTCATTCCGGCTTTCGCCGGAATGACGGCGTCTCGCTGCTGGACAGACCCTTCGACTCCACTCCGCTACGCTCAGGGCGAACGTAAGGCCGTTCGTGCTGAGCCCTTCGACGGGGCTCAGGACCGGCTTCCCCCTATGACAACGTGTGATGCGTAATCCCAGAAACCAGCGGAAAGAACCCACCCCGCCGCTCACGCGGCACCCCTCCCAGGAGGGGAACCGCCCCCATCCCCTCCTGGGAGGGGTGGCCGAAGGCCGGGGTGGGTACCTGCTGGGCCGCTGGGTAACGCAATATGCATCACACGTTGCCAAAGGGGGACTGAGGGGGATTTGCCGGCGTATGGCGCGTTCGCGGCGCGGGCCGCTGGGGATGAGACAGGCGAGCATTTTCAAACTAGGACACTACCCGCGGGTCTGTTGCCTTGCGGACCGCCCGCCTTTCCAGTAAGACGGGCGCATCCCGTGTGAGGAGGAGATGCTCGTGCGATTCACAAGCAGCCTGATAGCCCTGGTGATCAGTGGTCTCATCGGCTTTTGGCCGGCCGGAGTCCGGGCGCAGGACGAGCAGGCCCCTGCTGGCCGGTTTTCATCCCTACCGCGACGGCAAGCCCCAGGTCGAGGGGCTCACCCCCGGTTTGCAGATCACCCAAGATAACGCCCACCTCGTCGAAGGGGTGCTGCCGCCCGAGTTGTTCCGGGTGGTGGCGGTCGGCGACTTTCCCCTCACCATCCAGGAGACGACCGACTTTCCGCCGACCCAGAGCTATATCGACGCCTCGCTCACCTACGCCGGTCAGACCCAGATCGGCGCGGACGGGGAACTCACCAACTACACCGCAGGGCAGCCGTTTCCCCACATCGACCCGTCCGACCCCCAGGCCGGCCTCAAGGTCGCCTGGAACTTTCGCTACCGCCACTTCGGCGACACCATGCAGAACCAGGGCACGCTGCGCTCGGTCAACAGTTCCGGCAACATCGAACGCGCGGTCGAGAACGCCTACGCCCGGATGTACGGCATGCACCGCCCCAACCCGGACAACAATGTCGCCCAGTGGGAAAAAGAGGGCACCTGGTTCAGAGACCACTCCATCGTCCTGTCGCCCCAGGACCTTGAAGGCGCCCAGCAGCTGACCTTCCACTATGCGGCCGACGCCGACGCGAAAAAAGCCTGGGCGTATGACCCACGCAGCCGGCGGACGCGCAGCGTGGTGGTCAACATGCTCGACTCGTCGTTCGGCCTGAACTTCATGGTCGAAGACTACTCCGGGTTTAACGGCTATCTGAGCGAGCACGACTGGGAGTACGTCGGGGAACAGGTCGCGCTGGTGCCCGGCCTGCTGCAAAAGACGCCGCCCGAGTTCGGCGGAAAAAACGGCTGGTATCCGCTGATCCCGTGGGAGTTGCGCAGAGTGGTCATTCTGGACGCCACGCCCAAGAAGTCGGGCCACCCCTACGGCAAGCGCCGCCTGTATATCGACCGCCAGTTCTACTCGGCGCTGTACGCCTTTGCCTACGACTACGACGGTGTCCACCAGCGCACCCTGTTCCACACCTTCGCCAACCCGGCCTTCGATCCCGATAACGCCGGAGTGCAGGGCGTGCCGCTCCACGTCGGCAACGCCTGGGTTGACTACCTGGACGACATGGCCAGCATCTGGAGTGGCAAGGTCGTCATGAACAAGCCGATCAACCCCAAGCGGTTTACCGTCAAGGAGATGGTGCGGCGCGGCAAATGATGAACGGCAGCCGTAGGGCCAGCTCCCCGTGGCGGCCCGAACGATGAACGGAGACCCCATGCCCCGACTCACCACACTCAGCCGGTCCATCGCCGGACACACCGCCCTGGTGACCGGCGCGGCCAGCGGCATGGGCCGCGCCACCGCCCATCTGTTTGCCGACGAAGGCGCCCAGGTCGCCGTGCTTGACCGCAACGGCGACGGGGTGGCGAGCGTAGTCCAGGAAATCAGCCAGGCCGGCGGCACAGCCACGGGCTGGAGCGTGGATCTGATGGACGAGGAGCGCATCGCGCCGGTTGTGGCTGAAATCGCCGCGCATTTCGGCGGCCTCGATATTCTGGTCAACAATGCCGGCATCGACGCCGGGGTGCGTATCCACAGCAGCCGCTACGAAGAAGTCTGGGAGCGCTGTTTTCAGGTCAACCTGGCCGCCCACCACCGGCTCATTCGGGCCGCCCTGCCCCACCTGACAAAAAACAAAGCGGGACGGATTGTGAATATCGCCTCGACCGAGGGCGTGGGCGGCAGCGCCTACGCCAGCCCGTATACAGCCGCCAAACACGGGGTCATCGGCCTGACCCGAGCCTTGGCGGTCGAGTTGGGCAACCAGGGCGTGACCGTCAACTGCATCTGTCCGGGCGCCATCCACACCGGCCTGACGGCGACGATCTCCGACAAGGCCAAACAGATTTTTGCCCGGCGGCGCGTTCCGCTCAAGCGCTACGGCGACCCCGAGGAGGTTGCCCAGATGACCCTCAGCCTCGTTCTGCCCGCAGCCTCGTACATCAACGGTGCGGCAGTGGTCGTGGACGGAGGATTCACCGTCCAGAACAATGGCGGGGCGCTGAACGGCTGAGCCATCAGTCGGTGTCTGCGTCCCAGCCTTCATCCTCCTCCCGCTGCGTCCGTCGGGCGGCCACGCCAACCCCGAGCAGCACGACGAGTCCGCCCAGCAGATGGACCAGCGTGACGCTCTCGCCCAGAAAGACATAGGCGATACCGATCGCCAGGATCGGCACCAGATTGATGAACACGCCGGCCCGACTCGGCCCCAGGATTGCGACCGCCTGGTAGTACCAGAAGTGGGCAAACGTCCCCAGCGTACTCTGGTAGGCCACGGCCAGCCAGGAATCCCAGCGTGTGTCGGCCAGCCGCCAGCCGTCCCACTCCGTCCACCAGCAGGCCAAGGATAAATAGACCGCGCCCGCGATATAGGCATACGTCGTGGCCGCCAGCGGAGACACCTCGTGCATCAGGTGGCGGCCGTAGGTCGTATAGATGCCCCAGGCAAACAGCGTGGCAATGATAATCAGGTCGCCGGGGTTGTAGGCGCTGTCCAGCATGACCTGCCACGAGCCGCGCGACACAATCACCACCACGCCGACAATGGAAATCCCAATACCCAGCAGCATTCTGGCCGACAGCTTCTCCCTCAGAAACACGACGGCCAGGAGGGCGATGGCAATGGGCGAGGCCGCGTTGAGCAGGGCTGCATTGGTGGCCGTGGTGAGACGCAGGCCCTGATAGCTGCCGCCCACCGACAGCAGATAGCCGGTGAAGCCGAGAAACAGAAAACTGGCGACCAGACGTGGCGTCCAGTTGACGGGCGTTTCCGCCCCCGGACCGTCCCCCCTGCTCTGGCGCCGCAGATACACAAACAGGAGCAGCGCGCCAATGCTCAGACGAATGGCCGCAAAGGTGAAGGGCGGGATGCTGCGCAGGGCGACTTTTCCGGTTGGAAACAGCCCGGCCCACACCAGGGCGGTCAGCATCATGAGCAGCAGGGCGTGGCGGTAGGGGGAGAGGGCCATGAGGGTTGGGTAGCGTCACATCGGGCCGAACAGCGCGTCCGGGTTTTCGGGAAGGTATCAGAACCCACGGCTTTCTGCCACGCGCCCTTGCGAGCTTCGACCCGGAGTTGCCGTTGCGCGCCGTGCCGACCTCGGCTTTCAAGACAAGACCCGCCTGATACAATCGGTCAGCACCTCAGGATGAGATCGTCACAGAAGGGAAGCGGATGAAGAGGCGTTTTGTCATCATGCTTTGGGTGGTAGCCGGCATCATTGGACTCGTCGCGGCCTATAATCCAGTCGTGACGACCAGCCGCAGGACCTGAAACTTGGCGGCGATGTCTTCTCCGGCTACCTTGGGGTGGAGGACTACTGGGTGCGGGAGAGCTTGCTGGTGGGCCTCGCTATAAATCCTGGACCGCAGGGATGACCTTTTCGGCAAAGTTGCGCAGAAACTCGGCCGACTGCTGCCAGCTCATGCCCGCGCGGTTTGCCATGAGGTGGAGTTCGTCCGGCGCGCCGTCGGCGAAGACCTCGCGCAGCTCGGCAATCGCCTGGTCGGGCGTCATGAACAGCCGTTGCCAGTTCGGCAGGTCCTCCGGCTTGTCCGGCAGCGTCTCCATCAGCAGGGAGCTGTACGGACGGACGCCCTGGCGCTCGTAGTGGAAGCTGGCAAACGCTCCCTCGCGGTGCTCGGCCCAGGCCCGCTCCGGGTCGTCGGTGACAAAGCAGCTGCCGAAGGTGTTGATTCTGGCGTAGTCGGGGCTGCGCCCGTTGCGCTCGCACGCCGCCCGCCAGCCGTGTCGCCACTGCCGCCAGCCCTCGCCGCCCGTCAGCCCGAAGAAGAAGCCGCCCCGACCACCGACATCGAAGCCCAGGCGGGCGACCCGATCCATGGCTTTGGCGGAAAAGACCGCCACTACAAAGGTCGGAGGATGGGGCTGCTGGACCGGCTTGGGGTTGAGCCACACGCCATCCAGCTGCCAGTGCTTGCCCTGAAAGCTGAAAGGCTGCTCCTCGGTCCAGCAGCGCCGCACAATCTCCAACCCCTCCTCAAAGCGACCGAAGCGGTGTCGGGGGTTCAGCCCCAGCATCGCCCATTCCATGCCGAAGGTCTGTCCGCCCTGGCCGATGCCGACATCCAGGCGTCTGTCGGACAGAATGTCGAGCACGGCGAGTTGTTCGGCCAGCAGCACCGGGTTGTAGAGCGGCAGCTGGATGATATTCGAGCAGATACGCACCCGCTGGGTGTGCAGGGCTGCGGCGGTCAGGGTCACCGGCATACTCGGGTTATAGCCCTCCGGGTCGCCGTGGTGCTCGGCCAGGCTGATCGCGTCAAAGCCCAGGCGTTCCATCTCCCGCATGTGCTCGAAGGCTCCGGCGTAGAATTCCGGCCAGGGGGTGAACCACTTGTCCTGGGGCGAATTGCGCAAATCGTACAGGACACCGAATTTCATGGCTCTCCTCGCTTTCAGCCGAAAGCACCCGGAGACACGCCCTAAGCCGCGCTGTCGGGCCGGTCGTCGTCGTAATACGGTGAGCGGCCGGGCTTGTCCTTGAGGTGGACGAAGACCTTGTGCGAGAACCACTCGGTGTACTCCCGCACGGTCACCGGCCGATACTGGGGCGGGTGCTCGGCATCGCAGCACGTCTCCACGCACTCGATCAGGGTGTCCGGGCTGGGGCTGTAGAAAAACGGAATCGCATACCGGTCGCGGCCCGACTGGTTGATCACCCGGTGGAAGGTTGCCCGAAAGCGGCCGTTACTCCACAGGCGCAGAATCTCGCCCGCATTGACCAGAAAGGTGCCGTCGAGCACCGGCGCCCGGATCCACTTTTTCTCTGAGGTGCGCAGCTCCAGGCCGGGGATCTCGGACTGGGCCAGGAAGGTGATGAAGTCGCCGTCGATGTGCGGCGAGGCGTTGAACTGGTTCTCTTCACACGCGGTCCCGGGATAGTGGGACAGGCGGAGAATCCCCATCGGACGCGAGTGCAGAAAGGCGTCGTCAAAGAAATGCGCGGGCAGCTTGAGGGCGGCGGCATACACCGGCAGCAGGCGCAGGCTGAGCGCTTCCATGGCCTCAAAATACTCGAGCAGGGTGTCACGAAAGCCGGGCACGTCCTCGGGCCACTGATTGCCGCCCTGGTACAGCGGGTCGGGCGTCTCGCCGGCCCGGCGTCCGGCCCTGACCTCGCGGCCGATAAAAAACGCCTCACCGATATCCGGCTTGCGGTCAGGCTCGTCCTGGCTGTACTTGGGCTGTTGAAAGCCCGGCGGCATATAGCCGATGCCTTTGGCGTCGACCTTGACGGACAGCTTGCGTTCAAGCGGCAGAGCGTGAAAGCGCGCATTTTCGGCAAACACGCGGTCAACCAGCTCCTGGGGTACGCCGTGGTTCTTGATGAAAAAGAAGCCGATGTCTTCGAGCGCTCGGCAGACGTCCCGACCCAGGCGGGCCAGAGCGCCGGGCTCGCCGGCCAGAAACGGCCCCAGGTCCAGGACCGGAATGATATCGTGATCGCTCAGCGGCTGGGCTTTTTTGAAGACAAACGGACGCTGACTGCTCATGGCTTCTCCTTGCGGCTCGCGTTTCGGTGCAGAATAGCCTGCCGGCCCACGCTTCGGCAAGCACCGGGCGGCCGGGGTGCTGGCTGCTCTAGGAGTGTCGGATTACGCTCCGCTCATCCGACCTACTCCGCTGCGGTGGTGAAGGTCGTCAGGATTTTTTCGGCGACAAAAACGTATCCACAAAATGACGCGGAGAGATCACACGGGCGCCGCTGGGCGGATTCTCGACAAGGAGCCGGTCCCCGGTGACGAGCAGTCCGTGCGGATGGCTGGCACGTAATGCCCACAGGTGGTTGTCACCAGTGTCGGGAGCATCGCCGCCGGCCACAGGCTCACGCCATATGGCGTTGGCAACCAGCTCGCTCAGGATCACGTCAAGCTCGTCATCGGTCCGTGTGCATCATTTGAACGTGGCCGTCACCGTGCCGACCGACGAGAACGTCGTCTGCCACGTATCGCCCCGCGCAATCGGCGTCGGTCTGGTACACGAGCCGGTCATGACACGCTGCCCGGCCTCCAAGGCCCGGCCGTGTTCGGCCAGCCGGTTGGCCAGCCAGGCCAGGGCGTCGAGCTGATCGTCAATCACCTCGCGGCCGACCGCCTGCTGGACTACCTCGCCGTTCTTCTGCATCTCAATGCTGATGCCGCCCAGATCCAGCTCGCGCGGATAGGGAGACACCGCCTCTCCCAGCACCACCCCCCACTGGGCGACGTCATCGGCCACGCCCAGGGGCAGGTCAGACGCCATATCGCTGCGCATCTGGACCACCTCGAAAGCCGGGCTGATGGCCGCCACCGCATTGAGCACCTGGGCCCGGCTCACCCCCGGCCCCCTGAGATCGGCGCCGATGGTGATGCACAGCTCCGATTCAATCACCGGCTTGCCGATAGCGGCGTGCTCAAAGGTGTGGCCGCTGGCATACTGGTTCTTGGCCAGCAGATAACCCCGAACCGGCTCGCTCAGCTTGAGCATCTGGCGGGCGGCGTCCGAGGTGCCGCCAATCTTCCAGCCGCTCAACTGCTCGCCGCTGTCCAGCAACCGGTCCAGAATGCCGAGTTGGACCTGGTAGGCGTCGCTCAGCGAGAGCGTTTTTCTGAGCGCCTCGGGCGCGTGGTCGCCGGCCTGCATCGCCTGCCATAAAATATCCGTCGCCTGTTTTACATCCATGTCTGATCCTCCTTGCCGTTCAGTATTTGGACAACCACGGGGGGCTGCCGTCTGTCATGCAGCATTCAGCATTTTCTCAGCCCTTTGGCAAACCCAACACCCGCTCGCCAATGATATTGTGCTGGATCTCGCTGGTGCCGCCGGCAATCGTGTACTGGCGGGCGCTCAGCACGCGGTTGAGCCAGCGCGGGGCGTCGGGCACGGCCTGGGTCTCGGCCTCCAGCAGGGCGTAGGGCCCGAGCAGCTCGCTGGCAAAGGCGGCGATGCGCACGCCGAGTTCAGAGCCGGCCAGCTTGAGGATTGAGCCTTCCGGGCCCGGCGGCTGGCCTCTGAGCTGGCGGGTCAGGCTGCGCAGGCGGGTGTATTTGAGGGCTTCCTTTTCAATCTCAAAGGCGGCCAGGCGCTGGCGCACCCAGCTGTGCTGCCAGGCCGGCCGACCGTCGATCTCGACCTGTTTGGCCAGCTCGGCCAGCCGTCGGATCTGCGACCCGCCACCACCCCCGCCGGCCGCGCTGCGCTCAAACATCAGGGTGGTGATGGCGACCTTCCAGCCCTCGTTTTTGGGTCCCAGCAGGTTGGCCTTGGGAATCCGCACGTCCTCGAAAAACACCTCGTTGAAGTGGCTGTGGCCGTTCAGCAGCACCAGCGGCCGGACGCTCACCCCCGGCGTTTTCATGTCCAGCAGGAAATAGCTGATGCCCCTGTGTTTGGGCGCCTCGGGGTCGGTTCGGGCCAGCAGCACCATCCAGTCGGCATACTGGGCGCCCGAGGTCCACACCTTTTGGCCGTTGACAACGAACTCGTCGCCGTCCTCAACCGCCCGGGTCTGCAAACTGGCCAGGTCGGAGCCCGAGCCCGGCTCGGAGTAGCCCTGGCACCACACCAGCTCGCCCTGCAAGATGCGCGGCAAAAAGTACTGCTTCTGTTCCTCGCTGCCCCACTGGGCAATCGTCGGGCCGGCCAGCCCCAGGCCCACATAGCCCGGCAGGATGGGCGCCCGGGCGTGGGCGTACTCCTCGTTGTAGATGATCTGCTCCATCAGCTCGGCGCCCTGGCCGCCGTACTCCTTGGGCCAGGCCAGGCCGATCCAGCCGGCCTGGTACAGCTGTTTATGCCAGGCCATGCGCTTGTCAAAAATCTCGCGGTTTGGCGCCACCCGCTCATCCATGGCGTCTTCGACCTTCAGCTCGGACGGCAGATGCTCGGCCAGCCAGCTCCGTACCCGCAGCCGAAACGCGTCTTGTTCAGGGGTGTACTGAAAGTCCATAGTCCCTCCTGATTATGGTGTGGTCACGCTTGTCATTGTTCCGCTCGCCTGTATGCGGCCGGCCGCATTCCCGGCGGTCGGGTGGCCGCGCAGCGAAAGCCGGTGACCGGACTGCGGGTGAATTCGGGCGGAATGAAATGATCCCGCAGCCACGTCACGGCGATGACTCGTGGCACGTCCCAGCCGCCGCCCCGCAGCACCTTGGGACCGCCGTGCTGCGGCCCGGTCGGATTGCGCGGCGGCGCAGACGCATAATAGTCCGGCGCATACCAGTCGGCCACCCACTCCCAGACGTTGCCGGCCATATCCAGCGCGGCATACGGGCTGGCCCCGCCGGGATACGAGCCGACCGCAGCCGGTCGCGCCGCCCCGACCCCGGCCGTCATCGCCCGCTGCCAGGCCGACCAGACGCCAAAGTCCGGCAGCGGCCGGGCGGCAACCGCGTCGGCGCTGTGCAGACGGCCGGCGTCCCACTCGTCGCCCCACGGATAGCGCCGCCCGTCGGCGCCCCGGGCAGCCTTTTCCCACTCGGCCTCGGTCGGCAGCCGCTTGCCCTGCCAGTCGCAGAACGCCCGGGCGTCATACCACGACACCCCGACCACGGGCTGCTCGGGCTCGGACAGCCGCCACGGGCTCTGCCAGAAATACGGGCGGCGATGGCCGGTCGCCCGCACAAAGTCCTGGTAGGCGCGGTTCGTCACCTCATGCCGGTCCACATAAAACGCATCCAGGTAGACGCGATGCCGGGGCCCGGAGTGTTCGACCACAAAGCGCAGCCGGTTCTGCATCGGTCCCTGCCAGCCAAAGTCGAGCACCCGCTGTTGTTCCTCAGGATCAGCGCCCATGACAAACTCGCCGGCCGGGATACGGACCATCGCAGCCGGCCCGGCCGCCACAGCCGTCGGCCCGACCCCAAGCGTCATGCCCAGTACCACAGCCAGCACCCTGCTCAGCATCGCTCCCGCCGTCTTCGCTGTCTTCCGTTCAGTATTCGGGCAGCCACGGGGGCTGCCCCTACCCCAGCCGTTCAGCATTGAAGAAGTCCAGGACAATCCGATTAAACGTCTCGGGCTGCTCAAAGTACACCGAGTGAGCCGCGCCGGGTACGCGCACCAGCCGCGCGCCCGGCAGCCGCTGGGCCACCGGTTCTATGATATGGGCCGGCATCAGGCTGTCCTGCTCGCCAACGATGAACAGGGCCGGGATACGGTGTTCGACAATGGCGTCAACCTGATACTCCACATCGAACTGCGCCCCCAGATTGGACGGCTTGGGCAGGTTCAGGGCCGTAATCTCGTGGTACAGAAAGCGATGGGCCGGCTTGTCTGCGGCAAACTGCCGGGTGTAGGCTCCGGCCCAAATCTGGCGTGCCCCGGCGTTACGCATGTCGGCCATGTGCTGGTCCACCGCGCGGTCGCGTATCCCGCCGGTCGAGTCGCCCAGCACCAGGGCGCTAACCCGTTGGGGCTGGAGCGCGGCCAGACCGATTGAGGTCCAACCGCCCATGGACTGACCGACCAGCGCGGCCTTTTCGATTCCCAGATGATCCAGCAGGCCCAGCAAATCCTGGGGATAGGCGTGGGCGCCGGGATCATCGGGCACGTCGCGCGTCAGCCCGTGGCCACGGTGATCAAACGTGATACAGGTAAACGACTCGGCAAACACCGGCACCTGCTGCCACCAGCTCAGGTGACTGCCGCCGCCGGGATGGGCCAGGACCACAGCCGGTCCCCGGCCGTGGACTTCGTAGTACATGGTGATGCCGTTGGTTTCGACAAAAGGCATGCCCCTCCCCTTTCAGGCCGGGACCATAGCGCACTCGTGTGTCACTGCCCAGGGACGCTGCGACGCGGTCGGGAAGACGATGCTTCAGAGGTCTGAGACGACGATGACGGGGAGAAGGATTCGGCTCCCGCCCAGGGACACGGGCGGGAGCCACTGAAACCGAAGAGGGCCTTAGGCGACCGCTTTTTGGCCCAGCTGCTGCAAGCGCGGCATGACCTCGGCCGCAAACAGCCGCATGCTCTGCTCGCTGTCTTCGTACGGCATGCCGCCGTAGCTGAAGACGCCGGTGAAGGCGTCGCAGCCGATCTTGGACCGGATATCGAGGACTCTCTCGAAACACTGGTCCGGCGTACCCCAGACCTGGAGGTTGAGGAAGAAGTCGGTCACGCCCTCAACACTGCCCATGGCCTCGGACATCTTGCCGTAGTACTCGTAGCCCTTGGTCTTGGCAAAATGACCACCGCCGAAATTGTAGTGCTTCATGGCCGACTGCCAGTAGGCGCCGATGTAGCGCCGGGCCATCTCTTCGGCGCGGCCGGCGTCCTTATCGCAGAAGACCCAGCCGCCGGCGATCGGCGCCGGGGCCTCGGCCCCGTTGACCTCGCGGTAGATCGTCCGGTAAGTCTCCAGCTCAACCGCCACATCTTCCCACGGCTTCTGGGGAATGATCAGGATGCCGACGCCCAGGCGGGCCATGATCTCGGACGACTCGGGAGAAACCGCAGCGGCATACGTCCGGCCCTTGAAGGATTTGAACGGCTTGGGACGGATGTCTTTCTTGGGCTGGGTATAGAACTGCCCCTCGTACTCGCAGTAGCCCTGTTCGAGCCCGGTCAGGACCATGTCCGCAGCCTCGACAAAACGCTCGCGGGACTCGCCCATATCGACCCGGAAGCCCTCGAACTCGACCTGCCCGGCGCCGCGGCCAAGCCCCAGAATCAGCCGCCCGTCACACAGGTCGTCCAGCATCGATATTTCTTCTGCCGCCCGCATGGGATCGTGCCAGGGCAGGACAACCACCATCGAGCCCAGCTTCACCGTCTTGGTCCGGCCGGCCATGTAGGTCAGGAACTGAAGCACGTCGGGCACCATGGTGTAGTCGGTGAAGTGGTGCTCAACGCTCCAGATCGAGTCAAAGCCAAGCGGCTCGGCCAGATCGGCCAGCCGAATCTCATTTTTGTAGACCTCATAGTCCGAGATCTTCTGGGCCGGGTTCTGGCAGATCGCAGCCATGCCGACCTGCATCGGCGCATCGGGTCGTGCTGTCATAGTCTGTGTCCTCCTTCGGGGTATGTGTGGATCATGACTTCGTGATACCAGTCCTCAGAAACTGGCGGCGTTCAGGAAAGCCTTAAGCTATAGGCAGGAAGAGATTATTTCAACACGCAACAGCTCATTCGCTCATGCAACCGTCGCTAGCTCAGTCCCCCGTCGGGCATGGACTGCTCGCCCCCGGCAGCTCAACAGTCAATCCCCCTGAAGAGGGAATCCGTCGAATACTGCCTCAGCCAGCGTAGCTAGGCCCTGGTAGTCATATTTTTGTCCTAATTTCGGCTCCCAGTATCTGCCATGCGCAAGCCAGTGTCTGTACCTGAAAGCGTCTTTCAGATTGGCAATGACCCTTGGAGAGACGGATGAGTTTTGCCTCCAGGCCGGTAGGATATCGCCCTCCAATGAAACGCGGCGCTCCTGCTGCGTGTATATCTGTCTAAATGCTCTCGATAGACGGTCTCTTTTTCTCTCGTAGCAGCGCTGCAAGAAGTCAATACGAAAGGCGGCTTCCAACGCGGCGAGCAGATTCAGGGAGGTGGTGCGTTCGTGCTCTTCAAGGCGAGCGTTCATTTCATTGCGAACTTCGTCTGGAGTGTAGCCTGCAAAGCGAATCTCGAAACGAGGGTTTTCTCTGGAAAAGTAGTTCCTCAGCGCAATTTCAATATCCCGATGGTGTTGGCTGATTTCGTCCGGCGCAAGGTGTCTATTGGAAAAAACAACTCGGCGGCGTCTAACCATTCGTGACTTCCATCATAGCTGTGTAGAACGAGTCCTCTTCGATCTCCATATAACGGACATTCGGAGGTGGAGTCGATATTTTCCACGCCCACTCCCTAACCGCTTGCGCTGGCTCTGCGGCCGGCGGTCTTTCATTTTCGGTGTATACATGAACGGCCATCTTCAGACCGGCAGAGTCTTTCGGAACAAGGACGAACTTTACAGCGCCCTTGGGGCCAATCATGTCCACCCGGCCTTTAGCCGCAATGAGATTTGTCCCTACAGGATCGAAGCGAATGGTGCTTGAGCCGATTTTTAACTCGAGAGATTTTGCTTCGTACTCTCCAATGTATTCTTCGTGTATTCTCTTGCTATGGGAGGTCAGCTGTATCTTGCCTGCCTTGGCGTACTCACCGATAAAGCGTTCAACTGTCTCGTAGAATTGATCCAGGTATTGCAGCCATTCGTCACGTTTTTGAGCCCAATCGATCTCCTGCTCAGCGGTTCCGGCTGCTTGCCGGTTTATGAAATCTTCAAAGGCTTGCCGTGTCATGGGTATCCTCCTGAATCCGTCATGGACGATAGGAAGCCGACTCGCAAAAATCTCCCGCCATACGGTTCCAGAATTGACCAGCTCTGTAGGTTCGGATGAGCGGAGCGTAATCCGGTACGGGCAGAGCTGGTCTGTCACGGACCTATCGGCTTACGCTGGCGGCTAGGCCGACCTGGGGAGCTCCTGCTTGATCTCTTTCAGCAACTGATTGATGTCCGTGACCGTCTGAATAGGCCGCTCCACATGTTCATTTGCAAAAGCAAAAAAAGCATCAAGCATGTCTTCATCGGCAGGAGACACGTCTCTCAGCGCTTCATCAAGCTTATCCTGCGAGTCCATGCTCCTTCTCCTAGCCCACCGCCACGCTGTGTATCACCCGGCCGGGCAGGCCGCCCTGGTAGTCGTTGTGGGCAAACAACACCTCGCCGTTGACGATGGTGTAGGCCACCCCCTCGGACCGCTCGATGAGGCGCGGCTTGCCCTGGGGCAGATCGTTGACCCATTCGCCCGGACAGGTCCGGACCGTGGTCGGATCGAACAGGACCAGGTCGGCGTCCAGGCCCGGGGCCAGCCGGCCCTTTGTTCTGAGGTCCAGGAAGTCGGCCAGCTCGGAGGTCACCCGACGCACGCCCTCTTCCAGGCTCAGGAACTGTCGCTGGCGCACCCACTCGCCCAGGATATAGGTCGGCACCCCGGCCTCGCAGTGCTGGTCGACATGGGCGCCGGCGTCCGACAGCCCGATCAGGACGTTGGGCAGAGTCATGATCTCGCCGACCGCCTCCGGGTCGGAGTTGATGATCGACACGGTCACACCCAGTTCGGTCCGTTCCTCAACGGCCAGATCCATCAGCACATCGACCGGGTCTTTGGCCAGTCGCGTGGCCAGCTCGGCCAGGCTGGCGTTCAGGAATTGCTTGTTGCGTTCGGTCTGCACCCGGGTGACGTGCAGCCGGTCCCACTGACCGCGAAACAGCAGACCCCGGCCGGCCGCAATGTCGTCGCGGAAGGCGTCACGGAAGTCCGCCGAGCGGTACAGCGTCAACTGCTCCTCAACCGTCCGGTTGAAGGCGCCCTTCCACGACGGCAGCTCGGAGAACAGAAACGGGTTGCGCAGGCTGTAGTACTGGGAGATCGGTCGCGGATTGACCTGGGGAGGGATCCGCAGCCCCTGCTCCAGAAAGGGCTGAACCCGGGCGTGAATGCGCTCGCACGCACCGGGCAAATCCGGCATGTGGATCAGGGCCAGCCAGGTGACCGGCCGCCCGCTCTCGTGCGCCATGTGGAGCAGCAGGTCGAGTTCCTCGTCTCCCAGCTCGCCGGCCTGGCGCAACAGGGCGACCTCGGTCACGCCCCTGTTCAGCTCGCGCATCACCCGGCCCAGGGCGCTCAGCTCGGCCTTGCTGGTCAGGCGGCTCGACAGCGGCTTGCCCTGATAGCCGATGTGGCGCGGGATCAGGCTCAGGGAAAAGCCATAGGCGCCGGCCTGCATGGCCTGGCGAAAGAGCTGGGTCATGCGCTGGATTTCGTCCGCATTGGCCGCCCGCTCGGACGCGGCCTCGCCCATGACATAAAAGCGCAGCGCCGACAAAGGGACCAGGAATCCGGCGTTGATGCCGATGCCCCGCCGGGCAATGGCGGCCATGTACTCGGGAAAGCTCTCCCACTCCCACGACACCCCGTTCATCAGCACGTCATACGGCATGGCCTCGACGTTGACCAAATCCCAGGCCATGATCTCCCGCTCGGCCGGACGACACGGCGCCACCCCCACGCCACAGTTGCCCATCAACACCGAGGTGACACCGTGCCAGCACGAGCTGGTCAGCAGGGGGTCCCACGAGATCTGAGCGTCGTAGTGGGTATGGATGTCGATGAAGCCGGGAGCCAGAACCAGCCCGTCGGCATTGATCTCGCGCCGGGCGCTGCCCGAGACCTTACCGACCTCGACGATTTTTCCATCGCTGACCGCCAGCCCGCCGCCGTACACCGGAGTCCCGCCGCCGTCGCAGATCTGCGCGTTTTTGATTAACAGGTCGTATGCCATGGTCCGCCTCCTTTTTGACTTCCAGCAAAGATAGCCCATACCGCACCCTATCTCTACCTTGATTCTCCAGGACGGGGAACATACGCTTGGGCTCGACGCAGAAGAGCGTGACAGCAGCACGAGGGAGAAAACACGCGATGCCGTACGAAGCACTGTTGGCAGAGACCGTCTCTATGCGCGGCCACCAGGCGGACGAGATCGACGCCTATCTGGCCCGCCCCCTGGGAGCCGGCCCCTACCCCGGGGTCGTGGTCATCCACCACATGCCGGGCTGGGACGAGGCGACAAAGGAAATCGCCCGCAAATTCGCCCATCACGGCTACGCCGCCATCTCGCCCAACCTGCACTATCGCGAAGGTAAAGACACGCCTGAGGCGAACAGTGCCAGCGTGCGGGCTGCGGGCGGTATGCCGGACGACCGCAGCCTGGGGGACATACACGGCGCGCTGAATTTCCTGGGCTCTCTCCCCTACTGTAGCGGCAAGCTGGGCGCCATCGGCTACTGCTCTGGGGGACGGCAGGCGTATCTGGCGGCGTGCAGGATTCCGCGCCTCAGCGCGGCGGTTGATTGTTACGGCGGTGGCGTGGCCGCCGCGCCGGACGAACTCACCGACCGGCAGCCCGTGGCGCCCATCGACTTCACCGCCGACATGCACTGCCCGTTGTTAGGCTTGTTCGGTCAGGAAGACCGGCGTCCTTCGCCGGAAGAGGTGGCAAAAACCGAGGCCGCCCTCAAACAACACAGCAAGACCTACGCCTTCCATACCTATGAGAATGCCGGACACGCCTTCTTTTCGGTGGACCGTCCCCACTACCGACCGGAGGCTGCGGTTGACGGCTGGAAGAAGGTGTTTGCCTGGTTTGGCGCCTATCTGCACTGAAAAGCTACCCGCGCCGTATGAACGAAGCGAGCTATGACGCCTGATATCCGCTACCAACCGGATGAAACTCCCCCGCTCCCACTCACCCTCGCCCTCGGCCTCCAATATGCGCTGCTCGCCGTCACCGCGATTATCATCGTCCCCTCCATGATGATCCGCCTCGGGGGGCAGGGGGAGGCGTATCTGGCCTGGGCCGTGTTTGCCGCGCTGGTCATCAGCAGCCTCACGACCCTGATTCAAGTCGTGCGGGTCGGCCGGTTTGGCGCCGGCTATATCCTGCTCATGGGCAGCACCTCGACGTTTCTCGTCGTCTGTGTGCCGGCCCTCGAACAGGGCGGGCCGAGCCTGCTGGCCCCCCTGATTGTCGTGTCCTCGCTGTTTCAATTCGCCCTGTCCGCGCACCTCTCGCTGCTCCGGTCTGTGTTCACCCCGACCGTCGCCGGCACCGTGCTGATCCTCCTGCCGATCACCATTGGTCCCATGATCATGCGTATGCTGCACACCGTCCCGGACGGCACAGCCCCGGAAGCCGCCCCGGTCACGGCCGGCATCACGCTGCTGGTCCTGGTCGCGCTGGTCGTGCGCGGGGTCGGCCTGTGGCGCCTGTGGGCGCCGGTCATCGCCCTGAGCATCGGCAGTGTAGTCGGGGGCGTGTGGTTCGGGCTGTATGACACCGCGCGGGTGGCCGACGCGGCCTGGGTCGGCTGGCCGACGCTGTTCTATCCGGGCTTTGATCTCCGCTTTGGGGCCGACTTCTGGGCCTTGCTGCCGGCCTTTGTGATGGTCACCTTCGTCGGCGCCCTGGATACCATCGGTGACACCATTGCCATGCAACGCACCGCCTGGCGGCGCCCCCGGGCGATTGACTTCCGGGCCATCCAGGGCTCCCTCAATGCCGACGGCCTGGGCAATCTGCTGTCCGGTCTGGCCGGCACCGTGCCCAACTCGACCTATTCCCTCAGCAGTTCCGTTGCCCAGATCACCGGCATTGCTTCCCGCGTCGTCGGGATGAGTGTGGCCGGATTCTTTTTCCTCTTCGCCCTCTTGCCCAAACTGATCGCGGCGGTGCTGGCCATTCCGAGTCCGGTGGTCGGGGCGTATCTCGTCGTGCTGGTGGCCGTCCTGTTTGTGACCGGCCTGCGGATTCTCACCCAGGATGGGCTCGATTATCGCACCGGCGTGATCGTCGGCTTCTCGTTCTGGGTCGGGGTGGCCGTCCATTTTGGCTGGCTCTTCCCAGCCCTCGTGCAGGAGGGGACCTGGGGCGTCCTGTTCAGCAACGGGGTGACGGTCGGCGGCCTGCTGGTCATGCTGCTGACGGCCTTCGTGCGGCTGACGAGCGCGCGGCCCCAGCGGCTCACGACGCCCGTGCATCCGGACGCCCAGCCCCAGATCGATGCCTTCCTCGTCCAGTTTGCCGCCCGGCGGGGCTGGGATACGCCGCTGACGAACCGGCTCCGGGGGGCTGGGGAGGAAGCGTTGCAGGTGCTGCTCCAGGCGCCGCCACATGGGACGCGCCAGCCGGATCGGCAGCTGCTGCTGATTGCGCGGGCCGATGAGGCCGCGATCATCCTCGAATTCCTGGTGGCCGCCGAGACGACGAACATTGAGGATCAGCTGACGCTCCTTGGCGACCAGGCGGCTGAGACCCCGGACGAGGAGGAATTCTCGCTCCGCCTCCTCCGCCATCATGCCACGTCCGTGCGGCACCAGCAGTTTCACGATACGGACGTACTGCTGGTCCGGGTGGAACCGCAGGGGGAGGTGGCAGCCGAGGCGGGCTGAGTGCTCCCCAGGGATACGACTCTCCCAAGCTTGGCACTGCGGGCCTTATCAGACATTGCGGGCAAAGCGACCGAGGGCGGGTGTCGGAAAATCAAGGACTTCCGGGCCGTAGCCGCCTGCGCAGGCGTGGGGCATATAAACAGGGACGTATAGACGTGAACAGGTCGCTCTGGGTTGAACGAGTTCAGGGCAAAGGGCGGCGTGGCCGAATGATTTTCAGCCATGACACGGCAGGGCTCACGCCTCATCAAAACAGGCCCGGCACAAACCGCCCGCCCGTGTCCTCGCTGGCGCACCGACCATTGTCCACGGCGCTGCCGCCCTCCCCGCAGCACACATCGCCCTCGCTGCACGTAAAGCCGTCAAACAGCAGCCGCGAGGCCAGCGTCTGTCCCCGGCTCGAAGGGTGAAAACAGTCGCAGCACGACACGTCCGCCTGGGTAAACTTGTACTCCCACGACGCGTTGCTGAAGCTCAAGTACGTCCCGTCCGCCTTGGACGCTCCACCTACCCGTTGTCCGCCGACCGTGAGCGTCGGCGAGGCGTGTCCGGCCGGAATGGCGGCGTACTCATAGGTCACCCGCTCAAGAATATCGCGGTACTGCCGGGCCAGGGTATACGCGTCCGCGATCCGTTCATCCGAGCAGTCGACGGTGAGCGAGCCGCAGATACCGTTCTCGCGGACTGCGGGAGCCAATTGCCAGATATCGCCGCACGGCGTCCCCGGCCGTATCCCCTCTCTGTTCACGCACGAGGCTTTCTCGGTGTGGTTGCACAGCTGCGAGACCCGCACCAGCGAGGCGACGCCGATCTTCAAATCCGGCACTGCGATCAGAATATCCAGGCCCTTGCGAAATTCACGCTCAAAGGCTTCGGGCGTGGTCCGACAGTGCTGGTTGGGGTCCTGGTCGCCGCCCTGCGGACAGTCGGCGTTGCGCTTGTCGATCATCCCGCCGCAGATATCGTTATGGCCGAGCACCACGGTCGTATAGCGGGGGGCGGCCAGAGACTCAAGATTCGCCTTGATCTTGTGCGTCTGCTCGACAAAGTCGTCCAGCATCGTGGCGCCCGACTCGGCGCTGTTGGGGCTGACGACCTCAATCGCAGCGCCCTGGCGAGACTCCAGCCTTTCGGCCTGACTCACGACTCCATCGTCGGGGGTCAGGCTGGTGGCCCAGTTCAACTCCTCCTGGTCGGTGTTGGGACAGGTGTTGATATCGGCGTTGAACGCCTTGGTGATGCTGTCGCCAGCGGCATCCATCGACTGGATGCTGGGCGCAAAGGGGTCTGTGCGGGCGATCAGGAAGTTTTGCAGACTCTCCTGCCAGGCGACAATGCTGTCGGTGCCCTGGCGCGGAAAGTCTTCGAGCCGTTCATACCTGCCTACGCCCCGCAAGAATTCTTCTCCAAGCTCGGCGACGGTCACCGTCGCCTGGGCGAACTCCCGGCCGTCAGCCCGGACGCTGAGCGTATGGCGACCGGGCTCAAGCAGACTCCAGTTGAACAGCAGCCCAAAACCGTTCCTGCCGTCATCGCCGCACGCCCCTCGGGTGTCGTTACGGCTGGTGCCATAGGCGGCCTGCCACGGCTGCGTCTCATCGTCGTCAAAGATCACCTCAATCCGCTCGGCCTCGCACACCCAGCCCGAGATCACGCTCAACCCGCTCTGGAACGAATCGGGCCGAGGGTTCTCCAGGAATGCGGTCGGCTGGGCCAGGAGCACGGGCGGGCAGCCGAGTCCGCAGCCGAGTCCGATAATACCGCTCATGAGGCTGGCGAACAGCAAGGCTGTGCAGCGCGGTGTTCTCATTCAGGCTCCTCTTCTCGCTTCCGGGCAGGCGTGTCTCCGGGCAATCCCCCCTTGTCCGGCCACGAGTCGCACGCTATAGCCGTCTACGGACACGGCAGATTGTTTCGCCCCCCTCGAACACTCACAAGGACGAAAGTGACAGCTATGAACCTTCTCGACAAGACGGCTGAAAATCGGCAAACGGGCAGACGCGCACCAGCGGCGCCGGCCGGCCTGAGCCTGCTCGGGCTGGGCGTTATCCTGCTCCTGGCAGCGGGCTTGCCGGCCCAAGCCCAGGATTCCACCCCGCAGGCCACCCCGGACGCCAGCCCGGAAGAACAGGCAGCAGCCTCCGCCGTCCTCTTCGCGCTGGAAGACGTGGTCGTGACCGCCCAGAAGCGCGCCCAGCCGAGTCAGGACGTGCCGCTGTCGATCACCGCCTTTGACGCCGAGCAGATTGACGCCCTTAAGGTGCGCGACCTGGGCAGCCTGTCGATCAACATGCCCAACGTGACCCTGGACGATGTCGGTACGGCGCGCGGTATCGCCAACTTCTCGATTCGCGGCCTGGGCATCAACAGTTCCATTCCGTCCATCGATCCGACGGTCGGCGTTTTTGTCGATGGGATCTACATCGGGACGAACGCGACGGTCCTGTACGACGCCTTCGACCTGGAGAGCATTGAGGTCTTGCGCGGCCCGCAAGGCGTTCTGTTCGGTCGCAACGTGGTGGGCGGGGCTGTGCTGGTCAACACCAAAACCCCGACGGATCGCTATGAAGCCAAGGTCCGCAGTGGGGTTGAGGGTGGCGGCAAGGCGCCCAACGTGTACGTGTCAAGCACGCTCAACGCCCCGCTGACCGACAGCCTGGCCGCCCGCTTCACAATCTATTCCAACCAGGACCAGGGCTGGTTCGAGAACGAGCACGACGGCAAGGCGTTCGGCGCCCAGGATACGCTGATGCTGCGGCCGGTCGTCAGCTGGCAGCCGACCGAGTCCCTGGACCTGACCCTGCGCTACGAGTATCAGGATATCGACGGCGACGGCCCGGCGGCTCAGAACCATACCAACGGCTCCGGCCTGTCCAACCCCTTTGCCAACTTCGACCGCGACAGCTTCAACTTCGCCGTCGATGAAGAGGGCCATATCAAGTCCGAGGTCCACTCCTTCAACACCCGTCTGGATTGGGACGTGCCCCTGGGCCACGGCACGGTCACCAACATCTTCGGCTGGCGCGACGGCTGGGGAGATGCCCGGAGCGATATTGACGCCACACCGTTGCCGCTGTTCCACGGCGGCGCCGTCCAGGTCGCGGAACAGTTCAGCAACGAGCTGCGCTACAGCGGCCTGTTTTTGGACAGGCTGTTCCTGACGACCGGGTTCTACTACTTTCAGAACGATATCGGCTATCACGAACACCGCGACCTCGCCTTCGGGACCATCCTCCAAAACGGCGGCGGCGACTATGAGGTTGAAACCTTTGGGCTGTTCGCGAATGCCGACTACGACCTGACCGACCGGCTGACGCTGACCGCCGGGCTGCGCTATACCCATGAGACCAAAGAAGCCGATATCACGAATCTGACCCGAAACGGCGCCACGCCGTGTCACATCGTGAACGGCCCCGCCTGCCCGAGCCATTTCACAGGTGAGGAAAGCTGGAACAACCTGTCGCCCAAGATCGGGCTGACCTATCGGTTTGGCGACGAGAGCCTGATCTACGCCCACTGGACGCGCGGCTTCCGGTCCGGCGGCTATAACCTGCGCGACACCTTCTACGATCTCAGCAGCGACCTGCCGAGCGCGCAGGTCGCGCTGCTCGAACAGCTCGGCCTGAAGGTGGCCCGCGACCTTGGCGCCGAGCCCTTCGACGAAGAGCGGGTTGATAATTTCGAGATTGGCGTCAAGACAAGCTTCGGCGCCCGCGCCCGCCTCAACGCGGCGTTTTTCTACAACTTTGTCGACGACATGCAGCGCGAACTGTCGCTGACCGAGGACCTGCCCGTCCTCGATCCCGACACGGGTCTGCCCAGCCTGACGTTTGTGGACGGGCGGCCGACCCTGCAAACGCAGGCGAACGTCGTGCAGGTGATTCGGAACACGGCCGACGCCGAACTGTGGGGCTTTGAAGCGGAGGGGATGTTTGCCCTCACCCCCAGCCTCGCCCTGCTCGGTTCGGCAGGCTTTGTCGAGACGGATTACGCCACGGTCAAGTTCGACCTCAACCGCGACGGCCGCGTGGACAGCCGCGATGAGGACCTCGAACCACCCCGCGCCCCGCGCTGGACCTACAGCCTGGGCCTGCTGCACACGCTGCGCTTGGGCAGCCGTATGCGGCTCGCCTCACGGGTCAATTACGCCTACCGGGACAAATGGTATGACACCGACGACAACCTCGGCTTCAACCGGCAGCAGAAAATGCTCCAAGCCGGCCTCGACCTGCATATCAACGACGGTCAGTGGGTGATCGGCCTGTACGCCAAGAACCTGCTGAACCAGGCCAGGTTCGGCGGGAATACGCAGCTTCCGTCAGCACTCGGCGGCGGCACCTTCTCGCCGCTGGCCAGAGGCCGCACCTTCGGCCTGGAGCTGACCTACCATTTTATCGGCGCCTGATTGGGCGGGGCCGGGTGTCTCCCGCTCTGCCTGCTCTTCGACGCCCGGCCCTCCCGCACAACAGCACCTCTCCCACCGCCCGGTAGGGGCTGCTTCACTTTGCCGAGTCTGATACATAGGGGCGGTTCTGGCTAAAAAAGGAGGACAACATGAAACACGCATGGCGCGCATTCCTCGTCGGTCTGCTGCTCGGTGGTGGTTGGCAGCCGGCCGTGGCCCAACAGACTGAGCCTGCCCAGCTTGACGACGCCCTCATCCAGCAGGCCTTTTATCCGTATGCCGTGGAAAAGCCGGCCCTGGCCGGACTGGAGCCGGGGACAAGCATCTCGGCAGACTCGTGGCAGGCTGCCGAGAGCTATCTGCCGGTGGAAATTCTGGACAAGATCAAAGCCGGAGAGTTCGCCTTCAGCATCCAGGAGACGACCGATCTGCCGGTCAGCCAGGCGTATATCGACGCCACCCGCCAGCACGCCGGACAGGTCCGGATCGGGGACGACGGCGAGCTGAGCGGCTATGTGGCCGGCCTGCCCTTCCCCGTACTCGACCCGGCCGACCCCCAGGCCGGGGAGAAGGCGGCCTGGAACGTGCGCCACCGCGACCTCGGCGATACCATCCAGGTATGGAATACCTTTCGGCTGCTCGACGCCTCGGGCGAGGCCGACCGGGAGTTCGAGAACTACTATGTCGTGGCCCAGGGCATGCACCGGCCGCGGGCCGAGGCCAACCGCTGGGAAGAGGACGGGGTGTTGCAGAAAGAGTTCTTTCACATGCTGACCCCGTTTGACCTCAAGAACACCATGAGCCTCAAGCACCGCTTCGCCAAGGACAGCGCCAAGGATGCGGACTGGATGTACACCCCGGCCAGCCGCAAGATTCGCAAGCTGATCGTCAAGCATGAGGACGCCTCGTTTGACTCGGGCTTTCTGAACGAGGACTTCTTTGGCTACTCGGGCTACATCAGCGCCAGCAGCTGGAAGCTGCTGGGCTCGCGCCTGATGCTCGCCCCGGTGGGCGCCAAAGTCGCCGCCACCACCTTTGGCGGTCGCGGCACCTGGTATCCGGTCGATCCCTGGGAGCTGCGCCATATGTGGGTGCTGGAAAACATCCCCAAAGCGGACGACCACCCGTACAGCAAACGCCTGCTGTATATCGACCAGCAGATGTTCGTGCCGGTCTATATGCTGGCCTATGACCGCAGCGGGACCCACCACAAGACCCTGTTCGAGCTGTACGGCAACCCGCAGTTCAACCCCGGCAACGAACACATCCGCGCCCCGATGTGGATCGGCGAGTCGATGATCGACTACGAGAACAATTTTTCCTCGATGACCGAGGTGGACAAGGTCGTCTACGACCAGCCCCTGCCCGACGACTTTTTTCAGCTGAACCAGATTGTGGCCCGCGGCCGCTAGGGCAAGGTGAGCGGATGCGGCACAACACCCCCCTCGGATACCCTCGCCTTGTCCGGCCGGCCCACCTTCTGCTGGCCGGGCTGGCCCTCCTCGTCTCTCTCTCCCAGGCCCAGGCTCAGTTCACCGCCGACCCGCTGTCGTTTTCCGGCAACATCCAGACCCAGCAGATCTTTCGGCATCCCGAGGTGGACAAGTGGTCGATCGTCCAGCAGCGCAACACCGTCCGCCTGCGGCTGGAGTACGACTGGATTCGGAGCGGCCAGCTCATCGACCGCTTCGACCTGCCGTGGATCAAGTCGGCCCATTTCGTCGGCCTGTACCGCGGCTCGTACGACAGCGTGTACGACTTCCGACCCGGTCCCCGCCAGGAGATCTTTCCCTACAAGGGTCGGGCCGGCCGGGGTCAGAGCCTGGCCGAACTCGACACCAAGGCCGCCCAGGCGCTGCGTTTTGAGAGCGTCTTCCGCGAGGTGTACACCGATGTCGAGTTGGCCGACCTGCCCCTCAGCCTGCGGCTGGGCCGTCAGATGATCGTGTGGGGCGAGTCGGACAACCTGCGCATGCTTGACCGCACCAACTCCCTGGACGCCACCTGGCACGGCGGCGGGGTGGGCCAGGAAACCTGGGACGACCTGCGGATTCCGTACTGGATGATCCGCGCCACCTATAATTTCGGGCAGGTCGGCAGCCTGAGCGACGTGTTTCTCGAAACCTACTGGGTGCCGGGCCTGTGGACGCCGCTCAAGTTCGGCTACACGCCGGGCCGGCCGTGGAGCTTTCCGTTTGCCAACACACTGGGCGACTTCAAGCTACTCAAGGGCACGGTGCTGGGCCGGCAGGGCGACTACCACAAGAACGTCAGCGAGAACAGCCAGGTCGGGGTGCGCCTTGGCGGGACCACGCCGTCGGGCCTGACGCTGACCCTCAACTATCTGTACCAGCGCACCGGCCACGAAGACGGGGTCAATACGGCCAGCCTGCGCGGCCGCAACCAGTGCCGGCTGGGCTCGGCCGCCTGTCCGTCGGTCGCCGCAGTCGCGGCCAGCAACACAGCTCTGCTGGCGCGCGGCATCCTGCCCGCCGAGGCCTACTATCCGTACACCCACACGGTCGGCATCTCGGCCAGCTATGCCGACGACACCTACACCGAAGGCGTGTTTCGGATGGAGACGATTTACGAGTTCGGCAAGCCGTTTGCCGACAAGCGGAAACCGATTCTGGTTCTGGATGCGGCCGGCAGCCCGGCGCCGAGCGGCCTGCTGGGCGTCAAAAAGAGCGACGTGTGGCAAGCCTTTGTCGGCTTTGACCGGCCGACCTGGATCAGAACCCTGAACCGGCGTTCGACCTTTTTTCTGACCAGCCAGCTGTTCTGGCAGTATATTCCGACCAGCACGTCCCGCTTCCAGGGCCAGCTGTCGGCCACCGACAAGGTCCGCAACTGGGAGGCGGTCGGCACGATTGCGGCCAGCACGCTGTATATGCGCGGCCGGCTGTTGCCGGTCGCCTTTTATGTGCTGGACCCGATGAACCACTACAGCTCGCAGTTCGGCTGGGTGGTCGATTACTACATCACCCCGCGGCTGATCGTCCGCCTCGCCCCAGAGCTATTTCTTCGTGCCCGGCTATGGCGGGCAGGTCGACGAGAGCTGGGGCCTGGGCGGGCTGTATCGACGCTGGGACGAGACCGTGCTACGGCTGACCTATCAGTTCTGAGCGCGCCCCAGGCGACACAGGTGAACGCTGATGACCACCTCAACGTGTTCCGCAAGCTTGAACCCACCCCCCTGCTTTGCAGGACCCCTCCGAGGAGGGGAGTTCCCACCGCCCATCCCCTCCTCGGAGGGGTGGCCCGAAGGGCCGGGGTGGGTGCCGCATCACCTCAGAGAGCAGCCTTCACCCGCACAGGAGGAGCTATGGCAGAACAGTGGACGCTGAGCGGTGATTATTTTGAATCGTGCAACTGCGACCTGGTGTGCGCCTGCCTGATCCAGGCTGCCCCGCCACGGGGACGCTGCGACGCAGCCCTGGCCTTTCATGTTGACCAGGGCAGCTACGGCCAGACCAGCCTCGACGGCCTGAACGCCGTGCTGGTGGTGTCGTTTCCCGGCCCGGGCAGGATGCGCGACGGCAACTGGACGGCTGCGGTGTATGTGGACGCGGCCGCATCCGAGTCCCAACAGCAGGCTCTGGGCGCCATCTATTCGGGTCAGGCCGGCGGCCCGATGCAGATGGTTTTTCTGCTCGTCAGCAATTTCCTGGGCGTTAAAACCGCGCCCATCCGCTACGAGATCGACGGCAACGCCCGCCGGCTGAGCATCCCCGATATCCTGGATATTGATATCGAGGCGGTCACCGGTCGGGACGGCAGCGAACCGCTGTGGGCGACCAACGCCGCCCATCCGGTGTCGCCCAAACTCGCCCTGGCCCAGTCTACAGCCTACCGCTACGCCGATCACAACCTGGCCTGGGACGTGAGCGAAACGAACGGCCATTTTGCACCGTTCAGCTGGCACAGTTAGGCGCGCATGCGCGGCCGCGACAGCCTGATCATTATTATCGGCGCCCTGGTCGCGGTGTCGCTCGTGGCCTGGGTGATCACGGTCCGCCACATGGGCGGTATGGGCCTGGGCCTGGTGGCGCCCAGCATGACCATGGGCCGGCCCGTGTCGGTCGCCAACGCCGGGCTGTACGTGCTGCTGTGGGGCGTCATGATGGTGGCCATGATGTTTCCGTCGGTGGCGCCCATGGCCGTGCTGTTCTCGACCATATCGCGCCGCAAGCGGGAGCGGGCCGACCCGTTTGTGCCGGCCTGGATCTTCGTTGTCGGCTACACCGTGGTGTGGACCCTGACCGGCAGCCTGGCATACGCCGGAGACGTGGCGATTCAGGCTGTGCCGGACACGTTTCCCGGCCTGCGGACCTACGGCCCGGTGATTGGCGGCGGCCTGCTCATCCTGGCCGGCCTGTATCAGCTGACGCCGCTCAAATACCTGTGTCTGAGCCAGTGTCGCTCGCCGCTCGGCTTTTTGCTCCAGCACTGGCGGGAGGGCGCCTGGGGCGCGTTTCGGATGGGCGTGCAGCACGGCCTGTTCTGTCTGGGCTGCTGCTGGAGCCTGATGACGGTGATGTTTGTGATGGGCACCATGAACCTGGTCTGGATGGGTATCCTGGCGCTGGTGATCTTTGTGGAAAAAGTCGTGCCGCACGGCGTGGCCCTGGGCAAAGGGGTCGGCCTGGTGCTGATGGGGCTGGGGCTGCTGCTGGCGGTGTCGGCTGGACCGATCTCAGGCTAGCGCAGTTTCGTCCTCTTGTGAGTCATGGGCGGAGGGGCGCAGGCGGCCGGGTAGTGGGCGGGCGGGGCAGCCGGGAGCGCGGGCGTCCCGCCCGCCTCTTCAGACGCAGATGGTGGATAATCAACGAGACAACTCCCGCTCGGGAGAGAAACAGAACGTGCGGGGCGAATCCCCCTCACCCCAGCCCTCTCCCTCCAGGGGAGAGGGAGCAAGAGCCTCTTGTCCTGGAGGGAGCACAACCTCTTGTCGTGGTAGAATGGGTATCACCAGACAACGCGAGGAGCAGCGCTATGAAAGTCGCTTTTGGGAGTCTCCAGGCCAACGGCTGGGGCAAGACGTTTCTGCGTCACCTGGGCAGGGAAATCGGGGCAAGCCTGCCCGGCGAAGCCGGTCCGGTGTTGGAGCGGGTGCGGGCTGCGGCTCAGCAGCTCTTTGACGCCGAACGCTCGTCGCTGCCGGATAAACAAGGCCGCATGATTCTGGCCATGTGCGTAGTCGTCCTGGCCGCCTACCGGGAACTCGGCACGCTCACCGGCGACGCGCAACGCGCCTACAACCTGGTCGAAGCGGCTTTTCGCCGGTCGTATCAAACGCTCTTCAGGCTCATGTACCGCGCCCTCCTCGTCTTTCGCGATCCGGTTCGGCGTCTGTCGGCCATGGATCTGGCCAAAAACGGACACAGGATGATGGGCGCAGGCATGCGCTTTGGCCAACACACGGACGCCGACAGCACGACCATGATCGTCAGCCGCTGCGCCTTCCACCAGTTTTTTGTCGAGCATGGCGAGCCGTCTCTGACCCGCCTGGTGTGTGCCTGGGACAGAAACTGGATGGACGTCCTCAACACCTCGAAGCGGCCGGTCCGCGTCGAACGCCCGCACACGATTTCAACCGGGGCGGAGACGTGTCACTTTCGTTTTGTTCGAGACCCGGACAAGCGCGACACAAGGACCCGCGACGTTATTGACGACGCCCCCCTCAACACGATAGGGAACGGAAAACGGGAATAAAGGAAGGAGTTTTGCATGGCCTACGATGTGTTGATTAAAAATGGGACGATTGTGGACGGGACGGGAGCCCAGCGCTACCGCGCGGATGTGGCGGTGGCCAACGGCAAAATTGCCGCCATCGGCAAGATCACCGACGGCGCCAAAAAAGTCATTGACGCCTCGGACCTGGTGGTGACGCCCGGCTTTTTCGATCCCCACACCCATTACGACGCCCAGATCTGCTGGGACCCGGTCATCACCTGTTCGTCCTGGCACGGAGTCACCAGCGTCATCATGGGCAACTGTGGCGTGGGCCTGGCGCCGTGCAAGCCGGACGTGCGGGAAATCGCAGCCTGGGACCTGGTCAACGTCGAGGCGATTCCCTTTGAGGTCTTGTCCAAAGGCGTGACCTGGGACTGGGAGACCTTTCCCGAATATATGGACGCCGCGGCCAAACGCGGCTCGGGCATTAACCTGGGCTTCATGGCGCCGCTGACCCCCTTCCGCCACTATGTCATGGGCGAAGAGTCCATGGACCGGGCGGCCACGCCGGAAGAAACAGTGCAAATCGCAGCCCTGCTGCGGGGAGCGATGGAGGCCGGCGCGTTCGGCTTTTCGACCACCAACGGTCCCCAGCATATCGGCTATCAGGGCCGACCGCTGGCCTGTCGGCTGGCCAGCCGCGACGAGCTGGCAGCCTATGGCGGGGTGCTGAGAGACCTCGGCCGGGGCACGATTGAGTTGGCGCTCAACGACAATCCGGGCGTGGTGTCCGAGAGCGACTATGCGTTGCTGGATCATCTGGCCACCTCCAGCCAGCGCCCGGTGACCTGGCTGGCCCTGCTGTCGCGGGACGACAAGCCGGACGTGTGCATGGATACCCTGGAGCGGACCCTGCCGCTGATCAAGCGCGGCGTCGTGCCCCAGGTCTCGCCCCGGCCGCTGAGCGTGCAGATCAACCTGCGCAACCCGTTTATCTTCGCCAACCTGCCGTCGTGGAACCCGGCCTTCAACCGCCCGGCCGAGGAACAGATCGCGCTGTACCGCGAGCCGGCCTTCCGCCAGGCATTTCGCAAGACCATGGACGAGCCCCGGGTGTTTGCCGGGCAGTGGGACCGGGTGATTGTCCACGAGGCCAGCACGCCCGAGCTCAAACAGCACGAGGGCAAGACGGTCGCCGACGTGGCCCGGGAACGCGGCGCCGACGGGCTCGACACCTTCCTGGATCTGGCCATCGAGGACGGGCTGGCCATGCAGTACGTCATGTACCTGTTCAACGCCAGCGAAGAGCGGGTGGCCGAGCTGATCAACCATCCGAACACCCTGATCGGGCTGTCGGACGGCGGCGCTCACGTTGACATGCTGTGCGACGCCGGCTACTGCACCTACCTGCTCGGCCACTGGGTCCGGGAAAAACAGGCCATCACGCTGGAGCACGCGGTCCGGCGGCTCACCTCGGAGCCGGCCGGCTTCTTTGGCGTGCACGACCGCGGCAGCCTGGAACAGGGCAAGGCTGCCGACATCGCCATCTTTGACCCCGAGACCATCGGCTCACCCAAGCGGCCCGAGATGCGCCACGACCTGCCGGGCGGCGGTCGGCGTCTGGTCATGCCGGCCCACGGCGTGCTGCATACCATCGTGAACGGCCAGGTCTTGTACCAGGACGCCCAGCATACCGGGGCGATGCCGGGTCAGGTGTTGCGCTCACACGCCTAGGCGGCTGTCCGCACCAGCCTCCCAAAAGGCAGGGGCTGAACGGCTCCCTGCCTTTTCTTTTTGCAGGAGGACCGCATGCCGATAGGGAAGACGGGGATCGGGGGACTCAGCTGTGTCCGGCTCCTGCTCGGCGCGCTGTTGCTGCTCGGCTGCGGCCCGAGCCCCGACGACGCCCGCCGCGAACTGGCCCTGTACGGGCTGAAGTGGGAGCAGGCGCCTTTTCTGACCTACGCCGAGCTGGGCGGCACCCGGATCGTCGAGCTGTATCTGCGGGGCGGCATGGACCCGGATGTGACCGACCCGATGGGTCGCACAGCCCTGATGAAAGCGGCCGGTGGCGGCCATCTTGAGACGGTCCAGACCCTGCTGGCGGCCGGGGCCGATCCGCACCTGAAGGATGGCTTTACCGGTCAGACGGCCGCCTCTCTGGCCAGACAGCACGGCCACACCGAGATCGTCAGGCTGCTTGAGCAATCGACCGAATAAGGTGTCCACAACTTGCGGGCCAGCTTCAGCCCGGCGGTGGCGTCTCCATGTCTCGGTTCATCAGCCTCAGCGGCATCGTCCTGCTCCTCGCCATCGCTGTCCTGCTGTCCGACAACCGACGCCATATCTCGGGTCGTCTCATCGGGGCCAGCCTCCTGCTCCAGGGAGTGATTGCCGGCCTCTTCCTCGCCTTTCCACCCGTCGTCAGCCTCGTTGACCTGCTCGCCCGGGGCGTGATCCGGCTGTTGTCGTTTGCCCAGCGCGGCGGCCAGTTCGTGTTCGGTGCCCAGCTGCTCGACGCCGGCGGGCCGTGGGGCTTTATCTTTGCCGTCCAGGTGTTGCCGGCCATTGTGTTCATCGCGGCCCTGATGTCGGTACTGTACCACCTGGGCATCATGCCCCGTCTGGTCGGCCTGCTGGCCTGGCTGTTCAGGCGCAGCCTGGGGGTGACGGGTAGTGAGGCCCTGGTCGTGGCGGCGAATATCTTTGTCGGTCAGACCGAAGCCCCGCTGTGCGTCAAGCCGTATATCGCCGGGATGACGCGCTCACAGCTGATGACGCTGATGACCGGCGGCTTTGCCACCGTGTCGGGCGGCGTGCTGGCGGCGTATGTCGGGCTGTTGAGCCGCGGCGATCCAGACCTGGCCGTGGTGTTCACCCACCATCTGCTGACGGCCAGCGTGCTATCGGCCCCGGCCGCGTTTCTCATGGCCAAAACCCTGGTCCCGGAAACCGAGTCCGCCCCCGAGGAGAGCGGGCCGCTGCGCCCGGCTGCGGGCGACAGCCACAATGTGCTTGACGCCCTGGCCTCGGGTGCGGCCGACGGCCTGTGGCTGGCCCTGAATATCGCCACCATGCTGGTCGCCTTCGTTGCCTTTCTGGCCCTGCTGAACTGGCCCTTGGAAGCGCTGAGCGCCTGGGCTCCGGTCGCCGCCTGGCGCGACCGCCTGGGCCTGCCGCCGCTGAGCTTGCAGATGCTGTTTGGCGTTGCGCTGACCCCGCTGGCCGCGGCCATGAGCATCCCCTGGGAGGAGTGCCGGGTCTTTGGCGGCCTGTTGGGCGAAAAGCTGCTGGCGACCGAGCTGGTCGCCTACCAATCCCTGTCCGCTCTCCTGGACCCGGACACGGCGGCCATCAGTCGGCGCACGGCGCACATCGCCAGCTACGCCCTGTGCGGTTTTGCCAACTTTGCCGCGATCGGAGTCCAGCTCGGCGCCCTGCGGGTCCTGGCTCCAGACCGCCGCCGCGACATCACCCGCCTCGCCCTGCGGGCCATGCTCGGCGGCGCGCTGGCCTCGTGGCTCACCGCCTGCGTGGCAGCCCTGTTCCTGCCCTTCGGCTAGAGCAATTCACCATTATGTGCAGCCGTGTAGGTCGGGTTAGCCGGAGGCGTAACCCGACAGCCCGTCCGTGTCGGATTACGCTTCGCTAATCCGACCTACTACAGCCTATCGGGAAATGCTCTAAGCCGGCTCTTTTTTGACCGGGACCAGCTGGTGCTCACGCAGCGCGTCCTGCAGGATCGGCCACAGGCTTTGCGCGTCCGGGGCGTGTTGCAGCTGGTCGCGTACCTGTTCCTGGCCTATCTCGCGGGCCAGGGCGGCCAGGATCTGGAGTTGGAGACCGTCGTCGGCCACCGGCGTGAGGAGCAGGAACACAAAATGGACCGGCAGGCCGTCGGGCGCGTCCCACTCGATGCCGTACTCGGAGCGGCCGAACACCAGCAGCGGCTTGCTCAGCCCCTCCAGCCGGGCGTGGGGAATAGCCAGCCCGCTGCCCAGCCCGGTTCCCATCAGCTCTTCGCGCTCGCTGACCGCAGCAAAGACGATCTCATCATCAAGACCCTCGGTGGGCGGGGCGTACTCGGCCACAGCCTGACACAGTTCCTGGATAACCGCCCCGCGGCTGGTGCCGCGCAGCCTGGCAACGAGCGCCCGGCGCAGAAAGAATTCGAGGATATGGATTGCCTGGCGACGGCGCACCGACCAGACCAGCCACGGGGCGACCAGCAGCGAGGAGATGATGGTCGAGAAGATAATCGCCACAAAAACCGGCACGGTCAGGATTTCATACTCCAGCGCCACCGCCCCGACCACGATGCCGGTCACCCCGCTGGGCGTGAACGCAATGCCGATTGACACCCGGTCCACCCGCGACAGGCCCGTGCCAAAGGCGCCCAGCCAGGCGCCGAGGTATTTGCCGCCAATCGACACCACGGTCACGAAGGCGATCAGAAAGACGTCAAAATTCTCGAAGAAATCCACCCGCAGGGCAATGCCGGCAAAATACAGCGGCACGAAAATCGCGTGGACCATCTGGGTCAGAATCTGGCGGATGCGTTCGGACAGGGCGTGGGCCTGGCCGGCCATGATGCCGGCCAGGAAGAAGCCGAGCAGCGCGGTGAGGCCGATCCAGGCCGTGACCGTGCCGCACAGCAGCCCCAGACAGCACACGAACGACAGCACCGCGCCGGGCTGTTGGGGGAGCTGGCGGTCGATGAACGCCACGGCTTGGTCCACCGCTCGCAGACCGACCGTCAGGCACAGGCCGGTGAAGGCGACCGTGACCAGCAACAGCCCGACGACCGAGCCGAGGTCCAGAACCGCCTGGGTTGCCGCAGCCAGGATCAGGCTGAAGATGACCCAGGCCAGAATATCGTCAACGGCATAACCGCACAGGGTCAACAGACCCAGGTCGCTTTTGATGAGATCCAGATCGTGTAGCACCCGGGCAATAACAACCATGGCGCTGATGGCCATGGTCGTGCCCAAAAACAGAGCGAAGAAGAGACGGCGTTCGGGCGCCGGCAGATAGTGGTCGGGCAGCAGCAGCGACAGTCCGAAGCCGATCAGGAGCGGTACGAGGCACCCGATGACGCCGACCCGCAGCGCAGAGGCACGCTGGCGCCAGGCGGCCGACACATCGACCTCCAGGCCGGTTTCCAACAGCAGGAACAGGACGCCGAACCACGACACGGTTTCCAGCATCGCCTGCTGGATGGGATCGGCCGGAAAGAGGGTGTGATGGACGCCGGGCACCAGCCGGCCCAGCAGGGTCGGCCCCAAGAAGACGCCGACCAGGATTTCGCCGACCAGCGGCGGATGGCCGAAGCGGCGCAGGAGTTCTCCACAGCCCCGCGCCAGAGCCAGCAGCAGCAGAACCTGGAGCAGAAAGATGAGCAGATGGTGTTCGCTGAGGATGGGCTCTTGGCCGGTCATGGCTCCCCCTAGGCGACTCTCATAGCCGATCTGGGAGCGTTCGTCTGCTCCTTAGCCAATTTTTCGCCTCAGGGTCGCCCGCCCAAGCTCGGCAGAATCCGCTCCTGGTCCATCGCCTTCGGACCGGCTTCGTCTTTATTCCACGTGGGCTCGACGGTCCGTGCTTTTGAGAGACCCAGGCGGGCTCCCGTACAGTCACGGACTATGAGCTACGAGGCTCCGCATTATAGAGTCAATCAGGTCGGGAGTATCATCGTCTGCGGAATTCGCCACGGCAACGTAAGCTCTACCTCGATTTGGCGCGACCCAAAGGTTCGAAAGCGAAAAGTCACCACCTCCGCCGTGGCCGATCCCTATTTCTTCATCCCAGGGGAACACATTCCAACCCGCCGCGTAATCTCCTGACCGGGGGGTTATCAACTCATTCAGCGTATCCCGGTCAAGAATCCTTGGCTCCGAGTTGGGAAACCACAGTTGAATGAACTTGGCCCAATCCGCGATTGAGACATGCACTGTTCCAGCCGGTCCGAGTGCAGCAGGATCAGCAAATTGGCCAATCGTCCAGGAGGAAGTTCCTGCATCCCGCCAATGTCCCCAGGGCTGATCAACCTCATTAGGCGTGCTTGGCGCTCCGAATCCCGCGCTATACATCCCCAACGGAGTGAAAAGGCGCTCTCCCATCAAGGTCTCCCAACTCTGGCCTGTCAGTTCTTCCGCCATAGCGCCGGCAACCATGTAGCCAAAATTGGAATACAGATACTCACCGATGGGCCCTGCCGGCGGGTCTACAAGATTCTCCTTCATGAGCGTATAGCGCCTTTCCTTGATTTCTAGCCCTACGTGCTCCCACCAGTTTATATTTTTTGCCACACCGCCTGTGTGGCTGATGAGCTGCCATACCGTAACAGTATGGTAGTCCACATGAATCTCACCAACCAACTCAGGAAAAACCTCTGCGATCGTTGTCTCCCAGCCGTTTACAAATGTTCCATCTTCCACCAAGGTCGCCAGCATAGTAGAGGTCATCGCCTTGGTATTAGAAGCGAGATATACCTTGTCGTTAATCGTAAACTTCTCGGATGATCCCTGCTTGCGAACCCCGGCGGCCGCAATGGACCGAACCCCCGCTTCATCTATGATGGCCGCAATCAGCCCCGGCGACTTGCCCTCCGCCACCGGACCTGTCAGGTATTTAACAATTGACCGGTCCACGGCGCTTCCAAGCACGGAAACCAGTTCCAGGTGTTGGGTACTCTGATTCCACGCAAAGGTCGCCGTCTCACCGGTACGCGGGAAATCCCGGACACTGACCCGCGCACGAGCCCCGACCACAAATTCCTCCCCGGTGGTGACGACTGTAAACGTACTTCGCGCAAACTCTGCTCCGTTGTCGTAGGCAACGGCTGTGTGCTCTCCGTCGCCCAGGATGGCCCAGTTGAAGAAACTGAAAAAGCCGTTGTGGCCGTCATTGCCGCACTCCGAGCTGGTATCGTCTCGGGGAAATCCATACGTCGCAGGAATCGGGTCTCCGGCGTCGAGACTGATCGTGATGTCCCCTTGCGCCTCACATTTCCAGCCAGAAATGACCCCAATGCCCGACAGCGTGTCCCCGTCGCCAGGGATATCGAGAGCCGATCGGGCGTGCGCTAACGCTGGGGCCAGCAGAATGAGCCCAAGACACAGAACAAGCAGGGCAGACATCGCACTCCTCCTGAAAGAGCGTTTCAAGCAGCCCCCTTCTATACAGCAGGGCTGCTTGTCTCAAGGACGAGGAGGGGTCATGCTCAGGGAATAATCACGAAGTTCTGGAGAGACTCTTCCCACCGCAGCGTGGTGGTCTCACCCGGGTGAGGGAAGTCCGCCAGGGGAAACGTACCGCTCACACCCCGCAAGAATTCTACCCCCAGCGTCGTCACCCGCACCGTCGTGCGGGCAAACTCCGCCCCATCGGCCAGCGCCCGAATCTCATGCTCCCCCGGCCCCAGATTGTTCCAGTTCACCAACAGGACAAAACCGTTGTTGCTATCGCCACACACACGCTGGGTATCGCCCCGGGGCGTCCCGTAGGCCGCCGGCACTGGCGTGCCAGCCAACTCGATGACAATCTCTTGCACCGCACACGCCCAGCCCGAGATGATCCCAATCCCGCTCTGGGACGAGCCCAGGGACGGGTTCTCCAACGCCGCCTGAAGCCCGGCTACCCGGTCATGGCCCCCGCCCCTGTCGGGCTGCCCATCGGTGATAACAAAGTTCTGCTGGGCTTCGTTCCACCGCACAACCGTTGTCTCGCCCGGATGCGGGAAGCCCGAGAGAGGAAATGTGCCGCTCACCCCTCGTAGGAATTCCACCCCCAGCGTCGTCACCCGTACTGTCGTGCGGGCAAATTCCACGCCATCCACCAGCGTCCGCACCGGGTGCTCCCCCAGCCCCAGGTTGTTCCAGTTGACCAACAGGCTGAAGCCGTTGTTACTATCGCCGCAGACACTCCGCGTATCTCCCCGGGGCGTCCCGTAGGCCGCCGGGACTGGCGTGCCGGCCAGTTCGATGACAATCTCTTGCGCCTCGCACGCCCAGCCCGAAATGATGCCGATCCCGCTCTGGAACGAGCCCGGGGACGGATTCTCCAGACGCGCTTGGGGCGGCGGCGGGGTATCGAAATCGGACGAGAACACGGCCACGTCGTCGATATACCAGCCGTCGGCCGTCTGAGCCGCATCGGACCAGAGGTAAAAGGCGAGGCGGATCGACTCTCCAACGAAAGGAGTCAAATCAATTGATGTCTGCTGCCACGTCGGATTCGTACCGGTGAACGTGCGTAAATGCTTCTCCGTCTGCCACGATCCATCCTCCTGCTGTGGCAGTGCGACGACCCACACGCTACCCTGATCGTCACTGGCAATGTCGTACCGATGCCAAAAGGTCAGGGTTGCTGACTCGACCTCTGTCAGGTCGATGACTGGAGACCAAAGACCACTATTCTGATCATTCTGATAATGACCGCCCGGACTATCTGTCCAGGCCCGGAGCCCACTTCGGGCGGACGCCATAGTCTGCGCCCATGGAGAAGCCGCCCACCAGCCTTCGGTTCCGCTCTCCATATCGTCTTCAAAAAGGACCTCAGCCGCTCCGGCCTGCGTCACCGTAAACGTCCATCCCCCGATAGTCAGCGTGCCGATCCGGGCAGCGGAACGAGGATTCCTCGTCACCGTATAGCTGACTCGCCCCTGACCATTGCTGCGAGCCCCGGCCGTCACACGAATCCAGTTGGTGTTGCTACTTGCTGACCAGTCGCAGTCACTCGCCGCCTCGACCTGCACGCTGGCACCGTCCCGACCCGGGCCAAGGAAATGGGAGGAAGCAGACAGAAAATCAATGCAGGTGCTGAACGTGGCCGGGTCGGTGTTGATGGTCACACGGTAGCCAGTGGTGTAGGCCGCGTCGATGGAGACTTGGAGATTACTCTCCAAGTCCGTGAAGATCTCCCCCACCGTCCACATCGCTCCCTCGTCGTTCGGGTCGCCGTTGTTGTCGATGTCCACGACCTGGGCCAGCCGGTCTGCCAAGGTCGTATCGACTTTATGGATAACCACCGCTTCATCCGGGATTTCCTCATCATAGCCGGCAAACAGGCGCGCCTCGACGGTGTAGAAGTCGGTCGGCGAGTCCCCGATAGGGACCTGCGCCATCAGGTAGCCCTCAGCACCGGGCTGGGCCAGCCGTTCGAGGAGAATCGTGCGGGTCGTGTCGGGCGGGGCGACATACTTCCGGTCCGCTGGAATCCAGCCCAGAAAGTCTTTGTGGTAGGCAATAGTATGTGCGCCCACACAGCCGTATCGAGGGTCAGGGAACATACAAGACCCTCCGCTGCTCATGACATCCCACTGAGAGTCGTAAGTGGTAGGACTAAATGGTGGATCGTCTTGACCGTAGGGGCCAGAGGAATGCTGTAAGCCCAGAGCGTGACCCATCTCGTGTGCCCAGGTCGCCTGATGGGGCTGATATTTTGGAGGCATCCATGTCACACCCCAAAACCTTTGTTGCCCATCCAGCGTCAGGAAGTGACTACCGCCCCTGGCTAGATTCCCAATAGGGGGATCGAAATCCTGGTTAAAAACTATCGTAAAACCATCGAAATCAGGGAAGAATACATCTGCGTCTGCGGCGGCCGTGCAATCGGCCGCTGTTTTCTCAAGATCATAATCATATAAGTCACCGTCTCTCACTATGGGGGCAGGTCGAGAAGTAGCGTAGTACGATCTTGGGTGGGGCAGGTTGTACCAGCCCACCACTACACTCCCGGCCAAATCGGGAACGTTTCCGTCTGAAACCTCGTTCCAATAATGGCCCAGGCCAGGATAGGACAACCCCATCAGCTTCTCATAATGACTGACCGGATGCGGGGTGACATGCGTGGCATCGGCAAAACGGCACAGAATAGTCACCCACGCCTGGGAACCTGAAAGCGGTTCTTTACAGCACAGCGTGACTTTGCCCGGTGCTGCTACAGCCTTATGTATGGAAAGACAGCGGCTCTCCTCATCCGTTACCACCCACACATGACCGGCGTAGGTTTGTTGTGTATAACTTTCGCCTAGTCGGAGCGTCGCGTGCAAGACGCGCTGGCCAGCGTAGTCCACCCAGGAGACATAGCGCGGCTCACTCGTCTGATTGTCAAAGACGATGGTGGTGTGCTGCCCCCCTCCTTCGGAGACAAGAGACTCTTCCAAACTGCACGCGAGTGGTTCCAACTCCACGACATCGGCGTTGGACAAAACGGTCGCGAGCCTTTGGTGTGAGAAGATGGAGGTTTCATGCAGAGACACGGCCAACTCGATGGAGCTGACCCGGAATCGGGCAGGAACGTCAAGTCCGCTCTGCTCCCACTCTCCATCAACCGTCACCCGCTTTCGGTTCAAGGCCACCGGGCCGCCGAGTGGCTGCATGAGGTCTATATCAATCAGCAGTTCATGTCGTGCGCCCGAGTCCTCGGTCAGGACGTAGGTCGTCTCGGAGATGAGCCCGGCCTCGGACGGGTAATCGGCGACGACAAAGGTGAACCAGCCGGTGAGGGTCGGCGGCTGGGCTACGGTCGGCTGAGCGGACAGCGCCCACGCCCCAAGCAGGAACAGAACTGCCCAGCTCTTTACGCTCCCCAAAAGCAGACATCTCATTTTTTCCTCTTTGCAACGCTTCGTCGGAGCGCCGCTGCCATGGCCTCGGTTTTCCACTCCCCCTCCGCGCCTCAGCCGCTCCCGGTCCCCGGCAGCGCAACCGGGGCGGTATCGGGACAAAATTCTGTATGGCCTGCTGCCAGTCGAAGGCTCCCCGACAAGCTCCTGCACCCTCACGGACTATGATCTATCAGGCTGTCAATGATAGAGCCAAGCATGCGGGGAGTCTCGCTGCTGGAAAGATCGCCGTCGTCCCAGGAATTGGCGACCGCCATATACGCCCGTCCTCGGTCTGGGACTGCCCGGACAACCGCTAGGTACCCGCAGCACGGACCAGCCCCACCTTGAGTAAAGAGCCACAGGACTTCCCGATCCCCCTCCAGTTGGTGGGAGACCACCCACCCGGCCGCCCCTCCATAGTTTCCCGGTATAGGAATGAGCACCTCGTCCAACTGCTGTCGATTGAGAATCACAGGGCGCTTGTTGAGGAATTGCAGCGCGATGAACTTGGCGAGGTCTTCCAATGATGTATGCACGTTGCCGGCTGGGGCCAAGGGAGTCCCGTAATCCAATTGGATTGGCCGCCACAGGCCAGCACCATCGCGGTGATGATTCCAGGGCTGATCCACCTCACCCCGGGTACCGGGCACCCCAAACCCGGCGCTCGACATCCCCAGCGGCATGAACAGGCGCTCTCCCATCAGGGTCTCCCAACTCTGGCCCGTCAGCTTCTCCGCCATGGCCGCCGCAACCAGGTAGCCGGCGTTGGAATAGCTGAACGTGCCGATTGGGCTGCCCGGCGGGTCGGCCAGATTCTCTTGAAGGATTCGGTAGCGCCGGGCAACCATGGGCAGGGTCGGATGAGACGTCCACCAGGCCGGTACGTCGTCCGGAACGCCCCCGACATGACGAACCAGCTGCCACAGGGTGACGGCGCGGTAATCCGGATGCATCTCGTCATACAGCTCGGGAAAGACCTGGGCAATCGTCGTCTCCCAGCCATTGACGAACGTGCCATCCGCCACCAAGGTCGCCAGCATGGTCGATGTCATGGCCTTGGTGATGGAGCCTATTTGCATCAGATCGTTGCCCGTCAGCTTCTCGGGCGATCCCTGTCTGCGTACCCCGGCCGCCGCGAGTGCCTGCACCCCCTCCTCGTCGATGATGGCCGCAATCAGCCCCGGCGACCGACCCTCCGCCACCGGGCCAGTCAGATACTGGACAATAGACCGGTCCACGGAGCGGGTCTGCACGGCCACCATCTCCAGATGTTGGGTACTCTGATTCCAGGCAAACCGCGTGGTCTCCCTTGGGGCGGGGAAATCTGGGATGGTACACTCCCCGCTTGCGCCGATCAGGAATTCCTCCCCGCTGGTGACGACTGTAAACGTACTCCGCGCAAACTCGACGCCGTTGTCATAGGCGACAGCCGTATGCTCGCCATCGCCGAGGATGGCCCAGTTCCAAAGGGTATAAAAGCCGTTGTTCCCCTCATCCCCACACGCCGCACGGGTCTCGCCCCGAGGCGAACCATAGGTCGCGGAGATGGGCTCTCCGTCATTGAAGGCGATAGTAATCTCCCCTTCCTTTGTACACTTCCAGCCGTGGATGATCCCAATGCCCGACAGTCTGTCCCCATTGCTCGGGACATCGAGAGACGCTGCGTGGGTCAGGGACGGAGCCAAGACAAGGAGGCTGAAGCAAAGACGCAGGAGAGTATACATCAGAAGGGACTCCCATTCTTGATCCAACCACCCGGACTGAGAGAAATTCCAACCACGCTTCCTCACCCTCCTGGGACATGGTTGATGAGGCTCCCAATGATAGAGTCGAGCATCTCATGAGTCTGGTCGAGGTCGTATTCTGCGGAATTCGCCACGGCAAGGTAAGCACGCTCTCGATTTGGCGCAACTCGAAGGAGCGAGTACCAATAGGTATTACTTCCTGAATGGTTCAGCGCGCTGCCCACAGCCCAGGAACGGGAGACTACAAACCAACCCGCCGCGTAATCACCCGACCTGGGGGCTATCAACGTATTCAGTGTCTTGCGGTCAAGAATCTTCGGCATCGAGTTGGGGAACCACAGTTGAATGAACTTGGCCCAGTCCGCGATTGAGACATGCACTGTTCCAGCCGGTCCAAGCGCAGCAGCGTTATCGAATTGGGCGGGCACCCAGGCCCCTCCCGCGTCCCGGCGATGCCCCCAGGGCTGATCGACCTCATTCGGCGTGCCTGGCGCTCCGAATCCCGCGCTGAACATTCCCAACGGAGTAAAAAGACGTTCCTCCATCAGCGTTTCCCAGCTCTGCCCTGTCAGCTTTTCCGCCATAGCGCCAGCGACCATGTAGCCGAGATTGGAATACAGATACTCACCGATGGGCCCTGCCGGCGGATCCGCCAGATTCTCCCGCAGAATCGTATAGCGCCTTTCCCGAATCTCCCGCTCCGTGTGCGCCCACCAGCGACGGGCATCACGAACTAGGCCGCCGGTGTGACTGGTGAGCTGCCATAAAGTCACCGCATGGTAGCCCGCATGAATCTCACCAACCAACTCAGGAAAAACATCGCTTATTGTCGTCTCCCAGCCGCCGACGAAGGTCCCATCCTCTACCAGGGTCGCCAGCATGGTGGACGTCATCGCCTTGGTATTAGAACCGATATGCACCAGATCGTTGCCTGTCAGCTTCTCGGGCGATCCCTGTCTGCGGACCCCGGCGGCCGCAATGGCCCGGACCCCCGCTCCGTCTATGATCGCCGCAATCAGCCCCGGCGACTTGCCCTCTGCCACCGGACCGGTCAGGTACTTGTCAATCGACCGGTCTAGGGAACGGGTACGTACGGAAACCAGTTCGAAGTGTTGCGTGCTCGTGTTCCAGACAAAGCGAGCGGTGTCTCCCGGGTCGGGGAAATGCTGAATCGTCCACTCCCCCTCCAGGTCCGTCCGAAACGCCGCCCCGGTGGTGACGACCGTAAACGTGCTTCGGGCAAACTCTACGCCGTTGTCGTAGGCCACGGCCGTGTGTTCTCCATCGCCTAATTCCCCCCAATTCATGACGGCCACAAAGCCGACATCCGAGTCGGGACAGGCTCCGGCGCGACGGACATCCCCCCGCTCGCTGCCGTACAGCAGCGGAATGGGGTCCCCACCATTAAAGCGAATCGTGAGGTCTCCGTTGGCCTCGCACTTCCAGCCGGAAATGACACCAATGCCCGACAGAGTGGTCCCACGACCGGGAATATCAAGCGCTGCGGCATGGGCCAGCGAGGGGGACAAAAGAACGAGCCCAAGGCACAGGCAGAGCAGAGCGTACATCGGACACCTCCTGAGAGAGCACTGCGGGCAGCCCCCTTCTATACAGCAGCGGGTCTGCGTGTCTCAAGGACAACGGCTCTCGGGACCGGACGCGCCAGACTGACGGCTCGGCCGGGTCCGATCACAGCGCGCAGCAAGAGGTCACGTTCGCAATCGGAGGGGTGGATAGAGCAGGAGAAATCGAATAAGGCTACAGGAGGAGTGCAGACACGCTATGGCGGCAACCAGCCCGTTCGATACCCTGAAGTTTTCCACACAGCTGCGTGAGGGGGGCTTCACACAGCAGCAGGCGGACACCCTGACCAACTCGCTACAGGAAGCCCTGAGCGCTACCGTTGCAACGAAAGCTGACCTGGACCAGGTGAAGACAGAATTAAAGGCTGATATCGTGACCCTGCGGGAAGACGTGACGAAAGGCTTTCAAGATGTCTACAAATTCATGCTCGTTTCCACTCTTACCGTTGCAGGGACTATCATAGGGACGGCCATAGCCCTGGTGCGCTCCCTTGCTCCGTAGGGCCATTCATCTCAGCAGCATCAGCGTTGTCCCGCTCGCAACACAAAGGAGAGAGGCGCATGGCTACATCGGTTGCCCCACATGAGGCCCCCAACGGGCGAACATTCACACCCCGGCAGCGCCCGCCACTGGACTTCCAGACCTATATCGTCGATCAGCCCGAGCAGGGCTTTTTCACCATCGACCGCTCGCTGTTCACCGACCCCGAGATTTTTGAGCTGGAGATGGCGTATATCTTTGAGGGCAGCTGGATCTACGTCGCCCACGAGAGCCAGCTGCCGCGGCCCAACGACTTCTTCACCACCACCATGGGCCGCCAGCCGATCCTCCTGATGCGCAACCAGGCCGGCGAGATCGGCGGTTTCATCAATACCTGCCCGCACCGGGGGGCGACCGTGTGTCTGGCCAAGCGGGGCAACCAGAAGGTGCTGACCTGCCCCTACCACGGCTGGTCGTTCAACACCAACGGCGGCCTGGTCAGCGTCAAGGACCGCGACAGCGGCGCCTATCCGCCCGTGTTCGAGCGTCAGGACCACGGCCTGTCACGCATCCCGCGGCTGACCAACTACCGCGGGTTTCTGTTTGCCAGCCTGAATCCCAACGTGCCCGAGCTTGACGAGCATCTGGGCGTGGCCCGGACCTGCATCGACATGCTGGCCGACCAGGCTCCCGAGGGCCTGGAGGTGCTGAGGGGCAGCGCCGATTACACCTTTGCCGGCAACTGGAAGCTCCAGGCCGAAAACGGGGTGGACGGCTATCACTTTGACGTGGTCCACCGCAGCTTCATGGGCGTCATTCAGCGCCGGGCGGCCGCCCGGCACGACGCGGTCAAAGCCCTGGATGTCCAGCGGCTTGAGGCCGCGACCCTGGCCACCGGCAGCTACGACCTGGGCAACGGTCACACCCTGTTATGGACCGACTATCCCAACCCCCAGGTCCGGCCGTCCTACCAGCGCCGGGACGAGATGGCGAGCCGCCACGGCGAAACGCACGCGCGCTGGATGATAGACCGGCTACGCAACCTGTTGCTGTACCCCAACGTCTTCTTCATGGACCAGATTTCGACCCAACTGCGGGTCATTCACCCCCTGGCGCCGGATAAAACGCGGGTGTCAACCTACTGTATCGCGCCGGTGGGGGAAGCGCCCGAGATGCGCGAGCACCGTCTGCGCCAGTATGAGGACTTCTTTAACGCCAGCGGGGTGGGTACGCCGGACGATCTGGCCGCCTTTGAGGCTTGCCAGCGGGGCTATGAGGGCCGCCAGGTGCGCTGGCAGCAGGGCTATGTACGTGGCGCCCAGCGCCTGGTCCGCGGCCCGGACGCCGAGGCCCAAGCCCTGGGGCTTCAACCCGACTCCAGCACCCCCGACTTCCGGGACGAGACGATCTACCACGGCCACTACCGTCAGTGGCTCAAACTCATGCGCCAGGGCGCGGCCCAGACCAACGGTGCCGGAGACGGCCATGGTGTCTGACATGATGGCTGAGCTGCTGCCCCGGTGCGCGAACCTGTTGTACGAAGAGGCTGCGTGTCTTGACCAGCGGCGCTGGGCCGAGTGGCTGGCGCTGTATACCGAGGATGCCGAGTTCTGGATTCCGGCCTGGGACGACACAGGCCAGCCGACCGACGATCCGCGCTCGCAGCTGTCGCTGATCTACTATCGGGATCGCTCGGGTCTGGAAGACCGGGTGTGGCGGATCGAGTCGGGCACGACCATCGCCTCGGTGCCCATGCCCCGGACCTGCCATCTGGTCACCAATATCCGGGTGACGGATGTCGTCGACCGGCAGCCGCACGTCTCGGCTCACTGGCAGGTAAACCTGTATCGGACCGAGCTGCGCCAGGCGGCCAGCTATTTCGGCTTTTACGAGTACGTCCTGCGTCCCGAGGCCGACCGGTTCAAGATCGCCAAAAAGAAGATCATTGTCCTCAACGACGAGATTGAGACGGTGCTGGACGTGTATCATGTCTGAGCCGGGGCCGTGCCAGCCCGCCTGACCACAGGAGGCCTCATGTCCACGACACACCATGCCCAAGGCTTCAGCGTCGGCGCCATCCAGATCGCAAAAGTCCTGGACAGCCTGGAGCCGACCAGCCCGCGCTTTATGTACGTCGACAAACGCAAAGACGACTTCGACCCCTACCTCGACTGGCTCCAGCCGCACTTTGTGAACGACAAAAAGCTGATGCTGCTCAGCATCCACGCCTTTATCATCAAGACCCGTCACCACACGATCATGGTGGATACGTGTATCGGCAACGACAAGCGGGGTCTGGCCTTTGAGCAGTGGAACGGCCGCCGGGCCGCGTTTCTGCAAGACTGCGCCGCAGCCGGGTGTGGCCCGGAGGCGATTGACTACGTGTTCTGCACCCACCTGCACCTCGACCACACCGGCTGGAATACCCGGCTGGAGGACGGCCGCTGGGTGCCGACCTTTCCCAACGCGACCTATCTGTTCAGCACGGACGAGTGGCAGCACTGGAAGGACGCGCCCGCCCCTGAGGACCAAGCCGTGGTCGAGCAGAATATCCTGCCCATTCTTGAGGCCGGCCAGGTCGCGTGGGTGGACGAAGCCTGGAGTCTGGATGACGAGGTCAGCCTGCTGCCGACCCCCGGCCACACGCCCGGCCACTGTAGTGTGCGGCTGATCTCCAACGGCCACCAGGCGATTATCACCGGCGATATGATGGTCAACCCGGTCCAGGTCGCCGAACCCGGCTGGAGTCAGCAGGCCGATACCGACAAGGCGCTGGCTATTGCCACCCGGACGCGCTTCATCGACACCTACTGCGATACGGAGACGCTCATTCTGGGCACCCACTTCAATACGCCGACCGGGGTACACATCGTCAGCCAGGGCCAGGACCGACGGATTCGGTACTAGCGCAATTCACCATTATGTGTAGCCGTGCAGGTCAGGTTAGCCGGAGGCGTAACCTGACAGCCCGTCCGTGTCGGATTACGCTCCGCTCATCCGACCTGCGACACGCTTCCGAGGCGTCGTCCATCGGGTCAGAGCCGGTGGGGGCCAGGGCTGCCGAGGCGATCCGGGCGGGGCCCGGCACGACCGCGTGAATCCGGCGTCGAAAGACGGCCAGGCAGGGCGGGCTGGGGAAAAAGAACAGGTGACTGCGACAGCCGCAGTCAGACGCCCCGAAGCCGGGCAGCGGAACCTGCGCCGCGTCCAGGCGTCCCACGCTCTCCGCCCAGCCATGTTCGCGGTGCTGCGGGTCGTGGCTATACCAGACCAACTCGGGCGCAGCCGCCCGACGCAGATAGTCAATATGCCAGTGGGGACGCTCCGCGAGCCGACAGTGATGGCGAAGCCGGGCGCGCAGGCCGCCCGGACCAAAGGCGCTACCGACATAGACATACCAGCCGGGCCGGACCGCCAGACTGCCACACCGACCGATTTGGATACGCCCGTCGGATCGGGCGCGCAGGAGCAGCGCATAGGTGCCGGGCCGGGCGTCCATGCTGAGGTCCGCCTCAGGCGTCGAGCGAGCGTGACGAAAAGACCGCCCAGTTCAGCCGTCCGGCTTTGTGCAGCAGGACGGCCAGAATGCACCAGAACACCTGCACGCCAATCGCCGCGCTCCACAGGAACCAGGCCAGTTTCTGGACCAGGGCGCACAGCAGGATAATGATCGAGTAGTCGCGGCTGGTCAGCCCCTCGATCATATTCTGGATGATGGCGTTCTCCCAGCCGCCCTGCTGTTTGCCCTGTTCCTCGGTCTTCTCGGCCATGGTGACAAAGGGAAAACAGATCGCCGCCCCAACAGCCAGGGCGCTGCCCAGCAGGGGCGCATAGGTCGCTCCGCCCTGTTTCCAGACCGCGATACCGACCCCCACAAAGATGGCGATGTGGACCAGGGTATCGAGGGTGATATCGAGCCACGCCCCCAGGGGGGACTCCAGAAACTTGACCCGGGCGACCTCGCCGTCAACACAATCGACCACTGCGGACAACTGCAACAGCAGGCCGCCCACAATCGGCCAGACATAGCCCCCGCCCCAGAAGCAGGCCGCCCCGAGCAGACCGACCCCGCACGACAGCAGGGTGACGTGGTTGGGCGTCAGCGGGGTACGGAGCAGCAGACGGGTCAAGGGACGCGACAGCTTGCGGTTGAGGTAGGCATCGACCAGGCCATCGCGGGGGTTGGGCAGAGACAGCAGCAGGGCTTTCTCAACGTCGGCGGCCAGGCTGGGGCGAGACACCTGGGCCAGGAAATAGCCGTCGGCCGTAAAGCGCTGCACCTCTGCTCCCCAGTCTCCCCCGGCCAGTTCGGCGCCGGCGGTTTGCAGGCCTGCCAGGGTCGTGGGAAGGGCCAGCAGCGGGAAGACGACCAGCGCGCAGTCCTGCGGTGCTTGGCCCACCGCCCAGACAGCCTGGGGCGTTGCCGCCTCGGCCAGGTCGCGGGCCAGGTCGGCCGCAAACACGGTCTGGACCTCAAAGGCCAGACACTGCTCAGCGTCCGGCCCGCCCGGCTGCGGGTCAGGAGGCGTCTCGTGCGGGCCAAGCCACACCAGCCGGCTCCTGAGGCGCGGGTCGCCGGCCAGCGAGCGGCGCAGCGCGCTCGTCTGTTCGGCCGTGTGGGCGGAGACCAGATAACAGGTTTTTGCGCCAGCGCGTTGGGCGGTGAAAATCGCCCGCTTGAGCAGGGACAGCCCGCCGACCACGGTCAGCGGACGGCTGCGGGTGGGTAGCAGAATGACAGCGGCACTAATCATATGACGTTCTCGGGATGCGGTCGGCTCCCCGCCCCCACCTCTGTCATATATGCTATTTTGACATCTGTCAGCTACGGACGGCCACACCAGCCGGGTCCTGTCCCGGAGGTGCGCTGCCTACAGGTCCACAAGGAGATAGCAGCCGCATGCTCCCGCTCAACGACCGCAAAACCAAGATCGTGGCCACCATCGGGCCGGCCAGCGACTCGCCGAACCAGCTCCAGACCCTGTTGGCGGCCGGGATGAACGTCGCCCGGCTCAACTTCTCGCACGGCAGCCATGCTGAACATGGGCGACGGATCGGGCGTTTGCGCCGGCTGGCCGAGACCGCTGGTCGGCCGCTGGCCATTCTCCAGGATCTGGCCGGTCCCAAGGTGCGCATCGGCGACTTTGCGGCTGGCTCCATCGAACTGCAAGCCGGCGGGCGTTTTACGCTGACCACCCGGCCCGTTGTCGGCGACCGGGACGCGGTATCGGTCTCCTACGCCCGACTGCCCCAGGAGGTCAGGCCCGGCGATACGCTGCTGCTGGCCGACGGACAGATTGAACTGGAGGTCAGGCAGGTCGGCGACCACGACATTCGGTGTGCGGTCGTGGTCGGAGGAACGCTGAGCGCCAACAAGGGGGTCAACTGCCCCTCGGGTCTGATGGGGCTGCCGATCCTCGACGAACAGGACAGCGCCGACCTGCGCTTTGGGATTGAGCGGGGGGTCGATTATATCGGCCTGTCGTTTGTCCGCACGGCCGACGACGTGGCGACCGCCAAGCGGGCCATTGCGGCCTGTGGGAGCGGGACACCGGTGATCGCCAAAATCGAAACCCAGGCCGCGCTGGGCAATTTTTCCGAGATTCTGGCGGCGGCCGACGGCATTATGATCGCCCGTGGGGATCTGGGCATCGAGACCCCGTTCGCCCGCGTCCCTCACATCCAGAAGCGCCTGATCCGGGAGGCCAACCAACAGGCCAAGCCGGTCATTACCGCCACCCATATGCTGGTCTCGATGGTCACCGCGCCCCGTCCTACCCGCGCCGAGGTCGCTGACGTGGCCAACGCCGTGCTGGACGGCAGCGACGCGGTCATGCTGTCCGAAGAAACCGCGGTCGGTCGCTATCCAGACCGGGCGGTGCGCACCATGGCCGCTATTGCCCAGGAGACCGAACAGACCCTCACCCGGCGGCTCGACTGGAGCGTCCCCCCAGACAGACGTGATGCCGAGGCCGATGCCCTGGCCCGCGCCGCCTGCGACATTGCCGCCACGCTTGAGGTCGCGGCCCTGGCGACCGTCACCGTGTCGGGCTTTACCGCCCTGCGGATTGCCAAGTATCGTCCGCCGCAGCCCATTGTGGCCGTCACCCCGCAGGCGGAAACCTACCGGCGGCTGGCCCTGGTCCACGGGGTCATTCCGGTCCTGCTGCCGACCGCGACCGAGGACCGTGAGGCGTTGCGGCGCGACGCTCGGGAACTCCTGGCTGGTTCCGGCTTGGCGGGCCGCAGGGTGGTGTTTATCTCCTTTGTCTCGGACGCGCGCTACATCCTGACCACGGAACTCTTATAGCTCGTCCTCCAGCTCGGCCAGCCAGTGGGCGACCTGGGCGTCGCTCGGCATCCGCCAGTCGCTGCGCGGCGACAGGCTCACCGAACCGACCTTGGGGCCGTCCGGCAGACACGAGCGTTTGTACTGATTGGCAAAGAAGCGGCTGAGAAACACCCGCAGCCAGCGTCGGAGTTCCGGCGGCGCGTAGGCCCGGCTGAAACGCGCCTGGGCGGCCAGGTACAGAATCTTGGCCGGCGCGGCGCCGTAGCGCAAAAAATGGAACAGAAAGAAGTCGTGCAGTTCATACGGGCCGATGATGTCTTCGGTTGCCTGGACAATGTCGCCGGCCGGGCCGGTCGGCAGCAGCTCGGGCGAGATCGGGGTTGCCAGCACGGCCCGGAGGGTTGCCTGGACAGCCCCGCTGAACTCGTGCTCGGCCGCCCAGGCGACCAGAAAACGGACCAGAGTCTTGGGAATGCCCACATTCGGGTTGTACATGCTCATGTGATCGGCATTATACGTGGCCCAGCCCAGGGCCAGCTCGGACAGGTCTCCGGTGCCGACCACAAACGCGCTGTTCATCAGCAGACTGGTCCGCATCCGGGCCTGCACGTTCTCAAACACCACATCGTGGCGCGCCTCGGGCGGCAGCTGTTTCAGCTTGTGGCCCAGCGCCTCGACGCTCAGCCCATCCAGCCGGATGCCGAACGGCCGGTGGCCGAGGGTCCGCATCTCGTCCAGACACAGCTGGCGGATATCGATCTGACGGCCCGTCACGCCGAGCTGGTGCATGAGGTCGGTCGCATTCTTTCTGGTGCGCTGCGTCGTGCCATAGCCGGGCATGGTCAGGGCCTGGACGTGCTGGCGCGGCATCCCAATCGCATCCGCAGTGCGACACGTCACCAGCAGGGCCAGGGTCGAGTCCAGCCCGCCCGACACCCCGATCGCCACCGGCGGGGTGTCGAGGTGGCGCAGACGCGCGCCGAGGCCCGCAACCTGGATGCGAAAGACTTCTTCGCAGCGTTCGCGCAGGTCATCCTGGCCGGCCGGGACAAAGGGCTGGGCCTCTACCCGGCGAGCCAGGCGAGCCGGGGTCGGACGCGGGGCCAGGGCAAACGGCTGGCGTCGCAGGCGCGGCAGCCGGGGGTCGCGGGCGTCGTGAAAACTGCCCATCCGCAGCCGGTCGGCGTGCAGGCGCTCAAGATCGACATCGGCTACACACAGGCTCTCGTCCTGCCCAAAAGGCCCGGACTCGGCCAGCAGGGCGCCGTTTTCGGCAATCAGGCAGTGGCCGCCAAAAGCCAGGTCAGTGCTGGATTCCCCGCCACCGCAGGCGGCGTAGATATAGGCGGCAATACACCGGGCAGCCTGGCCGGTCACCAGCTGACGACGGTAGGCAGCCTTGCTCGTTCCCTCATTGCTGCCCGACAGATTGACCAGCACGGTCGCGCCCTCAAGCGCCTGACGCGAACTGGGCGGTTGCGGCACCCACAGGTCTTCACAGAGTTCAACGCCGACAGCGAGGCGCGGCCAGCCGTCGGCCACAAACACGAGGTCATTGCCAAACGGGACCGAGCGGCCGAACAGGTCGATGTCGGCACTCGGGGCGGCCGCAGCCGGAGCAAACCAGCGGCGCTCGTAAAATTCCCGGTAGGTAGGCAGAAAAGACTTGGGCACGACCCCCAGCAGCGCGCCCTGACAGATGACCGCCGCGCAGTTAAACAGCTGTCCCTCGACAGCCAGCGGCAGGCCGACCAGGACAAGCCCTGAAAACCGTCCGGGGGTATGGCCGATGAGGTCTTCCAGGCCAGCCAGCGCCGCCTGCTGGAGGGGCTGGTGGTGAAACAGGTCGGCACAGGTATAGCCGGTCAGACACAGCTCGGGAAAAACCAGGATAGCGACATCCTGGTCCTGGGCGTGCTCCATCAGGGCCAGGATACGCCGGACGTTAAAGCCGCAGTCGGCAACCCGGACGGACGGCGAAGCCGCCGCGACCCGGACAAATCCAAACCCGGCATGATCGGCGAACGGCACGGACAGGCTCTTTCTGCGGCGCTGGTTCAGCGCGACGCGCTAGGATAAACGGTCGAAATGGACCTCAATGTGGGTCGGCTGGAGACGTTTTTCGAGAGCCCGGCGGATGGACCGCTTGAGGACGCTGCGGGTGGGCGGAAACAGGAGACCCAGCCCGATGGCGTCGGTCAACACGCCGGGCGTGATCAGCAGGACGCCCGCAGCCAGAATCAGCACCCCGTCAATCAACTCGTTCGCCGGCGTTACCCCCTGCTGCGACTCGGTCTGGATCTTGCGCCATGTCCGCCAGCCCTCCAGCCGGGCCAGATACGCCCCGGCCATGCCCGTGCCGAGGACGAGCAGAATGGTCGGTCCGGCCCCCAGGGAGGTGCCGATGGTAATCAGCAGGTAGAGTTCAACGAGGGGCACGAGGGTGAACAGCAGGAACAGGCGGAAAAACATGGGTTTAGTGAAACAAAAGACAGGTCAAATGTCAAAAGGCAAAACGCACAGGGCAAAAGTTATGACCTTTGACTTTTGACTTTTCATCCGGCTGGGCCGCTGGCACGAGGCAACCGAATGTGTCAGATTCAAGACCGTGTTGTATGGAGGAGGGCGCGATGGCTGCGGTTCGGGCCGTGCTGTTTGACTTCGGCGGAACGCTTTTTGACTATGAAAGCCTGGCTGCGGGCGAGCGGGAGACCCTGATTGACCTCGCCCGTTGGGCGGGCATCGAGGCCGACGAGCGGGATATTCGGCGGACCTATCGGGCGGAACTCAAGCGTGTCTTTTACGACTATCTGAACCGCCCGTATTATCTGCACCGGGACTTGTTCGATGAGGTCTTGCACGGCTTGGCCAAGGTCTACGGGGTGCGCTTCGGCGCCGAGTTGCTCGGCCGCTACCGGGCGGCTCAGTTCGCACGCCGGACACGAGATTTCGTCCTGCGGGACGGCGTTCAAGACACGCTCCGCGCCCTCCGCAGCTACGGACTCCACCTTGGCATCGTCAGTAATGTGGACGATGACCAGTTCAGCCACATGCTGCAACTGAGCGGCCTGGCGTCGTATTTTGACGCGCTGCTGACCAGCCAGCAGGCCCGGTCGTGCAAGCCCGATCCGGGCATCTTTCGCCGCGCCCTGGAGCAGGCGGGCTGTGAGCCGCAGCAGGCCTTCTTTGTCGGCGACTCGCTGGACCAGGACATTGCCGGCACCAACCGGCTGGGGCTGCGCTCGGTCCTGATCTGGTCCCGGGATGATCAGCCGCCACCCGACCGCGAGCCGCAGCCCCAACACGTCATTCGCCATATTCCAGACCTGCTGCCGCTTATCGCCGCGGCACGGAAAGACGGCTGACATGCGAAAACTGTTGCTCGGCGGTCTGATCCTGCTGCTCCTGATCGGCGGCCTGCTGGCGCTTGCCGTGTCGAATCTCGACAGTCTGATCGAGGCCAATAAAGATCGGCTGCTGGCCCAGGCCGAGCAGGCCCTGGGTCGCTCGCTGCAGATTGGAGACATCGAACTCAGTCTGTGGGGCGGGATCGGCGCCCGGCTGCAAAACGTGGCCCTGGCCGACGATCCAGCCTTCTCCTCAGACACCTTTGTCCGCGCCACAGACCTGCAAATCACACTCAAGCTCATGCCGCTCCTCAGACAAGAGCTTGAGGTCGGGCGGGTCAGCGTGCGTGACCCGGTCATTCGGCTGATTCGCAACGCCGAGGGCGTGTTCAATTTTTCCAGCCTGGGCCGAGGGCAGACGCAGGTCGCTTCACCTCAAGACTCTGGAGGGACGCAGGCTGCTCCGCCCCAAGCCTCGGAGACAGCCCCGGCCAGCGGCGCCGAGGGTCTTCCGCTGCTGGTCGCCCTGGCCAATATCGCCAACGGCGATATCCACTACACCGACCGTCAGACCCAGACCGAGCTACGCCTCAGCCAACTCGACCTGGAGGTTGAGGAGCTGAGCTTTGACCAACCGCTCAGCCTGGAGCTGTCGGCAGCGTTTCTGGCCGAGCAACAGAACCTCCACGTATCGGGCAGCTTTGGCCCGCTGGGACCGCAGATACAGGTCGAGCAGCTGGCCGTTGACGCCAGCCTCAGCCTGGACCCGCTCGACACTGCCGCCCTGGCCCAGGCGTTACCCCAGGTTGCCGAGATACTTCCAGCCGGCCTCGGCCTGTCCGGCCCGCTACGCCTCAGCAGCCGCGTGTCGGGAACGGCCGCCGCCCCGATGGTGTCGGATGTGCGACTGACGGCATCGGTGTTCGAGTCCGACCAGGCCAATCTGCGGGTGACGGGCGAGGCGGGTCCGCTGGGCGCCGAGCTGGCCGCCCTGCGCCTCAGCGGCGCTATTGCCCTGGGGCCGGTCGGCCTGCCCCAACTGCTGCGCTTTGACCCGCTGGCCGCCCATCTCCCGCCTGAACTGAGGGCTGAGGGGCTGGCTACGGTGACGCTCCGGGCTGAGGGCGGGCTGGACGATCTGGCCCTCGTCGCAACAGTCGAAGCCACGGACAGCGCGCTTGAGTTTGGCGGTCAGTTTCGCAAACCCCAGGCCACGCCGCTGGTGGTGACGACCGAGGCCCGCCTGACGCCGGAGCGTGTCGATCTCCAGGAGACCACAATCCAGCTGCACACCCTGGCCCTGACCACCAGCGGCGAGGTCAGCCTCGGCACTCCCCCGGAATTGGATCTACAGCTGGACTCCAACCGGATCGATCTGGCCGGCTGGCGCGAGATTGTGCCTGCCCTGCACGCTCTGTCTGCCGCCGGGCAGCTGGAGCTGCACTGCCGCATCGAGGGAGCGCTAGCCGAAGAGCGATGGCCTGCGGTGACCGGCACGTTTGACCTCCACCAGGCGAGCGCCAGCCTGGCTCAACTCCCCCAACCGCTGACCGACCTGAACGCCTCGATTCGCTTGACCGGCCAGGGCGCCAGCATCCAGAACGCCTCGGCCCGGATCGGCAGATCGGTCTTTGCCTTGGCCGCAGACTTTGCCCGCCTGAACCCCATGGACGCGCGCTACAGCCTGAGTTCGCCCGAGCTGTGGCTGGCGGATGTCGGGGGTGATGGGCAGGCCGCCTCGGATGTCCTCAGCAGTCTCAAGACCGAAGGCCGGCTGCGGCTGGAGAGCGGACGGCTGGCGCTCGACGCCACGCTCTCCTCGGCTCAGGGCAGGCTGGCCGCAGTTGACTATACGGACCTCCAGACCGAGCTGTCCCTGCTCGACCAAGTGGCCACGCTTGAGCGGCTCAGTGTCCACACGCTGGGCGGCTCGGTCAGTGCCTCGGGACGTTACGATACGGCCGCCAGCCCGCCCCGGCTCCGACTCGCCTCGCAGGTCTCGAACATCGAGCTGACCGAGTTGCTCAGCACCTACCTGCCCGGAGCGTCCGACTCCGCGCACGGCACGGCCGATTTCAACCTTGAGCTGACGGGCAGCGGCCAGGACTGGCCAGCCCTGAAACCGAGCCTGGACGGTCGGGGTGAGCTGGAGATCAAGGACGGGGCGCTGACCGACATCAACATTGCCGACGAGGTGCTGCGGCAGATCACCGGTATTCCGGGTCTGACAAATCTCATCTCGCCCCGCGTGCGCCAGAAGTACCCGGCTCTTTTCAGTCGCCGAGACACCGAGTTTCTTCAGCTGGGCGGCCGCCTGCGGCTCAGCCAAGGCAAAATCCTGCTTGACGATGTGCGGCTGACGGCGGCCGATTATACGACCCGGGGTCAGGGCTGGCTGGACTATGACCAGACCGTTGATTTTCAGGGCCAGCTCATTCTGGCCCGGGAGCTGTCACAGGATATTCAAGACGGGGTGCGGCTGGCCAGCCTGCTCAGCAACGATCAGGAACGGATTGCGCTGCCCTTTGCCCTGCGCGGCAGCCTGCCCGGCGCAAAACCTGTGCCTGACATCGCGGCAATAGCCCGGCGGGTCCAGCGCGGCCTTGTCAGCCAGGGAGTCGAAGCCCTGCAAGACAAGGTCCTGGACAAACTCCTGCCTCCGACGGCGGCGCGTGACGGAGGGACACAAGACGGCCGGGACGACGCCCCGGCCGATCCGGTCAGGCCCGAGGACGTATTGAGAGAAGGCCTGCGGGAAGGGCTGCGGGGCCTGTTCGGACGCTAAGCGCTCCGCTTGGACGCATCTTCACCCTTCCGGCCCTCCTGGCCGCCCAGGAGCCGGCCAAGCGCCCGCTCCACCCGTCGTAGCCGACGGGCCAGGTCGGGCAGCCGGGGCAGCAGGGCCGAATAGCGGCGCCAGGAAAAGATATCGACGGCCGGATAACCGCCGATAACGGAGTCGGGCGGCACATCGTTGGGAATGCCGCTCTTGGCCGCCACCCGCGTCTTGTCGCCGATCGTCAGATGACCGGCAACACCGACTTGGCCGCCCATTTGCACCCCTGCCCCGACTTTGGTGCTGCCCGACAGCCCGACCTGGGCGGCCAGCAGCACGCCCTGGCCCAGCTCGCAGCCATGGGCGATCATCACCAGATTGTCGATTTTGCTCCCCCGTCCGATACGCGTCGCCCCCAGGGTGGCCCGGTCAACCGTGGTGTTGGTGCCGATTTCGACCTCGTCCTCAAGCACGACATGACCGGTCTGCGGATTCGGCACGACCGTCCCGTCGGGAAGCGGCACATAGCCAAACCCGTCGCCGCCAACGACCGCTCCGCTCTGTAGGACGACCCGGTGGCCGATGCGGGTGCCCTCGCGCACCACCGCGCCGGCGTGGGCGGTAAACCGGTCGCCAATCCTGACCTGGGGATAAATGACGACATGGGCGGCGATACGCGCCCCGCGGCCAATCACCACCTCGTCTCCGACCACGGCGTAGGGCCCGATTGAGGCGCCCTCGCCAATCCGGGCCGACGGCGCAATCACGGCCGTGGGATGAACCCCCACGGGCGGGACGTAGGGCGGATAAAACCAACCCAGCACCTGGGACAGGGCCAAGGCCGGGTTGTCCACCCGGACCACGGCCAGCCTGTCCGCAAGCTGGCCGAGCGACACGTCCCGGGCCACCAGCACCGCAGCCGCCCCGGTCAGCGGGAGTTTGGCCGCGTATTTTTTGTTGGTCAGAAAGGTCAGCTCTGCCGGCCCGGCTTCTTCGATGGGCTTGACGCCGTCAATCTTCAGCGCGCCATCGCCGTGGAGGTCGGCGCCTAAGCGCTCGGCGATTTCTCCAAGTTTCATCCGGCCTCTCCTTTCACTCTTGCCTATGTGCCGCCCCTGTCGCTCTCCCACCACTATCCGTCCGCCCTTTGCTTGTCACTCCCCGGCCTGTGTGTTAGGAACACCACTGGCCGCCGCCAAAATCCAGGCCAGGAACGCAAAGTCATTCATGCAAACACTCAAACTCGGGATTCCCAAAGGCAGTCTGGAAGCCACCACTATCGACCTGTTTCGCAAAGCCGGCTGGAAAATCACCACCAGTTCGCGGAGCTATTTTCCCAGCATTGACGACCCGACGCTGCGCTGCATGCTGGTCCGGGCTCAAGAGATGGCCCAGTATGTGGAATCCGGCGCGCTGGATGTCGGACTGACCGGCAAAGACTGGATCATGGAGCAGAACGCCGATGTCGAGGTGGTCAAAGATCTGGTCTACTCCAAGGCCAGCTTTCAGCCGACCCGCTGGGTCCTTGCGGTGCCGCACGACTCACCGATCAAAACCCCCCAGGATTTGCACGGCAAACGGATCGCCACCGAACTGGTCGCCTACACCAAGCGCTACTTTGCCGAACGGGATATCGATGTCGCGGTCGAATTTTCGTGGGGCGCGACCGAGGCCAAGGCGGCCGAGGAGCTGGTTGACGCGATTGTCGAGGTGACCGAGTCCGGTTCGACCATCCGCGCCCACGGCCTCAGGATCGTCCACGAGCTGTTCACCTCCAACCCGCAGCTGATCGCCAACCGTCGAGCCTGGCAGGACCCGGCCAAAAAGGAGCACATCCAGCAGATTGCCCTGCTGCTGACCGGCGCGCTGGAAGCCGAGGCCAAGGTCGGGATCAAGATGAACGTACCCAAGGAGAAGCTCGACCACATCGTCGAGATGTTGCCGAGCCTGACCGCGCCGACCGTCTCACCGCTGTACAAGACCCCGTGGTTTGCGGTCGAAAGCGTGATCAGCGAGAGCCGGGTCAGAGAGCTGATCCCCCAGCTCATCAAGCATGGCGCGGTGGGGATCATCGAATATCCCCTGAACAAGATCATCTAGGGGATGTCAGGCACTTCTTTACTCCGACTCATTTCCCTCGGAAAAATCGCTGACTTGCAGGAATGACCTCAGCAGGTAGTCTTGCGGGCTCCCGCGAAAAACCTCAATACAATCAAGAGGTTGTCAGAAGTTTCCAGCACGCCCTAGGGGACGGCTGATACGATGCCGAACTCTCCGAACACAATACGGCTGGAAGTACCGAAGGCTCGCGTTGCAGCGGATCTGTGCGGACTGATCCGTTATTTGAGCGAAGCCGCGACACAGGGGGCCTTGCTGCAAAATTGGCCAAATGTGATCACGAGCCTATTCGGGGCCGCTGGGACCATTGAGACCAAGCAAAGTGAGGGAGCCCTTGCCTGGCAATTACTGCTTACAGGCATCGGCGAGGCGCTGACAGAGGTAGCGAACCAACAACCGCCCACATTAGTCAATGAACAAGATGTCGTCACCATCTCCGAACGGGTTCAACAAGAAGCTACGGCTCTGACCATTCCAGTCGATTTCCTCGACCATCCCTGGAACCTGTCGCCAGTAGCGCTCGCAAAGAACACTCTGTTGAAATGGCTGGCACCTCCTGCAGACAGCCCGGTCCCGCAAGACCTGGTTAATCTTGAGCATCGCTTCGATGCGGCCTTGGTGTTGGGGCTCCACCGAGCGATCCGGGGGGATGAAGCGCATTACCGGCCGCTGCTCGACCTGCGCAAAGACCCGACCGGTCCAGCTTGGCGGATGCTGGAGGACTGGCGGCTCTACCGTGCTTGGCTAGTATCCGAGTTCCGGACCGCACCGGTGTTCGATGAGAGTTTCGCGATCGACCAAATCTATGTGCCTCTGAATGCCTGGCATTTTGTACAGCAAGAAACCGATGGAGAGACGGAGCCAAAGAAAGTGCGAGCCGTCGTGAATTTGAACGACGACCTGTTGTCATGGCTGCGTGGCGAACGGGGTAGGGACCGATTGCGTCTGGTTTCCGGTGGGCCGGGATCTGGGAAGTCGTCAGCGATGAGGGCCTTGGCGGCCACACTCGCCGAGAAAGGCAACAACGGTCGTCCAACGGATGTACTGCTGTTCCCGTTACAGCGCTTTCAGTGGCGCTCAGGTATTGTGGAAAGTGTTGAGGCCACGTTGAACACCTACACCGACCAGATGCGTCACAATCCACTTGATCCGAATCATCTACGGGAGCGGCAGGAGAAACCGCTTCTGTTAATCTTCGACGGGCTGGATGAGTTGACCGCGAGCACGCAGGTGGGCGGGGCGATATCTGCTACTTTCCTGCGCGAACTGAATACGACTCTGCGCAGTTGGCAGGATCGACCAATCTGGGTCATTGTAACTGGGCGGGATGCGATCTTTGGCAATGTCGAAGGGCCAACAACGGCTCTTCCAGGTGAGAGATTCAATCTACTTCCCTACCACATTCGCAGAGATGAACCCGGCGCAGCGGTCCGTGAGGACTACGACGACCCCAAGGATCTTCTTCAGACTGACAATCGCAAAGAGGCCTTCAGACGATTTGCGAAGGCCAAGGACCAACCGTCTGATGATCCGCCCAAGATGTACGGAAACCCTAATCTGCATGACGTTTCGGCCCAACCGCTTCTGAATTACTTCCTGCTGACCAGTGGGCCGGGGAAAATTTCAGATGGCAATCTTGCTCGGATTTACAGCCACCTCTTCGAGCGATTGCATGCCCGCAACCGCAACGTACAGAACCGACCACAGGACGCGGGTAAGCCGGCTGCCGGCCTTGACCAGGATACATTTGACCGGGCGTTCGAGGCGATGGCCGTCGCGGCTTGGCGTACTGGAGGCACGCGAGCGGTGAGATGGGACGAAGTTTTGACGGAAGTGGACCGTGAGGATTCGTACCTGCAGCCCGGCGAGAGTGGGCTACGCGACGTCTTCGACACGCAGATGCTGGATCCTGGCGCCCAGAAACCCTTTCGGCTCGCTGCCGCCTTTTTCTCCCGCAACGAGCAGGCCACCGGCGTCGAGTTCACCCACAAGAGTTTTGGCGATTATCTCTATGCACGCCGTCTGGCAAAGGCGGTCGCTTCAATGGCGGACGGATTGATTCGGGCACCCGCAGTAGCGAAGGAAATGCTCGACCGCTGGGAACAGCTGACGTCAGACCAGCGGATGTCGCAAGAGGTTCGTCGCTTCCTGGAGCTTGAAATCGAGGCGACGGTTAGCACCAAAACGCGAGTCAAGCGTCACAACGTCCTGGCACCGGTCGTGGAACAGGTGTTTCGAGAGGGTCGGCGATTCACATCAGAGCCGCTCCCGAGGCGAGCGGAACAGCGCGGCAGCCAAATGGAGGAGGCCCTGTTCATCGCTTGGCATGCAATGTGGCGTCCCGACAAGAATCGCCGCTATTGGAGGCTCGGCGAGAATACCGGGGATCTGCTGTATAGAGCGCTGGCCCGTCAGGGAAGCGCCCATGGTTTGCAGTACGATTCCGTCTTTGTTCGCAGTTGGTCCGGCGCAGACCTCAGCGGCGCACACCTCAGCGGCGCACACCTCAGCGGCGCACACCTCAGCGGCGCACACCTCAGCGGCGCACACCTTGCCGACACGGATCTCGGCGGCGCGGACCTCAGCGGCGCAGTCCTGCAAAATGCGTACCTCGGCGACGCGGACCTGGAAGATACGAATCTCGGTGACGCGGACCTCAGCGGTGCGGACCTGCAAAATGCGAACCTCGACAATGCGTACCTTGCCAGCGCAGACCTCAGCGACGCGCACCTTGGCGACGCGCACCTGCGAAATGCGTACCTTGGCGGCGCGGACCTCAGCGGCGCGGACCTCAGCGGCGCGGACCTCAGCGGCGCAAACCTGCGAGATGCGGGCCTCAGTGGCGCGGACCTGCGAGATGCGGGCCTCAGTGGCGCGGACCTGCGAGATGCGGGCCTCCGCGACGCGGTCCTGCAAGATACGAACCTCAGCGGTGCAGACCTCCGCGGCGCGGACCTGCGAGATGCGAACCTCCGCCGCGCGGACCTGCAAGATGCGAACCTTAGCGGTGCAGACCTCCGCGGCGCGGTCCTGCAAGATACGAATCTCAGCGGTGCAGACCTCCGCGGCGCGGACCTGCGAGATGCGAACCTCCGCGGCGCGGACCTGCAAGATGCGAACCTTAGCGGTGCAGACCTCCGCGGCGCGGACCTGCAAGATGCGAACCTTAGCGGTGCAGACCTCCGCGGCGCGGACCTGCAAGATGCGAACCTCAGCCGCGCGGAGCTCATGGGTACAAAGGGTTTGCCATAATGTATGTATAGCCCCGGCACGTGAGAACTGCCCCCACCAGGGCTCCCCTAAAGGGAGTTAGGGACTTTTCACTACAACAAGCTACTAACACGCTCTAGGCGCAAAAAAGCCCGCACCGAAAGATGCGGGCTGAATGCGGGCCTCGGCTCGCTATTCCTCGTCTTCTTCGATGGGCTCGGTCAACCGTCTGCCCCGATAGTAGTACGCGCCGTCGGGGCCGATATGGGCGCGGTGCGACAGGTGGGTTTCACCGGTCTGGGTATCCGTCCGCAGCGCCGGGACCGACAGGGCGTGGTGCGCCCGCCGCTTGTTGCGTTTGGTGCGCGAGGTTCGTCGTTTGGGGACCGCCACAGGATTTCCTTTCTGCGCTCAGACTCAGGCCGAGGCTTCGTCGCCCTGTTCCTCCATGGTGCTGAGGAAGGCGTCCTTGTCCGCTCCGGGCATGATGAAAATCCCCTCCCAGCCGCACACCTCTTCGCACAGCTGGCAGCCAACGCAGGTCTTTTCGTCAACATCGACGCGGCCCAGGTACTGAGGACCGTTATGGACCGAGGGCGTGATGCAGTCAAAAGGACACACGTCAATACACACGCCACAGCCGTTACAGTTATCGAGATGGACGACCGCGATGGGCCGCTCAACCCGCTTCAAGACCGAGGTCACCGTCCCGAAGTTATCCAAAATGGCGGCGTCGGGGCAGATCACGCCACAGGCCCCACAGTCGATACACAGCGAGGGTTCGATGAAGTAGGCTTTTTTGGACTCTCCGCTGATGGCTTTGGTCGGACAGCGCTTCTCGCAGGCGCTACACCCGGTGCAGTTTTCCGCCACGATGGTGAACGGCATACGGCCACTCCCTATTTCTGCATCTCATCAAGGATTTCGTCGGCCCGGCCCTCTTCGATCAGTTGGTCGTTTTTTCGGCCTTCCCGAAAGGCGAGCCACGTGAAGTACAACACCAGAAACATCAAGCCGACAATGGGGATATTGTCGGGCTTGGTGATGATTTCAACGAACTGCTCCCAGCCTGTTTTCTGCATAACGGCCCCAACACTAGCGAGCCCCCGACACTTTGTCAACGAAGGGGACGCGTCGCCCGCAGACCGCGTTCGGTTTCATACGCCCGCCCCCTCCCCTTGCGGCAGAACGGTTTTTCGGTATACATGGGAGCGATTCTGCGCAGGGAAAAAGGAAAGGGTATTCATGTTAGGATGGCTGCCTGAAGACGTCTCGCCGTACGGAGCGGAGATCGATTCGCTCTTCTATTTCATCTATTACCTGACTGCTGCAGCTTTCATTGTCGTCACCGCCCTGATGCTCATCTTTCTGTTCGTGTACCGAGACCGGGGCGACGACCGGCGGGCGGCCTACACCCACGGCAACACAGCACTGGAAATCATCTGGACGATCATTCCGGCCATGGTCTTCATCGGTCTGGGGCTGGCCAGCACCTCGCTGTGGGAAGATATCAAGCTCGTGCCGCCCGATACGAATACCGTGGTGAAGGTGACCGGCAAGCAGTTCAACTGGGAAATCCTGTACCCCGGCCCGGACGGCGAGTTCGATACCGCCGACGACAAGCAGGTTGATAACGATATCCGGGTTCCGGCCGGCGAGCCGGTCCGGGTCATCCTGGCCTCCAGAGACGTGATTCACAGCTTTTTTCTGCCCAACCTGCGCTTTAAGCAGGATACCGTTCCGGGCCGAGAGATCATCGGCTGGTTTCAGGCCAACAAGCCGGGCCGGTATGAGATCCCGTGCGCCGAGCTATGCGGCTTCGGCCACTCGGGCATGGTGGGCTGGCTGTACGCCCTGGCCCCGGACGAGTATCAGGCCTGGGTAGACGAGCAGTGGCCGCCACCGACACCGGCAGCCCCGGAAGCGGTAGCCGCAGTCCTGGACGTGCCCGACGCGCCGGAAGCGACCGCCACAGCCTCGGATATGCCCGCAGCGTCGGAAGCGGCGGCTGCGGACACCGCCCCCGACATGCCCGAGGCAGCCCAGGCCACGGCTGAATAAGCGGCGACCGAGCAAGACCAAGAGCCAGACAGATCAAGCCATAGGAGACAGACCATGAGCGATGCAGGAGCGGTAGAAGCCCAGGAGGCCCATGCTCACGACGCCCACCACGAGTTGGGATTTATCCGCACCTATATCTTTTCCACCGATCATAAGATGATCGGACGCCAGTTCTTATTCTCAAGCGTCCTGATGCTCGTCGTCGGTGGCCTGCTGGCCATGATGATGCGCTGGGAACTGGCATGGCCGGAGACCCCGGTGCCGTTCACCAGCTGGATTTCCGAGCCCTATATGTACGCCGAGCCCGAGCACGGCCTGTATGGGGCGTATATGGACCCGGCCTTCTACAACTCGCTGTTTACCATGCACGCCACGATCATGATTTTCTTTGTGGTCATGCCGTTCATGGTCGGCGGGTTCGGTAATTTCCTGATTCCACTGATGATCGGCGCGGGCGACATGGCTTTCCCGGTCCTCAACATGCTGTCGTTCTGGACCGCCGTGCCGGCCATTGTGCTGATTCTGTACAGCTTCTTTGTCGAAGGGGGAGCCGCTGGCGGCGGCTGGACCATGTATGCCAGCCTGTCGGCCGATGCGACCTATGGCGCCGGTGGTCAGGGTGTGAACCTCTGGATCATCAGCCTGCTCATCCTGGGTTTTTCGTCTCTGATGGGCTCGATCAACTATATTACGACGGTCATCAATATGCGGGCGCCGGGTATGACCTGGTTTCGCATGCCGCTGGTTATCTGGTCGCTGTTCGTGACCGCCATCCTGCTGCTGCTGGCCCTGCCGGTCCTGACCGCCGCCCTGGGCATGCTGCTGTTTGACCGCACCATGGGCACCAGCTTCTTCCTGCCGGCGGGTGGGGGAGAGCCGCTGCTGTGGCAACACCTGTTCTGGTTCTTCGGCCACCCCGAGGTGTATATTCTGGTTCTGCCGGCGATGGGCGTCACCTCGGATATTCTGTCCGCGTTTTCCCGCAAGCCCATCTTTGGCTATCACGCCATGGCCTTCTCCATGATCGCCCTGGCCTTTTTGTCGTGGATCGTGTGGGGCCATCACATGTTCCTGAGCGGCATGAACCCGGTGCTGGGAACCGCCTTCATGCTGACCACCATGGTCATTGCCATTCCGTCGGCCATTAAGACCTTCAACTGGCTCGGTACCCTGTGGGGCGGGACCATACGGTTTACCAGCCCGATGCTGTTTGCCCTCGGCTTTGTGTCCAATTTTGTGATTGGCGGCCTGAGCGGCATCTACATGGCGGTCACGCCGGTGGATATCTTCATCCACGACACCTATTTCATCGTCGCCCATTTCCACTATGTGGTGGCCGGCATCATCTTCGGCATGTTTGCCGCCCTGTACTACTGGTTCCCCAAGCTGTTCGGCCGGATGATGAACGAACCCCTGGGCAAGCTGCACTTTGCCCTGACCTACATCTTTTTCAACGGCGCCTTCTTCCCCATGCACTTCCTGGGGGTGGCGGGTCATATGCGACGCATTTACAACCCGCTACAGTACGAGTTTCTGGTCGACCTGCAGTGGTGGAATGTGTTCATCACCATGAGCGCCTTCTGCCTCGGGGTGTCACAGCTGATCTTTCTGTTCAACTTCGTGTGGAGTCTGTTCGCCGGCAAGAAGGCCGAGGACAACCCCTGGCAGGCCAACACCCTGGAATGGAGCGCGCCCTCGCCGCCGCCCCACGGCAACTTCGAGACCCTCCCGACCGTCTACCGCGGCCCGTATGAGTACAGCTCACCGCTGGTCCAGGAGGACTGGCTGCCCCAGGATAGACGACTCGGGCCTGAGGCTGCCGCAGCCTCGCACTGAGCCGGGACGCGCTGGCTGACCCGGCCGTACAGACGGCCGGGTTGAGATAGGGAAACGTGATCTCTTCTAGTCTCCATCGGTTACCACGTTTCCCTTTTACGAGCATGGCACACCTCAGCCCTCCCTCAGCCCTGTCCTCATTTTCCCCCTGGCCGTACCGGTTCGCCCTGCTGACCACCGTCTGCACCCTGCCGCTGCTGTTTGTGGGTGGCCTGGTCACCAGCCTGGGGGTCGGGTTGGCCGTCCCGGACTGGCCGACGACGTTTGGCTATAACATGTTCCTCTACCCCTGGTCGCAGATGGTCGGCGGCATCTTCTACGAGCACAGCCATCGCCTGCTCGGCTCGGCCGTTGGCTTCCTGACCATCCTGCTTGCGGTCGCCCTGTGGACAACGGAACGGCGGCCGTGGATGCGCTGGCTGGGTGTGGTCGCGCTGCTGGCCGTGATCGTCCAGGGCGTGCTCGGAGGTCTGCGGGTAGTCCTGCTCGAAAACCTGCTGGCCCTGATTCACGGCGGCTTGGCCCAGGCGTTTTTTGCCTTCCTGGCCGCCCTGACCCTGCTTGCCTCGGCCGAATGGCAGGACCGGCAGCCGCAAAAAACGGTCCCGGACGCCGCCTCGGTTCAACGCCTGAGCGTGATCGCGACGGTGGCTGTGTATGCCCAGATCATCCTGGGCGCGGTCGTGCGACACACCGGCAGCGGAGCCGAAGTCCATATCCTGGGCGCCGTTCTTGTCACCGGCCTGGTGTTCTGGCTCGTCGATTGGATCGTCCAGTCGTACGCCGAGCATCCGGCTGTCCTGCGTTCGGCCCTGCTGCTGCGGCGGCTGCTGTTCGTGCAGCTCGGGCTGGGCGTGTTGACCTATCTCGGCAAATACACCGCCAGCGGAGCCTTTCTCAGCCCCGCCGTTGTGGTGCTGGCCACCGCCCATGTCGTCATTGGCGCGCTCATGTTGGCCACCGGCGTCCGCCTCAGCCTGCGTTCCTACCGTGACGGCGTGGCGCCTTCCGCTCGTCCTGCATTCAGCCCGGAACAGGTTTCGGCATGATACTCCGCACACACGCACCGACCATGGGTCGCACCGACCGTCTGGATCGGGTCTGGCAGCGCAGCCTGGCCTTTCTCGAGCTGACCAAGCCCCGGATCGTGAGTCTGGTCCTGATTACGACCTGTGTCGGTTTTTATCTGGCCTCACTGGGCGTCGCCGACTACCGGCTGCTGCTGCACACCCTGCTGGGCACGGCCCTGGCCGCGGGTGGGACCCTGGCCCTCAATCAGGTGCTGGAGCGCGAGGCCGATGCCAAAATGCGACGCACCCAGCTGCGGCCGCTGCCCGACGGGCGCGTCCAGCCTGTCGAAGCCTTCGTGTTCGGTACGCTGGTCACTGTCGCCGGACTCGTCTATCTGGCCTGGACCGTCAACCTGGCCAGCGCCGCAGTCACCACGGCCATTGTGGTCAGCTATCTGGGAGTCTACACCCCGCTCAAGAAAACGACCTCGCTGTGTACCCTGATCGGCGCCGTGCCCGGCGCCCTGCCACCGGTCATCGGCTGGGCGGCCGTCCGCGGCTCGACTGATCTGGAGGCCTGGATCCTGTTTGCCATCATGTTCCTGTGGCAGATGCCGCACTCGCTGGCCATCGCCTGGCTGTACCGGGACGACTACGCCCGAGCCGGATTTCAACTCCTGCCGGTCATCAACCCCGACGGGAAAAGCACCGGTCGGCAGGTGACCAGCCACTGTCTGGCGCTGCTGGCGGTTGGTCTGCTACCGACCCTGGTCGGTCTGGCCGGACCGGTGTATTTCTGTGTAGCGTTTGGGCTGGGCAGCATGTTCCTGTGGTACAGCGTCCGGCTGGCGCTGGCCCGCTCGCCGGAGTCCGCCCGGCGGCTGTTGTTTGCCTCGCTGATTTATCTGCCGCTCCTGCTGGCTGTGATGGCCTTTGATAAAGTCCCGCTGTAAGTGCGCTGGAAACCTGAGGATGACCATGTCGAGCCGAGAAGAGAAACACACGGTCAACCGTATCATCGGTCGCGGTCTGGCCATTTTTATCGCCCTGTATGTTGCCGCCACGGTGTGCTTTATTATCCTCGTCTGAGCTGCTGGAGAAGACCCTGAGGAGTGTCCCATGCCAAGCGCAACTGCCGCCCTGCCGCAGACAGCTGAACAAGCTCAGGCCCGACCGTCTCCAGGCTTTGGAGGCGGACCACCCTCAAGCGTACCGGAGCCGCCGATCAGCAATGCCCGGCTGGGCATGCTGATGCTCATCAGCGCCGAAACCATGTTCTTTGTCGGCCTGATCGGGGCCTATGTGGTCTTTCGGGCCGGCAGCTCGGTCTGGCCGTCCGGCCATCTGTACCTGCCGGTCGGCGTGACCTGGGTGAACACCCTGGTCTTATTCGTCAGCTGCTACACCATGCACCGGGCCATCGCCGCCCTGCGCCTCGACCGCCTGCGCAGTTCGGGCAACTGGCTGGGCCTGACCGCGCTGCTGGGCAGCGTCTTCTTAGTCGTCCAAGGCTATGAATGGACACAGCTGGTACGGGACGGTCTGACGATTTCAACCGGCATCTATGGCGCCACCTTCTACACCCTGATCGGCTGCCACGGCCTGCACGTTCTGGCCGCTGTGGTCTGGCTGCTGGTCGTCCTGGTCCTGGCCAAACGCGGCGCGTTCTCCGCCCGGCGGTCGATTGCGGTTGAGGTGTGCGGCATGTACTGGTACTACGTTGGTGGCCTATGGGCGCTGTTGTTTCCCCTGGTTTACCTGAACTGATCGGCACGCGGAGCAGACGATGTTAGCGAAAATGCTGATATATTCCGGCCTCATCAGCCTAGCCCTGTTTCCGACCCAAGTCCTGGCCCAGGGCTGTGCCATGTGCAAGACAGCCCTGTCCGGCTCTGAGGATCCCCTGGCGGTCGGCATTTTCTGGAGCGTCATGCTGATGATGACTATGCCGTTTGTGCTGTTGGCCTCGGTCGGCGGCTGGATCTTTTACACCTACCGGAACGCCGGCCGTTCCACCCATCCGCCGGCAGAAGTGCTGGCTTTTGACTCCACCCAGACAAAAAAGAAGGAGGATCAGCCTTGAGCGAAGCGGTTATCGAGACACAGGGGGCTGTTGAAGCAGCCGAATCGCCCTTAACCCCGGAAAGCTGGGGCAAACTTGGCATGTGGGTTTTTCTGGCCGGTGACGCCATGTCGTTCGGCGGGCTGCTGGCCGGCTACGGCGCCCTGCGGGCCAGCAGCCCGGACTGGCCCGACCCGCTGGATACGCTGGGTATTCAGCTGACGGCGGCCATGACCTTCCTCCTCATCTGTACCAGTGTCACCATGGTCAAGGCGCTGTCGGCAGCCCGGCATAGCGACCTGGCCGGTTTCAAAAAATTCATGCTGCTGACGATTACCGGCGGGACCATCTTTCTGCTGCTCCAGGCCTACGAGTGGACCCACCTGACCAACGAAGGCATGACCATGAGCGGCAATCCCTGGGGAGCGGCGCTGTTTGGCACGACCTTCTACATCCTGACCGGCTTCCACGGCTGCCACGTGTTTGGCGGGGTGGCCTACCTGACGTGTATTCTGGTCAGCGGCAGCAAGGGCAGATACCTGGGCGAGGATGCCAATCATGTCGAGATTGTCGGCCTGTACTGGCACTTTGTGGACCTGGTCTGGATCCTGGTCTTTACCTTTGTGTATTTGCTATAGGGAGAACCCGCCATGGACAATGCCCATCACGAACCCAACTACATGAATATCTTTTGGGCCCTGACGATTTTGACCATCGTCGAGGTCCTGGTCCCGGTTCTCGGCGTCTTCAGCCGCCCGGTCAACGGCACCATCCTGGTCCTGCTGGCGGTGGCCAAGGCCATGCTGGTTGCCCTGTACTTCATGCACCTCAGGTTTGAGCGCACCACGCTGAGCGTCATCGCCCTCACGCCGATGATTATCTGCGTCTTTCTCATCCTGATGCTGCTGCCGGATCTGACCGACGAGGGGAGAACCTACACCCCGCCGGACACGCCGGCGGTCAGCGCCGCCGAGCACTGACGCCAGTCTTTGGCTTTTGAGCGTGCAGCGAACACAAAAGGCATCCGAAGCGAACTTCGGATGCCTTTTTTCTATCTGCCGTGTGGCCGGGGGGTGCTATTCGGCCGGTTTGCCCCGGGTCACCGCATACGCCAGACTGAGCCACAGGCTGCGGGAATAGCGAAAGAACCACAGGGGAAACAGCCCGGCAAAGCCGAGCCACACCACCAGCTGCCGGGTGAGGCTCATATCGCTATAGGCGTGGAGGGTGAGGAAGCCGGCCATGCCCAGCACCGCAGTGACGGCGTAGTTGATATAAATCGCCCCGACAAAATAGCCCGGCTCTTGTTCAAACACGTAGCCACACTGCGGACACCGCTCGCGCATGGCGAAGAAGCCGCTGAACAACCGCCCCTGTCCACATCGGGGACAGCGCAGGCGCACGCCTCTCAGCAGCATGTGTCCGAGCCAATAGCGACCCATCATCCCCCCTTTACGTCACCCACGGTCTGCCTCCGCTCGTCTTTGTCAGGGTAAAGCATAGGCGGCAAAATCGGAACCGACTCTTCATCTCGCCCGATATATCTCATGAAAGGAGGTGGCGTCGTGTTGAAACGAGCCGTCCATCCCGGCCAAATTCTCAAGGATGAATTGGAAGAACTGGGAGTCACGCCTACGGAATTCGCCCGCCAGATCGACGTGCCACCCAACCGGGTGAGCCAGATCATCAACGGCAAGCGCTCGATCACGGGCGACACGGCCCTGCGCTTTGGGCACTGGTTTGGCCTCGAACCGCAATTCTGGCTCAACCTGCAAGTACATTTCGACCTCGTCGCCGCCGAAAAGGCGATGGGCGCTGCGATCCGCCGCCTGCCGACCAAGGCTCAGCTACCGCTTCAGAGCGAAGAACAACCGGCTGTGGAATAAGCGTAGAGCGACTCTGCCAACCTCTGATCTTTCAGTCGGGCAGACGACCGAAAGGCTGTTCGTATTCTCGCAGGCCGGCAACATTGCTCACACCTGCTGCACATGCTATGCACACCTCCAATGCCCTCGTGGTGAAATGGATATCACACAGGTCTCCGGAACCTGGGGTCTGGGTTCGATTCCCGGCGAGGGTATATCCTTCCAATTCCTTTTGTTCCTACCCGTTCTTCTTAAACGGGCAGACACGCCGAGTCCCTCACCCTACCCCCGCCTGCTTGTACGCAAGGTCGAACGACAGATCGCTCAACCAGCGTTGGAAGTCGTCGTCGTCCGAGAACTTCCTGAACAGCTTCATATCGTCGTCCATCACTGAGTCCATCTCCCGCCCAAGCGCCTTGTCGTGCTCGATACGGGCGTTCTCCCTGTCCGAGTTCTGCTGGGCGTTCTTGAAGGCCGTGTTAGCGGCTACCCGGGAAGGAATGGTTTCGGTAATGAGCTGCCACACGCGGTCAGCGTCGTCCCAGTCAGTCCCCCAGCGTTCGTTAAAGACCCGCAGGATGTTCGACAGCCGGTCCAGCTCGGGTTCGGACCGGTGACTGTCGTCGGGGAGAGGCACCGGCTCGACCTCGGCGTCCTCGTCGGGCAGCGCGATCTGCTGCATGGCCCGCTTTTCGACCCGGTAGCTGTCCATGTCGATGGCGTCGAGAATGCCCTTGGACAAGTCCTTCTCTTCCGGAGACGGCAGCTTCGGGATCAGGAAGTTCAGGAAGATCGAGCGCTTCTCCCAGGCGGCGTTGGTGTAGGGCAGGATCGCGGACAGAAAGCCGTAGGTTCGCACAAAGCCCTTGGCCTTGCCCTTGAAGTCCACCTGCCCGTCTTCGTCCAGGTCGCGCCGGTAGATGGCCACGCAGGCATCAAGAATGGGGTCGAGCTGGTCGCGGTCGGCCCCGCCCAGATAGCGCGATACAAAGTCGTCGATCTGCTCTGGTGAGTAGACCTGAGCGCCGTCGAGGTCGGCCTGCAAGAGGTATCCAGCTCCGCCGCTCGGATTCGGGCGAGCCGATGGGTTTCATCGTCAACGGATACGGTGATGTTTTTCATGGGCACAGTCTCTGTGTGGCACAGCATAGGTTCAGATTGACCGCCGGGCAACACTCCTTATGCGGCGTCGGTGTCGATAGCGTCGTCTGGGGTGTCTTCGGCAGCCAGGGGATCGACCTCGGGCAGTGCGGCCGCCGCCTCACGCACATCGAGCTTGCCGGTGACCACATCGGCAATCAGGCGGGTGCGGTATTCCTGGAGGAGTCCGATTTGCCTTTGAGCGCGGTCCGTCGCAGATTGAATGTCGCCGACTATCGACCTTAAATATTCCTCGATCTCCTCTTGTTCGGCCAAGCTAGGAACAGCAATCCTGAACTCTCTTATTTGACCAGGACTCAGGTGAGGGACACTGATCCCTGTGAAGATTGGGGCCAGAACCCATTACCGCTCAAAAGCCCGGTAGGGGCGACGCATGCGTCGCCCCTACGTCGCGGATTGCGGTGGCGGGGGTGGTATCAGGCGGCGCCCCTATGCCTCCAGCCTCGCGTGTCCCGCCAGGATGCTTGCCATCAGCGGTCATGCCTTTTTCTCTTTATGCGATTGCCGCGCCGGATTTTCCGGGTCTTCCGACCATCTAGCCGGATTGTCTGCAATGTATTGCCGAATCCGATTCAACGCGGCTTCATTCCGGATAATGTGTTCGTAGGAATTGCGCTGCCAGACCGCTGCGCCGGGGGTGCCCCGCAGGACGTTGATGCGTTTCGACACAGCGGATTTATATGAACCGACGAGGGCACCAATAGAACGTTTCGGCGGACCGGCGGCGGTGTGTTGTAGGGGCGACCGGCCGGTCGCCCCTACGGAGGATGGCCTCACGCGTGTTCCTGGCTCGCGGTTATCCCCGATGATCTCACCCAGCAGCCCCTCGGTCTCCTGCTCCAGCGCCAGGATGTCGGCCCGAATCTCATCCAGCGTGCGCAGGGGCTGCGGCCTGGCGCAGGGCCGCGGCCTGGCGCAGGGCCGAGTCCTGTTTGACTACGCCGGCGGCGTCGAGGCTGGCCTACTTGTCAAGGACGGCCTGCTTGGTGTCCTCCAGGGCCGTATCGAGTCGGCGCAGCACGGTCATGGGCAGGATCACGTCGCGGTACTCGTGAGGCTCGAACACGTCACGGAGGACATCGTCAGCGATGCCCCAGACGTAGTTGGCAATCCAGTGCAGGTTGCTCATCTTCGTGCTTCTCCCTGAGTGGCATGTAGCGGATATCACACGGAACACACGACACAACTCCATGTCCCTCGAAAATCCGGCGTCCCCGGCATTTGAATCCGGTGGTGTTTTGGTATGGAAGCACCCAAAATCGACAACCCATACGGCGTGGCCCATATTTCACTGATGGATGTGGACAGGGCGGTGGTCGAACTCAAACAGGCCGCCAAGCTCGGCCTCAAATCGGTCACGCTCACGCCCTGGCCGGCCAACGGCAAAGCCTATGGCGACACCTACTACGACCCCTTTTGGGCGACCGCTCAGGATGTGGGTCTGCCGGTCGGCCTCCACGTCATCGCCCGAGCCTACGACTTGTAGTCGTTCCGCCAACCGGGCCTCTCCCGATTCAGGGGAGAGGCCAGGACTCAGCCCATCAGCTTGCCCATGCCCTGGCTGAAGCGCTCGTAGTAGGCGTGCTCACGCGGGTAGACCTCGCGACGCAACAGGCGATGCAGCCGGGGCAGGTGATAAAACGGCACCGCCGGGTACAGGTGGTGCTCAAGGTGGTAGTTGACCCGCTTGGGAGCCAAGAAGAACGCCGCAATGGGGTGCATGAAATACGTCCGCGTGCGTCGGTAGGGATTGTCGGGATCGGGCACGTTGCCGTGTTCGATCGCCCCCCGGACGCGGAAGAAGATCTGCGTCAGGCTACAGTAGGGGATGAGCCAGTACAGGACAAAAGCGAGCAGCCAGGACGTTCCGCCCCAGGAGCCGCTGCCGATCAGGACAAGCCCCCAGAACACCCAGAAAGCCCGCATATCCGAGACCTGCCGGTAGCGCCGTTCGCGCGCTTCGCCCAGGAAACGCCGGTTGAAGTCGGCCGTGACACACGGGATGTCGATAAAGTACTTCAGGGTCGAGACGAGGTTCAGCCCGCACCCATCGCGCACCAGCAGGCGCCACCAGGCCGAGGCGGCAAGCGGATAGCGGGCATAGATCGCCCGGTCCGGATCGTCCGCCGTATGGGTGTACTGGTGATGACGCAGATGGATGAAACGCCACTTGGCCAGCGAGATGAACACCGGAAAAAGGGCCAGGCTACGCCCCAGCCAGTCGTTGATCCGCACGTTCGGCGACCAGCGTTTGTGGATCGCCTCGTGGCCCAGGACCATCAGGGCGTGTTGACGGGAGGCGATCACGGCCAACGCGCCCAGGTATATCCCAAGGCCGGGCAAGCCTGAGGCGGGCGGAACCAGCACCGCGCTGGCGTACACGGCGGCCGCAATCACGGCCCACACCTCGGCCAGATGATACACCGCTGCCAGGCTGTGCGGACGGGACAACCGCTTGATCGTGTCGCGCAAATCCCCTGTGTCCGGTGCGAGCGTCTGCATGCGGCCAGATGTACACCGCCCACCCAGAGCCGGCAAGACGGCTCTGGCGCTTTGTGGCCGAAGATTATAAGACCACACCACACAGGAGGACTTATGTCATACGCACACGTCAACGGGATCGAGCTGCACTACGACATCCAGGGCCAGGGCCAGCCGCTGCTGCTCATCATGGGCCTCGGCGCACCGGCCGCCAACTGGGACCAGCCCTTTGTTGAGGCCATGACCCGCACCCACCAGGTCATCACCTACGATAACCGGGGCACCGGCCAGTCCGACAAACCCGACGAAGACTACTCAATCGCCCTGTTTGCCAGCGATGCGGTCGGACTTCTCGACGAACTGCAACTTCCCAAAGCCCATGTGTTCGGGATTTCCATGGGCGGCATGATCGCCCAGGAGCTGGCGATCCATTATCCCCAACGCCTGGCCAGCCTGACCCTCGGCTGTACTACGCCGGGCGGCAAACACTCCGTTCCGGCGCCGCCGGAATCCATGGAGGCATTAAAGGGCCGGGCTGGACAGACGCCGGAGGAAGCCGGCCGGGCGGCCTGGAAACTGGCCTATTCCGAGGACTATATCCGTGAGCATGGCGACGAACTCGAAGCCCACCTGCAGCAGTCGCTGACGCATGTCACGCCGCGCTTCGCCTACGAACGCCATATTCAGGCCACCATGACCCTGCGCGTGTTCAGGCAGCTCAAAGACATCAGCGCTCCGACCCTGGTAGCGACCGGTCGCGACGATGTCCTGATTCCGTCCGCCAATTCCGAAATCCTGGCGCGTGAGATTCCGCACGCCGAGCTGCGCATTTTTGACAACGCCGGACACGGCTTTGTGACCTCCGCCCGTGAGCCCTTTCTGAACGTCTTTCAGGAGTTTCTCTCCCGCCAGAGCGTCTGACTTGCACAGAGCCAGGCAGGAGACGAGACACCCACCGCCAAAGCGCGGCGCATAAGGTGAGGGAGGCAGCATGGCCCTGCTGAGCGTTCAGCAGGTTCGGACGAGCTTTGGCGGCCCGCCGCTGTTGGACTCCGTCAGCCTGCACATCGAGCCCGGCGAACGGGTGTGTCTGCTGGGCCGCAATGGGGCCGGCAAGTCAAGCCTGATGCGCTGCATTGCGGGCGAACTCGTGCCGGACAGCGGCCGGATTGTCCGTCAGCAGGACCTCCGGGTCAGCTTCCTGCCCCAGGAGGTGCCCCAGGGTCTGGACGGCACGGTGTTCGAGCTGGCCGCCGCCGGGCTGGGTAAACTGGGCCACAGCCTGGCCGCCTACCAGCAGCTCAGCGCCGAGCTGGCCCACCGCCACGGCAACAGCCAGCTGCTGGCCCGGCTCGACCGCCTCCAACACAGCCTGGACATGGACGGCGGCTGGCTGGTCCACCGCCAGGTCGAGCAGATTCTGTCCCACCTCGACCTCGACCCGAACGCGCCGTTCGCCAGCCTGTCAGGCGGCCTCAAACGGCGCACCCTGCTGGCCGCAGCCCTGGTCAGCGACCCCGACCTGCTGCTGCTCGACGAGCCGACCAACCACCTGGATATCACCGCGATTGGCTGGCTCGAAGCGTTTCTGCTCCAGCGCGAAAAGGCCCTGCTGTTTGTCACCCACGACCGTCTGTTGCTGCGCAAGCTGGCCACCCGGATCGTGGAACTCGACCGGGGGCGGCTCAGCAGCTGGTCGTGCGACTATGACGCCTTCTTACAGCGCAAGCGGGCGGCGCTCGACGCCGAAGCCCAGGAATGGGCGCGGCTGGATAAAAAAATCGCCCAGGAAGAAATCTGGATTCACCAGGGCATTACCGCCCGACGGACGCGCAACGAGGGTCGGCTGCGTGCCCTCCAGGCCCTGCGGGCGGCCCGCCGTTCCCGCCGCGAACAGCCGGGCAGCGTGCGCCTGCAAGTCCAGGACGCGCAGCGGTCGGGCAAGCGCGTCATCCGGTCCACAGACCTCAGCTACAGCTATACCGATCAGCCGCTCATCCACAATTTCTCCACCACCATCATGCGCGGCGACAAGGTCGGCATCATCGGTCCCAACGGCTCGGGCAAAACAACCCTGCTTCAACTCCTGCTCGGCCTGCTGCCGCCCCAGCACGGCATAGTCGAGCACGGCACCCGGCTGCGGATCGCCTATTTCGATCAGCTGCGGATACAGCTGGACGAGACCAAAACCGTGCGAGACATGGTCGGCGACGGGCACGACACCGTTACCCTGAACGGCAAACCGCGCCACATCGTCAGCTATTTACAGGATTTTCTGTTTCCGCCCGACCGTGCCCGCAGCCCGGTCAAGGCGCTGTCGGGCGGCGAGCGCAACCGGCTGCTGTTGGCCCGCCTGTTTCTCCAGCCGTCGAACGTCCTGGTTCTCGACGAGCCCACCAACGACCTCGACGTGGACACCCTGGAACTGCTGGAAGAGCTGTTGCTGGACTACCCCGGTACGGTCCTGCTGGTCAGCCATGACCGCGCCCTGCTCAACAATGTCGTCACCAGCGTTGTGGCCTTTGAGGACCAGGGCCAGGTGCATGAATATGTCGGCGGCTACGACGACTGGCTGCGCCAGCGCCGCCCGGCGCCCCCTCAAACGCCCGCACCGCAGCCCAAGCCGAACACCTCTCGCCCGCCGCGGGCGACCAGGAAAAAGCTGAGCTACAAGGAGCAGCAGGAACTCCACGCCCTGCCCGAAAAAATCGAACAGCTCGAAGCCGAGCAGAACGATCTTCACAACCAGTTAGCCGACCCGAAGCTCTACCAGCACAACGGCGACCAGGTCGGCCCCCTGAAGGCCAGACTCAGCACCGTAGAGCACGAACTCGAAGCCGCCTTTGCTCGCTGGGAAACCCTGGAAGCCGTGCAGCAGAGGTAGCAGGACACGCAGAGGTAGGAGTAGGTCGGATTAGCGGAGCGTAATCCGACACTCTACCCTGCCCTGCCTTTAGTACGTCGGTTGCGGTCTGTCGCTAGCCATATACCCGGACAGCGTGCTCTTCCTCAAGGAACCCATTATTCCTTGCCTCCCCCTCCGTCAGCAGACAGATGTCGAGAGGCACCTCGAAGATTCCTCTGGCCCGCCGTTGGAGGTGTCGGCGAAACTCAAGCACGGCGTCGATACCGACGGTAGTGGGGTCGAAGACTATCGCAAGATCAATGTCCCCCGGAGCATCCGAGAACAGAGCTGAGCCGAAGGCATAAATCTTAACCTCTTTGATTTCGTCTCTGTCTGAGTTGACGCTGATCTGGAGGAATGTAGTCAAAGTATTGCTCGCCATCATAGTAGATGGCCCCGAGGAATTCCCTGAATTTGAACAAGCCAATATTGCGTTCCTTGCAGGAAGCCTTCGCCTCAGCCGTATAGCCGTTCCACTCGCTCATTGTTACGATTGCGTCTACCTCGCCGGCCTGGGTCGAGATATCGTAAACGTCAGCCAGACCGACTATGTAAACGTTGGTCATAAATACTCGCAGTGGCGGGTGCTTGACTCTTTCCACTATGAGCAATTGGTCGCTTTCACGCACCACGGCCTTAACCGCATTACTTGATTGGAGATATTTTACAAACTTTTCAATCGACTCAGGCCTTGGGACCTTCTCATAGCGTCCTTGGTCAGGCATCAGGCTACTCCTTCAGAATAGTGTTCATTTCATCCGGGAAGAGCGGCGCAGTAGAGGTTTTGTCCCCGGATATATGGTTGCGCTCAAATGCTTGCTGGTGAAGAACAAACTTATCGAGCACCTCCTTCTCTTCCTCGCTCAGAAGGTGCTCATTCTCACTTAGCAAGTCCGCTATTTGACGATTTCTGGGAATAATATCCGCAATAACATGGTGACGCCAAGCATCGGCAGCATCCGACAATGGATCCATCGCATGTTCGGAGTGAGGTCCATACTGGCGAAAAATCGCTCTATTCCGTCGGAGGAGTTGATGGACGGCGGACGCTAGGTCATCTCGCGTGTCATAAACAGGTACCAGGAATGTGCGCCGGATCGTGTCTTCATGGGAGCGCTTCCACTCATGGAGTGTTTCCACAGAAAACTGACTTGGACTCTTATCGATGAGCGTGTGGCATGTCGGGCACAGAAGGATGATGTTCTCGTATTCATCACGCTTCCCCACCTCAAGGTCACTTCTTCCGCGAGGTCCTTGTTTGCTTCGACCAATAACGTGAGCTAGCTCCTCAAGACTCGTGCCATCGCCATTCTGGAAGAATACGAATAAGTCACGGCGGCAGGCCGGATTCTGACAGTAGCCACCTGATCGTGCCAAAAGCAAGCGTTTCGTCTTGGCGGAGACCGCCATATAGCCTCCTAGTCGCGGAGTTACGTCGCAGGCGTTTCAGCCCTTGGGCAGCTTCAGAACACGCTCGCCAATGATGTTGTGCTGAATTTCGCTGGAGCCGGCCGCAATCGTCAGCCCGCGCGCCCGCAGCGCCCGGTAACTCCAGCGGCCGTTTTCAATCGCGCCCAGCGAGCCCCGTTCAAGCTGGGCGTAGGGGCCGAGCAACTCATCGGCAAACATGGCCGCCCGCAGATTCAACTCGGTCGCGTGCAGCTTGCCGAACGAGCTTTCCGGGCCGGGCACCTTGCCGTTCAGCTGGGCGGTCAGCGACCGGTAGCGGCTGAGACGCAGACACAGCGCCTCGGTGGACAGGACGGCCAGCTTTTGGCGCACGTAGGGGTGCTGTGAGGCCGGCCGGCCCTCAAACTCGACCGTCTTTGCTACACCGATCAGCTCGTTGACCGTCCGCTCAACCGGATGGCGGGTGCCGCCCGACACCCGTTCATACATGAGGGTGGCTATCGACACCTGCCAGCCCTGGTTGAGTTCGCCGACCAGGTTTTCGCGCGGCACACGGACATTGTCGTAAAACACTTCGTTGAAATCCGACTCGCCGGTAATCTGGACCAGGGGCCGGACTGTAATGCCGGGCGTCTTCATATCGACCAGCAGATATGAAATGCCCCGGTGCTTGGGGGCGTCGGGATCGGTTCGGACCAGCAAGACCTGCATGTCAGCCCGATGGGCCAGGCTGGTCCACACCTTTTGGCCGTTGATGACAAAATCATCTCCGTCGATAACCGCCCGGGTTTGCAGCCCGGCCAGATCAGAGCCGGCGTCGGGCTCGGAATAGCCCTGACACCAGATCTCTTCGGCAGTCAGCATCTTGGCCAGGTAGCGCTGGCGCTGCTCGTCATTGCCCATGAACATCAGCGTCGGCCCAATCCGATCAATGGCCAGCTGGTTGGCCCCGTACAGCGGCAGACCCCGCTTGAGCACCTCGTCCTGGTAAATCGCCTGCTCGACCAGATCGGCCCCGCCCCCACCCCACTCCTTGGGCCAGTGCAGGGCCACATAGCCGGCCTCGTACAGGCGCCGGTGCCACTCCTTGGTACGCTGCCAGCGTCTTTCGGCGTCTTCATCGGTCTGGGCCAAGGGATCGCGGGCATCGCCAAAGACCTCGGTCATATTGCGATCAAGCCAGGTGCTCAGCCGTTCTCGAAACGCTTCCTGTTCAGGGGTATATCGAAAATCCATACGTCCTCACTCCGGCTCTCTCCCAGCAACCCCTCTGCGCTCCCGCGCCTCCCCCTTTGCCAAAGGGGGATTGAGGGGGATTTTCCGGGCACTGATCTCCACATATGCCGATTTCGTGGATGGTTGAGGCACAGGCAAACCTTCCTGCTTGAGGCCATCGACGTGAAACTCAATCGCCTCCTTCATGTTGGCCTCGGTCTCTTCCTCGGTCCGACCCGTGGACACGCAACCCAGCACGTCCGGGGAGTATGCCGAGAAGCCGGTTGCAGTTTTCTCTACAACAATAAGATATTTCATTTCTTCAGCTCCGCCTGTCTAAGAACGCTGTTGAGGGTGCCAATAGCAAGATCGTCGCTCGGATGTCCAGGCACTGTCACCAAACCACGTTTCGTCGGATGCTTGAATTGCCGGTGGCTGCCGCGCACCCGTACTTGATACCAGCCGTCAGCCTCAAGCATTCGAATGACCTCCCTGACCTTCATACAACGAATCGCGAGACGAAGCGTCCGCAGCGCTCAGCCGCCCCGCAACTCCTGGCGCACAATCCTGGCTCCGGCCACCAGCGGAGTAGGTCGGATTAGCGGAGCGTAATCCGACACTCCACCTCGCCCCGCCGTGTCGGCTTACGCCTCGGGCTAAGCCGACCTACAAGACTGAAGCCTATCAACGCAGAATTCCTTGCAGCGTCCGCTTGAATGACGGTTCATGCGGCTTACACAGCGACAGGCGTGAGACTGAACACACGCGCATATTTTGCAGCGGTCTTCACGTCACCTCGACGAAGAGCCTCCCGGACATCATCGAGACGATACGCGTCTTCAAGAGAAAGGTATGGTGACCATCCTTCAGGCTCTTCCAATAGCTCAACGTCTACTTCAGCGACATAGTTTCCCTCGTGAACGATCTTCGTCCGTTTTCTCTTATTCATCTGCGTCTCCGCTTGAACCCAGGTTCCCATTTTGCGGGATCGGGCAAGTAAGCTGTGATCAGCACTGCTGGACTCGTATGGCCGGCAGGAATTCCCCACACCACGTGAACCGCACGTCCATCCTTCGTTCGTTGGAGCAACAGGACGCAGGGTCCTTTGGGATAGTCCGGGTAGTCCTCAATCAACTCAGCGGCTTCCACACCCTCGATAAGTTCCCTCGCAAGCAATACGTCAGCGGCGAGCTCGTCGTATCCATGCTCCGAAATGCGAACGCTACCCTCGGCAATTAACGCCCGGATGCTATCGAACGTAAGGCTCACCATTAGCCGCCCTGCAACTCCTGGCGCACGATCCTGGCTCCGGCAACCAGGGCGTGCAGCTTGGCCCGGGCCAGCCCGCGCGACGAGGCCGAAAAGCCACAGTCACAGGTCAGGTACAGTTTCTCGGGATCGACGTGCCGCAACACAGTCCGAATTCGCTCGGCCACGTCTTCGGGCGTCTCCAGATACATCGACTTCACGTCGATCACCCCGGCGGCCAGCTCCCGCTCCCCGCCAAACTCGCTCCACAGCTCGACTTCCGACATCTCCCGATTCGAGAACTCCAGGGCAATCTGCTCGGCCCTGGCCTCCAGAATACCCGGAAAGAGCGGGCGGTAGGTGCGTTTCATGGCCGGTCGGCCCTGGTTATTTCCAAAGCAGATGTGCAACGCGATTTTGGCCTCCAGGCCCTCGACCGTCTTGTTGAACAGGGCGACCGTTTCTTCAACCGGCAGCACCGGGGTGCGGCCCACGGCCGAGGGTTCGTCAATCTGAATAAACGTCGCGCCGGCGGCCACGACCTGTTTGAGTTCGCGGTTCACCAGCTCGGCCAGATCGTACAGCAGCGGCAGGTAGTCGCCGTCGTAACCGCCCTTGGGGGTGATCGGCATGACAATCGTCAGCGGTCCCGGGCAGCATACCTTGATCGGCTTGTGGGTCAGCTTGCGGACATCCGTATACTCCTGGACCAGGCCGAAGCCTTGGGGCGCGCCGACCCGCTCGACCGTCTCAAAACGCGGCGCGCTGTCATAGCTCATCACCCCCAGCTTGCGCTGGGCGGGCACCACGCTCAGGCCGGACAGCTTTTCGACCACATTCCACAGAAAACGCTGGCGGCGGATTTCGCCGTCGCTCAGAATATCGAGCCCGGCGTCCTCCTGGTCACACACCGCGACCCTGACCGCGTCGAGAATGGCCTCTTCCAGGTCCGCCGGGCCGGCCGTCCCGGCCCGCAGCGCCCGGCGCATGGCGGTCAGCCAGCCCGGCGAGGCGTACGATCCCACCCCCATGGTGGGCAACAAATCAAGCTCAGTTCCGTTGAGAAGCGGCATCGTTTGACCTCCTTCGTGGCTCCCTGTTGTCAGCTGCTCTTGTAGCAAAAAAGGGCGTTGGTGTCTGTAAAGACGAACGCTGCGCTGTGCCGTTTGGCCGCCCGGCGGCTTTTCCCCCCCAGCCGTCCGTGCTAGGCTACCGAGTCTCACATCGAGCGACGAGGGGAGCATACATGGCAAGCGTTGGTGACCTGTCCATTCCGCAACGGGTCCTGCTCGGTCCGGGTCCGAGCAACGTCCATCCGCGCGTTCTGCAAGCGCTGTCCACTCCCCTGGTCGGTCACCTCGATCCCACGTTCGTCGAGCTGATGGATCGGACCCAAGAGCTGCTGCGGTTTGTGTTCCAGACCCGGAACAAAATGACCCTGCCCATCTCCGGCACCGGCAGCGCGGGCATGGAAACCTGTCTGGCCAACCTGATTGAACCCGGAGACGAGGTCGTCATTGGCGTCAACGGCGTCTTTGGCACCCGCATGGTCGAGGTGGCCAAGCGCTGCGGCGCCAGCCCGGTCGAGATGCACGCCGAGTGGGGCCGCGTCTTCACCCCCGCGCAGGTTCAAGAGGCGCTGGACCGCTGTCGGCGACCCAAGTTCGTCGCCCTGGTCCACGCCGAAACCTCAACCGGCGCCTGGCAGCCGCTCGAAGACATGGCCGCCCCCATTCACCGGGCCGGCGCCCTGTTCGTGGTGGACGCCGTCACCTCGCTCGGCGGCTGTCCGCTTGAGATCGACACCTGGGGCATTGACGCCTGCTATAGCGGCACCCAGAAGTGCCTGAGCTGTCCGCCGGGGCTGTCCCCGATTACCTTCGGCCAGGCCGCGCTGGATGTCATTGGTCGGCGCAGCTCGCGGGTCCAGAGCTGGTATCTCGATGTCAGCCTGCTGGGCAATTACTGGGACGAAGGCCAGGCCAAGCGGGTCTATCACCATACCGCCCCGATCTCGATGACCTATGCCCTGTGTGAAGCCCTGAGCCTGGTCAAAGAAGAGGGGCTGACCGCCCGCCACGCCCGCCACAAGCGCAACCACGAGGCTCTGGCGGCCGGGCTCAAAGCCCTGGGCATCGAACTCGTCGCCCAGGAGGGCCACCGCTTGTGGATGCTCAACAGCGTCAGCGTCCCCGACGGCATTGACGAGGCAGCGGTACGCAGCGCCCTGCTGAACGAGTATAATATCGAGATCGGCGCCGGGCTGGGCGAGTTTGCGGGCAAGGTGTGGCGGATTGGTTTGATGGGAGAGTCGAGTTCGCAGGCAAACGTCCTGCTGCTGTTGGAATCGCTGGAGACGGTTTTGGCCCAACACGGCCATCCGTGTCAGCCCGGCACGGCGGTCCAGGCGGCACGCGCAGGCTACGGCACGTAGGAAGGTCAAAGGTCAAAGGTCAAAGGTCAAAGGTCAAAGGTGGAACATGAGGATGCGGATGTGGAGCGGGTTGGGTAGGTCTTACTTTTACCATTTGCCTTTTGCCATTTGCCTTTTGACTTGCCTTCTCTTCCTCCCCCCTCCCCTCCACGCCGCTTCGCCCACGCTCGTCCGCCTCACCCCCCACTCCGCGCCAGCCCTGTACGACGACCTCAGCCGGACCTCTCTCAAGTATGCGGTCAGACGCAGCCTGACCGCCCTGCGTCCCAGACCCGACACCGAATCCGTGGTCTTCGGCTCCCAACGGCTGAGTCTGGCCCGTGTTCGCGACAGCCTGCACCACTTCTACACCCTGCTGGAAACCGAGGAGGATCTGGCCGGAGCGGTGCGGCGCGACTTTCACCTCTACCGCGCCACCGCGCCGGCCCTGTTTACCGGTTATCACGAGCCGCTGCTCAGGGGCAGTCGGGTCCGCACCCGGCGCTATCGCTATCCCATCTACCGTCTGCCCAACGATCTGGTCGAACTCGCCCCTGCCTCGGATACGGATGAGCGGCGCATCGGTCGCCGGGTCAGGGGCCGGTTCGTACCCTATTTCACCCGGGCCGAGATCGATGGGCGGGGCGCGCTGGCCAAGCGGGGCTATGAGATTGCCTGGCTGGACGATCCGGTCGCCGTGTTCTTTCTACATATTCAGGGCTCCGGACAGATTGCGCTGCCGGACGGCTCGCACCTGCGGGTCGGCTATGCCGGAACGAACGGACACCCCTATACCAGTATCGGCAAATGGCTGAAGCAGCAGGGCAAACTCCAACCCGGGCGGACCTCTTCGCCGGCGATCCAGCACTACCTGCATACCCATCCCGACGAGCAGCAGGCGATCTTTTTTCAGAATCGGCGCTACGTGTTTTTCCAACCCAGCCGGGGTGAGCCGCGCGGCAGCCTGGGCAGCCCGCTGACCGCCGGGCGTTCGATTGCCATCGACCCCAAGGTCTATCCGCTCGGCGCGCTCGGCTTTATCCGCACCAGGCGCCCCCGTGTCGGTCGGCACCAGACAGTTGCCTGGCAGCCCTTTTCCCGTTTCGTGCTGCTCCAGGATACCGGCGCCGCGATCAGCGGGCCGGGGCGGGTCGATATCTTCTGGGGCAGTGGCGCCCAGGTCGAAGCCGGCTACATGGCCGAGCAGGGCGAACTCTACCTGCTGCTGAAAAAACGCTGAGCGGCAAGGGGGAGCAGGACGATGTCAACGCCAGCCATTCCCACCACGGGGCTGCGCCATGTGGCCCTCAACGTTGCCGATGTGGCGACCTCGGTCGCCTTCTACACCGGGCTGTTCGGTATGCGGGTCGTCTGGCAGCCCGACGCTCAGAACGCCTACCTGTCGTCCGGCTGCGACAATCTGGCCCTGCACCGGGCCGCGTCCGAGCCGTCCGCCGCCGGCCAGCGGCTCGACCATTTCGGTTTCGTGGTGGCCCAGCCGAGCGATGTGGACCGGGCGGCCGAGGTACTGAGCGCCCGGCACATCCCCATCCTCGCCGCACCACGAACCCACCGGGACGGCAGCCGGTCCCTGTACTGCACCGACCCGGACGGCAACCGGATCCAGATTCTCTATGAGCCAAGCCTCAGTCCCCAACGGCTCGGGTAAGGAACCTGGGTTCTCGGCCCCCCAATACGCCGCCGTATGGGCGGTCCACGCGTATACGGCCTTGGGCTTTGTGGCCGGCTTTCTGGCCCTGCGGGCGACCGTGAACGGGCAGGCGCGGAGCGCCTTCGGGTGGCTGGCGGTCGCGGTGTTGATCGATGCGACAGACGGCACCCTGGCCCGGGCCGCACGGGTGAAACAGCTCGCGCCGTGGTTCGACGGGAGCAAACTTGACGACCTGGTTGATTATGTCACCTTCGTCTTCGTGCCGGCCGTGTTTGTGTACCACTTCCAGCTCATGCCGGCCTCAACGAGTCTGCTGTTTGCCGGCCTCATGCTCATGGCCAGCGGCTACGGCTTCTGTCAGGCCGAGGCCAAAACGGCCGATTTCTTCTTTACCGGGTTTCCGTCGTACTGGAATATCGTGGTCTTCTACCTGTACGCCGCTCACACGCCGGCCTGGCTGAATGCCGGCGTGGTGGGCCTGTGCGTTGTCCTCGTCTTTGTCCCCATCCGGTACGTGTATCCCTCCCGCACCGTGCCGCTGCGCCGCCTGAGCAACGGACTCGGGATGGTGTGGACCGCCCTGGTCGTCGTCCTGATCTGGCAGCTGCCAACGCCACACCCCTGGCTTCTGGGAGGGTCGCTGTTCTACCCGGTTTACTATGTGGCCGTGTCCGTCTACCTGCATCTCACCCTGCCGCCAGGGCCTACGACCGGCCAGACCGCGAGTTCTCCACAATGAGAGGCGAGTCCGGCCGCCACATCCGTTTCCTGCGCGTCCGCCAACGCTGGAAGGCGACAGACAGCGGGCCAAAGATGACCCCGGCCACAAATCCGCCCAAATGCGCCCGCCACGTCATCAGCTGTTCGCTGCGGGCAGCGAGATACAGCTCAGACACGAACAGCAAGACTAGCCAGACCAGCAGATAGCCAACGGCCGGCACCCGCACAACCCGAAAGAAAAAAGGCAGCGGAATACAGGTCAGAATCCGGGCCGTCGGGCACAGGACACAGTGGGCGCCGGCCACGGCGGCGATGGCGCCACTGGCGCCGATCATCGGGACGGTCGAAAAGGGCGCAACATAGGTTTGGACCAGCATGGCCGCTACCCCGCCGAAGCAGAAAAAGAGCACGTAGCAGCCAGCGCCTAGACGATCCTCAACATGCCGGCCGAAGACGTACAGAAAAAACAGGTTGCCGATTAAATGGGTCCAGCCACCGTGCAAGAAAATGCTGCTCAGGAGGGGCACCAGACGCGGCAGCCGGCCCTGCGCGACGGCCTCAGAGAACTGGGCCGGCACCCAGCCATAGTGGGCAAAAAACGCCGCCAGGTCACGGCCGGTGTACTGCTGGTATAATTCAAAGCCGAACAGACCGATGCAGGCTGCCATCACGATGCAGGTGACCCACGGCGTGCGCTGCAAAGGAACCGTTGACCCAATCGGAATCATATGGGCGCCGATACCGGGCGAGGGGTTTTCGTTGACGGAACGTGACGGATTTCTTATAGCACCGGGGTGTCAGGTATGATAGGGGAAAAGCCTATGCCGATCTACGATTACCACTGTCAGGCGTGTCAGAAAACCCAGAGTCTGCTCTTCCTCAGCCTGGCCGAGGCCGAGGCCGGAGAACGGACATGCCGGTGGTGTGGCGAGCCTCGGCTCAGGCGCATCCCGTCCCGTTTTGCCTACCATCAGAGCGAGGCCAGTCGCCTCCAGGACTTTGATACCGGTGCCACGCGGGACGAATCCTTTTACCGCGACTCTCGCAACGTCGGCCTGTGGGCCAAGAAGCGGGCCAGAGAGATGGGGGTCGATCTCGGGTCGCAGTTCGAGGAAACCGTCGAAAAAGCTCGGAGCGGAAAGATCAGCGATGATGTCTAAATTGAGTGTGGTGCTATGATCCGTCGGGCGCGCACTTTCCTGTGGCGGGCGTGTCGTGTGGTCGGCGGGGGTGCGCTCGTCGTGGCCGGCATTTTTCTCAGTCTGCCGGGTATTCCGGGCCCCGGCATTGTCGTGCTTATTCTCGGCCTGGGGCTGCTGAGTTCGGAATTTCACTGGGCCGACCGGCTGTACACCCGGATCAAGCAGACCGGCCAAGCCCTTGTCCGGCGCGCCCACTCAAAGCGTAAGGACACGCCCGGACGCCAAGGACCGCTCAGGGACACCCGTTCGCAACAACGCTAAGGAGGCGTCGATGCCCGACACCATCAAGCTGTACGATTTTCCCATGTCTCCACGGGTCCGCAAGGTCCGCATCGTGTTGGCCGAAAAGGGACTGGCATACGAAAAGGTGAACATTGATATCACCAAAGGTGAACAAAAAACGCCCGACTATCTGGCCATCAACCCCTACGGCAAGGTGCCGGCGCTCCAGGACAACGGGACCACGGTGTACGAATCGACGATCATCATGGAATACCTGAACGACACCTACCCGGACCCGCCCCTGCTGCCCTCTGCGCCGGGCCAGCGCGCCCGGGCGCGGGTTCTCATGCACTACGCCGACAATCCGTACGAAGGCGCCATTGCCCGCCTGGCCGGAGAACTCATCTTCAAGCCGATGCAGGGCGGCAGCCCGGATGAGGCGGTGGTCAGCCAGGCCGCGACCGACCTCCGGGCCTGCTTTGACAAACTCGACCAGGAGTTGGGCGAGCAGGACTATCTGTTGGCCTCGGGCTTCAGCCTGGCCGATATCCCGTATGTGTCGTGGTCGCTGCTGTTTCCGCTGCTCAAAGTCACGATCCCGCATCCCAGGGTCGAGGCGTGGCTCACACGGCTGCAAGAACGACCGAGTGTCCAGGCCGCAGGCTGATCAGACAAGTCAAAAGGCACCTGTCAAAACTGAAAACAGACACAGGGACGAGGGATGTTCAGCGGCATTATTGAAACCAGCGGCACGATTACCCGGATTGACGACATCGCCGAGGGCGTTCGGCTCAGCCTGTCGAGCGAGCTGCCCACGGCTGAGGTCGGTCTGGGGGAAAGTATTTGTGTGAACGGCACCTGCCTGACGGTGACGGCCATCGGAGACGCGGAGCTGAGCTTTGAGGTCTCGGCCGAGTCGCTGCGACGTACCAATCTGGGCGACCTCAGGCCGGGCTCAGCCGTCAATCTGGAGCGCTCACTGCGGCTCGAGGACCGTTTATCCGGCCATCTGGTCTTTGGCCATGTGGACGGTCTGGGCTCGGTCGGCTCGATTCGGGCCGAGGGGGATTCGTTTTTGTACACGTTCGAGATGCCCCGTGAGCTGAGTCGGTATCTGGTCGAAAAGGGCTCGGTTGCCGTCGACGGCATCAGCCTGACGGTGTTCGACTGTCAGCCGACGTCTTTCACCTGTGCGATCATTCCCCACACCCACCAGGTCACGACTCTGAAACACCGCAAGGCCGGCGACCGGGTCAATATCGAGACCGACATGCAGGGCAAGTATATTGAAAATTTCGTCAAAGAGGCGGTCGAGGGCACCCTGTCGGGTCCGCTGCAGGAGCTGCGCGACGAGCTGGCATCGCTCAGACAGCAACTCCGAGAGCTGAAACCCTGACCTGTCGGGCCAATTTTGACATTTGCCTTTTGCGCTTTGACCTTTGTCTTTTCCCTTTGCCAGGAACCCCAGCCATGACACAGTCCGACCCCACGGCAATCATCGACACTGCCCAGTCCCAGAGCCGCCAGCTGCTGACCGAAGTCGAGTCCAAAGCCCTGCTGCGCGCCGCCGGTCTTGACGTGGTGCGTACCGAGCTGGCCTCAAGCCGTGATCAGGCCGTCGGTCTGGCCGAGGAGCTGGGCTGGCCGGTCGCCCTCAAGATCTGCTCCCCGGACATTGTCCACAAGAGTGATATCGGCGGGGTGCGGCTCAACCTCGGCTCGGCCGAGGCTGTTGGCCAGGCGTTTGACGCCATCATGAACGCCGCCCGCACGGCCCAGCCCAAGGCCCGGCTCGACGGCGTGTCCGTCCAGCCCATGGCCAAGCCCGGCGTTGAGGTCATTATCGGTCTGACGACCGACCCCCAGTTCGGTGCTCTGATCATGTTCGGTTTGGGCGGGGTGGCGGTTGAAGTCCTCCAGGATGTGTCCTTTCGGCTGGCGCCGCTCACGCCCGACGACGCGCGCGGCATGATTCGCGAGCTGCGCGGCCTGCCCCTGCTGACCGGGCATCGCGGTCAGGCTGGGGTTGATCTGACCGCGCTCGAACAGCTGCTGCTCGGCGTTTCCGGGCTGGCGACCAGCTATCCCCAGATCCAGGAACTCGACCTGAACCCCAGCCTCGCCTATGCGGACGGCTGCCTGGCGGTCGACGCCCGGGTCGTCCTGCGGTCTGACGGCCCGCCAGCCGCCCCACGGCCGCTGTCCGAGCGCACCCAGGCAGCCCTGGAACGGGTGTTTCATCCCAAGGCGGTGGCGGTCATCGGCGATAAAAAAGCCATGAACTATATGTGGCTGCGCAGCCAGAGCCAGTTCCAGGGCAAGGTCTACTCGGTCCAGATCGACGAGCGCGAACTCCCCGGCATTGAGGCTCTGGGGGTGCCCAACTATACCAGTCTGGCCGATATTCCGGACGAGATTGATTACGTCATGACCGCCGTTCCGCGTCAGGTCACGCCCAGGATTATTGCCGACTGTGCGGCCAACAAGGTCGGCGGGGTGATGCTGTTTACCTCGGGCTTCTCAGAAGTCGGCGATGCGGAGGGGCAACAGCTGGAGCAGCGGCTGGTCGAGACCGCCGAAGCGTCCGAGCTGGCCCTGATCGGTCCGAACTGCATGGGCGTCTACAACCCCCAGATCGGCCTGCGCAACTACACAGAGCTGCCGACCGGCGAGGCCGGCGATGTCGGGTTCATCGGCCAGAGCGGAACCCACACCATCACCTTCAGTCTGGCCGCCCCTCAGCACGGCATTCGCATCAGCAAGGCGGTCAGCTTCGGCAATGCCGCGGTGCTGGACGCCAGCGACTATCTCAACTATCTGGCTGCGGACGAGCAGACCCGGCTCATCGGCATGTATCTGGAAGGCGTGCGTGAAGGGCGGCGCTTCTTCTCCCTGCTCCGGGAGGTGACCCCCCACAAGCCGGTGGTCATCTGGAAGGGCGGTCAGAGCGAGGCCGGCCAGCGGGCGACCTCGTCGCATACCGGCTCGCTGGCCACGCCGGTGGCGATCTGGGACGCGGTGGTCACACAGGCCGGAGCCATTCCGGTCGCGGACTTCGACACCCTGCTGGATGTCCTGCACCTCCTCGGCTTTGCCAAATCCACCACCGGGGACGGGGTCGGACTGGTCGCCATGACCGGTGGGCCGTCGGTGGTCATTACCGATGCGTTTGAACAGGCGGGTCTGCGGGTTCCGGAACTCAGCCAGGAATCGTACCAGGAGCTGGCGTCGTTTTTCACCGTCATCGGCGGCAGCTTCCGCAACCCGCTCGACTCAGGCTATACGATCGGCATGGGACAATCGACCGACAATCTGGCCCGGCTGCTGTCGATTCTGGAGCGTGACCCCAAGATAGACGCCATCGTCATGGATACCGGCGCCGGGCTGGTGGCCGGCCAGTGGCAGGCCCGGCCGCAGCGCCTCGACAGTCTGCTCGACACCTTGTCGGCCTTTGCCGCGCGTTCGGCCAAGCCCTTTCTGACCGTCCTCCAGCCGTTCAACCGTGAGGCCGAGCTGCTGTCGGTTCGGGAGAAGTTTCACGCCGCAGGGCTGCCCACCTTTGCCACCCACGCCCGAGCCGCCCGAGCCCTGGCTCTGGTCACCGGCTACCGGCGTTTTCACGCCTCGGCCTCCGAACCCTAGATCCCTGGGGATCGTCCTGGCGGGCCTGACGCGCCGCCCGGGAGGAGAGCGTTGAGCTACGGCCGGCTCTCCCAGATAGCCATAATTGACCCACTGTCGGCGATACGATAGCACAGGCTGCGACAGGTGCACTTCAGACACGACTGAAAGAAAGCGGAGAATACAGGAGGGAGGAAAACAATGACCTATATCATCACCCGGCTGTGTCGGGATTGTCTTGACACCGGCTGTGTCGCCGTTTGCCCGGTGGACTGTATCTACAAATACGTTGGTGATGACAACGAGCAGTTTCCAAACCAGCTGTACATTCATCCCGACGAATGTATCGACTGTGGGGCGTGTGAGCCGGAATGCCCCTGGCAGGCCATTTTTGAGGAAGTTGCCGTTCCCGATGTCTTCGAAGAAGATACGCCTCTGAACTACGCCATGGTCGATCCGATTGACGACTTCGAGGTTGCCCTCCACGAGAAACCGGAGAACCCCTCGGCCGAGGAAATCCAGGCCAATAAAGAAAAATGGGGCTGGGACGGCTGACGCTCTCAGGGCAAGAGCGTTGCTCTTGCCCCTGCCGCGCGCCAGCCTGGAGCAATTCACCGTTATGTATAGCTGTCCGTCATTCCCGCGAAAGCGGGAATCCAGACCCCCAGCCTCCTGACCGCTGGATGCCGGATCACAGCCTGCCCCGGACATGATCCGGGGTCCGGCATGACGAAGGCGGAGCGATAGGGCTCCAACTCATCGTAAACCGCGCTAGGTGCTGCGCTTCAGTTCTTCTTCGACCAGGACCAGCCGGTCGTTGCCAAAAAACATGGAGCCGTTGACGAACATGGTCGGGGTGCCATAGCCGCCGCGCTGCATGACCTCGTCCGTGTTGGCCCGCACGCGGTCCTTGTACTCCTGGCGGGCGATCTTTTCAAAATACTCCTGCGGGTCGAGCCCGACCTCCTCCACAATGGCGCGCAGCACCGCGTCCTGGCTGATGTCTTTGTCCTCGCCCCAGTAGGTTTCAAACACACGGTAGCTATAGGCCAGGAAGCGGTCCGGCTGTTCCAGCGCGACCAGGGCGCCGCGCAGAGCCTTGACCGAGTTGACCGGAAACACGCTGGGCGGATTCTTGATCTTGAGCCCGTAATAGCGCGCCCAGTCCTGCATGTCCTTGGCCATGTATTTCTGTTTGGCTGGGACGCCCTTCTCGCGGAACTCGTACACCGACGGATTGATCGAGTTGAAGATTCCGCCGACCAGAATGGGCCGCCACTCCAGGTCGGCCGCGTACTTCTGACACAGCCCGTCGATCCTGGTAAAGGCCAGATACGTCCAGGGGCTGGAATAGTCATAAAAAAATTCTACCCGAGCGGCCATATAGTGTTCTCCTCTCTGAGTGGCTAGGCGGCCACAAAATCGGCAATCATCCGGTTCATGTCCTCGGCGTAGGCCAGGTGGATATTGTGTTTGCCGTTGGGAAACAGATGCACCCGCGAGCCGGCAATGCCCCCGTGCAGAACATCGGCATGAAAACGCGGCACGAGCGGGTCTTTCTCGCCGTGCAGGATAAAAGTCGGACACCGAATCTCAGCCAGGCGCCCACGACACACGTCGCCTCCGGCTTTATACAGGGCCTGCATGGCGTCGCACCAGTCCGTCCACAGCTCCTGGAGTTCCCGGCCGTAGATGGCGCCCATCCCTTCGCGCATCCGGGGCGACCAGGACGACACGGCGCGGGTTTTTTCATAGCCGTCGATATCCTCCTGGCTGATATACGCGTTGCCGCCCCACACGACGAGTTTTTCCACCTGCCGGGGATGGGCCAGGGTCAGCAGCAGGCCGATGATCGCCCCGTCGCTCCAGCCCCCAACGGCGTAGGACTCGCAGCCAAGGTGGGCCATCAGGGCCACACAGTCTTCGGCGTCCTGGTGGTAGAAATCGATCGGAAACGCGCGCCGGGGCGGGCGTGAGCTGCCATAGCCGCGCGGGTCAAAGCTGATCACCCGCACGCCCAGCCCGGGCAACTGTTCGAGCTGCGGCCCAAAGTCCGACTGGGCGGTTCCGAGCGCGCCGGGGATCAAGACCAGCGGCGGTCCGTGTCCGTGGTCTTCGTAGTACAGCCTGACGCCCCTGACCTGTGCATACGGCATGTCTTCACCTCCTGTGCGTGACCCATCCTGATACCACGAACATGGGCAGGAGAGAACATGGGCAGAAGAGAACCGGGCGGCCGCGCTCTTGCAGAACACGCCGATCTCTGCCACAACACACGGGGCGTATGAAAACCATAGGACTGACCGGTGGCATAGGCTCGGGCAAGAGCACCGTCTCCCAACTGCTGGCCGAACGCGGCGCGTTCGTCATTGACGCCGATAAGGTCGGCCACGAAATCTACCTGCCGGGCAAAGAGGCCTGGAAGCAGGTCACGGCCGCCTTTGGCCAGGAGATTCTGGCTGCGGATCAGACTATTGACCGCAAGAAGCTCGGGGCAATCGTGTTCGGCAGCACCGAGGCGCGCCAGCGTCTGAACGCCATCGTCCATCCGCTGATGTTCGCGGATATCGCCGAGCGCATTCAGGCCAAGCGCGCGACCGGATTTTCCGAGCCCATCGTGGTCGAGGCGGCCATCCTGATTGAGGCCAACTGGATTCCCCTGGTCGACGAGGTGTGGCTGGTCGAGGCCAGCACCGGGGCCGTGGTCGAGCGCGTCGCCGCCCAGCGCGGCCTGGCGGCCAGCGATACCGAGGCGCGTATCGCCAGCCAGCTGTCCAACGCCGAGCGGCGCAAACACGCCCAGCTCGTTATCCACAACGACGGCTCGCTGGCCGACCTCAAACAGCGCGTAGACCAGGCCTGGGAGCGGCTGTCCCCATGAGCAAACTGTGTGTCCGCGGTGTCATCTTCGATATGGACGGCACCCTGGCCGACTCGGTCGAGTACTTCTATCATGTCTCGCTCGAAGTCCTGGAGATCGCCGGCATCCCCCTGCCGTCACGCGACCGGGTGTACGAACTCATGCGGACCGGCCAGGACAATCCGCTGGCCAAACTCTTTCCGCCCGACCATCCCGACCCGGAGGCCACCCTCAAGCGCATTGTCGATACGCGGATGGACATGTGGATGGATCACTATCACCACAAGACCGAGGCGATTCCGGGCAGCCTGGACCTGCTCAAGAGCCTGCACGCCCAGGGGCTGCGGCTCGGCATTGCCACCTCCTCGGGACGCACGCTGCCGTTTCTGGACCGCTGGGGGGTCCGCCAGCTGTTCAGCAGTATCATCGGCCGTGAGGATGTCACCAACAGAAAGCCGCATCCCGAGCCGATTCTCAAATGTCTGGAGCGCCTGGCGCTTCAGCCCCACGAGGCGGTGTATATCGGCGACTCGCCCATCGACGTGCAGGCTAGCCGGGCGGCCGGCTCACATACTGTCGGCGTCCTGACCGGCACCAGCACTCGCAAAATCATGACCGACCACGCGCCGGACTACATCCTGGACAGCGTGGCCGAGCTGCCAAACATCCTGGCCCCCGCATCGGCGCCCGCATAGGAGGACACAGGCATGGGACGTCTGCTTGGTATTGCCGTTCGTGGCGCCTCGCGTGCGCCAATGGAAACCCGCGACACCGTCCACATCAGCCACGACACGGGCCTTGAGGGCGACTATCGCGGCAAGTATGGTCCGCGCCAGATCACCGTTCTGTCCCAAGAAGCGTGGCAGGCCGCCTGTGACACCGTCCAGACCGAACTGCCGTGGACGACCCGCCGGGCCAACCTGCTCGTCAGCGGGCTTGAGCTTGAGCGAACAACCCGCCAGGTGCTGCACATCGGCCCGGTCAGACTCGCCATCACCGGTGAAACCGACCCGTGCGAGCGGATGGACATGCAGCACATGGGCTTACGTCAGGCTCTCGTCCCAGCCTGGCGGGGCGGGGTCACCTGTTTTGTGCTGACCCCGGGCGACATCCGGCTGGGCGACGAGGTCCAACTCCGGCCCGGTTCATCATCAGACTGAACGCTGGGCAGCCTCGGCGGCTGTCCGGCCTCGCATCCAGCTGTCACACCTTCTCGGCTTCGGCATAGCCGAGGCTGCGGATATCCTGCTCGTGTCCGTGCCGGGTGATGGTGTATTTGCTGACCAGATAGATCGAAATCCAGGGCAGGCTCAGGTTGAGGGCCAGATGGAAAGCGGCCAGATTGCGTATCGGCTCCTGCATGGCCTCTACGCTCGGGTTGGCCACCGAGAAGCCGAAGATTGACAGCAGCTGTCCAACGATGAACACGCCCCCGGCGCTGATCATCTTCTGGGCCAGGGCCGAGCCCGAGGTCAGCAGCCCCTCACTCCGGCGCCCGGTCTGGCGCTGACTCTCCTCGACGATATCCGCGCCCATGGAGCCGATCAGGACGAAGCCGATGACCGCCACCGCCACCAGAAACGCGCCGTGCAGCAGGAGCAGCCACCACAACAGGTCGGTGCCATTGGCCGGAAACAGCGGCACCGACACCATGGGATCGAGCAGCCGCAGCCCCAGCGGCAGCGGACCCAGTATGGTCGATAGCACAAACAGGCTGATCGCGGTCCGCTTCTTGTCCCGTCCGCGCGTCAGGGGGTAGGCCAGCAGCCCGCAACTCATGGCCACGATCATGTAGACAACCGGAAAGATCTGGACGTGTTCCGGGGTCCACTGCCAGAAATACAGGTCGTAGTAGCGGTCGGTATTGCTGTGCAGGCCGATATACAGGGCAAACACCAGCCCGGCGGCAAACAGCATCAGCCACGAACGGTTCGACAGCGTCTCAATAATTTCTTGGCCCAGCCGGCGGAGGCTGGGCTGGGCCGCAGCGCTTTCCTGCGGGACGTGGAGGGCGGGGATATGGCCATGCAGGCTGAGCGTCGAGATCATACTGGTGGCAAAAATGATCATGCCGCCAATCCAGGCCATATCCCGATAGCCGTCCGGGTTCAGGTAGGCCCGCGAGCCCTGATACTCGGCGGTCTCCGGCAACAAGAAGGCCAGCGTCAGCCAGGCAAAGCCGGCTCCACCAAACCAGCCGTAGGAGGTACTCCAGCCGACCAGCTGGGTGCGTTGGTCATAGTCCTTGGTGAGTTCCGGGCCGAGCGCGCCGCGCGGAATTTCGTACAAGGTCATCGACACCCGCACGGCCACGGCCAGACACAACAGCCGCACGAACAGACCGCTCTGGCTGGTATCGGTCGGCGGCTGGAGGAGGGCGTAGAAGGAGACGGCAAACGGCACAATGCCGGCATACATGAAGGGATGGCGCCGGCCCCAGCGCGTCCGCACCCGGTCCGACCAGACGCCGACCAGCGGGTCGGTGACCGCATCAACCACCAGGGCCAGAGCCAGGGCCAGTCCGGCCAGGGCCGGGTCCAGGCCCAGGACCTGATTGTAGTACACCAACACCCAGCCGCCGAAGACGTGGTTCTTCACCCCACTGGCGATCGTGCCAAAAGCAAACGCGTTCAGGGTGCGGCGACTGGCGCGCTGGGTTTTCACGAGCGCTGCCCGCCCTCAAGCGTCCACACGTCGCACCACACCGCCGCCTCGCGGTCCGGTCCCGGCAGCGCCAGCGTGCAGATCGTGGCCGCCACGCCCAGGGGCACCGACTCGGCCGCCAGGTCTCTCAGCCGGGCGACCACCGAACCGGGCAGAAAACCCAGCCTCACGTCCTGGACGAGGTTCTCCGCGTCCCGCCAGTGTCCCTGCACCGCGATCATGTCCTGGTCCTGATACGCAAGCGACAGCCGTCGTTCCCGGCCGGTCATAAAGGCTGTGATACGCTCCGCCGCAGCCGACCGACCCGTTCCTTCCACGCGCACGTTTTCGGCCAGCCGCGGTATGAGGTAGGCCGTCGAATACGGCGAGAGACGCGAGGGAGGGTCCGGCGTCTCAAACAGCGCGCCGGGGTCCTGGCGCAGCCGGATGATATGCGGCGCATCCGTCACCAGGCGAAACGCCCGCTCATACGGCAGCGTGACCGCAGCGTCGGCGCTGTCGAGCAGGACAAGCTGTGTGTCAGGCATCTTCGTAGTGCGGCTCACGCCGTTCGAGGAAGGCGGCAATTCCCTCCCGCACGTCATTCGTCCGGGTGGTCAGAATCTGATTGCGATCTTCCATCGCCACCGCCGCCTCAAGCGTCGGCGCGTCAACCGAGTAGCGCAGACACTCCTTGGTCAGCCGCACGCCGAGCGGGGAGTTGCGGGTAATCCTGGCCGCCATCTCGGCGGCCGCCCGGTCGAGCTCGGCCTCGGGCACGACCCGCGACACCAGGCCGGTCGCCAGGGCGCGCTGGGCGTCAATGAAATCGCCGGTCAGCAGCAGTTCTGAGGCGACCGAGGTGCCGACCAGCCGCGGCAGAAAATAGCTCACCCCCACGTCGCAGGCCGACAGGCCGATCCGAATAAACGCGGCATTCATCCGCGCCGACTCGGCCGCAATCCGAATATCGCTGGCCAGGGCCAGACCAAACCCGCCACCCGCGGCCGCGCCGTGGACGGCGGCAATAAACGGCTGGGGCGCACGGTGGATTTTAATCGCCAGCTCGGCGATGTGGCGCTGGCCGCGCAGGCCGTCGGCCACCGATCCGCGTCCATCCGCCTCACCCGCCTCCTTGAGATCGAGTCCGGCGCAAAACGCCCGCCCGGCGCCGCGCAGGATCACCACCCGGACGCTGTGGTCGGCCGCCAGTTCATCCAGGCAGGCGTGGAGTTCGTTGACCAGCAGGCTGTTCATCGCGTTCAGCGCCGCCGGACGGTTCAAGACCAGCCACAGCACGTCGTTGTCACGCCGCAGTTCCAGGGTGTCATAGCGTTCATTCATGGCCCTCTCCCTAGATCAACGACCGCGACTGGCAGCCGTCCACAGTAATGCACGCGCCGGACACCCAGTTGGCCCGGCCCGAAGCCAGGAAGACCACCACGTCGGCCACCTCCTCGACCGTGCCGAAGCGGCCGGCTGGCAACTCGGCCTTGATGAAGGCCGCAATACCGTCCGGGTTCTCCTGCTGGCGGCGCTCCCACGAGCCGCCGGGAAACAGGATCGAGCCGGGCGCCACGCTGTTGACCCGCACGCCGTGCGGAGCCAACTCGCGGGCCATTTCTTTCGACAGGCTGATCATGGCCGCCTTGGAGGCGTTATACGTCATCGGCCCGCCCCACTCGCGCCCGTAGATCGAGCTGATGTTGATCACGCAGCCGCCGTGCTGCTCGCGCATGGCCGGCACAACCAGCCGACACAGATCGAGGGCCGAAAAGAAGTTCAGGGCAAAGCCCTTGTGCCAGTCCTCGGCCGAGGCGTCGAGATTGCCGCCCGGCCGCGAGCCGCCGACATTGTTGACCAGGATGTCGATGGCGCCGCACTGCTGGCGGGTGGTCTCGACCCAGCCCCTGGCCGCGCTCTCGTTGGCCACGTCAAGGGCGGTGGCCAGAACTTCGCCGCCCCGGTTGCGGATGTCCTCGGCCGTCTGCTCCAGCGCTTCCCGGCCGCGCGCGCAGATGCTGAGCCGGCAGCCTTCGGCGGCCAGGCCCAGCGCAATCGCCCTGCCGATTCCGCGGCTGGCCCCGCTGACCATCGCGACCTTGCCTGTGAGTCCCAGATCCATAGCTCCCTCCGCTCTTCACAATCTCTTCGCAGTATCAGGTCTACATAGCCGTTGTGCGACCGGGCTGCCAGAGCCCAGCCGACCCTTGCCAGCCTCCGGCCTGTCCAGATAGACTGGGCAGCCGCTCGAAACGCCGCAGGGAGGTATAGCATGCCAGATCATTTTGTGCTGGACAAAGACGGCCGGATTGCCACACTGCGCTTCAACCGGCCCGAAAAACGCAATCCGCTGAACGAGGAGATCCTGCGCGAACTCGAGGCGCTGCTCCACCAGGTCCGCGACGACCCCGAGGTGCGGGTGATGATCCTGACCGGCACGGGCAACACCTTTTGCGCCGGCGCCGACCTGTCCCAGACCAAGGGCATCACCGACCGGCACGAGCGGGAGCGCATCTTCGCCAGCTACCGACAGCGCCGGGGACGGCTGGTCGGCCGCATTCTGGACACCCTGGTCCACCTCGAGCCGATCACCATTGCTGCGGTCAACGGCTATGCGGTCGGCGGCGGCTGGGCGCTGGCCCTGGGCTGCGATTTTCGGATCGCGGTTGAGGAAGCCCAGTTCTGGTTTCCCGAGGTCGATCTCGTTCATACCTGCGTGCCGCTCAGCCCGGACTCAACCGCCCTGCTGACCGCCCATGTCGGCCCGACCCTGGCCAAAGAGATCATCATCACCTGCCGCCGCTACATGGCCGAGGAACTCGTCCCCCTGGGGCTGCTCAACCGGGTTGTGAAAAAGGACGCCCTGGCCGCCGCCGTGCGCGAGCTGGCCGACAGCCTGATCGACAAGAACCCCAAGGCCGTTCTGGTCTCCAAGGCCACGGTCAATGCCGCCGCCTTTGGTGGAGCGGTGGTCAGCCCGGACCTGATCCTGAGCCGAGACTGAGCGGGCGGAAGGCGGCGCCCGTCCGTCAGCTCCAAGCCCGTTGCTGCCGCCCAATAAGGAGAGCCGCATGCCGTCCATGGAACAATGCCCCGAAATCCGCGAAGAGATTCGCAAGCTGTGTCGCAAGTATCCGGACGAGTACTGGCGCAAGCTCGATAAAGACGACGAGTACCCCGAACACTTCGTGCAGGAGCTGACCGACGCCGGCTGGCTGGCCGCGCTGATTCCCGAGCAGTACGGCGGCTCGGGCCTGACGGTTCGGGAGGCCAGCGTGATCCTCGAAGAGGTCAACCGCTCGGGCGGCAACGCCGCCGCCTGCCACGCCCAGATGTACATCATGGGCGCCCTGCTGCGCCACGGCAGCGATGAACAAAAAGAACGCTATCTGCCCAAGATCGCCAGCGGCTCGATCCGCCTGCAGGCCTTCGGCGTAACCGAGCCCAACGCCGGCTCGGACACCACCCAGCTCGAAACCTTCGCCCGCCGGGACGGGGACTCTTACATTGTCAACGGGGCCAAGATCTTCATCTCTCGCGTCCAGCATTCCGACATGATGCTGCTGCTGGCGCGCACCACCCCAGCGGCCGAGTGCCCCAAGAAAACCCTGGGGCTGAGCGTGTTCCTGGTCGATCTGCAAGAGGCCGGCGACGCGGTCGAGGTGCGCAAGATCGACGCCATGATCAACCACGAGACCAACCAGCTCTTTTTCCACGACCTGAAAATTCCCAAGGCCAACCTGATCGGCGAAGAAAACCGCGGCTTCTACTATATCCTGGACGGCATGAACGCCGAGCGCATTCTGGTCGCGGCCGAGTCGGTTGGCGACGCCCGCTGGTTTATCGACCGGGCCGTCACCTACGGCAAGGAGCGGGTCATCTTCGGCCGCCCGATCGCCCAGAACCAGGGCATCCAGTTCCCGCTGGCCCAGGCTTACGCCCAGACCGAGGCCGCCGACCTGATGCGCTTTCGGGCTGCCGAGCTGTTCGACACCAGCCAGGCCTGCGGCCCCGAGGCCAACATGGCCAAGCTGCTGTGTGCCCAGGCGGCCTGGGCGGCGGCCAACGCGGCCCTCGACACCCACGGCGGCTACGGCTTTGCCGCCGAGTATGACGTGGAGCGCAAATTCCGCGAGTGCCGCCTGTTCAGCATCGCCCCGATCTCGAACAATATGGTCCTCAACTACGTGGCCGAACACGTGCTGGGCATGCCCCGCTCGTATTAAGCCCCGTCAGCACACAGGAGGCAGCATGGGAGCACTGACCGACAAGTACTGCATCGTTGGCGTGGGTGAGACGCCGCACATGCGGCCGTCGCACCGCACCACCCTGTCCATGGCCTGCGAGGCCATCAAAAAGGCCATGGCCGACGCCGGTCTGGGACCGGGCGACATTGACGGCATGACCAGCTATCAGGCCGGCGACTCAACCACCTCAAACCATATTGCGACCTCGCTCGGCATGCGGCTCAACTATTCGGTCGATATCCTGGGCGGCGGCTCCAGCACCGAGGCGCTGATCGGCAATACCATCGGCCTGCTCGAAGCCGGCTACTGCAAAACCATGGTCATCTTCCGCTCGATGAACGGCCGCTCGGGCCGCCGCATGGGCGGACAGGCGCCCAGCGGTCCGGTGCCGCCGACCCGGGCGGCCGAGGACAACCAGTTCATGATGCACTGGGGCTGGACCTCGCCGGCCCAGCGTTTCGGCATGTCGGCCATGCGCTACCTGCGCGATACCGGCGCCACCACCAAGTCCCTGGCCGAGGTGGCGGTCGCCCACCGGCGCCACGCCAGCCTCAACCCCAAGGCTGTCATGCGCAACCCGATCAGCATCGAAGACCACCAGAACTCGCGCTGGGTGGTCAAACCCTTCCGCCTGCTCGACTGCTGTCTGGAGACCGATGTGTCGGCCGCCCTGATCGTCACCTCGCGCGAGCGAGCCTACGATCTGCGCCGGCCGCCGGTCTTCATCATGGGCGGCACCGGCCGCACCATGGCGCCCAACGCGGCCTGGAACTATTCGCGGCCGGAGATTCACTATGTGGCCGGCAATTATGGCCGCCAGCGCCTGTTCGGCATGGCCGGCATCAGCCAGAAGGACGTCAACCTGATCTCGTGCTACGACGCCTTTACCTTCACCACCCTGATCCAACTCGAAGCCTACGGCTTCTGCGGCAAGGGCGAGGCCGGCGAGTTTGTCAAAGGCGGGCGCTTGCAGATCGACCACGAGCTGCCCTCAAACCTGTCCGGCGGCCATCTGTCCGAGGGCTACACCCACGGCATCAGCATGGTGATTGAGAACGTCCGCCAGCTCCGCCACCGTGCCGACGACGCCTGTCCGGGCTGGGCCGAGGGCCGCCACAGCTACGACCGACAGGCCGGCTGTCGGCAGGTCAAAGACGCCCGGATCGCGGCCTGTCTGGGCTGGGGTACGGAAACCATGTCAAGCTCGGCGATTCTGCGCGGGATTGCCGCCTAGAGGAGGGCGGAGTATGCCAGGCCCGATTGATTACACCAAAATCACGATTGTCCCGGATTTTGACACGGCCGAATGGTGGATGGGCACCAAACAGGGCAAGTATCTGGTCCGCCAGTGCCAGGACTGCGGCCACAAGTGGTTCCCGCCCTTCCCGGCCTGCAACACCTGCAACTCCATGGACCTGGGCTGGTTTGAAACGGCCGGCAAGGGTGTGCTGCACAGCTATATCGTGGTCACCCAGCCGATTCTGGGCGCCTTTGTCGATGCCGTGCCGTATGTCGTGGGTCTGATTGAGCTTGACGACTGCCACGAGGCCGACGGTTCGCTGGTCCGCGTCGGCGGCGTGCTGCTCGACGACGAAGACGCCGTCGCCATCGGTCTGCCGGTCGAGGTCGAGTTCGAGCAGACCAACGAGGCGGACATTGTTGTGCCGCGCTGGAAGATCTGCGGCAGCGCGGACAACACCTGGAAGTTCGACGAGTAGAGCGGGCAGGTGGAGGGCCTGCTCTCCGCCTCCCGCTGTGTTGCTAGACGCCAGCCTGCCCGACCACCGCCTCAGCCTCCATCTCTACACGCGCCACCCGATAGCCGGCCGATTCGACATTGGCGATGGCAGAGCGGATGGCCGCCTCCAAAGAGCCTGCTTCGCGGTGGAAGTCGATGGAAAAGATCCCATTACAGGTGCCAGGGGTCGCGTCGTCGCAGCCCGCCTCGAACAGACGGTCAGCCAGGTCTTCGGTCAATTCCAGTGGGCCGGGAAGGATCAGGCTGAATTCGTACTTTGCCATAGCATTTCCTAATGCGGGCAGCGCTCCACCGCCCGACGAATATCTTTTGCGTGGTCCTCTGGATGCCTGGGAGTCGAATAGACCGCCCGACTGCATCCCGTTCGATCTGTCTGGCGGCAGTACAATACAGGCCGAATTCTAGCAAGGCTGCGGGCCATCGGTAAAGCACGAGTCCCGTTCTGTTCAGCTTGACCTCCGGTCAGAAACCCCTTATGTGAGCGGGCAGGATAAGAAGAGGAGACAGACTATGGCTGACGAAATCCTGTGTTCCGTCCAAGACGGCATTGCCACCATCACCATGAACCGACCCGAGAAGCGCAACGCCATGAACAGCGCCCTGCTCGACGGTCTGGTCCAGAATTTCACGACGCTCGAAACCAACACCGATGTGCGGGCCATCGTCATCCGGGGCGAGGGCAAGGCGTTCTGCGCCGGTCTCGACCTGCGCGAACTCAGCGCCCGCCAGCAGGGCGCCGACGCCGAGATGGGCGTGGTCGAGATTCTGCAGATGATCGAGGGCTCGCGCCACCCGACCATCGCCATGGTCCAGGGCGACGCCCTGGCCGGCGGCTGTGAGCTGGCCCTGCACTGCGACCTGCGGGTCGTGTCGGACCGGGCCCGCTTCGGCATGCCGCTGGCCCGCCTGGGTCTGGTCATCCCCTTCCCGCTGTGCCAAAAGCTGGTCGAGATCGTCGGCCCGGCCTTCACCAAACAAATCCTGCTCAGCGGCCAGCCGGTCGAGGCCGCCCGCGCCTACGACATGGGCATGGTGCATCAGCTGGTCCCGGCCGCCGAACTCGAACAGGCCACCTATGACCTGGCCCGGACGATTGCCGGTAACGCGCCGCTGTCCCTGTCGGGCATGAAAACCACCATCCACCGGGCGATCTCGCTGCGTAAAACGATTGAGTACCAAGACTTGCAGGACATGGTGACCACGGCCCGGACCAGTCAGGATGCCAAAGAGGGCGTCACCGCCATGCTGGAGAAGCGTAAGCCGCAGTTCCAGGGGGCATGATGGAGGGCTGGTGGGGCTGCTCGGTCTGGTCTCCGCTGTCGGTGGCACGCTGTTAGGTCTGGGGGGCACCGCGCTCTGCGTGTCCGCCGCCTACTACCTCAGACGGCGGGGAGAGGCGTCGCCGGTGTCCCTGACGCCTCCCAAACGCCTGGTCGTCTCCGGCCCCTACGCCCATGTCCAGCACCCCATGCTGCTGGGCGTCTTGTGCCTCGGGCTCGGCGCGGCGGGCGGGCTGGGCTGCGTCGGCCTGGGTCTGGCGAGTGTCGGCTTCGCTGTGGTGGCGCACGCGTTTGTCATCCTCAGGGAAGAGCCGGCGCTGAGACAACGCTTTGGCGAAGACTACGCAGCCTACCAGGCGGCCACGCCGCGCTGGTTTCCTTGCCCGCTGGCCCGCGCCGGGATATGTCTATGGCCACGACGCTGAAGGAGGGTGTGCGATGCGCTTTGGAGTCCACTTGGTTGCGGCCGGCCGCATGATTGAAGGCGAAAAAATTGCCCGGGTGGCGACCCGCGCCGAACAGCTCGGCTTTGACTCCCTGTGGGTCAGCGATCATATCGTGTTTCCAAGCCAGCTCACCTCACCCTACCCGTATTCCCCCGACGGCAAATTGCCGCTCGACCCGTCCAATCCGCTGCTCGAACCGTTCACGGTCCTGAGCTACGCGGCGGCGGTCACCAAGACGGTCAAGCTCGGCACCAGCGTGATCATCGTGCCGTACCGCGACCCGCTGGTCAGCGCCAAGATCATCGCCTCACTCGACGTGCTGTCCGGCGGGCGGTTCATCTTTGGGGTGGGTGTGGGCTGGCTGGAAGAAGAGTTTCGCGCCCTGCGTCTCGACATGCGCAACCGGGCCGCCCAGACCCGCGAAGCCCTGCTGGCCATGCAAGCCTGCTGGACCCAGGACGACCCGGAATTTCACGGTGAGTTCTACGATTTCGAGGGCATCAAGTTCGCCCCCAAACCGCGTCAGACACCCCATCCACCGATCTGGTTCGGCGGCAACTCCAGGCCCGCCCTCAGGCGGGCGGTCGAACTCGGCAGCGGCTGGCACGCGGTGTGGGAAACACCGGACGAGGTGGCGCGCAAGGCAACGCTGCTGCGTGAGCTGTGCGACCGGGCGGGCAAAAGCTTTGACGATTTCGCCATCACCATCAACGTCAACCACAAGGTCCCGCTAACCGTCGAGAACGTCAGGAAGTACGAAGACGCGGGCGTCAGCATGATGTTCATGCCGCGCTCGTTTCAGGCCGATGTCGATGGCGTCATCCAGAATATGGAGACGTTTGCCACACAGGTGAAGGAACCCTCGGAACGCTAGGGGCACCGCCATGAACCGCTCGCAACACAGAGGGCTGACGCATGGCTGAGCGCCATCTCGAACTCGGCCTGTTCGCGCCGACCGTGGGCAGCATGCCGCCGGCCGGAAAACCGGGCGCCTTTCTGCTGTCGCACGCCGAGCAGCGCACCGAGCCGACCTTCGACTATAACCTGCGCCTGGCCCGGATGCTGGACCGGGCCGGCCTGGAACTCTTTTTCATGGCCCAGCGGGGCGGCAAGGGCTTTGGGCCGTCACGCTTCTGGGGCACCTCGCTGGATTCGTTCACCACGGCCTCGGCTCTGGCCATGGCGACCGAGCAGCTCCAGCTGGTCTCAACCGTGCACACCGCCTTTTTCCATCCCGGCCTGGTGGCCCGCATCGGAGCCACCCTGGACCAGATCAGCCACGGCCGCTGGCGCCTCAACATTGTCAGCGGCTGGGCCGAAAACGACTTTCGGATGCTCGACATTCCGCTGATTGAGCACGACGCCCGCTACCGGCGCTCGGCCGAGTTTGTCGAAGTGCTGGGCAAGTTCTGGACCGAGGACTGGTTTGATTATGCGGGCGAGTACTACACCATCAGGCAGGGCACCTGCGCCCCCAAGCCGGCGTCGCCGCCCCTGCTGTACAACGCCGGCAGCTCGGCTGCGGGCCGAGAGTTTGCCGCCCGCTATTGCGACTGGTTCTTCACCGCTGCGCTCACCCCCGAAGCGGTCAAGGAGGAAGTCGCCGACGTGCAGGCCCGGGCGGCCGCCTACGGCCGCCGGCTGCGCATTGTCACCTACGCGCTGACGATGTGCCGGGAGACCCAGGCTGCGGCCGAACAGGAGGTGGAGGACATCCTGGCCCAGGGCGACTATAACGGCGCCAGGGAGTTTCTGGAGGGCATCAGCGGCCAAACCCTGGGCACAACGAAATCCGTCCTGGGCGAGGGCGGAGAGCTTGAGGACATGCTGAAGAGTCTGGTGCTCGGCATCGGCAGCAGCAAACTCATCGGTCGGCCCGAAAAAGTCGCCCACGATATCGCCCGTCTGCACGCGGCGGGGGTTGATGCGATTGGCCTGACCTTTCGCCATACCGAAGAAGAGCTGGCCGATTTCATCCAACGGGTCGTCCCGCTGCTGGAACAACACGGTGTACGCCGCCCGCGCCAGGCACCAGCCGTGCGGGTGGCGGATTAGGAGGAGGCCATGGCCGTTCCAGCCCAGCAGGCCCTCATGACCGCCGAAGAGTTGTTCGAGCTGTCCAACGACGACTACAAGTATGAGCTTGTCCAGGGAGAGCTGATTCGTATGGCCCCAACCGGTGGAGAGCACGGCGTTTTGACGGTCCGCGTGGCATCCGTACTCCACGCCTATGTACAGGACAACGATCTTGGTATTGTCTGCGGCGCGGAAACCGGTTTCATCCTGCAACGCAACCCCGATATCGTACGCGCCCCGGACGCCGCCTTTATTGCCAAGGCGCGGATTCCCGAGACCGGCATTCCCACAGCCTACTGGCCATTTGCGCCGGACCTGGCGGTCGAGGTCACCTCTCCTTCGGACCGCTTCACCGCCGTACAAACCAAAATCAGCGAGTATTTCTCGGCCGGAACGCAGCTGGTGTGGGTCGTCGAACCCGCAACGCGGACGGTCTACGTCTATCGCTCGCCGCACGACGTGCAGGCGCTCGGCGAAGACGCCGAGCTGAGCGGGGAGGACGTATTGCCGGGTTTTCGGTGTGGGGTGAGGCGGCTGTTTCCGTAAGTCTCACCGAAAAGCGGCCCGGTCATACAGCTCTTCCCGCGTCGGTTTGCGCCCGTCAACCCACTCCATCTTGCGGGGCTTTCTGGCCAGGAATCGCTTCATTGCCGCCTCGTACTCGTCCTCCTGGCGTTGCATCCCTTCGAGCAACTCGGCCAGCCATTTGGACACGCTGTGCTCGTTCTCGGCAGCCTTGGCCCGCAGCCAGCGGACGACCTCCTCGGGCAGGGTGATGGTGATGTTTTTCATAGCGCATCAAAGGCGGGCTTCATTAGGACTCATTCTCTGGAGAGCTGGCATTGTTGTGTCTCGCAGCTTCCTTTTTTTCTCCGAGTCGCTTTAGCTTTCCCATTCGTTGTTCCCGATCATGTTTTACAACATACCACTCATGAAAGAGCGTCTCGATAAGTCCGATTAGAAGCTGCGCCTCTTCAGGCTCCACAGGAATAATCAAGTCTACATCCTTCTCCATGTGCGCGCCGATATTTCCGATACTGCGCACCGCGTCAATCGCTTCCCATGTAGAGGTATCGACCTTCTCTTTAATGGCTTCTATCTCTTGATAGAGATTGCGTTTGCCCTTCACGTTCCAAAAATCTCGGATCATTCCCTGTAAACATCTTCGACTCAGCGTTGCTGAAGCTTTAGGGCTGAGGTCTCGAATGCGGCAGGATTCATAATAATCTTCGACAATTTGAGAGGGGATATAGTCCGGCTGTGGTTTTGCGGAGGATTCGGGGCGGAGTTGCCACACCCCAAGACGTTCGCCCCATGCATCTCGGGCAATCCGAGCGTTTTCGTACCTAATCTCAGCTAGCTCATGCCAGTACACGGTGATGGCAAGCTCTTGGCAATTCGGATTTGGGCATACATACGAAACCAATCGCAATCCTGTGAGGCCGTACTTGACCGGATCGGAAAAGCGAAAAGCTACTTCATCATTTTGGACATCGTGGGCCTGAAGAACTATGTCATGCTGACAGTACAGGCATGTGTGATTAACTGGCATCAAAACTGCTCCGATACAAATATAGCTGGATGATTTCGGAAGGTAGAGACGCCCCGCCGAGGCGTCTCTACCTGTTAGAGCAAACCAGCAGGCCGCCCCTACACCACCGCCGAGACGCCGCCGTCGATGTTGATCGCCGTGCCGGTGATGAAAGCGGCCTGGTCCGACACCAGAAAGGCGACCAGCGCGCCGACCTCTTCGGGCTGGCCGAGGCGCTTGAGCGGCACGTTCTGGGCCATTTTGTCCTTGAACTCGTCGAGTGTGCCCGTGGACCCCATCCGCTGCCAGTAGCGCTCGGTCTGGGCACTGACGATATTGGTCAGACACACCGTGTTGACCAGAATATTCTCGCCGGCATAGTCCAGCGACAACGCCTTGGTCAGGGCAATCCCGGCCGCCCGGCTGACCGAGGTCGGCAGAGACCGCGCGCCCGGCGCCTTGCCGCCCGGGTGGGTGACGTTGATGATCCGTCCGCCGCCGACCTTGCGCAGATGGGGCAGCACGGCGCGGGTACAGCGCACCGCAGCGGTGAACTTCAGGTCGATGTCCTCGGTCCACTCGTCCTCGCTGATATCCTCAAACTTCTTGGCCGCCGAGCGACCGGCGTTGTTGACCAGAATATCGACCCGCCCGTAATGCGCGGCCGCCTTGGCCACAAAGGCGTCAATATCTTCACCCTTGGTGACATCGGCCGGGATGGCCAAGACCTCGCCACCGGTCTGCGCCCGCACGTCGGCTGCGGCCTGTTCCAGCACGTCCGGCCGCCGGGCGCAGATGGCCACCTTGGCGCCTTCCCGGGTGAGACACACGGCAATGCCTTTGCCGATCCCCTCGCTGCCACCGGTAATAAGCGCGACCTTGCCTTGTAATCCAAGTTCCATAGCGTTCTCCTCCTCAAAAAATTTCGGGTCTCAGGACTCTGTCCTATCTGTCTCCTGTTCGGCCTGGACGACCACGCCGGCTGCGCGCAGTTGCTCGACCTCGGCCTGGCTGTAACCCAGGCCGGCCAGCACGGCCTCGGTATGCTGGCCGAGCAGCGGCGCGGGCGCGCCGGTGTGGCCCGGCGTGCGGCTCAGCTTGACCGGGATGCCCAGCGTCCGAATCGCCCCGGCCCGGGGGTGCTGCTGGCTGATAATCATGCCGTTGTGCACAACCTGGGGGTCGTTGAACACCTCGGCATAGGTCTGGACCGGTGCGGCCAGGACATCGTACTCGGCAAAGCGGGCCAGCCAGTCGGCCGCCGGCTTGTCTCGAAAGCGTTCTTCGAGCAGGGCGTGGAGGGCGTCGGCGTGCAGGCCGCGGGATTCACGCGAGGCAAAGCGCGGGTCGGCACAGATGTCGCGCAGCTCGGGGATCTTGCCCAGCCGCTGCCACCAGGCTTGCGAGGCCGCGACCAGGGCGAAAGCGCCGCCCTGAGCCTCAAAAATCCGATACGGGGCCGGAGCAATGCCGTGTCCGGCCCCGGCTTTTTTGGGCGGGACGCCAGTGTTCAAGTAGGTCGTGGCTTCCATGGCTTGCAGGGCCAGCAGGCTGTCCAACAGGGAGAGTTCGATTTTCTGGCCGATGCCCAGCCGCTCCCGACCCAGCAGGGCGATGGCAATGCCGTAGGCGCAGTGAAACGCCCCGACCATATCGGCCACCAGCGTGCCGACCGTGGTCGGCCGGCCGTCGTCCCAGCCGGTGATGCTGACCAGCCCGGAAAAGGCCTGAATCAGCAGGTCCTGGCCGGGCCGCTCGCGCTCCGGCCCCTCCTGACCGTAGCCCGAGACCGCGCAGTACAGGAGCTGCGGGTTCTCGCGGCTGAGCCGCTCATAGCCCACCCCGAGCTTGTCCGCAGCGCCGGGCCGAAAATTTTCTACGAATACGTCGGCCGTCCTGACCAGACGGTATAACACCTCACGGCCGGCGGCCTGCCGGATGTCCACGGCCAGGCTGTGCTTATTGCGGTTGCGGGCCAGAAAAAACAGGTTCTCGCCGCCCCAGTCTTTGCTGCCCGCAGCCCGCATCGGATCCCCGCCGGGCAGGGTTTCGATCTTGATCACCTCGGCGCCCATATCGGCCAGCATCTGGGCGCCAAACGGGCCGACCAGAAAGCGCGACATATCCACAACCCGTATGCCCTGGAGCGGTCGGGCAGAGTTGGCGGACGGCGGGCGTGAGCCTTGGGCTGCCCGGCGCTGCTTGAGTTCGGCCAGCTGACGTTCCAGGTCGGCAATGCGTTGATCGAGATCGTCCATGCGTCCTCCCCACGCTGTCGGCAATCGACCAAGACGGTATAGTGTATCCGGGGCGGGTTTGGCAATGCTGGGCTTTTTTGGTATGGCCCGAAAAGGCGGGCACACGCCCGCAGCTCAGGTTTCAGCAGCCCACCCCCAGGAGGTCAGGCATGGCAACACTTCAAACCGGCACGGTCGAAGCCAACGGCATCCGTTTTCACTATCTCGAAGCCGGCCAGGGCCCGCTGGTCGTGTGTCTGCACGGCTTTCCGGACAACGCCTATTCCTATCGCACGCTGCTGCCGGCCCTGGCCGAGGCCGGATTCCGGGGCGTGGCTCCGTTCATGCGCGGTTATGCGCCAACCGCTCCAGCCCCGGACGGACGCTACCAGTCGGTGCTGCTGGCCCAGGACGCGGTGGCCCTGATCGACGCTCTGGGCGCCGAGCAGGCGTGTGTGGTCGGCCACGACTGGGGCGCGCTGGCAACCTATGGCGCCGCCGCCCTGGCGGCCGACCGGGTCCAGAAGATCGTTACCATCGCGGTCGCCCATCCTGGAGCGCTGCTGGGCGCCATGGCCACGGACTACGACATGATCAAGGGCGGCTGGCACGCCTATTTTTTCCAGATGCCGTTCTCCGACCAGGCCGTCGCCGCCAACGATTACGAGTTCATCAGACGCTGGTGGCAGGACGCCTCACCCGAATACGACATTCCCGACGAGGTCATGGACAGCGTCAAAAACACCTTTCGTCAGCCCGGGGTGGTCAAGGCAGCCCTCGACTACTACCGCCACACCTTCAACCCGGACAAGCGCGACCCGGCCCTCCAGGCCCTCCAGGAACGGCTGACCCAACCGACCCAGGTGCCGACCCTGGCCCTGCACGGCACCAGAGACCGGCCCGGCCGACTGACCGCCTTTGAGGCCATGGACCATCTGTTTGCCAAGGGCCTGGACAAGGAGATTTACCCTGGGACCGGACACTTCCTGCATCTGGAGCGGCCCAAGGCGGTGAATCAGCGTATCGTCGCGTTTCTGAGGTAGGGGCAGGTGGTTGCCCTGCCGTGGCTGCCCCCCGGCCTAGCGCAATTCACCATTATGTGTAGCCGTGTAGGTCGGGTTAGCCGTAGGCGTAACCCGACATCCCGTACGTGTCGGATTACGCTTCGCTAATCCGACCTACTACAGCCCAACGTGAAACGCTCTAGCCGCCCAGCCCATACAGCCGCACACAGTTGTCAGCCACAATGGACTGCATGTGGTCGGCCGGCACCCCGGCAAAGTGCCGGTCCAGAAACTGCTGCGACTCCGGCCAGCTGCTGTCCAGGTGCGGAAAGTCTGACGACCACATCATGCGGTCAACGCCGATGAACTCGCGCAGCATGACCCCCGGCACGTCGTCAATAAAGGTCAGGTAGCAGTGCTCGCGCCAGTACTCGCTGGGCAGGCGTCGGCAGCGCACCATGGGGTCCTTGGCCATGGTGCGGCGATGGTAGCCCCAATCCAGGCGGTGCAGAAAATTGGCCGCCCACGACAGCTCGTTCTCGGCCGAGATCAGGCGCAGGCCGGGATGCCGGTCAAACACCCCTTCCAGGATAAAGGTGGCAAAGGCCCGGGCCATGCGAACCGGCAGCACGGCATAACCGACGGCCGCACTCTCCTCGCCGGTCTCATCCTGTGTCCAGTTCACATTGGCGTGCCCGGAGGCGATGATGTGCAGGCTGAGCGGCAGGTTCAGCTCGGCCAGCGTCGCCCACAGCCGGTCCCACTCGGGCGCCGAGTAACGCGAGCCGTCCGGCGTATCCTGGGGCAGCAGCACGCCGACCAGCCCTTTGTCCTTGGCCCGGCGGCACTCCTGGATCGCCCACTCGATGTCAAAGACCGGGACCACGGCAATACCGAACAAGTCCTGGGGATGGCTGCGGCAAAAATCGCTCAGCCACTCGTTATACGCCTGGCACACCGCCTGCTGGAGCTGCGGGTCGGGAATCCCGAACGCCCGCATGGTGTAATTCGGATACAAGACCTCGGCATCGACCCCATCCACGCGCATATACTCGACCCGGGCGTCGGGCTGCCAGTCCTTGGCATCCGTGGCGTAGCGTTTATCGCCCTCGGCCGCTGCGGCATAAGCTTTGTCCCGGTTTCTGGCCACCGCGCCCATCGGACGCCGGGCCACGTGGGACGGCAGGCCCTCACACACCCAGCGGTCGCCAGAGTCGGTCGAGACGACCCGTGGGCCGCGGTCTCGGTAGGCCCGGGGCAGATAGCGCTGCCACAGGTCGGGCGGCTCAATGGCGTGCGAATCGGCGGAGATCACGCGATAGTGTTTCACGGCTGACTCCTTTCTCTAACGAAACGCCTCAATCGTTTCCTGGAGGGCAACCATCTGATTGCCGTTGGCCGACGAGGGCACCACAATCGGCGTCTTCAGGCCGGTGTCATACCAGGCCTCGACGCCGTCGCGCACCTCGGCAACGCTGCCGTACAGGGTCGTCTGTTGCAGCCAGCGGTCGGACATCAGGCTCGGAATCCTGTCGGGCTGCTTGTCGGCGACCGCCTGCTGGATATCCCGCATCTCTTCTTCAAAGCCGGCCTCAATCCAGTACTGCTGGTAGTTGGGCAGGCTCACATACGAGCTGAGGATGCGGCGCAGGACCTTGGCCGCCGCAGCCTTATCGTCGGTAATCACGGTCGGGATCATATTGCCGACAAAGAAGTCGTCATCCCGCAGCTTTTCGGGCGGCAGAAAGCCGAGCGAGGTCGCCATATGCGAGCGCGCGGCGTTGGCCCACACCGCGCCCTGCGAAATCTCGGCCGACAGCCTGGCCATGGCCTTGCGCAGGGTGGCCAGAATGATCGGCGGCAGGCTGTCGTTTCTGGGCAGCCCGGCGCGCAGGTCGTGAATGAATTGGCGCACGTCGGCCAGGGGTTTTCCGACCTGGAGGTCCAGGCGCTTATGGACCGGGCCGTGACTCACCCCGATGCCGAAACGGAAGCGACCGCCCGAGAGTTCATGGATCAGGGCTGCGGTTTGGGCGTAATCGGAGGGGTGACGGGTGTACAGGTTGGCGATGCTGGTGCCGAACGGAATCTCACTGGTCACCAGGGCCAGGGCTTGGCATAAGCCCAGGCCGTCGCCCACGCTCTGGCAATAGATGCCGCTGAAGCCTTCGCGTTCGAGCTGTTGGGCGACCTCCAGGGTTGCCCGGCGTCGGCCGGCAACCGCGACGAGCGCAACCGCGGGTTTGGGGTGTGGCATGACGATTGTCCTCCTTTGTCAAACTCGCCCGGATCATAGCCGGAGTGGGCGGGTTTTGCTACGAGAGGAAATGCGGGGAAGTGGTCGGCCCGGCCCTTGCCCGGTTCGACCGCCTCACGTATGAGCCACACTCAGTACACCGACAGGAGGATGCCATGAGCATGTGGACGACCGAGACACACGACGGCGTTGTCGTGGCCCGCTATCACAACCCGCCGATGAATTATTTCTGCGCCGAGGGAGCCCAAGAGCTGAGCCGCCTCATCGACACCTGGCGCGACCCGGCCTATCGCGCCGTGGTGTTAGGCGGCGGGCTGGAGGGCAAATTCATCACCCACTACAGCGTCGAGGAACTCGTCGAGCTGGCCCGCGACCGGGAAAACATGCGCGCCCTGGGTACCTCGCTGACCGCCGGCTATCACGCCATGCTGCTGCGGCTGCGCAACCTGCCCAAGCCGGTCATCGTGGCCATGAACGGCGACACGATGGGCGGCGGCTTTGAGCTGAGCCTGGCCTGCGATATTCGTATCGGCCAGCGCGGCGACTATCGCTTTGGCCTGCCCGAGGTCAAGCTCGGCATCCTGCCCGGCGGCAGCGGCACCCAGCGCCTGTCGCGCCTGATTGGCGCCGGCCGGGCGGTCGAGTTTGTGCTGCGCTCGCGGGTGGTCCGTCCCGAAGAAGCCTTGAACCTGGGGCTGGTCCACGAACTGGCCGATGATGCCCTGGCCCGCGCCCAGGAGATCGGTCACGAAGTCGCCGGCTTTCCGCCGCTGGCCGTGGCCCGGGCCAAGCACGCCGTCTATGCCGGGAGTGATACCCACCTGGCCGCCGGCCTGGATATCGAGAGCGCCGACTTCCTGGAGACCATGCTGTCGGACGACGGCCTGCTGGCCATGCAGACCTATATCGACCTGCCCTACGACCAGCGCCGCGACTGGCTCGAACGGCCGACCAAGCCCGGCTATACCGGCAAATGACGGTCGGGACTCAGTTCCAGGGTTGGCGTATCTCGCAATGAGTGAGGAATTCCTGGAGCTGGCGGATGCCGCCCTTGCTGACCAGGGTGCTACGCAGGTTCAGCACCCGCAGGCTGCTCAGGCCCTGGAGCAGGGGCAGCCCGGCGTCGCTGATACGGGTGTCGTACAGCCACAACACGCGCAGGCCGCTCAGGTGCTTGATGTGCTCAAGCCCGGCATTCGCCACCCGGGTGCCGGACAGCTGGAGGTATTGCAGGGCGTTGGCCGCCAGGCCGGCCAGCGGCGATAAATCGGTCGACGCCTGAGGGGTGACGTTCAGGCGCAGTTCCTTGCCGGCCGAGATCGCAACCCGCCCCTGAGCCCGGCCGGACTTTTCCCAAAAGGCGTACACCTCGGGCGCAAAGACCTTGCGGACGAACAGCTCGCCCAGCGAACGGTCGGCCGGAAAGGCTACCGTCCGGTCCGGCAGTGAGGCGGCCGCCTCCGGTTCATCGCGCATGAACGGCAGCAGCGGGTCGTCAAGACGTTTGAATTGTTTCTTCATCAGCGGTGGTGTGGGAGTCGGGGGCCGGGCGAACCGGCCCCCAGGTGCGGGCTTAAATCGCCCGGTAGGCGGCAAACGACTGGGTTGACGAGCGGGCCTTTGGATCAACGATGACGTTGACCACGGCCGGTTTTCCGGAGGCAGCCGCCCGTTCGAGCGCGGGCCGGATGTCCTCAGGCTTTTCCACATATTCGCCGTGCGCGCCAAACACCTTGGCCATCTCATCGTAGCGACTGAAGCCCAGGTCACGCCCGGCGTTCATCACGCCCGCGCCGGCCCAGCCACCATTATTGCTGATCACAACGATGGCCGGGATGTTGTGACGCACCATGGTGTCGATCTCCATGCCGTTCATGCCAAACGAGCCGTCGCCGCTGAGCACGATGACCTGGGTATCCGGCTTGGCGACCTTAGCCCCGACGCCGAACGCGGCCGCTACACCCATACAACCATTTGGACCGGCGTTGACCCGATGGCCGGGCGCGTGGGTGGGCACGGACTGACGGGCAAAATTCAAAATCTCGTGCCCGTCAACCACCACAATGGCGTCCCGATCCATGAATTCACGCACTTCTTTACACAGCTGCAACGGATGCATCGGCGAAGAAGGCGTATTCATGATCTCTTCGGATTTTGCCTGCGAGCGCTGGTCATAGCCGCGCAGCGCCTCAATCCAGTCGGCCGGCGCTTGGATGCTGTCGGCGCCTTCGTTGATCAACTGGCGCAAGACCGTTTTGGCATCACCCACGATGCCGACATCGACCGGACGGTTGCGGCCGATCTCTTCGTCGGCAATATCGATCTGGACGAACTTCACATCCTCGGCAAAACGCGGCGGCTGGCCAAAACCGATAATGAAGTTAAAGCGCGTGCCAATCACGAGGACCACATCGGCTTCCTTCCAGGCGCGGTTCCGGGCACCGGGGAAGCTCAGGGCATGGTCTTCTTCAATCACCCCACGGCCCTGGGGGGTGGTAAAAAACGGAATGCCGCTGGCTTCGACAAACTCCCTGAGTTCGGCCATGGCGTCCGACCAGAACAACCCGGTGCCGGTCAGGACCAGCGGGCGCTGAGCGCCTCTGAGCAGGCTGATGGCCTGGCTGACCAGGTCCGGATCGGCGGAAATACGGGGAATCACGTGTGGCCGCTTGACAAACGGCGCTTCTTCTTCCTCAACCTCGCGATACAGCACGTCACCCGGCAAATCGAGATACACCGGTCCCGGCTGGCCGCTGGTCGCAATGCGAAATGCCTTGTTCACAAGCTCGGGGATACGCCGGGCATCTTTGACCCGCTCGGCCCACTTGGTGATGGGTTTGAACATGCCGACCTGGTCCATTTCCTGGAAGGCGCCCATGCCGTCCTGCGAAATCGCGCTCGCCCCACCCAGGGCAACCACCGGAATCGCATCCAGAAAGGCATTCCCCACCCCGGTGATCAGGTTCGTCACGCCCGGTCCTGAGGCGGCAAAACACACGCCCGGCTTGCCCAGCACGCGGCTGTAGGCATGGGCGGCCATGGACGCGGCCTGCTCGTGACGACAGTCAACAGAACGGAACCCAATCTCGATGCACTTCGAGGCCACATCGACCATCGGGCCGCCGGTGATATAAAAAACCGTGTCCACCCCTTCATCTTTGAGCGATCTTACAACAAGAGAATTTCCATCAACCTTGGCCATACTAGCTCCCTCCTTTCGGAAACCCTTCGCAGCCTTAAAAATGGGCGATCAGCAGTGCGTCTGATCGGACGCATCATAGTCACACTCGCCACAAAAATGCCAGAGGCGGCGGGCCGCTAGGCGACCCGAAGCTGCACCTGGCGCTCAACCGACAGGGCGACGCTCATGGTCGGCGTGGTATACGCGTAGCCAATACGACCCAGCCCATCAATCAGAATCAGCCCGGCCTCACCACCCGTGCGTTGCCCGAGCTGTTGCAGCGCGGTCTGGGCCGCCCAGCCCGGCTCCCGGCCGTCGCCCAGCAGCTCGACCGCGGTCCGGGCCAGGCTGGTGCGCAGAATAGCCTCGCCGTCGCCGGTGGCCGAACAGCCGCCGAGTCCGTTATCGGCGTAGGTGCCGGCCCCGATAATGGCCGAGTCGCCGACCCGCCCGCTGCGCTTGTGCACCAGGCCGCCGGTCGAGGTGGCGGCGGCCAGATTGCCGGCCGTATCCTGGGCCACCGCGCCGACCGTTCCCGGCGTTGCCGCGCCCCGGCCGGTCCGCCAGCGCTGGTACTGCCGGGCGGTAATCAGGCTCTGGGCCGACAGCGTCGGCACCGCCCGCTCGCGGGCGAAACGCCAGGCGCCCGGGCCGACCACAAAGGCGTGGCGGCCGTCTTCCAGCACGGCCCGCGCCAGGCGGATCGGATTGCGTACCCCAGCCACCGCCCCGACCGCGCCGACCCGGAAGGACGCCCCGTCCATGACCGAGGCGTCGAGCTCGACCGTGCCGTCCTGGGTCAGGCAGGAGCCAAGGCCGGCGTTAAAGACCGGATCGTCTTCGAGCACGGCAACGGCGCCGATGACCGCGTCGAGCGCGCGGCCGGCGTGGCGCAGAACGTTCCAGCCGGCCGCAAAGGCCGAGCGCAGCCCCCGCTCGCGCTGGCCGCGCGAATCCGGGTCTGCGGCGCCCGCCCCGCCGTGAATAATCAGGGCTGCTGGCATGGGAAGGAGTCGGCCGCTTTACAGGTTCAGCTCTTGGGCCACCACCTCGCGGTGCACCGGCGCGCTGCCGAAGGCCGCCTCAGAGGCCAGCCCGCGACGGTAAAACAGGTGCATATCGTGCTCCCAGGTAAAACCGATGCCGCCGTGGACCTGAATGGCCTCGCTGGTCACGGTTTTGCACATGTCGCTGCAATACGCCTTGGCCATGGGGACGGCCTGGCGGGCTTCGGGCACATTCTCATCAACCGTCCAGGCTGCGTAATAGGTCAGCGAACGGGCGTTCTCGACCTGGACCATCATGTCCACGCACTTATGCTTGACAGCCTGAAAACTGCCGATCGGCTTGCCGAACTGGACCCGCTCCTTGGCGTAGGCGACCGCCATATCGAGCGCCTGCTGGCCGGTGCCGACCATCTCGGCACACAGACCGGCCATGGCCTGGTCGAGCGTGCGCTGGACAATCGGCCAGCCCGCGCCCACCTGGCCCAAGACCTGGGCGGCGGGCACGGCCACATCCTGGAAGGCCACATGGCACTGGCGACGGGTCATATCAACCGTCTTGAGTTGGGTGACCGTCACCCCGGGCGCCTTGGCATCGACCACAAACAGACTGATGCCATCCTCGGCCGCCGCACCCTGGCCGGTTCGCGCCACCACGACAAGCTGATCCGCGACATGCGCGTCCGGCACAAAAAACTTCTCGCCCGACAGCAAAAAATCCTCGCCCTTGGGCGTCGCCGCCAGCGCGACGCCGCCCGCGTCATAGCGACCGCTCTGCTCGGCCAGGGCCAGGCTGAGGATGGTCTCACCGGCCGCCACGCCGGGCAGGATGGCGTTCTTCTGCTCGTCCGAGCCGCCGACGAGAATGGCCGGCGTTCCCAACAGGGCGGTGGCCAGGAACGGCCCGGGCAGGAGCGAGCGGCCCATCTCCTCCAGGATCACCACCATGTCCAGAAAACTGCCCCCGACCCCACCGTGGGCTTCGTCAATCAGGATGGCCGGCCAGCCCTGCTCGGCCACCTTTTTCCACATCTCGGTGGCGTGGGCGCTGTCGTCCTCCATCATCTTGCGGACGAAGCTGCTCGGACACTCGTTATCGAGAAACCGGCGGGTTGCGTCGCGCAGCATCTCTTGTTCTTCGCTGAAACCGAAATTCATAGCTCCTCCTGCAACAGGCGCCGGCTAGCCCTTGGGCAAGCCCAACACCCGGTCTCCGACAATATTGCGCATAATCTCCGAGGTGCCGCCGGCAATCGTGTACAGGCGCGAGCGCAGCGCGCAGCGCGACCAATAGCCGCCGTCGAGACCGTGGCGGTCGCCCAGCTCAATCTGTCCGTAGGGCCCGAGCAGGGCGGTCGCAAAATGGGCCAGCCGAATGAACAACTCACTGCCGGCCAGCTTGGCAATCGAGCCCTCCGGCCCGGGCGGCTCGCCCCTGAGCTGGCGCGTCAGCATGCGGTAGCCGTTGTACTTGAGCGCCTGGGTGGCCACATGGAAGGCGGCAATCTGCTGGCGCACGTCCGGGTCCTGGGCGGCCGGACGGCCGTTGACACGCAGCCGCTGGGCCAACTCGGTCAGCTGCTCCAGCATGGGCTCCAGGTTGTAGACCATGCCGAAATTGGCCCGCTCAAACATGAGCGTTGTCACCGCCACCTGCCAGCCCTGATTCTTTTCGCCGACGATATTGGCCTTGGGAACGCGCACGTCTTCAAAGAACACCTCGTTGAACTCGGCGTCACCGGTCATCTGGGTCAGTGGCCGCACCGTTACCCCGGGCGTCTTCATATTGACCAGCAGGTAGGACAGCCCCTTGTGTTTGGGGGCGTCGGGGTCTGTCCGCGTGACCAGAATGCAGTAGTCGGCCTTATGGGCGTAGCTGGTCCAGACCTTCTGGCCGTTGACCACAAACTCATCGCCGACCTCAACCGCCCGGGTCTGCAGGGACGCCAGGTCGGAGCCCGAGCCCGGCTCGGAATAGCCCTGGCACCACACCTCGTCGGCGTTCATGATCCTGGGGATGTAGCGCCGCTTTTGTGCTTCGCTTCCCCAGTGCATCAGGGTCGGGCCAACCAGGGACAGGCCGAGCGGGTTGGCCAGACCGGGCGAGCCGGTTCGCGCCATCTCCTGCTGATAAATCGTCTGCTCAATAATGGTCGCCCCGCGGCCGCCGTACTCCTTGGGCCAGTGAATGCCGACCAGCCCGGCGGCGTGGAGCTTGCGCTGCCAGCGCAGCTTGACCTCAAAGCGCTCGTCGGGGTCGATCAACTCAAACCGGGCCGGCTCGTAGCCCTCGGGCTGATTGACCTCCAGCCACGACCGGAGTTCCTGACGGAAGGCTTCTTCCTGGGGGGTGTAATCAAAATCCACACGACTCTCCTGCTCAGGGGCGATTCGGGGGCGAATTATAGTTTTCAGCCGCCGGGAACACAAGCCGACGCAGCGCGTCGGCTGGGAAGTCAAAGATCAAAAGTCAAAACGCAAAAGTCAAAACTGAAAACGCTGTCCGCCCCTCTCCTCTTCATCTTTGCCATTTGACCTTTGCCTTTTGACCTTTGCCATTTGACCTTTGCCTTTTGACCTTTGACTTTTCCCTCTTCTCATATAGTCTCTGACCCGCACCCCCAAAACACAAGGAGGAGACCCATGAGCGACAGTTTCTACCCCAAAGACGGTATGGGCGGCCTGCGTAAGCTGCGTAACGCCCGCCCCGAGTTGTTCAAGGCATTCGTCGAGTTCGATACCAAGGTGTTTGAAGACGGCGCGCTCAGCGTCAAGATGAAAGAGCTGATTGCCGTGGCCACCGCCCATGTCACCCAGTGTCCGTACTGCATTGACGTGCACACCAAGCGGGCCGAGGAGGCCGGCGCGTCACAGGAAGAAATCGCCGAAGCCATCTTTGTCACCATGGCCCTGCGGGCCGGGGGCGCTTTTGCCCACAGCACGGTGGCCTTCAGCGCACTGGAGCACGGCTAGCCCACCCAGCCCGGTCCTTCGGTCGCGCCCGTGGACCGGGTAACGCACCCCGGACGGACATGGCCCTGCCTCCCCCCAGCCCGGCCCGCTTGCGGGCGGCCAAAAAGCGCCTCATTTTTCCGCTGGATGTCGCAACGCTGGCCGAGGCCGAAGCGTATGTCGAGCTGCTGTCCGACGAGGTCGGGGTGTTCAAGGTCGGCAAACAGCTCTTTGTACATGCCGGCCCGGAGGCGGTCCGGCTCGTCCAGCGCCGGGGCGGACAGGTGTTTCTGGATCTCAAATTCCACGATATTCCCCGCACCGTGGCCCAGGCTGGAATTGAGGCCGCCCGTCTGGGAGTGGCCATGTTCAACGTCCATGCCGCAGGCGGCCTGGACATGATGCGCACGACCCGGACCGAGGTCTTCAAACGCTGTCGAGCCGAGGGCCTGCGGCGGCCGCTGATCCTGGCCGTCACCGTCCTGACCAGCCTGAACGCCGACGACCTGCGCCAGGCCGGGGTTGCCGCCGGCCCGCAAACACAGGTCGTCCGCCTGGCCAGACTGGCCCAGGCCGCAGGTCTGGGCGGGGTGGTGACGTCCCCCCACGAACTCTCCCGCCTGCGCCGCGAGTGCGGTCCTCGGCTACGCCTGATCGTGCCCGGGGTGCGGCCGCCGGGGGCGGACTGGGATGACCAGAAGCGGGTGCTCAGCCCGCAACAGGCGATGAGCCGCGGTGCCGACTACGTGGTGGTGGGGAAACCGATCCGGGATGCGGCCGACCCGCGTCTGGCCGCCCGGCAGATCGTCAGCGATATGGACCACGGGCTTGCCCGGCGAGCCGGCTAGGGCAAATCACGATGCCGTGTAGCCCTTCAACTTCAGGCGCGCTGCACCTGACGCTCAGGACCGTCGGCCTCCCGTTCGTGCTGAGCGTAGCGAAGCGAAGTCGAAGCAGGGATGCCGCTCACGTCCGGCATGACGAGAACGGAACGGCAGGGCTACAGTCTAACGTGAAACGCTCTAGGGCGCGCGGGAAGCGGCGGCACTACTATGGCCACCGGGTACATCGTCGGCCGAGACCGGGGCGTTGGCCGGGAAACGGCTCAGACACATCCGCTGCCAGGGCGGCAGCGACTCGTCCGTCGGCGCGTCAAAGCGGTAGACAATATCATCCGGCCGGACAAAACCGAACTCTTCGCGGGCGATGTGTTCCAGAAACGTGTCGTCGGTCTCCAGCCGCTCCATGCACACCCGCAGGGCCTGACTTTCACGCAGCCGGGCAAATACCGCAGCCTCGAGGGCGGCCTGCTCCTGGGCCAGGCCCCGCAGGTGCACCAGCCCCCAGCCGCCGAACACGGTGGACAGGCCGAGCAACACGTAGACGCCCAGGACCGTTGGCAGCCACACGACGCGCAAGGAGAGAAAGCGACCCACGAGGCGTATTGTAGGTCCACCCGGCCCCCCACGCAACGGTGGGCAGGCAGCGGGCAGGCCCCCGTGCCTGTCCGCTCCCAGCCAGCGTGAGGCAGGGCTCAGAGAGGAGACACCAGCATGAAGATCAAGTCTGTCCGGGGTCGAGAGATTCTCGACAGCCGAGGCAACCCCACCGTTGAGGCGGATGTGATCCTGACCGGCGGCCAGGTCGGCCGCGCGGCCGCACCGTCCGGCGCCTCGACCGGCGCTCACGAGGCCTGGGAATTGCGTGATCGACGCAAAAAGCGCTACGGCGGAAAAGGCGTGCAACAGGCGGTCGCCCATATCAACACCCTCATCGCCAAGGGTTTGGCCGGCAAGGACGCCAGCGACCAGGCCGGTCTCGACCGTCTGCTGTGCGAACTCGACGGCACGCCCAACAAGAAGAAGCTGGGCGCCAACGCCATGATCGCCACCTCGCTGGCCGTGGCCAAGGCGGCCGCCGCAGCCAGCGGCCAGCCCCTGTACCGCTGGCTGGGCGGCAGCCGGGCGCGCACCCTGCCGGTTCCGCTGCTGAACGTGCTGAACGGCGGCGCGCACGCCACCAATACCCTCGATATCCAGGAGTTCATGATTGTGCCGCTCGGAGCGCGGTCTTTCAGCGACGGGCTGCGCATGGGCGCCGAAATCTTCAGCGCCCTCAAAAGCCTGCTCCAGGCCAAGGGTCTGAGCACGGCGGTCGGCGACGAGGGCGGGGTGGCGCCCGACCTGCGCTCTGACGAGCAGGCGCTCGACCTGCTGCTCGACGCCATTGAGCAGGCCGGCTACCAGCCTGGCCGTCAGATCGGGCTGGCCCTTGACGTGGCCGCCACCGAACTCTACCGGGACGGCGCCTACGTGTTTCAGCAATCGGGCGGCACCCGGCGCACCGCCGCCCAGCTGGTCGAGCGCTATCAGCGCTGGGCCGAGCGCTATCCGCTGGTCTCGATTGAAGACGGTCTGGCCGAGGACGACTGGCAGGGCTGGCAGCTCCTGACCCAGGCCCTGGGCACTACGCTGCAACTGGTCGGCGATGACCTGTTCGTCACCAACCCCCAGCGTCTGGCCCGCGGCATCGAACAGGGCGTGGCCAACGCCATCCTGGTCAAGGTCAACCAGATCGGCACCCTGACCGAAACCCTGGAGGCGGTTCGGCTGGCCCACAGCCACGGCTATGCCACGGTGCTGTCCCACCGCTCGGGTGAGACCGAGGACGCCACGATCGCCGACCTGGCCGTGGCCGTAAACGCCGGCCAGATCAAGACCGGCAGCGTCAGCCGGGGCGAGCGGACGGCCAAATATAACCAGCTGTTGCGCATCGAGGAGCAGCTGGGCAAACGCGCCGTCTACCCCGGTCGGACCGTCTTCGCCACACAATCCTGAGCCATGAAACAACGCCTGGCCGGCCTGTGCGCGGAGGTCAGCTTTCCCGAACGCAACAAGTTTACCGCCCCGCTGCTGCTGGTCCACGGCCTGTGGGCCGGCAGCTGGATGTGGCGTAGCATCGCTCCGACCCTGGCCCTGCGCGGCTGGGAATGCTGGGCCCTGGACCTGCGCGGCCGCCCGGACAGCCGGCCGGCTCCGCGCATGGGTCGCGTCCGGCTGGAAGACTACGTCGAGGACGTCAGCACCGCCGTGCGACAGCTGTGGGCGCCGCCGGTGGTCTGGGGCGCCGACCTGGGCGCCCTGCTGGCCCTTCAATCGGCCGTCCAGTTGCCTCCCCGGGCCATCGTGTGCAGCACCCCGCTCCTGCCCCGCTCGTGGCTGCCCGACGCCCGGCCGCCGCTGCCCCTGGTCCGGCTACCCGCCCTGCCGGCCCTGCTGTGGAGCCGGCCACTGTCGCCCCCCCGACCCGGCATCGCCCGCGCGTTTCTGTTCTCCGGCCTCGCCGCCGACCTTCAGGCCGAGCTGGGGCGGCAGCTCATCCCCGATTCCGGCCGCGTCGCCCGGACGCTGAGCCGCGAGGCCGTGGCCCACGCCCGGCCCGACTGTCCGACCCTGGTCGTTCACGGCGGGGCGGACCGCATGAGTGCGCCGGCCGCCTGCCAGGCCCTGGTGCGTGAGTTGGGAGCAGACCAGCACACCTATCCCGACCTCGGCCACTGGCTGTACAGCGGCCCGCCGGCCCTCAGCCTGGTCGGCGATGTCCACCGCTGGATTATCCGGACCCTGGGCGAGCCCCTGCTGGTTCCGCCCGAAGAGTCCGAAGAAGAGTCCGAAGAAGAAGAGGACTAGGCTGGCCTGTGCCTGCGGCCTCCGCTACACTGCCCCGTTGATGGACAGGGGCTCACGTCGTCATGTTACAGCTGACCGATCTCTCTCTGGCCTTTGGCGGCCAGGAACTCTTCCACAGGCTCAACTGGCAGCTCAACAGGGGTGACCGGGTCGGTCTGATCGGTCCTAACGGGGCCGGTAAAACAACCCTGTTCCGGCTGATGATGGGCCAGCTCGAACCGGACGCCGGGCGGGTCCAGTGCGGCCGGGAGGTCAGCCTCGGCTATCTGCCCCAGGAGGGCGCGCCGATTGGCGGACGCAGCCTGTTCGAGGAAGCCCGCTCGGCCCTGCCGGAGCTGGGCGCCATCCAGCGCGAGTTGGCCCGTCTGCACGCCGTCCTCGAAACCGAGGAGCACACCCAAACGACCGACAGCCTGGCCCGCTACGGTCAGCTCCAGCACCGTTTTGAGGAATTGGACGGCTGGTCCGCCGACGCCCAGGTGGCCAAGGTGTTGAGCGGACTGGGCTTCCGCCAGGAACAGTTCGGCTGGCCAAGCGAGGTCTTCAGCGGCGGCTGGCAGATGCGCATCGCCCTGGCCAAACTGCTGCTCCAAGGCCCGGATATCCTGCTCTTGGACGAGCCCACCAACCATCTGGACCTCGACTCGGTACTGTGGCTCGAAGGCTATCTGCGCGGCTATGCGGGCAGCGTGATCATCGTCTCCCACGACCGCCGGTTTCTCGACCGGACCGTGACCCGCATCGCCGCCATCCACCGCCACAACCTGAGCGACTATACCGGGAATTACTCGGCCTTTGAGCGCCAGTTTGCCCAGACCCTGGAGGCCGACCGCAAAGCCTATGAGGAGCAGCAGGCCGAGATCGAACGCATCACCCGTTTCATCAACACCTTCCGCTACAACGCGCGCAAGGCCGCCCAGGTCCAGAGCCGCGTCAAGCAGCTGGAAAAAATGGAACGTCTGCCCGCCCCCCAGACCCCTCCCAGCAGCGTCCGCTTTCACTTTCCGCGCGCCCCGCGCAGCGGCCGGGTCGTACTGGAGCTGAAAGGGGTCGGCAAACACTACGACAAGGTGGCTGCTCCGAACCGTTCCAGCCAGAAGAGCGGAACAGCCACCTCGCAAGTCCAGGTCTTCGACAATCTCGATCTGACCATTGAACGTGGCGACCGGATTGCCCTGCTGGGCGTGAACGGGGCGGGCAAATCCACCCTGAGCCGGCTGCTGGCCGGGACCGAAGCGCCGAGCTGCGGACAGCGGGTGCTGGGCCATCAGGTGGTGCTCGATTTTTATGCCCAGCAACAGACCGACACACTCACCACCGACCGCAGCGTGTATCAGGAGATCGCCAGCCGGGCAGCCTTCGATGTCGTGCCCCAGCTGCGGACTTTGCTGGGAGCGTTTTTATTTTCTGGTGAGGCGGTGGACAAACCGGTGGCGGTACTGAGCGGCGGCGAAAAGAGCCGGCTGATCCTGGCCACGATGCTGCTCCAGGCCTCAAACTTTCTGATCCTCGACGAGCCCACCAACCACCTGGACCTGCGGACCAAGGACGTGCTGAAACAGGCCCTCCAGCAGTTCAGCGGCACCTTTGTGCTGGTCTCGCACGACCGCGATTTTCTGGACGGTCTGGTGACCAAGGTGATAGAGCTGCAGGACGGCCGGCTGGTGAGCTATCCGGGCTCGTTTGAAGCCTTTGTGGCCCGCAAGGAGCGCGAGGCGGGCGGGGAGAGGGAATGGCAAAGGTCAAATGGCAAAGGTCAAATGGCAAAGGTGGGGGACCCTGAGGAGGTGCTCAGCGCCGTTCGCCAGGCCAAGCGTGGCAAGGCGCTCCAGGTTCGGCACAAGGCCGCCCGGGCTCAGCGCTCCAGGCAGGAGCGGCGCATGGCGGAAACCGAACGGCGGATTGCCGAGTTGGAGGAACAGCAGCGGGCGGTCGAGGCGCTGATGGCGGACCGCAGTGTCTACACCGCCCCCGGGCGGGCCAGGGAGGTCGCGGCCGAGTACGACACGCTCAAACGGGAACTGGAAGAACACTACGCGAGCTGGAGTGAGCTGGCAGAGGAACTGGACGGCGAAACCGGCTGAAAGGACACATGAGATGCGCATAGGATTGGGACTGCCGCCGCTCGGCATGGCGATGGACCTGTGCTCCGAGATCGTCCAGCGGGCGGAATCGGCCGGGTTTGACAGTGTGTGGGTCGGTGAAGCCTGGGGCACCGAAACCTGTACCATGGTCGGGGCGCTGCTGGCCCGCAGCCAGCGCATTCACATCGGCACCGGCATTGTCTCGCTCTACCTCCGCCCGCCGACCCTGACCGCCATGCAGGCCGCCACCCTCGACCTGATCGCGCCGGGTCGAGCCCGACTCGGCCTGGGGGTCAGTACCCGCAACATCAATACCTTCCACGGGCTGGCCTGGGATTTTCCGCTGGCCCGGACGCGCGAGTACGTGAGCCTGCTGCGTCGGCTGCTGGCCGGAGAACGCGTCAGCCACGAGGGCCGCTTTTACCGACCTCAGGGCTTTCAGCTGAGCGTCCCGGCGCCACGCCAGATGCCTATCTATCTGGCTGCGGTCAATCCCAAGATGCTCCAACTGGCCGGAGAGATGGCCGACGGCGTACAGCTGGCCTGGCTGCCGGCCCGTCAGGTGCCGCACTCGCTGGCGGAAATCGCCACGGGCGCCCGGCGCGCCGGACGGCGCGTGGAAGACCTCGATATCGGCTGTTACATCCATACCATGGTGACCGACGACCGGCAGCGGACGCTCGAGCAGCTGCGGCGTATCCTGGTCGGCTACTGCCAGGCCAACACCTATATTCAGGGCTTTCGGCGCTTTGGCTATGGCGAGATTCTCGACCAGGTCCACGCCTACTGGCGGGCCGGAGACCGGGCTCAGGCTCAGGCCGCCATCCCCGACTCGATGGTGGAAGACCTGTACATCTTTGGCACGGCCGAGGAGTGCCGCGCCCAGCTTGAGACCTTCACCCGGGCCGGGCTGAACCTGGCCGTGGTTGCCGCCCCGCCGACCAGCCGTCTCACCCCGGACGACCTGCGCACCCTGGTTGACGCGTTTGCCCAGTAAACTGTGCTTGCCACACCCCCGCGAAGCGATCAGACTGGGGGCTGACACGGAGGAACCCTTAATGGCAGCACAGACCAGCGCACAAGATATCCAGCGGATCAGCCCCCAGGCGCTGCACGCCCGTATGGCCGACGGAGAAGCGGTCGTTCCAATTGACGTGCGGACCACGGACGCCCGCCTGTTCCTGCCCGTCCAGCTGCCGAACACGCGCTGGCTGCCCATCGCCGAGATCGTGCAGCAGGCGCACACCTTGCCCCGCGAGATTCTGCTGGCGCTGTATTGAACCTGACCCGAGGATGCGAGCAGCGCCCGGGCGGCGCTGTGGTTACAAGCCGAAGGGTTTCGGTCGGTGGTCGTTCTGGCCGGCGGTCTCGCAGCCTGGCAGGCGGCCGGCTATCCGACCGTCTCGCTGGATCAGGCGCAGCCCCCGGCTCCGCATGCCGAACCCTCGCCCGCGGTCCAGACGCCGGGCCACGCCCATACGTTTCTGCCCGGTCTGGCCCAGAGCTATGTGTCGCAGGACAGCGCGCCGATCAAAAAAGAACTCACCGTCGTCTTTGTTGACATTGCCAACTCGACCTCCACCATCGTCAACCAGTCGCCCGAACGCGCCCTGGACCTGGTCCAGGGTTTCATGGCCATGGTGACCGAAATCGCCCTGGAGAATTGCGGCGACGTCAAAGACTACGAGGGCGACGGCGCTCTGTTGTATTTTGAGTCGGTGACCGAAGCCGTGCGGGCAGCCCTGGCCATCCGCGCGGCTCTGGCCGACCGCCGGCCCGGAAACGGCCAGCCCGGCCTGCAAGCCCGCATCAGCCTCAACCTGGGCGATATCATCATCGGTGTGATCGGGGTGGCCATGCGTCGGTCGGTAGCCCTGATCGGCCCGAGCATCAATCTGGCCTCGCGGCTGCTCAAACACATTCCGCCCGGCGGGATTATCGCCACCCAGGCCGCACTGGAGCGGCTGAGCCGCGAAACGCCGGCCCTGGCCGAGCGGTTTCAGCCCCTGGACCAGCGCCTGGAACTCAAAGGTTTTGAGAACGAGTATGTCAGCACCTTTCATATTCCCTAGAGGAGCAGCCCTATGAGCACCCGTGTTGGTTTTATTGGTCTGGGCAATATCGGCAAACCCATGGCGCTCAACGTCGCCAAGGCCGGCTTTGACCTGATGGTCTACGACCTGCGTGAAGAACCGCTGGCCGAGCTGGCTGCGGCCGGAGCCAAGACGGCCCGTTCGGCCCACGAGATCGGCGCCCACGGCGAGGTCATCGAACTCGTTGTGGTCGACGACGCCCAGGTCGAGGCTGTGACCCTGGAGGAGGGCGGCGTACTGAGCGGCGCCCAGCCCGGCAGCGTGATTGCGGTCCACAGCACCGTCCATCCCCGCACCATCCGCAAACTGGCCGAGCTGGCCGGAGAGCGCGGGGTGAGCGTCATTGACGCCGAGGTCAGCGGTGGCGAGCGTGGCGCCCAAGCCCAGACCCTGTGTTACATGGTCGGCGGTGAGGCGGCCGCGTTTGAAAAATGTCGGCCCGTGTTCGAGACCTCGGGGGCCAACATTTTCCATCTGGGCGAACTGGGCATGGGCGCGATGGCCAAGCTGGCCCACAACCTGATCGTCTACGTCAATATGCTGTCGGCCTCCGAGGGCATGCGGCTGGCCGAAACCGCCGGGCTGGACCTGAGCGCCTTCCAGGAGGTCGTCAAGGCCGGCGCCGGACAGAGCCGGGTGGCCGACAACTGGCTGGCCCAGCGCAACTTCAAAGACACCTATACCAGCGGCCCGGACGCCCTGGTGCAGCTGATGCATAAAGACCTGCGGCTGGCCCTGGAGTTGGGCCACGATGTGGGCGTCAGCCTGCCCGGCGCAGCCCTGGCCCAGCAGCTGATCGAGCGCTTCCTGGGCATCAAGGAGTAGCCGGAGAACCCCTCAGCCGAGGAGATCCAGGCCAATACAGAAAAATGGGGCTGGGACGGCTAACGCCAGAAGGGCAAGAGTCTCGCTCTTGCCCGTGTCGCACACACCCCTGGAGCATCGTACGTTTCAGTGCGATTTTCCAAAAGTCAGGCCCACCTTGCGGAAAGGTGAGAAATAGCGAAAACTTTTCATCTAAAATCGGCCCCTTATTCCAAAAAAACCCAATAATATTAGACACTTATTCTATTTTCACACGAAATGAAAATTTCACGTCTGAATGGCCTTATTTCAGGCTTAAATCGGGCCTAATTCGCGGTTTTGGGAGGGCGCTTTGGCCGTTTTGCAGGGGAGCTTGGCAGCGCATCCAGACGCCAAAAAGGATGTCGGCCAGCCAAAAACGATCAGTATCCCCATTTCATTTGGGATGAAATTTCACCGATTATGAAACCTGAAATGGGCCTACCTGACTCCGTGTAAAACACTCGACCGCCTTCGCAGCGGGCTCCGCATTCCATTAACCATCGCTCGCGCGTAAATGAGACGATCGATTCGTCTGCGATCTTGGAAAGAGACGGCCCTTCCTTAATTGAATTGGTCACGTTCAAATTCATCGAGCCGCCTCACTCGGCTCACTTTCCTGTGATAATTTGCTATGTGAGTGTGAAAGCATCTCGCAAATTGGCAAAATCTTCAAGGTTTCTTCGAGGCCCTCCCGGAGGAGAAACTGAGGGCCTAGGAGCTGAGAGAGAACGCTTTAATGACAGGAATCTCTAAATGAGTTCACCTTCCCACCCATCGTCCGGCAGCGACCCTCAACCCGCACAGCCAGAACCTGCACCGGACAAAAGCAGCCTAGATGCTGCGACCGATGTTGAAATCCAACGTCGTTTCAACGAACTCAGACACGAGTTGCTAGACCACCGTGTAAAGCTTGCTGATTGGTGGCTCACCGCGGCGGCCATATTCTTGACTTTTTTCGGTGTTGTCGCTGTCATTGTCGGCTATTTCAGTTTTCAGGAATTCAGCGATATTTAGACCGAAGCCCGTCAGCATATGGAGGTGGCCGAGAAACATGCAATGCGCGCTGAGGGCGAACGTGCGGCCGTTTGTGCTGAGCGTAGCCCGAAGGGCGGAGTCGAAGCAGGGATGCCGGATCAAGTCCGGCATGACAAGTGCGTAACAACAGGGCGACAGCCTAACGTGAACCGCCCTGGCGGCGTTAATCGTCCAGCTCCAAAAAATCGAACCGGCCTCCGCGGAGCAGGTTGTCACGGGCGCTTTTGGCGTTCCCCTGCACGCTCTCATCGCTGCTTTCCAGACCTGCTTTCAGAATGGTTTTTGCCTGGTCCGCCCGAATCATGTGGAGCGTGTCGCTCTTCAATGCGGCATCGGTCATACAGGCAAAACACTCGACTACCTTCGCGGTATGATCTGGGAGCAGACTCCCCAATGTTGTTAGCGCGTCGAAGAACCTCATCCCTTTCGATCGAACAATATTCAGAATTCTGGAATAGGTGTCTAGTCGCCAGGTGGGGTCTAGGCATTCAGCTTCCAGCCAGGAGGCAAACTGCTCAAGTTCCGTTGGTTCTTCAGCTTCAAGCCGCCAGTCAGCGAATCGTATAGCCCTGTTCTTTAAGGCAGGATCGAGCTGCCTGCCACTATCTCGTAAAACTCGGCCTACATAGTCGAACAAATTCGCCCACTGCGCCCGCTCTCCGTCCGTCTGTTGGTAGTAGCGCTCAAGTAGGCTCGCTTCTCCCGTCAGTGGATACACATCCCACAAATAGTAGATAAACACGTGCCGGCCGAGAGGATTGACCAGCTCTCCACGAAGGCGTTCTCGCTTTTTGAAGCGTTGGAGCGCCAACTCGAAATCGCCCTGAAGAATCTCAAAGACTGGCTTAGACGGATTGTTATAGCGAAGAAAATTATCAAATGCCTCCATCCAGGCAGACAAGTCATTCTGGGGGAAAAAGTCCGCCTTGTGCTCGGTCGCCCACGCCCCGTCAAGGATAAAAATATTCTGATATTGCAGACCCAGCATCGCGCGTTCAGGCAGCGACAAAGGACGCGCGGTTTCAGAGACGAAACGTTTTTCAAGAATTGTCGTAACCTCAGAAACGTCTGCCTTTCGGTCGTGCCTCCGCAACCAGAAACCGAAGTTGACTAGACTCTGTAGCGCACGACTCCGGGTATTGTTGATGGCTTCCTCGACTTGGTCGCTACGGTTCAACAGGACGGGCTTGTCTTCGTCCAGTCGCCAATCAAATTGGGAGCAGAGCAGGTCCAGAACTTTGGCTAAATGTTCCCGGGCCGAAAGCGGGGTGCCCACATCCTTTTCGAGACAGGCTTCGACAAAGTCGCCGACTGCCCGCCGTGCGCTATGCCAGTGAGGATGCTCCTGGGATTCCTCACTGAGTTTATCACCGTAGCCTTCCTCGTGTTCCCGGTCGGGGTGTGAAAGGACCCACTCGCAAAACGTCAACCACTCGTTAAGCCTGCCGAAGTTCTTCGCCTTGACGTATTCTTGCATTGCGCTAATCATCGCCCGCACGTAGATGGGCCGCTCAATTCGCTCGCGATTGTCGATCCAAAACCTGAGCCGGTCGGCATCCGGGATGATCGAAGCCTTGAAAACGGCCTGAAACGCTTCGGCAAGTGCTTCGATGGTGATTTCTACCTGCCAGTTGCTCCTGTCCCGGTGTCCTTCTTGCCAGTCGTTGATGTAGGCGAGGAGCGTTTCATCTGTGAGGTTTGCGAGGTCTTCAGGTGATTGAGGGCTACGCTGGGATATGCTACCGGCCTCTATTTTCCCAACAGGCGAATAGGCGTCATCGGAAATCTGTTCTTCCGCTTCAGCTTCCAACCGCTGAAAATAGGCTGCATACTCGCCAAACAGCACGGGTGTAAAAGGTTTGAACTGCATTCGATGGAAATGGCGTTGACGCTGCTCGAACAGAGCCTCGGTGAATTGCTCGCCCATCCGCTCCTGGAAATTCGTCTTCGAAGGGCCACTCTGGATCGCCTCGAAGATTTGTCTACGCTCTTCTTGAGTGAGCAGCGCCGCGCCGAAATGTTCGTTCGCAGACCGTATCATCTGCTGAAATTCGTAATGGTACTCCCACCGGTCATAATCCTCATGTGCGAGAATCGCCTCCCGAATCCAAGGCTTGGTCTGTTCGTTTGGGTGTGAAGCGTAAAGGTGGAAGCGAAGACGGGTGAAAAGTTTCTGTGCCTGCTCGCGTAACGCTTCGTCGAGGCTGGCAATCGACTCCGGGGACTTTTCAAATACCTGCTCGCACGCAAACGTCAGAGTATGAACGAGTGTCTCTTTGGGGTCGTGGTAACCATCCTCCTGTTCGTCCTGTTCATCAAGCCGCCGACACCATACCTCTGAACCATCTTCCTCTTTGCCTTTCTCAAGATCCTCCTGGTACGTTTGTAGACGAATCATGTTAGCCGTGGCACCAACGAGGAGACGGGCAGCCTGATAGGGGTCTCTTTCGGCGAGCGGGCGGACACCTTTCTCGAATATGTCCTGGTAGTCCTGCTGATTGAATCGAGGACGAGGTGCCAGCAGAGTTGTCCAATCCTTCGGATTCTCTTTTCGTCGCTCCTGTTTGCTTTCTGAATCGGGATCCGGCACGAATTGCACGAGGGCCTTTGCCAGGTCTAGCGCAGCCGTTATTTGTTGCTCCGCCGTCCAATGGGCCAACAATTCTGCGCATCTGAACGCCAAGAACCGATACTCTATGTCGGCATATTCGAGTATTTTTGGCTCGAGTTTCGCGGACTGCTCGCCGCGAAGCCGCAAGGCGATATCCAGAATATCCTCGTAGACTCCTGGGTTATCGACCTTGGGAAGCTGTAACACGAGTTCGATGACTGCATCTGGATCATCAGTGGACACTGTTGCCAGATAACGAATCGGCCACCACAAAGGAAAGCCCACCCTGCCGTCACCGGCAGGCTCCACGTTTGGCGGATGGGCGAAATAGCCCCTTTCGTTGAGAATGGGTAACCACGAGACATCATTGACGCGCTGAAAAAAGAAAGCGAAGTTCGCTCCTCTCCGTTCAATCAGTTCAAGCATACGTTCGACATCACGCTCAGACCGCTCGGAAAGCGCGAGGATGGATTGAATCTCTTGCTGATCTTGTGCGGTTATCGGAGCGAGCAGATCAAACACGGCTCTCTCCAGTGTCCTCAGGCACTCTCTGAACTCTGCAATGTCTGGATTCCTCTGGTGATGCGCGAAACCTTCTAAACTCTTCCACTGGTCGTGTAAAAGCTGCCGCTTCGCTTCTCGAACGCCGCTGTCCAATTGGTCAAGCAGCGGATCGAGGTTCGTCACCGCTCGCTGTAGCTGTTCTTTCCGAGTGGGTTGACGATTCTGCTCAAGGTAGCGTTCGACTTTCTGGAGTGTCTTGTCGAGGTGGCTGTCAATGACTTGATCTTTCCAGCCTTCAGGGTGACGTTCCTTATCTTTTGACAAGCGCGCGTCGATGCCGCGTCGCATTCCCGCAAAGTCAAACGCCGTGCCTTGTGCATCCATTTCCCGAACGACTCGCGGCAATTTCTCAACAAGCTCTCTGAGCGACTGCGCTGCCTGGGAGACACGATCAGGATTGTGAGGGTTCTCCAACGCATAGAGCGCGCCGAGATACCACTTGCTCAGTGGGTATTCCTCCGTTTCCTTGCTCTGGAGCGCTGCCAATACTGATTGCTGCTGAAGGGTGAGAGTCAGCGGCATCGGCTGTTCGTGCATTGGTATTTCGTCATCCACTTCGCGGAGACTCTTCAGCTCCTCTTCCAATTCTTCCTTGCGTTGCCTATGGCTAACGGACATGAGAGGATGGTCGCCAATTGAATCCAGAAGCCGGTCCAACTCTACGATCTGAGCCTTGAGAAATGCTTGTCGGCGATGGATGCTCATTTGCCTCAGCCTCTCACGTATGCCAATCCGTTCCGATCTTCCTCCGGGGTATCCAGATCAATCCTTAGCATACCTTTCCAGATGCCATCACGGTTGTGGCTGAAAAGTTGAATCCAGTAGCGAACAAGTTCAACTGTCGTGTCCGATGAGTATCCAATATCAACTGGAAAGTGGTCAAGTCGGAAATTATCCTTTGCAAGATTGCGATCCGCAAATTCGGGAAATCTCTGAAATACCTGACGTTGAAAATCCAAGTTATACCCCCAATACAGCGTCAAAACGTCGAGGTCATTGGGCGCCCGGTTCTCCCGAGTCTCGACATCCTCCAGAAAACTGCCATCAAGCCACTGATACCCCTGTATGATGCCGCACGAGCGTATTCGCTCTCGGAATATGAGGAACTTCTCAAGCATCTCACGGCGAGCCGGTGAAGTAGAGAATCGTTGGCACAGTTCCAGACTCGTGCAGGGATATGGTGAAACGTCAGAAGGGTCTCTCGGGTCGCCTCTGTGGGGAGGGAGGACTGAATTGTGATCGAAGTCGGGTATTGTGGTCGTCATGGGGAAACTCAGGATGCTGGGTCAAAAGCCTCCTTGCGGCAGCCATTCGTGGCAACGCGGACGCGAGGTGCAGCTCGCCGACATCCCCACCCCGAATCAGAGAGATCAAGCCGCCTCTTGAAAGGCGTCCGTCAGCCAGGCTTGCAGGCGGTTCCAGCCGTCCGTGGCCTGGTCTTTGCGGTAGCTGGGCCGGTAGTCGGCGTGAAAGCCGTGCGGCGTGTCGGGATAGACAATAATCTGTGACTGACTGGCCGGCGCGTCCGCCGCTTGCAGGGCCGCCCGCATCCGTTCCACCCCGTCGAGCGGGATACCGCTGTCGGCGGCGCCGTACAGACCGAGAACAGGTGCGTGCAGGCCGGCCGCAACATCAACCGGCTGCTGCGGGCTCAGCTCGGTGGTGTCCCCGACCACCCGCCCGTACCAGGCGATGCCGGCCCTGAGCTGCGGATTATGGGCCGCGTACAGCCACACGATGCGCCCGCCCCAGCAGAAGCCGGTGACCGCCGCCCGGTCGGCCCGGCCCTTGCCGGACTGCTCGGCCCAGCCCAGCGTGGCGTCCAAATCCTGCATGACCTGGGCGTCCGGCACCTGGCGGACGATGGTCAGAATCTGCCCGATATCGGTCAACTGCGAGACATCCCCCTGGCGGGCGTACAGTTCGGGCGCGACGGCCAGATAGCCCAGCTTGGCCAGCCGCCGACACACATCCTTGATGTGTTCGTGGACACCAAAGATTTCCTGCACAACGAGCACGACCGGGAGGCCACTTCCCGTTGCGGGAGAAGCCCAGTAAGCCGGGATGGCTCCGTCGGCAACCGGGATGTTCACCTCACCGGCCGCCAGGCCGTCCAGGTCGGTCGTGATCGTCTGGGCTGAAACGGGCCGCACGGCCAGGGCAAAACCGGCCGCCAGGCTGCTGACCAGAAAGTGCCGCCGCGTCACATGCGGTTGAGAGAAAAAGTGTGTTCTGTCCTCAGGCATGGCATCCTCCGTTTGTGTTGTGCCCCGCACACATAGCCTTGCTCGGCGCCTGATGATAGAGCCGCACATTATGAGCGGGCGCCGAACGAGGAGCAGATGCGGCACATCATGGCGCCGCAGACCGAGGAGGAGACAGGGTGGACTCGTGGGATAACCCACCCCCCGGCTTCGCCGGACCCCTCCCAGGAGGGGAGAACCGCTGTCCCCATCCCCTCCTGGGACGTGTGATGCACATTACTCGGAATCTGCTCTGACCAGCCCTGCGGCAGCCGCTGGGCCGGAGAGCACCCACCCCGCCGTTCACGCGACACCCCTCCCGGGAGGGCGGGACCCTGACTCCTGAGGGGGTGGGGAGCTAGGGCGGCAGTCTTGCTCCCTCTCCCCTAGAGCGTGTTAGGGACTTTGGCCGAGCAGTTCCACCAGCCGTCTGAGCATCAAGATGGCGAAGGCCAGGAAGTGGAGCCCGGCTAACGTCGTGGGCAGGCGTTCATAGTCACGCACCAAGCGCCGAAAGCGGGCCATCCACCCGAAACTGCGCTCGACCACCCAACGACGCGGCAGGAGCACGAAGCCGTGTTTGGCGGTGGGCAACTTGACGACCGCCAGCGTGATTCCCGCCTGCGCCGCATCCTGCGCGGGCTGTGCCCCCGTATAGCCGTGATCGCCAAAGGCGACTTGGACCGTGTCGCCGGTCGCCGCTTGGACTTGTCTGGCTAACGCCTTCACTCGGGCCCGATCCTGTTCATTGGCTGGGGTCACAGGCAGGGCCAGGAGATAGCCGAGCGTATCGACGGCCATATGCACCTTACTCCCGCACCGCCGCTTCGCCCCATCATAGCCTGCCCGCCCCCCACTCTCGGGACTCGACTGCAAGGGCCGGCTGTCCAGAATAGCCGCTGACGGCTGCTCCCGCCGCCCCCCGGCCACCCGCACCACCACCCGTAAATCATGTACCAGCGCTTCGAATACCCCCGCTTTCAGCCACCGCTGTGTCTGTTGATAGACGACCGCCCACGGCGGCAGATCATTGGGCAACATCCGCCACGGCGCGCCCGCTCGCACCAGCCAGCGCAGGCCATTGAAGACTTCGCGTAATGCATAGCGCCGCTGGGGGGCGGCTTCCGTCATCACGGTCACATACGGCGCCACCAAGGCCCACTCCTCATCGCTGACATCGCTCGGATACCCTTTCCGCTCCATCCCCCCACCCTAGCTCCCAGCTCCCCAAGTGCAGAACACCCTCTAGGCCATAGCTAGACCTTTACAAACGGACAATAGAGCTGCTACCTTCGAGAGAACGACTTCCAGCAAGCTTTCTGGATATTGGCTTCCCATAGTTTCCATGAGCATCCTAATAGATGACAGCTTGCCCGAATCGGCGTTTCAATTTCTGAGACGCTGTTACGGATTCGTGAACCAGGAATGGCAACATATTACTCGGGAATCCTTGCCAGATCAGGGATTTGAGCAACGTTTCCGAGAAAGTTGTGTAACCCGCCTCTCAGAATGGCGTATATCCCCTGAGCGGGAAATGCGTCTCGGGGATGGGCTTGATACTGCTTCCGGCGTATATCACGAAGTTGACATCGTAGCGCAATCCTCGGATTTGACCGCGATACTGGAAATTAAGAATCGGCAAGGCTCTCCACCGGGGAAAAACGATGTGATCGTTTTCTTCGCCAAGATTCTGGACTATTTGTCTCTCAATCCCTCTCTATTGCTGAAAGAGATATGTCCAGCTTTTATGTCCAGCATCCCTTTCGAGCCTAGTGGGCTTGCCGCCTGTCTAGGGTTGGGAGTCCACCCGGTTGAACCTAGCCTGAGGCCTTTACCGATTCTCGTTGACAATGCAAGGAGAATGGATTTTGAAATCAGGAGAGGCATCTCGTTGACCCCTAGCATGAGGGAGAGATTCCAAGATTTTTGTGCACAGCTTAACAATCTCTCTTCTGTTTTGAAGGAGACTTGGTTGACCAGCCGTTGCGGCTTCCGATCAGAGGACACAATCGTGCTGAAGGCAATCGGAGGCCTACCGACATTGGCGTTAAGCCAAGAACTCGGTCAGCTTAACAAGGACTGCTCGGAGCTATTAGAGGAGTTTAGAAAAACGAAGGCAAGGGCCCAAACATGAACATCTCCAGCTACAATATAGCCGATGTGGGATATCATTATATCGGGCTGAGGGTTTTAGGCAGGCTTTCTCCAACAACCGTGTGTCGTGAGGAGCAGTTAGAAGCCATCTCCCGCTCAGTGCGGAAATATGTCAACGATAGAGCCCTCCGTCTTCTGTTACCAGAACCTCGGGGAACTTTTGAGTCGATTGGTGAAAAGGTCTGTCGGGAACTGGTACATTTCGGATTTGCCGCCTCACACAAAGGTACATACGAGCTGACTGAACGCGGTAACCAAGTGCTCGGCTTGTTAGATGGGCGAAAAAACGCTGAGTTGCGCCAAGCTATGGCTAGAGTGCATCTTAAAACATACGATAATCTTCGTGCGATGGTTCAAAAGCATCTTGAGATAGGATCCATATGGCGCCCCATCGTTGAGACTACTAAACTCAGTCAAGAAGGATACCTCAAGAATCTGCTCGAACCAACATTCGCCGAAGATGCGCACGATATAGCTGCGAGTGTCGAAGAGATCATTCAAGGAAAAGGAGCAAAGGCGATAGAGAATGAGCTACACAAAAGAGTCCTAGCTAAAATGTTACAAGGTGCTCCCCAAATTAGAGCCTCCCTTTTTCGCTCCATCGCTGACCGATTGGTGAGTCTTCGATTACTAAACATTAGACATGACTCCGTCAAAGGATGCGAGTTCAGGAAGAGCTACTCACCCTGTGCGGCTGACTCTCCACCACACGACTGGTATATACCATTGTCCATAACTCCATCTTCCGGGTTACCTTTCACCGTTTACTTCTGCGAACCGGATATGACCGATAAGACTGCTCAGGAAAAACTTCTAGGCGCCATTGACAAAGCCTTTTTAGAGTTGTCTTCGCAAGGAGGATACTACGATTTGCCCGACGTACGTGACCTGACGTGCGAGAGACTCCAAATTCCTGAAGCGGCGTTTGACGAAGGGATTAACCAATTATTAGACTCCCAGCCGGCACCTTTGACTATGGGCTTAACCTACGATAGGATCTCCGGGCGACGCAAGCCTTTGGTTCGTAGCCGCGCATCTAGTCAGCTCTACAATCTCATAAGGAGAGCATAATAATGAAACTACCTAAGAGAAGCTCAGCGTCCACCTCCTCTCTTTATGAATCGCTCGGGTTGAAGGATTTACCCTTTCCAACCGAACCTGTAGTCAACCCATATAGTACCGATCCGCGACGGAACGGCGCTATATATGCCGAATCTCCGGCTATGGCTGAAATCGAGAAATTTAAGCGTTTGGTTATTTGTCCCGATGACTTTTCTAACCGGGCTCGTTTAGCATATCTATGGTCAAAAGGAGACCAACAAAGCGGGCGTGGGATGGGCAAGACAGCCCTACTTCGCTATTTTCGGCAAAGAATCAATAGAGACTGGGGCGACACCGAATTTGGCGGAAGATTTTCGGCCGCGGTCATTTACGTCTCCTTTCCCTCTCAGGTAGATCGTAGATACATGGAGCAACTGGCTTTTTCTGCTCTGGTTGACATCTGTAGAAATAAAGTGCTCGAAGCATCGAGGGCAGCGCTTCGACTGGAAGTCCTGACCGATGAACAGGCAGATGTGGTCCTGACAAATCCTGATGGCGTCCAAGACCCTAGCAATCTGCTCGACGATAATATTTTGCGAGAGAATGGCATCCAAGTCGACACCCTAGACGCTGAAATATCACGTCGGCTTCAGAAAGAGGGGATACAATCCAATGTAGCTAGAGCTCTAGCCCAAGGGGAGTTTGAGAACTACCTTCGTTCTATGCGTAGAGATGGTAATCTTGAACCTTTTTACGTACCAAGGGATACGAGAGTCCTAGACTACTCACGCTCCTGGCTTTTCAACGACATAGTTTACTATCTGCGAGCCGCAGGGTTCGCTGGTGGATATTTGTTTATCGACGACATTGAAAACTTGGTTGATCAAATGACTAGGAGAAACCGAATTGAATTCGCTAAGGAATTCGGTCTGTGCACCGTCCGGCCTGGCTATGCCAATACAAGCCATAACTTTTTCTCTAATGTTTTGACAACTCACCAACAAGCTTCTGTCGGATTGTCTCAAGCCTGGGGGGATGCTGGTTTATCGGCAATTGCGCGCCTGGATCCAACCTCACCCAATTCGGTGGAGTTGCCCTTGCCTAGCAAAGACCAAGCTCGTGAGATTATAGTTGCTCACTTAGATCACTACCGGATTGACCAGCGCTATGAAGGGACTATAAAGCCGTTCACGGAGGATGGTATAAACACTTTGCTGGAAGACCAACGGACGCTCCACCCAAGAGTACTTCTTTCAACTGCGGCAAACGTTGTTCGTAAGGCACGAGAGGAGAAAGTTGCCAATATAGACGCGGCAACTGTAAAATCAGCTATCGACGGCTCCTCAGCATTAGTCACGCCCGATTTCTCTGAAGGTATTGATGACGCCATCTGAAACGCGTAACGACTTGCTCGCTAGTTCAGTTGCAGAACCGCCGTCAAGACGAAGACGTGGAAGGTTGCAACGCGAGGCGAATCATCTCCTTTAAGAGAGCCTCTTCCGAGATAGATCAATAATTCTCCTCGTTCGGACCAGGACTGCCTAGGACGAGACCTAATTAGGCTCATGAGAATACTCCATCAAGCGGTTCTTGAAGCCACCTTGTCGTGGCTTGTCCAGATTATGGACCTCAGCAATGAGGAAGTCCTCAGAAGAGACAGGTCCAGGACTTGAACAAAAACGTGCCGATGAAGGTGCCCAGGGCATAGCCGAATACGCCCACCACTCCCCCGGCGTTACTAGAGCGTGTTAGGAACTTTAGACAACCCATTGATTGTATTCAGGTTTTTCATGGGATCGTACAATGCTACTTGCTGAGGTAGCTCCTGCAAGTCAGCGATTTCTCTGAGGAAAATAAATCGCAGTAAAAAAGTGCATAACACCCTCTAGAGGGAGAGGGCTGGGGTGAGGGGGAACGCTGATGAATCAATCCTGTGAGGGGGTGGGGGGGCGGACGGTGCCTCGCAATTCTCCGATCTCGCCCTTGAACTCCAGCACGGTGTCCCGCAGGACCGCGTTGAGATCGTCAATTTTTCTGTCCCGCGTGTCGCACGTGCGCTCAATCTTGCTGTCGAGCCACCACCGGGCCCACGACCATGCCGGCCAGGGTTCCCAAGGTGTGTGTCCATTCCATTCTGTGGCGCACTCTAGCACGGTTTTGCCCCCCCTCCCTAACCCTCCCCCTCACGGGGGGGAGGGAACCTGCCGGGGTGGGTGCCTCAGGCGTCCGCGTCCGGCTCGGGCGTGCACACGTACATGCCGGGGTCTTGCAGTTCGGCCCGCCAGCCCGGAAACACCACCAGCGTTGTGGTCTCTTCTTCGATGATGGCCGGACCGTGGACCACGTTGTTGACCAGCAGTTGGCCGCCGTCAAACACCGGGGTGGAGACAAAACGGCCGATGTCTTCAAACAGGGCCTGACGCTGGCCGATCAGCGCCTGGCCGGGGTCGGCCGTGCCACGGGCCAGGGCCGGCAGCTGGGGGCGCGGCACCTGGCCGGTACAGGTCGATTCCAGGTTGATCATCTCGATCAGGTTATCGCGCTCACAGTAGGTGTACAGCTCCTCGTGGCGCTGGTGAAACGCTTCGGCGATACGTTCCACGCCGGCCGGCTCGAAACGCGCCTCGGGCATGGCCACCTGGCACTCGTGGATCTGATCCACATAGCGCAAGTCCAGGCTGCGGCTGACCGCGATGCGTTCGGCCGCCACACCCGCCTCGGCCAGCTCGCGCCGGCCACGGGCTTCCAGCTCGGCCAGCAGTCGGTTGGCCCGCTCATAGTCCATCTGACCCAGCCGCATGACGCACGAGGACAGATAGGTGTGCTTCATGTCCGACAGGATTTCACCAAAGGCGCACAAGGCCGAAGAGACTTTGGGAATCACGATTGTGCGGATATCGAGTTCGCGAGCCAGCAGGCCGGCGTGAGCCGGACCCGCCCCGCCGCCGACGACCAGAGCGAAATCGCGTGGATCATAGCCCTTTTCAATCGACACGCGACGGATGCCGTTGACCATATTGGCGGTCACGACCCGAAAAATCCCCAGCGCGGCCTGCTCGACCGACAGCTTGAGTCCGGCGGCCAGCTCGGACGCAATCGCCCGCCGGGCGGCGTCGCGGTTGAGCCGCAGCCGGCCGCCGAGCAGGGCGGTCGGATTGAGATAGCCCAGCACGACCAGGGCGTCGGTCACCGTCGGGCGCTGGCCGCCCCGGTCGTAGGCGGCCGGCCCCGGCTGCGCCCCGGCGCTCTCCGGCCCGACCTGCAACAGCCCCATCGCGTTCACCCCGGCAATACTCCCGCCCCCGGCGCCCAGCGTCTCGACCTGGAGCATGGGAATCCCGATGCGGTAGCGCAGAAAGTCAAAGTCTTTGGCCACCGCCGTCTTGCCGTCCCGGCTCAGGCTGACATCAAAGCTGGTGCCGCCCATATCGACCGTAATGATGTCGCGGCGGTCCAGGGCCTGGCCGAAAAACAGGCCGGCGTTGGGTCCGGCAGCCGGACCGGAGTTGAGCGCGGCGACCGCAATGTCCCTGAGAAAACGCCCCGAGGTCAGGCCGCCGGTGCTCTGCATGTAGCGGATCTCGCGCGCGTAGCCGAGGCGGCGCAGCACACCCTCCATCTGCTCGACGTAGCGCCTCATGATCGGCCCGATATAGGCGTTCAGCACCGTGGTGCTGGTCCGGGTGTACTCCCGGATCTGGGGCAGGACATCGACCGACAGGCTCAGATAGGCGTCCGGGAACTCCTCGCGGACGATCTCGGCCGCCCGCCGTTCATGCTCGGGGTGAAGAAACGACCACACAAAAGAGACGCCAATCGCCTCTACCCCGGCCGCCTTGAGTTGGCGCACCCCGTGGCGCACGTCCGCCTCGTTGAGCGGCACCCGCACCTCGCCGGTGCTCACCACCCGCTCTTCAACCGGCATACGCCGGGAACGCGGAACCAGCATCTCGGCCTGGGGAAAATCGGCGTCATAGCGGTGGCCGTCTTCCTTGTGGCCGAGTCGAATCTCGAGCGAATCCTCATGCCCGCGCGTACACAGCAGGCCGGTCTTGGCGCCCGTCTTCTCAATCACGGCGTTCACGCCGACCGTGGTGCCCAGAATGATCAGCTCGCAGTCAGCCAGAAAGTCGGCAATATCGCACCCCAGCTCGGCGCTCATCAGGCCCAGTCCGGCCTGGACCGCAGCCGGGGGATCGTGGGGGGTGGAGGGGGTTTTATACAGGCGAATACCCTCACCGGGCGCGGTCAGAATGAAGTCGGTGAAGGTCCCGCCGGTGTCGATGCCGAGACGATAGTGGGTCACCAGATTTCTCGACTCTTTCTGGGCAATCACAGACGATTGCCCCTACAGGCGTTTGTCCGCCGGGGCTGGCTGGTCTTCTTCGGTCTCGATCCGCACGCCGTACTCCTCCCAGGCGGCGTGGGCGGACACCAGCCCGTTTTCCACGTCCTGACGCACATGCTGGGGGGCACGCTGGCGCGGGTCGCCGACCCCGCCGCCGCCGGGATTCTGGTTGGCGAACCGCTCGCCGGGCTCAATGGTGGCGATGATGTTGGTCTTGATCTCTTCGACCCCGCCGTCCTTCTTGTAGTGCAGGGCGCGGCCGACCTTGGGCTCGGGCACCGCCGAGCGGGCACCCAGGGCGCCCGGAGCGGCATACCGGCGGCCCTCGCCAAACATGACCAGGGTCATGGGGTCGCGCAGGGGTTCGACCTCCCAGTGGGTCCCCGAACCGCCCCGAAATTTCCCGGCTCCGCCCGAGTCGGTCATCAGCCCGTAGCGGTGGATGATGATCGGGTACTGGTATTCCAGGATTTCGGTATCGCCGCTGGTCAGCGCCCCAAAGCAGCACTGGGGACCGACCGCCGGCCAGCCGTCCATGTGATGGGTCGCCCCGCCGCCGCTGATCAGGGTGGCCAGCAGCATGGACACATACTCTTCGCCGGTTCGAAAATCGTGGCCGGCAATGTTGAGCCCGTTGGTATGACCCCACGAGGCCACGGCCCGTTCCGGCATGGCCTGCTCCAGGGCCAGCCGGACGGCGTCGGTGATGCTTTCCGACGGGGTGGTGGTGCAGTTCACATGCGGAGCCGGCTCCTGGGCGTTGGTCAGGCTGCCCGGCGTGCCGACATCGACCTCGATCGGCCGGTACAGCCCAGCGTTGTAGGGCGGCGGCAGCTGGGCGAACATCATGACGCCCAGATACACCCCGGACAGCGAGTTGGCCGCATACGAGTTGATGAAGTAGGGCAGCTGGCGCGGGCTGTCGAGGCGAACGTGCAGCGTATCGCCCGCGACCCGGACGCTGGCCGTAATCGTGATATCGCCAAACCCGTGGCCGGCGTCCTCAAGCACCGCGCTGCCCCGATAGCTGCCGTCGGGAATATCGGCGATAAAGCGCCGCATCTGCCGCTCGGCCAGATTGAGCAGCTCGGCTACGCAGGCCTGGACCGTGGCCTTGCCGTACTTGTCCAGCAGATTCAGCAGATTGCGCTCACCAATGGTGACGGCGGCCAGCTGAGCCCGCATATCCCCGACCTGTAGACGCCGCGAACGCATATTGGTCAGCAGCAGATTGACCACGTCGCGGCGCTCCTGGCCCCGGTCGCGGATTTTGAGCGGAGGAATCCGCAGACCCTCGGCATAGATCTCGGTCGCGTCCGGGTTGTAACCGGCCGGCACCGGGCCGCCGATATCGGTCACATGGCCCTTGCTGACCGTCCAGAAGACCAGCTCGTCGCCGTAAAAGACCGGCTTGTACATGCAGCAGTCAACGATGTGCGAGCCGTTCCAGGCCGGGTCGTTGTGGTAGAACACATCGCCGGGGTTGATCTCGCCGGCAAAGTAGTCGGCCACCGTGCGCATGGCCGGCATCAGCGAGCCGAGGTGGATGGGGATATCCTGACCTTGCAGAATCATCTCGGCCTGGCCGTTGAACAGCGCGTTGGAATAGTCGCGGGCGATATTAAAGACCGACGAGCGAGAGGTTTTCTCGACCGTCAGCGTCATCTCGCGCTGGGTCGATTCCAGCGCGCCCTGAACCACCGCCAGGGTAATCGGGTCAATGTCGGCTGCCATACGTCCTCCGCACAGGTCAAAGGGCAAATGTCAAAAGGCAAAGCTCAAAAAGTCTTACCCACAAGCCGTGTATTTGGCAATGGCAAGCCTTTCTGATAGTCCCTAACTGACTCTCGGGGCATGTGGTTGCCCCTCATGGACGTGTGATGCACGGCTGGTAAGAGCAGATTCCGGGTAATGTGCATCACACGTCATGAACAGGAGGAAAACGTATGGGTCGCCTGGATGGAAAAGCGGTCATGCTGACCGGAGCGGCGCGCGGCCAGGGAGCGGTCGCCGCCGAGACGTTTGCCAAGGAGGGCGCCCGGCTGCTGCTGAGCGACGTGCTGAGCGAGGAGGGCGAGCGGGTGGCGGCCACGATCAATGCCGACGGCGGCCAGGCTGTGTTCGAGGCCGGCGATGTGGCCGACGAAGCCACGCCCGTGCGTCTGGCCGAGCGCTGTCTGGCCGCCTTTGGCCGGATCGATGTCTTGTACAACAACGCCGGGGTCATTCTGGGCAAACCCATCCAGGACACCAGCCTGGAGGAGTGGAACCGGATTCTGCGCATCGACCTGACCGGCCCGTTCCTGATGAGCAAGGCCGTCATCCCCCACATGATGGCCCAGCAGGCCGGCTCCATCATCAACATTTCTTCGGCCGGCGGCATTGTCGGCTATCCTTCCATGGCAGCCTATGGGGCGGCCAAGGGCGGGCTGGTCAATCTGACCCGCTGCATGGCGGTTGACCTGGCCGCCTATAATATCCGGGTCAACGCGATCTGCCCGGGCGCCATCGACACCCCCATGCCGCGGGCGTATATCGAGAACATGGACAACAAAGAGGCCGCCTGGCAGCGGATCGCCGACGCCCATCTGCTCAAGCGCTTTGGCACGCCGATCGAGGTCGTCCATCTGGCGCTGTTCCTGGCTGCCGACGAGTCGAGTTTCATGACCGGCTCGGTCATTCCGGTTGACGGCGGCCAGACCGCGTATTAGCGCCGCGTTGCACCATGATTGTCGCCTCCCAGCTGACCAAGCGCTACGGGGCGGTTCGCGCCGTCACCGAGGTCAGTTTTACCGTTGAGCACGGCGAAATCGTCGGCCTGTTGGGTCCGAACGGGGCGGGCAAGTCCACGACCATGCGGATGCTGGCCTGCATCCTGGCCCCGACCTCGGGTACGGCCGAGCTGGCCGGCTATGATATTCTGCGCCACTCGTTCGAGGTCCGCCGGCGGCTGGGCTATATGCCGGAGAACATCTCGCTGTACCCGGAAATGACGATTCGCGGCTTTCTCGATTTTGTCGGCAAAATGAAGGGCCTGCGCCGCCGCACTCGCGCCGCCCGCGTCGCCGCAGTCATTGAAGAGCTTGACCTCGGCCGGCTGTCCACGCGCTACATCGGGACCCTGTCCAAGGGCTACCGCCAGCGGGTCGGTCTGGCCCAGGCGCTGTTGCACGATCCCACGGTCTTGATCCTGGACGAACCGACCATCGGCCTCGACCCCGAGCAGGCGGCCGAGTTCCGGCGCCTGATTCGCGACATGCACGGCCGGCGGACCGTGCTGTTATCGACCCATATCCTGTCCGAAGTCCGCCTGACCTGCGACCGGGTGATGATCATCAATCAGGGCCGGGTGCTGGCCCTCGACAGCCCGGACAACCTGACGCTGGCGCTGCGCGATGCGGCCGAACTGGTAGCCCAGATCGCCGGACCGCCGGAGACCGTTGTCGAGACGCTGCAAGCCCTGCCCGGGGTGCGCAGCGTTGCCTGCCATAGTCCGGGCGGCGACGGCCCCGGTTCGTACACGGTCCGCGCCGAGCCCGCAGCAGAGGTCCGACCGGCTATTGTGGCGACCGCGACCGCCCGTGGCTGGCCGGTCTTTGAGCTGCGCTCGCGGGAGATGGAACTCGAAGAAATCTTTCACCGCGTGCTGTACGCCCAGCCCCCGGCCACCGAACCGCCATGAGTTGTCTCGCCGTTTTCAGCAAAGAACTGCGCGCCTCTTTCGGGCTCTTCCTGGCCTACGCCATCGTCGCCGTCGCCCTGGCCCTGGCCGGCTTTTTTTTCTACACCGACCTCAGCCTGTTCATGCTCCTGGGCGGGGTCAATCTGGAGCGGGGCTTGTGGGAGTTTTTCTTTCACGATGTCCGCTTCGTGCTCCTGCTGCTGGTTCCGGTCCTGACCGCCCGAGCCTTTGCCGAGGAGAAAAAGCTCGGCACCCTCGACCTGCTGTGGACCTACCCGGTCTCGGAGACGAGCGTCCTGGTCGGCAAGTTCCTGGCCGCCGCCGTGCTGCTGGCGGTAGTGCTGAGCCTGACCACCTTCTACCCCCTGGTCCTGTCCTGGTATCATCCCCAGGTCAGTTGGTCGCCGCTGCTGGCCGGTTACGTCGGGCTGTTTCTGCTCGGCCTGGCCTTTGTCAGCGTCGGGCTGTTTCTGTCGGCCCTGACCGACAGTCAGGCGGTGGCCGCCATGGCCACCCTGGGCACGCTGGTGCTGTTCTGGTCGCTGACCTGGAACGAACAGGCGGTCAGCGAGACGGTCGTCCACGTCCTGCTCCAGATCTCGCTCTTTGACCGCTTCTACCATTTTGCCCGCGGCGCGATTGACAGCCAGGAAATCAGCTTCCTGGTCCTGTTCAGCCTGTTTTTTCTGGTCCTGACCTGGCAGGCGCTGCGCTCGCGGCGCTGGCGTGGCACGGGCGAGTTCTCGTCGCTGCGCGCCTTTCTGGAAACGCCCAGCCGACGCCAGTGGCTGGTGGTCGGCGCCGTCAATCTGGGGCTGCTGGTCGGCCTGGTCGGACTCCAGAGCCTGTCCATGCGCCACAACCTGCGCTGGGACCTGACCCCCAGCAAGAGCCTGACCCTGTCCCCCCAGACCCGCGAGTTGCTCGGCGATCTGGCTGACCGGGAGGTCATGCTGACGCTCTTCTTTGGCGGCTCGCCCGACGCCTACCAGGCGTATGAAGACTTGTTCAAACGCTACGCGTCCTACAACTCCGGCTTCCGCTACCGCATTCTGTACCGTGACCGCAACCTGGGGCTCGCCCAGCAGTACGGCGCCACCCACTACGGGACGACGGTGATGGAATACCAGGGCCAGCGCAAGCTGCTGCCCATCGCCAGTGAGGAACTGATTACCCAGGCCCTGTTCCAGTTCCTGCACGGCCAGAAAAAAGTCGTCTACTTCATTGGCGGCCACGGCGAACACGATCCGTTCAGCCGTCACGCCAGGGACGGCTACAGCGAGGCGGCGCTGGCCCTGCGGAATGAGAACTTTGTCGTCAAGCCCCTGCTGCTGTCGCGCGCGGCACGCGTCCCCGAGGATGCCGCGCTGCTGGTGCTGAGCGGCCCGCGGGCCGATTTGCTGGCCCGGGAAACCGCTGCCCTGGAACGCTTTGTGGCCGGCGGCGGCAGCCTGCTGGTGATGATCGACCCCATGCCCGCGCCCAATCTGGCCGCCTTTCTCAACACCTATGGCGTCGGTCTGGCCCAGGATCTGGTGTACGACCCGTCCAACCGGCTGTTTGGCGGAGACGCCCTCAGCCCAATCGTATCGCTGTACAATACCGGTGTGGAGATTGTGAAGGACTTTGCGATCAATACCATCTTTCCGCTGGCCCGCTCGGTCGAGCCGCTTGATCCTTTGCCCCATCCGGCCCTCAGCGTCGCCCCCTTCTGCCGAACCGGCCCGGGCTCGTGGGCGCGCTTTACCCCCGGAGCCGAGGCGCCCGCCGGCGCGCTCGAATTCGAGGGCACCCAAGCCCGCCAGGGACCGATCTCGCTGGCGGTGGCCGTGACCATCGACCTCGATGGCTGGTCGGCGCCCGACGCCGGCGCGGCGTCACCCCCCCCGGCCGCGCCCGCCCAGCCCGCCCACGAGCCGCACAACGCGGCCCGCCTGGTCGTCTATGGCGACAGCGATTTTGTCAGCAACGCCCGTCTGTCGCTGCTCGGCAACAGAGACCTGTTTCTCAACACGGTCCAGTGGCTGGTTCAGGAAGAGCGTTTCATCACCCAACGGCCCAAAAACGAAGAAACCGCCCCCACACTCTCGACCATCTTTCTGACCGCCCGGCAGAGCCGACAGCTGTTCTGGCTGGTGGTGCTGGGTGAGCCGCTGGCCGTGCTGCTGATCGGGCTGGCGGTAGTGGGCTATCGACGCCGCAGAACGGTCTGAAGGACAAACGTGACAGGGGAACGCTGAGCCCGGCCGGACCGGGCTCAGCGGACCGTCCACTCCTTCAACTGCAACACGAGGTTCTGCCGCTCATTGGGGTTGAGATTGCCGCTGCCCTCGAGCAGCGGAAACGTCTCATCGCGCTGCACCACCCCGACGCCTGGGGCGTAGAGGCTGATCACTATCACCTTGCCGCCTCTACTCCAGTGCATGACCTCGACACAGTCCTCAAACGTCCCGGCCGGGACGGTCACGGCTTGGCCCAGAGCGGTAATCTCATACCGGCCGTCGCCGTTCTCCCACACCGTTCCAATCCGCAGGGGTCTTTTGAGGACAAAGGCCGGTCCGGCGTCTCCGCTCGGCTGGACTTGTGGCTGGGGTTGAAATTTCCGGTTGATAGCCGGCTGGGGGCGGTTATCGACGTTGATGTCACTACGGGTCAGGCGCTCAATACCGTCGGGCGTTGGCCGAAACTCTTCCTCAAAACTGGCGGTTGACAGCGAGTCGGCCGTAATTTGGATCACAAACGCGTCTTCTTCTTCACGGATGACTTCCCATTCTTCGGTGCTGGTGCCTTCGCTGGCCTCATACACCCAACGATTGCCCACCGTGAGCGGGAAGTAGGCTGCCGGATCCGGCTGTGCCTCAGCCATACCCTGCAACCCCAGCATGATGACGACAGCGCTGACAACCACATATCTGTATTGCGCGCGCCTCTTTGACTCATTGCTCATCGTTCATTGTTCCTCATTCATCTTGCACACAGACCGAGCGACCGGATAAAGAATTGTATCATGGCCAAACGAAAAAGATACGCTTGCGGCGGGCGGGCGACTCCGTTCGCCCAGCGCGCGGGCGATAAGCTCGACGCCCTGCTCAGCGAGCTGTCACACGCCACACCAGACCGGCGCCGCGAACTGCACACCCTGATCCAAGGCCGGCTCACCGACCCGGGCCAGCTGGCGGACAGCCCGGCCCTGCCGGCCAGCCACCCGCTGCGACGCCAGGCCGCTCTTGTCCGGCGGCTGTTTAACGCCGTCACCACCGCCCCGCTGCCGCCCGACGCCCTGGCCGATCTCGACACCATTCCGCGCCAGTCGCCGCTGGCGCCCTGGAAGCTGCTCATCCGCGCGCTCGACGCGTTTTATCGCCGCGCCGATACGCGCGCCGAGGCCAATCTGGCCCGCATTCCGACCGATTCCGGGCCGGGTCGGCTGGTCCCGGTCGTGCGCGCCCTGCTGGCCGGAACCCGGACGCCGGCCGAGGCAGCAGACTTCGGTCCCGACACTCCCGCAGCAGCCCTGGTAGAGCAGATCAGCGCCGGCAGCCATGGCCGACGCCTCCTGCTCAGCCGGGCGCTGAGCCGTGGAGACACACAGCAGGCCCTCGCCACCCTGCACGACCTCTTACCATGGCTGGCCAGCCTGCCGACCGCTCACAGACACACCTTCATCAGGACGGTATTGGACCACTGGCAGCGGAACGGCGGGTTGCCGCCCGGCCTGATAGACCTCCTCAGCCACCAGGACATCGACCCGGAGCTGCCGCGGCTGGCCGCCCTCAGCCTCGAACACAGCCAGTGGGACGGCGCCCTGCTGGTGTGGGACGCCTATCTCAGCGCGGCCCAGGCCGCAGGTCGGCTGTCGCCCGGCAGCCCGGAAACCGTGCGCATTCTGCTGCATATGAGCGAGCTGTTTCCGACCGACCGGCAACAGCTGTTGGACGACTTGGACGTGGCTTCCGAACACGCCCTGCGGCATGCGCTGCGGAGCGGCCGGCTGCCGGCCGTCTTTGATCGGGCGGCTGTGCTTGAGCGTGCCCGCCAAGCCGTCAGGTGTGTTCCGGCCCGGCTCGGCGCGCAGGTCTTTGCAGCCGTGGTCGCCTCCTATGCACAGCATGACGCCAAGCGGGCCGAGGCCGAAGCCGAAGCCTGGCATGCGGCCTACCCGGACGACCTTGAGCCCCTGCTGTACCTGAGCGAGGCGGCCGAAAAGCGCGGCGCGCTCCGCAAGGCGCTCGGTTTCGTGGCCAAAGCGGAAGCCCTCAACCGCCTCCACCCCCAGCTACTGGACAGCCGCTTTCGGCTCCTGCTGGCCAGCGCCGAGCGACGCATTCGAGACGCCAGAGCCACCCTGGCCGCAGCCGACCTGGAGCGTCTGGCCCAAGAGCCGCAGGCCAATGACGGCGACACCAGAGCCTATCTGCTGGCCCTCAACTGGGCCCTGGCCCAGAAGATGGCCGAGACCGCAGGCGCCCAGGCTTGGGCCGAGACCCTGGCCGAGACGGTCAACAATCAGGCCCTGCACGCTCTGATTCTGGCCACCGCGAGTGAGATGACCAAGGTGGCTCGGCCCCAGTGGTCGGCAAGCGTCTCCCCCCCACAGGCGATCGAGGGGCTGGCCCGGGCGTGTGCCCTGTTCGGAGCCCTGGACCGTCGGGTGTGCGTCCCGGACAGTTTTGTGAGCCAGGTCGAAAAAAATCTGGACGGCGCCTCAGTGGCTCAGCTGCACGCCCTGTGTCAGGCCGGCTTGGCCATCGGCCGACCGACCCTGACCTATATTGCGGCCGGCCGTGGACTGGGCTCCCCAGGACCCGACCTGCACCGTTTCCTGCTGGCCCGCGGCACAAGCCTGGCCGGCTCGCCCAGCCCGCCTCATCAGACCCGATCTCGCAACTGCCTGCGGGCAGCCCGGGAGCTGGCCGAGCGGGCGCGGGACACGCAGGCCGCCGGCCACGCTACGGCAGCCCTGGACGCCCTGCCAGCCTGGACAGAACCCCTACCGCCGGGAGCCTCGCCCAACCGTTCGCCCAGTCAGGCGCAAATCGAGGTGACCCTTGAGGTCGAGCGGCGCCATCCCCGGCCGCCCTGTCTGGCCGGTCGGACGTTTGCCCACACGACCGCCGTGGCTCAACCTGCCTTGCCATAGGCTCTCCATAGACTCTGGGAACTCCGCCATGCTCAGCCCTTTTGCCATCCTCGATATTGAAGACAACGCCGACGATGCGACCGTTCGGGCAGCCTATATCCGCGCCCTCAGGCGCTGCCCGCCGGACCGCGACCCGGAGGGCTTCGGCCGAATTCGAGAGGCGTATGAAACGATTCGGGACGCCGAAAAACGGCTCGCCTATCGCGTGCTCGGCCCTCCTCCGCTGGGCCGGGTCGAGGACGTATTCGACCTGCTACCCGACGAGCGGCGACACGTCGGTCCGGCGGCGTGGCTGAACGTCCTGCGGGAGCCACAGCGGTGAGCAGGCTCAGCCCAGAGCGGCGACAGCGTCTGTTAGCGACCGTGCAAACCTGGCTCGACGATCTTGACCAGGCAGAGCCGGCCCCATCCGGCCTTGCCCCGGACGTGCTGGCGTCGCCTGAGCCGGCTCCCGACCTGTTTTCTCTGCTCGGCCAGCTGAGCGCCCTGACCCGTGAGACCCAGCTCCAGGGCCGGGCTACCAACCGTCTGCACACCGAACTCGGCCAGGCTCTGGACCGTCTGACCGCGCAGGCCGCCCAGAGCCAGCCGGCCGCAGCTGACCATACCCGTCAACTGAGCCAGGCGCGACGCGAGGCGCGCACCGAGCTGGTGTCCGAGTTGCTCGAAGTTCGCGACCACCTAAGCCGCAATCTGGACGAAGCCGAACGGCGGCTGGCCAGCCTGAGCGGACTGCGCGCCCGGCTCGGCCAGCGTCCGGTGCTCGAAGCTCTGGTCGAAGGCGCACGGCTGGCCCGGGAGCGCCTCGACGATCTGCTGCGACGGCTGGATGTGTACGAGATCGGGTGTCTCAACACGCCGTTCGATCCCGGTCTGATGCGGGCCACTGCGGTCAGCCGCACCACCGGCGCAGCCCCCGGCACGGTCGTTGCGGTCATCCGTCCCGGCTATACCTGCAACGGCCAGGTGCTGCGCTTTGCCGAAGTCGAGGTCGTAGCAAATGATGAACGATGAACGTCATATGCAGGGGCAGCCCCCCGTGGCCGCCCGAATCTCCCCGTGGCTGTCCAAAGGCGGCGGACGAACTGCGCGCATCGAGCAAGGACCATGACCCACGACATTATCCTCGGTATCGACCTGGGTACGACCAACTCTGAGGTCGCGGCCATCGTTGGCGACGAGGTCCAGGTTCTGGCCGTCGATGGCGAGCAGATCGTGCCCTCCGTCGTCGGCCTCGCCCCGGACAACCGCGTCCTGGTCGGCACCCCGGCCCGGAATCAATACCCCCTGTACCCGGACCGGACCGTCAAGTCGGTCAAACGCCTGATGGGGTCTGCCGAACGGATTGTGCTGGGCCGGCACAGCTATTCCCCGCCGGAAATCTCAGCCCTGATCCTGCACAGCCTGAAGACCCGCGCCGAGACCGTACTGGACCGGTCCGTATCGCGGGCGGTGATCACCGTGCCGGCCTATTTCTCCGACGCCCAACGCCAGGCCACCCGCGACGCCGGGCGTATCGCCGGCCTGGAGGTCGTCCGTATCCTGAACGAGCCGACCGCCGCCGCCCTGGCCTATGGCGCCGACCGGCGGGGAGACCGCACGATCCTGATTTATGACCTGGGCGGCGGAACGTTGGATGTGTCCCTGGTTCAGGTCCAGGACGAAATCACCGAGGTCATTGCCAGCCACGGCAACAACCAGCTGGGCGGCGATGATTTTGACCGGCGCCTGCTGGACTGGGTGCACGACCGGTTCATCGGAGCGGGCGGCCCGGACCTGCGCAGCGATCCCAGAGCCATGAGCCGTCTGCTGTATGCGGTCGAAGAGGCCAAAAAGCGTCTGAGCTTTGAGCCCTACGCCCATATTCGAGAGGCGCACCTGGCCGAACGCAACGGAATCCCGGTCCACCTCGATGTGGAAATATCTCGGGCCGACTACGAAGGGCTGATCCGGCATCTGCTGGACACCACCCTGGACAGCGTCTACCAGGCGCTGAGCGACGCGGGCAAGCGGCCGGATCAGATTGACGAAGTGCTGCTGGTCGGTGGCGCGAGCCGCACCCCGCTGGTTGCCCAGCTGCTCGAAGACCGAACCGGCCTCGTCCCCCATCAGGATCTCCAGCCCGAGCTGTGTGTTGCCTTTGGGGCCGGGGTATTGGCCGCCCGTCAGGCCGGCCACAATATCGACCGGGTGCTGGTCGATATCTCGCCCTACTCTTTCGGTCCCTCGCACCTCGGCGTGCTGAACGGCAGACCGCACGAGCACTGCTACCACCCGATCATTCAGCGCAACACGCCGCTGCCGGTCAGCCGCACCGACTCCTACCACACCCTGGTCGACGGGCAGACCGACTGGCAGGTGTCGATCTATCAGGGCGACGATCCGGACGCCTTGAACAACATCCTGGTCGGACACTTCTGCATTGAGGGGCTGTCCCAGGTGCCGGCCGGCAATGAGATGCTGTGCCGCATGGAACTCGATCTGGACGGGATTCTCAAGGTCACGGCCATTGAGAAGCGCACCGGCCTGGCCCGCCACATCACGATTGAGGGCGCCGCCACCGCCATGTCGGCCGAGGAGATAGCCCGGGCTCGTCAGCGCATGCGCGAGCTGTTGGCCCAGGACCGCGTTGACGCGGCCGAGTCGTCCTTCGACGGGGCTCAGGACAGGCTTGCGCAGGAGGAGACGCCCCCCGAAGAGCCCGGCAGCGCTGATAACCATGCCCACCGGGAGCTGCGCCAGCAGGTGTTTGCCGCCGGTCGGCTGCTGGAGCGCAGCCAGCGGCTGCTGGAAAGGATGACGCCCGAAGACCGCCAGGAGGCGTTAGGATTACACCGAGAGATTGAGGAGGCGCTGAGAACGCAGACCTGGCCGCAGCTCCAGACGGCCACCGCCCAGCTGACCGACCTCCTGTTTTATGTCGAAGAAGCCTGACCCCGCCAATCGGATGGACCGTTCATCATTTGAATCGCGCTGTCCAACCTGCCGGGCGGCGTGGCGGGAGACGGCCAGGTGCGCCCGGTGCGGGACCGATCTGGCCCCGCTCATGCGTCTGGCGGCACAAGCCTGGCAGCTGCGCGAGCAGGCCCGTCAGGCCCTGTGTGCCGGAGACCGGGCGGCCGAAGCCCTGGCCTGGGCGCGGGCCGCCTGCCAGCTCCAGGCAAGCCCGTACGGCCTGCGGCTGCTGGCCCTGGCCCTGATTGCCAACGGCGCCGTGGCAGAGGCAGCGGCAGTGATTGAGCAGATGCCCGACGAGGAGTAGGGTGCATAGAGAACGTCTGAGAGAGGTCACTATGGTCCAAGCAAAATTCAGCCTCGAAGAATCGCAGCTGCAATTTCTCGATGAATGCCGCTCATATGGATTCAAGGACAAAAGCACCGTTGTTCGGATGGCGCTTGATCGTCTGCGTGAAGAATTCGCCCAGCAACGCTTACGGGAGTCTGCGGACCTCTACTCAGAGGTTTACACAGAAGACGAAGAAACTCAGGAGCTGACGACATCCGCGCTGGCGGAGTGGCCAAAGTGAACCCGTTAAAGCGAGGGATGGTCATTGATGTCAATCTTGATCCGACGAAAGGTTCGGAAACAGGCCGGATCCGCCCCTGTGTCATCGTCACCAACGACATATACAACGAGCGAGTTCCTGTGATCCAGGTTGTTCCGGTTACTGCCTGGAGCGTGAAAAAGGCAAGAATCACTACCAATGTCATCATTGAGCCATCCCCACAGAATGGTTTGAGTAAGAGGTCAGTTGCTGACTGCCTCCAAACACGTCCTGTAGACTATCGCTCTCGCTTGGTCCGAGTCCGAGGCACCCTCGAAGCGCCACTCATGACGGCAATTGACCGTGCCTTAAAAATCGTCTTCGCTCTTCTATAAATGCGTCTGTCCTGGAATGAAATCCGCGCCCGCGCCGCCGCATTTGCCAAGGAGTGGCGGAATGCGGCCTACGAGAAAGGCGAGACGCACAGCTTCTACAACGACTTCTTCGACATCTTCGGCGTCAAACGGCGTACCGTCGCCCGCTATGAGGAGCACGTCAAGCGCCTTGACAACTCGTCCAGCTATATTGACCTGTTCTGGTCGGGCGTGCTGCTGGTCGAACACAAGAGCGCCGGGCGCAAGCTGACCCGCGCCTACGGCCAAGCCAGGGACTATTTTGACGCCCTGCCCGAGCGTGAGCGCCCGCGCTACATCCTGGTCAGTGACTTTCAGACCTTCGAGCTACACGATCTGGACGAACGGGGAATGACGGCCTTTGCCCTGGCCGACCTGCCCCACCACGTTGAAAAGTTCGGCTTCATCCTGGGCGTGCAAAAGCGCACCTTCAAGGATCAGGACCCGGTCAATATCCAGGCGTCCGAACTCATGGGCCGGCTGCACGACGCGCTCAAAGAGTCGGGCTATGCCCGTCCTGAGCCTGGTCGAAGGGCCGGCCATGACCTGGAGCTGTTTCTGGTGCAGACCGTGTTCTGCCTGTTTGCCGACGATACTGGCATCTTTGAGCCGCGTGCCCTGGAGGTCGAGGTCTTGAAGGAGCCGCGCGCCTATCGGGCCGACACGGAAACGGGCGAGCTGGACGCTGCGGCCCTGTCGGTCGTGAACGTGGATCAGTTCTACGGCATTGAGATCAACCCATTTCCGACCCGCATTGCCGAGACCGCGCTGTGGATGATGGATCACATCATGAACAACCGGTCTCTCACGCTGGATACTTTTTCTCGAAGAGGCGGAGCCGGAGGAGCTTCGCTCAATGCCGTCAGTAGCGAAGGACAAGCGGTCTATAAGCTCAACCGTGAGCGTGAATTTAGAGAGGAGTTCTCGTCGTGAACCGTCAACCCTGAGGGAAAAGGCGGACAAGATAGGGACTCTACTTCAGGGGATGCTGGCGGATTCGGAGCCAGTGGCGGCGGAACTGTTCGACTCGATCCTGTTGGACAAGACCAAGGATGACGGCTACTTGCGGCTCTGGTATCTGCGGCTCTGGCAGGCGCTTGAAGATGCGAAGAGACACCTCGGGTATCCCCAATTCGATAATTGCAAGACCGTGATTGCAGGCGAGAAGACACCGAAAGAACTCACAGAGTATCGGAACGCCATAGCCCATTGGTATACGGGCAAGATAGACTATTCGTACCTGGAAGACCTCCAGCTCACGGCGATAGAACTGCTGCGCAGGAAGTACCGCCCGGCCAAAGATTTCCCAATTCATATCACCTACTCTTCCGGCGGGGAGTAACTCAGAAGAGTGGAGCTATCGAGCGGTCCGGGTGATGAGTGCCCGCAAGGCTTCGTGCTGAACCTCCAAAGCTCGCATGGTTTCCTCGTGCTGGCTCCTCGTCTCCTCCCGCTGAGCCTGCATCGCTTCCATCGTTTCTTCGTGCTGGCTCTTGCGTTCTTCGGAGGCTTGGCCCATGCGGCGCAGGCCGACGTAAATCAAGCCGCACTGCACCACGCCAATGACAAAGCCCAGGCCGGCTTGCAGAAAGACGGCGATCATCTGCCAGTAGGCCAAGTTCAGGGCCGCAATTTCGTACTCGGTCATGCTTGATGCTCCTATCCTTCGTTTAAGGCGCTCTGGCCTCGTTTGTCAACTCGGAGAGAACGCGTCCAAGCTCATCGTCCATAGGTGTGACACCACGACCGGCGTGATAGGGATGAGGCAGCCATGGCGTCCCTGCACCCCCCACCTGCCGCGTCACCCCAGCGCGTCCTGTTCGTCACCGAGCCGGGCATGGGCCATGTCCATCCCCTGCTGCCGGTGATGCACACCCTCCAGGCCGGGGGTCACGCCGTTGCCCTGGCGACCAGCCGGCTGTATCAGGAGCGCATCGAGCGCGAGGGCCTGCCCTTCTCTCCCCTCGGTCCGCACTACTCCGAAGAACGTCTGGAAGAGTTTTTTCCGCTCATTCGGTATCTGCGCCTGCACTATCTGCGTGTGAGCTACGACTTTTTACGCATCTTCATGGCCTCAGTCCCGACCCGTATCCCGGAACTGCGGCGGATTGCCCAAGACTTCCGGCCTACGGTTGTTGTGGCTGGTCCGCTGACCTTTGCCGCCCAGCTTTTGTGTGAGCAGCAGGCTCTGCCGTGGGCCGTGCTGAGCCCCATGACCCACTTCATGACCCCGAGCCTGCACGCCCCGCCGGCGGGCTTTCCGCGCGCCCGGACCCTCGCTCCGGCCTTGCGCCGGCCCTATCGGCTCGGACTCAGGGGCGCAATTCGTATCGCCACGGCGCTGATGGCTCCGTGGCGCTGTGCCCTGAATCGCTATCGCCGGCAGCTCGGTCTGCCTTCTCATGCCGACCCGCTGTCTCCGCACGTCCTGGCGCCGTTCCTGCTCATCCACACCTGTAGCCGGGAGTATGATTACAACCGGCCCGACCTGCCGCCGCAGGTGCATTATGTTGGCCCCACGGTCTGGGACCGGCCGGTTGACTGGCAGGCGCCGAACTGGCTTGGGCGGCTGCCGGCCAACAAGCCGCTGGTGTATGTCAGCCTTGGCACGGTTTTTAATACGCGGCTGGGCGTCTTCCGAAAAATCATCCGCGCCCTCGGCCAGCTCGACGTCCTGGGGTTGGTGGTCACCGGTCCGGGGTGTCCGCCCGGTCTTTTCCCGGCGGTTCCGTCAAATGTGCGCGTCGAAGCCTATATTCCGCAAACCGCCCTGCACACCGAGCTGAAAACCCGGCCGGCGCTGATTATCTCACACGGCGGGGTGAACACCGTGATGACGGCGCTGTCCCACGGGATCCCGCTGCTGTGTATCCCGCTTGGCGCGGACCAGCCCGACAATGCCCAGCGCTGCGTAGACGCCGGGGCCGGTCTGCGCCTGGACCGACGCCTGCTCACCACCGCCCGGCTCACACGCGCCATCCGCACACTGCTCAGCCAGGATTCCTTCACCCGTCAGGCACAGAAGATGCAGCACACCCTGCGTCGGCATAACGGCCCTGAGGAAGCCGCAGCGCTCATTGTGCGCCTGGCCGAGACCCGCGTCCCGGTCTACCGGACCCTGACCTGACAGCCGGCTTGACCAGCCCGGCCAGTTCTCTTCAGACAGGCCAAGTGGCGATCTGGGGGGGTTTACTCGCCGGTGATCTGGCTGAGGGAACGCCGCGCCATGCGGGTGACGAGCATGGTCACCCCCAGTGTCGCCGCCAGCCCCAGGCCCAGCACCAGGTAGTAGGCCAGGCCCTTCTCCACCGCAGCACCGCCGGCCAGGCTGGCCACATCTCCGGCCAGCTTGCCGGAGTAGACGTACAGCAGGCTGCCGGGCAGCATACCGACCGAGGCGAGCAGATAGTCGCCGAACCGAACCTTGGTCAGGCCCAGGCTGTAGTTCAACATCGTAAAAGGAAAGACCGGCGACAGACGCAGCAGCAGGACGATTTTCCAGCCCTGCGCGCCGAGTGCGGTATCGAGCGCGGCAAAGCGCGGGTTGTTGGCCAGGCGGCGCTCCACCGCGGAGCGGGCGACATAGCGGGCGATCAGAAAGGCGGCCGACGAACCCAGGACGGCCGCCACGAACACATACGCCACGCCCTGGCCCAGCCCAAAGACTGCGCCGGCCGCCAGGGTCAGCAGCGAACCGGGCACCAGAGCCACCACGGCCAGGGCATAGCCGATGATGAACACCAGCGGCCCCCACCAGCCGAGCGTCGTAACCCAGGCGGCGAACTGCGGCACCACGCCGCCGACCTGGCGACCGATGAGCAGCAGCCCGACCACTGCGCCCAGGCCGAGCAGGATTTTTCCCCAGGTACGGGCGTGTTGCGGCGTCAGCGTTGCGGCCGTGTCCTTCATCGTCCTTCCCAGACGGAGCTAGAGCAACTCACCATTATGTGTAGCCGTGTAGGTCGGGTGAGCCGTAGGCGTAACCCGACAGCCCGTCCGTGTCGGATTACGCTCCGCTCATCCGACCTACTACAGCCTATCGGGAAACGTTCTAGTCCTTGAAGGCGGGCAGGACTTCCTTGCCAAAGGTCTCAAGCTGACGCCTGGTCTCGTCCCAGGGCATCAGGCCCTGGTCGAAGAACCAGCCGAACCATTCCACATTGCTGTTCTTTTGCAGGGCTTCGAGTTCACGTTTGATGTCGTCGGTGGTGCCGACCAGGGCGTACTTGCTCTCGACCATGCGCTCAAAGGTATTCGGCACCGGGGTGGTTTCGCCCGGAAAGCGATACGCCTCAAAAAAGCCGAAGCCCGAGAAATACTCGATGAAGCCGGCGCCCTGACACTCTGCGCCCAGGGAGTAGGCCTGGGTGTAGGAGTCGCCGAGGTGGACCGAGCGAAAGGCGCCGACACTCTCACCGAGCGCCAGCTGGCGGCCGGCTTTGGCCGCTTCCTCACGGTAGGCTTCGCACAGCTCACGGAACGACGGCGGATGGGCGATCAGGATCCAGGGCACGATATTCTCGGCCGCGCACCAGCGGATCGTCCGCTCGCTGACCGAGAAGGGCTGCCAGATCGGCGGGTGGGGCTGGGTGTAGGGCTTGGGCACAACGCAGATGCGCTGGACCGTCCCGTTCTCGTCCACCTCGCCCTCAGCCCCGTATTTGGCGGTCCAGTTTTTGGCCACCGGCCAGCGCTGAATGCCCTGCTCGTACGGCGCCGGGACCTCGTAATACTTGGTTTTGAAGCGAATCGACTCCTGGGTCCAGGCCATCTTCATGATCTTGAAGACCTCTTCGAAGACCGCCCGGTTGTGGGCATCGACCTCGGAGCCGTCCATGGGCGCGCCGGTCACGTGGTAGTGCTGGCCGAGGACGTTCGTCCAGCGATCCTGATAGCCACGGGCAAAGCCGGCCACAAAGCGGCCCTTGGTCAGATGATCCAGCACCGCAATCTCTTCCGCCACCCGGATCGGGTCCCAGGTCGGCAGGACCAGGCCCAGCGAGGCGAACTTGATGCGCTCGGTCCGGGCGGCCAGATCGGTGTACAGCAGCAGCGGCGCAATCGAGGCCTCATAGCCCTCGGAGTGAAAATGGTGCTCGGTGGTCGACAGCGCGTCAAAGCCCAGGTCTTCGGCCATCTGGGCAATGTCCCGGACCTCTTTCAGCAGCTCCTGATACTTGTCGTTATTGCGACCGATGGGCCGCAGTTTCTCACGCTCTTCAAACGTAGCCGGCACGGTCGGCAGCAGGAATAGATTGAATTTCATCTGCGGTCCTCCTCTGAGTCAGGGTCCTAGCGGGTTTCGCGGATCTTGGCCAGCACCGGCATCAGGTAGCGCTTGAAGGTCACCGGGTTTTCGCACATCGGGAAATGACCGATTTCTTCCATGATAATACACTCCGAGCCCTTGACCTTGCGAGCCGTCTGTTCGGTCATTTCCGGGGTACAGGCAAAATCATACACCCCGGTCATGAAGTACATCGGCACCCGGCCGGAGAGCCGGTCCACCAGCTCCCGAAAATCGTGATCCACACTGTAGAAGTACAAATCGCCCTTGAAAATGCCCGGACCGCTCTGCGCGTAATACCACCACGTCTCGCGCCGGTACTCCTCGGGGCTGTGGGGCGCCATCAGCCCGTACACCGAGGTCGCGGACACCTCCCCGCCATGCATGTGGGGGTTGGACAGCCAGTCGAGCCACCAGCCGGGTGAATAGTCGCAGGCTTCGATGGCGATCAGGGCTCGCACGTCCTGCTCAAAATTGAGCGCCAGATGCAGGCAGATATTGCCGCCCATCGAACTGCCCATGATGACGGGCCGCTCCAGCCCCAGCTCCCGACAGAAGGCCATCACGAACTCGGAGTAGAACGTGGCCGTCAGACGATACTCTTCCTTCCACCAGCCGGTGGGCGGGATGGATTTTCCGTGGCGGGGCAGGTCGAGGGCGATGACCCGAAAGCTGCCGTTGATATCGGGGTCGCACAGCTGGTGGCGCCACTCGCGCGAGTCGGTTCCGGCCGTATGCAGACACACCAGCGGCATGCCCTGCCCGGCTTCTTCGTAAAACACCCGGTAGTCTTCGCCCGCATACGGGACATGGATATACCGGCCGGTAATCGGTTCGATGTTCGCCATGCTAGATGCCTCCCGCTTCGTTGACCTTGCGCATGAAGTCGAGCGTCCAGGTAAACGCCCGCAGGTTCTGCCACATCACTTTGACATCACCCTCAATCTGTAGCCGGCCGTGCAGGGGATGGGCCATCGCCCAGATATCGTTATACATCGGGGGCGGGATCGGCTGAACAAACTTCTCCCAGGTCCGGGCCGGACCGCGCAGGGCAAACGCATAGGTCGATTCAGGGCCGAGCTGGTCGTCAATCCGGGTAATCCGCCCGCCAACATACGAGACAACATACGTGGTGTCGCCAAAGGCAAACAACACCGTGGCGGTCAGGTGCTGGCCGATGATCTTGATGACAGCGTCCTGGTTCACCAGGGTCTTCCAGCCTTCCATCCAGGCGGCGTCGAATACAGCCATACAGTCCTCCTTGCCAATCCTGTGTATCCACATCCATGCCGCACCAACCGGCGCGGCGGGCTACAGCCGGCCAATCTGTCGCAGCACCGCAGCCTGATCCCAGTAGATCCGTTCCGCAGCCATTTTCCCATCCCGATACTCGACAATAATCACCAGGCCCACCTCAATCGGCTTGCGGGTCGGAGGCAGGCCGGGCAGGAACCAGTCCATCTGCCTGGTATGGACCAGCCGCACCGTCGCCTCCTCAACCAGGGTGTCCCCGGTCACCACCCGCCTGGTGGTGGTGTGCTGCCACTGGTCCGGAATCGACGGGATGAACATATCGCGATAGTAGGGCTTTAGCGCAGCCTTACCGGTGGCGCCCGACTGGCTCGGGATGTGCAGCACGCTGGCATCCTCGGTCATCGTCGCCAGGGACAGGTCTTCATCCTTGTCGATGAACTCACCCCTCACATGCTGTTCCCACAGCCGGATCAGGTCGTGTGCCGTCATGTCTACCTCTCGTCCGCAGGGTCTCCAGCCGGGCCACCCGCTCCCGCAGTCCTCGCGCGTCCTCGGTTCTGCCCATCTTGTCATACACTCGGGATAATGCCAGCAGCGTGTCCGTCAGGCCGGGATCGGCGGCCTGCTCCCGCAGGTGGACGGCCCGCCGGTAGTAGGGCTCGGCGGCCGACCATTTTTCCTGCTCGGCGTACGCGGCGCCGAGCGTCTCGAGGTGGGCGGCCAGATTGGGATGCCCGGCGCCCAGCGCCGCCTCAAGCACGGCAAAGGTTTCGGCATACAGGGGCAGCAGGGCGTCGTAGTTTTGGGTCTGGCGCAACAGGTCGGCCAGCCCGCTCATGGTGGTGGTCAGGTTGTTGAGGCTGACCGCGACCTGGTGCTGGCCCGGGCCGAGGGCGCGCTTTTCTATGGCAAAGGCGCGTGCATACTGCTGTTGCGAGGCGGCAAACTCGCCGGCGTCTTTCAGCAGCAGGGCAAACTGGTTGTGACTGGTGGCGACATTCGGGTGCTCGGCGCCCAGCGTCGTCTGCATGATCGACACCGAACGCGCAAACAGCGGACGCGCCGCGGCGTACTCGCCCTGCTGATGGAGCAGGGAGGCCAGGTTGTTGAGACTCACCGCCAGGTTGGGATGATCGGGGCCGTAGGCCGTCCGGGCGATCTGGAGCGCCCGTTCGTACAGGGGACGGACCGCCTCCAGCCGGCCTTCTTCGCGCAGCACCAGGGCCAGATTGTTGAGACTCATGGCCAGGCTCGGATGGTCGGGACCGAGACGGTCTTCCTGGATGGCAATGACCCGCTCATAGGCTTTTTTGGCCCCGCTATAATCCTGAATCTGATACAGCAGGGAGGCCAGGTTGCTCAGGCTGGTGGCCACCGTCGGGTGCGACGGACCGTACACCGCTGCATAGATCTGTTCGGCCCGCACAAACAAGGGCCGGGCGTGGGCGAATTGTCCGGTTTGGTAGAGCGCCGAACCCAGGTTGTTCAGGCTCTCGGCCACGTCCGGGTGCCGAGGGCCGAGGGCGGCCTCGCGGATGCGCAGGGCGCTGCGCTGGACTTCCTGAGCCTGGCCGAACTCGCCCGTTTCTTTCAGCACCAGACCCAGCGCGGTCAGCGTTGTCGCAACGCGCGGGTGCTGCGCGCCATGGGTCTTGCGCTGGATCGTCAGCGCCCGCTCAAGCAGGGGGCGGGCGCGCGTCTGGGCGCCGAGGCGCCGCAACACCTGAGCCTGCTTGACCAGACTCAGGGCCAGCGCGGGGTGCCCGGCCCCGAGCGCCCGTTCCTGAATGGCGGCGGCCTGTTCGAGTTGGGCCAGGGCCTGATCGTAGCGGCCCTGCTCCTCGTCGAGCTGGGCCAGGTTCTCCAGGCTGACGGCCAGCGCCGGATGCTCGGCCCCGAGCGCCTCGCGGGTAATATCCCGGCCGCGGACCAGGTGCGGTCGCGCCTCGGCGTAGCGCCCCAAATCCTGGAGCACGAGCGCCAGGTTGGTCAGGCTGCGGACAATGCCCGGGTGGGTGAGCCCCAGATGTCGCTCATCAATCTGGAGGGCGCGCACGAGCAGCGGACGCGCCTCGCCGGGCTGACCCGCCTTCTGGAGCACGAGCGCCAGGTTGTTCAGGCTCTGGGACACGAGGGGATGATCCGGGCCGGCCCGCTGTTCGGTCAACCGCAAGAGCTGCCGGGCTGGCCCGAGGGCCTCGGCATAGCGCCCGGCGGCGTGGAGCTGGGCGGCCTGAGCGGCCAGTTCCTCAAGCTCCGAGGCAGACCCCTCGGGCGCGACCCTCTCCTCGGCCCAGGCGCGAGACACGCTGAGACAGCAGGCGACACTCAGCAGGACGACGAGGCCGCGTCTCAGCCACATGAGATGCTGCTCCACCTCGCTCAGGGAGCTGCGGGTGAAGAAATCGCCTGGCGCGAGAGCTTTTGATACGGCTCGGCAACGTCGAGCGAGCCGGGCAGCGTGTAGGCGCCGTCCTGGAACATGGGCAGATGCGAGTAGTAGGAACGGTGGTAGTAACACCCCAGAGAGGAAACGTGTCTTCCCTCGGCTGTGAGGAAGTTCACACGTTCCCTCTCCAGACCCTGGCCGGCCTCGGCCTGGGCGACGAGCGGCTCTTCGGACCCGGCCGCATCAAGGTCCGGCGCCTGCTGGTCAGCCGGCAGGGTGTCCGGCAGTGGAGCCGGGGGAGTCGCAGCGCCCGGGTTCTGGTAGGCGTCCAACCAGCCGTAATACACGGCCGGGTCGGGCTCGGCCGACAGCGCGTCCGTGGCAGCCCAGCCCGAACACAGCAGGACTGCCGCCAGCCACACGGTCAGCAGCCGGGATACTGAAAGCTTTTTGGAAAGCGTCATGATCGTTCCTCTTCAGCCGTGTAGGCTCGGATTAGCGGAGCGTAATCCGACAAGGACGGGATGTCGGGTTACGCCTACGGCTAACCCGACCTACTACAGCCTATCGTGAACCGTGCTAGCGGTGCAGCTCGGTCAGGCGGTTCAGGTCATACAGGCGGCTGATGAAATCGACCGAGAAGTCGGGCAGACCGCCGCCGTACTCGCGCCACAGGTTGCCCCGACCGTTCTGGATATCGACCGTATCGACGTTCTTCCAGTGCACGGCGGAACGCCCGTGGTTCATGTCGGTGTAGCGCTTGGCGTCGTCGCTCCAGGCATAGCCCCACTGCCACACCTTCCACAGCTTGCCCTTGCGGTCGAAGGCAATATGCAGCCAGGTCTCCCAGGTTTCGGCATCAATGACCTGAATCGCGCTCGAATACGGGTGACGGGGATCCTTGGGCGTGCGCTCGACAATCGCCATGCGGCGGATCTGCCACACGTCGTCGTTGAGCCAGCCGTCGGGACCGCCGTAGCGCACCCCGTCGTCGTCCCACTTGGTCTTGATATGGACCGCAATCATGTCTTTCCAGCCCAGGAAGCTCCAGTTCCACTCCAGCGGACGGCCGGAAAAGCCGTAGAAGTCTTCCAGGGTGTGCTCGGTGCCCATCAGCGAGTCGGATTTGACCTCGGCCGAAATCCGCCGCACGCGGCGCAGGCTCGGCACATAGGCCCAGCCGTCGTCGCCCCGCCGCGGGTCATCGTAGCGGGCCACAATAAAGGCCGTGCCCCGCACGTCGTAGGGCGAGAAGAAGCCGGTGAACTCCTTCCAGTACACCTCACCGGCGTCAGCAACATTCGGCAGCTGGTAGTTGGACTCTGGATACATGGGCAGATGCGAGTAGTAGGCGCGGTGGTAGAAGGTGCCCAGGCTGCGCTCAAAGCGCCCGCCGCCGCCGTAGATCTTTTCCGTATCGTACTGCCAGTCCTCGGGCTTGATCGGGTACTCGTCGCCCCGCCAGCCCTCGGGCGGCTGTTCGGGTTCGGGCGCGGTGTGCTCGCCGCCAAAACGCAGCCAGGTCGTCAGCGCGTTATTGACGAAGTACCCGCGCCAGTACCAGCGTTTGTCATAGTTCCAGGCGACCTTCAGCCCGGCCTGGGGGTCGTCCTCGGTGATATCCTCGTTGGAGAAGGGATAGCCGCACACATAGTTCTCCAGGGCGCCGTCCTCGGCCAGGCTCACCTGCTGCTGGAACTTTTCGTTACAGTCGAGCACCAGCTGGTGGGGGGTGACGTGGTTGGTCTCCACGATCTCGAACTGCACGTCGGTCCATTTCTGGTACTGCTCAAAGTAACCGGGAAACAGAAACGGCCGAATGCGTTCCAGGTCGGCGTGGGTCAGGACATCGCCCGGTTTGAAGTCGGGCTTGGCATCCCTGGACGCCGCCAGCCACTGGCTGAAGCTCTCCCGCGTGTAGGTCGTCGGATCATCCTGGGCCACGGCCGCAGCCGGTCCGAACAGCATACCGCAAGCGACAAATACCGATGCGAGTGCGAGTTGCCGCATACATCCTCCTTGGGTCTGAGTGTTTCTATTTTTGCCCTTTTGGCCCGACAGTCAAGCCGCCGGGCCAAAAGGGAGTGACACGTTTCCTCTGGCTAGAACCGGTAGCGTATCCGGCCCCAGAACTCGTTCATCTTGTTGCGCTCCGAACCGCCGGCCTGCATGTGGCCGATGCCGAAACCGCTCTCGCTGAACGGCCGACCGTCGGTCGTGAAGCGGGCAAAGGTCGTCAGGTCGTGCTCGCGGGTTGTGCCCAGAAAGGCGGTGACGCCGAACTGGACCGACCAGTGGTTGGTGATCAGATACTCGGCGTTGCCGCCCAGCGTGCCGTCCACGCCGGTCGTGCCGTAGGCGCCGAACAGCAGGTAGACCAGCTGATCCCTGAAATAGTGGTTCTGGACGAAGAAGGTGAAGATGAAGTTGTCCCGCGCCCCGTTGGGGTTACCGAAACGGCCGGCGTTGACATCCGGCAGATGCGTCCCGAAGGCTTGCAGGCTGAGGAAGAAACTCCGGGTCGGGTTGAGGAAACGGATAAAGGTCGGGCGGTCAATGCCCAGCACCCAGCGGTAGATGTTGGTATCGGCAAACAGGTCGGGCTTGGTCGTATCCGTCACCAGGGCGTTGGCCGTCCACGAGGTTTCGGTGCGGAACACCAGGCCGGTGGTGGGCTCAAACCAGTCGACCGACAGCCCCAGGGTGTTCTGTTTGCGGTAGCGGGCCGCCAGCGAGCCGCCCAGGCCGCACAGGTTGGCGTAGCGGGCGCGCTTGTACTTGCTCTTCACGTCGGCCACGATGGCGGCGTCGCGCATGCGGATGTGTTTCGGCTTGACGTTGATCCGGGCCGGACCAAAGGCCGACATGACGTCCTCGCCGCCCACGCCGCCCGGAGTGGGGAAAATCGAGTTGCCGGCGCTGTCCGTCGTACAGCCCTCGATGCCGGTCAGGACGTTGATCCGGTCCCAGCCAAAGGCGGCCACGTCCTGAAAGGCAAACCAGTCCGTCAGCTGCAAACGGAAGTTGCCGAGGGTCGCCTCCCAGCGCATGCCGATGCCCGAGTTCTTGAGGTTCCAGGCCGGCGCGCCGTTGCGGTGCAGGGCCATGTTGACATCGTCCCGGCCGGGAAACAGCGCCTGGCCGAACAGGTCGTTGCCAAAGGCAAAGGCGTCCAGGGTGCGGCCGAAACCGATCGACCAGGGTTGGGCCGAGTGGCCGAAACCGAGCGAGGTATAGCGGTCAAACACCCACACGATGCTGCCGGCCACGTCGCGGAAGGGACCGATTGTGCCGAAGCGATGCTCCAGCAGAATCGACCACAGCGGAATGCGGGTATCGTCAAACAGGTCGATGAAGAAGTGGTCGCCAAAGTTGACCGGGTTGACGATATCTTGCAGGCGGAAGAAGTCGGCCTTGCCCCACACGTGCTGCTGCTTCCCGATGCGCAGCCAGTTGCGCCCGCCGAAGGCGTCCCAGAAAAAGTCGAAGTAGGCCTCGCGGACGGGATAGTACAGATCGAAGTTGGTCTCCCGCAGCATGCCGAAACGCAGGTCGTTCTGGCTCTGGTCCAGACCGAAATAGGCGTCTCTGGAGTCCAGGTCGTGCCGTCGGCCCGGCACGTTGTAGCGCGAGCCGGGCTTGAGATTATACGGAAAGATGGCGTTGGAGTGCGGCCAGAACTCGGCGAAATTGCGCGGGTTGTAGCCAAAGGCTTCCAGCAGTCCCTTGTTGGCCCGCACCGGCTGCACGCGGCCCGAGACCGCAATCGAATCGCTGTCCCGGCCGTTGCCGAAGCGGTCGCTGATATCGTAGATCGACTCGTACTCCGGGCGCAGCTCGATGAAATACTCAAAGCGCTGGAAATAGTCCCGCAGCACCCGCAGCGAGCCGGCCAGCTGCACGCTGGCCCGGTAGCGCGAGGACGCAACGTGATAGTCCGACTTGAACGTATCGCTGCGCAGAATCGAGAAATTATCCACGTAGCCGTGGATGGCCATATCCTGGAGACTGGGAATCAACCCCTCTTCTCGCTGTCCCCAGGCCGGAGAGGTCGCCAACACGACACACATCCCGGTCACAAGGAGGCTTGCCCACAGCGTGGACATCCTCCGCCAAGTGTCTTCTTGCATGAAACTCCTCCTTCCCTCTCGGGCTGATGCTCAACAGAAAAGTGCCCACGCCCTTCCCCCCGGCGGCGTGCGGACGCTTCGTTATCCTAGTCCGCAGGCTGGGGCGCCTGGGCGCTGAGGCCCGGCTCGGCCTGCTCCTCGGCGACTTTCTCGGGCGCGCCGCCGGCAAACTTGGGCTTGAAAGCGGCGATCATGGCCGGGACCATGGTCAGGGCCGACAGCCAGTGGGTCACCAGCAGAATGGCCAGCAGCAGCGCCATTTCCGCGGAAAAGCGCAGGCTCGACAGAAAATACCACGGGATCACGCCGGCGATCATAGTCGTAGCGGTAAACGTGACGGCCATGCCGGTCGTCGAGATGGTACGCTTGATGCCCCGCTGACGGTTGCCCCCGGCGCGGGGGATTTCCCGCCGCACCCGGTCGACCACGTACAGGATATAGTCCACCCCGATGCCCATGCCGACTGCGGTCACCGGCAGCGAGTTGATGTTGATGCCGATGCCCATGAACGACACGTACATGTAGCTGGCCACGCCGGCCGCAATCAGCGCGGCCATGACCATGACCGCAGCCACCAGCGAACCGTAGCTGAGCAGGACCAGGGTAAAGACGGTGATGATGACCAGCAGGGCGGCCTGCTTCTCCGAGCGGTCGATCTCTTCGTTCAGGGCGGCGGTCGTGCCGATGAAGCCGCCGGCCAGGCGCATGCTCACCCCTTCGAGCGGATGTTCGGCGATGAACTTCTTGGCCCGGGCAATGGCCTCGCGGACCGTGTCGCCCTTAACGTCCTTGTAGAACACCACGAACTGGCCGTTTTTGTAGACCAGGTCGGTGTATTCCAGGATGACGCCGGAAATCGGCGCCGAGGCCTCGTACACGAAGATCAGGTTGCCGGTCGTGGCCAGGTCGGGCGGAATGACCTGCCAGCGTGGGTCGTTATAGTGGTACAGGCGGTTCAGCCCGCGGGCCAGGGTGTACAGTTCGCGGGAGTCGCCGGCCTCGGCCTGTTCCAGCATGTAGCGGCGCATCTCCTCGATGGTGGCCAGCACGTAAGGCTCCTTGAGGATATGCTCGCGCTCGCCCTCCAGATAGATGACCAGCTGGTTGGCCCCGGCAAAGCGCTCGTTGATGGTCCGGGCCGAGACGTTGTAGTGGGCGTCCTGCCACAGCAGCGGGGAGCCGGCCTCCTGCTCACCGATCGGAACGGTGATCGCGGTGCGCACGCCGAACACGATGGTGACGGCGGACACACCCAGAATCACCCAGCGACTGATCGGGCCGGTGGCCAGCTGGCCGACCTTGTCCAGGGTGACGTCCATCCAGCGCGGCACGAAATGCCGGGTATTTTTGGGCGTGGGAAAGTAGGACAGGAAGATCGGCATGGTATGGGTGATGCAGAAGATATTGGCAAAGGCCCAGAAGCTGCCGTAGTAGGCCAGCTTCTCAATCAGGGGAATGGTGGCCACCGACAGGACCAGAATCCCGCCGGCATCGCTGATCACGCCGGTCACGCCGGGCAGGAAGAGGTCTTGCAGACAGGTGTGGGCGGCCTTTTGCTGGTCCTTGCTCTCCTCCAGGGCCTCAAAGTAGCGCTCGACCATCTGGACGGCGTGGCTGATCGAGCGGGCGGTAATCAGGAGCGGAATGACCAGGATCAGCGGGTCCAGGTTAAAGCCCCACCAGCCGACCCAGCCCAGGCCCCAGATCGTCTGAATCGCCGCCCCGATCAGCGGCACCAGCACCCCGTAGGCGCGCCGGAAGTAGACGATCAGGGCGATCAGGACACACAGGCCGGTGAAGGAAAAAATCATGAACAGCTCGCCGGTGAAGTACCACACCCAGCCCTTGAGGGCCGGCTCGCCGGCGACGTACAGGAAGGTGTTGTCGTCCTCGACCTCGCTGCGGATATCGGTAATCGCGCGCTGAATCTCCCGATAGTCCAGGCGGTCTTCGTTGAAGCCGGCAAACACCAGCGCAGCCTTGCCGTCCTCGGAGACGTATTTGTTCATCACGATGTCGTTGTTGAACATCTCGAACTTGAGCGTCTCCAGCTCTTCGGGGTCGGTCGGGATATCGACCGGCAGGACCGGATAGGAGCGTACCATGCCGCCCGGCAGGGTGCGGATATTGCGGATCTTGACATGCGAGATGGAGGCGACCTGGTTGTGATCGACGCCCTCGACCTGGTCGAGTTGATCGGTCACCAGGCGGACTTTCTCGAGCGTCTGGGTGTTGAAGATGTCGCCGTCTTTGACCTGCAGGACGGCGGTGACGATGTTGGCCCCGCCAAAAATTTCGCGGTGCTGGTTGTAGGCCTGGATGTAGTCGTGGCCCTGGGGCAGCAGGTCGGCAAACTGGCTGTACATCTCCACCTTGCGCGCCTGGTAGAGCCACACACCGGTGACGAGCGCCAGGAGCACCAGGTAGGCGACCCGGTGACGCCACAGGAAGCCGATATAGGCTTCGACAATGCGATCAGCCGTCCCCTTCTTTTCGGTCGGAGCTGGGCCGGACATAGATTACCTCCTCAGGGCCAATGACAAAGCTGGAAACGAGAAGCGCGAGAAGCGTCGGTAGGGCGGGGATGAGAACAGGCGAGGATCGTTGGGCGCTCTAGCTTTGAGACAGGCGGGCCAGCCGTTCACTGGCCGTCCTTTTCCACTCTTTTCCTCCGTCGGTGGTGACCAGAATCGTGCCTTTTCCACCGCAGGCGAGTCCAAAGCTGGCCCCCCCTGGAATACTGATGTCACGAATCCAGGTCAAGACGTGGGTCCGCACGTCTTGGAGGAGCCGCCAGTCGCCGTTCTCCTCGCGCGCCAGGGTGCCCAGGATGCCGGTCGCCATATCGGCTCCCTGACCGCTGGCGGCCGGCAGGACGGACAACAGGGTATTGAAACTCCCGCTCGGAATCCGCGTCCAGGTCTCACCTGCGTCAACGGTGTGGAGCAGAATGCCGCTCTCGCCCGTGACATAGCCCTCGGTCGGATTGCGGAAGGCCACATCAATCAGGAACAGGTCTTCCAGATACAGCCGGGGCACGCGCTGGGCGATGGCGTCCTCTTCGCTCAGGTCGGGGCGGGTGTATCTGGGCAGGTTCAGCACATTCTTTTGCTCCTGCCAGGTCTGGCCGCCGTCCGCGGTACGCAGGATGGTCCCGAACTCGCCGGCAATCCAGCCTTCGGTATCGCTGGCAAACGAGACGCCGTTCAGGGTCACATCGCGTCCCAGCGACTGATTCTGCCAGGTTTCGCCGCCGTCGTCGGAATGAATGATGGCGCCGACCGGCCCGACAGCCCAGATATGGTTCGGGCTCGCCCCGCGGCTGAGGGCGAACATATGCGGCTGGGCGGCCTGCCAGTCCTCGAGCGGCAGGGCGAGCGGAATCTGTTTCCAGGTCTGGCCGCCGTCGTCGGTTTTGAGAATCAGGCCGTCCTGGCCAATCGCCACCCCGCTCTGGGCATCGGCGAAATCCACGTCATAGATGGCCCGCTCGACGCCGCTGTTCAGCTGGGCGAGGGTCTGGCCGGCATCGGAAATGTGGAGAATCACGCCCCGGTTGCCGACCGCCCAGGCGTTCTGCTCGTCGAGAACAAACACCCCGTAATAGTCCTCGCGGTCGGGAAAAATCGGGCCTTTGGATGCGCCCAGACTGTTCAGGTGTTCGAGGACTTCCTCATCGGCCGCAGTCAGGCAGCCGGACAGACCGCCCGCGCTCAGCAGGCTTAGCAGCAAGAGCAGTACATAACGCACATCGTATTCCCATCCATCCCCAGGCCGGCCTCTCAGCGCCTCCTCCGGCGCGGGGGTGCGATAGAGCCGGCGAACCTATGGGCCGTTCCCCACCCTGTCAAGTCCCCCGGCGCGGCTATTGCGGGGCAGAGGTGTAGCGAATGGCCAGGCCGATCACCCGATACCGGTACTCGGCGCGGCTGGTATAGTCCCGGGTGGTACTGTAGCCCAGATGCTGCACCGAGATCTCGTCCTCAAACGCGCCCGTCTGTAGCGGCTGGAGCACCAGGGCCTGGGCGCCGAGCGCGCACGCCTCGCCACGCAGCATATCGTCCATGTCTTCCTTTCTGGTCTTGGGATTGCCGTAGGTTTTGATCCGGGCAATCACCTCGTGCGGGTCGGCGGGCCGCTCAGACAGGATCGGCAGGCGGCACTCGCGGGCGGAAAACTGCACCGGCAGGGTTCCCACCTGCTCGGTCAGGACCAGGGGCTGGACCGGTTTATTGGGGCAGCCGAGCGCCAGGAGAGTCAACCCCAGGGCCAGCCCCAGGGGCAGCGCGCGGGTGAGGTGTGTCTTTCGCATGGTCTTCGGTCTACGCGCAGCAGCGAGTGCCCGCCAGCCTAGCCGTTTTCGGCCGACCGTGAAAGCCGGCCCGGCCGAGAAAACGTGCTCCGGACCGGACCGACAGACATTGTTCTTGCCAGCCAGACAGGCTATAAGCGGGGCGTCTCTTGCCACCCACGTCAGACACGGAGGACACACCATGGCCGGCCAACTCCAACACGATCTGCTGCCCCGGGCGAACCACGACGAACTCGCCCGCCAAGACTTTGTGCACAGCCTGAAGCTGCACCTGGCAACCCGGGTCGCCCCGGGCAATAAGCAGGTCTACGAACGGCGGGCCAAGCCTCGCTTTGAGCAGCAGGCTCAGCGACCGCCCAAAGACCGCCACGAAGTCCGCCACGTCATGCGCGACGAGCCCTACTATCAGACCTGGAGCGCGCTGCAACGGACCAGCCAGGAGATGATGTGGGAGGCGGTGGACGCAAGCGTGATGCGCCAGTTGCCTGAGTTGGTTGCCCGCGCCAGCCGGCCGGCCAAGCCTCTCGGCTCGCTGCGCCTTGACCCGGACCTGGCCATCCCGGCCTATCACACGGCCGTCGATATCCACTGCCAGCCCGGCGGCTATCATACCGAAGGCGGCCCGGACGATGTGGCCGCCGGGGCGGTCTACGACCGGGCCGTGTACATCTACGCCATGCGCCGCCTCGGCGCGCTGAATGACGACATGGGGCAGTCGGTCGTGGCCTACTTGCAGCACCGCCAGCCGGATTTCCAGCCGGCCCGGATTCTCGACATGGGCTGCACGGTCGGTCACAGCACCCTGCCGTACGCCGATGCCTACCCTGCGGCCGAGCTGTGTGCCATTGACGTGGGCGCGCCGGTGCTGCGCTACGCCCACGCCCGGGCCGAGGCGCTGGGCAAACGGGTCCATTTCTCGCAGCAGAACGCCGAGCGCACCAGCTTTGCCGACGCCTCGTTCGATCTGATTGTGTCGCACATTCTGCTACACGAGACGTCCAGTCGGGCGCTACGCAATATCGTGCGCGAAAGCTACCGGCTGCTCGCCCCGGGCGGCCTGATGATCCACCAGGAGGTGCCCCAGTACCACAGCCTCGACCCCTACCAGGCGTTCGTCCTCGACTGGGACACCTATAACAACAATGAGCCGTTCTGGGGCACGCTGCGCGACTCCGACCTGACCGCCATTGCGCGTGAGGCCGGTTTTGCCGAAGAGCGGGTGCTGGAGACGATGATTCCGAGCGCCGCCCAGGTCAAGGCGCGCACCGGGCGTTTCCAGGCCGGCGACTTTGGCGGCAGCGGCCACTGGTTCCTGTTTGCCGCCACCAAATAAGCCCCAATAAGCCCAGGAGCACAGCGCCATGCCACGGACGGCCAAGGGCCAGCGCCCGCACTTTTTTGACGATCCGCAGATTGACAAGCTGCTGGCCATCATCATGGCCCTGGCCGGCGAGGTGAGCGTGCTGCGCGAGCGGCTCGATACGCTCGAACGGCTGGCCGAGGCCAAAGGCGTGCTGTCGCGCCACGAGATTGAAGCCTACCGGGCCGACGGCCGCGCGGCCACGGAGCGGGAACGCTGGCGGGCAGACTATCTGGAGCGGATTCTACGGGTTGTCCATCAGGAGCGGGAAGCGCTGGCCGACGGCTACACACAATCGTAATTTGCTCTAGGCGCGCAGTTTTGACATTTGCCTTTTGCCCTTTGACCTTTGACCTTCAGGATTTCTCCCATGTCTCTGACTCTCGGCGTTGACGTTGGCGGCACTTTCACCGACCTGCTGCTGTTCGATCCAGACACCGGCCGCCAGGTGCGGGCCAAGACCCCGTCCACCCCGGCCGACCCGTCGGTCGGGGTGCTGGCCGGCATCGACAAGGTCTGTCAGGCGGCCCAGATCTCGGCAGCTCAGATCAGCCACATCATGCACGGCACGACCGTAGCGACCAATGCGGTCCTGGAGGGCAAGGGCGCCCGGGTCGGCCTGATTACGACCGAGGGCTTCAAGCAGATCCTGCACCTGGCCCGCTCGTGGACGCCGGGTCCGCTGGCGGGCTGGATCATCATGCAGAAGCCCGACCCGCCGGCCGCGATTGAGTACACCCGCGAGGCCAGGGAGCGGGTCGACACCCACGGCGCTATCGTTACCCCGCTCGACGAGGCGGCGCTGCGAGACACGCTGCACGAGCTGGTCGGTCAGGGCATCGAAGCCCTGACCATCGCCCTGATTAATTCCTACACCAATCAGGTCCATGAAAAGCGCGTCAAAGCCATTGCTCAAGAGCTGTTTCCCGAGCTGCCGGTCACCGCCTCGTCCGAGGTGCTGCCCGAGTTCCGTGAGTACGAGCGGGCGCTGACTGCGGTGATGAACTCGTATGTCCGGCCCAGCGTTTCGGTCTATCTGCGCAATTTCGCCGATCAGCTGACCGACCACGGGCTGCGGGCAGAGGTGAATATCCTGCGCTCCGACGCCGGCCTGATGACGCTGCGGATGGCCCAGGAACGGCCGGTGTACGCCGTCATGTCAGGTCCGGCCGGCGGGGTGGCCGGGGCGCTGTTCACCGCCACCAAGGCCGGCTTCGGCAATATCCTGACCCTGGACATGGGCGGCACCTCGACCGATGTGGCGCTGTGTCAGGACGGCGCCCAGACCATCGCCCGCGAGACCACGCTGGGCTATTTTCCGATCAAGGTGCCCTCGGTTGACGTGCGCAGCATCGGCGCCGGGGGCGGCTCGATTGCCCATGTGCCGGAGATCACCAACGCCCTGCGGGTCGGTCCGCACAGCGCCGGGGCCGAGCCGGGTCCGGCGTGCTATGGCCGGGGCGGCGACCAGCCAACGGTGACCGACGCCAACCTGGTGCTCGGCCACCTGCCGCCGCAGCTGCTGGGCGGCGAGATGCGCCTGGACGAAGACGCGGCCCGGACTGCGGTCGAGAGCGTCGGCCGCAGGCTCGGTCTGGATGTCTACCGGGCAGCCCAGGGCATTGTGGATATCGTCAACGAGAACATGCACGGCGCGCTGCGGCTGGTGTCGGTCCAGCGGGGCTATGACCCGCGCAATTTCGCCCTGGTCGCCTTTGGCGGCGCCGGTCCGCTGCACGCCAACGCCGTGGCCAGTCTGATCGGCGCCTTTCCGGTCATCGTGCCGCCCGCGCCGGGCGTCTTATGCGCAACCGGCGAGGTGTGCTGCGACTACCGTGAGGAGTTTGCCCGGACCGTTCTGCGCACTCTGGAAGACCTGCCGGCCGCCGAGGTGGAGCAGCTGCTCCAGGAACTCGGCGCCGAGGCCGCCGGCTGGCTGGAGCGCGAGGGGATTGCCCGCTCTCAGCAGGAAGTCTTTTACAACGCCGACATGCGTTACTTCCGCCAGGGCTATGAGCTGCCGATCACCATGACGCTGGAGGATTTGCAGACCCACGGGACCGGGGTCCTGGCCGAGCGCTTTCACGCCCTGCACGAACAGCTCTACCGCTTTCGGCTGGACGCGGCGTGCGAGATCGTCAACCTGCGAGCCGTGGCCCTGGGCAGAGGCGCCCGCCTGAGCCTCAGTCCGGCCGACCTCGACGGACCGGACGCGGCCCACGCCCAGGCCGACGAGCACCGCATTTATTTTGACGGCGATTTTCTGCCCACCCCGATCTATGATCGGGCCAGGCTGCGGCCGGGGAATCGGATTGCGGGTCCGGCCATCGTGACCGAGATGGACTCGACCACCGTCGTCCTGCCCCACTCTGCGGCCGAGGTGGACCGCTACGCCAATATCCTGATCCGGTCCCGGACATGAGCCATGAGAACGACTGCGGACCAGAGCGGGTGAGGGACTGCTGAGAACTGTTGATTGTATTCAGTCTGTGAAACGTGCGAGAGGAGGAACCGGCATGGCCCGAGTTGCAGCGTTTGAGTATGAAAGCCTTCCCCCGGCCTTACAGCAGCTGGCCGATGCCTACCAGGCCCGAGGCGCGAGTTGGGATCATCTGCGGGTGCTGGCCCACCGGCCCGAGATGTACGAGGCGTACTACCAGTTTCTGTATCCCCTGCACACCGCCGGGGTGGTCGAGCCCGCGCTCAAGGAATTGGTCCGGCTCAAGATTGCCGACCTGAATCAGTGCCTGTTTTGACAGCGCGGCCGCCATCGCGGAGCGATGGAAAACGGGCTGACCGAAGAAAAAATTGCCCGGCTGGCAGACTACGCGCACGACCCGCTGTTTAGCGAGCGAGAGCGGCTGGCCCTGGAGTATGCCGAGAAGATGGCGCTGGACCACGTCTCCCTGGGCGATGACTTCTTCAGGCGGCTGCGGACGGAATTTGACGATCCGGAGATTGTGGAACTGGGCATGGCCATTGGCCAGTATATTGGCTTTGGTCGCCTGCTCCACGTGCTGGACGCCGTACAACCCGTGTGCAAGCTCGAAGCCTCAGCCTGAATCGACGTTGGAGAGCTGGAGTAAAAAGTGCGCCGCACCCTCTGTGGGAGCAAGCGATGAGCACCTTACGCGAGGTCGAAAAGCTCCTGGCGAGCATGTCCCGAGCAGAAAAGGCGCAACTGTTGCGGTGGGTTACCCGTGATCTCGAAGATACACCGCCAGGGATCGAAATCACTGTGGGCGTGTGTGGCGGGGCGGCCTGCCTGGCCGGAACGCGTATCCCGGTCTGGATTTTAGAGCAGTATCGTCGCTCCGGGGCGAGTGACGCAGAGCTATTGTGCTCCTATCCAGGCTTGCGAGCCGAGGCTCTCGTTCATGCGTGGGCCTATGTCCGCTCTCATCGAAGTGAGATTGAGCGGCAGATCCGTGAAAACGAGGCTGCCTAGAGCCTTCTGCTTTTAGGTAGACGCATACCCAGCATGGGCGAAGTAGTGGCGGCATTCCTCAGGGCCGAAGCGGTCAAGCAGGGTCCCGAGCCGCCGCCATGTCGCTTCCACGGTCCGTTCGGCCGCGTGACGGAGCAAAGCTTTGAGCTTGGCGAAGACCTGTTCAATGGGGTTGAGATCGGGGGAGTAGGGGGGCAGGAAACGGAGTGTGGCCCCCACCCGCTCAAGGGCCGCCCGCACGGCCGGACTCTTGTGGCTGCTCAGATTGTCCATAATGACGATATCACCCGGGGTGAGCGTCGGCAGCAGGCATTGTTCGACATAGGCCAGGAAGCAGGCGCCATTCAGCGGGCCATCGAAGACACACGGAGCGGCCACACGGTCGTGGCGCAGCGTCGCCACGCAGGTCAGCGTCTGCCAGTGCCCGTGGGGGCGGGTCGCCCGCAACCGCTGGCCCCGGCGGCAGCGGCCATGGCTGCGGGTCATATTCGTCTTCGCCCAGGTCTCATCCAGGAACACGAGGTGCCGCGGGTCAAGTTGGCCTTGCGTGCGCTGCCACTGTCGGCGGCGGCGCACGATGTCCGGCCGCTCCTGCTCGGCGGCCACCAGGCTTTTTTTTAAAGCTGATCCCGGCCCCTGTGAAGAAGCGGGACAGCATACTGGTGTCTACCCGCACGCCGCGTTCCCTCCACAGCCGGGCCGCCAATGCGGCCAGCGTGATATCGGGCTGCGCCGCCAGCACCGCCAGCACCCAGGCGCGGTGGGGCTCCACCTTCGAAGGCCGATGCCCCCCGGTGCCCACACTCCTCCGCTCCCCGGTCCGGTGGAACCGCTGGAGCCACTTGATCGCTGCCGCCGCACTGACCCCAAACCGCCGCGCTGCCGCCCGCCGGCTCAGTCCCTCACTTTCCACCGCGTCAATCACGCGATCCCGCAAATCTTGCGCATACGCTCGGGCCATTTCTTCCCTCCTTCCGTCGCGCTCCGCCGGCACGCCCCCCCCAGTGTGCGACAAAGACGCGGCTGATTCAAGCTATTCGCAGAAGGCTCTAGCCTATGGTGCGCCTTCATACAGATGAAAATTACGGTCGGGAAGCTGATCCATACATCAAGATGAGAGCATTCATTGACGAGGAGGCAGCATCGTATGTCCAACAAGGCCAACCAATTCAGCACTCAGCATGAAGTCTCCACCCAGCCGGTCGGACAGATCACCACGGTCGGGGAACAGCAGCTCGGCATTATTGATCTTGGGACCGACATCAGTCGTGCGCTTCGGCCGCAGTTTGACAACCATACCCTCGCGCACGGAGCCCCTTTTCAGACCGGAGGAGTCTTAGGGACAGCCTGTCTGCCGGTTCTAGGTGTTGGGTCTGCCGTTTCCTCTTCCTTGTTGGCCGGAAACATCTTCCTGGCTACGGCTAATCCGGCCACATTGATGCAAATCGGCAGTGGCGTTGGCTCCGCTGTTATGGGAGCGGGCGGAACGATTGTCGGCCAAGCCCCATTCATTGCGGCCGGGAGCGCCATCGTCCCAGTCGTCGCGCCAGTCGTGTTCTTTATGACCGTGGCGACCATGATGATGGCGGCGCGCTTCGATCAAATTCACACCGCCTTGAACCAACTGGCCAAAGCCGTGGAAGAGTTGCTGGTCAGGGAAATCGCCGGAGACTATGGGATCCTCCGCAGTGCGCTGGAACGGCTCCGGGATATTGGGGCCGAATTCGACGGGTGCCGCCGCTTTACGGATGAAATGAAAATGCGTCTGGCTTTGGTGGAAAGCGATGTCAACATGTTGCACCACAAGTACGATATCCTCTCGACCCGGCGTGTTGATTCCACCCTCCGGGCGGAACTGGCGGTTTCCGACCTCAACCTGTTCACCCTTTCGAGTCTGGCGGATATCTACGTTGACCACCTGCGGCTGAGACTCGCGCTCCAAGACAATCCGGTTGACGTCGACCGAAGTTTTGCCGCGCTGAATGCCAAGATCGACCGCTACGAAACCGCCTTCAGGGCTCTCCTCGAAGAGGACAGCGTGCGGGGCTACCAAAAGGAATTACAGGACTCTGTAGAGGGGATGAGCTGGTGGAAAAAGAATGTCTTTGCCGGGAAAGAAAGCAGCGAGGCGGAGGCAGACATCAACAAGATTCATGAGCTTCGTGCTGACCGCCTTATTGAGCTTCGTCTGAACCTGGCCCGCTGGTCGGAAGAGCTGGCCCAAGGAAGAGACCCCGGGCCGGAACAAGCGGCGGTGTATTATCGGGAGAAGGACGGGCGGGGAGCCCTGAAGGCTTATTACACCAGTGACCTGAAAGTGGTGCAGTGGCAGGGAGCTACAGCTCCAACACACTGAGGAACAACGGGAGCATGGTGATGAAGTAAGAAGCCCGCAGGATACGGTGTCCGAAGTGCGGCGAAACCCTGGACGTTAATGCCGTCCTTGCTCAGCAAGTGGAAGAAACGCTGCGAGTCGTCCTGCCGCCCTCCGCAGCCGAGGTCAATCGCTACGCCAATATCCTGATCCGGCCCCGGACGTGATGGGGGAACAGACGTGCAAACACAGAAGAACGATGATGTCAGAGCTCTCGTTGAGGAATTCCAGAAGCTGACTGGGATCACCGACCTGGAAACGCTGGAGAACTTGCGGAATCAACTGCAAGACGAAAAAAGAATAGAAGGAAGATACTCTTCTTACGCTCAAGGAGTCCACTCAAATCCGCGTTTCTATAAGTATTATTGGCAAGTTTATATTTCTCCTCCTGTTGAGTGGCAGCAAATAGAGGGGAAGGAGAACTTCGAGCGGTTCAAGCGCAGCTACAGAGTTGAACACCATGACCCTGATGGTACTGTCGAGATCGAGACTGAATACACAGGGACCTATGAGGAATACCTCGAAGAGCAAGCGAGACGGTCAAGCCGGCGGTCCGATCAGAAAAGAAAAGTTCATTCCATGCCGGAAATGAGTCACGCAAATTTCTCAAAAACGTGGGAATGGCTAAAGGAACATAGAATTGCAGTCGTCATATCCAATACTCAAGTCCCCCGACGGCATCCTATATGGGACTACACCGCCGAAAAATGGGAGGGCGTAAAGTTCGCCCCATCCTTTGACGATGATACGGACGAACTTGCCTCCGATGGGCACAAGTAAGCGGCAAGAAGTCTCAGGCGTCACCCTCGTAGCCCTGGCCAAAGCCTCTCATTAGGGGGAAACTCTTGATGGTTGACGGAGGAGGACAAGGAAGCATGGCAGGAGTCGACTAGAAAAGGAGTGACAGCATGCCGAGTAAGGCAAAGAATAAGCCAGAAAGAGCTAAGAAGGCATTGGAAGAAGCAGCCGAGTGCACCAGGAGGAAATGTGAGGGAGAGTCTATCGAGGCGATTGCAGAAGGCTTGAATATAGCCGACCAAACTGTGAGGGACCGACTCCGATTGGACAACGCCCCTAAGCAGGTCAGGGAGGCCGCCCCTAAGCTCGGCGTGGCTCTGGTGCAGAAGCTTCTCCGTCACTACCACGATGACCCTGAGCATATTAAGGAACTTATACGCCGATCCCTCAATCCTAATGGCCAGATTGATGAAGACGGTTACGAGCGTTGCCTTGTGGCCGCTGGAGATAGGGGTAAGAAAAAACGCCTCCAGTACGTCCGTAAGCGTGGCGCGGCTCGTAGCTGAGGAGAAGCTATCTCATAAATCAGCGAGAGGTGTAATAGTGTGTCCTGGTTAGCTTAGAAGGAGAGGAGAGGACCGTGGCACAAGACCTCACCGACGCGCAGTGGACCTTCATTGAGCCGGTGCTCCCGAAACCGCCCAAGCGAGCCGATGGCCGGGGGCGGCCCTGGCGCGATGCGCGCGCCGTGTTAAACGGCATCCTGTGGATTCTGCGCACCGGCGCCCAATGGGCCGAACTCCCGAGGCGCTATCCGCCCTATCAGACCTGCCATCGCCGCTTCCAGCAGTGGCAACGGGCGGGCGTCATGGATCGGCTGCTTGCGGCACTGGCCCGGGATTTGGAGCAGCGCGGCCGGATCAATCTGGACGAGTGCTTTGTGGACGGCAGTTTCAGCGCAGCCAAAAAGGGGGGGCCGGAGTCGGCAAGACCAAGCGGGGCAAGGGCTGCAAGGTCATGGCGATTGCAGACCGCGCTGGTCTTCCTGTCGCCCTATCCACAGCAAGTGCTACGCCGCATGAGACGACCTTCGTCCGCCGCTTGATCACGGGGCGCCTCACCACCGGCACGCCGCGCAACCTCATTGGCGACAAAGCCTATGACAGCGATCCGCTGGATGAGACGTGCCGGACGCTGGGCGTCGAGCTGATTGCCCCGCACCGCAAGAATCGCACCAAGCCGCGGTCCCAGGACGGGCGCAAGTTGCGTCGGTATAAGCGACGCTGGAAAATAGAGCGGCTGTTCGCGTGGCTGCAAAACTACCGCAAGCTGGTCACGCGGTATGAACGTTCTGCGGCCAATTTCCTGGCCTTTCTCAAACTTGCCGCCTTTCTCATCCTTGCCAAAAAGTATTTATGAGATAGCTTCGAGGCATACTCGAATGGCTGACGATCTTAAGAAATCCTCCAATGTCAAGCTCAAGGCCAAACACTTCTGGACAGGTTTAGCCCTTCTTTTCGGACTAATACTCTGCCTCGCACTTCTACTGGGTCCAGATGTGAATAGCCAGGACGAGCGCGGCCGGACGGTGCTGCTACAGGCCGCTTTCACCACAAATAACGCCCGTATAACAGAGTTGCTGGAGGCTGGCGCCGATCCAAACATTCAGGACAAACGCGGCCGGACAGCGCTGATGTGGGCCGCTTTCGACGGTAATAACCCCGGAGTGCGGCAGCTCTTGGAGGCTGGCGCCGACCCGAACCTCAAGACTGAGCGCGGTCAGACGGCGCTGATGTGGGCCGCGGAACAGCGCCGTACAAGTCTCTCATCTAGCGAACGTGAACGTTATAATGCCGTCATGCGGCAGTTATTGGCCGCCGGGGCCACGCGCTAGCAATGTCCGCTGCCCGAATATTCTGTGAGAGCGGCGGCCAGCATGTACAGCTCCAGCGCCCTGAGAAACAACAGGAGCACAGTGATGAATCAAGAAATCCGCACGATACAGTGTCCGAAGTGTGGCGAAACCCTGGACGTTAATGCAGTCCTTGCTCAGCAATTGGAAGAAACGCTGCGAAGGGACTACGCAGATAAGGAGGAAACGCTGCGGAGGGACTATGAAGACAAGCTCGACAAAGCGCTCAGAGAGGACAGGGGTCGCCTTGAACAAAGACTGAGAAGAAGGATTGAAGGGGAACAAGCCGATCGTATTAAGGAATTGGAGCGTGACTTAGCCGATCAATCCGGCAAAGTCAGAGAACTCAATAAAGCTCGATCGGCAATTGAACGACTCAAGCGCGAAAAGGCCAGCCTCAGAGCCGAAATTGAAGTGGAAGTACAAAGGGAACACACCAAACAATTCGACGAAGAAAGAGAGAATTACCGGAAAACGGTAGAAAATGAGTTTCAGGGGAAGCTCGCTGAAAGCGAGCAAGTCATCGACCGGCTGAAGAAAGACCTCCAGGAAGCGAGCAAAAAGGCCACACCTGTAGCTCCAGAGTTACGGGGAGGAGCGCAAGAGAAGATTATAGCCGACTACCTGACCAATCAATTTCCGCTGGACACCATCGAGAGAATTGGACCGGGACGGAGAGGAGCAGATATTCTGCAAACAGTGCACGCTTCCACACGTCCCGAATGTGGGGTGATTTATTATGAGAGCAAAAATACGCAACGATTTGGTTCGAGGTGGATCGAGACTTTCAGGAGAAATATGCTGGAGAAGAACGCGACTATCGGCGTGCTCGTCACCAGAACTAGACCGAGGGGAATGGACCGCCTTGGTTTGAAAGAAGGTATCTGGATTTGCACCCTTGAGGAGTTTAAGGGTCTGTGCTTCGTCTTGCGCGAGTCTATTATTCAGCTCAGTGAAGTTGCGAGGGCGCAGGAAAATCGGGCTGGCAAAATGGGTGAGCTGTATGACTATCTGACCGGTCCCGATTTTCGCTCGCAGGTTGAAGCTATTGTCTCGGGCTTCACCAAAATGAAATCGGATCTCGAACAGGAGAGAAATGCTATGCAAGTCACGTGGGGAGTAAGAGAACGGCGGATCAGAGATGTTCTTCTGAGTACGAATCGTATGTATGGCTCTATAAAGGGGATCGCTGGCAACTCTCTTCAAGCAGTTCCCTTGCTAGAGCTGCCATCAAACGACGATACTGACTCGTAAGGTGCGTGGATAGAGATGTGGCACTGGGCGTGCTGGACGGGTGACTCCGCTCCGGCAGAAGAATCTTCTGGAAAACAGGCCGAAGCGATACTCGTGCAATCGTGATTGCAGGGTGGTGACCAGGACTCAGAGCACTGTGAGGCTGGCAAGTTTCTCAAGCATGGCATAGCCTAAGCCGACAATTGCACGCTTCGACCGAAAGACAGCCACATGGATGAACACTCCCTCGACCTTGCTCAACGAGCCGTCGCAGCCCTGGAAACGATGGCAGACCCCGGGATGTCTGCCGGTGACTGGGTCGCCCTGGGGGTCGGCCTGTCTCAATGCCTGCTCATCGCCTGGGGCCTGTGGATGATGAACAAGAGCAATGCGAGTCGGGATGCCCAGAACGCCCTACAGCAGCAACGCCACGAAGAGAACATGGCCGCCCAACAGCAGCAGCACGAAGAGAACATGGCCGCCCAGCAGCAGCGCCACGAAGAAGCCATGACTGCTCAGCAGCAGCAGCACGAAGAGAGCATCCTGGCCCTGAAAGAATTGATCAGACGGACAGCCGGCAAAGACGCCTAGAGAAAGCCTACGGGAGTTCTGCGCCACGCCGAACGGCGTTTCCTTTTCTTGGCGCGCCGTATCTGCTAGAGCATTTCACGTTGGACTGTAGCTCTGCTGTTCCGCTCTCGTCATGCCGGACGTGATCCGGTATCCAGCGGCTGGGGGCGAGGCGGCGAGATTCCCGCTTTCGCGGGAATGACGGGAGGCTACACAGAATCGTGGATTGCACGAGCTGAACAGGACAGCCACACAAGAGGAGCAGCCCTATGCGCGATGTGAAAATTGCTGAGATTCCAGACCTGGAGGTCGATCCGGTCACCCTCGATATTATTGAGAGCGCGCTCAAGAACTACCGCCACGAGATGGACGCGGTGCTGTACCGTACCGCCATGTCGCCGGTCATTCGGGAGCAGCACGACGAGTTTCCGATGATCTGCGACCCCAACGGCCGGATGGTCGTCGGCCAGTTCGGCTCGTATATCCGGGAGATGATGGACAGCTTCGACCGTCCGATCTACCCCGGCGATGTCATCCTGCTCAACGACCCGTATCTGTGCGGCGGAGCGATCTCCCACATCAACGATTTTCTGATCCTCGTCCCGGTCTTTGACGGTGATGAACTGATCGGCTGGACCTCGATGTTCGGACACCAGATGGATGTCGGCGGTCCCCTGCCCGGCTCCTTTCCGACCAACGCCACGTCGATCTTTGGCGAGGGGCTGCGCATCCCGCCGGTCAAGCTGTTTGAGCAGGGCGAGCTGAACGAGGATATCCTGAACCTGATCCTTAACAACGTCCGCATCCCGGTCATGAACCGCTCGGATCTGATGGGGATCGTGGCCGGCTGCAAAACCGCCGAGCAGCGGATCAAGGAACTGTGCGAGCGGTTTGGCCGCGACACCTATCTGGCCGCCTGTCAGGCCCTGCTCGACCGCACCCGGCGGGCCATGCAGACGCTCATCGAGCGCAATATCTCGACCGAGCCGCAGTCCTTCGAGGACTATGTTGACGACGACGGGCTGGGCAACGGTCCGTTCAAAATGAAACTCACCATCTGGCGCGAGGGAGACAAAGCCGTCTTCGACTGGACCGGCACCGATCCCCAGGCGGCCGGGCCGATCAACTTCTACCTGAACGAAGGCATGTTCAAAATGTTCATCGGCGTCTACCTGATCATGGTCTACGACCCCCAGATTCTGTTCAACGACGGCTTTTACGATCTGATCGAATCGCGGCTGCCCGACGGCTGCCTGCTGCACCCCAAGTTCCCGGCGCCGCTCGGCTGCCGCACCCACGCCCTGGCCCGGCTGTTCGATGTCATGGGCGGCTGCCTGGGTCAGAAGAGCCCCGAGCTGACCACGGCCGCCGGCTATGGCACCAGTCCCCACCTGTTGTACAGCGGCACCGACAAAAACGGGGAGTTCTTCTTCATCATGGAGATCAGCTACGGCGGTATTCCGGGCCGACCGGCGGGCGACGGCATCGACGGCCACTCGTGGTGGCCGCTGTTCACCAATATCCCGACCGAGTATCTGGAGAGCTACTGCCCGCTGCGGGTGGATCGCTACGCCTCGGTGATGGATTCCGGCGGCGCCGGCCTGCATCGCGGCGGCAACGGCATCGACAAATGGTATACCTTTCTGGAACCCGGTGAGATCGGCATTCACGACGACCGCTGGCTGACCCCGCCGTGGGGCATCCTGGGCGGCAAGCCGGGCATGCGCTCGACCAAGATTCTGATTCGCGCCGACGGCAGCCGGGAGGTCCTGCCCTCCAAGTGCGACCAGATCAAGGTCGAGCCGGGCGACCAGCTGATCTATCAAACGGCCGGCGCCGGCGGCTGGGGAGACCCGCTGGAGCGCGAGGCCGAGAAAGTGCGCAGCGATGTGGCCCGCGAGCTGGTGTCGGCTGACAAGGCGCGGCGCGACTACGGGGTCGTGCTTGACCCGGACACCGGCCAGGTCGACCACGACGCCACCCAACGGCTGCGTGAACAGCTGGCCGAGGAGCGGGGCGAGCGCCCGACCTTCGACTTCGGTCCGCCGCTGTCCGAGCTGCTGGCCCGCTGCAAACACGAGACCGGTCTGGAGCCGCCGACGCCGCCCAGCCTGCCGGACAACTGGGCCGCCAATGGGCTCAAGAAGCGGGCAGCCTGAGCCGAGGGGGGAGACACGATGGGCAAGCTCGACAACAAGATCGCCCTGGTCACCGGCTCCAGCAGCGGCATTGGCAAGACGGTCGCCCTGGCCTTTGCCGAGCAGGGCGCCGACCTGGTCCTCAACTATCCCGACGACAGCCAGCTGCAAAACGTCACCCGCGTCCAGGAGGAGATTGCCGCCACAGGCCGGCGGGTGACCGCCGTCCGAGCCGACGTGTCCCAGGAAGAGCAGGTCCAGAGCCTGATTGACACCAGCGTCGAGACCTACGGACGGATCGACATTCTGGTCAATAATGCCGGGATCGGCACGGCCAGCCTGGTCGAGCAGATGTCGGTCGGCATGTGGGACGAGATGCTGGCCGTCAACCTGCGCAGCGTCTTTCTGTGCACCCGCCTGGTGCTGCCCCTGATGTATCGGCAGAACTCCGGCAAGATTATCAGCACCGCCTCCCAGCTGGCCTATAAGGGCGCGCCGGGACTCAGCCATTACTGTGCGGCCAAAGCCGCCATCATCGCCTTTACCCGCTGCCTGTCGCACGAAATCGGCACACGCAATATCAACGCCAACTGCGTGGCGCCGGGGGCCACCCACACCCCGCTCGTCGCGGGTCTCAAAAAAGAGGCGATTGAGGCGATTCGCGCCGCCATTCCCAAGGGTCGGCTGGCCACGGTAGACGAAATCGCCCCGACCTATGTGTTTCTGGCCTCAGACGAGTCGCGGCATTTTGTCGGCCAGTGCCTCAGCCCCAACGGCGGAGATGTGATGCTGTGAGGTATGCGGGAGGCGCCCCTAGTGCGTTTCACGATTCTGTCATTCCCGCGAAAGCGGGAATCTCGCCGCCCCGCCGTCGGCTGGATGCCGGATCAAAGCCTGCCCCGGACACGATCCGGGGTCCGGCATGACGAGAGCAGAACGGCAGGGCTACAGCCCAACGTGAAACGCTCTCGCTGCGGCTTGCCCCTGATCGCCTGTGTGCTGCTGTGGGGTCTGTTTTCGGCCGGCTGCCAGTGGCTGGACGGGTCGCCCCAGACCGGCCATCAAGATATTGCCGCCTCAATCCGGCGCGTCCTGGATGCAGCCTATGCCGGCGCGGATCACGCACGCTACAGCGCCGACCTGCACGCCCTGGAAGCTGTTGCCGCAGCACGGTCCGCAGCCGTGCCGCCCCACCTCAAGCCGCGCATCGAGCACATGCTGACCAACCTCCGCACCGCCCAAGAAGTCCTGGGCTGGCAGGCTGAGCGGTCCGCGCCACGGCCCGCCGAGGTGCAGACCTGGATTGCCCGCCACCCCTTCCTCCAGGCTGCGGTCGGCGCCGCCGCGGACGCGCCAAATGCCTTCGACATCCACACCGCCCTGCACCTGCTGTGGGATCAGACCAATGAAATCCTGCGCGACGTTCAGGTGAAAAACCGGCCCATATAGCCGCGCTCATTCCTCCTCGGCAGCGGGCAGCAGGGCTGCGGCCTGGTCCTGCACCTGCCGGGCCAGATCGCGCCGTCCGGCTGTCAGGTGGGTGCGGATCGCCCGCTCAAAAGAGCGCCGCGCCTGCTCAAACTGGCCGAGGTGAAAGGACGCGACGCCGAGGCCGGCGTGGGCTGCGGCCGTGTCCGGGTTGCTGGCCAGCACAGCACGAAAAGCCGCCGCCGCAGGCTCGTAACGTTGCTGGGCGGTATAGGCTTGGCCCAGGCCGAGCAGGGCGGCCGTATTGTCGCGGTCGGCTTGCAGCGCAGCCCGGTATTCGCGGATGGCCGCGTCGATTTGTCCGGCCGCCTGGTAGGTCGCGCCGAGTTCAAAGCGTGCCAGGCTCGACCCGGGCTGGACCGTGACGGCCTCCTCCAGTTCGCGCCGGGCCTGGTCCAGCTCTCCACCGCGCCGAGCCCCCACCCCCCGCTTGACCAGGATGTCGGCCAGCGCAGCCTGGGCGGCCGCATGCTGGGCGTCCACCCCCAGCGCAGCCCGGTATTCTTTTTCCGCGCCTGCGGTGTTGCCGAGCCGGTCGGCCAGGGCGCCGAGCCGGTAGTGGGCTTCGGCGTTGGTCGGGTCTTCTTTGAGAGCGCGGCGATACTCGGTTTCGGCCGGGCCGTACAGCGTCCGGGCCTGGAGCCCCTGGGCTGTGGCCATGAAGTTGTCTTTTTTTTCGGCGCAGCCCCACATCACGGCACAAACGACGATCCAGCCCACGAGTCGGCATGCGTTTCGGAGCACGTTCATGGCCGCTATTCCGCCCCGTCTTCGACCGGCTGTCAATCGCCCCGGCTGCCTTGTCACACCGAGTCGGCCCGGATACACTCGACCGCCATGTCTCAAGCGCCCGCCAGCCCTTCCCCACCCCACCCTTCCCAGGCTGCGGCTGCTCAAGGAGTCCTGTTTACCCGCAATTACGTGCTGCTGTGCGCTGGCGCGTTTCTGTTTTCGGGCAGCATGTTCGTGCTGTTCGCCGTCCTGCCGCTGTTCGTCGTCGAGGAACTCCACGGCGCGGAATCCCAGGTCGGCCTGATCATGGGCGCGTTTGCCCTGGCCGCGGTCCTGACCCGGCCGCTCTCGGGACAGCTGGTTTCCATCTGGAGCCGCAAGAGCGGGCTGAGCCTGGGCACCTTCATCTATTTCCTGGCCCCGGCCCTGTACACCCTGGTCGGCTCGGTGCCGGTCATGCTGGGGCTGCGCTTTTTTCACGGCATCGGCATTGCCATCTATACCACGGCGTCGAGCGTGTTTGTCGCCGACCTGTCGCCACCCGCCCGGCGCGGAGAAGCCATGGGCTATTACGGCATGGCGCTGAACCTGTCGATGACCGTCGGTCCGGCCCTGGGCGCCTATCTGGTCGGCCGGATCGGCTTCATCAACCTGTTCTGGCTGTCGGCCGGGCTGGCCCTGGTCAGCTTTCTGCTGACCCTGCTGCTGCGCGAACCCCAGCGTCCGGCGCCGCCGCTCCATGCGCCGACGGCGCGGCCACCCCTGTTCAGCCGCTCGGCCCTGTTCCCGGGTCTGATTGCGGTCTGCATGACCATGACCTTTGGCGTGGTCGTGTCCTTCCTGCCCCTGTTTGTCCAGGCTCACCAGCTCGGCAACCCGGGCCTGTTCTTTACCGTGTACTCCATCGCCGTGGTGGTCTCACGGCCCTTTGCCGGCCGGCTGTCGGACCGCTTTGGCCGGCCGGCGGTGATCATCCCCGGGATGCTGCTGCTGGCCGCGGCGATGACGATTCTGGCCTTCTCGACCAGCCAGTTCGGCATGCTGAGCGCAGCCGTTTTGCAGGGGTTCGGCTTTGGCGGCGTGCAGCCGTCGCTGATGGCCCAGGTGGTTGATCGCTCGACCGACCACGACCGCGGGCCGGCCCTGGCGACGCTGATGGGCGCCTTTGATGTGGGCGTGGGTCTGAGTTCAATCGGGCTGGGACTGGTCTTGGAAGCCACGAGTTTTTCGGTCACCTTTTTGTGCGCGGCCGGGATCGGACTGTGCGGCGCCGGAGCGTCGGCCTGGGACGCCTTGCGGCCCAAGACGGCTGCGTCCACCCCGTCCGTCGCCCCGGAGGCGGACTGAATGTGTGTGAGGCGTTTTGTCCTGACAGGCTGAGGAGGTCGCTGTGTACCGGTCCTTTCTTGCGGGGGTATTCGCCCTCGTCCTGCTCCACCAGCCGTCTCCAAGCCCGGCCCAGCCGTCCCTGCCCAGCCGCGCCCAGATACAGGGCTGGATTGCCGAAAACCTGGAGACCACGCCGCAGTTTGAACAGGGGCAGGTGCTGTCGCGGGCCGATATTGACAAGCTGCGACCGTTCCTGCCGCCCCGCTATATCGACGAGTTTGATTTTGAGGGAGTGGAGTTCCACGTGTCGCCGTCCGGGAATTACGCGCCGCATCCCGACTATCTGGCCGCCACCGAACGCTATTCGGGGCAAACCGTTCTGGCCGAGGACGGGGCGATTGAGAACCATATCGCCGGGCGACCGTTTGCCCGGGCGCTGATCAATCCCGACGACCCGACCGCCGGTCTGCGGGCAGCCTGGAACTTCAACTTTCGCTGGCAGCACTACGGCATGCACGTCCGGCGCTACCTGGGCGCGCTGATCGAAAAAGGCGGCAGTGCGTCGCCCCTGTCCGGTTTTCCACCCGACCTGATTCAGGGCGGCGGCACCGCGATACGCCATATCGTGGCCCTGTACCAGCGGGTCTACCACACCCACCTGGCCCAACAGGCGGAGACCGGCTATCTGCTTCCGGTCAGCGACGCCGGACGGTTTGAATACAAAGACTATGTGGAATTTCTCGAACCCTACGATGTCCGCGGCGCGCGCTTTCTGGTCTACCGCTATAACGACCCGCGCGTGCAGGACGACGCCTGGGGATTTTTGCCCCAACTCCGCAAGGTCCGCCGTCTGTCGGTTATCGAACGGGACGACTCGGTGGGCGGGACGGAGATGACGCTGGACGACTTCACCGGCTTCTCCGGCCGGGTGCTCGACCACAGCTGGACCTTTCTGGGCTGGAAGGTGCTGCTGCATGTGATGAATTCGCGCCACCCCTACGCCCGCTTTTTCGGACCCAACGGCTGGCTGCCGAATGACCGCTGGGAACTCCGGCCGTGCGCGGTGGTCGAACAGACTCCGGTCGGCGGCAACCGGGCCTACGGCAGCAAAATCTATTTCTGGGACGCCCAGACGTATGAGACGGCCCTGGTGCTGATCTTTGACCGGCAGGGCGGGCTGTGGAAGGTCATTGACCTGTTGCACGGCTGGTCTGAGGACCCCGGTCAGCCCGAGGCCGACCGGGGCAGGCATCTACCGCGCAATATCGGCTTTACCATCCTGGACCTCAAAAAAGAGCAGGCGACCGTCTTCTCGGCCTATGAGATCGACTATCCTCGGGTGACCCGGGAAGAGGTCGAGGAGCGCTACGACGTGAACAAGCTGACCGAGGGCAGGCGTTGAGGAGGGACGCCTCAGTCCTTCCCGAACTGAATCGAGAAGCCTTCGCGCTCGTTGTTCTCTTTGTCGATCAGAATCGTGCTGGCCGAACTGTAGCTGCCCATCGGATAGAACAGAAAGCCGCTCGCCCGCTGGCCCGGTTGCAGGGTCTCGACCTGCAATGCCTTGCTCTGACCGGCGGCCGGGGCTGCCATCGGCGTGACCCGCCCCCCGCCGGCAGCGCGCAGATAGACCTTGTCCAACTCGATCCCGTAGGGTCGTGGGGTGTTGTTATGGATTTCAACTTTCACCGGCAGGATGCCGCTGGCCGGCAGATCAGACCCCAGCTCGATCTGCGACTCAAAGCCGTCGAAGGGCGTCAGGGTCATGTTCAGCCCACCCTTGGGTCCCTGTTTGGCATACGCCTCCTGGTTGGCGGCCAGGATGCTGAAGGTCCGGGCAAAATTGTTGTGGAAGCCGCCGGGGCGCTCGGCCGCGCCGATCAGCGACGGGACCGCGACGCCGGCCCGCTCGGGCACGACGGTCGCCCCCTGGGCGCCGCAGGTAATCGTGACCCGGCCACCATCGCCCTGGCGCACCTCGGTATTCGTGCCGGCCACGATATAACCCGCCGAACCGGGCGTGGCGACCTGGACCGACTCGACCGGATGGCCCAGGATTTGAACCGACCGATAGGCCAGGCGGTTGGCCTGCTCACAGGTCAGCTTCGGGGCGGACACCGTCCGCGTCCGGGGCGGCATGGTCGGGGTACAGCTTATTGCCACCAGACTGGCGACCGCTAGCGAAAAGAACACAGCTCGATAGTATGACACAATTCCTCCCAAGACGGCGCGTTGCTCGCCTGTTCAGCGTATCAGATTCGGCGGGACGGGGCGACGCCGGACTCGTGTCTTGGCGCGTTTTTCAGCTCGTCTCGGAGCCTCGCCAGATCCTGCATGGCGGCAATAATATCGGACAGGGAATAGTGGGCGTTGCGCGGGCTGGTCGAGGGCAGCGCAAACACCTGCGCTCCGCCAAAACGTTCGGTCTGACGGCCGACGCGGACCTGTTTTGTCTGACAGCACACCCGGTAGCCGGTCAGGCCGTTGAAGCACACGATGCGCGGGCCATAGCGAGCAATCTTGTCGCGCAGCTGTCGCGCGCCGTGGCGAAACTCCTCAGCCCCCAGCTCATGGATGCCGCGGGTCGGCCGTTTGACCACATCGGTCAGCCCGATCCCCCACCCCAACAGGCGCGCTTCATCTCCAGGACCAACCGGTTCGGGCACCAGACCGGAGGCCGCCAGGGCGGTCCAGAACCGATTCTGGCGACGGGCAAAATAGCGTCCGAGTTGGGCCGAGTAGCGGCTCGGATTCAGGCCGACCAGCACGATGTCGAGGTCGGGGCGCAGGTAATCGGGCAGGCTGGGCAGCCGCTCCGGATCCGGTTCGGGAGAACGTGCCATCGTGAGCCTCAGCCGTGTCTGTCCCGGAGTCGGGCGTAGTGGTGTAGCAGGGCGCGGTTGGACCACACGCTGAGGAAGGAGCCCAGCATGATCGCGTACACCTGGCGACGCGCAATCTTGAGCCGGACCGCAGGATCGAGCAGGCGACGCGAGGCGCGGATGCGGGCCAGGGTCGCGCCGCCGATCAGCAGGGGCCAGGCACAGGCCAGGCGCAGCCGCCATTCCCGACGCGGAATGGCCAGGGTGTAGCGCCAGCCGGCCTGGTAGTGGGACAGGCTGAGGTCGAGCAACTCGTTGAGCAGGGGCCGCACCCGGCCAAGGTTGGTGGGCTCCAACAGCTCCTCGGGCGTGAGCCCCAGCCGCTCCAGGTCTTCACGCGGCAGATAACACCGCCCCAGACGCAGGTCATGGGCCAGGTCGCGCAGGATATTGGTCAGCTGTAAGCCCTTGCCGAACCGGACGCCGTGCTCGACCATGGCCGTCACGTCCCAGCCGCCCAGGGCCGGACAATGGGCAACTGCGGTCTTGGTCCAGAACTCTCCGACACAGCCGGCGACATAGTAGGTGTACTGATCGAGGTCGCGCCGGGAGCGGAGTGCGGCCAGCCCTCCGGTCATCTCCCCGTCCTGGGCCGGAAAGACCGTCAGGTCCATCCGCATGCCCTGGGTGAGGGTCAGGACCAACTCACGAATCCGCTCCTGGTCGTCCGACCCAAGCCCGGCCAACAGAGCGAAGCAGGCGTCCAGCCGCCGCAGCAACTCGCGTTCGGCAGGACTGGCCTGGCGCTTACCGAGCCGGTCTTGCAGCTCGGGCAGGAAACTGAGGTCGGCCTCGTCAAAAGCCAGCCGGTAGCGCTCGAGCTGGACCAGACGCTGGTCCGGGGGCAGCAGCGTGGTGTCGGCGATCGTATCCGCAGCCCGACAGAACAGATACGCCAGGCCCAGCGCGGGACGGACACCGGACGGCAGGATGCGCAGGCTCAGATAAAAGGAGCGACTGACCCGGGGCAAAAGATCGGACAAAAGATCGGACAGGAGACGGGGACGTGTGGGATCGTGGGCCATGCGGCTCAAGACATATGCGCCCCCACCGGCCAGGTCAAGCACGTTACGGAGCCATGCAGGGGCGTCCCCCCTGCGGGCGCCCGTCCGCTCCCGACCGAGGCGGAGCGCACAGCAGCCCTCAGTCCAGCACCAAGCCCGAGCCGCGCAGCTGCTCCAGCGCCAGCCGTCGCATCGAAAAGCGGTCCTTATCCTCGGCGCTCATCTCGGCAAAGGTGTGGGCACTGCCCGTGGGTTGAAAGATTGCGTCCCAGCCAAAGCCGTGGCTGCCGCGCGGAGACGCGACTATACTGCCCGCGACGCTGCCGGCAAACACCCGACAGCCGACCCCGTCGTGGTAGCCGAACAGGGTTGTTGCGGTGGCCGCGCGCTCGGTGTCGAGCAAGCGACACAGCCCCTCGTTGCCCAGGCTGTGCAAAAACCAGCGGATCAGCGCGCCGGGCAGGCCGTTCCAGGCGGCAAAGGCCAGGCCGGTATCCTCGACCAGGACCGGGCGCTGGAGGGCGGCGTAGGCCTGGGCAGCCTTATGGCGCACGACCGGCTCAATCTCAACGGCCTGAATTTCGTCCAACTCGAGCGCCTGATGGGCCACGCTACGGCCGAGCAGACGCTCGACCTCGGCGGCTTTGGCGGCGTTGGCGGTAACCAGGGTGAGCATCACGTGGGTGCCGGCAGCCAGTAGCGTTGCCACTCGTCCAGGTGACACAGGGTGTGCAACGAGTCCATGCGATCCACATACACTTTTCCCTGCAGGTGGTCATACTCGTGCTGGATGACGCGGGCATGGAAATCTGTGGCCACAAAATCGAGCCGTTGCCCGTGGCGGTCCAGAGCCTGGACGCGCAGCTCGGCGTAGCGCGGGACCATCCCCCGCAGGTCGGGAATGCTCAGACAGCCCTCCCACAGCTCGGCCCGCCGCTCGGACGTGACGCGCAGCCGGGGGTTGATCAACACTGTCAGCGGAACCGGCGGCACGTCGGGATAGCGGGGGTGTTTGTCCACCTGCAAGACGGCCAGCTGCTGCGACACGTGGACCTGGGGGGCGGCCAGACCGACCCCGACATACTCGTGCATGGTCTCGATCATATCGTCGATCAGGCCCTGAAACTCAGGACGTGGAATAGCCTCGGGGGGAACCGGCTGAGCGGTTTTGCGCAGCACCGGATGCCCGAGACGGCAGACTTTCAGAATAGCCATGCCACGCTGCCCCGCACCGCTCAGAGGCGGTTCCGGCGCTGTCTGCGCTGGGGACGCTGAAAGGCCAACACCCGATGGCCCTGCCGGTACTGGGCAACCAGCGTGATCAGATCCTCGCGGTCGATCAGGATGCAGTCCTCGCGTCGGGCCAGGGTGCGGGCGCGCAGACTGAAGGGCTGGTTGGCCAGCACCAGCGCTCCGTCGCAGCCCTGGGCATGGCCGGCGGACAGGGTCTCGGCTGACCACGCTGTCCGTCAGCGGCCGGGTGTGGCGGGACACCCGGCCCAGCCGCCGTTCGGTGCCCCGGACCAGCAGAAAATCGGTCCCGGGCGGGCTGGAGCGTGCCAGCGGCGCGACCTCATAGCCCTGAGCCCGCAACAGGTCGGCCGCATAGCGGGAAAACTCGGCGTCGGTCATGGTGTCGAGTTCGTGCAGCCGCTCGCTCCGCTCGCGCCGACGGGTATAGCTCTGCCATACGATCCAGATACCCAGCCCGCCGCCTATCCAGACCAGAGCACTGACCCAGTTGCCCTGCAGGGCAGAGGTGGCGAAGACGAACAGCAGACAGATAGCGGTGCCCTTGATGAGACGCGTCCGGGCGGTCTTTCCAGATCGCGCCTTGTGGCTGAGATCAACGGCACGAGACGGTTCCTGCATGGCTTCCTCAGACAAGACACTCGTTCGGTCATTCCACGGCTACCAGCCAGATATCCCAGCAGGCGCAAGAAATCAATCGGGAAAATGGGGGCGGAGGATGACGGCTCAGCGCCGGGTCGTCAGCACGACCCCGACAATCACCAGAAGTGTGCCATACACATGCACGGCGGTAATCCGCTCGTCCAGAAAAACGGCCGAGAACACCAGCACGATGATCGGAATGAGGTTCATGAACACGGCCGCCCGATGCGGGCTGATGCGCGTCAGGGCTTGATAGTACAACAGATTGGTCAGCGGCGAGAGCACGCACAAATAGGACACGGCCAGAATCACCGTCGGACTCAACTCGAAGGCCGGCTGCAAGGGCTGCTCAAAGAAAAAGACCGGCAGCAGAGCCACCGAGCCGACCAGATAGGAGCTGGCCGTTGCGGCGGTGGGCGAACGCTCGCGCAGGGCAACCCGGCTGTAGACCGTGTACACCGCCCAGTTGATCTGGCCGATCAGAATCAGCACGTCGCCCCAGTTGAACGAGCGCTGGAGCAGGTTTGCCAGCGAGCCCTGACACATGATGGCAACCAGACCGCCACACGACAGGACGACCCCGGCGGCGTTGAGCAGGCGGAGCTTCTCGCGTAAAAACAGCCACGACAGCAGAGTGACCCAGATCGGTGTGGCGGCCGCCAGGATGCCGGCGTTGGACGAGGTCGTCATCTTCAGCCCGACATAGAACAGCCCGCCCGAAGCCAGGACTCCAGTGAAGGCCATAATCAGGCTGCTCTTTGGATCGCGACGGATTTCGCCCCACCAGCCGGGGTTTGACTGGCGGCCCAGCAGGTTGAGGACCAGAGCGCCGAAGATGGTCCGGATAGCCATCAGGGTGAAGGTGCCGATCAGACCCAGAGCGAATTTTCCGGCCGGGAAATTCCCGGCCCACAGGCTGATGACACCGATGAGTGAGAGGTAGGCCACAGGCGAACTCGTATCCTTTCTGGTCGGGTGACGGAGGGAGCAAGGTATATGCGGGTCGGCCTGCGGACAAGCCGGCCCGCTCAGGGGTTCGGAGCGGCCTTCGTCAGCCGTCGGCCAGCAGCTCGGCCAGCCAGCCCGGATCGAGTCGGGGAACCGAGGCCACCAGCCGCCGGGTATAGGCGTGCCGGGGACGGCTCAGCACTTCGGGAGCCGGGCCGTGTTCGACAATTCGGCCGTGGTCCATGACCAGCGCCTCGTCGGCCAGAGCCCGCACCACCCCCACATCGTGGCTGATGAACAGATAGCTCAGACCGAGCGCGTGTTGCAGCTCGTGGAGCAGCCGCACAATCTCCTCGGCAACAACCGGATCGAGCGCCGAGGTGATCTCGTCACACACAATGACATCCGGCCGGGCGGCCAGGGCGCGGGCGATGCACAGGCGCTGCTTTTGGCCGCCCGAGAGTTCGGTCGTCCGACGGGCGGCAAAGTCCGCGGGCAGGCCAATCAGGTCGAGCAGTTCGGCAACCCGCTTTTGCTGCGGCCGACCCCTGAGTCCGAAATACAACTCCAGCGGCCGACCGAGGACGCGGCCCAGGCTGTGACGGGGGTTGAGCGCGACATCGGGCATCTGGGAGATCAGCTGTATACGGCGCAGGCTGTCACGGCTGCGGCGGGTGTAGGACGCGGCCAGCGGCCGGCCGTCCAACATCACCAGCCCGGCCCAGGCCGGCAGCAGGCCGCTGACCACCCGGGCCAGGGTGCTCTTGCCGCTGCCCGACTCGCCGACCACGGCCAGGGTCTGGCCGCGCCGGAGTCGCAGGCTGAGGTTGTTGAGGACAAGAGTTCCGGGCTGATAGCCGGCCCGGAGGTCACGGCACTCGAGCACGACCGAGCCGAGGCGTGGGGACGGCTCCGGCGTCCGCCGATGCCAGGCGGCCAGCAGGCGACGGGTATAGGCGTGCTGGGGCTGGTCGAGAATGACCCGGGTGGGCCCGTCTTCAACGATGCGGCCGTGGCGCAGCACGGCGATGCGGTCTGCCAGCTGGGCGACGACCGCAAGATCGTGGCTGATATACAACGCGGCGGTGTTGTGCGCCCTGACGCTCTTGCGAATCGCCGCCAGGACCGCGAGCTGGGTCGTCACATCCAGGGCGGCGGTCGGCTCATCGAAGATGATCAGTTCGGGTCTGGGCGCCATGGCCATGGCCAGCATGGCGCGCTGGAGCTGGCCGCCGGACACCTGGTGCGGATAGCGTCGGCCGATTGTCGGCGGCAGGGCCAGCTGGGCGTACAATTGGGCGACTCGGGTCCGGGCCTCGGCGGTGGATAACAGGGCGTGCTGGACGGGCGCTTCGGCACACTGGGCCAACAGTCGGTGGGCCGGGTTGAAAGCTGCGGCCGCGCTCTGCGCGACATAGGCGATCCGGCTGCCGCGCAGCCTGCGCAGCTCGGCCTGGGCCAGGCGCTGAAGAGCCAAGCCGTCAAAGACGACGGCGCCGTCCGTAATGCGGCAGCCGCTACGGCTGTAGTACATGGCGGCCAGGCCGAGCGTCGACTTGCCCGCCCCGGACTCGCCGATGATGCCCAGCACTTCTCCGCGATCAAGCTCGAGGTCGAGCCCGTAAAGGATGGGCCGGCTCTCCCCCTGGGCAAAGCCTTCAACCCGCAGCTGGCGGATAGTGAGCAGTCGCTCCGACATGCTCCTCGCCTATCATACCCGCCCCGCCTTTTCACTCGACCAGTCCTCCGACCCCGGATCAGGACCGGAGGTCGTGGGCCGCATCTGTCTGCGCCAGCCAGTCAACGACCAAGTTGACGGCGATTGTCAGCACTGCAATCGCCGCCGCCGGGAAAAACGGGGCGGCCAGCCCGAACGGCATGGCGCCGGCATTGTCGCGGACCATGCTGCCCCAGTCAGCCGTTGGCGGCTGCAGGCCCAGACCCAGAAAACTGAGCGAGCTGATGAACAGGAACACAAAGCAAAACCGCAGGCCGAGTTCTGCCAGCAGCGGCCCATACGTGTTCGGTACAATCTCGGAGCGAACGACCCACCACCAGCCCTCCCCTCGCAGCCTGGCCAGCTCGACAAACTCCACCGCCGTCATATCCAGGGCCAGGGCGCGTGCCAGGCGGAAGACGCGGGTGGCGCTCAGCAGGGCGCTGACCAGGATAATGGTCGTCACCGAGGGGCTCAACACCGACAGCAGCAGCAGGGCCAGAATCAGGCTGGGCAGGGCCAGCAGCACCTCGACCAGCCAGTTGAGCAGGCTATCGACCCAGCCGCCGATCAGAGCGGCCGCCGAGCCGCCGACAACACCCAGAACGAAGGCCAGCAGGGTCGCCGCCAGGGCCACGCCAACGGTGTTCCGAGCGCCGTACAACAGACGCGACACCAGGTCGCGGCCGAGCTGGTCGGTTCCCAGCAGCGCCGAGCGGCTGGACGCCTCCCACACATCGCCGACCACTTCGGTTTCGCCGTAGGGCGCCAGCAGCGGGGCCAGCAGCGCCGCCCCGAGGTAGACGGCGATCAGGCCCAGGCCGAGTCTGGCGCTCAGCGGCGCATGACCGAGTGTCCGTAAAACAGTCATAGCGAGCCGGGCTGGCGCAGCCGGGGGTTGCTCAGCAGAGCCAACACATCGGCCGTCAGGTTGAGCACGACGTACACCGAGGCGAAGATCAGGCCGCACGCCCGCACCACCGGCAGGTCGCGCTTGGACACCGCGTCGACCAGGAGCTGGCCGAGTCCGGGATAGACGAACACCACCTCGACCACCACCACCCCGACGACCAGGAAGGCCAGGTTCAGGACAACCACGTTGATGATCGGCGAGACGGCGTTGGGCAGCGCATGGTGGACAATAATCCGGCGCGGAGACAGCCCTTTGAGCCGGGCCATTTCAATATATGGACTGTCCAGCAGGTTCAGAATCGCCGCCCGGGTCAGCCGCAGCATGTGGGCGCCGACGACCAGACTGAGGGTCAGGATCGGCAGGCTGAGGGCCGACAGCTTGTCGGCCAGGGCCATGCCGGGAGAGATGATCGACACCGCCGGAAAGACTTGCAGGCGGACCGCAAAGACGACCGTGAGCAGATAGGCGATAAAGAAATCCGGCAGGGAAATCGTGCTCAGGCCGGCTATCGACAGCGTCTTATCGATCCATCGGTCGCGGTACACCGCAGCCACCAGGCCCAGGCTCAGGGCGAGCGGCACCGCGAGCAGGGCGGTCAGCGTGGCCAGCAGCACGGTGTTGGCCAGCCGCCCGCTGATCAGCTCGGCCACCGGCTGCTGATTGGCCAGCGAGGTGCCAAGCTCGCCACGCATCAGGCCGGCCAGCCAGTCGAGGTAGCGAACGTGCAGGGGCCGGTCCACGCCCAGCTGGCGGCGCAGGGCGGCGACCGTGTCGGGCGTTGCCGACTGGCCCAGCACCGCCTCGGCCACATCGCCCGGCAGCACCTCCAGGCCGAGCGACAGGATGAGCGAGATGGCCAACAGGGTCAGCAGGCCGAGGACCAGCCGCCGGACGATCAGGGCCCGCAGACTCATGGCCCGCCGGGCTCCCGAGCCCACCACCAGCGCTCGGCACACCTGCCGCCGTCCAGCTCCCGATGGCTGGCCAACTGCCCGAAGCGCAGCCGGCTGTCGGCGGCGCACACGTCCGCAGCAAACAGCGGGATGATGACCCCGCCCTCATCCCGCACAATCGTCTGCATCTCGGCGTACTGCTCGGCGCGTTTGTGCTGGTCGAGTTCGGCCCGGGCGGCTCTCAGCAGGTGGTTGAAGCGCGGGTGGCGAAAATGCGTGTCGTTCCAGGCCGCGTCCTCGGCATAGGCGGTCGCAAACATCAGCCCTGCGGTCGGCTGGCCGTTCCACGAACACAGACAAAAGGGCTTTGTGAGCCACACGTTTTTCCAGTATCCGTCGGCCGGCTCGCGGACGGTCTGGAGAGCAATACCCGCTCGGGCGGCGTGCTCCCGATACAGCACGGCCGTATCGACCGCGCCCGGAAACGCGGCGTCCGAGGTGCTCAGCCGCAGGCGTAAGGAATCCAGCCCGGCCCGCCGCAGATGGAATCGGGCCCGGTCCGGATCGTAGCGCCGCTGGGCCAGCCGGGCGGCAAAATAGGGCTGGCCGCGGCTGATCGGATGGTCGTTGCCGAGGCTGCCATAGCCGCGCAGAACGGTGCGCAGCAGGGCGTCCCGGTCGATGGCGTATTTGAGCGCCAGGCGCACATCGGGATTGTCGAACGGAGCGACATCGGTGTGCATGGGCAGGGAGTAGTGCTTGGTCCCGTGGGTTTGCAGGATCTGGATGCCGGGCAGACGGGACAGGAGATGCAGGGTTTTCAGCTCGCAGCGGTTGATGGCATCGACGCGGCCGGTTTGCAGAGCTGCGGTTCGGGCGTTCACGTCGGCGATGGCCAGCATTTCCACAGCCTCAAAGTGGGCCCGGTCGGCCCTCCAGTAGTTGGGGTTGCGCCGGGTCAGCGCGCGGACGCCGGGCTCAAACTCGACCAGTTGATAGCCGCCGGTCCCCACACCGGTCGTGACATCGCCGTCGTGGGGCTGAATGGTCAGGTGGATATCGGCCAGCACGAACGGAAAATCGGCCTGCCCGTCCCGGAGTTCAAAGACCACCCCGGTCTTGCCGTCGGGGCGGAGGTGGAGAATGTTGTCCAGCAAAACCTTGACCGGCGAAACCGCTTGCCGTCCCCGGTGATGGTTGATCGAGGCAACCACGTCCGCGGCCTCCAGGGTTTTGCCGTGGTGGAACTCAACGCCCCGCCGCAGGCCAAAGCGCCACACCCTGGCATCCGGCGACACGTCCCAGCCGTCGGCCAACTCGGGTCTGGGCCGGCCCTGCTCGTCGATCTCCACCAGGGTATTGCGGAGCTGACCGAAATGACAGCAGGGTCATGAAGGCGTCCGAGATGCGGGCCGGGTCAAGCGAGTCGCTGGTAAAGCCGCCCGAGATCCCCAGCCGCAGCAAACCACGCGGGCGGTTGACCCGCGTCTGGGCCAACAGTCCGGGTGCGGCCGCAGCCAGCCCCAGGCTCGAAGCCAGGAACTGACGACGGGACAACGGACGGGGGACGGGTGAGGCGGTCAGCATAGGCGGTGCGTGGGCAACGGACGGGTCTCAGCGCGGGGCGTCTTTTGTCGTGGCCGTCCCCCGGCTATGATAGTGAAAACTCGGCGGGGGATACAGAGCCTCAGGTCGTAACGGCGAGCCCCCTGTACACAATGGTTTGACTCATCCGTGAGCATTCCCCCAGACTCACCGCTCAGATCTTTTCTGGCCCGCACCGGCGTCCTGATTGTTGACGGCGGGCTGGCCACCGAACTCGAAGCGCGGGGCTACCGGCTGGGCGACGGACTGTGGTCGGCGCGCCTGTTGGATACCGCGCCCCAGGCCGTCCAACAGGTGCATGCCGACTACCTGGCGGCCGGTGCCGACTGCATTATTACGGCCAGCTATCAGGCCAGCCTGCCCGGCTTTGTGGATCACGGTTACAGTCAAGACCAGGCCGCCGCGCTGCTCCACAGATCGGTCGAGCTGGCCCTGACCGCGCGCGAGGCGTTTTGGGCTCAGGCCGACAATCGGGTTGGCCGTCTGCGGCCGCTGGTTGCGGCCAGTATCGGTCCCTACGGCGCGTACCTGGCCGACGGCTCCGAGTATACCGGCGGCTACGACCTGAGCGAGGACGAGTTGCTCGCCTTTCATCGGCCGCGCTGGCAGCTGTTGGCCGCCAGCCGGGCCGACCTGCTGGCCTGCGAGACCATCCCCAGCGCGCGTGAGGCGCGGGTCCTGGCTCGCCTGCTGCTTGAGACGCCCCACGTTGTAGCCTGGATCAGTTTCAGCTGTCGGGACGGGCGGCATATCAGCGACGGCACGCCGCTGGCTGAAGCCATGGCCCTGTTTGTCGGACTGCCCCAGGTCGTCGCGCTGGGCATCAACTGCACGCCGCTGCGCCACGTCCTGCCCCTGATCAGGACAGTTCGACAGCTGAGCGCTAAACCGCTCATCGTCTATCCCAATTGTGCCGACAGCCATGACAGGCAGACCCGGCGCTGGGGGGCACGGGCCCGGCCCGGCGAGTTTGCGGCGGCCGCTCAGACCTGGCAGCGGGCCGGAGCGGCGCTGGTCGGCGGCTGTTGCCACACCACGCCGGGCCATATTGCGGCGCTGCGGGCCGGCTTGAGCCAGGCCAGAGCCGAACCGCGGCCAGAGCGTCACGGACACGCTCCAGGGCCGGCTACTCGAACTGCATCAACGCGAACGCCTCGTGCGGGGCGAGATTCTGGCGGCCGCCCAGACTGAGCAGCTCAACCAGAAAGGCGACTTCCACCACCTCTCCCTGAAGCTGCCGAATGAGTCCCAGAGCCGCCCGGGCTGTGCCGCCGGTGGCCAGCAGATCGTCGACCAGCAGGACTCGGCTGCCGGGCGCAAACGCGTCTCGGTGGATCTCCAGACGGTCGGTCCCGTACTCCAAGCCATAATCGGCCGCCAGGGTTTCGGCCGGCAGCTTGCCGGACTTGCGCACGACCGTCAGGCCACAGCCCAGGCTGTAGGCCAGTGCGCCGCCGACCAGGAAGCCCCGCGCGTCTATCCCAACGACCGTATCAACCCGGCCTTGATAGCGCTCGACCAGGCGGTCGATACACGCCCGCCAGGCCGGACCGTTGGCCAGCAGGGGGGTGATATCGCGGAACATAATGCCCGGTTTGGGAAAATCCGGGATGCTGCGAATATGGACGGTCAGGTCACGCATGGCGGTCTCCGGCACGTCATCGGCTGACGATCTGATGATTTGGGGGTAAGAGTTTGAGCGGATTGCGGGCTTTATTGTTGCGTCGGATTTCAAAATGCAGGTTGGGGCCGGTGGCCCGTCCGGTGTTGCCGACAGCGGCGACCTTCTGGCCCTGTTTCACAAGCTGGCCCTGCTTGACGTAGTGCCGGCTGTTGTGGGCGTAGACCGAGGCGTAGCCATCGGCGTGTCGGAGAATAATAACCTTTCCGTAGCCGCGCAACACCCCGCTGTAGATGACCTCGCCGGAAGCGGTAGCCACGATCGGGGTTCCGGCCGGCGCGGCAATATCAATCCCGTCGTGAAAGCTGTTATTGCGCGGACCATAGTGAGAGGTCAGGACGCCCTGGGTGGGCCACATAAAACGTCCCACCGCAGCCGGCGGCCGATTGCGGCCGCGCTGCGGCTCTCGAACTGCCGCCCGGCTGGTCGCGCTACGCCGGCGCGCCGGCGCAGACCGGGAGCGGGCGGTCTTCAGGCTATCGGTCCCGCCGTGCGGGATGCGTAAGCGCTGGCCGACTCGAATCCTATCCGGGTCGGCCAGATTATTCAGACGGGCAATGTCTCGGAAGGGAACACCGTAGCGCACGCCGATTGCGGACAGGGTGTCCCCCGCCCGAACGGTATGGATCGGCTGTCTGACCCCGCGTGAGCAGGCCGACATGGCCGCACACGACAGCAGGATGAGGCCCAGCCCCAGAACAATCCGCCTCCGCACCACCACTCCCTCATTCTAGCCATACCACCCCAGCAACACAAACCCGAGCAGCACCAGGACGGTGAAAACTATTGTCAGGATATTGAAGTATTTGTCAATCAAGACCTTGATGGTCGGCCCGTAATAGTAAATCAGGCCGCTGACGAGAAAAAAGCGGGCCGAACGGCTCACCACCGAGGCCAGCACAAAGCTGGACAGCGACAGCTGGGTCGCTCCCGCCGCAATGGTGAACACCTTGTAGGGAATAGGCGTGAAGCCGGCAATGGCGACCGCCCAGCCGCCATGCGCCACAAAGCGCTGCTCGACCTCGGCGTACGCGGCCTGGGCGTTGTACAGCTCGATGATCGGCCGGCCAAGGCCGTCCATCAGCAGCCAGCCAATCAGATAGCCGGCCAGACCACCCGCCACAGAACCGACCGAACAGATCAGCGCGAACCGAAAAGCCGCGTCCGGTTTGCCCAGGGCCAGGGCCATCAGCAGGACATCCGGGGGAATGGGAAAGACGGACGACTCGGCAAAAGCCAGCAGCAGCAGGGCCAGACCGCCGTAGCGGTGGTCGGCCCAGCCCAGGACCCAGTCGTAGGTGCGCCGAAGCATAGCCCAACAGCAGAGAGACGGCGCGTGTCCGACCCGGTCCGGCCGACGCTCAGTCGGCCCGCGACGTGGCGGGCGCCTCGACCGGCGCGGACTCGCCCGCGCGCTTCTTGTCCTTGTACAGCTTGTACTCGATGCTATCGACCAGCGCCTGCCAGCTGGCCTCGATCACATTTGGTGAGACCCCGACCGTCCCCCATTTGCTGTGCTCGTCGCCGGATTCGATCAGCACCCGCACGGTCGCCCCGGTTCCGGCGTCTCCGCCCAACACCCGGACCTTGTAGTCGAGCAGCTCCATGGTTTCGAGCTGGGGGTAGAACTGGGTCAGCGCCTTGCGCAGCGCCCGGTCGAGGGCGTTGACCGGGCCGTTGCCCTGGGCTGCGGTATGCTCGACCGCCCCGTCCGGTCCCTCGACCATGATCGTCGCCTCGGACAGCGGGGGCTCGTCCTCCCTGCGCTTCTCGTCAATCACCCGGAAGCCGATCAGGCGGAAGTGGCGGACCTTGCCGTTAAGCGCTTTTTGCATCAGCAGCTCGAACGACGCGTCGGCGCCCTCATACTGAAAGCCGGCGTTCTCGAGCTGTTTGACCTCGCGCAGAATCGTTTTCACCGCCGGGTCGGTATTGTCCACATCGAGCCCGAACTGCTTGGCTTTGTAAATCACATTGCTGCGGCCCGACAGGTCGGAGACCAGAACGCGCTGGTGGTTGCCGATCAGTTCGGGGTCGATGTGTTCATAGGTTTCGCGGTTTTTCTGGACCGCGGCGACGTGCAGCCCGCCCTTATGGGCGAAGGCGCTGGCGCCGACGTAGGCTTGACGCTTGTGCGGCTCGATATTGGCCAGTTCGTACACGGTACGGGAAACCGTCGGCAGGGTCTTGAGCTGGCTCGGGCTGACACACCCGTAGCCCAGCTTGAGCTGGAGGTTGGGCACGACCGAGCACAAATTGGCGTTCCCGCACCGCTCGCCAAAGCCGTTGATCGTACCCTGCACCTGACTGGCTCCGGCCTCCACTCCGGCCAGCGAGTTGGCCACCGCCAGCTCACAGTCGTTGTGGCAGTGAATGCCCAGCCGGCTGTCCAGTCCGGCGGCTGCCTGGGTCGCCTGGCGAATCTCGTGCGGCATACTGCCCCCGCGCGTATCACACAAAACCAGCACATCGGCCCCGGCCTGGGCGGCAGCCTTCAGACACGCCAGGGCGTAGTCAGGGTTGGCCCGATAGCCGTCAAAAAAGTGCTCGGCATCAAAAAAGACCTCGTCCACGCGGGTCTTGAGATACGTGATCGAGTCGCCGATGACCTCCAGGTTGGCCTGGAGTGAAATCCGCAGATCGTCCCGGACGTGTAAATCCCAGGTCTTGCCGACAATGGTGACGACCGGGGTCTCGGCTTGCAGCAACAGCCTGATGTTCAGATCATCGGCGGCCGTGATATTGGCCCGACGGGTCGAGCCGAAGGCGGCAATCCTGGCCCGTTTGAGGGTGAGCTTTTTGACCGCGCTGAAAAACTCCTCATCCCGCGGGTTCGAGCCCGGCCAACCGCCCTCAATATAGCGGATGCCGAAATCGTCCAGCTGCTGGGCAATCAACAGCTTATCTTCCAGGGTAAAGGCCACGTCCTCAGACTGGCAGCCGTCACGCAGAGTGGTATCGTACAAGGCTATGCTTGGCATGGTGAACCTCGAAGCAGGTGTCGATGAGGGGCGTCTCTACTGGGCCGGAGCAATAAACTCGTCGTGCAGGACGCGGACGGCCAGCTCGCGGTATTTGGCCTCAATGACAATGGAAATCTTGATCTCTGAGGTCGAGATCATCTGGATATTAATCCCCTCGCGGGCCAGAACCTGAAACATGCGGGAGGCGACCCCGGCGTGACTGCGCATGCCGAGCCCGACGATGGACACCTTGGCGACCTGGGTATCCGACGTCACCCCACCGGCCTGAATCTCCTCGGCGATGTGGGCAACCCGGCTCAGCGCTTTTTGCACATCGTCCTGGGGCACGGTAAAGGTCAGATCGGTAGAACCCTCGGCGCTGGCGTTCTGGATGATCATATCGACCACGATATTGTCATCCGCAATCGGGCCAAACAGTTTGGCCGCCAGACCGGGCCGGTCGGGAACCCGCAGCAGGGTGATTTTGGCTTGGTTCAGGTCAGACGTCACGCCTGAGACGATCACGTCCTCCATACTCGGCTCCTCTTCAACCAGAAATGTTCCGGTGTCGGGCGCAAAGCTCGACCGGACATGGACCGCCACGTGGTGGCGTTTGGCAAATTCAACGGATCGAATCTGCAAGACTTTTGCCCCCAGGCTGGCCAATTCCAGCATCTCGTCGTAGGAGATACGCTGCATTTTTCGGGCCCTGGGGCAGATACGCGGGTCGGCCGTATAGACGCCATCCACGTCGGTATAGATCTCACACACGTCGGCCCGGGTTACGGCCGCAATGGCCACCGCCGAGGTGTCCGAGCCGCCCCGGCCCAGGGTGGTGATATTGTCGTCGGCGTCAACGCCCTGAAAGCCGGCCACGACCACAATGGCGCCGTCATTGAGCGCGCTGGTCAGGCGGTCGGTGGCAATGCGCTGGATCCGCGCCCGGCCAAAGGCGCTATCGGTGGTGATTTCGACCTGATGGCCGAGCAGGGGTTGGGTCGGGTAGCCCAGGTCCTTGAGGGCCATGGACAGCAGGGCGACGGTGACCTGTTCTCCGGTCGAAACCAGCAAATCGCTGGCCTGGGCGTCGGGTCGGTCGGTCACCTGCCTGGCCAGCCCCAACAGCCGGTCGGTTTCGCCGCTCATCGCCGACACCACAACCGCGACCCGATGGCCGGCGTCGCGGGTTTCGGCGATGCGCCGGGCGACCGCTTTAATCCGCTCGGACGACCCGACTGACGTGCCGCCGTATTTCTGAACAATAAGCATAGGGCATATCTTCAGCAGGAAAGGTGTTCGCCAAGTTGACGTATCACGCCTCGGTAGGGCCCGCCATACGCCGTCAGCGTAATGACCCGGGCATCGGCAGGACCAAAGCGGATGGATACCAACAGATACTCCTCAAGCAGGTCGGCCGGCAGAAACCCGAACCATTCGACGGCGCTCACTCCCCGGCCGAACAGATACTCCTCAAGCCCCAACTCCTCCATATCCTCGGCCCCAAGGCCCTCCAGACGGTACAGGTCAATATGGAACAGCGCAGCCCCCTCCCTATAATGCTCGGCGATAAGAGTAAAGGTAGGGCTGGCAACCTCCTCGCCATCAAGTCCCAAGCCGCCGGCCAAGCCCTTTACAAAACAGGTTTTCCCGGCCCCCAGGTCACCCTCAAGGCCGACCACGGCGCCGAGCCACAGGCGCCGCCCGACCTCCCGGCCGAGCGCCCGGGTCTGTTCGGGGCTGCACGTCCGTACGGTCAGGCTGGCATTCATGGCCGAGGCGCGGGCCGGGCGGAGGCTGACAGCGAGCGGAGCGCGCGCGGCAGCCGGTCGATAACATCGCGGGCCAGGATCCCGACCGGTCCGATCTCCCGGGCGGCCAGGTCACCCGCGCTACCATGTATGAAGACGCCCAGCTGACACGCCTCGGCGGGTTGATAGCCCTGGGCCAGCAGGCCGCCAATGATCCCGGCCAGGACATCGCCCATCCCCCCGCTGGCCATCCCGGAGTTGCCGGTCGGATTGATCCAGGCCCAGCCGTCGGGAGCGGCGATGACCGTCCGGGCGCCTTTGAGGACGACATGACACCGGAAAGATGTGGCAAAGCCGCGCGCAAGCTCAAGACGGTTGGCCTGGACCTCGGTCGAGCTGGTGTCGGTCAGCCGCGCCATCTCGCCCGGATGCGGGGTCAGCACGACCGGCTGCGATGCGTCCCGCAGCAGGTCGGGTTGACTGGCCACGCAGTTCAGGCCGTCGGCGTCGATCAGGAGCGGCAGCTCGGTATGCTTGAGCAGCCAGCGGGTCAGCTTCAGCGTGTCGGCCGACACGCCAATACCCGGCCCGAAGGCGACTGCGGTCCGGGCCTGGAGCGCCGCACGCAGCGCGCCGGCCGCCATCCGCAGGCTGCCATCGGCGCGCTCAGGCAGGCCGAGCGTCATGGCTTCGAGCACCGCCACAGAAAAGACCGGCACGAGGGACTCGGGTCCGGCCAGGGTCACCAGACCGGTTCCGGTCCGCAGACCGGCCGAGGCGGCCAACAGCGCGGCGCCACTCTTGCCCCGGGCGCCGGCTACAACCAACAAATGTCCGAAGCTGCCCTTGTGTGAGTCGGGCTGACGCGGCTGAACGAACCGTCCCAGCGTTTCGGGACTCAGCAGCCCCACGGTCGGCCGGACTGTAGCCAGCGCCTCAGGCGCGATCCCGATATCGACGACCACCAGACGGCCGACATAGTCCAGGCCGGGGTGCTGGCTCAGGCCAAGCTTGGGATAGCCGAAGGTGACGGTCAGACGGGCCTGCACCGCGTCCCCTAGGGGCTGCCCCCGGTCGGCGTCCAGGCCGGACGGAATATCGACCGCGACCACCGGCCGGCCGCTGCCGTTGACCAGTGCGATCAGTCCGGCGGCCAGGCCCCGAACCGGCGCGTTCAGCCCGGTCCCCAGCAGGGCATCGACGACCAGACCACAGCTGCGGAGCTTGTCCTCGACCAGCGCCAGCTGATCCGGCCGGGTCACTTCGGTAATCCGCCCCCGGCCGCGCACAAAGGCCGCCAGCGCGCGGCGCGCATCGCCACTCACATCCGCCCGTTTTGCCGCCAGGACGACCTCACAGGCCAGGCCGCGTTGTCTGAGCAGGCGGGCCATGACAAAGCCGTCGCCGCCGTTGTTGCCCTTGCCGGCCAGCACCAGCACGGAAGCCTTCCGGGTGTCGCTCAGGAGCTGCGGAAACGCCCTCAGCAGGTGGGCTGTGGCTCCGGCCCCGGCCCGTTCCATGAGAACCCGCCCCGGCGTGCCGTAGCGTTCGATGGTGAGCCGGTCGAGCTCCCGCATCTGTTGGCCCGTCACCAGATACGTCACGGCTCTTACTCCGGTTCGCCCAGGTGGGTGCGCACCGCGTCGGCCACCTCCTCGCCGTAGCCGCGTACCCGGTCGGCGTCGGCGCCCTCGACCATGACCCTGACCAGGGGTTCGGTGCCGGAGTAGCGCACCAGCAGACGGCCGGAATCGCCCAGCGCTTTGTTCACCCGTCGGATGGTCAGGGCGATGGGTTCGACGCTGGCCAGATCGCGCCGCTCGCGGACTCTGACATTGATGAGGTGCTGGGGATAGCGGGTCATCACCCGCTTGAGTGCGGACAGCGGCTGTTGGCGCTCGATCATGATGGCCAAGACCGACAGAAAGGTCACCAGCCCGTCCCCGGTCGTACCGGTGTCCAGGAAGACCACATGTCCGGACTGCTCTCCACCCAGCACATAGCCACCCCGTCGCATCGCTTCGACCACATAGCGGTCGCCGACCGGGGTGCGGACCAGCTGTCCACCCATCCGGCGTAGCGCCGCCTCAAGGCCGAGGTTGCTCATCACGGTAGCCACCAGGGTCTTATGCGGCAGGCTGTCGGTCCGCAGTTTTTCCTCGGCCGCAATGGCCAGAATGGCGTCGCCATCGACAAGCTCGGCGGTCTCGTCGACCAGGATGGCCCGGTCGGCGTCGCCGTCGAGAGCCAGCCCGATGTCCGCTCCGGTCTCGCGAACCAGGCGTTGCACGTGGTGCGGATGAAGCGCTCCGCAGTCGGCGTTGATATTCTCTCCGTTCGGCTCGACCCCGACCGCAGTCACCTGCGCGCCCAGCTCGGTCAGGACTTCGGGAGCCACCCGGTAGCCCGCGCCGTTGGCGCAGTCGATGACGACGTTGATCCCGTCCAGGGTCAGCTCACGCGGAAAGGCGGTCTTGGCAAAGACGTTGTAGCGGCCCAGGGCGTCATCCACCCGGCTGGCTTTGCCGATGGCGGTCGCGGTGGGCCGCAAATGGTCGATCTTGCCGCCCATGACCAGCGCCTCAAGGCGGTCTTCCAGACTGTCGGGCAGCTTGAATCCGTCCCGCGAGAAAAGCTTGACCCCGTTATCCTGGAACGGGTTGTGCGAGGCGGAGATCACGACGCCGGCATTTGCCCGCTGGCTACGGGTCAGAAAGGCAATCCCGGGAGTCGGCAGGGGTCCGACCAGGAGCACATCGGCGCCCATCGAACAGATGCCGGAGGCCAGGGCGGTCTCGAGCATATAGCCCGACAAACGGGTGTCCTTGCCGATCAGAATCCTGTGCCGGCCCGGCACATCGCGAAACACATAGGCCAGAGCCCGGCCGAGCCGCAGCGCCGTTTCGGCCGTCATGGGCTCGATATTGGCGACGCCCCGAATGCCGTCGGTGCCAAACAAGCGTTCCCCGGTATGCGCATCGCCCCGCCCGTTACCCCTGTCCGTCATACGCCGTATCCCTCTCACCCGTGCGGCTGCAACGCGCCTACTGTCCGTCCGCAGTCCCGGCGGACTCCGCTTGTGGCTCCCGGTCTTCCATATCCGGCTGAACAGCCGGTATGTCGATCAGGGTCAGAGACACCTCGTGCGGCTCTTGGGAGACAATCTCCACCCCCGGCGGCACCAGCACCGTGACGGCGGCCGGCACCGTCCCCGGCTCGTGACTGGCCGCATCAACAAACACCTCCTCCTCGGTCAATTGCAGCTGTTCCAGCACCCGACTGGGGCCGGACACGACAACATCGACCGTGGCAGGATCGAGGCTGGCGGCCAGGTCCGTATTGCGCACGGTCAGCGCGATCTGCTGAAAGGCGCGCGAGAGTATCACGTCCTGCACATCGACCCGGACGCGAACCTGTTGCAGATTGTAGGACAGCAGACCGTCCTGGGGCCGGATGAGATCAAGATCGAGCGTCGTCGATTGGGTCAGCCGACTCAGCTGCAAAGGCTCGGTCAGCACAAACTGCAGACGGGCGACAGCCGGCGCTGGACCGGTGACCTCGACGGTGTCGGGCACCAGCTCCATCTCGCCAACCCGGTAGTCCGGGGGCGGCTCGTCGTGCACGTCAAGATGGACCGGCAAGGTACGCGTCTCAATCCGGGCAATATCGAGGTTGATCTGAGACGGGCTGATCCGCACCAGCTGCACTCCGCGCGGCAGGCTGAGCCGCTCGGACCCGATCCGGAATGACGAGCGTCCGGGACGCATCCCGGCCAGATCCAGCACGACTTTTTGCTGGTCGAGCAGGCCCAGCAGGGTGCGCGGTCCGAGAACCTGCACATCGACCGAATCGATCGGGGCTCCGGTCACGACCAGGTGGGGCGGCAGGTTGCGCCATTCGAGCGGAAAAGTCAGCGACTTTTCGGTGTCCCGCTCCCCGGCATTGACCATCAGCCACAGTCCGGCGGCAAAGACCACGGCAAATCCTTTCATCCAGAGATTCCGAAAGGTGAGCCGCCAGACGATATGCAAGCCGTGCTTAAGCATGGACAAAAAACTGCTGGAGCGAGGCACGCAGGGTGCCGATATCCGGGCTGCGCTCGATCCGCCCTTCGCGCGCCAATGAGACAGCCCCTGCCTCTTCCGATACCACGACAACGAGCGCGTCGGTCTCTTCGGTCAGCCCGATTGCCGCCCGGTGACGCGAGCCAAGGTGTTTATCTACCCCGGGGTTGGCGGTCAGCGGCAGGAAACACCCGGCTGCGCTTATGCGCCCGGCCTGGATGACAACCGCACCATCATGAATCGGCGAGGCGGGCAGAAAAATACTCTCCAGCATTTCTCTGCCCACCCGAGCATCGAGCGGGGTGCCAAACCGGATGTAGTCGTTCAACCCGACAGTCCGCTCGAGGACGATCAGCGCCCCGGTCCGTTTTGTGGCCAAGGATACCGCCGCCTGACTGACCTCTTCGACAACCGAGGCATACGTGGTCCGCGCCCGAACGCCGAGCAGCGAGCCACGACCCATCTCGGTCAAGGCTCGGCGGATGTCGTTCTGAAACAGCACGACAATCACCAGCAGGATCGAGCCAAGGAAGTTATCCAGCATCCAGTTCAGGGTGTACAGCTCCAAGAGCTGAGAACCGAGGTAGGCCAGAAACAGGAGGACGAGACCAACCAGCATCTGCACCGCCCGGGTGCCGCGGATCAGATGGATGATCCAGTACACCCCACAGGCGATGAGGACGATATCAAGCAGGTCTTGCCAGCGCAGTTGAACGAAGAGATCGGCCATGGAGCTTAGGCCACCGCCCCCGCACCAATCTGAGCGACCATCCGTCCGGACAGGGCCGGTGCCTGTACGACGGCGTCGGGGCACCTCCCGAGGACACTCCTCGAACAGTGGCCGGGACAGGCGGCGGGTGGCATTGGCGGCCTCACCTTTCGGACTAGGCTCCGGCTGGTGCCGGGGAATCCTTCATCCCGTCCGGCTCTTTGCCAAACAGTTTAATCATCTCGGCAATCTCGGCCCCGTCAAGGACTTCCTTCTCCAGGAGGTGCTCGGCCATCTTGTGCAAGACCTCGATATTGGTCTGCAACAGCGCCTTGGCCCGCTCATAGGCGTTCATGATGATCCGACGCACCTCGGTATCAATCTCCATCGCCGTCTGCTCAGAATATTCTTTCATCTGGGTGAAATCACGTCCCAGAAAAATCTGCTCATCCTTTTTGCCAAACGTCATCGGCCCCAGCTTCTCACTCATCCCCCACTCACACACCATACGCCGGGCCAGTTCGGTCGCCTTTTCGATATCGTCGCCCGCGCCGGTCGTGGTATGGCCGAGCACGATCTCTTCCGCCACCCGACCGCCAAACATGATCGCCAGCCGCTTGAGCACATAGTCTTTGGAGAAGGTATGCCGGTCGTCGACCGGGACTTGCTGGGTCACGCCGAGTGCCATACCGCGCGGGATGATCGAGACCTTGTGGACCGGATCGGTGCCGGGAGTGAGTCCGGCGACCAGCGCGTGGCCGGCCTCGTGGTAGGCGGTGTTGCGTTTCTCTTCGGACGTCAGGATCAGACTGCGCCGCTCAGCTCCCATCAAGACTTTGTCTTTGGACAGCTCAAAGTCTTCCATACCGACTTTCTCTTTGTTCTGGCGGGCGGCCAGCAGGGCGGCCTCGTTCACCAGGTTCTCAAGATCGGCCCCGGAGAAACCCGGCGTTGCCCGGGCCAGGGTTTCGACATCAACACTCTCGTCGGTTGGCACGCGGCGGCTGTGGACGCGCAGGATCTCTTCACGGCCACGGACATCCGGGCGGGGCACGACCACCCGCCGATCAAACCGTCCCGGCCGCAGCAGGGCCGGATCGAGCACGTCGGGCCGGTTGGTGGCGGCAATGAGGATCACCCCCTCATTGGCCTCGAACCCGTCCATCTCGACCAGGAGCTGATTGAGCGTCTGCTCGCGTTCATCGTGGCCGCCGCCCAGCCCCGCCCCGCGGTGGCGGCCGACCGCGTCAATCTCGTCAATAAAGATCAGGCACGGCGCCTGTTTCTTGCCCTGGATGAACAGGTCGCGAACGCGCGACGCACCGACCCCGACAAACATCTCGACAAAGTCAGAGCCGCTGATGGAAAAGAACGGCACCCCGGCCTCGCCGGCAATCGCCCGGGCCAGCAGGGTTTTCCCGGTCCCCGGCGCCCCAACCAGCAGCACCCCCTTGGGAATCCGACCGCCCAGGCGGGTGAACTTTTTGGGGTCTTTCAGAAAGGCGATGATCTCTTCCAGCTCTTGTTTGGCTTCCTCTATACCCGCGACATCACTAAAAGTCACCGTCTGCTGATTTTCGGTCAGCACCTTGGCGCGGCTCTTGCCAAACGACATGGCCTTGCCCCCGCCCATCTGCATCTGGCGCATGAAGAACACCCAGACGCCGATCAGGAGCAGCATTGGGAACCATTGGACCAGGACTGCCACATACCACGGGTCGCCCTCCTCGGGCCGGGCGCTCACCCGCACGCCCTGCTCGCGCAGGGTGTGCATCAACTCGGGATCGTCCGGCGCAAAGGTGGTAAAGCGGCTGTCGTCGCTGAAGCGGCCGTGGATCGTCTGTCCCTGTATGGTGACCTCGGAGACTTCCCCGCGCTGGAGAGCGGCAAAGAAATCGCTGAACGCTACCTCGGGCTTTGGGGACTGCTGGCGGCTGAATACGTTAAACAGCAGGAGAATCATGAGTCCCAACACCAGCCATAAAGCGAGATTGTGTGAAACCTTGTTCACTCCTTAGCCCCCTTCCGTTACCTGCGGCCAGCCTAACATAGTTCTACTTTCTCCGGCAATGGGCTGACCACGCACTGGCATACCGCACGCGTCGTCGGCGTCACCAGCCCGACCTTGCCCCGGACGTGGCCGGGCACCCAGGCCACCTCGGCCACCTCGGCATCGCTGTCCGCCACAACGACCAGGGGAAAGACCGGGCGCAGGCGGCGCGGCAGCTTGGCATCACTGAATACATCGCGAATTTTCTTTCGGCCAGTCATGCCCAGAGGAGAAATCCGGTCTCCGGGGCGTGCGCTCCGTATCTGGAGTCCTGAGGCCACCAGCCTGGCGTCAAACACGGCCCGCCACGGATCGGCCGTTCGCACCTGGGCCGGAGCAGCCTGCCACGCGACCGGCGTCCCCAGCCAACACCGCCAGCCGCTGCCGGGAAGGTGGGGGACGGCGGGCAGCCTCAGCTCTTGGCCACAGGCGATGGGATGAGCGTAGGGTTGGGAGGCGAATCGCTTTGGCTCGGCGATCAGACAGCCGTACTCGACCCGCACCTGGCGGCTGCCGGGCAGTTCAACAGTCCCCCGGACCCGGCCCTCGGCCAGGGCACAGACCTGCTCAAGGTGACGAAAGCCCAGCTCACGGCCGGGGTTGGCGCGTTCGAGCCACTGGCGCACGATGCGCGCTTGCAGGGCTGCGGGCTCCGCCGCCCAGGCGTACAGGCGCAGGCCGGGCCCGCCGTCCCGCGCCTGCTCGACGCGCTCCCGCGCTCGCGTTGTCGCGGCTTCGAGCCAGTCCTCCTCTGCACGCAGGGTGTCGGCCAGGTGAACCAGATGACGAGCGATACGGGGCGAGAACTCTGCCGCCAGCAGGGGCAGCAGACGGTGCCGAATGCGGTTGCGGGCATAGCGCAGGTCGGCGTTGCTGGGATCGGTCACAGACGACAGCTCGCGCTCGGCCAGATACGCCAGGACTTCCTGCCGCGTACAGTCCAGCAGCGGACGGATGAGCCGCTTATCCCCCCGCGTTCCGATTGTTCGGCTCGGCGGCATACCGCTCAAGCCGCGCCGGGCACTGCCCCGCAGGAGCCGAAACAGCACGGTTTCGGCCTGGTCGTCCCGGGTATGGGCCAGAGCCAGATAGTCCAACCCGTATTGCTCCATTGCCGCAGTAAAAAACCGGTAGCGCTCGGCGCGCGCCCAGGCTTCGAGGCCATGAGCCGGTGGGGAGGAGTCGAGTTTCTTCACCACACAGGGCAGCTGCCAGCGCCGACACAGCCGCTCGACGTGCTGCTGTTCACGCTCGGCTTCCGGCCGCAGCCCATGGTTGACGTGGAGCACGCTGAGGTGCAGTCGGCTGCTCTCCGGTTGGGCCAGCAGGGCACTCAACAGGGCCACCGAGTCCGGGCCACCTGACACCCCGACTCCAATACGGATGGGGCGCCCGCCCGGACCAGCATCTCCTTGGGAGGAAAAAAACCGCGCCAGAGCGGTTTTGACCTTGCGTTCGAGCGGAGAAAAACGCAAGCGATTTTTCACATCCAGACTCCAGAAATGCACCCTTCCATACACCACCCTTGGAGCGGTCGGCAAGGTCCTTGTGCCACGGCGAGAAGCTTGGCATGATACCGGGCTGTGCGGCACCGCGTATTGGCATCTCTATTAACACATCTTCGGTGGGTTCTGTTTGTCGGCTGCCTGCTGGGGCCAGGACTCGTTTCAGCCACGGACCCCCCGATCTGGAATCGGTCGCTCCCGCCAGGTCTGGCAGAGCTGCTCCACGATCTCCACCAAAAATATGGCCCCGATACGATTGCCCTCTTAGGCCGTCTGCTCGATACCGCCAGACGCAGCGGCGGCCTGCTCACCGCATCGGTGGAAGTGGTCGGCATCGAAACCCGGCAAGAACAGACCTTCCTGACTTTTCGGGTCCAGACCGGCCTGATCTATAACTCTCAAGTGCTGAACCAGACCGACCGGCTGGTGGACCTGTGGACCAAGATTGTGGCGCAGTCGTTCTTGGCCTTTGAGACCCTGGAATTTCCGGCCGACGGCGTGATGCTGGCCCTCCACTACCACTCCAGACCCTACGCCAACCTCGAGCAGCTGAACGCGGTGCTCGACGACCTCGAGCAGGCGGGCGAAGCCGGAGAGGTCAAGTTTTATTTCCCGGCAGACCCCCTGCACGCTTTTCTGAACAAAGAACTCTCGGCTCAGGAGTTGCTGGCCCACGCCACCATTCTTGCCGACGGAGCCCCAGTCAGCCTCCAGCTTCCTCCAGCCCCAAAGAGCCAGACCTAGGCGATCTGATCCCCGGACCCCAAGGGCTGCTGGCTTCACCGAACAGACGCGATGCCATACTGCCGGAGCGTGTCCTCCACGGTCGGCCGGCCGAGCCGAATGCGGTCATCGTTCAACAGGTAGGAGAAAATATAGCCCAGGCCAAGCATCAGGATCCCGATCAAAAAGCAATAGATCATGGCCCGGTCGGGATAGCTGTCCTTCAGATAGCCCACGTACAGGGGGCCGAAAATCCCTGCTGCGGCCCAGGCCGTCAGAATCGCCCCATAGATGGTGGACATCTTCTTCGTGCCAAAGACATCGAGAACAAAAGACGGCATGGTGGCAAAGCCGCCTCCGAAGCATAACAGCACGTAACACACGAGCGCGGAAAAGACCCAGGGGTTCCGCTCGGTCATCAGAATACCGAAGACGATCATCTGACTGGCGAGCAGGATTCTGAAGACCCGAACGCGGCCGATCCGGTCCGAGAGCAGGCCCCAGAACAGCCGCCCTACTCCGTTACACAGCGAACTGACGGCGATCAGTGTCGCCCCATACTCGGCCAGCGTCGCCGGCTCCACCGAGGGGTCGGCCAGTCCCCACACTTCCTGCAGGAGTTGCGACTGAAAGCTGATGACGGAGATGCCCGCCGCGATGTTGAAAAAAAAGACGATCCACATGAAGACGAACTCGGAAGACCGCAGATAGGACGTCACCGTATCGTTCGATTCCGGCTCATCATGCCGAGGACTTGTACTGACAGGTTCGCTCCCGGCCGGAGGATCGCTCAAGGCCAGGCTGGAAGGCAGCAGGATACACGCAAAAACAACTCCCAGCCACAGGAAGATCAGGGCCAGGTCTCCCTCGGTTCGGAGAATCAGAAAGGGCGCCAGTCCCTTGCTCAAAATCAACGCCCCGACCCCGAAACCCATCACCACGATACCGGTCGCCAAGCCCTTGTAGTCTGGAAACCACTTGGCTGCGGTAGCGACCGGCGTCACATAGCCAAATCCGATTCCCGCCCCACCGATCACGCCATAGCCGAGATAGAACAGCCCGATGGAGTCCAGGTGCAGAGCCAGACTGGCCACAAGATAGCCACCCGAAAACATGGCGCTGCCGACCAGCGCCAAGCGTCGCGGCCCGAACCGCGGCAGGGCTGCGCCCGCCCAGGCCGCAGCGGTGCCCAACGAAAAAATCGCGATACTGAAAGCCCAGGCCGTTTCCGTAAACGACCAGCCGAGTTGTCTGACGAGGAGCGTTTGAAAGAAACTCCACGCATACACCGTCCCGAAACACAGCTGCAGGACGACGCAAAACAGGGCGATGATCGAGCGCGGGAGCCGAGCTTCTGATTTCGCCATTCTCACTCCATCGCCTCTCGCAATTTCCGCGTGCCATCCGCCCCACGACGCGCCGTCGAAACTCTCGTGCGGACAGCGCTACCTCTCGCTTCCGGGCGGCGCCATCGGCCCCGCGTCCTCGACACCGGTGCGATCCGCCAAGCCTTCGCTTCCGGGCGGTGCCGCCTGCGCCTCTCCGGCATCCCGGCCCTGGGCAAAATAGAGGAACAGGCGGGCCAGTTGGCCGACCTCGTCGTCTCGCCCCAGCAGCGTGTCGTCCGCCGCTCCCGCGCCATCCCGGCCACGCGCCAGCTCCACCGCATAGGCCAGCAGGTCGCCCAGCGGCTTGGCCGCCAGGTTGACGAACCAGATGGCGGCAAAGACGCCAACAACCAGGATGATCGAGATCAGATACACCTGGCGCCCGATCGCTCTTTGAATTTTCAGCGCAATCAGACCCGTGTCCATGCCGACATGAACGGTGCCCGCAACACCGGCCAGGATCGGGCTGCCGACCTCCACGAAATCTCCCATGCCGGGCAGATTGCGTTCCACGGTCTCGGTACGCGTCGCGTCTCCGAGCCGAATCTCGTCGGGAATGCCGGGAACAAAGGTGTGGGCCAGCAACTCGCCTGTTTCGTCCGTGATGTAGATGTAGCGGATGCTCTGAATTTCGACGAACTGGTCGATGAGCGATTGCAGGGCCGCCAGATCCCGATTCAAGAGAATGTCCACGCTCGAATCGGCGATAGTCTTGGCGATGTTCTTGCTGTTGCTCTCGTACTCCTCCGACAGGTGTGTATCGACCGTGTAGACACACAGGATGGAGGTTGACAGGCTGATCACCCCAAACAGAAAAAACACGCCGAACAGCGTTTTCTGAAAAAGTTTGTGGACCTTCATGTTATGAAAATCTGGCTTCCCAATTATCCAGCGTCACAAACCGGCCCTCAGCGACAACGGTATAGTAGACTTGCTGGAGACCTTGACGACGCTCGGGACCAAAGGAAACCGGCTCCCCAATGCCAAGATCGAAATCCCGGACGCTGAACACCGCCTTCTCGAGACGGCCGCGTGCCGGGTCGTCGCCAAGCCGGCGCAGCACTTCGACCATCAGCTTGGCGTTGAGGAACCCCTCGAGGCTGACGAAGCTGTGGGCAAAGGGCGTGTAGGCTTCCTGCAACAGTGCTGTAGGGGGCTGCGGATCGTAGCGTTGCATCAATGCGCGATACTCTCTGACGGCCGGTATGGCGGTTTCTTCATAACTCGGCACGACCTGAGAGTTGACCAGCAGCCGCGTATACGGATCGCTGTCGCCACCCATCTCGGTCAGAAGTTTCAACAGGTTTTCGCTGCCGACAAAGGACAGGTTGGCAATCGGTACCCGCAGCCCGAGGTCCACCGCATCACGCACAAAGGCCGCGCAGGCCGCATACGAGCCGATACAGATCACCGCCTGGGGCTCGGACGCCTTCAATATTTCGACCTGCCTGCGCATGCTGGCGGTGAACTTTTCGCCCCGGCGGTAGGTCGCCTCGCCGACAATCCGTTCCCCGTACTGCTGGAGGGCGCGTCTGACCCCCGCCCAGCCGCTCCGGCCATAGGCGTCGGCCTGGTAGAACACGGCGATGCGTCTGCGCCCGATGCGCACGAAATTATCGACCAGACCGGCGGTTTCCTGGCGATAGGAAGCGCGCAGATTAAAGGCGAAGTTGCCATACGGCGGCTCCCGCTGCGGCTGCGCTCCGGTAAAGGGGAAGAACAACAGGATATTCCGGTCCTGGAACTTCTTGAGCATGGGCAGGACACGGGTCACCGTTGGCGTGCCAACGTAGCCGAACAGCAGAAACACCTGGTCTTGCAGCATCAGCTGCATGGTGTTCCTGACCGACGGGTCGGGTTGGTAGCCGTCGTCATAGGTTTTGAGCGTCACCTTGCGACCGGCCACGCCCCCGCGCCGGTTGACATGCGTGAAGTAGGCGCTGGCCCCCCGCCACAGCTCGATGCCCAGCCCCCGGGAGGGACCGGAGAAGGCTGCCGACACCCCAAGAATAATCTCGGTGTCGGTCAGACCCGACGCCGGCCGTTGGTCCGGCGGGTCTGCCTGCGGCGCAGACTGGTCGGCGATTGCCTCCAGAGGTTTCAGCCACGGTATGACCAGACAGCAGCGCAAACCGGAACGGAGCAGCGCTCTCCGTGTCAGTGCGCTCATACTCCCACCTCTCGCTTCGACGGCAAACAGCCCGATTCTTCCCCCACAGCGTGTCGGCACAGGCGTTCGTGGGGCAGCATGCCGGACGAATCTCCCTCTCTCCAGCCGCGTTTGGGCTATACCGTCTGTATCAGGGCCGCGTGACCCGCTCGGAGCAGAGTGCTCTGGACGAGCCCGTAAGCGAGTGTCGTTCCATTATGCGACTGCGACGCGGCTCAAGGGTCTCGACGGTTCGAGCGACACGGCCGGGGAGCGAGGCAGTCTCCGCCCGAAGCCGATGACGCGCGGCTGTTCAGCCCGTCGGCTCCCCAGCGACCTCGTCTGGATTTCCGGTCAGAAACACCGCAGCGGCCGATATCGCGGTCAGCACCACCGCAACCCCGGCAACGATCTGCATAAAGATGGCGAGGGGATCCATGGCTTTTCTCCTTGGCTGAGGCTGGAACTCCAGCGTGTGTTGATACACGGCGCGGACGTAGCGACGGGCAGAATCGAACTGCCGACCTAGGGATTATGAGACCCTCGCTCTAGCCTACTGAGCTACGTCGCCACGACGTCCCTAGCGGGACAACTCGGGATATTAGCCGACAAGCCCCCGGCTCGGCAAGCCCGTCCTAGCCGCCCCTCAACCACTGCCGGCCGACGTCAACGACTCGCACCTGCCGGCTGCCCTTTGCCACCTGGTAGACGGTCTTGGTGGTCCATTCGAGGCACGACAAACGCCCTCCATACACCAGACCCGTATCGATGCCGACCTTGTAGGGCAGGTGGAACCGCAGCTCAGGCTGGGGCGTATGCCCGTAAACGACCGTATACGGCAGGGAATGGGGCTTATCGATGAACTCGTGGCGAATCCACAGCAGGTGTTCGACCCCTTGGTCCGCGAGCGGACGTTGGGGATCAATACCGGCGTGGACGCACAAAATATCTTGACCGAGGTCGTGGTCGGGCTCCCGACCGGAAAAGGACAGGCCTAAGCCACGCAGAAAGGCGATATGCGTCTCGGGGATACGCGCGGGCAGAGCGTTGACATCGGGCCAGCAGCCGTAGCTGTCCAGGGTCTGCATCCCGCCATTCATCAGAAACGCCTCGCCGTAGCCTCCCCCGTAGCCGAGAAAGTCGAGGAACATATCCTCATGGTTGCCCCTGAGGAAGGTCAGCCCACACACCTGATCGGCCCGCAGAGCCAGCAGCAGGTCAATCACCTCACGCGCTCCGGGACCACGGTCGATATAATCGCCCAAAAAGACGAGATGATCTTTGGCCTCGAGGGCTAAAGCGCTCAGCAGAGCCTCCAGCTCGGCCGGGCAGGCGTGGATATCGCCGACGATGAACACACGCGCCATGTCTGTCGAGCCTGGGCCTGGGCTAACGGCCGGAGTAGCGGGGCGCCCGTTTCTCCAAAAAGGCGCTCAACCCTTCCCGAAAGTCGGCCGTACGGACCATCCTGCGCTGCTCGGCCATCTCGTAGCTCAACACCTCATCCAGGCTGCTCTCCAAAGCGTGGTGGAGTGAGGCCTTGATTGCGGCCAGAGCCAGCGGCGCTTGTCGGGCCATCTTTTCAGCGTACTCGGCGCTGCACGTGTGGAAGGCGTCGTGGGGGACAACCCGATTCACCAGGCCCATGTGCTCGGCCTGTTCGGCATCGACCGCCTCTCCGGTCAGCGCCATCTCCACGCCCTTCAGGCCGGCCAGGCGGGGCAGCAGATAGCTGGCGCCGCCGTCGATGGTGAGGGCACGTTGGACAAAGATGAGGGAAAAGCGCGCCTTTGAGGAGGCGAGACGCACGTCGCAGGCCAGGGCCAGGGAACAGCCAAACCCGGCCGCCACCCCGTCAACGGCCGCAATGACCGGCTTGGGCAGGTTCCAAATCGCACGGATCACGCCGTTGAAGCCGTCTTCCATCACGTCACCCGGCGGCCGGCCCGCAGACCGTCCGGCCCGCAGGTCGGCGCCCGAACAGAAGGCGCCCCCCGCTCCGGTCAGCACCACAACCCGACTGTCGGAATCGCGAGCCGCCTCGCCAAGGGCATCCTTGAGACTGAAAATCGTCTCGCTATCCAGGGCGTTGCGCCGTTCGGGTCGGTTTATCGTGATCCACCGGACTCGGTTCCTCGTCTCGCTCAGCACAAGCTGCGACATGCTGGCCTTCCTTCCTCACCGCGCACAAGGCGTCTCCCCACACTTGACGCTTTCCCTTTCGGGCTGCTAGGGCTGCTGGGGAGCAGCCCATGACCATAACCCAATCACTCGCCCGAAACTACCTCTTCATCGCCGGCCTCGTCCTGATCGTGCTGGGGGTGGGGAATGCGGTCGCCGCCCTGACAAAGGTGCACGAGTACCGGGCGGTCCTGACGGCCACGACTCCCCAGGTCGAAGCCGCGACGGCGCTGGTCTTCCGTGGCGCCCAGCGCTACATCCCCAGCGAAGCCCGTGAGCGCTGGGAGATCGCCCGGGCCAAGCTGGACTTCTATCATGTCGTGCTGACGAGCGGCCGGCTGATGCTCGGTCTGGGCATCGCGTGTACGGCCCTGGGCCTGATTCGTTTCCGCCGCCGACTGTCCAGGACAGACCCAGATCAGGCCCGAGAGACGCCCGCCAGCGCCCTTCAGGGCCGGCGGACAGGTGATATCACATAAAAGTGAGAAAATCGTCGCACGACGGTTGACATTCCGGCCCGCCTTGACTACCTTCGCAGTGCTTTAGTCAGGGGGAGTCATACCGTGCACGAGCCCGTTTCCGAGCATGTTTCTCCGAGCTTTGATCAGCTCCTGCAGAGCGCAGCGGATGGCCGACAGCTGTCGGCGGCCGAGGGCTATCGCCTGCTCCACTGCACGGACGAGGAGCTGCCGGCTCTGCTGGCGACCGCCGGCGAGCTGCGCGACCGCCACAAGGGCCGGACGGTCACCTACTCACGCAAGCTCTTTCTGCCGGTCACCAACCTGTGTCGAGATCGCTGCTCGTACTGCACCTTTCGCAAGGACCCGCGCGACCCGGCAGCCTGGACCATGACCCGCGCCGACCTGCGCGAGTGGCTGGCCCGAGGGCAGGTCCAGGGCTGTAAAGAAGCCCTGATGTGTCTGGGCGACAAACCCGAACTGGTCTCTCGGGCCTACCGCACCACCCTGGCCGACCTCGGCCACCGGACCACCACCGAATACGTCTACGAGGCGTGCCAGATTGCGCTGTCGTACGGCATTCTGCCCCACACCAACGCGGGTATTCTGAGCGCCGACGAGATGCGCCGGCTCAAAGACGTGAACGTCAGCCTGGGCCTCATGCTGGAGAATATCAGCCCCCGGCTGCGCGAGCGCGGCATGGCTCATTTTTCGGCGCCGGACAAAGAGCCTGCGGTGCGGGTCAAGATGATCCGCGAAGCCGGCCAGCTGGAGATTCCCTTCACGACCGGGATTCTGATCGGCATCGGAGAGACGCGCGAGGAAGTCGTCGACAGTCTGCTCGCCATCCGCGACCTGCACGACGAGTCCGGCCACATCCAAGAGGTCATCATCCAGAACTTCCGGGCCAAACCCGATACCCGCATGGCCGACGCTCCCGAGCCGGACAGCCCCGAGGTGGCCAAAACCGTGGCCGTGGCCCGGCTGCTGCTCGGCGGCCAGATGAATGTCCAAGCGCCGCCCAATCTCAACCCGGCCGATCATCGTCTCCTGCTGCGGGCCGGCATCAACGACTGGGGAGGCATCTCTCCGGTCACCAAAGACTATGTCAACCCTGAAGCCGCCTGGCCGCATCTGGACAGCCTGGCCCAGACCTGCCGAGAGGAGGGCTTCAGGCTGCGTGAACGGCTGGCCATTTACCCCGAGTATATTGATCGGCCCGGCTGGCTGCTGCCGGCCCTGCGTCCGCGGACCGAGGAGTTGCAGGCCCAGGTCAGTGCCTGAACCGGCCCGGCCACCCGCATGTTTTCGGTCTGAAGAAGGAGACCCACTGTGGTAACCAACGGTCTTGCGAGCGTTCTCGAACATATTGATCCCCAGGTCAGCACGATTCTACACCGGGCGCTGGACGGGGAAGAGGTGTCCTGGCAGGAAGGGCTGCGCCTGTGCGAGACGAACGGGCTGGACCTTCAGGTCATGTGCCTGGTTGCGGATGAGATGCGCCGGCGTCAGGTCGGCGAGGTGGTGACGTATGTGGTCAACCGCAACATCAACTTCACCAACGTGTGCATCAAACACTGCACCTTTTGCGCCTTCAGCCGCGAGTACCGTGAAGAGGAGGGCTATTTTCTGCCCGAGCAGGAGATCATCCGGCGCGCCCGGGAGGCCGTTGATGTGGGCGCCACCGAGGTGTGCATGCAGGCCGGTCTGCCGCCCAAGATGAACGGCAGTCTCTACATCGACCTGACCCGCGCGGTCAAAAAGGCCCTCCCCGACCTGCACATTCACGCCTTCTCACCCGAAGAGGTGTTGTACGGCGCAACCCGGGCTGCGGTCTCGATTCCCGACTATCTGGCCGCCCTCAAGGACGCCGGCCTCGATACCCTGCCCGGCACCTCGGCCGAGATTCTTGACCAGGACATTCGTGACCGCATCGCCCCGGGCCGCATCACCACCGACCAGTGGATTGAGGTCATCACCTCCGCCCATGGCCTGGGCATTCCGACCACCTCGACGATCATGTACGGCCATATCGAGACCCCGCAGCACTGGGTCAAACATATGAACCTGCTGCGCGACATTCAGAAGGACACCGGCGGCTTTACCGAGTTCGTTCCCCTGTCCCTGATTCACCAGGAAGCGCCGATGTACCAGCGCAAACTGGTCGAAGGCGTGCGGCAGGGCGCGACCGGCACGGAAGTCGTCAAGATGCACGCGGTCGCCCGCCTGATGCTCGGTCCGACCTTCCGCAATATTCAGTCCTCATGGGTCAAAGAGGGCCCGAAGATGGCCCAGCATCTGCTGAACGTCGGGGCCAACGACCTGGGCGGCACCCTGATCAACGAGAGTATCTCCACCTCTGCCGGCGCCCAGTACGGACAGCTCGTCCCGCCCAAAGAACTCCGGCGCCTGATCCGCGACCTTGGCCGCACCCCGGCCGAGCGCGGGACGACCTACCAGCTGCGGACGGTCTTCAGCGGTCAGGACGAGGAGCTGAGCCCGCTCGATCTGGTCGAAAACCCGGACGAGCAGTTCGGTTCCTACCGCCGGCTGACCGCCTCGGATCAGTTCCGCTACGTGCATCCGTTTGAACGCGAGAAGCGGGCCGCTTCTCACTGACACCAGCGGGCGGCAGGCCCTTTTCTCAGGCCAGCATGCCACGGGCTGAGGACCTCAGGATTACCGCTCTGGCCGGCGGGGTGGGAGCGGCCCGTTTTCTGCGCGGTCTGGTGCGCGTCATCAACCCGGCCAATCTGTGCGTGGTGGTCAACACCGGCGACGACGACGAATTTTTCGGCCTGTGCGTGTCTCCGGATCTCGATACCGTCACCTATACGCTGGCCGATGCCGTCGATCAGGCCAAAGGCTGGGGGCTGCCGGGCGAAACCTTTCGCAGTCTCGAAGCGCTGCAACGCTACTACCCCGAGACCTGGTTCGGTCTGGGCGACGCCGACCTGGCGACCCACCTGTTCCGCACCCAGCAGCTGCGACTGGGCAAAACCCTGACCGAAGTCACCGCCGCCATTGCCCACGCCTGGGGGGTGAGGGCCACGGTGCTGCCGATGAGCAACGAGCCGGTCCGGACGGTGGTCCACACCGAAGCGGGCGCCCTGCCCTTTCAGGAATATTTTGTCAAAGGCCGGGGCGAGGGGCGGGTCAGGCGGATCGAGTTGCGTGGGCTGGACGGCGCCCGCCCGGCGCCGGGCGTGTGCGAGGCTATCCGCTCTGCACATATGGTGATTGTCCCGCCCAGCAACCCGCTCGTCAGCATCGGGCCGATCCTAGCCCTGCCGGGCGTTCGGGACGCCCTGTGTCAGACCCCTGCGCCGGTGGTCGGCATCAGTCCGCTGGTGGCCGGCAAACCGATTAAAGGCCCGGCCGACCGCATGCTCAGCGGTCTCGGCATCGAAGCCTCGGCGGCCGGGGTGGCCGGCCTGTACGCCGACTTTCTTGACGCCTTTGTCATTGATAGCCAAGACGCGGCGCTGCGGACCAGGCTCGAAGCCCAAGGGCTGACGGTTCGGGTGACCGATACGATCATGAGTGATATGGAGAAGTCGGTCGCCCTGGCCCAGACGGTTGTTGAGTTCGTCACCCAAGAAACCTAGCGGAACCTCTCTTGCCAGACTGTCGATCTTAAGGATTTTCCATGAGCACGATTGCACTCATCCCCATCCCCGACATTCCCCAGATTCAACCCGGTGACGACCTGGTGTCGATCCTTCTCGACGCCATTGATCGGTCCAAGGTCGGCCTCAAAGACGGCGACATCCTGGTCATGTGCCAAAAGATCGTCTCCAAAGCCGAGGGCGCGGTCGTCGATCTCAAGACCATCGAGCCGTCGGATTTTGCCCACCAGATTGCCGACCAGTGGGAAAAAGATCCCCGCATCGTCGAGGTCGTGCTGCGCGAGAGCAATCGGATCGTGATGATGAAAAACGGGGTGGTGATTACCGAGACCAAGCGGGGCTGGGTGTGCGCCAACTCGGGGGTTGATGCGTCGAACACCCTGGCCGACGATATCGTCATCGTCCTGCCCGACGACCCCGACAAGTCGGCCAAAAACATGCGCATCGCCATCCAGGAGCGGCGCAACATCTCAATCGGCATCGTCATCACCGATACCTTCGGTCGGCCGTGGCGCGACGGTCTGGTCGAGTTCGCCCTGGGCGTCTCGGGCTTTGAGGGCCTGCTCGACCTGCGCGGCGGTGAAGACCTGCAGGGCCGCGAGCTGAGCCACACCGTCATCTCGGTAGCCGACGAACTCGCCTGTGCGGCCGGCCTGCTGATGGAGAAGAGCGCGGCCGTCCCGGCCGTGATTGTGCGCGGCTACAAGTACATTCCGGCCGAGGGCAACGGACAGGTCCTGATCCGTCCGGCCGAGGCCGACCTGTTTCGGTGATCCGAGGCCGGCAGGAAACATATTGCAGATTCGGGCAATCGCGGGAGCGTGAAGCCATGGGCGAAGAAAGTAACGAAGGGATTGTCTATATCCTTACCAACCCAGCTATGCCTGGACTGGTGAAGATTGGAAAAACCTCACGAGATTCAGTAGAAATAAGGCTGGTAGAACTCTATTCCACGGGCGTCCCGGTCCCTTTCGAGTGCGAATATGCAGCAAGAGTAGAAGACGCGAACGCTGTGGAGCAAATCCTTCACGAAGCATTTGGGCCGTATCGAATCAATCCCAAGCGTGAGTTCTTCGAGCTTGAACCCGAACAGGCCATGGCCTTTCTACAATTCATAGCTATTGAAGACGTAACACCGGAGATAAAGAAAGAAGCGGGTAGCGTGGATGTGGAATCTCAGGCCGGGGCAAAGAGACTCAGAGCCCGGCGGCCGAACTTGGATTTTACCGAGATGAGAATACCTATTGGATCAGAATTGAAGTTCACACAGGCTGACGAATCCGTCGAAGTTATCAGCAATAAGCAGGTAAGATACCAGGGAAAGGAATATTCACTCACGGGAATCACGCGCGAGCTTCAAGGTTCCTCGTTCAAGAGAGCTGTTGCAACAAATTGGACTTACAAAGGACGTATACTCAGAGACATATACAACGAAACATACGAAACGCCCTAAGCGATCTATCGACACGGGCTCGCTAAAGTACTTGTGTCACATGTGACCTTTATGATGAGGAGTGTTAATTGCAAATTCGATTCTCAATTAGCGCCCTCCTTCGTCCTCCTGATGGCAGCCCACAACGCAAAGAAGATGCTCCGCCCCGATACTCCCACGGCAGGCCCGCTCTGTCTGACTCTCCTTGCCGCCTGCCTGCTCCAACTCCTGCTCGCCGCTCCCGCCTTTCCGTCCCCGCCGCCCGGCGTCAGCCTCATTGAGGGTCGCTCGGCGCCCTTTTTCCACAACCGGCCCGTGTCGGCCTTCCGGGTCTACGCCTTCCACGACGAGAGGCCGCAGCCGGTTCCGTTTCAGATCGACGAGCGGGACGAACGGGAGCGCTGGATTCTGAACCACGGCCCAAAGGCCAAGCACGACAGCCCGGCCGGGGTGTTTGACGCCAACGACGCCATTGTGGTGATGAACCGTGACCTCGGCCAACGCGGCGACCCGTCCGTCCTGCCGGACCGAGCCAGCCACTGGGCCGAGGTCCGGGTCGGGACGGAAACGAACCCGCTGGGTTTTGTCTATGTGGGTGTCTTTCCCCCGGCTCAGGCTCCGCCGTTCGTGACCCGGCCCTACGCCCGCTACGACCCGGCGACCGACCGGGTCTATGCCGAGCGCTACGCCCTGGCCTTTGACGCTCCGCTGCCGACCCATTTTGCCCCGGTCGAGCGGCTGGGCGACTTTGGCACGAATACCATCGCCGGGATTAAAGCGGCGGCGGATGTACGTCTGCTGGGCGGCCTGCTGAGCTTTCAGCGCACGCACGCCGATCTGCGCAGCACGTTGCGCAGCTACCAGCCCGGCCCGGTCCGGGCGATCCGCCAGGCGCGCTACCGGGTGCCGCTGCCGTTCGGCCTGCGCACCTCGGGTAAGGTCAACCTCATCTTCTACCGTGACTTTGTCGAGGGCAGTGCGTTGATCAAGATAAAAATCCCGCCCCGCCTGGTTCTGGCCGACGGCGAGTTCAGGGCGTATTTCGATTTTCTGAATCTCGGCGGAGCGCGTCTGCTGCTGAACGGCGCGCCGCTGGGCGAGGCCGTGAACGGTTCCATGACTGCGGCAAAACGCGCCCTGAACGGCCGCCCGGCGCGCTGGGCCGCCCTGCTGCTGCCGAGCGGCCGCACGCTTGTGTTCATTCCCCGGCTCGGGGGCGCCTTGGCCAAGCTTGACCAGCGCGCCTATTATGCCGAAAACACGGCCGACCACGGCCTGCCCCATTTCGGCTTTCAGTTCTATGAAATCAAACGCCTGGAGAGCGGCGCGCACCGCCTGTCGGTTTTCGGTCTGCTGCTGGACAGCGCCGATCCCGACACGGTTCGGCGGGCGGCCGAGATATTCCTGTCCCCGCCCCAGGTGGAGGCGAGCCTAGTCAACGCCCCGCTGGACTAGGGACCAGGCGGCGACCGCCATCTGACGACACTGCTCTTTATAGCCCAGGGCCTGGGGCGAGCTGGCGTTGCCGTCCAGCCCGCGCTTGTACACGCCCTGGATGATGGCGCCAATGCGGAACAGGGCAAACACGATGTAGAAGGTCCAGTGCGGAATCCGGTCGCGTCCGGTCAACTCGCAGTAGCGGGCCACATAGTCCTGCTCGGACGGAATCCCATAGCTGGCGTAGTCAAGCCCGGTGATATCGCCCCGGATATCGTCCGGCACATGGTAGGGCAGACAGTTGTGGGCCAGATCGGCAAACGGCGCTCCCAGCGTGCTCAGCTCCCAATCCACCACCGCCAAAACGCGCGGCTGGGTCGGATGGAAGATCATATTCTCCAGACGAAAGTCGCCGTGGGAAATGGTGGTCTGGTCATCGTCCGGCAGATGCTCGGGCAACCAGGCCATGAGCCGTTCCATCTCGGGAATCTGTTCGGTCTTGCTGGCCTCGTACTGTTTGGTCCAGCGGCCGACCTGGCGGGCCATATAGCCGCCGACCCGGCCGTAATCCTCCAGACCGACCGCCCGAAAATCCACCTGATGCAGCTTGGCGATGGCTTCGACCATGGCCGCGTAGACAACTCCCCGCTCGGCCGGCGGCATGTCGCGCAGCTCATAGCCGCGCAGCACCCGGCCGTCAATAAAATCCATCAGATAGAAATCGGTGCCAATCACCGACGCGTCCTGACACAGGACGTAGGGTCTGGCGACCGGCACGGCGGTGTCCCACAGGGCCGAAATGACCCGGAACTCGCGATCAACCGCATGCGCCGAGGGCAGGAGTTTGCCGGGCGGCTTTTTGCGCAGCACATAGCGTCGGCCGGCCGCGTCGGTCAGCACAAAGGTCGGGTTGGACATGCCGCCCCGAATCTGGCCGACGTGCAGGGGCGGGTGGAAGTCGGGCAGGTGGTGGCGCATATAGCGCTCCAGGCTGGTTTGGTCGAAGCGGTGCTGCTCCAGCACCGGCGCCGTTTCTGCGGTCAGCGAGACCGGCGGCAGCGCCTCGGCCTGCGGGTCGGTCGTCATTCTGCGTTTCTCCTTGCTCACACGCCGCGCTCGACCAAGTCCCAGGCGGCGGTCGCCAGCTGTTTGCACTTTTCACCCCGGGTGATGGCTTCGGGCGAGCTGGCGTTGCCGTCCAGCGCCCGCTTGTACACCCCCTGGACAATCGCCGCCAGCCGGAAGAGCGAAAACACCACGTAAAAGTTCCAGTTTTCAATGGCCGGCCGGTCCATCTGCCGGCAGTAGCGGGCCACGCAGTCCTGCTCGGACGGGATGCCGTAGGCGGCAAAATCGAGACGTGTGATGTCGCCCCGGATATCGTCCGGCACGTAGTAGGGCAGACAGTTATAGGCCAGGTCGGACAGCGGGGCGCCGAGCGTGCTCAGCTCCCAGTCGACCACGGCCAGGACCTCGGGCCGGGTCGGGTGGAACAGCAGGTTCTCCAGGCGAAAATCGCCGTGGGCAAGCGTCGTCTCATCGTCGTCCGGCAGATGCTCGGGCAGCCAGGCCATGAGCCGCTCCATGGCCGGCAGCTGGTCGGTTTTGCTGGCCTCGTACTGCTTTGACCAGCGCCTGACCTGACGCGCCATATAACCCCCGACCCGGCCGTAGTCCTCAAGCCCGACGGCCCGGAAATCCACCCGATGGATCTTGGCCAGGGTATCGATCATGGTGTCATACACCGCCCGCCGCTCGCTCGGAGCCAGGTCGGGCAGCTCATAGCCACGAAACACCCGGCCCTCGACAAAATCCATAATATAGAAGTCCACGCCCAGCACCGACGCGTCCTGACACAGCACGTGGGGTCTGGCGACCGGCACATCGGTCTGCCACAGGGCCGAGATGATCCGAAACTCCCGGTCAACCGCGTGGGCCGAGGGCAGCAGCTTGCCGGGCGGTTTCTTGCGCAGGACATACCGTCGGCCGGCCGCGTCGGTCAGGATGAAGGTCGGGTTCGACATCCCGCCCCGCACCTGTCCGACCGCCAGCGGCGGGCTGAAGGTTTCAATATGCTCGGCCATGTAGCGCGTCAGCGCGGCCTCGTCGAAACGATGCTGGTCCAGCACCGGCGCCGTCTCAGCCGTGAGCGAGGTGAGCGGGCTGGTCTCTACGGGTTGGGGTGTCGCCATGGCGCGTCTCTCCTTCCTGAACGCTTCCCTAGTTCAATCACCCGGCCAGCGGTGTCGTCAAGGCAAGGCTTCAGCCAACGCGGGTACGACGCTCATGGCCGAGGCTCACCACCCGCAGGCTCCCGCCGCGCTGTTCGAGCACAGTGCACGAGCAGTGGTCCGGCTCAAAACACACCATCCGGTCATCGTTGCGCGCCGCCCCGACTGCGGCATTGATGGCCACAAAATGGGTCGTGATCAGGCTCGGTGTTTGCAGGCTGCTCAGAAAAGCGACCAGCTGCGCTTTCCAGTCCTGATACACGTCCGGCAACTCGCTCCAACGGCCGCGCAGGACGCGGCGAATCCAGGCCGCGCGTTCAGCCAAATCCCGGCCGGGCGAGGGAATTTCGGCCACCGCAGGTGCGACCCGAGCCTCACACTTCCACATCCGCTCGAACGGGAGCGCAGTGTCCCGGGCGCGTCGCAGCGGGCTGGTGATGAGCGACAGGCGGCCGAGCGGTTGGAGCCGTTTGGCCAGCTCCGCAGCCTGGCGGCGGCCACGCTCGTCAAGCCCGGGGTCCGGCTGTTCGCCAAAGCCGGCCTGCGGTTGGCCGTGGCGAATAAGATAGAGCTTGGGGCCAGGTGTCATGCTGTCATCCTTGTATGCTCAAAAAATGGGCAGTCGCGTTGCTTTTTGTGTAGGCGTGAAAGCCTCTCCAGCCATTCAGGCCCGACTGTTTTGCCTGAAAATTAGGCTGCGAGCGGCTGTCAGGCCCAGCCCGGTACACAGGCTCCAGTTTGGCATGATATATGCGGTTTCTCTACCGCCTATACACCGGCGTCCGGCTCGCAGGACGGGGAGAGACCAAACCATGACGCGTTTTGATGGCTATGACACCGAGGGCTTTTTCGACGAAATGCTGTTTCCCGAGGGGACACCGCGGCCGGCCGCCGCACTCCTGCTGGAAAAGATCCGGGGGCTGCCGGACGGCGAAATCAACCGTCTCCAGGAAGCGGCCGAACGCAGCCTGCTGCATCGCGGCATCACCTTCAATGTGTATAGCGACGGGGCCGGCGTGGAAAAAATCTGGCCCTTCGATCTGCTGCCGCGCATCATCGACGCCGCAGAGTGGGACTGGATTGAGCGCGGCCTCAGGCAGCGCATCCAGGCCCTGAATCTGTTCATCGACGATATCTACCACGACCAGAAGATCCTCAAGGACGGCCTCATTCCCGAGGAGATCATTCGTTCGGCGACCAGCTTCCGTCCCTCGTGCGTCGGCCTCGATCCTCCGCTCGGTGTGTGGTGCCATATCACCGGCACCGACCTGATCCGAGACCGCGACGGCCAGATCTACGTCCTGGAAGACAACCTCCGCTGCCCGTCGGGGGCGTCCTATGTGCTGCAAAACCGCCAGCTCATGAAACGGACCTTCCCCCTGGTCTTTGAAGCCTCCCGGATCCGCCCGGTTGACGAGTATCCGAACCACCTGCTGGAAATGCTGCTGTCCCTGGCCCCGGCCCACCTGAGCACGCCGACGGTCGCGGTGTTGACCCCGGGCATCTATAACGCGGCCTATTTCGAGCACTCGTTTCTGGCCCAGCAGATGGGCGTCGAGCTGGTCGAGGGACGCGATCTGGTGGTGGCCGACGGCTTTGTCCAGATGCGGACGACGACCGGACTGGAGCGGGTTGACGTGCTGTATCGGCGGATCGACGACGATTTTCTCGACCCGACGGTCTTCCGATCCGACTCAACGCTCGGCATCCCGGGCATCATGGATGTCTACAAGGCCGGCCGTATCGCCCTGGTCAACGCCCCCGGCACGGGCATTGCCGACGATAAGGTCATCTACGCCTACGTGTCCAAGATGATCGCCTATTATCTGGGCGAGGAAATGATCATCCCCAATGTCCCGACCTATCTGTGCTGGGAAGCCTCCGACCGCCAGTACGTCCTGGAGCATCTTGAACAGCTCGTGGTCAAAGCCGCCAATGAGTCGGGCGGCTACGGCATGCTGATCGGGCCGCACTCGACGGCCGCCGAACGCACCGCATTTGCCGCAAAGATCGCGGCCGAGCCGCGCAATTATATCGCCCAGCCGACGGTGTCCCTGTCCCGCGTGCCGGTGATCGTCGATACGCACTTTGAGGGCCGCCATGTCGATCTGCGGCCGTATATTCTGTACGGCAAGGACATGTACGTCCTGCCCGGCGGCCTGACCCGGGTGGCGCTCAAAAAAGGCTCGCTGGTCGTCAACTCGTCGCAGGGCGGCGGCAGTAAAGACACCTGGGTGCTGTCCGGCCCGCCGTCGGTTCAGCCCCAGGCGGCCGCCTCGGTCGTACAGAACGCCTAGAGACGGCCGGAGACGAAGCCGCCGTCCGGTCCCGCCCAGCGCAGGAAGAGTCGTATGCTAAGCCGCGTTGCCGATACGATCTACTGGATGAGTCGCTATATCGAGCGGGCCGAAAATGTCGCCCGCTTCATTGATGTCAACCTGCTTATGCTGCTCGATCTGCCCTCGGGCGCCCAGGAACAGTGGGAGCCGCTGATCATCGCCTCCGGAGATCACACCCCGTTCCAGGACTCCTACGGCGAGGCGACCCGTGCCAAGGTGCTGCAATTTCTGACCTTCGATCAGCACAACCCCAACTCCATTCTGTCGTGTCTGCGCACCGCCCGTGAAAACGCCCGGTCCATCCGGGAGGTCATCTCCTCGGAAATGTGGGAGCAGGTCAACACGTTTTACCTGATGGTCAATGAGTCGGCTGCCGACAGCCGCGTCATGAGCGCCCCGCACGACTTCTTCAGCGAAATCAAGCTGGCCAGCCATCTGTTCGAGGGGCTGACCGACAATACCATGTCACACGGCGAGGGCTGGCACTTCTCCCGGCTCGGCACCCTGCTGGAGCGGGCCGATAAAACCTCCCGCATCCTGGATGTGAAATACTTCATGCTGCTGCCGACAGCGTCTGAGGTCGGCAGCCCGTTTGACAACATCCAGTGGGCGGCCGTGCTGCGCTCAAGTAGCGCGTTTGAGATGTATCGCAAGCGCCACCACCAGATCACCCCCACCCTGGTGGTTGACTTCCTGCTACTCGACCGGGATTTTCCCCGCTCGGTCCACCACTGTCTGATTGAGGCCGACGAGTCCCTGCACGCGATTTCAGGCACGCCTCTGGGCGCCTTCAGAAATCCGGCCGAGCAACACCTGGGCCAGCTCCGCTCAGAACTCGCCTACACCGAGGTCAGCCAGATTATCGGGCGGGGCGTGCACGAGTTTGTCGACGCCTTTCAGACCAAGCTCAACCTGGTCGGAGACGGCATCTTTGACACCTTTTTTGCCGACCGGCCGATTGGTGGCGCCGTCCCGCAGCCCTGAGGCACGGGCCGGCTACGCCCGTTTTGCCTCGACCTCTACCTCCAGACTGTGTGTCCCGCCACCAAAGGCCACGCCCTTCAGGGGCGTCACATCGCTGTAATCCCGGCCCCAGGCCAGGACGATATGCCGCTCGGCCGGCATGAGATTGTTGGTCGGATCGAAATCCACCCAGCCCTGCCCCGGACTGTAGACCGACACCCAGGCGTGGGACGCTGCGGCTCCGACCAGGGACGCCGAGGCGGTCTGGTCGGACACGGTTTCGAGGTAGCCGCTGACATAACGGGCGGCCAAACCCAGGGAACGCAGACACGCAATGGCCAGCTGGGCGTAGTCCTGACACACCCCCCGGCGGTGGGCCAAGACCTCGCCGACCGGGGTTGCCGCATGGGTGGAGCTCGGATCGTAGCTCAGGTCGTGGTAGATGCGCTGCATCAGCTCGTGGACCGCTTCGAGCACACAGCGTCCGGGCGAGAACGACGGCGCGGCATAGTCGGCAAAAGCCGGGGCGGCGACGATCAGAGGAGAGTCCAACACAAACTGACGGGCGGCCAGCAGCTCGGGGTCGAGACTGCGGACCAGCTCCCGGCCAAGCTCCTCCCAGGCCGGCGACGCCTGGAGCGGGGGAGGCGCGGCTGGACTGAGCAGCACCCGACTCGACGCCCTCACCTCCAGCACGGTGTGAGCCTCCTGGATCGCAAAGTGGACCACCCGGTTGCCAAAAAAGTCCGCACGTTCCTGATACACCGCCGGGGCCGGATCGATCCGCAGCTGGCTGGTCTGGCACTGCTGACGCTCCCAGGACCGCGGCAGCAGATACGCCTCATTCTGGCAGTGGGAGACCGCCAGACTGTAGCGATAGCGGGTCGTATGGACGATGGTGTAGGGAATCATACCCGGTGTGCCATCAGCTGTTGCTGGGCTTCGATATGGCTGAAGTAGGTCTGGCTGAGGGCGTCGGACAGGGCCAGCAGCACGGCCCCCAGCTGGGCAAACAGCTCGTCCAGGCTTTCATAGACCGTCGCTTCCCACACGGCCTGGGACAGTCCCTCGATATCCGTCGTACGCAGCGTCGTCAGGGCTTGCAGCACCAGACGCTGGGCCGGGCTGCGGTGCGGCAGGCTGGCCTTGCGCGGCAAGCCATCGACGTGCTCCTGCAGCCGGACCAGCTGGTAGCCGAGCGAGCGGGGATTGCTCTCATCGTGCAGCAACAGGTCAAGCACAGCCTGGGCGTCCACCTGGCTGTGATAGCGCCGTCGGTAGGTGCGCAGGCTGTCAGTCATGGTCAGCACCACCTCCCACAGCCCGCCCCGCCCGCCCGGCGCCATCTCACAGGCGATGTGCAGCAGGCTGATGGTGTGCAGGGCGCGCTCCAAACGGCGTCCTATCTCGTGGAATCGAAAGCCCTGGCCCCGGCTCGTGCTCTCGGTCATCAGGCCGCTGAACGAGGCCAGCCCGGCGATCACCCGGGACAGACTTTGCAAGGTTTGATTCAGGCTCATCGCCGGCGAGAGTTCCCGGTCCAGCGTGTTCAGCACCCGGGCCGTATCGTCGGACAAGCGGTCACGGACCGCCCGGCCGGCCTGCAACACGGCGTCCAGCGTGAAACGCAAACTGCCCGAGCGGGTCGGCTCAAGGATGACCGACAACAGCTCGGACTCTTTGGCCACCAGCCGCTGGCCGTCACCGTGGCCGACCAGGTGCAGATAGGTCACCGCAGTATGGGTCACCGCCGACAGCAGGCCCGGCAGATAGGGGTCGTGATGGACGGCCTCGGTATCCAGCAGACGCAATAACATCTCCCGAAACACCCGGGCGCCGGCCTCCATGCGCTCGGTATAGCGGCCGAGCCAGAACAGATTATCGGCCACCCGGCTCGGGATCTCCCCGCCACTACGGGTGATGGCGACCGGCCGCTCGGTCGAGGGCAGCAGGCTCAGCGCCTGCTCGGGCTCCGAGGCCACAACCCAGATATCCTTACTCACCCCGCCCTGCTGACTCGACACCTGCCAGACATCCGGGCCGGGTGCCACCCGCGCCAACCCGCCCGGCATGACCACATAGCCGTCATCCCGCGCCACCAGAAAACTGCGCAGGACCAGGGGCTGCGGCGCCAGTTTGCCGTCCACAAAAGCCGGGCTGGTAGACGCCCGAATCGGCTCCTGACCAACGTAGCGATGGGGCTGAGCCCGGATGCGGTCCGCGAGCGCTTCCCGCTCGGTCGCAGACAGCTGCGCGCCAAAGACGGTTTCAGCGCCGGGATGCGGGGCGGTCGGCTTAATCACCAGACGATCCAGATGGTCCAGGACATACCGTTGCTCGTCCTGGCCGCCGCACCACCAGGTGGCAACCGACGGCAGGCGCAAGTCCTGCCCCAGCAGTTCCCGGCACAGGCCGGGCAGGAAGGCCAGCAGACCCGGATTTTCGAGGATGCCGACGCCCAGTGGATTGGCGACCACGGCCTGATATGTGCGTGTCGCCTGAACCAGCCCGGGAATGCCCAGCGGTGAGTCTTTACGCAGCTCCAGCGGATCACACAAGGCATCGTCAACCCGACGCAGCACGGCGTCGACCTGCTGGAGGCCGTCCAGAGTCTTGAGCCACACCCGCCCGTCCCGGACGGTCAGGTCACTCCCCTGGACCAGGCTATAGCCGAGATATTGGGCGATATAGGCGTGTTCAAAATAGGTCTCGTGGCCCGGTCCCGGCGTCAACAGCACGGTCCGGCCCGACTCCTGGCGGTGGGAGACGAGGCTGGCCAGCGAGCTGCGTAAGGTCCGAAAATACAGGGCCAGGCGGTGGACATGGGCGTCGCGGTACAGACTCGGGAAGACCCGCGACAGGGTCAGCCGGTTCTCCAGGGCATAGCCGGCGCCCGAGGGCGCCTGGGCGCGGTCGCCAATGACCCACAGGCGGCCGTCGTGAGAGCGGACAAAATCGGCCGCGTAGGAAAACAGAAAGCGCTCGGCGGGCGGGCTGATGCCGACACAGGCGCGCAGAAAGCCGGGATGGCTGTAGATCAGATCGAGCGGCAGCAGGCCCTGTTTGACCAGTTTTTGCGGGCCGTACAGGTCGGCCAGCACGAGATTGTACAGCTCGGCGCGCTGAATCAGGCCGCGTTCAATACCGCTCCACTCCTGGCTGGTCAGCAGAACCGGGATCAGATCGAGCGCCCACGGCCGTCCCCCACCGCGGTTATCCGGGTAGACATTATAGGTGACCCCATTCTCGTGCAGCAGGCGGCGGACTTCCTGTTCGCGGAGCCGCAGCTCCCCGGCCCCGAGAGCGTCCAGGGCGCGAATCATATACTCCCAGTGGGGACGCGGCTGTCGGGGCGCCGCACACAGCTCATCATAGCTGCCGGCCGGGACGTGATAGTCCGCAAGAAGAGTGTCGTGTGCCGGAGCCGGAACGGCGAGGTCCGCATCGCGCATGGTCTGTTTCCCAGTCTGCCCGCCGACTCGCTATGTACCACCCGGACACCACCGACTCAAGCGAGCGGCCGACGGCAGGACGCGGGCCACAGGCGAAGCACATGGGCAATCCCGACCGGACGAGCATGGCGGTAGCGCGTGACAGCCACCGCCTGCTCCTTAACACAGCAGCCCGCTGATGAAAAAACAGGCAAGTCTGACGGCCAGATGCGACCAACTGGGCGAAAATCCCGGTATTTCATACGTTTGGCGGCTGGCACGATATCTGCACAGAAAAAGCGGTGCGACCGGAGTAGTGGAGAGGATGCCTATCCCCTCTCGGCTTCTCTCCACTATACTGGGGGATGGTGTCCCTCTCCTACACCATCCCCCTTTTCTTATGCCGCCACTCTTCTGACACAAAAAAGGGCAGCCCTCCGGGCTGCCCTACTACCAATCTTGCAATCCTGGTGAAAGCGGCGTGTCAAACCGCGTCGTCTAGTGACCGGGCATGTCCCGCTCGCGCAGCCACGTCCCAACCTGAGGCCAGAGTTTTTTCTGCGCGCCAGTGCTGACCGCAGCTCCGATATGACCGGTCGGAAAGACCAGATTGGCCGCGTCTTGGCTGCCGACCAGATCGACCAGGGGCAGGCTGGACTGGGGATGGACCACGTCGTCGTGCTGGCCGATCACGTTCAGCACCGGGCAGGAGATCGACTGGAGGTCAACGGCCTGGCCCCGAATCTGGAACTCATTCTTGACCAGGGCGTTTTTGCGGTTCAGCTCCTCGATCATTTCGCGAAAGATCTGGCCCGCCATCGGCACGTCGCTGTTCATCCACTTTTCGAACAGATCGAACATCTGGACGTAATCGGTATTGTCTTTGCCCCGGTACAGGCCGACATACTTGTCCAGCGCGTGGTGCACCGGCGCCATCGCGTCAAAGGCCGCCTTCATGAACCAGGACGGGCAGTTGCCGTGGACCTCGGTCAGCAGCTTGAGCGTCTCGGGCGAAATCTTGTCCATCAGCGCCTGGGTCGGCAGCTCCTTGACGCTCATGTCGAGCGGCAGGGTGAAATTAATCAGGTTCCTGACCTGGTCGGGATACAGGGCGGCGTACATCGTGGTCAGCAGACCGCCAAAGCAATAGCCGAGCAGAGAGACCTGCTCCACACCCTCGCGGATCTGGATGGCCCGCACCGCGTTGGCCAGGTCGCCGTTGACATAGGCGTCAAAGCCGCGCCAGCTGTCGGCCTGGGTCGGCGGCACCCAGTCGATGAAATAGACGTCCAGTCCGCTCTTGGTCAGCGTTTCGACCACGCTGCGGCCGGGCAGCAGGTCCAGGATGAACGGCCGCTTGACCAGCGAGTAGCAGATCAGGATCGGGGTGGCCAAGGGCTCGCCAACCGCCGGGTAGTAGCGCAGGCGGGTCTTGCCACCCTCGTAGACCACCTCATACGGGGTGGTCGGGGGCGGGTCTTCTTCGGCCGGATACGCCTCGCCCACCCCGCGCCGAAAGCCGTGCAGGCCGCGCACCGCGCCGTCGAGCCAATATTTGGGAAGTTCACTGAGTAAAGACATATCGCGATCCTCGTGGGAGCTAGGCGACCTTGCTGTGAAGCTGGACCACGTCGCTGGCCGTGGTGGCCGGCTTGACCTGTTTGACCTGTTTGATTTTGGGCTTGACCTGCAACTCGACCGGCTGGCTCTTCTCGGTCAGAGCCCGGACCTCTTCACGCAGGGCCTGGACCTCGGCGGCTGTCGGCAGGCCCACGGCTCTCCACATGCCGGTGAAAAACGCGCCGCTCAGCGCGTTCCCGGCCTTTTGCAAACGCAGCGCCCCGTCCAGTGTCGAGGCCGTCAGTTCGCCGACGAGCGGATTGCGGTACAGGTCGTCAATCGCCGTTGAGGTGAGTTTGACCGTGGCGTCATAGCCCTTCCAGGCCGCCTCAGTCATCCCCTTCTCATCACCCATCCCCAGCCCCATCCGCAACCCGGCGAACGGCAGATCCACACACAGCGCTGTATAGGCGCTCAGGAACTCACTCATCCCGTTCTTCGTTGTCGTGTCTGCCATGTTGATCTCCTTCTCTATGCTGTATCCATGTCTACGCTAGGCCAGCCCCTGCCGGCGCTCAACATACGCTCAGTCACCCAGGTGACTAAGGTCGGTGTTTTGTTCTGCTTAGCTGCATTTCGTGTCTCTTTGGTGACAAATGGATGAAGCCTGCGTGAGACCTTGCTTTCGGCCTGATGAGAGGGGCAAGAATGATGCCGAAATCGGGCCACACGCAAAGCCCGAATACAACACGACTTTTTGGAGGGGGAGAGTAAGATGCCGGCGTCCTGCCTCCCTATAAGGCAGCAGACTGCTGCCTCAGCAACAGTTGAGAGGCTGGTCAGGCCGCGCCAACCGTCTCGATATGCAGGTGCAGTCGGTAGTCAATGCTGTCTTTGAGCAGACCCTTGATGTAACAGCCTTTTTCGGCCCGTTCGACAATCGTCCGAATCTGCTCTTGGGGGGCGCTGCTGCGCAGGCGTAAATCCACGTCTATCGTTTTCACAAAGCCTTTTTCATTCGCCCGGGCCGAGATCGTCGCCCCGGCCAAGGGAACCCGCCGGGCGCGGGCCGTGATCTGCACCGACAGCAGCAGACAGCCGCACAGCGCACCCAGGAAAGCGGTGACCGGGTCGGGGGCGCTGCCGCGCCCGCCCAGAGCCTGCGGCTCATCAAGCGTCCAGCTGAACGGTCCGGCTTGAACGTCGATGGTCAGGCTGTGGTCCTGGGTTGTAGCCAGCGTGTGGCGGAATCCGCCGCCCGGCTTTTCGGTTGCGTCCTGCTCATCCGACTTGTGCCACCCCCGGTCATACGGGCTGCGCGGTTCACCCATGGCGTTCTCCTTCTACCGACCACTATAGCTGAGCGGCACACGCCGCAGAATGGCCCGCTCGATTTGGGTTGACAAACGATAGGTATCTGTTCTAGGGAAATATCATCTGATTCTAGGGGGATATTAACAAGGATACTGGTATATCTTGAGGTTTTTATCCCAGAAGAAATAGCGGCTTACAGCTCAAACTGTACCAGCATTCAACTAAGAGGAGGAAAAAGATATGGCTGACGACGCCCAAAGCCAAGCGGACCGATATCAAGAACAAGTGGACAAATATCAAAATCAAGCAGACCAAGCCGCCACCGCCCGAGCTGCCGCCGAACAAACTCAAGCTGCCGCCAAACAAGCCCGAGCTGCCGCCAAACAAACTCAAGCTGCCGCCAAACAAACTCAAGCTGCCGCCGAACAAGCCCAAAAAGCCACCGCTGCCGCCCAAGCTGCCGCCGAACAAACTCAAGCTGCCGCCAAACAAACTCAAGCTGCCGCCGAACAAGCCCAAAAAGCCACCGCTACCGCCCAAGCTGCCGCCGAACAAGCTGAGCGAGCCCGAAAAGAAGAACAGGCCGCAGTAGAGCGAGCGGAGAAAGCACGGAAAGTTGTCGAACAAGCCCGAAAACAAGCCCAAACCGCCGCCGAACAAGCTGCCGCCGAACAAGCTAAGCGAGCCCGAAAAGAAGAACAGGCCGCAGTAGAGCGAGCGGAGAAAGCACGGAAAGTTGTCGAACAAGCCCGAAAACAAGCCCAAACCGCTGTCGAACAAGCCCAAACCGCTGTCGAACAAGCCCAAACCGCCACCGAACGAATTCGAGAAGTCGCCGCACCCCAAGCCCAGGCTGCCGCTACTCAAGCCCAAGCCACTGCTACACAAGTAGCAAAAGCCCAAGATGCCTATGAGAAGGTAGTAGAAGCCCTAGAAAAAGAAGCAGAAGTCCTAGCAAAAGAAATAGAGGTCCGGGGATAAAACCAAGCCGCCACGAGACAAAAAGAAGAATATAAAGGCACCACCCAAGACACTCAGATAGGGATTACGCCCAATGTTTACTACCACCGCCGAAACCCGAGCCTCAGACGCCCTAAAGCGAATACGGACGGCCGCTTGCCGAGGAGCAAGATGGAAAATCTGGGTATTTTACGCACAACACACTCCAGTAACTTGGGGAGCCTTGGCATACCTTCTCATCGCCGTTACTGGATCGCTCTATAGTTTGGCTTTTTATCGGCTGTTTGAGATAAATATTTTTGGCTTTTTCGATACATCAGATTTCTTGCTCAGTGGTCTTCAGAATGTGAAAATAATGCTTATCGGATTCGCCACAGTCTTTTTTGTCATCTTAGCCTATTTCTTCTTCGCCTATAACTCTATCTTCTCTCGCGCTTATAGGCGGGACGAACAGAAACAGCGGTTTCTGAAGCGCCGGCGGGCTGGCAGAATGCTAGTGGTCTTATCTGTGGCGCTCATCCTCCTCATTCCTCCCCGGTTGGGCTGGCGAGAAGGTAATGGGCTGCCAAAGAAGACACGTCTCGTCTGGGTCACGACTCAGCAAGACGCAGACCGACCTACAATCCGCCTACCAGAGCCCGCTTTACTCGAAGCTATCTCATAAATCAGCGAGAGGTGTAATAGTGTGTCCTGGTTAGCTTAGAAGGAGAGGAGAGGACCGTGGCACAAGACCTCACCGACGCGCAGTGGACCTTCATTGAGCCGGTGCTCCCGAAACCGCCCAAGCGAGCCGATGGCCGGGGGCGGCCCTGGCGCGATGCGCGCGCCGTGTTAAACGGCATCCTGTGGATTCTGCGCACCGGCGCCCAATGGGCCGAACTCCCGAGGCGCTATCCGCCCTATCAGACCTGCCATCGCCGCTTCCAGCAGTGGCAACGGGCGGGCGTCATGGATCGGCTGCTTGCGGCACTGGCCCGGGATTTGGAGCAGCGCGGCCGGATCAATCTGGACGAGTGCTTTGTGGACGGCAGTTTCAGCGCAGCCAAAAAGGGGGGGCCGGAGTCGGCAAGACCAAGCGGGGCAAGGGCTGCAAGGTCATGGCGATTGCAGACCGCGCTGGTCTTCCTGTCGCCCTATCCACAGCAAGTGCTACGCCGCATGAGACGACCTTCGTCCGCCGCTTGATCACGGGGCGCCTCACCACCGGCACGCCGCGCAACCTCATTGGCGACAAAGCCTATGACAGCGATCCGCTGGATGAGACGTGCCGGACGCTGGGCGTCGAGCTGATTGCCCCGCACCGCAAGAATCGCACCAAGCCGCGGTCCCAGGACGGGCGCAAGTTGCGTCGGTATAAGCGACGCTGGAAAATAGAGCGGCTGTTCGCGTGGCTGCAAAACTACCGCAAGCTGGTCACGCGGTATGAACGTTCTGCGGCCAATTTCCTGGCCTTTCTCAAACTTGCCGCCTTTCTCATCCTTGCCAAAAAGTATTTATGAGATAGCTTCTAATCGGAACGACGAGCAGTTTCCATCTTTTCTATGAGTGTGAGGAGAAAACGAACGGCGGTGAAAAGAAAGACAAGAAGGAGCAGCCATGCCAGGAGGGAGGTGAAATTCAGAAAGAACGAGTGTTTATCGTGCCAACAGCCAACATCGCCTCCCTGCAGTTCAACCCAGCAAAGGATAATGATGTCTCAGCTGACGATGACCCGATTGTCACAGCAATCAACAAGATCAACGAAACAATCGCTAGGCTGAACGAAATCAACGAGCGTAATACAGACAAAGTCATCGCGGCAGTCAACGGTATTCAGATCGGTCCACCAGTCGAAATACCTGATAAAATTAAGCTTGACCTCCCCGAAGTCGTCACAGCAGTCGGCAAGATCGTAGCAACGTTCGAGGCTCTCAAGCCGTATCCGAACCCAGCGCTTGAGGCGCTCAATGTAACAATCGAAGAGTTCAATTCTTACCTTCGAGGCAATACGGCCATCGCCGATCTGAATGCGATGATCGTCGGGCTTAATGCGACAATCAAGGTGCTCAACATCTCTGGAGCCGGAAACCGCTGTCTCCCTGGCTGGAAAAAACTGCGGACTATCCAGCCTCTTCAAGTTGGTGATACGAGGGAAAACTTTGACACTCACACGCTCCAGCAGCTTCTGCTGATTGGACGGATTGACACCGAACAATTCAGCCAGGTGTGGGAGTCGCTGAAAAAAGAGTCGGGGCGGGAGATTGATCCCAAACGGATCATTTTACTGAGTTCCGATCCTCCGCATATTGGTGTAGACCAGTTTGATACGGATCAATATCTATATTTCGAGTATGATCCATCGCTGTACGACCCCCCGCGTGTTAGCAGTGATGCTCCTAAAGACTGGAGTGTCGAAGTCTACGCCTGCTGGACTCCAAAACCTGAACAGATCAACTCTTCTACTGATTCCGCTGATTAGCACCTCTCTTGGCTGACGGACTACTGTTTTTCCCTCTCTGTTGTCTTCTTGGTTTTCCCCTCATCCCGGCTTTCAGCGGCACGCGCATTTTCTCGTACAAGCCGAACAGATACCCCACCCGCTCGCGTTCGGAGGCGAAGCCGCTACAGCGGTAGAGGCGGTCTACGGCGCGGTCGAGAGCCTGATAAGCCTTACGCAAGGGGGACGGCATCAGGTCGCCCCACGGCCCACGGCACACTGCCGGGACAGTTGGCGCGACACGGCCGATTGCGGGCTTCATGCGCCCAGGACCGGCCGTTCCTCATGTTAGGGATTCCGCTCTATGATGACGAAGTTCTGGAGCGATTCCTCCCACCGAATCACAACGGATGTGTCGGGATCGGGGAACCCTTCCAGGACGTATTCCCCCTCCAGCCCCTCGGGGAACTCCTCGCCCAAGGTCGTCACGGTGACGGTGGCCCGGTCCAGCTCGACACCGTCCACCACGGCCACCACGGTGTGCTCCCCGTCGCCCAGCAGGTTCCAGTTGAAGAGCAGCCCGAACCCGTTCTCCACGTCCCCACAGGCGTCCTCGGTATCCAGGCGGGCCGTTCCATACGGGACCGGATAGGGTACGCCGTTGATCTCGATGTCCACGGTGTCCGCCTCACAGACCCAGCCCGAGATGACCCCGACTCCGCTTTGGTGCGCCCCAGCGCGCGGGTTTTCCAAGAATCCCACCAAGGGTCCCGGCCCACCGTAGAGGGCGCGGGCACCTGCAATGTCGTCAGGCTGTACCGTATCAAGGCTACGGTTCTCGAAGCTCAGGTCACTGTTCATAATGGCCGATACGTCCTGTCCTGCCTCGTCCGGGTGGCCGAGGCCGAGGGCATGACCCAGCTCATGGATCAGCAGCGGGGTGATGTCGTAATCGCTGTACCTATAACGCCCAATATCTCTGACATAAATCCTGGCCCGCTCACGGCCTGTGGGCGCGAACCGTCCGGAAGCATTGCCCATAGGTGCGTCCCCAGGGCACACCTCGCCATCCGTCAGGATAATCGAGATGCCATCGTATTCATTGCAGGGCGTGTTCGAGAAGCTCTCCGGCACCTCGGAGAACGTGAAGCCGGTGTTGGCATCATTCCATGCGGCCATGGCCCGCAGGACACGCTCGCGCCACGCCTCCTGAGGTAACACGCCGCAGGATTCACTCATGCAAAAGGGGTCAACAATCACCGGGGCGTCTCCCTCTGGAAAAGCCTGAAAGCCCAACGAGACCCAGGCATGGGCCGTCGTGAGCAATCCCATCACCAGCCCCACAGCCAGGGCCACGAGCCTCCCCCACCGGCGCACCAGGAACGACATCGGCCTTCCTCCAGGAAAAGGGGACTGGCCTAGTTCTGGCGAGCCGGAGCGGTCCGTTCGATGAGAGCCTTCAAGGCGAGCATGGTCTCTTCGTGACGTTGCGCAGCCTCTTCGTGCCGTTGCACCGCAGCGAGGGCCAGGGCCTGGGTTTGCTGCTCGCGGCTCGTATTGCTCCGGTACATCAGCACCAGCCCGACCGTGAGCAGCATGAGCTGCCCGAGGCCCACGCCCAAGGCGACCCAGGCCAGCGGGGTCATACCCACCGGCGGGACGAGGGCCTGTAGCGCGGCGAGGGTGGTAGCACCAAGTTCGATTGTCTGACTCTCCATTCCATTTGCTCCTTAACACACATCCCGCTTCCCCGCTGCCGCTGGCGCAGTGCGAAAAAATTTTCGCAACAACGAGAGAGAAGCCGTATTTTCAATCACTTATTCACGCCCCCCAAGGCCCATCATCCTGCTAATGTAGCCGATATGCTCGTGTCTGAGAACGCCGCTCCCCATTGACAAGCTCGGGCCGGCTCTCGCTAATGGCGGGGTCCACGCATCGGCAATCCCTGGCAAGGACCGCCTGTGAATATGCCCGCCTCCAGACAAATCAGCATCGGCACCAAACTCGCCTACGGCGCGGGGCGGATGGCGTTTGCCGCCAAAGACGCCGCGTTCGTCAATTTTGTGATGTTCTACTACACCCAGGTCCTGGGGGTGTCGGGGACCCTGACCGGCCTGGCAGCGCTGATCGGCCTGTGCAGCGACGCCCTCAGCGACCCCATCGTCGGCTCGTTCTCGGATAATTATCGGTCGCGCTACGGCCGGCGTCATCCGCTCATGGCCGCAGCGCTGCTGCCCCTGGCCGTGTCTTTTGTGTTTCTGTTCTCTCCGCCCTCGGGCCTGGGCGAGTTCGCCACCTTTGTATGGCTGAGCCTGGTCTCGGTGCTGCTGCGCACCTGTCTGACCTTTTTCTCCATCCCGCACGACGCCCTGGGCGCCGAGCTGTCCCAGGATTACGAAGAACGCTCGGTCATCATGGGCTATAAAGCCTCGCTGGCCTGGCTGGCCGGCGTTGCCCTGCCGGCCCTGTCCCTGGCGTTTGTGTTTCAGTCCCAGGACGGCACGGACGGGCGCCTGATTGCCGACAACTATGCGGTCTACGGCAGCCTGTCGGCCGTCTTCGTCCTGATCGTCGGCACTATCACCTGCGTCTTCACCTGGAAGGAAATCCCGCATCTGCCCGTCCCGTCGTCCACGCCCCAGGCTTTTCGTCTCCGCCAGCCGTTCATCGACATGTACCAGGCTCTAGGCAACCCCAACTTCCGCTGGCTGTTCGTGGCCCTGCTGTTTGCCCTGGGCAGCAGCGGCATCTATGTCAGCCTGCTGCTGTACGTCAACACCTACTTCTGGGAGTTTTCGACCCAGCAGCTGGCCCTGTTTGCCATTCCCTTCCTGCTGGCCACGGCTACCGCCTTCGGTCTGGTCAAACCGCTCGGCCGGCGGCTGGAAAAAAGCCAGATTCTCCTGCTGTCGTTCGGTCTCATCATTCTGAACGGCGGCTGGTGGTTCAGCCTGCGGCTGGTCGATGTGCTGCCCGCCAACGGCGACCCGTGGCTGTTCCCGCTGGCCCTGGCCCAGAGCTATGTTCAGGTCACCTGCCTGGTGCTGACCCAAATCATGGTTCCGTCCATCGTCGCCGACATCATTGACGAGCACGAGTACCACACCGGTACGCGCAAAGAAGGCGTGTTCTACGCCGGCCACGCCTTTGCCACCAAAGCCACGACCGGCCTGGGGCAGCTCGTCGGCGGGATTGTGATTGATCTGATTCGGCTCGATACAGGCGCCGCACCAGGCACGCTGGACGTGGATGTGGTGTGGAATCTGGGCTTTATTGTCGGGCCGGTGCTGTCGGCCAGCTTCCTGCTTCCGCTGTTCCTGCTCAGCCGCATTCGCCTCGGACGCGAGCGACAGGCAGAACTGCGCCGCCTGCTTGACCAACGGCGGAATCACGCCATGGCAGCGGTATCCCCGTCCGCTCAGCCCTCGAAGACCGGATAAGCCCCCATATAGCCCATCTCGACCAACTCGACTCCGGGTGCCCAGCGAGCCAGTTCTTCTCGAATCGGCGCGATGTCAATCGCCTTGGCGAAGCCCGGCAGCCAGTTGTCGTGATGGCTCAGGATCACCCGCCGGGGGCGGAGCATATCGACCTGGCGGGCCACGAACTGGGCCAGCGAGCCCTGAATCGGCTCGCCGTCGATATTGCCCCGGCCGGCGGCGGCGACAATCGCCACATCGGGCCGCCGGTCGCGCAGAATGCCGCTCCAGTGGCCGGACGTGTCCTGATACAGCAGCGAGCCGTGGGGCGTTTCAAACACGTAGATCAGCGCCCCGCCGTCCCCACGCGCACCCTGGGCCGAGACCTTGAGATGCTCAACCACCTCGCCGCCCAAGGCGCCGAGCTGCGCCCATAAGTCTTTCAGGCGTTCGGTCTGCTCCTGGTAGGTCACACCCAACTCGCCGATGCACACCGCGTCGGAGTCGGGCATGGCGGTCTTGGACCACACGCACGAGTGCTGACTGGGGTACACATCAACGCTCACCTGGGGGGCGAGCTGCACCTTTTCACCGCCGGCCACCGGCATCAACTGCTCTTCCGGCACCCCCTGGGCGGCCATGATGCGGATCGACTCGTAGGAGCCGATGATGGTCGCGCCGGTGGCTTTGGCAATCCGCTCGGCGCCGTACAGATGATCGAAATGCGAGTGGCCGACCACGATCCAGTCGGCCTGCCGCACGTCCTCGGTCGTCATGCCGGTTGGGGCCGCGCTCGGCACCCGGTCGATATAGGCGTCCAGAAAAACAACCAGCCCGTCGATACTCAGCCGAAACGTGGCGCAGCCGAGCCAATCCAGCGTCGTGCTCATGGCGTCTCCCCTTTCTCGCCCCACCGCCCTAGCAACTTCGCCTTGCGTTGACAATGCCCGCCCGCCTGCGCTATACGCCGCAGCCATGTCAGACTCCACGCTTCTGGTCGATACACACGACGCCGTCGCTACCCTGACCCTCAACCGTCCTCGGGCCATGAACGCCCTGTCGCGCGAGCTGCGGCTGCGGCTGGTCGAGACGCTGGAACAGCTGCGCGGCGACCCTGAGATTCGGGTGGTCATTCTGACCGGCGCGGGTCAGCGCGCCTTCTGCGCCGGGCTGGACCTGAAGGAGCTGGGCCAGGCCGATTCCAGCCTCACCCGAGACGTGGCCCCCGGCAACGAACTCGATGTGGTCGAAGCCCTCAACCGCTTTGAGCGGCCGATTATCGGGGCCATCAACGGGGTGGCGATCACCGGCGGGTTTGAGCTGGCGCTGGCCTGCGATATCCTCATCGCCTCAAGCGCGGCCCGTTTTGCCGACACCCACGCCCGGGTCGGGGTCATGCCGGGCTGGGGGCTGAGCCAGAAACTGCCCCGGCTGATCGGCATCTACCGGGCCAAAGAGTTGTCGCTGACCGGCAACTTCCTGTCCGCCGAACAGGCTACCGCCTGGGGTGTGGTGAATCGGGTGGTGGCGCCTCAGGATTTGCTGCCGACCTGCCGGGCGCTGGCTGCGGACATGCTGTCGTGCGAGCCCGACATGCTGGTGAAGATGAAACGGACGATCAACACGGGGTTTGCCCAGACCCTGGCGGACGGGCTGGCGACCGAGGCCAGGGAGTGGCGCGACCACCTGCGCCACGTCACCCCAGCCGCCATTGCCGACAGACGCCGCGGCATCCAGCAACGGGGCCGGGACCAGACCTGAGCGTTAGGGCCGGATGGTATACGCCCGGGGCCCGAGCTGAGCCTGCAACTGGGGCTGGACCATCTCAACCCAGTCACACAGGGCCGGACGCGTGTGGCGGGGATCAATGAGATCGTGGACGCTGAAATTCTCGGCTCGGGAGTAGGGGTTGCGCTGGGCGGCGATGCGCTCTTCGATCTCGCGGCGTTTGGCGCCCGGGTCGGGTGCGGCGGCAATCTCACGCCGAAACGCCACCGCCACGCCGCCCTCAATCGGCAGGGCGCCGGCCTCGGCCGACGGCCAGGCCAGGACCGTGCTGCCCGAGGCAAAGTGAGCGGCGCCGGCCACCCCGTACATCTTGCGCACGATGACCGAAATCCAGGGCACGCTCGACTGCATGATGGCAAACAGGGTGGCCGTGCCGTGGCGAATCGTGGCCGCCTGTTCGGCCTCGGGACCGATCATGAACCCCGGTTCATCGACCAGACTCACCACCGGCAGATGAAAGGTGTCGCACAGGTCGACAAAACGGCGCACTTTCTGGGCGGCGTCGGCCGTCATGGCTCCGGCAAACCACATCGGATCGTTGGCCATGATTCCGACCGGATGGCCGTTGAGCCGGGCCAGCCCGGTGACCTGCGACTGTCCGTACAGCGGCGCCAACTCAAAGAAAGAGCCACGGTCAACGACCGCCTCGATAATCCGGCGGACGGCATACGCCCGGCGCCGGTTGCGGGGAATGATCGACAACAGTTCTTCGTCCTGCCGCTGGGGATCATCATCGCACGCCGTCAGCGGCGGGGTCTCCCAGATATTGCTCGGCAGATAGCTGAGAAAGCGCCGGATCAGGTCCAACACCCCGGGTTCGTCATCGGCCACATTATCGACCACCCCGCTGCTGAGGTGGACCTGGGGTCCGCCCAACTCTTCTTTGGTGTACAGGCGGCCAAACGCCCGTTCGACAATCGCCGGGCCGGCAATCATGACCTGGGCGGTCGCCTTGGTCATGACCGAAAAGTGCGAGGCCGCGAGTCTGGCTGCGGGCAGGCCGGCCACCGCCCCGACCGCAGCCGACACGACCGGGACCATGCCCATGACCTGCATGACCGACATGAAACGGTGCGGCGCATTGGCCGCGCTGCCGCCGTCGCCACCCTGGCCTTTGCCGCGCGGCACACTGCCCCCGCCGCCCTCCAGAAAACGGATCAGCGGGATGCGGTACTGGGCGGCCAATTCTTCAATACAGACGCTCTTGCGCAGACCGGCCGGCGTGGGTGAGCCGCCCCGCAGGGTGAAGTCTTCGCCGCCGACCACGCACGGCCGACCCTCGATCTTGCCGAAACCCAACACATAGTTGGCCGGCGAGAAGGTCCGCAGCTCGCCGTTCTCATCCATTTCGGAATAGCCGGCAATACGACCCTGCTCACGAAACGAGCCCTCGTCGAGCAGGCCGGTGCAGCGCTCGCGGATGGTCAGCCGACCCTTGGCGTGCTGCTGCTTGACCGCTTCCGGGCCGCCGTGTTCGAGGGCCAGTCGGCGGCGGAGTTCGATGCCGTCCACTTCTTTTTGCCAGCTCATGACGCGCTTTCCATCGAATTTTTCCTGTTGAGTCAAGCGCCTGTTTCCGGCAAGGCAAACGTCTGCTCTTCCGTGGCTGTGGATGGGTGGCTGGAGGATGGGCGAGAGATTTCCAGAGAGAAGCTACGAGGACTGTTTTCTTTTACAACTCAGAAAGTCCTACGGCACGAGCCCATAACGGGAGCCCATATATAGACAAAAGACCACCTCGAACGTACCCTTCATGTCCTGGGGATTAGGTCCTGAAATGTCTCCGTGCTGTTCTTGGATCTCTTGGAGCCTCTGCTGCGCTTCTTCGCTCATTCTTGGCTCAGGATTCCGTTCGTTAAATTCGGCGAGCCTCCCGGCGAGATCCTCGGCGAAATTTCGTGCGTGTAAGGAGAGGTCTTCGCTTTGTATCGTAGGCCAGTTTTCCATGAGAGCCTCCTCACCCCTAGGGGGAACTAACATCGCTCCAGTCATTGTCCAGCATATATCGGACCAGAGCTGCAGCAAAGGTTGGATAATGCGCTGGATTTGCGTGAGGTTTTGCGGTGCATAGAGTCTTGAAAAGGGTCGTGCACTGTAAAGCTACTGCCAGAGGGGTTTCCATAGCGACCGGTGCAGGCGCGTTTCCTCCATGCGTGGATAGAGCTTGGTACACAATTTTCCCCACTTCAACAAATTCTGTCTTATTCGCCGTATAATCCGTAAGGAAGCTGCGACTAGAGAGCGTCACCAAGTCCGCTGCGGTCGTAAGCGCCATCCTTCTTCACTCCATCCTACACACGAGCCAAGCGGAGAAGCCAGTTAAAACAACAAAGCAGCAAACAATCAACCATGTGGAAATATCGACCGCTGCGCGATAAGCGGTGAAGATGGCGACTCCGGTCAGAACAACTAAGACACAAGCAAGGACCTGGCAAAATAGTCGTAGGTACCTGGTTATGGGGGGAGCTGCTGGTGACTGAAACATAGCTGTCGCATAAGTCGAATAGAGAAAACCGAATACGCCAAAGTTCAAGGCCGCAACTGTGAAGCACCAACTGAGAATATCCCTTGCTTCCATAACTCAGGGTTTTGCGCTGTATCAGGTCTGCGACGATTCAACAGGAGCTAGGCTCTTTTCCTGCTCATAAGAAAAGCAACTGCCTAGCCGTCGGTCTTGGGGGGCGTATACATCGGCGTCGGCAGGGGCGTGACCTTGTCGCTGGATTCGGGCACGGCATGGATCCTGCTTGCCCCACGTTTTTCGACCTCGTCGATGCGGACGAGCGCGTGGAGAGGAATATAGCTTCGCTCCACGCCCGAGAACTCGCGCTGCAAGCTTTCCTCTGAGGGATCGACGACGAGGCTGGTCTTTTCGCCAAAGAACAGCCCTTCAACCTCAACAAAGCCAAACAGGCTGCCCTGGCTGACGCTCTTGGCGTAGACTTCGTAGACGTGGCCGTGGTTCGAGAAGATGACCCTGTAGAGCCGTTTGGTCTTGGCCGTGGCTGTCGGCATAGGCTAGAAATCAATCAGCTCAAGGATGGTGCCGTCCGGGTCGGTGAAACACACAAAACTGGCCCGGCCCTGATTGGGAAAGTTGAGTTCTTGGGGCTCTGAGAAAAACTCGACACCTCTGGCCTTGAGGTCTTCGTAGACCTGGGGCAGGTTTTTGGTCTTCAGCGCCAGGCGGGCCATGCCCACGTGGTAGAGGTGCGGGTAGGCCTGGCCGGCGGTCTTGGGGTTCTTCCACTCAATCAGGTCGATGCGTGTGGCGTGCGGGTCCTCGCCCAGCATCAGCAGAGCCGCCCTGCCCCGTCCGTCCGGAATCCGCAGCCCCGCGTTCAGGGCCTGGCTCCCGCCTTCGCCCAGGTCGGCCACGACCCTGAAGCCCAGCATCTGGTAAAATTCGAGCGAGCGCTCAAAGTCGGTCACGTTGATATTGATGTGAAAAATCCCCTGGATCATGGCTCTTCCCCCACTCTAGGGTTGACGGGCAATACGCTGGGATGATCGGACCGGCAGCATGTTTTTCAGCTCGGCTTCGAGGACCTCTTCGGCGATAAAGCCGGTAAACGCCCGCTTGATCGTGCCGTCGGGTGCGAACAAAAAGCTGGTGGGCAGGGCAAAGACCTGGTAGCGCATACCGATGGCCTGCTCGGTATCCCGCCCGACGGCGTACGGAATGTGGTATCTGTCGGCAAACTCCCGCACTCCGTCCTCTTCGCTCTGGAGGGCCACGCCAATGACCGCAAAGCCCTGGTTCTTATACTTGTTGTACATGCGCACCAGAGCCGGCGTCTCGACCACACACGGGCCGCACCAGGTCGCCCAGAAGTTGACCAGGACAACCTTGCCGTGGTAGTCGGCCAGGCTGACCTGCTCACGATCAATCGTGGTCAGGGTGAAATTGTAACTGCCGTAGTGCCCGTCCTCCTGCGGGAGTGCCGCTGAGGCGGCCGGCTCGGCCGGCTCGGCAACCAGCAGTTCTTCAGGATTGAGAAACGTCAGCCGGGAGGAAATCCACGCCATCCTATCGCTGAAGACCAGGATACCGACCACCATCAGCAACACGCCGCTGGCCACCTCAAGCCGCCGCAGATGGCCTCTCAGGCCGCCGAAGACGGTCAAAAATCCGTTCAGAAAAACGGCCGACAGGACAAACGGGATGCCCAGACCGAGCGAATACACGGCCAACAGCAGCACCCCTTGACTCAGGGTCTCGGCCGTTGCCGCCAGGGCCAGAATCGCGGCCAGGATCGGCCCCACACACGGCGTCCAGCCAAAGGCAAACAGCAGCCCGGCAACAAACGCCCGGACCATGCCGGGCGGCGCATCCTGGCCAGAAAAACGCCGCTCGCGCAACAGGCCGGGGATGGGCAGCAACCCGGTCAGGTGGAGTCCGAGCAGCATGATGCCGATGCCAGCCACGCCCTTGAGCAGACCCAGATTGGCGCGCAGCAGAGTGCTCAGGGCTGACGCGCCCGCGCCCAGGGCGATAAACACCAGCGAGAAGCCCAGCACGAACGGCAGGCTCTTCAGCATTGCGCCCAGCATGACCCGCGACCGCCCCTCGCTCAGTTCCTCAAAGCTCAGGCCGGTAATAAAGGTCAGATAACCGGGAACAATGGGCAGGACACACGGCGAGGCAAACGACAGAAAGCCGGCCAGCAGAGCAATACCGAGTCCAATATCCATACAGACAAGCGCCTTTGTACGCCGAGGCTTACAGGTTCACAGCTTCAGCAAGTGTAATTTCCTCTACTCCAAAATCTCAGCAGAATCAATCACATGCCTGTTCATTAACGCGCAGGCAGGCCGTGACGCACGGTCCACGGCTTGAGATATCGAGGTGACTAACTCCGAGCCGTCCGCTCTATCAGGATTTCCAGCGCACGCATGGTTTCCGTGTGGTGCTGGTTCGCCTCTTCGCGGCGTTGTTCCGTTCCAAGGCGCATGAGGCGAAAACCGTACAAGATCAAGCCAGAAAAGATCGCGAGCGTGAGAGCGCTCAGGCCAGTCTGCCAATACGAGACGCTCAAGGCGGCCTGCCGTATGGCTAGGCTTACGGCTTCAAACTCCGTCATAAGGTGCTCCCTATGGACCGCCACGGCAAAATATAGACAGCAGCCGGCCTGAACCGGAAGATACGAGTCACCTTTCTCGAAGGAACATCCAGAGGCAGCCATAACAGTGTTTATGTCCCCATAGCAAGCACCCTCTGGCGCGCTTGCAGCAATATAGCGGACACGCTATATCGTGCGCATGAGATGGACGGTCGAGACCGTCGCCGCCGCAGGCGCTTGCGACCGCTCGGGAACGGCTGCAACAAGTGAGACTATGACGAGACTCAAGGATCTGAAAACACGCTTCATGGAGGACCCGGCCTTCCGGGAGGAGTACGCGCAGGCCGATGACGAGTTCGCGCTGATTGAGGCGTTGGTGCGCGCCCGCATGGCGGCAAAGCTGACACAGGCGGAACTCGCCCAGCGCCTCGGCACGACGCAGTCCGCCATCGCCCGGCTAGAGGGCGGTCGCGTGGCGCCGTCCTTTGCGACCTTGCGCCGTTACGCCGCCGCGACCGGCACGCGGCTGACCGTGGGGCTGGTGCGAGTCGAGAGCTAAACACTCTCTCCCCCTGCGGTCCGTCTCACCGTCGCCCCAAAAGCGGCGCGGCGCTGTACCCGCCACACCACGGAGATAAACGCCATGTTACGGGCCTTCAAGGAAGCCGCCGGATAATTGGGGACTCAAGGGGTCTCTGAGGCCGAAATTTATGTCGCACGCTACGAGCCGCGGCTAGCGGCGGGACAATAAGGTCCGAGAAGATGAAAAGGAGACTCCCATGTCTATTTATACCCCAGACAACAGCTATCATCGAACATCCGACCAGCTATAGGGAGCCATAGGGGGACAGGATGAGCAGCCCAGCCAGCGTCGAGGTCGACAAAATCGTTCTTGACCTAGAAAATCCAAGAATCAAACATTTTTTGGAGATGTACTCCACTCTCAACGAAGCACAGATGCTCATGGCCCTGGGCGCAGGAGCGGACCCTGAAGGGAGTACAGACCCACAGGGATCGTACGAGCGGCTGAAGAATTCCATCCAGGCATCAGGTGGAATTATCCAGCCCATTATCCTCAAGCCTGCCGGAAACGATTCCTACCTGTGCGTCGAGGGGAATACCCGAGTTGCGATCTACCGAGAGCTTCGACAGCAAGAACGAAACGCGGGACGAAGCGACGAAAAGTGGAACACCATCCCCGCGATTGTGAAGGATGATATGGAAGACTTGGAGGCCCACAAAATCCGCCTCCAAGTGCATCTTGTCGGGAATCGGCCTTGGGACCCTTACTCGAAGGCCAAATACCTCAAGGAACTCCGAGAAGAGCATATGATGCCCATGTCTGATCTTGTTGATTTTTGCGGCGGGTCAAGACGAGACGTACAGCAATCGCTCGATGCCTACCACGACATGGAAACACACTACAGGCCGGTGCTCGACGACGATGGGGATTTCGACCCTTCACGCTTCAGCGCATTCGTTGAACTTCAAAAGCCCGGCATCAAGGACGCAATCTTCAATGCAGGATATGACGAGGGACACTTCAGCCGATGGGTTGATACGCGAAAGATCTCTCCGTTGAATTCGGTACGACGGCTTCCACAAATCCTGGAGAACGGAGAAGCGAGACGTACCTTCCTCCATGAAGGAGCCCGCGAGGCAATCAAAAAACTGGACGCCCCCGATCTTGACACAAAATTGCGGGAAGCGAGTATTTCGCAGTTGGCGCGGGCATTGCAGGAAAAGATCAATACTCTTAGCTACGACGAGGCAAGACATATCGCCGCGGCGCGCGATTCGGATGTGCATCTCGACCTGAGGGATCTGGTCGACTGCATCGAGGAACTCGTAGGACCGGACGATGGGACCGACAGGTGAGCGAGGCGGGAGAATGGCTGAAAGCTCGCAGCATCAGCATCTTGTCGAGCGAATCGTCAAAGCGGTCGTAGGGGCGCTACACGGCTACGATGAGGCGCTCTGCCTTGTCGACGGAACAACGGATTCAGATGGGATTCCTCATATGATCGGAGGATTTCGCCCAGATGTCTACGCTGTTGGTGCGTCCATCGTTATCGTCGGAGAGGCAAAAACTGCCAGGGACTTAGAATCTCCTAGGACAGAGCACCAGTTGCGAGCATTTCTCAAATACGTCGAGGCGCATACGTCGAGACACTTGGTGCTAGCCGTACATTGGACGAACGTCGCCACGGCGAAGTCTGTGTTGAGAAATACCGCCCCGAACTGGGGCACGGTGCACAGACGGGTGCATATTCTGGATGGCATATATCCGCTAACCATACCCGGGGAGGAATCAAACAGTGCTCCGGGTTCGTGACCGCGCACCGCTGAGCGGCAAACATAAGGCATTGCCTTACCAGGCAGAGGCGGTCCGCGTAACAAGGGACTTGGAATACGCCGCGCTCTTCCATGAACAGGGTCTGGGAAAGACCAAGATGGCGCTGGACCTCGTCCTTCACTGGCTTGCATCTGGCGCTGTGGATTCCGTTCTGGTCGTTACCAAGAAAGCACTGGTCGAGAACTGGGAGCGGGAAGTTCGGTTCCATATCCACCTTCGGCCCATCGTAGTCGGTCAGGACCGCCGTTCAAACTTTTACGCGTTCAATAGACCGGGACGCCTGTATCTCTCGCACTATGAAGTCATGCATAGCGAGCGCGGACGATTTCAGCTTTTCGCAAAAGCCCGGCGACTGGGAGCAATCTTGGATGAAGCGCAGCGCATCAAAAACCCGCTCGCGCGCGCAGCAGTTGCGCTACACGCCTTGGCTCCGCACCTCGCACGTCGTGTCATCATGACAGGCACTCCCGTTGCCAATCGTCCATACGATGTATGGTCTCAGGTCTACTTTCTCGACCTGGGCGAATCCCTCGGAAAGTCTTTCGAGGAGTTCAAGTCCGAGATGGACTTCAGCAACCAGCTTGAGCCGAATTCAAAAACCGCCACTGCTTTCGAGAATCGGCTCGCGGGCATCTACGAAAAAATCGAGAAATTCACTGTTCGGGAGACAAAGGGAAGCGCCGGAATCAGTCTGCCGCAAAAAGACATCCGTAATACCTCAGCCGAGCTAGAGAGCGCTCAACACGCCCTCTATGAGAAATACCGAAGAGAGCTGGCAGCAGAAGTTTTAAGAGACGGCGTGCAGACCGTGGACGATGCCGAAGACATCCTGAAGCGGCTTCTGCGGCTCGTACAGACAGCATCCAATCCAAAACTTGTGGACGAGAGTTATTCCTGTACGCCAGGCAAATTGCTTGCACTCGATGAAATTCTCGCCAAGAAAGATGCCACAGGGCCAAAGACCATTGTCTGGACCAGCTTCACGGAAAACGTAGACATGATAGCCAAGCGCTATCACACCATGAAGCCGGTTAGGATTCATGGCAAGCGGACTATTGCGGAACGGAACGCAGCCATCAGACGATTTACCGAAGATTCTCAATGCCGGCTTCTCGTTGCGACACCTGGAGCGGCGAAGGAGGGTCTGACACTGACGGTTGCGAATCACGCAATCTTTTTCGACCGGACCTTTAGCCTGGACGATTACCTCCAGGCTCAGGACCGAATTCACCGGATTTCCCAGACAGAGCAGTGCCTCGTGGAAAACATCATCGCCTCGGGCACTATTGACGAGTGGGTCGAAGAACTGCTCTCCGCCAAGGGACTTGCTGCGGCTTTGGCACAGGGAGATATAGACCTTGAAGAGTATCGCGGGCAGGCGACTTACGCCTTCAACCGGGCGCTCCGAGCAGTCCTTGACCCGCGGGAGGGGTAAAGATGGATAAGGTTGTCAAGTTCCGAAAAAAGGCCGTGCCGTACGACGAGGTTTCTGTTCCCGTAAAAAGACTTGCCTTCTACCCCGAAAATCCACGGATATACTCCCGGTTCGCCGGGACGACAGGCCGAACGCAAAAAAATATCCAGGATATGCTAGAGGGCATGGAGCACGTGAAAGAGCTGCGCTCTCAAATCGACAGGGACGGCCAAGTCAACGAAGCTCTTTACTGCATCCCAGTGCCTGAGGACTCAGACCTCCACGGAGAATTCGACTATCAAGTCCTTGAAGGCAATAGTCGCCTCGCTGCTCTACAGATGACCAAACGTGGTTCGTTACCGCAGACCTCGGTCAGATGCTACGTCCTTGATTTTTCAGGATATTCCGAGACAGAGAGGGAAAGTCTGATCTTCTCCCTACTCGGCCAGTTCCACATCACCGGCAAGACAGACTGGGAAAGCTACGAGAACGCCGCGTATATTTACCGTCGTTACAAGAACCAGGGAATTAGCCTGGAGAATGTCGCACGGGAGATCGGCAAGTCCAAGGGAAAAGTCCAAAAGATGATCGAAGCCTTTGAAATGATGATCAAGGCAAGAGATGAGAAGAAAGCGCATTGGAGTTACTATGAGGCTTACGTGTCGAGCACCAAAATTAAAAAATACAGGGAAAAGCACGATGGCTTGGACGACCGGGTGACTTTCCTCATTAAGGAGGAGAAATTTCCACGTGCACTGGACATGAGAGACAAGCTGCCGGCGATACTTGGGAATAAGAAAGCGAAAAGAGTCTTCGATCAGGAAGAAAAAGAGCCCTTCCGCGAGGCCATTGAAATCGCGGACATGAGCGGAGATACGAATACGACGTTCAAACGGCTCGCACGTTTTCGCACGGACTTGGGAACTGATGATACAAGGAGACAGATAAGGCAATTGCTACGAGGCCAAGCCACACGAAAAAAGACTGAGTATGAGCTGAGGAAAATTTCTAGGTTTGTAGCGGATTTATTGAAGGGACTGGCAGACCCATGAGGCTGAGAGACATTTGTCCCTCACGCTTATAGAGCAGAAGCGGATGAAGATTACGTTGGAGCACCGAAAGCATCTTCTCCGTCCTTTCAGCATTGCCATGATATCCAGCGCGCTCAGCCCCAGACCCAAGTGGCGACACAGACCGTGCTCTCTGCGGACTGTTTTTCTAGAAGCCATCTCATAAATAGGAAGGTCGCCGCTTTTGCCCAGGATCGACGGCCTCCAGAGCGCCTGTAAGGCATTTATAAGATAGCTTCTAGGAGATCGCGAGGCAGCAACCCTCCTTTACCCATCGTTAAACTCTTCAAGTGCTTCCTGTACCTCGGCGAAGCAGGCTGGTGACAGAGTATCTTCGAGCGCCGAAAGAATCTCTTTCAGGAAAGTACCGCGTACTTCCTGTTGTATCTTCTCTCGGTCTTCTTCCACTACTGTTTGACCTATGTGACTCAAAGCATCCTGCTTGATGTCTGTAAGTGCGGAGCCGATGGATTGCAACTTTGCTGTTGTTTCCATATCAGCTCCCAGTATGGCTTTGGCGACACGCGATTGGAGTGTAGTCACTGTTTTTGAGAGCTTAATGACACGATCCGTGTTGGGAGATGCGGCCTTCCGAATCGTCGCCATATCTTTTTTAACCTTTCCCAGGCTGGTCTTCAGGGCGTCTACTGAATGCAGTCCCTGTGTGGAAACCTGGTAGGCTTCCTTACCAAGGCTTTTGGCAACTCTCGCGAGTTCATCCCTAACACGTCTCCATGCAGCATCCTCTTCAAAACCATCCCTGCGGGCATTTGGTACAAGCACGCTTGGTTTAAGAAATATCTCTCCGAGAAAATAGTCTTGAAAGCGCGCATGCGACGGGCGGGTGTAATCTCGGAAGATGTCTCTGACGATCGCTGTATCGTCGATTTGAATGTTACGCACACGAACGCGAAGGCCGCTGACGCGAGGGTCGGTATAGGCACCGGACTCTGCCTTTTTGCCAACCCAGGCCCACCATTGGCCAGTTTTCGAGTGATATATGGAGCAATCATTGAGCTTAGCCGTCCCGGAAGTGAACCTATAACTTGCACCATATCGCTTCGTGACCGGCTGAGGCTTGTCTTTTCCATCTTTGATAGTGATTCGAACTTCTTCGATGGAAATTTCGTACTTTTCCGCCTCCTCTCGTAATTTGTCTCGGTAAGGGAAATCGGCGGGATATGGAACTGGTGCTATTTGGCTAACAAAATCGTACATCTCCTGCGCCGACCGACATTCCTTTGGTGCCTCATCAGTGAATCCCTCCAGCTTCACCTCGAAGAAGTGCTCCTTAGTTTTTTGACTAGGAGACAGGAAAGCGCTTACGCTCTCCTTCATCAGATCCATGGCTGACTTCCTGCTAGCCCTGCCGGGAGCCATCGCCGCACGCATCGCTTTGGCGTCGAAAATGACCGTTGTTTGCTCAGTCTCGTCCTTAGCCTTTGTCTTAAAAGTGACTGTGTCGCTAAAAACAATGCCCGCAAGCCGGCCGATTCCACGGAAGCCGGCGTTCTTACGATGACTCTTCCTGGATGCACCGACCCGGGTAAGAACTCTGGCTGCTGTCTTTGCAGGCAGGCCTGCGCCATTATCCCGGATCGTTAAACTCTCGTTGTCTGACGCGAGCTCGATTTCGATCTGACCATCGCCTACACGCAGGATGTTCAATTCGTCAATAGCCCGCTGAACTGAGTCGAAGCCATTCTGGATATATTCTCGGATCGCGTTCCGCGCTTCGCCGTACATGCCTATAGTCAAGGTTTCGAGAATGAAGCCACCAAAGAAAGGCTCGAAGGTGATAGGAGACTGATTATTCGCCATCGTGTAGCTCCTTCGGAATCCTGATATCCCCCGGTCGTTTGAAGCCGATTGTTTCTGTCAGGGTATAGCCTTGTTTGAATAAATTTTGGTACTCGACCTGTGCCAGGGGAATAACAAAAAGATCACACGCCTTGCGGATGATCGCTTCGCCATCCGTGGGTTTGGCACTGTCGAACAGCACGCTGAGTCTAAGTGATTTATCCTGTTGCGCCAGCGAGAGTAGCTCAACTTCTCCTACTCTGAGGCTTGCTAATTGATTGGTCACCGGCGTGTGCGGCTCAGTATCGAGCGTAATTGCTACCCTAGGACGCTCGCTGTTAGGTAGATATAATGGGGTCGTTTTATTATCGGCTAGTCGCTCCGCGACAACATACACGCCGTTGCGTGCGTAAGGGGCTGACTGCTGGTCGAACAAGAGTTGAGAGACTAGACTGGACGGAGGAAAGCGGGGAGTATTGGACTCCCGGACGAGGTACATTGAGGAGAGAAGACCGAGATATAATGCTGCAGCCGTGTTCGGGGGTAGACGATCTAACGTGGACACCAAGTCAACTAAAGCTTCCTCATAGCCGGATATCTGCTTCAGAACTCGGTCATGTAACTCGCGGGCAAGACGTGCCAGTTTCTTGTGGTCAAGCCCATCCGGCATCTCCAGGGTAAGGGTTTCAGAAAGCGGGCGATTTGCTCCGGCGCTGGCACGCCATCCCTCAAGTAGCACTTCATCCCTTTCGTCTGTGGCCTTTCTACTTTCAAGTAGCGCATCACGGAATCCATGGCGGGAATCCTGTACCATCGGAGAGTCCGGGAACATATACCTCTGCCCGTCGGCTACCGTACTTGCCTCGGCGGTCTCCTCGTCGGGTTCTGGACTGTCCGGGATGATGGCGACATCGGTAAAGGCTCTCACCTCGTCTTCAGCCACTTCCCGTAAGAGGACGCCCAAATAAGCGCTATCCAGGAGTTCCACCTGACCGACCTCAGCTACAAGCTTCGCCTCCATGACAAGCATTGGATGCGGTCTCGGGATAGGGTCCCAGTCTTTCTTGAGAGAACGAAGTGCGGAGTCGATTTTCGTCTTGTCACTTCTGCCCATATGCCAATCGTTCTTGCGGTCATTCGTCACTACAACTAGCGCCTCGGCTTCCACGTGCTTCGCGTGAACAAGAACTTCCTTCCAGAAAACCAGGTCTCCGTATTGATTGCTACCGGCTGGCGCTTCGTCCTTGCTTTCTTGAAATTGTTGACCTCTGCCTTTCTTCCGCCGGTCTTTATAGCCAGGCGGAACGGATGCCATAAAGCGACCGACACCGGCCTGCGTAATGTTTTCCAGGTGGTCGTAGACGGAGGTTTGCTCGGGCGTGACTTCGTTAATGAAGGAAATTACCTCGGAGGCATGCTTCTGGTATGATTTTCGCCATAGCCCGATCTTGGAGGCCGAAAGACCAAGCATATTCAACGCCCTACGGGTCTGAGCTCGGATAGTAGAGGGATCTTCTCCGCCCTCGCCGAGGGGTTCGTCGATGAAGGGTCTGAGGTCAGTATATGCGCTTTTGACCATACCTCTGACTTTTCCGATTTTCTCGTCCAGGTCTCTCTTTATGGTTTCAGCGACATAGTGCTTGAGGTACTCATGTGCCGCCCAAATCGGCACATGTACTCGGCCAGCGCAGTTTTTCTGGAGCCAGTCGACGAGTTCCTGTCTTGAATCTGAACCGATCTTAGTCATCCACATCAGGAATGAGGTGTCAATATAGATGTGCGTATCCTGGTCCCTGATAAGAGCTGCGAGACGCTGTGTGAAAGCGGACGAATTTTCCGTGTCGCTCGGGATTTTGAGGACGGGTATGTGCGTGGTCTGGGTCACGGGCAATCCAGTCTAGATGCGCCCCGCGGGCTAATTCGCCTCATCTTGGTCTCTCTCTTTACCGGGAGCGGGCTATTCAAGTTTCAGGAGGATACGGTCTATCAGAGCCTTCGCCGCAGTCTGATTCACCGAACATTCGTAGACCAAATCAAAAAAGCGCTCATACATTTTCCGCTGTGTTTTAGAGAGACGCATGAGTGGCGACGACACCAGGGCATCATCGTTCATCGCCTTGCTCAACTGTTCTCTCAACGCATTGATACTATTTTCTCGGTCGCTCGCGGTGTCGGCGAGTAGCTCCTTACCAGTGATTTGGTTCATCTGGAGCAGTGTTTGTTCCGCGGAAATCGCTAGTTGCTTTTGTTTCCGTCGGCTAACACTGCCCTGGATGAGGATGCTGATAGCTTCTGCGGCTGACTGCGCATGGAGTTCGAACTCCCGCTCCCATTTACGCCGTACCGAACTGGTGCGACAACGACGGGCGATGTCACGGGCCGTCGGTGTTAAATGGTTGACCAGATTATAGAAATGGACGTTCTGCTCGAAGTGGTCGCGACGACCGTTCGGCACGACCCGTCTGTCGATGACGTGCACTTCCCCTACCGACCAGCCGTTGAAACGCGGTTCAGGAAAAAGGTCTTCCAGAAGAACGTGGTCTCCAACTTGAATGTTACCTGTCCGCAGCCGGAGGCCTTTCACCAGAGTTCCGGACGGCACTGCTCCCTCATATTCGTGGTGCAGCACCCAAGCAACGGCGGCGATGCCATCGTCAACGCCTGGGATCTCAATGGAGCTCAAGCTCTCGAAGTTGACGCTCTGCTTGCCGTCTGAGCTGAAGCTGTCGCGATGCGGCCTGTAGATAGGCTCATCGGCGTCATCAATCCGAATGTCCAGGCCGCCAATATCTACGTGACGCGACAGTGCCTTCGATATCTCGGTGCCGAACTTGAACGCTGGCGAGAACGGTACAGGGGCCACCTGGCTCAGGTATTCGGAGACTGCCAAGGGGCTCATCAACCGATCATGCCGTAAGCGGACGATGCCTTGCATCTCCACTTCAAAAAAACGCTCGGGCGCATCAGCGATTTTTACCCGCTCCAGGGTCGTCACCCTGCGGATGAGGTCAGCTACGCCCGTGTCATCTGAAGCTTCTCGCAGGGCCGCTTTTAGACGGCGGCAATCCCATCGTAGCTGGGAGACGGCGGCTTCACCCGATACGCGAGAACGGAAAACTAATTCTCGTGCATAAGCAAGTCCTGCGAGCCGGCCCACTCCACGGAAGCCACGCATTGAAGTGCCACGCTTTACGCTTCCGCCTAGCGCTGTCAGTTTCCGCCCAAAATCCTCGAATGGAACGCCACATCCATTATCCCGAATCCTCACCGTCCGCGTTGCAGGATCGACGGAGATGCTAACCTGACCAGGCTCCCCCGCCGTCAGTGCCCCCATAGCACGCGCGGCGTCCACAGCGTCTGCCGCGTTCTGGACGTATTCACGGTAGACCGTCATCGGATCGACGTACATCGCGCTTGAGACGAGTTCGAGAACGTCCTTGCCGACGATGATTTCCGGGACTTCGTACTGTTTAGCGGTGCTCCTTTTCGCTGTCAGCGCGACGCGGCCGTCATTGGAAATACCTCTAAGGCTCATACCGCGATCCCCTCACGGTATGCGGAATTCCGGTCAGGCGACGGGTCTAGTTCGTCTTTGTAGTCAAGGCCGGCATCCTCAACGCGCTCGTCTTCGGCCAAGCCCATGTCGGCCGTAGCTTTGCTCTGGGCAAGCTCCTTCTGCTTCGCCCAAATCGCAAAAAGATCTTCCTTCGATAGCGGTACGTAGAATCGGAGAATCCGCTTCAACGATGTGGTCGTCGCCTGACTGGCCAGACCAGCGAATTCGCGGGGAGCGCAGGAGGACAGCAGCTCAATCAACTCAGCCTGCTCATAACCATCCAGCTTGGCGAATTCCGCTTGATAGGTCGCGAGGCGCTCCTCGGGGTCGTATCGCTCAAACCAAGTACGATTGAAGATGAAGTCGTGCGGAAGGAGCAGAATGCGTGTGAAGTCCTCGAACGTATCGCCGAAAGCACGTTTGAAGAAGGCCGGCGCGCCGCTGACGACTCCGTGCGTCGCCTGGAGAATGATTTGCATTGAACGTAACTGATAGCGTGTCCATTTCTCCCCTACGTGTCCGCGGTCCGGTCGGTCAGTCGGCTGGTATCGCATCGGAAAGGACCAAATACGGACGCCAAGCTCTTCGTTCAACTTCACGTTGAGACGCATACGCTCGAACAGGTCGGCCGGGTCGTCGTGAAAATTGTACAACATGTAGTTCGACAGTTCGGTCAGGCCGTACTCTTTGGCGTAGCGCACTGCCTGTTCGTAGGGCTTTTTTAGGCCGAGATGATCGAAGGCGATACGGAGCGGCTTCAGACAGATATCTGCGAGTGTCTGCAGATACGTTGGAGTTTTACACAGTATCCGCGCATCAACGCCTTGATTGAAGTCAACCCGGCGCTGGACCGGCACTCGCGTGCCCTTGCGCGTCAGCTTGGCGTTGGGCTTGAAGCCGAGGTCGCGGATTTCTGCAATGATCTCCTTGAAACGCGGTGAGGCCACCACGTTATTGTCCATCAGGATCAGGTCTTTCTTCGGGCCGTACAATTTGTCGATGGCCCGGACAGTCGAGGTCAGCGACGGAGTGTCGCGCTGCTGACCCTCAAGCTTCGGCACACCACAAAAGTGACATTTGCGTATGCAACCGCGAGTGGTGTACGCGAAGTACGCGTCCCAAACCGCATACTTGTAGCTGACCTGATCAAGGATCTGGTAGTCTGGCACTAAATCTTCGATCGGCTGTCCATAGATATCGTCAGCGTAGAATTCCTCCGCAAAGTCATCGAGTTGCAGCGCAACCGCCGGCGGGGTGGACAGCAGCCCTTTGATAAACCGGACCCCCTGCCACCGTCGCTCTTGCAGAAAACGCTCATGCATCAATGAAGCCGCAATTCCGCCAACAAAGACTCGTTCCGGCTGATTGCCTGCGGCTTGGATAGCAAAGTCAATCGCCGCAGCCGTGCGCGCCCATTCGAAGCTGAATAGCGTCGTGACGTAGATGCGGTCCCAGGCTTGGGATAGAACCGAGGAATCTTGACCCTTGATGAACCGCACACGGTCTTTCTTGCCGTGTGGCCCGTGGTACTGGGCAATTTTCATCAGACCGAGCGGGGGATATTTGTTCTTGTAACCCGGTTCAATGAGCAGGATGTTCTTGTTAGCCATTGACCACCTTGTACTGTGTGAGCTTTCGGACATCGCGTAGATGCTCGACGGCGGCTGTGACTCCGCCTTGGCCGCCGAAACCTTTGAGCGGGCCTGAGGTAGACCAGTCAATAGCGTCAGCAAAATCCCCTAGGGCAGTCACGAAGGCCCTCCTATCGCAATCTCGCCCTGCATTGCGGCACTCGACGAAGATATCTGCTGCGATTCTCATCAACGCGTATACACCAATGCCTTTTGTCAGCATGTGTCGGCGGGGCTCCGCCCATTCCTTCGGAAGGACGGTCACCACCGCTGACCAGAAATCGAGAAGCACTCGTACGGCGTCGTCAACCGAGTTCGTTGAGAGGACCGCAGTAGCCTTTATGAATTTGTTGACCGCTTGCTGCATCATCCGAAGCGACACAACCCGCTTCAGGCCTGACGTTGTCTTGCCACCAAGGTTCAACCGACGGAACCAGGGTGACCCTTCGATGCTGTTGAGTTGGAGCGCTATGAAAAGTTCTGGGCGTTCTTGTGCCAAAGAGTTGGCGAGCTGTGCTGCGTGATAATCAAGCAGGCTGGTGCTCAAACCCTTGGCTTTGCTGTTGATAACGCTGAAAACTTCCATCTCCTCCTGCTGGGAAAGGCCGATGAAAACCATGAACGGCAAGGGAATTGGTAAGTCGCCCAAATGACCAAGCCGATGCTGGCAATCAACCTGAGCCATAATCTTTCCGGCGTTGGCAGCAACCTCAAGTCGAGCCTTGCTGTCTCCCAGCTCGACAATGCGCCACTTGTCTTCCGCAGACGGCCGCAAGTTCAGCGTTAGCGGTATGGTTGAGCTGTCGGGTTTCTTGATGTAGCGCCGAAAATCCTGACTGTGGCGCTCATTGAAAGGGCGTTGATAGCCCTTTCCAGTGTCCTCATCGAGAATATCGGGAAAGCTCAGCTTGTACAGGAGGTCGGCGGGTGCAAATCCGAGCAAAACTGGCCGTTGTACCGAACGGCCGTATAGGCAGTTAATCGCAATAGAGGCTACCATAATGCAAATCTGCCCTCAAAAGTGCAGCTGAAGGCTGCATTTTAGGTTGTGTTTTGCTGCAAGTCAAGATGGACACGACCTCGGCACTTCTGGGTTCAATCGGGGCGGTTTTGGTCGCATCGGCGAAAATCGGCTTGCAGCTTTGCCCCACTCGGCCTGGGAGCAGGTCTCGGTTGCTTGATGCGTGCTGCGCAACACGCTATGTTCGGTCGGTGATTCAATCGTTCCGTCACCGGGGACTACAGCGGTTCTATGAGACGGGGCGCATGTCTGGCATTCAGGCCCGCCATGCGCCACGCCTGCGCTTGCAACTCGCAGCCCTGGATACCGCCCAGACGATAGACGATATGGACATCCCCGGCTATCGCCTGCACCGTCTGAAGGGCAAGCTGAAAAGCCGCTGGGCTATTCGGGTCAGCGGCAACTGGCGCCTGACGTTTGAGTTTGCAGGCGGCGACATCCATGTCTTGGACTATGAGGACTATCACTCATGACGATGCATAATCCCCCGCATCCTGGCGAGTTCATCTGGGCCACCTACCTGGAGCCGTTCCAGCTCAGTCTGCGGTCGCTGGCCAAGAGTTTAGGGGTGAACCCTTCCACGCTGACGCGCCTCATTCGGCAGCAGAGCGGCATCAGCCCGGAAATGGCGCTGCGCTTAGCCAAAGCCGTAGGGCGCTCGCCGGAGAGTTGGTTAGCGATGCAGCACAACTACGATTTGTGGCAGGCCAAACAAACGACTGACCTGTCAGGGGTCCACAAAGTCGAGTTCAAGGCAGCGTAAAACTCTGCCCTCAGCCGGCCGGCAAGCCGTCCGCCACGGTGTGCCATTTTGCTGCTCTGCCATTGAGTATCCCTGACACAGATTCCCGAGACAGGTAAAGAACATCCATCTCCTCCTCTCAGCTCCTCTGCCCTGCCCGTCTCGTCGCTGTGTCGTTCAACCCCCGTAAAGGCGCAGGGATCAGCTTCAAAAAAAAGCCGCGCGTCATCGTTGCGCAGCCGACCGGAGACGAGAGCGCCTGCTCCCACAAGCCTCTGTGGGAGGTCCTCCAGTATATTCTGGAGCCGTTCTTTTTCGAGACGGCGGCAGAGGACCGCAAGGCGAGATCGCGTGTCCTCACCGATGGGCAGGTCGGGCCGTATGAGGACCGGAGCAGGGTCGCGTGTGAGCGCACTGGGATGCTGTTCGTGACGATACCGTGCAGGCTCGGAGGCGCTGCTGACCCCTGAAATGAGCGAAAAGATGGGAGGAAGACGAGACGATCTCTCTCAGAACTACGCTTGCTTCATTGGGTTATAGAAAAGGCGTGGCGGAGAGAGAGGAATTTAAGGCCAGCTCGGCGGCCCTGCCCCCCAGCCCTGGCGCTTATCCTTGCTGGGCTTCCATGTAGCTGCGCAACACCGCGTTGATCCGTGTCTGGTAGCCCCGGCCCTGCGCTTTGAACCAGGCCAGCACGTCAGTGTCTAACCGCAGGGAGATCGCTGCCTTGGCAGGGGGTATGACCACGGTGGCCTTCGACCAGTCGAAGTCCCCCTCTGCTGCCTCCCGGTCCGGCTCCTCGTCGGCGGCGCGCTCCCGCCGCAGCCGCGGCCAGTCGGTTTTGGTCTTATCCTTCCGAAGGATCGCTTCCCCCAGTGACATACTGGTAATAGTTTTGTCTTTCATTGTGCCGCGCTCTCCTTGCGGTGACGACTCGACAGCCGCCGTCTCGGACCGTGTAGATCACCGTCATTTCGATGCCGTCGACCAGCCCGACCGCCAGCCATCGGGACTCCCCCCGCCGGGCCGAGGGCACAGTCAGGACAGGTCCTGCAAAAATCCGGATAGCATCAAGAAAATCGATCCCTCGCGTCTCTAAAACCCTCTGCCGCTTGGCTTCATCCCATTGGAAGGTCTGAAAGAGCGGTGTGTCTCGTGCCATTCTTGTCTCTCAGCGATAACGGTTGTCTCTTTGCCAATACGATTGTATACACTCATCAGGAAACCTCAAGCACTCAGCTGGGCTCCAGAAGAGCGGGATTCGGATGAACGTCGGGTTACGGACCTCCCAAGAAGCCTCAAGTTGGTTTAGGCTCCGACAACGCAACTTTACAAAACTTCAATCGACGACTGTAAGCAGAGGACAACCGCAATGACAGAGAATGAATTCCAGCAGCTCATTGCACGATCAGAAGGCGAAACGCTCGACTTCAAAGAAGCTGGGTACGATCTCAAGAACTCTCGCAACAAGTTCATTAAAGATGTGCTTGCCATGGCAAACACTCCCCGTGAGCACCCCGCACATATCGTCTTCGGGGTGCGCTGGACGCCCGAATCAGGAAGCACCGTTGTGGGGCTTGAGCACCAACTCGACGACGTAGAGTTGCAACACGCACTCGGGGAGAACCTGGTCCAGCCTATCCCGAGATTCACCTATACTCCCCTCAGGTTCGAGGGGAAGCAGGTCGGTGTGCTTGAGATTCCAGTTGGGAGAGACGGCCCCTACGTCCCGATCACAGATCAGGGCAAGAAGCGTCAGAGTAGCTCAGCCTATGACGAGCAATTGCAAGCAGGTACCGTCTATTGGCGCCGCGGCTCTCAGAATGTTCGAGCAACGAGTAGTGAATTGAAGCAAATCGTTGCTTGGTTCCAAGATGGAGACAGCTCCATCCTTGACGAGCAAGGAACAGACTCCTGGCGTCGGTTTTTGGACGCTGTCTATCGTTTTGAACAAGGAACTACCTATTTGTTAGTCGTTGACCGAATCCCCCCGGAGACAGCAGTACCTCTTCACGCCTTGGGCAGGCCGCCTTGGCGAGCAGTCATTGATTTCGATCCCGACAGCGAAGCTTCCGGATTTCTGAGCTGTATCGCGGGCACCCTCGGGTCCCATCGAGTGATTCATCGAGTCGTGCGCGGTCAATACGACGTACAGCCCGAACCGGGAACACATTGGTTCTTTGCCCGAGGGCTATCCGGTCGCCAGGATACCGTGTCTGAAGGCGATCACAAGACTTGGTTGAAGGCTTACAAGCGGGAGATTAGTCGGCAACTCGACCGGGTTGCGGCCACCGCCAGCCCCTCGCCAGTAGTAGCTGTCATACTCTGGTCAGAAGTCAGTTTACGGAACCACCTGCGGACGCTGATAGAAGAGCTACATGGGACATTTGGGGAAGCGTTGGCGATCGTCTTTGTGGCGAGCGATGAGGCCTCATTCGCAGGAATCGCCGAAGATGGTGGAGCGACGTTCGTCCAGATGAATCTGCGTAGCCTCTGTAACGGAGTAGCAGTCCATTATGCAGACCTCTATGGAGGAGAGGACGAGCGCTACATTCTCCCATCTTCGTCCGGGGCGCCAGTTGAGGTGGAGACGGACGACTGGCTTTGGCTGAGTGAGGACCTTGATCTTGTCCACAAGTCTATCGGACTCGCCGGAGATGACGATGCGAAGGAATACAGGCGTGGTGCTGACATCACATGGCGGAACCTCCACCTCCAACACGACTGTGATCGGGACATCACGCCGATGGTGCGTAGCCAAGTAGAAGCAGACCTGCGAAGACGCCAGACCGTGCGCATCAACATCTACCACGCCCCCGGCAGTGGAGGGACGACCGTCGGTCGGCGCGTCGCATGGGACCTCCGCAACACGTTCCCAGTTGGGATTCTCCGAAGGTGTACCCCTAGTGATACGGCGGAGAGGATAGCTAAAGTTGCGGCACTGACAGAGAGCAGCGTCGTCGTTGTTGTCGATGGCGGACAGCATTCTGAGCGAGAAATAGACGATCTGTACGAACTCCTGAAGGCTAATCAAACTCCTGTTGTCCTGCTACAGGTCCTTCGGCGTTTCCAATCCCAGACGAGTGAAGGCAGGCGGCAATTCTGGCTGGATACACCGCTGACGAATACGGAAGCGGATCGTTTCCGTGATGCGTATACCAAAGCTGTACCTGTGAGGGAGACAGCTCTCACTCGGTTGGCCGCTCAGCGCGCGCGGGAGCGATACGAGGCAGAGCAACGCAGCGCCTTTTTCTTTGGCCTGACGGCTTTCGAGAAGGAGTTCCGGGGGCTCCGCCCATATGTGGAGAACAGGATTGCGGGGCTTACGGACAAACAACACCGTATTCTCGTCTACATAGCCATAGCCCATTACTACGGACAACAATCGGTTCCTGCCCAGGCGTTTGCTTCTCTTTTGGGCCTCCCGCCGTCGAGGAGATTGGACTTGAAGGCTGCATTTTCCAACGAAGCCGCGCGAGCGTTGGAACTCCTCATCGTGAACGCGCAGGCGGAATGGCGGACGGCACATCATCTTATCGCACACGAAATCATGCAGCAGATTCTCGCGCCCAAAGGCAGCCAAGAGCCTGAAGCAGTGTGGCGGCAGTATCTATCATCATGGGGCGAGAACTTCGCTACTTTCTGTCAAGGAGATGAGGGTCCAACGAGCGACCGCCTGCTTGAGCTAGTCCGTCGAGTCTTCATCTACCGCGACAACGTTGAGGTACTTGGGACAGAGCGAGCGGCTCAAAAACAGTTCGCCCAACTCATTGATGACATTCCTTTATCCCAAGGAAGGATCAAAGTCCTAGAGCACTTGACCGACTGTTTTCCTCTCGAAGCCCATTTCCATGCCCATCTGGGAAGGCTTCTTAGTCTCAGTGGCGAGCACGACAGAGCCCTTGATTGTCTCGATTTTGCCCTCTCTCTCCAACAGGACGATCATGTGCTCCATCACATGCGGGGGATGATGCTCCGGCAGAGCATGAGAGCAAAAGCTGAGGAAGAAGCACCTATCGACCGCCTCACCGAGATCGCCAGGAGGGCAAGCGAGAGCTTCGAAAAGGCCCGCCAGCTTCAGCCAGATCAGGAACACGGATATATCAGCGAAGTACAGATGCTCATCAGCCTTGTGGACGAAAGCCGGAGGGATCGAAGAGAAGATGTCATGCGTGACGTACTGGCCCAACCGAATACCGATCCCTTTCTGAAAGGGGCTTTAGAGAAAGCAGAGGATCTTCTAGATCGCGTACACCACCTATACGTTGGTGAACAACCCAGCAGATATGCCCTGGATTGTCGCGCTAGGCTCCAGAGATTCTATGGCGACTACCAGACCGCGCTTCAGTCATGGGACAACCTATTGGCACGACCGGAAGTAGCCAAGCCGCCGGTACGACGACAGATCGTGTGGACCATCCTGCGGCGAGGTGAAGGAGACTGGAATAAGATCACCAAAAAGGAGACAGAGCGTATTCGGCGGCTTCTGGAGGAGAATCTTGAAGAGGAGATCAACGATTCGACGAGCCTGCGCCTCTGGCTCCGAGCCATTCGCCAGTCCCAGACGCCCCCATCGTTGGATGCCGTTATTGAGAGAGTCAGTTACTGGAAGACGAACACAGGAGCCCTGGACGCCGCGTATTATCTGTACGTCCTGCACATGCTTCGCGCGCTCGAAGGCTCATCTCAGGGCGCTGCCGATGCAGAGCAAGCACTTGAGGAATGCAGGTCGCTCACGCGGTTCCGAAGGGATCGAACACGCAGCTTCGAGTGGATCGGTCCAGGCGACGGAATCAGTATTTTGGTTCACCAAAGCCGCCTCGGGGACTGGGCGGAGGACTTTTGGGAGTCGGCCGGCGCTCTGGCGCGTCTCGACGGAAGAATCAGCTCTATCGATGGACCACAAAAGGGTTCTGTCGAGTTGAGGGGAGGGATTAAAGCATTTTTGGTGCCTGCAAAGTCAGGGTTTCAGGCTGGCCGAGACGAGAACGCGCCCGTGAATTGCTACTTGGGATTTAGCTATGAGGGTCCAAGAGCATGGGATGTGCAACCAGCCTGTCGTTGACTGGCTGGCCCATCTCGCCAACCACGACTGAAGATTCTTCGTCCAAGCCGCCCCTTCACCCGCGATTCATTCAGTTGAGTATGACCGACCTCGACGCGTAAGTCCTTGTTTTTCCTACACTGCGTCTCGGCCGTCCCGCCTGCTATGTCTGATAACGCCCAATGTGTCAACTTTCCAAGAGGGAGGGGGGCCGTGCTTAGGAGGGGGGTGGAAAGCACGGCCCCGAGAGGAGAGGGTACAGCCATTCTACCGGGGCACGCCGACGCCCGCAAACGCGCAATGCGGCTGGGAGCAACATTTCATCGAAACTTCACATTCGCCTGTGTGGATCGGCCAGGGGCTGATACCACGCAAAGTGTCAACTTGGAGCAAGCATGGAGAGGGCAGCGGGACCGTGTTCCGTGGGCGAGGTGTTCTCGCCCTAGCGACGGCTTCCCCGTACACGGACGCGGTCGCCTCTCCTTGCGCCGACAATCCCGACCCCTGGACACTGACAGGGGACAGGCCCACCACCTGCCTCACGAAAGCCGCACGGTCCGTCCAGACGCGGCGGACCGTGCTCGACACCGCCCACGAGTTGTTTGTCAAGGACGGGTATGTTGCCACCTCGACCGCCGCGCTCACGCACCGGGCCGGCCTGCCCAGCCGGGTGCTGGCCTCTCACTGTCGGGACCAGCCGACGCGTCTGGCCCGTTGCTATCACTGGGTGGCGCTGTCGCGTCAACGCGTCTGGCGTCCAGGAAAGTCTTACGTATTCTCTTTTATGCCGAATATAAATAAGGGGAAGAATAGGGCGTATACTATGGATAGATTATTAAAAGATGATACATTTCAATATCTTATGAGAATCCTGAGCGGAGAGAGAGGGATTCGAACCCCCGATGCCTTTCGGCATACACGATTTCGAGTCGTGCGCGATCAACCGGACTCTGCCATCTCTCCGCGCGGCTGCACTGGCCACTATACGGCATTTCCGATGGATGCGTAAAGGCCGCAGCCCGTCGTCTACCCCCGGTTGGCCTTTCGTCTGGCCTGAAAGAAGCCTTGCAACAGGGCGCGCGCCTCGTCGGCCCGCACCCCGGCCACGACCTCAATCCGGTGGTTGAGGCGCGTATCGTGAGCCAGGTCATACACCGAACCGGCAGCCCCGGCCCTGGGGTCGGGACAGCCAAAGACCAGCCGCTCCACCCGGGCCTGAATGAGCGCGCCCATGCACATCACACACGGCTCAAGGGTGACATACAGGGTCGCCCCGACCAGCCGGTAATTGCCGACCGTGCGCGCGGCTTCACGCACGGCCTGGATTTCGGCGTGGGCGGTTGGATCGTGGCGGCTGATCGGCTGGTTGTGCCCCTGCCCCAGACACCGGTCGTCCCGCACGAGTAGCGCGCCGACCGGCACCTCGCCGGCCTGTGCGGCGCGCCGGGCCTGGTCGAGCGCCAGGGCCATCCAAGACCTGTGTGCGGACGCCTGCTCAGTCATACGCCGCCCGGTAGACCTCGCCGATGGGGGCCAGACCGCCCTGGCTCCCGACCAGCCACTCGACCTCAAGACCGTAGGCTTCAATCGCCGCCACCAGCTCCCGGCTCCAGGGCTGAACCTGATGCGAAGCTCCAGGCGAGAAGAGATCCGCCACAAACAGCAGCTTGTCCTGGGGCAGAAACACCATCAGCATCCCCTCGGCGTGCGAGTTTTCCACCGGATAGACCTCGACCGTCCGCCGCCCGTCGGTCAGGACCTTCTTGTCCTGTCCAACGCTGTCAATCACCGCCGGCCTGGGATAACGCTGCAAACGATCAGGCCTGACGGTGTGCGGCGCGCCTAAAACCTGCTGTAAAAACGCGACGTTGGCCTGGCTGGTAACCAGACTGAGGCCGGCCGCGACATAGGTCCGCAGCCCGCCGGCGTGGTCATCGTGAAAATGGGTGTTGATGACCGTCCGCAGCGGTTTGCCGGGAAAGCGGCGCTCCAGGCTGTCGATCACCCGTAGCGAGCGCGCCTCATACAGCGGCGCTTCAACAACGATGACGCGGTCGGCCAGGGCGATGCCCAGGCTGTGATGGCTGCCGCCGGTGACATGCACCACGCCCGGGGCGATATCGACCATCCGAATCCGGGTCTGCTCTTCGTCCACCGGGTCGGCCAGGGCGACCCGCCGCAGCAGCCACTGTGAACTCAGCTCGCCCCGAGCCGGGCTGCCGTTGTCGGCCCGGACAATGGACGCCGGCAGGGCAAAGTCTGCCTCTGCCAGCGGGACATTGTTCTCAATCGACTCGACCCGTTCGGTCATGATGAGCCGGCCGTTCACCCGCCACAGCGACGAAAACGGCATCGTGATATCCCCCACCTGCCGCCAGTCGGAGAAGAAGCGTTCGTTGTGGCTGTCGCCGTACAACGGGTCGTCTTCGAGAAACTGGACTCTGCTCAGCAGGCGGGTCTGGGCGTCGAGGGCGATAATCACCGAGTTGCCGCCGTCATCGTAGGCGATCACATAGTGCCGGCGGTCACGGATGAATTGGTCGCGGAGGCGGAGCAGCGAGGTCTGTCGGGACAGGGCCGTCAGCAGCACCGAGACCGGTGAGCGGCCCAACTCTTTTTTACGCATGGCAACCCGAGCAGCCGAGGCCGCCCGCCGGTGGGGACTGCGCAGGCCGTCGGCGCCACGAATGATGCCGCTGTAGCCGTCACTGATTTCGGTATACACCGACCGGGCCGGAACAGGGAACACGGTGTCGCGCTGCCACTCATAGCGATAGCGGCCGCCACCGAAGTCACGCAGCAGGCGGTAGCAGAAGCGCGAGACCTTGGGCGCGGCGGCACCGGGACGAATCGCCTGGGCAGGATCGAAGTTTTCTCCGCAGGCCCGGATGTGCTGAGTCTGAAGCGCTAGCAGCGCCTCAATCCCGCCCATGGCCGCGACCGCAGAGTCCAGATACAGCTTGGCCGTCTGAGCCCCGGCAGACGGGGCGGACAGCAGGACGAGGCTGAGCGCCGCCAGCCCGCAGCCCGCCCGCCACCGGGGGTGTCTGTTCAGCGCCGTGGTCAGGCCGCAAACCCGATCTTCACCTCTTCATAGCTGGGCCGCTGTTTCAGCCGCTGATGCCAGGCGGCGACGTTTGGAAACGGGCCGAAATCAACGCCCGCCCGCTCGGCCAGGGTCAGAAAAGGCGTGAAGGTCAGATCGGCAATGCCGTGTTCACCCATCAGGTAGTCACGGCCGTCCAACTGCTGTTCAAGCTGCGGCAGCAGGCCGGTCAGCTTGTCCTGCTGGTGGCGCATCTTGTCCGCGCTCTGCTCGGCGGCCGGTTTGCGCTGTTCGTACAGCATGCTCAGCACCGGCGGCACGAACTGGCTGTTGCAGAACTCGACCCACAGACGCATTTCGGCTTTGGCTCGACCGTCTGTGGGCGCCAGTCGGGGCGTGGGGTATTGCTCTTCGAGGTATTCGTTGCACAGCGCGGATTCCACCACCCAGGCGTCCTCTTCGACCAGCACCGGCACCTTGCCGTACGGATTGAGGGCCAGGAACCAGGGCTGTTTTTGTTCCTTGCTGGGCAGGTCAATAATGATCCGTTCAAAATCGAGGTCTTTTTCCTTGAGAACGATCCTCGTCCTCATGGCGAACGGTCAGGCCAGATAGTCAAACAACTTGCGGTTCATAGACACCTCCTTCTGCGAGCGACATTAGGAAAGCGGGCAGACAGAGTCAAGCCAGAGTCAAACAGCCCGGCCCAGCTCAGATCTCATACATCAGGGCCTGACCCGCGCGCCGCCGGCCGTCTTCCGCCCGCCGACACAAATCGGCCAGCGTAAACTGCTCGCAGCCCGCCACGACCGCCTGTCGGACTTCCGTCATCACCCCGCGCAGCCAGCAGTGCTCCAGACTGACGCAGTCCGGACAGGCGACCGGCGCCGTCGCATCCGCACACGGCAGCGGCGCAAACGGCCCGTCAACCGCCTGAATGATGTCGCCCAGCGTCACCCGGGCCGGAGCGGCGTGCAGCGAATAGCCACCGGCCTTGCCCCGGCTGCTGTGGACCAGGCCGGCTTTTTTCAGGGCCAGCAGGACTTGTTCGAGGAATTTTTTGGGGATGTTTGCCTGGTCGGCAATCTCCTGAATGGACACCACCGGCGGCGCCCCGGGCGCGCCCAGACAGGTCAGGGCGCGGAGCGCGTACTCGGCTTTTTTTGACAGCTTCACAATGTCTATCTAAATCATAGACAATAGGATGTCAAAGCGTAACTGTCAAGACGTGCAAAGCGGCTTGACACACGAGCCACAACGGTCATAATCGCCGTATCCCCTTAATATCTATAGAATTAGTAGATATTTGCGGAGGCGACATATGGCAAACGGCACCCAGGAAAGCCCGGCAGCCCACAAGGTGAAAGTCGGCGGGCTCGACAACCCCGAGGTCTACCACAACGTTCCCGGCCACGTCATTCCCATCCTCGAACACGAGTTCGACGATTTTGACACCGAGGCCGACAAGTTTCTGAGGGCCGAGACACAGGCGCCGGTGTTCATGGGCTTTCGCCTGCGCCAAGGCGTGTATGGCCAACGTCAGCCGAACGCCCAGATGATTCGGGTCAAGCTGCCCTTTGGTGGGGTCAGCCCCGACCAGCTCGAGGTCTTGGCCGAAGTGGCCGAGCACTACGCCCCGCTGAAAAAGGGCCATATCACCACCCGTCAGAATGTGCAGTTCCACCACATTCCGCTGCGTGAGGCGGCCAAGCTCATTCGCCTGCTGGGCGACCACGACCTGTCCAGCCGCGAAGCCTGCGGCAACACCGTCCGCAATGTCGTGTGCGACCCGTTTGCCGGCGTGGCGCCGGGAGAGCTGTTCGACCCCACCCCGTACGCCGGGGCGCTGGTCCGCTACTTTATCCGCAGCCCGCTGACCCAGAACCTGCCCCGAAAATTCAAGGTCTCGTTTTCCAGCACCGACCAGGATCTGGGGATTTCAGGCATCCACGACCTGGGCCTCATCCCTCGGATCAAAGACGGCCAGAGAGGCTTTGAGATTCGCACCGGGGGCGGCACCTCGATTCTGCCCCGGATCGGCTACTGCCTGTACCCCTTCGTGTCGGTCAATGCCTACCTCAAGGTGGCCGAGGCCATGCTGCGGATCTTCAACCGCAGCGATGAGCTGCGCGTCAACCGGGCTCGGGCGCGCATCAAGTTCCTGATTGACCGCATCGGGATTGACGCCTTCCGCGAGCTGGTTGACGAAGAAATGCGGGGCGCGTGGGTCACCGAGCGGAACTTTGACCCCAGCCCGCTCCTGTTTGTGGACGAGGAAGAGGCGCGGGCACCCACCAAACCGGCCAGTCCCGGCAGTCCCAACGGCGACCAGCAGGCCTTCACCACGTGGCTGGCCTCGAATGTCCGGCCCCAGCGCCAGGACGGATTTTCCACCGCCGAGGTCAAGGTCTCACGCGGCGATCTGAATCCGCAGCAGTTCCGGGGCGTAGCCCAGATCATGCGCGACTTCAGCGGCGGCCACGCCCGGACCACCGACGAGCAAAACATCGTCCTGCGCTGGGTGCGCAACGAGAGTCTGTACGATGTCTGGAGCCGGCTTTCGGCCCTCGGCCTGGGTCAGGCCGGAGCGCGACAGATCACCGACGTGGTCAGCTGTCCGGGGACCGAGAGCTGCAAGCTCGGTATTACCAACTCCATGGGCTTGGCGACCGCAGTCCAGGAACGCCTGGAACAGCTCCAGATCGACGACCCCCTGACCCGCCAGATCCATATCAAAATGAGCGGCTGTCCCAACGGCTGTGGCCGGCACCACATCGCCAACATCGGCTTTTATGGCGCGGCCATGAAGTTCGACGGCCGCCAGGTGCCGGGCTATATCATCATGCTCGGCGGCCAGTACGACGACGGCCGGCCGCGTATTGCCGAGCGGCTGCGGGTGCGGGTGCCCTCGAAACGCGCGCCCGAGGCGACCGAGCGCTTTATTCGCTATTACCAGGACGAGCGCCAGGACGGCGAGTCCTTTAACGCCTTTCTGGACCGCACCGGGGTAGAGGCGTTTGAGGACCTGATCAGAGACCTGTCTCTGCCGGTGAAATTCGACGAACAACACCAGAGCGAGTTCATCGACTGGAACCGCTCGACGCTCTACAAACTGGAACGCGGGGAAGGCGAATGCTCAGTCTGAATTCCCCCCACCAGCCGAGCGGACGGAGTACACGCACATGATGGAGCACATCGGCCTGGACGAACAGGCCATTCACAGTCTGGCCACCAGCTACGAAGACCGCTCGCCCCAGGACGTGCTGGGCTGGGCCTTGGCGCGCTTTGGCTCGCGGATGGCGATCTGTACCAGCTTTCAGATCGACGGCATGGCGATTCTCGACATGGCCTGGCGGATTGATCCCACGGTCCGGGTGTTCACTATCGACACCGGGCGGCTGCCGCAGGACACCTACGACTTGATCGACACCGTACGGCAGCACTACCAGATTGAGATTGAGGTGTATTATCCGGACGCCACCCAGGTCGAGAGCGTGGCCCGACGCCACGGCATGAACCTGTTCTACCAGGATGTGAACCTGCGCCTGCTGTGTTGCCAGACGCGCAAAGTCCTGCCGCTGCAACGCGTCCTGTCTTCGCTCGACGCCTGGGTCACCGGCCTGCGCCGCGACCAGCTCAGCAGCCGGGCCAACACCCGGAAAATCGAAGCCGACAATGACCACGGCGGACTGGTCAAGCTCAATCCCCTGGCCGACTGGACCGAAGAGCAGGTCTGGGACTACGTGCGGACTCACCGCGTTCCGACCCATCCGTTTTACGATCAGGGCTATACCAGCATTGGCTGCGAACCGTGTACCCGACCCATCTCGGCCGGTGAAGATCATCGGGCCGGACGCTGGTGGTGGGAGAACGGCGCGCTCAAAGAGTGCGGCATGCACTGCTCGATCGAGAGCGGCCGCTTTCAGCGCGAGTACGACGCCATCCAGAATCGGGACGGGGAAGGGATTTAAGCACCGCCGCCTTCAAGCGGGATGAAAACCGCCCTCATTCGGATTGGAAAATGGATGGCTTATCGGACGCTTCCCGGTTCGTTTCGGCCTCAATGAGGATGCAGTTTAGTGCAAGATCACAGGATTAGAGCGGTTTACGATGAGTTGTAGCTCTATCGTTCTGCCTTCGTCATGCCGGACGTGATCCGGCATCCAACGGTCGGGAGGCTGGGAGTCTGGATTCCCGCTTGCGCGGGAATGACGGATGGCTACACAGCATCGCAATTTGCTCTAGCACGGCGAGCTTTTTTCTCCAGGTATGCTTGCGCAAAAAAGTGTGTGCTCAACGCCTTACGGCATCGGATAGGCAATCACCGACGAGGTTGAGATCGGCGAAACCGGGATGGTCTTGTGCTCAACGCCTTACGGCATCGGATAGGCAATCACTACTCCAGGGTCGCCCCGTCGCCCGGAATGACCATGTGCTCAACGCCTTACGGCATCGGATAGGCAATCACTTGTACCGGATCAGCCGGATTTCCGTGAGATCAACGTGCTCAACGCCTTACGGCATCGGATAGGCAATCACGAACTGCGATATGATCCTGCCGAGAAAGAGCGATATGTGCTCAACGCCTTACGGCATCGGATAGGCAATCACTCTCATACGAGCGGTTGACCACACGCGGCATCACGACGTGCTCAACGCCTTACGGCATCGGATAGGCAATCACACGACCACGACTTCGCCTTCCTGGTCAATAACGAGTGCTCAACGCCTTACGGCATCGGATAGGCAATCACCGGTTCTACTCCGAACGGTGTGACCGTGACGGTCGCGTGCTCAACGCCTTACGGCATCGGATAGGCAATCACAGCGGGGAACCGTTCTCTTGGCCCGCGAGTTTGAGTGCTCAACGCCTTACGGCATCGGATAGGCAATCACGCTTCCATGTCACCTCGTGGGCGGCCAGGCCCTCCGTGCTCAACGCCTTACGGCATCGGATAGGCAATCACCGCCAAACAGCCCCGACATAAAACCCCAGAAGGTCGGGAGGTGCTCAACGCCTTACGGCATCGGATAGGCAATCACGCGAGTAGAGGACCCATCTTCCCAGGCATCACGGCGGGGTGCTCAACGCCTTACGGCATCGGATAGGCAATCACCCAGCGACCCGGAGCAAATCAGCGCATACGGCCAGGGGTGCTCAACGCCTTACGGCATCGGATAGGCAATCACTTCATAGTGCGTCCGGTCGTGCCAAGCTCGGCAAGCCTGTGCTCAACGCCTTACGGCATCGGATAGGCAATCACAAGACCAAAAACCCGACACGACGGGGAAGGGTCAGCAGTGCTCAACGCCTTACGGCATCGGATAGGCAATCACCGCAGACGCCGTCAGACTTCCGGGGCGAGAAAGATCGTGTGCTCAACGCCTTACGGCATCGGATAGGCAATCACTCACAGTAGCAGTCATGGCACTGGTAGCGGAGAGGTGCTCAACGCCTTACGGCATCGGATAGGCAATCACATACCGCTCCGCCTTTGTCAGATTGCGGGTGCAGAGTGCTCAACGCCTTACGGCATCGGATAGGCAATCACAAGCACTGGACACTCGACCCAAAAAGGCAGATCGGGTGCTCAACGCCTTACGGCATCGGATAGGCAATCACGAACTGCGATATGATCCTGCCGAGAAAGAGCGATATGTGCTCAACGCCTTACGGCATCGGATAGGCAATCACTACCGGACGGAGAACGATTCACCGCACTAGGATCAAGACCGTGCTCAACGCCTTACGGCATCGGATAGGCAATCACAAGGCGCAACCTACGCCCGAGACGACGGCACCTACTGGGTGCTCAACGCCTTACGGCATCGGATAGGCAATCACCTCCGCACCCCCTTCTGCATCGCCTCATCCAGCGCGGGTGCTCAACGCCTTACGGCATCGGATAGGCAATCACGCGATTTCGTCGTAGCGCTTGATCTTGTTGGCGAAGTGCTCAACGCCTTACGGCATCGGATAGGCAATCACCTGTCATGTTTGCACCAGGCGGGCTGACTGATACAGTCCTGTGCTCAACGCCTTACGGCATCGGATAGGCAATCACGCCCACAGCGGCAAGAATGCCAGCGATTGCCCAGGGGTGCTCAACGCCTTACGGCATCGGATAGGCAATCACGGGCGAAACGGACGGAATCATATAGGATCAGGCGGTGCTCAACGCCTTACGGCATCGGATAGGCAATCACCTGCTGGATCGGCTGCGCGGTGTGGCCTTTGGCGGTGCTCAACGCCTTACGGCATCGGATAGGCAATCACCGGATATGGCAGCCGCCTTAACCGTATCGTCTGAAGTGCTCAACGCCTTACGGCATCGGATAGGCAATCACTATGCTGAATGCAGCTATTGGATATTTTCAATGACGGTGCTCAACGCCTTACGGCATCGGATAGGCAATCACCTCCCCGTTGTTTCGGCCAGAAAAGGCGCGCCCGGGTGCTCAACGCCTTACGGCATCGGATAGGCAATCACGGACTGATAGGAGTCTATCATTTGTTGAATCCGCTCACCGTGCTCAACGCCTTACGGCATCGGATAGGCAATCACGCGCTCATGTTCAGCGAGATCATACCGGAGTTCGTAAACGGCGTGCTCAACGCCTTACGGCATCGGATAGGCAATCACTCCCGTCCTGGACGATAACGGCGAACAGGTCTATCCGTGCTCAACGCCTTACGGCATCGGATAGGCAATCACGGAGGCCGTTTCCGTGCGATTTTGGGCCATCCGACGCGTGCTCAACGCCTTACGGCATCGGATAGGCAATCACAGGAGTAACCTGTGCCGTTGGGTCAACTCAAGAAGTGCTCAACGCCTTACGGCATCGGATAGGCAATCACTTGCATCGACTGTACGGCGTAGGCGATGCCTTCAACCTGTGCTCAACGCCTTACGGCATCGGATAGGCAATCACTCGGTCATCAGTTGCTCGGCGAGTCTTTCCGGTCTGTGCTCAACGCCTTACGGCATCGGATAGGCAATCACCATCGGTCGGAGCGGGCGCACCGTACTGGCCCCCATGTGCTCAACGCCTTACGGCATCGGATAGGCAATCACAAGCCGACCCACAGGAGAGTAATGGAAATCAAAAGTGCTCAACGCCTTACGGCATCGGATAGGCAATCACGTTGAGGGAGAGACAACGGTCGCCGAGGGTGCGCGGTGCTCAACGCCTTACGGCATCGGATAGGCAATCACACGCCTGGGCGCAGTACACCGAAGCCGACCGGCCAGGTGCTCAACGCCTTACGGCATCGGATAGGCAATCACGGGAAGAGGTCGTCCGAGCGGCGATGTCGGACCGTTTGACACGTGCTCAACGCCTTACGGCATCGGATAGGCAATCACAGGGATATGTGTCTCCCGTTGGTATGGTCGATCCTGTGCTCAACGCCTTACGGCATCGGATAGGCAATCACAGACCCGAAACCTTGACCCTGGACGGAACTGCCAGTGTGCTCAACGCCTTACGGCATCGGATAGGCAATCACCGCCGCTCTGTGTGCGGGCTAGACGAGCACCCGAAGTGCTCAACGCCTTACGGCATCGGATAGGCAATCACCGCCGTCCTCCCAGGCATCGCGGCGGGCATCCTCGCGGTGCTCAACGCCTTACGGCATCGGATAGGCAATCACAACCGGCTCAGCGTCCCGGCAGACGGCATCCCTAGCCGTGCTCAACGCCTTACGGCATCGGATAGGCAATCACAAGGGGACCTCTTCGTCTTTGAAACGTCTACCACTCAGTGTGCTCAACGCCTTACGGCATCGGATAGGCAATCACCGCCCCAGTGATACGCAGGAACGCCGCCGCGCTTGTGCTCAACGCCTTACGGCATCGGATAGGCAATCACAGTGAATCTCCCAGGGCCAAGAGGCGGACGTGTCATGTGCTCAACGCCTTACGGCATCGGATAGGCAATCACCGTGGCATCGTATCGCGGGCGGTCGTTCCCATGCTGTGCTCAACGCCTTACGGCATCGGATAGGCAATCACAGGATACAGCCAGCAGCGGCCCGAAGAGATACGCCGCGTGCTCAACGCCTTACGGCATCGGATAGGCAATCACTTGTCACTATCGCTAGAGGCCGAGCGTGTAGCGGGTGGGTGCTCAACGCCTTACGGCATCGGATAGGCAATCACCGAGTTGCGGGGCATGGTCCAGAATGCCATACCCGTGTGCTCAACGCCTTACGGCATCGGATAGGCAATCACGTCGATCAGCAGCGAGAGCAGCAGCAAGAGGATGAAGTGCTCAACGCCTTACGGCATCGGATAGGCAATCACGCTACCGCCGACTGGCCGGAGGCCCACATCATCAGGTGCTCAACGCCTTACGGCATCGGATAGGCAATCACCCGATTGCAGCGACCCCGGCGAAAAGAGACGTTATGTGCTCAACGCCTTACGGCATCGGATAGGCAATCACTTGGCATCCGTGGACCCGGCAACAGCCGCGCCATCGTGCTCAACGCCTTACGGCATCGGATAGGCAATCACGCCCCACAATTAAGAGGCTGTTTTTGTTGGACATTTTTAACTCCCATACACGGACCCCTTTCTCGTGAGTGGAAACCGTCGCAACACGTCCATATCTTCCTTTCTCTGCCTGTCCAACTCACGGATATCTCAGCGTTTTCTGTCATTTCACGAACCCTTTTCTTTCCTCATTGCCCTTTTCTTGAGGAAACACGGGAAGTTAGCCGTCTCTCTAGCAGTCTGGCTCCAGACACGCAGAGATGCCTGAATCCCGGATTTCCCAAAAAAACTCACACCACACGAAAGCGCGGCTCTTCCTCGACCCACTCAACCTTGGTGTTGCGCGCGACCAACTTCGACGTACACGCACTGCACAGGCCCGCGATCATCAGGCTGTCTTCCGGCGCCAGCTCCTTCTCCAACTCCCAACGCATCCGCTCCAACTGGCGCTTGGTCAAACGACACCGGAAGACCGAATATTGGAGTCCTTCCCCGTATCCCTTGAGCAGCTTGAAGCAACGCCGCAACCGCTTGGGGTCACGGATGTCATAACACACCAAGTACCAAAGCCGTCCTTCTGCCATATCTGACCTCTCAGCGCAGACGCATCCGAGCGAATAACCCCGGTTCTCCGGCCCATTCCTTCTCCAATAAACGGGCCTCCAGTTCGATCAGACGCGCGTAGGATAATGAATACTTCGTCACCGGATGCTTCCAGCGATCTTCTTTGCGGCGCTCGTACACTTCAATGGCCTTTTTGCGACCCGTATCACTCAGCCAGACCTGCTTGCCGGCCTGGGTAAAATCCTCTTCCGCATCCCATTGCAGACGGTTGACCGACGCAACCAGGGGCATGTCCCACAGCGGGACACGGAACAACTCCATCAAATCCAGAGCCAGCGGATGGGCAGCCGAACGCGGTCGGTGAAAGAAGCCAAACGCCGGTTCGAGTCCGACGGCCATGATGGCCTGCAACACGTCCCGATACAGCAGCGCGTAGCCAAAGCTCAGCAGGGCGTTGATCCGATCCCGGGGCGGCCGGCGGTTTCTTCCGCTGAAACGCAGCCGTTCGTCCAGGTCGTCTCGCAGCAGCCTAGGGAAGCCTGAGAAATAGTGCCGCCCGGCGTCTCCCTCATGGCCGCGTAGAGAATCAATGCCTTCCGCGTAGCTGGCCGCCCGGAGCGCGTTCCGAAGCCCTTGGACAGCGCCGTCAATGCCCAGAGCCTTTCTATCCTTGCCCCGCGACGCGCGCAGTAAAAATCCAAGCTGGCTGGACGCGCGGGCAATCACCAAGCGACGGCCCAAGCGAAAGAGCAAGCCAGGGTCGCGTAGCGCCTCGAACTGACGGATACGCCGTTGCACCGGACTGGCGCTAGAGGCGAGACCGCTGACGTAGCGGCCTCCGCCCGTAAACCAGTGCACCCCGATTTCCTGGGCGGCACACAGATGGATGGCCTGGGTGCTGATTTGGCCGTAACCGTGGATGACCAGCTCGCCAACCTCGCGCACGGGAAATACCTGCTTCTGCCCGGCAGTGTCTGTAACCGTCAGGGTTTCTCCAGACTTGCCGATCCGTGCGCCATGTGTCGTGACGTGCACGGTCTGGCGTTCCCGATCCTGAGGGAACAGCCGAACCGGCTCCCAGTCATCGTCTTTTGCCAGACGTTCTTCCTCGGGCAGGCAGACCGGCGCCAGAGAGCAGCGCAGACACAGCCGGTCATTATCAGCCACCGGTGGGCGTTCAACCGTCCGGCTGAGTGCGCGGGCGCGGGCAACGGCGCGGCGAACATCGGCACGGGCTGCTTCGTCCACGGGGATACGGACGGTCGCATTATTGGCATGATAGCGAATCCGCGCCTCTTCAATCGGCGTGCTGGTATGCTCCTCCAGAAGCAGCGTATAGGCACAGACCTGGAGCCGGTCGCTGGGCCACGCCTGCGGCCCAGTGTCGCCTTTTGCCGACCGACCACGCTTGTGTTCATACGGGATCAGCCGACCGTCTCGGCGGCGCAGACAATCCACCTTGCCCCGGATGCCGAGCGTGTCGCTCTCCAGCACCAGGCTGACCATCTCGCCCTCGTCGGCCGCCAGCTCTTCATGGAGCCGCCTGCCCGCATACACGGCCGCATCGGCAACCCGAATTTCTTCGACCTCTTCCAGGTAGAAAAGACGTTCGCAGTAGGCCAGGGCGTGCAGCGCCATGACACGGATGGTGGGTTCGGCGTTCGCATTCGTTGACATAGCCTATTGACCCTCGTATTCACACTGTAGGTACTCAGATAAAACGGAGACTGGCTGATGAAGATCCCCCTCATTCAAATTGGGAATTCGCGCGGTATTCGTATCCCGAAGGCATTTTTGGAACAGTGCCAACTCCGAGACACCGTCGAACTCGAACTCCGGGACGACCACTTGATTATTCGTCCGACTACCCAGCCCCGGAGCGGTTGGGATGACGCCTTTCGCCGCATGCACGAACACGGGGACGATATCCTTCTTGATGAAGAAGCTCTGTCAGCTACCGAGTGGGACACCACGGAGTGGGAATGGTAGGTGTCCGTTTCGAGGTCTACCTGGTGCGGCTTGACCCGACACAAGGGCACGAGATTCAGAAAACGCGTCCATGTGTCGTGATCTCGCCCGATGAGATGAATCGGCACCTTGGCACTGTCATCGTTGCTCCGCTGACCACAAAAGGTCGTTCCTATCCCAGCCGCATTCCGCTCCGTTTCCAGAGAAAAAGCGGGCAGGTCGTCCTGGATCAGATCCGCACGGTTGACAAGACGCGCCTGGTCCGTCGCCTGGGCAAGATCAGCGACAAAACCGCACGAGCAGTCCTGACCGTCCTGGGCGAAATGTTTACGCCGTAGGGCCGGAGCGGGTGAGACTGTGAAGGGAGGGGGGAGGCCATTCATTCCTTTATCAGCTTTCTCCGGCCCGCCTTTGGTCGGTTTGCTTGCGCGGGGGGCTCAATCCGGGGGAGCTGGGTTCCATCAGGGGCGGTGAGCGGTACGGTTAGTAAATCTCCAGTCACATAACGGGTTCCCTGTGAACCAACATGGTCTACCCAAACAGGCAGCGTCAGCCGGCCTCGCTCTGCGCAGACGAAAATCACGCCTGTCTCTTCTGCGTTTCCAGGAAAGAGCTTCACTTCGTCAACAAGGTGAGTGCTCTCCCCAAGAGAAAGTCCACCAAACCGTTCGAGCAATTCTGGACGGGTTAATGCGTTCTCAACCCTCTGCTCTAAAGAGGGTTCCTCTGCCTTTTCCTCACCGGAGTCCAACCACAGGACGAGTTGCACTCCGGTGAGGAGTTCCTGTTGAGCCGGCATCTTATTGTTACCGTCTCCCATGTGCTGTGGTCTTTTGTCGGTACCTTTGCCTTGTGTAAGGCTCTTCGTCCTCCATATCGTTCTGAGTATCGTGCTTTTCTGCGGCTCTCCGACCAGAACCGGGGCAATTCGACAACCGATATGCCGATAACGATCTGTCTCGCCTGCCAGAGAGAGGAGAAATCCGTAGCACGTAGAGGGGGGCGGCAATGGCTCCGTTTCCAGGTACTCGCGGGCCAGACCCTTCCGAAAACAGGCAACTGGAACTGTGACGTAGACCCCAAGCATGCCTTTAGCTCCCGAGTTTAGCGATTACGTCTTTGGCGGCATTACGCACTCCCGGAAAGACGGCTGCCCCCATTTCCTTCAGCTTTTTCGCCGTCTCTGTCGTTGCGAAGCTGCCTCCTATGACGAGTTCAGAGGCGTTTATATCTTCTGCCTCAACTCTGGTTTGCAAAGCGGGAGCATCAATTGCCTGGCCGTTCTGCTCAAAAATGTAGAGAATCCGTGGGGCAGGATCATCGGTTACACGGAAAATGACGCTTTCCGGCGAAAAATCGAAGAGAAAACGCCCATGATTTCCGGCGACTTCTGCAAGTTCACATAAAGCGGAAATGGCCGCTTTTGCCCGATCTTTCTTGCGGAGGCGTTCGGGGGTCAGTGCAATCCCGTATTGATAACGGGTTGCATGGAGTTCGGTGCCATAAGGGACTGGGTTGTTCCCTTTCTTTGCCGCGCTTGGAGTCGCCCCAGGGCTGGCCGCATTAAACGTCACGTCACCGGCCCAAGGCAATAAGGAGATCGCTCGTGTCACTTCAAGGACAGCACGCCGAACATTTGCACTGCCCGCTTTTCCTTCTTCCTTCGCCGCTTCAGCGGTCATATACCCCAGGAGATCGTCATCAATAAAGGACTTTCCATCTGCTTGCTTCCAGCCCTTGAATTGATGATCTTGCCAGGTGTTCGTCCGTTCATCTTCATCCCAGCGTCTGTTCGTCTCCTCGACATCCGCCAGGCGGCGACGAAGGGCGAAGCGTACGGCTTCGGCACTCACCGTCGTATGGACTTGTTCCTGCCAGAGTAGCTTCTGAAGCGTGGTAATGTTGCCATCACTTTCCCCACGGTTGTTCGCGGCGGTTCCGTGATGGGTGACGATTGCGGCAAAAAGATGTTGGCTCATTGCTACTCCCCTTCTTCGTCTGTTTCAGCCTTGGTCAGATCGATGTTTTCCTTTTCTTTCCCTTGATAACTCGCCAGCGCAATCAAGGCTAAATCGCGCGTGAGTTGCCATTTTTCACCGCTCAGCAGAGGCAAAACCTGCGGCCAAGCTTCACGTAACACGCTATTAGAACCTGCTCTGCTCCACAGATCGGCGAGCGCATGTCTCAAAGCATCGGCAGTCTTGGCTCCAGCGAAAGCCAGGCGCTGTCGCTCATACTCGCGGGTCATACGGTTTTTCATCGCCGTTTGATTCCGTGTGTTTTCGGCCGCAATGCGTCCGTACCGACATCGCATAGCCTCATGTACGGCTCGGATGATTACCCCTTCTCCGGTGTGGTCCCACTGAATTTCTTCGGTCATGGCAGAGAGTCCTTTCCTTTCGGAATATAAATAGTTGCGGATTGGAGTATGCGAGCCAGAGTCTTGAGCGGTCATGAGATGAGAAAAGCCGGCATACCAGAGACGGCCCAAGGCCAGATTCTCCGCAATAAATGGTCGGATGTAGCTCTTAGGCCAGAAATACCCTCCTTCCTTGTTGAGCCGTGGTGCTGGAGGAGGGAGTGCGGCCATTGCCGTCTCGAACTGGTCAAGCGCTCTATCCGTTGTCGCATTTTTCACCTCTAACACCATGGAAGGTGCTGTCATTTGCATGTTCCACACTTCTCGATAAAACAAGATGCAACGAATAGCGGCAATTTTTTCCGAGTCGAGCATGTTTCTCATGCGCAGCCGAAGTTTCGCTTGAAGCGCCGCGTCCGCCACACTGTCAACCTGACAAGCGCGTACGGTCTCAGGGATAAGCCCCTGTATTTCATACTCAACTCCCGACAACGTTTGTAGATCAGGTATCAGCAGAGCGCAGGCATTCTTTTTTCTGTCCTTTCCCCGAGTCTTCAACGAAATTGTTCCAACCGGAGCAAACCAAAGAGGCAAAACAAGATGAGCCCCTTGTTTTGCCAAAGACTGAGAATATGCAGCGTGCCGTTGCATTGCTCCAGGGTATAGGTGACGTTTCACTTCCACGGGTTTCTTCAAACTTTTGACGACATCACTACCCCCGTCCCTCTGAGGGCTGTACCAAGATACCGGGAAGTAAGAGAAAGAAATGACGTAATCGTCAATTTCGTATGTTCTTTCCTCACTTTTCTTCTCTCTTCCTCTCGATTTCCCGTGGCCATAAAAACTTGACAGCAGTCCATCGTGCAAAGCCGCCCGTACTTCGAGTGGTGGGGAGAGTTCTCCATACTGTCCCGGCAGATAGATGAGGCCCTCTTGGAGCTGAAAGGCCAAGCTGAACAGTCGATCAAAGAACGATTTTGTTCCCTCCGCTTCTTCCCAGGACAAAATTACGGAGCGTTCATCAATGGTCCACTGCCCGGGCGGGCGCTCCCTATCTGGAAGGCTCTTTTCGATCCAGCGTAGGGTACTGACCAGTCCCCCCAATCCAGCTCTGTGGAGAGGGGTCATTCCTGGCGCAAAAAGATCACATTTCAGCGATTCCATCTGGCTCCTCTTTCTGGGTCATAACTGACGCGTTCAGATGGCGGCACCTTGGCGAACGCCACTTGAGGCCATTTTTTCCACTCAAGCCAATTCGGTCTGGTCATTGGAATGCGAACCCGGACAGGGTCTATTTCTCCGCGCTCTACTGCGGTCGCATCTTCTCGGAGCAGGACGGTCAGCCCTGGTCTGGATTCTCTGAGATGACGTGGAGTTGTTTCAAACCCACCGTCTATCCAGGCGCTTTCCAGAGGTTTTTGCCGCCTCCCCTCATCCAGTCTGCTCCACGCCTGAGCGAGATCGCTTTGAGAGACGGCCCCCATTCCGAGGCGTTCCAGCCATAGACGGGGGGCGGCAAAGGGGTCCGGTTCTTCCTGGCTTTTATACGGGGCGGCAGTGTCGGGTTCGATGATGAGAAAAGGTTTCGGAGGCTTCGGATTCCGTGGCGTTGAGCGTCGATTGAGACGACCTAAGCGCTGTATGAGTGATGGAACCGGGGCTAAATCCGTCACCAATAGATCAGCCGAAAGGTCCAGGCTCATCTCTGCTACTTGCGTAGCGATAGCAAACACCGGTCCGTCTTGGCGAAAGGCAGAGATGATCTTGCCATGCTGCCGGACACGGTCTTCGTAGCGAAAACGGCTATGGTACACGAGCGGCTGAAAGCCCCGTGCAGAAGCCTCGTCAGCAATACCGAGAGCACGGCCCACCGTATTAGCAACCCACAAGACTTTCCCGTTGTCTCTGAAGCTTTGCTCCACAACAGCCCACGGGTCGTTGCTGATGAGTCTCTTATAGCGAGGGAGTGTTTCCAGGTCCGTCGGGCCAGCAATAGTGTCCAAAGATTCACCGATTGAGGAGAGCGCATCCTTGAGGGCATCAAACCGCGATTGTGGCAAGCTGGCTGTCATCAAGAGGCATGGCACGCCGCGACAGTTCAAGAGGAAACGGAGCAGGCTCGAAAATAAGCGTTCATCATAGGCATGGATTTCGTCAAAAACGAACGCCGCATCGACAAACGCCGGCCAGGCATACAGTCCCCTGCGTTGGTTCTGTGTTAGGCCGAGTACGGTATCTACCGTGCAACTGGTAATGGAGGTAGACCATGCCTCAAGCGCGGCGAGGGGATTAGCCTGATCTCCTTCGTCATCGACTCCAAGCAATTCCAGGTCCACAGCGGCTCGGCTGTGAACGAGCTGAGTGTTCAATGTTGGGTCAATCAAATAGTCACGAAAACCTTCGGTAGCTGTTCCTGTTGTCGGGTATGAAAAGAAGAGACGTTTTCCAGGAGCCCTTTGTGACGCCCAGACATACGCCCCGAGTGTCTTTCCGCTACCACACCCGGCTTGAGCAAGGACAACCCGTGTCGTTGTCCTTCCCAGTGCTTCTTGGAACGGTCTGAGAGGCATTCCTTGTAAACGTTCATCAATAATTTTTTGGAGATGGTCCGATGTGGGTTTTTGGTCCAGGGCCCTCCGTATCCAGCCTGAAATTTTCTCCCCTTCTTTCGGCAACGCTGATCCCGCAACATCAGCCGCAATGAGGCACGCTTTCACAGCGGCAAGGAAGCGGCGCTTATCGGCGTTGCAAGAAGCCCAGAATGCGGCGGCTTTCCTTTTCGCTTTCATGAGACGCCGATGTGGAGAAGTTGAGCCGGTAAGCTGCCAGGTAAGATTTGCCAAATCTGGCGGAGCATTAAGACCAAGCCACTTCGCCCCGACGGAGAGAGTGCGCCGGAAGTCGGCATGTTCGAGAAAAAGTGACAACCGGACTCCTGTTCCCGCAGCCGGTTCGTCAGGCGGAAACTTTCGATGATGGCCGGCAGCAGCCCAAAGCAGGAAAGACAGCTCCTCAGGTTCCTCCAAAGTCGCAGATAGCCATTCCCTCAGAGGTGTTTCCTGAATGATGAGGAGTGAGAGAGCTTCATGACGAATCGCTTGTTTCTGCTCTCTTGAGTGTCTCACCATGCTCTGAAACTGGTCGTTCGCTTTGCCTAAGTCATGGCAGAATGCGGCAAGAAGAACGGCTCGACAAAAACGTTCTTTCCACACTGTTCCAGGCAAACCGATGGCAGATAATTGCGTATCAGCGGTTTCATCCAATAAGGTCTGGGCCGCAGCCATGACATTTGCTGTATGGCTGGATAAGGTTTCGGCCCTGCGGGGTGCATCTGGAGTTTGGCTGCTCTTCGCCAGCAGCCGCTTAAAAATCGTCATTCAGAACGTTCTCCCCACGGCACGAACATCCCACACCCCATCTTGCGGCGTCCGCCAAGCCCCTGCTCCTGAAGGGTCAGGGACTCCTCGGCGGTGAGCTGAGTCACCCCCATCTCAAAGCCGACGACCTGCTTGTCTCTCACTCGAAAGGTGCGGCGCGCACCAAGGTGGGCTTGGCCCTTGATCTCGAGTTGTTCCAGTTGGCGCTTGGCCGCCTCAAGAAATTCGTCTTCCTGGAGGAACCCCTTGATCGTGACCAGACGCGAACGGAGGCGGACGACCGGACGAAGCGTGCGGACTTCCGGCACCCCTACACTGAGCGGGTGATCGTCTACCGCTAACCTTTTCCCGGCCAGCTTCAGATAGGCCCGAATCTGTTTGTCTGGAAGGCGGAGGATCAGACGAGAGAAATCCGCCAAGTGGAGCGTACCGTTTCCACTATAGATACCACGAATGGGCTGCACGCCGATGTCTTTTGCCGCGTGGATGTCCGGCAGAATCCGACTCAGTGCGGCGTATAAGGCATAGCCGTGGTCAACCGGAACGGCCGATCCAGTCAGGCGAAACGCCAGATCAATCGAAGGCATGCGCTGCGTTCCTTTCTCCCCCTCTCCCTAGCCCTCTCCCTCCAGGGGAGAGGGAACCAGGGGGCGCTGCTGGGTAAGTTCATTTGTATCGTGTGTAGCAAACCGGTGTGACATCCGGGGTCACTGTTGCTCAGAAATTTTTCGGGCTTCTTCCCGGACCTGATCCCTGAACGAGTCCGGGCTGATGACCCGCACCCCGCTGCCGAAGTGCAACACCCAGCCGACCAGCTCGCGGGTGTCCGCAGCGCGCAGCGACAGGTGCAGGCGACCATCTTTTCCGAGTGTGGTCTGCTGGCTGGGATGCCACTGGCGGTCTTTGACCCAGGCCGTGGTGGGCTTGTCGAACAGCAGCTCGATCTCAATCGGCGTGCCGCGCATGACGACCAAGGCGTCTCTGACATAGGCGTCCAGGTCGAAATCGAGCGGCATCTGACACGGGCGATTGGTCAGCGTCAAGGACCGAATCCGGTCCACCGCAAACATGCGCACATCTTGGCGTAGGTGGCAGTGACCGATCAGATACAGCCCGCCGTCGGCGTACCACAGGTGATAGGGGTCAACCTCGCGGCGGGCGGTCCGGTCACGAGAAGCGGTGTAGTAGCGCATCTGCACGGTGCGGGGCTGGGCGATGGCCTGCGACAGCTGGTCTATGGTTTGCCGGTGCTCACGGTAACGCTTGTGGGCGCCCACGCCGACCGAGAAATGGCCGCGCAGCTGTTCGATGTAGCCTGCCCCCTCGGTCGGCAACGCGGCCGCAGCCTTGTTCAGGGCCGAGTCGAGCGACGCCTTGAGTTCGGTTCCGTCCAGCGGTTTCAGCAAATCCCGACTGAAAACCAGGGCCATGAGTTCGGTTGGCGAGAGGGTCAGCGGCAGGACCTGACGATAGCCGTCCATCAGACGCCAGCGCATACGACCGTTGCTGCGCTCCGTAATCAGCGGAATATGGGCGGCCTCCAGTGCGTCGAGGTCGCGCCGAATCGTCCGGGGGTGGCGGGACAAGTCTTCAGGCAGGGACGCGGCCAGCTCTTGGAGGGTCGCTCCTCGGGAGTGCTCCAGCTTCTGCAACAGCAACCACTGACGGGTCACCTGATCGTTACGCGGCATAACTCTTCAATATGGACTTGAACAGAAAGAATGCAATGCGCGATCAAATGGAAGAAGCGTTGGTATCTATGGGGCTCCTATCCAAGCAGGGCTTTGCTGCCAATCTTCCCCGGCGGCAACACGGCCAGCGCTATACTTCAGGGGCACTATGATATACTGGTGCGCCAATGCTTGGAGACGAGGAATCGCATGGCACGCCTGTTCAAAGACATCACCGAGACGATTGGCCACACCCCGCTGGTGCGTCTCAACCGGGTGACCCACGGCCTGCGCGCCGAGGTGTACGCCAAGCTGGAGTTTTTTAATCCGCTCGGCAGCGTCAAGGACCGCATCGGCTATAACATGATCGCGGCGGCCGAGCGGGACGGCGCGATCAGCCCGGATACGGTGATCGTTGAGCCGACGAGCGGCAACACGGGGATCGCCCTGGCCTTTGTGTGCGCCGCCCGCGGGTATCGTCTGATCCTGACCATGCCGGACTCGATGAGCGTGGAACGCCGCAGTCTGCTGCGCCTGCTGGGGGCGGAGCTGGTCCTGACCCCGGCCCAGCAGGGCATGCCGGGTGCCATCCGCCAGGCTGAAGATATCGCCGCCAGCCTGCCCAACACCTTCATTCCCCAACAGTTTGAAAACCCGAACAATCCGGACATCCACCGGCGCACGACCGCCCTGGAAATCTGGGACGATACGGACGGCCGGGTCGATATGCTGGTCAGCGGCGTGGGCACCGGCGGGACGATTACGGGTGTGGCCGAGGTCCTCAAGGACAGGAAGCCGAGCTTTCGAGCCGTGGCCGTCGAACCCGACCGTTCGGCCGTGCTGTCCGGCCGACCGCCCGCCGCCCATCAAATCCAGGGCATTGGCGCGGGCTTTATCCCGGCCATTCTCAACACCGAGCTGATCGACGAAATCATTCGGGTCAAGGACGAAGACGCGCTGGCGACCGCGCGGCGAGTGATTAAGCAAGAGGGCATTCCGGCCGGCATCAGCAGCGGGGCGGCGGTCTGGGCCGCCCTCCAGCTTGCGGCCCGCCCGGAAAACGCCGGCAGGCTGATTGTGACCATCCTGGCCAGCTCGTCGGAACGCTATCTCAGCACCGCCCTGGCAGAAGAGGACGCCTAGGCGCGTCCCGAGCAGCGGCTTATTTCCTGGGCACCACCAGCCGGTAGACCTTACGCGCGATCTCGGTCGCATTCTCAAAGGCGCCGGCCTGACTCATGTCCGTGATTTCGGTATAGCGATCCCGAATCTGCTCCGGACTCGGCACCCGGTCGGTGCCAAACACCACACCGGCCGCCTCGCGGACCTCGATCTTGGCGTAATAGCCCGCCCCAGCCTGGATGATATGTCCCGAGGCATCGTTCTCCGGGGCGCACAGCCAGGCGACTGCGGCGGTCACAAACTCGGGTTGGCTGACCTTGGCAAACTCGTCGGTCATCGCCACCCGCGACATGCGGGTGACCGCCATCGGGGCGATGGCGTTGACCGTGATATTGTAGCGCCGGCCCTCCTCTTTGAGCGCGTGCATGAAGCCGACCAGCGCCATCTTGGCCGTCCCATAGTTGGTATGGCCGTGGTTGCCGTACAGACCGGCTGAGGACGAGGTCATCACAATCCGCCCAAAGCCTTGCTCGCGCATGACCGGCCAGGCCGCGTGCGAGCAGTACACCGCGCCCATCAGATGCACGTCGATCAGGGACCGAAAATCGTCGAGATCCATCTTGGCAAAGCTCTTGTCGCGCACATTGCCGGCATTGTTGATCAGCACATCAACCGTGCCAAAGGCGTCGAGCGCGGTCTGAATAATCCGCCGCCCGCCCGCTTCGCTGGCCACCGAATCGTAGCTGGCCACGGCCTCGCCGCCGGCCGCCCGGATCTCCTCAACCACGCCATCGGCCGCAGCCGGTGAGCCGCCCGTGCCGGCGACGCTGCCGCCCAGGTCGTTGACAACCACTTTCGCCCCCCGCGCGGCCAGAAACCGGGCGTGGCTGCGACCCAGCCCGTTGCCCGCTCCGGTCACCACCGCCACCCGTCCGTCAAAACGAATATCGCTCATCAGCCTTCTCCTTTGTCCCGTGTCTGCCCCTGCTATAGCAGACCCCGGACGGGCATTGCACGCCCGCGCTCCGCATTCTAATAAGGACAGGCATGTCAGCCTTGTCTTGCCCACCTTGCCCATCCTGCCCATCTTGCCCGCCCTCCGGGACAGTCGTCCAGGATTCCGTATGAAAGTGCTCGGCCCGCAACTGGCCTACTTTCTGACCGACCGGGCAACGCGCCGCAATATCGGGGCGCTGCTCAAATTTCTGGCCTTTTTGTTCGGCACGATTGTGGTCTTCTCGGTGCTGTTTCACCTGATCATGGTCTACGACGAGGGCCAGGACCACTCGTGGCTGACCGGCTTCTACTGGACGCTGACGGTGATGAGTACGCTCGGCTTTGGCGACATTACCTTTCATACCGATCTCGGACGCCTGTTCAGCATCGTGGTCCTGCTGTCGGGCATTGTCCTGCTGCTGATTGTCCTGCCGTTCACCTTTATCCGTTTCTTCTACGCCCCGTGGCTCGAAGCCCAGGTGCGGCTGCAAGCGCCGCGTGAAGCGTCGCCGCAGGCGCACGGGCACGTGGTGATCTGTTCGTACAATACCATTGCGCCCGGACTGATCGAGCGCCTGCGCCTGCACGACATCCCTTACTATGTCGTCGAGCCCGACCCGGCCCGTGCCGCCCAGCTGCACGAAGACGGCGTGTCGGTCATCAGCGGCGAACTCGACAGCCGGGAGACCTACGAGAAAGTCCGCGCCGCACAGGCCCGCCTGATTCTGGCCGACAGCGCCGACACGCTCAACACCAATATCACTCTGACCGTCCGAGAGGTCGCCGCCGAGGTACCGATCATGGCCACCGTCGAGAACGAGGATTCCATCGACATTCTCGAACTCAGCGGCTGTGACCATGTGCTGCCCCTCAAACAGCGCCTGGGCGAGCGCCTCGCCAACCGGCTCCACACCGGCCACGCCGAGGCCCACGAGATCGGCCGTTTCCGCGGTCTGCACGTCGCCGAGTTCCCGGTCCACAATACGCCCCTGGCCGGCCGCACAATCCGCGACACCGGCCTGCGCGACGCGCTGGGCATCACGATCGTCGGCATGTGGGAACGTGGCCGCCTGGTGACGGTCTCGCCGGACACCTATCTGTCCGACACCAGCGTGGTGGTCGTGGTCGGCACCGCCGAGCAGATGCTGGAACTCAACACCCTGCTGGTCATTTACGATACCAACTATAATCCGGTCCTGGTCATTGGCGGAGGCAAAGTCGGCTGCGCCGCAACCCAGGCGCTCAAGCGCCAGCAGATACCGGTCCATCTGCTTGAACACGACGAGGGGCTGCGCGAGCGGCTGGCTCCTCTGCCGGACAAGCTCTTCATCGGCAATGCGGCCGACCGACAGGTACTGATGCAAGCCGGTTTGCAGGAGGCGCCGGCGGTCCTGCTGACCACCAACGACGATGCGATGAATATCTACCTGACGATCTACTGCCGCCGCCTGAACCCCGAGTTGCGCATTGTGAGCCGCATTACCCACGAGCGCAATCTTGAGGCCATTCACCGGGCCGGCGCAGACTTCGTGCTGAGCTATGCCTCGCTCGGGGTGCAACAGGTCTTCTCGCTGCTGCAAGGCCACGAGCTGGGCATCCTGGAAGAGGGGATCGAGCTGTTCACGGTTGCCCTGCCCCACACTCTGGTCGGCCTGAGCCTGGTGGAAAGCGAGATCGGCGCCCGGACCGGCCTGAACGTTATCGGCATTCAGCACAACGGGCATATTCAGACCAACCCGCTGCCGGCCACTACGCTGGAGCAGGGCAGTGAACTCATCATGCTGGGCAGCACCCAGCAGCGTCAGGCCTTTACCGAGACGTTTCGCTAGGGCGTTTCACGATAAGTTGTAGCCTTTCGACTTCAGGCGCGCTGCGCCTTACGCTCAGGACCAACGACCTCCTGTTCGTACTGAGCGGAGCGCCGCAAAGGGTCAGTCGCGATGCCCCAGGGAAATCGGGATCTCAGCTGAACCTCTCGTTGAGTCGCCCCACGTAGTCCGCACACTTCCTGAGGAACTTTCCCCTTGCATCCGCGTTGGCGAACTCCTGCGCATGCCGCTCCGGGGTGTCGTCCCCCTTCTTGAGGTTGTGTTCGTCGTGAATCACTTGCAGGTTTTCAGCATCGTTGTAGATGGCGAGCTGCTCTTCCTTCGGCAACTCGTACAGCTGCGGGAACTGGTCGGCTATCTCCCGGAACGGAACCCGGTGGTCAATGTCGAAATCCGAGGGATCGCTGGACTCGAATCCCGTGTGTGGGTCGCGCCAAAGGCCGCTCGCGACCTGCCTGTTCTCGTCGTACGACACCGGCTCCAATGAAAAATCAATCAGCAGTTGTTGCCGTGTGTCGATTCCGTCTTCTCCAATCGTCCAATACATGCTCTCGCGGAGTTCGGCATAGTCGCCGACCGGGACGGCGCCGGAGTCCGCTTCAGGAAGAAACTCGGCGAAGATGTCGAAGGCATCCGCCACATCGTCAATGATTGGCAGTTCCCTGAGCCATTCCCAGATAGCCATCGCTGGTCGCCTTGTCGCCTTGCGTTAATTCTTTGGCTTCGTCACCTTGTCATAGAGCTTTTTCGCTCCGTAGGCACCACCCACGCCGATCACGCTGAGGACAACAGCACCTCCGGCGACGCCGAGCCCTCCTGCAGCAAGTGTCCCGCCCCCCAACCATGCGAGCGTCGCCTTCGTCGCCGCTGCGCCGCTCAAAGTGGATATTGCGGTGCCAGTACTCGCCGTGCCCAAGGAAGCGACCAGCGTCGATACAACCGCCGGTGCTCCCACAACTCCGGCAACCCGAGCGGCGATGCGACCTCCCGTCTTAGATACCCGCACGGTCCGGTCGGTCTTTGTCTTGTCTTTGCTTGCAGTCATCAAGCTGCTCTCCCTTCTTTGCGCACGACAAGGCAGTCTGCCTGGTGCCCGCTAAACCCGCAAGTCGGGCTAACCGCCAGTCGGCCCCGGAGACGCTACGAGCGGACGCAGACGTGGGTCACAGCCCTGACCCGCTTGGGCGGCTGATGACTTTGCCTTATGTCTCGCTTGGGGACTTGACCGCGCACGTTTTTGTGTTCATAGTCGAGGTCACCAGATGAAGGAGGAACAAATATGGAAAGACACCTCAGAGGACGGCCCGGAGGATGGAATGACAGGCGGACAATTCATAAGGCGGGTGCAACGGTGGGCTAAAGCCAAGGGGCTGGAGAAGCCAACCTTCTTAGCTAAGAAGGGGGTGGGCTCGCATGGGACGCTGTTTGTAGGCGATCGGGAAACCACGATCAAGGATCGGAAAAAAGAACTCGGGAAGGGTCTGCTCAATAAGATGCTCGCAGACCTCGAAATTGACAAGAACGAATTCCTTCGCGCTGGGCGGTAAGACGCTGGCAGCGTGAGGAGGAACAGCGGCGACCAGGGGGCTTCCCACAGCCGCAGCCCTAGAGCGCAACCCTGACGGGGTGGGAAACTGGACGAGGCAGCCGTCCAGCAAGGAACAGGGAGTCTGCACCGAGCTGGCCTTCGAGTGCAGAGCCGCCCTCACGCGGACGCGCTCTCCCCCCATTCAGTTGGGGCTAGGAGAGCTTCGCCTTTAACAAGTTTTAGCTCTGTAAGGCTCACATACAAGAAAGCAAGATAGTTGAATTTGTAAAGGAGGATTACGTGCGATGCCAGACACTTTCAACTATCCTGCGGAGATCGAACGAGACGAAGATGGGCGGTTTGTTATCACGTTTCCCGACTTCGGGTGGGGGGCCACTGATGGAGCAACCCGCGAGGAAGCGCTGGACGAGGCGAAGGACTTACTACGGGAACTGATCACGACGACGATGCGCAAGGGCCGAGCCTTACCCGAGCCGTCGCGCGCTAGTAAGCGGCGGCCGTTGGTTATCCCGCCGTTGCAGATCGCGCTGAAAGCGGCCTTCTACGAAGCCTATCGCCAGGCCAACATCTCGCAACGCCGCCTCGCCCGCGAGCTGAACATTGCGGAAAACGAGGTGCGGCGGATGTTGAACCCGGACCATGCCACGAAGGCCGCCACGATAGACGCTGTCTTAGGCCATCTCGGCGCACGGCTCTCCCTGACTGTTGATAAGGCTGCTTAGGGGGTGTCCCGGCTCGCGATCCGTCCAGGTCGGCCCGAGCGCGGGGCCAAGATAGTCCGAAATCGCCGTCCTGGGCGGCTGATAATGTTTCAATGTGTCAATCTTGGGCCTAGGGCATTTTACGATAGATTGTAGCCATGTGTTCCGTTCTCGTCATGCCGGACGTGAGCCGGCATCCAGAGGGCGCCAGGGTGGGAAGGCGAGATTCCCGCTTGCGCGGGAATGACGGACGGCTACACACAATCGTAATTTGCTCTAACTCAGCATTTCTTGCAGGCCGCGCGACAGGCGTGCGACCGCCTCGCCGGCCACTTCTTCGCTCAGCGCCCCATAGGAAATCCGCAGCAGGCAGCCGTCGGTCACCCCGAAGGCGGTGCTGGGAATGACCGCCACCCGATGTTCCTGGATCAGGCGCTCGGTCAGGGTCATCGGGTCCATATCGGTCCGCACCCGCAGCAGAAAGTAGAACGCCCCGTCGGAGCGCGGCAGGCTGATCAGTTCGGGCAGACGGCGCAGCTCGCGCAGCACGACCTGACGGGCTGCGGTCATGGCGCTGAGCTTGTCACGGCAGTAGGCCGGCCCGACGCGCATGGCGGCCACCGCCGCGTGTTGCGACACGACCGGCGGGCAGATCACAATCGTGTCCTGGGCCTTTTTGATCGCCGTATACAGGTGTTCGGGGACGACCATCCAGCCGATGCGCCAGCTGGCAAAACCGTAGGCCTTGGACAGGGAGTACAGCGAGATGGTGTGGGCGTGGCTGTCGGCCAGTGAGCCGGGCGAGAAATGGCGCGCTCCGTCATAGGTGAAATACTCATACGCCTCGTCGCTGATGTGGTAGATGCCGGCCTGGCGACACAGGCGGTTGACCGCCCGCAGGTCGGCTTCGGGATACACCACCCCGGCCGGGTTGTTGGGCGAGACCGTCACCACCGCCCGGGTTCGCTCGGTGATGGCCCGGTCGATGGTGTCGAGTCGGAGCTGGTAGTGGGCATCGGTCGGCACGCACACGGCCCGACAGTTGACCATGCCGACTGCCATCTCGTGGTTGAAATAGTAGGGCAGCGGCAGAATGACTTCGTCGCCCGGATCGGTAATCGCCATCAGAGCGTTCATGAAGGCCATATTGCCCCCGGCCGTCACCACGATACGCTGCCCGTCATCGAGCGCCATGCCGTTGTCGTGGCGCAGCTTGTGGGCGATCACCTCCAACAGCGGGTCAATGCCCTGGACGAGTTTGTACTTATGGTTGTCGGGGTCGGCCTCGAAGCTGCGGACGGCGTCAAGCGCCTGGGGCGGCGGGCCGTAGTAGGCGACGCCCTGGCCCAGCGACAGCGTGCCGGGGGTGGCGCGGATCAGCTCGGCGACCACCGGAATGATGGGCGACTGCACCGCCTGCATGCGCCGACTTTCGCTCAGCTGTGGCATGCCAGGCGTCTCAGCCGGCGGTCAGCACCGGCAGCTCAAGGAAAGACGGGCGTTCCTCGGCGTGGTGGACCGTGTTGTTTGCGAGGCGGATATCCGCCTCAGTGTCCCTGGCCAGCACCGGGTTGCCGCTGTTGGTGTTGCGCGCCCGGCGGGGAAAATTGCTGCTGGTGATATCCACCTGGAGGCGGCTGCCGGCCTGAAAGGTGTGGTGGATATCGCCCAGCTCAATCTCCAGTCGGTAGACCTGGTCGGGGACCAGGGGCTGCGGCTCGGCCTGGCGGTACATGGCTCGCACCACCCCGTCCATCAGCAGGCTGGCGCGCCCGTCCGCTTGCAGCTCAATCAGCTTGGCCACAAAATCGGTGTCGGGGCAGTCGGACTGGACGTGGAGGATGACCCGCACCGGACCGGCGATGCAAAGCTCCCGGTCCAGAACCTGACCGCAGTAAGTCAGGCCATAGTTGGGCAGGGCTTGGACCGGACGCTGGTCGCGCGGGCCGCTGTCGATCAGCATGTTGCGCCCGCCGAGCGTCGGAACAGGCCGCCGGGGGTCGTAGAGATAACCGCGCCGGTCGCCGCCCGGACCGTCCGGGCTGAGCCGGCCGTCGCCCCGCAGATACAGCCGCCGGAGGACGACTCCCGGCGGCGGCCAGTGCTCGGCGTGACGCCAGTCGTTGGCGACGTAGCCGGCCTGGTCCGCAACCCAGGCGCGGGGCGCATAAAAAACCGCCGGCTCATCCACGATCCTGGTCGGCTCATCCTTGAGCCAGTGGTCGAACCACTCGAAGTAGGGATCGCGCGGCCAGAAATTCTGCTCATACACAAAGTAGTGGCTGTTGGGTCCGATCCACAGGCGCTGGTTCCCGACGCGGGCCTGGATATCGCGAAAGGCGGCCAGCACGCTGGTCAGAAAAATGTCGAACCAGGTGGTGACGTGAAAACCGGGCACGCTGATCGTCGCCCGAAAGTTGTGGCGGGCGCGAAAGGCGTCGGGCGCGGGATGGGTGATGATTTCGTCGAGATAGGGCTGCCAGACAGAGAAGTCCGGATAGCCGGTCAGCGGCAGCCGCAGCCAGTCGGCCGACTCGATAAAAGGCGGGGTTGACTGGCGGGCGGCGTCGAGCGCCGCATAGCGGGTCGCCGCCGAATCTGCGGCCGCCGCCAAGGCTTCGGCGCTGATATGGTGGCGTTGCAGCAGCGCCTGACGGTGGGACGCTGACAAGCCCGGGATATTGCGGGCGACCCACAGCCACAGACGCTCCATCTGAATCGACTGGCCCTCATACACCACGTCGTCATAGATACTCGACCCGCCGACCTGGGTGAAAAACGCCCGCACGCTGGGATGGCCCTGCGAGGCGGCGGCCAGGGCGGTCGTCGCCCCGGCCGACGAGCCCGACAGCCCGACGCGCTGGCTGGACCAGGGCTCGGCCGCGATCCACTCCAGGCTGTCGTAGCCGTCTGCGGCGTCGTCGCCGTAGACGTGGTCTTCGCCTTCCGAGCCGTAGCGGCCGCGCGTATCCTGGTAGACCGCAGCATAGCCACGGCGCACAATCTCGCGCCAGCCGCGCAGGATCGAACCGCGCAGGGGCGCCTTGGGGTCCGGCAACCAGCCCCGGGTACAGTCGGTCACGTGCTGGCCTTCGGGCGAGGTGATGCCGTACGGCGTGCGCTGCATAATCACCGGATAGCGCGGTCCGCCGCTGTCGGGCAGGAACACAAAGGTATTCAGGCGGACGCCGTCCCGCATCGGCACCATGGCCTGGAAACAGCGCGCCCCGTCAATCGCCTGCATCGCTTGCCTTTCTTCTGACTCAGTTCCGACCCTGCCGACCCTAAACGTCGGATGGGCGCTCAGTCAAGAGCGCCTCACACCGGTGCTCCGGTCCCGTGCAGCGCTTCGGCTCAGCGCCGCACGGGGCTGGCGGCTTGATCTGGACCGGTGATATCGGTAGCACAGAGAGGGTGAAAAACATGGATGGGAAGGTGGCTGATCCGTCTTGGCGCGTCTAGGAAGCATCTGGGGTCTGGGGGGCATTCTGGCCATACTGGCCTACGCGGTTTTTCATCTGCTCGGCCGCTCAATCGAGGCCTTCGGCTACGCCTGGGACTGGCGCCACTGGACGCTGCTCATCCTCAACACGGCCTTCATGGCGCACTCGGAGGGCTACATGGGTTTTCAGAAATCCTTTGCCCCGCGCGTCGTCGCCCGTGCCCGGGTGCTCGACGACCGGCCGTCCGTGCTGCGCCTGCTGCTGGCTCCGCTGTTTTGCATAGGCTACTTTCACGCCACCCGCCGCCGGCTGCTGTCCATCTATACCCTGACCCTGGGTATTGGCGTGCTGATCGTCATTTTTCAGTACATCAGCCAGCCGTGGCGCGGCATTCTTGACGGCGGTGTGGTGGTCGGCCTGACCTGGGGCATGACCAGCATCGTGGTGTTGGCGGCCAAGGCGTGGCGAGAGCCGTGCACTCTCGCGTCGGCCGACCTGCCCGACTCGTCACTGCCCCGGACAACCGCCTAGGTCAATCGCGCTTCTTCCTGCCTCTTGTCAGCTCGGCGATCATGCTGACTCGCACCGGTCGGCCCTTTTAATCCCTGCTCAACCTGAGCAACCGACTGACGCAGCAATTCGGCAGCCGCGGTAGGCCAATTCATGGGCCAAAGTGAAGCGGCGACATTCGAGATTAACGGTCGTGTCTCTCTTTGCACTTCGTTCTCCTCCGCATGCGGCCCGCCCTTTCCGCCCGTCTGAGAGCCTCCGCTTATCGTGAAGAGCCGCTCCTGCCTTGAGCGCTGAGGCTGGAGCGAGGGCACTCGGTCTATCAATTTTGGTATCGACAAACGGCAGACAGTCTTGTAGAGGGGGTCCGTTCCCCCCCGTGCGTGCGTCAGCGTAGGGCACGGACGCCGAGCGGCGGGCCCGATGCCCGAGGGGGAATGTGAGAATGGGGACTGCCCCGTTGATCCTGGTCAAATTTTTCAACATGAGACACGACCCCCCGACCGTCCGGATTGCCGCCCGCCGGCGGAGCGCGGCGGCAGAACAGGGGAAAGGAGATACGCATGGAATTCTGGACGTGGACGGTATCGGACCCGACGAGAAGCGCTGATTTTGCGCGGCGGGCCCAGGCCCAAGGCTGGGATGGCATCGGTGCGGGGGACTCCCAGAACCTGACGGGTGACCCCTATGTGTTCCTGGCGCTCGCGGCCACCGCCTCGGACACCTTGGGACTGGCGACATCCGTGACGAACCCCGTCACCCGGCACCCTGCGGTGACCGCGAGTTCGGCACTTGCGGTCCAGCGCCTCTCTCGGGGCCGCATGGTGCTCGGCATCGGTCGCGGCGACAGCGCCCTCGCGCACCTTGGCCGCGCCCCGGCGCGTCTGAGGTGGTTCGAGACCTACCTCAAGCAGGTGCAGGCCTATCTCGCGGGCGCGGAAGTGGCCTTCGAAGGCTCCGGCATCCCGGACGAGGCGGCGCCGCCTGCGGACCGTCTCGGTTTCGCCGATGCGCCGAAGGCCAGCTCCATTCGCTGGCCGGGCGATGGGCCGAAGGTGCCGGTCGAAGTCGCCGCCACCGGGCCCCGCGTCATCGGCATCGCCGCCCGCCACGCCGACCGGGTGATGCTCGCCGTCGGCGCCGACCCGAAGCGCATCGCCTGGGGCATCGCCACCGCCCGCGAGGCGGCCCGCGCCGCCGGACGTGATCCCGACACGCTGAGTTTCGGCGCCTACGTCAATGTCGTCTGCCACGACGACCTCGCCGTAGGGCGCGAGCTCGGCCGCGCCTCCACGGGGCTGTTCGCGCGTTTCTCGGTGCTGGACGGCGCAGTGGCCGGGCCAGCCGACGATCAGCAGAAGAAAGTCTTTCACCGGCTGCACGATCTCTATGACATGAACGCGCACGGCCAGCAGGGCGGCCAGCAGACCACAGCCCTCACGGACGATTTCATCGACGCCTACGCCATCGTCGGAGCGCCGGGCTACTGCGCCGACAGGCTGGTGCAACTCGCGGAGTTGGGCGTGACGAAGTTCGGCGTCATAGGACCGAATTTCGTCACGCCAACGGCCGAGGCCCAGGCTGCGGCGGCGCGGTTCACCGACGACGTACTACCGCGGCTGCGGGGCTAGCACACATGACGGTCCTGTGGAGCCGCCTGTCATTCCTGCGAAAGCAGCAATAAGGAGACGAACTATGCCAGGAAGATTAGCCAACAAGGTCGCCCTGATTACCGGAGCCGGCGGCGGCCAGGGTCGGGCGGCCGCGGTGCTGTTCGCCCAAGAGGGCGCCAGGGTGGTGGTGACCGATATCAAGGTCGAGGGTGGACACGAGACGGTCGAGCTGGTCAAGGCGGCCGGCGGACAGGCCGTCTTTCACGAGACCGATGTGTCGCGCGCGGCTGACCTCCAGGCTGCGGTGGCCCGGGCGGTCGAAACCTACGGCGGATTGCACATCATGTACAACAACGCCGCAGTGCTGCATAAGCGGGACACGACGGTGACCGAGCTTGAGGAGGATCTGTGGGAGCTGGTGCTGGGGGTGAATCTCAAGAGCGTCTACCTGGGCTGCAAGTACGCCATTCCTGAAATGACCCAGGCCGGCGGCGGCTCAATCATCAACGTGTCGTCGCTGGCCGGGCTGTTGGGCGTCGGCAACGTGCATGCCTATACCGCCGCCAAAGGCGGGGTGGTTTCGCTCACCCGGGCGGTTGCCACCGCCTATGCCGCCAAGAACATCCGCTGCAACGTCATGTGCCCCGGTGCGGTGGACACGCCGATGATGGCCCACGTGCTGCACGGCTCGAATCCCAAACGCATGGAACGGGTGGCCAAGAGCCATCCGCTCGGCCGGGTGGGCACCCCGCAAGACATCGCCTCGATGGGCCTGTTTCTGGCCTCGGACGAATCGTCGTGGGTGACGGGCTCGGTATTTACAGTTGACGGCGGCTATGCCGCACAGTGACAGGCGGGGCGGCTCGCCCTTCAGCCGATATCGACCCTGAGCAGCCCGTCCTCGACCTGGACCGGATAGGTCCGCAGCCGCATGGCCGGATTGGTCAGGCTGCACGCCCGGCGCAGATCAAAACGAAAACGGTGCCACGGACAGGTCACGGTCGCCCCTTTGAGCCAGCCCCGGCTCAGGGGGCCGCCCTTGTGGGGACAGGCGTTTTCGACCGCGATAAATTCGCCGCCGTCATTCCAGACGGCGAGCTGCCGGCCGGCGACCTTGACACTCGCCAGCGTCCCCGCCGGAAACGCCTCAACAGCTCCAAGCGCGACCCAGGCCATAGCCTCACCAGCTGTGGCGGGCCGCCTGCGCCTCAGGCGTATCCCGTTCGGCAAAAAAGCTGTAGGCATTCGGGTGCAGATTGCCGCACGCCCGGCAGGTCCGCAGGCCGGCATCGGTATTGAAGCGCTCCACGGCTCGCCCCTCCTCATCCCACAGCCCGCGCCAGCCGCGCTGGGCCGTCTCATACACCACCTCGTGCACCACCGCGCCGCAGCCGGGGCAGTACCAGCGCAAGCGGTCGCGCTGATAGGCCGAGGGGGTGCCGCCCATGATGATGGTGTAATATGCGCTGTCCTGCCACTCGGCCCGAATCCAGATACGGTCCGTATCGCTGACCGCCCAGTAGCCCAGCAGCGAGGCCACATGGTGCGGCACACCGGCCTTGATCAGGTGCATCAGCCGCTTGCCCCGCTGGGGGATTTCCAGAATTCCCTCGGGCAGCATTTCAAACAGCCGAAACTGCGGCCCGGTCAAGGGCAGCCGGGCGCTCCAGATGCGGTAGTCAAACGCCTCCTGCCACCGGCCGAGATCGTCCAGATCCTCAGGATCGGTGGCCGAGGCGGTATAGTTGCGGAGCGGGATGGTGCGAGGCATGGGGAAGGCTCCGGCCTACCATTTGGCTCGGGCCTGGCGCTCGGCCGGCGTATCTTTGCGCGACTGCCAGCAATAGCCCTCCAGGTTCACGGTCCCGCACTCGGGACAGGTCCGGTTTCGGCTGTCGCTGTTGTATTCGGTCACCGCCGCCCGCTCGGCCTTCCAGAAACCGTTCATGCCTTTTTCACCGGTCGGATAGACCCGCTCGAAGAGCAGGGTCAGGCACTCCAGACAGTACCAGGCAAAGCGGTCGCACTCGGTCTTGTCCGGCATCTGCTGAATCAACAGGAAGGGAATCTGGCCGTCCTCGTCCGGCGGCAGGGGCAGAAACAGCTCGTCCCGGTCGTTGATGTGCCAGTAACCAAAGTAGTTGGCCGCATGATGCGGAATGCCGCCCACCACAACGCCGATGTCGAGCGGTTTGGGCGGGTCGGTCAGCTTGGTCAGGCCCTTGTAGGGCTCGATCAGCCAGATCTCGCTGAGCTTCCCACCCGAGATGGCGTCTAGGGCGCCGGTCTCGGTCGGGGCGTAGTGACGGACGCCGATGACCTGCTGGCCGGCTTCCTTAAAGCCGGAAAACTTGCCGATCACCCGCTCGTTCAGAAAGTCCCAGTCGCCCATGACCTTCTCAATCGGCTCGTGAATATACAGATTCGGGAACGACATAGCCCACCTCGTTACGTGTGATGCAAAAAGAAACCCACCCCGGCCCTTCGACAAGCTCAGGGCCACCCCTCCCAGGAGGGGAACAGGAAGGAATCCCCTCCTGGGAGGGGTGCCGCGCGAGCGGCGGGGTGGGTCGCTTCCATCGCACGGCTGGCACGAACAGACTCCGGGTAATGTGCATCACACATCTCGTCATGACACTTGACCCTCTTGGGCCGCCCGTCCGTTGACTGCGGTCGTGGTCGCCTCGGGCTCGGGAAACGCAGGCATGACCTGCTCGGCAAACAGACGCATGGAACGACACACCTGCTGCTGGCTGAGGCTGCCGTAGGCGAAGAACAGGATCATGTATTGCAGGTCGTCCAGAAACTCCTGGTGACGCTTGATGAGCCGGATGCAGGTGTCGGGGCTGCCGATCAGGAGCATGCCGAGGTCCATCAGCTCGCTCAGGTCGCCCCGGGCTGCGGCATCGAAGGTGCCTTTCAGATACGAGTAGGAGGACGACTGGGCCATTTCGTCCGGTTTGGCCAGTTTGAGCAGCTGTTGCCAACGCGCGGCCAGGGTCGGCAGCACCTCGGCTTTGGCCTGCTCGTCGCTCTCGGCCACATACACATGCCGGGTCGGTACCAGGCCGACGTGGTCTATGGTGTGGTCATGCTTGGCGTTGTCGGCCTTGTAGATGGCCCAGTGCTGCTGCATGATCGGCAGCAGGGTGTAGACCTCCATGCACGGATAGTTGTGTTTTGCCGCCCAGCGGACCGAAGCCTCGGACAGCCCGGCGGTCCACACCGGAGGGTGCGGCTGCTGGACCGGCCGGATTTCAAGCCGGGTCTGGGGAATGTTCACAAACCGGCCCTGATACGAGAAGGTGTCTTGGGTCCAGGCCCGGATCACAGCCTGATGGGTTTCGTCAAAGATGTCACGGCTCTGTTCGTGATCGACCCGCCACGGAATGAACTCGCCCGGCTGAATGCCCCGACCGATACCCCACAGCAGACGCCCGTCGCTCAGCATATCCAGCATCGCGCCCTCTTCGGCCAGGCGCAGCGGATGATGGAAGGGCAGGACGTTGACCGCCGGCCCCAGCTTGATCCGGTCGGTCCGCTGGGCGGCCGAGGCGACCATCACGTTGGGCGAGGCGATCATGCTGTAGGTCGAAAAGTGGTGCTCGGCGAACCAGAAGCTGTCATAGCCGAGTTGCTCGGCGTACACCACCTGTTCGAGGTTCTCCTTGAACAGCTGCTGGACGCTGCGCTCATCGGCCTTGGTAACGGTTGAGAAAATTCCGAATTTCACCCGCTTCTCCTTCGCTGCTCCTGGGCTGAGGACTGGCGGTGAGTGTATCACCGGCCGAGGGGAGATGCTATGGGAAGGGCAAAGGAGGCTGCCATGATTGTCCCAGTTCGCAAACGCTATAAAGTCGTCACCGAAAAGAATGTCCCGATGAAAACGCGCGACGGGGTGACCCTGTACGCCGATGTCATCCGGCCCGACTCGGCCGAGCGTTTTCCCGTCCTGCTGAGCCGCACGCCCTATGGCAAGCTGGCCGCCGCCGACCCCAACGGCCCCAACGCCTTGTACGCCCGCTACGGCTATGTGTCGGTCGTTCAGGACTGTCGCGGCCGCTTCGAGTCCGAGGGTGACTACGACACCATCTTTCAGGAGGCGGCCGACGGCTATGACGCGGTCGAGTGGTCGGCCAGGCTGCCGTGGTCAAACGGCCGGGTGGGCACGACCGGCCAGTCCTACCTGGGCCTGACCCAGTACCTGATCGCCTGCAACGACCCCATGCCGCCGTCGTTGCAGTGCATGGCCCCGGTCTCGGCCTCGTCCGACTACCACGCCAGCTGGATCTATCACACCGGCGGGGTGTCCAAGTGGGGCTGGATGGTGCCCTACGCCCTGTTCAAGGGCCTGAACACGCTGGAGCGTCAGGGCCGCACCGACCTGGTGGAAAAGATGAAGGGCTATGTCGAAGGCGGCGATCCGGTCGGGCCGCGCATGACCCGCTGGGGCTTGAACGCCTTTACCCCGCTGACCGACGAATGGTACCGCCACCTGCCGATCAAGGACTGGGGCGACATCCTCAAGGAAGCCGCCCCGTACATGGCCGAGCACATCGCCCAGGCCGACGACGGCGCCTACTGGCGGCGGGCCAACGTGAACTGCTTTGCCGAAACCGTCACCACGCCGATGCTCCACGTCACCTCATGGTACGACATCTTTGCCGAGGGTGGACCGGCCGCCTATCAGAGCATCAGCGCCAACAGCCGCTTTGAGGCGGCCCGGACCGGCCAGCGCCTGATCATCGGGCCGTGGGGCCATCTGCTGCCCTACACCTCGCCAAGCTCGCGCGGGGCCGGGGACATCGACTTTGGCCCCACCGCCCTGATCGACCTGAACGAGACCCTGTTGCGCTGGTTCGACTACTGGCTCAAAGACGTGGCCAACGGCATCATGGACGAGCCGCCGGTCAGCGTGTTCAGCCTGGGCGAGAACCGCTGGCAACAGCTGGCCGACTGGCCGCCGCCGGCCATGCGCCAGGTACGCTACTTCCTGCACAGCGACGGGGCGGCCAACAGCCTGAGCGGCAGCGGCAGCCTGTCGAGCGTCCCGCCCGGTCAGGAGCCGGCCGACCGCTACACCTACGATCCCGACGATCCGGTCCCCTCGCTCGGCGGCAACAACCTGACCATCGACATGGGCGTCCAAGACCAGCGCCCGGTCGAAGAGCGCCGCGACGTCCTGGTCTATACCTCGGAGCCGCTGGGCCAGCCGCTGGAGATCACCGGACCGGTGACGGTCGAGCTGTGGGCCGCGTCTTCGGCGCGCGATACCGACTTCACCGCCAAGCTGGTCGATGTCCACCCCGACGGCTATGCCCAGAATCTGCTCAACGGCATTGTCCGGGCTCGCTATCGGGACTCAGCCACGACCCCCCAGCTGATGGAGGCCGGCACGCCGTACCGCTTCACGATTGATCTGTGGGCGACCAGCAACGTCTTTCTGCCGGGCCACCGCATCCGGCTGGAAATCAGCTCCAGCCATTTCCCCGAGTTTGACCGCAACCTGAACACCGGCCAGCCGTTTGGCGAGGGCAGCCAGGGGATAGCCGCCCAGCAGACCGTATTCCACCAGGAGGACCGGCCGTCTTATATCGTGCTGCCGCTCATTCCCAGGTAGCGTCCCTGCGTGGGAGGGCCGCTGAACTCTCGGGTGAACGCTGAAAACCCGCCGCGCTGAAGCCGAGTCGGTTATGTTGCCTTCCTCGGCACTCTGGGCGGCCGTGGCTGCGGCGGCGGCCAGCATCTTCTTTGGCGGGATGGTGTTCTGCACGCGGTTTGTCATCGATCAGACCCAGCCACTGACGCTGGCCTTCTTTCGCTTTGGCATCGGCTTCGTCTGCGTCGCTCCGGCGCTGGCGCGCCGCGACCGACCGCGCATTCAACGGGCAGACTGGGGCGCTATCGCCAGCCTTGGCGTCCTCCTGTACGCGCTGATGCCCATCCTGGTCAGCGCGGGGCTACAGTTCAGCTACGCCTCGCGCGGCGGCCTGGTGCTCGCCTCACAGCCCGTGCTCACCCTGCTGCTGGCGCACTGGCGCGGTGAGGAACGCCTCACGTCGGTCAAGCTGTTCGGCATCGCGCTGGCCATGGGCGGCCTGGGGCTGGCCCTCAGCGAAGGTCTCCCCCAGACCTCCTCCGCATCGATATGGACTGGGGATGCGCTGCTGTTCGGCGCGGCCGTGTGTATAGCCGTCTACAACGTCTACTCGCAACCCCAGCTCCAGCACTATCCGGCCCCGGTGTTCACGGCGCTCAGCATGGGTATAGGCGCCCTCAGCCTCGTCCCTTTTGCCCTCGGGTTGGGCCTGAGCCAGGGCTGGCCGGCCTTCACCCCCTGGGGCTGGGCCGCCGTGCTGTACATCGGCACGTTTGGGGGCGGGATCGGCTATGCCTTATGGGTCTGGGCTTTGGCCCATACCAGTCCCACCCGGGTGGCCATCTTCCTGACGCTCAATCCTCTGACCGCCACGCTGTTGGGCGGCGCTTTTCTGGATGAGCCGATTACCCCGCGCTTCGTCATGGGCCTGCTGGCCGTGCTGGCCGGAATCGTAGCCGTGCAGCGTCCCGATCCCGACCGAGCAGGATAGTCGCTTCAATCGGTCTTCAGGTGCAACACAGGTCCGGCTCATCGGCCGCGTGGCCGTGCCGCTCGGCCCGGAGTTGACGCATGCCGTCGAACATCCGCTCAAGGTCGAGCGGCTGCTCAAGCTCCTGGCGGAATTCCTGGTACAGCCGCATGATGTTGGGCAGAATGCGCTCGGGCTCGCGCCAGCTGGCATACACCCCCAGCTTCACGTCTCGCGCGGCCTGCTCTTCGGTCATGCCCAGCCTGAAGCGCTTCTTGGCCTCCCGGCGCACCAGCGCCAGGTAGGCGCGCATCTCGCGCAGTTCTTTTTTGCCGCCAATCGGTCCGTGGCCGGGCACGATGGTCTCCACGTCCAGCTTGAGCAGCCGGTCGGCGACCTTGATCCAGTTGCCGACATGGCCCTGAAAGGCCAGCGGGGTGACGTAGTAAAAGGCCAGGTCACCGGCAAACAGCAGCTTATCCTGGGGCAGGTAGACAAAGGCGTCGCCAAAGGTGTGGGCCGGTCCGAGGTGGCGCAGCTCGACCTCGCGCCCGGACTGATGAAAGACCAGCCGGTCCTCGAAGGTGACCGTGGGCGGTTTGGGCTTGAGCCGGGGAAACTCTTTGGCAAAACGCGGGATACGTTGCTGGTAGGCTTCGACCGCAATGCCGCTGCGGACCATCTCGTCCCGACATGCGGTATGGCTGACGACCTCGGCCCCGCGGAACAGGAAGTTGCCGCCGCTGTGGTCGATGTGATGGTGGGTGTTCACCAAGCGTGAGACCGGCCGTCTGCTGAGCTTTTGAATGGCGGCCAGAAAGCGCCTGGTCATGGACGGCACCATCAGGGCGTCGACCGCCATGTTGCCGCCGCGGTCGAGCAGCAGCCCGGCGTTGCTGACCCCCAGTTCGCCGAACGCCTGAATATAGGCGTAGACCTTGGGGGCGACCTCCTCGATGCCGGTCTTCCAGCCCGCCGGCGTAATGAAGTTGGTCTGGGTGATGCTCATGTCGCCATCCTGGTGTCACGCCTCGGGCGGGCGGCTGCGGCCGTGCTCACAGCTTGAACAGCCGGGCCGCATTCTGGTTGAAAATTTTCTGCTTCAGGCCCTCGGAGATGTCGGTCCGCTCGCGTAACACCTTGACCGAGTCGGGGCAGATGCAGTCCCAGTGCGAGTAGTCGGAGGCGTAGATCAACCGCTCTTCGCCGATCATCTGGGCGACATACGGGATTGTCGTCTCTTCCGGCTCAACCGCGTAAAAACAGTTCTCGCTCTTCAGCCAGTCGAGCGGGTCGCGGCGCTGCCACGGGGTCTGGTGCGGCAACAGCTCGTAGTGCTCGTGCAGCCGGTCCATCAGCCACGGCACCCAGCCGGCCCCGGCCTCCATAAAGGCGACCTTGAGCTTGGGAAAGCGCTCCAGAATCCCGCCGGCCACGAACGAGGCGGCGGCCAGCATGGAGTCGAGCGGATAGAAGGCGTGCTTGAAGACATAGCGGTCAAAACGATCGATCCCGGCCGAGTTGGTCGAGATGATGTGGACACAGATCGGTACGTCCAGCCCCTGAGCTTCCTGCCAGATCGGATCAAAGGCTTCTTCGTGCAGCAGCCGACCGCCAAAATTGGTCAGTACCTGCACGCCGATCATGCCCAGCTGTTCGACCGCCCGCCGGATCTCCTTGCGGGCCGCCTGGGGGTCCTGCATGGGGATCATGGCGATGCCCTTGAGCCGCTCGGGATACGGCTGGCAGTATTCGGCCAGCCAGTCGTTGTAGGCGCTCGACACCGCCGCAGCCAGGCCGCCGTCCTCGATAGACGCGGCCGCCCCCAGCCCGACGAAGGTGCCGAACAGGGCGGCGATATCAATGCCCTCGTGGTCCATGTCGGGAATGCGTTTATGCGGGTCCTGCATGCCTTCCCGATCCCAGCCCCACTGATGGGCCGGCTTCCTGGGCTCGGGCCACATGCCAAGCTGGCCGTAAAAATCGCGCCGGCTCGGCCACAGCTTGCCCTCCACCACCATGTGCCGCCGGCCGTCCGGATAGCTCACCCAGCACGGGGCGTCGCGGCGGTACTTGTCGGGCAGCCGCTCGGCCCAGTTGACCGCCTTCTCATCAACGTGGCCGTCGGCGTCAATCACCGGATAGTCGAGTTTCATATGCGCACTCCGTTTGCTCAGTTGATTTCCGTGCTGATTCCTGGAACGGACCCGGCCTCGTCGGTCCACTCCGGCACCAGCCGATGTTCGATCCGCAGGCTGTCCTCGCCGTCGCTGGCCGTCTCAACCGGCAGCGTCCAGCGCAGCGACTTGACCAGACACACGCCGTCCCGGCCCTCCTTACAGTAGACCAGCCCGACCGCCACGCGCAGTTCGGTCGTCCCCTCGGACAGGTCGAGCGGGATCTCGATCGGAAACTGGCCGTCCTGCTCCGGCGTCCGCAGCCCGCCGGCCAGGGTCGCGCCGTTCAGTTCGACCTGGTACTCCAGCGGCGAGCCCGGGTTGAGCTTGAAGGGCGGAGGAATCTCCACATCGACCGTCAGGCTGGTACGACCGGACCGGACCGTCTGGGGGGCAGCACTCAGCTCTTCGAGGTTCGGCCACACATAGTCCGGTCGCCTGTCCGGTCCCTCGCTCAAGCCGGTAATCTGGAGGGTCGAGACACGGCCGGTCTCGAGGTCGGCTACCCGAATGGCGTGGTTGTTGGTGTCGGCAATATACAGCCTGCCGTCCGCTATACTCAGCCCGCTGGGTTCGTAGAACTCGGCCTCCCGGCCCGTGTCGGCGTCCCGGAACCCGGGCTGGCCGCTGCCCAGAAAGGTCACCGAGGTGCGCAGGCCGGGACCGACCCGCTTGATCTTGTGGTTATACGTATCGGCCACATACACCACGTTATTATGGTAGGCTACGCCCAGCGGATGCTGGAGCCGGACGGCATCACCCTGACCATCGGTGTCGCCAAACTCAAACAGATCCACCCCCACGATTGTCGAGACGCTGCCGCGCGGATTCAGGCTGACCGTGCGAATCGCGCTGACCTCGGAGTCGGCCACAAACAGCTGGCTGCCGTCCGAGGCCAGGCCGCTGGGTTGGGCTAGGGCGGCCTGCATCAGCAGCCCGTCAATCCGGGCCTCCTTGCTGGAGCCGGCGTAGGGTCCGATTTCCTGGTGGCGGACATTCAGAGCCCAGATCTGGTGCGGGCCGGCCATGGCGATATACACGATATCGTTTTCGACCAGCACATCCCACGGCGAGCTGAGCGGCACGTCCCGAGCCTTGCCCCGGCGAAAGCCTCTGAACGAGGGCTGGCCGGTGCCGGCCACCGTTGTCACCGTGCGGGCCTTGAGGTCGAGTCGGCGGATGAGGTGATTTTCCGTGTCGGCCACATACAGGCTGTCGCCGGCCACAGCCATCCCCTGGGGATGGTCGAAGCTGGCCGCCTCAAAGCTGCCGTCGGCCGCCCCGGCCGCCCCGGTGCCGGCCACATCCAGCACCCGTCCGGTCCGGGTGGTGAGTAGAATGCGGTTGTGGCTGGAGTCGGCGATGAACAGCCGGTCGCGCTCGGGGTCGGCCGTCACCTTGCCCGGAAACGACAGGACCCGGGCGTGGAAGGCGGCTTTCTCCAGGGCCAGACTGAGCGGCTGTTCGTCGAGCGTCCCCCGCTCCCGGTGTTCGTCAACCAACCGGCCGATGACCCCTTTGAGCGTCTCGTAGTGCCCCTCGCCGGAGATGCCGCCGACCACATAGCCCTCGGGGTCGATCAGCACCAGCGTCGGCCAGGCCTGCGGACCGTAGCGCCGCCAGATCTGAAACTCCCGGTCGTTGACCACCGGGTGCTCAATCCCGTAGCGCAGAATCGCCTGGCGGATGTTTTCCGACTCGCCCTCGTTGGGAAACTTGGCCGAGTGGACGCCGATCACAACCAGTTCATTCGGAAAATCGGCCTCCAGGCGCTGGAGTTCGGGAATGACGTGCAGGCAGTTGATGCAGCAGTAGGTCCAGAAATCGAGCAGCACGATTTTGCCGCGCAAACCGGCCAGGCTGAGCGGCGTGTCGGTGTTGAGCCACTCAATCCCGCCTTCCAGCTCGGGAGCACGGACACGTTCCTGGGCTGCCATAGGCCCTCCTTCCTGTCCAATCACGACGTACCACAGGCCGCTGTGCCACAAAAAAACGAAGCCGGCAATCAGCGTCAGCCAGGCCGGGGTGAGCTGGAGCATCACCCGCCGCCACTCGCCGCGTCTGGGAGCGTGGTGTGCCATGCCGCTGTCAGTCGGCGCGCCGCCGGAACCGCGCATACTCGACCAGCGCGCCGAGAGCGGCAATCGCCCGATGGGCGCTGGGGTAGCACACCCGTCCCGTCTCGCGCACGGCCAGGGGCCCGGCGTTGCCGTACTCCCGGTCGGTATACACCAGCTCGGTGGTCGTCAGCACGGGCGTGGCGTGGCGCTGCGAGGCGGCGACCGCAGCCTGGGCATAGCGCCGTTCCTGGCGCTGGTGAAAATCGGCCATCCGCTCCAGGCCGTGACCGGGGTAGAAGGCACCGGTCTGGAACAGGTTGGCGGTGGCGCCCTGGATACCCAGCCCCAGCTGCACGACCGCGTCAATCTGGGGATGGCCGCACAGCAGATCGAGAATCTCGGGCACGGTATCGCGGGTTTCCCCGCCGGCCAGATCGATCGGGTTATTGCGGCTCCAGCGGTCCGGCACCATGGCGCTGATCTTGGCCTCGATATCCTCGGGCAGGGCGATCAGGTCCAGCCCGGCCTGGGCGCAGGCATCGGCCGTCAGCACACCCCAGCCGCCGACCGTGGTGAACACGACCACCCGGTCGCCGGCCGGCAGGGGCTGGCTGGCCAGGCTGGCCGCCCACTCAAAGGCGTGCTCGACGCTTGGCGCGCGCAGCATACCGAGCTGTCGGCACACGCCCTGGAACACCCGGTCGTCGGTGGCCAGGGAGCCGGTGTGGGACAGCGCGGCCCGCTGCCCGGCCGTGGCCACCCCACCCTTGAGCACGACCAGGGGCTTGGTCGGGGTGAGTCGCCGGACGGCTTGGACAAAACGGCGCCCGTCGGGAATGCCCTCCAGATAGGCCAGCACCACGTCGGTGTCAGGGTCGGCGGCAAAATACTCGAGGTAATCGGCAATATTCGTCTGGGCCGAGTTGCCGACCGAAATTGCCTTACTCACTCCCACCCCGGTCTGGACCGCGTAGTTGAGAAACGACGACAGCAGATTGCCGCTCTGGCTGACCACCCCGATGCGCCCCGGCGGAGGATAGGGGGCGACAATCTGGGCGCACATCGACGCCGGGGTGGAGATCACCCCCTGCCCGTTGGGTCCGGCCAGCACGATCCCCAGCTCGTTGGCGGTTGCCACCAGTTCGTCTTCGAGCTGGCGGCCCTGCGGCCCGGTCTCGCGGTAGCCACCGCTGGCCACAAACGCCGCCCGGACCCCGATTTTTGCGCAGTCGCGCAGCAGGCCGACATTCGCCCCGGCCGGCGTACACACAAAGGCCAGATCGGCCCTGCCGGGCGGAATCTCGGCAATGTCCCGATAGGTCGGCGCGTCCAGAATCTCGGCCCCATCCCGATTGACGGGGAAAATATCGCCCTCATAGCCGAAGCGCCGCAGATTATGCAGCGACACAAAGCCGAATTTGCCGGGGTGCCGCGACGCCCCGGTGACCACAATCCCGCGCGGATGAAACAGCGGCCGAAAACGTTCCAGGATTTCCTCGGGCGAGCGGGCGGGCGGCGGGGGCGGAACGCTGGCCGGCGCACCGAGTTCGACCAGCGCATCGACCGCAACCGGTTTGCCCTCCACCACGATAAGAGGATTCAGGTCAACGCTGTGAATGTCAGGCCGCTCGGCCGCCAGCCGTCCCAGACCGACCAGGGTAGCGGCCAGGGCGTCCATATCGAGCGCGGGCTCGCCCCGAAAGGCTTGCAGCAGGTGGCGGGTCTGGAGCGCCTCAACCATGCGACGCGCCTCGGCCGGATCGAGCGGGGCCAGACCAAAGGCCACATCTCCGACCGCCTCGGCCAGAATGCCGCCCAGGCCGACCAGCACACAGGCGCCGAACTGGGGGTCGCGCAGCAGCCCGGCAATCAGCTCCCGCCGGCCGTGGACCATCTCGGCCACCAGCAGACCGACCTCGCCGTCCTCGGGCCGACGCCGCTGCCACAGCTGGGTGGCGGCCCGCCGGACCGCCTCGGCATCCGACAGCCCGAGGCGGACCAGGTCTCGCTCGGTTTTGTGGGCAATCCGGTCGCCGCACAGTTTGACCACGACCGGAAAGCCGATCCGGCCAGCCGCCTCGACCGCAGCCTGGGGGCTGTCCACCAGCGTCTCGTGTGGAACGGGCACGCCGTAGCCGGCCAGGAGTTGTTTGGAGCGGTACTCGGACAGCGTCCGCTCGGGACGTGGGGTGCTTGTGCTCATAGCCGGTCTCTCTCCTCAGCCCTGGAAGCCCTAGAGGGTATAAGATTCGGCCCAGGCTGCCAAGACAAACCAGCCAAAAAAGCGCCGCCCGGGCGGCCTCTCAGTACCGAGCCGAGGCAGTCCGCTACGGGTCGCTTCAGGGGTTGCGCTCCGTCCAATCAGGCATTAGGCTTGACGAATCTTTTGCATAGGGGAGGAAGAGTGAACGCCTCCGTAAAGCTCATTGAACAGGTTGTCCCCTCGACTGTGAGCATCCACGTCACAGTCCCCCAGGATCACCACTCGGCCCCGCTCCTTGGCCCGGAACGGATGGGCTCGGGTGCTATTGTCGATCCGGCGGGCTACATCCTGACGGTCAACTACATCGTCATTGGGGCCAGTAAGGTCAAGGTCAGCCTCGTCGACAACAGCCAGGTCGACGGCGAAGTGGTGGCCCAGGATTTTGCCAGCGGCATCGGGCTGATCAAGATTGCCAACAGCGGCTTCCCGGCCGCGCCCCTGCGTTCTTCCCAGGAACTGAAGCCCGGCGACGACGTGTTCATCGCCGCCGGCTCGGGCGAAGAAAACGGGCGGCGGGTCAGCGGCGGAGGCCTGACCTCGGTCGCGCCGTTCGACGCCTACTGGGAATACTCGCTCGACCGGGCTCTGATCAGCACGGCCATGAATCCCGGCCTGGGCGGCGGCCCGATGTTCGATATGCACGGCAAGATGGTCGGGGTCGTGTCGCTGAACCTCAACGAGGTCGGCAAGTTCTCGCTGGCCATTCCGGTCGAGAACTTTCAAGACCACCGGGACGAATTGATCCGCTACGGCCGCCGCGTCTCGCGTCCGTCACGCGCCTGGATCGGCATGTACTCCTACACCCTGCGCAAGCATCTGGTGGTGGCGGGTGTCTTGCCGGGCGGACCGGGCGAGACGGCCGGCCTGAAGGCGGGCGACGTGGTGCTGGCCATAGACGACCAGGAAGTCTCGGACCGGCCGGCCTTTTATCAACAGCTGTGGAGCCGGCCGGCGGGCGAGACGGTGCTCTTTCGCATTTTCCGCAACAACGCTGTGCAGACGATTCCGGTTGTGTCGGGGAATGTGGAAGAGTTTTTTGCATGAGTAAGGAGCAACACGAGTGAAAATTGCGATTTTAGGCGGGACCGGGGAACAGGGGCCGGGGCTGGCGCTACGCTGGGCGCTGGCCGGTGAGGAGGTCATTATCGGCTCGCGGCAAAAGGAGAAGGGCGAACGGGTGGCGGCCGAGCTCAATCAGGAACTCGGCCGACCGCTGCTGGTCGGTATGGACAATCCGAGTGCGGCCGCAGCGGCCGATATCGTCGTCCTGACCGTTCCGTACTCCGCCCACGTCCCGACTCTGGAAAGCGTCAAGGACCAGCTCCAGGGCAAAATCTTCGTTGACGTGTCGGTTCCGCTCGACCCGGATAACGCCCGGCGGGTCGCTATGCCGCCGGCCGGCTCGGCCTCTCAGGAAGCCCAGGAAATCCTGGGCGAGCAGGTCAGCGTGGTGTGCGCCCTGCAGAACATCTCGGCCCATCTGCTGCGTGACGCGACGGCCGAGATTGACTGCGATGTGTTGGTGTGCGGGAGCCCCAAAGAAGCCCGGGCTCGCGTCATCGAGTTAATCGGCAAGCTGAATATCAACGCCATCGACGTCGGTCCGCTTGAGGCAGCCAGCCTGATCGAGCCCATCACCGCCCTGCTGATTCGCCTCAATATTCGGAACAAAGTCCACTCGGCCGGTATTCGGATTACCGGCCTGCCCAGCGCCTGACCAGCTACCGAGCCACATACACAACGGCCCTGCCCGGAGTTCCGGGCAGGGCCGTTTTTGTGTGTGATGACGGAGGACGGCTTACATCATGCCACCCATACCGCCCATACCACCCATGCCACCCATACCACCCGGAGGCATCGGAGGCATCCCACCGGCGGCGCCCTTCTCCTCAGGCTTATCAGCCACCGTGGCTTCCGTGGTCAACAGCAGACCGGCCACCGACGCGGCATTCTGCAACGCGGTCCGCACGACCTTGGTCGGGTCGATAATACCGGCCTTGATCAGATCCTCATACTCGCCGCTGGCCGCGTTAAAGCCGTTGGCACCCCTGGCGTTGCGGACCTTGTCCAGCACAACCGAGCCCTCTTCCCCGGCGTTGGAAGAGATCCAGCGCAAGGGCTCTTGGATCGCTCGGCGGATGATATTGACGCCGAACTGCTCGTCTTCGTTGGCCTCGACACCATCCAGCACCCGTGAGGCACGGATAAGGGCCACCCCACCGCCCGGCACGATGCCTTCTTCGACGGCCGCCCGAGTTGCGTGCAGCGCATCCTCAACGCGGGCTTTCTTCTCTTTCATTTCCACTTCGGTAGCCGCGCCGACCTTGATCACCGCCACGCCGCCAATCATCTTGGCCAAGCGCTCTTGCAGCTTTTCACGATCATAATCGGACGTGGTCTCATCAATCTGGGCTCGAATCTGGTTGATCCGGCCTTCGATGTCGCCCTTCTTGCCGGCGCCATCGACGATCGTGGTGTTGTCTTTGTCGACCACAATGCGTTTGGCGTGACCCAAGTCGTTCAGGCTCAGGCTCTCCAGCTTGACCCCCAGTTCTTCGGCGATCACCCGGCCGCCGGTCAGAATCGCGATGTCTTCCAGCATGGCCTTGCGGCGGTCACCAAACCCGGGCGCCTTCACCGCCACACACTGCAGGGTGCCACGGATTTTATTCACCACCAGCGTGGCCAGGGCCTCGCCCTCGATATCTTCAGCTACCAGGATCAGGGGTTTGCTGCTCTTGGCGACCTGCTCCAGGATGGGCAGCAGGTCTTTCATGGCCGAGATCTTCTTCTCGTGAATCAGTAGGTACACATCCTCGAAGACACACTCCATGCGCTCGGGGTCGGTCACAAAATAAGGGGACAGATAGCCGCGGTCGAACTGCATGCCTTCCACCACGTCCAGGGTCGTCTCCAGCCCCTTGGCCTCTTCAACGGTAATCACGCCCTCACGGCCGACCTTGTTCATGGCCTCGGCGATGATCTCGCCGATGGTCGCATCGTTATTGGCCGAAATAGTTCCGACCTGGGCAATCTCTTTCTGATCGCGGGTCGACTTTGACATGTTTTTGAGATCACCGACCACCGCGCCCACGGCTTTGTCGATGCCGCGTTTAATGCTCATCGGATCGTGGCCGGCGGCGACCATCTTGACGCCCTCGGAGAACACGGCCCGAGCCAGCACGGTTGCGGTCGTGGTCCCGTCCCCAGCCACGTCGGACGTTTTGCTGGCGACTTCTTTGACCATCTGGGCACCCATATTTTCGAACTTGTCCTCAAGCTCGATCTCCTTGGCCACGGTCACCCCGTCTTTTGTCACGACAGGTGCACCAAACGACTTCTCAATCACCACATTACGGCCCTTGGGCCCCAAGGTCACCGTCACGGTGTCGGCCAGGAGATTAACGCCCCGGAGGGTGCGATCTCTCGCATCCTGACTAAACTTGACAAGCTTCGCTGCCATTATGGATCCTCCTTACCTATTCAACCACGCCGAGAAGATCGTCTTCCCGCATGATCAGGTGTTCTTCACCTTCAAGTTTGATTTCGGTTCCCGCATATTTACCGAAGAGGACCGTGTCTCCAGGTTTCACGTCTAGCGGCTGCACCTTACCATCGTCCCCGACCTTGCCTTTGCCCACGGCAACGACCTTGCCCTCCTGGGGTTTCTCTTTGGCCGTGTCAGGAATGATGATACCGCCTGCCGTCTTCTCTTCTTCTTCCGTCCGTTTTACGATGATCCGATCCTGTAAGGGTCGAATTTTCATGCCTCCTCTCCTTTCTTATCTGAGGATAATGTGTGTCGTGTTTGCACGGAGCCTGAGCCCCGGAGTAGAATCCCCGGCAACTTAATCACTCTGCTCCGCTTGTCAAGCAAAAAACTTCAGAATTTCCGCTTGCGGCGTTCTTCCTCAAAGTAGCGTCGGTACAACACGCTCCACTCGGCACTGTCCGGGACAACCCGCCGTGACAGCGAGGCGATCTTACGTCGTACGAGCGCGTCGATTTTATCATCGATCTGAAAATGGTCGGCCAGCACCCGCTTGCTCTCGGCCAGGGCGGCCCGCTCGCTCGTCAGCCGGCCCTGGCCGGCCAAGACCCGGAGCGTCAGCCGGGCCAGGGCCGTGATGCGTGCGTCGGATAAGCGGCTCATAGGACGAAGCTGCGCTCTTCGGCCAGACGCCGGGTAATCATCTGGACAACTTTATGGCGGTCGACGGCCTGACCGGTCGGTATATGCGCCTCGGCCAGCCGTTCGGCTTCGCGCCGTAATTCCTCTTCCTGGCGGAAATTCTCCAGCAGGGCCTGGGCGAGCTGCTCCGCGCTACGCCGCTGCTCGGTCTGGAGTTGGAGCAAGCCTTTCTCGCTCAGGCTGCTGACCAGGGATTCGGCCGCCGCCCGGCACTCGGCCTCGGAATACCGCATGGCCTATTCCATATCCGGCAAGCCGACGCTTTGGCAAGCCCGCCTTGACAATAAAACCGCAGTTTGCGATGGGATGGTCGATGGCATCCCGGCCGCAACAACCCCACCCGTCCCAGCCGCCTTTTCCGGCCAACGCCTGGGAACACGTCCTGGCCAGCCTTGAGGAAGGCATTGTCGTCATTGACCGGGATCAGCAAATCGCCTTTCTCAACCCTACCGCAGCAGCGCTCATCGGCCAGTCGCTGGCCCAGATCGGCCAACAGCCATACAGCCAGGTCTTTGCCGCCAACGCCTGGATCGTCGATATCATTGAGCGGACGCGAAACTCGACCTACAGCTCAACCGCCGGCGAGGGGATGATCACCGGTCGCCTGCAGCGGCTGAAACCGGTCCGGGCGATCTGTTCGCCGATCTTCAACGCTGAGGTCCGGTTTCTGGGGCTGAGTCTCGTCCTGCACGATTTGAGCTACCAAAAAGAGCTGGCCGAAGACGCCCAGCGTGCCGATCATCTGGCCCAGCTGGGGGTGGTTGTCGCCGGGCTGGCGCACGAAATCAAAAACCCGCTGGCCGGCATCCGGGGGGCGGCTCAGCTGCTGCACGGTCGGCTCAGCAGCGCGCCGGCGAACCAGACGGCGGATGAGTATACCACGGTCATGATTCGGGAAATTGACCGTTTGGGCGCGCTGTTGGAACAGCTGACGCAGTTGACCGCCCCGCTGCGCCTCGATCTGCAACCGATCAACGTCCATAAGGTCCTGAGCGACGTGCTGCTGCTCGAACGGGCAACCGTTTCGCCCGGGGTCGGGATCCGTACGCACTTTGACCCCAGTCTGCCGGATGTGTTGGGGGATGAAGCGTCTCTGGCCCAGGTATTCCGTAATCTCATCAAGAACAGCCTCCAGGCCCTGAACGGCTGCCGCCACGGCAGCCTGAGCCTGTCAACCCGGATGGCGACCGACTTCCATCTGGTGCGCGGCGAGCCCGAGCAGCGGGGGCGCTTCCTGTCCATCGAATTCGCCGATAACGGGCCGGGGATTGCCGCCGAGCATCTGGCCCAACTCTTCACTCCCTTCTTCACCACCAAAAGCCAGGGGACGGGCCTGGGACTGCCCGTCAGCCAACGGATCATCGCCCAGCACGGCGGCATCATCCGGGTCGAGAGCGAACTCGGCCAGGGCGCACACTTCCAGGTCTATCTCCCCATCAGTTCTCACAAAAGTGAACGATGATGACCACCTGGATAAGACGCTATCCCCGTCCCCCTCTCCCGCAGCCGTGACCAGCCATGCAACACACCACGCCTTTTGGCACCCCTCCGGGCACGATTCTGATTGCCGACGACGAAGAACTCATCCGACGTGTTCTGGCTGACACCCTGCGCGATCAGGGTCATACGGTCCAGACGGTGGACAACGGCGCCCTGGCCTGGGAAGCGCTGACCACCAAGGCGTTTGACCTGGCGCTGCTCGACATCCGCATGCCGGAGCGCACCGGTCTTGATATCCTTCTCCAGGCCCAGCAAGAACCCCGGACAGATCGCCGGCCGCACACGCCGATCATCATCATGACCGGTCAGACCACCCTCGATAACGCCATCGAGGCCATGAAGCGCGGGGCGTTTGACTACCTGACCAAACCCTTTGATCTCGAAGAAGTCAAAGCCCTGGTCATGCGCGCCCTGGAGGTCGGTCGCCTGACCGAGAGCCAGCCGGCGGCGCCGGTTGCTGCGGTCGAGGGGCGTGGCGAGCATATCATCGGCCAGAGCCCGGCCATGCAGCAGGTGTACAAGACCATCGGCCGCATTGTGAAGAGCGATGCGACCATCCTGCTGCAGGGGGAGAGCGGGACGGGGAAAGAACTCGTCGCGCGGGTCATTCACCACCACTCACCCCGCTGGCGAGCCCCGTTTATCGGCATCAACTGTTCGGCCATACCGCTCGACCTGCTGGAAAGCGAATTCTTCGGCCATGAGCGCGGGGCGTTCACCGGCGCGGTCGAGCGGCGGATCGGCAAATTTGAACAGGCCAGCGAGGGCACCCTGTTTCTGGACGAAGTGGCCGACATGCCGCTGGCCCTGCAGGCCAAACTGTTGCGGGTCCTGCAAGAACGGGAGATCACCCGGGTCGGCGGCCGGGACGTGATTCGCGTCAACACCCGGATCATTGCCGCCGCCAACCAGGACCTGAGCCTGGCGGTCAAGGAACAGCGCTTTCGGGAAGACCTCTTTTTCCGCCTCCAGGTCGTGCCCATTACCCTGCCCGCTCTGCGGCAACGACGGGAGGATATTCCGGTCCTGACCGCGTATTTTCTGGACAAGATCAACCGCGAGATGGAGACCGAGATCAGCGGCGTGACGCCCGAGGCCGAGGCCACGCTGGTTCACCACTCGTGGCCGGGGAACGTCCGTGAACTGGAAAACACCCTGCTGCGTGCCGCCGTCCTGGCCCCCGGGCGGCTCCTGACCCAGGCCGACCTGTCGCTGCCGGTCGCCTCGTCCAGCCTGCCGGACAATTTTTCCGACCTGTCGCTCGAAGAACTGGTCCGGCGCAAGCTGAACGCCTCTTTCCAGCATCATGCCTCGCTCGACAGCGGTGACTTATACGAGCGGATTCTGGCCCAGGTCGAAAAACCCTTGATTGAACTGACCCTGGAGTATACCTCTGGCAATCAGCTCAAGGCGGCCGAGCTGCTCGGCATCAATCGCAACACGCTGCGCAAAAAAATGACCAGCCTGAAGATCGAACGCAAATAAATGCCTGCCTTCTCTTTTCCAAGCCCGCTGTACGCCATTGCCGATACGCTGGGCCGAGCCGAGCTGTCGTGGCCTGAACTGGCCCGCCAGATGTGCGCCGGCGGAGCCCGGCTGATCCAGCTGCGGTTCAAGGAGCGGTCGGCCCGCGACTTTCTGCACATCGCCCGCCAGGCGCGGGCCATCTGCCGGCAACACGGCTGTCTGCTGATCATCAACGACCGGGCCGACATCGCCCGCGCGGTTGACGCCGACGGGCTGCATATCGGCCAGGACGACCTGCCCTACGCTGCGGCGCGCCTGGTGTTGGGACCGGACAAGATTATCGGGGTTTCCACCCATGACCTGGCCCAGGCTGTGGCGGCCGAGCGCCAGGGCGCGGATTATATCGGTTTTGGGCCGCTGTTCGGCACCCAGACCAAGACGACCGGCTATACCGCCCGAGGACTTGATCAGCTGCGCGAGATTCGGAACCAGACCAGCCTGCCGATTGTCGCCATTGGCGGCATCACTACCGAGCGCGCCCCGGCCGCTCTGGCCGCCGGGGCTAATGCCGTGGCGATGATCAGCGATATTGTCCTGAGTCGGCAGATCGAGGTGAAAGTCCGCCAGACCGTGCAGCAGCTGTCGTCGGCCGGGAGCCTCTGAACTCCCGACAGCGGGAGCGGTCCTCACTGCTGTTCTGCGCCCTCCCCCATATCCTCAACGTCCTCAACCAGATTATCAAACCGGGTGTACTCGCGGCGGAAGGCCAGGCGCACCGTGCCGGTCGGCCCGTTGCGCTGTTTGCTGATAATCACCTCGGCCGTTCCCTCGTCGGGCGAGTCCGGCCGATACATCTCATCCCGGTAGATGAACATGATAACGTCCGCATCCTGCTCAATGCTGCCGCTCTCACGAATATCCGACATGACCGGCCGTTTGTCGGCCCGCTGCTCGACCTGGCGGTTGAGCTGCGAGAGGGCGAGAATCGGGACGTTCAGCTCCTTGGCCAATGCCTTGAGACTGCGGGAGATTTCCGAGAGTTCCTGGGTTCGATTTTCCTGGGCGGTCAGGCCCCGCATGAGCTGGAGGTAATCGACAATAATCAGGCCGATATCGGCCTCGCGTTTGAGCCGACGCGACTTGGCCCGCATCTCCAGCACATTCTGGGCCGGCGTATCGTCAATGAAGATCGGCGCTTCGGCCAAACGGCCGGCAGCCATGGCCAGGCGTGGAAAGTCACGCTCGCCCAAATAGCCGGTGCGAACCTTGCTGTTGTCCACCCGCGCCTCAGAGCACAGCATGCGTAAGACGAGCTGTTCCCGGGACATTTCGAGCGAATAGATCCCAACCCCCATCTCGTGCTGAAGGGCGACATGCTGGGCGATGTTCAGCACCAGGGCGGTCTTGCCCATGCTGGGCCGGGCCGCCACAATGACCAGATCGGCCGGCTGCAAGCCGGCGGTGATGCGGTCGAGGTCGAGGAAGCCGGTCGGCACGCCGGTCACCAGCTCTTTGCGTTCGTACAGCTGCTCAACGGTTTTGACGGTGTCCATGATCATATCGCCGACCTTGTAAAAGGCCGGTCGGACACGCTGTTCGGACACGTCGAAAATGAGGCGTTCGGCCTCGTCGAGAAAGGCTTCAATATCGTCCTGGCCGCCGTAGCAGCGCTCGGAGATTTCGTTGGAGACGCTGATCAGGCTGCGCATGACCGCCTTTTCACGCACGATACGGGCATAGTTGGCGATATTGGCGGCACTCGGCACACGGTCCACCAACTCGGCCAGATAGGTCGCACCGCCGATATCCTGCAGCTCGCCGCGCCCGCGCAAGCTGTCCGTCAGCGTGATGAGATCAATCGGCTCGCGCTTCTCGCTCAGGCTCAGCATGGCGCGAAAGATTTTGCGGTGCGCCTCACGGTAGAAGTCATCGACCCCCATGACCTCGACCACCCGGTCGAGGGCGTTGCCATCGAGCAGGACACCGCCCAGGACGGACTCCTCGGCGTCTACATTCTGGGGCGGGACCTTGCGGAGCGCGTCTTCAGGGCTGGCCATGGTGACTCCCCAGAGCGCCCGTCCGACTGCCGGGATCGTGCGCGCGTTGACTCATCGCAGCCTCAAAATCCACGCCGCATAAGGCCGGGCTAGTCGTCCAGCGTGTGTCGCACATAGCCGAACAGACGGCTGAACTGCGCCAGGCCGTCCGCAATCCGTGGTCCGTACCAGCACAGCGCCATACCATCGACACAGTACAGGTGGCCCATTTTGCCGGCGACGGTATGAGCCAGCGGTTTCAGGTGGACCAGGTGTTTGGCGGCAAACGGGTAGGGTTCGCTCGGCAGCACCACGACCTGCGGGTCGGCCGCCGCCACCTCGTCCAGGCCGACGGTGCAGTAGCGCTCGGCCTCGGTGCGGAAGATATTCTCTCCACCGCACGTCCACAGCATATCGTCGCTATAGGTCTGGGCGTTAAACGACATCCACGGCTTGCGCCAGATCGGGCAGAAGACGCGGACGCGGGGCTGGCGCTCGAGGTCGCCGGCCAGTTGGTCGGCCTGCTGGCGCAGAGCGCGGGCCAGCGCCCGGCCGTCTTCCGAACGGCCGATCAGCCGGCCCAGCCGTTCGATCATCTCAATCCCGTCCCTGACCGTGCGCGGCGCGGTCACGTACACGCACAGGCCGTGCTCCTCCAACCAGACGAAATCTTCGCGCCGGTTTTCCTCTTCGTTCAGGATGACCACATCGGGCCGCAGACGGAGAATGGCTTCGAGGTCCGGGTCCTTGGTGCCGCCGACCTTGGTGAGACCGGCCACCTGTTCGGGCGGATGGGTACAGAATCGGGTCACCCCCACAACAGACGCCCCTGCGCCAAGGGCGAACAGGGTCTCGGTGATGCTCGGCACCAGCGACACGATCCGCTGCGGAGCGGCGGGCAGGGAGAGCGGACGCTGGAGTTCATCAACACAGTCCATACCGACCCCATCGGCCTAGCGGCCTTGAGACTCCAAAATAGCCTCCAACTGTTGCTTCTCCTCCGGCGTATAGTCTTCCTCGGACACGGCTGGGGCAGCCTCTTGGCTGGGTGGAGCTTGGCTCACCCGGGGCTGGAAAATTCCCATCCGACGCGCTTCTTTGTCGAGAAACATCACCAGACCGAGGAAACCGAGCACGGCCACACAACCGATAATGAGTAGGACCTTGGAGACGAGGCCGCGGCGCTTTTTTCGGCGCGGCGCGGCTTTTTTTCTGCGGGCGGGTGTCTTGCGGGCAGCCGTCTTTTTCCGCTCAGCCATTGGTCCTCTCTCCTCAACACAATCCACTCAGACGGGCAGATCTCTGCTTGCCGGGGTGGTCAGCGTTGCCCGTTTCGCCTCTCAAGGCTGGCGTAAGGGCGGAGCCGAAGACGCGCCCAAGACCGCCCGGACAGCCTCCCAGCCGCTACGCTGATGCCAGCCCTCGGCCCCGTTGTACCACTTGAGACCGACCGACTGAAGACGCCGGCTGCGGGCGGCCAGGCCAAACCACACGCGCCACGCCGAGCCGTAGAACAGCCGGGTCGTCAGCGCCAGACGGTACAGCTTCTTGCCGGCTGCGGAGCGGGCGAAACGCTCGGTATAGTCGGCAAAATCGACATCCCGGCCGCGCAGCGCGGACACAATTTCCTGGGCTGCAAACTTGCCGTATTCGAACGCAAAAGAGATGCCCTCGCCCATCAGCGGCTCGGCCCCGGCCGCGTCACCGACCAGCACCACCCGCCGAGCGGCCAGGGCACGATGCGGATGATAGCCACAGATAGGAAAGGCCCGCATACGATACGCCGTCCGGCACGAAGCGGGCGACGATCTTGTCTTGTCGGTCTGGCCGGTCAGCGCGGCGACCTCAGCGGCGAGCAGACCACGCAGCTCGGCGTTGGTCAGCCGGGTTCGGCCCAGCGCATAGATGCCGATATTCACGTGCGGCACCCCGGCAATGAGACACGGAAAAGCCCACAGATAGCCCTGCAAGCCGTGGGGAACGGGCAAAAAATTAAAATCGTAGCGCTGGCGGCCAAACCCGTCCCAGTTGGTGTCGGCCACCGGCACGTCACACATCACCGCCCTGCCGAGCGGCAGGGGCGGTGCGCCGACGAGTCGCCGGCGCACCCGACTGCCCGAACCGTCCGCCCCGACAAGAATCCGGGCCCGATAGGTCTGCTTATCGGTCACCAGGCGGACGCCGTCCGCCTCTCGCACCACGTCAATCAGCTTCTCGGCCTGGCGGACCTCGGCTCCCCGCTCCTGGGCGGCGCGGAGCAGCAAAAAGTCAAATTCGTTGCGCCGAATGATCGAACACAGGCCGCCATCCTCACACACCACCTGCCGCTTGGGCGGCACCCGGACAAAAGCCCGGTCCACCGCCACATGGGGGATGCTGAGCGGGACATCAAGCTCATCAAGACAGTCAAGGGTATGCGGAATGAGCCCGCCGGCGCAGATCTTGTCGCGGGGGTGGCGCGCCTTGTCGAGCAACAGGATATTGCCCCGCAGCTGCGGCTCGGCCTTCAGCACAGACAGGGCCGTGGCCGTCCCGGCCGGCCCGGCCCCGACAATCGCGACAGCGTAGGGCACGCCTCAGGCCACCCCGGCCCGCGGTTCCACGTGATCGTGAATCCAGTCGACAATGGTCTGGGTACTCGCCCCGGGCGTAAAGATCTCTCTGACCCCGGCCTGTTTGAGCTGGGGGATATCGTCATCGGGCACAATCCCGCCGCCAAAGACCGCGATATCCTCAGCTCCACGCTCATCAAGCGCTTCCATGATGGCCGGAAAGAGCGTCATGTGCGCCCCGGACAGAATGCTCAGCCCGATGGCGTCCACGTCTTCCTGGACGGCCGCCTCGGCGATCATCTCCGGCGTCTGATGGAGGCCGGTATAAATCACCTCAAAACCCGCGTCGCGCAGGGCGCGGGCAATAATCTTGGCCCCTCTGTCGTGGCCGTCCAGGCCGGCTTTGGCCACCAGAATGCGTAACACGTTCTTGTCGGACACAGAAACCCTCCGTCATGGCGATGCGAGATAGTGCATTTCAGCCCTCGGATAAGAGCGGATGAACCACCCTGTCAGACTTACAGCCAGGCCGGGTCGCGGTAGACCCCGAACACGTCCCGGTAGACATCCGAGATTTCACCCAAGGTGCACGAGGCTTTGACCGCCTCAATCAGCGGCGGCATCAGGTTGGTGCCGTTGCGGGCTGCGGCATGCACCCGGCCGAGATGTTCGCTGACCGCAGTCTGGTTGCGTTCGGCCTTGATCTTTTTGACCCGTTCAATCTGGCTGCGCTCCACCTCGGGCTCGATTTTGAGCAGCTCCAGCGGACGTTCTTCGGGCGGGACCTGATACTTGTTGACGCCGACGATGATCTTCTCCTCGGCGTCGAGCTGCTGCTGGTAGCGGTAGGCCGAGTCGGCGATCTCCTTCTGCGGATAGCCGGTATTGATGGCGTTGATGATCCCGCCCAACTCGTCAATCCGGTCAATATAGGCAAAGGCGTCGTGTTCGATACGGTCGGTCAGGGCTTCAATCGCCCAGCTGCCGCCCAGGGGATCAATCGTATTGGTCACCCCACTCTCTTCGGCAATGATCTGCTGGGTTCGCAGAGCGACCATGACCGCCTGCTCGGTCGGCAGGGCCAGGGTTTCGTCCATCGAGTTGGTATGCAGCGACTGGGTGCCGCCCAACACCCCGGCCAGGGCCTGGATGGCCACCCGGACGACATTATTCATCGGCTGCTGGGCGGTCAGACTCACCCCGGCCGTCTGGCAGTGGGTGCGCAGCAACAGCGATTTGGGCCGCTTGGCGCCAAAACGCTCCTTCATGATCTTGGCCCACATGCGCCGGGCTGCCCGCAGCTTGGCGATTTCCTCAAAGAAGTCATTATGGATATCAAAGAAGAAAGACAGCCGGGGCGCAAATTCATCGACGTCCAGGCCGCGCTCCAGGGCCGCCTGCACATAGCCGATGCCGTCGGCCAGGGTGAAGGCCAGCTCTTGGACCGCCGTCGAGCCGGCCTCACGAATGTGGTAGCCGGAGATCGACACCGCGTGCCAACGCGGCACCTGTTTGGCACAGAATTCGATCATATCGGTCACGATCCGCACCGCCGGTTCGGGCGGGCAGATCCACTCTTTCTGGGCGATATACTCCTTGAGCATATCGTTCTGGATCGTCCCTCCGAGCTGCTCGCGCGGCACGCCCTGCTTGTCGGCCACCGCGATATACATGGCCAGGATGATGCTGGCCGTGCAGTTGACCGTCATCGAGGTGGTCACCTTATCGAGCGGAATCCCGTCGAACAGGCGTTCCATGTCGTTCAGGGTCGAGACCGACACCCCCTCGCGGCCGACCTCGCCCAGCGAGCGGGGACTGTCGGCGTCGTAGCCCATCAGGACCGGCATATCAAAGGCGGTGGACAGACCGTTCTGGCCCTCCGACAGCAGCAGCCGAAAGCGTCGGTTGGTATCCTCGGGCGTCCCGAAACCGGCAAACTGGCGCATGGTCCAGAACTTGCCCCGGTACATATTCGGGTACACCCCACGGGTATACGGGTATTCGCCCGGCAGGCCGATGTCCCGCTCATAGTCCGTCCCGTTCTTGTCTTCGGGGGTGTACAGCGGCGCGACCTCCATATCGGAGATGGTCGAAAAGCGTTCCAGCCGCTCGCCCTGCCTGGGATACTTCTGGGTCAGCCATTCGTGTTTGTTCATCGATCCTCCTTCACAACGGAAAGTCGGCGTGGTCTGTCTGGCGCCTGCCCGGACCACGGCCGGCACACACGCCTTTCCGATCCCGGCTATCTTAACCTGCCCGGCTCAGAGATCAACTGTCGGGGCGAGCGCCTTGGCCGAACAACAGGTCGGGCTGCTCTCTACTCCCCGGTAGGAAAACGCATCAAAAAAGACACAGTTTAGCGAGACCCTGGCGTGAGGATTCCGCCACACCCGACGCTCCGCTGGCGGGCTACGCCCTCACTTGCCCGTAAACTTGGCCTCACGCTTTTCCAGAAAAGCGGCCATGCCCTCCCGCTTGTCCTCGGTCGCAAAGGTCATGGCAAACGCCTCGGCCTCAAACCGGCTGGCGTTGGCAATGTCCATGTCAATTCCCGAATTGATCGCAGCCTTGGCCTGACGGATGGCGATTGGTGGCTTGGTTGCAATTTTTTGGGCCAGGGCTTTGGCCTCGGTCAGCAGGTCGGCCAGGGGCACGACGCGGTTGGCGATGCCGTAGCGCAGCGCGGTCTCGGCGTCGATCATGTCGCCGGTATAGATCAGCTCGCGGGCCAGCGGCAGACCGATCCGGCGGGCCAGGCGCTGGGTGCCGCCAAAGCCCGGAATCACCCCCAGGTTGATCTCGGGCTGGCCGAACTTGGCCGTATCTGCGGCAAGAATCAGGTCACACGCCAGGGCCAGCTCGGTTCCGCCGCCCAGGGCAAAGCCGTTGACTGCGGCAATCACCGGGATGGGCAGTTCTTCGAGGGTCCGGCCGACATTCAGGCCGCTCGTCGCAAAGGCTTTGCCTTCGAGCGGCGACATCTCGACCATGGCCGAAATGTCGGCTCCGGCCACAAACGCCCGCTCGCCCGCGCCGGTGATAATCAGGCACCGAATCGAGGCGTCGTGGCGCACCTGTTCGAGGCAGGCGGCAATTTCCCGCACGGTGGCCGGGTTGAGGGCGTTCAGACTTTTGGGCCGGTTGACGGTCAGGCTGCCGACCGCGCCGTCCTGTTCAAACACAATATTTTCATAGGCCATCTTAATACTCCGGGCGTTGCTCAAAGTGGTGAAAGGTTTCCAGCAGCCGCAGGGTTCGGGTCTCAGACCGCACCACAACCGAGTTGGTCATCGCCCCCCCGCTGTAGAAGCGCACCCCGGTCAGATAACCGCCGGTCGTCACCCCGGTGGCGGCGAACATGACATTCCCTCCGGCCAGCTCTTCGGTGCCATACTTCTTGCGAAAGTCATGGATATCCAGATCGTGCAGCTGCTTGGCCTCGTCCTCATTGCGGGGCCGAAAACGCCCCTGGATTTCGCCGCCGATGCAGCGCAGCGCGGCCGCAGCCAGCACGCCCTGGGCTGCTCCGCCAATGCCCATCAGCAGATCGACCCCGGCCGGCTCGTGGGTGGTGGCCAGGGCGGCCGACAGGTCGCCATCGCTGATCAGTGTGACCCGGGTGCCGAGCCGGCGCAGCTCGCCGATCAGGGCTTCGTTGCGGGGGCGATCCAGCACGACCACCGTCAGGTTGGAGACCGGCACCCCCTTGGCCTTGGCCACCGCCAGCAGGTTGTCCTCAACCGGCTTGTCCAGATCGATCTCGCCCCTGCCCTCCGGCCCGACCGCAATCTTGTCCATGTGACAGTTGGACGGACAGCGCAGAAAGCCGCCCGGCTCGGCGGCTGCAATGACCGAGATGGCGTCCGACGAACCGGTCGCACACGAGGTCGCGCCCTCCAGGGCGTCGAGCGCCAGCTCAATCGGCGGCCCTGAGCCGTTGCCCAGCTTCTCGCCAACGTACAGCATGGAAATCGCCTCTTCCTCGCCCTCGCCGATGACGATCTGGCCGTCGCACTCAATGACCGAAAACAGGCTGTGCATGGCTTCGGCCGCAGCATAATCGGCCTCGACTTCGTCGCCCCGGCCCATCAGTCGGGCCGACGCCAGGGCTGCGGCTTCGGTGAGCCGGACCATTTCGAGCGCGAGGTTGCGTTCCATACGCTTCCAACCTCAGGCGTCCGCGCCAAGGGCCTGGCCGCGGATGAAGCGGGGCATGATATCCCAGGCCTGGGGGACGACGAGTCCGGTCTGCTTGGCGCTCGGCTCGTTGTAGGCCACGTCCCGGGGGGTGGCGTTTTGCCACTCGCGCGACGACACCACGGCAAACGGCACCGGGTCGTCGGAGTGGGTCTTGATGGCGACCGGGGTGGCGTGGTCAGGCATCAGCAACAGCCGCCACTCGGCAAAGCGGTCAAGCCCGGCCAGGATGGTGCCGACAACCTTGTGGTCAAAATCCTCGAGCGCCTGGACCTTTTTATCGGCCGCGCCCATGTGACCGGCCTCGTCGGTGGCCTCGACGTGCAAAAACAGAAAGTCTTTGTGCCTGAGCGCCTCCAGGCCATACTCGGCCTTGCCCAGATAGTTGGTGTCCAGGAAGCCGGTCGCGCCGGGTACCAGAATCACTTCCAGGCCGGCCAGCACCCCGATACCGCGGACCAGATCGACGGCCGAGATGACCGCGCCGGAGAGGCCGAACTGTTCGTGCAGGGTGGGCACCGCCGGCCGTCGGCCCTGGCCCCACAGCCAGATGCCGGAGGCCGGAGGCCGGCCCTGCGCGCGCCGCCGCAGGTTGACCGGATGCTCGGCAAACAGCTCGCGCGAGGCTTCCATCAGAGCGCACAGTCGCTCGGCGCCCTCACCCTGGGGGAAATGGCCGGCCAGCGGCTTATCGGTGATGTCGTGGGGCGGGGTCGTGGTCATGGCTTCCATGCCGTCGTGCCAGACCAGCAGGTGCCGGTAACTCACTCCGGGGTGAAAGCGCAGCTCGGTCCCGCCGAGTTCGGCGTTCAGCGCGCCGATCAGCTCGGCCGCCTCTTCACTCGCAATATGACCGGCCGTGAAATCGTGCATTACCTCGCGGCCGTCGGCCTGGGTGGCAAAGCTGACCAGATTGCACCGAAAAGCAATATCGGTCGGCCCCAACTCGACCCCCATGCTGGCCGCCTCAATCGGCGAGCGACCGGTGTGATAGTCGCGCGGGTCAAAACCGAGCAGACTCATCGTGCCCACATCGCTGCCGGGCGGATAGCCGTCGGGAATCGTGTGGGTCAGCCCCAGCCTGCCGCGAGCGGCAATCCGGTCCATATTGGGGGTGTGGGCATACTCAAGAGGGGTTTTATGACCCAGCTCCGGTACCGGCCAATCGGCCATGCCATCACCTTGCAGCACGACGTACTTCATACCAGCTTCCTCAGTCCGGGGTGTCCACCCCGTCACTCAGTCAACGATCCCGGCTGGGATCGGGGGTGCATCAGTGACTCCCGTTTTCCAGGGCACGAAAAATCGCGTCCCGGGCATATTCGTAGTCGGCCGGCAGTTCGACCGGCCGGTTGGCGTAGCGAGAGGCTACACCCCGCAGCGTGCCCTCGTGGTAGCGCCGCTTGAAATCGGTGAATTTGAGTCCGTGGGCGGTCGAGATGACAATCACGCGCTCACGGGCGGAGACCACTCCGCGCTTGAGCAGCTTGAGCAGGACGGCCAGTCCGACCCCGGTGTGGGGACAGTTGAACAGGCCGGTCCGGTCGGCCAGGGCGGCGGCGTCGGCCAGCTCTTCCTCAGTCGCCTGCTCGACAATACTGCTCTCAAACGCCTTGAGGGTCTTGATCGCCTTGTGCACGCTGACCGGATCGCCGATCTGAATGGCCGACGCCAGGGTTTTTTTGGCCCGCACCGGCCGGTACGACTCGAAGCCCCGGACATAGCTCCGGTACAGCGGATTGGCCCGGGCAGCCTGGGCGCACACCAGGCGTGGCAGCCGATCAATCAGGCCGACATCCCGCATGAGCAAAAATCCACGGCCAATAGCCGTGATATTGCCCAGGTTGCCGCCCGGCACGATCACCACATCGGGCACCTCCCAGTCAAACTGCTGGACGATCTCCAGCGAAATCGTCTTTTGGCCTTCCAGCCGCAGGCTGTTCATGGAGTTGGCCAGATAGATATTTTCCCTGGTGCACAGCTCACGCACGACCCGCATACAGCCGTCAAAGTCGGTGTCCAGGGACAGGGTCAGGGCGCCGTTGGCCATGGGCTGGATCAGCTGGGCGGTCGAGACCTTGTTGCGGGGCAGAATGACGATGGCCGGAATACCGGCCGCAGCACAGTAGGCGGCCAGGGCGGCCGAGGTATCGCCGGTCGAGGCACACGCCACGGCCGGAATACGCGTTCCCTCGGCAATCATCTGCTTGACCATGGAGACCAGGACGGTCATGCCCAGGTCCTTGAACGAGCCGGTATGGGCGGTCCCGCACTGCTTGACCCACAGGTCTTCGAGACCGATCTGATGGCCCAGCCGCTCGGCCCAGAACAGGTTGGAGCCGCCCTCATAGGTGGACACAACATTGTCATTGTCCACCGCCGGGCACACCATCTCCTTCTTGCCCCACACCCCGCTGCCGTAGGGATAAGTGGTCCGTCGGTAGCGATCATCAAACAGCCGCTTCCAGTCCTTGGCCGGGCGGGTTCTGAGCGCGTCCAGATCGTGCTGAACGTCGAGCAGACTGCCGCACTTGGGACAGTAATACATGATCTGATTGAGTGGCCACTGCCCGCTACAGCCGGACGCGCAGCCAAACCAGGCCCGAAACGGAGGCGGTGTCGATACAGCCAGAGGTTCAGCAAACGCGCCGTCAGCCATAAGACGTCCCTCCTTCTCCCCAAGGCTGCTAGCCGAGATTTTCTTCGATGCGGACACACACCGCCTGGCCTTCAACGACCGGCAGCTGGTTCACCTGCTGGAGGGCGGCCTTGAGGTTGCGCTCACCCGCAGCATGGGTGCGGATGACCAGGGGCACGGACGCGTCACTATTGCTGCGCCCGCGCTGAATGACCGAAGCGATGCTGATCGACTGCTCGGCCAGCCTGCCGGCAATGGCGGCCAACACCCCCGGCTGATCGGCGACCTGGAAGCGGACATAGTACTCGCTCACCACCTCGTCCATAGGGCGAATCGGCGCGCTGCGCAACGCTTTCCAGGCATAGCCCAGGCCGGGCAGTTGACGGGCCGAGGCCAGGCCGCTGGTCCGGGTCGCGTCCAGAATATCCGAGACCACCGCCGCCGCAGTCGGCGGGCCGCCCGCCCCGCTGCCAAAATACAACGACGAGCCGAGGGCCTGGCCCTGGACAAAAATCGCGTTATAGGCGCCGCCCACCCCGGCCAGCAGACTGCGCTGGGGCACCATGGTCGGATGGACGCGCAGCTCGACCAGCCCGTCCTCCTGCTTGGCAATCGCCAGCAGCTTGATCTCGTAGCCGAATTCTCGGGCAAACAGGATATCGGTCTGGCTCAGCTGACGGATGCCCTCGGTGTAGACCGCGTCAACGGGCACCCGCACGCCAAAGGCCAGCATGGCCAGCAGGGTCAGCTTCTGGGCCGCGTCAATGCCGTCAATATCAAAACTGGGGTCGGCCTCGGCCAGGCCCTCGTCCTGCGCGCTGCGCAGGGCCGTCTCAAACTCGGCGTCCTGCTCCCGCATCATGGTCAGGATGTAATTACAGGTGCCGTTCACAATCCCGAACAGGGCGTGATTCCGGTCGGCCGCCAGACTCTCGCGCAGGGTACGCAGAATGGGAATCCCGCCGGCCACACTGGCCTCAAAACCGAGCGGTACGCCGCGCTCCTCGGCCGCCGAAAAAATCTCCTCGCCGTGCACGGCCAGCAGGGCCTTATTGGCGGTCACCACCGCCTTGCCAGCCTCAATGGCGGCCAGCAGCAGGGAGCGGGCCGGCTCGGTGCCGCCGATCAGCTCGACCACCAGCTCAACCTCGGGATCGCGGACGACCGCCCAGGGGTCTGTTGACAGGCGGGCGCCGCCCAGGTCGGGGTGCGGTTTGGTCTGAATGCTGCGGCTGGCCACGTGGACGAGGCGCAGACGGCAGTTCCGTTTGCGGGCCAGCTCGTCGGCGTTCTGTTCCAGCAGGCGGACAACCTCGCTGCCCACCGTACCCAGGCCGATGAGACCCAGTCTCAACTCACCCGCTGCCACGCCGACCCCACGTTCGCGTCATTGACGGCAGGCTTGTCCGCCCCGCCAAAGGCCCGGCGGATGCCCCGGATGGCCTGGCGGGTGCGCTGCTCATTTTCGATCAGGGCGAAGCGGACGAAGTCATCCCCATACGGACCGAAGCCGATCCCCGGCGAGACCGACACCTTGGCCTCGGTCAACAGGAACTTGGCGAAGTCCATGGAGCCCATGTCACGGAACGGCTCGGGCACCGGAGCCCAGACAAACATCGTGCCCCTGGGCTTGGGGATATGCCAGCCCAGCCGTTCCAGGCCGTCGATCAGCACATCGCGCCGCACCAGGTAGCGCTGGCGAATCTCTTCAACGCAGTCCTGGGGTCCGTTCAGGGCGTGAATGGCCGCAATCTGTATGGGCTGGAAAATGCCGTAGTCGAAATAGCTCTTGAGGCGGCTGAGCGCGGTCAGGGCTTCGGGGTTGCCGCAGGCAAAGCCGACCCGCCAGCCCGGCATGTTATACGACTTGGACAGGGTGAAAAACTCGACCCCAATATCTTTGGCGCCCGGCACCTGTAGAAAACTCGGCGGGCGGTAGCCGTCAAAAAACAGGTCGGCGTAGGCAAAATCGTGGACCACAAACAGATTATTGTCCCGCGCAAAATCGACCACGCGCTCAAAGAACTCCAGTTCGACGACCGTCGTGGTCGGATTATGGGGAAAGTTGATCAACAGCATCTTGGGTTTCGGCCAGCACTGACGTACGGTTTCCTGCAGCGAGGCAAAGAAGTCCTGGCCGGGCATCAGCGGCACGACCCGCAGGTCGGCGTTGGCCATCACAATCGAGTACTGGTGGATGGGATAGGTCGGGCTGGGGCAGATGCCGACCTCACCCGGCCCCAGGATGGCCAGGGCGAGGTGTGACAGCCCCTCTTTTGAGCCGATGGTCACCACCGCCTCGGAGTCCGGGTCAAGCGCAACATCGAAGCGACGCCGATACCAGTCGCAAATCGCCGCGCGTAGTTTATAGATGCCGCGCGAGCTGGAGTAGCGGTGGTTCTGGGATTTATTGGCCGCCTCGACCAGTTTATCGACCACGTGTCGGGGGGAGGCCTGGTCGGGGTTACCCATGCCAAAATCAATAATATCCTCGCCGGCCCAGCGGGCCTCCATCTTCATCTTGTCGAGGGTGGCGAACAGGTAGGGCGGCAGTCGTTTGATGCGGGGAAATTCCATGCGGGTTCAACCCACCTTTGCGTAAAACCTTTGGAACTGGGCGACCGTAGCACGCCCTGCGGTAGCGGTCTGTACGGATATAATTGATTTCAGGCACAGGGTCAAACAACCCGGCCCGGTCCCGCACCGCTGGCTCCGGGAACTCAGGACGCCTCCCCTACCCGGTTCTTAGCTTTTTTTATCCGCACGCCCAGCGCATACACCTCCCGCCTGGACAGCCCGTGCCGCTGACTCAGAATCCGGGCGATGTCTTTGAGCGCCAAGCCCTCGGCCGCAAGCTGGTCGATGTGGTGGCCGAGGGCGGAGGTGTCGAGTGGCGCTTGTTGTTCATCACAGCCGGCGACCAGGAGCGCCACCTCGCCCTTAATGGGCCGTCCATGCAGGCGGGTTTGCAGCTCGCTCAGCCGGCCGCGCAACACCTCTTCAAAGCGCTTGGTCAGCTCGCGGCCAATGACCGCCCGGCGGTCACCCAGGATGTCGCACATGTCAGCCAGGCTGTCGGCCAGACGGTGGGGGGATTCAAACACCACGAGGGTGCGGGTTTCGGCTTGCAAACGCAGCAGGGCCTTACGACGCTGGCCCTGTTTGGCCGGCAGGAAGCCCTCAAAGGCGCACCGGTCGGTGGGCAGCCCGCCGACGCTCAGCAGGGCGGTCAGCATGGACGGGCCGGGGACGGGCACGACGCACACGCCGGCCTGCCAGGCACCCTGCACCAGGCGGTAGCCGGGGTCGGCAATGCCGGGCGTGCCCGCGTCGCTGACCAGGCCGATTGACTGGCCGGCCCGCAGCTTGTCGAGCAGAGCCGGCGCTTTCTTGCGTTCGATCTGATCGTAATAGCTGGTCAGCGGAGTGCTGATATTGTAGTGGGCCAGCAGCCGGCGGGTGTGGCGGGTATCCTCAGCCGCAATCAGGTCAACCTCTTTGAGGATACGCAGCGCGCGCAGGGTAATATCTTCGAGGTTGCCGATCGGGGTGGCGACGACGTACAGCCTGCCCGGCTCGGTCGCCGCACTCGGGGGAGCCATGCGCCTCGGCCCCTAGCCCATCAAGCCCTGGTTTGCCCCGCCGTCAATGGTGATATTCGCCCCATGAATGAACGCGGCTCTGTCCGAGGCCAGAAACAGGATCAGGTCGGCCACCTCTTCGGGCTGGCCGACCCGACCAATCGGGGTCATCTTCTGCAAGGCTTCCTCAGGGCTGCCGCTCTGGGGACTGAAGGTCGAGATGAAACGCTGGAGGCGCTCGGTCAGGATCGGACCCGGATTCACCCCCACCACCCGAACCTTCTTTTTGGAGCCCTCGTCGGCCAGCGCCTTGGTAAAATGGTTGAGCGCGGCGTTGGCCGCCCCGCCGATCATGTAGTTGCCCATCGGCTTGAGCGCTCCGGTGCCGATGACATTGACGATCACCCCGCCCTGCTGGTGCTGCATGTGGGGCAAGACCGCCCGCGCCATGCGCATATAGCCGAAGAATTTGAGCGTCCAGTCGTCCAGCCAAGCCTCGTCCGGCAACTCCAGAAAATCGCCCGGTCGCGCGCTACCGGCATTATTGACCAGGATATCCACCCGCCCGAACTCCGCGACGCAGCGCGCCACCACCGCCGTGATCGCCTCGCCTTGAGTCAGGTCGGCCGACATGGCCACGATTTTTCCCGCCCCCCGCTCGCCGGCCAGCCTGAGCGTCTCATCCAGGGCGTCTTGCCCCCGGGCGCACACCAGGACCGACGCGCCCTCGGCAATGAGGCTGAGCGCCGTCGCTCGCCCAATACCCTTGCTGCCACCGGTCACAATCGCGACTTTGCCCTCAAGATTGAGTTGCATACGCCCTCCTACACGGGTTTGAACTTGGGAAGATACACCTCGGGTTCGTGCTCTTCGAAAATCACCTCGACCGGCATACCGATCCTGATGTCTTCGTTGCTGACGTGCTCCAGACTGCTGACCATGATGAGTTCGGGGTCTTCGTCGAGCTGCACCTGAACCACGTTGTACGGCACCTTTTCCCGGGCTGCGGGATGCACCGGATGGGTGATAATGGTGTACGAGTAGACCGTGCCCCGGCCGCTGACCCTGACCCACTCCCGGCCCAGGACCTCACACGGCCCGAACAGGTTGGGCGGATACCACTGCCCGGACTCCTTGTGGCGCTGCATCCACAGCTCGCCGCGCTGACAGCCGTCCCAGTACTGCTGGGCGTCAAAGCTGGGAATAGGACGGGGGAAGTTGGGGGTGTCTGGCATGCCGTGTGTCCTCCTTTGTCAGCCTCTCCTTTATCGCATCGGCCGGGATGTCTCTAGGCCGTGTCCGTCGCCGGCCAGACGCCGTAGCCAGTCTTTGAACAGCCGGCCGCGTTCCCGGTAGTCCCTGAACAGCCCAAAACTCGGCGACGCCGGCGAGTGCAGGCAGATCTTCCCCGGCTCGGTATGGGCGTAGGCCAGCCGCACGGCGTGTTCCATGCTGCTGACAAAAAAAGCGTGCGGTGCGGGCTGCGACGCAGCCGACCGGGCGCGGACCGCCTGCCAGATCCGCGCTCCGCTGGTCGGAAACAGCATCAGGTTCTTGATCCCGCCGCCGACCAGCCGCTCGGCCAGCTCGGAGAAGTCGAGGTGACGGTCATGACCGCCCAGCAGGACGGTCTGCACGTCCGGGCCAAGGGCGGCCAGGTGGGCCAGGGTGACCTCGGGCACGGTCGCCAGCGGGGCGTTGTAAAAGCTGATGCCGCGGTAGGGACCGAGCCGCTCAAAGCGGTGCTCCAGAGCCTCAAAGCCGCGTACGGCCCTGACCAGGGGTTCGCCCCCGACCCCCAACAGCCGCGCCGTTGCGACTGCGGCCAGCACGTTGGGCAGATTGAAATCGCCCGGCAGCGGAATGTCTGCGAGGGCCAGCAGCGGTTCTTCGCCGCCCACTTCCGGGCGCACCACGATCATGTCCGACGACACGAAACAGCCCCGGTCCAGGCGCCGCCGGGCCGAAAAGGGCACAGTCCGGGCGCGGGAGTCGGCCGCCGCCCGACTCAGCCGGACCGATTCGGCGTTATAGATCAGATAATCCCCGGCCGATTGGAAGCGGGCGATATTCAGCTTGGCCTGCACATAGTCCTCGAAGCTCGGGTAGTAATCCAGATGGTCGGGCATGATGTTCAGCACCACGGCAATATGCGGACTGTGGCGTAAGCCCTCCAACTGGTGCGAGGACAGCTCATGGACGAAGACGGTCCGAGCGTTGGTGTCGGCAACGATGTCGAGCGGCGGTCGGCCGATATTGCCAACCAACCGCGCGTCCATTCCGCCGCCACGCAGGATGGCGTGGGTCAGGGCGGCGGTCGTGCTTTTACCCTTGGTGCCGGTAATGCCGATAATCGTCCCTGGACAGTTGCTGAAAAAGAGGGCGGTGTGTGAGGTGAGCTTGCCCTGGGCTGCGGCCCGCTGGATAGCCGGCTGGCTGGGAGGAATACCGGGGGATTTGATGACCACGTCATAGTCGGCCAGGCTGTTCAGATAGTCCGCCCCCAGATGAAGCCGCAGCCGCCCGGACTGGGCCCGGAGGCGGTCCTGGGCCGGCCCGCTCAGCCCGTCGAACTCGGCCCGGTCGGCCACCCCAAAGCCTTTGTCGGGAAAACGCCGGCACAGAAACTCGAGGCTGGACAGCCCCTCCTGACCCAGCCCCAGGATAAGGACCGACGGGGTTTCGAGAGCGGAAAACTTCACCGGTCGGCCTGCGCTTTCCGGGCCGCCGGGCCGATCTTCCGGTCAAGACCACGACGCAGCAGCCCGACATAGGCTCGGGGCAGGCTGTGGCGCTCGCCCCAGCCGCCGAGCAGCTCGGCGGTCATAGCGGCGAGGTCGGGAGACCGGGGCAGCACTTCGGCGGCCACATAGCGCAGCACTGCCGGCAGGGGCGCCGACCCGGCCCGGCGGATGCTGAGATACAGGGCGGCCAAGACCTCGCGGCTGGTCCCCACGCACTCAAACGGCCGGTGCTCATGAAAGCCCAGCAGCTTGCGGATGAGGCCGACCGAGCGCCCGTCGGCAAACAGGTCGCGACCAAAAACGGCCAGCAGCTCGTCGGCCTTGAGAAAAGGATGGAGGGCGGTGAAGACGAACACGCACTTGGCGCACTCACCGCACCAGGCGTCTTCCTTGAGCCTGCGGTTACAGCTTTTGAACACCGAAAAATACTCGGGATAACGGGCAAACAGGCGGGTGATCTGCAACTCGTACAGGGGCCGCAGGAGGCTGAAATAGTGGGCCCGGCTGGCTACATAGCGGCGGCTGTACCACTGAAAGGCGTGCTCAAAACGGAGGGTCTTCGAGTATTGATGATTGACCCCGCTGCCCAGAAATCGGGCCGAGGCTTCCTCACTGCTGCGCTCATTGGAGACCACAATCCGGCGGTAGTTGCCCACCACCGCCGCCACCGTCCCGAGCATGGCCAGGTAGGCCGAAAACGGCGTGTGGCCGTTCAGATAGCCGGCGGCGTTGAGCCGCAACAGCCCGGGATCGATCACCCGACTGACAATAATCGGGGCCGGGCAGGCGGCCAAATCGGCCAGGGCGCGCGCCGCCGGGGCCGGGTTCAACAGCAGAGCGTTGAACGGCCGCTGGCCGTCGCGCAACAGCCGCACGCTGAGCGCGGAGTCTTTGCCGCCGCTGAGCAGCAGCAGATCCTGCTCGTCCTGTAGGGCCTGGGTATAGACCGGTCTGCGGGCGGGCGGGGCGTGGGGGCTGCTCAATCGCACAAAATCCGGCTGCTTGTAGTTGATGCGGTTGCGATAAAAAAACTCCCGCATCCCGTGCAGCAGCAGATCTGTCCACCAGTCGATCTGCCGCGCGTCCAAATAACCGGCCTGGACAACAATGCGGGGAGAGCAGGTAGCCTTCCAATAGCTCAGCATCTCAATCAGGCCGAGGTGGAAGACCAGGTTGCCGAGGACGCACGGTTCAAGGCTGTCGAGCCGGGCGGGATCGACCGCTTCGAGGCTCAGCTGGGGTTCAAAGACAATATCCGGCTCGACAACAAAGCGGAAACCCAGCGTCAAGCGCCGCCCACGGAGGGTGTAGGAGTAGCGCTCATACCTGAACTGCGGATGGCGGCCGCGCAGCCGCTCAAGTGTCATCAGAGCCATGGCTCAGACACAGTTCAGCGCGGCCCGGGCACTGCCCCACGACAGGGTCACCCCGGCTCCGCCGTGGCCGTAGTTGTGGACGATGCGCCGACTGTTTCGCTCTTCGGCCTCAATCCGGCTGCCGCCCTCCCGGTAGGGCCGCAGCCCGGCATACGCCCGGCGGACATCGCCCAGCTCCAGACCGGGCAGGATGCGCTTGTTGCCGTGAATCACCAGGTGCAACGCCCCGTTGTCGACCGTTTCGGTGTTGACGTTTCGCTCGGTCGTGCCGCCCAGCAGGGTCTCGGTTTTGCGCGGATACACATAAAACCCGTCGGCGTTGATCGACCAGTCCATGTCCGGCCGGGGGCCGACGACCACGACCTGACCCTTGATCGGGATCACGTTCTGGTCGTGACACAGCCGACGCGCGCCCAGGCCAGTACAGTTGAAAACAATCTCGGCCGGCAGACCGGCCAGCTGCTCCAGGTCGCTGAACGGCTGTTCGACGACCACGACGCGGCCCGTGTTCTGCTCGAATCGGGCCATCAACCACGCCAGGTACACGGGCATGTCAATAAAAAAGCTCACATATCTCCAGCCGAAGGCGTATCCGCCGGGTACCTCGGGCCGCTCCAGGATGCGCACCTGCTGCATCACCGACAGATAGTCGGCTCGGGGTCGGGGCGCGCTGCTGGCCTCCCAGTGGACGTGTTTGCGCACGCCCGCAGCCGCGCCGGCCTCGGCCTGCACCCGCTCGAACGCGGTCCAGCTGTCTTCGAGGAGGCGGCGGGTGTGTGCGGTATAAGCCACCGCGTGGGGCTTGAAGCTGGCGCCGGCTTTGACCGAGGTGGTGTGCGGCGGCAGGCGGTCGGTGTACAGGCTGACGGTCCAGCCGCGCTGTTGGGCCAGCAGAGCCGTGCTCAGACCAAGCACCCCGGCGCCAAGGACCGCAACATGCATGGCGTCTCTCCGCTGGTCGGGATACCGTTCAGCCCGCCACCCGCCGGGAGACAGCCACGTGAAGGGCTTGGGCTGCCATGGCTAGTGGCTGTGCGCCGCCTTGGCCGCCGAGTGGCCTTTCCCCTCAGTGTGGCCGTGATCGTGCGAGTGGGCGTGGCGACGGAAGTTCTTGCTGTCGGTGTCCGTCTTATGGCTGTGGCCGTGCGTGTGGTCGTGGCCGTGCGAGGGCGGTGCATAGCTGGGTTCGGGCAGGCCGCGCTGCTTGCGCACCTCGGCCGCCTTGGCCGCCCCGTCGTCAAACTCGTTGCCCCGGCCGACACTGTGGGCGGCAAACCGCTTCACCGAGTACTCGTCCATATGACACGACAGGGGAACCTGCGGGTAGCGCATGCACAGGGGCCGCTGGTGCTGATTCTGAGGGCTGGGCCGGGGCTGTTGTCCGGCGTGGACATCAACCGCGCCGGAGCTGATGGCAAAGGCCGACACAATCCGGGGGGCGCGTTTGCCGCAGCTCGGACACGCCTTCTTCTTGTTGGACTCACGCATTGAGTTTAACTCCTCAAAGGTGAGCTGACAGGCCACGCAGTGGTATTCGTACAGCGGCATCGGTCTTCTCCCGGGGGGGTCTATTCGATCGGCGTGGGCGCGTGCGGAAACTCGATCCAGTCTTCGGGGTCGTGCGAAATCCAGACGCTGGCCTCGTGCAGGTCGCGCAGGGCCTTGATGCGCTGAATCGACAGCGAGGACTGGGCCGGATCGGTATCCAGCGGCATGCCGGCCAGGGTGTCGAACTGCATTCGCAGGTGGAGGGTATCGCCGACGAGCAGGATGGAGCGGTTGGGCAGGTGGACGTACAGCGAGCTTTCGCCCGGCGTGTGGCCCGGGGTTTTGAGCAGGTGCAGGCTGCTGTCGCCAAACACGTCAAAATCGCCCTGCAGCTCCAGCCAGTCAAAATTGCGGGTCGGCACGATATCCTTGAACACGAACACGTCCCGCAGATGCGTATCCGGCCAGTAGGCGTAGCGCAGCTCGTTGTCCATGATCAGGAACTTGGCGTTCGGAAAGGCGTGCAGATAGCCGGTGTGGTCGAGGTGCAGGTGGGAGACGATCACATATTTGATATCGTCCATCTTGTAGCCCAGGGCCTGGATCTGGCGGTCGAGCAACAACTCCTTGGGATAGTTGATCTGCAGGGCCTCGGCAAACGGTCCCCAGTGGCCGACCGGGTCATCGGCCGCAGCCGGATGGCAGCCGGTATCGAACAGGACCAGGCCCTTGGGGTGTTCGATCAGATAGGCCGGACACGGAATCTCCACCAGCTCGTCAGCCCCGCCGTGGGCCAGGAGGCTCTGCGGCACGGTCAGGGTTGCGTTGGGCAGAGCCCACATCTTGGTCGCTGTTCCATTCGGCATGGCGTCCTCCTTTGCCCTCAGCCGGGAGTGTTCGAGTCGGCTGAAATGCTAGTCCAAGCCGTTCCGCAGTGTCAAGCGTTTGAGCCCTAGCGCGCCTTGGGCAGCCCCAGCACCCGCTCACCAATCACCCCGCGCAGAATCTCGTTCGTCCCGGCGGCGATCGTGCCGCCCCGCGCGCTCAGCATCCGATACGACCAGCGGGCCTGATCGACCGCAAACGGCGAGCCCTTGGCCAGAATCGAGTACGGCCCCAAGAGTTCCATGGCAAAGTCCACAACCCGCATATTCAGCTCGCTGGACAGAATCTTGGAGAAGGAACCCTCGGGTCCCGGTGGCTGGCCCTGGAGCTGACGGGTCAGGCGGCGCAGCTCGTTATACTTGATCGCCTCGGCCTCAATCGAAAACTGGGCCAGCTGTTGACGCACGGCCTCGTCCTCAATCGCCGGACGGCCGTTCAACTCGACCCGGCGGGCGACCTCATGCAGCTGGGGCAGGAGCTTCTCGAAGCGGTAAAAGCTGCTGCTCGACACCCGCTCGAACATCAGGGTCGTAATTGCCACCATCCAGCCCTGGTTGAGGTCTCCGACCAGGTTCTCTTTGGGCACCCGCACGTCCTCGAAAAAGACCTCGTTGAACTCCGCATCGCCGTTGATCTGGACCAGCGGGCGGACCGTCACGCCGGGGCTGTGCATATCGACCAGGATATAACTGATGCCCTTGTGTTTGGGGGCGTCGGGGTCCGTCCGGACCAGCACAAAACACCAGTCCGAATGCTGCGCCCAACTCGTCCACACCTTCTGGCCGTTGACCACGAACTGGTCGCCGTCTTCAACCGCCCGGGTCTGAATGGAGGCCAGATCCGAGCCCGAACCCGGCTCGGAATAGCCCTGACACCAGATGTGTTCGGCCGGCAGGATCTTGGGCAGGAAGCGTTGCTTCTGGGCCTCTGTGCCCCAGTGCATCAGGGTCGGTCCGAGCAGCGAAATCCCGCTCAGATTCACCCCCTGCGACACGCCCAGGCGACTCATCTCCTCGTTGAAGATGGCCTGTTCGAGCAGCGATGCCCCGCGCCCGCCGTACTCCTCGGGCCACCACAGGCCGACCCAGCCCCCCTCGTGAAGCTTCTGATGCCAGTCCAGGCCGCGCTGCCAGCGTTCTGCGGGCTCCAGGTCTTCGTCCTTGCCGCCCCGCAGGTCGTCCGGCACGTTGGCCTCCATCCAGGCCCGCACGTCGTCACGAAACTGTTCTTCTGCCGCTGAATAGCTGAAATCCATGTCTGGCTCCTTAGCTCTTTCAGGCCGGACCGAGGTGGCAGAGGGCGACCGCCCCGTTGAGACGAACGCATTGCCCAGCCTGATCGCCTGTCTTATAGCCCACTCCGGCCAAAAAAGCGAAGCGCGCCGCTGGCTCGCATAGCGCTGCCCATATCTTGCGGCCCCCGCTCGTGGCCAGTACCATGCCCCCACCTGTCCCGCTGAGAGGAGAGCCATGGAATTCACCTTTAGTGAAGAGCAGCGCCTGCTTCAAGACAGCCTGCGCCAGTACGCCAAGGAAAAACTGCTGCCCAAATACGCCCACTGGGACACGGGCCACACGATCAGCCGCGAGGAGTTGCGGGAGGCGGCCGAGCTGGGCATCTTCGGGCTGCGGGTGCCGGAAAAGTTTGGCGGCCAAGAAGTCGACTATGTCACCTGCGGCCTGATGACCGAGGAGCTGTCACGGGGCGACTTCAACTACAGCCTGTATATCCAGCTGGGCCTGATCGCCTCAGAACTGCTGGCCGACTACGCCCACCCCGAGGTTCAGGCCGAGTGGCTGACCCGACACGCCAAAGGCGACGCGGTCATCGCCTTTGGCCTGACCGAGCCGAGCGCCGGCTCGGACGCGGCCAACATCACCACCCGGGCTCAAAAGATGGGCGACGACTACGTCATCAGCGGCGAAAAAGCCTCCATCACCTTTGCCGGCTATGCCGACGCCTGCATTGTCTTTGCCCGCACCGGCGAGCAGGGCGCCCACGGCCTGTCGGCCTTTCTGGTCCCGCTCGACAGCCCGGGCGTCAGCCGCCAGGTCTATAGGAGTCCGGGCGAACGGCTGACCCAGCGCGGCTCGCTGTTTTTTGACGGGGTGCGGGTGCCGGCTCGCAACCGGGTCGGCGATGAGAGCCGGGGTTTTCAGCAAGCCATGGTCGCCTTCGATTTCAACCGGGCGATTATCGGGCTGGCCTGCGTCGGCGCCGCCCAGCAGTCGCTGGACGAGACCATCGAGTACACCAAGGGCCGGATCGTCTTCGGCAAGCCGCTGGCCACCTTTGAGGGCGTGGCGTTCCAGATTGCCGAGCATCTGAGCCTGCTCGAAGCGGCGCGGCTGGTGTCCTACAAGTGCCTGTGGCTCAAGGACCAGGGCCGCAAACATACCACAGAGGCGGCCATGGCCAAATGGATGGGGCCCAAGTTCTCGGCTGAGGCGATTCACGCCTGCATCATTCTGCACGGGCATTACGGCTACAGCATGGACGCGCCGCTGGAACAGCGCTGGCGGGATGTGCTGGGTCTGGAGATTGGCGACGGGACGCCGGAGATCATGAAGGGCATTGTTGCCCGCGAGGCGTTCGGACGGGAGTATACCGCCTATCGGTCCTAGGGGCTCCGACCGGGACGGATGAACCCGCCCCGGTCGGCCGTCACCGCAGGGCTAGGCCAAAAAGCGCCGGACCCGCTCGACAAAGGCGTCGGTCTGTTCGATCTCGGGCCGGTGGCCACAGTTGTCGAACACGACCAGTTCGGAGCCGGGAATCGCCTTGTTATAGGCCTGGCCCGCGCTCAGTGGGACAACGTCATCATTTCTGCCCCAGATGATAAGGGTCGGCAGGTCTTTTGCGCCGGCCAGCAGCGGACCCAGGCTGGGGTAGAACATGTACGGCTCCCAGGCGATACGGGCGGTCTCGGCCCGCGCGTCTTCCCAGGCTTCGTACTGCTCGGGGGTTTGCTCGCCGCCGTACAGTTTGGCGAATTCCGGGGTGTTTTCTATGTCGGCAACGCTGGCATCGAGATACGCCCGGGCGGTTACGATGAACATATCCTTGATATCGCCCTCGGGCGGTCGCATGCCGGTTGCGCCGACCAGCACCAGACGCCGGAACTGGGCGGCGTTGGCGGCCGCCATTTCCGCCGCAACCCAGCCGCCCAGCGAAAACCCGATGACGTTGGCCGGGGCCAGACTCCGGTCCTGGATCACCTGGGCGTAGAAACCGGCCAGATCACGCACATTATTGACCCACTCGACCCGGGGCGATTTGCCAAAGCCCGGGTGGTGGGGGACCATGACCGTATGCGTCCGGGCCAGCTCTTCATGCCAACTGGTAATGCCCGGATGTCCCAATTCCTCGTGCAACACGAGCAAGGCGGGGCCGGAGCCCCCGCTCGTCACTACCAACTCGGTGCCAGCTACCTGGACCGTTTCGTCTTGCCATCCTTGTGTTTCTGCCAATGGATGTCCTCCTTTCCAGTCTGTTTAATGGGCTGGGGGTGATGCAGGGTGAGACTCGCGCCGGCAGGCTTCGATCTCCGTGCGGGTAAAGACGGTCAGGACGGGCAATGCCTCGCCGAGCGTCGCCCGGATATTGTTCAGCCCGTCGTTCTCTTCACGGTCGACCAGGACCAGGGCGCCCCGGACATCCAAATCTCCCTCCCGACAGGCCTCAATTGCCCTGATGGTTGAGCCGCCGGTTGTCACCACGTCGTCAAGCACAAAGACCCGGTCGCCGGGCTGGGCGCAGCCCTCAATCCAGCGCCGCGCCCCGTGGGCTTTGGGTTCTTTGCGGACGCTGAAGGCCTGGATCGGATCGGCCTGCCCGGCGCTGTAGTAGGCCAGGGCCAGAGCCAGGGGATCGGCGCCCTGGGTCAGTCCGCCACAGGCCACCGCGCGGCCCTTGAGCCTGTCGTACAGTAGCTGGCCGACGAGCGGCAGGCTGTGCGCCTGAAAGGTCGTCAGCTTGCACTCCAGGTAGTAGTCGCTCAGCCGGCCCGAGGCCAGCCGAAACTTCTTGACCGGGTCCCAGCGGTAGGACTGCTCGACCAGGGCGGCCAATAACTGCTGTCGTGCGTCTGGCATGGATGCCGTGCTCCTCACGAGCAAGATCCATTGCCACAAACCTTGCCCCTAGGCTGCTGTAGCGTAAACCGCGCTTCCCATCAATAGGGCGACGGATTTTCCGGCCCGACTCGACACGCCAATCCGTCAGCGGATAGGATGCCTGTCAGTCGGCTGAAATCGACGCAACCGGACACCGCGGGTCCTTTCCCCAGTCGTTTGGATTTTTCACCCCGAGACGCTGCCGAGCAGTCCCCCATGCGAGCCTCCCCGCCACCCCTGAGCGTGCCGAGCCCCCGGCGCATCCTGATCGTCCTGCTCGGGGCAATCGGCGATGTCACCAGAGCCCTGCCGCTGCTGATGCGGGTCCGGCGCGCCTATCCCGACAGCCATATTGCCTGGGCGGTCGAGCCGGCCGCCGCCCCACTGCTGGACTATCATCCGGCCCTGGACGAGGTCCTGATCTACCACCGGGCGCGCGGCCTGCGGGCTTTTGTCCCCTTTCTGCGCGCGGTTCGAGGGCAGGGTTTCGATCTGGTGCTCGACCTGCAACGCCACGCCAAAAGCGGTCTGGTCAGCTGGTGGTCGGCCGCGCCGGTGCGGCTGGGTTTCCACCCCACGAATACCAAGGAGGGCAACTGGCTGTTCAACACCCACACCATCGAACCGGTGGCCGATTTTTCGCTCAAGCTGGGCCAGTATCTCAAGTTTGCCGAGCGCCTGGGACTCGAGGAACCTCCGGCGGTAGAGTTCGGGCTCCGCCTGCGTCCCGAAGAGGAGCGACGGGTCGAGCGGCTGCTGGGCGATACGCCGCAGCCGTTTGCCGCATTTTTCCTGGGCTCGCGCTGGCCGAGCCGCTTCTGGTTCCCCGAATCGACCGCCCAGGTGGCGCGGGCGCTGCGAGCCAGGCACGGCCTGGGGGTGGTTCTGCTCGGGGGCCCGGACGAGATGGCGTTTGCCCGGACGGTCGGGCAGGCGGGCGGCCCGGGGGTGACAGACCTGAGCGGCCAGACCAGCCTGCGCGACCTGATCGGCATCTTCACGCGCTGTCGCCTCGCCTTTGGACCCGACTCGGGGCCGATGCATATCGCGGCCGCCAGCGGCGCGCCGGTGGTCTCGCTGTGGGGGGCGACCAGCCCGGTCCGCTCGGCGCCCTGGGGCTCAAGGCAGTGGGTCATCGCCGGGCCGGCGGCGTGCAGCCCGTGTTATGCGCGGCAGTGCCGCATCGGTCGCCGCTGCATGCAGCGCATCCGGCCGGCCCGGGTCCTTGAGGTTATTGAGCGGGTTCTCGGCAGCTGATAGCTGATAGCGGTACATGATGTCACCGCCGAATATTCTCGTCCTGCTGATCGACTGCCTGCGGGCCGATGCCCTCTTCGGCCAGGGACGTGGTTGCCACACTCCCACTCTGGATCGGCTGGTCCGCTCGGGAGTCAGCTGTACCCAGGCCGTCGCGTCGGCCTCTTCGACCACACCGTGTGTGGCCAGTCTGCTGACCGGCACCTATTCCTTTGTCCACGGCATACGCTCCATCTTCGGGCTCAAGCTGAGCCCCCGGGTGTCCTCCCTGGTCGAGGTCTTCAAGGCCCACGGCTACCACACCTACGCCGAGGTCAGCGGGCCGCTGTTCCCCGAAACCCGGCTTGACCGGGGTTTTGACACCTATGACTTCCGCGATGGCCCGGCCTATCTGTCGACCGACTGGGGAACGGACTTTCGCCACCGCCTGCAATCCGCCTACCGCCAGCCGTGGTTCGGGTTTCTGCACCTGTGGGAACTCCACCACCACCGGCATATTCTGCCCCGGTTCCGCAGCCGGGCCTACGGTCGCAACCGCTATGAGCGGGCGCTGTCGTGCCTGGATGACCAGTTGGCTTCGGTGATCGATCGCCTGCCGCCCAATACGCTTGTCGTCGTCCACGGCGACCACGGCGAGAAGCTGGTCAAGACCGATCTCGGCTACCGGACCTACCGCCTGCTGCGTGACATCTTCGGCGCGTCCATCGCCAAGCGCGAGGGACACGAGATGGACGTGTATGAAGACCTGATTCGTGTGCCGCTGGTGTTCTCCTTCCTCGGTCCCGCAGCCCACCCCCAGCTCCCTGCCGGCCAGACCGTCACCCAGCCGGTGCGCCAAATCGATGTGCTGCCGACCCTGCTCGAGCTGGCCGGGCTGGCGCCGCCGGACGCTATCCACGGCCGCAGCCTGGTTCCAGCCCTGGCCGCAGACACGCCGCTCGGGCTCGAAGCCTACCTTGAAGCCTTCCTGCGCATCCACTCCGACCCGCGCGACCGCCGGGTCGGCTGGCGGACCGCAGAGTGGAAATATATCTATGCGCCGGAAAATCCCGAGCTGCCCGAAGAACTGTATCAGCTGACGGCCGACCCGGGTGAACGACACAACCTGATCACGTCCCAGCCCGAGGTCGGGCTCAGACTCCGCCAACAGATCGAACGCCTGCAAAACGGCCCGCTGGCCGCCAATCCGGGCCAGCAAATGAGCGCCGACGAACGGCGCGCCCTGGAGAAGCGCATGGCGGATCTGGGCTATCTGTCGTAAGATCGGCGTGTGTCGCCCGGAGTAGCGTAGCGTGGTAGCCCCTCCCCTCTCCCCCGTCTTTTGTGTTGCGGACAGGCCGGACCTGAGCCAGCGCCTGCCAATCGCCCCGCCGGACTGGGGCTCGGGCCGTCTCCTGAAACAGGACAACGACACGACCGTCAGCCTGGTGTCCCTGCCCCTTGGCGCGGTGGTCACCAAGCATCACCGCTTGGAGCGCTGGGGCCGGATCGGCGAGGCGCTCCTGCACGGCTCGCCGGCCCGACGGTCCTGGCGGGGCGCAAAGCTGCTCCAGGAGCACGGATTCTGTGTGCCACGCCCCCTGGCCGTGCTGGAGCGACGCCAGGCCGGGCTCGTCCGGGAGAGCGTATATGTCAGCCAGGGGCTGGTCAGCCAAGTCGGCTTGGACCGCTACTGGCAGGAACACCACGCCGGCTGGTCGGTCGCCCACCAGCGCCGCTTCCTGGCCGCCCTGGCCGACTTCCTGCGCCGCTTTCACGCCGCAGGCCTGTACGCCGGGGACATGAAAGACGCCAACCTGTTTGTCGAGACGGTCGCCAACGGAGACTGGCGTTTTTATCTGGTCGATCTCGACCGGGTGCGCCACTTTCCGCGCCTCAGCCTCCAGCGCCGGCTCAAGAATCTGGTCCAACTGGAGCGGACGCTCGGCCGCCGGCTGCGCCTGAGCCAACGCGTCTTCTTCTTCTACCGCTACCTGGGCACCCCCCTGCCCCCCCCTCAGGCTCGTCGGGCTCTGTTGCGCCGACTCGTCAGGCTGCGGGACAAGAAAGACAGAGAGTACACCCGCCGACGGGCGCGCCGGCGCCGACGCTCGGACGCGGACCGGCCGTCCGACGCGGCGCTGGAGGCCGACCTCCAGCGGGCACCGATCTCGTGCTGTATTGTGTGTTTCAACGAAGCCGCCCACATCCGTCGCTGTCTGGAAAGCGTCAAGTGGTGCAACGAGATTGTCGTTGTCGATTCCTTCTCCACCGACCAGACCGTACAGATCTGCCGGGAGTACACGCCCCGCGTCATCCAGCGCGCGTGGCCCGGCTTTGTCGAGCAGAAGCGCTTTGCGCTGAGCCAGACCAGCCACGAGTGGGTGCTGAATATCGACGCCGACGAAGAGGTCTCACCGGCCCTGCAACACGAGATGATGACGATCCTGGAGCGCGACGACCCTGCGGTTGACGGCTTTTACATCCCCCGTCTGGTGTATTACCTGGGCCGCTGGTGGTGGCACGGCTGGTATCCCAGCTATCGACTCCGCCTGTTCCGCAAGACCAAGGTCAGCTGGGGGGGGGTGAACCCGCACGAAAAAGTCCTGCTGCGCGGTCAGGCCGACCGTGTAGCGGGCAATATCTACCACTACACCTACGACGATATCACCGATCACCTGCGGACGGTGAACGACCTGACCGACATCGCCGCCCAGGAGTTGGCCCAGCGCGGCGTCCGGGTCCACGTGTGGGATATCGTGTTCCGTCCGCTGTGGCGCTTCGTGCGTTTTTATGTGCTGAGCGGCTGTGTGCGGGACGGCCGGGCGGGATTTTTTGTGTCGGTCACCGCCGCTTTGTACACCTTTCTCAAATACGCCAAGCTGTGGGAACACACGCGGGGCAAGCCACCCCATGAACAGCGACCGGCGGGCCGTTCTGCATGTTGACCCGGAACGGGACTGGGGCGGCGGGGAAACCCAGGTCCTGGGCCTGACCCGCTACCTGCACCAGGCCGGCCATCGGTCGGTTGTCGCGGTTGCGCCGCATGGCGCGCTGGGGCGACGCCTCAGCCAGGCCGCTCTGCCCCAGTGTGGGCTGCGGGTACGCAACGATTTCGACATTCCGGCCGGTCTGCGCCTGCGCCGCCTGGTGCGGACCGGAGGCTATGAGCTGGTCCATTTCCACACCGCCCGGGCTCACGCGCTGAGCCCGTGGCTGCGCGGCCTGGGGGTCAAGCGGATCGTCACCCGCCGTATGGACTATCCGCTCAAGCGGGGCAGCTGGCAGCGGTTTTTGTACCGCACCAGCGTTGATGCGGTGGTGGCGATTTCTCGCCGGGTGGAGTCGGCCCTGATTGCCGGGGGTGTCCCGCCGGCCCGCATCCGTCGCATTCCGAGCGGGATCGATACCTCCCGTTTTGCGCCCGACCCACAGGCCCGGGAACGTATCCGTCGCCAATACGGCCTGGGCAGCGCGGAGGTCCTCGTCGTATCGGTCGGGGCGCTGGTCGAACGCAAGGCCCAGACCGTGCTGATCGAGGCCGCAACTCAGCTCCGCCGCCAGGGACTGCGACTATCCTACGTGCTGTGCGGCGACGGCCCCCAACGCCAGCTGCTGGAGGCCCGGGCGCGGGCTGCGGGCTTGGGCGGACAGGTCTACTTCCCGGGCTTTTGCAGCGAAGTCCCGGCCTATCTGGCGGCCGCCGACGTGGTTGTCCACGTTCCGCACTGGGAAGGCTTGGGGGTGGCGGTTATGGAGGCCCTGGCGGCCGGCCGGCCGGTTATCGCCAGTCGGGTCGGGGGGATTCCTGAGCTGGTTGAGGATGGCCACACCGGCCTGCTCATTCCGCCTCGGGCGCCAAGCGCGCTGGCTGCGGCGCTGGCCGAACTGGTCCACAAGCCGGCCCTGGCCGAGCGCCTGGGGCGGGCCGGCCGGCAGCGAGCCCAGGCCCATTTTGATATCCGGGCTATGGCACGCGCCAACGCGCTGCTGTATGACGAATTGCTCACACGGTGAAACCATGACCCGACGTCCGTCCACAGGCTCTGACGCCCCGCCCGTCCCGAATATCCGCGCCGTGCTGGAGCGCTTTTCCCAGGTGCGCGTGCTGGTGGTCGGTGACGTGATGCTGGATCGCTACATCTGGGGGCAGGTCGAGCGGATTTCTCCCGAGGCCCCGGTGCCGATCGTGCGGGTCACCGACGAGAGCCAGCGGGCCGGCGGAGCCGGCAACGTCATCGCCAACATCCGCGCCCTGGGTGGCCAGGTCATTGCCTGCGGCCTGGTTGGCCGGGACCGGCACGGGCGCCGCCTGGTGCGCGAGCTGGCCGCCAGCGGGGCCGAGGTCAGCGGCGTCCTGACGAGCCGCAGCATGACCACCATCACCAAGACGCGGATTATCGCCCATAACCAGCAGGTTGTTCGGCTGGACCGCGAGCCGCGCCGGGCGGTCGAGAGCCGGCTCCGAGCCCGGCTGCGCGCCGCTGTCCGCGACCACATCGGGGCCTGCGATGTGGTCGTGGTGTCCGACTACGGCAAGGGGGCGATTGACGCCGAGTTGCTCGACCTGGTGGTCGCCTCACACCGTCGGCACGGATTTGTGTATGTGATTGACCCCAAACCGCCCAATTTCGCCGCCTACCGGGGGGCGAGTCTGGTCAAACCCAACCTGGCCGAAGCCAGCCAGGCCGCCGGCCTGACCATTCGCGACGAAGCCAGTCTGGCCGAGGCGGGCGCGCGCCTGCTCGACCGATGGGATACCCCGGCAGTCCTGATCTCGCGCGGCGAGGACGGCCTGAGCCTGTTTCAAGCGGGCAAAACGGTCCGCCATTTCCCAACTATGGCACGCGAGGTTTTTGACGTCACCGGAGCCGGGGACACCGTCCACGCCACCTGTGCGCTGGCCCTCGGGGCCGGCACCTCTCTGGAGGCGGCAACCATCTTCGCCAACCATGCGGCCGGTGTCGTGGTCGGCAAAGTCGGCACCGCCACGGTCAGCCCGGCAGAGCTGCGGGCGGTCCTGTGTGAGACATACCCATGCGCAGTATGACAGGCTATGGAAGCGGCAGCGCCGCCTTTCCGGGTGGACGGGTGAGCGCTGAAATACGGACGGTCAACCATCGCTTTCTGGAAATGAAGATGTCGCTGCCGCGCCTCTTTCTGCCCTGGGAAGATGAGTTCCGGCGACAGCTGGGCGCGCAGGTCGGTCGCGGTCGGCTTGAGCTGTCGCTCAATCTGAGCGGACGCACGCCGCACACCTCCACGGTCTCCCTCAACCGCGACCTGGCTCGGGCCTACCGCCGGGCGTTCGGCGAGCTGCAAAAAGAACTCGGCATTGACGCCCCGCTCGACCTGCGGCTGCTGGCCTCGCGACCGGAGCTGTTCCAGGTCAGCGTCCAGCCCCAACTCAGCCAGACCGAGCTTGGGGCGGCCAAAAAAGCGGTTGACAGAGCCCTGCGCAGCCTGGAGCGCCAGCGTAGCCGGGAGGGCAGATTTCTGCGCCGTGAGCTGCGCGGCCGTCTCCAGACCTTGAGCCGGTTTGGACGGGCGGCCGCCCGCCGCAGCGGCCGGGTCCAGACGGCCGCCCGCCGACGGCTGGCCGAGCGGGTCCAGACCTTTCTGGCCGGCACCCAGCTCGACCAGTCGCGCCTGCTCCAGGAGGTGGTGGCGGCCACCCAGAAGAGCGATATCACCGAAGAGCTGGTCCGCCTGCAGAGCCATGTGGAGACCATGACGGATCTCATCGCCAGCCATGAACCGGTCGGCAAACGCCTGGACTTTCTGCTGCAAGAGATCAACCGCGAGGTCAACACGGTCGGCGCCAAGGCCGATGACGCCCCGCTCCGCCATTTGGTCGTCGAAGCCAAGGAGGAGGTAGAAAAATTGCGCGAACAAGTGCAGAATGTAGAGTAGCTGTATGTCGCGTCAGGCTCACCGTTTCTGCTTCCCCCGACAGGGGGTGCTCTTTCTGCTCTCGGCTCCTTCCGGAACGGGCAAAACCACGCTGGCCCAGCGGCTGCTGGAGCGGGTGAGCGGGCTGTCGGTCTCGGTCTCATATACCACCCGCCCGCCCCGACCCGGCGAGGTCGCCGGACGGGCGTATCACTTTGTGAGCGAAGCCGAGTTTGCGCGTTTGCGTCGAGCCGACGCCTTTGTCGAATGGGCCGAGGTCCACGGCGCGCTGTACGGCACCGCCCACGCCGTCCTCGACGCCGCCGTGTCGCGTGGCCGCGACCTGCTGCTCGAAATCGATGTCCAGGGGGCACGACACATCAAAAACCGCTATCCGCAGGCAGTGGCGATTTTTCTTCTGCCGCCGTCGTGGCAGGAGCTTGAGCGGCGGCTGCGCAGCCGTGCCACCGACTCGGCCCAGACCATTGCCCGACGCCTGACCCGTGGCCGCCAGGAGGCGCGCCAGCTGGCCTGGTATGACTACTGCGTGGTGAACGAGCGGCTCGACGAGGCCGAGGCCGACCTCGTGGCTATTATCCGAACCGAGCGAGCCCGCGTTGCCCGCTTTACCCGGTCGGCAACGCTGCAAAATCTGCTCAGCCCGCAGCCGGACCGCTCTTCAACCGCCCCGAGCCTGGCCTCGCCCGACGGACACGAACAGCCATGACCCATCAACAGCTGATCGACACCATTCAGACCTATCATCCGGACGCCAACACCGACCTGCTGGCCCGGGCCTACACGTTCTCGGAACGCATGCATCAGGGCCAGAAGCGCCGCTCCGGGGAGCCGTACTTCGTCCACCCGGTCGAGGTCGCCAAGCTCCTGACCACGATGAGGCTGGACGTGCCGACGGTCATCACCGGCCTGCTGCACGACACGGTCGAGGATACCCTGACCACCCTGGAAGAGGTCGAGCAGCAGTTTGGCACCGAAGTGGCCGGTCTGGTCGATGGGGTGACCAAGATCAGCCAGATCCATTTCACCACCCGCGAAGAACGCCAGGCCGAGAATTTCCGTAAAATGATCCTGGCCATGGGCCGTGATATCCGGGTGGTGCTGGTCAAGCTCGCCGACCGGACCCACAACATGCGCACCCTGTCCTATCTGTCGCCGAACAAACGGCGCGAGATTGCCGCAGAAACCCTGGATATTTACGCCCCCCTGGCCCACCGGCTGGGTATCTACTGGCTCAAAAGCGAACTCGAAGACAACGCCCTGCGCTACCTCCACCCCGAGGTCTACCGGCAGCTCAAACGCGACATCGCCAAGAAAAAAGCCGAGCGGGCGGCCTATATCGACGAGGTCATCAGCATTCTGCAAGCCAAGCTCGACCACGCCCGGATTGCGGCCGATGTCCACGGCCGGCCCAAACACTTCTACTCCATCTATCAGAAGATGGAGTCCCAGAACCTGCTGTTTGACCAGATTTATGACCTGGTGGCGTTTCGGATCATCGTCACTTCGGTCAGCGAGTGTTACGGCGCCCTGGGGATTGTCCACAGCCACTGGCGACCGGTTCCCGGCCGCTTCAAAGACTACATCGCCCTGCCCAAGGCAAACCGGTATCAGTCCCTGCACACCACCGTGATCGGTCCCTACGGCGAGCGCATCGAGGTGCAGATTCGGACCCACGATATGCACCGGATCGCCGAGGAGGGCATTGCCGCCCACTGGACGTATAAAGAGGGCCGTCGGGTGGTGGAGGAAGACCAACGCTTCTCCTGGCTGCGCCAGCTCCTGGAGTGGCAGCAGCAGGTTCAGGACCCGACCGAATTTCTCCACACGGTCAAGGGCGACCTGTTCACCGAAGAAGTGTATGTGTTCACCCCAAAGGGCGACCTGCACGATTTTCCGCAGGGCGCTTCGGTCGTGGATTTCGCCTATCGGGTCCACTCCGAGGTCGGCAACCACTGTAGCGCAGCACGGGTCAACGGCCGTCTGGTGCCGCTACGCTACCAACTCCGCAACGGCGATACCGTGGAGATTGTCACCAAGCCTTCCCAGACGCCGAGCAAGGACTGGCTCAAACTCGTCAAAACGCCCAAAGCCCAGGCCCGGATTCGGCAGTGGGTCAAGGCTCAGCAGCGCGAGCGCAGCGTTGCCCTGGGCCGCGAACTGCTGGAGCGCGAGCTGTCCCGCCACCAGCTCGACGCAACCGCGCTGCGCAAACAGGGCAAACTCGAGGCCGCCATCACAGCCCTGGGCTATAAGAGCGAAGAAACCCTGCTGGCCGCCCTGGGCTACGGCCAGCTGACCGTCAGAAATCTGCTGCCCCATCTGCTGCCGGCCAACGGCAGCCAAGCGTGGCAAGCCCTGGACGAGGCCGAACTCGACAAGATTGTCAGCCGAACGGACCGCGAAGACGGCGGACGGAGCGGGGTGCGGGTCGGGGGCATCGGCGATATCCTGGTGCGCTTCGGGCGCTGCTGTAATCCCCTGCCCGGGGAGCGGATTCTGGGCGTCATCACCCGGGGCAAAGGCGTGACCGTGCATGCGGTGGAGTGTCAGCGCCTGCTGGAGAGCGACCCTCAACGCCACGTCGCGGTCAGCTGGGACAAGGCCGACGACGTCACCCGCACGGTCAAAGTCGAAGTCCTGTCCGAAGACCGGCCCGGCCTGCTGGCCGCCATGAGCAAGGCCATCAGTACGGTCGAGGTCAACATCAAGAGCGCCAACGTCCGCACCCTGTCCGACAACCGGGCGCTCAACCTCTTTGAGGTCATGGTCGGCAGCGCCACAGACCTCAAGCGGGTCGTCAACAATCTGGGCAAAATCCGTGGCGTGGTAAAAGTCAGCCGCGTCCGCGAAGGGCAATAAGGGCGTGCGGGTCGGTCAAGCGCCTGTGAGCTTGGACGTTCAGTTCCGGTAAAGGCTGCTGACGGACCGCAATGTCGCGCCAAACTATCTGACAATAAGCTTCGCAGAATTTTGTGATGACCGGGGTAGAGTGAAGGCGCAGGCAACCCCGCTCGGGTCTTCCTCGTCAGTGAGGACGCTGCGGCTTTAATGCTGACGGGTCTCGGCCAGGATTGCCGCAACCCGTTCCTCGGTCCGGTCTGAGGATTGCTTGATTTCCAGCAGCATCTGCCCCATATCGCGCCGCATAGCCTGAGATTCCTGCTGCTGGCGAGCAGAGTCCTGCCTGGCCAGCACCACCAGTTGCGCCAGATAGTTGGTCTGCTTCAGCAGCGCCTTATCGTTGTCTTCCAGAGTAGCCAGCTTTTGCAGAATCTTATCCATCTTCTTATGGACACTGGTTTGGTTGGCGGCCATCGTTTGCCTCTTCCGCCTACCGGCGTCTCGCCATGCGGGCTTCTCACGCAAAAAAACGCGCCCTGGAGGATTCGAACCTCCGACCTACAGATTCGTAGTCTGCCGCTCTATCCAGACTGAGCTAAGGGCGCATAAACGGTGGGAAAAAGCTCCGCCGACTCTGGGCTCTCCCTCCTAGCATACCCACAGGAGCACGACAAGCGCCGAGCGTAGCGGGATGCTGGCCTAATTAGGCCACTCGGGGCGCAAAGTAGGCCACTACTGTGCTCAGGATGGGTATAGTGGGAAAAGTGGCAGAAAAAAGCCCGGCCGACCAGCCGGGCTTTGCTTACCTCTTGAAGATATCCGAGTGCTTCCCAGTCCGTTGGAAGACGGGTTGCATGGGGTCTTCGTCGTTCCAGATCAGTATCCAATCTGGTTCAAGATGACATTCCCATGCTGGTGCCCATTGACCCTGAAGACGATGCTTCTGGTACGAGGCATCCAGATCCTCGCCCGTAGCAATTTTATCCAAAACCTCATCTAGCTTGGCCATGTCCTTCTGGCGTCTTCTCGCCAGTTGGTAGTCCTTCTTGAATTGTTTTGTATAATGCGGCTTCGGGTCATTCTGACTCGGATTATTCATCGTTGAGGGAGGCAATCATCTCTTCCACACTCTCGAACCCTGCCAACCCTTCTTTGGTGCGGGTTTGTTCGATGGCCTCAAGACTCGCCTCATTAGGAATTTTTGCTGCGTAGGGGGGCCTCCTTCTCGTCCGCTTTCCAACACCACTCCCTCCTTCTGCACTTCTCGCAACGCGGAAGCTGGACGAACGCTCGGCTACACCAAGTCCGTCAGAAGTGTTGGACGCTTTATCTGCCATGAGTATGCTCCTCCAATAAGCTTGCGTAACATTTCGGCATTGACTGCCCTCTTCCTGAGCAAAGTTGAGGGGGTCAGGCGTATGCCTCCTGCCGCAGAGATAGGGCCAATGAGGGATTGGCCATCAGGTCCTCCTTTCATGCCCCAGACGTGGACAACGGCGTCCAAGGACAAGTTATGGTGAGAGGATTCACATGTCACGGCCAACCATGTGGAGCGGATCAACCTCTCAGTCTGAGCGGCAAACCTATGCCATTTGTGCCCCGATAGCAAGCAAACTTTGTTGTTCACCAATGGGAGGTATATTTTACATCCAGATGGAGAACAGACTACCGCATTCTTCCACCCTGGATGACCTGGAGGCGCGCCTGTCGTCGGCCAGGACGCGGAAATGGTGGCGGGGTCGGTAACGGCTCCAGATCGCTTGGTACGGCCTGCGCTTCTCGGATCAGCTCTGGAATACCCCAGACATGATCTGTCAGTCCGTACTCCATCGCCGGTGTGACCCGTAGCGCTTCATGCACCCGGCAGAAGTTATAGGCGGAGAGCATGAGATCAATCGCAGCCTGGTGATTCTCAAGCTTCTTGGAGTGGCCGCTGGACCGCCGCGTCTGGCGCCGCACCTGGGTACGGACGGAGAGGTTGATCCGCTCGACGTGGTTCGTCGTCACATGGTCGAAGTCCGGGCGGCCGCGCTGGACCGGGTATGTCCCGGCCTTTTTGTTCATCATCACATAGTCCGCGGCTCCGCCAAAAATCTCGTCTACGGCATCCTCATAGACATGGAACGCATCCGTCGTGATCTGGGGCCGATTGATGCCCCGGCCACGCAGATCGGTTAGTAAGGCCCGGGCGCTCTCCCCGGTGCGCTTCCCCACCAGATAGCTGATGACCAGCTTCGTCTGGGCATCGAGCGCGAGCCAGAGATACGTGTCTCCATACTCCGCCGGATCGCTGTCCTGGAGGTGTTGCTGCTTCTTGCGGATGAACCCCCACGTCTCGTCAATTTCGATGTAGCCGACTTGGAGGTTCCGCATGACCTAGAGCCTTCTGCGAATAGCTTGAATCGTCCACGGCGGCGGCGTACCCTGGGGAGGGCGAACAGGCGGAGCGCGGTGGAAGGAGGGAAGAAATGGGCCGAGCGTATGCGCAAGATTTGCGGGATCGTGTGATTGACGCCGTGGACAGCGAGGGACTGAGCCGGCGGGCGGCCGCGCGGCGGTTTGGGGTCAGTGCGGCGGCGGCGATCAAGTGGCTCCAACGCTTCCACCGGACCGGAGAGCGCCGGAGTGCGGGCACGGGGGGGCATCGGCCCTCGAAGGTGGAGCCGCACCGCGCCTGGGTGTTGGCGGTGCTGGCGGCGCAGCCGGATATCACGCTGGCCGCCTTGGCCGCCCGGCTGTTGCGGGAGCGGGGCGTGCGGGTCGATACCAGCATGCTGTCCCGCTTCTTCACAGGGGCCGGGCTCAGCTTTAAAAAAAAGCCTGGTGGCCGCCGAGCAGGAGCGGCCGGACATCGTGCGCCGCCGCCGACAGTGGCAGCGCACGCAAGGCCAGCTTGATCCGCGGCGCCTCGTGTTTCTGGATGAGACCTGGGCGAAGACGAATATGACCCGGCACTACGGGCGCTGCCCGCGCGGCCAGCGGTTACGAGCCACCCGCCCCCACGGCCACTGGCAGACGCTGACCTTCGTGGCGACGTTGCGCCACGACCGGGTGGCCGCTCCGTGTGTCTTCGATGGCCCGCTGAATGGCGCCTGCTTCCTGGCCTATGTCGAACAGTGTCTGCTGCCGACGCTCCCCCCGGGCGCTATCGTCATTATGGACAATCTGAGCAGCCACAAGAGTCCCGCCGTGCGGGCGGCCCTTGAGCGGGTGGGGGCTACCCTCCGTTTCCTGCCGCCTTACTCCCCCGATCTCAACCCCATTGAGCAGGTCTTCGCCAAGCTCAAAGCCTTGCTCCGCCACGCGGCCGAACGGACCGTGGCGGCGACCTGGCGGCGGCTTGGCACCCTGCTCGACCGCTTCGGCCCTGAGGAATGCCGCCATTACTTCACCCATGCCGGCTATGCGTCTATCTAAAAGCAGAAGGCTCTAGGGTCCGGACTCATAACCAGTAGAGGAGAATAGCGGCCAGGATGACCGTGGCGCGGTAGTTCTGGGCGAGCTTATCGTAGCGGGTGGCGACCCGGCGCCAGTCTTTGAGGCGGCCGAAGGTGCGCTCGATCACATTGCGCTCCCGATAGGCCACCGGATCGAAAGGATGTTTGCGCTTGCGGGTCGGGGTGTTGGGGATGATCGGCTGGCAGCCGCGCCGCCACAGCCACGCCCGGAAGGTATCGCTGTCGTAGGCCGTATCGGCCAGGCACCGCTGGGGCGTCAGGGCGGCGACGAGGGCCGGCGCGACGGGGACATCGCCTTGATGCCCAGGGCGGACGAGCAGCCGGCGGGGACGCCCGGCCGCATCGACGGCCGCGTGGACTTTGGTCGTGCGGCCCCCCCGGGACCGGCCGATGGCTTGGTGGAGCGCCCCCCTTTTCCCCCGGCTGCCGACCGATGCACCTTGACCGGTGTGGAATCCAGCAGCAGGGCGACCGGCGGGCCACCAGTCGCGGCCAGGTCCGCAAACACCTGGTCCCAAACCCCTTTGCGCGCCCAGCGTACGAACCGGTTGTACAGCGTCTTGTAGGGGCCATAGCCCGCCGGCGCATCGCGCCACCGACACCCGCTCTGTAGCACGTGAATGATCCCCGAGATCACCCGCCGGTCGTCCACCCGGGGCACGCCCCGCACCTTGGTTGGCAACAGCGGCTGGAGCCGCGCGAATTGCCGATCAGACAGCCAGAAATGGTTCGGCATTGCCTCGTCCCTCCCGCGTGGAGGAGATAGAAACACGATCTGCTCTCTAGGAACACCCCCGTTATGAGTCCAGAGCCTAGTGATGCAGCCGGGCACAGGCAGCACCGACTCGGTTGCTGAGACGCATGAGCGTGTCGCGGTGAATGCCCGTCAGCCGGTGGACGGACCGGAGCGACATGCCCTCGGTGAGCAGAGTGACGGCGTGGACTTGTTGCGCGAACGGGAGCTGATTCATGTGGTACACCTCTTTGACAAAGCCGCACCACATGCTATGAGGAAGGTCTGCAACCCACGTCGCAAGGTAGATGCGGCGAACTGGCCCTATGTCGGACGGCCATCCGGCACGGGGCTTTTTGCTTTAAGTACTTGTTTTCATTAGTATTTTGATAAATCTAAGGGGGTGAGTCAAGGGGTTTTGATACTCGATTCTTCCTGCTTCTGAGTGCTGGCGTCCCCCTTTTTCTCCTGCACCATTGCAGGCAAGGTGAAAAGATACCGAAACACCATATCGGTGAACGCTTCCAGCGGCTTCGCCTCTTCTTCTTTGTACTCATCTTCATCATGGACTGCGGTGTTGCCTTCCATCCGTATCTCGTGCGCCCATTCTGCTAAATCCTTGGTGAGGCCACCGTTTTCCTTGGCCTGCTGAATACGCTCGAATAGGGAGCCAGAAAGCTCGGGAAACTTGTGTTTCAAGCCTACGTCCAGAGCCTTACGAAACATGGCACCCGCCGCGTCCCAATTCCTTGACAGATTACTGTCACGCCCCTGTTTGAAACACCGTGCCGCACGGTCGGGGGTGTGAAGCGGAGCATAAGGAGAAGGGAAGCGGGGGACGATTCGAGAGGGATTGCCGTCAATAGCTAGTTTGTAGGTAAGGCTCAGGCCATTCTCTCTCATCCCCACGGTTTTGATGATGCCTCGACCACAAGAGGGATAGCCACATCGCGCAAACACGTCATAATGTTCATCTTCAAGAAACCTCTTCCATCGGATAACCGCAGTGACCGTGAAGGCTACGCTTCTGGTGAGACAGTATGGACAGTCTGCTTTGAACTGTGTGCCGATAATTTCTTTTAGATTTTCGTCCGCCATTGCCCTTCTCTCCTCACTCTGCATACTGCAACGCAGTCGCCGGAAAGCTCCCCCGCACGACTGCTCCGTTCAACACCCACACACAGGACACGATCCCGTCCTGCACGTCCTCTACGATCATCCGGTGGCCGTCACCGTCGATCAGCTCAACGACATCGCCTGGCTGGAAGTCCGTGGTCATGTCCGAAGCAACTGGCGGAACAGCCGGCGAATCTCGGCTGCGATCTCGGCCGGGGTCTTGGGACGCGGATACCCACGTCGGTACGAAGTGACGGAGACACGTTTGGGACGGTAGGCTTGACGGAGCACAAGCGAGCCGGCACGTTGACGCATAGGAGCGCCTCCTTTGCCGTCTCCTGTTCCCTCAGGAGGCAGCGTTTTGTGTTGAGCCCCGGTGAGAACCGGGGCTTTTCTCTTTTTGTGCCGTGTGCGCGCGGTACAGTCAATCTGCTGTGGGTACTGTCCTAATTTGACACCCCACAGCCTAGTTTCAGGGCGCACGGCCTAATTGGGCTGTTCGCTGTCGTCTTGACGATCATCCCTTCCCTGTTAGTGTGCCCCCACCAATGCTGTGCACGGAGACCTGCTGCGTCGGGTCCCCTGCTGAATAGAACAGCCTTTGCATGGTGGGGAGTCATGACCCGACCGTGGCGAATAGGCAGGAATTTCACATACTCCGTGTGTGGCATTGGTATGGCCCGGCAACTCTCATCGGCCGGGACCTTTGCCGTGGAAGGAGTGTGCAGGAGCATGACGGACAAGGAGATCGCAGAACGCCTCAAGAAACTGCCCTACGATGTCCCTCTCGATGTCAGGCCACACCACATCACCTATATGATGGCGGTGGCTGATATTGATACACCGGAAAAGGAGGAACAGTTCTGGGGCACCTTAATGGAGGCCACCCCAGACAAGCAACGTGAGTTTTTTACCGCAGCACGGGCCAGCCGAGGGAGTATGCAGTCGTTTATCTGGGTCTTCCTGTTCATCCTGGCCTTCGTCGTCCTGATGATGCTCCGCTAAGAAGAGGGAAGGAGGTTCTATGTCCCGATCCATGATGCTGCTGTTGGCCGTGGCGCTGCTCGCGCATGGGGCACCCGTCGGCGCGGGTGAGTCCGACACGGAGTATCCCCCGTTCCGCCGTGATGCCGAGGTCGAGAGCCGGTCTTGGAGTGTCGGGGGGTATACGAAACGCGAGTACAAAGGGCGGGATTCTCAGGGCAATCGCTTCGGCGGCACAGTCGAGGAACTCCCCAGCGGCGCTGTCAAGTTCAAGAGTTGGGAGAAGCAGAGCCCTGTGCAGGGCCGTGTGGAACGGTTCCTTGAGCGCCGCCGCAGCGCAGAGTGAGCTGTTACGGCCTGAGCGTCCTGAGCGCGGCCCGCTTCTTCATGCTCTTCTTGTTCTTGAGCATCCTGGCCAGAGCTTTCTTCTTCAGCAGATCCGGCTTGCTGAGGGCAGCCTTCTTTCTGCCGGGGAGAGTGCCCTGCATCTGCCGGTTAAGCGTTCCGCGAGGCCGGAGGGTCGCCATGCTCTGGGGGCGCTGAGGGGCCGTGCCGCTGTTCGATGCCGGGCCGCCAGAGAGTGGGGCCTGCCCGGACGAGCCGCCTGCCGGGCTGGGTCCCTCGTTCATGGATTCGTTCATGATTTCCTATCCTCCGTTATGGAACGGGGGTATCTGAGGCCGATCCGGCTGAAATACGCCGGTCACGTTGTCCCTCAAGCCACCCTAAGATTCTGGCAACATCTGTAGCCATCTTCTCCAACTTGTCCTCAAGACGTTTCTGGTCTTCCCGTTTGCCTCGATTCATCATGTAGACAAGGCTGGCAATCGAAAGAATGGTGGCAGCAAACCCAAGCCAGATTTGATCCATTCCCATTCTCCTTTCTCTACTTGCTCGACTTTCCTCTCATCTTCATACCGCCCGGTGTTTCAGTTTACAGGCCACCTGGTGGGGTGTAGGATCGTTCCGGCCCCCCAAATTATGTGCAACATAGGCCACTATGAGCAGCTCTGATTTCAAGCGCGCATTCAGCATTGTCTTCGGTGTGTTGTGCGCAGTAGGTGCTTTTGCATTGCTGGTCTTCGGGCTGGTTGTGTGGGCTATCGTCTATTTTGGCCTGTAAGACCAAATTAGGGTAATAACATACTTGCCTAATCCACGTGTCGTGTGGTAGGTTCCCGCCCCATGAAGCGGCGTCCCCCTCCGGCCAGAGAGTACCTTGAAGGCCCCGAAGCGATCCAGCGCTTTGAGACCCTGGCGAAACGGATGCTGACCACCCCGCCCCTACGCCCGAAGGCGCGCCGGACGGGGCGGCCGAAGCGCAGCCATGCGGTGGTCCCTGCCCAGCAGACCGTGCACCGTTTGACGGGCGGCTAAGTCCGCGAGGTCTCCCTCGCCGATCAACTGCTGAGAGGGGAGCCGGTTGTCCGCCAGCGCGCGGGCCACCACCACAAAGCGATCCGCGTCCCGTCCGCCCCGCGCAGTGAAGCGAAAGACCTGCTCATCCAGATACCGGCGCAGAGGGAACGGCTCCACACTGACAGACGAGCCTTTGATGGTGCGTTTGAGCAAGGCCCAGCAGTTCTCCATACGGTTCGTGGTGACGTGATCCCGGACATACGCCTCGGCATGGTTGATGATCTGATGCACGTAGGCTTCGTCCAGCCCCCGGTAGCCGCTGTACTCATCGGTATGGAGTTCGCTGCCTGGGGTGACGTGCTGGCGCACTTCCTGGTGCAACGCTCCCCGCTGCGTGTTCGGGAACACCGTCGCATGAACCCGGCTCGTGCGAGGGCCGTGGGGGCGCTCTAACAGCCCCATGACGGCCGTCTTGCCCGCCCCACCCGTGCCCGTGATCTTCCGCGCCTTGACCGCCTGATGCATGAACCGGGCCTTGCCGCCGATAAACGTTTCATCGGCTTCGACCTCGCCGCCCAGGGGCTCAGGCGGGTCATGTTGCATGGCGTACCGAATCCGGTGCAGCATGAACCACGCCGTCTTCTGCGTCACGCCCAGCGCCCGGTGCAGCTCGTAGGACGAGATGCCGGTCTTGCCGTTGGCCAGCAGCCAGATCGCCGGCACCCACTTGGCCAGCGGGAGCGGGCTGTCTTCCATGACCGTGCCGACCTTGATGCTGAACTGCCGCCGGGCGTGTTTGGTCTTACACTGCCAGCGCCGTTGCGTGGCCAGGTAATGCACCTGGTCACTTCCGCAGGTCGGACACCTCACCCCGCCCGGCCAGCGCATCGTCACCAAGGCGTCAATGCAACGCTGCTCGTCGCTGAAATAGCAGATGGCGTCTTGCAGAGTGCGTGGGGGCGGTGGCATGCCGACAGTCTACCCCAGCCCCTCGCTTAGGCAAGTATGTTATTACCCAAATTAGGCCACCTTCCCTCTCAAACTGGGCCACTGTGCGGCAAACTAGGCATCTACCCGCAGCGGTCGGCCCTTGTGCGCCTCAACCAGGGCGTGTCAACGGAAGCAGTGCGGTGCCGAGAAACGGAGAGGGCGGGATTCGAACCCGCGGTACGCGCTAACGTACACTCGCTTAGCAGGCGAGCGCCATAGACCACTCGGCCACCTCTCCACGCTGTGTGGGCTCGGATTCGGCTCCCAAAATACTAGCCTGTCTGCCACAGCTGCGCAACGACTTTTTCTTGCCCACACCCTTGACAAATGAAATTGATAATGATTCTCAATTTCACTCATGGAAGTCCAATATCCATCTTCCTCATCGACTCATGCGCAAGAGTGCCGCTGCTGCTGCGGGAATCTCTTAGCCCTGCTCCGTCCAGACGGCGTCGAACTCAAATGTCGGCGCTGTAAACGGATCGTTCTCATTCCGTGGAGCGCGGCGTCGATGCGGCATGACGTGACAGCTGAGTGGCGGGACGCCGAACAGGAAGGAGGCAACTGAGCCCAGAGCCATGATGTGATCGAATCAGTGCGGCAGAGGCCAGCGGTACCAAACCCAGAGCCCTTTTGTGATTGACCTCGAACAGGGAGGAGGGTTGAGAATGGTACGAATGTTGGCAGTCGCCCTGGCGACACTCATCTGCATGGGCGGGACTACCCAGTTGGCCCGGGCAGCTGATGATGACCGAATTCAGCAGTTGGAACAGCAAATGCTACAGATGCAACAAGAACTGACTGCGCTCAAAGAAGAACGACAACAGGAGCAGGAAGAAGCCACCCGGCGCACCAGTCTACTAGCCGAGGAAGTGGAAAACCTGCGCACCAGCCTGACCGTGCCCGACTTCGAGCCGCTGACCATGGAAGACAGCATCTACGGCCTGGGACCGGCGGCCTCGAAGATCTACGGCGTGGAGCGAGGCTTGTCGATCGGCGGCTATGGTGAGGCTTTTTACCGCAAGGACGTGAGCGATAAGTCGCGCAGTGACCGCGACTTCACGGACAACCTGCGTTTCGTGCTGTACACCGGCTATAAGTTCACCGACCGCATCATCATGAACGCCGAGTTGGAGTTCGAGCACGCCGGGACGGGTGCCGGCGGCTCGGTGTCGGTCGAGTTCGCCTACATCGATTTCCTGCTGTGGGAGTGGGCCAACTTCCGCGCCGGCATGTTGCTCGCCCCGCTGGGTATCGTCAACGAGATTCACGAGCCCGTGTTCTTCCACGGCGTGGAGCGACCCGAGGTCGAGCGGCGCATCATCCCCTCAACCTGGCGTGAGAACGGGATCGGCATATTCGGCCAACTGCTGCCCGGTCTCGAATACCGCATCTACGGCATGAACGCGCTTGAGGGCGCGTCGAGCAACACGGCAGCGTGTACGCCCGACGAGACCGGCAACTGTTTGACCAAGCCCTCGTTCAAACTCAAGGAACACTTCCGCAGCACGCGCCAGAAGGGCGGGAATGCCATGGCCGAGGATATCGCCCTGGCCGCGCGGCTGGACTACACGCCGATGCTGAACCTCACGTTCGGCGGCTCGGTGTACACCGGCAAGACCTCCCACGACAGTCAGTACTACGAGTGTGTGGACGGGGAATGTGGCCCGGCCAATGTGCCCGGCGGGCGGCTGACCATCTGGGAACTGCACGGCATGTACAACTGGCAAGGGCTGGACCTGCGGGCGCTGTTCGCCATGTCCCATCTGGAAGACTCGGACGAACTCAACCGGATCGGGGGCGGCGGCAAGATCGCCAAGGAGATGCTCGGCTTCTATACCGAGGTGGCCTACGACATCATGCCGTGGCTGCTGGGCGACACCCAACAGCAACTGTCGCCCTTTTTCCGCTTCTCGTATATTGACCAGCACGCCGATATGGCCGGTGACTGGGAGGAACTGGATCGGTACGAGCACAACATCTGGACCACCGGCATCAGCTATAAACCCCACCCCAACGTCGTGCTCAAGGTCGATTACCGCAACTTCGATACCGAGGATAACAACTACGAGCGCGAGGACGAGGTCAACTTTGGCATTGGTTTTGTTTTCTAGCCCGTACCTGCTGTGCGTGGTGGCACTGCTGCTGGGCAGTGCCACCACTATTGAGGCCGAGGTTTTTTACTCCAAGACAAAGGCGTTGCAGGTGGCATTTCCCACGGCAGACCGCGTCGAGACGCAAACCTTCTTCCTCACCCCGCAGCAGATTGAGCGGATTGAGGCCCTGGCCCAGACCTCGGTCGATTCCAAGCTGGCCACCTTTTACGTCGGCCATGCGGCTGACACCGTGCAGGGCTACGCCTTCATCGAGAGCCATATTGTGCGGACCTTTCCCGAAACCTTTCTGATGGTGGTGTCACCCGACGGCAGCCTGCAAAAACTCCTGGTCCTGGCCTTTTACGAGCCGCTCGAATACCTGCCGTCAGAGCTGTGGCTGGAGCAGTTCGATCAGAAACAGCTGACACCTTCATTACGCCTGCGGCGCGATATCCACGGCATCATGGGCTCCACCCTGACCGCCCAGGCCGCGACCCAGGGCGTGCGCAAAGTCCTGGCCCTTTTCCAGGTCTTGATTCAGGAGACCCCCCCTCACCCGAGCCCTCTCCCCCAAGAAGAGAGGGAATGAGGAGCGGGAGTGAGATGAAATGCGCTTTGTGATTACCGGCGAGTGGTCCAAAAACCGGCTGCTCCAACTCATCATCGTCATCTTTGTCATCTATGTGGCCGGCCTGTGGCTGACCAACGCCCTGCTGTATTTCCAGAAGATGAGCCTCAGCTATGCCTCGGTGACGGAATACTACCTGGGATCGGAAGAGCGCTTTTTGCAGCCCCGCAGCTATCAGGGCATGCTGGAGGTGGCACATTTTCATCTCTTTGCCATGGGGCTGCTCCTGCTCACCCTGACCCATCTCATGCTGTTCGTGCCGCTCAGCTCGAACACCAAGGCCTGGTTTATCATCATCCCGTTCACATCCGCTCTGGTGAACGAGGGCGGCGGCTGGCTGGTGCGTTTTGTCCACCCCGTGTTCGCCTATGTGAAAATCGGCGGGTTTCTCGCCTTGGAAATCAGTCTGGCCGTGCTGGTCGTTGTCACGCTGTGGGCGGTCTTTGCCGGCTCTCAGGAGCAGTACCGCAAGGATCGCCGGCAGGCGGTGGGCCAGCGACCGACACCCGACAGCCCCGAGCGACCGCCCATGACGGAAGCCGGCCTGGAAGGAGCAGAGCGCTAGGATGAAGCCACGCCTCCACCTCCATATCCTCGGCTGCATCTTCGGCTGCCTGCTCCTGCTGAGTCTGCCGAGCGCCGGCCTGTCGCTGTCGTGCGTCATCGACGGCCGCTACACCATGGGCACGGTCTTGCAACTGACGCTGTGCGGAACCGACCCAGACCAGACCCGCCGGACCAGCGACAGCCTGTTTCAGACTGCGGCTCGGCTGGATCGGCTGCTGACCACATACGCGCCCGACAGCCCGGTCAGCCGTCTGAACGCCGCGGCCGGCCAAGGCGCCATGCCCGTTCCGGTCGAGGTCATGGACGCGCTGTCCCTGTCCGTTCGCTACTCGGAGCTGACCGGCGGCACGTTTGATATCACCGTCGGCCCGCTCCTGACCTTGTGGAAGACCACGCCCCAGTTGCCCTCCCCCGACGCTGTGCGGCACACCCTCAGCCGGGTCGGCAGCCACCAGATCGTCCTCTCCCCGCACGGGACGGTTGCCCTGGCTCAGAACATGGCCCTCGACCTCGGGGGCATTGGCAAGGGGTTCGCGTTGGACCGCATGGTCGCCCTGCTCAAGGAGCAGCGGGTCAGCCGCGCCCTGCTCAATTTCGGCCACAGCAGCCAGTGGGCGGTGGGCCGGCCGCCCGATGCCCCAGGCTGGCGGCTGCTGGTCCGACTCCCAGACGGCACCCTCACCGGGATCGTCACCGTGCGCGACCAGGCCCTGTCCGTCTCGGGCAGCCTGGGCCAGAGTGTCGCGCTCGGCGACCGGCGCTATGGGCATGTCATCGATCCCCGCACCGGGCAGCCCATTCAACGCGATCTGTTGGCCTGCGTGGTCGCTCCCAGCGCCGCCCAGGCCGAAGCCCTGAGCAAAGCTCTGCTCATCCTCGGAGAATCGGAAGGAACGGCGCTGCTGGAGCGTCTGTCAGGCGTAGAGGGCCTGTTACTCGAAGCAAACGGACGGCGGTGGGAAACGAAGGGCTGGCGGCAGGCCGTCTCGTTTGTTGACTTGTAAGCGTACCCATCAGGAGAGACGTATGTCACACGAGCAAATCTTGAGTACCATCACGGCCGACAACGAATACAGTCGCCTCCAAGTCGTGCTCAGCTGCGATGCCGCCGGCGAACAGACCCTCGAACTCCGGCAGCAGTCGTGGGGCAAAGGCGTTGGCTGGTACCGACAGCACACCTTGCAGCTCGGACTGGCGGAGGCGGAGGCCCTGCTTCAGACCTTGCGCACAGGCGCCTGGCGGAAGCGTGCAGGACGGTCCGGCGGCAAAGTCATTCCGTTTCCCGGATGCGTGCCGGGTACGACTCTCGGTGGCGGGAGGACGGATAAAGGCGATGGGGAGAGGGCGAAGCGGACAAGAAAACGGGCAGCCCGTTCATGAGCTGCCCGTGTATCAGGGAAAAGGATGAAGCGCGTCGCGTTCAGCTGACCCGGCGCAGATTCACCTCGCGCTCCAGCCCGGTCGTTTGTACCATGCCGAGATACATTTCAAGCTCTTCGATGTCTTCCTGCTCCGCCTCAATCTGGTTCTCCAGCATGATGCGCAGCGGCAGGTTATCGTCGGTCAGGGCGTGGGCGTCCATGTATGCCTGCAAGGCAGCCCGTTCGAGTTCCAGATCCTGGTTCAGCATCTCTTCGAGGTCGGTCGACTGGCGAATCGGCGCACCCAACTCGACCGTCGGGATACCGCCCAGGATCACAACTTTCTGGCCGAACTTGTGGGCGTGGCCGTGGGCACTCTCGCTCTGGTCGGAAAAGAAGCCCTCGTACTCCTTGCGCCACAGGCCGCTGACCAGCAGGGCGTGCTGTTTGTACTGCATGACTGCGGTGTGTTCCAGAGCAACCGCCTTATTGAGCGCGTCAATCATTTTTTGGGTATCCATCGTGAACTCCTTTCGGTTACGGACCGACAAAACATCGTATGCACATAGAGTAATGACCTCGACCCGATATGTCAAGCCTGTTTTTGCTCTAAGTTATTGATTTTATTGAATAAAATGATTCTGAAAATCATTTTCAACTAGAAGCAAAGACGATATTGAAATTCACTTTCAATTAGAAACGCTATTCATGAATTGATATTGAAAAGCATTTTCAATTCACCTCGGAAAGGACGCCATATGGGACCCTAGTCTGTAGCGCACAGGACCGGAGATAAGAGCTAAAGAGCGGCCAGAGGTATGCACCCAGAGCCCGTGGAGACAGCGTCTTCGCGGGCTTTTTTTGTGCCGTTCAGGCTCAGTCGGAAAAGGAGGAAGAACCGATGGAAAAAATCCAGGACAACAACACGGTCATTTTTATGAACCAGCGTGGGCTTTCTACCCGGATCTGTCCGCGCGGCAGTGTGGCCGTGTGTATCGGGCATACCTGCGTGTCCCTCCGCAAGTCGGATTTTCTCGATCTGGCGGAAATTATCATGGCCACCCAACAACACCTGCTCGAACACGACGGCTTTGCACATGGCCACACAAAGCACTGAGTCGGTCGGCACCTGAACTCGGGAAGGAGATTATATGAAGAAGTCACTATGTATGATGTTTGCGGGCCTGCTTTTCAGCGCGATGCCAGTCTTCGCCGCCATTCAGGTCACCCTGGAGGACCCGGCCAACGGCACGAGTGCCAGCGGGGTGACAATCATTCGCGGCTATGCCTTCAGCGATAAGCCAGGAACCGAAGTCACAGTTAAGTTGCGCGTTGATGGAAAAACCACCGAGACCACAGTGCTGTGCTGCGGACCGCGTCAAGATGTCAAGAATGCGCACCCGGCGGCGCCGCTCAATAGCAGCTTCGTCCTGTTGTGGAACTATGGCCTGTTGCCCTCGGGCGTCCACACCGTCGGCGTCGAAGTCAGCGCCGAGGGCGAGGAGTCGGTCATTGCCGAGAGCAGCGTCACCGTGGTGAGACCGGCCGATGCCGAGTTTCTCGAGTCGCTCTCAATCGACAATGCCAGGGTCGACATCCATGATGGCGAAATCCATATCACCGAGGCCGAGGCGACCCCAGCAGGCGGCACGTCGGTGACAACAGAACTGACCCTGTCCTACCACGTCAGCCGCCAAGGGTTTGGCATCGACATGGCTCAGGACGACCTGGGTCCCATGCAGTCCCCCTACGATGCCTTGGAACTGTTAGAGTCTGTCGCTCACGCCATTTTCGACACCTATGACGCGCTGAATATGGCGACGATAGACCCGGATGCGTCCACCACGGGCAGAACGGTGGACACGAGCACCCTGCACGCGGCGGTCCATACCTTTGTCGGAACAAGTGCCGGAAGCCAGATGGCGGCTGTTGAGCTGTTGCCCGCCGTCCAAGCCGCCTGGCGGAATGCGCGGGTCCCCTGGGAGCAGAGCGAAGCGTTTCTGTTCGGACCGGTGAGCGATAACGACCACGACCCCTTCCTGGATACCTGGCCGCTCAACGTCACCGACCTCGAAAATATCATCGCCTCCAGCGATGACATTGCGACCCTCAATCTTGGTGACGATGTCCAGGGCTTCCACGCCCTGGAATATCTGCTGTTCCAGGACAAGAACGGGAACACCGACCCGGCCGCGATTGTGGCCGGCTTCAGCGCCGACGAACGCAGGCGCACCTACGCGCGGACTGTGGTCGGTCTCTTTGCCCGCCACACCCAGGAACTCCTCAACAGTTGGGGCCGGGCAGGCGGCGACTTTGTGCACGAACTGGCCCTGGCCGGCCGCGGCAGTATGACCTACGACAGCCAACAGGCCGCCATGCAGGAGCTGGTCAACGGCATGATCGGCATTGCCGACGAGTTGGGCAACGTCAAAATGGGGGTTCCTCTCAACGATCAGAGCACTGCGGAAGAAGAGTCACGCTTCAGCAACAACTCCAGGCGCGACTTCATCGACAACGTGCGCAGCATCAACAACGTCTATGAAGGCCGCTTTGACCAGACTGACGGCACCTCGACGGGCGTGACGGATTTTGTCGCCAATCAAGACCCGGCCCTTGACGCGAAGGTACGGATGGCGATCCGTGACGCCATGGCGGCAGTCATCGCCATCCCCGAGCCGTTTGGCCAGAGCATCATGAGCCATCGCGCGACTGTCCAGGCAGCGGTCGAGGCAGCCCGGCACTTGCAGGCGACGCTGGAGGAAATCCTGCCCGTTGTCCAGGCGGCGAGCTTCACCCACTGAGCGACCTGAGAACCGGATGAGGGAGAGACTGCCCTGAGCGGCCCATCCCCGACAGGACGACCAACATGAAAAAGGCAAGCGTTTTTGGAGCCCTGCTTATCGCGGTCCTCTTCGGCGCTCTTCCCGCGTTGGCCACCATTCAGGTCACCCTGGAGAACCCGGCTAACGGGACGAGTGCCAGCGGGCTGACGATCATTTCCGGCTGGGCCTTCAGCGATAGCGGCGGCCCAGTCACGGTATTGTTACGCGTCAACGGGAAAACCACCGAGACCACAGTGCTGTGCTGCGGGCCGCGTCAGGACGTTCAAGAGGCGCACCCGGCGGCGCCGCTCAACAGCGGCTTCGGCCTGTTGTGGAACTATGGCGTGTTGCCCTCGGGCGTCCACACCATCGGCGTCGAAGTCAGCGCCGAGGGCGAGGAACCGGTGATTGCGGACAGCAGCGTCAGCGTGGTGAGACCGGCTGATGCCGAGTTTATCGAGTCGCTCTCAATCGACAACGCCACGGCCGACATACACGACGACATCATCGTCATTACCGGAGCCGAGGCAACTCCAAAGCACCCGGAAGACGGCACCTCAGTCAAAACAGACCTGAGCCTGTCCTACCACGTCAGCCGCCAGGGGTTTGGCATCGACATGGCCCAGGACGACCTGGGTCCCATGCAGTCCCCCTACGATGCGTCGGAACTGCTGGCGGATGTGGCCAACGCCATTTTCGCCACCTATGACGCGCTGAACGAGGCGGCGGGTTTTCTCCTGCAAAGCATCCTCAATACCTTCATGGCCGGAGACCGGGCTGTCGCCATTGAGCACCTGTCCGACATCCACACCGCCTGGCGGAAGGCGCGAGTCCCCTGGGAACAGAGCGAAGCGTTTCTGTTCGGGCCGGTGAGCGATGACGGACACGACCCCGCCCTGGACTCCTGGCCGCTCAATGTGAATGATGTTGAAAATATCATTGCCTCCGACCAGGACATTTCGAGCCTCGACCTTGCTGATAACGCCAAGGGCTTCCATGCCCTGGAATATCTGCTGTTCCAGGATCAGGCCGGGAATACGGAGCCAGCCGCGATTGTCGCCTCCCTTTTCAACGCCAGCGGTGGTTCGTCCCGCAGGAGCCAGTATGCGCGCAATGCGCTGGTGACATTGCTGGCTGACACCAGGGCGCTGCGCGACAGTTGGGACCCCGACAACGGCAACTTTGTGGCCGAGCTGGCCCTGGCCGGTCAGGGCAGTACGACCTACACCGACCAGAAATCGGCCGTGCAGGAGCTGGTCAATGGCATGATCGGGATTGCTGACGAGGTGGCCAACACCAAACTGGCGGTGCCTCTCAACGACCAGAGCACGGCCGAAGAGGAGTCGCGCTTCAGCAATAATTCCAGGCGCGACTTCATCAACAATCTGCACAGTATCAACAACGTCTATGAAGGCCGTTTTGACCCGGCTGACGACACCTCAACGGGGGTGGCGGATTTTGTCGCCAATCAAGACCCGGCCCTGGACGCGAAGGTACGGATGGCGATCCGTGACGCCATAGCGGCAGTCATCGCCATCCCCGAGCCGTTTGGTCAGAGCATCATGAGCCATCGCGCGACTGTCCAGGCAGCGGTCGAGGCAGCCCGGCACTTGCAGGCGACGCTGGAAGAAATCCTGCCCGTTGTCCAGGCGGCGAGTTTCGCCCACTAAGCGACCCGATGACTGGACGAGGGAGAGACTGCCCTGAGCGGCCCATCCCCTACAGGACACGTGTGATGCGTAATCCCAGAAACCAGCGGAGAGAACCCACCCCGCCGCTATCGCGGCACCCCTCCCGGGAGGGGATGGGAGCGGTTCCCCTCCTCGGAGGGGTGGCCGAAGGCCGGGGTGGGTACCTGCTGGGCCGCTGGGTAACGCAATATGCATCACACGTACAGGACACGGTCCTGCTCTCCTTCCAGACACGTAAGGGTTCAGACCAAGAGCCAAGTCAAGAGCCAAGTAAGGAGCAAGGAGAGCAGTGTTGTATCGTGCGTTTATCCTGTGTGTCTGCCTGATGTGGCCGGCGGTGAGTCAGGCCACCCTGACCGTCAGCCTCGAAAACCCCGGCGATGGCGGCAGCGTCTCGGGCCTGAGCGTCATTTCCGGCTGGGCCTTCTCGGACAGCGGCGCGCCGGTTACGGTCGCGCTCCACATCAACGGCGAGCCCTACGGCCCCGTCCCGTGCTGCGGCCCGCGCCAGGATGTGATGGACGCCAGGCCCGGGGCGCCGCTGCATACAGCCTTCGGCCTGCTGTTCAACTACGGCCTGCTCGACGCGGGCGTCCACAGCCTGGGGGTGGAGGTCACGGCGCCGGGCGAAGAGCCGGTCTTTGTCGAGCATCCCGTCAGGGTGGTGAAACCGGGCGGGGCCGAGTTCGTTGACCAGCTCGACCTGAGTCAGGCCCAGGCCGGCATTGAGGGCAACGAACTCGTGCTGTCCGGGGTCCGGCTGCGCTCCGAACTGGGCACAAGCACGGTTGACCTGCGGGTGACCTATGAGCCACGTAGCCAATCGCCGGTCATTGTGGCCGCCACCGACAGCGACCCGAGCGGCGCTCAGCACGCCGCCCTGTCGGGCGGCGAGACCACCCTTTTCGACGCGAGCAGCCAGGCGTTTGAAATGCCCGCCCCGAACCTGACCGGGGAGCGCCTCCAGAAGCATTTTGATGGGGACGCCGCTTTTGGAGACAGTTTCGTCACCGCCCCGGCTCCGGTCTTCAGCGGCCTGGGTCCCATCTTCAACAATAATGCCTGCGACAGCTGTCACCCGAAAAACGGACGCGGCCGGCCGCCCCGCGAGGGTGAGCGGCTGAGGTCCATGTTTCTGCGTATCAGCCTGCCCGGCACCGACGCCCTGACGGGCGGCCCGTTGCCCGTTCCGGGTATGGGCACCCAGCTCCAACATCGGGCCGTGTTTGGCGTCCGGCCGGAAGCGGACGTGAGCATGACCGAGACCGAGCGTATCGAAACCTTTGCCGACGGCGAGACCATCCGTCTGCGAACCCTGCACTTTCACATCGAGAACCCGACCGAACCCCTGCCCGCCCACGTCCTGACCTCGCCGCGCACCGGCCTGCCCGTCTTCGGACGCGGCCTGCTCGAAGCGATTGACCAGGAGACGATCCTGGCCCTGGCCGACGAGTTTGACGCCGACGGAGACGGGATTTCCGGTCGGCCGAATATGGTCTGGGACATCGTAAGCGGCACAACGCAGCTCGGCCGCTTTGGCTGGAAGGCCAATAATCCCAACCTCTTCCAGCAGACCTTCAGCGCCTATCAGCAAGACATCGGCATCACCAATCCGGTCTTGCCGCTTGAGAGCGCCTGGGGCCAAATCCAGGCCGACGGCCGGCCCGACGACCCCGAGATCGATATGGAAACCCTCGATGTGGCGACCTTCTACGTCCAGACGCTGGCCGTCCCGGCCCGTCGCAACATCCACGACCCGCAGGTCCGCACAGGCGAGGAACTGTTTGGTGAGGCCGGTTGTGCGGCCTGCCATACCCCGACGCTGCGGACAGGCGTCCTGGTCGGGGTGCCGGAGGTGTCGCACCAGACGATTCATCCCTACACCGATATGCTGCTCCACGACATGGGCGAGGGCTTGGCCGACGGTCGGCCCGACTTTCTGGCCACGGGTCGGGAGTGGCGCACCCCGCCGCTGTGGGGCATCGGGCTCACCCTCCGTATCCAGGGCCATACCCTGTTCCTGCACGACGGCCGGGCGCGCAGCCTCATGGAAGCGATCATGTGGCACGGCGGGGAAGCCACCCGGTCACGAGAAGCCGTGCGGGCGATGGACAAGGCAGACCGCCAAGCCCTGATCGCGTTTTTGGAGTCGCTGTGAGCGGCGGATACTGGCCTCATCAGGCAGTTCAATTTCAAATGAGGCCGTTTGAAGCTTTTGAGTCATTGAAAAATCAACTGCTTAGAACAAATTGCGATGCTGTGTAGCCGTCCGTCATTCCCGCGCAAGCGGGAATCTAGTAGTAGGTCGGATGAGCGGAGCGTAATCCGACACGTACGGGCTGTCGGGTTACGCCTACGGCTAACCCGACCTACACGGCTGGCGCATCATTGAGTATCCGCGACACAGATTGCTGAGACGGGGTAATTGCACCCATTTGCCCGGCTCAGCCCCCTGTCCGGCCCGTCTCCTGGCTGTGTCGTAAAACCCCGTTTAACAAGACACCACCGCCCCCCCGCCAGGCCGCTCGACGAGTGGCCTGGGGTATCCCTGCAAGCAGTATCCTGGTATTTTTACGGGGTTAGATCAGAAAATCCCAGTATTACTGCGGGGATCCTCTCTCGGACATGGCTCCCCCTTGACACCGTGAAAGGAAGGAGAAAGATGTTCTCCGCTCTCCACTCTCCGCGAGGAGCATTGGACATGAGGCCGCGCCAGCTGGCCCCCCTCGTCGCCCTGCTCGGCAGTCTCAGCCTGCTGGCCGTACTCTGGTGCCTGGCACCGCGCGAGGGGTGGGCGCAATCAAACGCTTCAGAAGAAAAGACGCTCTTAGATGCGACTATGACTGTTGGATCGGCAACAGTTCTTGGTGAGGCTTATGTAGGGTGCAGAAACACTGATGATCTCGAGAACTTGGTTCAAAGTTCAAACCCCCTGAAACCCTGCTCCCAAGCAATGAGTGGCCATACCTTTACCGTTGACGGTTCTAAACACTCCATTTTGCAGTTATTTTTTGCGCCAATGAATCCGTCCCCAAATCGGGGATTGTATGCAGAGCTTTCTCCAGCACCTTCCAGTATGACTGACGCAGAAAAGCTTCGCGCTTTCCGCTGGTGGGTACACATGCGTATCAACAATGGAACCGTGTATGACTTTTCACAAGAGACGAGGACTCAAAAATTCGCATGGGGGTCAAGTAGCGATGCGTGGTCCGGCGGTGATACGGGTGCAACTGTCAAGATATTTCTCCGCAAGCAATACATGACCGGGTTGAATGCACAGCATGCGACAGTTGTCGCAGTAAAGAAGTTCCATGACCGTGTACTGAGCTATGAGGCAACAATTCCTTACGAAACGGATCACATCGAACTCCAGCCGTTGACAGATGATAACGCAGTTGGATTGTCGGTAGAGAGTAGCACATCAAAAAGCTGGGGAGAGAGGCTCGGTTGCGAAGAATCCGATTGCATTTCTGCGCCTCGCTTTCGACGTATAAATACGCCTGTGGGTACGCATACCTTTCACGTGTATGCAAGAAAGGGCCAAAGCGTCGAAACCTATCCTGTTACGATTACCCGACTTCCGCCCCCACCTGTCCCTCTATCATTGTCCGCCTCACCGAATCCTGTGCAGGAAGGAGCGGAAGTCACGGTGACGGTGCGCCTGGATTCCGCGTTGGGCACGGACGTGACAGTCCCGCTTCTGGTGACGCCCGGCACGGCGGAGACGAATGACTATGGAACGCTGGACCCTATCGTGATTATCGCCGGTGCTTTGAACGGCACGGGAACAATCACAACGGCCCAGGACGCCGATACCAGCGACGAGACGTTTACGGTGGCGGTGGACACGGCCACTCTACCAGGATCGGTCCGCGCGGGCAGTCCGTCCTCAGTGGAGGTGACGATTACCGATGACGACACCGGAACACGCACGGGCGGGGGCAATACAGACGGGGGCAATACAGGCGGGGGCAATACGGGTGGGGGCAATACGGGTGGGGGCAGTTCAGGAGGTGGGGGGGGAGGCGGCCGGACGCGATCACAACCCGACCAGCACGGCGATTCCATATCTCGGGCGACAAACATCAACCCGCGTCGGTACACAACGGGACCGATCCGACGCCGACTGGACGCACGCTTACAGACTCGGAACGACAGAGACTATTTCGAGTTGGAGCTGCCCCACGCCGGGGTGTTGACGGCGGAAACGCAGGCGGGCAACACCGTAGGGCGGCTCTATACAGACCGCGAGGGTGAGATCATCCTTGTTGCAGAAGATGACAGGCAGCGGGGACCGTTTTATATCGGCGCGCCCGTGGAACCCGGGCTGTACTACATTGCGGTGTCCGCAGGGTCGAGCTTCGGGGACTACCGATTGCGCGTGGATTACACCCCGGCCTTTGTCGATAATCCCGCGCCCAACTCCCCCCAAAGTGGCCTCAGCGTCCTGTCCGGCTGGGTGTGTGAGGCGGCCACGGTCGAGATTGAGGTTGAGACCCCGGGCCGGGCCGTGCAGACCCTGGAACCGGCCACGGGCACGGCCCGGGCCGACACGGCCGCGGTGTGTGGCGCGGCCACCACCGAGACCGGCTTCGGCCTGCTGTTCAACTGGAACCTGCTCGGCGATGGCCCGCATACGGTGCGGGTGGTGATTGACGACGTAGTGTTCACCGAGCGGCAGATTACCGTCACCACCCTCGGCCCGCACCCCGAGCAGGAGTTTCGCCGGGGCCTGACGGCCATGACCACGCTCCCCGACTTTCCGGCCGTGGGCGAGACGACCACGCTGCGCTGGGCAGAAGCCTTGCAGAACTTTGTCATTGCCAGTGGCGACCGGGGCAGCGAGGGCGAACAGGTGACCCCCGAGCAGGCGCGGTTGGAGAACCCCGCGCCCGGCTCCTTCCAGAGCGGTCTGGGCGTAATTTCCGGCTGGGTGTGTGCGGCCGACACGGTCGAGATCGTGTTCGAGCCGGAGGCCACGGACGACACCCTGCCCTTTGAGGCGGGCTCTGGCACCGAGCGGGCCGACACGGCCGACCAATGCGGCGACACCGACAACGGCTTCGGGCTGTTGTTCAACTGGAACCTGCTCGGGGAGGGGCAGCATACCGTGCGGGCGTATGCCGACGGCGAAGAGTTTGCCCACAGCACCGTGACGGTGACGACGCTGGCCGGGGAGTTTGCGCGAGGTTTGCGCCGGAGGCACCAGATCCTGGATTTTCCTGAAGCCGGCCAGACCACGACCGTGGAGTGGCAAGAGAGTCAGCAGAACTTTGTCGTGACAGCGGTCGAATGAGGCGGGGCGGCCGCGGCCCTGCCTGCAAGTGGACACATTGCCCGTTATCAGACGGTGCAGGCGGCGCAACCGAGAGCGAGTTTAGGAAAATCAGGGTGGTGTATCACTTTGAAATTCTCTTTTCGAGGAGGGCTCTCTTGGCGCAAAAATCCCCCTGCGCTTCGCGCTTCCCCCTTTGAAAAAGGGGGATTAAGGGGGATTTGCTCGCCATGGCGACTGCCCTCGGCGCGGGCCGCTGGGGATGGGCAAGCATTTTCAAACTGAGACACTACCGAGCGGCGTTTGGCCTTGACAAAGATAAAGAATCATCGTAGAAGCTAGTTGAATTTGAAAATCAATTTCAACTAACAGACCAGAGGCCAGCGGCGATACAGCTCAGAGCCCGCCAGGAAGCACGTCTTCCGGCGGGCTTTTTTTATGGGCGGACAACGGGAATGCAACAGCCGGGCGACCGAAAAAGAACGCGTATGCGACCCAACCGTATTTGGAGCCTGGCGGCCGTTCTTGTCCTGTGTCTGGGGGCCACCAGCCCGGCCCAGGACTCCCCGCAGCAGGCACCGCCCTCGGGCGAACAGCCCGCGTCGCAACCCGTCCCGCCGTCGTCCGCTCCGGCTGTCGTGCTGGACAAAATATCGGTAACGGCCACAAAAAGTGAGGAACGCTCAGTGTCCGATATTCCCGGCCATGTCAGCGTCATCGACCGTCAGGACATCGAACGCTACCAGGCCCAGGACCTGGCCGACCTGCTCCGCTACGAGCCGGGCATCGACATTGTTTCGGGGCCCCGCCGCATCACCGAACGGCCCTCGATTCGCGGGCTGAGCGGCACCCGCGTCCTGCTGACCGTCGACGGCGCCCGGCTCAATTACAACACCGCCCACGGGGGCAACCTCAACTTCGTTGATATCGAGTCCCTGGAACGGCTCGAAATCATCCGCGGCCCGGCCTCGGCGCTGTACGGCAGCAGCGCCCTGGGCGGCACGATCAATATACTGACCAAGAGCGGCAGCGAAATGCTCCACCCCGGCCAGACTGTGGGCGCCCGGGCGCGTTGGACGTTTAACAGCAACAACCTGGAGCTGAGCGAGCACGTCTCCCTGTACGGCATCATTGGCAAGCGTTTCGATTACATCGCCAGCTACACCCGCCGCGACGCGAGCGATGTGGAGACGGCCAGAGACACCATCGACAACAGCGGCTTCCGCACGAACGACGTGTTTCTCAAGGGCCGCTATTTTGTGACCGAGCGGGATACGCTGAGTTTTACCGCCCAACTCTTCCGCGACACCTCGGATATTCCCTTTGCGGCGAGCGACCAGTATGCCAGCCGCACCCAGGACGATGATACGGACCGCAATCTGTTCAACCTGCGCTACGACCACCACTCGCCGGGGTCATGGCTGAGCCGCATCACCTGGCTGGGCTATCTGCACCAGACCGATATTCAGGAGGATGAAAAGCGCCGCGCCCCGGACCACAGCCGGACACGCATCAAGGACGACCTGGACTGGGACACCTGGGGCAGCGAACTCAGGGGCTCCAGCCCGTTTGCCCTGCCCTATCAGGCCCACCTGCTGACCTATGGCTTTGAATATTTCCGGGATGAGTTCGAGCAGCTTGAACGCACCACTACCTTTGGGCTGAACGACGCCGGGATATCGACCTTGCTCAGTTCACGCGAAACCACCCGGTTCCCGGATGCCCATTCCGACAATTACGGCTGGTATTTGCAGGACGAAATTACCATCCTCGATCGGCTGGTCATCATCGCCGGCGTCCGCTATGACCAGTACCGGCTACAGGCCAGCTCAACCGACGCGTTTCTCGGCAGCCTGGAAAAAGACACCCGCCGCGCCAATCAGTGGAGCCCCAAGATTGGCGGCGTGCTGCACATCACGGACGAGGTCCGTCTGACCGGGAATATCGCCCGCGGCTTTCGCACGCCCACGTTTCGAGAGCTGTTCATTGCCGGCCCGCATTTTTTCGGCGTGGATTTCGCCGCCAACCCTAACCTCAAGCCCGAGAAGAGTCTCAACTACGAGACCGGGCTCCACCTCAACTTCCCCCGCTGGCACCTCAGCGCCCACTATTTCCGCAACAAGCTCAAGGACTTCATCGACTTCCAGCCGCGGTCGGCCCTGTACTGGTATCAGTATCAGGCCAAGAACGTCAGCAAAGCCACAATCTGGGGGGTCGAGACCAAGGCCGGCTGGACCCCGCCCGTGCTGGACGATTCCGTGTATGTGTTTGCCCACTACACGTATGCGCGCGGGACCGACCGCACGGCCGACGCACCGCTCAACAGCATTTCGCCGCAGCAGGGCCTCATCGGCATCCGCTACACCCCTCGACGGCGGCCATTCTGGGTGGAGTGGAGCGCCAAGATTGTGGACGACCAGGACCGGGTTGTCCCCCCGGAACGGTCCTATTTGCCCGATCCCCGCTCGACCGGCTACGCCGTGTTTGATCTCCGCGCCTCGTGGCGGCTGAGGCCCAAGCTGCGCCTGCACGCGGCGATTGAAAACCTGCTCGACCGCTACTACCGGCGCCATCTCAGCTCCCTGGGGGCTGAGGGCATCAACCTGGCGCTCGGTGTGACCTATGACTGGTAAGGAGCGGCGTGTGTCCCCCCATCTCCTCAGCCTGTGGCTCCTCGCCTGCGCCTTTCTGTCGGGACTGGCCGGTCTGGTCTACGAGGTCGTCTGGCTGCGCGAGGTCGGCTTGCAGTTCGGCAATACCCTGGCGGCCACCGGAACAGTCCTGGCCGTGTTCATGGCCGGCATGGCGCTGGGCAGCGTGTGGCTGGGTCAGCGCGCCGACCGTAGCGAGCGACCGCTCGGGCTGTACGCCGGGCTGGAAATCGGCATCGGGCTGTCAGCCCTGCTGGTGCCGGCCGGACTGCGCCTGATCGACTACGCCGGCCTGCGCCTTGTACCGAATTTTCCGGGGCTGGTCGTGCCGCTGAGCGTCCTCGTCCTGCTGGTGCCGGCCGTCGGCCTGGGCGGTACGCTGCCCGTGTTGGCCCGCTGCCTGCCGTCAGGCGCGTCTCACAGCCGCAGCACTCCCGGTCTGCTGTACGGGCTGGCAACGCTCGGAGCCGCCTCGGGCGCGTGCCTGGCCGCCTTTGTGCTGCTGCCCAGCCTGGGCAGCTGGCAGACCAGTGTTACGGCCGCCCTGATCAATGGCCTAGTCGGCATCGGCTGTTTTCTGCTGCGCGGCACAGCCCCGAGCGTGGAGGCGCCCGCCCGGCCGCCTGCTCGCCAGACCCCTCAGCCGACGGCCGGGCTGAGTCCGTGGGTCGTCCTGGTGTGTCTGGGCCTGTCCGGCTCTGCGGCCCTGACGTACGAGGTGGTGTGGACCCGCCTGCTGGGGCTGATCCTCGAAAACACGGTCTATGCGTTCAGCCTGATGCTCAGCACCTTTCTGTTGAGCCTGGCCCTGGGCAGTTTCATCAGCACCCGACTGCCGGCCACCTCCTCCCCGGCGACCCTGCTGGGCGCGAGCCAGTGGGCGGTCGCCCTGACCAGCCTGCTGGGCGTCCTGCCCCTGTCCGGCCTGGCCTGGCTGGTGTACCAGACCTACGCCGGCGGCGGCTGGGGCGACTCGTGGCTGGTTTTCCTGGCCACGCAGACCGCGCTGTGTGCGTCCGTCATGCTGCTGCCGACCATCTTTCTGGGCATGGCTTTCCCCCTGGCCTGGCGACAGCTGTCCGGGCGGCGCGCTCGGCCGTCTGCTGGGGGCCAATACGCTGGGAGCGGTACTGGGCTCGGTCGGCGCCAGTTTTGTGCTGATCCCGAGCCTGGGGCTGCGTCTCAGCCTGCTGCTGGCCGCCGTGTGCAGCGCGACCGCCGGCACGCTGGTGTTGATTCATAACCGGACCCGGCGGCCGCTGCGCCTCGTCGGCGCGGCGGCCGGGCTGCTCCTGGCCCTGGCCTACGCCCTGCCGGCCGACCTGACGTTTCGGCAGCTCCTGGCCCGTGGCAGCCAGGAGATCCTCTACCACCGGGAAGATGGGCGGGGTGTGGTGGAGGTGGTAGAGGATGCGTCAAGCGGCGTCCGGTCTCTCCTGGCCAACCGCTTGCGCCGGGAGGGAGCCGACGCGCCGGACGACATCTTTATCGCCCGCCAACAGGGCTACCTGCCGCTGCTGCTGCACCCGGCGCCGCGCCGTCTGGCCGTGGTTGGTCTGGGCACCGGGGCCAGCCTGGCGGCGGGTCTGCTGGACCGGGTTGCGACCGTCACGGTCATCGAAATTTCACCGGGCGTGATTGAGGCCGCCCGTCTGTTTGGGCGGAGCAATAAGGCCGTGCTGAGCGCGCCCAAGGTTCGGCTGGTCCAGGCCGACGGACGGCGCTTTTTTCGGACCGACCGCCAGTCCTACGACGTGATTGTCCAAGACCTGTTTTTCCCCTACCGGGCCGGGACGGGCAGCTTGTACACGCTGGAGCATTACACACGCCTGGGCCAGCGTCTCGCGTCCAAGGGCCTCGTCGTCCAGTGGCTGTCTCTGAATCAGCTCACCCCCCGGGCCTTCCAGGTCATTGCCCGGACCTTCCAGCACGTGTTTCCCCACACCTCGCTGTGGCTGGTCGGCGGCTATGGCGCCCTGGTCGGCTCCGAGTCTGCCCCCTCGCTTGATTTTGCCACGCTCCGGCAGGCGTATGTCCGGGCGCTGGCCCAACACCCCGAGCTGAGCCGGACCAGCCCGGTCGATCTCCTGACCGCGTTTGTGTGCGGGCCGGACCGGCTGGCAGACTGGACCGCCGGCGCGCCGTTCAACACCGAGGATAACGGCTGGATCGAGTACCGCAGCCCGCTCCCGTTCGATCAGCTGTATACACAAAACGATCTGGCGGTGGCGTCGCTGACCGAGCTGCTGGACTATCGACACCCGCCCCCGGTCACGAACCTGGACCCACGCGCCCGGCGGCGGCTTGAGCGCGCCTACCAGGCCCGCAGCCTGGCCCTGACCGGCCTGACGCTTCTCCATCAGGGACACACCACGGCCGCCCACGAGCACTACCGGCGGGCCTACGCCCTCAATCCCAAAGACGCCTTTGCCGCCCACCACATGCGCGATACCTGGCTGGCGTCTGCGGCACACCTGGTCGGGCAAGGACGCTACCGCGAAGCCCAGGCCAGGGTTTTCCGGGTGCTGAGTCTCAGCCCCGGCTCCCTGGCCGGCCGCTTTGTGCTGGCCCAGACCCTGCTGGCCGAGGGTCAGCCCCAGCGTGCCCTGGCCGAGTTCCAGACCATTGCCGGCCGAGCGCCGGCCTATCCCGGCCTGCAAGACGCCCTGCGCTCTGCGCGGCAGCTGTCTCGGCGGACCGACGCAGACCAGGAGGACCGCTCATGAACAAGACCCTCGATTGTGGTCAATGGTCCCTGCTGGTGTCCGAACTCAGCATGGCCCTGGGTCTGGTCTGGGCGCTGTCGTCCCCGGGCCAGCCGCCGAGGCGTCCCGACTCGGTTCAGCCGGCCGCAACACTCCCGCTCGCTCAGCATGACGAGCACAGTGACAAGAAAGGAGAAGCCCATGAACAAACCAGGCTTTTGGCAGTCACGAGACCAGCAGATCAGCATCTCCCAGTGTTCGGAGGGCTGTATTCATCTGGTGGTCGGACGGGCGATCATCAAAATGACCCAGGAAGAATTCTTCACCTTAGCCAAGCTGACCGACACCGCAAACCAGGAGATCGCCTTCCCTGACCCGGCTTCCGGGGCGGTGTCCGAGGTCGGCCACTGACACGGCTCTCCCCCGTCCAGACGGGAGAGGAAGGGAAAGCGGGGCATCACAGAGGTGTTGCCATCGCTGGCGGATAGGCTGCTGGCGTCAGATGTCCCGCTTTCCCCGTACTGCCCGCCGTGCAAAGATAGTCCGCTATGCTGCGTCGATTCTTCTGGTTCAGACTTCTGCTGGTCCTGGCCCTGGGATTGGTTTTCCGCCCAACCGTGGCCGCCGACTCCCCGGTCTCGGTCCGGGATGGGGCGGGCCGTCACATCAGCCTGGCTCGACCGGCCGAACGCGTGATCGCGCTGAGTCAGGGCAGCCTGGATATCGTTCAGGCCCTGGGCGGCCGGCTGGTCGGGCGCCCCAGCCTGACCGGCATATCCCTGCCCGCCGAACTCCAGTCGCTGCCGGCGGTCGGCAATGCGGTCGCGCCGAATCTTGAGGCCATCCTGGCCGCCCGGCCGGATCTGGTCATTGCCCCGGCCCAGGCTCACGGCGATGTCGCTCAACGCCTCCAGGTCGTGCAGGCCACCCAGTATTTGTCGCAGGCCCGCAGTGTGGACGAGGTCGTTCAGGTCATCCACGACATCGGGACGCTGCTCGGCCGCCACGAGCAGGCTGTAGCTCTCGGCCACGACTTGCGCCGAGAGCTGGACGAGGTGCGGAGCAGCCTGCCCGCCACGCCGCGGCCGACGATCTTCCTGTTCGGCACGACCCAAGCCTTTCTGGTCATCGCCCCGTGGACGTATGCCGGCGACCTGCTGCGGCTGGCCGGAGGACAAAACCTGGCCGCCGATATTGTCTCCGCCTACCAGCACGATCCGGGCTATGAGCTGGGATTTCTGCCCCTCAGTCTCGAGGAACTGCTGGTCACCAAACCGGAGGTGATCTGCGTGCTGAGCCACGGCGATCCCCAGGCGGTGACCGCCGCCCTCAACGCCGAACTCGGCAGTCACCCGGCCTGGCAGGAACTCAGCGCCGTCCAGCGCGGCCGGGTCCACGTCATGCCGGCGACCCTGTTTTCGGCCGACCCGGGGCTGAACTTTCCCCAGGCCGTTCGCCTGCTGAGCGAGGTCTTGCATGAGCGCCAGCCCTAGGGCGGCTTCAGCGGCCGCCGAGGACCGGCCTTCGGCCGAGTCGGCCCAGGCGCCTGAGCCGACCGCGACACGGCCTGCCGATCCGCGTACCGCGACCCGGCTGACCGTCCTGCTCATAAGCGGCGCGGCGCTGGCCGGGGTGAGCCTGGTGTCGCTGGGCCAGGGCAGCGTGACGGTGTCGGGCGGAGAAGTCTGGACGGCCCTGTTCGGGTCTCCCCAGTCCGCCGCGGCCGAGACCACGGTCGGTGCGACCATCGTCTGGACCCTGCGTCTGCCGCGCCTGATCCTGGGCATGCTGATCGGCAGCAGCCTGGCCCTGGCCGGGACCGTGCTCCAGGCCATCCTGCGCAACCCCCTGGCCGACCCGGGCATCATCGGAGTCTCGGCCGGCGGCGGACTGGTCGCCGTCATCCTGCTGATTCTCTTTCCCCATATGACCGGCTGGCTGCCGCTCGGGGCTACGCTCGGCGGGCTGGGGGTGGCGCTGCTCATCTATGGCATTGCCTGGAAGGACGGCACGATCTTTCCGCTGCGGGTCATCCTGGCCGGGGTGGCGCTCAACACCGCCCTGGCCTCGCTCATGTCGCTGCTGATGCTGTTGTACAGCGAACGGGTGCCGGCCGTGCTGCCGTGGCTGGCCGGCACGCTGAGCGGCCGCAGCTGGCCCCAGGTCGGCCTGCTGTGGCCGTATGCCTGCGCCGCCGGCCTGCCGGTCTTTTTTTGCGCCCGCCAGCTGAACCTGCTGCTGCTCGGCGAAGAGCAGGCCGCCGCCCTGGGGCTGCCGGTGACCCTGACCCGGCTGGGGCTGTCGGCGCTGGCCGCCGGGCTGGCCGCCGGCGTGGTCAGCGTGGCCGGGCTGATCGGATTTGTCGGGCTGGTCGTGCCCCATCTGTGCCGGCTCCTGGTCGGCGCCGATCATCGTTTTCTGCTGCCCACCGCAGCCCTGGTCGGGGCCGGGCTGGTGGTCACGGCCGACCTCAGCGCGCGCACCCTGTTTGCCCCGCTTGAGATTCCGGTCGGTCTGCTGCTGGCCCTGCTGGGCGCGCCGTACTTTCTGTGGATCCTGCGGAGAGGACTATGACCGATACGGCGCCGCTGACGGTCAGCGGGCTGCACGCCGGGTATGGCCGGCGAACGGTCCTGCGCGACGTGTCGCTGTCCATCCAAGCCGGAGAGATCGTGTCCCTGCTGGGCCCGAACGGCTCGGGCAAATCAACCCTGCTGAAGGCGCTCATCGGCCTGATTCCCAGCCGGCGGGGCGACATCGCGCTGTGGGGCAAGGCGCTGCGCAGCCTGTCTTCCCGCCAGATCGCCCGCAGGCTCGCTTTTGTGGCCCAGGGCGCCCAGGCGCCGGTCGGTTTCACGGTCGAGGAGTTGGTCTCTCAGGGGCGTTTTCCACACCGGGACGCGTTTTTTCTGATGCGCCCCGACCGCCACCGTCAGGCCGTGGAACGCGCCCTGGCCCGCACCGGCCTGGACTCGCTCCGCCACCGGCCGGCGACCCAGCTGTCGGGCGGCGAGCGTCAGCGGGTGTGGCTGGCCATGGCCATCGCCCAAGAGCCCCAGGTGCTGCTGCTCGACGAACCCATGACCTATTTGGACATCACCCATCAGCTGGACATCCTGGAGCTGGTCGGCCAACTCAACCGCGACAGGGGCGTAACCGTCTTCATGGCCCTGCACGATCTGAACCTTGCCGCCCGCTTCAGCCAGCGTGTAATCGTCCTGTCCGAGGGGAGCATCGCCGCCCACGGTCCCCCCCAGCAGGTCTTGACCCCGGAACTGTGCGCCGAGGTGTTCGGCGTCAGCATGAGCTTTGCCCGCGTGCCGGGCATCAGCGCTCCGATCCTGTATCCATTACACACCACATCCCAGAGGAGGTAAGCCGTATGAGCATGGTTGTTGTGACGAATCGCATCCCGGTGGCCAAGGGTCATGAAGCCGACTTTGAGGAACGTTTTCGCAACCGGGCCGGCCTGATTGATACGGAACCCGGCTTTATTCGCAACGAAATACTGCGGCCCATCAAGGGCGACTGCTATCTGGTCAAAACCTACTGGCGCAGTCAGGCCGACTTTGAACGCTGGACCAGAAGCGACTCCTTTCGCCAGGCCCACGCCAAGCGTCCGCCAGCCGACATGTTTGCCGGCAGTAACGTCTTGGAGATCCACACAGTTATCCAGGAGAGCGGCGTGTCACTGAGCCCCGAGAATCCTTAGGTCGGCTCCGGGGTACTTGACAGTCTGAAGAAAAACCTTTATTGAAATTGATAATCAAATTCAACTGAATCCCAATAAATCAAAGAGGCCAGTGGCCGTAAGCCTAGAGCCCGAAAGGGTGGTGACAGCGTGCGTCCTCACGGGCTTTTTCATGGCCGCCGGCCGGTCGCAGACATCAGTTTTCAGCGGGAACCCCTCCTTCCTGCTGTCGCCCCGAGGGTCCCTGCCCTACCCTTGGGGCATCCCTTTTGACAGTTGAAATTGAAAGTCAATTTCATTATTGTAGCCGAATGCAAAAAACCCTGGCAGACCTCAGACCCTCCGAGTCCGGGCAAATTCACGCCATCAGCGGCACCGACGGCATCTCCCACCGCCTGGCCGAACTCGGCTTTACCCCAGGCCAAACGGTCGAGGTCATCCGCTTTGCTCCGCTGGGCGATCCCATCCAGATTCGCATCCGTGGCTTCCAGCTCGCCCTGCGCCGTCAAGAAGCCACCCGCGTCCTGCTTGCCTCCCCAGCCCCCAGCGCATAAGAAGACAGTCCTGTATGGCCAGCCTCTCCCCCTCTGATTCCGTTGAACCGTCTGTCAGTGCCGGACGCCGGTACAGGCTAGCGGTGGTCGGCAACCCCAATACGGGCAAGACCACCCTGTTCAACGCTCTGACCGGTCTGAGCCAGCATACCGGCAACTATCCCGGTGTTACGGTGGAAAGCGCGCTGGGAGAATTCCGCGAAGACCAGGATCGTTTCCTGGTGGTGGATCTGCCCGGGACCTACTCGCTGGCCGCCCGTGCCCCGGATGAGATGATTGCGGTGTCGGTGCTGTTGGGTCGCGGCAAGGGCGTGGCCCAGCCGGACGTGATTGTGTGTGTGGTCGATGCCACCAATCTCGACCGCAACCTCTACCTGGCGACCCAGGTCATTGATATCGGGCTGCCGCTGGTCATTGCCCTGACCATGACCGACCTGGCCGACAAACAGGGACTCCGACTCAATATTCCCGAACTCGAACGCCGCCTGGGCGTACCGATTGTGCCTGTTCACGCGGCAAAACACAGCGGGCTGGCAGGCCTGCGGCAGGCGATTCGGACCGCCGCCCGCGAGGTATCCAGACCGCCGCGTCCGGTCCGTCTGCCCGCCCGTGTCGAACACGAGGCCGAGGCGCTGAGCGCCAGTCTGTCCCCGGCCGGGCTGTCGGCCGTCTTTGCCGAACGGGTGCTGCTCGACACAGACGGCCTGCTGGAACACGACTTCATTGGCGAGCGCGGCAGCCCGGCCCGCACCGAACTCCAGGCCGCCCGAGAGCGCCTGGCCACGGCCGGAATCGGGCTGCCCCAGGTTGAGGTGACGCAGCGCTATGCGTGGATCGCCCAGACCGTTGCCGCCGGGCTTGAGACGCGGACGACCGACACGACCACACCACCGTCCTGGAGCGAGCGCATTGATGCGCTGGTGACGCACAAAGTCTGGGGGCTGTTGATCTTCCTGCTGACCATGGCCGTCACCTTCCAGTCGATCTTCTCCTGGGCCGTGCCGGCCATCGACGCTGTTGACGGCCTGTTCTCGGCCCTCGGCGCCTGGGTCGGGGGCAGCCTGGCCGAGGGACCGCTGCGGAGCCTGCTCGTCGATGGCATCATTGGCGGGGTTGGAGCGGTGGTGGTGTTCGTGCCCCAGATTGCCATCCTGTTCGGCCTTATCGGGCTGCTCGAAGACTCCGGGTATATGGCCCGGGCAGCGTTTCTGATGGACCGCCTGCTGGCCGGCTTCGGCCTGTCGGGGCGGAGTTTTATCCCGCTGCTGTCGTCTTTTGCGTGTGCGGTGCCGGGCATCATGTCGGCCCGCACAATCGAGAACCAGCGCGACCGGATCGCCACCATTCTGATTGCCCCGCTGATGAGCTGTAGCGCCCGTCTGCCGGTGTATGTGTTGTTGATCTCGGCCTTTATTCCGGCCCAGACCGTGTGGGGCGTGGTCGGGCTTCAGGGGCTGACCCTGTTTGGCATGTACCTGATCGGGCTGCTCGTCGCCCCGCCCATCGCCCTGGTGCTCAAGCGGACGATACTGGCCGGCGAGCCCGTGCCCTTTCTGCTCGAACTGCCGGCCTTCAAGGTCCCGGCCTGGCGGGTGGTGGTCTTCCGCATGTATGACCGCAGCCTGGCCTTTCTGAAACGGGCCGGCACGATTATCCTGGCCACCACCATCCTGGTCTGGGCCTTATCCTACTACCCCTACTCCGATCAGATCACCCACGAGTTTGCCGCCCGACGGGCCGCCGCCCCGGCCGTCGAACACGACAGCCTGGCGGTTGAAGAAGCCGGCCAGCGCCTGCGCCAGAGCTATCTGGGCCGGGCCGGGCAGGCGATTGAGCCACTCGTCGAGCCGCTCGGCTGGGACTGGAAGATCGGCATGGCGACCCTGGCCAGCTTTCCGGCCCGCGAGGTGATCATTGCCGCCCTGGGCACGATCTATAACCTGGGCAGCGAGCAGGACGAGTCCAGCCTTGAGCTGCGCGACGCCATGCGGGCCGAACGCCGGCCGGACGGCCGACCGGTCTATACGCCGCTGGTCGCGCTGTCGATCATGGTCTTTTTTGCCCTGTGCTGTCAGTGCGGGGCGACCCTGGCGACGATCAAACGCGAGACCAATTCCTGGGGCTACCCGGTCTTCACTTTTGTGTATATGACGAGCCTGGCCTACCTTGGCGCCCTGGGGGTGTATCAGCTCGGCAGTCGTTTGGCCGGCTGAGCGGAAAGAGCCGCCGTATGGATGTCCAGACCTTGCTCGTCCTGCCCATTGTCGCCGTGGCCGCCGTATATGTCGGCCGGCGGCTGTGGCCGCGCCGTCGAGAGAAGGCCGGCTGCGAGAGCTGTCCCCAAAACCGGAACCGGACCGATGATTATGTGTGACCCGCTCCCCGCTCGCTTGACATCGCGGGCCGGGGCAAGATAATGGCAGGAATTTGAAGCCACGCTGACGGGGCGCTCAGAGGAGGGACAATGGATCAGGAGCAACAAGCCGAGATACACGAACCCTGGCTCTCGTTGACGGCCGAAGCGGTCAAAATGGTCAAGCGCACCCTGGCAATCAAGGGCGTTGACAACTGGGGGCTGCGCATGACCGTGTCCGGCGGAGGCTGTAAAGGCTTCCAGTACAGCCTCAACCTCGAACGCGCGGCTCGTGACGACGATCACGTCGTCGTCCAGGACGGCATCACCACCTATCTCGATCCGACCAGCGCCCGCCACCTGAGGGGCACCCGGCTGGATTACGTGACCAACCGGCACGGGACCGGCTTCCATTTTTTCGGGCTCGACGTGGAGCGCACAATTGGCTGCGGTTCGCCCATCCTGCTGCGCGGCTGCATCGAGAACAACACCCGGACCGAGGGCTGTGTGCTGTGCGCCCAGCGACCGCTGATGGACATCGACCTGGATGCGGCCACCGATTTCATCGACCGCCGGCAGAGTATCTCTCACCCGGGTCTGACACCCATGCAGAAGTGCGAAAAGTGCTGCTTTGTCATCTGTCAGTGCGACGCGGAAGCGGGCTAGGCACGGACCCTCAGCCCTATGACGACTGTTTGCTCTTTTCCCCGGCAATGAACGTGAGCCACTGGCGGGCCTGTCTGGCCACCGGCTGATAGTCCGCAGCCTTGGTAAACGCTTCCTGGCTCTCGTCCAATTTGTCGGAGCGGTACTCGGCAATCCCGAGCAACATATAGGCTTTTCCGGCATCGGCCAGTTCGCCTCTGGCCACGCCGGCGGCGATGGCCGCCGCCGCTTCCGGCCAGCGTTCCATCTCGGCCAGCAGCTCGGCGCGGCGGATATGGGCTTTGCCGCTCGACGCGGTCTGCGCCTCCTGCTCAAGAACGTCCAGCGCCCGCTGATACTCTTTGGCGTGCAGCCAGCAGGTCACCAGGAGTTCCCGGTGCGCCTCGGTGTTGGCCACCGCCTGGCTGGTCAGTCCCTCGTCCAGGAGTTCTGCGGCTTTGTACGGCAGGCCGAGTTGCAGATAGGACTGCACCACGTATAACACTTCCTGTTCTTCGAGCAGTCCCAGGGCATGGGCCAGGGCCAGGCTTGAGGCGGCCCGCTCCGGCTGCTCGGCCTGCAGATACACCTGCGAGAGCTGCAACCAGTAGCTCTTTTTGCGGGGCAGGCGATTCAGCAGCTGGTGCAGCACATCTGTGGCCTGGGACAGTTTTTGCTGCTCAAGCGACGCAAACAGCAGCAGCTGGTACCACTCCTCATGGAAGCCCGCGTCCTGGTCGATGGCCAGTCGGATATGTCGCTCGGCCTCGGCGTGGCGTTTGAGCTGGCTGTACACCTGGGCCAGGACGGCCCGCGAGCGCGGCGTGGGCTCGGCTTCATCAGCCAGCCAGGTTTCGAGCACCTGCGCCCCTTCCTCATACCGCTCGGCGGCAATCATGATCTGACCCAGATTATAGCGCAGGTTGTGGGCGCGTTCGGACGGCAGGGCCTGGCCGGCCAGGCTTGTCTGAAACGCCTCAATGGCCTGATCAAAGCGGTTCAGCCCGGCGTAGACATGGCCCAGGGTCTGGTGGGTGAGGGCCGCCTCGTAGGGACTGATCTCGGGGTTCTGGGCCAGGGTCTGCAACTGGCTCAGGGCCTGCTGATGCTGCTCCTGCTGGCTCAACTCCTGAGCCTGGACCAGCTGATCATAGACTGCTTTTGACAGCTCGGGCTCGCTGGCGAGCGCCTCGGCGACGAGCAGGCACATGACTGCCCAGCCGCCCAGCAGGCCACGCCATCCGGTATCGTGTCTTTTTCTGCTGTCCATCTCAGCCCTCCTGCAGGGCGAAGTTGATCCGCTGCGAGGCGCGCGAGTCAACCGCCTGCCCGTCTCTGGTGCGGGGTTTGAATTTCCATTGGACAATGGCCCGTAGCGCAGCCCGGTCAAAAATTTTGGGTGGCGAGGACTCGATCACCACCGGGTCGCTCACGCTGCCATCTTTGGTGATGGTAAACTCAACCGTCACAAATCCCTCGATCTGCATGCGCGAGGCGCGCGACGGATAGCGCGGGGGGACCCGCACCAGGGCGATCAGTTCCTGGTTCATCAGCCCCGGTCCGGCCGGCTGGGCTGCGGCCGGCGCCCCCAGCGGGATCATGCCCAGCAAAGGCCCGCGGACGGGCGCCGTCGTCATCTGGAGCTGCGGCGCTGCCAGCCTGGGCTGCGGCGAGGACAGTGCCAGGCTCGGGGTCGGCGGCGGATTTTCGGGCGGGGGGGGCTCCGGCGGAGGTTCACGCCGGGCGTCTGGCGGGGGCGGTTCTTCGCGGGCCAGGCGCACGAAGTCGATCACCGGGTAGGCATCCCGACGCAGACTGTCACTCGGCGGCCGCGAGATCAGGGCCTGCATGCCAAGAAAGAGCAGGATGGCGACGACGAGCCCGCCGCCTCCCGACCCTGCCGTCCGCCGCCACATCGCCTAACCCTCCTGCCGGGCGGCAACGGCGATATTGTTCACGCCGGCCAGCCGGACCTGATCCATGACCTGGACCAGCAGTCCGGTTTGCGCCGACTCGTCCGCCAACACGATGACATCGGCCTCCGGGTTCTCGGCCCGCATCCGCTCGACATTGGCCCGGACCGCTCGAATATCGACCCGGCGGCGCTCCATCCACACCTCGCCCCTGGCCGACAGGGCGATATGGATCGTACCGCGTTCCTTGGTCTGGGTGGTCTGGGCGAAAGGCCGGTTGACATCAATCCCGGCTTCTTTGACGAACGACGCTGTCACCAGGAAAAAGATGAGCAGGATGAAGACCATATCAATCAGCGGGGTCAGATTGGGCTGGTTGTCGCCCTGGAGGCTGGCTCGGCGGCGTCTCATGGCAGTACCCTCAACTGTGGTCCGGCGTTCAGCGGCCGGAGCGTTTCTCAAGTTCGACCTGAGCCCGTATCCACAACAGGCCTGGATTGCCGAATTTGTCGTCCAGCTGGAGCAGGCTGGTCAGTTTCTGCATTTCGACCTGGGAGCGCTGGGTCAGGCTGGCGCCAAAGTACAGTCCGGGCAGGGCACACACCAGCCCGGCCATGGTCGTCACCAGGGCTTCGGAAATGCCGTTGGCCACCCCGTTGACGTTGCCCGTCCCGAACAGCTGCATGACGGTAAAGGTGGCGATCATGCCGTTCACGGTTCCCAACAGTCCCAGAATGGGCAATACGACGGTCAGGGATCGAATCAGCGGCAGCGAGCGACGCAGCTGATAGTCCAGCTCGGCGATCTCCATCCGGCGCAGCTGGCGGGCGTGCCAGGAGTAGCGCTCGCTGCGCGCCTGCCAGCGGGCGATGACCCCGCTCACCAGGGCCGGATAGCTGGCGCGCAAGAAGACGTAGCGTTCAATGATAAGCGCGCCCAGAACGACCGTGACCAGCAGGATGCCCCACAGGGCGGGCCCGCCGACCGCCATGAATCGTTGCAGGGGATCAAGCGGATTCTGGATCAGGAAGCTCACTGCGCCGCTCCACGAGTCTGGCGATCATCCCGGCACTCTGCTCGTCCAGGATTTGAATCAGTCGGGTGCTCTTGCCCGAGACCAGGGTGTGAAGAAGGACAATCGGAATCGCTACGGTCAGCCCCAGTTGGGTCGTCACCAGCGCCTGCGAAATCCCGCTCGACATCGTGCGGGGATCGCCCGTCCCAAACAGGGTAATGGCCTGGAAGGTATCGATCATACCGACGACCGTGCCCAGCAGGCCCAGCAGCGGGGCAACTGCGGCCAGGATGCTGATCGTCGACAGGCCGCGTTCCAGGCGGGGGATCTGATTCAGGATGGCCTCATCCAGGCGGGCTTCCAGGGTCTCGGCATCCTGCTCTTCGTCGTTATGATACACCAGCATCACCCGACCCAGCGCGTTGTCGGCCTGCGGCGTGTCGGTCTGGCGTTGGGCGTCAATGCGCCGCCCCTCTTGCCACAGGTAGACCGCCCGCTCCACGACCAGGCCCAGGCCCACGAGACCAATGGCGATGATAATATAGCCGATGAAGCCGCCCTGCTGCAGGCGTTCCCACACATCCGGGGTCTGGACCAGGGCGGCCAGAATCGCTCCCCGAGACGGGTCTATGCCGAACGCGCCATAGCCATCGGTGGCCTGCTCCAGTCCCTGGGCGTCGCTACGGTAGCGCTGCTCGGGCTGGCGCGTCAGCTCCACCAGCTGGCGCGTCTCCGGCACATAGCGGAGATAGTTGCCCTGCGAGACGCTGTTAAACACCCCGACCCGGACGACTGTTCGCTCGGCCTGGTTGCCATTCGCGTCCACCACCGTCGTCGGAAATTGGACCACCCGCCCGGACTGCGTCATCTCTTCCAGCAGCCCAACCCACAGGCGTTCGAGTTCATCCAGCGAGGGCAGTTCCCGGCTCTCGCCCACGGCGTACAGAAAAGCCGCCCGCTCCCCGAGCTGGGCCGACACGAGCGAGTTCTCAAGCAGGCCGGCGGTATCGCGCGCCACCTGGCGTACCACACCGAACAGCTCGCCCAGCGAGGCCGCCCGCTCATCAAGCTGATCGCGCAGCTCCCCCAGGCGGTCTTCATTCTGCTCAAAAACCACCCGCTTCTGTTCGCCCTCGCGCCTGACCTCATCCAGCTCTGCTCTGGCCTGCTGGATGCGCTCCTGCTGCTGGTCACGCTCGGCCACAAAGCGGGCTTCGCGCTCACCGTGCAGCCGGGTATCGGCTTGCCGTGCAGACCGCACGCGCTCCAGCAATTCCTCAAGCGAGCCCGGTGTTTCCTGGGCAGCCGGACCCGACCAGGCCGGCAGGCTCAGCAGGACGAACCAGATCACCCCCCAGTAGACGCTGTTCACGGCATCACCTCATCTGGCTGTGGAGCCGGGACGGGCAGACTGAGCAGCTGCGGCGTGGCCTGTTGCTGGGCGACCAGCAGACCGCGTGTGACCGCGCTCCGGTAGTTCTGCGGCAGGGGCTCCCACTGGCGGGCGGCATGATTCCACTGTCCGACCTCTTGGCCGTCCAGCGTCTGATACAGCAGCGCCAGCCGGCCAACCCGCAAGAAATCGACCGTGCGTTCCTGGTCATCCAGCGCCAGCCCGCCACGGTAGGCCTCAATCGTCCGACCGTATTCCATCTCGACCTGGTAGGCTTCCATAATACGTCGATACTTCTCGGCAATCGTCAGGTCGGACTGGTCGAGCCAGGTCCGAAGACTCGTCAGACGCGCCTGGCGTTCTTCGGGCAGAAACGGAATATCCAGGGCCACAAACTGCTCCAGGCGCTCAAGCATGCGGACCAGCAGAGGTAAAATCTCACGCTGGGTGACCTCGATCTCTTGCAGCTGCTGTTCGAGCGAGGTCACCTCTTGGCCTTGGGCGTCGAGCATGCGGTCGAGTTGCTCAAGATACACCCGCTGGCTGCCCGTCTGCTGGACAAGCTCTCGATAGGTGCCAAGCAGCCGCTGGGTTTCGTCGTCCAAGCGGTCAATGGTGCTCTGCGAGTCTATAGCGGCTTGGTTGACCTGAGTCTGAGCAGTCAGGGATGACTCCAGCGCCTGGGCGGTGACTCGCCCGGTCCAGCCCACAAGACTGGTCCACACCAGCAGGCATACCAGGGGGGTCTTATGTGTCATGTTGTGGCCCGCCTTTCAGCCGCTAGACATACACGACACAGCCGGCAAAATAAAGAGCCTCATCCCTCATGGGTAGCATCTTTGAAATTTTTCAGTCAGTAGGAACAATGGCTTCTATCCCAAAGTGAGACACTACCGGGACTTCCGAAAAGCCATTGATTTCATTCAGGTCCTTCACGAGGCGACACAAGACCTTCTGCTGAGACAGACCCTGCAAGTAAGCAATTTCTCCGAGGAAAATAAATGGGAGCAGAAAAGCGGACAGCAGTCTCTAGTGGGCGGGGACCACAAATAGCATTCCCTAGCCAATTGCATTCTCTATCCGATCTCTGGCCGATTGACTGAGCCGCGCGATTCCCAAGGATCGTGAGATAGCGATGGCATCGCCACCCAACGACAACGCATTGTTAATCGCCCGCAGCTCTTCGGCGCAGATATGCTCAACCTTGCGGAGTTCATCGTCACGATTCTCGTAGCGTGCGGGAGTCTGGCGATCCTTCACAGAGCCTTTAGGCCAGAAGAAAAGACCACTTTTCTCCTGCGTTCTGCCTCGTCGGCGTTTGGCGAGATTGAGCACCACGTCTCTGATCTGCCGGCCTGTCCTCTGGAATCCATGATGCCGGGCAATCCGTCGGACGAGAACATCCTCGTGAATGGGACCTTCGGTGTCGATCACATGATCTAGCATTGCGCTGAGTCGGCGTTTGTAGTCGTCGCTGTAGAACGCATCGGGGTCGGGTTCCAATCCGGGCTCATCGAAACGAGCCACGATGTAACGGTTGTGACCGGTGGAAGCCGAGGGGGCGCGGGATGCACGCTGTACGAGTTCAATCTCGCGTTGCCCACCGATTTCAAACTCCTCTTCAGCGCCGCCGGTCTTCTTTCCAGCGGCTTTACCGGTTGCGGGGAAAGAGGAGTCTGCTTCACTGTCGGGTGCATCAGGACGCGGGTCGGTTTGATTTTTATCTGACTCTCCATTGGTTGCCGGAGCTGTATTACTCGCTCGCTCTGCCTGACGGCGACGATCCTCTTCCAAGTGGTGACGAAGCGCGCTGTCAACTTTTTCAAGTGCTCCCGCCTTGTTCGTCCACCAGTCGGTTGACCAGATGCGGAACAGTGTCCATCCGAGCCCTTCGAGTACTTGCTGGCGGATCTTGTCGCGCTCCCGGGCAAAGGCAGAGCTATGATACATCGCTCCGTCACACTCAATACCAGCGAGGTAACGCCCGCTCTGATCTGGATGCACGATCCCTAAGTCGATGCGGTAGGCCGACACCCCGACTTGGGGATGGACTTGCCAGCCTTTCATGCGGAGTTCTTGGGCGACAGCCGCCTCGAACGGCGACTCAAAATCTCCCACGGAGCCAAACACGGCCGCCCCCAGTGCCGATTGCCCGTTTTCTGCGTACTCAAGGAAATGCTTCAGATCAGCAACCGCTCGCGCCTGGGTGCGTGACAGGTCAATATGCTCTGGAGACAAGGTGGAGAAGACAAGCATCTCCGATCTTGCGCGCGTCATAGCAACGTTCAGACGCCGTTCGCCTCCTTCTCGATTGAGCGGGCCGAAGTTCATCGTCACATGCCCGCTCTGATCCGGTCCGTAGGTGACGCTGAACAGGATGACATCGCGCTCGTCACCCTGAACGGTTTCAAGATTTTTGACGAAGACGGGTTCGATTGTGTGCTCACGCGAGAACGCCCACTCGATCTCGGGTTGCTTCGAGCGTGCCTCGTCCAGAAGATTTTCGATCAGGTTCTGTTGCTCGGAGTTAAAGGTCACAACGCCGATCGAAAGTTGCCGGATGGCAGGCTCTGGATGGGTTAGACGGTGGAGGACCTCGTCGACAATAGCTTTCGCCTCACCTTCGTTGTGTCGGGCTTTGCCTCGCGCGTAGAAGCCGTCTGGCCGAACAAGTCTGACCCCACGCTCAGCGACATTGGGAGCCGGAAAGGTGATCAGTGCGTTGTCGTAGTAGCGCGCGTTGGAAAACGCGATAAGGCTTTCCTTTCGTGATCGGTAATGGAGGTTCAAGGTCCGTGTCGGTATGCCCGCGCCGAGCATCTCGTCGAGGATGCTCTCCAGATCTCCCTCTGCGTCTATATCGCCGTCCGGATCGTTGTCGGAGCGCGCAAAAAAATTGGTCGGTGGCATCTGCTTCGGGTCGCCGGTAACGATGACCTGCTGGCCTCGGGCGATTGAGCCGACGGCGTCCCAGACTGTAATTTGGGATGCCTCATCGAAGATGACGACATCAAACAGTGCCTGATTAGGCGAGAGGTATTGCGCCACGGAGAGCGGCGACATCATGAAACAGGGGGCCAGAGAGGTCATGACCTCAGGCGCTTCCTCCAGTAGCTTGCGAACAGGCTTATGTCGTCTCTTCTTCTGCAACTCATGCCGTAGCACTCCCCATTGGGAGCTTTTCTTAACACCATCCTGCTCTGGCAGGCTCCCCGCGAGAGTGGCGGCGATGTACTCGCCGGTCAGTTTCTGAAAGCGGTCGTCGATGTGGCGAAAATTTGTGATCGTCGCTTCGTGCTCAGGTGTGGAGAAGGTGCGTAACACCTCGTCCTCACCGATGACGGAGCCCGACCACCAAGTGCAATAGGCTGCCTCGAAGGTCTTCTCCATTTCCTCGGACAGAACCCGTCCCTGCTCCACGGCCTCCACGAGTGGCAGGAGATCAGCGTCAACGGCTTCGGTCCTGCGTTTCAACCAAGCGCACCAGTCACGGAGTTCATTGTGCCGGGCTGCGATAGCATCCACAGCCTCCCGCAGTTGTGCCAGAGCGCGGTCCGAGGTAGCAAAAGCCTCCTTCACAGACCTGCCCGCCACAACCTCAAACTCGCTGCTTGCTCCTCGTAAATGTTCGAGCGATGCCAGGAAGGCCGTCGACGTACGTGTGACAGGAGCCCCGGGAGCAAGCAGATCGTTACCGTCATGGAGCAGAGTTCGTACCTTTGCGCGAACCTCTACCAGCATCTGTGGGTCGTCGGCCAATTTGCCAACCGCTACGCGCACTCGTTCGCCGAGACGGCGGAGTGACTCGACGGCGGATGGTTCGGTCGTATGTCCCTCCCAATCCTTAAATGCGGCGAGCCGCTTATCCAGGAGGTCTATCGCTTCGCCTTCTTGGCGCAATCGTGTCAGCGTTTGGGTATCGCGTTTTGGATCCGGCTTCCCTAGCGCACCGTCTGCACGCATCTCCTTGACGATAGCGTACTGTGCAAAGAAACGCTTCGGCCACCACGCTGCCTCGGCCTCCGTCCACCGCCGGCCGATGACCTCTCCGTCGAGAACCCGCCAGGCGAACGGTTCGTAGGCGCAGCTGAGCGATGCTTGCGCTTGTGCATAATCCTTCAGTCGTATGACAGCTTCTTCGAGGGCTTCGATCTGCTCTGGACCGTCTGGCCCGAGCGCATAAGCTGTTGGTTGTCGATAGGAATCGACAAGCAGAGTTGCTAATTCGCCGAGTGCGTCGAGGCGCGTCATTGAGTGATCGGGCAGAGTGATTCCTATTGCCTTGCAAAGAGTGTCATGGAGGTGCTCGGTATGGCTCACTGCCTCTGACAACGCGCTGGCTCGCTCAGCAACCTGGGCTTCCCAGTAAGGTGCCCATTCGCTGTTGCTGATGAGATGGAAGGGACTTGCGGAGATATCTCCGATTGCCTTGGCCTGGATTGAGAGGTTCTGGACAGCATCACGCATAGCATCGAGGGCCGCTTCGTCGTGATGGTCTGTCCTCGGCCAGCGCAGTGTAACGCGGTTTGTGAATTCTTCGTCTCGGACCTTCACGCCCATCGCGTAATGTACTGTCAGGCCGTTGCGGTGTTTTTTGTGTAGTTTATCGACAACGCGATTCAGCCGATCCCGCAGGGTGCGAAGCTCTTTGGCTCTCTTCTCCCATTCATCGTTGGATTTGAGACTGGCCGCATCCCAAGAGGTCCGCAGCTGATTCAGCACGTCGGACTTGCGGGCCTTATTGGAATGAAGCTCAAGACAGAAACGGCCGAGGCCGATCTTGTCCAATCGGCGATAGACCACCTCAAGCGCAGCCGTCTTCTCAGAGACGAAAAGAACCGTCTTTTTCTTTCCCAGCAAGTGCGCGATGAGGTTAGAGATGCTTTGGCTTTTGCCGGTCCCCGGTGGGCCAATCATGACAAAATCCTTGCCACGGTCGGCTGTTGCAAGCGCTGCCATCTGCGATGAATCCGCTGGCAGGGGCGTCAGCAAGTCGGACGGCTCGTATTCACGGTCAAGCTGTCGTGGTTCTACGAAATTGATCTCCGTGACGTATGGATCGTGCGGCGTGTCAATCAGGTGGCGGACAACAGCGTTGTCCCGGAGAGCGTCGGTCCGGTCGACGAGGTCCTTCCACATGAGGTATTTGGCGAAGGAGAAATGTCCCAGTACGACATCTTCAACCACTTCAAATCCCGGTGCCTCTTTGACCGCCCTTCGGACTTTATTCCAGATACCGTTTACGTCGATACCACTTTTGTCTGCGGGCAACTCTCCGTCGAGGTTCTGGATATCAATTCGGAAGTCCTTTCGGAGCATTTCGAGTAGCGTGGTGTTAAAACGCGGCTCGTCATCATGGGCGACCATCCTGATTCCACTGCGGACTGACTTCCTCTCCAGCGTGACCGGGAGCAGGATCAACGGAGCGCGAAAGCGACGCTGATCCTGTTGGTCTCGCTTCCAGAGCAGGAAGCCGATGGCGAGGTAAAGCGTGTTGGCGCCGCCTTCCTGTAGAGCAGTCTGGGCCTTGCGATAAATTTCGACGGCGCGCTTGTCGAGCTCGTCCGCAGGTAGGTCAACCAGGACGCGACGCTTGTCAAGCTCATCGAGCGCGTACTCCTCAGTGATGACTTCTCCTGTTCGCTGCCGGTGAATTTCCTCGTCCTGTCCCTCGGCGGAGGGTTCGGGAACTGCGCGGATCTGGATTCGCGCGCCCTCGGCGAGTTTATCCTCAAGCCGGCCGGGTTGTGGACAAATGATCTGGAGACTGGTCTTGGTCGCGCGGTGACTCAGCAGACGATTGTTGAGTGTCAGATCGAGCAGCCGGCGCTGCCAACGTTGCAGACGGCTCTCAGGCGTCTCGGGTTTCTCTTCCTCCAAGTCAGCACTATCAAAACCGGGCAGTGCCGGTGCCTCTTCAAAAGGGAGTTCCACTTCTGCGGCTGGGCTTCCGTCGCTTGGCGAGTGCTCTTCCGCTCTCAGTCCGAGAGGCGTAATGCTGTGTGCACGCGCCCGACGTATGTCTACCGCTGCTGTGAACGTGGCATCTTTCTCGGGGAGGATAGTGTCCTTAGCCGCGCTGCAGGCTTTGGAGAAAAGCGGGGCTGGGTGTGATGTCACATAGGTTGTCTCGATAAGTACGAGTTCTTGTAGATCAATCCGCTTTCTGAGCGTTTCCGCTTCGTCGATGACAATAGCGGAAAGATCCTCGGGCTGAAGCCAGACGCCGACCAGCGCGTGACCCTTCGGCAGTGCGATAATCGGATTGAGCCCCGCCTGCTCAAAGGCCGAGGCGAACAACATGGCCGTGTCAAGACAGGTTCCGACCCTTCCATCGAAAATTTGGCTTGGAAGGCGGATTTTCTGGCCGTCCGTCTCGAAGCTCGCCGGTGGAACAGCATAGGTCAGACCAAGGTTGGCGATTGCCGTGTATATTGCAGATGCAATTTCCCATACTCGCTGGCGGCTACCGGACTCATAGCCGTCGATGCGATCTTCCTTTCCTGCTTGATGCAGAATCTCGCTCGCGTTTCGGAGGATTCTATCAACCGCTGGATCGTTCGGCATGGAGAATGCGGTGAGCAGTTCCGGCATAAATCCTGCGCCGCCCCATTCGTTATATGCAAGCAATTCGATCGGCTTGGGCAGTTCCGCCAGCAATTCCCCATCTTTTTCGAGCCGAAATGTAACGATCCCGCGTAGGGATTCGCTGAGCTTGAGAAGGAATTCGCCGTCGACTTCAAGATCGCGATTCCTGATCGATACCGATCCCTGCGGCGCGATCCGGTCCACAGGCCAAACCTTCTCGTTGATGAAGGCCGGGTTGGCCTGAAGTTTCAGAACAAGCCCCTCCATGCGCTCTTCCGGGTGGAGGTTCTCGACCCGGAGATCGCGTAACAGCGGAAACGTACTCTGGTGCGCCGCGAAGTTCAGCTTTGCTGCGATTTCGGCATGAATCCTGATATCTCGATCTTTCATAGCGACATTCTTACATACTACGGCAGCAGATCATTGGGCAGTATCCGCCAGAGTTTCCCATCCCGTTCCAGCCACTGTAACCCGTTGAAGACTTCTCGTAAGAAGTGCAGAACACCTCCTAGCCCACCCGGGCCAACTCCAGGCGGCCGGCCCAACGGTCCTCCAGGATCGCCCGCATCCGACGCGAGGCCGGCGAGCGCAACTCGGGGTCTTTGGCCAGCCAGGCCTGGGCTTCCTGGCGGGCGGCTTCCAGGATGCGACTGTCACGGACGATGTTGGCCACCCGGAAATCGGGCAGGCCGGACTGACGGGTGCCGAGAAATTCGCCCGGCCCCCGCAGGGCCAGGTCGGCCTCGGCGATCCGAAAGCCGTCGTTGGAGTCGGCCATGACCTGGAGACGCCGCAGGGCTTCGTCGGCCGGGGTGTACTGGGCCAACAGCAGACACACCGACTCGGCCTGCCCACGGCCGACCCGGCCGCGCAGCTGGTGGAGCTGGGAGAGGCCGAAGCGCTCGGCGTGCTCAATCAGCATGACCGTCGCGTTGGGCACGTCAATGCCGACCTCAATGACGGTCGTTGACACCAGCAGCTGCGCCTCGCCGTCCTGGAAACGGCGCATCACCTCGTCCTTGGCCTCGCCCTTCATGCGGCCGTGGAGCAGGGCCACACGATAGTCCCGAAAGACGCCGCTGGCGAGTTCCTCAGCCATATTGGTCGCCGCCTTCAGGTCCGACTTTTCGGATTCTTCAACCAGCGGGTAGACCACATAGGCCTGCTGGCCGCGGTCGAGGTGGTCCTTGACCAGCCGATACGCCTGCTGACGGTCGCCCTCGTGAAACACATGGGTGGCGACCGGTTTGCGGCCGGGCGGCAGCTCGTCAATCACCGACACCTCAAGGTCGCCGTACAGGGTCAGGGCCAGGGTGCGGGGAATCGGGGTGGCGGTCATCAGCAGCATGTCCGGGTTGGCGCCACGGCGGCGCAGGGCGGCGCGTTGCATCACCCCGAAGCGGTGCTGCTCGTCCACAATGGCCAGACCCAGCTGGCGAAAGCGCACCCCCTCCTGAATCAGGGCGTGGGTGCCGACGACGATCTCGACCTCGCCCCGCTCCAGCGACTCGTACAGCTCGGGTTTGCGTTTGGTCTCACCGGTCAGCAGCGCGACCGAGACCTGGAGCGCCTCGGCCAGGGGGCGCAGGGTCCGAAAGTGCTGTTCGGCCAGGAGTTCGGTCGGCGCCATGAAGGCCACCTGGAAACCGCTGTCGAGCGCCGCCATGGCGGCGCTCAGGGCGACCATCGTCTTGCCCGAGCCGACATCGCCCTGGACCAGGCGGTTCATCGGATGGGGGGCGGCCATATCGCGCTGGATGGCTTCCAGCACCCGCTCCTGGGCACCCGTCAGGCGAAACGGCAAGACCTCGCGCAGGCGGGTTGAGAGCATGCCCGGCACGATGGACAAACCGTCCTCTTTGACCAGACTCCGCCGCCGCAGGGCCATGCCCAGCTGGAGATAGAACAGCTCGTCAAAGACCACCGCCCGGTGCGCCTCAGACGTCACCTCGTTGAGCGGCTTGAGGTCGGCCTCGGCCGGCGGCAGGTGCAGGTAGCGCAGGGCCGCGCTCAGATCCATCAGGTCCAAACGCGCGCTGCACTCGGGCGGGATGCTGGTGGGCACCAGATCGGCATACATTTCGACCGCGCCGTGGACCAGGCGCCGCATGGCCGCGACCGTCATCTCGGTGGTTTTGTTGTAGATGGGCAGGATGCGCGCCGTCTGGTCCTCTTCGTCGACCAGCTCCATCTCCGGATGGATCATCCACTTGCCGCCCTTGAGGCCCAGATCGACCTTGCCAAACAGCAGCACCCGCTGCCCGACGCGGTATTTCTGCTGGAAATAGCGGTGCTGGTGGTACCACATCAGAAACAGAAAGCCGGTCTCGTCACGGACCACGCCTTCGAGCACCCAACGGCGGCGCCGACCCATGAAGCGCCGCTCCATGCGGACCAGCTGACCCACCGTCGCCCCCTCCTCGCCGGTCGCCAGGTCGCGAATCGTTCTCAGCTCACGTCGGTCCTGGTAGCGGAACGGCAGGTGGTAGAGCAGATCCTCAACCGTGTGGATGCCCAGCCGGGCCAGCTGCTGGGCACGCTTGGGACCGACGCCCTTCACATACTGGACGGGTTTTTTCAGGGGCGGCGTGGAGCGGAAGGAAGACGACCGACTGGACTGCGAGATGGAACGCTCAGCCATGAGAACGTCCTCAGTCTTGCCCTCGGTCCCAGTTTTGACCTTTGCCTTTTGCCCTTTGCCCTTTGACTTGCCTCACGCTCCTCACCCCTCGACGCGTCGGCCTGCCCGCTCACCCCTCGTTGCCCTGCGCGTGGTACTCCTGCACCGGCTTGACGGCCAGCAAACCGTGGCGCAAGCGGCTGATGCCCTCGGCCGCAGCGGCGGCGCCGGCAACGGTGGTAAAATACGGCACGCGACACTCCAGGGCGCTGCGGCGGATGGAAAAGGAGTCGGCCAGCGACTGCATGCCGTCGGTGGTATTGATGACCAGGGCGATGTGTCCGGCCTGTATGGCGTCAACGATGTGGGGCGAACCTTCCTTGACCTTATTGACGCGCTCGACGCTGAGGCCGGCCTGGCGCAGATAGGCGGCGGTGCCCCGGGTCGCCACCAGTCGGAAACCGCTCTCGGCCAGTCGCCGGGCGACCCTCAGGCTGGCAGCCTTATCCTGATCCCTGACGCTGAGCAGGGCTTGACCGTGCATCGGTAACACTGTGCCGGCCGCAGTCTGGGCTTTGGCAAAGGCCATGCCGAAGGCGGCGTCAATGCCCATCACCTCGCCGGTCGATTTCATCTCCGGGCCCAGCACGGTATCCACCCCGGGGAATTTGATAAAGGGAAAAACCGCCTCTTTGACGCTGACGTGGTCGGGCACAATCTCGTCGGTATAGCCGAGTTCGGCCAGGCTTTTGCCGGCCATGACGCGGGCGGCGATCTTGGCCAGCGGCCGGCCGATGGCCTTGCTCACAAACGGCACCGTGCGCGAGGCGCGCGGGTTGACCTCCAGCACGTAGACGGTGTGGTCCTGGACGGCAAACTGGATATTGATCAGGCCGACCACGCCCAGCTCGGTGGCCAGCAGCACGGTCTGGCGTCGGATCTCGTCCTGGACCGCAGGCGACAGGTTGCGGGGCGGCAGCGAGCAGGCGCTGTCGCCGGAGTGTACCCCGGCCAGTTCGATATGCTCCATGATGCCGCCGATGACCACGCTGCGGCCGTCGCTGACCGCGTCCACATCGACCTCGGTGGCGTCGTCCAGAAACTTGTCGATCAGGACCGGATGTTCGGGCGAGACCGAGACCGCCTCGCGCATGTAGCGCTCCAGACTGGCCTGGTCGTACACAATTTGCATGGCCCGTCCACCCAACACGTACGACGGCCGGACCAGGGTGGGATAGCTGATCTGCTCGGCAATCCGCAGCGCCTCCGCGGCCGACCGGGCGATGCCGTTGGGCGGTTGGCGCAGGCCGAGCTTGTCCAGCACGGCCCGGAAGCGCTCCCGATCTTCGGCCCGGTCGATGGAGTCGGGGCTGGTACCCAGGATGGGCACCCCGGCCCGCTCGAGCGGCACGGCCAGCTTGAGCGGTGTCTGCCCGCCGAACTGGACAATCACCCCAAATGGGCGCTCGGTCCGCACGATGCTCAGCACGTCCTCAAGCGTCAGCGGCTCAAAATAGAGTTTGTCCGAGGTGTCGTAATCCGTGCTGACCGTCTCCGGGTTACAGTTGACCATGATGGTCTCAAAGCCGTCGTCCTTGAGGGCAAAGGCGGCGTGGACGCAGCAGTAGTCAAACTCAATGCCCTGACCGATCCGGTTGGGCCCGCCGCCCAGAATCATCACCTTGCGACGCGCGGTCGGTCCGGCCTCGTCCTCGCCCTCATAGCTGGAGTACAGATACGGCGTGTGGGCCACAAACTCGGCCGCACAGGTATCGACCGTTTTATACACCGGGGTGACGGCGTGCTGTTCGCGCAGCCCGCGCACCTCGGCCTCGCTGTGGCCGACCAGTTCAGCCAGGCGGCAGTCCGAAAAGCCCAGCTCCTTCGCTCTCCGCAGCACGTCCGGCCGCTCAAGACTGAGGCGGTCGGTCCGCAGCCCGGCCTCAAAGTCGAGGATCTGCACAAGATTATCCAGGAACCACGGATCAATCCCGGTCGTCCGGTACAACTCCTCGACCGACATGCCCAGGCGCAGCGCCTCGGCCACATACCACAGGCGGTCGGCCCGAGGGGTACGCAGATAGTCGCGGATGTGCCCCAGGAGATCGTCTTGACCCGCCGGCTCCTGCCCTTTGCCCTGTGACTTTTGCCCTGTGACTTTTGACTTTTCAAACCGCTCATCAAGCCCGTAGCTGCCGATCTCCAGAGACCGCAGCGCCTTCTGCAACGCCTCCTTGAAGGTCCGACCGATCGCCATGGCCTCGCCGACCGACTTCATCTGGGGACCCAGCGCGCTATCGGCCTGGGGAAATTTATCAAAGGTAAAGCGCGGCATCTTGACCACGACATAGTCGAGCGTGGGTTCAAAGCTGGCCGGCGTTTCGCGCGTGATGTCGTTCGGAATCTCGTCCAGCGTGTAGCCGACCGCCAGCTTGGCCGCAATCTTGGCAATCGGAAAGCCGGTCGCCTTGCTGGCCAGGGCCGACGAGCGCGAGACACGCGGGTTCATCTCAATGACCACCATCCGGCCGCTGTCGGGATCGACCGCAAACTGGATGTTGGAGCCGCCGGTATCCACCCCGACCTCGCGGATGATGCGCAGGGCCGCGTCCCGCATCAGCTGATACTCCTTGTCGGTCAGGGTCTGGGCCGGGGCGACGGTGATCGAGTCGCCGGTGTGGACACCCATGGGGTCGAGGTTTTCGATTGAGCAGATAATGACGACATTGTCCCTGGTGTCGCGCATGACCTCCAGCTCAAACTCTTTCCAGCCGGCGATCGACTCTTCGATCAGCACCTCGGTGCTCGGCGAGCTGTCCAGCCCCCACTCGACCAGGCGTCGAAAGTCGTCCATGGACTCGACAATCCCGCCACCGGCCCCGCCCAGGGTCCGTGACGGGCGGACGATCAGCGGCAGGCCGAGCTGCTCCAAGACCTGCTCGGCCTCCGGGTAGGAGTGGGCATAGCCGCTGCGCGGCAGGTCGAGCCCGATGCGCTGCATGGCGGCCTTGAACAGGTCCCGGTCTTCGGCCTTTTTGATCGCCGGCAGCTTGGCGCCGATCAGTTCCACCCCATAGCGGTCGAGCACCCCGGCCTCGGCCAGGTCGATGGCTAGGTTGAGGCCGGTCTGCCCGCCAATGGTCGGCAGCAGCGCGTCGGGACGCTCGTGGGCGATGATTTTTTCCACGACTTCGGGCCGCAGCGGCTCGATATAGGTCCGGTCGGCAAACTCGGGGTCGGTCATGATGGTGGCCGGGTTCGAGTTGACCAGAATGACCCGATAGCCCTCGGACTTGAGTGCCTTGCAGGCCTGGGTGCCGGAGTAATCGAACTCACACGCCTGGCCGATAATGATCGGCCCGGAGCCAATCAGCAGAATAGCGTCGAGGTCGGTGCGTTTGGGCATGACTACCGCGTCTCTCCTCTTTTATAGCGGTCCATCAGGGCGGTGAAACGGGCGAACAGATAGCTGGCGTCGTGCGGCCCCGGGGAAGCTTCGGGATGGTATTGGACGGAGAAGAGCGGATGCTGGAGGTGGCGCAAGCCCTCGGCGGTCTGATCGTTGAGGTTGATGTGGGTGATCTCGGCCCGCCCCTTCAGCGAGTCCATATCCACACAAAAGCCGTGGTTCTGGGAGGTGATTTCAACCTTGCGGGTGGCCAGGTCCATGACCGGGTGGTTGCCGCCGTGGTGGCCGAACTTGAGCTTGAAGGTCGTACCGCCCAGGGCCAGGCCCAGGATCTGGTGGCCCAGACAGATGCCGAATATCGGCACCCGCCCGATCAGGGCCGCCACATTGCGTTTGGCGTACGGGACCGCGTCGGGGTCGCCCGGACCGTTTGACAGGAAGACGCCGTCGGGTTTGAGGGCCAGGACCTCGTCGGCCGGGGTCTGGGCCGGCACGACCCGCACCCGACAGCCGGACGCCACGAGCTGGCGCAGGATATTGAACTTCATGCCGTAATCGTAGGCCACGACAAAAAAGGACTGCCCAGTCTCCCGCGTGTCACGATACCCCGAGCCCAGCTCCCAGCCCGCCTGCCGCCAGTCGTAGGGCTGGCCGCAGGTGACCTGTTTGACCAGATCCCGGCCCTCCAGGCCGGGCGCGGCCCGAGCGCGGGCCACCAGCCGCTGGGGCTCAGCCTCGACGGTCGAAATAACGGCCTGCTGGGCGCCGTGGTCACGGATGTGGCGGACCAGAGCGCGGGTGTCGATGCCCTGAATGCCGACGATGGCGTGCTCGGCCATATACGCGGCCAGGCTCTGCCGGGCGCGCCAGTTGCTCGGGCGGGGCCAGTATTCTTTGACCACAAAGCCCTCAACACACGGACGGCGGGATTCCACGTCTTCGGGGTTGACGCCGACATTGCCGATCTCGGGACAGGTCATGGTGACAATCTGTCCCGTGTAGGACGGATCGGTCAGAATCTCCTGGTAGCCGCTCAGCGCGGTGTTGAACACCACCTCTCCGGTCGCTTCTCCCTCGGCGCCAAAGGCGCTGCCGTGGAAGACCGTTCCGTCCGCAAGGGCGAGCAGGGCTTTCATAGCAGCGTTACACACCGGGCAGGCACGGGACCCGCTCCGCCGGGCACAACCCATCCCACCCGGCCGGGCAGGCACGGGGGCCTGCCCCTACAAGTCCTTCACCTGTCCTCATTTTTGACCTTTGCCTTTTGACCTTTGCCTTGCCTTGCATCATACACCACCCGTCCGCCGACCAGGGTCAGCACCGCCCGGCCCTTCATGGGCTGGCCCACAAAGGGCGTGTTGGTGCTTTTCGAGTGCAGCCCGTCGGCGACAACGGTCCAGGCCTGATTGGGATCGAACACTACCACATCGGCCGGCGCGCCGACCGACAGGCTGCCGTAGGGCAGGTGAAAGATCCGGGCCGGATTCCAGCTCAGCTTCCGCACCGCCTCGGACACGGACAACACGCCGGCTTCGACCAGCCCCAGGGTCAGCGGCAGGGCCGTCTCCAGACCGACCACACCGTGGGCCGCAGCCTCGAATGCCCCGGCTTTATCGTCACGGTGATGGGGCGCGTGATCGGTGGCAATGGCGTCAAGCGTGCCGTCCCGCAGCCCCTCGCGCATGGCCTCGACATCGGCCGCCTGGCGCAGCGGCGGCGCCATCTTGGCGTCGGCCTGATAGTCCTCAACCGCCTCTTCGGTCAGGCTGAAGTGGTGGGGTGCCACCTCGGCGGTGACCGGCAGGCCGTCTTTTTTGGCCTGGCGAATGAGGTCAATCGAGCCACGGGCGCTGACGTGCGCGACATGAACGTGTCCGCCGGTCAGACGGGCCAGGGTCAGGTCGCGGGCAATCATCACCTCTTCGGCCGCGTTGGGCACGCCTTTGCGTCCCAGCCGGGCGGCGGTCGGCCCCTCGTTCATACTGCCCCCGGCGGCCAGGTTGAGGTCTTCCTCATGAACGCTGATGGGCAGCCCCAGGTCCGCGCACCACTCCAGGGCGCGACGCATCAGCCCGGCGTCCATTACCGGCCGGCCGTCGTCGGAGACAGCCACAATTCCGGCCTCATACATCTCGTCGAGCGGCGCCAGACGTTCGCCCTTGAGCCCGACCGACAGGGCGCCGATAGGCAGCACCCGGGCCAGCTTGGCGCTGCGGGATTTGTCAAGAATATAGCGGGTCACTTGGCCGCTATCGTTGACCGGATTGGTATTGGCCATGCACGCAACCGTGGTAAACCCGCCCGCCACCGCAGACTGCGCCCCGGTCTGGACGGTCTCTTTGTACTCATAGCCCGGCTCACGAAAATGCACGTGCAGGTCAACAAAACCGGGCGCGACAATCCAGCCCCGAGCGTCCACCTCCAGCGTGTCCGGGTCTGACAGCTGGGCCAGGCGCTGCGGCGGCTCCACGCTGCGGATACGCCCGTCCTCAATCACCAGGTCGGCCGGCGCATCGAGATCATTGGCCGGATCGACCACGCTGCCGTTGCGAATGACGACTCTCATCGGGCTGCTATCCTCCTATTCTGAAAATGCGCTCCGCTGCGGTTGTGCGGCCGAGAGACGGACAGGACGGTAAAAAAAAGGCCCCCTTGGCAGTGCAAGGAGGCCCTTTTGTGAATGTCACAGTCCAACAAGTGTGCTCACCCGTTCTCACCTCAGAGGCTGGCTCAAGAGGTCACCCTGTCTTAACCGGCTCCACCCAACGTGTCAAGCGACCCGCCGCCTCAGACCGGCCACTCCTCCAGGCGGTAGGCCATATCCCAGAACAGGTACTCGTAGCGCGCGCTGCGACAGAAGATCTCGACCAGCCGCTCGGGGTCGGTTTTCCCGGCATAGCTGTCGAGCAGGGCGCGCAGCCAGGCGGCCAGGGACGCGAACTCTTCGGACGCGTACATCTCGATCCATTTGGCGTAGAACGGTGCGTCGGCCGGTTTGCCGCGCCTGGCCAGGGTCTGGCCGATCTCGGCATAGCCCCACTGACACGGCAGCAGGGCCGCCAGCGTCTCGGCCAGATCGCCGAGCGAAGCTACCCGCACCAGGTGACTGGTATACGCCCGGGTCGTGGGCGCGGCCTCGGTCGCGGCCAGTTCCTCGGCCGTAATGCCGCACTCGGCCGCAAATTCGCGGTGCAGGGCCATCTCCTGGTTGAGCGTGGCGTCGAGCAGCGTGGCAAAGCGGGCCATGGTGTCAAGGCTCGGCGCTTTGGCCGCAGCCAGGGCCACCAGACGGCTGTATTCAACCAGAAAGACGTAATCCTGGCGCATGTAGAAGCGGAAGTTTTCCAGGGGCAGCGAACCGTCGCCGAGCGAGCGCACGAAAGGATGGGCCAGCGATTGGCGCCAGACCGGGGCCGCAGCCTCGTACAGTTGGTGTGTCAGTGTCATGCCGCCTCAGGAAGAAACGCCGAATCCGGCCAGGGAGGATTCAGCACGGGATACGGCGACCCCTATACCAGAGGCACCTGACAGCGGCAAGCAGGAAGGCTCCCACCCCACCTCTGGATCATACCGACCGATCGAGGCTATATACAGGGCAGACTCTATCCATAGAGGAGGCGCGTATGCCACAAGTGATCGGAGGAGAAATCGGCAATATTGATACCGACAAGTGGAGCTGTGGCGACTGCGCCGATGCCGGCCAGGAGTACGAAGAAGAAGAGGCCAAGGTCATTATGCACAGCGTCTGCACCCACAAGGCGTTCAACATCGACCGCGACACCGAAAAAAGGATCGTGCGCGCCGTGCTCAAATAGTGCTGACCGTACCAGCAGCCGAGCTACGCGCACCCCACCCCAGCCCTCTTCGACTCCGCTCCGTTCTTCGGCTTTGCTCGGGACAGACTCAGGGTGAACGGGCAAGCCACCGTTCGTCCTGAGCGTAGCCCGACAGGGGCGGAGTCGAAGGACAGACCGGGCCTCCAGCCGCCATCTCGCAGCACACGTTTGAGAAAGAGAGCGCAATCGCTCAGCTTTTCTGCCAGTACCACAAAAACTCCGTATTGCCCTTGGCCCCGCGCAACGGCGATTCGATCAGACCCTCAGGGATCAAGCCCCAGTCCGCAGCCTGAGCCTGCAAACGGCTGACGACCTCGTGATGCAGCGCCGGGTCTCGAACGATGCCACCCTTCCCCACCCTGCCTTTGCCGACCTCGAACTGGGGCTTGATCAGCGCGATGCCGTGCCCGCCCGGAGCGAGCAGTCTGAGAACCGCCGGGATAACGGTCGTGAGCGAGATGAACGAGACATCAATCACGCTCAGGCCGGGTTGGGCGCCGAGCCCATCAAGCGTACGGATATTCTGACGCTCGATATTCACCACCCGGGGGTCCTGGCGCAGCGACCAGGCCAGCTGTCCATAGCCGACATCAACGGCAAAGACCCGGGCCGCGCCGTGTTGCAGCAAACAGTCGGTGAACCCGCCGGTCGAGGCGCCGACATCAAGCGCGATCCGGCCCGCAACCTCGACGCCAAAGGCCCGCAGCGCAGCCTCCAGCTTGAGACCGCCACGGCTGACGTAGCGCGGGCGGGCGTGGTCCTTAATGCGGACCTGGGCCGCGCTATCGACCAGAGTGGCCGGCTTGTCAACCCGCTGGTCGTTGACGACAACGGCGCCGGCCATGATGAGCCGCCGGGCCTGCTCGCGGCTGGCGGTCAGACCGCGCTGAACGGTGAGCACGTCGAGGCGTTCGCGTCGGGCGGGGTGTTTGCGATCAGCCACAACAGGGGCAGCGGCGCGGTGTGGGTCAGGTTTGGGCAGGCGCGGCGCGATCAACGATCAGGTGACAGATCTGCCGCAGCGGCTCGGCCGCAGGCCCGAAGGGCTGGAGCGCCGAGAGCGCGTCCTCGCGCAGCTGGCGCGCCAGGCGCTTGGACCGGTCGAGACCGATGGCGGCCGGATAGGTAGCCTTGTTCAGCTCGGCGTCGCGGCCCTCGCGTTTGCCGGTTTTTTCCGTGCCGCCCTCGATATCCAGAATGTCGTCGGTCACCTGAAAGGCCAGACCGATCGCCGTTCCATACTGGTCCAGGCGCTCGTACTGGCGCGGAGTGGCTCCGCCCAGCAGCCCACCGACCCGAACCGCAGCCCGAATCATCGCTCCGGTCTTGCGGGTATGGATCGCCTCGACCCTGGCCCGGGTCGGCTTCTTCTCTTCGGCCTCAAGGTCCAACACCTGTCCGCCCACCATACCGCCGGCGCCGGCCGCAAGGGCCACCTCGTGCAGCGCCCGCAGCGCCGCCTGTCCCCGCTTTGGGACAGCCAGCGCGCCCTCGGCCATGACCCGAAACGCCTCGGTCAGCAGTCCGTCGCCGGCCAGGATGGCCATCCCCTCGCCAAACACCACGTGATTGGTCGGTTTGCCGCGCCGCAGGTCGTCGTCATCCATGGCCGGCAGATCGTCGTGGACCAGAGAGTAGGCGTGGATCATCTCCAGGCCGCAGGCAAACGGCAGGACCGGTTCAAGCCGGGCGCCGAGCGCCTCGGCGCTGGCCAGGGCCAGAATGGGACGAATGCGCTTGCCGCCGGAAAACAGACTGTAGCGCATGGCTCGGTCCAGCGTCCGGGGCGGCTTGCCGCTGGACGGCGCCAGCAGCACTCTGAGCGTCCGGTCAACCAGACGCTGGCGTTCCTTCATATAGCGGGTCAGATTCACGCGTCCCCGTCCTCTTCCCGGTTCTCTTCGTCGTCTTCGGTCGGCAGGCTGTGGAGCTGGAACACGCCGTCCTGATCGCGGCTGAGCACCTCAAGGCGCTTCTCGACCTCGGCCAGCTGCTCGCCCAGGTGGCGGACCAACCCCACCCCTTCCTCAAAAGCGCTCAGGGCGTCCTCAAGCGACAACTCCCCGGTTTCCATCCGCCCCACAATCCCTTCCAGATCGTGCAGACCGGCCTCAAACGTTTGTGGCGGCTCTTTCACCCTACTCATCCCCCTCCTGGGTCTGCTCTATACGGGCAATCGCCTCGCCGGCGGCAAACATCAGACGGACCTGATCGCCCGGCCTGAGCTGCCCGGCGTCGACGACGACCGTGCCGGCCGGAATCGTCCGCGTCAGACTATAGCCCCGGCCCAGGACGGCCAAGGGGCTGAGACTGCCGAGCGCGGTGCTCAGCTCCTGGAGCCGGGCCTGGGCGCGCTCGGTCCGGCGTTGAAACCCACCCCGCAGGCGGGCGGCCAGGGCCTGGAGCTGACGCTGTCGGACGTCGAGGTCGTGGCGCGGGTCACGGATACGCTGGCGCAGACTCAGCACCGCCTGACGCCGTCGGGTCACCTGGCGCTGCATGGCCAGGGCCAGGCTCCGCGCCTGGGTGGCGATGTGGGTCTGCAACTCGTCCCAGCGCGGCATCACCATTTCGGCCGCCGCAGTCGGGGTCGGGGCGCGGCGGTCGGCCACCAGGTCGGCAATGCTGAGGTCAATCTCGTGTCCCACCGCCGCCACCACCGGCACCTCGGAGGCGGCAATAGCCCGGGCTACCACCTCTTCATTAAAGGCGTTCAGATCCTCGCGCGAGCCCCCACCCCGCCCGACAATGATGACCTCGGCCTGGGCGTGCGCATTCAGGTCCTGGATGCCGGCCGCAATCTCAGCCCCGGCTCCGGCTCCCTGGACCCTGGTCGGCCGCAGCAGGACATGGGTGTGGGGACAACGCTGATACAGGATGGTCAGAATATCGTGGATGGCCGCCCCGGTCTGGGCGGTGACCACGCCTACCCGACGGGGAAAAAACGGCAGGGGTTTTTTGCGCTCGGCGGCAAACAGCCCTTCGGCCGCCAGGGCGGCTTTCAACTGTTCAAGCGCCAGCTGTTGCGCTCCGACTCCGCGCGGCTCCATGGTCGTGGCGTACAGCTGCATGTCGCCGCGCGCCGGATACAGCCCGATGCGGCCCCGAATGATGACCTCCAGGCCGTCTTCGGGTCGAAAACGCAGCCGGCCGGCCTGGCCTCGAAACATGACGCAGCGCAGCTGACTGGTCTTATCCTTGAGGGTGAAATACTTGTGGCCCGAGGGGGGGCTGCGCAGCCCCGAGATTTCCCCGGCCACCCACACCTCAGCGAAGTCGGCCTCCAACACTGCCCGGATCTGGGCAGTCAGTTCGGAGACAGACAGGACAGGCGGCTGAGACTGCCAGTCGGCCACAGTGCGAGACCTTGCGGGTGCTGCCATCGACCGGACTTGTACCAGAAACGGAGGATGAGACAAGACCGGGGGGGAACCGGGACGAGCCCTCAGCCCCGGTCCGAGTGTGAGGAGAGGCCGCGCGGCGAGCAGGGGACCGGTCCGCAGATTCAGCTACTCCTGTTCGTCGATAGTGCCTGAAATGACCGGCGCATGCGCCCCCCCTCCCTGGCCCTCCCCCTCATCGGGGGGAGGGAATTTCCGGCTCCCTCGCCCCTGGAGGGCTGAGGACACGACAGTTTGGGGAGCGAGCCGGTTGACCCATGGCTGCCCCTCCGGTCATGGTTGGGTGAGCAACCATCCCAAGCCAGCCGGAGGGGGCCATGAGTCAGCAGGGCGCAGTATATCAGTGGACCACCCGCATTGCACGGCAGTTTCCGCATCTGCGGGCGTCGCAGGCAAAGGTGTTAGCCGCCTTCAGTTGGGGGGTCGTGACCAGTCGGCAGTGTACCTTGCGCCGGGTGGCGGAGGCGCTGCCGCAGTGGGGGAAACCGGATACGGTGGAGCGGCGCTTACAACGCTTTGTGGCGAACCCCCGGGTGGATTGGCAAGCGGGGGCCACGGCGCTGGCGGCCTGGATCGTGGCCCGCCTGCGGTCGCGGGCGGTGATTGTTTTACTGGTGGATGAGACGAGCTTACAGGAGCATCTGAAGGCGATGGTGGTCAGTATTGCCTATCGGGGGCGGGCCTTACCGGTGGCGTGGTGGTGTTATCGGCCCACCGCGTGGCCGCTGGGGCAAGTGGCGGTAATCACGCGCCTGTTGGACCAACTCGCCCCGATCTTGCCGCCGCACCGGCCCATCCTCGTCCAGGCCGACCGCGGGCTGGGCACGAGTCCTGCCTTGCTGGAGGCGATTGCCCGGCGCGGGTGGTATTTCCTGGTCCGGGTCCAACGGCGGGTGCACGTTCAGGTCGCCGGCCAGGAGCGGGAGGTGGGGGAGTTGGTGCCCACTCCTGGCACACGCTGGCAGGGGCCGGCCCGGGTGTTCAAGAAAGCGGGCTGGCGCTCCTACTGGGTCGTGGGGCACTGGCGGCGGGGCGCCGGCCAGCCCTGGCTGTTAGTGACCAATTGGCCCCGGGCGCAGGCGGCCTGGTATGGCCTGCGGATGTGGGAAGAGGCCGCCTTCAAGGACCTCAAGTCCAGCGGCTGGCAGTGGCAGCGCAGCCACATCCGGCTCCCCGCCCATGCCAACCGGCTCTGGTTGGTCTTGGCGCTGGCGACGGCCTGGATGAGCAGCTTAGGGACCCAGGTGGTGCGCTCGCGGGCGCTGCGGCGCGAACTGACCCGCGGCCACCGCCGCCAGTACAGTGTCCTCCAACTCGGCTTGCGCTTCTTCTCGCGCTGGCTCGCCTTAGGCCGCCCCGTGCCTGACGATTTCCGCTTCGTTCCTCAGCTCCCCCTCTTGCCCCAAACTGTCGTGCCATGAGCCCCTGGAGGGAGAGGGCTGGGGTGAGGGGGACAGACACTCCCGGTTTGTCTCAGGGCTGGACTGCGGCAACGCTGGTCTGGGGTGTCGTCTGCCGGGACTTGAGAAGTTCGAGGGCTCTATCGAGCTGCGGGTCTTTGCCCAGCTCACCCTCCTGGATCGCGTCCTCGGCCGCCTCCTGAGCCGCTGAGGCGTCGGTCGTCGAGGGCGCAGCGGCGTCCGTGTCCGGCGCTCCCTCCCGAATCTGGACGGGCGCCGTCTCCTGGTCCGTCGCATTGCCAAAATGGCCGCGCAGATTTTCCTCTCGGATACCGCTCTGACGGGTGGCGGCGAGCTGATCGGGCAGCACATTCTCGACAATGTAGTCGGGCTCTACTCCGGTGACCTGGATCGAACGGCCGTTGGGCGTGTAGTACATGGCCGTGGTGAGGCGGAGAGCGGCGCCGTCCTCCAGGGGCAGGATGGTCTGGACCGAGCCCTTGCCAAAAGTCTTGGTGCCCAGGACTACCGCCCGCCCGTGGTCCTGGACCGCACCGGCCACAATCTCGGATGCGCTCGCGCTGCCCTGATTGACCAGCACGATCAGGGGCAGGTCGGTATAGCCGCCGGGATGGGCGAGATACTTCTGCTGCTGGTTGTCGAGCCGGCCTTTGGTATACACGATCATCCCGCTGTCGAGAAACACATCGGCCACCTTGACCGCCTGGCTCAGCAGGCCGCCGGGATTGCTGCGCAGGTCGAGCACCACGCCCTTGAGTTCCTGCTGGTCCTGGCTGAAACGCTCAAGGGCGTCTTCAAGATCGTCCGTGGTGCGGTCCTGAAACTGGACCAGACGGATATAGCCATAGCCCGGCTCCAGGAGTTTTGACTTGACGCTCTTGATCTTGATCACCTCGCGGGTCAGCGCAATGTCAATGAACTGGGCCACCCCGTCGCGCCGCACGGAAATCGTCACCTGACTGCCCTGGGGGCCGCGCATCCGCTTGACCGCCTCAAGCAGAGTCATGTCCTTGGTCAGTTCTCCGTCAATCTTGATGATCTGGTCCCCGGCCTTGACCCCGGCGCGGTAGGCCGGCGTATCCTCAATCGGGGAGACCACGGTCAGCACCCCGTCGCGCAGCGTAATCTCGATGCCCAGTCCGCCAAAACTGCCACCGGTATCGACTTGCAGCTCGCGGTATGAATCCGGGGTCAGATAGGCGCTGTGGGGATCGAGGGCGCTCAGCATGCCGTTGATCGCCCCCTCGACCAGCTGGTTGGTTTTCACCTCTTGGACATAGTTTCTCTGCACGATGGCCAGCACATTGGAAAACGACTCCAGGCCCTCGTAATCCTCGCGTCCGACCGCAGCGACACGGTCGAGCCCGTGGCTGCCGAGCAGCACCGCTCCCACACCGAGCAGTGAGACGAACAGGCTGATAGCGATTCTTTTGCGCCGACCATGCATCCGATCATGTCTCATGGCTGCCCCTTCCTCAGTCCAGCCCTCCCACTCCTGGGCCTGTCACAGACTGAGACCCGGCACTATAGCATACCCGCCGGGCTGTCGGTATAGGGTCCGGGGAGTGTCTCGGGTTCACATTTGCTCCCCTCCCTGGCCCTCCCCCTCACCGGGGGGAGGGAATGTCCTGCTCCCTCTCCCCTGGAGGGAGAGGGCTGGGGTGAGGGGGAGTTTCCGTGCGACTAGGGCCGCAGCGGCATCTGTTCGCCGGGCACGTCACCGCCCGCCGGCGGGGTCCATACCCCACGCTCAATCAGCCCCCGGACGGCGGCCAGCGACTCAGGACTGGCCCAGTTGTTATAGCCGATATGGTGATGCACGATCATGCCCTGACGATCAATCAGGAAGGTCTCCGGGTAGCCGGTCACCCCGTATTTCTTGCCGACTTCCCCCCGCACGTCCAACAGGACCGGAAAGGTATAGCCGCCCTCCTCCAGATACGACCGCACGGTCTTCCGACCGTCCACATCCTGGCTGACGGCCAGCATCATGAAGTCCTGGTCCCGGAGTTGACGGTACAGCGCCTGCATGGTCGGCATTTCCTTACGGCACGGCGGACACCAGGTCGTCCACACGTTGAGAAACACGACCTTGCCCTTCAGCTGCGACAAACGCACGACCTGACCCTGCATGTCGGGCAACACGAAATCCGCAGCCGCCCTGGGCAAGGTCGGCCCGGAGGGGGTCAGGGTCAGCAGCACAAAGCCACACCCCAGCGCGACCAAAGTGAGGGCCAGCCACTTTCTCATCCGGCGTGCTCCTGGCGCAGCGCAGCGGGTCTGAGCAGCAGCGCAGCGCCCAGGCCAACCAGCGGAATACTCAGCACCTGGGCCATGGACAGTCCAAACATGAGGGGAGGATTGACGCGGACAAACTCCAACCCGAAACGCGCCAGCCCGGCCAGGACCAGATAGCCCCAGAACAGGGCGCCGGGCCGATGCGGCGCGGTGCGGCGCTGGCGCAAAAAAACAAAGATCAGGACATACGCGGCGCACTCGTACAGCGAGGTGGGATGGACGGCCACACCCGGCGGATGGGGCCAGCCGACAACCGCCTCGCTGTACACCACGCCCCAGGGCAAATCGGTCGGCGGTCCCCAGTCGCCATCACCGGCCAGATGGCAGCCAATCCGGCCAATCCCGTGGCCCAGCGCAATGGTCGGCGCGAGCATGTCCATCGTCCGCAGCCAGGGCAGCCGATAGCGCCGGATACACAAGCTCACCCCGGCGATGCCACCCAGCAGACCGCCGTACCAGATGAACCCGGCGCCGGTCAGCAGCAGCGCCCACGGATCGGCCACAAATGCCGACCAGGCATCGACAATGAACAGCAGGCGCGCGCCGATCAGGCCGCCCACGGCCGCCCACAGCACCAGGCTTGAGGCCAGCTCGGGGTTGTGGCCCTGGCTTTGCAGCTCTTTGCTGATCACCCAGCCGGCCGCCACAAAGCCGAGCGCCATCATCACTCCGTAGCTGTAGATGGTCACCGGGCCGAGACTGAGGAGAACCGGATACATGCCGGAATCATAGCCGACAGCCTGGGCAGATGCCAGGCGGACACGCTTGTCACGTGGCCGGGAGTCGGCTAACACTGGGACCAATGCGAGCGGTCATTCAACGGGTGAGCCACGCCCAGGTTTCGGTAGACGGGGAGTGCATCGGCCGGATCGGTCACGGCCTGGCCGTCCTGCTGGGCATCCGCACCGACGACACCCGGGCGCAGGCCGACTATCTCAGCCAGAAAATCATCGGGCTGCGGATTTTTTCGGACCAGGACGGCAAATTCAACCATTCCCTGCGCGATGTGGACGGCGAGCTGCTGGTCGTGTCGCAGTTCACCCTGTACGGCGACTGTCGCAAGGGCCGGCGGCCGTCGTTCATTGCCGCCGCCGGCGTCGAGACCGCCCTGCCGCTGTACGAGTATTTTGTCGAGCGCGCCCGGAGTCGGAACATCCGGGTGGCCACCGGCCGCTTTCAGACCGACATGGCGGTCGAGCTGGTCAACGACGGTCCGGTCACGATCATCCTTGATACCTCGGACGAGCGCCGCGCCGGGGCCGACGGCTGAGGCGCGAGTGGTGAGGACGTATGCCAAAAGCCGGATTTTGGGCCATCGACTCCGTCCGCAAGATCAGCTTTGGAAAAGACGGCTGGTGGTACGCCAATGACGAGCGGATCGAAAACCGCCGCATCAACCGCTTGTTCAGCCAACACCTGCGCCGGACGGAAGACGGCCGGTATCAGATCGTGCTGGGCCGCGACACGGCCATCGTCGAGATCGACGATGCGCCATATGTGGTGACCGCGCTCGACGGCGATCTCGACCAGGGCCTCAGAGTCCGGCTGAACGACACCAGCGAAGAGGCTCTCAGCCCGGACACGCTGTATATCGGACCGGACAACGCGGTCTACTGCCGGGTCAAAGGCCACGCCGAGTTGGCCCGCTTCACCCGGCCGGCCTACTATCAGCTGGCGGCCTACATTCAGGAAGAACCCGAGACCGGCGGCTTTGTCCTGCGCCTCAACGCCGCCGCCTACCCCATCCCGTTTGGTCAAGACCGCCCCTAGCCTCCCCCGCGTCTATGCACATCGTCTTTGTCGAGCCCGAGATTCCCCCCAACAGCGGCACCACCGCGCGGCTGTGCGCGGCCACCAACACCGACTTTCATCTGGTCGGTCCCCTGGGCTTCTCCCTGGAAGACCGCTATCTCAAGCGGGCCGGCCTCGACTACTGGCCGTATGTCACGGTGCGGACATACACCGACTGGCCCGACTTTCTCCGCCAGCGGCCCGCCGGACGGCTGCTGGCCTTCTCGGCCCGGGCCAGCCAGCCCTACACCCGGGTCCGCTATCGGCCCGACGATCTGCTCGTGTTCGGCAGTGAGACGCGCGGCCTGCCGCCCTCCATTCGGACCGAGTTGGCCGCCTCGCTGTACACCATTCCCATGCCCGGCCGACACGTCCGCAGCCTGAACCTGTCCAACGCCGCCGCCATCGTCCTGTATGAAGCCCTGCGCCAGCTCGGCCACGCCTGACGCAGTGATCGCTTAAAAAAACCGCCGGTTACGGGCGGCAATCCAGTAGCCCAACTCGACCGCCCAGATGAAAGGTGGACATCCGGCCAGGCGGGCCAGCCGCGGATAGCCGATCAGACCCAGCACACACACGCTCGCCCGGCCGGCGGCCAGGATCTGCCCGCCGGGCGTAATGACCTGCACGGCGCGCTTGCAGCGTTCGGCCAGCTCGTCCGTCATCGGCGGCCACGGCGCGTCCTGGTAGGCCACGGCGCGGATGACATCGGCCGTATCGTGTCGCTTGACCCAGGCGACAAGGCGGCGTCACAAACCTCAGCCGCCGTCCCACAACAGCCAGTAATCAGCCATGTGCTCTCAGCCTTCGGGCCGGTCTTGCCTCTCGACCAGGCCGAGCTGCCTCAGCTCGGCTTGGATATGCTCTCGATGCGTCGCCCCCCAGTATACCCGCCGACAGCGCGGACAGCGGCGGAAGGTGGTCTGCGTCTGCCACGTATACGCCGGCACCTTGGTCTGGACGCTGTCCTTGGCCACCACCTCAAGAGGCTGGTTGCAGGCCACGCAGCGGCTCAACAGCCTGGCGACGGGATCGAGCTTGAGTGCCGTCACCACCTGCTTGAGCTGGTCTCGAAAACGGTCGTGCTCGATAAACACGAACGTCGGCGCGTCCCTGAAGCGACGAATCTGGGTGTTGCGGGTCAGAATGACCCGGCCCTGGCGGCGGCCCTCGCGCACCAGACCGGCCGGTGAGAGCTGGGGCAGGTAGCGCGTGTCATAGCCCAGGATGCGCAGCCAGCGGGACAGCTTGCCGACCGTTCGGTCGGCAAGAAACGTGACAGGCGCTGTTTGCTCGGCAGGCGTGGGGTGTGGCATACGAGACGGTGACCGGACTGTATTGGCGAGTTCATACTTAGGGCAAGACGCAGGCGATGACAAGCATAGGAGGATGTATGGAAGAGCACATGACGTTTGCGGTTGGCGATATCAGCCTTGAGGGCCTGTTTTCAGCGCCGTCCACCCCACCGTCCACCGGCGCGGTGATCTGTCACCCCCATCCCCAGTACGGCGGCGAGATGCGCAACAATGTGGTCTCGGCCCTGACCCTGGCGTTTCAGGAAGCCGGCATCGCCACCCTGCGCTTCAATTTCCGCGGGGTGGGCCAGAGCGGCGGCAGCCACGGCGAGGGAGAGGCGGAAATCGAGGACGTGAAGGCGGCCGTTAGCGCCCTGCTTGAGCGCCAGCCGGTCTCGACCGTAGTGGTCGCCGGCTACTCGTTCGGCTCGGTCGTCGGGCTGCGGGCCGGGGCTGAGGACGAGCGGGTGCATACGCTGATCGGCGTGGCCCTGCCGATCAGCTTTCGCGACCCCTCGTTTCTGCTGACGGCCAACAAGCCGACGCTGCTGGTCAGCGGGGATAACGATACCTTCTCCCCCATTCCCGGACTCCAGGAGCTGATCGAAAACATGCCCGCGCCCAAGAAGCTGGTGACGCTGCCGGGGGTGGACCACTTTTTCTGGGGACACGAAAGCGCGGTCGCCCACGCCGCAGTGGAGTTCCTGGGGCAGCAGGAAGGCGGAGGAGAGCGCGCCTGAGCGTCAGCCGGCCGTGGCGGCGGCAGGCCGAGACGGGAGGGACACGGGCGGCCGGGCGAGTTCGAGCAGGGCTCTGACGCCGCCGAACGGCTCGTCCGCTCTCTCGGCCGCCTCGGTCATGGCTGCCAGCGCGGCAGGCAGATCCTTTCCGTTCTGGTAGATTCGCTCAAACACCTCCAGCTCCCGCATATAGACGAGCTGATTGAGCAGCACGGCGTTGTTGAGTTTGCCCGAGGCAAGCCCGGGGCGGGCGTGCTCCAGCCCGACCAGAGCCCGATACTCGGCCTGGAACTGGGCGAACAGCCCTTCCCGTCGGCTGAGCTTGTCGGACTCGGCCAGGGCCGAGGCGTACAGCGCCTCCAAACGCTCGGCCGTCCGGGCCACACACGCCGACAGTTCCAACTCCCGGCGCCAGCGCGCCTCGGCCCGGCGGGTGACATCGTCGTGTTGGCCGTACTCCCGGCTGAAAAAGATGATCGCGGCCCGATGGCCGGCAAAATTGGCCAGGGATTCGTTAAACGCGGTGTGGCCGGCCAGATAAAACGTGGAGTGGAACAATTCGTGGAAAATCACGTTGGCCAGCGTTTCCGCGTCATAGTCCAGCAGATGCGGCAGCAACGGGTCGTCAAACCAGCCCAGGGTACTGAAGGCCGAGGCGGTGCGGATGGCGGTATCGTAACCCCGGGCTTCGAGGCGGCGCGCCTCTGCCCGGGCCAGCGCCCGGTTGAAATAGCCCTTGTAGGCCACCCGGCCGACAATCGGGAACCACCACGTATACGGCTCAAGGCTGGTCTGCGGCGCGGCGGTCAGCACATGAATAATCGGCGGACGGCTGACCTCGGTCAGGCTGGCGTAGCTGCCGCCGACGTGGAAGCCGAGTTCGCGTTCGGCAAAGGCCCGGACGCGCAGCACGAGGCGCAGCTTGTCCCGCGCCGCAGGATCGAGATCGGGTCGCTGCAGGATGTCGCTGATCGGACGGCGGTGCCACAGAATCTTGGCCTCTTCATAGCCGACCCTGAGGACATACACCGGCGAGCAGGCTGACAGCAGACTGAGCCACACCAGCCAGGCCCAGGGCGGTCCCATGCGCCTCACCCCCTGTGCCCGCCCAGCAGCCCGTTTGCCTGGGCCGCAGGCGCCGCCTGCGGGGTCTCGTTGCCGGCGTACTGGAGCTGGTACAGATGCCTGTAGATGCCGCCCAGCCGCATCAGCTCCTGATGGCTGCCTGTCTCGCGCAGCTGGCCTTTGTGCATGACCAGGATGCGGTCGACGTTCTGAATGGTCGAAAAACGGTGGGCGACCACCAGGGTTGTCCGGCTCTCCATCAGCTTGACCAGGGCGTACTGAATGAGCAGCTCGGTCTCCGGGTCAACGCTCGAGGTGGCCTCGTCCATGAACAGCACGGCCGGGTCGCAGGCCAGGGCCCGGGCAAAGGACAGCAGCTGACGCTGGCCGGCCGACAGATTGGAGCCGCGCTCGTACAGCTGCTCGGCATAGCCCTTGGGCAGCTGGCGGACAAACCCGTCGGCATGGACCGCCTTGGCCGCCTGCTCCAGTGCGGCCGGCGCAATATCGGTCCGGCCCAGGCTGATATTGGTGGCGACATCGCCGACAAACAGGAACACGTCCTGGAGGACCGTGCCGATGTGGCGCCGCAAGACCTTGAGGTCCCACTCCCGGATATCGACCCCGTCGACCAGAATGCGTCCCCGCTGAACGTCGTAAAAGCGGCTCAGCAGCTTGCTGAGCGTCGTCTTGCCCGAGCCGGTGGCGCCGACCAGGGCGACCTTTTCGCCGGGCTCAAGCGTAAAAGACACATCCCGCAGCACCCAGTCCTCGTCAGTATAGGCGAACCAGACGTGCTCAAACGCAATCCGGCCGCGCACCTTTTGGGGTCGGCGGGGCGTGTCGGGCGAGGTAATCGTCACCGGCGTATCCAGGAGCTGGAACACCCGCTCAATCGCGCTCAGAGCCGACTGCAGGGTGGTGTACTTGGTGCTGAACTCCCGCATCGGCACAAACAGTTTCTGGATGTAATCGACAAAGGCGACCAGGGTGCCCAGGGCCACGATCCCGCTGCCGACCTGACCCGCGCCGTACCACAGCATCAGGGCAATCGAGATGGAGCTGATCGCCTCGACCAGCGAGAAGAGGGTGGCGTCATAGATATTCGACAGATGGTTGGTGTCGCGGTAGTCGCGGTTGCGCTGGACAAACTCGGCGAACAGCTTTTTTTCCTGGGCAAACAGGTGGGCGACCATGACGCCGGAAATGGTTTCCTGCAAAAACGCGTTGATCCGCGCCAGGCGTTCCCGAATCGCCCGGTAGTTGCGGCGGGTCCGCACCCGAAAAAAATTCAGCGCCACCAGCAGGGGCGGCACCAGGAGCAGGGCGACCAGGGCCAGGCGGGCGTCGAGCATCAGCATGATGGTCACGATGCCGACCATGGTCAGCACGTCCATGAAGATGGTCAGGGTGCCGGCCGAGAAGGCTTCGTTGACGGCGTCCACATCGGTCGTCAGGCGGGTGACCAGGCGGCCGACCGGGGTGCACTCAAAAAAGCTGGCCGGCAGTTCCTGCAGATGGGCGAACAGGTCGCGACGGAGATCGGCCAGGCTGTGCTGGGCCATGAGCATGGTGGCGTGAAACTGGGTATAGAAGAAGATGAATTCGCCGACCAGGACACCGGCAAACAGCAGGCCGACCACGGCCAGGCCCTCGGCGTCGTGGTTGGCCATGTAGCGGTCAACGGCCAGCTTCAACAGGTAGGGCTGGGCCAGCACACAGGCCGAGGTGAGCGGCAGACACACCAGGGCCAGGAGAAACCGCGTCCGGTAGGGGCGGACGTAGTGCCACAGCCGCCGCAGCAGGGTCAGGTCGTAGGTTTTGCCGAGTTCGACCTCGCGCTGGGTGTCCATCAGAATTCCGCCAGTTCCTGTTCGAGCGCCTGCTGATGAAAGAGTTCGGCGTAGATCCCGTTGCGGGCGACCAGGGCCGCGTGGGTGCCGGTCTCGGCAATCCGGCCAGCGTCAAGCACGACAATCAGGTCGGCCTCCCGGACTGCGGAGATGCGGTGCGAAATCAGAATGACCGTCTTCTCCCGGGTCGAGTCGCGCAGGGCGTGCAGAATGGCCTGCTCGGTCTGGGCATCGACACTCGACAGCGCGTCGTCAAGGACCAGAATCGGAGGATCGCTCATCAGGGCGCGGGCCAGGGTCGCGCGTTGTTTCTGGCCGCCGGACAGGGTAATCCCGCGCTCACCGACCACCGTGTCATAGCCCTTGGGCAGCTCCTCGATCTCGTGGCCGATGCTGGCCACCTCGGCCGCCCACTGGACCTGATCGAGGTCAACCGTCGGCATGCCAAAGGCGATATTGTCCTTGAGCCGGGTCGAAAACAGAAACGGGTCCTGGGGCACAAAGCCGATGCCGCGGCGCAGGGCGGCCAGCGAGAAGGTCCGAATATCCCTGCCGCCAATGGTGATCGAGCCGTCGCTGACATCGAACAGGCGCGGCAGCAGATGGACCAGGCTGCTTTTTCCCGAGCCCATCCGACCGACCAGCGCGACCGTGGAGCCGGCCGGCACGGTAAAGGTGATATCGCGCAGCACCTGATGCCCGTTATCCGGGCTGTGGTAGGCGAAATCGACATGCTGGAAGCCGATGTCGCCCCTGAACGCCTGATCCGGTGTGTCGTCCGGACCGCCGACAATCTCGGGCTCGACGCGGAAGACGCTGTCCAGGCGCTGCAGGGCGGCCCGTCCCCGCTGTACGATAGACACCAGCCAGCCGAGGGCCATGGTCGGCCAGGCCAGCAGGTGGAGATAGCCCATGAAGGCGACCAGATCGCCCAGGCTCAGCCGGCCGGCAATGACCTGCGTCCCGCCGTACCACAGGATGACCAGCAGGCCGAGCCCGGACACGCTTTTCATCAGCGGCGGAAACAGCCCCCGGACCCGGGACAGGGCGATGCTGTCGGCCTTGAAGCGCGCGTTCAGGCTGGCGAACTCGGCGTTCTGCCACTCCTCGCGCACATAGGCGCGCACCACATGCATGCCGCTGGCACCCTCCTGGACCCGGGTCGAAAGGTCGGCCAGCCCCTCCTGGACGCGCAGGGTGCGGGCCATGATCTGACGGCTCATGGCCCGCACAACGACGATCATCAGCGGGTAGGGAGCCAGGGCGACCAGGGTCAGGCCGGGGTCCATGGCGATCATGGCCGACAGCGCGTAGACATAGTAGAGGGGGGTGTTCAGCACGTTCAGAATGCCCAGCCCCAACAGCAGCCGAACCGCGTTCACGTCGTTCACGAACCGGGACATCAGGTCGCCGGTAAAGTTGCGCTGGTAGTAGCGCAGCGACAGCTGCTGGACATGGGCGAACAGATCGTTGCGCAGCTCGTACTCGATGTCGCGGCCGACATTGAAGATCAGAAAACGCGAAAAGGCGCGGACCACGCTCAGAATCAGGGCCACCCCGATGATGGCCGCCACCGACAGGCTGATATCGAAAAAGGGCAGCCCCTGCTCAATGCCTTCAACCGCGCGTTTGAGCAGCAGCGGAATGGACATCGCCAGGCTGGCGGTCACCAACAGACACAGGATACCGCGCAGATACCGGTAGCGGTAACGAAAGATATACGGCCAGAGACGATACATGACAGGGTTGATTCACCATACCGACGCGCACCACCAGCGGCAAGGGGAGCCGGGACGGGGCAGTGTCTCAGTTTGAAAATGGTTGCCTGTCTCATCCCCAGCGGCCCGCTCCGAGGGCGGTCACCAGGGCGGGCAAATCCCCCTCACTCCCCCTGTGTCACAGGGGGAAGCCTGTGTCCTGAGCCCTGCCGAAGGGCGCGCCAGCGCAGGGCGATTACTGCGCCAGGAGAGTCCTCCTCGAAGAGAAGTTCAAACTGAGCCACGACCGACCCGCTTCTTTACCTTCCTTGTTTGTACACGCTCGGATATGCTCAGAAGATACAGGACAAGACTCATGACCGCTGGCACACCTATCGCCACTCGAAACGCCGTCTCCGCTGCGCTGGCCCTCATCAGGCTCATGCGTCCCGAGCAGTGGATCAAGAACGGCTTTGTCCTGGCACCGCTGGTCTTTGCCGGGCGGTTTACCGACCGGGCGGCGGTGAGCGAGGCGCTGCTGGCCACCCTGCTGTTCAGTCTAGCCTCGTCCGCGATCTATGTTCTCAACGACTTCCACGACCTCGAACAGGATCGCACGCATCCGCTCAAATCCAGGCGCCCCCTGGCGGCCGGGCAGGTCTCGCAGTTCCAGGCTCTTGTCTTGTTCGGCCTGCTATGTGGCGTGCTGGTCTGGAGCTGTCTCCAGCGGACCAATGTCGGGCTGGTGATCCTGGCCTATCTGGCCCTGAACCTCGCCTACACATTTGTCCTGAAACATCAGCCGGTCATCGACATCTTCAGCATTGCCCTGGGGTTTATCCTGCGCGTCCAGGCCGGTGCGGTGGCCCTGGCCGTGCCGGTCTCATCCTGGATGTTTGTCACCACGCTGTGCCTGGCGCTGTACCTGGCGTCCATCAAGCGTCGTCAGGAACTGGCCCACAGCGGCGGGCAGGGACGGCGGGTTCTGGAACACTATTCGGTGGCGCTGGTGGACCGCTACGCCGCAATGGCGGCAACCGGGACGCTGCTGTTCTACAGTCTGTTTGTGATGACCGTCCAGCCCGACCTGGCCGTGTCCATCCCCGTCGTGCTGTATGGGCTGTTCCGCTACTGGTTTGTCGTCGAGGCGCTTGAGAGGGGAGAATCCCCGGCCGATGCCCTGTTTTCAGACTGGCAGCTCCTGGTCACCGTCCTGGTCTGGTTGGGGATTTGCGTGTGGGTGCTGTGGCCGACCGGAGCGTGATGGTGTCTTGGGAGCGAACACCGTTATTCGGCAAAACGAAAACTCTCCCTCCACAGCCAGACCAACTCCTTATCCGGCCCGTAGACGAACTGCCCGGTCTTGATCTGGCTGATGGCGTATGCCGGCAGCCGGACCGCCGCCACACACCTGTCACCGCTCTTGACGCCATGCTCCTCCAGACGAAAGTCCCTGACGTTAAAGCCGTACTCCTTCCAATAATCGGCAAGATACGCCTTGTCGGTCGGTGCCCAGTGCAGCGAGAACAGTGCGTCCGCGTCATCCTGACTGCACATGTCTTTGACGTAGATCAACTCAGTATCGGTGACATACACGTCATAGGTGGAGCGGAGGATGGACTGGCCAGCCTCCTCGATAGGGGCGGTGATGAGGGCGGCCTTATTGGCGAGATAGCTGTCCCTATCGAACCCGGTCCCCGGCGTGACGCGCAAGACAACACCATCGGCCAACTCCGCCACCGTCTCCACGCCCGGCAAAGCCCGCAGATCAAGGGGGGTGTAGTCGAACGCTGACGAGTGTACACCCTCGAACCATACAAGATACACGTCCTGATCGACCGCAGCCCCCTCGTCAAGCAAGCCGTGGTCCCTGTGCAGCGGTGGATCGCACCGAAAACCAGCAGGAACGGAAGCGCACTCTCCCAGCGCGTGAACCAATTGCTGTTCCGTCCGAGGGAGCACGGTATACTTCGCCAAGCCATCCGTATGGATATAGATCGCAAAGTGATCATTGCTGTAGACCCAGCCAGTGACGGGATGCTCCCGCAGATACCGCAAGACAGCGGAGTCCACGAACCTCGCGCTTGACAAATTCCATGGGGAATACTCTGAACCGTCACCATTCGCCGCTTGTATACTACGCCCAGAAACAACGGCAGAGCCAGCAAGCCAGAGAGCCAGGACACCGGCTACGACCGCGGCTAACGAGCGTGCTTGGTATTCCGTTTTCATTTTTGGCTGATGGACAACAGTCCTCCGCCACGCTCTCCCTCCCTCAGAGCGCAACAATTTGTCCAGAGTGAATAATCCCAGAAACAGCAGCGGAATGTAGATTGGACAAAGGTGCCTGGCACCTACCATTACGGGAGTAGACGATGCCGCTCCAAGCAGGAAAGCAAGATAGATCAAGGCAAAAGCACCAAAGAGCGCAATCGTATTCTCGTCAGACCGTGTCTCAGCTTCCCGACGTGCGAGGGCCATACCTACCCTGATGGCGAGCGCCAGCAGAGCGAGGCCGACCGTCATCGCCACGCCAGCCGGAACGGGATCAAGGAATGGAACTGCCCATGCGGCCAGGACATCAAGGGTTTGCTGTAAGTACTCTGGAAAGGAAGCGAAAGGAGGATGGCTTCGCGCGTGTCCGGTGAGCGTTCCTGAGACCAGCATGTTGCTCAGCAGCCAGAGCCCAAGCGGCGTCACAGCAATGACCGGGTACATAGCCATATGCCGGACCTTTTCCAGAAAGGGCTTGGTGCTCTTGAAGAACAGCACCATCACGACGGTGATGACTATGGTAATGCCTACGTAACGGGTAAGACAGGCCAAAGCGGTGAGTATGGCTGACCAGACCAAGGATGAAAGTTTATCAGTGTCCAGAAATTTCTCTGTTTCGACCAACGCCAGCAGCGTAAACAGCATAAAAACGGGCTCTGATATCGCCCAGGCTGCATTCTGTAAGAGTGGGGCTGACAGCGTGATGGCCAGGCAGCCCCAGAGGACGAGTCCCCTGGATTCTATCCTCCTGCGATACCATCGGCCTGCGACAAAGATCGTCAGCCCAAAGGCGGCTGCATTCACAGGGCCGGCAACTTCATAGGGGTCGAACACGAACAGGCTGGCCAGGGCGAGCAATCCCGGGTACAGGGGAGGCCAGTACAGATACGGAGCTCCGTCATAGGGGTGTATAAAGCCATTGCCTGCCAACAGGTTTCGCGCAACGGAGATATAGGTCACGGAATCCCATTCCAGCGTCACCCCATAGGTGACTTCGTGCAGCAGAACAAGGACCGTACCCAGAACGGCAAGGGAGGCGAGGAACGGCGTAAAGCGATCAGGCCGGAACCGTCCGAGAATGGTCTCGCTCAACTCTTCCATCGCCGCTTGCTCCCCCATCACATTTATGGCTGCGCCGTGCTGTAGCGAACTGTCCAGCCTAGAACTCTGCCAACGTTTGCCCGATTTTCCGACTACTGGTCAAACCGGAAGCTCTCTCGCCACAGCCAGACCAGTTCCTTATCTGGCCCGTAGACGAACTGTCCGGTCTTGATCTGACTGATGTCGTATGTCGGCAGCGGGACGACCACCACACACTTGCCATCACTCTTGACCCCATACTCCTCTAAACGAAAGTCCTTGACGTTGAAACCATACTCCTTCCAATAGTCGGCTAGGTGCGCCTTGTCGGTCGGCGCCCAGTGCAAGGAGAAAAGCGCGTCCGCGTCGTCCTGGCCACAGGCGTCTTTGATGTAGATCAACTCCTTGCCGTTGATATGCACGTTATAGTTAGAGCGGATGAGAGGATCGCCCGCTTCCTCGAGGAATTTGTCAAGAGCCGCCAGATCTGCCCGTACCAACATAACGTGGTCGAGCATGATGTAGTTAGGTATGAAGATGGGGTCCTTGCTACCGGACTCGTGGTCGAAGAGCTCCAGTTGCAGAGTCTTGCCTGCGACATCGGCCAGCGGATGGACGACCAAGGTAAATTTCCAGTGATGCAGCCAGCCCTTGCCGCGCCAGACTGCTACTTCCGCCCCGTCGGCTAGCAGACGGAGCCCAACCCCGGCGCTCGCGCCGCCAGCAATCAGGAAGGCGAGGTGCTGGTCAACCCGCGCAGTGAACTCCGGAGACCAGGCCCTTCCAATCGCTTCGTCTCCCTTGCTTGAGTGGTAGCTCGTCAGAAACCCCGGGCCGGGATTGCTCTGAGTCATCCACCATTCATTCTCGTAGTGCGCGCGCTGTCCGTGGTTGGTGATAGCCTCGCCGTCCAGCCGCCAGCCGTCGAGTCCCTCTTCAAAATGTCCAAGAAAACGCTCTCCAACGTAGGTGAGCGGCCCAGCACGAAACTGATTGCTGGCAGGGACGTTGGTCGAAAATTTTTTCCCGATCCTCAGGGCGCGCCTGGCAAAACGCGTAGCGACCCACCGAGGATCCTGGGCGTCGAAGGGCATCCACAGAGCGGGACCGACTTTCACGGTGTAGTCCGCGAGGTCGAGTGCTTCGGTTTCACTGGAGGCCGGAGGGTAGATGTGGAAGTTGACGCCCCGTTGCGCGAGGTATCCGGGCGGCGGATGGCGATCGTGCGCCATCATACGCCGATGATTGGGGTGCGTGACCGGATTACGCGCCACCATCGCGTCGGCCAAGCCGCCAATGTCAATAGATTTCAGGTCTGGAAGATAATACGGAAGGATTCCTAGAGCGCCCTGAGCCATCAGTGCGTCATCGGGAATGATCCCGCGCTCCATCTTCTCGTAGGGCTTGAAACTCTGTATCTCTCCCTTGGCGTGACCGCGGAAGTTGGAGAAGCGTAAGCCAACAACCTGTGAGGCAAGCTGTCGGCGCAGGTCATTAGAGATGGCGACGAGCGCTGGCATCCCGGGCACGGCGAACAGCTCCCCCATGTCCGCTTTATCAAGTTCGAGGTGCCATACTAGTGGCCTCTCGGGCTCCTCCTTGAACAACAAGACGCCCTGTATCGCACTAGCGTAAAATAGCACCGGGACGAAGAGAGCAAACGTGCATGTCCGTAGTCCGACCCACCGAGTGTAACGGACAAATCGGCGAGTCTGCCCAAGCCGGCCTGCCATCCAAGAGCCAAGGTGAACGAGACCCACGGCCGCGGGCACCGCTAGCAGAGGCCAGTAAAAGTCTAGGGGACGATACTCGAAATGATCGCCACCGATCCGTAACAGGTAGAGCATGTGGATGGAGACGCAGAGCAGCGCCAGGGCATGCGTCCCATCTCGGTCCACGCGCCAGCGCTCCCGCACAGCCACGAATGCCAACGGCATCAAAAGATACAGCCCAGTCTCCAGCGCGGCAGCAACTAAGTAGCGAAAGCCGGCCTCATACCACGGTCGGACGTGCTTGGCGTAGTAAGTATTAGGCAACCACTCGCCGTAGTAGCCGTATCGGAATAGAAAGTGAGCAGCGACGAGGACGGCAAAAGGCGTCACCAGGACTCTCACCTCGCTCCAGTCCAGCTTCCCGGCCACAATGCGGCAAGCGGCGAACCAGCCGAAGCAGCAACCAGCCAGCATGAGGCCCTCGGGCCGTGTCAGGGCGGCGGCCGCCAGGCTCAGGGAGGCTGCCAGCAGACCGCGCCGGCTGTTTCCGTGAAGACTCAGGCAGACAACCGCCATGACGATGAAAAAGGTGAATTGCCGCGTTTCCAGCCCCCCGCCAGAAGTCCATACGGCAAAGGTCGCGCTGCTGCACAGCAACCCCAGCGCCATCCAGCCGACCAGAGCCCGGTTCCGTAGCGATGGCGCACGGGCCACCCACCACATCATCACGGCGACAGTGCCCACCGTACAGGCGACCGACAGCCACGGGGCGGCCTGCTCGGGGCGTATCCCGAACAGGCCCCAGATGGCCGCCAACTCCAGGATCCACAGAAAGTTGGTATAGCCCTCGACGTACTCGCCCGGATTGAACACCAGGCCGTCGCCGTTGAGCAGATTGCGGACATAGCGAAAGCTGATGAAGGCGTCGTCGGTCAGAAACCATGCGACGCCGGCCAGCCAAGCCAGCAGCGCCAGCCACGGCAGGCAGACCAGGATATGGATCAGACGGACTCTGTATAGCGTGGCGAGTACGGGGTCAGGCATAACGCAGAGCCTCGCGCCCTTTCAGGCAGGACCATAGGACTGACGTGCGCGCGCTCATCCTACAGCTCCAGCCGTTTGAAAACGCGCTCGGGGATGCTTCTGATGATGAGCATGAGGTATTTCCAGAACCACGGCAGATAGATGACGCTTTTGCCCGTGTCAAGCGCCCGGACGATCCCCGCCGCTATGGTCTCGGGCGCTGCCCACAGCACGCCCTTCTCCAACCCGGCCGTCATCGGCGTATCGACCAAACCGGGCTTGATGTCGAGCACCGTGACCCCGGAGCGGTGAAGCCGGTTCCTGAGACCCTGCAGAAACACCGAGACCAGGGCCTTGGCCGCGCCATAGACATAGTTGGACTGCCGGCCGCGCTCACCGGCGACGCTGGTAATGACGGCAATGGTGCCCCCCTGCTGTCTCTCCAGCCTGTTGGCGAGCTGCGTCAAGAGCGACACCGTGCTGACGGCGTTGGCGTGGAGGGCGGCCAGAACAGCCTTGAGGTCGGTTTGGCACGCCCGCTGGTCCGGTAAGGTCCCGTGGGCGATCACGACCACGTCAACCGTGCCCAGGCTGGCAAACGCGGCGGCGAGGGCGTCTGTCGGCGCGCCGTCCTCATGCACGTCGAACCGACGCCAGGCGACCGAAGCGGCGCCCCGAATCTTCAGGTCCGCAGCCAGACAGGACAGGCGATCCTGATTGCGGGCCAGCAGATACAGGCGGGTGCCGCGCCGGGCAAAAATTCTGGCCGTGGCCTCGGCTATGGCTGAGGTCGCCCCGATCATGAGGATGTGTTGCATGGCTTACAGCTCCAGGCGCCGCGATTGCAGGGAATGCAACACCGTATCCGCGCCAACGGCTTTCCTGACCCGCGCTAGGTTCTGCCAGCCGGGATAGCCGTGCCTGAGCGTCTCGGCCGACATGCGCACGTCTTTGGTCAGATACACCCGCCCCCCGTGATCCAGGACGATACGGTCCAGTTCATTCAGCAGCTCGAACACGCCCGCATCCAGCCGAAAATCCAGGGCCAGGGTGCAGCCCTCCATCGGAAAGGACAGGAAGTTGGCGTTGCCTTTACCAAAGACCTTCAGCACCGCCAGCGCCGGCGTGTGGCCGGAGGCGGCAATCCGTCCCAGCACGGTCTTCAGCCCTTCGAGGCTGGCCTCCGTGGGCAGTACGAATTGGTACTGGGTAAAGCCGGCCTTGCCGTACAGCCGGTTCCAGTGCCGCAGGCCGTCCAGAGGATAAAAGAAGCGCTCGTAGTGCATCCGCCGGTCCGTCCGTTTCTTTTTCAGCCGCTTGTAGTACAGGACGTTGAAGACCCGCATGACTGGGCGATTCAGCACCCAGCCCGGCAGGTCCACCGGAACGGCCAGCCCGCGCCGGTTGCCCAGGCCGAGTCCACCCTGGTCGGCATGCTCACCCAGCATCACCACACACCGCCCCCGTGAGCCGCCGGGCGACACGCAGTCCATCCAGGCAACGGAGTAGGCCACCTCGTGGTGGAGGCGAAACAGCTCCACGGCTTCCTCAAGGGTGTCGGCCTTCAGCAGCGTGACGTCGATATAGGCGCTCTTGACGGGTTTCAGCCCAAACGTGGCGTCGAGTATGACACCGGTCAGCCCCATCCCGCCGCAGGTGGCGTGGAACAGCTCGGGGCGCTGCTCGCGCGAGCAGCTGACAATGCCATCCGAAACCGTGGCGATGGTCAAACAGCGCACGTGGTCGCTGAAGCTGCCGTCCCGGTGATGGTTTTTTCCATGGATATCGCTGGCGATGGCGCCGCCGACCGTCACGAATTTGGTGCCGGGCGTGACCGGCGGGAACCAGCCCCTGGGCACGAAGACAGACAAGATATCGGCAAGGCTGACCCCGGCCGCGCAGCGGAGCACACCGGTAGACTCGTCAAAACTCAGCAGGTGATGCAGATAGCGCGTGCTGACAACACGGGCCGACAGCGCGCTGTCGCCGTAACTGCGTCCCAGCCCCCGAGCAATCAGTGGGCCCTGCGCTGTGCTGCGGAGGCGTCTGAGCACGTCTTTCGGATCGAGAGGATACAGCACCTCCGAGTCGATGCGTGGGTATTGGCCCCAACCACTCAGCTCCATGTCTCACCCTGGCACAAGCCCTCAAGCACGGGCAGGCTAGTCTGGGGGGGAGAAAAAGGCAAGTGCGCCACGACCGGCAAGGGGACAGAGGTGAAGACAAGTCAAAGCTCAAATGGCAAATGTTGAAGGGAGGACCCGTGTTTCCTCTCTTTGCCCTTTGCATTTTGACTTTTGCCATGTGAGTTTTCTTCACTCCCCGCCCCACCGCTCCAGACCCAGCAGCACGCCGACCAGCGCCCACAGCATAATCACCACCTCGGCATCGCCGAAATTGTGCTGCGTCAGCCCGCCGACGAGAAAGCCGACAAGGCCGAGCACAATGCCCAGGGCATAGCTCTTGAGGGGCTCGACCGACAGCCCGATATAGATCCGCCAGCCCCGGCCCAGAATCACCGCCGTCAGGGTCAGAAAGGCGACGAGTCCCAGCCAGCCGCCGTCCACCCACAGTTGCAAAAAGGTGTTGTGGGCGTGGGCGTCGGTGTCGGCCTCAGGATAGGGGGCGTAGTAGGGCTCCCGAAAGCGCTTGTAGTTGCCGTAGCCCCAGCCGAACAGCGGCCGGTCGGCAATCATGTCGATATTGGCCTGCCAGATCCGGCTCCGGGCCAGGTTGGCGGCCGCGTTCAGATCAAACACCTCGGCGGCCCGCTCCCGCACCCCCTCCCCGGCACCGAGCAGCAACACCCCGCACACGACGATCCCCCCGGCCACCCCCGGCCACGCCCGGCGGCCTCGCACCACCCCGGAGCCCAGGAGCACACAGCCATAGGCGATCCACACCCCCCGGGTCAGGGAGAACAGCAGGGCAACAACCATCAGGCCCCAGCCGACCCACAGCCCGGCCCGCTTCCAGCGGCTGTACGCCGGGCCAAACAGCAGGGCCGTGACCAGCGACAGCGGAAACAGCAGGTTGTGGGCGTAAGTGATGCCCGACGGAAAAAGCCCGGCGGTCCGAAAGCCCGTTCCGTCACCCAGCCAGACCGGGTCGAGCCGGGCCGGTTTGCCGACCAGCTGACGCGCCAGGTCGAGGCCGGTGTAGTGCTGAACAATGCCGTAGGCGGCCAGCCCGACCGCCGCTATGACCACGAGCCCGAGCAGCCGCTCCGCCTTATGGCGGCTGTCCACCAGGACGTAAGCGACAAAAAAGGCGCCGACCAGCCACAGCTTGCGATACGCGGACAGGGAATGCGGCGGGTCCGGGCCGAGCAGGCTCGACACCAGCAGCGCGCCGAAGAACAGCCCCAGGACCGGGTCGAGCGGGGTGTGCGGGACGAGACGCGTCCGCCAGCAGTGATACGCGCCAAGGCCCAGCAGCAGGCCGAGCAGGGTCTGCTGGATCGCCACCGAGGTACACAGACCGATGAAGAACAGCCCCAAAACGGCGGAAAGAACGCGACTATATCGCTCTTCCCAACTCGCGCCTGAACCGTCTCCCACCCCGACCCCTCACACACCCCGCCGGGAGAGGACGATTTTGACCGTATCGCTCAGGATCCGCAGGTCGAGCCAGACCGAGTAGTTATACATATAGGCCAGATCGTACTTGAGCTTGTACTCCGGGCTGGTGTGGTACTCGCCGTTGATCTGAGCCAGACCGGTCAGGCCGGGCTTGACCTGCAAGCGCTCGGCATAGCCGGGGACGCTGTGCAGAAACTGGTGGGCAAACTCCGGCCGCTCGGGGCGGGGTCCGACCAGACTCATGCTGCCGTTCAGCACATTCCACAGCTGGGGGAGTTCGTCGATGCGGCTCTCGCGCAGGAAACGGCCGAGCCGGGTGACCCGCGGATCGTTGGAACTGGCCAGCACCGGGCCGGTGTGTTCCTCGGCCCCATCCACCATGGTCCGCAGTTTGTACAGGGTGAACTCCTCGCCGCCTCTGCCGACCCGCCGCTGACGGTACACAACCGGTCCCGAGGAGGTAGCGGCAATGCCGGCTGCGGCACACCCCAGGACGGGCAGGCTTAAGACCAGCAACAGCGCCGCAATGCAGCGGTCGAGCGCGGCCTTGAGCAGGAAGGCCGGACTGTGGCGCGGCTCTTTGATCGCCTCGACCAGAGGCACATCGTGCAGGCGTACCGAGGTCAGCCGTCCGACCAGAATGTCGTAGACCGAGGGCACGACCAGAACCCGTGGCCGCCCGGCGTTGTGATACGGCGACACGGAGGCGGTGTCGGTCTGCCCGGCCGGCACACTGAGCAGGCGCTCCACAAAGGTATCTTTCCAGGTCGTCGAGGCCAGCAGGATGATATCATCGACCGGACGGTCCTGGACAATGCGCTCCAACTCGGTGGCGTCTCCCAGCCAGGGCAGGTCAAACTCTTCCAATCCGGCGGCGTCCTCATGCCGGGCGGGCAGTCCGTCCAGCCCGCTCAGCCCCACCAATCCGACAACGCGCAGCGCGGGCAGCGGGCGCACAGTCCGCAAGACCTCCAGAAAGGGGCGCATCTCCCCGGGGGCGCCGACCAGCAGAATCTGCACGGGATGAGCCCGGCCCAGCCGACGCAGCAGGCCGAGACGCAGCAGACCGATCATCAGCGCGTTGAAGAGCCAGAACAGCACCAGGACCGAGCGGGGAAAAAAGACCTCGCCCCGAAAAAAATACCAGGCTGTGGTCAGCAGCAGCTGCAAGCCGGTGGCGGCCAGGGCGCGGGGCATGACCCGGCCCCGCAGCTGCAAAACGTGCAGGTCATACAGGCTGAAGAAATACAGCACGAGCCCCTGGGTGGCGAGCAGAAAGACCAGAGGATGCGACACCTCAACGAGACGCTCGGCCGGCAGCAAATCGGCCGTGAACGGCAGGGGCAGGGTCAGGCGCAGGGCAAAGGCCGCCCCATACGCCCCGCCGACACACACCAGGTCGGCCAGCACCAGCCCGAACAGAAAGGCCTGGTGTCGGAGCGTGTAGTTTCTCACCCGCCCGCTCCAGGCGGTGCGGCCCGGCGGGACGCGGCAAGCCGCGCGTACAGCCGGCGGCGGGACAGCAGGTAGCCGTGCTTCCAGAAAAAATAGCCCAGCCCCAGTCCGTGCTTCCAGGTCAGGCCGGACCACAGCGAGCGGGTCAGCCGCCGCTCCTTATGCACGACGACCGCGCCGGGGTTGTACACCACCCGCCAGCCGGCCTGTTGCAGCCGCAGACACAGGTCGATGTCCTCCGGGCCATAGAAGATGCGCTCGTCAAACAGCCCCACCTCGTGCAGGGCCCGGCGCCGAATGACCTGGCAGGCGCCGATCACATAATCCACGGCCCGCACCGTCCGGTGGTCCCAGTCCGCCATGTCCACCGCCCGCGTCAGCCGCCGGGCCGCCGGCAGCCGCCGGGCCAGCTTATCGACCAGGGTCGGAAAGCGCCGACACGACAGCTGCACCTCCCCCTCGGCCGTGGTCAGGCGCGGACCGCACAGCCCGACCTCGGGCCGGGCGTCCATATAGGCGACCAGGCGGTCCAGCGCCCCCGGCTCAACCACGGTGTCGTCGTCCAGGATCACGACATACTCTCCAGCCGCCAAGCGTATGCCCTGGTTGCGAGCCGGAGCAACCCCCCGGTTGTGGGGGTTCCGCACCAGCCGCGCCGTGGGGCAGGTGTGTTGCACTAGGCGACAGGTCTGGTCCTGCGAGCCGTTATCGACCACAATCACCTCGTGGTTGAGCGTGACGCCCTCGGCCAGCGAGGTCAGGCAGGCCGCGATCTCGGATGCCGAATTCCAGGTCAGGATGATGATCGAGACTTTCATGCGCCTAGAGGGGAGCAGCCCCATCCCGGACGGCGCCTCGCACTTCTCCCTCCTGGGAGGGGTGGCCCTGAGCGTGTCGAAGGGCCGGGGTGGGTTCCTTTTTGTATCACACGTTTCTCTACGACAGGGTTCTCATCGGCTCATCCCGCCCAACGCTTGGTTGACCGAAAGGGACGGTACAGCCGGTAGAAACCGCCCCGCCTGAGGCGTCCCCAGGCCCACAGCCTGGCCAGGCCACGGATAGCCAGGGCGATGAGTGCCAGCCCGTACTCAGGCCACGTCAGCCGGCGCACAAACTCGGCCCACGGATAATCGGCGACCGGGCCATGTTCGAGCAGGCCGGCGTGCTGACGCCGGAGCTGTATTTTGCCCGCCTCGGTCCGCACCCGCTCGGCAAAATAATCGTTCCAGGTCCGGGGCAGGACAAAGAACACCCGAGCCTGCATGTGCTTACGGACGTGAGACTTGCCGACCGCCACCGTCAACCAGGCGTCTTCCAGCAGCAGGTCTTCAGGCAGCGGAGAGATCAGGGCGTCCCTGCGGATCATGAACAGGCGGCCGCCGGCATTGCCGAAGTCGAAGCGGTACGGCAGCGCCCCCATCCGGCTCCACAGGCTGGCCTGGGCGTCCAGGATCGGGACTTCCCGCGCCGCCACCAGCCGCGCCCGGGCGTCGTTTTGCAGCGCGGCGTACAGCCCGGCCAGGGCGTCGGGCGCCACCCGGACATCGGCATCGCAGAACGCCAGCACGCCGCCGCGCGCCCAGCGCCACAGGGCGTTCATGGCCCGGGGTTTGCCGCGCCAGTCGGCCGTCAGGACGACACACCGCAGCCCGGCGGTGGCTTGGGGAGTGCGTTCCTGAGCCGAGGACAGGTCGATCTCGTCAAGCGAGACGGCGTGGTGGGCGCAGAACTCGCGCACCGCGTGCAACGGCGGACACGGCCGACCGACGGTCACGCCGTTCAGGCAAATCAGAATTTCCCGCAGACAGGCGGGCGGCAGCTCGGGCGACCGGCAGGCCGCCAACAGGCTGTCGAGGGTGTGGCCCAGGCCCGGCTCATCGGCCCGGCACGGAATGGCGAGGGAGAGGGTTTTCTCGATCATCGCGAGGGGGAAAACGCCCTAGCCGGCCTTCTTGATATCCGGGCTGGCCGCTCCGTCTTCGCTTTCCCGCCGCTCCACAAGTTGTGCCGGGAGCGCCGCGACATCGATATAGCGCGAGACCCCTGAGAGCGTCACAGCTACGAGACGGTCCTGGTTATCAAATTCCCCGAGCGCCTGCTCGGTGATGTCTCGCGTCTCCTCTATCAGGGCATCGGAGAACTCGACGTAGAGGATGTCCCCGTCTGGGTAATACTGGAGCTTCATGTCTACCTCCTGCCTTATTATGGTGTGAAACCCCGATCGAAGAAAGCGTTGAAGACAGTCTCGTTGTCGGCTTCCAATACAATCCGAAGGTAACGCCCTCTTTCTTCGATCCAGCCCCAGTTTCGGATTCGACCGTCTCGCTGGACTTGGACCCGCGCCGGACTCTGGATGACTCGTTCGATCCATTCGTTTGTGATCTCTTTCCGGTCGGGTCGTTGACGACGATCCCGAAAGTAGGGGTGAAACTTCATCCTCGACAATTCCTCCGTCCCGCGTCACTGCACCAGACGCCGGTAGTGGTGGGCGAGCAGCGCGGCGTCCTCGGCAATCGAACGGACGGCCGGAAACGTCTGTGACAGCCGGGGCACCAGGTCCGGTTCCGTGATGCAGCGGGCGATCTGGCGGCGCAGGTCGGCCACATCACGCGCCTGGAACAACAGGCCGTCCACCCCGTCCCGAACCCACTCGCGCATCCCGCCAAAGTCGGCGGTAATCACCGGGGTGCGGGCCAGGAAGGCTTCCCGAATGACGAGCGGGGCATTCTCATACCAGATCGAGGGCACGACCACGACATCAATGTCGGCCAGAATGCGACCGAGTTCCCGGTTGTCATAGCGGCCCAGGTAGCGGATATGGGGCGAGCTGGCCAGCTGCGAGCGAAAGCGCCGCTCGTTCGGATACGGCGCATACGCGGCCTCCCCGCCGTAGATACGCAGGTCGGCCTGAGGCAGGCCCTGAAAGGCTTCGACCAGCAGATCGACGCCTTTAACCGGGTCTACGACGCCGATATAGCCAAAGGTCAGGCGTTCTTTCGGGGCAGTTTTCTCGGCAGCTCGGAGGTGGGTCGTTTGCAGGCCGCACTCGTGGAAGACGATTTGCTCTTCCGGTATGCCAAAGGCCACAAACTGCTGGCGCAGGAAACGCGACGGGGCCAGAAACAGCGACACAGACTCGCACAGCTCGCGGATGTGAGTCATACGTGCCCGGACTTGATCTTGGGCGGCGGGCGAGACCGACCGCGACCCGACGCGGGCGGCGTTCAGCCGGCGCAGCCGCGCCCTGAGCCATGAGTTCTTGAGCAGCGGTTTCAGCAAGCCGTGGAGCCGTGACAGCCTGGGGTCGAGCACATGGCTGAAGCACTGGGCGCAGCCGGTGTCGGTCTGGCCCGAACACACCGACAGGTCGGGCTTCAGAAACCGGCCGCGCTGACAGATCAGCCAGTAGTCGTGCAGGGTCATGACCACCGGAATCGCGCGCCGCACGGCCTCGTCAATACAGGTCGTAGACAGATACATCAGGTGCTGGACGTGGACGATGTCCGGCGCAAAGCGGTCGAGCAGCGCGCCGAAATGGGCGGCAAGCGTGTCATTCCGGTACGTCCGGGCAAAGCTGCCGGTTTCTCGCAGGGTATTGTTGACGCGGGTGATCTCAACCTGCTCGACCGTCGTCGTTTCCAGCATGTACTCGGGCTGCTGCGGGCGGGCGCAGCGGGCAAACACCGCAACCGCATGTCCCTGCCGGGCCAGCTCCTTTCGCCAGCGCAGCGGCATAGGTTTCCGTCCCCCCCAAAGCCTCGGGCGGCAAGCCGTTGACGAGCTGGACAATACGCATTTCCTACCGCCTCTCTCGACCGTTCAGGAGAAGCCGGCATGAGCGCACAGCCCCGGCCTCCTTGAGAAAGCCTTCCATGTCAGATACGAGCTGGCGAGCAGTAGGATTCGGCAAAGAGGGAGGGTAGTGCATGCAACAGGTCGGTTCCGGCGCGCTGGGTTTCTGGGTTCTCACTCTGATAGCACCTCCTGCGGCGCTTGCCTATCTCGATCCGGGCTGCGGCAGCATGCTGCTCCAGCTCGTCCTCAGCGGACTGGCCGGCCTGGCGGTGATCGCCAAACTCTACTGGCAGCGTCTGCTCAGGTCTCTTCGGCCTACATTCCCAACAGGAGGAGAGCGATTCGGACACGGATGCGGCCGCCCTCACTCCCTCGCCCCCGCCTGACAAGCTTGCAGTAGAGCTATAGAGCGCGGACGCCAGCACTTCCGTCTCCTTTTCGCCCATCCAGTCCCATATCAGCATGCTTGCCTCCCACTTCGAGCCGGGTTCATTTCGTGACCGCACCAGCCGCGTCTGCTATCAGGACGGAGCGGTGTTGCGCGGTCTCGATGCGCATGCCGCCCAGGAGTGGGAAGCGCTCAAGACCAGGCCGTTCTTTCGACAATGCATGGTCGAAGGGAAAATTGTTCACACCGAACAGCTTGAGCCCTTAAGCTCTTCACCCTACGCCGGGCGACGTGATGAGCAATGGATTGCGATTCTCAAACACCAGACCATCCCTTTTATTTCATACCCATACGAATGGCCGTTCAGCCTGTTCCAGGACGCCGCGCTGCTGACCCTCGAACTTCAGACCGCCGCGCTGGGCGCCGGCATGACGCTCAAAGACGCCACCCCGTTCAACGTCCAGTGGTCCGGCAACCGGCCGGTCTTCATTGATATTCCCGTCGTTCGAGCGTCTGCGGCCCGGCGAACCCTGGGTCGGCTACCGCCAGTTCTGTCAGCTGTTTCTCTACCCGCTTTTTCTGCAAGCCTACAAAGACCTGCCCTTTCAGCCCTGGCTACGCGGCAATCTGGACGGTATTGAACCGGCCCAGTGCCGCCGGCTCATGTCGCTCAGAGACATGCTCAGACCGGGCGTGCTGTCGCATGTCGTCCTGCAGGCAAAAGCCGAGGCGGCGTATGCCCGGAACTGAGCGCAACCTCAAGAAAGATTTACGCCAGGCCGGTTTCCACAAGGCGCTCATCCAGGCCAACGTCAGCCGACTGCAAAAACAGGTGGCCAAACTGACCTGGCGGCAGACACGCTCGGCCTGGTCCGGCTACACGGACGCCCTGCCCTATACGGACAGCGAGATCGCCCGAAAAGCCGACTTCGTGCGGCGCGTCACCCACAGCCGGCGCTGGAATCTGGTCTGGGACCTGGGCTGCAACACCGGGACATTCTCGCGCATTGCCGCCGAAAACGCCGAGTACGTACTGGCAATGGACATCGACGCCCTGGTGATCGAGCGCCTGTATTGCGCGCTCAAGACAGAACAATCGCGCAATATCCTGCCCCTCATCAGCAATGTGGCCGATCCTGCCCCAAATCTCGGCTGGCGGGGTCTGGAACGCAAGGCACTGGTTGAACGCGGCCGGCCCGACCTGACCCTGTGTCTGGCCCTGCTGCATCATGTGGTCATCAGCGCGCATATTCCGCTCGGAGAGTTCATCTCGTGGCTGGCGAGCCTGGGCACGGCGCTGGTGATTGAGTTCGTCACCCGTGACGACCCCATGGTCCAGACCCTGCTGCGCCACAAGGCCGATCACTACGCCGACTATGATCTGGCGTATTTTGAGCGCTGTCTGGCTGACGCATTTGAGGTTGAGCAGCAGGAAACGCTCGAATCAGGCGCGCGCAGACTCTACTACGCACGGAGTAAACGTCAGGCGTGAGGCAGCAGTGGCATGGGTTCCCCGCCTCAATCTCCCCGCTCTGGGATAGCGGCCTTTCTTTTTTCCGGTCTGCACCTCCTTGTCGTGTGGAATTTCGCGGTCGCTCAACCGCTCTTCGATCTGTTCTCGCGCACCGCTGAATTCTTTGTCGTCCGTCAGTCTTCGCCGCTCGACATCATCCTGTTCGCCGTCCTGCTGAGTGTCGGTCTTCCAGCTCTGGGCATTCTCGTTGTCTGGGGACTCCGTGTCGTTCACGCAGGGCTGAGTACCTGGCTGCATCTGCTCCTGGTCGGATGTGTATCCGCGCTGCTGGCCCTGCAAGCCCTGCTGGCCTTACAAGGTTTGCCGTACGTCTCGGGAATGGTCCTGCTTCTGGGGGCCGGCGGCATCGGGCTTCTGACGAGCGCGGTGTACCATCTGTTTTCTCCGGTACGGACATTCTGCACCTTGCTCTCGGCCAGCCTGGTGCTCTTTCCCACTCTCTTTCTGTTTTTCTCTCCGGTCTCGACGCTGCTGTCCTCGTCGCCCGTTGATATTGCTCAGGTGAAGATCGCAGACCCGCCACCCATCGTGCTGGTCATCTTTGATGAGTTCTCATCAATCTCTCTTATGGATAAAAATCGTCGGATAGATGCTGAGCGCTATCCCCATTTCGCCGCGTTTGCAGAAGACGCAACCTGGTTCCGCAACGCCTCGTCCATGAGCGCCCACACGGTATGGGCAATACCGGCTATTCTGACGGGCAGCTATCCCAGCCACGGCCGGCAGCTCCCGAACGCAGCCGGGTATCCGCGCAATCTCTTCACCCTCCTCGGCGCGACTTATGCATTTCAGGCCCACGGCACCATCACGGAACTCTGTCCCCAGCAATTGTGCTCCCAGCTCCGAGAGCCCTGGGGCACACGTATGTGGGCACTCTTTTCGGATGTCGGTATCGTCTATCTGCACCTCCTCCTGCCGGAAGATCAGCAATCCGGTCTGCCCTCGCTCCAGGCGCGCTGGAAAGATTTCGGACATGCTCCCGGCCCGGTCTCTCCCGAGGTGTGGAAATCGTTCGAAGAATCACTCTGGGCGCAGGTACACGTGCGTGCGGACCGGCCCCAGGTCTTTCGCAATTTTCTCGGCTCCATTCAAGCGACGCGACAGCCCACATTATTCTATCTGCACAGTCTCCTGCCCCACATTACCTATTCGTATCTGCCATCAGGCCAGCTCTATAGTACGAATGGCGGCTACGATGGACTCACAAAAAAAGAAACCTGGAGCGGCGATGCGTGGGCCACCACGCAGAGTTATCAGCGCCATTTGTTGCAAGTCGGACTTGTGGACACCCTCGTCGGGGAGTTGGTCGCTCGTCTGAAATCAGCCGGATTATACGAAAAATCTCTGATCGTGATTACAGCCGACCACGGCGTCAGCTTTCGTCCCCACGACCACAGGCGCGCTATCACGAAGACAAACTTTGCCGACATCATGGCTGTCCCACTCTTTGTCAAAGCACCATTCCAACAGCAAGGCGCTATCCAGGATCATAATGTTGAAACAACTGATATCCTGCCCACTATTGCAGATATCCTGGAAATCGAACTGCCCTGGCCGATTGATGGCGCTTCGGCATTCTCGTCTGAATCAGCGTACCGGACAGAGAAGGCATCCTCTATCTCTGAGACTATTACCCTGGACCGATTTCGCACCGCTGTCCTGGCTGCGATCAACAAAAAAGCCGATCTTTTTCCACCAGGAACCCCCATCGTTCCCAGCGCTGCGCCTCCGGGTCTCGTGGGGCGGCGTATTCAGGATATCCCTCTGAGCGAGGATGCTCAGCTTGCAATCACGGTCGATCAGACAGACGCTCTTGCTCGGGTTGATCCAGAGGCGCCGTTTCTTCCCACCCACGTCACCGGCACCCTCCACTCGGAGGAGTCCCGATTCATCGCGCTGGCTCTGAACGGGACGGTGCGGGCCGTGACCCAGCCCTGGTCCTTCGCGGTCAGGGGAAAAAACGGCAGGTGGTCGGCTCTACTTGACCCGCAGTTTCTTCAGCCGGGCAACAATACCATTGAGGCCTTTGGAGTCGTCGAGCCGAGCGACCGAGTGAGCCTCGTCCGAGGCACGGGATCGCCCGAGCACCTGCCGGTATTTGAGGCGCGAGGCGAGACTATTATCGCACCAAACGGCGACAGACGGCCTCTCATAGCCTCGGAGCTGGAGGGTTGGGTTGACCTGGCCGAGATCAAAGCCGGCCAGCTTGAGTTGGCCGGCTGGGCCGCTGATGTGAAACACGCCCAGCTTCCTCAAGAGATCTGGATCCATATCAACGGAGAATTTTTTCACGCCGGACCGCTCGCCACCGCTCGGCCGGATGTGGCGAAACACTTTGGAAACCCGGCATTCCAACAATCAGGCTTTCACTATACCCTGCCCCTGGCCCGATTCGAGGAAAATCCTTCCCTGACCCTGCGCGTCTATGCCGTGTCAGAAGATGGTCGTATCTCCGAACTTGGCTATCCGCCCATGCTCCGTGACGGACTCCCTGCGGCTATTCGTCTTCATGCCGGCGACCAATCCAGCTCGGCTCCGGCTTCACGCCAGGATTAGAGCATTTTTGCTGTATTATTTTCCAAAAACACTCTATCCTGTATATGCAGAACAATGAGGAGCATGAAGGGCATGACCGTTAAGCCGGAAAACATACAATTGAGCTTAGAGCAGAAGCGCTTGATAGCCGAGCAGGCAAACAAAAACGGGAAGCCGTGGCAGAGCGTCTTGCAGGAAGTCCTTGACTCCAGTGGTGTCACGGACCGGGAAGATGTGGATGCGGAGTTCATGGATTGGTGCGCCGAACAGGTGCGCGGGAAGGAGATTATCTCTCTTGACGAGGCGCATCGTATTCTCTCCAAGTGCTCCGGGTCGCTGGCTCAAGATATCATTGATGACCGTACCGACCGCTAAATGAGCCGCTACTTTTTCGATTCCAGCGCCTTGGTCAAGCGGTATTGTCCTGAAGTGGGTACTGACGAAGTCAACCGTCTCTTTGCCGATTCAGACGCGACTCACTACATCTCCCGACTTGCGGTCGTTGAAGTACAACGAGCGCTTGCCAGGCGAGTACGTACCGGCGAAATCCAAGAGCCGGAGTTGGACCGCCTCCGCAACCTTTTCTATAACGACATCGGACAGCGGCTGTTGCAAGTGCGACGCTTTCGGGATTTTCACTATCACCATGCCGTGCGCTTGGTCCGAAAATATGCCGCTCCCCAAAAGACCCCCTTGCTGGGCACCCTTGATGCCCTCCACCTTGTCTCAGCCCTCGACCTCCGAAGCAATAGCGCTGTCGATGCCTTCGTCTCCGCGGATAAAAACTTGTGTGAAGCGGCAGAGGCTGAAGGGCTAGAGCAAATTACGATTCTATGTAGCCGTCCGTCATTCCCGCGAAAGCGGGAATCTCGCCTTCCCACTCTGTCGCCCTCTGGATGCCGGATCACGTCCGGCATGACGGGAACGGAACACATGGCTACAATCTATCGTAAAACGCCCTAAGCGTCAGTAATCCCACTCTCTGATGCCAAGTACGCTTCCCTCCATGTTCATTACGTCCCCTTATAGGCCCCGAGCCTACAACAGGTTGAAGCGTCTCAGCACCGCAGCCACGGTTTGATTCTGCTGCCCCAAGGCCCGCAGGGCTTCCAGCACCGCAGATACCTGTGAGCGGTTGTCCGCCAGTTCCTCTTCAATACCGGCCATCTTGTCCTCAAACGGACGCGCTGCCGTCCGCCGATCCCACACCACAAGACTGACGTTAACCACAAAGAGTGCCGCAAACGCGGCCAGGATGCCGAGTATCAGCCGGGAATGCTCCTCAAAGCGGACGTTCATATCTGCGCGCAACTGGCGGTTCTGCTCCTGCATGTCCGCCCGCAGTTGGGCGATATCCGACCGCAATCCCGTCAGTCCCTCATCCAGTCGCGTTTCCAAGCGCGTCAGCCGCTCCGCAATCTCCCGGTCGGTTAAGGCTGGCGCTGGCGTGACCGCCCCGGCCATGTCAGGCAGTAGGAAACTCGTCGCGCTCCACAGCAGACAGCCTAGCAGGACCCACCCCATGACACTTTTCGAGTACCCCATCGTTCCGTTCCCTACAGCAGATTGAAGCGCTTGAGCACTGCGGCCACGTCCGGTTCTTCAGGTGCCAACTTCCGCAATTCCTTCAGCAGCTGAGGGTCCAGATGCAGCTGATCTTCAGAACTTTTCGCGCTGCCTGCAAACGGCAACCGCCCCGTCCGCCGCTCCCACACCGCGAAGCAGATATAGCCCGCGAGAATCAACAATGGGGCCGACGCCATGGCGACAAATATCCAGGCATTACGCTTGGACTGGCGTTCCCTGTCTTTCCGCAGTTGTTCAGCCCATGAATCTTCCTGCGCCGGCGGAGTCTGGCGCGTGGGCCGCCCCACGGTCTCCCGGTCCGTCAGTGCCGGTGCCGGCGTCACTGCTCCCGCCGCTATGGGCAGCCCTACTACGCTCCACAGGAGACAGCCAAGGAATAATCCTCGCATAAGGTCATCCAACAGGCTGAGATTGTGAAAGTCAAGTTACACGCTCTTCCCGACGTGAGTGGGTGCGGGTCTCACGCACTTCCCTCACGCAGCAGGCGTCGCTTGAGGCGGTTTTTCAGCGGCAGCAGCCACGACTGGTTTCTCTTGAGCAGGGCGCTGTAGGCCGGCAGCAGCGCGCGACGGAGGGCAAAATACAGACCCGTCCGCCACGAATGAGCGTGGGCCGGAACCAAGCCCGTGGCCGCCTGCCCCCGTTCCTGCCACAGCCAGTCGGTCAGGCTTGACAGACGCTGGTATTCAACCGCTTGACTGGCGCACGCCCGACCGAGACCGATCCCCGGAACCGGCCGGGTTGTGGTCTCCCGCTCCTGCCGAGCCGCGTCATAGGCGGCCAGGAAGCGCTCGGTCATGTGCTCAAGCCGGAAGTGGTCTTCGATGCGTCGGCGCGCGCGTTGGCCCAGCGTTTTGCGCCGCTCAGGATCGCTCAGCAGCTGGGCCAGGATGTCCGCATAGTGCCGGGCTTCCTCGGCCTCCTCCCCCCGTCCAATCAACACCCCGCACTCAGGCGTGACCAGCTCCGCCTGTCCGCCCACGTCGGCGCCCACCACCGGCACCCCGCAGGCCATGGCCTCATACACGGACAGGGCAATGCCCTCCCACTCCGAGGGCAGAAAAAAAATGTCTGCGGCAGCCAGCAGGTCCCGAATCTCGGCGTTGGGTACGGCTCCGAGCAGACGAACCTGGCGGTCCAGCCGGTGCTTTTTGACAAACGTCCGCAGCCATTCACAATCCGGTCCGTCTCCGGCCACCAGCAGCACGAAATCGGAGCTGAGCTGGGCCAACCGAGCGGCCGTCTGGGCCAGAACCGCCGGTTGCTTTTGAGGGCATATGCGCCCGACGAACACGATGAGCGGCGTGGTCTCGGCAATGTCGAACCGGCGGCGGGCGCGACGCCCCCGGTCGGGGTCGGGTCGCCAATAGTCGGCGTCAACGTTGATGTAGCAGACCTCGATGGCCGCCGGATCGGCGCCCCGCTTTTCCATCCAGCCCTTCAGGTGCTGCGAGGTCACCAGCTGCCGGTCGAGCATGTCCTGGTAGGTTGCCGACATGTGCGGATAGCCGCCGTTCTTCCAGCCCTCTTCTTCGATGTGGCAGAAATCCAGCAGCGGCAGGCTCGGGAAATGCGCCCGCAGGTAGGGCAGCAGCTGATAGCCGAACTCGCTGTGCGAGAGAAGCACCGCGTCAACCTGCCGGCTGTGGATGAGGGCGCGCAAAAAACGGGGATAATCCGCCGGACGCAGAAAACGGTCGAGGAGGAAGATATCGGGCGTATACCGGCCGAACTGCGCCGCCCACGGCTGCTCGCCGCCGAGCGTCGTCGCAATCGTGACTTCCCAGCCACGCGGACCGAGCTGAGTCAGCAGGTCGAGATTGAATTTGTCCGACCCACCCATGGTCAGCCACGGCGCAATCAGCAGCAGGCGCGGCTTGTGCTTGGCGAGCCGGTTGGACCACGGCAGGTCGTCGGAGACGGTTTCATACGGCGTCGGCGGCGCGGTGTGGGGTGCCGGGAACTGCCCCTGCCACAGCTGCGGGTAGCGCCGGCGCAGGGTGTCCCGAAACGCGGCCTCGCGCGCCCCGCCGTCCCAGGTCTCCCAGCGCTCATTGTGATTGTCCCGCCGCCGATACCAGTCGAGATACTCCGGCAGCGTCGTCCCCCAATAGCCCCGACTGGCGCAGTGCAGCCAGAAGTCCCAGTCTTCGAGTCCGCCCCGAATCGTTTCGTCATAGCCGCCGACCGCCTGATGCACGCTGCGGCGCAGCGCGCCGGTGATATCCACCAGGTTCGATTCGAGGAAGACCTCGTTGTTGTGAAAGCCCTGCTGCCACAGATAGTCCCGGGCATCAAAGCCGACCGAGTAGCCCTTGACGAAGGCGTATTCCGGGTGGGACTCCAGGAACCACAGCCATTTCTCTATGGCGGTCGGCTCAAGCAGGTTATCGCTGTCGAGCTGAACGACATACGCCGCGCGGGCTTCTCGAAAGGCGCGGTTGCGCGCCGCGCTCGGCCCCTGATTGGTCGGCAGGTCAATCACCCGGATGCGGGGGTCGTCGAGGCGGCGGTATTCGTCCAGGATCGTCAGAGCCTCGGGCCGGGTCGAGCCATCGTTGACGATCAGCCATTCCCACTGCTGAAAGGACTGACGGAAGACCGACCGCGCCGTCTCATGAAAAATCGTCCCGGTGTTGTAGAAGGGCGTGACAATACTCGCCGCCGGCGGGGCGGCCGGGTCGGCCGGCGCATAGCCATAGGTCGGGCGGCGGTCCGAGGCCGGTGTATTGGTGTAATCGGGCTTATGTGGATCAATCATCAGATTCGTTCTCTTTGGCTGATGCGGCCGGCAATCCCTGGGCCGGGTCCACGGTTTTCAACACCAGGCCCAGCTGTCCCCAGCGACTGGTCTGCCACTGACGTGTCTGCGCCTGCCAGTGCTCGGCCTGGGCCTGCCAGGTCGCCCGCTGTTCTTCCAGCCACGCCTTAGCCCGCTCCAACTCGCCGATCCACGTCTGTTGCTCACGCGCCTGCGCTTCCAGCCACGCCTTGCCTTTCTCCAACTCACCAATCCACGCCTGCTGCTCCTGCACTGTCCGCTCGCGTTCCTCTGCCAGCTCCTGCCAGCGCCGCGTCTGGTCTTCCAACCACTCCCGTCCCCGATCCAGCTCGGCCGCCCACTCCCGCTGCTCCAACACGGCTTCCCCAGCCTCGGTCAAGAGCTGCGCCTGGGGCGTTTCGCCCCGGCGTCGGGTGTAGTAGGCGACCGCCGCGCGCATCGCCCGCCCGCACTCCTCCACCCCTCGTTCGTACTGGTAGTTATGCGAAGCATTATCCGCGTGCCAGCGGTAGCGCACCAGGCTGTCGTGGAGAAACCCGACCCGCCCCTCAAGGCACAGCTTCATCCACATCTCGTAGTCGCAGGCGTAGCCGAGCGTTTCATTAAAGCCGCCGGCCGCAGCCAACTGCTCCCGCCGGACAATGACGGTCGGCGCACAGATGCAATCGCCGTACAGCAGCAGTTTGCGGAAATACGCCTCGCCGTCTTCCACAAAGTCCGTCTCCGCTTTTTCCCTCCACTCGGCCACCCGCTCCGGCGCGCCGGCTTCCACCACGGCTTCCGCCCGCGAATGCACCAGGCTGAGGCTGGGGTCGGCGTCAAACAGCGCCATCTTGCGGACCAGATTACCGGCCAGCATCACATCGTCCTGGTGAAAGACACACACGTACTCGCCCCGCGCCAAGCCGACCGCCACATTCCAGTTGCCCGGAATGCCCCGCCGCTGCGGGTTCTGATAGATGCGCAGACGGGGGTCGCTGAACGTCTGGAGAATGTCCAGCGTCCGGTCGCTTGAGCCGTCGTCAACCACCACGAGTTCAAACTCGGCATAGCTCTGTTCCAACACACTCCGCACCGCCTCGGCCACATACGCCTCGCCGTTATAGGTCGGCAGACACACGCTCAGTCGAGGCCGTGCCAGGTCGGAGGGCGTATCCCTGAGCAGGCGGGGCTGCACCGTCGGGCCGGAAGTCCCCGAGGCTCGACCTGACGGACTCGGCCTGTCCGACGCCGACGAGGGAGCGGAACGGGAACCGGACTGCCCCAGCACCGTCTCATAAGCCTGCTCGATATCCTGCGCGTAGGCATCGGCGTCACGCCAGGCAAACCGATCCGGCTTGAGCCGGGCCAGCAGCCCCGGCTCATCCAGCAGACGGCCCAGACAGCGCCGCAGGTCTGCGGCATCCTCCGGCTCGAACAGCAGCCCGTTGCGCCCGTCCTCAATAATCTCGGGCAGGGCTCCCCGCCGGGCGGCGATCACCGGCAGACCGGCCTGGAGCGCCTCACGGATCACCAGCGAGAACGTCTCTTCCCAGATGACGGGCATGACCAGCACGTCATGCGCGGCCAGGATGGCCTGGAGGTCGGCACGGTCATACACCCCTCCCCAGTGGACGGACAGGCCCGCAGCGTCCTGGCGGAGCTGTTCGGCATAGGCGCGTCTGGCCGCAACCTCAGCCCCGTAGAACGAGGCCTGAACCCGGTCGGCGGCTATGCCCTTGAGGGCGTCGATCAGCACGTGGCCGCCCTTGTGGGGCAGCAGGACGCCGACATACACAAGCCGCAGCGGCTGGTCCGGCGACCGCGCTGCATCCGCTGCCTCCGGCTGAGTGGGCCTGTCCCGAACGGCTCCGGGCGGCAGGGGCAGACCCGGGGCAATGACCTGGAGCCGGTCGTGCAGAAAGGGGAACTCGTCCGTCATCCGCCGGGCCAGAAAGGCGGACGGCGCAATCACCCGCTGCGGGACTCGTAAGACCTGCTCCATAAACCTGAAGCGATGCCGGGCATCTTCGGCCGAGGCAAGGTCGTGGAGACACGCGGCACACCGCTCGCCCTGCTGCGGCCCCGGACACAATCGGTCGGCACGATCAATGAGCTGCACCAGGTGACAGGCGAAGAAGAAGTCGTGCAGGCTCAGCAGCGTGGGATAGCCGAGGCCGGACACACTGGGAATGAGGCTGGCCGACAGATGGGCGACCTGCTGGAAATGGACGATATCGGCCCCACACCGATCCAGGAGCCGGCGAAAGGCAGCATCAAAAAAGGGATTATCGTAGTGGAGGCGAAAGGCTGTCGTCCGGGTATAGTTATTGACGATACGGACGATGTGCGGCCCGTGCTCGTCCTGCTCTTCGTGGAAACTGAACTCCTCGCGCTCAGGCGCAGCGGTCCGTCCGATGATTGTCACCTCATGCCCGCGCGCCTGGAGCGCGCGCGACAATTCCAGGGTCAGGATCTCAACGCCGGCCCGCTCCTGCGGCGGAAGCCCGTGTACGACTTGGACAATGTTCATATTACTGGCTCTTGAGATACGCCTGGTACGAGAACCACGTCTGAAGCCAGGCCGGAAAGGTGCCGGCCCGCTCGCCACACCATATCCCCAGGCGGGCGGCGAGGTGCCAGCCCAGGGCCGGCAGCGCCCAGCGACACACGACCTGCGTCCTGGTCTGCCCCCGCTCCCGCGTCCAGAAGGCCAGGTCGGTGCGGGCAGTCCGCGCAGCCGCCGGCAAACACGCGGCCAGGCGGCTCGGCGGCGGCTGGCCCGCCTCCTGGTGCAGGGCGGCGACATGGTCAAAATGGCGCCGGAAATTGGCCCACGGGCCGTAACTGTGTGAGTGATACACGACCGAATCGGCACAATACGCGGTCTTATAGCCGGCTTCGAGGATACGTTTGGCCCACAATTGGTCCTCGCCAAACTCAACCTCGGGCCAGGGAGTGCCACGCCACATGGAGTGGCGGATGACCGAACTGGTGTTGGCAAAAAAATAGAAAAAGGCCGGGTTGCGGTCATAGTCGGGGTTATCGACCCGGCTGTTGACGCGCGAGTCCGGCAGACCGGTCAACTCCTCCTGGACGATCCGACGCCATTCCATGGGGTGACAGCTCGGGCGCGGCGTGTGGCGGCTGTAGGCGCCGACCACCAGCGGGTCGGCCACCAGGGGCGCCAGCAGCTTCTCCAGCCAGTCGGCCGTGGCCGGGGTGGCGTCCTGGGTCAGAAAGACGAGATAGTCGCCGCAGGCGTGCGAGGCGGCCAGGTTGCGGGTCTTGCCGTGGCCGAACGCGGCGGCGGGAATCGTCATCACCCGCGCCCCGGCCTTGCGCAGGATGTCCACCGAGCCGTCCCGCGAGCCGGAGTCCACCGCAAGAATCTCCTCCAGCTGAAAATGTCCCCGTTGGCGGTCAATGCCGTCCAGCACCTCGGCCAGATAGCGGGCGCCATTTTTTGTGACCAGGAGAATCGAGACACGAGGCAGGGCTGTCATCAGAATCAGCAGTGAGAGGGGTTACAGGGGAGAGGAAGAAGCTAGGCTTTTGTCTTGCGACAAACAATAACAGCATTGTCGGGCCAATCCCACATCCAATGGACAGCCTCATGCATCTTTTCGGCCCAGGCAGTCACGGCTTCTCGCTGAGCGTCCATATGCCGGCGGAGACGGTCCTCCACAGCCACGAGGTCCGCAGAGGGAGCGATACGCAGCAGGCGCAGGAACCGAAGGTAAGCGGTTCGCGCCTTGTCTTTCAGCCATCCCCGCTGCGAACCAGTGTGGTTCGCCCCCGTCCCTGCTTCAGACGAAAAGGCAAGCGGAGCAACAGCAAAGGGGGTATCTGCACGGTTTGTGTACGTCACCTCAAGTCCGGCGTGCCGGCAGACGGCTTCAAGCAGCTCGGGGTGATAGAAGCGTACATGCTCGGGATCACGCCAAAATCCAAACAGCTGCATACGGATCGATTCGGGGTTGGGCACGACAATCACCACGGTTCCGGCTGGAGTGACACGCGGGGCGAGCAGCTCGATACACCGCAGCACCTGATCGAAGGGCAGATGCTCAAGAAAATGTGAGCAGAAGACCCCGTCATAGGTCTCGGTCGTCTGCTCCAGGAAGGTGAGGACATCCTGTTCGACAATGTCCCAACCGCGTTGTTTCACCCAGGCCACCACCGCCGGGTTGCGTTCAACGCCAAGCGCAGGAATCCCCTCCTCAGCCAGCAGTTCCAGGAAAATGCCCGAGCCACAGGCCAGGTCGAGCACCTTGTCGCAGCCCCGAAAATGGGAGACATAGCCGGCGAGCATATCACGATTCAGCTGCCGGTCACGCAACTCGAATTCATAGGTGGAGTAATCAAAACGAGGGACCATTTCACGCTTCGTCTTTTCCCTGCCGGGGGCGTCGTGCAGGCGTTTCAGCTCGTGTTGGAGCCGTGCGATTTCTTCGTCTTTCTGCAACAAACGATCATAGGCGACGTGGAGCATGCTGACCGGATAGCGGGGACGCTCTTCCGCGCTCAACTCTTCGCCGAGGAGGCGAAACGGGTCACACCCAAGCCGGGGAGAAATCTCCTGGGTCAAGGTGCCCGGAATCGTCCGCACACGCCGGTCAAGCTGGCCGAGTTGGCCCTGAGAGATATCCCCCCCAGTCGGTTCCGGCTTGATCCCGATCCCCGCCACAGAGTGCGGAAACACGGGCGCGCCCTGGACATATACCCGGCGCGGCGTAAAGCGTTCCAACAACAGCTCAAACCCCTGCGGAGGAAAACGCCAATAATCGGCCGGATGTTCATGCACGGGATAATCCATAACCGAACTAATCATCACCAGACCGCCGGGCCGCAGCACCCGAAACACCTCGGCCATGGCCTGGAGCGGATTTTTGACGTGCTCCAGCGTCTCCAGCATCAGGACAGTCCCCAGCGTGCCTGTTGCAAACGACAGCTGGTGTACGTCTTCGATCCGATCCACCCCTGGTCCAGGACGGATATCGCAGCCAATATAGTCCGTGTCCGCAAACAGCGGCCGCAGATCGGCAGAGTACGGCTGCCCCGGCACCTGGAAAGCCCCGATCTCGACGACGGGTTGCGGAATCGTCAATGTCTCGGCCGCGACTCGGACAAACTCCCTGATATTCCCACGCACGGTTTGTCTCAATATCTTCCAAAAACGAAAGGGACTTCACAGATAATCGGCAAAATAGCCCTTGCAGCCGGCAAACACCCGCTGGGCCACGCCCAGCAATACCAGACACAGCAGCACAGGGTAAAGCACCCCGCCCCAGACGACCTGCTCAGGCGTCAGAATCAGCCCCCGGTACAGGTCCAGGATGGGAGCCAGCGGGTTCCAGGCCAGGACGGGTTGCAGAGCGGACGGCACCATCTGGATCGAATACAGAACCGGAGACAGAAAAAACCACACCGTAAACAGGGCCGTGACCAGCGGCGACACGTCGCGCAGGAACACATTGGCCGGAGACAGCAGCAGCCCCAGGGCCACGGCCAGCAGCAGCTGGAGCGAGAACGGGACCAGCAGCAGACCCAGGGCCACGGGCGACACCCCGCCCTGCCAGATGCCCACCCCAATGAGCATCAGCCCGAAGCCGACGGCGTGGCTCACAAAGCTCGACACCACTGCGGAGACGACCAACAGCTCAGAGGGAAACTGGACGCGCTTCATCAGCTGGGCGTTCTCGACAATGACCGTCACCGAGCGCAGACACGCGTCCTGAAAGGCCAGCCACGGCCACAGGCCGCAAAACACGAACGGCACAAAGCCGACCCCCTCGACCTCGAAGCGCACGCGGTAGATCACCCCGAACACAAACGTGTACAGACACAGCAGGATGAACGGCTGGATGAGATTCCACACCCCTCCCAGGCTGGTCCCGACAAAGCGCGCCGTCACGTCACGGACCACCATCTGGCGCAACAGCGCGCGATGCTCCACAACCGTGGAGAGCAGCCTGAACGGGCTGGTCAGGACCCGAACAGGCGCACGATACGAGACGGCCATCAGCGTTCACCTTGAGGCGGCCTGGCCTGCCAGGGAAATCCCCCTGCGCTGACGCGCTTCCCCCTTTTCAAAGGGACGTATACCCAATACTTGACAAGCCTGATTCCCTTTTTGAATGGCGCAACTTGGCTCTGACAGCCACAGATGAGAGTGGTAGGAATCAGCGTCTTCGGTAGGCGTCGCTTCTGTGGCGTATTCCGTAAACCCACACATCCCCAGGGGCGGGTCTAACGTACAAAATCCGGTACGCCCCCTTCCGGGCACGGTATGCCCTCTGCCCGTCCCAGGTCACACCCTTGAGCTGGACGTGGTGCACGGAAGGATCGTCGAGACGGGAGGCTTTCTGAACGATGCCTCCCCGTTGGTCTGGGGAAATGTTCTCAAGGTCCCTGAGAGCATCTTCGCTGTAATCGACCGCCATTATGCCAAAAGACGGTTGAGCCGATCCTGAAGCTCTTGGCCTGAGACGATCCGTGACCGTCCTTTTTTGACCGACTGGATACGGTCGTTCACAAATTCCAGGTCATCCGCATCTTCAGCCGCATCGGTGAAAGCATCCTGCTTGGAACTTTCCCCTTCAGCATGAGGCGCCGAATACTCTACATTATCTCCCACAGAAGAAACATGTCTATCGGCCATACCAACTCCCCTTATCACTTCGGAGCCGTTACAAATCACTGGAAAGGAGGCTAGCGTAAACTTAACCGTGCGTCAAACAATGGTTTACGGCTTAAACTGATACAGTACCTATAATTCCCTTTGAAAAAAGGGGGACTGAGGGGGATTTCCTGCCGCAGCCAGCGGATGAGACGGCCATCAGCGTTCACCGTTCATAAAAGTCCTGCAACACCGGCCAGTGATGCCATTCATACGGGTAGCGCCGAATATACTCCTCAAGCAGCCCGACCAGGGCGGTCAGGGTTGCGCCCAACTCGGTCACCCGACGCGGCTCCTCAAACGCAAACTCCCGCCGCCGGTCGGCCCCGACCCAGCCGAAAAAGGGCACGATTGTCGCGTCGGCCCGCGCCGCGACCGACAGCAAGCTGGTCGGAAACCGGGCCGGTCGGCCTAAAAAGGGCACGGTCTGCTCCCGCCAGGCTGTGACGCCGACAGACTCGGGCAGCACGTCGAGCAACGCGACCACCATGCCCCCGGCGTCGAGTACCCGCTGAATTTTGCGGAGGCTGGCCGCGCTGACAAAAATCACCTCGCGCTCCATCAGTCGGGCAATATGCGCAAAACGCCGCCGGGCAAACGCATACTGGAGCCAGCCCCCGGCCCTGCGCACCTGCGGCAGCGCATTCGCCAGCAGATGCACCCCCAGGCCCAGACTCCGCAGATACGGAAAAATGAGCGAGCCGCCGCCAAAATGGAAGGTCAGCAACAGCACCCCCCGCCCCTCGGCGACCGCCGCCAACAGCCGCTCTTCACCGGTTATCCGCACCCAGCGCTCCAATCGGTGCCACGAATGCAGCGCAGAAGCATACGCATCAACCCGGTCGCAGCTCATCACCTCAAAAAACTTCTCGCCCATATCGACCGCCGGCAGTTCCTGGGGTCGAAGCGCCTCGGCCGCGTTGGACCGGATCGCATCGAGCAGCCCGGCAGGGGCCTGGCGGGCTTCCAGCCGCCCCCAGGCCTGAGCCAGGCGGTAGGCTGTGGGCAGCGGAAACAGCCCCGCCAGCGGGAAATACAGCCCATATCTGAGCCCATCCTGACCAAGCTGCCACACCGCCGCCTTCATCCGCCGCCCTTCCTTCCCCGCTTTTCTGACTCTTTCCTGGCCAGGGTGTATACGGCATAAAAAAGCCCGACACGAAGGCCGGGCTGAGTGTGTGAGTGTAGGCCCTCGTGGAGCCTGAAGCGCCCGCCTACTTTTGCAATGAGTCCATCCGGTTCTGTAAGGAGTCCATCCACCAGACAGTCGCCAGTGCGCCGAGATTGATAATAACTGGAGCTGCGGTTGCGAGTGATATTTCCACGGGTTCTGTATGCAATATATCCTGTACCCTGTCAAACGTATCGGTAGTGGTACAGGTGTACCATTCGGGGGTGTGGTGCTTGCGGATGAGGAGCGAATACCGTATTACGGTATTAACGCAACACGAAAGGGGGAGCTTCCATGAACATCCTTGATTGGATTGCCGTTGGGGTGGGTGCGGTGTTTGCGGTGGTCAACCTTTTCAGCCTCTTGTTCGGATAGCCGCCGACTTCCACCGGGATGGGCACCGTCCTGAATTTCCTACGCTGGGAGCATGTTGACGCCATTTCCATCGCGCTCCTGATTGCGGCGTTTCTGGTGTATCTCATCATGTGTGGGGTGCAACGCGCCCCTCTTGATCTCATACACCTGTTCCGCATTCTTCCTTTTGCCGCGCTGCCAAACATCGTCGCCTCACAACAGGAATCGTCCCGGCTTGTGCTGTAGTCCACTCGTCCCACCACCTGTACCAGTACCAATGTATCGCCGGGTTCAGGTCTCCCAGCTATGCGGCAGGTAGCACAGGCCGAGTTCGCGGTTCTCGCCGCGCACCGAGAACGCCCGCTCGACCGTATCAAAATGCCGCAAACCGGCGCTGTCCATGGCGTGGGCGCGCAGCACGTAGCGGCCGGGCAGCAGGCTGAGCTGGGGCAGGACATAGTCGATCTGGTAGATGCGGCCCTCGACGTGGCGCAGCACCGCCCCGTCCATATCGGACGACACCCCGTAGACCGGCACCATATCGGGCCGCACAAGGCCAACAGCGACCACTGGCGGTTTGGTCTCCCCGGTGCCGGCCTCGACCCGTACCCGTGCCCGGAAGGGCTGGCCGAACGCAAACTGCGAGGTTTCCTGAGCCTGGCCGTTCAGCAGCCGCACATCGGTGACCCGATTCTCAGCCAGGGCCAGCGGGCGGGCAGCCGCCCCGTCCGGCTCCGTTTCGCCCTGGGCGTCGATGAACTCGGCGTATTCCTGGACCACGTGTGACGCGGCTCCCTGCAAACGGACCCGGCCGTGGTCCAGCCACACGGCTCTGCCGCACAGCTTCTTGATCTGGTAGGCATTGTGGGCGCAGTACAGCAGGGTGCCGCCGTGGGACAGAAAGTCCTCCATCCAGCGAATACACTTTTTCTGGAAGGCCTCGTCGCCCACGGCCAGAATTTCATCCGTGACCAGCACGTCCGGCTCAACGCAGGTGGCCAGGGCAAAGGCCAGCCGCACGCTCATGCCGGACGAGTAGGTTTTGAGCGGCCGGTCCACGAAATCGCCGATATCGGCAAACTCCAGAATCGCCGGCAGGCGCTCATCCAGCTCGTCCTGGCCGAGACCCATCAGCGCCCCGGACAGGGCCAGATTCTCCCGCCCGGTGTACTCGGGATGAAAGCCGATGCCGAGTTCGAGCAGGGCGCTGACCCGGCCGGCGCTGCGGACCTGCCCCTCGGACGCCAGGGTCACGCCGCACAGGAGTTTCAACAGGGTGCTTTTGCCCGCGCCGTTCTGGCCGACAATGCCCCACGCATCGCCCCGGTAGACCTCCAGGGACACATTGCGCAGCGCCCAGAACTCCTCGGAGAAGCGCCGGCGGCCCAGCCACAGCATTTCCTTCAGGCGGTCGAAGTGGCGCGGATACAGCCGATAGGATTTGCCGAGCCCGTGGGCTTCGATCAGCGGTGGGGGAGCCGGGTTCACTGGGGGAAACTGTGTACGACTGGTGGCTAGCGCGGTTCACGATAGGCTGTAGTAGGTCGGATTAGCGGAGCGTAATCCGACACGTACGGGATGTCGGGTTACGCCTGCGGCTAACCCGACCTACACGGCTGTTTTCGTGATACCGAGCACCCTGCGCAATGTCAACGGGACGCCCTGATGGCAACGGGACGCCGTCTTCATTCCCTCCCCCCCATGAGGGGGAGGGTGAGGGAGGGGGGATAAAATCGTGCTATAGTGCGGCACAGATAGGAGCGAGACATGGAATGGACACAAACCCTGGGAATCCTGACCGGCATGGTCGTGGGCCTGTTCACCATCTGGTGGCGGCTCGACAGCAAGATTGAGCGCAAGTTCGACACCCTCGACAGAAAGATTGACGATCTCAACGCGTTTCTGCGGGACACCGTGCTGGAGTTCAAGGGCGAGATCGGGGAATTGCGAGGCGCCGTCCGCACCCACACGCCCTCACAGGACTGATTCCTCAGCGTTCCCCCTCACCCCAGCCCTCTCCCGCCAGGGGAGAGGGAGCAAGACGGCCACCCCAGCCTCCTATAGCCAAAGGAGGCAGAACAACACGACCGGGACTGCCAGGGCAATCGTGGTGACGGTTTCCAGGAGGGGCGGAAAGCGACCGTGTGGCTCGTTCGGCACGACGTGACGGAGAGATTCGTTGCGGTCACGCATGATCGGAATCCCGAGTATCCGCGAAAGACTCGCGCAGTATATCACACTCCCGTTGCACGGGTATCCTGCACGGGCTCGCGCAGAGGCTGCCCCGTCCGCTTGGAATATGCCAGGCTCCCACCCATGGCCGAAGCGATTGCCTTTGACACCCATCGGTTCGTCAAGCATTTGACCGAGAACGGCGTTACCGGGCAGCAGGCCGAAGTCCAGCGGGACATCGCCGAGGTCAAATCCGATCTGCTCAAGTGGATGATGTTGACGAAAGGGGAGCGCACGCGCGGAGACGAATAAGGACGGGCCGCGCTGCTCGCAGTGCTCGCCGAGCGATCTTTCACCGCGGTCAACCCTCCGACAGTGCCCGAAAACCTGGAGTCGGAATCAAGCGGATACCATACCCTCTATAATAATTGCCGTAATTATTTTGTAGATACCTTGCAACCGGTGTATTGGAGCCTAGAACATACACCCGCACTTCATTTGCCCCAAGACCAATCCCCGCAAACCCCTCCAACATTTCCAATTCTCGCCCAAGGGCATACTTCGCGGCGTTGAGGCCACCCTGCGCCTTCAACGGTTGCGTAGCCATGGCATACCTCCCTTCTGTTGCTTCACGCCAACGCTACATTAAGCGCCATCAAAACATCGCCGATCGGATTAGCGAGTGTTCGGGTTCCGTCACCAGCAAACAGTAACCCAACTGCTTCATTTGCTGGGTTCGTGACGATAAGCGACCCTGAATCTCCATGGTCGCTGAAACCTGGGGTGTTGATTTCAATCTGATCCTTGAACCATGCCAGTTGCCCGCCAAAATTAACGAAAATGTCTACGCTAATGCCACCGACAGTACCGGTAGTATATCCAGTTGTTCGTCCGTGTTTATGAACAGCTTGACCGGTACTTGCGTCTACCATTCCCGAAACACGACCGATTCTCTGGATATCAGGCTGCACTAAAGCGGGATTAGTTAATTCGGCAGTCGCTGCATCAATGTAATTGATTTTACGGTCAGGGTCGGCGTAAGAACTACTAAAAAACACCGGAACCCACATTGCCAACCTGGCAATGGTGTCCCCTGGGGCAACACCGCCATCGCTCGGCCCGGGCTGAACGATAAGATCGCCAATCGTTCCATTGTTGGAAGCAGCAAAGACATGGTTGTTGCTGAGAGCGTACCGTGTTCCTTGTCTATCTTGGACTAAACAGCCTAAGGTTCCTGTCGTGACACTGGCTACATGCCCCGCAGATACGCCACAAAGAGTCGGGCGGTTTATAGCAGCCTGTATTCCAGGGGGCGGGGTTACTGTAAAACCTGGAGTTTGGATAACCGTCACTTGAAGGCCATTGAACGCGCTCGGAACCATTCCTGCCGATAAGGTCCCCCCTGTGACGTACAAGCGGATACCTTCTTGGCCGACGCCAACTCCAACGATTGATGCTTGGGGCTGACTGGCCTGCTGTTGCGCGTTAAGAGAAAGGGCCATCCGGTTCATTAAATCTAAGGCATCCCGCTTGGCTCCGAATTGCTTATCTGTCAATTGGGTCGTTTGCGCCTCCTTTGGCTTTCCGGTCAGCCTCGGGCGTCAAGGTTTACACCGAAACGGTGCGCATATCAAGTTAGGACACCCCGTCCGGCAAAGCAGGACAGGGCGTGAGAGGAGGACAGGCAGCGCGTCAAATTCGGACAAAACGGCTCAAGTTAGGACACCACCCAATGACGTATTGAGCAGAAATTGCTGGGTCAATCTGCTCCCCCCCCCCCTTGGCCTGGCGAGACAGCGCTCTGCCAAGGGGAGGTGCCAGGCGTGCCCCACGATGGTGAAGGGGGCAGCCTGTCTTCGCCTGTGTGGATCGGAACACAGGCGAAGGTGTCAAGCGTTTACTCAGAAGAGTCCCTGCCATGCCCTGCCATGCGCCTGCCTCGCCTTGCCTCGCCCCGCCCCGCCCAGAACGTGTCCCTGCCGTTCAGTCTTCCAGCAGGGTGATACTCACCAGATCGAACCGTCCATAATCGCCGGATTTCTCCGGGCGCCAATCCCCGAGTCCGACCCGCCGACCGGCAATCGCCAGCCAGCGCTGGAGTTGGGGGACATCCACCAGCTCGTCGTCTGCCTCCACAATGAAGGTCACCCCCCACTCATCAAACTTGGCGCGGGTCCGGGGGATGCGGTTGCGCTGGACCACGACGTTTGTGGTGAACTGGACCGTTTTGCTGAGTTCTTCGACGGTCTTCCCCAGGCGCTGGTCATAGGTGAAGGTGTCAATGGACTCGACGAGGAGTCCTTCACGGACCTGCGGCCCCTGTTTGAATTTGCGGGCCGCCGACTCGATACACGACCGGAGCGCCGCCGGAGGGATGGTCGGCAGACCGGTCTGTTCATCAAGCCACAGGCTCGTCTGACACTCCAGTTCTTGCAGCCGCGCCTCATCATGAATGGTGCGGTTGCGCCCGCGTTTCTTGGCGACCTCGTCTTTCTCCTGGTTGGCTGGCGAGCGTTTATCCAGGCCGGCCGCACCGTTGTGCATGATGAGCGGTCGGCGGCCCTGGAGGCAGATGCGGTAGCGTTGGATCATGCGACTCTCTCTGCGGTCACTCGTGATCCACGATCTGGAAGTTCTGGGACTGCTGATCCCACTCCAGGATCGTCGTATCTCCGGTGAAGGGGAAATTCTCCACCCGTATCCTGCTGCTCTGTACCCGTTGCAGGAATGGCTGGTTCGAGATACGGACGACCCGGAACGTATTCGTCTGACCACCAGGAGTCAGGCCAACCCGCTCTCCGCCTACAAAGGCTTGGATCGTATACGTCCCGGCGTCCAGCAGGTTGTAGTTGAACTGGACGGCAAACCCGATACCGTCGAGCCGGCGATCGCAATGCTCGCTTATATCCACGTCGCCTCGGTCCGAGCCATACGGGGCGGTGAAGGTGGCGACGCGGTCTCCGTCGGAATCCATAATGCGGATCTGAACGCCGGTGCCGTCGTCCTGGCACGCCCAGCCCCGGATGGTCCCGATGCCGCTTCTGGCGCTATTGGGCGGGGGTTCATCCAAGGCACCGGTCGCATCAGGCTCAATGGTCTGGTCCGGGGGGTCGGTGGTATCAGGCGGATCGGGCGGGTCAGTCGGATCAACCGGCTCAGCCCCTGGGACAAAGTTCACGATCAGATCAAAGACTCCCGTCGTCGTGCGTGTCTTTCCTCTGACCTCCACGAGATGCAGACCTGGGCCGACGCTCGCGGAAATCCTGAAATTGTTGCCGTCGCCGCGGTTATCGTCAGCGTCGGGGTCGTTGATCCTGTTGCCGGCCGGCCCATAGAGCGTGCCGACCGTGTCGATGCTGCCTGTGGTACGCACATCCAGCGCCCCGGATTCCGTCACGTTGAACACGTAGCGTTCTCTCTCCAGCGACTCGCCGGAAGGGGGGCAAATCTCACCAGGGTCATCGACGCTACAGTCAAAATTATTGGATGGTCTATTTTGGGCTCCGGGAACCGTCAGTAAGCCACCCCCCTCCGTCAGGTCAAGGGTCACAGTCAGTAGGTAGCGGCCGGTCGTTCCTGTGACCTTCACCAGATACTCCATCCCCTCCTCAACCGGCGCTCTGATCCTGAAATGGCTCGAATCGGCCCCGCTGTTCGTATCCGTCGTAATCTCTCCGGTCGGGCCGTAGAATGTCCCGGTGGTGGCCGCGTCTGTCATTGCTGTCGTGTCGTCCGTCGCCTCTATGGTCAGGAAGCCGGAACTGTCCGCAGCAATGGAGAGCAGGAAATAATCTTCATCATCGCGCCCCTGAATCTGCAATGTGTCATCATCGGCGGCAATGGCAACAGCATCGCCAGTACCCCAGTCCTCCGCGACGGGCACTGTAACGCCCGCCGTGGGGAGGGTCACGCCGGCGGTGGGCTGCATGGCGACTTTGAAGTCCATGTCCAGGGTGTATGACCCTGTGGTGGTGGCGGTCTGCCCGTCCACGGTCACGGTATAAGAGCCGTCATCCACCGGGGCGACGATTTTGAAATTGTTCCCGCTGCCGCTGGAGTCGTCCTCTGCGGTCACGGTGCCGCTGAGCATCCCCGACGTATCGGTGCTGCCGGTCGTCTCCACGGTCAGCAGCCCTGGGGTGGTGACGGTAATTGTGTAGGTATGCTCGTCCGCGGCGTTCAACCGGCGCTGCCGTTGAGTGGTCGTGGCGGCGAGGGCTCCGTGGAACTGGACAGCCGGGGTTAGGTCAGTAGCATCAGCAGCATCAGTAGCAACGACCAGTACATATTCTTCATCGCCCGGATTGACCTCGGCCCGAATCTGAAAACGGGCGTGAAAGGCATCGCGGGCGGTCCCTAAGGCACCGGCCGCGGTACTTAAGTCACCTGTGAAGTCGCCAGCGGCTGTTTTGCTCGTGTCTCCGAGAGCATCTCTGGCGGTGGTGGCGGCCCCAGAGGCTCTGGTGGCGTCGGTGTCTTTACCAATAGCGGTTAAGGCCCTGGCGGCGCTGTCTAAAGCGCTGGCGGCGCGGCTCAAGGCATTTCTAGCGGTGGAGACGTTGGCACCAGCTTCGCTGGAGGCGGTGCTGGCGGTGCTGGCACGCGAAGCAGCGGTGTTGGCGGCATTATGGGCACTGTAGCTCGTGCGAGATGTCACATATGCCCTCGTTCCTTTACACAGCACCGCGTCCGAGACGTGTGTACCAGTGGAATCAAACACCCGCAGTTCTCCGGCGGCAAGCTGGGGGACGGTAATTTTGGCGTAACGTAAATAATCATAGCCTCCGTTTGCTGCGGTTCCCGTCCCCACCTTTGGCACGAGGCCGGTGGGGGCTGGGGTGGTGGGAATGATGGCTGCTGTTTCTTCCGCTGCATAGAAGCCCTCGGCCGTGGGAAGACGGCTGCAAGTCGGCGAGCGAAGAGCTGTTTCGTGCGCCTGAGCAGGCTGAGCGACCAGCAGCGCCGCCATGACGATCCCCGCCCCTAGAATCACCCTCACCGTTCTCTTCATGGACTCGCACATGGGTCCCTCCTGCACTCCTGCCCGTCCTGCGGGCGCACGCCCGGCGGGAAGGCACTTACGAACACGGACTCCGGCGAGTGGGAGTGCCGGGCCGTCTTCGCATCACGAAACAGAACTGCCATGGTGAGGCCCTGCATATGTGCCACGGCGCAGGTCATGCCTCCTGCGCCTCGTGCGGCTGTTCTATTCAGCAGGCGACCCGACTCAACCGGCAATCCTGTCAGGATGCGAACAGGCACAGTATGCTGAACGCGCCGCCAAACGTCAACCAACGGTGACGGGAGGGGAGTGTCTCCGTTTGCAATGCTCTTTTCGAGGAGGCCGCTCCTAGTGCAGCAATCCCCCTGCGCTGGTGCGCTTCCCCCTTTGAAAACGTGTGATGCACAGTACTCGGAATCTGCTCTGACCAGCCAGGCGGCAGCCGCTGGGGCGGCAGTCTTGCTCCCTCTCCCCTGGAGGGAGAGGGCTGGGGTGAGGGGGAACCCTGATGAATCAATCCTGTGAGGGGGTGTGAGGGCGGGTTTCGCCGTCCCGACCCTTGAACGCATGGCCGGAAGATGATCTTGTGCAAAGGCATGGAGAGGGAGACAATGGACCTGAAATTGGAACTGAATCTCAACGTGCTTGGCATACAGGAAGACGATGCTTCCTGGTGTGCAATTGCCCTGGAAATGAGTCTTATGGGGTATGGGGAGACATGCGAGAAAGCCTTGGAGGACTTGCACAACGCAATTGTGGCGCAAGTGACATTCGCTGTCCAGCATGACACCCTCGACACGCTCTTCATCCCGGCGGAACCCCAGTATTTCACCATGTATGCGGATGCCAAACGAGAGGCGTTGAAGGGCAAGCTCGCCCATCGGGAAGGCGCGTTGCCACATCTGCGAGCCGGGAACATCCCCCTCCCGGCACCACGGTCGGAAACGTTCGAGCCTGTCCCCGCCTAGCATGGAAATCCACAATCCCATTCCCTACCACGGGAACAAGACCGCAATTCCTGCCCGGATGCTCAGGAACATTATCCATGTGTTCCAGCTCCCCCCGGACATCTTCGATTAGAAGACAGATCGCTTCCCTCTCTCCTCTTGGGACGTGTGAGGCATATTGTGTCATGAGCCCCGGACGAGGGTCCCTTGCGCCCTCACCCGGCCCACACGTTAGAGCGGTTTACGTGAGGCTGTAGCCAAGCCGTTCCGCTCTCGTCATGCCGGACGTGATCCGGTATCCAGAGGCGGGGGGCTCGGAGGCTGGATTCCTGCTTGCGCAGGAATGACAGGCAGCTACACAGGATCGTAATCGGGACGGTCCTTATGGCGTGGTATGCGTATGAGACGCGCCTTTCAACTCGCCAATATCCCGGTTGAGGGCAATGAGATTGTCCGTCAGGAGTGCATTGAGCCTATCAATCTTCGCGTCCAGCGTGTCAATGCGGCCATTGAGCCGCCACCAGATTGCAATCAAGGCACCGAGGACAGCAAGAGATGAGGCAATTTCTGTCCATTCCATATGGCCTCCTCTTCGTGCTCCTCAAAATAGCAGCAAGACTATTGCAAAACAACGCACGACCTTATCGCCGGGTTCAGGTCTCCCAGCTATGCGGCAGGTAGCACAGGCCGAGTTCGCGGTTCTCGCCGCGCACCGAGAACGCCCGCTCGACCGTATCAAAATGCCGCAAACCGGCGCTGTCCATGGCGTGGGCGCGCAGCACGTAGCGGCCGGGCAGCAGGCTGAGCTGGGGCAGGACATAGTCGATCTGCAGGACATAGTCGATCTGCAGGACATAGTCGATCTGATAGACGCGGCCCTCAACGCGGCGCAGCATCGCCCCGTCCATGTCGGACGACACCCCGTAGACCGGCACCATATCGGGCCGCACCAGGCCAAGGTGAATCACCGGCGGTTTGGTCTCGCCGCTGCCGGCCTCGACCCGCACCCGAGCCCGGAACGGCTGGCCGAACGCAAACTGCGAGGTGTCCTGAGCCTGGCCGTTCAGCAGCCGGACAGCGGTGACTCGGCAAACGCCAGAATCGCCGGCAGGCGTTCGTCCAGCTCGTCCTGGCCGAGGCCCATCAGCGCCCCGGACAGGGCCAGATTTTCGCGGCCGGTGTACTCGGGATGAAGTGGCGCGGATACAGCCGATAGGATTTGCCGAGCCCGTGGGCTTCGATCAGCGGTGGGGGAGCCGGGTTCACTGGGGGAGACTATTTACGAAGGGTGGCAAAGACCCCGAGGTTTTTCCGGTCCATACAGCCTCCTCAGAAGCAGCGGGATGGGTCTCAGGACTTGTCGTCAGGCGGCCCCGCGCGGGAGGGCGATGGCCTCGCGCAGCCCATCCAGCAGCCCTTCCAGATGGGCCATGCGTTCGCGCAGTTCAGCAATGTGTTGCTCCAGGGCCGTCAGGTGCTGCTCCAGGGCCGTGAACCGCTCGTTGAACTCGCGGCGCTGGGCGACCAGTTCGGCGCTGATCTCCTGCCGATGGGTGGCCAACTCGGCGCTGATCTCCTGCCGATGGGCGGCTAACTCGGCGCTGATCTCCTGCCGATGGGCACCCAGTTCAGCGCTGATCTCCTGCCGATGGGTGGCCAGTTCGGCGCTGATCTCCTGCCGATGGGTGGCCAGTTCGGCGCTGATCTCCTGCCGCTGGGTGGCCAATCCAGCGCTGAAATCCTGCCGCTGGGTACCCAGTTCGGCGCTGAAATCCTGCCGCTGAGCGGCCAGTTCAGCGCGGATGGCGCGTTGTCCGCTCAGGATCAACCCGGCCAGGGTCACGCCGACCGTAACGACGGCTATCAGGACGCTGATCAATTCCACACTCATGGGGGGGGGCGCTCCGCACTCGGTATCTCACCATAGCCACCGGCGCGCAGCAGGGCAAGCGCCGAATCCCCCTCACCCCAGCCCTCTCCCTCCAGGGGAGAGGGAGCAAGACGGCCGCCCCAACTCCCCGCCCCCCGAGAGTCAGGTTCCCTCCCCCCCGGAGAGAGGGAGCAAGACGGCCGCCCCAGCTCCCCGCCCCCTCGGGAGTCAGGTTCCCTCCCCCCCGTGAGGGGGAGGGTTAGGGAGGGGGGATAAAATCGTGCTATAGTGCGGCACAGAATGGAATGGACACACACCCTGGGAACTCTGGCCGGCGTGGTCGTGGGCCTGTTCACCATCTGGTGGCGGCTCGACAGTAAGATTGAGCGCAAGTTCGACACGCTCGACAGCAGGATTGAGCGCAAGTTCGACACCCTCGACAGAAAAATTGACGATCTCAACGCGTTCCTGCGGGACACCGTGCTGGAGTTCAAGGGCGAGATCGGGGAATTGCGAGGCGCCGTCCGAACCCACACGCCCTCACAGGACTGATGCAGCGCCGATAACACCAATCCTCTTCTGCCTGTTCTGTTGTAGGGGCAGGCCCCCGTGCCTGCCCGTCCCCGGCGACAATGCCGCAGCAGGGCAAGCGCCGAATCCCCTCACCCCAGCCCTCTCCCTCCAGGGGCTGACTACACGACACTTTTGCGCAGGCGAAGCAAAGGGCCACTGCCGGCAGCGGGCGTGTCAACCCACCCCGGCCTGCGGCCACCCCTCCCAGGAGGGGAATCACCGCCTCCCATCCCCTCCTCGGAGGGGTGCCGCGTCAGCGGCGGGGTGGGTTGCCCTATCGGCTCGATCATGGTCGTGGGCCTGTTCACCATCTGGTCAGGCGGCCCCGCGCGGGAGGGCGATGGCCTCGCGCAGCCCATCCAGCAGCCCTTCCAGATGGGCCATGCGTTCGCGCAGTTCAGCCATTTGCTGCTCCAGGGCCGTGAACCGCTCGTTGAACTCGCGGCGTTGAGCGGCCAGTTCCCGGCGCTGTTCCGCCAGTTCGGCGCGGATGGCGCGTTGCCCGCTCAGGATCAACCCGGCCAGGGTCGCGCCTACCGCAACGACAGCTATCAGGACGCTGATCAATTCCACACTCATGGGAAGCGCTCCGCATTCAGGGCTTCACCATAACCACCAGCACGCAGCGGGGCAAGCACCGCCTCCCATCCCCTCCCAGGAGGGGAAAGAAGGCGCCGCAAACCTCACACCCAGACACCCGCCTCTTGACAGAACCCGCAGGACTGCTTAATACACCGGAAACCCAAGCAAGAAATTCGGCGCGCCGTACGCAAAATTTCACACTTAGACACGCCACAAACATTGACTCCAACCGCACGAAATTGCTAAAATCACCACCATGCAGTACCTCACGGTGAGAACCCTGCTCTACGGCGGGCTGGCCCTCAGTATCGCGGCCGGCCTGCTGACGCTGGCAGGCTCGACACCCCACGCCGCGACCGAAAGCCTGCAAACCCGGCTCGAAGCCTACTGGCAGGCCCGCGTCGCCCACGACATGCCGCTCGCCCTCCAATACGAACACCCCAGGCAGCGTCAACAGCTCGGCGAGAAAATCTCGCTGGCCCGCCTGAACTCGGGCATCAAGGTCACCGGATTCTCGGTGCTTGACCCCCAGGCGTTGCAGCTCGACCCGGCCGCCCACACGGCCAGGGTTGAGATGCGGCTGCAATACGAGTATACCTTTCCCTCTATGGCTCCTCCGATGGCTGACCGAACGCTGTCCACCTCGACCGTCATTGCCGATACCTGGCGCAAAGAGCGGGGGGTGTGGTATCACGTTTTGCAGACCCAGGTCGGTTCCTGAGAAACGGTGACGTGGCCCACATCCCTGTGTAACGCTTATGGACCCGGAAGTACGTGAGTTGGCAACCGCAGCCGTCACCGCCTTGCAGACCATGGCCGCCAATTCCTCGCCCCACTGGACGGATGTGGCGGGGGTCTTTGTGGCGCTACTGGTCGGAGGCGTGCAATGCGGGCTGATCGCCTGGGGCATTCGGATCATGCGCGACAGCAACCTCACCCGCGAGAGCCGCCATACCGAGGTCATGGCCGCCTTTGACCGCCAGCATAAGGAGTCCCAACGCCGCCACGAGGAAGCCATGGCCGCCTTTGACCGCCAGCATAAGGAGTCCCAACGCCAGGGGAAGGAAGCCGAGCGCCGCCATGAGGAAGTCATGGCCACCCTTACCCGCCAACGCGATGACTCCCAGGGCCGCCACGACGAGGCCCTGACGGCCCTGACGGCCCTGATTGAACGCACTGCTCCTGCGGGCGCCGCATGAGGCAAAACGGAACCCACACCGGCCCTTCTGTACAGAAGGCAAAGAAAAAGACGCACTGTGACAACAAGATTTCTTGACACGCTCGGCTCTATTCGTTATACGGGGCTGGCCAGTGTCCAGAGGAGAGTGAAAGGAGGTGGTTCGTAGGGCAGGGCACTGGACATTCGGGTAGGAATGCATTAGTAAGAGCGAGGTTTTTTGATTTTGCCTTCACCGGTCATGAGGCTGTGGGGCAGCAACCAACGAAGGGAGGACGGAGAGTATGAGTCAACTTCTTAAGAAATACGCGCTACTGACTGCGTGCGCAGTCCTGGCGTTATGCTTCGCCACACGGCCCGCGCAGGCGCAGATGGTCGAGTCGAGCGGTACGGGTGAACATCTGATTTTCGCCTACTGGTCAGCCGACATGTACACGAAGACGAACCTCAATATCCACTCCCCTCTGGGAGTGATGGACAGCGGCGAGACGAAGAATGTTGTCCGCGTCGTCATTCGGGACGATATGGGTGAAGCGAAGGCTGATTTTAAGATCTGCCTCATGCCGGGCGAATCCTGGACGGCCGCGCTCTCCGGGGGAATGTTGCAGGTGGAGGATGGCGGAGAATGTGACGACAGAGCGCAGCAGGCTGCGGGCTCGCGCACCACAACAGTCACAGATGCTGAGGCCATCATCGACAAGATGCCGGTCTCTCTCGGAGGAGCAGAGAGCGGCTACCTTGAAGCATGGCTGGCTCCAACCGGTGGCCTTAAGGACGATACGGTCGCTTGTACGGTGGAGGAAGTTGACACTGACCCTTCAGGCGGAACCCGGACGTGTACCGAAGGAACGGGGTTCGATGTTGACACCAACCCAGACCATGCCACCCCCAGGAACATCTCGGGAATGGCGATGCTGGTCTCCCCCATGTCCGGGTTTTCGTCCAGCTACAACGCCGTGGCGTTGACTGGATGTGGTGACCCAGCCTCTGCCGTTACTGCTGGCACGGCTAATACTGCCATGATCCCAATGGATGACGATGACAGTGATGCTTGCTGGTCGGTCGATCTCAATGCTGATGACGACGACCTCGATACTGGTGAGGCTAAAGGAGCCCCGATCAGGTCTGCCTTGATGAACCAAAACATGGACCTAGTGACCGGTCGGTGGGTGGCGGCCAACAATCCTGAGGTCATGGCGCACACCAAGCTCGTGCTGACCTTCCCGGTGAATGATCTCAACTATGAGGGAACAGCAGCAGACGAAGCAAACGAGAAGGTAACGGGAACAGACCCGGTGAGCATCATTGCCTTCGACGACATGGGGGCGATTGCGCTCGACAATCGTGAGGTCATGCTCGACATGAACGTCAACATGTGCAGGTTCAGCATGGACATGGATGAGGACATGATGCCCATGCTCTCCTGCAACGGCATGGACGTGGACGAACTCGACGGTATGGCCGGAGAGTTCCGTATCTTCAATAACATGGCGCATACGGTTATGGCCGACGACCCAGACACTAATGATGTCGACGAGAGCGATGTCACCGCTTCGGACAAAGGTACCGAAAGGACTGGTATCGGAACTACTGTACCACTAACAGGTGATACGGATGCTGATATGAGTGGGCAAGTTCCTGCTGGATCGCTCAACGCCATTGGCCTCATCTTCACGTACTTCATGGGCACCGACGGCATGCAGTACGACCAAGTGACACCGGTTCAGTCGATTGATATTGACCGGGATGGTAACGACGTTGATGGTTCGGATACTACGGCTACCGATACCGGTGCAGACCTCTAGCGGCTGAGTCCGCACCCACCGTCCGCCCGGCTAACAGCCTCGCGCAACCAGAACGGAGAGGGGACTTCCCCTCTCCGTTTTGCGTGTGCCGCCCCCCACCTCCCCCCGTCTCCCCCTCCCTTCGCCACACGCGATTTCCCCTTCCCCTCCTCGGAGGGGTGCCGCGTAGCGGCGGGGTGGGTTATCCCCGGCCCGCCAGCCCCTGAGGGTTGACATTGTGCTCTCGGCACCATACCGAGAAAGGGACAACGCAGGAGAGTTGCATGGAATGGCTGAACATCGGCGCGTATCTGACCTTGCTGACCGGGATCGGCACCGTGTGGTGGCGTCTGAACAGTCGGATCGACACCCTTGATACGAAATTTGAGCGCAAGTTTGATCAGATGGACCAGAAATTCGAGCGCAAGTTCGATCAGTTCGACCGGAAGTTCGACCAGATCAACACCCTGCTGCTCAGCCTGAGCCACGACATCGGCGAGCTGAAAGGCGCTGCCCACAGCCATGCGCCGCCCGCCGACTGACGCGCCACCGCTCTCGCAGCGCTGAGTCCGCACGCACCGTCCGCCCGGCTCTTAGCCTCGCGTCACCAGAACGGCGAGGGGACTTCCCCTCTCCGTTCTGCGTGTGCCACACCCCCTCCCCTCCCACCCCTCACACAATCCCCCAGGCTGTGGATACCTCGAGCCCCCTATGATAGAGAGAAGGGCGATGAACACCTTTGAATTCTGGTCCTTGGTTGCCTACTTTTCACAGCTCGGGGCGATTGTGTGGGGCATCTGGACGATGAAACACGCCTCTGACCTGCGTGACCGTGCGCATGAGCGTCGGCATACGGAATCGATGACCGCCCTGCGGACCCTCATCGAACACGGAGACGAATCCAGGCAGGCGCTACGGGCGCTGCTGGAGCGTAGCCAGGAAAGGGAATAGCGGGACGCGCGGGGAGATTCAGGATACGATCCTGTGTCGCCGGCCGTCATTCCCGCGCAAGCGGGAATCTCGCGCAAATTACGATCCTGTGTCGCCAGCCGTCATTCCCGCGCAAGCGGGAATCTCGCCTTCCCACCCCGGCGCCCTCTGGATGCCGGATCACAGCCTGCCCCGGACGTGAGCCGGGGTCCGGCATGACGAAGGCAGAGCGAGAGGGCTACAACTCATCGTAAACCGCTCTAACCCGACCTACACAGCTACACATCATGGGGAAGTGCTCTAGCCTCGCGTAACCAGAAAGGAGAGGGGACTTCCCCTCTCCTTTTTGCGTGTGCCGCCCCCCCCCTCCCCCCGTCTCCCCCTCCCTTCGCCACACGCGATTTCCTCTTCCCCTCCTCGGAGGGGTGCCGCGTAGCGGCGGGGTGGGTTATCCCCGGCCCGCCAGCCCCTGAGGGTTGACATGGTGCTCTCGGCACCATACCGAGAAAAGGACAACGCAGGAGAGTTGCATGGAATGGCTGAACCTCGGCGCGTATCTGACCTTGCTGACCGGGATCGGCACCGTGTGGTGGCGCCTGAACAGTCGGATCGACACCCTTGATACGAAATTTGAGCGCAAGTTCGATCAGATGGACCAGAAATTCGAGCAGAAATTCGATCAGTTCGACCGGAAGTTCGACCAGATCAACACCCTGCTGCTCAGTCTGAGCCACGACATCGGCGAACTGAAAGGCGCTGCCCACAGCCATGCGCCGCCCGCCGACTGACGCGCAAACGCTCTCGTGCAGCGTGCATCGTCCGCCCGGCTCACCGCCTCGCGTCACCACAACGGCGCGGGCACTTCCCCGCTCCGTTTTGCGTGTGCCTCTCCCTTTGCCACAGTGCAATTTTTCCTTCCCCTCCTCGGAGGGGTGGCCGAAGGCCGGGGTGGGTTTCTTTTTGCCCCACCCATTGATAGACACAGGAGGCGATGAGCACCTTTGACACCCTGCACGCCGCCAAAACCTTGACCCAGGCCGGCTTTGCGCCGCCCCAAGCCGAAGCCATTACCGACACCATCCGTGCCGCCTTCAGCGACAGCGTCGCCACCAAAACCGACATCGCCGAACTCCGGGCCGAGATGGCTGCCCTCAGAACCGAACTTAAGGGCGACCTCGCCGAACTCCGCACCGAACTCAAGGGCGACATCGCCGGCCTCCGCACCGATATGGCCGGCCTCAGAACCGAGATACAGGCTGTGGAAATGCGGACGGCTGAACGCTTCGAGGCCCTCTACAAACATCTGTGGCTCGGCGCGGTCGGCATCGTCGCCACCATCGCCGCCCTCATCAGACTGCTCAGCGCCTGAGGCCGCACGCACCGTCCGCCCGGCTACCAGCCTCGCGTAACCAGAACGGAGCGGGGACTTCCCCTCTCCGTTTTGCGTGTGCCTCTCCCCACCGCCCCCCTTCGGCGCCGCTCAGGACAGGCCCGTCCTCCCCTCTCCCGGTCCTCCTGTCACTGCGGGCATCTGGCCCGGATTCAGACGGAAAAAACGCACCTACACCGTAACTCTTTAAGATTCCACAACTTAAGAGGATTTTCCCTGCCCTGTCTCTACCCGCAGGATTAACGTTTTGCTCTATGTACGATATGTCAGGTATAAGGAGAAGCTATGGCGCAAGAAGAGATTGAGACCCGCGTCCGTGGGGTCGAAAACCGCGTCCTTGTCATCGAAACCGAATTGAAGCATCTGGCGACGAAAAGCTGGGTGCTCGGTGGTGTTGTGGGCGGGATGGTGCTGGCCGCCTCTCTCGCCCTCGCCGTTGTCAAGCTGTTTCCCTGATCCCCCAGCGCGGGAGGGTTGTATGGAATGGCTGGACATCGGCGCGTATCTGACCTTGCTGACCGGGATCGGCACGGTGTGGTGGCGTCTGAACAGTCGGATTGACACCCTTGATACGAAATTTGAGCGCAAGTTCGATCAGATGGACCAGAAATTCGAGCAGAAATTCGATCAACTCGACCAGAAATTTGAGCGCAAGTTCGACCAGATCAACACGCTGCTACTCAGCCTGAGCCACGACATCGGCGAACTGAAAGGCACTGCCCACAGCCATGCGCCGCCCGCCGACTGACGCGCAAACGCTCTCGTGCAGCGTGCATCGTCCGCCCGGCTCACCGCCTCGCGTCACCACAACGGCGCGGGCACTTCCCCGCTCCGTTTTGCGTGTGCCTCTCCCTTTGCCACAGTGCAATTTTTCCTTCCCCTCCTCGGAGGGGTGGCCGAAGGCCGGGGTGGGTTTCTTTTTGCCGCACCCATTGATAGACACAGGAGGCGATGAGCACCTTTGACACCCTGCACGCCGCCAAAACCTTGACCCAGGCCGGCTTTGCGCCGCCCCAAGCCGAAGCCATTACCGACACCATCCGCGCCGCCTTCAGCGACAGCGTCGCTACCAAAACCGACATCGCCGAACTCCGCGCCGAGATGGCCACCCTCCGCACCGAACTTAAGGGCGACCTCGCCGAACTCCGCACCGAACTCCGCACCGATATGGCCGGCCTCAGAACCGAGATACAGGCTGTGGAAATGCGGACGGCTGAACGCTTCGAGGCCCTCTACAAACATCTGTGGCTCGGCGCGGTCGGCATCGTCGCCACCATCGCCGCCCTCATCAGACTGCTCAGCGCCTGACGCGGGACGCACTGTCCGCCCGGCTCATAGCCTCGCGTCACCAGAACGGCGCGGGCACTTCCCCCCTCCGTTTTGCGTGTGCCTCTCCCCACCGCCTCCTCTCTTCGCCACAAGCGCTTTCCCAGTCCCCTCCTCGGAGGGGTGCCGCGTAGCGGCGGGGTGGGTTTCTTTTTGCCGCACCCATTGATAGACACAGGAGGCGATGAGCACCTTTGACACCCTGCACGCCGCCAAAACCTTGACCCAGGCCGGCTTTGCGCCGCCCCAAGCCGAAGCCATTACCGACACCATCCGCGCCGCCTTCAGCGACAGCGTCGCTACCAAAACCGACATCGCCGAACTCCGCACTGAAATGGCCGAACTCCGCACTGAAATGGCCACCCGCTTTGAAGCCTTGTACAAACATCTGTGGCTCGGCGCGGTCGGCATCGTCGCCACCATCGCCGCCCTCATCAGACTGCTCAGCGCCTGAGGCCGATGGAAGACCGACTGCAAAGGATAGAAGATGATATGAGGGAGATGCGGGCGGAGTTCAAAGAAATGCGCGCGGATATCTCAGATATCAAAACAACCCTGGCAGAACTGGCCGCCACGTTCAGCATGAAAGCACCAGGGGCAAGTATGGGCTGGTGGTCGGCGGAAGGCGATGAACCCCTGTGAATTCTGGTCCCATGAAGGCCGGATCACAGCCTGCCCCGGACGTGATCCGGGGTCCGGCATGACAGGAACGGAACACGTGGCTACAATCTATCGTAAAATGCTCTAAGACCGACTTTCGCCCGGTTTACGCCTCTTTTAGGGGGTGAAAAACCGGCATGTTGTCGTGAAAATTTCAGCTTCGGTGAAAAGCCACCTAAGCCATTGATTTGTATGGGCTTTTCTCTCAAAAAGGGCCGTTCTCGCCTGAAATATTTCACGTTTTCTCAGGTCCCGCAGAGTGGTCCTCTCCTTTTGACCCTCTACAATCAAGACAAAAAGCGGTGTTTTTCGGGGTCTGGCAACGCACATTCAGGCGACGGAAGGCCGTTGTAGCGAACCCTCCGAGCGTCCGCCTCCCCCTTTGCCACAGTGCAATTTTCCCTTCCCCTCCCCGGAGGGGGGACGGGCACCTTGACCCGGTCCGACCAGCGACTTACAACGGTTTCACAGAGAGGACACCCCTATGACCGAATTTGAAGCCGCCACTGTCGCCTATCAGACCGCCTCGCTCGCCATGCAGCAGGCTCAGCTATGGACCACATATGTGCAAGCGGGCGTGGCGCTCCTGGTCGGCGGGGCGCAATGCGGCCTGATTGCCTGGGGCATCCGCGTGATGCGGGACAGCAATCAAAGTCGAGACGCGACCTTGACCGCCCTGGGAGACCAGAGCCAAGTCTTAGCCGATATCGGGGCAGCCCTCAGAGACCAGAGCCAAGCCCTCAGAGACCAGCGCCAATCCTCAGCCGATATCGGGGCAGCCCTCAGAGACCAGAGCCAAGCCCTCAGAGACCAGCGCCAAGCCTCAGCCGATATCGGGGCAGCCCTCAGAGACCAGGGCCAAGCCCTCAGAGACCAGCGCCAAGCCTCAGCCGATATCGGGGCAGCCCTCAGAGACCAGAGCCAAGTCTTAGCCGATATCGGGGCAGCCCTCAGAGACCAGCGCCAAGCCTCAGCCGATATCGGGGCAGCCCTCAGAGACCAGGGCCAAGCCCTCAGAGACCAGAGCCAAGTCTTAGCCGATGTCGGAGCGGGGATTCAGGAACTCCTGCGGGAACGCCGCACCCCTGAGTCAGCATAGGGAAGACCGACGGCAAAGGATACAATCGGAGGGGTGGCCCTGAGCGTGTCGAAGCCTGTCCTGAGCCCAGACGAAGGGGGCCGGGGTGGGTTTCTTTTTGCCGCACTCGTTGATAGACACAGGAGGCGATGAGCACGTTTGACACCCTGCACGCCGCCAAAACCTTGACCCAGGCCGGCTTTGCTCCGCCCCAAGCCGAAGCCATTACCGACACCATCCGCGCCGCCTTCAGCGACAGCGTCGCCACCAAAACCGACATCGCCGAACTCAAGGCCGACATGACCGAACTCCGCGCCGAACTCAAGGCCGACATGACCGAACTCCGCGCCGAACTCAAGGGCGACATCGCCGAACTCCGCACCGAACTCAAGGGCGACATCGCCGAACTCCGCACCGATATGGCCGGCCTCAGAACCGAGATACAGGCTGTGGAAATGCGGACGGCTGAACGCTTCGAGGCCCTCTACAAGCATCTGTGGCTCGGCGCGGCTGGCATCGTCGCCACCATCGCCGCCCTCATCAGACTGCTCAGCGCCTGAGTCCGATGGAAGACCGACTGCAAAGGATAGAAGATGATATGAGGGAGATGCGGGCGGAGTTCAAAGAAATGCGCGCGGATATCTCAGATATCAAAACAACCCTGGCAGAACTGGCCGCCACGTTCAGCATGAAAGCACCAGGGGCAAGTATGGGCTGGTGGTCGGCGGAAGGCGATGAACCCCTGTGAATTCTGGTCCCATGAAGGCCGGATCACAGCCTGCCCCGGACGTGATCCGGGGTCCGGCATCCAGAGAGCGCCAGGGTGGGAAGGTTAGATTCCCGCTTGCGCGGGAATGACGGACGGCTACACAGGGTCGTAATTTGCTCTAGCCGCAGACGTAACCCGACAGCCCGCCCTTGTCGGTTTACGCTCCGCTCATCCGACCTACGCCTATCCTGGAACGTGTGATGCATGTGGCGTGCTCCAGCGCCCTCGCAGGAGGGGAATTGAAGACAAGGGTTCTGTGTTCATCCCCTCCTCGGAGGGGTGGCCCGGAGCTGAGCGAAGGGCCGGGGTGGGTTTCTTTTTGCCGCACTCGTTGATAGACACAGGAGGCGATGAGCACGTTTGACACCCTGCACGCCGCCAAAACCTTGACCCAGGCCGGCTTTGCTCCGCCCCAAGCTGAAGCCATTACCGACACCATCCGCGCCGCCTTTAGCGACAGCGTCGCTACCAAAACCGACATCGCCGAACTCAAGGCCGACATGACCGAACTCCGCGCCGAACTCAAGGGCGACATCGCCGCCCTCAGAACCGAGATACAGGCGGTGGAACTGCGGATGGCAGAACGCTTCGAAGCCCTCTACAAGCATCTGTGGCTCGGCGCGGCTGGCATGGTCGCCACCATCGTGACCCTCGTTAGACTGCTCAGCGGCTGAGTCCGCACGCACCGGCCGCCCGGCTCACCGCCTCGCGTCACCACAACGGCGCGGGGCCTTCCCCGCTAAAGAAAGAACCATGCTCACCCCGCCCAGCTTTGACACCCTCAAAATCGCTCAAGACCTCAAGGGCGCGGGCTTCACCGAACAACAAGCCGAAGCCTTGACCGACGCGATCAAGGCTGCCTTCACCGACACCGTGGCCACCAAGGCCGACCTCCAGACCCTCGAAACCACCCTCAAGGCCGACATCCAGACAGTTGACGCGCGCATGGACGCGATGGAATCCCGACTGGAAGCGCCTATGGCCGAGCGATTTGAATCCTTATACAAGCATCTGTGGCTCGGCGCGGTTGGCATCGTCGCCACCATCGCCGCCTTAGAGCCTTCTGCTTTTAGGTTGATGCATAGCCGGCACGGGTGAAGTAATGGGCCCATTCCTCAGGCCCCAACCGTGACACACCTATCCGCCGGCGTGAAGATCGTCGCCGACTCAATCTATTCACAGAATGCTCTAGTCAGACTGCTCAGCGGCTGAGTAGGGGCGACGCATGCGTCACCCCTACACGACGGCGACCACTCTCCCTCCACACAATTCCCCTGCGTTGGCGCGCTTCCCCGTTTGCCAATCTTCTGCGAAGGCGGGCGTCTGGCCCGGACTATACCAGAATTCTGTTTTCGGTCGCGGCGTGTTCGAGAAGGGCTCGATCTCCCGGATCGGGACCGAGTGTGCTGGATTCGATGGCGTCGTACCCCTGGTCACGCAACCAGTCCGCCAGACGGCGACCGGCACACCGATCAACCAGAAATCTCACGAGTCCGCTACCGACACGGCGGACAGAGTATCCTTGGCGATGACTGCATGCGCGTAGGCGAGACACGCACGAATATCATCCGCCTCCAGGTCGGGATAATCCTCCAGAATGGCTGCGGAGGTCACTCCCTGCGCCAACAAACTCAGGACGAGTTCCACCGAAATGCGCATACCCCGAACGATAGGCTTGCCGCCAAAGATGTCCGGGCGCACGGTGATGCGGCCCAAGAGGGAGGCAGGTGTTCTGTCTTCAACAGCGGCCATGCTCGGCATTAGCGCAAACCCGGGTTCGGTTGTCAAGCAATGATCCTTCCCCTCCTTACTCCCCCATTATTTCAGCGTCGAGGCGACGCATGCGTCGCCTCTAACTGTAGAGCCGGGTTTGAAACCCGCCCCTACTGCCCGGCCGGCGGAGGGTTGGGCGAGGACGGGGGCGGAGGGCTGGGTGATGACGAGGACGGGGCGCGCAGAAGCCGGCTGTCAATCATTTCCTTGAGGGTCTGAATCCGGCCGGTAAATTCGTCGGTGACTGTGCGCAGCTCCTGACGGTTGCGAATCACCCGTGGGGTAATCAGAATAATCAGCTCGGTGCGCTCGACCTTTTCGCTGTCAACCCGAAACAGCCGGCCCAGCACCGGCACGTCCATCAGATACGGCACCCCGCTGCGGTTGCGGCGGACCTGATCGTCAATAATCCCGCCCAGCACTACCGACTCGCCGTCCTGGACGACGACCGTGGTCTCGGCCTCACGCGACACAAAGCTGGGCGAGTTGGTGCGGCCGAACTCCGCGCTGCCGACGGCGCTGACCTCCTGGCGAATCTCCAGATTGACCAGGCCCGCAGAGTTGACCTGGGGCAGAATCGTCAGGATTTTGCCCGTCTCGCGGTACTGGACGCTGTTGATCGTCCGGGCGGTATCGGTCAGCGAGCTGGTCGAGGTTGAGGTCAGAATCGGGACTTCTTCACCAATCAGGATATTGGCCTCCCGGTTGTCTGCGGCAATGACGTGCGGGGTGGACAGGATATTGACCTTGTCATCGGTCGCCAGAGCGTTCATCAGGACCAGAAACTCGTCGCGGTTGGTCAGAAAGCCGAAGATGCCCTGCGAGCCGATGGTCATGGCTCTATTGGCCGCGCCGACCAGGGCGCTGTTGGCGACGTTCAGGCTGCCGGTGCCGGGCGTGTCGCCCACGCTGACTCCGCCGCTGGCCGAGCCCTCCGCACCGAGCAGGCCGCCCAGCCCGCCCACCGACAGGGCATACTCGAGACCAAACGCCAGGTCGTCGGTCAGTTTGATTTCGGCGATAATGGCCTCGATCAACACCTGCCGGGGCACGACATCAAGCTTGCGCAGGACATCCCGGATCATGGCGTAATCGCGCGGGGTGGCCAGAATGATCAGGGAGTTGGTGATCTCGTCGGCCACGATGCGGACCTCTTCCTTGAAAATCGGCTTTTCATCCTCATCGGTAGACAGCAGGACGCTGCCGCCGCCGCCACGTCCGCTACGCCGGCTGCCGCTGCCCAGGCCGCCGCCACGCCGACTGCCGCCGCCGCGTCCGCTACGCCGACTGCCGCTGCCCAGGCCGCTGCCCGAGTCGCTGTCGCCGTCAGTGTTCAGGCCGCTCCCCGAGTCTGAGCCACGCCCCCGATTTCTGCTGCGATCTCCGTCGTCGCCCCCACCGCCACCGTAGAGACTGCCTAAAAGACCGGCCAGATCGTCGGCCTTGGCGTTTTCAACGGCGTACACATGTACGATGCGACCGCCGCCCTTTTCGGGCGGCACGTCGAGCACCTGCATCCATTTTTCGACATGGGTGAACACCTCGGGATTGAACGCAATCACCACCACGGCGTTGAGACGCGCCAGGGGCACGACGAACACCCCGTGCCGGGCGGCCACATCGGTCATCACCACGCCGTAGGGTTCGAGTACGCTGGCCAGTTCCTCGCCCAGATCCTCGGCGTTGGCATGCTCAATGCGGTACACCCGGGCGTGCAGGTCACGAAACGTATCCGTGTCAAACACCCCGACCATCTGCTTGAGGCGGCGGACATTCAGGGCCAGGTCGGAAATGACGACCAGGTTGGCGCGCGGATAGGCCAGCACGTCGCCGCCGGGCGAGATGAACGGCTGGAGGATGGCGGCCATCTCCTCGGCCGCGACATGCTTGACCTTGACGACCTCGATGACAAAGCGGTCCTCGGCGCGCAGCTGCTGATATTCGGCTCGGCTCTGGGGCACGACAGCCTTGGTTTTGCCCTCGGCGACCGGGACGATGTGGTAGATGCCGTCAACCAGGTTGGCCGACACCCCGCTGCTGCGCAAAATCTGGTGGAACATGGGCAACAGCTCGTCGCGCGGAATATCGCTGGCCGTCCGAATGGTGACCTGGCCTTGGACACGCGGGTCGATGATGTAGTGAATGCCCAGGGTCGCGGCAATGGTGTGGATCACCTCGCGGATGTCGGCGCCCTCAAAATTGAGCCGCACGGCGTCCGCGTTGACGGTGAGCAGGCCGGGTTCTGCGGTCGCCTCGTCGTCGCCGGGTGATTCGGCGGGTTCCACGGCCGCCTCGTCTGCGGGTTGGGCGAAGGCCGCCGGAAGCGGGCCGACAGCCCACAGGCCGAGCATGACGGCCAGGCTCAGCCGGAGCGTGCGAACAAACCGGTGGCGTTTTTCCACCTGTCCTCCTGTGTTGTGCATACGCGGGCGGGGCTTAACTGTCCCGCTCCTCAGATTGGCGGTCTGGCTGGCGCTCGGACTGGGCCTCGGACTGACGCTCGGATCGGCGCTCGGATCGGGCTGCCCGCTCCGCATTCCGGGCCTCGCGGCGCTCGCGGGCGCGGCGGCGGCGGATTTCCCGCAGCTGCCGCTGGAGCTGGCGGATATTCTGCCGAATGGCAGTAGCGTCGTCTTTGCCGCCGTCTTGTGTCTCGGCTTGTGTCTCGACTTTTTCGGCGGTTTGGGCGGCGGCCGTCTGGACGCCGCCGCTGCCCAGGACCAGCGGCGAGGCTGCGGTTTCGGCTTTGCCCTCGGCGTCCTGCGCTGTCGCCGCAGCCTGGCGCCGGGGCTGTTTGGTCCGCGGCGCCTTTGCCGCCTCGCTGCTCTTTTGGATAGTGAGGCTGAGGCGGACTTCCTCTCCGCCCGCGCCAAGGGCGAGCGTGGCATCGGAGTGCGTCAGCCGGGTCAGCTGGTAGGCGTCGAAGCTGTCGCCGGAACGCACCCGGGTGACCTTGCCGCCCTTGGAGGCATCGGCAAACAGCGCCTCAAGACGACCGTCGGCCATGAAAACGCCGACCAGCTTGAGGTGGTCGGGCGGCGGCACGACGATTTTTTGTTCGTCCGGGTTGGGCGGGAGGATTTTCCGTGCCGGCCGGCGGTCGGGGGCAAACAGATTCTTGGCGGTAATCACGCCGGCCAGCCTTCTTCCAGCCGCCAACTCGGCTCTGGGAAGAGCCGGGAGGGCGGTGTTCAGGTCAGGCGGCTCGGGCGGCTCGGGCGGACGGGTGTGACTCCAGGCCACAAACACCTGCCAGGCGAGGCCGCACACACCGAGCAGCAAGACTATGTGAATAAAGCGTTGCGCGCGCATACGGTGCTCCTCTCAGGAGGCGTCAGCCTGTCGCATCACCCCCCCAACGGTGAGGGTGATGTTGAGCGACCTCTCGTTCTGGACGGCGACTCGCCGCCGCGCCCTGCGTCGGCGACGTGCGCGGCGGCGTGCGCGGCGTCCTGACGCGCTGCGCATCTCCAGGCTGGAGACGGACAGCAGCCAGTCGCCGTATTCGATCCTCGCCAGAAAGTTGGCCAGCGCGGGCAATTCACCGCGCAACGTGACCTGCACCAACGCTTTGCGAAAGTCGCCCAGCGGCTGCTCCTTCATGACCTGGGCGCTGACGAGTTCCAGGCCGCTCTGACCGGCCAGCGCCTGGAGCCGCTCCTGGAGTTGGGCCGTGGCCAGGGCCGGGGTCGTCTCGGGAATGAAGCGCGACTCCAGGGTCGTGAACTGTTGGCGGAGGTCTGTCACGTAGCGCGCCAGGTCGGGGGCGCTGTCTTTGCGCTCATGCATCTGGCGGACTCTGTCCGCCTCGCGCTCGATGCGCTCCTGCAAGCGCTGGACATAGGCCCGATACGGATCGACCACGCCGTAACGCAGGACGGCCAGCACCAGGAAGGCTCCGGCCGCTCCGGCCAGCAGGCGTTCCCGGCCTGAGAAGCGGTGCCACAGGTGGATCAGCTGGCGCACGGGTGGACCACCTCGGCGCCCAGGGTGAAGGTCTCGCCCTGCGCCGTTGTTGTAAACGGCGCTTTGGGGGCGACGTTTTTCAGGCATGTGAGCCGGTTGAGGGCCGCCACCAGCTCCGATGCGGGCCGGGTCTTGGCCACCCCGCTCAGTTCGACCCGGCCCTCCCGGTACTGAAAGCCGGTCAGATACATATCGTTGGGAATGGTATCCGACAGACGCCGCAGGAGCGGCAGCAGGCGCTTGTCCATCTCCGTGCTGAAGATCGTCAGGCGGCCGGCCAGCAGGTCGGCCTCGGACTGGTCGGCCAGCACCTGGTCAACCTCGGGGGTGAGGGTTTCGATCTGGTGGGTCAGGGCGCTGAGCGCACGGCGGTTCTGGACCACGACCCCCAGCGCCCAGGCCAGACCGAGGAGAAAGATGAGACTCACCAGCACCAGGCTTGAGGCCGAGAGACGTCTTTTGCGCGGCGCCCGACTGGCCGAGGGCAAGACGTTGATGCCGCTGGTGACCTCTCCTACCGCCTGGACCGCAGCTCCGAGAGCCGGCAGCCCGGCCGGGGACAGGTCGGACTCCGGGGGCAGGCCAAAACGTGTGCCGGCCAGCGCGCCAAGGTCGTGGTCGATGTGCAGCGTGGCCGGCAGCTGACCGTTTGTTCCCCAGGCCACAATCGGGGCGTCATCAACCGAGGCGCCCGGCAGGTTGCGGCCGATAGCCTGGGCCAGGAAGTCGTCGAGGGACTCGGGTTCGGACGTGTCACGGCCGGAAAACAGGTGGCTGGCGACGAGGTGTTTGCCCCCGATGAAGCTCAACTCCAGCTTATCGCCCTCCGGCCCAATGATCACGCACGCGTCGGCGGCTGTCGGCAGGCACGGCAGCAGGGCGCTCATCTGGGCGCTGCTGCTGATGGTGACCATGTGGGGCCGCAGGGCGACTGCCGCAAGCACGGCCAGCAGGTCTTCGACCTCGCTGCGGCGCAGGCAGAAGAGGGTCACGCCGATACGTCCTTCTTCGCCGCCGACCGGATGGGTGAGGTAGTCGTAGTAGAGTTCGTCCTTGGGAAAGGGGAAGAGCCGCTCGACCTCATAGCCGATGGCGTTATCCAGCGAAGCCCGGGCAGCCTCGGGTAGGGTCAGGCGGCGGACACTGGCCATGTGTCTGGGCAGACACAGGACGACTTGGTCGGGGTTGATGTCCGTCTCGCTCAGAAATTCCCGCAGCGCCTGTTCACACGCCGCCAGACGTTCCCGACCGGATTCGGGCAGGGGCAGCGTTCGCGCATGGCTCACGTTCACCCGCCAGAAGCGCTTGGCCATATACACCAGGCTGATCTCGCGGGGACCGATGCCGATCCCCAGCCCGTCCAGATAATCAATCTTGGCGAGCTGCTGAAATGAAGCGCTTACATCCACCCTGTCTCCCGCCGCCACGTCCTGGCGCTGGAACCGCGTCTGCGGTCCCGGCCGGGCCGATTCATATCTCCGCCGTGTGTCCGAGAGCGGACACCGGGCATCAGCTGCTCTCCCAACTGTTGATGTCCGCGCCGTCCTCGCTGCCCCCGGCTACGCCGTCCGCCCCGTGGGACACCAGATCGTAGGCCTCGCGTTCGCCCGGGCTGCGATAGATGTACTGCGTGCCCCAGGGATCTTTGGGCACGTCTTTCTTGAGGTAGGGCCCGTCCCAGCGGTCCAGACCGGCCGGACGCTGGCGCAGCGCGGCCAGTCCTTCCTGGGAGTTGGGATAGCGGCCGACATCGAGACGGAACATGTCGAGGGCGGCGCCCAGGTTCTCGATCTGGGCTCGGGCGGCGTCTCTTTTGGCCGAATCCACCCGCCCGATATAGTTGGGCGCGACCAGGGCGACCAGGAGTCCGAGAATGACCATCACGACCAGGAGTTCGACCAGGGTAAAGCCGGCCCGACCGGCGGCCAACAGCGAGCGACATTTTTGCTGCGTCATGTGAGTCAGCCTCCTTCCCATAGATTCAGAATGCCATGTTGTTGACGCTGAACAGCCCCAGCAGCATGGCGATGACCACAAAGCCGACAATGAGGCCCATCGTCAGCAGCAGGACGGGTTCGACCAGCGAGGTCAGGCGGCGCAGCTGATTCTGGGTATCACGTTCATAATACTCGGCCACCTGCATGAGCATCTCGTCAAGACGGCCGGTTTCTTCGCCCACACTGACCATCTGCAAGGCCAGAGACGGAAAGACGCCGCTGTGGCCGAGCGGGCCGGCAATGCCCTCGCCCTCTCGCACGCCGCTGCGGACTTCCGTCAGCGTGCGCCGGATGACCTGATTGCCGACCACCTCTTCCACGAGTTCCATGGCCTGCAAGAGCGGCACCCCGTTCTTGAGCAGGGTGCTCAGGGTGCGGGCAAAACGTCCGACTTCGCGCTTCTGCAGCAGCTGACCGATCACCGCCGCCCGCAGACTCCAGCCGTCCCAGGCCAGGCGTCCCTGGGGGGTGGCCAGATAGCGCCACAGCCCGACCCCGGCCCCGGTCAGAACGAACACCAGCCCCCACCAATAGTCGCGGAGGCCGTGGCTCAGGGCCAGCAAAAAGCGGGTGGCAAGCGGCAGGGCCTCGCCCATATCTTCGAACAGCACGGCAAATTTGGGCAGAACGAAGGTAAACATCAGGACGATCGCCGCTCCGCCGACCAGCACCAGAATGGAGGGATAGGCCAGGGCGGATTTTACCTCGTCCTGCACCTCCTGGGCACGCTCCAGGTACTCGGCCAGCCGCTCCAGGGCCGTATTCAGAAAGCCGCCCAGTTCACCGGCTTTGACCATATTGACGTACAGCGGCGGAAAAATCCTGGGATAAACGGCCAGGGACTCGGCCAGGGACTTGCCCTGCTGCACGTCGCGCAGGATCTGCTCCACGGCCCCGCGCAGTTCGGCCCGGCTGGTCAGGCCGCTCAGAACCGACAGCGCACGGTCGAGCGGCAGACCGGCGGACAGCAGCGCCGCCAGCTCCTGGGTCACCAGCAACACGTCCCGCTGGCGCACCCGGCCCTGGCCCGGCAAGCTGGTCAGATTCGGCAGGCTGAGACGCCGGCCCGCCGTCTTGGCCGCCGTCCTGTGGTCGGGCAGATCGATGTTCAGGGGCAGATAGCCCTGGTCGTGCAGACGGGCGACGACCAGCTGCTCTGCGCCGGCATCCATCACGCCCTCAATGATTTTTCCTTGGGAGGTTGCCGCCCGATAGTGAAACTGTGGCATGGGTATGCGAGAATCTTAAGGGCTAAGAAAAATCGAGTCAAGCAGCGGACTTGACACACTTGGCAGGTGTGTTAGGTAGGTTTCCAACATAGATTCCCCGGGTCTCAATGGCGGAGGGGCCACACCCGTTCCCATACCGAACACGGCCGTTAAGCCCTCCAGCGCCGATGGTACTGCCTCCTCTGGGGGTGGGAGAGTAGGACGAGGCCGGGGGTTTTTTGTTGATGCAGACCAGGCGGGCGTAATTCAGTGGTAGAATGCCAGCTTCCCAAGCTGGACGTCGCCGGTTCAAGTCCGGTCGCCCGCTTCGTCTCTCTGACGCCGCAGCGACAGAGCACCGGAATTCGCATGCCCCACAGCCCAACCTGCCCGACCTGCCGCCAAGCCGTCTCTTGGCAGGACAATCCTTTTCGGCCCTTCTGCTCGGACCGCTGCCGGACGCTTGATCTCGGCGCCTGGGCCGACGAAGCCTATCGCATCCCGGGCGAGCCGGGCGAGCCTGAGGTCGAACCCGGTGAGCCGGTCGAACGCCGCCCGCCCGACAAGCCCCACTAGCCCGCCATGCCGATACATCCCAGCGCGGTCGTCGATCCTCGGGCAGACGTTCATCCCCAGGCTCACATCGGGCCGTATGTGGTGATTGACGGGCCGGTTCGGGTGGGAGCCGGAACCCGGGTTCTGGCCCATGCCGCTTTGTGCGGCTGGACCGACATTGGCGAGGAGAATGTGATTCACATGGGCGCGGTCATCGGCCATGAGCCGCAGGATCTGTCCTACGCCGGCCAGCAGACCTTTCTCAAGATCGGCCACCGGAATGTCTTTCGCGAGCACAGTCAGGTGCACCGGGGCACGGCCGAGGGCAGCACCACCCTGATCGGGGACGACAACTACCTGATGCAGAACGCCCATGTCGCCCATAACTGCCGGATCGGCCACCGGACGATCATTGCCGGGGGTGCGCTACTGGCCGGCTATGTGCAGGTCGCGGACCGTGCCTTTGTGTCCGGCAACTGCGTGGTCCACCAGTTTGTGCGGATCGGAACCCTGGCCCTGCTGCGGGGCTTGTCGCGGACCAGCCGTGACGTGCCGCCCTTCTGTATTATGGACGGCACCCACACGGTCCGAGGTCTCAATCGGGTCGGCCTGCGGCGGGCAGGTTTCAGCCCGGAACGGATCCGAGCCTTGCACACCGCCTTTGGCCGCCTGTTTCGGAAAAAAATCAACCTGAAACGGGAGACTGAGGCGCTGCGTCGAGAGCCCTGCACACCCGACGTACTGGCCTTGCTCGACTTTATTCAGCAGTCCGAACGGGGGGTGTGTTTTGGTCCGCGCCAGGCGTGACGGGACGGGTTGACTGGGGACTGAGAAGCAGAAGGCGGCGACCGGATTTGAACCGGTGAATGGCGGTTTTGCAGACCGCTCCCTTAACCACTTGGGTACGCCGCCACAGGCGGGGATGTTGTCGGTCAGCCTAGCCGGCCCGGCCCTGGATTGCAACACCGTCGGAGAGAGAAGCGTGCCTCTTCTCCCTTGACATCCAGGCGGCTGCCGCATAGGACAGACCACAGCCCACAAGCCCCGACTCACAACGCATATGATTGAACGCTACACCCGCCCGATCATGGGTCAGATTTGGTCGGAAGAAAACAAGTTCGCCAAGTGGCTGGAGGTCGAGTTGCTGGCCTGTGAGGCGCTGGCCGAGCACGATCAGATACCACGCGCCGCAGCCGAAAAACTTCGTCGGCAGGCGGTCCTGAACCTGCCCCGCATGCGGGAGATTGAGGCCGAGGTCAAACACGATGTGGCCGCTTTTGTGTCGTCCGTGGCCGAGCCGCTGGGTGAGGCCGGGCGCTACCTGCACCTGGGCCTGACCTCGTCGGACGTGATCGACACCGCGTTTGCCGTCCAGCTGTGCGAGGCGACCGACCTCCTGCTGGCCGATGTCGAGGCCCTGCTGGCGATCCTCGCACGCTTGGCGCGCGAGCACGCCCAGACCCTGACGATCGGCCGCACCCACGGCGTCCACGCCGAGCCGATTACCTTTGGCCTCAAAGCCGCCCACTGGTACGCCGAGATGCAGCGCGGCCAGACCCGTCTGCGCCAGGCCCGCCGGGACATTGCCCACGGTAAAATTTCGGGCGTGGTCGGCACCTTTGCCAATATCGACCCGGAGATCGAAGCCTTTGTGTGCCGCCGGCTCACGCTCCAGCCCGAGCCGATCTCCACCCAGATCGTGCCCCGCGACCGTCACGCGGCCTTCTTCTCGACCCTAGCTCTGATCGGCAGCTCGCTGGAACGGATTGCGACCGAGCTGCGCCACTTGCAGCGCACCGAAGTCCTGGAAGTCGAAGAGCCGTTCAGCCCCGGACAGAAGGGCTCCTCGGCCATGCCCCACAAGCGCAACCCGTGGCAGCTGGAAAACGTGTGCGGCTCGGCCCGCCTGCTGCGGGGCTATGCCCTGTCGGCCTTTGAAAACATCCCCCTGTGGCATGAGCGCGATATCAGCCATTCGTCGGTCGAACGGGTCATCGGCCCGGACGCGACCATCCTGCTCGACTTCATGCTGGTGCGGCTGAGCGGCATTCTGGACCGGCTGGTGGTCCATCCCGAGCGGATGCACGACAACATGACGACCCTGGGCGAAATGATCTACTCCGAGCACGTCCTGCTGGCCCTGGTCCGTAAAGGCGTCAGCCGCGACGAGGCCTACCGCTGGGTGCAGCGCAACGCCATGCAGGTGTGGGAGACGGGCGCCTCGTTTGCCGCTGCGGTACGCCAGGACCCGGACATCTGCGGCCTGCTTGAGCCGGCCGAGATTGATCGACTGTTCGATGCCGGCCACGCCCTGCGCCATACCCAGACCATTATCGAACGTGCCCTGACGGGGAATCGTGATGACCACGCGCCTCAGAAGGAGACCACGACTCCCCGTTGAGCCACGCCCAGGCGATCCCCATGCTGCTGGCAAAAGTCTACGTGACCCCCAAAAAAGCCATTCTCGACCCCCAGGGCAAGGCGGTGGCCGCCTCGCTGCACGCCCTCGACTATCCCGAAGTCGACGATGTGCGGATGGGCAAATATCTGGAGATTCGCCTCAACGGCCTGGCCTCGGACCAGGCCCGGCAGCGGGTCGAAGAGATGTGTCAGCGGCTGTTGGCCAACCAGATCATTGAGGACTTTCGCTTTGAATTGGTTGAGCAAAGTGAACGATGATATCTTCTCGCTTAACAGATCAGGTCATCATCGTTCACTCTGGAGGTAGCGGGCGATGAAGTGGGGGGTGGTCACCTTTCCCGGCTCAAACGACGACCGCGACGCGGCCTACTGCCTGGAGACGGTTCTGGACCAGGCGGTCGTCCGGCTGTGGCACAAGGACGCCGCGCTGCACGGCGTGGACGCGATTGTCCTGCCCGGCGGCTTCTCCTACGGCGACTATCTGCGCTGCGGCGCCCTGGCCCGCTTTTCCCCGGTCATGCAGAGTGTTATCGCCTTTGCCGAGGCGGGTGGACCGGTGCTGGGCATGTGTAACGGCTTTCAGATTCTGTGCGAGTCGGGGCTGCTGCCCGGCGCCCTGGTCCGCAACCAGTCGCTGCTGTTCATCAACGACTGGGTCTGGGTGCGGGTGGACAATGTCCGCACCGCGTTTACCTCCACGTGTCGGGCCGGCCAGACCCTGCGCCTGCCGATCAAACACGGCGAGGGCTGCTATGTTGCCGACGCGCCTACCCTGCGAGCGCTCGAAGACAACGGCCAGGTCGTGTTTCGCTACGCGACCCGGCAGGGCGCGGTCGAGGCCGACGCCAACCCCAACGGCTCGCTCAACAATATCGCCGGCATTACCAACCCGCAGGGCAATGTCGTCGGCCTGATGCCCCACCCCGAGCACGCGGTTGAGGCGCTGCTGGGCGGAGAAGACGGGCGCCGGCTGTTCGCCGACGTGGGGAGGGGGCGGGGTTGAGCGCCCGCAGCGGCATGGCACCCCCCAGCCCGACTGTCACGCTCCAGCTCGCCCAGGACCACGGCCTGACCGCAGCTGAATACGAGCGCATTGTCGAGCTGTTGGGCCGTACCCCGAGCTTTGAGGAGCTGGGGGTCTTTTCGGTCATGTGGTCTGAGCACTGCAGCTATAAAAGCTCGCGGCGCCTGCTGGCCCAGCTGCCGACCACGGGTCCGGCCATTCTCCAGGGTCCGGGCGAAAACGCGGGCATTGTCGATATCGGCGACGGGCTGGCCGTGGTGTTCAAGATCGAGAGCCACAACCATCCCTCGTTCATCGAACCCCATCACGGCGCGGCCACCGGCGTGGGCGGCATTCTGCGCGATGTGTTTACCATGGGCGCCCGGCCGATTGCCTCGCTCAACTCGCTGCGCTTTGGCGCGCCTGACCACCCGCGCACCCCGTATCTGCTCAGGGGCGTGGTGGCCGGTATCGGCGGCTACGGCAACAGCGTCGGCGTGCCGACGGTCGGCGGCGAGGTGTACTTCGACCCCGGCTATAACGGCAATATCCTGGTCAACGCCTTCAGTCTGGGGGTGGTCAGGACCGACCGGATTTTTCGCGCCCGGGCGGCCGGGGCGGGCAACCCCGTCATCTACGTTGGCTCGCGCACCGGCCGGGACGGCATTCATGGCGCCAGCCTGCTTGCCTCGCGCGAATTTGACGCCCGCTCGGAAGAACTCCGGCCGGCTGTCCAGGTCGGCGATCCGTTTACCGAAAACCTGCTGATTGAGGCCTGCCTGGAGCTGATGCAGCGCGATCTCATCGTGGCCATCCAAGACATGGGGGCGGCCGGCCTGACCAGCTCATCGGTCGAGATGGCCGGCCGGGGGGGCACCGGCTTTGTGCTGAATCTGGACGCCGTACCCACCCGCGAGGACGGCATCAGCGCCTATGAACTGCTGCTGTCAGAGTCCCAGGAACGGATGCTGCTGGTGGCCAAGGCGGGCTGTGAAGACGCCGTCCGGGCGCTGTTCTCACGCTGGGATCTGCCCGCCGTGGTGGTCGGCCGGGTCACCGACGACGGCCTGTTTCGGGCTGCCTGGCAGGGCCGGGAGGTGGTCCGCCTTCCGGTCTCGGCGCTGACCGACGCGGCCCCGGCCTACGAGCGCCCGGCCCGCCGGCCGGACGACCTCGACCAGCGCCACACCCTCGACCTGACCGACCTGCCCCTGCCGGGCGATTACAACGCCGTCCTGCTGCGGCTGCTGACTGCGCCGAATGTGGCCAGCAAGGAATGGGTGTACCGGCAGTACGATAGCCTGGTCAGCGGCAACACGGTGGTCCAGCCCGGCTCGGACGCGGCCGTGCTGCGGATCAAGGGCACCACGACCGGCATCGGCCTGAGCGTGGACTGCAACAGCCGCTACTGCGCCCAGGACCCGTATCGCGGCGCGCTGATCGCCGTGGCCGAGAGCGCCCGCAACCTGGCCGTCAGCGGCGCGCGACCGCTGGCCGTGTCCGACTGCCTGAATTTCGGCAACCCGGAAAAACCCGAGGTCATGTGGCAGTTCCAACAGGCCATTGCCGGCCTGCGCGACGCGTGTCAGGCGCTCGGCCTGGCCGTTGTCAGCGGTAACGTCAGCTTTTACAACGAAACCGAGGGCCGAGCGATTCCGCCCACGCCGACCGTGGCCATGGTCGGCCTGCTGACGGATGTCAGCCGACGGCTGACCCAGTGGTTCAAGCGGCCGGGCGACGTGATCGTCCTGGTGGGCGAGACTTTGGAAGAGTTGGGCGCCAGCGAGTATCTGGCCGTGATACATGACCGGGTGGCCGGCCGGCCGCCGCAGCTGGACCTGGAGCGCGAAAAACGCCTCCACCGGCTGTGCCTCGACGCCAGCGCCGAAGCCCTGCTGTCTTCGGCCCACGATGTTGCCGAGGGCGGTCTGGCCGTGGCCCTGGCCGAGGCGTGTATCAGCGGTCCGATCGCGCTCGGGGCTCAGGTGCGGCTGGTCGGCGCCGGGCGGCCCGACGCCCAGCTGTTTGGCGAAAGCCAGTCCCGGGTGCTAGTCTCATTACCTGAGGCCAAGCTGAGCCGGCTCCAGACCCTGGCCGGGGCGGCCGACCTGCCGTGCCTTATCCTGGGCCGGGTCGGCGGAAGCGTTTTGGAGTTGCAGGTGGACGCTGCTGAGCAATCGAGCGAGCCGCGAGCCGCGTCCACCCCTGCCGGTGGCATACGCCTGCCGGTGGCCCGGCTCGAACACGAGTGGCGGACCGCCCTGGCCCGACAGCTGGGTCTGTGAAGCGGACGGTCGGAATGGGGAAGCGTGATGACCACGCGCCGCAAAAGGCAATCACGACTCCCCATCTAAGGAGGTTCCATGCTGGACACACATGACCGATCCGACCGGTTCCACGAAGAGTGTGGTGTGGTCGGCATCTATGGTCACCCGGACGCGGCCAATCTGGCCTACCTGTCGCTGTACGCCTTGCAGCATCGGGGCCAGGAATCGGCCGGGATCGTGTCGTCCAACGGCCGGACCCTGCTCGCCCATCGCGGCCTCGGCCTGGTCGCCGATATTTTTGATGAACGCCAGATCCGGCGCCTGGAGGGCACCAGCGCCATCGGCCACAACCGCTACTCTACGGCCGGCTCAACCGTGCTCAGAAATACCCAACCCCTGGTCGCCCGCTATACCTACGGCTCACTGGCGCTGGGACATAACGGCAACCTGGTCAACGCCGACGAGCTGCGCCTGCGGCTGGAACATCAGGGCTCGATCTTTCAGTCCACGGTCGATACCGAGGTCATCCTGCACCTGATCGCCGGCGCCCAGGCACCGACCCTGATCGACCGGATCATCGAAGCCCTGGCCCAGCTGCGCGGGGCCTACTCGCTGGTGTTTCTGACCGAGAACGCCATGGTCGCCGCCCGCGATCCCTACGGCTTTCGGCCGCTGGTGCTGGGCCACATTCAGGACGGGGACCGGCAGACCACGGTTGTCGCCTCGGAAACCTGCGCCTTTGACCTGATCGGCGCCCACTATGAACGGGAGCTTGAGCCGGGCGAGGTGCTGCTGTGTACATCGCAGGGCTTGCAGTCCTACAAGCCTTTCCCGCGCGAGCCGCTGTCGCGGTGCGTGTTCGAGTATATCTACTTCTCGCGGCCCGACAGCAAGCTGTACGGCAAGAGCGTCTACCAGGTCCGCCAGGCATTTGGTCGTCAGCTGGCCCGCGAGGCTGCGGTCGAGGCCGATATCGTCATCCCCGTCCCCGACTCCGGGGTGCCATCGGCGCTCGGCTACGCCCAGCAGGCGGATCTGCCGTTTGAGATGGGCTTGATCCGCAACCACTATGTCGGCCGTACCTTTATTGAGCCCCGCGACGCCATCCGCCACTTTGGCGTCAAGATCAAGCTCAACGCCCAGGCCGACGTGCTGCGCGGCAAGCGGGTGGTTGTGGTTGACGACTCGATTGTCAGGGGTACGACCAGCCGCAAGATCATCACCATGATCCGCAGCGCCGGCGCGCGTGAGGTCCATATGCGGATCAGCGCCCCGCCGACAGTCGGCCCGTGCTATTACGGTGTTGATACGCCCAAGCGGGGCGAGCTGATCGCCGCCAACCAGGACGTCGAAGCCATTCGGCGCTATATCACGGCCGACAGCCTGTCGTATCTGAGCCAGGCCGGCCTGTACGTTGCCCTCCAAGAGTCTCAGGCCGGTTTCTGTGACGCCTGCTTTACCGACCGCTACCCGGTCCCGCTCGGCGAGCGCCCCAAGGGCAGCCAACTGGCCCTGTTTGAGCTGGACCGCTGAAGGATTGAATCTGGACGCGTATTGGGAGGGCTATAGCGGCACGCGCGTGTCCTGCCCCGCGCCGTCGTGTGGGGCGTCGAGGCGCACGACCGTGTCCCGCTGCCTGACGGGGTCGGCGGTGTGCGGATGATCCAGGGTGGCGTGCAGGCCACGGCTCTCACGGCGCAGACGGGCGCAGCGGATGATCAGCTCGGCCACGGTGGCCAGGTTGCGCAGCTCCAGCACATCGCCGGTCACCAGGAAGTTCCAGTAGTAGTCCCGAATCTCGTCCTGAATCAGGTCAATCCGGCGCTGGGCGCGGGCCAGCCGACGGTCGCTGCGCACGATGCCGACGTAGTTCCACATCAGGCGCCGGATTTCCTCCCAGGTCTGGGTCACCACGACCATCTCATCGCTATCGACCGCCTGGCCCGGGTTCCAGTCGGCAAAGGCCGGGCTCGGCTGACGGTCGGTGGCCAGAAAGTCGCGGGCGTGGACAAACACCCGGTGGGCAAACACCACGGCTTCGAGCAGCGAGTTGGACGCCAGCCGGTTGGCCCCGTGCAGACCCGACATGCTGACCTCGCCGGCCGCGTACAGACGCCGGATGGCGGTCGCACCGTGCAGGTCGATGACCACCCCGCCACACATATAGTGGGCCGCAGGGACGACCGGAATCGGCTCGCGGGTCAGATCAATCCCGTACTCCAGACAGCGTTGGGAGATGACCGGAAAGCGCTGGCGCAGGAAATCCGGGCTGCGGTGGCTGATATCGAGGAAGACCGACGCAAAGCCGTGCGTCTTCATCTCGCGGTCAATCGCCCGCGCCACCACGTCGCGGGGCGCCAGCTCGGCCCGCTCGTCATACTCGGCCATGAAGGCCCTCCCGTCCGGACGGCACAGCACCGCCCCCTCGCCGCGCAGGGCTTCGGAAATCAGAAACGACTTGGCCTGGGGATGAAACAGGCAGGTCGGGTGAAACTGAAAAAATTCGAGGTTGGCGACCGGCGCGCCGGCCCGATAGGCCATCGCCACCCCGTCGCCGGTCGCCACATCGGGATTGCTGGTGTACAGGTAGACCTTGCCCGCCCCGCCGGTGCACAACACGGTGACCCGGGCGGGAAAGGTCGCCACCTGATTGGTTTCCAGATCAAGCACATAGGCTCCCCAGCACTCCGTACCGGCCGGTCCGCCCGTGGTCAGCAGATCGACCCCCATGTGGTTTTCAAGAATACGGATATGGGGCTGGCTACGAACGGCGTCGACCAGGGCTCGGATAATTTCCTGACCGGTGGCATCGGCCGCGTGCAGGATGCGCCGGTACGAATGGCCGCCCTCAAGGCCCAGGTCGTACTCCTCGCCGCTCCGGCGCGAAAAGTTGGTGCCCAGCGCAATCAGTTCCCGAATCCGCTCCGGTCCCTCGCGGACAACGGTCTCGACCACCTGGGGATGACACATCCCGACCCCGGCTTTGAGGGTATCGCGCGTGTGAGCCTCAAAGGAATCGTCGGCGCTCCAGACCGAGGCGATGCCGCCCTGGGCGTAGGCGCTGTTGCTCTCCGGGAGACGGTCTTTGGTGACGATCGTGACCGAGCTGTGGACGGCCGCTTTGAGGGCCAGACTGAGGCCGGCGATGCCGCTGCCGATGATCAGATAGTCGGTTGTATCCATGGGCCGGCCCATTGCTGACATGTCGATACTGCGCAGTCAAGGCGGGCGAGCAGCCCAGCGGTGGGGACAGGAATTTGACCTGGGACACAAAATTGCTTATGTGGGGGGCTGCTATGCCGTCGGTGTCACACCTGCCCAACCTGCTGAGCCTGTTTCGCATCGCCCTGATCCCATTGCTGATGTACTATCTGACCGACCCCGGGCCGAGCGCCGGGGTGTGGGCGTTCTGGATCTTTTTTGTGGCCAGCTGGACCGACTATTTTGACGGCTATATCGCCCGTCTCCAGGGCCGGACCAGCACCCTGGGCAAGCTGCTCGACCCCCTGGCCGACAAGCTGCTGATGATGGCCGCCCTGATCATGCTGCTCAGCCTCGACCGTTTTCCACGGGTTCCGGCCTGGCTGGTCGTGCTGCTGATCGGGCGCGAGCTTGCGGTCACCGGGCTACGCGGCATTGCGGCCGGCGCGGGGGTCATTGTTGAGGCCGAAGCGCTCGGCAAGTATAAAACCCTGTGCCAGATCTTTGCCGTCCACAGCCTGATCCTGCACTACACCTATTGGCACATCAATTTTCATCTGACCGGGATGTATTTTCTGTGGCTGTCGGTCGTGTTCAGCGTGTGGTCCGGGGTTGACTACCATCTCAAGGTCATCCGCCAGCTGTCGGCCGATCGCCCGGCGTCGCACAATGGGCAAGACCGACAAGACCAGCAGGACGGACAGGACCGGGGCACTGCCCGCACCAAGGCTCGGACCGACGGGCGGGACGTCACGGTCAGCCACTGAGCCAGCCCAGCGCTGAGAGAACGGCATGCGGGTTTTCGTCACCGGAGCGGCCGGTTTTATCGGTTTTCATGTTGCGACCCGGCTGCTCGCCCGGGGGGATGCGGTCATCGGCCTGGACAATCTCAACGCCTACTACGATGTGGGGCTGAAACACGCCCGGCTGGCCCGGCTCAGCCGGGAGGCCGGCTTCAGCTTCCAGAAACTCGATCTGACCGACCGGGCGGGTATGGCCGACCTCTTTCGACGCCACCGGCCGGAGCGGGTCATCCACCTGGCCGCCCAGGCCGGCGTCCGCCACTCGCTGACCGACCCGCACGCCTATGTCGAGAGCAACCTGGTCGGCTTTCTGAATGTGGTCGAGGGCTGCCGGGCGACCCGAACCGCCCATCTGGTGTACGCTTCGAGCAGCTCGGTGTACGGGGCGAACACCACGCTGCCGTTTTCGGTCCACCACAATGTCGATCATCCGGTCTCGCTGTACGCGGCGTCCAAAAAGGCCAACGAACTGATGGCCCATACCTACAGCCATGTGTACGGCCTGCCGACGACCGGCCTGCGGTTTTTTTACGGTCTACGGTCCGTGGGGCCGGCCGGACATGGCCCCCTTCGTGTTTACCCGCGCCATTCTGGCCGGCGAGCCCATAGCGGTCTTCAACAACGGCCGGATGCGCCGTGATTTCACCTACATCGACGATATTGTCGAAGGCGTGGTCCGTGTGCTGGACAGCGTTGCCCGGCCGAACCCGGACTGGTCCGGTCAGACGCCCGACCCGGGCAGCAGCGCGGCGCCCTACCGCCTGTATAACATCGGCAACAATCAGCCGGTCGAACTGCTTGACTTTATTGCCGTCCTGGAAGAGTGCCTGGGCCGTCGGGCCAAAAAGGACTTCCAGCCCCTCCAGGCCGGCGACGTGCCGGAGACCTGCGCCGACGTGGACGACCTGGTCCAGGCCGTCGGCTTTCGGCCGACCACGCCGTTGCGCGAGGGTCTTGCCCGATTCGTGGAATGGTACCGGGCCTATTACCGTTAGGGCTCAGGCCTGGTCCGGCGTCAGGGTGGTGAGGGCCAGGGCGTGAATCGCCCCGCCCATCTCGTCGGCCAGCGCCGCATACACCAGGCGGTGCCGCTCTACCCGGTTTTTTCCGCTGAACAGCGGCGACACGATGCGCACCCGGTAGTGTCCCCCGCCCGAGGCCGCCCCGGCATGGCCGGCGTGCAGGGCGCTCTCGTCTTCAACCGTAATGTCCAGGGCTGCGAGGCGGAGACGGAGCACCTGTTCGATTTTCTGGGCGGTGTTCATTGGCTCAGGTATTCTGGCGGCCCTTGGTCGAAGGAAAAGCGGGGCGGCGGCGCTCCTGCAGGGAGGCCAGGCCCTCGCCCACATCTTTGCCAAAGAAGCCCAGCATCTCCAGGGCCAGCGAGTAGTCGAACGAGGTGGCGGCGGCGTTGCGCAGCCACTGGTTCAGGGACAGCTTGGTCCAACGGATCGCCTGCTGGGCGCCGTTGGCCAGCTTGGTGGCGACCTCCATGGCCTTTGGCATCAACTCGTCGTGGGGCACGACCATGCTGACCAGGCCGATCCGCTCGGCCTCGGTGGCATCCAGCATGTCGCAGGTCAGGAGGTAGTACTTGGCCTTGGCCATACCGACCAGCAGGGGCCAGATCGCGGCCGCATGATCGCCCGCCGCCACGCCCAGCCGGGTGTGGCCATCGGTGAACTTGGCCTTTTCCGAGGCAATGCTGATGTCGGCCATCAGCGCCACCGCCAGCCCGGCGCCGACCGCCACGCCGTTAATGGCCGAAATGATCGGCTTATTGCAGTTGATCATGTTGTGGACGATGTCGCGCGCCTCTTTCATCGTCTGTGACACCACGTCGAGGTTGTCGATGGATTTTTCCACCACCTCAAAATCGCCGCCGGCCGAGAAGGCGCGCCCGGCGCCGGTAATCACGGCCACCCGGATGTCATCGTCCTCGGCAATATCGAGCCACACCTTGCTCAGCTCGTAGTGCAAACGGAAGTTTGTCGAGTTCAGCGTCTCGGGACGGTTGATGGTCAGCAGGGCAATGCCGTCCTTGATCTCAATCACCAGATGCTCGTATTTGCTGTAGTCCATGCTCCTGTCTCCTTTCGGTCGAAGATAGCGGAAGATAGCGGAAGATAGCGGTAGACTGGTCCCGGTCGTGTCAGATTGCCGCTCTGCCTAGTGCGCCTCCGCCCAGCTGCGTCCCTGGCCGATCTCCACCTCGAGCGGCACCTCAAGCGCCGCCACGCCTTCCATGACCTCGCGGACGTGGCGGGTCACGGTTTCGACTTCCTGCTCGGGCACCTCGAACAGCAGCTCGTCGTGCACCTGCAACAGCATACGGGTGCCTGAGCCGTGCTCACGCAGCCGGCGGTCAATGGCCACCATGGCGATCTTGATCAGGTCGGCGGCCGTGCCCTGAATCGGGGTGTTGATGGCGACCCGTTCGGCGGCGCTGACGACCTGACGGTTGGTGCTGCGCAGGTCCGGCACGTAGCGCCGGCGGCCGTGCAGGGTGGTCACATATCCCCGCTCTCGGGCGGTGTCCAGCACGCCGTCCATATAGCCCTTGATCCCGTGATAGCGGGCAAAGTACTGGTCGATATAGCCCTGGGCGGTTTTGAACGGAATGCCCAGCGAGCGGCCCAGACGGTGGGCGCCCATGCCGTAGATAATCCCGAAATTGATCGTCTTGGCCTGACGCCGCTGGTCTGCGCTGACCGTTTCAGTCCCGAACAGTTCGGTCGCCGTCCGGGCGTGCACGTCTTGGCCGCGGCGAAACGATTCGACCAGGACCGGGTCGCGGCTCAGGTGGGCCAGCAGCCGCAGCTCGATCTGCGAGTAGTCGGCCGACACCAGCAGGTGGCCCGGCGCCGGCACAAAGGCGGCCCGGATGCGGCGGCCCTCTTCGCTCCGAATCGGGATGTTCTGCAGATTCGGGTTGCTGGACGACAGGCGCCCGGTGGCCGTGACGGTCTGGTTGAAGGAGGTATGAATCCGCCCGGTATCGGGTCGAATCAGCTTGGGCAGGGCATCCACATAGGTGCTTTGCAGCTTGGCAAAGCCGCGGTAGGCCAGGATCTTGGCCGGCAGCGGATAGCGCTCGGCCAGCCCCTCCAGGACCGAGGAGTCGGTCGAGGAGCCGGTCTTGGTTTTTTTGCCGCGCGGCAGGCCCAGCTTGTCAAACAGAATACGCTGGAGCTGCTGGGGCGAGGCGATGTTGAATTCCTCACCGGCCAGCTCATAGATTTCGTGTTCGAGCCGGCTGCGGTGCTGGCTGAACTCGGCCGACAGTCCGGCCAGAAAGTCGCGGTCGACCAGAATACCGGCCAGCTCCATGCGGGCCAGGACCAGGGCCAGGGGCAGCTCAATCTCGGAGAACAGCGCGCCCATGTCCTCGGCGTCGAGACGCGGGAACAGACGCTGGGCCAGACGCAGGGTGATATCGGCGTCTTCGCCCGAATAGCCGGCGGCCGCCTCAACCGCCACCTCGGCAAAGCCCTTTTTGGCCCCGTCGGTCACTTCCTCATAGCTGGTCATGCTGTAGTGCAGATGCTCCCAGGCCAGGTCGTTCAGATTATGCCGGGTGGCGGGATCGAGCAGATACGAGGCCAGCATGGTGTCGCCGGCCAGCCGTCCGGGCCACAGCCCGTATTTGGCCAGGACCAGAATGTCGTATTTGAGGTTCTGGCCGATGAGCGACAGCGACGCGTCCTCAAACAGGCTGCGCAGGGCGGCCAGCACGGTCTGGCGCGGCAGCTGGGACTCGGCGCCGGCGGCCGTATGGCCGACCGGCACATACCAGGCGTGTTCCTCGCGGACCGACAGGGCGACCCCGACCAGCTCGGCATCGAGCGGATTGAGGGCGGTCGTCTCGGTATCCAGGCAGTAGGTCTTGGCCGCCCGGATCTGGTCGAGCACGTGTTGCAGTTGGTCGGCGGTGCGGACGACTTCGTAGCGGCCGGTCTTGGCCGCTTCGTCATCCAGGGAAAATTCCCAGCCGGCGTCCAGATCGTCCAGCAAGCGGCGAAACTCAAACTCGCTGAACAGCTCGCGCAGCCGGTCGAGGTCGGGCTCCTGGCAGGCCAGGCTGTCCAGCTCGACCTCGAGCGGCACCTCGCGGCACAGGGTCGCCAGTTCCTTGGACAGACGGGCCAGCTCGCTGTTGTCGCGGACCCGGTGGCCCAGCTTGCCCTTGATGGCCTCGCTGTGGCTGAGGACGTTTTCGAGGTCGTGCCACTCGGCGATGAGCTTCATGGCCGTCTTCTGACCCACCCCGGGAATGCCCGGAATATTGTCGGTCGGGTCGCCCATCAGGGCCTGGACCTCGACCACCCGGGCAGGCTCGACGCCGAACTTGGCCCGCACCTCTTCGATGCCGATGAGCTTGTTTTTCATGGTGTCGAGCATGGTCACCCGCTCGGACACCAGCTGCATCAGGTCCTTGTCGCCGGACACCAGGACGACCTCGGCCCCGTCGCGGTCCCAGCGGCCGGCCAGGGTGGCCAGAATGTCGTCGGCCTCATAGCCGGCCAACTCAATGGCCGGAATGCGGTAGGCTGCAACGACCTCTTTGATACGCGGGATCTGCTGCCGCAGCGCGTCAGGCATGGACTGCCGGTTGGCCTTGTAGTCGCTGTAGCGCTCGTGGCGAAAGGTCTTGCCCGGCGCGTCAAAAATGATCGCCAGATGGCTCGGCTCATAGGTGTCCTGGACCCTTTGGAGCATGTTCACAAAGCCGAAGATGGCGTTGGTCGGAAAGCCGCTGGCGTTACTCAGCTCGCGCACGGCGTAGAAGGCGCGGTAGATGTAGGACTGGCCGTCGATCAGGAAAATCCGCATGGGTTCGTCTGCCACCGGGTACACAGGAGAACGCTGATGCCCCCCTTTGTGGCAGGACGCTCGCCCAGCGTCAAGCGAGCGGATTCGCAAGTGGTTCCAAAAAGAAGGGGATCGCAGGCGAACAAACGACCCATATTTCTTTTGACACTTTTCATTTTTGCCTGGAAGGCGCGTTCATCACCTGAAATGGCTCTTTCGTCTCGCGCAATTTTGTGCGACATGGAATGCGCAAACCCATGAACGGAGACCTGATCGTGACAACCCGGTACAGCTACCCCATCGCCCTGCATGATGAACGTGAAGGTGGCTTTTCGGTTACCTTCCCTGACTTTGACGAGGCGTTTACCGACGGCGACACCGTGGCCGAGGCAGTCACGGAAGCCGCGGACTGCCTTGAGGAAGCTCTGGCGGGTCGCATCATGCGGCGGGAGGATATTCCAAGGCCGAGTCCGGCCAAGGGCCGCCCCACAGTGGTTCCCGGCGCGATTTTGGCCGCGAAGGCTGCGCTGTACGAAGCCCTGCGCGAAAAGCGGCTGTCCAACAGCGCCTTCGCCCTGAGTATGCGGATTCAGGAAAGCGAGGTACGCCGCATACTCAATCCCCGCCACCCCACCAAGATCGGCAGGCTGGAAGAAGCCCTGGCCCACGTCGGAAAGCGTCTGGTGATTACGGTCGAGGAAGCCGCTTGACTGTCAAGAAAAAAGTCCCTGGCTGGTCAGGGACTTTGGGGGAAGCGGGTGACCGGCTTCGAACCGGCGACTTCGACCTTGGCAAGGTCGCGCTCTAGCCAGCTGAGCTACACCCGCGTTGTCCCGGAAATGTACACCATAGCCCGGCGCAGTGTCAACGCGCCTGCGCCCTCACAAAGACCATCAGGCCTCGGCTTCAACCCGGGCCGGCATGGCCGGAAAGAGCTGCGAGCGGTCCATTTTTTCCTGCCGACTGAAAAACGACACAGTGCCGTCCTCGTCGCACAGCCAGCACTCGCGCGCTCCCCGGGCAAAGTACAAGCTCCGTTTGTCGGCCATTTCCGCGTCAGAGTTGGCGGGAGATTGTATCTCGACACACACCTCGGGAGCCTCGGCATACGGCGTCGTGCCCCTGTTGCGTTGCAGAAACGCCGCAGACACCCATGCCACGTCAGCCACTTTCACCCCCTTGGGCGTGTCTACCGAGCATTCGGTCAGCACCGTGCCGTCCGGCATATGGCTCATCAGGTAAAAGGCAATTTTGGTTTGCAGGTTGCCGTGGCGATTGGAAGCCGGGCTCATGACGATATTTCCCCACTCGTTGAGTTCAATCTTGTACGGCAAATCCTGGAGCAGGCTGTCTTTGCAGACCTCATCCCACTTCATGTCGATGCTCCTTCGATGCGTCTGTCCTCTCCTGTATGATCTGACACAGTGGCGAGGACAATCCCACCCTAAGTCTCGTCTTCACTCCCCACCAGACGCAGAAACTCTTCCTCGCTCAGAATCGTGATCCCCAGACGCTCGGCCTTGTCGCGCTTTGCACCCGGCTCTGCCCCGGCTACCACATAGCTCGTTTTTTTGGACACCCCCGAAGTGGCTTTGCCGCCCAGGGCTTCAATCCGCTGCCGGGCTTGGGAGCGGGTCATGCTGGCCAGGCTGCCGGTCAACACAAAGGTCTGGCCGCCCAGCCTGCCCTCGCGTCGGGCCGCAACGGTGGGGAAATCTACGCCTGCTCGGCGCAACTTCTTAACGACAGCTCGATTGTGTGACTGGGAAAAAAAACGAGCGATACTCTGAGCGACTTCTGGACCGATATCACGAATGTCTTCCAGTGCGGCTTGATCAGCCTCCATAATCAGCTCTAACTGACCAAAATGTTCGGCGAGTTGCTTAGCTGTGGCCTCGCCGACGTGGCGAATACCGAGGGAGGCGATGAAGCGCGGCAGGCTGGTTGTCTTGCTCTTCTCAATCGCGGCCAGCAGATTGTGGGCCGACTTGTCGGCCAGACGCTCCAGACCGGCCAGCTGTTCTTGTGACAGGCCGTACAGGTCGCCCGGGTCAGCGACCAGGCCGGTCTCGACCAGCTGCTCAACAATCTTGTCGCCCAAGCCCTCGATATCCATGCCGCCCCGGCCGGCAAAGAACTTGAGGCTCTCCTTGAGCTTGGCCCGGCAGGCCAGCCCCGTACAGCGGTAGGCGGCCTCGCCCTCTTCCCGTTCGACCTCGGCCCCGCATACCGGACACCGGTCGGGCATGACAAATTCGCGCTCTTCTCCGGTCCGCTTGTCGGGCAGCGCCTTGACCACATAGGGAATGACATCCCCGGCCCGTTCGACAACGACCGTATCGCCGACGCGGATATCCTTGCGGCGAATCTCGTCCATGTTGTGCAGTGAAGCGCTCTTGACCGTCACCCCGCCAATGCCGACCGGAAGTAGCTCGGCAACCGGGGTGAGGGTGCCGGTGCGTCCGACCTGGGGGACGATGGACACAACTCGGGTCGTGGCCTGCCGGGCGGCGAATTTATACGCCACCGCCCAGCGCGGCGAGCGCGAGATCGCTCCCAGGCGGTGTTGCAGTGTGAAATCGTCAACCCGCACGACCACGCCGTCAATTTCAAACGGCAGCGCGTCACGCTGGGCCTCCAGCGCGTCACAGACCGCAAACACCTCGGACAAATCCCGACACACCCGTCCGTGGGGCACGGGTTTCAGCCCCCAGGACTGGAGCGCTTGGACAAACTCCTGGTGCGAGGCCAGTCCCCCGCCCTCGAAATGACCCAGGCCGTGACAGAAGAGGTCCAGCGGGCGTTTGGCCGTCACGGCCGAGTCAAGCTGTTTGAGCGACCCGGCGGTCGCGTTGCGAGGGTTGGCAAAGGGCGACTCACCGGCTTCGAGCCGTTCGGCGTTGAGGCGACGAAATGCCGCGTTTGACAGAAAGACCTCGCCCCGCAACTCCAGGTGGCTCGGAATGGACACGCCCTGGTCCAGCAGGCGCAGCGGCACGGATCGGATGGTCTTGATATTGTGGCTGATGTCTTCCCCGGTTGTACCGTCGCCCCGGGTTGAGCCGGTAACGAAGCGGCCGTTTTCGTACACCAGTTCGACCGCCACCCCGTCAATCTTGGGCTCGGCCACGTACACGAGCGGCTTGTCGGTGTCGAGAAAACGCTGCAAACGGTTGTGAAACTCCTGCATCTCCTCACGGCTGACGACGTTGGCCAGGGACAGCATGGGTACCCGGTGTCGGACCTGGACAAACTCGCTGAGAGGCGGCGCGCCGACCTTCTGGGTCGGCGACAGCGGGTCCTGGAGCTGGGAATACTCGGCTTCCAGCTGGCTCAGACGCCGAAACAGCCGGTCGTAGTCCGCGTCGCTCACCTCCGGGGCGTCAAGCACGTAGTAGCGATAGTTGTGGTGGCGCAGCTTGCGGCGCAACTCGGAGCACTGGCGACTGACTTCGGTCCAGAGAATCCCCCGGAGAAAAAGCTCTCGCCGGTCGACTTCTGTCCAAAGTGTTTGTGGAATCGGCATATCTTCTATTCTATTTCATTCTCCGGCAGCGCGCCGTCGGCCGCCGGCTGTTGCATGGTCACACAGTGGATCGCGCCCAGACCCAGGACCAGGTCGGTACACGGCAGGCCGAGCACCCGGCGGTCGGGAAACAGACTCTGGAGGATGTCCAGGGCGCGCCGGTCGTTCGGCTGGTCATAGGTCGGGACCAGGACCAGGCCGTTGGCAATATAAAAATTGGCGTAGCTGGCCGGCAGCCTGGGGCTGTCCGTATCCTTGGACAGGATCGGTTCCGGCATCGGCAGGCGGACGACCGTCAGCCGGCGTCCGGCCTGGTCGGTCGCGGCCCGCAGCCGAGCCAGGTTGTCTTGCAGAAGACGATAATTGGGGTCGAGCGGGTCGTCCTCGACCGCGCACACGACGGTGGTCGGGTTCACAAAGCGGGCGATGTCATCCACATGCCCGTCGGTGTCATCGCCAACAATGCCTGCGCCCAGCCAGACGATGGTGTTCACCCCGAGAAAGGCGCACAGGGCGGCCTCAATATCCTGGCGGTCGAGGGCCGGATTACGATTCGGATGCAGCAAACACGCCTCGGTGGTCAGCAGCGTGCCGCAGCCGTTGACATCAATTGAGCCGCCCTCCAGCACCAGTCCAGGGGCAAAGCGCGGGACCGCCAGCCGGGTCGCAATCTGGCCCGCGACCGCGTCGTCCAGATCCCAGGGCGGGTATTTGCCGCCCCAGCTGTTAAAACGCCAGTCTATCAGGGCCAGTTCAGTACGGTCCCGGCTCGCCCGTGTCACAAAAATGGGGCCGTGATCCCGCGCCCAGGCGTCATTGGTCGGTATCTCATACACGCCCAGCCGGTCTCCATCCACCCCAGACCGGGCCAGCCCGGAGACGACCGCCCGGCCGGTCGCAGCGTCGTTGACGCAGATATGCACCCGCTCGCGGAGGTGGAGGGCGCTGACCATGGCACGGAACAGTGGCGGGATGGCGGCAAAGCGGCCCGGCCAGGTCTCGACATTGTGCGGCCAGGAGAGCCAGGTGGCCGCGTGCGGCTCCCATTCGGCGGGCAGCCGCAGGCCGAGACTGGCCGGCGTCCGGGCCGGTCCGGGCGCCCCGCGTCCGGCGACGATCTCAGTCGAGATAGCGCTTGGTGAGATTGGCGTAGGCATCAATCCGTCGGTCGCGCAGGAACGGCCACTCCTGACGGACCGTCTCAATGCGACCCAGGTCACACGAGACCACCAGGGTCTCTTCGGCCTCGGTTCCGGCGCTGGCCAGCATGCGGCCAAACGGGTCGCTGACAAACGAGGAGCCCCAGAACTGCAAGCCGTCCTCGGTGCCAACCCGGTTCACCGCTGCCACAAAGACGCCGTTGGCCACCGCATGGCCGCGCTGGATTGTCTCCCAGGCGTGACGCTGCGCCTGGCGCTCTTCGGCGCGTTCGGCGTGGTGCCAGCCGATCGCCGTTGGGTAGAACAGCAGCTGGGCTCCGCCCAGCGCGGTCAGGCGGGCGGCCTCGGGAAACCACTGGTCCCAGCAGATCAGGACGCCGACCCGGGCGTAGCGGGTCGCAAACGTCTGAAAACCCAGATCGCCCGGAGTGAAATAGAACTTTTCATAGTACAGCGGGTCGTCCGGGATGTGCATCTTGCGATAGGTGCCGAGCAGCGTCCCGTCGGCGTCGATGACCGCCGCCGCGTTGTGGAATAAACCCGCCGCCCGCTTCTCAAAAATCGGCGCGATCAACACCAGCTGACGGTCCCGCGCCACACGGCTGAGGGTTTCGGTTGTCGGCCCGGGAATCGACTCGGCCAACCGAAAACAGCTGGTATCCTCCCGCTGACAGAAGTAGACCGAGCAGAAGAGTTCTTGCAGACACACAATCTGGGCGCCGCGCCGGGCGGCCATTTCGATGCGGCGCACCGCTCTGTCGAGGTTGACGCCGGGTTCGTCTCCACACGTCATCTGGACCAGACCGACACGGACTGCGGCCGCACTGCTCTCCATGGGCCGTATTGTACGGAATCGGTTCGTCAGGCTCAATGCTGGACGCGCCGTGCCCAGAGGCCCGGATTTATCTTGACAGCACCGAACAAAGGCGGTAGGGGTGGCTGCTCTCTGCCGAACAGCACGAGGTGGACTCCCTGCCTTGAAGACACGCACAACGCCCCCTATCTCCAGACCAGCCCCGAGCGGAAAGGTTGTCCAGTCCCGTCGCTCTTTCCGCCTCCTCACGCCATGTCGGCGTCCGGCGCTGCGCCTCCCGGTCGTATCCCCGCTAGCGTGGAAGCAAGGCCCGTCGTCTCAAAAGGAAGTGTTGCCATGACAGCGCACGCCCGCGATAGCCAGCCGGATCGGTTCTTACCCCCCCGGGCCGACATACGCCCGACGGTCAGCCCCCCGGCGACTTTCGCCCCCAACGTGGTCGAGGAAAACCTCGACCGGTATGGGCTGCGCAACTGGGGCGGGGAATATTTCTCGGTCAGCCGTGACGGCCACGTTGTCCTGGCCTTCGGCCCGCCCCGCAGCGTACCGGTAGCCGTGACGCGAATCGTGGCCGAACTGCACCGGCGCGGCCTGTCGCCCCCCCTGGTGTTGCGCTTCCCCCAGATTCTGGACGGTCAGATCAAGAAACTGGTCACGGCTTTTCGGACCGCAATCCAGGAGTTCGACTACAACGGCGATTATATTCCGGCCTATCCGCTCAAGGCCAATCAAAAAAAAGAGGTCGTCCAGGAGGTCGTCCGCTGTGGCCGGCCCTACGACCTGGGCATCGAGGTTGGCAGCAAGGCCGAACTGACCCTGTCCCTCGCCCTGAGCCACAACCCGCAGGCGCCAATCATCTGTAATGGGGTCAAAGACGAGGCATATCTGAGCCTCGCCCTGCGCGGCAAACAGGTCGGACGGCGAGTCTTCATTGTGCTGGAAACGCTGTCCGAACTCAGGCTGCTCGTCGAACTGAGCCGACGGCTCGGCATTCGTCCTCAGATCGGTCTGCGCCTCAAGCTATCGACGCGCGGCAGCGGCAAATGGGAAAAATCGAGCGGCGACTTGTCCAAGTTCGGCTTCACCATCACCGATCTGCTCCGAGGGCTCAGCCACCTGAAGCGCGCCGGGCTGGACGACTGTTTGCAGCTGTTGCACTTTCATATCGGCTCGCAGGTGACCGATATCAAACGCATCAAGGAGGCGGTCAAGGAGGCGGCGCGGACGTATGCCAAGCTGCGCAAGCTGTGCCCCCAACTCGCCTACCTCGATGTCGGCGGTGGCCTGGGCATTGACTACGACGGCTCGCGCACCGCCTCGGAGTCGAGCGTCAACTACTCCGTCCAGGAGTACGCCAACGATATCGTCTACTCCATCAAGGAGGTGTGCGACAATGAGCAGGTGCGGGAGCCGACTATCCTGACCGAAAATGGGCGGATGATCGCCGCTCCCCACGCCCTGCTGGTGTGTAATGTCATCAACGAACTGACCCTGTTGAACGGCCCGATTCAGGTGCCCGACCCGGACAGCCGGCCGCAGGTCATTCAGGAAATGTATGACATCTATACCGAGATCAACGCCAAAAACTACCGCGAGTATTACCACGACGTGATGGAACAGCGCGATGAAATGTTCTCGCTGTTCAACCTGGGCTATCTGTCCCTGGAAGACCGCGGGCTCGGCCAGGAGCTGTTCTGGGGGGTGTGTGAGCGGGCGCTCAAATTTGCCAAGCTGGCCAGGCATATGCCCGAAGAGTTTGAGGATCTGGAACGCCGCCTGGCCCGTAAATTCATCTGTAATTTCTCGGTCTTCCAATCCATTCCAGACTCGTGGGCCGTGGACCAGCTGTTTCCCATCATGCCCCTGCACCGGCTGGGCGAGATTCCCGACCGCAAGGGCTACTTGGCGGATTTGACGTGTGACTCGGACGGCAAGGTCGATCATTTCATCGACCTGCGGGACATCAAGGACTCGCTCGAACTCCACCCCCTCGACGGCCAGCCGTACTATCTGGGCGTCTTTTTCACCGGTGCCTATCAGGACGTGCTGGGCGACTACCACAATTTGTTCGGCCATGTCCACGACGCGTCGGTCGTGATTGACGATAGCGGCCAGCCGCACATTACCAGCGCCGTGGCCGGCCAGAAGATCGAGGAGGTGCTCAGGGTGTTCGGCTATGAGCGCCACGAGCTGCTCGAAAGCCTGCTGCGCCAGCTGGGTACCGATGGCGCGAAGCAGGAGTGGCGGGACCAGTTGACACGGGAGTTTGAGGCCGCCCTGGGCAGCAATACCTATCCGACCCTGGAGGACTGACAGCGACCATGGCCCAGATTCTCGACGCGGCCGTCCCGAGCGCCATCCACCGAGCGGCCGCGTGTCTACAGGCCGGCGGCGTGGTCGCCTTTCCGACCGAAACCGTCTACGGTCTCGGGGCTGACGCCCTGAATGAACGCGCTGTGGCCCAGGTCTTTGCCATCAAGCAGCGCCCGGCGTTCGATCCGCTGATTGTGCATATTGCCCAGGTCGGCGCCGTCTCACGCTACGCGTCTGGGATCGACGAGCGGGCCAGGATTCTGATGCAGCGCTGCTGGCCCGGTCCCCTGACCCTGGTGCTGCCCAAACAGCCCGTCATCCCAGATTTGGTCACCGCCGGGCTTGGCACGGTCGGTCTGCGTATGCCGGCCCATCCGGTCGCCCTCGGTCTGCTGCGCGCCGCAGGGACGCCGATCGCCGCTCCGAGCGCCAACCCGTTCGGCTATGTGAGTCCGACCACCGCCCAACACGTACAGGATACGCTGGGAGAGAAAATCGAGCTGATTCTGGACGGCGGCCCGTGTCCGGTCGGGCTTGAGTCCACGGTGTGCGCGCTGAGCAGCGAGGAGGCGGTGGTGTTACGGCCGGGCGGGCTGAGCGTGGAGGAGATAGAAGCCCTGATCGGCCCGGTTCGCCTGCCGTCTTCCACCGACGCCGATCCACGCTCGCCCGGCACCCTGCCCCAGCACTACGCGCCGCACGTTCGGCTGACCCTGCTCGCCCCCGGCCAAGCCATTCCCCGGCCGTCTGCCCAGGAACGGGTCGGCCTGCTCAGCTTCAGGTCCGTCCCGGCCGCCGCAGCCTACACCCACCAGGAAGCTCTGTCGGCTGAGGGCGATGTGCTTGAAGCGGCGACCAATCTGTTTGCCGCCCTCCACCGCTTCGACCGGCTTGGCCTTGACCGCCTGGTGGTCGAGGCCGTTCCCGAACACGGGCTCGGACGGGCGATCATGGACCGTCTGCGCCGAGCCGCAGCCCTCGGTGCGGACTAACAGCTCCTCCACAAGCAGCCACTTGTACGCTTGAATCGTCAGGCTGATCGGGACACTATAGCAGCCGAAGAAAAAGGAGGCAGCGTATGGACTTTGAAACCTTGGCGACCGGCTATGGCTTGCTGGAGGGACCCCGCACCGATGAGCACAACCGGCTCTACTTCAGCGATGTCCGTGGGGGTGGCGTCTTCCGCCGCAGCCCGGACGGGCAGATTGAGACGCTGATCCCGAAAGACCGCAAGGCGGTCGGCGGCATCGCGCTGAACGAGGGTGGTGGCATGCTCGTCACCGGTCTGTCGCTCGCCCGGTGGGACGAACAGAGCGGCCAGGTCACGGAGATCTTCAGCGACTGGGACGGGAAGCCGCTGTTCGGTCTGAACGATCTGACTATTGACGACCAGGGCAGCATCTGGGTCGGTTCGTTCGGCTGCGACATCAACAAGTTTGATTTCAAGAGCACCCCACCGCCGGGTTCCCTGTTTCGGGTCGATCCATCGGGACAGGTGACACATCTGTGGGAAGGGGTGAGGTCACAAACGGGCTCGGCTTCAACGCGGACCGCAGCCTGCTCTACCACTGTGACTCCACCACCCGCGCGGTCTGGGTGTATGAGGTGCGCGCCGACCGAACGGTCAGCGACCGTCAGCTGTTTGCCAAGCTGCCCGACGGCATGCCCGACGGCATGACGGTTGATGTCGAGGGCGGGGTGTGGGTGGCGGTGGTGGCCGGCTCGGGTGAGGTCGTGCGGTTCAAGTCGGACGGCACGCTTGATCGGCGGATCAACATCCCGGCAAAAACCATCACCAGTGTGGCCTTTGGCGGTCCTGACATGTGTGACCTGTACGTGGTGACCGCCAACAACGACCAACGCGATCTCAAGGGCACGGTGTTCCGCACCCGTTCGGACATTCCCGGCCTGCCGGTGCCCAAGGCCAAGTTCTGAGGGAGGGTAGAAGCTAGCGCCCTACCCGCCCGGCCACCAGGCGGACCTTTCTGGGCGCGGCTACCCACATGCTGATGATGGACACCCCACACAGCCCGATCGCCAGCCAAAACGCCGGGGCGTAGGTCCCGGTTTGATCGTACACCAGACCGGTCAGCCACGGCCCAACCGCAGCCCCCAGGCTGCCGGCCACACTCAGCGTTCCATAGATTGTGCCGTAGCGCCGGCTCTGGAAAATTTCGGCCGCCACCGCTCCATACACGGCCGAGACTCCGTAGCCCAACAAACCCTGGGCCACGACCATGCTGTATAACAACACGTGGCTGGGCTGTTCCTGCATGACCAGCAGCAGGGCGTAACACAGGCCAAAACCTGACAGGCTCAGCGTCCAGACCCATTCGCGGCCGATCCGGTCAGACAAAAACCCCAGGCCGATCTGACCGACGCTGCCGGTCAGGCCGACCAGACCAAGCGCATAGGCGGCCAGCTGAGGGGAAAATCCGATATCGTCCAGATACTTGGTCTGATGGACCTGAACCGCGTACCAGGCGTACAGACAGGTTGCCATGGCCAGCGCCAGCCACCAGAACCGCGCGGTCCGGACGGCCAAGGCCAAGGTCCAGTCCGTCGAAGCCCAGGCGTGATCGACAATAGTATCGGCCTGGCCGGGCGCGGCCTGAGACGCGTCCGCCCCCGCCTCTCCGTCGGGTGCCAGGCCGAGATCTTCCGGCCGCCGACGCTGCAAGATGCTGTTCAGCGGGACAACCGTCACAAACAGCACCAGGGCCATGATCCAACACGCGTCGCGCCAGCCAGCGCGAGTGATCGTGTCTTGCAGCCAGGGAAAGAGGAGGATCGAGCCGACCCCGGCGCCGGCAAAGGTAATGCCCAGGGCCAAGCCCCGTTTGCGGGCAAACCAGTAGGGCACGAACAGAGAATGCCCCAGGTAGCTGATGAACATGCTGCCCCCGCCGACAAACAGACCAAAGGCCAGATACAGGTGCCACGGCTGGGTGATAGAGGTGGTCAGGATCAGCCCGATACTGACCATGCCGGCCCCGGCTGGCAGCACGAGCCTGGGGCCAAGGCGATCCATCAGGAAGCCAATCATCGGCGAGTAGAGCGTGGCGGCAACAAAGCCAAAGGAAAAGGCTGCTGCGGTGCTGCCCCGGTCCCAGCCGAACTCGGTCAGAATGGGCGGAAACAACAGGGAGAAGGCGGTCCGCGTGTTCACCCCGATGGCCATGGTGACAAAGGCGACCGCTACTACTACCCAGCCGTAAAAAAAGGGCAGACGGGTGTGGAGCAGGGACGGACCCGAGGGCGAGAGCGGGTGTGCCATGTAAGATTTTTTCAGCTCAGAAAAAAGCCGAGACACGGTCAGCGCAATATTTTGGGGAGGCGTGGCTTCGGGCCGTTTCTCGGCCCTTCCCGGCTGGAGGCTGGAGACCAGACCGCGCAGGTGAACGTTCTAACGTAAGAGGGCCGGCTGCCTGTTCGATGCGGCCGCGGCCTGGGAGTGGTTCGAGTACGTCGTCCACGTCGGCGTGTAGTCTTTCGATTGATTCCCCCAGGTGAACCAGCCTTGCCTGGCGCCGCGCGCGAAGAGTTCAAGAAACGGGCCGGGACTGCACGCCTCTATGAGGGGATACTGTTCGTCGGGCTTGCGGCTGTGCTCTCTCTTTCTGGACAGGATGATATTTTCCTGGCTTCTGCCGGGTGCCAAGGTCCGGGCATGTTTTCCCCGCACGCCAAAGAGCAACATCTCGGTAACGTTTCGGAAATAGAACCCGACCCCTCTTCTGTCGGGTCCGCCGTCCTGTCTGACCTTGTACCAGATCAGATTTGTTTTGTACTGGAACCCCCAGCTTTGCATGACCTGTAAGCCCTCCGGCAATAAGGCGTTGGGCACCCACAGATAGAGGTGGGCGGTCTCCTCTACCACATCCTCAACGGGCAGGTCCTTAATCTCCGCTAATGTCAGCGTCGGATAGCGCGCGAGCCGTTTGTGCTCTGGGGCGACCTTACCGGTCTTGTTCTGAAACCGCCACGGTGGATCGGCAAGCACAGTAGCGAACCTCCTGGCGCCCACCTCTTCTCTGAAGTCTTCGGCCGCACTCATGCGTCATCCTCCACAAAGAGTTTCTTCGAAATTCCGAATATCAATAACGGGCAGCCCGCTCCACCGCCCCCTCTGATTCGAGGGAGCAACTTGCTCATGTGCGTCGTTGAAGCTCCGTATGAGACACCTCTTCCGAGCTCGTCGAAGATGTCCTGAAGATCGTCGCATCTGGTGATGATAGTGCCCACGCTGATCGCCCTGAGATCAAACAACAGCCTGAAGTTGTTCAAATCTCGATCATAGAAGGGGTCTTTATTGTTCCACTCAATCTCTAATGCTATCCGGTTGCGAAAACAATCAACTTTGTGCGTCGGCGTATGCGTTTCGTTCCCATCCACAACGACCTGAGTGAGAAATTCCTTTTCGGTCCACCCGCGTTTATACAGATAGTCATCTATGTATCCTGACACCTTCGACTTTCTCCCGCCCGGCTTTGTGATCCAACTCTTCTTCAGTCGGAAGTCTGTCAGCAGCGACACAATGTCGTTCCATTCGTGGGGGAAATCTTCCTTCAGGATAGCGCAGGCATGCTTCCACTCATGCACTTCATAGTGTTCTCGGATAAAGGCCGGAAGCAGATCGGTGCTCACTCGCTTTCTCTCCTGAGCCGGCCCCGTGCCGAAGGGTTCGAGGGGATGCGGAGAGGGCAGACGACCTCTCCGCTATCGTTATGGGAAGGGACTGGAATGTGACGACTACAGCGCGTCAATCACGGTGTTGAAGGTCGGGCTGGGGCGCATCGCCTGGGCGGTTTTGGTCGGGTCGGGGGAATAATAGCCACCAATATCGACCGGCTGGCCCTGGGCGGCCAGCAGCTCCTGGCCGATCTTGGCCTCATTCTCCTCCAGCTCTTTTGCTACCCGGCTGAACCGCGTCTTGAGGGCCGCATCCTCGTCCTGGGCGGCCAGGGCCTGCGCCCAGTACAGGGCCAGATAAAAGGTGCTGCCCCGGTTGTCGATCTCGTTCACCTTGCGCGAGGGGGAACGCGCGTTTTCGAGGTATTTCGTAATCGCCTGGTCGAGCGTCTTGGCAAACAGCGCGGCGGTCGGATTCTTGCCGTTCTCGGCAATCAATTCCAGCGCGGGCACCAGGGCGCAGTACTCACCCAGAGAATCCCAGCGCAGATGCCCCTCTTGCAGGAACTGCTGGACGTGCTTGGGGGCGGAGCCGCCGGCGCCGGTCTCGAACAGGCCGCCGCCGTTCATCAAAGGCACGATGGACAGCATCCTGGCGCTCGTCCCCAGTTCCAGAATCGGGAACAGATCGGTCAGATAGTCACGCAAGACGTTGCCGGTTGCGGCAATCGTGTCTTCGCCCCGGCGGATCCGTTCCAGCGAAAACCGCATCCCGTCCTGGGGCGTCATGACTTGTACGTCCAGGCCGGTCGTATCGTGTTCGGGCAGGTAGGCGTTCAGCTTCTTGATGATTTCCGTATCGTGGCCTCTGCTCTCGTTGAGCCAGAAGACCACCGGCGCGCCGCTCGCCCTGGCCCGGGAGACGGCCAGGCGCACCCAGTCCCGGATCGGCGCGTCCTTGGTCTGGCACATGCGGAAGATATCGCCGACCTCGACCGTCTGTTCGAGCAGCGTCGTCCCGGCGCTGTCCACCACCCGAATCCTTCCGTCGGCCGGGGCTTCAAAGGTTTTGTCGTGCGAGCCGTACTCCTCGGCCTTCTGGGCCATCAGCCCGACGTTGGAGACGCTGCCCATGGTCGCCGGGTCAAACTGACCGTGTTTTTTGGCGTCTTCCAGGATCTCCTTATACATGGTCGCGTAGGAGCGGTCGGGCACCATGGCGATCACGTCTTGCAGCTCGTCGTCCTTATTCCACATCCGGCCCCCGTCGCGCACCACATTCGGCATCGAGGCGTCAATGATGATGTCGTTGGGCACGTGCAGGTTGGTGATGCCGCGTCTGGCGTTGACCATGGCCAGGGCCGGGCGCGTGTCGTACACCGCCGCAATGTCGGCCTCGATCTCGGCTTTTTTCTCGGCCGGCAGGCGGTCGAGCTTGGCCAGCACGTCGGCCAGCCCGTTGTTGACGTTGGCCCCGATCTCCTTGAGGACCCCGGCGTGCTTGTCGAGCGCCTCCTGGAAGTAGACCGACACACAGTGGCCGAACATGATGGGGTCAGACACCTTCATCATGGTCGCCTTGAGGTGCAGGGACAGCAGCACGCCGTCTTTCTTTGCCGCGTCCATCTGCTCGGCGTAGAACGCGCGTAGCGCCTTGACGTTCATGACCGAGGTGTCGATGACCTCGCCGGCCAGCAGCGACAGCTTGTCTTTGAGGACGCTGACCGTTCCGTCAGCGGCGACGAACTCAATCCGCACCTGGGTGGCGGTGTCCACGGTGGTCGATTTCTCGCTCTCAAAGAAATCCTTGCCGGCCATGTGGGCGACCCGGGCCTTCGAGCCGCTGTGCGGCCACTGCTGCATCATCTTGTGGGGATGCTTTTGAAAAAACTTCTTGACCGAGGTGGCGGCCCGCCGATCCGAGTTGCCCTCGCGCAGGACCGGATTGACGGCCGAGCCGAGCACCACCGTGAACCGGGCTTGCAGCGCCCGCTCGGCGTCGTTTTGGGGTTCCTCCGGATAGTCGGGGATAGCGTAGCCCTTGGCCTGGAGTTCCTTGATGGCGTCCTTGAGTTGGGGCACGGTCGCGCTGATGTTCGGCAGTTTGAGGATGGCCGCCTCGGGTGTCTGGGTCATTGCGCCGAGCTGGCTCAGACAGTCGGGGATACGCTGCTCGGGACTCAGCTTTTCGGGGAAGTTGGCGATGATTCTGCCGGCCAGAGAGATGTCGCTGATGTCGAGCTCGATTCCGGTCCCGCGGGTGTAGGCCTGCACGATCGGCAGCAGGGCGTAGGTGGCCAGGGCCGGCGCTTCATCAATCTTTGTCCACGTAATTTTCGCTGTCGCCATATGTCGTCCTTTCCTGCATGTCTGGAAGCCTGGACCGGGTCGTATCCCGGCTCTGAGCGGATTGCAAAGCGCGCCCGAAGATAGTAGACAGGGGGGAACTTTTGCAACCCGGTCGAAGGTATCCTATCGGAATCATTTTGGAAAGCCGCTTGACTATGAATCCCGCGCTCCGCTGCTGGCCCGCCCTGTGTCTGCTGACCGCTCTGCTCGGCTGCACCCGTGAACTCGAAGAGGTGCCGCTCAGCAACCGGCTGATGACGGTGGCCGATAAGTTTTTTGATGTCGCGGCCATCTCGGTCGAAAAAGCGGTCGTGGTCGGCTATGGGGGGAAGATTCTGGTGACCACCGACGGCGGGAAAACCTGGCAGCAGCAAGACAGCGGCACCGACCTGGCCCTGTATGATGTCGAGTTTCCCGACGCCCAAACCGGCTGGATCAGCGGCCAGGACGGGCTGCTGCTCAAGAGCGAAGACGGCGGCGAAACCTGGCAGCAGAAGGACAGCGGGGCTGCGGTTTCCCTGCTGTCCCTCCAGTTTCTGGATCCCGATCACGGCTGGGCGGTTGGCGCCCAAGCCACCTATGTGCGCACGACCGACGGCGGCCAGTCATGGGAATCCGGCTATATTGAGCCGTCCCTGGAGGGCGTGGATATCAACGCCACCCTGGCCCTGTCGGATCCCAATCTCTACGATGTCCACTTCGTCGATGCTCAGACCGGCTGGATGGTCGGCGAGTTCGGCAAGATCTTTTACTCGACCGACGGCGGCCAGAGCTGGACCGAGCAGCAGAACAGCCTCTTGGGCCAGGCCGGCATTGACGACGCCCTGAACTTTCCGACCTTTTTCGGCGCGTATTTCACCTCGGCCCAGGAGGGCATCGCCGTCGGCCTGGAAGGGAAGATCGCAGCGACGACCGACGGCGGCCAGCACTGGACGTTTCTGGCCGATACCGCCTCGGAAACCGCGCCGCTCTTCACCCCGATCCTGTTCGACGACGGTCGGGGCTGGATCGTCGGCGCCTCGGGCCGCATGTATCAGCGCCAGGCCGGAGAGGACGGCCCCGCCTGGCAACGCGCCAGCTTTGGCATGCCGACCGTAACCTGGCTGCGGGCGATTGATTTTGCAGACGACCAGCACGGCTGGATTGTGGGCGGCTTTGGGACGGTCATGCGAACCTCGAACGGCGGTCAGACGTGGCTGCCCAGTCTTGGCTAGGGCGCTGCGACAAACCCGGCCTGAACATGGAGTAGACACGGCATGGCAGATTCTTCGGCCTTTGATATTGCGGACAAAGTCACGATTATTACCGGCGGCGGGACGGGGATCGGCGCCGAGATTGCGGCCGAGTTCTGCCGCCGCGGGGCCAAGGTCCTGATCACCAGCCGGACGATGGATCACCTCGGTCCGGTGGCCGACGGCATCCGCAACGAGGGGGGCACGGTCGATGCGATTGTGTGCGACGTGCGGCAGAACGATCAGGTCGAAGCCGTGGTCAACCGGGCCGTGGCCAACTGGGGTCGGGTCGATGTGCTGATCAACAACGCCGGCGCCAGCTTTGTGGCCCACGCCCACGATATTTCACCCAACGGGTTTCGGGCCATTGTCGATATCAACCTGAACGGCACCTTTCTGTTTTCCCGGACCGTAGCGCGACTCATGATGGAGAAGAACAGCGGCGGCAGCATCATCAATATCTCGTCCGATGCGGGCGTCTACGGGGCAGCCTCCATGGCCCATTACGGCGCCTCAAAAGCCGGCGTGGTCAATCTGACCCGCTCGCTGGCCATCGAGTGGGCGCCCTACGGCATTCGGGTCAACTGCATCTCCCCCGGCCCGATTGAAACGCCGGGCGTCAAGGAGGTGTTGTGGCCGACGCCGGAGCTACAGCAGCGCGCCCGTGACTCCAACGCCCTCAAACGCTTTGGCACCGGTCTCGAAGTCGCCTGGCCGTGTGTCTTTCTGGCGTCGTCGGCCTCGGGCTTTATCAATGGGGTCAACCTCCAGGTCGATGGCTGCATGCTGAAAAGCGGCGAGCCCGAGAGCCGTCTCAACTGACGGGGAGCACTATGGCAGGGATTGTTTCGTACGGGACGTATGTCCCGACCTACCGTCTCCCGCGCGACCTGATCGCCCAGGAGTGGGGCACGTCTTCCCTGGGCGGGGAGCGGGCGATCGCCAACTATGACGAAGACAGCCTGACCCTGGCGGTCAGCGCCAGCGTCGATGCCCTGGGCGATCAAGACCCCCAGCGCCTGGCCGGGGTGTTTTTTGCGTCAACCACCTCGCCCTACCGCGAAAAACAGGCGGCGGTGACCGTGGCCACGGTGTTGGACGCCAAGGCCGAAATCCGCACCATGGATTTCACCGATACGCTCCGGGCCGGCACCTCGGCCCTGCTGACCGCGCTCGACCTGGTGCAGGACGGTCAGCGCCTGCTGGTGTGCGCGGGCGACTCGCGCATGGGTGAGCCCGATACCCAGCAGGAGCAGAACTATGGCGATGCGGGCGGAGCGCTGGTGATCGGGACCGACGGGGTGCTGGCCGAGGTGGTCGGGACGTATACCATGGGCCAGGAGTTTCTCGGCACCTGGCGCACCGCAGAGCAGGACTACCTGCGCTCCTTCCCGGGCGGGTTTGAGAACAAGTTCGGCTACAACCGTTTTGTCGCCGCCGCAGTCACGGGGGTGCTGGACAGGTGTGGGCTGAGCGCCCGGGATATCACCAGCGCGGCCATTGCCGGTCCGAGCCAGCGCGCCATGCAGGCGGCCCTGCGCAGCCTGGAGCTGGATGTCAAGTCTCAGGTTCAGGACACGTTCTGGAACACGCTCGGCGATTCGGGCACAGCCCAGCCCTTGGTGTTGCTGGCCGCGGTGCTGGAGCGGTCCAAGCCGGGCGATCTGATTCTGGTCGCCGGCTATGGCGACGGCGGAGACGCGGCCGTCTTTCGCGTCACCGAAGCCATGGCCGACTACCAACTGGTGCGCAGCGTCTACTCGCAGATCGAGCGCAAACGCACCATGGCGTCGTATGGCAAGTACGCCCGTTTCCGCAAGCTGATGAAAAAGGATTATTCGACCCCGGACGAATCAACCCCGGTTGTTTTACTGCGGGATAAAAACGAGATCCTGCCGCTCCACGGCGGCAAATGCCCCAACTGCGGCACGATTCAGTTTCCCATCCACCGGATCTGTGTCGAGTGCGGCTATCGTGACGGTCTTGAAGAGGTGAAGCTGGCCCGGACCGGCAAACTGTTTACCTTCACCCATGACTATCTGACCGAAACGCCCGATCCGCCGACGACGCATGCGGTGGTTGATCTCGACGGCGGCGGTCGGGTTTTTGTGCAGCTGACCGACTGCGAATCCGACCGGGTGGCCATCGGCATGCCGGTTGAACTCACGTTCAGAAAGTACCACGAGGGGTCTGGCATCAAAAACTATTTCTGGAAGGCCAGACCGGTCAGCAGCTGAGCAACACACTCCAGGAAGGGGGAGACAGATGAATATTCGTGACAAGGTGTCGGTGATCGGGGCGGGCTGTAGCAAATTCGGCGAGAACTACGACATGAGCGCGGAAGATATGGTCGTCACGGCCGCCCTGGAAGCCTACGCCGACGCCAATATCGACCCCGGCCAGATTCAGGCCGCCTGGGTCGGCACCCTGAGTTCGGCCAGCGCCGGCAACGCCCTGGCCGACCCGCTGAAGCTGTACAATATTCCGATTACCCGGGTTGAGAACTACTGTGCGTCGGGCATGGACGCCTTCCGCAACGCCTGCATGGCAGTGGCCTCGGGCATGTACGATGTGGTCCTGGCGCTCGGCTTCGAGAAGCTGCGCGACTCCGGCCAGCGCGGCCTGGGAACCTTTGGCACGCATCCCGTTGTCGGCTATGGCACGACCGCACCGTCGCTGTTTGCCATGGCCGCCAACCGCTACTTCGAGACCTACGGTATTGATAAACACGCCCTGGCTCAGGTGGCGATCAAAAACCACCACAACGGTACCATGAGCCCCAAGGCGCACTTTCGGATGGAGGTGACCGAAGAGCAGGTCGTCAACGCGCCGCTGATCTGTAGCCCGCTGGGCCTGTTTGACTGCTGTCCGACCACGGATGGGGCGGCAGCGGTGATCATCTGCAAGTCGGAGTTGGCCACATCCTTCCGGCCCGACCCGCTGAAGGTCAAAGGCATCGGCCTGTCGGTGACCTCGGGCGAGCCGTACATGAAACCGGGTTTCGCCTATACCGGCTTCCCGGCCACGGCCCAGGCCGCGCAGTCGGCCTACGAGCAGGCCGGCATGACGGTCAAGGATATTGATCTGGTCGAGTGCCACGACTGCTTCACGATTACCGAAATCCTCAACTACGAAGACCTCGGGCTGTGCAAAAAGGGCGAGGGCTGGAAGTACGTGGAAGAGGGCCGGGCGGCGATCGGCGGCGAGATTCCGGTCAATCCGTCTGGCGGTCTCAAATCGTTCGGCCATCCCATTGGCGCAACCGGTATCCGCATGATCTACGAGGTCGGTCAGCACCTGTGGAACAAGGCCGGCGAACGCCAGGTCAAGGATGCCCAAGTCGGACTGGCGCATAATCTGGGCGGCCCGGGTTCGGTCGGCTGTGTGTCGATTCTGGCCAATAGTTAAAGAGCAATAAGGGGAACGCTGCTCTCTTCCTCATCCTAGAGGTCATCAGCGTTCCCCTTTTCCGGAGCACTGCATGGATTTTGGCTTCACCGAGGAGCAGGAGCTGCTGCGTCAGTCTGCGGCAGATTTCTTGAACAACGAATGTCCGATGAGCTATGTCCGCCAGATGATGGAGGACGAGCGGGGGTATGCCGATGCACTGTGGCAGAAGATGGCCGAACTGGGCTGGATGGGCCTCATTCTGCCCGAACAGTACGGTGGCTCAGGACTCAGCCTGATCGACATGGTCGTCGTTCTCGAAGAAATGGGCCGGGTTGTGTTGCCCGGGCCGTTTTTCTCGACGGTCGTGCTGGGCGGCGGTGCCATTGCCGAGGCGGGCAGCCAGGAGCAGAAACAGCAGCTGTTGCCCCGCATCGCCTCAGGCCAGCTCAAGACAAGTCTGGCCGTCCTGGAAGACAACGCGCGTTGGGATGCCGAGGGCGTGCGTCTCAGGGCCGAACAGCTCGGCGGCGGATATCGGCTCAGCGGGGTGAAGCTGTTTGTTCCGGACGCCCATGTAGCTGACATGATCGTGTGTGCAGCGCGAACCGCCGAGGGGTTTGGGCTGTTTCTGGTTGACCGCCAGCAGGCCGGCGTGAGTATCAGCCTGCTGAAAACCATGGACCAGACCCGCAAGCTATGCGAGCTGAGGCTGGACAAGGTCGAACTCGGGCCGGACGCTCTGCTCGGCTCGCCGGAACTGACCTGGGACAGGTTCAGCCAAACACTGGATCACAGCAAGGTCGCCTTGTGTGCCGAGATGGTCGGCGGCGCCCAGCGCGTCCTGGATATGAGCGTCGAGTACGCCAAGATCAGGGAACAGTTCGGCCGGCCGATCGGCTCCTTTCAGGCCATCCAGCATAAGTGCGCCGACATGCTGGTGCAGGTCGAAAGCGCCAAGTCGGCAACCTATTATGCGGCCTGGGCGGTCTCGAACGCCGCGCCCGATGCGGCTCTGGCATCGGCCATGGCCAAAGCCTACTGCAGCGACGCCTACCGCAAGGTCAGCGCGGACGGGATTCAGGTCCACGGCGGCATCGGTTTTACCTGGGAGCACGATCTGCACATCTATTTCAAGCGGGCCAAAGGCTCAGAAGTCACCTTTGGCGACGCGACCTGGAATAGAGAGCTGGTAGCCCGGCATACGCTGGATTAAGTCTGCCGCTCCGGGATTGAGCAGCACCTCGGCGGGCCGTCCTCGGCTCAGGCGGCAAAGCGGAAGGAGCGGACCGAGGTCACGCGATCCGCCGCGTCGCCATAACGTTCACACCAGCGCTTCAGCCCACGCCGGATATAGTCGGGCTCGAGTCCCAGGATCGCGCAGATATTCACAAACGAGAACGGCCAGTCCGTATCGTCGGCCGCAAACCACTCCTCGGCCTCCTGGGCCAGCCGCCGGACGCGGCGTCCTTTGCGAACAAACCGTCTTTGGAAACAGCGAATCGCGTCCTCGAGGATGGCCCGCCTGAGCGCGACTTCTCCGTCCTGTACCTGCCCCTTGACGGGTGAAGCGTAGAACTGCTCGGGCAGAATGACTACGCTGGGCAGCACGGCCGCGCCGACATCGGACCAGGCGAGGGCTGGGCTGGGCAGAGTCGGGCGGCGCGATGCGTCGGATGATTGTGCCATAACACCCCCTTGTGTAGTCCATAAACAAGACAGTGGCCTAAAGGTTTCGCGGCCGCTTTCTTCGGCCGCATAGGCATCATACGTCTCGGACATGTGAGGCAAAACGCAACCCACCCCGGCCCTCCCTTCGACTTCGCTCCGCTGCGCTCAGGACCGGCTTCCCCCTTTGCCAACGGGTGAGGCAAAACGCAACCCACCCCGGCCTTCGGCCACCCCTCCGAGGGAGGGGAACCGCCCCCATCCCCTCCCGGGAGGGGTGCCGCGATAGCGGCGGGCTGGGTGCCTGCTCGGCCGCTGGATCACGGCGGGTCATTACAAGGGGACGGGTCGGGTAATGCCGAACCTGTTAGGAGGTCGTGTGGGTATGGGCGTGGCTCTGGATGTTGGTCATCCGGCCTTTGACCTCACCGATCTCGCCCTTCATCTCGATGAGGTTTTCGGTCAGGAGCGTATTGAGCCGCTCAATCTTGGCATCCAAGGCATCAATACTGTCACCAGAGACCCGCGGGCTGCCCCCCAGAGTCCATCCAGGAAAAGGGCTCTGTATGCGGCTTCACGGGCAGATGCACGGCCATCTCTTCGCCCCACCCCCTCTTGATCGCCCTGCCTATCCCTGTAATTCTACAGGAAATTATTGCAATTTACTCTTAATTACATTAGGATTGCCGTTCCCCCGACGGATGACCCTACTGTATGCCGAGGCCCGCGGTCCCAGAACCTCGCGCCCGGTAAAACGCACGTCATGGTGGGTGCAGGTGGAAGACCGTAGGAGCAAGAGGTGTGCAGCAACAGCCGATTTCCCCCCCATACAAGCAGTTTTTCATTATTACGACCCTCATGGCCGCGCTGCTGGGCATGACCGGTCCGACGGGAGCCCAGCAAACCTTCTTTGCTGACACGCTGGCGGGTCAGGGCTGGCCCTATCCTCGAGATCTCACTGGCGTGGCGGTCGCCAGCGACGGCACCATCTACCTGGCCGACCGCGGCAGCCACACCGTCTTGCGGGTCGAGACGCACGGGCGCCTCAGTGTCTTTGCGGGAACGGGAGTCGCCGGCTTCAGCGGCGACGGCGATACCGCGGCAGCCGCCCAACTCGACACGCCCACCGGCGTGGCGCTGACTGCCGATGAGAGCACCGTCTACATTGCCGACCGGAACAACCATCGTATCCGCAAGGTCGATGTGGCCACCCGGATCATCACCACGGTCGCCGGAACGGGGAACCGAGGCTTCAGCGGCGACGACGAGCCGGCCACCGACGCCGACTTGAACACCCCCAGTGAGGTGACGGTAGACGGCGACGGCACCGTCTACATTGCCGACCGGAACAATCACTGTATCCGCAAGGTCGCCCCATCCGGGATTATCACGACGGTCGCCGGAACGGGGACCAGCGGCGATACCGGCGACACCGGCCTGGCCGCCGCCGCCCAACTGAACCAGCCCCTCGGCGTGACGCTGACCAGTGACGGCACTCTCTATATTGCCGATACGTTCAACCACCGCATCCGCAAGGTTGATCCGTCTGGGATCATCACCACGGTCGTCGGAACGGGGAGCGCTGGCTTCAGCGGCGACGATGGGTCGGCGACCGTCGCCCAACTCAACTACCCCATCGGCGTGGCGGTCGCCAGCGACGGGACGATGTACATCGCGGACTGGGGCAACCGCCGTGTGCGGAAGGTGGCGACCGACGAAACTATTACCACGGTCGCGGGAACAGGCACCTCCGGTGGCGACGGATTCCCCGGGCCGGCGACGAGAGCCCAGCTCCACCGTCCCTATGGCATGGCGGTGGACAGCCGCGACAATTTCTATATTGCGCAGAGTTACGGCGGGTATGGCTGGCTGCTGAAGGTCAATACCAGCGGGACCATCACCGTGGTCGCGGGGGGGTGGCCCAGGGGGTCCAGCGGGGACAGCGGGCCGGCGACGGCAGCCCGGTTGTCTGGCCCCCGTGGCGTGGCGGTGGATAGCGATGGGACGGTGTACATCGCCGAGAGCGGCAACCGCCGGATCCGGAAGGTCGATACCAGCGGGATCATCTATACGCTTAAGTTTACGGAGAGCGGAGACTTTCATCCCTTTAGGAATGTGGATATCGAAGACGCCTATGACGTGGCGGTGGACAGCCAGGGCAACGTGTACATTGCCGAGACCGCCGACGCCGATCGCGTTGCCGACCGCCGCGCCCGGATCCGGAAGGTGGCGACCGACGGAACCATCAGCACGGTCGCCGGAACGGGGCTCTGGGGTTTCAGCGGCGACGGCGGGCCGGCGACGGCAGCCCGGTTGTCTAACTCCCGTGGCGTGGCGGTGGATAGCAGCGGCAATATCTACATTGCCGATACAAGCAACCGCCGGATCCGGAAGGTCGATACCAGCGGGATCATCAATACGATCGCGGGAACGGCGACCAGCGGCTTCAGCGGCGACGGCGGGCCGGCGACGGCAGCCCAGCTCAACGGTCCCGAGGACGTAGCGGTGGACAGCAGCGGCAACGTGTACATTGCCGATACGTTCAATCACCGGATCCGGAAGGTCGATGTCAGTGTGAACCCGCCGACCATCAGTACGATCGCGGGAACGGGGAACCAAGGCTTCAGCGGCGACGGTGGGCAGGCGACGGCAGCCGACCTCAACGCGCCCCGGGGCGTGGCGGTGGCCAGCGATGGGACGGTGTACATCGCCGATGACAACCACCGGATCCGGGCCGTGGCGACTGACGGGACCATCAGCACGGTCGCGGGAACGGGGACAGCAAGCTTCACACCTCGCCCCGGCGTGGCCACGGCGGTCAGGATCGAATCGCCCGGAAAAATTGCGGTCTCCAGCACGGGTGCCGTGTACGTCACTGAGCTGTTCGCCGCGCGCGTGAGCGTCCTGACGACAAACGGACTGCCAACGGCGCGCGACGTCAGCACCACGACGCCGACAGGCACCCCGGTCACCATCGATCTACGGGTATCCGACCCGAACAACGACCCGTTGACCATAACGGTGACCACGCCGTCAAACGGTATGGCGACGGTCTCTGACACCGCTGACACTGCCATCGACTATACGCCGAACGCGGGCTTTACCGGCGTTGACACCTTCACGTACACGGTCTCCGACGGCCAGGGCGGCAGCGCTACGGCCACGGTCAGAGTCAGAGTCGGGACCGAAGACGGGGCACCGACCACCACGGACGGCACCGGCACCCGCCGCCGCCAACCCACCGACCACCACGGCAACACCCCGGCCACCGCCACCACCCTCACCGCCACCGCTCCTATCGCCCGCGCCACCGGCTTCCTGCACTACGGCGACCAGGACTACTTCCGCCTCACCCTGCCCCATGCCGGCCTGCTCCTCGTTCAGACCAGCGGCTGGGCCAACACCGTCTGTACTGTGTGGCAAGACGACGTGGAACTCGGCAGCGCTGAGTTGGGCGGACGACTCTACAACTGCCGGCTCGGCGTGTCCGTGCAGGCCGGGCCGGTAGTCATCCGGGTGACCGAGCGGTCGGCGGCCGCCTTCGGCACCTACGGCCTGTACGCGCGCTTTATCGCCGGGCAGATCGACCAGCCGGTCCCCACCACCGTCCAGAACGGCCTGGGCATGGTGACGGGCTGGCTGTGTAGCGCCGCCGCAGTCGTGCTGGAGATCGACGGCCAGCCCTATGCCCCGGCTCCCCTGCCCGCCCCGGTTCCCCCGGAGCTCGCGTCCGTGGTCGGCGTCGGCGGGTCGCCCGTCCCACCCCCGGCGGTTGACCCCCGCGAGCTATGCGGCGAGGCCGCCACCGGCTTTGGCCTGCCCGTCAACTGGAACCTGCTGGGCGACGGCGAGCACACCCTGATCGCCCGCCTGGACGACATTGAATTTGCCCGTACCGTCGTGCAGGTGACGACCCTGGGCGAAGAGTTCGTCCACGACGCCCAGGGGACCTGTGTCGTGCCCGACTTTCCGCTGCCGGACCACAGCGTCAATCTGGTGTGGCAGGAAGCCGGCCAGCACTTTGCCCTGAGCGACGGGCAGCCCCCGCCGCCCGCCAGCCTCGCCACCGCCAGCGATATCCTCGGCGTGCTGGAGACCCCCGCCCCGGCCTCCTTCCAGAGCGGCTGGGGCAGCATCTCGGGCTGGGTGTGTGAGGCCGAGGAGGTCGTCGTGGAGATCAACGACACGCCCTACCCGGTGGTGTATGGTACCGACCGGGCCGACACCGCAGGCGGTGTGTGGCGCGGAGGAGACGGCGACCGGCTTTGGGCTGAGCCTTGACTGGAATCGGTTGGGGCCGGGCGAGCACGAGGTGGTGGCCGTGGCCGACGGGGAGGTGTTCGGCCGGGCCACGGTCCGGGTGACGACCCTGGGCGGGGCGTTCATGCGGGGTGCGGAGCGGGCCTTCGTGCAGGGCCTCGCGGGAGACTGCGAGGTGGCGGACTTCCCGGCCCCAGGCGAGACGGTCACGCTGGAGTGGCAGCCAGCCACGCAGAACTTCGTCATTACTGCTGTCGAATGAACAACCCACCCCCCTGCTTCGCAGGACCCCTCCGAGGAGGGGAATCACCGCCCCCATCCCCTCCTTCGGAGGGGTGGCCCGAAGGGCCGGGGTGGGTTTCCGTTTGCGACGCGCAAAATGAGATAGGTTCTAGCCGTGCCGTTGTCCTCTCGTCATGCCGGACTCGATCCGGCCTCCCTGCTTCGACTTCGCTCCGCTCAGCACGAACGGGAGGCCGGCGGTCCTGAGCGTAAGGCGCAGCGCGCCTGAAGTCGAAGGGCGACACAGCATCGCCATCTGCGCTAGGGGGCAACGATCAGGACGACACAGGCCAGGCCGAGCAGACTCATGACCACAAACAAGAGCATCCCGCTCAGCAGGGCGGCCGGCTGGAAGGACAGCCAGGGCAAGCCGGGGCAGCGCCCGGTGAGGAGCAGCCACAAACTCAGAATCCAGACGATGAAGAGCGTGAGCGCGATGACCTGCACGGCCCCCGACAGCTACCCGATCAGCGCCTGACAGTCAAGCCAGGACCGGGTCCGGCGCGTTGCATTTGTCCAGAGATCATACTATATGGATGCTGTTGTGAGTGGGCTGGTCCGGTGAAGATCCATATCGAAGATATCCTCACGTCCCCGACCGTCCTGGCTTTTAGCGAGGAGGCCCAGGAACTCGGCCAGTTCCTCTCCTCAGCCCAGGCCACGCCCGAGTACCGGGTTGAAGCGCCGACCCACATCCGGCTGAGCCATTTCCGCTCGGGGCACGACCTCTTCTTTGACGGCAGCGTCCAGACGACACTCAGCGCTCAGTGCGTGCGCTGCCTGGAGACGTACACCTTTCCCCTGGATCGTTCATTCTCGGCGGTTCTTCAGCCCACGCCCCGGCTCGGCCGGGAGATTGCGCTGGACCAGGACGAGCTGTCGGCGAGTTTTTATCACGGAGAGCATGTTGACGTCTCAGCGCTGGTCCACGAACAAGTCATGCTGGCCCTGCCCAGTGCTCCGGTGTGTTATGAAGCGTGCCAGGGCCTGTGCTCCCAGTGCGGCATCAACCTGAACCAAGACAGCTGCGCCTGCCAGCCGAGCGGCAACGCTTCGCCCCTGGCCCTCCTCTCTTCAGTCCGGATTGCTCCCCAAGGAGTCATCAAATAAGCGCCTGTCTTCCCACCCATCCCTATGTATATCGCAGTTGATGCCATGGGCGGCGACTATGCCCCAGGTGCCGTCGTCGAGGGTGCGGTCTCCGCCTCCCGGGAGTACGGCATTGAGGTTTTGCTGGTCGGCAATCGAGACCGCATTTTGCACGAGCTTGAACGTGTCCAGGCCAAAGAATCCTCGCTGCTGTCCATCCAGCACGCCACCGAGACGATCAGCATGAGCGACTCGCCGACTGCGGCCATGCGCAACAAACGCGACTCGTCGCTGCACGTCGCGTTTAAGCATGTCAAATCGGGCAACGCCGGAGCGGTCGTCAGTGCCGGCAACTCCGGGGCTGTCCTGGCCCTGGCCATCACCAGCCTCGGCCGTCTCAAGGGCGTCGAGCGGCCGGCCATTGTCACCGTGTTGCCGACTCTGGGCCAGCGCGCCTGTCTCATTGATTCCGGGGCAAATGTGGAGTGTAAACCGCAACACCTGGTCCAGTTCGCCATCATGGGCGAGGTCTACGCCCGTGTCGTGCGCGGCATTCGGTATCCGCGCATCGGCGTCCTGAGCAACGGTGAGGAAGACTCAAAGGGGACCGAGGCGACCCGCGTCGCGCACGAAATTCTCGGAAAGCTGTCGCTCAATTACATCGGCTATATCGAGGGCCGCGACCTCAACAGCGGGAAAGTCGATGTCATTGTTACCGACGGCTTTACCGGCAATGTCGCCCTCAAGACCATGGAGGGCTTCTACGACTTTCTGCACGCCCAGCTGCGTTCTCTGTTCACCGCCAACTGGCAGGGCAAGCTCGCCTACCTCTTGCTGCGCCGCTCTTTTGCCGATCTGCGCGCCAGTCTGGATACGGATGAGATTGGCGGCGCCCCGCTGCTGGGAACCAAGGGGCTGCCGATTATCGCCCATGGCGCGTCCAGCCCCAAGGCGATCAAAAACGCGATCCGGCTGGCCGATGAGTCGGTCCGTCGGGGGGTGAACGATCAGATTATTGCAAACCTGCACGCCCTGCCGGAAACCGCATTTTTGACCGCCGAACTCAAACGTGGCGGCCGTAATCTGTGGACGCATATTCGGGATCGCTTCCGGCACCGCGACGACCAGGGCACTGAATCGCCGCCAGACAGCCGCCCGTCGATTCGGGCCGACACACCGGAGTTCGATACCCACCGACAACCCACGCCGGCCAGCCACCAGCGGCCCAACGGACACGCCGGCCAAGAGCCGACCGGCTCGACCGACCAGACGCCCGGCTCTGTGCAATCCAACTCCGGCCACACACCAGCTCAGAAAGAAGAGGAACACCACAAATGAGCCACAGGCTGGCGCTGCTCTTCCCCGGCCAGGGTGCCCAGACGGTCGGGATGGGGGAGGCGCTGACACAGCAGTTCGCGGTTGCCGCCGAGGTCTTCAGCGAAGCGGACGAAGCCGTGCAGTTCAAACTGTCGGCGCTGTGCTTCGCGGGTCCGGAAGACGACCTGCGGCTGACCGCCAATGCCCAACCGGCCATCCTGGCGACCAGTATCGCCGCCCTGCGGGTGCTCGAGCACGAGACGGACCTTCGGCCGGTGTGCGTAGCGGGCCATAGTCTGGGCGAGTACACCGCGCTGGTCGCAGCCGGAGCGTTGTCGTTCGCCGATGCCCTGCGGACCGTCCGCGAACGTGGTCGGCTGATGCAAGAGGCCGTCCCGGCCGGAGTCGGCAGTATGGCGGCCCTGATGGGCCTCTCGCCCCAGGCTGTTGCCGAGGTGTGTCAGGAAGCCGCCCAAGGCCAGCTCGTTTCCCCGGCCAATATCAACGGCGGCGCCCAGGTGGTGGTAGCGGGCCATGCCGAGGCTGTCCGGCGGGCGGTTCAGGTCGCCAAGACGCGGGGCGCGAAGCGGGCGCTTGAGTTGGCGGTGAGTGCGCCCTTTCACTGCGACCTGATGGCCCCGGCGGCCGATGGGCTACGCCAGGTCTTGGCCCCACTCGCGGTTCAGCCACTGTCGCTTGCCCTGATTCCAAATGTCACGGCCCAGCCCCACCAGGACCCCGAGCAGGTTAAACCCCTGCTCTTCCAGCAGGTGACGGCTCCGGTCCGCTGGGAGGAGAGCATGCACCAGCTCCAGCCCCTGGGCTGCCAGGCGGCGGTCGAAATCGGCCCCGGGCGCGTGTTGAGCGGCTTGCTCAAACGGATCGACTCCGACATCCCGTGCGCCTCTTTTGGGGAGCCCGGCCACCTCGGGGCGGTGCAAGGACTGCTCGCATGACCGCCAGGCTGGAGGGACAGGTCGCCCTTGTGACGGGCGCCTCGCGCGGTATCGGTCGGGCGATTGCCGAGCGCCTGGCCGAGGACGGCGCTCAGGTCCAGGTCAATTATGTGCAAAATCAGACGGCGGCCGAAGAGGTATGCGCCCATATTCGGGCGGCCGGCGGCCGGGCTGAGCCGTGCCGTTTTAACGTCGCCGATCAGGCCGCAGTCACGACCAGCGTCCAAGACGTGGTGGCGCGACACGGCCGGATCGACATCCTGGTCAATAACGCCGGCCTGGCGCTCGACGGTCTGCTGCTGCGCCTGAAAGAAGACGAGTGGGAACGGGTCATGGGGGTCAACCTCAAGGGCGCTTTTCTGTGCAGCAAAGCCGTAGCCCGAGCCATGGTACGCCAGCGGAGCGGCCGGATCGTGAACCTGACGTCGGTCGTGGCCCAGACCGGCAATACCGGCCAGGCCGCCTACAGCGCGGCCAAAGCGGGGATTCTGGGCCTGACCAGGACCCTGGCCAAAGAGCTGGCCTCACGCACCATTACCGTCAACGCGGTGGCCCCGGGCTTTATTGAAACCGACATGACCGGGTCCTTGCCAGACCAGGTCAAAACAGGATATTTGAGCCTCATTCCAGCCGGCCGCTGGGGCACCCCGGCAGAGGTCGCCGAAGTGGTGGCCTTCCTGGTCAGCCCCCTGGCGGCGTATATCACCGGACAGGTCATCAACGTCAACGGCGGCATGTATGTATAAGCGTCGCCCCGGCTCCGGCATCTGGGTGAGCGACAGAGGAGGACAGCGTTATGGCAGAGAGTGCAACACAGGAACGCGTCACGGAAATCATCTGTGAACAACTCGGCGTGAGCCGCGAAGAGGTGATCCTGGAGGCGTCGTTTATCGAGGATTTAGGCGCCGACTCGCTCGATATCGTCGAGCTCGTCATGGCCCTCGAAGAAGAGTATAACACCGAGATCTCTGACGAAGATGTCGAGAAGATTCGGACCGTCAAAGACGTCATTACCTATATCGACAGTCAGCAGGCCTAGGGTCTGGCGGCGCGTCTGCCCGCGGCTCCGGGGGAACAGCGCAGCGGCTCGGGCTTGTGGCGGTCGTGGGTGTCTTTTCTCCCGCGCCCGAGAGGCTGAGCAGTTCGGATTCAGGCATCGTCGCTACCCGAGGGAGTGTGTATGAACAGCAGCCTGGCCCAGCAAGACCCCGAGGTGTATGCGGCGATCCGGCACGAGGCCCAGCGCCAAGAGGACAATCTTGAGCTGATTGCATCCGAGAACCTGGTCAGTCGGGCCGTGCTGGAAGCCCAGGGCTCGGTTCTCACCAATAAGTACGCGGAAGGCTATCCCGGCAAGCGCTACTATGGCGGCTGTGCCTACGTTGACGTCGCCGAGCAGCTTGCCATTGATCGGGCCAAAGCCCTATTCGGCGCTGAGCACGCCAATGTCCAGCCCCACTCCGGCGCGCAGGCCAATATGGCGGCGTATTTCTCCCAGCTCCAGCCGGGCGATACCATTCTGAGTATGAACCTGTCCCACGGCGGGCATCTCACCCACGGCAGTCCGGTCAACTTCTCGGGCAAATTTTTCACGGTCATTCCCTACGGCGTGCGCGAGTCCGACCAGCGTATCGACTACCAGGAAATCGCCGACCTGGCCCGCCAACACCGGCCCAAGATGCTGGTTGCCGGCCACAGCGCCTATCCGCGCCAGATTGATGCCGCGCCCTTCCGTCAGATTGCGGACGAAATCGGCGCTCTGGTCATGGTCGATATTGCTCATTTTGCCGGTCTGGTCGCGGCCGGCCTGCACCCCTCCCCGGTGCCGTATGCTGAACTGGTGACCACCACGACCCATAAAACGCTGCGCGGACCGCGTGGCGGTATGATCTTATGTCGCCAGGATTTGGCCAAAAGCGTGAACTCGTCCGTTTTTCCCGGCACACAGGGCGGTCCCCTGATGCACGTTATCGCCGCCAAGGCGGTAGCGCTGAAAGAGGCTGCCAGCCCGGCCTTCAAAGCCTATCAGCGCCAAATCCTGGCCAACGCCAAAACGCTGGCCGCGGGACTGCTCAGGCGTGGCTTTCAGCTGGTCTCCGGCGGGACTGACAACCACCTCATGCTGCTCGACCTGCGCGCCACGGAGCTGACCGGCAAGCTGGCTCAGGACACGCTGGACCGGGCGCGGATTACCGTCAATAAAAACGCCATTCCGTTTGACACCCGCTCTCCGTTTGTCACCAGCGGTGTGCGGATCGGGACGCCGGCCGTCACCAGCCGGGGGATGAAAGAGCCCGAAATGGAGGTGATTGCCGAGCTGATCTGGCGCGCCCTGCAAAAAGTCGGAGACGATAGGGCGCTCGGCGCTATCGGGGCAGAGGTGCGTGACCTGTGCCGCCAGTTCCCGGTCTACGACTCCGGGTCCCTTTAGCTCCTGACCCCGAGCGTTATGAAGTGCCCCTTTTGCTCGCACCAGGACAACCGTGTCATCGACTCACGACTGAGTCGAGACGGCGACGTCATCAGGCGTCGGCGCGAGTGCGAGGGGTGCGAACGCCGTTTTACGACCTACGAACGGGTGGAGGAAATTCTGCCCCTGGTCGTCAAGAAAGACGGCCGCCGAGAAGCCTACAGCCGCCAGAAAGTGGTCGCGGGTCTGACCAAGGCGTGCGAGAAGCGGCCGATCAGCATTGAGACGATTGAAGACATTGCCGACCGTATCGAGCGTTCCCTGCAAGGCTCTGGAGAGAAAGAGCTGAGGAGTGCGCGGATCGGCGAAGAGGTCATGCGCCAGCTGTACGATCTGGATAAAGTGGCCTATGTCCGCTTTGCGTCAGTGTATCGCTCATTCCAGGATCTGGACGCGTTCATGAATGAACTCAAAATCCTGATCCGAGAGCGCAGCCAGAGTGATCCCAAACCGGATCGGTCCCGCGCCCGCAAAAAAAAGCCGTCAGCCACCCGCACCCCATGACGTCCATCGCCGCTGACACAGGGATCCGCCCTCACCCTTGGGTGAGGCAGACAGGATGAGCCACACTGCTGACGCCGTCTATATGCAGCGGGCCCTGGAACTCGCCGCCCGAGGTCTGGGACGGACGAGCCCCAACCCTGCGGTCGGCGCGGTTATCGTCCGCGATGGGCGCGTCATCGGCGAGGGGTTTCACCGCAAGGCGGGCCGGCCGCACGCCGAAATCGAAGCCCTGCGTCGTCTGAAAGACTCGGCCGCCGGCGCCACCCTGTACGTCAATCTCGAACCCTGCTCTCACCACGGCCGCACCCCGCCGTGTGCCGATGCAGTGATACAGGCCGGCATTCAACGGGTGGTGGTCGGTACCCGCGACCCCAATCCGCTGGTTGCCGGACGCGGGTTGCGTCGCTTGCGGCGAGCCGGAATTCAGACCAAGACCGGGGTCTTGAGACAGGCGTGTGAGCGGCTGAACGAGGATTTCCGTATTTTCATCCGGACCGGTCGGCCGATGGTCACGCTCAAGCTGGCCGCGTCCCTGGACGGGCGGATTGCCACCGCGACGGGCGACTCTCGCTGGATCAGCGGTCCCGCCTCGCGGCGGCTGGTACACCAGCTCAGGAATCGAGTCGATGCCGTACTGGTCGGGGCCGAGACCGTGCGCAGCGATGACCCACAACTGACGTGTCGCATCCGGGGCGGCCGTGACCCGGTACGGGTCGTCCTGGACAGCCGCCTGTCGATCAGTCCCCAGGCGCGCATCTGCACCCAAGCCTCGCAGGCGCCCACGTTACTCGCCACGACCCGGGCCGGAGCAAAACGGCGGCGCGTATTCGAGCGGCCCAATGTCGAGGTCTTGTCCCTGGCTGCGGCCAAGGGCCGGGTCTCGCTCGCCCGGCTGCTCCAAGAGTTGGCAGGCCGCGGGCTCAAGCACGTACTCATCGAGGGTGGGGGTCAGGTGGCGGCCACGGCCCTGCGCGAGCGGCTGGTTGACAAAGTCCTCTTTTTTTACGGACCCATCTTGCTCGGCGGCGATGGACGCGCCATGATCGGAGCGCTTGGCATTAGCCGGATTGCCGCCGGGCACAAGCTCCACACCATAGAGGTCAGTCAACGGGGAGACGACGTGGTGGTGAGTGCCTATATTGACTGGGCGGCAGCCCAACGGGGGACAAAGTGAAGGCTGATAGCCGAATTGATGGGAAGAGATCAGCTTTTACTTTGGCAAAGTGACTGCTGGTACTGGACTAACGACAGGAGATCAGCCTTCACTTTGAAAACAAGAGGGAGGGTCTATGCCACTACCGGTCGCACCAGTTGAGAAAGTTATCACCGACCTGCGCAAGGGCAAGATGATCATCCTGGTGGATGACGACGAAGTGCGTGGTGAGGCGAATCTGTGTATTGCCGCCGACAAAACCACCCCGGAGGCGGTTAATTTCATGGCTACCCACGGGCGAGGTCTGGTGTGTCTGGCCCTGACCGAAGAAAAGATCCGCCAACTCGGCATCCCGATGCTCGGCTCGGGACCGGCGCTGAACCACCAGCGCCTGTTTGGCGCCTCTATCGAAGCCCGTAAAGGCGTCACCACCGGGATCTCGGCCTATGATCGCGCGGTCACGATTACCACCGCGATAAAACCCAAGGCCGGTCCTGACAACATTGTCATGCCCGGTCACGTCCATCCCCTGCTGGCTCGCCGCGGCGGGGTGCTGGCCCGCCGCGGTCTGTCCGAAGGAGCGGTCGATTTGACCCGCCTGAGCCGCCTCACCCCGGCCGCAACCCTGTGTACGATTCTGGGCGAAGATGGCGACCTGGCCAGCGAGGCCGACCTCGAAGCCCTGGCCGATCAATACCAGCTCAAGATCGTCTGCCTGTCCAACCTGATGGCCTATCGCCTGCGGACCGAGTCGCTCGTTCACCGGGTCGCCGAGGCGGATGTCACCAGTCCGTTCGGCGGCAAGTTTCATGCCATTGCCTACCGGACCGATATTGACGCGCATGAACATATCGCCCTGGTCAAAGGGAAAATTCATCCGCGCGACCTCGTCTCGGTCCGGGTTCACTCCCAGTGCCTGACCGGCGATGTGTTTGGTTCGGAGCGGTGCGACTGCGGCGAGCAGCTGCGCCAAGCCATGACCGATATTGCCAAAGAGGGTAAAGGCGTTATCCTGTACCTGCACCAGGAGGGCCGGGGCATTGGTCTGGCCAATAAAATTCGGGCCTACGCGCTCCAAGACCAGGGTTTTGATACGGTCGAGGCCAACCTCCACCTCGGGTTTGAAGAAGACTTGCGCGACTATGGGATCGGAGCCCAGATCCTGCACGACCTGCATATTTCGGAGGTGCGTCTGTTGACCAACAACCCGCAAAAAATCAGCGGCCTGGAGGGCTACGGGATCAAGGTGGCGGAACGGCGGGCGATTGAAACCCCGCCGCATGAGGGCAATATTCGCTACCTGCGGGTCAAGAAAGAAAAACTGGGCCATCTGTTCAGCGAACTCAAACCCCTGCTGTAACCCGAAAGAGTAGGCGAGTATGGTACGCATCATCCAGGGCAACATGGACGCCAGCGGCCAGCGCTACGGCTTGGTTGTGTCGCAGTTCAACAGTCTGGTGACTGAGCGGCTCCAATCCGGGGCGCTCGATACCCTGTGCCGGCACGGCGTCAGCCCCGAGACGATTGACGTCGTGCTTGTACCCGGCGCCTACGATATCCCCCTGTTTGCCAAGAAGCTGGCCGCCAGCGGTCGCTATGACGCGCTCATCTGTCTGGGCGCCGTCATCAAGGGCGAGACGCCGCATTTCGATTATATCGCCGCAGCCATGACCCAGGGGATTAAGGAAATCATGCTCACCCACGGACTGCCGATTACCTTTGGGGTGCTGACGACCGACTCCGTCGAGCAAGCCCTCGACCGGGCCGGCGCCAAACTGGGCAATAAGGGCGCCGAGGCCGCAGCGGCGGCGATCGAGATGGTGAATACCTTAAAAGAACTGGGCTGATCCGCCCGTCCACACCCCGATGCCATCCCACCCTTCCCACGGCTCCCGACGGCAGGGCCGAGAGTTCGCCCTGCAAGTCCTGTATCAGCTCGAGATGACCGGGGCCGAGCCACGCCAGGCCCTGGCCATGTTCTGGCAAAACTTCGCACCCGGAGCGCGCAAGCGGGAGTTTACGACCGAGCTGGTGGAAGGGGCGTGGCGGGAACGCGAGCGGCTGGACGGGCTGATCGCCGAGGCAGCGGAACACTGGCGTCTGGGGCGCTTACCCAAGGTTGACTGGAACTTGCTGCGCCTGGGTGCGCATGAGCTGTTGAGCTATCCCGAGCTGTCGGCCGGGGTGACGATTAACGAGGCGATTGAAATTGCGCGCCGCTATTGCAGCGATGAGGCGCCGACCTTCATCAACGGCGTGCTGGATCGGATCGCCACGCTGGTGGGGAAGAAAGCAGACCGTCATGAGTCAAAGCAACCCTCAGACCGATCAAAGTAAGGGCGGCCGAGCCCGCTATCGGCCCGAAGAGATCGAGCCAAAGTGGCAGCGCTTCTGGCTCGACAACAAGACGTTTCGGGCCGACATCGATCCCGACAAGCCCAAGTACTACATCATGGACATGTTTCCCTACCCCAGCGGCTCGGGGTTGCATGTCGGCCACCCGGAGGGCTACACGGCGACCGATATTCTGGCCCGCTACAAGCGGATGCGCGGCTTTAACGTCTTGCATCCGATGGGCTGGGACGCGTTCGGGCTGCCCGCCGAACAGTACGCTATTGAAACCGGAACCCATCCACGAGAGACCACCCAGCGCAATATTGAGACCTTCCGACGTCAGATTCAGGCTCTCGGCTTCTCGTATGACTGGGACCGTGAGATAGCGACCTGCGATCCGGACTACTACCGCTGGACTCAGTGGATCTTTCTCAAGCTGTACGAACGCGGTCTGGCCTATATCGCTGAAGTGCCCGTCAACTGGTGCCCCGCGCTGGGGACGGTGCTGGCCAATGAAGAAGTCGTGGATGGCAAGAGCGAGCGGGGCGGACACGAGGTGATCCGGCGGCCGATGCGGCAGTGGATGTTACGCATCACCGCCTATGCCGAGCGCCTGTTGGCCGGCCTGGACCAGCTCGACTGGCCGGACAACGTCAAAGAAATGCAGCGTAACTGGATCGGCCGGAGTGAGGGCGCCCGTATCCGCTTCGAGCTATGCCAGCCGGACGGGACGCCGCGTACCGACCTGCCGACCGGACAGGACGCATTTTTTGACGTCTTTACCACCCGGCCAGACACCTTGTTTGGCGCGACCTACTGTGTTCTGGCACCGGAACACCCGCTGGTTGAGGCCAGCACGACCTCCGACCGACGCGCTGGGGTCGAGGCCTACCGGCGCGAGGCGGCCCGTAAATCAGACCTCGCCCGGACCGATCTGGTCAAGGAAAAAACGGGCGTTGCCACCGGCGCCTATGCGCGCAATCCGGTCAACGGCCAAGCCATTCCGATCTGGATCGCCGACTATGTGCTGATGAGCTATGGGACCGGCGCCATCATGGCCGTTCCGGGCGGCGACCAGCGCGACTGGGAGTTCGCCAGGCGGTTCGACATCCCGATTATTGAGGTCGTCCAGGGCGGCGACATGGACACCGAGGCGTATGTCGGAGACGGCCCGCACGTCAACTCGGGCTTTCTTGACGGCCTGAATATTGCCGACGCCAAGACCAGGCTGACCGCCTGGCTGGAGCAGCACGGCCACGGCGCAGGAACGGTGACGTATAAACTGCGTGACTGGCTGTTCAGCCGCCAGCGCTACTGGGGCGAGCCGTTTCCGATCCTGCACGTCGATAATGAGCCCACACCGCTCGACCCCCAGGATTTGCCGGTGTTGTTGCCCGAGGTGGAAAGTTTTCGGCCCACCGGAACCGGCGAGCCGCCGCTGGCGGCAGCCCGGCAGTGGGTCGAAACCCAGGACCCCGCCAGCGGCAAACCCGCCCTGCGTGAGACCAACACCATGCCCCAATGGGCGGGCAGCTGTTGGTATTATCTGCGCTATCTTGACCCGCATAATGCCGACCGCCTGTGCGACCCGGAAAAAGAGCGCTACTGGATGCCGGTCGACCTGTATGTCGGAGGTGTCGAGCACGCGGTGCTGCACCTGCTGTACGCCCGGTTCTGGCATCACGTTTTATACGACTGTGGCGTGGTCTCCACCCCTGAGCCCTTCCAGCGCCTGGTCAATCAGGGCATGATTCTGGGCTTCAGCTACCGCTATTACGAGGATGGCGACGGAAAATGCTACAGCTATCGGGAGGTCCAAAAGCGCGACGCGAACGGGGACGAGACCTACGGCCTGAGTGCAAATCCAGACACCGGCGTGTCGGTCAAGTATGTGCCGGTCAATAACGTGGTCTGGCGCGAGGAAACCCCCTATCATCCCCACGACCAGCGTATCGAGCTTGAGCCCCAAACGGACAAAATGTCAAAGTCGCGGGGCAATGTCGTCAATCCCGACGACGTGATTGCCGAGTACGGGGCGGATGCCCTGCGCTGCTACGAGATGTTCATGGGTCCCCTGGAGCAGGTCAAACCGTGGAATACCCGCTCGGTCGCCGGGGTCTCGCGTTTCCTGGGTCGGAGCTGGTCTTTGCTGATTGACGAGGCCGGAGCGCTACGGCCCCAGATCGTGGACCGGCCGCTTGACCCGCAGGCGAGCCTGACCCGTTTGCTCCACAAAACGATCCAAAAGGTGACGGAGGATATCGAGGGCCTGCGCTTTCATACGGCGTTGAGTACGCTGATGGTCCTGGTCAATGAGGCCCACAAAGCCGAGCAACTGCCCCAAACCCTGGTCGAACAGCTGGTCTTGCTGCTGGCCCCGTTCGCCCCCCACCTGGCCGAGGAACTCTGGCAGCGGCTCGGCCACAGCGACAGCCTGGCCTATGTCGGCTGGCCGGACTACGATCCGGCCCTGCTCCGTGAGGACACCCGGACGATTCCCGTCCAGATTAACGGCAAGCTGCGGGCAAAAATTGATATCCCGGCCGATGCCGACCAGGCGACCCTGCTGGCCAGGGCGCGGGAACACGAGAAGGTCCAGGAGTATCTTGCCGGTAAAACCCTCCGCCGCGAGATCGTCGTGCCCGGACGGATGGTCAATTTCGTGGTGTCATAAAGTGACGTCTATGGCTGACACTTCGCGGATGAGCCGGCCTGTGGCCTGGCTCGTAATCGCCAGTCTGCTGGGGCTGGCCGGCTGTGGGTATCGTCTTGCCGGCGTCCCCAGCCTGCCCCAGGCGGTGACCACGATCAGCTTTGCCGAGTTTGAAAATCACACCCTGGAAGCCGGGGTCGAGCAAGAACTGCGCTGGGCCTTCGAGCGGGAATTTCGCATCTACGGCGGGCTGCAGGTGTCCGACCGCGGCGAGGGTATTCTGCACGTCAGTCTGAACGAGATTTCTTTTCGACCGCAGACCTTTGATCGCCGCGACCAGGTCTTGGAGTATCAGGCGGCCCTGAGCTTTGACATGCGACTCACCCACCGGGACAGCGGCGAGGTCTTGTGGCAGGCGGAGAATATTCGGGTGGTCGAAGACAGCAGCGCGGTGCCCCAGGTGGCGGTGACCACCAGCCCGGATTTTCTACAGGGGACGCTCGACCCCCGGGATCTGTCGGGCTTTACCGACATCCAGTTTTCAGAAACCCAACGCCGGCTGTCCCTGGAGCGTCTTCTCAGAGAAGCCGCCCAGGAGGCGTATTTTCGTTTGGGAGACAGTTTTTAGGCGAGACGCGCGCCTCGTCTATGACTTGGGGGGCGGCGTGGCGGCAGATCTCCGCAGAGGTGAACGATACCGACCACCGCCTCCAGAGATCATCGCTCATCTCTGGACCATTTTCGACAGCCGGGCAATCCGCCGGGCAGCGGTATTGGGGTGCAGAATTCTCTTTCTGCCCGCCTTGTGAAGCGCGCTCATTGCGTCGCGCAGCTGAGTGTCAACCGCACTCGGATCATCGGCCTCAAGGGCGCTCGTGACTCTCTTCATGACGGTCTTGACCCGCGATTTGGCGGCGTGATTCCGAATGCGGCGAGCTTCGCTCTGGATAAATCGTTTTTTCTCGGCAAAAGGCACAGCATGCTCTCCTTTCCGTATACAGCGGGCACTTCCTATCATGGACCACGCCGGCGAGCAATGTCAGCCGCACGATGAGGGCCGTCCAACCCGCAGCCGGCCCGCCCGGAGGTGGTGGTGACGGAGGAGAACAGGATAGTCCGGGCCGCAGGCCAGATCGGTGTCCTGACCCTGCTCAGCCGGGTGACAGGGCTGGTCCGCGACATGCTCATCGCCGGCCTGTTCGGAGCCGGCTCGGCCACCGATGCCTTTTTTGTCGCCTTTCGCATCCCCAATCTGTTGCGTCGCCTGGTCGGCGAAGGGGCCAGCAACGCCGCCATCATCCCGGTTGTCACCGAGTATGTGGTCCATCACTCCCGGGCCGAAACCCAAGACATGCTGCGCGCCGTGTTCGGGGTCACGAGCGGGGCCTTGCTGCTGCTGACCGGACTCGGGATTGTGTGTGCCGCCCCCCTGGTTCGCCTTTTTGCGCCGGGTTTTGACCCGGACACCCTGGTCCTGGCGGTTGCCCTGACCGAACTCACCTTTGCCTATCTGTTCTGGGTCGGGCTGCTCGCCCTGGCGACCGGTGTGTGCCACGCCCGGCGGCATTTCAGCGCTCCGGCCTTTGCCCCGGTGCTGTTGAATATGGCCATCATCGGCTGCGCCTTGGGGGTGTCGCATTTCCTGGCCGAACCGATCTTCAGCCTGGCCTACGGCGTCGTGCTCGGCGGCGTGCTGCAAGTCGCCTGGCAGGTCCCGACCCTGAGCCGTTTGGGGCTGCTGGTCCGCCCCCAGTGGCGGCCACGTCATCCGGCTGTGGTGCGGATTGGGGGCCTGCTGGTTCCGGTCGTATTCGGGGCTGCGGTCTATCAGCTCGGTCTGGTGGTGAATACTGTGCTGGCGTCTCTCCTCGGTGCCGGTGGCGTCTCCGCGCTGTGGTATGCCAGCCGGCTGTTCGAGTTTCCCCAGGGGATTCTTGTGGCCGCCCTGGCCAGCGCGACACTGCCGAGCCTGGCCGCCCAGGCTCAGCGGCGCGACCTTGTCGGCCTGGCAGAAAGCCTCGGCTTTGCCCTGCGGGTCACCACTACCATTGTCGTACCGACAAGCCTGGGACTGCTGGTGCTGGCCGTTCCGATTACCGCCAGCCTCTTCTTTCGGGGCGCCTTCCCGGCCGATCAGGTCGTGCACACGGCCGGCGTACTCCAGGCATTTGCCCTTGGGCTGTGGCCGATTGCCGTCAGTCGCCTGCTGGTTTCGTGTTTATACGCTCTCGGCGATACCCGTACGCCGGTACGGACCGCCGGGCTGAGTCTGGTGGTCCATGTCGGCCTCAGTCTGGTGTTGATGGGCAGTCTCAGCGTCGCTCCCGATGCCTCCGGCCTGGCCCGGTTGTTTGGCCGCCTGAGTGCCGCGCTGGCCGTCTGCGACTATGGTCTGGTCGGGCTCGGGCTGGCCTCCTCCTTGGCTATGGTGGTCAATATGCTGCTGTTGGCCGTCGTCGTATTCCGTCGTCTGCCCCAATTTCCATGGTCTGCCTGTCTGGCCTCGCTGGCCTGGAGCCTGCTCGCCGCAGCCGTCATGGCCGGACCGGTGTGGCTGGTGGCCGGGCAGCTACAGTGGCTCGACCCGGACGGGCCGGTGTTCGGACGCCTGGCCGTATTGTTGGCGGCCATCGGTGTTGGCGTGGTCAGCTTTGGCGTGCTGATGTGGTGGGGGAGGAAATCAGACCTGACAGCCCTGCTCGGCCTGCTACCCGAGCGTTTGCTTGGCCGCTTGCCACAGCGCTTCTAGGCGGGCCAGCGGAGCGGTGTGGATGTCTTCGGCCTTGTCGGCCAGTTGGGTCTCGATATACCGAAAGCGCCGACCGAAACGGCTGCTGGCCCGACGCAATGCCGACTCGGCATCCAGGTCGAGATGGCGGGCCAGGCTGGTCAGGACAAACAGCAGATCGCCCAGCTCGTGTTCCTGACGGTCGGGGTCTGGACTGCGGTCGGCGTCCTGGAGCGTCTCGGCCAGCTCATCCACCTCTTCACGGACTTTCTCAAACACCGCAGCCGCCGATGTCCAGTCAAAACCCACCCGCGAGGCTTTCTCACCCAGACGCTGGGCCTGAATCAGGGCTGGGGCGGCCTTGGGCACGCCGGCCAAAACCGACTGATCGGCTTTGCCCTTTTTCTCCTGCTCCTTGATCTTGACCCAATTCCGGGCCACCTCGCGGGCATCTTTGACCTGGGTATCACCAAAGACATGGGGGTGACGGCGGATCAGTTTATCGCTGATCGCCTGAGCCACATCGTCAATGCTGAACCTGCCGCTCTCGGCCATCAGCTGGGCATGAAACACAATCTGGAGCAGCAGGTCACCGAGTTCTTCCTTGAATTCCGGCCAGTTCCTGTCCTCCAGAGCTTCCAGGACTTCGTAGGTTTCTTCGAGCAGATAGGGGGTTAAGGAATCCGGCGTCTGCTCCCGGTCCCAGGGACATCCGCCGGGGCTGCGCAGACGGGCCATGATCTCGACCAGACGGGCGAATGCCGGGTGTGATTCGTGTGCCATGGCAGTCGGGATAGAGGAAAAGTGAACGGCAGGCAAGGCCACAGACCGGGGGCGGCCAGAACGGCAGACCAGCGGCGTACAACAGACAGGGCGAAGGCGTCGGTTCTCACAGACGGACGGGTACGCCAAAGCGGTGAGGCATTCAACGCAGGATCTTTTCGGTGGTCCGAAAATGCAGCTTGGCCACCCGGCCGAGGGCGTCCGGGCCGTGTTGACGTACAAATGCTTTGCCGGCTGCAATGACTACGCTGGCCCCTTTGGGCAGGCTCAGGCCGTACTCGCGGCTCAAGTCCTGCAAGCGGTGCAGGAATTCCGCCCGGGCCACGATCGACGCCGCAGCCACGGCAATCTCGACCTCGGCCTGGGGTTTCTGAACGACCTGAACCCGACGACCCTTTTCCATCAGCGCCGTGTTGAGAAAACGCGCGGCGCCAAACTGATCGACGATCACCCGCTCACACGACACCCGCTCAAGCAGATTCTCGATTGCTCGGGCATGGCCCCACGCCAGGAGCTTGTTGAGATTGTTGAAGGACGCATACATCCCGTTGTAGCGCTCAGGTCCAATCGTCACGATGTCATGCGGACAGGTCTGTCGAATGTGTCTGGATAAGGCACCGGCCCGCGTGTCGGAGAGGCTCTTGCTGTCCCGGACCCCGGCGTCCCGTAGTGATCCTTCCAGCGCGGACGAGACGTACACACCGGCAATGACCAGCGGACCGAAGTAGTCGCCCTTGCCCGACTCGTCAAGACCGATGTGCCCGAACCCGGCCGTCATCAAAGGTGAGCGCTGAGTTCTTCCCGATGAGGAGGTCATCATCGTTCAGCTTTCAGCTCAGGGACCGCCAACAGCCCGTCCGGTAGGCGGGCTTCGTCATGGACCAGGACGGAGCGCCCCCGAACTTCCAGGCGGCCTTCGGCAAACAGCCGAAGCGCATGCGGATAGAGCCGGTGTTCCTGGACCAGAATGCGCGCGTTCAGGCTGTCCTCCGTATCGTCTGGATACACCGGCACCGCAGCCTGGCAGATAATCGGGCCATGGTCCATCTCTTCATCCACAAAGTGGACGGTCGCTCCAGCGATCCGGACCCCGCGTTCGAGAGCCTGGCGCTGGGCGTGCAGCCCGGGAAAGGCCGGCAGCAGACCAGGATGAATATTCATGATGCGCTGAGGAAAAGCGCGAATGAAAAAGGGCGACAGCAACCGCATGAAACCGGCCAGCACAACCAGCTCAACTCCCCGCTCGCGCAGGGCGCTTATCAGCGCGGCCTCGAACGCCTGCCGTGACGGGTAGCCGCCATGCGGCAACACCACGCTCGGTATGCCGTGCCGCTCGGCCCGGCTGAGACCGTACGCGTCGCTGCGGTTGCTCACCACCAGCCGAATCTCGGCCGGCAGCTGGCCGTCCGCAATCGCGTCGATGATCGCTTGCAGATTCGTGCCCCCACCCGAAATGAGCACGCCCAGCGGCAGAGGAGTCTGTCCGGCCCGCATATCAGCCTGCTCCACACTAACGCACAACCGCCCGTGTCAGGGTAAAGACATCGACGGTCCGTGCTCCCCCCTGATACAGCGTCCGGGCACACTCCTCAACCGTGGCACCGGAGGTATACACGTCGTCAACCAGCAGCAGGTGTCTGTCGCGCAGATCTTCCGGGTCGGACACGGCAAACGCGCCCCGCACATTGGCCCGGCGCCGGGGTTGGCTGAGCTGGGTCTGGGGCAGGGTCGGCCTGATGCGCTGGAGCACAAACGGCTCAACCCGAATCGTGTGTCGCGCGCCAATCGCCCGGGCCAGCAGGAGGGACTGGTTGAAGCCCCGCCAGCGCAGACGGTCGATGTGCAGCGGAACGGGCAGAATCCAGTCATAGCCCCCGGCGGCCAGCCTGCAGTGCTCGGCGGCCAACTCGGCCAAGGCCGCGCCGTTATCCAGCCGGCGTCGATATTTACAGCGCTGAATCGCCGCGCTGAGCGGCTGGAGGCTTTTTCCCGGGCTGTCGTAATAGGCCCACGCCCGCGCCTGGCGAAAGACGGGTTGGCGCCGAAAACAGCGGCCACACACGGGCAGCGAGCCGGCGGCAAACGGCAGGCCACAGCGCTGACAGAACGGCGCGGCAATCGGCTCGACCGCCCCGGAACACGTCGGACAGAAAAACCGCCCGTCATCGATCATCGCCTCACAACCGAGACAGCGGTGGGGGTAGAGAAAGGAGACGGCTGTGCGCCCGATGAAGCGCACCATGTCGCGGGCTCTCATACAGGGGCTTGTATACCGCCTGCGGCCGGGGGGGCAAGGCTCGGACCGCTCTCCCTCCCCGACTGAACTCAAGCCGAGGGCTTGTTTTCGGGGCTGTGCTCAGGTATTGGTGGCGGCGAAAGTTCGGAGACACACCACAGGCTCACGGAAGGAGATCTGGTTATGGCGGCAGAGGCAACAGGCAATAAACAACGTGCAATCGCCCCCATGCTGCGCTTGCCGACCTCCCCCGATGCAAAACCCTATTTGGTCGGCTACCGCTGTACCCCGTGTGGCGCCCACTTTATCGGTGCTGGCCGGGTAGGCTGTGGTAAATGTGCCATAGCAGGTCCGTTCACCGAGGTCGAACTCAGCGACCACGGCACCCTGTATGTCTACTCCATCGTCCACCAATCGGTCCCTGGTGTTCCGGTTCCGTATGTTTCGGCCATTGTTGACCTGCCCGAAGGAGTCAGCGTGCGCTGCAATCTGGTCGATGTTGAGCCCGACCCGGCCAAGCTCCAGTTTGGCATGCCGGTTGAGATGGTGACCCGGAAGGTGCGTGAACGCAAAGAGAAAAATGCCCAGGGCGAAGAAGAAACCATTGATATCATTGCTTTCTTCTTTAAGCCCAGCCAGGATTAAGCGACGGCTCGGATTCGCCGGGCCATAGGCCAGACACCACGCTGCAGAAAGGGAGGCACAATCATGAAAGACGTATATGTACTTGGCGTAGGAATGATTAAATTCGGTCGCTATCCGGACAAGGATGTTTCCCAGCTCGGCGGCGAAGCCGCCCTTGGCGCCCTCACAGATGCCGGCATGTCGATCAAAGATATTGAGATGTTCGTGTGCGGCAACCTGTTTCAGGCCAACGCCATGAACGGCCAGAAGATTCTGCAACAGATCGGGCAGACCGGCATCCCCGTCTTTAACGTCTCCAACGCCTGCGCGACCGGTTCAACCGCTTTCCGCGAAGCCTACGTCGGTGTTGCCTCCGGCATGTACGATGTCACCATGGCGGTCGGCGTTGAGCAGATGGGAAAAATGGGCCTGCTCGGCGGCGGCGCGCGCAGCGGCGGCGAGAGTGTCGAGGGCGTCCTGGGCAGCGGCCTGATGCCGGCGGTGTTTGGCCAGGCCGGGGTTGAACACATGCGCAAGTACGGCACCACGGCTGAACAGTTTGCCAAGATCTCGGTTAAAAATCACAAACACTCGGTGCATAACCCCCTGTCCCAGTACCAGGTTGAGGTCTCGCTGGATGACGTGATGAAAGCCCGGATGGTCGCCTACCCGAACACCTTGTATATGTGCTGCCCGACGGGCGACGGGGCGGCGGCGACTATTCTGGTCTCTGAAGAAAAGATGAAGCAGTTCACCAATAAGCCCATCAAGGTGGCGGCTTCCGTGTTGACCTCTGATCCGTATACCGAACGCGATCTGACCATGCCCGACGTCAACACCCTGACCCAAAATGCGGCCAAACAGGCCTACGAAAAATCCGGTCTCGGCCCCCAGGATCTTGATCTGGTCGAACTGCACGACTGCTTTGCCACGGCCGAGCTGCTACACTATGAAAACCTCGGTCTGTGTGGCGAGGGGGAAGCCGGTCAGCTGATTGACCAAGGCGAGACCGCCCTGGGCGGTAAAATCCCGGTCAACGTCAGCGGCGGGCTGCTGTCAAAAGGCCATCCGCTCGGCGCAACCGGAGTGGCCAATATTTATGAGTTGGTCAACCAGCTGCGCGGCAACGGCGGAGCGCGGCAGGTCGAAGGGGCCAAGGCCGGTCTGGCCCACGTCATTGGCCTGGGCTCGGCGTGTACGGTCCACATTCTCACCGCCTGATCTTCTCATCCCTTTTCGCTTTCCCGGCAGGGGTTGGTTTTTTAAACCAACCCCTGCTGCCTTTGTGCCACACCATCCCACTATGCAGGAGCACGACGCATGGAACTGCCTATTACAAAACGGCTCAGACAAGAGCTCGGAGCACTCTACCACGAGCTGAACGTGAAGATTCCAAAAGATCTCCAGGAGGCGGCTGCCCATGGTGATCTGAGTGAGAATGCCGAGTATGAGGCTGCCCGGGCGCGCCAGGACTTTGTCCGGGCGCGCATTGCTCAACATGAAGAGCGGATAAGCCAGTTGTCCTTGTACGACTTATCGAGCATTCCCAAAGATGTGGTCGCGTATGGGAGCCGGGTTAAACTCGAAGACATTGACAGCGGAGAAGTCGTCGAGTACCGCATCGTCTTTCCAGAGGAAGTCGACCCTGCCAGCGGCAAGATCTCCCTCCACTCACCGATTGGCCAGGCGCTGCTGCATAAATCGGTTGACGACGAGGCCGAGGTGTTGACCCCTCAGGGCAAACGGAACTACGAAATCATCGAGCTGACTACCCTGCACGAGAGAAACGACGACCTGAACGGCTGAAGAGCGTCTATGAGAACGAATTTTGCGATCTGCGGCCCTTGCACAACGGCCACAGATCGTCTAGGGTGCAGATGGGGAGAAGAGGAAAAGTGGGCCGGTGCCCACTTTTTTTTTGGAGATGCAGTCTGGAGACCGAGACATTGTCCGGCAAGTCGAACGCATCGCGGCCGAGGTGGTAGAAGCGACGGGCTGTGAAATCTGGGAGGTTGTCTTTCGATCAGAAGCCAGACAGTGGATACTCCGCATCACGCTTGATCGACAAGACGGCGTCCCGCTTGACGAGCTGACGCAGCTCCACCGGGAACTGAGCGATGTGCTTGACGCCCACGACCTCATACCCCGACGCTATACGCTTGAGGTGTCTTCGCCTGGCATTAACCGTCCGCTGCTCCGTCCGAGTCACTATACCCGCTATCTCGGCCAGCGAATTCGTCTCCAGACAAAAAGCGTCCGGCACGGCCAGCGGACGTTTAGCGGTCCGCTGAGAGAAACGGATGAGCGTCAGGTCAGTATTGAGGACAGAGAGCTTGGCCTAGTGCATATTCCCTGGCAGGCGATAGCCAGAGCGCATGTCGATTATGAGTTTCCGGTCGGCGGCCAGAAGAAAACACACGTGGGACGACGGAAAACGGCCCACTAGGGAGAACACGAGTCATGCAGCCAGATCTCAATCGGGTGATCGAACAGGTCAGCAAAGAAAAAGGCATGGATCGTCAGGTCATCATTGAAGCCATTGAGAGCGCCATGCTGTCCGCCGCCAGACGCACCTTTGGTCAGAAGCAGATCGAGGCCAAATTCAATCACGAGATCGGTGAGGTGGAACTGTTCGAAATCAAGACCGTGGTGCAGACCGTGACCGACCCGGAAACCGAGATCACGCTTGCCGATGCCCAGGCCAATATGGATCCCGAAGCCCAAGAGGGCGATGAGTTGCTCAGTAAATTGCCGGCCACCTCGTTCGGCCGGATCGCCGCCCAGGTGGCCAAACAAAGCGTGATTCAGAAGGTACGGGAAGCCGAGCGCGAGCTGATTTACAACGAATTTCGGGATCGCAAAGGCGAAATCTTCTCCGGCATCGTGCAGCGTATCGAGCGCAAGAACATTATCGTCAACCTCGGCCGCACCGACGCTGTCCTGCCCGAAAAAGAACAGATTCCCTGGGAACGGTATCGGCAGGGAGACCGCATTCGCGCCTTCGTGCTGGATGTCGAGATGTCCCATAAAGGTCCCCAGATTGTCCTGTCCCGCACCCATCCCGGTTTCCTGATCAAACTCTTCGAGCAGGAAGCGCCCGAGGTCTACGAAGGGATTATTGAAATCAAAGGGGCGGCCCGTGAGCCGGGCAGCCGGGCCAAGATCGCCGTCCATTCCACCGACCCGGATGTCGACCCGGTTGGCGCCTGCGTAGGCATGAAGGGCACCCGAGTCCAGGCCGTCGTGCAGGAACTCCGTGGCGAACGGGTCGATATCGTACCCTGGACACCCGACCCGGCCGAGTACGTCTGCCGGGCCATCTTGCCAGCCAAGGTGTCCAAGATTATTCTCGATGAAGACGACCACGCTATGGAAATCATCGTTCCCGACGATCAGCTGTCCTTGGCCATTGGCAAAAAAGGCCAGAACGTCCGTCTGGCCTCTCGTTTGACAGCCTGGCGGCTTGATGTCCGCTCAGAGTCCGAGATCGAGTTGGAACGCACGCGCGCGCTGGAGTCGTTGACCGGCGTGGCGGGCATTGGTGATCTGACCGCGGAACTCTTATACCAACAGGGCTATAAATCGGCCGTCGACGTGGCTGAAGCCGATGAAGCCACCCTGGCCGAACTGGAGGGCATAGAAGCGGATAAGGCCCAAGCCATCCTCCAGGCCTCCCAGGACCATGTCGCCGAGCAGGCCGCAGCAGAAGCCGACACGCAGGAACCGACCAACACGCCGGATGGGCCAGCGGGACAGACGGACAGCCCCCAGCCAGCCCTCGTGGGCCAAGCCGCCACCGGAGTGGACGGCGCCCAGGCGGCATCGGAAGAAGTATGAAGCGGGCCAAACCTCTCCGTCGCTGTGTCGGCTGTGGGCAGCGTGAGCGGCAGGGACGCCTGTTCCGTTTTGCCCTAGGCCAAGACGGACTCTTGCAGCCCGGCCCCGGCCCTGGCCGAGGAGCTTATCTCCATCCGCGTCGCGCGTGTCTGGATGCCTTTAGGAAGGCCCGTGCAAGCTTTGTCCGCTCGCTCAAGACAACGGTTTCGCGAGAAGTCCGAGAACGCTACGCCAGCCTGATTGAGAACAGCCTGACACTGTGACCGGAGGGAATGCGGTTCTATGCCACGAAAGCGCGTCCACGAATTGGCCAAGGAATTGGGGCTGGAGACCCGTCAGCTCATCGCCAAGCTTGAGCTTGTGGGGGTACAGGGGAAAAAGCCCCAGAGTACGCTGACCGACGACGAGTTCGCCCTGGTCCGTGCCGGAGATGCTCCGCAGCCGACCCCAGACTTCGTGCTGGGAGAGGAAAAACTCGTCGCAGAACGCATGGTGACCGAGGTTGACCAAAATGAGCACCTGGTGACTGCCCGGGAGGAAGTGCGCGAGAGCCGCATCAAACCCAACGTCATCCGGCGTCGGACCAAACGGGTTGAGGTCCATGAGGAAGCGGCTCCGCCCTCAGAGCCGGTCTTCACCGCCCCGTCTCTCAACGAGTCCTTCAGCGCACCGCCACCAATCGCTTTTGATTTGCCCGACCCGGTTCCGCCGCCTCTTCCGCAACAGCCGGCCGTCTTCCCTCCGGTGTCCCAGGAACCAAGCGAAACGCCGGCTCTCATTCCGGCTTTACCCCAGGACACACCCAAGTCACCCGCCCCGGCCGGCCTGGCGACTGAAGACCGACACGCGCTGTCCACCGACGCTCCCAGCCTGCCCGAGCCCGTCTCGGAAGAGCCGTCGGTTGCCGTTCAGCCACCCGTTGACGTGCCCGCCGTAGAGCCTCCGCCAGTCCAAGACCTGCCGGATGAAGACCTGCCGGCCGACATGCCGGAGGCAGGGGTAGCTGTCGAGGTTCGGGAAGTGCCCCAGCCCGAGGTCGCCCCCGTACCCCCGGAACAAGCCGAGCCAGCCGAGCCGGGCCAGGTGACACCGCTTGCAGCCCGTTCCCCGGCCGGCGCCCCCTTGCCGACCGAACCCGCTCCGTCGGCCGAGCCAGGCACTCCGCCCCAGGCGGCAGGTCCAGCCGACGCTGGCCAGAAAGAACAGGGAAGCGGCCTCCGCTCGGCCCGGGTCCTGGGTCGTATTGATCTCGGTAAACTGCAAGAGGCCAAGCCCAGCCGTCCAGAGATCAAGGTCTCTGCCCCCTCGTCCGCCCCCCAGCCGGTCGCCTTTCGTGAATCGCTGCGGAACGGTGGCGATGGGCTGCCCGCCAGCCTGCCCAAAAAGGGCAAAAAGCGGAAAGTCATTCGCAAGCCCGAGTTCCAGGATGCTCCCGAACACGATGTCCGCCTGGCCCGTGGCCCGGCCAAAAAGCGCCGCGTCCAGCCCGGCAAAGAGCAGCGCCAGACCGAGATCACCGTTCCCAGAGCCAGTAAGCGCGTGATCCGCATTTCCGAGGTCATCACGGTCGGCGACTTATCCAAACAGATGGGCGTCAAGGCCGGGGAGGTCATTAAAAAGCTCATGGGCCTGGGTCTGATGGCAACCATCAACCAAGTCCTCGATATGGATACCGCGGCCCTGGTCGCCGGTGAGTTCGAATATACGATTGAGAACGTTGCCTTTGACGTCGATTCGGTCCTGGAAGACAGCCACGAGGCGGTCGAGGACGACGGCCAACTCGCGGGTCGCCCGCCGGTCGTCACCATCATGGGCCATGTCGATCACGGCAAAACGTCTCTCCTCGATACGATCCGTCAGACCAATGTCACCGCCCACGAGCACGGCGGCATTACCCAGCATATCGGTGCCTACAGTGTCGAGGTGGACGGCCGCAGCCTGACCTTTCTGGACACGCCGGGCCACGAAGCCTTCACCGCCATGCGGGCGCGTGGGGCCGAGGTCACCGATATCGTAACCCTCATTGTTGCCGCCGACGACGGCGTGATGCCACAGACCGTCGAGGCGATTAACCATGCCAGAGCGGCGGACGTGCCGATCATTGTCGCGGTCAATAAAATCGACAAACCCGGCGCCGACCCGGACCGCGTCAAACGCGAACTGATGAATCATGGACTGCTGGCCGAGGATCTTGGTGGCGATACCATTATTGCGCCGGTATCGGCCCTGACCGGGGAGGGGATTCCTGAGCTGCTGGAGCTGATTCTGCTCCAAGCCGACATTATGGAGCTGCGTTCTCACCCCGACAAACTTGCCCGGGGCATCATCGTCGAGGCCAAACTCGACCGCGGCCGTGGCCCGGTCGCCACCGTACTCGTCCAGGAGGGCGAACTCAAAATCGGCGACCCATTTGTGTGCGGCATCCAGTCCGGGCGGGTTCGCGCCATGCTCGACAGCTGGGGCCATAAGGTCGAAAAAGCGTCGTCATCCATGCCGGTCGAGATTCTGGGACTGACCGGGGTACCGGAAGCCGGCGACTCTTTTGTCGTGCTCAACGATGAGGCCAAAGCACGCCAGGTCACCGAGCATCGGCGTTCCAAACGACGCGAGACCGAGTTGGCCAAAAATACGACTCGCACTTCACTCGAAGACTTTCACCAGCAGGTCCAGGCCGGCGCGGTGAAAGATATCCGGGTCATCATCAAGGGAGACGTGCAAGGCTCGATCGAAGCCGTCAGCGACGCCCTCAACCGTTTGTCTACCGACGAAGTCAAGGTCTCCATCCTGCACGCTTCGCCCGGCGGCATTACCGAGTCAGACGTTCTGCTGGCAACCGCCTCCAGGGGTGTCATCATCGGTTTCAACGTCCGCGCCGAGAGCAAAGCCGCCCAGATGGCCGAACGGGAAGGCATCGAGATCCGGCTGTACAATGTCATCTACGAGCTGATTGAAGACATCCGCGCCGCCCTCGAAGGCTTGCTTGAGCCGGTCTATGAGGAAAAACTGCTGGGCCAGGCTGAGGTTCGCCAAGTCTTCTCAATCTCTCGCCTGGGCATGATCGCCGGCTGCTATATCAATGAGGGCCGCGTCCAGCGCGGCGCCCAGGCCCGACTCCAGCGCGATAACAAAGTCATCTACGAAGGAAAAGTCGCTACCCTGAAGCGCTTCAAGGACGACGTCCGAGAGGTCGCGGCCGGAACCGAGTGCGGGGTCGGGCTCGAGAGTTGTAAAGACATTCAGCCCGGAGACGCCCTCGAGATTTACGAGCTTGAGCAGGTGCTGCGCCGCCTCGAGCCCAAACCGCGCCCCGAAGAGCAACAACGCGCCTGAGTCGGTGGTACGACGAGGTGGAGTGTGGTCGTTGGGGTCTTGCAACTGGCCGTGTATATCAGCGGCAGCCACTCGCTCAAAGAGAAGCGGGGGGTGCTGCGTCGGATCAAGAACCGGGTGCGCAACGAGTTCAACGTGTCTATTGCCGAGTGTGGTGGACAGGACTTATGGCAAAAAGCCGTCCTCGGCATCTGCCAGGTCGGCACTGACCAAGCCTATATTGACGGGGGCCTGCGAGCCGTCGTGCGCTTTATCGAAAAGCTCCACCTGGCCGAGGTCGGCGAGGAAGCTGTCGAGTTCCTGCATTACTAGTATGGCTTCTCGAAGACCCGAACGTGTCAGCGGTCTCCTGTTGGAGACGGTGGCCGCTATACTGCTGCGGGAAGTCAAAGACCCGCGGGTGCAGGGCGTCATCCTGACCGCCACCTCTGTTAGTCCAGACCTCGGTGACGCCAGGATTTTCTTCCGTACGCTCGGCTCTGCCGGGCGCCAGCCGAACCGGGTCGAGGTCGAAGCCGGTCTGAAAAGCGCCGGTCCGTACATCCGTCGCCAGATCGCCAGGCGCCTGCAGCTCCGTCGCATTCCCCAGCTGCGTTTCGTGTACGACACGAGTATTGATCAGGCGAATCATATGGAGTCACTGTTGGAACAGGCCCGGACCAAGGCCGCCGCTCCAGCCCCCTCGACAGCTCAAGAGAACAAACCACCGTGTCCGAAGTAAATGGCCTGCTGCTGGTTGACAAGCCAGTCGGGATGACGTCCGCCGATGTCATCCGCCGCCTGAAAAAAGTCCTCGATAAGAAGACAAAAATCGGCCATCTTGGAACGCTCGACCCGTTTGCCAGCGGGCTGTTGCCGGTGTGTATCGGTACCGGCACCAAAATCGCCCAGTTCCTGATGGCCGAAAACAAGGCGTATAGCGGAACCATCCGGCTCGGCGTGCAAACCGATACCCAGGACGTAACGGGCACCATCAGCCACACGGCCCCAGTTCCCAGCTATAGCTCCGACGTCCTGCGCGAGCTCGAGCGGCGCTTTTGCGGAGACATTGTCCAGACTCCGCCCATGTATTCGGCCATCAAGAAAAACGGCGTCCCGCTCTACAAGCTTGCCCGGCGGGGCCTTGTGGTTGAGCGCCAGCCCCGGCCGGCGGTGATTCATCGCCTCAGCCTTGAGGCCCAGGCCCCGGATACTCTCGGCTTCTCGGTCAACTGCTCCAAGGGCACCTATGTGCGGACCTTGGCCGCCGACCTCGGCACGGCCCTCGGCTGTGGGGCCTATCTGCTGAGCCTGAGACGGACCGCCTTTGGGCCGTTCGGGATTGAGGACAGCCTGCCCCTGCATACGCTCCTGGAAGAGCCGGACCGGCTCAGGACCGGCCTGCTTTCCCTCTCGCGGGCCCTCGGCCACTACCGCGGGGTCGAGATTGCTTCGTCAGCGGTACACCTGCTGCGTCACGGCCAACAAGCCCCCCTGGCTGAGCTGCCGCCGGCCTCGGCTCCAGGTGAACTCATCCGGCTCGTCGCGCCGGACGGAACCCTGGTCGCCCTGGCCCAACACCACCCCGAGCGATGGCGGCTGGCCCGGGTCTTGTGAGCTTTACAGTGTGAAAACAGCGTGTTAGAACCTGTATCGGTCATATCAGGCCAGAAAAGGAGAGCGAATGAGCGTGCAGACCGCCGTCCAAAAACTTGAGACGATCAAAGAGTACCGGACCCATGAGCAGGATACCGGTTCCCCGGAAGTCCAGATTGCGCTTTTGACCAAACGGATCATCTATCTGACCGAGCATTTCAAAACCCACGCCAAAGATCACCACTCACGTCGCGGCCTGCTCCTGCTGGTTGGCCGGCGGCGGCGTTTGCTCGACTATCTCCGTGATATTGATCCACAGCGCTACCGGACGATCGTCACCCGCCTCGGACTACGCCGCTAGGCAGCCTGCCCTGCGTCCCCCTTGGCTGGGACGCCGTCCCCAACCCGAAAGTGAACGCCGAGGACCATGTCGAGGAGATATCAGCGTTCACTTTTGTCACCACAAGGAGTCCCATGTATAAAAAAATAGAGATGGAATTTTACGGACGACCGCTGTCGATTGAGACCGGTCGCTGGGCCAAACAGGCCAGCGGCGCGGCCGTGGTATCGTACGGCGAAACCGTTGTGCTGGTCACCGCCGTCGCATCCACGTCTGCGCGGGAAGGCATCGATTTTTCCCCCTGACCGTCGATTATCAGGAACGGACCTATGCGGCCGGCAAAATTCCAGGCGGCTTTATCAAACGCGAAGGGCGACCGTCCAACCATGAAATCCTGATCTCTCGGCTGACGGACCGCGCCATCCGCCCGCTGTTCCCCAAGGGCTTCGGGTGTGAAACCCAGCTGGTCGCGTCGGTATTGTCGGTTGATCGGGAAAACGACGCCGACAGCCTGTCCCTGATCGGCGCCTCGGCAGCCCTGCACGTCTCGGACATCCCGTTTCGGGGACCGATCGCCGGGGTGCGCATCGGGCGGCTGAACGGCACGCTGGTCGTCAACCCGACCCTCAGCCAGATCGAAGACAGCGATATCAGTCTGTTTGTCGCGGCTGGCCGGGACGCCATCATTATGGTCGAGGGCGGCGCCCGGGTCGTCCCTGAAGAGGACATGCTCGAAGCCCTGTTCCTGGCCCAGGAGGCGGTCGCCCCGGTTCTCGACGCCCAGGATGAACTGGCCCGCGTAGCCGGCAAGCCCAAGCGCAGCTTTGAGACACCGCAGCCCGATACCGGCCTGATTGACCGGGTCAATCAAGTAGCCACCCCCAAGCTGAAGCAGGCGCTGTTCATCCCGGCCAAGCATGAGCGCGCCGACGCGATTCAGGCGACCGAAGGCGAGGTTGTGAGCGCCTTGGTAGACGAGTATCAGGGCCGTGAGAAGGACGTGAGCGGAGCATTTGAAGATCTGACCAGTACCCTACTGCGTACCGCAGTTGTTCAGGACAACCGCCGAGTGGACGGGCGGGGGCTGGCCGATATCCGTCCCATCACCTGCGAGGTCGGCGTACTGCCGCGCACCCACGGCTCGGCCGTTTTCACCCGGGGCGAAACCCAGGCCCTGGTTGTCACGACCCTGGGCACAGCCTCGGATGAGCAACGGGTTGACAGCCTGACCGGTGAACACTCGAAACGCTTCATGCTGCACTACAATTTTCCGCCTTTCAGCGTGGGCGAGGTGCGTCCCATGCGCAACCCCGGTCGGCGGGAGATTGGTCACGGCACCTTGGCCGAACGCGCTCTGTCGGCCGTCCAGCCGCCGGCGACCGAGTTTCCGTATACCGTGCGCATCGTGTCAGAAATCCTTGAATCAAACGGTTCGTCGTCAATGGCCAGCGTATGCGGTGGCACCCTGGCGCTGATGGACGCCGGCGTACCCATCACGGCTCCGGTTGCCGGGATCGCCATGGGGCTGATCAAAGAGGGCGAAGAGGTGCGGATCCTGAGCGATATCCTGGGTGATGAAGACCACCTGGGCGACATGGACTTCAAAGTGACCGGCACGACCGAAGGCATTACCGCCCTGCAGATGGATATCAAAATCTCGGGGGTCACCCGCGAGATCATGAGCCAGGCCCTGTACCAGGCCCGCGAGGGCCGCCTGCACATCCTGAACGAGATGGTCCGCGCCCTCGAAGCTCCCCGGACGGTGGTGGCCGCCTCTGCCCCACGCATCCATATGATCAAAATCAACCCGGACAAAATCCGTGACATCATCGGCCCGGGCGGGAAAATGATTCGCTCGATCGTCGAGGAGACGACGGCAAAGATCGATGTTGAAGACGACGGCACGGTGTGTATCGCCGCGCCCGATACCGAGTCCCTGGAAAAAGCCCTGGCCAAGATCGAGCGCATCACAGCCGAGGCCGTGATTGGGCAGGTGTATACCGGCCTGGTCAAGAAAGTCGTTGACTTTGGGGCGTTTGTGGAGATTTTGCCCGGCCGCGATGGCTTGGTGCATATTTCCCAACTCAGCGACGAGCGCGTGCGGCGGGTGACCGATGTCGTCAACGAAGGCGACGAAATACCCGTCAAAGTCCTGGAGATTGACCGTCAGGGAAAAATCCGGCTCAGCCATAAAGACGCGCTCGACGAACAGCAACGGGCGGGTGGAAACAGCTAGATGATCCACCGCACAGTTCTCGACAACGGACTGCGCCTGGTCTCCCAGGAAGTCCCACGCATGCCCACGGTGACCGTGGGCGTGTGGGTCGAGAGTGGGTCGCGCGACGAATCCCGCCACCAGAATGGCATCTCCCACTTCCTTGAACACCTCTTCTTTAAGGGCACGGCCCGGCGCACCGCCTCCCAGATCGCTCAGGAAATCGACGCGGTCGGCGGCATGCTCGATGCCTTTACCGGCAAAGAGTATACCTGCTACTACACCCGGACCCTGAACGACCACCTGCCGCTGGCCCTCGACCTGCTGGCCGATATCCTCCTCCACTCGAGCTTCCCGGACGAAGAGATCGAACGCGAACGCTCGGTCATCGGCCAAGAGATCGCCCAGAGCGAGGACCAGCCGGACGAGCTGATCGGCGACCTGTTTCACCACGACTTCTGGCCCGATCATCCCCTGAGCTGGCCGATCACCGGCACCCTGGAGTCGGTCTCAGGGCTGCGGCGGGCGGATCTCCTGCGCTATCGTCAGGCGCACTACTGCCCCCAGCAGATCGTTGTCAGCATGGCCGGCGGGGCTTCCCACACCACCCTGCTGGAAACGCTGGGACCGGCCCTGTCGAGCCTGAGCGGAACGGCTCCAGTCCGCCACGACACGCCGCCGGTCGCCCGTCCCGGTGTTGCAATCCACCCCCGCCCACTCGAACAAACCCACCTCAGTCTGGGTGTGCCGTGTGTATCGCAGACCGCCCCCGAGTGGTATGCGGCCCACCTGCTCAACAGCGTCCTGGGTGGCGGGATGAGTTCCCGCCTGTTTCAGGAAATTCGGGAGCAGCGCGGCCTGGTCTACGATGTCAGCTCGTTCCTGTTCTCCGCCCGGGACGCGGGCTATCTGGGCATCTACCTGTCGACCAGCCCCGCCTCGGTGCCTGAGGCCATGCGCCTGACCTGTCTCAGTCTGGCCGAAATCGCCCGGTCCGGCATTTCCGCCAACGAGTTACAACGCGCCAAAAGTCAGACCAAAGGCAGCCTCTTGCTTGAACTTGAGACGAGCGAAGCCTGGATGCATCGGGCGGCGCGGTGTGAAATGTGTTTTCAGCGCGACGTGCCAATTGCCGAGGTCTTGGCAGACATTGAACGTGTCAGCCTTGAGGACGTCCAGGCGGTGGCGGCCGCGTGTTTTCAGCCCGACCGGCTGGCCCTGACCGTGTTGGGCGAGCCGCCTTCGATGAGCGACCACCAGGCCCTGATCGCCCTCTGATGCGGCAGATCTCCGATGAACAAGACCGTGCGTGTCCCCATCACCCGTCTGCGCCATCAGCCCGACCCCCTGCCCCTGCCGCGCTATATGACGGCGGGCGCCGCAGGCATGGATATCTACGCCGACCTGTCGGCCGAACTCAGCCTCGGTTCGCTGGAGCGCTGCCTGGTCCCGACCGGATTCGCCCTGGCTCTGCCCGACGGCTATGAAGCGCAGATCCGGCCACGCAGCGGTCTGGCCCTGCACAGCGGTCTGACGGTCCTGAACAGCCCGGGTACGATTGACGCCGACTATCGCGACGAGGTCAAGATCCTGGTCATCAACCTGGGCCGCCAGCCGGTCCGCATCAGGCGCGGGGAGCGCATCGCCCAGCTCGTTGTCGCGCCGGTGGCGCGGGTCGACTGGCACGAGGTTGAAGCGCTGGCCGCCAGCGGCCGAGGCGGCGGCTTTGGCCATACCGACCGCTAGCGCATGCACCCCCAACATGCACCAGCTTCACATCACGGTTCGGGGCCGGGTGCAGGGCGTGTTTTTCCGGGCTGCAACGCGTAGGCTGGCCCGCCAACTGGACCTCACCGGTTGGGTCCGCAACTGTCCCGACGGCAGCGTTGAAGTGCTGGCAGAGGGTCGCCGGGACATGCTGGAGCTGCTGCTCGACTGGTGTCGGCGCGGACCTTCGGGGGCGCGCGTCACCGACGTCAGGGCGGCCTGGCGGGAGGCGAGTGGACAGTGGGCTGATTTTGTAATCGGCCCTGACCCACGTCGCGTCTGACCCCGCTGCCTGTTGCCTGTGGCTGCCATTAGTGAGCATAATCTCGACACTTCGATACCCTCGAGACTAAGGAGGCGAGCTATGGGACGACTCGACGGAAAAGTGGTGTTCATTACCGGTGCGGGTTCGGGCATTGCCCGGGCGGCCTCGCAGATTTTTACCCGGGAAGGGGCCAAGGTGGTGATTGCCGAGCTGCGGCCCGAACTGGGCCAGGCGGCCGAAACGCTGGTCCGCGAGGGAGGCGGTGAGGCGACCTTTGTGGAAACCGACGTGACCAAGGAAGACAGCGTGAAAAACGCGATTGACACCACGCTTGAGCGCTACGGCAAGCTCGACGTGCTGTACAACAGCGCCGGCGGTTCGATTGTCGAAGACGGCAAGGTCACCGAGGTCGATATGTCGGTCTGGAACCATACCATCTCGCTCGACCTGCTCGGCACCTTTCTGTGTTGTCGCCACGGCATTCCCAAACTGATTGAAAACGGCGGCGGGGCAATCATCAATATGTCGTCGGTCGTCGCCCTGCGCGGCTCGTTCCCCATCCACGTCTACACCTCGGCCAAGGGCGCCATCCTGTCCTTCACCCAGGTTCTGGCCGGCACCTATGCCAGAAACAACATCCGCGCCAACGCGATCTGCCCCGGGGTCATCATGACCGACCGGGTCAAGCAACGCTTTGGCGAGAGCCTGGATATCCCCGCCCCCAACGCCCAGGCGGCCGCCATCAACCTCAAAGCCCAAATAGAAAAGTACCCCTTCTCGGTCGGCGAACCGGAAGACATCGCCCGCATTGCCCTGTTCCTGGCCTCGGACGAGTCGCGCATGGTCAACGGCGTGGCGATTCCCGGCGACGGCGGTTTGTCAGCCTACTGAGTGCCCCCCTCAGACAACGGAGTCGCGCATGCAAAAAGAGCCGTTTACGATTGCTGTTGCCGAACAAACCCTGACCGACCTGCGGAGTCGCCTGAGCCGGGTGCGCTGGCCGCACGATTTCAATAATGCCGACTGGGCCTACGGCACGAACAAAGCCTACCTGATGGAGCTGGTCGAGTACTGGCTGGACGGCTACGACTGGCGCGCCACCGAGCGCGAGATCAACGCCTTTGCCAACTACAAGACCACCATCGAGGACGTTCCCATCCACTTCATTCATGAGCCGGGCAAGGGTCCCAATCCCATACCGCTGATCCTGACCCACGGCTGGCCGTGGACCTTCTGGGACCTCAAACACATCATCCGGCCGCTGTCCGACCCGGCCGCGTTTGGCGGCGACCCTCAGGACGCCTTTGATGTGGTCGTCCCCTCGCTGCCCGGCTTTGGCTTTTCCTCGCCCCTGACCACCCCGGGCATCAACTTCATCCGTACCGCCGACCTGTGGCTGAGACTGATGCAGGACGTGCTGGGCTATGACACATTCGGTGCCCAGGGTGGTGACTGGGGAGCGCTGGTGACCATGCAGCTGGGTCACAAACACGCCCAACACCTGATCGGTACGCATATCAATCTGGCGATCCCGCTGGGCTTTTTTGCCGGTGAACAGGTTGATCCCAAGGACTACGGGCCGGACGAGGAAGGCTGGTATGAGCGCATGCAAACCCGCATGCAGGGCGCGACCAGCCATGTGGTGGTGCAAACCACCGACCCGCAAACCCTGGCCTATGGCATGCACGACTCGCCGGTCGCGCTGTGCGCCTGGATTCTGGAACGGCGACGCAACTGGAGTGACTGCGGAGGCGAGGTCGAGCGGCGGTTCTCAAAAGACGATCTGCTGAACACGATGATGATCTACTGGGTGACCGAGACCTTTGTCACCTCGGTGCGCTACTACTACGAGGCCAAACACCACCTGTGGAGCCCGTCGCACGACCGCAGTCCGGTGGTCGAGTCACCGACCGGCATCGCCATCTTTCCTCAGGAACTGGCGCTCATGCCGCGTCGCTGGGCCGAGCGCTACTACAATCTCAGACACTGGTCGCTGATGACCGCCGGTGGACACTTTGCCCACGCCGAAGAGCCGCAGCAACTCGTCGAGGATATCCGCACCTTCTTTCGGGCCTTGCGCTAACAGCGGAGCGGGGGCGAGCCCGCTCCCGCTCGTCTCCTACACGTTCACGCTGATCCCTACGGGTTTATCCGAAAGTAGGTAAGCCCTCTAATCGGAACATTGTTCAGCCTGTATCTCCCGAACGGCCATGCCTCGTCATGTTCCATAAAGACGCGCCACACTATGAGTCCGAAGAACAGTGCCGCTGCATCATAATTGCACCAGCCTGCCTTATACAGCTTCCCCCGGAGCCAATGCTGGCGCTTGACCTTCTTCTTTCTCGTCCTGCCGTGACAGAACCCACAGATCATGACTCCTCAATCTCAGCCGCCCACGCCCTCGTCCGGCCAGATTTTGCCCGGGTTCAGGATGTGTTTGGGATCAAACACCTGCTTGATGTGCTTCATCAGCTCAAGGCTGGAGCCGTGCTCTTGGGCGACATACTTCTGACTGCCCAACCCGATGCCGTGCTCTCCCGAGACCGTCCCGCCGACCGACAGGACAAACCCGACCATCTCATCCTTGGCCCGCTGAGCCGCTGCCCAGCGCTGCGTATCGGCCGGGTCCTCGCGCAGCAGGGCGTGCAAAATACCGAGCCCGGCGTGGCCAAAGGTGTGCAGCACGACCCCGTGGCGCTCGGCAATGGCATAGCTGTGCTCGACCACCTCGGGCAGACGCGACAGGGGAAAACCCATATCGGTGCGGATCGTTTTGCCCTCGGGTTTCAACGCCTGGATCGCCCGGGTGGTGAAATGCCGCACGTCCCACGGGTTCTGTCCGTCGGGCAGGACGATCACCCGCCCGGCCTGCTCTTCACACACGGCTTGGGCGGTTTCAAAGATAGCGTCAACCGAGTCCGGAGTACCGTGGACCTCAAGAAACAGCGACGGCTGCTCCTCCAAACCAAACCCGCGGTAGCGGTTGAGGGCAACGATGGAGCGCCGATCAAGAAATTCGACCGCAGCCAGATCCACGCCATAGCGCATCATCGTCGCAATAGCCGTGGCCGCTTCCTTTTCGGTCGGAAAGGTCAGAGCACCCTGTTTGCGGCCCTGAGGCAAGCCGGCCAGGGAGAGCGTCAGCTGGGTGGCAATCGCCAGCGTGCCTTCTGAGCCAACCACCAGACCCAGCAGATGATAGCCGGAGGAGGTTTTGCGACTCCGGGTGCCGAGTTCCAGGACGTGTCCGGTCCCGGTGACAACCGTGGCGGCCTTCACATGCTCGCGCGTGCCACCGTATTTGACCGAATAGATACCGCTGGCATTGTTGGCGACCATCCCGCCAATCGTCGCCACATCCGAACTGCCACCGGGCGACGGCGGGAAAAACAGGCCCCACGGTTTGAGCTGCTCATTCAGCCGGTTATAGACAATGCCGGGCTGGACGCTGACCTGTAAATCTTCCTGATGAACCTTAACGACCGCGTCCATACGGGACAGGTCGAGCACAATCCCACCCCGAACCGGAATCGGATTGCCCTCCAGGCTCGAACCCGCCCCACGGGCGGTAACCGGCACTCCGTGGGTCCAGGCATAGCCAACCACACGGCTGACCTCGTCGGTAGACAGCGGCCAGACGACCACATCGGGCCGGACCGGCTGACACGCCGACTCATCCCCTGCGGCCACCTCCAGATCGGCGACCCGTGTCGAGATGCGCGCTGGGGGCAGGAGGCTACTCAGCTCATGAACCAGAGACATACAGCCCTCCTCACTCTTCAGCACTGCCCGCTGGCCAAGCCTTCGCCGCCGTGGCCAGCCTCAACGCAGAGCCCCAGGTGTCGGTTCGACAGCTCATCAGCCACACTCCGTGTCACGCGGCGGGGAGTATAGCACGCAAGCTGGTCCAGACCAAAGCTTCGCGGCTACCGCAATTGCATAAGCCACGCAGAAAGCGCACAATACAGCCCGACAGGCAGCCGCATGATACGCCGACAAAGCACGAACTACCTACCCGTGACCCATGCTCAGCGCAATTTTTTTTGATTTTGACGGAACGCTGGCCGATGACGGCGACTCCATTCAGGAAGCGCTCGATCACGCCTGCGCGATCATACGCCGGCAATGGCCCGACATTCCGACTGCGGATCTCATCCAGACCTACCGCCAGGCCTCAGAAACGGCCTGGGGCGACTATGATCGCTACCTGCGCCACCTGTCCTCGCCCGAGGCCATGCTCATGGCGGTGTGGCAAGAAGCCCTGGGGCAATGGGGCTACCATGATCCTGCGGTAGAACGCGAGGCCGCAGCCGTGTACTGGCAACACCGCCTCCACCACTGCCGGCCCTTTCCTGATGTCGTGCCGCTGCTGTCCCGCCTGAGCCGACGCTTCCACCTCAGCCTGTTAACCAACGGTGCGCCAGCCATGCAACGCACCAAAGTCAGCACCAGCGGACTGGAAGCGTTTTTTGACACCATTTTTGTCGGCGGCGAGTTTACGCGCGGCAAGCCCCATCCGGCCATCTTTGAGGCCGCGCTTGAGGCTGCGGGCTGCCGGCCCGAGCAGGTTATGCATGTCGGCGATTCGCTGCTGCACGATATTGCCGGTGCCCAGGCGGTCGGGATTCACGGCGTATGGCTGAACCGCAAACGCCTCGCCATCACCGACCTGCCGGCCCAGCTTCAACACCAACTCGGGGATACTCGAGCGGAATATGAGATTGGCAGCCTGACCGAGCTACACGCCTGCATCGACCGGCTCATGGAGGTCGCCCCCGGCTGAGCCGCACAGCTTGCCCCGGGCCGGACGGTTCGGCTATGAGGAGTCAGGAACACCACCATGGACAAAAACGCCTACGATATTCTCCTGTTCAACTACTACCGTGAGGCCGAACTGCGCGGCGCCGACCTCATTCTGCGCTTGATCAACCGCATGGACGACCCCCGTCTGCAAGAGAAACTCTCCCGGCATCTGGCCGACGAAACCAAGCACGCCTGGCTGTGGACCGAACGGATTCGGGCCCTGGGTGGCGTCCCCGTCCGCATTGACAACGGCTATCATCGCCATCTGCGCCGCAAGATCGGCCTGCCCTCAAAGCTGCTCGATCTGCTCGCCCTGACCTATGTGGTCGAAGAACGCTCGCGCAAGCGCTACGAAGAGCACGCCGCTCGGCCCGAGGTGGACGCCGCCACCCGCAAAGTCCTCGACGAACTGCAGGAGGATGAAAAACGCCACCTCAGCTGGGTGTCTGAAAAACTGGCCCGGATGGCCGAACACGAGGGCCAGGACAGGGTCGCGGCCGTCCTTGAGCGCTATCGAACGCTTGAAGCAGAGGTGTTTGCCGAGATGGTGGCGGACGAGCAACGGGCGCTGCAGAAGATAACGGAAGACGCGGACTGAGGCGTCAGTTAGAGTTTCTTTTTCTTCTTCGACACGTAATCGACCAGCAGATATTCTCCCAGGCTGTCGGGCCGGGTATAGAACGCCCGGCCCCGGTTGAGCTGGGTCATTTTCTCCACAAAGGCCCGCAGGCTGGGGCTGTCGTCGAGCATGAACGTATTAATCGTCACCCCGCGCTGGGTGGCCCGTTCGACCTCTCTGAGCGTTTCCTGGGCGGCCCGCATGCTGATCCCGCCAAACGACAAGGGCCACTCACAGTACAGCCGACCATGAGAAAAATAGGCCGTCGGCTGTCCGTCGGTCACCACAATGATCTGTCGGTTCTGGCTCGGATGGCGATGAATCAGGTCTGAGGCCAGGCGAATGCCGTCCTGCAGATTGGTGAACGGATCGCCCATATTCCAGCTGGCTTCGGGCAGATCCTTGACTTTCAGCTCAACCGCGCGGGTAAAGAAGCCGACGATGGCAAAATAGTCGCGCGGATAGCGCGTCCGAATCAGGCTCTCCAGGGCCAGGGCGACTTTTTTGGCTGCGGCGAAGCGTCCCTCCCAGCTCATCGACCAACTCATATCGAGCAACAGGACGGTCGAGGTGGTCGTCGCGTGGTCGGTGTCATACACCGTAAAATCGTCGGGCTGGATGCGCAGCGGTACCCCGCTGCCGTGGCGCGTCAACGACTTTTTGAGGGTGCCGACCAGGTCGAGATGGAAGGGGTCGCCGTAGGCGTAGGGCTTGGTCTCGTTGACCTTGATCTCGGCAATCCCCCGGTGGTCGGCGGCGTGGGCGCCGGAGCGGTCCCGGAGCAGGGTGGCATAAATGTCCTGGAGCGCCAACTGGCCGATGCGTCGGATGCCCTTGGGCGACAGCATCAAGCGCCCTTCACGAGGGATGACAAACCCGGCCTCCTGCAACAACGCCTGCATCTGTTGCAGGTTCTCGAAGTCTTGGAGCGCACCCTGGCCGAGCATATCCTGGAGCATGCTGGGATCGATTTTCTCGGGCTGACCCGACAGCAGGTTCTGCTCCATCTCCTGCAGCTGGGTCATCTCTTTCATCAGGTCGAGGGCCTCGTCGTAGGTCAGTGACTGGGGGCCGTTAAACAAATCGTTATAGCGCCGCTGAAAGTCCTCCAGAGAACGAATGTTCTCGAACTCCTGCATGAGTTCGTCAAACGCCTCTTGGGCGGCTTCGTCCTCGAACGGATAGCGGCTGAGCTTCTCCATTTTATCGCTCATCCGCTGGGGCAGCCGGTCGAGAAACTCCTCGTTTTTCTGCAACTCGGGCTTCTGCGGACGGCGCTGCTGAAGCGTGTTGCGCTCCTGGTTCAGGATCTGATTCAGCTTGTCCTGCATCTCGTCCAGGGACGAGTCCAGATTGGCCTGGCGGTAGCGCTCGCGCATCTGCTCACGCAGGTCGCGGACCAAGTCGTCCAAGCCCTTGAGCTTTTCGTCATTCTCCCCCTCCACGCCCTGGCGCATGAGTTTGTCCATGGCCTGGCGCATGTCGTCGGTGGCCGACAGATGGTCGGCCAGCTCCTGGAAGACCTTGTCGGCAGACAGCTGGACCCGCTGACTCCCGTCCCAGGCGGTATAGCGTATGGTGATCATGCCGTGAGCCCGTGTTGGGCCTAGCCGGAAGGTCGGGAGAATCCCGGGCCTGAGGGGCGGCTAGGCCCGATAGGTAGCGCGCCCGCCTTCGCTCTCTTTATTGAGTTTCTGGTGCAGATGGAGGCCTTCGAGGATGAACTCGGTCGCCGCAGCAATCAGACTCGGTTGCGAATCCACCCCCAGGATTTTGAGACCATCGGCCAGCCCGGTGATCGTCTGCTGACTTTCCAGGTAGTCCTCGGCCGCCATGCCATCCGAAATCTCGACGCCCCAACCATTCTTGAAATGGTCCACGACCGAAGCCAGGCCTTCGACGCTCAGGTGTTGATCAAACACCTTTTGCACTGCTCGGCTGATCAGCCGCTCGATGATCTCGCCGTCTTTCTTCTCCTCGCCCGAGTACTCCAGCTCAATCTTGCCGGCAGTCGAGGGATACAACGCGTGCAGGTCGCTGATCCTGGGCACTACGTCCGTCTCGCCGAGGCGCACGGCGCGTTTCTCGGCGTTGCTGAGCAGACTCTCAAAATTGTTGATCGTCACCCGGACGCTGACCCCCGAGGCCTGGTTGATCTCGCTCGAATTGCGCGCCTCCATGGTCAGCTGGGCCAGAATCTCCTTCATGAACCGCGGCACCTGGAATACCCGTTCGCCGCGCGGAAAGATCGTCGCCTCTTGCTCCATGATCGAAATCTCATGGTCGAGCGAGCGCGGATAATGGGTCCGAATCTGGACATCAAAGCGGTCTTTGAGCGGGGTAATGATCCGCCCCCGGCTGGTGTAGTCTTCCGGGTTGGCGCTGGCCACAATCATCACATCAACCGGCAGACGGATTTTGAAGCCCTTGATCTGAACGTCTTTCTCTTCCATCAGATTGAACAGACCGACCTGGACTTTTTCGGTCAGGTCGGGCAGCTCATTGATGGCAAAGATGCCGCGGTTGGTGCGGGGAATGAGCCCGTAGTGGACGGTCTCCTCGTTGGACAGATAGCGTCCCTCGGCGACCTTGATCGGATCAACCTCGCCGATCAAGTCGGCCACCGCCACGTCCGGGGTGGCCAGTTTTTCGGCGTAGCGTTCCTCGCGCTCCAGCCACGCGATCTCCACCTCGTCACCCCGCTCGGCCACCAGCCGTCGGCCCTGGGGCGAGATCGGGTCAAAAGGGTTCTCGGGAATCTCGGCATCCCGGATAATCGGCACGTAGGGGTCCAACAACGAGATCAGGCCACGAATAATCCGTGACTTGGCCTGGCCCCGTTCGCCCAGGAACACCATGTGATGGCCGGCCAGGACAGCGTTCTCGATATCCGGAATCACGCTGTCTTCATAGCCGATAATACCGGGCAGGATCTGGTCGTCCGCCGCGAGCATACGCAGCAGATTGGTCCGCATCTCTTCCCGCACGGAAAGGACCTGATAGCCCGCCGTTTTCAGGTCTCCAAGCGTCCGGGCTTCCTGACGTAGGGTTTCGCTGGGGTGTCGCACTGCGATCTTTACCTCTCCTCTGCGCTTTCGGTCTGAGGCTGCGGGCGCAAGCCGGCGGGCGCACCGTCCGGCGCCGGCACGCTCGCCTGGGTCGGCGCCGTTTTATGGTCCACCCGCAGTCGGAGTTCTTTGCCGACCTTGAACAACAGCACGCGCTTGGCCGCCACCGGGACAACCATACCGGTACGCGGATTGCGCCCCTCACGAGCCGGGCGGTCCTTGATGATGAAACTTCCAAATCCCCGGATTTCGATCCGTTCGCCCTGCACCAACGCCTGCGTCATGCTATCAAACACCGCGTTGACCATGACCTCGACTTCGCGCCGTGAGAAACGGGGGTATTGCTCGGCTACTTCCTCAATGAGATCCCGCTTGGTCACCGCCCTGCCCCTCAGGCTTTCTGCCGGCCGCCCTTGTCCTCAGCCTCATCCCGGTCCAGGCGTAATTCCTCGCCCAGAATATCCTCAAAGGAAAACCGCGCCTCTTCCCGTTCCCGCTGCAAATACGCCTCCATCTCGGCCCGCTCTTCGGTCCGCCGCAGGGCTTTAATGCTCAGGCCCATCTTGTGTTCCCGGGCGTCAATGTGGATGACCTCAGCCTCGACCTCGGTCCCAACGTCAAACAGCGCCGACGGTTTCTCGACCCGTTCGGTCGACAGCTGAGAGATATGGACCAGTCCCTCGACCCCGTCTTCGACTTCGACAAACACACCGAAATCGGTCACGCTGGTGATCTTGCCGTTGATCCGACTGCCGATCGGGTGGCGCTCGGCCAAGGTCTGCCACGGATCCGTTGCGGCCTGTTTGATGCCCAACGAGACCCGCTCGTTTGCCACGTCCACCCCGAGGATGACCGCCTCCACCTCATCGCCCTTTTTGAACAGCTCTGAGGGATGTTTGATCTTTTTTGTCCAGTGCAGATCGGAAATGTGGGCCAGGCCGTCGATGCCGTCCTCAACCTCAACGAACACACCGAAATCGGTGATGCTCTTGACCTTACCCGAAATATGGCTGCCGACGGGATGGTTCATCCGCACCAGCTCCCACGGATTGGGCGAAATCTGCTTGAGCCCCAGGGAGATACGCCGGTGGTCGGGGTTAATGTCCAGCACAACGACATCGACCTCATCCCCGACCGACAGCAGCTTGGAGGGATGGGTGATGCGCTTGGTCCACGACATTTCGGACACGTGCAGCAAACCCTCGACACCGCTCTCCAACTCGACAAAGGCGCCGTAATCGGCCAGGCTGACGACTTTTCCGTGCACGCGACCCTCGACCGTATAACGCTCGGCAACGGTGAGCCAGGGATCGGGAATCAGCTGCTTGAGACCCAGCGAGACCCGCTCGCGCTTGGCATCGTACTTGAGGACCACGACCTTGACGATCTCGCCGGTCTTGACCATTTCCGACGGGTGGCCGACACGGCCCCACGACATATCGGTCACGTGCAACAGGCCGTCGATGCCACCGAGATCGACAAACGCCCCGTAGTCGGTGATATTCTTGACCGTTCCCTCCAGAATGACCCCCTCCTCAAGCAGCTTCAGCGTCTCTTCGCGCAGGGTCGCCCGTTCCTGCTCCAGAACCGTTCGGCGCGAGACCACCACATTGGCCCGTGAGCGATTGAACTTCAGGACCGCAAACTTCTCCTGGCGTCCGATGAAACGATCCAGATCCCGCACCGGCCGTAAATCGACGTGCGAGCCGGGCAAAAAGGCCGAAACCCCGATATCGACCTTGAGTCCGCCCTTGACCTTGCCGACGATGCTGCCCTCGATGGGCACACTATTGGCAAAGGCGTCCTCAATCTTGTGCCACACCCGAAACTCTTCGGCCTTGGCTCGAGACAGCACCACGCCTTCCTGCTCGGCGTCGGCCGAATCAAAAAAGACTTCGATCTCATCGCCCTCACTTATAGTGACTTCTCCGTCCCGCGAGCGAAACTCGGCCACGGGGATCTGTCCCTCCGACTTATAGCCGATGTCGATCGTGACCACCTCGGGTCCGATGTTCACCACCCGTCCCCGGACAACCTCGCCGGGTTTGACCGTCTGCAAGCTCTGTTCAAACAGTTGGCTGAAATCTTCAGGTCCGCCGGCCGGCCCCTCTTCCTGTCCGTCTTCGTGTCCCTCTTGGGGTGGGCTGGCTGGCTGAGCCAGGCTCTCAGTGGCGGTCTGCCCGTTTTGAGCCTGGGTTTGTTCGTGTTCGGCGTTGTGTTCCATGTGCGTATGTACCCCCTGGGAAGCTGCCTGCTTCTCGCCTCTCCATACCCCCCTCTCCATCAGGTTGCAAGAGCTGCGCTCCGTGCTTTTTCCTTTTTGCATCGCCACTTGCATAGTTCTCTACATGCGTGGCGAGCGCGTCCACCACTTCTGCCAGGCTGAGGTCGGTGGTGTCAAGAATGACGGCATCGGCGGCCGGGCGCAGCGGCGCATGGCTGCGCCCCGTGTCCCGCTCGTCCCGTTCCTGCATAGCGCGGCGCGTCAGCGCCAGAGAAGTCGGGCGGCCCGTGTGGCGGAGTTCTTGATAGCGCCGCCGGCTGCGTTCTGCGGTCGAGGCATCCAGGTAGACCTTGAGATCGGCGTCGGGAAAGACCACGGTTCCGATATCCCGGCCCTCGACCACCACCCCTCCGCCGCGGCCCAACTCGCGCTGGACCGTCAGTAAACGCGTACGCACGAGCGGCTGGGCCGATACCCGAGAGGCCATCTGACTCACCTCGGGACGCCGAATCTGCTCGGTCACATCCCGCTGTCCCACAAACAGACGCTGGCCACTCGGGCTCGGCTCAAAGCGCACATCAAGCGTCTCGCACACCGGTCCCAGGGCCGTCGCGTCCTCGGGGTCGAGCCCTTGCTCCCAGACCAGCAGGCCGACTGCCCGATACAGCGCTCCGGTATCAACATAGCGATAGCCCAGACGCTCGGCCAACAGGCGGCTGGCCGAGCTTTTGCCGGCTCCAGCCGGACCGTCGAGGGCGATAATCAGATCTTTTTTCATAGCCTTACCGGACGGCCCGGATATCAACACCGCTCAGTTCTTGCAACACCCGGTAGAAGCCCGGGAAGGAAATATCGACGCAGCTGGCCTGATCCAGGGCGAGTGGCCCGGCCGCCCGCAGGCTGGCCACACTGAGCGCCATGGCGATGCGGTGGTCGCCCCCGCTGGAGACGCGGGCGGCTCGAAACGGCTGGGCCGGTCCGGCCCGACCCTCAATGACCAGCCCATCCGGCAACTCGGTCACCCCGACGCCCAGGGCGTGGAGCGCGCCGGCAAGCATCTGGAGCCGGTCGCTCTCCTTGACCCGCAGCTCCTGAGCGCCGCGAATCACGGTCGTGCCCTCGGCACAGGCCGCAGCGACCGCAATGATCGGAAACTCGTCAATGGCCCGGACGATCAGCTCGCCGTCAATCCGGGTGCCGCGCAGCCGACTGGCGTGGACCACCACATCGCCCACCGGCTCGCCCCCCACCTCGCGCGCGTTTTCGATGTGCAGCGCCGCGCCCATGGCTCGGAAGATATCGAGCACCCCGGTCCGGGTCGGATTGACCCCAACGCCGCACACGCGCAGGGCAGAGTGCGGTACGATCAGTCCCGCTCCAATGAAGAAAGCGGCCGACGACAGGTCGCCGGGCACCTCAAGCTCGCAGCCGCGCAGCCGCTGTCGGCCGGCGACCGAGACCGTTGTGTCCCGCACCTCGACCCGGCCGCCAAACGCCCCCAGCAGGCGCTCGGTATGATCGCGGGAACGGACCGGCTCCCAGACCCGAGTTATGCCCCGGGCCTGGAGACCGGCCAACAGAATGGCTGACTTGACCTGGGCGCTGGCCACCGGGCTGCGATAGTCTATCCCCCGCAGCGTCTGAGCCGGGCCGAGGCCGTGGATGTTCAGAGGCAGGCGGTTTGTCCCGTCCTCACCTGCGATCCTCGCACCCATCTGGCACAGCGGATCGATCACCCGACTCATTGGCCGGCGACGAAGCGACGCGTCACCGTCAAGCCGCGAGGCAAAACTCCGGCCCGCCAAGACACCGCACAACAGGCGGGTGGTCGTCCCCGAATTGCCGCAGGCGAGAGGCTTTGACGGCGCTCGCAATCCGTCCCAACCCCGACCCGTAACGACCACCTCGGTGCCGTCACGCGCAATCTCGACCCCCAGTTCCTGGAAAGCGCCGATTGTGCTGCGGTTATCCCCGCCCAGAGAACAGTTACGGATGCGGCTCTGGCCGTGGGCGACGGCAGCCAGGATGACCGCCCGATGGCTGATCGACTTGTCGCCGGGCAGGCTGATGTCGCCGCGCAGTCCGGCCGAGGCCGGCAAGGCGGGATTGATGCGCAGGGCGTCGGTCATGAGCGCTCCCGCAGACGCGTCAGACGCTGGCGTTCGGTCCGCGCCGCAGCCATCATCTCGGCCAAGCGCTGATCGTCAGCCCCGGCAATGGCCGCTTTGAAGTCGGCCAGGGCGGCCTCAAACTCGGTCACTGCGGCCAGCAGGGCCTGGCGATTCTCGAGGCAGATATCCCGCCACATCTCAACCGGACTGGCCGCCACCCGACTCAGATCGTGGAAGGCGCTGCCCGCGTAGGCCAGGGCATCCACGTCGGCCAGCGGATTGGCCAGCACTGCGTTCATCACGCTGAAGGCGATCACGTGCGGCAGATGACTGACCCGCGCCAGCACCCGGTCGTGGACCCGCATGTCCATCTCCTCGACCCGCATGCCGACCGCCTGCCACAGCTCGCGGACACGGGCCAGGGCGGCCGGATCGGTGCGGGGAGTCGGGGTCAGCACGCACAGCCGGTTCTCAAACAGCGAGGCAAAGGCCGCCCCCGCCCCGGCCTGCTCAGTCCCGGCAACCGGGTGCGCTCCGACACACGGCAGAGACGCCGGGAGCAGCTCCTCCAAGACCGTCACCACCTGTTCCTTGACGCTGCCCGCGTCGGTGATAATGCAGCCCGGCGGCAGATGAGGGATGAACTGCTCCAGCACCCGACGGGTAGCGGCGACCGGCACGGCCAGCAGCAACAGATCCGCCCCTCGGGCTGCCTCGGCCGGATCAAAGGTATAGGCGTCGATGCAGCCCCGTTCCAGCCCGATCTTGAGGTTAGCCTCGGTCCGACCGAAACCGACCACCTCGCCGACCAGCCCACGCTCGCGGGCGGCCAGCCCCAGCGAGCCGCCGATCAGACCGACCCCGGCAATAATCAGCCGATTAAACAGACGGGTCATGAGGCTTCCTTGACAATCCGCTCCAGCGCCTCGATAAAGCGCTCGTTCTCGGACGGCGTGCCGACACTCACCCGGGCATAGCCCGGATAGCCATAGCCCTCCATCGGCCGGACGATGATCCCGGCCGGGAGCAGCTGCTGGGCAACCCCGGCCCCGATATTGACCAGCAGAAAGTTGGCCCAACTCGGCGCGTACTCCACGCCCAGGCGGTCCAGCTCGGCACGCAAATAGGCCAGGCCGTTCCTGTTGTTGTCCTGGGTGCGACGAATATGCGCCTCATCGTCCAGGGCGGCCAAGGCGCCGACCTGGGCCAGGCTGTTGACGTTGAACGGCTGGCGAATACGGTTGAGGGCGTCAATCAGCTGGGGCGAGGCAACGCCATAGCCGACCCGCAGCCCGGCCAGGCCGCAGATCTTGGAGAAGGTCCGCAGAGTCACGATGAGCCGCCCGTCGCTGTGATACTCGAGCGAGTTCGGATAGTCCGGGTCATCCACAAACTCGAAATACGCCTCATCAACCACAATCAGCACATCCGACGGCACGCGCTCTAAGAACGCTTCCCACTCGTCGCGGGTATACATCGTTCCGGTCGGATTGTTGGGATTATCCAGAAAGACGATCCGGGTATCGGCGGTCACCGCCTCGGCCATGGCTGTCAGGTCAAACCGAAAACCCGTATGCGGCACCGCGATGGTCCGTCCTCCGGCGGCTTTATTCACCAGATGGTAGATGGCAAAGGCGTGTTCGCCGACCACGATGGATTCACCCACCCGAACAAAGGTCCGCACAATCATCTCGATCAGCTCGTTTGAACCGTTGCCGAGAATCAGACCTGAGCGGTCAAGACCGAGCTTCTCAGCCAGACGCTTTTTCAGATAGAACGCGTCGCCGTCGGGATACAGATTGAGGTCGGGCAGCGCGGCCGCAATCGCCTCGACAGCCTTGGGCGAGGGACCGAGCGGATTTTCGTTGGAGGCAATCTTGATCGAGTCGGTAATGCCGTACTCGCGCTCGACCTCCTCAATCGGCTTGCCCGGCTGGTAGGGAGTCAGGGACAGAATCCATTCGGGAACATACTTGCTGATATCCATACGTCCTCACCAGGTAACGACCGGACGACGCGGCACGGCCCTCAGGCTGAGCTGGCCGGTTTGGCGGTCGCATACGAGCCCAGGATTCTGACCTGGACGCACAAAGGCTCAATCTCTCGGAGCGCCCGGGCCAGGGGGGGATCCTCGCGGTGGCCTTCCACGTCAATAAAAAACACATACTCCCAGGGCTTACCCTTGAGCGGGCGCGACTCGATGCGCAGCATATTGATCGCGTTGTCGGCAAAAGGTTTGAGCGTCTGGTACAGGACGCCAGCTCTGTCCTTGACCGACACAAACAGTGCGGTTTTATCGTGGCCGGTCGGCTTTGAGGGCTGTGCATGGCCCAGGATGGCAAAACGGGTGAAGTTGTCGGTCTGGTCCTGGATGTCGGCGGCCAGGACCCGGAGTTTATACTCCTCGCCGGCCAGACGGCTGGCAATGGCAGCGGTGCGGGTATCGCGGCCGGCCAGCTCGGCCGCCCGCGAGTTGCTGCTGGCCTCTTCAACCACCGCGCCCGGCAGGTGGGTGGCCAGCCAGCGTCGGCACTGGGCCAGGGCCTGCGGGTGGGCCAGGACTCGCTCGACCCGCCCCAGCCGCTGGGCACGGCTCAGCAGACAGTGACGGATGGCCAGCGAGCGTTCGGCAATAATGGTCAGGGCCGACTCGACAAACAGATCGAGCGTGATATCGACCGCACCGCCGGTCGAATTTTCAATCGGCACGACCCCATAGTCGGTGTGCTCGTGCTCGACCTCGGCAAACACCTCGGGAATCGTCGCCACCGGGACACACTCGGCCTGGGCGCCAAACTGTTCGCGAGCGGCCATATGGGTGTAGGACGCGGCCGGCCCCAGATAGGCAATCCGGGGCAGCTGTTCGAGGGCTCGCGAGGCGGAGATGATCTCGCGGTACACGGCCTGGACGGCACGGGTCGAGAGCGGCCCGCCGTTGAGGTCGGCCAGGCGGGCCATGATTGCATGTTCCCGGCTCGGCACATAGACCGCAGCCCGCTCGTTGTGTTTGGCCTGGCCGATGCGCTGGGCCAGGCGTGCCCGACGGTTGAGCAGGCGGACAATCTGAGCGTCAAGCTGGTCAATTTTTTCGCGCAGGGGAACGAGCGAGGCGGGGGGGCGTTTTTTCGGCACGGCCCGTTTTGTACTACGATTCGTAGCTCACGTCCATCGGCGTCCAGCCCGTCGCTCAGCGGCCGCGCTCACGCACCGCAGCCGTACCCATGCGCCGGAATTTCTCGTAGCGTCGGGCCACCAGCTCGTCCAGCGGCAGGCCGGCGACCTCGTCCAGATGCCGGGCGATGGCCCGTCCGACCGCAGCCATGGCCGCCTCCGGATGGCGATGCGCACCGCCCTGCGGCTCGGCCACAATCTCGTCAGTCACCCCCAGACGCAACAGGTCGGGGGCGGTGATCTTCATCGCCTCGGCCGCCCTGGCCACCCGCTCGGGGGTGCGTTCACCGTACAGAATGGCGGCGCAGCCCTCCGGGGTAATGACCGAGTAACACGCGTTTTCCTGCATCAGCACCCGGTCGCCAACCCCCAGGGCCAGGGCTCCGCCACTGCCCCCCTCGCCAATCACAACCACGATCACCGGTGTCCGCAGACCGGCCAGCTCACGGATATTGCGGGCAATGGCCTCAGCCTGGCCGCGCTCTTCGGCGCCCACCCCGGGGTAGGCGCCCTGGGTGTCGATGAAGGACACCACCGGTCGCCCAAAGCGCTCCGCCAGCTGGAACAGACGCAGGGCTTTACGATAGCCCTCGGGACGCGGCATGCCAAAATTGCGGTGGACCTTTTCCTGGACGGTTCGGCCACGCTGGTGTCCGAGCACGACCAGGGGTCGTCCCTGGAAGCGGACCAGGCCGCCGACAACGGCCGGATCATCGGCAAATGCCCGGTCGCCGTGGAGCTCGACAAACTCGGTTCCGAGAAACCGGAGATAATCCAGGGTGTGGGGCCGGTCGGTGTGGCGCGAGAGCTGGATACGCTGCCAGGGCTGCAGGGCTTTATAGATCTCCGCCTCCTGAGCCTGCTGCTGCTCGGTCAGGCGGGTCTGCTCGGCCCGCTCCTCGGCCGAGCAGTCTTCTTGGCGGCCCAGCGCCTCAAGCCGCTTATCGATCTCGCTCAGCCCCTGCTCAAAATCCAGATAGGTCGTCTGCACAGCCGCCCCCTTATCAAATCTGGAAAAATCGCGCGACCGTGGTCCAGATATGATCGACCTGGCCCGGCTCGGACCAGCACATCTCCGGCTCGCCACGAAACCACGTCAGCTGGCGTTTGGCCAGCCGCCGGGTGTGCTGAGCCATATCGGACAGCGCCTCTTCCAGCCCACTCCGATTTTCGAGGACACGTCGCATCTGGGCATAGCCGATCGTCTGCAGAACGGGCAGGTCAGGACTATAGCCCCGCTGCCACAGCCCGCGCAGCTCTTCCACCAGCCCGGCCTGGACCATGTCCCGGCAGCGCCGCCCGATCCGTTCGTACAGGCTGGCCCGGTCCGGCTTGAGTCCGATCATCAGGGTGTCAAAAGGCTGCTCCCGAAAACCGTGCCGCGCCTGCCACTGACTGAGCGGGGCGCCGCTGAGCAGCACCACCTCCAGAGCCCGGACGAGGCGCAGCGTGTCGTGCGGATGCAGACGGGCTGCGGCCGGGGGATCGAGCTGTTGCAGCCGGCGGTGCAGGAAGCCGCCGCCGGCCTCGGCTTCCTGCTGCCGCAGGCGGGCGCGTAGCGCCGCATCGGCCGGCGGGCCGGCGCACAGCCCGCGCGTCAGCGCCCGGATGTAGAGTCCCGTCCCACCGACCACCACCACCCGTTTCCCGCGTCGCCGAATGTCGTCGATGGCAGCCTGGGCCAGGCACCGAAAACGCGCCACGTCGAAACCGGCCTCGGGTTCGACCACGTCGAGCAAATGGTGGCGGACGGCCCGCCGTTCGTGGGGCGTCGGTTTGGCGGTCCCGATATCGAGATAGCGGTACACCTGGCGGGAGTCGGCGCTCACGATTTCGGCGTTACAGCGGCCGGCCAGCTCAACCCCCAGGGCGGTTTTTCCGCTGGCCGTCGGCCCGGCAATCACAACCAGCTGCGGCTTGCTCACGTTACACCGATGACGGTTTGCGGTCGGCGCCAAAGACGCCGTACTCACGCAGCACCCGAGCGGTATGCGGAGCCAGCCGTTCGCGCGCACACTGTTTGAGGTCTTCGACCGAGTCCAGATCAAAGCGAATGCTCGGCGCCTCGACAACACGACACGCAATCCCCTGTTGGCGGGCGGCTTTCTGGTGGGCGGCCAGGCTGGGACCGCCAAAACACGGCTGCATGACCAGCGGCGGCACGCGCAGAAAGGCGTTGGTGCCGTCCCCATACTTGCAGCGCACGAGCAGGATCTCGGGCCGACCGCTCAGCTGGGCGAACAGCCGGGCAATGTCTCGGGGCTGGATGAGCGGCAGATCGGACAGCAACACCAGCAGTGTTGTCGCCCCGTGGCGGACACAAAAGTCGGTGCCCAGGCCGGTCGCCCCGTTCAGCCCACGCGGCCAGCCCTCGTCCACGGCCAAGGCTCCCAGCCCCCGAGCCAGGGCCAGCAGGGACGGGTCGGAGCTGACCACCGCGACCCGATCAACCGCCGGGACCTGCAACACACTCGACACCACATCGGTCAGCATCGCCCGCGACACGGCGCGGCGGGCCGCCTCGGACAGCATCGGCGACAGGCGGGTCTTGCCCTCGGCCAGCGCCTTGACCGGCACCAGTACAAAGTTCACAGCAGCCCATAGTGGCGAAATTCTGCTTGCCGAACAAGGGCGTGTGGGCGTATAGTGAGGCGCTTGACCGCACGGTGAACGACGCTCAGAGAGAACTCAGCGTTCACCTTTCGAGGAAGGGAGTACGCATATGAGACAGGTGGCTATTGTCGGAGCCGGCATGACCCGTTTTGCCAAACACCTCGACCGGAGCATGAAAGACCTGACCCGCGAGGCGGTCGACGCCTGCCTGGCCTCGTCCGGCGTCAACAAGAACAGGCTGGAAGCCGCAGCGGTCGGCAACGCCATGGCCGGCCTGCTGACCGGCCAGGAGTGCATCCGCGGCCAGGTCGTGCTGCGCGACATGGGCATCGGCGGCATTCCGGTCATCAATACCGAAAATGCCTGCGCCAGCGCGGGCACCGCCTTTCATCTGGCCTGGCTGTACGTGGCCTCCGGCCTGTACGATACCGTCCTGGCCGTTGGCATGGAAAAGCTGTTTCACCGCGACAAGAGCCGTTCGTTCGCCGCTCTCGGCAGCGCGATTGACGTGGAACTGATGGAACAAACGCTGGCCGACATGAACGAGGCCACGTCCGACGGCGCCGGCACCTCACGCAGCCTGTTCATGGACTTCTACGCCCAGCTGGCCCGCGACCATATGGACACCTACGGCACGACCGCAGAACACTACGCCAAGATCGCGGCCAAGAACCACACCCACGGCAGTCTCAACCCCCACGCCCAGTTCCAGACGCCGCGCAGCCCCCAGGAGGTCCTGGACGCCCCCCTGATCGCCGACCCGCTGACCCGCCTGATGTGCTCGCCGATCGGCGACGGCGCGGCCGCCGTCGTGTTGACCAGCGCCGACACCGCCCGGCAGTACACCAACCAGCCGGTCTACGTCAGAGCCTCGGCCGTGTGTTCGGGCCAGGATCACCAGCCGCACGAGCCCGGCATCAGCCAGCGGGCGGCCCAGCAGGCCTATGAAGCGGCCGGCATCGGACCCCAAGACCTGGATGTGGCCGAAATCCACGACGCCTCGGCTCCGGCCGAGCTGATGCTGTACGAAGAGCTGGGTCTGTGTCCGACCGGTGACGGCGGCCGTCTCATTGACGAGGGGGTGACCGCCCTGGGTGGCCGTCTGCCCGTCAATCCCAGCGGCGGTCTGCTGGCCAAGGGCCATCCGGTCGGCGCCACCGGGGTGGCCCAGATCGCCGAAATCTTCTGGCAGCTGCGCGGTCAGGCCGACAAACGCCAGGTCGCCGGGGCCAAGGTCGGGCTGACCGAGAACGGCGGCGGCATGCTGCGCGGCGAAGCCGCAGCGGTGACCGTGCATATTCTGAGTGTGTAGTGCGTATTATCGCCGGTTCACGCGGCGGACTCCAGCTCAAGGCGCCCAAGGGCTACACCGTCCGGCCGACCGCCGATCAAGTCAGAGAGGCGATGTTCAACATTCTGGTCAGTCGCTTTGCGCTCCAGGGAGCAGCCGTCCTTGACCTGTTTGCCGGCACCGGCGCACTGGGCCTCGAAGCCCTGAGCCGGGGGGCGGCCTCGGTCGTCTTTGTCGATCCCCACCCGGAAGCCCAGCGCACGATCCGGACCAACCTGCGGACCACCGGCTTTCGTCAGCGGGGTCGGGTGGTGCGCGCCTACGCCGCCACCGGGCTGAAAATCGTCGCCCAGCAGGGGTTGCGCTTCGACGGCGTCTTTATCGACCCGCCCTACGCCGAGGGTTGGGTGGACAAAACCCTGCGCGCCCTGACCGGCGGCCGGCTGCTCAACCCGGACGCCTGGGTCGTGGTCGAGCACGACCCGCACGAGAGCGGCGCCGAGACCTACGCCGGTTTGGTATTGACGGATCGCCGCCGTTACGGCAAAACCGGGGTGTCCTTCTACCAGCACCAAGACGAGGAGGCCGTGTGAAACGTCGGGGCATTTACCCAGGCTCTTTTGATCCGCCAACCTACGGACACATCGACATTGTCCGCCGCAGCTTGGAGATTGTTGACGAGGTGGTGGTGGCGGTGGTGTATAATCCGCAGAAGACCAACTATCTGTTCACGCCCGAGGAACGTCTCGACATGTTCCGCGAGGAATTCACAGAGGTTGGCGACCGGGTGATCTACGATAGTTTTTATGGCTCTGCTGGTCGATTATGTCGAGAAAATGCAGGCCAGCATTGTCATTCGTGGCCTGCGGGCGGCATCCGACTTCGAGTACGAATTTCAGATGGCACTGATGAACCGACACATGAAACCGAATATCGATACCGTTTTCCTGGCCACCGGGGCGGCCCATTTTTATACCGCCTCGCGCCTGGTCAAAGAGATTGCCAGCTTCGACGGATCGGTCCAGGGCCTGGTCCCGGCCCACATTGAGCGGCGTCTGCGGGAAAAGCTGGCCGCAACCTCCTAAGCATTCTCACCCCCCATACACCACCATGATACAGCTCGCCGAACGCCTGTCGCTCATCAAGCCGTCTCCCACCTTAGCCGTCACCGCCCAGGTCGCCGCCCTCGGCCGCCAGGGCATCAGCGTGATTGATTTTGGCGCCGGAGAGCCCGACTTTGACACGCCCGACCATATCAAGGCGGCGGCCGTGACCGCCATCCAACAGGGTCAGACCAAATACACCCCGGTCGGCGGAACCGCAGCCGTCAAAGAGGCAATCATCGCCAAACTGGAACGGGATAACGGGCTCAGCTATGCCTTGTCGGAGGTGACCACCAACTCGGGCGGCAAACACACCCTGTTCAACGCCTTCCACGCCCTGTTCGGGCCGGGCGATGAGGTCCTGATCCCCACCCCCTACTGGGTCAGTTATTCGGACATGGTGATCCTGACCGGCGCGCAGCCCAAGCTGCTGCCGACGAGCGAGGAGACTGGTTTCAAGCTGACCGACGGCCAGCTCAGGGCGGCGCTGGGTCCCGACACCAAGGCGCTGCTGCTCAACAGCCCCTCGAACCCGACCGGCGCGGCCTATACCGAGCACGAACTGGGTCAGCTGATCGAGGTCATCGAGCAGACCGACCTGCTCGTCATTTCGGACGATGTGTACGAGAAGTTTCTGTACGATGCACCGCGCTGCGCCCAGATCCTGACCCTCAAACCCGAGCTGCGCGACCGGGTGCTGCTGGTCAACTCGGTGTCCAAGACCTACGCCATGACCGGCTGGCGCCTGGGCTATGCCGCGGGCCCGGCCAACCTGATCAAAGCCCTGGAAACGCTCCAGAGCCAGAGCACCTCAAACCCCAGCTCGATCAGCCAGGCCGCAGCTGTGGCGGCGCTGACCGGGACCCAGGAGCCGGTCGGGGTGATGGCCGCCGAGTTTGCCAAACGCCGCAACTACATCGTCGACCGCCTGCGTGCCATTCCCGGCATCACCTGTACCCTGCCCGAAGGCGCCTTCTACGTCTTCCCCAACGTGTCCGGCTACTTTGGGGCGAAAGCCCAGGACACCCGCCAAGATACCCGCATCGAATCGGCGACCGACTTCGCCCTGTATCTGCTGGAAGAGGCCCGGGTCGCCCTGGTCGCCGGCGAGGGCTTTGGCGCGCCGAATAACGTCCGCATCTCGTACGCCACGTCGATGGCCAACCTGGAAAAAGGCATGGATCAGATCGAGGCCGCGCTCGCGCGCTTAGACCGGAGCTAGGAGCTAAAGACGGATTTTCCCGGGCGGGGCATCATAGCTTTCTCAACGGCGAGTAGCACCTAGCATTCTTGCCTATCTTTCATCAACACACTCCTCGAAATCAATCTGAGGAACCCCATACGTCAGTCGATAGTCCATTTTGGACTATTTGAAGATCGACTTTATCCTCTCCTGCAATGGCTTGGAGTTCGATGGAGAAGAGCATTTTTTCAGAGGGCTATTCAGTCCTCCTTCGAGAGCTAAGGGAGGCAAGAAAACGCTCGGGGCTTTCACAAGAAGAACTTGCCGTCCGTTTAGGCAAAACACAATCTTTTATCAGCAAGTGCGAAAGAGGCGAACGCCGGATCGACATTGTTGAGCTAAGATCGTTTTGTCACGCTATAGGAATATCTTTCCCAGACTTCACTGCACAAATCGACCGTACCCTCACCAGGAAGCACGAGCGTCAATGAGCAAGGCACTCGAAAGAGTCGTTAATTCTGATCGCTTCAATATGCAAACTCTTTGCTCGGAAGCTTGGCCACACATTGAGTCCGCTCCTAGCCTAGCCCCTGCTCTATCGGCTATCCAGAGACACCTTTCGGCCACCCACTATCGGAAGCTTCAATATGCGATTCTTCGCCAGGTCTTTCTGATTGAACTCGTCAAACAACCAAAGATTGAAACGACGAAATTCAGGGTGCGTTGGTTTTCCTCTCTTTCTCAGGACCCCCGTGGCTGTTCATACGGTGAGTGTCTTCAAATTGCTCGAAGTCTGTTAAGAGAGCTTGCTACCGGTTTGCTTGACGACCATTCCAGGAAAGAGGCATTGATGCTCTCTTTCGACCACGGGCTCTTGCCTTACGAGGTGCCTATTGACTATACGGCTGTTCCCTCTCGACTTCACACGACGAGAATGCATTGTCTGGGGAATATGTCCTGGACCTTCGATGAAATTATGATTCGGACCCTTAAGCTCCGCCAACTTTTGACAGACCCGCAGACGAGCCCTGACGCCCGTTTCTTTAGAAGAGTCCTCAACGATAAAATCAAAGTCAAAACGTATCTGACCGACCGTGTTCTTACAGGAGCCCATAAGACCAACCGCGAGAAACGTTGGGAGGCTCATCCAGCGTCAGTGCACTTTGCCACGCGACGTGAGGCTATGGCGATAGAGTATACCCTTGTGACGCAGCTCTGCTGTTTTGACGGCTTCCCTAAACGTCCAAGAGAACTCCTTCAGCGGGAGGGTGTCTTGCCGGGAGATATCCAGACCTTTCGCTGTCCGGTTACTCGCGAACCTATGTCCTTTGCTAAATTCTACGACGAGTTAGAAAATCGTACCCACGGAAGGTCTCAGTTCCAGGTAGGACACTTAAACCCGCTTAAACTGGACGACCCGTCTGACGTTGCATCGGGCCACACTGCCGATAACATCAGCTGGATTTCAGAGGATGGCAACCGAATCCAAGGGAGTCTTAGCCTGAACGATGTTCGTGCACTTCTGAGAAGAATTGCCATGAACTACGATCTGACTGGCTGGGCCTAATGAGTCGGCGCGACGGCAAGACGAGCTTCTTTTGCCAACTCCCGAGCCTCTACACGCCGACGAATAGACGTCTGGACCATCTCGGTAATCTGGTCCCGCTTTTTCTCTAATTTCGGTATAGGTAGAATGAGCTCGTTTATACGCTCGCCCAGACTGTCAATGATGTCCTGGGTAAACTGTTTCGCGCGGATCTGTCGCTGGACCACCTGACAACCGAGAACAGCTAAAAGAAGGAAAGAGGTCAACCCAATTTTATTGTCTTGAACGCGAATCTTGTATAAATGGCTCTGATAGATAATCTCGGTATCGTACTCGGTAATGAGAGCACACGTCCCAATAAGATAAGTTCCATCTTTCACCATGAGAAGGTCGTTTGCGCGAACATCCTGTTTCTTCTTCATTGAATCGTAGTAGCTGCGGTCCACCCCATGTTTTGGGTCTGCTTTTAGCTCCCAGTTACTTATGTCCGAGGTCCGAATAAACGGAATGGCGCCTGTCCCATAGGCCAGCTTACCGAGCTCGTCCCCTGTCGAGACAGAGAGGATTTCTGATTCAACTAGGTCGCCAAAACGTCTCAGGTCATGAGTTTCTTCCAGTCCTTTCAAATCTTGGTCAATTTGTGGATCGTAGTAGCGAGGACACAGAACGTTTGACTTGATTTCAGATTCGTCTATAAGGAACCCCAACGTAGATTCTTCGAGTTTCTTGTTTTTTGTCAATTTGTCGAAATTCTCTCTGATAGTTGGAAGGTCATTATATGGGATGGAGCGCGCTCGTGAATCGTATCCGCACCACCGAGCTTCTGCCATAAATATGCGAGTTGTTTTCTTCTTCTTTTCTTCGCTTTTTTTCGCAACGAGGAGACACGTTTTAGTATGTGTTCCTCCTTTGCCTGAAGTCTTGAATAAAGATTCGGGCATACCGATCACAGCCTGAATTATGGCGTTATCCAACAGGTACTGCACCACGTATCTATAGGACTTGTTCGATAAAACGCTTTCAGGCAGGACCATACCTAGGCGACCTCCGGGTTTAAGTAGAGAGAGGCAACGTTCTACGAACAATACTTGCGGAGGCACGTTTGCTTGTCGTTCGCCTGTGGGTTTCAAGACTCCCGTCGCTGCATCGGCTCTCCATTTTCTCGCCAGCTCAAAAAATTTAAGGACTTCCGGCTTTGCGGCGACTATTCGGGTTCCAAATGGAGGATTTGCCAAGAGCACATCAAAGCCCTCTTCGGGGAATTGGGGAAAAGAGTCTATGCCGTTCTGAAGTGCGATACTGTCCGCACAGTAGACGTGAGGATGCGAACGACTGAGAAGCGAAACGTGCAGCCTAGCAAGTTTGACTACATAAGCATCTTTATCAATTCCGTAGAATGTGGAGGATTCAAGCTTAGAAAGTTTTTCAATATCCCGCTCTTTCCCGAGGAAGTGACGGGCTACTGAAGCGAGAAACCCTCCAGCACCACACGCCGGATCGATAATTGTTTCCCCAGGTTGTGGATTAACGATGCTGACGAGCAAATCTGTAACGGTCCGCGGAGTGAAGAACTGCCCTGCTCTCCCTCGTGATTCTGCTCCTACAAATACCTCGAAAGCGTCTCCAATAGGGTCGCTAGCAGCGTCAAGCAAGGAGAAATAGCACTTCCCCATGACGTACCGTATAGCCTCTGGGTCCAGCGCGATTTCATCGTCTTTATCGTAAATATCCGGGAAATCCAGCCTGACGTTGGCGAAGACGTTCCTAATGTGTTGGGCTTGTTTGAACGCGTCGTTATTTTGAGGGAGAGGCTCGGATGCTGAAGTCTCGATGTACAACTTACAAAAGAGACATTTCAGAACTTCGTCGAGCAGAGTATCGTCTCGGGTCGCCCCAACAAATTGTCCCGCGAGGTAATTTCGGATGTCTCGAAATACCTCTTTGGGAGTTTTAAGCTGTTCGAACAGAAGGGCTTGACTCTCCACGTCATCCACTGTTGCCATCTTTAACGCTTTCTGTTTCTCAATTTTTCTCTTACGTAATGTGTTCGTTTGCCCACGTCGATGTTCTATCTTACGATCTATTCCACTCTCCCACCACCCCCAGCTGCCTGAGCAGGGGCACGATCTCACATATCCGAACAGAATCTAGGCGGGCTGCGACAGGGGTTTTAGCGACTCAATAGCCGCCACACGTTCCGGCGTCGCTGCATGCCATAAGTCCCAGTCCTGTTGCAGGCCGAGCCAGAAATCAGCGCTCATCCCGGTGACATGGGCCAAACGCAGCGCTGTATCCGGTGTGACGCCCCGTTTGCCCCGGACAATCTCGTTGAGCCGCGGGTACGAGATGCCGAGACGCCGGGCGAACGCCGACTGCGACATCCCGAGCGGTTTCAGGAACTCTTCAAGCAGCATCTCGCCGGGATGGGTTGGCGGTTGATGCTTTGGCAGCCTGCGTTTCACCAACCGCGACGTACCAGACTTCCGTGACCTCTTCATCCCGATCTCGGCTCCCTCACTTCTGACTGCTCGCCCGCCTCTCCCACCACCCCCAGCTGCCTGAGCAGGGGCACAATCTCGCGGCCAAACCGGACCGTGTCGTCATAGTACGCCAGAAAACACATCAGCACGCCGTCGAGACCCAGCTCGTACAGCCGCTTGAGTTTGAGGGCAACCTGTTCGGCCGTGCCGATAACCGGCAAGGCTCCTGCTCCCAGGGCGAACATCTCCAGCGTGAAATGATCGAACGAGCCGCTGCCGATGCCCAGCCCGCGGGCCCAGTTCTCGGTTGCCACGGGATCCATCTGGTCGAGAATCCGGCGTTTCTCGGCCTCGGCCTCTTTTTCGGTCTCGCGCCATAAGACAAACGGATAGCCCGCGCAGCGGACGCGACGCTGGTACCTGTCGGCCCGGACCTTGAAGTCCCGGGTCAACTCCCGGGTCTCTTCAATAGACGACTGGCCGATAAACGCCCAGTCACACAGCCGGGCGACCAATTCCTTGGCGTCTTCCGACACCCCGGCGTTGACGATGGGTGGGTGCGGTTGACACACCGGCTGCGGATTCACATAGCCGCCCGTAATCCGGTACCACGGCGAGTCGTAGTCAAACGTGCCCGGCTCCTCGGTCCACAGCCCTTTCAGAATCTCGATGAACGCGGCCGTCTTGGCGTAGCGCTGGTCGTGGGGCAGCAGCTCGATACCCATCATGCCGAACTCTTCCCGGCTCCAGCCGCTGACGATATTGATGCCCCAGCGCCCCTGTCCGATATGATCCAGCGTTGCGCCCATTTTAGCCGCCACCAGGGGGTGAAAGACCGGTACGTGGACGGTCGAATAGACCTTCAGCCGGGTCGTCACCGCCAGCAGCGCGGCCGCCCAGGTCATGGTCTCCTGCGACAGGCCCAGGTAGTTGGTTTTGCCCCCGAAACCGCGCCAGCGGCTGACCGGAAACAGAAAGTCGAAACCCGCCTCCTCGGCCGCCAGGGCAATCCGCTTATTCGACGCATACGGCCACTCGTCGGGACCGGTTCGATAGGTGCTGATCGAATACGCGTTGCTGCAGTTGGGCATGAAAATGCCAAGCTGAAGAGGCTCACGCTCCGTCTGCGTCACCGTCATACTCCTTGTTCATCACCCATTATCGGCGCTCATCTTCTTTGCCAGCCGTCTGCCGCCTCTGCGGTCTAACGTGACTTCCGCACCATTTGGACCGACCGACGCGCTCGAAATAGACCTCAAAAGCTCAATGAAAGCGTCTGTCTGCTGACCGCTGGTGGCATCCACACCGGTAGAATACACGGTGGGCATTGGAATGCATCCCTCGTTACTCAGCGCAACTGCCCGTCAAACGATCAAGGCCAGCCTGCCAAGTTATCGCGTGGCCGACTATGTAGTGAAGTTCTATCAGGTCGATCATCTGACAGGCGTGCTCGAAGTTTCGTCGCCAGTCGGCGTCGAAGTGTCCGAAGCCGAGAAAGCCAAGCGCAAGCAGGTCGATACGCTCCTCATTATTCAGAGCCTCGACCAGGCGATAGAGGCGTTTGTAAGCCGGGGAATCCTCGCAAAGTTTCCAGATTTCATCTGTTATGAATTTCAGCCCCTCGGTCTCAGCGTGGAAGGTGTCAAAAACATGCTCTTCCGTATCGGCGAGGAGGTTGTAAGCGGCAATGAGTTCCTGAATTTTGTCTCGCCCGATTACCAGCGCGGTCGCTGCGGCGCCGATCTCGTCTACAAATCCAGCACTGCCGATGTGACGAACCGTGTCGCTACCAAAACCGTCGGCGACTTTTTTTGCGAACTTGTGGTCGGCAGTAACCAACACTGATTCAGTCGCTTCCGCGCAAGCAAGATAGAGACAATCGTAAACTGGATGATTGAGTTCCCGCGCGACTTCCGTCGCCCGCACTATGAGCGTATTTATGGGATACAAGGAGACAAGCTCATCCAGACTCTGGACCTCGCCCAGATATGGCCGGGTATCAGGAATCTCGTTTCGGCGGGCTTTTTTCCAAAGGGTGTTGGCAAACTCGGCCAGCAGCATATCGGGCGCGTACAGGGTAAGACGATGGGCGAGCAACAGGCGTGCTTCCTCGAAGAGCGTCTCCTGCACAAACCACTTAACGACGACACTGGCGTCAACGGTCAGCTTCACCGCTCCCGATCCTCGCGCAACAGTTCGGCGCTGTCTGTCTGCGCGACTTTGGAAGTCATGGCAAGGATTGAAGCAGTTCGCTCGCGAAAGTTGGTCATGCGGACACGTTGATCTGCTCGCTGCGTCAACACGTACCGAACCTCAGCCTCCAGCGAACGCTGGTTTGCCTTGGCCTGAGCCTTTAGCGTCTCGATCACGCCATCGTCAAGATTTCGGATCGTCAGGTTTCCCATTCGCTTCTCTCTTTATGATGATGTCATAACGCTAGCATTATGACATCACTAAAACAAGCTTTTGTTCGGGTGAACTGCCTCCCGAGCGGGCTGAGTAGCACCAGAGCCGTGCCGAGTTCTCCGTCACACAGAGTTTCTGAGCGTGCCGGTCGGGCCGTGTCGTCTATTCCAACCTGTCCAAGTCACGAATCGACGGATTCCACGTCCAGCAGCCCTGCCAGGCTCGACAGATGCGCGGCGCGTTCGGCCCCTTGATCCGCACGGTTGCGTCATGAATGTCGCTCAGATTTTTGGTGCCGGTCGCGTCAGGCAGAAAGGTCCGAAAGACATGCGTCAGGCTGCCGCTTGACCCGTCGCCTTCGAGTGTCACCACACCGAAGCCGGGACAACTGCCCACGGCCGCGTGCTTGACGGTGACCGGGTGCGGGCCCCGGAAGGAGACGATGAGCTTTCGGCCATCGGGGGAAATATCCACCAGGTCCGGGGCCGGATCGTCGCTGAACTCATACGCCTCGCCGTCCTGGTTGACGAAGGGCGCCCCTTCGCCGACACACCACTCCGAGCCGGTGAGATCCAGGCTGCTCACATGCGCCTCGGCCTGCTCTTCCAGCGTGGCGTCGGGATCGTTGATGACCCTGCCCATGTCGAACACTTCGGCATTATTCTGCACCCGATCAAACTGGTACAGATAGCGGCGGGTGGGCGAAATGGTCAGGCCGTGGGCGTCGCGGCGACTGGCCAGCGCCTCTTCAGAGGTGAGACCCAGCGTTTTCTCTTCATAAAACGTGACGACCGGCGGCATATTGGGCGTGGTGTGGGGGCTTGCGCCATCGGGATAGTCGAGCGGCAGACGATACAGAATGAACACCGAATCATCCGCCCCTGCGGCACTCGCCGAGACGCCGGCGTTCAGGTGCATGAAGCCGCCCCCTTCCGCGCCGCCACACCCGGCGCCGCTGATCACGTCGTTGGTATATTCGGCCACGATCGACATCGGCTCGGTCGTGACATCGACCACGAACAGCCCGCCACCGCCAAAGGTGACATACACGTGCCGGCTGGTACTGCTGGGGATGGGACACACCACCACGTTATTGGGCCGGCCCGGCCCTTCCTTCAGCGCACCGCTCGGCGTGCGGGTGGTCTGGAAGTTGGCGTACGCCCCGCTCACCCGGCCGGCCGGCAGGGTCGAATCGGCCCGCGCCGGCATGGCCGTCAGGTCGCGTCCGCCGACCAGATCGAGCGTCGCGGCTTTGTTGAAGGTGAAGGTGTCTGCGGCCTGGTCGTAATCGATGCGCTCCAACAGCTTGGCGCCGAGATTGGCCACGATCAGCTTGGTGCCGTCCGGAGTCCAGAAGGACATATGGTTCGAGGGAGTCGAGCCCTCCGGGCCGGTCGTCCGAAAGAGAGCCTTGCCAAGCTTGGCCGCCGCGTACGGGTCACCCCGGATCGGCCCGCACAGCTTCAGCCTCCCGCCTGGCCTGATGAACGCCCCGTGATCATAGCCAAAGGCAAAGAGATCGGTTCCCAGCAGCTCGGGCGGAGCGAGCGTACACTGCCCCTCCGCATCAATAATTCCGACCAGACCGACGCCCGGACCAAAAAAATTCGCGTTCATGAAGCGATGCGACGGGTGGGGCAGCATGCCGTGGAGCCGCTCGACATCCGCGCCAAGCTCCGACAGCGCGTAGGGAAAGACATCGGCCGCTTCGATGACAGTCGGCCCGAACAGCGGATGGTCTTCGTCATACGTGCCGGGCTGGGCGATCAGGATGTCGCGGCCGTCGTACACCAGAATGCGACCGCCAAAGGTGCCGGTGGGATTCTCGGCGCTGATATCGGCGCTGTTCGATTGATCGGACAGCCACACTTCCCACTCAATCGCCAGGGCCTGACTGGCGCTCAACACACCCACGGCGATGAGGCCGGTAACGGTTCTCCACCTCATGTTCCTATCCTCCTTTTCATCAGGGCCATAGCGCTGGGCACCTCTTTAGCCGTCCCTTCCCTTTCCCGCAACCGGGAATCCTGTAATACTGGCCGGTATGGCCAACGCACCCGCCCTCGACAAAGAACGCCTGGTTTTCAGCGAGGCCGGGCGGATTCCGCTCCACCTGATCTCCGGTTTTCTGGGCAGCGGCAAAACCACCCTGCTGAAGCGCCTGCTCGATCACTGCCTGGCCAGCGGCCTCAAACCCGCAGTTATGATGAACGAGTACGGCGAGGTCAATATCGACGGCGAGCTGCTGCGCGGCCAGGGTTTCAGCGTCCGCGAAATGAGCAACGGCTGCATCTGCTGCACCATCGGCGCGACGCTCGGCCTGGCCTTGCAGGAAGTCGCGGCACTCGGGCCGGATGTCATCTTCGTCGAGGCCACCGGCCTGGCCGACCCGATCGAGCTGATCGATCAGGCCACCAAGGAAGAGGTGCTGACCCTGGTCCGCCTGGCGTCGCTGATCGCCGTGCTGGACCCGGTGAACTTCGCCCGGCTGGCCGAAGAGCTGCACGCCGGGATACAACAGCAGACCGAGCTGGCCGACTTCGTGCTGCTCAACAAACGCGACCTGGCCGATGCCGCTACGCTGACAGACCTGACGGCGCAGATTCGCCAACTCAACCCCCGCGCCCGGATTGTGCTGACCGAACGGGGCGAGATGGACTACGACCCCATTCTGGCCGCAGCCGGAGACCTCGTCCGCTCGCCGCAGTCCCGTCAGCCGGGTCCGGCCCACGACCACTTTCATACCCTGACCCATGTGTGTGACGCCCGGCTGGACCGTGCCCGGTTCGAGGCGCTGCTGCGGGCGCTGCCATCCAGCGTCTGGCGGGCAAAAGGCTTTGTACGCTTCACCGACTCTGAGGAACAGTGGATGTTCCAGTACGTTGCCGGCGAGCTGGACATGGAATGGATCGACCTGTTGCCCGAGCCGCCGGACCATGTGGTGTTCATCGGCAAGGGCTTTGATCGCGAGACGCTCCACGCAGCGCTGCTGGCGTGCGGCGAGTCCACGCCCGACCCACAGGAGGACCGTCATGATTTATGAAGTTCGGACCTACCGGCTCAAACCCGGCAGCATTCCCGAGTGCGAAAAACGCTTTGCCGAGGCCCTGCCCCACCGCGAAAAATATTCCCCCTTGGGCGCCTTCTGGCATACCGACATCGGCCCGCTGAACCGGATCATCCACGTCTGGCCCTACGCCGACCTGCAGCAGCGCACCGAGCTGCGCGGCCAGGCCATGGCCGACCCCAACTGGCCGCCCAGAATCGGGGAAATGATCGAAGACATGGTGTCGGAAATCTTTATTCCGGCACCGTTCATGCAGCCCCTGGGCCACAGCAGCCTGGGCGGGGTGTACGAGATGCGGACCTACCTGTACCAGCCGGGCGCCCTGCCGACCGTCCTCGAACGCTGGGCCGAGGCTGTCCCGGCCCGGACCGAGCTGTCGCCGCTGGCGGCGTGCTGGTACACCGAGATTGGCGGTCTCAACAAGTTCGTCCACATCTGGCCCTACGCCGACCTTGAGGAACGGGCACGCATCCGGGCCGAATCGCTCACGCTGCCCAACTGGCCGCCGGGGACGCGCGAGTTTCTGGTCAGCCAGGACAGCGCAATTCTGGTTCCGGCCGCATTTTCTCCCATGCACTGACTGGAGGGTATTCCCATGGGCGGTATAAAAATCGGGATCGGCTTCGGACAGTGGAAATACGGGCTGCCCGACCCCGAACTCATCTGCACCAGCGCCGAGCTGGCCGAAGACCTGGGGCTCGACTCGGTCTGGCTGTCGGACCACATCGTCACCCGCAACCCGACCCTGGATATCACCTGCCTGTTTGCCATGATTGCGGCCCGGACCAAAAAACTCAGGATGGGGCCGAGCGTCCTGACCCTGCCGGCCCGCCATCCCGTTCAGGTGGCCAAGACCTACGCCACCCTCGACTATCTGTCGAACGGGCGCATGATCATGGCCGTGGGCAGCGGCAGCGATACGCGCGACCTGGCGGCCTCGGGCATCTCGCCCCGCGAACGCGGCAAGCGGCTGGACGAGGGGATTGATATCCTGCGCCGCCTGTGGACCGAGTCGAGTGTCAGCTACGAGGGCCAGTTCTACCAGTTCGAGGACGTGACGGTTGAGCCCAAACCGGTCAAGGGCTCGCTGGACATCTGGATCGGGGGCAAGAGCGACGCGATTCTCAGGCGGGTCGTGCGTTTGGGCGACGGCTGGTTTCCGGCTCTGACCACCCCGTACGAATTCCGCGCCGACATGGACAAACTGCAAGCCTACGGCGAGTCCTACGGCCGGCCGGTCGATTCGCGCGAAGCCGGGGTGCTGCTGCTGACCCATGTGTGCGAGGACCGCGAAAAGGGCTGGGAAACCGTTGCGCCCTTCCTGCGCGGTCTGCCCATGCCGCCCGAAGACCTGGCCGCCCGCTGCGTAGTCGGCCCGCCCGAGGAGTGCGTGGAAAAAATCCAGGACTTCGTCAACGCCGGGTGTGTCAAGTTTGTCCTGCGACCGGCCTGTCCGCTGGACGAGATCCAGCCCCAGATCACCCGCTACGGCAAAGACATCCTGCCCCATTTCGTGACCTAGACCATGACCCAACAGCAGGAGCGGTGGGGCAGTCGGGTCGGCATCATTCTGGCCGTTGCCGGCTCGGCCGTCGGGCTGGGCAACTTCCTGCGCTTTCCCGGCCAGGCCGCCCAGCACGGCGGCGGGGCGTTCATGATTCCCTATCTGTGCGCCCTGCTCTTTCTGGGCATTCCGCTGTGCTGGGCAGAGTGGACCATGGGCCGCTACGGCGGGCGCAAGGGCCTGCACTCCGCCCCGTCCATTCTGGGCATGATCGGCAGAGGCGCCCCGGCCCGCTATCTGGGCGCGCTGGGCATCCTCGCCCCGCTGCTGGTCAACATGTACTACGTGCTGATCGAGGCGTGGTGTCTGCGCTATTTCCTGGCCTATCTGACCGGCGACCTCGACCTCGGCTCCGACCCGGCCCAGTATGCGGCCCGCTCGGCCGATTTCTTTCGCACGATCAGCGGCGACGGCGCCAACGGCCTGATCCCGGACGGCGGCGTCGGGCTGGCGTTCCTGCTGTTCGTCATCGGCTTTAACCTGTGGTTCATTCGCCGCGGCCTGGCCAGAGGCATTGAAACCTTCTGCAGGATCGCCATGCCGGCCCTGATCGTGTGCGCCCTGATTGTGCTGGTCCGCGTCCTGACCCTGGGCACGCCCGACCCGGCCCGGCCCGACCAGAATGTGCTGGCCGGCCTGGGCTTCATGTGGAACCCCGACCTGTCTCATCTGGGCGACTTCCAGACCTGGCTGGCGGCCGCCGGACAGGTGTTTTTCAGCATCGGGGTCGGCTTTGGCATTATCCTGAACTATGCCTCGTATCTGACCAAAAACGACGACGTGGTCCTGTCCGGGCTGACCGCCTCGGCCACCAACGAGTTCTGTGAGGTAGCGCTCGGCGGCCTGATCACCATTCCGGCCGCCTTTATATTTGTCGGGGTCGGCCTGGCGGTCGGCTCCACCTTCGGCCTCGGCTTTCAGACCCTGCCCATCGTCTTCGCCTCCATGGGCGAGTTCGGTCGTCTGATCGGAGCAATCTGGTTTTTCATGCTCTTTCTGGCTGCGGTCACCAGCTCTCTGTCCATGCTCCAGCCGGTGTTTGCCTTCCTGGCCGAAGCCCTGGGCCTGTCCCGCTCCAGAGCCCTGGTGTATCTGGGCAGCCTGAGCTGCCTGGGTTCGCTGTGGGTGCTGTACTTCAGCCGCGGCCAGGTCGCCCTCGACACCATAGACTTCTGGGTCGGCACCCTGGCCATTGTCGTCCTGGCCACCGTCCAGAGCATATGCTTCAGCTGGATATTCGGCATCGACAGGGGCCTGGCCGAGGCGCATACCGGGGCGCAGCTGCGCATACCGGGCGTTTTCCGCTTTGTCATGAAGTATGTATCGCCGGCCTATCTGCTGGTCGTCCTGATCGGCTTCTGTCTTCAGAGCCTGCCGGACTCTGTCCGGGGCTTGGCCGACAACCGGGTCGCCGGCTGGACCCTGGGTTTTATCGGCCTGATCCTGGTCCTGCTGGTGGTCATCACCAGAATCGGAGAGCGGCGCTGGCGGGCGGCCGGGCTGGATATTGACGGACGCCTGCCGCCGAACGACTGACCGGGGAGTGGAACGATGACGGCTGGGGGCTGGATTTTCATGCTGACATCGGTCGGCTTCGTACTGGGGCTGGTCGGGTTCTGTTTTTACCGGGTGCTGACCGGGGCGGGAACGCGCCGGCCGGAGGATGACTCACAGGCCGGCTAAGCGCGCCATCATCCACCTGTTCCGCTACGCCGGGGAACGGTATGAAAAACATCGTCATCTGCTGTGACGGCACCGGCAACGAATACGGCCGCAACAACACCAACGTGGTGGAAACCTATGTGCTGGCCGTCAAGAACGCCGCCCAGGTCGCCTATTACGACCCGGGCGTCGGCACCGGCGGCTGGGAGTACCACGAGGAAGATGGCGCGCTGAGGGCGCTCAACGATCAGGCCACGGGCTACGGCCTGCAAAAAAACGTGGAGGACGCCTACCGCTACCTGATGGGCAGCTACGAAACAGGCGACCGCGTGTACCTGTTCGGGTTCAGCCGCGGCGCGTTTACCGTGCGGTCGCTGGCCAGCATGCTCTACACCTGCGGGCTGCTCGGCGCGGACGCCGGCAATCTCGTCGAGTACGCCTCAAAGGTCTACAACACCCCGGACAAGGCCGACATTGCGCCGGGCTTCCGCACGGCCTTCGGCCGCGCCTGTCCGGTCCACTTCATCGGCGTGTGGGACACGGTCGAGTCCCTGGCGCTGAACGCGGGCAAGCGTTTTCACGACGCGCGGCTCAACCCCGAGGTCAGCCATGGCTTCCACGCCCTGGCCATAGACGAGAAGCGCCGCGACTTTCCGCCCTTTGTGTGGGACGAGAGCAGGGTGCAGCAACACCAGACGGTTGAGCAGGTCTGGTTCGCCGGCGTCCACTCGGACGTGGGCGGCTGGTACGACGAACGCGGCTTGTCGAACATCGCCCTGCACTGGATGCTGGGCAAGGCCATGGCCTGCGGGCTGTTGGTAGATGCGGACCGGCTGGCCGGCTATGCGTGCGACCCGCACGCCACACTGCACCAGTCGTACACGGGCTTCTGGAAGTTTCGCGGCCAAAGGACCCGCAAAATTCCGGCCGGCGCCAGGATTCACGACAGCGTGTTCGTGCGCATGGACAATCCGGCCAACAAGTACCGGCCCAAAAATCTCCCGACCCAATACCAACGGGTAAAATAGACGCTCGGAGGCCACCCCATCACGTCTCATCCGGCTCTGGAAACTCCACCCGGACCTGTTCGAGTAGCGCTTCGACGAGCGCGAGCGTCTCGTCCCGATTGATCGGCTCGGTACTCGCGCCGACGCCCTCATAACGAAACTCGACGGCGTATGGCGTGTAGCCGATCAGTTCCCGGAAAGGATGTGTCTCAATGCCTCGGTCAGCGAGGATGTCCAGCAGCGCTTCAAGGTTGTGGGTGAGCGGATAGGTTTCGCCCAGCAAGGCCAGCCAGGCTTTGAACACCTTCTCCGTCGCCTGTTGCACGTGGAATCCAAACGACTCTTCCGGTACGCTGGCAGTCATGCCCTGGAGCGTGAGGAGGTCGCGCTCGGCCGCGTCAAACAGCATTCTCGCGCATTTGAGGTCGCTCATAGAGCGTTCTTCCTTCTCGCAACGCCCGCGCCAAGACGTGATTGAGCGAGTCGCGCCAGTACTCGACATCGTCACGGGAGTAGACAAGAACATCAATGGCGACGCGAAAACCGGCCAGCGCGTGGTAGAGCCTGACCATTTCCCTATGGCGACTGCGCTCCGGACCGAAGGGTTCGGCCTCCACAACGATCAGGTCAACGTCCGAGTCTTCCCGGGCGTCGCCCCGGGCACGGGACCCGAACAGAATAACCTGTTCAGGATCGACCTCGGCCACAATGGCCCGGACCATCCGGTCGAGGAGATCATCGGTCACGGGAATCATGCGGTTCTTTTCCAGGTCGTGCAGCCCTGCGGCTGGGAGTCTCTCGAAACGAGAACCAGCATAGGGACGCGGTGGGGCGATTTCAAGCCAACGCCTCAGGCCATGCACCGCTCCAGCCGCTCCTTGCGGCTGGGCCAGTCCGGCAGCACCCGGTCCAGCAGAGCGAAAAAGGTCGGCCCATGGTGGGGCGCGGCAATGTGACACAGCTCGTGGGTGATGACATAGTCAATCGCATCGACCGGCGCTTCGATCAGGCGGCGGTTGAGCAGCAGCCGCGAGGTCGGCGACATCGACCCCCAGCGCCGGCGCAGCCGGCGGACGCTCAGCCCCTGCGGCCGAACCGCTTCCGGGTCGGGGAAGCGCGCCAGGTTCACCTCCAGCCGTTCGGCGAATTTGACCTGAGCCCGGTCGCGGTACCAGCCTTCGACCAGCCTGCGCGTGACCTCGGCCCGCTCAGGTTCGCGGCTGTGGACAAGGATGAAGCCGCGGCTCAGCCTGACCGTCGCCCGCGCGTGGGCACGCACCTTCAGGCGGTACCGCCGGCCGAGATAGCGATGGGTTTCGCCGGCCACGAAACGCCGCTCTGGCGTCCGGGGCAAATACCGGGCGAAAAAGCGCTGCTGGCGGCGCACCCAGGCTGCACGCTTGCGCACCGTGTCGGCGATGGCCTCCAGCGGGGCGTCAAGGGGCGCGGCAACCACAACCGTCGCGTCCGGTTCCACACCGATCTCCAGGGTCGTGCGCTGGCGGCGCACCACCGCGAACTCAATCGTCTGCGCGCCGTAGCGCACCCGATGCCGCTCCGCCCTCATCCGGGAAACCTCGCCCTGGCCAGCTTCACGATCTCGGCCTCCAGCTCATCCAGGACCTCGTCCGACAGCGCGACGCCTTTCTCATCCCGCAGCACATCGAAAAAATAGTCGTCGATGGCGTTGCGCAGGCTGTTCTGGGCGACAGCGTTGGACCACATGTCAACGATATGGTGGGCCTTGACGATATCAATGATGGCCAGGGCGATAGTGGCGACCTCGACCCTGTCGAGCGGCTCGCCGTCGGCGCGGACCAGCGCTCCGTCGAGAATGCCAAAAAACGCCTGCCCGTCGTCATTGCCTCTGACCGGCTCGGGCACGTCGCGGCCACGGTCCTTGCGGACGACCTTGGCGGTCAGCTCAAGCACTCGGTTGAGATAGTCACGCTCGGACAGCCGTCTGGCGCGGTAGTCGCGGATCGTCTCCTCCAGCAACTCCGAGAAGCGCCGGTAGAAGCTCGGGTCCTCGTCCAGTCGCTCGGTGATGGTCCGTCGCGTGGCGCTGGCGATGCGGTCGGCCTTGGAGGCGTCGGAAATGCCCGCCTCGCCAACAATCGCCCTCAGCGCCTCGGGGTCGTTGATATTGACGGCTGCGATGATGGTCTCGGCCGGCCCGGCGACCACCTGCTCGTCGAGCAGCCGCTGTATCCTGGGCTCGAACTCCTTGACATCGACCGTCTCCTGATAGCGCAGGCGGACCGCGTGCCGCAGTTCCGAGAACCGTCGCCAGTCATGCTTAAGCGTGTCGAGCCGCGTCTGGTCGAACACGTCAAGAACCTTGTGCGACGAGAGCGCAATGTGCAGACAGCGGCCAAAGGCGCGCAGCCGCTCGTAAAAGTCCTGACGGACGGCCTCATCGGCCAGGAACTGCTCGAACTGCTCCATATCCCGCGTGTTCCTGACCGGCCGAAAGAGGTCCCACAGCTGATCGTGAAGCTGGGGCAGCCTGCGGATCTGCTCCCGCACGTCGTGCAGCGTCCCGGTCAGGTCCGCCGCGTCAAAACTCTGGAAGGCGGTATAGGTAGAGAGCGCCTTGTCCAGCTCGCCGAGCAGTCCCTCGTAGTCGATGATGAAACCGAACTGCTTCTCGACCCCGTCCTCTTCGTACAGCCGGTTCACCCGCGCGATGGCTTGCAACAGGGTGTGTTCGCGTAGCGACTTGCACACGTACAGCACCGCGTTGCGGGGCGCGTCAAAACCGGTCAGCAGCTTGGACACGACGATGAGAATTTCCGGCTCGCCCGACCTCTTGAAGGCGTCAATGATCTGGCGATTGTACTCGCCCTCCGTGCCGTACTGCGCCATCATCCGCGCCCAGAACGCGCGGACGAGGTCTTGGGATGCCGAATCGACCTCCTCGTTGCCCTCGCTGTCGTCGGGCGGCGAAATGACGATGGCGCTGCTCACCTGCCCGAGCACGTCGAGCGCCGCCTTGAAGCGCACGGCTGCGGCCTTGGACGGGGCGACGAGCTGGGCCTTGAAGCCGCTGGCCTGCCAATAGCGCCGGAAGTGCTCGGAGATATCGAGCGCCTTAGCCCGAATCGCCTGGTCGGTCTTGGCCAGGGCGTCCATGCGCGAAAACTTCCGCTTGAGGTCGGCCCGCTGCCGTTCGTTCAGCCCCTGGCTGAGTGTGTCGAACCAGCGGTCGATCATGTCCGGGGTGATGCGCTGTTCGACAATCCGGCCCTCGTACAGCAGCGGCACCACGGCTTCGTCGGCAACCGCCTCGTCTATGGCGTAGGTGTCGATGAGCCCGCCGAAGGTGGACAGGGTGTTCTTCTCCTTTTGCAGCAGCGGCGTGCCGGTAAAGCCGAGGTAACAGGCCCTGGGCAGGATGCGCCGCATCTTCATGGCCAGTTCGCCGTGCCCGCCGTAGCGGCCGGTCTGGCTGCGGTGGCTCTCATCCACCAGCACGAAGATGGTGGGGTCTTCGTCGGCCGCTGCGCCGCTCCGCGCCGCAATGTCGAATTTGTTGATGATGGTGGTGACCAGCGCTGCCTTGTTGCGGATCAGCTTGAGCAGATGCGCGCCGCTGGTCGCCCGGACGGGCTCCATCTCGCACGACCGGAAGGTGTCCCTGATCTGCCGGTCGAGGTCGTCACGGTCGGTCACGATGACGATACGCGGGTTGGGAATGTCCTGGTCGAGCGCCAGGGCGCGGCCCAGCATGACCATGGTCAGCGACTTGCCCGAGCCCTGGGTGTGCCAGATGACCCCGCCCCTGCGGCGACCGTCGATGTCGAACTGCTTGACCCGCTCTACGGCTCTGCGGACGGCGAAGAACTGCTGGTGACGGGCGATCTTGCGCGCGCCGCCGTCAAAGACGGTGAAGCGTCGCACCAGGTCGAGCAGGCGTGCGGGCCGGCACAGGGCAAAGATGGCGCGGTCCTGAGCCGTGATGGCGCGTCCGCCCTCGGCCGCCAGCGCGTCAAAATGCGCCCGCGCGTCGGCCAGCCCGCCCGCATACACGGCCTGGGCTTCGGCCACCGCCAGCGGCCGATCGATCAAGCCCTGCAAGCGGACCGGCGGCTCAGCCAGCGTGTCGTTCTCAAGCGCGTCGACCAGGGCCGCCCGTTCGGCCGCGTTCGGTGCGGTTGCGGCCAGCGAGGCCAGCCGCTCGTCGGCGTCCTCCTCGCGCCACGCCTGCCAGAACTTGCGCGGCGTCCCGACCGTTGCGTAGCGCGCTTCGCGCCGATTCAGGCTCAGCAGCAGCTGGGCGAAGTGGAACAGCTGCGGGATGTTGTCCTCACCCTGGTAGCCGATCAGCTGGCTGTCGGCCTTCTTCAGGGTTTCGGTCGGCCGTTTGTTTTCGATAACGACAAAGGGGATGCCGTTGACGAAGGCGACGATATCGCAGCGGCGGGTCTGGGTGCTGCCGGTCCGCTCGACCGCCATCTCTGCGGTCACGTGATACGCGTTGTTGTCCGGCTTGTCCCAATCGACATAGCGGAACGAGTACGACTTCGAGTCCCCGTCAATGGTCTTGGTGATGGTCGTGCCCAGCACGAGGGTATCGTAGATGTCCTGATTGGTGCCGCGCAGGCCCTTGAGCCGGTCGGGGGTGGGCTTCAGCCGGCGTATCGCCTCATGGGCGTCTTCGAGATCGAAGGCATACTCGCGGCCGCGATGGGTGAACCGGTTGAGCCGCAGCAGCTGCTCGGTCAGCACCTCGTCGAGAACGACGTTGCGCAGCCGCCCGCCACGCAGAGCCAGCGCCTCAGCCTGAGAGAGCGGCGTAAAGCCCAGCGCCACCAGGAGTTGCAGGGCCGGGATTTGGGACTGGTATTTTTCGGTCGCGTCGAAGCTCATAAACGTACCGGAGATGAAGCGAGGCGCGTCGGAAAGTCAGTGTTCACACACAGCATGAGCGACGCATCCGTTCGCGCTTGTGGTAGCGACTCGCTTTGAGATTCCCCCTCACCCCAGCCCTCTCCCTCCAGGGGAGAGAGGAGCAGCCATTCCCTCCCCCTTGAGGGGAGGGTCAGGGAGGGGGACGCGCCACAGCCAGAAGGACGATGTGAAACTGAGACACTGCCGCATTTATCTTGACCCTTCGATCCCTCTGGGAGTATCCTTTCAGACAAAGGATCGGGACTTACCTGATCGACAAGGGGGCTCTGGAAATCCGGAGCCCTTTTGTTTTTCCGGCTTCGCCAGACAGCTACGGAGCGTCACCCGTGGCTCCGTTCACGCTTGTAGTCGTCCTCGTCGTCCCAGTCGAACTTGCCGAACAAGTCGAGCAAGCGTTCCTGCTCTCGCCGAGCAATGAATTCCCGCAAGGCTCGGTTGACGGTCGCTTTCTTTGTTTTCTCGCCGCCGACCTCCAACGCCTTGTTCAGCAGCTCTGGGTCTATCGCCAGATTCGTCGCCATTGTGTCACTCTCCACACATTATATTACACACAGATAATCTCACGTAGATGACGCGGCCAAGCGCTTAGACGCACGGCGGTAAGTGTTCACTGCCCTCCTGGATTCAGTGTGAGGATGAAAAACGTCGTCAATACAAAGACAATCTCAAGGCCGTAAAAGATGTTCAGCGTGACGGAAAACACCGCAGCCGGCCAGCTACATTTTGGCCTGTCTGCATACTTCATCAGGTTCATGCCGAAATCCGTGGTCTCCTGCGTCCTGACCTCATCGTAGACCTGCCGAAACAGGCGCTCTTGCCACAGAAAATAGCCATCCAGAATCCAGAACCCAACGACCGGGACGAGGAAAGCCAGCCCCAGCCACCCGGATTGCACCTCGCTTCTTGCAACGAAGATAATGCCAGCGGTCAATATCGCCATGCTCCAGCCTTTGATTAGAAAGGAGTCGCGGCCCAGGCGGTTGATAACCCGCTGAATCATTTCCAGATGCTTGATGACGCTCTCTTTGTCAGCCATGTTTTATCTCCCGGGGTCGAATGGTTGCCGCCCTTCCAATCCAGCGAGACGAGTCCCTGAATGTACCGTCCGCCGTTGGCATCCTGCGCCTCGAAGACCTGCGGGCCATCGTAAGAGAACAGCGTATGAGTGTGTTGGATCGTTTTCATGGGTCTACCTCGCAGTAGGCCACCCGTAGGTTGGATTAGCGAAGCGTAATCCAACATCTCAGCGGGACACCCCGCGTCGGCTTACGCTCCGCTCAGCCGACCTACCGCTGTTCCAGAAATTCCATAACCCCAAGACGGTTCAATTTGGCAACAGCTTGTTGCCATTTTTCATCAGCGGACGGGACGGACCTACGCTGGTTCAATTCTGCGACAGCTTGCCGCAGAAACTCGGGCTGAGAATAGGCAGAAATCTGCGTCGATTGAACGCGTGACTTGACCTCTGCCAGCCACACCGCGTAGTCAGCCGTTTTTCCGAATGTGTCGGTCATTTTTCCTCCGGTTCCTGACTGCCAGCCACGCCCTGATTCGGGGGAGCGTCGTGCAACACGAAACCCTCATCCGGCAAGAATCCGCTCGCCTCGATAGAGGTGCGCTGAGGCATGAGCGCCAACGGTTGATCCAGACCGGCCGCCGGGGTTGTCAGATACCATTCCCCGGTTCCTGCTTCGGCCAGTAGTGACCGCAAATCGAGCAGACCGGCGCGGAATTGGCGCAACCGTTTCGGCCCAACACCCGTCACCAGGTAGCGGTCCAGACCGTCCTGAGCCTCAACCGCTACTGCAATGTACTGTCCGCCGGTGGCATCCTGCGCCTCGAAGACCTGCGGGCCGTCGTAAGAGAAAAGCGTGTGAGTGTGTTGGATCGTTTTCATGTCTTGCAGGTCGCGCGGCGAAAAATTAGCGCCAGAGCAATTCACGATTCCGTATCGCCAGCCGGTCTCTTCCGTCATTCCGGCGAAAGCCGGAATCCAGGCGCCCGACCGTTGGATGCCGGATCAAGTCCGGCATGACGAGAGCGGAACAGCAGGGCTACATCTGATTCGACGCCGGGCACCCGGATTGAGCCGCTTCATCACTGGACAAATAGCGGCTCTGGCGCATCCTGGCCAAACAGCTTCTTTTCCCGTTTTCTCTTCCATTTTTCACACCTGTCTTTCACCGCCTTCTTGGTAATTTCGTGGTAAACGAAAAGCGGGGATGAACGATCGCTGGCACGCCTCTCCCAAAGGGTAAATCGTCCATCTACGATCTTGGCAAACAGACACTTGTTCACCCAGTACTGCACTGGGTCATCAGTCTCCGCCATCTTCTGATACCAATGGCGTGCCCACCGGTTTCTCTCAAAGGCGTATTCAGCAGCGCTGTGGGCCGTGCCGATAAGCCCAACCCGACCGGCGTGGTCAGCCAGGGCACGGGCTGGCTCTTCGCGATCATCGCAGAAACCGGCAACCATCAGACCGCGCGCGACTATCGCAGGCGTATCGCTGCTACATTTGGCCTCGATATATGCGTCCAGAATATCGTGTCGGCCAGCCTGCTCAGCAGCAAGAACTTCCATAGCAAGCTCATGGTCTGTCACTGCATGGTCCAGGCGCGAACGACGGAGTTCATCAAGAAGCGGATGCGCCGCCGATTTCCATGCCACCTTCTGCTCCAGCGTCAGTTTCGCATAGCCCTCAGTGAGTATGAGGAAAGGTTTGGAATCCCCTGCCTTCTCGAATAAGGACTTCGCCTTCTCCGGCTCATCCTCGGAAATGGTGTACGCGGTCAGAAGCGCTACGTTACGAATCCATGAAAACTCCGTGCTGTCAGAGCTAAGGAATGAATTCGCCAGATCAACCAAGGCTCCCGGGTCTGCTCCGTACAGCTTGTCAAAGGCTTTCAGAGAAAATTTCTCAAGCAGGCGGGCGTCAAGATTTTTTCGGACAAAAAGACGACGGGCAATTTCTTTCGCTGCATCTGGTCCGAGTTGCCGCGCCGCCCCACCGAGTGATTCAGGCATGATGCGATCCAGAATGGCGGTCGGGTTGGCAACGCCCTGCCTCGCAGCATCAATCAGTGTGAGCGACCCATACCCTGCTTCCCGCCTATCCCCGGCGTCCTTCTTGGCATAGCGCCACTCGCTTTCAACAACCGCAGGCAGCAACTCTGACAGCTGACGCCGATAGATCGTCTCGAACACGTCGGCACGAATCCGTTCAGTTGTTTCATGCCGGACAAGGCTGCCGATGATACTGCGTACCTCGGAAGTCAGCGGCGTCTCCGAATACTGTGCAAACCCTAACAGGACAGAGATGAGTGCCCCATCGCCTTGCGCAACGGCGGTCCGTAACCTCCGCTCGAATACATCCTCATCGAGAGATTTGAAGGAGCGCCAAAGACTGAGAAGATACTTTTCGGGCTCTGGTATCAGCAACATCGCTTCCAACTGCTCCGGGGCAGTCAGAAACGGAAAGGCAAATAGCAGCAGATGCCGGACACCAGTCCTCCGATCTTCTTCGGACATCTCCCCTGAGGCTGGAGGATTACGCAGAATATCGACGAGTCTCAGTGCGCGATCCCTGTCAATTAACGGTCTGAGATATTCATCATTCACTGCGACCTGATATAGCGGAAAGCCGCTTCGGACAAAGAGCTGATCCAGAAGCTCCCGGTTCTTTGCAACCGCAATTTTGAAGGAAAAGCGGGCGATAGCGGGGAGGGCATCTTCGAGAAAAGCATCTTCTGTCGTGCGGGACAGCCCCAGACGAAGCTTAGTCACGTCAATTTTCTGATAGTTGGCCGCGGTTTTGACGACGTTGTCCGGTTTTTCGGACGCCGGATCACAGGGGTCTGCCGAACAATACTCTTCAATCAGCCTCCAGCCTTTCGGCAACGGCCGCGGTTCCCACAAAGCCTTGACAAGGGCACTCGCCTCTCGCGCATCATCATCGTCTCCCGTGCCGTTGAGAATATACACAAGCGCCCACTTCCCGGTGGGGGACGAATTAGCGGCGCGGAAAGCACGACTTTCGGTCAAGAGCGCCTGTCGGGCGCTCGCCCAATCGCGGGAATTGAGACTGAGCAGGTGACGAAATTGCTTCTCAGGCCAAACGATGTCACCATTCAGCGCAGCAGAGAACGACGCTTGGACGAGCGCACGCGCGAAAGGGGCCAATTCCAGACCGACAAGAAGCGTTATTGCAAGTATTATCAAGCCAGCAGGGTCTTCGGTCGTTTCACACATTTTTCCTAAAATTTGCCTCTCAGTCTCGGACAAAGATTGGAGCTTGGTTTCGATTTCCAAACGTTTCTCTTCGATCTCTTCTTGGCTCTTGGTTGCTGACGAACGCTGCACGGACAATACTTCTAGTTCCGGGTTCAGGGTGTAGTGGGACAGCCAGCGAGTAAGCGCATCTACGACAAGAGGTTGGGATTTCTTGTCAGCGCGCAAGTTGAAAAGCACGCCTCTAATCCAGTCAAAATTAGGGTGAGGTGCTTCCTGCAAAGTCGATGTTCTGGCAGCGTTCAGGAATCCCTCAACCTGTTCTTTCGCCAAACTGACGAACGCCGGATAGTGCGCCGTGTCGAGATTTTGAAGGAGAACAAAACCGCCGATAAACGCCTCATATATCTCTTGCTTGAAGAGCCTCTTGTCCATGGTAACCGCCGTCAAGGCGGCCAGAACAACTTTGGCTGTGTCATCCAGCGCAGCAATCGGCTCAAGAGCCCTGCTGACGGACTCCGACAGGTCCTTGTTGTTCCGCTGGGCGTCAAGCAGCCGGTCGGCGAGCGCAAAGCCAAGTGCGAGAGACAGCCCTTCTTGCCGTAATTCGTAGGCGTTTCTGAGCCCGTCTACCGGCGCGAAAAAACGGCCTTCGGCAACCGCTTCTAATTGCCCTTCAAAGATAAGCAGGTCTTCGCGTTGCTGGGACTGGACCCTGTCCAATACTTTCTGGGCATGGCGCGTAAGCCTATCGGCGAAATTCCGGAAGGTTTCGTGGTCTTCATTGTCACGCTCCGCTGCTCTGATGTGCTCGAAAAGCAGCCGCTCCACAGTGAGGCCCCGCCACGCGGACTCGTCGTCGGGTGGAAGTACGTTCAGTGAGACACCCAGAATACGTGGGTTGAGTAGGAGGTTGGCAGCCTGTCGGCCCAGAATCGTTGGATCAGCTTCAGCTTGTTTGAGCAGGGAGTCGCGTTCTTGTGGTGTCCATTCGGGAACAGTTATTTCCCTCAATGGCTCGAACAGCCGACCCTCGATCTTAGTCCTGAAGTAATGGCTTCTGCATGCGACCAGCAACCGCCCGCCAGCCTGTTTCGACAAGTCTCGGAACGCCTCAATGAGCCGTCCCCAATCTTTCTCCGGACGCTGATTCAGCCCGTCGAGAACGATAAGGAAACGCCCAGGCCGAACCCGCTTGTGCCAGGCGTCAATACGGTGGTGCCAACGCTTAAAGAGCTTGCCATCTTTTGGGTTACCATCCGTTTGATGGATTAGTTGCTGCACCAAGGGATCAATGGCCTGACCAGATACAATCCCGTCCGGGACTTGTTCGGCGCTGAACAGCGCGGTCAGGGTATGCGCCTCCTGTCGCTCAATTACGTTCGCTGCGAGCCAAGACTTGCCACATCCTTCGCCTCCAAGCAAAACAACAGGCTCACCGCTTTGCAGTTCCGCAACTACACGAGAGACGAGATCGTCTCGCTTCTTGTACACCGCTTTGACAGCATTCGGTGCAAGAGGCTGACCAAGGTCTAAGCGGGCTTTGTCTGTATTACGGAATCTATCTGCGAACCACTTCCGGTTTTTCTCCGCGGCGCAAATCGTGGCTGTCTCAGCTGCGTCGAGACGCCCCAGTATCCTGCCTACCTGGGCTTCGAATCCTTCCCGCTCCCGGATAGCGACGAATATCTCTTCGAGTTCATTTTTTGCTACTCCCTCAGAAAGGGTCTCAATCTTGTCGATTACAGGCAGACCCGCCTTTACCAGCACGACGGCCAGCGGAGGCGGATCGCCGGTCCAGTCCAGTATCAAAACTTCAATTCCGTCCTTAGCAGCCTTTTCCCTGAGCCTATTGGCCAATTGCGTACTGACCGAAGTGGTGCAGGCCAGAGCCCACAGAAGATCGGCTTCATCCTTCTTGTGGCGGCAAAGATCGTCTATCTTTTTGATGACCTCTGATGCTGGCAGCTTTTTGTCATATCGTTTGCACTCAAAACATATCGCGTCTTCCGCGTCCGCCGAGGCGCCGTCTATTCCGAACTGGGTTCCGCTCTCGGCTAGTCGAAACGGGACACCGGAAAAGCGGCTCAGAGCGTCAGCGAAAACGCCCTCGAACCCATCTTTGCCCGACGGCGCTAGAGTCAAAAGTATCTCTCTGAGCCTATTCAGTTGGGCTTGATATTCGTGGGTCATCTTTTCACCCGCCATTCGCCTGTGAGCAACTTCTTCATCAGGCCCCGCTTCTGGCGCACGGTAGCCTCTTTTTCGACACTCAGGGCGTCGATGTGGCGCTGGTGGGTTTGGAGCACCTGCGCAATATCCTTCTGTTCCGCCAGTGGCGGCACAGGGAACGGTATCTTTGAGAACTCGCTCCACCGTAGGCTGCCGCGCCGGTCCACAGAGGCGCTGGTGCTGATCTTGAAGATGTGGCGGTAAAGACCAGTCTTGAGAGCGGCGAAAGCGTAGGTGTTGTCAATCTTATCTGAATCGAAGCGGAACACCGTGTAAATCGGACTGACGAGTCCGATATCAGAGAGGAGTTGTAACCCAATTGAACCTTCTTCGATGTGGTTGCTGGGAAAGCCAAAGTCCCCCCACCAAATCTTCTTATAGCCGGTAAGGTCTGCACTAAAGACCCGTTTCTTGAAATAGGCAAGCGACCGCACAAAACCCTCATGTTTTGAGCAGGCGAGGACTTCGAGAGCGTTGGCGTTGGCGTTGGTGTTGCGTTCCGAGACTTCTCGGGCAAGCTGCGACACAGGCTTACAGCCCCATGTGGCGGGCAGGTTGAACCATCGGTGCTTCTTCGTTTCGTTGATAGTACGAAATTGGTCGAGTTGTCGCACGCCGAAAACGAGCGAGTGTGTTAGAGCACGTTGCCTACGTTCCGTGATTCCAATTAGCGCTTCCAACTTCTCAATCGCCTCGTCCCAGGTCCGCAGGATTTCGGCAATTTTGCGCTGCTCGGAGAGCGGAGCCAAAGGAAGCGGACAATGTCTGCGAAACTCGGTGGGGTTGATATTCGCTTGACTCACGCCGCGCGTGGACAGCCTTTTTAGCGCGCGCTGAGCGACAGGGGTATTCAGCCAGTAGTTCACGAACTCTGGCTCCACCATCTGACGGTCAACGACCAGCCTGACAAGATAGGACGCAAAAACCGCTTCTGAGTCCTCACGCACGATACCCACCTTGCCAACAAGATCAGGGCTATTTGTTCTGTTTAGAAGAACATCCCCAGCTTTCAGGCGCATCGAAGACCAGTCATTTCCGGTATCATCTATGGATGGGAGATCAGCCAAATTGACCGTACCATTTGATATATCACGCATTCCGACAATCGGCGTACTTCCATTGGGACTAACAGGCTCACTCAACCCATACTGCGAGCTGGTCAGCGCCTCCCCAACTGGAACCAATCGCCAGTCATCAGGTAAGTCGGCACCAAATAGCGAGGCGGTGAAGGCGGTTCTTTCCCTGTTCGGCTCACATATTTTCTCAGCCATCCCCGCTCCCTTTCTTCCTTCTCCGATTATGACACGAACCAGTTCTCTACTCTCAGGTCGGCGAAATGGACGAAGTCGCTCGTGTTGCGGGTGACAAGGGTCAAGTCGTTGGTCTTTGCAATCGCGGCGATCTGGCCATCGACATAGGGAGGGGTGCGTCCTTGGGCGGTCAGCCGTGCGCGCTCCTCGGCGTGCCAGAGCGCGGCTTTGCCGTCGTACGGTAGGACCGCCAGCGGGCGCAACGCCTGCTCCAGATAGCGGAGCAGGTGCCGCTTGCGCGCCCCGTCCGCCATCCGGGCCACCCCGTAACGCAGTTCGTGGAGGATCGGGGCCGCCGTGCATATCTCGTGGCGATACGCTTGCAGGCGTGACCGGACTTCGTCGTCAGGGTGTCGCCGGGTAGGTTCGGAAAGGATGTTGCTGTCGAGCAGGTAATTCACTCCGGCCATGAGAACTCCGGGGCCGGGCGTCGGTCCCGCCACCCGTCCACTTCGTCAGGTGTCAGCTCCGGCCAGTTGAAGCCAGTTTGCGCGCGCCAGTCCTCAACTGCTTGCCAGAAGTCCTTTTTCGATACGCCGGCTTCGAGGCGCTCGTACTCGTCTTTTGAGACCAGGACGGCGACCGGTTTCCCCCGCCGGGAGATGCGGACGACCTCTCCGCTTTCTGCTCTGTGGATCAGTCGTGCCAACGTATTCCTGGCTTCAGCAACGGATATTTCCGGCATGATTTTCACCTCATGGCTATGAATATGGCCATCCTAAACCCTTCTTGCGGACGTTGTAAACGGCCATCCCTCAACCCTCTGTTCGCTCTCAGACATCAACCCCCAAGCTCCTTCAGAGCCCTCTGCTCAATCGGCGACGGAGTGGCGCAGTGTGTCCGCAATCCATTGATTGAGGCTCTTGCCGTCAGCGGCCGCAGCAGCGGCAATGGCCGCATGTAATTCCGACGAGATGCGCACGTTGAATTTCCCGGAATACTGCTTTCCAGGTTCAACGCCGTCCTCTCGACACATGTCGAGAAATACCTTGAGGGACGCCTCGCCCTCGGCTTTCAGCCCGGCGATATCCCGCGCGTAGAAATCCGCGCCGCCGTTCAAACCGACAAATTTACCCCGAAACATGTCGATGTCGGGATCGAATTGAATGAGCGCCTGGTAGCCATTGATCTCCATCATGTTTTTCATGGTTGTACTCCATTGCGCCCCAGCCATTCACGAAAATACGCCGGAATCTGCCCCCTATCTGACCCTTATTCGACCCCAATAGACCCCAATAGACCCCTATTAGACCCCCAAGGCACACAGAGGTCTTATTCAGCTCTCCCCAGCTCCTTCAGAGCCCTCCGCTCCCTTCGCCTCCAGCCGGGCGCGGGCGGTCTTGATCGCTTCACGCAGCTTGCGCTCCAACACATCACGGGGGGGCAGTTCCGTCAGGTATTCGGCCACGCGAATACTCTTCTGATCCAACTCCAGCAACTCGATCCTCTCGTCCGACTTTTCCGAACAGAGGATCAGCCCGATTGGTGCCTTTTCGTGTGCCTGCTGCTCATACTTCGCCAGCCAACGCAGATAGAATTCCATTTGTTCGACATGCGCCGGTTGGAACTTCTCAAGTTTCAGATCAATGGCGACGAGGCACCGCAGCGTGCGATGGTAGAAGAGCAAGTCGATGGAGAAATCTTCGTTATCGACGGTGATTCGCTTCTGCCGGGCGAGAAAGGCCATACCCTCACCGAACTCCAGGAGGAAGGCTTCAAGCTCTCGCAAAATCGCGGCTTCCAGGTCGCTTTCGCTGAACGTGTCTTTCAGACCGAGGAAGTCCAGCAGATAAGGGTCTCTGAAAACGAGGTCCGGGGTGAGCGTGTCTTCCTCGCGCAGCGCCGCCAGCTCCTGCTTGGCCAACTCGGCGGGTTTCTTCGACAACCCTGTGCGCTCGTACAGCATGGAGTCGATCTTTTTCCGCAGAGTGCGCACGCTCCAACGCTCCACGCGACACATCTCGGCGTAAAATTCCCGCTTGAGAGGATCTTTGAGCGGAAGCAGGGCCAGGATATGCGTCCAACTTAATTGTCGTACCAGCGATACGACAATCTCAGAGTCGGGAAAAACTTCGGCAAACTGGACCATGCGGCGCAGACTCTTTTCCGAGAAGCCGACCCCAAACTCCTTAACCAACTGCCTCGACAGTGTAGAGACGATCTTCTTCCCGTAGTCGGCGCGTCTGCCCTCAAGGACTTCGGTTTGAATGCGCTTGCCGATACGCCAGTAGAGAAGAGTCATGCCGGCACTGACCGCATGGGCCACACCCTTCCGGGTCTGCTCAATCATGCTCCGCACATCGGCAACAAGGCCGTCGGCGCTCTGGATGATGCTGACGTTTTCCTCAGCCATATTCGAACCTTCCTGTTCTCCCTCAGACCTCAACCCCCAGCTCCTTCAGGTAGCCCCTCATGCGGCCGCGCACCTCGGCCAACTCGGCCTCAATCTGGTCGATCTCGTGTTGCAGGGCGGCAACGTCAATCTCTTCCTCGGGCTCAAAGGTGTCCACATAGCGGGGAATGTTGAGATTGAAATCGTTCTCGGCAATCTCCTCGGGGCTGGCCCGGTGCGAGTACTTGTCTACGGCCTCGCGGGTTCTGAAGGTCTCGACCACCTTGGCGATATGCGCCTCGTCCATGACGTTCTGGGTCTTGCCGGGCGTGAACTCCTTGCTGGCGTCGATGAACAGCACGTTCCTGCGGGTCGCGTTCCGGCCGCCCTCCTCGCGTGAGCGGTCGAAGACCAGAACGGCGACCGGAATGCCGGTCGTGGTGAACAGGTTGGCGGGCAGGCCGACCACGGCGTCGAGCAGGTTTTCCTCAATCAGCGCCCGCCGTATACGCCCCTCGGCGCCGCCCCGAAACAGCACGCCGTGGGGGACGATGACCGCCACCCGTCCGCTGTGGCGCTTGGCGACCTCGATCATGTGGGTGATGAAGCCGTAGTCGCCCTTGGACCTGGGCGGCACACCGCGCCAGAAGCGTTCGTACTGGTCCTTGGCGGCGTTTTCCGCGCCCCACTTGTCCAGCGAAAAGGGCGGGTTGGCGACCACGATGTCGAACTTCAGCAGGTGGTCGCCCTCAATCAGGGCCGGGCTGTTCAGGGTGTCGCACCACTCGACTCGCGCGGCGTCCTTGGCGTGCAGAAACATGTTCATGCGCGCCAGCGCCCAGGTCGCGCCGTTCACCTCCTGGCCGTACAGGGCGTAGTTGTCCGAGCCGACCTGCTCGGCGGCGCGGATCAGCAGCGAACCCGAGCCGCAGGCCGGGTCGCAGATGGTGTCGCCGGGTTGCGGTGCGGCCAGCCCGGCCAGCAGCCGGGAGACCGCCGCCGGCGTGTAGAACTCGCCGGCCTTCTTGCCGGCGTCCGAGGCAAAGCGCGAGATGAGATAGATGTAGCACTCGCCGATGATGTCCTCGGACACCCGCGACGGGCGCAGGTCAAGGGCCGGCTTGGCGAAGTCTTCGAGCATATTCTTGAGCCGGCGGTTGCGGTCCTTGACCCGGCCGAGATTGGCCTCCGAGTTGAAGTCGATGTTGCGGAACACGCCTTCGAGCTTGGCGCGGTTGGCGTCCTCGATCTGCTCAAGGGCGATGTTGATGAGTTCGCCGATATTGGCCTCGGTGCGCTGTTCGTACAGGTCATAGAAACTCGCCCCTTCGGGCAGGATGAAGCGCTCGCGCTCCAGCCGGCGGCGGATGCGCGCCTCCTCGTCGCCGTAGCGCGCGCGATAGGTTGCGATGTGGTCGTTCCACAGGTCCGAAATGTACTTGAGGAACAGCATCACCAGGATGTAGTCCTTGTACTGGCCGGCATCGACGACCCCCCGGAAGGTGTCGCAGGCGGCCCAGGCGGTCTGGTTGACCTGCTGCTGGGTGAGTTGGTCGGTCACGGAGCTGTCCTTTCCTGCCCGATGCCGGAGCGGGCACGCCTGGCGCGGTTGCCGAGCAGCAGGCGGGTCAGTTGCCGGCGCTTGTCGGCCGCCAGAACCGCCAGGGCGCGTTCGCGCTCGGCCAGGGCGTCGAGGGCGACAATTCTGCGCTGCGTCTCAAGGTCGGGCACGTCGATATTGAGGGCGTCGAGGCCGGCCCGGGGCACCATCCGCAGCTTCGTGCCCCGGGCGAAGCTGTCGAAATGGCGCTGGGCGGGCGGCTGATTCATTGCCCAGGCCAGATACTCGGGCAGGACGATGTCCAGCTTGGGACGCAACACAAAGAGCGGCAGCACAGCCAGGGCCGGCTGCCTGAACCGGGCGTCAAGGGCGACGGCCGTATTCCGCTCGCCACGGGAGCGGAACACCACGTCACCGGCGCGCACGAAATATCTGTCCGGCAGGTCGCCGAGACATACCCGCGTCAACTGCTCTGGATTGACGCTCCCGTCCGGTGCGATATCGCCGAGCTGGATGGTGAGCACTCCCCCGCGTTCCGCGGTTTCCAGGCGGCCACGGACGGTGTAACCGGTACGGATGGTACTGATGTGTGGAAGACGCACTTCGTATTCCTCTGTTCTGAGGCTGTATATCGAAGCACGAGACCAATGTCAAGATAATTGTCTGTAGGTCTTTCTACTGTTAATTATTAAACCCAGGATCGTCTCCCATCAGGCGCCTTCTGCCTCTGTCAGCTGCCGCCGAACGTGTTCAAGCAGAGCTTGCACGCGCAGTATGGTCTCTCCCCGTTCCAAAGCTTTCGCGTGGACGTGGATGCCGGTATAGCGAAAGCGCACCGCATAAGGACTGTACTGATCCATTTCCCGGTAGGCCGCCACCTCAATCCCGCGCGCCTTCAGCACGCCCAGCAACCGGGCAATGTTGTGGGTCAGCGGATACACCTCGCCCAACAGGGCGATCCAGGCTTTCAGCAACTTCTCGGTTGCTTGCTGGGCGTGGAAGCCGAACACTTCGTCGGCAAAGACAGCCGGCTCCCCCATGCCGCGAAGCGCCGAGAAGTCGCGTTCAGCCGCTTCGACGAGCATCCGGGCGCACTTAAGGTCGCTCATAGAGCACTTCGCCTTCTCGCAGCGCCCGTGCCAGGACATGATTGAGGGAGTCGCGCCAGTATGCCACCTCGTCGCGGCTATAGACCAGTATGTCTTCACACACGTCGAAATCGGCCAAGGCCCGGTACAGGCGCACCTCCTCAGCGTGTCGGTCCCGACCTCCATCAAAGGGGTCGGCCTCCACAACGATCAGGTCGATGTCCGAGTCTTCTCGGGCGTCACCTCGGGCGCGGGAACCGAACAGAATGACCTGTTCGGGGTCGACCTCGGCCACGATAGCCCGGACCATTGCGCTCAGAAGAGCGTCGGTAACGTGAATCATGGGGTTCTTTTCCGGGTCGTGCGGCCCTGCGGCTGGGAGTCTGTTGAAATGACAACCAACATAGGGTCGCATTGGGGGGATTTCAAGCCAGAAACACACGACGGCCAAGCGGCACCTCAGGCCATGTTCCGTGTAGATACTTCTGCCGCCGAGTGTGCTAAGCTCCCGGCCACAAGCAACCCCGAATTTGAGCCGCGCAGGAAGGAGACGCCGCATGCAGCAGGCCACGACCAACGGAACCCAGTTTGACACCCCGGCCGAGATCAACGTTGAGACCCTGGTCCGCGACGACAAGATCCACGCCTCGCTGTACACCGACCCGCACATCTTTGAGCAGGAACTCGAAAAAATCTTCTATCGGGTGTGGGTGTTTGTCGGCCACGACAGCGAGGTGCCCGAGCCGGGCGACTATGTGACCCGCCAGATCGGTCGCCAACCCGTGCTCATGGTCCGCGACAAAGCCGGCGCGGTGTCGGTCTTTCTCAACCGCTGCGCCCATCGCGGCACCCTGGTCTGCCCGGCCGAGTCGGGCAATGCCCGGGCCTTCACCTGCCCCTACCACGGCTGGACGTATGACCTGAGCGGCCAGCTGACCGGCGTGCCCTTCCCCGGAGCCTACGGTCCGGATTTCAACAAAGGCGACCATCATCTGCCGCGGGTGGCGCGCTGTGACAGCTACCGGGGCTTTGTGTTCGCCAGCCTGAGCCCCGAGGGGCCGTCGTTGGCAGACCACCTGGGCATCGCCAGCCGGCTCATTGACCGCGCCTGCGACCTGTCGCCCGAGGGCGAACTCGACCTGAGCGCCGGCTGGGTCAAGCACCGCTACATGTCAAACTGGAAGATGATCCCCGAGAACGACACCGACGGCTATCACCTGGGCTTTGTCCACCGCTCGGTGCTGAGATCCGCCGGTTCGCAGTACCAGCTCTTCATTGGCGAGGAGAGCGCCAACAAGGGCCTGCTGCGCGACTGGGGCAACGGCCATACCGAGATCGAGTTTTCTTCGGGCTACAAACAGCCGTTCGAGTGGTTCGGCGGCGCCCCGGACAAATACGCCGCCTACCTGGCCCAGCTGGAGCACAGCTGCGGCAAAGCCGAAGCCGACCGACGGGTGTTTGAGGGTCCGCCCCACGCCCTGATCTTCCCCAACCTGTTTCTGGCCGAGATGAACATCGCCCTGTTTTATCCGCTCGACGCCGAGGAATCGATCCAGTGGCATACGCCCATGTTCCTCAAGGGCGTGCCCGAGCTGAACACCCGGCTGCTGCGCCAGAGTGAGGCGGCCATGGGTCCGGCGTCGTTTCTGCTGCCCGAGGACATCACCATTGCCAGCCGCAACCAGGCCGGCCTGCACGCCCGGCAGCCCGAGTGGCTCGACCTCAGCCGTGGCCGCAACCGCGAATACGTCGATGAGGCGGGCCGCGTCGTGTCCCATTTCACCGACGAGGTCACCAACCGGGCCTTCTGGAAACACTACCGCACGCTCATGGCCCAGGCCTGAACTCCCATGCTGTCAGACACCGAATATCGCGCGGTCGAGGCCTTCCTGTACACCGAAGCGCGGCTGGCCGATGAGGCGCGCTACGCCGAGTGGGAAGCCCTGTGGGAAGACGACGCCATCTACTGGGTGCCGGCCCATCCCGGCGGCGATACCGACCCCAGGCGTCAGATGTCGCACATCTACGACAACCGCTCGCGGATTGCGACGCGCATCAAGCTCCTGCAGAGCGGCTACCGCTACAGCCAGGAGCCGGCCTCGTTCATGCGCCGGCTGATCTCGAACATTGAAATCGAGAAAACCGACACCGGCGAGTTCGTCGTCGGCTCAAACTTTCTGTTACTCGAGCTGTCCGTCCAGGCCCGGCACGATTTGCGCCAGTGGGGCGGGCGGACGATCCATAAGCTGCGCTGGGTTGACGGCCGGCTGAAGATGTTCTGGAAGCAGGTGCTGCTGGTCAACGCGGCAGAGCCCCTGCCCAATCTGACCTTTTTGATCTAAGCCATCAAAGGGAGGAGCCATGAAATTCGGAACCATCCTGCCCCATATCGGTCCCCTGGCGGCCGGTCCCGACGCGCTTGACAGCCTGCTCAGCGTGGCCCAGAAGACCGAAGCCCTGGGATTTGACTCCCTGTGGGTCGGCGATCACGTTGTCATCCCCACCTCGATCAAACCCCGCTATCCGTATAACGACACCGGCGAGTTTCCCCTGCCGGCCGAGGCCGCCCTGCTCGAACCGCTGACCGTGCTGGGCTTTCTGACCGGCGTCACCCGGCGGGTGCGGCTCGGCCCGTCGGTCCTGGTCCTGCCCCACCGCAACCCCATCGTCACCGCCAAGATGTTTGCCAGCCTCGACGTGCTGTCGCGAGGCCGGATCATTTTCGGGGCCGGCATCGGCTGGATGGAGGAGGAAATCAGCCTGCTGGGGGCGCCGTTCAAGCGCCGTGGCGCGCTGAGCGACGAATACCTGCGGGCCATGCGCGAGCTGTGGACCAGTCCCGACCCGCACTTCGAGGGCGAGTTCTGCCGGTTCAGCGGTATCAAGTGCGAGCCCAAACCGCTCCAGAACCCGCTGCCGATCTGGATTGGCGGGCACTCGGCCCGGGCCATGCGGCGTATCGTCGAGTTTGGCGACGGCTGGATTGCGGTCCCCAAGAGCCTGGCCGTGTTTCAGGACGGCATGGCCCTGCTGCGGGAGGCTGCGGACCGGGGCGGCCGCGACCTGAACGACATTGAAATCATGATCGGGCTGTTGCGGACGACATCGGTTGACGAGTTCATCAAGGCGATGAAGCCCTACCAGGATTTGGGCTACGAGTCCTTCATGGTCCCCCTGCCCTTCTGGGGCGCCGATCTCCAGTCGGTGCTCGGCCTGATGGACGACTTTGCCGACAAGGTCGGCATGCAGCCGGTCTGACAGTGATGGACACCGGCGACGGCTTACGCACATTTAACGCGGCGGTCGCCATTGTCACGGGCGCGGCCTCGGGCATTGGCCGGGCGCTGGCCGAAGAGTTGGCCCGGCGTGGCGCGCAGGTGGTCCTGGCCGACCGCCAGATCGAGCTGGCCCGGGACGTGGCCGCCGGCATCACCGCCCGGCAGGGCAGCGCCCAGGCGGTCGAGGTCGACGTGACCGACTTCCCGGCGGTCGAGCGGCTGGTCGGGGAGACGATTCAGACCCACGGCCGTCTGGACTACCTGTTCAACAACGCCGGGCTGGCCGTCGGCGGTGAGGCGCGTCTGTACCAGCATGAAGACTGGCAGCTGGTGCTTGCGGTCAACCTGCACGGGGTGGTCAACGGCGTGCAGGCCGCCTACCCGGTGATGCGCACCCAGGGCTACGGCCATATCGTCAACACCGCTTCAATGGCCGGCCTGTGTCCGGCGCCGATGGCCGTCAGCTACGCCGCCACCAAGCACGCCGTGGTCGGCCTGTCGACCTCACTGCGCATCGAAGCCGCCGAGGCCGGGCTGCGGGTGAGCGTCCTGTGTCCGGGCTTTATCCGCACCCCGATTCTGCGCGGGGGCGGCAAGTACGGCAAAGATCTGAGGCAGCTCTCGCCCGAGCAACAAGACCGGCTGGTCGAGCGTTCCAGACCCATGGAGCCGGCCGACTTTGCCCGGCGGGCGCTGAACGCGGTGGCCCGCAATCGGGCCATCATTATCGTCCCGGGCGGCTGGAAGCTGCTGTGGTGGCTCAACCGCCTGTCGCCCGGCTTCGTGCTGTGGCTGATCCGGCGGATGTACCGCTCGCTGAAGCGACAGCTGGCCGACACGGATTCTGACTCCCCACAAGAGAGCGCGTAAGCAACTTCCTGAGACTTTGTGCTACCATTTGAATTCATCATTGACGGTCCGCCGGTCTCGCAGCAGGCGAAACCGAGAAAACGAAGGACTGAATGGACTAAGGACGTGAAAAGTGTTGCGAGGCGGTATTGGCCTGCGGGAGAGTTGCCCGTCGCCGGGCCGGTGATGCTCACGATTACATACTTTTATGATAGTGAGTCGATGGATATCGATCAGGTCCCAGATGTCGATAATATTCCCAAGCCGATTGCAGACGCCTTAAAAGAACTCGTTTACCTCGACGATAATCAGATCACTGACGTGCTGTGCCGCAAGCGTGATTTGAATACAGACTTTCGAGTTGAAAATCCTTCGGCTCTCCTCGCCGAAGGACTCGCCCGTGGCACGCAATTCCTCCACATCATCGTCGAGGATGCGCCAGACCAAGGAGTGATTCGCTGATGGAAACGACAACGAGCCTGGAGAAGCAGCGCGCCCACGATCTTGCCGAGGAGTATCGCAAAAAGGGCTATCACGTCATCGAGGAACCCTTGCCGGACCAACTCCCCGATTTCCTGTCCAGCTACCGACCGGATTTACTCGCCCAAAAAGGACAGACCGGAGTTGTCGTCGAAGTGAAATCGAGATCTTCCCTGGCCAAAAATCCGAAGATCAGGGATTTGGCTCGGCTTCTCCAGACAAAGCCAGACTGGGACTTTGAACTGGTCGTCGTCAAGGAGCCGGCAAGCCTGAGTACCCCAGAGGGCATACTGCCGTTTGCACGGGACGATATTCTGCGAGAGATACAAGCGGCAGAAAAACTTCTTACCTCAGGGGCCGCTGAAGCTGCCCTGCTTCTCGCCTGGCCAGCCTTGGAGGCCACTGTCCGGTTGCTGACACAGGCGGAAGGAATCGTCCTTGGGCGGCCGACACCATCTCCATCTGCTGTTCTTGATCAAGCTGTCTCAAATGGGGTGATTTCAAGGAGTGATTACACCTTCTTGATGGACATCCTCAAACATCGCAATGCCTTCGTGCATGGATTCAAAAGCACGCATTTTGACTCAACTCTCACAAAAAATCTCATCAGCACAACAGAACGGCTTATAGAGGAAGCTTCCTCGCCAGACGTTTCATGAAGAACATCTCAGCCCGTGGCCTGGATAGAACGGAGTGGAATCCGGGTCGCCGGCCCTGGATTCTCTTCTCACTCCAGCCAGGCTAACTCGCTGAGGAGGAACACGCATGGCAGTCACCCCGTCCCCCCCCACTCCTCCCGCCACACCACCGGCAAGCCCGCAGGCCGATATCGGTATGATCTGGCGCCTCCATGTGGATCAGTACCACGCCATGATCCAGGCCGGCATTCTGACCACGGATGATCCAGTCGAGCTGTTGGAAGGATGGCTTGTCACCAAAATGCCCAAGAATCCGCGCCACCGCGTTGTGACCCAGTTGACCCGTGAAGCCCTGGCTCAGCTCCTGCCCCCGGCTTGGTATGCCGATGCTCAGGAACCCATCACCACTGCTGACAGCGAACCGGAGCCGGATGTTGTCGTTGTGCGGGGAGAACGACGCCACTACCTGGATCGCCACCCAGGCCCGTCAGACCTCGCTCTTGTCATTGAAGTCGCGGATTCTTCTCTGCAACGCGACCGCCTCCTCAAGAAACGCCTGTACGCTGCCGCCGCAATTGCCGAGTATTGGATTATCAACCTGATCGACAATCAGGTCGAAGTCCATACCGAGCCATCAACCTCGGGCGGGCAGCCGGACTACCGGCAATCGCGTCTCTACACCGTGGCAGACACACTTCCGGTGGTACTCGAAGGACGCGAAGTCGGCCGGCTGGCCGTGCAAGACGTTTTGCCCTAGCCCGTAGCCTGGATTCCGTTCCTACTCCGAATAGAGGAGACCTCAAGCCCCACCAAGGAGGAAAGCGATGGCAGCCTATATCATTGTTGACGTGAAAGTGACCGACCCCAACACCTATCAGGGCTACACCAAGCTCGTCCCGGCAACGGTCGAAGCCTACGGCGGCAAATTCATTGTGCGCGGCGGCACAGCCGAAAATCTGGAGGGCGACTGGCAGCCCAACCGCGTCGTGGTGCTGGAGTTTGAGAGCGTTGCCCAGGCCAAGGCGTGGTGGAACTCCGACGAATACCGCGACCCCAAGGCCCTGCGGCAGAGTGCCTCCCAGGCCCAGATGATTGTCGTCGAGGGCGTCTGAGCCGCGCACCGCCTTGACGGACTGCTCTCCAGACGCCCGCCGGGAATAATTCTGCCTCTCAGCAGTTTCTACTGAGGAGTGAGACGTGTGAGAGGAGAGTGTATGGCAATCATCTGGTCGGGACTCCTGATAGCGGGGCTGCTGTTCGGCGCCTGCCCCGCTTCGGCCGAGCTGCAAATCGGCGACACCTTGGACACCACGAACTGGCAAGAGGCCGAAGGCTGGATGCCCGAAGCCATTCTGCGCCGCTTTGGCTCGGGTCAGCATATCGCAACCCTCATCGAAATTCCCACCGGCGGGCTGGAGTGGGGCAGCCGTTTTCTGGAACTGACCGAGGCCAATGTCGGCAAGTATGCCATAGACGCCAAGGGGGTCATGGTCGAAACCGCAACCGGGACATGGCCGCGCTATACCGACGGCGGCTTCCCTTTCCCTGACATCGCCCCGAACGACCCGCATATCGCCAACAAGATCATGTACAACATGGCGCTGGCCGGCGGGCCGGTCGATGATGTCGATGTGTTCGTCAACCTGTTCTGGGTCAAGGAAGGCGGCCTCGACCGCTCTATCGACTTCAAGGGCCAGGTGATTACCTATGGGGCGCGCTGGAGCGGTCCCCGCGCCAATCCCGACGAGGTCGCGGCCAAAACCCTGCTGTACGGGGTCGCCCCCTACGATGCGGTCGGCTTGGCCACGCTGAGCTGGGGCTACCTGGACCCGGAAAAATGGACCTCGTTGTGGACGTTCGTGCCCGTCCTGCGTCGGGTGCGCCGGCTGGCCGCGTCGAATACCTCGGACGGCATATTCGGCTCCCACTTCAGCCGCGACGATGGCGGCACCTTCTCGGGCAAAATCCAGTACTTCGACTGGAAGCTGATCGGCGAGCGGGAGGCCCTGGTGGCCTATACCCTGCCCACCCCGAAAGTCTGGAAACGCGAGGGCACGGCGTTTCGGCTGGCGGCCAACGAGAGCGCGGCGGTCATGCCCTGGCCGGGCAAGAGCAAACTCTTCGATCAGACCGACATCTCCTGGCAGGGCGCGGCCTGGTGGCCGACCAATCTGCATCTGACAAAGCGCCCGGTGTGGATTGTTGAGGCGACGGCCAAAGACCCCTACTACGCCTATGGACGCCAGATTCTGTGGATCGATAAAGAACTCTTCCGGGGCTACTACAAGGAGATCTATGATCGCTCCGGCAAATACTGGAAAACGATTCTGGTCAGCGGCGGCCAAGCCCTGAGCGAAGATCGGGAGTTCTCGACCCGACAGGCGGACTATGGGTTAGCCCTTGACGAACACTCGGCCACCGCCAACGTCGTCCTGCCCCTGCGCGAGGGCAACGACATTCGCGTCAACGTCGGCTTGCCGGAGATGGACTTCAGCTATCAATCCCTGTCGCGCCTGGGCAAGTAGGCAGCCAGCGACTCAACCCTGTGTGTAATCGACAAAAATCGGCGACGACCAGGCGCGCGACTCGTGCTCGGCCAGACAGTCGTCGTCGGCCGGCGTCCGGTAGTCGCCGAAACACAGCTTGACCTCGACGCAGTTGCCGTTCTCGTCGTACTCGCAGCCCAGCGGGTCGGCATGGATCGCCGGACTCGGCTCCTGTATCGCCCGGACATAGTAGACCGTGTCGCGCCCCAGATCGGCAAAGTCCGGGTCGTCGAACTCGACCACACAGCCGCCCGGGTCGGGCGGACAGGCAAAACGCTGCCACGGATCGTCGATCAGGTCCGCCATCGGCTCGTCCGGCGCAATCTGCGGCCGAATGCGCACAACCTCGATCCGAGTAATCAGCCGCCGCTCGTCGGACGGGTTATAGCACTCGCCCCGACACACGTGCTCAAGCCGCTCGGGCGACAGGGCGCTGACGCTGTAGTCGGGACAGCCGGGCTGTTGTATATGCGCGCCAACCGCCCGGACGCGAAACCGCGGGCTGCCGTTCAGCCTGACGCTGCCGCCCATGGGAACGCGGGCGTTGGCCGGTGACTCCAGCAGATCGAACCACAACAGGATGCGCTCCCCGCTCGTGGCGTAGACTTCCTTGCTTGTCAGCGCCTGCCACACGGCCCGCCGGTCGCGGCCGGTCGCGTGGGCGGCAATCAGGCCGCCGGTCAGAAAAAAGCTCGACTGACGCTCAAACTCAAGAAACTGAAATCCCTGGAGCTGCGTAGTTGCCGGGTCGAAGGGAACCGATTCCGGCAGCGCTTCCTGCTCGGGAGGAGCGAGGCGCTGGGCCCAGGTGGCATCCCGCGCGCCGCGCCCATCGCTCATCGAGCCGCGCTCGACCTCCTTGTAGCCGCTCCCCGGCCGGGCCGTGTGCGTATCGCTCGACGCCATAAAGCCGAACCGAAACCGGTGCGGCGCGCTCGGATCGTCAAAATTGGACAGGGCCAGCAGATACTGGGCGGAACCGCCGGGACGGTAGTTGAACGACGGCAGGAAACAGTCCCGGCACTGGCCCGCGTCGAGCCAGTCCTCGGCCCGCGCGCCGGGCACGGTCCGAAAGCCCGACACCTGGGCGTCGAGATAGTGCTGGCGGGCGCGGGCCGCCCGAGCCGCACACTCCTCGGCGCCAAACTCGGCCGCCAGACACCGCTGGCGAATAATCTCGCCCGCCTGCCAGCACGCGGGCAGATAGTCTTTGCTCGGCGGGGGACAGCTGGCCTGTCCGTCGGCGTCAATGTGGGCCGCCCGCCAGTCCCGGTATTCCTCGGAGTTGCCGTGGCCCGAGAACACCTCCAGCAGGGTCTGCCGGTTCGGGTCGTGCAGGCCGGCCGCCAGCTGTTTCTCCCAGGTCGAACCGGCCGGAGTATAAAACCCCCACGTCGTGCCGTGCGGAATGACCAGGCTGTCGAAGTCCCACTGGTCGAGTTTCTCAAACAGCTGGCGCGGGGTGGGCGCGAACTCTGTGCAGGCGGCGGGCAGCTCGCGCACATCAACCCCGTCCGGGCACACCGGAACGGCGCTGAGTTCTTCCAGAAAATGGGCGAAGTCGAAATAGCGCTGCCGGTTGGGGAAATCCAACAGCCCGGTCCTGAACAGCCCGCGCCGCGAACCCGAGCGCAGCACGCGCCCGACATTGCCCGACGCGCCAATCGGCCGGGCCGGCACCTCGTCGTCCGCCAGGCCGGCAAAGATCACGTTTTTATGCCCGTAGTGGTCGTCGGGCGTCTGGCCGATCTGGGTCCACTCCCAGCCCAAGAAGGCTGCCACGTCCGGGCTGGCCGGGTCGCCGGACACGGCGTTGCACTGACGGATCGCGTCTTTGGTCTCGGCCCAGCGCTGGGGGGTCAGCCCTTCGGCGTGATCGGTAATCGCCCAGAAATCCAGACCCGAACAGAACCGGGCGAAATCGCACGCGTCAGCCGGCGGATGCGCTCCCTCGCCCTGGATCATGGGCAGGCTGACGAGAAAGGCGTCGGTCGAAAACGTCGTATGCACGTGCAGGTCGCCGAACAGGATGTGTTTGGCCCCCGGCGCAGAGGCTGCGGCCTGCACCTCGGCCCGCCGGTCCAGCACCGCAGCCGGGACGGGCAGCGGAGTGACCTCGCCCGGCCCCTCATGACGGCCGTACAGACCCAGATACGCCCCGGCCACATATCCGGCTCCGAGAACAAGCAGCACACCACACACCAGCACAAAGCGTTTCATCGCCGACCTCCATACTCCGCCGGCCTAGGCAGCGCCGGTATCGGCCCGCAGACCCGCAGCCTCGATCCCGGCCACGGCGCAGGTTTCGTCAATGTCCGAGGTGTCGCCCGAGATGCCGACCGCGCCGATAATCGTGTCATCCTCGGCCCGGATCAGCACCCCGCCCGGCACCGGCACCAGCTTTCCTCCAGCCATCACGCTCAGCGCCTGAATGAACGCCGGGCGTTCTTCGGCCACCTTGCCCAGCACCCGCGACGAACGCCCCAGGCCCAGAGCGCCCCAGGCTTTGCCAACCGCAATATCGGTCCGCAGCAGACTGGTCTGATCCTCGCGCTGATACGCTTTCAGCTGACCCGTCTCATCCAGCACGGCCACGGCCAGGGGGGCGGTGTTCAGCTCCCGGGCCCTCTTCAGGGCAGCCTCTACAATCGTATTGGCCACGGTCAAACCCAAGCTGCTCATACAGTCCTCCAGTCCCTTATCCGAACGCGCGCTCCACAAACCAGAACAGACCCAGCCCACACAGCCCGGCCGACGCGGCATCGGTCGCCAGACGGTAGTCTGTGGCGCCCACACCACGGACCAGGAGCCGTCCGCCTCCCCACACCAGGGCGACCAGCCCGAGCTGGCCGAGTTCGACCCCGAGATTGAAACCGAACAGCGCCACCACCAGCCGCTCGGTCGGCAGGCTGAGGTCGAGTAAGACACTGGCAAAGCCAAAGCCATGAATCAAGCCGAACACCAGGGTCAGGATCGGCCGCAGGCGGGCCGCCCGCTCCCGGCTGGTAGCCAGGGCAAAATAACATACCCCAAACAGCCCCAGGCCCAGACTGCTCAGGACCGGCAGGCCCAGCCCGGTCAGACCATGCAGCAGCCCGCAGCCGACCAGCCCCAGGCCGGCGATGAGCCCCAGCCGGCGACCGGTTCCGCTGCTGATGCCGATGTTCTCGGCGGCGACCAGGGCGATCGTGAACCCGATCAGCGCCTCAATGACCGGGACATTCGGCTCAAGCACCCCCAACACGGCCAGACTGAGCGTCAGACTGTGGCCGAGGGTGAAGCCGCTGACCATCAACACGACCTCGCGGACGCGACGGCACAGCAGCAGCAGGGCCAGCACAAAGGCCAGATGATCGACCCCGCTCAGAATGTGCTCAAAGCCGAGCCGGACGTAGGCGCCAAAGGACGCACCGCGTCGGGCTGGCTGTTCCGGCCCGGCGGCCACGATCAGCTGCCGGCGGACGCTGTCGGTAAACAGATACTCGACCGGCGGCCCGCCGCCCAGGCGTACCCGGGCATAGTGCAGGTGTGACGGGGCGACCTCAAAAAAGGCCGTGTTGGTCATCGACAGCCGGGTCTGGCTTGGGCACGCAAAGCGCCATTCGACGCGCATATAGCCGGCCTGGGCTGCGCGAGCCCGGGGTCCGGCCAGCGTCCGACACGGCTCGTCTCCGGCTGTCAGCACCAGCCGGGCGGCCAGATGGCGGATCAGGAGGGTGTGCAGATCAAAGACCGTGTCTTCCAGCACCCCGAGCCGGGTCGCTTCCAGGGCGCGGACGCTGAACGTTCCCCGCACCTGTCCGTCCTGGACGTGCCAGGACGAGAACGACTGGCTGCGGGTGTGAGCCGCAGCCTGGGCGCTCCACACCAGCACGGTCAGGGCCAGCACAGCCGGGCAGCACGCCCAGCGTCGGGTCGAGACGCCGGTCACGGCCCCACCTCGGGCGCGCGCACAATCTCGGCCTCGTCGCGCAGCCAGGCCAGATACTGGCGCAGGGCCGTGTCTTTTGCCCGCTGGAGGTAGACCGCTTCGACCCGGCTGCGTATCTCCTCGAAGGCCGGCGGGCGGGTCTCCCCGACCTGCGTGAAGAGAGCCGCGTTATCGGCATGGAAGGCCCGCAGTTCCTCCCGGCTCGGCCGGGCGCTGGCGCTGTCGGTCACAATTACCGCCAACATCGCCCGGGTCATCGCCTGGCGAACAGCCCGGTCATGGTCAACCAACCCCTCCGACACTGCGGCCTGGACCAGCAGCTCCTCTTCGATCAGACGCTCCAGGACGTGGACGCGGTCAGCCTGGGTCAGGGGGTTGCGCTTGTCGCCGGCCAGCATGGCCACCGCCCGGCGGTAGTCGTCGGTTCTGATCGGCGTGCCGTTGACCACGGCAATCGCGTCGGCCGGCAGTCGGTTGGCCGGCGGCGTCTCGCCACCCAGCGCCGACACGAGCCCCAGGCACACCCCGACCAGGCTGCCCAGCGCCAGCAGGGTCACCGCCCGCCGGTCTGCGCGCATCGCCTAGCGCTCCCCATAATCGACAGAAATCGGCGACGGCCAGGCGCGCCGGCCGACCAGGCTCAGACACTGGTCAGCCGTCCGGGTCTTGAAATCGTCATAACATGTAGTGATGTCAACCGCCCGACCGGCCTGGTCAAAGGTAGTGCGGAGATTCCTGGCGTTGATCGTCGGCGTGTCTTCTTCGATGGCCCGCACGTGGTAGACCGTATCGCGCGAGAAGTCCGGGTCGGGGATATGGCCGGGCCGGGTCAGGTTCGGCTCGGCCAGCAGGCCGGCCACCCAGCCCAGCCAGACGCTCAGACACACGGCCCATGTCATCAACGTGTTCTTTTTCATACGTCCCCCTAGCGCTGTGGCGCGTCCGCCGCCAGGACAAGCGTCGCCCGTCGGCGCAGGCGGTCCAGCACGCGCTCGAGCGCCCGGTCACGTTTCCGCCGATAGTACTCGGCCCGGACCTGGGCTCGCACTTCCGGGTAGGGACGCACCCGTTCGGCCCGGCGCTCGGCTACCCGCAGGATGTGATAGCCCAGGGGCGAGGCCAGCGGAGCGGAGACCTGCCCGGCTGTCAGGCTCAGGGCCGCCCGGGTCAGGCTGGGCCCCAGATAGCGGTGCAGGACGTGGGCCGGCAGCAGGCTGTCGGGCAGCGGGGCGCCCGCCGGCTGACCGAAACGCCGCCTCGCCTCGGCAAAGCTCATGCCGTCGCGTAGCGCGGCCGCTGCGGTCTGGGCGTGGTCTGCGGCGGGAAACGTGATCTGCTGGACCCGCAACCGATCCGGCAGGCTGAAGACCGCCCGGTGGGTGGCGTAGAACGCCCGCAGCACGTCTTCGTCCGGCTCGTGCGCCAGCACCTGGGCTACAGTCCGGTCGATCATGGCCATGGCCAGCGCTTTCCTGACCGTCCGGTCCGAGCCGACCAGACCCAGGCTCACGCCGCGCTGGATCAGCAGCTCCTGGTCAATCAGCAATTCCAGGGCCTGGCGACGCTGAGCCTGGGGCGTCGCCTGCGGGTCTGCGGTCTGGTCCAGCTGACGGCGGGTGATGTCCGTACCGTTGACACGGGCTACCATATGGTCGGACAAGGCGGCCGGCGGGACGGCGAAGGCGCCCGCCGCAGCCAGCCCCAGGCCCAGCGCCGCTCCCAGTCCCAGGATGTGATCGCGATAGCGGGACAGGGCTCGCATCAGTCCTCCGCTGTCCACGCCAGCGCCGCGAGCGCGGCTAGTGGGCGCTGTTGGCCAGGAGCTGAGCGACCGCGCTTTCGACCACCGTGCCCTTGAAGAAGTCCGGATTCATGCCCGTCCACAGCGTGGTCGGGTTGGTGAATACAAAGTCGCGGAAGTTGTCTTCGCTCAGCACCCCGTTTTCGACCAGCTCGTAGGCTTCTTCCGTCACCTCGGTCATGTCGGGCACGTCCCAGTGGCCGATATCCGAGCTGTAGACCGAGCGCACCTGCTGCCCGAACGGGTTGGCCGTGGTGTTGAAGCCGGTGGCGTTCATCGGATCGTCGGCCTCGCAGCCGAAGTAGAAGTGGGGAATGAACAGGTCCTTGATGTCTTCGGCCTTTTCGATCCCGGTGCGGTGGAAGTCGTTGGTGATGTCCGGCGCCGCCTTGGTGTTGATGGTCACCCCGCCGGCCTTGCTCAGGAGCTGCAAACGTCCCTCGGTGACCTTCTCGCCATACTTCTGACACAGGTCGAGCAGCAGCTCGGGATTCAGATTGGCCGGATTGTAGTTCTCGATCGCCTCGGGGTTACGCTTATGCCAGCGGGCGATCAGGTCGGCGTACAGCCGCGCCCCGGTGCTCACCCCGCCTTCCAGAAAGGCGAACTTGAGGGTCGGAAAGCGCTGGGTCACCCCGCCAAAGAACAGGGCTTTGCACACCGCCTCGCCGGCCTCGGCAAAATGGCCGATGTGGTTATACATATACGTCGAGGTCGAGGTGCGGCTGCCCCAGCCCATGGCCGCCGAGTGAAAGGTCGGGGCGACCTTCAGCTCCACGCACTTGGCCCACACCGGGTCATAGTCGTAGTCGCTGTCCAGGCAGAAGGTGTCCAGCCAATAGCTGTAGCGGGCGGCGTCCGGGGACAGCTGTTCGGCCGCCGGAATCGGACGCAGGACATGGCCGGCCAGCATGACCGCCTTCATGCCCAGCGTGCCGACCGCATAGTCCAGCTCGGCCAGCGCCTCGTCCGGGGTGTGCATGGGAATAAGCGCCACCGGGATGAGGCGATCCGCATAGTCCTTGAAAATATCGGCGTGGTAGGTGTTGAAGGCCCGGCAGGCGGCCAGCCGGATCTCCTGATCGTCGAGATGCGGGGCCAGCAGCCCGAAGGTCGGATACAGGATGGACACGTCGATCCCCATATCGTCCAGGCGTTCGTGGAGCAGTTTGGGCAGCATCGCGGTCGCCCGGTCGAGCGTGTTTCTGGCCGGCAGCGCCCACCACGGCGGCACGGTCAGGCGCTGGGCGTGGCGCTGGGCGGGCGGCAGCCTGTGCCAGTTCAGCATCCCACCCAGCGAGGCGGTCAGGCCTGCGGTGCGCTTGGTCTTATAGCGCTCGACAATCCCCGGCCCGCCGACTTCGCGCAGGGTGTCCATGACCGCCGGCTCGAACTCGACCGTGTGACCGTCGGAGTCGATAACGGGATGGGTCAGACGAGCCCGGACTCGTTTGGATTTGGAAATCTGTACGCTAGCCATGCGGTCCCTCCTTGGCTGGGATGGTTGATTCAGGCGCCTGTAGACATACGTTGCGTTCACTAACCGGTCGGCTATAGTCCTGTCAAGCAACGGAAAGGGGAACGGCAATGAAGATCGAGGTCGGCGAGTCACTGGGCTATTCCTATCTGCGACACGTCAAGGAATGCTGGTTGGAGAGCCTGTCGTGATTCCATCCGGCGCGCTTATTCTGCGCGATACGAACATACTCGTGCATCTGATCCGAGACAAGGCGACCACAATCTCCAGGATCAGACCGATAAGCCCCTAGAAGGCTGTCGGCTTACGCCTCCGGCTAACCCGCCCTACAGGTCTGCGTTTCCTTTGTGGCTGACACATCCTGGGAATCCATCCATCCCGGCAATCCAGGTTCAGACAATTGGCCCGCACCGGTTTGGCGGAGGCTGCCCTCTTTTTCAACGAAGCAAGCGTCCCGCCCGCGCTTCCAGACGGATGGCTATTCATGTGGTTCAGCTGTTGCCGCACCGCATTGCTCTGGCCGGAAGCCGCAGCGCGTGCTAGCCTCTGGCCGTCAGGTTCCGTTCGCCGCCCCACCTTTCTCGCATGCAGCTTTCCGGCGAGTAGGCGGCGGGCTGATTTTCACGGGAGACAGGAGGGAGTTCGTCATGCCGGTTATTCAGAATGACAGCGTCCAGAGGTTTGATCTGCCGGGCTTGGTCCATCAGACCGTTGCCGGTCCCGAGCACGGCATGAAAAGCCTGGAGGTGTGGAAACAAACGATTGCGCCAGGAAGCGGGACGCCGGTCCATCGCCATGACTGCGAAGAAGCCATCCTCGTCCTGAGTGGTTCAGGCCGGCTTACCATCGCCGGCCAGGATATGGATTTTGGTCCGAACTCGACGCTCCAGATTCCGCCTGACGCGATTCATCAAATTGTGAATACGGGCACCCAGGACATGCATATTGTCGCTGCTCTGGGCCAGGCTCCGGTCCGGGTGTGTACCGAGGACAACCAAGCCATGCCCCTGCCGTGGCAGGCAAAATAGCCTCGAGTCATGATATGGCTGAGACTACGTCCCAGAGTAAAACCTGTGACGCGCTGATAGTGAAACGGACGAGTCGTCCGTGCTCCCAGGTGTTCATGCCGTATACCGGGACAGACACGCAGCGGAGGGTCGGGGCTAGGTGGCTTGCTCCTCAGCCTCGACATTGAGCGCCCGAAGACGCTCGGCCCCTGCCGCTTGCAGTAAGCGGACGTCAGCGGCGGCGAAGATGACCTCCTCCCCCAGCGCTCTTTTGAGCATAAGAGCGGAAGCCAGATGAATAGCATCGAATCCCCTGAGAGGATGCCGACGGATGAGGTCTTTGGCCAACTGGAGCATGGCATCACCTGTCTCGACCCGGATATAGGCCGACCATTCGCTCTCGAACTGCTGGCAGGCGCGGGCGTAGTGCGCGGCCGAAAGCTGTTTTTCCCGCAATTTCCGAGTCAGTCCCGAGTAGATCTCGACATAGGCGATTTTTGCCGTAGCGACCGAACCGCCTTGATCGATAAGGCTGGCAACAAGAACCGAACCTTTTTCTTCAACAAAACGTTTGATTAGGGCGCTGGTATCGAAATACGTCATCGGCGCTCTTCCAGGACAAGCTGGGAAACAGGAGTGCCTTTCGCTTTCGCTCGGCGTGGCCGAGAGAGAGGCTTGCGGGTCGGCAGGGTCACGACGCCCTGAGCGGCCAACTGGGCGAGGCGGGCCTCTTGGCTCTGGATTTGCGTGGCAGACTGGAGCGGCTGCAAGAGCGCAATCGGTTTGCCGCGCTCGGTCACGACAATCTCCTCTCCCTGTTTTGTCAAACGCAAATAATAGGTGAGCCGGTCCTTGAGTTCCTTGATTCCCACAGTGCCCATGCCCTCCTCCTTGAAGTGGCTACTCTAGCCACGAAAAAAACAAAAGGAAAGGCTGGACCGCTCCGGCCAGCCTCCGGGCTGTTCATTCCGCGCCGATTTGCTACCCTGGCCCGCAGTCGTCATTCCACAAACGCGAACGATGATATCTTCTTGACGGAGCGGCCATCATCGTTCACGTTGACCGACAGGGGGAACGCGTGGCTCACTCACCAAAACTGCGGCTCGGCGCCTTCATGCGCCCGGTCAGCATTCATACTGCGGCCTGGCGCTATCCCGGCGCCTTCCCGGACGCCAACTTTAATTTCGGCCACTATCAGCGCTTTGTGCGTACCCTGGAGCGCGGCCGCTTCGACGCCTTTTTCATGGCCGATCACCTGGCGGTCATGAACATGCCGATGGCGGCGCTCAAGCGCAGCGCCACGGTCACCTCCTTCGATCCGCTGACCCTGCTGCCGGCCCTGGCCGTGGTGACCGAACACCTGGGGCTGATCGCCACCGCCTCCACGACCTATAACGATCCCTACCACGTGGCCCGCAAATTCGCCTCGCTCGACCACATCAGCGGCGGCCGGGCCGGCTGGAATGTGGTCACCTCGGCCAACCCCCAGGAGGCGCGCAACTTTGGCCGGGAGCAGCACCTGGAGCACGGCGAGCGCTACCGGCGGGCGCGCGAATTCTTTGATGTGGTGACCGGCCTGTGGGACAGCTGGGCCGACGACGCCTTTATCCGTGATGTTGAGGCGGGCGTCTATTTTGACCCGGACAAGATGCACGTGCTGGATCACACCGGCCCCCACCTGTCGGTGCGCGGGCCGCTCAACGTGGCCCGGCCGGTCCAGGGCTGGCCCGTCATTGTCCAGGCCGGCGCCTCCGAGGCCGGCCGTCAGCTGGCCGCCGAGACGGCCGAGGTGGTGTTCAGCAGCCCCAACACCCTCGACGACGGCCAGCGCTACTACGCCGATGTCAAGGGCCGGATGGCAGCCTGCGGCCGCTCGCCCGACCAGCTCAAGATCCTGCCCGGGGCGTTTGTGGTGGTCGGCGACAGCCTGGCCGAGGCGCGGGCCAAAAAGACCACGCTGGACAGCCTGGTCCATCCCGACAGCGGCATTGCCACCCTGTCCGTTCTGCTCGGCCACGACGTGTCGGGCTTCGAGCTCGACGGTCCGCTGCCCGACATCCCGGACAGCAACGCCAGCAAGAGCGGCCGCCAGAAACTGGTCAGCATGGCCCGGCGGGACAGGCTGACCGTCCGGCAGCTGGCCCAATACGTGGGCGGCAGCTTCAGCACCCTGGAGTTGATCGGCACCCCGCGTACGATTGCCGACCAGATGGAGGAGTGGCTGCTCGACAGAGGCTGCGACGGCTTCAATGTCATGTTCCCGTATCTGCCCGGCGGACTCGACGACTTTGTCGACCGGGTGGTGCCCGAACTCCAGCGCCGCGAGCTGTTTCGGCGCGAGTATGAGGGCCCGACGCTACGCGACAACCTCGGTCTGGCGCGCCCCCACAACCGCTTTTTCTGCGGCTAGACGAGCGGGCCTATGGACAGACTCGCGGGCCTCGACACGCTGGTCATCGAGCAGCGCAAATCCTGGGGGGAAATTCTGACCGGTTGGGAGGTCAAGAACAGCTACGCCGTCTTGGACGGAACGGGTGACGAGGTCTATGTAGCGGCCGAAACGGGCGGCTCGATGTTCTTCCGGCTGCTGCTCAAAGCCCTGCGTCCCTTTACCATCCATATCCTGGAGGCCGAAGGACGCGCGGTTCTGCGCCTGAACCGACCCTTTCGGCTGTATTTTCACACCCTTGAGGTGCACGGCGCGGACGGCCGGCGGCTGGGCCGGGTGGACCGACGCTTTTCTCTGGTGCGTCGGCGCTATACGGTGTCCGACGATACCGGCCAGGAACGCTTTCAGCTCTTTGGTCCGCTGCTGAGACCGTGGACGTTTCTGATCCGGGCCGGGGGCGAGGAGGTTGGACGCATCACCAAGCGATGGACCGGAATGCTCAAGGAAAGCCTGAGCGATGCGGACAATTTCGCCCTCAGCTTTCCGGCCGAACTCCAGCCCCAGCACAAGAGCGTTCTGCTGGGTGCGGTGTTCCTGATCGACTTTGTCCATTTTGAGAAGTAAGCCACACGAGGGAGGAGCCATGTCACACTCAGACAAGCCGTCGGTGCTCGAAGGCGTCCGCGTATTGGATTTCGGTCAGTATATCGCCGCCCCGGTGGTGACCCGCATGATGGCCGACATGGGCGCCGAGATCATCAAGGTCGAACTCGCCCCGACCGGGGACAACTCGCGCTTTTACCCGTACTTCAGGGCCGGCCAGAGCGGGGGCTATATTCAGCACAACCGGGGCAAGCTCAGCCTGTGCCTGGATATCAAGCAGCCCGAGGGCGTCCGCATCGTCAAGGAGCTGGTGCCCAAGGTCGACGTGGTCATCGAAAACTTCAGCCCCGGCACCCTAGGCCGCTACGGCCTGGGCTATGACGACCTCAAAGCGCTGAATTCGCGGCTGATCATGTGTTCCATCTCGGGCTTTGGTCAGGACGGCCCGCTGGCCCACAAACCCGGGGTCGATACCCTGGCCCAGGCCATGAGCGGCCTGTTGCACCTGACCGGCGACCCGGACAAGGCGCCGACCTATGTCGGGCTGTTCATCGCCGACGAAAACGCCGGCGTACACGGCCTGGCTTCGGTGTGCGCCGCCCTGTACTACCGCGAGAAAACCGGCTGCGGCCAGTATATCGACCTGTCCCTGCTGGAGTGCCTGTTTCACCTGCACGACACGGCCGTGCAGTTCTACACCCTGAGCGACGGCAAGGAGAACCCGACCCGCTTTGGCTCGCACCACTACGCGGTCGCCCCGTGCGGCATCTTCAAGGCCAGCGACGGCTATGTCGTCATCGTCGTCCTGGAACACCAGTGGAAGACCTTTGTGAAAGCCGTGGGCAAACCCGAATGGCTGGACGACCCCCGCTTTGACACCAACCAGCACCGGGCCGAAAACCGCTTTGTCCTGGTCGAGTTGCTCGAACACTGGCTGCAATCCTTCCCGACCCGCGACGAGCCGCTGGCGATCCTGGACGAGGTGCGGATTCTGAGCGCCCCGGTTCTGGATATCGGCCAGATCATCAACCATCCGCACATGAAAGCCCGCGGCGCCATGCAGGAGGTGGCCCACCCCGGCATGGGCCCCATCGGCATTCCCAAGACGCCGATCCACTACTCCGACACCCGGGTCGAGATCCGGCGTCCGGCCCCGCTGCTGGGCCAGCACAACGCCGATGTCCTGGGACGCTACCTGGGCTATTCGGCCCAACAGGTCGCCGAGCTGACCGAGGGCGGCGTGCTGGTCCAGGAGGCGCTGGTCGCCGAGATGCGCCAGCGCGGTGAGATTCCCTAAATCCCAAACTCGAAGAATACGAGAGGAGGACATCAATCCATGTCAGCACCCAATCCTTTTTTGGCCGACAACTTCGCCCCGGTCCGAGAAGAAACCCAGCTTGAAGACCTGCGCGTCATCGGCGAGCTGCCGCGCGACATGAACGGCATGTTCGTGCGCGTCGGCCCCAACCCCCAGTTCGAGCCGATCGGCGCCTACCACTGGTTCGACGGCGACGGCATGCTGCACGGGGTGCGGGTCGAGGACGGCAAAGCCGCATACCGCAACCGCTACGTCCAGACCAAAGGCTTTGAGATCGAGCGCCAGCGCGGTCGGGCCATCTGGTCGGGCCTGATGGAACCGCCGCAGTTCGACAACCCGGACGGCCCGTTCAAAAACGCGGCCAACACCGCCCTGGTGTGGCACGACGGACGGCTGCTGGCGCTGTGGGAGGGCGGCGAGCCGCACCACATCCGCGTCCCCGGCCTGGAGACGGTCGGGCCGTATGATTATGGCGGCAAACTCACCAGCGCGTTTACCGCCCATCCCAAAGTCGATGCGGTCACCGGCGAGATGATGTTTTTTGGCTATGCGCCGATGCCGCCCTATCTCCAGTACAGCGTGGTGGCCGCTTCGGGCGAGCTGCTGCGGACCGTGCCGATCAATATCCCGGCCGGGGTGATGATCCACGACTGTGCGGTGACCGAGCACTACACCCTGCTGCTCGACCTGCCGGTCACCTTCGACCTCCAGGCCATGACTACCGGCGGGCCGGTCCTGAACTGGAATCCCGACAACGGGGCGCGGATTGGGGTGATGCCCCGCCACGGCACTAACGACGATGTGCGCTGGTTTGAGATTCCGCCCTGCTATATTTTTCATACCACCAACGCCTATGAGGCGGGCGACGAGGTGGTCTTGATTGCCTGTCGGGTCAACTCGACCAGCGTCCTGATGGATGACGGCCAGTCACCCGCAGCCGAGCAGGAGGATCAAGCCCCCCGCCTCCACCGCTGGCGCTTCAATATGAAGACCGGTGCGGTCAGCGAAGAAGGGCTGGACGACGTGCCGTCCGAGTTTCCCCGCATCAACGAATCCCTCACCGGCCGCTCCCACCGCTACAGCTATGCGGCCCGCGTCCCCGCCGGCGTGACCATGCCGCTGTTTGACGGCTTCCAGAAATACGACCATCAGACCGGCCGGGTCGAGTCCCATCCCCACGGCCCCGGGCGCTACGGCGGCGAGGGCGTGTTCGTGCCGCGTGACGGAGCCAGCGCCGAAGACGACGGCTGGCTGGTGACCTATGTGTATGACCAGACCCAACGGGCCGCCGAGATGGTCGTGGTCAACGCCCAGGACATGACGGCCGAGCCGGTCGCCCGGGTGCAGATTCCCGCCCGCGTCCCGTACGGCTTTCACGGAGCCTGGGTAGCCGGTGAATACATCGGCGCCTGAGACCGCACAGGGCGGAACAGCCCACACACGAGCCTGTCCCCGCCCTGTGACGTGTGATGCACATTACCCAGAATCTGTTCTTACCAACCGTGCGGAAGCCGCTGGGCCGGAGATAACCCACCCCGGCCTACGGCCACCCCTCCGAGGAGGGGAACCGCCCCCATCCCCTCCCAGGAGGGGTGCCGCGCGAGCGGCGGGGTGGGTTTCTTTTTGCATCACACGCCCTGTGGGGGTCGGGCTCTGGATAGTGGCCTGGGCTGTGATGGCGAACGGAGTCCGGTCGGCCGCGGAAAAACGGCGCAAATCTCAAGTTCCAGCGTCTGAGGCGTGGGGCAGTTTTGCGACGGCTTTGTAGCCGAGGTAGACGAGGAGGGCGGCGCTGAAACCGGGGATGCTCTCGTTGATATACGAGGTGAGGTCCAGCAGATTCCAGACCACGACGGTGGTCCCGCCGACCAGGGCGACCAGCAGGGCGCCCCGTTCGGAAATCGTGTCGTTGAGGAGGCGCAGCACCAGCACGCTGCCAATAGACGCGCCCAGCCCCGCGTAGGCAAAGGCGACCAGCGAAAAGATGTCCTGTTCGGCAAACAGGGCCAGGACGGTCGCCGCACACGCCACGCCGACCGTGCCCAGCTTGGCCTGCAAGAGGGACTGTTTCGGGGGTTCGGGCAGATCCCGCATCAGAGAGGCCGAGCAACTCAGGATTTGCGAGTCGGCGGTGGACAGGGTGGACGAAAAGACCCCCGCCAGTACAAAGCCTACGGCGAGCGGGGGCAGCATCTCCTTGGCCGATAAAAACAGGGCCAACTCGGGCTCAAACGCGCTCATGTCTTGCAGGATCACCCGGGTGCTCAGCCCCACCAGGGTGAAGAGGAGGACAAAGAGCGCTTCAAAGGTGTAGTTGGCGACGATGAATTTTTTGGTGTCTCGGGCGTCTTTCAGGGCCATGGCCCGAATGAGAATGTGAGGCTGGCCGAGGATGGACATGCCAAAACCCAGCGAGCCGAAGCAGAAGATCAGCCAGCCGCTGTAGCCGCCAATGGAGAGGTTCTGAGGAATCAGCTCGGTGCCCGGCGCGGTCGCCCTGAAGCTGGCCACCAGCTCGGCAATGCCGCCCTCCTTGAGCACGGCCATGACCAGGATGAGAAGCAGGCTGAGGGTCATCATGATGATCTGGGCACTGTCGGTCCAGATAGAGGCGCGAATCCCCCCCGACCAACAGTAGAAGAGAATGATGGCCGTACTCAGCAGAATGCCGACGTACAGCGGTTGACCGAGGGCCACTTCGAGGGCCATGCCGCCGGCCTTGAGTTGGGCCGCAGCGTAGAAGCTGAGAAAAAACAGGGTCAGGAGGCCGATGAAGCGGCGCAGCAGAACCCGGTTTTCTCCGTTCCAGAAGGTCAGCAGTTCGCCGATGCTCAAGGCCCAGCCGCTGCTGTTCATAGACTGCAAGCGGGAGACGGCCAGGGCGTAGACGAGACAATGGCCCAGCAGCAGGCCCAGCCCCAGCCAGATGACCAGGGTGCCGTTGAGGTAGGCCGCCCCCATGAAGCCGGCAAAAATGAACCCGCTGTATTTGCTGGCGCTGCTGGAAAAGGCCAGGCTGTAGGGAGAGATGGTCTGGCTGGCCAGAAAATAGTCCTCTTCCGATTTGCGGCTCTCGCGGACGGCAAAGAAGCCGACCAGACAGGTCAGGCCGAGCAGAAAGAAGAGAAAGCCGAACAGCATGACTGCCCGTGCCCCTATGCGACGGCGTGCGGCTTGTCAACGGCGTCTCTCATGGCCGTGACGCTCTCGCCACACGACGGCTCGCATCCTGATAGATACGCGCCCGTGAGCCGATGGCGCTGACTTCGAGAACCGTTCGGGTTGTCCGATAGATAATCCGCACGCGCCCGACGCGAAAACTCCACCACCCGGAGAGTTCACGCTGGAGCGGCTTGCCTGCTGACGGATTCACCCGGAGGGTGTCCAAGGCCGCCCGAATGCGTTGCTTGAGTTGCGGATGCATGGCCCGGATAGCGGTGTGTACTTCGCGCGGGAGTCGAACCCGACGCACGCTACGCCTCGTCAAAGAGCTGCTTGAGTTGTGTATCCGTCAGCAGCTTGCCACGTTCCTGTTTCAGCTGCCGCAGGCCGGTGCGGATCTCTTCGACCAGTTCCCGGTCCGACAGAACGGCAAGGGTCTCCTGCCAGCTCTCAAACTCCTCATAGCTCACCAGGACGGCGGTCGCTCGTCCGTTTTTGGTGATCGTGACCTCTTCGTCGGTATTCGCCACGTCAGCCACCAGCTGACTCAGTTTTGCCTTGGCTTCGGCTAAGGGCAGGATACGCATACACACCTCCAGTAGTCTGAATCCAGACTAGCCGAGGTCTGGAGGACTCGCAAGCAATACGGCTGCGCGCCTGAACGGAGGCAGCCTTGAAAATCGCCGGCCGGAGAGGTAGCACCTGCATAGCAGCGAGGAGGAGACACGATGGCTACAGCCCGCCAGCATTTGACCGACTTGACCCAGCGCTTCATGACCGCCTTCAACGACAACGATCTTGAGGGCGTGATGGCCTTTTTTACCGACGACGCCGTGTACGACGAGTTCAACGGCACCCGTAACCACGGCAAAGACGCCATTCGGGCCGCCTTTCTGCCGCAGTTCAGCGGCCGCTACGGCGCGATGCAGTTTCTTGACGACGATCTGTTTATTGACGCCGACACCGGCAAGGTCATGGCCAGCTGGCGCTGCACGCTTGCAGTCAAGGGCCAGCCCACGTCGTGGCGCGGGCTCGACCTGCTGCACTTCCAGGGCGACCGGCTGGTCCGCAAGCTGACCTACGCCAAGGCCAAGGTTCCCCTGTTTGACGACCAGGCGTCGGACACGGACCCCTGAGGCCGACGAGCCGTGAATAAGCACCACCGACCCTTTGGCCGGCTCCGGGCTCGACGCGTAGCGGCGAAACACCAGGCGCGTCCCGTCCCGGGCCGTATACGGCTGGAGTGGGGGCAGGTCGGAGAAGTCCACGGCCGCGAAAGGAGCGTTGATGCTGGCCAGCGGGGGGAGCGACCGGGGGCCGCCAAACACCAGGGCCAGGCTCAGCAGCGCGGCCAAAACTCCCAGAAAAGAAAGAAGGACGAGGCCGAGACGCTTCACCATACGGCGTTCCACCATACAGGCAGTGACTGGGCAAGCAGAGTGCTTTTTCGTTCAGTCGGCTTCGACCAAAACCACCCTGACCTTTTTCCCAACCGCGTCAGCGTAGCGGGCGAGTGTCTTAAGGGTCGGGTTGGCTTCCCCATTATTTTCCAGCCGTGATAATGTGGATCGTTCAATACCGGTACGGTCTTTCATATCGGCCAAGCTCAGTCCCTTTTTCGTACGCTCAGCCTTTAAGATGGCCATCGCGTGCTCAATCGCAACGCCCTGCTGTACGGCCTCAGCCAACTTTCGTCTTGCCCGCTTCCTGATGTCAGGTAGCTCCTGTCGAATTTGTTCGCGGAGGTGCTTATGTCTCTCTTGCTCTTGTCCTGTTGCGGGACGATAGATCCGCTTACCCATCTGCTTAGCCATAATGCCTCCTCAAGGGTCGATCTCATAAGCGGTTATTGGATACAGGGTGGAGCTGTCAGGGAATAATCACGAAGTTCTGGAGTGACTCTTCCCACCCCAGCCTGGTGGCCTCGCCCGGCTGGGGGAAGTCGGGGACGACAAGCGTCCGCCGCACCCCCTCCAGGAATTCACGCCCAAGCGTCGTCACCCGCACCGTGGTGCGGGCAAACTCCACCCCGTCGGCCAGCGCCCGCAGCTCGTGCTCCCCAGGCCCCAGGGTGTTCCAGTTCACCAGCAGACCGAAGCCGTTGTTTGCGTCTCCACACACCCGCCGGGTGTCTTCCCGCGGCGTTCCGTAGGCCGCCCGCACCGGAGTCCCGGCCAGCTCAATGACAATCTCCCCAGCCTCGCAGGCCCAGCCCGAGACGATCCCGATCCCGCTCTGGGACGAGCCCAGGGACGGGTTTTCCAGCACGGCGTTAAGCCCGGCTATTCTGTCGTGCCCTCCGCCCCTGCTAGGCGAACTATCGGTGATGACGAAGTTCTGGAGCGATTCCTCCCACCGCAGCGTGGTAGCCTCGCCCGAGCGGGGGAAGTCGGGGACGACAAGCGTCCGTCGCACGCCCTCCAGGAATTCCACCCCGAGCGTCGTCACCCGCACCGTGGCCCGGGCAAACTCCACCCCGTCGGCCAGCGCCCGCAGCTCGTGCTCCCCAGGCCCCAGGGTGTTCCAGTTCACCAGCAGGCTGAAGCCGTTGTTTGCGTCTCCGCACACCCGCCGGGTATCTTCCCGCGGCGTCCCATAGGCTGCCCGCACCGGGGTCCCGGCCAGCTCGATGACGATGGTGTGGGCGTAACACGCCCAACCCGAGATCAGCCCGATCCCACTCTGGAAGGAGGCGGGCCGGGGATTCTCCAGAGTCGCCTGGGAGACGAAATCGGACGAGAAGACGGCCACATCGTCAATATACCAGCCGTCTGCGGTCCCACTGGCGTCGGACAACAGCTGGAAACTGAAGTCTATCGACTGGCCGACAAAGGGGCTCAGATCGATCACCGTCTGTTGCCAAGCCGGGTTCGTACCGCTGAAGGACGCCAACTCCTCCCAGCTGCCGTTCGCCCGGACCCAGACGGTCCCGCGGTCGCCCCGACCAAAATCGTAGCGATGCCAGAAGGCGAGGGTTGCGGCGCCGAGTCCGGTCAGATCAATGCTCCGAGAATGCAGGCTCACGTTCTGATCATTCCGGTAACGGCCGCCCGGGCTGTCCGTCCAGGCATACGCGCCGCTCCGCGAGGCAGTCCTGGTCAGGGCCCAGGGCGGGTTCGTCTCCCAAGCACGGCTGCCACTCTCCATGTCGTCCGCAAACAGACCGTCTTGGGCTCCGGCCTGGGTCACGCTGAAGGTCCAGCCGTCGATAGTCAGCGCGCCGGTCCGGGCGGTAGGGCCGGGATTGGCCGCCACCGTATAGCGGACACTGCCGGAGCCCTGCCCCCCATCGGCCCTCATCCGAATCCAGTCGGTATTGCTCGTCGCCGACCAGTCGCAAGCGTCCGCCGCCTTGACCTGAACGCTGGCGGTGTCACGACCCGGGCCAAAGAGGTGGGACGGGGCGGACAGCACATCGATGCAGGCGCTGAACGTGGCCGGGTCGGTGTTGATGGTCACGCGGTAGCCGCCCGCGTAGGCGGCGTCGATGGAGACCTGGAGGCTATTGTCTCGGTCGGTAAAGACCTCGCCCACCGTCCACATCGCGCCGTCGTCGTTCGGGTCACCGTTGTTGTCCACGTCGACGACCTGAGCCAGCCGGTCTTCCCGCGTGGTATCGACTTTATGGATGACAATCGCTTCGTCGGGGATGCCGTCGTCATAGCCGGCAAACAGTCGCGCCTCGACGGTGTAGAAGTCGGTCGGCGAGCGCCCGATGGGAATCTCGGCCATCAGGTAGCCCTCAGCACCGGGCTGGGCTGATCGTTCGAGAGTAATCGTGCGGGTCGTGTTGGGCCGGGCGACATACTTCCGGTCGGCCGGAATCCAGCCCAGAAAATCCTTATGGTAGGCGATGGTATGGACGCCCAGGTGGCCGTAGCCGGGATGGGCAGACAGCGATTGTCCGCCGCTCATGACATCCCAGTCAGAGTCATAGGTGGCGGAGCTGAAAAGCGCGTCATCCTGGCCATACGGGCCGGACGAATGCTGCAAGCCCAAGGCGTGGCCCATCTCGTGAGCCCAGGTCTCCTGTTCTTCATGCGCCCGCTCCGGCAGCCAGGTGACACCCCAGAAGCGCGTCCGCCCGTCTTTGGTCAACCGCCGGGTGCCACCATAGGCGCGACGGCCGTCAAGGTCCCGATTGAAGACCAGGTTGATGGCCTCGAAAGCCGGGAAGAACACTTCAGCATCGGCGGCGGCGGTGCAATCTTCGACGGCGGCGTCCAGATCAGCCTCTTCTTCGCCGTCTCCGTCGCGGTCGGACACATAAAACGCGCGAGTCCGGGGCAGGGTGTACCAGCCGACCACCCTGCTCCCGGCCAGATCGGGGAGGTTCCCGTCTGAGACCTCGTTCCAATAATGGCCCAGGCCGGGATGGAACGATGCCATCATCCGCTCATAATGCTCGACCGGATACGGGGTGACATGCCTCGCATCGGCAAACCGGCACAGAATGGTCACCCATTTCTGGGAGCCTGTCACCGCGGACTGGGGAGACGGGTCGGAGGCGAAGGTCCGGCCCGGCAGGGCCATCAACGGAGACACGACCAGGCCGATGGAGCTGACGCGGAACCGCGCTGTTGTGCCAGACCCGCCCTGCTCCCACTCGCCGACCACTGCCACCCGCTTGCGGTTCACCGCCACCGGACCGCCGAGCGGCTTCAAGAGTGCCGCGTCAACTAACAGTTCGTGTCGTTCGCCCGAGTCCTCGGTCAGGAAGTAGGTCGTCTCGGATGTCAGGCCGGCCTCGGACGGGTAATCGGCAACGATAAAGGTGAACCAGCCGGTGAGAGTCGCCTGTTGAGCCTCGGCCAGCGGAGTGAAGACCGCCCCAGCGCTCAGTAGAAACACGACCACACGGCTCTTCACGCTTCCGAACATCACGCTTCTTCTTCGTCTCATGATTTTCGTTGGAAAGAGTGGAAGCAGGCAAAGGTGTGAACACGCCCTAGGAAAACTCGCCGCCCCATAAGGCGTGCAGAAATTCACCCACCGGCATGACTGTCACCAGGCCGAGGCGGCGTACTCGCGGTTCGAGGCAGACACACAGATAGCGCTTGAAGACGTTTTCTTCTGCCAGAGCCCGTAAGGATTTCAGCTCCTGGGCCGAAACGTTTTCCTTGGCCTTCACCTCTATCGCAGTATGATCGCCGATGAGAAAATCCACCTCAAATCCGGACCTTGACCGCCAGTAGCTGAGCGGCTGCCCGGAGGTGTAGTCCCGGTGGCTGACCAGCTCGTGCAGCAGATAGGTCTCAAACGCCTGGCCAAATTCGGATGTCCCGAGGCGGAACTCCCTCCCCTGGAGTTCTGCTACCACCCCCACATCAAAAAAATAATACTTTGAGGAACTCACGGGTTTTCTCTTACGAGACTTCCGCCAGGCGGGGAGTTCGTACAGCACCAGGGTATCCTTCAGAATTTCAAAATACTCGTAGACGGTCGTCCGGGCGACTTGCGCGTCATTGGCCACCTTCGTGAAGTTGACAATCGCGCTGTTGCACAGAGCTGCCACCCTGAGAAAACGGCTGAAAGCCGGCACATTGCGGGTCAGTCCCTCGGCAATAATTTCCTGTTGGAGATAGAGGCCGGTATAGGCTTGTAAATCCGCGTGCGGATCATCGGAGAAGTAGATGGAGGGCAGAGTCCCACGTTCAATCGCCCGCCTCACATCGAAGCGTGGACCGAGTTCATGAGAGGTCAGGGGGTGTAAGGACTTGGTGCGCGCCCGTCCTCCGAGCAGATTGACGCCGCCCCGACGCAGTTTCCGCGCGCTCAATCCGGTCAGCAAAAAATGCAGCCGCCGTTGTTCAATCAGACGCTGCACCTCATTCAGGAGTTCCGGCAAGCGCTGAATCTCATCAATGACGACAATGCGGTCGTCCGCTGTCAATTCCTGGGCGATCCGACCGGGATTTCGGCTGAGGGTGAGATACAGCGAGCTATCCAGCAGATCGTACAGCCGTATCCCTGGAAGGGCGTGGGCAATCAGAGCGCTTTTGCCGGTCTGGCGCGGGCCGAACAGGAAGTGAGATTTTTTCTCCAGCAGGCCGGGCAGGTCGAGGCTGCGCTCGATATAGATCGGACCGTCGGTTTTGTCTGCGATGCCATTTGCCATGTCTGTCGTCATATTTCATGCCAAATGACGACAGACTTGTCAATTATCTTTGAGCGCTACCAGAACCCTTTTCCCAAGTGCGTCGGCGCAAATGACCCCGACGGACCACTTCGCTCTCGACATTGATGATGCGTCCACGCTTTTTCGGTCAGGGCGAGCCGAGCGTTTTCCTACTGCGTCGCCGCGCCCACCGGCTCAAGCCGACACGGCACATAGCGGTGGTGCGGACAGCCGCTGAAGGGATCGCGGGCGGTGACATCGGTGTAGTCGTTCATGTTCGCCCCGACGCTCTCGGTCGGCCCGTCGTAGCCGCCCTCGCCGCTGGGGTACTGCATGCCGAAGCCGTTCGGCATCCACACATGGCCGTCCAGGAGCTTGGTATCAATCATGGCCGGCAGCTCAACGCTGCCGCGTCTGGTGACAACCCGAATCGTATCCCCGTTGCTCACGCCTATCCGTTCGGCGTCGCCGGGCGACAGGTTGAGCGCGCAGTGCGGGCCTCGCCCCTTGCGCCACTCGGGGTCGCGCTGAATGGTGTTGGCCGTCCAGCGGGTGCGCAGGCCCGAGGCCAGGATGGTCGGATAGTCCGGGTCGTGGGCGGGCGGTGTGGCAATGGCCCGGTTCAGTTCGGCCTGGATCTGGTGCGGCGCCAGGCGGACCTTCTTGTCGTCAAAGCCGATCCGCTCGTCCAGATTCGTCGCCGGGTCGAGCCGGGCAATCTCCACCCCCTCGGGATGCGCCATCAGACGTCGATACACCTCCAGCCCCAGGCTGAAGCCGTCCTTGTCCTGCCACTCCGGGCCAAACGCGCGGGCCACGGCTTCGCCCCGCACACGACCGTTCATGACCGCCTGAAACCAGATCGAGGACAGGACGGGCGCGTCCAGATGGCGACCCAGGGTCCGGTAGGCCCAGTACAGGGGGGCGCGAAACCTGGCCTGTTTGGCCGCCGCCTGCAGGGCGCCGAGATAGCGCGCCGCACCGTCCGGGCGGTCGGCCTCGGCCGCCAACTCGTGCAGCTCGGCCGGCGCCTCGGGCGCCAGACCCATGGCCTCGGCCAGACGGATATAGATCTCGCCCTCGGGCAGGGCTTCGCCCAGGGCCGGAACGATGGGCGGACGAACCTGAACCGGCACGCCGGGAAAGCCGCGCGGGAAGCTGGCCATCTCCCACTTTTCGTAGCCGACCGGTGTGGGCAGAACATAGTCGGCCACGCGCGCCGTCTCGGTCATGGCCGGCTCAATGACGACCAGCAGCTCCAGCTCTTCGCGCGCCGCCAGCCAGGCCCTGGTATCGGGGTAGGACAGCAGCGGGTTTGACCCCTCGACGATCAGCGCCCGCAGGCGTTCGGGATGGTCAAGCGTGATCTCCTCAGGAATCAGCACCGGCGAGAACACGCCCAGCCGGGCAAAGGCCGAGACAGCCGGAATGCCGGACGCCAGGGCGCGTTCGGGTTCGTCATGACGCCGCGGGTCGGGCGTCGGCGGGTTGAGGTTGGTGGTGAACACGTTGCCGCCCGGTTTGCCCAGGTTGCCGGTCACCGCCACCAGCAGGTGCAGGAGGTAGGAGTTGAGGGTGGAGAACAGCGTCATCTCAACGCCCAGGTCCCACAGCAGCGAGGCGTTCCGGGCGGCCGCCAGCTCTTCGGCGGTGGCGACAATATCGGCCACCTCCAGGCCGCAGCGGCGGGCCATGTCCGGCACGTCAACCGCAGCCAGCCAGGCCTTGATCTCCTCGTAGCCGAGCGTCTTGTCTCGAATGAAATCCGCGTCGCCCAGGTCGCGGCCAATGATGATCGCGGCCAGGGCCAGGAGCAGATAGGCGTCCGTCCCGGGCTTGAGGCGCAGGTGGCGGTCGGCCTGACGGGTGGTCTCGGTGATCCGGGGATCGACGACGACCATCGTGCGGGCGCTGTCGCGGGCCAGGGCTTTCAGCCCGTCGGTCGGATTGTGACCCCGGTTGCTGATATGCGGGTTGGTGCCGAGCACCAGCAGAAAATCGGACGCGTCGTGGTCGGGGTGCAGCGAGGTGCCCGACGAGCTGTCCAGCATCCATTGCAGAACCATCCAGTGCTGAGACTTTTCCTGAGCCAGAGCGTTAAAAAAGCGCCGCGAGCCCAGCAGCGACAGAAACGTCACCCCGAACGGCGCGTCCAGATGGTTGGCCTGGCCGCCAATCCCGACCAGGCCGATGGAGCGCGGCGCGTGCCGGTCGCGGATACGGTTCAGCTTGGCGCCGATTTCGGCGATGGCCTGCTCCCAGCCGATCTGCTCAAAGCCGCCCTCGGGCCGACGCTTGAGCGGATGCGAGACGCGCTGGGCGTGGTTCACATAGGCGGGAATGCTGAAGCCCTTATTGCAGATATAGCCGTGCGAGATCGGGCTCGTCTCATCGGCCCGAATCTGCTCAATGTGTCCGTCGACCACATCGACCCGCAAGCCGCAGTTATGGCTGCACAGCACACACACCGTGGCCTGATCGGGGGCGTTCAGCCGGATCGGCGTTCGGGAGATTGACGGATCGACAGTCCGGGTTTGCATGCCTTCCTCCTTGGTGTTCGTCGGGGTATTCAGCCTGCCGTGTGGGAGCGGGCAGACAGGCCGGACCATATTGCCCAGCCCGCAGCTCGGATGCAATGCCACCGGCCGCGTTCTTGCACCGTCCGGCTCGGAGCAGTAGTATGCGGAGGCTCGTGGCGAAGCCCCGAACTGGCGTTTTTGAGACCCGGAAACAGGACAGGCACAGGCATGAAGCTCGCAGGCACCCAGACCCTCCCCGCGCCCCGTCAGGCGGTGTGGCGGCTGTTGACCGACCCCGTCTGCCTGGCTGCCTGCCTGCCCGGCTGCGAGAAGCTGGAACCCACGGCCGCCCACGCATACCGGGGCGAGCTGCAACTCGGTGTCGCCGCCATCAAGGGCAGGTACAGCGGCACGGTCAAGCTCGAAGACATCCAGGCGCCGCACCACTACAAACTCGTTCTGGACGGCAAGGGCAGACAGGGCTTTATCAGGGGCGCCGGCACGATTGACCTGACCGAACAGGCCGACCACACCGTGCTGCACTACAGCGGCGACGTGCAGCTCGGTGGCCCGCTGGCCAGCGTCGGCCAGCGTATGCTCGACGGCGTGGCCAAAATGATGCTGGGCCAGTTTTTCAGCGCCCTGGAGGCGGAACTCAGCGCCCTGCCGGGCCAGACCGTCCGCCACGGCGGTCTCCTCAATCTGTGGCGAGCCTTGGCGCGCTGGCTGCGGGGCCGCTTCGGCTTCAAAAGGTCATTGTGATAACACCACGCTATCAGAGGACAGCACGATGACCTTTTCAAAGGTAATCGTAATAACACCACGATAGCAGAGGACAGCACGATGACCTTTTCAGGAGAATCGACATGAAACCGCCCCCTTTCAGCTATGCGTGTCCCGACTCGGTTAATGAGGCGCTGGCCCTGCTGGCCGAAGCCGGGGACGGGGCCAAGCTGCTGGCCGGAGGCCAGAGTCTGGTTCCGCTGCTCAACCTGCGTATGGCCTGGACAGACGCCGTGATCGACCTGAATCGGCTGAGCGAGCTGGACTTCATCGTGCAGGAGAACGGGACGCTGCGCGTCGGCGCCCTGACCCGCCATCGGACGCTCGAGGTCTCGGACACCGTGCGGGCGGCACAGCCCCTGATGGCCCGGGCCGCGAGCGAGGTGGGGCATCTGGCGATTCGCAACCGGGGCACGATTGGCGGCAGCCTGGTCCACGCCGACCCGGCCGCGGAATGGCCGCTGGTGGCGGTGACCCTGGACGCCGAACTGCTGCTGCGCTCACACACCGGCTCACGGACGGTGGCGGCCCGAGATTTCTTTGTCGGGCCGCTGACCACAACGATTGAGCCCAACGAGCTGCTGTGTGAAATCCGGCTGCCGGTCGCCCCTGAGCGGACGCGCTGGGGCTTTCAGGAGCTGTGTCGGCGGCCGGGTGACTTTGCCATTGCTGCGGTCGCCTGCCAGCTGACGCTGGACGACAGCCAGACCTGCCGAGCGGCCAGCCTGGCCGTCGCCGGGGCGCACGACGTGCCGCTGGCCGTTGCCGAGGTCGCGGCCTGCCTGGTCGGCAGCCGGGGGGAAGACGCGGCGCTGGCCGAGGCTGCGGACCGAGCGGCCGCAGCGGTCGATCCCCCCTCGGACGTGCACGGCTCGGCCGACTTTCGGCGCCGCATGGTCCGGGTTCTCAGCCGTCGTGCCCTGGACCAGGCCTGGCAACCCAGCTGAGGAGGTGCGTATGCCGGAATTCACCACAACCCGAACCGTGCGCCTGCGGGTGAACGGCCAAGACGTGGAACGCCAGGTCGAAGTCCGTCGCCTGTTGGCCGACTTTCTGCGTCACGACTTCGGTCTGACCGCCACCCATCTGGGCTGTGAACACGGCGTGTGCGGCGCGTGTACCGTCATGCTCAACGGCAACAGCGTCCGCTCCTGCCTGCTGCTGGCCGTGCAGGCCGACGGCGGCGAGGTCATGACCCTGGAGGGCCTGGCCGACGGGGAGCAACTCCACCCCCTGCAACAAGCCTTTTGGGATCATCACGCTTTGCAGTGCGGGTTTTGCACCTCGGGCTTTCTGATGAGCGCCTACGACCTGCTGGCCAAAAACCCGCAGCCGAGCGAAGAGGAAATCCGTCACGGCCTGTCGGGCAACCTGTGTCGCTGCACCGGCTATGCCAATATCGTCGAGGCGGTCAAGGCTGCGGCCCAGGGACAGTCCTCCACAGAATAATCCCTGGACTCCGCCCCCGCGCCGCCGAGGAGGACGCTCCATGCCGAGCCCCGAACCCACCGAACAGGCCGCACTGGTTGACGAGTTCAACCGGCGGCCCATCGGCCACCACAGCCCGGCTCTGCAACGCCTGCTGACCCGCCTGCGGGGCGAGCCGCTTGAGGACAAGTATGTCGTGGTGTGTCGCCGGCCGCACGCGGAGTGGGTGCTCGGGCGACTCAGCGGCAGACGCGGCGGACCGATCAAGATTCTCAAGGATCAGGTGTTTACCAGCCTGGAGGACGCCGAGCGGGAGGTCTTTCGACGCCGCCGGAAGAAACACGGCCAAGCCGCATGAGGGCGCGAGCATGAAAATTACCGGCTATGCCGACACACTGAGCGCCGCCCCGGGCGAAACCATCTCGTTCATGGTCAACTGTGAGCTGCCGCGCTACCGCGTCGAGGTGGTCCGGGTCATCTGCGGCGATACCAATCCGGCCGGTCCGGGCGTCAAAGAACACGTCGTCAAGACGCCGGTCAGCAAGACCTATGCGGGCCGTCGGCAGACAATCGAGGCCGGCTCGTACGTCACCGTCCCCAACCGTCCACCGCTTGAGGACCTCGACAGCTTTTCCTTTCAGGCCTTCATCTGGCCGACAACGCCGACCAAGGGCCGCCAGGTCATTGCCGCCAAGTTCCGGGACCGGGACAAGGCCGGCTTCGCGCTGGTCATCTCCGAACACGACGCCTCGCTGGCCGTCGTCCTGGGTGACGGCCAGGGTCACGAGGAAGTCCTGGCCACCCAGCGGCCGCTGCGCAACCGCTCGTGGTATTTTGTCGCCGCGAGCTATGACGCTCGGACACGCCGGGTGTGCCTGTACCAGGAGCCGCTGAGCAGCTATCCGGGCGTATCGGACGCGGCCGCCGTCGAGATCACGGCCACAACACCACGCCTGGGCCGGAATACCGCCCCGCTCACCTTTGGCGCCCTGCGCCGCAGCAGGCGGCGCAGGGCCGGACACTATAACGGCAAGATCGACAGTCCGCGGCTGGCCAACCGGGCGCTGAGCCGGGCGGAAATGGAAACCCTCGTCCACGCCCCGGACTCGGCCCAGCTTCGCCCGACGGTGGTCGGCGCCTGGGACTTCGGGCGCGATATCAGCTCCGTCCGCGTGTCCGACCGCTCCCCCAACCAGCTCCACGGCCAGACCGTCAATATGCCGACGCGGGGCATGAAGGGCTATAACTGGACCGGCCGGACGATGAACTGGCAGGACGCGCCCGAGCAGTATGGGGCGATCCACTTTCACGACGATGACGTGTACGACGCCGGCTGGGAAACGGACTTCAGCCTGACGGTTCCCGCCAACCTGAAGAGCGGCCTGTACGCCGCCCGGCTCAGCGCGGGTTCCGACCCGGACACCCAGGACTCCATTCCGTTCGTGGTCAAACCCGCGCCGGGCAAACAGCGCAACATCGCCTTCTTGCTACCCACCGCCAGTTACATGGCGTATGCCAACATCCATATGGCGACCAATGCGGCCCTGAGCGAACTGGTCACCGGACGGCTGCTGGAACTCAGCCACCACGATGTCTTTTTGAACGCCCACCGCGAGTACGGCGCGTCGTGCTACGACACCCACGCGGACGGCTCGGGCGTGTGCTACTCCTCGCGTCTGCGTCCGATTCTGAACATGCGCCCCAAACACATTGATACGCTGGGCGGCTCGGGCTCCTCGCTGTGGCAGTTCAACGCCGACACCCATATCACCGACTGGCTGGAAGCCCTGGGCCATGAGTTCGATGTCATTACCGACGAGGACTTGCACGAGCAGGGTCTGGAGCTGCTCACCCCCTACCGCGTCATCCTCAGCGGCTCGCACCCCGAGTATCACTCCCAGGCGATGTGGGACGCCATGGCCGCCTATCAACACCAGGGCGGGCGGCTGATGTATATGGGCGGCAACGGCTGGTACTGGAAGATCGCCTATCATCCCGAGCTGCCGGGGCTGATGGAGGTGCGCCGCGCCGAGGGCGGGATTCGGACCTGGGCGGCCGAGCCGGGCGAGTACTACCACAGTTTCAGCGGCGAGTACGGTGGACTGTGGCGCCGCCAGGGCCGTCCACCGCAGGTCATGACCGGGGTGGGTTTCTCGGCCCAGGGCTTTGACATCTCGGGCCCCTACCAGCGGCTGCCGGACAGCTTCGATCCGCGCGCCGCGTTCATCTTCGCCGGGGTGGGCAAGGACGAGGTGATCGGCGACTTCGGGCTGATCGGGAACGGGGCGGCCGGGCTGGAGCTGGACCGGGCCGACCCCCACCTGGGCACGCCGCCGCACGCCCTGGTGCTGGCCACCTCGGCCGGCGTGCATACCGATCTGTACCTGCTGGTGTGCGAAGAGCTGCTGGCCACCTATCCCGGCCTGGGCGGCACCGAAAACCCCCTGGTGCGGGCCGATATGGTCTTTTATGAAACCCCGCACGGCGGGGCGGTGTGGTCAACGGGGTCGATCGCCTGGGCCGGCAGCCTGTCGCATAACCAGTATGACAATAACGTCTCGCGGATCACCCACAATGTCTTGCAGCGCTTTGTCGATCCCACCCCGCTCGGCTAGCCCGGAGCCGGGCGAGCTGCGGCAGCCGCCCGCCCGCGTGTGGCTCGTCCTGCTCGGGCTGGTGTTCGTGTGCGTTGGGGGCCGACCGAGCTGGGCCGAGCCCGCAGCCCAAAATTCCGACCAAAATTCAGCCCAAAATCCAAGCCAGGACGCTTCGCCCGACACGTCGGCCCTGATCGAGGCCGGGTCGGCCACCATTCACACTCTCATCGAGGGCCAGGGCCGGCCGGTTGTCCTGCTGCCGGCCCTCGGTCGGGGCGTCGCCGACTTCGGCGACCTGAGTGGCCGTCTGGTGGCCGCCGGGTTTCAGGTCGTCCGGCCCCAGCCGCGGGGTATCGGCGCCAGCACGGGTCCGACGACCGGCCTCACCCTGCACGACCTGGGCAACGACATTGCGGCCGTCATTCGCGCCCTGGACAACGGCCCGGCCACCCTGGTCGGCCACGCCCTCGGCAGCCGCATCGCCCGCGTGGTGGCCACCGATCACCCCCAGCTGGTCAGTGGCCTGGTGCTGCTGGCGGCCGAAGAGGGCCAGCCCACTCCGCCCGAGGTCCTGCACGCCCGGCTGATGTCCTACGACCCCAGCCTGTCGCTCAGAGTCCGACGCAAGCTTATTCAAAAAGCCTTTTTTGCTGCGGGCAACGATCCGGGCGGCTGGCAGGACGGCTGGCATCAGAAAGCCACCCGGACACAGATGAACGCCAACCTGGCAACCACAGCCCGGGCCTGGAGCGGGGCCGGCAGCGCGCCCATCCTCCTGCTCCAGGGCCGGGAAGACAAGATCGCCCCGCCGGAGAACGCCCGGCGCTTCAAACAGCGTCACGGAGCGCGTGTGACCCTGATCGAAATCGGGCAGGCCGGCCATGCCCTGCTGCCCGAGCAGCCTCGGGCGATTGCCGAGGCGATCGTGCATTTTCTGCAACGCTAGACCAGCCACCCGGGGACAGCATGGCTTTCTACGCCGACCTGCATATCCACTCCAAGTACTCCCGCGCCACCAGCAAGAACTGCGACCTCGAACACCTGGCCATCTGGGCGCGCAAGAAGGGCATCAGCCTGGTCGGCACGGGCGATTTCACCCATCCGGCCTGGAACGCCGAGCTGAAAGACAAGCTCGTGCCGGCCGAGCCGGGCCTGTTCCGCCTGCGGCCCGACCTGGAGCGGGCGGTTGAGCGCGCCCTGCCGCCGGCCTGCCGCAGCAGCCAAACGACCACCCGCTTCATGCTGTCGGTCGAGATCTCGACGATTTACAAAAAGGGCGACAAAACGCGCAAAATCCATCACCTGATTTACAGCCCGGATTTTGAGGCTGTCGACCGGCTGATTCACAGCCTGTCCAAAATCGGTAACCTGAAATCCGATGGCCGACCGATCCTGGGGCTGGATTCCCGCCATCTCTTGGAAATCACCCTGGAGTCGGGCCCGGGCTCCTACCTCGTTCCAGCCCATATCTGGACGCCGTGGTTTGCCGCCCTGGGCTCCAAGTCGGGCTTTGACGCCATTGACGCCTGCTACGGCGATCTGGCCCCGCATATCTTTGCCGTTGAGACCGGGCTGTCCTCAGACCCGCCGATGAACTGGCGGGTGTCGTCGCTGGACCGTTTCCGGCTGGTGTCCAACTCCGACGCCCATTCGCCGGAAAAGCTGGGCCGCGAGGTGTGCGTCTTCGACACCGAGCTGGACTATTTTGCCCTGCGCCACGCCCTGGAAACGGGCCACGGCTATGGGGGGACGCTGGAGTTCTTCCCCGAAGAGGGCAAATACCACCTCGACGGTCACCGCAGCTGCGATGTCCGCTTCTCTCCGGCCGAGACCCGTCAGCACGGGGGCCGCTGTCCGGTGTGCGGCAAGCCCCTGACCGTCGGCGTCATGCACCGGGTTGAAGACCTGGCCGACCGCCAGACAGCAGAAGACCCACCCCCCACGGCCGGTCCGAGCCGCAGCCTTGTCCCGCTGCCCGAGATGCTGTCCGAGATTTACCGGGTCGGTCCCAAGAGTAAAAAAATCAGCCACCACTACGAGAACCTGCTGGGCCGGCTCGGCCCCGAACTCCAGCTGCTGACCACGCTGCCGCTGGAAGATATCCGGCGCGCCAGCCCCTCGCTGGTGCCCGAGGCGGTGTCTCGGCTGCGCAAACAGGAAGTGATTCGGGCCGCCGGCTACGACGGCGTGTACGGCACCATTCGCCTGTTCCACGACGCCGAGCTGCGCCGCCACGACGGCGGGGCGTCGCTGTTTGGGGAGGCCCAGCCCAGCCCGCCGGCGGCCGCCGAGCAGGTAGCCACCTACCGGACAGCCCCGCAGCAGCCGCGCCAGACGAGTCCAGCCGCGCCGTCCGTCGCCAGCCCGACCCAAGGCTCGTCCGACAGCTCGCCCGACAGTCTGGCCGGACTCGACGCCGACCAGCGCCGGGCGGCCGAAATCACGCGCGGTCCGCTGCTGATTGTGGCCGGTCCCGGCTCGGGAAAAACCAGGACCCTGGCCCACCGGCTGGTCCATCTCATCACCGAGCAGGCCGCCCCGCCGGCCGCGTGTCTGGCCCTGACCTTCACCCGCCGGGCGGCCGATGAGCTGCGCGCGCGCCTGCGAAGCCTGCTGCCCGACGGCTGGCGAGCGCTGACGGTCGGGACGTTTCACGCCCTGGCCCTGTCCATCCTCCAGGCCAACTGGAACGCGGCCGGCTTGCAGCGCGGCTTTCGGCTCGCCTCGGACGCCGAGCGCCTGCGCCTGCTCGGGGACGCTCTCGGCGTATCGGCCAAAAAAGCCCGCAGCCAGCTGTCGGCCATCTCCCACGCCAAGCGAACCCGAACGGCGCCGACCGACGGACGGCTAAGCGCGGCCTACGATGCCTACCAGCACCAGCTCGACACCCACAACCTGCTCGACTTTGACGACCTGGTCATCCGGGCGGCCGACGCCCTGGCCTCCGACCCCGCCCTCCAGGCCGCGTGCCGGCAGCGCTACCGCTGGGTGTCGATTGACGAGTACCAGGATGTCGATGAGCAGCAGGTCCGGCTCCTCAAGCACCTCGTTCCTGCCGATGGCAACATCTGCGCGATTGGCGACCCGGACCAGGCCATCTATGGCTTTCGGGGCGCGGACGTGCGCTTTTTCTCGGAGTTTCAGCGCGACTTTCCGGCGGCTCAGGTCGTGCGGCTGAGCCGCAACTATCGCTCCGACCGCAACATCGTCAGGCTCTCGTCCCAGCTGATGGCGACCTCCTCGACCCGGGCGGTGCTCGAAGACGCACCGAGTCTGATCACCATCCACGAGGCGCCGACCGAAAAGGCCGAGGCTGAATTCATCGTCCAGAGCCTGGAGCGCAGCCTCGGCGGCCACAGTTTCTTCTCGATTGACAGCGGCCGCTCGGCCGACGCCGAGGGGCAGGATTTGGCGTTCTCGGATTTTGCCGTGCTGTACCGCACCGAGAGCCAGGCCGCGGTTCTGGTCGAAGCCCTGCAGCGCTCCGGTATGCCGTTCCAGCAGCGCTCGCACGACCGGCTGCTGGACCATCCCGGCGTGGCCGGCCTGACCGAGGCGATGCGTGCCCAGGCCGGCAATCTTCAGGCCGGCAGTCTTCAGACCGGCCGTCTTGGCGACCGGCTCGAAGCGGCCTATACCCACCTCCAGCAGACAGCCTCGGCCCGGCCGCAGGCGGACGAGGCGGCACACGCCTACAGCCTCCTCAAGCCCATCGCCCAGGCCCGCGACGACGACCTGGACGGCTTCCTGTCCGAGCTGGCCCTGGAGAGCCAGATTGACAGCTGGGATCCCCGCGCCGACCGGATTTCGCTGCTGACCCTGCACGCCGCCAAGGGCCTCGAATTCCCGGTGGTGTTTATCGTCGGCTGCGAGGACGGCATTCTGCCCCTGCGGTGGGGGAAATCCGAGTCGGCCAAGCGCGACGACGAGACGGACGAAGAACGCCGGGTCTTCTATGTCGGTGTCACCCGGGCAAAAACAAAGCTGTATCTGAGTCGGGCCAGGAAGCGCCGCTGGCGGGGGAAAATCCGGGAACTGCCTCCCTCGCCCTATCTGGCCGCCATCGAAGACGGGCTGCTCGAACGCCAGCGTTCACAGCTTACTCGCCAGCCCAGGAACACCAGCCAGTTGGAGCTGTTCTCCTAGGCCAGGGCGGTGCAGCATGAAGGCTCTTAAACCCCTCAGAACCGAGGCCGACTACGAGGCGGCCCTCGTGGAAATCGAAGCGCTGTGGGGAGCGCCGACCGGCACGCCCAAGGGCGACCGCCTCGATATTCTGGCGACGCTGGTTGATGTGTATGAGAACGAACACTATCCGATGGATCCCCCGGACCCGATTGAGGCGATTGTCTTTCGCATGGAACAACAGGGACTGACCCGGAAAGACCTCGAAGGCATATTGGGCAGTCGAACCCGCGTGGCTGAAGTGCTGAACCGACGCCGGGGACTATCGATCAACATGATTCGACGCTTGCACGACACGCTCGGCATTTCCGCCGAGGTGTTAATTCGTCCCACCCAAACGGACAGAGCGGCCTGAGAAAAGGAAACGCCATGCCACAGACGGCACCCTACGGTTCTTGGAAATCGCCCATCACCGCAGACCTCATCGTTTCGGCCGTCGTCGGCCTGGGTCAGATCGCGCTCGACGGGGACGAGGTCTACTGGGTCGAACAGCGGCCGACCGAGGGCGGCCGGAATGTCGTTGTCCAGCGCAGCCCGGACGGCCGCCTACGGGACCGCACGCCGGCCCCGTTCAACGCCCGTACGCGAGTCCATGAGTACGGCGGCGGGGCGTGTGTTGTTCATCGGGGCAGCCTGTATTTCTCCAACTTTGCCGATCAGCGCGTGTATCGTCAGCAGGCAGGTGCCGCGCCGGAGCCCGTCACCCCGGACGAAAACCTGCGCTACGCCGACGGAGAGATCGACCCGCATCGGAACCGTCTGGTGTGTGTCCGAGAAGATCACCGTCAGGCCGACCGTGAAGCCGCCAACACCATCGTCGCTGTCGCCCTCGACTCGGGCGACAGTCGGGTGCTGGTGTCCGGCAGCGATTTCTACTCCAACCCGCGTCTGAGTCCCGACGGCAGCCGTTTGGCCTGGCTGAGCTGGAACCATCCCGATATGCCCTGGGACGGCACCGAACTGTGGCTGGCCGAGGTCCGGTCCGACGGGTCGCTGGACACTCCCCGGCGCGTTGCCGGCGGCACCGCCGAATCCATCTTCCAGCCCGCCTGGTCGCCGGACGGCGTGCTGTACTTCGTGTCCGACCGAACGGACTGGTGGAATGTGTATCGGGTGCGGGACGGTCAGGTCGAAGCCATGTGCGACAGGCCGGCCGAGTTCGGCCTGCCCCAGTGGGCCTTTGGCATGTCCACGTATGCGTTCGCTTCCGCCGAGACCATGATCTGTACCTATACCGAAAACGGCGCCTGGCATCTGGCCAGCCTCGATACCCGCACCAGACGGCTGGACGAACTCGCCACCCCGTACACCTCCATCTCCGGCATCCGTGTCGCGTCGGGCCGGGTCGTGTTCAGCGCCGGCTCGCCGACCGAGGCGGCCTGCATCGCCGAGCTTGATCTGGCTTCGGGGCAACTGAACGTGCTGCGCCGCTCCAGCGATATCGCCATTGATGCGGGCTATGTGTCGCGTCCACAGGCGCTCGAATTTCCGACCGAACACGGCCGCACGGCCCACGCCCTGTTCTACCCGCCCCGCAACCAGGATTATGCGGCGCCCGCCGGCGAGCGGCCGCCGCTGGTGGTCAAAAGCCACGGCGGACCGACCGCGGCCGCCGGCTCGACGCTCAGTCTGGGGATCCAGTACTGGACCAGCCGCGGCATCGCCGTGCTGGACGTCAACTATGGCGGCAGCACCGGTTACGGCCGGACCTATCGCCAACGGCTGAACGGCCAGTGGGGCATTGTCGATGTGGACGACTGTGTCAACGGGGCGCGTCATCTGGTCGAGCGGGGACGGGTCGATGGGCAGCGTCTGGCCATCACCGGCGGCAGCGCCGGGGGCTATACGACCCTCAGCGCCCTCACCTTTCGTGACCTGTTTCGGGCCGGCGCCAGCCACTACGGGATCTGCGACCTGGAGGTCCTGGCCCGCGATACGCACAAATTCGAGTCGCGCTATCTGGACAGCCTGGTCGGCCCCTACCCCGAACACCAAGCGGTCTATCGGCTGCGCTCGCCGATCCATTTTACCGACCGCCTGTCGTGCCCGCTGATTCTGTTTCAGGGTCTGGAGGATAAGGTCGTGCCGCCCAATCAGGCCGAGCTGATGGCCGAGGCGCTGCGGAAAAAGGGCCTGCCCGTTGCCCATGTTCCGTTTGCCGGCGAGCAGCACGGCTTTCGGCGGGCGGAAAACATCAAGCGGGCGCTGGACGGCGAGCTGTATTTTTACTCACGGATTTTCGGCTTTGGGCTGGCCGAGCCGGTCGAGCCGGTCACGATTGAGAATATGGACTGAGCCCGGCCGGCCGGCTCACTCAGGCCCCCCCCTCTTCGACACACTCAGTGTAGTAGGTCGGATTAGCGGAGCGTAATCCGACAAGTACGGGATGTCAGGTTACGCCTCCGGCTAACCTGACCTACACGGCTTCCTCCGCACCGAGGGCGCCTATCCCTCGGGCAGCCGGAAGAGTCGGACGGCATTGTCGCGCATCAGCTTCCGCCGGGCGTCCGGGCGCAGGTCGAGTTCGCCTATCTCTTTGACCATCCGCTCCGGATCGATCACCGGCCAGTCGGTGCCAAACAGGACTTTGTCCCGCCCGTAGGTATTGAGATAGTGCACGAACGGCTGCGGCCAGTGGCGTGGGGCGTAGGCATCGCAGCCGATATACACATTCTCGTGCTTCCAGGCCACCGAGATCATCTCTTCCGTCCACGGATAGCCGATATGAATGCCGATGAGCGTCAGCTCCGGAAAATCAATCGCAATCTGATCGAGCGTGATCGGCCGCCCGACGCTGGGCAGAATGCGGTCGCGCTGGTAGCGCAGACAGTGACCGACCTGCATCATGATCGGCACCTCAAGTTCACAGCACTTGGCGTAAATCGGATAATATTGCGCCTGGTCGGGCGCCCGCTCGAACCAGTGGGGGTACAGATGCACGCCAACAAAGCCGTACTCGCGAACGCCCTGCTCCAGCTCACGCAGACCGCGCATGCCCAGCGTCGGATCGGCCCCGGCCAGACCCGAGAAACGGTCCGGATAGGTGCGGCAGATATCCGCCACCCGTTCATACGGAATGGCAAACGAGCCTGTGACCCGCATGTCACCGGCTCGCACCGCAATCAGGAACGAGCGCTCAATACCTGCCCGGTCCATTTTTTCCAGATATTTTTCGATCGACACCCCGTGGCGAATATCCTCGGAAAAGCGCAGCTGAGTCATGAACGTCTCGTCAATGCCGGTCTGCCCCAGCCGGACTTCCTGTTCGGTAAACAGATTACACACAATATCAATCGCTCCCTCAGCAGCCATCGGTCGATCCTCCTTGTGTCTTGGCCCGCAAAGCATACACAAACGCGGAGCGGGTTTGAAACCCGGCCCTACTCGACAAGCCCGACCTCGACGCAGTACAAAGAGGAGCCCGGCGGCGACGGGCGAAAAACGGACGCTGAAGACACGACACGGTAAGGAGAGACGTATGGCACGCTTAGACGGAAAAGTTGCGATTATCACCGGCGGTTCTGGCGGCATCGGGAAGGCGGCCGGACGGCTGTTTGTCGAGGCCGGGGCCAAGGTTTTGCTGGTCGATCTGGCCGAGGACCCCCTCAAGCAGGCGGCCCAGGACATCGGCAGCCCGGCGCTCAGCTATGCGGTCGCCGACGTGACCGACCCCGAGCAGGCGCACACCTACGTCCGCACTGCGGTCGAGCGCTACGGCGGGGTGGATATCCTGCTGGCCAACGCCGGGGTTGAGGGCGTGGTGCGGGCGATCCCCGACTACCCGATTGACACCTTCGACAAGGTCATGGCGGTCAACGTGCGCGGGGTGTGGCTGGGGCTCAAATACGCCATGCCCGAGATGGAAAAACGCGGCGGCGGCAGCATCGTCATCACCTCAAGCGTGGCCGGGGTCAGGGGCACGGCAAATGTCTCGGCCTATATCACCAGCAAACACGCCGTGGTCGGCCTGATGCGCAGCGCGGCGCTGGAGGGCGCCAAGAAGGGCATTCGGGTCAATACGGTCAATCCGGGTCCGATCGAAACCCGCATGATGCGTTCCCTCGAAGAGGGCTTCTCGCCCGACGCGCCGGCCCAGGCCAAGGAGGGCTTTGCCACCCTGCTGCCGCTCCACCGCTACGGCGAGCCCGAGGAAGTCTCACAGCTGGTGCTCTTCCTGGCCAGCGACGACAGCAGCTACTGCACCGGCGGGGTGTACATGGTCGATGGCGGCATGTCGGCCTGAACGGGACAAGATCGGTATGGCCGTCGATACCACGACCGTTCAATTTGCTCCCGCGACATTCGGTTGATGTCAGCCTTCAGAGTTGTCTCGTATGAGGCCCTGCGACAGCTTGGCCAGGCATAGATTCTTTACAACCCCCACCGGAAGAGCGCATGACCAGCCACAATCCCCGCCAGACCGAACCAAGCGCCAACAACGCCTTGGGAAACCTCCTGAAAGGGATGCTGCCGGTCTACTTGGCCGATGCCGACGCCAACCGCGCCCTGCTCGGCCGCCGTGTCGTCTGCGACCTGCTGGGCTTTGGCGACGATATCTACCGCGCCGTGCGCCGGCTGGCCGCCAAATGGTGCGCCGAACCGTCCGTTCATGGAGGGAAGGGCCGTCCGAAAGACGCCCGGCCCGCTGTCTGACTTACTCAGCAAAAGGCTTGACAGCAGGTCTGGCATCAATGAATAAGGTGGTGCATAGTCGAGTAAAGGAAACAGCGAATGGCAGAGAAAGATGAGAGGAAAGATGAGAGTCGGACTGAGAAAACTCCCGAGAAGATTGAGAAGCGCTCCAAATCGACCACATTTTCGCGGCGAAGGACCGCAGTACGCGATACACTCCGGCCTCCGACGAAGCCCCCGGCGAAACCCCCATTACCAAAAGACGATACAGACAAAGATGACTAACCATCAGGCAAGAGTTCGTCTTAATTATGGTGGCATAACGTGAGCGAGCACGTTGTAGCAAAAGAGCAAGAGCAACTCGACGGGGAGTGGCGCGCCCTCCTTTTTAGCGTTCGGAGATCTATTCGCTACCACGCCCGGCGGCGAATGTTCTTCGATCGTTTCCGTCAAATCACCAGCGCCCTAGGGGTTATCTTTGGCTCGGCAACGGTCTTTGCCCTACTGGACAAAGCAGACCCGTTTTACACTGCCTTCGCAGCGGCCCTAGTGACTGTCTTTTTTGCAATCGACTTAGTTGTAGGGACTGGTCCGGCAGCGCGTCTCCACGATGATTTGTGCCGCCGATTCATCGAACTCGAACGTCAGATGGAACTCACGGAAAAGCCAATGGATGCGAAATCTTTAGCCGAGTTCACGGCACGCCGGCTTGAGGTTGAGGCGGATGAACCGCCGGTCCATCGGGTTCTCGATATGATGTGCCACAATGAGCTGTTGCGCGCGATGGGTTACGATAAAAGTCACTTTGCCCGCATTTGGTTCTATCAGCGCTGGCTCGCCCATTTCTTCGATTTTCAAGATGACAAAGTGAGAACCTACGGCGAGATCGAAGAGGCACGAACAAAGTAAAGCCCGTCCTCCACTTCGCCCCTGGGCCTCTCTGATTCTCTGCCACGCGGGCGAAGCCCAAAAATGTCTTCCCTCTGGTTCGAGCCCTTACTTCAGACCCGGACGCGCTTCAATCCTCGATGAACGAGCGCAGGGCGGTGCGCCAGCCCGAGGACGCAAAACGCGCCTCCAGGTGAAACTCCTCCACCTCGTCCATGCTCGGCATGCGCGCCAGCCGCCAGCCGCCGTCCTGGCTATCGCCCGAGGCGCGCGGCTGGGTCAGCCGTTCGAGCAGCGGAACGGGCAGGTCCATGCCCTTAGCGATTTTCTGAATAAACTCGTCCCTGGTCATGCGGCGTCCCTCGCTTAGTGGAGCGGCCCGGTCCGCTCGCCGACCAGGATCAGCACCCCGGTGTACTGGAGCAGCGATTCGACCCGCTGAATGGGCGCGATCTCGCACCCCGAGAAAAACCCGACAATCGGCACGTCGCCGATGTACTGGGCGATATACGAGGTGTCGAGATCGGCGAAGCCGTACAAGCCCTGGCCCCGGCCCACGCAGTTCACGTACAGACCGAAGGCCGGCTTGGCGTCGGCCCAGGTCTGGGCCTGATGTTCCAGCACCCGCTTGAGGTCGGCCCGCGAACCGTCGCCGCTGCGCAGGGTAAAGACCATTTTCTGGCCCTGGTGGACCTCGTCGGCAATCGCCACAATCCCCTGATCGGCATCAAAACCGATCAGGTTGCGCACCACGTACTCGCTGGCCGCAATGTGCTGGCGCTCGGCGTCAACCGGCATCCCGGCGAACACTACTCCGGCCGCTCGGCGCAAATCCTCACGCAGGGGCGGCGGCAGCAGCTCGACAAAGACCTCGAAGGCCGGCCGGTCGTCCAACTCGAGGATAAGGTTGCGGTGAGCCTTGGTGACGGTGTGGACCGGACCGATTGGCTGGCACGACTGAGAGATGCCGACCGAATAGGCAAAATTACCGCTCAGCAGGGCCCCGCTCACGGCGTTGTTGCCGACCGTATCGCCGCACAGCTGGAAGGTTTCGCCAACGCTGCCGTCCTCGGACGCCCCGCCGCCGACGGCCTCAATCGGTCCCCCAGCGGCGCTCAAGCCCTGGCTCAGGCCCTGAAAAAATGTGCCGGAATTGAAATTATAGGTGTCCGGAAACACCATCAGCAGGTTTTCCGGCCCGCGGTGGGGCTGGACACGGGTCGCAATCTCCTGGCCGGTTTCCTGGCCCCGGCCGCGCAGCTGGGGAATAAAGAACCTTTCGGCGGCAAACGCGTCGGCCCGCACGGTGAGCACCGCAACCCCGGCCGTCCGCTCGACCTCCTTGCCGGACACCAGCACGCCGCCGGCGCTACAGCCCACCACGTTGGCGGTCTGGGCCGTGGTCTGGACCGTGCGCAACAGCTGGCTGTAGGCGGCCCCATGATCGGCCGTGGCAAAGACCAGCGCCAGGTCGGCGCGATCAATCGCGGCTTGGCTGAGGGCGGTCTGGGTTGCCTCACGCGCGGCCTCGGCCGTGTTTTTCTGGGTCGACAGACCCACTCCAGCTTGAATCATGGCCCGCTCCTCCTGCCACTTCCGACCGGCTTCAGTCAGCCGTGTCGGTTTCCGGCTTCTTCAGGCCCAGCCGCTCGTAGTATTTGGCCGGCACCTTGCTCGCGTCCTTGTAGATGATGAACGAGCAGTGCTCCTTGCCCAGGACTGCGGCCGGCTCAACCACCACAAACGGCTTGCCGTTCTTCTCAATGTCCACCAGTTCCATCGGGGGCTCGTGGGCGCAGTAGACCGGAAAGTTGGCCCGGTTATAGGTCATCCGCTGGGGTTTCTCAACCGTCAGAAACCCGTCCGGCCCCTCGTATTTGCCCTCCAGGACCAGCCGCCCGCCGCTGCCGCACGGCTGCATCTGGATCACGACTTTTTCGTCATCCTCCTGGATCTCCATCGGCTGCAGGTGGCCGCGCAGGCCGGCCACGAACATCTTGATTCGCTGGGGCAGTTTGTCCGCCCCCTGGGGCATCTTTTCCAGGTTGGGCAGCCACCAGGCTTTGACCCCGGCGGTCATGATCTCGTCCAGCGCCTCATCCCCGAAGCGGCGGCCGATCTCGCTCAGCATGGCTGTCGTCCAGTTGCGGTACAGGTCGTGCATGCTCAGAAATTCGTTATACATCCGCTGGCCGATCCGTTTGGCCGCCTCAGTGTCCCCGGCCTCAATCGCCTCGGTCAAACGATCAACCGAGCGTTTACCCATCTCGCGCAGCTCGTCTTCAGAAAAAAATCGCTCTGCCATCGTCACTTCTCCCCTTTGTCAAGACTCGTGCCAGGGTATACCCCAACTGCCCCTCACATTGCAAAGCCCGGCCTGCCTCGCTAGGCTGCTGCCAGCCGTTCCCGCGAGGAGTCGCCGTCCAGGTGAAACAGGCAAAATCGGACACCCATTGGCAATCCGCCCGCACCGCCCAGCTCAAGCTGTCGCCCATCAAGGAGATGGAGTTGGCCGCCGGTCGCATTCCCGGCGTGGTATCGCTGGCCCAGGGGATTCCCAGCTTCGACACGCCGGAGCCGATCAAGACCTTTGTCCAACAAAAAATCGCCGAGGGCGCTTGCGCCAAATATTCGCTGACGCCGGGCCTGCCCCAGCTGCGCGAGTTAATCGCCGAATCCCTGCTGCACGAGGGCATGCACTACGATCCGGACAGCGAGATCATTGTCTCGTGCGGCTCGATAGAGGCTATTGCGGCCAGCCTGCTGGCCCTGACCCAACCCGGCGATGAGGTCATCCTGGCCTCGCCGAGCTATGCCTCCTACCAGGAGGTGGTCCGCCTGGCCGGCTGCGTGCCGCGCTTTGCGGCGCTGGACGAGGAGCACAACTTTGCCTTTGATCCCGCTGCCTTCGAGGCCTGCGTGTCGGCCCGCACACGTCTGATTCTGTACTGTAACCCCAATAATCCGACCGGCACCGTCTTTTCCGAGGCGCAGACCCGGGCGTTGATCGATCTGGCCGAGCGTCACAATCTGTTTCTGCTGATCGATGAGGCCTACAAAGACTTCGTCTACAGCCCGGAGCCGTATTTCAGCCCGGCCCAGGTGTCCGCGGTGCGCCACCGGGTGGTGCGCGTCTTTACCTTCTCCAAGGCCTACGGCATGACCGGCTGGCGGGTTGGCTACCTGCATACCGCAGCGCCCTACGCCCGGGAAATCCTGAAGGTCCACGACGCCCTGGTTACCTGCGCCCCGGTCGTCTCGCAATACGCCGCCATAGCCGCCCTGGAATACGGCGCCGAGCACGTCGCCGCGTTTCGGCGGGCGTTCAAAGCGCGGCGCGACCTGACCCTGGAACACCTCGACCGGCTGTCACACGTCTTCGACTATCAAAAACCCGAGGGCTCGTATTTTGTCTTTCCCCGGGTCAAGGACACGGTCCGCTGGGCGCACGACTCCCGACGACTCGCCCGCGAGGTGCTCGAACAGGCCAAGGTCGCCCTGGTCCCGGGCCTGGCCTTCGGTCCCAGCGGAGAGGCTCACGTGCGGATCAACTGCGGCCGGGAGCCGGCCGATATCGAGCGGGCGTTTGAGCGTCTGACGCGCTATTTCCAGCCCAGCCCAGCGCCCCATGCGCTCCGCTCGCCCCGGGCGTCCGAGTCAGACCGGACGGCTCCGCCCGGGCCACACGCTCCGACACCCCTGCCCGCCTCAGCGCCCCGACGCCGTCTGCGCAGCCTGGCGATCCCGTATTTACGCCTGCTGGCCCGGATTTTTCTGCGTCGCAAAAAACCGCTGGTCATCGCCATTACCGGCAGCCGCGGCAAGACCGTCACCAAACGCCTGCTGGCCGAACTGCTGGCCGTGCGCTACCGGGTCCGGACCAACCCGCGCTCGTATAATACCGAGATCGGCCTGCCGCTGGCCGTGCTCAACGTCGAGATTGCGCCCCAATCGGTCTGGTCGGTGTTGTCCACGCTGGGCCGGGCGAGCTGGAGCGCGCTGCTTTCAGCCGCGCCGGTGGAAATCCTGGTGGTGGAATTCGGCGTGCGCCAGCGCGGCGATATGCGCCGTCTGCTGCGGACCGTACGGCCCGACATTGCGATTGTGAATACCCTCACGCCCAGCTACAGCACCGATGTCGACCTGCTCAACACCTTGCAGGAGGAAATCCGGACCTTGTGCGACACGGTCGGCCCACGGTGTCGGTTCATCATCGACGGCGACGATCCGCTGCTGGCAGACATGGCCGCGGCTGTCTCTGCTGCGGCGGCCGCGTCTGCGGACCCGCTCCTGGTGCGGCGGGCGGACTGGTCTCCGAACGGTGACGGGCTGGTCCTGCGCAGCCCGACTCGTCGCTACCCGGTGAGCCGGGAGTTGATTGGCGAGAGCGAACGCAACTCGGTTCAGGCTGCGGTGCTGCTGGCCGAGCGCTGGACCGAGCTGAGTCAGGCCGATATCAACAGGTTTCTGGCCGCCCAGGGGGAGCGGGCTGAACCGCGCTGAGGCGCGGCTTCGTGCGACCGCCCTCTTGCAAAAAAAGCGCCGCTCATACTATGCTGCTTCCCAGCTTATGGATGACCCTCCATCTCAAAGTAGCCGCCCGAGGCTGACTGCACTGGTGTCATCCTCCCCTCGGGAGAGATGAAAACGCGCCATGGACAGTCCGGTTCTCGGCATTCTCATTACGCTGCTGTTGGTGCTGGCCAACGCCTTCTTTGTGGCGGCCGAATTCGCCCTGGTCAAAGTCCGCTCGTCACAGATTGAGCTGCTGGTCCAGACCGGTAAGAAAACGGCCCGCATGGCCCAACACCTGATCGCCCATCTGGACGCCTACCTGTCGGCCACCCAGCTGGGCATCACCCTGGCCTCGCTCGGCCTGGGCTGGATCGGCGCACCGGTCGTCGCCCGTCTGCTGCTCGGCGCCCTGGCTGCGGTCGGCCTGCACGCCGACCCCGAACTGGCCCACACTCTGGCCCTGCCGGTGGCGTTCCTGCTGCTGACGTTTCTGCACATCGTGTTCGGCGAGCTGGCCCCTAAATCGCTGGCCATCCAGCGTCCGCGACCGACCGCCCTGGTCGTGGCCTTTCCCCTGTGGCTGTTCTCGGTGCTGCTGTTTCCGGTCATCACCGCCCTCAACTGGGCGGCCAACAGGGTCTTGTGGCTGCTCGGCATCGAACCGGCCAGCGAATCGTCTCGCTACCATTCGGGCCAGGAACTCCGTCTGCTGCTCGAGCAGAGCCGCGAGGACGGAACGATTGAGGAAGCCGAGCACGAGTTGATCGAAAACGTCTTTGAGTTCAGTGAGACGGTGGTCAAGGAGATCATGGTCGCCCGGACGCATATTGTCGCCCTCGACATCCACGCCTCCTCCAGCCAGCTTCTCAAAACCATGGTCGAAGAGGGCTATACGCGCATGCCGCTGTACGACGGTGACCTGGACAATATCCGCGGCATCGTGCACGCCAAGGATTTGTTTCCGCTGCTGGAGCACAAAGACCTGATCATCCTCCAGGACATTGTGCGGCCGGCCTTTTTCGTGCCCGAGACCAAACCCATCTCGCAGCTGCTGCGCGAATTTCAGCGCCGCAAGGAACAGCTGGCGATTGTGGTCGACGAGTTCGGCAGCACGGCCGGGCTGGTGACGATGGAGGATATCCTGGAAGAACTGGTGGGCGAAATCCAGGACGAGTACGACAACGAAACGGCCGGGGTGGAAAAGCTGGCCGAGGGCAATTACGTCGTGCAGGGGTCGCTGACTATCTCGGATATCAATGATCGGCTGGATGACTTTCAGCTGCCCGAGGGCAGCGACTACACCACCCTCAACGGCCTGGTCAACAAATGGTTTGACCGGATTCCGGAAGTCTCCGAGGCGTGTGAGCGCGACGGCCTGCGCATCACCGTGCTCAAGACCGAGAACCACCACGTCGAACAGGTTCGGATTGAGCATAGCGAACCCGCCGGACCGCTCTCGCCGCAGCTGAACCAGCCCAACGGTCGGCCACCCCAGCCGTGACAGGATTCCCAGCCATGGCCAGACTGACGCTGTACACCCGCCCCGACTGCTCCCTGTGTGCCGCCATGCGCGCGACCCTGCTCGAAGTCCAGGCCGAGACGCCGTTTCGGCTGGAGACCATCGACATCTCCACCGACCCGGAGCTGAGCGCCCGCTTCGGCCTCGAGATCCCGCTGCTGTATATCAATGGCCAGCGCGCGTTCATGTATGAGCTGAGCGCCGCCGAACTCAGGCGGCGTCTGGACCAGGAACACACCCCATGACCACTCCCTCTCCCCAGGCCTGCGTCGTCCTGGTCACCACCGGTTCGGAGACCGAGGCCGAAACGATCGCCACCGCCCTGCTCGAAGAGCGGCTGGCGGCGTGCGTCAATATTCTCAGCCCGGTCCGCTCCCTGTACCGCTGGCAGGGCAAAATTGCGGACGACCGCGAGTGGCTGCTGGTGATCAAAACCCGGGCGGAACGCTTTGCCGCCGTCGAGGCCAGGGTGCGTGGCCTGCACTCCTACGAGGTCCCGGAGGTCATCAGCCTGCCGGTGCTGGCCGGGTCGGCCGACTATCTCGACTGGATTGTGGCCGAAACGTCCGACGGCTGAGGACGGGGCGCGGGGCGCGGTTCGGCGCGCTTGTCCTGACTTCACGTCGGGTGTACCATCCCAAGCCATGGCAGGCTTCAACTCCCCCTTCCGCCACCTCAGCAAGCAGGCCCGCAAACGTCACAAACAGGTCCAGTCCGTCCCCAAGCCGAAGTCTCCAGCCCTGCGGGTCGCGCAGGCGCCCAGCGACGCCGAGCTGTTCGCGCAGGAGATGAAAGATGTCGTCCCGCTCAAAAAGGACGCCAGCGCACGGGTCGGCCGGCCGTCCCCGGCCGTGTTGCGCCGCAGCCTGATCGATGAAGAAAACGAGGCCCTGGCCGAACTGTACGACCTGGTTGCCGGCCGGTCCGAGTTTGATGTCACCGATACCGACGAATACATGGAGGGCTGCGTGGTGGGGCTGGATACCCGGCTGGTCCATAAGCTGCGCCAGGGCGCCTTTTCCCGCCAAGCCTCGCTGGACCTGCACGGCATGACGACCGAGGAAGCTCAGGTCGAGGTCGAAGGCTTTGTGCTCGGAGCGCTCCGCTCCGGTCTGCGCTGCGTTCTGGTTATCCACGGCCGGGGACGCAACTCGCCTGGCCAGATGCCGGTGCTGAAAGATCGGCTGAAATACTGGCTGACCCGTGGCAAGCTGGCCAAGGTCGTGCTGGCCTTTGCCACCGCCCGGGCCTACGACGGGGGACCGGGCGCCCTGTACATCCTGTTGCGCCACGAGCACGCGCCCAGGCAACCGCTGATCGTCCTGGAGGGAGCCAAGCGCTGAGTCGAACCGATCAGGAGGGCTTATGGCCGTCGCAGCACCGCCTTCAGCTCCACGTCTCGCCTACACCGGCGAGAAGGGCAACATCTTCATCGCCACTCCCCAGTCGGGCCAGCCACAGCAGCTGACCTGGAGTTGGGACGAGTCAACCTCGGACAAGGGCGGCGACCAGCTGAGCCATGTGTGGCCCAGCTGGTCGCCGGACGGCAGCCGGCTGGCCTGCTTTGGCCTGCGGGGAACGGGCGGTCCGGAGGTGCGCACCAGTCTGTACGCACTTGCGACCGACGGCATTGAATCCTGGGAGCTGGCCAGCCTCAGCGGCGGCATGCCGATCTACGGCAACTGGTCGCCCCGCGCCGACGCGTTCGCCGCCCTCATCCAGCGCGAGGAATCCGCGCTGTCGCTGGAGATCGCCGTCCTGGGCCAGCCGGGCGACATGACGTCCGTACTGCACGGCGCACCGCTGTTCTGGTCCTGGTCGCCGAGCGGGAAGCGGCTGGCCGCCCATGTGGGCCGTCGCGCCGGCTCGGACCAGGCGGCTCGGGTGGTCTTGCTGGATGTCGCCTCGCAACAGATCGTCCGCGATATTTCAGACCGACCGGGCGATTTTCGCGTGCCGGCCTGGTCACCGACCGAAGAGCTGCTGGTGTATGTCGAGCGACAGGATAACGGCGACAATATGCTCCGCCTGTTCGACGCGCCGAGCGGCCAGACGGCGCCGGTTGCCGTGCTGCCCGGCTCGGTCGCTGCGGTGTGGTCGGCCGACGGGCAAGCCCTGGCCTTTGGCAGCACCGCCAGACCGGGCTCGCTGCTGTTCTCCGGGCTGCGGATTCTCGATCTGGGCAGCGGCCGGATCACGTCGTTGCCGGACGAGACGGAGCACGCGATTACGGGGTTCTTCTGGTCACCGCGCGGCGACGCCCTGCTGTATTTGAGCGTTGATGTCCGCCACAGCCATATGCGCTGGCATCGGCTGTCGCGCGCCGACGGCACCAGCCGTGAGCTGGTCCGCTTTTTGCCCAGCCGCGAGCAGACCTTTATCTTTTCGTTTTTTGACCAGTACGCCGGCTCGCATCCGCCCGTCGCCCCGGACGGCAGCGCACTGGCCTTTGCCGGGCACCGCATCGGGCCGGTCGCGCTCGACACCAGCTCCCCGGCCCGGGTGTACATCGTGTCCCTGGACGAAACGGACGCCCCACCCGCAATCCGGGCCGTCGGCGTCGGCAATTTTGTGTGCTGGGAGCCGGCCAGGACTCGGACCTGAAAACGGTGAGATATCGCCAAGGCCATACACCTCATGCCCAATGTTCCCGAGAGTTCCTGAGAACGTCCAAGACGATAAAGCTGATCTCCAGAGACTGCGAGGAACTGCCTGAAGAGCGTAAACGTGTTGTCTATCGAAGACTATCAGGAAAAGGCGCAAGCAGTCGGGCCTGTGCCGTCCCTTTCAAAGATGACGTTTTGATCTGTAGGAGACACCATGGCCGAACATCTCACAGTACGTCTTGCATGGCACGATGACGGCTGGAACGGAAGAGTTTGCGAGAAGCCCGATTGCAATTCTTACTGTATAGGCAGACAGTCCTATCCAGGTGATGTGATCGCCCGTGAGCGCGATCTGGATATTGAGGCTGAAAACGCAGGCAGGTCTGTCGCCGCATTGGCAGGCGCTGATTTGCCGCCCTGTGTGTACAGCGTCAATGCCTTCGGTCCTGATTCTATAAAAGGCTACTCAAAACCTCCGGATTTCTTTCGCGGTGGCGCGCAACGAACGGAATGGGATATTCCGCCCAGCACGACATGCGCGTGGCCCTACGAAGCGATGTATGGCGACGACGTGCGCGACGAACGTGGCCGGCTCGATAATGACCAGCGCTCCAGAAATGCGGACGAATTCTTTACGAAGATTGAAAATGATAAGAGCCTCATCTTCTACTATGCGAACTATTCCAATCCATTTTCTGATGAGGAAAGCCCGCGCTATGTCCTGGTCGGCGCTTCACGAGTGAAAAAAGTCGGTGGCCGTCTAATTTATGACGGGGCAAACGCCAGTGTTCGCCAGCAGTATGCTGGCGGGTTGATCTGGGCTCGCAACATCAGTTCTCACTATCCAGACGAAGGGCTGCGCCTGCCTTACCATCACTACCGTAATGATCCCGAGACACGAGGTCGCTTTGCGGTTTTCCCGGACAACCCACGCACCTGCAAATATGGCGCGCGCCTCCTCAGTAACGATGATGCCATCGGCTTATTGGAACAGCTTCTGGGCGCAGTGTACGAACTCAAAGCAATCGGAGATCAGATCGAAAACTGGGATGCACGTGCGCACTGGCTGCTCGGCTGCATCGCTGAGCTTTGGAGTAGACGCGGTCTGTATCCTGGTCTCCTGAATGTCATGCGCCTTCTTGGAGGCGATGGAGCCATTGCTACGGCACGCAGACTCATCGAAGGAGGAGAAGCGCAGGAAGCGTACCAACGTTTTTTTGACGCTGTCGAGAATAAGATCGCAGTTCCTGAGTTTGGTCTGACCGGTCGAGAGCTTCGGAGGCTTGCCCGACAATGGCAGCTCCGATCAGACAATGTCCGCTCGCTCTTGCGCAACATTCTGCCACGCCTCGACCTTAGTGTTGACCAAATGAAGCGCGTTGTCAGCGAAGAGGGAATGCTCAGAGACGCCCATGGCCTACCAAACGATTTGGCCGCACCGATAGAGAATCCTTACGTCCTCTGTGAAGGCTACGTAGGCGATAGTCCAGACGACACTATCCCATGGGGCACGGTGGATCGTGGTGCCCTGCCCTCCCCGAATATTGGCGGCGACCCCCTTGCCGAGATAGAGTTCGATGACGCTAGGCGTTTACGCGCCCTCTGCGTCGAGCAACTCCGACGTGAACCGAACCAGACCTTCCGAGCCGCCGACAGTGTATTGAAAGAAGTGAACGCGCGTCTCGCCAAGTTACCGGAATGGAAGTCCGTCTCGTTCACGGAAAGGTATTTCGAAGTAGACCGGGAGACTTTGGAGCAGGCTCTTGTGATTCATTCGGAGAAATCCCGTCTCTGGTTATACCTTCGACACATCTACGATGACGAGCGAGAAGTCGAGACTGCTCTCGCTAAGCTCGCCGGTCGTGCCGAGATCGCTCTCAATAGGCCCTTCACCTCCCAGGACTGGCACGACGAAATCCTGGACACGGAAAGTGCTTTGCTTGTCAAAGCCAAAGAACGCTATACGGATGCTGTCGCTGTACAAGCTACGGCGTGCGAAGCCATCTTTAGGAAGCCTTTAGCAGTGGTGACGGGTGGGGCAGGAACCGGCAAAACCACAGCCATATGCGCGATTATTCGAGCGGTGCGTCGAACGGAGGGAGAGGGTGCAGCCGTGACTGTGCTGGCCCCAACCGGCAAGGCATCGGACCGGGTACGCGCAAAGCTCCTCGAACGTGACATAGAGCATGTAGAGACATCCACGGTACATTCGTTCCTCGCCAAGGGTGGCTGGCTAAACGATAATCTCACCTTCAAGCGCTCAAGAGGCAACCGCGCCGGGAGCGGGACAATCATCGTGGACGAAGCGTCAATGCTAGACCTCAGCCTTATGGCGAGTTTGGTTCGTGCGATCGACTGGCGGCAGATCCGCCGCTTCATCCTAGTTGGCGATCCGAATCAGCTGCCACCAATCGGGCGGGGACGGGTCTTTGCAGATACGATCCAATGGCTGTCAGAAAAACGGCCGGAGAACGTTGCGCGACTGGATAGAAACCTGAGGCAGATGGAAAATGAAGTTGGAGAGAAAGGAACGGCAATCCTTCGGCTGGCCGATCTGTTTATCCCTGCCAATGCTCGGGATAGCGGTCAGGGGACATCTTCTGATGCAGAAGAGTTGCTGACGCAGGTGCATAGAGGCGATGTTGTCGATGCTGACTTGCGCGTTGTCTACTGGGATGAGCCGACGAACCTGACTCGCCTCCTGATTGATGCCATGGAAAAAGAAATGGCTTCTCATACTCACGCGTCTCTTAATCACGAGAAACCTTACGAACTCTGGCGGGCTGCGTTCGATTGGGAACCGGAACGCTATCAGGTTTTAACGCCGCATCGTGGCGAACTTCACGGTGTCGAGGCAGTGAATGAAGCGATTCAGAATCGCATTGCGCGTGGTGTAATCGACTGGTATGGCGTGCTCGATGGGATTACGCTGTATGATAAGGTCATCCAATACCGCAATCGGCCGCAATCCGATCCGATCTGGGCGTACAATTTCAAAACCCGAAAACCTGAGTGCATTGAAGTCTTTAACGGCCAGATCGGCTTTGTTCAGAAACATAACTTCGATAAGCAGAAGAGATTCCGTCTCCAGCGCTTCCAGGTGAAATTCGCGCGTAAGGATCATCTAGCAGTCGGCTATGGACGTCAGCTCTCAGCCAGAGGGGGGAACGAAAACGTCGAGGAAAATCTCGAGCTTGCTTACGCAATTTCAATACATAAGGCGCAAGGAAGCGAATTTAATCATACCTATCTCATCGTCCCCAAATCCGAGGGACGCCCGCTATCTTCAGAATTGCTCTATACGGCACTCACCCGCGCGACCCAGCATTGCACCCTGTTTATCCAGGGCGACGTCTCGACACTCCTCTCAGCTCGTCGTCCTGAAAACGCGCAGACTGGTCTTATCAATTCATCGCTCTTTGGTTTTTTCCGTCCCGTACCGGATGAATTGATTCGTCGCAAAGATTGGTATGAGGAAGGGAGAATTCACGAAGCTCTGACGGGTGATATGGTTCGCTCCAAATCAGAGCTTATCATCGCAAACCTTCTTCATGACCGCAACATTCCTTTCGAATACGAAACCCTGCTGAGGGCACCGGATGGCACGATGTATCTTCCCGATTTCACTGTGACCTGGCATGGTGAGCAGTGGTTCTGGGAGCATTGGGGCATGATGTCGTCTGAATCCTATCAAGAGCACCGTGACAGAAAGGTAGCGTGGTACGGGAAGCATTTTCCAGGGAGGTTGCTTGAGACGTTTGAAGGCAAGACTTTAAGTCGGGACGCGGAGGATTTGATAACGAGTACGTTTACCGAATAATGCGCATCCGCTTCCCTTGACTGATCCTTTTTCCGTGACTCACATAGTTCGTCCCAAAAGGCGCCGCAGCGCATCGGTGTGCGTGTTCAGAGTCTCGGCAACGCCTCGCAGCATCTCGGCGTTGGCCCGTAGCACTTCGGTGCTGGCCTGGAGCATTTCGGTGTTGGCCCGGCGCTCAGTATTCGACTGGCGCATCAGTGACAGGCCCCAGCCAATTAAGCCGCATTGCAGCAGGCCGATGCCGGCAGATACCCAAACTCGTGCCCATTCTGCTGTCACGATAACACCTCTTCTCTGCCGATCAGCGGAGTTTCACTCCATTCGCATTTCTTCTCATGCCTCAGAGACAGCCAGCCTAGCACACACAGAGCGCAAGGCCAGGAGCGAGTCCCGGGCCTTCCCTTGCCCGTCCCGGCCAAGCGCGCTAGGCTGTCCGACATATCAGACTGAAGCCCAAAGGAGGGGACTGCCATGGCAGCACATCGGATTATTTCTGCGGATTCGCACTTTGTCGAACCACCGACAATGTGGGCCGAACGGATTGACGCCAAGTTTCGTGACCGGGCGCCACACACCCAGCAGGGGTATAAGGGCAGACCCGGCGAGTGGTTCATGTGCGAGAATATCCAGCCGGTTCAGGTCGGCGGCTTTTTCGGTTCGGGCAAAAGCTCCGAGGAGCTGCCCGAACACCTCAAGAAAGGCTTTGAGGTCGCTCCCAAGAGCGTCTGGGACCCGGCCGAACGCCTCAAAGAACAGGATCGCGACGGCGTCAGCGCCGAGGGGCTGTACACCTCGATGGGCATGCTGCTGTTCGGTCTCGACGATGCCGAGTTGCGCGCCGCCAGTTTCACCGCCTTTAACGACTGGGCGGCCGAGTATTGCAGCTATGACCCCAAGCGCCTGATCGGCCTCGGCGCGATTACCCTGGAAGACATTCCGGCCGGCGTCAAAGAGCTGCAACGGATCGCCGACAAGGGCCTGCGGGGTACGCTGGTCTGGGGCTCGCCGCCCGAAGACGCGCCGTACAGCGACCCGGTCTACGATCCGTTCTGGGCTGCCGCCCAAGACCTGAACATGCCGCTGTCGCTGCACATCCTGACCGGCCGGGGCGGCAACCGGTTCAGCCGCCGTCGGGTCTTGTACGGCTACATGCGCCTGCCCCAGGAAATCCAGCTGACCCTGGCCGATATGGTCACCGGCGGTGTGTTTGAGCGCTTCCCCAGGCTGAAAATCGTGTCGGCCGAAAACGACGTGTCGTGGCTGCCCCACTTCATGTATCGGCTCGACCACGCCTATGACCGGCTGCGCCATATCGAGGGCCTGACCCTGTCGATGCTGCCCAGCGAGTACATCAAGCGCAACATCTGGGCGACCTTCCAGTTTGAGACCAGCAATGTCGAGTTCACCCGTCAGGCGGTCGGCACCGAGCAGATCATGTGGTCCTCAGACTATCCGCATACCGACTCGCCGTGGCCGCGCTCGCGCGAGTTTATCGCCGGGGCGTTTGAGGACATGCGCGAAGACGACGTGGCCAAGATCGTCGGCGGTAACGCCGCCGAGCTGTACGGGATTGCGTAGGGCGCGTTTCGTCCTTCAGGAGGAGGGCCCGGGACGGCGTTCCTCCTGAAGGGGGCGGTATGAGCACAATCAAAATCCTGCCGTCTATCCTGGCTGCGGATTTTCGCTGTCTCGGCCAGCAGATCGCCGAGGTCGAGCGGGCCGGGGCGGACGGGATCCATATCGATGTGATGGACGGCCGCTTTGTGCCCAACATCAGCCTCGGTCCGTTCATTGTCGAGGCGGTTCGGCACACCACCAGCCTCACCCTCGACGTGCACCTGATGATCGTCGAGCCCGAGCGCTATGTGGACGACTTTGCCCGCGCCGGGGCCGACATCATCTCGGTCCACCAGGAAGCCTGTCTCCATCTGCACCGCACTGTCCAACACATCAAGCAGTTGGGCAAACGGGCCGGGGTGGTGCTGAACCCCGGCACGCCGTTGTCGAGCCTGGAAGACCTGCTGGATGAGGTCGATCTGATTCTGCTGATGAGCGTCAACCCCGGTTTTGGCGGTCAGCGTTTTATCGCCGCCAGCACCGAGAAGGTCCGCCGGCTACGCGAGCTACTCGACGCCCGGGACTCGACCGTCGTGCTGGAGATTGACGGCGGGATTGATCCCCACACCGCGCCTCAGGCGGTCGCCGCCGGAGCCCGGATGCTGGTCGCCGGCTCAGCCGTGTTTGGCGCCCCCGGTGGTCCCGCTCAGGGCCTGAAGCGCCTACGGGACAGCCTGGCCTAGCGACGACGCGGGCGGTCTGCCTACTTCTTCATTTTCTGCTGCAGCAGATCTCCCAACGTGGTGCTGAAACCACGGCTGGCCTGTCCAGCATCGCCCATATACGCCTGGGCTTCGAGGCGTTCCTCCTGGGCCTGGGCTTTGGAACGCGACAGCCTGATCCGCCGGCCCTTGTCCTCGACCGCCAGGACCAGGACTTTCACCTCGGTGTCCGGCCCAAAGTCCTTGGTGTGGTCGGTGCCGCGCGGCGTCCCCATCTCGGCGTTGGGAATCAGGCCGGTTTGTCCGGGCCCGAGCCGGACGAACACCCCGAACGGTTCGACCCGGTCGACCCGGCCGCTGAGCACGCTGCCGACGCTGATGACGGTTTCTTCGATCTGTTGGCCGGGACTCACTCCTTCGGGGGCCAGGGCCAGGGCAATCCGGCGCTTGTCAGGGTCGATGCTGAGGATCATGACCGTGATCTGGGACTGCTCGGCGGCCGCGTCCTTGAGCGTGCCGTGTTGGCTGCGCGGGATTTCGCTGACGTGCAGGAGGCCGTTGACCCCGGGCAAGACCTCGACAAAGGCGCCAAAATCGGCCATCCGCACGACTTGGCCGGTGACGATCTGGCGCGCCTTGAGCTGTTCGGCGACCCCTTCCCAGGGGTCGCCCTCAAGCGCCTTCATACTCAGGGAAATCTTGCCCGTCTGCTCACTGACCTTGAGGACTTTGACACTCACCGCCTGACCGCTACGCAGGAATTCGGCCGGCTTGACGGTGCGGGAGTGGGACAGCTCCGAGACGTGGACCAGACCCTGGACACGACCGCCGAGATCGACAAAAGCGCCGAAGTCGGTCAGCGAGGTCACCGTGCCCGGCAAGACCGCGTCAGGGACGATTTTGGCGCGCACGGCCTCGGCTTCTTCGGCCGCCGCCGCCTCGAGCAGGCGCCGCCGGGAGATGACGATATTGCGACCGTTGTCGGCATAGCGCGTCACCAGAAATTCCAGGGTCTGGTTCAGAAAAACGTCCGAAGACTCGACCCGCCGGATATCCATCTGGGAAAACGGACAAAAGGCCCGCAGCCCGCCGACCATGACCTCATAGCCACCCTTGATGACCGCCTTGACCGTCCCCTCAACCGGCAGCCCGTGGGAAAATGCCGCCTCCAATTGCTGGCGGGCCTGCATGCCTTTGAGCAGCTTGCGGGACAGGCGAATCTCACCCTCGGTCGATAACACCGTCGCCTCGATTTCATCCCCGACCTCGACCTGCAGGCTGCCGTCCTCGTCCTCCAGCTCGGCCCGGGCGATGATCCCCTCGCCCTTATCGCGGACATCGACGAAGATGCTGTCCTCGCCGATCTGAATCACGCTGCCCTTGACGATCTGACCCGTTTGGAGCGTGGGCTGCGTCTCTTCCTGGGCCAGCAGCGCCGCAAAATCTTCTGCCGTGTCGGTGGTGGGTGTCTGCGCGTCACTCATGCTTCAGGTCCTTTCTGGCGTGCAAACCAGCGCGTATAACAGTCTCGGATGGCCTCGCGTTGGACGTGATAGTCGGCCAGCAGTCGGGACGCCGCGTCCTGGCCGCCATAGCCCAGCCGTCTGGCCAACCGGGGCAGTTGCGCGCCCTCGCTCTCCAGCGCTTCAACCGGCTGGTCACAGTCAATGCGGAGACGGTTTTCCAAGGTCCGCAGAAAACGGTAGCCCTGACTGAGGAGCTGACAATCGTCGGCCGGCAGGACGCCGCAGGTCTGGAGAGCCTCAAGAGCCTGGAGTGTGGCGCGCTGTCTCAGCGCCGGAAGACGCCGACCATACCGCAGCTGCAACATTTGTACAAGGAACTCGATATCGACAATGCCGCCCCGACCGGTCTTGATATTGAAGCGGTCGCTGGCCTCGCCGGCCAGTTCATTTTCCATGCGTCCGCGCAAGCGGTCGATTTCGGCCACATCATCCACGGTGATGGCGTCGGCATACACGATTGACTCCAGCACGCTCTGTATCGGATCGGCCAGCGACACATCCCCGGCGACCACCCGGGCCTTGATCAGGGCCTGGCGCTCCCACACCTGGGAGCTGGCCTGATGGTAGCGTTCAAAAGCCGGCAGGGACGAGACCAGCGAGCCGGACCGGCCCGAGGGCCGCAGCCGCGTGTCGATTTTATACACATAGCCCTCGCGGGTCTGGACTTGCAGGGTCGAGATAATGCGCTGGGCCAGCTTGGTGAAGAGTTCGTGCGGCCCGACCCTGGGGTGGGCAGCGCCCCGCTCGGCCTGGGCGGCCGGCTGGTACAGAAAAATCAGATCGAGGTCCGAGTTGTAGTTGAGTTCCCGGGCGCCCAGCTTGCCCATGCCGATAATGGCGAAGCGGCCCGGCAGGGCGCTGAGCCCAAGCTGCTCAAACAGAGCCGCCCGCGCCGTCTCATAGGCGCCACCCAGACAGGTCTGGGCCAGATCGGACAGCTGTCTGCTGGCCTGGGTGCAGTCCAGCAGCCCGTTGCTGTCGTTGATCCCAATCCGCAAAAACTCTTCGGTCCGGTAGCGGCGCAGGATATCGAGCCGATCCTCCAGGTCGTTCACCTCGGCCAAACGGGCCGACAGCTCGGCCTGCAGCATGGTCTGCGGTTTATGGATGTGAACCAGATCAGCCCGCACCAGACTGTCGAGCAGCTCGGGGTGGCGCAAAAAGGTCCGCGACAGATAGGCGCTCGTGCCAAACAGCCCGACCAGGGTGCGCAGGGTGGACGGATTCTCGCGCAGCAGGGCCAGAAAGCTGGAACGCGCCCCAATCGAGGCGACCAAATTGGCGATGCCGGACAGCGCAAAGTCCGGGTCCGGGGTCCGGGTCACCTCGCGGAACAGACTCGGGGCGAGTTCGTACAGAATCTTGCGCCGTCGGGGGGAGGCCGGAGAGTGGGGCGGCCCGGCGTGGAGCAGCACCGCGTGCTGATAGCTGTGCTCGATATCACGAAAGCCGAACTGGCGCAGCAACGCGGCGGCCCGTTCCCGGTCATCGAGCGCCTCAAAAAAAGTCTGGACGGCCTCGGCGTGGGGGTCGTCGGCCTGCTGCTGTTCCTGGGGCGCGTAGAAGAGCGAGCAGAAAATCTGATGCACCGCCTCGGTATGGGTGTGGAACAGCGACCGGAACAGCGCCACCTCGTCGGTCGGGAGAGGGGAGTTTTGCCCTGTGACTTTTGCGCTGTGACTTTTGACTTCTCCCCAGTCTTCGACCCGCAGCCGTCGCGCCAGCACCCGAATCTCCGCCTCGGTGTCCGGCAGGCTGTGGGTTTGGCGGTCGTGAACGATCTGGATTTTGTGTTCGACCTGGCGCAGAAAGCGGTACGCGCCCCGCAGGCTGTCACGATCCTCCGCCGCCAGGTACTGGCCCTCGGCCAGGCGGTCGAGGGCCGGCAGGGTTTTCAGCTCCCGCACATGGGGATCTTTGCCGGCGTGAATGAGCTGGAGCACCTGGCTGACAAACTCGACCTCCCGGATGCCGCCACGACCGAGCTTGACGTTGGAGCCGGCAGGTTCGGCCTTGTTCAGGCTGCGCTCGATCCGGGCTTTCATATCCTTGAGGTCTTCGACCGTCGTGAAGTCGAGATAGCGCCGAAACACAAACGGCTGAATCTCGGTAATGAAACGCTCCCCCAAGGCCAGGTCTCCGGCAATCGGCCGAGCCTTGAGCAGGGCCGCCCGCTCCCAGGTCTGGCCCCAGGCTTCGTAATAGCCCAGGGTGTTGGACAGGGAATTCACCACCGGGCCGTTCGAGCCATCCGGCCGCAGACGCAGATCAACCCGAAACACCCGCCCACCGGCCACCTGATCGCTCAGCGCTCGGGTCAATTTCTGGGCCAGGTGGGTAAAGAACTCGCGCGGTGCCAGGCTGCCCTTGCTGCCCCCGGTGGTGTGCCCGGCATCGCTCTCGTACATGTAGATCAGATCAATGTCGGAGCTGAAATTCAAATCCTGGCCGCCGAGTTTGCCCATGCCAAAGACGACGAAGCCGAGCGGTTGGCCGTCGGACGAGACAGCCTGACCGTACAGCTCACCCAGCCGCGCCCGGCTGTACTCGTAGGCGACCTCGACCGCGGCGTCAGCCAGACAGCTCAGCTCCCGGGTCGTCTCTTCCAGCCTGGCCAGGGACAGCAGATCGCGGGTACCGATGCGCAGGTATGCGCGGTCACGGTAGACCCGCAGCCCGTGCCAGAACTCCTCCTCGGGCAGCTCGTGCGGCAGCCGGGCGCGCAGCGTGGACAGATGCTGGGCAAGGCTGGTCCCCGAGGCGTGGCAATCGGCCAAAAAGGCCGCCTCCCACGCCTCGGCCTGACGCAGCAAGACTGCGGTGAGATGTTGGCTTGCGCCGAGCACAAAGAGCAGGGCGGCACACCGCCGGGCGTCTCCCAGCACCCTGCCCCGGCCGGTGCCGTGGTCGAGCAGGCGGCTCAGATTCGTCGCCGCCAAGCCAGGGTCCGGCGCGGCCGCCACGCCGGCCGCAATGGCGTCCCACCAGGCGGACAGGCTTTCACGCAGGGGCAGGAGAATGTGGAGGGGCTCGGAGACGGGCGGGGTGGCGGTGGACATGGCGGCAGGGCGGGCCGTGTCGCGAGTCGAAAGCCCGCGACACGCGACCCCTATTTGCTCAGCGTTTCACACGCCCCCATCAGCCATTTGACGCTGGACAGCTCATCGTCGACCAGCGAGCCGAGCAGCTCTTTGCTGTGCTGATCGTCCTGGATCTGGTCAATGGCGTCGGTCAGCGGCTTGAGGATCTCGACCGGATCCTTGAGCTGAGCGGCGATGGACTGGAGCTTCTCAACGTCATTTCTGTCGGTTGAGGCAAAGAACGACATATCTTTCTCGCGCCGTTCGTCCGGCACCGTACACTGCGGAGAGCCGCCCAACTCGCGCAGCCGCTCTTCCAGAATCTGAGCGTGGTAAGCCTCGCGCTGCTGGACCACCCGCAGTCCGCCTTTGACGCACTCCTGGTCGCTGACCTCAACCCAGCGGTTCAGGTATTCGGCGGCAAAATCCTCGCCGCACCGAAACTCGTCCAGGATACCCAGGACCAGTTCTTTCTCGGTCTCGTACGACTTGCCATTGTAGCTGTAGCCCTGGCTGGTCGTGCCGTCCCGCAGCTCTTGCATCTGTTCTTCAAACAATTCGTCCGAGATCAAGCCCTTGCGGTAGGCCTTGAGCAGTTGTCGGGCCTCAAAATCTGTCGTTGCCATAGTGTGGCTCCTTTCGTGTGATTCCTGCAAACGTATCCACGTGCATAGGAAATCGCCTGTGTCTTGTCAAGCAATCGCGTGTGTCTAGAACTTAGGCACACGTTGGCACGGCTGCCTGTCTGCTGAGCAGCTTTCTTGCCCCGGCTGGCCGAAAACCGGCTTTTTCCGAGAATTTCTGCGCTTTTTACCACGGCGGCGACTGGTACGGTCTTTGCTCATTCATACAGAGCAGACTTCGGGCACGGGGCAGGTGCGTCTGAAGTCACACCAGACCAAGGAGGTAGGAATGATGAGAAAATTTGTGGCGGCCAGTTGTTTAGGCCTGGCAGTCGTGTGGAGTCTGCCGGCCTGGGCAAATGGAGAGGCGGTCGAGGAGAGCCTGCGCGCCCTCAATGACCGCATCAAAGAACTCGAACAGGAGGTCGCGCGGCTCAAACAACCGGAAGCCCCGGCGGCCCAAGCCGCAGACGCCGAAGCGCCGGACGCCTCGGCCATGCTCGACCAGCGCGTGACCGCCCTCGAAGACGGCCTCGGCCTGCTCAAGGGCATAGAGTTCGGCGGGATGGCCTACGCGTCCTACAACTACAACTTCAACACGCCGGATTCGGGCGGCAACGATCTGCGTATCTTTGACGTCAACCATAACGACTTCACCATGGACCTGTTGCAGCTCGAGGTCTCGAAGCAGACCGACAGCGGCATTGGCTTCCATACCGTTCTGGACTACGGCAAAACCGCCGGGCTGATTCAGTCCGACTGGGGCGGGGACCTCGCCCACAACTTCGAGATCCAGCAGGCCTATGTGACCTATACCTGGGGCATCGGCAACGGCCTGGATATGCAGTTCGGAAAATTTGCCACCCTGCTGGGCGGTGAGGTGATTGAATCGCCCTACAACCCGAACATCTCCCGCTCGTTCATGTTCGGCTACGCCATTCCCTTCACCCATACCGGGGCGCTGTTCTCCTACGCCCTGACCGACATGCTCAGCCTGAGCGCCGGGGTGGTGAACGGCTGGGACAACGTGTCGGATAACAACAACGGCAAGACCTTTCTGGGCAGCCTGGGTCTGGAAATCGGAGATCTGGCCTGGACCTTCAACGGGGTCTACGGCGCAGAGGATGATGACAGCGGCGCGTCGAAAACGGGTGTCTTCGACACGGTGCTGACCTACACGCCGATGGATCATGTCGATTTTCTGATCAACTTCGACCACGGCACGGCCAGCGATGTCCTGGGCGCAAAAAACGCGGAGTGGACCGGCCTGTCGGGCATCGTCAGCCTGGGCGGCGGCCTGCTGAATCCGGGCTGGGAAAAGTGGTCGGTGGCGCTGCGTGGCGAGTGGTTCTCGGACGACGCCAACTACCGGACCGGCGCGTACGACGGGGACGGCAACATCAACCTGTGGGAAATCACCACGACGCTCAAGTGGGCGATGAGCGACAACCTGCAGGCTCGGCTCGAATACCGCCACGACGACGCCAACCGTCGGGTGTTCGGCAAAGACCACCGGTACAAGAAGAGTCAGAACTCGATGATCCTGGAATTCGCCTACCTCTTGTAAGCCAGTATACGGGCGGGCGGGCAGCCTGCCCCACCACGAAGGAGACCGGCATGAAAAAGATCGAAGCGATCATCAAACCCTTCAAGCTTGACGAAGTCAAAGAAGCCCTGGCCAAACAGGGGATTCAGGGCATGACCATCTCCGAGGTCAAGGGGTTTGGCCGTCAGCGTGGCCATACCGAGCTGTACCGCGGCGCCGAGTACGTCGTGGACTTCCTGCCCAAGGTCAAGCTGGAGATTCTGGTCGATGACGACAAAGCCGGGCTGGTTGCTGACACCATTCTTGACGCGGCTCGCACCGGCCGGATCGGCGACGGCAAAATCTTCATCCTGCCCATGGAAGAGGCCGTTCGGATTCGGACCGGAGAGCGCGGAGAGAGTGCTCTGTAGCGGTGCGATGTGCACCACCGGGCGGGGCGTACTGCCATACACCCCGCCCGTTACCCGTCACCTACAGCCCCAAAAGACTGCCCGGACAGGATACACCGGGCGATTATAACCAGGAGGTTCAGACAATGAAAGGCTGGTTACGAATTGCTCTCCTCACCGTTTTCGGTGCCTGCATGCTTGAGGCGTCCTTCGCCGCCCAGGTCGCCTGTGCCCAAGACGCCGCCCAATATGCCGACTACGACGCCTTCGCCGCCTCACCCGGCTATGCCGTGTTTACGGTGCACAATCTGTGGATGATGATTGCCGCCGCCCTGGTGTTCATCATGCACCTGGGTTTTGCCAGCCTGGAATCGGGGCTCACCCAGGCCAAAAATACCGTCAATATTCTGTTCAAGAACACCTTTATCATCAGCATCGGCCTGCTGACCTATGCCTTTTGCGGCTTCAACCTCATGTATCCGGGCTTTGCCGACGGCTCCTCGGGCTTCCTGGCCTTTGCCGGCTTTGGGGTTGAGGTCAGCGATGTGGTTGCCGGCCAGACCGACGTGTACAACGCCGGCTACACCTACTGGACCGACTTCCTGTTCCAGGCCATGTTCGCCGCCACCGCCGCCACCATTGTCTCGGGCGCCGTGGCCGAACGCATCAAACTGTCGTCGTTCATGGTCTTTGCCGCAGTCTATGTGGCCATCTCCTACCCGATTACCGGTAGCTGGAAATGGGGCGGCGGCTGGCTGGACATGCTGGACACCCCGTTTTACGACTTCGCCGGCTCGACGATCGTCCACTCGGTCGGCGGCTGGGGGGCGCTGGCCGGCGCTATCCTGCTCGGTCCCCGCATGGGCAAGTATACCCCCGAGGGTCGGGTACGGCCGATTCTGCCCAGCAATATGCCGCTGGCCACCATCGGCGTCTTTCTGCTGTGGCTGGGCTGGTTCGGCTTCAACGGCGGCTCGGTGCTCAACGCCGACCCGAATCTGGTCTCGCTGACGCTGATGACAACCTGTTTGGCGGCGGCAGGCGGGGCGCTCGGGGCCATGGCGACATCGTGGGTGGTGTTGAAAAAACCCGACCTGTCGATGGCCCTGAACGGGATTCTGGCCGGGCTGGTCGGCATTACCGCCGGCGCCGATCAGATGGCGGCCCTGTCGGCCATCATCATCGGCCTGATCGCCGGCGCCATCGTGGTCTTTTCGGTGCTGTTCTTCGATAAGGTCAAGATCGACGATCCGGTCGGAGCCATATCGGTCCACCTGGTGGCCGGCATATGGGGCACCCTGGCCGTCGGCATCTTTGGCGGCCTGGCCGGCGGCGCCCAGCTCGTCAGTCAGCTGATCGGCATCATCAGCATCGGCATCTTCTCCTTCGCCTTCGCCTTCATCGTGTTCAGTATCATCAAGGCCGCGATGGGCCTGCGGGTGAGCGAAGAAGAAGAGTTTGAGGGGCTCGATGTCGGCGAACACGGCAACGTCGCCTATGCCGACTTTCAGACCGTGTCGGTGGGCGGCGGCCTGACGCCCGTGTCTTCGGCCGCGCCTCGGGCCTGAGTCCAAGCCGGAAGGGCGCTCCGGTGACATGTCCCGGCCGCGCCCTTCCCCCGCCTCCTCTCAGTATACGCGTGGCCACCCATGAACGCCTTACAGGAACGTCTCGAGGCGCTGTTTTCGATAGGGACGGAGATCTCCTCAACCCTCCAGCTCGACGAGGTGCTGAACCGGGTGACGGCCCAGGCCTGCCGGCTGATGGAGGCGCGGGTTGCCTCCCTGCTGCTGATTGACGCCGAACGCGGCACCCTCCGCCCGGCCGCGACCCACGGGGCCAGCGACGCCTACCTGGCCCTGCCCGACCGGGAGGTCAATTCGAGCCTGATCAGCCAGGTCATTACCAGCGGCCGGCCGCTACACATTCCAGACGTGCGCCAGGAAACCCGCTATCGCGTCTCTGACGTGGCGCGCCAGGAGGGACTGTGCACCCTGGTGTCGATCCCGCTGCGGACCAAGACGACGATCATCGGCGTTCTCAACGTGTATACCGGCGAGCCGCGCTGTTTTGACGACGACGACCTGCGGCTGCTGACCCTGCTGGCCAGCCAGTCGGCCATCGCCATCGAGAACGCCCGGCTGCACCGCGACGAGATGGAGACCCGCGAGCGGCTGCGCCAGTCCGAGAAGCTGGCCGCGCTGGGCACCTTGTCGGCCGGGCTGGCCCACGAGCTGCGCAATCCGCTCAACACGGTCAGCATGCTCACCTATGCCATGGGTCAAGACCTGGCGGCCGACAGCGCCTTTGCCGACGACGTCAAGGTCGTCCAGACCGAGCTGGCCCGCATGTCGCTGTTGATCGAGCAGTTTCTCGAATTCGCCCGCCCGCGTCCGCCCCACTTTCAGCGCGAACGGATCGAAGAAGTCATGGAAGAAACCCTGCTGCTGATCGGGCCCGAGGCGCGTACGCGGGGGATTCGGGTGGTCAAAGACTGGGCCAGACAGCTGCCTGCGGTATGGGCCGACGGGACCCAGATCAAACAGGTCTTTTTGAACCTGCTGCTCAACGCCATGCAGGCCATGGACCACGGCGGGACGCTGACCGTGCGCATCGCGGTCAGCGGCGGCAGTCTGCTGACCGCCATCATGGACGAGGGCACGGGTGTCTCGCCCGAGGTCCGAGCCAAACTGTTTGAGCCGTTTTTCAGTACCAAACAGGGCGGCACCGGTCTGGGTCTGTCCATCTCCCAGCGCATTGTCGAGAGCCATAACGGCCGCCTGCGTCTGTCCTCCCAGCCCGGAGCGGGCACTGCGGTGATTGTCCGTCTGCCCCTCTGACGACGAGCCTCAAGATGGCCAAGATTCTCGTGGTTGATGACGAGCGTAACGTGCACTATTCGTTCCGGCGCGTCCTGGGCGGAACCCACGAGCTGCTGTCGGCCTACTCGGGTGAAGAGGCGCTGCAACAGATCGAGGACCCCGCCCTGCGGCTCGTGCTGATGGACGTGCGCATGCCGGGCAAAGACGGCCTGGCGACGCTCCAGGAACTCAAGCAGCGCCGTCCCGATCTGCCGGTCATCATCATGACCGCCTTTGTGTCGGCCGAAACCGCCATCCGGGCCACGACCTTTGACGCCGAGGATTATCTCGAGAAGCCGCTGGATATCGAACGACTCAAGCAGCTGATCAACGAAACCCTCCAGCACTCAAGTCCGGCCATGACCGACGGAGAAGACATACCGGACGAGACGGCCGAGGCGCTGACGGCTGGGGGCGAGGCGCTGCTCGGCCAGAGCCGGGCCATGCAGGAGGTGTATAAGACGATCGGCAAAACCGCAGCCCGCGACGTGACCGTCCTCATCACCGGAGAGAGCGGGACCGGTAAAGAACTCGTCGCCCGCGCGCTCAAGACCTACTCCCGGCGCGACCGGGGTCCCTTTGTGGCGCTGAACTGCGCCGCCATTCCAGAGTCCTTGTTGGAGAGCGAGCTGTTCGGCCATGAACGCGGCGCCTTTTCCGGGGCGGCCGAGGCGCGGCCGGGAAAATTTGAGCTGGCTCATTCCGGCACCCTGTTCCTGGATGAAATCGGCGACATGCCGCTGGTGTTGCAGTCAAAACTGCTACGCGTGCTCCAGGAACGGGAGCTGTACCGCCTGGGCGCCCGCGCGCCCCGCCTGGTCGATGTGCGCATCATTGCGGCTACCAACCAGGCCCTGGAAGAGCTGGTGCAGGCGGGCCGTTTTCGCCAAGATCTGTACTACCGGCTCAACGTCGTGCGCATCAAGCTGCCCCCGCTCCGCGAGCGGGGAGACGACATCGTGCTCCTGGCCAAACGTTTTCTACAACGCCAGGCCGACGCCCAGGGACCGCGCGGCTTTTCAGAAGACGCCTGCCACGCCCTCCTCGACTATGCCTGGCCGGGCAATGTGCGCGAACTGGAGAACGTCATCGCCCAGGCCGTCGTGCGCGCCCGAGGGCCGGTCATCCGGGCCGGGGATCTGGCTCTGCACGACAGCCAACTCCACTCCGCTGCCCGAGAAGCGGAGCCAACCGACCCGGCGGACACCGGCCTCGACGCCCTGTTTGAACAGCACGCCGGCAGGGTGTCTGCCGTCGCCGAGCAGCTGCTGGTCAGCAAGGCGCTCGAACTGACCCGCCACAATCAGGTCCAGGCTGCCCGTCTGCTCGGCATCAGCCGCAACGTCCTGCGAGAGCGGATGAAGCGCTACCACCTGTCCTGATACACGACCGGCGGGTGGAGCATCCTCGCTCGCCCCACCGCCTCCGACGTGCTACACTGCGCGGGCTATCTTCGAGGAGGTTGGACACATGGCGTGGTTAGAGCAAATAGGCGACCGACTGACCGCCACCAGCGGCCAGCCGGCCGACTCTCTGGCTGTGACACCGGACCGCATGCGCGAGCTGCTCGATCTGGCCGGACTGGCCGCCCGCAGCAGCGGCAACCGCACCAACGCGCCGCTGCTGTGTTACATGCTCGGTCTGGCCGTGGGACGCGGGGCGGCGTTTGACGAGTTGGCCGAGGCGGTTCGGGAGGCGCTGGCGAACGACGACGCGGACGCGGCGGATGGCTGAGCAGCTCTTCAGTCCCCTTTGGTTCAGGAGCATGTCCCATGGCCTGGCTCGGCTCAGAACAACACAAAGAGGTGTTTTGCCGAGAGTTCCTCGATACCCACCAGCCCTACCAGGTCGCTACGCTGCGCTGGCCTGCGCTTGACCCGGTGAGCCGGGAGCGGCTGCGGAGCCTGCCCTTCTGGGACGAAGCCGTGGCCACCGAACGTCTGACCGCCGCCAAGGTCCAGGCCCAGACCGCGCTGGAGACCGATCCGCTGATCCGCCGCGCGGTCGCGCTGCAGGGCGCGGAGGAGAAGCGGCACTCACAGCTCCTCGACTCTCTGTTGCGGGCTTACGCTATCGAGCCTGTTGACACCGGAGCGCTGGCCCGGCCTGTCACAGTCGGGGCGGATATCGAGTGGGCCTTCATGCGGGCCGAGTACGGCGAGTGTTTTGATTCCTTTTTTGCCTTCGGCCTGTTTGCCGTGGCCAAAGACTCGGGGTTTTTTCCAGCCGCGCTGATCGAACGCTTCGAGCCGATCATCCAGGAGGAGGCGCGTCATATTCTGTTTTTCGTCAACTGGCTGGCCTACCGACGGATCCAGCTGGGCTGGTGGCAACAGCCCGTTCACCTGGGACGCCGGCTGACGGCGTTGACCATCCAGGCCTGGCGACGGCTGCAAACGGCCCGCGGCATGGACGACGAACACTTCACCATACGCGGCCACGAAGCCATTGACCTCGATATCTCCCCGCGCGGCTTCCTGGAGCTGTGTCTACGGGAAAACGAGCGGCGCCTCGGCGTGTACGACCGGCGCCTGCTGCGCCCGCGCCTCGTCCCGACTCTGGCCAGGGCCGCGTGTCGGGTTTTGCGTTAGAGCAAATTACGATTCTATGTAGCCGTCCGTCATTCCCGCGCAAGCGGGAATCTCGCCTTCCCACCCTGGCGCCCTCTGGATGCCGGATCACGGCCGGCATGACGGGAACGGAACACATGGCTACAATCTATCGTAAAACGCGCTAGAGCCTTCTGTGAATAGATTGAGTCGGCGACGATCTCCACGCCAGCGGATAGGTGTGTGACGGTTGGGGCCTGAGGAATGCCGCCATTACTTCACCCATGCCGGCTATGCATCAACCTAAAAGCAGAAGGCGCTAGCCGTTCAGCGGACACTCCGGTAGCCCGGCGGCCGGTTCTTGGACAGCACAATCTGCCACAGCTGAATGCGGCGGGCGTCGAATCCGGCGGCGAAGGACAACAGATAATACTCCCACATACGCCGAAAGCGCTCGTCATAGCGCTCCCGCAGGGCGTGCCAGCTGGCCCGAAAATTATCGCACCAGGCGAGCAGCGTTCTGACATAGTCGGCGCCGAAGCTGTGCCAGTCTTCCAGCATCAACAGCCCCTCTGTGGCTTCTCCGAGCTGTTTCATGGACGGCAGGGTCCCCCCCGGAAAAATATAGGTATTGATCCACGGATCCCCGCTGTAGACAGTCTTGTTCACGCCCATGGTATGCAGCAGAAAGAGCCCCTCGGACTGGAGGCAGGCGTCAACAACCCGGAAAAAAGCCGGGTAGTTCTTATAGCCGACGTGCTCGAACATGCCGACCGACACGATTGCGTCGAAGCGTCCGTGGATCTCCGGCCTCAGCGCGCGATAGTCTTGGAGGATGATATCGACCGGCAGCCCACGGCACAGCCGGCTGGCCAGTTCCTGCTGTTCTTTAGACACCGTGACGCCAACGACCTCAGCCTGGTATTGCTCGGCCGCATACTTGGCGAAGCTGCCCCAGCCGCAGCCGATATCGAGCACCCGCATGCCGGGCTGGAGTTGGACTTTTCGGCAGATCAAGTCCAGTTTTGCCTCCTGCGCCTGGTCGAGCGTTGCGGCCTGCTTCCAATAACCACAGCTGTAGACCATACGTGCATCCAGCATTTTTTCGTACAGGTCGTTGCCGATATCGTAGTGTCGCTTACCGACCTCGAAGGCGCGCGCCTTGCGCTGTGGATTGGTGACCTTGGCGACCAGCACGTACATTTTCTCGCGCAGCGAGATCACTTTCTCGGGCAGGCCGGCCCTGAGCATTTTGGACAGGCACTGGTCGAGCGCCTGACAGTCCCACCAGCCGTCCATGTAGGCTTCCCCGAGTCCGAGCGAGCCGGCCGTCAGAACCCGGCTGTAGAATTGCGGATTATGGACATGGATGTCCCACGAACGGTCGCCGTCAATCTGAATATCCGCCTGGGCGAGGAGATTCCGCACGGTGTCTTGCATGGCCCGGTGTCCTGGCGCTGTCAGCCAAAATCAAAAACCAGCGCTCGATCGGCGTGCCCAGAAAAGGGCGACGAGTTTCGTCAGTCTCCTGTTACATGCAGGGGTGCAGACAGACGGGAGCATAGTCAGGAACCACCGGCAAGTCAACGACTGTTGCGGCGGTGAGCGCCCAACCTCTGAAAGGCGAGGCGCAGGGGCGTGCCATCCGTGGCGAGTCGGATGTCTTGTGTGAAGGCCATCCGTGGCGTAAGCATGAGCGGAGAAGAGCGGAGGCCCCAGTGCCGTCAGCAGTAGAACAAACACGTCGTGAGGTGTCGCAAGCCATCGCGGCGAAGAGAAAATCGCAACTCGGTCAATTTTTCACTCCGGCGAGAACGGCGCGGTTCATGGCCGGACTGTTTGTCCAGACATCGAACAGCGCCTGTCATCTGCTCGACGCCGGCGCCGGGATCGGCTCGCTGAGCGCGGCCTTTCTGGAAAGACTGGCCTCCGGCGACCTCGACTATCAGCGCATTACAATCGACGCTTTCGAGCGTGACGAGTCCCTCCACCCCTATTTGCACAAAACGCTGGAGGACTACGGGCAGTCTCTCAATACCGTGTCGCATATCAGCGGGGGCGACTTCATAGAGACGGCCGTGCAGTCAATGTGTGGGAGCCTGTTTGCCCCGTCTCTTCCCCGCTATAGCCATGCCCTGCTGAACCCACCGTATAAGAAAATACGCAGCGATTCCGCACACCGCAGGGCCTTGCGCAGGGCTGGTATTGAGACGGTTAATCTGTATGCGGCTTTTGTCGCCGCGTCTCTCGCCCTGCTGGCCCATCGTGGTCAGCTTGTCGCAATCACCCCGCGCAGCTTCTGCAACGGTCCCTACTATCGGCCTTTTCGCGAGTTTGTTCTGGAGCGCGCAGCAATCCAACACCTGCACTTGTTCGCCTCGCGCAACACGACCTTCAAAGACGACGGCGTCCTGCAAGAAAACCTGATTATTAGATGTGAGCGAGGCGCGCCGCAGGGTGAGGTCACGGTGACAAGCTCGACCGATGACAGTTTCACCGATTTACAGACCGACACCTATCCCTTTGAGCGCATTGTCTTCCCGGATGATCGTGAGCGCTTCATTCATATTCCCCACTCGCCCAGACAGCCGACGCTTGAGGAATCGCCGGCGATTCGCTCCTCCTTGAATGAGCTGGGAGTCAGCGTGTCCACCGGTCCGGTTGTCGATTTCCGTCTCAAACGGCACCTGCGCGATATGCCCCAGGAGGGGACCGTCCCACTACTCTACCCCGGTCACTCCAAAGGATACACTACCCACTGGCCGAAGCCTGACTTAAAGAAGCCGAACGCCATCGTGCATAATGCTGAGACGGACAAATGGCTGTATCCAAACGGCTGGTACTGCGTGGTCCGCCGCTTTTCCTCGAAAGAAGAGAAGCGCCGGATCGTAGCCAGCGTGGTGCAGCCACACCGTTTTCCCGAAGCCGAACTGCTGGGTTTCGAGAACCACCTGAACGTGTTTCACGCGCGCAAACGGGGCTTGCCTGAACCCCTCGCCCGTGGCCTCGCCATCTTTCTGAACACGACTGTTGTTGATGAGACCTTTCGCCGCTTTAATGGTCACACGCAGGTCAATGCAACAGATCTGAGGCGTATGAAGTACCCCAGCCGCGCGACCCTGATGGCTCTTGGCGAGTGGGCCATGAGCTGCGAAGAACTCAGTCAGGCCGCGATTGACGAACGCGTGTTTCATGGGAGTCGAGCGAGACAGACGAATGCCGGAACAAGACACATCGCAGCCGCCAGTGCTTCCGCCACCGGCGCAGATCATCCTGCGTGACGGCACAACGGCCAGCCTGCGCCCGGCCCGATCGCTCAGACCGGGAGCGGGTCCGGCCTTGAACCGACGCGCTTGTCCCTAAAACAGGAAGTAGCGCTGGGCCAGCGGCAGCACGCTGGCCGGCTCGCAGGTCAGCAGCTGGCCGTCGGCCCGGACCTCGTAGGTCTCGGGATTGACCTCGATGTGCGGCAGCGCCCCATTGTGGATCAGGTCGGTCTTGCCCACCTGCCGGCAGTTGTGGACCGGCACCAGCCGCTTTTGCAGCCCGAGCTGCCCGGCCAGACCGTTGTCATGCGCCGCGCGGGAGACAAAACTGAGCGACAGGCTGGCCGGGGCGCGGCCAAAATGGCCGAACATGGGCCGCCCGAAGACCGGCTGGGGGGTCGGGATCGAGGCGTTGGGGTCGCCCATCGCCGCCCAGGCAATAAAGCCGCCCTTCAGAATGAGTTCGGGCTTGACGCCGAAAAATTTGGGCTCCCACAACACCAGATCGGCCAGCTTGCCGACCTCGATCGAGCCGACGTGATCGGCAATGCCGTGGGTCAGGGCCGGGTTGATGGTGTACTTGGCCAGGTAGCGCTTGACCCGGAAGTTGTCGTTGTCGCCGCTCTCCTCAGCCAGGCGCCCGCGCTGAACGCGCATTTTATGGGCCGTCTGCCAGGTGCGCAGAATCACCTCGCCGACCCGGCCCATGGCCTGAGAGTCCGAGGCCATCATGCTGAAGGCGCCCAGATCGTGCAGCACGTCCTCGGCCGCAATGGTTTCCGGTCGGATGCGCGACTCGGCAAAGGCCACGTCTTCGGGGACGCCGGGATCAAGGTGGTGGCAGACCATCAGCATGTCGAGGTGTTCGTCAATCGTGTTGACGGTGAACGGCCGGGTCGGGTTGGTCGAAGACGGCAGGACGTTGGGAAAACCGCACACCTTGATGATGTCCGGGGCGTGGCCGCCGCCCGCCCCCTCGGTATGGTAGGTGTGGATCGTGCGGCCCTTGAAGGCGTCAATCGTATCCTCGACAAAACCGGTCTCGTTCAGGGTATCGGTGTGGATGGCGACCTGGACATCGTAGGCGTCGGCCACCGACAGGGCGCAGTCAATCGCCGCCGGAGTCGAGCCCCAGTCCTCGTGGAGCTTGAGTCCCATCGCCCCGGCCTCGATCTGCTCGCGCAGCGCCTCGGGACGCGAGGCGTTGCCCTTGCCCAAAAACCCCAGGTTCATGGGAAAGGATTCGATGGATTCGAGCATCCGGGCGATATTCCACGGTCCGGGCGTGCAGGTGGTGGCGTTGGTGCCGGTCGCCGGGCCGGTGCCGCCGCCAAACATGGTGGTGATGCCGGAGGCCAGGGCTTCGGTGATCTGCTGCGGACAGATGAAGTGAATATGAGCGTCAATCCCGCCCGCGGTCAGGAGCTTGCCCTCTCCGGCCAAAATCTCGGTGCCCGGCCCGATGACCAGTTCGGCCGACACGCCGTCCATCAGCAGCGGGTTGCCGGCCTTGCCGATGCCGCAGATACGGCCGTCTTTGATCCCCACGTCGGCTTTGACGATCCCCCAGTGATCGACCACCGTGGCGTTGGTAATGACCAGGTCGGGCGCGCCCTGGGCCGAGGTCTGGACCGGCGACTGGGCCATGCCGTCCCGGATCACCTTGCCGCCGCCGAACTTGACCTCGTCGCCGTAGACCGTGTGGTCGTGCTCAATCTCAATCACCAGCTCCGTATCGGCCAGACGCAGCCGGTCGCCGACGGTCGGCCCGAACATCTCGGCATACTGCCGGCGCTCAATCGTGTGACTCATGCCTGCCTCCTAGCGAATCGGCTGATGGACGCTAACCAGCTTGGTGCCGTCCGGGAACGTGGCCTCGACCTGGACCAGATCGAGCATCTCGGCCACCCCGTCCATGACCTCGTCGCGGCTGAGAATCGTCGCCCCGTAGGACATCAGTTCGGCGACCGACTGGCCGTCGCGCGCGCCTTCGAGAATCGCGCTGGTAATCAGGGCCATGGCCTCGGGGTAGTTCAGCTTGAGCCCCCGTCCCTGCCGCTCGCGGGCCAGCTGAGCGGCCAGGTAAATCATCAGCTTTTCCTGTTCGTGGGGGGTGAAATGCACGGCGCTCCTCCTCGAAGAGGAAACGTGTCAACATGTGCTTGGACGACACGTTTCCTCTTTGCTAGACCGACAAATGCCGGCGGACAATCTCGTCGGTCAGCCCGGCGATGGGTCCCTCGGCGACCACACTGCCCTTTTCCATGACCGCAAAGGCGTCGGCCACCCGGCGGGCAAAGGGCAGCTTCTGCTCCACGAGCAGGATCGTCAGCCCCTGCTCGTGGTTGAGCCGCAACAGAATATCGCCGATCTCCTGAACGATATTGGGCTGAATGCCCTCGGTCGGCTCATCCAGAATCAGCAGCTTGGGGTCGAGCACCAGGGCGCGGCCGATGGCCAGCTGCTGCTGCTGCCCGCCCGACAGGTCGCCGCCCCGCCGGCCCAGCATCTGTTGCAGGACCGGAAAGAAGTCAAACACCATATCCGGGATCGCCCTCCGCCCGTCACGTCGCGCCGGCAGGCCGATGCGCAGGTTTTCCTCAACCGTCAGCTGGGGAAAAATCTCGCGCCCCTGGGGCACATAGCCGATGCCCAGCCGGGCGCGCAGCTCGGCCGGGCGACTCGTCAGCTCCAGATCCTCAAACCGCAGGCTGCCCGAGGCGGCCGGCAGGATGCCCATGATGGTCTTCAGCAGGGTGGTCTTGCCCACCCCGTTGCGTCCCATCAGGCAGGTACACGAACCGGCCGGAATGGCGAGGCTGACATCCCACAGGATGTGACTCTCGCCGTAGTACTGATTGAGCTGGTCGATTTGGATCATCGCTGTCCACGCCTCTACGCTCCCGGCCCGGCTAGGCTCCCAGATACACCTCAACCACCCGCGGGTCGTTCTGCACCTCGGCCATACTGCCCTCGGCCAAGACCCGTCCCTCGTGCAGCACCGTCACCCGGCGGGCCAGGCTGCGCACGAACTCCATGTCATGCTCAACCACCACGACCGTATGCTGACCGGCCAGCGAGACCAGCAGCTCGGCCGTCCGCTCGGTCTCGTGCTGACTCAGACCGGCGACCGGCTCGTCGACCAGCAGCAGCTGGGGGTCCTGGATCAGCAGCATGCCCAGCTCCAGCCACTGCTTCTGGCCGTGGGACAGCAGGCCGGCCCGGGTGTGGAGGTGGTCGAGCAAGCCGATGGTCTCGGCGGTGGCGCCGATGCGGTCGCGCTGCTCGCCGCTCAGGCGGGCCATCAGGCTGTGCCACACGGTCTTGGTCGCCTGCATGGCCAGCTCCAGGTTCTCGAACACGCTGTGGCCCTGAAACACGGTCGGTCCCTGAAACTTGCGGCCGATGCCGGCCAGGGCGATCTCGTACTCCGACAGCTGGGTCAGATCCAGGTTGTTGCCAAAGAACACCCGACCGCTATCGGGCCGGGTGCGGCCGGTAATGACGTCCATCAGGGTCGTTTTACCAGCCCCGTTGGGACCGATCACACACCGCAGCTCGCCGGTGTTGAGATACAGACTGATCCCGTCCAGGGCCTTGAAGCCGTCAAAGCTGACGGTCAGGTCTTCGATATACAGGCTCACCCCGTGGCTGGTGTCGATCACGCCCGGCTGGGCGACATGGGCCAGCACCGGGCTGCCGCCCTGATCGCGATCAGTCGTCTCGTCTGTGGGCTCCATACCGGACTCCAGACTAGGGCTGCGCGCTGCGCTCGGACGGGCCGAACAGGCCGATCACCCCGCGCGGCAGAAACAGGGTTACGGCGATGAACAGACCGCCCAGGATGTACAGCCACAGGTCGGGAAAGGCGACCGTACACCAGCTCTTGGCCCCGTTGATCAGAAACGCGCCCAGCAGTGCGCCCGACAGGCTGCCGCGGCCGCCGACCGCCACCCAGATCGCCATCTCGATCGAGTTGGACGGCTGCATCTCGCTGGGGTTGATAATACCGACCTGAGGCACGTACAAAGCCCCGGCCAGGCCGCACAGGACGGCCGACAGGGTCCACAGAAACAGCTTGTAGCTGTACGGGTTGTAGCCGCAGAACATCAGCCGGCTCTCGGCGTCGCGGACCGCCGTCAAGACCCGGCCGAGCTTGGACCGCACCAGATAACGGCAGCCCAGGTAGGCTGCCACCAGGACGGCTGCGGACACCATATACAGGCCGAGCTTGGTCGAGTGTTCCTGGAGCGAGAAACCCAGCAGGCGCTTGAAGTCGGTCAGTCCGTTGTTGCCGCCAAAGCCGGTATCGTTGCGAAAAAAGAGCAGCATCAGGGCGTAGGTCATGGCCTGGGTGATGATGGAGAAATACACCCCGCGGATGCGCGAGCGAAAGGCGAAAAAGCCGAAGATATAGGCCAGCAGGCCGGGAATCAGCAGGGCCATGCACAGGGCGAAGCCGAAGCTGCTGAAGCCGTACCAGTACCACGGCAGCTCCTTCCAATCCAGAAAGACCATGAAGTCGGGCAGCTCGCTGCGGTAGACGCCCTCGGTGCCGATGGCCCGCATCAGGTACATGCCCATGGCGTAGCCGCCCAGGGCAAAGAACACGCCGTGACCCAGGCTGAGAATACCGGCGTAGCCCCAGATCAGATCGACCGCCAGGGCGACCAGGGCGTAACACATGAACTTGCCGAGCAGAGGAATGAGATAGTCGGGCAGGTGGAAGGCCGACTCGGCCGGCAGCAGGTTCAGGACCGGAACGACGACCAGGGCCAGCAGCAGCGCCGCCAGAACCAGGCTCCAGCCGCCCCGGGTGTGGAGCCCGAGCAGGCCCGAGGCGGACGGCGCCAGCTCACCCGCCTGATCTTCGAGCGGCTCGGCCGGGGCTTTGGTCAGGGAAACAACGGCCACGGGACTAGCCTTCTGCCAGCCGTCCCTTGAGGGCAAACAGCCCCTGAGGACGCTGCTGGATGAACAGCACGACGAAAATCAGCACGCCGATCTTGCCCAATACGGCGCCGGCGACGGGTTCGAGAAACTTATTGACCAGACCCAGGCTCAGCGCCCCGACCACCGTCCCGGCGATATTGCCCACCCCGCCCAGGACGACGACCATGAACGAATCGACAATATACAGCCGGCCCAGCTCGGGGCCGACATTGCCGATCTGCGACAGGGCCACCCCACCCAGGCCGGCAATGCCCGACCCCAGACCAAAGGTCCACATATCGACCCGGGCGACCGAAATGCCCATGCACGAGGCGATGGGCCGGTTCTGGGTCACCGCTCGGACCTGGAGACCCAGGCGGGTGCGCTGGAGGATGAGCCACACCGCACCGACCACCAGGGCCACGAAGACGAGGATGGCCAGCCGGCTGTAGGGCAGGACAACCCCGTACAACACCTCGGTGCCGCCCGACAGCCAGGCCGGGTTGGCGACCTGGACATTCTGGGCGCCAAACACGACCCGCACGCTCTGAATCAGCACCAGGCTGATGCCCCAGGTGGCCAGCAGGGTTTCCAGCGGACGGCCGTACAGGAAGCGGATGACGCCGCGCTCCAGGATCATGCCGGCCACCAGACACACGCCAAAGGCGGCCGGCACGGCCACCACCAGATACCAGTCAAACAGGGCCGGGGCATGCTCCTGGAACAGGCCCTGGACCACATAGGTGGCGTAGGCGCCCAGCATCAGCATCTCGCCGTGGGCCATATTGATCACGCCCATCAGACCGAAGGTGATCCCCAGGCCGAGGGCGGCCAGCAGCAGGACGCTGCCCAGGCTGAAGCCGTAGAACAGGTTGCCGAAGCCGTTAATCAGAAGCTGGCGGCGCTCAAAACTGGTCAGGACCGTTTGCGCGGCCTGGCGCACGGCCGCGTCGGGCTCGACAAACGCGCCGTCCCGGTCGGTCTCCAGCAGGGCTTCGAGCTGGGGTCTGAGGCCCAGATTCCCGGACTCGCCAATCATCCCAACCGCGGCCAGACGCTCGGCCTGGTCCGCGCTCTGGAGCTGGAGCTGGGCCAGGCCAACGGCCAGCGCGGTGCGCACGGCCGGCGCCTGCTCGCGCTCCAGGGCGGCCTGCAAAGGGCCGACCATCTCGGCCTGCGGCCGCCGGGCCAGCTCTTCGGCCGCAGCCAGACGGACCTCGGCCTGCGGGGAACCCAGCCGCAGCTGGGCGATCACCGGCCGCAGCGCACGGCGAATGGCGTTATTGATCCGGGGCGTGCGCAGACGCGCCGGGTCGAGGCCGACCGGCTCGCCGCTCAGCGCGGCCCGCAGCCCGTCATCCTGCTCGTCCTCGTGGCTGATGTAGACATTGCCGGCCTCATCGACCCGCAGGCGCCGCTCGCCCAGGGCTTCCAGGGCCGGCAGGGCGGCCGGGTCGTTGAGTCGGCCCAGCTCGCCGATGGCCTGTCTGATGTGGCTGCGGCTTTTTGCCCCCAGCCCCTTGAGCAGCTCGGCCAGCTCGGCCGTGTCGGCCGCCTGCCCGGAGCTGACAAAGACAGGGCTGAGCATCGCCACGACGCTCAGCCGCAAGAGAAAAGACCAGACTGTCATACGCGTTCCGCAGCCGGACGGCCGAGCCGCGTCAACGGCTCAGCCCCCGGCGCTCAGTGCTTGAACTGCGGCGCGGTGCAGTTGCCGCACACCCACGGATAGGTCCAGTCGGCGACCTTCTCGGCGCTGTCGGGAATGAACGGGCTCCAGGCCTGAGCCCGGATCGGTCCGTCGGTATTCCACACAATATCGAACTGGCCGTCCTCGCGGACTTCGCCGATCAGCACCGGCTTGTGCAGGTGGTGGTTCTTGGCGTCCATGCTGATGTCAAAACCCGACGGGGAGCGGACGACCTGGCTGCCGACCGCCTGACGCACCGCGTCAACCTCGGTGGTCTTGGCCTGCTCAACCGCCTGGGCCCACATCTTGACGCCAATATAGGTAGCTTCCATGGGATCGTTGGTCACCCGCTTGTCGCCGCCGGGCAGGTTATGCTTTTTGACATACGCGTCCCACTTGGCGACAAAGGCCTGGTTCTCGGGCGTCTCGACCGACATGAAGTAGTTCCAGGCGGCCAGATGCCCGACCAGGGGCGCGGTGTCAATCCCGCGCAGTTCTTCCTCGCCGACCGAGAAGGCCACGACCGGAATATCCTCGGCCTTCAGACCCTGGTTGGCCAGCTCTTTATAGAACGGCACGTTGGAGTCGCCGTTGATGGTGGACACCACGGCGGTTTGTTTGCCGACCGCAAAGCGCTTGATATCGGCCACAATGGTCTGGTAGTCGCTGTGCCCGAACGGCGTGTACAGCTCCATGATGTCGGCTTTGGCCACCCCTTTGGATTCCAGAAAGTAGTTCAGAATCTTGTTGGTGGTGCGCGGGTAGACATAGTCGGTGCCCAGCAGCACAAAGCGCTCGGCGCCGCCGCCGTCTTCACTCATCAGGTATTCAACGGCCGGAATCGCCTGCTGGTTGGGCGCCGCACCGGTGTAGAAGACGTTGAACGAAGACTCCTCGCCCTCGTACTGGACCGGATAGAACAGCAGGCCGTTCAGCTCTTCAAAGACCGGCAGGACCGACTTGCGGGACACCGAGGTCCAGCAGCCGAACACCACCGCGACCTTGTCCTGCTGGATCAGCTCGCGCGCCTTTTCGGCGAACAGCGGCCAGTCCGAGGCCGGGTCAACCACAATCGGTTCGATCTGACGGCCGAGCACGCCGCCGTTTTCGTTCAGCTCCTCAATCGCCATCAGGGCGACATCCTTGAGCGAGGTTTCGCTGATGGCCATGGTGCCGCTCAGCGAGTGCAAAATGCCGACCTTGATCGGGTCTGCGGCCCAGCCGGCTCGCGCCCCGGTCAGCGACGCGACGAGCAGGCCGGCGAGCAGCAGCCCGGTTTGCCATCCTCTCAACTTCTTCATACGCACAACCTCCTTACGTGTGTGGTGCTAAAAGAGAATCTGGGTCTGGATCCGAAACCGGTTATCGCCAGTGCTGGTCCTGGTCGGGTCAAACGGATCGCCGTCCAGAAAGCTGTAGTCCAGCTGAAGTTTCACGGCGTGGCCGTACAGGTAGTAGTTGAGGCCGGCCGTGTACTCGCGTACATCGCCCCGGGTCCGGGGGTTGGAACGATTCACATTGTTGTCGAAGTGGAAATCGACGCCCGAGACCCGGCCGGCGAGTTCCAGGCGCTGGGTCAGATAGTAGCCGATCTGGCCGTAATAGCCCCAGTCGTGACCGACTTCGTGGCCGATCTGGGCGGCGTTGTGGAAGTTGTTGCGCCGGTAGTAGCCGGCGGCCTGGACGCTCAGGCCCAGGTAGCGAAAACCGCCGTCAACGGTCACGTTGGTCGTCCGGTCGCCGGGCCTGACATTCTGAAAGCCGGAGGCGTCGTCAACCGGGTTGAAGGCCGCGGCCACGCCCAGCGACAGCTGCGGGGCGGCGGCCGGCGTGGGCGAGCTTTCCAGGTAGCCGTAGGGTTCGAGCAGGTCGTACTCCAGGCGGCCCTGCCAGGCGACCTCGGCCCCCACGTTCTGCTGCCCGCCGGCATCCAGGGCGCGGATGCTGTTGGTGACCACCGCGTGGTAGGACAGCTTGCCGAGACTACCGCTCAGATTCGCCCCAACCGCGCGCTGGAGGTTGAAGGCGTAGTCGGCCTCGGACAGGTCGGAGAACAACAGATTACCCGGATGGGTGTAGAACTGTCGGCTGTAGGGCAGAATAAAGCGCCCGGCCTGGACCTTGGCGTAGTCCGAAAAGCTGTACTGCATCCACCAGTCGAGCATGGTCTGGCGGTTGCTGTTGCCAAAGGTCGTCCCCTCAAACTGGAAGAAGTAGGACACCTTGGGGTCAAACACCGTGCCCGAAAAGGCCAGACGGGCCAGGGCCACGTCGAAATTGTTGCGGCTGCGGCCCTGTTCCGGGGCCAGAAACGTGTAGCGGCTCTGGACGAAGCCGTTCACGTTGAGCGAATAGCTGTTGTCCTTGCTGCGGACGTAAAAGCCGCCGTCGTACACATCGCCGGCCTCCAGGCCGTCGCGGCGCAGCGCCTCGGGTTGGCTATAGCCGTACTCGATCTCTTTTTCGCTTCGCGTCTGCTCTTTGCCCTCGAGCTCAAGCAGCCGTTTTTCCATCAACTCCATGACCCGACGCTGCTCGGCCAGCTGCTGGCGCAACTCGCCGATGTCGTCGGCCGCTACCCGGCCTGGGGTCCCACTCAGTGCGCCAAAGGCGCAGCAGACTCCGACAATCAGAGTCTTCCATGTGTGTGTTTGCATAACTCCCTTTCCCTTTCAGTCGTGACACGAAGCGCTTCAGGCCAGTCGAATGAAGCAAGAAGCGGGCCATGTCCTGACAGGCCGGGGCGACGGGGAGCGGTCAGCGCTTGACGGCAGGCCGCCGCCTGGCAAAAATACGTGCGGTGAGCAGGGTTACGGGGTCGGGCGGGCAGACGGCTCGTGGCCCGGCGGACGGGTCGGCGGGCGGGCCGGATGCCCAGGCTTTGGGCATGACCTGCTTACTTTGTGGGCATCTTTTCTCCTGGGCCGGGAAAAAGCCGTCCCATATAGACCGCAGAACTGGCAAGCTTCTTGCGGATTTCAACAGCCCGACCCATCAAGAGACGTGTGATGCACATTACCCGGAATCTGCTCTTACCAGCCGTGCGGAAGCCGCTAGGCCGGAGAGAACCCACCCCGCCGCTCGCGCGGCACCCCTCCCAGGAGGGGAACCGCCCCCATCCCCTCCTGGGAGGGGTGGCCGAAGGCCGGGGTGGGTTTCTTTTTGCATCACACGTCAAGAGAGGACAACATGGCATCCCAGACACCTATCCCCGGCGAGATTCTGCCGGCCGCAGGCACGCTCAGCCTCAACGCCGACCGGCCGAGCCACTCCCTGAGCGTGCTGAATACCGGCGACCGGCCCATTCAGGTTGGCTCGCACTACCATTTCTTTGAGGTCAATCGGGCGCTGCGCTTCGACCGCACGGCTGCCTTTGGCCTGCATCTGGACATTCCGGCCGGCACGGCGGTGCGCTTCGAGCCCGGAGAAGAGAAAGCGGTCAGCCTCGTGCCGTTCGGCGGCCAGCGTATCGTGCTGGGTCTGAACAGCCTGACCGAGGGCAGTACAACAGATGCCGAGGTTCGCCGGCAAGCGCTCCAGACCGCCCGCGAACGCGGCTTTGTGGAGCCCGAGGAGACATCGTGATGCCCGCCGAGGTGCCGCGTCTGGGCATTGGCGGCCCGGTCGGCTCGGGCAAGACGGCGCTGATCGAGCGGCTTGTTCCCCGGCTGCAAGACAGTGGCAAACGGGTCGCGGTGGTGACCAACGATATCCTGACCGAAGAAGACGCCCGGCGTTTGCGCAGCCGGGGGTTCCTGGCCCCGGAACGGATCGTCGGGGTCGAGACCGGGGCCTGCCCGCATACGGTGATTCGGGAAGATCCGACCATGAACCTGGAGGCCGTCCACCAGCTGGAAGTCCGCTTTCCCGACCTCGACCTCATCCTGCTGGAGAGCGGCGGGGATAATCTGGCCTCGACCTATTCGCCGGAGCTGGCCGACGCGTTCATTTTTGTGATTGACGTGGCCGGCGGCGACGATATTCCCCGCAAGCAGGGCCCGGGCGTCACCCGCTCCGACCTGCTGGTCATCAATAAAGTCGATCTGGCCCCCTACGTTGGCGCCAGCCTTGAGGTCATGGCCGAGGACGCCCGGCGCGTGCGCGGCCAGCGCCCGGTCGTGTTCACCAACTGCAAAACCGGCCAGGGCATCGGCGAGGTGGGGGCGTGGATACAGCGCGAGCTGCTGTTCGGCTAGCCGACGCGGACCAGGTCGTCGCGCCCGCTGCGTGCCAAACGGCGGACGCCTGGCCGTCCGTCTTCCGCGCCTATGCGGCCGAGCCGCTCGCCCAGCGCCCGGCCGGCTCGACCGGCAAGCGGGGGGGGTGTCGGCTGGCCTTTGCCGTCCGCTCGGGCACGACCCGGCTGGGCCACGCCTTTGTCTCGCACCCGTTTCACTGCACCCGGCCGTGGTACCTGGACCCGGCCGTGCCGGGCATGGCCGTGGTGTACGTGCAAACCCCGGCCGGCGGGCTGATTCAGGGCGACCGCGCCGAGCTGCGGTTCAGCCTGGATGCCGGCGCCCAGGTCCATGTCACCAACCAGGCGGCCGAGAAGATCCACACCATGACGGCCAACTGCGCCCTCCAGCGCGTCGGCTTCAGCCTCGGTCCCGGGGCCTACGCCGAATACTGTCCCGAGCCGCTGATCCTGTTTCCCGGGGCGCGTTTCGGCCAGGCGCTGCGCATCGAGCTGGCGGCCGGGGCGAGTTTTCTGGGAACCGAAATCGTCCTGTCCCGAGCGGCGGCCGACGGCGCGACCTTTGCAGCGCTCAGCACCAGCCTGAGCGTCCTGGACGCCGAGCGGCGTGTTCTCATCCGAGACCACAGCCTGGCCCTGCCCGGCCGACACCCCCTCGACGGGCCGGGCGTCCTGGCCGGCTGCCATGTCTGGGGTCAGGCTTTCCTGGTCGGTCCCGACATTCCGGCCGCCTGGGCCCACGAACTCCAGGCCGACCTGGCCGACCTGGCCGACCTGGCCGACCTGCCGGCTGAAGCTGAAACGGGAACAGTCTGGGGGGTCAGTTTGTTGCCGCAAGAACGCGGTATCAGCGTCAAAGTCGTCGGCTCGGAGGTGCCCGCCGTCCGACGCCTGCTGTTCAGCGCCTGGCACTGGCTGCGGCTGCGGCACCGGGGCGTGCCGGCGCCCCGTTTTCCAAAATAGTCGCAAAATAGTCGCAAAATAGTCGGCAGACAGAGAGAACCATGCTGCGGATACGTGAACGGCTGGGCAATATGCAGGCCGACCCCGAGCTTGCCGAACAGGTCGAACGCTGGAGACAGGCGACCCGGCTGGAGGAAGTCACCCTTGACGAGCGCGACGCCCACAAGAGCCGTCTCCGCGTTCAGACCGCCAGCGGACGCGCCCTGGGTCTGATCCTGCCGCGCGGCACAAGTCTGAACGAGGGCGACGTGTTTGCCCTGGCCGACCAGGACGGGGGAGTGCTGATCCACATCAGCCTCCAGGAAGTCATGGTCCTCACCCCCTCGCCCGAGACCGACCCGGCCGAACGGCTCAGACGCGCGGTGCGGCTGGGACACGTGCTGGGCAATCAGCACTGGCCGGTGGCCTTTGTCGGAGAGCACATCCTGGTGCCCGTGTCGCTGGACCGGGCGGTGATGGAGACGGTGTTGCGGACGCACCGGATGACGGACTGCTTTCGCATTCGCTACGAACGCCGCGCCTGGCCGCGCGATCAGCACGCCGCCTCGCCACGCCACAGCCACGAGCGTTCAGATGAACATCGACGATAGCGCGCTGCTGGCCGCCCTGCAGCTGGCCGACTCGTTCTTTCCGTCCGGCCTGGTCAACCTGTCGCACGGGCTTGAGACCTTTCTGAGCCTGGCGCCGGACACCGACGTGCGGCGTCTGCTCGAAGATTATCTTCGGCATAAAGTCGCCCCGCTCGAACTGCCGGCCTATCTGCACGCCTACCGGGCGGCCGAAGCGGCCGACCTCGAACGGCTGCACGAGGTGGACCGCGCGCTGACCGCCTCGCTCCTGCCCCAGGAGCTGCGCCACGCCTCGGCCCGCTCGGGCCGGGCCATGCTGGAAAGCCTGCGTCCGTCGGAAAACGACGCCTTCTTCCAAACCTTCACCAGCGGGATTGACCAACGCCGCAGCCAGGGCAACGGCCCGGTGTGTCTGGCCGTGGTGTGTGTCGCCTGGCAGGTGCCGCAACGGGCCGGCGGGATCGTGCTGCTGCACAGCTTCATGGTCAGCTTTGTGAGCGCCGCCCTGCGGCTGGGCAGCCTCGGCCACCGCCAGGCCCAGGCCATCCTGGGCGACCTCCGCCCCCAGCTGTCGTCCCTGGTCGATATGGTCTGGCAGCGCGAGCTGGACGAGATGGGCGGCTTTACCCCCCTGGCCGACATCCGGGCCATGCAGCACGCCTGGCTGCCGGTGCGGCTGTTCAGCAGCTGAGCGCCGCACCCCGGCAGACCTGGAACCGGTCCGACGTATGTGTAGCCGTGTAGGTCGGGTGAGCCGCAGGCGTAAGCCGACAGCCCGTACGTGTCGGATTACGCTCCGCTAGAGCCGTTCCGCTCTCGTCATGCCGGACCCCGGCTCATGTCCGGGGCAGGCTGTGATCCGGCATCCAGAGGGCGCCAGGGTGGGAAGGCGAGATTCCCGCTTTCGCGGGAATGACGGGCAGCTACACAGGATCGTAATTTGCTCTAACGTAAAATGCGCTAGGTGGCCTGCATCAGGAAATGCAACACCTCGTTGCGCAGCTGGGTGTACTCCGGCAGATCGATAATCGTCTCCCGGCGCCGCGGCCGAGGAATCCTGACGTCCAGACATTCGGCCACACGGGCGGCGGGACCGGTGCTCATCAGGGCAACGCGATCCGAGAGCAGAATCGCCTCATCCACGTCATGGGTGACCATGAAGACCGTGGTGCCGGTCGCCTCCCACATCTTCATCAGCTCTTGTTGAATGACGCCTCGGGTGAGGGCGTCGATCTGGGCAAACGGCTCGTCCAGCAGCAGCACCTTGGGCTGGACGGCAAACGCCCGCGCCAACCCGACACGTTGGCGCATTCCGCCGGACAAAAAGGCGGGCTTCTTGTCGGCCGCATCGAGCAGACTCATCATGCTGAGATACTTTTGGGTGTGGCTATCGACCTGCCCGCTGTCCCACTCCGGGTGAGCCGCTTTGACCGCAATGCGGACATTGTCAAACGCGGACAGCCAGGGCATCAGGGCAAAGCTCTGGAACACGACCATCCGGTCCAGGCCCGGCTCGACAACCTCCCTGCCGTCCAGAACCATGCCGCCTGCGGAGGCTGTCTCAAAACCGGCCAGAATGTTGAGCAGCGTACTCTTGCCACACCCCGAGTGACCGACCAGGGTCAGAAATTCTCCCTCTTCGATCTGGAGCGAGACATTCTCAAAGACACAGAAGGTGTCCGCCCTGTGGCCGTTGCCGGCTGCGCCCTCGCGGAGCGGAAAATGCTTGGTAACGTGGTCGATTTCAAGAAAAGACATCCTGACCTCCCTCTCAGTAGGGGCGACGCATGCGTCGCCCCTACCATTCGGGCTAGAGCAAATAACGATGCTGTGTAGCCGTCCGGCATTCCCGCGCAAGCGGGAATCTCGCCTTCTCACCCTGGCGCCCTCTGGATGCCGGATCACGTCCGGCATGACAGGAACGGAACACATGGCTACAATCTATCGTAAAACGCACTACCGTGTTGGAATGCTATAGGGAATTGGCAAATGCTCTAGTCCGTATATGTCACCAACCGGGCAAGCCGATTGAAGCCGGAATCGAGCACGATCCCCACCACGCCGACAATAAGAATGGCAAACATCACGCCGGAAATGTCGAGGTTGTTCCACTCGATCCAGGTCAAATAGCCCATACCGAGTTCGCCCAGCAGCATCTCGGCGGGCACCACAGCCACCAGAGCACTGCCAAAAGAGATACGCAGACCCGCAATAATGGTCGGTGCCGCCGCAGGCAGGATGACCATGACGAGGCGGCGGAGCCAGGACAGTTGCAGTAAGCGGGCGACCTGGATGTATTCTTTGCGGATCGAACTCACCCCAAATGCCGTGTTGGCAATGGTTGGCCACAGCGAAGCCATGAAGACGACAAGAATGGCGGTCCAGGTCGGGTCTTGCACGCTGTACAATAAGAGCGGCATCCAGGCCAGAGGGGAAATCGGTTTCAAAATTTGAATAAAGGGATTCAGGGCCTGGTACAGCGGCCGTGACAGACCGATCAGAATCCCGATACACACGGCGAGCAGCGAGGCCGACACAAACCCGGCCGCAAAACGCGTCACCGTATACACGACCAGATGACCGACCCCATGATCGTTGGTGCCCTTCTTGTGGAACGGCTCCGACAGCTCCTCAACCGTTTTCCTGGCCAGGATGAAGGGGCCCGGGATGCCCTGGATTTTGTCGGGATTATAGATGTAGCTGCCCTGCTCGGTCCGGACGATGTCCCCGTTGAACTCCATGGTCATCAACTGATCTTCAGTCAGGCCGGTCGGGTCAAACGCGGGCTGAAGGGTCACCACATGCCAAACCGCCAGAAAAAAGGCCAGCAGCGCCACCGACAGCAGCCAGGGCTGGCCTTGAAGAGACATTGTTTGTCTTGGCGGCCGCGCACGCGCATCGGCACCCTGCCTGTCGCCTGCCTCAGCCTCGGCCTGCTGCATGAGCAGGGCGGTTGTGGTGTCTCGCAGGGTCACAACACGTGTGTTCATAACCTCACCATTTGCGGTAGGGGAGAAACTTGCCACTGTAGGTCACAACGACCCGATCCCCTTTTGGGTCTTCGTGTTTCTGAATATCGATCTCAAAGTCGATGGCGCTCATGATGCCATCGCCGAACATCTCGTGGATCACGGCCTTCATTGCCGTGCCGTAGACCTGGGTGATTTCGTGGAACCGATAGATGAGCGGATCGACCGGGACTGTGGTGTCCAAAGCCCCTTTGAGGGGTGGCTCTTGGAGTGGAGCGGTCACCTCTGGGCTCGTGCCCAGGACCTCGGCCAGCTGCCGCGCTTCGGCTGCCGACAGCGTCGCCTGGCCCATCAGGGCGGCGGCGACCCAGACCTTATCTCTGGCCAGGGTCTTTGCCAGATCGACAAAAGACAGCCCTGTGTCCTTTTTGGCGGCCAGTAATATGTCCAGCGCTTCCTTGCGTGTCATGCTGTGTCCTCCTTTGCCTGACTAGAGATTGCTGATCGGAAAACTCTTGACGTATTCCTCGGGTTTGCCGGGGTCAAAAGTCTTTCCCATCAGGACATGGGTACTATAGGTCTGGGCGTGATCGTCGTAGCCGAGTTCCCGGGAAATTTTGTCGCACTCCGAGGCCAGATACACCTCCTCGGCGACTTTTTGATAATCGAAGTCGCTCTCGACATGCTTCCAGCGCTTCATCTGGGTCAGAATCCAAACCGCCATCGAATGCCACGGAAAGGGATCGAAGTCGATCCGGTCCGGCACGTTCCGGATATTGCCGAGTCCGTCGGCAAACCGTCCGGTCAGGACCTGCTCAAGCACGATGACGGGCTGATTGAGGTAGTTTTTGGGTGCAATGGCTTTGGCGATGTCTTTGCGGTTTTCCGGTTTGGAGGCGTAGTGGGTCGCGTCCACAATGGACTTGAACAGGGACAGAAACGTATTGGGATAGCTCGACGCAAACTCTTGAGAAATGGCAAAGGCACAGCACGGGTGCCGGTCCCAGATCTCTTTTGACAGCAGGTAAATGAACCCGGCGTTTTCGTACACCGCCCGTTGGTTAAACGGGTCGGGGGCGAGATAGCCGTCGACGTTTTCGGCTTTGAGGTTGGCCACCATCTCCGGCGGCGGAACGACGCGAATCTGCACGTCCTTGTCCGGGTGAACGCCGCCCTCGGCCAAGTAGTAGCGCAGCAAATAGTTGTGCATGGAGTAGCGAAAGGGCACGCAGAAGCGGAAGCCCTTCATGTCTTGGGCCGATTTGACCTCCTTGTGCTTGGTATGCAGGGTGATGGCCTGGCCGTTGATGTTTTCCACCGCCGGCATGAAGTAGGGCACCTGCTGTGAGCCGGCCCCGAGCGTAATCGACAGGGGCATCGGGCTCAGCATATGGGCCGCGTCAACGTCTTTGTTAATCGACCAGTCGCGCACCATTGCCCAGCCCGCGGCGCGGCGAACCTTGGCATTCAGCCCGTGCTTTTTATAGAACCCCATGGGTTCGGCCATGATAATCGGCGTGGCACAGGTGATCGGAATAAAGCCGATCGTCAGGTCTGTCTTTTCAATCGCGCCGGCCTTTTCCTGAGCCATGGCTTTTGCGGTTTTGAGGGGAAAGAAGGTCTCGATAAGCGCCGCCGCCCCGCCCGCCCCAACCAGCTGCATGAAGCGTCGCCGCTTCAAGTCGTTCCCGCCAAACAGGGCGCGCACGACCGTGCTCTCAACGGCCCGGTCAATGATTTTTTCGGAGGTGTCAGGAAGAGCGTGGTTGTCCGGCGTGTGCTGCTCGCCATGGCCGTGGGCGTGCTCAAGCGAGGTATTGGGATCGAAAGGGTCTTGTAAGCTGTTATGGGCCATACAGAGAACCTCCAAGCAAGAGGATTCGTTCCGCCAAGAACGTGAGGCAAGAACGTGAGGAGGAAGATCAGCAATTCGCGTGCCAAGACACCGCGCAGAGCGCAGAAAGCCAAAAGACACCGAAAAACAAAGCGTTTACCGCAGGGAAAACGAACCCGGAGCAAACGGGCTGGGCACAGGGGTGTTGGTGGAGCAGCAGAAAAGCACACAACTGCGCATTCAATAAGCAGTGTTTGCGATAGTGCGTTTTCCGATAGATTGTAGCCCTGTGTTCCGTTCGTGTCATGCCGGACGTGAGCCGGCCTCCAGAGGGCGCCAGGGTGGGAAGGCGAGATTCCCGCTTGCGCGGGAATGACGGACGGCTACATACAAGCGTAATTTGCGATACGCAGCGTGTGACGGCTCAAGACAAACTGCCACAACGCCTCGCTCGCATAAAAAAAGGGGAGCCGGAAGCTCCCCTTTTCTCCATATGACTATCTGGGGACCGCTCAGATCCTCAGCGTCATCTCAATATAGCCAAAGTTGGCGTCGTTGCCCGGGAATATGTGGTCTACGATGCTGTCGCCGAACACGTGGGCGAAGAAGACATTGACGTTGACGTGCTTGTTGACCGTGTAGCTCAGCGTGGTTTCGATAATCTGGAACAGACCGCGTTTACCGAACGCCGGCCGACCGACATAGCCAAAGCCGACCTGGCGATCCTCCAGCGTTGCCCCGGCGCCCTGGTACCACAGGTCGTTTTTCTCGCTGACCCGAATGTTATGAAAATCGGTCCGCCAGATCAGCCCTTTGAGCGGCCGGAGAATAAGCTGGAAGAAGGCGTCTTCGTTGTTCATCAGGTTGTAGAAGGTGGTGAACGAGTACACCCGGGCGGTGGGCAGGATCTGGAAGAAGGTCTCGTGATCGCCGTCATGGGGATCATCGTCACCCGAGCTGCGGTTATAGCCGATCCGCAGCCAGGGCTTCCAGGGCAGGCCCTGGGGCTGCCACCCCGCCTCAAAGGCCAGCGCCCAGGCCGCATGATCCTGCCGGCCCCAGTCGCCGCCCTGGCCGACGCCCCAGCCCATCAGATCAATCGGGCCGGCCGGAGTGGGCAGCAGGTGGATCAGATGACCGCCGCCGGTATGGATGGCGATATGCTGGCGGTCGGCGTCACGCACGGCAGCAGGTCTGTTATCGGTCGGCCGCAGGCCGCGCCCGTCGGCATAATAGATATAAAACAGCCGGGCGTCGCTGGTTTTGGCGAACGACGGCCGGGTGATGTTGAAACCGGTGTACAGCAGGTCGATATCGTCTATCATTTTGATGCCGGCCAGATCGAATCCGCCCTGGGTCGGGTGAGAGCCGTGGACGGTCAGGTTGTAGGCATCCCTGGTATAACTGAAAGTGAATCCGTCGTATGAGCGGCCGGTGTGCGACCAGCCGAACGGGCCGATCAGGCGCTGCGAGACGCGAAAGCGCTTGATCCAGTCGATAGTCGGGTCCTGGCTCAACACCTCGGCGCCCTCGGCGATCAGATGTCGGCCACCCTTCAGCCTGAGACCGGGAATACCGGGGTTTTTCAGCGTCAGATGCGCCTGTTTGAGAAAAATACCCGAGTCGTTATTGCGACGGTTGTGAGCCCGATAGACCGTGCCGAGGCCGAACGCGGCCTGGGGGGCGGGGGCGCTGGCGTCGTCGGGCAGACCCATGAGTGAGGAGTTCTGGGCCTCCACGTGCAGGTCGAACAGCTCATCCGACCACTTCAGCCCAAACTTGGCCACGGTTGCCGCGTAGGCATAGGAATGGTCTCCCGACGAGCCCTCAAACCAGTCCCAGAACTCTCCCCGCACCCGCAGGTTGGCCGAGAGCGACAGCTTGGAGGAAATCTGGGGCAGCGCCATGTCTGCCCGGAGCCCGGACGGCAGAAACGCAAACAGGCAGAGCGCGGGCAGGCAGAACGCGAGCAGGAGAGCCCGTCTGTGCCGTTTGAGCATAGGCCGATCCCCCACAGGTGTCATATGAGAAAGCCAAAGGTGTAGTCGCATCAGCATGAATGTTCTCCTCCCTATCCCTGCCCTGAAAATAGTTAGCAAAAGAGAGACCAATCCCGTCAAAAGGCACGAGAGGGTGAAAGGACGCAGAATGACCGGATTTACGGCTCATTTCAAGCAGCCCTGTTTGAACAGGCAACACGACGGTGCCGATTGCATAGGCACAACACCGACAATCTGCTGCGTGAGCAACAGGCGTGGGGTCGTCCCCAGTTCGGCTCGACAGCCGGGCTGCTTTAGCCTAGGCAGCGGCCAACTCAGGCTTGGCCTCGGCTGAGGCTTGCCGCTGGGCCAGGGCGGTCTCGAGCGCCAGACGCTCTTCCCGAATAACGTCAGGTGAGAACTTGACCAGCAGGCTGCACGCCGAGGCGACGCATACGAACGCGCCGAGCCACAGCAGCGCTTCGGGCGTAGACAGACTCTCGGAGCGGAACAGGAAGCCGGCCGATACGGCTCCCGCGTTGCCCCCGGCTCCGACAATACCGGCCACCCCGCCGAGCGCCTTCTTGTTGATAAACGGCACCACCGCATAGGTCGCGCCCTCGGACATCTGCACGAACAGGCTGAAGACGACCATGGTCGTCACGGCCAGGAACAGGCTTCCCATCTGGGAAAACAGCATCAGGGCCAAGCCCTCGACCAGCAGCACACCACCCATGAACCACACCCGGCCGGTCAGGCCGCTCCTGGCCGCAATCGTGTCGGAAAAGACGCCGCCCAGTGTCCGGGCAAAAATGTTCATCAGGCCGAACAGACCGGCAATCAGACCGGCGGTGGCGATGTCGAGCTGAAAGTAGTCGTGATAGTAGAGCGCCGCGATATTGTTAATGGTCAGCTCGACCCCGAAGCAGGCCGCGTACACCACAAACAGCGCCCAGACCCGGTAGTCTTTGGAGGCCAGCCTGAACGAAGTCCACGAACTGCCCTCGGCCGGGGGCAGCTGGCCCTTGGCCCGCAGCTCGGCATAGTTGCCGTCGGGAGCGTCCTGGGTGCAGGAGTAGTAGAAGCGGTCTCAAAAACCTGTCCACTAAGGTAGAGTAGGGGTGAGGGCAAGGTTTTGAAAGGATAAGGAGCGACTGATGGCCCGCCGCGAAGAGCTACAAGAGGAACAATGGGCGTTGGTCGAGCCCCTGCTGCCCAAGTCGCCCAGACGGGCGGATGGGCGCGGGCGGCCCCGGTGCGAGGATCGCGCCGTGCTGAACGGGATTTTGTGGATGCTGCGTTCGGGCGCCCGCTGGAAAGACTTACCCGACCGCTTTCCCTCGTATCAGACCTGCCATCGGCGCTTCCAACGCTGGGTGCGGGATGGCACGCTGGCGCGAGTCCTTCAGACCCTCGCGGAAGACTTGCAGAAGCGGGGCGGCCTTGATCTGCGCGAATGTTTCATTGATGGCACGTTCATCGGCGCCAAAAAGGGGGGAGCGCCGTGGGCAAAACCAAGCGGGGCAAAGGTACGCAGCTCCTGGCAGTGGCAGACCGCACTGGTCTGCCTCTCGCCGTGCGCACCGAGAGTGCTACGCCCCACGAGGTTACCCTCGTAGCAGCCACACTGGAAGATCGGCTGGTGGCGGCGTTGCCCGCTCGCCTCATCGGTGACCGCGCCTATGACTCCGACCCGCTTGACGCTTGCCTCAGCGAGTTGGGCATCGCCATGATTGCTCCGCACCGCCATAATCGCACGAAACCGTCCACTCAGGATGGGCGCTCGCTGCGCCGCTACAAGCGACGGTGGAAGGTGGAGCGGCTCTTCGCCTGGTTGGGCAACTTCCGGCGGCTAGTGGTTCGGTATGAATATCATGCCGCGAACTATCTCGGCTTCGTCCACCTCGGCTGTATCCTCATCCTGCTCCGCCAGTATTTTTGAGACCGCTTCTAGTGACGATGGGTTTCGTTATTGGTTTGACCCTAATGGATGTTGTGTCGGGTGGGGTGCAACTGCCCTTAAAACTCCTGGGCCTAAGCCTATCCCTAAACCTGAGCCCGTTCCTCAGCCCCGGTCTGTCCCTCAGCCTGAGTCCGTTTCTCAGATTGCCCCCAAGGGTAAAGAATCGCTCCATTAAGGCTCAGGAGGGAGTGCATCGTTACAGATCGGCGGGCGTCCGTTTTTCTCGACAAAATCGTTATACAATTCCTCCGTGCGCCTTATGTAGTTGTCTGTGTATTCGATGCGATATTGTCTGGCGTACAATTGGATTTTTGAGCCAGAAGGGTAAAGTAGGAGGCCCTGGAGGAGTGTTTTGATTTTTCCAGAGCCGTTAATGGAGACGACTTCACCCCGGCTCCCTCCTAATTCGCAGACACCACCTCTGTCCATTTCGACCTCAACCGATTCAGCCGTAAATTCTTTCCAGGGGGTTTTCCTGGGGTCGTCTTTTCCTTCACTCGAATGGCGAATTAAGCGCCCAATTTCTCTAGGTGATAAAGCCTCCAATGCTTGCCTTTTATCTAAACTACTTTTTATCCCATGAAGGCAAAGGAAGACTGTCTCTTCTGTAAAGCCTTCTTGGAAGTGAAAGTAGCCTTTTGCACGAGGAGCACCGGGCGGAGGAGGGGGAGCGTCTATAGGGTATTCTTTTTCAGATTTAGTAAAATAGAATGTGAATGTTTCCTCTGGAATACCATCAAGGATGGAATTAATGTAATCGTCACGAAAAGAGAACCCAACAAAAATAGCTAATTGAGGTCTTTTTTGTACGGTATTCCGTAAGTGGTCGTGAAAAATCCTAAAAGGCTCCTCGGTCGGCACCCCTTTGTATCCTGGGTACAGGATACAATGATTTTGTTCGTCCTGAGTATAATGGGGTCCACTCTTAATGATATTTCCATCGTCATGTTGCCAGTCTATGGACCCGTGTAGTTTGGTCAATAATCCTTCATGCTTTATGTAAGGTGGTTGACCCCGAGGGTCCCAAAAGGACGTTTCTAATTTCGCTCCATCAGAGCTACTGACCAAGCCGGGTATGACGCTTATACCGGCTTGCTCGATAGCTTTTTCCATTACGCGATCATAGTTTGTTGTGAAGATTTCGATGATGGGGTCAATCTCTCCTAGCTCCTTGAGGAATGCAACCCAGGTGGATAATTTTTCTGGATCAGGACGTTTTCCGTAAAATTTATAGACCCGTTCTTTAATCATTTTATTGAGGGGATCAACGAAATCTCTCTCCATGCTGTCGAGATTGCTCATGTTCGAGCTGCTAACAACAGAGCTTGATCCGGCTAGGGTCCACTGCATGAGTGTTTGGGGGTCTTTCATCATTTTGTACTGTGTTTGGAATTGATCTAAAGCTGCCATCATGTCTTCAATGTCTATTTTCTCTTTTCCTAAGCTATTTTTGAGGAATTTTACAACAGGAGCAAATAGGCCGTTGTTTTGAATTTCTCCTGGAAGTCCGTCGAAGAAACCCTGCGTGTCAGGGTACTGCTCTGGGTCTACCGCCGTCGAGCCACCTGCGCCTACGAAAACAAGGATCATCTGTTCTTCCTCCTGATCTTCCCGGTATGTTACCGCAAAGCAAGAAGCACAGCAACAAAGGGGCTGGTGGGAGGTGGAGGCGAACGAAATCAGCAAAAGCAATCCTGATGTGCCCGTAGCGCAGTTGCAACAAATCTCAATTCGCTTTGGCGCTCCTTGCAAAAATGCCATCCAGGCGGCGTATAGTAGACAGAGGAGGTCTACTATGAGCCAATACGAACAAGATGCCTGTGTGGGCCGCGCATTTCGAGAGAAGGAAGAGGCCCAGAGAGAATTGAGATGTTGGCGTGATAAGGCTTTGAGAATGGGCCGGACCATGACAGCAGTTGACACAGCCCTTAAAAATTTGGGACATGAAGAAGTCCCTCTTGACACTTCTGATGCCCTTGTCAGAAGCATTGAGGCTCACCCGACTAAGGAGGAAGTCAAAACCATTTTTCGGGAGGTACAGCGCCTCTCTGCTGAAATCGCCCGATTAGAAAAGGTGATTTCTGGGTGAGTATAGAGCTGTCAAGGGATTAGCCTGGATTATGGGAAAAGGGCCTTGTCAAGGATTGGGTATAATTCCCTTTGACAAAGGGGGACTGAGGGGGATTTTCCGGCGTATGGCGCGTCCTCGGCGCGAGTCGCTGGGGAGGAGACAGGCAAGCATTTTCAATCCGAGCGATGGTCAGCGCTGCGTCCGGTACGAACCGCCCGGACAATCTGGGCCACTCCGCCGCACAGCCGCTGCTTGCTGACCCGCTCAAATCCGGCGCTCTCAATCAGGCGCTGCAACTCCCGGCTGTCGGGCAGGTAGGAGACCGAGCGCGGCAGATAGGCGTAGGCGGCGGCATCGGATAGCAGAGCGCCAAGCCGGGGCACGATGCGGTTGAAATACACCGCATGGGCGCGGCGCAGGAGACCGTTGGTGGGCGTATCGACCTCAATCAAGACCAGCCGACCGCCGGCCTGGAGCACCCGGGCCGACTCGGCCAGCACGGTCGGAATCGACACGAAGTTGCGCAGCGCAAAGCCGGACACCACCGCGTCGGCCCAGGCCGACGGAAAGGGCAGCCGTCCGGCGTCGGACTGCACCCAGTCGGCCCGAATGCCGCGGCGTCGGGCACCGGCCAGCATCTGTCCGGCAAAGTCAACGCCCACCACCCAGGCTCCGGTCCGGGCGGCCAGGGCGCTCAGGTCGCCGGTTCCGCAGCCCAGGTCAATGACCCGGTCGCCGGCGCCAATCCCGGCCGCCCGCACCGCGCGCCGCCGCCAGCCCTGGTCCAGCCACAGCGAGATCAGGCGGTTCAGCACGTCGTAGCGCGGCGCAATACGGTCGAACATGGCGCGCACGACGGCCGCCTTGTCCGCAGCGTCGGGCAGCACGGGGGGCTCTTTCATCGCTCTGGAGCGCCTAGGGAATCACCGGCAGGACAATGTGGGAGCGGAACTCGCGGTTATGGAAAACCGTTTGCTCGGCCGTCTCAAACGTGGTGCCCGTGGCCTGATCACCGCCGGTGTTGAGGTTGCGGTCAAAGCGCGGGAAATTGCTCGACGCAATATCGAGCCGCAGCCGGTGGCCGGGCAAAAACACGTGGCTGGTGGCCCACAGGTCGATGCGCAGTTCAGTTGGCTGGCCGGGCGACAGGAGGCTCGGCGTCGTCCGCGACTCGCGGTAGCGGGCGCGGATGATGCCGTCGGCGATGTTCTGGGCATAGCCGTCGGGCCGGACATCGACCAGCTTGGCCGTGAAGTCGGTGTCCAGGGCGGAGGAGGCGGCGTACAGCACGACGGTCAGCGGGCCGGTCACCTCCAGGGGTGCGTCGAGCGGCGCGCCGGTATAGACCAGGACATCCTGGCGGCTCTCGACCTGGCGCTGGTCGGCCACGCCGACCGGAATGACCAGGGTATTGCCACCGCAGGTCGGAACCGGGTCGGCCGGATCGTAGCGAAAGTGATCGTCGGCCTCGTCGGTCGGAGGTTCGGGGCTGAGCGTGCCGTCGCCGTCCAGGCTGTTGGCCTGGCCCGCGCTGTGCAGATAGTAGGGCACGTAGCGGGTGCGGGCCAGCGGCCACTCGTACTCGTCGCGCCACTGGTTGCTGCCCATGACAAACAGCCGAATCGGGGCTTCCTCGGAAATGCCGGTGTCGATCCCCTTCAGCCAGTAGTCGAACCAGCGCAGCTGGACATCGTGCAGCTCAATCGTTGCGTTGGGTCCAAAGTCAATGTCGCCGGTCCCGCCGCTGATCGGCGTGGTGTACGGAAACAGGTGCGCCCAGGGACCGATCAGCAGCTTTTGTCCGCCGCGCGCCTGGGGGCTCATGGCCCGGGACTGGAGGCCGCAGAAATGGACGAAGGCGTCGCGCAGGAAAATGTCGTACCACGAGCTGACGTGGAACATGGGGATATTGATATTGCGGTGCTGGCGTTCGATGTTGACCGCCCACCAGTACGGCCCGTCCTCAGGATGGGTCAGGTAGTCGCGCAGATACGGCGCCACATCCTGCAACAGGTCGGCCCAGTCCATCAGCGGCAAACGGCGGTAGGCCTCGGGCGTCAGAGGATTGGCGAAGTTGATCGAGCGCTCCAGATTGGGCCGGATGTGCGGCCACAGTTCGTCCTTGATGCCCTTGCGGTCAATCGTGTTGCGGGCCAGAAAAATGGCGTAGGGCACCTGCCAGCCCAGGGACAGGGCGCCGCCGGTGTGGTACACCCAGCTCTGGTGGGCGTCGGCCGCAGCCGAGACCGGAAACGCGCAGCGCAGGTGGGGCGGGCGGGTCGGGGCCAGCTGGTACTGGGTGGCGCCGAGGTAGGACTGGCCCTGGGTGCCGACCAGACCGTTGCTGTACGGCAGGCCGGCCGCCCACTCGACCGTATCGTAGCCGTCCTGGGCCTCGTCAATCAGGGCATAATACTCGCCCTCGGACTCGAACCGGCCCCGGCCGTCCTGGATAATCACCACATAGCCGCGGGCCGGAAAGTACTCGTGGTCGCCAAACAGCTCGGCCATGTGCTTGCCGTACGGCAGGCGGAGCAGAATGACCGGAAAGCGCCCCTCGGCGTCGGGTCGGTACACGTCGGCGTACAGCTTGGTGCCGTCCCGCATGGTGGCACACACATTTTTTTCGGTTCGGATCGCGTATTGTGGACGACTGCCGTGTGGCATACACCCCTCCTTTTTCACCGCCTCTTATAGAAGCCCGTCGGGCAAAAGGCAATCCAAACCCGTTGCGGCCAGCGGGCTGGAAACGGCCTTGTCGGGGCGCGCTCAGGCGTGCTACACCCGCCGGAGAATGGAACAGCGTTGACATGCCGGAAGCGGTCAGCGTGTTGTGCGAGGGTGTCATGCACTACTGGTTAGTCAAATCGGAACCGTACAAATACTCCTGGGAGCAGTTCTGCCAGGACGGCTCGACCTACTGGGACGGGGTGCGCAACTATCAGGCCCGCAACAATCTGCAAGCCATGAAAGTCGGCGATCAGGTCTTGTACTACCACAGCAACAAGGGACTGGCCGTTGTCGGGGTGGCCCGCGTCACCCGGGAAGCCTACCAGGACCCGACCACCGACGACGCGCGCTGGGTGGTGGTCGATCTGGAACCGGTCCAGGCCCTGGCCCGGCCGGTCAGCCTGCGTGAGATCAAGCAGGACGCCCGCTTGCAGGACATCGGCCTGATCAAGCAGAGCCGTCTGTCGGTCATGCCGGTACGCAAAAAGGACTTCGACCTGATCGTCAAAAAGGGACAGGGCCAGCCGCCCCCAAACGCCTGATCCGTCACGCGAGAGGCGTCATCTGGTCGAGAACATGCGGACGAGAATATGAAAGAGCCGCAACGAAAGGCCCAGGCAACCTACAACGCCGCCGCTGACCACTTCGACGCCCCGGCCAACGCCTACTGGGATCGCTATGGTCGAAGGACGGTCGAGCAGTTGCAGCTTCGTCCCGGGCTCAAGATACTGGACCTTGCCTGCGGTACCGGAGCATCGGCTCTGCCAGCGGCGGAAGCGGTGGGTCCGACCGGACAGGTCGTCGCCGTCGATGTAGCCGACCGGCTCTTGGCCCTGGCCCGGACGAAAGCGCAAGGCCGAGGGCTGGACCAGGTCGAATTTCGCACCGGCGACATGACCCGGCTGGGCCTCCCCGACGCCAGCTTCGATGCGGTCGTCTGCGTTTTCGGCATCTTCTTTGTTCCCGACATGCAAGCGCTTGTCGCAGACTTATGGCGCCTGGTACGGCCGGGCGGCAAGCTGGCCATTACCACCTGGGGTCCAAACCTTTTCGAGCCCATGTATTCCGCCTTCGACCAAGCCCTTCAAGGCGAGCGGCCAGACCTGGTATCGGATTTCCGACCCTGGGACCGTCTCACGGAAGTTCGCGCGGTGGAGGAGCTTCTTGCGAAGAGTGGGACCACAGCGGTTGAGGTCACGGCCGAGGAGGGGCGGCAGGCCTTGGCGAGCCCCGAGTCGTGGTGGAGCGTCGTGCTCGGCTCAGGACTCCGTGCCGCTATAGAAATGATGGGACCCGCGTCCGCAGCGCGGGTCCGAGCGCATAACCTCGCCTTCATTCGAGCACATGGCGTGGAGTCGATTACGACGAACGTGATCTATGGCAGGGCCACCAAGGCGCACGTGTGAGCTGTTCGTTCCAGGGAATTCGATACCCATATCGTTTGGCTTGACCCGCCGGGAGGGGTTCGCTAACGTCCGGGCTGAGGAGGGATCGCCATGCCATCACCTCGGTCGTACCTAGCCGCAGCCGTCCAAATGACGGCCTCAAGCTCAAAAGAAGAAAATCTGGCCAAGGCCGAAACCTTTGTCCGCCTGGCGGCCGAGCGGGGCGCCGCCCTTGTGGTCCTGCCCGAGGTATTTGCCTGGCGCGGGCCGCGTAAAGAAGAACCGGCCCAGCTCGAATCCATCCCCGGTCCGACCTCGGAGCGGCTGGCCGAGCTGACCCGCAGCCTGGGCATCCATCTGCTGGCCGGTTCGTTCCTGGAGAAGACGACCGAACAGCGCGCCTATAACACCAGCCTGCTGTTCAGCCCGACTGGCGACCTGCTGGCCCAGTACCGCAAGATTCATCTGTTCGATATCGACCTGCCCGGGCAGGTCAGCATCAGGGAGTCGGATACCAAAAAACCGGGCCGCGAGGTGGTCACCGCCAGCACCGAGCTGGGAACGGTCGGCCTGTCGATCTGCTACGACCTGCGCTTCCCCGAGCTGTACCGTGGGCTGGCCGACCGGGGCGCCGAACTCATGTGCGTACCGGCCGCCTTCACCTTTCCGACCGGGGCGGCCCACTGGGAAGCCCTGCTGCGCGCCCGCGCCATCGAGAACCAGAGCTATCTCATCGCGCCCAACCAGATCGGCAAAAACGTGTACGGCTTTGCCGACTACGGCAACTCGATGATTATCGACCCGTGGGGCAAGATCCTGGCTCGGGCGCCGGACAAAGAGTGCCTGATCACGGCCGAGATTGACCGGGACTATCTGGAGAAAGTCAGAAGGGAATTGCCATGCCTCGCGCATCGGCGGCTGTAGCGCCGGCTCCGGTCAAAGCTTTTTTCCGGGTCGTCAGCTGTGACGACGCCCAGGCGCAGCTGGCAGCCTTCGCCCCCCTGACCACAAGCGAAACCATTCCGGTCCTGGATGCCGACGGGCGGGTTCTGGCCAAAGCCCTGAGATCGTCGGTCCACCTGCCCCATTTCAACCGGGCCAATATGGACGGCTACGCCGTGCGGGCTCAGGATACGTTTGGCGCCTCGTCGAGTTTGCCGACCTACCTCAAACTGGTCGGGGTGATCGAGATGGGCCAGGCGGCCAGGCGGCGGCTCAAAAAGGGTGAGACCATGCGCATCTCGACCGGCGGTATGCTGCCGCCCGGCGCCAATTCCATGGTCATGGTCGAGTACACCGAGGAGATGGGCGACGGGACAATCGAAATCCAGCGTAGCGTCTCACCGTGGGAGAACATCCTGCGGGTGGGCGAGGACATCAAAAAAGGCGCGCCGATTTTCCCGGCCGGCCGCCGGCTGCACGCCCAGGATATCGGCGCGCTGACCGGGGTCGGGATTGCCAAGGTCACGGTCTATCGGCGGCCGGTGGTGGGCTTGATCTCCACCGGCGACGAGATCGTGCCGCCCGAAAAAACGCCCAAGCCGGGCCAGATCCGGAATGTCAACCAGTACTCGCTGCGGGCGATGATTGCCCAGGCCGGCGGCGAGGTGTGTGACCTGGGCGTGGTCAAGGACGACCGCCAGGCGTTTGAGCAGGCCCTGGCTCAGGCGCTCAAGAAGGCCGATGTGGTCATGATCTCGGGCGGCAGCTCGGTCGGCACCAAAGACATGGCGGTCGAGGTGATCTGTTCCTTTCCACGCTCCGAGCTGTTCTTTCATGGCATCTCGATTGCGCCGGGCAAACCGACCATCTTTGCCAGGGCTGCGGGCAAGCCGGTCATGGGCCTGCCGGGCCACCCGGTCTCGGCGCTGGTCGTGTTCTCGCTATTTGGCACGCCGCTGGTCCGCATGATGGGTGGGGAATCGGCTCAGGTGGCGTTCACCCCGGCCCGTACCACCCGAGCCCGGCTGAGCCAGAACATTCCGTCCGCTCCGGGTCGGGAAGACTACGCTCGGGTCACCCTCAGCGGTGATGACGGCAGCCTGACGGCCGACCCCGTGCCCGGCAAATCGGGCGCCATCTTCAGCCTCGTCCGTGCCGACGGCATGGTCCGCATTCCGCACAACGCAGAGGGCAAGGAGGCGGGCGAAGAGGTCGAAGTCATTCTGTTTTAAGCCATGCCACAGCATCCCCACAAATCGGAGACTCCTGAAAGACGAACGCTGATGACCGCCTCATCAGAAAGAGAGCAGCGTTCGCCTTCGCGGAAACGTTACTTACAGAAGAAACCGCTGGGCGAAGCCCTGGCGCTTCTCCTTGATGCCGTCACCCCGCCGCGACGGATGGAAACGGTGGCGGTGGAAGACGCCCTGGGCCGGACCACGGCCGGGCCGGTCTTTGCCGTACTGTCCGCCCCCCACTACCACGGGGCGGCCATGGACGGCATTGCGGTGCGCGCCGAGGATACCTTTGGGGCGAGCGAGTTCTCGGCTCTCAGCCTGACCGCGACCAAGCCCAACGCCAGGCGGCCCAGCCCCAACGGCCGCCCGTTTCAGTATGTGGACACCGGCAGCCCGCTGCCGGCCTGGGCCAACTCGGTCATCATGATCGAGCAGGTGTTCAGGAAGAGCGACACCGAGGTGGAAATCCGAGACGCCGCCACGCCCTGGCAGCACGTCCGCCTGGTCGGCGAGGACATCGTCGCCACCGAGCCCCTGCTGCCGCGCGGCCACACCCTGCGGCCGTACGACCTCGGCGCCCTGCTGGCCGCCGGCCACACCACGATTCCGGTTCTGGCCCGACCAACGGTCGGCATCATTCCGACCGGCTCGGAGCTGATTGAACCGGGCGAGCCGGCCGAGCCGGGACGGATCATTGAGTTCAACTCGCGGGTGGCCGGCGCCTTTATCGAAGAGTGGGGCGGACAGCCCAAACGCCGGCCTCGGGTTGTGGATGAGCTGGCCAAGATTGTCCGGGCGCTCAAAAAATCGGTCGCCGACAACGATGTGACCATCATCATTGCCGGCTCCTCGGCCGGTGAACACGATTTTACGCTGCGCGCCCTGGAGTCGGTCGGCGAGGTGCTGGTGCACGGCATCGACGTCATGCCCGGCAAGCCGGCGATTCTTGCCGTTGTGGACGGCAAAGCGGTGATTGGTCTGCCCGGCTACCCGGTGTCGGCGGTCGTCATCTGTCAGCAGATTGTCCGCCCCTTGCTGGCCCACCTGCTGGGCCGGCCGGCCGAGGAGCCGCCCAAGATACAGGCTGTTCTGCCGCGCAAGGTCCCCTCGCGGCTGGGTCTGGAAGAGTTCGTGCGGGTCAGTCTGGGCCAGGTCGGCGAGCGGCTGATCGCCAATCCGCTCGGGCGTGGGGCCGGGGTGATTACGACCATGGTCAAGGCCGACGGTGTGCTGCGGATTCCCCCGCTGGACGAGGGGCTGAACGCCGGCCAGGAGGTGCTGATCGAACTCCTGCGCCCAGCCGAGGAGATTGCCAACACCATTCTGTTCACCGGCAGCAATGACCTCACCATTGGTGTGCTTGACGATCAGCTGCGCGGCCAGCAGCCGGGATTCAAGATTTCGGCCAGCAATGTCGGCTCGCTGGGCGGCCTCGTCGCTCTCAAACGCGGCGAGGCGCATATCATCGGCAGCCACCTGCTCGACCCGGCCAGCGGAACCTACAACCTGCCCGACCTCAAAAAACAGGGGCTGGTGTCCAAGGTCGTGGTGCTGAACCTGGTGATCCGCGAGCAGGGGCTGATCGTGCCCAAGGGCAATCCCAAAAAACTGCGTGGCGTCAAGGATCTGGCCCGCAAGGGCCTGCGCTTTGTCAACCGCCAGCCCGGGGCCGGCACCCGGATCCTGCTCGACTACACCCTGGCCAAACTCGGCATCGCGCCGGACGCCATTGACGGCTACGAGCACGAAGAAGTCACCCACATGGCCGTGGCGGTCGCCGTTGCCAGCGGCCTGGCCGACACCGGACTCGGCGTCAAATCGGCCGCCAAAGCCCTCGGCCTGGACTTTATCCCGGTCGAGCGCGAGGACTATGACCTCATTTTTCTCAAAGACTTCTTCAACTCCGACGCCGGCCAGAAGCTGGTCGCGGTGATCCGCTCCGACGCGTTCAGACGGGCGGTCGAGCGCCTCGACGGCTATGACACGGCCAAGACCGGCAGCCTCAAAAGCCCGGCTCCCAAACGGACTGACAAGAAACGGGCGGGCAAGAAGCCCGCAGCCCGGCGCGCAACCTAGAGCTGCGTCCCGCTTCCCTCCGCCATGATCGACTTCAGCCCGCCCGCCCATGTCCAGACCGCAGTCGGCGATATCAAGCGCTTTATCGCCTCCGACATCAGGCCCATGGAGCGCGAGTTGGCCGATTATCTGACCAACGAGCACCTGTACCTGCAAGCCGACGGCCGTCTCGCCCCGCCGATCCTGGCCGCCCAACGCACCATCCGCAGAATGTCTGCCGAGCGTGGCCTGTACGCCCTGCACATGCCGACCGAGGTCGGCGGCGGTGGCTTCAGTCTGACCGACATGTTCTTTGTCCACGAGGCCGTCTATCAGCACGGCATTGGGCTCAGCCAATGGATGCTGTCGTGGACCGAGGGGCCCAACCAGATGCAGATGTGGCTGAGCGAGGAGCAAAAACAGCGCTACCTGCTGCCGCTGGTCCGGGGTGAGCAGACCGCAGCCTACGCCATCACCGAGTATCGGGGCGGCTCGGACGTGCTGGGCATGCAGACCCGGGCCGAGCGGCGCGGCGACGGGTGGAGTCTGAACGGCACCAAAGCCTATATCACCAACGCCCAGTATGCGGACCAGATCTTTGTCTGCGCGCTCACCGCACCCGACAAGGGTAGTGCGGGCGCGACCACCTTTATTGTCGAGAATGACGCCCCGGGCCTCAGCATCGGTCGCACCTATCGGACGATCATGGACGACGGCATGACCGGCGAGCTGAGCTTTGACGACTGCCGGGTGCCGCTGGACAACACCTGGGGACAGGAGGGTCAGGGCTTTTACCTCAGCATGGGCATGATCAACTGGATTCGTGTCCGCCGGGGCGGCATGTGCAGCGGCCTGGGCCAGTATCTGCTCGACCGCTGTATCGACTACACCAAGAATCGCCAGGCGTTTGGCGGCCCGCTGAGCCGTTTCCAGGCCCTGCAGTGGATGATGGTCGATTCTTATCTCGACGTGCAGGCGATGCGCAGCATGGCCTTGCAGAGCCTGTGGCAAGCCGACCAGGGCAATCTGTGGGCGCTCAAGGTTGACCCGCAGCTGATCCAGACCGTGTGTGGCCTGAAAGTCTTCTGTGACGAGGCCCTGTATCGGGTCGCCGACCGGGCCGTACAGTTGCACGGCGCCTACGGGCTGAGCAAGGACTCGGGGATTGAAAAAATCTTTCGGATTGCCCGCAACCTGCGCATTCCGGGCGGCACGGACGAAATTCAGCGGGTGAATATAGCCAAGGCCCTGGGTCTGTAATTACTTGGTCTGAGAGAGCTGTTTCACTGCTCCCAGCTCTCGAACATGTCTTCCGGCGTGTCGAAGGTTTCCACCTCCTCTCCTGCACGACTCTTCTCAAGCGTCTGTTTTGTCAGGGCATTCGGGATCAGGACGGGAAACGGCAGGCCCCCGTGCAGACAGATCTGACGGTAAAAGAGCCGAATTGCCTCAGTTGGAGTGAGACCCAGTTCTCGGAGTACGCTTTCGGCCTGTTTCTTGGTCTGCGGCTCCACACGCGCATGGACGACGGCTGATTTATTCATGCGGCCTACCGTGTCACATATGCAACACATCATCAACCAACAGAACAATCCCTCCCAAAAGTCTCCCGCACTCACAACACTGTGTTGAGCATCAATATCATCATGACTATTGTTCAGAGAGTACCATAGTGGTACTATCCTCAGGATGCCGCCGAAAATTCGAGAGCTGATCAAAGACTTGGAAGCGGCTGGATTCGTCAACAGAGGCGGGAAGGGAAGCCACAGAAATTTTAAGCACCCACAGGGCGTTCGTATCACCATCAGCGGCAGACTGGGGAGCGATGCCCAGGCATATCAAGAGCGCGATGTGAAGAGAGCCGTAGACAGAGTCCGCCATGAAAAAGAGTGATCGCTACCTGAAAATCGTCGAATGGTCCGACGAGGATCAATGCTATATCGGCAGAGCCCCCGGCGTCATGCTGGGTGGGGTACATGGGCAGGATGAGGCTAAGGTGTACGCCGAACTGTGTACGGCCGTGGAAGAGTGGATACACATCCAGGAGGCCGATGGCGACCCACTCCCGCCCGAGACCGCAAACAAGACGTATTCGGGCAAATTCAACCTGCGGGTAGGCGAAACCCTGCACCAACGGCTGGCCATCGCTGCCCTCAAAGCCGATCAGAGCCTGAATGCATTTTGTGTCAAAGCCCTCGAAAAGGCGCTTGACGGCTAGCTCCCTCCCGCCACCTTGACAATCCCCCCGCCTGCCCCATACTGCGTCCGAATGAAGACCTCCCCCGCAGCGACCAGGGAACTGGCCGCTCCCCCTCCCCCGGCTTCCGCACCACGCATCTTTTACGGCTGGATCGTACTCGGCTTGGCCTTTACCGTTCTGTTCTTCGCCTACGGCATTCAGTTCACCTTCGGGGTGTTCATGCCGGCCATCGAGGCCGATACGGGCTGGGACCGGGCCAGCCTGTCCCTGCCCTATGCCCTGTACGTGTTTCTGTACAGCGCTCTGGGAGCCGCCAGCGGCTGGGCGACTGATCGCTGGGGACCGCGGGTGGTGATCCTGAGCGGGGGGTGTCTGCTGGGCGGTGGTATTCTGCTGACCAGCCAGGTGCGGGAGCTGTGGCAGCTGTATGTCAGCCTCGGGCTCATTGCCGCCATGGGCATGAGCGCGGCCTTTGTGCCGTGCAACTCCACGGTCGTACGCTGGTTCACGCGGCGGCGGGGCCTGGCGCTCAGCATTTCAACCAGCGGCGGCAGTATGGGCAATTTCCTTTTTCCGCCGCTGGCCGCCGCTCTGATCGGCGCCTACGGCTGGCGTTCGGCGTATCTGATTCTGGGTAGTGTCGGCCTGGCCGTCATCGGCCTGTGCGCGGTGTTCATCGTCCGCGACCCACAACAGCTGAACCTCCAGCCGGACGGCGCTGCCCCCGCGCCGGCACAGGAAGAACCGCCCCCTCATACCACTTCTGGAGCGGGTTACACGCTCGCCGAGGCGCGCGGGACGCTTTCTTTCTGGCTGCTGAACCTCGTGTTCACCCTGACCTGGCTGGTCGTGTTCATGCCGTTCATTCACCTCGTTCCGTTTGCCATCGACCTGGGCGTGCCCCAGGTTGGGGCGGCCACGGTGATGAGCGTGATGGGCCTCGGCAGTCTGGGCGGTCGGCTGCTCAGTGGCGCCATCTCCGACCGCCTGGGACGCCTGCCGACCCTGGGCGTCAGCCTGGCCCTGCAAGTGCTGGCCTTTGTCGGCTTTATGTTGAGCAGCGACCTGCGCCTGCTGTACCCCAGCGCGCTGATCTTCGGCCTGGCCTACGGCGGAGCGGCCACCCTGTTTCCGGCCATTGTGGGCGATTTTTTTGGTCTCATATCGGTCGGTGCGATTGTCGGCTTCATCTTTGCCGTTGCCGGCTCGACCGCCGCCTTCGGTCCCTATATCGCCGGCTACATGTATGACGCCAGCGGTTCGTATAAAACAGCTTTTCTGCTCGGGGCGGGGCTCAACCTGCTCGGTCTGGGGGCGCTCTTTTTTGTCAGAAAGCCGCCGGCCAAAGGGGTCGTTTCAGCTCCCGCAGCCTTCGCTTACGGCAGGTGAACCTGGCGTCGCTCTTGTCGTTTGCGGTCACTCAGGATATGGCACACCCAAGTCCAGGCCAAGTCCAGGCCAAGTCCAGGCCAGATCCAGGCCAGATCCAGGTGAGGAGGAAGCCATGCTACGCGCACGGGTAAACGGCGTCGAGTTAGTCTACGAGTTGAACGGCTCGGGCGAGCCCCTGGTCTTGATTCACGGGGCGCAGAGTGACCGCAGTATTTTTGCCGGCCTGCTGCCCAGCTTCACCGACCGGTTTCAGGTCTTGAGCTTTGATCAGCGCGGCTCGGGCCAGAGCGAAAAGCCCGATATGGACTACACCATCGGCCTGCTGGCCGATGACACCGCCGCCCTGATGGAAGAGGTCGGGTTTGATTCGGCCCATATCATCGGCGTGTCCATGGGCGGCATGATCGCCCAGGAGTTCGCCCTCCGCCACCCGGCCAAGGCGCGCAGCCTGGTCCTCGGCTGCACCACCCCCGGCGGTCCCCAGGCCGTCCCGCTGTCCGGCGAGGGCATCGCCAACGCCTATTCCACCAAAGAAATGTCGGCCGAAGAGCGCGGCCGCGCCCTGGCCGAGGCAGCCTTTACCACCGGCTATATCGAGGCCCACCCGGAGGTCATCACGGCCATGATTGAGGCCCGCCGCAACCGGCCGATTGATACGGTCGGCTTTGGTCATCGGATGAAAGCCGCCTTCAGTCACGATACCTACGATCGCCTGCCCAGCATCGCCTGTCCGACCCTGGTGCTGACCGGCAAACAGGACGCCCTGATCGCCTGGGAAAACTCCCAGCTGCTGGCCGAACGGATTCCCGGCGCCGCGTGTGTGGTGCTGGAGCCGGCCGGGCATGTGTTCTGGATTGAACAGCCCGAGCAGTCGCGCCGGGCTATCCTGGATTTTTTGCACCACCACACCACATGAAGGACGCCGTATGTCACAGCGACAGCTGACCAAAGACAGCCAGGCCCGCACCCTGCGCGGCTGGATGCTGGGTTTGCACGCGACCCATATTATCGACGTTGGCGGGCGGCTGGGCTATCTTTCGGCCCTCCACCAGCGGGACGGCAGGGCGACCGCAGCCGAGTTGGCGACCGCCCAGAACCTCGACCCGTGGCGTACTGCGGTGTGGTGTAAAGCCGCCTGCACGGTCGGTATTCTGCGGGCAAGCGACGAAACGGATGAGACTTCCTACAGTTTTGCGCCGTTCATGGACGAACTGCTGGCCGACAACGCGCCCGACCTGCTGACCTCGCACGTGCTGGCCAGCCTGGCCCGCGATTATCCGGGCTATCCCGAGGCGTTTCGGACCGGGGCGACCACGACCTTTCACGACCACGACGAAGACTTCTTCGCCCACCAGGGACGGATCTCGGCCCTGCGTGCCCCGCTTATCCTGGCCGCCGCCCGGAAACTGCCCGGTGTCGAAGAGCGTCTGAGCGCGGGCGGCACGATCATGGATATCGGCTCGGGCAGCGGGACGGTTCTGGTCAGCTTTGCCGAAGCCTTTCCCGGCTGTCAGGTGGTCGGCATCGAGCCCCTGCCGTATTTTGTCCACAGCTCACGCCAGCGCCTGGCCGAGCGGGGTCTGGCCCAGCGGGTTCGAGTTGAATCGGTCGGCGGCGAGGGGATGGACTTCGACCAGACGGCCGATCTGATCACCATGGTCCAGGTCTTTCACGAGCTGCCGGATACGGAAAAAATCGCCATTCTGCGCCGCTGCCATCACGCCCTCAAACCCGGCGGCAGCCTGCTGCTGGTCGACCGCTGCGCGCCGGAGAGCGCCCACGACATTCAGGACCGGCGCTTCAGCATGAGCATCCTGGAGCAGTGGTTCGAAGTCACCTGGGGCAATATCGTCAACACCCGCAGCGAAATCCTGGCCATGCTGCACCAGACAGGCTTCAGCGTCAGCCAGGAAAACCCCGACATGGTTCCGACCTACTGGTCGTTTGTGGCAGACAAGGGCTGAGCCCCGGAGCGTCGTATGTCTCGACTCGGCATGGTGGTGTATCACGGCATTGAGAGTGGCGCCGAGCTGGCCGAGTACGGCCGGATTGCCGAAGGGGCGGGGTTTGACTCGCTGTGGGTCACCGAGCGCTATTTTCACGAGGAAACCTTCTCACTGTTAGGCTATCTGGCGGCCGTCACCCGGACGCTCACGCTCGGTGTCGGGGTGGTCAATCCGTACACCCGCAACCCGGCCCTGCTGGCCATGGCCGCAGCCACCCTGGACCGGCTCAGCGGCGGGCGGCTGGTGCTGGGCCTGGGCCGCAGCGAGTCGGCGGTCATTCAGGACAAAATGGGCATTCGCTATGGCAAGGCCGGCGCGGCCATGGAGGGGGCGGTCAGCCTGCTGAACCGCCTGCTGGCGGGTCAGCGGGTGAGCGCCACAGCCGGTCCGTTCAGCCTGGCCAACGCCAAGCTGTCGCCCGAGCCGATTCGGAAAACACCGATTTATCTGGCCGCTATCGGCCGCAAGGGCCTGGGCTTGGCCGGCGCCATTGCCGACGGGGTGGTGCTCAACGCCTATGTACCGACCAGCTATGTGAGCTATGCGGTCGAAGAAATCCGGAGTGCCGCGCGTGCCGCAGGCCGCGACCCGGCCGCGATTGACATCAGCTGCATGCTCGTCGTCCGCCTCACCGACGAGCCGCAGCGGCTGTACCCGGGGCTGAAAAGACGCCTGGCGCGGTTGTTGGACGAGGATTTTGTGGGAGAAATCCTGCTCGAAAAAGGCGGTTTTGACCCGGGCATTCTGGCACCTCTGCGGGCGGCCTACCGCAGCCGGGATGAAGAGACTGCGGCCAAACTGGTCACCGACGAGATGGTGAGAGCGTTCTATGTCATCGGGCCGGCCGAGGTCTGCAAGGAACGCATCAACGCCTACCGGGCGGCCGGGGTTGATGCCCCCCTGCTGTTGCCGCGTCTGGAGGATTACCGCAAGGTGGCCGAGGCCCTGCGGGATTAGAGCAATTCACCACGATGTGTAGCCGTGTAGGTCGGGTTAGCCGTAGGCGTAACCCGACATCCCGTCCGTGTCGGATTACGCTCCGCTAATCCGTATATGGACCTCTCCCGCTTGGGAAGGCAGGGGGTAGGGATGACAGGGACAGGGCTGCGGCCGTATATACGGGCTGTCGATGAGGCTGGTGAGCGCCTCGGCCCAGGATGAAGTCCGCGCGCCCTAGCCTTCTCGACCTACCGGTCTGCAAGGACCGTGGCTTAGCCCAGGCTCTCAGGACGCCGATACCCCGTGGTGTCATCACGCTGCTCCTTGCCGACGCACTCCCGAGGGAGGAACTTCGCCCCCGAACGGCGCCGGGCTTAGGCGGCGGCCCGGCCCGGCGCATACGGTTCCGCCCGGGCGAGCACCACCCAGGCGATCCGCGCCAACTTATTGGCCAAGGCGACGGTGGCGACATTGGTGCCCCGGCGGGCCTGCACCGCCCGAATCCAGCAGCTCAAGGAGTCGGCTTTGCGCGTGGCGTGGCGCACCACGGCCCGCGCCCCGTGAATCAGTAACGCCCGCAGCCGTTTGTCGCCCCGCTTGGTGATCCCGTACAGCCGGGGCTTGCCGCCCGTGGTGTGCTGCCGCGGCACCAGCCCCAGCCACGCCGCCAGCTCCCGCCCCGACCCAAAGGTCCGCCCATCGCCCACCGCTCCCACCAGCGCCGTCGTCACCAGCGGCCCAAACCCCGGCACGGCGCGCAGCCGCGCCACCGCCGCGTCGGCCTGGCTGACCGCCGCCAGCTGCTGCTCGACCCCTTTAATCCGGGCATCCAGCGCCTGCACCCACGCATACGCCTGAGCCACCACCTCGCGCAGCACCCCCGAGAGCGCGGCTTCAGGTTGCTCTAGGACCTGCGGCACCAGCTGGCGAAATCGCCCCAGCCCCGCCGCCATGACGATCCCCTGTTCCGCCAACAGCCCCCGCACTTGGTTGACCGTCGCCGTGCGCTGGCGGACCAACCCGTCGCGCACCCGGTGCAAGGTCTGCAAGTCTTGTTGCGCCGCACTCTTCAGCGGTACCCCCCGGACCGCCGGCTGGCGCGCTGCCTCACACAGCGCCCCCGCGTCGTTGTAATCGTTCTTCTGCCCCCGCCGGAACGCTTTGACATGCCGCGGCGCCATCACCTTTACCGCGTGCCCCTGGGCCTGGAGCTGGCGCGCCCAGTACTGCGCCCCACCACACGCCTCCAGCCCCACCCGACACGAGGCGTGCTGCGCAAAAAACTCCACCACCTGCCCTCGCCGTAACCGCTTGCGCCACACCTGGGCGGCCCTGCCGATCCGTTCCCACGGCGAAAAACACTTGCTTTGCAATATCCAACCCGATTGTTGTAACCTGCATCGGAGACCCTCCTCTTGCGCTTGATGGGTATATCATTGCTCATCTTGGCTCTGCTGAAGCCGCAACGGAAGCGGGAGGGTCCATCCCATCAACCTACTACAGCCTAGCGGGAAATGTTCTACGGAGCCCATGTTTGACGGCAATGCCCCACTGACGACCTACGAACAGGCCAGCCTGGGCTTGCAGCAGGCCAACGTGGATGCGGCGCTAGCCGGCAATGAGATCGCTTGGTGGGTCGGCGTCGGCCAGGCGGCCGTAGCCCTGACCGTCGGCTTGATCCAGGCCGGCGTGGTGGGCTGGGGCATTCGCTACATGGCGCGGATGAGTGAGCGGGGCGAACAGCAGCACGCCGACCGCCATATCGAAACGATGCAGGCCTTAGACCAGCAGCACACGGCCACCATGCGAGCCTTGGAAGCGCTGATTGAACGTACCGCCCCGCGCCAAGCCTAGCCGCTGGCGGCCCGGGCGCTTCTGGACCAGAAGGACAGCGCCAGTGTCACGAGTCTGTGCAGGCCGTATTCTTCACCTTTAACTTTTGCCCTTTGACTTTTGCCCTTTGACTTTTGCCCTTTGACTTTTGCCCTTTGACTTTCCCGTCACTCCATCCAACTGGCCTTCACCCCGGCCAAAAAATCAAGCACGGCCAGTCCAAAGGCATCGTTCTGGTCTCCGGCCACCATATGGCCCGCGCCTGAGACATCCGCGTACTGGGCGTGGGGCACGGCGTGGCGAAACTCGTCGGCGGTCTCTTCACTGACCACGTCGCTGATTTTTCCGCGCACCAGCAGGGTCGGAACGGTCAGGCCCCGAGCAGCCGCCAGCATCCGCTCAGGGTCGCGTCGCAGCCGGGCCGGGCTCAGCATCTGCGGGTCCCAGTGCCAGCGGTAGCGGCCGTCCTCGCCCTGGCGCAGATTTTTTTCGAGGCCGCTCAGATTCTTGGGTCGTGGCCGGTGGGGCAGATAGGCGGCCACATAGTCGGCCGCCTCTTCGAGGTCGGCAAAGCCATTGGGCCGGCCGGTCATGAAGGCCCGGATGCGATCAACCCCCTCCTGCTCTACCCGGGGCGTGATATCCACCAGCACGACGGCCGAGCTGACCGGCTCGGCCGACTCGCCCTCGGTCAGCAGGGAGGTCATGCCGCCCAGCGAGGCGCCGATCAGGACCGGCCGCTGGCTGAAATGGCCCAGGATTTTGTGCAGATCCGCCACATAGGCGTCGATATTATAGTTGCCGTCCGGTGCCCAGTCGCTGTCGCCGTGGCCGCGCAGGTCGATTGAGACCGCATACCAGCCCTGCCCGGCCAGGGTCCGTGCCGTGCCGCCCCAGGCGTAACGGGTCTGTCCCCCGCCGTGCAAGAGCAGAACCGGCGGGGCGTCGCTCGCCCCCCAGGCATCGGCGGTCAGCCTCAGTTGAGTCTCGACCTGATAGTGGATCTTTTGCGGGGAACCGGTGTTGTGTCCTGCCATCGTACTTCCTTGCGTCTCAAAATGATGCCGCAGCCTAACAGGACGCCAAGCCCAAGACAAGTCTCATCCAACTGAACGCTCAGTCAGCCAGCCCCGCCTATTGACCCGGCCGAGAGAATTGATTACCGAGCTAGAAGCACCCGACGGGTGTTGAGAAAGGAACGGACAGGATGGCCGACAGCGCAAATTTTACGGCCGACCCGCGGTACGCGGGCTGCGACCAGATCACGACGGTCGGCGCCAGGGTGCTCAACAGCCGGCGCGCGTTTCGGGCGCAGTCGCAGCTGGTGTGGGCGGTGCAATGTGCGGGCAGAGCCTATCTGCAACGGCGTTCCGGGCAGCATCGCTCTGGACACAGTCCAGACGCCACTCCCTGGCAGCGGCTCCAGTCGGCCTATGGACGGATCAGGGTACCGATCCCTGAGGGTCATGCGGCCCGCAGCCGGGTTGCCCGGCTTGAGGCCGGCGACGCCGCCGATCTGATCTACGTCGGGGTTGAAGACCTGGACGCCGGCGGCTTGGGCTCGAAGTTTGTGGTGGCTTTTTCGGAGCGTCCGGCTGCGGTCGAGAACCGGCCGTCGCTGGCGGCTCTGCCCGATCACGACTGGCAACCGGCCGTTCTGCCGACCGACCAGGCGCTGCGCTGGTTGGGGCCGCCGGCCGAGAGCATCGAAGCCCTGGCGGTCCAGGCGAGTCTGATGTCAATCAACCGTTCCAAAGCGTTTGACCAACAGCTGGGCGTAGCGCCTGAGCAGACCGGAAAGGACAGACGGCTGTATATGGCGCTCGACCTCCGCATTGACCGTCTGGCGGAGTGGCCTCGCACGCCTGACGCACCGCTGGTGGCCTACCACCGGACCGAGCTGTTACAGCCGGACTCCGGCTCACACCTGCACCAGCTGCTGCTCGCCCCGGTCGCCAGCCGGGAGTTTTTATGTCGGGCGGTGGTGCACATTGTGCGGATAGGGCCGCGCCAGGACACGGCGCGGCCGTGGGGGACGATTACCGCCGCCGGGGTGTCCACCAAGCCGCAGCGGCTGGACGGACTGTTCTTCTACCCGGCGCTCGACTTTGTGGCCTGAGAGAAATCCGCGGACGCCCGGCCCTTGGTAAAGACAAAGCTCTGGCCCATGTCCGCCCGTATGTTCTTCATATGGGTGACGTACTTGGGGAAGCCGCCGTTGTAGTTGCCGTCCTGGCGACGCTGAAACTCGCCCTCGAAGTTGTAATAGCCCGGCGTGCAGTCCTGGTTGCGGGTCGTTTTACCGCGGTGTGTGATGACTTCCTGCACCCACCACTCCTCGGCCTCAGGGGTCGGGTCTATGGACTGGTAGCCGTGGCGACGCACGTAGTCGATGCAGGCCGCGATGTGATCGCCCTGGGACTGGAGCATATCGGTCAGGTTGAACTGAAACGACGCCTGGTAACCACCCATGATGAACAGGTTGGGATAGCCCTGGGAGTGGATGCCGAGCAGGGTGCGGATGCCGCTGCTGTACTTGTCGGTCAGGTCCAGACCGCCCTCGCCCCTGATCTGGTTGTAGATGCCGGTCTTCTGCACCTCAAAACCGGTGGCGTAGATCAGCAGGTCAAGCGCGTACTGCTGGCCCTCAAACACCGGTCCCGCAGCCGTGATCTCGGTGATGCCCTTGCCGTGGGTATCGACCAGATGGACGGTGGGTCGGTTGAAGGTCGGCAGGTAGTCGTTGTGAAAGCAGGGCCGCTTGCACATGAACATATACCACGGCTTGAGCGCCTCGGCCGTGGCTTTGTCCTGGACAATCTCGTCGATGCGTTTGTGGATGCGCATCATGTAGTCGATGTTGGCGTTCTCCTGGCGCCTGATCTTCTCTTCGCGGGACATGGCGGCGCGCTCGGCTTTCTGCTCAGGGGTGAGCCGGGGGCCCCGCATGGCCCGCTCGCGGCGCTTGGCCTGCCAGCCCGGCTTGAGCGTGCGCGCCCATTCGGGATCGGTCTGCCAGTCGTCCCGAATGTCGATTGAGGACGGGGTGCGCTGAAAGACGTACAGCTCCTTGGCCATTGCGCCCAAGCCGGGAATGGCCTGGACTGCGGTCGCCCCGGTGCCGATGATGCCCACGACCTTGTCTTTCAGGCCCGACAGGTCGTCCTTGGTGTAGGCATAGTCCCAGCGCGAGGTGTGGAAGGAGTGGCCCTGAAAGGTCTCCATGCCCGCGATCTTGGACAGCTTGGGCTTGGACAGGGTGCCGTTGGCGCAGATCACAAACCGCGCCCGCATGTGGTCGCCCCGGTCGGTGCGCAGGTGCCACATCTCTTCTTCTTCGTCCCATACGGTAGAGGTGACGGTGGTCTGGAACACGGCCAGCTTGTACAAATCGTACTTCCGGGCAATGGCCTGACAGTGGGCCAGGATTTCCGGCCCCTTGGCGTAGTGGTCCTTGGGCACATAGTCCATCTCGTCGAGCAGCGGCAGGTAGTCGTACGACACCACATCGCAGGCCACCCCCGGGTAACGGTTCCAGTACCAGGTGCCGCCCACGTCGGCGCCCCGTTCGACAATGCGGATACTCTCGACGCCGTACTCGCGCAGCCGGGCCGAGGTCAGCAGGGCCGAGAAGCCGCCGCCGATGAACAGACACTCGACCGTATCGTTGATCGGCTCGCGGGGCTGGATGTCGCCACCGTAGGGATCAAGCTCATAGCGGGCAAAGCTGCCGCTCAGGTCGGACGTGTACTGGGCTGTGCCCTCGGGCCGGTAGTTGAGCCGGAGGTCACGCTCCTCGGCGAATTTCTGCTTGATGGCCTCGTAGTAGTCTTGCGACTTGCCGGACTTTGAGAATCCGTCCATGGTACCGATCAGGGGCTTTTCCTGCGTATCAGTCATGTCTCACCCTCCGTACATAGGGATGGGCCGGCGGCGACTGCGCCAGGCGGGCTGTCAGCGGATGAATGGGCTGAGAAGAGGGACAGGGAGGCGCAGGACACGAGTCTCGGTCCTGCGTCTGGAGAAAACGTGAACGATGCCATGGTGGTCATCGTTCACACGGGCGGTCTCAGACATCAACCCGGTCAAAGTACTTGATGCTGGGCGGTCCGACCAGGGCTTTGCCGAGCTGCTCCATGGCGCCGGTCTCGGTCCGCCAGCTCAGATAGCGCTGGTAGTGCTCTTTTGAGTCCCAGCGTTCGTAGAGCACCAGATGACCGCTTTGGTCCAGGTCCTCATAGACATCGAGCCCCTGACAGCCGTCGTAGGCGCGGGTATCGGGCAGCAGATCTTTGAAAGAGGCTTTGACCCCAGCCACGGCCTCGGGCTTGACCTGCATATCGAGTATGACCACTGTTGTCGCCATTCTTGCGTCCTCCTATGGGTGAGATATGCCCTGTCGGGCGGTCCGAATCTAATCAAGTTGTGGGGGATGTGTCAAACCTGTCGGGTCACGACAGAAGGGTTTGGCCCTTCTCGGGCGGGGCGACCGACAGCCGGTCGAAGCGGTGGTCAACCAGTTCGTCGGCCCGGGCCAGCAGCTCGTCATTGGTGGTGAATTTCTCGACCATGTAGCTCAGATCGCTCAGATCGTGGATGAGCAGCTTGACGGCCTGGTCGCGGATCATTTTCTCCTTGACGACCTGGAGCAACTCCACCACCACGTCCTCAAGCTCTGAGCTTTCAATATCAATCGCCATCTCAAACGCCCGCTCCACCCCAAGTCCGGTATCGACCTCACGCCCGTAGGCTCTGAGCAGGGAGCGCAGGCGGACCACCGAGGACGGGTCAAACCAGACTTTGTTGGTCTCGGCCACATCCGGTTCGCTCTCCAGGACGCCTTCGACCAGGGCCAGGGCGCCGAGGTGGCCGGCTTCGTGGCGAGCCATGGCAAACCAGAATTTCCGCAGGTCTTCCTGATCGTGAAAGACCTGGGCAAAGCGCATATACAGCGCCATGGTCTTCTTTTCCAGATTGACCGCAGTGCGGAGGATGTCCTTCAGCGTCACCCGCTGCGGACGACGGTGCAGATCGGCTCGCTCGGCCATAGCCGAGTCATAGCAGAAGCGAGCGGCAGAGTACAAGCAGACACCGCACTCAGCAGGCCGATTGACCAGCCACCGCTCACGGAATAGCCGCTGTCTGCACTGTTCAGGGATATACACACGGGCGGATGGACCAGCGGTAGCGTATTCCGGCGTGCTCAAGCTCGCGGGTCGGATCGCCGGTTTTGTGGGCCGTCGCGATTTGCTCGGATACGGCGGGAGGAATCTCGTCAGGGCTCAGGGTGCGGCCGTCGACAACGACGTCAATGATAATGTCGTGTACGCTTTCAGGCGGGGGGTCGCTCATGCCGGTCCGAAGTGCAGCGCGCGCTGGTTCAGACTGATTCCGCCCTCGGGGTCGAGGCTGACCACCACCACGCTGCCCGTCTCGTGGGCGCCCATGTGGAGCGGAGCGGGCGTGCCCGGATAACACGCCCGGGTCTGACCGTGGGTGATGTCGGTGAAGACGTGCACATGGCCCAGGGCCAGGTAATCGAGCCGGGAGGCCGCCACCTCTTGGGGCGTGATAAGCGAGGAGCGCATGACCTCCACATCATCGACATAAAAGCCGTGGGCCATGCCGATATGCCAGTAATCGCCCTGGCGCTCGGGCACGCCGGCCAGGGGTTTATAGTCGTGATCGTGCTCGACCAGGCCCTTGCCCCACACGGTAGCGTGGAGATCGGGAAACTCCAGGACTTCGCCCGCTTCCGAGGTCAGGGTGAAAACGTGGGACCCGGCATCACGGAAATCGACCTTTTTGTAGATCGAGCGCTGATCGTAACAGTCGTGGTTGCCCGGAATCAGAACGACCGGACACGGCACCCGCGCCAACTCGCTATGCACAAACTCCACGCCCGATTCCTGGACCCGGTTCGAGTCGAACAGGTCGCCGGCAATCAGAAACAGGTCGGCCTCCTCCTCGGCAACCGTATCAACCACTTTTTGGAAGGCGTGCTGAATCCGGCTGCGGAAGGCCCGGCCTTCCTGACTCTTGCCAAAGGTATCACTCTCAAGATGAACGTCGGAGGTATGAACGAGCTTCAGCGGGCGACGCGCCATAGTGTATTCCTTGTTATTCCGGTGGCGGGCTTGGACTAGGCAGCGGGATTGCGCAGCGGCAGGGTAACGGTTGCCCTGCCGGGGGTCAGGACTTTGCCGTGTCCGTTCTCGACCCAGATATCGCACTCCACATGCCCCAGCCCGTTTTCGATCCATTTCCTGGTGACCGTGCCCTTGCAGGCCAGCAGTTCGTTGACATACGCAATGTCCCGGTTGGCGTACGACATTTTCTTGAGCGTGCCGCCCTCGCCGATCCAGTTGGTCATGAGCTGGGACAGGAACGCGCCCCGCAGCGGACCGTGGACGACCACCTCCCGGTAGCCCTCTTGCAGGGTAAAGTCCCGATCAAAGTGGATGCGCTGCGGATTCCAGGTCACCGCGCTGTACAAAAACAGCAGGGTATTGGACGGCGTTTTTTCCAGACTGGGGAGAGCACCGCCCTCTTCAACATCTTCAAAATAGAGCTGTGGGTTTGCGACTGCGGCCATACCCGACTCCTAGCGCAGAATGCTCGCCCCTTTTTCGATCAGGACCAGCTCCCCCCTCTGGTTGGTAAAGGTGGTTTCGCGCTGGACAAAGATGAGTGGCCCGGAACGGCCGTCTTTCTGGTAGATATCGGTGATCTTGGAGCGCCCGGTGAGCACGTCGCCGACCCGGACGGGCTGCAAGAACTCGATCTCGACACCGCCGTCCATCAGGCGTGGCAGAGGCGTGGGCGGAACCGGGAATTTGCCCGCAAAGGGCAGGCCGTCGGGCCGCAGCTCGGTCTCGGCCACCGGCTCGGTCAGGGGCGCCATATAAAACAGCGGCGGGGCGATCAGCCCGCCGTGGCGGCTACGCGCGGCCTGCTCCTCGTCCGTATAGAGCGGGTTCGGATCGTCCGTGGCCACCGCAAAACGCAGCACATCGCGGCGGCTGACCTCTATGGTCCAGGGCGGAACTTCGCGGCCGATCCACGACCGGATCTCGTCGGTGATCAGCGATGCGGGCTGGGATTCGGGCTCACGCGCCATGTCGGACTCCACTCCGCATCTTCCTTAGCAGGCTTGGGCCGCTCAGTCTATGAGCCGGCCGACCGCCCTCGAGGCCGGAGCGGAGTCAAGAGGAAACGTGTCGTCCTTTGACACATGGCTGTTGACACGTTTCCTCTTGTGGGTAGAGTCCCGGCATGATCGACTTTGCCCACAGCTTTTTGCTGATTTTTGCCCAGCTGGCCTTCGGCGGACTGTTCGGCCTGAGCATCCCCGGCTTTCACGAGATCGAACGCGGATTTTTCAAGTCCACCGGCTGTGTCTACCTGGGCTGTGGCTGGGTCTTTTTTGTGGGCAAGACCTATCTGGTCATGTCCGCCCAAGCCGAGGCTCTGGCCGGCCTGCGTGGCTGGGAAATCGGGCTGTGGCTGGTGTTTTGCTGCGGCTTCAGCGTGTATGTCGTCAGCCTGTGGGGCGAGGCCGTGGTGCTGCGCGCGCGGGCCTATCTGTTCGCCCTGGTGGCCGGCCTGGTGGCCCTGGTGGTAAGCGCCAGCGCCTATTCGAGCGCGCCTTTGGGGTCGATTGAAACGCTCCTGTACCCGCTCAGCCTGTTGCTGTCGGCCCTGATGCTCGGGGCGGTGGCGACCGGCATGTCGCTCGGCCACTGGTATTTGATTGAGCTTGACCTGTCGCTCGATCCGTTCACACGCACCTTCAATTTTTACGCCGGCACGCTTATCGCCCACCTCGGGGTGCTACTGGTCGCGGTCGGGCTGTTGTTGCTGGTCGGCCAGCCGGCCAGCGTGGCCCGGCTGGCCAGCCTGTGGACCGACCATCAGGCCCTGCTGTGGATGCGGCTGGGTCTGGGTCCGCTGGCCTCCCTGCCGATTGCCTATATGATCTGGCGGACCCTGCAGATTCCCCAGACCATGGCGGCCACGGGTCTGTTCTATGTGGCGATTCTGGCCGCGGTTGTGGGCGAGTTTTTGGGGCGTTTTGTCCTGTTTCGGACAGCTCTGCCGCTGTAAGGCCTACAGATCGTAGACCTTAATCACCGTCACCCGCAGTCCGTGCGAGGTCCAGCCCACGTCAAAGCCGACCCGCATGCCCTCAAACAGGAAGCGCAGGTCGTGACGCGGCGCGCCGAGCAGCGTCACATAGGCGAACACAAACGGGAAGGTCTTGCCGGACCGGCTCCGAATCAGCCCGGTCTCATTGTTCCAGGAGATATTGTGGATAACGCCCTGATAGAAGCGATCGGAGGTGTTATCGTGTTCCACGGCTCAGGCAAACAGCATTTCGTGCATGGCACTGCCGGCCGGGACCATGGGGAAGACCCCCTCGGCCGTGGGGATGACCGCGTCAACCAGCACCGGCCCGGGCTCGGCAAAGGCTGCCTGGAGGGTGGCCGACAGTTCGGCCGCACGCTCGACCCGGAAGCCCCTGGCCCCATAAGCCTCGGCGAGTTTGACGAAATCGGGCATGGCGTCCATGTAGGAGTGGGAGTAGCGCTCTTCGTAGAACTTCTCCTGCCACTGGCGGACCATGCCCAGGTAGTGGTTGTTCATGATCACGACCTTGACCGGCACCTGATACTGGACTGCGGTGGACAGTTCCTGGATGTTCATCTGAATACTGCCGTCGCCGCTGATGACGACCACCTCGCGCTCGGGTGCGGCAAAATGCGCCCCAATGCCGGCCGGCAGGCCGTAGCCCATGGTGCCCAGGCCGCCGGAGGTGAGCCACGAGCGCGGATGCTTGAACGGCATCATCTGGGCCGTCCACATCTGGTGCTGGCCCACGTCGGTGACAATCACCGCCTCGCCGCGGGTCAGCTCGGCAAGGCCGTCAATGAGCTGGCGCGGTTTGATCGTGCCGTCCGGGCTGTGTTTCTCGTAGGGCAGCGGTTTTTCGGCCTTCCAGTCCATGATCTGACGATGCCACTCGGCCCAGATGCGTTGGCGGGGCGCCAGGCTCTCCTGGCTTTTGACCTTTTTGAGCATGGACCTGAGGACGGTCTTGATGTCGCCCACGATCGGCACGTCAACCTTGATATTCTTGCTGATCGACGACGGGTCGATATCAATATGGATGATGGTCTTGGCGTTGGGCGCAAAGTCCGCCACCCGACCCGTCACCCGGTCGTCAAAACGGGCGCCAATGGCGATCAACACGTCACAGTGGTAGACGGCCATATTGGTCCAATAGCCGCCGTGCATACCCAGCATGCCGAGGTGGAGCGGGTCGTCGGTCGGAATCGTGCCCAGGGCCATGACCGTCGGGGTGACCGGGATCTTGAGGCCACGCACCAGTTCGGTGAGTTCCGGCGCCGCCCCGGACCACTGCACCCCACCGCCCACATAAAACAGCGGCCGCTCGGCTTCCTCAATCGCGTGCAGCGCCTTTTCAATCTGGCGCTCGTTGCCCTTGAGGGTCGGCTTATAGCCCCGGATATCGACATGGTCGGGATACACGAACGGCGCCTCATCGGTCTGGACATCCTTGGGCAGATCGACCAGCACGGGTCCGGGACGGCCCGTACCGGCAATATAGAAGGCTTCTTTCATCACCCGGGCGATCTCTCTGACATCGCGGACCAGGTAGTTGTGTTTGGTGCACGGCCGGGTAATGCCGGTCACATCCGCCTCTTGAAACGCGTCATTGCCCAGCATGGCGCTCGATACCTGACCGGAGAGGACAACCATGGGGGTGGAGTCCATGTAGGCGTCGGCAATGCCGGTGACCGTATTGGTCGCCCCCGGACCGGAGGTGACCAGGACAACGCCGGGCCGCCCGGATACCCGCGCATAGCCCTCGGCCATATGCGCGGCGCCCTGTTCGTGACGGACCAGCACATGGCGCAGGTGGGGGTTCTGAATCAAGGCGTCATAGGTCGGCAGAATGGCGCCGCCGGGATAGCCGAAAATGGTATCGACGCCCTCAGCCAGCAGACTCTCAATCACGATTTGTGCACCGCTCAGCTTGTTCATGCCTGTACTCCGCGTCACGCGTTCGGTATTCCGGGGATCATATAAGCTGCGAATAAAAAAGGCAAGAAAGCCGGATTTTCTGAATTTTCTCTTGACACAAGCCGATTATATTCGTTATTTATTCGGCCTTGCGCTGAAAATTCCTTACAAAGAGAGAATGCATGAGCCTCGACACCCTTGACCGGCATATTCTTTCCCTGCTCCAGGAAAATTGTAAGCTGTCTCTGAACAGGATTGGAGAGCGGGTCGGGCTGTCTGCCCCCTCGGTGGTTGACCGGATCAGAAAGCTGGAGGAAAACGGCGTGATTCGGGGCTATACCGCAGTGCTCGACGCCCGCAAGCTGGGCAAGGATATTACCGCCTTTATCGGCGTCTCGATCCACCATCCAACACTGATCCAGACCTTTGAGAAAGACATTGATCGCTTTGAGGAGGTCCAGGAGTGCCACCACGTCACCGGTGAGTACACCCTGCTGCTCAAGGTCAAAACCGATAATACCTCAGGGCTCGAAGAGTTGATCCGCCAGATTCGTTCCATCGACGGGGTTGACCGCACCGAGACCTCGGTCGTGCTGTCAACGCATACCGAGGGGCTGTGGTTGAACCTCAAACAGGACGCCATGGTCGCCCAACTCGACGCCAAAAATGGGCCCGAATCGGTCGTGCCTCTGCGCGCCAGAAGAGGAGCCTGAACATGCCACACCCCAATCATCACCAGCCCATGAAGAGCGTATCATCCATGCCCGCCAAGCAGGGCTTGTACGACCCGGCGTTTGAGCACGACGCCTGCGGTATCGGGTTTGTCGTCAACATCAAGGGCCACACATCCCACCAACTCGTCGAGCAGGCCCTGACCGTTCTTGAGAACCTCGACCATCGCGGGGCGTGCGGGTGTGAGGAAAACACCGGAGACGGGGCCGGGGTGTTGATGCAGGTGCCGCACGGTTTTCTGCGGGCGGTGTGCGCCGACCTGCGGCTGCCCGCGCCGGGCCAGTATGGGGTGGGCATGATCTTTTTGCCGCCAGACGCCGAGCAACGCCGGGCGTGCGAGCAGCGCTTTGAGGCGGTCGTACGGGCCGAGGGCCAAACCGTTCTGGGCTGGCGCGATGTGCCCACCGACGATAGCGAGCTGGGCAAGACGGCCAGGGCGTGCGAGCCGTTCATCCGCCAGATTTTTATCGGCCGCAGCGCCGATCTGTCGGACGACATGGCTTTTGAGCGCAAGCTGTACGTCATCCGGCGCCAGATCACCAACGCGATCCGCTACGGCGACGCAGCGGGCGGGGAATTTTTCTATATTCCCAGCCTGTCGTGCAAGACCCTGATCTACAAAGGCATGCTGACCCCGCGCCAGGTGACCAGCTTCTACCCCGACCTGTCCGACCCGCGCATGGAGACGGCGATCTGTCTGGTCCACTCGCGTTTCAGCACCAACACCTTTCCCAGCTGGGAGCGCTCCCACCCGTACCGTTACATCATCCACAACGGCGAAATTAATACCCTGCGCGGCAACGAGAACTGGATGCACGCCCGGCAGTCCATGCTGACCACCGAGCTGTTCGGCGACGACCTGGCCAAGATTTTTCCGCTCATTCTGGAGGACGGCAGCGATTCGGCCAAATTTGACAACTGTCTGGAGTTTCTGGCTCTGAGCGGTCGTTCCCTGGCCCACGCGATGATGATGATGATTCCCGAACCGTGGGAAAACCATGACAGCATGGACCCGGCCAAGCGGGCCTTCTACGAATACCACAGCAGCCTGATGGAACCCTGGGACGGTCCGGCCTCGATTGCCTTTACCGACGGTCTGCGGGTCGGCGCCGTGCTCGACCGCAACGGACTGCGGCCCTCACGCTACTACGTCACCAAAGACGACCTGGTGATTATGGCCTCGGAGGTCGGCGTGCTGGAGGTCGAGCCCGAGCGGGTGCTGGAAAAGCGCCGCCTGCAGCCGGGCCGGATGTTCCTGGTCGATACCGAGCAGGGTCGCATCATCAGCGACGAAGAACTCAAGCGGCAGATTGCCACCGAGCACACCTACCAGGACTGGCTGGACGCCAATCTGGTCCATTTTGAGGATCTGCCGGACCTGGACGACCCCCAGCCGGCCTACGATCACCAAGCCAGCCTGCAACGCCTGCAGGCCTTTGGCTACAGTTTTGAGGATCTGCGCATCAACATCGGTCCCATGGCCGTCAACGGCATCCAGCCGGTCGGCTCGATGGGAACGGACACGCCGCTAGCCGTGTTATCCGATAAGCCCCAGCTGCTGTACAACTATTTCAAGCAGCTGTTCGCCCAGGTGACCAACCCACCGATTGATCCGATTCGGGAAGAACTCATCACCTCAACCACCCTGACCCTGGGCTCGGAGGGCAATCTGGTCGAGCCCCAGCCGGTCAGCTGCCGGCAGCTGCGCCTGCCAAGTCCGATCCTGAGCAACGGCGAGCTGGAAAAGCTGCGCCGCCTCGACCAGGACGGTCTGCGCGTCACCAGCCTATCGATCCTGTTCAAGGCCGGCAGCGGCAGAGCCGGGCTCGAACAGGCCCTGGAGGCGCTGTACGAGGCTGCCGATGGGGCCATTGCCGATGGGGCAACGATTCTCATTCTGTCCGACAAGGGCGTGGATCGTGAGCACGCGCCCATCCCGGCCCTGCTGGCCTCGTCCGGCCTCCACCATCATCTCATCCGGGCCGGCACGCGGACGCGGGTCGGCCTCGTCCTGGAGTCCGGTGAACCGCGCGAAGTCCACCACTTCTGCCTGCTGCTCGGCTACGGCATTCAGGCCTTTAATCCGTATATGGCCTACGAATGCCTGAACGACATGATCGGCCAGGGCATGCTCAAGGATATCAGCTATGACAAGGCGGTCGCCGGATATAAAAAAGCCGTGGTCAAAGGCGTGGTCAAGGTCATGTCAAAGATGGGCATTTCGACCATCAAGTCCTACTGCGGGGCGCAGATTTTTGAAGCCGTCGGCCTGGGCCAGGAACTGATCGACCGCTACTTTACCTGGACCCCGTCTCGGGTGGGCGGGGTTGGTCTTGAGGCCATTGCCGAGGAAGCCGAGCGTCAACACGCCAAAGCCTTTCCCGACATTCCGGTCAACGGCCGCACCCTTGAGGTCCACGGCCAGTACCAGTATCGCAAAGACGGCGAGTTGCACCTGTTCAACCCACGCACGATTCATCTGCTGCAGAAAGCCTGCCGCAATAACGATTACGCCACCTTCAAACAGTACTCCGGCCTGATCGACGATCAGTCCGAACGGCTGGCCACCCTGCGCGGCCTGCTCGGCTTCAAATACGCCCCCGAACCGATTCCGATTGACGAGGTCGAGCCGGTTGAAGCCATCACCAAACGGTTCAAAACCGGGGCCATGTCCTACGGCTCGATCAGCAAGGAAGCCCACGAAGCCCTGGCCATCGCCATGAACCGGATCGGCGGCAAGAGCAACACCGGCGAGGGCGGGGAAGACCCGGCGCGCTACGTCCCGGACCCCAACGGCGACTCGCGCAACAGCGCCATCAAACAGGTGGCGTCGGGCCGCTTCGGCGTCACCAGCTATTATCTGACCCAGGCCAAGGAACTCCAGATCAAGATGGCCCAGGGCGCAAAACCGGGCGAGGGCGGCGAGTTGCCGGGTCGCAAGGTCTACCCCTGGATCGCCAAAGTCCGGCTGTCCACCCCCGGCGTGGGGCTGATCTCGCCGCCGCCCCACCACGATATCTATTCAATCGAGGATCTGGCCCAGTTGATCCACGATCTCAAGAACTCCAACCACTATGCCCGGATCTGCGTCAAGCTTGTCTCCGAGGTCGGGGTCGGCACAATTGCCGCCGGGGTGGCCAAGGGCCACGCCGATGTGGTGTTGATCAGCGGCCATGACGGCGGCACCGGCGCCTCGCCCCAGACCAGCATCAAACACGCCGGCCTGCCCTGGGAGCTGGGCGTGGCCGAGACCCATCAGACCCTGGTCCTGAACGACCTGCGCAGCCGCATTGTGGTCGAAACCGACGGCCAGCTCAAAACCGGTCGTGACGTTGTCGTGGCGGCCCTGCTGGGCGCGGAGGAGTACGGCTTTGCGACCACCGCCCTGGTCACCCTGGGCTGCATCATGATGCGGGTCTGCCACCTCGACACCTGCCCGGTTGGCGTGGCCACCCAGAACCCGGTGCTGCGTAAAAAATTCATGGGCGATCCAGGCTATGCGGTCAACTTCATGCGCTTCATCGCCCAGGAGATGCGCGAACTCATGGCTCAGCTCGGCTTCCGCACCGTCAACGAGATGATCGGTCGCACCGACCGGCTCGAGGTCAGACGCGCGGTTGAGCACTGGAAGGCCCAGGGTCTGGACTACACCGATATTCTGTACCAGCCCCAGCTCGGCCCGGAAATCGGTCGCTACTGTCAGATCGACCAGAACCACGGCCTGGACAAGGCGCTCGACAACACTGCCCTGCTCGAACTGGCAAAACCGGCTCTTGAGCGGCGCGAACAAGTCCGCCACACGCTGCCAATCAGAAACACCGACCGGGTGGCGGGCACGATTCTGGGCAGCGAGCTGACGCGGCGGTTTGGCCCCGAGGGTCTGCCCGAAGATACGGTCCACTTCCATTTACAGGGCTCGGCGGGCCAGAGCTTTGGGGCTTTCGTGCCGCCCGGCATGACCCTGGAGTTGGAGGGTGACGCCAACGACTACTTTGGCAAGGGCCTGTCGGGCGGAAAAATCATCACCTATCCGCCCCACGGCTCAAGCTTTACGCCCGAAGACAACATCATCATCGGCAATGTGGCCTTCTATGGCGCGACCAACGGTGAAGCCTATATCCGAGGCATGGCCGGCGAGCGTTTCTGCGTCCGCAACAGCGGCGTGCGAGCCGTGGTCGAGGGCGTCGGCGATCACGGCTGCGAGTACATGACCGGCGGCCGGGTCGTGGTTCTGGGCAAGACCGGACGCAACTTCGGAGCCGGCATGTCGGGCGGTGTCGCCTACATCTATGACGCGGCCGGAGATTTTCGGGACCGCTGCAACCTGGAGACCGTCTCCCTCCAAGCCCCCACCACCGACGACCTGGACGAGATCGAAGCCCTGCTGCGCCGTCACGCCAGCTACACCCACAGCGAACAAGCCCTCCGGGTGCTGACGACCTGGACCACCGCTGCGGCCCGCTTCGTGAAAGTCATGCCCAAAGACTACCAGCGTATGCTCGAAGCCATACAGCGGGCCGAGCAGGCCGGGCTGGCCGGTGAGGACGCGGTCATGGCCGCCTTTGAGGCCAACAAGAACGACGCCGCCCGGGTGAGCGGCAATTAGGGGAAAGGACAGCACGATTCCCTGCTGAAGGAGTAGACCAGCGACATGGGTAAGCCAACCGGATTTATGGAATTCCAGCGCCAGCTGCCGGCCGACCGTTCCCCGCTGGAACGGATCGACGACTGGCACGAGTTTCACGACCACCTGTCCGTGGACACGCTCCAGGAACAGGGCGGGCGCTGCATGGACTGCGGCATTCCCTTCTGCCACACCGGAACCCTGATCAGCGGCATGGCCTCGGGCTGTCCGCTCAACAACCTGATCCCCGAGTGGAACGATCTGGTCTACCGCGGCCTGTGGCAAGAGGCGCTGGAGCGCCTGCATAAGACGAATAATTTTCCGGAGTTCACCGGCCGGGTGTGTCCGGCGCCGTGCGAGGGTTCGTGCGTGCTGGGCATCACCAATCCGCCGGTCACGATCAAAAACATCGAGTGTTCGATTGTTGACCGGGGCTTTGCCGAGGGCTGGGTCACGGCCGAGCCGCCGGAAAAACGCAGCGGCAAAAAAGTGGCCGTGGTCGGCTCCGGGCCGGCCGGGCTGGCCTGCGCGGCTCAGCTCAACCGGGCCGGTCATTGGGTGACCGTCTATGAGCGGGCCGACCGGATCGGCGGGCTGCTGATGTACGGCATCCCCAACATGAAGCTGGACAAGAACCTGGTCCAGCGCCGGGTCGATCAACTGGTCGAGGAAGGGGTGCGGTTCGTCACCAATACCGCCGTTGGCACGGATGTGTCGGCCAGCCGGCTGCGTGAGGAGTTCGACGCCCTGGTCCTGTGTTGCGGCGCGACCAAACCCCGCAATTTCCCGATCGAGGGCCGCGACCTCGAGGGCGTTCACTTTGCCATGGAGTTTCTGCACGCCAACACCAAGAGCCTGCTCGACTCCGAACACGCCGACGGCGCCTATATCTCGGCCACCGACAAGCACGTGATTGTCATTGGCGGCGGTGATACCGGCACCGACTGCGTCGGCACCTCCATGCGCCACAAATGCAAAAGCCTGACCCAGTTTGAAATTCTGCCCCGTCCGCCGGACGAACGCCAAACCGATAACCCGTGGCCGGAATGGCCCCGCATCTTTCGCGTCGATTACGGCCAGGAAGAAGCCCAGGCGCGGTTTGGCGCCGACCCGCGGGTGTTCCTGATCCAGACCGAAAAGTTTGTCGGCGACGAAAACGGACGGGTCAAGGAACTCCACACCGTTGAGGTCGAGTGGACCAAGAACGAAAACGGCGCCTTCATTCCCAAGAATATCCCGGGCACCGAAAAGGTCTGGCCGGCCGACCTGGTGCTCCTGGCCATGGGCTTTTTGGGGCCGGAAGACCCCATCCTGGAAGAGCTGGGCGTGGAGCGCGATGGCCGCTCAAACGTGAGCGCCGAGTACGGCACATACGCCACCAGCCTCGAAGGCGTGTTTGCCGCCGGCGACGCGCGGCGCGGCCAGAGTCTGGTTGTGTGGGCTCTCCACGAAGGCCGGAGCGCCGCACGGGAGTGTGACCGCTACCTGATGGGTCACACCGACTTGCCCTGAATCGTCCCCTTGAGTCACCACAGCGCATCGCGTACAAAAAAAGAAGCCTCGACCCACAAGGATGGAAGCCCATGAAGACAGTCACCGTATACACCACTCTGTTCTGTCCCTACTGTACAGCGGCCAAGTCGCTGCTGACCAAAAAAGGCGTGCCGTTTGAAGAGATCGACGCGACCGGGAATCCAGACCTGCGCCAAGACATCATGGAGCGGTCCGGGCAGCACACGGTTCCTCAGATTTTTATTGGCGAACAGTCGGTCGGCGGCTTTTCCGAGCTGAACGAGTTGGAGATGTGCGGGGAGCTTGACGAGCTGTTGGCGGACTGAAGACAGGCGTGAAAAAGGAGGAAACGCGATGGCACTGTATCTCGACGAAGTGTGGCTGAAAGACCCGAGTCCGGAACGGATGAAGGAATTTACCAGGCTCATTGGCGCCGCAGCCAAAAGCCCGGCCTCGATTGGCGCGCCCCAAGAGGTCCGTTTTGCCGGCGGCCCGTGGTTCTCGAACGAAGAGCCCAAGGTCATCTTTCTGGTCGATATTCCCGACCACACCCCGACCTTTCAGATATTCGGCAAGATCGTCTCAAGCGGTCTGGTTGAAAAGCGCCGCCTGACCCCGATTGTGGAATGGGGTGAGGTGGAGAAGATGGTCGAACAGCTGTGAAAGACGCGTCGGGCGGCAGGGAAATTCCTGCGTCCGACGCCGGTCTTCAGGCCGACACCTCACACACCTCACACACCTCAGGACTGTTCTGCTCGGCTAGAATACGGTCCTCTTCAAACTGATACTGTGGCGTGTCATGTCGCTCGACGCGCGTATCGCCGTCGTTTGAGGCCGTCTCTTTCCAGCCGTCTCCGTGTGACCAGCGGAAGGGCAGCATCTTGATGGCGCCCGGCGTCGTCAGTTCGCTCAAGCCTGCCAGAGCCTGAAGCAGAATGTCTCGCTGCAACTGGGGTTGATGCGGCTCGCCGGTGGTGTGGCCCAGAGGAAAATCGAGAAAGGCAGCCCTGGGGGGGTTCACGGCTTGCATGATGTCAAGCGCGCTACCCATGCTGAGCGTTGGGATACCGGCAGCCTCGGCGTTGCGGGCGATCAGTCCCACGGACTGATGACACACCGGTCAAACCGGGACGAGCAGCGCGGCATCGACGCGTTCGGCCAGCAGGCGCGCGGTCAGCTGCGGAGCCAACTCGTCGCGCACCCGCCGGGAAGAGTAAATCCCGCCCATGAAGGTGTAGGCGTGGTCGGCCAGCTCGCCAATCAGGCCCTCTTTGACCAGGCCGCGCAGCGTGTCAATGGGAAACACCACGTTGGCGTCTTTGCGGGCGTCGGTCTGGTCATAGGCGAAGTGGGCTGTTCGGAGATCGCTCGTTTTCACATCAGTAGGAATGGCCCGGAAGGACAGATCGTCTTTGAAGTGGAAGGCGACCTGGCCCTTCATGTACAGCCCGCCGGACGCGATCAAACCCAGACGGCATTCGGACAGCGGTTTGCGCAGCGGTGTCCACGGCGGAGCGTCGGTGTTGTGGACCCATTTGTACGGCTTATAGCCGAGCTTGGCGTAGTTATTGGTGATGCGGGTAATGTAATCGACCGTCTGCGGCATAGCGTCCTCCGAGGGGCTCAGCTTGACGACTTTTGCGAGGGAATGCAACGGCAGGCACGCTTGCACGGCTGTCGAGAACCGGCTAGGCTCCCGGCGTCCGGCACACCACGGCGACCAGGAGGGCACACGCATGAAATTTGGACTTTTCGGCATCAATATGGGCATCGCCAGCAACCCAGACGTATCCGTGCGGGTTGCCCAGGCGGCCGAAGCGGCCGGTTTTGAGTCGGTCTGGACCGGCGAGCATGTGGTCCTGCCCGACCCCCAGGCCCCGCCCTCCCCGCTTCCGCCCCACCACCCGATGCTCGACCCGAGCGTGGCCCTGGCCTTTATCGCCGGCCAGACCCAAACGGTCAGGCTCGGCACCGGCATCATCATTCTGCCCCAGCGCAACCCCCTGGTGCTGGCCAAAGAACTGGCCAGTCTGGACGTGGTGTCGGGCGGGCGTCTGATCTTTGGCCTGGGCATCGGCTATCTCAAGCCGGAGTTTGACGCGCTGGGGATTCCGTTCAGCCACAAGGGACCGCGGTCGATCGACTATCTGGAGGCCATGAAGGCTGTCTGGACCCAGGACAAGCCCGCCCACCAGGGAGAATTCGTCTCGTTTGGTGATATTCAGGCCCGCCCCCAACCGGTCCAGAAGCCCCACCCACCGGTGGTCTTTGGCGGCCATACCCCGCAGGCCTACGAACGCAGCGTGCAGCACGGCAACGGCTGGTTCGGCTTTGCCCTGGATGTCGAGGCCACGGCCACATGCCTGGACGGGCTCAGACACGCCGCCCAGCAGGTCGAGCGTCCGGCCGAGTTGGGCAGCCTGGAAATCAGCGTCACGCCCAAGGGCCGACTCGACGCCGACACGGTCAAACGTTTTGCCGACCTCGGCGTAGACCGGCTGATTCCGTTCAAGACCGCCAAGACCGAGGCGGACTGGATCGACTACGCCAAGCAAACGGGCGACGAGCTGATCGGCAGGAGCTGAGAAAGCCGGGAAGGGGACGTCTCACCCTTCGTTTGAGAACGTGGCAAGGACCGGGGCGTGATCCGACGCCCCCTTGCCTTTGCGTGCCTGGCGGTCGATCTGCACCCCGGTGCAGCGCTGGGCCAGGGTCTGGGTCACCAGAATATGGTCGATGCGCAGACCCTGGTTCTTCTGAAAGGCGAGTTGTCGATAGTCCCACCAGCTGTACAGTTTGCCCACGTCGTGGTGGAGACGGAAGGCATCGACCAGCCCCCAGCCGCACAACCTGCGGAAGGCGTCCCGAACGCCGGGCTCGCACAGCACGGTCTCGGCCCAGGCGGCCGGCTCGCATACGTCACGATCCTCGGGCGCGATATTCAGATCGCCACACAGGACCAACGGCTGGTCGGGATCGCAGCGGCGCTCCAGATGGCGCTGGAGCCGGTCGAGCCAGGCCAGCTTGTAGGCGTACTTGTCGCTACCAACGGCCTGACCGTTCGGCACGTAAACGCAGATAATTTGTAGGTCGGTGAACCGGGCCGACAGGAAACGGGCTTCGGGCTCGGCGTCATCGTCGTCAAAACGCCGGGTGATCTCGCTTGGCTCGGCGCGGGAGAGCAGGGCCACCCCGTTATACGTCTTTTGCCCGCAGGTGGTGACCCGGTAGCCCAGAGCCTCAAAATCAGCCCGGGGAAACACAGCGTCGGTCACTTTTGTCTCTTGCAGACACAATACCTCGGGCTGATGGGTCTCCAGCCAAGCCAGCGTCCGGTCTTTCCGGGCGCGGATGGAATTGACGTTCCAGGTTGCAATCGAGCTTGCAATTGAGCTTGGCATGGGTCAGGCGTGCGGCAAGATATCAGCCTCCTGCCCGGCGGGCAGAGTCGGATCAGCACCGACTGTGGTGAGGCAATGGCACGGGCAAAGCGCGGGGAGTCACCTAGGACGGTGTTGCGGCCGCCTCGGGGTCGGACCGCAGGGTGGGCAGCAGGGTTCCATGGGCACCGATCCGGCCATACGTGAGTCCGGCCAGCGCGGGCACGGCCGCGCTCAGCTCGGCGAAAACCTCACTGATTGATACGCTGTCCGGGCCGCCGAATTGAGTGCTGAGCAGCGCCAGGGCCTCCCAGCCTGTCTTGACCTCGCCCGGCGGGGGAAAAGCCTGACGCAGGCGCTGGATCCGACCGGCGTAGTTGATGCAGCTGCCGTCGGTCTCGGGAGCCGTGGCGATCGGCAAGACCAGATCCGCATACTCGGTCGTGTCGGTGTAGTCGGTGTCCAGCACAATCACTGTGGCCTCGCCCAGGGCGGCGTTTACCGTGTCCTGTCCCAGGGCGGCGACGAGGTCAACGCCAAACACAAATAAGACCTTGATCTGTCCCTGGCCAACGGCACTCAGGATTTGCTCAGCCTCGCCGCCCCCGTTCAGCAGGCCCAGCGTTTTGAGACCGCGCGTGTTGGGGTTCTTGTCGGCCCGGATCAACAGGTCGTCGTGAGGCGCGTTGTCGGGCGACCAGGACAGGCCGACGGCCTGTTGGCTGCCCAGCTGTTGGTTGAGAATACGCGACAACAGATAGGCTTCTTCGTTGCTGGCCTTGGCTCCGATGATGGCCGCGACGGCGTCCTGACCGTGCTCGGCCTGAGCGCTCCTGACCGTCTCAACCAGTCGCTGGATGGCCTCATCCCAGGAGGCCTGACGGAAGGCCGTCTCAGCCCGGACCAGGGGTTGCAGGATACGGCTCTCGTGTTGAAACGCCCGGTACGACAGCCGACCCTCATCACACATCCAGAACTCGTTGACCTCCATATTCTGACGCGGCCGAAAACGGTACATCTGACCGCGCCTATGGTAGATGTCGATATTGCAGCCGGTCTCACACCGGGTGCAGATCGACTCGGTCTTCTCCAGGTACCAGACGCGCGCCTTGAAGCGAAAATCCTTGGCCGTCAAGGCGCCGACCGGACACACGTCAACGACATTCATGGAGTAGGGATTGTCCAGCGTTTTGCCCGGAAACAGGTCGATATTGCAGTGGTCGCCCCGGTCAAAAATCCCCAGCTCGCCGGTCTCGGTGACTTCATCCAGAAAACGGGTGCAGCGGGCGCACAGAATACAGCGCTCCTGGTCGAGCATGACCTGGGGACCGATCTCGACCGCCTTGTCTTTCTCGACCTTGGCCTCAATCGGCATCTGACTCTTATACGCCCCGTAGTCCATGTAGTAGTCTTGCAGCTTGCACTCGCCGGCCTGGTCACAGATGGGGCAGTCAACCGGGTGGTTGATCAGGATGAACTCCAATACCGCGGACTGGGCGGCCTTGACCTTGGGGCTGGTGGTATGGATGACCATGCCGTCATTCACCCGCGTGTTGCAGGCGATTTGCAGCTTGGGCATCTTCTCGATTTCGACCAGGCACATCCGGCAGTTGCCCGAAATGCTGAGGCCCGGGTGGTAGCAGTAGTGCGGCACCTCAATGCCCAGGCGCTCGGCCGCCTGGATGATATTGAGCCCGGCCTCGACCGTAATCTCCCGCCCGTCAATCTCAATCTTTGGCATACGAACCTCACGCAGCCTGGGGCTGGCTGTCGGCCTTTTTGCGCCGCGGACAGCCGCCCTCGGTAATATGGGCCACGAATTCGTCCCGGAATTTACTCAGATAGCTCTGGGTCGGCATGGCTGCGGCGTCGGCCAGCACACACACGGTGTTGCCGGTCATGTTGGTGCAGATCCGGTCAATCAGGTCGATATCGTCGGGCTGACCGTTGCCCTCTTCGAGACGGACCAACAGCTTGTGCAGCCAGCCGGTGCCCTCGCGGCACGGTGAACACTGGCCGCACGACTCGTGGTGGTAGAAGCGGTCGATGATTTCGAGCGCCTGGACCATGCAGGTGTCTTCGTCCATGACGATGATTCCGGCCGTGCCCAGAAAGGCGCCGATCGCCCGCATGGAATCGAAGTCCATGTTGACGTCGATCTCGTCCGGGGTGAGGATGGGAAATGACGAGCCGCCCGGCATGACGGCTTTCAGTTTTTTTCCACCTAGAATGCCCCCGGCGTAGTCATAAATGACCTCGCGCAGCGGCATGCCCATCGGCAGCTCGTACAGCCCCGGCTTTTCGACGTGGCCGCTGACACAGTAGATCTTGGGACCCGGACCGGTCTCCGGACCGATGGCCTTAAACCACTCCGGGCCGTGCCCGATGATGGACGGCACACAGGCCAGGGTTTCGACATTCTGGACAATCGTCGGGCAGCCGAACAAGCCATACACCGCAGGAAAAGGCGGTTTGATACGCGGATAGGCGCGCTTGCCTTCCAGGGACTGGATCAGGCCGGTCTCTTCGCCGCAGATGTAGGCGCCCGCCCCGCGGTGCACGTACACGTCAAGATCAAAGCCGCTGCCACAGATGTTTTTGCCCAAAAGGCCACGGGCATAGGCCGCCTCAATCGCCTCGGTGAGCCGCTTGGCGCCGAGAGCGAATTCGCCCCGGATATAGATATAGGCCGTGTGGGCGTTAATGGCGTAGGCGGAGATCAGAATGCCTTCGAGCAGGACGTGGGTGTTCCACTCGATGAGCGCGCGGTCCTTGAAGGTTCCCGGCTCGCTCTCGTCGGCGTTGGCGCACAGGTAGACCGGTTTATCCGAATCTTTGGGCAAAAACCCCCACTTCATGCCGGCCACAAACCCGGCTCCGCCCCGGCCACGCAGATTGGAGTCTTTGACCTGGGCGGTGACATCTTGCGGTGTGAGCGTGGTCAGCGCTTTTTTGGCCGCTTCATAGCCGCCGTGTTCGAGGTAGACATCGAGCTTGCGAATGTCGGGAACATCGAGGTGGCGCAGGAGTACTCGGTCAGCCATGCTTTTCGCCTCGCTTTACTCAGGTGCGGGAAATCGACAGCCGCGCGAACCGACTACAGATTCGGCCTCTCGGGCGTCGTGGGGAGGATAGCCGCCCCGGTTTTCGGTGTCAACGGAGGAGGGCCGTCCCCGGCATTTACATTTCGCGCCGCCTCTGGTTTAACAGCCGGCCAGATGATCGAACAACTCACCCTGTGGCTCCACCTGCTGGCCATGACCGTTTTTGTGGGCAGCGCCGTCACCGTGCTGGTCGTCCTGCTGCCGATGGCCGACCGGATTTCATCGCCGGTGGACAAACAGAAATTTCTGGCCCAGGGACTCAAAGCCTACAACCCGCTCAGCATCGGTGCGCTGGGCCTGATTATCATGACCGGCGCGTTCAACCTGACCGCGTATAAGCAGCAGCTCGGGCCACAATTCTTTGCCCTGCTGGGCGGCGTACTGGGTCTGAAGCTACTGCTCGTCTTTGTTCTGATTCTGATCAGCACCTCGGCCACGATCGGCATGGGGCATCGCCTGGTTCGCACCGAACTGCGGGGCGAGACCTTCGATCCGGCAAAGCTGCCCGGTCTGATCAGGCGCGTACAGCTGTTCACCGTCCTGACCCTAGCCTTGAGCGCGGCGGTGGTGTGGGTGTCGATGGAGATGAGCCAGCGGGCCGAGACCTCGGCGGCCGCGGTGTCGCAGGCGCCGCTCCCCCGGTCGGCGGGGCCGGGCAGCGAGACGCCTGACCGGGATTAGGCCCGCCTCCGGCTCTTCGGCCGTCCGGGTCGGTCTCAGGAGCCGGACCAGCGCGGCGGTCGCTTTTCCACAAAAGCCGCCACCCCTTCGGCATAGTCGGCCTGGGTGGTCATGTCTCGAACTCAGGCTGCCAGCGTTGTCAACGGCCGATTTTGCGTCGCGGTGCAGATCGGTATAAATCTGCCGCTTTGTTTCCCGCAGCGAGCCGGGAGACACCGTGGCGATCAGGTTTTGGGCGTAGGCGTAGGTGTGGGGCAGTAGCGCATCGGGCGCCAGGACGGCGTTGACGAGTCCCATGCCATACGCCTCGTCGGTCAAGAACACGCGGCTCGACAGCAACACATCGTTGGCCCGGGTCAGGCCGATCAAACGCGGCAACAGCCACGACAGACCGAACTCGGCGGGCAGGTTGAGTTTGCCGTGGGCCGTCGTCAGCTTGGCTCCGGTCACGGCAAAACGCAGGTCGGCATAACACGCCAGGACCAGCCCCACCCCGGCGGCCGCGCCGTTGATGGCCGCGATGACCGGCTTGGTCAGGCCAAACTGGTAGGCGAAATCCGCGTCAAACTCCGGCCGCACGCCATAGCCGGGCCGGGCCATCTCCTGCGGCGTACCCGGATCGTAGCCGCCCTTGTCCACATGGCCCTCCAGGGCCCGGGAGTCGGCGCCGACACAAAACGTATCGCCGGCTCCGGTCACGACAATCGCCCCCACCGCCGGGTCGTGCTCGGCCTGCTCCAGCGCCCAGCGATATTCGGCATGCATCCGTCCGGTCCACGAGTTGCGGCGCTGCGGACGGTTCAGGGTCAGCGTCGCAATCCCGTCCTTGACCCGGTAGCGAATAACTTTCAGTTCCATGTGTGTTTCCTGTCGTCGGCCAGCAGCCGGTTTAGATGTCGAGGGCCAACAGCTCGCCCAGGTGCTGGTCAATCTGCTGGAGATAGGCCGGCTCCAGCCCGAACAGTCCCAGGTGGCCGTACATGCTGTGGATCACCCGAAACTCGCTGTTGGGGATGAGCTTGTGCTCGGCCTCGCAGTCGCGCGGCGGAAAGAACATGTCTTCGTCAATGGGCAGAACAAAGACCTTGGCGGTGATGCGGGCCAGAGCCTGAGCCAGGTCGCCGCCGGTGTGGCGGCTGACATCACCGCGCTGCCACTTCCAGGCCATGCACAACAGGTTGTTGGGATCCATGGGCAGAAAGTAGTGTTCGACAAAACCGACGATAAAGTCTTCAAGCGATGAGAACCCCAGCTCCCGCCACGTTTCCTGCTTGAACATCTCGGTGCAGAAGCCCATCACCCCCCACAGCCGGGCGTGTCGACGCAAGCCCAGGTGCACGGCGTGCGGGTCGGTGTACCAGCCTGCATTCCAGGCCGGGTCCGAGGTGATGGTCTCGGTCAGGGTCTCGACAAACAGAAAGTCGTGCGGGGTGTTTTTGGCCGTACCGGCCAGGGGAGCGGCGCGTTTGACCATGTCCGGATAGCGCACCGCCCACTCGTAGGTCTGCTGCGCACCCATCGAGCCGCCACACACCAGTTCCAACCGCTCAATCCCGAACTGCTCGGTCACCAGCTTGTGCTGGGCGCGCACGTCATCGCCAATCCGTATGCGTGGGAAACGGGCCATGTTGAACGGGGCGGGCGCATTGGTCGGCGAACTCGACAGGCCGTTGCCGAGCTGGTTGGCGATGATGACAAAATACCGGTCCGGGTCAATCGCCCGGCCTGGCCCAACATGCACATCGGCCATGATCTTGCTCGTGCCCGAGTACCAGGTCGGCAGCAAAACGGCGTTACTCTTGTCCGCGTTCAGCGTGCCGAGCGTGGTGTAGGCGAGCTGGCCGGCACGAAGCGTGCCACCTTCTTCCAGTCCGAAGTCGCCCAGCTGGAAAAGCTGGAAAGGGCCGTGCTTGTCCTGGGAGTAGTAGGGGTTGAACAGCTCAGACATGACGCGTCTCCTTGTTTCCTGTCCCGCCCGGTATCAAGCGCTCAGGTTGTAATCCGGCGCAGCTGATAGCCAAAACGCGGGAAGTGGACGGTCACCAGTCCGGTCCGTGCATGGCTATGCTGAAGCGCTAGACGCACCGCATCAATAGAGACCAGGGTGCCGATACTGGGGTTGGCCTTTCCGTAATCGGTCGGCGTCACCGCGACCGTCTGACCCAGGGCAGGGTCGCCATCGAACGGCTCGCTCGGCGGCGGTGGCGGCGGGTCTGCGGCGGCGGCCAGGTCCAGCGCCTCGGGCGCATTCATGGGTCGGAAGTTCCCGTGCCCCCGGGCTGCAACCCGATCCATCCAGCGCCGTATCGGCTCGGGAATAAGCGCCAGGCGCTGGCCCGACAGCTGGTCCATGACCCACAGCGGGTGGTAGATCACACAGTCGGCCAACGACATGCTGTCACCACACACATAGGCGCGACCGTCACTCAGCATGTCCTGAATCCAGGCCAGCTGGGGGCGCAGCTGGCTCAGGTTTTTGTCGGCCGCCGCCCGCCGATGGGCCAGACCAGGCTCCGGTTTGCCGAGCAGGGCTGCCCGGTCGGCCAGGAAGTCGGGCGTGAAGCGTTCGGCATCGGCGTAGGCACACGAGGTATAGTTGATGGTGTTACGGGTCAGGATGGAGTCGGTCCAGCGTTCCAGACCGGCAATAAAAGCCCGTTGGGCCGCCACATCCGGCCCGGGATAGAGCGAAGGCTGGGGAAAGCGCCGCTCCAGCTCTTCAATAATCCGCACCGTATCGCAGTAGACCTCAGCCCCGATCTGGAGGGCTGGGGCACGACGGTAGCCACCGGTAAGCGGCAGGTAGTCCGGCTTGGGCAGGACGGGGGGAATCTCGACCGAGCGCCAGGACAGCCCTTTGAGCCCCAGCACGAGGCGGACCTTCTCCGAGTAGTTGGAGAAATCGTAATGGTGCAGAATGAGTTCGGCGGCCATAGCCCCTCCCCAGCCTCTTAGTCTGGATTTTGCCCAGCGTCATCCAGGCTGCCTCGTTCTCCTGTGTTCTGTCCAGAGAGCAGGAGCCACTCGCTGAAGTGCTCAATCATGACCCCGATAACGCTCGTTTCCTCCTCCGAGGCAAAGCCGATGTACACATACTCGTCGATGTCTTCCCACACGCTCGGGACAGGGCTATCGACAAAGTACACCGTCAAGGCATCTGCGCCAGGATTGTAGTGAACCCACAGTTGAGCTGGATCGAGTTTCTTGGGGAAATAGCTCTTGACCGACTCGGGGATGCTTATCGACGCCATTGGATCGTCTCTCCCTTTTTCAGCCGTCTGACTCTGTAGGCCGTGATAACTTCTCCCTGCTCGACCACCACCTTCAGCCATCTTTGCGGGTGCGCCTGGTATGTCCGGTAGTACACCAAACGCCGGGGATCAACAACGTCCTGGGCAATGACGGCAGGCGATTCAATCGTTGTAGCGATCTGGTTTACGTCTGATAGCTCAGGATGTTCCAGGAGAATGTGAGACGTATAGCAGTTTTCTGTCAATCGCACTTTTCGCCCGAGCGGGTCCGTAGCCGTGAAGACAGAGACGCTCATCCTTCAACTGTATCCCAGCTGGCCCACCCTTGCCGCGCGTTATCTTCTCGCCCAGACATCGTACTCGACCAGTGGTGTGGTCTTGGTACGGAGGAAAGTATCAGCTTGACGTTTACCTTCCATGGCAGAGCCAGCTTTGCGGATCGTCGCCACCCACTCCCGACGAGACTGCTCTTGATAGCACGCCACCCATCCGTCGCTGCATTACGCCAGACCCGGCGTAAGTCGGCCGCAAAGTCCTCAGGGCTTGAGTGAATGACTTGATCGAGACTACTCTTTCGACGACGCGACTCAAGGGGTAGTTAGCACGCCGATCCGGAATACCACCGAAACTCGGACGACCAACGTGGCCTCATCCGTGCATACCGCCGTGCATTACGCCGACCACTCTTCGAGTGGCAAGCTCGGCCGGCAAGCGCAGTCTGGATCAGGGCTTGAGTGAATAACCCCTCCATCAGATCGAGGTCGTCGCGCGTGGTTGAATTCTGTGTTGCGTTCCGTAAAGGGCGGATCTCTTCGCGTAGACAATCCGTTGATCGGTTCCAATACAGATGACTTCCTTAAGCTGAGCCTGGGTACCCAGATCAATCATTGGCCCTCTTACAACGCGAGTCTATCTTTTCGATAATTTCTTCAAACAGGCTAACTTGAGCGCCTTGCTAAGAGACGCCTGGTTCGGTAAACTATTCGGCGACGCCTTTGGGCGTCGCGCCCAGGCCGGCCTGTTGGCGGAGGGCGTGCTTGAGGCTGGCGACAAATTGGCCGACCTGAGGCAGGAGGTCGGCCTGGCCCTGATGGGTCTCGATGATCTGCGAGATGGCGCTGCCGACAATGACGGCGTCGGCAATCCGGGCTACTGCGGCCGCCTGCTGGGGCGACGCAATGCCAAAGCCGACGCCGACCGGCACCGGAGAGATGGCCCGAATGCGGCGCACCATCTCCGACAGATCGACCGGCAGCGAACTGCGGGCACCGGTCACACCGGTCACAGACACATAGTAGACAAAGCCGCGGGCCTGGCTGAGGACGGCGCCGGCCCGGTCCAGGGAGCTGGTCGGCGCCAACAGGAAAATGAGGTCGAGATCGTGCGCGTCGGTCTCGCGCTTGAGTTCATCGGCTTCCTCGGGCGGCAGGTCCACGCATAACACGCCGTCCACCCCGGCATCCCGCGCGTCGCGGGCAAAACGCCCGCCACCATAGCGGAAGATCGGATTGTAGTAGGTGAACAGAATGATCGGGATGCTGAGGGAGCGACGCAGACGTTGGACCAGCTCGAGAATGCCGGCCAGCGAGGTTCCGCTCCGCAGGGCGCGCTCGGCCGCCCGTTGGTGGGTCGGCCCGTCGGCCATGGGATCGGAAAAGGGGACGCCGAGTTCAATGATATCGGCTCCCTGACGGGCGAGTTCGTGAACCAACTCAAAAGTGGTCTCCAAGTCAGGGTCGCCGGCCGTAATATAGGGAATAAGCCCGACTTCCCGGCGCACGCGCAGGGCGGCAAAGGTGTCGGCGATCCGCGTCATTCTCTGCCGTCTCCCGTGTTGCGCGACTCTTCGACATACCGGGCGACACTTTCCAGATCCTTGTCCCCCCGTCCCGACACGTTAATCACCACCGTCTCGTCGGGTCGCAGGCGCGGCACCAGAGACGCCGCATAGGCGATGGCGTGGGCGCTTTCCAGGGCCGGGATGATGCCCTCGGTCTCGGCCAGCAGCTGGATGGCGGCAACAGCCTCGGCGTCCCTGACCGTAACATACTCAACGCGCCCCCGGTCGTTGAGATGGCTCAGCTCCGGTCCGACCCCGGGATAGTCAAGGCCGGGCGCCAGGGAGTAGGTATCCTGGATCTGGCCCAGCTCGTCTTGCAGCACATAGCTCTTACTGCCATGCAGGACGCCGACGTGTCCGCCATTGATCGAAGCAGCGTCCTGCCCGGGTCCCAGGCCGCCGGCCTCAACCCCGATCATGCGGACCTGATCCGCCGACAGAAAGGGCGCGAATAAGCCCATGGCGTTGCTGCCACCGCCCACACAGGCAATCAGATAGTCGGGTAAACGACCGGTCTGTTTGCGTACCTGTCGCTTGGTCTCGTGGCCGATCACCGACTGAAAGTCGCGGACCAGCATGGGATAGGGGTGTGGGCCGGCCACGGTTCCGATCACATAAAACGTAGAACTGACCTGGGTGATCCAGTCCCGCAGGGCCTCGTTCATGGCATCTTTGAGGGTACGCGTCCCGGCCGCCACCTCGCGCAGCTTGGCGCCCAGCAGGCGCATCCGAAAAACATTCGGCGCCTGGCGGACCACATCGTCGCTGCCCATGAAGACCTCGCACTCGAAGCCGAACAGGGCGGCAACAGTGGCGGTCGCCACGCCGTGCTGGCCGGCTCCGGTCTCGGCAATCAGGCGTTGCTTACCCATGCGTTTGGCCAGCAGAGCCTGACCGATAGTGTTATTGATCTTATGCGCCCCGGTGTGGCACAGATCTTCCCGCTTGAGATAGATTTTGGCTCCGCCCAGACGCTGGGTCAGACGTGCGGCAAAGCTCAGGGGGGTTGGGCGACCGACGTATTCTTGGCGCAGGGCGCGCAGTTCGGTCTGAAAGGTCGGGTCGCGCCGACACTGACGATACAGAGCCTCCAGCTCAATCAGCGCCGGCATCAGGGTTTCGGCAACGTAGCGTCCCCCGTACGGACCAAAGTGACCACGGCTGTCAGGCTGTTTTGGCATACTGGATAAAGGCGCGGAGTTTGTCGGCATCCTTGTGGCCTGGGGCACGCTCCACGCCGCTGGCGACATCGACTGCCCAGGGCTGGACAGTGCGGATTGCCGTAGCAACGTTCTCGGGCGTTAAGCCACCGGCCAGAATAAGCCGCTGGCGCTGGTCCTCGGGCAGCCCGGCCAGCCGCGACCAGACAAAGCTGGTCCCGGTCCCTCCGTATCGGCCCGGACGGTAGGTGTCAAGCAACACATAGTCGGCCGGGTGGGTGGACCAGTCCGGGAGCAGGGGCTCAGCCCCGACCCGCAGAGCTTTAATCGTTTTCTGTTGCCAGCCACGGCAGTCTGACACGGTTTCATCGCCGTGGAACTGGACGGCGTCCAGACCGAGTCGCTCGGCCAGTGCCGCCACCTGGTGTCGCGGGGCATTCACAAACACCCCGACCCGCCAGACCGAGGGCGGGAGCAGGTCACAGATAGTCCGGGCGGTCGGCTCGGACACGTAGCGCGGGCTGGGCGGGTAGAAGTTGAGGCCGATCAGGTCGGCGCCAGCCTCGACCGCCAGACGCGCGTCGTCAACATTGGTAATGCCGCAGATTTTAACCCGGATCGTCATCTGACGCTGAGAGAGACGCGGCTCACGCGGCCGCCCGGAGCATCGCCCGGAGGGGTTCGCCAGGGTCTGGGGCGGCCATGAAGGTCTCGCCGATCAAAAACGCCCTGACGCCTCGCGCTTCGAGTCGGACCAGTTGCTCGGCCCGGGACAGACCGCTCTCTGACACCACAGTCACGCCGGGCGGCATATGCCCCAGCAGACGCTCGGTCGTCTCAATGCTGGTCTGAAACGTGCGCAGATCGCGGTTGTTGATGCCCAGCAGCGAGACCTGGCAGGCCAGGGCGCGTTCGAGTTCGGCCTCGTCATGCACCTCAACCAGACAATCGAGCCGCAGAGAGTCGGCCAGCGCCGCCAACTCCTGGAGCTGGGCGTCTGACAGAATGGCGACGATCAGCAGGATGGCACTCGCCCCATACGACCGGGCTTCATATACCTGATAGGGATCGAACACAAAATCCTTGCGCAGCAGCGGGAGGCTGACATGTTCACGAATCAGGCCTAAATAGTCGAGGTGCCCCTGAAAGAACTTCTGATCGGTCAGTACCGAGATGGCTGCGGCACCGGCTGCGGCATAGGTGTGGGCCAGCCGCAGCGGGTCAAAGTCCGCCCGGATGACGCCTTTTGACGGCGAGGCCTTTTTTACCTCGGCGATGATCGTCCGACCAGGGTGCTGCTGAAGCGCCTGTAGAAAGGCGGGCGGCACAGCCTGGAAGTGGACCGAATCCTGTAACTGGGCCAGGGAAACCGTCCGTTTCTGAGCGGCCAGCTCGGCCCGTTTGTGGGCCACAATGTCGTCGAGAATCATACCGCTTCCGTGAGGCTCAGCGCGATGTAGGCGTCAAGCGTTCGCGCGACAGCCCCGCTATCAATGGCGGCTTGGGCACGGGCGATCCCCTGGCCGACAGACGAGACAAGATCGCCGACATACAGCGCGGCCCCGGCGTTCAGACACACGATATCACGGGCCGGGCCGGGCTGACCGGCAAAAACATGGCGGATGAGGTCGGCCGATTCCTGGGCACTGTTCACCTGCAGCTCGGACAGCCGGCAGGCGGACAGGCCGAATTCGGCGGGCTGAACGGTATAGGTTTTGACCTGACCCTCGGCCCACTCGGCAACGTGGCTGGGACCGGACAGCGAGAGTTCATCCAGACCGTCCGCGCCGTGGACGACCAGCGCATGGCGGCTCCCCAGGCGGCCCAGGGCCTCGGCCAGCGGCGTGACCCAGCGCTGGGCAAAAACGCCGATGAGCTGGTGTCCGGCCCCGGCCGGGTTGGTCAGCGGGCCGAGCAGGTTGAAAATCGTCCGAATCCCGATTTCTCGACGCGGTCCAGCGGCGTATCGCATCGCCTTATGAAAGGCCGGCGCCAGAAAGAAGCCGAAGCCGACCGTTTGCAGGGAGTGGGCCACCTGTTCCGGCGTCAGTTCAATGCGTGCTCCAAGCGTTTCCAGGACATCCGCACCGCCAACCACGCCGGACATGGCCCGGTTGCCGTGCTTGGCCACACGGCCGCCAGCCGCGACAACGACAAAAGCCGCGGCGGTGGAAATGTTGAAGGTGTGGCAGCCATCCCCGCCAGTGCCACACGTATCAATGACCGGCCCGGGTGGCTCGACCCGGGTGGCACGGTCTCGCATCACCCCGGCTGCACCGGCAATCTCTGCCACAACCTCGCCCTTCACGTGCAAACCGGTCAACAGGGCGCCGATTTGGGCCGGGGTGGCCTGGCCGTCCATGATCTCGGCGGTGACCAGAGCCATCTCCTGCTCGCTCAGGTCATGGCCGGCGGCCACACGGGCGATAGCCTCTCGTACCGTCATAGACTGCTCTCAGTGCAAAACGGGGTAGGCCTGGGCAAAGGTTTTCTGGTGTCGGAAACGCGAGATCGCCGCCTTGGCCTCCAGCTCTTCACTAAAGGGACCGATCCGAACCCGATACCACACCCTGCCCTGCCGAACGACCTTGCTGATTGAGGGGCTGTAGCCCTGTTGGCGCAGACGTTTCGCGGTCTGCCGAGCGGTCTGCTGGCGGGTCGTGGCCTGGACCTGGACACTCCAGCGTCTCGGTCTGGCGGGCGGCTTTTCACGCTGCGCGCGTGGTGGGGCTGTGACGGGCGGCTTGGGCTCAGGCGCGGCGGCAGGTCGCTCAGGCGTGGCGGCAGGTGGCTTGACCGTAGCCAAAAGAGGCAGTGGGGCGGGTGGTTTCGGGCTCTCTGGCTGCTGGACCGGGACCGCCGCTTGGGGACTGGGCAGAGGCAACGCCGGCGGGCGGGCGAGGAGTTCGGTTTTCGACCGTCCAACAGGCACGCGTAACGGCGTGGCCTGTTGGACCGTTTTCTGGGCTTGAACCTCTTTGCCAACATAGATGCCAAAGACAAAAATCAGAACAGAAGCAAACAGGCAACTCACCACCAGTAGGCTTCCTTCAAACGCACTCACCTGTAACCGATACCGTCGCTGTGCCATACCCGTGTTCGGGCCGAGCCCTCAGCAAACCAGGGGGGCGGCATACAGCCCTCCCCCCTGGTTTGGTACACTCTTGGCTCGTTCCGCCCGCTCCTCCCACTCCTCCAACACTCGGACCGCCCTCGCATGGCCCGTTCCACTGCCGACCGGCTGTGGCCTTTAGTCGGTCGCCGTCTCGGCCTCGCGTTCGGTGAACTCAATCAAGGATAGCGGAGCCGCGTCGCCGCGTCGAGGGCCGAGCTTGATAATCCGGGTATAGCCGCCGGCGCGATTCTCAAAACGTGGGGCAATGTCGTCAAACAAACGCGATACCAGGGTCCGGCTCCCCAACTGGGCATAGGCCAGACGGCGGGCGTGGAGGGTATCCTTCTTGCCCAAGGTGACAATACGGTCGGCCCAGCGGCGGAGTTCTTTGGCCTTGGCGTCGGTCGTTTGGATTTGCTCGCGCTGGATGAGCGCCTTGAGCAGATTACGGATCAGCGCTCGGCGATGCGCCGTGGTACGGTTCAGTTTTCGTCCGGTCTTGAGGTGTCGCATGATGGTTTATCTCATGTTCCCCACGGGGCTCTAGGAACTCAGCTCCGGCTCGTGTTCTGCGCGCAGGAGGTCCAGCTCTTCTCGCGGGGGAAAGTCGTCGAGCTGCAGCCCCAACTCCAGCCCCATGCTCTGTAGGGTTTCCTTGATTTCGTTCAAGGATTTCCGACCAAAATTCTTGGTCTTGAGCAGGTCGGCCTCACTGCGCTGCACGAGTTCCCCAACATAGCGCAGGTCGGCGCTCTGGAGGCAGTTGGCAGAGCGTACCGACAGGTTCAATTCTTCAATCGGCTGGAGCAGATTCTCATTCACCACCACGGCCGGCTCTTCGCCGGTCTCAGGTCGCCATTCCTGCTCCCCACCCGGACCGGCAAAAACGTTGAGCTGGTCCTGGATAATCCTGGCCGCCGACGCGACCGCCTCTTTGGGCTTCAGGCTGCCATCGGTCCACACTTCGAGGGCCAGCCGCTCATAATCGGTCCGCTGGCCGACGCGTGCATTGGTGATGGCGATATTCACCTTGCGCACTGGAGAAAATGCCGCGTCGAGCGGAATCGTGCCGATGGGATCTTCCTCAGATTTATGCCGCTCGGCAGTCACATACCCTCGACCGGTCTGGACGACCGCTTCGAATTCGAGGCTGGTGTCTTTGCCCAGGCTGGCGAGACGTTTGTCGGGGTTCAGAATTTCGACCTGAGCGCCAACTGTCAGGTCGGCTGCAGTCACCTCACGCTGGCCCTGCACGTCGAGCCGGATCGTCTCTTGGTCGGTGTCCTCAAGACGAAAACGGACTTCTTTGAGGTTGAGCAACAGGTCGGTGACGTCTTCAGTCATCCCGGACACGGTTGAGAACTCGTGCAGCACCCCGTTGATGCGCACCTTGGTGATGGCCGCACCGGTCAGCGAGGAGAGCAAGACCCGGCGCAAGGCGTTTCCTATGGTCGTGCCGAAACCCCGCTCAAAAGGCTCTCCGCTAAAGCGACCATATGTGGGCGTGAGCGTTTGCTCCTCAACGTCGAGCGTCGTGGGTTTGATGAGATCGATCTTCTGCATTGTAGTTCTTCCAGGCTGCCTATCTCCGTTATCCGTCGGGAAGGCGACAGGCACTCCTTCCTCCCTGCTCGTCATCTCAATACCCGCCTCAAAAGACCAAAAGTTTATAATGCCCCGTAGGAGAGTTGTATTAACTACTTTAATTTCAACTTCCTGTTCTTCCGCTTTCCTTCGAAGATTCTCCGAACATTTGGTAGCGCTACTTATCAATATTACTGCCCTCGTCGCTCTTGCTTCTCTCTTATAGGCTAGTGTCTGGTCAACTACGTCCTCCCTCTCCGTGTCCTCTTTCCTCCTAGACAATGTATCTTTTTGATAATGTTTGCATTCAATTATGTACTTCTTGCCTCCCTGCCTCTTCTCTGCGATGTAGATGTCTACTTCTCTGCCGCTAGGAAGTTTGTGATGGCGTTCGGTCTTAAATTCTGATGGATCAAGATCTCTCTCAAAAAGATCGAGACAATATTTCTCAAATTCCGGCGCTGATATCTTTTTGTTCTCAAACATCGCCATGGTGCACCTCACAAATCCGTTGACGCGCCGGCAGCCCTAATCACCGTCCCTGCATTAACCTTATCCCCCGTCCCCGTGACACTAGACTTTCGAGTACAGCTCAACAATCAGCTGTTCATTGACCGGCACGGTGAGGTCAGCCCGTCCGGGCAGGGCTTTCATTCTGCCGACAAAGGTATCCTTCTCAACCTCCAACCATTCCGGTACGCCACGTCGCTGGGCCAGCTCGGCCGCTTCCTGGATACGGGCAATTTTCCGGCTCGCCTCCCGGACCTGGACCTCGTCGCCAATGCCGACCATGTAGGAGGGAATGGTCACCCGACGATTATTGACCAGAAAGTGGCCGTGGCGGACGAGCTGTCTGGCCTCCGAGCGCGAGGTCGCAAATCCCATCCGGTAGACGGTGTTGTCAAGACGACGCTCCAGCAGCAAGAGCAGGTTCTCGCCGGTGACGCCGCGCCGACGCTCGGCCAGGGAAAACATCCGGCGAAACGGCTTCTCCAGGGCGCCGTAGATGCGTTTGAGTTTTTGCTTCTCACGCAGCTGGATACTGTACTCGGTCGCCTTCCGACCTCTGCCCTGACCGTGCTGTCCCGGCGGGTAACTCCGCCGTTCTATTGCACATTTATCGGTGTAGCAGCGCTCTCCCTTGAGGAAAAGCTTGATTCCCTCTCGCCTGCACAGGCGACAGACTGGCCCGCTGTATCGCGCCACAAAATCCTCCAGCTTTCGTCTAGCTTGGTGGGGGGCTCCGTCGTGTCAGTGATGGCTCACCACAGTCTCTCTCGCGTGTGAGTGTTGACATTTGCCCTTTGACTTTCTTGGCCTCAGCCGCCTCAGACCCGTCGCCGTTTTGGAGGACGACAGCCGTTATGCGGAATCGGGGTCACGTCCCGGATGACGCTCACCGCAAAGCCGGTGGCCTGCAATGAGCGCAGGGCCGATTCTCGTCCCGCGCCCGGCCCCTTGACATGGACCTGAACGGAACGCATGCCGGCATCGGCCGCTTTTCGCGCCGCGCTCTCGGCCGCCATTTGCGCAGCATACGGCGTACCCTTGCGTGAGCCTTTGAAGCCGACGCTGCCCGAACTGGCCCAGGCGACCGAATTCCCCTGCGGGTCGGTGATGGTCACGATGGTGTTGTTAAAGGTCGAGTAGATATGAACGACGCCCTCTGGGACCGACCGCTTTACGCGTTTCCTGCGTGTCGAAGCACGCTCGCCGGCTCTGGCCATGCCATATTCTCCTTACAGCTGCGGACTAGCGAACCGACGCCTGTTTCTTCCCGGCCACCGTGCGCTTGGGGCCTTTTCGGGTCCGCGAGTTTGTCTTGGTCCGCTGTCCCCGGACCGGCAGATTCTTGCGGTGCCGGATGCCCCGATGGGAGCCGATGTCGATGTAGCGCTTGATATTGCCGGTCACGTCCCGGCGCAGGTCGCCCTCAACCCGATAGTCTTCCTCAAGAACACGGCGAATCGTGGCCACCTCGTCATCGCTTAAATCATCGGTGTTGCGCTCCAGCGGGACAGCGGCCGTCGCAAGGATGTCGGCCGCCGTCTTGCGCCCAATGCCGTAGATATAGGTCAGGCCAATTTCGATCCGCTTATTCCGGGGCAGTTCAATCCCGGCGACACGTGCCATGGTGCTTCTCCCTATCCTCGCTGGTCCTAGCCTTGGCGTTGTTTGCAGCGGGGATTCTCACAAATAACGCGTACCTTTCCAAAACGGCGAATAAGCTTACACTTCCGACAAATCTTTTTGACCGAGGCTCGAACTTTCATACACGGCTCCTCTCTGACGATCTCAAAGCTGGCTCAGGATCTGTGGCCCGCGCTCCGTAATCGCAATGGAGTGCTCAAAATGCGCCGACAAGCTGCCATCTTTTGTCACCGCAGTCCAGGCGTCGTCTTTCATCATGACCCCCGCCTGTCCCATATTGACCATGGGTTCAATCGCCAGGACCATGCCCTCTCGCAGACGAACCCCACGATTTTTGGTGCCATAGTTGGGGACGGCGGGATCCTCGTGCAGGCGTCGCCCCACCCCGTGACCGACAAAATCGCGCACGACGGAAAAGCCTTCCCGTTCAACACGGTCCTGGATGGCGGCCGACACATTGCCCAAGCGGTTTCCGACCTGGGCCTGGGCGATCCCTTCTTCGAGCGACTCGGCCGTCGTGGTCAGAAGTTTGCGTGTACGCTCCGGGGCGGCTCCGAGCACAAAGGAGATGGCGGCGTCCCCATAAAAGCCCTCATGGATGACACCAAAATCAAGACTCACCACGTCTCCGTCTTGGATGGTGCGGGCAGTATTCGGAATCCCATGGACAATCTCATCGTTGATCGACACACAAATCGTGGCCGGAAAGGGCACCGAGCCATTGCGGATGGTATACCCCTTGAAGGCAGAGGCAGCGCCCTTTTTCCGAATCAGTCCGGCGGCCCAGCGGTCAATTTCACCGGTTGAGATACCGGGGCGCACCTGCTCTCGCAGCTCAGCCAGGATCTCGATCACGATCCGGTTGGCTTTGCGCATGAGTTCAATTTCGTGTGGCGACTTGAGGAAGATCATAAGCCTGTAGCGTGGGCTATCCTCTGCGGCCCCGAATGCGGCCCCGTTTCATAAATCCTTCATAGTTGCGCATCATGATCTGGGTTTCCATTTGGCCGACCGTGTCAAGGGCCACACCAACAACGATCAGCAGCGCCGTTCCGCCAAAGAAGAAAGGCACGTTAAAGAAACTGACCAGCAGATTGGGTATGACACAAATGATGGCCACATAAATGGCGCCGCTCAGGGTAATGCGGCTCAGTACCCGGTCAATGTATTCAGCCGTCCGCTGCCCCGGCCGGATCCCGGGGATAAACCCTCCGTATTTCTTCATATTGTCGGCAACGTCGGTCGGATTGAAGACGACCGCAGTGTAAAAGTAACAGAAGAAAATGATCATGGCTACATAAGCCAGGTTGTAGATGGAGCTGCCGGGAGCCAGGATATCGGCCACGGCCTGAGCCCATGCATGCTCGGAGAACCCGGCTATGGTCACCGGAAAAATGAGGACCGACGAGGCAAAAATAGGCGGAATGACTCCGGCGGTATTGATCTTCAGCGGCAGATGCGAGCTCTGCCCACCGTAGACCTTGCGGCCGACCATCCGTTTGGCGTACTGCACCGGGATGCGCCGCTGAGAGCGTTCCATGAAGATCACCGCTCCAACGATGGCCACCATGCCAACCAGCAGCAGCCCGACGGTCAGAATACCCAGCTCGCCCTCACGCACAAATTCGGTCGTGGCGGTCACCGCCGAGGGAATGCTGGCCACAATGCCGGCAAAAATGACCAGGGAGATACCGTTGCCAATGCCCCGCTCGGTAATCTGCTCGCCCAGCCACATGATGAAAGCCGTGCCGGCGGTGAGGGTAATCATGGTCATGATGCGAAAACTCCAGCCGGGCTCAAATACGACGGAGTTGCCACCCGGCGCCTGGATCTGCTCCAGGCCGATGCTGATGAAAAAGCCCTGCACCAGCGACAGCCCGACCGTGCTGTAGCGCGTGTATTGGGTAATTTTTCGCCGACCCAGCTCCCCCTCTTTGGACAGGCGTTCGAGGGTGGGAACCACGACGGTCAGGAGTTGCAGGATGATGGAGGCGCTGATGTAGGGCATGATGCCCAGGGCAAAGATCGAAAAGCGCTCCAGGGCTCCGCCGGAAAACAGATTGACCAGACCAAAAACAGTGCTGGCCGCCTGTTCAAAAAAGGCGGCCAGGGATTCGCCGTCAATGCCTGGCGTGGGAATAGCCACGCCAACGCGATACACCGCCAGCATGCCCAGGGTAAAAAACAGACGGCGCCGCAGTTCCGTAATCTTGGCGGCGTTTTGGAAGCCTTCGAGCATGATTATCCGACCTCGGCCACTCCGCCGGCGGCGGTGATCTTCTCGCGCGCCTGCCGGCTGAAGGCATCGGCTCTGACGGTCAGCGCCTTGGTGCACGCGCCGCTGGCCAGGATTTTGATCTTTTTCCTGCCCCGTACCAAACCCGACGCGCGCAGAACGTCGGCGTCAATCCGCGTTCCAGCCTCAAAACGCTCCAGGCTGCCCAGGTTCACGACCTGGTACTCGGTCCGAAACGGGTTATGAAAGCCGCGCTTGGGCAGGCGCCGGGCGAGCGGCATCTGGCCGCCCTCGTAGCCGGGCGACAGCGTGGAGCCGGAACGCGAGCCCTCACCCTTATGGCCCCGCCCGGCGGTCTTGCCCTGACCTGAGCCAGGACCGCGGCCGAGCCGCTTGCGGTTTTTTGTTGCCCCGGCGGCCGGTTTGAGATGACTAAGATCCATGCACCCGTACCTCAATCAGATGGTGGACTTTTCTGAGCCTGCCCTGCAGCGAGGGCGAGTTGTTGCGCAGCACGGTCTTTTCCCGGTGGGTCAGGCCGAGGCCACGCAACGTTTCACGCTGACGGCGGGTCTGGCCAATCCCACTTCGTTTGAGCGTGATTTCCAGCACATTCGATGTTTCACTCATAGCCCTTCGCCCCGTAATTCTTCAACGCTTTTTCCCAGGCGTTCAGCAACCTGCTCGGGTAGGGCCAGACTGCGCAGCGCTTCCAGGGTCGCCCGCACGGAGTTGTGCGAATTGGTCGAGCCCAGGCATTTGGTGAGCGCATTGCGTACGCCGGCCAATTCCATGACGGCGCGGACCCCGCCACCGGCGATCAGGCCGGTGCCCTGCGAGGCCGGCTTCAACAACACCCGTCCGGCTCCGTGCCGGCCAATCACCGCATAGGGCAGCGTTCCCTCGATGAGCGGCACATGGATCAGCGATTTCTTCGCCTTCTCCACCCCTTTACGAATAGCTTCCGGAACCTCGTGCGCCTTGCCGAGTCCATACCCGACATGGCCCTCGCCGTCCCCGGCGACGACCACCGCGCTGAAGCTGAAGCGCCGGCCACCTTTGACCACCTTGCTGACCCGGTTGATATGGACAACGCGTTCTTTAATATCAAGCCCGTCGGCATTGATTCGTTCATCGGCAGGAGTCACGCCTCGCCTCCTTAGAATTGCAGGCCAGCCTCGCGGGCGGCTTCGGCAACCGCCCGGATGCGGCCGTGGTACAGAAAGCCGTTGCGGTCGAAAATGACACGCTCAATACCCCGCTCCTGACACTTGCGGGCGATCATCGTCCCGACGACCTTGGCCGCATCAACGTCAGTGGTTTTCTTGGTGCCGTCGAAGTCGCTCGACAAGGTTGAGGCCGTCAACAGGGTTTGTCCGCTCTGATCGGAGATCACCTGAGCATACAGATGTTTGCTGCTGCGGTAGACGCTCAGACGAGGACGGCTGTCTGTCCCCCGTACGCCTCGGCGAACCCGTTTTTTACGGACCAGCCTGCCGTGTTCCCGAATATGTGTCCGCGCCATGGTCTCACTGCGCTCCTCCGGCAGCGGTTTTGCCGGCTTTTCTCCGAATATGCTCCTCGGCGTATTTGATGCCCTTGCCCTTATACGGTTCGGGCGGACGCAGGCGGCGAATCGCGGCCGCGACCTCGCCCAGCAGCTGTTTGTCGATCCCTTCGAGCGTGATCTCGGTCTGTCGCTCAATCTTGGCCTGTACGCCCGGGGGCAGCTGGAAGATGATGGGATGAGAATAGCCCAGGGTGAACGTGATGCTATCGCCCGCGCCTTCGGCCCGGTAGCCCACACCGTTCACCTCAAGCACCCGGGAGAACCCGCCGCTGACGCCCTGGACCATATTGGCGATCAGCTTCCGCGTCAGACCGTGCAGCGATTTGGCTTTACGGGATTCGTCCCGACGGGTGACGGCCACCTGTCCCGACGTGATCTGGATCGACAGGCAGGGGTCAACGCCGAAGTCCAGTTTGCCTTTTGGCCCTTCGGCGGTCACGGTTCCGTCGTGTTCAGACACGGTGACGGAGTCTGGAATGGGCACGGGCCAGCGTCCAATACCGGGCATGACTGTCCTCTCTTTTCCGTCTTACCACAGGCTGCACAAGATCTCGCCGCCGACGTGCCGTTTGCGCGCCTCGCGGTCAACGAGCACCCCGCGGGAGGTCGAGACAATGCTCACCCCGAGGCCGTTGCGCACCAGGGGAATCTCGCCCGCTCCGACATATTTGCGCAGGCTGGGTTTGCTCTCGCGTTGCAGTCCGAGCAGGGTCGGACGACCGCTCGCGTCGTACTTGAGCTGGATCCGTAACATCCGACGGGGTCCGTCCTGGACGGTGCTCAACTCGGTGATATAGCCTTCCTGCTTCATCACCGTCGCGATCGCTTCCTTGATGCGCGACCACGGGCAATCTACGCGCTCCTTGCGGGCGTGCAGGGCGTTGCGCACGCACGACAACATGTCTGCAATCGGGTCTGCGATCATACCTGCCTCTACCAGCTGGCCTTGGTCAGGCCAGGAATCTGTCCCAGCAGCGCCAAATCCCGCAGGCACAGGCGGCACATACGGAAACGCCGATAAAAACCGCGCGAGCGCCCACACAAGGGACAGCGGTTGTACTGGCGGACCTTGAATCGTGGTTCACGTTCAGCTTTGACTCGTAGACATGTTCGCGCCATATTAACTCCGAAACGGCATCCCCATGGCCCGCAACAGGGCACGCCCCTCTGCGTCGGTCCGGGCAGAGGTGACCATGGTAACGGTCAGGCCTTTCACCTGCTCGACTTTATCCAGATTGATCTCCGGGAAAATAGTATGCTCCCGGATCCCCAACGAATAGTTACCGCGCCCGTCAAAAGCGCGCTCAGAAACTCCCCGAAAGTCCCGCACCCGGGGCAGGGCGACGTTGACCAGACGGTCAAAAAATTCGTACATGATCTCGCCCCGCAGGGTCACCGCGCAGCCAATCGGCATGCCCTCGCGCAGCTTGAAGTTGGCGATCGATTTATGGGCCTTGGTCACCACCGGTTTCTGACCGGCAATCAGGCTCAGCTCGGCCACCCCGCTTTCGATCAGCTTGGTGTTCTGGACGGCGTCTCCCAGCCCCATGTTGAGGGCGATCTTTTCCAACTGGGGGACTTGCATGATATTGCGGTAGCCCAACTCCTGTCTGAGGGCGGGCAACACTCGGCTGTGGTAAACGTCTTTGAGGCGTGCCATGGGTCTTCCAGTGTGTCTCAGAGCACCTCGGGAGCCAGCGAAATAATCTTCATGAAACGCTTGGCGCGCAACTCCCGCGCGACCGGACCAAAAATACGCGTTCCAATCGGCTCGCGCTGGTTGTCGAGCAGAACCGCCGAGTTGGTATCGAAGCGGATGTAGGATCCGTCCGGCCGGCCGATTTCCTTGGCCGTCCTGACGATCACAGCGCGCATGATATCGCCTTTTTTGACCTTGGTGTTGGGCAGCGCCTCGCGCACCGAGACGATGATCTCGTCGCCAACAGAGGCGTAGCGTCGTCGCGTTCCGCCCAGGACTCGGATGCAACGGACCGCACGAGCGCCGGAGTTATCGGCGACATCCAGCACGGTTTCGACCTGTACCATCCCAGACTCCTTTACCCCTCAGTCCACATTTGCCGGTCTGAGAACGGTCTGCACCCGCCAGTTTTTCTCTTTGCTCAGCGGCCGTGTCTCAACAATGGACACCCGATCCCCGAGGCGGCAGCGGTTCTCGGGGTCGTGCACCTTGTATTTCTTGCGTTGGCGAACGTATTTGCGGTACATGGGATGCTGTACGAGGCGCTCCACCCGCACGACGACGGTCTTGTCCATCTTATCGCTGACGACAATTCCCTGGCGTGTTTTTCGCTGTCCAGCCACGGTGTTTCCTACTCTTGCGCCTGTCCGGCGCGCGCGCGTTCGTGTCGAATGGTTTTGAGCCGGGCCAGGTCGCGGCGCAGCAGCCGCGCCTGCATGGGGTTGTCAACCTGGCCCGTCCCTTTTCGCATACGGACCCGGAAGAGTTCTTCGGTCAGCTCGCGCTCTTTTTGGCGGGCTTCATCCTCGGTCAACTCACGTATCTCACGCGCTCGCATAGGGGGTCTCACTCCGGTTTCGAATTTGGGTGCTGACTGAGAGCTTATGCGAGGCGAGCCGCAGGGCTTCGCGGGCCAGCTCTTCAGGTACCCCTTCCATCTCAAATATCATGTGGCCGGGCTTGACCACCGCCACCCAGAACTCCGGGCCGCCCTTGCCCTTGCCCATACGGGTTTCGGCCGGCTTCTTGCTCACCGGCTTGTGGGGGAAAACCCGAATCCAGATCTGTCCGCCACGTCTGGCGTGGCGGGTGAGCGCGATCCGGGCCGCCTCGATCTCGCGGGCGGTGACCCAACCCAACTCGGTCGATTGCAAGCCATACTCACCAAAGGCCAGGGCGTTACCGCGCTGGGCGATACCGCGCATTTTGCCGCGGTGGTGTTTCCGATAGCGAACTTTTTTGGGAGCGAGCATCGCGCAAAGTCCTTATTGTACGGGCGCAACAGCCTCAGGCGCCAATGGCGTTGCGCTGCTGTTCCTCTTCGCGGGTGAGGACCTCGCCGCGAAAAATCCACACCTTAATCCCAATGACCCCGTAGGTCGTCTTCGCCTCTGCCGTGCCGTAGCTGATATCGGCGCGCAGGGTGTGGAGGGGAACGCGGCCCTCCCGATACCACTCGGTCCGGGCAATTTCCGCCCCGGCCAGACGGCCCGAGCAGCGGACCTTGACGCCCTGGGCGCCCATCCGGATCGCCCGCGCCACGCTCTCTTTCATCGCCCGCCGAAAGGCCACCCGACGCTCGAGCTGGAGCGCTACGTTTTCAGCCACCAGCTGACCGTCGAGGTCGGGCCGACGCACCTCGTGGATATTGAGGTAGACCTCGCGCTCGGTCAAACCCGACAACTCCGATTTGAGCTTATCAATCTCGGCCCCTTTTTTGCCGATCACGATGCCCGGCCGAGAGGTATAAATATTAATTTTGGCTTTGTTGGCCGCCCGTTCGATCTCAATCTTGGACAGTCCGGCGTGATACAGCCGCTTCTTGATGAAGGACCGCAGGCGCAGGTCTTCGTGCAACAGGTCGGCGTATTCTTTCTCGGCAAACCAGCGTGACTCCCAGCTTTCCAGCACGCCGAGACGAAATCCTTTGGGATGAACTTTCTGGCCCATGCGTTTCTCCTACTTTCCTTCGTCAACAACGACCGTGAAGTGGCTGGTGCGTTTCCGAATCGGGGTAGCCCGGCCGTGGGCCCGTGGCCTGAAGCGTTTCAGCATAGCGCCGCCGTCAATATGGACGCGCTTGACGTACAGATCGTCAGGATCGACGTTTTGGGTATCGGTGGCGTTGGCGATGGCGGAACGCAGCGTCTTGGCCAGAATGCTGGCCGCTTTCTTGGGGGTGAAACGCAGCACCAGCAACGCCTCTTCGACCTGCTTGCCACGAATCAGGTCGGCCACAAGACGGGCCTTGCGTGGGGACATCCGCACCTGGCGGGCGATGGCTTGTACTTCCATAGGGGGCGCTCCTATCGCCTTCTCTCGCCTTTTCGATCACCGGCATGGCCGTAGAACGTCCGGGTTGGAGAAAATTCTCCGAGTTTATGGCCGACCATGTTTTCGGTCACATAGACCGGGACAAACCTGCGACCGTTATGGACGGCAAAGGTATAGCCAATCATCTCGGGAATGATGGTTGAACGCCGGGACCAGGTCCGGATAACCTTTCTGTCTCCGCTGTCCGACACGGCCTGCACCTTTTTCATCAGGTGCTCGTCAACAAAGGGACCTTTTTTGACCGAACGCGGCATGGCTATTTCTTTCTCTTCTGCACGATATATTTATCGGTCCGCGGGTTACGGCGGGTTTTATGACCTTTGGCCAACACTCCCCACGGGCTCTGGGGGTGGTTGCCCTTGCTCCGACCTTCACCGCCGCCATGGGGGTGATCGATAGGGTTCATGGCGATACCGCGCACGTGCGGCCGGATGCCAAACCAGCGTGAACGTCCGGCTTTTCCGTAACGGACATTTTCGTGGTCGGTATTGCCGACCTGACCAATGGTCGCCCGACATCGCTGATGGATCAGGCGCATCTCGCCCGACGGCATTTTGAGCGTCGCATAGTCGCCCTCCTTGGCCATCAGCTGGGCAGACGTGCCGGCCCCGCGCACCAACTGTCCGCCGGCGCCAATCTTCAGCTCAATATTATGCACCTGAGTTCCGAGCGGGATATTACGCAGCGCCAGGGTATTGCCGGGCTGGATGTCAGCCCCCTCGCCGGACATCACCTGGCCGCCGACGGCGAGACCGACCGGAGCCAGAATGTAGCGTTTCTCGCCGTCCCGGTAGTGGAGCAGGGCGATATGGGCGGAGCGGTTGGGGTCGTACTCGATAGAGGCGACCGTGGCTGGCACACCATCTTTTTCGCGGTGAAAGTCGATAATCCGATACCGCCGCTTGTGGCCTCCGCCCCGATGCAGGTTGGTCATGCGGCCACGGTTGTTGCGCCCGCCGCGCTTGTGGAGCGGAGCCAGCAGAGAGCGTTCGGGCGAGTTTTTACTCAGATCCTGAGCACTCGACACACTCTGCGAACGACGACCGGGAGAGGTCGGTTTGTAGACGCGAATCGCCATCGGCTAGGCTCCTTCAAAGAAATCGATGCGATCCCCGGCGGCCAGGGTGACGTAGGCCTTTTTCCAGGCCGGTTTGCGTCCGACCGAACGACCGACGCGACGGGTTTTGCCCAGATACTGGATCGTCCGGACCTGGGCGACTTTGACCTGGAAGAGCTGCTCCACCGCCCGCTTGATCTCTATTTTGTTGGCCTGGGGGTGCACCTTGAAGACAACCTGGTTGCCGGTCGCGTTGACCAGGGTTGCCTTTTCGGTAATCAGCGGGGCGGCAAGAATGGTGTGGGGATTCTGATTCATGGTGCAAGCCTCTGGCTCACCCGCTCAAGCGCCGCCCGGGTGAACAGACAGTGCTGATAGCGCAGCAGATCGTAGACATTAAGACCAACGCAGCGTAAGACTTTGACCTGCGGCAGATTCCGGGCTGCGCGTTCGACCGTCTGGTCGGCATCGGCAATCACGACCAGGACGCCGCTGGTGAGTTCCAGGCGGGACAAGAATTCCACCATGTGTTTGGTTTTCGGCTCGGGCAGAACGATCTGATCGACAACGGTCAGGCTTCCGTCGCGCTGCTTGTGGGCAAGGGCGGCACACAGAGCGGTGCGACGCGCACTGCGGGGCAGACGGTAGGCGTACGAGCGGGGCTGTGGACCGAAGACGGTCGCCCCCCCGACCCACAGCGGAGAACGGTTGCTGCCGGCTCTGGCCCGACCGGTCCCCTTCTGGCGCCACGGTTTCTTTCCTCCGCCACGAACCTGGCTGCGCGTCTTTGTAGCTGCGGTACCGGCCCGACGCCCGGCGCGCTGCATTTTGACCACCTCGTACAGGAGGTGCTCGCGCGCGGGCTGAGCCGCAATGGCGGCGGGAAGTTCGATTTCGCCCACCGTCTCACGCTCAGGCGAGAGGACCGGAATCCGTACTGCTTGCGCGTCCACCGTCCCTATCCCTTCTTGGTCTTGCTGAGCGTGACAATGCCGCCACGCGCACCCGGTACGGCTCCGTGGACGAGGACCAGATGCTCTTCGGAGCGAATGGCAACAATATGCAGGTTCTTGGTCGTCGTGCGGGCGTTGCCATACTGGCCGGCCATGGACTTGCCCTTGAAAATTTTGCCCGGGTAGGCGCAGTTGCCGATCGCCCCACCATGCCGAAAGTACTCGTGGGTGCCGTGGCTGGCTGGCGTACCGCTCATGCCGTGGCGCTTCATGACCCCGGTGTAGCCCCGTCCCTTTGTCCTGCCAACAACGTCAACCCGCTCTCCGGTCTGAAAAATCTGCTCGGCGGTGATTTGGCTACCGACCTCGTAGCGCTCAACTTCAGGCGTCCGAAATTCGCGTAACACCTCAAACGGACCCGTACCAGCAGCCTGGCAGTGGCCTACAACAGGCTTACTCACCCGCCGGGGTTTCCGGCTGCCAAAGCCGAGCTGCAAGGCGGCATAGCCATCTTTTTGCACGGTCTTCTTTTGGACGACCGTGCAGGGTCCGGTCTGGATGACGGTTATCGGGACCAGCGTCCCCTGTTCGGTAAAGACCTGACTCATGCCCAGTTTTCGCCCGATTAAGCCATGCATAGCGCTTCCTTACTCAAGCTTGATCTCCACATCAACGCCGGCGGCCAGTTCCAGTTTTCCCAGCGCATCAATGGTCTGCTGGGTGGGATCAAGAATGTCCAAGAGACGTTTATGGGTTCGGATTTCGAACTGTTCGCGCGACTTTTTATCCACGTGGGGAGAGCGGTTGACGGTGAAGCGCTCTATCCGGGTCGGCAGAGGAATGGGGCCGGCCACCCTCCCCCCGGTCCGCTTGACCGTCTCGACAATCTCTTTGACCGACTGATCCAAGACGCGGTGATCGTAGGCTTTCAGGCGGATCCGGATCTTTTCGTTCATGATATTCATACATGTCTCAGCAAGCGACGCCGCAGACCCGTCCCTGACGGCCACTACTCCAAGATTTTAGCGACAACGCCAGCACCCACCGTGCGGCCCCCTTCCCGAATCGCAAACCGTAACCCCTCGTCCATCGCTATCGGGGTCAATAACGTCACCGTCATCTGCGTGTTGTCCCCCGGCATCACCATCTCGGTCCCCGCCGGTAAGGCGACTGTCCCCGTCACGTCCGTCGTCCGAAAGTAAAACTGCGGCCGGTAGTTGTTGAAAAACGGCGTGTGCCGCCCCCCCTCTTCTTTGGTCAGCACGTAGACCTCGGCCTCGTACCGCGTGTGCGGCGTGATGCTCCCCGGCTGCGCTAACACTTGCCCCCGCTCAATCTCTTCCCGCTTGATCCCCCGCAGCAGACACCCCACGTTGTCTCCCGCTTGCCCTACGTCCAGCAGCTTGCGGAACATCTCGACGCCGGTCACCGTCGTCTTCTCGGTCGCCCGGATCCCCACGATCTCCACTTCTTCCCCGACTTTGATCTGCCCCCGCTCGATCCGCCCCGTCGCCACCGTTCCCCGGCCCGAAATCGAAAAGACGTCTTCGACCGACATCAAAAACGGCTTGTCCACTTCCCGCTCCGGCTCCGGGATGAAACTGTCCACCGCCGCCATTAACTCGAGAATCGACGCCGGGTCGGCGCCCTCTAAGGCGTCTAAGGCACTCCCCCGGATGATCGGCGTGTCGTCGCCCGGAAATTCGTACTTCGATAATAACTCCCGCACTTCCAACTCCACCAGGTCCAGCAGCTCTTCGTCATCCACCATGTCCACTTTGTTCATGTACACCACGATCGCCGGCACCCCCACTTGGCGCGCCAGCAGAATATGCTCCCGCGTCTGCGGCATCGGCCCGTCGGTCGCCGCTACCACTAATATCGCCCCGTCCATCTGCGCCGCCCCGGTGATCATGTTCTTGATGTAGTCCGCGTGCCCCGGACAGTCCACGTGCGCATAGTGACGCTGCTCGGTCTCGTACTCCACATGCGCGGTGTTGATCGTGATCCCCCGCTCTTTCTCTTCGGGCGCTTTGTCGATCTCTTCAAACGCAATCGCTTGCGCCATCGCCCGCTCCGCTAACACTTTCGTGATCGCCGCCGTTAGCGTGGTCTTCCCATGGTCAATGTGCCCGATCGTCCCTACGTTCACGTGCGGCTTACTCCGCTCAAACCGCTCCTTCGCCATGTCTCTCGCTCCTTCGCTGCTGAAAGTTCGTCGTAATCTGGGAGGGATCTGTGTGACAGAGGGAGGTGGGATGGTCTTCGCTCAGCGATCGTTTCGTATCCCCTGCTCTCTTCCCAGCGCTCCACTCAAGAGGTGGCAATTGTACGGACTATTTCACAAGAGTCAACTGGCCTGTGGGCCAGGCCGGTATGAAAGAGCCCGCGTCTTCCCGCTTCTACCACCGATAGTGGACAAATGCTCTGTTGGCCTCTGCCATCCGATGCGTATCTTCCCGTTTTTTTACCGCCCCACCTCTGTTCTGTGAGGCTTCATACAGCTCTGCGGCGAGCTTTTCCTGCATCCCTTTCTCCGGTCTGCCACGCGCCGACTGGACCAGCCAGCGCATGGCCAGAGAGTTGCGTCGGACCTGGCGGACCTCGACGGGCACCTGGTAGGTCGCTCCACCGACCCGACGCGAGCGCACCTCAACAACAGGCTTCACATTTTCCAAAGCCTTCTTGAAGATCTCCAGAGCCTCTTCGCCGCTACGTGTTGCGCTTAGCTCCATCGCGTCGTACAGAATTTTTTCAGCCACCCCTTTTGCGCCATTCTGCATCATCATATTCACGAACTTCGACACCGTCGTATCGTGGTATTTGGGGTCGGGCAGAACTTCTCGCCTTGGGGCCGGTCCTTTGCGTGGCATTTTTCCCTCTTCTTCGGCGTTTTTATTTCGGCCGCTTGGCTCCGTATTTGGAGCGGCTCTGCTTGCGTTCCTGGACCCCGATCGAATCGAGGGTTCCACGCACGATATGGTACCGCACACCGGGCAAGTCCTTCACCCGCCCGCCACGAATGAGGACAACCGAGTGTTCCTGGAGGTTGTGCCCGATACCTGGGATATAGGCCGTGACTTCAATCCCATTCGTCAGCCGCACGCGGGCAACTTTTCTGAGGGCCGAGTTGGGCTTTTTAGGCGTCGTGGTGTACACCCGGGTGCACACCCCACGACGTTGCGGGCAGGCTTGCAGGGCCGGCGCGGTCAGCTTTTTCCGCTGCTGCTCACGGCCTTTTCGGACGAGTTGCTGAATTGTCGGCATTCCTTCTCCATGTCTTGGGCTGAGCCCGCTTACGATGCCTCGACCAGCGGCGGCAGTTCGGCCTGTTCTTCAATCGCGGCTTCGACACTCTCGGCCTCAATCTGGGTATAGCTGGGGTTGCCGGTCCCGGCCGGAATCAGCCGTCCCATAATGACGTTTTCCTTGAGCCCCAGCAGCATATCGACCTTCCCGTTGATGGCGGCTTCGGTCAGCACCTTGGTTGTCTCCTGGAAGGAGGCTGCGGAAATAAAGCTGTCGGTCGACAGGCTGGCCTTGGTGATCCCCATCAGGAGCGATTTCGCCTCGGGCGGCTGCCCCTGCTCGGCCACGACCTTTTCGGTCTCCTCCTGGAATCGCCATTTTTCGACCTGCTCGCCCACCAGAAAATCGGAATCTCCGACCTGGGTAACGGTGACCCGGCGCATCATCTGGCGGACAATGACCTCGATATGCTTGTCGTGGATCCGCACGCCCTGCAGGCGATAGATCTCCTGAACGGCATCGACCAGCGACTTGGCGAGTTCTTTTTCTCCGAGCACGCCAAGGATATCGTGCGGATTGGAGGAGCCGTCCATCAAGGGTTCACCGGCTCGGACGTAGTCGCCCTCGCGGACACTGATATGTTTGCCGCGCGGGATGAGATACTCGCGCGGCTCTCCCACATCCGGCGTGATGACCACTTTCCGCTTGCCCTTGGTATCTTTGCCAAAAGCCACCATACCCTCGATCTCACTGATGACGGCAAACTCCTTGGGTTTACGGGCTTCAAACAGCTCGGCCACCCGAGGCAGGCCGCCCGTGATATCTTTCGTCTTTGTTGTTTCGCGTGGGATCTTGGCCAAGACATCACCCGCTTCGACCTGCAGCCCCTCAGCGACATTGATATGGGCGCCAACCGGCAGCGTATAGCGTGCGTCGAGCCCGCTGGGCAGCTTGGCCGTTTTGTTTACCGTCTTGAAGGCACTCTCACTGAGGCCACGAACGGTCTCAATAACCTTCTCAACAAATATTTCGAGGATACCCTCGAAATGATTCCTTAGACTATCCATCATCGCTTTCGCATCTTCCACCCTCTCCCTCGATTCAGAAAGATGCCTCAATCCTGCAAAGGCTATTAGCCCGGCTGCGACACCCACGGGTGTACTGCGAATAATCAATTTGGAAGCCACACCCACACCTAGTGCTAGTAACACTTGTCTTAACGACTCAATGTCGTCGTCCCGCACTTCGGTTTCGATTTCCGCGAGAGGTTGCCGTGCTTTAATTTCGTCACCGGTATCCTCCGCGGCTTTCCTGAGAACTTGGTCTACTTTCTTAGCCGACAAGCAGTTATCGAGCTCCTGCTTGAAAATAGGACCAAGTTCATCCAATTTTTCTTCCAACTTCCCTTCCAATGAGTCGAGGTAGCCAGAAATCTCCTCATCAGTAAGACGACCTAGCGGATTAATTAGCTTAAACCATGCCTTTTCTTTGGCAGTTTTGACAACTCCTCCCTTGAGAGCCCCGATGGACCTATGCAAAGACTTACGCCATTCGTCGAACTTCTCCTGAATGTTTTTTACAACTTCTTCGGAGGCGTGTCTGACATCGTCCTTGATGGATATGCGGGGGCGGACATTGGGGTCGCGGAAGTCGATGATGACCCGGGTCGATAGACCGGTCCGCTCATCGACCTTCTCCTGCATGGTCTTGTCGTTGATGTCGCCGAATTTGATCGTACCGCTGACCTCGGTCAGGATCGGCACGGTGTAGGGATCCCACTCGGCAATCAGCTCGTTCGGTCTGACTGCGGCCCCATCCGTCTTCTTGAGCTTGGCCCCGTACACAACCGGATAGCGCTCACGCTCACGCTCACGCCCCGGTTCGGGGCTATCCACAATCGCCACCTCACCGTTCCGGTTCATGACGACCAGATCACCCTCACGGTCGACGACCGTCTTGAGGTTGAGATAACGCAGGGTGCCCGCATTGCGCGGGGTGAGGGTCGTTTGCTCGGCTCGGCGACTGGCCGTCCCGCCGATGTGGAAGGTCCGCATCGTGAGCTGGGTACCGGGCTCACCGATCGACTGGGCGGCAATGATGCCGACCGCCTCACCGATGTTGACCATACGCCCGCGGGCCAGATCCCGCCCGTAACACTTAATGCACACTCCGCGGCGGCTCTGGCAGGTCAGGGCCGACCGAATCCACAGCTTTTCAATGCCCGCCTCTTCGATCAGCTTCACCCGCTCCTCGTCAATCTCCTCGTTGGCCGGGACGAGAACCTCGCTGGAGAACGGGTCACGGATATCGTCAAGGGCCACCCGGCCCAGGACGCGCTCGCCCAGGCCCTCGATGATTTCTCCGCCTTCGACCAGCGGCCCCATCTCGATGCCGTCAATCGTGCCACAGTCGTGTTCGCTGACGATGCAGTCCTGGGCCACATCGACCAGACGGCGTGTCAGATAGCCGGAGTTGGCGGTCTTGAGCGCGGTGTCGGCCAAGCCCTTGCGGGCGCCGTGGGTCGAGATGAAGTACTGTAAGACCGACAGCCCTTCGCGGAAGTTGGCGCGAATCGGGGTTTCAATGATCTCACCGGACGGCTTGGCCATCAGCCCCCGCATTCCGGCCAGCTGGCGGATCTGCTGGGCGCTGCCGCGCGCCCCGGAATCGGCCATCATGAAGATTGGGCTGAAGCCCTGGCGGCTCTCCTGAAAACTGCTGAACATTTCATGGGCCACCTTGTCGGTGACCGCCGCCCAGGTATCAACGACCTTGTTGTGCCGCTCGCCATCCGTGATCAGCCCCTTGGTGTACTGGTCCTGAATCTCCTGGATGTCTGCCTGGGCGGCATCAAGGAGGGCCTCTTTTTCTTCGGGAATGATCATGTCTTGAATGCCGATTGAGATCCCGGCTCGCGTGGCGTGCTCAAAACCCAGGTCTTTCAGACGGTCGGCAAAAATGACGGTGGCTTTGTTGCCGGCTTTGAGAAAGGAGCTGTCCAGCAGGCTGCCCAGCTCCTTTTTCTTCATCGTCCGATTGGCCTCGGCAAACGGAATCTCGGGCGGTATGATTTCATACAGCACGACCCGCCCGACCGTTGTATCGACCAGTCGCCCATCCATACGGACCTTGATCTGAGCCTGGAGTTCGACCTGCCCCTGATCGTAGGCAATACGGACTTCATCCGGACTGCTGAAAATCTTGCCCTCGCCCTTTGCCCCGGGCCGCTCGCGGGTGATGGTGTACAGGCCCAAGACGATATCTTGGGTCGGGGCGATAATGGCCTTGCCGTGGGCGGGCGAGAGGATGTTATTGGTTGACATCATCAAGGCCCGCGCCTCGACCTGGGCTTCAACCGACAGAGGGATATGGACCGCCATCTGGTCGCCGTCAAAATCAGCGTTATAGGCCATGCAGACCAGGGGATGGAGCTGGATCGCCTTGCCCTCAATCAGGATCGGCTCAAAGGCCTGGATGCCCAGCCGGTGCAGGGTTGGGGCGCGGTTGAGCAGAACCGGATGCTCTTTGATCACCTCGTCCAGGATATCCCAGACTTCCGGCCGCTCTTTTTCCACCATCTTTTTGGCGCTCTTAATAGTGGTGGTATAGCCGCGTTCTTCGAGCTTGTTGTAGATAAAGGGTTTGAACAACTCGAGGGCCATGTACTTGGGCAGCCCGCACTGGTGCAGGCGAAGTTCGGGACCGATGACGATGACGGACCGCCCCGAATAGTCGACCCGTTTGCCGAGCAGGTTCTGTCGGAACCGCCCGCCCTTGCCCTTCAGCATATCGGACAGCGATTTGAGCGGCCGCTTGTTAGGACCGGTCAAGGGCCGACCGCGCCGCCCGTTGTCGAATAAGGCATCCACCGCTTCCTGGAGCATGCGCTTTTCGTTCCGCACGATGATGTCGGGCGCGCTCAGTTCAATCAGGCGCTTCAGACGGTTGTTGCGGTTGATCACCCGCCGGTACAAATCGTTCAGGTCGGACGTGGCAAAGCGGCCGCCGTCCAGGGGGACCAGAGGACGGAGGTCGGGAGGAATGACCGGAATGACTTCCAGAATCATCCATTCGGGCAGGTTGCCGGAATGCCGAAAGGCGTTGATGACTTTGAGGCGTTTGGCGATTTTTTTACGACGCGCCTCACTGGCCGTTTCCATCATCTCGGTCCGCAACTCTACGGCCAACTGCTCCAGGTTCAAATCCCGCAGCAACAGCCGAACCGCCTCGGCTCCCATGCCAGCCTCAAAACTGCCAAAACCGAACTCCTCGACCAACTTTCGGTAGCGGGTCTCGGTCAGGATCTCCTTCTTGCGCAACGGGGTCTCGCCCGGGTCGGTCACAATATACGACTCGAAATACAGGACGCGTTCCAGATCTTTGAGCGTCATATCCAGCAAGGTCCCAATCCGACTCGGCAGGCTTTTGAGGAACCAGATATGGGCGACCGGACTGGCCAGAGAGATATGCCCCATCCGCTCCCGGCGGACCTTGGACTGAATGACCTCAACGCCGCACTTCTCACACACGACCCCACGGTGACGCATGCGTTTGTATTTGCCGCAGTTACACTCATAGTCCTTGGTCGGACCGAATATTTTGGCGCAGAACAGGCCGTCACGCTCAGGCTTGAACGTGCGATAATTGATGGTCTCGGGCTTCTTCACCTCCCCGTGCGACCAGGAACGGACCATATCCGGAGAGGCCAGCGCGACCCGGATGGCATTAAAACGAACCGGATTTTGGGGCTTCTCAAAAAGACCAAGAAAATCTTCCATCTTTCCCCCCACGTGCTCTATTCTTCTTCGAGCAGTTCGACATTGAGCGCCAAGCTTTGCAGTTCTCGGATCATGACATTAAACGATTCGGGAAGGCCCGGTTCCAAGACGTTTTCTCCTTTCACAATTGCTCCATAGATACGCGTCCGACCGGCCACATCATCCGACTTGACCGTCAACATTTCCTGTAGACTGTAGGCGGCACCGTAGGCTTCGAGGGCCCACACCTCCATTTCTCCAAGCCGCTGGCCACCAAACTGAGCCTTGCCGCCCAGCGGCTGCTGGGTCACCAGGGAGTAGGGACCGGTAGAGCGGGCATGAATCTTGTCCTCAACCAGGTGGTGCAGTTTCAGGATGTACATCACGCCAACAGTGATGGCTCTGCCAAAGGGCTCGCCGGTCCGCCCATCGTACAACACGGTTTGTCCGGATTCGGGTAAGCCCGCTTTTTGTAACAGGTCAAAGATTTCTTTTTCCGGCGCGCCGTCGAACACGGGTGTCGCCACGTGCACCCCGGTCTGGGCGCGCTCGCTCAGGCGCGTTAAGTCCGCGTCTGACAGCTCTTGAATCCTGTCGACAAATTCCTTGTTGGCATACACCTCCTGGAGTTGGGAACGGAGGGTCTCCAGGGTCTGGGTCGGGTCGCCGTTGTGGCCGTTGCCCATCTGCTCGCCAAGGCTGCGCACGGCCCAGCCGAGATGGGTCTCAAGGATTTGTCCGACATTCATCCGCGAGGGCACGCCCAGCGGATTGAGGACGACATCGACCGGAGTCCCGTCGGCCAGGTAGGGCATATCCTCTTCGGGCAGAATCCGGGATAGGACACCCTTGTTGCCGTGTCGGCCCGCCATCTTGTCGCCGACCTGGAGCTTGCGTTTGATGGCGACAAAGACCTTGACCATCTTGATGATGCCGGGGGGTAGCTCGTCGCCGCTGCGCAGCTTCTCAACCTTCTTCTCAAACTCCTCCCGAATCCGGCCGACCTGGGCCAGCATGGCATCGACGCTCCGGCCCAGTTCGTCCTCGACCGCCTCATCGCCAAGCTTGAGCCGGCCCCAGTACGAGGGCGGAACGGCTCGCAGCAGCTCCTCGGTAATCTCCTGGCCTTTGGGAAACAGAACCCGCCTGGTGTCATCGTCGCTGATCCGAACGGTCAGCGTTTTGCCCAGCACCAGATCGCGGACTTTTCCAAACGTACTCTCCTGGACGATCCGAATTTCGTCTTCCTGGTCTTTGTGGAGTCGCTCGACCTCTTCGTCCTCAATGCTCTGGCTCCGCTCATCTTTGGACACGCCTTTACGGGAAAAGACGCGCACATTGATCACTGTTCCCTCAACCCCGGGCGGAACCTTGAGCGAGGTATCACGCACCTCCCCGGCTTTTTCGCCGAAGATCGCGCGCAGGAGTTTCTCTTCGGGAGACAGCTGGGTCTCGCCTTTGGGCGTGATCTTGCCGACCAGAATATCGCCCGGCGTCACCTCGGCGCCGATCCTGACAATCCCGCTTTCGTCCAGGTCTTTGAGTGCCTCTTCACCAACATTCGGGATATCCTGGGTGATTTCCTCCGGGCCGAGTTTGGTGTCGCGGGCGACGCATTCAAACTCTTCAATATGCACCGAGGTGAAGACATCCTCGCGCAGCAGACGCTCACTGACCAGGATGGAGTCCTCAAAATTGTACCCGCCCCAGATCATGAACGCGACCAGCACGTTACGGCCCAGGGCCAGCTCGCCCATATCGGTGGCCGGTCCGTCGGCCACCACGTCGCCGGCGGTAATATGGTCGCCGACCTTGACGATCGGCCGCTGGTTGACGCAGGTGTTCTGGTTGGAACGCTGGTACTTGATCAGGGGGTAGATATCGACCGCGGCGTCCCCAGCAGTTGGTGGCGCTTCAGCCTTGATCACCACCCGGGTGGAATCGACATTCTCAACTCGGCCGCTCCGATGGGCAACGACCGTCGCCCCGGAATCCCGGGCCACGACCTGCTCCATGCCCGTACCGACCAGCGGTGCTTCGGTGCGCAGCAGGGGAACCGCCTGGCGCTGCATGTTCGATCCCATCAGAGCCCGGTTGGCGTCGTCGTGCTCAAGAAAAGGAATCAGGGCGGCCGCAACGCTCACCAACTGGGTGGGCGAGACATCCATCAGCTGGACCTGCTCGGGCTGGACCATGACGAATTCGCCGCCCAGACGGGAAGACACCAAGTCTCGGACAAAGCGCCCGTCTTCGTCAACCGGGGCATTGGCCTGGGCGATGGTCCGGGTCTCTTCTTCGAGGGCGGACAAGTACCGCACCCGCTGGGTTACCCGACCGTCCTCGACCTCCCGGTATGGCGTCTCGATAAAGCCGAATTCATTGACCCGGGCATAGGTTGACAGGCTGGAGATCAGCCCGATATTCGGCCCCTCGGGCGTCTCAATGGGACACACGCGGCCATAGTGGGTCGGATGGACGTCCCGGACCTCAAAACCGGCCCGCTCACGGGTCAGGCCACCCGGTCCGAGGGCGGACAGACGCCGCTTGTGGGTCACTTCGGACAAGGGATTGGTCTGGTCCATGAACTGCGACAGCTGGCTCGATCCAAAGAATTCCTTGAGCGCGGCCGAGACAGGCTTGTAGTTGACCAGTTCCTGGGGCATTAGGGTCTCGACATCCTGGAGACTCATGCGCTCTTTGACGGCGCGTTCCATTCGGACCAGCCCGATCCGGAACTGATTTTCAACCAACTCGCCAACCGCGCGCACCCGTCGGTTGCCCAGATGGTCAATATCATCGACCACTCCGTTGCCGTTTTTCAACTCAAACAGGTAGCGGACGACCTCAAGGATATCCTCCTTGCGCAGGGTCCCGAGATCGAGCGGGGCATCGAGTTGGAGCTTATGGTTGAGCTTGAGACGACCGACCTTGGACAGGTTGTAGCGTTCGGCGTTGAAGAACAGGTTCTGGAAGAAGACCGTTGCCGCCTCAGCCGTTGGCGGATCTCCGGGCCGGAGACGGCGATAAATCTCCATCTCGGCCTCTTTGGGCTCCGTAATCTTGTCTTGCAACAGCGTATTGCGCAGGGATGGACCGATGTGCGACTCGTCGATAAAGAGCGTCTCTATGGACGGGACCCTGCGTTCGACCAACAGGTCGAGGTCGGCCTGGCTGATCTCTTGATTGCACTCGACCAGAACTTCCTGCGTCTCCGGGTCACACACATCATGGGCTGCGACCAGGCCCACGACTTCTTCGAGGGTGATCGGGATCTGCTCAAGCCCGGCAGCCTCTATCTGTCTGACCGCGTTGCGGGTGAACCGGCGCCCTTCTTTGACCAGCACATCGTGGCTTGTCGGATTGCGGACCTCTCGGGTCGCGCGCAGTCCGAGCAGGAGCTGAGGCTGGAATTTCTTTGTGGCGCGGCCGCCGTCAAAGCTGATGGTATCGGTCGGGTAGAAGTAGTTGAGCAGGTCCTCAACCGTCATACCCAGGGCCCGCAGCAGCACGGTGGCGTGGAATTTGCGGCGACGGTCTATGCGGACGTACAGGATATCGCGCGGGTCGAATTCAAAGTCGATCCACGACCCCCGGTAGGGAATGATCCGGGCCGAATAGAGCAGTTTCCCACTGGCGTGGGTCTTGCCCTTGTCATGGTCGAAGAAGACCCCGGGCGAGCGATGCAACTGGCTCACAATAACCCGCTCAGTCCCGTTCACCATGAAGGTGCCATACGAGGTCATCAGCGGGATCTCACCGAAATAGACCTCTTGCTCTTTGACGTTTTTGATCGTGCGGGCCTCCGTCCGCGGATCGACATCCCACAGCACGAGCTGGATCGTCACCTTCAGGGGAGCGGCATAGGTCATGCCGCGCTGGTGGCATTCCTCGACCGTGTACTTCGGCTCTCCGAGCGTATAGCTCACAAATTCAAGCGACGCGGTTTCATTGAAGTCCTTTATCGGAAACACCGACCGAAAGACCCCTTGCAGCCCGGACTCCGTGCGGTCGTCCGGGCTGGGATTCCGCTGCAGGAATTCCTCGTACGAGTGCCGTTGGATCTCCAACAGGTGTGGAATCTCAATAATTTTGCCGATCTGGCTGAACGCCCGTCGGAAGCGAAAATTATCTGCCAGCTGCAACGCCATTCCCACTCTTCTCCTTTGGCGTACACGCCCCTATTTCAGTTCAACCACGCCCCCGACCTCTTCAATCTTCTTCAGGAGTTCCTCAGCCTCGTCTTTGGCAATCCCTTCCTTGACCGGCTTTGGCGCGTTATCCACCAGTTCCTTCGCCTCCTTGAGACCCAGGCCGGTGATTTCCCGAACGACTTTGATGACCTGGATTTTCTTTTCACCAGGGCCGGTCAGGACCACATCAAATTCGGTCTTCTCTTCAGCCTGAGCCGGCGCGTCGCCGGCCGCCGCCCCACCACCGCCGGCGACAACAACCGGCGCGGCTGCGCTGACGCCCCATTTTTCCTCCAACTGTTTGACCAAGTCCGAGACTTCAAGAATGGTCAGGTCAGACAGGGTTGAGACCAGTTCTTCCATTTTTTCGGCGCTGAGAGCCATGCGTTTCTCCTTTCCGCATTGACGGTATGCTCTTAGGCATCCGCCCCATTGGCTTGTGGTGAGGCTTGGGCGTCGGCCTGCTCCTGCCTGGCGTTGAGGACGCGGGCCAGTTGGGAGGCCGGAGCGGCCAGCACGCCGACCAGTTGGGTGGCGGGCTGAGACAGGAGACCGAGCAGTTGCGCCCGGAGTGCATCCCGGCTCGGCAGGCTGGCCAGGGCTTCAATCTGGGCGGCGTCCAGGAACTGTCCCTCGGTGACACCGCCTTTAATCGTCAGCTGTTCATGTTCTTTGGCGTAGCGGGTCACGGCTTTGGCCAAATCAACCGCCTCGCCATAGCCGAGCACCAGACCGTTTTGGCCCGTGAGCAGCTCTTTGAGCGAGAGATACGGCGTTCCCTCAACTGCCAAGGACACCAGACTATTTTTTGCGACCCGGTACCGCCCGCCGACCTCTCTCAACTCGCGTCGCAAGGCGTCTAAGTCAGCCACGCTGAGGCCCTTATATTCGGCGACGACTGCGGTCTGTACATCCCGAAAGACCCCCTGCAAGTCGGCAACAGCCTGTTCTTTCTCGTGACGCTCCATAATGATTCGCTCTCCCGTCGTGTCGAGGTACTCTGAGTTTGAGAGACAGGGCTCAGCCGCGCTGGACCGTCGAAGGATCCACCCGCACGCCAGGTCCCATGGTGGTACTGACGCACACGCTTTGGAGGTAGGTCCCCCGCGCGGAAGCCGGCTTAGCCCGCACCAAACCCTCGATCAGCGAGCTGGCATTTTCGAGCAGCTGTTGCTCGCTAAACGACGCCTTTCCGACCGGGACGTGGATATTGCCGACTTTATCGACCCGATACTCGACCTTTCCGCCCTTCAGATCCTGAATGGTCTGCCCAACCTCCATGGTCACCGTCCCGACTTTGGGGTTGGGCATCAGGCCCCGGGGTCCGAGGATTTTTCCAATCCGGCCGACCACGCTCATCATGTCTGGCGTGGCCACCGCCTTGTCGAACTCGAGCCAGCCTTCATCGGTAATACGCGCGACTAACTCCTCAGCCCCGACAATATCGGCACCCGCCTCTTCGGCTTCGCGGGCCTTGTCTCCTTTGGCAAAGACGGCCACCCGCACGGACTTTCCCGTGCCGTGCGGCAAGACCACCGTGCCACGCACATTTTGGTCGGCCTTACGCGGGTCAACCCCGAGTCGGACCGCCACCTCTACCGTTTCATCAAATTTCGCCCGGGCCGTTTCCTTGACCAGAGCAACGGCCCGGGGCAAAGGGTAGCGCTGTTCGCGATCAACTTTTTCGACTGCGGTCCGGTATCCCTTGCTTTTTTTTGCCATCTTAGTCCACCACACTGACGCCCATGCTGCGGGCGGTTCCTTCAATGATCTTTCGGGCTCCGTCAATATCATTCGCGTTCAGGTCGGACATCTTCGTCTTGGCGATTTCTTCGACCTGAGCCCGCGAGATAGACCCGATGATATCTTTGGCCGGTTCCTGGGAGCCTTTTTCAATCCCCATGGCTTTCTTGATCAGGACGGAGGCAGGAGGGGTCTTGGTGATAAAAGAAAAAGAACGGTCTGCATAGACGGTGATCACGACAGGGATCAGCAGCCCCTGTTGCGTCTGCGTCTTGGCGTTGAACGCCTTGCAGAACTCCATGATATTGACCCCGCGTTGACCAAGCGCAGGCCCGACAGGCGGACTCGGGGTCGCTTGGCCGGCCGGGATCTGCAACTTGATTTCGGTCATCACCTTTTTTGCCATTGCTTCTGTGCCTCTTTAGGTTTTCTCGACCTGCACCAGATCGAGTTCAACCGGGGTTGCGCGACCGAAGATGCTGATCAGTACCCGTAGTTTTCCTTTGTCCGGCTTGACCTCTTCAACTACACCGGTGAAATCCTGAAAAGGACCGTCCACCACCTTTACCCCTTCACCAACCTCGTACAAGACCTTGGGTTTCGGCCGTAATGTTCCCTCTTGGACCTGGTTCAGAATCTCTGACACCTCGGCCTCAGACACTGGGGGGATCGTCTGAGGGTCAAACGACCCGCCGACGAAACCGGTGATCTTGGGCGTTGACTTGACAACGTGCCAGGTCTCGTTACTCATCTCCATCTGGACCAGGATATAGCCGGGAAAAAACTTGCGGGCAGAAGTCCGTTTGCGGCCTTTGACAAGCTCGACAACCTGCTCTTCGGGAACAAGGACATCACCGAACAGTTCCTCCTTGCCGAGCGTACGGATACGTTCTTCGAGAGCCGCTTTGGCTTTCCGTTCATACCCGGAATAGGTATGGACAACATACCATTGCTTGGCCATAGCGTAATCTGCCGTACCGATGAAGGCCTAGTAACCGATCAGCAGGCGTAACAGCCAGGCAAGAAAAGCATCAACGGCAAAGAGGTAGAGCGCTATCACGCCCACCAAAAGCAGCACCACCCAGGTTGCCGCCCGAACCTCTTTCTGGGCAGGCCAGTGCACCCGTTGCAACTCGGCCCAGGCTTCTTGCAGGAATGTCCTGGCAGTGTCGAAGCCGGCTCGTATGGCACTCACTTTGCCCGCATCCTCTCTCCGCTCTCAGAAATCAAGCCCATGCTGGAATTCGGTCGTCATCGGTCGTTCGTCTTTCAGTGCTCCACAACAAAAAAAAGCGGGTCAGGCAGGCTTCGAACCTGCAACCCCCGGATTTGGAGTCCGGTGCTCTATCCAATTCGAGCTACTGACCCACATGCTCAGGAGGTTTTACTCCAAGATTTTAGCGACAACGCCAGCACCCACCGTGCGGCCCCCTTCCCGAATCGCAAACCGTAACCCCTCGTCCATCGCTATCGGGGTCAATAACGTCACCGTCATCTGCGTGTTGTCCCCCGGCATCACCATCTCGGTCCCCGCCGGTAAGGCGACTGTCCCCGTCACGTCCGTCGTCCGAAAGTAAAACTGCGGCCGGTAGTTGTTGAAAAACGGCGTGTGCCGCCCCCCCTCTTCTTTGGTCAGCACGTAGACCTCGGCCTCGTACCGCGTGTGCGGCGTGATGCTCCCCGGCTGCGCTAACACTTGCCCCCGCTCAATCTCTTCCCGCTTGATCCCCCGCAGCAGACACCCCACGTTGTCTCCCGCTTGCCCTACGTCCAGCAGCTTGCGGAACATCTCGACGCCGGTCACCGTCGTCTTCTCGGTCGCCCGGATCCCCACGATCTCCACTTCTTCCCCGACTTTGATCTGCCCCCGCTCGATCCGCCCCGTCGCCACCGTTCCCCGGCCCGAAATCGAAAAGACGTCTTCGACCGACATCAAAAACGGCTTGTCCACTTCCCGCTCCGGCTCCGGGATGAAACTGTCCACCGCCGCCATTAACTCGAGAATCGACGCCGGGTCGGCGCCCTCTAAGGCGTCTAAGGCACTCCCCCGGATGATCGGCGTGTCGTCGCCCGGAAATTCGTACTTCGATAATAACTCCCGCACTTCCAACTCCACCAGGTCCAGCAGCTCTTCGTCATCCACCATGTCCACTTTGTTCATGTACACCACGATCGCCGGCACCCCCACTTGGCGCGCCAGCAGAATATGCTCCCGCGTCTGCGGCATCGGCCCGTCGGTCGCCGCTACCACTAATATCGCCCCGTCCATCTGCGCCGCCCCGGTGATCATGTTCTTGATGTAGTCCGCGTGCCCCGGACAGTCCACGTGCGCATAGTGACGCTGCTCGGTCTCGTACTCCACATGCGCGGTGTTGATCGTGATCCCCCGCTCTTTCTCTTCGGGCGCTTTGTCGATCTCTTCAAACGCAATCGCTTGCGCCATCGCCCGCTCCGCTAACACTTTCGTGATCGCCGCCGTTAGCGTGGTCTTCCCATGGTCAATGTGCCCGATCGTCCCTACGTTCACGTGCGGCTTACTCCGCTCAAACCGCTCCTTCGCCATGTCTCTCGCTCCTTCGCTGCTGAACTCAACCTCTCAGGGCTGGTTCGTCGTCCTACTCCCCTGGCAAAAAGTAAGCCCAGGAGCGGACTTGAACCGCCGACCTCGTCCTTACCAAGGACGTGCTCTACCTGCTGAGCTACCTGGGCTCGTGAGCGCTTGTGAGCACTCGGTCTGGCTGCGATCCATAGCACTCTATAAGCACTCTTATGTATACAGACGTAGCGGGGAAGCCCTTCAGTCTATCTCGTGAGGCGCATGAAGCGGGAAACGGGACTCGAACCCGCGACCCCGAGCTTGGAAGGCTCGCGCTCTAGCCAACTGAGCTATTCCCGCCTGGATTCGTCTTCATTGAGAGTGGAGAGGGAAGGATTCGAACCTTCGAAGGCATACGCCGGCAGATTTACAGTCTGCTCCCTTTGGCCGCTCGGGCACCTCTCCGTATCATATTGACTCACTTTGCCACTCAGGAGAAAGCTGGCGATAGGACTTGAACCTACAACCTGCTGATTACAAATCAGCTGCTCTACCGTTGAGCTACGCCAGCAGTAGAGAGTATTCTTCCGGCCGTTGCCTTTCACCTCCCGCCACGGAAGGATTCGCAAAATCATGTTTTAGTTTGCGGACGAATGGCGCACTCTATCTTGTTTTCTCGGACAAGTCAAGTAGTGTTGAAGCAGCCAGACGAGCGTCTTTGACAGCCGCAAAGACCGGTCTCACTGCCGCATATTCCTACGCACAATCTCGTACAAAGCGACGGCTCCGGCTACGGACACATTCAAGGAGCCGATCTCCCCTTGCATGGGAAGCGCAACCAGGCAATCACAACGATCCCGGACCACAGACCGCAACCCTTTTTCTTCATTTCCCAGCAAGAGCGCAATATCTCGCTGTGGCCCCAACTCGTACAAGGTCTGAGGCGCGTCGGGGGCCAACCCAACCAGCCAGTAGCCCGCAGCTCGGATACGGTCCAGCGACCGAGCGAGGTTGCCGACTCGGCAGATCGGCAGATACGCGGTTGCTCCTGCCGCGGTTTTTTCGACAGCGGCAGAAAGACCAGCAGCCCGCCGGTGGGGAAGCACCACCCCGCCGACCCCCGCCCCCTCGGCGGTCCGGAGCAAGGCTCCGAGGTTACGTGGATCGAGAATGCCGTCAAGGATGAGGAGCAGGTTGGCGTGGATGTCCAAAATGTCAGACAAGGGAGTATAGGGAAAAGGCTGTAGGTGAGCGGCGGCTCCTTGATGGCCACCGCCCGGAGCCAAGGCGTGGAAAAAAGAGGGGGGCTCATACGAAAGAGGAATGGCGTGCTGACGGGCCAGGATAGCGACCGGAGACTGCCGGAGATTCGGCAAGAGAAAAATGTGCCGAATCGCTCCGGGTACGGCTCGCAGATACTCCCGAACCGGATGGAGACCATACACCGTTCTTGGTTTACAAGTCCGCCCTTTTTTTCTAGGATCCAAAGCCATGGGCTGCATCCTCTTTCGTTACGTCTCCCGCGAGGTCGTGCCCCCATTCCTCATCGGCTTGCTGATTTTTACCGTTCTGCTGTTCACCATTCGTATCCTTAAACTCGTTGACTTGGTTGTGAATCGAGGGGTTCCAATCGCCCAGTTGCTCGAGACTTTTGCCTATATTTTACCCGCCTTTTTTGAAATCACCGTCCCGATGGCCTTCTTGTTGGCGCTGCTATGGGGTCTGGGACGGCTGTCTGCCGATAGAGAGATCATCGCCTTCAAGAGTTGTGGGATCGGCCTGCTTCAACTGGCGGCTCCTGTCTGGGCATTTGCCTTCATCCTGCTGTGCGCCACGTTTGTCCTGACACTCTACGTCCGTCCCTGGAGCAACGCCGCCCTCAAGCAGGCGCTGTATGGCATTGCGAAAAACCACGTCTCGGCCGGCCTGAAAGAGAAGACCTTTAACACCGATTTCGCCGGACTTGTCATTTACGCGGAAGAGATTCAGCCACCCGGCACACGCCTGCACGGCGTCATGATTGCCGACAATCGGCACGCCCAGCACCAGAATACGATCTTTGCCGAACGCGGGACTATCCTGGCCGGAGAGGATCAGGAAATCCTGACGCTTCGTCTGTTGGATGGGTCGATCCACAGCTTTGAGCAACTTAGTCATACCTACCACACCACCCATTTTTCTGTCTACGACGTGAGCCTGAATCTCAGCGCGATCTTGGCAAATGTGAAGGAGCCGGTGTGGAAACCAAAAGAAATGACGCTCGGACAACTACTCGATACGCTCGCCCGGAGTGAGGCCCAGACGCAACAGGAACGCAACGCCTCAATAGAATTGCACCGTCGCCTCTCCCTACCGTTTGCCTGTGTCGTCTTTAGCTTCCTGGCCCTTCCGCTGAGTCTCCGCTTCAGAGGGACGCAACACTCACACGGATTCGCCCTGACGATGGGGGTCTTGCTTGCCTACTATTTGCTGCTCACGGTAGGAGAAGCGCTCGGCAAAAAGGCGGTTCTGCCACCCGGCATTGCCCTATGGCTGCCAAATATTATACTGGGGATCGCCGGAGTCTACCTATTCGAGCGCGCCCGGCAGGAAAAGCCCTTTTTCACACGTCCGGTATGGAAACGACGCTCTACACCAAAACAAGCCTGGCTGCCGGTAGTCCGGCCGTAAATGCTCGGGCTGGCTTCTCCTTGATCGTGGCTCGCCTCGGGCTGACGCGTCTCGTGTGTCGCTATGTCTGCACCGAGTATCTACGCTTCTTCCTGTTCAGCCTCGTCTTATTCCTCGGCCTGTCGCTGCTGGTCGACTTTTTTGATCGTCTCGATAATTTCATCAAGTACGGCGCTTCGGTATCGGCAACCATCCGCTATTTCGTCTTCAAGATCCCCCTCTTCGTGACCCAGGCCGCCCCGGCCGCAGCGCTGGCCGGGGTGCTCATCGGCTGTGGCTTACTGTCGAGAAATCGCGAGCTGCTGGCTCTGAAGGCGTGTGGCATCAGCCCGTGGCAGATGGCCCTGCCGCTTCTCCTGACCGCCGGTCTGTTGAGCCTGGCCGTCAGAGTCTGGAACGAATGGGTGGTGCCGGCCGCCTTTCATCACTCCCGCTACATTAACACGGTTGAAATTAAACAGCGGCCGTTCAAAGGACTCTTTCATGAACGCGGTTTCTGGTACCACGGGGACGGCGCGTTTTATTATATCGAACATTTTGATTCACACAAAAAAATTGTCTCGGGCCTGACCATGTACACGCTTGATCAAGATTTCCGCGTGCGTTCTCTGGTCGAAATCGCTAGGGCAGAGTGGAAGGAAGACCGATGGCAGTTCACCGCGGTCCGGGAAAAGTCGCTGACAGGCGAGGAGCACGCCCGACTTCAGGGATTGCCCGTCCAGCTCCAAGAAACTCCTGAAGACTTCTCGCTGATTGACATGAAAGCCGAGGAGTTTTCCTCGGATCAACTCCGCAAGTATATTGTTAACCTCCAGAAAAAGGGGCTCGACACCACGGAATATCAGGTCGACCTGCACCTCAAAAGTGCCGTACCATTTGCAACACTGGTGATGACCCTCATCGGCATTGCCCTGACCATTCCCAGTTCCAAGCAGCATGCGCTGCCGACGGTCTTGGGCCTGGCCCTGATAACAGGCTTCGGCTACTGGCTCGTGTTGGCGCTCAGCATCTCTCTTGGCCATAGCGGCGCGTTGCCGCCCCAGCTCGCCGCCTGGCTGGCCAATGGGGTCGCCGGACTGTGTGGGCTCTTTCTGCTACTGGGCGTTGATTAGGCAGGGCGTAGCTTTAGCGCTTTGAGTACTGCGGCCGTTTACGCGCCTTGTGTCTTCCGTACTTCTTGCGCTCGACCCGGCGCGAATCCCGGGTAATAAAGCCGGCTTTCTTCAAAGTCGGGCGTAAATCGGGGTTCATCTCCAGCAAGGCGCGGGTGATCCCGTGCCGAATAGCTGCGGCTTGGGCGGCATTGCCCCCGCCCTGGACATTCGCAATCACGTCATGCTTGTCCTGCTCCTGAATCAGGGTCAAAGGTTGCTGCACAATCATCCGGACGGTTTCCCGCCCAAAATACGCATTCAGCTCACGACGATTAATGGTGTACTTGCCCGCTCCGGGAAAAAGGCGGACACGGGCGACTGCCGTCTTGCGTTTCCCGGTCCCCCAATACTCAGTCCTTTGCTCAGCCATATTTTCGTCTCTCCTCAAACGCCCAGCAATACCGGTTGCTGGGCGGCGTGGGGATGCTCAGGGCCCGCATAAATCTTCAGTTTTGTGGCCAGCGCTCGGCCGTGCGCATTTTTGGGCAGCATCCCAATAACCGCCTTTTTGATGATATCTTCGGGATATTTTGCCAGCACCTGCTCGGCAGTGGCTTGACGGATTCCGCCCGGATACTCGGTATGGTGGTAATACATTTTCTGCTGCCATTTATTCCCGGAAAAGCGAACCCGACTGGCATTGATGACAATGACAAAGTCGCCGTTATCAATATGGGGGGCAAAGGCAGGATTGTTTTTGCCGCGCAGAACCTGGGCCACAGTACTGGCCAGACGGCCGACCGTCTGGCCCTCGGCATCAACAAGATGCCAGCGACGGGCGCTCAGCGAGGCTTTTCGTGAACGTGTAGAGGTCTCTTTCTTCATCCTTGCAACCCTGAATTCTTTGAGCGGCGAAGAAGGGGTGGCGGGGCCGACGAGACTCGAACTCGCGACCTCCGGCGTGACAGGCCGGCGTTCTAACCAGCTGAACTACGACCCCACCATGGGCGGTATCCGGTTTGAACGGATGGCCCTCGGCTTGTAAGGCCGATGCTCTTCCACTGAGCTAACCGCCCCCAAGCGCATCTGAAAGACGGGCGGAATAGAGGCCCTCCTATCCGGGAGGGAGAGGAGTACCACCGCCACACCATCGTGTCAATCCCCAACGCTGTCTCGGCACGTTTGTCCGCCTAATGCGTAACCACCTCCGAAGAATGCGGGACCTCTGTTTCAGGCGGGTATAGAGCTTGCTCAACGGCCGAGTCATCGGCAAGCAGGAATTGATCAGGGTCACTCAGGGCGAGCGCTTTCCGCAGCACCTCATCAACGTGCTCCGCCATTTCAACCCGAACCGCTTTCAGAATTGGGGCGGGCACATCTTGGAGGTCTTTTTCATTTTCTGCAGGAATGACGACCCGCTTAATCCCACCCCGATGGGCGGCCAGGATCTTCTCTTTCAGGCCCCCTATGGGTAAGACCCGTCCCCGCAGAGTAATCTCTCCGGTCATCGCAACATCGTGGCGAACCGGAATTTTTGCCAAGGCGGATACGATGGAGGTGGCCATGGTCACACCGGCTGACGGACCATCTTTTGGAATGGCGCCCTCGGGAATATGCAGGTGGATATCGATATTCTGGTAAAAATCCTTGTCCAGCCCGAGTTCGGCCGAACGCGAGCGTACATAGCTCATCGCGGCCTGGGCGGACTCCTGCATCACATCTCCAATCTTGCCCGTGATGGTCAGCTTGCCCTTGCCCGGGAGAACCGTGACCTCGGTTGCCAGCAGCTCGCCACCGACATCGGTCCAGGCCAAGCCGGTCACCACACCGACTTTGTCCTCTTGCTCAGCCTTGCTCACCCGGAACTTCAGCGGCCCGAGGTATTTCTGCAGGTTCTTGGTATTCAGCCGAATACGTGTATCACGGTCTTTTTTGACCACCTCAACTGCAACCTTCCGACACAGCGTCCCGATTTCACGCTCGAGACTCCTGACACCCGATTCTTTGGTGTACGAACGGATCACCGAGGACAGCACACTGTCCGGGAGATCGATATTCTTCTCGGTCAGCCCGTTGGCATCGCGCTGCTTCTTCACCAAATAGCGCTTGGCAATATGCAGCTTTTCGTATTCCGTGTAGCCCGGAAGACGAATGATTTCCATGCGATCCTGCAAGGGGCGGGGGATACGTTCGAGATTGTTGGCCGTACAGATAAAGAGGATCTGAGACAGGTCATAATCCACATCGAGGTAGTGATCGTTAAAGGCCGCGTTCTGTTCAGGATCGAGCACCTCCATCAAGGCCGCCGACGGATCGCCCCGGAAATCAGTCGACATCTTATCAATTTCGTCCAACAGAAAGACGGGGTTGCCGGAGCCAGCCTTTTTCATGCTCTGAACGATCTTGCCCGGCATCGCCCCAATATACGTCCGGCGATGTCCACGGATCTCGGCCTCGTCGCGGACCCCACCGAGCGAGATGCGGACGAACTTGCGATCAGTCGCCCGCGCAATAGACTTGCCTAATGAGGTCTTACCAACGCCGGGAGGACCTACGAAACACAAGATTGGACCTTTGATCTGACCGACGAGGCTCTGAACGGCCAGATATTCAAGAATACGTTCTTTGACCTTTTCCAGACCGTAGTGGTCTTCTTCGAGAATCGTCTCCGCCTCTTGAATATCCAGCTTATCCTCGGTGTAGTCGTACCACGGCAGAGACAGGAGCCAGTCAATATAGTTGCGGACAACGGTCGCCTCGGCCGACATCGGAGACATCATCTTGAGCTTCTTCAGCTCTTTTTCAATCTTGTCCCGTGCCTCGGCCGACATCTTTTTCTGGCGAATTTTCTCTTCGAGCTCCTGGATCTCGTTCTTGAACTCGTCCTTCTCTCCGAGTTCTTTTTGGATCGCCCGCATCTGCTCGTTGAGATAGTATTCCTTCTGGGTCTTCTCCATCTGCTTTTTGACCCGATTGCGAATGCGGCGCTCCACCTCGAGAATCTCGATCTCGGAGCGCATGTAGCCCAGCACTTTTTCCAGGCGATCAGCCGGGTCAACCGTTTCCAGCAGCGTCTGTTTGTCCTCAAGCTTGATGCCCAAGTGGGCAATGATCGTGTCCGCCAGATGGGAGGGGTCATTGATCGCCGCCACGGTCATGATCATTTCGGGCGGAATCTTTTTGTTCAAGCGGACATAGCTCTCAAACGTCGAATTGACACTCTTGACCAGAGAGTCCAGTTCGGCAGGGCGATTGTTTGTCTCCTGAACCTCTTCCACCTCAACGGCAAAGAAGTCCGGATGGTCAACATGCTGGACAATCTGCGCCCGCTGTTTGCCTTCGACGAGGACCTTGACCGTTCCGTCCGGCAGGCGCAGCAGCTGCACCACCGTCCCCATGGTCCCGATCTGATAGATATCCTGGGGAGTCGGATCGTTAACCTTAGCGTCACGTTGAGTAGAAAGAAAAATCAATTTATCGCTGGCAACCGCGTCCTCAAGAGCCTTGATGGAGCGTTGCCTTCCGACAAAAAGCGGAACGACCATATGGGGAAAAACGATGATGTCCCTTAGGGGTAAAAGCGGAAGTCGCACGTTCCCTCCTTTGTCGCGATTGTCCGTTGTCTCATTCCGCACCGGCATGGGACGCCTGTCGCCCCGCCTGCCATCCACATCCGACCCGCCCCTTATGCCGTGGCTTTGAGATTGCGCTCAATACGAGGCTGTTCATTGTGTGTAACCACTTCTTCGGAAATAACAACCTCTCTGATGTTTGGCTGAGAAGGAATGTCGTACATCACGTCGAGCATGATGTTTTCCATAATGGCCCGGAGCCCTCGAGCCCCGGACTTCCGGGTCAGGGCTTCTTTGGCAATGGCTTCCAGCGCTTTTTCCTCGAACCGGAGATGGACGTTTTCCAGCTCGAACAGCTTTTGATATTGCCGCACCAGCGCGTTTTTTGGCTCTTTCAAGATGCGGACGAGGGCCTGGTCGTCCAATTCCTCAAGCGTCGCCAGCACGGGCAGGCGTCCGACAAATTCTGGAATCATCCCGAATTTGAGCAAATCTTCCGGCTGGACCTCGGTCAACAGGGCGCTCCCGCTCCGGGACGAGCTAGATTTGACATCGGCCCCGAAGCCCATGTTTTTCCCCCCAGTTCGGCGCCGGATAACATCGTCAAGACCGACGAACGCTCCACCGCAGATGAAGAGGATATTGGTGGTATCGACCTGGACAAACTCCTGCTGGGGGTGCTTTCTGCCCCCTTTTGGCGGAACGCTGGCGACCGTTCCCTCAATGATCTTGAGCAGAGCCTGTTGGACGCCTTCACCTGATACGTCACGGGTGATGGACGGATTGTCACCCTTGCGGGCTACCTTGTCTATCTCGTCAATGTAGACGATGCCTTTCTGGCATTTCTCCACATCGTAGTCGGCATTCTGGAGCAAGCTCAGAATAATGTTCTCGACATCTTCACCGACATAGCCCGCTTCGGTCAGGCTGGTCGCATCCCCAAGGGTGAATGGCACCTGCAAGAAGCGCGCTAAAGTCTGGGCCAGCAGAGTCTTGCCAGAGCCGGTTGGTCCAATCAGCAAAATATTCGACTTTTGCAGCTCGACGTCATTGGCCGTCATCGGCGAGTCCACCCGCTTATAATGATTGTGGACGGCCACAGACAAGATTTTCTTGGCCCGCTCCTGGCCAATCACATACTGATCGAGGACGCGTTTGATTTCGGCCGGCTTGGGGACGGCAGAGGCGGCCGCGAAGGATTCTTCCTGGTCACACTCCTCGGCGATGATATCGTTGCACAGGTCAATACATTCGTCGCAGATATAGACGGTGGGGCCGGCGATGAGTTTGCGCACCTCATCCTGGCTTTTGCCACAAAAGGAGCACACCAAATTTCCGGGGCGATCATCACTCTGTCTGGCCATACCCGCTCCTCACCGTTCTCTCATTTTCGGTTCAGCACGACATCATCAACCAGCCCATACTCTACGGCTTGCTTGCTCTCGAAGAAGAAATCCCGGTCGGTATCGCGCTCAATCTTCTTGAGCGACTGTCCGGTATGTCTGACCAGAATCTCGTTCATCTGCTCCCGAATGCGTAACATCTCACGGGCCTGGATGTCGATGTCGGCGGCCTGCCCTTGGACCCCACCCAGGGGTTGATGAATCATGACCCGGGCGTGCGGCAGCACATAGCGCTTGCCCTTGGCCCCTGCCGCCAGCAGCCAGGCAGCCATACTTGCCGCCTGGCCCAGACACAAGGTTGAGACGTCTGGCCTGATGTACTGCATCGTATCGTAGATAGCAAGACCGGCGGTGACCGAACCGCCGGGGGAATTGATGTAGAAGTGGATATCCTTGTCGGGGTCCTCAGATTCGAGGAAGAGCAGTTCTGCGGAGATGAGGTTGGCGACCTCATCCGTGACAGCGCTGCCGAGGAAGACGATGCGGTCTTTCAGCAAACGCGAGAAGATATCGTACGCCCGCTCTCCGCGACCGGTTTGTTCGACGACGATAGGAATCAGATTCATAGCAACATCCGGCGGCCCATCCTAGTCTTTTTCCCCTGTACCGGCAACGTCCCTGTCTACTGCTTTTATCTCGGCCTTGTCAACGACGGCCTGGATCGCTTTCTCCCGTAACAGCTGGCGCTCAAGCGCCTGTCTATTCTCGGCCTTGGCATAAAAATTCTCAAGCTGCTGTTTTTGCTCCGGGTTAGCGGAAGACAGCTCGTCAATCTTCTGAGCTACTTCCTCTTCAGATACGGAGAGGGAGAGCTGCTCAACCAAGGCGTCGACGATAAACACGGACTGGACGCTTTGACGAGCCCGGGTCGTAAACTGTTCACGCAGCTCGTCGGTCAAGCGGCCCTCACCGACCGATACGTCTTCCTCGGGTCTTTGAATACCGGCCTCGACAAGGAGCTGACGGAGCTGTTCACGAACCAAGCTGGGCGGAACTTCAAATGGGTTCTTTTCATACACGCCGGCCAAGAGCGCTTCGTGCAGCTGATTTTCCACCCGACGTTCCGTGGCCTGGTGGAGGTTATCCCGAATTTTGTTCCGCAATTCTTCCAGGGTATCGCACTCGCCGTAGTCCTTGGCAAAATCGTCATCAAGGGCCGGGACTTCTTTGCGCGCTATATCATGGACCGTCACCCGAAAGAGCACGGCTTGCGCAGGTTCTGTGGCCAGCTCAGCCGGCTCCTCAGCAGCCGGCTCCTCAGCAGCCGGCTCCTCAGGCTGAGGCATGGACACCGAGAACTGGAGCGCCCTGCCACGTTGCGCGCCAAGCAGATGATCCTGAAAGCCGGGCAGCACGGTCTCGCGTCCCATCTCGACGAGCCGTCCCTTGGCTTCGAGTCCGGGCAGCGGACGGCCCCCGCGCAGCCCGACATAATCAAGCGTCAAGACATCGCCCTCCTCAACACGGTCCCGGTCGGTAATCGGGACGAGTTGGGTCATGGATTCGGCGAGGCGTTGCAGAGACGCCTCGACCTCTTCCTCGGCGACCGTTTCGTGGGGTTCTTCAACCGTGATTCCGGCATAGTCCGTAATCTCCACCTGTGGTCGGACTTCGACCGTTGCCGAATAGCGGAACGGCTGACCAGGGGTGAGTTTCTCTGTCACAATCTGAGGCTGGGCCACGACGTGCAGGTCGTGTTCTTCCACAGCCCGGGGGTAGGACTCCTGAACGAGGAGGGAGCTGACTTCCTGGGCGACCTGCTCCCCAAAATACCGGCTGAGGACGGGCCGGGGCACCTTGCCGGGTCGAAACCCCTTCAACCGAGCCTGCTGCTGGACTGTCCGATAGGCCTTTTCGATCTCTTGGCTGACCCGCTCGGCGGGAATCTCGAACGCAAGTTTTTTCTGGACGGCATCAACGGAATCAATAGAAACTTTCATAGGAGAACCATAGTACCGTACAAGCAGGGAATCGGTGTGCTCTTGGAGGGACGTGTCTGAAGAGCAAGTCGGGCACGGGCAATGCGAGAGGGGGGACTTGAACCCCCATCCGCGTGAGCGGACTAGATCCTAAGTCTAGCGCGTCTGCCAGTTTCGCCACTCTCGCAAAGTATGCCCCAGTCCCTCCCCAAGCAATGCGGAGCGAAGAAAGGGCCGCCGGAGGATCGAACTCCGGACCCGCTGATTAAGAGTCAGCTGCTCTACCAGCTGAGCTAGCGGCCCATAGAAGAGCCCGTTTCGCCTCAGGCAGAACTCCATCAGCGCTCCACGCGCCTGTCCTGTTCAGCGCAACAGACTCTTACCAAAGAGGGTGAGTGAAGGGACTTGAACCCTCGACCACTTGGGCCACAACCAAGTGCTCTACCAACTGAGCTACACCCACCACACGCGCCAGAAGGGATTCGAACCCCTGACCCACGGCTTAGAAGGCCGTTGCTCTATCCAGCTGAGCTACTGGCGCCCTCGCCAGCGGAGAGTCTCAGGACTCTCATCCCTAGCATTTTTCCATCGGGGCGAGCCGATTTGAACGGCCGACCCCCTGCTCCCAAGGCAGGTGCGCTACCAGGCTGCGCTACGCCCCGACCGAGAGCAACCCACCATACCTGCGTCCGACACGGCAGGCAAGTCCCGGTCTTGCCACGACTCGCCTCCCCGCTAGCCGAGGAAAAATCGGGCCGAGCGGTCGGCAAAATCAAAGACCGGAGCCCAATAGACGCCGAGAATAATCGTGGCCAAGCTGAGCACGGTCAGAATTGAGCCGTTATGCAGGTCAAGCCTCACCTCACCCTCTGTCCCGACCGGATTGTCAAGGAACATCGTCTTCACGATACGGGCGTAGTAGTACAGCGAGACGACACTATTGAGGATGCCGACAACGGCAAGATAGTAAAACTCGTGTTTGATAACCGCAGCGAACAGGTAGAACTTGCCAATGAATCCGCCCAAAGGGGGCAGGCCCGTTAACGAAAACAGGAAGACGCCCATGGCGATAGCAGGCAGCGCCCCGCCACGCCACGCCAGGCCCCGGAATCCGTCAAGATCCTCATGCCCGGTGTTGTTGGCAACGACGAGCACAACCACAAAAGCGCCCAGGGTCATCAGGTAGTAGACAATCAGGTAGAACAGCATCGCCCGCAGACCATCGTTGCTTAAGACCACAAATCCCATCAGGATATATCCGGCATGGGCGATACTGGAGTAGGCCAGAAGCCGTTTCACATTGCTCTGATTCAGCGCGGCCAAATTGCCCAGAGTCATGGTGATCATGGCGATCACCAGCATGAACTGCGGCCATTCCACTCCGGGCAGGAACTGCCAGATGCCGTTGTCGCCCAACTGGGACAGTGCGGGATAGAAAAAGCGCATCAGAAGCGCAAAGCCGCCCGCCTTTGAGCCAACCGCCAAGAAGGCGGTGACCGGAATGGGCGCCCCGTGGTAGACGTCGGGCGCCCACATATGAAACGGCACGGCAGAAATCTTATAGCCAAATCCGGCCAGAATCAGGACCAGCGCAATGAAGACCGTCAGTTGATCGGGATTGCCCTGAAACAGGGCGGCATTAATTTCGGCATAGTCCAGGCTGCCGGCCAGACCGAAAATCCAACTCATGCCGTAGATCATCGTGCCCGACGCCACACCGCCGTAGATCAGGTATTTCAGCGCGGCTTCGCCGGAACGCCGGTTATGGCGCAGATAGCCAGTCAGAATATACGAGGTCAGGCTGACAAATTCGAGCGCCACATAGGCAATCAGCAGATTGGTCGCCGAGGCCATGAAGAACATGCCCAGGGTGCTGGCCAAGAGGATGGCGTAATACTCGCCCTGGTCCGAGTCGCGGATCTCGCGCGAGCTTAAGGACATCCAGATCGCCCCTACGGCTGACAGCGACAGGACCACCTTGAAGAAAATCGCAAAATTATCGATCGCCACCATGCGGTGGAACAGCCAGCCTTCCCCAGCCCCGGGCAAACCGGCAATCAGACGGAAGCCAAATATGGACAGCCCAGAGGTAAAGACCAGGGCCAGGGTCACGCCAATCAGGGCGATATTCCCCAGCCGCTCCTTTTCTTCAACGAACAGGTCGGCAACGAAGATGACCAGAATGGTCAGGACGAGAATCCCTTCAGGATAGAAATACGGGAGACTCTCAATACTTCCAAGATTCATAGCGCGCTCCGCGGTCTCGTCCCTGGGCTGCTAGCGGAGCGCAACCGCGCCGCCCGAGACCGCCGCCTCAATCAGACCGTTTAAGTGCTGGAGCGAATCATTCATCAAGTCCAGGACGGCATGCGGGTAGACCCCGAGGATGATCACGATCGCTCCCAGCGGAACCAGAGTGCTAAGTTCGCGGTTCGAGATCTCGCTCAGATGCATCTCTTCATAGTCATCCCTGGGCTGACCGAGGAACATCTGCTGAATCGTCCACAGCAGATAGGCGGCGGTAAAAATGATGGTCACCGCACCAAGAATGGTGGGAATCTTATACTTCTGCCACGCCCCGAGCAGCACCAGGACCTCGGAAATAAAAGCCGACAGCCCTGGCAGGCCCATTGCGGCGAAAAAGGCCAGGGCTACGACCCCGGTATACACCGGCATGACCGAGGCCAGTCCACCAAAGCCGTCGATCCGGCGATGATGGGCACGATCATAGATCACCCCGACCAACAGGAAGAGCATGGCCGTAATCGTTCCATGGTTGAACATCTGGAGCACCGCGCCGTTGATGCCCTGCGGGGTGAAAGAGGCCATGCCCAGCATGACGTAGCCCATGTGGCTGATACTGGAGTAGGCCACCAGCTTTTTCAGGTCTTTTGGCTCGTTAAAGCACTGGGCCAGCGCGCAGAACGCTCCGTAGATAATATTCCAGGCGCCGAGCGCGGCCAGAAAATAGGGGGCCAACTGAAAGGTCTCGACCGGCAGCAGCGGATAATTGATCCGCAGAATGCCATACGTCCCCATTTTCAGCAGCACTCCGGCCAGAATGACCGAAATTGCCGTAGGGGCTTCAACGTGCGCGTCGGGCAGCCAGGTATGCAGAGGAAAGGCCGGAATCTTGACCGCAAAGTTGATGAACAGCGCAATCCACAGGATCTGACCCATGGTCATGCCGAACAGGATGGGATCGGCTCCGAAGGTCTTTGCCGCCTCGGGCAGCTTGGTCAGATCGAACGAGAAGTCAGACTGGAAGTAGAAGACGAGCATGGCCACGAGCATCAGCACGCTGCCAAACATGGTGTACAAGAAAAACTTGATCGCCGCATACTCACGCCGCGGTCCGCCCCAGATACCGATCAGAAAGTACATCGGGATCAGCATCAGCTCCCAGAAAATGTAGAACAGGAAGAAGTCCATGGCGCAGAACACGCCGACCATGGCCGTATCAAGCAGGAGGAACAGGGCGAAATAGGCTTTGACCGCCCGGTCGATCTCCCACGAGGCCAGGATACAGATCGGGCACAGCAGGACCGACAGCAGCACCATGGTGATGCTCACGCCATCCACACCCACAAAGTAGTGGATATTGAACGAGGGAATCCACGGCACGTTGACCACAAATTGCAGGCCGGTATTGGAACCGTCAAAGGCCGTATACAGGTAGATCCCGCACAGCAGGGGCGGGATGGTGAACCCCAGGGCGACCTTTTTGATCAGATCGTGCGCCTGGCCCGGCAGACACCACAGGGCGACCATGCCCAGCAGGGGAAAGAAGATAATCAACGTGAGCACATAGCTTTCCATGGAGACTCCTCAAGCTTCCCCGAGCGTTACCACGCTCACACCGCACTCTCCTGGGTCGGCGCCGGACGGGCCGGACGACGGGGGGCGAACAGCGCAATCAGACCAATCACCACCAGCACGGCAACCAGCGTGAGGGCGACATTGATCAGCGTCTGAGGCGCCAGACGCGGCAGGAACTGCGCCGCCGCCACACCACCGACGATCACGTACAGGTAGACATTGATACCGCCCGTCTGGACCTGGCGGAGCCGATTGCCCATGGCAAAGGTGGCATTGGCGCTGAGATTAATCAGCCCGTCAATAATGCCATTATCAAACATCCCGACAATCGATCCGACACCGGCTACGACCTTGGCCGTCCCATCCACAATGCCGTCAATGACAATCCGGTCAAAGGCCGACCACAGCCACGACACCAGGAGCGAGAAGCGAACAAAGGTCGCCGCGTAGAGTTCATCAACGTAGTACTTATTGAAAATCGTCGTATACAGCCTGCCCCCGCCCAGGGACGCAAACACGTCTGGCGACAGCGTCTTCCAGTAGTACAGCCGGGCCGACAGCAGGACGCCCAGCAGGGCAATCCCTACCGAGGCCAGCATCAACACATACTCCACCACCGGCGCCCCATGACCGTGCGCGTCGTGGGCTGCGGCCGCGCCATGCCCGGCTCCGTGGCCCGTAGCGCTGAAAACCGGCTCCAGCCACTGCTCAAAGCGCAGACTGCCGCCCAGGGCGTGCGGAATGCCCAGCAGGCCGACCACAACCGCGCCAACGGCCAGGACAACCAGCGGGTAGGTCATCACCGGCGGAGACTCGTGCAGGTGCTCCTGGGTATGGTGGTCGGCTCGATTCTCGCCGAAGAAGACCAGGAAGACCTGCCGGCCCATGTAGAAAGCGGTCATGCCCGCGCCGAGGAATCCCAACAACCACAACACCTGATGCCCGCCCGAGAAGGTTTTCCACAGAATTTCGTCTTTTGAGAAAAATCCGGAGAACGGCGGTAGTCCCATCAGAGCCAGGGTCGAGATCAGGAAGGTCCAATAGGTGAGCGGCATCTTGGCTTTGAGGCCGCCCATCTTCTGCATGTCTTGTTCGTCGCCCATGGCATGGATCACGCTCCCCGAGCCGAGGAACAGACACGCCTTGAAAAACGCATGGGTGAAGACGTGGAAAAAGGCCGCAGCGTAGGCCCCGACCCCAACCCCGAGGACCATATAGCCCAGCTGGCTGACCGTCGAGTAGGCGAGCACCTTCTTGATATCGTTCTGGGCCAGACCGATCGTCGCGGCCAGCACCGCAGTCAGCGCGCCAACCGTAGCGATGACCTGGAGCGCCGTCGGGGACAGCGAGAACAGGAAGTGCATCCGGCACATCATGTAGACGCCGGCGGTTACCATCGTTGCCGCATGGATGAGGGCGCTGACCGGCGTCGGCCCGGCCATGGCGTCTGGCAGCCACACGTACAGCGGAATCTGAGCCGACTTTCCGGCCGCGCCAATGAACAGGAACAGGGCGGCCAGGGTCGCGGCCGACACCCCGAACAGCGCCACACTCGGATCGTTGAGGACTCCGATATGGGCTTCCATATCCCGAAAGACCGCCGAACCGTGGCCCATTGAACTCAGCGCCCAGAAGATGGTGAAGACGCCCAGGGTGAAGCCGGCGTCGCCGATCCGGTTGACGATAAAGGCTTTATTGGCCGCCGAAGTATTGGCCTGCTCCTTATACCAGAAGCCGATCAGGGCGTAGGAACACAGGCCGACTCCCTCCCAGCCAACAAACAACAGCAGCATATTATCGGCCAGAACCAGGGTCAGCATGGCGGCGGTGAACAGATTCAAAAAGGTGAAAAAGCGCCAATAGGCATCGTCCTCGTGCATATAGCCGATGGAGTAGATGTGAATCAGCCCGCCGATGCCGGTCACGACCAGGATCATGACTGCGGACAGCGGATCGACCCAAAAGGCAATGTTGACTTGCAGGTCGCCGAGGTCGATCCAGCGCAGGGTGGTGTCGAGCAGGAAACGCTGGTCCGGTTCAAGGTTGTAGACCTGCACAAAAGCCAGCAGCGACAACACAAAGGCGAGGCCCACCGCGCCGACCGCGATAATATGGTTGGCCGTCTTGCCGATATGCTTTTGGATCAGCGCCCCGCCTACGCCGTTGATGATAGCCCCCAACAGGGGCAAGAGGACGATCCAGCGCAGATACGAGACAAGGACAGGATGCTCCATAGCTTAGCCCTGCAGGCGGTCGGTCGCCTCAACGTCAATGGTCGAAAAGTTCTGGTAGATGCCGAGCACGATCGCCAAGCCGATAACCGCCTCGGCGGCCGCCAGCATGATCACAAAGACCGAGAACACCTGACCGTCGTACTGGCCGGAAGAGTAATGAGAAAAGGCGATGTAGTTGATATTGGCCGAGTTCAGGATCAGCTCCACACCGAGGAGAATCCCAATCGCGTTTCTGCGGGTCAGTACACAATAGAGGCCGAGCGCGAAGATGATCAGACTGACGAGCAAGAAGTGGCGGAGCCCGATATCGAGCAGAACTTCGTCCATAACCATCCGTTCAGCGTAGGGGGTGAGAGAAAAGTCGTCCCCTCATAAAGGGGAATAGGCAAAAAATCAAGGGAGGTCGTTTAGGATGTCGGCGTCCGTCCGCGAATTTCCTTACGCGAGATGACGATCGCCCCAATCAGCGCCACCAACAGCACGACCGAAGCCAGCTCAAAGGGCAAAATATACGGTCCCAAAAACGCCTGGCCGATACCCGCCGTCGTCGGCTCGGCTGACGGAGCGTCGATCTGGCTCCAGTTCGCTCCTACCACACACGTCCCCATCACCCCGGCGACAAGAATCACAAACAGCAGAGCCGGGACGGGCCCGACCACGCGGTTCGATATCGCCACATCGGAGATCCGGTGGGTCAGCATGACCGCGAAGATGAGCAGCACCAGGATTCCCCCGACATAGGTGAGGACCTGGACGATGGCGACAAAGTCAGCCGCCAGCATGGCGTACATGCCGGCCACCCCGAGCAGGGTCCCGAGCAGAGCAAAGGCCGAATAGACCAGATTGCGTGAAAAGGCGACGACAGCCGCCGTGCCAATCGTCACCCCGGCAATCACATAAAAGACTAGTGCGCTCATAACAACGGCTCTCGTGCTGTCCGCGCCCTAGGCTGCGGGGTCGGCCGCTTTTTCGGCTTCTGCCTGTTGGGCAGCCTTATACTTTTTCATGTCAACCGGCTCTGCATAATCGGCAATATAGGCCAGACCACGCTCCAGAATCGGGGCAACAACGGGATCGGTCTCTTCGCCCTTTTTGGCCTTATAGGCCGCGACCGGAGTGGCCACATAATGGCGGATCAGACTTTCCAGGGAATAATCGGCGCCCTCGAACTCGGTCGTATGGTGAATCGAGCCGGTCGGGCAGGCTTCGCTGCACAGGCCGCAGTACATGCACTTGGCAATATCAATGTCAAAGCGGGAGAGCTGCATCTGGCGGGTCTTCTGGTCTTTGGGAGCGTCAATGACAATGCAGTCAATCGGACACGCCCGTTCGCAGGCCAGGCAGCCGGTACAGATTTCGAGATCAACCGCCAGGATGCCCCGATAGCGGGGGGGGAGGGTATCCTGAATCCGAACGGGGATGCGGTCCGGATACTGGATGGTGTACGGCTTGCGTACAAAATGCGAACAGGTGATGCTCATCCCCTCGAAAATCGTGGTGATCGCATCGGACAGGTGTTTGAAGTACCGACGAACGCTCGTCTGCGCCATACCGCACTCCTAGATAGCCGGGTTAAAGTACAGCTCGGGCCGGGCTCGCCGGATGTGGAACACGACCCGGCGGAAGAACTGCACGACAATCACCACAAAGGCCACGAACATCAGGTAGCGCAGCCAGCTGTTGCCGTGCGGCCAGATGACCATCAGGACTGCCGTGCCCACGATATTGAGGAAGCCGATCGGCACCAGATACTTCCAACACAGCGACATCAGCTGATCGACCCGAACGCGCGGCAGGGTTGCCCGCAGCCACATGGCGACAAAGGCCCAGAAGTAGGACTTGAGGAAAAACACCACAAACTGCGAGATATTCAGCAGCACGACGTTGTCGGTCCAGATCGGCACGTGCCAGCCACCCAGAAACAGGGTCGTCATCACCGCCCCGATCACATACAAGGTCCCCCATTCAGCCAAGAAGAACAGGGCAAACCGCATCCCGCTGTATTCGGTCGCAAAGCCGGCCACCAGTTCGGATTCGGCCTCCGGAATGTCAAACGGGGTGCGGTTGGCCTCGGCCAGGGCCGACACATAGAAGATCAGGGCTGCGATAAAGGTGAACGGGTTATGAAACGCGTACCAGTCCCACGGAGCCCAGCCCTGCTGCCCGATAATGTCCTGCATGCTCAGCGTCCCGGCCAGCAACACAATCGGGATAATGGCCAGGCCGGCCGGGATTTCGTAGCTGATGACCTGGGCGGCGGACCGAATCCCGCCCAGCAGCGACCATTTGTTGTTCGAGGCCCAGCCCGCCATCAGGACGCCCACCACCGACAGGGCGGTCATGGCCGTCAGATACAGGATACCCACGTTCAGGTCGGCAATGATCAGACTGCTGCTGAAGGGCACGACCACAAAGGTCGCGATAAAGCCCCACACCAGAAGATAGGGGGCAAACAGAAACAGGGGCCGGTCGGCCGCGTCAGGAACAATATCTTCTTTCAGGATATTCTTGGCCCCGTCGGCAATGCCCTGCAACACGCCTTGGGGGCCGACGCGGTTCGGTCCGATGCGTGACTGAATACGCGACCACACCCGCCGCTCGAGCCAGACCGTGATCGGCACCATCGGCATCACAAAGCCAAACACAAGAACCAAGCCGAAGGCCAGCATGCCTGCGGCATACACCACGTCTGCCGGCACCCCGGCAAACCACCCGTTGGCCATCAGTCGGTCGAAGAGTCCTTGCATAGCGTCGCTGTGCCTACCTTACTCGTCCACTTTTGTCTAGCTCGCCAGCCGGGCGGCTAGCGGTCAACCTCCGGCGCGACCACATCAAAGCTGGCAATCAGGGCAATCAGGTCGGCGATCATCAGGCCCTGGCTGACCTTATCGACAATACTCATGGCCGAGAACGAGCCGGTTCGGATCTTGGTCCGGTACGGAAACTCGGTCCCGTCACTGACCACATACCAGCCCATGTCGCCCCGCGAGCCTTCGACCCGTATATAGGCATCGCCGGCCGGCGGCTTGAGCTTGCGCGGGACCCTGGCCAGCACCGGCCCGTCGGGTATCATCGCCAGACACTGGCGCACAATTTTGCAGCACTCCTTGAGTTCCCGGATGCGAGTCATATAGCGATCAAAGCAGTCGCCCTGCTGGCCCATCTCGCCGGTGCCGGTTGGAATATCGAAATCCAGCTCAGGATAGATCGAATACGGCTCATCGCGTCGCACGTCATACTTGATGCCACAGGCGCGCAGATTCGGTCCGACCAGGTTGTAGTTGATGGCGTCCTGTTGGCTGACCACGGCCACATTCGCCAGCCGTTCGACGTAAATCTTGTTGTACGAAATGAGGTCGTTGTATTCGTCGACCAGCGGCTCGAACTGATCCAGAAAAGCGAGGACGGTGTCGGCATAATTCGGCGGCAAATCCCAGGCCACGCCACCGACCCGCATATAGTTGAAGGTCAGGCGCGCGCCACACAGCTCTTCCAGCAGATTATTGATCTTCTCCCGCTCACGGATGGCGTGCAGGAAGGGCGTATAGCCGCCGATATCCATGACCATCGTGCCGACCGAGAGCAGATGGCTGGCCATCCGACCCAACTCGCAGGCGAGCACCCGGCAGAACTCGCCCCGCCGAGGCACCTCAATACCGGCCAGCCGCTCACAGGCCATGCCCCAGCCCTGGTTGCACTGCATGGCCGAGACATAATCGACCCGGTCGGTGTACGGCATGAAACCGTGGTAGCCGACCTTTTCGGAGATTTTTTCAATAGACCGGTGGAGATAGCCAATGTCGGGAATGGCCGTCCGCATCACCTCGCCATCGGCCTTGACCACAAAGCGCAGCACGCCGTGCGTACTCGGGTGCTGAGGACCCATGTTCAGCGTCATCTCTTCGGTCGCCAGGCCGTCTCCACGTTGGACCTCGACCTCATAGCCTGCCAGGCTCATACCATCCTCCTGTGGCGGTCAGCCGTGCGGGCGGACCGTGTGCGGGCTGGAGCAGACCGTCTCACTTGAGCAAACTCTCACGCCGGGTGCTGATACCGTGGTACTCTTCCGGCTCGACAAAATCCTTGCGCAGGGGGTGGCCAACCCAGTCTTCCGGCATGAGCAGACGGCGCAGGTCTGGATGGCCGGTGAAATTCACCCCGAGCAGGTCGTAAATTTCGCGCTCCAGCCAGTTCGCCGCCTTCCACACCCCTTCCACCGACGGCATCTCGGGCTCGTCACGCGGGACATCGACTTTCAGCACGATCTTATGGCGGTGGGGGTACGAGTACAGGTGCAGCACGACCTGGATTTTCTCGTCTTTGAGGAAATCCACGCCTGACATGTTGGACAAACAGTCAAAGGCCAGATCGGCCTCCTGTTGGAGAAAGCGACAGATGTCGGCCGTCAGCTCAGGCTGAATAATGCAGTACGGGTCGAGCGCTTCCTCGTCACGGGACACAACAGCCTCGGGGCCAAAGCGCTCGGCGATTTTGTGGAAAATATCGGCTGGGGACATAGGCATGACACAGGGATTGGAGAGAGAGGGCGGCTTGGGGCTCGCCACAGCCGCCCTGCAGGACTAGGCCGCCTGGGCTGGCGTCTTTTTGACCAGCCAGCGTTCTTGCATCATCTTTTCCTGGAGTTTGAGCAAGCCCTCGGTCAGGGCCTCGGGTCTGGGTGGACAGCCAGGCACGTAGACATCAACCGGAATCACCTTATCCACCCCGTCACACACCGAATAGGCGAGCTGAAACAGGCCGCCACAGTTCGAGCAGCTGCCCATCGAGATGACATATTTGGGGTCGGGCATCTGGTCGTACAAGACCTTGGTGCGGAGCGCCATTTTCAGGGTCAGGGTTCCGGCAATAATCATCATGTCGGACTGTCTCGGCGTGGCACGGGGAGCCGCTCCAAACCGCTCCAGATCCGCCCGTGGGCCGCCGGTCTGCATCATCTCAATGGCGCAACAGGCCAGACCGAACAGCATATACCACACAGAAGATTTCCGGGTCCAATTCAGGACCTCGTCCACCTTGGCGGTAATCACCATCTCCGGCACACTATTGACAAGCGACATGAATCCTCCTCATGCACAGTCTCTTAGGCCGCCTTGGGGAGCACCTGTTCCTCTTCCGCCTGCTCGGACTGGATACGCTTGATCCATTCCAGATCGCGCTTCTTCCACACATACACCAGCCCGACGGCCAGAATCCCCAGAAAGAGAAAAATCTCGGTCATGGCAAACAGCCCGTTGCCGGCCAGCACAAACTCCCGAAACGCCACCGCCACCGGATAGATGAAGGCGACCTCAATATCAAAAATGACAAAAACAAGGGCAATGAGATAAAACCGGATGTTGAAGTTGATCCACGCCCCGCCGGTCGGCAACTCGCCACACTCGTAGGTCGTCAGCTTCTTGGTCTCAGGGTTATGGGGGCGCAGAAAGCTGCCCAGGATCATATGGAAGGCGCACAGGCCGAGCCCGAGGAGGGTGAACACCAGGACATTGCCAAAATGAAAATACACCGTTTCGCTCCTGACTTACCGAGGCGCCGTTTTCATACTCCGCCGTGTCCTGTCCGTTGGAGCAGGCTGGCGGCGGTGCCAAGTGGCGCGGCTTCTCTATATCCTCCCTGTCCACGATGGGCAAGTTCCTCTCGCAGGCCAGCCTTGTGGGCAATCTGGCCCAGCGACACGCTGGCCAGGTATGCGGCGAGCCGTCGCTGAGCTTCGCCCCAGACCGAGATCTGGTTACACACCTCGCAGTACTGGCACACCTGTTCGCCTTCTTCGAGGCATTCCATCAGCAGCAGGGGTCCCTCAAGGCATTCATAGACCTCCTTGAGGTTGATGTGAGCGGCCGGTTTTTTGAGGCTGAAACCACCCCGGGCTCCCATGTACGACTCAACCAGATTTCCTCCGGCGAGCTGTTTCATGATCTTCGACAGAAAATGGGAGGGAATATCCTGTTTGCGCTGGATTTCGCGCCGAGAGACGATTGTTCCGTACGGCTGGGCGGCTAAGTAGGACAGGGCGCGGACGGCATAATCGACCCGTTTGCCGATGTTCATCAGCGAGCTACGCTCAACCGATTTCGGCTTTCCTGTCTGGCCCATAGTCCTCACCCTCAGGCAGCCACTCCGCGAAGCTTTTGCTTCTGGGAATGGATTTTGCGCTGGAGCGCCATCAAGGCGTCCAGGACATTTTCCGGACGGGGCGGACAGCCCGGCACATAGACATCGACCGGAACGATGCGATCAATGCCGGCCACGGTGGTATAGTTATCGTAAAATCCACCGGTCGAGGCACACGCCCCAAAGGCCATGACCCATTTGGGCTCGGTCATCTGCTCGTACACCCGCTTCAGAATAGGCGCCTGGCGACATGTCACCGTCCCGATCACCATCAGCAGGTCGGCCTGACGCGGACTGAAACGCGGCAGCAGGGCGCCAAAGCGGTCAATATCGTAGGGGGTCATGGACAAGGCCATGTATTCCATGGCGCAACACGCCGTGGCAAACGGGTACGGAAAGATCGAGTACTTCCGCGCCCAGCCGACGGCCTTATCAATCTGGGTGAGCACAACCGCGTCGCCGAGCAGGGATTCATCTCCACCCTGCAAACGCGGAGTCGTGGTCAAGGTCTGGCCATTTTCCATTGTCTGACCTCGCTGGGCAACCACAGAGGGTTGCCCCTACACAGCGCTATGGTCCGCTACGGGCAGCGCGTCCGGGCTATGCCGCCTTATCGTCCGCCTCGCTGTCCCGTTCCCGCCAGTCTGCCACGGCCGATTTAATCGCGTCCTCAGCCAGGACCGAACAGTGGATCTTGACCGGCGGCAGGGATAACTCCTTGACGATCTCGATATTTTTGATCTCGTAGGCTTCCTCGACCGTCTTGCCTTTGACCAGTTCGGTCACGTAGCTCGACGAGGCAATCGCCGAGCCACAGCCAAAGGTCTTGAAGCGGGCATCCTCGATGACCTCGGTGTCGGGATTGATCTTGAGTTGCAGCTTCATCACATCGCCACACTCAGGGGCACCGACAACACCGGTGCCGACATTGTCTTCGTCTTTGGCAAAACTGCCAACATTCTTGGGATTTTCGTAGTGCTCAAGGACCTTATCGGTGTAGGCCATGGCTGCTCCTTTCGGGATGTTGTCACGAGACTACAGCGTATGCTGTAGCCCAAAATATAGACTGCTAGGGTCTACGTTGTCAATCTGCCGCAACGGCTGATCGCTCACCACTTCTCATATTTTACCGCTCGGCGTTCATAGCCGGCCGCCCGCAGGAGGTCGCGGAGCTGTAAAACCCGCTGGCCAATCCCACAAATATAAAAATGACGCGACCGGTCAGTATCGCGTTCGACATACCAGGCTTCGACATGAGTCAGGAGGTCGTCCCGCAGGCCGCCCCAGTGGGCGGAAGGCTGAACCAGGAGAGGGCGAAAGCTGAACGCGACGTGCGCCCGGGCCCAGCCTTCCAACTGCTCCCGATACAGCAGGTCTTGCTCGTGTGCCGTTGCATAGACCAAGGCCAGGGGTTGCTGCAGACCGCCCTCAAGCGCCCGCCTCAGCATGGGTCGAATGGCCGCAATCCCGGTTCCCTCGGCAATAAAGACGCACTCGGCCGGCGGCGCCTGGTCGAATACAAAACCGCCCCAGGGACCGCTGAAAGACAGCTGGTCGCCTATCCTGCGGTCAAACAAGTACTGCGAGCCCGGGCCGTCAGGGACGCGGTTCAGACAGATTTCCAGGGGTCCGTCGTCTTCTGGACTCGAGGCAATCGTATATGCCCGGGTCAGCGTTTTCCCGCACCCCGGCAGCTGAAAGGACAGGAACTGACCCGGCCTGAAGCGCAGGACTTGGTCGGCGCCGAGCCGCAGAAAAAACGAACGGGTGCCGGGCGCACGTTCGACGATGTGTTCAATGGCGGCCCGATAGAGCGGCGTCTGTGGCATGGTGAAGAGAGAGCCCGGAGCTCACGCCTGCTGGTTGATAGTGTACCTGGGGATCAGAACGGTGATCTGCCCGGCCTCAATAACGGCCTGACAGCCAAGCCGGGAACTCGGCGTCAAGCCGGGTGCTCTATCCAGCATGTCCTCCTCGGACTCTTCGCTCTCCGACAGATATTCTTCCCCAGCCTTAACGATCACATGGCAGGTCGTGCACGCACAGTGGCCGCCACAGGCGTGTTCAAGGACTACCTGATGACCCAGCAGCACGTCCAGAATCGACCCCGCCTGGCCGTCATCCTGGAAAGGGGCGTCGGCCGGATCGAATTCAATGACCCGTTCCGGCTCGCCGGTTTCAAACAGCACCCGCAGTGTCGCCATCGGGATATTACACCGACAAAGGCCGATCTTTTGAGGAGGGCATCAGCGTACCGCTTCCAACTGCCGCAACACCTGCGCGGCAATATCGGCAAACGCCCGGCTCTGGGCATGCTCGGGCTGCGAGACGACCAGCGGCGTGCCGCTATCCCCGGCCGAAACAATATCACGCAGTAGCGGGATCTCACCCAACAGAGGTACCTGAAACTGCTCAGCCACCTGCCTGCCCCCGCCCTGGCCGAAGACATGCGCCTGATGTCCGCACGAGCTGCACACCAGGTAACTCATGTTCTCCACCACCCCCAGGACCGGCACCTTGACCTCTGCGAACATCTGAACGCCGCGACGGACGTCCATCAGGGCGACATCTTGCGGGGTGGTGACAATCACACCGCCCGACAGCGGCGCCTTTTGACAAATGCTCAACTGGGCGTCACCCGTACCGGGCGGCAGGTCTATGACCAGGACATCCAGCTCTCCCCACTCGACATTGCGCAGAAACTCGGTCAGCAGCTTATCGACCATCGGCCCGCGCCATACCACGGCCTGCTCCTCGGCCAGCAGCAGGCCCATCGACATCACCTTGAGGCCATACGTGGTCAGCGGAATAATCTTTTTTTCCGGGGTGCTCTTGGGCCGCTCTTTCAGGCCCAGCATCAGCGGCATACTCGGGCCGTACACATCGGCATCCAGAATACCGACGCGCTGACCGGCCGAAGCCAGGGCGGCCGCCAGATTCGCCGAGACGGTGGACTTCCCAACCCCGCCCTTGCCGCTGGCCACGGCAATGACGTGCTGAATACCCGGAATGTCTGGCTTGGGGGGCAGGGAGTGGGCCTGAGGCTGGACTGCCGGTCGTTCTCCACCGCCGGGTTGCAGGATCTCCACCTCGATCGGCAGCTCGACCTGGGCCGCCAGCGTAGCCTGCACATCGCGCCGGATCTGATCAATCACCTCTGTATTGCCGGTTGAGGGCGCAACCTGAACCACCACTCGCGACACCCCGACGGCAATGTCCTTGACCATGCCAAAGGACACAATATCGCGGCTGAACCCAGGATATTTGACGTTCTTGAGGGACTCCAGCAGTTCTTGCGGACTTGGCATACGTCTCTCTTATTCGTGTTGTGACTCTTGCGACCGGCTTTCCGCAGCTCTTCCAAGTTCTCTCATGTAGTCGAAGGTATAAATGCCGTTTTCACAGTCTTTCCAGATGATATTCAGGGCGTAGTTGCCGACCGGGCGGATATCCACCAGCTGCGGGTCGTCAACGCTGACAAAACTCCGCTCCCCGCTGTGGCCTTGGCACATCGCGCACGGGCACCAGCCGCGCAGATAGGCAAACGAGAACTCGCTCAACTCGTCGTCATCCCACAGGATACGCAGCTGCTTGTCTTCGTCGATAGGGGTCACCAGGGTCGGTTTAGGCATAGCCGTTCTCCTCGTGGAGCCGATATCAGTGCACGGGCTGGCCCTGGCGCTGGACATTGAGATCGTCGGCTTCCATGACCCGTTGGGCAATCGCCCCGAACTCCTGGGAAACGGGATGCTCGGGCTCGGCAAGAATCAGCGGCTTACCCCGATCACCGCCCAGCCGGATATCTTCGACCAGCGGCACTTCGCCCAAGACCGGCAGGCCGGTCTTTTTCGCGCCGCCCCGGCCGAAAATCTCTTCCTGGTGGTGGCACTCAGGACAGATATAGCGACTCATGTTTTCGATCACGCCCAGAATCGGAACCTGGACCTGTCGGAACATGGCAATGCCGCGCCGCACGTCGAGCAGCGCCACATCCTGCGGCGTCGTGACCACCACCCCGCCGTTGAGCGGGACTTCCTGGGCCAGCGTCAGCGCAATATCCCCCGTGCCGGGCGGCAGGTCGACAACCAGATACTCCAGCTCGCCCCAGATCACGTCGCGCAAGAACTGACGGACAATGCCCATCACAATCGGCCCGCGCCAGATGACCGGGGACGTGTCATCCACAAAAAACCCCATGGAAATGAGGCTGATGCCGTACTGTTCGACCGGATAGATCTTCTTATTATGGGCTGGCCGGGGCCTTGCCTGGGTGCCCATCATGAGCGGAACACTCGGCCCATACACGTCCGCATCGAGCAGACCAACGGTCTTGCCCAGGGCGCCGAGCGCCAAGCTCAGGTTCACCGCCACCGTAGACTTGCCAACCCCGCCCTTGCCGCTGGCCACCGCAATAATGCGCTGCACCCCAGGCACCACCGTCGGCTCTTTCATCTGGGGTCTGGTCTGGGCACCGTGCTGGGCGTGCGGCCGTTCTTGCTGGCCGGGGATATGGACGTGTACCTGGTCAACCCCGGCCGCAGCCGACAGCGTCGCCACGATCCGGGCTCTCAGGTGCTGGAGCACCTGCTCCTGGGCATTGGTCGTCCGCAGATGGACGACAACCGTGCCGTCTTTCATGCCGATATCCCCAACAAGGCCAAGCGTCACGATGTCGTGTTTTGAACCGGGGTAGGCAATCTGCTTGAGCTGAGCGCGAATGTCCGCTTCGCTTGGCATGGGTATTCCTTGAGACCGGTCGGGGAGGGATGAGGCCCTCGCCTCTCTTCTCTTTTTCCCAATTTTTTTAGTAACTTACAGGGCTTTTTACCGACCCGGAATATAGACCTGTAAGGTCCACTTTGTCAAGCCCGTCCCCCGTCGGTCCATCATACCACCTCAGCTCGCCCTTAGCCGACCATCTTCTTCGGACTCGGCTGCACATGGCCCAGCACCGGATGCGGCTGGTAAGGCTCTTCCAGCCTCGTCACCTCCTCGGCACTCAACTCGATATCGACCGCCTCAAAGACTTCCTGCAAGTGGTGGACCTTGGTTGCCCCGATGATCGGCGAGGTCACGCCCGGGGCTTGCAACACCCAGGCACAGGCCAGCTGGGTCGGGCTCACGCCCCGTTCGTAGGCCAGCTTCTCAACAGTCGCGGCAACGACAAAATCGTTCTCACGGAAATAATTCCGGTGGGCAAAGGCATCGGTCTGGGCACGTTTGGTCACCGACCCACCCCCCTCGGGGTCCCGATTGCCGGCAAAAAACCCGCGCGCCAGCGGACTCCACGGAATCAACCCAACGCCCCGGTCAAGACACAACGGGATCATTTCCCGCTCTTCCTCGCGGTAGATCAGGTTGTAGTGATTCTGCATGGCGACAAAGCGCTGCCAGCCGTTTTCCTTGGCCAGGTACAGGGCCTTGGAAAACTGCCAGGCGGCCATGCTGCTGGCCCCCAGGTAGCGCACCTTGCCGCTCTGGACCAGCGAATCGAGCGCCTCCAGGGTTTCCTCAATCGGCGTGTTAAAGTCCCAGCGGTGGATCTGGTACAGGTCAATGTAGTCCATGTTGAGACGGCGCAGGGAATTCTCGCACGCCTCAATAATATGTCTGCGGCTCAAGCCGCTGCTGTTTTCTCCGGCCCGCATCTTGCCCCACACCTTGGTCGCCACCACGATATCGTCACGCGCGGCCATCTCATTCAGCCAGTGCCCGGTGATCTCCTCGCTCAGACCGATTGAGTACACATCGGCCGTATCAAAAAAGTTCACCCCAGCCTCGAGCGCCAGCACAAAATGCTCCCGCGCCTCGTCCTTACCCAGCGCCCAGTCGCGCGGCATAGCCCAGTCGGGCTGCGGCCCTCCCCCGTAGCTCATGCACCCGAGGCAGATGCGCGACACCGTCAGGCCCGTTTCACCAAGTCGTGCGTATTCCATACTCTCTCCCTGTTTCTCGACCTATTCTTGTACGACCCCGGCCAGGCCGGCCTGCATGCGCTGATGGCCCCAGATACTGCCCGAGGTGTGCAGCTGGACCTGCCAGGTTGCGTCATCAATTTCGCGGGCTCCCCAGCCGTACTCAACGGCGAAGCCCGACGGTGTCTGCATATAGAAGGAGGTCATGTGGTCGTTGGTATGCCGGCCCAGGCTCATCGTGATCGGGACCTCGCGATCCTGGCACAGGTAGTAGGTTGAGCCGACATCGTCCAGAGACTGCACCTGTAGCATGAAGTGGTTCAGACGCCGGGCGATTTTCGGCGACTCAATGAACGCAATCGTGTGATGGCGCGGGTTGCAGTGGAAAAACGTGGCCTGAAAGCTGACGCCCGGCGCCGGGCTAATCTGGACATAATCGCTGATCCGCATGCCCAGCACGTCCCGATAAAAATGAATGCTCTGCTCGGCGTTATCGACCAGAATCACAAAATGTCCGAGCCCCAGCTCGCCGGTCCGAAAACCGGAGATGGGCCGGGGCGACTGAAACGGCTTCTCAAAGCTCATCAACGGGCCGTAGAAAACTTCTGAGGGAATACCGTTTGGGTCCCGGAACCGAATCAGCCCCGCCACCCGTCGGACAGCTTTTTCCTCCGCCGTGCCCGGGCTGACCTCGAAGCCCGCTGCCTCCAGCTGCTCGGCCAAGGCGTGACAGGCGTGCTCGTCGGCCACCTCCCAGCCAAAATAGGCCACATCATCCTTGCCGTCGGGATGAACGGTGAAGCGGTGGTGGTACTCATCCATGCGCAGAAACAGGGACCCGTCCTCGTCCCGTCCGTTCGGCTGCAGGCCGAGGATATCGGCGGCAAAACGTTCCCATTCGTCAACGTCTTTCACACTCAGTCCGAGATAGCCCAGTTGTGTCACGCGTTCCATGTGTGTCCCCTTTCTGCTGGCTGCCCTACGTCTCAGGCCCTTATACACAGCCTGGGGCAGTGCGTGCAACGCTGAGTCGCTGAAGGAAGGCCGTGAAGCAGCACTGCGGCAGTCCGAGGCCCTCCTCGCCATCCGACCGCCTGGGTAGGGATCCGCTCCAAAGCGGCGAGCCCTGCTTGACCAGGACGAACGGAAAGACGATAACAGCCGGAACAACCCGACTCCAGGAAGACTGACGATGTCACACGAACTTGTACACTACGAACGCAAGGACGCAGTCGCCCTCCTGCGGATCGACGACGGCAAGGCCAACGCGGTCAGCCACGCCCTTATCGACGCGCTCAAGACCGGGCTCGACCGGGCGGCTCAGGAAGCCCGCGCGGCCGTGATTGTCGGCCGACCCGGGCGTTTTTCAGCCGGTTTTGACCTGTCCGTGGTGCGCGACGGAGGCCCTGAGGCGGCCCGCGATCTGGTCACCGCCGGGGCAAAAATGCTGATGCAGATGTATGTCCATCCGCAACCGCTGCTGATTGCCTGCACCGGCCACGCCATTGCCGCCGGAGCCCTGATGCTGCTGGCCGCAGACACCCGTATCGGGGCGCAGGGCGATTTCAAGATCGGCCTCAATGAGGTCTCCATCGGCATGAGCCTGCCGTCTTTTCTGGTCAGCCTGGCCCGCGAACGGCTGTCCAAACGGCACCTGACCCAGGCCACCATCCAGGCCCGCCTGTACGACCCGGCCGGGGCGGTTGACGCGGGCTTTCTGGACCGCGCGTGTCCGGCCGACACGCTCCTTGAGGAGACACTCCAAGAGGCCGGACGGCTGGCCGAACTCCGCCCCGAGTCCTACCGCGACGCCAAACTCCGCAGCCGCCGGGCGGTGGCGGATGAGGTGCTGGCCACGCTTCAGGACGATCTGAGCCGGCTGCTGCCGGGCGCGTAAGTCAATACCTGGGTGGACGGGTAAGAAGAGCAAGGCGAGAGTGGCGCCCCCAGACTGCGTCGTCATTTCGACACCCTCACCCTAGCCCTCTCCCTGAGGGAGAGGGAATCAGACTCTCATTGGAACTGGCGGATCAGGTCGGCATAGCGCTCCAGGACCGGCCACTGAGCGTCCGGCTCGGCCGGCTCGATCAGAAACAACACCCGGTTGAAGCCCATCTGACTCAGCTCTCGGACGCGATTTTCCGGCCCGCTGCGACCAAACACCCCGTCCGCAGTAATCACGCTCAGATCGAACTCGTCCATCGACCGGCCAGCCTTGTCAGCCTCGACCCGGATCGCCTCGACACCGGCCGACAGGTCGTAGGGTCCGTCAACCGGAAACCAGCCGTCGCAATACTCGGCCACCCGTCTGGCCGACCACTTGGAAGTCGCTCCCATCAGGATGGGCGGGCCGCCGGTCTGAACCGGCTTTGGCCAGCACCAGATCGGGTCAAAGTCCACAAACTGACCGTGGAACTCGGCCGCTTCCTTGGTCCAGATTTCACGCACGGCCAGCACCCGTTCGCGGGTGATTTTCCAGCGGTCTTTGAACGCTACGCCGTGGTTGGCCATTTCCTCGGCATTCCAGCCCGCCCCGATCCCGAACAGGAAGCGCCCGTTCGACACCCGGTCGAGGCAGGCCGTAGCCTTGGCCAGATTGATCGGGTGGTGCTCCGGCACGAGGCACACCGAGGTCCCGACCTTGAGTGTCTCAGTGACCGCCGCAGCTGCGGTCAGGGCAATAAAGGGATCGAAAAACTGGGCGTAGTACATCGGCAGCTCGCCGCCCAGCGGAAACGGCGTCTGACGGCTGGTCGGGATGTGGGTATGCTCGCCATAGAACAAGGCCTCAAAACCGTTGGCCTCGGCCCAGCGCGCCAGCTCGGCAGGTTGAATGGAATAGTGGGTGGGAATCGACACGAGCCCGAAATCAGTCATGCTCACTCGCCTCCTGTGAGATTATCGGCTTCGACGCGCCCATGCGGACTACTTTGACAGCGGCTGGGCAGCCTGCCCGGTGTGGCCGAGGCTGACCGGGGTGTCAGCCAGGACGCTGGCTGCGGTCGCCTCAACGGCCGTGCCCTTAAAAAAGTCCGGGTTGGCCTGGCCCCAGAAGTGGATCGGATTGTCACACACGAAATCCCGGAAATCGTCGGGCGTCATCAGCTCATCCTCGACCAACTCATACGCTTCGGGCAGCACCCGGTTCATATCCAACACGTCAAAGTGGCCGATATCCGAACCGAACAAGGCTCCCAGGCGGGCGCCAAACGCGTTGCTGCGGGGGTTAAAAGCCCAGGCGTTCATGCGATCATCGGCCTCACAGCCAAAATAAAAATTTCGGGTGAACAGCTCCTTGATGTCTTGGGCCTGGCTGATCTCACACGCCGAGAAGTCGTCCAGGTTGCTGACCCCGCCGACATCGGTCGCACCCCGACCCTTGACCACCGTATCAAACGCCGCCTCCCGCTCACGCAGGGCCTCAGCCATGCCGGGCGCATACGCCTCGGACAGCTGGCGCAGCAGGGACACATCGAGCCGGTCCGGGTTCACCTCGTCCAGGGCGTCGAGATTGCGCTTTTCCCAGTGTTCGATCAGATCGGCGTACAGCTGGCAGGCCCAGCCCACACCGCCCTCCAAAAAGGCGAACTTGAGCTGCGGAAAGCGTCGCGTCACCCCGCCCAGGAAGAGCGCCTTGCACACCGCTTCGTTGGCGGCGGCAAAATGACCGATATGGTTGTAGACAAAGTTGCTGGGCGAAATACGCAGCCCATAGCCACGCGAGCCGGTATGAAAGGTCGGCGAGACTTTCAGTTCAACACACTTCTGCCACACCGGATCGTAGTCATACTCGCTGTCGAGTCCCAGCACGTCGCGCCAGACGATCAGCTGCGAGGCGTCGGCATGCTTGTCGGTGTGGGCGGCAATCGGCCGTTTGATCATACTGCCCAGCATGACCACCTTGAGCCCCAGCTGGGTGACGGCATGCTCGAGTGCTTCGAGCGCCTCCTCCGGCGTATTCATCGGAATGACCGCAGTCGGGGTCATCCGATCCGAGAACTTGGCGAAGAAGTCGGCGCTGAAAATATTAAACGCCCGACACGCGGCCCGGCGCGCCTCGGTATCCGGGATGCGGGGGATGCCCAGGCCGGCCGTGGGGTACAGGATCGCATAGTCGAGCCCGATCTCCTCCATCCGCTCGTACAGCAGGGCCGGCATCATGGCCGTTGCCCGGTCGCGGGTATTCTTTGTCGGCAGTCCCCAGAATGCCTGCTGGGCCGTGCGCGTGCTGCGCCGCTCGTCCACCGACATGGCCAGGTCTGTCTGGACCTGGTCGATGAACGCGCTAAAGCCTGCGACCGCCTTGTCTCCCCCGATGCGGCGCAACTCGTTGCGGACATGGGGTCCGAACTCCAACCAATGCCCATCCGCGTCGATAACCGGATGATTCAAACCGGCCCGCACCCGCGGCGCGCTCAGGTGTCCGTTACTGCTCATGACTCCCTCCTTCACTGGTCAGTGTGTTTCCTCAATAGTGAGTATCCGCCCGCTTTGCAACGCGACTACTCGGCCCGACGGATCATCTCCGGTCCCAAATCCCGTACGTGTGTCTGGCCGCACAGGGCCAGACTCGCCGCCAGCTCCTCGCGCACCAACTCCAGGCTCCGCCGCACCCCGTCCGCTCCGTCAACCACCAGACCCCACAGGATGTTGCGGCCCATGGCCACCACATTCGCCCCCAGCGCCAGCGCCTTGATGACATCCGTCCCGCGCGAAAACCCGCCGTCGATGATAATCTCGGCTCTGCCGTCAACCGCCTCGACAATTTCGGGCAGGACCTCAATCGTGGCCTGGGTCGCGTCGAGCTGGCGTCCACCGTGGTTTGACACCCAGACGATCTTCACCCCGGCCTCAACCGCCAGCCGGGCGTCCTCGGCGGTCAAAATCCCCTTGAGACCGAGCGGCACGGACAGGATTTCTTGCAGCCAGGCCACGTCATCCCAGGTCAGGCGGGCCTGGTAGTCCATGTCCGGCGGCTGGGGATTGGGAGCCAGCATGCGCGCCACCCGTGGGTCGTAGCGCTGAATCAGGTCCCGCTCTCGGCGGCCGTAGACCTGCAAGTCCACCGTCAGACACACCGCCTTATACGCCCCGGTCGCCTCGACCCGGCCGAGCAGCTCCTGGGCCCACGAGCGCGGACCGGCAAAATACAGCTGAAACAGCAGGGGAGCGCTGGCCGCCGCCGCGACCTCCTCAACCGGCCAGCCGGTCACCCCGCTGACCACGGCCAGATTACCGGCCTGGCCCGCCCCCCGGACCATCTCGCAGTCGCCCTGGGGATGAAACACGACCAGCCCGCCCATGGGCGCCACCGCGACCGGCATGGGCAACCGCAGACCAAGAAAGGTGGTCTCGAGGTCCACCTGGCGCACGTCTCGGAGCACCCGCTGGCGGACGGCCAGGCGGCGGATCGCCCGCCGATTGCGGCGCAGCGTGGTCTCGGTTTCGGCGCCGCCCGCAGCATAGCCCCACGGGCCGGGCGGCAGAATCCGCTTGGCGGCCCGCCGTATCTCGGGCAGGGTCAGAAAACGTTCCGGTCGTTCAGCCTGTTCTGCCATAGCTGTCCCCCTTGTGTGCCAAGCCTAGCCCAAGCCGGCGCCGGGTTCCAGTTGGACGCCACGACTTGCAAGACCGGGACACGCCGAGTAGTCTGGCGCGCAGAAGGAGGACGCCCATGGCAGTTTTTCGTCTGTACACCGGTGATGACGGCCACTCCCACATCGAAGACCAGGCGCCGAGTTCCCACCCGGCCCTGAGCAGCGAACAGGCCACCGACCATATTGTGTTCCGCGAGCTGGAGGCCGGCGCGTTCATGGACTGGCACAACGCCCCGCGCCGCCAGTATGTCATTCTGCTGGCCGGCCAGATGGAGATCGGGCTCAACGACGGCACGCAGCGTCAGTTCGGTCCCGGCGACGCCGTCCTGGCCTCGGACCTGACCGGCAGCGGGCATACGACCAAGTCGGCCGGCGCTGGCCCCGCCCTCGTCGCGGTTGTCCCCCTGGCCGAATGAGCGCAGAAAGCGGCCCGCCCATGTCACAGCCTGGCAAAGCGGACGATGCTGCCCGCCTGGAGGGGCAGACAGCATCGTCCACGCCGACCCACCACACCGCCCGCATCAACGGCTTTCGCATGCACTATGTCACGGCCGGCTCGGGCTATCCGCTCGTCTTTCTCCACGGCTGGCCCCAGACCTGGTACGAGTGGCGCAAGATCATCCCTGCGGTGGCCGACCGCTTCACCGTGATTGCCCCCGATCTGCGCGGCCTGGGCGACAGCGAACGGCCGATGACGGGTTACGACAAACGCAGCCTGGCCTCGGACGTGTCTGCGCTCGTCAGCCACCTCGGCTACCAACACATCGGCCTGATCGGCCACGACTGGGGCGGTACGGTGGCGTATTATCTGGCCTACGATCATCCAGACATGGTCGAGCGTCTGCTCATCCTGGAATCGACGCCCGGCCTGGTCCGCAAAGACGAACCGCTCGACCTGCGGGGCATGCGGCGCCTGTGGCACGTCATGTTTCAGGGCGGCTCGCCCGACCTGGCCGAGCTGCTGGTGCGTGACCACATCCCTCTGTACATCGACCGCCTGTGCCGGGTGGCGTGTTACAACCCGAGCGTGTTCAGCGCCGAAGACATGGCCGAATACGTGCGCGCCTACTCCCAGCCCGGTGCGCTGCGGGCGGGCTTTCACTATTACCGGGCGGCGCTCGAAGAAGATGTCGATAACCTCAGCACGTGTACCCGCAAGCTCGGCATGCCCGTCCGCGCCTGGGGCGGTGAGCGCTTCATGGGCGATCCCCTGCCGGTCTGGCGACGGGTGGCCGAACAGCTCGAAGGCGGCGTGGTGGAACGCTGCGGCCATTTTGTGGCCGAGGAGCGACCGGATTTTGTGATCGAACAGGTCCAGGAATTTTTTACCCCCCTGACTACGGCGCGCCCCACCTGAGCGGGCCTTCCCTAAAGAGTAAACGTGTCCTCCAACCACATGCACATGTTGACACGTTTACTCTTTTCCACCCACATCTGACACACCCGACCGTGACCTGGATCGAACTCAGTCTGGCCGGCGGCTGCCTGCAAACCGCCCGCAACGCCCTGTCAAAAAGCCTCGCCGGTCAGATCTCGCCGACGCTGAACAGCTGGTCGCGCTTTGCCTTCAATCTCCCGCTCTCGACCCTGTTGATGCTCGGCCTGCTGGTGTGGGTGGGCGTGCCACGGCTGTCCCCGCCCTTTTTTGCCTACTGCGCGGCCACCGCAGTAGCCCAGCTGCTGGGCAATATCGCCCTGGTGTCGGCCTTCAGACACGCCAATTTTGCCGAGACGATTGTCCTGCACAAACTCGAAGTGGTGTTTACCGCGCTGGTCGGGGTGCTCTTTTTTGCCGAAGCCCCGAGTTCGCTGGGCTGGGTCGGGGTCGTGCTGTGCGGAGTCGGGGTCGTGTTCATGAACCTCGGCCGCGAGGGCGGTCCCCAGGGCTGGCGGCGGGCCTTCCACCTGAGCAGCGGATCGCTGCTGGCCCTGCTGTGCGCCGTCCTGCTGGTCCTGGCCAGTTTCATGCTCAAGAGCGCCAGCGCCCAGTTTGTGCTGGCCAACCCGAGCGTGGGCAGCGAGCGTTTTACCCCGGCCGTTCACACCCTGTTTCACACCACCTGGATGGAGGTCGTGATCCTGACCGTGGTCCTGGTCCTGACCCGCCCCCAGGAATTCCGGCTCGTACCGAGCCACTGGCGACGCATGGCGATGATCGGCGCGGTGTCCTTCAGCGGCAGCCTGTGCTGGTTCTGGGCCTACGCCCTGACGCTGGTCGCCTATTCAAAAGCCGTCGGACAGATCGAGGCCGTCCTGGCTCTGATCCTGGCCCTGCTGGTATGGCGAGAACGCGAGGTGCTGCGTCAGCTGCCCGGGGTGTGCATCGTCCTGGTCGGCATCGGGATGGTGTTGCTCGGCTGAACACGGGCGCCTGCCCTGGCGGTTTTCCGTCTCCCGGTGCGGACACATACTCCTTGATTGACACGCCCGTCCTGACTATACCAGAATGCACCACGAAAGGAGGGACTATGAGCGCACGGAGCTTGAATATCATGCTGTCAGACCTCTTCCGTTCGGAAGAAACCCTCACCCGCTACAATCACGATCCCGACGCCGTCTCGGCCGAGTATGGACTCAGCGACGAAGAACGGGACAAACTCAAAGCCCAAGACATGGGCTGGCTGTACGTGCGGGGCGTCCATCCCTATATCCTGGCCCAGTACGCCTTCACCATCCATCTCGACCTCGGCCAATATGTGCAGCAGGTACAGCAGGCGACGGGCTACAAGGGCCCGGCCGCCCACTAAGACACGGAGGACACAATGGCACAGATTGTTGCGGCTATGGGCTCCGTCCATAACCCCTTGTTGATGGCGGGTCCGGCTCGGGTCGAAGCCCCGATGTGGGAAAAGTTCGAACGCGGCTTCAGCGCCCTGCGTCAGACGCTCCAGGACTCGGGCGCCGACACCGTGGTGGTCATCTCAGACGAACACTTCAACGCCCTCAGCCCGCGTCACTACCCGTCCTTTGGCGTGGTCGCGGCCGAAACCTGTCGCGGGCCGTCAGAAAACTGGCTCGGCGTGCCGTGCGGCAGCATCACCGTCAACTGTCTGCCCGAGCTGGCCGAAGCGATTCTGCACGACGGCCTGCAACACGGCTTTGACCTGACCCGCATCGGCGAGGCCGGCCTGGACCACGGCTTTCTGACCTGCCTGCACTACATGACCCCGGACTGGGATCTGTCCTATGTGTGGCTGATTCAGAACTGCGTATTGCCGCCGCTGCCGAGCGTCAGGCGCTGCTATGATTTCGGACGCATGGTCGGCGACGCGATTCGGTCCTGGGACAGCCCCCGCCGGGTTGCCCTGCTCGGCACCGGCGGCCTGTCGCACGCCGTCGGCACCCCGGATATGGGCATTGTTGACGAGGAGTTTGATACCCGGCTGCTCGACATGCTGTGCGACAACAGCCCGGCGTTGTGCGACATCACCGACGCCGAGATGGACGCCCGGGGCAACGGGACGCACGAGATCCGCAACTGGATTGCCGTTGCCGGCGCGGTCAACGGGGCCAAGGGCGAGGTCCTCATGTACGAAAACGCCATGGGCTGCGGCTCGGGCATGATGCGCTACCAGCTGGCCTGAGGAGGTCTGTCATGTCTCCACTCTACCGCGCCGAGAACATCGGTTCGCTGCTGCGTCCGGCCTCTCTCCTCCAGGCCCGCCAGGACTGGCAGCAGGGCCGGCTGTCCCTGCCCGACTTCAAACGCGTTGAAGACCGGGCGGTCAACCAAGCCATCGCCCTCCAGGAGGCGGTCGGCCTGCCCGTCGTCACCGACGGCGAAATGCGCCGCCTGGTGTTTACCGGCAGCCTGACCGAGGCGATTGAGGGCATCGAGCCCGTCCCGGGTCCGCGCTGGCAGTGGCACGGGACCACGCCGGAAGACGACATGAGCTTCCAGCTGCCGGTGTGTGTGACCGGGAAAATCCGGCGCCGCCGCTCGCTGGCCGGCGAGGAGTTCGCCTATGCCCGGGGACGAACCGGCACGCCGCTCAAAATGACCCTGCCCAGCCCGCTGATGCTGGCCCTGTTCTGGTCGCCCGAGCACTCAACGGCCGCCTACACCGACCCCTTCGCGCTGTTCAGCGACGCGGTCGATATCCTGCGCCAGGAAATCCGCGAACTCGCCGACCTGGGCTGCCAGTATATCCAGATTGACGCGCCCGAGCTGGCCACGCTGGTCGATGAGGGCCAGCGCCGGCAGACCTATGAGGCGCGCGGCGTCTCGACCGAACGGATGCTGGGAGAAGGCGTGGACATGCTCGACGCCATTGCCGACGCCCCCGGCGTGACCTTCGGACTCCATATGTGTCGGGGCAACAACGCCGGCCACTGGATGAGCCAGGGCGGCTATGAGGCCATTTCCAAACAGATCTTCCGGCGGGCCACCGGCTACGACGTTATTCTGCTGGAGTACGACGATTGGCGCTCGGGGTCTTTCGACGCCCTGGCCGACATTCCCCAAGACAAAACCGTCGTCCTGGGTCTGGTCTCGACCAAGGCCAACAGCCTGGAGCCGCTGGACGGCGTGCTCGCGCGCATTCAGCAGGCCGGCCAGCACTTTCCCCACCAACAGCTGGCCATATCCACCCAGTGCGGCTTTGCCTCGGTCGCCCAGGGCAATCCCATCAGCCCCGAGCTTCAGGAGCAGAAGCTGCGGCTGGTCGTCGAGCTGGCTCAGCGGGCGTGGTGAGCCGAGGCCCGAGTCCGGCCCCCAGCCGTTTCATGACCGAGTATGACCAGTTCGACGCTCTCCTCTACGATCACCACGCCAGCGGTCTTGAGGGCGACGTCGCCTTCTATGTCGAGGAGGCAAAACAGGCTGGCTCGGACATCCTGGAGCTGGGCTGTGGGACGGGCCGCATTCTCGTTCCGACCGCCCAGGCCGGCGTCCCGATCATCGGTCTCGACCGCGCCCCGGCCATGCTGACCCTGGCCGAGCAGAAACTCGCCGCCCTGCCTCCCGCCGTCCGCGACCGGGTGAGCCTCACCCACGCCGACATGCGCGATTTCCAGCTTGACACGGCGCTCCAACTCATCACCGTTCCATACCGCGCTTTTCTGCACCTGCTGACCCTCAAGGACCAACGCCGGACCCTGGCCTGCATCCACCGCCATCTGGCCCCGCGCGGCCGTCTCATCCTGGACATCTTCGACCCGGATATCGAAACCCTGTCCGCCCATAGCGGGCCGCTGGGGTCGGTTGTGAAGCAAGATCGCATCTTCCAGCACCCGCAGACCGGACGGCGGGTCATCAGCTGGGAAGCCCGTCGCTACGACCTGGAACGTCAGCTGCTCGAACAGTCCACCGTCTTCGAAGAGGTCGATGCCGCAGGCCGCAGCCTGTCTCGCACCCACCGGTCGCTCACCCTCCGCTATGTGTTTCGCTACGAGATGCGCCACCTGCTGGAACTGGCCGGCTTCAGAGTCGAGGCCCTGTACGGCGACTTCCAGCGGGGACCGTTCAGCCACGGTGGCGAGCAGATCTGGATTGCCCGCAAAGCCTAGACAGAAAGGAAGCCGTCATGAAGAAACTCCTGGTTCGCATCCTGGCAACGATTGGCGCCTGGGTCGTTATCATGGCCATTTTTGGACTGCTGTCCTCGCTCATGTCTCGCCAGCACGTCCCGGACAGAGTGGTGCTGGAGTTGGACCTCGGTCAGGGTCTGGTCGAGCATTTGCCGACCGGCTCCGTGGCCGCCCTGATGTTTGGCCAAACCCGTACCACGCGCGATGTGGTGGACGCCCTGGAGCGGGCGGCCCAGGACGAGCGAGTCGTCGGCCTGCTGGCCCGCATCATGCCGGCCGGCCTGGGGCTGGCCCAGCTCCAGGAAATTCGTGACGCGGTTCAACTCTTTCGGGCTCAGGGGAAACCTGCGGTGGCCTACGCCGACGGGCTGGGCGGCATCGGCCCGGGCAATGGCGTGTATTATCTGGCCACCGCCTTTGATGACATCTATATCCAGCCGTCCGGCGGGGTGGGCCTGACCGGCCTGATGTTCGAGAGCGTTTTCTTTCAGGGAACGCTCGAAAAGCTCGGCATCGAACCGCGTTTCGGCGTGCGCGGCAAGTATAAAAACGCGGTCAACCTCTACACCGAACAGCACTATACCCCACCCCATAAAGAGGCCGTGCAAGGCCTGATGGATTCGCAGTTCGGCCAGCTGGTGGACGGGATTGCCGAAGCCCGCAGCCTTGACCGGGACGAGGTCCGGGCCCTGATGAGCATCGGCCCCTTTCTGGCTCAGGACGCGCTCCAGGCCAAGCTGGTAGACGGTCTGGCCTATCGGGACGAGGTATACCAGACGATGGCCGAACGGACCGGACAAGAGGCCGAGCGGCTGTCCCTGTTCACCTATCTGGACCGGGCCGGCCGCCCCCATACCGAGGGCGACACCATCGCCCTCATCTACGGGGTTGGTATCGTCCAGTCCGGCAAAACGAGCTTCAACCCGGTGTTCGGCGGTCCAATCATGGGCGCCGACACGGTTGCCTCCGCCTTCCGACACGCCATTGACGACACCGAGGTGCGGGCGATTGTCTTTCGCGTCGATAGCCAGGGTGGCTCCCCGCTCGCCTCCGATACGATCTGGCGCGAGACGATGCGTGCCAGACAGGCCGGCAAACCGGTCATCGTCTCCATGGGCAACGTGGCCGGCTCGGGTGGATATTTCATTGCCATGGCCGCCGACAAAATTGTCGCCCAACCGGGAACGATTACCGGCTCAATCGGCGTCTTTGGCGGCAAAATGCTGACCGCGCGGCTGGCAGAAAAAATCGGGCTGTCATCGGACCAGGTCCATACCAGCGAAAACGCCACCATGTGGAGCAGCAACCTGGATTTCAGCCCCGCCCAGTGGGAGAAATTCAACCAGCAGCTCGACTGGATTTATCACGACTTCACGACCAAAGTGGCCCAGGGCAGAGAGCTGGACCACGAGCACGTCCTGTCGGTCGCCGAGGGCCGGATCTGGACCGGCCAGGACGCCAAGACACACGGGCTGGTAGACGAACTGGGCGGCTTTCCGGTCGCCCTGCGCCTGGCCAAACAGGCGGCGGGCATTGCGCCCGAGGCTGCCGTCGCGGTCAGGCTCTTTCCCCGCCAGCGGCCTCTTAGCGCTCATCTCCTGGACCGCATGCTGGGCCGAGACAGCGGAGACGCAGCCTCGGCCTCCGGGCCGGCCCTGCGGTCCAGCCTCCGCGCCCTGCAACCCCTGGTGCATCTGGCCCACGACCTGGGTCTGGGTCCCGACCCGGGCGTCTTGACCATGCCGGCCTGGGCGATGGGGGTGGAGTGGTAGAAGGTCTTACTCCTGGCCTAAACTGGCCACCAGGCAGCGTGCGGATTCCTAGTGCCGCCTCCGTATGCGCTTGCGGCAGCGCCAAGGGCGCCAGTGAGGCATACGTCAGGTATAAGGACACAATCCCACAGGCAACCGTCCAACACCGTTGCTGCTGCGCGTGGGGAAATACCAACTCCAGCTGATCCGCAACCGTGTCAACAAATTCTTCGATGGGCTCCCGCAGCCTGGCCCGGAGCTGTGGATATCGGCCGGCTGCGGCAATCAGAGTCTCGAAGACGAAGGCTTCCTGCGCACTCTCGTCGGGCTCAGGCTGAAACAGGAGAGAGAGCAAGGTTTCAATCCGCTCGTTTCCTGCTTCGGGCAAATACGCCACCATCGCCTCTAGCTGTTGGGCATACTTTTGGACGACCCGCTCAACCATGGCGTTAATGAGCGCGTCACGGTTCCCCACGTAGTGGCGCAGAATACTTCGCTTGACACCGGCTTCCTTGGCCACCTGCTCCAGTGAGGTGCCGTCCAGGCCATACTGCACCACACAACGCGCAAACGCATCCAGGATTTGCGCGGTCCGTTCTTCGGTCAAATCGCGGCGTGGCATCTTTTTTTCTCACTCCATAGATTTTCCATCTTGACAATCTATGGGATTGGTATATTGTCGAATCTGACAATCTATTAGAGAAAGGAGCTGCTGTATGCAAGCCCGGCAACGCTACGCACCAGATCAGTCCCCGACAAGAGGACAAACCCTGCGGTCTGCCAGTAAAGCTCTGCTCCCGGTTGAGGCCTATACCTCATCCCAGTGGTTCGAGCGCGAACAGCAGCAACTCTTCGCCCAGACCTGGCAGTTCGCCGGGATGCGAGACGAGTGGCCCCAAGCTGGTCACTACAAGTGTGTCGATATCGGCCGTGCTCCGATGCTGATTGTTGCCGATGCGAACGGCAAACTGCGCGCCTTTCACAATATCTGTCGGCATCGTGGCACCCAACTCCTGTCCGGCTCAGGCCAACTCGACGCCGGTATTCGCTGTCCGTATCACCACTGGCTCTACAGCCTGTCGGGGGCCTTGCAAGGGCTCCCGCAGCCCGACCTCTTTCCCGACATCCAAAAGACACAACTCGGCCTTCTTCCGGGAGCAGTTGAGACGTGGAAGGGGATGGTCTTTGTCCATACCGATCCCCAAGCAGCCCCACTGGCATCCTGGTTTGCCGGTCTGGAGGAACGGCTGGGCCCTCATCAGCCTCAAGAGCTGCGCGAGTCCGCAGTGGACCGCTATATTATTCGCGCGAACTGGAAAGTCTTTGTTGAAAATTATCTGGACGGCTATCACCTGCGCTATTTGCACCGCCACTCAGCGGCTGAGTACGACCATGGCAGGCAAGATGGACGCTTCGTGGGGCCTCACTGGACCTTCTATCAGCCCCTGAGCGCAGACGGGCAACAGCAAGCTCCTGCCTGGAGCGCCGATGTCCCACGGATTCCAGACTACCCGAAACGCCTGTACGGCGTATTCGCTCCCCTGCTCTTCCCGAATCTCGGCATTACCGCGACCGAACACTTCTGGACAACGGTGCATGTCCAACCGGTCGCTCCTGACCACACGCTCATTGAGCTGCGTACCCGTCTTGTTCCCGACATTGTCGGGGCAAGAGAGGTCAAAACAGTCTACAATGCCTTCGAACAGTCCCAGGATAGGCCGCAGTCTGAAAAACTCCTCCACTCCGAGGACATCATGCTGGAGGACATCTATGTCTGCCAGATGATCCAGCAAGCCATGCGCTCACCCGCCTTTGGAGTTGGGGCGTATGCAACATATTACGAAGACGCCCTGCTGCAGTACCAGCGGTATATCCTGATCCTATGTTCCGCTGCGGAAAGAGGCACGGGGTGCGGCATGAAAAAGCGCAAGTGGCGGACCGTTCTTGGCCTGGTGCTCCTGTATCTGGCCATAGTGCTGAACTGGCAGTGGATATGGGGCGTCTTCTTGCTCTACTGGGTCATTCCAGACTGCTCCTCTGGAGTGACCTATTTCTTGGAACCCATCTCTCGTCGGGAAAATCCGATCCTCTACTGGCTCGTTGTGGGGACGTGGTTGGTATGCAGTGCGTATCTCCTGAGCGCCGATTGTGTCCAGAGCGCCCCCCCTAGATGGCTCCTCTGGACTTGGTGTACTACCCTAGTCGGGCCACGAGATCAGAGGAGAGAGGCAACCATGTCGGGAAAGTATGCGACGAGTGGGACCGGATCTGCCGTGGCTGGCAGGGCCACCTGTCGGGGGCTTGGCAATGAACCGGTTCTTTGTGGTTAGCGATCCCGGTAGCGCGTGGATTCATCGTGCTTTGCCGAGCCGGCTTGGGGATTTTCGGGTGACGCGCTGGGTAAAAGCTTGGGTAGCAGGTCTTTAGAGCAGCTCGTATCAGAAAATCCTGGGGTCGACGCCACGATTATCTTGCGTCCACCAACATGGGGCGGGGGCACATATGGGGGACCGGGCCGCTGAATGCATCGGCCGCTCCCGTGGGGGCTTGAGCACGATAATAGGATGCGCTCGGCAATCCGACCGGCTTCAATCTCACGCGACCTCGCCGGTGCGGAGGCCCTCTTGCCTCTACTTCCACGGGTCAAGATAGGCAATGACGCCCAAGCGCGCGTCTTTGCCCGCTGTGAAGATGACGGCTCATTCAGAATCCCCAGTCTCACCCCGTAGAGCGTTACTCCCAATACCGGCTGCCAGCCGCTACAGACAAACGCGCCGTCACGTTTCTCGGAGCGGCTGCTTCGGCTCCCTGAACTGCAAACACAATCAGCGCAAGTGTCCTTCCTCAATTGAGCTGATGAGACCAGACCCGGGAGCAGTTCACGATAGGCTGTAATCGTACAGCTCTCACACGCGCTCTATACCGGGGCAGGGGGGTAGAGTGAGGCGATGAGCCTATTCTCTCAGTGTCGCTACACAGAATCGAGAACTGTACTAAATGTGCAGCCACACTGCGTTTCCTGCTTCGGCTCCCTGCCCTGAGCCGAACGTAAGACCTCCCTCTACCTGACCAGACTGGGAGCCACAGTCGGGTTGGCCAGCGGACCCGTCACCCGAAATGACAGCGTCGTCAGACGGTCCGCTCCGCGGGCCAGGAGTTCTCCGGCCAACGGCACCTTGGCCACACTGCTGGTGATGCCGTGCAGAGGCACCAGGGCCGTGGTCAGATCCAGGGTCAGCGGAGTGAGGTCGAGGTTGCCGCTGGTGTCGAACCGCACCGCACTGCTGTCGAGCACCAGATTATCGGTCCGCAGCCTGCCCTGGTCGATTGTCAGGTCCCCGCCCAAAGAGGAAAAGGCCAAGCCGGTACCGAGACTCGGCAGCTCAAAACTGAGCAAGCCCTGGAGGCTCAGGGCCGACCACAGCCGGACCAGAACGGGCAGCCGCTGGATAACGCCGTCGCGCAGGACCAGCGACAGGCTGGCGTCCCAGTCGACCAAACGATCCCAGCGCTGCCAGTCGGAAATATAAATCCGGCCGTTTCCGCTCAGCGCACCGGTCAACACGCCGGACGGTCTGCCGATGTCCTGCAAGAAACGCGACGCATCCACCTCAGTCAGCCGCGGGGTCACCAGCATGGCTTGACGGTCGGGCCACAATACCGCCTGGCCTTCCACCCGGCCCCCGGCGAGCTGCGCCCCGGCCAGCGTCAGGTCGGCCTGACGGTCGTGCCAGTGACAATCCAGACGCAGGTCGTGGGCTTGCAGCGACTTGTAGCGCAGGCGGTCGGCCCGCAGCTCGGTACGGACTACCGTACCGGGTATTCCGGTCCCCGGCTGTAGCCTGTCGAGCGCCAAAGCCATCTCAGGGTCGAGATCGGTTAGATGCGCCGTCAGCTCAACGTGGGGCGGATTGAGGGAGGCGAAGCGGCCCTGTCCGGTCAGGGCTCCGCCACCCCACCGCCCCTGATCGATGGCAAAGGTAAGCGTGATGTCCTCAGATATCGTGTCGTTATCACGATTGTCTTTGTCAAAGGTAAGCGTGATGTCCTCAGTGCTGTTATCACGCTTCCTTCCCCGCTGTCCCCGCCAGCGCAGCCATCCCCGGTCCACCTCGAGCGGCCGCAGAAAAGACACCAGATCGAGCATGACCCGTCTGAGCCGCAGCTCGCCCTCGGTATGCAGCTGGCCCGCGCTCAGGAACGCCTCGATATGACCGCTCAGCGTACCGCCCGCATCCAGCAAGGTGCCGGCCGGCAGAAAGGACGCCACGTCGCGGTCATGCGCCTTGGGGAGCGTCACGTACAGCTCGGCAGTGCGGTGCGCCGACAGGTAATCGGCCACCCAGCCACGGGCCTGGAACGACGACCGTCCGATCTGCCAGACCAGTTCATCAGTCGTCAGCCGCGCCGGGTCAACGTACAGCGTTCCGTTCAGACCGGAAATGGCGGCGTGCCAGTCCGGCAGGGAAAAGGCGGCCTGCCGTAGACGCACCTGTCCGGCATAGCTCAGCCCGGTCGGCTGGCCTTGCAGACGGAGCTGCGCCCGCGCCTGTCCGCGGGCGTCCTGCACCTGCCGGGCGACCTGCGCAGGTTCGATCCCGGTCCCCAGGGCCAGCACCGGCGTGAGCCCGTCTGCCAGGTCAATCTCAGCGTCCAGCCACAGGTCGGCCCGAGGCTGGGCAGACACGAGCTGAGCAATCCGGCCGCGCAAACCGATGGATGAGCTGCCGACGCCGACGCGCACCTCGCTGAGCGCCAGCTGGTCCTGATCCAGGTCCAACGAGCCGGAGTGAATGACGACCGGCAGCGGCAAGAGACCGACTTCAGCCCGCCCGCCCAGCAGTTCGGCCCGCGCGCTGATACGGTCCGGCGCCTGCCACACCAGTCTGGTCAGCGTCGCTTTCCCGGAGCCCAGCCGCCCCACCCCAAGCGGCATATCGTTGACCTCGGCCTCCCCGGCCAGCTCGAACCGGCGGGTCCCCCGGCCCGTCCAGCGACCGGTAAAATCGAGCGTGGCCTGAGGCCACTGCCGGCCCAGCCAGCGACCAGTCTGATTGAGGTCGAGATTGCGCAGCTGGGCTGTTCCGTTCCACTCCAGTTGCTCCGGGCTGGCGGCCGACCGCCAGCCCGCCAGCCGAGCCTGGAGGCTGACCTGGCCCATCTCCTCGTCAGCTCCAAGGCCGAACTGAAGACGCGCGTCGAGGTCTCCAGCGTCGCTATAGCTGAGGTCCAGGTCAGCCCCCATCACCACCAGGTCGGCGTCTTGGGCCGGATCGTCATAGCGGAGCTGGCTGTCGTGTAACACCAGGCGGCGCACGGCGAGCTGGGGCGACAGCCGACCGTGCTCGGCCTGGATGTTGGGCGTGTGTCCCAGCAAGGCTCCCACCAGGGGCGGAACAGCCGCCGCTCCGTCCCCGGCGACCAGACGGATACGGGGGCGCAGGCAGTGGATATAGTGAAACAGGAGTTGGCCGCGCAGCAGAGCCCTCAGGTCAAGGAGGACGTCAACGCGCTCGGCAGTAAAGAACGGCGCGGCCTCCAAGCGGTTCTGAACGACCAGCCGCTCGAGTCCGATCCCCAGGCCGCGGCGAAACGATAGCGCGCTCCCGGCCACCCGCACCTCAGCCCCAAGCAGCGTGCTCAGACGCTGGGTCAGCAACGGCTGGTAATGGGAGGACAGCCACCAGGCAAGCGCCAGCGCGACGAGCAGACAGCCCGCCACGCCGGCGACAGCCGCAATACACAAGCCGCGCCACAGGCGACGGGAGCGCAAGCTAACGGTCAAGAGGGGCTCCGCAGGGACACGTGGCCGAGGGCTGAGGGGTCGCTTCAGTCCGCCTGCGGCTTCACGAACTTGAGCGTCATGCGATCACTCTCACCGATGGCGAGGTAGGCGTCGCGGTCCACGTCCTTCAGCCGCAGGACGGGCGGCAGCGTCCACACCCCGCCCTCGTAGTCTTTGGTATCGTTTGGGTTGGCGTTCACGTCCGAGCGCTCAAGCAGCTCAAAGCCCGCAGCCTGGGCCAGCTCAATCGTATAGTCTTCGTTCACATAGCCCGAAGCGGCTTTGGGGTCCTGGGCGACCTCGGGATTGCCACGGTGCTCAACCAGCCCCAGAATCCCACCCGGCTTGAGCGCCGTATACATGGCGGCAAACACGTCTGCGGCATAGCCGCCGCTCATCCAGTTATGCACGTTGCGGAAGGTCAGCACCATATCGGCCGAGCCCTCGGGAGCGATCAGCGTCTTGCCGGCCGGCGGGGCGAGTTCGGTCGTCGTCACCCCGCCGTACAGCTCGGCGTTGGCCGCCAGCTTGTCGCCGAGCGCCTTGACCGAGCGCTGGACATACTCCACCGACGAGTCCGCATCGGGTCCGGCCGCATAGTACTACCCTGGTCTTTGAGAAACGGCGCCAGGATTTCCAGATACCAGCCGGCCGAACCGGGCCAAATCTCCACCACCGTCATATCCGGCCGCAGGCCGAACCAGCTTAGCGTCTCGACCGGATGCCGATACTGGTTGCGGGCTTTATGCTCGGCCGAGCGATGCTCGCCCTCGGCCAGGGCTTGCAGCGCCGTCTGGGCCGGGTCGGCCTGTTCGTGCTGGTCGGCCGACACCGGCAGGCTGAGCAACAGACCGATGACCACACTCTTCCATATCACGCTCTTCATACGAATCTCCTTATTTCCGTCAATGCTCGGCAGCCTCTCGCCACCCAAGATGATAGACTGTGCGCCAGCCCGTGCGAAACGACCGGGCCAGGGACCCGGTCGTGTTGTGTTCGACTGACCGCCTGAGAGTCGCTCGGCCCCCCTTAGGCGAGGAGTTTGCGGCTCCCCTGCAAGGCCGGCAGGCTGGGGTCCAGCGCAAACCGCAGCCGGGGCAGATCCGTATCACACCGCGTGAACGTGGCGGTCATCGGATTGGTACACCGCAGACGGTCGCCCGCACCCCAGGCCGCCGCATCCAGCGTCTTGAGGTGCGGAATCCCGCGCTGGGCTGCGTGAAAGATATACTCCGGGTCGATCTGAACGATCAGCGGTTTTTCCTCACCTCCCTCGTTCACCCGCACCAGGTGGAGGCTGTCGATATACGTGACGTCCGACCCGGAGATATGCTCCGGATTCTCGGCCTCCATGTCCAGGATCGTCCGGCCGTCCCGCTCAACCCGGCCGATCACCCGGTCGTGACGCGCCTGGAGGCTGACCGTAGCCAGCTCCAGCGGGAATCCCCAGCGCATTCGGAGCGCGGCCACAGCCGGCTCGGAATCGGTGTAGGCGCCGATCATATAGGCCCGGGGTCGAATCCCGGCGCGGACGACCAGCCGGACCTGGGCCAGCGCATACGGCCCGACCGGACTGTCGGGAAAGCGGGCCACCGACAGCGTGGCGTAGGGCGGGATGCTCGGATGCAGGGCCGGCGCAGCCAGCCATTCGGCCGGCTCTTCGACTACCTCAAAGCTCAGCTGCAGAATCTCCGCCCCTTTGAGTTCCCACGGATCGGTATCAAGGCCGCTCATGAGCGGCGCGCGGGCCGCTGCGGCCTGCACATCCTGTTTTCCAAACACCGGCATCAGCTCGCTCCTCCGCTGGCCGCGGTGGCCTGCGAGTCGGCAAAGGCCGGCATGACCTCTGTGGCAAACAGCCGCAGGCTGTCGAGCACCTGCTGCTGGGGAATGATCTCGGCCGCGTTGAGCATGAAGCCGACCCGGTCCACCCCGCAGGCTTCCCATTTCTTCAGCTCCTGAATCAGGTGGGCCGGGTTGCCGACCGCAATCCCCTCAGGCGCGGCGTTCTGTTCACCCGGACTCGAAGCCTGGCGGCGCAACGAGGGCAGCAGGCCCGCCGACGGATACGATTTGGCCGGATAGGCTTCCTTGGCCATATCGAGCTGGGCGGCCAGATAGTTGAAATGCTGAATCATCCGCATCCCGGTCTTGGCCCCAGTCTCGTTGTCCTCATGGCAGTACAGGAAGTTGACCGTATTGACCTGATTGTTCACAAAGCCGCCGACCGGATTACAGTTCTGGATCCGCCGCCGGTACTCTTTGACCTTGGCCTCCTGCTCGGCAAACGTGGTAAACGTCACCCCCAGGCTGCCGATGCCGCGGTCGGCGGCGTCCAGCTCGGTGCCGGGGCTGGTGACCGCCACCCACATCGGCGGATGGGGCTTCTGGTAGGGTTTGGGCAGTACGGCTCGGGACGGCATGGAAAAGTATTTGCCCTCATAGCTGAAGCGCTCCTGCATCCACATTTTGGGAATACAGTGCACAAACTCGTCCCAGCTCTTCTTGGTCTCGTCCGGGTTGGCCCCGAACCCGCCCAGTTCGGTCCAGGTTGCCGAGCGGCCGGTGCCGAACTGCAAGCGCCCGCCGGACAGAATGTCCAGGGCGGCCGCGCGCTCGGCGATCCGAATCGGATGATTGAACTCCGGCACACAGATGACGATGCCGTGACCGACATTGATCTGCTTGGTCTGCATCGCACACGCGGTCAGGAACAGCTCGGGCGCGGCGCAGTGCGAGTACTCTTCCAGAAAATGATGCTCGACCGCCCAGACCTGGTCAAAGCCGAGTTCGTCGGCCAGCCGGACCTGTTCCAGGGCGTTCATATACACGGCCCGCTCGGATTCCCCATCCCAGGGACGCGGCACGGACAGTTCGTAGAAAATACCAAACTTCATGACGACCTCCTCCAAAAAATGCGGCGCTGATCTGCTCTCCGGTTTATCCGTCTGTCTTAGCGCATCCAGGGGCGTACGGTAAAGAGCCGGGCACGCCGGCCTCAGCTTTTCCGAAACGGGGCCAGGGCTTCGGCGGCCTGGAGCGTGGCCTGCCTGAGCAGGACCAGATCGGTGCCGTACAGCAGATACTGGGCGCCGCTGTTCACCACGGCCTGGACGCTGTCCGGTCTGGTCAGCGCCCCAGCCGTGGCGATCCCGCGCTCCTTGCACAGCGCCCGCACGCGGCCGAGAATATCGCGCAGCTCCGGCCGATCAAACTCGCCCGGAAACCCCAGGCTGTGGGCCAGATCCTGGGTGCCGACCAGCGCCAGATCAATGCCGGGCTGTAAAATGTCGTCCAGGTTTTCGACCGCCTGCGCGGTCTCAATAATGACGCCCAGCAGGGTATTGGCGTTGGCGTGGGCCATGGCCTGGACCGCATCGACATCCTCGTAATCGGTGTTGGCGCCCAGATAGATCGCCACCCCGCGTTTTCCCTGGGGGTGGTACTTGGCCAGTTCGATGAAACGGCGAACCTCATCCCCGGTTTTGACATGAGGCACGATCAGGCTCTGACAGCCCGAGTCCAGCAGTCGGGTAACGTGCTCATATTCCAGATCCGGAATACGCACGACCGGGCTGAGCCCGGCGGCGTGGGCCTGGTGGACCAGCCCGACGACCGTCTCCAGATTATAGGCCGAGTGTTCGCTGCAGATCATGACGAAATCCATACCCGCACGTGCCAGGGTATACAGCACCCCCCGACCGCGGACTTCCCACAGCAACGTCCCCAACGCCACGTCTCCGGCTTTGAGGGTTTTCTTGAGCGTATTCTCCCGCATAGGCTTGTCCTCCTGGTGAGCGATTATTCCGCCCGGAGCCGAATCCAGTCAAGCAGAGAAAAATGTTTCTTTGTGCTATGACAGCGGCACGCCCAGCAGGAAAGGCGGTAGACACGGATCATGATTACAGCAAGCAGCCTGCTCCTTCCGGTGCTGTTTCTGGCGCTGACGGGCCTCTCGCCGGAGGGCGGCCCCGAACACACCCGCGCGCGGGCAAACCTGTACGGCGCGGTTCACAGCGTCAGCAGCGAAACCGCCCAGTACGTCCGCCAGGCTGAAGAGTGGGTCGAAGGCGTCCGGGGCCAGGAGCAAATCGACACCTATGACCGGAGCGGGCGCCTGGTCGAGCAAGTCTTGTACAACCCTGACGGCAGCCACTTTCAGCGCACGGTGCGGAGCTACGGTCAGAGCGGCCGGCCCAGCCAGGAAATCGTCTACGCCCCGGACGGTTCTCTGTGGCACCGCATGGTCTGGACCTATGACGAGCACGGCGCCATGACCACAGCCGCCCGCTACGAGGCCGACGGAACGATCTTGTCCAAGGAACTCTTCAGCTATAACGGGACGCTGTCCAAACCCGCCGAATCGATCAGCCAGGACAAGGACGAGACCTTTTTCGGCCATGTCGTGTATCGCTACGATACAGCCGGACGGATGGTCGAGCGCAGCTGGGTCGACGACGAACGCAAGCCCGTGTCACGCAACGTGTACGCCTATGACGCCCGTGGGAATCTGACCACCATCGAGGTGTATGACCGTCAAGACGCGCTCATGTCTCGGTGGGTGTACCGCTATGATGACAAGCGGAATCGGACCGAGTGGCTGGACTATCATCCCGACGGCAGCCTGGCCGGCCGGCAGGTCTATCGCTACGAATTCGACGAGCGGGGCAACTGGACCAAGAAAGTGATTGCGGACTGGGTCGGCGACGCGCAGACTGGCACCCTCGAGCCCTCGGAGATCGTCCATCGAACCCTGCGCTATTATCCGGCCGCGACACTGGAACACCCGCCGGCCGATCACGTTTCACGATCACAGGAGGAAGCGGCCCCTGGAGATGATGGAGGCGAAAGCGTTTCCGAGGCCGCGCCCGAATAAACCTCTTTAATAAGGAAAGAAACATGATCGAAGTTGGCGCGTTCGACGCGAAAACACATTTGTCCTCGCTGCTTGACAAGGTGACACAGGGGGAAGAAGTGCTCATCACCCGGCGCGGCCTCCCCGTCGCCCGGCTCGTTCCTGCCGGGCGAGTGGAGCGGGCGAGGACCGCAAGCGCGATTGAGGAACTGCGCGCCCTTCGCTCAGGTCTGAAGCTCCGCGGCCTGGACTGGAAGGCAGTGCGGGATGCAGGACGACGATGAGCGCATTTGTTCTCGACTGCTCGGTTGCCGTCGCCTGGCTGTTCGATGACGAGGCCACGCCCGCAACCGATTCCTTGCTGGACCGGCTGAAGGACAGCGGCGCGCTTGTTCCCAGTCCGTGGCGCCTGGAACTCGGCAACGTCCTGTCACGGGCGGAACGTCACCGACGCATCTCTGCCGCGCATATTGCGCGTCAGTCCAGGTCTACGGTCAGACGGTGGCCGGTGAAGGTGTTGTCAAAACCGCTGATGGGAACCGCATCGGAATCGAACGGATCCTGATCCAGGGCAAAGGCTTCTCCGGCATATTCGCCGCTGACCTCTTGCAGATCGCGACTGAAGCTCATGACATACCGAACGCGTACCACTTCCGTAGCCCTGCCGGTGGCGGGGTCGACGCCGAAATCGAGGACGCTGGCCGTGATCTCCCGGCGCCCGGACCGCTTCCACACGCCGTGTTGATCGCTGAAGCTCAAGTCCGGAGCCTGTTGGTGGGCATGGGTGCCGGACCAGTTCCCGTCTGCGGTCAGCGAGATCACACGCAGGGAGACGGTCTCGGCGTCGCCGTCACGAATCAGGTAGGTGCCCGCAATACGCGTGGCAAAGCGGCCGAACCGCAGCCCCCCATGTCGCGGTCCATGCCAACCCGACCCAAACCCCCGCCGGGCCGGATCGGCATACGTGTCAACCGCCCACAGCCCGAACACAGCGGTCAGGACAACGGCGAGAACGAGGGTGTGGCGCTTCATGACCGGCCGCCTGTGAGAAACTCAGGCTCCCCGCATCCGTCCTTTGGCCTGTTCATGCAGACTGGCGTCCGCGCTCGGCCGGGCACTGACCCGGTCAAACCAGGCCGTCATGTTCTTGAGCTCGGGATTGATCGTCTGGCCGACCCCGGCGCCGAAATCGAGTGCGCTGTACAGGACAATATCGGCCACGGTAAAACGCTCGCCGACGATGAACGACTTGCCTTCCATCAGGCCGTCGAGCCAGGCCAGTCGTTCCTGGACGATCTCCTTGAGGCCGGCCGCCGCCTCGGGCAGACAGTGCAGCCGAGTCTTGAACATCTCCAGGCCCTCGGCATAACGAAAGCCGTTATACAGGTGCTCGGTAATGTTCATCTCGACGCGGCGTTGCCACATCCGGGTCTGGGCCTTCTCTTCGGGCGTGCTGCCGACCAGGGCCGGGCTCGGATGCAGGTCTTCCAGATACTCACAGATGGCGACCGTCTCGGCCAGGTAACTGCCGTCGTCCAGCTCCAGGGACGGCATCTGGCCGCCGGGATTTTTGTCGTTATAGGGCGGCTTGCGGTTATCGCCGCCCAGGATATCGAGTTCGATGGTCTCCAGGCTGAGACCTTTTTCGGCCATGAACATGCGGACACAGCGGGGGTTGGGACCGAGCGAATTGACGAGCTTCATGCTGACCTCCTGTCTGAGTCTGAGTGCTGCACGCGGTGTATCCTATTTCGTCGGGACGACGCAAGCCGCATTGGTCGTCCCGTAGGATGGCGTCAGAAACGTCACCAAGTCACTTTGTCGGGGCTGCCTCTGTATAACGACCGCACATAGGCGATGATCTTCCAGGCCTGGTCGGGGTCGATCGAATCCTTATAGGACGGCATCTTGCCCCGCCCTTCCATGATCTGCTGCATGACATCGGCGTCCGTTCCCTTGCCGACATTCCACTTGGCATCGTTGATGCTCGGCCCCATGCCTCCCCCGCCCCGCATCCCGTGACAGCCGTAGCAGTTCAGCATCTTGTAGTACTCTTCGCCCTCGGCAATGGCCGTCGGATCACCGGTAAACGGATTCGCGTCCGCGTTTTGCAGGGCGCCGTTGGAAGCTGCCGCTGCCTGCTCGCCCGCTGCCTGGACCGGCGGCATCTCAGCCTGAACGGTTTGCAGGAGATCGTCCGAACCGGGCGCGCGGGCGGACGGCTGCTCGGTCTCGTCCCCCACCAGAGGCACGCCGTAGTCTTGCAGAATAGCCCGGATCGGCCGGGCGTGCTGCACCAGCAGGGCGTCCAACTCTGCTTTGAGGGTCTGGTTTCCCCGCCGCACGCCCATGGCGATATCATACCGAAACGGCAGCCGGTCCGAGCCCGCGTCTGCGGGCAGCGGGGTCACCTGTAAGGGCGGCGTGTGACGCTGGGCGAAATAGCCCGCAATCGGTCCCCAGACCAGGGCCGTATCAATCTCACCCGCAGCCACCGCCTCCACAATTTTGCCCGGCGGACTGTCCTCGGCATAATTGCCGAACACACTGTAGCCGACCACATTCTCGACCAGGCCGCGCTGGCTGAGGGCGTGGGCGGGCGGACTGTTGGTGTAATCGTCACCAATCAGGTGCACGCCGATGCGCAGGCTGGCCAACACCGCATCGTCCAGAGAAGTCAGTCGATAGGCGGCGGCGGACGGATACACAAAGGCGTAGGTCGACCCGTAGTAGGGCCGGGTTGTCAATGCCAGTTCGTAGTTGACCGGCACGCCCATCACCACCTCACACCGGCCGGCGTTCAGCGTGCCGCGCAGAAAGCCGCGCCGCTGCGGCCACCAGGTGTAGGCTACGCGACCGCCTCGCTCCCTGGCCAGCAGCTCGGCGATTTTGTTCTCAAAGCCCTGCTGCTGCCGGTTCGAGAAGGGCAGGTTGTTTGGATCGGCGCATACGCGCAAGCCGGGCGGACTGTCCGGGGAGTTCGCAGCACGACTCGGTGCGGCGAGCAGCAGGATACAGCACAACACTCCTAGCCCAGCGGACAAGAGACGACACGGGGAGGAGGCGTGGACGACAGAATAGTCTCGCAGCAGCATGAAACGATGAGAGGAGAGAGGTGAGGATTCACCGCAGCCCGGCGACAGGCTCCGGCACCCTCACCCCAGCCCTCTCCCTGAGGGAGAGGGAGGAAGACGGAGAGTGGACCCGGCTAGGAATCAAGCCCGAACACGTACAGCATGCCGCCCTTGTTGGTGTCCTGACCCAGCTCGCCAAAGGCGCCGACCGCACCCAGCGCTGCGGTCGGATCGTCGGTGGCCAGATCGCCCGCCACCACCAGGCCGGACCAGCCGCCAATCCCCGACAGAATAGCGACATACTGTTTGCCGTCCGGCCCGAGATAGGTCATGGGCGCGCCAATAATGCCCGAGCCGGTCTTGAACTTCCACAGCTCTTCCCCGCTCACGGCGTCAACCGCCTTGAACCAGCCGTCCATGGTGCCGTAGAACACCACGTCGCCGGCGGTGGACAGCGCGCCGCCCCAGGCCGACCACTTTTCCTTGATGCCCCACTTTTTCTCGCCCGCCACCGGGTCCCAGGCGATGAACTCACCCCGGTGTCCGCCCGGTCCGGGCGACATGTTCACAATCGCCCCGACATACGGCACGCCGGCCATGTAGTTGACCTGCATGCCCTCGTACTCCATGCACAAGTTGTTCGTCGGCACGTAGAGCAGGCCCGTCTTGGGCGAGTAGGCGGCCGGCTGCTGGTCCTTGGTGCCCATCGCCGCCGGACAGATGTCGGTCACATTCTCGCCCTGCCTGGTGCGCTTCTCCGGGTTTTCAATCGGCAGCCCGGTCTCCAGATCAACGCCCGTGGCCCAATTCACATGTCCGAACGGCTTGGCGCTGAGCAGCGTGCCGTTGGTGCGGTCAAGCACATAGGCAAAACCGTTGCGATCAAAGTGGATCAGAGCCTTCCGGGCGCCGTTGCCGTTTGCGCCCGGCAGGTCGATCAGAATGCTCTCATTGATGCCGTCATAGTCCCAGGCGTCGTGGGGGGTCATCTGATACGCCCACTTGGCCATGCCGGTGTCGGGGTTGCGGGCAAACAGCGTCATCGACCACTTGTTATCGCCCGGCCGCTGATCGGGGTTCCAGGCTCCGGGGTTGCCCGTTCCGTAGTAGAACAGGTCCAGCTCCGGGTCGTAGCTGTACCAGCCCCAGGTCGTGCCGCCGCCGCGCTTCCACTCGTCGCCCTTCCAAGTTGAGAGACCCAGATCCTTGCCCTGATGCGAGGCGTAGGGCGATGAGAAGTCTTCCCCGATCAGCACCTCCGAATCGGGCCCGGTGCTGTAGGCCCGCCACACCTGCTCGCCGGTATTGATATCATTGGCGGTCACAAAGCCGCGCACGCCAAACTCGCCGCCGCTGATGCCGGTCAAGACCTTGTCCCGCACCACCAGGGGCACCATCGTGATCGTCTGGCCCTGGCCGATATCGCCCTGTTTGACCTTCCACAGCTCTTTGCCGGTCTCGGCGTCCAGGGCAACCGTATGGGCGTCGAGCTGATTGAAAAAGATTTTGCCCTCGGCGTAGGCCGCCCCGCGGTTGACCGTGTCACAGCAGGCCACCGGAATGGCCGCCTCGTCCTGCTCGGGCGCGTATTTCCACTTGATCGCCGGCCCGGGTTTGGTCAGATCCAGGGCGTACACGATGTTGGGAAAGGGCGTGACCACATACATGATGTTGTCGACGACCAGCGGGGCGCCCTCATGGCCGCGCAGGACACCGGTCGAGAAGGTCCAGGCCGCCTCCAGATCCTTGACGTTGTCCTTGGTGATCTGGTCCAGCGGACTGTGACGGGTCATCGCATAATCCTTGCCGGGCAAGACCCACTGGCCGGGCTCCTGCTGCATCTCGACCAAGCCCTGCGCATCGGCCCGGGGGACGACCCCGAACAGGAATCCACACACCAGAAATGCTGCCACAAACCGGCTCAATCGCTGTTGCTGCATGTCCACCCTCCTTGTGCGATCAGTACGTAGGAAAAAGGCTACTCCGAACCCGAAGCGTTTGTCAATTCCGCGCCGTCGTGGCGTGACCCGCGCTTTCCTTGACTCCGCCAGACGGCCTTGCTAAGCCACGGAGCATGCAGACAGGGAGGAGCAACACACGTGGCGCAAACCTGGTCTGAACGGTCTCTCGAAATCGCGGGCGGACAGGTCGAGCTGCTGACGGGCGGCAGCGGCCAGCCCCTGGTCGTGCTCCATCACGATATCGGTAATCCGGGCTGGCTGCCCTTTTACGACGCCCTGGCCCGGCATTGTAGCGTCTACGTCCCGTCCCACCCGGGCTACGGCAAATCCGAGCGGCCGGACTGGATGCGCAACGTCCGCGATCTGGCCGTCATCCACCAGTGTCTGGTCAAAGACCTCAAGCTGAGCGACGCGGCCCTGGTCGGGCTGGGCTTTGGCGGCTGGGTGGCGGCCGAGATGGCCAGCATGAGTCCGAGTCAGTACCGGCGGCTGGTCCTGGTCGGGGCGATGGGCCTCAAGCCGACCCAGGGTGAGATCGTTGACCAGTTTCTGCTGTACACCACCGACTACATCAAGAGCGGCTTCTTTGACGTGGCGGCCTATGAGGCCCAGTTCGGCAGCGAGCCGGACATCGACCAGCTGGTCGCGTGGGAAATTCACCGCGAGATGACCACCCGGATCGCCTGGAAACCGTATATGTTCAACCAGGCCCTGCCCCACCTGCTGACCGGCGTGGACACCCCGACGCTGGTGGTGTGGGGCAAGCACGACCGCATCGTGCCGCTCAACTGCGGCGAACAATATGTGAAACAGCTGCCCAACGCGCGGCTGACCGTGCTGGACGAGTGCGGGCATTTTGTCGAGCTGGAGAAGGCCGAGGAGCTGGCCGGCGCGGTCTGTGATTTTCTCTCCGAATAAGGAGTGTTGCCATGCATCTGATGTATTTTACCGAACAGCCGATGTCGACCTACTCCCGGGAAGAGGGGGAGAAGTTCGGCTATACCACCCTGCTGTTTCCCAACACATTCTTCGATCCGGTCGAGGGCAGCCGCCTGTACAACGAGCGGATCGAAGAGTACCAGTACGCCGAGGAGTGCGGGGTGGACGGCATCATGCTCAACGAGCACCACAACGCGCCGTTCTGCATGCAGGCCAAGACCAATATCTGCGCTGCGATTCTGGCCGCCAAGACCGAGCGGGTGAAGATCGTGCTGCTGGGCAACCCGCTGCCAATCTCCGACAACCCGGTCCGGCTGGCCGAAGAGCTGGCCATGATCGACATGATCTCCAAGGGCCGCCTCGTCTCCGGTTTCGTGCGCGGCGGCGGCGTGGAGTCGCTGGCCGCCAACGCCAACCCGGCCTATAACCGCGAGCGCTTTGCCGAGGCTCACGATCTGATCATCAAGGCCTGGACCCAGCCCGGCCCGTTCCGCTGGGAGGGCAACCACTATCAGCTCCGGGTGGTCAATCCGTGGGCGCTGCCCCTCCAGCAGCCGCACCCCCGGGTCTGGATTCCGGGTGTGGTCAGCCGCGAGACCATCGTCTGGGCGGCCGAACACCGCTATCCGTACATCATCCTGAACGCGCCGATCCAGGAGTGCCAGAAAATCTGGCAGCTGTACGACGAGACTGCGGCGCGGGTCGGCTACACCTCAGGGCCGGAGCAACGCGGCTATCTGATCCGCTGCCACGTCGCCGAGACCGAGGAAAAAGCGCTCAGGAACGCCCAGGAGTTCATGTGGATGCAGGGCGAGTTTACCGGCCTGACCCATCCGCTGTGGGCGTCGCCAGCCGGCTATCTGGGCGAGTGGGCGCGCCGGCCGCTGGCCGAGTACCGCGTCGGCCGCCGCCAGCAGAGCATGCCGCCGTACGAAAAACAGCTGGAGAGCATGTCGATCATCGCCGGCACGCCCACACAGGTAATCGAAAAACTGCGGGTAATCGTCGAAGAAACCCGCCCGTCGATCCTGGCCCTGTGGGGCAACGACGGCCAGGTCGATCATGCCGATTCAATGGACTGTATCCGTCTGCTCGGACAAGAGGTCATGCCGGCCATTCGGGAAATTGGCGACAAACTCGGCCTCAAGAGTCCGTTTGAGACCAACAGCCCGGTCAGCCTGGCCGCCTCCCAAGAGGCGGCCGGAATTGCCGCGGCAGACTAACAAGTTATGAGTGGCCGGTAGTCAGTGGTCGGTAACTTGCACGGGCCACTAAGCCCTTGCCACTAACCCCTAAAAACTAAGGAGTCAGCCATGGGAGCCACAGAAAACAAACAGGTAATCCGCAACGCGTTCACGGCCTGGGCCAACGGCGACGGTACGGCCTTCTTCAACACCCTGGCCGACGATGTGCGCTGGACGGTGATCGGCACCAGCCCGGTGTCCCAGACCTATACCAGCCGCCAGGCATTTCTGGAGGGGGCGGCCAAGCCGCTGAACGCCAGGCTGGCCGGTCCGATCAGCCCGACCGTGGTCAATGTCATCGGCGAGGGCGACAGCGTAGTCCTCCAGTGGGAGGGCCGGGCCACCACAAAGTCCGGCAAGCCCTACAACAACAGCTACTGCTGGGTCATGCGTCTGGCCGGCGGCAAGGTCGTCGAAGGCACGGCCTACATCGACACCGAGCTGGTCTCGGAGTTGTGGAAAGAGGTGTAGCGCGCTGCGGGCCGTCATCTGCGCCGCAGCCATCGGACGACACCGATTCCTTATGGGGTACGGCGTACACCGCTCAGGATTGACACAGCAAGGAGGAAGGACCATGAACGATCAATTTGTCGCGTATCTGCACGAGTGTTTTCAGGGTGAAGTGATAGGAGAAGCCTTCGGGGTCGCACTCGCAGAAGCGGCCCAGGACCCCGTTCACAGACAAAAATGGCGTTTCGTGGAACAGCTTGAACGCGAAACCAAAGGTCGCATTCGGGCTGCGCTCGAAGCGCTCGGCGAATCGGTCGAGGAGGACCCGGAAAAACGCGCCGAGGGAACATCCTTTGGCGAGACGTTCGCCCAACTGCCTTGGTCCGAGGCGATGGATAAGCTGAAACCCTTGCTCGAGAAGTACGTCCGCTACTTTGAAAAGCACGAGAAAACAGCCCCGCCTGATGGGCTGGCCCTCGCCCAGCATCTTACTCGGCACGAGCGTGCCTTGTTGGCATTCACCGTGTGCGAGATTGAAGGTCAGCCGGACAACTCGGTTGAGCCGATTGAACGCCTATTGGACAATCCGCCTTTGGCGGCGTAGGCCCCCCGATAGGCTCCCTGTCGGCAGGTTCCTCACCCCTCAAAAGGTCACCGACGGCACGGCCTGTATCGACACCGAACTGGTCTCGGGGTTGTGGAAAGAGGCATAACACGCGGCAGCCCGTCCTCCGCGCCGCAGCCGTCAGACGACACCGATTCCTTGGTCAAGCCACATCACCGGCGCCTTCGAAGCGTATCCTGAGCCGGGTGCCGGTGGCCTGAGCAATTTTCACCAAGGTCCTGGTAGACAGGTGGACGCGGCCACTCTCAAAACGGGCTACTACCGATTGGGTTGTCTTCATCCGCTTGGCCAGTTCCGCCTGCGTGAGTCCGGCATTAGCGCGAGCCGTGATCAGCGCGCGGGCCAACTCAAACTCCGGTCCAAGCTCATCATAGGCGGCCCGATAGTCCGCATTCCGGCTCCATTTCTGGTGCAATTCACTGACCCTGCTCATTGCCATACCTCAAAGACCTAACTTTCTTCCAATTCAATCGGCTCGGGCACGACGAGGAAGTAATACACCAGGGTCGCCACCAGCAGCATGGCGGCAATGACCACCAGGGGCAGCTCCCAGCTGCCCGTTGCCGCCACCAGAAAGCCGGCGCTCATCGGCCCGAAAATCCCGGCGAAATTGCCCGCTCCGTTCATCACCCCGGAGATGGCGCCAATCTGTTTGGGGTTCAACTCGACCGGCACCGCCCAACACGCGCCGCTGCCCAGATTGGTGAAATACATATACAGGGCCAGGCACCCGACCGACACGAGCGGCCAGGGCACAAACGCGGCGGCCAGGATGCTGGGAATGCCCAGAAAGGCGCACAGCGCGGGCGCTCGCGCCCGGGCCACCCGCGGGCTCCAGCCGCGGCGCAGCAGGACATCCGAAATCGTCCCGCCCGAGATCAAACCCAGGGCGCCGGCCACGGTCGGGATCATGCCCAGTGTTCCCATCGCTTCCAGCGAGAAGCCACGCGCCTGGACCAGATAGGTCGGCAGCCACAAAATCACCATCCACAGCCCGTACACCATGCACAGATAGCCCAGCGATAAAAGCAGGACGTGGCGATTCCTGAGAATGCGCAGCGGGGAGACCGTCGCCTTGGAACGCGGGGCCAGATTGTCTTCAATTTCCCGCAGCTCGTGTTTGCTGATTTGAGGATGTTCGGCGGGCGTATTGGTCACCCACGCCAGCCACACGATCAGCCACAGCCCACCCAAGGCACCGTTAAAATAAAAGACCGCCGGCCAGGAAAACGTGGTCAGAATCCAGGTCGTCACCGGATAGGCCAGAGCTTGGCCCAGGTGTGAGCCGGACAGGCTGATGTTCTGAGCCCGGCCATACTCGTAGCGTGGAATCCAGCGCGCGTTCAGCACTGCATAGGCCGGAAAGCTGACCGATTCGAACAGGCCGACGCTGAACCGCAGGATCAGCATCAGGCCGAAGGCGGCCGCCCCCAGCGGCGTCAGGGCGGTGAACAGCGAAAAGCCGATACACGCGATCGCCACCACCCAGACCGTGTTCCAACGGTCGGCGATGATCCCGCCCGGAATCTGGAGCAGCGTATAACCCAGCAGAAAGGCCGAAAAAATCAGACCGAACTGAGCCTCATTCCAGCCCAGGGCAAGCATCATGACCGGGGCGGCAACCGAGATATTGACCCGGTCGGCGTAGTTGATCATGCTGCCCGTGGCCAGCAGGCCGACGAGTCGGTAGCGTACGGGGAAGGCCATGCGCTTCCCCTTAAGCTCGGATCAGAGCGTGAGCCCGGAGCGTGACCGCAGGGTCCGCCCCATCCTCAAAAAAATAATCGTCGGTGACCTGGCTCATCGGCCCGAACTCCAGGTTCATGGCCACCGTGTCCTCGCTCGGCCACCAGCGCAGACGCACCCCGAGCGCTCCGGCCGGCACCGCGTGCTCGGTCTGCCGGCCGCCCGGCCCGTCGTAGAAATAGTCGCCCTCCTCGCCCTCAGGCGAGACCAGCCAACTGCCCATCCAGCGTTTGCGCCGCTCCTCGGCCAGCTCGGCCTCGCCCCAGTCCACCGTCAGTCGGTCCGGCTTCATACCCGTCCCTCGTCCGGCAGCTCAAACCCGTACAGTTTGGCCGCCGTCCCGCCCAACACCTGACGCCGCTCGGCATCGCTCAGCTCGCCCATCGTGCGCTCAATGACCTCCCCGGAGCGCGGCCAGGTGCCCTCGTGGTGCGGGTAGTCATCGCCCCACATCAGGTTCTCGGCGCCGATCCACCTGCGCGTCTCCAGCCCGATCGGATCATCCTGAAACGTGGCATAGCCCTGGCGGCGGAAATACTCGCTGGGCAGCATCTCCAGCCTGGGCGCGACCCAGAAGTGATGCTTCTGATAGCCCTCGTCCATGACCCACAGCGTCCAGGCCAGCCAGCCGATGCCGGCCTCGACCGTGGCAAACCTGAGCTGCGGAAAGCGCTGCAAAATGCCCGACACGCACATCTGGGTCACCGGCTCGATCGCGGTTGACAGGGCGTGCCACACATAGTTGAGGATCGCCCCGCCGTTGCCGGTTGCGGTGCGCGGATCCTTGCCCGTTCCAACATGAAAGCTGATCGGCAGGCCGGCATCCTGAATGGCCGCCCACAGCGGTTCGTACAGCGGCAGATTATACGGCTGGTCCGGCACCTGGACCGGCAGAAAGACCACCCGGTAGCCGAGCCGGGCTACTCGCTCGACCTCTGTGACCGCCGTCTCGACATTCTGGGGCGCAATCGCCGCCACCGGCAGCGAGCGCTTCTGGCCGGGCGGAAAGACCTCAATCGCCCAGTCGTTCCACACCCGACACATCTCGGTCTGGTGCTCGGAGTCGGGCGAGGCCCACATCAACAGACCCCGGTTGGGATACACCACCTCGGCGTCAATACCGTCCCGGTCCAGGTCGGCGTGACGTTTGCCCGCCTCCCAGCTGCCACCCTTGGCCCGTTCCAGATCGTCCCCTTCGAGGCTGAAATCCCGAATCCGGGTCGGCCGCTGGCCCTCAACGATCAGGGTTTTTCGGCCCCTGTCGTCCAGCTCCATGCGGGGCAGCCGGTGGCGAAACTTGGGCGCCACGCGACGCTCCCACAGATCCGGCGGCTCCAGCACATGACAGTCCGCCGATATCACACAATACGGTTTCTTCGCCTGTTCAGACCCCACCGATGCCATAACACCTCCTGTGTCTTCACTTGATCGCGTACGCGTTGGCCGGCGAGCCAACTCCACCCGGCAGGTTGAGCGGCACCGACACCAGAAAGAACTCGTACACCCCGTCCTGGGCGCAGTCCCGGGCCAGCTCTTCGAGATCCCACACCTCGCCAATCGGCATGCCCTGCAGGGCGATCAGCCGCCGGTGCTGGAAGCCGCCCGTTTTGGCGTCAACCGGCAGTGCCTCAAGCGCCACATTATCCGCGGCCATGGCCGCAATCTGGTGGTCCCACAGCCAGGCCGCAGTCTCCTGCGTGGCGTCCAGCCCGGGACACGCCATGCCGTCCTCGCCCGGATGCAGCGTCCCCCGCAGCGCCTCGCGGCCGGCCTCATCCAGCCCGCCATACCAGGCCAGCCAGCCCGTACGCAGCAGCACAATATCCCCGGCCTGGACGCTCACCTGCTGCGCCTGGGCGACCCGCTCCAAAAACGGCCCGTCCATGGCAAAGCGCCGGGTCGCGTCCAGCGGACTGCCCTGGTGTTCCATGTAGCGGGCCGCATCCAGCAACACGCCGCGACCGACAATGCCGTGGCGAGCCCAGTGCTCGATACCCAGCTCAGCCTCGTCATCCACCTGCTCGTCCTGGCGGCCACCATAATAGCCGAACTCCCGGTAGCGGATGTGGCGCAGACTGTCCCACTGGCTTGAGCCCTGCATGGCAAAATTGTCCACATAGTCGTCGCGGCCACCACGGTTGACCTCGATATGATGGCGGTAGCCGGTCCGAAATCCGCCGTACAGGGTAATCGGAAAGTTGAGCGGCAGGCTGAGGTTGATCACCCGTCCGGTCCGCACCAGGCCGGCCGCCTGTTTGACCCGCTCCGGGGTCAGCAGATTGACCGTCCCCAGCTGGTCGCCGGCCCCGAATACCTCCCAGGCCTGCCGTTCTCCGCTGTGTCCGACCTGGGGCAGTTCACGAAACGGGGGTATGCGCGCCATAACAGCCTCCTTGACAGCCCGTAGCACGGACCCCGCCCCTCATAGCAAAGTCGCGGTCTGACCGCAAAGCGGGGTGAGGGGAAAGGGGGGCATGTCAAAAGGCAAAGGGCAAAAGGCAAATGCAGGGGCGCCCCCCGTGGTCGCCCGGCGGGCTGGGCGAGGATGTTCGGTACGGGCAGTCTTCCGTGCTGCCCGGCGGGCTCGCCGTTGCAGCGACCGGCGCTTTTACCTATGATGCGCCCCGCATGCGCACCAAACTCCAGTCGCTGGACGCCGCCGCAGCCAGCGTTCAGGCCGGCAGCCTGCTGAGCATGACCTCGGCCGTCCTCGACAACGCGCCTATGGCTTTCTTGCGGGCGCTGGTCAAACGCCGGATTGACGGACTGGGGCTGGTGACCCTGACCGGCGGCGGACTGAACGCCGATCTGCTGATCGGTGCCGGCCTCATCGACAGCTACGAGACCTGCTCCTGCACCCTCGGCCCCTACGGGCCGGCGCCCAACTTTCAGCGCGCCGTGCGGGCCGGTCTGATCCACATGCAGGACAGCACTTGAGGGGTGCTGTACAGCATGATCCAGGCTGGATCGATGGGCCTCCCGTTTATTGCCGTGCGCGGGCTGCTGGGCTCCGATATGCTGACATACCGGCCCGACCTGCTCGTCCAGGACAACCCCTTCAAGCCCGGCGAACAGGTGGTGGTGGCCCAGCCGATCCGGCCCGATGTGGCCGTTTTCCACGCCCTGCAAGCCGACCGCTGGGGCAGCGCGATCACGCCCGGTCCCCGGGACGATGTGATGCTGGCCCGCGCCGCCCGGCGGGTGATCGTCACCGCCGAGACCGTCGTCGATACCTCACTGACTCCTGCCGACGCACCCCACGACACCTTCCTGCCCGCCATCGACGTTGACGTGGTGGCAGAAGCCCCGCTGGGCGCTCACCCGTGCGGCCTGGGCCGGCTGTACGAACACGACCCGGACCACTGCCGGACCTATCTGGCCGCCGCCGCACACCCGCACGAGTTCCGCGCCTATCTCGACCGCTACGTCTTTGGCGCCGCCGACCACACCGCCTACCTCAGCCGGGTGGACGACACGCGCCGAGCCGGAGTCTAGGCCGTGCCGTCCGCCTATACCCCCCAGGAGCTGATGGCGGTGCTGATCGCCCGTCAGGTTCGGGACGGAGAAACCGTGGCGGTCGGAGCCGTCTCACCCATCCCGGCCGCCGGCTGCGTGTTGGCCGAGCAGACCCACGCGCCCGACATCAGGCTGATTATTCTCGACTGCGAAGCATACTATCCGTTCTCCGGCGGCAGCAGCGCGCTGCACTTCCTGGCCCAGCGGGGAGAGCTGGACCTGTTTTTTCTGAGCGGCATACAGATCGACCAGGACGCCAACGTGAACCTGCACGTGATCGGCGACTACCAGGCGCCCAGCCGCCGCCTGGCCGGGGCGTATGGCTCGGCCATGCTGTACTACATGGCCCGCCGCGTCATCCTGTTCCGGACCGAACACTCGCGGCGCAGCCTGGTCGAACAGGTCGATTTTGTGACCAGCCCGGGCACCAGCCCAGACTCGGTTCACCGCCCGGGCGGCCCGAGCCTGCTGATTACGCCCAAGGCCGTGCTGGAGTGGCACCCCGACGGCTGGGCGTGCCGCAGCATCCACCCCGGCTCGGACGTGCAGGACATCCGCGACAACACCGGCTTCGCCCTGGCCCTGTCCCCTCCCCCGCCGACTACCCCTGCGCCGAGTGAGCGGGAACTGGCGATCCTGCGCGGCCGGGTCCGAACCAGACTCGACCGCAGCTATCCCGACTTTTTTGCCCGGCACGTCCTGGCCGGGTGAGGACCAGGCATGAACGTCAGCCATTTGTCTTGTGCCGCCTGCGGGCAAAGCTACCCGCCGAACCGGCTCTACAACCTGTGCCAGCAGTGTCAGAAGCCACTCCTGGTCCACTACGATCTCGACCGCGTCGCCCTGTCCACACGGCAGCTGGCCGACCGGCCGGCCAGCCTGTGGCGCTATCGGGAAGTCTTGCCGGTCGAACGCGCAGAAAACGTCATCAGCCTGGGAGAGGGCTGGACGCCGCTCCTCCACGCCCAGCGCCTGGGCCGCCAGCTCGGGCTGTCGCGGCTGTATATCAAAGACGAAGCGCTCAACCCGACCGCCTCGTTCAAGGCCCGCGGCATGGCCGTGGCCGTGTCCATGGCCAAAGAACTCGGGGTGAAAAAACTGGCCGTTCCCTCGGCCGGCAACGCGGCCGGCGCACTGGCCGCCTACGCCGCCCGGGCCGGGCTGGACGCCCATATCTTCATGCCGCGCGACGTGCCGCTGGCCAACCGTCTGGAGTGTCAGTACTACGGCGCCCGGGTGACCCTGGTTGACGGCCTCATCACCGACTGCGGCCGGCTGGTGGCCGAAGGCCAAGACCGGGAGGGCTGGTTCGATGTCTCGACGCTCAAGGAGCCCTACCGGATCGAGGGCAAAAAAACCATGGGCTATGAGCTGGCCGAGCAGCTCGACTGGCAACTGCCGGATGTCATCGTCTACCCGACCGGCGGCGGGACCGGACTCATCGGCATGTGGAAAGCCTTTGACGAGATGGAACGGCTGGGCTGGATCGGCCCCGGGCGGCCGCGCATGGTCAGCGTTCAGGCCGAGGGCTGTGCCCCGATTGTCCAGGCCCTGGCGGACGGCGCCGACACCGGCGCACCGGTCACCCATCCCCACACCGTCGCCGCCGGACTGCGCGTGCCCAAGGCCATCGGAGATTTCATCATTCTCGACATTCTGCGCCGCAGCCGCGGCACTGCGGTGAGCGTCAGCGATGCCGATCTCATGGCTGCGGCTCGACAGATGGCCGCCGCCGAGGGCATTTTTCCGGCCCCCGAGGGCGCCGCCTGCGTGCCCGCCCTCCACACGCTGCTGGAGCGCGGGGCACTCAAAGCCGACGAGCGGGTGGTGGCGTTCAATACCGGCGGCGGACTGAAATATGTGGACGTCTGGCAGCCCTGAAGCCAGACAATCCGCTGCTCGGCCTCAGCGCTGAGGCTCGCTGATCCACAAGCCCCACCACTTGCCCCGCACCCGGCGGTAATTGTCTTCAGGATCGTAGGGCGTAACCGGCAGGGCCAGGGCATGCGCGGTAAGCGTACCGATCACCTGACGCAGCTCAAGGCTGGCCACGACTTCATTGCGGGTCGCAACGACCAGGTTGCTGCGCGCGTCCAGCAGCTCCTGCTCGGCGTCCAGCACATCAAGAATAGTCCGCGAGCCAACCTGCTCCTCCTGCACGACCCCGTTGAGGGCGACTTCCGCAGCCTGCGCTAAACTGCGCCAGTAACCGACAGGTGGCATTCTTGACAGAAGACCGCACGCTGGTGTAGCGAGGGATACCCGTATTTGGAGTGCCAAGATATAGATATAATTGATGGGTGTTGATAGAAAACTGTTGGAGAAAGCGAGAAGCAGCCCCGCAAATCTCTCCTTCAATGACCTCCTCAAACTGGCAAAACAGCTCGGCTGGGAAGAACGGAATGTGAAAGGAAGCCACCACACCTTTTCTCATCCCCAGGCCAAGGACACAAAAAGATTGTACCCTCGCCCTCTCAACCTGCAACGCTGGAAGAATGGAAAGGCAAAACTGGAGCAGGTAAAGGAAGTGCTGAAGCGGGCCGAGAACATGGGTATAATAAAAAAAGGAGGAACCCATGACCCCACATGAATTGCCGCCCTACACGTACACGTGGAAGAAGTGCACAGAATCGGAAGACTGGGAGGCGCACTGCTTAGAGACTCCCGATTTATCGGCATATGGAGAAACGCCCGAAGAAGCACTGGACGAGATCAAAATAGCCGTGTGTAGCTGGCTGGAAGTCTTGGAACAGGACAGCCTCCCCTTTCCTGATCCACTGAACGCTTTACACGCTGAGCAGGTTGCTACCGAAGATGACGCCTCCCGACTGTCTCCTGTGTTCCAGATGCCGGGCGTTGAAATGAATCAGTCATCGCCTGCTGACTCACCGACTCATATGCCTATACAGGTGGGATAGAATGGAAAACTGTCAAGTTTTTGCCGCGGTCGTTTGCGACGATGTGAGACACGAAATTCGTAATAAAAAAAGCCTGATGGGTCTCTTTACTGACTTCAGTGTCTCTGACTACCAACAACCCTTACCTCGCTTCACCGTCTTCGTGAAGCTTGGCTTTCAGAACTCCGGCACCTACACGGTCGGGTTCAACGTGAAATCCCACGAGGGCGATTTTGGATTCAGCCTTTCTGGTTCAGTTGAAGCGGCCATACGGGATGAGGCGTACCAGCGCTATGTAGTGGATATGGACGTAGGTTTGTCTAACCTGAAAGTACCCCGTGAAGGACAGTATTTCGTTGAAGTGACAGTCGATGGTCAGGCAGTTACGCATATCCCGTTTGCTGTGAAAACAAGAAAACCCCCGGTTGTCCAGTAGCGTCACCCCATGGACGATACTATTTGGCCGCGGGGCAGCTTGTAGAGCGTAACCCAACAGCCTCCCTTCTCACGGCCTCCAACACTCCTCAATCCGCTCTATCTGGTCAATGGCGAAGCATAGGACGTGGCCTATTTTCTGGACATTCTCGACTTCATAATGGGTGTGTCATTCTCCACCTTTTCTGGCAGAACGCCCGAGACCAAGACACGGTTGAGCTTGATCCCGCCATTACCGACCCGGCGATCCGCCGGCCCCTGGCCGAGGTGGGGCGGAGAAATCCTGATAAGGGCGTGTACGGTGGACGCGGCTGGGCGAATTACGCGGCCCGGTACTTCAATGACTGCGTGCGGTTTGTGGACGGGGCGGCGTGGTGTCTGCGGTCCGGCGCGACCGCGCTCGTCGTGATTGGCAACTCGATTTTACAAGGCGTACCGGTTCCGACCGATCAGTTTCTGGCCAAGATCGCCGCGTCCCACGGCTTCGAGGTCGTGGATATCCATGTGCCTCGGCAGGCGCGGGTCGGGAACAGTATTGTGAATTCGCGCGTACGCGCAGGAAAAACGCACGACGGGACCTTATACGAGTCGGTCGTAGAATTACGGCGAGTCTGATGGAGCAGCTGTGGGACCCCCTAATCTCATGGCTGGGACGAAAGTACCAGCCGGTGGGGTGGTGTATCACTTTGAAATTCTCTTTTCGAGGAGGCCTCTCCTGGCGCAGCCCCCCCTGCGCTTGCGCGCTTCCCCCTTTGACAAAGGGAATTATACCCAATCATTGACAAGCCCTAATCCACCTAATCCCACGAATAGCAGCCTGTTTCTTCGTCATACGAAAAGGTGGATTCAAGGATTTCACGGTCACACTTTCGCCGTGTGCCCACTCCAAAAACGTTCCTCAGCAGAGTGTCCGCCAGAGATTTCCTCTCCGTTAGGGTGTCATAGGGCAACACCTTTCCAACCATGCTCATAGCAAGCATGGTCAGTTGCTTGAGGGTGTCTAGGCCGCGCAGGTTATGGCGTCCCGCAAACTCATTCACGTAGCGGTGGAGGTGCTTGATTGACATGTGGTGGTACGTGCCCGTATACCCGCGTTTGAGCAAGGCTCAGAAGCTTTCAATGCCGTTGGTGTGGACCTGGTCGTCCACATATTGTCCAACGCTATGCTTAATGACACGGTGATTCGGCACGTCCATATAGCCGCTGTGTTCGTCCGTATAGACCTTTGCTCCTTTCTTTGTCCGGCGCTTCACGAAGCGGCTGAGCGTGGACCTGTCTGTACCTTCAACGACTGTAGCTTGCACCTTCTTAGTCTTGCGGTCCTTCATGCCGACCACAATCAACTTGCCGACTGTGCCATGTCCAGCTCGCAGTTTCTTGTTTGAATGTTTGTTTTTCTCCTTTCCGCCGATGTAGGTTTCATCGACTTCAACCGGGCCGAAATAGCGCTGAGCGTATTCATTCCAGGCTTCCCGAATGCGGTGGCCTAGATGCCATGCGTGGCTCTGGTTGATGCCAAGCTCACGGTGGAGCTGCATAGAGCTGACGCCCTTTGGACTCGTCACCAGTCGGTAGGCTGCAAAGAGCCAGGTCCGCAAAGGCAGATTGCTCGCCTGCATCGGTGTATTGGTCCGCACCGAAAAGTAGCTCCGACAGTCAGAGCACCAATACGGTGCAGGCGTTCTGTTCGGGACGCGGCGCGTTCTGGTCGATTCGCAATCCAGAATAGGGCAGACCCGACCATCTTCACCCCATCTAACTTCCTCAAACCACAGTCTCGCTTCCCGCTCAGTCGGGAACATTTGGAACAATTCAATGACCGACAACGTTCTCTGTTTCATGGGTATAAACCCCTTTCCTCATTGTTTATACCCTTATTCTACCAGATAAAACAGTGTTTGTCAATCATTCGACATAGGAGCGAGGTGATAGCCCGGCTCAGAGCAATCTCAAGATTACAGGCTAACAGCTCCCTGACCGTTTCAACCTCCGACATAGGTAACAGAGCGGCTTATTCCCGGTCCCTCGTATCCGATCTTTTCTTCTGATGTTGTCTCCCAGGTGGCAGCCGTAGCAGACGTGATGTACCACAGATGCGGAGGAGTGCCACCCGAGGATAGGTTCTTGTTCTCTGAGGATATCCGTTGCCGTAAGAGAATGTCTTGCCATCTTTCATGCTCCTTTCTGGGTGTTAGATGGCAGCTCTGAGCCGGGCCGCAATCCCGGCCAGAGCACCCAAAAACTGACATTCCACCCAAGCACGAAAGACGGAAATTTGCAATCCTAGACACCCCGCCAAGGACCCCCGACGGATTTGACAGAGGCCATTGGCCCATCGTATGATCCTCCCCGCAAAGATTGTGTACGGAGACCTGCTGCGTCGGGTCGCCTGCTCAATACAACAGCCTTTTCATGGCGTGGGAGTAGCTACCCAGGCCCGGCGAATAGGCAGGAATTTCCATACTCCGTATGCGATCTTTGCACCGACCCGGCATCCCGTGTGCCGGAAATATGCAATCGCCTGATTGTGCATAGCAACCAGCGCGAACAAAGGGAGGATCGTATGACGTATGTTTTTCTGCTGTTACTCGCTGCCCTGGTGGGATATGACGCCTATAACCGACGAAACAAGTGGATAGGCTGGGCTGCTGGAACGTTCGTGCTGTCTCCTGTCGTTATTCCTGCCTACCTCACACTGCGCAATCTGAAAGAGGGAGAGAAGCGCACAGGCGGACGGGGATGGAATGGCGCAAAGTATTTTGCGCTGGTTTGGACCGGCCTCATGGCAGCATGGGCGTTTTCTGGTTTAGTAATCGTCGCTGAACATGCCTCCCCAAATATGTCTGAGGCTGAACAAGCTGGGCTGGGGTTAGGCGCGGCTCTTAGCATGGGCATGATCGGATTCTTTTGGTTTGGCGGAGTAGCCGTTTCACTCATGTTGGGATTTTTCTTGAAGGACGACACGGCTGTCGAAGAAGGGCCAACCGGAGAATTGGCAGATCAGGAACCCCGTAAGGTAGAGGAAGGAATTGTCGCTGGATATCAGAACGCGAGACAAAATGCAGAACGCGCCAGGCAAGTCTACAAGAAGTAGGAGCATCCTGTGTATGACGCCTTAATGTTCCTAGCCCTCTTGAGCTTTATAGCTTTCGTACTGGCAGGAATTGCGATCTGGCGCCCGATTGCTGCCGTGGGACTGTCTAACAAAACCCGCGCAATTCGTGTCTGTATAGCCGGGTTTCTGTGCTTTCTCCTCCTTGCAACGATGGCTGGTAACACAGAGGAAGGCAAAGCCATCGAGGCCAAACGGGGAGCAGAGAGACAGCACCAAGCGCAGGCAGAGGCAGAAGCAAAGCTGCAAGCAGCCCGTGCTCGTATCTCTAACATTACTTTCTCTCAGGTCCACAGACTTTTTGGAGTGGACGGGGCTTTGACGGAACTTCAAAAAGAGGAGGAATGGAAAAAGTACAGAGGCAAGTGTGTTGAGTGGACAGGCCAGCTTGTCCACTTGGATGAAGGCTTATGGTCTGGAGTCGAGATCGGATTCAAGCATGCCCAGTACACCCTTACATACGACGTAATCGTATCAGCCCCAAGCGCTGAGAAAGAGCGGCTGATGGCGTTGCGACAGGGACGGTCTTACAAGTACCAAGCTACCTTGAGAGAGTACGGAGGAGTCATTATGCCTATTCAGGCAGATTGGGGCTGTGATTAACGGTGGATTAGTGCCACTAAAAGCGTGTCAAGGATTGTGTATAATTCCCGTTCATAATCCGTATAGTAAATAGCAAGGGGGAGCGTATCTGCTGATAAAGTTTGCATACGAAAAGAGGGAGTGCCTGTAACAATCCCTCTTTTCGTATCTTCGGAACCTCCTTTAGCTGATCAGTTTTGTAAGAGCGCTGACAATTGTGTTTAGCATCTGACAAAATTTGATGAGCACCGAGATACGGTTGGCCCATCGTTCCAATCGTTCCCAAGTCGAATTGACCGTGTCTAAAAACGGCGAGTTTTTCATATGCGGTCTCCCTTGCTCTAGTTAAGCCACGCACCGACAATGATTTAACTGGCTGGCCTCGAACCGAACACAACATAATAAGAAAATGGTGCGCGGAAAGCTGTTAGTTATGTGAGAGCAGAGTGGCTACTTATTGAGCAGGGCCGCTCTACTGTCACGGCGAGCAGGAATAATTCTGAGCATCTCTCTAGGCTTCACCTCCTCTCATTTTCCATGAAAATGGCAAGTCTCCAACAGTAAAGACTTTCTAGGACAAGGTCAATCCCCCACCCAAAAATAATCGAGGACTCTTAATCTTGCCCCTGGATGCGAGCATCCGAGGGCTTCAATCTCAAGATTGGGCGAGCTTAGAGCCTTCTGCGAATAGCTTGAATCAGCCGCGTCTTTGTCGCACACTGGGGGGGGCGTGCCGGCGGAGCGCGACGGAAGGAGGGAAGAAATGGCCCGAGCGTATGCGCAAGATTTGCGGGATCGCGTGATTGACGCGGTGGAAAGTGAGGGACTGAGCCGGCGGGCGGCAGCGCGGCGGTTTGGGGTCAGTGCGGCGGCAGCGATCAAGTGGCTCCAGCGGTTCCACCGGACCGGGGAGCGGAGGAGTGTGGGCACCGGGGGGCATCGGCCTTCGAAGGTGGAGCCCCACCGCGCCTGGGTGCTGGCGGTGCTGGCGGCGCAGCCCGATATCACGCTGGCCGCATTGGCGGCCCGGCTGTGGAGGGAACGCGGCGTGCGGGTAGACACCAGTATGCTGTCCCGCTTCTTCACAGGGGCCGGGATCAGCTTTAAAAAAAAGCCTGGTGGCCGCCGAGCAGGAGCGGCCGGACATCGTGCGCCGCCGCCGACAGTGGCAGCGCACGCAAGGCCAACTTGACCCGCGGCACCTCGTGTTCCTGGATGAGACCTGGGCGAAGACGAATATGACCCGCAGCCATGGCCGCTGCCGCCGGGGCCAGCGGTTGCGGGCGACCCGCCCCCACGGGCACTGGCAGACGCTGACCTGCGTGGCGACGCTGCGCCACGACCGTGTGGCCGCTCCGTGTGTCTTCGATGGCCCGCTGAATGGCGCCTGCTTCCTGGCCTATGTCGAACAATGCCTGCTGCCGACGCTCACCCCGGGTGATATCGTCATTATGGACAATCTGAGCAGCCACAAGAGTCCGGCCGTGCGGGCGGCCCTTGAGCGGGTGGGGGCCACACTCCGTTTCCTGCCCCCCTACTCCCCCGATCTCAACCCCATTGAACAGGTCTTCGCCAAGCTCAAAGCTTTGCTCCGTCACGCGGCCGAACGGACCGTGGAAGCGACATGGCGGCGGCTCGGGACCCTGCTTGACCGCTTCGGCCCTGAGGAATGCCGCCACTACTTCGCCCATGCTGGGTATGCGTCTACCTAAAAGCAGAAGGCTCTAGCCCCTTGGCCCGCCTTGAAGGGGCGTTGTCAATGATTGGGGATAATTCCCTTGACAAAGGGGGACTGAGGGGGATTTTCCGGCGTATGGCGCGTCCTCGACACGAGCCGCTGGGGATGAGACAGGCAAGCATTTTCAAACTGAGACACTACCGCCGGTGTGGAACAGCTGCTTAGACGGTTTCGGGAACCATCCTCAAGGGAGTCGCCGGGCGACAATCCGAAGCTGGTGGGACACCCTTCACCCAGGCCGACCTCGCAAGTTCAGCGCCACACAAGACAAGACCGCTGCCCAAGCCAGCCGGCGGGTGAAGGACTTCTGGACGAGCCGGCAGGACGAGCCCAGCTCGTCATAAGAGGCGCCAAGCCATGTACGCTCAGGGCAGCAGGCCGAGCCACTGATCGGCCGACATGACCCACTGCGTCATCCCCTGAATCCGGCGCTTTTGACACACCCCGCGTGTGTGGACGAGTTGGACTGCAACAGGCACCCCCAGCTTGTGCTGGAAATAGACCAGGTTCGGAGCAAGTTCTTCGTCGGACGCCTTGCATTCGATCACGCACAGCAGCCTGCCCCGGTCTGATAGGACAAAATCGACCGCCCGCTTCTGTTTATCACGGATGAAATTGAGACTGAGCGTTTTTTACTGACGCTGATAGTGCCGGGCCAGGGTTGTTTTCCCCACCTGACGTGGGCCACTGACATGTGGAATTCGGTAATAATCGAGTCAATCAGACCTATAACGGTACGCTCAATCATTTTTTAGACCGAACTCGAAAAAAGTCATGACTTTTTTCGAGAAGACTCGAAAGTTTTCTTTCCCACTGCTCTCTCAGGGACAGGACGTTACTGCTCCGCGTTGGCGCGCAGCACGCGGCCCGACAGAGGTCCGGTCTGCTCGCCGTCGGACAACAGCACCTGGCCGTTCAGCAGGGTATGGACGATCCCGCTGGACTTCTCGATGTAGCGCGTTCCGCCGCCCGGAAAATCGTGCACCGCCTCCTGCTTGCCGCAGTTGACGGTGGCGGGATCGAAGACCACCACGTCGGCGATATTACCCACCCGCAGCGTGCCGCGCAGCGGTACGCCAAACACGCGGGCCGGGACGGCGGTGAGTTTGTGAATGGCGTCTTCGAGCGACAGCATGTGTTTGTCGCGCACCAGGCTGCCGAGCAGATAGGTCGAGTAGCCGGCCTCACAGCGCATATCGGCGTGGGCGCCGCCGTCGGACAGACCGACCAGGGTGTGGGGATGGACCAGCATGTCGCGGTTGACCTCGCCGAACTCGTACAGGAACTGCATGTCGAGATTGTCGTCGAGGGCCAGCTCAAAGAACAGCTCAAGCGGGTCCTGGCCACGCTCGCGGCTGAGGCTGGCCAGGCTCTTGTCCAGCAGGGTTTGCAGCTCCGGCTTGTTGACCGTGAACACGCTCAACTGCTCCCACTGTCCGGTGAAAAGCCGCGGCTGTTTCAGCTCCTCACGAAATGCGGCCCGAAACGCGGGGTCGGCGCACATGCGCTTCTGCTCGTCCAGGGGGCGGTCGAAGATCGGCTTCCAGCAGTCAAAGTTACCGAAGATAAACGGCCGTTGGAGACTGAAGCGGGCGCTCTTGTAGTGGCACGGCACCTGGCCCAGGGGCAGATAGCCGCGGTCGAACAGCGGCACCACGCGCCCCAGGGCGGCCTTCCAGGCGTCGGGCGCGGCCTCGGGTTTTTGCAGCACCCCGAGCCAAGTCACCGGCCGCTCGCTGTGGCCCAGCAGAAAGGTCAGCAGCTCGTACTCGTCGTCCGACAGGGCGCCCGGACTGCGGGTCAGGGCAATCTCGATGCTGCCCCGGCCCAAATCCTTGAGCACCCCGGACAGGGCGCTCAGCTCATCCCGGCTGGCCAAACGGCACGGCAGCGGCCGGCCCTGAAAGCCCAGATGCTGGGGCAGGACAGTGGTCGAAAAGCCAAACGCGCCGGCATCCATGGCCGCCCGGAACAGGGCTTGCAGCTGCTCCAGCTCGTCCGGGTTGGCGGCCCGCTCCTTGCTCTCCTCGCCCAGCACGAACTGGCGCAGCGGCGACAGCGGCACCATCATGCCCACGTTCATGCCCAGCCCCGGGGCACTGATCGCGTCCAGATACTCGCCAAAGGTCTGCCAGCGCCAGTTCACCCCGCGCTGCAACACGTCGAGCGACATGCCCTCGACATTGACCAGGTCGCCGACCAGGGCTTCGCGGTCGGCCGGCCGACACGGGGCCAGGCCGACCCCGCAGTTGCCCATGATGATCGACGTCACGCCGTGCCACGACGAGCAGGTGGCCAGCGGGTCCCACAGAATCTGGGCGTCATAGTGGGTGTGGTGGTCGATGAAACCGGGGCAGACAACGAGGCCGTCGGCGTCGATGACGCGGCTGGCCTGAGACGGGGCGATATGGGGTTCGACCGCAGCAATCCGGTCGCCGCGGATGGCCACATCGGCCACCCGGCGTTCCTGGCCGGTGCCGTCAATGACGCTGCCGCCCTTGAGCAGGAGATCGTAGGACATGGTGTCTTCCTTTCTTGTGGTCTCAGTCCAAGACCGCAATCGCGTCAATCTCAATCAAGGCATCGGGCCGCAGCAGCTCTCTCACCACAATGCCGGTTGCGGCCGGAAAGCCGTTCTTGAAATACTCGCGGCGCACCTCGGCCGTGCCTTTATAGCCCTGCTTGGTGGTGATGTAGTCCACCGTCTTGACGATATCGTCCATGCTGCCGCCGGCCTCGGCCATCAGGGTTTCGAGTTTCTCAAAGATATTGCGGGTCTGGGTCACAATATCGCCCGGCCCGACGATATTGCCCCGATTGTCGGTCGCCGTCAGGCCGGAGATGAACAGCAGATTGCCCTTGCGGACCGCCGGAGAAAAAGTGTAGCGCTCGGTGAACGCCCAGGGGTCGATGATTTCCAGTTTTGGCATGACACCTCCAGGGCAAGCACGGGGGCATTGCCCCTACATTTGACATTTGCCCTTTGACATTTGACTTTTCCTGCCGACAGGGCAAGCACGGGGGCATTGCCCCTACATCATCGAATCAGTCAGCCGCCACAGCCCGGAGATCTGGACGCTCCAGCTCCAGGTGGCGGGCAATCTCGACGAACGCGGCCTGGGCGCGCTGACTGAAGTCCTCGGCCGTTTCACCAGCCTTGAGATGCGGGATGACCACCAGCGGGATGTCCGGCATGGTCATGGCCTTGGCCTGATCCTGGGCGGCGACCAGAAAAGTATCGAGGGTGACCGCCACCGCAGGCACGCCACGCTTCCACAGTTTGGCCGAGTCGAGCATACAGCCCGACGTGCACGAGCCTCAAGCGCACAGGCCGACCACGGCCTGGTGCGAGGCCGTGGCCAACTCGTCAATCAGCGGCTCGGGCGACGGCCGGGTGAACACCGGCTTGCGCCAGATTTTGACCTCGCTGACCGCAGCCTCGGCGGCCAGCAGCTCTTTGAGCCGGGTAAAGAACAGGCCGGCGATCTCGCCGCCAAACCCGTTGTTGAGCAGACCAATCGTTCGTCCCTGGGCATCGCTGGCCAGGGCTTTGGCGGCAAACTGCCGCCGCTCGCCAACCGGACTCAGTACACGCATGGCTTCTCCTCAGGCTGATGTGATTTCCTTGGTCACGGCAAAACCGCCCAGGCCGCCCCAGCCGGGGCATACCGCCGCAAAATAGGTATCTCCGCCGGCAACCATAATGTGAATGTCCCGAGGCCGGGCGGCAATCGGAACCGGATAGTCGTCGTTGTCCTGTTCGACCCACTTGGGCCAGAACTGACCGGCGATGCCCAGCGCGTCAACCGCCTTGATCTGAGCCAGCCGAGCCCGGACGTGTTCCCACAGATAGACCCGAATCTCGACCTTGGACCAGCCTTCGGCCTCGAACTGGCGCGCCTGCCAGGGGTTGAGGACGACCAGACTCTCGCCCATGGCGTGCACATTATTGCTGCCCAGGCTGCTCAGCGCGCTGACCAGGCAGCTCAGCATCTGTTTGACCGTGCCGTAGCACAGGACCGAGTGGGGCGCCTCGCAGCTGAACACGGTCACCGCGTTGCTGCCCGCCGGGATACCCCGCTCGACCGTAAACGGCTCCCACGGGCTGGCCGCCTCGTGCTCGGCAATGCAGTAGCTCCACTTGCCGGGATGAGCCTGGGTGGATTTATCCACCTCACCCGGGATATTGCCGCCCAGATTCCACAGGATCAGCCGAATCGCCCGCCCGACCGTGCCGTTGGCCCGGAAGCCGCTGCCGAACACGCCGTCGCCGGCGTTAAAGCCGAGTTCTCGACTGATTGGGCCGTGGACGATGACCAGCGGCACGCACGAGTGGGTCGTGGTCTGCACGCCGTTGAGGTTGTGCTCGGGTTCCAGCAGGGCCTCAACCGCCGCCAGTACGATTGGAAAATACGCGGGCCGACAGCCGGCCATGACACTGTTAATGGCCAGCTTCTCAACCGTGGCAATGCCCTGGGCGGGCGGGATTTCGCCGATTTCTTCCTCGGGTCGGCGGCCCGAGGCGCGCACCATGCGCTCGACCAGCTCTTCGGTGGGCGGCACAATCGCCAGACCATCGGTCCAGCCGCGCTCAAAAAAGAGTTCGACCGCCGCGTGATAATCGGCAACATCAATGGCTTCGGCATGAAACTGCATGGCTGATCTCCCGCCCTCCCATCCCTACGCCAGGCGCTCAGTCGGCGTCAAGGCATATTGGGCAACCACGGGGGGTTACCCCTCCATTTGCCCTTTGACTTTTGCCCTTTGACTTTTGACTTCTTGCCTTCCGCCTTCTCCCCATGCCTGCTCGGGCTGCGCGGCTTCAAAGCCATCGGCCAGATGCAGGGTCGAGGTGGGAAAAGCCACCTCGGCTCCGTGCTGTTCGATGATGCCCAGAATGCGCAGCAGCACGTCCTGCTTGACCTGGTGAAAGGTCGCCCAGTCGGTCGTCCTGGTAAAGGTATAGACGAAAAAGTCCAGGGACGACGGGGCAAAGGTGACGAAGTTGACCATCGTCAGCGCCCGCGTATCAATATCGGGATGGCTCCGCAGCATGTGTTCAACGTCCGCCACGATCCCGGCCATTTTCGGGGCGTCGTCGTAGCGAATGCCGATGGTCTCGTAGATGCGGCGGTTGTGCATGCGGGACGGGTTTTCGACCGCGATGGTGGTGAAGACGGCATTCGGGATATACAGCGGGCGTTTGTCAAAAGTCCGAATCAGGGTCAGCCGCCAGCCGATCCGTTCGACCGTGCCCTCGATCTCGCGGTCGGGCGAGCGAATCCAGTCGCCGACCGCAAACGGCCGGTCGAGGTAGATCGTCAGGCCGCCGAAGAAGTTGGCCAGCAGATCCTTGGCCGCAAAACCGACCGCCAGGCCGCCGATGCCGCCAAAGGCCAGGACGCCCGACACGCTGAAGCCCAGGGTCTGGAGTACAATCAGGGTGGCCGCCACAAACACGAAGATCCGCAGCAGCTTGGCAATCGCGTCGAGCGTGGCCCGGTCATACGGCTCATCACCCTCCTGGCCCAGAGCGAGAATGCCCTCTTCGACCAGGCTGATCAGCCGGGCCAGAAACCAGCTGAAGGCGGCCACAATGCCGATGACCCGCAGCGAGTCACGCATGTCGGCCAGCGCCGTATCGACCCGGCTCAGCCCCACATCAGCCACAAAGCTCAGGCCGACCACCCAGACCAACAGGCTGAGCGGCCGACGCAGAGCCTGGACGACCGCATCGTCCCAGTAGGCTTCCGTTTTTTCGAGCTGGGCGTGCAGACGACCGAGCACCCGGCGCTGGACAACATCGACCAGCCCGGTCACGCCGATGAGGCCGACAACCCGCAGCCAGGCGTCCAGGCCCTCGCCCCCAAACAGGGCCTGCAGTAGCTCAGGAGGTCCATCACACGAATCGTCAATATGGCCGGTGGGCCAAAGAATGTCCGGGGTGTGGGTGTGAGGCGCCTTTCAGGCAAGGGCCAGCAAATTATCCGTCAGCAGTTTGTTGAGAGCGTCGAATTTCGCATCGAATTTTGCCGAATTTCGCGTCGAACTTCGCGTCCAGCGTGTCAATGCGGCTATTGAGTCGCCACCACATGGCCCCTAAGGCGGCGAGAACAGCCAGGAACCAATTTCTGTCCAGTTCATGCCTCTATACCTAGCAAACCCTGGCCTGACATGCCATGTCAGGAACGGAGAGGATCCTCTGCCACTTCGCGAGTATGATGGGACACTCCTCTCCGGTCAACCTTCACGAGCCAACTTGTCAGATGCAAACTGCCCCTCCGTCATGTCTCACCTCTCTCCTTCCTGCACGTCTTTTGTCACCTTTATGCGTATTGAGGGGTAGACAGCGCGAAAACAGGACGTCCACGCGCTGCGGCGCAACAGCTCGGCAGCGCGTAGCCTTGCCCGCTCAGCGCAACAGCGGCATGACCTGCTGGCTGAAGCGCTGGAGCATCTCGGCGTCCTGCTTATACGGAAACATGGCGATAAAATAGTCAAAACCCAGCGCCTGAAATCCACGCAGGGTCTCGGCCACCTGCTCGGGCGTGCCTGCGGTGCGGATCTTGCGGCCGGCCCGGATGACATCGGCCGTGCCCAGGGCTTTTTCCAGCTCCGCCCCTCGGGCTCTGAGTTCGGCCTCGTCATCGACCACGCAGCACAGGATGAACAGCGACTTTTCGATGCTGGCGTAGTCGCGCCCGACCGCGTCGCAGTGACGGCGCAGCACGTCCATCTTTTTCCGCATCGCCTCAACCGCTACGCCGGGCATGGCGTTCCAGCCGTCGGCGTAGCGAGCCACCATGCGCAGCAGTTTTTTCTCGCCCATGCCGCCAATCCAGGTCTTGAGCGGTCGCTGGACCGGCTTGGGCGCGCACACCGCCCGCTCAAGCCGGTAGTGTTTGCCCTCGAACGAGGCGCGCTGCTGGGTCCATAACAGCTGGATGAGCTGAACGGCTTCTTCGAGTTGGGCCAGTCGGGTGCCGATTGACGGAAACGGAATGCCGTAGGCCCGATACTCCATCTCCTTCCAGCCCGCGCCAATGCCGAACTCCAGGCGCCCCTGGCTCAGATGGTCGAAGCTGGCCGCGACCTTGGCCAGAATGCTCGGCAGGCGGTAGGAGTTGCAGCTGACCAGGGTGCCCAAACGCAGGCGGGTGGTAACCGGCGCCAGGGCGCTCAGCAGGGTCCAGGCGTCCATGCAGTTGCGCTGCTCGGACTGGGCGTCCCAGAACAGATGGTCGGACGCCCACAGGGCGTCAAAACCGAGCCGTTCGGCGTCGGTGGCCAGGCTCGCAACCTCGTCGTACGAAAATCCAAACTGGGGTTCGATCTGAATCCCAAAGCGTGTCATGCGCCGATCCTTTCCAAGTGTCTGTCCAGGTGTCTGTCCAGGTGTCTGCGTCTGCGCGACTGCCCGGCCGGGCCAGCCGCCGTCGAGGCCGGCAGCGCCGATGGCCGCCGCGCCCAGGCCGGCGAGAAACCGGCGGCGGTCCAGGGGCCGGCCAGACTCCGGTGCGCGTCTCTTTCCCATACGCCCTCCGCTAGGGCTGCGGCGCCTCGGCCACGATGGTCTTGACCACGTCCAGAAAAACGTGGTTCACCTGCCGCACCCGAAAGCCGGCCCGCTGCACGTTGCTGACGGTATCGCGGTTGACCTCAGGCCCGAGGCGTTTTGAGACCGTGTTCATCACGTTGAGCAACACATTGAACGGGAAATAGCGGCTGCCGGTGTGCTCGAACATGCGCAGTTCGCCGCCGGGCTTGAGCACCCGCCTGAGCGTCTCCAGCCCTTTGACCGGGTTGGGCACCGAGCAGAAGGTGCACGAGGTGAACACCTGATCGAAGCTAGCGTCGGGAAACGGCAGGTCGTGGACGTCCATCTCGTGGAGTTCGATTGTGCCCGGATAGCGGTCCACCCGGGCTTTGGCCCGCTCCAGCATTTTGGCGCTGATATCAATGCCGACAATGTCCTGATTGGGCGGGAAGAACGGAATGTCGAGCCCCGTGCCGACGGCCAGAAACAGGATCTTGCCGTGCATGGCCGAGAAGAACTCCCGCTTGACCGGCCCCCAGCGCTTCTCCGGCCCGTATGAATTCATGAAGTCAAAGCTGGCGGCGGCATTATCCCACTTGTGTTTTGTTACGAGGTCCATGATTGCTCTCCGTGTAAGACGGCGTTGCCAATCCAGACCAGGACGGTCACGCCAACGCCGATGAGGGCGCCAAGAGCGCTGGCCGTTCCTGCGCTCAGGGGTTGCATGGCCGCCCCCATGCCGACCACCATACCCGACAGCATACCCGCTAGCATGCTGGGGATCATCACCTCGTGGGCGCCGAACAGGGGCGTAAAGACAATCGGGCTGAGCAGTGACACCAGCATGCCGAGCGCCATGCCGATGAGCATGGCGATCAGCATCGGCCAGCTCGGACCGATCAGCGCGGACGCCGCCAGACCGGCCAGAACGCCGATCAGGCTGCTGGCCAGCACGTCTCCGAACAGGAAATACACCCGCTTTTCCATACGCTTGGGTCCTCCTTCACGTGCATTTCCTTATAGCATAACGCGCTGTGGAGAGGAAAAAGAGAAGAGGCGGCCGGAGAAAGTCTCCGATAAGCGAGCGGCAGGGTCGTCTCACGGGAGGAGCAGCTTCAGCTCCCGGAGACTGATATCGAGAAGAAAGATCCCGGCTCCCAGCGTCTTGTCGAGCCGGCTCCAAACCCCGTATAGTGCTGGGATATTCAGCCCGACGGACACCAGTATGGGAAAAAACAGCCAACGCAGACGCCGGGGCTTTCGCACCAGGCCCAAGGGCCGGGCGGTCGATCCCCAGGCTCTGGCCCAGGTCCAAAGCCTGCTCGGCGATGAGCCCCGCCGGCGCGACCTGCTGATTGAGCATCTGCACAAGATTCAGGACCGCTACGGCCACCTGTCGGCCGCCCATCTCGTCGCCCTGGCCGACGAGATGAAGCTGGCGCCGGTCGAGGTCTACGAGGTCGCCAGCTTTTATCATCACTTCGACGTGGTCAAAGAAAACGACACGCCGCCGCCGGCGCTGACCGTCCGGGTGTGCGATTCGGTCAGCTGTGAGCTGGCCGGCGCCCAGACGCTGCTGGCGTCTCTGCAAAACAGCCTGGGAGACAACGTCCGGGTTCAGCGTGTGCCGTGCGTCGGCCGCTGCGAGGCCGCCCCGGCCGTCATTGTCGGCCAGAACCCGATCACGCAGGCCACGCCGGACCGCGTGCAGCAGGCCGTCAGCCGGCGGGCCACGGCCTGTCCCGCCCCGAGCACGGTCATTGACTACGGGGCGTATCAAAAAGACGGCGGTTATCGGCTGCTGCGCGCCTGTGTGCAGGGCGAACGCGAGCCCGAGTCGGTCATCCAGGCTCTGGAAGATGCCGGGCTGCGCGGCCTTGGCGGGGCGGGTTTTCCGGCCGGTCGCAAGTGGCGCATCGTCCGCGACTTCCCGGCCCCACGACTGCTGGCGGTCAATATCGACGAGGGCGAGCCGGGCACCTTCAAGGACCGCTACTACATGGAACGCGACCCCCACCGTTTTCTGGAGGGAATGCTGATCGCCTGCTGGGCAGTCGGCATTGACGAGGTCTATATCTATATCCGCGACGAGTACCCGGCCTGCATCCAGATCATCAAAGACAGCATCGCCGCCCTGCGGGCCGACCCGCCCGCCCCCCTGCCCCGCATTCACGTCCGGCGCGGTGCGGGCGCCTACATCTGTGGTGAAGAGTCGGGCATGATCGAATCCATTGAGGGCAAGCGCGGCATGCCGCGGCTGCGGCCGCCGTATGTGGCCGAGGTCGGGCTGTTTGGCCGACCGACCCTGGAGCATAATTTTGAGACGCTGTTCTGGGTGCGCGAGATTGTCGAGAAAGGTTCGGACTGGTTCGCCGGTCAGGGGCGAAACGGCCGCAAGGGGCTGCGCTCCTTCTCGGTCAGCGGGCGGGTCAGCACGCCCGGCGTCCACCTGGCGCCGGCCGGCATCACCCTGCGTGAACTGATCGCCGAGTACTGCGGCGGTATGCTGCCCGGCCACGAGCTGTACGGCTACTTCCCGGGCGGGGCCTCGGGCGGCATTCTGCCCGCCTCACTGGCCGACGAGCCGCTCGATTTCGACACCCTCCAGCCCCACGGCAGTTTTATCGGTTCGGCCGCCATCATCGTCCTGTCGGATAAGGACAGCGCCAAGGCCGCCGCCCTCAACGCCATGCGCTTCTTTTCCCACGAGTCGTGCGGCAAGTGTACGCCGTGCCGGGTGGGCACGGCAAAAGCGGCCGGGCTGATGGCGCAGGAGCGCTGGGACACCGGCCTGCTGGAAGACCTCGCCCAGGTCATGGCCGACGCGTCCATCTGCGGGCTGGGCCAGGCCGCGCCCAATCCTTTGCGCAGCGTGATCAAATACTTTCCACAGGAGCTTTCCTAATGGCTGGCGTATCTCCCAACGGTTCTCACGATCCGGCCGGACTGACCACCTTCAGCCTGGACGGGCGCAGCGTCGCCGCCCGGCCCGGCGAAACCATCCTCCAGGCCGCCCGACGGCACGGGGTGGAGATTCCCCACCTGTGTTACACCGACGGTCTGCGGCCCGACGGCAACTGCCGGGCGTGCGTGGTCGAAATCAGCGGCGAGCGACCGCTGGCGCCGTCGTGCTGCCGGACGCCGACCGAGGGCATGCAGGTGTCGAGTCACAGCGAGCGGGCGCGCCACTCGCAAAAAATGGTCCTGGAACTGCTGCGCTCCGACGTGGCCGACAGCGCCTATACCCGCGAGTCAGAGCTGGAGCTGTGGGCGGACAAACTGGCCGTCGGTCCGGCCCGCTTCCCGGCCCGCGCTCAGCCGGCCCAGGACGTGTCCCACCCGGCTATTGCGGTCAATCTCGACGCCTGCATCCAGTGTACCCGCTGCCAGCGCGCCTGCCGCGAGGAGCAGGTCAACGACGTGATCGGCTATGCCCGGCGCGGCAGCCAGGCCGAAATTGTCTTTGATATTGGCGATCCCATGGGCCACAGCTCGTGCGTCGGCTGCGGCGAGTGCGTCCAGGCCTGTCCGACCGGCGCGCTGATGCCGGCGGGCGAGGTGGGACTGACCGAGCCGGACAAGACCGTGGACTCGGTGTGTCCCTACTGCGGGGTGGGCTGTCTGCTGACCTACCACGTCAAGGACAACACCATTCTGTACGTCACCGGCCGCGACGGACCGGCCAACCACGGACGGCTGTGTGTCAAAGGCCGCTTTGGCTTCGACTATGTGAACCACCCCCAGCGTTTGACACAACCCCTGATCCGCAAGCCCGGCGTAGCCAAGTCGGCCGAGGTCAGCTTTGACCCGGACGGCTGGCGGGACATCTTCCGTGAGGCCGACTGGGACGAAGCCCTCGACCTGGCTGCCACCGGCCTGAAACAGATCCGTGACCAGCACGGCGGTCAGGCTCTGGCCGGCTTTGGCTCGGCCAAGGGCAGCAACGAGGAGGCGTATCTGTTTCAGAAGCTGGTCCGGACCGGCTTTGGCACCAATAATGTCGATCACTGCACGCGCCTGTGCCACGCCTCGTCGGTGGCCGCCCTGCTCGAAGGCATTGGCTCGGCCGCAGTCTCCAATCAGGTCGAGGACGTGGCCGAGGCCGAGGTGATTGTCGTCATCGGCTCGAATACGCCCGAAAACCATCCGGTGGCCGCCACCTTTATGAAAAACGCGGCCAAGGCCGGAAAAACCCTGATCGTCATGGACCCGCGGCGCACCGAACTGGCCCGCCACGCCAGCTACTATCTCCAGTTCAAGCCCGATACCGACGTGGCGCTGCTGAACGCCATGATCTACACCATCATCGAAGAGAACCTGGTCAACACCGCGTTTATCGAACAGCGGACCGAAGACTTTGCGCTGATTCGCCACAACGTGGCCGGCTTCAGCCCCGAGGAGATGGCCTCCGTCTGCGGCATTGAGGCGGCAACGATTCGGGCGGTGGCCCGCCGCTATGCCACCGCCTCGGGTTCGATGATCTTCTGGGGCATGGGCATCTCGCAGCACATTCACGGTACCGATAACGCCCGGTGTCTGATCGCCCTGGCCCTGATGACCGGGCAGGTCGGCCGGCCGGGGACCGGCCTGCATCCGCTACGCGGCCAGAACAACGTCCAGGGTGCGTCTGACTCGGGGTTGATTCCGATGGTCTTTCCCGACTATCAGCGGGTCGACAACGACGACGCCCGCGAGCGGTTTGAGGCGCTGTGGCACACCGCCCTGGACGCCAAACCGGGCCTGACGGTCGTCGAGATCATGAACGCGATTCTGGATGGCAGCCTCCACGGCATGTACATCATGGGCGAAAATCCGGCCATGTCCGACCCCAATCTGCACCACGCCCGTCAAGCCCTGGCCGGGCTGGATCATCTGGTGGTCCAAGACCTGTTTCTGACCGAAACCGCCTTTTTTGCCGACGTGGTGCTGCCGGCCTCGGCCTTTCCCGAAAAGACCGGCACGTTCACCAATACCGACCGTCGGGTGCAGCTGGGTCGGCGGGCGCTCGACCCGCCGGGCAACGCCCGCCAGGATCTGGACATCATCCAGGCCATCGCCCGGCGGCTGGGTCTGGACTGGCGCTACGCCGATGCCGAGAGCGTGTTTGTCGAGATGCGCCAGGCCATGGACAGCATCGGCGGGATCAGCTGGCAGCGTCTGGAGCGCGCCAACTCGGTCACCTACCCCTGCACCAGCGAGGACGATCCGGGCCAGCCGGTCGTTTTCCAGGACGACTTTCCCACCGCCAGCGGCCGGGGCCGCTTTGTGCCGGCCCGGCTGATCAGCGCCGACGAGCTGCCGGACAAGGACTTCCCCTACGTCCTGATCACCGGCCGGCAGCTCGAACACTGGCACACCGGCGCCATGACCCGCCGCTCGCGGGTGTTGGACGCGATAGAACCCCAGCCGGTCATCAATATTCATCCCGAGGACTTGGCAGGCATCGGCGGCACGGAGGGCGACCTGCTCAGAGTCGTCTCGCGCCGCGGCGAGCTGATCGCCTACGCCCGGGCCGACAGCAGCATGCAGCGGGAAGAGATTTTCATTCCGTTCTGCTACCAGGAGGCCGCAGCCAATCTACTGACCAACGAAGCCCTCGACCCCTACGGCAAAATCCCCGAGTTCAAGTACTGCGCGGTGCAGGTCGAGGTGGCCAGCGGCGTTGAGGCCTAGGATACGGGGCGGCCGTTCGCATTGCGTGGGATGAGCGCCCCGGACCGAACCGGGGAAGAAGACTCGTGTGAGGGCAGAGACAAGGACGGGAAGACGGTCCAGGCAGTCCAGCGGGCTGGCCCCCCCTAGAGCAAATAACGATGCTGTGTCGCCCTTCGACTTCAGGCGCGTTGCGCCTGACGCTCAGGCCCAACGGCCTCCCGTTCGTGCTAAGCGGAGCGGAGCGAAGTCGAAGCAGGGAGGCCGGAGCGCGTCCGGTAGAGCGACAGCCTCACGTGAAACGCACTAGCCCTGTCTCGCCTTTTTCTTGTCCTGATAGGAGACGTGCAGGCCAAGCGATACAATCAACACGCTCTCCACGAGGAACACCCAACCGAGCGCAGTCATTTTTCCTCTCTTTCGATGAGCAGCACACTGATAAAACAGACTCCGGACCGGCAAAATGCCGCTGCGTTCACGGCACCCTGATCCGTTCCCAGGGTCGAGCCGAGAGCCCCGATCCCCTGAGCTGAGGCGCGGGCACTCGGCGCCATTGCTCTTACCATGCACGATTTTGGACACGCGTTTCGCCTGGCTTGGGGACTGATTGCCGGGGCCGACCCGATGCTGCTTGAAATTGCCGGCTTGTCCCTCCAGGTCAGTCTGACGGCCGCCCTGATCGCGTGCGGGCTGGGTCTGCCAATCGGGGCCGGTCTGGCCACCGGTCGCTTCCCGGGTCGCGGCGTTGCCGTTGTGCTGCTGAACGCCCTGATGGGGCTGCCGCCGGTCGTCGTGGGTCTGTGCGTGTATCTGCTGCTGTCACACGCCGGACCGTTCGGTTGGCTGCGCCTGCTGTACTCGCCAACGGCGATGATTATTGCACAAACCGTGCTGGTCACCCCGCTGGTGGCGGCTCTGACGCGGCAGGCGCTTGAAGACCTCCACACCGAGTATGCCGAGCAGTTCGCCTCGCTGTGTGTCCCGGCCCTGACCGCGGTCCGGGTGCTGCTGTGGGACGCGCGCTACAGCCTGCTGACGGTTGCCCTGGCCGGTTTCGGTCGCGCCATCGCCGAGGTCGGGGCGGTGATCATCGTCGGCGGCAATATCAGACACGTGACCCGGGTGATGACCACCGCCATCGCGCTCGAAACCTCGAAGGGCGATCTGCCCCTGGCCCTGGCCCTGGGACTCATCCTGATCACGCTGGCCCTGGCGGTCAACCTGGCGGTGGCGGTCCTGCGCGGGACGGCCAACAGGTGGGCGTATGGCTAGGCTGAAGGAGGCCGGGGCTCCTCCGCTCACAGGGGGTTCAGCCGCTCTGCCTGACTCCACAGGCCAGGCTATGCTGCCGCTACGGGTGAGCCAGTTAGTGTATAGCGTGAACGGCACGGCGCTGATCAGAGGGATCGACCTGAGGCTCGAAGCCGGTCCGCGCACGGTGATCATGGGCGCCAACGGCGCGGGCAAAAGCCTGCTGTTACGGCTCTTGCACGGGCTGCTGCGGCCGACCTCGGGCACGATTGCGTGGGGACAGACGGGCTGGGGGGCGGCCGTGCGACGGCGTCAGGCCCTGGTCTTTCAACGTCCGGTGCTGCTGCGCCGCTCGGTCAGGGCCAATCTGCGTTTTGCCCTGGGGTTGCGGCCGGCTCCGGCCAAGGATCGCTCCCAGCGGCTGGCCCGGCTGCTTGAGCTGGCCGGTCTGTCCGAGGTCGCCAGCCGCCCGGCCCGGGTGCTGTCGGCCGGTGAGCAGCAGCGGCTGGCCCTGGTGCGAGCGCTCGGCCTGGAGCCGGAGGTGTTGCTGCTCGATGAGCCGACCGCCAGTCTCGACCCGGCTGCGGTGGCCGCCATCGAAAACCTGATCCACACTGCGGACAGCCGGGGAGCCAAAATCATGCTGGTCACCCACGATATCGGCCAAGCCCGGCGGATCGCCGACGAGGTCGTGTTTATTCACCACGGCCGGATTGCCGAGCATACCCCGGCTGAGGAGTTCTTTGCACGTCCACGCTCGGAACCGGCCCGGGCCTATCTTGAGGGGCGGCTGGTGTTGTAGCCCGCGACCGCGTTTCAGGCTGAGAGAAGAGACTGGCATGTCCCGCCCCATCCGTTTCACGCTCCTCCTGTCTGCGATCGGTGTCGTCATGGCGCTTGGGGCTGGGTTGGTCGGGGCTGCGGAGCCGTTCATCGTTGTCCAGTCCACCACCTCAACCCAGAACTCGGGTCTATTTGACTCCCTGCTGCCCCACTTTCAGAGCCGGACCGGTATTCAGGTCCGGGTGGTGGCGGTCGGGACCGGCCAAGCCCTGAGAAACGCCCGGAATGGCGACGCCGATGTCGTCTTCGTCCACGCCAAGGCTGACGAGGAGCAGTTTGTGGCCGACGGCTGGGGTGTGAAACGACAGGCGGTGATGTCCAACGATTTCGTGATTGTCGGACCGGCGGCCGACCCGGCCGGCGTCGGCGGGCTGACCGACGCGCCGGCGGCGCTGACACGGATCGCCACCAGCCGGGCGGTGTTTGTATCGCGCGGCGACGACAGCGGCACGCATAAAAAAGAGCAGCACCTGTGGCGGCTCAGCGGTCTTGACCCCACCACGGCCAGCGGCAGCTGGTACCGGGAGACCGGCGCGGGCATGGGCGCCACCCTGAACACCACGGTTGGCATGGCGGGCTATACCCTGACCGACCGAGGCACCTGGATCAGCTTTCGGAACAAGGCCGACCTGCGGGTGCTGGTCGAGGGTGACTCCCGGCTGCGCAATCAGTACAGCGTCATCCTGGTCAACCCGGCCAGGCATCCTCATGTCAAAGCCGCCCAGGCCCAGGCGTTTATCGACTGGCTGATCGGTCCCGAGGCGCAAGGGCTGATCAACGCCTATGTGATTGACGGTCAGCAGCTCTTTTTTCCCAACGCCGCCGAACCCGATCAGGCGGAAACACAGCTTGACAGCCCGCAGCAGCCCGCCCGATAATCGCCCAGACTTTGGCTGGAAAGGAAAGCGTGAGGAAGAGCTATGGAGTACGACGTGATCATCGTTGGAGCCGGCTCGGCCGGCTGTCCGCTGGCGGCCCGGCTGTCGGAAAACCCCCAGTGCTCGGTCCTGCTGTTGGACGCCGGCCCGCACTATGCGCGCATCGACGAGTTTCCCGACGTGCTGCAACAGGGCGGCTCCATGGCTTCGAGTTTTCCCGGCCATCCCAACAACTGGTCGTTCAAGGCCAACCTGACCCCCGAACTGCCCTACTCGGTGCCGCGCGGCAAAGTCGTCGGCGGCTCAAGCGCCCTGAACGGCACAGTCTTCATCCGCGGCGTGCCGCAGGACTTTGACGGCTGGGCCGAGCTGGGCAACGACGCCTGGACGTATGACAAAGTCCTGCCCTATTTCAAGAAGCTGGAGGCCGACCAGGATATCCACGACCAGGCCATCCAGAACGATTTCCACGGCGCCAACGGCCCGATTCCGGTCCGGCGGCCCAAGCCGGGTGAGTGGAACGCCATCCAGCAGGCTTTTGTCCAGGCCTGTCTGGACGCCGGTCACCCCGAAGACCCGGACATGAACCATCCCGACTCCATCGGGGTCGGCTCCCTGCCGCTCAACAATATCGACGGGATTCGGATGAATACTGCGGTGACCTATCTGACGCCCAACCTGCACCGCTCAAATCTGCACGTGTGGGGCGAGTCCCACGTCAGACGGGTGGTGTTTGAGGGTCGCCGGGCGGTCGGCGTGGAGGTCGATAGACAGGGCGAGCGCCTGGTCGTGCACGGCGGGGAGATCGTCCTCAGCGCCGGCGCGGTCAAGTCGCCCCACCTGCTGCTGCTGTCGGGCATCGGGCCGGCCGACGAGCTGCGCCACTGTGATATCCCGGTGCTGCACGACGCGCCCTACGTGGGCAAAGACTTCACCGATCATCCGGCGGTGATGGTCATGTACAAGACCAGGAAGACGCCCCACACCTATCCGGGCATGCCGATGCTGCAAACCGGCCTGCACTATACCGCCGGGGACTCGACCACCCGGGGCGACATGGAAATCCTGCCGTTCTGTTTTTCGATGACCGACTCGTTTGTCACCGCCAGTCGCAAGGACGGCGCCCAGCTGCCCGGCCTGCCGTCCTTTTTGCGCCATCCCTTCAAGACCCTGGCCGCCATGCGCGGGATTTCGGTCAAGCGGCTGTTCGAGCAGGTTCGGCGCGGACGCGACCTGATGATCGGCAGCTCGCTCCAGGAGGCGCGCAGCAAGGGCGAGATGCGCCTCGTCTCGGCCGACCCGTATGTCCAGCCCGAGCTGCACTACCACTATCTGTCCGACCCGTTCGACCGCCAGCGCATGCGCGAGGGCGTGCGGCTGGTCATCGACCTCATGGACAGCCGCGTGTTCAAGCCGCTGGTATCGGAGCGGACGGTGCCCAGCGACGCCCAGCTGGCCACGGATCAGGCTCTGGATCACTGGATGTATACGACGCTGGGCACCGCCATCCACATGTCGGGCAGCTGCAAAATGGGACCGGACGCTGACCTGACCGCAGTGGTCGATCAGTTCGGCCGGGTGCGCGGTGTGGACGGGCTGCGGGTGGCCGATACCTCCATTCAACCCAACGTGGTCCGTCGCCCGGCCAACGCCACGGCGATCATGCTCGGCGAGCGCATGGCCGAGTGGACCGGCTAGGCGGTACGCGGCCGCGTGTCCTTTACGGCGCCGCCCACGCCTTGGCCCGCTCAATCGCCCGCTGCCAGTCGGCAATCAGGCCGGCGCGCCGGTCCGGCGGCATGCGCGGCTCGAAGACCCGCTCAATCTGCCACTGGGCGTCCAGCTGACTCTGGTCCGTCCAGTAGCCAACGGCCAGACCGGCCAGATAGGCGGCCCCCAGGGCGCTTGTCTCGGTAACCCGGGGCCGGACTACCGGGACGCCGAGAATATCGGCCTGGAACTGCATGAGCAGATCATTGGCCGTTGCCCCGCCATCGACCCGCAGCTCGGTCAGGCTCAGCCCGGCGTCGGCCTGCATGGCGGCGACCACGTCGCGCGACTGATAGGCGATGCTTTCGAGTGCGGCGCGGGCGAGGTGGGCGGCGCTCGTTCCCCGCGTCAAGCCGACCATGGTGCCGCGGGCGTAGGGGTCCCAGTGCGGCGCGCCGAGCCCGGCAAAGGCCGGCACCAGGTACACGCCGCCGGTGTCGGGCACGCTGGCGGCCAGGGGCTCGACCTCGGCCGAGGAGGTGATCATGCCCAGGCCGTCGCGCAGCCACTGGACGACCGCCCCACCGATGAACACGCTGCCCTCGAGCGCGTAGAGCGTCCGTCCGTCGAGCTGCCAGGCCGGGGTGGTCAGCAGACGGTGGTCGGAGCGAACCGCCTGGGCGCCGGTCGGCATGAGCAGAAAACAGCCGGTGCCATACGTATTCTTGACCGTGCCCGGCGTGTGGCAGCGCTGGCCGAACAGGGCCGCCTGCTGGTCGCCGGCCAGGCCGGCGATCGGGATGGCCGCCCCCCACAGCTCGGTTGCGGTCTCGGCAGACACCTGGCTTGAGGGCCGCACCTCGGGCAGCAGGCCGGGCGGAATGTTCAGGAGTTCAAGCAGCTCGGCGTCCCACTCGCCGGTATGGATATTGTACAACAGGGTCCGCGAGGCGTTGGTCACATCGGTCAGGTGTGCCCGACCCCTGGTCAGCTGCCACACCAGCCAGCTGTCAACCGTGCCAAAGGCCAGCCGCCCCTGTTCGGCCCGACGCCGGGCGTCCGGCACCCGGTCGAGCAGCCAGGCCAGCTTGGTGCCCGAAAAGTAGGCGTCCAGGACCAGACCGGTTTTGCGCCGGAACAGGTCTGCCCGGCCCTCGTCGCGCAGCCGGTCGCACAGCTCGGCGGTACGGCGGTCCTGCCACACGATGGCATTCCAGATCGGCTGTCCGGTCTGCCGATCCCAGACGATAGTCGTCTCGCGCTGGTTACTGATTCCCATGGCGGCGATGTCGGCGCCCGACAGCCGGGCGGCCTGGAGGACTTCGCCCACCACCGCCGCCTGTGACGCCCAGATTTCGTTTGGGTCCTGTTCAACCCAGCCGGGCTGAGGATAGACCGGGCTCAGCTCGCGCTGAGCAACGGCTCGAACACGACCGGCCCGGTCAACCACAACCGCCCGTGAGCTGCTCGTGCCCTGATCGAGGGCCAGGATGTATCGCATGCCACGCCTTTCCTGCGCACGCCGAAGATCGGGGGAGCGGGCGCTCTCTCAAGTGTAAATCAGACCGCAGGCGTGGGATACACATGCCCGGATATCTGTACTTGCACTGTGCGTGTTTGCTTGCTAGCGAGAGTCAGCAGCGCCCGAAGGTTCAGCGTGGCGGATGACACACGAAAGGAACACACCATGACCACAACAGCGCCGATGCTCACCCTGTCGCACCAGTACGGGAGCGGCGGCAGTCTCATCGCCCGTGCACTCGGTCAGCGGCTGGGCTGGTCAGTCTGGGATAAAGAGATTGTGCGGGCGATTGCCTCGCAGCAACACGTTGCCGAAGGCTATGTGGAAAACAAAGACGAGCGGGTCGGCTCATTCATCGAGCGGGCGGTCGGCTTTTTTGGCGTGGGTGGTTTTGAGACCGCCTACAACATTCCTCCCCCGCTGCGCCTGAGCGATACGCAGCTGGCCCGGCTGACCCGCAGGCTGATCGAAGATGTCGCCAAAGAGGGCAAGGCGATCATTGTCGGGCGGGCCAGCAACTATATTCTGGCCGAGCGACCGCATACCCTGCACGTCTTCGTGTTCGCCCCCATGGAGGCGCGCATCAAGCGCGCCATGGAGGTCGAAAAGCTGACCCATACAGAGGCCGAGCGGCGGATTGCCGGCATGGACAAGCTGCGGACCGACTATGTCCACAACTGCTACCAGGCCGAATGGCGCGACCCGCAGGGCTACCATCTACAGCTTGACTCCGGCGAATGGGGCGAGGACGGGGTCACCGAGCTGATCCTGTGGGCGCTGGAGCACCGGCTGTAGCGTTCTGGCCTCCGTCCACCGGTCGATGACCGCGACACAGCTTGCGGTCAGTACGGCTCTGCCCTATATTCGTTCCAGAACAGGAGCGAATTATGCTGGCATCGCCCGATCTCACCCTGCGCGAAGCGGCCGAACTGGCCGGCGTCACCAAAACAACCGTGGAGAAGGCGGTGGAGGCGGAGGTGATGAAAACGCTGACCCGGCCGGCACGCCTGCGTGGCGGCTCGACGCGCTATGTACCGCTACAGGCGGTGGCCTATTTCGCCGCCTTGAAGTCGGCAAATCTCGTGGATTTGCCCGTGCGTCACAAAAAGTCGCTGTGGACGCGGCTTGTCCGCCTCGATCCCACGCAGCTTACGCCAATAGAATTTTCGCCGGGCACTGTCCTGCATGTAGACGAACTGGCCGGCGAGGCTTGTGAGACGGCCGTGCGTTACAAGGAATTGCGAGATACCCACATCGTGTCCGATACAGCCCTTCTCGGTGGTACGCCGGTGATCCGGGGCACTCGGATGAGCGTCTACTCGGTCCTTGGGCGTTTGCAGAACGGCGACAGTATGGACGACCTCGCTGCCGAGAATCCCGACATCCCGCGCGACGCGTTTGAAGCGGCGGTGATTTTCGCGCGGACGCATCCCTTGAGAGGCCGACCGGGCGGACGGCCGTGGCGCAATGCGGCGCGGCAAAGCCCATGACCACGCATGCGGTTGTTCATCGACGAATGCCTGTCCCCGCGCATAGCCCGGGCACTGAATGCGAGCGGCGAACACCTTGCCGAGCACCCCACCCACACGCCGACCGTCCATCATGTCCTCGCCCGTTTGGTGGCCTTGGTCTTACGGGAGCGGCGGCGCTTGGCCGGCGGCGAAGGAGGGGGAGGCGCGGCGCTGTCCGCCTCAAGCGGTTCGGCGGGGCCGTTTTGCTCGGCCTGCTCCGCCGCAGACTCGTCAGGTGTCGGTTCTTCAGGTTTGTCCAGATTGTACTGATAGGCGGTCAGACCCAGCGCGCTCATGCCTGGCGGCATGGATGGCGGGTCGGCCGGGGGCGCGGCGTCCGGTTCGGCATGGCCGTTTTGCTCCTGGGCTCCCCCGTAGGGCCGCAGCTCGGCAATGGCCTGTCCTTGCCGAGTCACAACCAGGGTGAGACCTTGCTCGACCTGGGTCAGGTAGCTGCCCAAGCGAGACCGCAGCTGTTTGGTATTGATTGATTCGTTCATACGCTCCATTTTCGGCCATTGCAGGGTCTGGTGTCAATCGAAAGCTGCGCCCGAAAATCCGGCTCGGCTACCCCCCGGCTTGACTCCCCGCCAGCCCCCCGATAGCGGTAGGCCCAGAAACTGACGCACACCAAGGGGGTTGGGTATGAAACTGGGCATTGGGATCGGCTACTCCGGCGGACAGGTTCGGCTGCCGATGGACCATATTCTTGAGGCCGAGCGGCTCGGCTATGACTCGGTATGGAGCGCCGAAGCCTACGGCTCGGACGCGGTCACCCCGCTGGCCTATCTGGCGGCCAAGACGACGCGGCTGAAACTCGGCACCGGCATCATGCAGCTGGCCGGGCGCACCCCGGCCATGTGTGCGATGACCATGTCAACGCTCGACGCCCTGTCCGAGGGGCGGGTTCTGGTCGGCCTGGGGCTGTCGGGCCCGCAGGTCATCGAGGGCTGGCACGGCACGCCGTACGACAAGCCGGTGGCCCGGCTGCGCGAGTATGTCGAGATTCTGCGCAAGATCTGGGCTCGGGAGGAGCCGGTCAGCCTGGACGGCAAAGCCTATCAGCTGCCCTACCAGGGACCGGGGGCGACCGGCCTGGGCAAACCGCTGAAATCCATCCTGCACACCCGCCAACTGCCGGTCTATCTGGCCACCATGCAGCCGCGCAGCGTGCGGCTGACGGCCGAGGTGGCCGACGGCTGGCTGCCGATCTGGTTCTCGCCCCAGCGCGTGGGCATGTACAGCGAGGGCATTGAGGACGGCTTTCGGCGCGCCGGCAACGGCAAGTCGTGGAGAGACTGGGATATCGCGGCCGGCTGTACGGTGATTATTGGCGACGATGTCAAAGCCTGCCTGGCCAAGATCAAGCCGACCCTGGCCCTGTACGTCGGCGGCATGGGCGCCCGCAGCAAGAACTTCCACAACGAGATGGTGACCAAGTACGGCTACGGCGACGCGGCGGCGCGCATTCAGGAGCTGTACCTGGCCGGCCACAAGGCCGAGGCCATCGCCACGGTGCCGGACGAGCTGTGCGACGAGCTGTCGCTGTGCGGCCCCGAGGCGCGGATTCGGCAGCGCTTCACAGCCTGGGAAGACGCCGGGGTGACGACCATGCTGGTGTCCTCGCAGCAGCCCGAGGCCTACCACCTGATGGCGGACATCGCCAAGACAAGCACCTGACACAAGGAGCAGCCCTATGAGCGAAAGCATTTCGGCCCAAGACCCCTACGAGCGCAAACGCGTCGCCGTGCTGGACAGCGACATGGCCTATGTCGATACCGGCAGCGGCGAGCCGGTCGTCTTCCTGCACGGCAACCCGACCTCGTCCTACCTGTGGCGCAACGTCATTCCGCCGGTGGCCGCCGCCCATCGGTGTCTGGCCCCGGACCTGATCGGCATGGGCGATTCGGGCAAAAACCCGGCCGGTTCCTACCGCTTTGTGGACCACGCCCGCTATCTGGACGCCTGGTTTGAGGCCCTGGGGCTGACACACAAAGTGACGCTGGTCGTCCACGACTGGGGCTCGGCCCTGGGGTTTTACTGGGCCCACAGGAATCCCGAGCGCATCAAGGCGCTGGCCTACATGGAAGCGGTTGTCCAACCCCTGACCTGGGCGAGCTGGCCGGAAACCGCGCGCAACATCTTTCAGGCCATGCGCTCGCCGGCCGGCGAAGACATGGTGCTGCAAAAAAACGTCTTTGTGGAGCGCATCCTGCCGGCCAGCGTGATCCGGGGGCTGGGCGACGAGGAAATGGCGGTCTACCGACGCCCCTACCTGGAGCCGGGCGAGTCGCGGCGGCCGACCCTGACCTGGCCGCGCCAGATCCCGATTGAGGGCGAGCCGGCCGACGTGACCCGGATTGTCGAGGCTTACGGCGCCTGGCTGTCAACGAGCCCCATCCCCAAGCTGTTCGTCAACGCCGACCCGGGCGTTATTCTGACCGGCCCGCAGCGCGAGTTCTGCCGCAGCTGGTCGAACCAGAAAGAAGTCACGGTCAAGGGCACCCATTTCGTGCAGGAAGACTCACCGCTGGAGATCGGCCGGGCGGTTGCCGAGCTGCTGGCCTGAGGGAGGACCGGATGGACTACACGACCATAGGCTTTGAGGTTCAGGATCAGATTGCCACGATTACGCTCAAGCGACCCGATAACGCCAACGCGCTCAACATCGACATGTCCAGAGAACTCATGCAGGCCGCAATCCAGTGCAGCGAAGACGGCGCTATCCGGGCCGTGCTGCTGACCGGCACGGGCCGCATGTTCTGCGCCGGCGGGGATCTCAAGAGCTTTGCCGGCCACGGACGCGGCGCGCCCCTGGCCGCCCACCTGAAAGAGGTCACCATCTATCTGCACAGCGCGGTGTCGCGCTTTCTGCGCATGGACCCGCCGCTGATCGGCGTGATCAACGGGGTGGCGGCCGGCGCGGGCATGAGCATGGCCTGCGCCTGCGATCTGGTCCTGGCCGCCGAGTCGTCCCGGTTTACCATGGCCTACACCCGGGCCGGCCTGACGCCCGACGGCTCTTCGACCTATTTCCTGTCGCGGGCGGTGGGCATGAAGCGGGCCACCGAACTGGTCCTGACCAACCGGATGCTGTCGGCCCAGGAGGCCCACGAGTGGGGCATCGTCAATCAGGTCGTGCCCGACGCCGAGCTGATGGACCGCGCCAGGGAGTTGGCCGCCTCGCTGGCCAGCGGGGCGACCGGCGCGTTCGGCGCGGCCAAACGGCTGCTGCACAACGGCTGGACCGAGACGCTTGAAACCCAGATGGAGCTGGAAGCCCAGGCCATCGCCGCCCGGGCGCATACGGCCGACGGGGACGAGGGGATCAGCGCCTTTTTGGAGAAGCGAGAGCCCAAATTCAGCGGCCGATAAGGAGCCTGCCCGTGTACAGTTTCGATCTCAGCCCGGAACAGCGCCAACTCAAGGACACAGTGCATCGTTTTGCGGTGGAAGAAATCATCCCCGTTGCCGCCGAGTACGACAAGAAAGAGGAGCTACCGCTCGACATCTGCCACAAGGCCTGGGAACTCGGCTTTCTCAACCCCCAGGTCCCGACCACGTACGGCGGCCTGGGTCTGGGGGTCATGGACACCTGCCTGATCGACGAGGAGATGATCTATGGCTGCGCCGGCATCGCCCTCAATATGGTGGCCAACAACCTGGCCGCTCTGCCGCTGCTGATTGCCGGCGACGAGGCCCAGAAAAAGCGCTATCTGGGCCGGCTGGCCGCACAGCCGAGCTTTGGCGCCTTTGCCCTGACCGAGCCCGGGGCCGGCTCCGACGCCGCCGGCATTACGACCAGCTATCGGAAAGTCGGCGATGAGTTCGTCCTCAACGGCACCAAGCACTTCATCACCAACGGCACGATTGCCGACTGGTATGTGGTCTTTGCGACCCACGACAGGGACGACCGCCACGGCGGGATTTCGTGTTTTGTGCTGCCGTCGGATACGCCCGGCATCAGCGCCAACCGGATGCACAACAAGATGGGCCAGCGCGCCTCGGACACGGCCGAGATTGTGTTTGAGGAGGCGCGCGTGCCGCGGGCCGGCCTGGTCGGCGCAGAGGGGGCGGGCTTCAAGGTGGCCATGCGGACCTTTGACCACAGCCGGCCCGAGGTCGGCGCGTTTGCGATCGGCATCTCCCAGCGGGCCCTGGACGAGTCGCTGAAATATGCCCAGCAGCGTGAGGCCTTTGGCCAGACGATTGCCAATTTTCAGGCCATTCAGTTCATGCTGGCCGACATGGCGATTGAACTCGAAGCCATGCGGCTGCTGACCTATAAGGCGGCCTGGATGTTGGACCAGGGCGCCCCGGCGTCGATTGTATCGAGCTATGCCAAAGCCTTTGGCGCCGACCGGACGATGCAAATCACGACCAACGCGGTCCAGATCTTTGGCGGCTACGGCTACCTGGGCGAGTATCCGGTTGAAAAGCTGATGCGCGACGCCAAGCTGCTTCAGATCTACGAGGGCACCTCGCAGATCCAGCGCGTGGTCATCGCCCGGCATCTGTTGAAGGGCGTGTAAAGCGCCCGTGAATCCGCCTGCCAACCTTTGGAGAGGAGCACCACACCATGGCTGACGAAATGGGCATTTTTGAGACCATGTACACCATGCGGGCGATGCGTCGCCTCAAACCCGATCCGGTTCCCCTGGCAACGATTCGCAAAATCCTGGAAGCCGGCACCCAGGCGCCGAGCGGCCAGAACCTCCAGGCCTGGGCGTTTGTCGTGCTGCAAGACCCGGACAAAAAAAAGTTCTTCCAGGAACGCTACCATAAAGCCATTCTCGAACGCTTCGGCGAGGGCATGACCCCCGACCCCGGCGATACCTCGTCGTTCGCACGCACGGTGCGCTCGGCCCTGCATCTGGCCGAACACATGCACGAGGCGCCGGTCCTGCTGCTGGTATGCGGCAAACGCGACTGGCCGTTCGCCGTGCCCAAGGACAAGCGGGTCGGCCACGCCCCGCCCTCGTACGGCTCGATCTATCCCTGCGTCCAGAACATTCTGTTGGCCTGCCGAGCGCTGGGGCTGGGCGCCAGCCTGACGACCATGCACCAGATGTTTGAGGATGAGCTGCACGAACGGGTCGGCATTCCCGACGACTACGGCGTGGTGGCCACGATTCCGATCGGCTTTCCCAGCGGCAAGTTCGGCCCGGTCAAGCGTCGACCCGCCCCCGATGTGACCCACTTCGATACCTGGGGTCAGCACCAGCCGTCGTAAACAGGAGCCCGCCGTGAAACACGCCATGTTCCTGCCCTACGACACCCCCGGCACGATGATCGAGTGGGCGCACAAGCTTGAGCAGGCCGGCTTTGACTCGGTCTGGCAGGGCGAGCTGACCAACTCGGCGCTGCTTCCGCTGGCGGCGGTGGCGCCGGCCGTCGGACGCATCAAGCTCGGCGCCGGGGTGGTCCTGGCCTTTACCCACAGCCCGGTCATGCTGGCCTTTGAGGCGCTCGACCTGGACTATTTCAGCCAGGGCCGCTTCATCCTGGGCCTGGGCGTGGCCCACCCCAACCGCAACAACAACTGGTATGCGGGTCACGACGCGGGCAAGCCGGTCAGCCAGATGCGGGAGTATATCGAGGTCGTGCGTCTGGTCATGGACACGGCTCAGCAGGGCGGCGGCAGTATCGAATACGAGGGCAGATTCTACCAGATCAAGGCGCGCAGCTTTTTTGGTCGCTCGACTCCCCAGCCGCGTCCGCGTCTGCCGATCTATGTGGCGGCGGTCAAGCCGCGCATGGCCGCCCTGACCGGCGAAGTCGCCGACGGGCTGGTCGGCAACCCGATGTTCTCGGCCAAACACGTCGGCGACAATATCCTGCCGAATCTGGCTGCGGGCCTGCGCAAGGCCGGCCGCCAGCGCGCGGATGTCGAGGTCCTGGGCCAGTGCTTTGCCGTGCTCGACGACGATCTGGCGACTGCCTACCGGATCGGAGCCGGCGCCATGCTGTTCAGCATCTGGGCGATGATCTACGACGATATTTTTGCCGCCCACGGCTTTGCCGAAACCGTGGCGGCGGTGCGCGCCACCCAGCGCACTCCGCAGCGCATGGACGCGATTGAGCTGATTCCCAGGGACATGGTGGACGCCTTTTGCGCGGTCGGGCCGGTCGACCGGGTCCGGGCCAAGATCGACGAACGCGAGGGCCTGCTCGACACCGTCATCGTTGCCGTGCCGAATACCGGCACCACGGCCGAGCAGCGCGACCACTACCGCAACAAACTGATTGCGGCCTTCGCAGAGTAGAGAAAGCCGACGCCGTTTCAGATTCGCACCTGGGACCAGCTCCCGGTCTCCCAGCTCCAGACGAACACTGCGGACTGGATCAAACGATAGACGATATTCAGATTCCAGATCGCCAGCAGCCCCAGGCCAAACGCCGCGCTGAGCACAAACGCCAGGGGCAGAAAAAAACACCACTGCAGGGCCAGGGAAATCACCATCACCCGCCGGCTGTGGCCGGCCCCGTAGTGGGCGCTCATCAGCACCATGCCGATGACCTCCAGGGCCATGGTGGCGGCGGTCAGCTGGAGCGGCAGGCGGGCCAGGTCGAGGGTTGTCGGATCGCGCAAAAAGAGGCCCAGAAAGGCATCCGGGACCAGCACCGCCGGCAGCGCCAGCAGCCCCACGCACACCATGGCCAGGCGGACCACCAGCCAGGCCCAGGCGCGCGCCTCGTCAACCGCCCCGGCCCCCAGGGCCTGGCCGACCAGCGAGGCGGCCGCCAGGCCAAAACCGTTGGTCAGCAGCATCCAAAACAACAGCAGATTCGACAGCACGTGGCCGGCCGCCAGCTCGGCCGTGCCGATCGTACCCAGAATCCAGAAGAACAGGGTCATGCCCAGGGCAAAGAAGATGTGCTGGATGCCGGCTGGAACCGACAGGCGAATCAGCGTCCACAGGGTTGCCCGGTCCGGCCGCCGGACCAGAAAGCCGCCGTCCCGGGCACGCCGGTAGGCGGTCAGCAGATAGGCCAGCGAGCCGATTGACAGCGCCGTTGTGGTCCCGATCCCGGCCCCGAGCACGCCCAGCGCCGGCGCCCCCAGGTTGCCGAATATCAACACCCAGTTCAGAAAAATGTTGATCACATTCATCAGAATGATCGTGCGCATATAGATCGCCGACAGATTGACCGCGTTCCAGTAGCCGCGGAACACAAAATTCGTCCCCATCGCAGTCAGGCCGACCAGCCGGGCCTGGAGGTAGTCGGTACCCTGACTGGCGACCGCAGCGTCCTGGCTGAGAAGCGGAAAGAAGCGCGGGGCGGCAAAGATGAGCCACACCGACAGCGGAATCGCCAGCACCAGCACCAGCACCAGACCGCCGTTCAGAGGCACGGCAATCTCGCCTCGACGCCCCGCCCCCAGCCAGCGCGCCGAGGTGGCCTGCACGCCGGTTGACAGACCGATGATGAACGCGCCGCAGGTGAAAGTGGTAAAGCCGGCCAGCCCGACTGCGGCCAGCGCCTCGTCGCCCAGGGAGCCGACCATGGCCGTATCGACCAGATTCATAATATTCTGGGACACCATGCCGCCCATGATGGGCAGGGCCAGGCTGAGGATGCGGCGCAGGGACGAGACAGACCGGACGGCAAGGTCTTGGGAAGGAGAATCGGCGTGCAAGGGGAGACTTTCGGTTGAACGTGCGGCTCTTTGCCTGGCACGTCGCCTGAGAGAGGGATCGTGCGGAGCCTAGGCCAGCAGCGGCATGACATCCTGACCGAAGCGCTCCAGCTCCTCGATCAGTGGGTGGAACTGCAACAGAAAGGTTTCCACCCCAACGGCCTCAAAGGCGTGCATACGCTCGGCGATCTGAGCCGGCGTGCCAACCAGTCCGGCGGCGGTCCCGCCGTTCGTGCCCAGGGCCTTGGTTTCATACGAGCCCGTTTTAATCATCACCACATCTTTGTCGTAGCCGCTGAGTTTGTCCTGGCGCAGGGCGACCAGACGCTCAAATTCGGCCTGGGCTTCGCGCTCGGTGTCACGACAGATCACAAACGCCGACATGCCGAAGCGGGGCTGTCGGCCGTATTCCGCAGCCAGCCCCCGAACGTGGTCGATGATGTCGGCGATGTGTTCGACCGGCCGGCCGTTGATCAGAAAAATGTCAGCCATTTTCGCCCCCAGCCGACGGCCGGGCTCGGATTCGCCCCCGACATAGATGGGCGGATGCGGCTGCTGGACGGGCTTGGGAGACAGGCTCGTCTCCTTCACCTGGTAGTAGTGTCCGGCAAAGCTGTAGCGCTCGTGCGTCCAGCTGCCCTTGACGATGGTCAGAAACTCTTCGGAACGGGCGTAGCGCTCGTCGTGGGGCAGGATGGGCGCGCCGAGCATTTCGAACTCGGTCAGCCACCAGGCCGACACCAGATTGATCGCCATCCGCCCGTGGCTGATGTGATCGATATTGCTGGCCATCTTGGCGATGACGCCGGGCGCCCGAAAGCCGGGCTTGACTGCGGTAATAATCTCAATCTTGTCAGTGACGGCCGCCAGGGCGCTGGCCGTTGACCAGGCGTCGAGCTGGTCGAGTCCGGGTTCGACCGGATTCATGAAATGCTCGGCGATGAGCAGGGTCTCAAAGCCGAGCCGCTCGGCCAGCAGCGTCGCCCGCTTGGTCGAGGCGAACGAGGCGTCACAGGTTTCCGGGTGGGTCGAAATAATCCAATTGCCATACACTGCCGGCCAAAACCCTAATCGCATCAGCGCCCCTCTCCTCGAAGCAATCTCTTCCGCAGGCTACGTGTGGCTCTCGGATGTGTCAATGAGAAACACCGACGCCGACGGCGCCTCCCCCCTCCCCTTTCTCAGCCCCGGCTGTTACACCAACAGACACGCTGAGGAAATGATGACAAGGAGTTGACATGACACACACGATTGGGCTGCTCCACCCGGGAGAAATGGGAGCAACGGTTGGAGCGGCCGCCCGGCTGAACGAGGTGCCGGTCGTGTGGGCCTCGGACGGGCGTGGTCCCCAGACCCACGGCCGGGCCGAGGCAGCGGGCTTGACCGACGTAGGCTCCCTGCCCGCCGTGGTTGAACACAGCCATATCATCCTCAGCGTGTGTCCGCCCCACGCCGCGACCGAGCTGGCCCGGGCCGTGGCCGAGCAGCGTTTTTCAGGCGTGTATGTTGACGCCAACGCCGTGTCGCCGGCCACCAGCCGCGACGTGTGGCAGATTGTCGAGGCCGCAGGGGCGCGCTTTGTTGACGGCGGCATCATCGGTCCGCCGGCCCTGAAGCCGGGCACGACCCGCCTGTATCTATCCGGCGCCGAGGCCGCGCGGGTAGCAGCCTGTTTTCGTCACGGCCCGCTTGAGGCGTGTGTCCTCGACGGCCCGCCGGGTGCGGCCTCGGCCCTCAAGATGGCGTATGCGGCCTATACCAAAGGCTCGGCCGCCCTGCTGATTGCGATTCGGACCCTGGCCATGCATGAGGGCGTTGACGCGGCGCTGCTCCGTGAGTGGGAACTGTCACAGGCCGGGCTGCCCGACCGCTCGGCCGGCGCGGTACGGGCCAACGCCAGAAAAGCCTGGCGCTTCAGCGGTGAGATGGAGGAGATTGCCGACACCTTTGCGGCCGCAGGTCTGCCGGACGGTTTTCACCGCGCCGCCGCCGAGGTCTACCGGCGCATGAGCGGCTATAAAGACGCGGCCAGCCCACCCTCGGTTGAAGACGCCGCAAGCCGAGTCCTGAGAGGAACGGCTTCGGAGAAAAACTCCGCGAGCTGAGTCCCTTCGCGCTATTGCCCGGCAGGAGGAATCCCGTGCAACACGAGCTGCAACTCAACGATGGTTCATCGGTCCTGGTCCGGCCCTATCAGCCCGACGACGTGCCGCTCCTGTATGAGGCCGTGCGCGAATCCATCAACGAGGTCGCGCCGTGGCTGCCGTGGTGTCACCAGGACTACGCCATAGAGGAGAGCCGGGGCTGGATTGAGACGCGCGCCGAGGCGTGGGCGCAGGGCACGGAGTACGACTTTGTCATGATCGACCCGGCACACGGGCGGCTGCTCGGAGGCTGCGGCATCAATACCCTGAATCGGGCCAACCGGTTCGCCAATCTCGGCTACTGGGTGCGCACCGAGCGAACCCGTCGCGGTGTGGCAACCGCTGCCGCCCGGTGTGTTGCGGCCTTTGGTTTCCGCGAACTCGGCCTGATTCGGATCGAACTCGTCGTCGCCACGGCAAACACGGCCAGCCAGCGCGTGGCGGAAAAGCTCGGCGCGACCCGCGAAGGTGTGCTGAGGAACCGCATTCTGGTCCGCGACCAGATGCACGACGCCGTGATGTTCTCGCTGATTCCGTCGGACAGGATTGGGTAGGTCGGTCTACGCACTGAGCTGACCGACCGGGCTACGCTACATTTCAGAGCCATGCTTGATAACATCGCAGGAAATTCGGTAGATACCAAAAGATATCTCTTATAGATCTCCAAGGAGGATGCTCGCATGGGCACGAAATCTCATATCTCCAAATGGGGCAGCAGCTTGGCCGTCCGCATTCCTAAGCCCATCGCTGAGCAATGGGGCGTACGCGAGGGCTCCGCCATTGAGATTGTTTCGCGTGGCGAGCAGCTTGTCCTGCAAAAGAGGACCTATAAGCTGGCCGACATGCTGGCCCAGGTGACGGCCGAGAATCTCCATCCCGAGCTAGACACCGGCCCGGCCCAGGGCAACGAGGAATGGTAGAACGGCTGTATGTCCCCGACACGGGGGACATCGTGTGGCTGACCTTCACACCCCAAGCCGGACATGAACAAGCCGGGCGCCGGCCGGCTCTGGTGCTAAGCCCTCGCAGCTACAACGAGAAAAGCCAGTCTGGCGCTCTTCTGCCCCATCACATCCAGGCCTCAAAGGCTACCCCTTCGAGGTCTCCCTTCCCGCTGCGAGCACCATCACTGGAGTCGTCCTTGCCGACCAGATTGAAGAGCCTGGACTGGCGAGCACGGCGAATCCGCTTTGCATCACAGGTTCCGTCTCGGGTGCTTGGCGAAGTCCTGGCGAAGCTGGCTGTCCTCCTGGATCAAGGCAGCTCCTGAGTTTCGTAAGTCGGAGCGGAGCGCATTGTCGGACTGCGCTTCGCTCATCCGACCTACCGGGCTGCCCAGTCCTCAGCCGCACGCCAGAGCGTACACATTCTTGACCCCGGCCGGCAGCGGATACTCGGCCCAGGTCTCACCGCTGTCCTGGGTGCCGAAGACCTGACCGGTGCTGTTCACCCCATACACGCAGCCGGCGTCGCGGCGACTCGGCGCAATCGCCATCATCGTCCGTCGGGGGGCCACAGCGTGGTCGAAGCGCTGCCAGGTCTGGCCCAGATCCTGACTGCGATAGATAGCGCCGGATTTGCTCAGCGCGGCCGGGCTGAGCGCGGCGTACAGCGTCTTGGGGTCGTGCGGGGCGACCTGAATATCGCGGGCGTAGGAAAAGGGCGAGGCGCGCCAGATTTCCATCTCCTGCCAGCTGTCACCCCGGTCGGGGCTGCAAAACATGCCCATCCGGGTGGCCAGGAAAACCGTGCCGGGCCGGGCCGGGCTGACCTCCAGGGCGTGGGTGTCCATCATGCCCTCGGTGTTGGTATCGCTGCCGATCCGGCTCTTGAGGTGGTCGCGTTCGACCAGGTCCAGCAGCGCCGGCGTACAGTCGTGCCAGGTCTCCCCGGCGTCGGAGCTGCGCATCACCCCGCCGACTTCCAGCCCGGCATACACCTCATCCGGGTTGCTGGGATCGGTCGTCATCCGAATCACCCGCATGGGAAAGCCCATGTGTACCCCACCCTGCGTCTCAAGCACGGCCAGCCGACGCCAGCTCTCGCCGCCGTTCTCGCTGCGGTACACCACGGCCGGGGCCGTGCCCAGATACATGATGTCCGGGTTCTGGGGATGAAAAATAATCGTCCATACCACCGCGCCGCGCTCCGGGAAATCGAGCCGCTGCCAGTGCTCGCCGCTGTCGGTCGTCCGATACGGACCGTCCTGGGTGCCGAGGTAGATGACCTGCGGGTCCTGGGGATGAATGGCAATCGCCCGGACCTCAACCTTGTCGGGCAGGCCGTTGCTGAGCGACTGCCAGTCGCTCTCGCCCACCACCTGGCGAAACAGGCCGCCGACCGCCCCGTCTTCTCCAGCCCCTGACCACTGGGCAGCTCCAGAATAGACATAGTGTGTCATACAAAACCCCCTTCGATCCTTAGGCTGTTCCGACCATACGCGCTGCCGCCGGCATAATGCAAGCCGCGGCTTGATTTTTCTCTCGCCCCTCTTGTTTTCGCTTTTTTTTCGCTTATAGAATACTCAGTATGAAGACACAGTCCAAGCCCAGACGGCGCGCGGCCGCAGTCCGGCCACGGCCGGTCTTGTCCGACCCCCGGGCGCTGAAGCGGGCGTATGTCGAGCACACCCGTCGCCTCGGCCCGGACTTCGCTATCATCGACGGCTGGCTGCTGGATCATCGGCCGGAGCTGTGGCAACAGATGCACCGCCAGGATGACGAACTGTTTCGGCTCCGCCGCCTGGCCACGGGCGAGCGCGAGTATACGGCCAGCCTTGAGAACTTTATCGCCCTGTGCCAGGAAGCCGAGCGCCTGTACTACGAAGCCAGGCCCGATGAGTTGAGCCTGCCGCTGCTCGGTGAGGGCGAAACCGTGGCCGTGTACTTCACCCTGGCCGACGGGTCGCTGCATAAGGTCAGCGGCATTGACTAGGCCGTATCCGTCAGCCCCCGATTGAAACCCGCCCGCGAATAGCCCACCCGTTCCTCCCCCATGCGCTCGATCAGGGCGGCCATCAGGCGCCGGGTGGTGTCCGGCCCGAACCAGCCCGGATAGCCGTGCCGGGCCAGCCGCTCGGGTACGCCACGACGGCGCGAGCGGGCGCCCCTGGCCCCGTCGCCGTGGAAAAAGTCGTCAACAATGACCCGGCGGCACGCGCCGGCAATCAGCCCGGCGAAGCGCTCGGGGTTGTGGGGCAGGGCCGGAGAGACGCTGATCTGGGTAAAAATTCCCCGTGCCGTCGCAGCCCGGGCAACGGCCAGACGGCGTTCAACCGTGGCGCAGCCGGGGGTCAGTTTGCGTCGCACGCTATCGTCGTCGGTCTCAATGGTCAGGTTCAGCACCGCAGTGGGAATGGCCGCAATCAGCTCGAAGGAGCGCTCGACCAGGGGCGAGCGCGTTTGCAGCACCAGCAGGGCGGGCGGGAAGCGGCCCAAGACCTCAAGACACCGGCCGGACAGTCCATACCGGGGTTCGAGCCTGGGCTGGAAGGGGTCGGTCGCACCCGAACAGTAGATACGCGGCCGGCTGCCTCGCCGGGCCAGCCGGTCCAGCTCCCGCTCCAGGACTTCGGCGATATTGATCTTGGCCGTGACCCACTCGCCCCAGGCCCGTCCGTCGGCATGAAAGCGCTGGACCTGGCTTTCGGCAACGTAGCAGTAGAAACACGAGCTGCCGTACGAGCAGCCCCAGTAGGGGGTCAGGCTGTGGCTGAAGCCGGACAGGAAGCCGCCGGTTTTTGTCAGGGCCGATTTGACGCGCCTGTGGCGGATGGTGAGCACGCCCCTCTTCTGCCCCGTCCGCCCGTCGGCTGTCAACACCGCGCCCGGCTTGACGCTGTCGGCCCCGACCTGCATAGACTGGGCGCCCAGAACCTGATCCCAGGACCTGACGCCCAGAATCTGACGCCCAGAATCTGACGCCCAGAATCTGACGCCCAGAACCTGATGTCGAGGAGGGGAGCCATGGAGTCACGCCCGGAACCGTCCCATACCATCCCGACCGCCGTTCAGCCCGGCCGCTCCTGGCCACGCCGCTACAACCTGGTCGGGCTGTGCTTTCTGAGCACCTTCATCTGCTATATCGACCGGGTCAACATCTCGGTGGCCATCATCCCCATGGCCGAAGAGTTCGGCTGGGACCAGACCACCCGCGGCATTGTGCTGTCGTCCTTTTTCTACGGCTATCTGGCCACCCAGGTCTTTGGCGGCTGGCTGGCCGACCGCTTTGGCGGCAAAATCGTACTGGGCATCGGCGTGGTGTGGTGGTCGGTGTTCACCCTGATCACGCCGCCGGCCGCAGCCGTGTCTTTCACCGTCCTGTTTCTGGCTCGGGTCGGCATGGGGCTGGGCGAGGGGGTGGCTTTTCCGGCCATCTACAACCTGTACGCGCGCTGGATCCCCAGGCAGGAACGCGCCCGGGCGGTGGCCCTCAACACCAGCGGCGTTCCCCTGGGGACGGTCGGCGCCCTGCTGCTGACGCCGACCATCGTGATCACGCTGGGCTGGCCGTGGGTGTTTTACCTGTTCGGCATCCTGGGCTTTGTGTGGTACGGCCTGTGGCACTTCCTGACCACCGATACCCCCGACAGTCACCCCGGCGTCCCTCCCTCAGAGCTGGAGTTCATTCGCGACAACGTCCCACCCGTGCCCAAAAACGAGACGATTCCGTGGGCGCAGCTGTTATCCAAGGTGCCGGTCTGGGCCATCATCATCAATCATTTTTGTTCAAACTGGGGCTTTTATGTGCTCCTGACCTGGCTGCCGACGTATTTCACCCAGGCCCTGGGCGTCGATCTGTCGCAGGTCGGGCTGTACACCATTCTGCCCTGGCTGGCCATGTTTCTGATGGCCAATGTCGCCGGCTGGGTGGCCGACAAGCTGATCGAATCCGGCCTGTCGGTGACGTTTGTGCGCAAGCTGATGCAGACCATCGGCTTTCTGGGGCCGACGATCTTTCTGAGTCTGATCGGCAGTGTCAGCTCCGCCCCGCAGGCGATTGCCTACATGTGTTGCGCCCTGGGGCTGAACGCCTTTGCCCTGGCCGGCTTTGGCGTCAACCACCTGGATATCGGCCCGCGCTATGCCGGCATTCTGCTCGGTTTCTCCAATACCGCAGGAACCATACCGGGCATCGTCGGCGTAACCCTGACCGGCTATCTGCTGGATGTCACCGGTTCGTGGGGGCTGGTGTTCTCGATTGCGGCCGGCATCTACCTGTTCGGCCTGCTGGTGTGGCTGCTGTTTGCGACCGGCGAGCGGGTCTTCGAGTAGGGGCGGCGGACCGGTCACTCCTTCACCAGAAACGGATTTATGACCCGGAGGCCGTCGTAGTCCTGCTCCGAACTGAGATCTTCCGAGTAGACGGCATCGCAGCCCAGGACGCGTGCTGCGGCGAGAATCGCCCCGTCCCAGTACGACAGCTGGAAGCGTTGGCTGATATGCACGGCATCGAGAAACACGTCCGCAGTCATGGCCTGGATCGGAAACAGCAGAATCGGCTCCAGGAACTGCAATGCCCTACCGTGGGAGAGGCTGCCAATCCGGGTCGTTCGAGTGGCTTGGTGATAGAACTCCTGGAGCACCTGCACGGAAACGGCCAGGCCTGTCTCGCTCAGAACTTCCCTCGCGCGCGTACGCTTCCCGGCCTCATCGGGAAGCTCGCTTACGGCGTACAACAGCACATTGGTATCTACGAATCGCACGCCGAGTTGCCAAGCGCCTCGGAGATGCTGCGACGTCGCTCGCGTTCGGCGACGGCCTCGGCCCTGGCCGCGGCGCGGTCGTGCAACGCCTCCCTAGGGAAGTTCTCCGACATGCGCAGGCCGATGCCATGCGCATCGAAGTCCGCGAGCACTTCCCTCAGTAGCCTACAGCGTCGCTGATAGATGGTTTCGACAGGTGCCGCGGCGGCATCGCCAGCGGCAGCCGGATCGGTCGCCAGACGTGTCAGGTAGCCGCGTACCAGCGCCGATATGGACGTGTCCATCTCGGCGGCGCGAACGCGCGCCAGCCGATGGGTTTCTTCGTCTACGGATACGGTGATGTTTTTCATGGACACAGCCTCACAGTTTCTGTGTAGCACAGCATAGGGTCAGATTGACCGCCGGGCAACACCTCCGGCACCGTATGGAGACAGCCAGATTCGGTAGGGGCGACCGGCCGGCCCTACACGGCGTCGGTGTCGAGGGTGTCATTCAGGGTGTCTTCGGCGGCTATGCTCTAAAGATATTCCACATGGCCCACCATCTCGTCCGCTTCCAACACCTGGTAGATCAACATCAAACCATAAATGATCGCACCAGTCGTATTGTCTTGAGTCGAGTAAACAATCCCTTGGTGGTCCGCACCTGCTGCTGCCAGACGTAGAAAATCATCATCCTGAGTGAAAATGACGCGGCCTTCTTCTCTCGCCTTTCTCAAATGTTCCTCGTCAGATAGTCCCAGGCTGCCCGCTTCTGGAACAGTCAGGACATCCACACCTCTTCGACGCAGCCCCATCACAACAGCCTTTGAGACATGTTCATCCGTATAGAACTTAATCTTCGCCATGCGGCTTCCGCTCTTGGAGCTTTTCAGAAAGCTTCGAAGAGGTCTGCTGGCGTAGGGTTTTGACAAATGTCCGACTCTCTTCGAGCAAATGGTCGATATCAACCCGGTGATCGAAATAGTACGCCAATGCCGCGTACACATCCGCCAAGGTCAGGTCGTACTCGGTGGCGATCTCATCGGCGCTCTTGCCCATACGCTCGTGCCAGATGACGATATTCTCCACGGTAATGCGATGTCCGGCGATGCGCGGCTTGCCGCCTGATATGCCGGGGGTAATCTCAATATGTCGATGCAAGGTTTCCGTCGCCATCTGGATTTCCTCACGGACAGGAAGTCATCCTGCGCCTGTCGTTTGAAGTGGAGGGCGGCAAAAAGCCGGTGTGTGTTGCCGAGCCGGTGTATCGTTACCTGGGCTGAACCGCTCGCCGCGCAGGACAAGCCGGAGCTGCGGAAAGCAGCCCCGCGCGCTCCCGTGACGTGTGATGCATATTACGTTACCTAACGGCCTAGCAGGTACCCACCCCGGCCTTCGGCCACCCCTCCCAGGAGGGGATGGGGGCGGTTCCCCTCCCAGGAGGGGTGCCGCGCTAGCAGCGGGGTGGGTTCTCTCCGCTGGTTCCTGGGATTACGCATCATACGTCCCGTGGAATGGGACCGACTTGGGATCAGTCCTGCGTGCCGTTCTGACCGGCCGCCCCGTTCTGGTCGCCGTCGCCGGCCTCAAAGGCCAGTAGGGCATTGCCCGGCATGCCGCCCCAGAAACCGTAGCCGGAGAAGACGTACAGCATGCCGCCGGCAATGGTCGGACCGGGTCCGTCGAGCGAGCCGCCCCTGGTGCTGACCTCGTTGACCGAGTAGTACTCCTGGGCCGTGTCGTAGTCCCACACAATCGACCCGTCGTGGGTCGAATAGGCCCGCAGATGGCCGTCCACCGAGCCGGAGAACACGACGCCGGGCAGGACCGAGATGGCCGCCGACTGGGCCGGGCTGCAGTTGGCCTTGTCGCCGCAGCCGGGCGGCGGGGTGAACCACAGTTTCTCACCGGTCTCAATGCGGTAGGCCGAGATGCCGCCGCCCTGCGTGTTGTCAATCGAGGACGTGATCGAACCCTCGTCGGTCCGATTCAGATTGACCTTGACGTCGGACAGGGCGACATAGATATTCGACTCGTCCGCAGCCGGCCCCCACTGGATGCCACCCAGAATGCCGCCCGCCCCGGCCCGCTGCTGCCACAGAATTTTGCCGTCCTGGTCGGGATCGACGGCATGCACAACGCCCGACTTCTGGCCGGCCAGCAGGATGCGTTTGCCGTCCGGCAGCTCGCGCAGAATGGCCGACGCGCCAAAGTCCAGATCCGGGCCGCGCGCCTCCGGGCAGTTGGTGTCGTCGCCCGACTCGCAGGCGATATTGAACGCATCGCCCTTGGTGAACTGCTGGGTCCAGATGTTCTCTCCAGTCTCCATGTCAAAGGCCATGATCGCGTCGCTGGTGTCCGAGGGCGGGTCCGAATAGTTGTCGCCGGTGGTCACATACACCCGCTTGAGCTTGGGATCGAGCGTCGGGCTGGCCCACACCCCGACCCCGGACGGCCCCCACAGCTGGACGCCGATCTTGTTCTTGCGGACTTTTTTGGGTTCATCGACCGTGTACGACTTCCACAGCAGCTCGCCGGTCGTGGCGTTGAGCGCGCTGATGCTGCCCCGGAAGGTGCAACACTCGTAGTCGGCTTCGCCGCCCGCCCCCTCTTCAAACGAGGCCATGCCAACGTACAGGCGGTTGTCGTGCAGGGCCGGGCTGGCCGTAATCCGACCGGTCGGATGCTGCTCGATCTGGGTTTTCCAGATCAGCTCGCCGGTCCGGGCATCAAGCGCATAGGCGTTTCGCTCCACATCGCCGAAATAGGCTGCGTAGCGCGGCGGGTCGCTGCCCTGTATCGGCCCGACCGTCACGGTTGAGCGCACCCCGGCCCCGGTCGCATGAGCCCAGTACAGACAGCCGGTCTTGGCGTTCAGGGAAAACACCACTCCTCGCATGCTGCCGATATAGATCCGCCCGCCAAACACCGTCGGCTGGGAGGTCTGGTAGTTCTCGGGTAGGCCGAACGACCACTTGAGCTTGAGATTGGGAATATCGGCTGCGGACAGGCCGGCCTTGTCCGCGGGCTGAAAGCGGGCGTTGCTGATACCGCCGCCCCAGCCGTTCCAGTTGGCGGTCTGCTCGGACAGGTCGAGCTGGCCCGGCAACAGCGAACAGTAGGTCCACGAGGCGGCCTGGTCGTCGCGCGCCGCGCCAAAGTCTTTTTCCGAGATATAGGCCGCGATGGCCAGCCGCTCGACCTTGGTCCGCATCACCCCCTGGAAGACCATCCGGCCGACTTCGAGCGAACGCATGATGAACTCGGGCGGCAGTTTGCGCATGACCCCGAGTTTGGGCGCGCGGGCCACCGAGTCGTGACACTTGGCGCAGTGCGCATTGTACAGCGCCTCGCCGTCGGGCCCGGCCACGCTGACAGCCCAGGCCGGTCCGCTCAGCAGCATCAGACACGCGGCAATGAGAATTCCTGTGCGGTACATGTCTTCCTCCTTCACTATTTCTCAATCACGATGCGCCAGCGGGCGCCCTGTTCAGGGTCGGCGTACTCGTCGATATCCACGATGGCATAGCCCTCGGCCTCGGCCGCGCGGGGAATATCGCGCCGGCCCTTGGGGTCGTCAATCAGCAGCTCCAACACATCGCCCCGCTCCAGGTATTCGAGCCGCACCTTGGCCTTGGCCCAGTTCAAGGGGCATTTGACGCCGTGCAGATTCATCTGTTCGGTCTTGTGTTCAGTCTTGGCGGGCATCGGCAGTGTACATAGCAGACCCGGACCGGCTTGTCAGCGCAAAGTGGCCGACGCTGACGGCGGACGGCTTTTCGGCTATGCTGGGCCAATCTGAAGCCAACATGGAGAGCGGAGCGGTGAACGACGAGACGCGACCTGACAGATACACGCTGCGCCCTGAGCCCGACGACCGGGCCAGGCGCTTCCTGATCGACTACAAGGAGGAACTCAACCCCTCCCAGTACGAGGCGGCCGTCAGCCATCGGGGCCCGCTGCTGGTCCTGGCCGGGGCGGGCAGCGGCAAGACCCGCACCCTGGTGTTCCGGGTGGCGCGCATGGTTGAGGAGGGCATTGACCCGGCCTCCATCCTGCTGCTGACCTTTACCCGGCGGGCGGCCGAAGAGATGCTGCACCGGGTCGAGGCGCTCCTGGGCAGCCGCTGCGACCGGGTCACCGGCGGCACCTTTCACTCCTTTGCCAACACCATCCTGCGCCGCTACGCCCAGCTGCTGGGCTTTGCCAACGCCTTCACCATTCTGGATCGCAGCGATTCCGAGGACGTGATCAATCTGATCCGCAGCCGCATGGGCCTGGACAAGAAGGAGCGCCGCTTTCCCCGCAAGCAGACCATTCTGGAAATCCTGAGTCTGGCGGCCAACAAGACCTGCGGCGTGGCTGCGGTGCTGGACGAACAGTTTCCGCATCTGTTCGACGAGCTGGACGAGCTGGGCCAGATTGCGGACTATTACCGGGACTATAAGCGCGAGCGCAGCCTGCTCGACTATGACGACCTGCTCAGCTATCTGCGCGAGCTGCTGCGCGGCCATCCCGAGTTGGCCGAGCGGCTGTCGCGCACCTTCCGCTACATCATGGTCGATGAGTACCAGGACACCAACCGGCTCCAGGCCGATATCGTCCGGCTGCTGGCCCACTCCCACGACAACGTGATGGCGGTCGGCGACGACGCCCAGTCGATCTACAGCTTTCGGGGCGCAACCGTGCGCAACATCTTCGAGTTTCCCGACCTCTTTCCCGGCACGCAGGTCATCAAGCTGGAAGAGAATTACCGCAGCACCCAGCCGATCCTGGATCTGTCCAACGAAATCATTCTGCAGGCCAAGGAGAGCTATACCAAAAACCTGTTCACCCGCCGCGAGGCCGGCATCAGGCCGGTCCTGGTCGAGGCCGACAGCGAACGCTACCAGTCGCGCTTTGTCGGCCAGAAGATCCTGGAGCTGCACGAGTCCGGGGTGCCGCTGCCCGAGATCGCCGTCCTGTTCCGCTCCAGCTTCCACTCTTTCGATCTGGAGATCGAGCTGGGCCGACGCAACCTCCAGTTCGTCAAACGGGGCGGCTTCAAATTCATTGAAACCACCCACATCAAGGACGTGCTGGCCCATCTGCGGATTATTGCCAACCCCCAGGACGCGGTCTCGTGGTACCGCGTCCTGCTGCTGCTCGACGGCGTCGGAGCCAAGAGCAGCGAAAAGATCCTGGCCCAGGTGCTCGACGCTCCCGACCCGTTCCAGGGCTTGGCCGACTATCGGGGCCGCGGCGCGGTCAACACGGCCCTGAAGAGCCTGGCCGAAGCCCTGCAACAGGCCAGGGACGAGGGGCTGAAACCGGCCGAACAGCTCGAAGTCATCGTGCGCTACTATGGGCCGATCCTGAAACACCGCCACCGTGACGACTACCCCAAGCGCCAGAAGGACCTGGATCACTTCACCATCATCACCGAGCGGTACCGCAGCCTGGACCGGATGCTGTCCGACATGGCGCTCGAGCCGCCGACCAGCAGCGTGGACAATGTCCTGGCCACCGACGGCGAAGACGAGGGTCTGCTGACCCTGTCAACCATTCACTCGGCCAAGGGCCTGGAGTGGCACTCGGTGTTCATTATCTGGGCGGTCGAGGGCCGCTTTCCGAGCCTGTACAACAAGGACGACGACGAACTCGAAGAAGAGCGGCGGCTGATGTACGTGGCGGCCACCCGGGCCAAAGAGAACCTGTTTATCACCTACCCGATCAATGTCTTTGATCGGGCCACCGGCATGCTGCTCAACCGCCCGTCGCGCTTTTTGGACGGCATTCCTCGGCGTATTCTGACCCCGGTCATGCTGATGGAAGACGACGACGAGTGAAGCGGCCCGCCGGCTCAGGCGCGTTCGTGTGTCTCGGGCAAACGGCAGCGCAGCAGCTTGGACTCAAAAACCGCGCCCAGCAGCATCTCTCCGTTATAGACCGCAGCAATGCTGGCCGCCGAGAGTTCCTCCCCGCTGCCGACGTACACGTCTTCGAGACCCGTTCCGTCGGACTCCAGCCGCACCACCCGGCTCGGCGACAGCGCCTGGGGACTGCTGGCGTGGGCGAGCAGCCTGACCATCTTGGGGTGGGTGGCAATCCAGATATGGCCCTGCTCGTCGATATCAATATTGTCGGGGCCGCGCCCGACCTCCACGGCCCGGTCAAGGCTCAGGCTGCCGTCAGCGGACGTGCGGCGGTAGATGCGCAGGCTGTCGGCGCGCGTCTCGGTAATCAGGACGCGGTTGGTCCGGGCGTCAAACTGAATGCCGTTGGCAAACGCCAGCTCACTCAGCACGACACTGGCCACCTGGCCGTCAAAATACACCACATCCGAGTTGGCCAGACCGAAAAGCCGCTCCAGGCGCAGGCCCAGCCCGTCCAGATAGCCCTGGTCATTGGTCAGGTAGAACTGGCGCGGGCCAACCGCCGCAATATCGTTCGGTGACCGAAAGAGCAGGTTGGCAATCGTATCCAGGTGGCGCAGGCCAGCCTCGGACACGGCAAAGATTTCAACGCTGTGACCGGCTCGGGGCTGGCCCGGCACGGTATGGTTGACCACAAACAGCAGGACCTGATCGCGGGCAGTACGAAACAGGCTGATGCCGTGGGGGTGAAACGGGCTGATCTGCTCAGTTCCGGCCAGCGCCTGGGGGACGCTATCGGGCTGGCTCAGATCAAGCCGGTAGATCCGGCCGGGCAGGTCGGCCCCGTGCCGGTACGCCCATCTGTCGTCGGACGACAGATAGGCCACTCCAGCCTGGCGGTCGATGGCGATATCTTCGGGGCCGGGCGGTCCAGGGACGACTGTACAGCTGCCGGCAAAGTGGGGGACGAGCGGATCGAACACGCCCAGGGCGGACGACACGGCCAACACCATCAGGCTCAGGGAGACCCCGAGTACCACGCTTCCAAGCACAACCACCTCTCGCATCCCACTCCTCCTTGGGCTCGCCCGTGCGCGCCCTGTCCGCGTCTACATCGAGTCTACATTTGGGGCATTTTGGGTACCTTGGGCAGATCGGGGTTCATCACATCCCACGGCTGGGCACTGTCGGTGTAAATGTCCACGGTGGGACGAAACCAGCTCGGGTCATCCAGGCTGGCCGCCTTGAGGCCGACGATATCAGGGTTGGCGGACAGCTTGGAGAAAATACCCGACCCGCACTCGGGACAGAACCCGCGGCTGACCGTCTCACCGCTGTCCGACTGGCTGGTGTAGTAGGTGGGCTCGCCCTGGCTGATGCGCAGCGCGTCTCTGGGCACGGCCAGCACCGGGGCATAGGCCGTACCGGTGGTCCGCTGACAATCGCGACAGTGACAGTTGATCGAAAACAGCGGCTCGGCGCGGCTCTCGTAACGGATCGCGCCGCACAGACATCCACCCGAAAATGGGGCTGGCATACAAGACCTCCGCGTGTGTGGCTGCCACCACAAGTAGCGCATTCCGCAGGCCAGGAGAAGAGGGCGGAGAGGGTAAAGGCGCCTCTTGCATCCCGGCCCAGATCATTTTATGTCGGGAACACGCAAAAATCGCTGAAACAGCAAGATGACGGCAAGCTCAAGGAGGAACGGCATGGCATCCAAAGCAAAACTTGACGGAGAATACGTCCACATCAGCTCAGTCGCCTGGCAGCCCTTTCCGGGCGAATTTTCAGCCGGCGGCATCCAGTGGAAGCTCCTCCACGTTTCGCCCGAAGCCGGCGCCTGGACGGCCATCTTTGACTGCCCGCAGGGCTCGTCTTTTGCCAGACACATCCATGTCGGACCGGGCGAATACTTTCTGACCAAGGGCAAAATGGAAGTCCGAGGCGGCAGTGAGGACGGCGGCGCCACCGCGAGCGCGGTCGGTTATGGCTATGAGGCCTGCAACGCGCGTCACGACCAGACGAATTTTGTCGAAGACAGCGAGTTCTACATGACCTTCCTGGGTCCCTTGCAGTTTATTGACGAGGACGGCAATACCCTGGCCGTGGTCGGTTGGGAACAGGCCCAGGCGCTGTGGGCCCAGCAGACGGGCGAGGCCGGGTAGGAGCCTGCCCGCCCCGTATCAGCGCCACGGCTCGACCAGAATCTTGGCGTGCCGCTCGGGCGAGGCCAGCTCCTCAAAGGCTCCGGCCACGCCCTCGACCCCGACCTTGCCGGTGATCAGCGGCTCAAGCGGCAGCTTGCCATCGGCGATATTGTACAGCGTCTGGCTGAACTCCTCGCGCGTATAGCCGAGGACAAACTGAAGGTTCAGCTCCTTGTTGATGCCGAACATGGGCTGGATGGTGTCGTTTTCCATGCACACCCCGACGACCACAATCCGGGCGCCGTGGGGAGCCGAACTCATCATCTGGTCAATCACCCCGGGCACGCCGACACACTCGAACAGGACCGCCGGTCGCAGCGGCGGTCCGGTCGCCCACGGCGCCTGTTGGGGCGCGGTGTCGGGGTCGGCCACCGCAGCCTCTTTCCAGCTGGCGTAGGGCGAGTGCTGGTGCGGGTCAATGACCACATCCGCGCCCATGGCCTCGGCCAGCTGACGTCGACGGGGGGAGAAGTCCGCAGCCACGACGGGCCGGACATCCTTGAGGCGCAGGGCCGCAATCACGGCCAGGCCGACCGGCCCACAGCCAATCACCAGCGGCACATCGTCCTTGTCCAGCCGCGCCATCTGGACCGCGTGGTAGCCGACCGCCAGCGGCTCGGTCAGGGCCGCGTATTCGGTGCCGAGGCCGTTCGGCACCTCCAGCAGCAGCCCCTCGGTCAGCCGCATCAGCTCGCCGTAGCCGCCCGGATGGTCGTTTGAGTAGCCGACCGTTTCCACGCCCGCAGGACGGATCAGGACCGGCATCGAGCACGCCCGGCTGCCGGCTTTGAGCGCCTTGCCCGTCTCAGGCCCGTGGTCAAGCACCTCAACGCAGAACTCGTGGCCCATGACAATGTCGCGTTTGAGGTCCATGTTGAACACGCCGCCCGACTGCTCGGAAATCTCGACCAGCTTCTGGGCGTGCTTGAGGGCGTGCAGGTCTGAGCCGCAGATGCCGCAGGCCAGGGTCTTGACCAGGACTTCGCCGGGTCCGGGTTCGGGAGTCGGCACATCATCAACCACCAGTTTTTGGTCTCGCATTACCGCCGCGCGCATTGTCGTGTCTCCTTGTTGTCTTCCGCCGTTCCGCGTTCTATCGTTCCGCGCTCATTATTCCCGTTTCGTCCGCATGGTCACAAACTCTTCGGCTGCGGTGGGATGAATCCCGATGGTCGCGTCAAACTGGGCCTTGGTCGCCCCGCACTTCACGGCCACCGCAAAGCCCTGGATGATCTCGCCAGCCTCGGGACCGACCATGTGGCAGCCCAGCACCCGGTCGGACGCCGGGTCCACCACGAGTTTCATGAACGTCCGTTCCGCCCGGCCGCTCAGCGTATGCTTGAGGGGTCGGAAGCCCGAGGTGTAGACGTCGACGGCCGGGTAGCGCTGGCGCGCCTCGTCCTCGGTCAGACCGACCGTGCCAATCGGCGGGTGACTGAAGACGGCGGTGGCCACATTGGTGTGATCGGGCTGGGTCGGCCGGTCGTGAAACAGGGTCTCGGCCACGGCCTGGCCCTCGGCAATGGCCATGGGCGTCAGGTTCAGCCGGTCGGTGCAGTCACCGATGGCAAAGATATGCGGCACTGTGGAGCGCGAGTAGGCGTCGACCGTGACCGCGCCAATGTCGTTCATCTCCACCCCGACCGCTTCGAGTCCGATATTGTGGGTGTTCGGCAGACGCCCGGTGGCGTACAGGATCAGGTCGGTGTCCAGACGCGTACCGTCGCCGAGGGTGGCCGTGAGCCCGCCGTCGTGTTTGTCGATGCGGGCGATATCGGCCTTGAAACGCAGGTCGACCTCGCGCTTGCGCATCTCCTCGGCCAGCACGCTGCGGACATCGGTATCAAAGCCGCGCAAAAACAGCTCGCCCCGGTACAGCTCGGTCACCTCAACCCCGAGGCCGTGAAAAATCGTGGCAAACTCGACCGCAATATAGCCCCCGCCGACGATGATCGCCCGTTGGGGCAGCCGGTCCAGGTAGAACGCCTCGTTGGACGAGATGGCGTGTTCGATGCCGGGGATCTGGGGCAGATACGGCCAGCTGCCGGTCGCCACCAGGATGTATTCGGCCGTATACGAGCGGCCGTCAACGGCAACTGTATGGGCATCGACGAGCCGCGCCCGGCCTTCAATAATCTCCGCCCCGGCGTTGGTCAGCAGGTTGCGATAGATGCCGTTGAGGCGTTCGATCTCCACGTTTTTATTGGCGACCAGGGTCGGCCAATCGACGCTGCGCTGGCCCACGCTCCAGCCAAAGCCGGCCGCGTCTTCAAAATGATCCCGGAACTCGGCCGCATACACAAACAGCTTTTTGGGAATGCAGCCGACATTCACGCACGTTCCGCCCAGGTAGCGTTCCTCAACCACGGCCACCCGCGCGCCATAGGCTGCCGACATGCGGCTGGCCCGCACCCCGCCCGAACCGGCGCCGATCACAAACAGGTCATAGTCATACGTACTCATGCCGCCTACCTTTCAGCGAAAATGTCCGCTCAGGCAAAAATGTCCTCGGCTTTTTCGTGCAGAATAATCAGCGGGTCGCGGGGATCGCCCAGCGCCAGGGCGCTTTTTGTCGGACGGGTCAGGGCCACCGGCGAACACGCGTAGCGCTCGGCCAGTTTGCACGCCTCCTGAATCAGGGCCTCGGCCTGGGCGCGCGGGTCGGCCGTCGCAATCAGCTCCGACAGCTGGTTCTTTTCGTTTTCCAGCTCGTACCAGAACTGAGCCGCCCGGCGGAACAGCGGGGTCTCAATCGGCAGGATTTTTTCCACGCCACGCATGGATTTTTCATAGCAGTTTTTGTGTGATTTACTAGACGCCGCATGGACCGCTTCGACCTCGACACCGCCTACTGGCTGGCCCGGGCGGCCCGGGCCGCCTATCCGGACCGGCTGCACAAGGGCCCCAGCCGGCTCGGCGTGGAGCGGGTGCAGGTGTTTGAGCGGGGCGTGGTGGCCGGTTTTGCCGGACGCTGGGGCGACAGTATCGTGGTCGCCTTTCAGGGCACGCCAACGCCGAACAAGGGCGGTCAGCCGCGGCAGCTGGCCGAGGCCCTGGCAACCGGACTGGATACCGGGCTGACGCATCACAGGGGCGTGCCGGGGGCAATCCACCGCGGCTTTGCCCGCGCGCTCGGCACCCTCACCACGCTCATGCCCGAACTCCTGCGCAGCGTATCGGACACCCGCCACCGGCCGCGCGTGTGGCTGACCGGTCACAGCCTGGGCGGGGCGCTGGCCATCCTGGCCGCCCAGTGCGTCGCGGGCCGACCCGGTCCGCTGCCGTGCGTGTATACCTATGGCGCGCCACGGGTCGGCAACCGTGCCTTTGGCCAGGGCTACGCCCCGATCCACTACCGGCTGGAGCGCCGCAAAGACCTCGTCCCCTACGCCTTTCCGCTCTACACCGCAGGCTTTCTGTGGGGAGCCTGGCATCCCCTGCTGCTGCCCCTGTCCCTGCCCTTCTCCGGCCTGCCGGGCAGGTATAAGCATACCGGCATCCGCTGCTGCCTGGACGGACGGCGGCTTGAAGTTGGCGGCGCCTTCGAGCCCTTGGTCGATCCGCTGGACATGGTTGCCGCCCGGCTGGGCAGGGAACACAATATCGACACCTATCTGGCCGACCTCGAAAAGAAGCCCCGCGTCACCTACCGTCCCGTAGTGCAAGAGGTCGCGCGGGCAGAGTGAAAGAGGAGACGCATATGGCACATTCCGATGTCGAATGGTATCTGAACGGCGAATACTGCGAGGCGTGCAGCTGCGATTACGTCTGCCCCTGCCTGTATACCAACCTGGAGGCGCTGCCCAGCCGCACCTCGTGCACCGCGCTGGGCGGCTACCACATTGAGACCGGACGGTTTGGCGATACGGTTCTGGACGATCTGAATTTTGCCACGGTCGTGCGCTCTCCCGGAGCGATGATTGAGGGCAACTGGACGGTCGGTCTGATCGTGGACGAGCGGGCCAGCCCGGCCCAGCAGCAGGCCCTGACCGCGATTGCGAGCGGCCAACACGGCGGCCCGTTCGCCCCGCTGGCCCATTTGGTCGGCGATTTCCGCGGCGTCGAAGTCAGGCCGATCCAGTTTGTCAAGGACAGCGACCACACCCGAACCCTGACGATTCCCGGCGCCGTGGAGCACCAAGTTGAAGGGGTGATGAGTCCGGTCATTCCCGACCAGCCGCTGATGATGGATAATACCCTGCACTTCGCCAACACGCGCATCGGTCTGGCCAGGGTTGTGCGGATGCTGGTTAGCGCCTTTGGCATCAGCTGGCAGGACACGAGCGGACAGGCCAACGGCCACTACACCGCGATCCGATGGCGTAGCGACAGCGACACTCCGCTCTCGACCAATCGAGACTGAGCGACAACAAGGAGAACAGCGATGGCAGACCAATTTGTCGATCTCGACGCAACCGCCCAGGCTGAGTTGATCCGCAACGGCGAGGCGCAGGCCCTCGAACTCGTTGAGGCGGCCATTGCTCGGGTTGAAACATTCAACCCCCAGCTCAACGCGATCATCCACCCCCTGTTCGAAAAGGCCTGCGCCCAGGCGAGGTCTACCGAACTGCCCGACGGCCCGTTTCGGGGCGTCCCGTTTGTCATGAAAGACCTGCTCGGCGGTCCGGCCGGCGAGCCCCTGCACAACGGCATGCAGCTGCTCAAAACGCTCGGCTATACCTCGCCCCAGGACACCTATCTGTCGGAAAAATTCCGCCAGGCCGGTTTCATCAGCGTGGGGCGCACCAACACCCCCGAGTGGGGCCTGATGGGCACGACGGAACCGGCTGCCTACGGCCCGACCCACAACCCCTGGAATCTGGCCCACTCGCCCGGCGGCTCGAGCGGCGGCAGCGCAGCGGCGGTCGCCGCCCGGCTCGTAGCCGTCGGCCACGGCGGAGACGGCGGGGGCTCGTTACGCATCCCGGCCAGTATGTGCGGCATCGTCGGCCTCAAGCCGAGCCGTGGCCGGTTGTCTCTGGGGCCGGCCATGGGCGAGTGCTGGCACGGCCTGGCCACCGAAGGGGTGATGACCCGTTCCGTCCGCGACATGGCCGGCGTGCTCGACGCCGTGGCCGGCAGCATGCCGGGCGACCCGTATGCCGCGCCGTCTCCAGCGCGGCCCTATCAAGAGGAAGTCACCCGCCAGCCCGGCCGCCTGCGGGTCGGCCTGATGCTGCAAACCCCGGCCAACAGAACGCCCCTGCACAACGAGTGCAAGACGGCGGTCGAGCAGACCGGCCGCCTGCTCGAATCGCTCGGCCACAGCGTTGAGGTCGCGCATCCGGCGGCCTATGACGAGCCCGAGTGGCTGGCCCACTTCGGGCGGGTAGTCCAGGCTCACAGCAGCTTCACCGCCCATGACCTCGGCACGGCCCTCGGGCGGCCCTTGGAGCCGGACGACGTGGAGCCGTATACCTGGGGACTGATTGAGGAGGGCCGCAAGATTTCGGCCGAGCACTACCTGGCCTCGGCCAACTGGCTCCAGATCTGGACGCGGCGGATGGCGAGCTGGTGGACTGCGGGGTTCGACCTGCTGGTCACCTCGACGCTTGGCGAACCGCCGCCGGTGCTGGGCGATATGGGCGGCCCGAGCGAGGACGTTCTGGCCAAATGGCAGCGCAATATCGAGGTGATTCCGTTTACCCCGGCGTGTAATGCCACCGGACAGCCGGCTCTGTCACTGCCCCTGGCCTGGAGTGCCGACGGTTTGCCGGTCGGCGTCCATTTTGTGCCGGCCTACGGACAGGAAGACCTGCTGCTGCGGCTCGCGGCCCAGCTTGAAGCGGCCCAGCCGTGGGCGACCAAACGTCCCCCGGTGTGCGCCTGAGGGCCACAGCCTACCGGCCGGAAACCCAGACCGCCAAGCCCCGGGCTGAACATTCTTCGGCCCAGGCGCCTGTTTTGCCTAAAATTCTTCAGCCGCATCTGGCTGGCCTCGGCCCGTAAGTCCCTGATTTTCCGACACCGCCAGGTGGATCGCACGAGCAGGGGCGCAGTCAGATCGCCAGCTCCTGATACTCCCCCGGCTGCATCCGGCTGAGCGTCTCGCGGATCGCGCCGACATGGGCCTGGATGCGCGGCCAGGATGTCGAGCGCAGCACCAGGATGGCCAAGCGCCGCCCGGACAGATTCTGTTGATGAAGCAGCTGTTGGTCCGTGGTGATGAGCAGGTCGTAGCCCTCGGCTTCAGCGCGATTCAGCAGGTCCCCATTGCGGAGCGTGGCCCACCCCAACTCGAAGGCCGTGTCGACGGTGTGCCCGGGCAGACTCCGCCGCAGGGGAACCGGTGTGCCCTGGTCGAACAGGACTTTCACGCCGGGCTGGACGCCGTCAGCGACCGGGCCGCATGCTCCAGGACGGCGGCGGCTTGCCAACTCGCCACGCCGGGGAACCACGCCAGGAACTGGTCCAGTGTCGCCCCGTCTTTGAGATTCTCGAACAACGCGCTGACCGGTACCCGGGTGCCGCGAAAGACCCAGGCCCCGCCATACTTGCCCGGGTCGCGTTCGACGGCCGGGCACGTTTCCCAGTCGGTCATAGGCTCACCTCCTCCTCTGCATAGCCGAGGAGACCGCCGGCCCGCAAGTTCCTCCGTGACTGCGTCCGATAACGCCCAAAGTGTTAAGCTTCCAAGATGAGAGGACGGGGCCGTGCCCAGCAGGTTGGGACACAGGGGAGCACGGCCCCTGGGGTGGGGAAGCAGGCAACCTACCGGAACTCGGCGGCACCCGCAAATACGTGGCGCTGCTGGGGGACCGCATTTCATCAAAATTTAACATTGCCGGTCGGCGTCCATTTTGTGCCGGCCTACGGACAGGAAGACCTGCTGCTGCGGCTTGCGGCCCAGCTCGAAGCGGCCCAGCCGTGGACGACCAAGCGTCCCCCGGTGTGCGCCTGAGGGAACGGCGTCAACCCCTTCCAAATGAATCATCAGGACTTGGGAGACAAGCGCCGACCAGTCGCGCGGCGCTCAGCCTTCAGGGCTCGCTCCCACTGCGCAACATCGACCTTGCGCTCGCGCAGGGAGCGCTGTAATCGGTCGAGGGCGCCGAGCGTAGCGGCGTTGCCTGGCTCCCCTTCCCTTGCCGCGATCCGAATGGCGCGCCGCAAGACCTCGGACTTCGATACGTTCCAGCGCTGTGCCAGTGCCTCCAGCATCCGTATGGATTCGACATCCAGCGAGTACGTCGATTTGATGGTGGTTACGGCCATAGGGGTAGCGTATGGCCATACTCCAGCCGCGTCAATCTCTCAACCACGGAATGCCCGAGGTCTAACGGGGAATGATCGGCAGCACGATGTGTGACGGTCGCAGCTCGTCGTGAAACACCCGCTGCAGGGCCGGCTCCAAACGGCCGGCTTCCGCCGCCGCCTGCCCCGTCTGAGGATTCCGATCAAAACGAGGAAAATTCGAACTGGCGATCTCAAGCCGGATACGATGGCCGGCTTTGAACACATTGCTCGTCGCCCACAGGTCGATGGTGTATTCGTACACCTCGCCCGGGGTGAGCGGTTGCGCCTGGGTTTTCGACTCCCGGTAGCGACCACGGATGATGCCGTCGCTGAGGTTGCGCGCGTAGCCGTCCGGCGCCACGTCTACCAATTTGGCCGTAAAGTCGGTATCGACCGCGCTGGTCGCCGCATACAGCGTCACGCCGAGCGGCCCGGTCACCTCAAGATTCCGCTCCAGAACGGGGCTGGTATAGACCAGCACGTCCGGCCGGTCTTCAATCGGTCGCTGATCGAAGGCTCCACCCGGCATCGCAGCCGGCCAGCCGGTCACGGCTCCGCCCCTGGTTGGAACCGGGTCGCGCGGGTCCGAGACATACACGTCGGCCGGCTCGCTGCCGGGCGCGTCGGGACTGAGCAAGCCGTCCCCGCCCAGACCGTTCGCCCGTCCCGCGCTGTGCAGGTAGTGCCTGGTGTACCGGGTGCGGGCCAGCGGCCACTCGTTCTCGGTCCGCCAGGCGTTCGCTCCCATGCTGAAGAGACGCACCGGCGGCTCGTCGAGCAGGCCGTTGGGTTTGCCCTTCAGCCAGTAATCAAACCATTTGATGTGCAGACCGTCCAAATCCGCGACAAGACTGTGGCTGGCAAAGCCGAAGTCAACCTCGCCCACAACGTTGCCGAGCGGCAGGGTGTGGTACCAGGGGCCGATGACCAGCTTTTGGCCCTGCCGCGCCTGGGACGTGCCGCCGCGCTCGCGCATGCCCATATAGTTGCGGAGCGTTCCGCCCAGGAAAATGTCGTGCCAGCCGCCGACGTTGCAGGCCGGCACCCTGACCGAGCCGTGCCGGGCTTCGATGTTCCAGCGCGCCCAGTAGTCATCATCGTCGGGATGGGCCAGCCAGTCGTAAAAATACGGGGCGGCTTGGGCCAGGAGCGGGAAGTCTGTGAGCGGCAGGTGTTGAAACAGCTGCGGTAGCCGGTCGATGGCTCCGATGAGCGCGCCCAGTTTTTCGCCGCCATCAGGCTGGGTCCGGCTCAGGCGCAGGGCCGTATCGGGCGCCAGACGGGCCAGGGTCCAGCTGGCGTTAAAGCCCAGGGCAAACGCCCCGCCCTGATACGTCCAGCCCTCGTGGTAGTCTGAGGCCGTAATCAGCGGAAAGATGGCCTTGAGATGCGGCGGTGCGCTCAGCGCCGCCAACCACTGGGTCGCCCCGACATACGACGCGCCGTACATGCCGACCTGGCCGTCCGACCAGGCCTGGGCCGCACACCACTCAACGCTGTCATAGCCGTCTGTGATATCGTCCCGGAAGGGATAAAACTCGCCCCCGGACGCATACCGGCCGCGGGTGTCCTGAATCACCACCGCATAGCCTTCACCCGCCATACGGACAACGTCCAGCATCAGGATCACGCCGGCCAGCAGAGCCTTATTATACGGTGTCCGCTGGAGGATGACCGGATATTTTCCAGCCGTGGCCGGGCGGTAGACATCGGCCCGTAAGACCGTGCCGTCCCGCATGGGCACGGGAACGTCCTTGTCAATAATGAGGCTCGCGTGTGACATATTCCCCTCTTCTCTCTCTCAAACAGTGAGCGTGTATCGTCGGCAAGACAGCGCGGCGGTCGGAGGCGCAGCCTCGTACTTCCCGGCGCTGCGGCGGGCTTCCGATGCGTGCCGCAGCTGGACAAGAAAGTCAAATGTACAGTATACGTCGGCCATACAGCCCGGCCGCCCGTAGGTCCCTCGATCCCAAACACAGAGGACACGCATGCAATTTCTTACCACCGATCTGTGCGACGCCCATCCCGACCTGGTCCGGGTCGTCGATCCGCTGTTCACCAACTACGGCGGCAAGGTCTGTTTTGGCGGACCGATTGTCACCGTCAAGTGCCACGAGGACAACTCGGTAGTGCGCGACACTGCGGCCACCCCCGGCCACGGCAGGGTCCTGGTCGTCGATGGCGGGGCGTCCATGCGGCGCTCCCTGCTGGGTGACATGATCGCGGAAAACGCGGTCACAAATGGCTGGCAGGGATTCATCATCTACGGCTGCATTCGGGACGTGGACGCGATCCGGGAGCTGGACATCGGCGTTCAGGCGCTGGGCCGGATTCCGCTCAGGACGGACAAGCGCGGGATTGGCCAGCGCGATATTGCGGTCACGTTCGGCGGGGTGACCTTCCGGCCCGGCGAGTTTGTGTACGCCGACAACAACGGCATCATCGTCTCGGCCCAGGATCTCGTTTCCTGAGCCTCCCCAGCCCGCCCAGCCCGCGCTTTTTTCTCCGTCGGACGCCTCGGCTTTCCCTTGTATTCCGCCGCGTTCTCGACAATAAGGGAGGGCAGGAGGGACACAGCCATGAAAGTGAGCGGCGCCCTGGCCTGGCATCCCGAGGTGGCCATGAGCCAGGAAGAGATCGACGATTTCCTGTCGGGTCGCTGGGTCGCTCGGCTGGCCACCATCGGCCCCGACGGTTATCCCCACGTCAGCCCGCTGTGGTACTACTGGGACGGGCGCTGTGTGTACATGGCGCTGACCCACACCCGCAAACCCTGCAAGCATCTGCGCCACAACCCGCGCTGCTCGCTGGCCATCGACATGGACGACCGACCGCTGATGGGCATGCGCAGCAATCTGGCCAAGGCGGTGATCATCACCGGTGAGGCCGAGCTGACCGCAGTCGGCTCGGACAAAACGGTCACGATTGAGGCCGGTCCGTGGCAGGGCGAGTATCGGCCCGAACAGGTGGTGGCGATGATCGGCAGCCGCTATCCGCTGTCCAGCCGCGACGGGGCGCTCGGGTTCACCCTGGAGTCCTACCGCGAGCTGTTCTCCCAACCCGGCATCGAACACAGCCAGCTGTTCAAGGACAACGTCGGACGGGTAGTGACCAAGATCGCACCCAAGAAAATCCAGGCCTGGGATTTTTCAAAAGCGCCAATTGGGACAACGGACAACGCGTGAAGCAGACCAGGAGGGAGTCATGCTCGATCTTGTGATCAAAGGCGGACAGGTGGTCACTCCCCAGGCCGTCGGGGAGATGGATATCGGCATTCAGGGCGAGAAAATTGCCGCCGTCGGCTGGGCGGGCAGCCTGGCTGCGGACGCCGGGCGGGAGATTGACGCGACGGGCAAGATCGTCATTCCGGGCGGCATCGAACCCCACGCCCATATCGGCATTCCGGTGCCCAGCGAGTGGTCCGGTCAGCCCGACATCATGACCCAGCCGCCCCAGGACGCCAGTCGGGCGGCCGCCTTTGGCGGGGTGACGACGATTGTCGATTTCGCCGGCGACCTGAGTCTGGAGGACAGGGGCGACGCGCCGGCCAAGTCGATCATGAGCGTGGTGGAAGAACGCCGCGACGTGTTTCGGACCCACGCCTACACCGACTATACCTTCCACTATATTCTGGCCGGTGAGGTGGCGCCGGAGACCATCGGCGAAATCGGCGAGGCCGTGCAGGAGGGCGTGGCCAGCTTCAAGATCTTCACCACCTTTCATCCCATTCGGGTGCCCTACGGCCAGCTGTCGGACATCTTTGCCGAGGTGGCCAAGCACGGCGGCATCATGGCCGTGCACGCCGAAGAGGATGAGATCGTGCGCTACATGACCGAGAAGCTCAAGCGCGAGAACCGCGCCCAGGGCTACAACCTGCACCTGGTGCATAACAACCTGTCCGAGGATCTGGCCTTCCGGCACGTGATCCGGCTGGCCCAGCACAGCGGCACCGGGATTTACTTTGTGCATACCACGGCCAAGGAGGGCGTGGCGGCCATTGCCGAGGCGCGCAACGCCGGCCAGCCGGTGTACGGCGAGGCCCTGCACAACTATCTGGAGTTCACCTGCGAGGACTACAAAAAGCCCGGCGGCACCGCCATTCACACCTACCCGGCGATCAAGTTCGCCGACGACCGCGACGCGCTGATCGCCGGCCTGATGGACGGCCGGCTGGCCACCACCGCCACCGACGAATACACCACCCACAAGGGTCCCAAGCTGTGGGGCGACACCATCGAAACGGTGTGCGGCGGCCACAACGGGATCGAAACCCGCATCCCGGTCGCCTACACCAAGTTCGTGGCCGAGCGCAACATGGCGCTGCAACGCTTTGTGGACATCACCTCGGCCAACGCGGCCAGGCTACTCGGCCTCTACCCGCAGAAAGGGGCGATTCAACCCGGCAGCGACGCCGACCTGGTCATATTCGATCCCGGGCTGCACAAGACCATCAGCCTCGACGACCTGCACGCCAACTCCGACTACAGCATCTGGGAGGGCTATGCCAGCCGCGGCTGGCCGGTCATGACCCTGCTGCGGGGCAAGGTGATTGTCGAAGACGGCAAGCTGGTCGGCAGCTCGACCGACGGCCGCTGGCTCAAGCGGCGGGTGTCCGGGGATGTGATTTCGCGGCCGGTGGTCTAGCCCGCCGGACAGCCGGCAAAGGAGGACAGGATGAATCGGACTCTGACTGTGGCGGCCGCTCAGCTCGGTCCCAGCTCCGCAGACAAAGCCCGCACCGTGGAGCGCATGGTCGGCCTGATGGAGGAGGCCGGGCGACGCGAGGTGGAGCTGCTGACTTTTCCCGAACTGTCGCTCAGCCCCTACTTTGCGACGCAGGTGCGCGAGTCCTGGCACGGTTTTGTGGAGACGAGCTTTCCGCCGGCTCAGACCCAGGCGCTGTTCGCCGCCGCCGGGCAGGCCGGGCTGCACTGGCTGTTGCCGTATGCCGAGCGCGAGGACGGCCAGGTCCATAACTGCGCGGCCCTGATCGACCCCCACGGCGGGCTGGTCCATAAATACCGCAAAGCCCATATCCCGGGCGTGGTCGAGCCGCGCTGGGAGGGACCCGATATCTTTGAAAAGCGCTATTTTGCGCCGGGCGATCTCGGCTTTCCGGTCACCGCCCTGCCCAAGGTCCAGTTCGGCAGCCTGATCTGCTATGACCGGCGCTTCTCGGAAGCCTACCGCGCCCTGGCCCTGGGTGGGGCCGAGCTGATCTGCATCCCGTATAACACCCCGACCTTTGGCCAGCCACGCGCCACCGCCCACGAAACGGCCGAAATCCTGCTGCGCGCCGCCGCGATCGAGAACCAGCTGTTCATTGTCGCGGCCGGTAAGGCCGGGACCGAGAACGGCCTGGAGTATATCGGGGGCAGCGAGGTCATCGCCCCGACCGGCCAGGTGCTGGCCAAGGCCGAAACCGACGGCGACGAACTGGTCGTGGCGACCGTGGAGCTGGATACGATCGACAGCCTGAAAGCCAAGTGGGATTTCTTGCCCGACCGGCGGCCCGAATTGTATCACAGTCTGACACACACGCCCGCACCCAAGGGGGAAGACCATGAGTAAACCAGCCTACGACATAGACGTCGAAGATGTTGAATACCTGCGCCACGGCGACAAGCCGCTGCTGGCCCGTGTGTTCAAACCGCGCGGCAGCGGGCCCTTCCCGCTGATTATCGAACTCCACGGCGGGGCCTGGTGTCTGGGCGACCGGCTGATGGACACGCCGATCAACGAACCGCTGGCACACAGCGGGGTGGTGGTCGCCGCCCTCGACTTTCGGGTTCCGCCCGACGCCTCCTACCCCGGCTCGCTGGTCGATATCAACTACGCCATCCGCTGGTTCAAGACCCAGGCCAGAAGCCTGGGCAGCACTCCCGATAAGGTCGGCATCCTGGGCAGCTCCAGCGGCGCGCACCAGGCCGTGCTGCTCGGCATGCGGCCCCACGACGCCCGCTACTCGGCCCTGCCCCTGCCGGCCGGTTCGATGGTCGTTGATGCCCGGGTGCAGTGCGTCATTCCGTGCTGGCCGGTCATCGACCCGCTGGCGCGCTATCATTACGCCAAGAAGCTCGTCGCCGGCGGCAAACCCTACCCCGAGCTGGCCGACCTCGTCATCCCCCTGCACGACAAGTACTGGAAGACCGAGCAGGCCATGGCCGAGGGCAACCCGGTCCTGGCCCTGGAACGCGGCGAGGAGGCCGAACTGCCGCCGGTCCTGTACATCCAGGGCACCGAAGACAAAGCCCACCCCCGACCCGATCTCGACCGTTTTGTCGCGCACTACCGCGCGGCCGGCGGTCAGGTCCAGCTTGAACTGTTCGAGGGCGAGGCCGAGGGCTTTGCCATTCGCAAGCCCGACGCGCCGGCCTCCCAACAGGCGATTGACAAGATCATCACCTTTGTCCACGAGCAGCTCGGCTAGACGCGGAGGGACACGGCATGAACGGCACGACACGACTCCGACAGCTGTTAGACCGGCCCGGCCTGCTGCTCGCCCCCGGCGCCCACGATGTGATGACCGCCCGTCTTATCGAAGCCCAGGGCTTTGAGGCCCTGTATCTGAGCGGCTTTGCCACCTCGGCCAGCATGCTGGGCATTCCGGATCATTCGCTGATCAGCATGACCGAGCTGCTGAGGCGCGCCCAGGACGTTGCGGCTGCGGTCGATATTCCCATTATCTCCGACATTGACGACGCCGGCGGCACGCCGCTCAACGCCCGGCGGACGATACGCCTGGCCGAGCAGGCCGGCATTGCCGGCATGCATGTCGAGGATTTGATCCCGGGCAAGCATTTCACCGGCCACAAGGACCGGCTGTGTACGGTGGAACAGGCCGCCGACCGGATCAAAGCCATGGCCGACGCGCGCACCGACCCCGATTTTGTGATTATTGCCCGCTCCGACGCCATCGGCGTGACCTCCCTCGACGACGCCATACAGCGCGCCACGGCCTACGCCGAAGCCGGAGCCGACCTCCTGTTCCTGCCCTATCTGCGTCTTGAAGATACCAGGCAGGCGGCCGAGGCCCTGCCCAAGCCGCTGCTCAACGTGGTAATCGACACGCCCAGAGCCGACCTCGAAGCCGCCGGCCTCAAAGTCGCCATTTATCCGGTCCAGAGCCTGTTTCTGGCCTATGTGGCCGCCCGGGACATGCTCAGGGAACTCAAGGACTCGGGCACCATCGCCAACTTCTCCGAGCGCGGTCCATCGTGGCGGGAGTTCAACGACTTCATCGGCACCACCCAAGCCACCCAACTGGCCGAGAAATACCGCATCGTGTGACGCCCTCAGACAGGAGAGGTACGGGGCCTCTCCCGTCCATCATGTAGCGTTCAGCATGAGACTTACCGCCGGCCCTCCCAGCACAGACGCTCCTGCTCGCGGGGCTGCTCAACTACCCGACACTCGGCGTCGAGCAGCATGGTCGAGCGTGTGGCGGCCTCGAACCTGGGCCAGGCCAAGTCTCCGGTGCTCGGATCACCGCTGCGGGCGAAGGCAATCCAGGCGTCCATGATTGTCTCGGCCAGCGGCGTTGCGCCCGGCCCGGCGAAATCGGCAATGCCCGGCTGGGCCTGGGTGCCAAACACAAACGGCAGGTCCAGGGCATGACACGCGCCCAGCCCCTTGAGCGGCGACTGCCAGTCCAGCCGGTAGGCGTACACCTGACTGGTATGGGCGGTCTGCGCCTCGGCCAGGCGGTCGGCCGGAATACGGAACACATAGTCCGTATCCACCGCCACATACACGTCGTGGTTGCTGGCCGGCTCGCCCCGGGCGGCTCGGGCCTGGCGGTAGGTGTCGCGCACCCGTACCCCGGTCGCAATATCCTCGGGCGAGGTCACCCGTCCGGCGCAGGCAATGGCCAGGGCCTCGTCGGACAGCTCCAGCCCGCCGACCATGCCGGTCATCAGCTTCGACTCCTCGCCGGTCGTGCCGATCAGAATCGGGATGTCTGCGGCGTGGCCGGCCCGTACCGCCTCAATCGGCGGCATGCTCAGCACGTGTCCGTCAATGACCGGCCGAAAGGGCATCTCGGGCGGGCGGCCCTGGCTCAGGCCGTCGAGCAGCTCCTGCTCCAGCGCGGCCTGAGCCTCCAGGATTGAGGCGACGGGCAGAGCGCGCAGGGCCTGGAGGTCGTCCGGCGCGACTCCGGCGATGTCGGCAAAGCGACGGGCGGTTTCGCCTGCGGCCTCGAGTGACAGGGCGTGATGGCCGGCGCCGCTCTGTGGAATGGCGCGCTGAAACAGGCCCCGCGCCAGGGGCGAGACGAGCACGCTGCTGACGCTCATGCCGCCGGCCGACTCGCCAAAAATCGTGATATTGTCGGGATCGCCGCCGAAATTGGCAATCTCGTCCCGGACCCACGACAGCGCCTGGATCTGGTCCAACAGACCAAAGTTGGTCCGCGCCTCGTCCAGCCCGTCGGCCAGACACAGAAAACCCAGGACGCCAAGACGATAGTTGATGGTGACCACCACCACGTCGCCGCGTTCGGCCAGATGGCTGCCGTCGTACAGCGGCGGCGAGCCCGAGCCCATGGTGAACGCCCCGCCATGAATCCAGAACAGGACCGGCCGCTTGGCCCCGTCAAGCGCCGGCGTCCAGACGTTGAGGTACAGGCAGTCCTCGGCCTGGGGTTCCTCGGGAATGAGGTCGGGCAGCAGGCCGTTGAGGCTTTCGTTGGGAACCTGGAGGGAGGTCGCTCCGAACTGGCCGGCGTCCCGCACCCCGTCCCATTTGTCGGGCGGTGCGGGCGGCGCAAAACGGCGCTCGCCGACCGGCGGGGCGGCAAACGGAATGCCCTTAAAGGCCAGCGAGCGGCCCTGGTCAATGCCTCGGAGTTGTCCATAGCTGGTTGTGACAGTCGTGCTCATAGCCCTTCTCCTTATGCTACGTGTTGCGAAAAAGCCCCGCGCCAATGCGGCACCGCAGCCCACGTCGGCCAATCATGCAGACCCGGCCCGCCGGTGTCAATTCAACGGCCGGACCGACAGCCGTCGCCCCGCAGAGCGGCTTTGGCCGGCGCGCGGCCCGAGTGTTTCGCTTGCACCGCAGCCAACCTGGACGTAGTATGCCCCCAGCACGTCACAACGGAGGTCGGTATGGCACAGGGCGGCACAGGAAAAATGGTCGGCGCCGCGGTGCGCCGGGTCGAAGACCCGCGCGTGCTGTTGGGCCAAACCGAGTATGTTGACGATCTGGCGCCGCCGGACTGCGTGGCCCTGGCCTTTTGCCGCAGCCCGTACGCCCACGCCCGCATCAGCCGGCTTGACACCAGCGCGGCCCAGGCTCATCCGGGCGTGCTGGCCGTGCTGACCGGGGCGGACATCGCCGACGCAATCAAGCCCATGCGGGTCGCGTTCGATCCCGCCAAAAACCCGACCTACAAGGCGTGTGACTGGCCGGTGCTGGCCCAGACCAAGGTCCGGCTGGTCGGCGACCCGGTTGCCGCAGTGGTGGCTACCGACCGCTATATCGCCGAGGACGCCGCCGCCCTGATCGAGGTGGACTACGAGCCGCTCGACGCCGTCTGGGACCCGGAGCAGGCTCTGGAGCCCGACGCGCCCCTGGTCCACGAGGAGTGGCCGGACAATCTGATGGAGACCGGGGCGGCCACGATTGGCGAGGTGGACGGTGTGTTTGAGGCTGCCGCGTGTGTGGTCAGCGAGCGCTTCACCACCGCCCGGCATATGGCCCTGCCGATGGAGACCCGGGGCTGCCTGGCCCAGTACGAAGCGGACACCGACAGCCTGAGCGTCTGGTCATCCACCCAGGTGCCGCACGTCCTGCGCTCCAGCCTCTCCGACCTGCTCGACCTGCCCGAACAGCAGCTGCGGGTCATTGCGCCCGATGTCGGAGGCGGCTTTGGTCTCAAGGCCAGCACCTTTCCGGAAGAGGTGCTGACCGCCTATGCGGCCCGCCGGCTGGGCCGACCGGTCAAGTGGATCGAGGACCGGCGCGAGCACCTGTCGGCCTCGCTGCACGCCAAGCACCAGATTGTCGAGGCCGAACTCGCCCTGACCGAAGGCGGCACGATGCTCGGCTTTCGGGGCCGTTTTCTCAGCGACGCGGGCGGCTATTCGACCTATCCGTGGAGTTCATCCTTTGAGGTCTCGCACGCCGCCTTCTCGATTCCCGGACCGTATAAAATGTCTGCCTTTCAGGTCGAGACCAAGGCCGTGGCGACCAATAAGGCACCCATCGGCGCCTACCGGGGGGTTGGCCTGCCAATCGCCGTGCTGACCATGGAACGGCTGATCGACATGGCGGCCGAGCAGCTCGACATCGACCCGGCCGAACTCCGGCTGCGCAATATGATCCGCAACGAGGACCACCCCTACACGAACATCATCGGCTCGGAGATCGAGAGCGGCAGCCACCGTGAAGCCCTGCAAAAGGCGCTGGATATCCTCGGCTACCAGGACTTCCGCGCCCGGCAGGAACAGGCGCGCCAGGCCGGGCGCTCTCTCGGGGTGGGCATCGCCAGCTATATCGAGGGCACCGCCCCCGGCTCTGAGGTCATGCAGTCCTCGGGCCTGGCGGTCGGCGGCGACGAAGGGGTAACCATCCGCGTCGAGACCGACGGCACGGTCAGCGTCCTGACCGGGACCACGGCCCACGGCCAGGGACACCAGACGACCCTGGCCCAGATGACCGCCGATGAACTGGGCGTGCCCCTGGCGGCGATCAGGGTCATTCAGGGCGATACCGCGGTGGTGCCCGACGGCTGGGGCACCTGGGGCAGCCGCTCGGCGGTGGTCAGCGGCGGAGCGATTGCGCTTGCGGCCAAGCAGCTGCGCACCGACATTTTTGAGGCAGCCTCGCGTCTGAGCGAAATCCCGCCCGAGGACCTTGACCTGGTCGAAGGGATAATCGTGCGTCGCCAGGACGCTATCCAGGTCGTCAGCCTGACCGAGCTGGCCGACGGTCTGCCCGCCCAGCTCCAGGCCACCGGCCGCTACGAACCGCCGGCCTCCACCCACTCCAACGCCACCCACGTCGCCAGCGTCGAGGTCGATACCGAGACCGGCCAGGTCACGCTGCTGCGCTACATCGTGGTCGAGGACTGCGGCACCATGCTCAACCCGCTCATTGTCGAAGGCCAGATCCAGGGCGGAGTAGCCCAGGGCATTGGCATGGCCCTGTACGAGCACGCCGTCTACGACGAAAATGGACAGTTGCTGACCGGGACCCTGCTGGACTATCTGATTCCCACTGCGGCCGACGTGCCGCAGGTCGAAATCGCCCACCTTGAGAGCCCCTCGCCCTATGTGCCGAGCGGCATCAAGGGCATGGGTGAGGCCGGCGCGATCGCCCCGCCGGCCGCGATTGCCAACGCCGTGGCCGACGCCCTGCGCCCATTCGGCGTACGGGTCAACAGCCTGCCGCTGAGCCCCGAGCGGGTGCTGGCCATGCTCGATCAGGCCCGGACAGACAGCGAGTGAGACCGACCCGAGCCTTGGTCAGCGATTTGCCGCCCGCATGTCCTCAGGTATCACCTGGCCGTCTCTGACGATCAGCTCATCGTCCAGATACAGGCTGCAACCCTTCATCGGCAGGTCCAGGTGGCAGGCCGTGTCGTTCGTGCCGCCCAGCTCGGTATTCGGGCCGGTTGAGAACAGGACGTTGCCGTAGAACGACCGACCGTCCATGCCCAGCGTTGGCGCGCCGCTGGCCAGATAATCCCAGCGCGCCAGCTCGTTCAAGCCCCAGCCGATGTGGGAAACGGCATACGCCTTGGGATCGTGAAAACCGGCCATGTAGTCCCGGACCAGCATGGCGTCAAAGCCCCCCGCAATGTCCACAATCATGCCCTCACGAATCGTGAACTCGATCGGCTCCTGGACGTACCTGTTAAACGGGAACAGGATATCGCCCTGGGCCATGACCACTTTTCCGTCCACCCCCGCATCGGCGCCCTGGGTGGCCAGAAAACCGCCCGGCCAATGGTCCCAGCGGCCGGGCGTATCGGTGAAGCCGTACTCGGTCAGGACCGGGTACTGTCCCAGCCTGTAGCTCACGTCCGTCCCGGCCGGATTGGTAAAACGCAGCTGCTGCGCCTTGGCCAGACGCGCCTCGCCGGCCTCAACCCGCTCCCGCAGCTGCGGCGTGGGAAAGAGACGCGACAAGACCTCAAACGGCTCAGCCACAAGCAGGATGCGCGTGCCTGCGGCCTGAATCTCAAGCTGCTCCTTGGAGAACAGCAGAAAGATCAGGTCCACCACCAGATCGGCGCTTTTGAGCGCGTCGATCGCCGCCCGGTTGCCGCTCAGGGCGTTGGTCCCGACCTCAGAGGCTTTTGCCCCCAGGTTCAGACTGCGGCCGGACGGCAGGTTGAGGTTGAACACGTCCGCCCCCAGCTCACGGGCCGCAATCAGAAACGCCGCCGCATAGTCGGTGGCCTGTTCGGCTTCAGACAGGACGACGACTTTTTGTCCGGCCGTGACCTGGCACAGCTCCAGCTCTTGCCGGAACAGGGTCAGCATAGCGTGGGTCGTATGCAGAGAAGATGGCATCGTCTTTCTCCTTCCCGGTCCGGGCAGTCAATTGATCGCGATCAGCCCCCTACCCCGTCTATTTCGACTACAACGCCGTCCGCAGATGTGTCAAGAAAACGAAAATTGTCGACGTAGCCTCCACCTCTGCTAATCTTGACTGGCAATCACGCCGATCACACGCTCTTGTCTCGACAGCCTCTCGACAGCCGGCGTTCGCCGCGATCCTCTGGCCGCAACTTCAACCGTTCCGAATGTGACGCGGGCGACGAAGTCAACCGGCGGTACGGCGCGGGCCGTCATGTGACGGAGCTATCTCCCGGGTCTGCCCCACACCTTGTCGGACCGACCCGATTCGGCTAGGGTAGCCCGATATTCTGGTGTGAGCACATCCCTCAGGGGAAAGGAAGGAGTGACTATGAGAATTGGTATACAGATGGTGCTGCAAAACCATAAGGCCCACGACGACCGGGAAATGTACAAGAACGAAACCCGCCTGGCTATCGAGTCGGAGGACATGGGCTTCGATGTCATCTGGCCGGTTGAGCACCATTTCTTTGATTACTCGATCTGCCCCGACAACATGCAGTATCTGAGCTATATCGCCGCCCGGACCGAGCGCCTCCAGCTGGCGACCGGCGCGATCATCCTGCCCTGGAACAATCCGATGCGTGTCGTCGAGAAGATGGTCCTCCTCGACCACCTGTCCGACGGACGGGCGGTCCTCGGTCTTGGCCGGGGTCTGTCGCGGCGCGAGTATCGCGGCTTTGGGGTGGACATGTCCGAAGCCCGGGACCGCTTCAACGAATCGGCCGAGATCATCGTCAAGGGCCTGGAAGACGGCTTTGTGGAAGCCGACACCCAGTACTACAAACAGGCGCGGATCGAGGTCCGGCCACGGCCGATCAAGACCTTCAAGGGTCGCCGCTACATGGTGTGCATGTCGCCCGAGTCGTTCGATGTGGCCGCCCGCCTGGGCCTGGGGGCGATGATGTTCTCCCAGATGGGCTGGGAAAAGGTTGCCGACAACATCCACCAGTACCGCGAGAACTTCCGCAAGCACAACAACGGCGAAGAAGCCCCGCCGATCAACTGCGCCGATTTTGTGGCCTGCACCGAGGACGCCAAGCGCGCCGAAGAAATCGCCCGGGTCAATATCGTCGGCTACTACTGGAGCGTGATGGAGCACTACGAGATGACCGGCGATCACTTTGCCGAAACCGGCAAGTCCTACGCCCACTACGCCAACGCGGCCCAGCAGATGAAGGCCGCCGGCATGGACGCCGTTGTCGAAGACTTCCTGAGCGCCAACCTGTGGGGCACGCCCGACATGCTGGTTGAGAAGGTCCGCAAACGCCGTGAGGTCATCGGCGACTTCGAGGTCAACGGCTGCTTCAGCTACCAGAGCCTGCCCTACGACGAGGTCGAGCAGTGCATGCGTCTGTTCGCCAGAACCGTTGGACAAGAGCTGCACAGCTGGACGCCCAAGACCGGCCAGGCTCCGGTTGATGTGACCGCCGGTTCGACGCTACAAGCCAAGTAGGCCGGATGGGGCGTGTGACCATACGCCCCCAATCCAGGACTCTTATAGCCCCGCCGCGTGCGGGGCTTTTTTATGGTCCGCGCTCTTCCGGGGCGACGAGCAGGGTGAGGCCCCGAAAGGCGCGCACGGTCACCCGACTGCCGGCCGGCAGGGAGGGACGGGCCTCTTCCTCGGAGAGCCGCTCAGGCTGCCCCGCCTTGTGATCGACGGGTTCAATTTCGGCCCGCCACAGCTCACCGTTGATCTGCACATAGCCCTGGGGGTTGAGCGCCTGGTAGACCTGCCCGCGCGTTCCGAGCAGCCGGGCGGCCCCGGTTTTGACGTTGGACTCGTAGGCCGAGCGCACATACGGATACAGGGCAAAGTCTTTGCCGACGGCCAGACCCAGCAGGACAAGACCGCTCCACAGGGGCAGATTGAGCCACGAGTGAGCCCCAACCAGAATCAGCCCCCACACGATCCAGCCCGGGATCTGGAGCAACACATACTTGCGAAACGTCCCCATACTCAGCCTTCAGCCTCTGTCGGCTCGGGCGCCTGAGCGCCCTCTTCGACCACCCGGCAGAAGACATTCACCGCCGCCATGTGGTCCAGCGTGGCGCAGCGCGTGCGGGCCAAGCCGGGGTGGGCGACCACAATGGCCAGGCTGCGTGCCCGGGACAGGGCGACGTTCAGACGGTTGCGGTTGAACAGAAAGTCGATACCGCGTGGCGACGCCTCGCCGTGGCTGGCGCACATCGACACGATCACGATGGCCGCTTCCTGGCCCTGAAACTTATCGACCGAGCCGACCCGGGCCTGATCTCCCAGGGCCGACTGCAACCGACGCACCTGCATATTATACGGGGCAACGAGCAGGATATCGTCGAGGCCGACCGGCCCCGCCGACCGACCCTGTTCGTCGGTCAGCTCGCGGCCCAGCAGCTCGTGAACAATCTCCCGGATCAGGCCGACTTCCTCAGCGCTGGCCTGGGTATTACCCGTATGCTCAGCCGGCACAAAGACGAGACCCGCCTCGTGGCGGATATGATGCCCTCCGTCGGCCGGCCGGCGGACCAGCCGGTGTGTGGTCGGCGGCGCGGCCCGCAGGCGGCTGTCGTATATGGTCTCGGAGATGAAGCGGCACAGCTGCGGATGGAGACGCCAGGTCGTGTCCAGGAAGAGCCCCAGCGTCTCGGGAATGGTCGCCCGGCCCTGGAGCAGGTAGTCCAGAGCCGACTGGCCGCTGTGGCCGGGATGCGAGCCCTGTATCGGCTGGCCGAGCTGCATCTGGTCGCCCAGCAGGACGAGGTTGCGGCTCGAGGCCGACATGCCGATCAGATTGGCCGTCGAGACCTGCCCGGCCTCATCAACAAACAGATAGTCGAGCTGGTCCCGCATGGAGGCGGCGCTGAAGGCCCACGCCGTGCCGCCAATCAGCCCGACCCGTTCAAGCTCGGGCGCGGCATACCGAATGGAGGTGACATGCCGCGCCCCCTGGCAGCGGCTGAAAAACGGCGCGTCCGCCGGCCCGCCGACCTTGAGACAGGCGAGCTGTCCGTTCTGCTGTTCGGCGCATTTTTGCATCAGGTTCAGAATCGCCGCATGACTGTTTGAGCTGATGCCGACGCGTTTCCCCCGGCCTAAAAGAGACACGATCACCGCAGCCGCCAGCGTGGTTTTGCCCGTACCGGGCGGACCCTGGATGCACAGGGTGGACTGGTCGAGCCCCGACACGAGACGCAGCGCAGCCGCCCGCAGGTCTTCGCCGGGAGCGATCAGGGCCCGAGAATCACCCCGGGGCGCTGAGGACAGGCGGGGCGGTCGCCGGGCCAGGAAATCGGCCAGAGCCGGAGACAGCTGGCGGTCTTCGTGCCAGCTTCGGGCGGTGTGCTCTATGGCTTTGGCGATCACCTCGGCCGAGACGTGTTCGTTTGGAATCAGCGACAGTCTGGCCGGGGGAGGAGCGCCCCTGAGCTGCTTGAGCTTGCGCGGACCAAATTTCAGACACACCCGCCCGGCGTCTCGGTCCAGCGCATGGATGTCGGCGGTCATATCGAGATCGTGGGCGAAAAAGCAGCTCGCGCCCTGGGTCAGTTTGGTGTCCTGGTCGGGATCAAAGGTGTACCAGAAGCCAGCGGATCTTTTGATAGGGATGGGCTGGTCCGACTCCCGGTGCAGTCCGCCCAGGCAGTCCAGGTCTTCAACCAGCTCCTGTTCGCTCATCGCCTGGCGGTCGAAGGTCGCCCACCACACGGGCTTGTCCTCACGGCGGTGGAACTCGACCACGTTGCCCAGCATCTCCTGGGTCTGCCAGCGCCGGGTGTCTCTGGCCCGCTCTTGCTCCAACTGGGGAATATCGGCCAGCAGGCGCTCGGCCAGCTCGTGGCGCGGGTTGGGCTCGGCCGAACGCTGCGGGTCCTCACCCTCCTTGGTCGGTCCGGTTCCGGGCGGTAGCCAGGCAATGCCCGCCTCGCGCTGTCGCTCCCGCAGCCATTCGGTGAGCTGCCAGGTCGATTCGCAGTCGTCACGGTTGTAGTCCCGAATCTCGCGCAGCACGGGCGAGGCGCGCCAGTCCTGGGGTTGGCCGCTGGCCAGCCAGTTTTCGTAGGCGAGGACCGAGTCAAACGCGGTGCTGACCGGCCCGGTGCGGCGGGTGTCACGGTACAAAGACTCGATGTTTTTGAGCGAGTAGCGCGGCTCACCAACTCGCAGGCCCTGGCGCACAACCGTATACAGATCGACAAACACGTTGTGGCGCAGCAGCTCATCGACCTCAGTCTCACGGGTTCCGTAGCGGCCCATCAGGCGGCGCACCGCAGCCACTTCATAGTTGGCGTAATGGTAGATGTGCAGCGCCGGGTCAGCCTGCCAGCGGGCGAACACCCAATCGACAAAGTCCTCAAAAGCGCGCTTTTCCTGGCCGGCGTCGTGAGCCCACCAGTCGAAAAACCGGGGGGCGCCGTGTTTGAGGCAGGTCACCCCGAACAGGTATTCCAGCCCGCCTCTGAGCAGCGGATAACCCTCGATGTCGAAATACACATCGAGCGGGGACTGGGGCGGCAGCAGGGCCAGGCCCTTGCGCGGATCGTCCGGCGCGGGTTCCACGATGTGGTACGCCGGTCTGTCGGTCCGGGCAGACGCAAGCTGGAGCCGGGCCTGGTCTCGCAGCCGGACAAACACCGCGTCATCCAGGCGCGCCACGTGCTTGCGGTCGGTTTCGGCCAGGCCGCGCAGCGTCTGGATACCTGCGGCGTGCAGCTTCTCGACCTGGGTCTGGTTGATGTTGGCCACCCGGCACAGGTGATCGCTCGATTCGAGCAGCGCTTCGGCGTGCGACTGCCAGCGGCCGTTGTCGTCCCAGGGATTGGGCAGCGGAGGACTATCAAGGTCAAAGCCAGCCAGGAAGGCGACAAAGGCGCTCTTCAGCGCCCGGTAGTAATACACATAGTCGGCCGTCCGAAACGTGTGCGCCCGCCCGTCGCCCGTCACACAGTGCAGCTGCTCAGGACACCGCCCCTGGACCGCTTCGAGCAGGTCGGCATACGCGCACAGCTGGATCACAAACTCGGGTCGCAGCGTCCGCGCCAGCTTGGTCTCCCACGGCTCGTAGGCGTAGTCGCCCAGCCGTGACGGTGTTGCAACCCGGATCAGGAAATCGGCCTCGCCAATCCAATCAGCCTCGGTCAGCAGGCCGTGGAAAATCACCTCGTGTCCCGCCCGCATGGCGCTGCGGGTGAGCGCCGCGCGATCCCCGCCGGACGGGACGCGATAGACGTGGCGGCCCTGGTCTCGGAGCTGCTTGAGGAAAGCCTGCTCGTGACGGCGGCCGTGTTCGCCCAGGCTCAGCTGCTGGGCCGACTCCGCATCCGGTTGAGCGGCTGTGGGGTTATCGAGCCACCTGCGCGTCATCCACGTCGCAAAGGGCGCACTCAGGAATTCGAGCAGGTCAGAAGGGGTGTACAGATACCGATGCGTATCCTTGCGCATGAGCGGTAGTCCTGACGCGCTTATTCCAGGACGACCCCTCGAAAGGACGAGCCAAAGCTCACCCCGGTCACGTGAGGCTGGGCGGCCAGCAGGGACTGAACGGAATGGCGGGCGTGAAACTCCTGGCGGATGGCGCTGAAGTCGGCGTCGGCCCCGCCGTCCTCGCGGAGTTCGGGCAGAACATGGTCGAGCTGGTGCAACAAGACCCGGACCTGTTGGCGGTTATGGACCGACCAGACCACTTCCTGGCCGACCCCGACCTTGAGGCTGTCGTTCAGAAACAGCAGCGGAAACCCCTCCTGCTGGGCCAGATGGTGGAGCAGATGGTAGTCATCGGCCTGACGCGGGTTCAGATAGGCGATGCCTTCGAGCAGGGAATCGGCGTCGGTCGCAATCCGCACCGCCACGGCGACCAGCCACACCCCTTCCCGGCCCTGATAGCCGACGAGACGCACGGTGATCGGCAGCCCTTCACGGCGGAAGGAGAACAGCTCGCGCACCCGCATGGCCAGCCCGGTTTTGCGCCGCCCGGTCAGGCCGACCAGGATGGGCGCGTAGAACGCCTGCTGGTAGAGCCGGGTGTGGTAGCCCTTGGCGATATTGACTTTCACGGCGCGCTTCTCCTTGGCTCACACGTCCAGTCTCGCCTTATATGCGCTGCGGGCGGAGAGTCAAGGTGCTTTGCCTGCGACAGGAGGGGCGGCGGACATGAGGACGGGAAGCGGCCCACCCACACCGGACGGTCTGCGGACGGAGACGGCTCAGGCGTTCTGCTCAGCAATCAGGGCGTCAAGCTCTTGGCGCAGGCGGTCGAGCACCACGTCGTAGCCGAAGTGGCCGATCTTGGTGCTCTTCTTCTTGAGATTGACCGTGGTCGGCCCACACCACAGACCCAGGTCGGCGTCGTCCGTCTCGCCCGGACCGTTCACCCGGCAGCCCATGACGGCGATGGTGATATCGTGCTGTTTGGCGTAGGCCGTCATGGCCTTGACCTGCTGGGCGAGTTCGACGAATTTTTCGTTCTCGACCCGCGAGCAGCTCGGACAGGAAATGATGTTCAGCCCCGAGTCCAGATCGGGCACCGACCGAAAGCGCCCGTTTTTGACATCGTCGATGATCTGAAATCCCGCCGTGACTTCCTCGTGCTTGCGCTCGTTGGGCAGGGTCAGGGACACGCGCAGGGTATCGCCGATGCCCTGCGCCAGCAGCTTCTCGAACGCGAGGCGGCTTTTGATGATCCCGTCGGGCGGCAGCCCGGCCTCGGTCACGCCGAGGTGCAGCGGTACGTCGGGCCGCGCCGCAGCAAAACGCGTGTTGGCCTCAACCACCTTGGCCGGGTCCGAATCCTTGAGCGACACCACAAAACGCGCAAAGCCCAGCTCGTCCATCAAGCGGCAGTGGTACAGCGTGGACTGAATCAGGGCTTCCATCTGATCGCCCGGATACTGGGCCAAAAAGGCCGGGGCGACCGAGCCGCAGTTCACCCCGACCCGTATCGCCACGTCGTTATCGCGGGCGATATCGACCAGCCAGGCGACCTTCTGGGGAATGCTTTTAGCCTTCTCAATATGGTGCAGATGGCCGGGGTTGTAACGGATCTTGTCCACATACGGGGCGACCGCAGGCGCGACCTTGTAGTTCTCCTGGAGGTCAACCGACAGGGTAGCGGTCGTTTGGGAACGGATCTCTTTGAGCGCGGCCGCCTCCTTGGGGTTGTCAACCGCAATGCGAACCACACCGGCGCCGGCCTGCTGCAACTGATGGACCTGGGCAACCGTGGCGTCGATATCGGTCGTCTTGGTCGCACACATGCTCTGGACAAGGAGCGGGGCGCCGGCGCCGAGTTCGGCCTGGCCGATCCGCACGGCGCGGGTGGAGGGCTGTTTCATACGTCTTTCCTGGTCTGGGCCCGCACGCTCAGTGCAGGATCGGCATTTTGGCGATAGGCGCCTGCGGATGTTTTTTGGCGTACTCCTGGAGCTGGCTCTGCACCTCTGCAATCCAGCGCTGGGCCTTGTCTTCGTCGATCTCCCCGGCTTGTCGCTTGCGTTCAATCTCGTCTAGAAATCGCTCATAGAAGGTTTTCATACGCCGCTCCTCCGGGCCAACTTGGCAGAAAAGGCAGCTGGCGTCTAGGCCGAGATGGGGAGCCCGGCTCACAACGGCTCGGACTCGAGGGTGACGGCGATCTGCATGGGTTTTCCGGCCCGGATAAAGGTGAAGGTGACCCGGTCGCCGGGTTCGTAGGAGCCCAAGGTTCGGGAAAAAGCCTGGGCGTCGGGAATGGGGGTGTCGTCAATCGCCACGATCAAATCTCCGGGCAGGTCGGCCGGCGCGTGCCGGTTTGTGTACACGTGGTGGGCGATGGTCAGCGGAATGGCAAAGGCGCCGGCCGGCGACATGGACAGGGCCAGAACAGCGACCCGGAACCAGCTGGTGCCCTGCTGCTGAGGCGCGTTGGCGCCGATAAATCCGGCCCGGGCGGCCGGACTGCCGGGGATGACGCTCAGGACTTGGACGCCCTGCAACCCCTCGTGTTCGGGCGTCGCGTACAAGGCGCCCAGATAGGTCCGCTGCTCGGCCGGCTGCTCGCTTTCAGCAGCAGCCCAGAAGTCTGGCGGCAGAGCGTCGGGGGCGGGCTGGGTCTGGTCTGAGGCGTGATCCGCGGCCTGGCCGAGTATGACCTGAGACGGAGCCTCGGATGTCTCGGCCGCCGCTGGCTGGGCGGCAGCCTGCTCAAAAGCGTGGGGGGCGTCGAGCGCGGCCGGTTCGGCCGTGGCCGGGCTGGGCTGACTCTCCTGGGCGTGCGGGACGAGGGGCCAGACGCACAGCGCAAACACGAAGGCGTATATTTTCATCGCTCCCCCTCCTTCCCGTACGGATAGACGGCCCATTATTCCAGCGCCGGGAGAATATGCAAGGCGTTGCTATTCGAGGCCGGCCAGGACCTGTTCGAGGTCTTCGACCGGCACCATCTCCCCGACTTTCTTGAAGCGGACGATGCCCTGCTTGTCGATAATGACGTAGGCGCGGTTGCCGAGCCGTTTTTCTTCGTCCAGCCAGCCGGTATAGTCACGAATCACCTCGGGCGCGGCAAAGGCGCTCAGCAGGGGATAATCGAGCTTCAGCTGCTGGGTAAAGACCTTTTGGGACGCGCCGTGGTTGGTGCTGATGCCGAGAACTTTGGCGTTGAGTGTTTTCTCCGCCCCCTGACCAGAGGACAGTTGCAGGGTTCAACCCGAGGTGAAGTCGAGGACATAGAACAGCAGGACGACGTTGTCCTTGTCCCGAAAGTCCTTGAGGCACACCTGGCTGTCGTCGCTGGACGGCAAACAAAAATCTGGAGCCGGGCTGCCGACCTCGGCCTGAGCCCAGGCCGGGCCACTCAGCGTCAGCGCCAGCAGCGCGCCGATCACCACCTGTAATCCTGTGTACATAGACTGTCCTTTCTCGCCGGCTGGACTTGGCCCCGACTTGACCCTAGGATCGACCATAGCCCAGGAGGACATCATGGCCAAAGCCCAGCACTGTCTGATGTGCGCCGAAAAGTTATACACCATGAGCAACTACGGGGAACCTGCGGACGGGCGTTGGCCACCGATGGTCGAAGACGAGCGCTACGGCACGCTGGTCATCTGCCCGGCCTGCGATTCGGCCCACCTGACCTTTATCGACGACACGCCCGGTCATCCCCCTGTTCGCCGTATCCGCAGCCTCAAACCGCCCGACTAAACCGAGTCGGCCGGCCGGAACTTGACCAGCGTCCTGTCCGGCGTCACGTCATCATAGGTGGCGACGACCGGCATGCCTATCCGCATTGCCGCAGGATCGCAGCCGACAATATTGGTCGTCAGACGCGGGCCCTCGTCCAGCTCGACAATCGCCACCACATACGGCACGTCCTCTCTGAACGCCGGATGGGTCGGCGCCTGGGCGATGGTGTAGGAATACACCGTGCCCCGGCCGGACGCCCGTATCCAGCCCAGCTCTGAGGACAGACACTCGGAACACACCTCGCGCGGGTAGAACAGCACTGCGCCACAGCTCTTGCAGCGCTGGATCTGAAGCTCGTGGCGTTTGGCGGCATCCCAGAACGGCTGCGAGGAGACGGTCGGACGAGGAAGGGGCTTGGTATAGTCTGGCATGGGCTCCTCCTAGTTGACGCCGATCACCACGCTGCACTGCTCGCTCATGATGCCGCCGTTGCCGTTGACATAGCCAAGCCTGGCGGCCCCGACCTGGCGCGCCTCGCCCCGACCCATCAGCTGGCGCACGCCCTCGATCAGATGGCTCATGCCACCGGCCAGACCGGGCTGGCCGAACGACAGCTGGCCGCCGTGGGTATTGGACGGGAAGTCGCCCGCGTAGGACAGGTCGTGGTCCTCAACAAAGCGGCCGCCCTCACCCTTGGGGCAAAAGCCGGCGTCTTCCAGGGTGACCAGGACCGTAATCGTATAACAGTCGTAGGGCTGCACAAAGTCCATGTCCTGGGGTGTGAGTCCGGCCATGCCGAAGGCAGCCTCGGCCGCAGGTTTGACCAGGGAGGTGGTCAGGCTGTCGGCCCGCGTAATGCTACAGTGACCGCCCGCCTCGCCGGCTCCCAACAGATAGACCGGGGTGTGGGGACTGTCCTTGGCCCGCTCGGCGCTGGTGACGATGAACGCCCCGCCGCCGGTACACGGACTGACAATCTCCAGCAGATGCAGGGGATCGACGATCATGCGCGAGTTGAGCACGTCCTCGATGCCGATCTCCTTGTTGCCGAACAGAGCCGCAGGGTTGCGGCAGGCGTTTTTGCGCTGATCAACCGCGACCTTGGCCAGCTGTTCGGGCGTTGTGCCGAACTCGTGCATATGGCGCTGGGCAATCAGGGCATAGCCCGGATTGGCCGCGATCAGGCCGTAGGGCGCGTCGAACTCGGCGTCCAGGCGCGGAAACGGCGGGGGTTTGCCCACGCTCATCGTCTTGCTCGTCCACGAATCGCCCAGGACGCACAACACAGTGTCACACATGCCGGCGTCAATGGCTGCGGCCGCCCGCCAGAACATGCCGGTGGCCGACGCTCCGCCCAACTCGACCAGATCGAAATAGCGGGGGTGGAATTGCAGGTATTCCGAAATGACCGACGGCCACAGCACGCTGTAATCGCCAATCGCCATACCCGTCAGCAGGCCGTCGATGTCCTGCTTTTTCAAACCCGCGTCGGCAATCGCATCCCGCGCCATTTCCCCGATAATCCCCAGCGGCGTTTTTCCACCGCCGCCCTTTTGGGGGGTCATTTCGGCAAAGCCAGTAATGGCCGCTTTTCCTTTCAGACTCATGCGTGTCCTCCTATGATGCCAGCGCTTTGATTCGGGCTACAATCTGCGGCAGCACAACCCCGGCCTTGTCCTGGATGATGAAATCGGCCGTGGCGTCCGTCAAGTCGGTCGGCTCGGGATTGATCTCAATGACCTGCGCTCCGGCTTCCTTGGCCACGCCGGGCATGGCCGCAGCAGGATACACCACCGCCGAGGTGCCGATCACCAGCATCAGCTCGCAGCTGTGAGCCTCCTGGTAGGAGCGGGACAGAGCGTGGGATGGGATGGGCTCGCCAAAAAACACGCCGGCCGGCTTGAACACGCCGCCACAGGTGCAGTACGGGGGCAGGCTTTCGAGCGATACCTCGGTCAGCGGCAGGACGCTGTCGCAGCGCTGGCACACCACCTGGCGCATATTGCCGTGAAACTCGATCACGTCCTGGCTGCCGCCGGCCTGGTGCAGATTATCGACATTCTGGGTGATGATGCAGCCCAGCAACCCCATCTGTTCCAGCTGGGCCAGGGCGTAATGACCCGGGTTGGGCCGGGCTGTTTTCAGCTCGGTAAAGTCGCGCATCATCTGCCAGACCTTGGCCGGGTCGCGCCGAAAGGCGTCAATCGTGGCGTACTCCTCGGGATCGTAACGGTCCCACAAGCCGCCCGGATCGCGAAACGTCGGAATCCCGCTCTCCGCCGAAATGCCCGCACCGGTCAGGGCGACCGTCTTACGGGACGTGCGAATGGCCTGGGCCGCGCGTTCGATCCGCTCCTGCATGGTCGTGTCCTCCGCCGGGCCGGGTTCGTCATGCGGGCTGTCACGCTGAGAAAGGGAAACGTGATCTCTGATTGAATCCATTGGTCATCACGTTTCCCTTTTTGCTCACGTCCTGAGTCTTTCGTCAAGGAATTTTTGGACGACCGCCACAAAAGCCTCCGGCTGGTCCAGGAAGACGTGATGGCCGGCCCCGGGGATGTCTGCTGCGGATGCGTCCGGGCAGCCCGCGCGCATCTCAGCCAGGCCGCGGGCCGACAGCGTGGTGCTGTGCTGACCGCGGACAAACAGGCACGGGCAGCCGAGTTCGGATAAACGCGGGCCGAGATCGACGGGCGCCCGACGCAGTGCCGCCCGGTCGCTCTTCAGCCTGAGCCGCCCGTCCGGCGCGGGACGGACGCTGTGCCTGGCAATCGCCCGGAACAGCTCGGGCTGCGGGCGGCTGTCGGTCGGCAGCAGGCGAAAGCGGCGCAGCAGCTCGTCTTCGTTCCGGTAGCTCGGGGCGGGCAGCGCCCGCACCAGACGCATGAAACGGCTGTCGGTCAGACGTGGCCGCATATCGACGACGATCAGGGCCCGCGGCCTTCGAGTGAGGGCATAGGCCAGGGCGATAAAACCACCCAGCGAGTGACCCAGCAGGACCGGCCTGTCCAGGTTCAGGGCGGTGATCAGGCCGTGCAGGTCAGCCACATAGTCGTCGATTTCATACGCCCCCGGGTCAGCCCAATCCGTGTCGCCGTGGCCGCGCAGGTCGGGCGCCAGCACCCGGTAGCGCTGGCTGAGGACGGGCGCAATATGATCCCACCAATGGGCGTGGGCGGCCCCGCCGTGGAGCAGGATCAGCGGCGGCCGGCCCGGCTGGCCCCAGGCCAGATAGTGGACGCTGAGGCGACCAAGCCGAATGAAGTGACGTGTCGGCGTCATGGCCTCAGCCCTGTTCGGCAGCCCTGACCAGACCGGCGGCGCAGGCCGGATGACTGCCGAAGTGGAGGTGGATATAGCTGGCCAGGCAGCGTTTGTAGGCATAGCCCTCCGGGCGCGGGCTGTCGCCGGGGCGTTTGCGGACCGCATACACGGCGCGTATCGAGCCACGGCACAAGTCGGGCTCCTCAAGCTCCGAATAATGAAACTCGTGACCTCTGACCGTAGCGGTCGGAAAGAGGTCGTGGCCTGCCGCAAGGCTCACCTCGACATAGCCCAGGGCGCTCAGCCGCGGCAGCACACGCACCGTGGTCGGATAGATACCGACCATGGGAAAGCGCCGGCCCTGCCCGGCTCGAATAGCGTCGGCCAGGTACATCAGCCCCCCGCACTCGGCGTACACCACACCCCGGCCTTCGATAAAATCCCGAACCTCCCGGCGCAGGGAGGCGTTGGCCGCAAGCCGGGCGGCGTGCAGTTCCGGATAGCCCCCGCCGAAGTACAGCCCCTGCACGCGTGGCGGCAGGTGTCGGTCTCGGAGCGGGCTGAAAAAGACCAGTTCCGCGCCGGCCCGGGCCAGCAGTTCGAGGTTATCGGGATAGTAAAAACAAAACGCTGCGTCCCGGGCCACGCCAAATCGGACCCGCGGCTGTGTTGGCCGAGTCGCAGGCCGAAGGCGCACCGACGGCCGACGAACAGCGGCAAGCCGGAGCAGACGCTCGAGGTCAATGTGGTCTTCAATCAGGCCGGCCAGACGGTCGATGTGAGCCGGGCTGAGGGGCTGTTCCTCGGCGGTCCGCAGCCCCAGATGCCGCTCGGGAATGCCGAGTTCAGTCTGCTCGGGCAGGCCGCCCAGGACGGGGACCGCGCGGGTGTCCTCCAGCGCCTCTCGCAGGTAGTCCAGATGCCCCGGACCGCCAATGCGGTTGAAGATCACTCCGGCCAGCCTGAGTTCGGGGTCAAAATGCTGAAAGCCGTACACCAGCGCCGCCACGCTTCTGGCCATGGCCGAGGCATCGACCAGCAGAATGACCGGCAACCCCAGCCATTTGGCCATCTCGGCCGTACTGCCGGCTTCGGTTTTGCCGCCGTAGCCGTCAAAGGCGCCCATCATGCCTTCCACCAGCCCGATGTCCATGTCCTGCACCCCGCGGGCAAAACAGGCCCGGTTATAGTCCTGGCTCAACATCCAGCCGTCCAGGTTGTACGAGGCGGTTCCGGTGATGGTCGTATGATGGCCCGGATCGATAAAATCGGGACCGACCTTGAAGCCCCGGACCCGCCGGCCGCGTTTATGCAGGGCCGCCAGCAGGCCCAGCGTCAGCGTGGTCTTTCCCACCCCGCTGTGAGTCCCGGCGATGACACAGGCGTGCATAGCCGGGGATTATGCCTCAGACCCGAGCCGGGGGCGAGGGCTTGCATCGGCGGGCGGAAAAATAGAAACTTTCATGGAACGGCATCCGAGCTACAGGAGAACAGCATGGCCTTTCCGACCCACCGCCCGCGTCGTCTGCGACGTACCGAGCCGCTGCGACGCATGGTGCGAGAAACCCAACTCAGCGTCAACGACCTCATCATGCCGCTGTTCATCGTACCCGGCTCCGGGGTGAGCAATCCGATCAGTTCCATGCCGGGCATTGCCCAGCTGTCGATTGACCGGGCGGTTGAAGAATGCAGGCAGATTCGGGATTTGGGCATCCCCGGCGTCATTCTGTTCGGTATTCCCGACCACAAGGACGCCCTCGGCTCGGACGCCTATGCCGATGACGGCATCATTCAGCGCGCCCTGGCCGATCTCAAGGAAGCGGTGCCGGGCCTGCTGTTGCTGACCGACGTGTGCTTTTGCGAATACACCGACCACGGCCACTGCGGGATCGTCAAGGCCCAGGACGTGGATAACGACGCCACCCTGGACATCCTGGCCAAAGAGGCCGTCTCCCACGCCCGGGCCGGCGCCGACATTGTGGCCCCGTCGGACATGATGGACGGCCGGGTGGGCGTCATTCGTCAGGCGCTCGACGCCGAGGGCTTTCCCCATGTTCCGATTCTGGCCTACGCCGCCAAGTTTGCCTCCGGCTTTTACGGGCCGTTTCGGGAAGCGGCCGAATCGACCCCGCAGTTTGGCGACCGCCGCTCCTACCAGATGGACCCGGCCAACGCCAACGAAGCCCTGCGCGAGGTCGCCCTCGACATTGAGGAAGGCGCGGACATGGTCATGGTCAAACCGGCCCTGCCCTATCTGGACATCATCCGCCGGGTCCGGCAGCGGTTCGACGTGCCGGTGGCCGCCTACCACGTCAGCGGCGAATACGCCATGCTCAAGGCCGCAGCCCTGAACGGCTGGCTGGATGAAGAGCGGGTGATGCTGGAGGCGCTGACCGGGATCAAGCGCGCCGGGGCCGATCTGATCTTGACCTACTACGCCAAGGATGCGGCCCGGCTGCTGGGCCGGACGTGAGCCATGCCGCGCAAAAAAAAGAAACGCCGCAGCCTGTCCCAGCTTGAGGCTGTGCGTCAGGTTCGCAAAGCGCTCCCACCGCCCAGCCGGGCCGAGGATGACCCGACGAAGTACCGCCGGACCGCCGCCCGACGGAGCTGGCAAAAAGAGCTGGAGCAGCTGGAGAAAGGCTAGGAGGAGCTATGTGGAAAAAGACGGTTCTCGCGGCAGTGACGGTGCTGGTCCTGGGTCTGCCCGTATTGGCCTATGGCGGCGAATACGACGACTTTGAAGACGCCCACCCCCTGCGGATCGTCGCCTATCCGCTGCACGCCATAGGCTATGGTCTGGAACGGCTCATCACCCGACCGATCCATCGTCTGGTCTCGCGGCCCGGCCTGGCGCCCATAGTCGGCCACACCCCGGACGAGTTCTCTTTTGACCAGCGGCCGAGCAGCCTGCTTTCATCAGACAGTATGCGGGCGCTGCGGGATGTTTCAGCCCCGCCAAGCGGCACGGACCAGCCCGAGGTGGCCGAGCAGTCGGCCCAGGCGCTTGTCGGCTCGCCGCTCCAATAGCCCGGCCCCAGGCCGAGCCCATCGCAGGCCGCAGAGCCACTCAGCGCAAGCGTGCCGGGCTCTGCTGCCGTGCTCACCACTCTTCGCCGAACGGCCGGACCTCGACATGAAACGACCAGCCGGAACGCTCCTGGTGGACGACATGCCAGGTCGTGTCGGCAATCGCCGCCGGTTTGATAAAGAAGTCGTCCGACTTGTCCGTGAACATCTTGCGCGTCCACTCCAGATCGATCACCGCATCAATCACCACATAGGCCACGTGGATGCCCTGCGGGCCCAGGGTGCGGGCCATGGACTCGGCCAGGATGCGCTGGGCGGCCTTGGTCGGCGCAAACCCGGCAAAACGCGGTTTGCCGCGCAGGGCCGAGGTATTGCCGGTGGCGATGATGGCGCCCTTGCCGGCCGCAATCATGTCGGGCGCCACAGCCCGGGCCAGGTACAGCAGCCCCATCGTATTGACCTGAAAGTTCTGCTCCAGGACCGCAGGCTCGATCTCCAGAAACGTCCCAAAGGCGCCGCCCACCGCGTTGTGGATCAACACCTCGGGCGCGCCCAGGTTCGCCTTGATCGCGGCCAGGGTCGTGTCCACCGCCGCCTGGTCCGACACGTCACAGCCAAAGCCGGTCGTGTGCGGAATCTCCCGCTCCAGCTGTGACAGCCGCTCTTCGGTGCGGGCCAGCATGGCGACCTGATAGCCGCCGGCGGCAAAACGGCGGCTCAGGGCCGCCCCGGTCCCCGGGCCAACCCCGGAGATAATGCAAACGGGTCGTGCCATAGCGCTCTCCTGCCGACCTCAGATGCCGTGCACCTGGGCGACGTTGTCGCCGATGACCTTCTGACGGTCGGGTGGCTCGAGAATATGACCATCGGCGTCAATCGCGCCGGCATACGGAAACTGCTCATTCTGCATAGACATCGGGGCGCCTCCTTTTTCCCGGTCTTTCTAGCCTACCCATCGAGCTTGGACAACACGCCGCCTCTTGCACGCGGCGCGCTTTGTCTCCATTGTTGGACGGACGTGCAGCCCCATGAACCAAGGCCAGTCCAGTGAGCAGCCCACCCTCCCCCGCCAGTCCGACGACCGACATGATGGCCCAGTACCACCGGGTCAAAGCCGAGTACCAGGACACCCTGGTCTTTTTCCGGTTTGGCGATTTCTATGAGATGTTTTACGACGACGCGGCGATTGCGGCCCGCGCCCTCGACATCACCCTGACCTCGCGGCCGCAGGGCAAAAACACCGAACGGGTGCCCATGTGCGGGGTGCCCCACTACCGGCTCGACACCTATCTCAGCCGCCTGGTCGAAAAGGGCTTCAAGGTCGCCATCTGTGAACAGCTGGAAGGCAGCCAGAAGGGGCGGGGCCTGCTGCGCCGCGAGGTCGTCCGGGTCGTCACCCCGGGTACGCTGTTCGAGACCGGCGATGCCGAGCGCAGCCTGGCGGCGCTGTGTTCCGACTCCGCCGACCGGGTCGGCCTGGCCGTGCTGGCCCTGGCCACCGGCGAGTTCATGCTGGCCCAGACGAACCGGACCGAGCTGCCCAGCCTGCTGGCAAAATTCCCGGCCCAGGAAATCCTGCTGCCGACAGGCGAAGCCGATGACGCCGGCTGGCAGCCCCAGGCGCACATCACCCAGCGGCCGGACACCGACTTCCGCCTGACCACGGCCCGCCGAACCCTGAGCCGCCGTTTCGGTCGGACCCGGATCGCGCCGCTCACCGCCTCCCATCCCCAGGCCCTGGTCGCGGCCGGCGCCCTGTTGGCCTATGTGACCGAAACCCAGCAGGACTTTCTGCCCCACATCAAAGCCCCCCAGGTCTACCACAGTGAAGCCTTCGTGTTTCTCGATCCCCAGACTCAGCGCAACCTGGAGCTGGTCGAAAACCTGCTGGAGGGCGGATCGCACGGCTCGCTGCTGTCGGTCCTGGACGCCTCAAAAACCCGCATGGGCCACCGCCGTCTCCGCCACTGCCTGCTGCACCCGCTCCGCTCGGTGGACGCCATCCGCCAGCGCCAGGAGGCGGTCGCCGCACTGCTGGCCGAACACCAGACCCGCACTGCCCTACAGACCGGGCTGGCACGGATTCTCGACCTCGAACGTCTGACCTCGCGCACGACCTCGGCGGTCGCCAGCCCACGCGACCTGGCCGCCCTGGCCGTCTCGCTGGCTCCCCTGGCGGCGCTGCGTGACCTCCTGTCCGGCCTGTCCGCCGGGCTGTTGACCGAGCTGCACCAGACCCTCGATCCCCTGGAGGATGTTCAGTCCGAAATCCAGCGCGTCCTGGTCGAGGAGCCCAAGGCCGGGGCCAAGGACGGCGACCTGATTCGGGATGGAGTAAGCGCCGAACTGGACGAGCTGCGGGCCGTGCAGGCCGACGGCAGCGGCTGGCTGGCGCGCTACGAGCAGCAGGAACGCCAGCGCACGGCCATTCCCACCCTCAAGGTCGGCTTCAACCGGGTGTTCGGCTACTATCTCGAAGTGACGAAGTCACACCTGGAGCTGGTGCCCAAGACCTATACCCGGCGCCAAACCCTGGTCAGCGCCGAACGCTTCATCACCCCGGCCCTGCACCGCTTTGAGGGCAAGATGCTGTCGGCCGGCGACCGCAGCAAACAGCTGGAGTATGCCCTGTTCAGCACCCTGCGCGATCAGGTCGCGGCCCAGGCCGACCGTCTGCGGCAGACCGCCCATACGCTCGGTCTGCTCGACCTGATGTGCGCCTTTGCCGAGGTCGCCGGCAAAAGGGGCTGGGTCCGGCCGCAGGTCGGCGAAGACTACGCCCTGTCCTTCACCCAGGGCCGTCACCCGGTGCTCGAAAATCAGACCGAGCCCTTCGTGCCCAACGATCTGGACCTGAATGCAGACACCCACCTGCTGATTCTGACCGGTCCGAATGCGGCCGGCAAAAGCACCTATGTGCGCCAGGCGGGCCTGCTGGTGGTGCTGGCCCAGATCGGCAGTTTCGTGCCGGCCGAGGCGGCCACGGTCGGCGTGGTGGACCGGATTTTTACCCGGGTCGGGGCGGCCGATTTTCTGGCCCAGGGACTGTCAACCTTCATGGTCGAGATGACCGAAACGGCCAACATCCTGCGCCAGGCCACGGACAAGAGCCTGGTCATTCTCGACGAGGTCGGGCGCGGCACCGGCACCTCGGACGGACAGGCGATTGCCCAGGCCGTGGCCGAAAGCCTGGCCCGGGACATCAAGGCCAAAACCCTGTTCACCACCCACTATCACGAGCTGGCCGGCCTGGCGGATACCATCCCGGGCATTGCCAACGCCCGCCTGGACGTTCGGGAAGAGCACGACGAGGTGACGTTCCTGTACACCGTCGTGCCCGGCGCAGCCCAGAAGAGCTATGGGGTGTATGTGGCCCAGCTGGCCGGCCTGCCCTCACATGTCGTGCAGCGGGCCAAAGACCTGCTGCTGAGTTGGCAAACGAACCAGGACACGGACGCCTATGTGGCGGAAGGGTCGAGCCAGTATGCCGCCGGAATCACGGCGAATGGTCGCAGGCCGTCTCAAGACGCACGGCCGGTCCTGGCCCGACTGGCCAGGGTTGACCCGCTGCATACCACGCCGATAGACGCCCTGGTGGTCCTGGCCGAGTTGAAGAAGCTGGCCGAGGCAGGGGAAGCCAGAAGGCCAGAGGAGAAGGAAGGAAGCGGAAGCGGCTCATCGTAGGCTGGACGGCTCGATCTATCCTCGAAACAGGTCGGCATGGGTACCGGTACGGGCCAGATGCAACTCCTTGCCTGCCACTCTGTAGAGCAACAGCCAATCCGGTTCGATGTGGGCGTTCCTGTACCCCTTCCAGTTGCCCTTGAGTGGATGATCCAGGTAGGACGACGGGAGTGGCCTCTGCTCAATCAACAACGAGAGCAGACTTCGGAGCTTGGCTACGTCTTTGCCGCGTTTTTCTGCCCGTTTCACGTCACGCTTGAACTGCGTAGAGCGGACTGGGGTCAGCACGGTCAGCGAATCCCCAAGTCTTGAAACAGGTCGTCTTTGGTGTCAAAACGCTGCCCTTTGCCACTTTCCAGCTCGTCAATCGCTTTGGCGGTGGTGGCATTCGGCTCGTGAAGCGCAAACGGCAAACGCTTTTCTTCCGCTACGCGCACCAGCAACAGACGAATGGCGTCCGATACGGACAGACCCATGGCTGCCAGGGCTTTGGTCGCCCGTATTTTTGTCTGACTGTCGATTCGGGCTCGGACAACGGCATCCGCAGGCATAGTGTTGACCTCCTCTTATGTAGCTCTGTTGTAGCCACAGAGTATAACGGAGATCAAGGGGAGATGTCCCAACCGACGGCTCATACAAAGGCATCGGCTGGGACGCTGAGGCAGTGACGACTTAGAGGCCGTAGACCTGGGCGACGTTGTCGCCGATGACCTTGCGGCGGGTCTCGTCGCCCATCGGCTCGACCAGTTCCAGCAGCTCGTCCATGTAGTTGTCAGGATGGTCGAAGTGCGGGAAATCCGAGGCCCAGAAGAACTTGTCATTGCCGACAAAATCGACCACATTGCCAAACGCCTTCTCGTCGGGGTCGCCCGAGATCCAGCACTGGCGATGAAAATAGTAGCTGGGCTTTTCCTTGAGCGGCACCGACTCACCCAGCGGGCTGTCGTAGACCGCGTCCATGCGGTTGAGCAGATAGCCGGCCCAGCCCGCGCCGGACTCCAGCACGATGATCTTTACCTGTGGGAAGCGGTCGAACAGACCGTACTGAAACAGGGCGGTAAAGGCTTGCAGCGGCCCCTGCCCGCCGTGCACGTTGAAGTGCCACAGCGCCCACTTCTGCATGTCGTGAAAGCGCTGGTGGACCCGCTTGGCCGGCGGCTCGCCGCTGGGATGGATGCCGACCGGCACGTCCAGCTCCTGGGCCTTGGCCCAGAAGGGGTCATAGTCGGGGTTGGCGTGGGACTTGTTGGTCGGCGTGAACGGCACCACAAACGCGCCCCGGCAGCCGTCCTTGACCGCCCGTTCCAGCTCGCTGGCCGCCTCCTGGGGATCGCCAAAAGAGATGTGGGCGATGGGAATCAGGCGCCCGGACGAATCGCGGCAGAAGTCCGCCACCCAGCGGTTGTAGGCTCTGGCATAGGCGGCCTGGAGTCCCAGATCGCCCAGATCCTCGGTCTCCCAGATCAGGCCCAGGCTGGGATACACAATCGCCTTGTCCAGCCCCTCGGCGTCCATGCGTTGCAGGCGTTGTTGGGCATCCATTGAGCCAAACGGGGCCATGTTGACGTAGGTCCGGTCGGGGTGCGGCTCGACCTCTTCGGGCGTTTTGCCCATCCCGCCAAACGCGGCCAGCTGGCCGGGCTTGATGTACTTGGCCGGCCGGCCAGCGATTTCGAGGACTTCCAGGCCGTCCGGGCCGACCGTCACCCGCATGGCCTGTTCCTGGTACTGCGGGTCAATATACTTCTCCCAGGCATCAGGCGTCTCAAGGATATGCCCGTCGGCGTCAATCGCGCCGTGATACGGAAACGTCTTATTGTTGGTGATGGACGACATAGCTCTCCCTCCTCAACTGGTGAATCAACTTTCTGAACTCAGGAGTATGTTCTAGCGCACTCGACGCCCTTCGACAAGGGTTTTTCGACAACAGGCGCAAACCGCCACAGACACACCGGCCGACTTCTGCTAGGCTGTCCCGGGCATCCATGAAAATCCGCATTCTGCCCCCAGACGTTCAGCAACAGATTGCCGCCGGCGAGGTCATTGAGCGACCGGCCAGCGTGGTCAAGGAACTCATTGAAAACGCCCTGGATGCCAGCGCCGACACGATTCGAGTCGAGATCCAGGAGGGCGGTCGGCGGCTGATCAAGGTCACCGATAACGGTCCGGGCATGGCCGCCGAAGATGTCGGCCTGGCGTGTGAGCGTTTTGCCACCAGCAAGATTACCAGCGCCACCGATATCGCCCGGATTCAGACCTTCGGCTTTCGGGGCGAAGCCCTGCCAAGCATCGCCTCGGTCTCCCGCCTGCGACTGCTGACCCGCCAGCGAGCGGACCAACTCGGCACCGAACACCGCCTTGAGGCCGGCCGACTGACCTCCCAGCGCCAGGCCGGAGCGCCGGTCGGCACCAGTGTCGAGGTCTGGGACGTGTTCTACAACACCCCGGCCCGCCGCCGCTTCATGCGCAGCCTGCGCACCGAGTACGGCCATATCCTGGGCACCTTTACCCGCTTTGCGCTGGCCTTTCCCGACACCAGCCTGTCCCTGTCGTTTGACGGACGCGAGGTCTACAGCTTCCAGCCCGGCTCGCTCCAGGAGCGGTTGACGGCCTGCTTTGGCGGCGAGACGACCTCGGGTCTGGAGGAGGTGGAAAACGCGGGCCTGAGCGGCCGGGTGTGGGGAGCCGTGCTGCCCAGCCAGTCGGGCTGGCGACGGCGCTACTATCTGTTCGTCAACCGCCGCCCAATTCGCAACCCGACGCTGTACCGGGCCGTCCGAGACGCCTGGGGCGAGGCCGGCGGCCTGGTCCTGCTGTTTCTCGAACTGCACCCCTCGCAGCTCGACGTCAACATCCACCCGGCCAAGGCCGAGGTCCGCTTCCGGGACGATACGGCCATCTACAGCCTGGTCCGAAGCGCGCTCGAACACCGCCAGCGTCCGGCCTGGCTGCAAACCGAGGCCGTGGCGGAGCAGCAGGACGCCTACGACGGGGCGTCCGTCAATGGCTTCTCGCTGGTCGGTCAGGTAGAGAACAGCTTCCTGCTGACCGCATCCGAGGGCCATATCTATCTCCTGGACCAGCACGCGGCCGAGGAGCGGGTCTTGTACGAACGGCTGCAAGACGGCCGGGTTCAGTCCAGGCGTTTGATTGCGCCCCAGGTGGTCAAGCTGTCGATTGACGAGCAGGCGTTCCTGGACGACACGGCTGAGGCGTTTTCGGCGTGTTGTTTTGAGCTGGACGCCTTCGGGCCCGGGGTAGTTGCGCTGCGGGCCGTGCCGGATTTCGTTGAACCCCAGTCCTCCGGTCTGATTTTCTCGCGGCTTTTGACCCGCCTGCGCAGCAAAAAAGAGGACATCACCCAGGCCCTGTCCTGCCTGGCGGCCCTCAAAGCCGGCCAAATGCTGAGCCGCGAGGCTCAGGAACGGCTGCTCACGGCCTGGACGCAGACCGCCCACCCCCACGCCTGCGCGCATGATCGCCCGGTTTATTTCCGGCTGTCGCTGGACGAGGTGCGGCGCAGGCTGGGACGGACGGGCCTGAGCTGTGGGTTTGAGGGCAATGACGCGGCCTGAACGAACCGAACCGGCCTAGTCTCCTGGGGGATGCCAGCCAGCCTCAACCCACTCACGTCTGACCATGATGGCGATGACATGATTGAGCTGGAGAGCGACAACTGTTGCCCGACCGCAGGCAGTCCGTCCAATGATACGTGTTCCGTCTCTACTCCACTTGAAATGTCTGGCCCAGCTCTGGCGTCGAGGATCGAAGAGCCTTGCGCTTCGGTCTGTAGCGGGATCACGGGCGCGCGTCTGGCTCGCCTTGAACCCGTTGCACATCCTACAGGCGAGCCACAGATTATCTTCCGCATCAGTCCCGCCACGGGCTTTTGGGAGAATATGGTCAATCTCCAACTGCCCGAGAACGTACTGTTGGGAACTCTGACAATAGCCGCACCTGTTCCGAGCCTGAGACCGGATGCGGTCTCGCACGGCAGCTGAGACTGAGCCAGGCATTAGGATTCAAGAGGTTCCCGTAGGCCACGCTGGACGGCCTCGCGGAGAGCCTGGGCCTTGCGGAGCAGTCCTGCCTGGTAGCGTTGCATGAGCGCAAACAACTCGGCCTGCTCCGCAGCCGAAAGCGTGTCAGCCTGTTGTTTGTCGAGAAGGAGACTGAGTTTTCGATCCTGACTTGGGGGCAATTGGAGTTGAGTGAGGGCCAAAAGGTCTTCATTCGAGAGGTCTGCCACCGGTGTCAACTCTTCTGATAGTGCGTCGAACGGCGGGAGGGAAATCGTGAGGGTGCGGGTCAGAATCTCCGTCACCTCACAGCTTATCAGGCGGGCCAAGCGCTCAGCCTTTTGATACACCTCGTCCGGCAAAGTGAGGGTGACCTGCGTACTCATGAGAGGCTCTCCTTGGCTACTCGTCCGTATGGTATGCCAAATGACCGGATTCTACCATACGCCACGCCAGCGCTTCCTCCCCTTTCTTGCAGCCCAGGCGCCCGAGATGGTACAGTCCGGTCCATCCTGGACGCGCTTTATGGAGGAGAACGGTCGTGCAAAAAAAATTCCGCTTCATCGACAGCGACGCCCATATTCTCGAACCCAACGACATGTTCGAGCGCTATCTCGATCCCAAGTTTCGCGATCCGATGCCCAAAACGTGGTTGTTCTACGACGGAGACCCGATGGGCTTCCGCTTCGAGCTGTCCATCCCCAACCCCGACGGCGGCGCCTACACCATGCCCTTTGGCCGCGACCCGATTGATCCCAGCGCCATGGGCCCGGCCTCGTTCGACCCCGGAACACGGATCAGTCTGCCGGGTCAGGACGAAGCCTACGCCGAGTTTGCCAAGCAGAATTTTCCGCCCGAGATGTACCCCGTGGCCATGGAACGGACGGGGATCGACTACATGGTCGTCTACCCCTCGGTCGGTCTGCTGTCGGTGGCCGTGCCCAAGATGGCGGCCGACACGGCCGCAGCCTATCGGCGGGCGTACAACGACTGGCTGTACGACTTCTGCTCGTCGGCCGGCGGCCGGGTCTTCGGGGCCGGCTCGGTCGACCTGCGCGACGCCGAGGAGGCGGCGCGCGAGGCGCGCCGGTGCGTCACAGACCTCGGCTTCAAGGCCATTCACATCAACCCGGTGCCGGTCGGCCAGCACCGGCTGTACGACGAGTTCTACGAGCCGCTGTGGAACGCCCTCGAAGACCTCGACGTGCCGCTGGCCGTCCATACCGGCACCGGCACCGCAGCCGACGACATGCTGTACCACTATATTCCGCGCCTGCGTTCGGCGCAGACGACCGTCGCCTTCACCATCGGCAATATGCTGGCCTGCACCTCGCTCATCATGGGCGGCGTGCTGGAACGCCATCCGCGCCTGCGGGTGGTCCACCTGGAATCCGGCGCGGGCTGGGTGCCGTTCTGGCTCGACCGACTCGGCGCCAGCGTCCAGGGCGGCTTTCGCGGCCTGGAGATCCCCGGACTGAGCAAGCATCCGATTGAGTACTTCCAGCGCCAGTGTTACATCTCGGCCGACCCGGACGACCCGGGCATCAAACAGACGATTGACCTGCTGGGCGACGACAATATCGTGACCGCCACCGACTTCGGTCATCCCGAGGGCCGGCAGTACGCCTGGGCGGTGAAAGAACTCATGGCCCTTGAGGGCGTATCGGACGCCAGCAAAAAGAAAATCATGTGGGACAACGCCCTGAAGCTGTATCCGATTCAGCCCGACTAACACCAGGAGGGGAACGATGAAGATCACCCGTTTTTACGCTACCGAGGACGGCGGTTCGCGCTTCATGGACATCGACATTCCGGTCACCACCCCGCAACAGGACGCCGACGGCCACACCCTGCTGCTGTCCAACGCCTACGTCTCACCGTCGGTACGCTTTGTTGAACTGCCGGCCGGCATGTCCCAAACCTGGCATAACGCGCCCCAGCGCCAGATTGTCGTCGTGCTGTCGGGGACGCTGGAAGTCGGCACGACCGACCAGCAGACCCGGCAGTGGCAGGCCGGCCAAGCCTTTCTGGCCGACGACGTGACCGGCAAGGGCCATACCACGCGGACCGTCGGCGGGCCGGCCAGCGTGTTCTTTGCCCCCCTGCCGGACGGTTTCGATCTGGACAGCTGGTCGGCCTAGACTGTCATAATTTCTTCCAAGCAGACTGGCTGACGTCATAGGGCCGGCTCGCCGCTTCGGACGGGGGAAGGAGAAAACCGTGCTGACCGCATATATCCAGACAGCCATGGACAAGGCCCACTATGAACTTTTGCCCGATGGAGAAGGGTATTTCGGAAGTATTGAGGAGATGGAAGGCGTATGGGCCAACGCTGACACTCTCGAAGCCTGTCGGGCAGAACTCCAAGCAGTCTTGGAAGCCTGGATCATCCTTGGGCTGAAGATGGGTCACCCCCTACCTTCGATCGAAGGCATATCCTTGGATATCCAAGAAGTCGCCTGATGCCACCTTTTGGTCCTATAGAGCGTCACGACCTTATTTATTTCCTCCGCCAAGCAGGTTTCCACGGCCCCTATGCTGGAGGAAAACATCAGTTCATGGTCAGAGCGAACCTCCGCGTACGTATTCCTAATCCCCATCAGTCGGATATCGGAAGGAATTTACTCAACCAGATCCTTCGACAAGCACATATCACGAGAACAGAATGGGAGCGGCTTTCTTAGGACACCTGCGCCAGCCGCAGTTCCACCGTTTTCAAGCAACATGCTCAGATGAAACAGCCATGACACACGCCTCAACCAGCTACCGCCGGCTTCGTCGCTGGCAGTACGGTCTTATCCTGTTCCTGACCCTGGGCATCCTGGTGACGAGCCTCCTCTTCTACCGCCGGGCGCTGTTTTTCACCGTGCTGGTGCCCATCGGCTTCGCCCCCTTCTCGTATGCCCGGCTGCGGCTCCACACCGCTCTTGAGCAGGCCCTGGGTTCCTCCAGCGGACTCTTTCGATCCACGCTGTGGCTCGGGCTGGCGTGTGACCTGATTCTAGCCACCCAGTTTCTGACCGGCCGCTGGAGTGACGAGCTGCCGCTGCTCTACGCGCCCGGAATGGCCTGGGTCGGCGCGATCTGGTACAGCGCCTATCTCCTGCTGTTCTTCGGCTATATGGGCCTGGACCTGTGGGCGCTTGGCCTGCGCGGTCTGAAACGTCTCGTGCAGGCTGCCGAACCCGCCCCGGACAGCGTGGTCTCGCCCCAACGCCGCCGCTTTCTTCGCCAGGCCGGCGGCCTGGGCGTGGCCACACCGTTCATGTTCTCGGCGTCAGGCGTCAAGACCTCGTACGACTTGCAGCTCGAAGAGCGCGAGCTGGTCCTGCCCCACTGGCCACGCGAACTGGACGGCCTGCGCGTGGCGCACTTATCCGACATCCATGTCGGGGGCTATATGAATCGGCGGCGGCTCCTGCACATGGCCGACCTGACCAATCGCGCCAAGGCCGATGTCATACTCCATACCGGCGATTTTCTGACCCACCGGGTCGGCGACTTCGATACCCCCTTATACGAAGCCCTGGCCCGCATTCAGGCCCCGTATGGACAGTGGGCGTGCCTGGGCAACCACGATTTTGACAACCCGACCCGCCTCGTCTCGCTGCTCGACCAGGCCGGGGTGCGCACCCTGCGCAACGCTCTGGTCAGCCTGCAGATCGACGGCCATAAGCTGGAAGTCGTGGGCCTGGATTACTTCCTGCGCGTGTCTGGCAGCCCGACCGAACGCTACGCCGAGATTCTGCGCGCCTGGCAGCCCCAGGCTCCCCGCATCCTGCTCAACCATGACCCGCGCGGCTTTGAGCTGCTGCCGGACAGCTGCGCCGACCTGGTGCTGTCCGGCCACACCCACGGCGGGCACATCGGCATACCCCTGGGCCAGGACACCCTGGTATCGGTGATCGGGCTGCTCGGCATCCCGGATCAGGGGATTTTTCGGCGCGGCGACATGCGCATGTTCGTCACCCGCTGTGTCGGTTTCTACGGCTATCCGATGCGCCTGGGGATCGCTCCCGAGATTGCCGTGCTGACGCTGCGTTCCCCATCCAAACCCGACACAGAGATCAGGGTATGAGGCTGCACTCCCTGCACCACGTTCCGTTTGAGGGCCTGGGCAGTATGGCGGCCTGGGCTCAGGCCCGAGGTCACCGGCTCAGCGCCAGCCGGCTGTATGCGGACGCCGCGCTGCCGCCGCTCGACCGCTTTGACAGCCTGATCGTGATGGGCGGCCCCATGGGCGTGGATGACGAGCGCGCGCATCCCTGGCTGGTGGAGGAGAAGCGGTTTATCGAGCGGGCGATTGCGGCCGGCAAGACCGTCCTTGGGGTGTGCCTGGGCGCCCAACTGCTCGCCCGTGTGCTGGGCGCCCGGGTGTATCCCAATACCGACACAGAGATCGGCTGGTTCCCGGTTGAGTTCACCCAGGCGGCAACGACTTCCCCCTTCTTTTCCGGGCTACCGCCCAGCCTTGAGGTGTTCCACTGGCACGGCGATACGTTTGATCTGCCGACCGGCGCGGTCCACATCGCCCACAGCCGGGCCTGCCACAACCAGGCATTTGTGTGCGACGAGCGGCTGGTGGGCTTGCAGTTCCACCTGGAGACGACCCCCCACGCGGCGGCGGAGCTGATTCGTCACTGTCGGCACGAAATCGTTCCGGCCCGGTTCATTCAGACCGAACAAGACATGCTGGCCGACGGCGGGCGGTTCGAGACGATCAACGCGGCGATGGGGCAGGTACTGGCCGGCCTGGAACGCTGGGGGCGGGTTTGAAACCCGCCCCTACAAGGCATCTCTTTGCCAAAGGGGGACTGAGGGGGATTTTCTCGGGACGCCTCAGGCTCTGTCAGCCCGCCGCCAGAAGCTGATGGCCGAAACACCGGTGATGACGATCACGGCCGGGGCGAAGAGGTTCCAAATGGTGGCGCTGGCCTCAAAATGATCCGAGAACTTGAGCACGTAGTTATGCAGGTAGATGATGCCGACAAAGGCGGTGACCATGGTGAAGACATCGACCGGCCCCTGGCTCCTGACCGGTTCCGCACCAGTGGTCTGGAGCGAGGCACGGACGTTGAGGCCGACCACCAGGACGAGGACGATCAGCGTCAGCGGGTCAACCACATAGTCCCATAGCGGCTGGACACCGGCCGGGTTTAAGGGGAAGTAGGTGTTGAAGAAGAGGACGGCGACCGCGTTGATCAGACACAGGATGGAGACGAGTCTGAAGAGCGTGGGCATTAGAATCACTCCTGCCGGGAACGAGCCAGGCGAGCCGGGCTATATTACCCCGGCCTCTCGCCAGTCGGCCAGATCGTCGGGCGTATAACCCAGCAGCCCACAGTAGACCTCCTGGTTATGATCGCCGGGCTGTGGAATCGTTCCAATCGCTCCGGGCGTATCGGAGTATTTGACGGTCAGGCCGGGGACATAGGTCGTGTCGCCCTGATCCTCAATTTCGACCAGCATCTGGCGCTCCCACAGGTGGGGGTCTTTGGCCGCCTGGGCAATGGAGTGGACCGGCGCAAAGGGCACCTCGGCCTGCTCCAGGACGGCGCTGACCTCGGCCACAGTCCGCGCCTTGACCCACTCGGCGACCAGACCGTCGATCTCCTTGGCGTGTTTGCCCCGCCCGGCAATGCTGGAGAACCGCTCGTCGGCCAGCAGATCCTCGCGTCCCACGCCCTTGCAGAAACGACCGAACATGTCCTGGGGCACGGCCAGAATATAGATCCAGCCATCCTTGGCCTGGTAGGCGTTGCACGGCGAGATGCCGCCCGGACTGTTGCCGTTGCGCTGGGGTTCTTTGCCGCTCAGCAGGTAGTTGGCAATCGGAATCTCCATCAGCGTATAGCCCGTATCCAGCAGACACACGTCGAGCGCCTGACCCTGGCCCGTCACATCGCGGCGGTGCAAGGCTCCCAGCGCGCCGATCGTGGCGTGCAGGGCCGTAATGCGGTCGATGATGGGCGAGTTGGTCATCACCGGCGGACCGTCGGGAAAACCGGTAAAGCTCATCAGCCCCGACATGGCCTGGCCGATCGGGTCATAGGCGGGCCGATGCTTGTACGGCCCCTGCTGGCCAAAGCCGGACACGTTGATCAGGATCAGGCCCGGATTCAGCTGTTTGAGCGTGTCATAACCCAGGCCCATGGCCGCCATCACGCCGGGCCGGAAGTTCTGCAACAGCATGTCGAACTTGGGCACGAGTTCCTTGATCAGGGCAATTCCCTTTTCGCTGCGGACGTTGAGGGTAATACTCTTTTTGCCCCGGTTGTAGACCGACCAGTAGACCTTGCCGATACCGCGCGATTCATCCCCGCCCGGCGCCTCAAGCTTGACCACCTCCGCGCCCAGATCGCTCAGAATCATCGCGCAGCGCGGTCCGGCCTGGTAGCGCCCCATATCCAGAACCTTGATGCCGTCCAAACAGCCCGCCATAGTCGTCCCTCCTTCTTGCTGACTCTCGCTTGCTGACTCTCTTCTGGGCCCACAAAAGCTGGCCCTCATTGTGCGCCGTCAAATCCCAGACGCGCCAGGGCCTGCCGGGTTCGCGGCGCATCGTCCGCCTCGCCCTCCCGCCCGCGTGTCTCGCCCGCCAGCCGGAGCAAATCCTGGGGCGTATCCACATCGTACCAGGACGGGACCAGGGCCACGCGGTAGCCATGCCTACGCGCCTGTTCCAGGGTCTGCTGTAACACTTGTGGGGTGCTCCACGCAATGTTTTCAAACAACGGGCGGTGGACTTCCCGGACGCCGACCAGGTAGTAGCCGCCGTCGCGGCTGGGGCCGAACACCGCGTCACAGCCGGGGTCTTCGAGCCTGTGAAAAGCGGCCCGCACGTGAGCTGCGGGCAGGCTCGGAATATCACTGCCGATGAGTACGGCTCGGGAGAAGCCGGCCGCCAGCAGGTCGTGCAGCGTATTCATCTGGCGCTCGCCGAGCGCGGCGCCGCGCTGGGGCTGGTAGCGAACCGGAAAGGGAATCAGGCTCCGAAAGAGCGGCGCGCTGTCAGCCGGGGTAATGGCCAGGAACACCTGGACCGCGTCCAGCCCACACATCCGCTCGACGGTGTCGAGCAGAAAACACCGGCACAAGTCGGCGGCCTGTTCGGGCGTCAAGGGTGGACACAGCCGGGTTTTGACCTGACCGGCGACCGGCGCTTTGGCGAAAATGGCAAGAGCGTTTGGCATGCTGGAGCCCCTGCCCGCTGTTGTAACGCGTCCGCCCGGCCCGGTGCAACGCTCGCTTGACACGTCTACGGTGCCCCAGTATCGTGCCGCTGGCATGGTGGCCGTAGACGAAATTGTCGGTATTGTAGACGAGCACAACCGGGTAGTCGGAGCTGTGCCGCGCAGCGAAATGCGGGCCAAGCGTCTGGCTCACCGCAGCACCTATATTCTGGTCTTCAACTCTCAGGGACAGCTGTACGTCCAGAAACGGACGCCGACCAAAGATGTCTTTCCGGGCTACTACGACCTGGCCACCGGCGGGGTCGTGCTGGCCGGCGAGAGCTACGAGCAGGGGGCGGCGCGTGAGCTGGAAGAGGAGCTGGGCATTCGGGACGTGCCCCTGACCAAGCTGTTTGAGTTCTCCTTCGAGGATGAGCACAACCATGTCTGGGGCGGCGCCTTCAGCTGCGTCTACGACGGGGAGTTGCGCTTGCAGGAAGAGGAGGTCGAGAGCGTCATTCTGCTGACGCCGGACGATACCCTGCGCCACGCCCAGACCGCGCCGTATACGCCCGACGGGCTGTACGTCCTGCGCCGCTACCTCGGTCAGGTCGAGTAGGCACGCGCCCAGCGCCTTCGTCCGGGATGGTGGTGTTATGAAAATCGGCTATCTGCTCGATACCCATGCCGGCCCGTACAACATGCCCTTGCCGGACAGCGCCCAAGCCCGGGCGTTTATCAATCACCTGTGGCGGGAAGCCGAAGTCGCCGAACAGGTCGGCTTTGATTCGCTGGTCGTGCCCGAGCGGCATACCCGCACCGAGTGCCTGTTTCCTTCACCGATTGTTCTGCTGAGCAGCCTGGCGGCGCGCACGACGCGCATCCGTCTGGGGACCTACGTACTCATCCTGCCGCTGTACGACCCGGTCCACATTGCCGAACAAATGGCCCTGATCGATCTGATGTCTAATGGCCGGCTGATCTGTGGCCTGGCCTCGGGCTACCACCCGGACTACCACAACGCCTTTGCCATTCCGATGCAGGGCGGCCGGCGCCGTTTCGAGGAGGGACTTGATATCCTGAAGCTGGCCTGGGGCCAGGAATACTTCTCCTACCACGGCCAGGTGTTCAACTATGACCATGTCCGGGTGACGCCCAAACCTCTGCAAAAGCCGTATCCCGAGCTGTGGCTGGGCGGCATGTTCCCCTACACCACCCGGCGCGCCGGGCGGAGCGGCGACGCCTGGTGTTCGGACCCCTTTCCGATTGAGAAAGACACCTGGAAGAGCCGGGTCGGCATGTATCGGGAGGCTGCGGACAAGGCCGGCAACCGCGCCCAAGTCGTCTTGATGCGCGACGGCTGGGTCGCCTCAAGTCGGGCCGAGGCGGAAAAAACTTTCGGTCAGATCTACGTCGACGAGACGCTCTTTTACTTCCGCCACGGCATTCTCAACCACCATCCGGACTTTCGGTCCGAGTCCGATTTTACCATCGACGCCTGCTTTCAGCACGCCGTGGCCGGTACGCCTCAAGACTGTATTGAGCAGCTCGAACGCTACCGACAGGAGTACGACGTTGATTATGTGATCATGCGTTTTCGGCTGCCGGGCGGCCCCGAGCGTGAGCGGGTGCTGGACTGCCTGCGGCTGTTCGGCCAAGAGGTATTGCCGAGGTTTCACGGCTAAGTCATACGCTTCAGGAGCTTGACATTCGGCATGAAAATTCAGCCACGAATCCAGTCTTCGATGAGAAGCCTCTCGATACGACGGTAATGGCGAACATTCCCTGTCACCAAAATCGCCCCACGGGCAAGGCAGTTGGTTGGCTTGCTCATCTCCCTTTCGTCCACTTGCCATATAAGGCTCCACCCTACACGATGTAACCTTCAAGGTTGCAATTCGTAACCGTAGGAGTTACGACCGTTTCATGATTAGGGGCTTTGCCCATAAAGGACTGGAGCGATTCTATCGCACGGGCAGCAAAGCTGGCATTCAGGCACGGCAGGCTCAACGATTACGGCTGATCCTGACCAATCTGGATCAAGCCGAAAGCCCAGAAGATATGAATTTGCCCGGTCTCGGGTTGCACGAACTCAAGGGGAAGCGTGAAGGGTTTTGGGCGGTCAGGGTCAGTGGCAATTGGCGGGTAACTTTCCGCTTTGCGGGGCGTGACGCCGAGACTGTGAATTACGAGGATTACCACTAAGGAGGCGGCGCAATGAGCATGTATAACCCGGCCCATCCGGGCGAGATTCTCAAGGAGCTGGTCATTGAGCCTTTAGGGTTGTCTGTCACCGACGCAGCCAGGCATCTGGGGGTGAGCCGGAAAACGCTCTCCAAGGTGCTCAACGGACGTGGCACGGTCACCCCGCAGATGGCGTTACGGCTTGAAATGACGTTCGGCAAGCCGAATGCCGCGCACTGGCTCAGACTGCAGAACGCCTACGATCTTTGGCAAACCCGACAGCAGTCCGCCACCATTCATGTGACACCTATTTGAGGAGTATTCGGCTTGAACAATGAAAAAAGACGCAAGAATTACCTGGATTGGCCGAGCCCCATCCAGAATTTTCAGAACCGCCCAATAATTTTGTCACCAAACTCTGTCACAAACTCGGTGTAACCATTCGTCGGCGGGATAAAGGCGACCTGCTTGACCCCGGCGTCCTCAAGGCTGTGCAGCCGCTCAAGAAGCGCCTCAGGCGTGGCGGTCATGGTTGCCGTCCGGATCAGCTCCGGCGCGACAAAGCGTTCTTCCTCGGGCTGGACATACAGACAGTGACCGTCGTGCAGGTCGAGATGGTAGGCGGCCGTGGCGGCAACACGCTTGTCGGTGAACGCCTTGTACTCGGCAAACAGCGGCCTGATCGGCTCCGGCGCCGCGGCCGGGTCTTTGGCCGTCTCATACAGGGAATGCAGGGCGACCGTGGCCCACGCCCCGACCGCAGCTTTGACCCGGGGCGCGTCCAAGCCTTCTCCCGGCCTGAGCAGGCAGGTGGCGGTGATGAGCGCCGTGTACAGTTCGGCCGGATCTTTTCCGGCCCGCCGCGCGCCGTGGCTGACGTACTGCCAGGCGTCGCGCCAGCCCTGGGCCGTATTCGTCCGCGAGGTCAGGAAGCCGTCGCCGACTTCACCGGCCAGGGCCATCGCCTTGGGCGCGTTGGCCGCAACATAGATCGGCACCTCGGCCCGGGTATTCATGAAGTCCATATCCTGGTGAAAAAAACGCACGGCCCGCTCCGTCTCGCCTTCCCGGTAGGTGACCTGTCGGCCTCGGAGCAGTTCGCGGACGACCTCGACGTGGTCGCGCAGTTCGGCCAGCGAGCACGGTGGGAAGCCCATCGCCCGCCTGGCGCTGTTGCCGGTGCCAATGCCCAGGCTGACCCGGCCGGGCGCCATCTGGTTGAGGGTCGCCACACAGCTGGCCGTCAGCGGCGCGACCCGCCCGCCCGGCACGGCCACACCGGTGCCCAGGCGAATGCGCGAGGTCGCGGCCGCCATCAGCGCCAGGCACATATACACATCCCCGGCCATCATGTGCGAGTCCGCCACCCAGGCGTGGCTGAAGCCGCACTCTTCGGCCAGCTTGGCCTCTGCGGCGCAGCTGTTCGGTCTGGCGAAGACGACCGTCCCAAAGTCCATGACACCCTCCCGGCGGCTAGGATTCCAGGCCCGTGTAGTCCCGGTCGGCGTAGGGGAAGTCGGCCAACTCGAAATGGGGCTGGGTATAGGCCAGATGGCGGTTGATATAGTAGGCCCGAATCTCGGCGATCCGGTCTCCGCGAAAGACATACCACTCCGCCCCCCGCATCAGCTCCGGCGTGCTGGTTTCGGGCGGCGTCCAACGCATCGTCCATTCGATGACGGCCTCGTCACCCTGGACCAGGGCATGATCGACCGACCAGGTGGCCTGAATACGCGGCTGCATCTTGGCCTAATAGTCGGCCAGGTTTTCCGCACCCCGGATCGGTCCGTGGTGGGTGAAGTAGTGCACCACGTCATCCGTGAAGGTCGAGATCATGAGGGACCGGTCGGCCGTACTACAGCCGTGGTAGTAGCGTTTGATGGTAGTCACATGGTTCATGGCTGCTCCTGTCTGCTGCACGGACGGCAGTGTAGCACACTCTTGTTCTTCGATCAGGAACCTGCCCGGTCAAATACTGGCCCGGCGCGTGTTGACCTTGTGACGACGACAGGAAATCATGGGCTCTCCGCAAAGGGGGACGCGCATGAACGCAGGAAATTTTCGTGGTTTTGAGCTTGCCGTACACGACCCCGGCATCGCCTGTATTACCTTCAATCAGCCCGAACGCCTCAACGGTATGACCCACCACCTCAAACGCGACCTGGTCGAAACCCTCCTCCAGGCCCAGATGGACGACAGCATCCGGGTCGTCGTCTTTACCGGCTCGGGCCGGGCTTTCTCGGCCGGTGACGACATCAGCGGCCGGCCGCTCGGCGCGGCCACGACCGAGGCGCTGGTGCCCGACATCTTTGCCGGTCACCACAATGCGACCGGCACCTACAACGGCCTGCGGGCCTTTTCCCAGCCGCTCAACCTGGCCGTTCGCAGTCTGGACAAGCTGACCATTGCGGCGATTAACGGCGTCGCCATTCAGACCGGGTTTTCGCTGGCCCTGGCCAGCGATTTTCGGATTGCGTCCCAGGACGCCAGGCTGGGCAGCGCCACGCTGCGCTTTGGTCTGCTGCCGGACGAGGGCGGCCAGTATCTCCTGGTCCAGCTGCTGGGGGTGGCCAAGGCCATGGACTTCCTGATGCGCAAACGCATTGTGTCGGCGCCGGAAGCCCTGGAACTCGGTCTGGTCCACGAGGTCGTGCCGACCGGCGAGCTGATGGACCGGACGCTGGAGCTGGCCCGCGAGCTGGCCGACGGGCCGCAGGTGTCGATGCGGATGCTCAAGCGCTCGATCTACAACGCGGCCGAGATGACCTTTGCCCAGTCTCTGGATGAGATCGCGTCCAAGACTGCGGTGACCGACCATCACCCGGATGCCACAGAGGGCCTGCGGGCGTTTCAGGAAAAACGCACGCCGCGCTTCAACCGCTGGCTTGAGGGCAAATAGGGCGTAGCCCACTGCCCGATCTCATGCCGGACGAGAGCTAGATGTCTTCCCAAACGCAATCCCGCTTGACGCCTGAGGAATACCTGGCCCTGGAACGCCAGGCCGAGGCCAAGCGCGAATATCTCAACGGTGAACTGTTTGCCATGTCCGGGGCCAGCCGCAGGCATCATCTGATCACCGTCAACATCGCCGCCGGACTCCACGCCCAGCTCCGTCAGCGACCGTGCGAAGTCTATACCAGCGACATGCGACTGAAGGTCAGTCCGACCGGGTTGTATACCTATCCAGACGTGGTTGTTGTGTGCGAGACGCCGCAGTTCGAGGACGCGGAGTTGGACACGCTGCTGAATCCGACCCTGATTGTCGAAGTGTTGTCACGGTCCACCGAGGACTACGACCGGGGCGGGAAGTTCGAGCATTACCGCAGCCTGGACTCGCTCCAGGAATACCTGCTGGTGGCCCAGGACCGCTGCCACATCGTGCACGACACCAGAGAGCCGGCTCAGACCTGGCGACTCTCGGAAACGACCCGTTTTGATGATCGCCTCCGCCTTGCGTCTGCGGGTGCGGAACTCCTGGTCGCCGACATGTATGCCAAAGTCCGGTTCGACGCATAGCCGAAACCGCTTAGCCGAAAGGACACCCCATGAGCCGACTGCGCCAAGTCCCCAAAGCCGAGGCCTCAGCCGAAGTGCGGGCCATTTATCAGGAATTTTTCGGCGAGCGCGACCCGGTTGCCGAGCCGGGCACCGCCACCGGCACGCCCGGCGATTACTGGACGACGTTCGCCCTGGTCCCCGACCTGATGGTCCAGGCCCGGGATTGTCTGCTCGGCATGCTCGGGCCCGACCGCCAGCTCGACCCCCAGCTGCGCGAGCTGGCCATCCTGCGAACCGGCATTGTCGGCGACTCCCGCTTTGAGTACTCCCAGCACATGAAGGTCGCCCGGACGGTCAACATCCCGGAGGCCAAGCTGGCCGCCATCAAGGGCTGGACAACGAGTGGGCTGTTCAGCCCGGCCGAGCGGGCGGTCATGGCGGCGACCGACGAGCTGCTGGCGCGCAATCTGGTCGAAGACGCGACCTTCGCCGAACTCAGGCGCCACCTGTCGGACCCCCAGATTCTGGAGCTGTTCTACGCCATCGGTCTGTGGCGCATGCACGGCCTCATCACCCGCGCCCTGCATCTGGAGTACGACACGGATACGACCGAACGGATGCAAGAGGTGCCGGCGCCGCCGGCCGAGGACTAGCCCTCCGACCGGATGGCGGGACACCCGGGCCGGCCGCCGTCCGTCCTTCCAGGGGCGCACTGCGGGTTAATGGGCAAAGCGCTCCCAGGCTTTGGCCGGTTCCGGGACTGGCGGGACGTGCGGTTGCGGTTCCGGCGGCGTACCGGTGACGGCAAAAGGAACGTGGTTGCCAAAATACATCACATGCTGATTGTACGGCTCGACTTTCTCCGGTGTGAGAACCAGGGTATGGCCGTCGAGCAGGGTATGGTCGTGCGTCTTGGTCCACTCCAGGGCCGGTTCCAGACCGCCGGCGTGCGGCACCCCGATCCCGTGGATGTAGTAATGGGACGGAATGACGATTCTGGCCCCCAGCTTTTTCATGACCACGTCGGCCCACTTGGGCGTCAGGATATGGCCGTCGTCGCTGACCGACAAAAACGCCACGTCAATGTCGCCGATCATCTCCCAAATATGGGCGGGCGGGTTCTGTCGGTTGTCGCCCCAGTGCAGAAACCGCAGTCCACCGGTTTCGATCACGTACAGGGTGTTGTTCCACTGGGTGCTTTCGTCGGGCGGGCAGGGGTCCTTTCCGGTAGCGGCAATCACCGCGCTGCGAAAGGGATACTTGCCCTGGGCTTCGCACATGTGTTTTTCAGCAATCCCGACAATTTTGACGTCGCCCAACTCAAACGTCCCGGCCATCCGATCCAGAATCATGGTCGCGTCAACCCGCTCGGTTGCGTCATGATCGAAGTGGGCATGGGTGACAAGCGCGATGTCGGTCCGCTGCTTGGGCAGATGCATCTGATACCACATGCCGTACATATGCGTCGGATCGTTACGCCACGGATCAATGAGCAGTTCGATACCGCGCGGCGAGGTGATCTTGAACGCCATATGACCGTAATAGGTGACGGTCACCTCCCCCGTACTCTTGCGGACCCCGCCGTACTTCTGAGCGGCCATGATCCTATCGTTGTTCGAGTCCTGCTCGTGGGCGACGCTGTGGGCGCCGGCCGTCTGGTGGGCAAGCAAGACCGACAGCAGCACCAGCGACCACATAACGGGGGGGATCAGACGGCTTGTCCGTGTTCTCATACACCATTCCTCCTTATTCAAAGATGTCCGCCCCACTCTCAGACCTTCACATCCTCGGCTGCCGGCTCAGCCCTCTTCGGCGAAAAACGGTGGGCGCAGGCGTAGGCGACCGGCCCACCCCAGTCATGGCCGACCAGAAAAATCCGCTCAAAACCGAGCCGGCGGACGAGCTGGTAGATATCGTCGGCCACCGTGCGTTTGTCATAACCGGTCAGCGGTTTGGACGAGTCGCCCAGGCCGCGCATATCGGGCGCAATAACGGTGTAGTGCCGGGCCAGGGCAGGAATGATTTTTCGCCACTGGTACCAGGTCTCGGGCCAGCCGTGGAGCAGGACGACCGGGTCTCCCTGGCCCGCCGTCACATAGTGGAGTTGGACATTGTTGACCGCTGCGGTGTGGTGGGCGAATGTGACTTCAGACATGGCACACCTCCTCTTCCTGATGCATCCTAGAGCCCCAACCGGGCTGCGTCCACTCGGCCCCGAGCCAGTCTCCGGATCGGTTCGATGCTTCGCTTGCTTTTTGTCACAAAAGGGGCAAGAAGAAGAGACAGTTGGGCCGACACGATCTACCCTAAAGGAGGTGCGCCATGAAAGTCGGGATGTCCGTCTTTATGCAGAACTCAAACAACAAGTGGTCGGACTACGAGGTCTACCAGAACGACCTGCGCCTGGCCGACCAGGCCGAAGCGCTGGGCTTCGACTCGCTGTGGAGCGTTGAGCACCACTTTACCCCCTACACCATGGTGCCGGACGTGGTGCAGTTCCTGACCTATATGGCCGGTCGCACAACCAAGATTGAGCTGGGCACAATGGTCATCGTCCTGCCCTGGCACGACCCGGTGCGGGCCGCCGAGCAGATTGCGATGCTCGATATCCTGTCCAAGGGCCGCATCATCGTCGGCTTTGGACGTGGCGCCGCCTCGGTCGAGTACAACGGCTTCCGGGTGCCCATGGAAGAGTCGCGCGAGCGTTTTGTCGAGACCGCCGAGATCGTGGTCAAAGCCCTGTCAAACGAGCGCTTCTCGCACGACGGCAAGTACTTTCAGATTCCAGAGACGAGCATTCGGCCGCGGCCCTTCTCGCATCCCGAACGCCGGCTGTACGGCGCGGCCGTCAGCCCCGATACGGCCGAGCGCATGGCCAAGCTGGGCCTGGGCGTGCTGGTCGCCATCCCCCTGCACGGCTGGGACGCGGTGGCCAAGGATGTCGAGCGCCACGACCAGATCCTCCGCGCCGCAGGCCACGAGCCGGTCAAACCGATTGTGGCCAGCTTCGTGTATGTCGGCGAGACCGAGAAGGAAGCCCGCCAGGGTGCCTTTGACTACATGGGCGGCTACTGGGCCTCGGCCGACGCCCACTACAACTTCTCCGACGGACATCTCAAGAACGTCAAGGGCTACGAGCACTACGGCGTGATCGCCGACAACGCCAAGACAACCACCCCGGACCAGGCGGTCGAGGGCTTCGTCAACCTCCAGGTCGCGGGCACGCCGGATCAGTGCCTGGAGCAGATCTACGCCATGCGCGACAAGGTGGACTTTGACCATCTGATCTCGGTGTTCAGCTATGGCGGCATGCCGCCCGAACTGACCGAGCGCAGCATGAAGCTGTTTGCCTCTGAGGTCATGCCGAAACTCCAGCAGGAGGGCGTGCCGGTCACGGCCGAGCCCGCCGCCGGGGTCCAGCTCGCCGCCAAATAAGCGGCTTTCCGGGGGCCCCGGCCCGGGGCGCCCGGAACACAGTGTCTACACCGGCCACTGTTCCTGCCGGTAGGCCTGATCCCAGAACAGATATTCGTAGCGGCTGCTGTGGACAAAGTGGTCGGTCAGCCGCTCGCGCTCAGCCGCCCCACACCCGGCGGCCAGGCGGTCAATCAGTTTCAGCTGCTGCTCCACGTGCGCCCCAAAGCCCTCGGCGCTATAGGCCTGAATCCACTCGGCGTACAGCGGCTCGGCGGGCAGCCGGTCTTTGAGCCGCTGGCCGACCTCCCAATAGATCCAGTAGCAGGGCAGGACGACCGCCACGATTTCGGCCAGGCTGCCGGCCTGGGCGACGGCCAGCATATGCCGGGTGTAGGCCTGGGTGACGGGCGCCCGGACGGTGCGGGACAGCTCGTCGGAGGAAAGGCCCAGCTTCCCGCTCCAGCTGGTATGCAGGCTGCGCTCGACCCGCACCACAGTCGCCGCGTGCTCGGCAAACATGTCAAGCGTGTCCAGGGTGTCGGCCCTGGCCCCGCCCAGGCACAGGACACGGGCGAAGTCCTGGAGGTACAGGGCGTCCTGGCGGACAAAAAACAGAAAGCGCTGGCGGTCCAGAGTCCCGTTACCCAGCTGTGTCACAAAAGGATGGGCAAAAATCGCCTCCCATATTGAACCGGAAGCCTCGCGCAGTACTTCCCGAAAGGGCCGAGCCATCATATTCTCCTCAAGCCTGGCTATCCTCTGCCAGAGGATCAGCAGTCATGTCACGATTCGATGAACCCGCAGTTGCGGCACTGCAACTTGCCCCGGCACAGCTGGGCGGCGTGCAGGTTGCAGATAGGACACAGCAGCAGTTCCTGTGTCGTCTCTGATTCTCGCTGGACCTGTTCCGTCTTCTCCACTCCTCCCCCCTTTGCGCGCCTCAGACCGTCGGCCCGAGGCGTGCGGCGTCATCGAGCTGTTCCTTGACCTCAACCCCGCTACGCCGCAGGCACCGCAGGCGCTCCACAAGCCGCACAATACGGACGGCCGCAGCTGCGGGCGTCACCCCCCGGTGGTGGATGTTCGAGATGAGATTCCGCTCCGCGTCGGTATGGCCGGCCTGCGGTCGATAGGCCATATAGGCCGACAGACTCTGGGCGGTGGCCAGCCCGGGGCGCTCTCCAATCAGTAACACCGCCACAGCGGGCTCCAGCAGCTCACCGATATCGTTCAGCACCCCCACCCGACAGTAGCGAATCACAAACGGCTGGCCAAAGCGCCAGCCCCGCTGGCCGGCCCCCCGGGCCAGCTCGTCCACAAGCGCCGGCACCTGAGCCCTGACCGCAGCCACCGACAAGCCGTCACCAATGGCGACCTGGACATCAGCCCGGCGCGGACAGCGCTCCTGTATGAGCTGGCGAGCCGCCGGGCTCAACCGCCGGCCCAGGTCGGGCTGCAACAGGTAGTCGGTTTTGCTCTCCACGCAGGTCGTCACCACAAACAGTCCCCAGCGCTTGACCAGTTCGGGACTAAAGTCGCGGGCCAGATCAAGCTCGGCCTGGACCGCGTCCAGCGCGGCTGCGTGGTCGCGGCGCAGAGCCAGCTGGGTGTGGGTCCGATAGGCGGCTCCGGCCCGGCCGATCAGGATACGGGCGGGCGTCCGCTGGCGAACGGCGCGGATGAGATCGGCCGCCCGGTCGGAGTCTGCCTGAGCCGGAGGTTTCATGCCGTACCGCGTGCCCCCAGCCCGTCCTCAATCGCCCGCACGCTGTGGACGAGCTGGCGACGGATCGGGCTGTCGGTCTGGACGGGCTGGCCGTGGTGAAAGATGCCGGTCCGCTCCAGCCAGGCCAGAAACTCCGGGGCCGGCCTGAGCTGGAACAGGCGTCGCACGCCAAGGGCGTCATGAAAACTGGTCGATTGGTAGTTGAGCATGATGTCGTCTGCACCCGGCACGCCCATGAAATAGTTGCAGCCGGCCGCAGCCAACAGCAGCAGCAGATTATCGGCCGAGTTCTGGTCGGCGTCCGCATGGTTGGTGTAGCACACGTCGCAGCCCATCGGCAGACCGAGCAGCTTGCCCATGAAGTGGTCTTCCAGTCCGGCGCGGACGATCTGGCGCTCATCGGCCAGGTATTCGGGGCCGATAAAACCTACCACGCTGTTGACCAGAAAGGGCTCAAACACCCGCGCCAACCCGTACGTCCGGGCTTCCAGGCTCAGCTGATCGACCCCGTGGTGGGCGTCGGCCGACAGGGCGCTGCCCTGGCCGGTCTCAAAATACATGACATTATTTCCGACCCACTCCACCTCGCGCCCACGATGCTGCTCCAGCACCCGTTGCCGGCCTTCGCGCAGCAGCTCGAGCGTAATGCCGAAGCTGGCGTTGGCCGCCTCGGTCCCGGCGATTGACTGGAACAGCAGATCGACCGGTGCGCCGCGCTCCAGGCTGGCCAGCTGGGTACTGATATGGGCCAGGCAGCAGGCCTGGGTCGGAATCTGATAGGTTTCGATCAGCCGGTCCAGGCCGTGCAGGATGGCCGACACGGTATCAATCGACTCGGTGGCCGGGTTGACGCCGATAACCGCATCCCCGCAGCCGAACAGCAGGCCGTCCACGGCTGACAGCAGAATCCCGCCCAGGTCGTCGCTGGGGTGGTTGGGCTGAAGACGGATGCCCAGCACCCCGGCCTGGCCCATGGTGTTGCGACAGCGGGTAACGGTCCGGATTTTGGCCGCAGCCAGCACCAGGTCCTTATTGCTCATCAGTTTGGCCACCGCAGCCGCGACCTCGGGCGGGATCGCCCAGTGCAGCCGTCCAAGCTCTTGCTGACCGATGGCATCATCCAGCAGGTATTCCCGAAACTCACCCACGGTCAGATGGGCCAGGTCTTGAAAAGCCGTGTGGTCGAGGCTGTCCAGCAGCAGGCGGCTGACCGCGTCCCGGTCGGGATCGATCAGCGGCTGGGCCAGCAGGTCGGACAGGGGAATGTCGGCCAGGACCCATTTGGCGGCAACCCGTTCCTGTTCGGACCGCGCCGCGATCCCGGCCAGACGATCACCCGATTTATCCTCATTGGCCTTGGCCAGCACCTCGCGCAGGTCGGCAAACACAAAACGCTCGGAGCGGATGGTGGTGGCGTACGCCATACGAGACCTCGGCCGGAACGCTCAGGAGGCGGCCAGCTCGGAGTCGAGCCGCGCGGCGCCGGCAGTCAGCTCGTGTTTGAGCCGGGCAAACACCCCCACCCCCTGTGTGACCACGGCCGAACCCATCTGCACCGCCTTGATGCCGCTTTGCAGCACCGCCAGCGCCTCGGCGGCCGTGGACACGCTGCCGACCCCGATCACATCGAGTTTTCCACCCGAGGCGTGCAGCACGGTCTGAGCCTGGGACGGGCCGCCGTCGGTCGCGGCGTTGTGACAGATGGCGGCCGGCGCACCGGCTTCGAGCAGCGCGGCCGCCACCTCGGTCAGCGGCAGGGGAAGCTGCGGCGGCAGCTTGACCGCCAGCGGCGCCGATACCGCCCGGCAGAGGGCCGCCAGCGTCTCGCTCAGAAACCCGGCCGAACGAAACGGATTGAGATGCGCGTGGACATGCGGGTCGTTGAGATTGATCTCGATCAGGCTGGCTCCGGCCCGGACCAGTGCGCCGGCCGTCTCGATATACTCGGCCACGCTAAAGCCCGCCACGCTGGCGATGACCGGCTTGCCGGCAGCCAGGATGTCGGGCAGCCATGCGACGTAGGCGGCATAGCCCGGATTCTCCAGGCCGCACCGGGCGCCCGGATCTTCAAACGGAGCAGTGGTAATCGACTTGGTGACCACCGCCCCGCTCTCGGACCGGGCCAGGGCCAACAGTTCTTCGCGGCTGGTCGAAAGCGCCCCAGCGGCATTCATCAGGCAGAACGGGAGCTGAACGCCGGCGATTGTTGGTGTGAGAGGCGTCATACGCCTTCCTTTCCTGGCGAATCGGCAAGCGGGATGGTCTCCGCCAGCTCTGGCCTTTTGCCCGTTTGCGGGGCGAGGCGACCGGCCGCGACCGTGTCATCGTGCGAGAACGAGACCCACAGGTTCCCGGCCTGAGCCTCGGCAAAAAAGCGCTTCTTGGCCGCAATAGTCGCCAGTGGGTCGGTATCATAGGCGGCGTTCCAGGCCGGCCGCAGGTGCGAGGTGGTCGGCACGATGTCGGCCAGATGAATCAGTCCGGTGCCGCCGGCTTCGACAATCACGCACTGGTGCGGGGCCGTGTGCCCGCCCGAGACGGCGGTGCGGACCTCGGTCGTCAGCCGTGTATCGCCGTCGAGGAGTTCGACCCGCCTGAGCGGGTGCAGACACTCCGGGGCGTGTCGATAGGCTGCGGCCAGGCGCTCGTCCGGAGGCTGGGTGGCCAGCTCCCACTCGGCCCGCTGGATCACGACCCGGGCCCGGCTGAAAATCGGGCGCGCCTCGCCCTCGGCCGTCTTGTCGATCAGACCACCAATATGGTCGAAGTGCAGGTGCGACAAGACCACGTGGGTCACATCCTGGGGAGTGAGGCCGAGAGCGTCCAAGCCCTTGACCAGCCTGTCGGCCGGGTCGGGCGTGTAGATCTGGACCTCGCGTTCGCTCAGCCGGTTGCCGATCCCGGTATCGACCAGGATCACATCCTGTCCAGACACGATCAGCGGACAGGTCAGACTCATCTTGATCCGGTTGCGGGCGTTGGGCGGCTTTTCTCGTGACCACAGCTCGCGCGGCACGATGCCGAACTGGGCGCCGCCGTCGTCATACCAGAAGCCCGCATTCAAAAAGTGAATCGTCACCCCACCGGCCTGTAACATGGGCCGACTATAACCGAGGCGTCCGGCCAACACAAACCTGCGGGGCGTCCTCTTCTCGGCTCTGGTCCGGCTGTGCTAGGCTTGGCCGTGCCAGACAACATCCAGGCCAACCAGAAAGGAGCAGGTATGCACATCGGCGTTTCGGCGTTTCTGACAGAACACTCGGGGGAGCCGGGGACGATTGCCCAGACGGCCGAGAATCTCGGCTTTGAGTCGTTTTGGGTGGCCGAGCATCTGGTCATTCCGGCCAGCTATACGACCTACTATCCCCGCTCGCCCGACGGCAAGGTGCCGGACTTCTACGCCCATCTGGCCGACCCGTTCGTGGCCCTGGCGGCGGCGGCCCAGGCGACCAGCACCATCAAGCTCGGCACCGGCATCTGCCTGCTGCCGGAACGCGATACCCTCACCACCGCCAAGGCGGTGGCCACGCTCGACCTGTACTCGAACGGGCGCGTGATCCTTGGCGCGGGGGCGGGCTGGTTTCCGGAAGAGGCCGAGATCATGGGCGTCAACTTCAAGCGGCGCTGGACGCACCTGCGGGAGTCGGTCGAAGCCCTGCGCGAGTTGTGGAGCACGGACGAGAGCAGCTATGCGGGCGAGTTCGTCAAATTTCCGGCGGTCAAACTCTTTCCCAAACCGGTTCAGAAGCCGTACCCGCCGATTCTGCTCGGCGCCCACGACCCCAAATACGCCGTCAAGCGGGTGGCCCAGTACGCCGACGGCTGGTGCCCGGGCAATCTGAGTCCCGAGCAGGCCGCCGAGTCGATTCCCGAAATCAAACGCCTGGCCAAGGAGGCCGGCCGCGACCCGGACAGCCTGGAGTTTTCCACCCTGCTCATGGCCCAGGGAGACGGGCCGACGCTTGACACGATGAGGGCCTATGAAGACGCCGGCCTGAGTCGGCTGGTGGTCCTGGCTGCGGCGGCCGCCACGGGCAGCGGGGTCGAGGCGGTCAAGAGCCTGGCCCCGATTGTGGAACGCGCCCAACAGGTGTAGGCAGTGGACAGGGACACGCTGGCATAGAGGTGACAGCATGGGACGGCTCGACGGAAAAGTCGCGTTTATCACCGGCGCCGGTTCGGGCATCGCCCGCTCGGCGGCGCAGATTTTCACCCAGCAGGGAGCCAGGGTTGTCATTGCCGAAATCAAGCCCGAGCTCGGTCAGGCCGCCAAAAAGCTGGTCCGTGAGGCTGGAGGAGAGGCGACCTTTGTTGAAACTGACGTGACCAAAGAGGACAGCGTGCAAAACGCCATCCGGCAAACGGTCGAACGCTACGGCAAGCTGGATATCCTGTACAACTGCGCGGGTGGCTCGCTTATTGAGGACACCACGGTGACCGAGGTCGACATGGCGGTCTGGCAGCATACCCAGTCCTTAGACCTGCTGGGAACCTTCCTGTGCTGTCGCCACGGCATTCCCGAGCTGATCAAAGCCGGCGGAGGAGCGGTGGTGAACATGTCGTCTGTGGTGGCCTTACGCGGCTCGTTCTCGGCACATGTGTATGTGGCGGCCAAGGGCGGCATCATCGCCTTCACCAGGGCGCTGGCCGGCGAATATGCCAAGAACGGCATCCGGGCGAACGCGATCTGCCCGGGCGGGGTGATGACTGATCGGGTCAAGCAGCGCTTCGGCGATGACCCGGACGCCCCGGCCGCCACACCCCGGACACAGTTCATCAAATCCCAGCTGCAACGCTATCCATTCTCGGTCGGCGAGCCCGAAGACATCGCCCACGTTGCTCTCTTCCTGGCGTCGGATGAGGCCCGGATGCTGACCGGGGTCATTCTGCCCGCAGATGGGGGATTATCGTCATACTGAGGACGGTGCAACTGCCTACACCACCGCCCCGGCGCTGGTATGAAGCGTCTGGCCGGTGATCTGGCGGCTGCCCGGCTGACACAGAAACAGAATCGCGGCCGCCACATCTTCGGGCTGCGAAACCCGGTGGAACAGGTTCTCCAGGGGACCGCTGGAAGCCACCTTCTCCAGGGCGGCGGCATCGCCGATAACCTTGGTCATGCCGGTCGCGGTAATCCCGGGCGCAATCGCATTGACGTTGATATTGTGCGGTCCCAGTTCGGCAGCCGCACTGCGGGTGAGCTGGACCAGGGCGGCCTTGGAGCTGGCGTAGGCGATGGGCGACTGACGGGCGCGGAAGGCCGAGCTGGAGCTGATATTCACAATCCGGCCACCTCCACCGCGCTCGATCATGTGTTTGGCCACGTGCTTCATCATCAGCATGGCGGCTTTGAGGTTGACCGTCTGGACAAAGTCCCAGTTATCCTCCTCCATGTCGAGCAGGCTCTGAAAGCGGCCGGTCACCCCGGCGCAGTTGACCAGCGCATCGATTTTTCCCAGGCGCTCAATCACCCGGGCCACCGCGCCCGGAATCTGGGCCGTGTCGGCCAGATCAATCGGCAGCGCAAACGCCTGCTCGCCCTGCCCGGCCGAGGCGGCCGCCCCCGCCTCATCGCGGTCCAGCACGGCCACCACCGCCCCGTCATTCAGCAGGGCGGCGACCGTCGCCCGGCCAATACCGGAAGCGCCGCCAGTAACAATCGCGGCCTGACCTGAAAGTGCATCACTCATAGTTCCCTCCTGACGTATCTGGGGTCTACCTGTAGCAAATCACCGGGCGCCTGGGCAAACGCTTTTGCCGTAGCCTTTTTGCGCCCGACACGGGTATGATAGCGAGCCACGGGAGGGAGCTGAGCATGCACACCGAGACTATCGAGTATCAAGACGGGGCCGTGAGCCTTTCGCGACAAGCCATGCGGCTGTTCTTTGAGGAGGTGCTCTAGGTGGCCCACGCATCAGCCCGGTCCGGCCGAGCCGTTTCCCTGCGCCGCTTTGTCCATCACCTGTTTCGGCGCGAGACCGTTGTGCGGGCGGTCAGAGTCGCGGCCATTGTCGGGCCGATTCTGACCGTCATCAACCAGTATGACGTGCTGCTCAGCCTCGACCTGTCGTTGCGCCTATTTGCCAAGATCGGGCTGACCTTCCTGGTGCCCTACAGCGTCTCGTCCTTCTCCTCGGCGCGAGCCTATATGGACAATGAAACCGCTGCGGACACAGCCGCAGAGTGAGGGAGAGGCGAGGCGAGTCTCTGAATCAGGAAAGAGCGAGACGGAGGGAACGATCCGTGCGAGGACGGTTGGCCGATTTACCGTAACCTCTCGCCATGTACTCTGATCCCGCGACGAAATCGTAAGGAAGATTTCAGGAGGACGGCCATGCCGCCAGCAGCCAAACAGGAACGCTTACAGGTACGGCTTGACGCCCACGCGAAAAATGTCTTGCAGCGCGCGGCAGGCTATCGTCGCAAGGCGCTCAGCCAATTCGTGCTTGGCGCGGCGTTGGAAGAAGACGAGCGGGTCATACAGAAGAACGAAGCTGTTACCCTGTCGGGCGCAGATTGGCAGGTGTTCTATGATGCCCTGACCAATCCACCCGCGCCGAATGCAGCCCTCCGCAAAGCCTCTGCGCGCTACCGGAAGGCTCATGGATGACAGCCGATGCGTTGCGTACCGCACCATTCAAAGGTCGAGCAAACAGCAAAGCCCAGGTCGTGCATCAGTTTGAAGTGCCGCTGGCTCCTCTCTCTCCGCCGCGCTAGAATGCCCCTGGAGTAACCGTATGAGTCATCTGCTTGAAATACCGGATGCGCTGTACACCGCCCTAAAGGAGGCTGCGGAGGCGCGCGGCCTCAGCCCACTCGGCTGGATTGCCTCCCACCTCCCCTCCCCTCCTCAAACAACACCGGGCGAAGACCCAGAGCAAGCGCAGAGTCCTAAGACGCTAGCGGACCTTTTTGCAGGCCGGGTCGGCCGCATTCGGAGTGGCGGCAAGGAACGGCTTTCTGAAGAGTGCGGATCGACGTTCACTGACCATCTGGAAGAGAAAAAGAAGGCGAAGAAAGGTGCCGCAACGTATTCTTGACCGGATTCGAGAGCGAGTACGCGAAGCGTCATACGATATGACTGTCCATGCGGTGGAGGAGATGGCGGAGGATAATCTGGACATTCTTGATGTTGAAACCGCGATTCTGAATGGGGGGCTGGTCAGGACGGAAAAACAAGAGCCCCGAGGAACAAAATATACTCTTCACGGAATCGGAGCAGACGGAACGACCCGTGTGGGGACAGTTGGACGGTTCACCCCAACTGGTCGCTATCTCATTATCACCGTGTACGAAGTAACGGAGTCAGCACCATGAAAGAGCACTTTGGTTATCGGTGTGAGTATTGTGAGGGAACGGTTCGAGAGAAGCGTGTCGAGCGGGAAGCGTTCAAACACAGAGCCGGCTTTGTCATCCTTGAGGAGGTGCTGATTGGAGTCTGTGACAGGTGCGCCAATCGCTACTACAGCGCCGAAATCCTCAAACACGTTCACGCTGTCGCGACAGGCAAAATCCTCCCGGCGCGCACCGAGCCCGTTCCAGTCTCCCAGGCTCAATGAGGGACTCTTCAGCGATGTAGCCCGGATAAAGTGTAGCGGAATCCGGGATTTCGACTGACGCCTCAGTCCCGATGGCTCCTATAAAGAGCCCAGAAAGTCATTGAGGCGGGTGATTCCGTCAGTCCGTAGTATCAGACCGGGCTGAGTCCGCTCTCGTGCCATAATCCGATTCAGGGCATCAACGATCAATTGATCCGACAGCCAACGATCTGGTCCAGGTCTGAAAATTCCAAATCTTCATCAACCAGAATCTTCACGGTTTCGGCTAGAGCATTCTGTGAATAGATTGAGTCGGCGACGATCTTCACGCCAGCGGATAGGTGTGTCACGGTTGGGGCCTGAGGAATGTGCCCATTACTTCACCCATGCCGGCTATGCATCAACCTAAAAGCAGAAGGCTCTAGGGATTCACGTCAGTCATAATTATCCCCCGTTCACCACCATAGCGCTCTCACTCTGCCCGGGCCAGCCGAGACGAACGACACGCTTAGCCGGCGAGGGTAATCACCAGATTCTGCTCGGCGTCCACCTGCCCCCCGGCTCCCGGCCCGACGACGACCGTGCATTCCCGCTCTTCGATAATGGCCGGCCCGGAAAATGACGTGCCGACCGGCAACACATAGCGATCGTAGACCGGACACGGAACATAGCCCTCGTGCTCGGGGAAATAGACGTGGCGCTCGCCCTTGCGGGCGGCTTCGAGGGTGTGGTCCGACCCGTCCTTTGCAAAAGTGAACGATGATCTCTTACCGACGAGGTGGTCATCATCGTTCACCTTTGACGGCAGGCTCACCTGGGGGCGCGGGCCGGAGGCCAGCAGACGCCAGTTCACCACCTCAATCTCGACGCCCGGATTGAGCCGTTTGTACAGCCGCTCATATTCCTCGGCAAACGCCCGGCGCAGGGCCGGCAAATGCTGGGCGCTCAGGACGGGCGGCAGCGGCACCCGGATCTCGAACCCCTGCTGGACGTAGCGCATGTCGGCCGAGCGGCTGAGCGTGATATCGCCCTCCACCCCGGCTGCGGTCAACACCGCCCGGCCGCGTTCCTCCAGGTCCGCGTACAGGCGCTCCAGGCTGGCAAAATCCAGCTCGGACAGGGTCGTCACATAGCTCTGCACAAAATCGAAAGCCAGCGGAGCGGTCAGCATGCCAAAGGCCGAGGTCACGCCGGCCGCCAGCGGACACACCACGGTTTTGAGTTTCAGCCGCTCGGCTACCCGGTAGGCGTGGACCGGCCCCGCCCCGCCAAACGCGATCAAGTGCGCGCCGCGCGGGTCGCGACCCTTTTCGACCAGGTGCATGCGCGCCGCATTGGCCATGTTCTCGTTCACCACCTGGTGAATCCCCCAGGCTGCGCGCAGCACGTCGAGCTTGAGCGGCCGGGCGACCCGGTCGGCAATCGCCCGCTCGGCCGCCTCCCGGTCGAGCCGCATCCTGCCGCCCAGAAAATAGTCGGGGCTCAGATAGCCCAGCACCAGGTCGGCGTCGGTCACGGTCGGTTCGCTTCCGCCCTGGTCGTAACACACCGGTCCGGGCTGCGAGCCGGCGCTGTCGGGGCCGACCTTGAGCAGCCCGAGACTGTCGACCCGGGCGATGCTGCCGCCGCCGGCGCCGATTTCGATCATCTCAATCACCGGGACCTTGAGCGGCAGGCCACTGCCCTTTTTGAAGCGGTACACCCGGGCTGCCTCAAAATCCGTCGTCAGCATGGGTTGGCCCCCGTCAATCAGACAGATCTTGGCCGTGGTGCCGCCCATGTCAAACGAAATCACCCGGTCGAGCCCCTGCCGGGCGCTGTAGAAACTGGCCGCCAGGGCGCCTGCGGCCGGGCCGGATTCGATCAGCCGGATCGGGTACTCGCCAGCCACGTCACAGCTCGTTATCCCGCCGTTCGACAGCATGACGAACATGTCGCGCGGCACGCCCAGGGCGCGCAGCTCGGCGTTCAGCTTGTCCAGATACTGGCGGGCCAGCGGCTTCACATACACGTTGGCGACCGTCGTCGAGGTCCGCTCGTACTCCCGGATTTCGGGCATGACCTCGCACGACAGCGAGCAGCTCAGGTGCGGAAAATGCTCGGCCGCAACCTGCTTCACCAGCCGTTCATGGGCCGGATTGCGGAACGAGTGGAGCAGGCACACGGCCAGGGCTTCGACGCCGGCCTCGACCAGCTCGTGGATCACCGCCCGGACTTCGGCCGGGTCGAGCGGGAGCAGCACCGCGCCGCGGTGGTCGAGGCGCTCGCTGACCTCACGGCGCAGAAAGCGTGGAACGAGCGGCTGGGGATTTTCCAGCGAGATATCGTAAATGTCGTAGCGGCGCTCGCGGCCGATTTCGAGCGCGTCCCGAAAGCCCCTGGTCGTAATCAGACCCGTCTTGGCGCCCTTGCGCTCAATAATCGCGTTGGTGATCAGCGTCGTGCCGTGGACCAGCTGTGAGACGTGCCGGGGGCTGATAGCCGCCTGACCGAGCAGCTCGCGCACGCCGTCGAGCACGGCCGCAGCCGGGTCGTGTGGCGTCGTCAGCACCTTGCCGATGGCCATGCCGTCGTCAGACAGCAGGACGAGATCGGTAAACGTTCCGCCAATATCTATTCCCAGCCGATACGTTCCAGCCTGCATGCCCGCCCCTACACCTCGACGATCATCTCGATCTCGACCGCGATGTTGAACGGCAGCTGGTACATGCCGACCGCCGAACGGGCGTGGCGGCCGCGCTCGCCGTACAGCTCGACGAGCAGGTCGGAGGCGCCGTTGATGACCTGGGGCTGCTGCTGGAAATCTTCCGCGCAGTTCACAAAACCGAGCAGCTTGACCACCCGTTTGACCCTGTCGAGGTCGCCGAGTTCCTGCTTGAGCGTCTGCAACAGGTTCAGCATGACCTGCCTGGCCGCCTCATAGCCCTGCTCGACCGTCAGCTCTCCGCCGACCTTGCCCTGGATGAACCGCACCTGTCCGTCCTTGAGCAGGCCCGGGCCGTGTCCGGACAGGAACACCAGGGAACCGACCCGCACGGCCGGCACGTAGTTGGCCACCGGCGTGGGAATGGGGGGCAGCTCCAGGCCCAGCTCGGCCAGTTTTTTTTCAGCGTCCATATCTTCCTCCTGTGTGAAAACGGTGCCCGCAGCCTGCGCCGTCTCTAGCCCTCCTCGGCCAGCGCCTCCAAAACCGCTGCGGCCAGCAGCGGCACCATCAACTCGTGGTGGCCGGTGATGGCGTAGCCCCGACCGCCGACTCCGGCCGGTCGGCCGACCACGTTGTGCAGCGGCCGGTAGTGTTGCTGCATGTCAAGATTGACCGTGACAAACTGTGTGAGATTGCTTCCCAGATTCTGGGCGACGGTAAAGGCTTTCAGAAACACCTCGGGCAGAATCACCGCCGAGCCGACGTTCAGATACACGCCGCCACCCGACAGTCCGGCCACCAGGCTGCTCAGCAGTCGAAAATCGGTGAAGCTGGCCTGGCCCAGCAGCGAGCCGGCGGCGTTATCGCGCATATGAATGATATCGGTCCCCAGCGCCACGTGAACCGTCAGCGGCACCTCAAGCCGCAGGGCGGTCGCCAGCAGGCTGTACGCCGCGTAGGGCGGGTTCAGGGCGGCCAGCTTATGGCTCAGGGCTTCGCCCAGCCCCATCCGGCCGGCGCGCACCTCGTCACGGTCGAGCGCCTCGTTCATCAGCTGCCCGGTTTCGGTCACCATGCCGAAGCTGCCGTCGCCCAGACCCGAGGCCACGTCTTCCGAGGTTTCGCCGATCAGGGCGATCTCGAAATCGTGGATCGGGCCGGCCCCGTTCATGGCCAGGGCGCTGACGACGCCCCGGCGCATGAGTTCGATAATCCACGGACTCAAGCCACACTTGATCAGGTGCGCGCCCATCCCCCAGATGACGGGCTTGCCGGCCCGGCGGGCGGCCAGGACAGCCGCCACGACCGCCCGGAAATCGTTGCCGATCAGAATATGGGGCAGGCTGTCGAGAAAGGCGCGCAGCCCACCCTGGGGCTCGTACACCGTGGCAAAGTCCTGCACGCTGACCTTGTTCCGACGCTCGGCCAGCGGATAGGTCGTCACCCGGCGTAAATCGATCGGCTCGACAGACTTGTACATAGCATTCGCTTTTCAGACGGGTTCCGCAGCGTAGGCGCGATCCACCCACTCACACACGATATGACCGATGGTGATATGCGCCTCCTGGATACGGGCGGTGTTGGACGCCGGCACGATCAGGGCCTGATCGACCAGTTCGGCCAGTCGGCCACCACCCTTGCCCAACAGCCCGATTGTCGTCAGGCTGCGGGATTTGGCCGCCTCGACCGCGCGCACGACATTGGCGGAGTTGCCGCTGGTGCTGATCGCCAGCAGCACATCACCGGCCGTGGCCAGGGCCGCGACCTGGCGGGCGAACAGCATGGCGAAGCCACAGTCGTTGGCAATCGAGGTCAGAGCCGAGGAATCGGTGGTTAGCGCAATGGCCGGCAAACCCGCCCGCTCGACCTCAAACCGTCCCACCAGTTCGGCCGCGATATGCTGGGCGTCGGCCGCGCTGCCGCCGTTGCCGCACAGCAGGATTTTGTTGCCGCGCCGCAGGGCGTCCACCACGCTTTGGGCTGCCGCAGCAATGTCGGCGGCCAGGGTTTGGGCCAGCGTGTGTTTGGTCAGCGCGCTGTCCCGCAGACGCTCGACCACCAACCTGGTGCCCGCCGATTGCTCGGCCGGCCCCCAGGCTTCGGCGGCCGGGACGGCTCGCGCGTACTCCATCAGGCGTGTTGACGAATACTCGGGCACGCTGCTGGTGATGGACACCACCCGCCCACCTGCGGCTTCCACCACCTCGCGGCCCACAATCCGCTCCACCGACCAGTCTCCGCCCTTGGCCAGCACGTCCGGCACCAGCCGCGCAATGACCCGGGCCGGGGTCGGCTCATCAAAAACCAGCACATGGTCAACACACGCCAGAGCCGACAGCACTGCGGCCCGGTCCGCCGCGTTCGAGACCGGCCGGCCGGGCCCTTTCAGAGCGCGGACCGAGCGGTCGCTGTTGAGGCCGACCAGGAGGAGCTGTCCGTAGGCTTTGGCCTGTTCGAGATATTCGATATGACCGCGGTGCAGCAGGTCGAAGCAGCCGTTGGTGAACACGACCGACCGGCCGCCGCGTTTGGCCTGTCGGCGTATGTCGACCGCTTCCTCCAAGCTGATGAGCGTGCCCATAGGTGTTCCCGCAGGTTTCGAGGCGCTGAAGGTGAACCATGCTATCTTCCTCATCAAAAGGCCAGCATGGTTCACCTTTGCCGAAGACTGCTGATGATTATATCCTATCCGCCCGGAGCGCAACTCAACTCTGTTGAAGAGGAGAGGAGAGAGTTATGGGACGCATACGCCAACTGCTGAAGGTACGCGGCAGGGACAGCTGGACGCTTTTTGATAGCGGGGCCCGGAATACCTACGTCATTCCAGAAGTTGCAGCCGTGCTGACGACCTCGCCGCTCGCTCACCCCATCCGGACCGCACTGGGTGGTTCACTTAAGGCCAGCAATACGGCTGCCCTGCTTGAGGCCGAAGTCGATGGGCTGCCCATATCGACCCATGCTATCGTCATTGAAAAGATCGGCGATGACGAAGACGGGCAGCCGATTGAGATACTGTTTGGAGCCTTGGCCATGCAGCAGTGGGGAATCCGTTTGATTCCCGAGCAAGAAAAAATCGACCTCTCGCACTATCCAGTCGAGTTTCTCGAGTTCTAACTGAAAGGAGCGCCCATGAGCAAAGTCACACTCACGACCCTGAAACCTGACGCCGGCCGGGAAGCCTGCCTGTCCGCGATTGAGCGGGACGGTGGGGTGATTGTGGAAAACCTGCTTGAGCCCGACCTGCTGGGGCGGCTCAACGCCGAACTTGACGACTCTATCGCCACCCACCCGCCCGGCAGTCGCAGCGACAGCGAGCTGTGGCAGGTCTTTCATGGCCAGAAAACGATCCGCTTTTGTGGTCTGGCGGCAAAGTCAGCCGCGTTTGTTGAGGTCCTCCTCAACCCCGTGCTCAAAGCCTTTGCCGATCATTATCTGTTGCCCAACTGTGGCTCGTACTGGCTGAACACCTCGCAAACGATGATTATCGGCGGGGGGGAACCGGCCCAGATGCTGCACCGCGACGAAGGCAACTGGCCGCATTTTCCCTGGCCCGGCCCGGAACTCACGGTCAGCTCCATATTCGCGCTGAACGACTTCACCGCAGAAAACGGCGCCACGCTTGTCGCTCCGGGCAGTCATCGCTGGCCGGACCCCCAGCGCGAGGCGCAGCCCGAAGAATTGACCCAAGCCGTCATGCCGGCCGGGTCGGTCCTGCTCTACACGGGCAAAGTCATTCACGCGGCCGGGGCGAACCGGACACCGGACACGTGGCGACGCGGCATGCACATCAGCTTCGTGCTGGGCTGGCTGCGCCCCGAGGAGCACCACGCCCTGGCCGTCCCCCTGGAAGTCGCCCGCCAGCTGCCCGAGCAGGCCCAGCAGCTCCTGGGCTACCGCTCGTATCATCCGTCCGGCTATGGCGGACGGCTGGGTCTGGTGGATTTCGAGGACGCAGCCCTGGTGGACCCGCAGAGCTGAACGCCGGGCCAGAGGGATTTTCCCTCAGCGTTTTTCGCGCCGCTCGTCCGCTGACCGGCCGGGCGGCGCGTCCGCTGTCTTGAGCGTATCGAGGGCTGCGGCTCCCCGCTGGGTCAGCCACACATACAGGTATTCGGACGCTTCTATCACCAGCAGTTTCTGCTCGACCAGCACATCGACCGCAGCCAGCAGCTCCTGGTGAGAGTGCCGGGCCAGAGCCCGATAGCCCGGCCTGCCCGCGTTTTCGGCCGCCGGCCGCGCGCCGAGGTCTGTTGTCCCGCGCAGAAAATGGGCCACGCCAGAGCGTGACAGCTGGCCGTCCTGGGTCTGAACGGCGCCCAGCACTGCCCGACACACCTCGGTCGGCAGGCCGCCAAACGGGGCCGAGGAAGGGCTGGGGACTGGGAGCGCCTGCGGTGATGGGGGTGGCTCGGAGGGCGGTGTCTGGACGGGCTCGGGAACGGCTGGAGATGTCTTCTCGGGCGGGGTCGAAGCGGTCTTTTTGCCCGGGGGCAGGACAACGCGCGGGTACTGGCCCGGGATCAGACGCAGCGCCCCGGCCTGAATGCAGTCGTCGATCTGCTCGATGATCTGATCCTGGGTGAAGCGGGCCAAGGCGCCGTAGTGGGACGACGTATCGAGCTGGAGTTGGCGCATGCGCCGGGACTTGCTGCCGGCCAGGACCTGGGCCAAGCCGGACCGGCCCAAGCCGCGCTTTTGCAGGTCGGCCACCGCAGCCAGAATGGTCGGGCGGCTGTCAAATGTCTCCAGGACAGGCGGCTGCACTGCCGTAGCACCCGCCTCACGGGCGGCGTGGCAGGTATCGCAGTTCCCACAGCTATGACCGACCGCCACTTTTTCGCCAAAGTAGCGCAGAATGACGCTGCGGCGGCAGCCCTCGGTCGTCAGATAATCGAGCAACTCGCCCAGACGCCGGTAATCGGCCCGTTGGCGCTGTTCGACAAAAGAAAAATCAAGCCGTAGGGCTTGGGCGCTGGCTTGGCTGAGGAAACGGACACCGGCGCCCGTCCATTCGATATAGCCCTGATCCTGGAGCAGGCTCAGGGCGACATTGACCTTTTCCTCGCTCAGCCCGGACACGCGCTGGGGGAGGTCGCGCGGCTCAAGCCCGTCTTTGAGCAGACGGTAGATACCGCGCACCTCGCCCAGATTGGGATACCGCTGGGCGATGAAAAATCGCTGCAAACCGCTGTCGCGCTTGTCGTACAGGACGATGCACTGGGCCGGCTGGTCATCCCGGCCGGCCCGACCCGCCTCCTGATAGTAGGACTCCAGCGAGCCGGGATGCTGGTAGTGGATCACCGCCCGGACATCGGGTTTGTCGATGCCCATGCCAAAGGCGACAGTAGCCACGATGACCCGCGTCGTGCCGTCAATAAAAGCCTGCTGGTTGCTGCGGCGCACGGACGGCTCCAGCCCGGCGTGGTAGGGCACGGCATCGATCCGCTGCTCGTTCAGGGTTGCGGCCAGGGCCTCGGCGTCCCGCTGGCGCGAGACATACACGATACAGCTGCCGGCGATCCCCCGCAGCAGACTGACCAGGGCTTCGGGCTTGGCCTTGGTGACGCACGGCACCACGCCAAAAAACAGGTTCGGCCGGTCAAAGGAGTTGACGAGGAGAAAGGGGTCGGCCAGGCCGAGCTGAAAGGCGATCTCGCGTCGGACCGCAGGCGTGGCGGTGGCCGTCAGGGCCAGCACGGCGCGGGGCTCAAGGGCGCGGATGGCCTCGCGCAGCTGGAGATAATCGGGCCGAAAATCGTGCCCCCACTGGCTCACGCAGTGCGCCTCGTCCACCACGAACAGGCCGAGCTGCACCCGCCCCAGCAGCTCCAGAAAGCCCGGCACCCCAAAGCGTTCCGGCGCCACATACAAGAGCTTCAGCTGTTGGCCGACCAGACGCCGGATCCGCCGCTCGCTCTCGGCCCGCGACAGGCTGGAGTTCAGGGCTGCGGAATGCAGGATCCCCCGAGCGTGGAGCTGATCGACCTGATCCTTCATCAGCGCGATCAGCGGGGAGACGACCACGGTGACGCCCTGGCTGAGCAGGGCCGGGAGCTGGTAACACAGCGACTTGCCGCCCCCGGTCGGCATGATGGCGACGGTTGAGCGGCCCGCCAGCACGGCCTCGATCACCTCGCGCTGGCCCGCGCGAAAGGCGTCGAAGCCGAAGTAACGGTGCAGCGCCGCGTCAAGATCCTGTGGTTCAACAGACGGGGAGCCTTGTGCCGTCATAGGGTCATCAGCACACCGCCGAATATGGCGGGATGGTAGAAGCGCACGACATAGAAGAGGATCACGGCCAGGAGAATCATGCCCCAGCGCAGTTCCCGGCCGGGAAAGGGTTGTTTTTTGCCCACGATGGCGGCAAAGGGCACGAACGAGGTGGCGGCCTGGAACTCGGCATAGCCGGGCAGGTCGCGACTCTTGCGCTGATCCTGGTGCCTGGCCCCGAGCCAGGCAAACACCACAAAGCCGCCGAAAAAGACCACATCACTCAGGGCGCCGACCAGCGCCAGGTGGGCCAGGCCAAACAGGAAGGCGGCGGCAAAAACGGGGTGGCGGGTGATGCGGGTCATGCCGTAGGCCTGGGGCGTACCCTGGGCCAGCAGGGAGCTGGGCGGACGCTGGAGTATGCCGCCCACCAGCAGGACAAAGGCCAGCAGCATGCACCCGATGTTGAAGTCGCGGGCCAGCAGATACGGCTCCAGGGTGACCCACAGCTGCGGGCCGAGGTGCTTATGGCGGCCGTAATACACGCACAGGGGCACGAAGGAGGCCAGCGCCACCAGCGAATACACAGCCTGAAACGAGCGCTCGCCCAGGCGGTCGACCAGCCTGGGCCGCACCCGAGCCGAGGACAGGAGCACGTGCGTCCCACCGAACAGCAGCCACCAAGCGGCGATAATCAGCGTGGCGCTCATGACTGGTGCCTAGCGGGCGACATATCCGCCGTCAATGACAAACGGCGCTCCGGTGGCGAACGACGACTCGTCGCTGGCCAGAAACAGGGCCGCGTTGGCGATGTCCTGGGCCTGGCCCAACCGGCCGATGGGTTCCAGCCGGACCACCCGGTCGTCGGGTCGCTCACCCATGACGCGCTGAGCCATGGGCGTGGCAATGATGCCGGGGCAGATGCAGTTGACCCGGATGTTCTTGCTGGCGTACTCCAGGGCAACCAGGCGGGTCAGGTTGATCACCCCGGCTTTGGCCGCCGCATACGCCCCGCTGCCGGGAAAGCCGACCATGCCGGCCACCGAGGCGGTGCTCAGGATCACGCCGCCGCCCTGCTGTAGCATGTGGGGGATCACATACTTCATGCCCAGATAGACCGAGGTCAGATCGATGGCGATCACCCGCTCCCAGGCGTCTTCATCATAGTTGGCCAGCTTGGCCGAGGGCCCCTCAATGCCGGCATTATTGAACAGGATATCCACCCGGCCATAGGTCTGGACGGTGTGCCGGATCATCGCCTGCACGTCGGCCGATTTCGACACATCGGCCCGGACAAAGCTGGCCTGACCGCCGGCGGCGCTGATGTCGCGGACGGTCTGCTCGCCGCCCTCGGCCACAAAGTCGGCAACCACGACCCTGGCGCCGTGCTCGGCAAACAGGCAACACGACGCCCGGCCAATGCCCGAGCCGCCGCCCGTAATCAGGGCGACCTTCTCCTTGAGTCGATCCATAGCTCCTCCCCTTCGCTGTTGCTATCAGCTATCGGAGCGTGGCAAAAGGGGCTGCTCAGGCGTGCAGGGCGCCGAGCAGGCGCTCGGCCTCGGCGACGATATCGGCCACAATCCGGGCGGCCGGCTTGATGTCGTGGATCAGCGCGCAGGATTCACCGGCGTACAACGCGGTGTGTTCCATATCGCCCTCAAAACCCGGCAGGGGCGGGAAAATGCCGTAGCGCGGGACCTCGATTGTCGTGCCGGCCATGGGCATACGGCCGACCACGTCACCCTCGCCCGGTCGCTGACCGCTGGCCGGACAGCCTGCGGCCTGCCAGTCTGCGACTGCGGTGTTCCGCAGCACACGGTGGGCGGCTTGGGGCCAGCCGACATCGAACACACAGGTATGGACGGTGTCTTCGGCCGTGCTGTCAACAATCCGCTGTTTGTAGGCGGGAATGACCTGTATCTCCTGGCTGGCCACAAAGCGGGTGCCCATGGACACGGCCTGGGCACCGAGGCTGAGCGCCGCCACCATCCCCCGGCCGTCGGCAATCCCCCCGGCGGCCAGCACCGGCAGCGGCCTGGCCGCCTCGACCACGCGCGGCACGATAGTGGACAGCGCGGTCGTGCTCTTGACGTGACCGCCAGCCTCCAGGCCCTGGGCGATAATGCCGTCCACCCCGGCCTCGGCTGCGGCAACGGCCTCGTCAACACCGCCGACCTGCACAAACACCCGTGTCCCGCGCGTATGGGCTTCGGCGACATACGGCTGTGGGTCGCCCCAGAACAGAACCAGCACCGGCACCGCCTCTTCCAGACAGGTCTCGATCTGACCCTCTTGCAGCAGGGGCAGGATGATATTGACCCCGAACGGCTTGTCGGTCAGCGTCCGCAGGCGCCGAATCTGCCTGCGGATGTAGGGCGCGGGCAGCCCGCCCATGCCCAGCACGCCGCACGCCCCGGCGTTGGACACCGCAGCCGCCAGCTCCGGCCCGGCCATCCCCCCGCCCATGCCAACCGAAAAGATCGGGTGTTCGATACCCAGCTGCTGACACAGCGGCGTGTGCAGCCCTGTTTTTGCCATATCCCCTCCAGTCAGCGTCGAGCTGGTGTGTGGCCGGCGGATCGGTGCGAGCGGTCAGGCAATCACGTAGCCGCCGTTGGGGCTGATGGCCTGACCGACCACAAAGTCCGACTCTTCAGACGCCAGATAGACGGCCAGATTGGCGATGTCCTGGGGTGAGCCGAACTCGCCGGCGGGCGTCGCCATGGCAATCGCCCGCCGCACCTGATCGTCCAGCCCTTCGGTCATCGGCGTATCAATATAGCCGGGCGCAATCGCGTTGACCTGCACCCCGCTGACAACCGCCTCGCGGGCCAGCGCCCGGGTGAAGCCCAGAATGCCGGCCTTGGCCGCGCTGTAGTGCGGCGCGCCCGCACAACCGGTCATGCCGCAGATCGAGGCAATGCTGATGATCTTGCCCGAGCGCTGTTTGTGCATGATCTTGAGCGCCTCGCGGCTGCAATAAAACGTGCCGTCCAGATGCACGCTCAGCATCCGCCGCCACTCTTCGTCGCTCAGGTTCTGGGTCGCCTCAAGCGCGGTCTTGATCTTGCCCGTCTTGGCCAGCTCGGCCTGCTGCTTGGCCAGGACCGTGTTGAACCGCGCCCGCACGGTCGGGTTGTCCAGGCCGATGCCGGCATTGTTGACCAGAATATCGAGCTGTGAAAAGCGCTTGGCCAGCCGGGCGAACATCTGAGTCACCTGGCGGCTTTTGGACACGTCGGCCCGGACCGCCAGACCGCTGGCCTGCTGGCCGCACTCCTCGACGACCTGCCGGGCGTTTTCGACCCGCAGGTCATTGCACACCACCGTTGCCCCTTCACGGGCAAAACTGAGACAAATCGCCCGGCCAATGCCCGACGCTCCACCGGTCACCAGCGCAACTTTTCCGTCTAAACGTCCCATGCGTGCTCCTTTCAACAGTCAGACCTATTCCGTCCAAAACGGGCCGGGGTACAGCGGCTGAGCCTCGGCCACCTGGGGCGGCCAGACGATTTCCTTGCGCCCGTGCTGCCACTGGGTGACGAGCATGGGATGGGCGGTCTGGCGGCCGGTGTCGGCGTCAATGGCGTACGGGCCGTACAGGGTCGTGCAGCGCAGTCGGCTGGCCGCGTCGCGCAGGGCGCGCTGGTCGAGACTGCCGGCCTGCTCCACACAGCGCTGGGCGATGATCCCGGCCGTATAGCCCTGGACGGCCGGATAATCGACCGGCACGGTGGCGCTCTTGAGGTAGTGGAACAGAAAGGTCTCTTCCGACGGTCCGCAATCCGCCCGATAGCGGACCTGCGGCTCCCACTGGCTGGGCGCAAAAAAGCCGTTGGCCCGGTCTTGCAGCTCGGCCTTGAAGCGGCTGATGGCGGCCACCACCAGGCCGGCGGCCTTGATCCGTGGCCGCAGTTCGCACAGCTGACGGCCGAGCAGGATATCGTCCTCCACCCGTCCCACGCTGAGCACGACATCCGGGGGATCGTCGTCAAGCGCGGCCAGCAGGGGACGGAAGTCCTGGGTGCCGGAACGGTAGGTCTGGTCCAGGGTCAATGTATAGGCTTCGCGCTCTATCCAGCGCAGCACACCGGCGGCCATGTCGGCGGCAAAGCCGGTTCGGGCGTGAAACAGGGCGACCCGTCGGGCGGTCGGATCAACCGCCTTGAGCAGGTCGAGAATGGCGCACAGGTAGAGCGAGGCGGGCGTCAGGATACCGACCAGCCAGGACAGGTTGCACTCAAAGATTTCGTCCGAGGAGCCGCTGTGATTCCACACCACGGTCTGGCGCGCCTCGGCAACCTCGGCCGCCGCCAGGGTCAGCCCGCTGCCGTAGGGGCCGATCAGCAGATCGACACGGTCCTGGTCTATCAGTTTTCCAATGCACGTCCGGACCTTCGCCTCGTCGCTCTCGTCGTCCTCGACCACCAGGGACACGGGCAGGGCCGGTTCCTGGCGGTTGGGGCGTATCCCGCCGGTCGCATTCACGTCCCGGACATAGCACTCCAGACCCTCCAGCACCTGGCGACCGAGCCGGCTGTAGCGTCCGCTGAGCGAGACCGCGATTCCCATGCTGATGTGTGACATGGCTTCCCCTCAGTATTTGGCAATCACCTGGCGGCTGAACTCCTCAATCATCTGTCTGCCGTCGTTCACGACCTGAATCGTAATCTGCTTGAGCCCGACAGCCTCCAGGGCTTTCAGGCGGGCGATGATGTCCTCGCCGGTTCCGGTCAGCGAAAAGCCGCGGATGAGCGTCTCGTCCAGATATTTTTCCTCGCCCGGCTTCATGTAGATCAGATGCCCCTCGTGAATCTCCAGGTAGCGCCGGTCGGCCGGGGTGCGCAGGCCGGCGACGTACTCCGTCTCGTAGCGCTGGTACAGCTGTTGGAGGGCCGGGGGCAGATCGGCCGCCACCGCCGAGCGCTCCCACAGGGCGTGCAGGGCGACCAGGGCAAACGGCCCGACCCGCTCCAGCACCCGGGGCGCGACCGCAGACTCGCCGGGCTGCAAGACGCAGCTGGTGGTCAGCATGGTGTTGGGCAGGGCGCTGGCCTGCCGTCCGACCGTATCCGCCCCACGCTGGACCTGGGCCAGGTTTTTCTGAAAGCTGTCGGGATCACTCAGGGTCGTGATCCAGCCGTCGGCCAGCTCACCGGTCAGGGCCAGGGCCTTGGGGCCGTTGGCCGCGATATAAATCGGGATGGGATCTTTGAGGTTGATGTAGCCGCGGTCGGGGTGCAGAAACTTGATCCAGCGCTGTCGCTGGCCGTCGCGGTACAACACCTCCTCGCCCCGCAGCAGCGCCCGACACTGCTCGGTCTGTTCGCGCAGCGCGCCGAGCGGCAGGGGCGGCAGGCCCATGGTATTGCGGCCGGTGAAGCCGGTGCCCAGGCCGAGGATGACGCGGCCCGGGGCGAGCTGGTTGATGGTCGCAATCGAATGGGCGGTCACCGGCGCGATCCGGTTGCCGGGAATCGCCACACCGGTGCCCAGGGTCAGGGTCTTGGTCTTTTCCGCAGCCAGGGCCATGCACACATACACATCGCTGTACAGCATCTGGGAGTCATAAAACCAGGCGTGCGAAAAGCCGTGGTCTTCGGCAACCACCAGGTCTTGCCAGGCGTCGGGGCGGGCGGGATAGGCAATTGCAAATTCCATTCGGTCCTCCTCCCTGTCTAATGCAGATAGGCCAGCAACTCGGGCAGGCGTTCAATGACGATGTCGGCGTCAACCGGCCAGGACGGCTCGCGGCCGTTGGTCAGCAGGACCGTCCAGGCGCCGGCCGCACGGCCAGCCTGGGTGTCGTGGCGAAAGTCGCCGACCATCACCAGCCGGTCGGGTCCGACGCCAAAGCGGTCGGCGACCAGCCGTAGCGCGGCCGGGTCGGGTTTTGGTGGCGCGTCTTCACGGGTGACCAGCAGGTCAGCCCGAATGCCGAGCCGACGGCACACCGCCTGCAGCGAGGTGCGGCTGTTGCGGGTGATAATGGCCACCGGCAGGGCCATGGCCTGGACCGCGTGCAGGGTGTGCTGAGCCCCGTCATTCCACTCCACATGCTCCACCCCATCCTGCTCAAATGCCTCAATCACGGCCCTGGCCCGCCGCTGCTCGGCCGGGGGCAGCCGGCCCAGCCAGTCGAGAATATCCCCCTCGGCCAGCCCCAGCTGGGCGCGCAGCCTGGTAAAGTCGAGATAGGGTTTGGTCAGGGTACTGTCGAGGTCAAAGGCCACCGCGGCCAGGGGATGGGCATGGTCCTGAATAGTGATGAAGCGGCGGGCGGGCAAAGGGAATCGTGATGTCCTTTCGATCTTTTTTGTTGTCACGATTTCCTCTGTCATACGTCACAGTGCTTATCACGCTTGCCTGTCAGCCGCAGGGTACTGGTTCACCGCTGGAATGGCAACACGCGAGGTCGGCCAGGCTTGACGCCCAGGCGCGGCTGGGTCAGGCTGACATGCCTGGAGCGCGGCGGATGACACGGCAGTTCGATGTCAGCATTGTTGGCGGCGGCATTATCGGTCTGGCCACCGGACTGGAACTCAGCCAACGCCTGCCCGGAGTCAGGCTCGCCATTGTGGAGAAAGAAGACCGGCTGGCCAGCCACCAGACCGGCCACAACAGCGGCGTGATCCACTCCGGCATCTACTACCGGCCCGGCTCGCTCAAAGCCCAGACCTGTGTGCGCGGCTCGCAGGAGCTGATCGCCTTTTGTGAGCGTCACGCCATCCCCTACCAGCGCTGCGGCAAGGTCGTGGTCGCCACCTCAACCGACGAGCTGCCCCGGCTTGAGGAACTCCACCGCCGCGGCACGGCCAACGGGGTGCAGGGCTTGGCCATGATCGGGCCGGAACGCCTGCGTGAGCTTGAACCGCACGCCACCGGCCTCAGGGCCCTCCACGTGCCGAGCACCGGGATCATCGACTTCTCCCGGGTGGCCCACACCTATGCCCGGCTGGTCGAGGACAGCGGCGGAACAATTCTGCTCAAACACCAGGTGCAGCAGCTGCGCCACAGCCAGGATACGCTGGTCCTGGAAACCACCGGCGGCGCCATTCAGACCCGTTACCTGATCAACTGCGGCGGGCTGTTCTGTGACCGCCTGGCGCGCCTGGCCGGGGCGCAGCCCGCGCTGCAAATCGTTCCCTTTCGGGGCGAGTATTATACCCTGGCGTCCCAGCGGCGCGGGCTGGTGAACACCCTGATCTACCCGGTCCCCGACCCGGCTCTGCCGTTTCTGGGCGTGCATTTCACCCGGACGATTGACGGCCTGGTCGAGGCCGGTCCGAACGCCGTCCTGGCTCTGGCCCGGGAGGGCTATCGCAAATCCGACTTCAACTGGCACGACGCGCGGGAAACCCTGAGCTTTCCCGGCTTTTGGACCATGGCCCGCAGGTACTGGCAGACCGGCCTGGGAGAAATGCACCGCTCGTTCAGCAAACGGGCCTTTCTGCGCGCCCTGCAACGCTTGCTGCCGGACCTGACCGAGGCCGACCTGCAGCCGGGCGGGAGCGGGGTGCGGGCGCAGGCGATTGCCGCCGACGGGGGGCTGGTGGACGATTTCGTGATTTCCCGGACCGGCAATGCCCTGCACGTGCTCAATGCCCCGTCGCCCGGCGCGACCGCCTCCCTGGCCATCGGCCGGATGGTGGTCGAGCAGGCCGTGCAGGCCTTTGCGCTGTAGGGACCTGTTACGGGAGATTGCAGCAATACAGCTGAGACGATGTCACACCGGGTCTTTATCGCCCTCGGCTCCAACCTCGGGGATCGGCAGGCCTACTACCGCCAGGCCCTGGAGCGGATTGCCGGCCTGCCCGCCACCGCCATCGTTCGCCAGTCTTCCCGGTATGAAACCCAGCCGCTGGGCGAGGCTCGGAACTGGTATCTGAACGGGGTGATTGAAATCCGAACCGGGCTGGCGGCCGAAGCCCTGCTCGACCAGCTGCAAGCCATCGAACACGCGCTGGGACGTGTGCGCTCGACCGTGCGCTGGGTCTCCCGCACCCTGGATCTCGACATTCTGTTCTTCGATGCCGCGCTGATTGACACCCCCCGTTTACGCGTCCCGCACCCCGAACTGCACAAGCGGCGCTTTGTGCTCGAACCCTTGTGCGAGATCGCTCCCGCCGTGTGCCATCCCGGCTTGGGCCGCACGGTCGCCGAACTGCTGGCCGAGCTGGACGACGAGAAACAGGTCATCAAGCTGGCAGCCGAGCGCCGATGAGCCCCGGGCCGGTCAGGCTTCCTCCGCAGCCAGGGCCGCCTCGACCCGTCCGGCCCATTCCCGCACCAGAGCGGCCCGCTCCCGAAAGCCCGCCAGGTCACCCTTCAGAACCCGCAGCCGCTCGGTCTCCTCAAGCAGGTCGGCATACACGTCGAGCAGACGCTCAAACTCCTGGAGCGAGGTCCGTCCTTCGTAGAAGCGCTTGACGATCCGGGCAAAATCCCGGGCGCGTTCCAGGGGGTACAGAAATTCGTTCATCATCCGCGGCGTTATGGCTCGGTCGTCCTCCAGAAAGCTGCCCATTTTGTCGGTCATGGCCAGCAGGAGTTCGACATGGGTGCGCATCAGCTTGGTGTATTTGATCCAGTAGCAGCCGCCGAGGCTGACACCCACGGCAACCACACAGGCGACAAGCGCGACCCTGGCCCGCCGCCAACAAAGGGGAACGTGATGTCCTTCAGACGCCATCGGTTATCACGTTTCCCTTTGATTGTGCCACAGAGGAAACGGGTCAACATTTTTCAGGGGCTTGGAGGACACGTTTGCCCTGACCCGGTCTTGACGATCACGGAAAGCCGAGCCTAACATAGGACACAGTTCAGAAGACTGAGCGTGACCGAGACGGTCGAACAGCCCCAAAACCGGGCCAAAGAGTGGGTATCCATCCATGTTCCAGCTTCCTCCGGTGTACTTCGAGCGTCTTCTTGAGAGCTTTCCCGACATCGTCATCGCAGTTGATCGCAAGGGTCAGATCATCTTCTACAACGCCGGTGCGAGCAAGACCCTGGGCTATACCTTCGAGGAATTACAAGACGCCTACCAGCGCGGCCAGCGAGTCATGCTGTACCCCGACCTGGCCGAAGCCCGGCGGGTCCTGGAAGCCCTGCGCGGCGAGGAGTTCGGCGAAAAGGGCACGGTCAAGAACTTTGAGACCACGCTCGTGGCCAAGAACGGCGAACACATCCCGGTGTCGTTCTCCGGCTCGCTGATCTATGGCGATGAGGGCCAGGAGGTCGGCTCGATCGGCTTCCACCGCGATCAGCGCGAGATCCACCTGCCCCCGGAATATTTCGAGCGGCTGCTCGAAAGCTCGCTCGATATCGTTATCGCGGTTGACCGCAAGGGCCAGATCATCTTCTACAACGACGGCGCCCAGCAAACCCTGGGCTACACCTCGGCCGAGATTCACGGCAAGCGGGTGTGGCCGACCATCTACCCCAGCCTGGAGGAAGCCCGCCGCGTCATGGACGCCATGCAGAGCGAAGACGACGGCGGCGAGGGCAAGATCAAAAACTTTGAAACCACCCTGGTGTGCAAAAACGGCGAGCACATTCCGGCCTCCATCTCCGGCTCGCTGATCTATGACGGCGAGGGCTATCAGATCGGCTCGGTCGGCTTTATCAAGGATCTGCGCGACATCCGCCGTCGCGACCAGCTGGCCACCCTGGGTGAGCTGGCGGTCGGCCTGGCCCACCGGATCAACAATCCGCTGGAGATCGTGTTCAACAACCTCGATGTCCTCGACAAACATATGGCCCAGGTCTTTTCCGACGAAGAATACGTCGTCCAGGAAGAGCGGGTGGAGTCCATCCAGCGCGAGCTGCTGAAAATTCGGACGATCATCGGCCGGATTGACGAGATGGCCCGCGGCGAGCGCTACGATACCACCGAATACCTCCACGGCTCGCGCATGGCCGACCTGGGCCGCGACGAGCAGATCATCGCCCCCCACCACAGCCATCAGAAAGCCGCCAGCCAGGAGCTGGCCGGTCTGACGATTCTGGTCGTCGATGACGATCTGGGCGTGTGTTACTCGCTGCGCGATGTCTTGCAGGAGGACGGCGCGCAGGTCGAAGTCGCCACCGGCGGCCTGCCGGCGCTGAATATCCTGACCTACAAAACGGTCGATATCGTCCTCAGCGATGTGGTCATGCCCGACCTGGACGGCTACGACCTGTATATGGAAGTCCGCGAGCGTTTTCCCGACACCCCGGTCGTCCTGATGACGGCCTATTTCTTTGACAAGGATCACGTCATCAAGCGCAGCAAGCTCGAAGGTTTGCAGGAGGTCGTGTTCAAAAAACCGCTCGACCCGGAGAAGCTCAAGCAGATCATCCTGGAGCGCTGTCGCCCCGAACGCACGCCCCAATAAGCCGCCCTTCGTTCCTGCTCCAGTTGTCAGGTTTCACCCCAGTGGCCGTCTCATGGTCTCCTATCTTGACGCCCCTGAACTCGCTGGATACAAGGACTTTTCCGCACCCCTCCCGCATATCGCCAAGCCCTAGCAAGAGAGGACACGCTTCATGCCAACACCCTTAGAACAGTGGGTTGAAGAAACCGCCGCCCACACCAAACCCAAACGTATCCACTGGTGCGACGGCTCCGAGCAGGAAAACCAGCGCCTGATCGAACAGATGATCGAGTCCGGTACCCTGCTTGAGTTGAACCGTAAAAGATACCCCGACTGCTACCTGCACCGCAGCGATCCCAACGACGTGGCCCGCACCGAACACCTGACCTTTGTCAATACCGCCCAGCAGGAAGACGCCGGCCCGAACAACAACTGGATGCCACCGGCCCAGGCCAAAGAAACCGCCGGCGCCCTGTTTGCCGGCTCAATGAAAGACCGCACGATGTATGTGGTGCCCTACATCATGGGCCCGCAAGCCTCGCCCTACAGCCAACTGGGGGTGGAAATCACCGATAGCCCGTATGTGGCCGCCAGCATGCGGATCATGACCCGCATGGGCCAGGCCGCGCTGGACCGCCTCGGCGCGTCCGATAACTATGTCAAGGGACTGCACTCCCTGGGCGACCTGAGTCCTGACCGGCGCTATATCATGCACTTCCCGGAAGAGCGGGCCATCTGGTCGGTCGGTTCCGGCTATGGCGGCAACGCCCTGCTGGGCAAAAAGTGCTTTGCCCTGCGCCTAGGCAGCTATATGGCGCGGGAAGAGGGCTGGTTGGCCGAGCACATGCTGATTATCGGAATTGAAGAGCCCAGCGGCCGCACGACCTATATCGCGGCCGCCTTTCCGAGCGCCTGCGGCAAGACCAATCTGGCCATGCTGGTCCCCTCGGCCAGCCAGCAGGGCTATAAGGTCTGGACGGTCGGCGACGATATCGCGTGGATGAACATCGGCCCCGACGGGCGCCTGTGGGCGATCAACCCGGAGGCCGGCTTTTTTGGCGTTGCGCCGGGCACCAACTCCCACACCAATCCCAATATGATGGCAACCGTCGACTCGAACTCGCTGTTCACCAACGTGGCCCTGACCCCGGACGGCTGCCCCTACTGGGAAGGCATGGACGGCCCGGCCCCGATTGAAGCCCTGGACTGGCAGGGCCGGCCGTGGAGCCCGTCGAGCGAGACCAAGGCCGCCCATCCGAACTCGCGCTTCACCACCCCGGCGCGCCAGTGCCCGGTCATGTCGCCGGAGTGGGAAAGCCCCCAGGGCGTGCCGATCTCGGCCATCCTGTTCGGCGGCCGGCGGGCCGGCCTGATCCCCCTTGTCTTCCAGTCCCTGAACTGGCAGCACGGCGTCTTTCTGGGCTCGACCATGGCGTCCGAGACGACCGCCGCAGCCACCGGCAAGGTCGGGGTGATCCGGCGCGATCCCATGGCCATGCTGCCCTTCTGCGGCTATAACATGGGCGACTATTTCGGACACTGGATGGACATGGGCCAGCGGATCGCCAACCCGCCCAAGATCTTCCGCGTCAACTGGTTTCGCATGTCCGAAAACCTCGGATACCTGTGGCCCGGCTTTGGGGAAAACCTGCGCGCCCTGCGCTGGGTGCTGAGCCGCGTCCACGGCGAGGTCGAGGCGCGCGAAACCGAGATCGGCTACCTGCCCTACCCCAAAGACATCGACACCAGCGGACTGGACGTGACACCCGAGACCATGGAAGAACTCCTGTCGGTCGACCGTGAGGGCTGGAAGCACGCCACAGAGGGCCAGCAGGAGTTCTTTACCCAGTTCGGGGATCGCATGCCACAGGCCATGTGGCAGGAACACGACTCGCTCAAACGTCGTCTTGGCGTGTAATGGCTATCCGCATCACCAAGGTCTACACCCGCAGCGGCGACGCCGGCCTCACCAAGCTGGTCGGCGGTCAGCAAGTCGCCAAGGACGCGGCGCGGGTCGAGGCCTACGGCACGGTCGATGAGCTGAACGCCGTCCTGGGGCTGGCCCGGGTCTTCAACGACGACCTCAAGGACCGTCTCAAGGCGTCCAAAGAGTTGGATACAATCTTTCGCCGGCTGCAAAACCAGCTGTTTGACCTGGGCAGCGAGCTGGCCACGCCGTCCGATTTTTCCTACGAGGGCATGTTTCGGGTCGGCTCGCGCGAGGTCCGGGCTCTGGAGCGGACGATTGATCGGCTGCAGAAAGACCTGCAAGCGCTGAACTCGTTTGTCCTGCCCGGCGGCGGCAAGGTCGGCGGCTTTCTGCACCAGGCGCGGACCGTGTGCCGGCGGGCCGAGCGCGATATCGTCCGGCTGTCGCGGGAAGAAGACCTGAGCCCCTGGCCGCTCAAATACGTCAACCGCCTGAGCGATCTGCTGTTCGTGCTGTCGCGCTGGGTGAGCACCCACCTGGACGAGCCGGAGTATTTGTGGGAGCGCGGCCTGCGCGGCCACGACCGGGCTAAGCGGGTCAAGAAGACCTGACACACGAGGGGCCGAGCCATGGCTGACGCGCGCATCTATTTCAAGCAGATCGAAATCGGGCCGATGCAAAACTTCGCCTATCTCATCGGCGACCCGCAGACCCGCGAGGCGCTGGTGATTGACGCCGCCTGGGATATTCCGGCCCTGGTCAATGTCGCCCAAGAGGACGGCTACACGATCAGCAAGGCGCTGGTCACCCACTATCATCAGGACCATCTGGGCGGCGAGTTTTCCGGCCACCATATTCAGGGCGCGGCCGAGCTGTTGGAGCAGGTCAAGGCCAAGGTCTATGTTCACAAGGCCGAGGCCGAATTCCTGAACCGCATCGCCGGGCTGTCCGACTTCGACCTGGTCAAGGTCGAGGGCGGCGACACCACTGCGGTCGGCGGCATTGAGGTCACCTTCATCCACACGCCCGGCCACACCCCGGGCTCACAGTGTTTTCTGATCGGCCACAACCTGGTGGCCGGGGATACGCTGTTCATCAACTCATGCGGTCGCATCGACCTGCCCGGCAGCAGCCCCGAAGACATGTACTACAGCCTGCAAACCCTGTCGAAGCTGGTCGACGAGACCCAGCTGTTTCCCGGCCACAACTACAGCGGTCAGCCGTCGGATACCCTGGGTAACCAGAAAAAGCACAACATGTATCTGCACCTGACCACCCGCAGCCTGCAGGAATTCCTGTCGGTGATGGGCTACTGAGCACGCCGATGCGCAAGAAACGCGGCAATTTTCTGGAAGACTTTCGGGCCGGGCAACACTTTCGTCACAAGGTCGGCAAGACGCTCACCGAGGGCCTGTTCAACGCCTTCACCGAGTTCGGCATGACCACCAACCCGCTGTCCAAAAACCTGCGCTACGCCACCCGCTACGGCTATCGTGGTCTGGTCGCGCCGCCGGGCCTGGTCATGAACATCGTCTTCAGCCAGAGCGTCGAGGATATCTCGGAGAACGCCCGGGCCAACCTCGAATATCAGGACATGCGCTTTGGCGTGCCCGTTCATATCGGCGATACGATTGAGGTCGAGACCCGCGTCATCGGCCTCACCCCCTCGTCGCGCGACCCGGACCGTGGGGTGGTGCACGTCCAGACCACCGGCCGCAACCAGCACGAAGAGGTCGTGCTGACCCTGCGGCGCAAGGTCCAGATCTGGAAGGACGATAGTGCGGCGCCGGTTGAGGCTAGTGAGCTGGCCAGCCTGCCCGCCGTGGCGTGCGAGTTGGGCGTGCCGGCCTACGACACGGAGCGGGATTATCGCGGGTTGGCGCATCTGAGCAACGCCGATACCTATTTCGAGGATCTGTCGCCCGGCCAGACCATCGAGCACTCACGCGGCCGGACCGTGACCGCCGCCCACATGGACCTCACCGCCATGCTCGACAACACCTCGCAGGTCCACACCAACCAGCACCTGATCGACCAGAACCCGGACAAATATATCGGCGGCCGGCTGATCGTGTACGGCGGCCTGGCCTTCAACCTGTGTCTGGGGCTGTCCTGCCCGGACGTGGCCGACAACGCGGTCGGCGATATCGTCTACGTCACCGGCCGCCACACCGGTCCGGTTTTTGTCGGCGACACGATCTTTGCCTCGACCGAGATTCGTGACCGGCGTGACTATCCCGGTCGGCCAGACCTGGGCATCGTGGCCACGACCCTGCGCGGCCATAAGTTCGTGGAAAAAGACGGCGGCTGGGACAAGACGGACATCTTTTATTTGGAGCGTGAGATGGCCGTCAAGCGCCGCAGCCATTACGCCTAGGCACGGGAGGCCAGCATGTCCGACGACACCCGCCTCGACGTCTACCTCATCTGCAACGCCAAGTATCACGACACCAACTTCGCCCGGCTCGAACTGCTCACGCTGCTGGCCGAACACGAGGACGTGGTCGTGCGGGTGGCCGAAGACTACCGGGATGTCGAGGCGATTGCCCAGTCCCGGCTGCTGCTCACCTACACCTGCGACGTGTGCCCGACCGTCGAGCAGCAGGACGCGCTGGGACGCTTCCTCGACCGGGGCGGCCGCTGGTTTGGCCTGCACGGCACGAGCGCCATGCTGGAGTTTGTCGGCGAGCCCATCAAAACCGACGGCATCGTGATTCCGGGCAAGGTCGATACCCCCCGCAAGGCGCCGGCCCTGTCCGACCTGCTGGGCAACCACTTTGTGTCCCACCCGCCCATCCAGCCCATTCGGGTGACCGTGGCCGACCCGAGCCATCCGCTGGTGCGCGGCATCGACCCCTTTGAGGTCCAGGACGAACCCTACTACTGCGAGTTCTACGGCCAGATTCACACCCTGCTGGAGTCGCGCTACACCGACAGGTCGGTGGGCTACGTGCGTGAAAGCCTGGGTAACGACGAGCCGCGGCCGCAACTCTACCTGCATCCCTACGGTCAGGGTCAGGTGCTGTATCTGACGCTCGGCCACTGCCGCGGAAAATACGACATGCAGCCGATCATGCCGGTGTGCGGCGTCGAGCGCTGTTCGTGGGACTCGCCGGTGTATTACGAGCTGCTGCGCCGCGGCATCCGCTGGGGTATCGGCCAGCTCGGCGACTGAGCCGGCCCGTGCGAACCGTGAGTCGTCATAAACGTTGCCACTCAGCGTGAACCGTGCATGCAGACAGTTGAATACCTCTAACCGTAATTTTTGCGTCAGACCTGTCAATCGCAACACGTGCAACGACCTTGTTCCCGACCAAGCAGTCGATCACAGGCGCGTCGCGCTCAAAATCCTTCAGCGGGGCCTGTTGGATTGAGTCAAAGATACCGACAGGAATCTCAACAAGCTGGTAGAGCCTGGGGACCCCGTCTGCCTTGTCTCGGAAGGCACGCAGCATGACGATTGAGCTGACAGCCTCCTGATAGCTGCTGAACAAATCTCGCGTTTCTCGTCTTCTGTCTCTCGGTGTTCGCGCGTCTTGTATCCAGTCGCTGGCTTGGGTCAGCCACGTTCCTGTCGTGCGAATTGTGGACCGGGGAGGGTTCGACAAGGACTCGACGACTTTCGAGACAAACTCCACCTTGACAGGCGAGAACGTGTCGAGCTCGGCTTTCAGCTCATCCAGCGTCATTCTTCAATCATCCGCCGTTCGATCAAATCCGCGAAAGAGGACTTGAGTTCGATACCAACCCATCTCCGTCCCAGCTCACGGGCCGCGAGCAACGTCGTTCCAGAGCCTGCATACGGATCGAGAACAACACTCTGCTCGCGGCTCGTCAGGCTGACACACTGCCGCGCGCGAGACATCGGCATCATGGCAGGGTGATCGTCAATGTCCCCGTTCCGCCGCTTCACCGGCTCGGTCGGGATTTCCCACACGGTGCGGAGCCGGCGTCCTCGGGGGCCGAGCACCCCCTTGGGGTCGTAGTAGTAATTCTGTTCCTTGGACAGCAGGAATACCGTCTCATGCGCCTTTGTTGGTCGGTCCCGGACCGATTCTGGATGGGCGTTCGGCTTGTACCAGATCGCTTCCGACCGAACCCACCAGCCCGCTTCCTGAAGGGAATTATACCCATATCTTGACGAAGACCTAATTACCCGTAATCGTTGACTAATCCGCCTAATCCTCCGTGAGATTGTCCGCTAAAAATGCCTCTTGACATTCGATTCCCTCTCGCTAGGGTGATGCCAGCGACGACAAGCAAAGGCGAAGGAACCAGCTTCGCCCTTACTTGTCCAAGCCGAAACAACTTGGATTTTGCCGTAACCTTCAACCAACCTCCAACCGTTGAAAGGAGTCAGATATGGAAGACAACGGCAAACTGGAAATGTTTATTGACGAAGTATGGAACGCAGCTTGCGGTGACATCAGCGACACTGCGACGCTCCCCATATCATCGAGGACGCTACGCTTTCATGCGGCTAAGAATACCACAGAACACATACAACCGCTTGGGATGCCTGACGACCGAAGCCTGCCCCTTCATGTGTATGTGCGCGAAGAGGTGTACAGACGGCTAGAGCAGGAATATGGGGCGCGTCCACGTCTAGGGAGGATAGACCTATAAAGAACACCCTCACCTTACTATACGGATCGTAAAAGCAATCCTACGGAGGGGCTTGCCTCCGAAGGGCGCTTACTTTGAAAGAGATGACAGCATGAAAAGAGACATGGAACTGGTGAGGAATATTCTGCTTGCTATCGAAAGTGAAAATGGGTCCTTTGACAGTACCAGGCTCAACCGCGCTCTTGGTAAGCTGTACAAGGATTCTGGAACCCAAATGCCCTCCTACGAGATAATAGTCGAACACTTAGAGATCATGGCCGAAGAAGATACATCTCTCGTGTCTGTAAACATCGTTAAGCACATGGGCGGGCCTCCTGCATTCTTGGGGCTGCGAATGATGTGGGCTGGACACGATTTCCTGGCGAACGCCCGTACCCCCTCAGTCTGGGAAAAGGCACTACCGAAGATGGAGGGGTTGAGTTTTGACCTGATAAAACAATTGCTGTTTGAACTCGCAAAGCAGACCGTGCTCCCAATCTCAGGCAATCCCTCTTGAATGGAGGCGGACAATGGACGAACAAGACAGGCAATTACTGCAAAATATCAACGGCAATCTTGATTTCCTCGGAAAGCAGCTTGCCAGGATCGGACGGCATCTTGAGCAATACTTTCCTCAACAACCTTCTGACAACGAGGATCGGCCTGCCACAGACGCCACAGAGCCAATACAATTCCGGCGACAATTCTGGAGCTACTATGCAGGACGCTACCCTGATGATGGTGTCAACCCTGGATATGGTGGCGGCTCTTTTTGGACATGGGTAGAGTCCGCAGAATTAAACATTGCCGCGTCTCTTTCCCAAGGAGCCGTGTGGGTGTGGGTACGGGGGAGACGCAGAGAGTCTACAGCAGACGTGTTACCGCGTGTCCAAAGCTATGGGCACACCCTGCCAGTCGAGATCGGAACAGGTCCATATCTTGCTGTCAGCAGACATCCGGTAGAGGACACAAGGGATACGTCTAACTGGGACGAGATGGCGCAATGGATACATGAGACTATTGAGTCCTATAAGGAGGCTCTGTCAGACACTCAATCCTGATTCCGTTTCCGGCTGGCCTTAGCCTTCTCGTCATTCTCCCAGAACATCGCCTTTGCCAGTTCCTTCGGATCGTTGGGTAAAGGCAGATGGCTGTACTTCTTTCTTTTCGTCTTGCTCTTGAGTGCTTGCGCGAGCTTCTTCAGCATGTGTTCTCTCCTTATTATACGCATTCCAGAATTGACTCTTTCCAGCGTATAACAGCGTTTGGGTTAAGTCAAACAAAGCACATCTGAATTACTTTTGCTGATTACGCCCGTCGTTAGGGCACATCCAGATGTGCTTTTCGGTCGATTTGACAACCCCTCTCTAGCCATCGTAAAATGTCCCTGCAAACATTGCCGTGGTGTCCCGACCTCCCTTGGTCGGGCTACCCGCCGAATAGAACAGCCTCATAGCCCGACGAGGGGTAGCTCCCCGAGTCTAGGCAAATAAGCGGGGACAATCCTGTACCACAGCGATGTTTGCAATGGCCCGGCATTCCTTAGAGAGGTGTCGGGAAGATAGCTGAAACGTATCCGGCGCTGAAAGGGCACTTCAACGCCGGGACCAACAGCCGCTCGATGGGTAATGCAACCCGAGCGACGCTGGCACAGCCTCGTATCCTACCCATCTGGCGGAGAAAGGCCAAGGGTCCCCAGATGGAGGCAGTAGCTTCTCTCGTCGCCATCGTTCTCTCTATCATCTTAGTCACATCCGCAATTGCCCTTCTCCGTCCGCTCCCTCGGCTAGGACTACCCACCCGACAGCGGGCCGGGATTGTTCTAATCGCGTCTTTTATGGCGGCAGGGTTCCTTTTGCCAAAGCCACCTGTTCAAGAAACAAGGGCTTGCGCCTCAGACGACTTGAATTGCTTGGCGAACAAATACCTGGCGCGGGCGCACACCACCTGCAATGCGTTTATGCGGTCGTACTGGCGGTCCTATCCTAAATGGCGGGAGATCGGCCAACGAAACGGTCGGCTTATATTCTCAGATTGGACGTGGATCGACCGCAATGAAAAGCACGGAATCCTCTATTTTGGCAACGAGATTCTCATTGACGGCAAGGCTTTTGAGACACAAGAGCCGTTTACCTGTCGGTACGGATTTTTCAACAATACTGGCTACTTTGACTTTAACTAGGGGAGGAGCAATGCCACGCAAAAAGAGACCAGATTTCACGTTCCCTGATGCTAACATCCCTATCGGGGCTGAGATAGAACCGGCTTTTCATCTGCATGGAAAGCCGGTTGCAGTGTTCTGGAGACGCAAAGGGGAAGTCGTCAAAGTCTTGGGCATAAAGCATGTCCAGTGTGACGGCATCGTAATCTCATTCAAAGATCTGACTGGGGACATGCTCAGAAAGCTTGGCCGCAAGCGGGACACCGGAGATCAGCCTAGTCGGTTCTGGAAGTACGAAGGGGAGAAGCTAGACAAGCGCTATGAACGGATTTGTATTCTGCGTGAAGCGAAACAAGGAGCGCGACATGCCTGAGTCGGATATCGCCATCCGCATTGTACGTATTGACTTTAGTCAAGGTGAGAACGGAAGGGATGCTTCAGTAAAGTTTGATATTGTGGAAGGGGAAGAACTAGACGAAGTTCTTTCAATCGAGGAATACATCCCTTGCCCCTCCAACTCTGACGACTTCGTGCAAATCGTCCAAGACGCGGCAAAGTCCCTCCACAGCAGACTGTTGAAGGCAACTGATAGTCTTGCTAAGCGTTATGGTCTGTAACGTCCTACAGGAGAAACGTCTTATGGCCTCAGAAGACCCTATACACCTCAGCTCAGTGACTTTCATTGCAGAAGATCAAGTGACAGTGGAGTTTGAAGTGGCAGGCGGAGCAGAACCAGAATTCTTTAGCGAATACTTGTTCTGCTCCCCGTCGCCTTCTGCTGAAGAGTACGCCGAGATCGTTAGGAAGGCCGCAACCGCCATTCACCAGCGACTTGTCAGGTCGGCGGCTCTCCTCGCCCAGAAGTACAATCTCTAACAACCTGAAGGAGGAAACAATGGACGAACAGAAACTGCTCGAAAAAGTGCTTTTCAACCGTGGCATGTTAATGGGATTACAGCACGCCCTGAAAATCCTGTTATCAGCTCTCAAGAAATCTCTCACTCCCGTTGAGATCGAGAAGGTCCTCAAAGATTTGGATGGTTTGACTGCTGTCGTGGATGATGAAACCAAAGGAATGCTCGGTGGCTCCTTTGTTTTGCCCCCTTCTTACGAAAGAGGATTTGAATTGGGATGCAAGTCTTTCCTCGAAAGCCTCACAATTGGCGAAGACAGCGTCGATGTCAATTGAATCTTCAGACATGGTTATCTCCTGCCCCTCCTTGCGGAGGGGCAGGAGGGACTGTTAAGGCCCTAAAGCAATCGAGATTAATCGTCGTAGTCGTAGTATGTCATTGTCTCTGCATCCAGACGATGTTCCCAGGTCGGGTCATTGTCCAGCAGCCATTCTCCGCTGTTCCGCCCGGTCAACTCGTCATAGGAGAGCACCTTCCCAACCATCCCCATCGCCAGCAACGCTAGTTGTTCGAGGGTTGCTACACCCCGCACGTTATGCCGTCCGGCGAACTCATTGACGTACCTGTGTAGGTGCTCGATGCTCATATGGTGGTACGTGCCTGTATAGCCGCGTTTGAGCAAGGCCCAGAAACTTTCAATGCCGTTGGTGTGGACCTGGTCGTCCACATATTGCCCAACCGAATGCTTAATTACGCGGTGGTTCGGCACGTCCATATAGCCGCTGTGTTCGTCCGTATAGACCTTCGCTCCTTTCTTTGTTCGGCGCTCCACAAAGCCGCTGAGTGTTTTTCTGTCCGTACCCTCAACGACTGTGGCTTGCACCTTCTTGGTCTTGCGGTCTTTCATGCCGACCACGATCAGCTTGCCAGCCGTACCCCGTCCTTTACGTAGCCTCTTGTTGGCGTGTTTGTTCTTCTCCTTCCCGCCAACATAGGTCTCGTCCACTTCCACCGGCCCGAAGTAGCGCTCGACATACCTGTCCCAGCCCTCGCGGATGCGGTGCCCAAGGTGCCAGGCGTGGCTCTGGTTGATGCCGAGAGTCCGATGGAGTTGCATGGAGCTAACACCCTTCGGATTCGTGCTCAGCAAGTACATAGCATAGAGCCATATGTTTAGTGGGAGTCGGCTGGACTGCATCGGTGTCCCAGTTCTGATGCTGAAATACTTGCGACAGGTAGAACAGCGGTAGGGCATCGGCTTGTCGTTCGGAACCGGGTGTGTGTTAGTCGATCCGCAATCTAGATTGGGACAAAAGCGCCCATCCTCACCCCACCTGATTTCTTCAAACCACTCCCGCGCCGCCTGAGCGGTCGGGAACGTGTTAAGCACCTCAACAAAAGACATCGTCTTGCTCTTTTTCATAGGTAGTTCCTCCTGACTTTCTATACCTATGATTTTAGCAGATTAAACGACGTATGTCAAGTTAAGGGTATAGGGATAAGATGGGCTTGCTCAAACAGGATTGAGGGGGTAAGGTGCCGGGTGAAGGAGGTCAGTTATGCGATACATCATAAGCTATGACGTGACGGCAAGAATAAAGAAGAACCAGGACGCCATCTACGACGCGCTCAGAGAAGAGCTTGAAGATGAGTTAGAAGCGACTCCGATCCTCCTCTCTCAATGGGCGGTGCGCAAGTCTGGAACTACAGCAGCCAAAATAAAAGATCAGTTATTGGCCGCTATTGACATTGCTGGACAGAGACGATCCGTCAGGCTGCTTGTGACGTGCCTGGACAGGAGGAGCTACGACAGCTTCAACCTCCTCGACGGGACCGAGCTTGACGACCTCTAGGAGTTTCATAAAACCATCCAAAATGTCCTTGTCTTTTTTGCTCTCCTGTTGCAGGAAAAGTCCATCGTTCAACCAAAATGCGCGCATTGTCGGTCTCCTTTCCATGTTAGATACAGATTATTTGTATGTAAACTGACGTAGCAAACAGTGAGTGATGTCATGGTGCTCGTGGACGGGCAGTAGGCTCGGATTTTTGGCTTGATTTGCTCATGGCTAATCCTCCTTGGTTAATCCCCTAACTATTTGAAATTGCTAGGGAATTTTGGTTGCGTCAAGATATGGGTATAATTCCCTTCCTGAAGGGCGAATGCCAGCCGCCACGGTACGCCAATCAAATCCTTAGGTTTCAGACCTTTCGGTGTCGGCGGCCGAACGGACATTGCACGGGCGCGGTTCTTCTTATCTGGCGCGCGGTAGCGACGATTCCCCGAGGTGTAGGAATCCCCGACGTTCAGCCATACTGTTCCGTCAGACAGCCTGAAAGATGCAAATACACGGGCACGACGGCCGCGCTCGACTCAGGAGAAGCCGACGCTGACCCCGACGAACCAGTAGCGACCCAGGGCGTCGTACAGGCCGGGGAAGGTGTTGCCGTTGCCGGCGATAGACGGTCCGGCCGCGTTGCCGGCCAGCGGCGGGGCCTTGTCAAACAGGTTGTTCACGCCGACCCGGATACTGGTGTAGTCGTTGTAATGCCAGATCGCGGCCAGATCGAAGTAGTACCGCGCTCCGAGATCGACCTGGGTGGAGTTGAGGTCTTCGACGCCGCTGATGTAGCGCCACATGACGCTCGGCCGCAGGCCCCACGGCGTCAGCCAGGTGGCGCGCAAATTGTTCCGAATATCCGGGGTCGGAAAGCCGCAGGTCGCACCCCAGTTGCCGTTGCAGTCCACCTTGCTTGCCCCTTCCAGCTCCTGCTGGTCCCAGGTGGCGGTGATGGACAGGATGTCGCTCAGGCGCAGCCTGCCCCAGCGGCCGATATCAAGCTCATAGCTGGCGGTCATGTCGTAGCCCTGCACTTCCTCAATGGCCAGGTTGTCCAGCAGGGACACGATGTGGCCGCTGTTGTCGAGGTCGGAGCCCAGCCACAGGTCACCGCTCCGCCCGCGTCGGACCTTGGCGCACTGCGAGGCGTTGCCGTCCAGACACTCGTTGAGAATGAACTCCGGGGTCAGGGTGCTGATGCCCTTGCTGATCTCGATGGAATAGTAGTCGAAGCTGAAGTCGAGGCCGTCGAGAAAGCCGGGCGTCCACACCAGTCCGAAGGAGTAGGTATCGGATTCCTCGGGCGCCAGGTTCGGGTTGCCGCCCTGCAGAAAGTTGTACTGGGCGGCCGGTGAATTTTCGATGTTGCCGAACTGCGCGGCGGTCACCCCGCTGCGGGCGCACTCTTCAAAGCTGCGTCCCTCGGCCGTCCTGCCGTTGGCGACGGGCCCGGCGCAGGGGTCGGCGTTCATCTCGAACAGGTTGAAGCCCTGGGGCAAAAAGCGTTCCCGCACCTGCGGTCCGCGAATCGCCCGCTGGAAACTGGCCCGCAGCCTGAGGTCGGGATGGAGCGCCCAGCCGGCGCGGACGCCAAAGGTATGGGTGTGCTCGCCGTAATCGTAGTCGGAATAGCGATAGCCGCCGTCCAGCCGCAGTTCTTCCGCAAAGCGGGCGCCGTCGATCAGCGGAACGCCGGCTTCGAGGAAAAACTCCGTCACGTCGGACCCTCCGCTGACGGGGTGGCTGGCGCCGCCCTGGCCGGCCCCGTCACCGCTGCGGTAGGCCTGGTTGGGGCTGAACTTGAGGTTGTCGTCACGGTATTCGCCGCCCAGGACAAGGTCCAGCCCGGTGGCGGCAAGCGGAGACCTGAGGCCGTAGCGCCCCAGATTGCCGGCGATATAGCCCGACACCACGGTCTGGTCGGTAGCCCCGCGGGCGGACAGGGGCAGGCTCAGGTAATTGACCATAGCCTGGGTCACCGCACCCTCGCGAAAGATGTTCCAGGGGACGCAGCCGGGATCGGAACCGTCCAGCACCGAGCGACACACGACCTGCCCGGTGGCCGGGTCTCTGACCGCGTCCAGCGCCCGCCTGATGCGGGTGATCGACAGGTCGTTCAGGTAAGAGTTCCGCATGCGGACCTCGGCGTACTGGTAGTACAGGTCGTAGCGCCAATTCTCGCTGAGCTGGCCGCGCAGCCCGAACACCCCGCGGTAGGAGGTGTGGCGCAGGTCGTTTTGCCGGCTGCCGCCCTCGACGTTGCGGCGACCGATAAACACCTGCTGGCTGTCGTCCCGCGTCAGGCCGTACGCGCCGCACAGGGCGTCAAACTGCTGCCGGGACAGGAAGGCGTTGCCGCAGTGCAGGCTGTTGGTCACAAAAAAGGCGCCCGAGGGGGCGATCTGAGCCACCGAGCGATTGTCCATGAACATGAACTCGGCGTAGGTCTCGACCTTGTCGTGGAGGTCGTAGTGGGCAAACAGGCCGGCGGTCCAGCGCCGGTCGGGACGCTGAAAATAGTTCGACGGCCCGTAGTTGAACAGGGTCCCTTCGCGGGGCACGAAGCGGTCGCCCTCGACCTTGTAGTCGAAGCTGTCCAGACCCTGACTGCGCAGCACGCCGAAGTCGGCAAACGTGCCCTGGGGCTGGGTCGCCGAACCGGAACACTCGGAGAGATCGTTGCTCAGGGCGCACGAGCTGTAATCGCGGTCGGCCTGGAGCACTGGATCGATATCGCGGTAGGTGCCGTAGACCGTGACGTTGCCCCGGTCCTGGCCCAGCTTGTGTCCGGCGATCAGCGACACATTCGAGATATCGCCGTCCCAGACCGAGCCGTCGGCGACCTCATAGCCGGCGTCGCGGACAATCCGCTGCCACCGGTCGCTGCCGTTGTCGTGCTGGTATTGGCTGAACTGATAGTCGAGCTTGATGCCCTCAAAGTCGTCGCGCATCAGGAAGTTGACCACGCCGGCGATCGCGTCCGAGCCGTAGGTGGCCGAGGAGCCGCCGGTCAGCACCTCAACGCTCTCGATCAGCGCGGCCGGGATCTGGTTGATATCGGCGCCAACGCCGCCTTGCAGCGGCGAGCCGGCCGGCAGACGCCGACCGTTGACCAGCACCAGGGTGCGCTCTGCGCCCAGGTTGCGCAGATTCAGGGTCGCGGTCCCGGTCGCCCCGTTCGACTGGCTGGCGTTCTGGGTGGAGTACAGCTGGGGCAGGTTGCGCAGCATGTCCTCAACCCGGACGGTGCCCTGGAAGGCCAGGTCTTCGGCCTCAACCTGGATGACCGGGCTGGAGCTGAACAGGTTGGCCTGCTGAATGCGCGAGCCGGTCACCACGACCGCTTCGAGCTGCTGCGGCTCTTCGCTGGTGTCGGCCTCCGGTTGCTGTGCGTCCTGGGCACGAGCGGGCGCTGCTGCAATCAGGAGCAATGCCAGCCCGATCCCTGTCCACGTCTCTCTTCTCAGCATGGGCACCTCTCAACAACGTGTGATGCACATTACCCGGAATCTGCTCTTACCAGCCGTGCAGAAACCGCTGGGTCGGGGATAACCCACCCCGCCGCTCACGCGGCACCCCTCCTGGGACGTGTGATGCAGATTAGAGGGGCCTTTATAGGGAGCGTGTCGAGGATAGCCTAAGCTCACAGTCCCCACTACAGGAGGTGAGCTATGGCCATCGATCTCGACACGTTCCTGGTCGCACTCTATACCATCGTGGACGACCTGTACCAGCAGCGCCCGGGGCTCCGTCGGCCGGGGCGGCCGGGGGCCCGGCCAACGGTGTCGGACAGCGAGATCCTCACCCTGGCGTTGTGTGCGCAGTGGTGGGGCCGCTCGGAGCGGGCCTTTCTGCGCTATGCGCGGGCGCACTGGCGGGCGTATTTCCCGCGCCTCCTGAGCCAGAGTGCCTATAACCGGCGGTGTCGGGCCGTGGCGGAGCAGCTGGTGGCCTTGGTCCCGCTCGTGGCGCGCGAACTGCGGGCGGCGGGCGCAGCCTATGAGGTCATTGACACGGTGGCCGTGCCCTTGCTGCGGCGCTGCCGGGGGCAACGGCAGCGGCTGTTTGGGGCAATCGCCGCCATCGGGCGGGGCGGCAGCGATAAGGAGTGGTATGACGGCTGCAAGCTGCTCGTGGCCGTCACGCCCACCGGCGTCGTCACGGGCTTTGTCGTAGCCCCGGCCAACACCGAGGAGCGGTGGGTTGCCGACGCGCTGCTGGGCTGGCGGGCCGATCCCCACGCGGCCCCCCTCCAAGTCGCCGATTTGCCCTCGCCGCGTCGGCCCAACGGGCGGCCGTATGTCGGGCCCACCGGCCCACGCTGGCCGCCGCAGGGGGCCGGCGCGCCCGGGCGCGGGGGGTATCTGGCCGATAAGGGCTTCTGGGGCCGGTGGTGGCAGCAGCATTGGCACGCCGACTATGGAGCCGCCCTGACCACGCCCAAGGACTATCCGGGCCCGGCGGCCGCCCCGGCCCGCCGCCAGCATCGCCGCCGGTGTCAGATCGTCGAGACCATCAACGGCCATCTGATCCGCTCCTTTGGCTTGCACTTCCCGGGCGCCCGCAGCCCTCGGGGCGTGCTGACGCGCCTGGCGGCCAAGCTCGCCGCCGTCAATCTTGGCCACTGGCTCAACCACCTCTTCGACCGGCCCGCCTTGGCCTTCGCCACGCTCTTCGTCGGCTGACGCGGCAATACGCATCACACGTCCCTGGAGGGGATGAGGGCGGTTCCCCTCCTGGGAGGGGTGGCCGAAGGCCGGGGTGGGTTTCTTTTTGCATCACACGTCAACACGGGGTGGCGTCCTACGAGAGGGCCACGCTCAGCCCCACAAACCAGTAGCGGCCCAGGGCGTCGTACAGGCCGGGGAAGGTGTTGCCGCCTCGGCCGGACTCGCCGACGATGGGCGGCTCCTTGTCAAACAGGTTGCGGATGCCAACCCGCAGGCTGGCATACTCGGTGACCTCCCAGACCGCAGAGAAGTCGAAATAGTGGCGGTCATCGACCGGAACCGGACGGTCCGGGTCGGGGTCGGTGCTGGTGCTGATGTAGCGCCACAGCAGACTCGGCTGGAGCCCCCAGGGGCTTAGCCAGGTGGCGCGCAGGATGTTGCGGATCCTCGGGGTCGGCGTGCCGCACGAGTAGCCCCAGCTGCCGGCGCAGGCGATCTTGGGAATATCGGCGCTGGCCTTCAGGTCATAGGTCTCAAGAAACGACAGCAGGTTTCTGAAGTCGAGGCTGCCGTAGCGACCGAGACCCAGCACATACTCGACGCTAAAGTCGTAGCCGCGGACCTCGGCGACGGCCAGGTTCTCCAGCACGGCCTCGACGTGGCCGGTCGTCTCGACCCGGTCGGAGGGCAGCCACAGGTCGCCGCCCGATCCGCGCCTGACCTTGTCGCACTGGGAGAGTTTGCCGTCCAGGCAACGGTTCAGGACCAGCTCCGGTGACAGGGCGCCGACGCCACCCCTGAGTTCGATGTCGAAGTAATCCACGGAGACGCTCAGGCCGTCGAGAAAACCGGGCGTCCAGGTCAGGCCGACCGAGTAGGTATCGGCGTCTTCGGGCACCAGGCCCGGGTTGCCGCCGATCAGGAAGTTGTACTGACCGGCCGGCGAGTCGGGAATGTGGCCGAACTGCTCGGCCGTCACCCCGCTGCGGGCGCACTCCTCAAAGCTGCGGCCGGCTGCGGTTTTGCCGTCAACCACCTCGCCGGCGCACGGGTCGGAGGTCATGTAGATCAGGCCCAGCCGCTGGGGCAGGAACTGTTCGCGGATACTCGGCGCGCGCACCGCCCGCTGGTAGCTGCCGCGCAGGCTGATAGCGGGGTTGATAGCCCAGCCGACCCGGACGCCGTAGGTATCGGTCTGGACGCCGTACCAGGAAGAGCGGTAGCCGCCGTTGACGATCAGCTGGCGGATGAACGGCACGTCCTCGATGAGCGGGATACCGGTTTCGATGAAAAAGGCCGGTACGTCAAAGCCGCCGCTGAGGGGCTGCGGCGCGCCGCCCACGCCGGTGCCGTCCCCGCTCCGGGTGATCCGGTCGGGCCGGTATTTCAGATTCTCCTCGCGCCATTCGCCGCCCAGGGCGATGTCGATGCCGCCAGTGGCAAACGGCGATACCAGGCCGTAGCGGCCGAGGTTGCCGGCCAGATAGCCCGACACCACGGTCTGGTCGGTGGTGCCGCGCGTCCGGCGCGTCTGGGTCAGGTAGTCGGTCATCCGGCTGGTGACCGCGCCGTCTTCAAAGATGTTCCAGGCCACACAGTCCGGGTCGGTGCCGGTCAGCACCGAGCGGCACACGATGTTGCCGGTCGCCGGGTCGCGGACGGCATCGAGAGATCGGTTCATCCGGCTGGTCGACAGGCCGTTGACGAACTTGCTCCAGGCGCGGACCGCAGCGTACTGGTAGTACAGGTTGTAGCGCCAGCTGTCGCCGATCTCGCCCCGCAGCCCGAACACGCCACGGTAGGAGGTGTGGTGCAGGTAATCCTTGCGGTTGCCGCTCTCGACGCTGCGCCGGCCGATGTAGACGTTCTGGATATCGTCCTCGGTCAAGCCGTACTGGCCGCACAGAGCCTGAAACTGCTGCTCGGACAGAAACGCGTTGCCGCAGTGCAGGTGGCGCTGCCTGAAGAACGAGCCCGAGGGCGCGATCTGGGCGGTGGTGCGGTCGTCCATGAACATCAGTTCGGTGTAGGCTTCGACGTATTTGTGCAGGTCGTAGTGGGCAAACGCGCCCGCGGTCCAGCGCGTATCCGGGCGCTGAAAATGATTCGGGGGCGCGTAGTTGTAGAGGCGGCCGTTCCAGGGCGCGAACTCATGGCCCTCGACCTGGTAGAAGAACGGCCCGCCCGGGTCGTGGCCGGGCGCGACCTGACGGCTGCCGAAGTCGGCAAACAGGCCCTTGGGAATCGTGGCCGAGCCCACGCACCGATCAAGCCCGGGGGTCAGGTCGCAGCTGCTGTGATCCCGGTCGCCCAGAAAAACCTTTCCGCCGTCGCGCCAGGTCGCGTAGGCGGTGATGTTGCCCCGGTCGCCCAGGTTTTTGCCCAGGATGACCGACACGTTGGACAGCTCGCCGTCTGCGGTGGCGTCGTCGGCCACCTCATAGCCCTGGTCGGAGATCAGCCGCTTGAGGCGGCGGTTGTCGTTGTCGTGCTGGTGCTGGCTGAACTGGTAGTCGACCTTGATGCCCTCAAAATCGTCGATCAGGATGAAGTTGATCACGCCGGCGACCGCATCCGAGCCATAGGTCACCGAGGAGCCGCCGGTCAGCACATCGACGCGCTTGAGCAGGGCGCCGGGTATCTGGTTGATGTCCTCATTGCCGGTCCCGCCCCAGGGTGAGCCGGCCGGCATGCGACGGCCGTTGATCAGCACCAGGGTGCGCGACGAGCCCAGGTGACGCAGGTTCAAGGTAGCGATGCCGGTGGCGCCGTTGGCGTTGGAGGCGTTCTGACCGCCGGTGAACACCGAGGGCAGGGAGCGGACCAGCTCTTCGACCCGAACCGTACCCTGGTGCAGGACCTCGTCGGCGTCAATGCTGACGATCGGGCCGGTCTCGACCTGATCGACCGTCTGCCGCAGGCGCGTGCCGGTCACGACCAGGGCTTCCAGGGCTTCCAGTTGCTGCGGCTCTTGTTCGGCCTCAGCCTCGGCCTGTTGGCCGGCCTCGGCCTGCGGCGGTTCGGGTTCCGCCTGCTGGGCGCCGACCGGCATGACACCGGCCAGAGCCAGCGCCGTTGCCACAGCCACCAGCGTGGTCCCAGGTATGAGAGAAGCGTTTTCCAACATGGGCATTTTTTAACCGATTCCAGACAGCAGCGGTAGGGGCGGGCTTGAAACCCGCCCCTCCGAAGCCTCCTCACTACGCCTTCGGTCTCTCCTGTTTCTGTCACAGGAGGGCAGAAGACAGGGAGTGCGTCATTGTGAACTTCTCTTCGAGGCGGACGCTCCTGACGCAGAAATCCCCCTGCGCTTCGCCCTTCCCCCTTTGCCAAAGGGGGATTGAGAATGCTAGACGAAGGACAGTCCATATTCGTCCGCGACAAAGGAGGGAAAAGCCATGGCACAAGATCTCGAAGCCCGTATCCAGGCGCTGGAAGCCCAGGTGCAGGCTTTGCAGGACCGCGAGGCGGTCCGGGCGCTGCGCTACCGCTATCACGAGTGCGTCAACGAAGGCCAACTGGCCGCAATACCGGACCTGTTTACCGAAGACGGCGACCTGGATTTCGGCTATCTGGGCAAAGCCCGCGGCCGGGAAGAGCTGACCACGTTTTTCGGCGGCGTGTCCCAGCTGCTGTCATTTGTCAAGCAGTTCGTCCATAACCACGCGATTGAGCTTGAGGGGGACGGCGGCACCGGCTACAGCTACCTCGAAGCCAAGACCATCTCCAAAGGCGAGGCCTACGTGGTGGCCGCCCGCTACGACGACGAGTACGCCAAGGAGAACGGCCAGTGGAAGTTCAAGAAAATGCACCTCACCCCGTACTTCACCGTGCCGCTGAAAGAGGGCTGGGCTCAGGAAGACCGGCTCAAGATGGGCCGCTAGACACGCGCTGAAAAAAGGAGGACGAGCATGGCCTACCAACAACTCAGTCTGGAGCAGGTCACCACCGCCGCCACCGGCTTCAATGGCCCGGAAGGCGTGAGCGTTGACCGTGAGGGCAACGTCTACGGCGGCGGGGCGGACGGTATCATTCGCAAGCTGGCCCCGGACGGTACGGTGACCGAGCTGGCCAACACCGGCGGCCGGCCGGCCGGCATGGCCCTGGACCGCGACGGCAACCTGTTTGTGTGCGACCCCGGCAAGGCGGCGGTCCTCAAGGTCAGCCCGGACGGTCAGGTCAGCCTGTTTGCCGATCAGGTCGGCAACATACAACTGACCCTGCCCAACTTCCCGGTCTTTGACGCCGAGGGGAATCTGTACGTCTCAAACTCCAGCGACATCGGGGTGGGCGACTTTGACAAGCTGATGGCCGAGCTGGAAAACCCGTCGCCCAAGGGCAGTCTGGTCCGCCTGCGTCCGGACGGCAGCGGCGAGGTGGCCGCCACCGGCATTTATTTTGCCAACGGCACGGCCATCGATCCCAACGAAGAGGCGGTGTATGTGTTGCAGTCCAGCCACCACAACTGCGTCCGGGTAGCCATGCACAAAGACGGCAGCCACGGCCAGCCCGAGGTGTATGGCGACAACCTGGGCGGGCTGCCCGACGGCATGGCCTTTGACACCGAGGGCTATATGATTACCACCCTGCCGATGATCAACCGGCTGGTGGTTGTCGCTCCCGACGGCAGGGTCTCGACCCTGATTGACGACCCGGACGGCACCAAGACCAAGGGGCCGACCAACTGCGCCTTTGGCGGCCCGAACTTTGACGACCTGTATATCGCCCACCTCGAAGCCGACCACGTGGCCAAGGTTCACCTCGGCCGCAAAGGCCATCCGCTGTACGACCGGCGCTAGGCCGTTTGGGGCGGGTTTCAAACCCGCCCCTCCACAGAGAGGACAGGATGGACGCCGAACTTATCGAATTGGCGCGGAGGGCAGTCGCCGCGCTAGAGGCTGCGAACAGCACGCGCTGGGTCGAGGTCATCCAGGCCATCGCCAGCGTGGTCGGCCTGGGGTGTATTGTGGTCGGCCTGTTCCAGATGCAGGCGGCCGGCGAGCGGCGGAACCGGGAAATTGACATGATGAGCAAGGCGCTCGAACGCCAGGGCGACGTGCTGGCTGAGCTGCTGCGGCGCACGGCGTGAGTCGCCGCCAGTCCCTTCCCCCTTTTACAAAGGGGGAGGCCTGTCCTGAGCCCTGTCGAAGGGCGCAGTGCTGGGGGATTTCGGTTGGGGAGCGGACGTGGGCTAGAGGTCTTTGACCGACTGCTCAATCATGGTGTCGAGCTGTTCGGCCTCCTCCTTGGCCATCTGGGTGCGCTGAGCCAGGATCTTGCCCCACGACTCGCCCTGGTATCTATGGAAGCGCTCGGTGTTCCACAGCTCGGCGCGCTTAAAGGACTTCGGGCAGTGGAAGTAGCACTCCTCGATCTCGACCTTAATCGCCATCTGGGCCGGACGGCCGCGCGCGCTGAGCTTTTCCAGCAGCGGCGGATCGTCCACAATGCTGGCCCGGCCGTTGACGCGCATAGTCCACTCTTCGCCCGGAATGAGAAACAGCAGGCCGACGTGCGGGTTGGCCAGGATATTGCCGATGCTCTGAAACATCCTGTTACCGGCCCGGTCGGGCAGATACAGGGTGTGCCTGTCGCCGACATGGATGAAGCCCGGCGGGTCGCCCTTGGGCGAGGCGTCGCAGCGGCCCTCGGCGTCAGCGGTCGAGACGATGACAAACGGGCACTGAGCCAAAAAGCGCTCTGCGGCCTCGTCGATATACGGCAGCTTGTGCTCAACCGCCAGTTCGTGGGGCGCGCCAAAACGGACGGCGAGGTCTTCGGTCGTGCTGGGAACATGTGTTGACATCGCTCTCTCCTTCCGTGGGACATGTTTGGTTCCGTCCTACTCCATCCCTTCATCGCCCGTCAAGAGAAAAGCCGGCGGCGGACCAATGTCTTGACACGGGTCGGTCGGGTGTTCCATGCTACCGGCCAGAATCTAACAAGGAGGGACAGTATGGCAACACAAGACATGCACACCACAGTGGCGCGTTTTACGGACCTGGAGCCAATCGACTACTCCAGCTTCATCAAGAACTACAGGCCGGACGGCACCCAGGGCTATGCCCTGATCGGCAAGGCCGGCAAGACCAAGCCGCCGATCGCCGGCGACCACGGGTTCTATATGGGCATCAACAAGGTCAGCCCGGGCAAGGGAGCGCCGCTGCACAGCCATCCCAAGCCCGAGGTGTTCGTCGTCCTGGACGGCCAGTGGACGTTTTTCTGGGGAGAAAACGGCGAGAATGAGGTCAACCTGGGTCCGTGGGACACGATCTCCTTTCCGGCCCAGACCAACGAGGGCTTCCGCAATATCGGCGACGAAGAGGGCCATCTGCTGGTGGTGTTGAGCGGTTCCGAGATCGGCAAGGTGACCTTCACCAAGAACACGGCCGAAGCCCAGACCGCCGGCGCCTCAGCCTAACAAAAAGGAGCGACAGCCGTGGCGACATTTTCGGTTGATCAGGTCGAAATTTTTGGCAAGGGCGTGCTGCAGGCCGAGGGCGTGGTGATCGACAAGGACGGCAACGTCTACGGCGGCGGGCGCAACGGCATCATGTACAAGGTCAGCCCGGACGGCGCGGTCAGCGAGTGCGCGACCCTGCCCGAGGGTTCGATTCCGAACGGCATTACCCTGGACCGCGAGGGCAACATCGTCTACTGCGACCTGGGCAAACAGGCGGTGATGAAGGTTTCGCAGAGTGGTGAAGTGTCGCTGGTGGCCGACCAGGTCGGCGACGTCAAGCTGACCCTACCCAATTTTGCCAGCTACGACGGCGAGGGCAATCTGTACATCTCGAATTCGAGTACGGCCACGATTGAGAGCGTTCTGGACGAAATGAAAACCCCGGCTCCCAACGGCGCCCTGGTCCGCGTTCGGCCCAACGGTCAGAGCGACGTGGTGGCCACCGGCATATATCTGGCCAACGGCACGGCCATCGATCCCAACGAAGACGCCGTGTACGTGCTGGAGAGCACCCGCAACGACTGCCTGCGCATCCAGATCAACAAGGACGGCAGCTTCGGCACGCCCGAGGTCTACTCCAGGGACTTCCCGGCCCTGCCGGACGGCATGGCCTTTGACACCGACCGCAACCTGTACATCACCCTGCCGGCCCGGATTGAAGACGGCGGCATGAGCCCGGCCCACCAGATCATCAAGGTCGATACCGACGGCAACTGGACCATGCTGGTCGATGATCCCCAGGGCCAGAAGCTCAACTTTCCGACCAACTGCGCCTTTGGCGGTCCGGGCCTCCAGACCCTGTACTTTGCCAACCTGGAGGGCGACCACTTCAGCTGCGTACAGACGGCGGTCACCGGCCATCCGCTGTACCACCAGCGCTAAGACAGGAGGGCGCCATGAAAGCCATGCGGGCCCACCAGGCCGGTGGGCCGGAACAGCTCCGCTATGAAGACGCCCCAGAGCCGTCGCCCGGCGACGGCCAGGTTCTGGTGCGGGTCCGGGCGGCCGGCATCAACCCGGCCGACCTGGTCCGGCTGTCGGGCAAGCTGGCCCCGCTGCGATTTCCGTATATCACCGGCACCGACGTGTGCGGCGAGATCGAAGCGCTGGGCTCGGGCGTGACCGGCGTCACGCCCGGTGACCGCGTTTTTGGCCGGTCGCTCGGCGCCGGTTATGCGGAAAAGACCTGCCTGCTGGCCCGCGAGGCCATCCCGCTGCCCGACGGGCTGTCGTTCGAGGAGGGGGCGGCCATCCCGATTCCGTTTTACACCGCCTACTATGCCCTGCACCACAAGGCCGGCCTCAAGGCCGGCGAGACCGTGCTGGTCACGGCCGGTGGCGGCGGGGTCGGAGTGGCCGCGATTCAGCTGGCCAAGGTGGCCGGGGCACGGGTTCTCACCACGGTCGGCTCAGACGACAAGGCCGAGCGCACCCGTCAGCTGGGGGCGGATGTGGCCATCAATTACAAACAGCAGGACTTTGCCGCCGAGGTGCTCACACACACCGACAACAGAGGGGCGGACATCATTATTGAGAATGTGGCCTCGGACAATCTGGCCGCCGACTGCGCGGCCGTGGCCCGCAGCGGCCGCATCGTGCTGATCGGCACCGGGACCGGCAAGGCGCCCGACGCCACTTTCGGTGTGCTGCCGGCCCTGATCAAGGACATTACCTTTTACGGCATGAGCCTGATCAACGCCGACGAGGCGATTCCCGACATGGCGGCCGCCATCGGCCGGCTGTTTGAGGCCGGCCAGCTCACCGCCCCGGTCAGCAAGACCTATCCGCTGTCCGAGGCAACCCAGGCGCTGAACGATCTGCTGGACGCCAAGGTGTTCGGCAAGCTCGTCCTCAGGCCCTGACCGACCAGACACGAAAGGAACGCTATGGCACTGACATTAGCCCTGGCCGAACAGTTTATCGCCGCCTGTAAGCAAAAAGCCCAGGACCAGGGCTGGCAGATGAGCTTTGTAGTGGTCGACGTGGCCGGCAATCCGGTCGCCTCGGCGCGCATGGACGGGGCGCGCTGGATGACCGCCGGCATTGCCCAGAGCAAGGCGTTTACCGCAGCCACGTTCAAGCGCAGCTCAAAAGAGGTCGGCGAGCTGGCCCAGGCCAGACCCCAGCTGATCGACAATGTGATCAACATTGTCGGCCGGCCCCTGCTGCTGGCCGGTGGCGGCCTGCCGCTCATCGTCGGCGGCGAGCTGATCGGCGGCGTTGGCGCCAGTGGCGGGACGGAAGACGAAGACGTCGAGTGCGCCCAGGCCGGTCTGGCCGCGATCGGAGCGGAGTAGCCCGGCTTGCCGCCCCTCAACATTCTGCTGCTCGGCACATTCGGCGAGGGGGCCGTCGAGCGCGTCAAGGCCGCCGTTCCCTCGGCCCGGGTCGTTGACGCGCGCGGCAGCTTCGAGGTCGAGTACGCCGAGACCTGGCCGGCGGAGAGCGTCCAGCGCTATGTCTCGCAGCGCGCCATCGCCGACAACCCCTCGACCCGGGCTGAACGCGACGCGCTGCTGGCTGCGGCCGACATCATCTGCCTGCGCTTCCCCTTCCCGCTCGACCTGCGCTCCCGCGCCCCCCGCCTCAAGTGGCTGCACCAGACACCGGCCGGAGCCTCCAACCTGCGCCGGGGAGACCTCTGGGGCAGCGATGTGCTGGTCACCACCTCGCGCGGCCTGAACAACTGCCTGCCGATTGCCGAGTACACGCTGGCCACGATTTTCAGCTTTGCCAAAGCCCTGCCCCACGCTCTTCATGACCGGGCGCGGCGTCGCTTTGACCGGCGCCAGTACCGCTCGGTCCTGATTCAGGACAAAACCCTGGGCATCGTCGGCCTGGGCGGTATCGGCAGCGAGGTCGCGCGGCTGGCCAAGGCTGTCGGCATGCGTGTGCTGGCCACCCGCCGGTCGGCGACCACAGCCCAGCCCAACGTGCAGGGGGTGGACGAGTTGCTGCCGGCGGCGGACCTGCCGCGCCTGCTCGAACACAGCGACTTTGTCGTGCTGAGCACCCAGTGGACGCCTCAGACCGAGAAGCTCATCGGCGCGGCCGAGCTGCGGCTGATGAAGCCGAGCGCCTGTCTGGTCAATATCGCCCGGGGAGAGCTGATCGATCAGCCAGCCCTGGTTCGGGCCCTGGAGGACGGGGAGATCGCGGCGGCTGCGCTCGACGTGTATGTGGACGAGTTCAGCGGTCCGCCGCCCGAAGAGCTGTGGCGATTGCCCAACGTCCTCATCACGCCCCACACCTCGGTCAGCACCGATGTCCAATACGCGCGCGGGCTTGAGCTGTTCTGTGACAATCTGCGGCGCTACGTGCAGGGCCAGCCCCTGCTCAATGTCCTCGACTGGGAGCGCGGCTACTAGGACTCCTTGGGACCGATGTCCCGGTCCCACAGGAACTTGGCAACCGGCAGGACGGCGACACCCAGGGCAATCTGCAATACACCGGACGCCCCCTCCTGGTCCATGGTCTGGTAGCCGTTCATGATCCAGTAGCATCCAACAAAAACCAGCGCCAACGCCGTGGCTTTCATGGGCGTCTCCTTGTGTCTCGTCCGGCTGCTGCACGTCCTATGGCACGAGGCCACGGGTCAGGTCAAGCCGTGTGTCACAACGGGCTATTCTCTCTACTTTCATTGCCGCGTCAGGCTGCGATGGATAATCGCAATCCAGCGCTCGGCACTGATCATGCCCGCCTGCCAGTCTTGCCACTCGTCCGGGAAACCGGCCTGGGTGATCTGCTCCAGGCTCTGTTCGGCCGCAATCCGCTGGCGGACAATGTCGGTCGTCTCGACCAGCATGCGGTGATAGGCGCGTAGCTCGTCCTTGCTCGACAGGGGTCCGTGGCCGGGGATGACCTGCACGTCATCGGCCAGCTGATCGAGCACGGTCGCAATATTGGTCGTGAACTGCTCGACATCGCCCCCGCTGTCGAGATCGACAAACGGAAAGCCGCCGGCAAAAAAATGGTCGCCCATATGGACGACGTTTGAGCCGGTGAAGAACACCACGCTGTCCCCGTCGGTATGCCCGCGCGGGAAATGCACGACCCGGATCTCCTCGCCGTTAAAATGAATCGACACCGACTCGTCAAAGGTGACGACCGGCCAGGCGGCCGGGGGAGCGGCCGGGATCGCGCGGCCGCCTACGTTCTGCTCGGTCATGAGCCGCTGGCGGACGTTGGTATGGGCGATGATCGGCGCCTGCTGGCCAAACGTCGCGTTGCCGCCGGTATGATCGCCGTGCCAGTGGGTGTTCAGAATGAATCTGAGCGGCCCGTCGGCCAGCCCGCTCAGGGCGGCCTGGATCTTGTCGGCCAGGGGCGCAAACTGATCGTCAACAATCAGCAGCCCGTCGGCTCCGACCGACACGCCGATATTGCCGGCCGCAGGGTTGGCCCTCAGCATGTGGACCGCCCCGCTGACCGGGGTGGCGCTGACCTCCACCCCGCTGAAATCCTGCTGGGCGAGGCCGAGGCTGGCGCGCAAGACCAGGACGCCGAGCCAGACACCGGTACGCATCACCTGTTTCATACGCTGCTTCCCTCCCGCCCGGAGCCTTTAGCGGTTGACCAGCTCCCAGGCCAGCTTTTTGGCGGTCTCAAGGTCGGACACAAAGTGTTCCTGAGGCAGGTGCTCGCGGATGCCGAACACCTCCAGGGCTTCCGCAGCCGGGCCGGACAGGCCGGTCACAACGCAGCCCCGGGTTTCCGTCTGGGCGGCCGTGGCCAGATCCTCGACGACAAGGGCGGCGCTATCGTCCAGGGAGGTCGTTTCCGAAAAATCGAAGATGACCGCCTCGTGCTCCCGAATGTCCGCCGCGATCAACTGGGCCATTTCCCGCGAGGAGGCTACGGAAAAGCGCCCGCGCAGGGCGACGAGGCCGACGCGGGCCTCGTACGACTCCGATGCCTCAGGAGACAGCAGCGTATCCATCAGCGGGACCGACACCACGTCCCGCAACTCCTCGGGTTCCGACCGCCGGGCCGAGACAAAGCCAGCCGCAATCAGCCCGACACCGACCGCCATCACCAGGTCAACAAACACGGTCAACACCAGCGTCAACAGCATGATGACGACATTTTCGACCGCCGCCCGATGCATCTGTCTCAGAAACCGCCAGTCAATGATGTCCCAGCCAACCTTCAGCAGGATGCTCGCCAGACAGGCCTGCGGGATCCGCTCGACCAGCGGACCGAGCCCCAGACCGAAGGCCAGCAGGATCAGCGCGTGCAGCGTACCGGACAGCGGCGTTCGCCCTCCAACCCGCACGTTGAGCACTGTCCGCATGGTCGCCCCCCCGCCGGGCAGGACGCCGAGCAGCCCGGCGGCCACATTGCCGACCCCCTGGCCAAACAGCTCCCGGTTCGAGTTGTGCCGCGTTCGGGTCATGGAATCGGCAATGAGCGAGGTCAGCAGACTGTCGATGGAGTTGACCAGAGCCAGAATCAGGGCGGCTTGCAGGATGTCGGCCAACACGCCTAAGGCTTCCAAGGGCACCACCGGCCAGTGCAGGGCGGGAAGCCCCATAGGGACTGCGCCGAGCACCGGAGCCCCATGCTCCCACAGCCCGGCGACTGCCGTGCCCACAATCAGGGCCGCCAGCGGCGAGGGCAGGAGGTCGCGCAGCCGCCGGGGCCAGAAAACGGAGACGGCCAGTGAAACGCCGGCGATCATCAGGGCGCCCGGATTGAGCTGGGCCAGCGCCTGCGGCCAGGCATGGACGGCGTCGCGCGGCTCGGCCTCAATCGGCGCGCCCAGACACGGCAGGATCTGGAGCAGAATGATGATGACGCCGATGCCCGACATGAAGCCCGAGACCACGGAGTACGGGGTGTAGATGACGAAGCGTCCCACCCCAAGCAGACCGAAGACGATCTGCAACAGGCCGCTCAGGACGACAATCGCCGCGACCTCGGCCGGATTATGGGCGTGGTGGGCGACAATGACCGCCACGGCAATCGTTGCCGGCCCGGTAGGTCCGGAGATCTGCGACGGTGTGCCGCCCAATATGGCAGCCAGGAAGCCAACGATTATCGCGCCGTACAGCCCGGCAACCGGCCCCAGACCGGAGGCCACGCCAAAGGCCAGGGCCAGCGGCAGAGACACCACCGCTGCGGCAATCCCGCCAAAAATATCTCCGCGCAGGGTTTTCAGATCGAACCGCATTGCTCCTCTGTCTTGCTGGCGATTTTAGCCTCGGTTAGGATCGGCGGCGCGTCCCCGGGTACCGCCGTGGGGCGGTATCCTAGCTGAGGCAAACAGCCCGAACAATGGGCTGCACGGAGTCGCTGTGAACCTGTCCGCCCGGTCTTGGGCTCTGCTGTTGAGCGTGTTCTTCTGCCTGGCCGTCCCAGGCTGCGGGCCGCACGACCCACCCCGGGCGCGGCCCTTTGTGGTGTTTGCCGCAGCCAGTCTCCAGGACGTGGTGGCCGAGCTGGGGACGCGATTTGCCCGAGACCAGGGGGTCGAGCTGGTCTACAATTTCGCCGCCTCAAACACCCTGGCCCAGCAGATTGAGGCTGCTCCGGTCGCGGATGTGTTTTTGTCCGCCAACGTCCGCTGGATCGAGTTTCTTGAACGGGCCGACCGGCTGGTCGCGGGCAGCCGACGGAATTTTGCGTCCAACCGTTTGGTCGTCATCAGCCGCCACGATACGCCCCTGGCCCTCAGCCACCCCCGGCAGCTGGCCACGGCGCCGTTTGCGTTTCTGGCCCTGGCCGACCCGGACGCGGTACCGGCCGGCCGCTACGCCAGGGCGTTTCTGCAATCGGTCCGGGTCGGTGAGCGTGAGTTGTGGCAGCTGCTCAGAGACCGGCTGGCGCCAACCTCGGACGTGCGGGCCGCCCTGGGTCTGGTTGAGTCCGATCCGGCCATCGTCGGCATCGTCTACCGCACCGACGCGGCCCGCTCGTCCCGGGTCAAGGTGTGGTATGAGGTGCCGGCCCAGCCCCGGAATCCGATTGTGTACTGTGCGGCCGCAGTCAAGGACCGGCCCAAGGCCGTTCTGGCCGAGCGATTTCTCGACCTGCTGGGCAGTCCGCAGGCCCGGGCGGTGTTCGTCGAGCACGGTTTCGTCACCGCTCCGTCTCTTGCTTTCGACCCGGACAGCGGGCACATAGAGGGGCGAGCATGCTGCGTCAAGACATCGTCTCCATCCTCCTGCTGACCCTCCAGACCGCCTCGGTTGCCACGGTGTGTATGATGGTGCCGGCCACCCTGCTGGGTTATGCCCTGGCCCGGCGCGATTTCCGAGGCAAAGACTTTGTGTCGGCCGTGGTCGGTCTGCCGCTGGTCTTGCCACCGACTGCGGTCGGCTTTCTGCTGCTGCGTCTGTTCGCCGTCGATGGTCCCCTGGGACGCCACAGCCTGGGGCTCGACCTGGGCCTGCTGCTGAGTTGGAGAGCCGCCGCGCTGGCCGCTGCGGTGATGTCGTTTCCGCTCGTCGTGCGGACCGCCAAGGTGACGTTTGAGGGCATCAACCCGCGGCTGGAGATGATGGCCAAGACCCTCGGCCACAGTACACTGGCAACCTTTTTTCGCTACACCCTGCCGCTGGCCAAGCGCGGTCTGCTGGCCGGCCTGATCCTCGGTTTCACCCGGGCACTGGGCGAGTTCGGCGCCACCGTGACCATTGCCGGCAATATCCCGGGCCGGACCCAGACCCTGTCCGCAGCCATCTTCAGCGCCCAGCAGCTGGGCGACACGGACCGAGCCTACGCCCTGATGCTGCTGGCCCTGGGCCTGGGTTTTGTCGCCATCCTGAGTGCGGAACTCCTGGCCCGCACGCCAAGAGTCAGCCCATGACCGGTCCCGTGACCCCGTCTCACACCCTGGTCGCGCGTGTGCGCCTGGCGCTGGACCGCTTTGAGCTGAACGTCGATATCACCACCCGCCACCAGGTGACCGGCATCTTCGGCGTGTCGGGCTCGGGCAAGACCAGCCTGCTCGAAGCCATCTGTGGGCTGCGGCGCGAGGCCCACGGCTACATCCGTCTCGACGACGAGGTGTGGCTGGACACGGCCAGGCGAACCTGTGTCAAACCCGAGCGGCGCAACATCGGCTATGTGCCCCAGGACGGCCTGCTCTTTTCGCATAAAAACGTCCGCCAGAATCTGCTGGCCGGCGCCAGACGGGCAATCCGCAACGGCCATCCGCTCCGGGTCACACTCGGGCTGGTGACCGAGATTCTGGAGCTTGGCCCCCTGCTTGAGCGCGGCGTCACCACGCTGTCGGGTGGAGAGCGCCAGCGCGTGGCGCTGGGCCGGGCGATCTGTTCCGGGCCGCGGCTGCTGCTGCTTGACGAACCCTTCGCCTCGCTCGATCTGGCCCTGCGGCGCAAACTGCTGCCTTTTCTGCGCCGTATTCGGTCCGAGTTTCGGATTCCCATGCTGTTTGTGTCGCACGACCCGCTTGAGGTCCAGGCCCTGTGCGACGACCTGATCGTGCTCAGAGACGGCGCGACCATCGCCCACGGCGAGCCGCGCCAGGTCTTGACCGACCCGGACATTTTTTCCGTGGCCGACCAGCAGGGCTTTGAAAACATCCTGCCGTGCCGTCTGATCGACACCCAGGCCAGCACCTGTCGGGTTCGTCTGGGACAGCGGCCGCTCGGGACAGACGCATACGCCGGCTCTCGGCCGGTCGAACTGACGACCATGCGGGCCGAGGCTCAGCCGGGCGACCTGATGCTGGCCAGTCTGCCGGCCACCGACATCATGATTGCGACCCATAAACCCCAGGGGCTGTCGGCCCGCAACATTCTGCCGGCGCGTATCACTCAGCTGCGTCTGGTCGGTTCGGTCGGGCTGGTCACGGCCGAGCTGGCCGCCGAGCTGCCGCCGCTGACCATTGAGGTCACGGAGACGAGTTTTGTTGAGCTGGGCCTACGGCCTGAGCGTCAGATTTTCCTGGTCATCAAGGCGACCTCGTGCCGCCTGTACGAGGGCGAGCGCCGCCTGGCGCCGGACTGAGCCGAGCCGCCGGGTGTCCTCATTCCGCCGCCCCTTTCCAGGTCCGGTAACTGTCCGGGGTCATGACCTCCCAGTAGTGGCAGCAGGCCCGGTTTTGACAAAAGGCCATGACCTGAGAGGTCAGGTGTCGCTTGCGGTAGTAGCGCAGCTCAAAGGGGTAGCGCTTGATTTTTTTGGTGAAACGACCGCACTCTGGGCAGCGTGCGCTGACCAGCTTGTCTTTGTTCCAGACCTCTTGAATTGCCATCGGTCACAGGTGCAGCGCGCAGGTCAAACGGGCAGGACGCGATAAGGGAGCCAGCATGGATCACGTCGTCGGGGTCTACCAGGGCATAGTACGGGATAACCGCGACCCGCAAAAGAGGCTGCGGCTCAAGGTCGAGGTGTTTGAGGTGCCGGGCGTGGCCGAGTGGGCGCTGCCGTGCCTGCCGCCGGGCGTGGAGAGCCTGCCCGGCGTCGGCGAAACGGTCTGGCTGGTGTTTCAGGGCGGCGACCGCCGCAAGCCGGTCTGGCTCGGCGTGCTGCCGGGCAGCCTGGCTTAGAGCACTTCACCATTATGTGTAGCCATGTGTAGCCGTGTAGGTCGGGTGAGCCGCAGGCGTAACCCGACATCCCGTCCGTGTCGGATTACGCTCCGCTAATCCGACCTACCACAGCCTATCGGGAAACGCGCTAGGCCGGCTGAAACGGCCCGGTATACGAGGCGCCATACTGCAGGCCCAGGGTCCACAGCTGATAGCCGAGCAGCAGGCCGCCGAGCAGCAGGCCGACCGCCAGCGCCAGGCTGGCGCCGGCGATGAGGCTGGCGCTGGTGCCGGTTCGCAGCCGGGTTGTCCACACCACCCGCATGCCCGGCGGCGGAACGCGGCCGGACCGCAAGACACGCACGCCAAAGCTGGCCAGCAGGGCGGCCAGACCGCCGAGCAACAGCCCGCTCCCCACCGCCCAGACCTGGTACAGCTGTTTCAGCCCGGCTGCGGCCATGCGGGGATAGATCGCCCGCAGTTCCAGCATCGAGTCGAAATACGCCTGGGTGTAGACCAGGGCGCCAAAGCCGAGGGCCAGCGTCAGCACCGCGCACAGCACCGCGCGGGTTCTGACCAGCGGGTCGGCGGGGATGAGATGGTGTGTCATAGTCCCGGTCCGGCGTCCGTTCTGTTACCCCGTCATCACGATTATGCTAGCCTGTCGCCCCATGGCAAACGACCCCCTGTCCAACACCCGTCGCCAGAGCTACTGGCGTAAGAATCTGACGATTGTCGCCGCCCTGCTGAGCGTCTGGTTCAGCGTGTCTTTCGGCCTGTCGATCCTCTTTATCGACGCCCTGAACACGATCCGGGTGGGTGGCTTCCGGCTGGGTTTCTGGATGGCCCAGCAGGGCTCGCTGTACATCTTCGTCATCCTGATCTTTGTCTATGTGTGGCTCATGAACCGTCTGGACCGGGCCTACGGCGTCCACGAACACGATCCAGCCGGCGGGGGAGCATGATGGACATCGATCCGGTCAGAACCTGGACCTTTATCATTGTCGGCCTGTCGTTTGCACTATACATCGGCATCGCCTGGTGGGCCAAGGCCGAGTCAACCAGCGATTTCTACGTGGCCGGCTCGCGGGTCGGGGCGCTGGCCAACGGCATGGCGACTGCGGCCGGCTGGATGAGCGCGGCCTCGTTCATCTCCATGGCCGGCATGATGTCCTTCCTGGGCCGGGACGGCGCCATGTATCTGATGGGCTGGACCGGCGGCTATGTGCTGCTGGCTCTGTTGCTGGCGCCGTATCTGCGTAAGTTCGGCAAATATACGGTGCCGGATTTTGTCGGCGAACGCTATTACTCGCAGACCGCCCGGATCGTCGCCCTGGTGTGCGCCATCTTTGTCTCGTTCACCTATGTGGCCGGCCAGATGCGCGGCGTGGGAGTGGTGTTTGCCCGTTTTCTGGAGGTGCCGGTTGAGCTGGGCGTGGTCATCGGCATGGCGCTGGTTCTGGTCTACGCCGTGACCGGCGGCCAAAAGGGCATTACCTATACCCAGGTCGCCCAGTACTGTGTGCTGATCTTCGCCTACATGCTGCCCAGCTTTTTCATTTCCCTGCTGATGACCGATACCCTGCTGCCCCAAATCGGCTTTGGCGCGGAGCTGAAGACCGAGCCGGGCGTGTCGCTGCTCGACAAGCTCGACGGGCTGAGTCAGGAACTCGGTTTTGCCGCATACACGGGTCGGGGGGCGAAGACCGTCGTTGACGTGTTTTTCATCACCCTGTCGCTGATGGTTGGCACGGCCGGTCTGCCGCACGTCATCACCCGCTTTTTTACGGTGCCGCGGGTCAAGGACGCCCGCATCTCGGCCGGCTGGGCGCTGTTGTTCATCGTCATCCTGTACGCGACCGCGCCGGCCGTGGCAGCCTTTGCCCGCACCAATCTGTTGACCAGCGTCCACAACGCCGAATACGCCCAGGTGCCCGACTGGTTCTCCAAGTGGGAAGAGACCGGCCTGATCCGCTTTGCGGACAAGAATCAGGACGGCCGCATCCAGTACTACAACGATCAGAACCCGGCCTTTGCCGACCGCGCCGCCGCTCAGGGCTGGAACGGCAACGAACTGCACATCGACCGCGATATCATCGTGCTGGCCAACCCGGAAATCGCCCGGCTGCCGGCCTGGGTCGTCGCCCTGGTGGCGGCCGGCGGTCTGGCCGCAGCCCTGTCTACGGCCGCCGGTCTGCTGCTCGTCCTGTCCACCTCAATCTCCCACGACCTGATGAAAAACGTACTCAGCCCCCACATCACCGAGCGCCAGGAGCTACGTTACGCCCGGCTCTCGGCGGTCGTGGCGATTATTATTGCCGGCTATTTCGGCATTCATCCGCCGGGCTTTGTGGCCCAGGTCGTGGCCTTTGCCTTTGGGCTGGCCGCGTCGAGCTTCTTTCCGGTCATTGTCCTGGGCATCTTCTCCAAACGCATGAACCATCTCGGCGCCATTGCCGGGATGATCTGCGGCATGAGTTTTACCAGCGCCTATATCATCTATTTCAAGTTCATCAGCCCCGAGACCAACACGGCCGCCCACTGGCTGTGGGGCATCTCTCCCGAGGGGATCGGCGGCATCGGCATGCTGCTCAACTTCGGGGTGGCGCTTATCGTCTCGTCCCTCAGCCGTCCTCCGGCTCCGGCCGTCCAGGAGCTGGTTGAAGACATCCGCGTCCCGCGCAAAGAAGAGCCCACGCCGTCTTGAAAAGGGATGCCCCTGCCACCTCAGCGTTGAACTGACAGCCTGCCTTGGGTACACTGCGACAGGACGAATGCCGCGCGTGGCGAACCGGCTGCCCCGCCAGGTACGGCGAGTCTCTCTCTCAGAAAGGGGAAAGCGAGATGCCTCACATCAGAGCGGAATACATCTGGATAGACGGCAACCAACCGACGGCCACCCTGCGCTCAAAAACGAAAATCCTTGACGGACCGGTCAGCCGTCTCGAAGAGATTCCCCTGTGGGGATTCGACGGGTCGAGCACCATGCAGGCCGAAGGGCATGACAGCGACCGCCTGCTCCGCCCTGTTTACTATGTGCCTGACCCCATCCGCGGCGGCGACAATATCCTGGTGATGAACGAGGTGCGGCTCCCGGATGGGTCCGCGCACGAGTCCAACACGCGGGGTCGCCTCGTCCAGTTGCAAGACCAGTATCAAGACCACGAACCCTGGTTCGGCATTGAGCAGGAATATACGTTTTTCCGGGGGCGGTCGCCTCTGGGGTGGCCGGAGGGTGGCTATCCCGCGCCCCAGGGTCCGTTCTATTGCGGTGTTGGGGCCGATGAGGTCTTTGGCCGGGAAATTGTCGAGGCGCATATGACTGCCTGTCTGGAAGCCGGGCTGGCCCTGTCCGGCATCAATGCCGAGGTCATGCCCGGCCAGTGGGAATTCCAGATCGGCCCAATAGGAGCGCCCGAGATAGCGGATCAACTGTGGGTCGCCCGCTGGCTGCTGTATCGCATCGCCGAAGATTACGGCGTCAATGCCACCCTGCATCCCAAGCCGATCAAAGGAGATTGGAACGGGGCTGGCGCCCACACCAATTTCAGCACGAAAGCCATGCGTGAGGAGGACGGCTTGCGGGTGGTGAAAGCCGCCTGTGAGGCGCTGGAAAAACGGCACGAGGAACACATTGCGGTGTACGGCGCCCACAACGAAGAACGCCTGACCGGCCTGCATGAGACGTGCAGCATCCACGAATTCCGCTACGGTATCAGCGACCGGGGCGCCTCGGTGCGCATTCCGATGGCCACGGCCAACGAGGGACGCGGCTATTTGGAGGATCGGCGGCCGGCCGCCAATATGGACCCCTATCAGGTCTGCGCCGCGCTGCTTGAAACCACGTGCGGCTGAGCCCGGCCCACCCGAATGGGTGGAGTGGGTGGACGAGCCGGTGCCCGGCCATCCCAAGCGCCCGGTGCCCCGCAACGAGGACGCAGCCAAAGCCCCAAGCAGGGGAAGAAGCGGAGAGGGTGGCAGGCTACGCTTCGCTCACCTGACCTACGGCACTGACGGCTTGAGTCGTGACGCTGACCAGGAATACGGCTGGAGCCAACAAACGGTGGCGTGTGGCCGGGTGTGAAACCCGAAGGAGTGGAGCCGATGGGATTTGAACCCACGACCTCTAGAGTGCGATTCTAGCGCTCTCCCAACTGAGCTACGGCCCCACGGCTGAGACCGCAGACTCTACCAGCCGACCCCGGCTTTTGCAAGCCACGTCGGCCCGGATGCGGACCGCTCAGGTCAGGCCGACTTGCAGAAAAGTCACGATCGCTCTGAGGCCCAGGTTGTCGTACTGGGCGTCGATATCGGAGCGGAAGATAAAGTGAATCAGGCCGTCTTCAGCCTGGGCTTCTGGCGGAGGATTCTGATCCCAGGCGCCCTGCTCACAGGCGTGCAGCAAGGACTCGTCAATCGAATAGCTGCCGGACCGGCCGCGCAAGACCAGTCCGACCAGATCGCCGTCCAGCGAGAGCTTGGCTTCGATGGTCACCCAGTCGCGGGCCGCAATCACATCGTCGAGCTTCAGGTTTCTCCGCTGGTCGATCACCAGGTGCTGGAACACGCGCTCGGCCACCCGGCGGACAAACGGGGCAAACCGGGACGCCTTGGTGTTCAAGAAGGTCATGTTGCCGCGACGCACGTCGGGCAGGTGATCCGGCGTGCCGGTCGGTCCGGGCAGGGATAGCATGCTATTCCGGGCCGGCGGAGCCATGCTCAGCAGCTCGTTGCCGGTCGGGGCGCGCCGTTCGTCTTGTTGCTCCTGCTCTCTGCCCCGGTCTTTGATAAAGCCCTGGGCTAAGAGATCGGCGGGGCTGGCAAACAGTCGGGGAGTAGGTTTGGGGGCGTCGGGCGCGCCGGGTTGGAGGGCCTGGGGGCTCTGCTTTTGCGGAGCGTTCTCGGGCTTGCTGTCGAGCGGACGGTCGAACGGCGGTGTGAGGGCGGCCAGCCGGGTGGGCTCTTTGGGCGGCTCGGCCGGTTTCTGGACTTCGCTGTTCGGTTGTTCCTGTTGTTCGGGATTCGTGCTCGGCAGCGGTGTGCCGACCGCAACCGTTTCTTCCTCGGCGGTGGTATTGCGGTCGCTCAGGAAACGCGTCTGGTCCGGGATCTGCTCGTTGACGACATCGGGCGGATTCACAATCTGCTCGGGCAGGGGCTGGGGTGGCGGTTCGGCTGTTTCCTCCTCGACCGGCTCTTCTTTCGGCACTGCCTCGGGCTCAGCCTGGGCGGGCAGCTCGGCCTGGGCCAACTGCTGGGGCTCCTCCGCCGGCAACAACTCCACCTCGGTCAACTGTTCCGTCTCGGGCGGGAAGATCGGGTTTGGCACGGGGAACAGCAGCAGCAAGAGCAGGTGAAAGAGGAGCGAGCAGAGCAAAAAAACGACCAGCGGGTCGCGCTGCTGGGGACGGATGGTGAGGCTGGCCGTTGACATCGGCCGTATTCTAGCCTTCTTGACCGACGCCCGCAAGAAAAGTCTACGCCCGCCTTGCCCGTCGGCAGAGACATCACGTATAGTAGGAAAACTATGTTTGGTCTTGGTGTGGGAGAACTGCTGATCATCCTGGTCATTGTCCTGGTCATCTTTGGCGCAGGGAAATTGCCGGCGATTGGCGAGGGACTGGGCAAGGGGATCCAGAACTTCCGCAAATCGGTCAAGTCGCCGGAAATTGATGTTACGCCGGACGGCGAGACCGACAAGCGGTCCGACAACTCCTCCTCCTGACGGTCCGGCCTCGACGCACTCAGGCTCGATAGACCCGCACCACCCCTAGGCATCGTCAAACTGAACAGACACCACCCGCCCTGAAATCTCGGCAACCGAGCCGGGCGGCTTGGTGAAGACCAGCAGACAGGCGACGGTTCGGCCGGCGGGAATGTGAAAGTCTTGGGGCGGCACGAATCTTTGCAGGGTAGCGATATCCCGTACCGTCAAGCTTTCCAGCAGTTCGGCTCTGGCCTCGGAGCCGCAGAAAACACGTTGCCGTTCAAGCTGCTCGCCAACCCCGTTGTACAGCGTGCCTTCGATCCGCACCCGCCTGGCAGACACGCTGGCGGTATTCAGGGCCGTGCCGGCGACGGCAAACACGCGACGGTTGTCTTTGCTCAGCCAGAAGCCGCCGCTCAGCTCATCCAGACGAATATGGCGGGCGGAAAACGGCTCGGCGGCAAGCAGGCTGCCGACCACTGGGAGCTGGCTGAGGAGTTGCTGTGTCTGCCTGGGGTGGATCAGCGCCGAATAGCTCAGCAGGGCATAGCCACAGACAACAGAGCCGAGCAGGACCAACACGTTACGGACCGAGAGCAGGGCGGCCGAGGGCGCGTTCGTCGCCGCAGGACGCTCTGACCCGGCATTTCCGCCCGGCCCGGTGGACACTGATACAATCGGCCCGCCGGGCGACTGCGCTGCGTCCCCCGGCCCTATGGGCGCCGCCGGTGGCTCGGCCGGCACATCCGTGGCGCTGCGGCTCTCAGGCTCGGGCTCATCCTTCTCATCCTTCTCATCTTGCTTGTCTTGCTCGGCCTGCGGAGCGCGGTTCTGGTCCACAGTCGGTGGGAGCGTCTCGATTTCCTGATGGACAAATGCCGGGACGCGGTCCGGCGAGTCGGCAGCGGTGGAGCCAGACTCGTCTTCGGGGTCACTCTCCGGCGGGTTTTCGTGGGCGGACTCGGGCTGAGACGGGGGGCCAGGGGGCTCGGTCTCGCCTTCCTGACCGTTGCCCTTCCACAACACCGGCGGCGTATAGACGAAGACATGGCCGCATTCCTCTTGGCAGCACTCGAACGAGGTCTCTCCGGCCACCACCAGAGCAGCATCGACACGGTAGCGTGTTTGACACGCAGGACAGGCAACTACCACATCATCGCCTCCACCAGAGCGGCCCATTGTATAGAAAGAAGTGCAGGAAAATCAACTACATTGACGGCAAGTCACAAGAGAAACTATAATAGTCCGTATCCAGCCCTCAACGGAAAGAGGTGTGATTCTGCTAGCTATCGTACGTCTTGTCTTCATCGCCCTGAACACCGTCTTGTGGAGCGTGCCGGTGCTGTTGCTCGCGCCCCTCGACACCTACGCCCAGCGCGCAGCGCGTTGCATCCGCTTCTGGGCCAGGGGCAACCTGTTCATCTGTGGGGTCAAGGTCGATGTCCGTGGCCGGGAACAGCTCGACCCCGGACAAGCCTATGTGTTCATCGCCAACCACCAGAGCATGTTCGACATCGTGGCGGTCATGGTCAGCCTCGACGCCTTCCAGCTGCGCTGGGTCGCCAAACACGAATTGCGCAAGGTGCCGCTGTTCGGCCTGTGCATGACGAGCACCCATCAGGTCCTGGTTGACCGCCAGAGCCGCACCCAGGCGGTGGCTACCATCCGTAAGGTCAGGGCACTGCTCCAGGCCGGGATTTCCGTCCTGTTTTTTCCGGAGGGGACCCGCAGCCAGGACGGACGCCTACTGCCGTTCAAACCTGGCGCCTTTGCCGTTGCCGTCGAGACCGACCGCCCGGTTGTTCCGGTGACGATTAACGGCGGGGCCGATATTCTCCCCTCAGGCAGCTGGAAGGTTCGATCCGGGCGGATGAGTGTCGTCTTCAGCCCGCCGATTGTCAGAGATCCGTCCATGGCCAAAAAAACCGCCCGACAACACCTTCTCGCCCAGGTCGAAAAATCGATCGCCCAACACCACACGCCTCCCGTGGCTCGGCCGACGCCGCCGGCCTGTGCCGAATACCCGGAGCATCTGCGGCTCGTGATCGGACACGCCTATGAGTGAGGGCCAACTGCGTATCATTCCCCTCGGCGGCCTGGGCGAGATCGGCCTCAACTTCATGCTGATCGAATACCGCCCGGCCGAGGGCGGTCGCCCGAGCGCGATTGCCGTGGACTGTGGCCTGATGTTTCCCGAGCAGGAGATGCTCGGCATTGATGTGGTGATCCCGGATTTCAGCTATCTGCACCAGCACTACCATCTCCAGGCGGTCATCTTCACCCACGGCCACGAGGACCATATCGGCGCCCTGCCGTATTTGCTCCAGGAGTTCGATGTGCCGATCTATGGCACGCCGTTCACCCTGGGCCTGATCCGCGACAAGCTGGCCGAACGTGGCCTGCTCAAGCAGACGACCATCCACGAGTTTCGTGCCCGCCAGGAGTGGCAGATCGGGCCGTTTCACATCGAGGGCATCCCGGTCACCCACAGCATTGTGGACGCCTCGGCCCTGGCCATTACGACTCCGCTGGGCACAATCATCCACACCGGCGATTTCAAGATTGACCATACGCCGATTGACGATCAGCAAACCGACCTGGCGCGTTTGGCCGAATGGGGAGAACGCGGCGTCCTGCTCCTGCTGGCCGACTCAACCAATGTCGAGCGTCCGGGCTCAAACCCCTCAGAGCGCAGCCTGACCCGGCCGCTCGAAGATATTATCGCCCAGTCCCAGGGCAAGGTCCTGGTCGCCACCTTTGCCTCTCACATCCACCGCATTCGCCAGGTCATCGACCTGTCGGTCAAACAGGGCCGGGCCGTCGGTGTGGTCGGCAAGCGGCTGGTCGGCAATATCGGCATTGCCCAAGACACCGGACATCTGTCCCTGGGATCGGATAGCCTGATCGACATCGGACAGCTGGCCGAGCGCGACCCGCAAACCGTGACCCTGCTGACCACCGGCTCCCAGGGCGAACCCATGTCGGCTCTGTCGCGGATTGCCGCCGACGCCCATCCCCAGGTCCGGCTGGCCGCCGGTGACACGGTGGTCCTGTCGTCGCGGGTCATTCCCGGCAACGAACGCACAATCGCCCGGCTGCTCGACCACCTGTCACGGCGCGGAGCCGATCTGTTTTACGAGGCGATTTCGTGCGTCCACGTCTCGGGTCATGCCTGTCAGGACGAGCTGCGGCTGATGCTCAACCTGGTCCGGCCGCGCTACTTCGTTCCCATCCACGGTGAATACCGCCATCTGGTCCGCCACGCGGCTCTGGCCCGTCAGGTCGGAGTTGAGCCGGACCAGGTCTTTTTGTTGGAAAACGGCCAGGTCTTGGAAATCGACCGGGAGGGCGCGTTTCAGACCGACCCGGTCCAGGCCGGACGGGTGTTTGTCGACGGTCTGGCCGGTATTGAGGAAGAGCTGATGCGTGACCGCCGCCATATGGCCAGCGACGGCATCGTGGTCGCCGTTCTCAGCATCGCTCAGCACACCGGGGAGCTGGTCAGCGGACCGGATCTGCTATCGCGCGGGTTTTTAACCGCCACCAACGGCGAGGGCTTGCGCGAGGCCAAGGATGTCGTGCGCAGCACACTCAGCGAGCTGCCGCTGGAGTCTCGGACCGATATCGGCACGGTCAAGGAGCAGGTCCGGCTGTCGCTGCGGCGCTATTTCCGTCGTACCCTGGGGCGCCGGCCGGTGGTCTTACCGTTTGTGACCGAGATGTGAATGTGACCAAAGATGTGAGGAGGAGGTGAGTGGGGTGGCACGACACACACAGTCCGGCCAACGTTCCCTTGGCTATGAGGTCAGCGGAGTTGCCCTGGTCGCAGTGGCGATTTTTTTAGGCCTCGCTCTGTTATCCTACCAGCCGGGCCGTCCACAGACCAATCTGGTCGGCGTCATCGGCTATCTGCTGGCCGACCTGCTGTGCTCGGCGCTGGGCAAAATGAGCTATGCCCTGCCGGCCCTGGCCGTCTATACCGCCGGCCTGCAGTTTCGGCTGTGGCGGTGCACGGCCGTGACCTCACAAGCCGTGTCGCTGGGCGTCTTCGGGCTGGCCAGCACGGCCCTGTTGTCCCTGTGGTACGCGGACCGACCGGCGGTCTACGCCGGCGGCTGGGTCGGAGGCTGGCTGGCCGGGTCTCTCCGTACCGGCTTGAACCAACTCGGCGCCTATCTGGTGTTGATTCCCGTTCTTGTCGTCTCGCTGATGGGGATTTCGCGTCTGTCTTTACACGCCCTGGGCGGCCGGCTGCTGAGAGGCGGCCGGTTTGTGGGCGACTGGTGTGGGGTCGGGTTGCGACCGCTGGCTGCCTGGCTGCGGTCGCTGGCAACCACGCTGTGGTCCGGGCTGCACAGTCTCTCGTCAATCAGATTCAGCCGCCGGCAGGGCCGAGTCGCGGAAGCCGAGGCATACCCGGACCTCGAACCCCGCTTTGTGGCTTCCAAAGCACAAGCACGGACGCCCCCGCCCGCCCCGCCGGTCAAAAAGGCGGCGTCCAAACAGGTCCGCAAGCCCGCCAAACAACAGACCCCGCCCGCAGAAGACCAGGCTCCGCCGCCGATCATCATCAACCACCCACCACCTCCGGCGCCATCCAAAGCCGGCCGCTCGCACCCACGGCCGAGCCCGGCCGCTGTGCTTGATGACGAAAAGCCCTATAGCCTGCCCAGCCTCGATCTGCTTGACCCGCCGCTCGAATCCCGGCTCAAGGTCGACGAGGAGGCCCTCCATGCCAGCTCTCAGGTTCTTGAGAGCAAGCTCAACGACTTTGGCGTCAAGGGAAAAGTCGTGGCGGTGCGGCCCGGCCCGGTCATCACCACGTATGAGTTCGAACCCGCCCCCGGGGTCAAGGTCAACCGGGTGGTGTCGCTGGCCGACGATTTGCAGATGGCCCTGCGGGCCGTGTCCGTCCGCATCCTGGCTCCCATCCCGGGCAAGGCGGTCGTCGGCATTGAGGTCTCAAACCCGAACCGCGAAAAGGTCTATTTGCGGGAGATTCTGGACAGCCCGGGCTTCCAGCAGACCGAATCGCCGCTCGGCCTGGCCCTGGGCAAAGATTCGATCGGCAATCCCATCGTCGCCGACCTGGCCCGTATGCCGCATCTGTTGGTGGCCGGCGCCACCGGGACCGGCAAGTCGGTCTCGCTCAACGCCATGATCATGAGCCTGCTGTATCGGGCCAGCCCACGCGACGTGCGCTTCATCATGATTGACCCCAAAATGCTGGAGCTGTCGCTGTATGAAAACCTGCCCCACCAGCTGTCGCACGTGATTACCAACCCCAAGGAAGCCGGCGCAGCCCTGCAGGAAGTCGTGCGGCGGATGGAGTATCGCTACAAACTGCTGCGGGACAAGGGGGCGCGGAATATCAGCGCCTATAATCGCAGCCTGGAGAACGGCGCACCCAGCCCGAACGGCGTCATCAAGCTGACCGAGGTGGTTGAGGACGAGCTTGACGAAGACGCCGCCGGGCCGGGCCTGGACGCCCCGGCCGCTCCGGCGCCAGCCGCCGAGCCACACGACGACGCCATGGTCCACCAGCGTCTGCCCTATCTGGTCGTGATTGTCGATGAGTTGGCCGACCTCATGCTGACCGTTGGCCGTGAGATAGAGGAGCCGATTACCCGTCTGGCCCAGATGGGTCGGGCCTCGGGCATTCACCTCATCCTGGCCACCCAGCGTCCCTCGGTCGATGTGATTACCGGCCTGATCAAGGCCAATTTCCCGGCCCGGGTGTCCTTTCAGGTATCCTCGCGGATCGACTCGCGGACGATCCTGGACGCGGCCGGGGCCGAGCGTCTGCTGGGCGCCGGCGACATGCTGTTCCTGCCCCCGGGCAGCGCCAAGCCGCAGCGCATTCATGGCGCGTTTGTCTCCGAACCGGAGATCAGCAAAGCGGTCGGGGCGATCAAGAAACAGGCCAAGCCGGTGTTTGACTCCGAACTGGTCAGCGCCCTGGAAAAGGCCCGCAGCACCAAGAGCGTCGATACGGCCGATGACGACACCTATGACGAAATGTACGAACAGGCCCGAGAGCTGGTCATCGAAAGTCGTCAGGCGTCCATCTCGTGGGTCCAGCGCCGCCTGCGGGTCGGCTATAACCGCGCCGCCCGGATGATTGAACGCATGGAGCGCGAGGGGCTGATCGCCCCGGCCGCCGAAGCCGGCAAGCCGCGCGAGGTGCTGGTCGAGGCGGCGGCGGTCGAAGAGTGAAGACAGACGCGCCGAACGCACCCCGATGAAACGGCATTGGCTCCTGCTCAGTCTGACGCTTGTGTTGTGTCCGCCCCTGCTGGCCGGCGAGCCTGCCCCTACGGCCCTCACGCTGACCGAGATCGTCGCCCGACTCCAGGCCCGGTATCAGGACACCCAGGGCTTTCAGGCCGACTTTGTCCAGGAGGTCGAGTCCGCAACCCTGGGCTACACACTGACCTCTGAGGGCCAGGTCTTCTTCAAGAAACCGGGCAAGATGCGCTGGGACTTTCGCCAGCCGGAGCAGCTGCTGGTCTCGGACGGGACGTTTTTGTGGCTATACCAGGCGGCCGAGAAACAAGTCGTCAAGACGCCGTTTGACCAGGCTTTTCGCTCGCATACCCCGATCTCTTTTCTGACCGGGGTGGGACGCCTGGAGGAAGACTTTGCAATTGGCCTGCGTGAGACGACCGACCGGACCTATGTGCTGAGCCTCGACTCCAAGCACGACGCCGAGGCGGTCGGGCGGCTGACGCTGGCGGTTGACGCCGCAACCTTCGATATTGTCCGGGCGACGGTCAGCGACCCGTTGGGCAATATCACCCGGTTGCGGTTTACCAATATCACCCGCAATATCCCGCTGCCGGACAGTCTGTTTCAGCTCAGCATCCCGGACGGCGTTGATATTGTTGAGCCCCTGCCTCTGTCCTGAGCCTCCACGTTCGAACCCGTCGTCCGGGTGGCCGCAGCTTGACCCGTCCCCCAAAGTTGCCTAGACAGGAGGCAGCACGAAACTGGAGGCTGTTGTATGGAATCGCTCCGAGGCAAGGTAGCGATCGTGGGGGCGGCCGACACCGAGGTTGGCGTCGTTCCCCACCTGAGCGCGACCCAGATGTATGTCAAAGCGGCCAAGCTGGCGCTCGAAGATGCGGGCATCACCAAGGACGATGTTGACGGGCTGATCACCTGCAACTCGTGGGTTGAGCCGTATATGTACCACGCCGAGATGATTGCCGAGTATATGCAGATTTTCCCCCGCTACTGCCTCAACGTGGCGACCGGCGGGGGCACGACCCTGGCGATCATGCAGCACGCGGCCACGGCCATTGCCACCGGCGTGTGCAACACCGTCCTGATCACCATGGCCGACAATATGCTGTCCGGTCTGTCGCGCGACAAGGCGATTGAAGCCATGTCAACGGCCGGCCACGCCCAGTTTGAGCGGCCCTACGGCCCGCCCATTCCCGGCTTTTACGCCCTGATCGCCCAGGCTCACATGCACGCCTACGGCACCACCAGCGAACAGCTGGCCGCCGTGTCGGTGGCGTGTCGCAAACACGCCTCGCTCAACCCGGCCGCTCAGATGCGCGACCCGATTACGGTTGACGACGTGCTGAATTCAAAAATGATCGCCGACCCCCTCCACCTGCTGGACTGCTCAGTGGTCTCGGACGGCGGGGCGGCGATCATCATGACCGCCGCCGAGCGCGCCACAGACTTCCGTCCGCAACCGGTCTATGTGCTGGGCATTGGCGAGGGCCACTCGCACGAACACATCAGTCAGGCCCGCAGCCTCACCACCTCGGCGGCCAAGGAGGCCGGGGAACGGACCTACGCCATGGCCGGCCTGGGGCCCCAGGATATCGACGTGGCCGAACTGTACGACTGCTTTACGCCGGTCGTGCTTGTCGAACTCGAAGACCTGGGCTTCTGTCCCAAGGGCGAGGGCGGCCGGTTTGTCGAAAACGGGCGTATTGAGTTGGGCGGCGAGCTGCCGGTCAATACCCACGGAGGTCTGATGTCCCACTGCCATCCGGGCCATCCCGGTTCGATGTTCTCGGTCACCGAGGCCGTGTTGCAGCTGCGCGGCGAGTGTGGGCCGCGTCAGGTCCAGGACGCCGAGGTCGCCCTCGTCCATGCCCAGGGCGGCATCATGTCAACCCACTGCTCGATGATTGTGGCAAAGGAGAGAGGCTGATGGCAGCGCGACCGGAAAAACCGATCCCAGAACCGACCCGCGAGACCCAGCCGTACTGGGACGGCTGCAAAAAGCACGAGCTGCGGGTCCAGAAATGTCGGGTCTGCGGTCATTACCAGCTCTACCCGCGCATCTACTGCACCGCCTGTATGAGCGAGGAGGTGGAGTGGGTCACCGCCTCGGGCCGGGGAACCGTGCTGTCGTTTACCACCGTCCATCGGCCGGTGACCAAGGCGTTTGCCGAGGAGGTGCCGTATGTGGTGGCCCTGATCACGCTCGACGAAGGCCCGCAGCTGATGAGCAATATCGTCGGCTGTCCGCCCGGGCAGGTACAGATCGGCAAGACGGTCGAGGTCACCTTTGAGGACTGGACCGAGGAGATTTCGGTGCCGAAGTTCAGGTTGGTCGAATAGGCTCGGCAAAAAGGAGGACTGCAATGAAACCGGTCGGTACGGGTCAATACACCTATGAGGTCATAGAGCAGTGGGGCTCCCTGCCCGCAGGCATGAGCTTTGGTCCGATGAGCGCGGTGGCGGCAGACTCTCAGGGCCGCATCTACGCCTTCCAGCGCAAGGACCCGCCCGTTCTGGTCTTTGATCGCGAGGGCAGGTATCTCGATTCGTGGGGGGACAGCGCGATCGCCGACCCGCACGGGTTCTTCATCGGTCCGGACGATGTCGTCTACCTCACCGACCGCGACGACCACGTGGCCCTGCGCTTTACCCTGGACGGCAAACCGCTGGGCGTGCTGGGCCACCGAGGCCAGCCGTCCGACACCGGCTGTGAGGAAGACGGCGGGCGGGTCGTGCGCGCCGCCGGTCCCTTCAACAAGCCGACCGAAATGGTCGTCGCCCCGTCCGGTGAGCTGTACGTGACAGACGGCTATCGCAACAGCCGGGTCCACCGCTTCTCCGCCGACGGGCGGCTGATCGACTCGTGGGGCAGCCCGGGCAAGCACGCGCCCGGGGAATTTCACCTGCCGCACAGCCTGTGGATAGACGAACGCGGCGAGGTGTATGTGTGCGACCGGGAGAACAACCGCATCCAGGTGTTCAGCCCGAGCGGGAAATACCTGACCCACTGGGACGACATTCACCGGCCGACCGATATCTACATGGACGCCCAGGACAGGGTGTACATCAGCGATCTCAAGCCGACCGTGACCATCATGGACAAGCAGGGAACGGTTATCGCCCGCTGGGATTCGCCCATGGGCCATGGTCTGTGGGTAGACCCGGAGGGCGATATCTATCTGGCCGACGTGATGGGCAAGCGCATCACCAAGTACGTGCGGCAGCGCTAAGCCCTGCCGGTCAGGGCTGTTGGTGAGACGCGCCGTCACCGGAGGACAGATCGCGGCGCATGCGAATCGCGGTTTCGCGGCCGGCATAATAGCCGGGGATGGACGCGATGGCCCGGTAGCCGAGCCGTCGGTAGAAGGCTTGGGCCGTGTCGTTCGCGGCCCGTACTTCCAGAGTGATATACAACAGGCCGCCCGTTCGGGCGGTTTTTTCCAGCCAGGCGAGCAACCGTCGGCCAAGGCCGAAGCGCCGAAGGACCGGGGCTACAGCCAGCAGGTTCAGGTGCGCCCGTTCGGCGTAAAACTGCATGATCGCAAAGCCGGCCAAGCGGCCCTGGGTCCAGGCCGTCAGTACGGCCGTTTCCGGCTCACGGATGGCGTGGGCAACCCGTTGCGGGGTCCAGGACCAGGGCAGTCCGGCCTCGACCAGATCGCGCGACATCAGCGCGATACGTCTGGCGTCAGCCCGGCGGGCCAATGTGAATGTTAGATTTGGCATGCATATTTTTAGCCAGCAATAAATCCTGGAGCGACGACTTGGCCTATCACATCAGACGTTTTCCAGTCAGTTCAGACGTAAAGGATTGCTGCGGACTGCAAGACCGGCTTCAGGAAAACCGAATGAATGACCGACAATCAGGTGCTCCCCTGCCTCAGTAATAGAAGTTTACGTCGCTCGCGTATCAAGATGCGAGGGAAGCCAGCCAACGACAACGTACTCATTCTCGTCATCCCAAAAGAAATACAATCGGAAGCAGTAACGTTCGTCGTGTGCATTCCCCTTTCTGAGGTGACGTTTCAAAACACACTTCTTGCCTGAGTGACGGACAATATAGGTGTCTCCCTCTTCTCCTTTCCCGGTTTCGCTAATTGCCTGCGCTTCCTCAATGCCGAGTTTCTGGCACGCTTTTTTGAAATCATCCTTTTTTTTGTCTCCTCCCTCGCGGCGCATCGGCACATAATAATCGCGCAGTAGGAGAAGGGCCTTGTAGAGCAACGATTTATCTTCATATTGCGATTTCTTGACGCCCGTGAACGCACGATTGTGGAGCTCCACAGAGCCCGAGAGATTTTCTTGACACCATTTTTCAAAGCCGTCTAGGTTGTTGGGGATCGGTGGTTCCATTGATTGATTGGACTGCGCTAGCTGCTGTTCTAGCTGTCGTACACGATTCTGAAGATGGATGTTTCTGTTTCTGGCCCGCTCATAATCCTCCTGAGCCGAGTCTCGTTCTTGTTCCGCAACAACGAGAAGCCCGTTGTATTCGTCTTTCATCTTGGCACGTTCGTCTCTCAGTTCTCGAATTTCACTCTCCGCAAGTTGAAGAAGGTCTTCTTGAGAGGAGACTTCTTGTCGATCTTTCTTACGCTCCAGGTCGGCGGCTATACGGCGCAGTTCCGGAAACGGTGGCAGCTCCCGCTCAATGTCACGACTAGAAACGGACCGCAGCAATGCCTGCGAGATCAAGAGTCGTTCATACGCTTTTGGGCCTTCGTCTTGCCATTCGGCAATTTGAGACTCCAACCTTCGGGGATGTAAGAACGGCTCGTCCGTGGTCGGGTCAAAGCCAGGGCGGTAGGTACGTATTGCCCGGCGATAGACAGAGAATCCTTCACCAACAAGGTCTGAAAGATAATAACCCGCCGGCCCGCTAATGACCGCGACATGCGCAGCGCCAGAGGTACGTCGAGCAACTTCTGGAGCCGATGCTGCCGTTTCATCCTGACTGGTGGAGTCTTCCGGCAGTGAGAAAACAATCACATCACCGCGCCGATGAGGGGCACGAAGCAGCTTTATAAGTTCTTGAACCTGATCCTTTCTGTCGATGAACCACGGTTCGAGCGAGATTGGCTTGCCGTCGAGTTTGACTGTGTTGTGCTGAACAATATCGGACACAAAGCCCGGTATAGATCGCTCGAAGGCAACGTCAGCATCGCGCATCACGCATTGCAGTCGGCAGCCCAAACGCACCGTTCCGTCCTGCTCTTCATGGATTACAACCTCGGTCACCCAGCTCCGCCGCGCCACGTTCTTATCCGCGTCATCGAGACGCGCTGCCCACAAGCGCTTGTCAGGGAGGACGACGGCTTCGGTCCTCTGAGTGCCAATTCCATCAAGCATAAACGAGTCCCCCTGCCAGGCTTTGGCAGAAAGAGCGGCACCGGCGCGAGGCTCTATCCATTTGAGGATGACTTTGCGTACCTTCTTGAATAGATCAGCTTCTCCGCCGCTACCAACATGAAGGAAAATTTGGCTGATGGGACGTACACTCAACGCCATTCGACTACCTCAATTTGTAACGAGTCAGGAAGCCAACCGGCAAGCTTGCACGGTGTGCCGGGCTTCGTCAGCAATACAGAGTTCAATCGCGGCGATCTTCCCGTCCCGGACCGCCACGTCCCCGGCAAAGCCCGGGCTTGCGTTGCCATCGACGATCCACGCGTTTTTGATGAGCAGATCAAACATGACGGACTCCTTGTGTGGCCGTTGGGGCTCAGGCGTCATCCCGAAAATGCGGCATGACCTTGGCCGCGAACAGCTCCATACTGCGCATCACCTGGCTATGCGGCACGCTCCCGCCGGGATTGAACCAGCAGATCATCCGGCCCATGCCAAACTCTTCGTGCAGCGCCTGCAGGCGCTCAACGCAGGCCTGGGGCGTTTCAAAGATGCCCATCACCTCGGCAACCTTGTCGTAGGTCATGCGCCGTACCCGCTCCAGGACCTCTTTGATGCGGCTCGATTCGGGCCCCAGATCTTGTCCCTGCGAAGAATAGATGGAGGCGACCGATTGCAGAAAACGCCGGATGCTGGGCTCCAGCTCCTCGCGGACCTGAGCCTGGCTGTCGGCCACGTACAGCGGCCCGAGCAGGGAAATATCTTCGGCTCGTGCCTCGGCGTGACCGGCCGCCGCCCGTGCCTGGTGGTAGACCGGAATCAGTTCGCGCATTTTCGCAAACGGATTCACCTGCGAGGCCACAAAGATGGGATAGCCCAGACGGCCCATCAACTCGAACGTGTCCAGGCTGTTGGCCGCCGCCCGGATGGGCGGGTGGGGCTGCTGGACCGGCTTGGGAACGACCGCAATATCGTCCACGCTGTAGAACTGTCCGTGAAACGATACCCGTTCCGAGGTCCAGGCCTGACGGATCATGTCGAGCGCCTCCATCATCCGCCCCCGGCTCTCTTTCTGGTCGATACCAAAACCGCTGAAGTGGGTGGGGATGGAGCCGCGCCCAATCCCAAACTCGACCCGGCCGTTGCTGATCACATCCAAAACGGCAATTTCCTCAGCCACCCGTAGCGGGTGCGAGAGCGGCAGCAGGACAATCGCAATCCCCAGCCGCAGGGTCGTTGTTCGCTCGGCCACGGCCGTCAACAGCAACAGGGGGGCGGGCATGATGGACAGCTGGGGGTTGAAGTGTTGCTCAACCGGCCAGATCGACTCAAAGCCCAGGCTCTCGGCGTGGACGGCCTGCTCAATGGTATCCCGATAACGCTGGACCGGAGACTGCGTACCCGTACACGGCAGCTGGTAGTGAAGTCCGAATTTCATGCGCGTCCCTCCTCGCGAGCCGAACTCCTGCCCTGGGTCGGCCTCCCCGTTTTCGCCGATCCAAGCGGGGTTTGCAAGGCCGAGCCGACCGCCCTCGACAAGCTCTGTCCGTGGCACTATGCTGCACGCCCGAGCAGCGAGGTCAGGCGTGGACACAGACGAGCTTATTCTGAGCGGACGAGCCTGGGTTATGACGGGTGGGGTCTCAGCCGTAGATATCCTCAACCGATTGGCCGAGTCCGCGCCGGCCGAGGACACCATCCTGCTGGCGACCGGCCCGGTCGGAGACGGTCCCAACCCGGCTCGGGCGGCCGAGGCTCTGCAAGGCCACGGCATACAGGCGGTCATTGCTCCGCGCTTTGCCTGGTCGTTTTTCCGGGTCTGCCTGACTATCGGCCTGCCCCCACTGACCCTGTGGGAGGCGGCCGAGATTCGAGCCCACGACCGTCTCCGCATTGATGTCAACGACCTCATCGTCAAAGACCTCAGCTCTGGGACGCGCTACCCGATTCGCGATCTGTCGGACCTGTATATTGACATCCTCAGCTGCGGCGGGAGCGCTGGCTATGTACGGACGCTGCGGGCGGCGCGCTCGGACTCGGACTGAAACACCGGCCCGCCCCGCTCTTCATCCGCGTCGCACCGGCTCCCGCCCTTTTCTCCGTCCCGGCCGCTTGGTAACATGGCCGCGTTTGGAGGCGTGTCGGTGCGACGGATTCGAGACTTACGCAAATACGGTCTGCCGGACACTCTGCTGGAGATTTGGGAACACCAGCAGGGCGAGTTTCTGCTGCCCGTCCAAGAGGTTGCGGTCCAACGCTACGGGCTGTTTGAGGGCCAGAGCCTGATCATTTCCTCTCCGACCTCTTCGGGCAAAACCTTTGTCGGCGAGATGGCCGCCATGCGGGCCACCTTTGCCGGCAAACGGGTCTTGTACCTGACCCCGCTGCGCGCCCTGGCCGAAGAGAAATACCAGACCTTCCGCGACCGCTACGGGGCGTATGGGGTCAAGGTGGCGGTTGCCACCCGCGACCGCCACGAGTTCGACCGGGCGATTGAACAGGGCGACTATCATCTGGCCGTTCTGGTGTATGAAAAGCTGTCTCAGCTCCTGGTCCGTCATCCCCACCTGCTGCGCGGCGTTGCCCTGGTCGTGGTCGACGAGCTGCAAATGCTGGGCGATGCCGAACGCGGGGCGGGTCTGGAGCTGAGTCTGGCCAAACTCCTGGGCTGTGAGCCGCGCCCGCAGCTGTTGGGGCTGTCCGCGGTCTTGCGCGAGGCCGAACCCATCGCCGAGTGGCTGGAGGCCGATCTGTTGCTGCAAGACGAACGGCCGGTCGAACTGTACCGCGGCGTCCTGCTGAACGGCAGCTTTCGCTACAAAGCCTATAATACCGGCGAAGAGGGCCAGGAGCACTTTGTTGACACCGAGAGTGAGGATCCGACCGAGGTCTTGTTGACCACCGTCACCCATCTGGTGCAGCAAGACGAACAGGTCCTGATCTTCCTCAAAGCCAAGCGGGACACCGTGCAGTGCGCTTTGGCCCTGGCCAACAGCGCCGAGCTACCGCCCGCCCAGACAGCCCTGGCCGAGCTTGACGGCTGTGAAGAAACCGCGCTGAAAGCCCAGCTCACAACGGCTTTCGCCGGCGGGGTGGCGTTTCATCACGCGGATCTCACGTCCGAGGAACGCCGGGTGGTCGAGGCTGCCTACCGGCGCGGAGAACTGCGGGTGATTGCCTGCACCACTACCCTGGCTTTTGGCGTCAACCTGCCGGCTTCAACCGTGTTTGTCGAGCCGATGAAGTGGGCGACCGACGAGCGGACGGGCACGCCTATCGAGATGCCGGTATCGTGGGCCGAGTACGAAAATATTTCCGGACGCGCCGGACGGCTGGGTTTTCGGGAAGAGTTCGGCCGCTCCATCCTCATCGCGGTCAACCAGTTTCAGGCCGACCTGCTGTGGAACGGCTACATCCAGGGCGAACAGGAACAGTTCACTCTGGCTCCCGGCCAGGCCGGTTTTGCCGACCGGGTGCTGAACGTGATCGCTTCCAAGCTGTGCTCCACGCGTGATGAGGTGGCGGCCTTCTTTGCACTGACCTATGTGGGTTTTCTGCGGCGTGGCGCCAAGCCGTCCCAGACCGATGAGACCGCCCACGAGCTCGACACCATTCTCGACAGCCTGGTCCAAGCCCAGCTGCTCAACCGCAGCGAGGACGGCCGCCTGGAAGCCTCGAGCCTGGGAGAAGTGGCCGCCCGGCGCGGCATTCAGGCCGCTACAGCGGTCAAGCTGGCCCGCTTTTTCAGCCAGGCCCGAGACCGGGCCGTGCCCGAGCTTGAGCTGCTGCATCTGTTCAGCCTGACTGCGGACGGCAAACGGCTGTACGTGCCGCTGTCCACGACCGAACACCGCAGCCGGGTGTATGAAAGCATGCTGAATGAGCGGCTGCCTGAAGACGGCCAGCCGCCCGGCGAGGAACTCGGCCGGCTGCTGCACGCCAGCATGCTGCCGACCAGCAAAGAGGTCCGTTCGGCCAAACTGTCCCTGCTCCTGAGCGAATGGATCAAGGGCAACGCCCTGTCCGGCCTGGAAAGTCGCTATCAGTGTTACGCCGGGACGATCAAAGCCCTGACGGACGAAATCGGTTGGCTGGCCGATGCGGCCAACGAGGTGGCCGAGGTGATGGGCTGGACCGCAGCCGAGCACCTCAAAGACCTGGCCGACTGCGTGCGTTTCGGCGTCGGGCCGGACGGCCTGGCCCTGGCCCGCGCCCAGCTGCCCGGCCTTGACCGGGAAGCGCTGCGCAGCTTGGTGGCGGCCGGCTTTGACTCGCCCGCTGCCGTCCAAGAGGCAGCCCCGGAAATCCTGGCCGCCTACCTGTCTCCCAGCCAGATTGAGGCCCTGCGCGCCGCAGGCTGAGCCGGTCAGCCGCAGGTGAGCCATGGCATTCCCACGGAAGGCGTTCCGTTCATGACCAACCGCATCGCTCCCGAGAGTCTGGCCCTGGCCCTCGAAACCCTGGCCCTGGAAGAGGTCGCGCCCGAGCAGCTCGGGCGTCTCAGACACGCTCTGAGCCAGGCCGTCACCGACACCGCAGGCGACCTGCGTCATAACGCGCGGCTCGTCGCCCGCCGCTCTCGGCACGGCAGCCTGAGTCTTTTCGTACCCGGGGATGGACCGTCCCGCCAGCCGCTGCGCCTGGCGACGTTTGACCGCCACGGACGCCTGCTGCTCCTCCTCGGCTGGCGGGACGAGGGGAGTCGGCGGGCACTCCAGCGCTGTAAGGTGCGCGGACTTGACGGCCGTTTTCTGGGCGTGACCGCAGCCACGGCGTCCCATCTGGGTTGGGGCACTTCGGACTGTGTATGGACCCTGGACGGCGAGGTCGGCTTTCGTCAACAACGTTTCCTGACCCTTTTTCGGGCGGTGCGCTACACCGATGTGACGGCGATTCCACCCCTCGACGCCCCCGGCCTCCTGCCGACCGGAGCCGGGTCAAGCCTGCTCAACGTCCTGTCGCTGCTGAGCCAGGATCAGGGCAAGCGGCTCCTCCGCTACCGTGGTCCCTACCCCAGCGAACGCTTGTTCGGGACGCTGCGCGAAGCCTTTCATAGCGGCGGAGAAGCCGGCAGCATCCGCGAGCGCTTCACCCGTGGCGCCCAAGAGGCAGCCCTGCGCATGGAGATGCGCGAGGCTGAGGTCGATTGGACACCCGCTCCGCACGAGTACTTCTTCCCTGCGGCTCACACCTGCGTCCAGCTGCGCGACGGAATCGAGAAGGTGTATGACCGGGGCCGGGTCTACTACCATCCCGTCCTGTCGGTCAACGCCCACGCCTTGCGAACGGAACATAGTGAGGACGGCCAGGTGCGTCATATCGCCAGCCTGACGCTGCTCGGCCAGTCGGTCGAAGACCACCTCGTCCTGAGCGCCGAGGGCACAATCCTGGCCCGCCCCCTGCCGCCCCGGCGCTGGCACGTCCGAGAGCCGGCCCGGCTGTCAGACGAGTGGAAGGCGGTCCTGGTCCGTCTGATTGCGGCCGAGAGCGCCCCGGCCCTCCAGCCCGAGCTGTGGCCGGTTATCGACGACATGGCGCTGACCTGGGGGACGGTCGAGGGCGAACTCTGGGAGGAGACAAAAACCGCGTTCGTGCTCCACGCGGGCATGGTCGCCGTCTATCGTGAGGCGCTTGCCGAGGCGCGGAGCGCGGGCCACGCCCTGTTGCTGGCCGCCCGCTTCACCTCGGAACTGGCCCGGCTCATCGGTCCCCTGGTCCGGATACGCGCCCAGGCCCGCCTCGCCCAGCGCTCTCTGGAAGACCAGCAGGTGGCGCTCTTTTTTCAGACGCCGGCCGACTCGGGCGTATCGGACGACGAGCTGCGCACGATTCTGTCGCGTCTGGCGATCGGGGAGAACCTGCCGGTGGTGAGTGCCGAGTAAGGGCAGTATCGTTCACCGTCCGGAGGAGCCGCTCAGCCCAGGCACGCCCCGACAAGCTCGACCGTCTGACAGTGGGCCTCGACAATCACGTTGATATCCCGCGCATAGCCACCCCCGAAGGTCACCACAAGCGGCAGGCCGGCCTGACGGGCGAAGCGGGCTACCAGCCGGTCCCGCTCTCCAAGCCCGTGCATGCTGAGATCGAGCCGACCGAAACGGTCGCCGGCCAAGACATCAACACCGGCCTGGTAGAAAATCAGCTCAGGCTCGCAGCGTTCCAGAAGGCGGGCCAGGGCCGTCTGGAGGCGGTCGAGGTAGGGCGCATCGGTGGTGTGGTCGGGCAGGGCAATATCCCACGAGCTGTGCTCTTTGCGGGCCGGGTAATTGTTTGCGGCGTGCATGGAAAAGGTGAACACGTCCGGGTCGGTCTGACACAGCGCCGCAGTGCCGTTACCCTGGTGGACATCGAGATCGATAATCAGAAAACGCCGGGCCACGCCCTCGTGCCGCAGCCGCCGCAGGCTGATGACCATATCGTGAAAAATACAGTAGCCCTCGCCGTGGTCGGCAAACGCGTGGTGGGTGCCGCCGGCTAAATTCACCCCCAGTCCGTCGGACAGGGCGACGCGGCTCGCCGCCAGAGTGCCGCCAATCACCACAAAGGCGCGGCGAACCAGGGCTGCGGACCAGGGCAGACCGAGCCGCAGCATGGCCCGGCGGTCGAGCCTCCCGCTGCAAAAGGCGTGGACGTATTCCGGGGTGTGGACCCGCAGAATGTCGTCTCGCGTGACCGGCTGAGGCTCACGGATTTCGTCCCGGGTGAGCACACCGGTGGCCAGCAGACGTTCCGGCACCAGACGGTACTTGTCCATCGGATACGAGTGACGCCCCAGCGGAACGGTGTAGCCGGCAGAACTGAAAGCACGCACCCCGAGTCTCCAATCAAGAGGTCTGAGCCTTCCCCCCTTAGCCCAGCTGCACCGGGAAGTAAAGAAAACGGCGCTGCGGGCGGGTGTGGGTCGGACAGTTGAGTCGGACTGACAAACTCGCTAGGCTGAGACTTGAGTCATACTCTTGTGAGCAGGCGATGCGAATTACGGTACTCGGCTCGGGCGATGCCTTTAACAGCGGCGGTCGGCGTCACAGCGGCTATCTTGTTGAATCTGGCCGCACGGGCTTCCTGCTCGACTGTGGAGCGACGACCCTGCTGGCGCTGAAAGATTTGAAGATCCCGGCCGAGCGCATAGATTTTATCGCCATCAGCCATATGCACGGCGATCATTTCGGCGGCCTGCCTTTTTTTTTCCTGGAGAGTTTGTACCAGCAGCCCCGCTCGCGGCCGCTCGTCATCACCGGCCCGCCAAATCTGCAAACCCGCGTCGAATCGCTCTACCGGGCGATGTTTGGGGAGCTGGCCGAGCGCCCGCTGACCTTCCCGATTGTGTACCGGGAACTCAGGGCCGACCGCACCGCGGACGTGGATGGGGTCGAACTCACGCCCTTTGTCGTGCCTCACCTGGAGAAAGAGACCTGCTTCGGCTATCAGGTGCGCCTGGACGGGAAGACCCTTCTGTACTCGGGCGACTGCGGCTGGAACGAAAACCTGGTCCACTACTCCCAAGGCACCGACATCTTTATCTGTGAGTGCTGCTATTTTGACTCACAAACGCCTTTTCACCTGAGCTATCCGGAGCTGCTGCGGGAGCGCGCCCGCCTGGGCTGTCAGCGCCTGGTCCTCAGCCATCTGGGACGCGAGGTTCTCGTCCACCAGGGGGAAATACGCTTCGAGTGTGCCTACGACGGTTGGGTGCTCGAGGTGTAGATCACACAATGTTTGGCGCTGTCTGGTGTGCGACGGGAAAAAGGGGCGGACGAGTGGAGCCGAGCAGGATCGAACTGCCGACCTCTTGACTGCCAGTCAAGCGCTCTCCCAGCTGAGCTACGGCCCCACGAGGGTCAGGCGATAGTGCCACTTTCCGTCTTGGGAGTCAACTCTGTCTAACCCGGCCCACCCGCCAGGCCGACCGGCCCCTCTCCGACCTCGATGAAGTCGATCAGCCCGTACCGGGGGTGGTCGTTCTTCACGCTGAAAACGGCGAGATAGTCACCCTGTCCACTCCGGCCAAACAACGAGACGTAAAAGCGCAGTCCGTTGGGAGTGACCAGAATCCCGTTCGGCTGGTCATACACCGTGCGGTAGCGATATCGCCTGACATAGGGCGTATCCAGATTGGCCCGTGTTGCGGCATCAATGATCGACACCGTATCGTCGAGTGAGTTGGTCACAAAAGCCCTGCGGCCATCGGGAGAAAACGTGACCTTCTGCGGCACGAGTCCGATACGGCCCTCGTCTTCTTCTCGGGTCAGCGTCGCCACCACGCGGTTCGTATGCGTGTCAATAATCGACACGGTGTTATCGTCCTGTTCCGAGTTCACGACATACACTTGGCTATCGCCGGGGCGGACCGCAACCCCGTTGGGATCCTCGCCGACGGCGACCGTGGTCAGCTGCTTGTTTGTCGCCAGATCAATGACCGAGACCGTTCCGTCCCCGGAGTTGGTGACATACGCCCGCGTGCCGGCGGCATTGATGGCGATCTCTTGCGGTTCGCTCCCGACCCGTATGTGTGTCTCAACGGTCTGTGAGTCCGTATTGATCACACTGACCCGATTCTGGCCCGCGTTGACCACATAGGCGTACTGCCCATCCGGCCTGAAGGCCACACCGACAGGCGCATGGCCAACGTCAATCGTTGGGAGGTCGGAGGCGGGGTCGGTGAGGGCGGCGAGGTCGCTGAGATCGAGGACCGACACAGTCCCGTCGCCAAAGTTGGTCACATACGCAAGCGTTTGGGTCGGGCTGACGGCTATGCTGCGGGGATTGTCGCCGACCGGTATAGTGCCGACCTCTTCATGGGTCGCGGCACTCACCACGGAAACGCTGTCGTCTCCGCTATTGGCGACCAGGACCGGCATGCCCCCCGTGCATTCCTCCAGGTCCAGATTACACTGCTCAGTACAGCTCAGGTCTCCAGCGTCAAAGCCCAGGCTCTGGCACGTTTGTCCACCGAAGGTCTGACCGTCACACTCTTCGTTGGATTCGATATTCCCATTACCGCATTCGCCCTGCACGACAAAACACTGGCAGCTCTCCCGCCAGACAAAGCTGGCGTTGATCTTGCGACTGCGCTGGCTGGCTTTATCCCGGACCTGCACCTGCTCGATGGATACCGTGTCATCAAATATGTCAACTTCGGCGTTCGTCATATCGAACTGGTCCAGAAACTCCGAATCGTCCAGTCTCACGGTCTCCACGCTGCGGCGCAGGGTGTGAGAACTCCCGCTCGTATCCTCGACCGTCAGCGCAAAGGTATGTGAACCGCTGGGCAAGATATTGAAGTTGGTGACGAGTCCGAACCCACTCTCCGCCGCCCACGGCCGCTCAGGAAAAGACGCCTGGACATCCCCGCGCGAAGCACCCCACGGCATCTGTATGGGCTCGTTGTCGTCAATCGTGAGCACAACACTGTTCAAAGTGGCGGCGGACACGTTGGGAAAGACCCAGCCCGACACCAGACCGATCCCGCCGATAAAATCTCCAAACGGGTTTTCAAAGGCGGCCGAAAAAGGCGCGCTATCAACGACAATCAACTGGCCGTTAGAGCCGACGGCGATATCAACCGGCACCCGCAGTTCAGGGCCGCCGCCGGTCTCCGGCCCGGAAATAATGCGGCGCTCACCGCTGCGTGGATCGACGCGGAGCACAGTCCGGGCGCCCTCATCCACGACAGCCAGCTGGCCGTCCGACTCAATCGCCAGGGCTCGGACCCGCTGGAAATCGGGACCGCCGCCGGTCCCCGCGCCCGACACAATCGCCCGGCTCCCGTTTGTCGGATTGACCCGCACGATAGCGTTGAGGCCGACATCGACAACAAACAGCTGGCCGTCGGACGCAACATCAATGTCAACCGGTACCCGTAGTTCAGGTCCGCTACCGACTTCCGGTCCAGAGATAATGCGGCGCTCTTCGGTCCCCCGATCGAGGCGAACAATCGCCCGCAGGCCGGCATCGGACACCACGACCCGGCAGTCATCCTCCGTGCAGTTGTTCTCAACCGCGATACCAAACGGGTCCTGGAGGGTCACCTGTTCGGGCTCGTCCTCAAACTCTCTGTTCGAGATGATCGTCCGGCTGCCGTTCAGTTCAAGGACACCCGAGCGGCCGGAGTCTGCAATCACAAGCGTTCGGTCCAAGCCCGATTCCTGGGGATAGGCAGCAACCCCGTTCGGCCGGACCAGGCTTGGCCCGGAGCCGGCGAAGGCTTGACGCCGGCCCGTGACAGGATCGACCCGGATCAGCGCTTCGCGGCCGGCATCGGTCACCGCAATCTGGCCGTCCGGCTCAATCGTGAGCCCTTGGGGGATGAGCCAGGTCGGCCCCGGATCGGTCAGCGTCTGGTCGCCTTCGGTCTCGGCACCGCTCAGGTCTGCTCTGGTCGGGGTGTGCACGTCGGACAGAATGGTTCGATTGCCGCTATTCGGATCAATCCGAATGATGGCCGGGTTCCGCACCCAGTCGGGCTCTACAGCCAACTCCTCGGCACTCACCTGCACGGGCTCCACAACCGGGTCCTCGGCACTCATCTCGGCAGCCTCAAGACTGGCACTGAGGGCAGCGGCCATAGACGCGCTTTCTTCGTTCTCGTTGCGCGCGGCGACAATGCCCAGCGCCTGGAGGTTCTCCTGCCAGGCCAGACGGAGTTCGATCTCCTCGGACTCGGTGCTGCCTTTCTCCCGGACGATCACTCTGGTGATCACAATTTCTTGTTTGTCTTCGCTCAGTTCGGCGTCGGCCCGGTCCAGATCGAGCGCGCCGAGAAACTCAAACCCACCGGGTCTGACGGTTTCAATCCTCTGCGCTCGTGTCTCGCGCGCGCCGGTCGCATCCTCAATTTCAATCGTCAGGGTATGGGCGCCTTTTTCGAGCAGGCCGGCGTTAAAGACCTGGCCGAATCCACTGGCAAGGGCTTGGGGATAATCGGGATGCCCGTTTGCGACATCGGCCCGCTCGACACAGCACGGTACCTCAATGGCCTCACCGTCATCGATCCATACGCGGACGCTGACCGGCTCAGCAGACTCGGTCGAAAACGCCCAGCCCGATATCACGCGTATGCCGCTGAGAACCTGGCCCGGTGCCGGGTTTTCAAGGGCAAATTTGATATCGGCCAGGCTGCTGGCAGGCACAAGGCACAGTAGCCCGCTCCAGAACAATGCCCCAATACTTCTCCACACTAGCTGTTTCATACCCATTCCGACCAACCGCCTCTTACTCCCGCTGTTCTTGCGACACCCGAAAACCCGTCTCCGTTTTCGTGACTGAGACGGCCACCACGCACAGCCCGGCGGCATCAGCCTGTCGAACGACCGCAGGCTTATCCACCATCAGGGTTTTCTCGGCTTCGACGGCGAGCACACGCGCCTCAACGGCCCGCATCTCTTCAATCGTCTCCGGTCCAACCGTTGGCACGTCGAAGCGCAGGTCTTGGTGCGGCTTGCTGACCTTGACAATGACCAGCCCAGACCCGGCCAGTTCTCCGCCGCGCCGGATCGCGGCATTTGTGCCCTCCAAGCCCTCAACGGCAAACACCGTGCCGCGCTTGACCACCACACTCTGACCAATATCCCAGCGTCCGATTTCCTTGGCCACCTCAACCCCCAGCCGGATGTCCTGCCACTGCCGCTCATCCGGAGCGGCCCGGGTGAACACCCCCGGCTGGGGAACCAGGTCGGGCAGCAAACGGGTGGACTCGACCACCCGGATACCCTCGCCTTCCAGCTCTTGGGCAATGCCGCGCAAGATCACATCATCCTTCAGACTCGGCAGCCGACTGATAAACGCCAGACCGCGCGCGTCGGGCTGAATATGGCTCAGGGCGCCGGATTTGTGGATCCCACCGGCCATAACGGCCTGTGTCACGCCGGCGGTCTTGAAGATGTCGATGATCTTGCCCAGCTCGCCAACCCGAACCCAGCTGACCTCGGACACCAGATCGTTCAGCGTCTCCAGGGTCTCGCCGTGGTGGGCGACCGCCACAAGGTCGAGCCCCTGGGCGCGGGCCGCCTCAACAAAGAGCAGGGGGAAGCGGCCGTTGCCGGCGATCAGCCCGAATCGAGACATCCTGTCTACAATCTGTGGGTGAGTCCGTCGGACTCTAGCCGGCGGCCCCATCGGCGTCGGCAGACGCCCCACTCCGGGGCCGACACACACCGCGCTGAGAGCGCGAGATAAACTCCACGAGGTGGACGACCTCGGGACCGTCGCCGTATTCCCGACTGACGCGGGCCAGAGCCTGCTTGAACGGTTCGCCCTCGCTGAACAAGGCTCGATAGGCTTTTTTCAGGGTTTCGAGCTGGGCGGTCGTAAAACCGCGCCGTTTGAGCCCGATCAGATTCAGGCCGAACAGGTAGGCCCGGTCGCCCTGGGCCATACAGTACGGCGGGACATCGAGAGAAACCATGGCTCCCGCGCCAATGATCGCGGATTCGCCGATCCGGGCGAATTGATGGATACCGGCCAGCGCGCCGATCACCGCAAAGTCTTCGATCGTGACATGGCCGCCCAGGTTGGCGCTGTTGGCCATGACAATATGGCTGCCCAGCGCGCAATCGTGGGCGACGTGCGAGTAGACCATGAACAGATTATGGTCACCGACCCGGGTGATCATGCCGCCTCCCGTGGTGCCGGGCTGGAGGGTGGCAAACTCCCGAACGGTATTGTGATCGCCAATAATCAACTGGCTGTCTTCGCCGGCGTACTTTTTGTCCTGGGGAACCGCGCCGACGCTGGCAAACTGAAAAATATGGTTGTGCCGCCCGATTGTGGTCCGCCCCTCAATGACGGCGTGGGGACCGACCTGGGTTTCTCGTCCGATCCGAACATGCGGCCCAATGACCGTATACGGCCCGACCCGGACTCCGCTGTCGAGTTCGGCGCCCGGTGCGACGACTGCCGAGGGATGGATGTGGGGGGCTGCCGTCATGAGCGCTCCCCATCCGTCCGCGTGTCTGGCCTGCGGCTGTCGGGCGGGTCCGTCTCGGCAAGCGTAAATTCCAGTTCAGCCGCCAGCGCACCGGCCACCGAGGCGGTGCCACGCATCTTCCAGAATTTCTTTCGCCGGTGGACGGTCTCGGCCTCCAGGCGGAGCTGATCACCTGGAGTGACTTGGCGCCGAAAGCGGACCTTGTCCAGCGCCGTCAGCAGCGCGTACTGGGGACGGCGACCCCCTTCCGGCGCGGACGAACAGACGAGAATGCCTCCGGCCTGGACAACAGCCTCACACAGCAGGACGCCGGGCATGACCGGATAGCCGGGAAAATGGCCGGGGAAGAAAGGTTCGTTGATGGTCACGTTTTTGAGCGCCACAATCCGTTCGGCAGCGACGATCTCCACGACTCGGTCAACGAGCAGGAAAGGGTAACGGTGGGGCAGCAGGGCCGCAAGGGTATCCATACCGGCAGGCAGCGGAGTCCGAGACGCACGCTAGCGTATCGGCTGCGCAATCTTCGTTCCTCTCTTGTTGTAGGCGGCAATCACCGCTTGGGTCAGGTCGATGGTTTGGGCGCCGTACAAGACGACCGTGTTGTTGCCTTCCAGGATCAGCGTGAAGTCGCCCTGCTGGCCCAGGTCGTGGATGATGTGGTGCAACTCAACCAGAATGTGGCCGGTCAGCTCGCGGTCTCGTATTTCGAGTTCCTTTTTGGAGTCCTCGTGCAGACGCTGAAATTCACGGATTTCGACCCGATACTGACGGGCCAGCTCGGTCCGCTCCTCGGATCTCAGTAGCTGGGCCTTCTTCTCCAGGTCGTCCTTGAGCGTCTCGACCTTTTTCTTGCGTTCCTGGAGCTGGGTTTCCATGCGGTTCATTTCGGCGCTGAACGCCTGCTTGGCCCTCTGGCCGGCGCTCGACTCGGTGAGCGCCAGCTGGAGATCGACATAGCCAATCTTCACCCCCTGGGCGGCGACCGGAACGGACAGCCACACCAGGCCGAGGACGCTGAGCAGGACTCCACTAGCAATACGACGCATAGCTGTTCTCCACCGTCCGCTCGCAGCACCAGGCCTAGAACAGCGAATCGAAACGGTTGGCGCCACCGGTCTGGCCGATCCCGCCAAAACCACCGAAGGAAAAGTGAATGCTGCTGGTGCGCTCATCATTCTTGGCATTCAGCGGTCTGCCCAACTCAATGCGGATCGGACCAAATGGCGATTTCCAGCGGACTCCCGCTCCCACGGAATAGCGGAGATCTCCAAGATCGATGCCTTGGACATTGGTAAACGCATTGCCGATGTCGTTAAACAGCACGCCCTTGAGGTTGAGAGCCGGGACAATCGGAACGATGATTTCATTGTTAATAATCAGCTGGTGGCTACCCCCGATGGGACGACGGTAGGTGCGCGCTTTTCGCCCATCCGGCGAGTCACCATCAGTGACCACGACCACCGTTTCTTCACGAGGACCGAGGCTGCGCTCGCCAAAGCCCCGGATCGAGTTGATACCACCCGGGAAGTAACGATCAAACAGGGGCACGTCATCCTTGAGGATACGCTTACGGTGGGTCGCAATATGGCGATTCTCGGTAAAATCGACATCGCCTATGCCATAGCCAAAAACGCCACCGGTCATCAGGGTCACCTCGCCAAAGCGACGGCCGCGCCAGATGGGCAGAAAGTAGCGCGCCTCAAGCTCAAGCTTGGTGTAATCGGCATTCCCACCGGGTCCGGCAAAGGTGAAGGAGACCTGCTGCAGCGAGCCGGCCGTAGGCTCGAACGCGTGGTTCAGGGTATTCCGCATGAGCACCGGCGAGATCAGGGAGGCCGTGTTCGCTCCCCGTTCGGCGCGGACCGCGTCCGGCGTAATCGGGTCGAAGTTGCTGATCCGTGAGCGTTCCCACTGGTACTGAAAACCAACCTCGACATCGGTCAAGGAGTAGCCCCACAGCGAACGATAGCCCAGGGCGGTCAGCGGATAGAACAGCCGAAAGCCACCGCCGGTTCCCGAGCGGTCAAAGTCCTCAAAGATGAACCGCCAGTCAAACAGCTCCAGCCCGAGCCGCAGGTAGGTATCCATGAAGTAGGGGTCCATGAAATTGACCTGGGTATTCCGATAGCGGGTGCCGATGCTGCCCCCGACAATCAGACGCTGGCCCCGACCCATGAGGTTGTTTTCCTGAATCCGGGCATTGCCGACCACGCTGGTTGACGAGTTGAAGCCGGCGCCGATGCTGAACGAGCCGGTCTGGGCTTCCTTGACATCGACCAGCACGTTCAGGAGATCTTTGCGCTTACCCCGCTGGGTGGTCAGATTCACGTCTTCAAACAGCCCCAGGCGTTTGACCTGGTCTCGGCTGAACTGGAGTGACGAGGCGGCGAACAGACTTTGCTCAACGATCGACAGCTCACGCCGAATGACCTTGTCCCGCGTTTTGCGGTTGCCGGCAATAGCGATCTGGTCGATGTAGACCTCGGGGCCTTTATTCACCCGGTATGAGACGTTCACCAGCTTCTCGTCGGGCTGGACATCGGTTTCCGGCTCGATATTGACGAACGCGTAGCCCTGGTCACTGAAATAGCCGGTCAGGTTGAAGACGTCGTCCCGCAGCACGCTGGCCTTGAAGGTCCGCTTTGAGCGCAGGGTCAAGACCCGTTTTGCCGCAGCCTCACCGCCCACCACATCGCCCACGACCCGCACTTCACCGACCTTATACTTGGGTCCCTCCTCAAGACGGATGGTCACCACCAGGCCGTCTTCGCCACGGGTCACCTGCGGCTCATCAATCCGGACGTTGATATAGCCATTATCGTAGTACCAGGCCGTCAGGCGTTCGACATCGGTCTTGAGGGCTTCATTGCTCAGCACCCCGAACGGCAGAAAACGGGACAGCCAGTTCTTCCTCTTCGTCTGCATGAAGCCGGCCAGGATCTTGTCGGAAAAGGCTTGATTGCCCTCAAACACCACGTCGACCACGCTCGTTTGGGTGTTTTCGGAAATCGTAAAAGAGACGATCGTTTCGCCGTTGGGTGTCGATTCGGTCCGGTATGAGATATCCGTATCCAGGTGGCCTTTTTTCTCGTACAGGGCCTTGGTGTCAAGAATCCCGCGACGGATTCTGACCGGATTCAGAATGGTGCGCGGATGAATTTTCAGCTCGGTCAGAATCTCTTCCTGGGTGACTTTCTCATTCCCCTCAACCCGCACCTGCCGGATCAGCGGGCGTTCGCGCACCCAGTAGGTCAGCACGCTGCGGCCGTCGTCCTCGGTCAGCCGCGCCTCGACATTCTTGAAGAAACCCATCTCGTAGATGGATCGAATATCGGCATCAACCGTCTCATGATCGAGCGGCTGGCCAGCCCGGGATGAGAGACGGATACGAATAGCCTCAGGGTCGACCTGCTCGTTGCCGCCGACCACCACCTCGCTCAGCAGCGTCGCTTGAGGAGGGTTGATCGGTGCCGAAGCCTCAGCCGGGTCGGACGCCTGGGTCGGCACCGGAGTCTGTCCCCGTACCTGACCGGGTAGACCGGACAGAACCAAGCCGAGGACCAAGATCAGCCATCGGGTGCCGGTTGTTCGAGATATTCCCCGCATTGACGCGCCTTTCCCCATCGGCCCCCCCTAACAAAATCCCCTCAGATTGTAAAGCCATTCAGCCCAGTCGAGAGCCGGCCGGGACCGCGTCTGTCTCCGCCCGAGCCTGGAGTTCATGCAGCCGACCCGCCTCGAGCCGCAGCGTCCGATCCATGCTGGTGGCCACTTTGTCGTTATGGGTCACAACCACCATGGTAATGTTCATGGCCTGATTGAGCTTGAGCAGCAACTGCAGCACGCCCTCCCCTGTCCCAGGGTCAAGATTGCCCGTCGGCTCGTCAGCCAGCACCACACGCGGACGCAGCACCAGCGCCCGCGCCACGGCAACCCGTTGCTGTTCGCCCCCGGACAGTTCTCCAGGGCGATGGGTCAGTCGATCTGTGAGCCCGACCTGCTCCAGAATCTCGACCGCCCGCCGCTTGGCCTCAGCGCGCGACAGCCGGGCGATCAGTCCGGGCAGCATGACGTTCTCAACAGCGTTGAAATCGGGCAACAAGTGGTGGAACTGGAAAATGAACCCGATTTCCCGGTTGCGCAGCCCGGCCAGCTCCTCGCTCGGCAGGGCAAACACGTCGTGGCCAGCCAGCCACACCTTGCCTGCGCTGGGCCGATCAAGCGTCCCCAGGATATGCAGCAAGGTCGTTTTGCCAACCCCGGACTCACCAATGATAGCAATGCGCTCAGCCCGCCGGATGTCGAGGTCCAACTCCGAGAAGACCTGGATCGCCTGCCCTTCCTCGCCGTAGCATTTGCTGAGCCGCTCGGCTCGAATCAAAATCTGCGCCACGCCACCGCTCCTCTCCGTCTGGTGCTCAGGCCGGTCACCATTCATTCGTAGCGGATGACCTCAACCGGCGCCAAACGGGCCGCCTGACGGGCGGGATAGATCGTGGCGCCCAGGCAGATCGCGACAGAGGCCAGGCCAACGATCAGGAAATTGTGGACCGACATCTTGATCGGCACGGTCGAAACGTACCACACGTCGGGTGGCAGTTCGATGAACTCGTAGCGCTGGAGCAACCAGCACAGGACGAAACCGCTCAGCGTCCCCAGGAGCGTGCCGACCAGCCCGATAACCAGCCCTTTGTAGATAAAAATCCGGCCGATTGCCGCATCCGAAGCGCCCATGGATTTCAGCAGTGCAATGTCCTTGCGTTTTTCCATGACAACCATGATCAGGGTCGCAACGATGTTGAACGCGGCCACCAGGACGATGAGCAAAATCACGATCGAATACACGAACTTTTCAAGGCTCAGGGCCGTAAACAGGTTGCGGTTGATTTCGGTCCAGTCGCGGGCTTTGTAGGGAAAGCCGAGCAGTTCCTCGATCTGCCGGGCAATCGGCTGCGCGTTGTAGACTTCCTGGAGCCGAATTTCGAGCCCGGACACCTGTCGGTCAAGCTTGAAGAACTGCTGGGCATCCTGGAGAGCCATGTAGAGCAGGCCACTGTCATACTCGACCATGCCGGAATCAAACAGTCCGACCACCACGAAACGTTTGAGGCGAGGCGCCATGCCGAGCGGTCCCGGCGTCCCGCCAAGGGGAGAGATCAGGGTGATGGGATCACCGATCAGCAGACCGAGCTGGTCGGCCAACTCCTCACCGATCACAATCCCTGCCAGCTCAACGCTGCGCTGGCCCGTACCATTCCCAAGATGCACGAGCTGCTTTTGGCCGAGCCGGGCGAGACTCCCCTCTTTGATGTGGTCGGCGATATTGACCACCGCACTGGCCAGGGCCGGTTCGACCCCGCGCACCACCACCCCGGACACGCCCCGTGGCGAGCTGACCATCACCTGGCCGTACAGAAAGGGCGCGGCCGCGGCGATCCCCGGTACCTGTCGGACCTGTTCCGCCACCTGCTCATAGGCGTCCAAGGGGCCATTCAGGCTGGACAGCAGGATATGCGGATTAAAGCCCAGAATCCGACTCCGCAAATCTTCTTCAAATCCGGTCATGATGGCCAGGGTGACATTCAGCACCATCACCCCGATCAAGACTCCAAGAGTAGATATTGTGGTAATCAGGGAAATGAAAATCTCACGCCGCTTGGCGCGCAGATAGCGAAAACTGATGAAGAGTTCGTAGTGCACCCTGGACGAGCCTTAAACGATGCCGAACAAGGAGTCAAGCATGGCAGTTAAAGGGGAGGATTTATTCATACTTACCCTGAATTATTCATGTTTATCCTGAAGAATGAAAAAAATCTCATGCAAAGCTTGAAATGTGTGACGATGTCCGCTATAAGGGTAGTGGATGTGGTGGTGGATGTGGTGGTGGTATAGAGCAGTTGGTGCTTTCGCTGCTACACGGTTGGTACTTCTGACGCTGCTGGTTCATTTCAGCTCGTGGACGGCGAACAGACGGAGCGCGATGTGGGTCGCGCTCCCGCCAACTGCTCTCAAGCAAGAGAATCTCTCTCCCCGATAACCCTTCGGTATCATTTTCAAGCAGGTTTAGTCTTCAACAACTTCCACCCAATGCTCGGTGTGTGGAACAACCTCCCCGACCACGGCTGCGGCCGATATCCCGACATTCTCAAGCGCCTGCACACAAGCCTTGGCCTCAGATTCGGGTACAGCCATGAGCAGACCGCCCGAGGTTTGTGGATCAAAGGCAAGCTCGGCAAGCTCGGCGGTAAGCCCTGGCGACACATGGACTTTATCGGCCAGATAGCTGCGGTTGCGTTTGCAGCCACCGGTCAGATAGCCCTCTGAGGCCAGACGCAGGGCGCCCGGCAAGACCGGAAATCGGGCGGCCCGTAGCCGGAGGCTGACTCCGCTGCCGTGGGCCATCTCATAGCCGTGGCCCATCAGACTGAATCCGGTTACATCGGTGCACGCGTGGACCGTGTAGCGGGCCATGACGTGGCTGGCGGTGCGGTTCAGGCTCGCCATCGAATCGACCGCCGCCGTGTATTCCGTATCGTGTTCCGTATTTTGCCGATCCTGGAGACGGCCGCGTTTCAGCGCAGTGGTGATAATGCCCGTGCCCAGCGGTTTGGTCAGGATCAGCACATCGCCCACCTGAGCGCCGACATTGCGCACTACGCGCTGGGGATGGACTACTCCAGTCACGGCCAAACCGTATTTAATCTCCTCATCGGCAACCGAATGTCCGCCGACCAGCGCCGCTCCAGCCTCCCGCACTTTTGCCGCTCCCCCGTGCAGAATCTCGGCCAGCACGCTCTTATCGACCCCATCCTGGGGAAAACAGACGATATTCAGTGCCGTTTTCGGCTCACCGCCCATGGCGTAGACATCGCTGAGCGAGTTGGCGGCCGAAATGAGCCCGTAGGTGTACGGGTCGTCCACCACCGGGGTAAAAAAATCGACCGTATTAATAACAGCCAGGTCATCGCTCAGGCGAAACACGCCGGCGTCATCTGAGGTTTCCACGCCAACCAGCAGATCGGGGTGCTGCTCGCGGGGCAGCTCGCTCAGGACGTGTGCCAGGTCCGCCGGACCCAATTTCCCCGCTCAACCGGCGGCTTTCACTTTTTCGGTCAGGCGGATTCTCGAACGCTGATCCTCGGTCCGTTGAGGTGTGCTACCCATACTGTCCTTTACACTGAGGGTCTTGCCGGGGTTGTCTCGGCTTTGCGCAGTTTCCGAATATCGCCAACCCGTAGCGTCAGCCCGGTCCGGTCGAAGTACTCCAGTAAGGGGATGGCCGTCTTCCGACTGATGCCCAAGGCATCCCGAAATGTTGCGGCCGATATTTCCCCGTGCTCGGTCAGGTGTTCGACCAGGACAGAACGGGCCTGGTCTGCGCGCTTTTGACTCAAGTAGAGGTCTGTGCTGACCTTCACCAGCTTGTGTTGGGACTCCAAAATGCCCAGCAGGTCAAGAAACTGCTTGCGCGGGACGGCCAGCGCAGTCTCCAGGTCTTTGACCTCCGGAGGCGTAAAACCACCGTCGGCCACCAGCCGCTCCAGGCGGGCACTCAGCGCTTGCTCAGCCTCGCTCAGCTCCACGCGGTGCGATGGCAGGCGGAGCGTGCTCTGCTCACGCACCACACAGCGCTCGGTGACCAATTTGTCCGTCACCGCCCGAAAAATTTTCGGCGCAAAGGCAAGCTGACTGCGCAGCGACTCCAACTCCATGCCCTGGGCCAGGGGCGTGCGGGCATGAAAGTCAGTCAGCATACGATCCACCGTGGCGGTCAGTCGCTGCCACTTGCCGAGCGTCGCGTACGCCTCGGGATGATCGGCGTCCGGCAGGGGCAGAATCTCTGCATCTTGGACCAGGAGCGGCGCGACTTCTTTTTCCTGCGCGTTCACGCCCTGATAAATGTTGTCGAGCGAGACGGCAAACTCGGGCTGTATTTCAATATAGGCGCGACAGGCTTGGAGCAGGTCAGTCGTCCGCAGCAGGGCCAGCCGGTCTTGGATACCGCCCTGCCCGGCCGACCGGGCCTTGAGGCGGCGGTGACGGGTGGCAAAGGGATTGACCACCTCGCCACCCCCCAGCGTAGCCTGGGCGGTGTGATTACGCACGATGAAACGGTCGCCACGCAGGGCAACGACCGGCTCCTCGACAACGATCTGGGCAAAGGCGGCCGAGCGGGGCGCAAGGCTATCCTGACCGTTCAGCAGAATGATTTTTCCCAGCACCTCGGCCGTCCCGACATGCACCCGGATGCGCTCATGATTGATGACCTCGCGCTTGACCCCGGGCCGAATCTCAACCCAGGCGTCAAACCGTTGCGTGGTGCGGCTGAGCTTGGGATGACACACGACATGACCGCGGGTGATCGCGCTTTTTTCCAAACCGACCAGATTCAGCGCAACGCGCTGGCCCCAGCTGGCCTGGGGGACCGTTTGACCGTGGACCTGCATGGAGCGCACCCGGGTTTCTTCTCCACCGGGCAGGAGTCTGACAGTTGCCCCGCTCTGGACACTGCCGGCTGTGGCCGTACCCGTCACCACCACCCCGTGTCCCTTCATCACAAACGCCCGGTCCACAGGCAAACGGAAATAGCCCGGCAGGGACGGCCGCTCGTAGTCCGCCAGCCGGGTGGCGATAGCGCTGCGGAGTTCGGCAATGCCATCACCAGTGACCGCAGAAACCGTCACAATCGGGGCGCCTTCCAGGGTAGAGTCAAGAGTCAGAATTTCGATCTCTTCACGCACATCGGCCAGGCGCTTGGCATCAACCAAGTCGGCCTTGGTAATCACGAAGATCCCATTTGTGAGACCCAACAGATGCAAAAAATCCAGGTGCTCTTCGCTCTGGGGCATGACGCCGTCATCCGCAGCAACGGTGAAGAGAACCAGATCAATGCCGTGCGCTCCGGCCAGCATATTGCGGATAAAACGCTCATGGCCGGGCACGTCGACAATCCCGGCCCGCTCGCCATCGGGCAGATCCAGATAGGCAAATCCCAATTCGATAGAAATGCCGCGCTCCTGTTCCTCCTGGAGGCGGTCCGTGTCGTGGCCGGTCAGGGCCTTAATCAGCGCCGTTTTGCCGTGATCAATATGGCCGGCAGTCCCAATAATGTGCGGCATGGAGTCACTCCCGCGCGGGCAAACGGCATTCTGGCAAAAAGGATGGGGAAAAGGAAGCCAGCCGGGAGAAAAGACCGGCGTCGATCGGAAAGCAGAGTTATAATACAGACAGTTTGCTTATTCATATGCGGTGTGGTATCCGGTGCGAGAGCTTTAGAGGCGCAGGAGGATCCTATGTCGCAGACATTTCACAAGGACAACACAGGCTTTACCCTGATCGAACTGCTCGTCGTCATCACCATCATCGGCATCCTGGCCGCCTTCGCCGTTCCGCAGTTCGCCAGCTATCGTCGCAGCGCATATTGTTCGCGGGTCGAGTCGGATGTGAGCAACACCATGCTCGCCCTCGAAGCCTACTATGCGGCCAACAGCGAGTACACCACGGATCTGAGCCTGCTGGGAATTGCTGCCAGTGACGGCGTCAATCTGTCCATTGACACCAGCGGGCTTGTCACCGTCACCGGCACCGACCTCCAACCCGACGGTTCCGATTGTCCCAAGGGGAACAGTTACGTCCTGGCCCAAGGCGGGCAGCCCGAGTGGCAATAGCCGGGCTGGCAGAATTATGGACCAGCCCTGAGGTTGAGCCGGGCTGCGGGCACGAGTCGCAGCCCGGGATCTCACTGCCCAATCTTGTCGGCCAGGAAGGGCGCGACTTGGTCGAGGCCGATGCGTTCCTGTTGCAGCGAATCGCGGTGCCGCACGGTCACGGTCTGACCGGTCAGCGTCTCCCCGTCGATGGTGAAGCAGTACGGGGTGCCGGCCTCGTCCATGCGCGCGTAGCGCTTGCCGATGCTCTGCTTGGCGTCGAACTGGACGGCGTACCTGGGCCGCAGCTCGTGGTAGAGCTTTTCGGCAAGCTCGGGCATGCCCGCTTTATTGACCAGCGGAAAGACGGCCGCCTTGAGCGGGGCCAGCCGTGGGTGGAACCTCATGTAGACCTTGCTGGGCCGCTGTTCATCGGGAGTGTAGGCTTCACACAGCGCAGCCAGGGTTCCCCGGTCGGCCCCGGCGCTGGGCTCGATGACGTGCGGGAAATAGCGCTCGTTGCGGTCCGCATCGAAATAGCGCAGCTTATCGCCCTGCCCACAGTGCTCGGCGTGCTGGCGCAGATCGTAGTCGGCACGGTGGGCAACGCCCTCCAGTTCACCATAGCCGGGAGCGGTAAACGGGAAACGGTATTCGACATCGCTCGTCCCGGCCCCTTCTCTGGCGTAGTGGGCGAGCTCATCCGGGTCGTGCTCGCGCAGGGTCAGGTTCTCGCCGGCCAGACCGATTGACTGCCACCAGCCAAACCGCGCGTCGCGCCAATACTGGTACCACTCCTGAGCCTGGTCGGGATGAATAAAGAACTCCAGCTCCATCTGTTCAAACTCGCGGGAACGGAAGGTGAAGTTGCGCGGCGTGACCTCGTTGCGAAACGCCTTACCTATCTGGGCGATGCCAAACGGCACCTTGACCCGGTTGCTGTCGAGCACATTCCAGAACTGGGTGAAGATGCCCTGGGCGGTCTCCGGCCGCAGGTAGGCGACCGCAGACGGGTCTTCAACCGCGCCGGTGGTGGTTTTGAACATCAGGTTGAAGGGTTTTGGGTCGGTGATTTCCCCGCCACAGAACGGGCACGGCGGCTGCGGCCGTGGGCCTATCCCGTCCCACCCTGTAGTAAGCAACAGGAACAAGTCGTCCACCTTGTTAATGGGACCAAGTGCCAATACATCAGCAAGGAGCATAAGCGTGCCCCCGGGATCACGAACAAGAGCCGAATTCGGAATGCTTTTTTTTGCGACCTTTTCCGTCCAGCGTGTCATGCTTTTCATGCTTTCGGCGGTCACATTCCCCGCCTCATGCAACTCTTTAAGTGAAGCATACCCGTTACTCTCATGAATCATCTCCCAGATGTGGTCGTACCGTACGAGCTTCTTGCAGTGCCGGCAGGTACTCATCAGATCGGAAAAACCGCCCAGGTGTCCCGAGGCTTCCCAGACCTTGGGATTCATGATGATGGTCGCATCAACCGGCACGATCTCGATCGGCCTGCCGTCCGGGCCGGCGGCCGGGCAACGGACCACGTCCTGCCACCAGGCTTCCTTGAGGTTGCGTTTCAACTCGGCGCCGAGCGGGCCGTAGTCCCAGAACCCGTTGATGCCGCCGTACAGCTCGGACGACTGAAAAATGAAGCCGCGGCGTCTGCACAGGGCGACGATGGCGTCCATGGACTTGGCGACAGAGGCGGTCGATTCACTCATGGCAAAAACTCATCCTTCCAGCGTGGGAGATCGAAAAAAGACGACAGGCAAAGGCCCTGGGCGAGACAAGGGATTCAAGGCGGTGGCAGACTGCTAGCGCTCGGGCCGCGTGTCGCGCAACCGGAACAGTCGGTTCATCACAAAGGCGCGCGAATCGCTGTAGTACATGCCGCGCATTTTAATCGGCCGGGTGCCGGGTTTTTCGGCCAGCAGTTCTTCCAGCAGATAGTCCGGGCCCCGGACATACATGCTCGGGGTACGGAGGCGCAGGTCGGAAAGAAAGCGCTCACGCAGAAACCGCTGCCCCGAACTATGCACATCGTGGAGGGCGAAAAAAATGTGTTGTTTTTTCACCTCCAGGGTCAGCACGTCATTCCCGGGCCAGCTCTGCACCATACCGGTAAACTCGATCAGCACCGTTCCCCGGGTCGCCGTCTGAGCGGCGAGCGGGGGAGCGAGGCCCGACACCAGAACCAGACCCAACAGCGGGCAGAGTAGCTTCTTGATGGACCGGGCCAGCATCGGTCGTTGGCATCCCATGCGTCAGTGTCCGATCCGAGGGCACCGGCCCGGGCTAGGTCAGCACCGCGTCAGCGCGCAAGGCCGCGACCTCGTCGGCCGAGTAGCCCAAGAGGTCCTGGAGCACCGCGTCGGTGTCCTGGCCCAGACACGGGGCCGGTTGGCGAACCTGACACGGCGTGTCAGAGAACACCCAGGGCACGCCGGCATGGCGGCGTGGGCCAACCTCGGGGTGCGGATGCTCGACAAAAAAGCCGCGCTCTTGCAGGTGTTGATCCTGGGCCAAGTCCTGGTTGGTGAGAGCCGGGAAAGCCGCCACGCCAGCGGCTTGCAGGGTACGGGTGACCTCGTCATCCGTCCGGGCTTGGGTCCAGGCGCCGATCAGCGCTTCAAGCGCGTCCTCATTCTTTTTACGGTCGGCCAGGCTGGCAAAACGCGTGTCGGTTGCCAGCTCGGGCTGGCCCAGAGCCTGGCACAAGCATTGCCATTCGTCCTCGTTGGCCACAACAATGCTCACCCAGCGGTCCTGGCCCTGGCACCGAAACAGCCCGTGGGGCGCCATATGGGCGTCCCGATTGCCAACCCGGGACGGCGGCTCGCCGTGCATCTGCTGGGCCATCAGTCCCTCACCCAACAGGGTTAGCGAGGTCTCCCACTGGGAGAGGTCGATATACTGGCCCTCACCCGTCCGAGCCCGGTGCATGAGCGCGGCCAGGACGGCGAAGGCGCCGTGCAGACCGCCGTTGGGGTCTCCGTATGAGAAGCCCACGTGCATGGGCGGGAAGCCGGGAAAACCCGTCACCGACGACAAGCCACTCATCGGCACCTGAGCTGGGCCGTAGGACACATAGGCACTCTCCGGTCCGGTCGCCCCATAGCCGGACATGGAGATCATGATGATATCGGATTTGATCTGCTTCAGGACCTCGTAGCCCAGACCCATCTTGTTCATCACCCCGCCGGCAAAGTTCTCGGCCACAACATCGCTGGCCGCGACCAGTTTTTTGGCGATGGCGATGCCCTCGGGCTTCTTCAGGTTCAGACACACCGAGGCCTTGCCCTGATTGTACTGGTTGTAGTACCCGCTGCGGTTGGGTCCCGGCTCGCCGTCGGCAAAGGGCGGGATGCGACGGGTCACACACACCCGGTTCTCGGTCTCGATACGAATCACCTCGGCGCCCAGATGGGCCAGCTGCAGGGTCGCAAACGGGCCAGCCCAGACCCAGGTGAAGTCGGCCACACGAATACCGGACAGGGGAAGCTGGTTGTCCATGGCGATCTCTCTTCAGATGACCTTGTCTTCTTTCAGCCGCTCCAACTCCGCCTGCCCAAGGCCCAGACGACCGCCAAATACCTCGACGTTGTGCTGTCCCAGGCAGGGGGCCGGGCGGCTCAGCAGCCACGGCGAGGCCGAGAACTGATACGGAGCGCCCGGGTAACGGAGTGTCCCGGCTTGGGGATGGCCGATACTGGCAAAAAAACCACGTGCGTTCAGGTGCGCAGAGTCCAGCAGATCGCCCATGGTCGAAACCGGGGCAAACGGCACGCGCCTGGCCTGGGCGGCATGGTAGGTTTCCTGAACCGATTTGTCCTGCAGATAGTCCTCAAGCAGGGGCTTCAGCGCGTCCCAGTTGGCCGACCGCGAGGGAAAATCCTGAAACAGATCCATCGACGCCCACTCGGGGTTGCCCATCAGCTCCATGGCGCCGTTCCACTGGTGATCTTCAATGGCCAGGACGTAGATATACCCGTCACGGCACGGCAGCACGTCCTGCGGAATGAGCCGAAAGCCGAGGCGTGAGGCCACGCTGCCGTCATACGGCCAGGAGATATAGTTGTTCTCCATGATCGCTACCAGGCACTCCTGCACGGACACATCCACGTGTTGCCCCTGCCCGCCGGCGGCGCGTCTGAACAGCGCGCCGAGAGAGCCGACCGCCGCGTTCACCCCGGCCTGCAGCCCGGCCTGCTGGCCGAAGGCTTTCAGCGGCGGCAGATCTTCCCGCCCGGAGGCGCCGCTCAGATAGACAATGCCGCCCGCACTCCACATGGTCAGATCGTGAGTGTGGTAGTCACGGTTGGGGCCGGTCTGGCCAAACGGAGAAATCGAGGTCATCACCAGACCGGGATTCAGCTCGCGGAAGGCTTCGTAGTCCAGGCCGCGCGCCGCCATGTCGGGCGGCGGATAGTTGTGGACCAGCAAATCGGCCTCTTGCACCAAGCCGCGGAACAGCTCGCGCCCCCTGGCCTGTTGCAAGTCCAGCGTCACGCCGAGCTTGTTGGTATTCAGGTACAGGAACAGCCCGCTCTTTTCCGGGTGAGGGCTGTCATCGGGGTAGGGCCCCCGGCGTCGGGCGTCATCGCCGCCGGGTTCTTCGACCTTCACCACCTCAGCGCCAAGGTCAGCCATCAGCTTTGTGGCATACGCCGCCCCGACCATATGGCCGCACTCAACAACACGAATCCCATGCAGGGGACCGACGGACTTCTCGGCAACCATGCGCGTCCTTTGCTTTGACTCGGCGATAGATCGTCTGATACTAGACAACCGACTGATGGCCCGCAAGGGTGCGCTATTCCACCCGCTATTCCACCTAAGGAGGAGAGACGATGGCAGAATCTGAACGCTACCAAAAAGGCGCCGCCAAAATGAAAGAGCTGTTTGGCGCAGGACCACGCCCGGGCATGATGCAGAACGATTTTCTGAACATCACGGTCGAGAATCTGTTTGGCGATATCTGGGGCCGGCCGGGTCTGGAAACCCACGAGCGCTCGATGATTACGGTCGCCGCGCTGACCGTCCTGGGTCGCAGCCCGGAACTCAAGGTACATATTCGGGGGGCGCTCAACGTCGGCCTCAGCCGTGAGAAAATCCAGGAGATCATGATTCATCTGGCCCATTACGGCGGCTGGCCGGTCGGGGTGAACGGGCTGCGGATTGCCCAGGAGGTGTTTGATTCGATTGACAAGAAGGACGCCAGCTGAGACCTCATTGGAACGGCAGGGGCGGGTTTGAAACCCGCCCCTGCGCGATACCCAGCAGGATGGACCTCATGCGCTCCTAGAGATGGATGAGACGGCGGTAGGCGTCCAGCATGGACGATTGATCACCGGCCGAATAGAACACGTTGACGCAGATGACCTCATCGACAATGCCCTCGTAGTCGGCCAGTCGCTTACGCACCTCGTCGGCCGTCCCGGCCATGGTCAAACGATCAACCGCCTCGTCCGGGATGGCCTCAACCGCCCGCTCCAGCTGACCCGCAGGCACGTACTGACAGGCCGCATCGGCCGCAGCCGAGAACCCATGCTCGCGCAGCATGTACTCGTAGTAGGGGTGCGGCAGGGGCGCAAACAGACGACAAATCGCCTCGCGGGCCGCCCGTCGCGCCCGCTCACGATCATCGTCAACCGCGACCATGGCCGCCATCAGAAAGCCCAGTCGGCGCGGGTCGCGCCCAGCCTCTTCGGCTGCGGCTCGCGCGGCCGGTTGGATCACGTCGCGGGCGTACTCGGCCGACAGGATGGCACCCAGGGCCAGGCCGTCCGCCACCCGACCGGCGACCTTGACCATGCGGGGAAAAACCGCCGACAGATAGAGAGGGATATCCGCCCGCAGCGGCGTGACCGCCGGCACCCAGTTCATGCGATGGATTTCACCCTCGTATACAACCCGCTCGCCGGCCCTGGTGTGGAAAATCTGGCGCAGCAGTTCCACATACTCGGTCATCTTCCGGTACGGGCGTTCGTGTGGGACGCCCTGCCAGTCGGCGTTGATGAAACGGTTGCCGCTGCCGACCCCGAGCATCAGCCGGCCGCCGGACAGCTCGTCAACATCAACCGCGCTCATGCCCGTAATGAACGGGCTGCGGCCATAGGCGTTGAGCACATAGGTGCCGAGACGCACCCGCTCGGTTGACAGCGCCAGCGCGGTCAGAGGCACAAAAGCGCTCCGCCACGCCTCGGTGACATACAGCGCATCAAGACCCGCAGCCTCGGCTTCCCGGGCGATCTGGATCATGTCGCGCTGGGCCATACCGCCACCGGGAAAAATCAGTCCGCGTCGCATGGCATTCTCCTTCTTCGTTCGACCATCTCAGGCTTGCAACACCAGCAGCCCGTCGCGCACGGCCGGGCCGCCGTCCTCGGTCCGCACCTCGAAGTGCACCGCCTCACCGTGTGGCGTGGAGTGACGCGCCAGAATACGGACGGTGACCCGTGAGGGCATCAGCACCATCGCCCCAAACCGACACGCCACGCGCGTGACCCGCTCGGGCCTGTTGTCGGCTTCCAATTCCAGTACGCGCGAGACGCCCATCGCCAGGGTTGCCGTGCCGTGCAGGATGATCGCCGGCAGACCTGCGGCCGCGGCAACCGCAGCATCGGTGTGGACCGGATTCCAGATACGCGCGCACTCGGTATACACATGGGCGGCTCCAGGCGTGATCGGAACCGGCACTTCGGCCCGCACCCCCGCCTCGGCGTCGGGCATCGGGATGGGCGCGGGCAGGTCTGGCGCCTGACGGTCCGGACCGCTGACCGCAACCCCGCGATAGATCGCCCCCTGCCAGGTCGAACTCACCAGTTCGCCCTGCGCGTCGGTCGTGTCCAGGCGCAGCGTTTGATAGGCACCGGGCCGGCGCTGCTCAAGCCCGACAACCGAGGCTCGGGTGGTGAGCCGGTCTCCGGCCCGGACCGGACGGTGGATGACCAGCTCATGGGTGGCGTGGACCGCCCGCACATACTCGTCCTGGCTCAGCGCGGCATTGACTGGATGTTTGCGCATGGCCACAATCACCGGCCATTCCACGCACACCGGAAACAGGGGATGGGCTATCACCCCCTCGGGGCGCAGGGTATCGAGATAGCATGGCAGGCTGTCGCCGATGCCCGTGGCGTAGGCCATCACCCAGCGGGCGTCAACCTCATGTACGACCGGCTCGCCTGAACTTCCAACACTGTCTGAATTGAGTGGCATGCTGTCCTCCTGTGCGGTACACCGAGCGTGTACTGGCCTGGTACAACAAAGCGTCTGTTCCCGCAAGCCGTTTGCGTCTGGCGCGTGTCCCGGGGTACAACAGGCGGTCGGGAGAACGGCCATGCGATACATCATCTACGGAGCCGGCGGGATCGGCGGCGGGATTGGCGCCCAGCTCTTTCACCACGGGCATAAGGTCATTCTCATCTGTCGGGGGGCGCATCTGAGCGCCATCCAGAACCGGGGTCTGACCCTCAAGACTCCCCGCCACAGCCTGACCCTCAACATCCCGGCCGTTGGCCATCCGTCGCAGATCCGTTTCGGCGATCAGGATGTCGTTCTCTTATGCATGAAGTCTCAGGATACCGAGCAGGCCCTGTGCGATCTGTATCAGGCCGCCGACGACAGGCTGCCTATCGTATGTGCCCAAAACGGCGTCGACAACGAGCGCATGGCCGCCCGGCGGTTTCGGCACGTGTACGGCATGGTGGTCTGGATGCCCGGTACTTATCTGGAGCCCGGCGTGGTGCTCAATCATGCGGTCCCGATCGGTGGCATTCTCGATGCCGGCCGCTATCCCAGCGGCGTTGATGAACGCATCACCCAGCTTACCGCCGATCTCAGTCACAGCGGGTTCAGCGCCCGGGCCGAGCCCGATATCATGCGCTGGAAGTACACCAAGCTGTTGTCCAATATCCGCAACGCCCTCCAGGCCGCGTGCGGGCTCGACGCCCGGTCCACCGCCTTCGGACGGGCAGCCCAGGCCGAGACCCGGGCGTGCTATGAGGCGGCCGGCATTGCCTTTGCCCCCGAGGAGGAGTTGCAGACCCGCGTCCGTAGCCAGCTCAAACTGGTCGCAATTGAGGGCGAGCCGCGCAGCGGGGGCTCGTCGTGGCAGAGCCTCAAACGCGGCCGGCCAACGATCGAGGCCGATTTTCTGAACGGCGAGATCGTGCTCCTGGGCCAGCAGCACGGCGTCCCCACCCCCTATAATCGCGTCTTACAGCGCCTCGCCAACCACATGGCGGCGACCGGTCAGGCGCCCGGCAGCTACAGCGTGGCAGAGCTGCAAAAGCTGGTCGATGCCGAAGGCACGGGCTGAGACGCCCGCCCGCCCTCGCCTCCGGCCGACCAGAGCCTTTCGGTTGTATCGGAATCGGGTATAGTGGGGCGCATGTCTTTTCCTTTTGTGGCCAGCCTGCCGGACTGGATGGAGTATATCGAGGGCGAGGCGCCCATCGTGCTGGTGGCTCCACACGGCGGACGCCGGCCGAGTGACGCGCCCGTTCAGGACAGTGTCAAGGTCAACGATCTGCACACGGCCGGTCTGACCCGGCAGTTGGCCGCCCGGACGGGTGGCTATGCGCTCATTAATCAATCGCTCGACCGGAACGAAATTGATCTCAATCGGGTCAGTCGAGTGCGCACCGATGCCCCCTGGTTTCCCGTCGCCCTGCTCGAGTTGGTGTCTCACCTGGTGGCCGTGTACGGCACGGCCAAGGTATTTTTTGTCCACGGCTGGAACGTGGTCCAGCCGGTGTGCGACCTGGGGGTCGGCCTCAAACAACACGGGACACGCCTCGTGCCCGCCGGCAAGGGCGCGCCAACTGTTGGCAGCGCTTTTGTGTCTGAAGAGCTGTTGCCGTTTCAGACCGCCGGGGCGGCCGCCGGGCTCGACGTGGCGCTCGGTCGCCGCTACCCGGCCGCAGCAAAAAACAACTTCATGCAGGTCTTCAGCCCCCGTTTCGCCCAGGACGAATCGCTCCCGATTCGGACTCTGGCGGAGCTGTCGAGCCAGGAAAAGATCCACGCCGTCCAGCTTGAGCTGGGCGTCGGCTTGCGCTGGCCCGGTCCTGAGCGGGACCGTTTCATCGACATCTTCTGTCGGACCCTGGGCCAGGCGCCCAAGCCCTTGCCGCAGGGCGGCCGCGACTTTTCTCACCTGAGCCTGGCTGGGTCAGACGCCTCGGCCGGCCGTGACGGCGCGTTTCTGCCCGTTCACCACGACGCGCAACCGAGCCGTATGAGCCTCCATTTCCACGATCTGGTCAGTGGCCTGGGTCTCACCGGCGGGATTGAATTTGACGCCCAGGCGTCCACCCACTCAGGCCGGCTGCTGTTATCGCTGGGTGGCACCGAGATGATGCTGTTTACCGGCGAGGATGCCGCCAGCCCGCATCCTGATCGGGTCCGTATTGGCGGCTATGTCTGGCAGCGCCATGCCGACGGCCTGTCGATCTCGTACCGCGGCACGGCCATGCGCTTTTCCCACCCGCAGGCGTTTATCCGTCTGGAGGACGGACTGGCCGCCTCCTGGATTGAACCGGTTGAAATGCGGCTGCAGCTGAGCATTCCCCAGCCATCAAGCCCGCCGCCGGTGCCGATCTACCTCGCCCGCCTGCACGGCGAGATTCGCCTGCGCGACCGTAGCGCGGCAATCGACGCCTGGGGTTTCATGGACATGCTGCGGGCCGAGGAAGCCGGCCGCCTGCTGCCCCGTCAACTCGTCTCGCTGCCGTTTGGCCCCGACCTGGGCATCTTCCTGGCCCGGACTGAGCTGCCGGAAGGGCCGCGCTCGGCCGGGGTGATCTATGCCCATGGCAGGCCCTACCCGCTGCGTCCCAGCGACTGGGCTCTGGACTATGTCCACGAGCATGGCCGTCCGGTCACGTTCGAGCTGTCCCTCAATCCGGACCTGCCGGACTTCTCCCTCAGCCTGAACTGTCAAGGAAAAACCACAACAGCGATTCCGGTCGTCCGGCATGTGACCCAGGGTCGTGCCCTGGCCGTGACGTTCGGCATGGCCGAGACCTGCTGGCAAGGTCGTCAGGCCCGTGGCGTCTACGAATTTTCGGAGTTTCTGAAAAAACCGGCGGGACGCGCCTCTGCCTGATGCTGCGTGGCTACTCGTCCTCGGACGCCGGAAGATGGAGCTGGCGGATCACTTCTCCAGACCGTCCCAGCGGGGGGAGCCGGTCATCATCAAACGTCACCTCAACCCCTCCCGCATTGCCAACCGTCAGCGTAAAATTATTCCTGGCCTCCCACCGCACCTGCTCGTTCGGTTCGAGCACCACGTCTTGGATGAGTTCTTCATCGATCACGACACGGATCCACGTTCTTTCTCTGGCCTGTATGTGGAGCTGATGGAAGCCAGAGGACGTCTGCGGAAGCCGGGGGGCTTCCGGGCTGGGCCCAGACGGGGCGAGGGCGGGCAGCGTAGAGGGCAGAGCAGGTTCGGGAGTTGGCGAGAGGCTCGCAGCCTGTTCCTCTTCAGGGACTGGCGGCGCAGCCGCAGGCGCTTCCTCGCCAGAGGGCGCACTCGACTCTCCTGGATCAGCCGCGACCGGCGGCTCGGCCGAGCCCGTCGCGTCTTGTCCCTGCTCCGCGACCGGCGGTGCAACCAGAGCCGCCTCCTCGTCGGGCAGCAGACCGGCCTCTTCCGGATCAGCCGCGACCGGCGGCTCGGTCGAGCCCGTCCACCACAAACGCAGATCGCTTGACTGGAGGAGAAACGCCCCGACGACCAAGCCGCCCACCAACACTATGAGGGGAACGAGCCAGCCCGAAAACCGGGCAGGTCTGAAAGGATTGCTCGGCGGATTTTTGACCCTGAGACTGTTGCTTTTTCGCGGTTCTGCCAGGAATTGCCGCACCGCCTCATCAGGATCGAGGTCCAGAAAGGCGGCGTATCTCCGCAGAAATGGGATGAGATACATCGGATCGGCGAGCACACGAGAGTCTTGCCCCGTCTCCAGAGCCTGGAGGTAGTGCACGGGGATGTTCGCCGCCTGGGCGGCGTCCTGCAAAGAGATGTCTCGCTGCTCACGCGCCTGCCTGAGTGCCGTGAAAACCGATCTCAACTCCTGTTCCCCCATGATCCCCCCATCTCTGATATGGCCCCATCATACCCCAAGGGCGAAACATACGGAACTCAGACCAAACCGTCGAGCGTCCGGTCAGCCTCCCGGCCCTTCTCGTCGTCTGTCTCCTGGCCCGCTTTTCCTTGTAGGAAATCGATGAACTCCTGCACCGCGGGCGTAAACTGCCGCCCCCGTTTGGCAATGATACCGAGCGGTCGAGTCAGGATTTCGTCCTGGAGCTGTACCGCGACAAGGGTGGCATTCTTCACTTCCTGGCTGATGGCCGGCTCCGGTACGATGGACACCCCGGCCCCAATCTCGACTCCACGCTTAATGGTCTCGATATTGTCCATCTCCATCACATAGCGCACCTTGACGCCATTGCGCCGGAGAATGCGATCCAAGGCCCGCCGGGTGGCAATATCCCGCTCGAAGCCGACGAATTTCTCAGTATCGAGCCGCGCAATCGGGATCTCGGAAAATTTCGCGAACGGATGCTGGGGAGCACAGATCAGGACGAGTCGGTCCTCACGAAAAGGGGTGACCAGAATCTGCGGACGCTTGCTCGGATAGGCCACAATGCCAAGATCGACATCCCCGCGGCCGACCTCATCATAGATTTTGTTGGCCCGGGTGTATTCGAGGTGCACGTTGACCTCGGGAAACGTCTGGAGGTAGCGCTTGAGCGGGGCAGACAGTTCGTACAAGCCGACACTGTACACCGTCGCCACCCGGACCGTGCCGGCCACCGAGCGGGACAGGCTGTGCAGACTGTCCTCAATCTCCCGGCACTTCTGGATAATCTCCTTGCCGACCTCGTATAAGACCTGGCCGGCCTGGGTCAGCCGCACGTGGCCTTTGGAGCGCTCCACCAACTCTCGGCCGTAGCGCTCCTCCAGACTCCGAATCTGCTGGCTGACCGCCGACTGGGTCACGAAATTCTTTGAGGCTGCCAGCGAGAAGCTGCCTGTCTCGGCCAGATCACAAAAAACCTTGAGCGTCTCGACATGCATGTTTCTAATAATGTGATAAAGTTTTTTTCACTTTACTTATAGCTCGAATTTCGTTAGGGTGCCACCTCATACCAGTCCATAACCAATTTATACATGTGGCAGCGGGGTGCAGTTCTTCATGCATAGCGCTGCGGTAAGGAGAGGAATTATGTTCGAGCCGGATACCCTTCTCCCAGAACAGTTCTTCAGTATTCTGGGCAGAAAGCCTTTGCAGGGAGAAAAACGCCTGTTGTTGGCCATGCTGGAGGATGCGGTGCATTGTTTCCAGACCTATCTGTTGGCCCGCAAACCGCACGAGCGCCGTCTGTTCCAAGAGGCTCAGGAATGGATCGAGTCGACCGACACGCACTGGTTTTTCTCGTTTGAGAATATCTGCGACATCCTTGGCATCCACCCCGGTCGGATGCGTGAAGCCCTGCAAGAGTGGAGAGAGAAGCAATTGCTCCTCCAGCAGCAGGACGTCACCGAGATTGAGGTGGGTCGGGGCATCCCTGTTCAGCCCAGTCTCTCTCAGCCCGAAATGGTCCAGCCCGCCGGGTAAACCCGCTGAGCGGGGTGTCTGGCACCCCGCTTATCCTGATACGCCTCAGGCGTTACTCTCACCCGACCACGCTCTCCAGCACCGCAAACAGACACACCGCCCCGGTTTCAACGATTTCGCCCAGCGCGCCGATCACATCTCCGGTCACTCCGTCCAAGCGCCGGTTACAGTATAAGATCCAGCCGATCATGAGGCTTGCCAGCCCCAGGAAGATAAGCAGGCCGCCCACTTCCACCAGGCTCAACATCAGGATCAGCGTTATCACGCTGGCCGTGCCAAACTCCCGAAACCCAAGGTCCTGCATGAACGCGGCACCCAGCCCGTGGTTGCGGGCGGGACGCGAGCTGTAGGCCATCACCACACACGCCCAGCGACCCAGCATCGGGCTCAGCAGCACGGCCGCCCCGCGGTAGCCGGTATCAAGACAGGCCAGTGCCACGACTTTCAGGACAAGGATAGCCGCCAGAGCCGCTATCCCCACGACACCCCAGGGGCGGTCTTGCATATCGGCCAGACGGGCCGCCCGCGGTTTGTGACCCAGCAGGCCAACCGCACTGGCCGCCACGCCTCGCAACTGCAAGCCGCGACCCAATATGGCCAGGAGTGCGACGAGGACCACGCTCAGCAGGCCGAGCGGCAGCACCGGCCGCAACCCACTGTCCACGCTCCAGACCGCGACGCCGAGCAGCAGACCGACCAGCGGGAAAAAGACGCCCGACCGACCAAAGCGGCCGGGCTCAAGCACCGGTGGACGGACGAAATGGACGCAGGTCAGGAATTGGAGGGCGATCAGGAATTCACGCAGCACCCCGGCTGCTATAGCACGTCCCAGGACTGCCGCAAACGCGGCGGCGTTGCAGAGGCGGGGGTGGGGGCGTATGCTCGACGGCGTCGTCCCTTTCTGTCGATACGGTCAGCACGCCACACATAAGGAGCACACGCCATGGGTGAGCCAACGATTGTGATCGAAAAAAATGTTCCCGTGCCGATGCGCGACGGGGTTGTCCTGTACGCCGATGTCTATCGTCCGGCCGCAGCCGGCCGCTATCCGGTCATCCTGCAACGCACGCCCTACGATAAGGGTCTCACCAGCATCGGCATGCTGATGCTCGACGTGCTCCGCACTGCGGGCGAGGGCTATGCCGTCGTCATTCAGGACTCGCGCGGCCGCTATACCTCGGAGGGCACGTTTTATACCTTTCGGGACGATGTCAATGACGGCTACGACACGGTTGAGTGGTGTGCCGTCCAGCCCTGGTCGGACGGTCAGGTCGGCATGTACGGCGCCTCGTATGTCGGCGCCACACAGTGGCTGGCAGCCATCACCACCCCGCCGCATCTCAAAGCGATTTTCCCCCTGATTACCGCTTCGCACTACCACGAAGGCTGGACCTATCAGGGCGGGGCGTTCGCCCTCGGCTTTAACGAGAGCTGGACAATGATCAGTCTCGCCTCCGACACCTACCAGCGCCTGGCCCGGACCACCCCCGAAGCGGCCGAGGACATGGGCAAGATGGTGGCCGGCATTGACGACATGTGCCACTGGTTCCGTCATCTGCCGCTCAAAGACTTTCCCCTGTTCGGCCAGGCCGCAGGCTATTTCTACGACTGGCTGGCCCACCCGGACGACGATGAATACTGGGCGGCCTGGAATATCGAAGCCCAGCATCACGCAGTCACGGTCCCGGCCTGCAATGTTGGCGGCTGGTACGATATTTTCCTGGGCGGCACAATCCGCAACTACCTGGGCATGCGCGAGCGGGGCGGCAGTGCGGACGCCCGGCAGGGACAGAAGCTCATCATCGGCCCGTGGCATCACACCTTGCCGCTGAACAACATGGTCGGCGAGGTCAACTACGGCTTGGCCAGCACCTCGCTGGCGGTTGATCTCGACGGCCTGCACCTCAAATGGTTTGACTACTGGCTGAAGGGCAAGCAAAACGGCCTGCTGGAAGAGCCGCCGGTACGGCTTTTTGTCATGGGCGAGAACGCCTGGCGGACCGAGGACGAATGGCCGCTGGCCCGTACCCGGTACACCCCGTACTACTTCCACAGCCAGGGTGACGCCAAAAGCCTGCGCGGCAACGGCACCCTGGGTCCCGAGCAACCCCGCAGCGAGCCGGCCGATGTCTACGTTTCGGATCCCCGCAACCCGGTGCCTACCAAGGGCGGCGGTCTGTGTTGCTGGCCGGCCGCAGTGCCGGGCGGTGCCTTTGACCAACGTCCGGTTGAAGAGCGCTCGGACGTGCTGGTCTATACCACACCGGTGCTGGAACACGCTGTCGAGGTCACCGGTCCGGTCAGTGTGCAGCTGTACGCGGCCAGCAGCGCGCCCGATGCCGACTTCACCGCCAAGCTGGTCGATGTCCATCCCGACGGCTATGCCCGGAATCTGACCGATGGCATTATCCGCGGCCGCTACCGAGAGACGCGGGAACGCGCAACACTCCTCACGCCCGGAGAGGTGTACACGTATACCATTGACCTGTGGTCCACCAGCAATGTGTTCAAAGCCGGCCACCGTATCCGGGTCGAGATCGCCAGCTCAAACTTCCCCCGCTTTGACCGCAATCCCCAGACCGGAGAGGCCAGTGCCGAGACCGACCGTCTGGAGCCGGCCCTGCAGCGCGTGTTTCACGACGAAACACGGCCATCACATATTGTCCTGCCGATCATTCCCCGCTGACGCCCGACCCCGAGCAGCAAGGAGCCCCGAGTATGGAACTCACCATCGAAGACGCCGGTCGGGTCCGCACGCTCATCCTCAACCGCCCCGAGTTCATGAACGCGTTCAACAACGCCCTGTATAAAGCCGTGCACGATAGCCTCAAACAGGCCGAGCAGGACGCGGGCGTTGCGGTTGTCCTGCTCACCGGCGCGGGACGGGCCTTCTCGGCCGGACAGGATCTGACCGAGATGCAGCGCATGCTGGACGGCGGTGGCGGCACCTACCAGTTTCCGGGCTTCCTGGCTCAGCTCACCGCGTTTCGCAAACCGCTGATCGCGGCGGTCAACGGCGTGGGCGTGGGCATCGGCATGACCATGCTGGCCCACTGCGATCTGGTGCTGATGTCGAGCACCGCCCGTTTGCGCACGCCCTTTCCCCAACTTGGCCTGGCCCCCGAGGCCGGCAGCAGCGGCCTGTTTCCGCTGCGCATGGGCTGGCAGAACGCAGCCCACACCCTGCTGTCGGGCAAATGGTTGAGCGCCCAGGACGCCCATGAGGCGGGCTATGTGTGGAAGGTCTGCGAGCCTGAGCAGCTTATCGAACAGGCCCTGGCCGTGGCCACGGATATTGCCGCCAACCCGATTCCGTCGTTGATCGCCACCAAGGAACTCATGCTGGCCGGCGGCCGGCTGGCCGTGGCCAAAGAATCCCACGCCCGCGAGCTGGAAGCCTACAAAGACCTGGTCGGCGCCCCGGCCAACCGCGAGGCGATTGCGGCCTTCTTTGAGCGGCGTGAGCCCGACTTCAGCAAGGTACCCGGGGCATGAGGAGGACCGGTCATGACCCAATGGAATTACACCAAGGGACTTCACGACCTAGGTAACCAGGTCTACGCCTATCTGCTGCCCGACGGCTCGTGGGGCTGGAGGAATGCCGGCCTGATTGTCGGCGGGGACCAATCGCTGCTGGTCGATACCTTATTTGACCTGAGGCTGACCCGGGACATGCTCGACACCATGCGGGCCGCCGTGCCGGCCGCCGCCTCGATCAAGACCCTGGTCAACACCCACGCCAACGGCGACCACTATTTTGGCAACGAGCTGGTCCGCGGCGCCGAGATCGTCGCCTCGCAGGCCTGCGCCGACGAGATGGGCGAGTTGCCCCCCGAGCGGCTGGCCGAGATGATGCGGGCCGCCCCCAGCATGGGGGAACTCGGCGCCTATCTGTCCGAAATCCTCGGCCCGTTCGAGTTTGAGGGCATCACCGCCACGCTGCCCACCCGGACGTTTGAGGGCCGTCTCGACCTCCACCTCGGCGACAAGGAGGTGCGTCTGATTCAGGTCGGTCCGGCCCACACCCGAGGCGACGTGCTGGTCTATGTCCCGGACGACCGGACCATTTTTACCGGCGATATTCTCTTTATCGACGGCACTCCCCTGATGTGGAACGGCCCGGTCGCCAACTGGATCAAAGCCTGTGACCTGATGCTTGGCCTTGAGCTCGAGACGGTCGTGCCAGGCCACGGACCGATTACCGACAAGCGCGGGGTGGAGGCGGTCAAGGGCTATTTGCAGTATATCGAGGCCGAGGCCCGCAAACGCTATGACGCCGGCCTGTCGTGGACCGAAGCGGCAAACGATATCGGGCTGGGCGATTACTCGGCCTGGGGCGACGCCGAGCGCATCGCGGTCAATGTCAATACGCTGTATCGGGAGTTCAGCGGCGACCCGACTCCGCCGGCTTTTGCCGACCTGTTCGGGACGATGGCCCGCCTGGCCAAACAGAGAAAAAGCTGAGGGCTCGCCAGAAGCGGAGAGGACGGCTCACACAAAGAGATCGTCGACCGCCATTGTCCAACCGGGAACGGCAGGCTCGGCTTCGGCGGTCTCGCCCCGGCGATAGGAACTCGGCGTGTCAGGATTGCTGGAGCGGTAGACCCGGACCACGGTGTCACTCAGCAGATCAACATTCCAGACCACGAGTGTTCCGGCGGCGAAATAATCGGCCCGTTTGGCCGCCATGTCCATTTCGGCCTGGGGCTCATAGTCATTCTCGCTACGGACTTCAACCGCGAAAACAGGCGCTCCGTCAAAAAACCGCATCCCCGCGCGTGGACCGGTGTAGTAGGCGGCATCAGGGCTGAACGATTGGCGATGGGGAAGGTTGACGCGGAAGCCCTTGTTATCACTCACCGCCCGGCCCCGACCAACCCGTCTCGCATAGGCGCGTAACGACACAAAGATCTCGTCACTGGCATAGCCTGGCTCGTCACCTGTGGGTGCCATGTATCTCAGCTCTCCGTTTACCAGCTCGGCTTTGCCATGCTCAGGCACGCGGTACAGATCCTCGAGGGTGGCGATACCAGGCTGCGGCACGGTTTGCATTGAGAACTCCATCGTACGGGACGTTTTACCCGCTTCCGCCGGCTACCGGCGGAAAAATGCTCAGGCTGTCGCCGTCGGCCAAGACCTGATCGAACTCGCGGGTCTGTTCGCCGTTGACCAGCACCATCTGGGCCAGATCCTCCGGGATATCCAGCTGTTGGATCACGTCCCGGATGGTGGCGTCCTGATCAAGCGTCAGGACGGCCTTGCCGGCCTTGGAGCCGGGCGGCAGCTTTTTGCGCAGGGTGGCAAACAGCCTGAGCCTGACTTCCATCACTCGGCCTTTCCGATCCCCGGGGTCGGCGTCGGGTCCAGCTCGCGGTAGTGCTCGGACTGGGTGCTGACCAGCGGCCCGTGGGTGGCGGTTTTATCCCAGGCCGGCGGCGTTTTGCCGTCAACCCGATAGGCCCGGTCGCGGGCCGGCGCGCCTAACAGCGTCCGTCCGATCAGCGCCTGGGCGGCTCCGCTGGCCACATAGGCGCGACGCACATCGGTCGGATTCGCCTTGATATAGGCCGCCCAGTCGCCCAAGGGCTGCTGGGTCTGAATCAGGCCCTTGACCATGCCCACATCGTTCAGCATCGTCACGTCGTCAATCGGCCCGACGAACAGGGCGCCAACGAGGCGGTCTTCGTGCCACACATATTTGCGGTAGATCGGCCGGCTGGCATTGAACACCGTCGTGGTGTCGTGGCCCTCGTCCCGCCACAGGCCAAAGCTGGCGCAGTGCAGATTGACCACGTCCAGGACGTTCAGCAGCAGGCTGCCCGGATAATGGGTCTCGTGGCCGGCCATATTGGCCCCGGCAATCCGCCCATGGTCAACTGCGGTGGGCTGGATGGCGTGGGCAGAGGCGGCAGTGTCGGACGCGGTACGGCCGGCCAGGATATCCGGGCCAATCGCCACGTCACCAGCCGCATAAATGCCCGGGACATTGGTCTGCATCCGGTCGTCAACCGGAATCCCGCCGGGTTCGACATTGACCCCCGAACCGGCCAGAAAATCACTATTGGGCCGGATACCGGTGGCCATGATGACAAGATCAGCCTCAAGCGTCTGTCCCGAACTGAGGGCCAGCGACAGTTTCCCGTCAGCGCTGGGCCGGATCTCCTGCACCTGGGTCGCGGTATGGACGGCGATATCACGAGCCGTGAGCCAACCCTCAACCGCCCCCGCCCCGGTCGCGTCGAGCATGCGCGGCAGGACCTGGTTTTCCGCCTCAACTACCGACAGCTTCCAGTTCAGCTTGGCCATGGCGTTCAGGACAATAAAACCGATGAAGCCCGCGCCAATAAGCACCGCGCTGGGCGTGGCCTGGGCTTTGGCGATGACCTTCTGGGCGTCGTCCAGGGTCCAGAACGCGTACACTCCCTCCAGATCACTGCCCGGAATCGGCGGCTGTTGGGCGGATGAGCCGGTCGCGATCAGCAGGCTGTCAAACGCGCGGGTCGTGCCATCGCTGAGGGTGATGGTTTTTTGTCCGCCGTCAACCCGGCTGACCGCAGTGTCGAACAGGGCCTCGATGTTCCGCTCGGCAAAATAGTCCCGGTCACCGGTCAAGACGTGTTTTTCCGGGATTTCCTGGGCCAGATAATACGGCAGCACCATCCGCGAGTAGGCCGGTTCGTTGGAAATCAGGCTCACCGATGCGTCGGCATCGTGAGCCCGAATGGTTTCGGCCGCCGCCACGCCGGCCGGACCCGCGCCAATAATGATATGTTGTGCCATGCTCAATCCCCCAGGTGAACGCTGCTCTCTTCCTGATGAGTAGTCAGCAGCGCTCGCCTTATTCGTCCAAGCCCAACTCCTTCAGCTTCTCCGGCGTCACATTGCCGTCTTTGTCCCAGCCGCGCAGCGCATAGTACTCGGGCAGCATCTCGCCCAGACGGTTGACCTTGCCCTTGGCCGGGCCGGACGGCAGCGGTTCCTCCAGAATGCGCTTGGGCAGGGTATCCGCGGTGCCGCCCACGCCGGCCCGCTCATTCCAGCGCCGCTCCAGATTCCAGATCCGCTCGCCAATGGTCAGCAGCTCTTCCAGCTTGAAATCCACCCCGGTCGCTGCGGCCAGCTGGGGCAGCATTTCCTCCAGCCCTACGCCAAAGGTCAGGAACTGGCACAGCCCGGTGGCATCGACCGTCGAGGTGGCATCCTGAAACAGCTTGGTGATCTCGGCCTTGCCCTCGGTTTCGTTGGGGTCCATCTGACGCGGCAGGCCCAGAATCTCGGCCGCCACCGTGTACGCCTTCAGATGACACGCGCCCCGGTTCGAGGTCGCATAGCCCAGGCCCATGCCCTGAATCGCGCGGGCTTCATAGGCGGCAAACTCCTGACCGCGCACGCCCATGAAGAACTCGGGATGCCCGAACTTCTCGGTCATGCGTTTGGAGCCCTCGGCCAGCTCGGTGCCAAACCCCCGGCGATAGGCGATCCGCTCGGCCATGCTCAGCAGCGCCTCGGAACTGCCGAAATCCAGCGGGATCTCGGTCTGGTCGAGCGACACGGCCTGCTTTTCGTACAGCTCCATGGCTGCGGCCACGGTGGCGCCAAAGCTGATCGAGTCCATGCCCAGATCGTTGCACAACCAGTTGGCCTTGATCAGGGCGTCCAGATCGCCGATCCCGCACTCCGAGCCCATGGCCCAGGCAGCCTCATACTCGGGTCCCTCGCCGGCAATCTTCCAGTTCCGCGGGCTGGTGCTGACCTCGTACTTGCTCGACGCCTCGCCCGGCAGGGTGGACACCCGGCCACACGCAATCGCGCACGAAAAGCACGCCTTATTGGCCACCAGCCGTGTTTCGGTCAGCGTCTCGCCGCTGATGTCTTCGGCCTCTTCAAACACCGACTGCTGGTGGTTGCGGGTCGGCAGGGCGCCGTGTTCGTTGATCACATTGACCAGAACCTCGGTGCCGTACATCGGCAAGCCCTGGGAGGTGACCGGCGACTCGCGCAGCTTTTCCTTCATCGTCCACATGCCCTGCATGAAGGCCAGCGGGTCGGCCAGGCTGACCCCACCGGTCCCCCGCACGGCAATCGCCTTGAGGTTTTTTGAGCCCATGACCGCGCCGACCCCAGAGCGGCCGGCCGCCCGGTGCAGATCGTTCATGATGCAGGCAAAGCGGACCAGGTTCTCGCCGGCCGGACCGATGCTGGCGATAATCGTGTCGGGCACGCCCAGTTCGGCGCGCAGGGCTTCCTCGGTCTCCCAGACCGTTTTGCCCCACAGCTCGCCGGCATCCCGGAGTTCGACCCCATCGTCATAGATCCACAGATAGCACGGCGACGACGCCCGACCTTCGAGAATCAGCATGTCATAGCCGGCAAACTTGAGTTCCGGCCCCCAGTAGCCGCCCGAATTCGAGGTCGTAATCGCGTTGGTCAGCGGCCCCTTGGTGACGACCATGTAGCGCGAGCCGCACGAGGCGCTGGTTCCGGTCAGGGGTCCGGTCACAAACAGCAGCTTGTTGTCCGGGTCGAGCGCGTCGACCGTCGGGTCCACTTCCTCGGTCAGATATCTGGCGCCGAGCCCACGGCCGCCCACATACTCTTTGGCCCACTGTTCGTTCAGCGGCTCTTTGGCAATGGTCCGCTCCGTCAGGTTGATACGCAGCACCGTGCCTGTCCATCCGTTTGCCATAGGTCGTCTCCTTATTTGTCAGCCGGTTCATTCACAAAGCCGTGATTGACCCGGTCTGCCCAGCTGGCCAGCCAGTCGGCCTGTTCCATATCAACATATTCGAGGGCGCCGGTCGGGCACGAGTGCACGCAGGCCGGCTCGCCACCGCACAGGTCACACTTGAACGCCTTGTGGGTGTCGGGATTATAGAAAACCGTGCCATACGGGCAGGCCACCGTACACACCGCGCAGCCGACACACACATCGTCCATCACGACCTTGGCTTCGGTGTTGGGATCGATGGCAATCGCGTTGACCGGGCAGGCGGTCAGACACCAGGCTTCTTCGCACTGAAAGCAGGTATACGGCGAGTAGACAGCCTGCTCATCAAAGATGTGGACCCGGATCACGGACCGGGATGGTTGGAACGTACCGGTTTGGACAAACGCGCATGCCAGCTCGCACTGCACGCAGCCCGTGCATTTATCGGTGATGACACGGAGCTGTTTCATACACCCTCCTTGCTCCGCACCGGGGCCAGCCCCAGCACAATCGGTTCCGGTTATCTTAAACCTCTGGGCTCAGAGATCAACTGTCAGGGGCAGCCTGCATCGCGCGTTCTGAGCTGCCCCCTCTCCCCCCCGTGCCATGAATGTGGTACACCGGCGGGAGCTTGGCAGGAGGAATGGTATGCGTAGAGTTGATCCACGTCTGGTGGTGTGTCTGTTGGCCACACTCCTTGTGTTCCATGCGCCGGCCTGGGCCGACGACACGAGCGGCGCCCCACAGGCCGAACGCAGCTGGCGGCTGCTGTCGGAACTGACGCCCGAAGAACGCCAACGGCTCGACTTTTCGACCGATACCCCGCGCGACGCCACCATTCCCTACATGCCGGCCGAGCCGTACCCCTTTGAGCCGCCCTACACGCCCGAAGAGATCGGCTTTCGCTCAATGGAATTCCCCCACATGCCGCGCTGGAACTGTGTCCAGATCGAAGACAGCGGCACCCTCACCCCGACCGGCTATCTGTTCATCAACCAGATCATCGTCTTGATCCAATATGATGAGCCGGCCGGCCTGATGGGCCAAATCCTGGCCAAACCCGGCGATATATTCTCACGCTGGCTGAGCCAGGATATCGCCCCGCCGGAAAACCACGGCAACCAGCTGCTGTTCGCCACCTATCGGACCGACAAGGAACTGACCAAGAAGGCCGATATGTTCGGCTATTCACCGACCCTGCGCCGCGTGCGTCGCTTTCCCCAGCCCCGGCGCCAGGACAAATTTCCCAACCAGCCGGTCGCCTACGATGACTTTCTGGGCCGCGACGCCTGGGAGTTCTCGTGGCGGGTGATCGGCACCGATGTCCTGTACGAGACGGCCCGCTTTCCAAGCACCCGTCAGTCCATGACCCTGCGCGCCACAGACGGCACCTTCACCGATGTGCCGGTGAGCGACATCAAGCTGATGGGCAAAGACTATCCCTATTACACCGAGGACGGCGGTGTCCGCACGTATGTCATGGAGGCTACGGCAAAACAGGATTGGCTGCCCACCTATTACGCGCCCCGGATTCTGTACTGGGTCGATCAGGAATACTTCTACCCGCTGCGGATCGAGGCCTACGGCCCGGACGGGGAACTCGTCCTGATTGAAGAACGTCTGGCCGAGCTGATGAACCCCGATCTCAAGGAGCGTGGCTACCACAACCTGCTGGCCCTGTGGTGGGACCCCCAGCAGGACTTCTATTCCTACGGGGTGCACGACGCCATGGATCTGCGCGAGTGGAGCCAGGCCGACAAAGACGTGTTTTTCAATCCCGACTTCATGCGCCGCGGCTGGTTTCCGGTGCCGCTCAAAACCCAGGCTGGGGTGAGCACGCCCGAAGAGTTCTACCTGCGGCCCCATCTGTACCGGGACAAGTTTCCGACCGAGCGCACAATTCGGCTGTCGGACGCCCTTGAGGCCCGGATCAAGGCCCAGAACGAAGCCGGGCAGATTGTCTTTATCGGCGGGGAAAACTGATTGTTCAGGGCCGGCCTGGCATCAGCCATCGACCATACCCCGTGCGGTGGGAAAGCAGGCCGGGAAAGGCTGGTCCACGCCTCAGCCGCCAGCAATGCCGACCATGAAGACGACCGTCTCGCCGTCTTCCAGGCTGTCGTCAATAAAAACCCGGTTGCCCTTTGAGTCGAGATACAGCGTGCCCTTGGTGTTCAGGTCCTGGGTGTCGGGATCGATCAGCAGCGCCTGCATATCTGCGCCGTACTTCCGGGTGATCCGCTCGGCCAGCTCGGACACCAGCGGCTGCTCAAGCTCAAAGCTCTCTCCCGCAACCTTGGTGATTTCCCGGAAACGGGCCTGATATTCCGTGTGTACCGTAATCACGATGGGGTTCCTTGTTGAGTAGAGCCCCCTCCCGAACGGGAGAGGGCACAGCGGTCTTAGTCCGGCAGGCCGGGATCGTCACTCGACGCCTTGAGCACCTGCACCGACTTGCGGCCCTGTTCGCCGGCCAGGGCTCTTTCCGAGGCCAGCACGTCGGCCACATCCTGGAGACCCAATTCTTCGAGTTTGGACTGCGTTTGCAGGCCGGTTGCTTTGTCCCAGCCGCGCCACTCGTAATATTCGTCCAAAACCTGGTCGAACATATCGGCCGCCACCCGGCCCTCGTACATGCCTTCCGGCGCCGGCTCGTGCATCCAGCGCTCACAGATGGTGTCGTGCTCGCGCCGCATGCCCAGGCGTGAGTTAAAGGCTTTTTCCAGGTTGCAGATCCGCTCGCCGTCGCGCATCAGCTCTTCCTTGGTCCGGTCGATGCCGGTTACCTCGGCGTAGGCTTTGCCGTAGTAGCTCTCCGGCGCATAGCCCAGGGGATCGAGCAGCCAGTGGAACATGCACACCCCGTAGGAGTTGATCAGCGCCACCTGGTTTTCAATCACCGCAGTGCAGGCGCCCTTGAGATCGGGCACGGTCGGGTCACCGGCGATCGGCGTGCCAAAGTATGCCTTGGACAGATCCTTGCGCTGGAATTTCTCGATCAGGCCGATGCCCTTGAGGTGGTCGGCCCCGCGCGAGGCCACCGCCATATTATTCATCCAGGTCGGAAACGGCCGCATCTCCTCGGTGAAGCTGGCCCCGCCCTTGCCGTAGATGGCGTACTTCATGAAGTTCTGGCCCATCTTCTCGGAGTAGCGCAGCGCGCCCCAGTAGGCGCCGTCGCGGAACATCCAGCCGAACGGGTTCTCCTGGTGGACGACGCTGCGGATCAGGCTCTCGATATCCTCCATATTGCCCCACTCCAGCCGCTGGGACTTGCCGAACAGCTCGGCCACATCCGTATCGGAGATCAGCTCGCGCTGCCGCAGCTCCATGATGAAGCTGATGGAACAGCTCAGGTCCTGATTATCAATGCCGTACTCGTTGGTGATCTTGCCCCAGTGGGCGACCTCGGCCCAGTCACGAACGTCCATGGCTCCGGCACTGCTGCCGGTCGTCAGATACTCGGGATGGCGGAAGGATTCGCCAATATATTTCTCGGCCTTGTCCGACTCGTTGCCCTCGATTTTGTACCGCCCGTCGCAGGCAATATAACAGTCGGAGGAACACACCTCGGAGTATTTGTGGTATTTCTTGACCCAGTTATCGGAGCGGACCTCTTCGCCCCGGAACAGCGCGCCCTGGTTGTTGCGCCAGAAATTGCCGCCGATCCGCTGGTACATCTCCACCGCTCCCAGCGTCCCCCGCCGCTTGAAGCCGTAGCCGGCCTCGTTGGTGTCGATCTTGTGGCGGAAATCGTCCGACCAGTCGAGCAGCCCGCCCGGGTTATCGACCTTGATGCCCAGATTGCCCTGCACGGCGATGGCCTTGAGGTTCTTGGAGCCCATGACCGCCCCGCCGCCGCAGCGGGCGTGAATCCGCCAGCCGTCCGAGATCACGCCGGAAATACCGACCTGGTTCTCACCGGCCTGGCCGATAGTCAGGGTATGCACCTCTGACGGGTAGTCGCCCAGCTCTTTTTGCAGCGCCTCGTGGGCTTCCGAGCTGTTCTTGCCCCACAGGTGGCGGGCGTCGCACAGGGTCACCTCGTTATTGGCGATGTGCAGATAGACCGGCTTGGGCGCCTTGCCGGTCACGGCAATATAGTCATAGCCGCTGAAGCGCACGACATAGGGAAACTTGCCGCCACCGGTCGAGTCGCCAAAAATGCCGTAGCACGGGCTCTTGAAGGTGATCCGGCCTTTGACGCCAATACCCGCCCCGGTCCCGGCCAGCGGCCCGACGCCGAACACAAAGATATTGTCCGGCCCGCGGGGATCGCAGTTGATGTCGTGGTTCAGGAAGTGCTCCCACATGATCCAGTTGTTGATCCCCGAGCCGCCGATCCAGCGCTCGAACACGGCGTGGGGAATGATCTCGGTCTTGATTTCGTTGGTGCTGAGATTGACCCGCAGTAAACGACTTTCCATGGCTGGAACTCCTTGTCTCGTTCGGCCGGCTGGGCGGCCTTATGCCGAGCTGCTGATTTTCCCCTTTGACAGCATGGCTTGCATGATGCCGACTTCATCCCGCTCCTCCGGCTTGCGGCGCAGGATCTGGCTGAAGGCTGCTTTTTCCTCAAAGAACAGCACGCTGGAGCGGTTGTACTGTTTGCCCGCGTTCAGCATTTCGGGCCGGGTCGAACACGCTTTGACACAGGCCGGGTCGCCGCCGCACAGGTCGCATTTGAGCACCTCGCCGCTGGGGGCGACAAAGACCGTGTCGAACGGACAGGCCGGCACGCACTCCATGCACTGGATGCACTTGTCCTGGTCGATGATGGCCGCCTGGGTGACGGGATCGTAGTAGAACGCGTCGGTCGGGCAGACCTTGGCGCACGGTGGGGGGTTGGCGCAGTGGTGGCAGATCTCGGCCGTAAAGCCGAAGCCGTCCTTGCTGACCCGCGTTTCCACGGTTGGCGCGTGTTCGATCTTGATGCGTGTCCACAGCGGGTTGAGTTCCCCCTCGGGCGAGTGGATGAGCGAACAGGCCACCTCGCAGATCTTGCAATCGGTGCACAGGTTTTGCAGGGCGAAGAGCTTTTTGTCAACGTTGGGAACCTTCTCGCCCGGTTGATACCAGACCTCCCCGTTGACCAGCTCCTTTTGGGGCGATACCGACATACGACCCTCCTTCCGTGCCCGCCATGTAATCCGTTTCTCGATTGCCTGTCAAGGAAAAAACACGTATGCACAAAGGGAAATGACGCCACAAGGAGACCCGCCGTATGAGTGACAGCAAACCGACCGAGGCACTGTTGCATCCCGACCTGGGCAAACTGCCCGCCCGCAAAGTCCTGGAGTGTATCTTTGCCCTGTCGCCGGACGGCCCGTATATCCATCATCATCTTGAAGAGGTGAGCGTGCAGGAAGACGCCACCGCTATCGTCTACAGCCTGAACGGCCGGCCGCCGGCCGCCGGGCGCGAGCGGTGCCGGATCATTCCTCCCCTGGTCAACGAGTTCGACAGCTTCGAGAGCGTGGCCTGAAACCCACAGGAGTCTACCTAATGGATCACCCCGTCATGAGCCCTCCGGAAGTCAGCGCCGCCCTGGGCGGCGACGAGCCCGCGACCTATGTTGACGTGCGGACGGTGGCCGAATTCTCCACCGGCCACCCCAAGGGCCCGGTCGTCAACATCCCGCTGGTCTTCTTCCACCCGACCACCAAGGAGGTCTTTCCCAACCAGAGCTTTCTGCAGGTGGTCGAGGACAGCTGCGCCAAAGACGCCGTGCTGATCACCGGCTGCGACGACGGCGCGCGGGCCGCCCAGGCCGCCCACAAGCTGGCCGAAGCCGGCTATCGTAATGTACGCATCATGCCGGACGGCTACCCCGGCTGGCGCAAACACCAGCTACCCACCACCCAGGACAATCGGGACGGCATCAGCTACGTCTCGCTGCTCACCCGGGTCAAACGCAAAAAGGGCAAGAAAAAAGCCGCCCACTGAGGTCATATGAAAGGGACGAACGTCTTCATCTTAACCCTGGTGGTCGGGGTCCTGTCGGCGAGCCCGGCCGGAGCCGAGACCGACGCCGAGCTGCTCGCTCGAGCCACGGCCATCCACGAGCGCGCCATCACCATTGATACCCACGTGGACATTCCCCCTGATTTCGGCACCGAAGCCTACGACCCCCTGGAGGCCAAGAGCCCCCGCCACCAGCTGGATCTGCTCGGCATGCAGCGCGGCGGCCTGGACGCCGCTTTTTTCATCGTCTACGTGCCGCAGAGGGAGCGCGCTGCGGCGGGCTATGCCCGCGCCATGGCCGACGCTTTTATCAAGTTTGCCGCCATCCGCCGCATGACCGACGTGCAGTACCCGGACACCATTGGTCTGGCTCTCAGCGCTGCGGATGTGCGGCGTCTGCACGGCGAGGGCCGGCGCGCGGCGCTGATCGGCATTGAGAACGGCTATGCCATAGGCCGCAACCTGGAACTCCTCGATATCTACTACGACTTTGGCGCGCGCTACCTCGGCCTTCTCCACAACGGCCATAACGACATTGGCGATTCGGCCGTACCCAGCCTCGGCCGCGAGGAAGCGGAGGCTGAACACGGGGGGCTCAGCAGTTTCGGACGCGCCGTCATCGCCCGGGCCAACGCACTCGGCATCATGATCGATGTCTCCCATTCGGCCATGAGTACGACCCTGGACGCCATAGCCGCGTCGCGCGCGCCGGTGATCGCCTCCCACTCGTCTGTACGCGCCCTCCAGGATCATCCCCGTAATATGTCCGACCCAGCCCTGGCGGCGCTCAAGGACAACGGCGGAGTCGTCCAGATCGTCGCCTTCGATTCCTACCTGCGCCCAGTGCCCGAGGAAAAGCAGGCCGCGCTCCTCGCCCTGCGGGAGGACATGCGCCTCAAGGATGCCGCCGACTTCGCCCGGCTGAGCGAAGCGGAACGCGACACCTATTACGCCCGCCGGGCCGAGATCGACCGGCAATGGCCCAGGGCCTCGGTCAAGGAGTTGGCCGACCATATCGACTACGCGGTCAAGCTGATCGGCATCGAGCATGTGGGTATTGCCTCGGACTTCAACGGCGGCGGCGGAATCGTGGGTTGGAATAACGCCCGAGAAACCCTCAACGTCACCCTCGAACTGGTACGCCGAGGCTATAGCGGGGATCACATCGCCCAGCTGTGGGGCGGTAACCTGCTGCGGGTCATGGAAGAGGTCGAAGCGGTCGCCACAGCATCCCAAAACAACTGACGGGCAAGGGAGCATATCTCCGGGTTCAACCGCTCTTCTTATCCACGACCGGGAAGAATTTTATATTTGCGCTATGAGCAGGATGGTGACCGAGCTGTACGACGCGCTGATGGCGGCTGGTGCGCCTGAAGAAAAGGCGCGCGCGGCCGCCCAGGCCATGTTGGCAGAGAGCCTGGCGACCAAGGCCGACATTGTGCGGCTTGAGCGGGAACTGTCGGTCGTGAAATGGATGACCGGCGCGGTCGTCGCCGGCGTCGTCTCTCTGCTGCTCAAGTCATTCTCCGGCTGAGGTGTCGTAGCGCGGCACGCGGGCCAGCAGCGCCGGGTCTCCCAGCCGCTCGCACAGCGCCTCCAGTTCGGTCCGCCGGGCACCCCGCCATTCCAACGCGGTAGCCGACTCTTCGAGCGGCACATCGGTTCTGAGCGTCGCCAGCCGTTTATACAGCCGGGCTTTGTCGCGGCGGGTCCTCAGGCTCTCGGCCAGGGCGGCCGCCCCGCGCAGCGTGACCGTCCACTGCGCCGCGTCGTCCGGAATGCGCTCAATCGAAGCGTATGCGGCCAGCAGCTTGGCCGAGGAAGCCGCGCCCCAGCGCGGAATACCGGGAATGCCGTCGGCGGAGTCACCGACCAAGGCCAGCCAGTCGGGAATGGAGGTCGGCGCAACCCCAAACTTGGCCCGGACCGCGTCGGCATCCACCACCTTTTTCCGGCGCCGGTCAACACACACCACACGCTCGCCAACAACGCACTGGCACAGGTCTTTGTCCGGGCTACAGATGAGAACCCGCGAAACGTCGCCGCGCTGGGCAAACCGCCCGGCAGCCGTGGCCAGGGCATCGTCGGCCTCAAACTCGACCATCGGCCAGACGATTAGGCCCAGGGCGCGGGCCATGTCCTCGGCCAGCCCAAACTGTCCCCACAGCTCGGGATCAATACCCGCCCCGGTCTTATAGCCGTCGAACAGCTCGTTGCGGAACGACTCGATGACGTGATCAAAGGCTACGGCGACATGCGTCGCGCCCTCGTTCCGCAGCAGGGACAGCAGCGACCGCGCCAGCCCACGTATCGCTCCTACCTCCCGCCCGTCGGGCGCTTTTGCCGAGGGCGGGCCATAATAGGCGCGAAACAGCTCATACGTGCCGTCAACCAGGTGTATGTCCATCCGCGTAGTCTAGCAGCGGACCGGGCATCCGGCGATCATAGGCAGGGTCATCCCCGCCACCCCAGCGCGTTCCACGTTAGGCTGTAGTCCTGCTGTTCCGCGTTTGTCATGCCGTGATCCGGCATCCATGCTTCGACTTCGCTCCGCTCAGCACGAACGGGAGACCGTTGGTCCTGAGCAAAGCCAAAGGGCCTGTCCTGAGCCCCGCCGCCGCCCTGCTCGCCGGGGGAGGCAGAGTCCCTCATAGTTTTACCAGATTACGGAGGTAGAACTCGTAAAACTGCTAGTATATACTCCGGTGGGCTCGTGAGATTGAAAAGTAGGGATAAGATGCTTTCCGCTTTCCGCTTTCCGCTTGGAGGGCTGGCGATGAGGCGGCGGTTGTGGGTCACCCCCGTCGCCCTGCTGGGCGCGCTCAGCCTGCTGCTCCTGGCCGTCCCCAGCACGCAGGCGCAGTCCAGCGTCAATGAGAACGACAGAGCAGCGTTAAAAGCGCTCTACGAGGCCACCGATGGCGCCAACTGGACAACCAGCACGGGCTGGGACGCCATCGACACCACTACCGACCTGGGGACCTTGCATGGCGTCACCGTCGATACCGGCAGCAGGCGAGTGACAAGCGTCAATCTCAGAAGAAACCAACTCAGCGGGACGATTCCCGACCTCAGCGCCCTGACCAGCCTGCAACGCCTCCGGCTCGACAACAACCAACTCAGCGGGACGATTCCCGCCACCTTGGGCAACCTGACCAACCTGCAACGCCTCTTTCTCCACAAAAACCAACTCAGCGGGACGATTCCCGACCTCAGCGCCCTGACCAGCCTGCAAGAACTCTATCTCTACACCAACCAACTCCGCGGACCGATTCCCGACCTCAGCAGCCTGACCAGCCTGACTCACCTCAATCTCGACGACACCCAACTCGGCCTGGCTACGAACGGGCAGCGGATTGCAACCCCGCTTGATGGGCTGGCTGCCAAGCTGCCCGCTGCGACCCTGGCCCACCTCTCTCTCGACAAAAACCAACTCCGCGGACCGATTCCCGACCTCAGCAGCCTGACCAGCCTGATCAGCCTCCATCTCAGCGACAACGACCTTGACGGGCCGATTCCCACCAAGCTGACCGACCCGACCGACCCGAACAGCCCACGAGTCCCCGCCCTGCCCGCCGGCCTGAGCAACCTCCATCTCGACCGCAACCAACTCAGCGGGGAGATTCCCGACCTCAGCAGCCTGACCAGCCTGCAAAACATCTATCTCGGCACCAACCAACTCAGCGGGGAGATTCCCACCAAGCTGACCGACCCGACCGACCCGGACAGCCCACGAGTCCTCGCCCTGCCCGCCGGCCTGGGCTACCTCTATCTCGACCACAACCAACTCAGCGGGGAGATTCCCACCGACCTCATCAGCCAGACCAACCTGCGAGTCCTCTATCTCGACCACAACCAACTCAGCGGGGAGATTCCCGACCTCAGCGCCCTGACCCTCCTGCTACATCTCGGTCTCGACCACAACCAACTGAACGGGCCGATTCCCAACCTCAGCGCCCTGACCAAGCTGCAAAATCTCCGACTCCACGCCAACCAACTCGGCCTGGATACGGACGGGCAGCAGATTACAGCCCCGCTCGATGGGCTGGCTGCCAAGCTGCCCGCTGCGACCCTGCAACGCCTCCAACTCAACCACAACCAACTGAACGGGCCGATTCCCGACCTCAGCAGCCTGACCGCCCTGCGAGAACTCGAACTCCAGGACAACGCCCTGACCGGGGCGATTCCCACCACCCTGCCCACCAAGCTGCACCGCCTCTATCTCCACAACAACGACCTGGTCGGGCCGATTCCCGCTTCGCTTGCTCGGGACACCCTAACAGAGCTGGAGTATCTCTCCCTGTATGGCAACCCCGACCTGTACGGCTATCCCGCCACCATGGCAGATGATGCCAGCCTGATCCTGATCGCCCCCGGCGACGGCACGGCGATATGTCTGTACGGTGATGCGGACGGCGAGGCGGGCACCACCGACTGCACCGTCCCAACCCTGGTGGACAAGCTGCACATCCGGTCCCACTCCACCGGGTTCACCGCCACGTGGGAACCACAACCCGCCGACCCCGCCCCCAGCGGCTATACCGCGTGGTATCGTGCCGGCAGATGGGCCTCCGCGTCAGTCACCGGCACCATGGCCACCGTCAGCGGCCCGACCCCTGGTGCGATCATCGCCTTCCTGGTGCGGACCACCGACCACCCCACCAGCCCCCGGTTGTACTACGAAGGCACCCTGCCCGAGCGCACGGCCACGCCGCCACGGCCCCCCACCACGGGCGGCAGGGGCGGCGGGGGCGGCGGCGCCCGCCGTGCGCCCGACCAGCACGGCGACACCCTGGACGAGGCGACCTCCCTCAATCCCCGGCGCTACACCACCGGCTATCTCCGCCGCCGGCTCGACGCCCGCCTCCAGAGCTTTACCGACGTGGACACCTTTGCCATCGAGATTCCCCACGCCGGCGTGCTCCTCGCCCACACCACCGGCCCCGACACCACCGGGCGGCTGTACCAGGCCCAAACCGACGGCGCGCCCGCCCTGGTGGCCGCAGACACCGCGAGCGGCCCGTTCCGGCTGGGCGTAGCCGTCGAACCCGGCACCTACTACCTGTCCGTGTCGGCCGGGACCAGCTTCGGCGACTACCGCCTGGGCGTGGACTACACCCCGGCCTTTGTCGATAACCCCGCCCCGAATGCGCCCCAGAGCGGCCTGGGCGTGCTGTCCGGCTGGGTGTGCGCGACCGCCACGGTCGAGATGGAGCTGGTCCCGGAAAACGGCGAGCCGCACCTGGTGGTCCCGGCCACCGGCACGGCCCGGGCCGACACCGCCGGGGTGTGTGGCGCGGAGACCACCGACACCGGCTTCGGCCTGCTGTTCAACTGGAACCTGCTCGGCGACGGGGCGCATACCGTGCGGGTGCGGATTGCTGACGTGGTGTTTGCCGAGCGGCAGATCACCGTCACCACCCTCGGCGACCACGCCGAGCAGGAGTACCGCCGGGGCCTCCACGCCACCACCACCATCCCCGACTTCCCGGACGTGGGGGAAACCACCACGCTGCGCTGGGCGGAAGCCTTACAGAACTTCGTCATTGCCAGCGGCGACGGTGGAGACGGCGGCGAACAGCTGACGCCCGAGCAGGCGCGGTTGGAGAACCCCGCGCCGGGGTCCTTTCAGAGCGGTCTGGGCGTGATTTCCGGCTGGGTGTGCGAGGCCGACACGGTCGAGATTGTGTTCGAGCCGGGCGATACGGACGAGTCCCTGACCTTCGAGGCGGGTTCCGGCACCGAACGGCTGGACACGGCCGACCGCTGCGGAGACACGGATAATGGCTTTGGGCTGCTGTTCAACTGGAACCTGCTGGGCGACGGCACCCATACCGTGCGGGCCGTGGCCGACGGGGACGAGTTTGCCCACAGTACCGTGACGGTGACGACGCTGGACGGGGAGTTCGCGCGCGGCTTGCGCCAGACGCACACCATTGCGGACTTCCCGGCGGCCGGGCAGACGACCACGGTAGAGTGGCAGGAGGCGCAGCAGAACTTCGTCGTCACCGGCGTGGAATAAGGCCACCCACCCCCCGGCTTCGCCGGACCCTTCCAAGGAGGGGATTGACCACCGCCCCCCCTCCCCTGCTCGGAGACAGGTCCTGAGTCTGGGCGAAGGGGGGCCGGCTGTCTCAAGCAGAGCCGCCCGGCATGGCTGGAGCCGCTGCCCCCGCACCGGGTGGTCATTAGAGCAGAGTCCGATCCTGTGTCGCCCTTCGCCTTCAGGCGCGCTAGCCGGCCGGGGTGGAATAATGCTAAGAGAGCAAACGTGCAACACCTGCCCGCAGCCTTTCACGATCTTGAACCGTGGCTGGAGTGGTCCCTGGCCACCGAAGGGGAACGCAGCGCCAAGCGACAGTCCAGCAGCATGGCAGACCTCCGGGCCTTTTACACCGCCATGCTGGCGCGCATGGAAGAGGTCCTGGCCCATCTGGAACAGTTTCCGCCGGACAAGCTGCCGCCCGAGGCCGAGCGCCTGCTGCTCATGGCGCTGTCGCTCGCCGAGGTCGCCCCGGCGGTCGAGCTGTTCGGCCAACCCAGCGTCGTCGATGGCTACGACATCGCCCGCCTGACACCCGAGCATGACCAACACAGCCCTGCCCCGCCTGTAGAGAAAGTCGAAAAAAACGAGTAAGGGTAAACCCATCCCACACAGGAGGTTCCGCTATGATCCGCCCCGAACGCATTGGCCACGCCGTCATCAAGGTCCGCGACCTTGACCGCTCGCGCAAGTTTTACACTGAAGTCCTGGGTATGCAGATCATGAAAGATGTTTCCGAAATTCGGGCCGTCTTTCTGGCCAACCACGGACGCGACCACCACGAGCTGGCCCTGTTTGAAATCGGCTCCGAGGCCGAGGCTCCCAACCCCAAAGCGGTCGGGCTGGCCCATATCGCCTTTCGTCTCGGCAGCCAGGAAGAGCTTGAGGCTGCCTACCACGAACTCAAGGACAAAGGCGTGCCGGTCCACTTTACCGTCAACCACGGCATCACCAGGAGCGTCTATTTCGAGGACCCGGACGGCTACGAACTCGAAGTCTACTGCGATAACGACGCCGCCGAATACGTCCAGTACCCCAACGCCTATCTGGGGGTGGAGAAGCTCGAGTACGCCCAGGAGGACAAGGGTCTGCGCGACGTGATCGCGGCCATGCGGCAATAGACACGCGGGGGAGGGATTCCAAATGGGTATTCGGAGCGGCGCGGAGTATCGGGAAAGCCTGCGCGACGGGCGCAGCATCTATGTCAACGGCGAACGGGTCACGGACGTCACGGCCTATCCGCCGTTTCAGGGTGCGATCAATACCCTGGCCATGCTGTACGACCTCCAGCACGATCCCCAGCACCAGTCCCTCCTGACCTACCCCTCCCCGGCCGACGGTCAGCCGGTCAGCCTGTCCTTTCTGATCACCGACACCGCCCAGGACGTGGACCGTCGGGTGCGGGCCGAGGAGTTTCGGGCCGAGGCCACGTTCGGGCTGATGGGCCGGCTGCCCGACTTCATGAACGCCCTGGTCACCGACGCGGCGGTCGCCCACGAGTTCATCGGCCAGCGCAACAAACAGTACGGCGACAATACCCTGCGCTATTACGAAGACTGCCGGGACCGCGACTGGTGCCTCACCCACACCCTGGTCGATCCCCAGATCGACCGCTCAAAAGGCCCGGCCGAGCAGGCCGACCCCGGAGCCGCCCTGCACCGCGTGCGCGAGACGGACCGCGGCCTCGTCGTCCGTGGCGCGCGCATGCTGTCAACCCTGGCCCCGTTTTCCAACGAGCTGTGGGTCGGCCCGTTTTACCCACGCAAGCCGGGCGAGGAAGCCTACGCCCTGTGTTTCGCCGTGCCGATGGATATCCCCGGCCTCAAATTCGTGTGTCGTGAAGCCTACAGCACCGGCCGCAGCGACTTTGACCGGCCGCTGTCGTCCCGCTTTGACGAGGAAGACGCGCTGGCGATCTTCGACGATGTGGAAGTGCCGTGGGAGCGGGTCTTTATCAACGGCGATATTGAGGCGTCCAACTATATTCTTGGCCACGCGCCCGGCTATGCCCTGCTCCAGGGGGTGATTCGCGGCACGGTCAAGCTGCGTTTCATGGCCGGTCTGGCGTGTTCGGTGGCCGAAGCCATCGGCCGGACCGCAGCCGCGCATGTCCAGACCCTGCTCGGAGAGTTGATCGCCAATGTCGAGATCGCCAACGGCCTGGTGCGGGCGGCGGCTCAGGACGTGGACGCCGGCCGACGCGAGGGCACTTCGCTGCGCGCCCTGGCGGCCAGCCTGTGGGTGTTTCTGCCCCAGGCGCATATGCGGGCGGCGGAAGTCCTGCGGCAGCTGAGCGGCAGTGGTCTGATTCTGACGCCGACGGAAAAGGACCTGGAAAATCCGGCCATTGCGCCGTATCTCGAACAATATCTGCGCGGTAAGGATTTGCCGGCCCAGGAGCGCGTGCGGCTGTTCAAGCTGGCCTGGGATATGCTGGGCGAGCAGTTTGGCAGCCGCCAGCTCCAGTACGAGTGGTTTTACGCCGGCGACCCCAATTTCACCCGTGCCCGCTTCTACCGCTCGCCTGCGGTCAAGCAGTACCGGGCTATGGTTGAGCGGCTGCTGGACACAACCGCTACCGATTGAGAGCGGGCCTAGCGGGGGGCGTCCTTGAGGTCACGCGTATCTTCGAGGCCCAGGGCGCGGACCGAGGCCTGGAAGCGCTCCTGCATGACGCCGTCGTCGTCAACAAAATCGCGTGTCAGGCAGCAGAATTCCAGCTGCATACCGTTCGGGTCCTTGAAATAGATCGACTTGGCCCAGTCGTGGTCCACGACCTCGGACACGTCTACGCCCTTGTCCAGCAACTCCTGACGCTTGGCCGCCAGGCCGGCCTCGGTCCCGGCCTCAAACGCGAAGTGATAGAACGCGTTCGGCACGCCGAGCCCGCGGTTGATTCCCGCGTCATACTCCTGGGGCACGCCCGGCACCTCGCGCGCCTCCATGAAGGCCAGCAGTTGGTCGCGGCCGGTGTCAAAGAAGATGTGCCGGATATGCCCGCCCTCTTTGACCTTGATCGTATCGCAGCGCACCGGCTTGAAACCCAGAATATTCTCGTAAAAGTCGCGGGTCTTGTCTAAATCCAGGGTGGACAGACCCAGATGCGAAAAACCTTTTTGCGTCGTCATAAGCGAACCCTCCTTGTGGCCGCCCTCATCCCCTGCGCCATTGCAGAGAGACAGAGCAGGTCTATCCGTATGCCTTAGCATAGCCCCGCCCCTCATGAAAAGCCGTGGTCTTGAGCCCTATGCCTGGACTCTGCCGGCGCATGGCGGCGGTCTTGACAGGAGCGGTTCTTGCCAAGATCGATTCGGTCAGTGATAACAAGCGGCACGGCGTATCGGAGCGATGGTGGCGACAGCCGGTACGCTGGTGGCGCCGGATTACGCCTCCGGCGAATCCGACCTACAGAACTGACGCCGGAATGGCCTCAGTATGACAGCAAAAGGAGCGTGGAGCATGGCGACATTTTCTGTGGACCAGGTAGAAATTTTTGGGCAAGGCGTTCTTCAGGCCGAAGGGGTGGTCATTGATAAAGATGGCGCGGCCTATGGCGCGGGTCGCAACGGCGTTGTGTACAGCGTCACCCCGGACGGGACAGTGGGTGAAATGGCCCGCTTGCCGGAGGGCTCCATGCCCAACGGCGTGACCATGGACCGTGAGGGCAATATTGTCTACTGCGACCTGGCCAAGCAGGCCGTGATGCGCGTCTCCCAGACCGGCCAGGTCTCGCTTATTGCCGACCGGGTGGGCGACGTGAAGCTCACCATGCCGAATTTCGCCAGCTATGATGCCGAGGGGAACTTATACGTCTCCAATTCGTCGAGCGCGCCGACACTGGAAAAGGCGCTCGACGAGTTGGCACAGCCGGCCCCGAATGGCGCGCTGGTCCGTATCCGCCCGGACGGCCGGGGCGATGTCGTTGCCACCGGTATTTACCTCGCCAACGGAACGGCTATCGCGCCGAATGAAGACGCGGTCTACGTGCTGGAAAGCACCCGGGATGACTGCCTGCGCATTCAGATCAAGAAAGACGGGACTTTTGGCCCACCTGAAATATACTCCAAAGACTTTCCCGCCCTGCCCGACGGGATGGCCTTCGACGTGGACGGCAACCTCTACGTCACGCTGCCGGCGAAGATTGGCGGCTCCCATACGCTCCAGGGTATTGCCCACCAGGGCGTCAACATGGTTCCGGCCCATCAGATCATCAAAGTGGATACGAATGGGCAGTGGAGTCTGTTGATTGACGACCCTGAAGGGCAAAAGCTGAATTTTCCCACCAACTGCGCGTTCGGCGGTCCGGGCTTGCAGGACCTCTATTTTGCCAATCTGGAAGGCGACCATTTCAGCCGCGTGCATACCGGCGTCCGCGGGCATCCGCTCTACCATCAGCGCTAGGCGCTGTTGCGTGGGTATGGACCGCCGAGCGCGTCATGCTGCACGCGGGGTGACCTCCCGCTCGATCTTCCGGCGCAGCGTATGCTCGGCGACATCAAGATCGTAGCGAGTCTGAAGATTGAGCCAGAACTCCGGCGTCGTCCCGAAATAGTACCCGAGGCGGAGCGCGGTATCGGTCGTAACGGCACGGCGTCCGTGCACGATATCGTTCAGCCGCGGCCGTGACACCTTGAGTATCTGGGAGAGCCGGTACACGCTGAGTTCCAGCGGCGTCAGGAATTCGTCACGGAGAATCTCGCCGGGATGGACCGGCGGCAGCCGCCGCCCGGATATCACCTCCGAGAAGTCTATCCGTCCCCGGTCCACATCGCTGCGCTTAATAGTCATGGTCGCCCTCACTGCTTAATGATGCCTCCGGCTTATCCGGCCTCCGAGCACTTCTCCGCGCCTGTACCACAGCTGCCCGCACGCGGAAAGGGTGAGTAGAACGCCAGACTCCACAAGCCAGCCCGAGGAATATCCCACAGGGCCGACCCGGCCCGCCACGGCCGGGCTGTGGCGCGTTTGACAAGCCCGCCCTCTCGCCTGTATGGGAAGACGCAAAAGGAGGCGGGAGTATGTTGCCACGGCCCACTATCGAGGATGTGATCGCACACGGCAGAACTCTTGGCCTCGCCCTCAGCCAGGCCGAGGCGCGCAGCATGCAGTCGCGCATGCTTGAGCACATCGACAGCTTTGAGCGCTTTCACGAGCTACGGATCGAGGAGGAGCACCTGCCCCTGGATGTCACCGACCGCGACCCGGGCTACCGGCCGACCGAAGACGAGGACCCGCTCAACGTCTTTATCCGCAAGTGTTGGGTGGCGGGCGCTGAGCAAGGTCCGCTCAGCGGCAAAACCATCGGCCTCAAGGACCACATCAGCGTGGCCGGGGTGCCGCTCACCCTGGGCTCGCATTTCATGGACGGCTATACCCCCGACTTTGACGCCAGCATCGTCACCCGGCTGCTGGCCGCCGGCGGCACAATCGTCGGCAAGATGAACATGGAGGACTTTTCGTTCGGCGGACCGGGCCTGAGCGGCATCGGCGATTTTGGCCGGCCGCTCAACCCCCACAATCCCGCCCATGTCACCGGTGGCTCGTCGTCCGGCTCGGCTGCGGCGGTGGCCGGCGGACTGGTGGACATCGCCTTTGGCGGCGATCAGGGCGGCTCGATTCGCCTGCCCGCAGCCTGGTCCGGCTGCCTGGGCCTGATGGCCACCCACGGGCTTATTCCGCACACCGGCGTGTTTGGCCTCGACCCGAGCATCGACTACGTCGGCCCGATGACACGCACGGTCGAAGACCTGACCGCAGCGCTGAGCTGCGTGGCCGGACCGGACGGCTACGATCCCCGTCAGACACAGCTGCCGGCCCGGCTGCCCGACTACGGCCAGGCGTTGAGCCGCGGCATTGACGGCATCACCATCGGCGTGTTGTCTGAGGGTTTTGGCTTTGTCGGCAGCCAGCCGGAGGTCGAGCAGGCGGTTCATGCCGCCCTGGCCAGCCTGGAGGGGGCGGGCGCCCGGCTCAGCTCGGTGTCCGCTCCCGCTCCACGACAAGGCGCTGCTGGCCCTGCTGCCGATCTACTTTGAGGGCGGTAAACACATGTTCGAGACCAACCTGGGCGGGGCTTTTGCCAGGACCTACTACCCCAGCTCGCTGATCTCCAGCTTTGGCCGCTTCAAACACGGCCACGACCACGAGCTGCCGCTCAACTACAAACTCGGCCTGCTGATGGGCGCGTATCTCAGCCGCTTCACCCACGGCCGGCTGTACGCCAAGGGTCACAACGTCCGTCCCACCTTTGTCAAACAGTACAACCAGGCCCTGTCGCAGGCCGATGTCCTGGCCCTGCCGACGAGTCCGATGACCGCCCCGGTCTATCGCCAGCCCGCAGACGCCCAGGAGGCGATTGAGCATACCCTGTTCGGCGGTCAGCTGGGCATGGACCTGGGTCTGGTCGCCCACAACACCGCCCCGTTCAACCTGACCGGCCATCCGGCGCTCAGCATCCCGTGCGGCAAGGTCGATGGGCTGCCGGTCGGCCTGATGCTGGTCGGCCCGTATTTTCGCGAAGACCTGCTGCTCCAGGTCGCGGCGGTCTACCAATCCCTGACCCCAAGCCAAGGATAAGCCGCATGGCACGCATTATTGACGCCGACAGTCATTTCATGGAGCCGCTCGATATCTGGCAGCGGTATATCGACCCCCGGTACCGCGCGCGCTGCCTGCGCTTTGTGCCGCGCCCGGACAGCGACCGCTACACCATCCTGATTGAGGACAACACCCGGGCGCGCTTCAATGTCGAGGACTTTTTGGGCGTGCTGATCGGCTATGGCCAAAAAGAGTCCGGCGCCGGACTCGGCTCTTTCGATCTGGCCGCCGTCTCCAGCCACAGCCTGGAAGATATGCAGGCGCGCATCGCCTTCCTGGACCAGGAAGGCATCGCCTGCCAGTTTCTGTACCCCTCGCTCGGACTGCTGACAGACGGCCTAGTCGAAGACCCCGAGCTGGCCGCAGCCCACTGTCGGGCCTACAACACCTGGGCGCTGGACGTGTGCGCCGCCCACCGCGAGCGCCTCTACCCGGTCGGCCATATCTCGCTCCGCCACCCCGCCGAGGCGGTCCGCGAGCTGCGGCGGCTGGCCAAGGCCGGCCTGCGGGCGGTCTTCATCGGGGCGATGCCGGTCGAGGGCAAGAGCTTCGGCCACCCGGACTTCGATCCGGTCTGGGCCACGGCCCAGGAACTGGACCTGGCGGTCAGCCTGCACCTGGTTGTCCATCCCTTTTATCTGGGCAACGAGTGGCGCCGGGAGCCCAAGCCGGACTTCATGTTTGTCAGCATGAACGTCATTCAGGATCCGCGCATGGCACTCACCACCATGGTCTACGACGGGGTCTTCGAGCGCTTTCCAGACCTGCGGGTGGCGGTCGTCGAGTCGGCCAGCGGCTGGCTCGTCGAGTGGCTGGACCGGTTCGATTACCGCTACAGCTATATGGGCCACACCACGGCCATGAAGCGCTCGGCCAGCGAGTATTTTGCCCGCAACATCTGGATTTCGGCCGACCCGGACGAGCGCAGCCTGCCGTATATGGTCGAGCTGGTCGGCGATGACAAGTTTTTTATCGGCTCCGACTACCCGCACGCCGAGGGCTTTGTCCGGCCGGTTGACAAGGCGCGGGCAGCCCTGGCCCGCCTGCCCGAGGTCTCGGTCAACAAAATCCTGGGCGACAATGCGGCGCGTTTCTTTGGCGTCTGAGCGCCGGCCCGCCTACCAGGCGACGCCCTTCTCCTTGAGGGCGACAATCTCCTCCGGTGAGTAGCCGCATACCTGCTCCAGAATCTCGTCGGTGTGCTGGCTGAAGTCCGGCGCGCCGTTTCGGAGCGGCGGAGTCTTTTCCAGGCTGAAGGGCGCCGACACGGTCTTGAGCCCGTTGTCGAGTTCCATCAGGTAGTCGTTGGCCGCCACCTGCGGGTCGTCGGGCAGGTCGCTGACCCTGTTGACGACCGAGAACCAGAAGCCTTTTTCGCGGAAGATCGTCTCCCAGTGATCGCGCGGCTGGGTGGCGAACGCCCCCTCAATACGGTCGATCAACTCGCGGCGATGTTCGGCCCGTTTTTCATCGCTGCTGAAACGCGGGTCGTGCTCGATATCGGTCAAGCCCATCACCCGACAGAAGTCCGACCAGAAACGCGGGGCAACGAACAGCCCGCACGCAATCCAGCGCCCGTCGGCGCAGCGGTACAGGTTCATCAGCGGGTTGGCCACCTCGTGGCGGTCGTAGGGCGCAAAGTCCTCTCCCACGTTCGCATACTGGGCCACGTTGTAATACTGGAGCCACATCATGGTGCTCAGCTGCGAGGCCCACACCGACTGGCTGACGCCGGTTCGCTCCCGGGCCAGCAGGGCGGCAATCACCCCAAAGCCGAGCATCGTGCCGGACAGGATGTCGCTCAGCGCCCCGGTCGGATACACCGGCGCCCCGGCCGCGTCCGGGGTGTTGAACATGAAGCCGGAGCGGGCCATGCCGACCGTGTCCTGACACGGGTCTTCGGCGTGCGGGCCGCGCGGGCCGAAACCGGTCGCGTGCGAGTAGATCAGCTCGGGGTTGATGCCGAGCAGCGTCTCGCGGTCAACCCGGAACTCGCGCAGGGCGCTGGGGTGGAGGTTGGAGACGAAGACATCGGACTTTTCGATCAGGCGGTAGAGGGCCTGCTGGCCGGCGGTCTGGCGCAGGTCAAGACTGACCGCCTTTTTGTTGCGGTTGGTGATCTCGAACATCAGGTTTTTGCCGTCGGGCAAGAACTGGGGCTGGCCAAACAGAGACTGCACCCCACGGGAAAAATCGCCCTGGCCGGGCTTCTCGACCTTGATGACCTCGGCTCCCAGGTCGGCCAACATCATGGCCCCCAGAGGGCCTTGAGCCCAGATCGTCAGGTCTACAACTCGAATACCCTCAAGCGGCATGCGTCCAGTGTGCTCCATAGCCTGCCTCCCTACTTACAAGAGGAAACGTGTCAACATGTGGTTGGAGGACGCGTTTACTCTTGTGTTTACTCTTGGTGGTCTCCGACAGCGTCAACGTGCTTGTGTTTGATCCGGATTTCTCTGGCCCTGGCTTCCAGCGCCAGCGCCTCGTCCTGACGGTCCGCCCGGTGCAGCAGCGGGGCGTACTTCTCGATGAGCAGGGCGACCGCCGGATGATCGGCGCCGAGTTTTTGTTGCCGGATGTCCAGGGCGCGCTGGAAAATCGGGGCGGCCTCTGCGTCCTTGCCCTGGGCCACCGCGACTTCGGCCTGGCCGCACAGGGTGGTTGCCACCGAGTGATGGTCGGGCCCGAAAAAGCGGGTCCGAATGGTGAGCGAGCGGTCAAACAGCGAGGACGCCTCCTTGTAACGCGCCTGGGCCATATACACCGCCGCCAGATTATTGAGACAGTTGGTCACCCGCCAGTGGTCGGGGCCGACAATCGCCTCGGCAATGGCCAGGACTTTTTGCAGAAAGGTCTCGGCCTCGTCCAGCCTGCCCAGCTCGCGGTACAGCGAGGCCATATTGTTCAGGCTCTGAGCCACAAAAGGATGGTCCGGGCCGTACTGCTCGCGCCGGATATCCAGGGCGCGCTGATAGTGCTGCTCGGCCTCGTCGAGTTTGCCCTGGTTGTGACACAGGTTGGCCAGGTTGTTGAGCACCATGGCCACCCGCGTGTCTTGTGGGCCGAACGTCTCGACCATCTCCAGGGCCTCACGAAAGAGTTGTTCGGCTCGGTCATACGCCCCCTGTTGATACAGCCGGAAGCCCTCCTCGTTGATCGTTTGCCACTGCTTGTCCGTAGTCATGTCCCCCTCCGTACCCAGCCGGTAGGGCTGGGAGGGCCACCCTAGCAGAGTGGCCGGGCTTTGCCCATGTTTCGAGCGGGCGCATGCTCACCGTTCGGCTTAACCTCAACGCCGGATGATCTGGGCTTGGAACGATGCGCTTGAGACGCAGGAGAGCCCGGGATGGCGACCTACACCATCGACACCCATGAAACCGTGCGGCAATTTGTAGCCGCTGGCATTGAGACCGAGCAAGCCGAACTCATTATGGCCGTCATCGGCCGCGCGGACAGGAGGGGAACGTGGGGTGTGTCCGTGCGTTCTTTGGAGGGGGGAAGAGACAGGCGGGGCAGCCACGCAATGTGTCCGCCCCGCTCGTCATGGATGGTTGTTAGGCGCGGGCCAGGGGACCGCGCAGCAACTGACCGGGCAGGGCGCCGGTGTGCTCGTTGTTGCGCAACACAACCTGACCGTTGACCACGGTGGCCAGGAAACCGGCCGCCTTCTGCTTGAGCCGCCGCGCGCCGGCCGGCAGATCGTAGGTCAGCTCCGGCATCATCGGGGCGACGGTGTCGGGATTGAAGACCACCACATCGGCGGTCATGCCCTCGCGCAGCAGGCCCCGCCCGTTCAGCCCCCACTGCGAGGCCGGCACGAAGCTCAGCATCCGCACCGCCTCCTCAAGCGTCACTTCCTGTTTGTCGCGCACCCAGTGGCTGAGCAAATGGGTTTGCAGCGAGGAGTCCATGATCTGAGACACATGCGCCCCGGAGTCCGAGAAGGTCACCACCGAACGCGGGTGCTTGATCATCTGTAGCGCGTGGTCCTGATCCTCGTTGGCCAGCGGTTGCAGGTAGAACTGCTTCAAGCCCTTGTCGAGAGCCAGGTCGATGAACACCTCGACCGGATCTTTGCCCTGGGCGGCGGCGACCTCGGCAACCGAGCGGTGGGGCGGGTTGGGGCTGTCCATGACATACAGCCAGTCGTAATCGGCCGCCCGGGCCTCGGGGCCGGTGCCCCGGCCACCGTCGGGCTCTTGATCGCGCGCTTCTTCGACGAGCGTCCGGCGGAAGTCAGGATCGCGCAGCGCGGCCTCTTTTTCTGCCAGCGAGCCCATCTTTTTCAGCCGCCGCCAGGTCGGCAGGCGGTCAAACGGCGTATTGGTCTCAAACGACAGCACCGCGTTCAGCGACCGACTGTGGACCTGCAGGAACATCCGTCCGCCGGCCGCGGCGGTCTCGTCGGCCAACTCGTAGTAGGACTGCCAGCTGTCCGGGGCGCGACGCATGGTAAACATGCCGTAGGTCACCGGTACGCCGGTCTCGACGGCCAGGGCTTTGAGCCGGGCCTGGTAGTCGGCGATACGCTCGGGATCACGGCCGGTGTCTTCCCCGGCGATCTCAAAAATGCCGGCGCCGCATTCACCCATCACCCCAACCAGCTGGCGGACTTCCTCCCAGGTCGCCAGGCGGCTGGCCACCGGCTGCCGCTGGGGCGTCTGGTGGTTGCGCGTCCGTGAGGTGGTAAACCCCATCGCCCCGGCCCGAATGGCCTCGCGCACCTGTTGCTTCATGCGCTCCAGGTCGCTCTCGGTGGCTTCCTCGGTAAACGCCCGCTCGCCCATGATATAGGTCCGCAGCGCAGAGTGACCCATGTAGGCGCCGTAGTTGATGCCCTTGGGCAGGCGCTCAACGCTCTCCAGATACTCGGGAAAGGTCTCCCAGGTCCAGTTGATGCCGGCGTTCATGGCCTCGGGCGCGATGTCTTCGGCGCGCTCCAGGTTGCGCATGACCATGTCTTTTTCGCTCTCTTTGCACGGCGCGAGCGAAAAGCCGCAGTTGCCCATAATCACGCTGGTGATGCCGTGCCAGCACGAACACGTGCCCAGCGGATCCCAGGACACCTGGGCGTCCATATGGGTGTGGCCGTCGATAAAACCGGGAGCGACCACGTGGCCCTCGGCGTCAACGGTCTCTTTGGCGCTTTCTCCCCGAATCCGGCCGATTGAGGCGATCTTGCCGTCAATGATGCCGACATCGGCCCGAAAGCGCGGCAGACCCGAGCCGTCGATGACCGTTCCATTCTGAATAATCAGATCGTACTGCATGCGACCTCCTTTTCCCTGAATGTTTGCGGCCGGCGCTCCGAGCGGTTGAAGGCCGAGAGCAGTTACCGGCCAACGTCCTCCCCGGCTGTGAGCGGGCAGGGAGGACATAGTCTCAACACAGCGCCTAGGGATCAACCCGCGCCGAGGCGTAGCCGCTGATGACTTCGACGCCGTCCTGATTCACGGTCGAGACGTCAAGATCGACAACCGGCTGCTCGCCTTCGAGCCGAATCTCCTTAACCGTCGCCCGGGCGGTCAGGCTGTCGCCGGGCCAGACCTGACGGGTAAAACGCACGCCATACTTGGTCAGACGTCCGTCTCCGACATAGTTGGTCAACATTTTGCCGGTCAGGCCCATGCTGAGCATGCCGTGGGCAAAGACTGAAGGATAGCCGGCCACCTTGGTGGTGAAGACTTCATCGGTGTGGACCGGGTTGTAGTCACCGGACGCGCCGGCGTACTGGACCAGCTGGGTGCGGGTCAGGTTCTCGACAACCTGCTCCTCGTGGCTGTCACCGACTTTGAGCTGACGTGCTGATAAGGCCATACGTTTCTCCCTACTGATCGACCGGCCGTTCGGTCTGGACCCCGACGCCCCGGGCGGTAATTACCAACTCACCGTTTTGATCCCGATACTCGGTGACGGTTTCTGAAAAGATCAGTTTGCCCGACCGCTTGCCCTGCTTCTCCCACTTCTTGCCGGGCTTCTCGGTCGCCGTCAGCACATCGCCCGGTTTAGGATGGCGGTGATACTCGAAGTGCTGCTCGGCGTGCAGACCGCCACCACCGCCTCCACCACCGCCTCCGCCTTCCTTTTTCTGGATACCGGTGGGTTCCTTGCCCGAGCCAAACCAGGGCTGGCCGGGTTTGGGCCGCAGGAAATAGTCGGGGTCGAACTGGGCGCTGGACTGGGCAAAGGTTGGCGGCGCGATGATCGTCCCCGGCTCGGTGTCGCGGGCATACTCCTCGTCGTAATAGATCTTGTTCTCGTCTCCGACCGAGCGGGCAAACATCATGATGTGGCTCGCCTCGACCGGGAATTTGTCTACTGCCATGTCTCCCTCCTGATTGGGGGGTGGGCGAGACCCCACCCGACTGGACTACGCACTGAGGTGTGTGTCGTAGAACGTGAGAACCCGGTGCCACATATCCTGGGCCGGAACCGGCCGATAGCTGTCGCGATAGTCGGCAAAGAAGGCATGGCCGGCGTTGGGATACATTCGCATCTCATACGTCTTGCCATGCTTGTCGAGTTCGGCCTGGAGCCGCTCGGCGTGCTCGGGCGACGGGTTGGGGTCTTCTTCGCCAAACAGCCCCAGCAGCGGGCAGTTCAGATCCGCGATCATGTCGATAGGCGGAACCGGGCGGGTGTCCTCCTGCTCGTTGGGTCCGTCCTGGGTGATGAACCCGCCGGCCGAATCCACCGCCGCATCCAGGTTCTTGCTGGTGCAGCCGAACATCAGGGTGTAGCGTCCGCCCGAACAGAAGCCGATCGCGCCCACCTTGCCGTTCGAGTCGGCCTGGCTCTTGATGTACTGCGCGCCGGCGTCGAGGTCGCCCATGGCCTGCGAGTCGGGGACCGAGAACATGATGCGCATCACGTTCTGGAGCATGGTATCCGGGTTGCTGATATCGGGGGTTCCCTCACGGGTGTACATATCCGGCGCCAGGGCAATATAGCCTTCTCTGGCAAAGCGGTCGGCCACGTCTTTGATATGGTCGTTCAGACCAAAGGCTTCCATAATCACAATCACGCCGGGATGCGGGCCCGACGTCGTTGGACGGCTCAGATAGGCACTGACCGGAGTGCCGCCATGACCAGGATAGTGCATCATCTCGGACTGGACCTCTGGTGGTCTCATACGCTTCACCTCCCACGAGAAATTGTGTGATGCCGGGAGCATACGTCTGCACGGGTTTTCTTGCAAGCCTCGGCCGGCCGCCACAGCCTGCGGCGCAAGCTTGCCGCTGCGACCGGAAGGTGCTAGGAGGCCAAGAAACAGCCGGAAAACCGTGTTTTGCACAATAAGGAGGAGCGTGATGGGACGCAGCTATAATGTCATTGATTCTGACGGCCATGTCTTGGAACCGCCGAATTTCTGGGACGATTATATCGACCCGGCCTACCGCGACCGGGTGCCCGAGCTGTTCACCGATACCGACGGCAAAGAGCGCCTGCGCATAGAGGGCCGGGTGTACGGCGGTCCCAAAGGGATCGGCTTTGCCGGCGCGATCGGCGCCCGGCAGGGGGAAGCCTCAACCGAGATCAAGTACATCGAGGGCCGCAAGGGCGGCTTTGATCCCCACGCCCGGATCCCGGACATGGAGCTGGACGGCATTGATGCGGTGTTTCTGTATCCCACCCTGGGTCTGTTCGCCGGCGCGGTGCAGGACCCGTCTCTGGCTGCGGCCATGTGCCGGGCCTATAACCGCTGGCTGGCCGATTACTGCCGGCCCTACCCCGACCGCCTGTTCGGCGTGGCCATGCTGCCCATGCAGGACATCGGCCTGGCCGTTGAAGAGATGCGCTATGCCCGCAACGAGCTGGGCATGAAGAGCGGCTTTCTGCGTCCCAATCCCTACAACGACCGGATGCTGGGCGATGCGGACTACGACCCGTTCTGGGCCGCAGCCCAAGACCTCGACTTTCCGATTGGCATTCATGAGGGCACCGGCGGGATGCCGGCGGCCGGGGTCGAGCGCTTCGACGATCTGCCGGCCCGGCACATTGTGTCGCATACCGTGGAGATGATGCTGGCCTGCCTGAGCGTGATCTGGGGCGGGGTGTGTGAGCGCTTTCCAAAAGTGCGTTTCGCCTTTCTGGAATCGGGCGGCGGCTGGATCGCGCCCTGGCTGGACCGCATGGACCGCCATTTCGACGATCACGGGGTGTTCGGCTCCACCGCGCTCAGGCTGTCGCCGAGCGAGTATTTTCAGCGCCAGGGCTGGATTTCGTACGAACCGGTCGAGGGCAGCCTGAGCCATCTGGTGAACTATCTGGGCGCCAATAAAATCCTGTGGGCGACCGACTATCCCCATCCCGACGGGTTTTTTCCCGGTGCGCCGGCCATGATTGCCGAGAAGCTGTCGGACAAAGACAAGCATGCGGTGCTGGCCGGCAGTGCAATCGAGTTCTACCAGCTCGGCTAAGCGCTCCCGAGTCGCCCGATTGCTCAAAAGAGGGGGAACCGCCATGGCTCGCAGCTATCGTATCATTGACGCGGATGGGCATGTGTTGGAGCCGCTCGACCTGTGGGACCAGTATATGGAGCCCGCCTACCGCGAGCGCGCCCCGCAGCTGTTTGTTGACACCGACGGCAAAGAGCGCCTGCGGCTGGAAGGCAAGGTGCTGGGCGGGCCGACCGGCCTTGGTCTCGTCGGCGCCATCGGCGCCCGACAGGGCGAGGCGTCGATTGACATCAGCTATAGCCAGGGCCGCCAGGGCGGTTTCGATCCCCACGCCCGGATTCCAGACATGGACCTCGACGGCATTGACGCCGCCTTTCTGTATCCCAGCATCGGCCTGTTTGCCGGCGCGGTAGACGACCCGCCGCTGGCCGCGGCCATGTGCCGGGCCTACAACCGCTGGCTGGCCGACTACTGCCAGCCCTACCCCGACCGCCTGTTCGGCGTGGCCATGCTGCCCATGCAGTCGGTCGAGCTGGCCATCGAAGAGGCGCGCTACACCCGCAACACCCTCGGCATGCGGGGCGGCTTTCTGCGACCCAACCCCTACAACGGCCGCATGCTGCACCATCCCGACTACGAGCCGTTCTGGGCCGAGGTGCAGGACCTCGACTTTGCCATCGGCCTGCACGAAGGGTCGGGCGGCGGCATGCCGCAGGTGGGAGTGGACCGCTTTCAGACCCGGGCTGAACGACACATCATTTCGCACCCGATGGAAATGATGCTGGCCTGCCTGAGCGTCATCTGGAGCGGGGTGTGCGAGCGCTTTCCCAGGCTGCGGATCGCGTTTCTGGAATCGGGCGGGGGCTGGATTGCGCCGTGGCTCGACCGCATGGACCGCCACTTCGACGACAAGAGCCAGTTCATGGACCACTGCCTGCGGATGCGGCCCAGCGAGTATTTCGAGCGCCAGTGCTGGATCTCGTTTGAACCGGTCGAGACCGGTCTGGCCTATGCGGCCGAGCGCCTGGGGCCGCATAAGATTCTGTGGGCGACCGACTACCCGCATCCCGACGGGTTTTTTCCGGGCGCGCCGACCATGATTGCCGAGCAGCTGACGGCCGACACCGGACGCACGGTCCTGGCCGAAGGGGCCAAGCAGTTTTATCAGCTCAACTGAACTCTGACAGGGGCAAGGAGGGAGACCATGAGTCGCAGCTATAACGTCATCGATTCCGACGGCCACGTGTTGGAGCCGCCCACTTTCTGGACCGAGTATATCGACCCTGAGTACCGCCAGCGCGCACCCGAGCTGTTTGTGGACACCGACGGCCGGGAACGCCTGCGCATTGAGGGCAAGGTGTTCGGCGGGCCGACCGGCCTGGGTCTGGTCGGCGCTATCGGCGCCCGGCAGGGCGACACCTCGATTCGGATCAAATACACCGAGGGCCGTAAGGGCGGCTTCGATCCCCACGCCCGGATCCCCGACCTGGATCTGGACGGTATTGACGCCGTTTTCCTGTACCCCAGTGTGGGCCTGTTCGCCGGCGCCATCCAGGACCCACAGCTGGCTGCGGCGGCCAGTCGGGCCTACAACCGCTGGCTGGCCGACTACTGCCAGCCCTACCCCGACCGCCTGTTCGGCGTGGCCATGCTGCCCATGCAATCCATCGACCTAGCCATTGAAGAGATGCGCTACGCCCGCAATGAGCTGGGCATGGGCAGCGGCTTTCTGCGGCCCAACCCCTACAACAACCGGATGCTCGGCCACCCGGACTACGACGTGTTCTGGGCCGAAGCCCAGGAGCTGGACTTCTCAATCGGCATCCATGAGGGCACCGGCGGCATGCCGGCGGTTGGCGTGGACCGCTTTGAGAGCCTGAGCGCCAAGCACATGGTTTCCCACACCATGGAGATGATGCTGGCCTGTCTGAGCATCATCTGGGACGGGGTGTGCGAACGCTTTCCCAAGGTGCGGATTGGGTTCATGGAGTCGGGCGGCGGCTGGATCGCACCCTGGCTCGACCGCATGGATCGCCACTTTGACGACAAGGGGCTGTTCAACGACTCGTCGCTGACGATGCGGCCTAGCGAGTATTTCCAGCGCCAGTGCTGGATCTCCTACGAGCCGGTCGAGGGCAGCCTGCGGCATCTGGTGGACTATGTGGGGCCGACCAAGATTCTGTGGGCGACCGACTACCCGCATCCCGACGGCTTCTTCCCCGGCGCGCCGGCCCAGATTGCGGAGAAGCTGCCGCAAGAGTACCGGCGCAAGGTGCTGGCCGAAGGCGCCATGCAGTTCTACGGCTTGAGCTGAGGTGAGAGGGGGAAAAATCCTTGGCTTTTTGCTACAAGAAAAAATGGTATGGAACACGACATCCTCGCTATGTGGATACAGGCCGCGCAGGTCGTGGTCACGCTGGGAATCGGTCTCGGGCAAATTGGGATGATTGGCTGGGGCTTACGGCGGATGCGGCTGACCGCCGAGGAGCGGAACCAGCAGCTTGACATCATGGCGTCTGCCCAGCAGGACCAGGGCCACGCGTTGCGGGACATCGGCCAAGCGTTGCGGGACCAGGGCCACGCGTTGCGGGACATCGGCCAAGCGTTGCGGGACCAGGGCCAAGTGTTGGCCGAGCTGTTGCGGCGCACAGCATAAGCCACCAGTCCCCCATACTCCATCGCTGCTGAACAATCTCCGGCCACCCGGCCAGAAACGGCCGATGGGTAGGGGCTATACGAATTGAATGCTCTGCGGCTCAGTGCTATACGACTTAGTACTATAGTAAAGACTGGTGCGGATGGGATGGAAGGCGCGTGTTCAAGACGAAGCCCTTCGTGCGCTTCGCCGGCCGTGGAGGGATAGACGATGCGGCCCTGTGCGACGCCGTGCGCCGTGCGGAGCAGGGCGTGGTGGATGCCAACCTCGGAAGCGGGGTGCTCAAGCAACGCATCGCCCGGCCGGGGCAAGGCAGGGCCCGCGGATTTCGGAGTATCGTGCTGTTCCGCCGGGGCGAGCGGGCCTTCTTTGTGCACGGGTTTGCGAAGAGCCACCGGGCTAATCTCCGCCCAGACGAACGCAAAGCCTTCCAGGCCCTCGCAGACGCGCTGTTGGGACTGGGCGATGCCGAGGTGGCGGCCGCGATGGCCAACGGAACGATCAGGGAGGTGGACTACGATGGCGAGGCAATACAAGAGTGAGGCGCTGGCGTCCGTGCATGAAACCGTGCTCGGTCTGACCGAGGCCGGCGTCATGCCGAAACGGACCATGAAGACGTTCGACGCGCTGTGTTTGACACCCGTCAAGGATCTCAGCCCGGCGGAGATCCGCGCGATCCGCCTGCGGGAACAGGCGAGTCAGGCGGTCTTTGCGCGTTATCTCAACGTCACCCCCGGGCTGGTGAGCCAGTGGGAACGGGGCACGAAGCGCCCGCGTGGGGCTTCGCTGAAGCTGTTGACGCTGGTAGCAAAAAAGGGGCTGCAAACGGCGGCGTGACGCCTACAGCCTGCCTGGCAGTCCTCTTCTGCTCGGCTTCATTCAGCGGGATCGTGCGGCCTCCTGCTTGCAGCTGGGTGGGCCGTTCCTGTCTGCGCTGGAGCCGTTTGCCAAGGCTCTGAGTAAGGGCGCTCAGCCTTCAGCATCTGGTGTCGCTCCTGACTGCGCCCCGCAAGCCAGTGAACCTTATGCGGAGGCCAGTGGGGCGTAGCTCCTACTCCTTGTCTTCTAAAACGAGGGTCTTACGGACCGGTCGCCATCCCGGCTCGGCGTCTGATAGTCTGGCAAAGTGTCAACTTAATCCGAGGGATGGGTTCAAGAAAAAAGAGCCTTCCCTATGGGAAGGCCCTAACCTTGCCTTGCAGCGCCATGCCGGGCATCGCCTGGCCTAGCCAAGCCTGGCCCTACCAAGCCTAGCCATGGACGCAGATTACATCCGATAACGCCCAATGTGTCAAGGTTGGGCGGAGGAGGAGGCTGTGCTAATAACAGCAATAGCAAGGACAGTCCGAGGACCCAATGCCGATTCTTTATCACTACACCAGCGCGACAGCGTACCAGGCGTTAAAGCCGCTGCTAGAGAGTCCAGAGATAGATAATGGCAGGAAAGTTGCCGCAATACTCCGCCCCTCCAGGCAAGCTCTTTCCGGGGACGCCCACTACGGAGATGGCTGGTATCTCACAGATATTCAACCGTTCGGTGCACCATTCGGTGGTGATCGTCTCAAAATTGCACGTGCCCTATGGGACGGCTCTTTTGAACAAAATTACGCCAAGACAGAATATTTTATAGGTCTCAAGATTCATGGGAACACCAGAATTGAGGAACCTAGACGACACGTGTTCTTCATCTCAGTGAGGTCACAGTATCGCCCCGACTTGGATAGTTATGGTCCGGTACCTCAGCCTGAGAAACTCCCCCCCTATATCCGCTGGCCGCGTACTGCCCGTCAAAAGCAGGGGACGAACATCGGCGTAGAGCAAAACCGCGGAACGTCCGAGCACGGTTCACTATTTCAACGCTTTAAACGGTGGCTAGGATTCTAGAAGTTGGCTCATCAATCTGGGGCTAGGTTAACGCAACTCTCCAGTCCCTGACCGCTTATCACAGAAGCTTTCTTTTGTGTCTGGGTTTTGTGGGTCTGGACGACGGCGAATTCTGCTCCCTCTGCTGCCGGGCCTGTCCTTGCGAGACCTGAACCTCTCTGCGCACCTCGTTTGCCCTGTCGAAAGCCTCCCAAATCCTATTTTCGACCCGCTCCTCGGCTACCCCGTAGCGGGCGTTCTCAGCTTCCTCAACAGCCCAGTACAAAGCCCGTGTGACTTCTTCCAGCCGTGCCAAATGCTTGCTATCCATAGTGTCAGTCTCCTTTCCCGTCATCCTGTCGGAAATGAAGCCTTATACAAGAGCCGCAAGGAAGGAAAATTATGAAACAGGCGACCTTCGTTAGCCTGGGACTTGTCGCTACTGTGCTGGCCATAGGCGGGATATACGCGGCTGGCATGCCAGACGAGCGTGAGTGTGAGGAGGCCACGGGGCGATTCGCTGCGACCGAATTCTGGCCCATTGCCCTGAATATGTGGGAGATCGAGCACAGGCTTGGGCTTGACCAGCACGATGCGCTGCTCATGGAACTCTGGGAGCGAAGAACAGCGCAGGGCGAACGAGAAGAGCAAATCCGTGCCCTGCGTGCAGACCACGAGCAGGAAGCAACGCAGCGTGAGGAACAGTACGCAAAGCAGGACAGAGCAGCGCTGATTGAGCAGCGCAGGGCAGAGTTGGCGATGACGCGTCTGCGCGTGGCCCAGGAGGGTGGGACTGCTGGGGTGACCGCGCTGCCTGCTGACGAGGCGCTGAAAACACTGCGGAGCCTAGCTGGCCAAGTGTTTGTGACCAAAGTCGAACGGACGCGTGCAAAAGAGGCGCTACAGCAACAGCATGCCGCGAGTCTGCACACATTGACCGCGCAGGTCGATGCCCTCAGAGTGGAGCAGCAGCAGCAGGAGCAAGAGATTATAGAGAAGAGCCGGGAGCTGCTTGCGCGAGACATGGATCAGGCGTGCAGTTGGTTCGGGAGGTAGGGAAAGCCTGCTTGGAATACAGCCCGCGCCAGCCCAACCCCAGTCCCATCGACCCACCAAAATCTTGCGACACGTCTTGTCCTACCCACCGATCCATGCCATCCGCAGAAGTGAAAATCTTATCTTAGCCAGTCTACCGACTGCACCGACCTCCATCGAGACCTGGTGAGGGAGTCGCCGCTGTTTCGTGTCGGCAACGGCGCGCCTCACTGCACGTTATAGATCTTGGCCGCGTTGCCGCCGGTGATCAGGGCTCGCTCCTCGCCCGTCAGGCCGTCGAAAAACTCGTCGATCTTCTGCAGGGAGACCGGCCAGGTGGCTTCCCGGTGGGGATAATCGCTGCCCCACATCATGGTCTCAACCCCGATCTGCTCGCGCAGGAACAGGCCCAGGGCGTCTTCCTGAAAGGTCATGCGGACATTTCTCCGCCAGAAGTCGCTGGGCAGCATATCGTTCTTGAAGCGGGGCTGCTTGTCGCCGCCCAGGTGATAGGTGAAGTCGGCAAACTCTTTGTAGGTCCAGTCCATGCGGTTCAGAAAATACGGCACGAAGCCGGTATCATACTCGACCGCGACCACGTACAGCTGAGGGTGGCGCTCAAACACGCCCGAGAAGATCATCTCGCCAATCGCCCGGCGGACGTAGAAATCGGTCGTCGCCAGAAAGTCAATCGGCTTGAAGGCGACGTTGACCTGGAGCCCTGTTTCGTCCACACCCGTCCGTCCGTCCGCGCCAACCACATGCTCGCCGATGAACCGTGCGACCTCGGGCTGCTGGGCCGAGGCCGGTCCCATCTGGCCGTAGATCGGCTGCGGCCGCCAGGACTGGATGTGGAGGCCGAGCGGCATGCGCAGCGCCTCGGCGGCTTCCCAAAACGGTTCGTACAGCTCGGCGTCATACGGCCGGTGGGGTTCGGGATAGGTCGGAATCTGGGCCGCAGCCAGTCCCATCCGATGACACCGTTCCAGCTCTTTGACGCTCTCCTCAATATCGTCCAGGAGGATCATGGCCACGCCTCTGAGCCGGTTCGGGTCCTCGGAGCAGAACTCGGCGATCCAGTCGTTATAGGCCTGAAAAATTGCGCCCAACAGCGGGCTGTTGGGCCGCTTGAAAAAGATCAGGCCGACGCTGGGGTAGATGACCGAGGCGTGGATGCCGTCCAGCTCGTTGTCTTTGAGGAATGCCTTGGGCTGATAGGCGCCGGGCATGACCGCGTCCCAACGCCGCGTCGGCGCCGCGTCCCAGTCCTCGGCGCTCAGCTTGCCGAACTGTTTGCCCTCGTAGACCTGGTTACGGTACTGGGCCTGGACCAGGGTGCTGGCCGCCGGCTGGATGAATTCGTTGCCGATCCACCACTCGTCCAGGACCTTGCCGTGGACCATGTGGGGAACCTGGTCCTTATACTTGGCCGGAGCGCGGCTGGTCCACAGATCGGGCGGTTCAACAATATGACTGTCGGCCGAAATCACCTTGTGCGTCGCTGGCATGACGCGCCTCCTTTTTTGAGCGGGTCGCTGTTGCGGAGCGGTGTACGATCTAAACGTTTCCAGATAACAATTGCCAGATCAGAATTGCAAGCTCCCGCCAGCCTCAGCACGGAGTCCGACCATGCCCGCAGAACTGCTCAACCTGTTTGACTACCGCGCCCGCGCCAAGGAACTCATGCCCAAGACGGTCTGGGACATGGTCCATCGCGGGGCGTTCGACGAAGTCACCACCCGGCGCACCCGCCCGGCCTTTGAGTCCATCCTGCTCAGGCCCAGGATGCTCCGCAACGTGGCAAACCGCGATACCACGACAACCGTCCTGGGCCACACCATCGCCTGTCCGGTCATGCCCGCCCCGCCGGGCCAGCACCAGTACGCCCACCCGGACGGCGAGCTGGCCACCGCCCGGGCTGCGGCTGCGGTCGGCACGCTGATGGTGCTGAGCCATTTCTCCAACTCCAGCCTGGAAGAAGTCGCCGCAGTCACGGACGGGCCGCGCTGGTTTCAGCTGTACGTGTACCCGGACCGGGAGTACACCAGGGATTGTATTCAGCGCGCCGAGGCGGCCGGCTATTCGGCCCTGGCCCTGACGGTCAGTGTGCCGAGCGGGCCGGGGGCGGTACTGGCCCGAGAGACCGAAGCCCGCAACCGTTTTCCGTATCCAGACATGCCCCAGGGCAATCTGATGAAAAAAGGCCCCGACGGCGTACAGCGCCTGCTGCCCGTTCTGGCCGATTTCGATCCGGCCCTGACCTGGTCGAGCCTGGACTGGATTCGCTCAGTCACGTCGCTGCCGATTGTGGTCAAAGGGCTGATGAGCCCGCACGACGCCCGCCTGGCGGTCGATAATGGCGCGGCCGGCGTCATCGTGTCGAACCACGCCGCACGGCTGTTTGACGGTCCAATCACCACGGTTGAGGCGCTGCCGGCCGTGGTCGACGCGGTTGCCGGGCGGTGTGAGGTCTACCTCGACGGCGGGATCTGGCGCGGCATCGACGTGCTCAAGGCGCTGGCCCTGGGTGCCCGCGCCTGCCTGATCGGCAAGCCGCTGTTCTACGCCCTGGCCGTGGCCGGCGAGGAGGGGGTGCGCCACATTTTTGAAATTCTCAGAAACGAACTCGACTTTGCCATGGCCATGTGTGGAGTCAGAACGATTGGTGATATTGACCCCAGCCTGGTGACCCGGCCGCAGCTCCAGGCCGTCTGAGCCCGTCTGAGCCCGTCTTTCCGCCCGCTTGGAGAGGACGCCTATGTTTGAAGAATACGGTCTGCTGAACCTGCACGACTTCGAAGCCCGCGCCCGGACAGTCATGCGCAAAAGCATATTCGCCATGGTCGATGGCGGCTTTAACGACGAGATTACCTATACGCGAACCCGGCCCGCCTTTGACTCGGTCGGTCTCATTCCGCGCTACCTCAAGGATGTCAGCCACGTCGATACCTCGACCGAGCTGCTGGGGCAGCGGATCAGCCTGCCCGTCCTGCCCGCCCCGTCAGCGCCCCAGATCGGCGCCCATCCCGACGGGGATCTGGCCACCTGCCGGGCGGCCGGTGCCGTCGGCACGATTGAGATTGTGAGCCACGGCTCGGACTTTACCATTGAGGAAGTCACCGCCGCAGCCGGCGGGCCGGTGTGGTGCAACATCTTCATGCTCAAAGACCGGGACTATATGCGCCAGTACGTGCAACGCGCCGAAGCCGCAGGCTGTACGGCCCTGTGCTGGACCATAGATACGCCAAGCCTGGATATGCTGAAGGAGCAGATGCTGCGCAATCCCGACCCGCAGTTGGAGACGCTCGGCCGCTGGGCCAATCTGGTCCGCACCGAGCCCGACGGCAGCCAAGTCAGACTGGACTTCATGCAGCAGATCGACCCGGCCGCGACCTGGCACGACCTGGACTGGCTGCGCTCCATCACCGCCCTGCCGATTGTCGTCAAGGGCGTGCTGCGGGCGGACGACGCGCAGCTGTGCGTCAGGCACGGGGCGAGCGGGATTGTCGTGTCCAACCACGGGGCGCGGCTGGTGGACGGGATGATTACCGCCATTGAAGCCCTGCCCGAGGTGGTCGATGCGGTGGGAGACCGCTGCACGGTCCTGATGGACGGCGGGATTCGCCGCGGCCTGGATGTCTTCAAGGCCCTGGCCCTGGGAGCCAGGGCGGTCCTGATCGGTCGGCCGATCTGGTACGGTCTGGCGGTCGGCGGACAGGCCGGCGTGGAGCAGGTTTTTCGTATCCTGCAACGCGAGCTGGCCTACGCCATGACCATGTCTGGGGTAGCAAAGGTCGAGGACTGCAACCGCGAGCTTGTCGTCAGAGTCCCGACCTTGTACGAGGCGGGCGGATTTGCCGCCCGGTGGACACGGGATCGCGGGCTGTAAACCTCGGGGCTCGGAGCGAAGGGACGGATCAGGCTTGTCCCTGATGAAGCACTGACATTGAGGCAGAAACGGACAGCGTTTAGAAAATTTGCTCGGGCTTTTCTAAATACAGACGCACAAACTCGGCAAATGATGGGGCTACCTGTCGGGGACTCTCCCCGCCCACCACTACAATGGCTCCTTGACCGGTGGGCCTGAGATCAATTGCGTAGCCGTGAGACCACAGCAGGTAGTCCGCGAACAGATAGTAGCCTTCTGCCCAGGAAGCGTCTATTTCTTCATGGAGCGGTTTGACCTCCTCTAGGGGCCAGAACCGGATATGACACTCAGAGTCCATTTCGTCCCGCTCCATCCCGTTCACCGCCCCGAAGTATGCGTGCATATCGGGTCCCAACCGGGTCTTAAACCTCTGCTCGAATCGAGCCAACTGTTCAGCGGAAACGCCTGGCCTGATTTTCAACTGGGCTTCTCTCCACCGTTGAGTCAACCGGGCTACCGCTTCTTTCGTTTCCATCACATGGCTCCTTTCAATCCTTAACGGTAAACCTGACAGGCCGTGCCACCTGAGCCCGAAGCGGCTGCTCCTGTCAACAAGAAGCAAAACACGGAGACATCACCGGCGGTCCTCTGTCTTGACTTGTTTTGGCCTGGGATTCTAGTGTGCGGCAGGCAAAGGAGGAAGACGCGATGCCCATGCGTGACAATCAACTCAAGAAAAAGCTCACATTCGGTGGCGTGGTCCTGGGGACGGCGCTGTTGGAACTCCGGGGACGGGGAGCGATCTATCCGCTGGCCGAGGCCGGCATGGAGTTTGTGTTCATCTGTAGCGAGCACTCCGCGCTCAATCTGGAGTCGGTTGTGGATATGGTCGCCCACGCCCACGCCGCAGGCATTGCGCCGATCGTGCGTGTCCCCGATCTCGAATACCAGGCGGTGACCCGCCTGTTGGACAGCGGCTGCCAGAGCCTCATCCTGCCCCACGCCAGAACCGGGGACGATATCCGTCGCTTCATCGAGTACGCCAAGTACCATCCCCAGGGGCGGCGGGGCATGGCCATCTACGGCGGCGCGAGCACCAACTATGCCGAGGTCGATCAGCTCACCGCCATGCAGCACGCCAACGCCAACACGCTGCTGGGGCTGGTCATCGAAACCCGAGAAGCCATCGACAATATCGAGGACATGCTGATTCCGGGCATCGATCTGGTCCTGGTCGGCCACCAGGATTTGAGCCAGAGCCTGGGCATCCCCGGTCAGTACAGCCACCCCTCGATGACCGAGGCAGCGCAAAAGGTCCGCAGCCTGTGCCAGGCGCGCGGTATTGCGACCGCAGGCGTGCTGGGCCAGCCGGACCAGATCAAAGCCGCCATAGACGGCGGAGCCCAGTTTCTGATGTATGGCGCCGACGTGGTGTTCTTGCGCGAAGCGGCCAAGCGCGCGGTCGAGGCCCTGGCCGCAGTCCAATCCTAGCCACCCACAAGGAGGAAAGCATGGCAGTCGAGAAAGTTGACGCAAAAGTCGAAGCCCTGATTGATCTCAACGCCGAGATTGAGTGGTTGGGCGAGGGCTACGGCGGGTTTGACGCAGACGGCAAGATCCGGGGCGTGGCCGAAGGCCCGGTGTGGTGGAAGGCCGGCGGCTGGTGGAACGAGGGCGGCTTTCTGCTGTTCAGCGATAACGCCACCAACAAGCGCTACAAGTGGCAGGAAGGCCAGGGGGTGAGCCTCTACAAAGAGCCCACCAACGATGCCAACGGCCTGACCCGTGACCGTCAGGGCCGGCTCATCGCCTGCGAGCACGCCAGCCGTCAGGTCACCCGTGAAGAGCTGGACGGCAGCATCACCGTCGTGGCCAACAACTACCGCGGCCAGCGCCTGAACCGCCCCAACGATGTGGTGGTCAAGTCCGACGGAGCGATCTATTTTACCGATCCGGTCACCCTCGGCGTGCAGCCCGAACTCGACATCGCCGGCGTGTACCGCGTATCGCCCGACCTGGGGCAGATCAACCTGCTGGTGCGCGACTTTGTGTTACCCAACGGCCTGGCCTTCTCGGTCGATGAGAAAACGCTGTATATCAACGACTCCATCAGACGCCACATCCGGGCCTTTGACCTCGACGCGCTGTGGGACTCGGGCATGCTGAATTTGGCTTCCGACCGGGTCTTCTGCGACATGAGCGCCGACCCCCGCCCGGGCGCCCCGGACGGCATGAAGGTCGATGTCGAGGGCAACGTCTACTGTACCGGCCCGGGCGGCATCTGGATCATGGATTCCTCGGGCGCGCACCTGGGCACGATTCCGAGCGGCGGCAAGCACGTCACCAACGTGTGCTTTGGTGGAGACGACTGGCAGACGCTGTACCTGACCACCTTTGGCGAGATGGGCCGGATTCCGCTCAAGGTCGCCGGCCTGCCGGTGCCCAGGGGCGAGGTGTAGCCGCCGCTAGAGAGCCGCCGCTGCCGGCCGTCAGTCAGCCTGGGGCGGAAGGCCGAGGACGTAGTCCAGTTCGTCCATAATCCTCAGCTTTCCGGCCCAGCGCAGCAGCAGAAAAGTCCGATCAACGATGTCGGCCATGGCGAAACGAGCGCCTCGGATGCTGGTGTTCAAACCGGGTGCGTTCGCACAGGTAGCGCGTCATCCGGTCTCGGAGTTCAGCCTGTGAGGCTGCTGGGTATTGACGCCGGAACGAGTCCTCAAACGCCTCCAGCCCTTTGACGATCAGCGCCTTGAGCAGCGCGTCGTGTGCGGCCGGCCGGGGCGGAGCGTGAACGCGGCGGGTTTTTCGGGTGCGCGTGCCTTGTGCCATATCGCTCTTTTCTATCAGGAGACACGTCTGGTTCCGGGTAGCTCGTCAATACGTACAGCGCCACCCTCCACCACATCGCCAGAAATCATACGGCCTACACCGTGAAACGCCCGCCCAACTGATATGCCGTGGGATAACCGATGCGCAGGCCATACAGAATCGCCTGAGGGCGCTTGGCTATCGCCCGTTTTGTCGCCAGGAGGTCGTCTCGGTCTATTTCATACGCACCTGTTTCAATGTCCACGACTAAGAACTCTCCTTTGTGTTCAACTTCGACCTTCGCACGAATGCGTTCTTGGTAAATTTTTTCACCGTACGCTGACACCTCCTCAGGCGTATAATCGGCGTATGGCATAGCGGCTCTCCTTACTTTGCATAGCCTTCCTGAACAGTGCCACATATTGTACCGCTGTCACCTTAATGTTGGAATGGGGAACAGCAAAGGAGGCTGCCATGTCAGAACCCACCGCATCCGCACTGCTCGAAGAGCTGCGCCAGTACGACACCCCGTCCATCACCAACGTCGTGGCCACCTATCCCGACAGCGAACACTGTCTGGGCCTGTACAACCCGTGGACCGAAAACTGGTATACGGACACGTCCGTCCGCTGCATGTACCCGGAGCTGGGCCGCACGGTCGGCTATGCGGTCACCTGTGTCTTCGGCCTGCCCGACCCCAACTACTCGCGCCTGTCCTTTCTGGACGTGGTTGACGCCCTGGACGCCTCGCCCAAGCCGACGGTGCTGATCCTCCAGCAGAAATTCCCGCCCCAGCTGGCCAATAAGGTCGGGTTGGCCGGCAGCATCATGACCACGGCGATGCAGGCGGTCGGCTGTGTCGGCGTTATCTCCAACGGTCCCTCACGCGATATCGACGCCATCCGTCCGCTGGGCTTTCAGTACATGCTGAGCGGGGCGAGTGCCGGACACGGGACCATGGCCGTGCAGGCGGTCAACGTCCCGGTCAGCGTCGCCGGCATGGACGTTGCCCCGGGCGAGCTGATCCATATGGACGAGAATGGGGCGTGTAAATTTCCGGCCGACCAAGTGGCCGCCGTCCTGACCAAGTGGCCGCCGTCCTGACCAAGGTCCGCAGCCTGCTGGCCGAAGAGGACGGGCGCATCGCCGCGTTGCAGAAAGCCACCAACGCGGCCGAAGTCCGGGCCGCCTTCAGCGGCCAGAGCTATGCGGCCGACAAAGAGCCGCGCCCCTAGCGGGTCTTCCGCACGCCGCCGGTCGGCGCTATACAGACCGTGGGAAAAGGAGGGGCCGAATGCTGAATCCCTACCGGGTGCTTGACCTGACAACCGAGCGAGGTTTGCTGTGCGGTCAGATTCTGGGCGACCTGGGCGCCGACGTGATCAAAGTCGAGCCCCCGGGCGGTTCACCGGCGCGTCGGCTGGGACCGTTCTACCAGGACCGACCCGACCCGAACGCGTCGCTGTTATGGTGGGCGTATAACCGCAACAAACGCAGTATCAGCCTGGACATCACCACCGACGAAGGCCGGGATATGCTGCGCCGGCTGGTCAAAAGCGCCCACTTCTTTATCGAGTCCGACATGCCCGGCACACTGGCCGGACTCGGCCTGGGCTACGCCGAGCTGGCGGCCGACAATCCCGGCCTGATCTACGTGTCGATCACGCCCTTCGGTCAGGACGGTCCCAAGGCCAGCTATGCCGACAGCGACCTGGTCATCCTGGCGGCCGGCGGTCCGCTGATTCTGACCGGCGACGATGATCGCCCGCCGGTCCGGCTCAGCGTGCCCCAGGCTTATCCCCACGCCAGCGCGGCCGCGGCCGCGGCGGCCATGATCGCCCTGTACGAGTCCCTGCACTCCGGTCAGGGCCAACACCTCGATATCTCGGCCCAGCAGGCGGTCGCCCAGGCCACCCAGTCGACCCTGCTGGCGGCTCCCCTGGGCGACGCCGACTCGCGGCGCATGTCGGGCGGGGCCAAGCTGGGCGACATTCCGATTCGCCTCGTCTGGCCGGCCAAGGACGGGCACGTGGCGATTACCTATCTGTTTGGCTCGGCCATCGCCCACTTTACCCAGCGCCTGATGGACTGGATGTGCGAAGAGGGCTTTTGCGACGAGGCCACCCGCGACCAGGACTGGGTCGGCTACGGCGGCTATCTGTTCGGTGGCAGCCAGGAGGCGATCAACGACTACCTCGGCCTGACCCAACTGGTGGAACGCTTCACCACCACCAAGACCAAGGCCGAGCTGCTGGACGGCGCGCTGGAGCGCGGCCTGCTGATCGCGCCCATCACCACCACCGAAGAAGTCGTCGACAGCCCCCAGCTGGCCGCCCGCGAGTACTGGCAGACGCTGGAGCATCCAGAGCTGGGGCACAGCTTCAGCTACCCGGGACCGTTTGCCAAGTTCAGCGCCTCGCCGATTACCAATCGACGCCGACCGCCGACGATTGGCGAACATAACACCGAGATTTATCGCGACGAACTCGGCTTCAGCCAACAGCAGCTGGCCGAGCTGAAATCGCGGGGGATTATCACATGACACACACCGATGCACTGGCCGGGGTCAAAATCCTCGACTTCATGTGGGCAATCGCCGGGCCGGCCTCGACCCGCATGCTGGCCGATTACGGCGCAACCGTTGTGCGGCTTGAGAGCACCACCCGGTTTGACGCGGTGCGGACCGTCGGGCCGTTTCAGGGCGGCAAGCCGGGGCTTGAGAACGCCGGCCTGTTCTACAATATGAACGCCGGCAAACTGCCGGTTACCCTGGATCTGTCCAAGCCTGCCGCCCGCGAGGTGGTCCTCGACCTGGTTCGTTGGGCCGATGTGGTGACCGAGTCCTTTTCGCCCAAGACCATGCAAGCCTGGGGGCTGGACTATGCATCCCTGCGTCAGATCAAACCCGACATCATCATGCTCAGCACGTGTCTGATGGGCCAGACCGGTCCCAGGGCCAAGTTTGCCGGTTTTGGCAATCTGGCGGCCGCCATCTCGGGCTTTTTTCACCCCACCGGCTGGCCCGACCGCCCGCCGGCCGGTCCGTTTGGCGCGTATACCGACTACATCGCGCCGTGGTACAACGCCACCGCCGTCATGGCCGCCCTGACCCACAAACACCACACCGGCGAGGGCCAGCATATCGACCTGTCGCAGGCCGAGGCTGCCTTGCAGTTTCTCGGCCCGGCCCTGTTGGACTACACCGTCAACGGCCGCACCCAGGGTCCGGCCGGCAACCGTGACCGGAACTTTGCCCCGCACGGCGTCTACCCCGCCCGCGGCCAGGATCGCTGGATCGCCATCGCGGTCGAAAACGACCGGCAGTGGCAGGCCCTGTGTCGGGTCATCGGCCGCCCGGAGCTGGCCGACGACGCCCGCTATGCCAGCCAGTCGGAGCGGCTGGCCAGACACGAGGAGTTGGACGAGTTGCTGGCCGACTGGACCCGTCAGCACGACATGCTGGAGGCCGAGACCCGCCTCCAGGCCGACCATGTGCCGGCCAGCGCGCTACGCAGCATACGCGAGCTGTACGACGACCCGCAGCTCCAGCAGCGTCAGCACTTCGTCGAGCTGTCGCACCCCACCCACGGCACGACCACGGTCGAGGGCTCACGCTTCAAATTTTCCCGCACCCCGGCCCGGGTAGAGGGCGCGGCGCCGACCCTGGGCCGTGCAAACTCCTACGTGCTGGAAACGCTTCTCGGCTACAGCCAGGAACGCATAACGGAACTCGTCGCAGCCGGCGTGCTGGAGTAGACCGGGCGCCCGCGCTGCGACACGGAACACGACGCAAAGGAGACCACCCCATGGGATATGCCGCCCCCCCGGCCGACCTGCCCCGCTGCCCCGGCCCTTCGATGCAAGACATTCTCAGCGCCGACGGCGAATCCGCGCCTGCGGTGCTGCGCGAACAGAGTTTTCTTGAGCTTGGCGACGCCGAGCTGCCGGTTGAGCGTTACACCTCGCCAGACTTCCACCAGCGCGAAATGGACAAGATGTGGCGCAAAGTCTGGCAGATGGCCTGCCGCCTGGAACAGATACCGCAGGTTGGCGACCACTGCGTGTACGACATCGGCGACGACAGCCTGATCGTCACCCGCACCAGCCCGACCGAGATCAAAGCCTTCTACAACGCGTGCCTGCATCGCGGCACCCGGCTGCGGGACGAGGGCGGCTGTGTCCAGGCCTTCCGGTGTCCGTTCCACGGCTTCACCTGGGGCCTGGACGGCAGCCTCAAAGGCGTGCCCTGCCGCTGGGATTTTCCGACCATCAGGGACGACGAATTCCGCCTGCCCGAGGCCAAAGTGGCGACCTGGAACGGTTTTGTCTTTGTCAACATGGACCCCGACGCCGACCCGCTGCCCGACTACCTGGGAGACGTGACCCGCCACTTCAGCCGCTGGCCGCTGGAGGAGCGCTACCTGGCCGCGCATGTCGCCAAGGTCGTCAAGGCCAACTGGAAGGTCGCCCAGGAGGCGTTCATGGAGGCCTTTCACGTCCCCGACACTCATCCCGAGCTCGGCTCCAGCCTGGGCGACTGGAATGCCCAGTACGATGTCTACCCCGGTGGCCACAGCCGGCTGTACAACGCCATGTACGTGCCCAGCCCGAGCGCCAGCCGGCGCGGCGTGTCTGAGCAGGAGGTCGCCGATGAGGGCACGACCATGCTGGGCTTCGACCGGCTCAGCCTGCCCGAGGGGGCCAGCGCCCGGTCGGCCGTGACCGCCCAGTACCGCCATGTCCTGGAGCGCAAGACCGGGGCCGACCTGTCGGGCCTGACCACAACCGAGATGGTGGACCTGATCCAGTACTTTGTGTTCCCCAACTTTTTTCCGTGGGCCGGGCTGGGCGGACCCATCGTGTATCGCTTCCGGCCCAACGGCCACGACCCGGACTCGTGTCTGATGGAGGTCATGCTGCTCTACCCCCGCCCGGCCAGCGGAGAGAGCCCGCCGCCGGCCCGGCTGCGGATGCTGGGTGCGGACGAACCCTGGGCCGAGGCGGACGAGCTGGGCACCCTGGGTCCGATCTTCGACCAGGACACGGCCAATATGCCGCGCATCCAGGCCGGCCTCAAAACCACCCGCCGCTCAGGCATCGTGCTGGGGCATTATCAGGAGAGCCGGATTCGGTATATGCACCACGAATTGGATCGCTATCTGAACGCCGCAGACTGAATTCTGTTCCGTCACGGCTCAGGCAAACGCACTCACATGGGCCGCGTACCCGTCCAGCAGGGGCAGGATGACCTCTGCCCCCTTTGACGGCACCCCGAGCACGGCCCGCTCAACGCCCATGTCCCGGTAGCGCCCGAGCACGGCTTCGTCGTCGGGAGCCGAAAAGATCGACACCGGCACCTCGCTCGGCTCCCGCCCGACCTGCCGCGCCCGGGCGTGCAAGTCCTGCATGGCGGCGGGGAGATCCTCAATCCGCGCCCCGACCGGAATCCAGCCGTCGCAGTAGTTGGCCACCCGGTTCAGGCCCTTGGCCGACAGGGTGCCCAGAATAATCGGCGGATGCGGCCGCTGAAGCGGCTTGGGATAGCTCCAGATCGGATCGAAGTTCACGAACTCGCCGTGATACTCGGCCTCGTCCCGGGTCCAGATCTCCTTCATCGCCTCGATGCGTTCGCGCAACACCTTCCAGCGTCGCCCGAACGGCATGCCATGATTCTCCATCTCCTCGACGTTCCAGCCGGCCCCAATGCCGAACAGCAGCCGTCCGTTCGACAGCTGGTCGACGGACGCGACCTCTTTGGCCAGCGTGATCGGGTCGCGTTCGATCACCAGGCAGATCCCGCTGCCGAGCTTGATCGTCGTGGTCGCGGCGGCGGCGGCGGTGAGGGTGACAAACAGATCGTGCAGATGCCACAGGTAGCGCGGCGTTGCTCCGCTGTACGGCGGTGGGGTTCGCAGGCTGGCCGGGATATGGGTATGTTCCGGGAACCAGACCGACTCAAAGCCGCGTTCCTCACAGGCCCGGGCAAACGCGTCCGGGCGCATCGCATAATCCGTGGCAAACAGGGTCACACCGATTTTCATGGGACTGTCCTCCCGCTTGTCGTCTTCAAGCTGAGCAGAGTATAATCCGCCGAGCGGCACAGCACCAGTTCTCGAAGATTGGAGGAGGCGATGCTGAAGCGCCTGTATATCAACAACTACAAATGCCTGGTGAATTTCGAGCTGTCTCTTGCCCAAACGACTCTGCTCGTGGGGCTCAATGGCACCGGCAAATCCACCATTTTCGATCTGCTGGAACAGCTGCGTGGCTTTATAGCGGGTACAAGCGTCGAAGAGAGCTTCCCAACCCGTTCCCTCACGAGCTGGCAAAGTTCTGATCTGCAAAGGTTCGAACTGATGGTAAGCGGAGGTCCTGACGGAGCTGCTGAAGACTATCAGTATCTCCTCGAGTTGGAACACGACCGCGCTCGCCAGCGCTGCCGTGTCAGCAAAGAGATAGTGCGAACATCCACCGCCGTGCTTTTCCAGTTCGAGGAGGGAGAAATCGGGTTATTTCGAGATAACGGCTCAACGGGGCCGAAGTTTTCCTTTGATTGGAGTCGCTCTGGCCTCACCGCTGTGGTGGAACGGCATGATAATACGCGCCTATCCTGGTTCAAAAGATGGCTTCAAGATGTGCATGTAGTTCGTCTCGACCCAGCTTCAATGCCGAGTCGAGGCGAGCGGGAAGTACCTCATCCCAAGCTGAACCTGTCTGATTTTGCCTGCTGGTATCGGCATTTGATGCAAGAGCGCCCGAGAGAGATTGGCGAGCTGTTTGATTCGCTCAGCCAGGTCCTTGATGGCTTCCGCGCCTTGGAACTCGTCCAAGATGGAGAAGCCGCCCGAACGCTCAAAGTCCGGTTTGAGACATTGGTGCAGAAGGAGGCGCCTCGCACCCTCAGTTCCTTTCAGCTCAGCTTTCAGGAATTGTCCGACGGACAACGGGCTCTCATCGCTCTGTACACCTTGCTGCATATGACAAAGAATCAGACGATCACCCTATGTCTGGATGAACCCGACAACTTTGTCGCTCTGGCCGAAATTCAACCCTTGATCTTTGAATTCTGCGACGCGACAGAGGAGAAGGGGCCACAGGTCATTTTCGTCTCACACCACCCGGAAATAATCGATCACCCGGGTATCGAGAGGAGACTCCTTCTCCACCGAGACAACGGCGGTCCAACCCGGATTACCCCTCTTCAGCACGGCGAGCAGTTGGGCCTCGCCCCCTCAGAGGTGATAGCGCGTGGATGGGAGCATGATGAAGAGACACGCTGACATCATTATTCTTTGTGAAGACCGCGCCCACGACAGCTTTGTCCGTCATCACTTGAAAAAACGGGGTTTCAACCATCGGCAACTTCGTACCATAACGCGGGACAGACCTGGGTCTGGCCAGCAGTTTGTCTTGCAAAAGTATGCGTCAGAAGTGCAAACCTACCGCAGCAAGGCCAACCACTTGTCGCGTGCGCTGTTGACAGTCATTGATGCGGATACACAAGAAGTCCAGTATCTCCATCGTCGTCTTGAAGAACAATTGCAAAAAGCCAGCATCGAGAACCGTAAAGTAAACGAACGTATCGCTGTATTGGTCCCCAAGCGGAATATCGAGACGTGGATTGTGTATCTTCAGGGCTACTCCGTTGATGAAAAATCAGACTACAAGAATTGTCCGCTGGCGAAAAACCATAAACAAGCAGGCATCGCTTTAGCCGAGCGGCTCGGACAAGAGCCAAAGGCGGGCTGTCCGCAGTCCTTGCAGCTCGCATGGCCTGAACTGAAGGACCGACTACCGGGATAACTATGAAGAGTACGTGGAAATACGAAATCAGCCTGTACTGGAGCGAGGAGGATCACGTCTATATTGCCGAGGTGCCAGAACTGCCGGGGTGTGCGGCCGATGGGCCAAGCTATCGGCAGGCGCTGAACAATGTAGAGGCGATTATCCGTGAATGGATTGAGACCGCCAAGGAATTGAAACGTCCAATTCCTGAACCGAGAGGGCGACTGCTATACGCATAGAGTGCGCCGAGAGCGGACTTCACCTGCTTATGCCAGTAACAAAGTAAAACGTGGGAGAGTCGTTCTGATGCTTCATCCATTCGCCGGTATCCTGTCCAGCCTGCCGGACCTGCCCCAGGTTCGCGCCATCTCTCACGCCGCCCAAGCCCTGGACCAGCGCCAGGACGTGCATGCCGTATGGCTGGGCGGCAGCTTTGCCCGTGGCGATGCGGACCGCTTCAGTGATGTGGATATGCGGATTGCGGTCGGTCGGGATGATCTCAATGCCTGGCGGCCGCCCACGGCTTTGCCTATCCTCAGGAATTGGAGCAGACTGTGCGGCGTTGCTGGGCGGCGGACGAGCCGCTGCTCGACGGCGTGGATGAAACACCCTAGCCCAGTCACAAGGAGGACCCCATGGCAAAGCTCAGACACATTGCGATTGCGACCCAGAATGCGGAGGAGACGGCCAAGTTTTATGTTGAGGTGTTTGGCATGACCCAGCTGTCCAGCATCGAGACACCGATTGTATCGGGCGCGTTCCTGACCGATGGGACGATCAATCTGGCGATTCTGGATTTCAAGAACGATCAGGTCGCCGGCGCCGAGCGGGGCAAAAACTGGAGCGGCATCCACCATATCGGCTTTGAAGTCGAAAACCTGGAAGACATCGCTCAGAAGCTGGCGGCGGCCGGGGGGACACCCCGCGAGGACATCAACCAGGCGCTGGGCATGGGCCTGGACAGCGGCCGCCACGGCAACGCCGAGGTGCGCTATAGCGGGCCGGACGGCGTGATGTTCGACGTCTCACAAACCGGCTGGGTCGGCACCGACCGCCGCCGGGCGAAGAAATCCTGAGCAGTCCGGCGAGAAAGGGAGAAGCACCCATGGACAGAACGCAGATTGGCGTGGTCAAAGACTTATTTCGCTATCCGGTAAAATCCATGCTGGGGGAACGGCTCGGCGAGCTCGATATCAGCGCCACGGGTGTGGTCGGAGACCGCGCCTACGCCCTGCGGGAAGCCAACGGTCGGGTGATGACGGCCAAGAAGTGGGCCCGCCTGTTCGAGTTCTCGGCCCGCTACGACAGCCCGCCCACGGCCGAGGAGCTGGCCCCGCTCAGCATCAGCCTGCCGGACGGCCGGCACGTGCAGGCTCAGGCCGCCGACGCCTCGGCCGTGCTGTCCGACGCGCTGGGCCGTCAGGTCGTGCTCGAACGTGCCCAGACCGAGCAGCGCAACAAGGCCGAAATCGATCCGACGACCGTTTTTGGCGACCTGACGGTTGAGCAGGCGGCTCCAGACTTGGGCGCCACGACCCTGCCCGACTTTTTTCCTCTGCCGCCCGGCACCTTCTTTGACTCGGCCAGCATCCACGTTCTGGCCAGCAGCAGCCTGGCCCATGTGGAGAGGCTGATCGGTGACGACGCCCAGCTCGACGCGCGGCGTTTCCGACCCAACATCCTGGTTGAGACCGACCCCGGTCAGGACGGCTTTGTTGAGGACGGCTGGCTTGAGGGCAGCCTGGAAGTCGGCGGGCAGGTCAGGATCGTCCAGCTCCAGCCGGCCCTGCGGTGTGTGATGACGACCCACCAACAGACCGACCTCAGGCGTGATATGCGGATTCTGCGTACCGTCGCCCAGCAGCATCGCAACAAGCTCGGGGTGTTTGCCGCCATTGAGACGCCCGGCACGGTCCGGGTCGGCGATCCCGTCTTCCTGGTCACACAAGGGTCCGGCGCATGACAACACACAGGGCAGCAGGCACCTGGGCCGAACAGCTCCAGCAGGCCAAAATCGACCTGACCGCAGCCCTGCGCTGGGCAGACCGGCTGGGGCTGAGCGAGGGCATCTGCAATCATTTCAGTCTGGCCGTACCCGGCACCACCGACCGCTTTCTGCTCAACCCCCAGGGTTTGCACTGGTCCGAACTGCGGGTCAGCGACCTGCTCGTTGTTGATGCGGCCGGCCGGATTGTCGAAGGCCACCGGCAGACCGAACCGACCGCCTTTTTCATCCACTCCCGCATCCACCTCAGCCACCCGTCGGCCACCTGTGTGCTGCACACCCACATGCCCTACGCCGCAGCGCTGTGCGCGCTCGACGGCGGCCGCCTGGAGTGGGTCAGCCAGCAGTCGCTGCGCTTTTACGGGCGGGTGGCCTACGAGCACGAGTACAACGGCCTGGCCCTGGACGAAGCCGAGGGACAGCGGATCAGCGCCAAGCTGGTGAACAACAAGGTCGTCTTTCTGGCCAACCACGGGGTGATCGTCACCGGCCCGGACGTGGCGACCGCGTTCGACGATCTGTACTACCTGGAACGGGCGTGCATGATTCAGGTTCTGGCCCAGTCAACCGGGGGAGCGCTCAAACGCATTGCCGACGAGGTCTGTCTGGGCACCCGTCGGCAGTTCGAGACCGAGCGCCACCAGGCCCACTCGCACCTGGAGGCCATCGTCCGCATCCTGACCCGCGAGACGCCCGAATTTCTGGAATGACATGCCTGAGCTGACCTTTGGGACGACTCTGGGATCGTTTGGCGCCGGACTGGTGTCCGGGCCGGTCCTGTGCGACTGGGCCGAAGAAATCGAGCGGTTGGGCTTTGATGTCCTGCTCTACCGCGACCATGTGTTGTGGCACAGTCCGGTGCTTGATCCATTTACCGCCCTCGGCGCCTTTGCCGCCCGCACCACGCGCATCCGGCTCGGCACCGGCGTGCTGCTGCTGCCGCTGCGCAACCCGACCCTGGTGGCCAAGGCCATTGCCACGCTCGATCATTTCTCAAACGGGCGAGCCCTGCTCGGGGTTGGCCTGGGCGGAGAGTTTCAGCCCGAGTATGCGGCCTGCGGCATTCCGCTGCGTGAACGGGGCAGACGCGCCAACGAGGCGCTCGAAGCCATCACCGCCCTGTGGACCGGGACACCGGCCAGCTTCAGCGGCCGTTTCTTCCAGCTGGACGGGGCAGTCATGCAGCCGCGCCCGCTGCAACAGCCGCGCCCGCCCATTTGGGTCGGTGGGCGCTCGGACGCGGCCCTGGCCCGGGCGGGCCGCTACGGCGATAGCTGGTTTGCCTATTTTGTGACCCCGGAGCGGTTTCGGACCAGCTTCGACATCGCCGCCGCCCACTGGCACAAACGGCACACGCCCAAAACCAGCTTCAGCGGCGGCATTGTGCTGTATTTCTGCCTGGCGTCGAGCCACGAGCGGGCCGAACACGAGGCCGTTCGCTACCTGTCAACCGAGTACAACCAGGACTTCGCCCGCCTGGCCGCCAAATACTGCGCGCTGGGCTCGGTTGCCGAGTGTCTGGAGACCGTCGAACGCTATGTCGAAGCCGGGGTGACCCACCTCAACCTGATTCCGCTGTGTCCCCCGCCGGCGGTCATGGACCAGCTCCGGCAGCTCGGCGCAGCGCTCGTGGCCCGTTTTCGGCCACCCCAAAACTGAGGCAGCGACCACCTGGTCCATGCCTGGTATTTCCAGCCCGGACAATGCTATACAGACCCTACTGACGAGTAAGGAGGGACGACTCATGGCAAAAGACTTTACCATCTGTGTGGGAACGGTCGGGGCTGGCGTATGGTACAGCTCAAACGGCGGGGACAACTGGCGCAGAAGCAAAATGAAGCTGCCCTTTGACGACGAGCCCGGCGAAATCCAGATCCGGGCGCTGGCCGTTTCGCCCCACAATCCGAACCAGCTCTACGCCGGCTCCGAGGCCGGTCTCTACCGCAGCGACGACCGGGGCGCCAGCTGGAACTATATTGAGTCACCGATGTACGGCAAGCAGATCTGGTCGGTGGCGGTCAGCCCGGACGATCCAAACGAAGTCTGGGCCGGCACCAAGCCGCCGGCCGTGTACCGCACCAAAGACGGCGGCCAGACCTGGCAGCAAGCCGCGGTCGAGACGGCCGAGAAATGCCTGGCCGGCGCCCCCAAGATCACCAACATCACCTTTGACCCGCGGGACTCCAAGACGATCTGGGTCGGGGTCGAGATCGACGGCGTATATCGCAGCCAGGACGGTGGGGAGAGCTGGGAGCGTCTGCCGGACCTGGGCGACAGCGTCCTCAACCAGGATGTCCACGGCCTGACGATCAGCAATGGGCCGGAGCCGAAAGTGCTGGTTTCCACGCCGGACGGGATCTGGTCCAGTCCCAACGAGGGACAAAACTGGGCGCTGCACGGCTTTCCGCGTTTTTACGAAAAAGACCAGATCTCCTACTGTCGCGGCGTAGCCGTCAAAGCCGACGACCCGGACACGATCTTTGTCGGCAACGGAGATTTCGTGCCCGGCAAGACCGGCGCCATTCAGCGCTCAACCGACGGCGGGCGAAGCTGGCAGGCGGCCGACCTGCCGGTGACCCCGAACTCGACCATCTACTGGTTTGGCACCCATCCGGCCGACCCCAACATTGTCGTGGCCAACAGCCTGCACGGCTATGTGTATACCAGCACCGACGGGGGCGCCTCGTGGGAAAAGGTCGAGCGTGAGTTCGGCGAGATTCGAGCCATCGCCTGGACGCCGAACTAGAAGTGAGGATGCTGCCTCATGAAGAGGAGGAAGAGATGGCCGCACAACAGGTCACATACAGTTTTAACCATCGCCATCTGATTGTTGACGACGTGCCGAAAACCGTCGCCTTCTACGAGGGCACCCTGGGCGCCAAAAAAATCCAGGAGCTGGAGTTTCGCGGCATCCCGATTGTCCGCCTGGAGATGGACGGCCTGCCGCTGACGATCTCGCAGCAGATCCACGCCGGGGTGGGCGACCACATCGGCCTGGCCGTAGACGACTTTGAGGCGGCAGTCGCCGGGCTGCGGGACAGAGGCGTGGAGTTCATCGTCGAGCCGACCGACATGGGCTTTGCCAAGTTTGCCTTCATCAAAGACGCGGCCGGCACCACGCTGGAGGTCATCCAGTTCATGGACCAGGACTGACACGGGAGGAGACACGATGGCGAGCATTCCACTCAGCGAGATTGAAATCTTCGGCAGGGGCGCGCTACAGGTCGAGGATGTGGTGATCGACAAGGACGGCTTTGTGTACGGCGGCGGCCGTAACGGCATCATGTACAAGGTCAGCCCCGACGGGCAGGTCAGCGAGCTGGTCCAGCTGCCCGAAGGGTCCATCCCCAACGGAGTGACCATGGACAAGAACGGCGATCTGATCTACTGCGATCTGGGCAAACAAGCCGTGATGCGGGTGACCCAGGCCGGCCAGGTGTCAATGATCGCCGACCGGGTCGGCGACGTGAAACTGACCCTGCCGAACTTTGCGACCTACGACGCCGAGGGCAATCTGTTCGTGTCCAACACCAGCACGGCCGATATCAACACGGTGCTGCCCGAGCTGTCCCAGCCGGCGCCCAACGGAGCCCTGGTGTGTATCCGGCCGAACGGCAAAAACGAGGTCGTGGCCACCGGCATTTATGCCGCCAACGGCACGGCCATCGACCCCCAGGAGGAAGCCGTCTACGTCCTGGAAAGCTCGCGCGACGACTGTCTGCGTATCGCCCTGAAAAAGGACGGCACGTTCGGTCAGGCCGAGGTCTACTCGCAGAATTTTCCGTCGCTGCCGGACGGCATGGCCTTTGATACGGCCGGGGTGATGTACGTGACCCTGCCCGGCCGGGCCAAAGACGGCGGGCTGGCCCTGACCAACCAGATCATCAGGGTCGATACCAACGGTGAGTGGACGCTGATGATTGACGATCCCGACAGCCAGAAGCTGGTTGCCCCGACCAACTGCGGCTTTGGCGGGCCGGGGCTGCAAGACCTGTATTTTGCCAACCTCGAAGGCGAGCACTTCAGCCGCATCCACACCAGCGTGAACGGCCATCCGCTGTACCATCAGCGCTAGCCTCTGCCCCTCGAAATCCCCCTGCGCTCCGCGCTTCCCCCTTTGCCAAAGGGGGGGGGATTTTTCGGACAGGAAGAAGGCGCTGTTTCCTCTCGCACGCCTCAGCGGCAGGCGGGCATGACCTTGTCGGCAAACAGCTCCATCGAGCGCCTGACCGTGGCGTGGTCGACCAGCCCGCCCTGGTTGAAGTAGCAGATAAACTCGGTGGTCTGGAATTCTTCCTGCAGCGCTTTGACCCGCTCGATACAGTAGGCCGGATCGCCAAAGATCCCGCCAATCTTTTCGACCCCCTCGTAAGACACCCGCTCAAGACGCTCCTGGAGCTGCTTATACGCTTCATAGCTCTTGATCGTCGCCCCGGCCAGGGGCTTCACCACCTGACTGGCCATCTCAAAGAAGTGCATCAGACTCTCTTCGCACTCCTGACGCGCCTGAGCCCGGCTATCCGACACATGGACCGGGAAGGCCAGCGCAATGTCCTGCTTGACACCGGCCGGCAACGCGTCACGGTGCGTGGCCAGATATTCGCGCAGCTTGTCGGGCGGATTGATCAGGGGCGAGGCAAAGATCGGCAGCCCCTGTTCACCGGCCAGGACAAAGGTATCCGGACTGTTGGCGGCAATCCGAACCGGCGGATAGGGCTTCTGAACCGGCTTGGGCGTCAGGGTCAGGTCGGTGACCTGATAATACTTGCCCCGATAGGTCAGCGTGTCGCTCGTCCAGGCCTTGAGGATGGCGTCCAAACATTCCTCAAACCGCTCCCGACTCTCCTCCTGGGGCACGTTATAGCCCGAGAAATACACCGGTGCCGCCCCCCGTCCGACCCCAAACTCCAAACGGCCGCCGCTCAGCACATCGGCCGTGGCCGCGTCCTCGGCCATTTTGACCGGGCTATGCAGGGGCAGGAGCGTCACCGCAGTGCCGAGCCGGATGCGCTTCGTGCGTTGGGCCGCAGCCGACAGCACCATCAGCGGCGAGGGCAGACACGAGATCCCGGGCATGAAGTGGAGTTCGCCCAGCCAGGCCGTATCGAGTCCCAACTCGTCCCCCAGTTCAATCTGGGCCAAAATATCTTCATAGCGCCGGCTGTCCGATTGCCAGTCGGCACGCGGGAGTTGATCAAAAAATCCAAAGCGCATGTTCTCCTCCTTGGTGTGTCAGCGGGCACATAGCCCTAGGTCCGCAAGCGCGCGTACACGTCACCCGAGGCGCCGTCCGGGGGCAGGCTCTTGAGTTGAGCCGCCATGGCGTCGGGGCTGAGCCACGAGGCCGACTGCAAACGGTAGGATTCGCCCAGAGCGGCCGGTTTCCAGTTAAACGTATACGTCCCCAGCTCGCCCAGGCGCGCAATGCAGCCCAGGGCGGTCTCCAGGGCGGCCGGAATATACTCAAAGGACAGGGCCGGCAGCGGCTGGGACAGGCCGCGCAGCACCTCCAGTTCGTATCCCTCAACGTCGATCTTGCAAAACGCCGGTCTGCCGTACTCGGCGATCAGGCGATCAAGCGTGGTGACCGACACGCTGACGCTGGCATCCCAGCGCACCCAGGCAAAGGACTCGACGCGCTGGACCGTGTCGATCCACTCCCGCGACAGGCTGCTGACCGTCGGGGTGCGTTGACTCACATGCAGGGCCTGGGTGCCGGGCACCGCGCCGACCGCCTGTTCAACCAGGGTGATGGACGGATGACGGCGGTAGCAGCGCTTCAGGAAACGCATACACGCGGGCTGCGGCTCGACTCCGACCACCCGCGCGCCCAGGCGCGACCAGACCCGTAGCTGGTTGCCAACGTGGGCGCCGATGTCAAAACACAGGTCACCGGCCTGGATGAACTGGGCGTAGAAACGGGCCAGCTGGCGGCTGCGAAAGGGAATCGCGTAATACATGAGCAGCGAGCGCAGCAGGCCCAGCTGTCCCGCACTCAGACCGAAGCGCATCCTGATCGTCTCGTTTCCTCCTGATACCCACCCGAGTCGGGATCAGGACTGTCGGCGGGCGCAGGCCGTCTAGCCCTGCGCGCCCTGCCCGGCCAGTTCCGCAACCCGCTCGGGTCGCTCAATCGGTTCCGGAACAACCAGAAAATACAATACCAGGGCCGCGATCAACAACACCCCGGCAATGACCAGAAACGGCAGCGACCAGTCCCCGGTTGCCGCTACCAGAAAGCCGGCGCTCATCGGCCCGAAGATACCGGCAAAATTGCCCGCCCCATTCATCACCCCGGAAATCGTCCCGGTCTGTTTGGCGTCCAGCTCGAGCGGCACCGCCCAGCAGGCGCCGCCACCCAGGTTGGCCAGATACATGTACAGGGTGATACACGCGACCGACACCGCCGCCCACGGCACCAGCGCCGCAGCCACAATCATCGGCACGCCCAGCAGGGTGCACAGAGCCGGCGCGCGGGCGCGGGCGAAGCGCCTGCTGAAACCGCGCCGCAGCAGGACATCCGAGAGCGTCCCGCCGCTGATCGCTCCGACAAAGCCGGCCACCGTCGGCAGCATGCCCAGCCAGCCCATGGCCTGCATGGAAAAGCCGCGCGCGTGCACCAGATAGGTCGGCAGCCACAGGATCACCATCCACAGGCCGTAGACCATGCACAGATAGCCGAACGACAGCCACAGCACCTGGGGAGACCGCAGCACCGCCCGCAGCGAGCCGCCGGTCTGGGGACGCTCGGCCAGATTGGCCTCAATCTCCTGGCGTTCGGCTTGGCTGACCCGCGGATGCTCGGCCGGGGTGTTGGTCGCAAACAGCAGCCACGCCAGCAGCCACACGCCGCCCAGCGCGGCGTTAAAGTAAAAGACCGCCGGCCAGGAAAAGCTCAGCACAATCCAGGTGGTGACCGGATAGGCCAGGGCCTGTCCCAGGTGGGCGCCGGACAGGCTGACGGTCAGCGCCCGGCCGTACTCATGGCGTGGAAACCAGCGCGAGGCCAGCGCGGCGTAGGACGGGAAGCTGACCGCCTCGAACAGGCCAACGCTGAAGCGGATGGCCAGCATCAGCCCAAAGGCCAGCGCGCCGAGCGGCGTCAGGGCGGTAAAAACGGAAAAGCCGATGCACGCCACGGCCAACACCCGGCAGGTGTTCCAGCGGTCGGCCAGCATGCCGCCGGGAATCTGCAACAGCGTGTAGCCGATGAGAAAGGCCGAGAAGATCAGGCCGAAGCGGGCTTCGTCCCAGCCCAGCGCCAGCATCATGACCGGAGCGGCGACTGAGATATTGACTCGGTCGGCGTAGTTGATCATGCTGCCGCCGGCCAGCAGTCCAACCAGCCGGTAGCGTACGGGCCAAGCCATCGTCTGCCTCCTTTGTGTTTTGCGCGGTCGGCCGGGGGGGATACGACGGCGCAAACGCCCGAATCCTACTCCAAGTCGGCCGGTGCGGTCAAAGGAAAATAAACGCCGACCGAGCTTGAGACTAAATTTTTCAGGTTGACAATAGAATTCACAAGGTTGACAATACATGCAGGAAAGGTTGACAAATGGAGACGAAAAAGACGATGCCAGGAACACGGGAGAGAGGCCGAGTAATTCGGCGCTTTATTCTTGAGCGAGTTGACTCGAATCGTAAGAGTATTGCTCACCTGACCGCCACCCATTTCGGTATCTCCCGTCAAGCCGTCAATAAACATCTCCACCGTCTTGTGAGAGAGGGACTTCTGACGGCCGAGGGGACGACTCGCAACCGCCGATACGCACTGGCAGTCCTGGATAAAAAGTCGATACTCGTTCCTTTGACCAGCACGACAGCAGAGGATCTCGTATGGCGGGAGAAGATCGCACCCCTGCTCTCAGACCTCCCTCAGAGGGCCAAAGCTATTTGGCAGCACGGCTTTACGGAAATGATGAACAACGCGATCGATCACTCTTCTGGCACGAGCGTACACGTGAACATTGAGCGGACGGCCCTGTCCGTCAAGATGAATGTTAGAGACAACGGGGAAGGCATCTTCCGCAAGATTCAGAGAGAGTTGGACCTGCTTGACGAACGACACTCCGTGCTCGAATTGGCAAAGGGGAAGCTGACAACAGATCCCGACCACCACACGGGTGAAGGCATCTTCTTTACCTCACGCATGTTTGACGAGTTTTACATTCGCTCTGGTGAGGTTTTCTTCTCACACCAAAACCCGATCAACGAAGATTGGATTTTAGAAACTTCTCCTCTATCAGGCACAGGAGTCTTTCTCACGCTAAGCAATCACACTGAGAGGACAACCGAAGAGGTCTTTGACGAATTCACCTCGGGAGAAGACTACGAGTTTTCAAAGACCGTCGTTCCTGTTGACTTGGTTCGGTACGGAGACGAAGCGCTGATATCGCGCTCACAGGCCAAACGTCTGCTGGCACGATTTGAGCGGTTCCGCACCGTTCTTTTAGATTTTGAGGGTGTCGATCAAATTGGGCAGGGCTTCGCTGACGAAGTGTTTCGCGTATTTGCACGAGCACACCCGGACATTGAACTCGTTTCAATTAACGAAAACGCTCAGGTCCGAGCTATGATCGGGCGGATAAACAACGCGACATGAAGTGTGACGGGGAAAAGCGCCGAGGCTGAGGGAATGCGCGCCAGGCGAGGGCCGCACACCGCGAGGACCGCCCCAGAGGGAGCGGCCCGATGTAAGGTTGTGTCGAGATCAGTGGCTACGAATAACGCCACACGCAGCCCGAGCGCCACCGGCGCACCCGGCTTCTTCGCCGTCTGGGCAATATGTATCTGGATCGACGTGAACGATGAAAGCGCTCCCGTCCTCATCGAACACCGACAGTGGCCCTTCAGACAGGGTTACGCGCGAGGTGGTGGCCAGGAGGTTGCCGTGTCCGCTGTCGTCAACAGTCAGATTTATCGAATCACCGGCGTGGAAAGGGTGGTTGCCGTCCGGACTCGAATTGCTGTTCGGTCCAGGATCGAAGTGCCCCTTGGCAGCTGAGCAGGGGCTGCATTCGCCCGTCTCATGAATATGAAGCGCGTGCTGGCCAGCTTCGAGGCCGCGGCGGACCCGGACGAGCACATCGACGAGCTTCACCCCCTCAGACGATGGCCGCTCCCGCAGGAAGACAGAGCCGATCCGCGGTCCCCAGGGATCGTCACACGAGCGAAGGATAGCGCGTCCCGTGCGCTCCTCAGGGTCTTGGAGTTCCTGGGCAGGCGCCTCCGGGGTTGCACTTGCAAGGGCAAGCAGACATGCGCCGACGCTGAGCATACGTCCCACTCTTGGCTTTGGCAGACGTTGAACAAATTGCATCACACAGCCTCCTCCTCAGGTAGAGTTTGCGGCAGTATAGGCCCTGCTTATGCGTTGTCAACGATAAAGTTGATACTGGCCGCAGCCGCTACACGTCTCTCTTGCTTCCGGCTCAGAGACGCAGTAATAACGGGAAAGACTCAACACCGTCGTTTCGACCATATACGCAGCAACGCCAAAGGAGGGACAGACATGGCAGAATTTGATGTGGTGATCAAAGACGGGACGATTATTGACGGCACCAAGGTGCCGCGCTACCGCGCCGACCTGGGGATCAAGAACGGCAGGGTGGCCAAGATCGGCCGGCTGAAAAGCAGCGATGCAGCCCGGGTCATTGACGCCAGCGGGCTGATTGTGGCCCCGGGCGCGATTGACCTGCACACCCACTATGACGCCCAGATCCACTGGGACCCCTACTGCACAATCGGCAGCTGGCACGGGATCACGTCGGTGACGCTGGGCAACTGCGGCTTCGGCTTTGCCCCGCTGCGGGCGCAGGATGCCGAGCGAGCGATGCTGGCCCTGTCGCGCAACGAGGCGATTCCGCTCGAACCCATGCAGGTCTCGATCAAGGTCGACTGGGAGACCTTTCCCCAGTACATGGACCGCATCGAACGGCTGCCCCTGGGGGTCAACATCTCGCAGCTGTTTCCGATTTCGCCGGCCGTGGCGTATGAGATGGGCGGCTTCGACGAGGCCAAAAAACGGCTGCCGAGCGATAAGGACATGGAGCGCATCCTGCATCATTTCCACGGGGCGATGCAGTCCGGCGCCGCCGGCTGGTCGACCCAGCGCCTGATTTCGCGCGGCGCCCTGCAGCGCGACTATGACGGCACGCCGATGATTTCGGACATCCTGCCCGAGGATTTCTATCTGACCATGGCCCGCGAACTGGGCAAGAGCGGCGGCGACGGCTTCATCCAGATCACCCAGTCCACGGTCGAGGCCGACCAGTCAGCCTTCGGCACTCAGGGTGATATCGACTTCAGCGCCCAGATGGCCTCGGAGAGCGGCTGCTCGGTGTTGTTCAACGCCATTGTGGTCAACGACCGTTTTCCCGAAGTCCACCAGGCCCAGCTGCAGCGCATTGCCGAGCATAACGCCGAGGGCCGTCGGGTGCTGGGACAGGGTCTGACCACCCGCATGCCGGCCCGGCTGACCCTGGAGGACTGGAACCTGTTTGACGACAGCGAGGCCTGGCGCAACGCCACGGTCGGCACGGTTGAGGAGCGTAAAGCCAAGCTGTCCGACCCGCAGATGCGCAAGGCGCTCCAGCAGGACTTCGACAGCCCGAAATCGAGCGACTTTCTGTTTGGCGAGCTGCCCAAGTTCATCGCCCGCAAGGTGCGTCATCCCGGCCTCAAAGACAAGTACGAAGGCTTGTCGATCTCCCAGATTGCCGAGCGGGAGAACAAACACCCGATTGACGCCATGCTCGACCTGTCGGTGGCCGACGACCTCAGGACCGAGTGGGCCGGCCCGGTCACCGCAGCCAAGGTGGAAAACTTCAAGGAGCTGATGGAGTCGCCCTATGTGCTGCCCGGCGTGTCGGACGGCGGGGCGCACGTCAAGTTCATCACCCCGTCCATCTATCCAACCGAGGTCTTGGCCTGGATGTCGCGCGACGCCGGGCTGCTGAGCCTGGAGGAGGCGCACTTCCGGCTGAGTGGGCTGATGGCCTGGGCGTCGTGCATCAAGGATCGGGGCACCCTGCGCGAGGGCAATGCCGCCGATATCATGATTTACGATCTGGACAAGCTGAACGCTCTGCCCGACGAGATCGTCCACGATCTGCCGGCCGGCGAGTGGCGGCGGGTGCAGCGGGCCGAGGGCTATCGCTACATCATGGTCAACGGCGAGCCGATCTTTGAGGACGGCAACTGCACCGGGGCGACCCCGGGCAAACTGCTGCGCGGCGGCCAGGCGCGCTGATCTGGACCTGAGAGGATTGTTCAGATTTGTCTCCGGGGAACTCGCGTCCCCGGGGAAGGAGGAACGCTATGGATATGACGCAACGGCTCGACCCGGAACTGGCAGCCCCGCTGGACGCCTGGCTCAAGGCCACCGGCGGCGGGATCAAGCTGCACGACATCCCGGCCGCGCGACGCATGATGGACGAGCTGATCGCCGCCCAAATGGCCAAGGTGCCGCCGATTGAGGGGATCAACTCCGAGGATCATCAGGCACCCGGTCCTGAGGGTGACCCCGAGGTCTTCGTTCGGGTCTACCAGCCGACCGACCGGCCGGACAGCCTGCCCGCCCTGGTGTGGATTCACGGCGGCGGCTACGTCCTGGGCAGCGTTGAGCGGGACGACTTCCTGGCCAAGCATCTGGCCAGGGTCGGGCAGTGTGTGGTCGCCTCGGTCGAGTATCGGCTGGCCCCCGAGCACCCCTTTCCCGCTCCGGTTGAGGACTGCTACGCCGCCCTCAAGTGGCTGGCAGCCCACAGCGACGATTTCGGGGTGGACCGGTCACGGATCGCCATTGGCGGCGCGAGCGCGGGCGGGGGACTGGCGGCCGGCCTGGCCCTGCTGACCCGCGACCGGGCTGAGGTCGAGCTGAGCTTTCAGCTGCTGATCTATCCGATGATTGACGACCGCAATATCGCCGCCGCCAGCCAGACGCTCCCGGATACCTTTGTGTGGAGCCGCGAAAACAACCTGATGGGCTGGCGCGCCTATCTCGGTCACGAACCGGGCGGGCCGGACGTGTCGCCGTATGCCGCAGCTGCGCGGGCGACCGACCTGAGCGGCCTGGCGCCAGCGTATATTCCGGTTGGCGACCTTGACCTGTTCCTGGACGAAAACGTGGACTACGCGCAGCGGATGCTGGCGGCCGGCGTACCTACCGAGCTGCACGTCTATCCGGGCGGCTTCCACGGCTTTAACGGGTTTGCGCCCGGCGCCGAGATCTCGCAGCGCTTCAACACCGAGCGCGACAAGACCCTGAGGCGCATGCTCCATCGCTGAGCGCGGCCATCCGTCCCGCCTGCCCTGCCAGAGCGGGTGGGGACGGATGGAGCCGGCTCTCATATCCGCTCAATAATCGACGCGATCCCCATCCCGCCACCAATACACATGGTGACCAGCCCGGTGGTTTTGTCCTGACGCTCAAGCTCGTCGAGCACTGTGCCAACCAGCATGCTGCCCGTTGCGCCGAGCGGGTGGCCGAGGGCAATCGCCCCGCCGTTGACGTTGACCTTGTCCGGGTCGATGTCACAGTCTTTCATGACCTTGAGCGGCACGGCGGCAAACGCCTCGTTAATCTCGACCAGGTCGATGTCGTCAATCGTCATGCCGGCCTTTTTCAGCACCCGTCGGGTGGCCGGGACCGGCGCCGTCAGCATGATGATCGGCTCAGCCCCAGCCGTGGCGGTGGCCACGATCCGGGCCCGCGGTTTCATGCCGTGGCTGCGGGCGTATTCGGGCGAGGCCAGCAGCAGCGCCCCCGCCCCATCGACGATGCCGGACGAGTTCCCGGCGTGGTGGACGTGCTCGACGTGGTCAAGCTCGGTGTAGCGCGACAGGGCTTTCTGGTCGAAGCTCAGCGTATCGCCCTTTTGCACGTATTTGCCGAGTTCGGCAAACGACGGCGGCAGGCCAGACAGTCCCTCCAGGGTCGTGCTCGGGCGCGGATACTCGTCGTGTTCGAGTACGACCTCACCCTCGGCGTTCCGCACCGGAACCAGGCTCTTGGTCAGGCGATCCTCTGTGTGAGCCCGGGCGTAGCGCTGCTGGCTCGACACGGCAAACCGGTCACAGTCCTCACGGCTGAAACCCTCGAGGCTGGCGATCAGGTCGCCCGAGATGCCCTGCTGGACCAGCGGATGGAGCCGACGCAGCTTCCGATTATGCCCGTCGATACCGCCCCGGTCGGCGTTCATCGGCACGCGGGACATGGATTCCACCCCACCGGCGACAAGCAGGTCTTGCTCGCCGGACTTGATGCCCATGGCCGCAAAGTTGACCGCCTGCTGACCCGAGCCGCAGAAACGGTTAATCGTCACGCCGGTGGAATCGTTGGGCCACTCGGCAGCCAACACCGACATGCGGGCGATGCACATGGCCTGGTCGCCGTAGGCGGTGACACACCCGACCAGCACGTCTTCGACATCCAGCGGGTTGAGCTGGTTGCGGTCCTTGATGGCATTCAGCATCTGCGCCATCAGTTCCTGGGGATGAATCTCGGCCAGCGCGCCGTCTTTTTTACCCCGTCCGCGCGGGGTCCGAACTGCGTCAATAATCCAGGCTTCGCCCATGACGTCCTCCATACGTTTCGTCTCGAACACGGCGGCGGGCTCTCCCTCCCGCCGATAACGGTGAGTGATATTCAGACGATCCCTCCGCGCCGAGCCTCCGTCCACAGGCAGAGCAGTCCTGATACCGAGCGGCACGAGGACAGGGCGGTAACAGGCGCGGTGGGTTCTGGCTCAGTGTGGCGTAAGCGCCATCGCCATCATGACCGACTCTTCGATCTTGGCGATCACGCGGCCGACTTCGCGACCGATCAGGTCCATCTTGCGGAGCTGCTCAATCCGGGGCGTTGCCCGCTCAATCTCCCGCTCGGAAAAGATGTCGCGCAGAAAGTCGCAGGCGTCGACCAGACAGATGAGGGCGATATCCCTGGGGTCGGGGGTATCGTCGGACAGCAGCGCGTCCTCAATCCGCAGTTTGACCTCGCGTTCGACACGCCCGTCAATCGTCGGATAACGCCGCGAACGAAAGACCCACAGGAAGCGCTCGTCCTGGGACTCCAGAACGCCGCGCTCAATCAAACTCGCCAGCGCCTGCCTGCGGATTTCGGTCGTCCCCTGCCCGGCCAGTGTCTCCAGCCAGCTCTTGGTATCCTTTATCTCGTCGGAATCCGCAAGAAGCGCCAGAACCCGGTCGAGCATGGGGGTGCCGGTCGGCGTTCGGTCGAGAAGCACCAGCTGCTCGGGATCGGTGTCGATACGGTTGGCAAAGGCCAGGTCCATCAGCACCGCCCCGGCCAGGACATGTTCCACCGAGCCCCCACGGATCGGCAGGAACAGGCCGTCGTCATCGAGCATCAACAGCATGATCTCTTCGGCGAATGTCAGCATGACCCGTCCTCAGGACTCGACCGCCAGGGCAGCCTCGCGGGTGTCGTAGTGATCGAGTATGGTCAGGAAACCGCTGACCTCCATGACCGCTTTGCACGCGGCCTGAAGCGCGCAGACCGCCAGCTTGCCGCCCTCCTGCTGGCATTTTTTGGCACCAACCAGCACGGCCCGCAGACCGGCGCTGCTGATGTACTCCATCTTGCCGCAGTCGAGCAGCAGACGGGTATCGCCACGGCCGACGATCTCCGAAATACGAGTCTCCAGCTCGGGCGCACTAAAGCCGTCAACACGCCCATCGAGCGCAACAATGACCACCGAACCTTCTGTTTGCTCTTCAATTTCCATGCGATAGCCTTTCTTTTCGATCCCGATCAGGCGACTCCGTTTCCGTGCCAGCCGGCCCGGAAACCTGCTTGCTACGGAAAAATAGAACTAGCACGGCGACCGGGACACGGCAAGCCGTCGCCAAGGCGCCATGAGGGGGTCTGTCGGGGGCAATCCGGAAGCTTGGCGAGCCGCGTAATTGCTGGCAGAATGGCCCGGACTCGGGTTCCTGCACACCGCCGTGTTCTCGCTCCGGGGAGAGGAAAAAAGACCGGGCAGGCCTGGGCAGGAACCTCACATTCAGTCAAAGAGGGAGACGCATATGCACGACGGAATTCTATCGGGACTGCGGGTTATCGACTGCGGAACCTATGTCGCCGGACCGGCCTCGGCGACGATCATGTCGGACTTCGGGGCCGAGGTGTTGAAGATTGAGCGACCCCAAGGCGGGGATCTCTACCGCTCCATGTCTGATTTACCGGGATTTGCCCAAGCCGACCTCAACTGGGGCTGGCTTCTGACCAGCCGGAATAAGAAGAGCGTCGCCCTGGACCTCGCTTCACCCCAGGGCCGGGACGTTCTCATCCGTCTGGTCAAGACCGCCGACGTGTTTGTCACCAACTACCAGCACCCGCTGCTCGACAAGTTCCAGCTGACCTGGGATCACCTGCAGCCCGAGAACGAGCGGCTCATCTACGCCCATCTGACCGGCTACGGCGACACGGGTGAGGATGCCGACGCGCCGACCTTTGACGCGCTGGCGTACTGGGCCCGTTCGGGCCTGATGATGAGCGTGGTCGGCATGGACGGCACGCCCGGCGGCCCGCGCCCGGGCATGGGCGATCATCCGACCTCGGTGTCGCTGTTTGGCGCGATTATGCTCGGCCTGTATCAGCGCGAACGCACCGGGCGGGGCCTGAAAGTCGGGACCTCCTTGCTGGCCAGCGGCGCCTGGGCCAACGCCTGCGACTTGCAGGCCAAATTCTGTAACGCCACGTTTCCCGAACGCCGCAGCGACGGCACGCCTCCCAACCCGCTGGCGGCCGGCTATCGGAGCCGTGACGGCAAAGCCTTTCTGGCCGTCCTGCTCGACCCGGACAAGGAATTTCCCAATCTGTGCAAGGCGCTCGGTCAGCCAGAGCTGGCGATCAGCCCGCTGTTTGCAAGCAACGAGGCCAGAACGGAGAATGCGGCCGCCTTATTCGCCATTTTACAAGGCCAGTTCGAGTCGCGGGATCTCGACGAATGGCGAGTCCTGTTCAAGCAGGCCGATATCAAATGGGCGCCCCTGCCACTGCGCGACGAGGTGGTTGACGATCCGCAGATGCGGGCAGCCGGAGCGTTTGTCGAGATGGAATATCCCGGCCACGGCCAGCTGACGACCATCAACAGCCCCATTTTCACCAGCGCCGGCGACAAGCGCACACCGACCGCTGCGCCACAGTTGGGCAATCATACCAGTGAGATACTGCACGAGCTGGGCTATGACGACGCGGCGATTGCCGCGCTGGTGCGCGATGGGGTGGCGGCCATAGGCGAATGATTGATGAAACTGACCAGCGGTCATATCATGGGCCGCTGGCCGGTCTGCCGAACGCCGCCAGTGGTACGCTCAAGCCTAAAAAGAGCTGTCTCGGCAAACCGGCCGAGCAGGATGCGGGCCATTCCAGCTTTGAGCGGCACGGCAGCTTCAGGAGGCCGCATCGACTGAGGCCGCATCGACTCACCGCCACTCTACTAAGAAAGCAAAGCACTCATGGCAACATCGCAAAGCTCCAAACGCACTCCACATGGCAGGAAAGTCCAGGCGTATTCCCGCCCGTACATCATCACCCTCGGCACGAACAAGGGAAAGCGACAGATCAAGATTGTCGCCAAGCCTGGCTTCGCTCACACGCCTCTGCAACGTCCAAACGCAAGAACGCAGGCTATCCTGAAAGGAGCCGGTTCTCTTGTTGCGTTCATGCCCAGCCTTCCTCCCATGATCCGGCGGGGCAAGATTGGTTCCTTCGCTGAAACCAGCAGGAGAGTGGGCCAGACCTGGCATAAATCTTTTCAGGCCGCAGATGAAGGCGACGCCAAATAATCCGACTGCGTTTTTTCGTCAGGCTTCTTTTGAATGTCTGGCAACGCACGGGACAGTCAGCCCGAAACGGGCTTTGTTTTTTGACCGAGCAGGATGGCCGGCAGGTCACGGATTGATTGGACGACGCGGCTGGCGCGCGAGAAGTCCTGGGACTGCGTGAACGCGTGTTCGATCACGATGCACTCAAGACCGGCCGCCACCGCCGAGCGCAGGCCGCGCTCGGAATCCTCAATCGCAATCGCCTCGTGGGGCTGAGCCCCGAAGCGCTCCAGGGCCGTCAGGTAGGGATCGGGGGCCGGCTTGCTGCGGGCATAATCCCCGTTGGCAACAACAAAGTCCATGTAGGACACAATCGTCCGGTCCTGGTGGATCAGGGCAAAGTCGGCCTTCTTGGCCGTGGTCACAATCGCCATGGAAAAGAACTGCGACAGCTCGGCCAGCACGTCCAGCACACCCGGAACCTCAATGTCCTCGGTCCGCAGACGCGCCTGATAATAGCGGTCCCGGTTGCGGCGGTGGACGGCGATGACATCCTCCGAGACGCCCCGCTGCCTGGCCAGCTCCCACATCGTCTGACCGCTGGTCGTGTGCGCTACGTATTCGTCCTTGTCAAAAGATATGCCGAGTTCGGCCAGGGCCTGTCGGGTCGAGACAAAGTACCAGTGTTCGGTGTCGACCAACACGCCGTCGTGGTCCCACAGAATATGTTTCAGCATGGGGGGTATTCGGCCGGACGCAGGCCCGGCCGGTGTCGGCTCTTCAGGCTTTGTCGGCCCAGCTCTTTTCGTAATCGGTACTCATCCGGCCGCGCGCCCGCAGGTGCTGGATCTTCCACTCCCCGTTCACCTTGACATAGTCGTCCTGGTAGCGGGCGGCCAGCCACTTGGCCTGGTTGTTTTTGTAGAACGTAAACGGCCCGAAAAAGTACCAGATACCGGTCGCCCGGTCGCCGTCGATCTTGATGACCGGGTTCAGCACCTGGTGCTGGGAGAAGCTGATCAGGGTCTGGAATTTTTTGAACAGCTCACGGATGGCCGCATGTCCCTGGGCTTTGCCGAAACCGGCGCCTTCCCAGATACCATCTTCGGCAAAAATCGTGGTGATGCGATCCGGGTTATGGTCATCGTCGCAGATGTCACAGTATTCGGCCTTGAGCTGCTTGATGGCCTCGATGTCTTCCATGCGGGTCAGCCGTTGTTCGAGTTCGGTCATGTCCATCGGGAATCCTCCTGTCAGCCGACTTGAATGCCATACAGGCGCTTGGCATTGTCAAACACGATATTGCGCGTCACCTCGGCCGGGATATCGGCAAAATGCTGGTCAATAATCTCGAGCGAATGGGGGAAGGTCGAGTCGGCGTGGGGAAAGTCCGACGCCCACATATAGTTATGTTGGCCGAAGAACCGCCACGTCGCCGGGCCGATCGGGTCGTCCTGGAAGGTGCCCCAGATGTTGCGCCGCACGTACTCGCTGGGTTTGAGCGGCAGGCGCCTGGTATCCGGGATTTTGGCGTGGACATGGTCGAGCCGATGCACCCAGTTCGGCATCCAGCCCACGTCGTTCTCAGCCGAGACCATCTTCAGCTCGGGGAAGCGCTCGAACACGCCGCCGTACACCATCCGGGTGAGACACTGCTCGACAACGTGGATGACATGAATCTGGAGGTCGGCCGGGGTCGGCATGGCTGCGGTGCGCGGCATGCCGGACACCAGGGGTTTGTGCAGCGAGATGGGCAGCCCGGCCTCGGCACACACCTGCCACAGCGGCTCGAAGCGCTCGTCGCTGTAGGGCAGCTCCAGCGTGTCGGAGGCCAGGATCAGGACGCCCTTGAGCCCGAGCTTGGCACAGCGCTCAATCTCCGACACATCGGGCAGGGCGCTGAGCGGATACAGCCCGATGCCGACCAGACGCTGCGGGTCGTGGGCGCAGAACTCGGCCAGCCAGTCGTTATACACGCGCAGACACGCCTGTTGCAGCTCGCCGTCCGGCATGCCCAGCAGGACGATGCCCAGGCTGGAATACAAGACCTCGGCCACCACGCCGTCCAGGTCTTGATCCTTCAGACGCTCGACCGGGTCCCAGCCGCTGGGCCGGGCAGCCTCGTAGCCGCTCTGCATGTGTTCGCGCAACGCATCGCCGCTGCGTCCGGCGGCAAACACACCGGCCACCGTCAGCGGGTGAATGCCGGGTCCGACAAACACATACGGCGCGGCCTTGGACTGCTCGTTTTTGACGACCCGCGGGGCATCGTCACGATATTTGCGGTCGAGTCGTTCGAGCCACAGGTCACCCGGCTCGACCATATGCGAATCGGCTGAAATCACATGTTGTATCGACATCGCGCGTTCTCCCTCAGGCCGGCTGCCCGCCCCGAATGACCTGACCGGGCAGGACGCCGGTCTGGCGTTGGCCTTCGTACAAGACCTGGCCGTTGACGATGGTGTACTGAATCCCCTCGGCCTGGGTCACCAGACGGCGCCCGCCGCCCGGCAAGTCCTGGCGAACTTCCGGACGCTCGGGGGAGTCGATGGTGTTCAGGTCAAACACGGTGATGTCGGCAGCCAGCCCGACCCGCAGCGCGCCACGATCGTTGATGCCGAAGAACTGGGCCGGTTCGGTAGTGATGCGCCGTACCGCGTGTTCGACGCTCAGCGCCTGCTTGTCGCGCACGAAGGTCCCCAGCAGATAGCTCGGGTAGCCGGCGTTGCACAGCATGTCCACGTGCGCCCCGCCGTCGGAGATGCCGATCAGCGTACGCGGGTCGCTGAATTTTTTTGCCACCCGCTCCTCGTTGATGTCGAGCAGGGGTAGCATGTAGTCGAGGCCCAGGTCGTCCTCAAGGGCGATATCAAAGAAGGCGTCCAGGGGCGCCACCCCGCGCTGCCGGGCGATGTCGTCTATCGTCTTCCACTCGACCGCCTTGAGCGCCGGGCTGCTGACTTCCTTGACCTTGGTCCGTCGCCAGATGTCATGAAAGACTGTGCTGCGCTCCAGCTCGGCCCCAAACGCGCGACGGAACTCGGGGTCGGCGTAGGTGCGTTTCTGATCCTCGGGCGTGGCCTCGCCGAACACCGGCTTGGTCGAACGCATGGCGGCAAACAGAAACGGGTTGCGCAGGTTGAACTCCACCACCAGCGGCCGTACCGCCACCTGGGGTCGGCTGCCGCGTTCGAGCAGCGGGGCGACGCGCTCCAGGGTGTTGGTCCATGCCTCGGGATCGTCGTCGCGGTCGCGCAGATTGAGCCAGGTGACCGGCCGCTCGCTCTCGGAAACCAGCAGCTCCAGCAACGCGTACTCCCTGTCGGACACCGCGCTCGGCTTTCTGGTCAGGGCCACCTCAATCGTCCCCTGGCCGCGTTCCCGCAGCAGGCTGGCATAGGCGCGCAGTTCGTCATGACTGGCCAACCGACAGGCCAGGGGCTGGGCCTTGTAGCCGAGATGCTGGGGCAAAACGGTCAGTGACAGGCCCAGGGCGCCGGCCCCAAGCGCCTCGTCCAGCAGGCTGCGGATGTGCGCGGTTTCGGCCGCCGTGGCCTCGCGCTGCATGGCCTCATTGCCCATCACAAACTGGCGAAAGGGTGACAGGGCGGCCAGAAAGCCGACGTTGATGCCCAGCCCGCGCTGGGCTGCGGCGTCCATATACTGGGGAAAGCTCTCCCAGTCCCAGGGCAGCCCCTTGTTCAGCACATCATACGGAATGGCTTCGACGTGGACCAGATTGGAGGTGGCGATATCCCGTTCGGCGGGCTTGCAGGGCGCCAGCCCAACGCCACAGTTGCCGACAATCACGCTGGTCACCCCGTGCCACGACGAACAGGTGATCAGCGGGTCCCAGCACAGCTGGGCGTCGTAGTGGGTGTGTGGATCGATAAAGCCGGGCGCGACAATCAGGTCGGACGCGTCGATCACCCGCGCGGCGCTGCCCGTGACCTTGCCCAGCTCGACGATACGCCCCCCGCTCACCGCCAGGTCGGCTCGAAAGCCGGGCGCACCGCTGCCGTCAACGATGGTTCCATTCTTAATGACAATGTCATACTCGGCCATGATTGGCCCTCCTTTATCGAACGCTGGATGCTTCCCCACTCCGTTCTAGGAGATCGGTCCCCGGCCGTCAACAATTCGGGCAGGCAGGCTTGTCTTGCTCCACACAGAAGTCCTGGGCTAGAGTCGGGGCGTTTGTCGAGGAGGAGTATGTCTACACCCAGTCCCGCACCAGCGACACCGACCCGGACCCGCTGGCTGATTATCGGCCTGCTGTACTGCACCTATGTGCTGATGTTCATCGACCGGATCAACATCTCGATTGCGGCCAAGTACATCATGCCCGAGTACGGCCTCAGCGAGGTGCAGTTCGGCTGGATTTTCAGCGCCTTCGTGTTGGGCTATGCCGTGTCCCAGATCCCGGGCGGTTGGCTGGGCGACCGCTTCGGCCCCAGGGGCGTGATGGCTGTGGCAATCCTGTGGTGGTCGTTTTTTACCGCTGTGACTGCGCTGGCCGGCGAGCTGTTTCTGGCCTCGCTCATCGGCGTCGTGGGCTCGTTTCTGGTCGTCCGGGTGCTGATCGGTATCGGCGAGGCGGTCGCTCCGCCAAACGGCAACCGGGTGATCGCCAACTGGGCTGCGGCCCGGGAACGCGGGCTGGCGGTCGGCATTACGGTCAGCGGCAGCTCGCTGGGCGGGGCGCTGACGCCGCCCTTCATTGTCTGGGTGATGGTCACCTGGGGCTGGCGGGCGGCCTTTTATATTGCCGGCGCCGCCGGTATCGTCCTGGCCCTGGTGTGGTACTGGCTGGTTCGCGACCGGCCCGAGCAGCACCCGTGGGTGAACGCCGCAGAGCGGGAGTATATCGCCCAGACGCCGGCGGACGAGCATGAGTCTGACAATGCGCCCGACAATGACTCTGACAATGCCGGGCCGGCGCTCGGCCCGGTTCCGTGGCGGGCGCTGCTCAGCTGTCCGAGCCTGTGGCTGATGACCGCCGCTTACACCATACTCGGCTATATCGGCTACATCTATCTGTCGTGGTTCTACCTGTACCTGGTCAACGTGCTGCATTTTTCGGTCGAGAGCGGCGGGCTGTACGGCATGGCGCCGTTTGTGGCCGGGGCAATAGGCGCACCGTTCGGCGGCTGGCTGACCGACCGTCTGAGCCAGCGTTTTGGCAAACGCATCGGACGCTGCGGGGTCGGGTTTGTCAGCCTGCTGCTGACCGCTGGACTGATCGCTATCGGCGCCAGCGTGACAAACCCCTACCTGGCCGTGCTCTTCCTGGCCCTGGGCGCGGGAACCCTGTTTTTGGGGGTGGCGGCCTACTTTGCCACAACCATTGACCTGGCCAAAACCTATGCCGGCACGTTGGGCGGTTTCATGAACATGGGCGGCAATCTGGGTGGGACGCTGTCGCCAACCCTCACCCCGCTGCTGGCCCAGCACTACGGCTGGGACAGCGCGCTGTACACGGCCGCCGGGCTGGCGGCCGTGGCCTCTCTGTTCTGGCTGGGAGTCCACCCCCAACGCCCCATCCGGCTGGAAGCGGCGTAGGGGATGGACGCAGGGATGGCTCCTAGGCCGCAGCCATGTCGTAGCTGCGCAAGACCTTGCCCGGCAGTGCGCCGGTACACTTCTGGCCCTCAAAGGTAATCTGGCCGTTGACGATCGTGTAGTGATAGCCGTCGGCCTTCTGCACCCGTCGCCAGTCGTTGTTGGGCAGGTCGGTGATGGTCTCCATCGGCAGCACCCGGAGCTTTTCCAGATCGTAGACCACGATGTCGGCCGGCATGTCTTCACGCAGCCAGCCACGGTCGCGGATGCCGATGGCCCAGCCCAGCATGGTCGACAGCCGCCAGTGCGCCTCTTCCAGGCTCATGATCTGCTTGTCGCGAATCCAGTGGGCCAGGAAGTGGGTCGGGTAGCGGCCCAAGGTCAGAAACTTGGTGTGCGCGCCGCCGTCCGAGGCGCCGATCAGGGTCAGCGGATGTTTGAGGATCTGACCCACGGAGTCCTCATCACTGTTGAGCGAGTCCTGCATGGCAAACTCGGTCTTGAGGTCTTCCTCGACCGCCAGATCCAGCATGGCATCGACCGGATGCTTGCCCTGCTCCTGGGCGAGCTGGGCGATGGTCTTGCCCCGCAGCGGCTCGTTCTTCTCCAGGTGGACATCGTCGATAACCGTCGCCTGCCAGTTGATCATGCCGACCTGGCCCTGCTCGCCGTCGCTGTCCTTGGACGGGACGATCATGCGCCGCCGCTTCTCCATATCCTGGCGCAGCGCCGGGCGCCGGGCCGGGTCGGCCAGTTTGGCCTTGCGCTCTTCAAGCGTACCCACGGTGGCCTCATTCCAGGCCGGCAGCTGGTCGAACAGACCCATGGTCTCCAGGGTGAAATCGCGCTCGATCGGCACGCAGATATCGACCGGCAGGACAATCGCCTCACGGTAGGCCTGCTCACTCCAGGCCAGCTGCTTGCGCCAGCCGTCGGGGTTGTTGGAGTCGGACACGATGGCGTTCCAGTTCACCGGTCGGCCGCTGGTCTTGGCCAGCTCCAGCAGGAAATCCAGCCCCAAGCCCTGGAGGGCCGAGCCCATGGTCCACTCAATCGAACCGCGGTTGAACTCGCGCATGACCTCGGCCATTTCCAGGAGTTCTTCCCGGGGCGCGACCTGGGTCGGCAGATAGCCGCCGTCATAGTCCCGGTTGGACATGCTGAACGAACCCGAAAAACCGAAACCGCCGGCCTGCAGGGCTTCGCGCAACACGTGCTTGATGCGCGCGACCTGATCCGAGCTCGCCGTGTAATCGGGATCGCGGGCCGCCTCATTGCCCATGACCCAGGCGCGCAGCGGCGAGTAGGGCACCAGCGAGGCGGTATTCACCCCGACCTTGTTGCGTTCCAGGCTGTCCAGAAACTCGGGAAAGGTCTCCCAGTCCCAGCGCATCGAGGCCTGCATGATGGACAGCGGGATGGTCTCGGTGCGTTCCATGCGCAGCATCGCCCGCTCCTGGTCCTCGGGCCGGACCGGGGCAAAGCCAAAGCCGCAGTTGCCGATGGCCACACTCGTCACCCCGTGCCAGCCGGACAGCGTGGCGTACGGGTCCCAGCCGGTCAGGGCCGCGTCGTAGTGGGTGTGGATGTCCATGAAGCCGGGCGCCACCACGCAGCCGGTGGCGTCGATGACACGCGTCGCGTCGCCGGTGATATTCCCCATCGCCGCGATCTTGCCGTTGCGAATGGCCAGATCCCCACGGTACGCGGGCGTGCGTAAGCCGTCGACGATCGTGCCGTTTTTGATTAACAGATCATACTCCGCCATAAAGAACCCTCCTTATTGGTTGTTGCTGCGGGCGGGTAGGAGATGATACCAGGATGTACCCTACCCCCCTTGTAGGAGATCGACAGGCCGTCGTCAACGCGCACGGAGAACCCAGAAAGAATCATGGTTGCACCAGACCGAGATTTTTCGCGGGGCTTTCTGCCCAGCCCCGACCCGCTCACCCACCTGCCGGAGCCCTGCGGAGAGTGGGAAGCGGTCGCCCAGGACCTGTCCAAGCTGGCCCTGAACACCGCCCTGCGCCCGACTCTGGAGCGCCTGCCCCCGTTTCCCCAGGCCGCCCTGCGCACCGAACGGGAGGCTGAGCGGGCCATGAGCATGGTGTCGTTCATGGCCAATCTGTACGTGTTCGCGCCCGACCGGCCCATCGCCACCCGGCTGCCCACGCCCCTGGCCGTGGCCTGGCACGGGCTGGCGACCCGACTCGGCCGGCCGCCGATGCTGACCTACGCCTCGCAGACGCTGCACAACTGGCGTCGCCTCGACCCGCACGGACCGATCGCGGTCGGCAATCTGGCCATGATTCAGAATTTCCTGGGCGGCATGGACGAGGAGTGGTTTGTCACCCTGCATGTGCATATCGAAGCTGCCGCCGGACGCGGCCTGTCGGCTCTGAGCCCCGCCCAGCAGGCCGTGCTGAAGCAGGACAGCCAGGGCTTGGCCGGGTACTTGCTTGAACTGGCCGCAAGCCTGCGGACCATGCAGGCCCTGCTGCGGCGCATGCCGGAGCGCTGCCAGCCTGACACCTACTACCACCGGGTGCGGCCGTATATGTTCGGCTGGAAAAACAACCCCGACCTGCCCCACGGCATGTACTACGACGGCGTGGCAGCCTACAAAGGCCAGCCCCAGCAGTTCCGTGGCGAAACGGGCGCCCAGAGCAGCGTGCTGTACGCCTTTGACGCGGCCCTCGGTATCCAGCACGAAAGGGACGCCATGCGCGCCTACCTGCTGGAACTGCGCGACTACATGCCGGTCCGGGACCGCGCCTGTATTGCCCGCCTCGAACGCGGCCCGTCCATTCGGGACTACGTCTACCGGCACCGCTTCAGCGCGCCCACAGTGCGCGAGGCGTATAACGAAAGCGTTCAGGCTCTGGCCGATTTCCGCCAGCTCCACCTCGACTACGCCGCCAGATACATCCTCCAGCCCGGTCGAGCCGACAAAACAGCCCAGGTCGGAACCGGCGGCACTCCCTTCACCGTCTCCCTGCAAAAGCACTCCGAGCGGACCCTGGCCCACCTGGTGTAAATCTCTTTCTTTTGGCGTCCCGAGCGTGCTACAGGGGGGGGAAGAGCTGTATGTTCGGACAAAGGAGGAGACCTATGACAACAGCATCTGAGCGTTTTCCATATCCCGGCGCGATTGACGCCGACGGCCATATTCTTGAGCCGCCCGATGTGTGGGAGAAGTACATGGAACCCCGGTATCGAGACCGGGCAATCCGTATCAGCACAGATCGGGACGGACTGGAAATCCTGGAAATCGGCGGGGGACCGTCCAAGTATCGTCGCCCCGGCCAGCTCGGCCAGTCGGGCGCCATGGGCAAGAGCGGCGACGAACTCAAACCCCATCCCGATAAGACCTATGTCGGCGAAGCGCCCTTCGGCTCAATGGACCCCAAGGAGCGGGTCGCGCTGCTCGACCGGGACGGTCTGGACAAAGCCATCATTTATCCGACCCTGGGGTTGGCCTGGGAAACCGAGGACGTGGACGACCTGGAGCTGCAAGCCGCCTACGCGCGGGCCTACAACCGCTGGGTGGTGGACTTCTGTTCCGACTCGGACGGCCGCCTCATCCCCATTGCCCATATTTCCTTTGGCGACCCCCAGGAGGCGGCGCGTGAGCTCGAACGGGCGGTCACCAGCGGTGCCAGAGGCGCCTTTTTCGTGCCCTTCACGCCGACCAACAAGTCGCACGCCCACCCGGATTACGACCCCTTCTGGGCCAAGGCCCAGGAACTGGACGTGCCGGTCGGCATTCATCCCAGCGGCGAGCCGCCGGCCAAACGGGTCCACCAGCGCTTCCGTGATATGCAGAAGTGGGCGCTGTGGCACTTCAACGTCCACGGCGGGCAGGGTCCCCTGCAAGCGTTTACGGCTCTGTTCCAGTACGGCCTGTTCGACAAGTTCCCCAGGGTCAAAGTCGTTGTGCTGGAGTCCGGGGCGGGCTGGGCCGGCTACCTGCTCAACCGCATGGACGCGGTGTATGACAGCCCGCTGGGCGAGTCGGTGCCGCTCAAAGAAAAGCCGAGCCATTATTTCTACCGGCAGTGCTGGGTGTCGGGTGACCCGGACGAAAAAGCCTTCGGTCACGTGGTCGATTTTGTCGGAGCCGACAAATTCTTCTGGGCCTCGGACTTTCCGCACCTGGACCATCCGGGCAACTACATGGACGAACTCAAGGAGTTGGTCGAACCCATGTCGGACGCGACCCGCCAAAAGGTCATCGGCCAGAACGTCACCGAGGTGTACGGCCTGTAACACACAAAGGAGGAAGAGCCATGCTCGACCGTATCTTTCACGTCAACATCTGCGTGCGGGACATGGAGCGTTCGATCCGCTTCTACGAGCAGATCGGTTTCCACAAGGTCAACGACTTTACCGGCGACGACCCGCGCATCGGCGAGGGGCTGGGCGTAGAAGCCAGCAAGATACGCGGCGTGTTCATGCGTATCGGCGACGATCCCAACGCCCCGGTGCTCGACCTGGTGCAGTTCCTCGACCCGCCGACCCGGGGCCAGCCCTACGCCAGCCTGAACAATGTCGGCATCTGCCGCATCGCCTTTGCCGTCAGCGACATCGAGAAAGCCTACGCCGAGTTGCAAAAGCTCGACGTCGAGTTCGTGGCTCCGCTGACGACTATCGACGGCCCGGGAGACGGGCAGGCCAGTTTTGTGTGCTTCAAAGATCCCGACGGGACGATTCTTGAGCTGATCAGCGGAGCCTAGACACGCAACACCGCCGAAAGGAGAACAGACCCATGGCCCGTATTCCGTATGTGGAAAAAGACACCGCCAGTGACGAGACCAAGGAGTTGTACGCCTCGTTCGAGCAACAGTTCGGCATCCCCCAGGTGCCCAACGTCGTCAAGGCGCTGTCCAACAGCCCCAAGCTGGCCAGGCGCGTCTTTCCGCTGGCCAACTACTTCATGAACGAGTCGGCCCTGGACCCCCGGCTGCGCGAGCTGGCCGTGCTGACGCTGATGGACCGGCTGAACTGCAAGTACGGGTTTGTGCGGCATATCGACATCGCCGAGCGCACCGGCATCTCGCGCGAGCAGATCGACAACATCGCGGCGTACCAGACGAGCGAGCTGTTCAGCGACGACGACAAGCTGATCATCCGCTATGCCGAGGAGCTGACCCAGCAGGGTCAGGTCGATGACGGCCTGTTTCAGCAGGTCCGGGATCTCATCGGGCAGGAGAACATTCTGGATCTGACCGCGGCCACCGCCTTCTGGAACATGATGGCGCGGAATCTGAACGCCTTGCAGGTCGATCTGGAGTAAGCAGGCCGGGCGATCTCATGGGTCGCTCCTTCCCTGCGGCCGCACCGCCCGGACTGCTCCGGTAAGAATCTGAGCCGGATGGACCATATTGGAAAAATCCTGAAGGGAAGTGAGGAGAATGCCGACAAAAATCAGCCCAGCGCCACCGGCACCGGATGAGCGAACCGGGCCCGCAGGGGAAGGAGACTCTCGGTTTCCGACGCAGGCTGAGTGGAGCGAGGACGACTATCTGAAGCTCACCGCTCACACCCGGCGTCTGCTGGAATTCAGAGACGGACACATCGAGGTCGTGCCGATGCCGACGGACGAACATCAGCGGATCGTCCTGTTTCTCTACCGGACCGTGTATGCGTTTCTTGCGACGCGTAGCAGCGGTATCGTCCTCGTTGCTCCCCTCCGTCTGCGTCTCCGTACAGGGCGGTATCGTGAACCGGATCTGCTGGTGTTGCTCTCGGCCAAGGATAAGCGCCGCGGCAATCAGTTCTGGACAGGAGCGGACCTTGTCGTGGAAGTGGTCAGTCCCGACGACCCGCAACGGGATCTGGTAGAGAAACGCCAGGAATACGCCGCCGCAGGAATCCCTGAATACTGGATCGTTGACCCGGCGGCCGAGCGGATCAGCGTCCTGCGTCTCCAAGGTGGGAGCTATGGGGAACACGGCGTTTTTTCGCGAGGTATGGAAGCGACCTCCAGCCTGCTTGCGGGGTTCAGAGTAGCGGTCGCTGCTGTCTTGGACGCGGAATGAGCGAATGGAGTGGCTGCATTCCGTGATCCGGCATCCATGCTTCGACTTCGCTCCGCTACGCTCAGCACGAACGGGAGGCCGTCGGTCCTGAGCGTCAGGCGCAGCGCGCCTGAAGTCGAAGGGCGACACCGCATCGTGAATTGCGCTAGGGCTCGGACTTCAGACCGGGCACGAACACCGGGCGGTCGGCCCGTAGCTCCGGCGCCGTCAGCGCCGCTCCGGCCCCGGCTATGAACAGCCCGATACAGCCCACAAACGCCCAGTCGTAGCTTCCCAGGGCGTCAAAAATCGCGCCGGCGATGATCGGCCCGGAGGCGCCTCCGATGCTGAGGCCGATCGTCCCCAGCACCCCGGCGATGGTCCCGAACGCCTGTCGACCGAAATCATGGCCGACGGTCAGCGGCCACAACACGATCATGCCGCCATAGCCCAGACCGAACAGGAGAATAAACAGGGCCAGGCTCCAGGCCCCCAAGAGGTCGAGATACATCAGAAAGCCGGTCCCGACCGCCTGCATCAGCAGACACCCCGCCAGGATATAGTGCGGACGCGGAAAGTGCTCGCTGACCCAGCCGGCCGCAAAACGTCCGGCCATGCTCATGCCCAGGCTGACGCCGGTAATCGTCGCGGCCAACTCAAGCGACTGGCCGGTGTCTTGCAGAAACGCGACCTGGTGGGTGTGGACCGCCCCGGCCGCCATCAGTCCCAGGCAGAAGGCCACGCCCAGCAGCCAGAAGGTCGGGGTGAACAGGGCCTCTTTGAGCGTCCAGTCTCTGGTCGCCGGCGTGTCCGGCGTGCTGTCCGGCTCGATAGGGTCGGCCGAGCCGTTCTGACCCAGCGCCCGGACACCCTTCTCCTCGGGCGTGTTGACCACAAAGAACCAGATGAGCGGAAACATCAGGCCGAGCGACAGAACGGCCAGGGCCTGGTAGGCCACCCGCCAGCTGAATTCGGCGATCAGGAATCCGCACAACGGCACCAGAACCAGCCCTCCGCCGCTGGCGCCGACCAGGGCAATGCCCATGGCCAGTCCCCGTTTGGCCACAAACCACTGGGTCACGACCTTGCCGACCGGCATGGGACCGATGCCGGCCAGGCCGACGCCCAAGAGCAGATACCAGCCGTAATAGCTGCTCAGAGTCTCGACCGCGCTGAGGAACAGCAGGGCCACGCCGTCGATCACCGCGCTCAGCAGAAAGACGCGTCTGGCCCCGATGTGATCGACCAGCCAGCCCCAGCCGGGCAGCACCAGCCCGCCGATCAGCAGGTACAGCGAGAAGGCGGTGGCGGTTTCCGCCCGCGACCAGCCAAACTCCTCGGTCAGCGGCCTGAGAAAGGTCGAAAAGGTGTAGGTGAAGCCGCCGTCTATGATCGATACGAAAAACAGGATGGCGATGATAAACCAGCCATAGAACACACGCTCAGCACCGCCTGCTCCTCCACGATCTGTCGCCTGCTCGTCCATGGCGCGGTCTCAGCCGAGTGTGACTACTGGCGACCTGAAGAGGAAACGTGTCCAGCATGCTCATGCCACAGGACGACACGTTTCCTCTTTTCCGCCCACACGTGTCAGCTGCCGGACGGGAGCTGCGAGGCGTGAATGGCCACCTCCTGCCACTTCCCGTCAGTCTTGGCAAAAATAAAGGTAAAGCGCGCAAACGTTGCGCTCAGCGGACCATCCTTGGGCTTGACCGCCAGCGACATATGGCCCCACACAATCCCCGTACTGCCGATAACGCGACACTGGGGGTTGATCGGCGTCAGGCTCAGGCTCTCGGCGTTGGCAAAGTTCGCCTCGGCCAGCGGCACCAGGGTGGATTTTCCTTCCACCGCAAACGGCGAGAAGGGCGGGAAGGCGACGATTTGCTCGTGCCAAAAGGACGAATACGCGCCAGCGTCGCGCCGGTTGATTGCGGCCACGACTTGTTCAAAGGTCCCGGCAAGGTCATCAATGTCTGCCATGTCTTCCTCCTGTGTGTGGTGAATGGCGTGCGGAGACGGTCGCCCCCGTGCCATACCACTTCGGGCCAGGACAGAAAAGCCTCTGGAGGGTGCGTCAAAAAGGTGAGCTGCGCAGGCTTTGCCGGATGTCTAGCAGCTTCTAGGAACCGGATGGCGATTGACCTGCAAGGTCTCCGGTAGGCTCTGAAGATTCCAGCCAAGTTCTAACGCATTCGGCTACGACTGAGGACGGGCGAGAAAACTTGCCTCTGAGGGCGCATTCCCATACGGTCAGGACTCGCCAGCCACGTTCGAGAAGCTCTGTGACATTCCTTCGATCTCTTTCCTGATTGGCACTGAACTTCTCCCTCCAGAATTCCCGACGGGACTGAGGAACGGTTGACCTGTAGCAACCGTGAGAGTGCCAGTAGCAACCGTGAACGAAAATCACCGCTCTGAAGCGGAGAAAAACGAGGTCTGGACTGCCTGGCAAATGGCTAGGGTGGAGCCGATAACGAAGCCCCAGTTTGTGAAGGGAATTCCTGAGCAAGAGTTCCGGCGTTGTGTGCTTTGACCCGATTCGCGCCATGATCCGCGAGCGCGTCTTTGCATCATACCTGTCCAAACCTTATCTCCCCAACGCGTCGGCGTCATTTCGAAGATCGGGCAGATATGCTTCACCAGCGAGGACAATGCGAATAAGCTTCAAAGCTATTCTTCTTTTTGGCGGTACGGCTCAAATTCGTCAAAGCCCAATCGTCCCATATGCCGCCCTAAGCGCTGAACCGTGCGCAACGCGCGCTGGTGCTTCAGATCAGCGATCCAGAGATAAGATTTCCCGTCCATATCCTCAAACCGGAAGCCCAGCCAGTTGTCGATTCTCTTAGCATTGACGGTTTTCGTTTCTTGGCACGCTAAAAATTTTATAGATCGCACTACCTGATAAGATGCTTTTGAGGTGCTGAGGCCGATATACTCGGACTCATGAGCCTGGCGTGGAGATGGAACCGGCACGACGTGCATGTCTTCGGCATCTGATGAGACAGGATCTAATGGGACAAACAGAAAATTTCCTACATCCTTTATTCGCACCGAATCGCAGCTTGCCTGCAAACACATGAGATAAGTCCTGTTCTCATCCCGAATGATAGTTCCAAGCCCGAGCCTCGGAACTAATTGGCCCGACTGGTACGGATGGCTTCCTGGATATGCGCGAACGCCGGTAAGTGCTGCGAACTGATGCATCAGAGAGCGGACGGTTTCCTGACCGTCATTGATGAACAAGCTCGAAAGAGATTTTTGGGCAGTCTTCCGATTGGGGAGGTTAGGCGGCTTCACCTCCTTTCGGACGCGCTCCAAGCCATCTGTGACGATCTTCACGACAGTCTTCAGGTCAAAAGAGCGAGGAGAGCCCTTCTCGTCACGAAACGTTAGCGTTTCGGCGTCTCCCGCAATATCGCGTATTCTGGCACCAATTGCTTGGGACCCGGCGTAGATAGTAGCCACTTGCTGTTTGTCAACGGCTCCCTTCAGCTCGCTCAGTACGATATCGACTGCATACTCTTCTGCGTCGTCTGGATTGTCGATCAATGCGCGATGGTGAAAAAACGGACCGTCCATCTGGCTGGTGAATTTCGACAGGACGTGATGAGTTGAGCTACGGATGGAGGCTATAGTCGCAAGAGCAACGTTAGAGAGCAAACCTTCGGAAAGTTCGGCAAACTCAGTTTGCAAACGCTCAGGCAACTGATCTTCACCAACTTGATTGGACTTTCTCCGATCTTCTTCGCGTAGCTGTATTCCATGTGTCTTGAAGAGACATACTATCCTGACCCCGTTCTTGCTCTCTATTTTCAGCGAGTCCTCGTCCTGCCGGAAGTTATAGGCAACTTTCAGCTCTTCGGGAATGGTCTCGAGTATCTTCTCCAGAATTCTGTCGCTGGCGTCGATTCCAGTATAGATAGCAATGAGTCGAAGCCTGCCGTTTCGCTCGGCGTCCTTCTGGATGATATCACCAATAATTTCTGATGCGGCCTCGCCACTATCTTTGTGAATATCCCAATCCAAACAGACGATATCTGCGACTTGCGCCGCTCGCACCACTCGGTGTCGAAAGTTTTCATTCTCCTTCGGACGCAAGACAGAACATATCAAACCCAAGTCCATCGCCTTGTCGATAAGTGACTTCGCGTCCAGTTTGTGAGAATCCGGTTTTTCAGCCCTAACAGGTTCAGCCGAGGCATCGGTGGTCGCCGCTGCGCGCGTGGCACGGCTGGGGGAACGAGCAGGACCGGCAGGTTGGGGACTCAATACTTCGGCTCCGTGGCTCGCCTCATCATCAATAACAATCATGGTCTGCGCGAATTCACGCGCTGCCTCGTGCCTCAGTTTCTTAAACGTACGGGCGTCATCGGTCATCATCGTGCCTCTACAGCAATAGCCTCGCCGTTGTCTGGTGAAATCCTGAAGGTCGCGCCTCCAGAGTCAGAGACAGGGTCTAGCGTCAAATGCAAGCCAACTTGGGACAAAGTCTCACGCGAGATAGGTAAACCCATGCCTCGTCCGCCCGGCTTTCTTGAAAAATTCATAGCAAATATGTTTTCGTAATCCCGTGCGCTGACACCCGGTCCATTGTCTCGAATCAGCAGATCGTCGCCATCGGCATCTAGGGTGATCTTTCGTGGCCGATCATGGTTCCGTTGCAACCAGAAGATTGCGTTATCCACCAAATTGACGAAAGGTGGATAAAGAGACGAAGGGTAACACGAAGTCGACGCTCTCAAGAATTTCTTTGTTGCCGTGAGGACTACATTGTGTCGATTCAAACGCGATTGAAAGAGTTTGTCGAGAAAGTCATATATCTGCTTACCGGTAATAGCGATGCGTGTTCGATGCAAACGGCGATCAAGCGGTGTAAACAAGGTTAAATATTCGTCCAAATGATCGAAGCTGATTCTTATTTCGTTGTATAAGTCGCTCAATCCTGGATTCGCATCTGACCAAGCCTTTAATCTTTTCAGTCCGTCACGAAGCGATCCAACCGTCTTGTCAAACTCATGGCTGATTGTGTTCAGCGCCATCCCGATCTGAGCCAGTTCGAGGTCGGCATCACGTCGTGTCTTCAATTCATCCAGTTCTTCTTCCAGAACTTCGGTCAATTCCATGCTGTCGTAACCGTCCTGATCCCAAATCTTATTCACTTGGTTCAATTGATCACGTAGGCGTTCCAGTTTCTCCCGCTCGGGCTCGTATACCGAGATAATCTGGCCTACGAAATTTTCCCGAATCTCCGGTAGACTGTCGGTCCTCTTGGTGGCACGCTGCATGCGCTCCAACTCAGCCATGATGCCATCGACAGCATGGCTGACGGCTCTGAAGCTGTTTCGCGCTTCTTCTCTGACAGTCGTAGCGATATTCTTGGTCAGCGTATCGACGTCACTGCGGAGGCGACGTACCGTTTTTACTGCTTCATCCCCACGTTCCGATACTGCGGAGTTCAACCGAGCGATGTCCTCCAAGGGAACCTTGGTTTTCCGAGCAGCGCCAGAAATGTACGTTTCTATTTCCGTTTCGGTCGGTCCGAACACCTCCGAGTCCAGACGCTCCATCTGAGCTGAGTAGGCAGACCATTCGTTCGTCAGGTTTCGGGAGAGCCCGACTCCACGCGGTCTGGTAGCCGTGAGATTTTTGCGCAAATCACGCAAACGCTCGCGAGCTTGCTGTTCGCTCCGCATAAGGGCCAGCGCCTTTTGTCGGTCGGGAATATTCCGTGCCAAGACCTTATCTACATCGCGTTTGACTACGGACAGAGCTTCTTCCGCTTCCAACTCCGGCCTCCGCTCATCAATGGCTGTAAATACTTTCTGTAAGGCGTTTTGAAGGGCCGTTCGCCTTTGTCGGACCTGTTTCTCTTTTTTACGACGGATTTTCTCCTTACGGTTTAACTCCCCTTTCGTTTCGATGTGAACGTCGGCGTATTTTCCTTCTTCCCGAAAGAAATCGCCCGCCGTCTGAAGAAAGAAATTCATGAGTATCGACCTGAACTGACGATAGGCTCTGTTTTCCCGAAAGCCCTCACGACCTGCTTTCTCGGTGAGCTTTCCATTGTCGGTCTGAGAGAGTTCGATGACTCCGAACATGCGACGGTATGAATAGAAATAGTAGCCTGCTCCGAGCGTCCTGTTTCGCTCGATATCGAGCCAATCATAGTCGGAGTCTCCATATGGCTGGACGCGAATGCCGTCACGGTAAATGTAGAGACCGCCATGTCGGTCGAGTTTCCGTCTGAGACGAGTATGTTCCTCTGGAGGGACCAACGAGTCGCGCGCAACGCCTTGCATGTACGCGAATGACAGATGAAATGGACCACATTCAGTCGGCTGACCGTCTGACTCGCTCCAGTTGAGAACGTAATCGTCCGGCTTCGTCTGGTAGATGCCGACTTGGCCGCGAAACTGTCCGTACTCGTCGAAACGTCCTGAAAAATGGTGGTCTACTTTCTCGAATTCGTCAGGTGTGAAGAACGCTCGATCGCCGATCAGTTCTTCGGGCGAACCTTCATCTCTGTAATCTCGGAACCGACAGATTATCGGTGGACGCTCGTAGTTCGGCGTCATCGTGTTGGTGAAACCGATCAAGTTTTTCTCGAATCCTGTGGCTTTGTTAGGGGCTTGTCTGTTGTCAATGTCGTCGTTGATAATGGGGTCGGCGGGAATGATATAGAAGTGTGTCCCACACCCGAAGCCGTTCAGTGAGGGTTCATCCAAGTACTCCGAATATTCGAGAGGGTTAGCGCTGAACGCGTCCATTTCAGTTCGGATGTCTTTGATTCGCTTTCTGTCAGAGAACGGAGCGAGTTGATCCAGTGTGGAGGCAACCTCGGCGACCATCTCCCGAACGTCATTCCCATCAGGCAAAGTTCCGCCTTGGAACTCTCGAATGGGGATGGCTATGTCTTCCAGATTCAATCCCGGCAATTCGAAAAGTCCCCAGTGGAGGTATGCCGCAACTGTTTTATTGCTCGGCTTTCCTTTGATTTTGGCCCTGGACAGTACGAGCACTTGCGGACCGACGATGGCGATAGCGAGTCGTCCGATCCCTTTTTCACCAAGAATTGGCCGTTTCGGTTGGTCGGGATCTCTTGGTGGAGGTTTCAGGCCCGCCGAACCGATTTTACTCTCCGTGCCGAGAGTCAGCCAACGCTGTTCAAAGTCTTCTCGCGTCATACCGAGCCCGTCGTCACGAAGAACAAAAAGCCCATCGTCACGAAAATAATCGACTTCGACATTACGTGCGTACGCGTCGTGTGCATTCTTGAATAGTTCGCTGATTGCTGTAGGTATGCCCGCTATTTGTTGACGACCCAGCATGTCAACGGTTCTGGCTCTGACCTGGAATTTCGCCATCGCTAAGCTGCCTTAATTGCTTTGTGGGACAAATAGTGATGGATGATATGCTCTCCGAAAACCCTGGCCATGGTGACAGGAACGGCATTCCCCACTTGACGGGCCATTGAATTCAGACTGCCGTGGAAAACGAAATCCATAGGAAAGGTCTGAATGCACGCCGCTTCCCGCACACTGATCGCTCGGTTTTGGGTCGGGTGTCCGAAACGGCCGTTCGAAAGGCTGATGCACCGCGTGGTCAATGCGGGGGATGGACGATTTTTGGCCATCCTCCCGTACACGTCGGTGTGTCCCGAATGTTTTTGATGGCACGGCAATTCGAGCTCCGGCGGCCAATCTCTCCGATCACCCCCGATTGGGGTCGCCGCAATGCGACGCAGATTCAGAGGAGAGAGTCGAGCGGCCCGATGATTGGGAATTGTGGCGTGGGTCTCACCAGCCTCGATGGGAGGTAAGTGCGCAATCCGTTCCCAGACCGTGGGAAGGGCCAGGTGAACCGTACCAGGGCCGTGAGTCGGCGGCGGAATCTCAATTGGGCCGATTCGGCTCCCGAGCAGAACCGCTCTCCGTCTGCTCTGGGGCACCCCGTAGTGATATGCCATGACGATTCGACGGTCGAAAAAATATTCCAACTCCCCGAGGAGTCGGATGAAATCGGGAAACAGGTGCTGCTCGGCTGTCCCGGGCACGGGGACATTCTCGACGAATATGTACTCGGGCAAATAGACTTTGACAAATCGGTGGAATTCTCCCAGCAAACGTCGCCTTCTATCGTTATCGTTCTTCAGTCGGTTTTGCTGTGAAAATGGCTGACATGGAGCACACGCCCCGAAGAGGAGAGGACGTCCGCCGCTCTGTGCGAGGTATGGGGCAATATCGTCGGGAGAGACTTGGCAAATGTCTTCGCGAATGAACTCCGCTTCTTTGAAATTGGCCGCATAGGTTGTCTGTGCGTCAGGGTCGCTGTCCAGACCAAAACGGACGGTCATTCCCGCGTCCTGCATACCACGACTCGTCCCACCACAGCCGCTGAAAAAATCGTAGAAATCTAGCGCCATGCCGTATAGCCGGTCATGTGGAACGACACGATACACCAGGAAGGAAGGTGCGCCTTAGCGTCCCTCCTTCCATGGCCATTGGAGCCGTTCTGGTTCTCAGTTACCATATGGGCCGCCATTTTGGCCCTCAGCCACCATAAGTGCAAGTCCAGCGGCCTTCGGCCATCGGTCTTTGGACGTAGACTCGATACGTGGCGGTTCCATCCGAGCAGTGCATTGTCCCCTCGTCTCATATGGCCCAAAGAGCACGAAGGGAGAGTCGGGCCATCCTTACACTTCCAGCTCAACTGGGATGGCTGGCTGCGTCGATGCGAACAAGTGAGGATAGCAGAATGGGGGAGTCTGGTATTTTTTCGGTAGACTCCCATCTCACGGAGCTAGAGCCTTCTGCTTTTAGATAGACGCATAGCCGGCATGGGTGAAGTAATGGCGGCATTCCTCAGGGCCGAAGCGGTCGAGCAGGGTGCCAAGCCGCCGCCAGGTCGCCGCCACGGTCCGTTCGGCCGCGTGGCGGAGCAAGGCTTTGAGCTTGGCGAAGACCTGCTCAATGGGGTTGAGATCGGGGGAGTAAGGCGGCAGGAAACGGAGGGTAGCCCCCACCCGCTCAAGGGCCGCCCGCACGGCGGGACTCTTGTGGCTGCTCAGATTGTCCATAATGACGATAGCGCCCGGGGGGAGCGTCGGCAGCAGACACTGTTCGACATAGGCCAGGAAGCAGGCGCCATTCAGCGGGCCATCGAAGACACACGGAGCGGCCACCCGGTCGTGGCGCAACGTCGCCACGAAGGTCAGCGTCTGCCAGTGGCCGTGGGGGCGGGTGGCTCGTAACCGCTGGCCGCGCGGGCAGCGCCCGTAGTGCCGGGTCATATTCGTCTTCGCCCAGGTCTCATCCAGAAACACGAGGCGCCGCGGATCAAGCTGGCCTTGCGTGCGCTGCCACTGTCGGCGGCGGCGCACGATGTCCGGCCGCTCCTGCTCGGCGGCCACCAGGCTTTTTTTTAAAGCTGAGCCCGGCCCCTGTGAAGAAGCGGGACAGCATGCTGGTATCGACCCGCACGCCCCGCTCCCGCAACAGCCGGGCGGCCAAGGCGGCCAGCGTGATATCCGGCTGCGCCGCCAGCACCGCCAACACCCAGGCGCGGTGCGGCTCCACCTTCGAGGGCCGATGCCCCCCCGTGCCCGCACTCCGGCGCTCTCCGGTCCGGTGGAAGCGTTGGAGCCACTTGATCGCCGCCGCCGCACTGACCCCAAACCGCCGCGCGGCCGCCCGCCGGCTCAGTCCCTCGCTGTCCACGGCGTCAATCACACGATCCCGCAAATCTTGCGCATACGCTCGGCCCATTTCTTCCCTCCTTCCACCGCGCTCCGCCGGCGCGCCCTCCCCAGGGTACGCCGCCGCCGTGGACGATTCAAGCTATTCGCAGAAGGCTCTAGGACAGGAGGGGTCATACCGGAAGACAGGCTCAGTTCCAAGCCCATCAGTCAAGTGTTTTACCGAGCTACCACAGGGGCCGGGCTCCGTCCGGCCCCTGTGGAGACTGTGTGTCCCGCCCCGCTTACCGAGCCGCGCCGTGACGCAGCAAGCCGCCCGGCGTGGCGTTGGTGCACACGCCGTCCTCAAAGGTGATCTCGCCGTTGACCAGCATCCAGCGGTAGCCCTCGGAACGCTGCACCCGGCGCCACTCTCCGGTCGGCAGGTCTTCGACAATCTCGGTCGGCAGGATGTTCAGTTTATCCAGGTCATAGACCATCAGGTCGGCCGCCTGTCCCTCGCGCAGGTAACCGCGGTCCCTGAAGCCTGCGGCCCAGGCCGGCATACCGCTCAGGCGGTAATGGCCCTGCTCCAGAGTCAGGATGCCGGTGTCGCGCACCATCCAGGTCAGCAGATCGGTCGGCCAGATGCCGGCGGTGATGAACTTCATGTGTGCCCCGCCGTCGGACAGACCGGCCATGACGTAGGGCGAGTCCATCATCTTCCTGGAGTTCTCCTCGCTGACGTTGAGAACCGGGGTGCGCCACTGGGTCTTGAGATCGTCGGCGACCGACAGATCGAGCAGCGCGTCGAGCACGTGCTTGTTCTCCATCTCGGCGATCTGGCCGACCGACAAGCCCTCGTACTTTTCCTCCAGATCGGGTCGGCGGACCTTCTTGGCGATAAAGGTCGGGATTTCCCCGAACAGGTCAATGGGCACCTGCCCCGAGTCATACTCCTCCTTCATCGCCCGGCGGATGTCGGGGTTGGCCAACTTGGCCTTTCTCTCCTCGACAGTCCCCAGAGTCGCCTCGCGCCACACCTCGCTGTTATCGAACAGGTTCCAGTCCTCAAAGGTGAACTCCAAAGGCAGGCGCACCGTGACGCCCTGGCCGAACACCCGGACCCCCCGGTTATTGGCCTCCTCCAGCCACTTGAGCTGCGACTGGAACACCTCGGGATACTGGTCGTTGACCGCCACCGCGTTGAACAGCACCGGCTGTCCGCTCTCCTCGGCCAGCTTGACGTTGAAGGCGAAGTCGTACTGGGGTCCCTTGGTCGGATCGTGGATGCTGGCGCTGGCCTGGGTGTACTGGATGCAGCCGGCGTTGCGCTCGCCGAGCGCTTTGGCCATGGTCAGGTAGAACTCGTCGGACAGCACGTCCGAAATCATGGGCGAGCCGTCATAGTCGCGCTGGACCGAGGCCATGCCCTCGGGGAACAGGCGCTGGGCGCCCCAGCCGACCGCTCCGGCGTCCATGGCCTCGTGGAACATCTGCAAGACCTTCTGCATCTCCGTGTCGTTCGGCAGGCGCTTCTTGGACTCCTCATAGCCGCCCATGGCGTAGGCGACCAGCGGCGTGATCGGCACCAGCTGTGAGATGTTGACCCCCAGCGGCAGGGTGTCGATATGGTCCATCCACTGCGGGAAGGTCTCCCAGTCAAAGGCCATCGTCTCCTTCATTGGGGCCAGGGGAATCGCCTCGTTGCGCGACATCGACAGCATGGCCCGCTCGGCATCCTTGCCATGCACGGGTGCAAAGCCGAAGCCGCAGTTGCCGATGGTGACCGAGGTGACGCCGTGCCAGCTGCCGATGCTCAGATACGGGTCCCAGTGGATCTGGGCGTCGTAGTGGGTGTGCAGGTCGATGGCACCCGGCGCGACAATCAGCCCGCTGGCGTCGAGCACCCGACCGCCGTCGCTGGTCTTGAGCCGCCCGATCTGGGCGATCTTGCCGTCCTTGATACCAACATCGGCGCGGTAGCGCGGAACCCCGCTCCCGTCAACAACCGTGCCGCCTTTAATCAGCGTGTCGAACTGTGGCATGACTCCCTCCTGTGTGTTGGGAACGAAAAACGAACGCCTCAGTCAAAATGATACACCCGGGCGGCATTCCCGCCGGCGATCTTGGCCTTCTCTTCTTCCGTACAGCCGGTCAGGATATCCTCCAGAATCTGGCGGGTGCGGGGGAAGGTCGCCTCAGGATGCGGATAGTCCGAACCCCACTGTAGATTGTCCACCCCGATGATGTGGCGGTGCTGGATCCCCAGGGCGTCTTCCTGAAAGCCGAGGAACACGTTGCGGTGGAAGTACTGGCTGGGCAGCATATCGCCCGGATAGCGGTCCCAGTAGCCCTTCTTGAACAGGTCGCGGGCGCGCTGGGTGTAGTTATAGTCGAGCCGGTCGATGAAGTGGGGCACCCACGACAGCTCCATCTCGACCGCGCCGACCTGGAGTTTGGGGTAGCGGGCGAACACACCGCTGTAGATCATCTGGGCCAGCGACATGCGGACCCAGTAGTCGGCATTGGCCAGAAAGGCCGGCGTCAGCTCATCGAACACAAAGGTCTGACCCGGGCCGGGCCGGTTGGTGCCGATGTGCAGGCCGAGCGGCATGCCCAGATCCTGAGCCGCAGCCCACAGTGGATCGTACTCGGGTAAATCGTAGGTCAGTCCCTCGCGCGGATAGCAGGTAATCATGGCCCCCGCCAGCCCCATGTTGGCGCAGCGCTCCAGCTCCTTGATGCCGGCCGGCAAATCGTCAATGTCGAGCATGGCGATGCCCTTGAGCTTGTTCGGGAAGGGCTTGCAGAACTCGGCCAGCCAGTCGTTGTAGGCGCGGAAGATGGCCGTCATCAGTTCGCTGTCCGACATGGTAAACAGCAGCAGCCCGACCGTCGGATAGATCACCCCGCCATCCACCCCGTCCAGCTCCATGTCCTTGACGTGCTCCTCCGGCAGGTAGCCGCCGGGCCGGACGTTGTCCATGGTATCGGCGCTGCTGAGCTTTTCGGGTTCCTCAAACCGCCGGCCGGTCTGGGCTCCGGCAAAGGCGCCCATGACCTTGCGACCGTCGCAGAACCACCAGTCGCCCCCGTCGTCGAGACGCCGCACCTGGGGGGCGCGCTCGCGCCACTTGGCCTCAACCCGCGTCGCCCACAGGTCGGCCGGCTCAAAAATGTGATTGTCCGAGGAGATGATCCTGTATGTGTCCGTCATAGCCCCTCCTTGTGTGTGGTCAAAAACGTCGGGGCGGCTGATGAACCGCCCCGACTGTGTCCGGACTCCCCCAAGCGACTCGGACGGTGGGCGAGCTACAGTTCGGGCGGGGCCAGAATCGTGAAGCCGAAGAACGGGTCGCTGCCGGTGCGCAGGGTATGCGGCGCGCCGGCCGGAATCATCAGCACGTCGCCGGCCTTGAGATCCTGCTCCTTGCCCGACACCCGGGCGGTTGCTCCGCCGTCGATCACATAGATGATCTGGTCACCCTTGTGGGTGTTCTCGGTGTCGTTGCTGTAGTTGGCCGGCAGATTGAACACCACCGTCTGGCTCTGTTCGGTTTCCTGGAGCTTCTGGACCGATTGGTCCTTGAAATCGAACACGTTGGCCACATCCAGACCACCCGCCCCGTTGGCGGCGCCAAGCTCATTCATCTGGGCCTCGAACAGCTCATCCGAAATCAGCCCTTTCCGATACGCCTTGAGGAGTTGTTGCACCTCAAAATCCTGTGTTGCCATACTGCGTCTCCTTTCTCTGTATGCTTACCTCCGCCATACTCCCGGGGCAGGGCAAAAGTCAAGACTTCCCCGATTGCGACATCTACGGCTCTTGCCTCACCTCCCGATTGTGCGTACCTTGCCGGCTCGGTCAGGTGCCCTTGGCATCTGACCGGTACATGAGCGTCCCAATTCAAGAGGATGGACATGCCGAAATTTCGTCTTTCCCCGGCCTACCATACGGAAGCAATCGTGTTCGGCTCTCAGGGACCGGCCCTGTCGGCCCTGCGCATCGGCCAGTGGGTGACCTATATGAAGGAGCAGGGCATCAGGCGCGTGTGCTGCCTGCTGCACCAGGACCAGCTGCGCGCCTACCGGGTAGACCTGCTGGCCACGTATGGCGAGGAGTTCGGGCCGGACAATGTGTGCTGGGCGCCGATCGCCGACTATCACCTGTGCGACGTGGGCCTGCTCAAGGAGCGCATCCTGCCCTTTCTCAAGGAGTCGGACCACACCGGCCAGCCGGTCGTCGTCCACTGTCAGGGCGGACGCGGACGGGCCGGGCAAATCCTGGCCGCGTGGCTGATCTCCGGCCGCGGCTTTCCGGTCACCGACGCCATTGCCGCAGTCAAGGAAATGGGTCGTAATCCCCACGAGGCGGCCGACTGGGGCAACGCCGAGCCCGAGGATTTGTACACCCTGCTGGAAGCCTGCCAGTCCGGCCCGATTGTCTAGCGCGGCGTGCAGAATGAACGTTCGCTCAGCACTTGACAGTCCCCGGTCGAGTGGTCCATGCTGGCAAAAAATCGCAACGCAACAATACTCAACAAGGAGGGAGTTATGGCTGAATTTGATGTCATTATTAAAGATGGCACCATCATCGACGGCACTCGTGTCCCGCGCTACAAGGGGGACCTCGGCATCAAGGATGGGAAGATTGCCAAGATCGGCCGTCTGAACACCAGCGATGCCAAAAAGGTGCTGGATGCCAGGGGACTGATTGTCGCCCCGGGCGGTATCGACCTGCACACCCATTACGATGCCCAGCTGCACTGGGACCCGTATCTGACCATCTCCAGCTGGCACGGCGTGACCTCGGTCACCATCGGCAACTGCGGCTTCGGCTTTGCCCCGGTCCATCCCAAGGACACCGAGCGGGCCATGCTGGCCCTGTCCCGCAACGAAGCCATCCCGATGGAACCGATGCAGGCATCCATGGCCTGGGACTGGGAAACCTTTCCCCAGTATATGGACCGCATCGACGCCCTGCCCAAGGGCATCAACGTCTCCCACCTGTTTCCGCTGGGACCGGCCGTCGCCTATGCCCTGGGCAGCTTTGAGGAGGCCAAAAAGCGCTTCCCGAACGAAAAGGAAACCCAGGAGATCATCCGCCTGATGCACGAGGCGATGGATGCCGGCGCCAACGGCTGGTCGTCCCAGCAACTGGTGCCGGGCGGCTCGTCATCGGTTCAGCGCGACTTCGACGGCACGCCGATGATCACCGATATGCTGCCGGACGAGTTCTATCTGGCCATGGCCAAGGGGCTGGGCCAGCGCAACGGCGAGGGCTGCATCCAGTTTACCCGCTCAACGGTCGGGGTCGATGATCCCCGGGCCGGCATGCACAACGACTTTGATTTCAACGCCCTGCTGTCCGAAGAGAGCGGCTGTTCGGTCCTGTTCAACGCCATTGCCGTCAATGACAAATATCCGTATGTCTACCGGGCGCAGCTACGCTGGCTGGCCGAAGCCAACAAGAAGGGCACCCAGATCTTCGGACAGGCGGCAACCGCCCGCGCCCCCAACCGCATCACCTTCGAGGACTGGAACCTGTTTGACGACAGCGAGGCGTGGCGCGAGGCGACGACCGGAACGGCCGAGGAAAAGCGCGTCAAGCTGGCCGACCCGCGTCTGCGGCAGGTCATGCGCGAAGAGTACGACGCCGGCACCAAGTCGCGTGACTTCCTGTTCGGCGAGCTGACCGAGTTCATCGCCCGCAAGGTCCACAACCCGGCCATGAAGGACAAGTACGAGGGGCTGTCGGTTGCCCAGATTGCCGAGCAGGAAGGCAAGCACGTCATCGACGCCATGCTCGACGTCTCGGTCGCCGACAACATCAAGACCGAGTGGGCCGGCCCAGTGCTCAACCAGGACGTGGAGAACTACCGCGAGATCATGGCTTCGCCCTACACCCTGCCGGGTGTGTCCGACGGCGGCGCCCACATCAAGTTCATCACCCCCGGCACCTACTCGACCGACATGCTGACCTGGATGGTGCGGGACTCCGAAATCATGACCCTGGAAGAAGCCCACTTCCGGCTGAGCGGGCTGACCTCGTGGGCCGCCCGGATCAAAGACCGGGGCACGCTGCGTGAGGGCATGGCCGCAGATGTCATCGTCTACGACCTGGAAAACCTCAAGATCCTGCCCTCGGAGGTCGCCCACGATCTGCCGGCCAACGAGTGGCGCCGGGTCCAGAAGGCCGAAGGCTATCGCTGGATCATGGTCAACGGTGAGGTGACCTTCGAAGACGGTCAGTGCACCAACGCGACGCCGGGCGCCCTGCTGCGCAACGGCGCGGCCGCCTGAGCGGCTGAACACACAGGGACTGGGCCGTTGCCCGGTCCCTGCCTGCAACCACCAAGACAGTTCGGGGCTGAGGAGAGCTTTTCTTCTCAGCCCTTGTTTTTCCGATTCCTGTCAAGTAACCCAAGGCTCAAATTTTTCGTCAGCCATAGGCTCGTATTCGCCCCAATAGCCGCGCATTTCGATCAAAACGCGTTGCTTTGACGGTGCCGGTAGGGGGTTAATGCGCACTACTTTCGCCTCGTATTGACCGGGTAACTTGACCATGGCCGTCACTAGATCGTCCACAAGGTAGCGCGGCGCCCACCCAACCACATAGTAGTCTGTCGTCTGAATTTGCGCTGCCAATCTGGTCGCCGGATTAGTCAACTCCAGAGTAATATATAGGCTGTCTCCTGGCTCGAGGTCACTAATCCGCTCCTGTGCAGGTGAACTTACGTGTCGCCAGCCATGCAGAAAGAACCGACAAGTGAAACTTCCATCAGCGTCCTTCACGGGCTTCGGAAACACCTCGTAAGTGTCCGTTGCTCGGAGGCCGCCGTTTGCTGACAGAATCTCAATAGGGTTAGGCTCTCCATAGAGATCAAGATTGTGTAAGTAGTCGGTGAAGTCCGGTCTTGCCGAATCCATCACCCGATTCAGGAAGAACGGAAACGGCTCGGAGGAGCGATAAGGTTCTTCAAATGAAGGAAATTCGATCAAAGGTTGAAACCCCGCCTCTGCATTTGCCTGTTTCGCACCGAGAGTGTAGCAGAAGCGATAGTCCGAACGTCCGACATCGGCATCCAGCCTCCCAACAGGAAACCAGAGCCGACTTTCCTCTCTTTTATCCTGCCATGCCAGGAACAAGGTTTTCTCACTCATCGGAAAACCCTCCTAATCGTTCAAGGTTGTAGCACATCAACGCAATTGCAAATTTTCTGGCCAAAGGAGACATCCAATCGTCGGGCACGCGGTTCACAAGATCGCTTATCTTGCTTTCGTTTAATCTCTCGAGCTTTTCCAGTGCTGGAAGAAAAAGCCCAGGATAGGTGCTGACCGCACGGCGTACCAATTCCAGCCGTCTTGGCTTGCACGTTTCGTCTCCTGACCAGTAAATTGCTCCGTGGCCTCTTTCAGCATAGCTTCCCACGAGATTCTCTGACAGCCGTCTTTCACGCTCTTTATCCGAAAGTTCCCGTCCTAACGAAGATGCATGATCGAAGGATGGCGCTACGCGGCTCATCCAGCGATCCTTGCCAACACGTCTTCGGAGTAAGCCCCAATTCTGGTGGTGACGATCCGTATTACCGATCACCGCATCCAACACGACAAGCTCTGCGATTTTGAGCTTGCCCGGTTTCGCTCTTTGGGCATAGATACTATCGAGTGCTTGAAAAATATTTGGCAAGGTGTGCATAAATTGGGGACGTTTCAGACTTGGGTCGTACCCGTGAATTCTTCTGGCCAACACTTCGTTACCGTGTACGAGTTCTCGACCCCCACGAGCAAAGGACTCCGTCGCGGTTCCACGCTGATCCTCAAACACTGCCAATTCTACCCTCGCATGTTCAATCGCCAGTACATCCGCTATTTCCGACGCGATCTTCTCCGCCCAGTGTTCCCCTCTGTTTTTTCGAGGATATTTGAACAGCCATTGCCTCTCTGTTTCACCAGGCTTTTGACACCAGAATTTTCTCTTAGTCCCGGTCGGCTCCTCCTGCTCAATTCTCCATTCAGGCTCCACTTCTAGGATGGGATATGGATCAAGCATCAATCTCTCCATGATCCGATGAACGGCTTCTACCAAGCATAAGTATCTTATTTTACATGACTTTTACGAATTGGATCGGAGACATTCGACCGTGAGAAATAATGCCACAGTCGTTCTGCGGCGAGCATGGCAAGTCATTAAGCCTGATTTCTACCTAGCCTCTTTGCCCGTGCCATGTCTTTCTCTTTTCGGGGAGTTAGGGATGACTTGCTCTCCCCTGACTCCAGGCTAACGAACTTTGGCGAAGAGGCAAGTAAGGTCTCTGCCGCACAACCCCCTTCCGGTACTGTCTATAGTCTTCCTAAGACGCCGAGCCCTGTTTCAGGCTGGCGTAGTACTCGTTGAGCGAGCGGAGCAGTTCGGGCCGGTCGCTCTGGAACAGGCTGCGCCCCAAACGCTCGGCCACGGCCGCAGCCACATGGCTGGCAAACACATGGTAGACCAGGGGCGAAAACTCCTCGCGCGTCTCGCCCGGCACGGGTAACACGGAGTGAGCATGGCGGGTGACCCCGGTATCGTCCGGGTGGGTCACGGCAATGACCCGCCGACCCAGACCGCGCGCCGTGGCCGCCACCTCGCCCGCCCGCCAGTGGGAGCGGCCCGGCGGGGCGAGCACAAAAACGGGCATATCAACCGGGTAGGCAAAGCGCTCAACGTGCCACCATTCTTCCAAGTCCTGGCCCGTGGCAAAAACGCCCGCCGCCTCGACCAGCTTGGCCGCGCTGAAGAGCGCGGTGCCGTAGCTCGGTCCGCTGCCCAGCATGACCAGCGCGGGAGCGGCGGCAACAGCCTCCGCCACCTGCTGGCAAGGCTCTTTCACAGCGACGTTCGTGGCGTCTACAACATCGGCCAGGGCGACAAGCTCCTGGCGCAGGGCGTCCGCCTCGGGCTGAGACTGTTTGGCCTGCATTTCGCCCAGCTGAATCGCCACCAACAGCAACCCCAGCAGGCTGGCCTGGTAGGTGCGAATGCCGGGCGAGCGTTCTTTGTGCGGCAGTTCGACCACAATGGCGCGGTCCGCCGCCCGCGCTACCGGGCTGTCGGGCGTTCCGGTCAGAGCCACGCTGAGCGCCCCGTGTTCTTTGGCGCGTTCAATGGCCTGCACCACGCGCTGGGTGCCGCCCGAGGCCGAGGTCGCCAGCACCAGGCTCTGGCGCGGCGCAGCCTGGCGCATCCACTGCGCGCCATAATCCACAAAGCGCTGAGCGCTCATCGGCCGGCAGCCCACATCGGCAAGGGTCTCAAAAGCCATCTCAAGCGCACACGAGGCGTGGTAGGAATCCCCGTCCCCGGTCAGGTACACGTTTTTCACCGCTGTCCACTCTGCGGGGCTGAGGACGGTTTGAATCTGTTGCGCAAACGGGCGGGTCAGCTGGCGCAGGTCGCCGGCCAGACCGGCCAGCTGTCTCAGCATCACCTCGAACGTGAGCGATTCCACAGAGGGCATGGCGCTAGCCTTCCAGTCCCCGCACGATATCGACATAGGTCTTCACCCGCTCGATATCGATCTGTCCACCCCAGCCGCCACGCTCCAGGCAGGTGCCCACGAACGCCCCGTCCGCAGCCGCCATCAGCCGTGGCGCGTTGTCGTGGTTGGTATAGCCGGCCAGGATGATCGGCAGTCCGGGCATGCTTCTCCGCACCGAGGCAATCATCTCCAGCGTGGTATTTTCGTCGGGACTGCCCAGGGACACGGCATCCGCCCCGACATACTTTGCGCTGCACGCCACCTCGGCCACCGGCTTGGCCTCGCCAAACCATTTGAACTGCATGGAGTCCACCTCGGCAATGACCTTGACCCCGCCGGCGTTGATCCTTTTGCGATACTCCATCACCTCGAGCGGATTGGCCTCGACCATGCCGTGGGCGGTGAGCGTCATGCCCACCACCGCCCCGGCCCGAATAAAGCTGCCGCCCGCCACCTTGGCCACGGCCAGCGACGCCTGGAGCGCGTTACGCATTATCTGCACCCCGACCTGGAACTCGTCGCCCGTGGCCCGCACGATCGCCTGGACGATCAGGCTCATGGCCGCGGTGCGGGCCGGGTCGGACTCGTCCTTCACGCTGTAGATGCGATCCACCGTCTGGACCAGACAGCCGTCGGCGCCGCCGTCGGACAGCGCCCGGGCCGACTGCACGGCAAGATCGAGGGTCTGGCTGAAACTGCCCTCCTCATACAGCAGGGTGCCGGGCAGCGGTTTCAGGTGAATCATGCCCAGCACGGCTTTACGTTTGCCGAGGCTGGTAAACTCTGCCATGTTCGGCTCCTCCACCTTGCGCCCGTCGCCCGCAGCCTCAGGCTGCCCGGCCGTGGCGCAGCAGTCGGCCGGGCGTGGCTCCGCTGCACTGGCCGTCGGCAAACGTGACCTGGCCGTTGACCACAATCCACCGATAGCCGGTCGCCTTTTGCACCCGCCGCCACTCGCCGGTGGGCAGGTCATGGGCAATCTCGATCGGCTCGATGCCAAGCGCGGCCAGGTCGTACACCACGATATCGGCCGCCATGCCGGGCCGCAGCGTGCCCCGGTCCTGAAAGCCGGCCGCCCAGGCCGGTAGACAGCTCAGCCGGAAATGCGCCTCTTCCAGGGACAGGGCCTGGGTGTCGCGCACCATCCAGGTCAGCAGATCGGTCGGCCACACCCCGGTGGTCAGGAATTTCATATGCGCGCCGCCGTCGGACAGGCCGGCAATCGTGTACGGCGAGTCCATGACCTGCTTGTGGTGCTCGACCTGGACGTTCAGCAGCGGGGTGCGCCACTCGGTCTTGAGATCGTCGGCCACCGACACGTCGAGCAGGGCGTCGATGAAGTGCTTGCCCTCCTGCTGGGCAATCTGGATGACCGACAATCCCTCGTACTTGTCCTTGAGGTCGGCTCGAAACACCTTCTTGGCGATGAACTGGGCGACCGCGCCGAACAGGTCAATCGACACCCGCCCGGAGTCATACTCGGCCTTCATCGCCTGACGGACCTCGGGGTCGGCCAGCTTGGCCCGCTTTTCCTCCAGCGTGCCGACCGTGGCCTCACGCCAGACCGGGCTGTTGTCGAACAGGTTCCAGTCCTCGAAGGTGAAGGTAAACGGCGCCCGGACGGTGGCCGCCTGGCCGAACACCCGCCGGCCCCTGGCGTTGGCCTCGGCCAACAGCTTGAGCTGGGTCTGGTAGAAGATGGGCAGCTGGTCGTTGGCGGCAATCAGGTTGTACAGCACCGGCCGGCCGCTTTGCTCGGCCAGCTGTTCGTTAAAACCGAAGTCACGTTGCAGCCCGGTCAGCAGATTCTGAAAGCCCTCGCTCAGGTCGCCGCCGGCCTGGGTGAACTGGATACAGCCCGCCCGGCGCTCACGCAGCACCGCCGCCAGGCTGAGATAGAACTCGTCGGATAACACATCCGAAATCATGGGCGAGCCGTCATAGTCGCGCTGGACCGCAGCCAGGCTGTCCGGGAACAGGCGCTGGGCGCCCCAACCGACCGCGCCGGCGTCCATGGCCTCGTGCAGCAGCCGCTGAATGGCCTGGACTTCCGTGTCGTTCGGCAGCCGCTGCTTGGCCTCCTCAAAACCGCCCATCACATACGCCACCAGCGGGGTGACCGGCATCAGCTGGGACAGATTGATGCCCAGCGGAATACGGTCCAGGTGATCCATCCACTCGGGAAAGGTTTCCCAGTCAAACGGCATGCTGGCCTGCATCGGACCCAGCGGAATGGCCTCATTGCGGGACAGGGACAGCATGGCCCGTTCGGTGTCCTTGGCATGCACCGGCGCAAAACCGAAGCCGCAGTTGCCGATGGTGACCGAGGTCACGCCGTGCCAGCTGCCGATGGAGCAGTACGGGTCCCAGTGCAGCTGGGCGTCGTAATGGGTGTGCAGGTCAATCGCGCCGGGAGCGACAATGCAATCCGCAGCCTCAAGCACCTGAGCGGCATCGCTGGCCCGGAGTTGCCCGACTTCGGCGATCCTGCCGTCCTTGATGCCGATGTCGGCCCGGTAACGCGGAACCCGCGTCCCATCAACAACCGTCCCGCCTTTGATGACCATGTCAAATGCCGCCATACCATCCTCCTCGATTCGTGCTGCAAAGATAGAAGGCCCCAGGGTAGCTGATATCCAGCCCCGGCAAAAGCTGGGAGTGGCCGATCTCCCTCTACTCTTCTCCTCCTACCCTTGCCAGCCCCCGGCTCGGCAGAGTAATGAAACAGGAGCATCAGCATAAGGAGGCTCACATGGACATTGGCGTATTCTTTTTCACCTCGGCCGAGTCGGCCGACCCGGCTGTTGTGGCCAAAAAAGCCGAAGACCTCGGCTTTGCCTCAATCTGGGTCCCGGAACATCCGGTGCTGCCGGTCCACACCACCACCGGCTACCCGGCCGCGCCCGACCGGCCCATCCCACGCACGGTCGGCATTATCTCCGACCCCTTTGTGGCCCTGGCCCGGGCCTCGGCCACGACCAGCACGATCAAGCTCGGCACCGGCATCTGCCTGGTGCCCGAGCGCAACCCCCTGCTGCTGGCCAAAGAGATCGCCACCCTGGATCACTACTCCAACGGACGTTTTCTGTTCGGCATTGGCGCGGGCTGGCAAAAAGAAGAGTGCGAGGTCATGGGCGGCGATTTTCCGCGCCGCTGGACCCAGACCCGGGATTCGGTGCTGGCCATGAAAGAGCTGTGGACCACCGACGAGTCCGAGTACCACGGGAAGTACTATGACTTCCCGGCCGTCAAGTGCTTCCCCAAGCCGGCCCAACAGCCCCATCCGCCGGTCCTGCTGGGCGGCTCGGCCAAGAATGTGTTCAAGCGCACAGTCGAGTGGGGCGACGGCTGGCTGCCGGTCAGCACCTCGCCCAAAACGATCAAGGAAGGCCGCCAGACACTCGACGAGCTGGCCGCCGAGGCCGGCCGTGACCCGGCCTCAATCAGCGTCCTGGCCTTTGGCCAGCCCGGCCAGCTGCGTAAGCGCGACGACCTCCAGGGTCTCGAAGAGGCCGGGGCCGAGCACGCCATTGTCTGGCTCAACGCCTTTCAGCAGGCCGAGGTCATCGCCGAGTTGGAAGAGCTGGCGGCGGAGCTGTTGGGCTGAGGCTGCACGAGGAATGCTGAACGATAAACGGCGGACAGGATGAAGAGCTACCAGTTCAAGCAGGTCGATGTGTTCACCGACCGGCCGCTGCGCGGCAATCCGGTCGCGGTCGTGCTCGGGGCCGACGGGCTGACAGGTGGCGACATGCAGCGCCTCGCCACCTGGACCAACCTGTCGGAAACCACCTTTGTGCTGTCGCCGACCCGGGCCGAGGCGGATTACCGACTGCGCATCTTCACCCCCAAGGGCGAGCTGCCGTTCGCCGGCCACCCCAGCATCGGCAGCGCCCACGCCGTGCTGGAGAGCGGCCTGGTGGAGCCGCAGCGTTCACACTTTGTTCAGGAGTGTGAGGCCGGCCTGCTGCCCGTGCGCGTCGAGCGGGCGGGCGACACCCGCCACCTGTTCGTCCAGACCCCGGCGGCCTCGGTCACGCCCTGTGATCCAACCCGCCATGCCGAGCTGGCCGCAGCCCTTGGGCTGGACCTGCCGCCCGAGCCGGTCCCGCTCCGCGTTGATGTCGGCCCGGTATGGCTGACCGTTCAGCTGGACAGCGCGGCGCTTGTCCACGGCCTGCGGCCCGACCTGGCGGCCGTGGCGCAGCTGAGCCACGCCCTGGGACTGACCGGCATCACCGTCTTCGGCCTGACCGGCGGAGGCCCGAGCGCGGTCTATACCCGCTCCTTTGCCCCGGCCGTGAATGTCCCGGAAGATCCGGTGTGCGGCAGCGGAAACGCCAGCGTGGCCGCCTGCCTGGCCCATTCCGACCAGCTCGGGACGACCGGCCCGAACTATGTAGCCAACCAGGGTCACGAGCTGGGCCGGGACGGCTTTGTCCATATCGCCGTCAGCCTGCCCGAGCGCACCATACAGCTCGGTGGGGCGTCGGTGACCTGTGTGGAGGGCAGTCTGCGGGTCTGAGCAGTGTTGGCGGTGTTGGACAGGGGCGACCGGACGGCCGCCCCGGCGTCTGTCTGGGAGGCTAGTTGAGACCGTAGAAGTTGATGACGTTCTCGCCCACGATCTTCCGCATGCCGTCCTCAGGCACATCCTTGAGTGCCTCGGACAGGAACTCCCGAGAGCGCGGCCAGGTCGAGTCGGTGTGCGGATAGTCGGACGACCAGGCGATGTTGTCGGCGCCGTAGATCTGGCGGGTGAACTCCACGTTGGAGCTCTCAAACTGAAAGGTGGCCAGCATATTGCGCCGCATGTAGTCGCTCGGCAGCATCGACAAGGTCAGCCCCTGTAGATGTCGCAGCCTGTCATAGGCGTGGTCCAACCGATACAGGAAGTGCGGAATCCACGACACGTCGTTCTCGGCCGAGACGACCTTGAGGCGGGGGAAACGCTCGAACACACCGCCGGCGATCATATCGGCAAAGGTCAGCTGGACCTCCTGCGGCAGCTTCATGTAGCCGTACAGCACCCGACGCAGGTCGAACTGCACCCCGCCCCGGCCGGTCAGAATGTGGAGGCTGAGCGGTATCTGCAGATCCTGAGCCGCAGCCCAGAACGGGTCATAGTCCGGCAGGCTGTACGGCCGGTCCTCGGGCGGCGCGCCCCAGATCAGCGAGCCGCGTAGCCCCTTCTTGGCGATCCGTTCCAGCTCGGCGACCGCACTCGGAATGTCCTCCAGTTCGACCACCCCGGCACCCACCAGACGCTGGGTATTATAGCTGCAATACTCGGCTGCCCAGTCGTTAAAGGCCCGGAAACACGACGCCCGGAGTTCGGCGTCGTCGAGGCCGAACAGCAGCATGCCCATCGACGGGTATAAGACCTCGCCGCTGACCCCGTCGGCGTCCTGCTCTTTCAGCCGCTCGGCCGGGTCCCAGACGCTCTTGGGCGCCACGTCAAAGCCGCGCTTGATGTGCTCCGGCAGCTCCTCGGCCGTCTTGCCCGAGCCGAAAAATCCGGCCACGGCCACCGGATTGATGTTCTCGCAGGCAAAGAACTCACCGTCCTGGCCGTCATGGCCCTGAATCGTGTGCGGCGCCCGATCCCGAAACTTGGCATCCATGCGCTCCGCCCACATGTTGACCGGCTCCACAAAATGGGAGTCCGCTGAAAAAATCCGATAGTCCGTCATGACTGCACCCTCCTTTCGTGTCTGTTTTGTCTCTACAGGCCCTCAACCCCGCGCAGGACCCGACCGGGATAACTGCCGGTGTGCTTGCCGTCTTTGACCAGCACCTGCCCGTTCACGACCGTGTAGTGCATGCCCTCGCACTCCTGAACCAGACGCGGTCCGTTGCCCGGCAGATCGCTGACCTTGTGGGGCTCCAGGGGACGAATGGTGTCCGGGTCGAAGATCGCCATGTCGGCCGCCATGCCGGGGCGGATCATGCCCCGGTCTCTGAGCCCCAGGGTCGCGGCCGGATGGGCGGCCAGGACCTTGATCGCCTTCTCCAGGCTCATCGCCCGGTTTTCCCGTACCCAGTGGCCCAGCAGGTATGAGGGATAGGCCGTGTCGCAGATGAACTGCACGTGCGCCCCGCCGTCCGATAGCGACACCAGCGAGGGCGGATAGTTGATGATCTGGCTGACCGCCTCCTCGTCGCCGTTGGCCAGGGGAGTGATGAACTGGGTGTCCAGGTCTTCTTCCAGCGACAGATCCATGAACACGTCGAAGACATCCCGGCCCTGTTCGGCGGCAATGTCGGCGACGCTCTTGCCTTCGAGCGCCCGGTTCTTGTCCAGTTTGACCTCGTTGACGTACATCAGATCCCAGCGCTTGGAGAAGGCGCGCGGGGTGGGGTCATCGATCAGGTCATAGCGCAGGTCTTTACGCATGGCCGGGTCGCGGAAGTGGCGCTTGCGCTCTTCTGCGGTCAGGAAGTGGACTCGCTTCCAGTTCGGCAGATCGTCAAAAATCGTGGCGATATTCTTGAGCGAAAAACGGAACATGATCGGCCGACAGCTGGCCTGGGGATAGATCGGCAGCCCCTGCCTGAAGGCGCCGTCAAGCTCGCCCATCAGCTCCGACCACAGCTCGGGCTGATCCCACTGGTGAATCAGACCGATCCAGGTGGTGGGCAGCCTGGTCTCCTTGGCAATCGCCTTGAGCAGGGCCAGGTCGCGGTCGCGCTCGGACTTGTCTTTTTCATAGATCAGGACCCGCGGGTTGAACTCGAAAAAGCCCCGACCGAACTCGCCGACCGCCTTGCACACCTCAAACAGCTCTGCGTCGTCGGCCACCTTGCCCGGCATGGGTTCGCCGTGGTCGCCGACCTGGACCGGAGAGCGCGACACCGACAGTCCGGCGGCGCCGGCCCGCATGCCCTGGCGGACCAGCTCTTTCATCTGTTCCACCTCGTCCGCAGTCGCCGCCCGCTCAATGGCGTCGGTGCCCATGACATACATGCGCAGCGGCGAGTGGCCCATCAGGACCGCGACGTTGAGGCCCGGGTTCATGCCCTCGACGGCGTTCAGATATTCGGGAAACGAGGTCCAGTTCCACGGCACGCCCTTCTCCAGGGTCTCGAAGTCCAGGCCTTCCACCCGTGAAAAAATATGCATCAGCGGATCGCGGTGTTCGGGCTTGCACGGGGCGAAGGCCAGGCCGCAGTTGCCCATGACCAGGCTGGTGACACCGTGCCAGCACGACGAGGTGAGCAGCGGATCCCAAAAGACCTGGGCGTCGTAATGGGTATGCACGTCAACAAAGCCGGGGGTCACGGCCAGGCCGTCGGCATCAATCGTGTGTGTGGCCTGGCCGTCGACTTCTCCGACGGCAACAATATGGCCGGCCTTGACCCCGATGTTGCCGCCATAACTGTCGGTCCCGGAGCCGTCATAGATCCGGCCGTTCTTGATCAGCAGGTCATAACTCATACGCTCCCTCCTTATCGAACTTCAGACAAAACGTGGCGCGTCAGCAGGGGGAGGTGGACGGGGTGGGGGGCGGCATCACACACGACGCGGCGGGTGTCATCCCGTCACCTGTATACCCCGCCTGGGCGACGATGAACAGAGGCGAGCACGGATTTTTGGCACGGCGCCGAGGCAGCCACAGCGCGTTTGGATAAGCGCGGGTTTCAGCACGCACGACACCCATGCGACGTGGCGCCACACGCAGCTTGACAAGTATCGGGCAACAGGACTAGGGGGAGATGAGGGGCATTTTCGAGCACCGCCGACCCGTCCGTGGTGTCATTCCGCTATTCCTCGCCAGCGCCCGACCGAACACCACGGGGGATCGCCGATGGGGCAAACACAGCAGCACAAAGCCTAAGGAGGGCTATCATGGAACAGCGCGTCGTCCATTTCTACAGTGAGGGCAGCCGCCTGGAAGGCGACCTCTTTCTCCCGAGTGATGTCCGCAGTGGCGAGAAACGACCGGGTATCGTGTTGTGCCACGGGTTTACCGGTCTGCGCGAGTTGGTGCTGCCGGAATACGCCAAGGTCTTTGCCGCAGCCGGCTATGTCGCCCTGGGGTTTGACTACCGGGGGTTTGGCGGCAGCGAGGGCTCCAAATGGCGGCTGCTTCCCCTGGAGCAGATCGACGATATCCGCAGTGCGGTCACCTTTCTCCAAGCCCAGGCTGAGGTCGACCCTGACCGGATCGGGGTATGGGGCACGAGTTTTGGGGGTGGACACGCCCCGTATGTGGCCGGGGTCGATGAGCGGGTCAAAGTCGCGGTTGGCCAGGTCGGCTTTGGGGATGGAGAGCGGTTCATCAACGATGTTCGCTCCTACGGTGAACGGCTCGAACTGGCCCAGACCCTGGAGGAGGACCGGCGGCAGCGGGTCTTGACCGGCCAGGGCCAGAAGCTCGATCCCCTGGAACTGTCCCTGCGAGACCCCCAGTCACGGGCCTTTTTACCAAAGGCGCTCGAAGCCTTTCCCCATATGCGGTGTGAGCTGTCCTGGGAAACGGCCGAAAAAACCCTGGAATACAAACCGATTGACGTGGTTGAACGAATCTCGCCCCGAGCGCTGTTGCTGATCGGGGCGGAGAAGGACTCCATTTGTCCGATTGATGGCTATCGGAAACTGTACGAACGAGCCAAGGAGCCCAAGAAGCTGGAGGTCCTGCCTATCACCCACTATGAGATCTACGAGGGCCAGTGGTTCGAGACCTCGTCTCGGCTGGCGCTTGAGTGGTATGATCGGTTTTTCAAGTAATCACAGGAGGTCGGCTCATCCCGAGTGATCCGCTTCTCATTTCAGGAGACATCGACGTGGAATACACCAGTCTGGGACGCAGCGGCCTGCGGGTCAGTATCGCCGGCCTGGGCTGCGGCGGGCACAGCCGCCTCGGCACGGCCACCGGCAACAGCGAGCAGGAATCAATCGCCGTGGTGCGCCAGGCCCTGGATCTGGGCGTCAACCTGATTGACACGGCCGAGGCCTACGGCACCGAAGCCATTGTCGGCAAGGCGCTCCGGGACGTCCGGCGCGATCAGGTCGTCATTGCGACAAAAAAGCTGCTGCCGGCTGACGACCATCCCGATCCGGCCGGCGCCTTCAGACGCGGCCTGGAGCACAGCCTGCGGCGGCTCGGGACCGACTACGTTGATATCTATTTTCTGCACGGCGTGCGGCCCGAGCAGTACCGCTTTGCCCACGAGGTCCTCGTTCCGGTCCTGACCACCATGCGCGAGCAGGGCAAGCTGCGCTGTATCGGCATCACCGAGGCGTTCAGCCGTGACTCCGGCCACCGTATGCTGCAACAGGCGGTGCGGGCGGACTGTTGGGATGTCATGATGGTTGGCTTCAGCCTGCTGAACCAGTCCGCCCGCAGTCGCGTGTTTCCCCACACCCAGGCCCGCAACATCGGGGTGTTGGGCATGTTTGCCGTGCGCACGGCCCTCAGCCAGACGGCCCGGCTCAAGACCGTGCTGGCCGAGCTGAGGGACAGCGGCCAACTGACCGCCGAGGCGGCTGAGGCGGCCGACCCGCTCGGCTTCCTCACCCAGAGCGGCAAAGCGGCCAGCCTGCCCGAGGCTGCCTACCGCTACTGCCGCCACGAGCCCGGCATTGACGTGGTGTTGACCGGCACCGGCAAGCTCGAACACCTGCAGGCCAACGTCGCCGCGCTGCTCAAACCGCCGCTTATCGAAGAGGACGTGCAGCGGCTCTCAGACCTGTTCGGTCAGGTCGACTCGGTGTCCGGGAACTAGAAGAGTGAGAATTCCCATAATCCCCGGCTACGAGAAGCAATGAGGTAACAGTATGGATCTCAAAGCCGTCGAGCACGAAGCCCTGCGTCTGTCCCCGGAAGATCGCGCCAAACTTGCCCAAAAGACGAGGTTCGCCGGAAAGTGAGTCACGATTCTGTATCGTGAAGCCGGGGGAACAGTCCAGGTTCTGGCTGTTGCCCATCAGCGTCGTCGGCCGTTGTACTGGCTCAACAGAGCCTGAACCTATGACTCTTGCATTTGAAACGGAAAGCGGCGTATCGTGCACACACAGGGGATGTTGAGAGGTCAGAGAAAAGCAATCTACCAACCATAAGGAGGGGCATATGCCACAGTTTGACACGGTTATTAAGGATGGGACGATTGTCGATGGTGCCCTGATGCCGCCGTTCCGTGGCGATATCGGGATCAAGGACGGCAAGATCGCCAAAATCGGCAAGATCAACACCAACGAGGGCGCCAAAGTCCTCGACGCCTCGGGCATGATTGTCGCGCCGGGCGCGGTTGACCTGCACGCCCACTACGACGCGCCGCTGCACTGGGACCCGTACTGTACAATCGGCAGCTGGCACGGCGTGACCTCGGTCACCAACGGCAACTGCGGCTTCGGTTTTGCGCCGGTCCATCACAAGGACGCCGACCGTTCGATGTATTCGATGGAGCGCAACGAAGCCATCCCGTTCGACGCCATGAAGGCGACCATGCCCTTCTCGTGGGAAACCTTCCCGCAGTGGATGGACCACATCGACAGCCTGCCCAAGGGCATCAACATGATCCAGCTCGTGCCGGTCACCCCGCTGGTCAGCTATGTGATGGGCGGCTGGGATCAGGCCAAGAGCCGCCAGCCCAACGAGACCGAGATGCAGGAGATCATCCATATTCTTGACGAGTCGATGGCGGTCGGGGCCAACGGCTGGGCAGCCCAGCGCCTGACCGGCTACGGCGCGTCGGTCCAGCGGGACTACGACGGCACCCTGATGGTCTCGGACATGATGTCGGACGAGTTCTACCAACAGCTGGCCAAGGCGATGAGCAAGTACGATCGGGGCACCATCCAGTACGCCCAGAACTCGGGCGCCATTGACGAGGGCGTCGAGGGCAACCGCCGCGATATGAGCTTCGGCGGACAGCTGGCCGCGCTGGCCAACAACCCGCTGATCTTTAACGCCGTGCTGGTCACCGACGAGAAGCCCGAGGTGTTCCGGACCATGCTGAGCGTGGTGGACGAGTACAACAAGCAGGGCGTGCCGCTGGTCGCCCACGGCCTGACCAAGCGACTCGATTTCCGCTTCTCGTTCTCGGACGAGTGGAACCTGTTTGACAATGTGGACGCCTGGCGGGAGGCGACCCTGGGCACCGAGGAGGAGCGCAAGATCAAACTCGCCAACCCCGACCTGCGCCAGTCCATGAAGGCCGAGTACGACCGGACCAAGCAGCCCAAGGCATTGGGCGACATCGCCACCTTTATCTGCCGCAAGGTGGAAAGCGATGAGATGAGCAAGAAGTATCGGGACCGCATGGTCGGCGACATCGCCCGCGAAGAGAACAAGCATGTCGTCGATACCCTGCTCGACATCTCGGCCGCCGACAACTGGAAGACCGAGTGGCTGACCCCGATGCGCAACCAGAACCCTGAGTACTGCAAGGAACTCCTGAGCCACCGCACGGTGGCCGGTTTTTCCGACGGCGGGGCGCACACCAAGTTCCAGACCCTGGGCGCGTATGTCACCGATCTGCTGACCTGGATGGTGCGGGATACCGAAACCATCACCCTGGAGCAGGCCCACCATCATCTGAGCTACCTGCCGGCCTGGACCGCAGGCTTCCGGGATCGGGGCTGTCTGCGGGAGGGTATGGCGGCCGACATTCTGGTCTATGACCTTGAGAAACTCGCGGTCAAGCCGACCGAAATCCTGCACGACGTGCCGCCCAACAACTGGCGGCGGGTCCAGGGGGCGGACGGCTACCGCTGGATCATGGTCAACGGCGACGTGACCTTCGAGGACGGCCAGAGCACCGGCGCGCTGCCGGGCAAGCTGGTCCGCTGCAACCAGTTCTAGCTCGGACGGGCTGGGCCTGCCCAGCTTGAGCGATACCACGGGGAACCGGAGTCAGACCGGTTCCCCGTTTCTTTTGTCAGAGAAAAATCATGGCCGAGCGACCCCCCCTCGGGCTGAGCGCTCCATTTGTTCTGGACCAGCACAGAGTCCGCGAGCGCATCAGCCTGTGCTGCAACGGAGACGCCAGGCGTCTGGTGGATCGGGTCCGTATTGCGATTCCCGTCGATGACGCGCGGACGGTCTCCGCGGTCTTGGCAGACGCGGTGCGAGCGCTGCGCGCGGAGGTCGTGGCGATAGAAGACCGCTTCAAGCATCCGGCCCCGGACGGACACCGCGATCTTCAGGCTCACATCCGTCTGCCGAGCGCACCAGATGAGGTCGCCAGCCTGATGGTCGTCTCCATCGAAATGCTGGAGGCCAAGCGCCGCTGCCTGCCGCTCGAAGCGCGTATGAACGCCGGCCAGGCCGCCCTTTCAGCCGAGGCCTCAGGTCCGCTCGTCGTCGTGTCAGACCTCTTCAACTATGTCCGGCCCAAGGCCACGCTGTGTTTCACCGGCTTTGACTCACTCCAGACCGCAACAGCCTTTGCCCAGCGTCGCGCCAGAGACAATATCCGTCACCTCCACGACGCCGCCCGCAGCAGATATCTGTTACGGCTCAGCTGGCTGATGTACGGAGAAGATGTCAGCGTGGTTCAAAACGATGGGGCAGGCAGAGAACCCCGGCTGGCGTACCACGCTTTTGATGAGGCGGACGAGCTGCTCATACACCAACCGTGGCCCGATGAAGAAGTAGACTGGTGGCGGATACGAGAGGAAAACCGACTGGACGTCAGCGTTTTGCCGTGTGCCTGGTGAACCAGCCCGGTGGCCGTCCACCGGGCTGCTCTCGCTTGGCCGAGGAGGAGTTTCCGTCAGCCGAATCTTTCAGGACTGCTTGAGACCCAGGTCTCCGGCGATATCGAAGTGAATTTTGCGGACCTTGAACCGCCACGTGTCTCCCTGTTTGACCAGCAGGTCTTCGTAGCGACCGGCCAGTGAGGTCAGAATGCCCTGGTCGCCCTCGCGCACCACAATGATATAGCTGTCGGCTTTCGCCTCCGTGCCGTTGACCTGTATCATGCTGTTCATGGTGCAGTGCTTGCGAGCCGGCCCTTCGCCCTGGGTGGGAACCGCCTTGGCAATGAAATCCCGGAGCGCCGCCCGTCCCTGGACTTGTCCCCGAGGTCCGGCGTCAAACAGCGCGTCCTCACTGAACAGCTCGGCCCATTTGTCGAACTCGCCGCCGTCAACGTAAAAGCAGTAGGCCGACAAGACATCACGAATGGCTTCTTTTTCTTCCACGCTTGAGGCCATGCTGGAGTCCTCCTTTGTGTGGACGGCCGGGGCGGACATGCCCCGGCCGTCGTCTGGGACAGCCCTAACCGAGCCGGTACAGATCGGCGGCGTTGCCGACCACCAGCTTGTACACGTCGGCCTCCGGCAGCCCGGCAAAGTCCCTGCCGATCGCTTCCTGCGAGTACGGAAAGGTCCCCTCGGTATGGGGATAGTCCGAGCCCCACATCAACCGATCCATCGGCACCAAGCCTTCGCGGGCCAGGATGATCCCGGACCGATCTTCCTCAAACGTGGCCCAGAACTGGCGGTTGAAATAGAAGCTCGGCGGCTCCTCCAACTGCGGCTCCATCCAGCGGCGATGATCCGTCCACCAGTGATCCATGAAGCCCAGCACGGTCGGGATCCAGCCGATGCCGGCCTCGGCGATGATGAAGCGCAGCTTGGGGTAGCGCTGCGGGATGCCGGCCCAGATCAGCTCGGCCATGCCCAGCTCGCCGGTCACGATCTTGGCCTGCACCACTCCGACGCCAATGCCCAGCTTGACAAAGTTGTCATACACGGGCTCACCGGTCGTCCCGATATGAATCGAGACCGGATAGTCAATCTCCTCAAGCGCGGCCCACAGCGGCTCGTACTCGGGCCGCGAGTAGGGCCGGCCAACCATGGTCGTCGGGATGGAGATGGTCTTGATGCCCGGCAGCTTGGCCACCCGGTAGGCTTCCTCGACCGCCCATTCCACCGGCCCGCGCATCGGCACCATGGCTCCGCCCAGGAAGCGCTCCGGCGACACCGCGCAGAACTCGCTCAGCCAGTCGTTATACACCCGAATGCTGTCGCGCTGATATTCCGCATCCGGGGCGGCCCAGAACTGGAGCCCAAACGCGCCCGGATACATGACCTCAGCCCGGATGTGATCCAGCTCCAGGTCGGTCAGCCGCGCCTGGGGATCCCAGGCGCCGGGCCGCGTGTCGGCGTGCCGATGGCCGCCCATCATCTTGATTTCTCCGGCAATCTTGTCCTCCATCGAGGCGCCCTCAAGACCGACCGGAAACGGCGTCACCCCGTCAATAACGTACCAATCGGCATCGTCGCGCGCCTCAACGCGGGGCGCCCGGTCGCGAAACCGCGCGTCCATGCGATCCGTCCACAATTCGGCCGGCTCGACAACATGCCCGTCGGCTGAAACATAGCCATCTTCAAAGCTTGCCATACACTCCCTCCTTTGCTTGGCAGAACAATCCCCGTGAGACACAAAAGACCGGTCCTCAGCATGAACGCGATTGCTTCTGCTTGTCAAGGCGCGCCAGCCGGGGGGGATATCACGCCATCGACTCAAACACTCTGGATTGGTATGGGTCGTTCAGTCATCCGATGGACCACCGCACTGGGGCGGCGGACCGAGCGCCCAACACCGCGTGTGATGGTCAACCGCGACGAGTCGAAGCACGAAGGCGAAACGAGACGCCGATGCAATCTCCGAGCATGAACCTGCTGTCCGAACTCCGCGCCGACGCCCTGTCGGGGAAGATTTCCCCAGCTCTTTCGGTCGGCCTGATCTCGGGTCTGGTCGTTCTTGTGCGAGGCATCTCTTGGGGCGTGATCGTTTTTTCAGGCCCGTTAGCACCCTACTCCTCGCAAGGCACCAGCGTGGTGCTGTTCGGGAGTTTCGCCGTCTGTCTGGTGGTCGCCCTGAGCGGCAGTTACCGGGGCACGATCTCAGCCCTGCCCGCCCCGTGCGTGGTAATGTTGGTGGCGATCAGCTCTACGCTGGACGCGGCGAGCGACGCGCTGTTCATGTCCATGGTCGCAACCCTCATGCTCAGCGCGCTGGCTGCGGGCGCGGGCTTTCTGATGATCGGGCGTTTCCGACTCGCCGACCTGACTCGGTTCATTCCCTACCCCGTGGCGGGCGGCTTTCTGGCCGGGACGGGAGGCGCCCTGTGCCTGGCCGCCCTGGTGCTGATGGGGATCAGCCTGGACCGCCTGCCAGCGCTCCTGAACCTCGCCGTGGCGTGGAACTGGGGTCCGGGCGTCGCCTATGGTCTGGGCCTGCTCCTGGCCACGGCACGCTGGAAAAGCTCCTGGATATTGCCGGTGAGCTTCGTGCTCGTCGCCGTGTCGTATCATCTGAGTTTACCCCTCCTCGGCATCTCCGCAGACGAGGCCAGGGCGGCCGGCCTGCTGTTTCGGGATACGGCTGAAGGCGCACTCTGGCCGGCCTTCGGGCTTGGCGATGTGGCGCGGGTGGACTGGACGGCTGTGGCTGGCCAGATTCCCAACATGCTGGCCCTGATCCTGGTCACCCTGCTGTGCCTGGTCACGGGTGTGGGCGGCCTGGAATTGGCCGCGAACCGGGAACTGGAGTGGAACAGAGAATTCAGAGCGGCGGGGCTGGCCAACCTCGTCGCCGGCTTAGGCGGTGGCCCGCCCGGATGTCTGATCACCTCAAACACCGTCCTCAGCCACCTGTTTGGAGCCGAAACACGGCTGACCGGCCTCGTCGTTGCCGGCGTCGTGGGCGGCGCGCTGCTCTTCGGCCAGGCGGTGCTGCAACTGGTGCCGGTGCCGCTGTTGGGCGGCGTCTTGCTCTTCACCGGCCTGCGCATGATGAATGACTGGCTCGTCGCCAGACGCAGCAGGCTGCCGCGCACGGAGTACGCCATTGTCGTGCTGATCTTTGTCGTCATCACATTCGTCGGCGTGCTCGAGGGGGTGGCCGTCGGCATGGCCGTCACCACAGCCTTCTTTGTCGTGCGCCTCAGCCGGGTGGAGTCGGTCGAGGCGCGGTTCAGCGCGCGTGAGCGCCGCAGCAACACGGTCCGTCCCGTCCCCGACCGAGCCATCCTGCGGACGGAGGGCGAAGGAGTCCAAGCCTATCGGCTGCGCGGCTATCTTTTTTTCGGTAGCGCGTACCGCCTGGCCGACCGTCTCAGGCAGTCCCTGCACGACGACGAGCCACGTCCCAGCTGCATCCTGCTGGACTTCACCGCTGTCTCCGGCCTCGACTTCTCGGCCATCAATGCCCTGGGCAGGTTCATGCACGCCGCGTATGCCGCGGGAACGCGGGTGGTGTTGAGCGCGGCGTCTACACAGCTCAAGAACGAGTTGGGGCGCGGACTGCCCCCGCCTGTCTTCGACAACCTGGTGTGGGAGTCGGACGCCGACCGCGGCCTGGAACGCTGCGAGGACATCGTCATCGCCGCCTGGAGGTCAGACCCAGCCAGGGAGAAGAGCTTGCGCGACTCCCTGCTGGAACGTGTCACTGACGATATGGAGCGTCAGCTCGATAGACAGATCCTCTTTGAGAACCTGGTCCATGACCTCCGGGACTGGCTGGAGCCGCGCGAATATGAGGTCGGCGAGGCGCTGACCACGCGAGGCGAGCCACAGCACGGTTTGCAGCTGCTGATGACGGGGCGGGCTTCCGCTTACGATTCCGGGGGCACCCGGCTGCACCAGCACAGCCCGGGCGATGTCATCGAACCGCAGGGCGCCTTTGGCGCGCATACCGCCACGCTGGCAACAGTCGCGGACGAGCCCTGCCGGGCGATGATGCTGACTCCCGACGCCACGGCCTGGCTGGAAGAGCACGAAGGGCAGCTGATCCTTCAGCTCTACCGCTATCTCCTCACCGCCACGACGCCGGCCGTGCCGTCATAGCCCGAAGCAGCCGGAACACTCAGGCATCGGCGCTGTCCATCACCCGGCCCGGAAACACCCCCTGGTGCTCGCCGTGGTCGAACAGAACCTGGCCGCCGACCACGGTGTAGGCGATGCCTTCGGCCCGCTCAATCAGACGCCGCTTGCCCCCCGGCAAATCATTCACCCACTCCAGCGGGCACGGCTTGACCGTCTCAAGATCGAACAGCACCAGGTCGGCGTCCATATCTGGCAGCAGGCGACCTTTCTTTGTCAGCCCCAGAAAATCGGCCGGCTCGGCGGTCAGGCGTTGGACCGCTCTTTCCAGGGACAGGCTACCGCGTTTGTGCACCCACTCGTGCAACAGATAGGTCGGCACGCCGGCATTACAGCTCTGGTCCACATGCGCGCCGGCATCCGACAGGCCGAGCAACACGTGGGGGTTGGTAATCAGTTCCTGGACCGCCTCCGGGTTGGTGTTGGTGGCCGCGAACAGAAAACCCGTCTCCAGATTTTCGGCAATGACCAGGTCGAGCAGGGCGTCAACCGGGTCCTTCTCGGCCAGCGCGGCAATGTCTTCGATGGTCTTATTGATCAACACCTCGTGCTCCGACCGGGTCACCCGGACCACACTCAGGCGGTCCCACTGGCCGGTAAACACCACCCCGCCCTTGCCTTTGAGTTCCTGTCGAAAGGCATCCCGGAAAGCCGGGCTTTTATACAGGGCAAGCTGTTCCTCCGGGCTGCGGTTAAAGGCGTCCTTCCACGAGGCAAAGCTGGCAAAGATGAACGGGGTGCGCAGGGTATGGTACTGACGCGCCGGCCGTGGGGTGGCCTGGGGGTGGATGCGCAGCCCGGCTTCGATATACGGCGCGACGGTGTCGAGGGCCGCACGGTAGGCGTAGGGCATGTCCGTTCGGTCGAGCAGGGCCAGCCAGGTGATGGGCCGCTGGCTGCGTTCGGCCAGCAGTTTCAGCAGCTCCAGCTCGTCCTCCGACAGCAGACCGGCGGTGCTGGTCAGAGCCAGCTCGATGACGCCGTGGCCGACCTCGCGCAGCACGTCGGCCAGCGCGCCCAACTCTTCGTGACTGGCCAGGCGGCTGGCCAGGGGCCGGCCCTGATAGCCGATGTGTTGGCGCAGGGTGCTGAGCGAAAAACCGAACGCGCCGGCCCGCATGGCCTGGCGCAGGGCATCGGCCATGGCCTGAATCTCATCCGGTCGAGCGGCCCGCTCCGGGGCGTCCTCGCCAAGCACAAAAAAGCGCAGGGCGGACAGCGGAACGAGAAAACCGGTGTTGATCGCCAGGGGCCGTTTTTTCATTGCGGCCAGGTATTCGGGAAAGCTCTCCCAGGCCCACGACACCCCGTTGAGCAAGACCTCGTAGGGCATGGCTTCCACATTCACCAGGTCCCAGGCCACAATGCCGCGCTCATCCGTCCGGCACGGGGCCACGCCCACCCCGCAGTTGCCCATGACCACACTGGTGATGCCGTGCCAGCACGAGCTGGTCAGCAAGGGGTCCCAGGAAATCTGGGCGTCATAGTGGGTGTGATGGTCGATAAAGCCCGGGGCGAGGATCAAGCCCTGGGCGTCTATGTGTCTGCGCGCCTCACCCGACACAGCGCCCAGCCCGGCAATCTTGCCGTCCTTGACGGCAAGGGCTCCGTCAAAGGCCGGGGCTCCGGTCCCGTCGCAGATACGGGCGTTGGTAATCAGCATGTCATAGCTCATCTCATCCTCCTGTTCGGGGCGTCACGTTTCTCTTCTCAGCACTGTTCCGAATCGGTCTCCAGGTTGGGTCTTCTCTTCCGTCTACCCCCTGCGGCCGTCTGCCTGCAAGCCACACGTTCTATGAGATTCGCAGAGCCGGCGCTGGCCAGGCTGGTGCGCCAACTGCGCATGCTGACCAGAACACGAAAGCGGGGTTCCACTGAACATCCTCCTCGGAGGGCGACCACGGGGGGTCGCCCCTGCATCTGGCCGGGCGACCACGGGGGTCGAGCACTCACGGGTAGGGCGGCGGGGGGCCGGCCGGGCCGTAGCGCTCCAACTCGCGCAGCGCGTCCATCAGGCTGTAGCGCGGCCGATAGCCCAGGCGGCGTCGGGTTTCCGTCAGGTCGTATGTGAAGGGCTTGTCTTCCGGTACCAGACCATAGCGCCGGACCAGAGCCTCGTAGGCCGCGTAGTAACGCCGGAAGCTCGAACCCGGCCCCTGGGCGTCCCAGTTGGCCAGGTCCTCATCCGTATACTCATAGGCGCCGTCAAGCACTAAGACCGGCGGCGTTTCCAGGCGGATCGTGCTCAGCAGATCGAGGCTTTGCACGACCGCCCGGGCGACATCGTCAATATGCACCGCACCGCGCCAGAACCATTTCAGCCAATCGACAAACGAGTCATACACGGCCCGATTCCAGTGCGGAATAAACCCGCGCGGCCGCAGCACCACCACATTCATGGCGTGGCGGCCGGCATAGCTGTGGGCGACTTCTTCGCCCATCACTTTGGTGTGACCGTACACGCCGTGCCTGTTGCGGACGCTGGTGCTCGACACATACACCAGCCTTGCGATGCCGGCCCTGGCTGCGGCCTCGAACACGTTGAAGGTGCCGGTGACATTCAGATCCCAAAAGGCGTAGACGTCTTTTCCCAGGGGCGGCTCGGCCGTCTCGTGGACGCCGTGCCAGGCGGCAATATGCACCACGCAGTCGGCCTCGGCCAGACAGGCGGCCAGGCCGGCGCGGTCGAGGACAGAGCCGGCCACATACACGCCCCGACGATCACGCGGCGGGACGATATCCAGGCGCACCGACGTATGGCCGCGCGCTTCCAGCCCAGGGGTCAGCACGCTTGCCAGGTCGCCCGAACCGCCGGTCAGCACAATCCGCACACCCGCCCTCCGTACCTGAGTTCAGCACCTGGGTTCAGCACCTGGACTCAGCTCGGCCCGGCAACGATGCCGGCACTCACAAATTGCGCGATCTGCTCCGCAGCGTAGCCGAGACCGCCCAGGACCTGCGCGGTGTGCTGGCCCAGACTCGGAGCCGGGACCGGGGAGAGGCGGGCCATGGACTCGGAGCACAGCCAGGGTACATCAATAGTCGTGTAGGTTCCGGCCACCGGGTGCTCCAGTTCCTTCAGCATGCCCAGGGCTTCGACCTGCGGGCTGTGGAACAGCGTCTCGGCCGTATTCATCCGCACGATCGTGCCGCCCATGCCCTGCACCAGCTGCTGCAAGTCGTCAAAACTCCAGCTGGCCAGAAAGGGTTTCAGGGCCTCGGCCAGCTCGGCCTTGTTGTTCAGGCGTTTGAACCACTCGTTGAACCGGGGGTCGGTACCGAGCTGGGGCGCGCCGAGCGTCGTGCACAGGAGCTGCCAGGCGTCATTCCGGTTGCCCCAGTCCATCAGGAAGTGGGCGTCTTTGCACTCAAAGCCGTGGTCCGGCGCTTCGGTGTAGCCGGACAGCGGCCGGGCGCGCCACTCGTCCGGGTTGCTTTCCGCCGCAGTCGTCCACTGCATGATGGCGACCGCAGCGTCCAGCAGAGAGGTTTCAACCCGCTGGCCTTCCCCGCTCGACTCGCGCGAGTACAGGGCGGCCAGAATGCCCTGGCAGGCAGCCCAGGCCGCGTTGACGGAAATAATATCAAAACCGACCCGCAGCGGCGGCTCGTCGGGCGTGCCGAGCTGGCGAAATTTTCCGACAAAGGCTTGCAGGTCGAGTTCGGTGGCGGGCGTCCGGGCCAGAGGCCCCTGGCTGCCGTAGCCCGAGATGGCGCAATAGATCAGCCCCCGGTTATGGGCGGACAGCTCGGCGTACGACAGCCCCAGACGCTCGATCACCCCGGTCGTATAACCCTCGATGAACACGTCGGCAGCCCTGACCAGACGCCGAACAATGTCCTGGCCGGCCGCTTCCTTCAGGTTGACGCACACGCCTTTTTTGTTGCGGTTGAGGCGGATGAACAGGTCGGACTCCGACTCGGTGAAAGGCCCGACCGTCCGCAGCCAGTCCCCACCCGGGGGTTCAAGCTTGATGACCTCGGCCCCCAGGTCGCCCAGCATGGTCGAGCACAACGGGCCGGGCACCCCCTGGGAGATGTCCACAACCGTGATGCCGTCGAGTGCCAAGGCCATAGCCGCTCCTTCGACCGGGACAGCCGTCAGGCGGCCGAGGCTCGTGACCGGTCCGTGATCCCAAGCTCCTGCAAAATCTCCTGCTGATGTTCGCCAAGCCGGGGAGCCGGACGGGCGATGGCGGTGCTGTCGCGGCTGAACCGCCACTGCGCCCGGCTGACATTGCACGCTCCCCACGGGGTCTCAATGGTGTCCATCATGCGGTTGGCCCGGGTCTGGGGGTGGTCTTTCACAGCATGGGTGCGCGGCCCGTCGCTGCGGTACTGGGCGCACGGCACGCCGTGGGCTCTGAGCGCCTGCTCCCACTGCCAGGCCGCCTTGTTTTTGAAGCGGGCCTCCAGCAGCGGGATCAAGACCTGCCGGTTTGTGACCCGCGCGGCGTTGGTCACAAAGCGCGGGTCGGCCGCCAGCTCCGGCAAGCCCAGGGCTTCGCACAGGCGGGCCCACACGCCGTTGTGGAGCACCGACACGCTGATGGCTCCCAAGCCGGTTGCGAAAGCCTGGTCGGGCACGATATGCGGGCGGGCGCTGCCCATCCGCTCGGGCGCCGCGCCGGTCGAGAAGTACTCGGCATAGCGGGTCAGGCCGGCCAGGGCCGTGGCGTGCAGCTGGCTGGTTTCGATCTTCATGCCCCGGCCGGTCTTGCGGCGGACGTACAGCGCGGCCAGCAGGCCGATGCAGTTGAGCATGGCCGCGTTCCAGTCCAGGTTGGCCGTACCGCGCAAAAACTCCGGCTTGCCGCCCGGCTTGCCGTTCAGGCTGGTATAGCCGCCGGCCGCCTGGGTCATCCATTCGTGGCTCAGCATGCCCTTCCACGGCCCACGGTTGCCAAAGGCCGAGGCCTGCAAATAGATGATCCGGGGGTTGATCCGACGCTGGACCTCATAGCCCAGGCCCAGGCGTTCCATGATGTCGCCGGAGCGGAAGTTGTCCAGCGTCGCGTCGGCCGTGGCCACCAGTTTGCACGCGACCTCGCGCTCGGCGTCATCCTTGAGGTCCAGACACACGCCGCGTTTGGTGTGGTTGTTGCCGATGAAGGTCGTGCCCATGCCGCCCATCGTCGGGCCGCTGGGCCGGCGGACAATATCGCCGCTGGGCTGCTCGACCTTGATCACGTCTGCGCCGAGCAGACCCAGATAGGTGGTGGCCAGCGGTCCGACCGCAGCCATGCCGAAATCCAGCACCCGGATGCCTTCGAGCGGTCCAGCCATAACGCCCTCCTCGCTGCCCGTCACTGTGCCCCGAACCCGGCCCACAAATCAAGCGTTCACGCCCGACCCGCCGGCTTGATACAGACTCCCCTGTCGTGGCAGGCTGAGGCCATGAAACACCACGACCCGCATACCGACGATCTCGAACGTGAGGCCAGGAAACGCGTCAAACAGCTCAAGGAGTTCTACGCCCATCTGGGCAGCTACCTGCTGGTCAACGGTTTCCTGGCATGTGTCAATCTCCTGACCTCGCCCCACGCCTTGTGGGTCATATGGCCGGTGCTGGGCTGGGGGCTCGGCCTGGCGTCCCACGCCGTATCCGTCTTCGGCCTGTCGGGCCTGGGCGGCAAAGCCTGGCAGGAACGCAAAGTCCGCGAGTTCATTCGTCAGCGCCAACGCGGCCTGAGTGCCGAGCAGGTCCGGCGGCTCTTGCGCGAGGAACTTCAGCCCGACACCCATGTCGTCCTGAGTCAGGCCGAGTGGCAGGCCGTGCTCCGGCGGCTCGAAAATCTGGAGACCATTGTCACCAGCAAGGACTGGACCTTTATGGAGCACCTGTCTGATGCCGGCAAGGCGAGCGATAACGCCCCGTCGTCCGAGTCCAAGGCCAGCCCGAACGGCGTCTGCCAAGAGAATACTGCCAATCCCGGTGCCCGGTAGCGGTTTTCATTCTTGACCGCGCCCCGCACCGGAGGTTCAAACCATGAAGCTGACCTATTACCCCGATACGGACTCCCTCTACATTGACCTCTCTGAGCAGCCGAGCGTGGACAGCCAGGAGGTTGCTGAAGGGCTTGTACTCGATTACGACGCCAGTGGGAACCTCGTCGGAATCGATATCGACAATGCCAGCCAGAAAGTCCAGCTCAAGGAGCTGACGCTCAGCAAGTTACCAACCCAGTTCCAGACTCTCACGGCCTGAAGGGTGAAGCGTTTCGTTCTCGTCTGCGTCCTTGTCCTGTCCGCCATCCTGCTGAACTGGGGGGTGCTGGCCCTGTTCGGACAGCGGAGCGCCGACCGGGCCGAGCACAGTCTGGTCGGGATTCTCCTCCTCATGGGCTATGTCGCCCTGCGCGCCAAGAGCCGCCCCGTCGGCATCTTTTTCACCGCCCTCATCCCGTGCTACCTCGGCACGGTCTTTCCAGACTGGGATATTCGCCTGTTGGGCATCGGCGGCCATCGCAATCCCCTCTTCCACAGCAGCCTGTCTTTCTTTGGGCTGGCTGTGTTGCTCGGACGCCGAGCGGGTTTCCTGGCCACCCTGGTCGCCGGCTATGGGGTGGGCCTGGCGAGCCACCTGTGGTGGGACGTGGTCTACTACGGCGATGTCCGCTGGCTGCCCGGCGGCGCCCTCGACCGCCTGTGGCTGGGCGTCCATGGCCTGCTGTGCCTGACCACCCCAGGCGGACTCAAGACCACTTTTGATTAAGTGGTGTCTCAGTTTGAAAATGGGTGTCGTGTCTCGCCCACACCAGCTAAATCCCCCTCAATCCCCCTTTTTCAAACGTGTGATGCATATTGCGCTACCCAGCGGCCCAGCAGGTACCCACCCCGGCCTTCGGCCACCCCTCCCAGGAGGGGAACCGCCCCCATCCCCTCCTGGGAGGGGTGCCGCGATAGCGGCGGGGTGGGTTCTCTCCGCTGGTTTCTGGGATTACGCATCACACGTTTTCAAAGGGGGAAGGCGAAAGCACAAGGGGATTTTTGGGCAGGATAGTCCTCTTCCGGGGAAGAAATGCAAACTGAGGCACTGTCTTCGATTGAAGCACACTTTGCATTGAGACGACCAGATGGAAAGCAGGCTTTGGCCTCTCCTGGGCTGAAGCGGATTCGTCACCTGCGGCCCGATTCGGGCGCTGCCGCGCGGCTGGTAAAAGCAAAGGGCGCGTTGTAAGACAGGACAGCACTATGAAGGAGGGGAATATGCCACAGGTATACACCAACGCCCGGCTGATTGACGGTCTGGCGGATCAACCGCAGGAAGGCGTGTCCATCGTTGTCGATGGCGAGCGTATCAGCCAGATCACCAATAGTGACGCACCGACGCCCGCCGGCGCTGAGGTCATCGACCTGACGGGCAAGACGGTCGTGCCGGGCCTGATCGACACCCACGTCCACGCCACCCTGTTGGACAGCGAATCGCTGCCGCTGTTTATAGCCGCCGGCGTGACCACCGCCCGGGATGTGGGCGGCAAGCTGGAGAAGGTCACCCAGCTGCGGGAAGACCTGAAGACCGGCGCCAAGCTCGGCCCACGGCTGTTCGTCCTCGGCCCGCTACTCGACGGGGTGGACCAGAGCATGGACTATAACGGCGAGCTGGGCGAAATGCTCGACAGCGTGCCCTCGGTGGAAGCCGTGCCACAGAAGATCGGTGAGCTGCTCAAGGCCGGGGTCGATGGGGTCAAGCTGTATTTCACCCTGCCGCCCGACACGGCCAAGGCGATTATCCGCTTTGTCGATAAGCGCGTGCCGGTCACCGGCCACCTGGGCTATAGCCACTCGCTCGATCTCATCAATGAGGGCATTGACGGCTTGGAGCACATGTGGATCTCGCCCTACAACGAGTTCTGCGCCCTGGACATGCAGTTCGGTCAGGGTGCGTCGATGATGGACCCCGGTTTCTGGACCCAGATTACCAAGGGCTGGGAAGAGGCCGACCTGGAGGGCGAGGGCGCAAAGACCTGGTTCGGTGCCATGGTCGACAAACAGGTCAACATGGGCACCACGCTCGACCTGCTGTGGCTGGCGAAATTCGGTACCCAAGCCGCGCTCAAAGACCCCGACCGCCGCTATATTCCGCCGATGGCCCTGGGACGCCAGCGGGCCATGGCCTCCCGTATTGGCGAGCGACCCGACTGGGATATTCACCCCGGCATCTTTGACCCCGCAAAGTGCGTCAAAGCGCTGGAGAAACACCAGGAGGCGACCCGCATCCTGCACGAGTCCGGGGGGCTGGTGGTTGGGGGCACCGACTGTGGCGGCCTGCCCTACCCGCCGCCGGGCTTTGCCCTGCTGCGCGAGATTGAGCTGTTGGCCGAAGCGCTCGGAGCCATGGACGCGATCAAGGCCGTGACCTCGGTTGCCGCGCGCTATCTGCGCCAGCAGGACAATGTCGGCAGTGTGACGGCGGGCCGCTATGCGGACTTTTCGATTCTCGACGGCGACCCGCTCCGCGACGTGCGGGAGCTGCGCAGCACGACCACGGTCGTGCGCGGCGGGGTGCGCTACAATCCGGCCGAGTTACTGGAACAGGTCCCGCACTCCGAGGTCGTCAGCTAGCGGGTGTTCTGCCCTTGTGAAGCCGTCTGGTAGGTCGGCTCAGCCCACGGCGTAAGCCGACACGGCCGGGTGGGGTGTCGTGTCGGATTACGCTCCGCTAATCCGACCTACGTATCGGCAGTGCACGACCTGGGCCTCATTCCGCGTGCGGTCAGCGTCTTGCTATCGGTGTGGCCCGGCGCTAAGAGGAAGCGATGGACCAACACCGCTTCAACCAAGGGCTGGCCGCCTTCCTGGCCGCCTCCCCGACCCCCTTCCACGCCGTCGAGCAGATGGCCGCCGGCCTGTCACAGGCCGGCTTTGAGCGCCTGGCCGAGGCCGACGCCTGGTCGCTGCGGCCCGGCGGACGCTATTTCATTACCCGCAACGACTCGTCGCTCATCGCCTGGACCCTGCCGGTCGAGGGCTCGCCGGCCGAACATGGCTTTCGGATGGTCGGCGCCCACACCGACTCGCCGTGTCTGAAGGTCAAACCCCAGCCCGAGGTGCATCGTCACGGCTATGTCCAACTCGGGGTCGAGGTCTATGGCGGGGTGTTGCTCAACCCGTGGTTTGACCGCGACCTGTCGCTGGCCGGGCGGGTCAACTATCTCGACCAGCACAGCCGGCTCGCCCACCGGCTGGTCAATTTTTCACAGCCCGTGGCAATCATTCCCAGCCTGGCCATTCACCTCGACCGCCAGGCCAACACCAGCCGCTCGATCAACGCCCAGACCTATCTGCCACCCATCCTCGGCCAGACCGAGGAAAAACCGGAGTTGAAAGCCCTCCTCCAGCGCCGGCTTGAGGCCGACGGCGCTGCGGAGGTCGCCCAGGTGCTGGACTACGAGTTATTCTTCTACCCGACCCAGGCCCCGGAATTCATCGGCCTGGAACAGGAGTTCATCGCCTCGGCCCGGCTCGACAACCTGCTGAGCTGTTTTATCGGCCTCCAGGCCCTGACCGAGGCCGAGCCCCAGCAGGCCGCGCTGTTGGTGGCCAACGACCATGAAGAGGTCGGCAGCACCTCGGCCGCCGGGGCGCGCGGGCCGATGCTCAGGCAGATGCTGGAACGCGTCGTGCCCGACCCCCAGCAGCGCGGTCGGGCGCTGTCACGCTCGGTGCTGATTTCGGCCGATAACGCCCACGGCCTGCACCCCAATTTCTCCGACCGCTACGACGATAACCACGGCCCGCTGCTCAACCACGGCCCGGTCATCAAGCTGAACGCCAACCAGCACTACGCCAGCAACAGCGAGACCAGCGCCATCTTTCGTAAACTGGCGGCCGAGGAAGACAGCCCGGTACAAGCCTTTGTGGTGCGCAGCGACATGGCCTGCGGCAGCACAATCGGCCCGCTGACCGCAGCCGAGATTGGCGTGCGGACGATCGATGTCGGTGTGCCGCAGTGGGCCATGCACTCTATTCGTGAGGTGGCCGGCACGCGGGACGCCTTCAGCCTGAGCCGTATCCTGCGCCGTTTCTTCAGAACCGCCGAGCTGTGAATGCCGAAGGATGAACGGCATGCCAAGAAGGGAGAGCAAGGCCACATGTTAGACCAAGCGCTCGATTTTCGCGTAGAGAGCGATGTCTTCTTTGCGCTGCTCGACAGCCTGGAAGAACCCGACTGGAGCCGCCCGACCCAGTTCAAGGACTGGACCATCAACGACGTGCTGGCCCATATCCATCTCGGCAACTATCTGGCCGACCTCTCGCTGCAAGACAGTCAGGCTTTCCTCGACTTTATCCAGACCTTCGGTCGGGCGAACAAAAAAGGCGCCAGCCGCCTGGCCGCCACCCACGAGTGGCTGGACGGTCTGTGCAACCGGGCTCTGTTGCAGCGCTGGCGAGAGTTCTACACCGCAATGGCGGACCGCTTTGCCGACGCCGACCCCAAGCTGCGGGTCAAATGGGTCGGCCCGGATATGAGTGCGCGCTCAAGCATCAGCGCCCGCCTGATGGAAACCTGGGCACACGCCCAGGCCGTATACGATGTGCTGGGCAAACAGCGCAGCGCGACCGACCGCCTTAAAAACGTCGCCGTGATCGGCATCAACACCTTTGGCTGGACCTTTCGCAACCGGGGCCTGCCGGTTCCCAGCGAGCCGCCCTATGTCCGGCTCAGCGCCCCGTCGGGCGAGGTGTGGGAGTGGAACCCGCCCCAGGACAAGAACACGGTTCGGGGACAGGCGCTTGAGTTCTGTCAGGTCGTGACCCAGGTGCGCAATATCGCCGACACCAGCCTCCAGGTACGCGGCGACACAGCGCAGTCCTGGATGTCAATCGCCCAGTGTTTTGCCGGACCGCCGGAAAACCCGCCGGCGCCGGGAAGCCGGTTTCGACAAGCGGGGCCCTCTTGATGGCGCCCGCCTCAGTCCGCGGGGAAGCCGCAAGTCGCTCCCTGTATATTCCGGGGAAAAGGAATGTTCACCTGGCAGCCGTTTCGCCTCAGTCTCTTGGGCCTTGTGTCGGCCGGCGTTGCGGGACTCCTCCTCACCGGCTGTTCCGATTCCGAAGAGTCCGTTCACCCCGCGCTGGTCGAAGCCGTTCAGCTGTTTGAGCAAGCCCGGGCGGCCGAACGCACCAGCTTCGTCACCGCCGCCCAGCTGTACCGGGCCGCGCTGCACAAAGCGCGCAGTGTCCACCCGGCTCCGCCCCCCGCCCGTCGCTCCATCCGACGCGCCGCCGATCCTGTTCTTGTCGGTCCCTACACCCTCGGCGCCTTACAGAACGCGATTATTCCCAGTGTCACGGCCAAGGCTGAGGCCGAACGCAGTCCCCTCGCCTGCGCCCTGTTCCTGGCCCAGCGACTCCCCGAGACGGTCCACAAGGCGCAAATTCTCGAACAGATCGGGCTGGCCTATCTGGAACTCGGCCAGGACGACCGGGCGGCGCAGGCGACTCAGCTGATCGGCGATAGTCCGCACGGGGCGAATATGTTGGAGCGTCTGGCGCGCAGAGCCCTACGCGCCGGCCGCTCCGAGCAGGCCCTGCGGTTTGCCCGGCAAATCGTCACGACTCACGCCCTGTTCGGAGTAGAGCTTTTAACCGACATCGCGTTGCAGCATGTCAGGCGTGGGCAGTACGCGGACGCCCTCAAAGTCGCCCAGGGAGCGGGGAGAGCATCGTCGAGCGCCTGGGTCATGGCCGAGATCGCCGGCACGCTGACCGACCCCGGCCAACAGGCGACCGCGCTGTCGATGCTGGACCAGGCCGTCCAGCTGGCTCAGCGGGTTCCTCATCCTCCTCTCAAAAGTCTGGTGTTGGGGCAGATAGGACACGCCTATGTCCGCCTGGGCCACAGCGACCGCGCCCTTCAGACTGCCCTGAACCTGAGAGACTCGCGGCATCGGACCACTCTCCTGGTCGCGCTCACTCAGGCCGCAGTTGAGGCTGGTGAGCCCGAGCGCGTTTCCGGGCTGATCCAGCACCTGCAAGCGAGCCATGAAGTGAACCATGAGCAGCCTTTCCTCATCGCCCAAGCCTTGACCGAAATTGCCGAGAAACAGCTCGAATTCGGCCTGGCTGAGCGGGCCCGGGACGTGTTGTCAACAGCCCAACACGTCGCCGCGGCAATCGACGAGCAAGCGCAGCGGGCACGTATTATCGGACGCATTGCCCTGGGCTCCCTCGAAGCCGGCCGGCCGGGCACGGCTCACGCGCTGGTAGACGCCATTCGAGACCCCGTGCAACGCCTCGACGCCAGGGTCCAGCTGGCGCTCGGTCAGGTTGAGGCTGGAGACCTTGAAGCGGCGCGTCAGGCTGCACAAACGATGACCGACCCGATGCGTCGAGCCGAAATCGAGGAAAGCATTGTCCTCAGCTATCTGAATCGAGGCGAGCTGCAACAGGCGCGTCAGCTCGCCCAGGCAATCCAAGCCCCAGGCCAGCGGGCAGAGGCTTTGGGACACGTTGCCCAGAGCTATCTTGAATTCGGGCACATCGCGCCCGCCCTGCACCTTGCCGAACTGTTGACCGACCAGCCTCAGCGGGATGCGGTCGTCGGACGTGTCGTCCGCGCCTACCTCGACGAGGATGCCGGCCAGCAGGCGCTCCGGCAGGCCAGGACGATACAAGACCCGCGCCTGAAGGCTCAGGCTTTTTCCCGTATTGCCCGGAGTCACGCCAGGGCGGGTGCGTTCGCCGCAGCGCTCCAGATTGCTGAATCCATGACCGATCAGGCGCGTCAGGCCGAGGTCGTGGCCCAGATCGGGTTGGAGTATTTCAGAGCCGGTCAGACCGACCGCGGCGTGAGTCTGATCCGCTCCCTTCAGGACTCACCGCCCAGAGCCAGCGCCCTGGGACAGCTCGCGCGCTCTTACGCGCAGGCCGGTGAGAGCCAGGCAGCGGTGCAGCTGGTAATGGCCATCAGGCGGCCAGACCGGCGCGAAGCCGCGCTGCAGATGGTGGCCGAAGTCCACCACCAGGCCGGTCGGCACGACCAGGCGGTCGGCGTCATACAGCGTATGCAGGCGGCACCGGAAAAAGCGGAACTCCTGGCCAAAATCGCCGCTGCCTATACACAACAGGGGGCGCAAGAAAAATCTGCCGCCCTGACCGTCCAGGCGCTCGGCATAGCCAGAACGCGCACCAACCCAGCCGCACAGGCCCACACCTTGGCGGCCGTCGGCCTGTGGCAGGCCAAGGCTGAGCAGGGTTTGGAAACGCAAGCCCAGGCCATCCTGCATGACATGATCGCTGAGGCGGCGTTACGCTGACACCGCCATCACCCCGGCCTTCCGCCTGAGGTCTATGGGCGCCGTGCCTCTGGATGCGAGTCTGCGTGAACCGTCAGACTCCAGGAGTAGGTCGGATGAGCGGAGCGTAATCCGACACGGACGGGATGTCAGGTTACGCCTCCGGCTAGAGCGGTTTACGTTAGGCTGTAGCCACGCCGTTTCGCTCTCGTCATGCCGGACGTGATCCGGCATCCAGAGAGCGCCAGGGTGGGAAGGCGAGATTCCCGCTTGCGCGGGAATGACGGACGGCTACACACAATCGTAATTTGCTCTAACCTGACCTACACGGCTACACAGTGAATTGCTCTGGCCTGCTGCCTGAGGCCGAGGCCACCGCCACGTTACGGTGCCGGGGTAAAGCGCACGCTCAGTACATACGCTCCGCTCGCGTCCCCAAAGCCGCTCACCCGGATATAGTAGGTCCCGGCCGCGACCTGCCGCGCCAGCCGGAAATTGAGCCTGCTGCCCCCGTCGTCGTCCTCGCTGAGCCGCTGGCCGGCGGCTCCCCACAGCTGCCCGACCGTATCCGTGTTGCCCGTCGTCTCGACCGTCAGGGTTCCGGCCTGGGTCACCTCGACCCGGAAGGAGTCGATATCCCCCCCGGCCTCCAAGACCCCCGAGGTAGACGAGTTGAGCGCAACGCTGCTGGCTTGCTCAAGCGTTCCGGCCTGATCCTCTCCCGGTGTTCCGGTTCCGGCGAAGCGCACGACCAGCGTGTACGGTCCAGTCGCATTTTCAAAGCCGCTCACCCGGATATAGTAGGTCCCGGCTGTAACCTGCCGCACCAGCCGAAAATTGAGCCCGCTGCCCCCGTCATCGTCCTCGCCGAGCATCTGGCCGTCGGGCAGCTCCAGCCGCCCGACCGTATCCGTGTTGCCCGTCGTCTCGACCGTCAGGGTTCCGGCTTGGGTCACCTCGACCCGGAAGTAGTCGATATCTCCCCCGTCCTCCAGCGAACGCGGGATGGAGGACGCCGAGCCCACGCCGGTCGCTGCCTCACGCGTATTCCCATCCATATCCTCGTCGGGATCCAGATGGTGGCGGACCAGGGGAAAGAATCGGTCAAAACGCCCATACACGACGCTGGTGCCGCACTCCATGTCCGCAGGACTGCCCGATAAGACGCCACGCAGCTGCCCGTCCGCGTCAAACAGGCCGGACCCGCTGCTGCCCGGTTCGACCGTGCCCTGCGACCAGACCACCTCAACAGTCCGCACCTCCTGCAGCTCGGGACCGAGATAGATGTCTCTGAAATCTACGCTCAGCCCGGCACTGTATTTCTTGAGGTCGGCCGCAGGGTGATGCACCCCATACACCTCGGTAGGCTGGGCGAGGGGCGTCTCATTCCAGCTCACATACTCGCGGTCACCCGGCGGGGCGCGCCTGAGTCTCAGCAGGCTCGAGTCCGACTCGGGATGCGTCGCCAGCAGGTCGGCTCCACCAGTCAGCTGGGTCAGCGTCGTTGGATTGTCCCCCTCACAGGTTTCGCTGTCGCTGTCGCGCTTGATTGTGCGCTCAAAGTCCCAATAGGTGACCAGCGTCCGGGCGACGGACTGGGTCTCGATACAGTGATGGGCGGTGAGAAAATACGGAATGACAGAGTCGCCTGCGCCATCCTTCAGCAGGGTGCCCGTGCAGGCGGCGGTATAGCCATCCTCGGTCGTAAAAATCATTTTGGCCGTTGCGCCTGCCTGAGAGTCCACTGGCGGGTCTGCACACTGGATATCAATGTGCTCACAGGAAGCGCGCCCAATATCGACCAGACGCTGCGGCTGGTAGCGTGGAACGGACGAGACCGGGTGAGAGACCGGATGAGAGACCAGGTGAGAGACCAGGTGAGAGACCAGGTGAGAGACCTGGTCCACATACAGCGAGAAGGTGGACAGGGCTTGGGACGACGGCAGGCTGATTTCCATCCCGACGGTCTCGCCCGCAATGACGGGAGACCAGACCGGCAGGTCGGACAGCTCCAGGTCCTCAGCCGACCCGGTGTCTTGGTCAATATCTCGGTCAGTGAAATCCTGCTGGGTCACGGGCTCGAAGCGCTGATCGGGGTCAGCCGGATTGAAGAAGCGCAGTGTGGCAGCGGGGCCTAAGATGGCCGACACCGCCACCCGCAGTGCCCAGGCGCCGGGGGACGTGACCCTGACCGCACTGACCAGGCTCCCATCGCTGCGTGTGACCCACTCCAGCCGAGGCGCCAGGTCGTCCTGATAGGCGACCGGGATCTCCCGGCCAAAGCCGACTTGCAGCGGGCCGGTCGTGTCCCTCAGCGCCCACTCCGCCCGCTCGGCGTCGGTCACCGCCGGCAGGCTCATGCTGAGTGCGGTGGGAGTTGTGGCCTCAGCCGTGGCCTCGGCTGGTCTGAGCGCGCTCTCGGTACGACCGTCTTGGGTCTGGCCCACGGAAGAAAAACCGAGCACCAGCACGAAAGCGAGCAGCGCGGGCCTGCGGCGAGAGCCCGGAGTGCGACAATAACTCAGCATGGGTAACGAATCCTTGTCCGTGTTCTTTCCGACCAGGTGTCCGTCTGGCAAACACCGGGAAGGAAAGCAACAAGATACGTGATGGGGAGGACGCGCTAGCGCACGCCCGACACTCTCACCTCACCTGTAGCCGTGGGCACGCCCCGCTCCTGATCGTCCGCCGCCGTGTGCGGATACGGCATCCGGCCACTGTTCACAACATAGACGCCCAGGCACACCCCCGCCACACCGACGAGTTGGCTGACCCCCATGTACTCGCCGAGCAGCAGCCAGCCGTACAGCACGGCAAACACGGGCGACAGAAAGGTCAGCGCCGCCACCCGGGTTGCCGAGTTGCGTTGGATCAGCCAGGCATAGGCAACAAAGCCAAAGGCGGCCGACACAATGCCCAGGTACAGGATGGACAGGACCGCCCGCCCGGAAAAAACAAACGCGGCGTCCGCCTCCCATATCCAGGAAGACAGCCCCAACAGCGGCCACGACATCCAGGACTGCCAGCAGATCAGGGCCACCGGGTTGATCCGACCGGCCACCCGCTTGGTCATTATCCCAGAGACAGCGGTGGCGACCGCGCCGCTCAGCACGATGGCGTCGCCTATGAGGGTCGGCGTGAGGCCGCCGCCAAGCTTGGCCAGAAACAGCACGATCACACCGCCAAAGGCCAGCCCCAGGCCGAACAGCTTGCGCAGGCTGAGTCGGTCACCGGGCAGGAAATACGGGGCCAGCAGGGCCAGGAAAATCGGCTGGGCGTAGAAGAAGACCGCAGCCCGGCCCGAAGTCGTCCGCGACGTGCCAACGTAGGCAGCCACATTGGTGTAAAAAAACAAGACCCCCAGAATCAGCAGCAGCATGGCTTCGGTCCGCCCGAAGCGCAGCGGAACCCGCCGGGAGTAGGCCCAGCCGGTCAGCACCAGGCTGGTCAGCAGAAAGCGCAGCGCCCCGGCTCCCAGCGGGGGCATGTCCATCGTTCCGACCTTGATGGCGACAAAAGCGCCGCCCCAGATAGCGCACAGCACGATCGTCAGGCTCACGGCCAACAGGTCGAGGGGGGAGTCAGTCAGGGCGCGGGGATCGGGTGCCCGGCTGTCGTGTGGCATCGGCTTGTTATAGCCAGTGACCGGCCAGCGTCAAGCGGGAAAGGGGAGATTCCTGCACCTCACTGCGCCCTTGAGTTACGACCGAGCGGGGGATATACCCTGGCTATACATTTGGTCATCCGGGGAGGGAGACTATGCTGACCAGGATTCAGAAATGGGGCAACAGCCAGGGGCTTCGGTTCACCAAAGCGCTTTTGGAAGAAGCCCAGATCAACGTAGGCGACGAAGTGCAGGTGTCCGTCCACAAGGGGCGGATTGTCGTTGAACCCGTGACCAGGGTGCGGGGCAGATACGACTTGGAGGCATTGATATCCAAAATGCCGAAAAGGTATCAAGCTGAAGAGCTGGACTGGGGACCACCTGTTGGCAGGGAAGTCTGGTAAATGCCCAGATATGTTCCAGAGAAAGGGGATTTCGTCATCCTGACCTTTGACCCGCAGGCCGGACACGAGCAACGAGGGCGTCGGCCGGCACTGGTCGTCAGCAACACCTTGTTCAACCGTCATACCAGGCTTGCCATGGTGTGCCCCATAACCAATACCTTCAAGGACATTCCCTTTCATGTGGCGGTCCCCGACGAGTCGTCGCTGACCGGCTCCATCATGGTCGAACAACTCAAATCCGTCGATTGGGCCAGCCGGCAGGCGCGGTTTGTTGAAAAAGCTCCCGCAGCCGTGCTCAACGAGGTGCTGAGCCTTCTGGACGCCTGCCTCTACAGCCCGCTGTAAGTGGCGACCACGCCTCCCTTTTAGGGGAATGCTGGATTCATCCGGCTCAGCCCCTGGGTTGGCGCCGGGCAAAATCCGCCGCAATCTCTCCCAGCGTACACCAGCTCACCCCGGCGTGGCCGTTGATGTATTCGATCAGCCGCTCGTGCATCAGCAAGACCTGCGGGCGGCCGCTCACATCCGGGTGGATGGTCATCGCAAACACGGCATAGTCGTGCTCCCGGTACACCCAGTCGAACTGGTCGCGCCACAGCTGCTCGATATCGTGCGGATTGACAAAGCCGTGGCTGTTGGCTGACTTCTTGATGAACATCATCGGCGGCAGGTCGTCGAGGTACCAGCTGGCCGGGATCTCGACCAGGTCCGTTTCCTGGCCGCGCTGCAAAGGCTTCATCCACTCGGTGGCCGGTTTGGCGTAGTCGATGGTGGTCCACCGGTCGCCGACCCGGACGTAGTAGGGGTGGAAGTCGTTGTGCATCAGGCTGTGGTCATACGCAAAGCCGTGCTTCAGCAGCAGCTCGTTGGTGATGGGAGAGAACTCCCACCACGGGGCCACATAGCCGGTCGGCCGTTTGCCCGCCGCGCGCTCAATCAACTCAATGCTCCTGAGCAGCACATCTTCTTCCTGCTGGGGCGTCATGGCAATCGGATTTTCGTGGGCGTAGCCATGCGCGCCGATCTCATGCCCGGCCTCGACGACCAGCCGGGTCTGCTCGGGAAAGGTCTCGATGGAGTGGCCGGGCACGAACCAGGAGGTTGTGATGTCGTACTTGGCAAACAGCTTGACCAGACGCGGCACGCCGACCTCACCGGCGAACAGCCCGCGCGAAATGTCGTCCGGCGAGTCTTCGCCGCCGTACGAACCCAGCCAGCCGGCCACCGCATCCACGTCGATACCGTAGGCAATTTTGATGTCTTTTGTCGCCATGGGTGATACTCCTTTGCAAAGGTGAACGCTGGACAGCGCCGCATCAATGCAGCGATCAGCGTTCACCTTCCAGCCCAATCATCGAGTCTGGCGGAAACCGAGTCAAGCCGCGTCAGCGGACAAACTCCGTGTGATGATCCCACCACCAGCGGGCGATATCGAGCCGCCGGGCAAACCACACCCCACCCTTGTTCAGCGCGTAGTCGAGGAACTCCCGCAGCGCGGCCGTCCGACCGGCCTGGCCGACCAGCCGCGGATGGAGACCGATCGACATCATTTTGGGATAGCCGGCCGCTCCCTCGCGCCACAGCTCGTCCAGGCCGCGTTTACACGTCTCAAAGAAATCGGCCGGGCTGCCGTAGCCCTGGGGCAGAACGTAGCGCGCGTCGTTATAGGTCAGCGAATACGGCACGATCAGGTGCTGGTGGCCGTTCACCTCGGTGAAGTAGGGCAGGTCGTCGTTATAGGCGTCCGAGTCGTACACAAAGCCGCCCTCCTCGACGAGCAGCTCGCGGGTGTTGACGCTCGGTCCGTAGCGACAGTACCAGCCCTGGGGACGCTGACCGCAGGTGTTCTGGATCGACTCGATAGCCCAGCCCAGCTGCTGGCGCTCTTCCTCGCGGCTGAGCAGCCAGTGCTCGCTCCAGCGCCAGCCGTGCGAGCACGGCTCGTGGCCGCTGGCCTGCATCCACTGGCCGACCTCGGGGTTGCGCTCCAGGGCGACCGCGCAGGCGAAGAAGGTGGTCTGAATCCGGTACTCGTCAAACAGACGCAGCAGGCGCCAGATGCCGGCCCGGCTGCCGTACTCGTAGACCGACTCGGTAGCCAGATCGCGGTACTTGGGATTGAGCGCGTAGTTGATCTCGGCCAGGCCCTCGTTGCGCTCATCGCCCAGGGGTTTGGCGTACTCGGAGCCCTCTTCGTAGTTGACGACCAGATTGACCGCCACCTGCGCCTCGTCGGGCCACACCACTTTCGGCAAACGGCGGCCATAGCCCACATAGTCGCGTTTGGGACCTGGAATATCGCGGTCTTTGAGTTGTTCGGCTGGCATAGTGCGTCCTCCTTTGTCCCACTCTGCCTTGACGTTTCGGGCCTGACAAGCCTAAAAGCGTTCGATATGAGAGACCCAGCCATGACCCATCCCAGCCGCCTGAGGATACGCCTGTGTCTGCTTGCCGTCTGGCTGCTGCTGCCCGCCTTGTCCGAGGCCGACCAGCGCAGCTGGCGGACGCTGGCCGAACTGAGCGAGCAGGAGCGGGCCGCGTTCGACCCCCGCCCCGACACCCCGCGCGACGCCGAGTACCCCTATATCCCGGCCGAGCGCTATCCGTTCGAGCCGCCCTACACGGCCGAGGAGATGGGCTTTCGGGCCATGGAGTTCAGCCACTCACCACGCTGGTCGTGCAACCTGATCGACGTCAGCGGGACGCTGACCAGCGAGGGCTATCTGTTCACCTCCAAACTCTACAGCCCGATCTTCTACGTGCCCAACGCCAGGGGACTGACCGGCTTTGCCGGCGAGCTGTACGGTACCCTGCCGGGCCAGCCGACCCGCCAGATTACCGGCCAGGATATCTTTCCGCCCGAGACCTACGGCAACCAGATGAACCTGATCCAGTACCGGACCGACCTGGAGCACCCCACCCGCTGGGACCTGTTCGTCTACACCGAGGGCATGCGCCGCGTCCGCCGCCAGCCGTCGCCGCGACGGGGCGATAAACTCGCCCAGGGGGCCGAGGGCTTTGACGACGTGTTCGGGCGTGATCCGTGGGAGTTTGACTGGGAGGTGCTGGGCACGGACGTACTGCACGAAACCATCCGCTTTCCCTCCACCCGGCCGACCCTCACCCTGGCCCGGCCCGACGGCACCTTCTACACAGTCGAGACCAAAGACTTTCGGCTGATGGGCGAGCCCTACCCTTTTTACACGGCCGACAACGGCGTCGCCTGCTGGGTGGTCAAAGCCCAGGCCAAAGAAGAATGGCTGCCCAACTACTACGCGCCGACGATCGTGTACTGGCTCGACCAGCGCTATTTTTATCCCCTGCGAATCGAACAGTACGGCCGCGACGGCAACCTGATCTTCATTGAAACCCGTCTGGCCGACCATATGAACCCGCCCCTGGGCGACCAGGGGTACGGCATGCACTTCAACCACTACTGGGACGTGAGCATCGACTATATGCGCTACAGCGTGCACGACGCCCATGTGCTGCGCGAATGGTCGGCAGAGGATCAAAAAGTCTTTTTCAGTCCGGCCGTGCTGCCCCGCAAGTGGCACTTTGCCCCGCTCAAGAGCCAGGTCGAGGTCACCTCGTCCGAGCAGTTTTTTCTGCGCCCCCACCTCGACCGCGACAAATTTCCCCAGCACCGCAAGATCGAGCTCCCCGCCGCCCTCGAGGCACGGGTCGCCGCCCAGGAGGCGGCCGGCTATATCGTCTTCAGTGAGTAGGGGCGACCGGCCGGTCGCCCCTACCCCTCGGCCGCAAAAATCCGGGCCGGGCCTTTGGGCACGATGCCGGTCGGATTGACCCGGCCGATGCCGTAATAGCCGTGCTTGATGTGGTGAAAATCCACCGTCTGTTCAATGCCCGGCACCCGGTATAGGTGCCTGAGATAGGCCGACAGGTTCGGATAGTCGGCCACCCGCCGCAGGTTGCACTTGAACAGCCCGTGATAGGCGACATCAAACCGGATCAGCGTCACAAACGCCCGCCAGTCGGCCTCGGTGATTTGCTCGCCGCACAGATACGAGCGCCCCTCAAGCCGCTCCTCCAACTCGTCCAGACACCCGAACACGTCGCTCACCGCTTCGTCGTAGGCGGCTTGGGACACCGCAAAGCCGGTGCGGTACACCCCGTTGTTCAGAGCCTCGTACATGCGCGCGTTCAGCCGGTCGATCTCCGCCCGCAGTTCCGGCGGGTAGAAATCGACCGAGGCGTCGCCATAGGCGTCAAAGGCGCTGTTCAGCATGCGGATGATGTCGGCCGACTCGTTATTGACCATGGTGTGCCGGGCTTTGTCCCACAGCACCGGCACGGTGGTCCGGCCGCTGAAATGCGGGTCGGCCCGGGTGTAGAGTTCATGGACATAGCGGATGTTGTACAGCGGGTCGGGAATCGAACCGGGGTAGTCACCGAACTCCCAACCCTCTTTGCCCATGGCCGGAAAGGAGATCGACACCGAGATCACGTCTTCGAGCTGCTTGAGCGTGCGGTAGGCCAGGGTGCGACACGCCCAGGGACACACCAGGGCGATATACAAATGATAGCGGCCCGGCTCGGCCTTGAAGCCGCCCGCGCCGGTCGGGCCGGGCGAGCCGTCGGGCGTGATCCAGTTGCGAAAGGTCGAGTCCCGACGGACAAAGCGGCCCTGGGCGTCGGTCGGTTGCGGCGCCTGGGCGTCGTCTACCCATTTTCCGTCAATAAGCATGCTCGCCTCCTCTTAGTATCGGCGTCCGGCCTGTCCTGTGTCTTACAACTCCATCGGCAACACCAGATACTCGTCATAGATGAAGTCCCGGTGTTCGACCAGGGCCGGATCGACCACGGCGCTGATCTCCGGGTCGGCCGCCTCAAAGGCTTTGCGCAGCCCCTCGACCATCGGGCATTTATCCGGCGGCAGGGGCGCGACCAGGGCGGCGAAGGTCGCCCAGTACACGTCCAGAGCGGTCAGGCTGTCGCCGAGCAGAAAGCGGCCTGGGTGGGCGTGGAGCTGCTCGGACAACAGCCGCAGGACCTCAATCGTCCGTTTGCGGACCTGGGGACCGACGCCGGGCCGATAGCCGTACTTCGAGCCGAGATACTGGGCGGCACCGGCATCCATGGGGAACTCGACTGCGGGATCGAGCGCCCGGTCAACCATCACCAGCCGTATGCTCCAGCCAAAGCCCAGCTCACCGCAGAGTTCGTGGGCCAAGCCCGAACATGAGCGCCCGCTGAGCCGGGTCTTCGGGAATCAGCCGCGGCTCGGGCGCCAGCCGTTCGGCCAGCAGCAGGATTTCGGCCCAGCCCGAGCGGGCGGGTTCGTTCTCGTACACAATCGCCGGTCCGCTATCGACCCCGGTCCATTCGACCAGGGCCGCGTTGTCGCCGCCCGGGAGATAGCGCGTGGCCACACACGGGAGCTGCTTGATATGAAAGAAGCCCTTGGCCGCCTCGCCCCACGGGCTGGGCGCCCCACCGACAAACGCACCGCGCAGCCCAGGGCTGTTCTTGGCCGTTGCAAGGTCTACAAATTCCATCTGGTGTCCTCCTGTTGTGAATTGCTACCGATGTTTACACAAATCGTCCGGGGCGATAAGCCTGCCCAGCAGAAAGGAGCCGTCCATGAAAGCCATGCGCGCCGCCGAGTTCGGCGGACCGGACAATCTCCGCAGTGGAAAGCGTTCCATTGGCGCTACGATGTAGGGGCGACGCATGCGTCGCCCCTACCAAGCGCATCGCCATGATCCACAACCTCAAACCCTATGCTGCCCATAAGGACTCCGGCGTGCTGTGTCTGGAGGACGTGCCTTGGCCCGGTGTCCGACTTTTGGTCGTTCAGGTGTTGACAAAACGCACACATTGGATGACGATTCGTCCGTGAAGACGCGCTTCGATTGGAGTACGGAGAAGAACCAACAACTCGTTGAGCAGCGAGGAATCTCCTTCGAGCGTGTCATCGCCGCTATCGAACAAGGTGGTCTGGTGAATGTGCTGGAGCACCCAAACCAGGAGCGATACCCTGGGCAGATGATCTACATCGTGGACATCGAACAGTACCTCTACCTCGTCCCCTTTGTGACTGAGGCGGACGGCTCGCGGTTCCTGAAGACGATCATTCCCAGCCGGAAGGCAACGCGGGACTACCAGAGGAGGCAATCATCGTGAACGACCAGCTGAATTCCGAAGAGCGGGAAATTTTGGAGAAGTTCGAGCGTGGCGAATTGCGGTCCGCTCGTGGGGCTGAACGTGAGATGGAGATAGCGCGGCAGGCGGCCCGCAGCACCTTTAACAAGACCCGGCGAGTTAACCTACGGGTGACCGAACGTGACTTCAACCTCGCGCACGCGCGGGCGCGGGAGGAAGGCATCCCGTATCAGACGCTTTTGTCCAGCGTCATCCACAAATACCTATCGGGTCGGCTGACGGAAAAGATATAGGATGGACATCCTCGGCTTGGAAGAGAAGACCGATGGTATATTGGTGGAAGTGCTGGCCGCAGGTGGACCACCGGATGCCAGTGGCATCCGGTGGCGAGAGCAATCCTTACGACAGGAGAAATTGATGTCTGGCATAGAACATCTTCGAAGTGAGCGAGGACGAAGTGGACGGCGGATATACCGAGCGCACTAGGATACGGCATCCACACTCAGGGCGACTCGTTGAAGACGCCGAACGTCAAGGAAGCCGTTGAGCTATTTCGACGACACCATGCCGCGCCCCAAGGTGATTCGTCTCCATTTCGTACGCGACGAGGTACTGCTGCATGAAATTGCCCCGCGATGTGAGCAGTGCGGCCCTGCAAACGTCGCTTCGCCGTCTGGGCTACGAGGCTACCCGGCAAGGAGGCTCCCACGTGCGATTACAACCCGGGTCAACGGTGAACATCATGAAGTGGTTCCGCAGCACAATCCGATCAGGGTGAAGACCTTGATGAGTATCCTGAAAAACATCTCCGGCACCACAAAATGAGCGTAGAAGAGCTTCTGCGTAAACTCGACCTGTGAAGCCACGATGCAGCCGGCCGAACTCAAACCCTACCCTGCCTATCCGGACGACACCCTGACGTAGACGCCGTGTAGGGGCACCGGCCGGTCGCCCCTACTTGGTCAGAAATCCGCACAATGAACCAGTACCCAGCAGAAAGGAGCCGACGCATGAAAGCCATGCGCGCCGCCGAGTTCGGCGGACCGGACAATCTCCGTTTGGAAGACGCCCCCGAGCCCGAGCTGCGAGACGGTCACGTCCTGATTCGGGTCAGGGCCACCGGCATCAATCCGGCCGACCTCGTCCGCATGTCCGGCCGCTATCCGCAACGCCTGCCCCTGCCGTATATTCCAGGCACGGATGTGGCCGGAGAGGTGGAGGCGGTGGCAGCGGACATCGGCCACGTCAGCGTCGGCGACCGGGTCTTTGGCCGCTCGATCAACGGCGGCGGCTATGCCGAGAAAGCCTGCCTGCCGGGGCCCGAGACCATCCGCCTGCCGGACACGCTGTCGTTTGCCGAGGGCGCGGCCATCCCGGTTCCGTTCTATACCGCCTATGTGGCGGTCCACCACAAAGCCCGGCTCAAGGCCGGTGAGACCGTGCTCATCTCGGCCGGCGGCGGCGGGGTCGGCGTGGCGGCGGTGCAGCTGGCCAAAGCGTGTGGCGCGCGGGTAATCACTACCGTCGGCTCAGCCGACAAGGCGGCCAGGATACAAGCCCTGGGCGCCGACTCGGTCATCAACTATAAGACCCACGACTTTGCGGCCGAGGTGCGGCGGCTGACCGACGACACAGGGGTGGAGGTCATTCTTGAGAATGTGGCCGCCGACAATCTGGCCCAGGACTTTTCGGCGCTGGCCCGGAACGGCCGGATTGTCCTGATCGGCAGCGGCACCGCCAAAGCGCCCGAGGCCGCGTTTATGGTCGGCCCGGCCCTGTTCAAAGACGCCGCCATCTACGGCATGGCCCTGGGCAACTCGGCGACCCACATCCCGGAGCTGGCCCGCAGCCTGGTCCCGCTGTTCGCCTCAGGACAGCTGAAAGCCGTGGTGCATCAGACCTATCCCCTGGCCCAGGCTCAGCGCGCCCTGGGCGATCTGGTGGCGAGTCGGGTGTTCGGCAAGCTGGTGCTGGTCCAGTGATCATTTGCCCTTGAGCATCAGGGTCATCACGCTGAATTGGGCGTCGCTCATGGGTCGGTTGTGAAAGATCTTGAAGATCTGAAACGTGTTGGACATCTCCAGCTGATAATCAATCGAGGCCTGGGCTGCGGTCTGGGGAAACCACTCGGTGTTGTCCCACGGATTATAGTCCGGGTGACGGTAGACCAGCAGAAAGGTGCGTTTGTGATTGCCGTCGTGGTCGTAGGCCAGGGCAAACAGGGGAACCGAGGTCTGGACATCCAGATACAGCAGGCGGCGACTGTACAGGGGGTGGGAATTCCTGGGCGTCATCTCCAACACATCGGCGTGGCGCAGCTCCCACGGATCGGTCAGATACCACGTGCCGCGCCCGCCCCAGGTCGGCTCGGCCGCCTTGATCGGCCCCGGCGTCAGCACAACCCGGCGGCCCAGGTATGTCCAGTCGTAATCGTGGATATAGCCCAGGAAGCCCGACCGATCCTCGATCAGCACAACACCCTTGCCGGGCGACACATACGGGTTGTAGACGATCTTGCGGGTCCGGCGGGTTCTGGGATCGTAGGCCCACTGATCGTTGGGCAAGCGGTCGTCGTTGTAGAGCACGCTCAGGATCTGATTGCCCTCCGAGTCCGAGGGAGCGACCATCATCGTATACTGCTTTGAGAAGACGCCCTGCTTCTGCCACGGCGCGACGTTTTCGTCTGACGCAGGCCGATGCATGCCGTGCTTGAAGGAAAACAGGAAGCGCTGCTCGCGCTCCACCGTTCCGCTGCCGTTGCGCAGCCCGTTCGAGGCCCACATCAGGGCGGTTTCGCCCTGGTCCCGATAGCGGTGGTTCCAGGCCAGCTTGAGACCGGCCTGGGGGTCGTCGGCCTCAACAACCGGGAAGGGCCGGCCGGCCACATAATTGCCGAGCGTCCCCTCGCCGAGCGTCACCCCGGCGGCGTGCTGAACGGTCGCGTCGATAAACGCCTGGCGCAGCGGGGTGTCGGTCGTTTCCCGGATGGCAACCGAAAAATCGCCGGCCTCGACATAGCGCAGAATCTCCGGCGGCAGGACATCTTTGGCCAGCTGGGCGGTTGACGAGTCGAGCGTCATGCCCGGGCTGATGCCCTCGACCTGCGGAAAGCCGTCCTGATACGGGAAAAATCCGGCCAGGACGGACGCCCGGCCCTGGCCGGCAGCAGCCCCGGCCGACATGAGTCCAATGATACAGACGAGGCTGACAAGCTGTGAAATGTGCAAAATCTGCAAAATCCAATGGATACGGCGCATGGTTTCCTCATGACAGCGGGCAGGCACGGAGGCCGGCCCCTACCGTTTGTGACACCGGACAGGCACAGGGGCCGGCCCCTACCCGCCCAGGGCAAACGAGCGTTTGACTTCCAGAAAAACGCGGCCGTTTCTGCCCGTAAAATAGCCCCGTCTCAGCCGCCGGGCCGGGGCTGCGTACTGGCCGAAAAATCCCGAGCGGGGTCCGATAAAGAAGTCTGCGCCGAGCGTGACCGACAGATAATCGGTCAGCTGATACTCGATCTGGGGCCGGATCAAAAGCTCGCCGAAATTGATGCCGTACAGGGCGATCAGTTCGGGAAACAGCGTCTCGTTGATGAAGTCGGCGCGCAGAAAGACCGAGACGATATTGTTGACCGCTTCATCTGGAATATCCTTGGGCTTGTTGAAGATCACGTTCTGGAAAAACTGGAAGTTGGCCATCAGGTTGTCGTGCACCGTCCAGTCCAGGCCCAGCACATAGGACAAAAACTCGCGCTGGCGGACACCGTCCGCATCTTTGAGGTCGGTCGATATAAAATGTTGTCCCAGCTTCAGCCCGCCTTCACCCCGGATGACGAACACGTCAAAGGCGTAATTGAAGGTCCCGCCCAGCAGGTGAAACCGGGTGTGACGCGGCTCAACCAGAAACCGATTGCCGCCAATCGTGCGCCGAAAGCCGACCGGGAAATCGCTCCAGGCGTAAAAATAATTCAGCGACAGGTCCATATTGCGCAGGAAGCGGGTGACCCGAAAGCCGACCTCGGAATCGCTCAGCCGGCCGTCCTGGGGTTTTTTGGTCTTGGCCAGCTGGACCGCAGGAGACTGCAAGAACAGATCGAGCTGGCCGCTTTCCCGGAACTGCCACTCGCTGCCCAGGTCTGCGGGCCGGTTGTCCTCGAAGTCGAGAAACCACACGCCCTCGAACACCCAGTCGTCGAAGGTGTAGTCGAGCCGTGCGCCCCACAGCGGGATGCGCGCGTCAATGAAGTCGTCGAGGATGAACTCCCGAAAATCCTGGGGGTTGATGACATCCAGAATCCGCAGGCCGAGCGACTCGCCCCACACCACCTGCTGGCGGCCGAGCCGCAGGTCAAAATCGCCCTGGACGATTTCGAGATACAGCTCACGCAGCTCGGCCTGGAAAAAATCGCCGCTGGCCCAGCGGTCGATCGGCCCGGCGGCAAAGTCGTGGGTATTGCTCTCCAGGTGGTTGGCCGGATCGATCAGCGCCCGCCCGATCGTGGTCAGGGTCATCCAGTCGCTCAGCTCGAAATCAACGTCGACCTCCAGCCAGTTCTGGGCCTTGGAGAACTGACGCGGCGAGTACAGCCGAAAGGCGGTCTCGTTTTTGATGAAGGCCACCCCGTCAATCCGCTCCTTCCACAGCTGGTGGGCCCAGCTCGGCAGCATACTTTTTTCGTCGTCGTCCTCCTCAGGCGGCGGCGCGGGCGCGAACGCCTGGCGGGGAGGTGGCGGTTCCTGGGGCGGTTCTGCCGGGGTCGGCACCAGAGCTTCGGCCACAGCCGGCGCCGGACTCGGTTCGGGAGGCGTCCGGGCGGCCAGCGCGGTCGAGCCCGGACGACGAAACAGCACCTGGGCTTGCACTCCCTCAGCCGGCGACTGGGCAAAGACCAGGCGCAGCCGGCTCTCCTGCTGGCGCACCTCAAACGGCGGGATCCGGGTGCCGCTCAGGTCAACCACAAAGCGCAGCCGGTCCGGATGGGAGCCGACTCGCACCGCGCTGACCAGGGCGTCGCGCGCCGTGTAGCGCGCCGACGGCCCGGGCGCGACCGGCCCGGTCACATCCAGCACCAGCCGGGGCGGGTCGGACAGGGCAAAAGACCGCACACTGTGGGGCGACTGAGAAAACACAAAGCTGAGCGCCTGGCGGTCGTCCTCAAGCCCGAGCCGGAGTTCGTGCAGGTAGAGCCCGGCCGCAGCAGGCGTCGCTTCCCCGGACGCGGTCGGGGTGGGCGCCGGCGGCCGAGCAGGCGGGTCGGCGTGTGTCGGAGGCGCCGCCTGACCGGACGCAGTCTGGAGCGGCGGGAAGAGCTGCCGGCTGGTCTGGCGGGCGTCGCCCGGGGTTTGAATAACCGCACCCAGCCGCGTGCCGTCGTGGGCGATGGTATAGTTTGGCAGGCTGTCGGTCTTGAAGTCGAGCACAAAGCGCAGGCGCTGGGGATGCGCGCCCTGGCGGATACGCCACACGGTCTCGTCGTGGGTCGTATAGCTGACCGAGCGTGTTCCCTGAGCCGGACCGCTGACATCAATGACCAGCCGGGGCGGGTCGGACAGGCCAAAGGCTGTGACCTCGCTCGGGGCGGTCGAGAAGCGCCAGTTCAGCCGCCTGTGGCCGGCGGTGGATTCGAGCCGGAGTTCTTGGACCTCAAGCGCGGGCGGCTCGGAAGCCCACACCTCAACGGTCTGCGGGCTCAGCCCGGCCAAGAGTCCGAGCCAGCCCAATCCGAGCCAGCCCAGGCTGATAATCCGACGCAGTTTTTTCATGTGTCTCGACCGCGAGCCGTCAGGTGCGCCAGATCTCAGCCCCCCACTCCGGCATCCACCATCCGAGCCTCAGAGCGTCCCCGCGCGCGGGCAACGCTCTGAGGCATTCATCGTTCAGCATTATCTAAGGCGCGCCCTTGCGCAGGGAGCGCTCGGTGAACAGACTCTCCCTGAAGCCCTGGTTGAATTTCACGTTGGAGATATCCAGCTCGGTCTTGTGACCGGTGAGCTGATTTTCGACCACCGTTTTCCTCCAGTTCCAGATGCCGTCGATCTGCACCCAGTCCTGATACATGATCTTGAGCAGGCGGCCCTTGCGGTCGTAGAACTCGACCTTGGGCGTGGTCCAGGTCTCGGCATTCACCCAGGTCAGCTTCTTGCTGTAGATGTAGTTTTCCTTCTTGGCCACCGCCTGGACTACATACAGCTTGGTGCCGTTATCGTTCTCGACCCGGACCAGGGTGTGGGTGTCCTCCTCAACCTCGCGGTCACCCATGTCGTCGTAGATCATGTCGCTGCCCATGAACGAGTTTTCCTTGTCGCCCGAGGCAATCCGGCGCACCTTGCGCAGGGCCGGCAGATAGATCCACTGGTCGTCGTCGGCCTCGGCGTCCTCCTGCGACCAGTTCAAAAACGTGGTGTCTTTGACATCCGGCGGCGAGCTGAAATAGATGAACGACTTGCTCGACAGCCCGTCCTCACCGTCATAATCCTTCCAGTAGCGCAGGGTGTGACGCCTGCGCTGTTTGCCGGCCTTATTGGTCAGCGTCCAGGTCGCCTCAGACACCTGATCGTCGCCGTCTTCGCGCTCATCGACATTGATCGCAATCTGGAGGCCGCTCGGCTCGCCCGGAATCTCTTCCGCTCCGGCGAACGCGGGGGCCACCAGCATGACTCCAGCCACTAGCAGAACAGTTCGCATTGTCCTTCTCCTTTCTCTCGCTCAGGCCCTGTCTTCAGGGCGGGTTGCCACAACAGCCCCGTTGTGTGGACCGTACACAAACCGGGGCTTCCAGGTATTCAACATCACCGGCAGCAGCGTCATGGAGGCCACCAGACACGCCCCCATGTTCAGCGCCATCATCGCGCCCAGGTAGTAGTTGGGCAGGAACTTCGAACTCAGAAAGACGAGGAAGCCGCCGATGACCACGACGGCATTGAAAAAGATGGCTTTGCCCGAGGTGACCATGGTGGCCAGGGTAATCGCTTCCGGGTCGGTCAAGCCCTCACGCACTTTGAGCCGATACTTGTTGAGAAAATGAATCGTATAATCGATCCCGACCCCGATGACCATCGAGGCGGTGAGCGATTTGCCGATTTCCAGCGGACTCTGGAGCAGGCCCAGCAGACCGAAGCTGAAGACGATCACCACCCCGATGGGAATGACCGTGATCAGACCGGCCGTGAGCGAGCGGAACATGAGCGCGGTCAGCACGAACACCGCGCCCAGTGAGGTGACCAGGCTGGCGGCCTGGCTGCTGACGACCAGCTCACTCATCCGGTTGACAAAATACCCGTTGCCGGCAAAGCCGATCCGAAAGCCGCTCCGGGTCTCCCAGTTGGTGATCGTCGGCTCGATGTTGACCAGCCAGCGCCCCAGACGGATGGACAGCGGGTCGCGGTGGTTCACCCCTCCGTTATCGGCCGACTCCGCCCGCCCGAACTGCTGCTCGGCAAAGTCCTGGGCGCGCTGGACCACCCGCAGCACATCGTCGGTGCTGTCGGAGCGCAGATAAAACGCCACGTTGGCGTGCTGATAGTCATAATCGACGACCTCGTCGAAATCGTCCGGGTCGCCGGAGAACGAGTACAGCAGCAGGTACTGGGCCACCAGGTCACGGTCGGTCGGCACGACCTCCATCTCGGGCCGGTCCTCGTTCATGATCCGGTTCATGCGCTTGACGTACTCGGCGATGGACACCGAGCCGCCGACCATGGGGTCCTGTTCGACCTCGGCCTGCAGCAGGTCGAGTTTGGCCAGCAGACCGGGGTCTTTGAGCCGGTCGGGCTCATGCCCCTCAATCACCACATACACGGGCGTCGTCCCCTGGAAGGTGTCCCGCAGGATCCGATCCGCCGTGCGCACCGGGCTGTCGGGATGAAATATGCCGATGGGTGAGGAATCGACCGGAATATAGCGGCTGCCGACCAGACACAGGCCAACGATCCCCAGCGTCGGTAGCCACACCAGCAGCGGACGCCGGGCCACACCCCGGCCCAGGACGGCCAGCGCCCGGGCGGCCCAGCCGGTCGCCGCCAGGTCACCGCTGCGCCGCATCTGGCGCACCAGGCCCCGGCTGACCTTGGCCGGCAGCATGGACAGCAGGGCCGGGAAGAGGGTCAGGGAGAAGACCATGGCCGCCAGCACGCCAAAGGCGGTGAAAAACCCGAACTGACGGATCGGAGGCATCGGGGCGGCTACAAACGACAGGAAGCCGGCCGCCGTGGTCAGCGAGGTGAACACCACCGGCCGCCACATCTCGCACATGGCGGCCACGGTCGCCTCGGACGAGGACAACTGCGGATGCTCCAGGAGTTCGTCGTAGTAGCGGCTCAGAATATGAATGCCGTCGGCCACCCCAATCGCCATCAGCACAACCGGCAGCATGGTCGAAATGAAGAACATCGGGACTTCGAGCGCCGCCATCAGCCCCAGGGTCCAGATCACCGCCCCGACCACCACCACCAGGGGCAGGAGCACGCCGCGCAGACTCCGGTAGGTACAGTACAGCGCCCCGAGCACGACCAGGATGACCAGGGGCATGAAGGTCTGCATGTCTGCACGCCCATAGTCACCGACCATCACCTCGATGGCGCCCCGGCCGGCGATATGGAAGGCTTCAGGCGCCCCGGCATCGCGCTGGGCCTGAACCATGTGTTCGATCGCGCTATAGACGGCAATCCGGCGCGCCACCCCCTCGAGCGTGCCCCCGGACTCCTCCATTTTGGCCATAATCAGCAGCCCGGTGCTGTCCTGCGACACCAGCCAGTTGACGTACATCGGGTTGCCGAACAGGTTCTTCTTGAGCGCGCCCAGCGCCTCGGGCGTGTCCGGCACGTCTTCCATGAACGGGTCGACGGCCATGCCGTCGGCCGTGCCGGTGATATTATCCATGGTCGCCACGCTGGCGATGTCTTCATCCCGGACCGCCTTGATGCCCGGCAGCAGGGCAATCTGCTCGGACAGGTCTTTGACAATGCCCAGGGTGCGCGGGTTGAACACGCCGTTTTCGGCCGGGTTGTCGTTCAGCACGCCGACGACAATCAGGTCGCGGATGCCGAAGCGGTCTTCGACCAGGTCGCTGTAGTGCAGGACCGGGTCGTCGGTTGGAATCATGGCCTCGGCATCGCTCTCAAAACGCAGCGTGCCGAGTTGCACCCAGGCCAGCGCGGTGCAGCCCAGGACCAGGCCGATGGTCGGCCACCGAAAGCGGATGATGGTGCGAAAGACGGCTTCCATGACGCCTCGCCTCAGCTCTGGGGCGCGTTCTCCCGGCCGTACACAAACCGGGGTTTGAAGGTATTCAGCATCGCCGGCAGAACCGTCATCGACACCAGCAGGCAGGCGCCCATATTGAGCATCAGCATGGCGCCCAGAGAAAAATTGGGCCGAAAGTTGGAACTCAGAAACACGGCAAAGCCGCCGATGACCACCACCGCATTAAAAAAGATGGCCTTGCCCGAGGTGGCCATGGTCGCCTCGGTGATGGCGGTCGGCTGGCTCAGCCCGCTACGGACCTTGAGCCGGTACTTGTTCAGAAAGTGAATCGTGTAGTCGATGCCGATGCCGATCACCATCGACGAGGTCAGGGCCTTGCCGACCTCAAGCTCAAGGCCAAGCAGGCCCATCACGCCAAAGCTGAAGATAATCACAATGCTGATCGGGATGACGTTGACCAGGCCGGCGACCACGGAGCGGAACATGAATGCGGTCAGCACGAAGACCGCCCCCAGCGAGACCAGCAGGCTCGACACCTGACCGCTGATGACCAGCTCGCTCAGGTGGTAGGTGAAATAGGCGCCGCCGGCAAAACCGATCCGGAAGCCCTGGTCCGTCTCCCAACCGGTATACGTCGGCGCCAGGTCGAACAGCCGGCGGCCGACCCGCAGCGCCAGCGGCTCGTCGTCGGCCTCGCCATCCCCCTCGGCGCGGCCAAACTCGGCCAGGGCATAGTCCTGGACCTGTCTGACCACGCGGGCGATTTCCTGGCTGCTGTCCTCACGCAGGTATAACGCCACATTGGCGTACTGATAGTCGTAGTCGACCACCTCGTCGAAGTCGTCCGGCTCGCCCGAGAAGGAGTACAGCAGCAGGTACTGGGCGACCAGGTCGCGGTTGGTGGGAATGACCTCCATCTCGGGCCGGTCTTCGTTCATCACCCGGTTCATGCGCTTGACGAACTCGGCGATCGACACCGAGCCGCCCACAATCGGGTCCTGCTCGGCTGCGGTCTGCATGCGGTCGAGCTGCTGCAACAGGACGGGGTCTTTGAGCCGGTCGGCCTCGTGGCCCTCGATCACGACGTACAGCGGCACGGTGCCCTGAAACTTCTGGCGCAGGACGCCCTCGGCAACGCGGATGGAGCTGGAGTCGGGAAAAATGCGGATGGCCGAGGCGTTGACCACAAGGCGCTGGGTGCCGACCAGGCACGCCAGGACAACGACCACGCTCGACACCCACACCAGCAGCGGACGCTGGGCCACGCTGCGGCCCAGCCAGGCCAGGCCCCGGGCTGCCCAGCCGGTGGCGGCCAGATCACCGCTGCGGCTCATCTGGCGGGCCAGGCCGCGGCTGACCTTGACCGGCAGCATGGCCAGCACTGCGGGCAGCAGGGTCAGCGACAAGACCATCGCCACCAGCACCCCGACGGCGGCAAACAGGCCAAAGTCGCGCTGGGGCGGCAGGGGGGCGGTCAGAAACGACAGGAAACCGGCTGCGGTGGTCAGCGAGGTCAGCACCACCGGCAGCCACATTTCGCTCATCGTAGCCGCCACGGCCGTCGGTCCGTCGGTGTCCGGGCGCTCCAGAACCTCGTCATAGTAGCGGCTCAGAATATGAATCCCGTCCGCCACCCCGATCGCCATCAGGACGACCGGCATCATGGTCGAGATGAAGTACAGCGGAAAGCCGAGGCTGCCCATCAGGCCCAGGGTCCAGATCACCGACCCGACCACCACGGCAAACGGCAGCAGCACGCCGCGCAGGCTGCGGTAGGTCAGGTACAGCGTCACCAGCACCACCCCGAGCACCAGCGGCAGAAAGGTGGCCATGTCCTGGCGGCCGTAGCGGCCGACCGTGATCTCCATCGCCCCGCGACCGGCCACGTACAGCTGCTCGGGCACGCCGGCGTCGCGCTGGGCCTGGACCATGGCCTCGATGGCGTTATACGCCTCGGCGCGCTGGGCCAGCCCGGCGGCGTTGTCCACCGCCGACTCCAGCTTGGCCATGATCAGCAGCCCGGTGCCGTCGCGCGACACCAGCCAATCGACGTACATGTCGTTATGAAACAGACTCTCCCGCAGGGCGGCCAGCGCCTCCGGCGTGTCGGGTACGGTGTCCATGAACGGATCGACCGCCATGCCGTCGGCCGTGCCGGTGATATTGTCCATGGTCGCCACGCTTGACACGTCTTCGTCGCGCACGGCCTTGATGCCGGGCAGCAGGGCGATCTGTTCCGACAGCTCCTTGACGATGGCCAGAGTGCGCGGGTTGAACACGCCGTTTTCGGCCGGATTGTCGTTCAGCACGCCGACCACGATGTTGTCCCGCATGCCGAAGCGGTCTTCGACCTGCTCCTTGTACATGCTGACCGGGTTGTCGGCCGGCACCATGGCGTCCAGGTCGCTCTCAAAGCGCAGATGGTTGCGCAGCTGTCCCCAGGCCAGGACCGAGACGCCCAGGACCAGAGCAATGATCAGCCAGCGCAGGCGGATCACGCCATGAAAGAACGCTCTCATGCCGAGGGGGTTCCCTCCTGCTCCGACCGAAGCCGAGGCCCGCGTCCGGCTCTTCCGGCTCTAGCCGTACGGTCACTGGCGAGGTCCTGGCGTACACAAAGCGGGGTTTCCAGGTGTTCAGCACCGCCGGCAGGACCGTCATCGACACCAAGAGACAGGCGCTCATGTTCAGGGCCAGCATGGCCCCCAGGTAAAAATTGGGCCGAAAGTTTGAGGTCAGGAAAACCAGGAAGCTCGCCGTCACAACCAGCGCATTAAAAAATATGGCTTTGCCCGATGTCGCCATCGTCGCTGCGGTAATCGCTTCCGGGTCCGTCAAGCCAGCGCGGACTTTAATCCGATATTTATTCAGGAAGTGGATCGTGTAATCGATGCCAATCCCAATCACCATAGAGGCGGTCAGCGATTTGCCAACCTCCAGGGGGATGCCGAGGAGTCCAAGCAGTCCAAAGCTGAAGACCATCACCAGACTGATCGGGATGATATTGATCAGCCCAGCGACCCAGGAGCGAAACATGAACGCCGTCAAGGAAAAGACCGCGACCAGTGAGACGACCAGACTCGCCAGCTGGCCGGACACGACCAGTTCGCTGAAACGGGTGGTCAGATAGCCATTGCCGGCGATCCCCAGCCGAAAACCGCTGTTGGTGTCCCACCCGGTAACCGTCGGCTCAATGCCAGCCAGCCAGCGTCCAAAGCGGATAGACCACGGATCCCGTGAGCCAATATCGGCTGTGCCGTTCTCGCCTGCCTGTCCAAACTCACGCACGGCAAAGTCTTGCACAATCCCAACCACGCGTTCGATGTCCTGGGTGCTATCCGACCGCAAAAATATGGTCATATTGGCGTGCTGATAGTCATAATCCACGATTTCATCAAAATCGTCCGGGTCGCCAGAGAAGGAATACAGCAACAGGTATTGGGCGACGAGGTCTTGCGAGTCCGGAATCACTTCCATTTCGGGCCGATCCTCGTTCATCACCCGGTTCATGCGCTTGATATACTCGGCTAAGGAGAGCGACCCGCCAACGATAGGATCTTGTTCGACGACGGTTTGCAGGCGGTCGAGTTGGGCGAGCAGCCCCGGATCTTTGAGTAGATCGGGCTGATGTCCTTCAATCGCGATATACAGCGGCAGATTGCCTTGGAATGTCTCGCCCAAGACGGTATCCGCAATCCGCACCGGACTGTTGGGATCGGACATCTTGATAAATGAGGTATCGACAAAAATGCGCTGCGCACCAAACAGACACACCAGCATGACACAGGTTGTCACGCCCCACACCACGAGTGGTTTTCGCGCCACGCCGACGCCTAAGCGGGACAGCGTCCGGGCCGCCCAGCCCGTCGCCGCCAGGTCGCCACTGCGGCCCATCTGGGCTCGCAAGCCACGGCTGACTTTGACCGGCAGGAGGCTTAACAGGGCCGGGAAAAAGGTGATGGAGAAGACCATCGCGGCCAAGACGCCAATGGAGGTAAAGATGCCAAAATAGCGGATCGGGAGAATGCTGGCGGTCAGGAAGGACAGAAACCCGGCCGCCGTCGTCAGGGAGGTGAAGACCACCGGTTGCCACATCTCTCGCATCGCGGCCAGGACTGCGTCGGCCGAGGAAACGTCCGGGTGTTGCAAGACCTCGTCGTAATAGCGGCTCAGAATATGAATCCCATTTGCCACCCCAACCGCCATCAGGATAACCGGCATCATGGTCGAAATGGAATACATCGGCACACCCACGGTCGCCATAATGCCTAAGGTCCAGATCACGGAGACGCCGACCACCGCCAGGGGGAGCAAGACGCCGCGCACACTCCGATAGGTAAAATACAGCGTGCCGAGGACAATCACGAGAATGAGCGGGATGAAGGTCTCCATGTCCTGCCGCATCCCCTCCTCAAAGGTGACCTCCAGAGCGCCTTGGCCCGCAATATGGAATTCCTCTGGAGCGCCGGCCGCTTTTTTCGCCTCAACCATATCCCGGATCGTCGTATAAATAGCCATCCGTCTGGCCGTGCCCTCGAGAGTCCCTCCGCTCGGTTCCATTTTGGCCGTGATGAGCATCCCGGTGCCGTCCTGGGAGACGATCCAATTGACGAACATCGAATTGTGAAACAGGGCCTGCTGTAAGGCGGCGAGTGACTCGGGTGAGTGAGGCACCGTTTCCATGAACGGCTCAACGGCCATGCCGTCCGCCGTACCGGTGATATTATCGAGCGTGGCAACACTCGCCACGTCTTCGGCGCGGACGGCTTTGATGCCGGGCAGCAGGGCGATCTGTTCCGAGAATTCTTTGATCGTGGCCAAGGTCCGGGGATTAAAGACGCCGTTTTCGTCCGGATTTTTATTCAGCACCCCAACAACAATCAGGTCGCGGATACCGAAGCGCTCCTCGACCAGGTCGTTATAACTCATGACCGGATCATTTTGGGGAATAAAAGCGTCGGCATCGCCCTCAAAGCGGAGCGACTGCACCTGCATCCAGGCCAGGCCGGTGCAGGCCAGGATCAGAACAATGACCAGATACCGAAAACGGATAATTCCGCGGAAAAATGACTCCATGCGCGACGCTCTCCCTCAGTCGGCGGCCAGCTGTACAGCGGCCGGGACCGCCTCCCGGCCGTACACGAAGCGAGGCTTGAAGGTGTTCAGGACCACCGGCAGGACGGTCATCGACACCAGCAGACACGCGCTCATGTTCAGCACCAGCATGGCGCCCAGGTAAAAATTGGGCGTGAAACTCGAGGTCAGAAACACGGCGAAACCGCCGATGACCACCACCGCGTTAAAGAAGATCGCCTTGCCCGAGGTGGCCATCGTGGTGGCGGTGATCTGCTCCGGGTCGCGGAAGCCGCTGTGCACCTTGAGCCGGTATTTATTGAGAAAGTGGATCGTGTAGTCGATGCCGATGCCGATGACCATGGAGGCGGTCAGCGACTTGCCGACCTCCAGCGGAATGCCCAGCAGCCCCATCAGCCCAAAGCTGAAGACAATGACCAGACTGATCGGGATGATGTTGATCAGGCCGGCCACAAAGGAGCGGAACATGAACGCGGTCAGCAGAAACACGCCGACCAGCGAAGTCACCAGGCTCGACAGCTGACCGGCCACCACCAGCTCGTTAAAGCGGATCGTCAGATAGGCGGCCCCGGCAAAGCCGAGCCGAAAGCCGCTGTCGGTTTCCCAGCCGGTGATGGTCGGCTCGATATTGCCCAGCCAGCGCCCAAAGCGCAGAAACAGCATATCGCGCCAGCCGGCGTCGGTGCCGGCGTGCTGCTCACTGCGGCCGAACTCGTGGACGGCAAAGTCCTGAATCCGGTTAATGACCCGCTGAATATCCCGCGTTCCGTCGGAGCGCAGATAAAAGGTCACGTTGGCGTGCTGATAGTCGTAGTCGACGACCTCATCGAAATCGTCCGGATCGCCGGAAAAGGAGTACAGCAGCAGATACTGGGCGACCAGATCGCGCGAGGTCGGCACGACCTCCATCTCCGCCCGGTCCTCGTTCATGACCCGGTTCATGCGCTTGATGAACTCGGCCAGGGACAGCGAACCGCCGACCATCGGATCCTTTTCGCCCTCGGCCTGCATGTTATCGAGCTGCTGGAGCAGCTGCGGGTCCTTGAGCACGTCCGGCTCATGGCCCTCAATCGCCACATAGATCGGCAGCGTGCCCTGAAAGCGCTCGCGCAAGACCTCGTCGGCAATCCGCACCGGGCTCTCGGGGTGAAAAACCTGGATCCAGGAGCTGTCAACCACAATCTGGCGCACGCCGACCACACACAGAATGGTGATCACACACGCCGGAACCCACACCGACAGGGGTCGGCGGGCCACCCCGCGGCCCAGCTGCGACAGCGTGCGGGCCGCCCAGCCGGTGGCCGTCAGGTCGCCGCCGCGACCGATCTGGCCGCGCAGGCCGGCGCTGACCTTGGCCGGCAGCATGCTCAGCACGGCTGGAAAAAACGTCAGCGAAAACACCATGGCGGCCAGCACGCCGATGGCGGTAAACAGCCCGAAGTAGCGAATCGGCACCATCGCCGCGGTCAGAAACGACAGAAAGCCGACCGCAGTGGTCAGTGAGGTAAAAACCACCGGCTGCCACATTTCGCCCATCGCCACCAGCACCGCCTGGTGGGACGACACCTCGGGATGTTGCAGGACTTCGTCGTAATAGCGGCTCAGGATATGAATGCCGGCCGCCACGCCGATCGCCATCAGGATGACCGGCATCATGGTCGAGATGAAATACATCGGCACGCCGACCGAGGCCATGATGCCCAGCGTCCAGATGATCGACACCATCACCACCGCCAGCGGCAGCAGCACGCCGCGCAGGCTGCGATAGGTCAGGTACAGGATGACCACCACAATCAGCAGGACCAGCGGCATGAACGTCTGGAGGTCACTCTGCGCCTGCTCGGAGAAGGTCACCTCCATGGCCCCACGGCCGGCCACGTAGAACTGCTCGGGCGTGCCGGCCTGTTCCCGCTCGGCGATCATCTCGCGGATCGTGCGGTAGATGCTGGCCCGCCGCCGCACGCCCTCCAGGGTGCCCTCGGACGACTCCATCTTGGCCATGATCAGCAGCCCGGTGCTGTCCCGCGACACGATCCAGTCGACATACATGCTGTTGCCGAACAGGCTGTCCTTGAGGTCCCGCAGCTCGGCCCGGGTCTGGGGTACGCTTTCCATGAACGGATCGACCGCCATGCCGTCGCTGGTGCCGGTGATGTTGTCCATGGTCGCCACGCTGGCCACGTCTTCATCCCGCACGGCCTTGATGCCGGGCAGCAGGGCGATTTTCTCGGAGAACTCTTTGGCAATGGCCAGGGTGCGCGGGTTGAACACCCCGTTTTCGTCGGGATTGTCGTTCAGCACCCCGACAATGATCAAATCCCGCATGCCAAAGCGGTTTTCGACCATGTCGTTGTAGTGCTGGACCGGGTCGTCGGGCGGCACCATGGCCTCGGCGTCGCTCTCAAAACGCAGCTGGCCCAGCTGGACAAAGGCCAGGCCGGTGCAGGCCAGGACCAGGGCGATGACCAACCAGCGAAAACGGATGATCCAGCGGAAAAATGACTCCATGCTGACGATAGCTCCTTCAATCGGCTCAAACACTGCCGCCGCCTTGCCACCCGCTATGACCGCAAGACCGCCCCCTGCCTCGCCTTCTTACACCTCGCGGCCTTCGCCCTCTGGCAGTATTACATGTCGATTCAGCCTGGCCTCAGATTCTTGAACTACCACGAGTGGCGCTTCTTTATCGCCATACACAAAACGGGGTTTAAACCGATTCAAGATCGCCGGCAGGACCGTCATCGAGACAATCAAGCAGGCTCCCATACTGAGAGACAGCATGACACCCAGGTAAAAGAGGGACTCGAAGTTCGAGGTGAGAAAAATCAGGAAGCCGCCGATAACCACGACCGCATTAAAAAAGATGGCCTTGCCGGAGGTGGCCATCGTGGCCGCTGTAATCTGCGTGGGGTCTATTTGACCGTCTTGGAGCCCGTCTCGGACTTTGACCCGATACTTACTCAGAAAGTGAATCGTATAATCGATGCCAATACCGATGGTCATCGAGGCAGTCAGCGATTTCCCAATCTCTAGCGGGATATTCAGCAGCCCCAGCAGCCCAAAGCTAAAAATCATCACCAGGCTAATCGGCAGGACATTAATCAGCCCGGCAACGAACGAGCGAAACATGACCGTGGTAAGCAGAAAGACCGCGCCGAGCGAGGTCACCAAGCTCGCCAGTTGCCCGGACACAATCAGTTCGCTCAGGCGGTTCAGGAGGTAGCCATTGCCCGCAATCCCGATCCGAAAGCCGCTGTTTGTCTCCCACCCCGCCACCGTGGGCTCAATGCCGGCCAACCAGCGGCCCAAGCGGAGTCCCAGCGGATCATGGGTGGCAGCGTCGGCGGCTCCATTCTGGCCAAATTCCTCGACCGCAAAGTCGCGGATAAGCTGCACGACACGTTCGACGTCTCGGGTCCTATCGGAGCGCAGATAGACCGCTACGTTGGCATGCTGGTAGTCATAGTCCACGACATCGTCGAAATCATCCGAATCACCCGAAAACGAATACAGCAGCAGATACTGGGCAACCAGGTCACGAGAAGGTGGGATGACTTCCATTTCTGCACGATCTTCATTCATGACCCGGTTCATCCGTTTGATGTATTCCGCTAATGACAAGGAGCCACCCACATCAGGATCCTGCTCCACCCGCGTTTGCAGGCGGTCCAGTTGATCGAGCAGGACCGGATCTTTGAGCCGATCAGGCTCATGCCCTTCGATTGCCACATAGATAGGCACGGTGCCTTGAAATGTATCGCGCAGGACCCTATCGCTAACGCGTAGCTCGTGGGATGGGTGAAACATCCCGACCATGGTCGAGTTCACGACAATCCGCTGTGTGCCGAGCACGCACAGCACAACAACGAGCGCGGCCGGCACCCATACGACCAGCGGACGACGTGCCACACCGCGACCGAGGCGCGCCAAGAAGCTGGCTGCCCAGCCGGCGGCTGCCAGGTCTCCACTCCGGCTCATTTGATTGCGCAGACCCCGGCTGACGGTCGGCGACAACAAACTCAACATGGCCGGGAAAAAGGTCAGCGAGAAGAGCATCGCGGCCAAGATTCCCACTCCACTAAACACCCCAAAATAGCGGATAGGGACAACGGTCGCAGTCAGAAAAGATAAGAACCCGGCTGCGGTGGTCAGCGAGGTCAAAACGACGGGCTGCCACATCTCTCGCATAGTCACAATCACCGCGTCAGCTGAGGAAATATCCGGATGCTCTAATAGCTCTTCGTAATAGCGACTCAGAATATGAATGCCATCCGCCACGCCGATAGCCATGAGAACGACCGGCATTATGGAGGTGACAAAGTACATGGGAATACCGAGCGCGGCCATAATCCCGAGGGTCCAGATCACCGACACGACAACGACTGCCAGCGGCAGGAGGACGCCGCGCAGGCTTCGATACGTACAATATAAGATTCCCAGAAGCACGACCAAGGTCAGGGGTAAGAAGGTTTCCATGTCGCGGGCTTCCTCTTCCGACAAAGTGACTTCGACCGCTCCACGCCCGGCAATATGAAATTCTTCCGGCACGCCCGTCGCCTTTTTAGCCTCGACCATGTCTCGGATCGAGGTATACACAGTCATCCGTCGCGCCGTGCCTGCCTGTGTGTCTTCGGCTGGCTCCATCTTGGCCATGATGAGCAGTCCCGTCCCGTCTTGCGAGACGACCCAATTGACGAACATGTGATTGGCGAAAATGGCCTGTTTAAGATCTGCCAGCGCATTGGCTGCGTCGGGAACGGCTTCCATAAACGGATCAACGTTTATACCGTCGACGGTGCCAGTGATATTATCCATTGTGGCGATACTGGCCACATCTTCGTCCCGGATGGCTTTGATTCCGGGTTGCAGAGCAAGGCGTTCCGAGAACTCTTTGACAATGCCTAAGGTCCGTGGATTAAAGACGCCATTCTCGTCGGCGTTGTCGTTCAGTACCCCAATCATAATGAGATCACGGATACCGAATCGTTCTTCAACCACTCTGCTATAGGCGAGGATCGGATCATCGAAGGGGAACATGGCTTCAACATCGTTATCAAAGCGTAATGTTTGAATTGGAAGGGCGATGAGCACAGTGCTACCGAGGACCAGGCCAATGACCAGCCAGCGGAAACGGATAATGCCTCGGAAAAAAGCGTCCATCACAGCATGCTCCTAGTGTTTCTTTTTTCTCGCCAGCAGAGCCAGGATCAAGTCGGCCAACTGGGTCAACACCTCGGGGCCGGAAAAACCCGGCGTAATGCGGTCCATCAGCTGGTTGGCGCGCAGAGCGTGGATAATGATGCCGACAATCACAAACGACGTGGCGCCGGGCGGCAGGGGTTTGAAGATACCCCCGTCTATGCCCTCGGTGGTAATCGCCTCCATGGCCACATGGGCGCGTGAAAACCAGCGCTCGGCCAGGGTATGGGCGGCCGGGCTGTGGTCGTCAATGGCCCGCTGCACCAGCCGAAAGCTCTGCGGATCGATCCGGTAGCGGTCCAGGAAGACCTGAACGATAGCCCGAATCTTCTGCTCGGGATCGCCCTCACCGGCCGCCACCGCCTCGATCCGGGTCACGACCGTGGCAGCCTCTTTTTCCAGCAGCGACAGGTAGAGCGCTTCCTTGCTCTGGTAGTAGTGGTAGATGAGCGCCTTGGTCACCCCGGTCTGCTCGGCAATCTCGCGGATCGGCGTGCCGTCAAAGCCGCGCTCGGCAAACAGGCTTTCGGCGACCTGGTCGATCTTGGCCCGATAGTCGGGCGAGTCAACGGTTTTGACCGGACGTGCCATGCTGCAGACAAGAATTAACCGACCGTTCAGTTAAGTCAAGTAGGTGACGGTCACGGCACCCAGCCCGGCTGCCCGGACAGGGAGATGGCAAAAACCGGCACGCCGAGCAGATACAACAGGACGGGCAGGATCAGGACGCCGATCACATTCAGCCCCAGGCCGGTCCAGAACATCTGGGGCAGGCTGACCCGCCGGCTGGCAAACACGATGGCGTTGGGCGCGGTGGCGGTCGGCAGCATGAAGGCGAACGAGGCGGCAAAGGTGGCCGGAATCATGAGCAGCAGCGGATCGATGTGCATGGCGCCGGCGCTGGCGGCCAGGATGGGCATCATCAGGGTGGTGGTGGCCGTATTGCTGGTCACCTCGGTCAGACCGACCAGCAGGGCGCACACCGAAAAAATCGCCCCAAACGGCGACAGGTCTTGCAGAAAGCCGAGCTGGTCGCCGACCCACACGGCCAGCCCCGAGCTGCCGACCCCCCGGGCCAGGGCCAGGCTGCCGCCGAGCAGGACCAGAATCCCCCACGGCATGCGCTCGAACACGCTCCGGTCGAGCAGGCAGCGGCCGTTGCCCTCGCCGGTCGGAATCACGAACAGCAGGGTGGCCATGAACATGGCCAGGGTGGAATCCTTGATATTGTCCGGGACCGGAAAGACATGCACCCAGCCGGGGATGGTCAGTGGCCCGAGCGGCAGATCCTCGCGGAACATCCACAGCACGGCGGTCAGGGAAAACAGAATCAGCACCCGTCGTTCGGGGCGGCTCATCGGGCCGAGGGCGCGCAGCTGTTCGGTCAGAAAGCCCCGGTCTTCCTGCCAGCCGCTGGTCGGCACCCGGAACACACCAAAGACCAGGTACAGCCAGGCACACACCAGCATGACCGCCGCGGTCGGCAGGCCGAACAGCATCCAGTACAGGAAGCCGATACTCGGGCCGTCCGGAAACAGGTTCTCGAAGGCGCCCAGAAACACCGCGTTGGGCGGGGTGCCGACCGGGGTGCTGACGCCGCCGATCGAGGCGCTGTAGGCCATGCCCAGGATCAGCGCTGTGCCAAAGCCCCGGCTCGTGTCATAGCCCCGGGCGTCAACATGGCTGAGAATGGCCAGGGCGATCGGCAGCATGACCACGGTCGAGGCGGTATTCGACATCCACATCGACAGCAGGGCGGTGGTGCCGAAGAAGCCCAGGATCAGCAAACGCGGTGAGCCGCCGATGCGCGACAGAATCCACAGCGCGACCCGCCGGTGCAGCCCCCACTGCTCGGTCGCCAGGGCCAGAAAAAACGCGCCGAAAAACAGAAACACAATCTGGCCGGCATAGGCGCTCGACACCTCGTCGGCCGGCAGGATGTCGAGCACCGGAAACAGGAACAGGGGCACGAAGGCGGTCACGGTCAGGTCAATCGCTTCGCTGACCCACCACACCGCCATCAGCGCCGCAACAGCCGTCGTCCGCCAGGCGGCCAGACTCATCCCCTCCGGCGGCGGCAGCAGCAGCAGCACGGCGCACAGCCCGACCCCGCCCAGCAGGCCCAAGCGGCGGCGTGTTGATGTGGAAGATTCGGCGTCGGCCATCAGCGTGTCCCCGTATACCGGGCGCAGCCTAGCAGCCCCGCCCCGGCTTGAAAAAGGGGGGCGGGCGGGACAGAGGCGCTGAGACCAGAATATGAGTGCTCTTTACCCGTCTTGGAAATCTGTGTCGGGAATACTCGACGCTCCCGCCAGCATCAATCGGTGGACACGCTTCCTCTTTTCAGCCGCCCGTACACGTCCGCGCCCTGAAGGGCCGTGTTCCCGGCCGCGTAATCCACGGCCAACTTGCCATTATTGTCGCGCAGTGTGGCATCCGCCCCCCGGTCCAGCAGCAGCGTCACGACCGCCGGATTCGAGGTGGATCGCGCCGCCTCATGCAAGGGCGTCATGCCATACGCGTCTCGCCCATTCACTTCCGCCCCCCGGTCCAGCAGCAGCGCCGCCACCGCCGGATTCGCGGCGGACTGGGCCGCCTCATGCAAGGGCAGCCGGCCTATCTGGTCCCGCGCATTCACCGCCGCCCCCCGGTCCAGCAGCAGCGTCGCCACCGCCGGATTCGCGTTATACGCCGCCATATGCAAGGGCGTCATGTCACTCACAATCCGCGCATTCACCGCCGCCCCCCGGTCCAGCAGCAGCGTCGCCACCGCCGGATTCGCGTTATACACCGCCCGGTGCAAAGGCGTGTAGCCATTCTTGTTCGGCGCATTCACCGCCGCCCCCCGGTCCAGCAGCAGCGCCGTCACCGCCGGATTCGCGTTATGCGCCGCCGCCTCATGTAAGGGCGTCTGGCCCTTCTCGCTCCGCCCATTCACTTCCGCCCCCCGGTCCAGCAGCAGCCCCATCACCGCCGGATTCGCGTTGTGCGCCGCCCGGTGCAAGGGCGTCTCGCCCTTCTCGTTCCGGGCATCCACCGTCGCCCCCCGGTCCAGCAGCAGCGCCATCACCGCCGGATTCGCGTTGTGCGCCGCCACCCAATGCAAGGGCGTATTGCCATACGCGCCCCGCACATTCACTCCCGCCCCCCGGTCCAGCCGCGTTTGGACCTCAGCCAGGGTCGCATCGGACCAGTTGAGCACCGACTGGGCAGCAACTGGCGGGGCAGCGCCGGCCAGCGTAACGACCAGCGCCAGAAACGCAATCTTCATGGGGGCATCCTCCTCCCAGAGGCAGGCTCACAGCCGTGTCGCACGAGCTTCCACGGGCATGCGTCTGACACCGGCCAGAGTGTCACGCTTGTTGTACATGCCTCAGGACCTAGAGGGTGTTATGAACTTTTTTACTGCGATTCATTTTCCTCAGAGATATCGCTGACTTACAGGAGCTACCTCAGCAGGGGGGTACGAGATCCCGTGAAAAACCTGAATAAAATCAGTAGCTTATCGGAAGTTGCTAACATGTCCTAGCCACCATTGTGTCCTCCTGGCCGGGCTGTACCTCGCCCGGCCGGGGGATGGGAGGCTAGGCGGTGTTCGAGCGCCGGAGCAGCTAGGTTTTTGAGACTGCTTCTATGCACTTTCCACCCGTGTCCCGGCAAACAGCCGTACGATGAAGCGTTCGTTCTCTTCAACGAGATCGGGATCCGTCTGGTTATGTTCCAGCATCCCGCGGACGATTTTTCTCGGGACACCCATCCCCATATGTTCCAGATAGCCGTAGTCCCGCATGATATCCTTCAAAAGCTGATTTCGTGCGGCTCGCGTTCCCGCACGCATCCGTTCCGGTGTAATGCCGTTCGGGAGTTTGCCTGGGGAGATGATTTCCAATCGGTCCTGATATATCGCTAGCTCAATATCGGTATGCGCGAGGAGATAATCCCGATGGATCAAGGCATTGACCACGGCCTCGCGGACGGCTTCGACTGGATAGGTCGGCCGCTCCGCGCGGCGTCCACCGTCGTCAAGGCTGGTGGTCATAGGAGTATTACGCCTGACGAATGCCAGCGCCTGATCAACAAGGCCCGCCTCCAGCAGGTTGCCGTCCTGGTCCATGAGTGGGGTCATCGGACCGCGCAGCGCCATGCGCTCCTTTGCCGCATAGTCTTTCTCCGTTCCCGGAAACGCCACTGCATCAATGCCGGCCTGCGGCAGAAACCGGTTCGGCGTGGTACCGAAGAGCAGCATGCCCGACAGGCTCACGCCCTCTTCAACCATGATCTCCGTGTTCACCAACAGGGTCTGCCAGGCCGCGCCGTCGGTCTCGTCAGGCACGTCCTGTTGGCGGATCCGCCCGAAATATTCCGAGAGCCGGCGGCGATCCAAGTCGATGATCGTTGTCCCGGAGATCGGCCGCAGATCGGCGCGAAACGTCCCACGTTGCTGAAATAGCCGACTGAGTTCCTGGGGCGTCGGCTCTCGGCTTTGTGTACCGACCCGGATGTAATAGATATTCCTGTTGTTATGCCACTGGCTGTGGACATCAACGCCGCGCGGCACCCGCACGATGGCAACGTCCTTCTCCGACTCCACGTTCCTGATCGTCTCGAAAAACGGAATAATGGCCGGCCTGATCTTGTCCCGACACGCGGTCATCACCCATTCTTCCAGACGCTCCCGTGTAAGACCGGTAATCGTTCCATCATCCTCCACCCCAAGCAACACCATTCCCCCCTCGAAATTTGAGAAGGCGACCAACTCTCTGGCGAGTTCATGGTTTTGCAGCACATCGCGTTTGAACTCGACCCCCGAATTTTCGCCGTTCGCGATGATCTCCAGCAGTTCCGTCCGCGTCGTCATTGTCAGAACCCGTACTTGGAGCGACGCATCTCGAACGCATCCTTACCGCCTTCCAGAATTTCTTCGACCAGCTCCCGAACAGGTCGTGAGTCAATAGAGCCCATATGTTCGGGCGCTAGCTCCGCACGACCTTTCGCGGCCTCGCCTGATGCGGTGAGCCCCAGAATCAATTCGGCATCGCCAAGGACCGGGATGTTGGCGTTATGTGTCGAGAAGACGAACTGCCGCCGCCGTTTCTCTTGCCGCATGATCGGTACGATCCTTTCACTGATAAAGCGGTTGTCGAGATCATCCTCGGGCTGATCGACTACAAGCGGAGCTTCAGATTCCAGCAGCAGGAGCAGCAGGACGGCCGTGGCTTTTTGGCCGCTGGAAAGAGATTCCAACGACTGCCACGCTGCGGGGCTACCCTCCGCGGCCGTATTCAATTCGATCTGCGTCGTTGCGGGTAGATCCAGTTCTTCGATTCTCATGAAGAGGTCGGGGCCGGCCTGGGCGATCCGCTCTGCCGCACCAGGGGGGAAACTGTAATGCTTCCGCAGCGACTCCTTGCCTTCCCGGCACCTCTGCGCGAACTCGAGCAGTGACAATTGGTCCAGTTTACGAAGCCGGTCGAGCGCAACAGAGAGGTTTCCGCCGACCTCCCGCAACACCTGTTCCAGCGGAGCGCGGTTCCCGGCCATCTCGACTGTGACCCGCACTTGGTCGCGAAGCTTACTCGAAACCACCTCGGCGGCATCCTGGGTGGTACGATATTCGACTCCCTTGAGGTCTTCCCATTCCGAGAGCAGTTGGCGCCGGTGCGCCTCATGTGTAAGTAGGCCACGTTGGAGATTTTCCAGACGGTCCTTCAGAGGGCGCAGTTCTTCAATCTGCTGACGGAGCTGAACAAACTCCGCCCCGTCGACATCCGATGCCTGGAGATCCCGCAGCAGTTTCTGGTACGTCTCTTCACTCGCATCGCGCTGGTGCTGCCACCGTGTCCTGATATCCGAGAACGCGATATCGGCCTCGGACAAGGCTCCGGCAAATTGCTCGCCAACGGCGTCGAGACGTGTGCTCAGAGTCGCAAAAATATTTTCTACTTCTTCCAGAATCTCCGCGTTTGGCAACTCATTAAGTGCTCTACTGGATACGAACGCCGCATCGATAGGGAGACTCTCCGTCAGGTCACGATGCAGCGCCCGAAATGGATCTAGCCGTTCGTCCAGAGTCGCCAACAGGCGCTCTTCTCTGATCAGTAGGCCTTTTTCGTTGAGTCGCTCTTCCAGTCCAGCCTGCTGAAAGCGCTTCTGTGTCTCTTCGAGACCGGGCAGAGCGGCGAGACGCTCCTCAAGCATGAGCATCTCACGCTGCACCTCCACGATACGGCCGCGAGACCGCTCAAGTTCCAATCGGAGCCCTGCCTTGCGCCCGGACAGCGACGGATCGCGGTCCACGAACCGTTCGAGGAGCAAGGTAAGTTTCTCGGGGCTCTGGGTGAGTTCAGAGATTTCATGTTGGCCGAATACCTGCACGCCGGGTACTACGTCTCCTGGCGCAATGGCCAGCACCTCACCGGTTTCGTCTTTGACAATCGGCGGGTTCGGCACCGAACGTTCGAGTGTGTAGCAGCGCACAGATGGACTGTGCGAGCGCACGAGCAGCGAGACTTTCGTGCCTGATTTCAGGACGTGTCGGATCACTCCTTCATGTGCCTTCCGTGCCTCATCTCCGAGGGGGTCAAGGCCAAGGACATAGCGGATGCTCTCGATCAGCGTTGATTTGCCGGTGCCGCGTCCGCCAACCACGGCGTTGAGATTGCCGTTGAAATGCACGGCGGTATCGCGCAGAAACCCGCCTTCCCACGTCATGGCGAGGAACTCAACATGGGGTTCTGGGTGCGGATCGCTGTGCAGTCGGATGCGGGACTCTGGATCCAGAAATGCCTGGCGAAACCCTTCAACCGAGACGGCCGACATCTTGATGAAGCATGACGATCCCTCCTTTGTCAGGTCAGCGGGATCGTTGACATCCGCTGCATTGAGGATCGCTAGGGCACTCGTGCGGCGGTAGTCGGCGTTCTTGTTCCGCAGGATCGGTTTGAAACCCTCTGGTGCGTCGCCAACAGGCCCGGCAAGTGTACAGGCCAGTAAATGCGGTGATTTCCAGACGTTGATCCGGGATTGACCCGAGAGCTTTTTGAGTAATCCTCCCTTGGACACCACGTGCGCGGCGATACATACAGCGCCCCACTGCCTTGCATGTGTTAGCAGTTCGGTGGAATCCCAGTCGCCTATTGGCGACGTTTGATCGCTGTTGCGAATACCACAACTGCCGATGAAGCGTTCTACATCTTCGTCCTTTTCAGGATCGAATAGACACAGAAAATGAACCCCTTCCTTCGAGACAGCTTCGACGCCGCCGAAGGATCGTATGCCCGCGTCACGGGCGGCTCGCACCAAGCTCCATGACTCCTGTACCCGATAGTGATCGGTGACCCCAATGACCTCTATTTCATTGGCAAGGCAGGCCTCTACCATTGCCTTGTTGTAATCGGATTCCGACTGGAAGAGTGTCTGTTTGCCATGCCTGGCAAGATAGGCAAAGGGATTGACCTGCAAGGCACAGCGATAAAAGCGCGCACCATCAGGAAGTTCCAGCGCCGCTTGTATGGGCTCTGATGAGGAGTGCGCCGAGCTTGTCGTCACACCTGTCATACGCTGCTCTCCGCCGAGATTTTCTCGTCAGTCTTCATGCCCGCTCCACCCGCTTTTCCTGTGCGTTGACATATTCTTCAGCTGCGTCCCGCACAACCCACGCCAGCGAGACCTTCTTCTTCCGGGCAAGCTGTTTCAATGCCTCGTAGATGTCCGGGGGGAAGCTGATCGAGGCACGGACCGACACCGGCCCTTCGGGTTTCCTGTTCTGCTGATCTTCTCCGCTGCCTTCCATGCCGTCGTCCCTCCTGGATGATCTCACCAGAGTACACCATGTTGGTGAATTGAAATAGCCCCTAGAGCGTGTTAGGAACTTTTGACAACCCATTGATTTTATTCAGGTTTTTCGCAAGGTGGCACAAGGCCAGCTGCCGAGGTAGTTCCTGTAAGTCAGCGATTTCTCTAATGAATCGCAGCAAAAAAGTGCATAACACCCTCTAGCCTTGCGCACGGTCTCGATACTGATGAACATCCGCAGCGGCCGCGACGGCAAGGACTGAAACCCCATAGCCGCATAGAATGTCCGGCGTCTTTCTGTCAGCTCGGCACCACCATCCTCAATTACGTCCAGGATGACCGCCTTCAGCCCGACCTGATCGGCAGCCCCGACGACACGGGTCAAGGCGTCCGCGAGGAGGAAACGGCCGAGCCCTCGGCCCTGGTGGCGGTGGTCGACCGCGATCATCGACAGGTAGACGGCCGGGATGCTGCCAGACCGGGGCGCATGCTTTGTCAGATGATCGGGCAGGGCCTCGCCTTCGAGCGCATGCGCATTCAACGCATAATAGCCCAGAATGTCTGTCCCGTTCTCCGCGGCCACCCACACCCGCGTGAAATCGCCCGCCTGGTGTTTCCGGGCCGTCCGTTTGAGAAAGTTGTCGAGCCGGGCGGTCCCGCAAGAAAAAGCCGCGCGATCATGTTTGTGGGGATCGAGCGGCTTAATGCTGATTCCTTTGTGGATGATTCCTTTGTGAGCGGCCGGAGCCGTCATGCCGCGCCTGTTTTGTGCAGCGCCAGAGCCTGCCGCAAGGCAGTAGTCGGCTCCGCCGGACTCTCCAGGGCGGCCAGGATCACCTCCCGATCCTCGGCCGACAGGCGCGTCCGTTCATGATCGGCAACCGTGCGCCGGGCCTGGGCCAGGGCCGCGCTGGTCACGAACGTGGTCTCGTCGATGCCGAGCAGGGCTGCGGCCTGCTGAATCTGCGCCTTGACGCTGGGTTTGGTGCGTTGTTCCATCCGGGCCGTCTTCGGCTCGTCGATGGCGGCCGTACTGTCCTGGAAGCGCAGCATGGGCTCTTCTCCTTTGTCTTCCTACAATGTACGGCAATCTGCCGGACACTGTTCTGCGATAAGTAAAAGAGAAGTGCCCACCGTGTCAAGCAGAAAATCAGGAAGGTTACACCCGTACGATCTCGGGCCTGGGAGTTTCGGGCTTGGTCCTTCCAATAACGCCCACAGTGTCAAGTTTAGGTACGCGCACAATGAGAGGGGGCCGTGCTCGTTGAGTTGATAGGATGCTGAGCCGTGCCCCTGGAGACGAGATCAACCGATTAGGTACCATTGTCGGAACGGCTGATAGTCTTCACGCTCAGATCGTCGCGAGCAGCGTCAATCGCTGACTTTACAAGCTGCTTAATTGTATCGATGAACTCTTGGACGTGTTGCATTTGCGCTGCATATCTTCCGGGGACCGGGACCCACCGTTCATACAGGGCCTCAATCTTTATCCTGCGGTCGAAGGTGCTCCCGGCGCCGCGAAATGCATATGCCTCCTGCCACTGTGACTGCGGCCTTTCTCGCAACTGCTGAGAACAGAAGTGGGCAAGCTTTTGAGAGACAATCGCCTTGATGTGATCGAGAACGAATCGTTTATCTTCTGGACTCGGGTTTCCCTCCCATCGTACTGGATTTTCCAGAAACCGGGAAATCGCCAGCGTCATAGTGCTGAGCAGTTTCGACACGGGGCGAATATGGTACCCGTCGTCGAAGCCCTCTGCATAGCGACGGCTCACCGCCTTGACGCTTTGCCACGGCAAGGGCTGAACGTCGCTACGCCGCTCGAGCCCGAGATAAGCGCTCCAGGGAACCCGGAAATTCTCGACACCTTTCTGGAGCTCCAGGACCAGTAAATCGAAGCTGTATTTGGGGAATGCTCGGGTCGGCGAAGACAGAGGTACGATAGACTTCAGATGATTGAGCAGCGCGGACAGCTGATCATCCCTGGCTGCGTTTGGATCGCCGTTCTGGAGCAAGCCGAGATAGAAAGCGTTTTGCCCCAGATGCCTCAACATGAACCGGGCGATATCCGGGGTGAGTGACTCGGAAATCTGGTTGTCGATGACGTTACGAACACCGTTGAACGCATGGTCGCACTTCGCCTGCCAGCCTCTGATGTTATCCCCCTTAAGCTCGTCCATACGGCTGAACACCATTAATGTTTTTGCGGTCTGACCTGCGCCTCCGATGGCTTCAAGGGCTCTGCCGCCCTCGAAGGAGAAGGGCGTGTCACCTCTGTGTACCAGCAGAATCGCATCACTTTCGGGGAAGCGCGAGACGATGTGGTCAGGCACGTCAAACGTCGTGCCTGCCTTGTGACCGAGGCCCTCGGTATCAATCAAAACTAAGCGAGATGATTCCTCGTCTGCTGCCCAACGAGGAGCAAAGGGGCCAGCAACGCGAATACCGTTGACGAGCGGCGTGAAAAGCTTACCCCAGTGGCGGTGGTCAATACCCGAGAAGAAACGGACCGCCAGCAGAAACTCGTTACGGTCGGAACCGGGCGCAGTCATCTGCCACAGACGTGGCCACCCAGTGGTTGTCTTGTGCAGACGACCGAATGGAATGTGCTCGAATTTCTGCCGAAGGTCGTCGAGAATATTACTGACGAGGGTCGCGTAGTCGTCGGACTTTTCTGCGGACTCCTGAATCAAGTCTAGTGCAGCGTTACGGTCCTCGGATGGGAGAGAGTCAATAGGAGCTTGCAGTTCCTCCTCCACCTTGTCCCTGTAACGTGTGGCTATGTCACGAACGGCCGTGATATAGCAACGTAGATTCGCCGCGAGATTTTCGGCCTCGGCCTCGGAGACCATCAATGGCGAGGTGTCAGGCTCACGGCCTGACATATCAGTCTTGATCTCGTAAGGATCGTCGCTGACATCGCCTGAGGGCCAATCGCCCAACATGTATTTCAGGCGGAACCGCATATCACTGCGATCCAACAGCACCTTTGCTACATCAATGTCGGATGTTGCGTCGAGAGCATGCAGCACTGCATCGGAGACACTTTGCTGAATCTCGAAGTCCGTCTCTTCTTCAGACATGAATGTGACGGCCGCCGCGAAGTCTTCGTGCCCAATGATGACCTCAGTGTCACATGTCGTGGTACGATTGGCTGAAGTGGAAGGAAAGCGATCACGGTCCGGGTGAGAGCCAATTAACTGCCGAACCAGCGTAGTCTTTCCGGCCCCGGGCACACCGAGAAGAAGGACACGAGGGTAGCCGTCTGGAAAGCTCAGATGTTCGTCCCTTAGTGCCCAATAATTTGGTTTCTTTGGCTCAATGCCGTCGTAGAAGATCTCGACGACTCGGGGGTCGAACAGAGCCTCTGCCTTGACCCGTGCGGCCGGAGAATGCAGTGTCGGATCGGCCAGGAGACGATTGAGGTCTCCGACCAGTGCCTCCGCAACCGACCGGTCGTCAGTGCCCAAGCCCTTCCGGACTTTACGTCCGGGCTTCCCCTGATTGGACGGGTCTAGCCGTAAAGGATGGCGAAAGTCGACGATCAGGAAGCGGCGACCAGGGTTCTGTCTAATCGTGGCAACAAACGATGATTTCATGATGACCTCCTTAATTTCTACGATGTTCCAAGGTGTACCACAGTAAGCTGGTCTCACTACGATGTCAAGCGACTTGGAACACTGCGGCACATCGAAGCGCTATAGGACACGTTCAGGTAAAGTCAGACACGGTAGTCTGGTCGTTTCGCCAAATCACCACGATGGATCAAAGCCCTTGCAGCGCTGGTCTTGCAGATCAATCACGGTGTGCAGGCGAAAGCATTCGGCTACGCGGTATACGGTGTTGGGCTGTTCTCCTGTCCATTCAGCGCCGCCCCCCTAACCTTGCCACCGGCGTGACCGAGTCCGGGAGAGGCAGAGGGGGCGCGGCGGCGGCGCTCTGTCTTGCCAAACGGGGAACAGCGGCAAGAATAGGGGCAATGCCGTTTCAGCCCCTGCGCCACGTCGCCAGCCGTCAACACGCCGAGGACATCTCCCTGCTGCTGCAAAGCCTGGGCATGGAGGTGCATATTGACGAGCCCACCCCCCAAGTCGGATGGCTGATCTGGGTCGAGAGCAGCCGCCATGCCGAGGCTCAGCGGGTGCTGGCAGAGGAGGAGGCTGCGGTGCAGGCTCCGACCGTGCCGATCCACCCCCCGGGACGATCCGGCGATTTTACCTGGGTGCTGGGTCTGGCCCTGATCAACATTGCGGCCTGGGCGATCATGGAGCAACACGGCGGCACCCACGACCGGCACACCCTGCTGCGTTTTGGCGCCGTCCACAGCCCGCTGCTGTACGCCGGGGAGTGGTGGCGGCTGGTCACCGCCCAGTTCATCCACATCGGCGTGCGCCATCTGTTCGGCAATATGGCTGCACTGCTGGTGCTGGGCGGCCTGAGCGTGCGGGTGCTGGGACCCGGCCGCCTGCTGTTTGTGTACGTCGTGGCCGGGGTGTGCGGCAATCTGGCCGGTTTTACCTTTGGCTCGGACACGGCGCTCAAGGCCGGGGCCTCGGGCGCGATTTTCGGACTGCTGGGCGCGCTGGCGGGCAGCCGACTGCGCCAGCTGCGCCGACAATCGGCCGCAGCCCGCCCGGCCCGCTTCAAGCCGTGGCATATTCTCGCTATGGTGCTGGCCTTGTACGGTTTTATCGGCGGGGTCCAGTACCCCCACACCGATCACATCGCCCACTTTGGCGGCATGCTGGGCGGCGTGCTGGCCGCCGCGCTGCCGACTGCTGGGGAAGACACCGAGCGCAAGGTCCAGGCGGGCCTCGGGCTGTTGGCCGTCGGCGTGTGTGTAGGAGCCTGGCTGTGGGCGGCGGCGGCAGGACTGACGACCGAATACTGAACCGCATCTACACCCAGATGGAGTGGCTCGACCCGTTCGATACGGTCGCCTTCATGGCCGGGGTGACGGAGAAAGTGCGGCTGGGCCTGGGAGTGTTGATCGTACCCTACCGGCATCCGTTTGATGTGGCCCGGCGGGTGGCGACCATTGACATTCTGAGCGGGAGCCGCTTCGTGCTCGGCACCGGCGTCGGCTGGCTGGCCGAGGAGTTCAAACTGCTGGGCGTGCCGTTCGAACGGCGGGGCAAACGCACCCGGGAATACATCGCGGTGATGAAGGCGCTGTGGACCCAGGACAAGCCGCGCTTCTCGGGCGAGTTCGTGCAGCTGGAGGAGGATGTCAACGTGCTGCCCCGGCCCTTGCAGAAACCCCACCCTCCGATCTGGGTTGGCGGCGAGTCGGTGTATGCCCTGAAGCGGGTGGTCGCCTTTGGCGATGGCTGGCATATTGCGAGCATGCTTGACCAGCTCAAACGCCTGAGCGAAGAGGCCGGCAGAGAGTATGAATCCCTGGAACTGACCGCCATGCAGGACACGATACAGCGCTACCGCGACTTCGGGGTAAAGACCCTGTTCACCGTCTCGCTGAGTCGAGACCCTGACGGCATTGTGCGTGAGGTCCGCGAGTTCGCCACAAGGGTCCAGGATGTGAGCTGACAAGATGTGAGCTGACAGGATGCGGGCTGAGGCGTAGGGCCGGCATACCGACCCTACCCGTCACGCTGTATGATCTGATCCAAAACCGAAGATAGGGATGGAACTGAGAAGACGCCCGAACCGGGCGTCTCGCCGCTACAGACTCGCCGACGGCACGACGAGCTTCTCGGCCAGCTTTTCAATCTCGCCCCGAATCTTGCTCGGGTCGTCGGCAAAACCGCCGACAATCACCTGATCCACCCCGAGATCGCGATAACGCTTGATCTGATCCATGTCCACGGCTGAGCCAAGCCCCGGAGACACCGCAAAGCTCAGCGCCTCGGGGTCACGACCGGCGGCTGTGGCGTACGCTTTCATGCGCGGGATCTTTTCCTGGGCGGCCTCGAAGCTCACATTCACTCCAAACCAGCCGTCTCCCACCTCACCGACCCGCTTGAGGGCCGGCGTGCTCTCGCCGCCAAAGATAATCGGCGGGTGGGGCTTTTGGACCGGTTTGGGCAGCATGACCGACTTGGGAAAGCTGCAAAATTCACCGCTGAACTCGGGCTCGTCCTCGGTCCACAGCAGCTTCATGGCGTGTAGATACTCGCGGGTGCGCTGGGCGCGGCGCGGCCACGGCACCCCGACCGCGTCAAACTCCTCGGCCAGCCAGCCGATGCCGACGCCAAAATCAAAGCGTCCGCCGGACAGTTTGTCGAGGCTGGCGACCTCCTTGGCCGTGACCACCGGGTTGCGCTCCGGCACCAGACAGATCCCGGTGCCCAGGCGGATGTTTGTGGTCGTGGCCGCAGCAAACGTCAGGGCCGTGAACGGGTCGAGAATATCGATCTGGGTTGACATCGGCAGCCGTCCGTCCTGAGAGTACGGATACCGCGAGGCGTACTGGTTAATCAGCACCACATGCTCGGGCGCCCACAAGGAGTGGAATCCGGCCTGGTCCGCGGTCTGGGCGGTGACCGTCATGTTCTCGGGCTCGGCCCCAATACCAATTCCCACTGCAAAATAGCCAATCTTCATCGCTGTCTCCTTTCTAGGTTGTCTCCGCCTTCTCAGTCGTCTCCGCCTTCTCACGTTTGGCCCGGGCCTCGCGCCCCTTGTCCGGGGTCGGATCTTTGACCAGCCCGTAAATCTGACGGCCCTCGTGGTCGTCGGGCAGATGCTCGGTAATCGGCACGCCCTCGGGGGTCACAAACAGCAGGCAGTGACAGTACTTCCACTGTTTCATCTCGTCGCAGGCACACACCCACTCGCGGCTGCGCTCGACCTCGGCCTGTTTGTCGGGATAGAAGTTGCATGGGCACAGCGGTCGGCCAACCTGATCGATATTGCTGGCCAGGCCCATGATGACCGACTCGGTGACCTCCTCATCCGGATGGCGCGAGGTGCCCGTCTTGTGAAGATACTTCTCAACGTAAATCCGCATCCGCTTGAGGCTTTTTTCCGACGGCTGTTCCATACCGGTGCTCCCTTTCCTCGGCTGGCTGCACGAAGAGGAAACGTGTTCACTGATTGATGCCGTTGGACAACACGTTTTCTGTTCGTCTAGTATTGTCTGTCCGCGTCAAAAGATAAAGGGCGTGAGAGGCCGCGACGTGTCAGCACCAAAGATTTACGTCACCCGAACCCTTCCGGACCAGGCCCTGGCACTGCTCAGACCGTGCGGACGGCTGGGGCTGTGGGAGCCGGACGAGGCCGTGCCCCGGGATACCCTGCTGCGCGAGGTCGGGGACACGACCGCCCTGCTCAGCATGGTCACCGACCGGATTGACGACGAGTTGCTCGACCACGCCCCCCAGCTCCGCATCGTGGCCAATATGGCGGTCGGCTACGACAATGTGGACGTGCCGGCCCTGAGCCGTCGCGGGGTCGTGCTGACCAACACGCCGGGCGTCCTGACCCAGACCACCGCAGACCTCAGCTTTGGCCTGATTCTGGGCATTGCCCGGCGCATTGCCGAGGCCGACCGGTTCGTGCGGGACGGGGGCTGGCAGGCGTGGGGGCCGCTCTTTTTTGTCGGCCGCGATGTCCACCACGCCACCCTGGGCATCATCGGCCTGGGTCGGATTGGCGCTCAGGTCGCCCAGCGGGCCAGGGGTTTTGACATGCGGGTAATCTACACCAACCGAGGCCGGAACCGGGAGGCTGAACAGCGCCTCGGCTGCGTGCGGGTCGATCTGCCGAGCCTGCTGCGGGAAGCCGACTTTGTGAGCGTCCACGCCCCGCTCAGCCCGGACACCCACCACCTGCTGTCGGGCCCGCAGTTTCGGCTGATGAAGAAGACCGCGTTTCTGATCAACGTGGCGCGGGGTGGGCTGGTCGATCAGCCCGCCCTGTATGAGGCGCTGCGCGACGGCGAGATCGCCGGGGCCGCGCTTGACGTGACCGACCCGGAGCCGATCCCCATGGACGATCCCCTGCTGTCGCTCACCAACTGTCTGATCGTGCCCCATATCGGCAGCGCCAGCCTGGCCACCCGAACCCGCATGGCGACCCTGGCGGCCGAGAATATCGCCGCCTTTCTGGCCGGCCAGGCGCCGCCGACACCGGTCAACCCGGAGGTCCTGACCCCAACTCAGGGCTGAGACGCCGAGGAGACCGACTTCTCGCTCGGTCTGGTCTGGTATTTCTGAGCTGCGCGTAGCGCAAAAAAAGCGGGCGTTGCCGCCCGCTGTGTATATGAAGCCGTCTATAAGGCTGCGGCGCGGGCGTCTTCGCTGATCAGCCGGGCCACGATGGCATCCATGACCGCGTCGGCGCGGGCCCAGACTTCTTCCTGTGTCAGGGGCACGATGGGATGCGGAACCGTCACTACCTCATACGACGGAACGCCCAGGTTGGTGCACTGGACCTTGGCCGCAGCCACAAACTCGGTGGTGGAAATATTGGCGGTCGGAATGCCCTGCTCTTCAAAATAGGCCACGTCGTGCGAACTGCACGAAATGCACGAGCCTCAAGAGCTGACCGCTTCGATGAGCCCCTGGCAGCGGGACACGATATCCTGGCGCGCCTGGGGATTGACCACCCGGGTGGGGGACGGCTTGGCGTGGCGGACCACCTCGGCCACCCCGTAGCGGTCCTTGAGCAGCGTCTCAACGCGATCCAGAAAGACGTTGCTGTTGGGGAAGCCGATGTCTACCAGCGCCAGGGTAGTGCCCCGCAGGCTGGAGAGACGCGGGGCCAGGGCTTTCTCGGCCTTGCCGCTGTAACCAATCGGGTCAAGCATGTCGTCTGCCATGTCTATCCTCCTTGTCACAAAGCTAGAGTGCTATTTTTTTACTTACCGGCGTGCTGCCCAGGTCGTCGGCAACCCAGCCGGGAATGGTGACCGAAAAGCGGCCCGCCGTCCCGCCCGAGACAACGACCAGAATCGAATCCGGCGAGCGAAATTTGCGGACACGGTCGTTGACCACAAAGCCGCCCTTTTCGGCCGCGTTCAACAGGCTGGCGCCAAACCCCTCGCCGCCCTTGTCGCCCGGTTTGAGGTCGTCTATGGCGCGCGTGACCCGCTCGTACAGGAACTGCCGCACGTCTTTGCGCGACCAGCCGTCGGCCGCAATAACCTGGGCGTGCTCCGGGCTCAGGACCAGAATCGTATCGCCGAACAGCGGATAGTTTTTGTAATTCCACAGCCCGCCGCCCATGGTCAGGCCGACCGAGTACAGCAGCTGTTCGGCGCTCCGGCTCTGAAAGTCGCTGATCTGCTGCGGCCCGCCGCCGGCAAACAGGGTGATGGCCGACTCATCCTGAGTGAAACCCCGCTCGGTATGGAACGCCGGCCAGGGCGACTCTTCCTCGTTCTCGCCAATAATCGCGCTGTACTGACCGGGCTGGCCCATGGTCGCCTTGGTCAGTTCATGGGGGCGGGCGCCGCCGATATTCATGATGGTCAGCCGCAGGGCGCGGCCGATGGTGGCGTTGGGCCGGAAGCCGTGGCCCAGCGCGTTATGCCCGCAGTTGAGCCCGATGTGCAGCCGGGCCGGGCCGTTGATAATCGCCCACGGCGCTGCGGAAAAGAGCGTGACGTTCATGCCGTGGGCGCACAGCCGCTCGTCGCACAGGGCTTCGACACCGGCCAGCACGACCGGAAAATACGCCGGCGCACAACCGGCCATCACCGCGTTCACCGCCACCCGCTCGACCGTGGCCTCGCCATAGCACGGCCCCAGTGTCCCGATGAGTTCATCCCTGGCCCGGTCCGGCGCGCCGGCCAGCATGCGTTCCACCCGGTCGCGGGTCGGCGGCACGGCCGGCAGGCCATCGGTCACCCCTCGCTCGAAGAGCTGTTCGATAGGATCATCAGCAAGAATGGATGTGTCAGCTGCGGCGGTCGCCATGACGTGCCCTCCGTTGGCGTCGTAGTCTAAGAGCTTGGACCGGGGATTGCAAGCGCGAACAGGGCGGCGGCCATTTTTGCAAGCCCGGCAAAAACGGCTATATGGGAGTCGAGGGACGGGGACACCCCTGAAGAGAGAGGAAACGAGGAGGTACAAGCATGTCGGAACGCTTGGCAAGAGGGAATGATCGCGTTTTCAACACAGTACAAGTGATAGCGCTTGTTGCCCTACTATTGTGCGCCGCGCCGTCCGCCGCGCAACAGGCGTTCACGAGCAGCCTCCCGGCTCAGCAGGCATTTGAGGAGATCACCGTCACCGCCCGCAAGCAGGAGCAGCGCGCCTTTGACGTGCCGCTGTCGCTGTCCGTGCTGCGGGGCGAGGGGCTCGACCGGCTGCGCGCCTCGGGTATGGACATCCGTTTTCTGACCAACCGGGCGCCGAGCCTGCAAGTCGAGTCGGGCTTTGGCCGCGCCTCGCCGCGTTTCTACATTCGCGGCCTGGGCAATACCGACTTCGACATGAACGCCTCCCAGCCGGTCGCGGTCATGCTCGACGGCATTCCGCTGGAAAACCCGTTTCTCAAGGGCATCCCGATCTTCGATGTCGAACGGGTCGAGGTCTTGCGCGGCCCCCAGGGAACCCTGTTCGGGCGCAACACGCCTGGCGGCATTCTGAAGTTCGAGTCGGCTCTCCCGACCTGGGACCTTGAGGGCTACAGCCGGCTGTCGTACGGGCGCTTCAACGGCGTCAATTTCGAGGGCGCGGTGTCCGGCCCGCTGATTCCGTCGGTGCTGGCGGCGCGCGCCTCGCTGCTGGTGCAGCGTCGAGACGACTGGGTGGACAATGCCTTTAGCGGCGAGAACGACGCCTTTGCCGGCTACCGCGAGGTTGCCGGCCGTATGCAGTTCCTGTGGACGCCGGTCGAGAACTTTTCCGGGCGCTTCAAGGTCCAGGTGCGGGACTTCGACGGTAACGCGCGGATGTTCCGGGCAAATGTGGTCAGGCAGGGCCGGTCTGACCTGGGTCCAGGTTTTCGGCGCGACAAGGTCTGGCTGGACGGCAAAAACTCGCAGACCCTGGGCGAACACGGTTTCTCTGCGGAGATGCAGTACACGCTGGGCGACTTCCGCCTGATCTCGCTGACCGGCGGGGAATGGCTCGACAGCTTCTCGCGCGGCGATGTGGACGGCGGTTTCGGCGCGGCCTGGAGTCCGCCCAGCGGGCCGGGCCTGATTCCGTTTCCGTCCGAGACGGCCGACGGCGTCTCGGCCCTGCGCCAGCTGACTCAGGAAATCCGCCTTGAAAGCACGGCCTGGCAACGCCTGGACTGGCGGGTCGGCTTCTTCTACTTCCACGAGGACATGGAGGCCGAGGGCTTCAGCTACGACACGCTGGCCGGCAACGAGCAGAACGGCTACATCCGCCAGCAGCAGCGCACCGAGGCGTGGGCGGTGTTCGGCGCGGCCACCCTGACGCTGACCGAGAACCTGGAGGTGGCCGCCGGCATCCGCGTCTCCGAGGACGACAAGCGCTTCGAGGCCGAGCGCCTGGTGTCGCCGATCAGCAGCGGTCCGCTGGGCCCGCTGCGCACAACGGCGCGCGCTCTGGTGCCGAGCTGGGACCTGAGCCTGCGCTACCGGGTGACGCCCGGCATGCAGCCCTATGTGCGGGTTGCCAGCAGCTTTCGCGCCCCCAGCGTTCAGGGCCGGCTGCTGTTCAGCGACGAGGTCAGCGTGGCCGACACCGAGGACATCATCTCGGTCGAGACCGGCCTCAAGCTGCGCCTGTGGCAGCAGCGCCTGCACCTGGATTTGGCGGCCTATCACTTCTGGATGCACGATCAGCAACTCACCGCAGCCGGCGGCGGGACCAACGCCATTCGGCTGCTGAACGCCGACCGCACCATCGGCCGGGGCGTCGAGGCCGAGGGCTCGCTGAACCTGGGCTACGGCCTGCGCCTGACGGCCGGCATGAGTTACAACTACACCCGGCTGGACGACTCGGACCTGGCGGTCCAACCGTGCGGCTCGCCCTGCACGGTGCTCGATCCGCCCGGCGCAGTTCCCGGCACGGTCTCTATCGACGGCAACCGTTTGCCCCAGGCGCCGCGCTGGATCGCCAACGCCAGCCTGAGCTACATGCGGCTGCTGCCCGGCGGCTCGGCGCTGCTGTTCTCGACCGACTGGATCTACCGCAGCCGCATCAACTTCTTTCTGTACGATTCGCGCGAGTACCGCGACAACTACCTGCTTGAGGGCGGCCTGCGTCTGGCCTGGCTGTCGGCCGAGGGCGGCCTGGAAGTGGCAGCCTTTGGCCGCAACATCCTGAACGACGTGTCGCGGACCGGCGGCATCGACTTCAACAATCTGACCGGCCACGTCAACGAGCCGCCGGTCTGGGGCATTGAAACGGTCGTGCGTTTTTGAGTTGCGCCGAGTCCGGGGAATCGCCTAAGAGATAAGTCAGGGTTTGAGAATTATGGAGGTGGAGGGATGGCGAGACCGACAAAAGCCAAGGCGATAGAGCGTCTGCGGAGAGCGCTGGACGCGATACCTGGATTGAAGAGGCTACCGCGCGGCGATCGCTCGCCGGAGTTTCAGAAATGGCGAAGAAACACGCAGATCGCCATCACCAATACGTTCGAGGATAAGTCGCCCCACATTCAGGACTTCACCAGCATCTATTATTCTCCAATGTTCGTACCCTCCTCTGAGCCGGAAAGGCAGGAAGCGTATGTGAGAGGCTTGGGCTCAGCAGCGCCTGTCCTCGAATCAATGATTGATGAAATCGTGGAGTATTGGGAAGATGAACCTCATCAGAGAGTTAAAGAACGCCGGCTTTGATGTTGATGCGAATCGCATGGTGGAGGGGAAATGATGACCGCTCATATTGCTATTCCGCAGGAACAAATCCGGGAGTTCTGCCAACACTGGCAGATTACCGAACTCGCGTTATTCGGCTCGGTTCTCCGGGACGACTTCAGACCTGACAGTGACGTGGATGTCCTGGTGCGGTTTGAGAAAGAAAGCCGGCATACCCTCTTCGACCTGAGCCGCATGGAAGAAGAGTTAAAGGCCATATTTGGCCGTGAGGTCGATCTTGTCAGCCGGCGTGCCATTGAGACAAGCCGAAACTACCTGCGCCGGAAAGCTATCCTGGAGTCGGTCGAGGTCGTCTATGGATCGTGATCCTGTATATCTTCTGGATATTGTCTCATAGTACCTCCAGAAGAAGACTGAGGGCCGCCGTACCTAGCAATCGTCCGATAATCACCTCGTCCCACAAGAAGCCGGGGCAGTATTGGAAGAACGAGATTACTGCGACGTGAACCATCAAGCCCGACAATTTCTTACAGTGCTGTAGAGGAAACGCAGCCGCTGAACACCAGGACTGTCACATGACGCGATTGAGGAAAAACGCCCGACGAAACATCGAGAATGCCATGTCCGCCAATCGACAGTGGACAAAACGCTTCCTGATAAGCGCGGTGGCGGCCACGCTCTTGTGTGGTGCGGACGTGGCGCTCGGCCAAGAGGGCCGCTTTTATGTCGGAACGACGGGAGTGTTGGAGTTGCTGGACGCCACGTATGCCAAAACCACCGACAATACCGACCCCCGCAACATCTCGCCCCAGCGCGGAAAGGTGTATCGCGATACGGACTCCGACACGGAAGTCGGCTCCGGGTTCGGGCTGCTGGCCGGGTATCGTCGGCTGGTCGGTCAGAGCGGGCTGTACCTGAGCGGCGAGCTTGATGTGACGCTGCACGGCGGTTCGGTGCGGAGCCAGCAGGACGGAGTTGGCGAGTCTGAGGGGCGGAATCAATATGGAGAGAACTGGCCCGACAGCTGGGCTTTTGAAAAAGACTGGAGCTATGGATTCACACTCAAACTCGGCGTCAGCCCAGCGTTGCTGCGAAAGTGGGCCGGTCCCGACACGAGCGTGTACGCGCTGGCCGGCGTCCGCCGGCTGAGAACCCGCATGAGGATTGCCTATGCCGGCTGTCCCTCTGCCACTGAGTTCTGTCCGCCGGCTGCGTTTGTCTCGGGAGCAGACGCCTGGACTGAACATCTGATCGGCTGGACGAGCGGCATCGGCCTGGAAAAGCTGCTCGGACAAAACCTCGCCCTGCGGGGGGAATTTCGGTACACCGCTTTTGAAAGCCATGACTGGCTGAGTTTGCCCGACGGTGGCAGAATCCGGGTTCCAGCGGAAATGGACAGCGACGAGGTAGACCTGTCGTTGGGCCTGGTGTGGTATTTCTGAATTCGGGCTACATGGCTTGCCGGCCCTTGAGAATAAGCGAACTGCCCACCAGCCCGATCACGATCCCGAGTATGCCATCGACATACATCATGACCCAGCCGCCGGCCAGGGCAACGATTGTTCCTAAGACCATCAGATTCATGCGTGTCTCTCAGAGCGAAGCCGCATCTCCCCGCCCCTTTACTCCGGCCGGGATAGTCAGCCCATATTTCTCAATTTTGCGATACAGGCGCTGCCGATCAATACCTAACACCGGTAGGCCATTCCGCTAATTGCTCACTTCTCAGCAGTCTGATAGGGGGACCGTAATGGGTTTTTGGCATACCGGCTACATTGATTTTCACGAGCCAACAGGGCTCCCCAAGTCCACCCTCCGGGCCAAGCGCTTTCCATGTACGCAGTGCGGCGAATTGTACTCTTCTCTAGGTGAGTTACGCAATCACCGATTCGAAGCCCACCCTCTGCATCGTCCCGTTATGCTCGTTCGGGGTCGGGAGTTGGGAATGAAGCGTGTACGAATCGCCCAGCCGCTTTTGGCCGCTGACGTGCATATTGCTCACTGTGATCGCGCTCTCTTTAACGGCGGCGAGCTCCCGATTCCCTGTCTACCTGACAAGCTTGCCGCCATCTCCTCCGACGTTTGCCGGGTCGTACTGAGCAAGGACGGCGTAGACGCAGTCTTCGAGCTGGATTTCTGCATAGCGTCCAAGGAGGATCTTGAGGGCGTTGAGGACCAGTTCAAGAGAATCGCCCGCGGCTACAGGCTGGACAAACACGTCATAGAAGAGTTTATAGCTGGCGCATCAGGGTTCACCACGGCAGTCAGCTATTATGACGGTATCTGCGCTTATCTGTACGGCGTACTGGCCAAGGAAAAGAAGGGAGGATCAACTCTTTCCTACGACGCTTATGAAGGCAAGTTCAGCAAAGCGGCAGAAGAATTAGCAGCATACGACCGTCCACTTGCTCAGACGATTGGGAGCCTCATTGAATTTCATTTCAACCACTTTCAAGACTCTGCCTGTCTTTCTCCAGAGTCCCGTGCAGGCCGGGTCTCGGCCCGCTACTCAGGCTGGATCAAGTCGCCGGGAAGTCTGGATCAACATACGACTGATACGGATAGACTCGAAGGCTTGGTCACAGATTGGGAAACGGAACAAATCCTTCGTTGGGCGAGTCGCCCACTAAATGACCTCGCAGGGACAGCAGCCGACATCGAAAATCTTCTTGGGCGCACTTCGGCGGAGTATGACAGAGCGAAGCTTCATATCTTGCTCGGGGAACTTTTCGCTCAATCTGGAGAGGTGAACAAAGCGCGGAGACATGCGAAGGCCCTGCGTAACGTGTCGGGCTTTCAAGAATGGGCGGAGGCTCTGATCGAGACGCTTGGAGGAGGATAGCGATGGCCGACGTCCACCCCGGTAAAATCAGTACAACAAACGCAGTGCAGAGCGATCAGACGCACGGAGAACCGCCGACGAGTTCGGGACAAGAGGCCAATGAGAGTGATCGCAAGGCGCGTGACGAGCCACACCGCGCCAACTCTTCTACCGTACAGGAGCCACCTCATAAAACCTCAGTAAAGCGCGCAAAGCCAGCCTCCTTGGAGAGCTGCGCCAACCTAATCCGTGCAGTCTACAGCGGAAAGCGTAAGCTCACAAAACCAAGAAAGACAGACATTGATAAAATGATATCGGGGCCAAAGCTGCAACCGGCAGAGCGGGAGGAACTGCTCGGCCTCGCGGCACAGGACCGGACACTGAAAAAAACCCGAGATTTGATGCTGCTCAATATGGAGTTTGATGGACCGAATCTGGCTGGACAGGTCCGGGAACTCGTCCGTGATGTACTTGTGCGCCATCCGGCGTTTCAGATAGAGGCTCTAGCGGATGCCCTAAGGAACTTGCCTGAGGGACCAACACTGGAAAGGGCGGTAAAGATACTGACCCAACAGTCTTTCGATTCGCTTCCGTGGCCTGAAGGGGCTGCCGTACTAAAGAAAAGCGAGGAAGAGAAATGCCGAGAGAACGCGGTACATTGTCTCCTGTTGTGGTATTGGGAGACCCGAGGAATATCATTTGAGCACATCAATGAGGCCCTTCGTAAAAGTCTTTGGGAGCCAGCCGCCCAACGCCATAAGTCCCATAAATCTGAGGTGCAGAAGCTGCGAGTGCTGATAGATAACCGCGATCCGGTAGCAGCAGCTATTTCATGTTCGCTACTCAAAGAAGTTGAGAAGAAGGCCAGGATGGAGATGCTGGCGGTAAAGGATAGGCTTGACGCTCTTGAGGGACAGCTTGACGCGGAGCGGACTCAGGTGAAGCGTCTTGAGGGACAGCTTGACGCGGAGCGGACTCAGGTGAAGCGTCTTGAGGGACAGCTTGACGCGGAGCAGCAAGCACACAAAAACGCCATCGCTCATCGCCGCAACGAGTATGCGAAGCTGCGGGGCCGTGTCCTACATCGTTTCAGGAGAGAAGTGTCGTTGCTTGAGGATGGGCTATATGCGCTACGGCGTACCCCTCCGAAGGTTCCTGTGATGGAAGACCATGCTGAACGCGCTATCGACGGGTTGAAGCGTGAGATGCAAGCTCTGGAGAGAGGCGACTGAGATGAATGTTGTGGGATTCGACTTCGGGACGACGAACAGCTTGATCTCCGTCATTCGGGGAAACCAACCGATCAATTTCCTGGATGAGGAGAACCGGCCAACTCCGTCTATTGTGTGTTATGAGGGAAACCAGACGATTGTCGGCAGAGCTGCCAAGGAACGGCTCACCACAGCCGGGCTGGGCATCCACGGCAACATCGTTCGCTCGCCTAAAATGAAATTGGGTCAGGAGAGCGTTTTCATCGGGGTCGAGCGCAGCCCGGTAGACATTGTGGCTGATGTAGTTCGTCATGTTCTCGAAAAAGCTATAGCAAGCCCCAGCTACGGACCCGAGATAGGAGATGTCTCCGATGCTGCTGTAGTGACCATTCCCGTAGACATGGATGGCTATCGGAGGCAGGCGCTCCGAGATGCGTTCCGACTTGCTGGCCTGCGTATCGTGCAGTTCGTGCACGAGCCTCTGGCAGCGCTGTATGGTTTGTTTCGCGGGACAGACCTCCAGGCAACGCTGCGCCGCTACGACAGAAAGCTCATCCTAGTCTTCGACTGGGGCGGGGGGACGCTGGACCTGACGCTTTGCCGTGTGATGGGCGATGTAGCGATTCAAGTGATGAACGACGGTACAGATGAGGTCGGCGGTGACGTATTCGATGAGGCAATCATGAATCGCCTCGAACAGAAGGTCCGTAGAGCGCGTGGCCTTGATGAAACCGCGAAAATTCAGCCAGGCGCTAAGGCACGCCTGCTGCATGGCTGCGAGCGCGCCAAGATTGACCTGTCATCAAGGTCAAAGGTTTCTCTCTATGTCGCCAGCTTCTTTCGTGGTATCGAAGATGAGGATTTTGATGATGAATTGAGTCAAGAAGAACTGGAAACCATAGTCCAGCCTCTTCTCGACAAAGGGTTCGAGCGAATCGAACATATCCTGCAAAATGCCGGATATTCACCTGAGCAGGTCGCCCTTTGCGTGGCTACCGGCGGAATGTCCAACATGCCGACCGTGAAACGCCGCCTGCACGAGTTATTCGGTCCGGAGCGCGTAGAGATCCCCGACGGCACGGCGACGCTTATTGCCGAAGGAGCCGCATGGATCGCGTCCGATCAAGCCGGACTGCGACTGGCAAAGAACGTTGAGCTAATCTTGGCCCGCAGCTCTTACCTACCACTCGTCAAAGCAGGTACAGCGATGCCGAAGGAAGGGGAAGTTCAGCGTCAGCCGTTCCACCTCTACTGCACTGATCCCAGAGACGGAGTTGCTAAGTTTCAGATTTGCACGCCGAAACGGGCTGGTGAACACGTGCTACCGAACGAGCCAAGGACCCACCTCGGGAACCTTACCGTGGAGGTAGACCAGGAGGCTCGCGCCTTCCAAGAACGCTTAGAACTTGACATAGAGATCAACGACGATCTTATCCTCCGGGCACATGCCCGCTCCCTAAACGAGAAGGACGAAGACCAGCGGGAGATTCACAATCTTGAGTTCGGACTCGCGTTTCCAACCGACTCTCAGACGGTTAGTTCTGGCGGGAATTCTGACAAATCTAAGAGCATACCAGGGAAGAAGGCACAGCCAGGATCGCTCACCATTCGGGCTAACGTTGCGGACCGCGATGACCCGAGCTTGGTTCCTGGTGAGTATCTCAACGAGTACGACCCACACTACTTTGATGTCAGGCGTTCCCCGCCAGAAGAGCAGGTGCATGAAAATCTTTATTATCAAGCGTGTGCCATTTGTGGTCGGGCGTCCAACGATCCTCTCTGCTCATGCTGACGCCTGAACGCTCTCTCTGACGAAGCCTAGGAGACAAGCGTATCGTATTCAGCGTGAGTACCGATCCAGAACCAAGTGATATCGCCTGCTTCTTCAATTCCCAAGGCCCGATAGTGGTCTCCAATGCGAACTGACCAGAGTTCGCCAATCTTTTTGAAGTGGAGCGAGGGATGCCGTGGATTGCTTTTAAGTAGCAGATAATTTTTGTCTGCGAGTTCACGAATTGCTGCGGGCAACGCTTGATACCGCGTCCAAAACCTTGAAGACGCGAAGTGTTTCAAAGCTCCCGGGCCTTCCCCGTCGCAAACTCCGCGCGGGCCTCATCGATGAGGTGTTCCAGCTTCCCGGTACGGGCGTCGGCCTCAATCTGTTTGTCCCACAGCTTGTGGTCGAGATCGATAAACCACGCCCGAAACTCGGCCAAGTCTTCTGGCGATAGGTGTAATACCTGTTGCTCAAGCCGTTCAAGTTCGCTCATGTTTCACACCTCACCTTTGGTCGTTCTTGATAGCGCCTGCGCCCCACGTTGAATCTCGATCCCATATTTCTCAATTTTGCGATACAGGCGCTGCCGATCAATACCCAGCAGCCGCGCCGCCTCATTCTTGTTGCCCCGACTCTTGTCCAGGGCTGCGGCGATGAGGCTCTTTTCCATCTCTTCCAGGCTCGGCAGCCGGGCCTCGGTCTGAAACGGGGTCGGCGCGACGTGCAAGCCGGCAATCGGTTCCGGCAAGTCGCCGAGCCCGATCTCGTGGCCCGGGCACAGCGCAAACAAACGCTCGATCACATTCTGCAACTCCCGAATGTTGCCGGGCCAGGCATAGGCTTGCAGCCTGGCCAGCGCCTGGGGCGCAAGCGTTTTGGGCTCGACCTTGTAGGCCGCGCTGAACGCGGCGATGAAATGGTCGATCAAGAGCGGAATATCCTCGCTCCGCTGGCGTAAGGGCGGCAGATGGATGGGGATCACGTTCAGCCGATAGAACAGGTCTTCCCGGAACGCACCGTCTTCAACCGCCTGGGACAGCTCGCGGTTGCTGGCCGCAATAATCCGCACATCGACGCTGACCGGTTTGCCGGCGCCGAGCGGGGAGACCTCACGCTCCTGGATGGCGCGCAGGAACTTGACTTGCAGGGCGAGCGGGATCTCGGCGATCTCATCCAGGAACAGGGTGCCGCCGTGGGCGGCTTGGAACACCCCGTTGTGATCGGCGATCGCGCCGGTAAAGGCGCCCCGGCGGTGGCCGAAGAGCTGACTGTCGAGCAGGGTCTCTGACATCGCCCCGCAGTTGAGGGCTACAAACGGCTGGGCGGCCAAAGGCCCTTTTTGGTGGATCGTGCGGGCCACCAGCTCCTTGCCGGTGCCGCTCTCGCCGCTGATGACGACCGTGCTCTTGTTGGTGCTGACCGCCTGAATCACCGCGTAGATGTCCCGCATGGCCGGACTCTGGCCGATCAGCTCGCCAAACTTCTTGTACGCCCAGACCTCGCGCCGCAGCTGGCTGACCTCTTGCCGCAAGCGCCTGGTTTCGAGCAGCTTCTCGACCTTGATGAGCAGCGCGTCCGGGTTACACGGTTTGGTCAGATAGTCGGTCGCCCCGCACTGCATGGCCTCGACCGCGCTCTCAATAGTCCCGTGTCCGGTCAGAACAACGACGGCACAGCCCCGCTCCTCAATATTCATGCGGCGCAGCAACTGCATGCCGTCCATGACCGGCATTTTCAGGTCGGTGATGACAATGTCGAACGGGGTGGCGTCGAGCTGGCGGAGCGCCTCGCGGCCGTTGCCCGCGGTGCTGACCACATAGCCCCGGCGCCGCAGAATCCTGGCCTGGGTTTTGGCCATGTTGATTTCGTCTTCAACCAACAGGACTCGGGCAGACATGGCGGTCCTGACCCCTTCTGCTGCCGCTAGATCACATCGGCGGCCGCACGTTTGTGGCTGGGGGAGGTGATGGCATCCTGGTGACACGGGCAGGGCAGGTCGATCAGAAAAGTCGTGCCCCGCTCCGGTGCACTCTGGACAGTGATATTGCCCTGGTAACGCTTGAGCACCGAATGCACGACCGATAGGCCCAGGCCCGTTCCCTGGCCCGGCTCCTTGGTGGTGAAAAACGGGTTGAAGATGTCCTTAAGGTGCTCCTGGGCGATGCCGACTCCGGTATCGCCAAATTCGATCCGGACTTGCGTGGGGTCGTGTCGCTGGGTGCGAACCCGGAGCTGTCCGCCCCGGGGCATGGCCTGGACGGCGTTGGTAATCAGGTTCAAAAACACCTGCCGCAGGGCATTCTGGTTGGCAAAACACGTCCCCACCTCACCCCACGCGGTCTGGACGCTGACCTGATGGTTGGCCAGGTATTTCTGCATCAGCTGAAGCGTCTTGCGCAGCAGATCGTTCAGATCGACCGCCTCCAACTCGGTGCCGCCGTCGCGCGAAAACTCCAGCAGGTTGGTGATGATTTCCTGGGCGCGGGCGATTTCTTCCTTGGCAATCTGGAGGTCTTCACCAATTTCGGGCTTGTCCGCATCGACAATCTGGCCCAGATCGTAGATCGCGTTCAGGATAATGCCCAGCGGATTCCGAATCTCGTGGGCGATACCGGCCGCCAGCTGACCGATCGCCGCCATCTTTTCCGACTGGATGAGCTGGCTCTCCAGCCGTTTATGGGTTTCCTGCTCGTTGCGCAGCGCCTCCTCGTGAGCCTCAACAAAAAAATCGGTGATATGCAGGATGCGCTCGGAGAATTCCTGATCCAGCAGGCCGGCCAGCTCGGCCAGCCGTTTGCGGTCCGCGGCATAGGCCGTCTGCAGGCGTTCGAGCAGCAACAGCCGGATCTTCATCTGCCCGGATAAGAACCGGGAGGCGGGCGAGTGCGAGATGAAACCGTGCCGGGCGTGCTGGTAGAGATAGGCGTAGGTCTCGGTGTTGGACGGATCTTCGATATGCTTGGCCCAACGCACCAGGGCGTCGTACATGTTCTGGGAGATCTCCGGCATCAGGCCGGCCTGAATATCAAACACCGGCGCGATGCGCGCCGTCCATTCCGAGACGACCTCGGCCGCGTGGCTGCGGATGAAGGCCGCCAGCTCGGTCCGCAGCGAGCTGCGTCGGCGCGGCCAGGGGACCAGCGCACAGCCGCGCATATAGTTTGCAATCCGCCGCAGGTGGGCTGCGAGTGGCTGTTCAAAAAGCGGCACGCCGGACTCCTTTTTCCTCAGCAGGAAACATGTTCACCGATGGATTCTGAAGGACAACACGTTTCCTGCTGCTCCCCTAGCGCCTCCGGAGGGGTGACACAAGCCCCTGACGGCTCTTCATTTTCCGGTCTGTCCTGGTTATGCTGGGCAGCCCTTGGTTGCCGATACGACCGAAGTCGGCGCAACCTCGCGCGCGTATAGATGTTTGATGAAGCACCACACGCATTCTGTTGGGGAGGACCCCGACGTGCAGCTCATGCTGCGCTTTCAGAATGGAGACATGCAGGCCTTCGATGATCTCTTCCAGAAATATGCTCCGGCGCTCGTCAACTTTGCCGCCCAGTTCCTGGGCAATCGCGCCCGGGCCGAGGAAATTGCCCAGGACGTGCTGCTCAGAGTCTACGGCCAGCGGGACCGCTATAAACCCACCGCCAAGTTTTCGACCTGGCTGTTCAAGATTGCCCAGAATCATTGTCTCAACGAGGTGCGCAGGCGAGAGTACAAGCTGCGGCGTGAACCGCTTGACCCGCAGGAGGGGCAGCCCGAGCCGAACCTGCCGAGTCCGCAGGCAGGCCCCGAGCAGGTCTTGGAGGGAGCAGAGCTAGCCGCTAGAATACGCGGCATATTGCTCGCAATGCCAGACAATCAACGGACGGCGATTTTGCTCAGCCGCCAGGAAGGGATGTCCTACCAAGAGGTCGCCACAGTCATCGGGTGTACCCAGAAGGCTGTCAAAAGCCTGGTCTTTCGCGCCACCCAACGCCTCAGGGCAGGACTCCAAGACATCACGGACGAGAATGAAGCCTAGCCGAGAAACCCAGGTCACGCCGGAACTGGTCGCCTATCTTGACGGCGAACTCCCAGAGCGGGACCACAGGCGGGTTGCCGCAGCCGTGGGAGACTCCATGCACCTGCAAGACGAGGCCGCCCGTCTTGCACGAATAGGCTCTGTGGTCGCCGAACTGGAGCGGGTCGCCCCGTCCGCAGACTTTTCCGCCACCTTCCGACAGCGGCTTGAGCGTGAGGGCCGGTTTGAGCCCGAGTCGCGGCTCGACCGCTGGCGCCGCCTCTGGTCCGCATGGCAAGCCCGGTTTATTGCCAAAGAAGGCTGGGCACTAGGCAGTGGGCAGTGGACGCCGGTCGTGGTGCCGGTCGCCAGCCTGCTGATTATTCTGGCGACCCTGTTCTCGGGCACACTCTCGTCGCTGCCCTCTCCCCAGCTGCCCCGGTCGGAGCGGACTCCGGCTCAGACGGAGGCGATACGCGCAAGGGCGGTCCTGGCGGACGACGCAGCCCGCCTTCCTCCCCCGTCCGAGCCTCGACCCCGGTCGGAGCGGATTCCGGCTCAGGTGGTGGAAAATGCGGCCTTCTTCCGTGACTACTGGCTCACCGCGCGCCTGGAGCGCTGGACGCATTTTGATGACATCATGCGCACCCGGGTTCCGCGCCGTCCCAGCAGCCTGACCCAGGCGCAGCTGCCCTCCCCGCTCATTGAGAACCCCAGCTTTTTTATGCATTATCAGATTCTGCGCCGGATGGAGCAGTTCCAGCATTTTGAATCCGTCCAGAGTCTGCCGTTTGATCGGGCAGACCAACGGCAAGGCTGAGCACTCGAGCGAGGAACAGGTATGGAGTCTCCACACATCATCCGAGGCGTCGTGGCTGGCGCGCTGCCGCTCATCCTGACACTCGTCTGTTGGCCGGGACGAGCCGCAGCGGACGACGCTTCTTTCCGACTCAGTCCGGTTGACCAGGGCTGGGAGGAGATGTCGCCGACCGAGCGGCAACGAGCCCTGAGGAACTTTCGGCGCTTCGAGCAGCTGCCCGAAGACCGCAAACAAGACCTGCAAAAGGCGTATGACACCTGGCAACAGCTGCCCGCAGCGGAGCGTGAGCGCCTTCGACACAACTATCGGCGCTACCGCGAAATGAACTCCTACGAAAAAGAAGAATTCCGCCTCAAGTACCGGCACTGGCAGTCGCAGCGGCGCTGACCGCCCCCGCCTGCCCCTGTTTCCCATCGTTCTCTCCCCCTCACCTGTCTGTGACCCTTTCTTCGGTCGGGTTTGACCGCTAGGATGGGCGGCTATGGCCTCTTCAGACCCTCTTCTTCCCCCTGTATCTCCGCTTACCCGGGACCTGCTTGGCCTGCTGTCCGAGCGCATCCTGCTGTTTGACGGGGCGATGGGCACCTCGATCCAAGACCGCCATCCCGATGCCGCCGCGTTTGGCGGGCCCGACTACGAGGGCTGTAACGAACACCTGGTCCTCACCGCTCCGCACCTCATTACCGATATCCATGCCGGGTTTCTCGAAGCCGGCTCCGACATTATTGAGACCAACACCTTTGGCGCAACCCGCATCGTCCTGGCCGAATACGGGCTTGAGGACGCAGCCGCAGAGATCAACCGGGCTGCGGCTGAAATCGCCCGGCAGGCGGCCGACCGCCATAGCACGCCAGCCAAACCCCGCTTTGTGGCCGGCTCCATGGGGCCGACAACGAAGACGATCTCGGTGACCGGCGGGGTGACGTTTGCCGAGATGCGGGCCGCGTATGCCGAACAGGCCGAGGGGCTCATGCGCGGCCGGGTTGACCTGCTCATCCTTGAAACCGCCCAAGACGCGCTCAACCTGAAGGCCGGTCTGCTCGGCATTGATGACGCGTTTTCCAGGCTCGGCCTGCGGCTGCCGGTGATTGTGTGCGGCACGGTCGAAACCATGGGCACCACCCTGGCCGGTCAGGGCGTTGAGGCGCTGTACGTCTCGCTGGCCCACAGACAGCTGCTGGCCATAGGTCTCAACTGCGCGACCGGCCCGGACTTCATGACCGACCATCTGCGCAGCCTGTCCGAGCTGTCCCGCTTTCCGGTCATGTGCATGCCGAACGCGGGTCTGCCGGATGAAGACGGGCACTACAACGAATCCCCCCAGCTGCTGAGTACCAAGCTGGAACGCTTTGTCGACCAGGGCTGGGTCAACCTGATCGGCGGCTGCTGCGGCACCACCCCGGCCCATATGCGGCTCCTGGCCGACATGCTCGACGGCAAACAGCCGCGCCAGCACCGCCCGCCACGCCGCAGCGTGGTGTGCGGTCTCGAACCGCTGGTGATTGACGAAGACAAGCGGCCGGTCCTGGTCGGAGAACGGACCAACGTGATTGGCTCGCGGAAATTCAAACGCCTGATCAGCGACGGGGCGTTTGAAGAGGCGGCCGAGATTGGACGGCGCCAGGTCCGGGGCGGCGCCCAGGTGGTGGACGTGTGTCTGGCCGACCCCGACCGTGAAGAACAGCAGGACATGACGGCCTTTCTGGACATCCTGGTCAAAAAGGTCAAAGTCCCGCTGATGATCGACTCGACCGATGCGCGGGTCATCGAAGCCGCGCTTGAGCGCTGCCAGGGCAAGGCGATCATCAACTCGATCAACCTCGAAGACGGTGAGGAACGCTTTCAACACATCGTCCCGCTGCTCAAACGCTACGGCGCGGCCGTGGTCGTCGGCTGTATTGACGAAGACCCGGTCCAGGGCATGGCGGTCACCCGCCAGCGCAAGCTTGCCATCGCCCGGCGCAGCTACGAGCTGCTGACCCGGCAGTACGGCCTGGACCCGGAAGACCTGATCTTCGATCCGCTGGTGTTCCCGCTCGGCACGGGCGACCGCAACTATATCGGCGCGGGCCAGGAAACGGTCGAGGGCGTGCGGCTGATCAAAGACGCTTTTCCCGCCTGCAAAACCATCCTCGGCATCAGCAATGTCTCCTTTGGCCTGCCGCCGGCCGGCCGTGAGGTGCTGAACTCGGTCTTTTTGTACGACTGTGTCAAAGCCGGCCTGGATATGGCGATCGTCAATAGCGAAAAGCTGGAGCGCTACGCCTCGATTCCAGAAGAAGAGCGGCGGCTGTCAGAGGATCTGATCTACTGGCGGGGCGCCGATCCGGTGGCGGCGTTTGCCGACCATTTCCGGCAGCGCAAAACAAGCCCAAAGGCGGATATGGGCAGAGAGCTGCCGCTCGATGAACGCCTGGCGCGCTACATCGTTGAGGGCTCCAAAGACGGGCTGATCGACGACCTGAACGAGGCGCTCCAAGACCGCCGGCCGCTCGATATCATCAACGGCCCGCTCATGACCGGCATGGATGAGGTCGGCCGCCTGTTCAACAACAACGAACTCATCGTGGCCGAGGTGTTGCAGAGCGCCGAGTCGATGAAGGCTGCGGTCGCCCACCTTGAGCCGTTCATGGAAAAAACGGATGAGGCGCTCAAAGGCACGGTCATGCTGGCGACGGTCAAGGGCGACGTGCACGATATCGGCAAGAACCTGGTTGAGATCATCCTGGGCAACAACGGCTATCGGGTCGTCAATCTGGGCATTAAGGTCGCCCCGGAAACCCTGATTGCGGCGCACCGGGAACATCGGCCCGATATCATCGGCCTGTCCGGCCTGCTGGTCAAATCCGCCCAGCAGATGGTGGTCACGGCTCAGGATTTGCACAACGCGGGCGTGCGCTGCCCGATGCTGGTTGGCGGGGCCGCCCTGACCGCCCGGTTTACCGCCAACAAGATCGCCCCGGAGTACGGGGAGTTGGTGTGTTATGCCAACGACGCCATGAACGGGCTTGATCTGGCCAACCGTCTGCTTGACCCCGACAAACGCCCGCACCTGGTCCAAAAAATTGCAGCCGAACGGGAACGCCTGGCGCGGCCGACAGCCGCGCCAACGCGCGTCGCCAGCAACGGACAGCGGGCGCCGCAAACGTCGTCGGTGACCCACGCCCAGCCCATACCCAGTCCGCCAGATCTGCGGCTGCACGTGATTGAGGATCACGACCTCGAAGAGATTTTTGCCTATATCAACCCGACCATGCTGTACGGCAAACACCTGGGCCTCAAGGGCAACCTCGGCACGCTGCTGGAACAGCAGGATGACAAAGCCGTGGCGCTGCACGCCCAGGTTCGCGCCCTGCAGGATCGCGTGGTGGCGAAAAACCTGATGCGCGCCAAGGCGGTCTACAAATTCTTTCCCGCCCAGTCTGAGGGCAATACGCTGCTGGTGTACAATGCGGCCGGCAGTCAGGTGGTCGAGACCTTCGCGTTTCCGCGCCAGCTGCACGGCGAGGGCTTGTGTCTGAGCGATTTTGTGGCCCCACGGGCCGGCGGTCGGATGGATTATATTGCGCTTTTTGCGGTGACCTGCGGCGACGGCGTCCGTGCGCTGTCGGAGGGCTACAAACAGGCCGGGCAGTATTTTGCCTCACACGCCGTGCAAGCCCTGGCGATTGAGAGCGCCGAGGGATTTGCCGAACTCCTGCACCGCCGCCTGCGCGCAATGTGGGGCTTTGCCGACCCGGCCGACCTGAGCATGCGCGACCGCTTCAAGGCCCGCTATCGGGGCGTGCGGGTCAGCTTTGGCTATCCGGCCTGCCCACGTCTGGAAGACCAGCGCATCCTGTTTCGTCTCTTGCCCGCGGAACGCATCGGTCTCCAGCTCACCGAAGGCTGCATGATGGAGCCGGAGGCGTCGGTGTCGGCCCTCGTGTTCCACCACCCCCAGGCGCGCTACTTCAGTATTCTGGAAGACGAGCTGCAGGCCTTCGAGCAGCGGCTGAGCGCCGCCGATTGACGCCCATGACACCAGCCCAGCGCCGACCGGATGGAATTTTGAGACGTTACGGGAATGAAAGACATGCTGCTGCGTTTGCTAGAGCAGTTTACGAAAAGTCTCCACTGTGAGCCCTGCATCCTGTACGATTCGTCCCATGGTATAGGCGTTGACCGGGTTGTGTCGAGGGATAGTCAGCACCCGAACCCCATCGGTCATAACGATATGCTTTCCCTGCCGTGCGATGCGGAAGCCCGCCTTTTCCAGTCCTCGTACCGCGTTGAGATGGTTGACACCTGGGACCTTTGGCATACCTAGTGTCCTGGAACTGAAGTTCATGGTACTAAGTGGTGCTCGACTCGGAGACAGAATCGTTTGACGGACGCGAGGATAGCGTCGGCGGACTTCGTCCATGTGAAGGGTTTCGGGGCGGCGTTGTGGGCGGTGATAAACGCGCGGATGTCGGCCTCCAGTTGCCGTGTCGAGGGATGTACGCCCCGGCGGAGCTGCTTGCGCGTCAGTTCGGCAAACCAGCGCTCGACTTGGTTGAGCCAGGAGGCCGAGGTCGGGGTGAAGTGGACCTGGTAGTGGGGCCGGCGCGCCAGCCACGCCTTGACCGCCGCGGTCTTGTGGGTGGCGTAGTTATCCAGAACGATGTGGATAGCGAGCCCCGCGGGGACGCGCGTATCAATCTCCTTGAGGAACGCGAGGAACTCCCGGGCGCGATGCCGCCGATAACACTTCCCGATGACGAAGCCTGTGGCGATGTTGAGGGCCGCGAACAGGGAGGTCGTCCCGTGTCGGACATAGGTGTGGGTGCGTCGCTCGGCGATGCCCGGCAGCATGGGTAAGACCGGCTGCTCACGGTCGAGGGCCTGAATCTGGCTCTTTTCGTCCACACAGAGGACCACCGCCCGATCTGGGGGGGACAGATAGAGCCCGATGATATCGCGGACTTTCTCGAAGCTATCTCATAAATCAGCGAGAGGTGTAATAGTGTGTCCTGGTTAGCTTAGAAGGAGAGGAGAGGACCGTGGCACAAGACCTCACCGACGCGCAGTGGACCTTCATTGAGCCGGTGCTCCCGAAACCGCCCAAGCGAGCCGATGGCCGGGGGCGGCCCTGGCGCGATGCGCGCGCCGTGTTAAACGGCATCCTGTGGATTCTGCGCACCGGCGCCCAATGGGCCGAACTCCCGAGGCGCTATCCGCCCTATCAGACCTGCCATCGCCGCTTCCAGCAGTGGCAACGGGCGGGCGTCATGGATCGGCTGCTTGCGGCACTGGCCCGGGATTTGGAGCAGCGCGGCCGGATCAATCTGGACGAGTGCTTTGTGGACGGCAGTTTCAGCGCAGCCAAAAAGGGGGGGCCGGAGTCGGCAAGACCAAGCGGGGCAAGGGCTGCAAGGTCATGGCGATTGCAGACCGCGCTGGTCTTCCTGTCGCCCTATCCACAGCAAGTGCTACGCCGCATGAGACGACCTTCGTCCGCCGCTTGATCACGGGGCGCCTCACCACCGGCACGCCGCGCAACCTCATTGGCGACAAAGCCTATGACAGCGATCCGCTGGATGAGACGTGCCGGACGCTGGGCGTCGAGCTGATTGCCCCGCACCGCAAGAATCGCACCAAGCCGCGGTCCCAGGACGGGCGCAAGTTGCGTCGGTATAAGCGACGCTGGAAAATAGAGCGGCTGTTCGCGTGGCTGCAAAACTACCGCAAGCTGGTCACGCGGTATGAACGTTCTGCGGCCAATTTCCTGGCCTTTCTCAAACTTGCCGCCTTTCTCATCCTTGCCAAAAAGTATTTATGAGATAGCTTCTCGACAAACAGCGGATCGCCCGAGAGCTGAAACGTCTCTGCGCGGTGCGGCTGCAAGCCGAAGGCCGTCCAGATCCGGCGGACCGTCGTGTGCGATAGCCCGCTCGCCTTGGCCATGGAGCGCAGCGACCAGTGGGTCGCGTCGGGTGGCGTCGCCCTGAGCGTCCGCTCAATGACCTCGGCCACCACCGCGTCCGCGATGGTCCGGGGCCGGCCCGCGCGCGGCTCGTCCCCCAAGCCTGCGACGCGGTCTTTCACAAAGCGCCGCCGCCACTTCCCGACCGTATGTTCATGCACCCCGAGTTCCGCGGCGACCGCCTTGCTCGACAAGCCCGCGGCGCACCGCAGGATCATCCGGCAACGCTCGGCCAAGGAGCGTGCGATCCGGTGCCGGCGCACCTGGCGCTCCAGATACGCCCGTTCGTCCGCGCTGAGGACCACCGCCGCCACTGGGCGGCCACCGCCACGACCCATCAGAAAGCCCTCCTTATCTCAAACTCTGAGGGCTATTCTACAATGATACGAACTTCAGTTCCAGGACACTAGACAGCTATCTCGATTTCTCTCGTTTCCGCGCCTTCAAGCTGTTCCGCCACAACATCAAGATATTCACGGATAGCGTCGGCAATATTCCTGAGAGCCTCTTCTTCGGTGACTCCTTGGGAAACGCATCCTGGCAGCCCAGGGACCCAGACACTGATTCCTTCTTCTGAGCGGTGAAAGGCGACTGTGTATTTCATCTCGGGTCAACCTCCAGAAGGTTCGCAGCAAAGCTGGTGAGGGCAGACTACCAGATTTCGCCCAGGTCCAAGTGGAAGCCAGGCGGGACTGGATCGCCGGATAGGCTGTCTGGATTGTCGAGCCGCACGACAGGCGAGTCAGGAGAATAGACGTAGACATGGCCTTGAACCGGATCGATCAACCATCCCAGCCGCACCCCGTTTTCAATGTATTCGAGCATTTTGGATCGGAATTTCCTAGTTTAAGGTCTTATGTTAAGTTGTCCACGGAGCCTGTCTGTCACGTCTTGCACCCCGTCTAGTGACCATATCCCATCACGCAAATGAAATATGGCACTATTCGTGTAGGCATTGTGGCGAGCATGTTCATCAATAACAGCCCAAGGAATCAGCGCGGCTCGGAGCACTTGGTAATCATCTGCGAAGAGAATCCCCGCGAGTATGTCAAAAGGACGCTTCTTGAGATTACGAAGAGGCGAAAGCTGTCGAGACCTGGTCCGTCGATGCATCCAGTGTCCTTTGATCTGATAGCGTGTCCCCTTGCTGTCCGTGGCATCATAACCACTCTTTGAATTAGGCTCTTGTTCCCATCCAAATACAGAACAAAAGAGGTACTCCGCGAGATCACTCGTGATGCTGTTTTCGCTCCGTGAGATACCCCGTGCTCGGAATTCCTCTCGTATCTGGACATAGTGTGCCAGTAGTTCGGTATGCGTCATTTCCTTGAGTTTCATCTATCCCTCCTCGTCAAACGCCATGGGGATCGTCTCGTTCAGCTTGGGGAAGGCCCGTTCCAGACTGCGATGAAAGACCCCCCAGTTCGGGGCCGCACGCAATAAAGCCATCACCGCAGCAAGATGTTGGTTCAGTTTGACTAAGCCTGGGTGGGGAATAAACCACTGATGATGTTTGTCCCGGCGTCTCCCATTGGCGAGGACAGGATTGACACGCCGCAGTTCGTCCACGATCCCTGGGGCAATACGATCATAGACCAAGTCATTGGTGTAACGACCGATGACCCGTGGCCCCTTGATGCTCTTGCCGTCTGACGGCATGGGCCAGCCTTTGAGCCGGAAAATCTCTTGATGGAACTCATAGGGAAATGTGCGCGTCCACGGCCGACGCTCTTTGGCAAGAAATTCCTCCAGGATTGCGGCCAACGCCTCTTTTTCTCTGACCTTTTGGTATCCCGTCACTTCATCAATCAAGGCAATGATCCCGACCGTCGCGCAGCCCCGAATGAGAATATCCGCCCGTTCAGCAATGTGCTTCTGCTGTTTTTGGAGGACACCAGCGTCACGCGCTTCAAGGATGACCTTACAGAGATCAATGAGGAGAGTCGCTGGATACCCATAGGCGATGCCGCCTTGGGTGAGGAAGCGAATGGGGTTGTCGATGCCCACCTTTAAGTTGCCGGGAATAAAGAACTTTATGCGTTTTGAGGCCACAAAAACGGTCAAACGCTGCCCACTTCCTGCCGCGGACATGCCCAGACCCATCGCCATCCCGCGCTGCACCAAGACCCGCGTCTTGTCTTCTAAGACATAACAGGGAATCTCGATGCTCCCGATGACCAGAGGCCGGTCGGGTGCGCCTGCAATCACTTTCAACGGTTTTTTCTTACTCATCTTCGACTCCCAAGCCACGCAGCACGGTCCAGTCGAACGCCTCATCGGACTCGACCTTGCGCAGGTTGTAGCGGTAGCAGAACTCATCCACATAGCGCTGCAAGTGACGGCGGCTGACATGGTGGAACTGGCCCATAATGCCCCGCTTCAGCAGCGCCCAGAAGCCTTCAATCGTGTTCGTGTGAATGTCCCCGTCCACATACCAGTCATCGTGCGTAATCACGTCATGCGGCAGAATACGGTCCATCCCGAGATAGCCCTTGTACTCATCGGTCATCAGGTGGGCGTTCTCGGTGTCCACCCGCGCCCGGACAAAGGCCCGGAGGTCCCGGCCCTTGAGCTGGTCTTTCCGGGCGACCTTGGCCCGCACTTCGCCATCCCGTTCGACCGCGCCGACCACGGGCGTCTTTTTGGTGCCCCGGCCTGGCTTCGGCTTGTCGTCCGGGTCGTCATAGTGCTTGCCCTTGCGGGGCTTGCCGCCCACATACGTTTCGTCCATCTCCACAATGCCCGTCAGCAGGTGGCGCTGCTCGGCCTGGGTCATGGCCTTGCGGATCTGCATGGCAATCCGCCAAGCCGTGTTCTTGTTGACCTGGAGATCACGGGAGAGCTGCAAGGCTGATAGGCCCTTCTTGGCGTTCAGAATTAGCGAAATGGCCAGAAACCATTTCTGGAGGGGCATATGGGTATGGTGGAAGATCGTGCCCACCGTCACGCTGAATGAGGTCTTGCAGGTGTAGCAGCGGTGACGCTTGGGCGTCCGGGCCGTGTTGGTCGAGTTGCAGTAGGGACAACGCGGGGTGTCGCCCCAGCGGGCTTTCTCCAGGTGAGCGATGCAGGCGGCTTGGGTAGGAAATTGGTGGAAAATCTGTACAATATTCATGCGCTCTGCTCCTTTCTCGGGCGTCTTGATGCTTCAGCAACACCAAGTATGCCCGGTCTGGAGCAGAGTGTCAAGACCTTAAACTAGGAAATTCCGTTTTGGATTGAAGCGTTGTGAGCGAATCGGTTGGAGAACGGAGCGCGATCACAAAGTCGGGGCACAGCGGGAGAAACTTCGTTCGCTGCTCTGCGGTCAAGCTGGCCAGCCGGTCGTATCGAATCCAGGCCGCGTCTGGCGAACGGATGGCGGTATTGGGGAGAATGAAACCGCCTGAAGAATCGGTCGTTGTACCCGTTCCATCACGCTTGGCCCACTGCCTCAACTGCATGGAAATTTCCGCGTTTTGCTCGCTGGTCTCCCATCCTGCCGGCGGCATAATCAACAGCTCTCCCCGGGCTGTCCGCTCGACCCGCAGTTCGGCGTTGAGTCGGCAGAATTCGTAGAACTGCTCATCCGTCAAATTCAGAACCGGCTGGATCTGGACAATCAGCGGTAAATTGTCCGGCGAAAGCCGGGTATCGGCGTACCGAGCGGTGGTCATAGCGGTCCCTGTTGTGTGTCTGTCTTGCATACCACACCAGTGACCAAGCGCACAATCTGATACACTGGCCTGCCACGCAGCGCGCCGCGCCTTCTCTTGACAAAGGCCAGCCACCCGACTAGTCAGGGGGCAGTTTTTTCCTGAGAGGGGCATATGCCAACAAAATACGTCGAGGTGGACGGCTACGCGGTCCATTATTTTCATACCGGCCAGACAACCCTGCCCCCGGTCGTTCCGGATGTCAGCCGGGGCAAACTGATTGTGTATATTCACGGGGCGGGCAGCAACGGACATTTTGCCCACAAGCTGCTCGATATCCTGTCGGCCCAGCACAGCCCGCTGTCGTTTGATTTTCCGGCTCACGGCCGCTCAAGCGGTATCGACAGCCTGGGCAGCATCCCGGCCTATAGCGATTTCACCTACAGCCTGTGGAAGACGCTCGGCGTGCGACCGGCCGTGTTGATGGGCCACTCCATGGGCGGGGCGATTGCTCTGGACTTGGCCCTGCGTCACCCCGAGATGGTCGATGGACTGATCCTGACCTGTACGGCCGCCACCTTCAACATTCCAGACGAGCGGGTTGAGACCTGGGCGCAGGTCATGAAGGGCCGTCAGCCCCAGCCGTTTACCAAAGATTCCTGCTCGCCCCAAACGCCCCAGGACATTGTTCAGCAGGGCTGGATGGAGCAGATCAAGACCGACCCGCGCGTCCGTCACTTCGATCTGGTGGCCTGCCAACAGGTCGATCTGCGGCCCAGGCTGGGCGAGATCAAGACCCCGACCCTGGTTCTGGCCGGCCACGACGATAGCGCCACGCCGGTCGCCCAGAGCGAGGAGCTGCGCGACCAGATTCCCGGCGCCCAACTCAGCGTGATCGAAGCCGCTGGCCATTGGCTGCCCATCGAACAGCCCCAGGCGGCCTGCGATGCCATTCAGGCATTTTTCGGCTGACCGGGAAAAGAGGACGAAGCATGAGCATTACAGGAAAAACCGCAGTCGCCGGCGTGTACGAGCATCCGCTCCGCTGGGCGCCGCATAAAACCCAGTACCAGATCATGGCCGAGAGCGCCCGCGGGGCGCTGGACGACGCCGGCCTGACGCTCAAAGATGTCGATGGCCTGTTTACCTCCGGGGTGAGCGGGATGGGCATCGTCTCCCTGGCCGAACACCTGAATCTGAACCCCGATTATCTGGACTCCAATTCCATTGGCGGTTCGTCTTTTGTGTCGCACACCGCCCACGCGGCCGCAGCTATTGCGGCCGGCTACTGCACCGTCGGCCTCATCCTGTACGGCAGCAAATGGTCGTCCGACCGGTTTGCCATCGGCACGGCTGGAGGCGGAGCCGGCGATCCGCCCGACCAGCACGAAAACAGCTTCGGGCCGACCACGGTCGGGGCGTATGCCCTGGTTGCGCAGCGGCATATGCACGAATTCGGGACGACCAGCGAGCAGCTGGCCGAAATCGCGGTGGTCACCAGAAAGCACGCCTCGCTCAACCCCAGGGCCAAGTTCCGCGATCCGATCAGCGTCGAAGACGTGCTGAAATCGCGCCTGGTATCGTCTCCGCTCCACCTGCTGGACTGCTGCATGATCTCGGACGGCGGGGGCGCGATTGTGGTCACCTCGGCCGAACGCGCCCGCGACCTCAGAAAGAAACCCGTCTACATCCAGGGCGCGGCCGAAGCCTGCTATCACACCAGCGCCGGCCTGCGGGATCTGACCGATGCGGCGGCCAAACAGTCCGGCCCCAAAGCCCTGCAACGGGCGGGCGTAACGCATCAAGACATCGACATGGCGATGATCTATGACTCGTTCACCATCACCGTGTGCGTCACCCTGGAGAGCCTGGGCTTTTGTGGCAAGGGCGAGGGCGGCGCGTTCGTTCAGAATGGCCGGATCGGGCTGGGCGGTGAGCTGCCGATCAACACCGACGGCGGCGGCCTGTCGTCCAACCATCCCGGCATGCGCGGCATTTTTCTGGTCATCGAAGCCGCCAAGCAGCTGCGCGGCGAGTGTGAAGACCGCCAGGTCCCAAACTGTCAGCTGGCGTTCTGCCACGGCACCGGCGGAACCCTGGGGCTGCGGCATAGCGGCGCCAGCCTGGTGTTGGGTGTGTAAGGGAGCAGAGCTATGGCTGAAGAAAAAAAATACCGCAAACCGCTGCCTCGCCTCGACGAGGAAAACCGCCCCTTCTGGGAAGCCTGCGCCCGGCATGAACTCTACGTGCAGAAATGCCGCAGCTCCGGCAGGGTCTTTTATTACCCGCGGGCGTTTTCTCCGGAAGATCTGTCCACCGACCTGGAGTGGCTCAAATGCAGCGGCCGGGGCACCGTCTACACCTATACGGTGACCTACCAGAATCAGAGCGCCGGCTTCCGTAACAACCTGCCCTACATCATGGCCTACGTGGAGCTCGAAGAGGGCGTGCGCATGCTGACCAATATTGTTGACTGTGCGCCGGAAGAGGTCAGCATCGGCATGCCGGTCGAGGTCACCTTTGAGGACGCCACGCCGGAGATTTCCATTCCGCTGTTCCGGCCGGTCCGCTAAGCACACAGCCCGCCGTGGGTGCCGACGCACGGCGCCCGCGTCCATCAAAGGGAATCGTGCTCACAACACGATATCCACAGGACAGCACGATTCCCTTTGTTGCCAGACCGGGGGAGTTCTGGCACTATGAGCGCCGATATCGACCAAAAGCCGAGCCGTTCGGCAGGCTATTCAGGGCAGATACACTATGGCACGTATTCTCGATCTCCATTCACACTCCGAAGCCTCCGACGACAGCCGCGCCCCTGTCGAGGCCTACCTGAAATGGCTGGCCCGCAAACGCGAAGAGCGCCCCATCGACGGCCTGGTCTTGACCGAGCACCGCAAATTCGATTCCGCCAGCGACTATCGCGCCCTTGAAGACAAATACGGCCTGCTCATCCTCAAAGCCTCCGAGGTCGAGACCGAGTACGGCCATATTCTGGTCTACGGGGTGAACGACGACATCCTCAAGCACTTCGATTTTTCCAACGTCCGGCTGCCGGCCCAGCACGTCATCACCGAGGTGGCCCGGATGGGCGGCATTGCCATGCCGTGTCATCCCGGTCGTCCGACCATCGGCCTGATCGAACACTACGAAAAGCTGCCCCCGCTCGAAGGGGTGTGCGGGGTCGAAGCCCTCAACGGCGGCAGCAAAAAAGGCGAGAACGAGCGGGTGGCCGAGTTGATCGACCAGTACGGCTACCACGCCTTTGGCGGCAGCGACTCGCATCTGGTAAGCTTTATCGGCATCTGCGCCACCGAATTTGACCGCGACATCACCTCGACCGAAGATCTGGTCGACGCGCTGCGGGGCGGTGGCTACCGACCGGTGGACTTTCGGGCACGCAGAGCCCAGGCTTCAAACGCAGCCTAGTAAGGATACGCCCATGGCACTCGACTTCGACCGTTCCATTCTGGGGGCCGTCTTTGATGAGACCTCCTTCGCCCCCATCACGACACAGGAAATCCTGGACTTTGCCGCCGCCCTGGGCGAGACCAACCCGCTGTATACCGACGCAGCTGCGGCGGCCGAGGGTCCGTACAGCGGTCTGGTTGCGCCGCCGACCTTTCTGACCAAGCTGCGGCCGAACAAAATGACGCCCGAGAATATGCCCAGGTTCGGCAAAGTCGGCTTTGACGGCGGCAGAGACCTCGACGTGTTTGCGCCGGTCCGACCCGGCGACAGCCTGACGATGGTCAGCAAGATCCACGACATCTATGAAAAAACCGGGCGCAGCGGCAGCATGTATTTCATCGTCCTGCGCAATGAGATCAGTAATCAGAACGGTGAAAAAGTGGCCGTCATTGACCATAGGATCATGCAGCGATGAGCAGTCTCTACTTTGAAGACGTCGAAGAGGGCGACGAGTTCCCGACCCTGGACATGTTTCTGACCAAAGACCAGGTCCGTCGCTATGCGCGGACCGCCAATATGGATTTCCCCCGCTTCACCGACGACGAGGGCGCCCGCAAGGAGGGTCTGCCCGGCATGATTGCCCCCGGCGTGATGAGCATGGGCCTGCTGGCGCGGATGATCAGCGACTGGAACCCGGCCGCCCGCATTACCCGCATCGGCACGACCTTCCGCAGCCCGGTCTTGCCCGATAAGAATATCCACCTGTGCGGAGCGGTCACCCAAAAAGACGAACAGACCCATACCGCTGAGTGTGATATCTGGATGGAAAACGATGACGGTGAACGCTGGGTGATCGGGACAGCGACCGTTGCTCTGCCGACCAAATCGGTCTGATGCTCCTCCCCTGCTTGTCTACGACCGAGTGTGCTCTATCCTGGGAGAGAGGAAAGAGAGAGGGAGGCCCTCATATGATCAGTCAAATCGTTCTTCGGTCCCTCGTCGTACTGAGCCTGTGCCTGGCCGTGGGCTGGCCGACGCCGGCTCGGGCGCAGCTCGGCGCCGGCCTTGGCGACTCCCTGGACACCCCGACCGAGGTATACAAGGATTCTCGGCTCGAAACGTTCAACGAAGCCATGTTTGACGTCAACCTGTGGCTGGATGAGAAGCTCATGCGTCCGGTGGCCAGGGGCTACGTCAAAGTCGTTCCCGAGGAAGCCCGCCTGGGAGCCCAGCGCTTCTTTCTCAACCTGGGTGTTCTGCCCCGTGTCGCCAACAGCCTGTTTCAGTTTAAGTTTCGCGGTGCGGCACGGGAGGTGAGCCGCTTCATGCTCAATTCAACGCTGGGTGGGCTCGGCCTTTTTGATGTGGCCAAGAACCAGTTCGGGATTCGGGCCAGCAACGAAGACTTCGGGCAGACACTGGGCTATTACGGCGTAGAAGGCGGGGCGTATCTCGTCCTGCCGTTTTTGGGCCCGTCAACCGTCCGCGACACCGTCGGCTTTGTGATCGACGGGGCGATGGACCCCAAACAGTATATCCTGTCCGGCACGCACAACTTTGCGATCAGCAGCGGCACGACCGTCAGCAACGCCGTCAACGAACGCTCCCTGAACCTGGAGCTGTTTGAACAGGTTGACCGCTTCTCGCTGGACCTCTACAGCGCCGCCCAGGACTTCTACCTGCAGCGCCGAGAGCAGCAGATTGAGGAATAGCGCGGCATGCCATATCGCCGAGAGACTGTCACGGAGTTGCGCCGCCGTCCGGCCCGGGTCTGGGTGGGCCTCAGCCTGGGTCTGGTGCTGGCCGGTGCCGGACTGGCGCGGGCCGAGACCCCGATCCAAATGACGCAACAGCTGATTGAGTCCATCATCGCCTGTAGCGAGACGAACGGCACCCAGTCGAGCGGTTGTGATATCGAAAAAATCGAGGCGCATCTGGCCCTGGCTCAGCTCGCGCGCTGGCTGATGGGGCCCTACTGGCAGGACTTGGGCCAGGAAAAACAGCGCGATTTCGCCGCCCTCCTGGCCCGCCTGCTGCGCGATATCGCCTATCCGCGAGCCGCCGAGTTCTTATCCAGCAACCAGATCGTGTACGGTCAGAACCACGTTGAGGGTCAGGAAGCCGTTGTTGAAACCTCGCTCGTCAACGCCGAAGAAGGACAGGTCGTGATCAAGTACCGCCTCCACCTCATCGACGACAGATGGAAGGTCTGGGACGTGCATCTCGACGGGGTGAGTATGGCGGGCAACCTGCGCAAACAGGTCCAGTCCATCATGGCCCGCAAATCCTACGAGGAGCTGGTCGAGCGCATGCAGAGCAAACTCACATGGGACGGTCCTCAATAGGCGCCAGGTGGAGAACGCTCGCGTGCCTGTGTCCGCCCCTCCCTCCCCCTCCCCTCCGCCGCGTATGAGTCGGGAGCAGCGCGCCCTGTACGCCCTGGCCCGCCTGACCACACGCTATCCGGTCACGATTCTGGCCGCGTGTCTGGCCCTGGTCGGGGTGGCGCTGAGCTATACCGCGACCCATCTGGAGTTTGTCACCGGTCGCAACGACCTCATCGACAGCGACAAACCGTATATCAAGCTGGAGGAGCAATACACCCAGGAATTTGGCAGCGTTGACCAGTTCTTCGTTGTTGTCGAGCCGCAGGATATCGCCCAGGGCAAAGCCTTTGTGGCTCGGCTGGACGAGCTGCTGGTCCGCGAGACGGCCTATATCGAAGAGGTCTTCTACCAGATTGACACCACCTCGCTCGACGGCAAAAAGCTCCTCTACCTGCCCAGCCAGGATCTGCGCAGCCTCTTCGACGATTTGTCCGGCTCGCGTGAGCTGGTCCACGAAATCACCACCACCCCGGGCCTGAATACCCTGTTTGAGGCCATCAACCATCAAATCGCCGAAGCAACCGTCTCACACCTGGTCGGTGGGCTGTTCGACTTTGCTCCCTCCGAAGAGAAACCCGAAGATGAACCCGAAGAGGAACCGCTCGGAGATGACCCCGGTCAGGCGTCTTCCCCGCAGCCCGGTCTTTTTGACTATGACCTCCAAGACCCACCCCCACCGAGCAGTGAGGAAGCGCAGGACGCTGCGGACGAGACACCGACACCGCAGATCGGTTTTCTCAACTCCCTGCTGTACGAGATGGACCAGGCCCTCAGCAACCCGGCCCACCGCTACCGTTCGCCGTGGGAAGAGTTTTTTGGCGACACGCAGGAGCTGTCGGACGAGGGTTTCCTGGTGTCCGGCAACCGTCGGTTCCTTTTCATGCTGGTCCAACCCGCCGAGCCCGAGGAAGCCGGCCTGACCGAGCTGCAAGACGCCATTGTGACGATCCGGCGCATCATTCACGAGCTACGCGCCGAATTTCCCGGGCTGGACGCCGGTCTGACCGGCATTGAGGTGCTGGACACCGATGAGATGACCAGCGCCCAGAGCGACGCGCCGGCCGCCACCCTGGCCACCACTCTGGGCATCGGCCTGCTGTACCTGATTTTTTTTCAGCGTATCCGCCACCCGGTGCTCATCCTCTCCTCGCTGCTGGTCGGGCTGTGCTGGACCATGGGTTTTGTCACCCTGGCGGTCGGCCACCTGACGATTATCAGCGTGTTTGTGGCGCCCCTGCTGCTGGGTCTGGCCGACGATTTCGGGGTCCATTTCATGACCCGCTACGAGGAAGAGCGTGGCGCCGGCAGAGACCCGGTTGCCGCCCTGCACCAGGTCTCTATTCATACCGGGCCGAGCATTATTGCCGGGGCGTGCACAACCGCGCTGGCCTTTGCCGCCATCATGCTGGCCGATTTTCGGGGCATGCAGGAACTCGGCCTGATGTCCAGCGTGGGCATTCTGCTGGCCCTGCTGGCCATGTTCAGCTTTCTGCCGGCCCTGATCGTGGTGGTCGAACGCATCCGGCCCTGGCGGGTCCACACCCCCCGAACCAGCCTGCTGAACGCCAGCTTTGCCGCCCTGGGCAGGCTGATTGAGCGCCGGCGGCGGTCGGTGCTGGCGCTGGCCGGTGTGCTGACCGTGGCGTCCCTGGCCGCCCTGCCGACCGTGCGGTTTGATTACGACCTGCTCAACCTGCAAGCCCACGGCACGCCGTCGGTGGAGTGGGAGCGACGCATCATTGCCCACTCGGAACGCGCGTCCTGGAACGCCCTGGCCACGGCCACCAGCCCCCAGGCGGCTGTGCAGAAGGCCGCAGCCTTTGAAGCCCTGCCGGTCGTTGAAACGGTCGAGAGCGTGGCCTCGTTCATTCCCGCCGACCAGGACCGGCGGCTGCCCCTGGTCCGCGCTCTGCAACCCCTGCTGGCCGACCTGCCACCGACCCTGGCGGCGACCCAGCCCGTTGTCGTGCCGGCCCTGCGGCGTTCCCTGGACCAGATTCGGTTCAAGGTCCGGGAGAGCAACGAAGACTGGGATCCCGAAAACAGGCCCACCGAGAGCGAGCTGAGCACAGCCCGCGCCCGGCTGAAAACCATTGTCGCCCGCCTCCAAGACCTGCCCGAAGCCGAGGCCCGAGCCGCGCTCGGCCGGTTTCAGGCCGATCTGTTTCAGGATTTTGCCGATGTCTGGAGCCTGCTGCGCAACAATATCCAGCCTGCGGGTCCGATCACCATGGCCGATATTCCGCCCCAACTCAAAAAACGCTTTGTCAGCCGTGCCGAAGACAAGTTCCTGCTCCAGATCTATCCCAAACACAATATTCGTGAGCAGCACGCGCTCGAAGCCTTTATCCGCCAGTTGCGCGAGCTTGACCCGGATGTCACGGGTTCGCCGGTCATCGGTTACGAGTCGATTCGGGCCATGCAGCAGGGTTATATCGAGGCCGCGATATACGCTCTGGTCGCCATCGTGCTCGTCACCTTCGGCACCCTGCGGCGCGTCACCGATACCCTGCTGGCCCTCCTGCCGCTGGGCCTCGGCATGGTCTGGGCCGCCGGCCTGATGTGGCTGTGCAAGTTGCAGTTCAACGTAGCCAACCTGGTTGCCGCCCCGCTCATCATCGGCATCGGCATCGAAAACGGCATTCACCTCGTCCACCGTTTTCGAGAGGACGACCAGATGACACCGGCCAGCCTGGTCGCGGGCAGCACCGGCCAGGCCGTGGCCCTGTTTTCGCTGACCACCATGGTCGGCTTCGGCAGCCTGATGATCGCCAAATACTATGGCGTTTTCAGTATGGGCTTGCTCCTCTCGCTGGCGGTCGGCAGCGTCCTGGTCGCCTCTCTGGTCGTGCTGCCCATGCTGTTGACCCGTCCGGCACACCAGACAGCGGTAGCGGGGGAAAGCTGTCGCGGCCGGGTCGAGGCTGAGGGGTGAAACCGAGCGTCATGATGACCGGCACCGACTTTCTCAGCCTGCTGCGGGCCGAGGGCTTCGATTTTTTCACCGGCGTGCCCTGCTCGCTGGTCAAGAGCCTCATTGCCCGCCTGGAAGACGGGGGTGGGTATATTCCCGAAACCCGCGAAGACGCGGCGGTCGGTCTGGCGGCCGGAGCCTATATGGCCGGCAAACAGCCGGTTGTGATTATGCAGAACTCGGCCCTGGGGGTGTGCCTCAACGCCCTGGCCTCACTGAGCCTGCTCTACGATCTGCCGTGTCTGCTGCTCGTGACCTGGCGTGGCTATCAGGGCAAGGACGCGCCCGAACATCTCATCATGGGCGATATCTCCCCCCGTTTATTCGAGACCGTCGGTATTCCGCATCGGGTGTTGAGCGCCGAGACCGCTACGCAGGTCGTGGGCTGGGCCGCCCAGACGCTGCGTCAGACCAAAAAACCGGTCGCCCTGCTCCTGCCGCCGGGGGTGCTGGCGTGAAGCTGGCAGACGCCTTGGGGGTGGTGATTCCCCTGCTGGACGACGCCCTGGTCGTACACGCCAACGGTTTTATTTCGCGCGAGTCCTTCAACCTCGACGACCGGCCGGCCAACTTCTACATGATCGGCTCAATGGGGCTGGCCTCGTCCATCGGGCTGGGCCTGGCCCTCAACCGCCCCGAGCGGCGTATTGTGGTCTTTGACGGCGACGGCAATGTGCTGATGAACATGGGCTCCCTGGCGCTCATTGGCGCCACCCGGCCGCCCAACCTGGTCCATATCGTTTTCGACAACGAAGCCTACGGCTCAACCGGCAATCAGCGCAGCATCTCGGCCCAGGTTGCCCTGGACGACATCGCCCGCTCCAGCGGCTACCGCCACGTCGGCCGGGTTGAAACGCCGGACGATCTCAGAGCCGCAGCAGGCGAAGTGCTCGGCCAGGCCGGCCCCGCGTTTCTGCTGGTCAAGATCGAACCCGACTGGCAGGAACGCAAAATCGGCCGGATCAGCCACGAACCGCCCCAGATTGCGCGGCGGTTTATGGAGGCGATGCAAAAATGAAGAGAAGTCAAAGGTCAAAGGTCAAAAGTCAAAGGTCAAAACTTCTGCCATTTGCCATTTGCGTTTTGCCATTTGACTTTTGACTTGCCTATCCGCCATGCAACCCATCCTTCTCAACCCCGGCCCGGTCAACGTCTCCCCGCGCGTCCAACAGGCGCTCTTGCGCGGCGACCTGTGCCACCGCGAAGCAGAATTCTCGGATCTGCTGGCCGCTATCCGCACAAAGCTCCTGAGCGCCTTTGCCCCCCAGGACTACACCTCGGTCATCATCGGCGGCTCGGGCACCTCGGCGGTCGAAGCCATGCTGTCCTCAACTCTGCCCCAGGGCAAAAAACTCCTGGTCATCAACAACGGCGTCTACGGCGAGCGCATGCTGCGTATGGCCACCGCCCACCGGATACCGGGTGTGGAGCTGCGCTACGACTGGACCGAACCGCCCGACATCGGCCAGATCGAAGCCCGGCTTGAGGCCGACCCGTCCATCGGCGGGGTGGCCCTGGTCCACCACGAGACCACCACCGGCCTGCTGAATCCCGTGTCCGCAATCGGCGCTCTGACCAGGCGAATGGGCCGTGTCTTCCTGCTTGATGCGGTCAGTGCCCTGGCGGGCGAAGATCTTGACCTCGTTCGTGACCAGGTCGATATCTGCGCCTGCACGGCCAACAAATGCGTGCAGGGCCTGCCCGGCGTGGCCTTTGTCCTGGTTCGGACGGCCCTCATGCGGGCGATGCAAGACCACCCGGCCAGCTCGCTGTCGCTGCACCTGCCCGTTCACTGGCAGGCTCAGGAACGCAACAGCGTCGCCTTTACCCCGCCGGTGCAAGCCTGCTACGCCCTCGACGCCGCCCTTGATGAGTTGCTGGAGGAAGGCGTAGCGGCGCGGGTCGAGCGCTACCGCGCGGCCTCGCAGTTGCTGCGGACGGGCTTCAGCCGTCTGGGGCTGCGCTTTGTGTTGCCGCCTGAGCTGCGGGTCAATTCGCTGACCGCCCTGTTCCTGCCCGAAGGGATGGACTACCACGATCTGCACGACCGACTCAGACAGCGCGGGTTCGTCATCTACGAGGGCCAGGGCCGGCTCCAGACCGGTATCTTCCGGGTCGCCAACATGGGGCATCTGAGCCTGGACGACTTTCGCCGCTTCCTGCACAGCCTCGAAGAGGTTCTGGGCTGAAGTGCTCACCTGCCTTGGTTCCTGGAGACAAGCGCGATAATCTGGGGCTGCCTCGGCCTGAACGGGCCGAAGAGGATTGAAACGCCATGAAAGCCATCATTCTTGCCGCCGGTATCGGCAAACGCTTCACCCCCTCCATTGGGGAGGGGGGAGGGCCGCCCAAGTGCCTGATCGAAATTCAGGGCCGGCCCCTCTTGGAACGGAGCCTGTCCGCCCTTGGCGCGGCTGGGGTTGACCGAGCGGTGGTCGTCATCGGCTATCGGGGCGAGATGGTTGAGGACAGGATTGGGGCGCGCTGCGGCGGCGTCCAGGTCTCGTATATCACCAACCCCCGCTATGACCGGGGGGCGATCCTGTCGCTGTGGAGCGCCCGCGAGGAATTTGACGACGACCTCCTGATCATGGACGCCGACGTTCTGTTCCCGACCGCCATGCTGCGCCGGCTGATTGAGTCGCCCCAGCCGAACTGCTTTCTGCTCGACGCCAGCGCCACCAATACCGGTGAGGAACAAATGCTGCTGACCCGGGGCGGACGGGTGCTGACCATCATCCGGGGCGGGTCCGGGGATTACGACCTGATTGGCGAGTCCATCGGCTTTCTCAAGCTCGGCCAGGCTGACGTGCCGCTCCTGCGGGCCATCCTGGACGACCACATCGCCCGCGGCCAGGACACCATCGAACATGAAGAGGCCTACCCGATCTTTCTCCGCCAGCGACATGTCGGCTTTGAACGGGTCGAAGATCTGCCCTGGATAGAGATAGATTTTCCCTGGGATTTGGAGCGGGCGGAGCGCGAAGTGTTGCCGCGTATTGTGGCCCTGGATCAGTCCTAGACCGGTCTCCGTGCGGCTTCCCGTCGCCACACCGCTGTTCGTGATGTCCAATCGAACGAAATCCGATCACGCATATCTTTTGCTTCCCTCCGCCCTCGCTCCCCTCACCCGCCTGTCCCCACCAGTCCTGGCCGGCCTGTTTGTGCTCGTGGCCGGCCTGATCTTCGTGTGGCGGCTGGGTGAAGGCCCGATTTATCGGACCATGGAGGGCCGGGAAGCCCTGGTCATGCAGGAGATGCTGCGCACCGGCAACTGGGTGCTGCCCCTGCGCAACGGGGAGACCATCCCCTCCAAGCCGCCCCTGTTGCACTGGCTGGGCGCCGGCGCGGCCCGAATGGGGGTCATCCTCTCTTCCTCTTCAGCAGGTCAGGATGAACTCCATTTGCTGAGCGGGGAGATGTCGGAATGGGCCGCCCGCCTGCCGGGCGCTCTGTTTTCGGCCCTGAGCGTCGGCCTGACCTGTTTGCTCGGCTGCCGGCTGGCCAACCGCGAGGTCGGCATCCTGGCCGCCCTGCTCGTCCTGACCACACCCATGTGTGTCGAAATGGCCCGCGAGGCCTGGGTTGATCCGGCCCTGGCCTTTTTTGTGCTGGCCGCCCTGACCAGTTTCGCCTGGATGTATGAAGCCGACGAATGGCGGGGCTGGCGCAGTCTGGCCTTTGGCCTGTCCCTGGCCGGCGCCTGCCTCAGCAAGGGACCGGTCGGCATCATCCTGCCCGGCGTCGTGATCGGGCTCTATCTCGCGGCCCAGGGCCAACTGTCGCGTGTCCGCCAACTGCTCAGCCCGGGCACTGTCGTGGTGGCCGTTGGCCTGCCGCTGAGCTGGTACGTGCTGGCGCTCGACCAGGAGGGTTGGGCTTTTTTTCAGAAGCAGCTGCTACAGGAAAACGTCCTGCGCTTCACCTCCGGGTCGGGCAAACGGATTCCTTCCTCGGCCTTTTTTTTGCCGCCCTTCGTGCTGGGCGGCCTGCCCTGGAGCCTGCTGTTCGGCTTTGGTGTGTGGCACTTTGTCCGCCAGGCGCCCATCCGGGAAAAGGGGGTGCTGGCTCTCGTGTGGTGTGTGGCGATCATGGCCTTTTTTTCGGTCGCGGCGGGCAAGCGTGACGTGTATCTGCTGCCCCTGTACCCGGCCATGGCGCTGTTTGCCGCCGAATGGGGCTGGGCACGGGTTCCCGGCCGGGCGGACCCGCTTCCCCGCTGGCTGGGAACGGGACTTGTCCTGGCCGCCCTCGGCCTCAGCCTGGCGATAGTGTCGGCTGCGCTCGCAGCCGCGTTCGGCGGCCTCAGCATTGACTCGACCGCCGTGGACTCGGTGTTTGGCGACGCGAAATGGAAAAGTGTGGCCCCCCTGATCCGCTTTGTCGATGAGCAGCCGGTGTATGGCACAGCGCTGCTCGTCGCTCTGTGCGGGTGCGGCCTGGGTGCGGTCTGGGCTGCTACCCGGGGCTGCTGGCAGAACGCGCTGTGGCTGGTGCTGAGTCTGCTGCTGCTGGTGACCGCCGGCCTGTATCCGTTTACCCGAGCCTACGCCAAGGAGTTCAAAGCCCTGACCGGATTTGCCGCTCAGATCGGCCGGACTGTTGGGATTGAGCAGCCGTTGTTCTTTTACACCCCACAGCCCTACTCGTCGGAGTTTGACGAATTTTCCCAGGTCTACTTTTACCTGAACCGTCCGGTTCCTGTGGCTCGGTGCGCCGAACAGGACGACTTTTCGCGCTGTCCGCCGGGCTATTATGTGCTTCGCGAGCGACACTGGCGGCCGCTCCAAGCCACGCCCGACAGCCACCTGATACTGGACAGTCGAAGCGGCTCAGGACCGGATGCGCGGCCCCATCTGGTCCTGGTTCGACGGGATTGATAGAAGGAGCGGACGATGAGTCTCAATGAATGGATCGCGCTTATCGGCGGTCTGACTCTGCTCGGTGGTCTCGTCCTGTTCTTTTGGAAAGCTGTTCACTATAACTGAGCCAGCCCATATATTCGTACCTCCCTCGGGTAAACACTCCAATGATATGAGGCCGCATGACTGCTGAGGCATCTCCTCCCCCTCCCCCCCTGGGCGAACGCCCGGCCGGCCTCATCCAGACCGGCTTTGCCGCCTGGCTGCGCCGCTACCGACGCAGCCTGCCCATTCCGCTGGCTGTCCTGGTCCTGATCTTCTTTCCGCCCACCTACCCGCTGGCCAGCCCGGGACTCGATCTGCTCAGCGATATCGTCGGCACGGCGGTGTGTCTGCTCGGTCAGTGGCTCCGGGCCTGGGCCTGGGGCAGCAATGCCGAAGTCGCCAAATTCGGGGTGCGCGAACGGGGTCCCTACGCTCTGATGCGCCACCCCCTGTACGCCGGCAACTTCCTCATCGTGCTGGGTCTGGTCGTGGTGTATCACAACCCGTGGGTCTATCCGCTCTTCCTGCTGCCCTTTGCCTATCTGTACGACGCCATCACCAAGCTGGAAGAACACCGCCTGCACTGGCGCTTCACCCAGGACTACGAGGGCTATCGGGCGGTCGCCGTGCCCCGCTTTCTCCCGGCCCTGAGCCAGCTGCCCCGGGCGCTCGGCACGACGCTGCCGTTTGGCTGGCGGCTGGCGTGGCGTAAAGAGTATGAATCGGTGTGCGGCTGGCTGGCCGGCATTGTCGGCATCCAGGTCTACGAAGGCGTCGCGGCCGAGGGCTGGACCGCTGTCTGGCCCGCCACCCGCCTGTGGCTCGGCCTGCTGATCGTCATCGGCCTGGCCAATGTGACCCTCAAGACGCTGAAACGCAGAGCCCGGCGCAACAGCAAATGACGATGACCAGCCCATCAAACGGAGAGCAGCCGCAACCCATGGCCGCTCCTGGACACAAACGCCTGATCGTCAACGGCGACGACTTCGGCCTGTCCGAGCAGGTCAACGCGGCCATCCTCCACGCCCATCGGCACGGGATTCTGACCAATGCCAGCCTGATGGTCAGCGCGCGGGCGTGGCGCGGGGCGGTCGAGCTGGCCCGCGCCACACCCAGCCTCCAGGTCGGGCTGCACCTGACCCTGGTCCAGGGCCGGGCGGTCCTGGATCACCGTCACATCCCGCAGCTGACCGACCGCGACGGCAACTTTCTCCACAACCCGGTCCGGGCCGGACTGCGCTACTTCTTCTCGCCCCGTGCCCGGTCTCAGCTCCGAGACGAGTGCCGGGCGCAGATCGAACGCTTTCTGGCCACCGGTCTGCCGCTGGCCCACATTGACGGGCACGTCAACATCCACCTGCACCCCATCGTCTTGAACAGTCTGTTGGAGCTGGCCGAGGAGTATGGCATCCGGGCCATGCGGCTGACCCGGGAAGATCTGGCCTGTAGTTTGGCCCTCGATTCACGCGCCGGGCTACGCAAACGCCTGGAGTCTGGTGTTTTTGCCCGTCTGTCCCGCCACGCGGAGCACAAGCTGGCCGCGACCGGTATCGTCTGGCCGGACGCCCTGTTCGGTCTCCACCAGACCGGAAGGGTGGACGAGCCCTACCTGCTGAAGCTCTTGCCCCGCCTGCAAGCCGGCGTCACCGAACTGTACTGCCACCCGGCCTTTCTGCCCTGCCCCGAGGCCCAGCGCTGGACACCGGACTATCGACGCGACGCCGAACTGGCCGCCCTGACCAGCCCGGCCGTTCGGCGCGTGCTTGAAGACCAGCATATTGAACTGATCGGCTACCGGGAGCTGTACCAGCAGAGGAAACCTGCCCTCCTCTCCATGAGTTGACACGCTTCCTCTTTCCAGGCTCCGCCGGCCTGAGCGTCGCCTGTCGGCCCGCTCTCCGGTGGGTACGGCGTAATTCGCGATTAGCTTAGAGCCTTCTGCGAATAGCTTGAATCAGCCGCGTCTTTGTCGCACACTGGGGGGGGCGTGCCGGCGGAGCGCGACGGAAGGAGGGAAGAAATGGCCCGAGCGTATGCGCAAGATTTGCGGGATCGCGTGATTGACGCGGTGGAAAGTGAGGGACTGAGCCGGCGGGCGGCAGCGCGGCGGTTTGGGGTCAGTGCGGCGGCAGCGATCAAGTGGCTCCAGCGGTTCCACCGGACCGGGGAGCGGAGGAGTGTGGGCACCGGGGGGCATCGGCCTTCGAAGGTGGAGCCCCACCGCGCCTGGGTGCTGGCGGTGCTGGCGGCGCAGCCCGATATCACGCTGGCCGCATTGGCGGCCCGGCTGTGGAGGGAACGCGGCGTGCGGGTAGACACCAGTATGCTGTCCCGCTTCTTCACAGGGGCCGGGATCAGCTTTAAAAAAAAGCCTGGTGGCCGCCGAGCAGGAGCGGCCGGACATCGTGCGCCGCCGCCGACAGTGGCAGCGCACGCAAGGCCAACTTGACCCGCGGCACCTCGTGTTCCTGGATGAGACCTGGGCGAAGACGAATATGACCCGCAGCCATGGCCGCTGCCGCCGGGGCCAGCGGTTGCGGGCGACCCGCCCCCACGGGCACTGGCAGACGCTGACCTGCGTGGCGACGCTGCGCCACGACCGTGTGGCCGCTCCGTGTGTCTTCGATGGCCCGCTGAATGGCGCCTGCTTCCTGGCCTATGTCGAACAATGCCTGCTGCCGACGCTCACCCCGGGTGATATCGTCATTATGGACAATCTGAGCAGCCACAAGAGTCCGGCCGTGCGGGCGGCCCTTGAGCGGGTGGGGGCCACACTCCGTTTCCTGCCCCCCTACTCCCCCGATCTCAACCCCATTGAACAGGTCTTCGCCAAGCTCAAAGCTTTGCTCCGTCACGCGGCCGAACGGACCGTGGAAGCGACATGGCGGCGGCTCGGGACCCTGCTTGACCGCTTCGGCCCTGAGGAATGCCGCCACTACTTCGCCCATGCTGGGTATGCGTCTACCTAAAAGCAGAAGGCTCTAGAGCAAATTACGATTGTGTGTAGCCGTCCGTCATTCCCGCGCAAGCGGGAATCTCGCCTTCCCACTCTGTCGCCCTCTGGATGCCTATGAAGGTGGGAATCCAGGCTTCATTCTTTGTCATCCCAGCCCCCACTTTTTGCCCATATTTGTCATGCTGGAGACTCAAAAACCCTTTGAATTCAAAGGGTTGCACGAAACCCCGCTTTTTCCTCTATTTGTGCGTAAAAGCGGGGTCGAAAATTCCCTTCTCGATTACAGCGGGCGGAGGGCGAAAAAGGCTTGACATGAAGGGAATAGAGCAATATGTTCCATTGCATCATTGGAATGGAACTACTTAATGCAACCCCGAGAGGGGCGGTAGGTGGCGAAAATGAGGACGCTAGTTTCCAAGAAATTAAAGAGAATACAAGGGGCACTCAAGCCACTGGAAATACCAGGCAAGCCAGCGGACGCGCCCGTCAGGCCGGCCCATCTCGCTAAGCTGCTGGATGTCGCCCCGTCCTCACTATCTCGCTGGATGAAGGATGAGGTCGCACCGAGAGGGAGACAAAAGGAACGGCTTGACATCCTGTATCGCACTGTCCTTGAGGCTGAAGCTGGGAATGCGGAGGCCAAGGAGATGCTGAAAAAACTCGTCAGTCCAACGCCTTCTATGGGCGTAATGGCTGGTGCCGGGCTTACTGCCTCATCCTTCGCAGTCAGTCCGATCCGGTTAGGTTTGCTCGGAGCAATTGCTTCCGCTGGGTTGGGCTGGCTCCTTTCCGACAAGGAAGACAACGACGAAGAGTAACCTGGAGGAGGATTCATGTACACGGCTCATAGTTGCAGTCTTTCTTTGGGATAAAGCGCGCGAGCAGGTGGGACATTAGTGGTGGTTCCGAGCAGCAAAGTTTAATCCTGGCAGGAGTGCTAAAATGAAGAAAGAAGAAGTCACAGGCATAGGTGCTGGCGTTAGTGGCAGTGCCGAAAACTACGCGGACAATGTAAAGTTTGGAAGCGAGCGTGGACATGGTTTTGCAGCGGAGAAGGCGAATCACCTGAAGGACGTTTGGACAGGAAAGGACGCAAATATTATTGGGGACGATAACGCAAAGAATGGCGCAGATCGTCTTGTCGATGGCGCGAAGATTCAGACCAAATACTGCAAAACGGGTTCAAAATGTATCAGTGAATGTTTCGAGAGCAACACGTTCCGATATTTGAATTCAGATGGAACGCCAATGCAAATCGAAGTCCCGTCTGACAAGTACGATTCTGCCGTGCAGGCAATGGAGAACAGAATCAGGAACGGACAAATACCCGGTGTTTCTGATCCAGGAAAGGCCAAGGAGATTGTAAGAAGAGGCGCTTTCACTTACGAGCAGGTGAGAAACATTGCGAGGTTCGGTACCGTTCAAAGTCTTACATATGATGCCGTCAATGGCATCAAACTCGCAGGGACATCAATGGGTATATCCGCCGCGTTGTCTTTTGCTGTCGCTGTTTGGAATGGAGAGGATTGGGAAAAGGCATTGAAAGGAGCATGTCGTACCGGCCTGAAAATAGGAGGGATAGCTTGGGTGAGCAGTGTTATAGCGGCTCAGCTAGGAAGAACTGGCGTTGAGCAAAGTCTGCGTGGTGCAACAGATTGGGTTGTTAAAGGGATGGGTACCAAAGCGGCTTCTTGGTTCGCAAACGGATTGCGGTCAGGAAACCCAATTTACGGCGCAGCGGCAGCAAACAACGTTAGCAAATTACTTCGAGGAAACATTGTCACTGGAATAGCGACAACATTAGTACTCTCATCCGTCGATTTCGTCCGCCTATTCAGAGGGAGAGTATCTAGCACTCAGGTGTTCAAGAACGTTGCAACCACAGCCTCAGGGGTAGCAGGGGGGACTGGTGGCTGGATGGCTGGGGCAGCAGCAGGAGCGGCGGTCGGCTCCGCTTTTCCCGTTGTCGGTACTGCCATTGGAGGAATTGCGGGAGGAATGATAGGAGCTTTTGCTGGTGGAACTGCTGCTTCAAAAGTTGCGAAGAACACTCTGGATAAATTTATAGAAGACGACGCCAAAAAAATGTTGACTATAGTAGAGAAGGTTTTTGGAGAACTCGCGTCAGACTATTTGCTCAATAAGGATGAAGCAAAAAAGGTAATCCAGGACTTTCAGAAAAAAGACCTACCCGATACGCTACGAGACATGTACGCATCCAACAATCGAAAGGGTTTCGCGAGACATTTGTTAGAACCTCTAATGGGAAAGCTGGCAAAAAACAGAAAACTCATACAGCTTCCGTCTGACAAAGAAATTCTACAAAAAACGGGACAAATAATAGAAGAGATGATCCCAGCTACAAGCTAACGAGGGTAATCACGAACGTGAACATCGAATGGCCTGGAAAGAGATGTATCCTTTGCCTAAAAGAGGGGCATCTATCCCAAGAACATCTTATTCCAAAGGCAATCGGTGGGATACTCACCTGCCGATTCCTCTGCAATGATTGCAATTCGCGTCTGGGCAGGACGGTAGAGCCGAAAGTAAAAAACGATCCATCAATCCGTTTTGCTGTAGATGCCCTTCAACCGGACATACCGGATTTTGCCCGCAGATTCAGGGAAGGTCAGAAATTTATCTCTCATGGCTCAGGTCCAATCATGCAGGGAACATGGCGTGCGGGAGGATTTCGCGCCAAGTCGCAAAAGACGGAGGATGGCTCTCTGATTCTACCGACCAATGACGCTCGCAAATCGCTTGAGAGAATTCTTGAGAAAGCCAATGTCGGCAGGGCTGATATCGAGAAAGCGTTAGACCGCTTTAATAAACTCGAAGAAAACAAGGAAGGGACACTATACCCGGGCTTAAAAGTGGCTAAATGGACCACAGACCGACTAGAACCCGACCTACGCGGTAGTAAACCTCTGACTCCACTCATTCCGCTCAAAATCGGCTATGAGTTTTTTGCGCTTCTCGTAGGCACCGCGATTTACAATCAAGATTCGGCGCTGAGTGAGTTACGAACCATTTTACTACAGGGGCTTGAAGACCACCCATCTTTTCAGGTCGAATCACTGCATGCATCAAAATACGAATCCTTCCATGGGACCATCTTCGTGGGAAACCGCCCTCACGCTATTGTATTGGTCAGACTGTTTGGCTGGCTCGTATTCCGGGTCCATTTTCGTGGGATTATAATTAACCACCCTTCTATCAGCTACAAACATGATCTCGTCACCAATCAAGAGGATATCTACAGACATCCCGACTGCTAGGGTGGACGCCGCATGACCAGGATTCAGAGAATCCGGTAAAAAATTCTCGATCGTGCCTATTATCTCTCTTCCCATGCAGAAGCCAAAATGTTGGATGGTAGATTAGAGCGGAGAGATATTGAGAATGCGATACTCAAGGGGCGGATTCAGAGAAAACTATCGGAGGAAGTTGGTGGAACGAAAGATCGGGAGGACAAACGCTACACATCCAGGCGAAGTCAAGTCAGACGAGTAAGCGTTTTGATACGCTACGTTACGACCCGGAGGTGGATATGAACGAGTATGAAACGGCCAGTCTCGCTATCCAGGAGGCGACGCTGGTCCTCCAGCAGCAAGGGCTGATAGCAGCCTATGTCCAAGCAGGTGCCGCGCTCCTGGTGGGACTGGCGCAATGTGGTCTCATCGCCTGGGGCATCAGGAAGATGGATGCGAGCAATCAGCGCAGAGAACGCCAAGAGGAGCAAGCCGAAGCGCGCCATGAAGAGACCATGCTGGCCTTGCAGCAGCAGGGAGAAGCCTTGCGGACGCTGAGAGAACGCCAAGAGGAGCAAGCCGAGGCGCGCCATGAAGAGACCATGCTGGCCTTGCAGCAGCAGGGAGAAGCCTTGCGGACGCTGAGAGAACGCGAGGAGGCGCAAGCCGAAGCACGGCATGAAGAGACCATGCTGGCCTTGCAGCAGCAGGGAGAAGCCTTGCGGACGCTGATTGAGCGGACGGCGCCACAAAAGTAAGTCTGGATTTTGCGCATCCGACCTACGGAGAGAAGGGGGCGGAAGGCGATGAATATCATACCGGCCAGTACGAAAATTGTGACGCGGATACTTCTTGTCGCTACATTCGCGCTCGCTCCAATCGTGCCCGAGTCGGTGTTCGCTGATCCGTACAGCCGGCCGTCTCTCAGTCCCCGCAGTAGCCCAGCGTACACGAGTCCGTATTCCACTTCCTACCGGAGCCCGTCGTACACAAGCCCATCGTTACCGAGTTACACGTACAAATCGCAGAGCAAGAGCTACGGCGTCGGCGAGTACAGCCGTCACACCTACAAATACACAGACAGCCTCGGCAACCGTTACAAGAGCAGGACACGGGTCCTGCCCGGCGGGACGACCGTCACCAAGGGCAAATACCGCAGCCGCAGTTCGCATCTCAGTCCGCCATTGCCCGCCTACACATACAGAGCGCGGACGAACAGCTATCGCGTGGGCGATTACCACTGGCAGACGTACAAATACACAGACAGCCTTGGCAATCGCCATAAGGGGACAATCGAGGTGTTCCCCGGTGGGACGGTCCGACACAAAGGCAAGGTCAACGGCAAGAAGTTCAAAGAGACCGAGCGTCACAGATGATAAACCATCACGCTCAGCGGACACGTTTCCTCTGTCCAGGCTTCGGCAGCCTGAGCGTCGCCCTCTGGTTCGCTACAAGGTCTCGCTGTGTGAGACATCGGGAACCACATCTTCGGCGTCAAGGAGCACCATCGTACCGTCCCGGCGCACCCGAAAGGTATGCTCACCCCAGCGGACAGTCGTACCGCCCAGACTCCAGACCCAGATGCCGAACGACAAGAGGTCGGTGAGCAGGACAAATCCGAACGTCGCCAGGGTCAGCTTGACGCCCAGAAAACAGCGTCCCAGCAGCGTGGCCGACACACACCGGACAACCAGGGTCAGGACGGCCAGAACAGCCAAGGGCGTGGCCCAGCCCGACACCAGACCCAGCCCGGCCCAGACCGTGCCGTAGGTCACGCCCATGCCCGCATAGCCGAGCGGCCGGCACAGGCGTTGGGTGCGCGCCCAGCGCAGCTGATGGTGGACCAGTCCGCGCAGGCTGTCCACATCGGGATGGGTTTCGACCACATAGGGCAGGATGCGCACCTGATAGCCGGCGCGGGCGGCAAAGTTGCCCAGATAGTAATCGTCGGCCAGATAGTCGGCCAGGGCCGCGAAGCCGCCGATCGCCTCGATGCACGGGCGCGTCACCGCCATCGTCGCCCCAAAGGCGTAGGCTGTCTTCTCGACCTGACTGGCCAGCACGACGGACGGCATGAAGGCGGTATTGATCAGCACCGATTCGAGCAACGCCGGCAGGGGCTGTCGGGTGGCGCTCCGGTACGGACAGGTCACGACCCCGACCTGGGAGCCATCCAGGGACGGAATGATACGCCGCAGATAGTCCGGGGCGACCCGCACATCGCTGTCGCTGACCACAAAAATATCGTATGTGGCCCGCTGTGACAGAGCGTGCAGGGTACTGACCTTGTAGTTGCTGCCGATTACCTCGGGATTGACGACCAGCCCGATATCACACTCGGGGAAGTCGCGCTGCAAGCGCCGGACGACCGCAATCGCCGGATCGCGCGGATCGCGCACCCCGAACAGGAGTTGAAACACCGGATACTCGATCCGACAGAAGCTGGCCAAATGCTCGTACAAATCGGGCGTGGCGCCCTTGAGGGGTTTCAAGATGGAGACCGCCGGACAGGCGGCCGGGCCGACCGGGGACGGCCGGAACAGCCGCCAGGCGGCATACACGGACAGGAGGTAATACGCCAGCGCGATACAGGACAAGACGGCGAGGAGTGTCGTGACCATGGGGTGGGCAGAGCGGAGGGGGCAGCCTCAGCCCCTCCTGCCAGGACGTTCTAGGCGGCTGATGAGGCGCTCTTGCCGGTCATCTGACGCCGGGTGCGCATGGTCCGGAAAAAATCCTTGCCCTCTTGCCACATCCGTTTGCGCTCCTCGGAATCGGCGGCCATCTTCTTGACCGCTTTCAGGATGTAGCGGGGACGCAGATAGTACGAGGTGTAGAAGCGCTCGACCGTCGAGAAGATCTCCTCGCTCGACAGGTGGGGATAGTTAATCACACATTTCTGGTAGCCCGTCTCGTCGACCATGTCTTCCGGCTTGATCAGGCCGTGCTCCACGGCATGATCGTAGAAGGCGGTCCCGGGATACGGCGAGGCCAGCGACACCTGTATGGTCTCGGGGTTCATTTCCCGCGCAAAACGCATGGTCTCGCGCATGGTGTCGCGTGTTTCGCCGGGCAGACCCAGGATGAACGTGCCGTGAATCAGAATGCCGAGCGTGTGACAGTCTTTGGTGAACCGTCGCGCGGTTTCGAGCGCCACGCCTTTTCTGATGTTTTTCAGAATCTGGGCGTTGCCGGACTCATAGCCGATCACAAACAGGCGCAGGCCGCCGTCCTTCATGATCTTGAGCGTTTCGTAGTCAACATTGGCCCGCGAGTTGGTCGACCAGCACAGGCCCAGCGGTTTGAGACGCCGGGCGATCTCCCGGGCTCGCTTGGGGTCGGCCGTAAAGGTGTCGTCGTCAAAGAAAATCTCTTTCATGCCCGGAAACAGACGGGTCATCTCCTGGACTTCGGCGATCACATTGTCGACCGAGCGGGTCCGGTACGAGTGACCGGTGGTGACTTGGGGCCACAGACAGAAGGTACACCGCGCCGGGCAGCCGCGGCCGGTGTACAGCGACACGTAGGGGTACTGACAGTAGGGGCTGTTGTATTTCCGGAAGTCCAGATCGCGGGCATAGATGGAGGTGACAAAGGGCAGGCGGTCCAACTCCTCGTCGGTCATCGGCGTCCGGTCGAGGTTGTGGACAATCTGCCCATTCTTCTGGTAGCTGATGCCGCGGATCCGTTCCCAGTCGAGGCCCTCGGCGACTTCTTTCATCGACCAGTCAAACTCTTTACGGGCGGCAATATCAATGGCCGTGGAGGCCTGCAGGGTCTGCTCGGGCATGGCCGTGGGGTGGCCGCCGACAAAGGCGATGATCGCCTGCGGATTCCGGTCCTTGATCATCTGCGCGGTTTGCACGTCCATCTTGAACGAGGGCGTACTGGTATGCAGCACGACGAAGTCATAGGCTTGGGCAATATCGACGCTCTGGGCTTGATTGAGCCCCTCGGGCGGCGCATCGAGCACCCGGCTGTCCTGAATCATGCCGGCCGGGTAACACAGCCAGGTTGGATACCAGAAGGACCACACCTCCCGCGTTGCCTGATAGCGAGACCCCGCCCCACCGTCGAAGTTGTCGTAGGCCGGGGGGTTTAAGAACAACGTGCGCATTCCCTTCTCCTTAGCTGTGCTCAACGCCTTCCAGGATCTGGTCTGGAATCATCCTTGCCAAGGCGTACAACTGCGTTTGTCTCCAGGTCGCCCCTACATACCAAAGAACCAACAGCCGGCATAGGGGGCGCGCCTAGGGCAGCATCTCGGGCAGCACCGGAGAGCGTTCCTCAGCCCGCCAGGTGGAGCCGGCGCGGGTCAGAAAGAGCAGACCGATGCCGTTATAGACCGCCTCCCGCGCCCGTTTGAGGACCATCAGGGCCAGTCCGGCCCCGACATCGACCCCGAGCAGACGGCTCAAGAAGACCCCGGCGGTCTCTCTGACGCCCAGCGCGCCGGGAATCACCAGGGCGGCGGCAGTCAGGGGTTGGACCATGGACTCGATGATCAGCGCCTCGACCAGACCGACCGGTATGCCGAGCAGGGCAAAGATGACCCAGATTTCGACCGCGCCCAGCAACCAGCCCAGCAGGTGGTAGAGGGTCGCAACCAGAAAGGCGCGCGGATTGCTGTCGTACAGCTGGAGCAGCAGGGCGTCGATGCGCCGCGCCCCGGCTTGCCAGCGCTGCGGGGCGGACCAGCGCGGAAACCAGCGTCCCAGGCTGCGAACCAGCTTTTCCATCAGGCCGCGTCGTTGCCAGTGGATCAGGCTCAGGACAAAGCCGCAGGCCAGGGCCATGAACAGACTCATCACCCACCAGCTGTGCAGCCCCCAGCCAAGCCGAAACAGAAAAAACGGCAGGCCGAGAAGAATAAAAATGATCTGCGATACGGTCAGGGCGGTTTTGGCGGCCACCACCGAGGCCATGCCCACCTCGGAACGAATGCCGCGCCGACGGAGCAGGTAGACCTTGAAGGCTTCACCGCCAATGGAGGCGGTCGGGGTGAGATTATTGATCGACTCGCCGGCCAGCCGGCTCAGCGAGAAATACCACAGCGGGACGGGTCGGGCAGCACTGTCCCGAGGAATCAGCCACGACCAGCCCTTGGCATCACACACCGCGATAGCGGCGTAGGGCAGCAGCACGATGGGGGCCAACCAGCCCAGCCGAGCCATGTGCGCGGCAACGTCGGACAGCCCGACCGTCCAGACCAGAACGCCGAACAGCCCCAGGCCGAGCGCGGCGAACAGCAGCGGCACGCCGCGTCGTTTTCTCGTGTTGCTGGTCATGCAGGAGTTCAGTCGGACTCGGACGAGGAGGAATCCCCGGGCTCCAAGCCCGCCAATTCCCGGATCACCGTAATCAGGGCGCCCCAGTCCAGCTCTCCGCGTCCGCGCGCGAGAGCGGCCAGCAGGTTGTGGTGGACCACATCGGCGAGCGGCAGAGGAGACTCGGCCTGGTCGGCCAGGCGACGCATCAGATCAACGTCCTTCATGCCCAGACACAGGGCAAAACCGGGCGGCGAAAACTCATTGCGGGCCATCCGTGTGCCATAGCCCTCAAACAGAGGCACCGGCAGGAGGGCTTTGACCAGCGCCAGAACCGTCTCAGATTTGAGCCCCGACTTTTCGGCCAGGGTCAGGGCTTCGCCCAGGGTCTCGATAGCCGCCACAACAAAGAAATTGCCGACCAGCTTCAGGCAGCTGGCCAAATGCGGCTCGGTCCCAACCACAATCACCCCTTGGCCCAGGCTTTCAAACACGGGCCGACAGCGCTCGATGGCCTCCGGTGGACCGGCCGGACAGATCCACAGCGTGGCCGCAGCCGCAGCCTCGGGCCGACCGAAAACGGGCGCGGCCACAAAATGCGCCCCTTTGGCCCGGTAGCGGCGGTCAAGCTCTTTGCTGACATCGGGCGACACCGTGCTCATATCAACATGGATTTTGCCCGGCGTCAGACCGGCCAGCACACCGCTGTCGCCGAGAGCAATCGCCCGCAGCGCGGCGTCATCAGCCACGATGCTGAGCACGATAGCGTGCTGCTCGGCCACGGCCCGCGGCGTGGCCGCTCGTGTAGCACCCCGGGCGCATAAGCCCTCAGCCCGAGCGGCCGTGCGGTTGAAGACCGACAGGCGATACCCGGCCTCAAGCAGATTGTGGGCCATGGGCAGGCCCATGCGGCCGAGGCCGATGAAACCGACGGAGGCAGGCATAGGCTTATTGCAGCGCGGTTGGCTCACTCAGGGTGAACTCGGCAATGTCCGCGTCGAAGCGCTCCCCGCCGGTCGTCACCATTTGGTAAGTCCCGCGCATCGAGCCAAAGGGCGTCGGCAGCGGACAGCCCGAGGTGTACTCAAACGACTGGCCGGGACTGAGGACGGGCTGCTCGCCAACCACTCCCGGGCCTTTGACTTCTTCGACGTGGCCGGTTGCATCGGTGATAATCCAGTGGCGGGTGAGCAGCTGAGCGGTTTCGCCGCCCTCGTTTGAAATCCGGACCGTGTACAGGAAGAACCAGCGGTTCAACTGCGGCATGGACCGGCTGGGATCGTACTGGGTCGTCACCCGGACCCGAATGCCTTTTGTCACTGCTTCAGAGCTTGCCACGGCTCACCTCTCTGCTCATAGTCCCGCAATTCATAGCAGCTTCCCGGCTCGGCTGGGAGAGGGGACGGCTCAGGTCTGGAGCCGGGCCGCGATGGCCTGGGCCAGCCGCTCTCCATCCTCGGGGCTCAAGGAGCCGGCCGGCCAGTCAATACCGAGGCCGGCGCCGTCAGAGAATTTGGGAATGATATGAAAATGCACATGCCCGACAGCCTGGTGGGCGGCGGCGCCGTTGTTCTGGAGGACATTGAAATCCTGCGCTCCGGTCGCCCGCAGCACCGCCCGACTCAGCCGCGGCAAGACCCGCCCCAGGGCGGCGGCCGAGTCGTCCGACAGCCGGTCGAGCGTTTCGGCCGGTTCTTTGGGGATGACCAGGGTATGCCCCGGGCTGAGCGGGCCGATATCCAGAAACGCCAGAACCTTGTCGTCCTCGTACACCCGATGACAGGGGATCTCTCCGGCGATGATCCGCGTAAAAATCGTGTCAGGCATGGCTCGAACCTATCCCAGGCCCTCAGGGCAGGCCAGCCCCGGGCGTGTCAACCTGGACGGTTTCCACCCGGCCGATGGATTTTCCCTGGGCCAAGTCTTCGAGCGTCGTCTCGGCCGTCAGCAGGAACAGCGTCTGGCGCTGCGGCCCGCCCAGCGCGCAGGCCACAGCCCGCTTGCCCGGCACCGGGATACGCTCAGTGATCGTGCCGCCGTCTTCGACCCGCACGAACTCGCCCGACTCAAATGAGCTGACCCACACCCCGCCCCGGGCGTCGAGGCAGATCCCGTCGGGTGTTTCTTCGTCGAACTGGGCGAAGACCCGCCGCTCGGACAGGCCGCCGTCATCGGCAATGGAAAAGGCGGTCAGCCGCCGGCCGAAGGTTTCGGCCACAATCAGGCTTTTGCCGTCGGGGCTGATGACCGTGCCGTTGGGAAACTCCAGCCCGTCGGCCACCTCGCGGACCTGGCCGTCGGGCGTGACCAGCAACAGGCTGGCCGGCTTGGGCTCCTCGCCGCCAAACAGGTCGTAGCCGAAATGGCCGATATAGGCCCGGCCGTGGGTGTCCACGACCATGTCGTTGGGACTGCCGACCGCCAGGCTGCTCAGGTCGGCCACGGTGGTCAGCCCCTCCCGGTCGAGACGCAGCAGCAGGCGGTTTTGCATGGAGACAATCAGGAGGCGACCGTCGGGCAGGAAACCCAGCCCCGAGGGCCGTTCGGCCACCTCGGCGACCACCTCCGTATTGCCGGACAGATCGGCCGTCCTGACCTGGCCGGCGAACATGTCCGAAAACCACAGCTTGCCGTCGTACCAGCGCGGCCCTTCCAGAAAGATCAGGTCGTCGAGCAGAACTTCGGGTGGTGTCATTGCACGTCTCCTCTAGCGCCCGCGAAAAACCGGCTGGCGCTTTTCCATGAACGCGGCCACGCCCTCTTTATGGTCCTCGGTCTGGCCGCAGCGCAAATGCGTCTCGGCCTCGCGGTCCAGCATGGTCCGGAAATCGACCGTGGTCGAGGCGTTGATGTTGGCCTTCATATAGCGGTAGCTGACCAGCGGACCGGCGGCGATGCGCTCGGCAATCGCCTCGGCTTCGTCCATCAGTCGGTCGTGCGGGAACACCCGGTTCACCAGGCCGAGGGCGTGGGCCTCCTGAGCCGAGATCATGTCCGGCAAAAAGAACAGCTCCTTGGCCTTGGCCTGGCCGACCAGATTGGTCAGCTGCCAGGTCGTGCCGTAATCTCCCCCATAGCCGACCCGGGCATAGGCTGTGCCGAACCGCGCCTGCTCAGACGCCAGGCGCAGGTCGCACGACAGGGCCAGGCCCAGCCCGGCGCCGGCCGTCGGTCCGTTCACCACCGCGATGACCACTTTGGGATAGGTATGCAGCAGCCAGGGCAGGCCGTGCGCCTGGCGCAGCTGGTCAATCTTGTCTTCCAGGGTCGAGCTGACTCCGCCGATCTCGGTGCCTGTGTGCATGGCCGAGACATCCCCGCCGGCGCAGAAGCCCCGACCGGCGCCGGTCAGCACCACCGCTCCCACGTCCGGGTCATTCTTCCATTCCTGGAGGGTCGCCACCCCGATATCGCCCATTTGGCGGGTCAGGGCGTTCAGTTTGTCCGGGCGGTTCAGGGTCAGCAGGCCAACCCGATTTTTTACGCTCACCTCAAGATCTGCCATGGCCGTGGTCTCCTTTCCGGTGCAATGCTTGCACTCTAGCCTGTTTTGCGCATAAAGGAAAAGTGCGCACACAGTACAAAGGAGGCGACGATGACTGCTGTTGATTCCCACCGTATCTCGACCGTGGACGAACTGCGGACCATTATCGGCACGCCCAGCGACCTGGTACCCCACAAGCTGTGGACGGCGCTGGACGAAACCTGCGCTGATTTTATCCAGCGCTCGCCCTTTCTCCTGCTGGCCACCTCGGACGCCGAGGGCAATATGGACGTGTCGCCCAAGGGCGACGGCCCCGGCTTTGTGGCCGTCGAAGACGAAACCACGCTGCTCATCCCGGATCGCAGCGGCAACAAGCTGATCTTCGGCCTGCAAAATATCCTGGCCAACCCCCACATCGGGCTGATTTTTCTCATTCCCGGCACCGGCGAAACCCTGCGGGTCAACGGCACGGCCGAGCTGACCAGCGATCCCGCCATCCTGGATCGCCTGTCGGCCCGGGGCAAACCGGCCGTGGTCGCCATCCGGGTCCGCATCAAGGAAGTCTTCTACCACTGCGCCAAGGCGTTTCTGCGCGCCCAGCTGTGGAAGTCCGACACCTGGCCGGAAAAGAAAAAAATCTCGTTCGGCAAAATCCTGGCCGGCAAGATGGGCGCGGACGACAAAATGGCCACGCAGATCGACCAGTTTGTGGAGCAGGATTACAAGACCAATCTGTAGGAATCTCTCAGGGACAACGCTTGTCCTATGAAAAACACCGAAAAAACCCGGAACTTAGCGGATGAGCTGAGACCATTCGAGGATCAGTGGGTCGCGTTGGTTGAGGACAAGGTCGTAGCCTGTGGGGAAAACCCCAAGCAGGTCAAAGAGCGGGCTGAACAGCAGGGGTACACCGATTACGTCTTCCATTTGGTCCCCTCCTTTTCACGTACCTTCTTGCCCCATGAGATTTGAGTACCAGCCCGTCCCCCTCAGTACGTATGATGCGTAATCCCAGAAACCAGCGGAGAGAACCCACCCCGCCGCTATCGCGGCACCCCTCCCAGGACGTGTGATGCGTATTGCCGCGTCAGCCGACGAAGAGCGTGGCGAAGGCCAAGGCGGGCCGGTCGAAGAGGTGGTTGAGCCAGTGGCCAAGATTGACGGCGGCGAGCTTGGCCGCCAGGCGCGTCAGCACGCCCCGAGGGCTGCGGGCGCCCGGGAAGTGCAAGCCAAAGGAGCGGATCAGATGGCCGTTGATGGTCTCGACGATCTGACACCGGCGGCGATGCTGGCGGCGGGCCGGGGCGGCCGCCGGGCCCGGATAGTCCTTGGGCGTGGTCAGGGCGGCTCCATAGTCGGCGTGCCAATGCTGCTGCCACCACCGGCCCCAGAAGCCCTTATCGGCCAGATACCCCCCGCGCCCGGGCGCGCCGGCCCCCTGCGGCGGCCAGCGTGGGCCGGTGGGCCCGACATACGGCCGCCCGTTGGGCCGACGCGGCGAGGGCAAATCGGCGACTTGGAGGGGGGCCGCGTGGGGATCGGCCCGCCAGCCCAGCAGCGCGTCGGCAACCCACCGCTCCTCGGTGTTGGCCGGGGCTACGACAAAGCCCGTGACGACGCCGGTGGGCGTGACGGCCACGAGCAGCTTGCAGCCGTCATACCACTCCTTATCGCTGCCGCCCCGCCCGATGGCGGCGATTGCCCCAAACAGCCGCTGCCGTTGCCCCCGGCAGCGCCGCAGCAAGGGCACGGCCACCGTGTCAATGACCTCATAGGCTGCGCCCGCCGCCCGCAGTTCGCGCGCCACGAGCGGGACCAAGGCCACCAGCTGCTCCGCCACGGCCCGACACCGCCGGTTATAGGCACTCTGGCTCAGGAGGCGCGGGAAATACGCCCGCCAGTGCGCCCGCGCATAGCGCAGAAAGGCCCGCTCCGAGCGGCCCCACCACTGCGCACACAACGCCAGGGTGAGGATCTCGCTGTCCGACACCGTTGGCCGGGCCCCCGGCCGCCCCGGCCGACGGAGCCCCGGGCGCTGCTGGTACAGGTCGTCCACGATGGTATAGAGTGCGACCAGGAACGTGTCGAGATCGATGGCCATAGCTCACCTCCTGTAGTGGGGACTGTGAGCTTAGGCTATCCTCGACACGCTCCCTATAAAGGCCCCTCTAATCTGCATCACACGTCCCAGGAGGGGAACCGCCCCCATCCCCTCCTGGGAGGGGTGGCCCTGAGCTTGTCGAAGGGCCGGGGTGGGTACCTGCTGGGCCGCTGGGTAACGCAATATGCATCACAGGTCATTCCGCACCGAACCTGACAGGCCGAGTTCCGATGCTGAGCCACTTCTTTGCCTATCTGTCGCGCATGAAATTCATCCGGCGCTGGGGGCTGATGCACAGCACCTACCCGGAGAACATCCAGGAGCACAGCTCCCAGGTGGCGATGGTGGCCCACGCCCTGGCCATTATTCGCAACCGGGTGTTTGCCGGGCAGGTCAACCCCGACCGGGTGGCGGCCCTGGCCCTGTATCACGACGCCGGCGAGGTGCTGATTGGCGACCTGCCGACCCCGGTCAAATACTTCAACCCCGACATCAAGACCGCCTATCAGGCCATTGAACAGACCGCCAATACCAAGCTGCTGAGCCTGCTCCCGGCCGAGCTGCGGGCCGACTATCGGGTCTTTTTTCAGCCTCAGGCAACGGACGCGACCAGCCTCGAACTGGTCAAGGCCGCCGACAAACTGTGCGCCTATCTGAAATGCGTCCAAGAGGTCAGCGTCGGCAACACCGAGTTCAGCCAGGCCGAGAAAACGCTTAAGGCCACGCTGGAAGACATGCAGCTGCCCGAGGTCGGCTACTTCCTCGACACCTTCGCGCCGAGCTTCAGGCTGACCCTCGACGAACTCAACTGAGTTCGCCGAGCAGAATATCCTGCGGGCTGTAGCGAGCCTGAAACTCGGCCAGGGCAGCCTCAAAGGTGGGATCGGGCTCGTCGCTCGGGCCGGTGTCCGGCCCCGCCTGGGTGAGGCGCGCGATCCGCTCCCGCCACTCGGCGCGCACCTCGTCGTCCTGGGGCAAGGTGGTAGTGTAGTGGGTCTCGCAGTCGGCGCTCAGAAAGATCGCGGCCAGTCTCTCCTGGCGGGGCAGTTTGTCGAGCAGCGTGGCATCCTCGGCTCGGCGCGGATTCAGAAAGAACACCCCGGCCCGTGCCTCGCCAAAGCTCGGCGACAACTGGTAGGCGATGGCCGCCAGCCACACGCCCCGACTGCTCTGCCAGGTACACAGCGACACGGCCAGCGGCAGGCCCGACTCCACAAACCACTCCAGCTCCTCAACCCGCACGACGAGGGCCAGCTCGTCGGTCCCGTCGCGGTCAATAAAGCGGGCCGAATACAGCGGCTCGTCCCGCAGCAGCAGCCAGCTGTCGCGGCCAATCACAACGCCCGTCTTTTCCATTGGCGGTCCTTCCTCTATCCTCATTTGAGCGCCCCAATCATACACCCGGACACGAAGGAGTGCAGCATATGGCCAATGCGGAAATCGTTGCCATCGGATCAGAACTCTTGTTGGGCCAGATCGTGGACACCAACTCGGCCTGGATCGCCCAACGGCTGACCGATATCGGGGTGAATCTTTTTTACAAGACGATTGTGGGCGATAACCCCGGGCGGATGAAAGAGGTTCTCAGCCGGGCTCTGGACCGTTCCGATATTGTCATTACCAGCGGCGGCCTGGGGCCGACCCAGGATGACCTGACCCGCGAGGTGGTGGCCGAAGTCACCGGCCGCAAGCTGGTCCGCGACCCGCGGCTGCTGGAACAGATCGATCAGCGCTTTCGCAGCCGCGGCTTTATCATGACGCCCAACAACGAACGCCAGGCCGATATTCCCGAGGGCGCCATCCCGATCGAAAACCCGAACGGCACAGCCCCGTCCTTTATTGTCGAAGACCCCCGAGGGATCATCTTCGTCCTGCCCGGCGTACCGTTTGAGCTCAAGTGGCTGTTCGACAACGAGGTCGAGCCCTACCTGCGACGCAGCTTTGCCCTGTCTGAAACGATTACCTACCGCGTGCTCAAGGTCGCCGAGCTGGGGGAGAGCCGGGTGGATGACGAGATCGGCCATCTGATCGCCAACTCACACAACCCGACGGTCGGCGTGCTGGCCCATCCGGGTCAGGTCGATGTGCGGATTGCGGCCAAGGCGGCCAACAGAGACGCGGCCAACAGCCTGATTGCTCCGCTCGAAGCCGAAATCAGACGGAGGCTGGGCAAACACGTCTTTGCCGTAGACGACGAAACCCTGGAGGAGGTCGTCGGCCGACTCCTGCGGAGCAGGGGGATGACCATCTCGGTATGCGAAGACCTGGGCGGCCTGCTGGCCGCGCGGCTGCACCAGGCCGACCCCGAGCGGTGTGTCGAGAGCCTGAGTGCCAGCGGCCGGCCGGCGCTGCAACGGCTGTTGGGCGACACGGCTGACGAAGCCGTCTGGGACGATCCTGAGCGGCTGAGCCAGGCGCTTGCCCGAGCCGTCCGGGCACGCGCCGGCAGTGATCTCGGCCTGGCGGTTCACTCACGGCCCGACCCGACTGATACGTCTGAAAATCTGGCCCGGGGTCAGACCTTCCTGGCCGTCGCCGACGGCGCCCATGTCAGGACCCGCAGCTACAATATGGCCGGCCGCGGCAGACCAGACCGGACGCGGATGAGCTTTAACGCCCTGGCCCTGGTGCGTCTGGCCCTGATAGAGGGCGTGGGGGGATAGCGCCGACCGCTGCCAGCAGAGTGGCCAGCTTGCGGGCCGGGCTGCGACCGGGCTGCTGCGCCCAGCGCGCGGCAACACCGTCCGGCCCCCCCGCTGCGGCAAGCCCGACCCGGCCAAGCTCGTAGCGCAGTTCACCAACGGCCCAGGCAATCTCCTGGGCTGCCCGGCGTGAGACCAGCCTGTCGGCGGTCTGGATATGCCGATGATGCTCGGCAATGGCCGCCTCCAGCCGATCAAGATTCAAATTGCTCAGCGCGCTGACGGCCACCAGCCGGCTTGACCAGCCCCCTTCATCCGCTCCCGGCTCAGCAAGAGGAAATGTGTCAACAGATGCCTGGAAGGACGACACGTTTCCTCTTGTTGCCAGGGCCGCCCGAACCTCGGCCATGGCTTTGTCGGCCAGGGCCGCGTCGTCGGCCTTATTGACGGCCAGGATATCCGGGATTTCCATCACCCCGGCTTTGATGAACTGGAGTACGTCGCCGGAGAAGGGCTGGACGACCAGCACCACGCTATCGGCGATATTGGCGATATCGGTCTCGCTCTGGCCGACGCCGACCGTTTCGACCAGCACCACGTCACAGATATGGCGCAGCAAAAAAACGGCCAGAAATGCCTCTCGGCTTAAGCCGCCCAGCCGGTCGCGGGCGGCAAAGCTGCGGGCGTACACCGTGGCTGCGGGTGGCAGCTGCATCCGGCTGCGGTCGCCCAGCAGCGCCCCGCCGGAAACCTTGCTCGACGGGTCAACCGCCACCACGCCGAGCCGCCGCCCGGCTTGAACGGCGCGCGCAATCAAACGCGCGATCAACGAGCTTTTGCCCACCCCGGGCGGGCCGGTGATGCCCACGACATGGGCCGCAGCCGGCAGGCCGGAGAGTTCGTCGAGCACGGCCAGAGCGCGTTCCTGGCGCTCGGCGCGGCGGTCTTCGAGCAGATTGAGAGCGGCCGCTATGGCTTTTCGGTCAAAACGCAGCAGGGCCTGGAGGTCGATAGGCTGGGTGCCGGGAGCAGGCATAGTCTATGGATATGGAACCGCCTAGCGCTCCGCCCCTGCGGCCACGTCAACCATATCCGACACAATCCGGACCATCTCGAAGTCCTTGGGCGTGTACACCCGCGCCACGCCGGCCCGACGCAGGGACTCGGCGTCATCCTCAGGAATAATCCCGCCGACCACCACCGGCAGCGTGTCGAGCCCTTCGGCCTTCAGGCCGTCCAGGACTTCCGGCACCAGGCGCAGATGCGAGCCGGACAGGATGCTCAGGCCAACGACATGCACGCCCTCATCACGGGCGCTGGCCACGATCTGGTCCGGGGTGAGTCGAATCCCTTCGTAGACGACCTCCATGCCCGCATCCCGACACCACACCGCGACCTGCTCGGCGCCGTTGGAATGGCCGTCCAGGCCGGGTTTGCCGACCAGCACCCTGAGCGGTCGGCCCAGCACCTCGGCCGCCGCGTGGACGCGCGCACGCACGGCCGCCAGCTGATCGGTCTCCGTTCGCCGACCGACGGCCGGCGCCCCGCCCAGGCCGGTCGGCGCTCGGAAGGCGCCGAAGATCTGCCGCAGCGTTTCCGACCACTCGCCGGTCGTCACCCCGGCGTGGGCGCAACGGATTGAGGCCGGCATGATGTTCGCTCCGCCGCGTGCGGCCTCGGCCAAACCGGCCAGCGCCGCCTCAACCTCGGCCGGATTGCGGGCCGCCCGAAACGCGCGCAGGCGCTCGACCTGATCGCGCTCGGCCGCCTCGTCAACCTTGAGGATGGCCGACGACTCGCCGCTGTACAGCGGCGAGGGCGCGGTCTCGGTAAAGGCATTCACGCCGACGACGAGCTGCTCCTTGGTGTTGATCCGCCGCACCCGCTCGGTATGGCTAGCCACCAGCTGCTCCTTGACCGAGTCCAGAGCCGCAATGACCCCACCCATGTCCAGCACCCGCTCCAACTCCTGGCGGGCTGCGGTCTTCACCGCCGCGGTCTTGGCCTCAATGACCGTGCTGCCCTCAAAGATGTCTCCGTACTCGAGCAGGTCGGTCTCAAAGGCCAGGATCTGCTGAATGCGCAGACTCCACTGCTGATCCCACGGCCGGGGCAGACCCAGCGCCTCGTTCCAGGTCGGCAGCTGCATGGCTCGGCAGCGGGCGTCTTTGCTGAGGGTAACGCCCAGCGCCTCCAGGACAATCCGGGGCACATTGTTTTCGGGCTGGGCCTCGGTCAGCCCCAGGGAATTGACCTGTACGCCGTACCGAAAACGGCGCAGTTTCGGCTCCGTCACCCCATAGCGGTCACGCGCCAGCTCATCCCACAGCTGTCCGAAGGCGCGCAGCTTGCACACTTCCTCGATAAAGCGGACGCTGGCATTGACAAAGAAACTCATCCGGCCGACCGCCGCGGCCAGCTGCCCGGCGCTGAGCCCGCCGGCATCGCGCAGCGTATCGAGAATGGCAATCGCCGTCGCCAGGGCGTAGGCCACCTCCTGGACCGGCGTCGCGCCGGCTTCCTGCAGGTGGTAGGAACACACGTTGACCGGGTTCCACCTGGGCACGTGGCTCACGGTGTAGGCGATGACATCGCTGATCAGCCGCAGGCTGGGCCGGGGCGGAAAAATATACGTCCCGCGCGACAGGTACTCTTTGACAATATCGTTCTGGGTCGTGCCCTGCAGGGCGGCCGGCTCCACGCCGCGCCGCTCGGCCAGGGCGATATACAGGGCCAGCAGCCAGGCGGCCGTGGCATTGATCGTCATCGAGGTATTCATCTGGTCGAGCGGAATCTCGTCGAACAGCGTCTGCATATCGTCCAGATGGCAGATCGGCACGCCGACTTTCCCCACCTCGCCCCGGGCCAGACCGTGGTCGCTGTCATAGCCGGTCTGGGTCGGCAGATCGAAGGCGACCGACAGACCGGTCTGGCCCTTGCTCAGGTTCAGACGGTACAGCGCATTGCTGGCCTCGGCCGTGGAGTGGCCGGAGTAGGTGCGCATGACCCAGGGTTTGTCTCTTTGCATGGGGGCGTATCCTTACGAACTGGACGAACTAGCGCGACACCAGCTGGAGCAGCACGCCGTGGGTATGCCTGGGGCTGATCATGGCGATATCGCCGACCGTGCCGCGGATCACATTGGCCTTGATACCGGCCTCGGCCAGGGCCTGGACCGCACCGTCGAGATGATCGACATCCAGCGACAGCAGGTACATGCCCTCGCCCTTTTTGTCGATGAACTGACCAATCGGACTCTTGTCTCCCAGCGGGGTGACGATTTCTATCTTGGCGTCGCCGATCGGCAGAAACGTATTGCGCAGCCCCAGGGCCGGCACGTCTCGGGCGGCTTCCCGCTCCAGCCCGAAGTTGCGCTGATAGGTCGCCACCGCGCCCTCCAGGTCCTTGACCGCGACCACCACATGGTCGAGCCGCCTGGCGCTGAAGCGCCGGTCGCGGCCCTGGCTCAGCAGGGACGCGTGCTCGGCATGATCGACCGGCTGGGCGTACTCGACCAGCACGCTGCAACACGCCTGGGGATGCAGAAAGGCGATGATCCCGGCCAGGCCGTTGCGCGGCTGGTGGTCAATCAGCCGAATGCCCTTGTCCTTGGCGTCTTGCAGCTCGGTGTCGATATCGTCGGTCTCAAAACACACGTGGTGCAGCCCGCCGCCCTTGTTGTCCAGGAATCTGGCCACCCCGGAATCCGGGCTGATCGGCTCAAGCAGCTCGATCTCGCTCTCGCCAACCGGCAGCAGGGCGGCTTTGACGCCCTGGTCTTCGACCGTCGCCATTTTGCCCAGCGGCAGGCCCAGGATGTCACGATAAAACGCGTAGGCGTCTTCAAGATTGCGGACGACAATGCCGACGTGGTGAATTTTTGACAGCATAGCGCTTCCTCCACGGGGGCGCCGACAGGGACGCCGATAGGAGGGCACCCACAGGGGGGCGCCCCTACATGACCCGTCTCATCTGCTCCAGAATATCGTAGCCGGTAATGGCTTTGCTCTTGGCCGCCTGCTCGGCCAGATAGGACTGCTCAACCGTGCCGGCCTGGGCAGCCTTGGCCAGATCCATCAGGGCGATTTTGACCGTTGCCTCGTCGATCATCTCCCCCGTCTGGGGATCGGGCATCGAACCGCCGCCCTTCTCGTGGTACAGGTCGAGGACGCGGATGGCATAGCCGACCTGTTCCTCGGTCGGCGTAAAGCAGGCATTGGCAATGGCGGCCTGCTGGGGGTGAATGACCCAGGTGCCGTCCATGCCGATGTTGGCCGAACCCACGTTCTTGTCGCGCAGGCCGGCTTCGATCTCGGTCACCTTCTCGGGCGGGTCGTTCCGGCGCCACAGCGGCAGATAGACATTGTCGATGGCGTGCAGCCCGGCCGCCTTGGCGGCGACCACAACAGCCTGCTTCGAGTAGTGAAAGTTGACGTTCTGGTCCTTGACGATTTCCCGGATGCCCAGCGTGGCGGCGAAGTCGGCAATGCCGAAGACCAGCCCGGCCATGCGGTCCGAGGCGCTGCCAATCTCATACGCATTGATGACGGCCTGGGGGATTTCGATCAGGGCTTCAATCTGAATCCGGCTCTTCCAGCCGGCCTGTTTCTCCAGATTATCCAACAGGCTGGACACGTATTTGATATCGTCCGCGCCGTGGACTTTGGGCAGGATGATGCCGTGGAACTTGTCCACCGCCCCCTGCACAATGGCTTCCAGGTCGCCCAGGAAGAACTCCGAGCGGATATTATTGGGCCGCACGGTCACGACTTTTTTGCCGAAATCCAGACTGGTCAGCGCCTCCACCACGCACGCCCGGCTCTGCGGACCCTTGAACTCGTAGGGGCAGGCGTCCTCGAAGTCCATCATCACATGGTCAACCGGCGATTTGACCGGATCGGCCGCGTTCTGGTGGAGCTTCATACTGTGACCGGGATAGGTCATCTCGGTCCGGGGGATCACAAAACGCTGGCCGTCATCGAGCACAAACATGCATGCCTCCTTGGATGTCAATGAGAGTCGGGGGTCTTGTTTAGCAGATTCGGGCCGACTGCCCAACTGCCCTAGCCCGGATTTGGAGCGGATGGTATGGCTGAAGCCGACTAGCCCTATCCCTAAGGAGACCCGTATGAGCGATGTACTGCGGCAGACCCAGACCATTGTAGACGCCCTGCAGCAAGTCCGTGACGAAGCCCTGCACCACGGCCGGAGCCTGACCGCCAACGGCAAGGCGATTGACGAACACCAGGTTCACGCCGAACGGCTGGCCTATCTGGCGACCGAGGTCGAGGCGGCCCGCGCCCTGCTGAGCTATGCCACGGCCGCCACCCAGGCCGGCGACACCGGTATCGACGCCAAGGCGCTCGGTTTTGCTGCCGAGGTCGGCCACAAGCTGCTGGCCACGGCCGACGTACATCTGACCGACTTCGGGTTTTCCGAGGCATTCCTGGCCGACACGCTGGGCAGCAGCGAGGTCAAGGCGGCCATCCGGTCCGGGGCAAACGAGGAGCGCTTTCGTCACATCGGCCGGGCCGAGCTGGCCGGCCAGGGCGTCAACAACTCGTGGCTGGAGAGCGATATCGGGCTGATGACGCGCGACTCGGTGCGCCAATTCGCCAAGACCGAGGTGGCGCCGATTGCCGAAGCCGTACACCGCAACGACGATCTCATTCCCGAACACATCATCACCAGCATGGCCGAACTCGGCTATTTCGGCATGTCGGTGCCCGAAGAGTACGGCGGTGGCGACATGGGCAACCTGGCCATGATTCTCACCACCGAAGAGCTGTCGGCCGCCTCGCTGGGCGTGGCCGGCAGCCTGATTACGCGTCCCGAGATTCTGATCAAGGCTTTGCTGCGGGGCGGCACTCCAGCCCAAAAGCAGAAGTGGCTGCCGCCGGTCGCGTCCGGCCAGCTGATGGTCGCCATTTCGGTCACCGAGCCCGACACCGGCTCGGACGTGGCCTCGGTCGCCTGCCGGGCCGAGCCGGCCAGCGTCGGCGGCCAGGCCGGCTATGTGCTGAACGGGGCCAAAGCCTGGTGTACGTTTGCCGGCCGGGCCAACATCATTGCCCTGCTGGCCCGCACCAACCCCGACCTCAGTTCCGGGGCGCGGGGTCTGTCGCTGTTCATTGTGGAGAAGGACGCCTTTGCCGGCCATGCGTTCGAGATGACCCAGCCCACGGGCGGTGTGCTGCAGGGCGACGCGATCCCGACCCTGGGCTACCGGGGCATGCACTCGTATGTGTTGAACTGCGACAAGTATTTTGTGCCAGCCGAGAACCTGGTGGGCGAGGAAGCCGGCCTCAACAGAGGCTTTTATCTGCAAATGGCCGGCTTTGCCGCCGGACGATTACAGACCGGCGGACGGGCAACCGGCCTGGCCCAGGCTGCCCTGGAGGTCAGCGCCGGCTATGCCGGTGAACGCAAGCAGTTCGGCGCCGCGCTGGGCGACTTTCAGCTCACCCAGTACAAGCTGGGCCGCATGGCCAGCCATCTGGCCGCCGCCCGCCAGCTGACCTATGCCGCCGCCCCAGCCATGGACAAAGACGAGTCGGCCACCCTGACCGCAGCCATGGCCAAGCTGCTGGCGTGTGACGTGGCGGTGTGGGTCAGCCAGGAGGGCCAGCTGATGCACGGCGGCTGGGGCTATGGCGAGGAGTACGCCATCTCGCGCTATGTGGTCGATGCCCTGGTGCTGCCGATCTTTGAGGGCGTCAAGCCGGTGCTGGAGCTGAAGGTCATCGCCCGGACCCTGCTGGCCTAGGCCGTCAGCTTGACTTTCCCATCCGCCCAGCCTTGAATGCCCTCATGGGCAGCTGTCTCCTCCGCTGGATCATGGTTCTGCTCCTCCTCCCCAGCCCGCTGTGGGCGGTCGAGGCAGCACCAGCCTTGTCTGACCGCGAGATTGCCGAGCGCTTGACCCGCCTGGAAACCCGTCTCGACGAGGGGCTGAAAGCGCTGCGGGAAGACATCCAGCAACTGCGGGAGGATATGAACCGCCAGAATCAGCAACTGCGGGAGGATATGAACCGGCAGAATCAGCAATTGCGGGAAGATATGGACAAGCAGTTCGCCCGCCAGTTTCGCCTGACCCTGGCCTTGCTCGGCGCCTTTACCGTGTTGGTGGCGGCCACCATCAGCGTGGCGGTGTGGGATCGGCGGACGGCGATACCGTGGTCACCAGCCTGACCGAGGAGCTGACGACCAATCGGCAGCGCTTGGAGGCCCTGCTCGACGCCTTGCGCGCCTTGGGTCAACGCAATCCTGAAGTCGCCAGCGTGCTCAAACAGTTCAACCTGCTGTAAGCCCCGTTCCCGGCGTAGAGGGGAAGAGTATGGGTCATGTGTTTGCGGAAATAGAACTGAGCAACCCGAGGCAGACCGCGCTGTCGTCCATCACTGTGCAGGCCCTGGCCGATACCGGCGCCCTGATGCTGTGTATCCCGGAACACATTGCCCTCCAGTTGCGCCTGGAAACAGAATCCATCAGAGAGGTGTCCGTCGCAGATGGACGGAGCATGAACGTCCCATATGTTGGGCCAATCAAGGTGAGTTTCGGCGACCGATTTTGCTACGTGGGTGCCCTGGTACTCGGGGATGAGGTACTCCTGGGGGCCGTCCCTATGGAAGATATGGATTTGATCGTGAATCCGAGCCGGCGAGAGGTCACGGTGAACCCGGCCAGCCCCAATATCCCCCACGCTCGGGTCAAGTCGTTGTGAACACAGGGATTCCTGGAATGCACGAATATGAAGTCATTCTCTATTGGAGCAACGAAGATCAAGCCTTTATTGCCGAAGTCCCTGAGCTGGCCGGGTGCATGGCTCATGGCCAGACCCAAGAAACCGCTCTCAAGCACGTCAACGACGCGATACGACTGTGGATTGACACGGCTCACGAGTTTGGCGACCCGATCCCGGAACCAAAAGGGGAACGTCTGATATTTGCCTAGCGCGGTCCCGAAGTAGAGGCGACCGGCCGGTCGCCCCTACCCAAGCAAGCCCTGATAGCGGGCCATAAACCGCCGATCAATCCAGTCTTTGAGCTGCCACGCCCAGCGGCTGTGGGAAACCAGCCGCTTATAGCGCAGCAGCGCCTTGCCGTCCGCAGTATTCAGGATCGACAAGAAGCCGGACTGTGGCCGGTAGCGCGGCAGCGGGCGGCCGCTCAGGCTGGCCCGCAGGCTCTCCCACAACACCGGTCCCTGACGGACCGCATACACCCCGGCTTTGGGGGTGCGGGGGTGGGCGGCGAGGGTGGCACAATCGCCAACGCCAAACACCCGCTGATCGTCGAGTGCGTGCAGGCTGTCGCTGACCAGCAGGAAGCCTCGGGCATCCAGCGCCAGGCCACACTCGCGGAACACCGGGGGCGCGGCCGCTCCGCTCAGCCAGACGGTCAGATCGGCGGCGCGGGTGTCGCCGTCGTCCAACTCGACCGCGTCGGCATGCACCCGGCGCACGGACCGGCCGGTATGCACCGCAATCTTTTTATGAGCCAGGATACGCGCGGCGCGGCGACGAAAGGCCGTGGAATAGCCGCCCAGCATAGCGGGCGCGGCCTCGAACACGGACACCTGGCGGGCCTGTCCGGCTCGGGCCAGCGCGGCCTCAAGCGCGCACGCCACCTCGAAGCCGGCCGCCCCACCACCAACGACCGCAATACGACAGGCCCGGTCATTTTTTTCCCGGACCAGGGTCTGGAGACGTTGGCACAGAGCGGTGACCTGAGAGAAGGGTTTGAGCAGGACCGCGTGCCGGGCGACGGCTTGCGCCTCAGCTCCCGCAGCCTGGGAGCCGAGGTTGAACGAGATCAGGTCGTAGGCGACAGGCGCGGCTTCGGCCAGCCGAAGCATCCGTCTGTTCGGGTCGAGTCCAAGCGCTCGAGCCTCGATGAAGCGCCCCTGCGCCCGCCGGACCAGGCCGGCGATATCGACACGGACAGCGTCCGGCGGGTAGGTGCCGGCCACATACCCGGGCAGCATCCCCGAGTAGTAGTGATAGGCGTCCAGAGAAACAACGCTCAGTTCGACCTTCGGCAGGGGAGTGAGGAGACACCGCCGCAGCACTTCAAGATGGGCGTGGCCGGCCCCGACGAGAACGAGGCGGGTGGGCTGAGCGGCGCGTCCGAGTCCGGAATGTTGCAGCATACGATGACAGGCGAGACATGCGTAAGGCATCAGTTGAAAAGCCGCGCCCAGCGACCCGTCTCTGGATCGTCGCCGCGGGTTTTATCGCTTCTGTGACGATTGCACAGCGAACAGACCAGCCACAAGTTCTCTCTATCATCGCTGCCGCCACGGGCACGTGGTTCGATATGCTCAACCGGCAAGTGCTCCTGTTTCATCTACACGCTCGAACGGGGGAATCTGGTGGACGCGGAGCAGTTGCAGGAACTCAATCCGGGAAATCCCTGCTAAAGCCGCCGCTTCCTGGGAGGACAGCTGGCCCAGTTCGTACATCTTGAGAGCAGCCATGGACTTCATTGTCCTCGCAAAGTCACCGGCCTCCATGGCAAGCTGATCCAGCGTCTGCTCAGGAATTTCTATTTCCAGCCTTGGCATACTGCGTACCTCTCGGCCTGGGTGTCGGCACGATGGTTCAGCGCTGCCGCGGCTCCAGCCCCTCAAACCACGGCAACACCAGCTCTTCATTGATGCGCGAGGTGTAGGCGTGGCCCCAGTCGGGCAGTTCTTCGTAGGTCGCGTTATAGCCGATGTGGCTGAGCAGCTCGTAGCCCTGCCGAATCGTGGCCACCGGGAAAATAAAATCGTGTACCCCGTGCACGATGTAGAGCGGCAGGTCCTGGCCCTGCTTGCGGCGCAGCATGGGGTCCAGCATGGCGTGAAAATCGCCCGCAATCGGGGCGATGCCGGTAAACATGTCCGGGCGGCTCAGACCCAGCATATAGGTAAAGGTGCCGCCGTCGGACAGGCCGGACAGGTAGACCCGGCTCGTATCGACCGCGTAGCTGGCGCACACCTCGTCGAACATCCTGGTGACGGACTCGACATCGAGCGGCGGTTGCAGGACCGACCACGTCACATCGACCGACTTGGGCGACAGCAGCAGATAGCCTTTGCTCTTGGCCGGTCGCAGCCAGGCCCAGATATAGTCCTCACCCCGGCCATAGCCGCCGTGCAGACAGATGATCAGCGGCCATTCTTTGTGTGGGTCATAGTTTTCCGGCACGTACAGGGAGTAGGCGGCGTGGGCGTCGGTGCGCCTGGTGTGCATCAGGCCGACCGGCGCTCCGGCGTCGGGCGTCCGAGCCTCCAGGGCGTCCCGCTGCGGCAGCGCCTCGGGCAGCAACCAGTACTCCTGGAGGGTCGGGGTGTGAGCCCGCAGGTCATACAGCAGGTTCATGCCTTTGCATAAGGCCCAGCGACTCTGCAAAAACGCCAGCGAGAAATCCTTGCCGCCGGGCTCCAGAAACGCCTTGGCCGCACCCGCGCACTGGGCCAGCGCGGCGGTAAAGCCGGCGTGAAACTCGGTCAGCGCGTCTGGGGGCGACAGCGCGGCCAGCTCATCGGCCAGGGTCGAGAACATGTCGCCGGTGACAGCCTGGAGCTCGGCCTGGGAGTCGCCGATCTTGTTGAACTGGATATGCTCCTGAATCGACTCGAACGTCCGCAGAAAACGGAGCAGTTGCTCCTCGGCCGTGTGGATGACCTGCATATAGGGTGCGTCCGCCATCTCGCCCTCCCGTGTCGTCGCTTTGCAGCCGGACCCTAGCAGCCGGGCGGGTCCGGCCGCAAGAGTCCGGCCGGGCGGGCTATTGCGACTCGGAATCCAGCAGCCCCAGCCCTTCCAGAGCCAAGCCATAGCCGAGCAGGTCGAGCATGCGCCGCTTGAGGTCCTGGGTCAGCGCCACCCGGCTGTAGCGCAGGGTGAGCGGCGGTTGGCGCAGCAGCTGTTCGGCCAGCTCCCAGGCCCGGGGCAGCAGGGCGTCCGGCGTCACCACCTCGTTGACCAGCCCCAGCTCCAGAGCCTGCCCGGCCGACAGAATCTGCCCGGTCAGCAGAAAATAGCGCCCCCGGTTGGGCCCCAGCAGCAGGGGGTAGACGACGTGCATGCCGTCGCCCGGCACCATGCCGTTGGGGAAATGCGCCGAGTCCTGGAACTCGGCCGTCTCGGACGCCAGCACGATGTCGCACAACAGCGGGATCTCAGAGTGGCGCAGGGCCGGGCCGTTGATGGCGCTGATCATCGGCACCTCGATATCCAGCAGATTGCTCAGCAGGTGCTTGCCCTCCCAGTAGACCGGATCCCAGCTGCGAGCATTGACCTGGGGCCGCGACGAGGGCGTCGACCGGGGACCGGAAAAATCGGCGCCGGTGCCGGTCAGAATGATCAGTGTATTGTCCGGGTCGGTGCCGATCTCGGCGAACGCCTGGGTGAACTCGCGGTGGGGCAACAGCCCCCACTGCAAGCTGCCCCCGTTGGTATGGAAGGTCAGCTGCAACACGCCGTCCCGGCGCTCCATGCGGATCGTCTGGTATTTGTTGGCATAGTCCTCAAATCTGGCCATACGCAGTCCTCCTTTTTCGTGTGTTAGTTCAGGCGCGGCTCAGCCGTCCCGCCCGTCCGTGTCGGTCTCAAGCAGCCGCACATGAACCGCGTAGCGCCCGTGCGGTCCCTCGGCAATCTCGAAGCCCACCCGGGCGCCGGGCTCCAGGCGGCGGTCTCCCTGACCCGGAATGGCGCTGAAGTGGACAAACAGCTCCTCGCCCTGCTCCGAGCGGATCAGCCCCCGTCCCCGTACGAACCAGGCCACCCGCCCCCGTCCGTGGCCGACCGTCCGCCACGGCTTGGCCGTGTGTCCGGCCCAGTACGCGGCCGGGATACGCACCGCCCTGACCTCCGGGGTATCCCAGGCCGCGTGTGCATAGTCGGCCAGTTGGGTCTTGACAGCCCGGATATCGCCCCGCAGCTCTTCCACGCTCGGCCGCCCGGCCAGCCACCAGCCGGTGTAGACGCTGTGGATGGTCAAATCGGGGGTCAGACACACGGTATGCGGGATGGCGACCTCGGGATACTCACCATCGGTGTTATCGACAATACCCAGCTGGCGAATCGCCCGCCGCTGGTGGTCGCTCAGAAAGGGAAAGCGGGCGCCCAGACCCGCCCGGTAGGCGGCGGCAACCGGCGGCGGGTCGGTGCTGAGCGCCACCAGGCCGGTCTGGTTGAGTTCGACCTCGGGGTAAAACGACACCAGCCGGCTGAGCTGAAGACGATCCCGGGGACAGAAAAAGCCACGATACACCACCACGATCAGCGGTCGGCCGTGGGCAAAGCCGAGCCGCCGGTCAAACTCGTCCGGGGCGGTCAGCTGCGACAGGCTGAGGAGCCGGCCGGTGTGGTCGGGCAGACACAGGTCGGGAAAGCGCGCACCAGCCTGAAGCGATGTAGACATAGGTGTCTCCTGATGAACCGCGTTTCAGCCCAGCAGCCGCGGAAACGCTTCCCGCCAGCGTCGGCTGAAAACCGCGTCGTCGTTGTATGCGGCTCGCAGCTCAATAGTGACAATAAACGTGTCCGCGGTACAGCTCAGCTCAATCACACTGTCGATCACCACCTTCCAGTCCGCCCGCTGCCATTCCAGGTGACGGCGCATCCGGGCCGTGCAGCTCAGGGGGTCGCCGTCCCGCATGGACAGCTCTTTGGCGTTTGTTTCGGTCATGCGCAGCCCCTGCTCGGTCAGGACGCTGCTCCCTCCGACCCGGGTGTCGAGCGTCGTCGTGCCGTCAAGCATGTCGCGCCGAACCGTATACGAGCGCTCAGCGTCTTCTGAGCGGACGGGTGCGACCGGCACCTCGGGCGGGGCAAAGACCGGCACAGCCCGAGACTGGGCCGGAATGACCGGCAGGACGAGCCGAGAGGGGTGGGCGGTATCACGGTAGACCGTCAGGCTGGCCGGACGCGGCGGCGGCCAGACCAGCGGCCAGTCGGCCCCGGCGATGCTCAGCCGCAGGCGGCGGCCCGGGACGAACACGTGGCAGATGCTGCTCAACTCAAGACGGACCGGATAGATGCGGCCCGGCACCAGCGGGCTCGGTCGGGCGTGAGTGTCCCGATGGGTCAGGTTCAGCACGCCGCGGGTGACCAGCAGGGAAGCGCCGTCGGGGCCGACATCGCACAGCTTGACCGCCAGCTGGGCGACCGGCTCCGAGGCCGCGACGTACAGCTCCAGCCGGGGAAAGCCCAAAATCTCCAGCGGCTCGGCAAGCGGGGCAGAGGTGTAGCTCAGCGCACACGCGTCATCGCCACGCTGGTCGCGGGGCAGGCCGCTGGGCCACAGGCCGGTGCACCAGAACGGGGCGGCCAGACCCGGGCTGGGGGATTCAGAAGACCAGCAGTCCGGGCCAGCGTCCGACGGCGGGTGTGACGCCAACGTCCCGGCCGTCCCGATATGCCAGGTCTGATAATCGGTCCGCGCCACCGGCCACTCGGTTTCGGACCGCCAGTGACCGGGCGTCGTCTCCCGGTACGGATCGGGCGAGCGCGAGCCCTGGACCCAGACGGTCAGCTGCGGCTCGTCCATGACGCCGTTCTGAATCCCCTTGAGCCAGTAGTCCCACCAGCGCAGCATTTCCCGCAGGTGGTCGATCTGGGGACCGGGCCGGGCCACGTGCGGCATGTCGTGCAGCCACGGACCGATCAGGCCCTTGCACGGCACGCGCAGGTGTTGGAGCAGCTGGAGGACAAAATCCCGATAGCTGTCGGCCCAGCCGCCGATGGCGAACACCGGGCATTGAATCGCGTCCCAGTCGTCACACACCGAGCCGTTCTGCCAGTAGGCGTCGCGGGCCTGGTGGCGCAGCCAGGCAAACGGCCACTGCGGGGTGTGCTCAAGCCGCTCGCGCCAGCGCGCGAACCATCCCTCGCCGACGCTGTCCGGCAGCGGCGGCAGCGCGTTCAGGGCCACCATACGGCCGGCCCAGGCAACGGATTCGTTAACCGGCAGACAGCCGCCGTGGTAGTGCACGTCCTGGCCGTAGCGATCAACCAGGGCGTGCATGGCAATGACCGCCTTCAGCTGGGGCGGGGCGTGCATGGCAGTCTGGAGGGCGCTGATGCCCCCATAGGAGGAGCCATACATGCCGAGTTGGCCGCTGCACCACGGCTGGTCGGCCAGCCAGGCCAGCACCTGGAGGCAGTCGCGCTGTTCCTGGCGGGTATACTCGTTGTCGGCAATGCCCTCCGAGGCGCCGCTGCCCCTGGTATCGAGCCGAACCCCGACATAGCCCTTGCGGGCCAGATAGCTGTGGGTGCGCCAGTCGCGGGCGATTTTGTTGTCGTCCTTGCGGTACGGGTGCGATTCGACAATAGCCGGAAACGGACCGTCGTTGGGAGCGTCCGGCATGTACAGGCGGACGCCGAGCCGGACGCCGTCGGCCATCGGGATGGCCAGCTGCGGGATGACGCGGACCGGATAGTCTGGAGCCTTGTTCATGCCACCGTCTCTCTTGTTCTCTCTTGCGGTCGCGGGCGGGAAAAAGCTATCGTTGATGCCTGATCCCCGGCCTCAGCAAATTCATAGGCAAGAGACAGCCGGCACGCAAGGAGCACAGCCATGCCCCAGGCTCGTATCGACGACAGCTTGACCCTGTACTATGAGCAGGACGATTATACCGACCCGTGGACGAGCCCGGACACGATTCTGCTCATCCACGGCGTGGCGGATACCAGCAAAGCCTGGTTTGCCTGGGTGCCGCGTCTGGCCCGACGCTTCCGCCTGGTCCGGCCCGACCTCAGGGGCTTTGGTCAGTCCAGCGTTCCGCCGGCCGACTACGCCTGGTCGCTGAGCGGCTTGGGCCAGGACCTCAAAGGCTTGCTCGACCACCTGGACCTGCCGTCCGTCCACGTTGTCGGCCAGCGGGTCGGCGGCAGCCTGGCCATGCAGTTCGCCCATGACTATCCCGACTGTGTCAAAAGCCTGACCGTCATCGGCGGGCCGGCCAGCCTGGCCAACAGCGCCCTGAATCCTGGGGCCTGGCTCAAACAGGTCGAGCAGGAAGGTGTTGAGAGCTGGGCGCGCACGACCATGGACCGGCGCTTGGGCGAGGTCAGTCCGGCCATGCGGGAATGGTGGATTCAAGAGATGGGCAAAGCGCCGGCCCAGGTCATGGCCGGGATTTTTGCCTATGTCGGCGGCATGGACATCACCGCTCTTCTGCCCCGCATCCAAGCCCCGACCCTGGTCATCACCAGCGACCGAGGGGCGCTGGCTGCGGTCGAGACGGTCCGCGGGTGGCAGACCCGGATGCCGAACTCCCGGCTGCTGGTCCTGCCCAGCACGGCCTACCACCTGGCCGCAGCCCTGCCGGACGCCTGCGCCGACGCGGTCCTGTCTTTTATCGAAGAGTTGCAAGCGTGACGCTGAGCGCGACCAGAGACAGCGTTGAGGACCGACCTCTGGGCAAGAAGAGATCGACGGTATCTTTCCCCGACAGTCTATGGCTGACCGAGGCGCCCCCGGCCGCTACCGCGCTGCGCGGCCGCGTGCGGGCCGATATCGCCATCGTCGGCGGCGGCATCACCGGACTCAGCGCGGCCTACCATTTCAAGCGACGCTATCCAAACAAACAGATTGTGGTCCTCGAAGGCCAGCGTATCGGCTTTGGGGCCAGCGGCCGCAACAGCGGCTTCATCTCCCGTGAATACCACGGCTGGGACGACCTCTTTTTCAGCAAAGGGGCGGCTGCGGTCGAGCCCTACGCCGAGTACGCCGAGCGGGGCTATCGGCAGCTGGTCGAGACCATCGCCCGCGAAGCGATTGACTGCGACCTGCGGGAGAGCGGCGCGCTGCGGCTGGCCAAAAAGGACGCCGAGGTGCGGACGCTGGAGAAGCAGGTGCCGGCCTACGCCCAACTCGGTCGAGCCGTCGAGCTGTGGCAGGGCAAAGACCTGACCGCACGGATCGGCTCAGAGTTTTATCCGGCCGGGGTTTTCCTGCCCCACTGGGCAACCCTGCATCCGGGCAAACTCGTTCGGGGTCTCAGCAGCGCGGTCGAGGCGCTGGGCGTCCCTATCTACGAACACACCCCGGTGCAACAGCTGCGGCGGGGCAAGCCGGTCGAGCTGGTCTGCCCGGACGGCCGGCTCAGCGCCGACACGGTTGTTGTCGCCACCAACGCCTACACCCCGCAGCTGGGCCTGTTCAGGCATATTCTCATGCCCCTCCACCTGTACGTCATGGTTACCCAGCCGGTGGATGAGGCGGTCATCGGCCACGGCGCCTGGACCAGCGTCCCGGGGCGCTATGAAATGGACGCCACCCATACGATTCGACTCACCCCCGACGGCCGTCTGCTGATCCGGGGCGGCGCCCGCTACGACTACAACAGCCGGACCGCCGACCGTCACCAGCCGCGGGCCTATCAACGCCTGGCCGAGCGGCTGCTCGCCCGCTATCCCTACCTGGGCAGCGTCCAGATCGCCCATGGCTGGAGCGGCGTGATGGCCCTCACCCGCGCCCACACGCCGCTGCTGGGGCGGCTGGAAAACGACACGCGGGTTCTGTTCAGCGTCGGCTACAACGGTTTCGGCCTGGTGAGTGGATTTTACGGCGGCAGGCTGGTGTGCGAGCTGTACGCAAACCAGCCCAACCCCGATCTGGCGTTGATGTCCTCGCCCGCCACGGCCGGCTGGCTGCCGCCCGAGCCGCTACGCTATGTCCATATGAACGTGTCTCTGGCCCTGCGGCATCATCGCTTGTGAGGCTGCCCGGCACTTACGTTTGTGTCTTGGGCGTGTAGCTCCGGCCGAGAATTACATCACCGAACTCATAGCTCGTCGTAGACAGCGTCATCGGGATTATCCCAGATTTTTTGGAAAGAAACTTCGGACAGCTTTGTCGCTGTCCGGGTGAGGCGCTGTCTCTCGCTGCGCTGCCGCAGGAAATCGACGAAGTCTTCGACCTCGGCAATTTTCTCTGGCGGGAGAATCTGAATTTTCTCCATGAGGATTTGTACCTGGGTGCGATCAGAGTCCATAGCGTTCTCCTGCTGAGCCTCGCAGCCCCTTCGATCCTCACGCTTTCTGAAACTAGCGTGAAGAGAGTACGCGGTCGGCAACGCCGAGAGGCCGCAGGATTTCTCCGACCTCTCGCGCGGCTCGATCTACTGCAGGGGCGAAAAACTGGCCGGCGTCATGATCTTGTTGTACTGGCTGACAATCATCGCCTGGGCGCGGGGCCGGAAGGCCTGCAGGGCGGGGTCTTCGCCCTGGGCGGCCCGGGCCTTGGCACGGTGGTTCATGTCCTCATAGGCCCAGATATGCACCACCTCGTTGAGCGGACCGACCTCGGTTGACCACCAGCCGACCAGCTTGGAGTATTTGCTGATCACGGGCAGGGCTTCCTGTTCGATCAGCGCCTGAAACTCCGGCACCTTGCCCGGCTGTAGTGTGTACACACGCATTTCGTAGACCATACGCTACCTCCTTTTGGGTCATGGATGCGTCTGTTGTAGCAACTCCCGGCCCCGGTTTCCAAGGGCTGACGACCGGCGGCTGGCCCTTTTTCTTGGTTCTCCGGGCGTGCTATGGCAGGGGTGCAGACACGAGGAGTCGCGCCATGCAACACCACGCCTTTGTGATTGACATCCCCGAGGAAACCCTGAGTGACCTGCGCGACCGGCTGGCCAACACCCGCTGGCCGGACGAAATCGGCAATGACGGCTGGACCTACGGCACCCGGCTGGCCGACCTCAAGCAGCTGGTCGAATACTGGCACACGGGCTACGACTGGCGCCGGCACGAGCGGGCGATGAACGCCTTTGCGCACTATACGGTCAGCATCGACGGCCAGCCGATTCACTTTATCCACCAGCCGGGTCGCGGGCCGAAGCCCATGCCGCTGGTTCTGACCCACGGCTGGCCGTGGACCTTCTGGGATTTTCACAAGGTCATCCGCCCTCTGGCCGACCCGGCCGCGTTCGGCGCCGACCCGGCCGATGCGTTTGACGTGGTCGTGCCGTCTCTGCCGGGCTTCGGCTTTTCGACGCCGCTGCGGAAAACCGGCATTGCCATCCGGGAGGTGAGCGCCCGCTGGGTCGCTCTGATGCGCGACGTGCTGGGCTATGAGCGCTTCGCCGCCCAGGGCGGGGATATCGGCTCGCTGGTCAGCACCGACCTGGGCCACGCCCACGCCGAGCACCTGATCGGCGTTCACACCAACCTGCCCGTCCCGCTGTCGTTCGAGCTGCCGCCCGAGTCGGACTACAGCGCCGAGGAGGCCGGCTGGCATGCCAAGACGCAGCACTTCTTTGCCGAAGAGCGTGGCTATGCCGGCATTCAGGGCACCAAGCCACAGACGGCCGCCTACGGCCTGACCGACTCACCGGCCGGGCTGTGCGCCTGGATCCTGGAGAAACGGCGGACCTGGAGCGACTGCGGCGGCAATGTGGCGAGCCGTTTCAGCCCGGACGAGCTGCTGACGACCATGACCCTGTACTGGGTCACCCGGACAATCGGCACCTCGTTCCGGTCCTACTACGAGCGCCGGGTCCATCCCTGGCAGGCGGTCCACGCGCGCCACCCGGTGGTGGAGGCGCCGACCGCCTGCGCGGTCTTCCCGGGCGACGTGATCCACATGCCGCGACGCTGGGCCGAGGGCTACTACAATCTGAAACGCTGGACGGTCATGCCCGCAGGTGGACACTTCGCACCCATGGAAGAGCCGGAGCTGCTGGTCGAAGACGTGCGGACGTTTTTCCGCACCCTGCGTTGACCGGGGACAGGTCCGGGTCAGGGCACGGCGTGCCGTGCGTCAGCTGAACTCGGGTGCGACCTTGGTGGCGAACAGCTCAATATCCTCTATCAGCTGGGTCTGTGGCTCCAGACCGTTATAGGCGACCAGAGAGAAATACTCGAACGGAATCTCGGTGTAGATCTCGTCGAGCTGGCGTTTCACCTCGTCCACCGTGCCGGCCACGATCAGGCCGGTGTTCATCACCCGCTCGAACATTGAGCCCTGGCCTTCGGCCAGCAGAACCGGGAAGAAATGGACCGCAAACTGTGAGAAGAACGGCACAATCGTCTTGTCCACCTTCTCATACGCCTCGTCCCGCGTCTTGCCGACAAACAGGAAGCGCAGCAAGCCCTGGCCCTGGCCCGGACCGAGGGTCTTACCGACCTCGGCCGCGCCCTCACGATAGGCCACATCCTGGGCCCGCGCGCCCTGCATGGGCGCGAAATAACAGCAGGTGAAGCCCTCCTGGCCCGACCAGCGGGCCGACTCGGCGCTGCCCGACGAGCTGATGAACACCGGCGGGTGGGGGCGCTGGTAGGGCGCCGGGACGACGCTGATCTGCCGCACCCGGTTGTGCTCGTCGATCTCGCCCGGCGCGCCATACTCCTGGGCGCACGGATAGGCCGGGTAATTCTCAATGCCGCTGGCCGGATAGGGCACTTTGAAATACGCCCCGTCGTGGGCAAAGCTCTGCTGCGTCCAGGCTTTCTTGACGATCGTGACCATCTCGCGAAAAATCTGCTGATTGTTCTCGTCGGCCTCGGCCTGCTCGGGCGACTCGCGGTTCGACAGCGTCGGCAGCGATTCATACGCCTGACCCAGGGTGCGCACCCAGCGCGCCTGGTAGCCGCGGGCAAAGCCGACAAAAAAGCGGCCCTTCAGAATATGGTCCAGCAGCGCGGTCTCTTCGGCCACCCGCAGGGGGTTATGGGTGCCCATCACATAGCCCAGCTGACCCATCCGCATGCGGGTGGCATACGGCCCCAGCCAGGCGTTCATGATGCCCGGGCAGGGCAGCATCTCAAAGCCCTCGGAATGAAAGTGGTGCTCGATAAAGCTCATGCCCCAGTAGCCCAGGCTATCGGCGGCTTTGACGATATCGACCATGCCGTCGATGATCTCGGCATACTTCTCAACACTGCGCCCGACCGGTCGGAGCCGTTTACGCTCGGCGTTGGAGCTGACCGGCATGGACGGAACCATCTGAATCATTGTTTTCACCCGCGTCCTCCTTCGTCGTGCCTCTTAAACCTGTCCGGGCTCACAGCGTCAAGCCCGCCTGTCGGCCGGTTGGCTCGCTTGCATCCGGGTCTGAGGTTTTGTATAGCTCCGGCCAGACACAAGGAGGGAGCCTATGGGGCTGGCTGAGCTACGGGACCGGGTGTGTATTGTCGGCGTCGGCGACACCCCGCAGGGCTCGGTGCCGGACAAAACCGGCGACGAGTTGGCCATCGACGCGGCCCGGGCCGCCCTTGAGGACTGCGGGCTCAACAAGGACGATATCGACGGCCTGTTCGTCCAACCCAGCTACGGCCGCCAGGGCGATTATCTCAAGGTCGGGCTGATGCTCGGCCTGAATCCCAGGGTCGGCGGTGCGGTCGAGGCATCCGGGGCAACCGGCTGTTACATGATCCAGCACGCCGCCCTGCTGCTCAACGCCGGCATGGCCAACTACATCCTGCTGGTCTACGGCACAAACCAGAAAACCAACCGCAACCGCTTTGGCGGCGCCCTGCTCGAAGAGCACGCCCCCTACGGCGGCTTTAATCCCTCCGGGCCGTTTGCCTTTGCCTTTCGGCGGCACATGCACCTGTACGGCACGACCGAGGAGCAGCTGGCGACGATTGCCATCAACCAGCGTCGGCACGCCGGGCTCAACCCCAAGGCCGCGCAAAAAACCCCGCTGAGCCTCGACGACTATCTGAACGCCCGCTACATCGTGTGGCCGCTACGCATGTTTGACTACTGCTACATCACCGACGGCGGCCACGCCTTCATTCTGACCACCCCCGAGCGCGCCGCAGACCTCAAGAAACCGCCGGTATTCATCCGCGGCATGGGCCGCCAGGAAGCCTTCCGGGCCTATGAAACGCCCGACCTGGTCATGCAGAGCTTTCAGCAGGAAGCCGCAGCCAGGATGGTCTTTGGCATGGCCGACATGAGCGTCCAAGACATCCAGGCGCTGTACGTGCAGGACGCCTACAGCCCGGCCGTGATCGCCGCCCTGGAAAACTACGGCTTTTGTCCGCGCGGCGAGGCCGGCCGCTGGATACAGGACGGCCGGATCGGCCTGGGCGGCGAGCTGCCGCTCAACGTCAACGGCGGCCAGCTGTCCGAGACGTATATGGTCGGCTGGCAGAACACCTGCGACGCGGTGCGCCAGCTGCGGGGCGAGTGCGGCCCGCGGCAAATCCAGGCTGTTGAGCGGATCATGTGTACCTACACCGGCGGCCTGCGTGAGCACGCCGGCGCCCTGATTCTGCGGAGGTAGAGCGTGGCCGACTACACCAAACCCCTGCCCGTCATCGAAACGTGGAACGCGCCGTACTGGCAGGCGGCCAAACGCCACGAGTTTGTGGCCCAACGCTGCCGTGCCTGCGGCTATACCCATCTGCCGCCCGGTCCGGTGTGTACCAACTGCCTGAGTGCCGACCAGGACTGGGGGAGGCTGAGCGGCCGGGGCACGATCTATTCCTACGGCGTGTACTATCAGTGCTGGCACGAGGGCTTTGCCGGGGACATTCCGTATAACGTGGCCCTGATCAGCCTCGAAGAAGGTTTGCAGATCGTCAGTCAGGTGGTCGGCTGTGACAACGCGGAGTTGGACTGCGGCCGGGCTGTTGAAGTGACGTTTGACGACATCACGCCTGAGATCAGCCTGCCCAAATTCCGTCTGCTGAAATGAGGCTTCGCCTGCTGAAATAAGGAGGACATCATGCGCATCGGGTTTATTGGACTCGGAAATATGGGCGGCCCCATGGCCTCCCACATCATTGCCGCCGGCCATACGGTGACCGTTCACGACATCCGCAAAGAAGCCGCCAGCCCACAGCTGGACAAGGGCGCCGCGTGGGCCGACAGCCCGCGGGCCGTGGCTGCGGCGAGCGAGATTGTGTTCACCTCGCTGCCCGGTCCCAAGCAGGTCGAAGAGGTCGCCCTGGGCGAGGGCGGCATTCTGCAGGGCGCCGAGCCGGACAGCGTGTATATCGACCTGTCAACCAGCTCGCCGACCCTGATCCGGGACATCTGCGCCACCTTCCAGGACAAAAAGGTCCAGGTCTTGGATGCGCCGGTCAGCGGCGGGCCGGTCGGCGCCCAGGCCGCCACCCTGGCGGTGATGGTCGGGGGCGACAAGGCCGTCTACGAGCGGGTCAAACCGGTGCTCGACGTGATCGGCGACAAGGTCTCGTATGTGGGCGGTATCGGCTGCGGGGAAATCGCCAAAATCGTCCACAACATGATCGGGATTTGCAGCCTGTCCCTGCTGGCCGAGGGTCTGACCCTGGGCGTCAAGGCCGGGGTTGAGCCCCAGGCCCTGCTCCAGGCCATCCAGGACGGCGCGGTGGGCCAGGGCCTGATGCTGAACTACATGGTGCCGGAGGTCGTCTTCAAGGGCGATTTTGACACCGCCCGTTTTGCCCTGCGCTGGGCGCGCAAGGATGTTGGCCTGGCCACCGAACTGGGACGGGAATTCGAGGTGCCGCTCAAGCTGGCCAACGTGGTCGAGCAGGAGTTTGTCGAAGCCATGGCTCGGGGCTGGGGTGAGCGGGACTCCAGCGCGCCGTTTGCCCTGCAGGAGGAGCGGGCCGGGGTGACGGTGCGGAAATCCTCGTAGGGGCAAGCCCCCTCGGGCGAGCAGGTCTTCGGGTGAGGGCGCACGCAGGCGCCCTCACTCCGCTGTCTACTGCGCTCCGAGCGCGTCCAGCCCGGCCTGGGCAGCCTCGATATCTTCGGCCTCGGTCCCGCCGCTGGCGCCAATGCCACCCAGCAGCTTGCCATCGACTTCAATAGGCAGGCCGCCGCCCGCCGGCAGCAGGGGCTCACCAATCATCTTCTGGACGTTTTTGAACAGCTGCGGGCGATTCTTGGTGAACTCCTCGACCGTAGCCGAGGGGCGACCGAAGGTGGCCGAGGTCAGGGCTTTGCCATGAGCCACCTTGGGCGTCATCCAGCGCGTACCGTCCATACGCACCATGGCTACCGGCCGGCCGAAACTATCGACCACGGCAAAGCTCATCAGCCAGCCTTCCTGTTCGGCCTTGGCTTTAGCCGCGTCAATAATCGTCTCGGCCATGGCCAGGCTGACCGTGGTCGGCGCTCCGTCTTGCGCCTGCACCGCAGGCGAGCTGAGGATGAGACCCATACCGATGAACACTCCAAGAAACATGCTCTTTTTCATACGTCTGTCCTTTCTTCTGGTTCTTTCTTTTGCGAGGGATGTTCAGCCTATAAACCACCGGCTCGCAGCACCTGTCCGGGTAGCGCCCCGGTGTGTTGCTGCTCGGCGTACAAGACCTGGCCGTTGACCAGGGTGTACTGCACGCCCTGGGCGGGCATGACCAGCCGCCGTCCGCCGCCGGGCAGATCGTGGCGCATCTCGGGCCGACGCCCGGAGCCGATCGTGTTGTCATCAAAAATGGCGATATCCGCAGCCAGTCCCACCGCCAGCCGTCCCCGGTCCTGAATGCCGAAGAAGCGGGCCGGCTCTGTGGTCAGGCGCTCGACGGCCCGTTCGAGCGTCATGACCTGCTTGTCGCGCACCCAGGTGCCGAGCAGATAGGTGCAGTAGCCCGCGTCGCACAGCATATCGACGTGCGCCCCGCCGTCGGACAGGCCGATCATGGCCCGCGGATCGGTGATCAGATCGGGAATCAGGTCCTCGTTGGCGTTGAACAGGACGATGGTGTACTGCAAGCGCAGCTCGTCTTCGAGGGCCAGATCCAGAAAGGTGTCCAGCCCGTCCCTGCCCCGCTCGGCCGCAATCTCGGCCACGGTCCTGCCTTCGAGCGGTTTCAGAGCCGGCTTGCTGACCTCCTTGACCTCCAGCCGCTCCCACTTGCCCGAGAAAATGCGCGGGGTTTCCAGCTCGGTGCGAAAGGCGCGGCGGAAGTCGGGGTCGCGGTAGACCCGCATCTGCTCTTCGACCGAGCGGTTGAAAACCGGGTTCCAGGACGGGTGGTTGGCAAAGATGAACGGGTTGCGCAGGTCAATCTGAATCACAAACGGCCGGCAGGTGACCTGCGGCACGCCGCCACGCTTGATGAGCGGCTCGGTCTGGCGCAGCATGTCCGGCCCGGCGGTCGGCTTGTCATCACGGCTGATCACCCCCAGCCAGGTGACCGGCCGGCCGCTTTCGGTCAGCAGGAAATCGACCAGATCGTACTCCTCGTCCGAGATCTCGCCGGCGGTCGCGGTCAGCGCCAGCTCCATGGAGCCCCGGCCAAGCTCCTTGAGCACGTTGGCATACGCCTTCAGCTCGTCACGGCTGGCCTGGCGGCAGGCCAGCGGACGCGCCTGATAGCCGATGTGTTGCGGAATCGCGGTCGTGCTCATCCCCAGGGCACCGGCCTGCATGGCTTCCCTGAGCAGGGCCGCGATCTGCCCGGTTTCGTCCGGGGTGGCGGCGCGGTCCATGGATTCTTCGCCCATCACAAAGTGCCGAAACGGGGTGAGCGGAGCCAGAAATCCGAGGTTGATGCCCGCCCCCCGTTTTTGGGCAGCCTGCATATACTCGGGAAAGCTGACCCAGTCCCAGCTAATGCCCTTGCTCAACACCTCAATGGGAATGGCCTCGACATTAACCAGGTCCCAGGCCGCGACTTCCTGAACCTCGGGCCGACACGGGGCCAGGCCGACCCCGCAGTTGCCCATGACCACGCTGGTCACGCCGTGCCAGCTCGAACAGCTGATCAGCGGGTCCCAGCAGATCTGGGCGTCATAGTGGGTGTGGGGGTCGATAAAGCCCGGAGAGACAATCAGGTCTGCGGCGTCAATGACCTGCTTGGCCCCGTCTTTGATTTTGCCGATCTCGGCGATCCGGCCCTCGGCAATGGCGATATCGGCCCGGAAGCGTGGCGCGCCGGTCCCGTCGACCAGCGTGCCGTTCCGAATCACTACATCGTAGGCCATGGCATCCTCCTTTGTTCCAAAAATTTGTGACCAGAGGGTCAGGGGCTCCGCGCCAGGCGGAAGCCGAGGGCGTTGTAGCGGTTGACCGGTGCAAACCCGTGACGATTGGCCGCCCGGCAATAGCGGGCACCGCTGCTCCACCCTCCGCCGCGACGGATCCGGCCAACACCCGTCCCAGGGCCACGCGGGTCGGTCACCGCACCACCGGGATAGTCGCCATACCAGTCGTGCACCCACTCCCACACGTTCCCGTGCATGTCAAACAAGCCCCATCCATTCGGTTGCTTCTGCCCTACGGGGTGGGTTCTGTTTCCTGAGTTCTCATCATACCACCCATACTCCAAGCGATTCGCCGCGTCCCCGAAATGGTACGCCGCCTGCGTCCCCGCCCGCGCCGCATACTCCCACTCCGCTTCGGTCGGCAGCCGATACACGCTCACCCCTTCCCGCCGATTCAACTCCGCAATAAAGCCCTGGGCGTCCTCCCAGGACACGCCCTCCACCGGACACGCGCCACCACACGAGGAGAAATTCGAGGGGTTGTCCCCCATCACCGCCTCCCACTGGTCCTGCGTCACTTCGTACTTGCCCAGATACAATGGCTGGCTGAGCGTCACCCGGTGTAGCGTTTCGTCGTCATCCCGACCGGGCTCATCGGACGGCGAGCCCATCTCAAACGTTCCTGGTGCGAGCAGCACGAACTCCATGCCGACGCTATTGCGCAACTCGCGGGGCAGCTGGTCCGGGCGATGCCGTTCAGCCTCCTCGGCCGGCTGTTGCGAGGGCTCTGTCGCATCCTGCGCGCCCAGCCCCGTCGGCAATGCCAGCAGCACCACCACACTCCACCTGACGAAGATTCTGTTCATGAGGCCATCCAACACACCACCTCCCGGCACGTTCGACACCTTACAGCAGATTGAACTGTTTGAGTACGCTGGCGACTTCGGGATTGCGTTGGCCTAAGGCGCGCAAGGCGTCCACCAACGCCTCCATACGCCGCCGGTTGCCGCTCAGATCCTCGGCCAGGCTGCTGACTGTGCGCTCCAACGGTCGCAGCATCGTCCGCCGGTCCCACAACGCAAAGCCGATGATGGCCACCACCAGCGCGCTAAAAGCGCCCAGCAAGGCCAGGGTCAGGCGAAATTGACGGGCGAACTGCCTATCCATATCCTCGCGCAGCTGTTGGTTCTGCCGGTTCATGTCTTCGCGCAGCTGCTGGTTCTGCCGGTTCATGTCCTCGCGCAGCTGCTGATTCTGCTGGGTCATGTCGGCCCGCAGCTGGCCCAACTCGGCCCGCAGCTGCTGAATAGCGTCCCGCAGGCCGTTCTGCCCTTCTTCGAGCCGCGTCAAGCGCTCGACAATCTCGCGGTCGGTCAAGGCCGGCGCCGCCTCTACCGCCCACACCGGACCGGGCAGACCGAGCAGCACCACAACCCAACCGACGACACAGCGACTCATGGATTGATTCAATGTCGGACCGCCCGGAATGTCAAGCCGCGACCGGCGCCACCACAGTGGACTGCTGGTAGCACCTCGGCAGGTTCCTGGGAAGGTGCATCACACGTTGAAATATGAGCAGGATTTTCCCGGCTTCTTGTGCGTCATGAGCGCCGCTCCTAGGCTGCGTCTGCCTGGCGTGCTAGGACAGGCAGCAACGACTCCGAGGAGGACGCGCCGTGGCAGATGAGCATCACCACCACGATCACCATCATGGCCCAGGCTTGCGGTTCTGTCCCAGATGCGGGGACCGGCTGGAACGCAAACAGGTCAAGGCCAACGAGCCCGAGCGGCGGGTGTGTCGCGGCTGCGGGTTCATCTTCTACGACGATCCCAAAATTGCGGCCTGCACCATCCCGGTTATCGACGAGAAGATTGTCCTGCTCAAACGCGGTATTGAGCCCAGCTATGGCAAATGGGTCTTCCCCGGCGGGTTCATGGACCGGGGCGAACGGGTGGAGGACGCGGCCATTCGGGAAACCTGGGAGGAGGTCAATCTTGAGGTCAGGATCGACCGCCTGCTGAACGTCTACTCGTACACCGGCTATCCGGTCGTGGTCGTGGTCTATCTGGTCCGTGTCGTCGGCGGACAGCTCAAGGCCATGGACGAGACGCTGGAGGCGGCAACCTTTGCCCCGGACGAGATTCCGTGGGACGAGTTGGCCTTTGACAGCACCCGCGACGCGCTACGGGAGTATATGGCCCTGGCGGGTGCGTAGCGGTAGGGACGGGTTTGAAACCCGCCCCTACGAGGCCACCTCTCCACCACAACGAATCCCCGGCGTCGACGCGCCCCCGGCCTTGACGTATTTGCTCGCAGAAACGTATACATTTCAGTAGACACACGGAGAGGACAGCTATGCAAAGTGTCATGATGCGCGTGAGCGCGCGGTCCCGGGATACGCTGCGTGAACTGGCCGCGCAGACCGGACAGTCGATGCAGAGCATGATCGACGAAGCCGTGGAACTCTACCGGCGCCGACGGTTTCTTGAGGCGGTCAATGCCGCCTACGCGCCGTTACGCCACGATGCCGAGACCTGGAGAGTGATCGAGCAGGAGCGGAGCGAATGGGACACGGCGCTGGGGGACGGCTTAGACGAGCAGCAGATCGGAAGCGGGTCGGAGCACGACAGGCGTGAGCGAAAGAACAGGGCGCAGACAACCCGCCCGAGGTGAGGTCTGGGCCGCGAATCTGAACCCGACGCGAGGACGTGAGCAGGCTGGCCATCGCCTCGTTGTGGTGATTTCCGAAGACGTATTCAACCAGGGCCCGGCCGGCTTGGTGGTGGTCCTGCCCGTGACTTCGACAGACCGTGGCATACCCATCCATGTCCCGATACAGCCGCCTGAGGGGGGAATCAAAAACCCGAGCGTCATTTTGTGCGATGCGGTGCGCTCTATTGCCAAGGAGCGACTCACCCGCCGCTGGGGACGCATCTCCCCGGCGACGCTGGCTGCGGTCGAAGACCGTCTGCGTATCCTTATGGGACTGTAGCGGCAGGAGCGGGTTTCAAACCCGCCCCTACGAGGCCAGCCACTCGCGCCGGCCGGTGATGAAGCCGGTCACACTCTCCACGGTGGTGTGCGGCCGCTCGATATTGAACAGGTGGCTGGCGTTGGACAGGATGAGCAACTCGGCGTTCGGAATACGGCGCGATAAAACCACCGAGTTTTCGGGCGGCACCAGACCGTCCTCTTTGCCGGTGATGACCAGCGTCGGCACGTCGATCTGGGGCAGCCGCTCGTAGGTGTCGTGGCTCTGGATGGCCGCCATCTGACTGACCATGCCGTGCTTGGGCGTGGGGTGCACCGCGGACAGCCGGTTCAGCTCAATCAGGGTATCCATATGCTGCTGCATGAACCACGGCGTGACCGCAACCTTGGTCATGGCCAGCGCGGCTTCCTCGACGCTGACCGCGTCAATGTGCTCCAGCATGTGCATCACCTCGGGGTCGCTGGACAGCACGGTGTTCTCGCCCCCGCAGTTGGTACAGCCGAGGGTCAGGCTGGTGACCCGCCCGGGATGACGCAGGGCAAACTCCTGGGCAATCATGCCGCCCATGGAGATGCCGAAGATATGCGCCTGCTCGATGTCCAGGCCGTCGAGCAGCCCGGCCGTGTCGTCGGCGAACATCGCCATCGAGTATGGCTCATCCGGCTTGTCACTCTGGCCCACACCCCGGTTGTCAAAGGCAATGGTGCGAAAGGATTGAGCAAAGGCCGGGATGTTCCAGTGCCAGCCAATAGAGCTGACGGTAAAGCCCATGATCAGCAGCAGCGGCTCACCGCTGCCGTGTTCTTCGTAGTACAGCGAAACCCCGTTGGATTGGAGGTGCGGCATGGTTCAGGCACTCCTTACAGATAGTGGATAAAATTCTTCATCGCCGACAGCAGGGCTTCGAGGTCGGCGTACTCCTGGAGTTCGTCGTACAGGAAATAGTACTGGCTGCGGACCTCGGCCTCGTCCTGTTCGTCCTCGTCCACCGACACCGCAGCCTCAAACTCCTTGAGCATGGCCTGGGTCTGGAGTTTGGTCTCAACCGGAATCGTGTCGTCGGTCGCAATCAACAGCCGCGTCTGATGGATCAGGCGGCCAACGATATAGGCATCGCTATGTTCGGCCATACATCCCCCGCATCAACCCTGGCCCAGCTTTTTCTCTTGCAGCTCCCGCTTCCAGTCCAGCACACGGGCCTTGGCAGCCTCGGCCTCAGCCTCGGGAATCATGCCCTTCTGCTGATAGAAGCGGGACAGAATAGTAAAACCCATGGCGTCATCCGGGGTCAGAGCGATCAGCCGTTTGGCCGTCTCAATCGCCTCGTCGAGCATGTCCTTGTCGGCATAGGCGTGAGCCAGATCGTGGATGGCATCGACGTAGTCGGGATCGATATCGAGGATCGCTTTATAGGTGGTGATCGCCTCGTCCGCTTCGCCGTCGCACAGCAGGTCGTAGGCCTGATCGTACAGTTCTTCGATGGATGGCATGGCTGGTTCTCCTCAACCGAGGTGTAGCCTATTTGCACCACACGGCCAAGCCCGGTACAGTTTCGACTATGGCTGACATTGCGGCGGACGTGCTTGATTTTATTGCCGAGCCTGAGGGCAAGGATTTCAACGCGCTGGCGCTGGCCGTTTTTGCCCACCAGTTCGAGCGTAACGCGCCCTACCAACGCTTCTGCGCGGCCCGTGGCGCCGACCCGGCCACGCTCACCCACTGGCAGGATATCCCGGCCGTGCCGACCGTGGCCTTTAAGGAGCTGGACCTCAGCTGTGGTCCGCCACAGAAGATTTTTCGGACCAGCGGCACGACCCGCGGCCAGGACAAACGGGGCCGCCATCTGGTGCCCGACCTGGCGCTGTACCACGCCTCGGCTCTGGCCCATTTCGACCGCTGCGTGCTGCCCGACGCCAGACGGCTGCGGGTGCTGGCGCTGATTCCGTCTCCCACCACCCGTCCGGATTCCTCGCTGAGCCAGATGGCCGACTGGATTATCGCCGAACGGGGCGGGCCGGGCAGTCAGTTTTTTATCGACCACACCGGTATGCGGCTGGACGCTTTTGGGGCCGCCCTGGACCAGGCTCAGACCGAGGGCAGCCCGGTGTGTATCCTGGCCATCACCGCCGGCCTGGTCGCCTTTTTCGACTGGTGTGCCGCCCATCAGACTGCGTTCGAGCTGCCCGGCGGCAGCCGCGTCATGGACACCGGCGGAGACAAAGGCCAGGGCCGGGTTCTGTCCCGCAACGGATTTTTTCAGTCGTGCTGGAAGTATCTGAAAATCGCCGGCTACTACTGCGTCAACGAGTACGGCATGACCGAGATGGCCTCACAGTTCTATGACAATGTGTTGGACAGCCGGTTTTGGCGCAGCAACGAGCCGCGCTATAAAATCGGCCCGGCCTGGACCCGCAGCCTGGTCGTTGACCCGGAGACCCTGCGCGAAGTTCCGCCCGGTCAGTCCGGCATTCTGCGCCACTTCGACCTGGCCAACTGTGGCTCAGTCATGGCGATCCAGACCGACGATGTCGGCTATCTGACCGGGGACGGATTTGAGATACGCGGCCGGGTGCCGGGCGCCGAAGCGCGCGGATGTGCCCTGGCCTTGGACGAGTTTCTGGCTGCCATACAGAACTCGTGACACGACGCCCCTGCGGCGCTCGCCTCTGCCATGTCCGCCCTCACGCCCGACTCCCTGCGCACGATTATCGACGACCTGCTCGCCGCCCGGAAACGTTCCCTTATCCACCGTCCGGTCCAGGACATCATGGCCAGTATCGGCGTTGTTGTGGCCCGGTTTCTGGACCCGAACTCAGACGAGCGCCGACAGGCCGAGGCGGTTCTGCCGGATGAGAGCGGGCTCTCACCGGAGATGGTCCGGCATAGCCTGCCGCTTATCTTCCAGGAGTATCAGGCTGAACGCCTGAACGGTCTGTTATGCGCCGAACTCGGCACCAGCGCCGTGCTTGACCGGTTTGCCAACGGTCTCCGAGCCCAGGGGCCGCGTCTGACGGCCCACGTCCTGGCCGGCAACCTGCCCGGCGCGGGCCTGGACGGCATTATTCTTTCACTTTTGGTGAAATCAGCAACGCTGGTCAAAACCGCCTCGGCGGGCGCCAGCCTGCAACGCCTGTTCGCCCACAGCCTGCGCCGACACGACCCCGAGCTGGGCGCCTGTCTGGTCCTGCTCAACTGGCCGGGCGGCACCCGGGAGCTTGAGGAGATCGCGTTTGGCGAGGCCGGGCTGGTCGTGGCCTCGGGTTCGGACGAAAGTGTGGCCGCGATTCGTCGCCGCATTCGGGGACGCTTCATCGGCTACGGCCACAAGCTGAGCTTCAGCCTGATCACCCACGAGGCGCTCGACCAAGCCCGGGCGTCGGCCGAGCGGGCAGCCTACGACGTGGTACTGTTCGACCAGGGCGGCTGCCTGTCTCCCCAGCTGGCGTATGTCGAAGACCACGGCGCGGTCCCACCATCGGAGTTTGCCGCGCTGTTGGCGGACGCGCTGGCCGTCTGGCAGACCCGCCTGCCTCGGGGCCGGATCAGCCCGGCAGCCAGCAGCCAGATCCGGCGGCTACGGGACGAGGCCGAATGGCAGGCTCTGGCCGGCAAAGACGTTGTTCTTCACGCCAGCCCGCAGGGCACCGAGTGGACGGTGATCTATGAGGCCGACCCAAGCTTTGCGGCCTCACCCCTGTACCGCACGGTCCGGGTCAAACCGCTCGCTGCTCTCGGTCGGCTCGACGGGCTGCTCGAACCCTGGCGGCCGTATCTCGAAGCGGTCGGAACAGTCGTGCCGGCTGAAGGCCCGCGTCGTCAGACCCTGCTCGACACCCTGGCCGGCAGTGGGCTGAGCCGCATTTGTCACATCGGCACAATGCAGACGCCTTCGCTTGGCTGGCGACACGGCGGCCGGCCGCGGCTGGCCGATTTTGTGACCTGGACGGCGGTCGATGCGGGCTGAGGCAGACGCCCCTTTGCCCACGGCATAGCTCTGACGTATGCTCTGCTCCCATGAGCAGCCTGCGCGACGACTTTCTGCGTTTTGTGTGTCAAACCTCGCCCGAACCCATGGGCATTGAGGTTGCCTCGGCCAGCGGCTGCGTGGTGCTTGACACGGATGGCCGCGAGTATCTGGATCTGCTGTCCGGCATCGGCGTGGCCAGCATCGGTCATGCCCATCCGGCCGTGATCCGCGCCGTTCAAGACCAGGCCGCCCGCTATCTGCACACCATGGTCTATGGAGAATACATCCAGGCACCCCAGGTCCGGCTGGCGCGGCGCTTGGCCGAGCTAACGCCCGACCCGCTGTCGGTCACCTATTTCACCAACAGCGGGACCGAAGCGGTGGAAGGCGCGCTCAAAACCGCCCGTAAATTCACCGGCCGGTCGCATCTGGTCAGTTTTGTGGGCAGTTTCCACGGCGATACTCTGGGGTCGGTCTCGGTCGGCGGCAATCCGACCTACCGCACCCCGTTTGAGCCGCTGCTGCCGGGGGTGACGTTTCTGCCGTTCAACGACAGCGCGGCGCTCGACGCCATTAACGACAGCATTGCTGCGGTCATTATCGAGCCGATTCAGGGCGAGGGCGGGGTACGGATTCCCGATGCCGCGTTTCTGCCGGCCCTGCGGCAACGCTGTTCCGAGGTCGGCGCGGTGCTGATCTTTGACGAGGTCATCACCGGTTTCGGGCGGACGGGAACAGTCTTTGCCGCCGAACACTGGGGGGTCGTGCCCGATATGCTGGTGCTGGCCAAGGCGCTGGGCGGCGGTATGCCGCTCGGCGCATTCATGAGTAGTCCGGACATCCTGCAAACCCTGTCGGTCGATCCACCCCTGGCTCACGTGACGACGTTCGGCGGGCATCCGGTGTGCTGCGCGGCCGGGCTGGCGGCTCTGGATGTCATGTTTGCCGAGCGGCTTCCCCAGCGCGCTCAGGAAAAGGGCGGCGAGTTCATGACCAAACTGCGCGCCCTGGTCGGTCGCGGCGGACTGACCGGAGTCCGGGGTCGGGGCCTGCTGATCGGCTTGGACTTCAGCGATCCCGCGGCCACCCAGGCTTTTGTCGGGCAGTGTTTGCGCAACGGCCTGGTGCTGGGCTGGACGCTGCACGAAGATACGGTTGTGCGCCTGGCCCCGCCCCTGGTCATCTCGTCGGCCGAGATTGATCGGGCGGTGGCGATCATGGCCACAGCGCTCGACGAGCCAGGATCGTCAAGATCGTCATGACTCGGTCATGAGTGAATCTTGCCCCAGGCGTTCACCTTGGTGGGGGTAATACGCACCATGGCGTTGTGGCCAAAGCGCAGCTCCATCGCCCGGTACTGCGGATAGCGCCCACGCAACAGGGCCAGCGCCCGGTCATACTCGGCCCGCTCCTCAACCAGGGCGGTTGTGCCGCGCACCATCACGTACGCCAGCCGGCTCCAGTCGTCGGCGTAATCGTCAATGACCAGCGCGGCCTGCGGATTCTCCAGCATATTCTGAATCCGCTTGAGCGGTTTCCCGGTCTGGCGCTTGGGTTTTTGATCGACCACAAAGTAGAAGTGTCGGCCGTCATAGGCATAACAGAACGGGATGACGTGGGGTTCGCCGTCCTGACCCGCGGTTGCCAGCCGGGCCACCTGGTGGGCGTCAATAAAGCGACGCACGGGTTCTGCAATCAGCTCGGGCATGGCGCTAGACCGTCATGGAGTTCGGGTTGAGAACTGCGGACTGCGCAGACTGGGCTCGGTCATCAATACCCGCCTGACAACCCGCGAACGTCTCCCGGGCTTCCCGGTACAAGACCTCGGCCTGCCCCGAGTAGCGGGGTGAAAAGTGAAAGACGACCAGCTTCTTGGCCTGAGCCGCCCGTCCCAGCAGACCGGCCTGGTGCGCGGTCAGATGGTAGCGCCGAGTCGCCTGCTCATGGTCGGCGTGCAGGAAGGGCGACTCACAGAACAACACATCCGCCCGGTGAGCCAGGCCGGCAATACGAGCGGCGTTGTCCGCGCTGTAGAGCGTATCAACCACATAGGCGATTTTGTGTCCCGGGGTGTGTTTGACCAGCCGCTCGCGCAGCTCGCCGAGCCCGAAGGCTCGTTCATGCCGGCGTCCGTCCTGCCGCCACTCGGCCCGAATACAAAAATCGTCCGGCCGCTCAGCCCGCACCGCACGTTTCAGCTCGGACAACCACGGTCCGGGACCGAGCCCGAGTTCGGCCAAGACTGCGGTATCCACGTTCAGGTGCGCTTCTTCCTCCAGGGCAAAGGCCAGACAGTCAATCCGGTGGTCAAGATGCACGGTCCGCACACAAAATCCAGCCTCCTCGACCAGTGTCCCGGTAAACGGCACGGAAGCCAGTGGCTGGGGCCTGAACCCGGTCGCAGCCTCAAAACGCGCCCGTTGCATGGTCTGGCGTCCGACCTCGGTCACCTCCAGGGCAAAACCGTAGCCGTCCACCAGGTTCCAGGTATAGCCCTGCAGTTTTCCGGCCACGCACGCCAGCAGGCCCGGTGGTCCGAACAGCCGGAGAATCCTGTGCTGGGATAAAAACACCCGCAGCAGACGGTCAAAGCCGATGAAGTGATCCATGTGGCAGTGGGAGACAAACACGTGGCTCAGGCGCAGCAGGTCGGTGATCGGCAGGGCGTCATTGTGGCCCAGGTCGCACACCACTGCCCGGCCCTGCCAGGGCAGGCGGATATACAGGCCGGGGTCGCCAAACGGCCCGTTCACCAGACGTGCGGAAACGGCGGAGTTCATAGCCGAAAAGCATTATCCCGGCTGGCCGAACCCTTTGCAAGCCAGCCGGTGGCGACTGACCAGGCGGGTCGGGGACATTGACAGCGCGGCTCGGGAAGGCTAGCCAGAAAGAGAGTCCTGAGAGGGAGAAAACAGCTATGGCGACCATGATTACCGACGACTGCATCAACTGCGGAGCCTGCGAGCCCGAATGCCCCAACACCGCCATCTACCAGGGCGGGGTCGAGTGGGATCTGAACGGGGCGAGCAGCGAGGCCATCTCAAACGACGTCTTCTACATCGTGCCCCAGAAGTGCACCGAGTGCGTCGGCTTTTTTGACCAGGAAGCCTGTGCCGCAGTGTGTCCGGTCGATTGCTGCGTGCCCAATCCGGACATCCCGGAAGCCGAATCCGTCCTGATCGCCCGGGCCAAAGAGCTGCACCCGGAAGAAACCTTTGGCGACGACTTTCCGTCCCGCTTCAAGGGTGGCGACGCCACCGAACCGGCGGCCGAACCCGCTCCGGCGGCCGAACCTGCCCCGGTCGCAGCTCCGCCATCTGCGGCCCCGGCTCCCGCCCCGGCTGCAGCCGTCGAGGTTTCGACCCTGGCCATTCCCGAAGTCGACGACTGGGAGGTGCCGCTGAGCTGCTATAAGTGCGAACAGGAATATGCGCTGGCCTTTGCCCGCTTTCGGATCGGCACCGTGCTGAACTGCCCCAACCCCTACTGCACGGCCAGCCTGACCGTCACCTCAACCATGTACAAAAATGTGGCCAACGCCCTCGACGCCTTCCACGCCCGGTGGAACGCCGATTTTGAGGCCTTTCGGGAAAAGCGGCGCCGGGAACTGGAAGCCTTTGAGGCTGAGAAGCAGGCCGAGTTGGAGGACTTTGGCGACACCCTCAGAAAAGCCGTGTCCGATGTCAAACCGGCCGGCAAGCCGTGGCGGCGGCTGTCGCTGCTCGGCTTTCAGCGCGTGGGCTAGTGCGTGTCACGTGAGGCTGTAGCTCTACCGGACGCGCTCCGGCCTCCCTGCTTCGACTTCGCTCCGCTCCGCTCAGCACGAACGGGAGGCCGTTGGGCCTGAGCGTCAGGCGCGACGCGCCTGAAGTCGAAGGGCGACACAGCGTTCAGCATGTCATTCGTACTTCTTGCCAATCTCCATGGCCTCGGGCACGCCCAGCAAATTGGTCATTTCCTCAAAGCAGCCCCAGCCCGCATCGGTGGCGATCTGACCGGTGGTCTTGAGTTCCTGCATGGCGTCCCGCATCCGAATATAGGCCGCCATCAGCGTGGCCGAGTAAATCGTCAGCTTGAAGCCGAACTTCTGGATTTCCTGGACCGGCAGCAGCTGGCCGTTGTACAGCAGCGGCAGGTCGCCCAGTTCCTTGGCGTAGCGCTCCATATCGGCCAGGGTTCTGATGCCGTCAACAAAGATCAGGTCGGCGCCGGCCTCACGGTAGGCGCGCCCACGGGTAATCACGTCACCCCAGCCGTTGACCGCCAGGGCATCGGTCCGGGCAATAATCACAAAATCGTCGCTGCGCCGGGCGTCGCACGCCGCCCGCACCTTGGGCACCATGTCGTCCATGGGGATGACCTGTTTGCCGGCCAGAAAGCCGCAGCGTTTGGGCCACACCTGGTCTTCGATGTGCAGGGCGGCCGCACCGGCCGCCTCATACTCGCGCACCGTCCGATACACATTGACCGGATTGCCGTAGCCGGTGTCGGCGTCGCAGATCAGCGGCAGCTCAATCGCGCTGGCGATATAGCGGACGTTCTGGACCATCTCGGCCATGGTCAACAGACCCACGTCGGGAAACCCGCGTGAGGCGGCCGTCCCAAAGCCGGTCATGTACACGGCTTCAAAGCCGGCGGCCTGGGCAATCCGGGCCTGGAAGGCATCGAACACAAACGGGGCGACGACCATGTCGGGGCCGTCGAGCAATTGGCGTAGACGGGTGGCTGGAGCGGGCATACAGTCCTCCTGGTTCAGAAAAAAGCCGACACCCTGCCCCGTGCTCACGACCAGAAGTCAGCAATGGACAGCGCGGCGTCGGGCAGTAAGACCGGCGCGACGGCCTCATCGTTGGCAGGATACAGCACCTCGCCATAGCCCTCGGTCCCGGGCTGACGGTAGATCTCGAGCTGTGTGCTGTGCAGATCCAGCAGCCAGACTTCGGGGATGCCGTGACGGGCATACAGCGGAATCTTCACCTCTCGGTCATAGCGGACACTGGTGTCCGCAATTTCAATGATAAGCAGCACGTCTTGTGGTGCGGGATGCGAGGTCTCGTAAAAATCGCTGCGGTGACGGAGGACGGTAAAATCGGGTTGGGGTTCAGAGTCTCCACCCAGGCGTATGGGATTTTGCGCAGAAACAAGCGCCCGGCCTGCCAAGGCTGCACTGAGCAGGGCGGTGAAGCGTATCACCTTGCCCGCATGATCGCTGCCGATGGGAGCCATATCAATCAGCCTGCCCTCAATCAGTTCAACCTGATCATCGTGGTCGAAGATGCCCGCCCGGCCCATCTTGTGATAGTCGTCCACACTCAGGCGGTGCTGGGACAGGAGAGCTTCGCTATACGGCATCAGGTCCGGCCCCCTAGCCTAACGAGCGGATAAACCTGAGCAGGGCGTCAACACAGTCCTGGGCGGCATCCACGTAGATCTCATGCCCGCTGCCCTCGATTACCGCCAGCTGCGCACCGGGGATACCGTCGCGGATGGCCAGCTGCTCGCTCAGCGGCGTGAGCGGGCTGTTGGCCGGGGCCAGGACCAGGGTCGGTACGCTGACCTGAGACAGGATCGGTTCCACATCCACGCTCGGCACCAGACGGCACAGCCCCTGGAGCACGTGGGTCGGGGTTTTGGCCCACTCGTCAAGCACCCAGCGCAAATGGGGCGAATCGCCCCCAGCCAGCCCCGAGCCCTGTTCGATCAGGGCTTTGGCCCAGCCGCCCGACCCGAGGGTGCCGAGGGCGGTCGGCCAGTCCTCATAGCCCAGGGCAAAGGTCTGTTGGATATGCGGCCGGATAGAGGTCGGTGAGGCGCACAGGGTCAGGCTCTTGAAGCGCTCGGGCCACTTGGTGGCAAAGGCAATGCCCAGAATGCCGCCCACCGATTCGCCAATATAATGCACGGCGTCAATCTCCAGGGCGTCCAGAAAACCTTTCATATCGCCGAGCAGGTCATCGACCGACCACACGTAGTCCGGTCCCGGGTCGGCCGATCCGCCGTGGCCGCGCATATCCCGCCGCAGCACACGGTAGTGGCCGGCCAAGAGCGGGATCCAGTGGTACCAGAAGTTGAGGTTCCGGCCAAAGCCGTGTTGAATCCAGATCGTCTCAGACGCACTCCACGGGTCGGTGAAGTCATCGATCTGGTAGTGCATGGTGTAGGTATTGGCGGTCAGCTGTGGCATGCGGCTTCCCTCCTGAGCGGCCCGGCGGCTCACCACTCGGTGCGGGCGGGTGGCAGCGCCCCGTCGGGACGCGGCGCCTGGACAATGTCCTCATTGCTGACAATGTCTTTCTGCAAATACTCTTCAAGCAGCCGGACCGCGCAGCCCAGCAGCTCGGCCTTGCCGTCAAACACCTCTTCGCGCACCCACTCGCCCTGAATCCAGCAGTCGAACGAGGCTTCGTCAATAAAATTGAACTCCAGCAGCCGCTCGTACATCGGCGTTCCGGTGATAATCGCCCGCAGCGACAGGCCGGAATCGATCAGCACGGCGTACACGTCGGCAGGAATAGGCAGCGCCCGCTTGATCTGTTCGACCTCTCGGGCCGGGCAGCGCTCTTCGACCAGCCGGCAGTAGGCCCACTCGCCCGGCTTGGGGTCGGCCTTTTGAATCAGTTTGATATTGGGATCACTGAGCCACTCGCGGGCTTCCTCTTGGTCGTAGTTCTCAAAACTGCGGAAAAAGACCGCGCCCGCAGGCTCGCGCTGCTCCTCGGACGGCGCCTCCGCCCTGCCCGATCTCAGCCCGAAACGCGCGGCCGGCCGGTCCTCGGGCTCCCGCCACTCCTCAAGCTTCGGCTCGCTCCGGGCCGGACGTACACCCGCCTTGGCCGGTGGTCTGGTGCGGGCTGCTGGAGGGCGCCGCTCGGTCGGAGCAGCGGTCTGCGGTCTGGCCGCCTGTTTGCTCGGTCCGCGCGGCGCTTTTGCCCGACCCCGGTCGGCCCGCGGCGACGGGCTGTCCGCCTTGGCAGCCCGTCCCTCCTGGGCGCGCGGCGTCGCGGCCTGAGAACGGTTGCGGCTTCGGTTTCTGGACCGGTTGCGGATACGTTTTTTCCGACGCTCGTCTCCGTCTGCGGGCTCGGTCGCCTTTTTCTCGTCGTCCGCCATGACTGACCTCTAGGGCAGGAAAAACGACACGCCGGCCAACAGGGAGTGCGAGTTCAGGCCGTCATTTTCGTCGTACAGGCTGGCGTTTGAGGTATGACGGAACCGATAGCCCAGGCTGAGGGAGACGTTATCGTGCAGAAAATACGACAGGCCGGCGCCGGCCATCTCGGTGAAGGTGAAACCGTCGCCCAGGTCATACCCCTGGTAGTCGTGGTACAAGATGCCGAGGCCGCCCTCGATATACGGAGACAGCCGAGAGCCCAGGTCAAAATGATAGCTCAGGACCGGCAGCATGAGGCCGGCCTCGATTGAGGCATCGCGCTTTCTGCCGCGCTTTATCGCGCGATCTATGTCCCCCGTGCGGGCGTTATTCCCTACCGGTACAAGGCTCCAAGGATGGGTACTCCCCTCTCTCTGGTTGGAGTGGCGCGTGACTGCTGACAAGAAGGGCTCGGTCGCAATCTCAAACGCCCCTGCGGGCAAGATCCACGGCTTGCCCTTAAACAGGATGTAGCCGATATGGAAGTGGATCGGCACGCTGTCGATATTCCGTTCACTGATGGAGTAGCCCGAGCGCAGGCCGACATTCCACGAGCCGGCGGCAGGCCCCTGGGCCTGGGCGGCACTCACGCCCACCACGAACATTCCGACCAGACAGCCGACTACGCGTATCGCCTTGTTCATTATCCCTCCCCTGCAAGTGGACGCTGGTCTCTTCCTGATCTGCTGGTCATCATCGTCCACTCTTGTATCGCGTCCACGCCTCGCTCCTATCCTACCGGTCTGGCTTGTGCAAGCCGTTTGACACACAGGTGAACGGTGCTGACCTCCCATCAGAAAGAGACCAGCGTTCAGCCGGTCTCGGCGTGCAGCTCGGTCTCGACAAAGTCTTTTTGCCCCTCGTCCCACTGAAAGGCCTTGATCCGGCGCACCTGACGGTCGTAGATCGAGACCACCAGATAGACCGCCTCCGGGTACGACGGTTCATCGCCAAACATGGCCTGGCGTTTGTCCTCGGCCGAGAAATACGCCTCATGGTTCGGATGCGAGTGGTAAAAGGCGGTCAACTCGGCCGTGCCGCTGTCGGCGTCCTGAATCACGGCCAGCAGCTGTTTGGGTTGCATGAAATACGCCGTGCTGGCATCGCGCGGATAGGTCTCCGGGTCCTTGGCGTGCATGGCGTTCTGGATATTGTCAATGCGTCGCACTTCGGCCCTGCCATCCCGGGTCAGGATGGCCCCACAGCATTCGTCGGGAAAGGTGTCTTGGGCGTGCTGACACAGGGCCTGCCATGTCGCGGCGTCGATATGCGTCATACGTGTACTCCAGCCCTAGTCCGGCTTGCGCGCCAGCACCAGACCGGTGAAAGCCGGTGGCGGCAGCCTTTTCTTCTGGCCGTCCACAAAGCCGATGTCGTGCAACCAGCCGATGATCTCCTCGCCCGGATAGGCTTCGCCGTTGGGAAACACCAGCATCATGAACAGCGAGAAGACCGCCGGTTGGACCGGCTCTATCAGGTTGGGCTCGGGCATAATGCCGTGAATGAGGATCCGGCCGCCAGCCTGCAAGGCCGCAAAAGCTTTGCCGAGCACCATCTTGCCGGTCTCGCGGCCCTCGGTCTGGAGCATATTTGACAGCAGGATCGTGTCATAGCCGTGGCCAAAGTCATCGCTGAAATAATTGCCCTCACGCACGCTGACCCGGGCGGTCATGCCCTCGCGCTCAATGATATGACGCGTGCGTTGCAGGATGGGCGGCAGGTCAAACACCGTGGCGGTCAGCTGCGGAAATGCCTGGCACAGGCGGATCGAGTACACGCCTGAGCCGCCCGCGACATCGAGCAGCCGGCGGGACTGCTTCAGGTCAACCAGACTGCCAATCCGCCCGGCCAGGCCCTTGCCCAGCTCAAACAGCCCATGGACATAGTTGTCCAGCACCTCGGGCGGCGCATGTTCGAGCTCGGCGCCAGTCAGGGGCAGGACCGGCCTGTCACTCCGAATGGCTTCGGACAGCTTGCCCCAGGCCTGGTAGCGGTCGCTGGCCTGCCTCAGCATATTGCCCACATAGCCCGGCTTGTCCTTGACCAGAAAGGCATCGGCCGCCGGCGCGTTGCGGTAGCGCTCGGCCTCCCTGGTCACGAAGCCCAGAGCTGCGCTGGCATTGAGCAGACGCTCGACTCCGCGCACGGGCAGGCCGGTCTGGGCGGCCAACTCGGCCGCCGTCAGCGGTCCCTTGGCCAGCGGCGAGAACAGATCAAGCTGGGCGGCTCCCAGCACAACTGCGGCCTGCTCAAATCCATTCACAATCTTCATCAAACCCGGCATATCGGCCGGGAGCGGCTCAGGCATAGCCTTCCCTCCTGTCTCTCCGATTCCGCCAGCCAAGGTGGACGATGCTCTCTTCCCTCTCAAGCGGTTATCATCGCCCAGCTTGCCCTCCGTTGCGCTGGCCGGCAGCGTCGTTATAGTGGCACGAAATCCGCAAAGGAGTCTAGGCTGATGATAAGCATTGAGGAATTTGGCAAAGTCGAACTGCGGGTGGCGACCGTCACCGCAGCCGAAGCCCACCCCAACGCCGACCGCTTGGTCGTGCTCAGCGTTGATCTGGGCGACGAACAACGCCAGCTGGTGGCCGGCATCCGCGCTCACTATACGACGGAAGAGCTGGTTGGCAGACAGATTGTGGTGGTGGCCAACCTGCAGCCGGCCAAGCTGCGGGGGGTCGAGAGTCAGGGCATGCTGCTGGCCGCCACCGACGCCAGCAGCGGCGGGGTGATCGTCTTAAGCCCGGAAAAACAGGTCGCCCCAGGCTCGAAAGTGTCTTAATCGAGGCCCTGCCATGCCGCCTCTCAGTGTGGATTCCCCTTCTGCGCGGAAATCCCTCGGCTCATTCATACGCCACCAGAGGTGGCAGAGAGACTTGTGCGGTGGGTTGTCCGGTCTCCGTCCGATCGTTTGCTGGACCCGGCCTGCGGCGACGGTCGGTTTCTGGTAATCCCAACGTGTTCGGAGTGGACCGGGATACCTCAGCAGTTTCGGTGGTGGCAAAAGAGATCACACGCCACCGTGTATGCCGCGAATTTCTTCGATTGGGCAAAGACTATAGATGAACGCTTTGATTGCGTTGCCGGGAATCCTCCTTTCATTCGCTATCAGCAGTTCAATGGTGAGGTACGCAAGACAGCTTTGCAACTCTGCTCGCGGCTCGGGGCAAAGCTGACGGGCCTGACCTCTTCTTGGGCACCGTTCGTTATTGTTTCCGCCTCGCTGCTCACCCCCGGCGGACGGCTGGCCTTCGTCGTTCCTGCGGAGATCGGTCATGCGCCTTACGCCCAGCCGGTGATTCGATTTCTGCTCGACAATTTCTCGAGTGTCCACGTTGTCGCCGTCAGGGAGAAGGTCTTTCCCGCTCTGTCGGAAGACATTTGGTTCGATGCCAGCGGTTTTGGACAGTCATCAGACTCGCTCAGCTTCTCCTCATACAACTCTTTCCGCGACGTACCGGAACCACTGTCATCTGGAGAGCGCATAGACAGATCGGACCTGAAGTCATGGAATGACCGACTCAGACCGTTTCTGCTGCCACGAGCGATCCGTGATCTGTATGTACAGCTCAGCCATCTCGAAGGTGTGATCCGGCTTGAGACTGCTCGCGCGTTGGAATAGGCTATGTGGGCGCCAACGATTTCTTTCACCTTCGTCCTTCTGAGGCCCGGAGTCTGGGCATACCGGACGAATTTCTTACGCCCACATGCGACGGTCAGCATTCTTGCCGCAAAAAGCCGTGACACACCGGGTCGAGAATTGGTTGAAGTGTGACGAGCCGGTGCTGTTACTCAACATTCCAGCCGGAGCAAGCCTGCCCACACAGGTCCGGCGTTATCTGGACTCGTCGGCCGGACAGAAAGCCAGGACGGCCTACAAGTGTCGCGCGCGTTCACCGTGGTATAGCGTACCAGACGTTCGTGTCCCTGACGCCTTCCTCAGCTACATGAGCGGCCTTGGCCCGAGCCTAGTGGCAAATTATGCGGCTGCACGGTTCACGCGGTCCACCTGGCGAACAGCATATCTCGGACCGAGCTCCGGCGGTGGTCGCATCTCCTGGTCACACTGAGCTGTGAACTTGAGGGACATCCGCTCGGTGGAGGCCTGCTGAAACTGGAACCGAGGGAAGCGGGCCGCGTTCTCCCGGCTTTAGACCTGGAGATGTCAGAGAGTCATCACAAGCGGAAGAAGGCACCAGCATACTCCGGAGGTGGCGTCACTATGTATGACCGGCTCGTGAGCCTTCGTGATGCGCTATGCAACTTCATTGACGCCAGGGAAACGCAGAGTCAGGCACACATCAGGCTACTCCACTGATATTGTCGAACGGCTTGTCATCGAAGGTGGTTTTGATCCCGACACTTCGTACGGGTGGAAACATCGAGCCGCGCAAAGAGACGCCGTTCTTATCCATGATCCGGACGCTGCTGTTGCGGGAGAACTGACCCTTGGCCGAAGAATGTGGATGTCGTGGTGATCGGTCCATGTATTGCTGTCGGTCAAAGGCACGCTGAACGCGTTCCGAACCTGACAAACCGCTGCGGGCGACTGCACGAACATCCATATTTCGTATCCGAATCTTGTCTATCCATGTCATCCGGGCTGACGGAAGGATGAGGTCTGACATGGCGATTGACTCCGATGGTGTGTAGTTGACGGTATTGTCTACCATGACGCCATTGCACGCCTCACCGGTCGCAAAGATGTTCGGAACGATGTCAGCCGCTATGAAGCCGTTTGCCTCTCGCTCGTCAGCACGGAGGAATCGATGGCACGTTCCCGTCAATCAACAGTCCAATCCATTTCGGACGGTTTTTCCAGACGATCTACAGCTCGTACGATCTTCGCTATGTCTATACTGCGCCGGCACTCCGGAAGACGACGGAACGCCTGTTTGCACCCGACTCGCCCGCCTTTCAGACCGATGGCGCTTCTGAATTTGAGCCTCGGATTGCGGAACCGGAGGACTGACGTATGGCAGACACCCTCCATCATCCTGCGGCGTGGCATTTGCCCTTCTCATCTGCGCCGGCTGGATTATCTCAATCGGAAGTTTCAGAGAGCCTCCCCGGGCGATTTCAGCGAGCAGGGACGGAAAGAAGCGGTTTCAGAAAGCGATCCGCGTGCCTGGACACGGTCGAAATGGGCATCGTTGCTCAACACCGGGAGAGCGTGCTGGCCGAGCGCGGCAATGGCATCGTTGGGAGGAATGCCTCCCTGCGCGTTTCAATTCCAAACGGATCCGACTCCGGCCGTCACTTGGGTGGTTTCGATCAGTAGCGGCGGAGCCAGTCCTCGTAGCGAGGCCGGTAGCGGGATTGGCGAATCCCGACTCACCCAGAACGATGCGGGAACAACGAGCCGGTCGGCAGATCGTTGAGAACCCCCGGATGACCTTCTTCGTGTCATCATGCGTGTCGCCAGGTTCCTCGAACTCATCCTCGATTGCGACGCGACGGTTTTCACTCGACAGGTCGGACAGTTTGCCGAACCCTGGGGCGCTTCCTGCTCATCTGCGAGCGGGTCGGTAATGCTCTTCAGGGCACCGATTTGGTTCGTGTCCTGAACTTCGTCGATCTTCTTGTCGTATCTCTCGAGAAAGGACTTCCTCGATTCAGCGTTCTTTTTTAGGGCACGCCGGTATTTCTCAATTCCAGGAAAAGAGCCTCACACAGCTGCCTCACATTGAGAATCAGGTTGGGAACGTCATTAATCCTTCTAACTGTGTTTGCCTTTTTTCCACGCAATAGCGATCCGCAAGGTTTGCCCATCGAACGAAATATCATAGCCATTGTAGCGGTGAGTAAAGCCATTCCTGAGCGCGTCGTATAGGGGTTTTGCGGCCTTCCGGTAGGGACCATCGGGCAGGAGCTTTCTGAAAACTTTTTCTCCCTGACCTTTCCCATGCTTATACTCAGCCAAGGTATCGCAGGCGCAAGAAATAAGGAGGGCAGCGGCGAAATTTACTCCTGGATGAAGCGTAAGCATTTGCTTCAAGTCACGGCCCGAATACTCGGTCGAATTTTTTCTCGATTTCTTTGAAACTGGCAGCCATCGTTTCTTCCCCTCAACGTTCAGGCTGACGTGTTCAATACTCAAATCTCAATCACCCGCTTGTCTGCCCGTGCCTGTCTGGATGCGTCAAAATCTTTGCGGTATCGGCATAATAGCTCCCTTGGCTACGTCCCTGGCCGAACGCTCGGGGTGGAGCCTGCTGCCTCCACCGGTTCGGGGCCAAGCCGCCGTCTATTTCCTGCCGGCGAACTGATCGATGCTGATCACCGCCCGTTCGTGAATGCCTTCGCCGATCTTGGTGCCGTCCTCGTTATAGGCCTCAACCGTAAACTTGAGACGCCGGCCCTTGATCTCATCCAGACTGATCTTGCCGGTGACTTTCTGGCCGATCTGGGTCGGCGCCAGGTGTCTGACATCAATGTGAAAGCCGACCGTCTGCTCGCCGGCGTCCATGTGCGGCGTCAGGAACTCCACACACGTGCCCTCCATCAGCTGGACCATGGCCGGGGTTGAATACATCTGCGGGGCGTCCGGCCCGAGGTGGACAATGCCCATGTCCGGGGTGGTGGTGATTGTTCGTTCCGAAGACATGCCGGTTGTGAGCGAGTCTTTCATGCGTGCTTCCTCTTGTTGCCGGGTCAGGGGACCAGGGCGGCCCGGGTAATCTCCTTGCGGTCGGATTTGTCCATGGCTTCGGCCGCGTTTTTCAGCGGAAACTCGGCATCGACCAGCTCGTGATACGGATATTGATCCATGTGCTCGGACAGGAACTGCAAGGCTTTGTGCAGATAGTGGGGGTTATAGGTGGACACCCCGACAACCGAGATGGACTTGAAGGTGATCAGCGACGGCGAGATCGTCGCCTGCAAGCCTATGGAGATATTGCCCAACTCGGCAATCCGTCCACCGCTCCGCACCAGCTGAATGGCCTCCTCAAACGCGACCGGCACCCCGGCGACCTCCAGAACCACGTCCGGCCCGAGCCCGTTGGTCAGCTCCCGGACCCGTACCGTACGGTCTTTGACCGAGGCGTATTCGCGCATGTCAATCACCTCGTCGGCGCCAAACGCCTTGGCCCGCTGGAGACGCAGGTCGACCCCGTCAATGGCGATCACCCGCGCCCCGCGCGCCTTGGCCACGGCCATGGCGTGCAGCCCCAGGCCGCCCGCGCCCTGGACCACCAGGGTTTCGTCGTAGCGCAGGTTGAGCCGGTCGAGGCTGAAGAACACCTGCGACAGGGCGCAGTTGGCCGACGAGGCGGCGTGGTCGGGGACATTATCGGGCACCTTGTACACGTGCTGGCCGGGGTGGATGTAGTAGTGAGTCGCCCACGGGGTGTGAAAGTGCGGCGCTTCGTCGGGAATCAGGCGCTTGGCCCGGATACTGAGCCCGGTACACGCGGCGGCATTGCCCTCCCGACAGTTGGCGCACAGGCCGCACACCCGGTAGTAGACCGGCGCGATACGATCACCCTCTTTGAGCGGCTGGCCGGCCGTGTCGGTCGTCACGCCCTCACCCAGGCTGTGCACCCGGCCGACCATCTCATGCCCCGGCATGGCGCCGCGCCGGCCGAACTCGCCCCGCCACATGTGGACCTCGGAGCCGCACACGTTGGTCCGCGTCACCTCGGTCAGCATCGCTCCGGGTTCGGGCTGGGGCAGCTCATAGTCGTAAAAGTCGATCTTGCGGGCTTCAGGAATGAAGCTCACCGTGCCTTTCATCGTTCCTCTCCTTCAATGGCAGATGTGTCACCCCGCCTACATGAACGACGGAGCCTGATACTCGCCAAAGACCTTGCGCAGCCGGTCGGAGATCTCGCCCAGGCTGGCGTAGGCGCGCACCGCGTCGATCAGCACCGGCATCAGGTTGCCCCCGTCGCGGGCGGTCGCTTCGACCCGCTCCAAAGCCGCCTGGGCGGCGGCCTGGTTTCGCTCGGCCCGCACGGCGGCGAGTTTTTCTTGTTGGCGCTGTTCGAGCCGCAGGTCAATTTTGAGCAGCTCGTTGCCGGGCGCCTCTTCAACCGTGAAGTCGTTCACCCCGACGATGACCTGCTGTTTATCCTCAACCGCCCGCTGGGCGCGGAAGGCCGCGTCGTGAATCTCGCGCTGCTGATAGCCGGCTTCGATAGCTTTGACCGCGCCGCCCAGTTCGTCGATATGCGCGATATACTCAACCGCTCGGGCTTCCAACTCGTCGGTCAATGATTCCACATAGTAGGAGCCGGCCAGCGGGTCGATCGTATCAGCCGCGCCCGACTCATAGGCGATCACCTGCTGGGTACGCAGGGCGATACGCACCGCGTCCTCGGTCGGCAGGGCCAGGGCTTCGTCCTTGGAGTTGGTATGCAGGGAATTCGTGCCCCCCAGCACACCGGCCAGGGCCTGGAGGGTCACCCGGATGATATTGTTGTCCGGCTGCTGGGCGGTCAGGGTCGAGCCGGCGGTCTGGGCGTGGGTGCGTAGCATCCACGAGCGGGGATTTTTGGAGCCGAAGCGTTCCTTCATGATTTTGGCCCACAGACGGCGGGCGGCGCGGAATTTGGCGACCTCCTCGAAGATGTTGTTATGCACATTAAAGAAAAACGACAGACGCGAGGCAAACCGGTCCACATCCAGGCCGACCGACAGCGCGGCATCGACATAGGCAATGCCGTCGGCCAGGGTAAAGGCGACCTCCTGGGCGGCGGTCGAGCCAGCCTCGCGGATGTGGTAGCCCGAGATGGAGATCGTATTCCAGTTCGGCACCTGGTCGGCGCAAAAGGCAAAAATGTCGGTGATGATCCGCAGCGAGGGGCTCGGCGGATAGATATACGTCCCCCGGGCGATATACTCTTTGAGCAGATCGTTCTGGATTGTGCCGTTGACCTTGTCCCAGGCCACGCCCTGTTTTTCGGCCACCACCAGGTACAGGGCCAGCAGGATGGCGGCGGTCGAGTTGATCGTCATCGAGGTGCTGACCTTATCGAGCGGAATCCCGTTCAGCAGGGTCTCCATATCGGCCAGCGAGTCAATCGCCACCCCGGCCCGACCGACCTCGCCGGCGGCCAGCTGGTGGTCCGAATCGCGGCCCATTTGGGTTGGCAGATCGAAGGCGACCGACAGCCCGGTCTGGCCCTGGTCGAGCAGATAGCGATAGCGCGCGTTGGACTCCTCGGCCGTGCCAAAGCCGGCATACTGGCGCATGGTCCAGAACCGCCCCCGATACATGGTCGGCTGCACCCCGCGGGTGAACGGATACTGGCCCGGAAAACTCAGCGCCGCCTGGTCATCACGGTCGGCCGTATCGGCTGCGGTATACAGCCGTTTGATGGGGATGCCGGACGAGGTCTGGAAGCTGTCTTTGCGCTCCGGCGCTCGGGACAGGGCTTTTTTCAGGGTCGTGTCTTCCCATTCCTGGTATGCCTTGGCAAGGGTCGTGCTCATAGTGCCTCTCGCATGCGACAACATTCTCGGATCAGCGCGCCTCTTGCCTACCCCAAATCTCACACCGAGACAAGTGTCAGGATGGGTCGGACGCGGCCTGAAAGCGTAGGCGCAGCAGCGTGGTTGGCGCCTGAGGGGCGGGGGATTCGGCTGCGGTGTGGAGGACTCCGAGCGCGCCCAGCTTGTCCCGCAGCGCGGACAGCAGCGGGGTCGGCAGAGACACCACCAACAGGCCGTCCTCGTCCTTGACCACCACCACCCCGTCCATCTGGGCGACCGCGGTTCGGGCGTGGGCGTGCAGGGCCAGCGGGTCGGCTGCGGACAGCTGCCAGCTGCGCGTCTCGATAATGCTTGAGCTGCCCTCGGGATAGACCGCCTCCTCGGCCCGACCGGCCGTCAGGCAGGCCAGGGCCAGGCACAGGCAGACAAACGCGGTAAACCGGGTATGCATGTCACCCTCCTTAGTGTTTTTGAAGCATATCTTTCGCTGGCGGAAGACCTCGTATAGTGTTTTTCAGGCAAGAAGAGGTCAGGATCGCCGTCCCTATGACAGCGATGAGGCCTCACAGCTGTTTATGAAGACAACCCACTACTTCAGAACCAGCGTCATGATTCGTCGCCCCTATCTCCAAGAGGCCTGGATTGAGCGCGTCCTCAAGAATCCCATTCAGACCGAGAAACAAGCGAATGGTCGTATTCGTCATTGGGCTTTCATTCCAGCGCTTGGTAAATACCTGAGAGTTGTGACAGAATCAGACAGAGAGACCGTTCATAGTGCTTTCCCGGACCGTGGCTTTCAGAAGGAAACAGGCCGATGATTTTTCGCTACGATCAGACGAGTGACATGTTATACATCGAACTGGCGTCCGCAGTCAGCACCGAGTCGGAAGAAGTGGCTCCCGGCATTGTCCTTGATTTCGATGAAAAGAATAAGGTTGTCGGGATTGAGATTGAAGACGCAGGGACATTCATCGATCTGTCGCGTCTGGAATTGTCCGCCCTGCCGCTTGCCAATCTGATCTTCAATACAGACGTTTCTCTTCAACCGTGAATCAGCCAAATGCCATTTTTTGGAGGGCATAGCCTTACCCCCTATCTCCGAAAATCGCGCCGGTACACCACATAGTTGGCGCACACCGAGGCGCCCAGTTTTTCTGCGGTGCGGCGCGACGGCCAGTTGTCGTCCAAGACCAGGGTATAGCTCAGATACCGGGCCCCGCGGCGAATGAGTTCCAGAAATCCGTAGCCGGCCATGGCCAGATTCACCCCGCGCCCCCGGGCGGCCTCGCACACCCCGATGGCCAGGACGTTCAGCTTCTCCGACTCGCGGAGCGTTCGGCCAGCCTTGAGCACGACGCCGGCGGTATGGGCGGGAGTGAGTGACAGCAGGCCGACCGGCTGCCCGTGTCGATAGGCCAGAACCGAGGTGTCCAGCCCGCCGACCCGGCCGATACCGGCCAGCAACGCGGCCACTTCCGGTTCGGTGTACGGCGTCCAGCCCCAATGCGCCTGAAACGTGTCATTAAACGTGGCGGTAAACTCGGCCACCCGGCGCTCCGGCGGCACCTGGCGCAGGGGCACAATCTCATAGCCGGCCCGACGCACGTCTTGCAGCGTTCCGGCCCAGCCCGAGACCAGGCTCGGATTCACCGCGATCTTGTAATCGACATAGCTCTGTTCCGAGACAAAGCCGGCGTCTTTCAGCACGGCGTGATAGTATGGCGGGTTATAGCGCAAAATGCGTGGCGGGAGCGGTTCATAGGCATCGATCACAAACGGAAACTCCAACAGGCCCGATCCCGCCCGGGCAGCCTCCAAACCCTGCGCTTCGAGCCAGGCACACGCCGCATCCATCAGCAGACGGACCGCCTCGCGGGCGTCGGGCAGGGCTTCAAACAGACACAGGTGGCCGAGCCGTTCCTGCCAGTGGGCGGTGTAGCGGGCGTCGACGACGGCCAGCACCCGAGCCACGATGCGCGGCCCGTCACGGACCACAAACGGCCGCAGGCGGCGGTCGGCGGCAAACGGACTGTGACCGCTCAGAATCGACAGCTGGAAGCGCGCCGGGGCCGGCCAGCGGGCCGTTCGGTAGGCGTAGACCTGATCGTAGAACTGGATAAACTCGGTCAGCGCCGGCCTGGAGTCCGGCACCTCGACCCGCAGGGGCGGCATACCACCCTCCTCGTGTACTCTTCGTCGCTCGTTGCATTTATGCCCAAAACCTGACGGTCGTAAACCGGACCGAGGATAAACACAGCCAACCGTGTTAGACGTATTGTCCGCAGGTTCCAGGAGAAAAGGGGAGCGGCATGAAACACGACATCGCCAGGTTTGTTGCCGTGCAGCTCGGCGTTTTCGCCCTTGGCGTCCACAGCCAGGCGGTCTGGGCGGCACCCAGCGCGCAGGAAAAACCCGTCGGTCCGGCGACGGAACAGACCGTCCAGGCCAACAATGACTTTGCCCTGACGCTCTACCGGCGGCTGTCTCAAGAACACCAGAAGGGTGATCTGTTTTTTTCGCCCTACTCCCTGTTCAGCGCGCTGGGTATGACCCTGGAAGGAGCGCGCGGAGAAACGGCTCGACAAATGGGGGCAGTCTTGCGCTTCCCCGCAGCTCTCCGACACGCCGACAGCAACGAACAGCCCTGGGACACCGCCGTCATCCATACCGGCGTGGCTGACCTGCACCAACGTCTGAGCGGCGGTCCGACCGAGCCGGCCCGGGCGCAAGACATCAGGAACACAATTGCCAGCCTGGAAGACGAACTCGACACCCTCAACCAACAGCTGGAGCAGCGCCTCATCCATGAACAGTTTGGACAGACGGAGATGGACCGACGCGCCGTGTCCGTTGCGGCTGAACTCAACACCCTGCGCCAACAGGTGAACCAGTACGAACTCCGCGTTGCGAACGCCCTGTGGAGCGAACAGACGTTTCCCTTTCGTCCGCAGTTCGAGGAGGCCCTCCAACAGGCTTATGGGGCGGCCGGCTTTCCGGTCGATTTTCTCCAGGCGCCAGATGCCGCCCGCCTCCATATCAATGCCTGGATAGCGCGGCAGACGAACAACCGGATTCGGAACATGCTGCCACCGGCAAGCCTGGATCGGACAAGCCGCCTGGTGCTGACAAACGCGATTTACTTCAAGGGCTATTGGGCGAACCCGTTTCAGAAACAGTCCACCGAGACGGCAGACTTCACGCTTTTTGATGGACGCCGGACACCGGTACGGTTGATGAACGCTCGGAAGAGACGTTTTCGGTATGTGGAACTCATGCCCGACGGAACGGAACGAGAGCCCATTCCTATCGACGAAGCCCCGGGCTGGACCCTGCCCCCCAATCCCGATGGCTTTCAAGCGCTGGAGATGCCGTACCGCGGCAACACGCTGTCAATGCTCATCATCCTGCCTCGCCGGCACGACGCCATACACGAGCTCGAACACCGCCTCACAGCCGAAGCCTTAGCGACGTGGCTGGGACGGCTGTCGGTTCAGGACGTGCGGGTCTCTGTGCCCAGGTTCAAAATGGAAACCAGCTACAGTCTGGCCAAGACGCTGTCAGCTCTGGGCATGCCGGCCGCCTTTCAGGCGGGCGGATTCACCGGGATGAGTGACGCCCCGCAGGCGTCTCGGCTGGCTCTTTCGCAGGTCGCCCACAAGGCATTTGTACACGTCGATGAGGAAGGGACCGAAGCCGCGGCAGCGAGCGCAGTCACAGTCAGGACAACCTCGGTGCGGATCGCGCCGCCAACCCCGGTCTTTCGAGCCGACCGCCCCTTTGTCTTTCTGATTCGTGACAATCAGACCGCAGCGCTGCTATTCCTGGGGCGGGTCATGCAGCCCCAGGACTCATGATGCGCTCATCCGGCTGACCGGCGAGTCCGTGGCAGCGGCCGGAAAGGTGTACTCCCGCTCAAGTTGCCCGACAACGGCCTCGACCGCCCGCAGCGCGCTCGGCCCGTCGCCCTCGGCCGTGCCCGGGGCAAACCGCACCTGCTCGCATACGGCCAGGACCTCGGCAACGCGCTCCACGCAGTCGGCCGACACCCCGCACGCCGCCACCGTCGCGGGCTCAATCCGGCCCGGCGGCAGGTCGAGCTTGGCCGCCAGGTAGTCTTGCAGGGTGCGAGACAGCAGCGCATACAACGCGGCCGAGTCGGACTCGGCGAGCGCCCGCTCGGCCGCCCGCAGCCCGTGGCGGGCCTGCTTACCGGCCCGAGCGAAACGCGCGTAGCGGGCATCGCCGCTCAGACGCCGACGGCGGCGGTCGTACCACACGGCCGCGCCCAACAGGCCCAGCGGCACGACGTGCCACAGCCAGAAAACCGGGCTGCGATACCAGACCTGGCCGGAGCTGTGGAAACGGCCCGGCTCATCCTTGATGTACACGATATCCTGGCCCAGCTGTTCGGTCTGAGCCGGCAGCCCACCCGCCAGCGTCCCGGCCGGCCCGTCGGGAGCGGGCCGCAGCAGGAGACGAATCGGCTGGCTGCTGAGCGTCCGGTATTGGGCTGCCTCGGGATCGAAATAGCTGAAATGGACGGCGGGAATGGCGTCGAGCGTCTCGTCCTGAGGAATCAGGACCTGCTCGAAGACGGTGGTATCCGGGTCGGGCTGATCCATCTGGGGGCGATAGGTCCGAAAACCCTCGGTGTTGACCAGACTCGGCGGCTGGGCGTCGGTCACCCGACCGGCGCCGCTCAGCAACATGCGCAGGCTGAGCGGGTCCCCGACCCGCAGCTGGGTTGGTTCGGCTGTCACGTCCAACTCGAACTGTCCGACCGCTCCGGAAAACGTGGCCGGGCGACCCGCTTCCGGCAGCGGTCGCACGCGCAGGCTGAGCGGCTCGGAGCGGAGCGTCCGGGGCCGGCGCTCCGTCCCCAACAGGGAATCGGAAAAAAACCGGTCAAACAGGTTGCGCGAGGCAGACGGAGTCCGGCGGAGCACGTTCAGCTGGAGCGAGGCCGGGCCCAGCTCGATTGTGCCCGAGCGGAGCGGCACCAGCGTCGTCCGAAAGCGCAGCACACGAAACACCCGGTCGCCCACAGTCCGCCGTTGTCTGACCGGTTCTTCAAACGGCTCAAGCGCCACCCCGTCTCCGGGCAGGAGCGGATACCGGGCGTCGGCAACCCGCACGCCGCCGACGTACAGGCTCACCTCGAGCGGCACGCGCTGGTGCAGAAAGACCTCGTGTTCAGGGGTCGTGATCTCAAGCCACACGTCCTTCCCAGTCTGGCCGGGCTGAGCACGCGCCCCCCGGTCGGGCGAGGCTGGCCGGCCGCCACGAATCTCCACCTCGACCGTCTCCGTCTGATACTCCCGCCCCTGGTGTTCGACCCGAAACGGCCCGAGCGTGAAACGGCCCGCCTGGCGCGCCCGCAACGTGTAGCGATGCTGCACCGAGGCGCTGTAGCGATTGTTCACGATCGACATCCGGGTCGAGGGGCCGACATAGCTGGCCTCGAAGGCGTCCAGGCCGCTCAGCGCGGGCGGCTCGACATCTTGCGCCCCCTCGACCTCGATCACCAGCGTCAGCGGCTCTCCCGGCTCGGCCTGGTGGGGGCTGATATTCGCCCGGACCTGAATATTCGCCCAGGCCGGCGAGACCCCCAGCCCGAGCAGGAGGACGGCCAACCCCAGCCCGAGCGCCCGGCCGCCCATTACCAGTCCTCCACAGGCTCGGCCACACTGCCGCCCTGGGCTTGACGGATGAATTCCTCGGCCCGCAACTCTTCGCTCTTGGCGGTGTCGATCAGCGCCGAGGCTTCTTCTTCCGACAAGTCCGACTTGTCCCGCTGCTGCTCGTCGCCACGGCCCGGCTGCCGCTCAGGGGCCGATTCCTGAGGACGTTCGGGCTGGGCTGTATGGCGGTCCTGACCCGCGCCCCGGTCGGGCTGCTGCTCGGCCTGATTGCGATCCTGCCGGTCGGGCGACGGCTGGTTGTGCGGCTGATTCTGTTGCCGGTTCTGCATCCGCTCTTTGAGCTGGTCGATTTTTTTGGCCACCAGCTCGTAGTTGAACTTGGCGTCCCGGTCGCTGGGATCGAGGCCGAGCGCGCGACGATAGGCGGCTTGCGCTGCGGTGTAGGCCTCTAACGCGGCCTGGGGCTGGGCGGCTTCTGCGGCGGCTCCAAGCTGATAGCGGGTATTGCCCAGATTATAGGCCGTCCGGGCGGTGCGCGGCTGGGCGTCGTCCTCGCCCGGCACCCGGGCAAAGGAGGACAGGGCCGCGTCATAGTTGCCGGCTTTGTAATGCGCCGCCCCCATATTGAAGTTGAGCAGGGGAGAGTCCGGGTCGTCGACCAAGACCTGGCCGTAGTGCGTCAGCGCTTCCTCGAACTGCCCGGCGTGAAACAGGCGGTTGCCCTGTGTGATCGCGTCGCGGACCGGGTCGAGCCAGGCGAGATTCCCGAGCGCCAGACCCACACACGTCACCAGACGGAGCGTGGTCCTCAGATCGGGGGCTTTTCTCACGTGTCGGGTTTTCTCCACCTCATTCTCCTGCGGCAAACCGGCCGCGCCGGGTCGTCTTCGGTCTGAGTGCGGGCAGTACGGTTTCGAGTCCCAGCAGCAGCAGGGCGCCGAGCAGCGGCCACTGGAAGCGCTGGTGGAAACGCCGCTCCACGCTGCTGGTCAGGGTCCGGCCTTCGAGACGAGCGATATAGCGGCGGTACACCTCGTCCAGACCCAGACTGTGGCCGGCGGCGTAAATATAGGCCCCGTCGGTCGTGATGGCGATGTCCTGCAGGCTGCGGGCCTCGAGGCGCGACTTCACAATCCGGCCCTGGCGATCCTTCACAAACGTGGACTGCCCATCCTCGCTGACCACGATCAGCTCGCCCTCCGGGGTGCCGATCCCGACCGGATAAATCCGAATCCCCCTGTCGCGCGCCTGCCGGGCGGCGGCCTCGACCTGGCCCTCGTGGTCTTCACCGTCGGTTATGATCACCAGTATCGCGTCCTCGCCGGAGCGGCCCTCAAATGCCTCAATCCCAGTCCGAATCGCGGCCGCCAGCGAGGTTCCACCCTTGGGAATGATGCCGACCTCGACGGCGCGCAGATTTTCGGCGAACGCCCCGTAGTCCAGGGTCAGGGGACACTGAATAAAGGCCGAGCCGGCAAACGGCACCAGCCCCAGCCGGTCGCCGCGCAGCTGCTGGAGCAAATCCTCAACCGCCAGCTTGGCGCGTTCCAGCCGGTTGGGCTTGATATCCTGGGCCAGCATGCTGCGCGAGGTGTCAAGCGCAATGACGATATCCACCCCGCGCCGCTCAATCGTCTCCCAGCTCAAGCCCCACTGCGGGCCGGCCAGGGCGAGCAGCAACAGGCTCACCACCCCCAGCAGCAGACCGGCCCGCCACAGCTGCCAACGATCATCCAGACCGGGCGACAGCGCCGGCACCAGACGGGTCAGCAGGCGCGCCTGGGCAAAACGCAGCAGCGCGCGGCGGCGCTGGATGACAGCCCACCACAGGCCCGCGCCGAGCAGCGGCACCAGCGTCAGCAGCCACACAAGATGTGGGGCCCGCCAGCTCATCAGGGCAGCTCCCGCAACAGGCTGTGCCGCAGGCCGATTTCAAGGCCGAACAGGACCAGGGCCGGGACCAGCAGCCAGGGGTAGAGTTCGTCATAGTCGAGGTAGCGGGGCGCGTCGAACGCGGTGCGTTCGAGCTGATCGATCGTCTCGTAGATGTCTCTGAGGCTCTGGGTGTCGGTCGCCCGGAAATACCGGCCGCCGGTCGTAGCAGCGATCCGGCTCAGGGTCTGCTCATCAATATCCACCTGGACCGGGCGGTAGACCAGGTTCCCAAAGGCGTCGCGGGCCGGATACGGCGCCATGCCCTTTGTCCCGGCTCCGATGGTATAGACCTTGATACCGAGCGCCCGGGCAGCCTCGGCTGCGGTCAGGGGAGAGATTTTTCCGGCGTTGTTCTGGCCGTCGGTCAACAGGATCACCACCGCGTTTTTGGCCGAATTCTTGGTCGAGTTCTTGGCAGCTGCCTGTTCGAGGCGGCCGACTGCGGTGGCCAGGGCCGAGCCGACCGCGGTTCCGTCTTCGATCATGCCGATCCTGGCCCGCTCAAGATTACGCAACAGCCAGCCGTGATCCAGGGTCAGCGGACACTGGGTATACGGCCGGGCGCTGAACAAGACCAGGCCGATCCGGTCGCCCGGCCGCTCGGTCACAAAGTCTCTGACCACCGACTTGACCACATCGAGTCGGCTGGCGCGACGCCCGTCCAGGCGGAAATCCTCAGACCGCATGCTGCCCGAGATATCGACGCTCAGCACAATATCGATCCCAGCCCCGACATACCGGCTCTCGGCCTTGCCGAGCTGGGGCCGGGCCAGGGCCAGGCTGAGCAGGACGAGGACCAGGCCGCGCACGACCGGCACGACCCAACGCCAGCGCTGGCGGCCACCCGTCGGCAGGCCGCGCAGCAGGCTGAGGCTGGGGTAGCGCACGGCCGCCCCATAGCCCGCCCGCCAGCGCCAGACGAAGAGGAGGGGAATGAGGGCCAGCAGGGCCAGGGCCCACGGATCATGAAAGCGCATCGGACACCTCGGTCGCGGGCGGCGCAGGGCCATTGTGGGTGTGCCGGTCCTGGGGCGGCCGGGTTTCTTCGATAAAACGCCGGGCGGCCCGGTAGGCGGCTTCGCTCTCCTCCAATCCCGGCCGGTGACGGGCGAATTTCACCAGGTCGGCCTGGGACAGAAACTCGGCCAGCCGCTCTTGCTGTGCGGCGCTGAGCTGGCGGTCGCGGGCGGCGGCGGACAGGAATTCTTCGGTCGTCATCTCGGGCGCTCGGAGATTGAGGCCGTTTTCCAGATACTCCCGCACGATGGCGGACAGACCCACGTAATACGTCTCAAACTGCTGCTTTTCAATCAGTCCCTGGGCGTGCAGTCGGCGTAGGGCTTCCAGGGCGACTTGGGAGGCGGGCGGAGCGGGCGAAGCCACGGCTGGAGCAGGACGCCTGAGGTAGACAAACAGTCCGCCGCCGAGGCCGGCCAGCACCAGCCCGGCGACGGCCACCAGCCCGTACGGCCGCCAATCAAAGGGCAGGACTTCCGGGGGCTTGATATCGCGCAACTCCGGGTTCTGGCCGGCCTCGGCCAGCAGGCTTATGACCGTGATCGAGACATCGTTGCCGTCGATCCGCTCCCGCTGGCCGTGCTGTCGATAGCGGATCGTCGGACCGGGCAGCAGGTGCTGGCCGGTCTCAAACGTCGTCAGCCGAAACCAGCGCCCCGTCACCACCTGGCCGTTTTCAGTCCGGGGCGGCAGCTGGCCAAAATCGAGGACCGTAAAGTCGCCCACCTGCTCGCCCAGCAGCGGGATCTCGACCTCGATATCGGCCGCCGCGGTCACGCTGATGGTGTAGCGGATGGGATCGCCGACCGTCACCTCGGTCCGGTCAACGCTGACGCTGACGGACGGTGCCTCGGTCTGATCGGCCGCAGCCAGGTCGAACGCGGCTCCGCCCCACCCGACGAGCAGGCCGAACACGACAAAGAGGAAACGTGTCAACAGTCCAGGCAGGGGAGGCCGCCACGTTGCCTCTTCCCGGCCGGACCACAGACCCCGACCTGTCCGGGTGCTCGGCTTCACCGGCTGCCCCTCTTCTCGCGCAGGCGAAAGAAGCGCAGCAGCGCCTCAACGTAGGGCCGGTCGGTGCGGACGGCAATCGTATCCATGTCCACCCCGTGCAACAGGCGGGCGCGCTGGCGGCGAGCTTCCTCGGCCTGATGCGCGAACGCCTGCCGGACGCGCCGACTGCCCGTATCAACCAGCAGCCGCTCGCCGGTCTCGGCATCCTCGAAGACCATCAGCCCGACATCGGGCAGCGTCCATTCGCGCGGATCGTCCAGCACCACCCCGATCACGTCGTGGCGCCGGTTGGCGATCTTGAGTGCCAAGCCGGCCCCGGCGTCCAGAAAATCGGAAATCACGAACACCACCCCACGCCGCTTGCTGACCCGGCTGAGGTGTTCGAGCGCAGCGGCGATATTCGTTCCCGGGTGCTGAGCCTGAAAAGACAAGACCTCACGGATGACCCGCAGCACATGGCGGGTGCCCTTCTTGGGCGCCAGGCTCAACTCGACCCGGTCACTGAACATCACCAGGCCGACCTTGTCGTTATTGCTGATCGCCGAAAAGGCGAACAGGGCGGCCATCTCGGCCGCCATCTCGCTCTTGAGCTGAGAGACCGTACCAAAACGGGTCGAGGCGCTGGCATCGACCAGGACCATCACCGTCAGCTCACGCTCCTCGACAAAACGTTTGACGTGCGGGATTCCGGTCCGGGCGGTGACGTTCCAGTCGATCGCCCGAATGTCGTCGCCCGGCAGATAGTGGCGGACCTCGGAGAACTCCATGCCCTGGCCCTTGAACGCGCTCTGGTACTGGCCGGCAAACAGATCGCTGACCAGATGACTCGTCCGCACGTGGATCTTGCGCACGGTTGTCAGTTGTTCGGTACGAAGAGGAAACGTGTCCTCCTGTCCCGGATATACGGCTGACGCGGTTCCTCTTCTCAGCATGACGGCCCTCGTCGGTCCCGGCTCGCGTGTCCGCCCGGCCTAGGGCACCGGCACGCCATCCAGAACCAGCTCCACGATGCGGTCCGAGCTGATGTCTTCGGCCTCGGCCTCGTAGGTCACGATCACCCGGTGGCGCAACACATCCGGGGCGAGCGATTTCACGTCTTGGGGGGTCACATAGCCGCGCCCGTCCAGCAGGGCGTGAGCCTTGGCGGCGAGCGTCAGATACAGGGTCGCCCGCGGCGAAGCGCCGTACTGAATGAACCGTTGCAGGTCGAGCTGGTAGGCCGCAGGTTCGCGGGTGGCAAAGATCAGGTCGAGAATATAGTCCTTGATTTTGTCATCGAGGTAGATGTGATCGACCAGGCGCCGCAGCCGGACGATGTCGTCCGTGGCCAGCACGGTCCGGACGCCCGGAGGCGCGGCGGTCGAGGCCATCAGCTCCAGAATGCGGCGCTCTTCCTCTTTTGACGGATAGCTGACCCACACCTTGAGCATGAAGCGATCCACCTGAGCCTCGGGCAACGGGTAGGTGCCTTCCTGTTCAATCGGGTTCTGGGTCGCCAGGACCAGGAACGGCGCGGGCAGCGGGTAGGTTTCTTCGCCGATGGTCACCTGACGTTCCTGCATGGCTTCGAGCAGGGCGCTCTGCACTTTTGCCGGCGCGCGATTGATCTCGTCGGCCAGCACGATGTTGGCGAAAATCGGCCCTTTCTTGGTGGTAAAGCTGCCGTCGCGCGGACTGTATACCAGGGTGCCGATCAAATCGGCCGGCAACAGGTCGGGCGTGAATTGCAGGCGCTGGAAGCTGGCGCTCAGGGTCTGGGCCAGGGTCTTGACCGACAGGGTCTTGGCCAAACCCGGCACGCCTTCGAGCAGAACGTGGCCGTTGGCCAGCAGGCCGATCAGCAGCCGCTCGATCAGCGCCTGCTGGCCAACAATCACCCGACCGATTTCCTCCCGCAGCCGGGTGAGCGCGGGCGCCTGGGCCTGCACCTGCTCGTTGAGCGCGGTGATGCCAACGGCCGCCTGCTCATGCTCGACAACACGATCCTCATCCATAGTGTGCAACGCTCCTCCGCTCGCCGACCGGCCGGCGCGGACAAGGCGGCCTGGCATGTGCCGCTGCCGCCGTCCTCATTCCGGTCTGCAAAGGTAATCGTGTTGTCCGATGCGTATCTTTTGCGAACACGATTACCTTTGTCCCAGCCTCGCCCGCTTTATGCTTGACAATGCCCAGGGGGGTGTATACGAACAGGGCACGCTCAGGCTCTTCATCATGACCAAACAACCATATCTCAGCCAAATGTAGGGGATGTATGCACATTCTTCAATCTCCTTGCTTACCTTTGCCAGGAGCTGGTTGTACTCACGCAGCCCGGCAACGTGGCTCATCCTGCGTGTCTCGTCTACAGCTCAGACTGCACCTCTGGGTCGTGCTGGTCGCGCTGTGTGCGGCCGGAGTCCTGCCGGGCAGCGTCCCGCAGGCGCGGGCTGCGGCAAAGTCGGTCGTTGAGATTGCCCAGAATACGATGCCCGCGGTCGTCAATATTTCGACTACCCAAAAACCCGGATCGCGCTCTCAGGGGCGCCGTCAGTCTCCCCCGATGCCCGGCCCGTTTGGCCCGGGTGATCCGTTTGGCGAGTTCTTTCGGCGGTTCGGTCCAGAGCGTCCGCCGTCGGACAGGCGGCGTGGCGTGGGGTCTGGTTTTATCATCAGCCAGGACGGCTATATCGTCACCAATAATCATGTCATCGATGGGGCAGACACGATCACCGTCCGCATGTCTGACGAGGAAGAGTACCAGGCCACAAAGATCGGCTCAGACGAAAAGACGGATCTGGCGCTGATCAAGATCGAACCCGACCAGCCCCTGCCGAGCGTCCCCTTTGGGCAGTCGGCCGGTCTTGAGGTCGGCAACTGGGTGATCGCCATCGGCAATCCGTTCGGGCTGAGCCAGACCGTTACGCTCGGAATCGTGAGCGCCAAGGGACGGGTCATCGGCGCCGGCCCATACGACGATTTCATTCAAACCGACGCGTCCATCAATCCGGGCAATTCCGGGGGGCCACTGCTCAACCTGCAGGGCGAGGTCGTCGGGGTCAACACGGCCATCTACAGCCGCATCGGCGGCAACATCGGCATTGGCTTCGCCATCCCGATCGATCTGGCCAAGTCGATTGTCCAGCAGCTGCGAGAAAAAGGCGCGGTCACCCGCGGCTGGCTGGGGGTGATGATTCAGGCCGTCACCCCGGAGTTGGCGCAGTCGTTTGACCTGGCCGAACCCAAGGGCGCCCTGGTAGCCGAGGTGACGCCCGACAGCCCGGCCCACAAAGCGGGTCTGGAGCGGGGAGACATCATTGTCGACTTTAACCAGACGGAGATCGGCGATTCGCGCGAACTGCCCGCTCTGGTTGCCCAGACGCCGGTCGGGACACAGGCAAAAGTCGGCGTCCTGCGCGGTGGCCAAAGCCAAACCCTGACGGTCACCCTGGGCGAACTCCAGGATGAGCAGGTCCAGCTCGCCGGCGGTGAAGCCGGCACCCCCAACTGGGGTATGACCGTCGCCGACATCACGCCCGAGATCCGCCGCCAGCTTCAACTCGACGCCGCTCGGACAGGCATCGTCGTATCCGAGGTCGAGCCGGGCAGCGCGGCCCAGCGGGCCGGGATTCAGCGCGGGGATGTCATCGAGGAGGTCAACCGCCAGGCCGTGACATCGGTCGGCGAGTTCACGACCATCCTGTCTGAGATGAACGAGCAGGGCAGTCTGCTGCTCCTGGTGCGCCGCAACGACTTCACCTCCTTCTTTGCCCTGCGCCAGGAAGACTGAGATCACAAACCGGCTCCTCCTTGTGGTGGCGTAAAGAAACGGCTCACAGAACCGCTTACCACGCCCCAGGTGTCCGCGCATCTGTTGGAGATTGACGCCGCGCAATTCAACGTCAGTGAGTCTGAAACAGGAGGAATCGGCATGAAGTACGGCTTGCCGGAACGTGTCCTCCAAAAGATACGCGCCGTCTTCGCCCGCTACCCGCAAGTGGAAAGAGCGGTTTTGTACGGCTCACGCGCCAAAGGCAGCCATAAAAACGGCTCCGACATCGATCTGACCCTGTGTGGCGGCGCCGACCTGACGCTGGACATGCTGTACAGAATCGCCAATGACCTTGACGACCTCCTCCTGCCCCATACGTTTGACGTATCCATTTTTCATCACATCAGCGACCCCGATGTGCTCGGACATATCGAACGTGTCGGAGTGACGCTGTATGAAAAAAAGCCGCGCATGACGGACAGAGCGTTTGACGGGCTCCGGCGAGACGGATAACGGCGGACAAGTCTTCATACATTTCGAGCGCGCGAGTCGAAAGTGTCGGATTACGCTTCACTCATCCGACCTGCCAGGCTAAGACGGCCTGCTGAGCCGACGGCCCGCCAGATTCAGCGGTGCCGCATAGCGCGAGTCGGCGAGCGGCTGACCCGGGGCCGGCGATTCCAGGAAGGTGATACTCTCGTAAAAATCGTCAAGCGCGATGAATTGGCCGTTTTTTTCCGCCCATTCCCGCATCCGGCGGTTACAGCTGTGACGCCACGACAGCACTTCTATCCGCCAGCCCTTCCGGTGCATGCGCTCCAAGTCGGCATGAAAGCCAACGCCGTCAGCGAAGCCGGCGCCGTCTCCGGTCAGTATGACCGCAATGCCCGGATCACCGTTATGGTCCACGGTGTCGCGGAGCATGTAGGTTTGGAGGGCTTGGTCTACGCCCTGTTCGCGGCCGTGCAGCGCGCCGCGCTCCAGCAAGCAGACGGTGACGCCTTCGTTTTCCAGGCGATTCCAGACATGGCGCAACTCCGGTGGAATGGAGCCGACAGCGATAGCGCGATAAATCGGTCGCCCGGCGTGCGCCAATTCCAGCAGATGCCGGAAATGGATGCGCACCCGTGGGCGTGTATGCTCGCCTTCGCGCTCTACCGCAATTGCTTGGGCGCTGATGAAAATGTTGGAGTTGTCCCAGTGGATAAAAACCTTTTCCACTTTGTCCTCCGCGTCACTGCTGACGTGCCTCACCATATCCTGCCACTCAACAGAATGCCACGTGGTAGATCTGAAGCGGCTAGCGACCGGATGCAGACATCAACAATGGCACCGGTTCTGGTTAGGTGAACAGGTCAAGCGAACGGCGGAGCGTGGCGATCAATGCTTGCTTGAAACCCTCGTCATCATCCCTAGACCAGAGAACCGTCGTGCAGTGATTCGTGTCAAAATGGGTTCTCGCGGCCTCGAATTTCGCTTTCTCACAGATGTAGATGACAGGCTTACCTAACCCCTCGGCATAGCCTGCCTCCCAGTAGGCTCCTGGGTTGTCGTGTGTAAGGTCGACGAGAAGGAACGCCGCGTCCCTAATCTGGGTGCGCAGAATGTTGTCGATGACTCCGGCCCGCACAACGTCACGCATATCAACGAGGTCGTAGCCAATGCCCTCTTTTACCGCAGGCTTCACAACGTCCTTCACAAAAGGGTCAAGTTCTGAGTCACCGAATTGCATGGCGATGAAGCCGCGGTTGCCCTGGAACTCCCCGCGTTTTTCCGCCTCGTACCGCTCCCATCCTCTGAGAGTGAGACTGACGTCTACTGCCAAATGACCTCTTCCTAGCTCAGAGGCGGTTCTAACTCTTTCCTTGTACATGCTAATTGATGAATTTGTCCTACTAGTTTTATTTCTCTTGGCACTTAAAATACCCTCTTCCACCAAATCTTCTACTAATTGAAAGGTCAGATCATCGCCCGGAGCACCGATGATTGCACTAAGATCGCCAGGGAGTTTGTCGAGAGGTTTACCCGTTCTCGATACTTCATCGCCAATATAGCGAATGAGATTCATTGCCTGTATCGCGGGACTAGTGAATTCACTCATTAGGGTCGCCTCGGTGTCATGTCTGGTCGGTTCATCAACGGTTATTCGTCAGATTCAATTCCAGCAGTTCGCACAGTGCGTCATCGTCAGCAATATCCGCAGGCCAGCCGTAGGCCGCTGCCACCGCTGCATCAAGGCTTGCGTGGGCGTCGGCCAGCCATTGCGGGCGGGTGTTGTAGAGGTTGGTCAAGGTGCGTTTCTTGAGGGCTTTCGCCGCGTCCTCGTTGCGGGGCACCGGGCGCTTGGGATAGCCGGGGGCCGGCTCGTCTACCCACTCCACCCATTCGGACGGATTGAGCCAGCGGTCACGCAGTTCGACCAACCGCCGGGCGGCCTCAGCAATGGCGATAGCGTGTGGATTGTCGGCATAGTCGGCGGCGGGAATGTCGGGAGACAATCCGTCTGGAAACGGGAAAGTCTGAAAGACGGTGGTCGGATTGTAGACTGGATCGTTGCCGACACCGTGCCAACTGCACAATCTCAGTGACCACACTTCGTGAAACCGGCTGTGCAGGATGCCGAAGGTCGTGTCGTCGTTGCGGGCGATGACGATCACTTTGCTGTCAGGCAGGATGCGTGCGTTTAACCAGACGAACAGTCGATGCTTGGCCACCCGCGCCGTGGCGATATAGCGGGTCAGGCCGTCGAGGGCCTTCCACATGCCCTGTCTTGGCTCGACATGCCGCCACCAATAGACGCGGTAGGATTCGCGGCGGTTCCGCTGTCGCATCGGCCAGACATGTTCCTCGACGTGCCCGAATGGAGCTTCATAAAGCGCCGCATCCTTCTCCGACATCTCCCAGCCGAAATCGACGATCCACTTGCCCGCAGGGCGGCGGGTCAAGTCCATGCCGTTCAGCCAAGGCTTGAGCACATCGGCGTTGGGCCGTCCGTTCGGATTGGCCGGAAGCCGCAGCCACTCCCGCGCAAGATCGCCCGGAATGTCGAACGGCCCGCCCTTGGTATCACCCATGAAGGCAATTCCGATGTTCGCCGGAATGCGCTTTGCCCCGGTCAGGTCGATCCCCGCCCTACCACACCTGGCCGTGAGGTCTGTATGGATTTCGTCGACGGGCACACCATCTAGACATGTGTCCGGTCTGTGTTCGTCGTCCGCGCCGGAGAAACACACCAGCGATACCCTCACCGCCGCTCCATCAATCACCCACGGCTCATCGGACCAGGCATCGAAGATCGGGCGGTCAGCCGTCGCGGCCTGTAACGCTCTCCGGTTCGCGCCGCCGCGAATGGAATTGGTCGCAACGAACCCGACCCGTCTCGCCTGACCCGACTTCATGTGTTCGCCGGCCTTGACGAACCAGTAGGTGACGAGGTCGGCTTCTGCTGGCACGCGGCCTTTGTATGTCGAAAAAACTTTCGAGACATACCCCTCACCAAGACTCGCAATCAGCAGTTTGCCACCCAGAAACGGCGGATTGCCGATGACCACGTCAGCCTTGGGCCATTCGGGCTCCTCACCTTCCGGCGTCAGAATCGCGTCCCGGCACTCAATGGTGTCGAGCGGTTTGAGGATGGGATCGCGTGACTCGTTGAAACCGTTGCGCCGCATCCACTGGATTTCGCCGATCCAGACCGAGACACGGGCCAGTTCGGCGGCATACGGATTGATCTCAATGCCTCTGACGTTGGCCGGACCGATGGCGGGAAATTCTCGCTCCAAACCCAGCGCTTCGGCCTCCAACTGCACCCGGTGTTCCAGGTCCTTGAGGGCGTGGAGCGCTAGATACAGGAAGTTGCCCGAGCCGCAGGCCGGGTCAAGTACGGTAAAGGCGCGCAGCCGTTTGAGGAATTCGCTCAGCAGCAGCTCGGCCTCTCTGCGCCGCCGGGTCCGAGTGGCGGCTGATTTGGTGGCCGTCGTCTTTTCCAGACTTGCCGCAATCTCAGCCTTGGCCGTCTCCCACTCAGCCAGCCAGGGCCGCATCACCACCGGTTCGACAATGAGCATGATCTTATCCCGGTCGGTGTAGTGCGCGCCCAGTTGCGAGCGCTTGTCCGGGTCAAGCCCGCGCTCGAACAGTGTGCCCAGAATTGAGGGATCAATCTCTGACCAGTCCAAGGCCGCAGCGGCAAGCGTCGCCTTGATCTCGCTTTGCTCCAGCGGCAAGGCCAGGTCATCGTCAAACAAGCCCCCATTGAACCACGCCACAGACTCGAAGCCGACCAGGCCACCTGTAGCCATCGCTCCGAACAGGGCACGGGCCATCGTGGCGAACGCTTCGGGCCGCTTGTGCGCCTGCTCCAGCATCCGGGTGAACATGGTATTGGGCAGTAGCCCCACGTCTTCGGCGAACATGCAGAAGACGAGACGGTTGACGAAATGCGCCACCTCCTGCGGGTCGTGGCCGCGCTCTCGCAGGGCATGCGCCAGGGCGGCGAAGGTGGCCGCCGCCCGCTCGGTGAGCGCCTGCCGGGTTTCTCCGGGCCGCAGCCGTTCCGGGTCGGCCATCGCCCATTTGAGTTGGTCGCGGATCGCGGCATCCGCGAGATCGTCCAGCGTGAATTCGGTGGTTGTACTGACGCTGTTGGTCCAGTTGGTGTGGATGCGGAACCGCGCCATGTCCGAGACGATCAGCAGCGGCGGGTTTTCCAAGGCGAGGGTGTATTGCCGTAACTGCTTAAAGGCTTCATCGAGGTTGGCCCGCTTGCCCTTGTACTCCCAGGCGAAGTGATGGCGCTTCCACACGTCGGCCCAGCCGTCGCCGCCGGTGTCTTTGCGGGCGCCGCGCTCAAAGCAGTAGCGCTCGCCGGTGGGGTCGGCTTCGGCGGGCGTCGGCTCGTCCAGCAGCCGACACAGGTCGATGAAATGTTCCTGGGATGCCGAGCGCTCTTTAAGTTCAGAGGCGCGCCACTTGGCGATGAACTCGCCCGGGGTCATGGCTACGTCCTGTTTACGACAGCCCGGCACGAAAAAGCTGTGACTCGCTCTCGCTATTGAGCGCTGGCTGCCTTCAAGAGCTGCGCCACCCAACGATGGGCCGCCGCTTCAGCCAGCGTCAACACCGTCTCACCAACCGGGGTTTGAATGTCTGGATCAGTTCCTGCTATTCGCCTCACTCTGCTCTCCCTTTTGCAAAAATGAAGAGTGCCGAGTCCATTCACATACCCCGCCGTAACAACTCGGCAAGCACTTCGCCCTGGCGTTCAAGCGCCTGGCCTTGCCTTTCGAGCGCCTTGGTCATGGCGTCAAGCTGGATGTCACGTCGCTTTCCGGTCTGGCTCATCAGCCACAATCCCCCTCCGATCAGCGCGCATTGCAGCAGACCCACACCAACCTGCGCCCACATAGCAGTGATGGGCTGTTCCATCCTAGCCTCCTAGAGGAGATTCTCCCCGGCGTGTCCAGCGAGTGAAGATTCCAGATTCTGGGAATAGATACAACACGTTTTGCACTGGGATACACTGCGGCGCTCAGTGGAGCGTATCCGCCTGTTCCGCCTCATTTCTGGCGGCGACGGCTTCCGGGGGCGGCTCAAGCGGCAGGACAACCGTCATCTCGGTGAAAGCGCCCTCCTGGCTATCCACACGAATCGACCCCCCGTGGCGGGTGAGGATGTCGGTGGTCAGCGACAGGCCGAGGCCGGTTCCCTCGCCCGTCTTCTTGGTGGTCACGAAGGGCTCGAAGATCCGCTCCCGCATCTCCTCCGGGATGCCGGGGCCGTTATCGTGGACACAGAACTCGGCCCGGTCCCCGAGGCGGCGGCTGCTCACCCGCAGCTGCGGGTCATAGGCGTCGTCCGACTGTTGGCGCTTTTCCTCAATCGCCTGGCAGGCGTTCGTGACCAGGTTGAGGAACACCCGGCCGATGTCCTGCGGCACGACCTCCAGCGCCCCCATCTCCGGGTCAAGGTCCTCGCTCATCGTCACGTTGAAGTTCGAGTTGTGGGCGCGCATGGCGTGGTAGGCGAGGTCCATGTACTGCTTGAGCAGGGCGTTCACGTCGGTCTCCCGCCACTCGCCCGGCGTCGAGCGGGAATGCTCAAGCATGCTGCGCACGATGCCGTCGGCGCGCTGGCCGTGCTCCTTCACCTTCTGGAGGTTGAGCCTGAGATCGGACAGGATGGCGTTGATTTCTTCAACAGTCTCAGCCTGCCCATCCTGTCCGGCCTGCCCGTCCTGCCCGTCTTTGCCATTTTGGCCATTCTGGCCTTCCTCCATGATTTCCTCGATCTCGTCGATCAGTTCGACAGACACATCCGAGAAGTTGTTGATGAAGTTGAGCGGGTTCTTGATTTCGTGAGCCACCCCGGCCGTCAGCTGACCGAGCGAGGCGAGCTTTTGCTCGGCCACGACCTGTTCCTGCGCCTGTTTGAGATTCTCCAGGGTCTGCTCAAGCGTATGGTTCTTGGCGTCCAGCTCTTCAGCCAGCTTCTCGACCAGGTTCAGCCGCTGCACCTCCAGCGCATAGCGCCGGAACACTTCCAGGGCTTTGGCCATATCGGTCACCTCGTCATTGCCTCCCACCTTGACCGGCACCTCCAGGTCACCGACGGCCATGGAGCGCATCGCGGTCGCCAGCCCGACCAGGCGACGGACAAGATGGCGCCCGACGAACAGCCAGCCGATGAGGAGCGCGCCGACGGTGCTCAGGATGTTGAGCAGCACGAGCAGGACAATGCCGGTCTGGGCGGCAGACCGCGAGGAATTGCTGGCTCTGACGGCTTCGCTATTGATCTCGGCCACCAGCTTGTTGACTTCGGCCAGCAGCAGTTCGGAAGCCGCCTGTCCTCGGGTCAGCGCTTCCTGTTCCTGTTCCAGCCGGCGCAGGGCTTCCAGGCGCAGCGGAATGATACCTTCGTCCGATTCCCCCATTTGGGCCAGGCGCTCCAGATCCCCGCCAAACAGGCGGTCGTGGGCGCGAACCGGCAGGGCCGCATAGGCGCGTTGGAAGTTCTGCACGGCGCTGTGGAAGCGTTCCTGCAAGGGCAGCAGGAGTCCGCGGTCGGACAGGTCGAGCGCCTCGTCCAGCAGCAGCACGGCAAAGGTGGCCTGGTAGTTGACCGCGACCAGGTTCCGATAGTAGGCGAGTTCGTCTTCAGACGCCCGCTCGGCGAGCGGACTCGGCCGGTCCGGCAGGTTGCGCAACCCCTCGACCAGGTAAAAGGCCTGGTCGTCGATGGCGGTGACGAGGTGGCGTTCGATGCGCCGGTTCGTCTCGGCCAGCTCCTCCCTGAGGCTCCCCAGGGTCTCGGCGATGACGAGGCGCCGGGCGGCCGATTGCTGTATCAGCTCCAGGTGGGTGCTGAGTTCGCCCAGGTGGACTTCGATCAGCCGGGTCTGCACGCCGAAGGCGGAACGGGATTCCAGCTCTTGGATGAGCCCGCTGAGGGCGGCCCGCTCCCTGGCTATGGCTTTCGTCACCGCCTCGTGCTGCTGGGGCGAGTCAGCCGAGATAAGCCGCAGTGCCCCGGTGACCACGACGGCGCTTTGGCGAGCCGCGTCGACCGCGCTGCTCAGGTTCGGGATGCTGTAATCCGAAAGCCGGACCTCGTAGTAGAGGATCTGGCGAAACGAAAAATAGGCCACCAGGCTGGCGCTCAGGGTCAGGAGGGCACCGACCAGCAGGCCGATATACAGCTTCGGCCCGATCCCGAAGCGCATGCCGACATCCGCAGTCAGGAGTTGCACATAGTTGGACCTGTCGACGAGAGGGCGCGGTGACTCACTCGCGGGCGCCGCAGTCTGGGGCGCGGACGTGGTTTCGGCAGAGGACAGCGAACTCTCTTGTTGCTGCTCGTCGTGCTCACGCTTCCCTTTGGCATTGGAATCGGTGACAGGCTGACTCATGGCCGCGTCATTCTTCGCACAGGGCGAACCCGGCCCCGCTGGTCAATGATCGTCAGATACACACGGTCGGACCCCTGATTGTCGGCCGGACCGTAGCGCAGCAGGAAGCCGCCCAGGTCTATGCTCTCCGCCTCCAGCAACGCGTTCAGAAACCCTTGGCGGGTCGGATTCGGACCGGCCAGTCGCACCCCTTCCACGACCAGGCGGCCGGCCAGATAGCCTTCCAGCGACACAAAACCCGGCTCGCTGTCAGGGTCTATGGCGGCCAGGGCGTGCTGATATTGGGCGACCACGGGAAGGCTGGCATCGGTGGGAAAGGGGACGACTTGGGTCACATACACTCCCGCGCCGTCCGGACCGAGCTCCCGCGCCAGGGCCGCACCGCCGACAAAGGAGATCGTGATAAAATAGGGGTTGAAGTCGAGGCGTCGCGCCCAGCGGATCAGGGCGGCTGCGGGCTTATAGGCACCGATGATGACAATCGCCTCGGGCCGGGGGCGGCGCAGGTCGAGCAGGGCGACTTTGACCGCCTCGGTATTGCGCGGATAGTCCGCTTCTACGACCAGGGGCAGGTTGTAGCGAGCGACGGCGCGCCGGACGCCCGTCAGCCCGGCGCGGCCGTAGGAATCGTTCTGGTACAGAATGCCGACCCGTTGCACGCCCAGGTCGGTGGTCAAACGGGTCAGGATCTCCTCGGTTTCCTGGTAGTACGAGGCGCGCATGTTGACCACGTTGGAGCGCCGCTGTGCGTCGCGCAGGAACTCGGCCCCGGTGAAGGGGGCGATATAGGGCACTCCCGCCTCGGTAGCGATAGGCTGGGCGGCCCTGGAGGTGGGGGTGCCGACGGCACCGACCAGGGCGAAGACGCCGCGCTGGTCAATGAGCTGACGAGTGTTGGCGATGGCCGCCTCGGGCTCATACGCGTCGTCCAGAGACTCAAGCACCAGACGCCGGCCGTGCACCCCGCCCTCCCGGTTGATTTCCTCAAAGGCCGCCAGCAGGCCCAGACGCATGCCCTGGCCCAGTTCGCTGGCCGGCCCGCTCAGCGAGGCCGACTGGCCAAAGACCAGCTCGCCGGCCGTCTGGGCCAGACCGTCCGCCGACGCCAGCCCCAGCACAGCGGCAAGGAGGAAAGGCGCCGCCCTTTTCAGACGCGTGATGAACCTGACCCGGAATCTCCTCTTGCAAGACGCATGAGGGGGGCGACCCACCCCGGCCCTCCGGGCCACCCCTCCGAGGAGGGGATGGGGGCGGCTCTCCCCTCCTCGGAGGGGTGCCGCGTGAGCGGCGGGGTGGGTTCCTTTTTGCATCACACGTTTCCTCTTCGAGGAAGCGGCGCGACTCGGATATGGGCTGACAGACAACGCATGAAGTACCGTCCGCAGCTAAGAAAGCGTGGCGTTGAGACGCGCGGCAACACAGGTAATGTCGTCCGACTGCGGAGCGTCGCCGGCAAAGGTCTGCACGGCGTCGACCACCGTCTTCACGATATCGCCGGCAGGCGCCTCGTTCAGACCGGCAAGGGTCTGGTCGAGCCGCGCTTCTCCAAATTCCTCTTGGCCGGCGTTCTCGGCCTCGGTGATGCCGTCCGTATACAGGAAGAGGGCGTCGCCGGGGTCAAGTTGGATTTCGGCGTCGCGATATTCGTGCCCGGCAACCACCCCCAGCACCAAGTTGCCCGTGGGCGGCACGACCTCAACCCGCGCATCGGCCCGCAACAGACGGGGAGGATTATGGCCACCGTTACAGTAGCGCAAGAGGCCGCTGCGCAGATCCAGCACCCCGTAGAAGAGGGTGACGAAGACACATCCCTCGTTGTCCTCAGCCAGGAGATCGTTCACTTCGCTCAGACAACGGGCGGGTGACGGGGCGTTTCTGGCAATACTCTTGAGCAGGCTGCGCGTCACCGTCGTGAACAGGGCGGCCGGAATCCCCTTGCCCGAGACATCGGCGATGACCAGCCCGATCAGGTTGTCGTCCAGGCTGAAAAAATCGTAGAAGTCTCCACCGATCTCCCGGGCCGGGATCATCAGCGGCTCGATGGCGTGGGTCTCGCTGCTCAGCGCGTGCCTGGGCAGGATGGACATCTGCATCTGCTTGGCGACATCGAGTTCGCGCGTCAGGGCGACCAGCCTGTCCCTTGACTCCAGGGCGCTTTCCAAGGTCTGGAGATGCTTGAGGGTCTTTTCGATGGTGATTTCGAGATCGTTGAAGTCAATCGGCTTGGTGACAAAATCGAACGCCCCCCGGTTCATGGCGGTGCGGATGTTTTTCATGTCACCGTAGGCGGAAATGATGACCGCCCGGACCTCGGGTCGGGTGTCTTCGAGCTGGCTTAGCAGCGTCAGCCCGTCCATCACCGGCATGTTGATATCCGACAGCACCAGGTGAATGTCGGGGTGCTCGGCGAGTTTTTCGAGCGCCTCCTTGCCGTTATGGGCAAAGACGAAATCGAGTTCGCCCCGACGGATACGCCGGCGGAACTTCTGACGGACCAGCAGTTCGAGGTCTTCTTCGTCGTCTACCACGAGAAGCCGGATGGGTGATGTCTGCAAGGCCGACCGCCTCCTTTCGGAACAGGTGTTTAGAGACTGCTCAGGGCCTCATCGCGGCTCTCGTACACCGTCAGGATGCTATTGAAGCCGCTGATTTCAAAGATGTGCGCGATGTGTTCGGCCAGCCCGCAGAAGAGCGCCGCGCCCCCCTCCGTCTGCAAACGACGGGCCGCCACCAGGAGCGTCCGCAGCCCCGCGCTGCTGATGTAGACCAGATGCTCAAAATCGAACACGATCTTCTTCTCGCCCGCTGCAAGCTGTTCCTGGATGGCACTCTCCAGGACCTCGACGTTACTCCCGTCCACACGTCCCGAAGGACACACAATCGCCGCCTTTTCATGGCGTTCGGCTTGAACCGACAGGGTCTGCTCATTTGCCATCGGACTTTCCTCCTATCAGGTGACGCACGGTAATGCGATTCCGTCCGCCGACACGTTCATAGCTACTGCTGTCGGCGAGCTGTTTGGCCAGAAAGACCCCCAGGCCGCCAACAGGCCGGTCGGAAAGATCCAGACTGAGATCCGGCTCCGGGGCTTCCTCAAACGGGTTGAATGCCGGCCCGTTATCTTCGAGCTGGGCAACCACGGCGTCCCGGTCAACGGCCAGGCGCAGGCGCAGCTCGGGTTCGGCAACCTGCGGCAAGCCATAGCTGACGCTGTTGGTGACGAGTTCGTCCAGAACGAGATTCAGGCGACCTTGGAGATCCTCAGGCAGGGCGCGTGCCGCCCCGAATTCCTCGATGGTCCGGGCCAGCACACCGAGGGCCGACAGGTCGGGAGCCAGGGACAGCTCAACGACTTCGCCGCTCGGGAACGATTCGGAAGACGGCATCAGTTTCACCGGTTGCGCTCGCCGGACATGCGGGCGGGCGGGCGGGCTTCGGTCGGGTAATACACGTATGTCCGTTCCAGGGCTTCATGGAACTTCCAGCCCAAGTCAATAAACTCGGCCAGTTCCTTCTCACCCCGTCCGCCGGCTGTCAAGTCGATGGCCGTTTGGCGGGAGAGGAGATCGTCCAGACGCCCGGCAATGTCGTGAGGCTCTGCCGGAGAATGCCCACGGACGGGCGGATCGATGACCTCCAGGCTGCCACGCAGCCGGTCCACCGCAAAACGCAGCGAATAGGGGAACTCCGGGTCGTAGGCCAGAAAGCTGACGACCTCTGCACCGCTGATCTGGGCGCCGTGCAAATGGCAGTAGGTCTCGAAGGCATGACAGCCCTGGAGGAGACCGGTCCAGTCATTTTCCTCCTCGGCCGAGTCCTTGGCATGTGCGCCAATGAGCGCGGCGATGAGCTGGGCGCGCTCGATGAATCGCCCGACACGCATGAAGTGCCAGCCCGCATCACGGCGCATCGCACTTGCACACACGCCGTCAAAGAGCTGCACCGCTTCGCCGATAGCCCGGTACAGCATAACGGGTTCTCGCTTCCAGACATCAACCAGGCTCGTGGCCCGCAGGCGCAGATACTCGCGATTGAGGCTCGACCAGATCGCGTTGCTGAGAGAGTCGCGAACCTGGCGCGCGTTCTCCCGGGCTGCGGTCAGGCAGCAGATGATGGAGGCGGCATTGGCGGCCTCGAAGCTGAGGTAGTCGGTCAGGGTATAGCCGTCGGCGAAAAAGAAGGCGTCCTCGTCCTCCGGGCCACCGTAGATATCCGCACCGGGCGGACGCGTACCGAGGCTGTGGAAAATCCGTCGCCAGCCGGCGGCGATGTCCTGGGCCGGGCTGGACGGCAGACGCTCGAGCTGCAACTCGAGCAGGCGGGCGGTGTGCGCGACCCGCTCAAGGTAACGGTTCATCCAGTAGAAAGAATCGGCGACCCGGGCGAGTATCACGGCGCATCCTGTTCAATCACCCAGGCGTCCTTGGACCCACCGCCCTGGCTCGAATTGACCACCAGGCTGCCTTTACGCAGGGCCACCCGACACAGTCCGCCCGGCACCAGGCGGGTCTCTGCCCCGTGGAGCACGAAGGGCCTGAGGTCAACGTGACGGGCTTCGAGCCGTCCCTCAATCAGGCACGGCGCCCGAGACAAATCCAGGGTGGGCTGGGAGATGTAGTTCTCGGGTCGGGCGCGGAGCGTAGCCGCAAACGCCTCCCGCTCTTCCCGGCTGGCGTGTACTCCGACCAGCATGCCGTAGCCGCCGGCCTCGCCGACCGCCTTGACCACCAGCTGATCGAGGTGTTCAAGCGTGTAGGCCAGCGCCTCGGGTTCCCGGCACAAATAGGTTTCGACGTTGTCCAGGATCGGCTCCTGGTCGAGGTAGTAGCGGATCATGCGAGGCACATACGAGTAGACCGCCTTGTCGTCCGCCACACCGGTGCCGGGCGCATTGGCAATCGCCAGATTGCCCGCGCGGTAGACCTCAAACAGCCCGGGAACGCCGAGGTGGGAGTCCGGGCGGAAGACTTCGGGATCGATGAAGTCGTCGTCGAGTCGCCGGTACAACACGTCAACGGGCTGCAAGCCGCCAACGGTACGCATGTACAGCCGCTCCCCCTGCACGACCAGATCGTCGCCCTTGACGAGTTCGATGCCCATTTCCCGGGCCAGAAAGGCGTGTTCGTAGTAGGCCGAGTTATACACGCCCGGGGTGAGCAGGGCGATGCGCGGCTCTTCCCCCTGCCGGGGCGAGAGGGAGCGCAGGATGCCCAGCAGTTCCCGACCGTAGTGGTCTACCGAGCGCACCCGGTAGTGGCGGAAAAGACGCGGGAAGGCGCGTCGAATCGCGTCCCGGCAGGCCAGCATGTACGACACCCCCGACGGGACGCGGAGGTTGTCTTCCAGGACCATGAAGCCGTCCGCAGTGCGCACGATGTCGCTCCCACACACCGAGACGTAGGCCCCGTGCCGGACCTTCACTCCCTCCATTTCGGGCCGATAGTTCGGGCAGCCGCGCACCAGGTCGCGCGGCACGGTGCCGTCGTTCAGGATATGACCCGGGCCGTACACATCAGCCAGAAACAGGTTCAGGGCCTGCACGCGCTGAGCAAGCCCGCGTTCGAGGTAGTCCCACTCCTGGGCCAGCAGGAGGCGAGGCACACAGTCGATAGGGAAGACCCGCTCAATGGACTCGTCGTCTCCGTACACGGTGAAGGTAATGCCCTCGTGCAGGAATGAGCGGGTCACCCGGTCCTGGAGCCGCTCCACTTCGTCCCCGGACATCCCGCCCAGCGCGTCAAGGAGCATGCGGTAGTGAGGGCGCGGCCGCCCCTCGGACTCAAAGGTCTCGTCGAAGAAGCGGTCTTCAATGTCGTAGCGTCCAAAGAGATCGGACATGTCGTCCCGACCGTTGCTCGATCCGGACGAATCGCTCAAGGTCATATTCCTGGTATTGCTGTTTTTTCCCGGCGTGTCAATCTTGGCCTGGGATGCGTTTTTCACGGCTCGCAAGAGGTGGGGAGAGAACCCGAGCGCGTGGGCCGCTTCGGGGGAAAAAGCGCCACTGGGGCCATGATCTTTCGTTCTCATTCCTCATCGGGCACATCCCGGCCCAGCCACGGCATCAGGCGCGAGCCTGGGGGCGCGGCCATTCTGGCCAGCCAGCCGGCGCGCTGGCTGAGTTTCTTTTGCGACACAATGGCCTTGTCCACCAGCACGGCTTGGAGCGCGTTCAGCCAGCACTCGTAGTAGGTCGGCCTCGCGTCAGACGGCTGGCGGTCGGCATCGCCGATGGCGGCGATCAGCCGTTGCTGGAACTCCGCCCAGGCGAAGTAGCCCCGCTCACACAGGGCGACGGCCAGGGCAAAGGCAATGCCTTCCCACGGGTCCTGGAAGAGCAGCTCGCCGCTCTGCCGGGGCAGGGCCGTCGGTCCGGCCATATCGGCCACCCGACGGTCGGCGCCGGCGTCCCGAGCCCGTGTGTCACGTCGGACCTCGGCCACACCGATCATGGCGTCCCGGGTGACCAGGCGGGCCAGCTCGTCCTCGCTCATCTCCTGGGTGCCGGCCGGCCGCTGGGGGAGGACCAGATAGCGGGTCTGGGCAGTACTGTTCCAGACCAGGATTTCCCGCTCTTGAGCGATCTCCAGACCAAACTCGCTCAGGACTTCACGTGGCCGGCCACCGATCCGGGAACGGTAGGCCGGGCTCTTGTACCAGAACGGGGGCAGGCCCAGGACCGGCCACGGGTAACACGAGCACAAGGTACACACGACCGCATTGTGGACCGCCGGCGTGTTCTCGACCACCGTCAGCTGCTCGCCCTGCAAGCCGCCGAAACCCAGTTCGGCAATTGCCTCGGCGCCGTTTCGCAGCAGCCGCTCCTTGTAGGCCGGATCGACCCAGGCCCGGGCGACCACCCTGGCCCCGTTCAAGGGTCCGATGTCGTTTTCGTAGGTGTCCAGGACAGCGTCGAGATCGGCCGGCGTGAGCAGCCCGTCCTCTTCCAGGACAGACTCCAGCGCTTTGGCCTGGACCTCGCGCGCCTTGTTTTCGGCCCGGCTGAGCTGGCGCTGGGTATAGGCCGGGGGTGGACCGTGGTGATCGTGCCGGTCGCTCATGGTCGCCACGCTACTCTTGGGCAGAAAGCGAGTCAAACAAACGGGCGGGGCTCGTGCCTGCCTCCAATCCTCGTCTTGCCTCGTCTTGCCTCGTCTTGCGTTCCCCACCCGTCCCGCGATAGGTATAGGCGCAGTTGAGGAGGAGGCTACCATGCACGATTTTGATTTCGCCGCTCCAGACAGCTTGCAACAGGCGGTCGAGCTGCTGGGTCGCACCGACGGTGAGGCGCGCGCCCTGGCCGGCGGGACCGATCTGATTCCCCAGATCAAAGAAAACCGCCGCCACCCGAGTCTGGTGGTGGACATCAAAAAGATTCCAGAACTCAACGTGCTGGCCTACGACGCGAACGGCCTGCGCATCGGCGCTGCGGTGTCGTGTACCCGCATCGCCGAGTTTGACGCGGTCAAGCAACACTATCCGGCACTGGCCGAGGCCTGCGCCCTGATCGGCTCGTACCAGATTCAGAACCGGGCCGCCCTGGGCGGCAACATCTGCAACGCCGCGCCCTCGGCCGATGCGGTGCCGCCGGTCCTGTCATACGCCGGCAGGCTGCTGCTGGCCGGCCCGAACGGACAGCGTGAACTGGCTGCGGAGACATTTTTTACCGGTCCGGGCCAGACCGTCCTGACCCGCGGAGAAGTGCTGGTCGCCATCCAGCTGCCGCCGCCGCCGGCCAACTCGGGCGCGGCCTACCTGCGCTTTATCCCGCGCGAAGAAATGGACATTGCGGTAGCCGGAGTTGGCTCCTTCGTTCAGCTCAGCGCCGACGGGCAGCGCTGCCAACAGGCGCGGATCAGCCTCGCCTCGGTTGCGCCCACCCCGGTCCGGGCCAACGAAGCCGAGGCGTTTGTGGCCGGCAAGCCGCTGGACGCGGAGACCATCGCCGAGGCCGGTGAGCTGGCAGCCCAGGCCGCGCGGCCCATCTCGGACGTGCGGGGCTCGGCCGGCTATCGGCGTGAGCTGGTCAAGGTGCTGACCCGCCGGACCTTGCAGACGGCACTGGACAGAGCCAGGAGAGACGCATGAAACGGACGATAGAACTGACCGTCAACGGGGATGCCCACACCGCCATCATTGATGCCCGCGAGACCCTGCTCGACAGCCTGCGCTATAAGCTGGGCTTCATGGGTCCCAAGGAGGGCTGCGGAAACGGCAACTGCGGAGCCTGCACCGTCGAGTTGAACGGCCAGCTGGTCAACTCGTGTCTGGTCCTCAGCCTGGAAGCCGAAGGCGCCGAGGTCACAACGGTCGAAGGGGTGGCCGCCGGAGACCAGCTGCACCCTGTCCAGCGGGCCTTTATCGACAACGCCGGGCTACAGTGCGGGTTCTGCACGCCGGGCTTTATCATGTCGGCCAAAGCCCTCCTGGAGCGCAATCCGAATCCCAGCGAGGCAGAAATTCGGCTGGCCATCTCGGGCAATCTGTGTCGCTGTACCGGCTATGACAAGATCGTCAAGGCCATCCAGGCCGCATCCCAGGCGCTGTCACGGGCCGCCTAAGACACAGAGGAACGGCGTCCTCCGACCCAAGGCTGACACGTTTCCTGTATGAGGAGAAGGTATATGGCAGAACACACGGTTATTGGCACGCGTTTGGCGAAGGTCGATGGTCCGGAACGGGTGACCGGCAAGGCCGCCTTTGGCGCCGATCTGAGCCTGCCGAATATGCTGTGGGCCAAGCTGGTCCGCAGCCCCCACAGCCACGCCCGGATCAAAAAGATCGATCCCAGCAAGGCCCTGGCCCTGCCCGGGGTCAAAGCCGTCATCTGCGCCGACGATCTGCCGCCCCTGGCCAAGGGCACGACCGCCCCGCTGGTCGGCGAGGTCAGCATCGACATGAGCGCCATCCGCGAGCTGGTCATGGCCTCGGACAAGGCCCGCTATCACGGCCAGGCCGTGGCCGCAGTGGCCGCCACCGATCCGTTTACGGCCGAGGAGGCGGCCGAGCTGGTCGAGGTCGAGTACGAGGAGCTGCCGGTGGTCGGCGACGTGCTGGAGGCCATGCAGCCCGACGCCCCGCTGGTGCATGAAGACTTGTACACGACCGAAGAGGCGACCCAGGAAAAGTCGGCCCAGCCGAGCAATATCGCCACCCACATGGTGTACAGCCACGGCGACCCGGAGGCCGGTTTCAAGGAGGCCGATGTCGTCCTGGAAAAAACCTACACCACCCAGATGGTCCATCAGGGCTATATGGAACCCCAGGCGTGTGCGGCGCGGGTCGAACCGGACGGCAAGCTGACCGTCTGGACCTCGGCCCAGGGACATTTTACCGTCCGCAACCAGCTCGTCGCCCTGCTGGCTCTGCCGGCCAGCCGCCTGAACGTTATTCCGATGGAAATCGGCGGCGGCTTTGGCGGCAAAGCCCTGGCGCTGTTTGAGCCCACTGTGGTGACCCTGGCCCGGAAGACCGGCCGACCGGTCAAGCTCGTCATCTCGCGTGAAGAAGTGCTGCGGGCGACCGGACCGGGTTCACCGGCGGTCATCACGGTCAAGGCCGGGGCCACAAAGGACGGCCACCTGACGGCCGCCTCGGCCATCATGCGCTACGACGCCGGGGCGTTTCCCGGCTCGCCGGTCTCGCGTGGCCTGCTGGTCGGCCTGGCGCCGTACAAGCTGGCCAATCTGCATGCCGAGGGCTATGACGTGGTCACCAACAAACCCCGGGTGGCCGCCTATCGGGCACCGGGTGGGACGCCGGCCGGCTTTGCCGTGGATTCGCTGATGGACGAACTGGCCGAAACCCTCGACATTGATCCGCTGGAATTCCGCCGTCGCAACGCGGCCGAGGAGGGCGATATCCTGCCGCTCGGCATGCCGCTTAACCGCGTCGGCCTGCGCCAGATGCTCGACCAGATCACGACCCACCCGTGCTGGACCGAGCCGCTGGAGGGTCCTGAAGAGGAAACGCGTTCACCGCTGGATTCTGAAGGACAACACGTTTCCTCTTCCAATCGAGGCCGAGGCTTGGCCCTGGGCTACTGGATCGGCGGATCGTTCACCTCCAGCGCCGAAATCAAGATCAACCCCGACTCGACCGTGTCGATCTTTGTCGGGACCGTCGATCTGACCGGGACACGGACGACGATCAGCCAGATGGTGGCCGACGAACTCGGGCTCGACCCCAGCGAGATCACCATCAAAGTCGGCGATACCGACAGCGCGCCCTACGCCGACCTCAGCGGCGGCAGCCGGATTACGTATACGATGAGCGCGGCCACCCATCAGGCCTGTCAGGATGTCCTGGGGCAGCTCAAGGCTCGGGCTGCGGAAAAACTCAAGGTTTCAGCCGACGAGGTCGAGTACGCCCAGAAAAAATTGTGGGCCAAAAGCGACTCGCAGCAGGTGGTAACGCTGGAAGAGCTGGCCCGCGAGAGTGTGGCCTGGGGCAGCGGGCCGATCATCGGCAAGGGCAGCACGACCCGCATGCAGCCGGCCCACGCCTATGCGGCCCACGTGGTCGACGTGGAAGTCGACCCAGATACGGGCAAGGTCCAGATCCTGCGCTACACCTGTTTCCAGGATGTTGGCAAGGCGATCAATCCGGCCCAGGTCGAGGGTCAGATTCAGGGCGGGGCGGTCCAGGGCATCGGTTGGGCGCTCAACGAGGAGTACGTCTTTGACAACGGGGTACTGACAAACGCCAGCCTGCTCGACTATCGCTGCCCGGTCGCGCTGGACCTGCCGATGATCGAGGTCTCCTTGACCGAGGTGCCGGCCTCGGAAGGCCCGTACGGGCTGCGCGGGGTGGGCGAGGTGCCGATCGTGCCGCCGGCGGCCGCCCTGGCCAACGCCATCTATCGGGCGACCGGCGCGCGCCTCCAGCAGCTGCCGATGAACCCGGAACGCGTGTTCTGGGCGCTGCACCACAAGGACGATCAGCCGCTGGCCGCCGCAGACTGAAGAGCAATCCGGTCAGTGACAAGGATGAGCACATGCCATCAGACACACCGGCGCTGAGCTGGTCGCCGAGCGGACTCGAAAGCCTGGCCCAGAAAGTGGGCACGCCCTTCCTGATGTATCGGGCCGATATCATTCGGACCAAGATCGCCGCCATCACCGCCATGACCGACAGCCCAGGCTTGCAGGCTCGCTTTGCCATGAAGGCGTGCTCCGGCCACCAGGTCTTGCACGCCATGCGCCAGAGCGGCATCTGGATTGACGCGGTCTCGGGCAATGAGGTCTTGCGGGCGCTACGCGCCGGCTTTCCATCCGGTCAGAATCCGCCGACCATCCTCTACACCTCAGACGTGTTCCGCGACAACGCATTGGAGGTCATCCGGGCTGAGAACATCCTGCCCAACCTCGGCACGCCGTCCATGATCGGAGCCCTGGCCCAGGCCGGCTATCGGGGCGCGGTCGGACTGCGTCTCAACCCCGGCTTCGGCCACGGCCACGTCAAGGAGTGCGACACCGGCGGACCCAGCTCCAAACACGGCCTGTGGTACGAAGATATCGACGCCATCAGCCGCGAGCTTGAGACGGCCGGTTTCAAGGTCAGCCTGCTGCACGCCCATATTGGCACCGGGCCTGAGATTGCCGAGTTTCAGACCAATATGCGCCGCCTGGTCGATTTTTTTGTCGAACGCCTGCCACTCTTTCCCCAGGTTGAGGCGATCAACTTCGGGGGCGGTATTCCGCATCCGTACAAGCCCGGGGCGGCCCGCATCGACCTGGACGCCTGCGGCGCGGTGTTCCGCCACGCCCAGCGGGCGTTTCAGGAGGCGGCCGGGCGCGACATCCGGGTCGAGATCGAGCCGGGCCGTTTTTTTGTCGCCGACGGGGCGTCGCTGATCACCCGGGTCCACGGCCTCAAATCGACCCGGACGAACGAGAAAGGCCCGGGTCAGAAATTCGTCATGGTTGACGCCGGGTTCTGTGACCTGGTCCGGCCGGCCATGTACGGTTCCTACCACCACATTGAGGTCATCGGTAAAACCGGCCAGCCCGAGGAAGACCTGGTTGTCGCCGGCCCGATGTGTGAGTCGGGCGACGTGTTTACCCGCGATGCCGACGAGGTGCTTGACCCGCGTCCCCTGCCAACCCCGGAGGTCGGCGACCTGATCGCCATCCACGACGCCGGCGCCTACGGCGAGACCATGAGTTCCAACTATAATTCGCTCGGCCGTGTGCCCCAGGTGTGGTGTGACGATCATGGCGCCTACCTCGTCTCTCGGCGTCAGACGCTGGACGATATCATCCGGACCGAGTGTTTTGAGGAGTTGTAAGCGGGCCACGGACGCACCGGTGGGCCGTGCGCGCTCCCTCAGGTGGCCGGTCAGGATGACCCGTCTTGTCTGCCGCAGCGTGTGGGTTGCGGTCATCTGCCTGTGTCTGCTGTCCGGCGGCTCGGGCGCGACAACCGAGGCTCCCCACACCGCCTTTTTCCAGGCCAACACCTTGTACAGCCAGGGCGACTACGACCGAGCCATCCACGCCTACGAACAGTTGCTGGCCGCAGGCCGGCACAGCGGGCCGGTGTATTTCAACCTGGGTAACGCCTATTTCAAAAATGGCCAGCTCGGCCGGGCGATCCTGAACTATGAGCGGGCGCGGCGCATCACGCCCGGCGATACCGATATTCAGGCCAACCTGGCCTATGCCCGTTCCGTCGCCGGCACCGAGGACTGTCCGCCCGAGCTGTGGCAGAGCCTGATCTTTCCCCTGACCCACCGCTTGTCCACCGAAAGCCTGGTGTGGATGACGAGTGCGGCCTACAGCTTGGCTCTGCTGACCTTTGCCGTGTCCCGCGTGTGGTCGCGGCGTGCCCGCTGGCTGGTGTCCGTGGCCCTGGTGTGGGCCGGGCTGTTTGCGCTGGCCGGGGGGTCGCTGGCGCGTCAGCTGTATGTCAACAGCTGGCAGCGGCCGGCCCTGGTCCTGGCCGACGGGCAGACCTCGGTCCGCTTTGAACCGGCCGAAACCGGAACCGAGCACTTTGTTCTCAAACAGGGCGCGCTGGTCCGCCTGCTCGACAGCCGTCCGGGCTGGTACCAGATTGCCCGCTGCGACGGCCGGCGCGGCTGGCTGGCCGCGCCCAGCCTGGAGCGCCTGTGGGCAGCCGACGATTAGGGGCTGAATCGGCGGGCGTGGGTTTTGAAGCAAGCCGCCGAGTGGTTTGCCAGAACCATGGCAGCGGAAAGGCCAGGATGTTGCACCCTGTCTTGAAAAAGCACAGGCCGCGAGCTTGCCGTAAGCAGTCGAGTCCATCTGTAGGGCCTGAAGGCGGGGTGAGCGGTTGGAGTAGACTGGACAGCGGGAGGGCAGGAGGCCGGGTGGCTGCTCGAACACGTACCACGGTTGTTCTCCCGACGGCATCGCCAGGAGCAGCTTGACGGCAGGAGGGTAGCTGCCCCGGCCCGCGCTTGACTTCCGCAGTGGAGCGGTCTTTAATGTAGTAACAAAAAATATGACAATTGAGTTCGACGAGGCGAAGCGAGCGGCCACGCTGACCGCCCGAGGGCTGGACATGGCCCGCGCGGGGGAGGTGTTCGCCGGCGCCACGCTGACCGTCGAGGACGACCGCCAGGACTATGGCGAGGATCGCTTCATCACCATCGGGTTTCTCGACGCCGTGATGGTGGTGCTGGTGTGGACCCCACGCGCCGGCGCGTACCGGATTATCAGCATGAGGAAAGCCAATGAACGGGAACGAGCGCTCTACACCCCGCGATTTTGACCCAGAGACGGCCCCGGACCTGTCGGCGGGCGAGTGGCCGGAGAAGTTTGCCCGGGCGCGGGTGCGCCGGGGCCGGCCGCCGGTCGCCAGCCCGAAAGTGTCCACGACTATCCGGCTGTCGCCCGACGTGCTCGCCCACTTCAAGGCCGGCGGGCGCGGCTGGCAGACGCGGATCAACGCGGCGTTGCGCGAGTGGATTCGGAACCAGGACTCCGTGTGATCGTCCTGCGTGTGGCTGCGAAGCGGATTAGCATCGTCTGGTGCCGCCTGTCGAGCGAGCCGCCAAAATTGACACATCGGTCCTTACCAGACGCAATGGCCAGATCGAGCGTTGTTTGAACCGACGTCCCGGCCGCCTAACGAGAAGCCCTAGGTAAGGAGCAGTATGAATCAGCAAGAAATCCAGCAGTTCTATAACGAATTAAAACAGCGGCTCGACGATTTGGCCCAACGCCTACAACGCGAGGAAATCTGGAAACGCAAACCATGGACCCGGGAAGTTAAGCGCGTTTTGGTGGAACTGGGTGTAGCACGCCACTATCAAACCTGCGCCGCCGGGGTTCCTCAAGGAATCGGGAATACCTGGGGGGAATGGCTGTATGATGTGGTCTGGCTCAGAACTGATACTGGCGCGAAGTTTTTTACCCTGACCGAAGTTGGCTTGGTTGCGGAAATTGAGTGGGGTTCACAATGGGAAGCCTGGGAGGATTATCAGAAACTCCACATGGCGAGTGAAAAGGTGGAGGTGCGCCTGCTGATCTGCAACGGCGATCAGGATTTGCTGAACCGGTGCGAACAGCAACTGACCGATCAGAGCAGGGGTGATGCCTATATCTTCGCACTCTATCACCAGCGCAAGTTTCTCATGAAGCTCGTTCAGAAGCGGAATTTCGTCAGCTCCTGACATTACGCAACCAAGGTAGACATAAAGGAATTTTATCAGCCGTAAGACGCATAGGTTAGGCGGGAGGCGAGGGCGGTTCCCTGAGGAGATACTGGAGATAGTGCGGCAGATGCGCTTTGCGCCAATTTTTGGCAGACCGAACCTGCTCTTCTGTGAGATGTTTTGCTCCCATCAGCTTGGCCTTGGTCAAGTCGGCATTGGTCAGGGTGGCCCCGATCAACTCGGCCCCGACCAGTTCAGCATCGGTCAGGTCGGCATCCACCAGATAGGCTAGGCTCAGCGTGGCTCCGTTCAGATAGGCCCCCCTCAGATTGGCTCCGCTCAGCGCGGCTCCGGCTAAGTGAGTGTCGCTTAAATCAAGAAGAGCATTTCCCCTGTTCTTGCCAGTTGTATCGCGCCGGCCAATAACCGTGAGGATCGCTTGGATGTCGGGAGTCGGCCTTTCGGTTGCTTCTGATACGTACATTGCGTTTTGGGTAGCTTTCTCTCGGACATAGGCCGTCAAGACTTCCATGATCGGGCCGTGGTCCTTCTCTGAATCTTTGGCCACCCGTTCCAGGCCATAAATCCCGCCCAACTTGATTGCCATTCCTTCACGGCTCAGTTGCTCAATCGCTCGGGTAAACCGTTCGGTGATGTTTCCCTCTTCCGCCACCCTAATCCGACGATAAGTCAAATACAGCCCATACAAGAGCGCTACGCCGCCAAGAATTTGGGCGAGGGTTCTGCGGTACGCGTCTTTAAGGTCTGCGAGGCGGTACGCATCTGGCTCGTCGAGGCGTTCCGTTTCTTGTTCAAGCAGCAATGGTGGAACGCACCATAAGAGAGCCACCACTACAGCTGCCACCACTACAGCTAGTAGGTACATCCGCCAGCGGAGGAAGAATTTCTTGAAATCAAAGCACGCCATGCTCAGCATCATAGATCATTATTTGGACGCTCGGCATCAAGTCCTTATAAGTTGACACTTTGGGCGTTATCAGAATCAGGCACCTCTTCTATGTTTTTCGGCCCTCAAGACGATCCCATCTGTCTCGATAGTCTGCTGAATCGTAGGATTTGGGCTGGAGCCAGTAAGAAATTTTATCGTCCCTGCGCCCTTTATGAGCCTTCTCTTTGACCTCGCTAGGAAGCATGACAAAAACGTCCGGGGCCGTGGGCGGGTCGGAGTCGGCTGCAACGTTGGTGACGATAATCCAGTAATCCCCCGGCAATTCCTCTATGGACTTGGGCAGAGGGACTGGATTCCGCTTGCTCAACGTCTTGACCTGGATACCGATGAAGCCCTCCCCTGCGCCCTTATAGGCGACAATATCAATCCCTTTGGCATTTCGGGCGGTGGGCATGACGTTCCATCCGCGTCGGGACAGCTGGTAGGAGACATAATAGAGCCCAATATTGCCCGTGATCGCCACCGGTTTTTTGCTCGTGTCGTTTGGCATAAAGGAACCTCCGAGGGCAGCTTAACAAAACGGAGCCCTCCTGTCCTCGCTCGCAGAATTGACACTTTGGGCGTTATTAGACATAGCGGATCGAGCGGCCGAGACGCAGTGTAGGAAAATCAGGGCCTTACGGGCTGAGGCAACAGCAAGGAGGGCGGGGCCGTGCTCAGCGGGACCGCAACGTCGCATTTTACACGGCGACCATCATCCCATTGTGGAATTTACGATCAGGCCCATTTTGCGTCATCTGTAGTAGCTCCCGCGCAAGTGCTATGCCGCGGACTTTGTCGATATCGGCATTGCTGATGTTGTAGGACTTGGCTGGCTCGATACAGTTCGGGCATCCTAATCCACATGCACAATGCTCGGCAATCTCAATTCCCTTCTCCAAGGCCCTCCGCCACACCTCGAACAATTTCTTGGCCACCCCGATGCCGCCACGGTAGTTTTCATAGTAGAACGCAGTCGGTTCTCCACTGGTTTTCGAGTAGGTACTCGTATCAAAACGGTCCGCCGGGATAACGAACATGGCACCGACTCGAAATAGGTGTTCAAGCGCGCCGATTCCGGCCGCAGTATTAGGGCTTGGTGGGACGTTGATCCAAAAGGCGTACAAATCATTCTGGAAAAGCGAATCTTCGGTGCCCCCTTCGCTGATGACCTCATCAGTATGTTCGTTGACCAGCTTATAGCCAGTGAAGTTCGTGGTGAGAGTCTGCGAACCGTAATAGACCTCAACCTCTCCATAGGCGAAGCCATCGAAAATGTCCTTTGGGGACAGCACGGTGTAAAACCCGGCCTCAGTCCTCAAGTGCGGCTCAGTATCAGCCAGGATCACGGCGTTTTCCTCATGGGAATGGACACGGTACTTCTGGCCAAAGAAAGGGAAAACGGCACCGATGTAGGCTTCCCGGAAGCGACGGAGTGCCGAGATTTGGCCGACCTCTTCGCTGCCGCGTTTCAGTTGGAAGGACTGACCGATACCGCCGCGCATTTTCAGACGCTGATGGGGGCGGAAGCCCTTGGGCACCGTTCCGGCGCTCTTTTTCGCCGCTTCATAAAACGCGCTGCCGAGCACCGCTTCATCGGGAGAGGCCAGTGTCCCACCCGTTTCTGCTGCTAACGGGGCAAGGTGGTTCTCAATCAATGCCTCGTTGGCCGGGTCCACCACCAGCTCATCAAAGGGCTTATGCAGGAAGGCGTCCAAGTTGCCTACGAAGAATTGGTCAATCGGGTCGTTCATCGCATAGAACAACACAAAGGCATCCTTGTCCCAGCCACGTCCGGCCCGCCCGATCTGCTGCCAGGCAGACATGATGCTGGGCGGGAACCCCGCCAAGATAACGCCGTCTAGCCCGCCGATATCCAATCCCAACTCCAGGGCGTTGGTGGCGAACACGACGCGGATGATGCCCGCCTTGATTTTCTGCTGGATGTCCTGCCTGTCCTCGTTCCTCAAATCAGCGTGGAACGCCGATATTTGCTCCGGGTCTAGCCCGAGGTCTGGCGCCTTACGCTGGCAGTTGCGAAAAGCCTCTTCGAGGAAGCGCTTGGTCGGACAGAACACCAGCGTCTGCAAGCCCTCGGTAAGAATAGTCAGTGCCGCCTGCTCGACGCGCAGGCGGAGAATGTCCCGATATTGGTAATCAGGAATAGCAGGCTTGACGAACAGAAAATGGCGCTGTGGGCGGAGAACATTTCTGGCCGATACCACTTCTACATCGCGCCCGGTGAGATGTTTGGCGTGCTCGGCTGGGTTGGCACAGGTGGCCGTTGATAAAAACACGTGGGGGGACACTCCGAGGCGGTCCAGATGCAGAAAAAATCGTCGGAGCAAGAGCGCCATATTGCCGCCGAAAAAGCCGCGGTACTCGTGCATCTCGTCAATGACGACATAGCGCAGTCCGCGCAGAAATTTTTCCCACTGCTCCCGCCATCCTAGAAATGACATATTCAGGTACTCGGGATTGGTCAGCAAAATCTGTGGTGGATGGGTACGCAGGACTTTTTTGTGCTCCTCTCGTGTGTCCCCATCGTACGGCCACGATTCGACTGAGAGCGGTTGGCAAAGCTGCTTGATTTGTTCCCTCTGGTCGAAGGCCAACGCCTTCATGGGGTATATCATCAAGGCGTGGGAACCTTTGTTGCTCACGAGCTTATGGAGCAGCGGCGCGGTGAAGGCGAGGGTCTTACCGCTTGCAGTGGGCGACTCTAACACCACATCGGTGCCGTCTAGTGCTTTGCTGATGGCGTCGGCCTGATGCTGGTAAGGGCACGGGATGCCAGCTTGAATCAGCGCTTTACGGACAGAGGGGTGGAGTTGCGCCGGCCATTCGCTGGCGAGATGCGGCTTGATGCGCTCAATCGTGCCGGTCTTTATCTCGTCCTTGTCACGTAGTGCGTCGGCTTCCTTCAGTTTTGCCTCAAATGTGGCGATATCAAACATGGGATTCTCCTTATGGCGAGTGAGACAAAGAATAGGGCAAAAAAAGCTGAGAAGGCATGAAAAGAAGCAGGCGAGGGTGGCTAGAGGTGAAACCTGGGAGAGGATTAGGAGGGGCTTTGAGTCCGCATTCCCTCAGTGTCGTGGCCCCCTTGAGCAGAGCCTCCTGTACACCATTCGGCCACGCCCGTCGCCGCCAAAATTGGGGGAATCACCTGAAAAATGACGCGGGCGACGAAAAGATGTGGGAGGCAAAACGAGAGGAGCAATGCGGCGATACCGCGGACAGCGAGGAGAAAAAAATTCAAAGTGAGACATTATCGAGCTGAGAGGGGACCTTGCCCACCCGCCATAAACATCGTACACGGAGACGCTCCGCCCGCCCTCTCTGTCACCCTCTTGGGCGGTCATTTGTGAAAGGCCAGAGGAGACAAAATGACAGATTTTGAGAAAGACAAAGACCAGCCACTATCTCGACTGACGCAACCGTAGCACGACAGAAAGGAGATACTGATGTCTTTCCTGCTTCGCCTTTGCCTGGGGCTCACGGTCTGGGTGCCGTCTCTGGCCCATGCCCAACTCACCGGCGCCCTTGAGATTCCCGGCAACGGGACCACCGTGTCGGGCGTCGGGATGATCGCGGGCTGGAAGTGTGAGGCCGCAGGGGACATCACCCTCACACTCAACGGGGGCGCCCCTCTTCCCGCGACGTATGGGTTGGCCCGTGAAGATACCCGTGGGGCCTGCGACGATGACGGGAGGAATGGATTTTTCAGCTACGCGAACTGGGGGAGCTTGGGCGATGGAGAACACACCGTCGTCGCCTACGACAATGGCCAGGAGTTTGCCCGGAGTACGTTCTCGGTGACGACCTTCGGGACGGAGTTCCTGACAGGAGCACACACCCAGGTCAGTGTCCCGGACTTTCCGCAGACCGGTGAGACCACGACCTTTCGGTGGAATCAGGCGACGCAGCATCTGGAAGCGGACTCGCGGGAACCGGCCTGTCGAGCGACGCTCATGATGAATCCGGGAGAGACGTGTCGTAGCGTCATCTCTCTTGAGCTTGAGACCTCCCGCCTGGGTACGATCAGCACCGTCTTCGCTTTTACTGTGGAGGCTGAGGGCCGGGGGTGCATCAGCATCAGCGGCATTCCCGCCTTCAACTATTGCTATTCGGCCCGCCTGCCGGACGTGCTGAGGAGGATCGGGATTTCTGTCATCAGGAATGAGGATGGGAGTTGGACCATTGATCGCTTCCCCCTTGTTGACCTTGGGGAGTGCGTTCTGGACTTAACGGTGCAGCCGGGAGCGCAGTGTAGCGGCTCGCTCGACCTGCCCGTTGGTGAGATTGACTTTACTTTTTTTGTGGAAGACAGCGGACGCGGGTGTATCGAGGCCGAGGTGGATGTGCCGTTCGTGGGAGATGAGGACATTGAGGCGTGTTTTGATGATCGTGCGGCGTTCCAAAGGGTGCTGGACAAGATCGACGATGTGATCGAAATCAGCGCGTTTGCCGCCGAGAACGCCGATGGCAGTTGGACTATTCTCGACTTCCTGTAGGCGCAGTCCCGCTCGACCGAGCCTTATTGGCGCGGTAAGAAATCGAGTATTCGGGTATTGGAACTGTAGGCGGTCGGCGCCAGCGCCTGTAAGGAATCTCACTCGGGTCCAGATAGGCGGAACCGTCTCGTAACTTTGTCGTACCTTTTGGTGTGGTGCTGTATGTTTCGGTCCGTTGGCTCCCTGATTGGCGATTCACGCTGCTCCCGACATATTTCCAGTCCGAATCCGCGTGTATATGACCGACGAGTTCGGCAAACATCGCGTGAATGAAGAGAATATCCCCGCTGTCTGGGTAGAGCTTAAAGCAGGCGACCAAGTGCCAGCCCGAGTGCCCGTTATGGCTCTCACCGCCTTTACCAACTCGAATTGTCGTCTTTATTTCAAGCCCCCAGGGGTGATTGATGAGGTCTGGGTACCGCTGATCGTGATTATGCTTGTAAGGCGTCAAACGATCGAAGGCGTCAGTGAGAATGTTCGAGACAATGCCGCTGAAGTTATTCGCCTGTATGTAGCTCGGCAGCGTTCTGCCGCTGACGTCGAGCAGAGACCGATTGAGAAAATGGACGATCCTTTGTGTGTCATTCAAGCTGTCAGCGACATGCTCAAGGGTGAGATCAGGTGGAAGAGGAACCCGGCGAAGATGGGCAGGATCGATGCGAGGGTAATCCGTGTCTTGCTCAGGCTGTTCGTAGGCTGCGGACACGAGAGCAGGCAGTCGTATCCCCAGGGCGATTGCCAGCGATTCGAGCACCCCAATGGTGAAATTCTCGCGTCCGTTCTCGATGGCCGAAAGATACTGGTACGTAATATGGGCTCGTTCAGCAAGCTTTTCTTGGGAGAGCTGCAAGGATTCCCGATGGGCTCGGATGGCGAGCCCCAGGCGGGCTTTGGCGTCGTCCATTGAGGCTTGAGTGATGCCATAAAGCATGCTAGTTGTCTTTCAACTATAGTTGAAGATGAAAGAAATTCTCAATACGGACTGCTTCCAGTGGTTGGCGGAGCGGAAGCCGCACACGCTCCATAGCGTGTGCACCGATCCGCCTTATGGCCTAGTTGAATTCTCGTCCAACGAAATCAGTAAATTGCGGAAGGGACGGGGAGGGGTGTGGAGGATACCACCCGAATTTGATGGGAAGAAGCGAAAGCCGCTGCCCCGCTTTTCCGTGCTTACGCTGGCTCAGCGACGGACACTGGAAAAGTATTTCACCCATTGGGGGAAACTCCTTCTGCCGGCCCTCGTCCCCGGCGCGCATGTGCTTGTGGCCTCGAATTCGGTTCTTTCTTCGCATGTGTTTCATGGCCTGCTTGAAGCCGGTTTGGAGCCTCGGGGCTCTATCATGCGGGTCTATCACGGATTTCGGGGTGGCGACCGTCCCAAAAATGCCGAGCGTGAATTTCCTGATTTGTGCGTCAGTCCACGGGGGAATTACGAACCCTGGCTACTGTTCCGCAAACCCCTTTCAGAAAAGACGGTTGCTCAGAATCTCCGCAAGTGGGGCGCGGGGGCACTCAAGATGCTCGACGGCAATCGCCCCATCCCAGATGTCATCCCCAGCACGAAAACGCCCCGGATCGAAAAGCAGTTGGCCGACCATCCGTCTCTCAAGCCGCAGCGAATCCTGCGGCTGTTCTGTCGTATGCTGATGCCGAGGCCGGGCATCCTGCTTGATCCCTTCATGGGCTCAGGCTCAACCATCGCGGCCTGCGAAGCCGTGCAAGTCGAAAGCATCGGACTCGAACTCGACCCCCATTACTTCTCTCTGGCAGAGGTCGCCATCCCTCAATTGGCCGCGCTGTATCCCCATGACAAAGGAGAGCGAATCGACACCAATCCTGCGGTCTCTACGCCAGCAGATCCGGCCCAACTCCTATTGCTCGAAAAGCTGGATGAAACGTGAGGAGGGACGAATCGGCAAAATCAGTAGTACTCTTGTTGATTATACGGACAATCCACAATAGAGTTGTGGATTATGAACGTCCAACGCTGTCTCGATTTACCGCGCCTGTTACAAAAGAAGTCCTTTTTTCTGTTTGGGCCACGGGCCACGGGCAAAACATTTCTTATTCGGGAACAGCTCGCCGACCAAGCCCAGGTGATCGACCTGCTGCGTTCGGACCTGTACCTCCGCCTGGCCGGCTCACCGGTTGAACTGGAAGCCATCCTGGCCGGCCAGGCAGCCAACTCGGTGATTGCCATTGACGAAGTCCAAAAAGTGCCGCAGCTCCTGGACGAGGTCCAGCGCCTGATTGAAACCAAGCGGCTGCGTTTTCTGCTCACCGGCAGCAGTGCCCGCAAGCTGCGCCGCGGCCAAGCCAACCTGCTGGCCGGGCGGGCGTGGCAGGCCAATCTCTTCCCCCTGACCTGGGACGAACTGACCGACACCCATTTTGATCTTGATCGCTATTTGCGCTACGGCGGCCTGCCCAGCGTCTATCTCAGTCAGGACCCGGTCGAGGAGTTGCAAGCGTATGCCCATACCTATCTGACGGAGGAAATCCAGGCCGAGGGTCTGGTCCGGCGGCTTCCCCAATTCGCCCGTTTCCTCCAGGTTGCGGCACTGGGCAGCGGGCAGATCCTCAACTTTACCCGGCTCGGCAACGACGCTCAGGTCGCGCCCTCGACGGTCCGTGAGTACTACTATCTGCTGGAAGATACCCTGCTCGGTTTTCTCCTGCCGGCCTGGACCAAATCGCGCAAGCGCAAAGCCATTGCCAGTGCCAAATTCTACCTGTTTGATACCGGAGTGGCGCATACCCTGGCCGGCACGCGCACGCTTGAGCGCAACTCCGACCTGTACGGACGGAGCTTTGAGCACTGGATCGGTATGGAATTACGGGCCGCACTGAGCTACCAGCGAACCCACCAGGACCTGTGCTACTGGCGCTCGACCCATCAGCACGAGGTTGACTTCATTATCGGCGATGAGGTCGCAATTGAGGTCAAAGCTAGCCAGCGCATCACCAAACGCGACGGCAAGGGCTTACGGGCACTGCAAGAGGAAGGCATCTGTCAACGCTTCTACCTCGTTTCCCAGGACCCGATTGAACGGCTGGACAACGGGGTCCACGCGGTCCATTGGCGGACCCTGCTCAGCCGTTTATGGGCCGGCAACTTATAGACCGCGCCATCATTGTGCTCCCGTTCTCAGCCCCAGGTCGCCTCGTCATCGCTCATCGAGATATCGAAGGCCGTCTTGCCCAGCAGCTCAAGCGTGTCATCGGCGTCGACCGGGTGAAACAGACCGGCCCGCACGTCACGGAAATAGCGCTCCAGGGGCAGCCGTTTGTAGTAGGAGATGCCGCCGACCGTGCGCATGGCCAGATCGACCACGCGGACCGAGTTTTCAATGGCGATCATCCGGGCGGCCACGCTTTTGCGGCCCCACATGCGGATGTCCTCGTGTTCGACCTCGGCCCCGGCTTTCCACATCGCCGCCCGCGCGCCCTCGATCAGGACGTCCATCTCGCCGACCTTGTTATACACGCTGGGCAGATGGCTCATCGGCTGCTTGTGCGGAAAGCGCGGGCGGTCGCGCATGAACTCGACCACAAAATTGCGCGCCGCCACCGCAATGCCGATATACACCCCACCCATGGAAAACGGGGCTTTGAGAAACAGGCTCAGGACGCCGCCGCGGGTGAAGACCGGCCGCTCCAGAAAAATCGCGTCGTCCGGGATAAAGGCGTCCTGGAGTTCGGTGCTGCGCGACTCGGTCGCCCGCATGCCCATCGTGTTCCAGTCGTCTTTCATCAACAGGCCGGGGGTGTCACGGGGAATCAGAAACGAAATGATCTTGCCCTCTTTGGGATTGTCGCTCGGTCCCCAGGTCGCCTCGGAAAAGTAGCGATCAAGGGCAATGCTCTGGGTGCTGAAGATCTTCTTGCCGCTGACCTTCCAGCCGCCGTCCATGGGCTCGGCCGTGGCCTTGGGCCGCAGCACGGTGACCGCATTATTGGCCTCCGAGCCCGAGCCGCCGACAATCCAGCGGTTGGCCGCAATCTGGCGCAGCAGGGCTTCGGCCCGCGCGTCTTTGGTCGTGCGCCACACATCGGTCACCACGCCCAGAATGTTGAAATGCATATTGATCGCCAGGGCGGTCGGACCGCAGCCCTGGGCCAGGCGTTCCTGAGCCTTGACCCGCTCCAGCAGACTCACTCCGCCGCCGCCCAGCTCGGTCGGGATGGTCATGATCGAGTAGCCCGTCTCGCGCAGCTGCTCATAGTTTTCGTACGGAAAGGAGCGCTCTTCGTCGTGTTGGGCGGCGCGCAACGCAAAATCGTCGGCCATGCGGCCAGCTATCTCGATCCAGTGCTGCTCACCCGGGCTGTGATGTTGTTGCATATCCATGCTGTTCCCCTCCGTTCCCTATCTGGGTGTGAGTCCGACCTCGCCGGCAAAGCGCTCCATCAGCCTCAGCACCTCGTCGAACTGATCGGTCCAGGCAAAGAAGGCCAGGACGACGTGGTCCAGACCGCCGGCCTCATAGCGCGGCAGGGCGGCCAGCACGTCCTCGAAGCTGCGTTCGTAGGACAGCGCGGCATAGGTCAGTGAGCCGGGGTCGCGGCCGGCCTGCTCGGCGAGCCGTTTGATGGCCGCAATATCCCCGGCAAAGCCGTCCGGGTCGCGCCAGAACACGTGCCCATACCAGCCGTCGCCGAGCGTGGCGGTGCGCCGCAGGGCGCGCTGGCTGTGGCCGCCGATCCAGATCGGCGGGTGCGGCTTTTGGACGGGTTTGGGCGCGCACACAATGTCGGAGAATTTCTCGTAACGTCCGTCAAAGTGGGCCTGGTCCTGGGTCCACAGCGCTTTCATGACCTGCAAGTATTCGTCAGTCTGATCCCCACGCTCACGGTAGGGCGCGTGGAGCACCTCGAATTCCTCTTGCAGCCAGCCCGAGCCGCCGCCGAGGATCACCCGCCCGTGCGACAAGACATCCATGCTGGCCACCATCTTGGCCGTCACGACCGGATTCCGGTACGGCACGATCAGCACCCCGGTGCCCAGCCGGACGGTCGTGGTGCAGGCCGCGACATAGCTCAGGACGGTCAGCGGATCGAGAAAGTTATCGTTGCTGTCAACCGGAAACCTGCCCTCGGGGTGATACGGGTACTTGGACTGGAGCTGGGCCGGAAACACCACGTGGTCGCCAACCCAGACCGAGTGATAGCCCAGCCCATCCGCCCGCTGGGCCACAGCCTGAATCCGCTCGACCACCTGTTCGCGGGCAAACGCGCCGATGTGGGGAAGCACAACGCCAAATTCCATGCGCCCTCCTTTTGCCAGCCTCCGACAAGCGGTGCCGGTCTTCTCAGCGTCTTGCCACGTTTTGGCCGAAAAGCCAAGAACCGCACCCGCCCTCAGGTCCGCGTTCCAGCTTGACAGTCCGGCAGCCGAGCGGAAGACTTGAGCGCTCAGGATGGGACACGATGGACAGGGGTGCAGGGAGAAAGCCGTGGCTTGTGGACGCGGTCGGACTGTGGTGCGCTCTCGGCTACGCGGTCCTGGCCGCCTTGGCCCGGCAACCCGGCGAACCGCAGCTGCCCGCCTTCGGCGGCCTCGTCGTCTGGAGCGGTGTGCCGGTTTTTGGCCTGTTCGTGTACTTCCGCAGCCGTGGGGCGTCTTTTCCTGTCGGCCGGCTGCTGGTGTGGGCGGTGGCGTTCAGGGTGTGCGGCTTGATCGGCGGACCGTTCTTCGAGGACGACTTCTACCGCTACCTGTGGGACGGCTACCGTTTTGCCACGGCCGGCAGCCCGTACGGCAGCCCACCCGAAGCGTTTTTCGTCGATCCGGGCGTTCCCCACGCCTTCCGCGCGGTGCTGGATCACATCAACCATCCCGAACTGCCGACCATTTACGGCCCGACACTGCAGGGCGTCTTCGTGTTGAGCTACTGGCTGTGGCCGGCCAGCGTCGCCGGCTTGCAGGCGCTCCTGATTCTGGTCGATCTGGCCAGCATAGGACTGCTGCTGCGCCTGGCGCCGGCCAGGAACGTCGTGCTGTACGCCTGGTGTCCCCTGGTCATCAAGGAGGTCGCCTTTACCGCCCACCCGGACGGTATCGGCGTGTGTCTGCTGCTGGCCGCTATCGTGCTCGCCCGGTCGCGCCGCTGGCATGCTGCGGCCGTGTGTCTGGGGCTGGCTGTCGGGGCGAAGATCTTCGCCCTGGTGCTGACCCCGTTTGTGCTGATCGGCGCCAGCGTCCGGCACTGGGCGCTGTTCACGGCCGTGCTGGCCGGGCTGTATACCCCGTTCGCTCTGAGCGGTGGGACAGACCTGGAGTCCCTGCTGGTCTTTGCCCGCGAGTGGGAGTTCAATGCGGCCGTCTTTGGGCTGGTGACACTCGCCGTGCCCGCGTTCGAGGCCAGGCTCGTGCTGGGGATAGTGTACGCAGGGTTCTGGGGCTATTATTACGTGCGGGACCGCCGCAACGAGACGCGCGGCATCCCGCGGGGCGACTGGCTGTACGGTGCGTTGCTCGTGGTGTCGCCCGTTATCAATCCATGGTACCTGCTGTGGCTGTTGCCTTTTGCGACCATCTTTCCGAGCGCGTGGGCGTGGACAGCCTCGGTGGCCGTCCTGCTGTCATACGTGACCGGGCTCAACATGAACGACTACAGCCTGCAAGCCTACCAACAGCCGACCTGGGTGCGACTTGCGGAGTTCGGCGCGATCCTGCTGGCGCTGGCCTGGCCGTTGTTCAGGGCTCGTCTGCCCGGCGCCCGCTAGACTACACACGCGCCCCTGCGTGTTCATCACAAGGAGAAATGCCTATGCGGTTTGTCCAGATCAAGAAGAGCCTCACCCGTGCCAGGGACCGGATCATGCTGGGGCTGCTCGGCGTCGCGCTGCTGGCCGGTGTCGCCAAGGCCGCCCCCGGCTCGGAACTGCTGTCAGCCTGGGAGGCGAGCGTCGAAACCAACGCTGAGTCTATCGATCACAGCGCGTGGCAAGGCATCCTGGACACCTATCTCACCAGCCATCCGTCGGGCATCAATCGCTTCGATTACGCCGCACTCAAGGCCAACGCCGAGGACGCCGCCAGGCTGGCCGGCTATCTGACCTCGCTGCAGGAACTCGACCCGCGGCACTACTCCCGCCAGGAACAGCAGGCCTACTGGATCAACTTCTACAACGCGCTCACCGTGCGGGTCGTGGCAGACGCCTATCCGGTGGACTCCATCCGCGACATCTACGAGGGCTGGTTGCCGCTCGGTCCCTGGGACGACGTACACGCCGAGGTCGCCGGCATGCCGCTGACCCTGAACAATATCGAGCACGGCATCCTGCGCCCCATCTGGCGCGACCCGCGCATTCATTACGCGGTCAACTGCGCCAGCCACGGCTGTCCGAATTTATCCCCGACGGTGTATACCGCCGCCAATACCGAGACGCAGCTTGAGGCCGGCGCGCGCGCCTACATCAACCATCCCCGAGGCGCGAGCTTCGTGGACGACGACTTCCTGCTGATATCGAGTATCTACGAGTGGTATGTGGAGGACTTCGGCGGCACCGAAAAGACGGTCATCGACCACCTCATGCAGTATGCCGAAGAAGAACTCGCCGCACGCCTCAAGACCTTCAGCGGATCGATAGACTACGAATACGACTGGAACCTGAACACACCGTAAATCCCAGGCGAACATCGCCCAGCATACGTCAGTTATCGGTCCAGCCCTCCAGGAGCATTCTGGCCTGCTGCAAATCCGCGGTTTCAAGTTCAGGGGCAAACCACCCGGACACCTCGGCGAGCAGCTGCCGTGCCTCAGCCGTTTTGTTCTGGGTCTGCCACAGCCGGCCCAGGCTCATGGCCGCCCGTAGCTCCAAAGACTTGGCCCGCTGTCTCCGGGCCGTCTCGCTCGCCCGCTGAAAACACGCCTCAGCGGTGGACGTCTGGCGGTAGGTGAGCGGGTGGTCTTCGCGCGCGAGCAGGCACTCGCCCTTGCGCCGGTACAGCTCGGCCTCGTAGAAGCGCTCCCCGTGCTCTTCGACGGCCTGCAAGGCTTGGTCGAGACTGTGCAGGGCAGCGTCCAGTTGTCCGCTCTTGTGCTGCACCTCGGCCACCAGAGACAGAAAATACGGACGCAGCAGCGCTGAGCCGGTCGCCTGCCAGGCGGCCAGCCCGTCTTCCAACTGCGCCAAGCCACCCCCGGGTGGCGTCTGCATTGCCGTGGCCCAGCCTTGCAGCATCCGCCCCATCGCCAACCAATGGGGAAAGCCGTGTTTTTGGGACAGGGCAACTGCGGCCGCAGCCGTGTCCTGGCTGGCCGACAGGTCGCCCCGAATCTGGTGCAACATGGCCAGCCAGTTGTGGGCTGCGGCAAGGCTGTGGGGAAGGCCGTGGGCGGCGTCCAGGGCTTGCTGGCACTGGCGCAGAGCCTGGTCGGGATAGCCGAGCAACCACAGGGTCAGGGCGTTGTAAAACAGACACACCACCTTGGGGTCGGAACCGTAGCGAAAGGCCAGGCTGCGGTGGGTGTCGGGCTGGTAGAGGGCAATCGCGTGTTCGAGATGCTCGCGGGCCAGGCCGAACTCACCCAGCCAGAACAAGGTGTTGCCGCACGCCCGGTGGACTTCAATCAGCGAGGCCGGATCGGGCAGACTGGAGGTCATCGACAGCAGCTGTTCGCCGAGTTCCCGGGCGGTGTGGAGTTCGCCCCGCATCTCATGGACCATCCACAGCCCGCGCAGAGCGGAAAACGCGCGGGACGGCTGGCCAACCTGGTGGCCCAGTTCTTGGGCCCGGACATAGGTGTCTTTGACCTCCGGGTCGGCATAGCCCTTGGTGGCAATCAGACCGGGGCCACGCGTGGTGTGGAAATCCAGCTCGTGTTCGGCTCGCTCGGCTCCCTCGGGCAGGGCTTTGAGCAGGGCCAGTCCCTGGCCCAGGTGTTCGAGCGCTTCGACATAGGCCGAGCGTTCAAACGCGCGTTGACCGGCGCGTTTCCAGTAGTCGAGCGCCGCTTGCTGGAGACCCGCCTGGGTATAGTGGTGGGCAATCAGCTCGGGCTGGGTCTCGGCCGTCTCAGGAAAACGTTTCTCCAGGACGCGGGCAATATGGGCGTGCAGTTCGAGGCGCTGGCTTTTGAGCAGGGACTGATAGGCCGCGTCTTGAATCAGGGCGTGTTTGAAGACCCAGCGGGGGTGCGGCGGCTCTCCCCGGCGGGAGATGATCTCGGCGACCGCCAGCCGCTCCAGGCCGTGCTGCAAGGACTGGTCGTCGAGCGACCACACGGCCCGAATCACCTGGTGGGGAAAGGCACGGCCCAGGGCGGCGCCGAGCTGGGCAACCTCTTTGGCCGGACCGAGCTGATCGAGGCGGGCCATCAGCAGGTCGTGCAGGGTGGCCGGAATGGCCAGGTCAGGCGCCTGAGACGCCGACGAAGAGGACGATTCGGCGGCCAGCACCATCGTCGTCAGTTCTTCGATGAACAGCGGAATGCCGTCGGTCTTATCCAGAACCTGTTGGACGAGGGCATGTGGCAGAACCCGATCAGCGGCCAACTCGGCGATCAGCCGGGCCGCCTGTTGGCGTTCGAGACGGCCCAGGCTGAGCTGTTTCATGTGCGGGCGCATAGTCCAGGCCGGCGTAAAATCAGACCGAAAGGTCAGGACGACCAGCAGACGGGCGTCGGCAACCCGGTCAATCAGGACCTGGAGCAGATCCAGGGTCGAAGGGTCGGCCCACTGAATATCTTCCCATACGACCAGCAGCGGACTTCGAGCGGCCTGTTGCAGCAGCCCGGCGACGATGGCCTGTTGGGTGCGCTGCTTTTGGCGCTGGGGGCTGCCGCGCCAGGCCGTATAGCGCTCGTCGAGCGGGATGGACAGCAGGGCTGCCAGCAGCGGGACGACTTCCTGGCGGCCAAAGGGGTGATCGGCCAGCAGGGTTTCCAGCCGGGAGAGTCTGTCGGCCGACCGTTCCTCCGGCCCGGTCTGGACCTGGCGCTGGAAATACTCGATCTGGGGGTAGAAGGCGCTGTGCTGGAAGTGGTCCGAACAGCGAAATTCGAGTTCGGTCCCGCCCTCGGTCGGGATGCGTTCCTTGAGTTCCTGGACCAAACGGGATTTCCCGATTCCGGGCTCGCCGCTCAGCAACACGACCTGGCCGGAAGCGTTCCTGGCCTGGCGCCAACTGTCGAGCAATGCCGCCAGGGTCTCCCGGCGGCCCACCAGGGGCGACAGACCGCGCCGGACCGCAGCCCGAAAGCGGTCTCGCTCGCCGCTCTCACGCAGGACTTGATACACCGCCATCGGCTTGGACAGGCCGCGCAGCGGGCGCTCGCCGAGCGCCCGCCACTCACACAATCCCTCAACCAGACGGGCCGTCGCCCCGCTGATGACGACCGTATCGGGCCGGGCCAGGTTCTGCAGGCGCGCCGCAACATTCGGGGTCTCGCCCAGCGCCAGCCGCTCAAACCGCCCGGCGCCGCCCATTTCCCCGACCACCACCTGACCGGTATGAATGCCGACCCGCACCCGCAACGGCCGAGCGGCCTGTCTGAGCAGGGGCGAAGCCTGGACCGCCCTGACGATGCGCAGGCCGGCCCGCACAGCCTGGATCGCGTCGTCCTCATGGGCGACCGGGTGCCCGAAATAGACCAGCAGCCCGTCGCCCAGGTATTGGGCGATATGGCCGGCAAAGCCGGCCACGATCTCGGCGCACAGCTCCTGGTAGCTACGGATGACATCGCGCAGTTCTTCGGGGTCCAGCTGCTCGGCCAGGCGGGTGGACCCGACCACATCGCAGAACAGGACGGTCAGCTGACGCCGCTCAGCCGCCGGGCGAGCCATCCCGGACACAGGCGTCAGGCCGGTGCCGCACTGATCACAAAACCTGGCCGCCGAGCGATTGTGGGTTCCGCACTGGGGGCAGCGCATTCGATCCTCTTCCTGCGGACGATTACGACGGACTGAGGGGCACCGAAGCCAGAAAGCGCGGCAGGGCACAGGCCGTCAGCCCAAGCGGAACCGCCAGCACAAGCGCCGCCCCAAAGACGTGGACCTGCTCGGTGACATAGCCGCCCAGCCAGGGGCCGAGGACAATGCCGATGCTGAAGGCAACGTTGTAGAAACCAAACGCCTTACCGGCCTGGCCGTGGCTCAGCCCATCGGCAATCAGCGGCATGGACGGGGCCAGGGCGGCCGACAGGGCGATGATCACAGCCAGGGCCAGGACGAGGAGCGCCTGCGACTCCAGGGTCAAAAACAGGCTCGGAATCAAGACGGCGGACGCAAGCAGACCCAGGATCATCGGTTCCTGGCGTCCGCGGCGGTCTGACCAGGCGCCGATCAGGGGTTGGCAGAGCAGGGCCGCAGCGCCCCAGGCCGCAAACAACACACCGATCTCCTGGCGTGACCAGCCGATCTGGGCCAGCTGGAGCGGCAGCAGCATCTCAATCGCGCCCAGCGCCGCGCAGGTCACCAGAATGACCAGACAGGCACTGGTCAGACGCGACGACAAGAGCTGCCGCAGGGACGCCAGCGAGAGGGGCGGGTCGCGCTCGGCTGGAGATTCGGTCGCCGCCATCCGGTCCGGAATGACAAAAAAGGCCAGCACGGCCAGGACACAGGGCAGGACGGCAAAATACATGAACGGCTCGCGAGCCTGACCAAAACTGCCCAGCGCCGGCCCGCCAATCGCTCCCAGACTGAAGGCGATGGGCACGATGCTCATTTCCAGCCCACGCTGGTCTTTATCCGCCAGACGGGCGGCCAGCGGCAGGGTCGCCGCCCAGGTTGCCGAGGCGGCCGCCCCCTGGGCCAGCCGACACAGCAGCAGGGGCCAAAAGCTCGACGCCATCGAGAACGCCACCGCAGTCAGGCCCAGCACCAGCATCCCGGCCGTCAGCCACAGGCGCTCTCCGACCCGATCAACCACATAGCCAAAGGGCAGATACAGCAGTAGGGAGATCAGGCCATACGAGGCGTAAAAGATGCCGGCCCAGGTTTCGGTCAGCCCCAACTCCCGAGCCATAGACGGCAGCATGGGGATAATCAGGGTATAGCCGACCGAGTCGGCAAACATGATGGCGGCGGCAAGGGCCAACACAAACCAGCGTGACATGGAATCCGTTTCATGCGCCCGTCACGGGCGGGAACTCAGGCCAGGTGTTTCCCCGGCCTCGGGCAATGGCGGGGCCGGGCGGGCGTTGCCGGCCATGATACGCCACCAGCGTGGCGGAAGAAATGGGGTCGGCCTTGCCAAGCGGCGGGCGGCGTGTCTATATCCAGACCCACAAGGAGGACCGTGCATGGCAGGATTACTGAGCGGAAAAGTCGCGCTGGTCACCGGTGGCAGCACCGGGATCGGCAGAGCCTCGGCGCTGACCTTTGCCCGCGAAGGGGCGCAGGTCGTGGTCGCCGACGTGGTGGTCGACAAGGCCGAGGAGACGGTGCGACTCATCAAGGAGGCGGGTGGCGAGGCCCGCTGCATCAAAACCGACGTGACCCAGGCGGCCGAAGTCGAGGCCATGGTCCGCTTCACCCTCGACGCCTATGGCCGGCTCGACTGCGCCCATAATAATGCCGGCATTGAGGGCACGGTCAGCAATACGGCCGAGTACGCCGAGGCGGACTGGGACCGCGTGATTGGGGTCAACCTGACCGGGGTGTGGTTGTGCATGAAGTATGAAATCCCGCCCATGCTTGAGCAGGGCGGCGGGGCCATCGTCAACACCGCCTCGGGCGCCGGCCTGATCGGCGCTCCGGGCATGCCGGCCTATGTGGCCAGCAAGCACGGCGTGGTCGGCCTGAGCAAAACCGCCGCCCTGGAATACGCCAAGGCCGGGATTCGGGTCAACGCCATGTGCCCGGGGGTCATCGAAACCCCGATGGTCGAGCGGCTGACGGGCGGCAATCCGGGCATGATGGAAGGCTTTGTCGCCATCCATCCGGTTGGTCGGGCCGGCCAGCCCCAGGAAATCGCCGAAGCCGTGGTGTGGCTGTGCTCGGACGCGGCCTCGTTCGTCACCGGCCACGCCATGTCGGTCGACGGCGGGATCACCGCCCAATAGGGAGGGGGACATGCCAGGATTAGTCACCGCCAAGGTTGCGCTGGTCACCGGCGGGGGTTCGGGCATCGGCCGGGCGACGGCCCTGACCTTTGCCCGCGAAGGAGCGCGGGTTGTGGTGTCCGATGTGGCGACCGAGGCCGGCCAGGAGACCGTGCGGCTGATTGCCGAGGCCGGGGGCGAGGCGCGCTTCGTGGCCGCCGACGTGTCCCGTGCGGCCGAGGTCGAGGCGCTCATCACCGGCTGTGTCGAGGCCTACGGCCGGCTCGACTGCGCCCATAACAACGCCGGCATTGAGGGGCCGGGCGCTCAGACGGTTGGCTATGACGAGGCTGCCTGGGAGCGGGTCATTGCCATCAACCTGACCGGGGTGTGGTTGTGCATGAAGTACGAGATCCCCGCGATGCTGAAACACGGTGGCGGCGCCATTGTGAATACCTCGTCGGCAGCCGGCCTGTTGGGCTTTCGGGGCGGCTCGGCCTATGTCGCCAGCAAACACGGCGTGCTGGGCCTGACCAAAACCGCCGCCCTGGAATACGCCAAGGCCGGCCTGCGGGTCAATGCGGTGTGCCCCGGCGCGATTGATACCCCCATGATGGGCCGCATCACCGGCCATAAGCCGCAGCGGGCCGAACGCATGGCGGCCAGCGAACCGGTCGGGCGTATGGGCAGTCCCCAGGAAATCGCCGAAGCCGTGGTGTGGCTGTGCTCGGACGCGGCCTCGTTCGTCACCGGCCACGCCATGTCGGTCGATGGCGGGCTGGTCGTGCAGTAGCGCCCTACCCGACCCACAGCAGCGCCGCACAGCCCAGTGCCCAGCAGTAGTAGGCAAACGGCGACAGACTCCGGGCTGTGGTCAGGCGCATCAGCAGCGGAATGCTGGCGTAGCCGACCCCGGCCGCAACCAGGGTCCCGAGCGCATACGAAGCCACATCAAGCCCACCGACCACGTCTTCCCAGTGCGACACGAGTTGCAGGCCAAAAGCGCCGCCAACGGCCGGGATGGACAGCAAAAATGAATAGCGGACCAGCAGCTCACGCTCCAAGCCGAGGAAGACCCCGGTCGCAATCGTGCTGCCTGACCGGGACAGCCCCGGAATAAGCGCCAGCCCCTGGGCCAGTCCGATCAATACCGAGTCGTACGCGCGCATCTCGGCCAGGCTGCGACCCGACGGCCGCACCCGGTCGGTGGCAAACAGCAGGCCGCCGGTGACCAGCAGGGCCAGCCCGGCGGCCTGCGGATCGCTGAACAGGGCTTCAAAGTGCCGGCGAAAGCTGAGACCGATGACTAGAGTCGGCACCGAGCCGGTTGCCAGCAGCCCCAGCAGACGCCGTGAACTCGCGGCTTGGGGATGCTGGGAGGACACGCACGACACGGCCAGGAGATACAGGTCGCGCCGAAAATAGATACACACCGCAAGCAGCGTACCCAGGTGGAGGGCCGCGTCGAGCAGCACGCCGGGTTGAGAGAAGCCGGGGATGCTGTGCTGGGCCACCACCAGATGGCCCGAGCTGCTGACCGGCAGGAACTCGGTCAAGCCTTGCAGCAGGCCGAGCAGCACCACCGGCAGGCTGGGCTGCACCAGCGTCTCCCTGTGGGCCGGGCCTTCAGACCGAAAAGATGTGGATGGAGGCTGCCGCGTTTTCTCCGCCCAGCACCCCACCGCCGTTTTCGGTCAGTCCCACCCGCGCGCCGGGTACCTGACGCTGATCGGCCTGACCGCGCAACTGCCAGAAGATTTCGGCGATCTGGGCCACTCCGGTAGCGCCCACCGGATGCCCCTTGGCCAGCAGGCCGCCGCTGGGGTTGACCGGCAGGCGTCCGCCCAGGGACGTGACGCCATCGGCAACCAGCTGACCGCCCCGGCCCGGCTGGCACAGCCCCAACTCCTCGTACACCAGCAGTTCGGCCGGCGCCGTGGCGTCGTGCACCTCAACCACATCGAGATCGTCCGGCCCGAGTCCGGCCATGGCGTAGGCTTTGTCGGCCACCTTGGCCACAATGCCGGGCGCGTGGGGATCGTGCTCCTGGCTCGAGCCGAGCGTCGACGCTCTGACAAAGACCGGTGTGGACGTCAGCTGTCGGGCTTTGGCAGCCGTGGTGACGATGACCGCAGCCGCCCCGTCGCCGATTGGCGAGCACATCATCCGGGTCAGCGGCTCGGCAATCAGCGGGGCGGCCAGGACCTCTTCGACCGTGCGCGGCGTCTGGTACTGGGCGTGCGGATTGAGGCTGCCGTTGGTGTGATTTTTGGCCGCAATCCCGGCGTAGTGCTCTTTGGTCGTCCCATGCTCGGCCATGTGGCGACGGGCCAGATTGGCGTAATAGTCCATGAACACACTGCGGGACTGACCCGCTCCGACACTCTGCTCGCCGCTCATTTCGCGGGCGAACGCGTCGGCCTGCTCCAGGTCGATGGCGCTACCGATGGCCTCGAAGGTGCGGCGTTTTTCGGCATGGAAGAGCTTCTCCATGCCCAGCGCCAGGACCGTGTCATACATGCCCGAGGCCACGTACAGCCAGGCCAGATGGAACGCGGTGGACGAACTCGCACACGCGTTTTCGGTATTAATCACCGGAATGCCGCCGATCCCCATCTCGCGCAACACGACCTGGCCGCGAATGCACTCCTGGCCGGTAATCAGGCCGGCCACCGCGTTGCCGACCGCAGCGGCTTGCAGCGCCTGGGGTTCGATACCGGCCGCGCGCAGGGCGTGGTCAACAGCCTCTCGAGCCAGGTCCTTCATGCTCCGATCAATATATTTTCCAAAACGGGTCATGCCCGCGCCAACGACGGCGACCTCTCGCATACGTCCCTCCTGTCCAAAGGGAAGCGTGCTTTCCTTTGGATACCTTTTGCTCAATCTTCGCCAATGCGCTCCAACGTGCTAGGCTGGACAGCTTAGCAGGCAGGACAGCAAACGCAAAGGAGACCGACATGGAAGACGCACTGGCGGTGGTGGGGAATTGGATCGGTTTACTCAAGGCGGCCAAGTTTGCCGTGGCCGAGGTCAACCGCGACTGTGAGGAACGCGTCACTACCGGCAGCGCACAGGCCGCAGACGAGTTCCGCCACGACCTCGATACGGTCTTTGAAACCCTGAGCGCCCTGATCGTCGGCCTGGAGGAGCAGGCCGAAGTCCTGGAAGACGAGTTGGAAGACGACTGAGGGGTGGGGCTTTAGCCCCCGGACGGCTTGGGCCCGGAACGGCTCAACAGTGAATCGTGATTTCCTTTGGACACCTTTGTTATCACGCTTCCCTTTTCCAATCCTGCCAGCGCAGGAGGCGAAAGCGGCCGGCCCCCGTCCGTTCGACCACCCCCGCCACCCGCCGCGTCACCTCGCTCTCATCCACAAAGCCCACACTCTCGATGGTCATCACGCTCGGCGGGCTCAGACTGCCCGGACTCTGGCCATAGGCGACCAGCAGACTGGAGGCGTCGGGCCCAGACATCTCGGACCGCTGTTGGACAAGCTCGGCGGCTTCCTCGGCCCCGATGCCTAAAATCGCCTGCAAAACGACCGGACCGGCCGTCATCAGGTTGGTCTTGTCCGCCCCGTCGGCGCCGCGTCGCCCGCCGTACACGGTGAAGACATCCGTCAAAACGCGGTCGTACAGCCGGCGGCTGATCCCGCGTACCAGCAGCAGCTCGTCCGGGGTGTCAAACGGACCGTCCTTGGCCGGATAGGGCAGCGGCAGGCTGAGATAATAGTCGCTTTCGACCCCATTCAAGCGCTCCAGGGGATCTGGATCGCGCCAGTCCAGAATCGCGTCGGTCAGCGCCTCACCCCACTCGGGCTCGAAGTCGAGATGGGTGAACACCGCCCGCAGGGCGTCCTCGGCAACGGTATTGATATTGATCTTGCCGCCCTCATCGCTGACCCGGACCCGATAGCCGCCCGCGCCAAAGGTTTCCCTGACCCAGCGTCCGTCCCCCCGCAGCCATACCTCGACCGGCTCGAGCGGGGCGGACGGATCGAGCGCGCCGGGAGTATTGAGCGCGTCCTGGCCCAGCTGGACCGCCCGCAGAATGGCGTGCAGCGCCCGATGGAAGCCGGCCTGAGCCAGATAATAGGCCCGGGTTTCCTGCTCGTGGGTCAGCGCCGTCAACGCCTCGACCCGCATGGTGCGTGACAGCTCAAAGGCCAGCACCATCAGCGCCATCAGCGCCCACAGCACAACCACCAGGACGATACCCCGCTCGTTTCTCATCGGCGGCGACCCTCCCCGTCTCCACTCTGGGGACTGGCCCACAGCTCTGAGGGAGCGCTACGGACCTGAACCGGAACCTCCAACTCCCACTCCAGGGGCAGCTGGCCGAGCTGGGCACGCCAGGCGCAGCGGATTGCCCTGGGCAGACGCCGATGCTCCTGGCCGTCCCACTCATCGGTCCACTCGTCGTCGGCCCACTCGTCGTCGGTCTCAGCCCGCCCCAGATAGGTCCAGTTCAGTTCGTCCACCTCGGGCAGCAGCTGCGTTTCCTGCACCACCCCACCCTCGACCCCGTCTATCAAATCGACCGGCAGCACGGGGGCGGTGGTCCGCACCCACAGGCCGACCCGCCCGTCCTCTTCCCTGAGGAAATAGGTGATTTTACTCAGTCCGCCGGCCTCGGCTCGCCCGTCTCCAGAGATAAAACTCAGCTCCTCAGCTGCGCCGAAAAAATACACAAAGGTTTCGCCCTCGTCCCGCAGGGTGAGCGGATAGGCCGACTTGAGCTGACGGGTCAGCAGCGACAGCGCGGCCCGGGCATGCTGGTTATCGAGCGCCCGCGCCGTTCCCCGCCGCGTGGATTCGGTCCCGATATTGAAGGCGGCGTAGACCGCCACGACGATCATGCTGACAATGGTCAGGCTGATCATCAGCTCCAGCAGGGTAAACCCGCCCGACAAAGGGAAGCGTGACTTCATTCCCCATAATACGGTCATCACGATTCCCTTTGGCCTCACGACTCACGCCCCCCGTCCAGCCCGGCCTCGTCTTCGTCTATGACCGTCCGCAGCGAGCGCAGGATGAAGACCTTGGGTTCGAGATACTCCTGCCATACAATCCGCACCTCGATTTCTTTGAGATGCAGAAAATCCGTCGGACCGTCCTCATCGGCAGGCGGGCGGTCGTCATCGGCGTCGGGATAGATCTCCCGCACCCGAACCCGCCAGCTGTAGCCGCCCGGTAATTCCCCACCGTCCTCGCCGTCTTCAAGGACGTCCAGGGCAAAAGTCCGATCCATCACATTTTGTCCGTACAACGCGGCCTGGGTTCGGGACGAGGCTTTGCTGCCCAGCCGCACGCTGCCGGCGAAGAGTTCCAGGAGGCTGACGAGGCCGACCGCCAATATCATCAGGGCGATCATGATTTCGAGCAGGGTGAAGCCGGCCGTGTGATGCAGCCTGGCCCTGCGGTGTGGCCTGTCCATGCCGGTCTCAGTCGTCTTCACGTTCATGGCGGATGCTGACCGTCCCCAGCAGCGGGTCGAGAGCGACGACAAAGACCGGCCCGGAGCCTGCCCCTCGCTCGTCCCGGGCCTGCTCAATCCGAATTTCTCCTCCGGAATTTGTCCCGTCCGGATAAAAATGAAACTCCACCTCGTCGTCTTCGTCGCGCCACCGGCCAGCAGCCGATAACACACCGTCCCGGGACGCCACCTCGACCACCTTGCCGTCGTGGCGGTAGGCGTTGCTGTTCGGATCCACCACAAAGACCTGGGCCTGGGCGCGCTGGACGGCATATACGCGCATCAGGCTGAGCGCCGAGCGCAGCCGCCAGGCGGTCTGCTCGGGATCACCCCGACCCAGCCACTGGCCGACCATCGGCATGGCCAGGCCGGCGGCCACGGCCATGATCAGCACGACCAGCAGGAGTTCCAGCAGGCTGAAGCCTGCGGTCTGTTTCCACATCGAACACATCGTCTGGACGCTCGGCGCGGCGGGAGCGCGCCTACTCGTCTGCCGGGGCGTTTTTCAGGGCCTGTATTTTGAACACAATGACCAGACAGGCCAAGCCGCTGGCCACCAGACAGCGGACCTCGCTGAACGGCGCCGGCGAGGCCAGCAGCTCTTGGCCGCACACGAAGATCACTATCGCCATCAGACCGATCATGACCCGGTCCCAGAGTTTGCGCATCATCCCTCTCCCAAAGTCGACGCTGGTAGCCTGTTGACGCGGAGTGTCCTCATCGTTCCCTTTGCCTAACGGATCGCGTCCATCCGGCGGGTCAGATCTTTGGTAATGTTTTTCTGGTGCGCCTCCAAGGTCCCGCCCCCAATCTCCAGCAGTTTTGCGTCGCGCCACAGGCGTTCGACCACATACTCGCTGAAATAGCCGTAGCCGCCCAAGACCTGCATGGCGTTGTCGGCCACCTGCTTGGCCATGGTGGTAGCGACGAGCTTGACCCCGTCGGAGTCGATCCGCTGGCCCGGGGAGTCGAGGTTCATACGCGCCGCAGTGTGGTAGACATAGGTGCGGGCGGCCATGTACTGGGCGTAAGAATCGGCAATATAGCGCTGGACTTGCCCGAACGAGTTGATCGGCTCGCCGTAGGCGGTGCGTTCGCTGGCATAGCGGGTCATGATTTCGACGCACCGGGCGGCAATCCCGGTTGACATGGCCGCGATCGTGACCCGTTCGATCTCCAGGTTACGCATCATGTGCAGCAGGCTGTCGCCCTCCTGGCCCAGACGGTTCCCAGCCGGCACCGCGCAGTCCTCGAACACCAGCTCGGCGGTCATTGAGGCCCGCATCCCGGTTTTGCCGTGCAGGCGTTGGCCGAGTGAGAAGCCGGGGAAGTCTTTCTCGACCACAAACGAACTCAGGCCCTGGTCGGTCTTGGCGTAGACCAGGAAAATATCGCCCAGCGTCGCGTCGTCCACAGCCCCGTTGGTGATGAACATCTTGCGGCCGTTCAGGTAATACATATCCCCGCGCCGGACCGCCTGAGACTTCATGCCCAGCACGTCGGTGCCGGCCGACGGCTCGGTCATGCACATGCCGCCCACCCACTCACCCGACATGACTTTGTCGAGATAGCGACGGCGCTGTTCGTCGTTGGCGTTGCGACAGAAATTGTTCACAAACAGCATCGCGTGGGCCAGATAGGCCAGACACAAACCGGGATCAACGGCCGACAGCTCCTCGTGAACGATGACGGCCGCCACGGCATCCATGCCGGCCCCGCCGTAGCGCTCCGGCACCGAGATACCGAGCAGGCCCAGGTCGCCCAGCTGACGGAACAGGTCGAGGTTGAAGCGTTCCTGCCGGTCCGATTCGAGCGCCTGGGGCTCGACCTGTTCGCGGGCGAAGTCTCTCACTGTTTGGCGTAGCAGGACGTGCTCCTGGCTCGGGTCAAAAAGGCTGTCGGTTCCCATACCGCGCTCTCCTCGGGCAGCCTCAGGCCGGCGCCTGGTCCTGGTCCGAATCCTGGGCCACACAGGCCTGGACCTGCGACTCGACCGCCGTGCCGGCAAAGAAGTCGGGGTTCATGCTCGTCCACAGCCGGACCGGATTGGCAAACACGAAGTCACGAAAATCGTCTTGGCTGAGCACGCCGTCCTCAACCCCTTCGTAGGCCTCGCCCAGCACGTCGGTCATATCCGGCACGTCAAAGTGGCCGATGTCCGAGCCGAAGACCGCGTTGAGTTTCGCCCCAAACGGATTGACCTGACGGTTGAACGCCCAGGCGTTGACCGGATCATCCGCCTCGCAGCCAAAATAAAAATTCGACACAAACAGGTCCCGAATATCCTCGGCGCGCTCAATCTGACACCGGGCAAAGTCGTCGAGTTGCTCGGGTTTGTCGGTCAGCAGCCCCTGGCCGACGGACGAGCGCAGCTCGCCGACCTTGTCCACCATCCCGGTGGAGCCGTAGCGCCGGATCAGGTCAACGAGGAGTTCATGGTTCAGGTTGGCCGGATTGACCGCCTCCAGCGCCCCGGGGTTGCGCTTGCTCCAGTGGCCGATCAGATCGCTGTACAGGCCGCACGCCCAGCCAACCCCGCCCTCCAGAAACGAGAAACGCAGCCGGGGAAAACGCCGGGTCACCCCGTTCATGAAGATGGACTTGCACACGGCTTCGCTGGCTGCGGCAAAGTGGCCGATGTGGTTATACACAAAGTTGGAGATTGAGGTCCGCAGCCCGATGCCCGACGAGGCCGAATGAAAGCTGGGCGGGATACCGAGTTCTACGCACTTGGCCCACACCGGGTCATAGTCGTGCTCGCTATCCAGCCCCAGGGTATCGTGCCACTGGGCGTAGCGGCTGGCCTCGGGCGTGTGTTCGGCCACCGCCGGGACCGGTCGGCGCTGGAGGCTGGCCAGCATGGCCGCCTTGGTGCCGCAGTGCGCGGCCACAAACTCCAGCTCTTCAACCGCCTCCTGGGGCGTGTGCATGGGAATCACCGCAGCCGGGGTCAGGCGGTCCTCCAGGCCCTTGAACTGCTCGGCCGTATACATATTGAACGCGCGGCAGGCCGCCCGGCGCACCTCCTCGTCGCGCAGAAAGGGGGCGAACAGGGCGCCCCCGGTGGGATACATGACCGAAAAGTCCAAGCCCAGCTCGCCCATCCGTTCGTACAACAGCCTGGGCAGCATGGCCGTGGCCCGGTCCCGCGTATTCTTGGTCGGCACCCCCCACCAGGCGGGTTGCAGCATCCGCCGCTCACGGCGCTCCTGGCCGGACAGCTGAGCCCACTTCTTATTGCCGAACTGGTTGGCGACTTTCTGGTAGCGCTCGACAATGCGCTGGCCGCCGACCTGGTGCAGATACTCCAGGGCCGCAGGCTCAAACTCGATCCAGTGACCATCGGAATCGATCACCGGATGAGACAAACGGGCGTGAATGTGTTCGGCTGATGCGTGTGGCATGGGTTTCCTCCTCGTGCGTCGGACAGCTCGGACTTCCAGCCTCACCGATTGCTGCGCGCAATGCAACTCCGGTCGGTGCTGGACTGTCTCCCGTCTCTCCCCTAAACGCTCGGCGCGGACAGGTCAAGATGACGGGCCGGAGGGTAGTGCCTCAGTTTGAAAATGGTTGCCTGTCTCATCCCCAGCGGCCCGCTCCGAGGGCGGTCAGAGTGACACACCACCGGCCGGAGACTGGCCTGAGGCGCCGTGTCGGCAGTGCTGTCCGAAGAGCGAGTGACGGTGACTCACAACGCCAGACAAACCCGCAGAGGAGCAATATTGTGATGGTCCAGGGACAGCCTGTATTCGGACAACCGATACTCCAGAACCGGATGGGTCGGCACCTGGTCCGAAGAACGAATTTGATCCATTCTTCGCAGTACCTCATGGACGTATCTCTTCGTCATCCGATACAGACGGTTGCCCCGCTCTTTCAGGCGGGTCGGACCCATATTATAGGCGGCTAAGGCGGTCTGCCGATCATCGAAGCGAGACAGCATGGTTTTGAGATAGGACAGTCCACCGTATACCAGAACCGGCAGGGAGTGCTCCGACGGAGACAGGCCGACTTCTTCGAGGGCGACCGGTCTGATTTGCAGAGGTCCACGACCGCCTCGGCGGCCCTGTTTCATCGGATTGTGGGCGTCACTTTCCTGAATCAGGACAGCCAGGGCCAAGGGCTCATCAAGCTCCAACTCCCGCGCCAGGCAGCGGGTATACTGCTCCAGAGTGAGTCGGCTCTGTTGCTGGGAGGGCTGGGGCGTGCTCTGTTGCTGAGAGGAATAGTCGGTGGCTGGTAACTGTGGAGTCGCCGCTATCCGTTTGATTTTGCTCGGTTTTTGGCTCGGCTCTCGACTCGGCTTTTGGCTCAACTCTTGGCTCAACTCTTGGCTCAACTCTTGGCCCGGTCCTTGCCCGGGTGTCAGCGCCGAACTCGTCGGCGGTCGCAGGACGAGGAACCCGACGCTCAGCAGGACGGCACCGAGGCAGGCATAACGCCACACCGGATGGGTCGGCAGCGGAGACGGTGACGGGGCATCATTCATACGACACATTTCTCCTTGAGACGAAACTTTTCCTGAGTATGCGCAAATCGACAAAACTGGGGGAAGAGACGGGGATAGCCCGTATCAGTCTTCGGAAGCCATGCAGGACGGGGGGGAGGTCACCCGAATTGATTCGCCGGGACAAGTCTCCCAGCATGGGAGACATACGGCGTGCGCGGGGGGTCCGGTATGGCGGCATTTCAGTATCCAGGGTCCGCGACTACAGACGCCCCGCTCGACCAACTTGCTGAGCGGGCGATTGCTCTGACCGCCCGCCTTTTGGCCAGCGCCGAACAGAGCAGAACGACCAAGAACTCATCCACGATAACAAAATTGCCCGCATGATGGAAGATCCGCCGGGGGCAAAGGGCAGTGTCTCAGTTTGAAAATGCTTGCCTGTCTCATCCCCAGCGGCCCGCTCCGAGGGTGGACGCCACGGCGGGGCAAATCCCCCTCACTCCTCCTTTGTCAAAGGGGGAAGCCTGTCCTGAGCCTGTCGAAGGACGCGAAGCGCAGGAGGATTGCTGCGCCAGGAGAGCCTTCCTCGAACCCCGGCCGAGGGCGGGAGCAGCCTGACCGGCCTCACTCGTCGGCCAGGGCAAAGACCCACAACACCCCGCCCTGGGGCACATGGACGGTGTGGCCAAAGGCTTTGTCGAGCAGCTCCTGTTTGCGCTGGGCATCCACGCCCCAGCCGGACTGCACGGCAATATACTGCACGCCGTCAATCGCGTAGCTGCTGGGCACGCCGGTCACCCCCGAGTTGGTCCGCTGCTGCCACAACACCTCGCCGCTGGTGGCGTCAAAGGCGCGGAAGTAACGGTCGTTGGTGCCGCCCGAGAACACCAGACCCCCTCCGGTGGTCAGCACCGGTCCCCAGTTGTGAGACCGGAAGGTCGTCGTCCAGACCTGTTTGCCGGTGTTCATGTCCCAGGCTTGCAGCTCGCCGATGTGCTCTTTGGCGTCCTCGTGCAGGATGATCTCGATATCCGAGATCTTCAGCCCGACGAACAGATCGCCCGGCCGATAGGTGGCCGGCTCGCCCTGCATGGCGCCGCACAGGTTTTCGTTGGCCGGGATATAGACATAGCCGGTCTTGGGATTATAGGCCGACGGCGGCCAGTCCTTGCCGCCCCACACCGAGGGGCAGAACTCGGCCCGCTTGCCGATATCGGGGATCTTGTCCGGGTCGTACTCGGGGCGGCCGGTCTGGGGATCGAGCCGGGTGAAGACGTTCTGACGGACGAACGGCTGGGCATCGACAAAGCCGATCTGATCGGCGCTGCGCTCCAGCAGCCACAGGTAGCCGTCACGCCCGGCATGGACCAGGCCCTTGAAGGTCCGGTCGTCGCGGCGCACGTCGAGCAACAGCGGGGCGGACACCTCGTCCCAGTCCCAGGACCCGTTCCAGTGATACTGGTGATAGCCCTTGAGTTCGCCGCTGTCGGCGTCGAGGGCGATGACCGAGGTGGCGTACAGATTATCGCCGGGACGGGCGCTGCCCATGAACGGCCCGCCGTTGCCCGTCCCCCAGTAGGTCAGGTTCGTGTCCGGGTCGTAACTCCCGGTGATCCAGATCGACACCCCGCCGGTCTTCCAGCTGTCCCCGGCCCAGGTGTCGTGACCAGGCTGACCGGGACCCGGAATGGTATGGGTTTTCCACACCGACTCGCCCGTCTCGGCGTCGAAGGCCTGGATGAAGCCCCGAATCCCCATCTCACCGCCGGACATGCCGACGATGACCTTGCCCTTCACAACCAGTGGGGCCAGGGTCATGTAATAGCCGGCCAGGTAATTCTCGACCTCGGTCTCCCACACCACCTCGCCGGTCTTGGCGTCCAGGGCCACCAGATAGGCGTCAACCGTGGCCAGGTAGACCTTGTCCCCATACAGACCGACCCCCCGGTTGGTCGGGTGCAGCTGGAACAGATCCTCGGGCAGCTCGCGGCGATAGCGCCACAGCAGGTCGCCTTTTCTGGCGTCCAGGGCCAGCACCTGATTCTGCGGGGTGGTGATGAACATCACCCCGTTATTGACAATCGGCGGGGCTTGATGACCCTCGTCGACCCCGGTCGAGAAGGTCCACACCGGCACCAGACGCTTGACATTCTGGGGCGTGATCTGGTCCAGCGGGCTATAGCCCCAGCCGTCATAGGTCGCCCGGTACATCAGCCAGTTTTCCGGCTCGGGCTTGAGCAGGCGTTCGTCGGTGATCGGGCTGTAGGCCTCAAGCGCCTGGGCAGCGGCAAAGCCGGGCAGTCCTCCCAGGACCAGCATAACGATCAGAACAATGCGTGTGGACATACCGATTTCCTCGCTGTGTGCTGCCAGCGTTCTCCGTCCCCTTCAGGCGACCGGCCGGAACTCGATGTGCAGCTCCTTGAGCGCCCGCAGAGCGACGTTGGGGGCGACGCCGAAGTCATTCCTGCCCGGCGCAAACCACATCTCGTCAACCCGCTCCAGCAGCGTCTTGAACGACCAGTACAGCTCGCGCCGGGCCAGCGGCGCACCCAGGCAGTGATGGACGCCGGAGCCAAAGGCCAGATGCCGGCCGGGCTTGTCGCGCTCCAGGTCCAGCGCCTCGGGGCAGGCGAACTCCCGCTCGTCGCGGTTGCCGGCGGCGTAGCGCAGGTTGATCAGCGCCCCCTTGGGGATAGTGACGCCGTGCAGCTCGGTGTCTGTGGCGGCGACCCGGAACAGTCCCTGCACCGGGCTCTCCAGGCGCAACACCTCCTCGACAAAGGTGCGCAGGTAGGCGTCCGGGTCGGCCTTGAGCAGCCGCCAGGCCGGCGGGTTGTCGATGAGCAGCTTCACGCCAAAGCCAATGGCGTTGGTCGAGGTCTCGGCGCCCCCGACAAAGGTATCGGCCATCATTTCGGCGTGCAGCTCATTATCGTTGAGCGGCCGCCCCCACTCGGGAATAACGCGATTGACCAGCTCGGACAGCAGCGTGTCGTCGGGCTCCTTGCGCAGCCGCTCGAAGATGGGCTGAAAGTAGTGTTGGGCCTCGATCTCCATCTCCACCGACCAGTGTTCTTCGGCCTCGGTCTGCATCATGCCGAGGCGTTGGACCCAGGCGTCGGTCCAGGCTTTGATCTTCCAGATGTCCGCTTCAGGAACGCCCATTTGGCGGCCGATGATAATCAGGGGCAGCGGGATGGCAAACTGTTTGACCCAGTCGCAGCGACCGGCGTCGATGAAGGCGTCGATCAGCCTGGCGGCGGTTTCCCGGACGAAGGGGTCCATCTCGTTGATCTTCCTGGGGCGAAACGCCTCGTTGAAGATGGACCGCATCTGCCGGTGGTTGGGATCGTCGCGGGCGGCCAGCGTCTGGGCCGGTACCCAGCCCTTGTCCTCGTACAGCTTCAGGACCCGCTCCGCGCGCTGCGGGTCGGTCCGATTCCGTCCACCACTCTGCCCGCCACGCATGCTGCTGACAAAGCGCTCGGTGTCGAGCAAGACCCGGTGCAGATCCTCGAAGCGGGTAATGACGTAGAAGCCGGTCAGCGGATCGCGCCACACCGGCGCCTCGTCGCGCAGCTTCCGGTAGGCGTGATACGGGCAGTGCTGCAAGTCCACATCCAGCAGATTGATGTCGTCAAGGGATTCCGGCACGACCGGCCGGTAGGGCGCTTTCTCGGTCATTGAGGTTTCCTTGGCACGATTTGCTCCGGGATTCTTTCACCTTCATACCGGACGCGCAACGCGGCTGCGGGGAGCCACCCGCCTTACGTTCTCTTGCCACCGACCCGTCCGCTGAACGGTCCGGCGACCCTCAGGCTGCCCCCGACCAGTTGCAGCGGCAGGACCGGCAGCGGCTTGGGCGCCGGTCCCCCGTGAATACGCGCCCGGTCTTTCGGATCAAAGGCCGAGGAGTGACACGGACACACCAAGTGTTGGTGTTCGGCGTTCCACTCGGAGATATTGCAGCCGGTGTGGGTACACACCCCGGAGTAGGCGATAATGCCGTCCACCGCGACCTGGCGGGTTTTCGGGCTCAGTTCTTGCTGGGTAAAACGGACCAGCAGAATCTGGTTCAGGCGCGAGCGGTCGCGGGCGACCTGGCTGGCCGCGTCTCGGGGATAGGCCAGGACCGGCGGGCCGCCGAGCGGGATGTCGTCGAGGGTGATCAGGCGCCCGTCGTTTTCCCAGAAGGGGTAGACCAGCTCGTCTCCGGCCTGGGGCGGGAGTCTTCTGGGATCGTCCTTTTTCCTGGCCGCTGCGCTGTCGGCCAGCGCCAGCCCCGCGCCGGCCGCGCCGACCAGCGATTTAAGCAGCGTTCGGCGGCTGACCCGCCGGCCGTGCGGACAGTCGCTACAGTTCACAAGACTCCTCAGCATGGGGCTTCTTCTACGCGCGGGAAGGGACCGAGTCAATTGCGGCAGAGAATGACGTACGGTAGATGGTATAAGAAGAGTTTGCGGCATAGGCATGCCGACAGAGGAGGAAGCGAGATGTCAGATCACTTTTTGCTGGGCGTGTTGATTTTCAGTCAAACAGTCGTCTTCGCAATCAGTCTCACGGTTACCTCCATCTACCTCGGTCGCGAAGTCCGCTACGTTGCCCAGATCGCAGAACGTATTCTCAACCGTGTTGAGGACACTTGAGGGAGGCGGATAGACAGCAAGTAAAAAAACGACATTGCCCAATTTGATCCCACTGGGCTTGCCAGGAGGTCATCTTGACAGCTAGGAGCCCCCTCCGCTAGAACACGATTTCTTCAGGCCGGGATGGCGGAATTGGCAGACGCAGTGGATTCAAAATCCACCGCTGGAGACAGCGTGCGAGTTCGAGTCTCGCTCCCGGCACCAATCTTTAGGTACTTACATGATCCCGCCATTTTCGACCTTGCCGAAATTGTCCGCCTTGGTCGGTGGGCAAAGAGGATCGCGGGCTGGGCTGGATGGCGTGGGCGGGGCCGCAGCCGGTGGGGTGGTGATAGTTCGGATCGCGGGAGCGCTCCAGGGCGCTGGTTGAGATAGTGCTGGGACGAGGGGTATGAGGAAAGGAAGGTGTTTTGACTGTGGCGCTGACTCCAACTCTCAAGTCGATTGAAGACCTCTTTGGAAAGCTAGAACGGGAGGCTCAGCGCGCATGGCGCGCGGATAAGGAAATCGGTGTGGAGCAGACAATTTCTCAGACCGATCATTTCTACAATTTTTGCATGACTGCGCATGCAATGAAGGATTACTTTTTTGAAGCCAGAAAGATCGTTGAGGATGCAGACAAACAGTCATACCGTGAGAAATGGAATAAGGATAAAATTCTCCTCGCCGCCACGGAGATCGCGAACGCCTCGAAGCATTTCAGATTGAGAGACAGGAAGACGGGAGGCCCAAAAGAAGTAAAGACCAACAACGTGGAGCCAACGACAAGGGAAGCGGAAGTCTTCCAGCTCACCGTCTCTGATGAAAAAATGGACTTTCAGGAGAAGTCCGTAATCCAGCCAGATTTGATTATCGAACTCGAGAACGGGGAAAAGTGGGACCTGTGGAATTTTCAAGCCCATATCAGAGATTATTGGGCGAAGTGCCTTAGAAGCTTATTCATAATCGACGGCCCATAGAGCACCCTCATGGAAGCGCACAGCAGGTATCGGCCCATCCTGATCCTCGCGCTGGGCATGTGGCTGGCAGGAGGAACCTGGGCACGGGCCCAGGAGGATCGGGAGTATTCGGGTTTCACCCTGAAAAATTACACCCCCTACGGAAATTGTGCTGCGGCGACCCGAGTGGACATGCTGACGGATGGAGAGCAGCCAACGCTCTTCTGTATACAGGAGAGACCAGACTCCCAAATAACTGGTTTAATCATTCGTGCGGATCAAGAGGGTCTTTTTTGGGTGCGACTTAGCATAGGAGAACAATCCCATCCTTACGCCCGCATCCCTGTGGCTATCCGTATTGACAATGGCCCCATTATCAGTAGGACGGCCAACTGGAACAGTGACCGCCATTTTGCGGATATTGCTGACCCGGCCCTTGCCCGCTCCCTCCTGGATGAGTTAGCGACCGGGATGCGCGTTGTTATTCGGGTGGGGCTCACACAGGGACACATCGAACTCGATGGATCGGCCGCTGCGATTGCCGATTTTCGTAGTAGAATAGGACCTTAAACTGGGAATTTCCGTTGCCCGATGGCTCGGCCCGTCGTCAACGTCTCTCGGATGGTCTAGTCTAGCGTCACCCGGCAACCAAACGCACGATGAGGGGCAGGAGAACCATTTGATCGTGAACATTGAGATCCATGACAAAGCGCAGCTCGTTAGGTGGACAAAAAATCCACCGCTGGAGACAGCGTGCGAGTTCGAGTCTCGCTCCCGGCATTCATGCAATCGGGCAATAGCTGCCCGGGAAACACAGTGGGCCTTGTCAACCCGACGACAAGAGGCGTGTCCATGGCACAAGACGCATACGAACTTGAGGATCAGGCCGACCTGATTGAGTTTTACTTTGAGCAGGGCGTGACCGACGGCTTGCCGGTTGTCCCGCCGACCGAACAGCGGGTGCAGGCCATGCTGGCCGCCACCCGACGGCCCGCGGCTGAGGTGATTGCGGCGGTGCCGCCCAACTACGCCGACGCCACGGTTGAGAAGATCGCCGTCAACGCCGTCATGGCCGGCTGCAAACCGGCCTATCTGCCGGTGGTGATCGCCGGGGTGCGGGCCATGTGTGATGAACGGGCGAACCTGCACGGGGTGCAGGGCACGACCCATACCGCTACGCCCCTGTTCATTGTCAACGGCCCGATTCGCCACCAGCTCGACATCAACTGCGCCACCGGCGTGTTCGGCTCGGGCTGGCGGGCGAACGCCACGGTCGGCCGGGCGCTGCGGCTCATCATGGTCAATATCGGCGGCGCCCAGCCCGGAGAAATCGACAAATCGGCCATGGGCCACCCCGGCAAGTACACCTACTGCATTGGCGAGTATGAGGAGGTGAGCCCGTGGGAGCCGCTGCACGTTGAGCACGGCTTCGAGCAGCAGCAAAGCACAATCAGCGTGTACTGCTGCGATGCGCCCCAGTGCATCAGCAACCACGGCAGCCGGACCGCCCGGGGTATCCTGGGCACGATTGGGGCCAGCATGAGCGTCGGCTGGAGCGACAAGACGTATTTGTCCGCCAATTATCTGGTCGTCATCGGTCCCGAGCACGCCGAAACCATTGCCGCCGACGGCCTGGACAAACGGGCGGTCAAACGCTTTCTGTACGAGAATGTCCGGCGACCACTCCACGAGCTGCTACCCGGCCCGGACGGCAGCGAGGGCCTCAACCCAGAGCGCCTGCCCGGCTGGCTCGACGCCACCAACACGGCCAGCCTCATTCCAAAAGTCGCGGAATCAGCCCGGACAATATCATTGTCGCCGTTGCCGGCGGAACGGCCGGGCGCTTTTCAGTTCATATGTGTGGCTGGGGAGGCGGCGCGGGCAGCAGCCAGCTTGTCACCGTCCCGATTGACGACAACTGATCGACCCACAGGAGGAATCAGCCATGGCCAAACTCTACAACCCGACCGCCGCCCCGGTGCAGGCCAGCGCCTCGCTTGCCGCCCGCGTCCCGGATCTGCGCGGCAAGACGATTGGCTTGCTCGATATCAGCAAAGCCAAGGGCAATTTCTTTCTCGACCGGCTCGCCGAGCGGCTTGCAGCCCAGTTTCAGCCGGCTGAGATCATCCGGCGTATGAAGCCGACCTTTGCCCGTCCGGCGCCGACTGACACGCGCCAGGAGCTGGCCCAGAAGTGCCATCTGATTATTGAAGCCCTGGCCGATTGAGGGTCGTGTACAACGTGCAGTGTGCACGACGGAATCTTTTTTGAGAAAGCCGGCATTCCGGCGGCGGTCTTTGCCACCACCGAGTTCAGCAATGCGGCCCGCGCCCAGGCCAAGGCTCTGGGGCTGCCCGATTTTGAGGTCATTCTGGTGGAGCATCCCATTCAGCCCCTGACCGCACAGGAGGTCCACGGTCGGGCCGATGCGGTCTTTGCGCAGTTGCTCACCAAACTGACCGGCGGCCCGTCCCTGGGGTTGCGGGCTGCGGGCTGAGGACCGGGCTGGGGGCGACCGGCCGGTCGCCCCTACTGGACATCGGCAATCTTCAGCAGCTGCTTGCCCAGATTCTTGCCCTCAAACAGCCGCAGGAAGGTGCGCGGGGCATTGGCAAAACCTTCCTGAATATCCTCCTGATGGACGAGCTGTCCGCTATCCAGCCAGCCGTTCAGCTCCTGTACGCCCTCGGCAAAACGCCGGTAGTAATCGATCAGAATAAAGCCCTCCATGCGCGCCCGTTGAAGAATCAGGTTGAAATAGTTCTTGGGGCCGGGCTGGAGTTCTTCGTCGTTGTAGCGGGAGATGCCGCCGCACAGCACGATACGCGCCTTCATCGCAATCTGGGCCAGCACCGCATCCAGAATCTCACCGCCGACATTGTCAAAAAAGATGTGGATGCCGTCCGGGCACAGCTCGCGCAGCCGGGCGGCGACATCTTCGGACTTGTAATCAATCGCCGCGTCAAAACGCGCCGCATCGGTCAGCCAGGCGCACTTGTCCGGCCCGCCGGCAATGCCGATCACCCGGCAGCCTTTGATTCTGGCGATCTGCCCGGCAATGGAACCGGTGGCGCCGGCCGCCCCGGACACGACACACGTCTCGCCGCCCTTGGGCTGGCCAAGATCGAGCAGCCCGAAATAGGCGGTCAGGCCGGTGATGCCCAGCACGCCCAGGGGCGCGGTGAGCGAGGCGCCGGCCGGAATCTTGGAGGCCGGCATCAGGCCGCCTTTACCGCTGGTGACGGCGTACTCCTGCCAGCCGAAGCCGCCCTGCACGCAGTCGCCGGGCTGATAGTCGGGGTGTTTGGAGGCGACCACTTGGCCGGTGGTCACGGCCTGCATGACCTCGCCGAGCTGGATCGGCGGAAAATAACTCGGCCGGTCGTCCATCCAGCCCCGCATGGCCGGCTCGAAGGCGATGTAGCAGTTGCGGACCAGAAACTGGCCGTCTTCGAGTTCCGGCACGGGCGCCTCGTGGTACTGAAAATTCGACTCGCTGACCATGCCCCGGGGGCGGGAGGCCAACAGCCACTGGCGGTTCATGTCTGCCATACTGATTCTCCTTACTCAGTGCGGCCGAAGTGGGCGCGGACGATCCGGGCGACCTCGGCCGGCTTTTCCATGGGCAGGAAATGGCTGGTGCCCGAAACGGTGACCAGGCTGCCCTGAGGCAAACGCTGGGCGGCTTTTTCCGCCACCGCAAACAGGGGCGGGTCTGTCTGCTCGCCACGAATAACCACGGCCGGACACGCGACCCGGCTCAGCGGGGAGTACAAGTCCTCAAGCGGAGCCCTGGCAAAGACGTGGGCTTCGACCCTGACCGGGCACTTGAGCCGAATGGTGCCGTCCGGCAGGTCGGCAGTCCCGTGGTTGACATAGTCCCACAAGACGGCTTCCTGCCAGCCGGCAAAGGCGGCTTTTGTCCGGTAGGCGTCGAACAGCTGTCGGCGCGAGTCCCACACCTCACGCCGCCGCAGGGTCTGTTCGACCAGGGGCCGGTTGGCCGCCCGCTCCACAAAGGCCGGCTCGTGCGGAAAGGTCACCGGCTCAAGCAGGGCCAGCCCCTTCACCCGGCCGGCATGGCTCGCTGCATAGCCGGCCAGCAGGGCCGCCCCCCCGGAATGACCCAGCCCGTAAAAATCCTGGAGCCGCAGGGCGGCGATCACCGCCGCCAGGTCGCGGGCCATAGCCTGCCAGTGGTCGTCTGCCAAGGCCGGCTTGTCGCTGTCGCCCTGACCGCGCAGGTCAAGGGTGTAGACGTGGTAGGCGTCTTCCAGATGCCGGATCAGCTCCCGGTAGACCCGGCCCAGAAAGCCGTTGGCGTGTACCAGCAGGACATCCGGCCCGCCGCCGCCCCAGTCGGCGACGTGGAGTTTGACGCCGTCCACCTCAATAAATCGGCTGCGGGGCTCCATGGCGTCCTGGTGTAAACCACGCGCGGGCATTTGTCCAGCAAGCCGCAGGATGATGACCACAAGTCGTTCACCTGGGGCCTGCGTCCACTTGCACACGCCCCCCGACCTTTAGTAAAAGGCAGGCTGAGATCGACCCTATTCCTGATTCTTCAAAGGAGGACCGCGTATGAGTGCCCAAGAGATCGAAACCCTGACCAGAGAGTTCTTTGACACCTTCGCCCGCAATGACCTGGCGGCAACGGCCAACATGCTGTCCGACGACCTTGAGGTCATTGACCACGTGCCCTATCGGTTCGACACCAAGCAGGAGTTTGTCGAGTTCCTGCAGGGCGCCATGGCCGGCATTGAGTCCGGCACCTTTGGCTGTCGTCAGCTGTCGTGCCGGGTGTTCAATGACACCGGGGCGGTGGCCAACATGTACGACACCTTCTCGGGCCTGGGCAAAAACGGCAAGCCCCTGAGCACGCACGGCCGCACCACCCTGGTGTTTGCCAAAGAGGGCGGGCAGTGGAAGATCGTCAGCTGCCACTTCTCGCCGCTGCCCGGCCACTAAGCCAGCCACTGAAGGAGGACCGCTCATGAGTGCAGAAATTGAGGCTCTAGCCAACGAATTTTTCGCCGCCTTCACCAGAAACGATCTCCAGGCCGGGACCGATCTGCTGTCTGACGATCTTGAGGTCATTGACCACGTGCCCTACCGCTTCGATACCAAGCAGGAGTTTGTCGAGTTTCTGCAGGGCGCCATGGCCGGCATCGAGTCGAGCACGTCGGCCATCCGTCAGCTGTCGTGCCGGGTGTTCAACGACAGCCTGGCTGTCGCCAACGGCTACGACACCTTCAGCGGGGTGACAAAAGACGGCCAGGTCCAGAACCTGAACGGCCGCACCACCCTGGTGTTTGCCAAAGAGGGCGGCCGGTGGAAGATCGTCAGCTGCCATTTTTCGCCGCTGCCGACGCACTAGACGCCCCTTTCGCCTCCCTCCCGCCGGGCTCAGGACACGACAGTTTGGGAAATGGGACGGGAGGGGGGAGGTCTTCATCCCCTCTTGGGACGTGTGATGCGCATTGCGGTATCTAGCAGTCTGGGACAACCCACCCCCCTGCTTCGCAGGACCCCTCCGAGGAGGGGATGGAGAGCGGTGATTCCCCTCCTCGGAGGGGTGGCCGCAGGCCGGGGTGGGTTGACACGCCCGCTACCGGCAGTAGCCCTTTGCTTCGCCTGCGCAAAAGCGTCGTGTCCTCAGCCCCCGCCGTGGGAGTGAGCGCCAGGACCAACTCGGCGCTCACTCCCACCCTGTCCGGGCCTGGCCGAGTTCTGCCCGGCGCCTGTCTGGTCCGCACGCCTCTCACCGCTCTGCCTTCCTGGAGGAGGACGCTATGCAAATCGGGCTGAGTCTGAACGGCGATCAGGTCACGCTCGAAGAAACCCTCCAGTTTGCCCGCCAAGCCGAGGCCCAGGGCTTCGCCTCGATCTGGGTGCCCGAAGCCTGGCGGGACGCCTTCGTGCCCCTGACCGCCATCGCGCTGCAAACCAGCCGGGTTCGCATTGGCACCGCCATCGCCCTGGCTCTGGCGCGCAGCCCGGTCCTGATGGAAAAGGCGGCCGCGTCACTCGACGAGCTGTCCCACGGTCGCCTCACCCTCGGCATCGGCCCCGGTCCAAAAGCCTGGAATGAGAACTGGCACAACGTCACGTTTCACCCGCCGGCCGCCTACATCCGGGAATATACCGAGGTGTTGCGGCTGATGTGGTCGGCCCACTCGGGGAGGCGCATCAGCTACGCTGGCACCTATCTCACCATTACCGACTATGAGCGCTTCGGGCGGCCGTATCGGGAGCGCATTCCGATCTACTTCGGGGCGGTCATGCCGCGCTTTGTGCGGGCCGCCGGGGCGACCGCCGACGGCTTGTGCGTGGCCTCTTTTCATACCGCCCGCTATCTGCGCGAAGTCGTCCATCCCAACCTGGCTGCGGGCCGCACTACGGCAGGCCCCAAGCAGGAGGTCGTCACCACCGTCATCTGCGCGGTCGATCCCGACGGCGACGCGGCCAGACAGCGGGTCAAGGGCCAGCTGGCCTTTTACGCCAGCATTCCGTACTACGATGTGGTGCTCGACCTGCACGCCTTCGGTCGGGACACAACGCGTATCCGCGAGGCAGCCCAACGTGGCGACCACGCCGGGATGGTCGCCGGGGTGAGCGACGAGATGGTGGACCAGGTGGCTATTGCCGGCACCCCGCAGGAATGCCGCGACCAGCTGGCCCGGCACGAGGGGCTGGTCGATGAGGTCATTCTCACCTCACCCTCGTTCGGCCTGGACCGGGCCGAGGTCGTGCGCAATCACCACCAGCTGCTGGCCGCATTTCCCTGAGGCGTGTTACAGGCCAGCCCCAGAAAGGATAGCCATGCCCTATCCGGTTCGCTTCGGCATCCAGACCCCCCAGCAGAACAGCAACGCCTGGCCCGACATGCTGTCCGTGTGGCAGGAAGTCGAGCAACTCGGCTTTGATACAGCCTGGGTGTTCGACCATTTCCTGCCCATTTTTTCCGATCCGACCGGTCCCTGCATGGAGGGCTGGACCAGCCTGGCGGCTCTGGCCATGGCGACCAGCCGGATCCGGCTCGGCGTCATGGTCAGCGGCAACACCTATCGCAATCCGGGCGTGCTGGCCAAGATCGCCACGACCGTCGATATCATCAGCCGTGGGCGCCTGATCCTGGGCCTGGGCGGCGGCTGGTTTGAGCGTGAACACACGGCCTTCGGCATCCCGTTTCCCGGCATCGGCGAGCGCCTGGGCCGGCTCGAGGAGGCGCTGAGCGTCATCAAGCTGCTGTGGAGCCAGGACACCACCAGTTATACCGGGCGCTACTATCAGCTGGACGACGCGCCGTTCCTGCCCAAACCGGTCCAACAGCCGCACCCGCCTATCCTGGTCGGCGCCTCGGGCGAACGGGTAGCGCTGGGCATTGTCGCCCGCCACGCCGACATGTGGAACAGCTTTGGGCCGCCGGCGCTGTTCCGGCACAAGATCGCCAAGCTGGCCGAGCACTGTCAGCGCATCGGGCGCGACCCGGACACGATAGAAAAGTCGGTCCTGCTGACCGGCATGTTTGCGCCCGGCGAGGCCCACGAACAGATCGCGGATTATGTGGACGCCGGGGTGACCCATATCATCTTTTCGGTTGAAGCCGAGCAGGACCGGGAGGCGATTCGGGCCTTTGCCCGGGACGTCATGCCGGCCTTTCGGACCTGACGACCACCGTCTGGCAGCACAAAGGAGGACACGCGCCATGGACACCAAAGACATCATCGTCGCCAAGCTGGCCGAGTGGGACCTGGAGTTGAGCGACGCCGAGCTCGAACAGTTGGTCGAGCCGTACGAGAACCTGCTGCGCTGGCGCGGGACGGTCGAGGACATGCTCCGCGCCCGGCCGATTGCCGACGGCATGCAGTTTCCCGAGAGCGAGCCCCTGCTGAGCCACGCGCTCGACAAAATCGACAAGAGTGACAAGAAAGGAGGTGCCGCATGAGCGCCGACCACGACCTCGCGTATGTGTCAATTGCCGAGCTGTCGGACCGGATTCGGAACAAGGACATTTCTCCGGTCGAGGTTGTCCAGGCCACGTTGGACCGCATAGACCGGCTCGAGCCGCAGCTCAACGCCTATAATACCGTCTTCGCCGATCAAGCCCTGGCCGAAGCGCGTCAGGCCGAGGCCGACATCGGGCGGGGTGCCTACCGGGGCCCTTTGCACGGCATTCCCATCGGCATCAAGGACATCTACGAGTGTGGACCGACGACCTGCGGCTCGGAGTCGCTGGCCGACTACGTCGCCGACCAGGACTGCACCTCGGTCGCCAAACTCAAACAGGCCGGGGCGATTGTGGTCGGCAAAACCGCGACCTATGAGTTTGCCTACGGCTTTCCCACCACCCAGTCGTATTTCAAGCCGACCCGCAATCCGTGGAGCCTGGCCCACGACGCCGGTGGTTCGAGCAGCGGCACGGCAGCCTCGACCGCGGCCGGCCTGGCCTACGCCGGCATGGGCTCGTGTACCGGCGGCTCAATCCGCTGGCCGGCTCAGGCGTGTGGGATTGTCGGGCTGAAGGCGACCTACGGACGGGTCAGCCGGGCCGGCGTCTACCCCTTGTCGTGGAGTCTGGACCACACCGGTCCGCTGGCCCGGACGGTGACCGACGCAGCCCTGATGCTTCAGGGCTGCGCCGGCTACGATCCGCTCGACCCCGCCTCGGCCAAGGTGCCGGTGCCCGATTTCACGGCCAAGCTTGGCCAGGACGTCACGGGCATGCGCATCGGCCTGCTGCGTTCGCTGTACGAGGACAACTGCGATCCAAAGCTGCTCGGCCCGTATAACGCGGCGGTGCAGAAGTTTGCCGACCTCGGGGCGCAGGTCGTTGACCTGCCGTCGATCAGCCTGACCCAGATGCAGGCCATTGAGTGGCCGGGTCTGTTTGCCGACTGTGCGACGATTCACGTCAACAACGTGCGCCACGCGGGCGACAAGTATAACCCGCACGCCAAGCTGTTCGTGGCCTACGGACTGCTGGTCAGCGGGGCGCAGTATCTGATGGGCGCCCAGGCTCGGGCTCAGGTCCGGGACGATTTGATCGGCGCGCTCAAAACCGAGGTGGACGTGCTCATGCTGCCGACCTCGGGCTTCCAGATCAACACCATTCAGGACAGCTCGCCGGGGCCCAGCATTGTGGCCAGATCCTTCTCGGTCTACACCCCGATCTTCAACTTCACCGGGCTGCCGGCCCTGCAGGTGCCGTGCGGTTTTGATACGGACGGGCTGCCGGTCGGCTTCCAGATCGCCGGCCTGCCCTTTGATGAAGCGACGATCTGCCAGGTGGGCCACGCCTATGAACAGGCGACCGACTGGCATACCCGCCATCCGGAGCTGTGAGGCGGCCGCTACCCTTGGAGCCCGAATCCTGATAACGAGGGGCCTACAGGAGGACGCCGAATGGCAGAGCTATTGAAGGACAAGGTTGCACTCATCACCGGCGGCAGCTCGGGCATTGGCCGGGCGACCGCCCTGGCCTGTGCCCGCGAGGGCGCCAGGGTGGCGGTCGCCGACATCGCTACCACGGGCGGCCAGGAGACCGCCCAGCTGATCACCCAGGCCGGTGGCGAGGCCATTTTCATTCAGGCCGATATGACCAAGGCGACCGAGCTGGAAGCCATGGTCAACACCGTCGTCGAGACCTACGGGCGGCTCGACTGCGCCCATAACAACGCCGGTATTGAGGGTGCGCTGGGCAAGACTGCGGTCTACGAAGAGACGGCCTGGGAGCAGGTCATCGCCATCAACCTGACCGGGGTATGGCTGTGCATGAAGTACGAGATTCCGGCCATGCTCGCAAACGGTGGCGGGGCGATTGTCAACACCGCCTCGGCCGCCGGCCTGTTGGGCGTGCCGAATATGCCGGCCTACGCGGCCAGCAAACACGGCGTGGTCGGCCTGACCAGGACGGCCGCCCTGGAATACGCCAAGGCCGGGGTGCGGGTCAACGCGGTGTGCCCGGGCATTATTCAGACCCCGATGGTGTCGCGGCTGACCGGCGAGCGGCCGGGCATGTTTGAAAAAATCGCCACCGCCGAGCCGATCGGACGGGTCGGCAAGCCGGAGGAGATCGCCGAGTCGGTGGTCTGGCTGTGTTCGGACGCGGCCTCGTTTGTGACCGGCCACGCCATGTCGGTCGACGGCGGCATTGTTGCCCAATAGCCCCATACAGGAGACACACATGCGGTACGGCTTACACATAGGCGGCGGCGCGGTCATGGGCAAAAGCTCGGCCGCCCAGCAGATTGGCGAACTGGCCGAAGAACTCGGCTACGACGGCATTGTGACCGGCGACCATATCACCATCCCCAAAGAGATCGGCTCGACCTATCCGTATACCAAGCTGGCCGAGTCCATGGGCTATAATCCCTATGCCGTGTTCACCACCATGGACTGGCTGGACGCCTTTACCGTCCTGGGTCTGCTGGTGCCGGTGACCAAGACGGTCCGCCTGGGCACGAGTGTCACGATTGTGCCCTATCGCCATCCGCTGGACATGGCCCGGGTGGTGGCCAGCCTGGACGTGGCCTCGGGCGGACGGATTATTTTCGGGGCCGGAGTCGGCTGGATGCGTGAAGAGTTCGAGCTGCTCGGCGTGCCGTACAAGGAGCGCGCCCCACGTACGCGCGAATATCTGCGCGTCATGCAGGAGGTGTGGAGCGCCGACAGTCCCCGCTTTGACGGCCAGTATGTCCAGATCGACAAAGACCTGCACTTCGCTCCCAGGCCGGTCCAAAAGCCCCATCCGCCCATCTGGGTCGGCGGAGAATCCACGCCGGCCCTGAAACGGGTGGTCGAATTCGGCGCGGGTTGGCATATCGGCCCGGTCGATATCGAGGATGTCCGACCGCGCTTCGATGAGCTGAGAGGGCTGATGGAGGCTGCGGGGCGCAGTTACGACGAGCTGGAGATTACCTGGATGGTCGATACGACGCGCACCGACGCGGCCGCAATCCGGGCCTATCGCGACCTCGGGGTGCACGGCCTATACGTGACTGCGGCCTCGGCCGACCCCGACGAGGTGTGCGCGATCATGCGTGATTTTCCAAAGAAGGTGCAGGACGCGGTGGGCTGAGGGCCGGACTCGATCACTCCTGGTCTTGTCCCGGCCAATGATCGAGCGCTCCCAGCCCTTCGAGCGCCAGACCGTAGCCGAGCTGATCCAGCATCAGCCGTTTGAGCTGTTGGGTGAGGGCGACCCTGGCGTAACGTACGCTGAGCCGCGGTTGCCGCGCAGTCTGCTCGGCCAGCTCCCAGGCTCGGGCCAGCAGCTGCTCGGGGGCCACGACCTCGTTCACCACCCCGAGCCTGAGCGCCTCTTGGGCCGACAGCTGCTGGCCGGTGAGCAGAAAGTAGCGCCCCCGGTTGATGCCCAACACCAGCGGCCAGACCGCATGCACGCCGTCACCGGGCACCAGGCCGCCGGAAAAGTGGGGCGCATCCTGAAAAACAGCCCGCTCAGAGGCCAGCACAATATCGCACACCACGGCCAGCTCGGCGTGGATAATCGCCGGGCCGTTGACCGCAGCGATCATCGGTACCTCGATGTCCAGCAGATTCATCAGCAGGCGCTTGGCGTCGGCGGCCATATGTCCCCACTGGCGGACGCTGATCTGGCCAAAGCCGTCAGGAGCAAACTCGGCGGTAAACGCGTCACCCGTCCCGGTCAGGATGATGACCCGGTTGTCCGGGTCGCTGCCGATGTCGGCGAAACACGCTCCAAACTCGGCGTGAGGTTCGGGTCCCCATTGCAGCGGGCCGCCCCCGGTGTGAAAACGGATCTGGAGAATTCCGTTGCGGCGCGCCAGGTGAACGTGTTGATATTTGTTGGCGTAGTCCTCAAAGCTGGCCATGGCTCCCCTCCTTCTCACCTCCGCCGCAGGCCCGGCGGTGCTGCCTGTGTATCACAAGTGGTCCGCCGGCGCTTGACAGTGTCGAGCCTCAGGCAGAATAATCTCTGCTCAAACCTGAGGTATTCACAAAGGAGGGAGTATGCCGTTCCAGCTGCGCTACAGTATCGACGATCAGGACATCACGGTTGTCGCCATCGGCCTCTTCGTCGCGCCGAACAAGATGTTACTGGAACTGATGCGCTTGGGAGTGCGGGTGATCCTGGTCGAACCGATCATCGGCGCCCACAAGCACCGCGGCCTGCCCGACCGTGACCGCGGCCCGCTCAGCCGCGACGGCCTCAGCATTCCGTGGCATATGCTCCACCGCGGCATGCACGCCCTGGCGGTCGATCTGCGCCAGGAGTCGGGGCAGCGGCTGGTCCTCGATTTGATTAAAGCCACTCACGTCCTGGTCAGCAACTGGCCACCGCGTATGGCGCCCTGGCTTGAGTACGAGCACCTGGTCGAGCACTGCGGTCCAGAGGTCATCAAGATCCAGTTCGACGGAGGCCACGACGGCCGGGTGGCCAACGATTACTCCATGCAGGGGGCAACCGGGCTGGCCCACGCGACCGGCGAACCCCACGGCCGACCGCTGACCATTCCGGTTGCCTTCTTCGACATGATTACCGGGTTGCACGGCCTGAACGCCTTTCATGTCGGCCTGCGGCGTTTGGCCGAAACCGGCCGGGGCGACTGCTACAAGATCGCCCTCGAACAGGTCGCCTTCCAGACCCTGGCCGAGCTGGGCTGGTACGCCCAGGCCGAGACCACGGGCGAGAGCCGTGAGCCGATCGGCGACAATCTGCTCGACGCCGTCCACGGCCACTATGCCACCCGGGACGGCAAGTTCATCACCCTCAACCTGATTGGCGACAGCGTGTTGCGCCGGCTGCGTGAGGCGACCGGCATGGCGACCCTGGCCTATGATCCCCAGGGCCACGAGATTCACGGCGATCACGCCCGTTACCTGGTCGTCGAAGAAATCAAAAAACATATTGCGGATTGGATCGGTGCACGTTCGCAGGACGAAGCGCTGGACATCTTACAACGGGCCGGCCTGGTCGCCGAGCCGTGTCGGGACAGCGTAGAAGCCGAAGAATACACCCACCGGCTGCCCTGCTTTCACGACGTTGACGATCCCGATCTGGGACCGATCTGGACCCCTGGGCCGGTCATCGACGCGCGGGATCTGGAGTCGGTCGAGCTGTCCCGGGCGCCCCATCCGGGCGAGCATACGTATGAAATTCTGGAGAACGTCCTGGGTCTCGACCGAACCGTCATCGCCGAGATGGAACGACAAAGAATTGTCGCCGGGCCGGGGCCGGACGGCTAGGCGCGGCCCCGTTATCATCACACATCCCGCTGAGCCCTGTAACGGAGCCACCCATGCCCAAGGCCGAACCGTCTCCCAGCGCCCTGTCCGCCCTGCGCATCCTGGACCTCTCAAGCGGGATTGCCGGCGGCTATTGCACCAAGCTGTTGGCCGACTATGGCGCCGAGGTGGTCAAGGTCGAAGCGCCCGGCGCGGGTGACTCACTCCGTCGCTGGGGGCCTTTTCCACACGATAACCCCGATACTGAGCGCGGGCTGCTCCACTGGTATCTCAACGCCAACAAGCGGGGCATGACACTCGATGTGACGAATCCGGCCGGCCGGACAATCCTCCGCGACCTGCTGGCGCATTGTGATATTGTGGTCGAGAGTTTTCCTCCAGCCCGAGCCGCAGCGCTACAGGTGAGCTATGAAGCGCTGCGTGGCGACCGCAACGACCTGATCTGGCTGTCGCTCACACCCTTCGGCCAGACCGGACCCTATGCCGATTACAAGGCCAACGACCTGCTCATTCAGGCTGCCAGCGCCTGGCCGTATATGGGCGGCCTGCCCGACCGCGAACCCATGAAAACCGGCGGCTTCATCAGTCACTATGTTACCGGTACCTACGGCGCACTGGCCGTGCTGGCGGCCTGGTTGTCTCTCAGGTCTGGCGGCACGGGCCAACACATCGACCTGGCGGCAATGGAAGCCCTGCAAAGCACGAACGAATACGCGGCGCTGAGCCACTCAGGACCCGGCGATGCCAAAGAAGTCAGAGGACGGGGCAATATCGGGGTGGGGACAGGCATCACGGAGTGTCGGGACGGCCACGTTGGCATCAACGTGTTGACCGGCAACCAGTGGGAGATGTTCTGGTCCTTCATCGGACGGCCCGAGCTGGCCGAGGACCCCCGCTTTCAGACGCCCGTCGGCCGCATGCAGCACTGGGACGAGGTGGCCGCTCTCATTCGGGGCTGGGCCAAGGAGCATACCCGGGAAGAAATCTTCGCCGCCCAGGAGTGGCGCATTCCGCTGACGCTTATCGCCAGGATCGACGAGATCTTGGACTTCCCCCAGCATGCGGCGCGGGGCTTCTTTGTCGAACGCGAGCTGCCGGGCGTCGGCCCGGTCCGCCAACCGGGCGCCCCCTTCCAGATGAGTGCCAGCCCGTGGAACCTGCGTCGCAGCGCCCCGGCGCTCGGCCAGCACAACGCCGACATCCTGTGCGGCACGCTCGGCATGCAGCCCGACGAGCTGGTCCTGCTGCGCCGTCGCGGGGTTATTTAAGAGGAGGCTCTGACATGCCACAGCTCCTGTCCGGGATTCGCGTCATTGACCTGACCATGTGGTGGGCCGGACCGTTTGTGACCCAGCTGCTGGGCGATATGGGCGCCGAGATTATCAAGATCGAATCGATCCAGGTCCCGGACGGCTGGCGGTTTACCGTCCCCAACGCGGATCATGACAAGCCCTGGGAACTGTCCTCGTATTACAATGGCGTCAATCGCAACAAATACGGCCTCACCCTGAATCTCCAGGATCCGCGCGGAATCGAGCTGTGTAAACGCCTGGTCGGCCTGGGCGACATTGTGGTCGAGAACTACACCCCGCGGGTCATGGCGAACTTCGGCCTCGACTATGCGAAACTGCGCGCAATCAAGCCGGATATCATCATGCTGTCCCTGTCGGGCTACGGCGGCACGGGGCCGTGGCGCGATTATGCCGCTTTCGCCTTCCCGGTCGAGGACATGTCGGGCTTCCCACAGCTGACGGGCTATGCAGACGACGATACGCCCCGGCGCTGGGGCAACTCCGGCGTGGACGCCATTTCCGGCCTGACCGGAGCCTATGCCGTCTTAACCGCTCTGGAACACCGGCGTCGGACTGGTGAGGGACAGCGCATTGACCTGTCGATGGTCGAGGCTCTGACCTCGTTTCTGGGCGAGCCGCTGCTCGACTATCAGGTCAATCAGCGCCTGCCACAGCGCCGGGGCAACCATCATCCGGCCCACGCTCCTCACGCTATCTATCCGTGCCAGGGCGAAGACAGGTGGGTGTCCATTGCCGTGACAAACGAGGAGGAATGGCGTGCGCTGTGTACGACTCTGGAGCGCTCAGACTGGCTCGGCGATCCCCGCTTCGCCGGTCCGCTCGACCGCCAGACGCATCAGGCCGTCCTGGATGAGGCGATTGGGGAATGGACGCGACAACACGACCGTATGGCAGTGATGCACACCCTCCAGGCGGCCGGGGTACCGGCCATGCCGGTCCTGTCCTCGGCCGATGTCCTCAACGATCCGCATATGAAGACGCGGGACTATTTTCAGCGCACGACCCGCGCCGAGATCGGTCCCCACGCCCACGGTCTGCACTGGGCGCACTTCTCCGAAACGCCGCTCAGCCTGCGCCGACCCGCTCCGCTGTTGGGCGAACACAACGCGTTTGTGCTGAAGGAACTCCTGGGGCTGAGTGACGCAGAGCTGAGCGATCTCGAACGGGACAAGGTCATTGGCACCACCTTTGTCGGCTCGGCCCGCCTGTGAGGTCTTCAGCTCCGCCCCCTGCGGCTGGCGCAGCACCGTCAGAGAACATGGGCATCACCTCCGCTATGGCTGGACGAAATCTATCAGGTGGCAGGCGGACCCGAACTGTTCCACTTCCCAGCGCGCCTGCGAACCAATCGGGCGCCGCAGCCGGATCGCTCCCGGAGATAGGGAGAGCCGTCGAAGGTGAACGCCAGACTCGCGGATCGTCCGTTCAACCATCCTATCTCTACGCGCACGGGATGGTAGGACTGAGACAGCGTTCGCAGTTGTGTAGGCAGTTTCTGTGTAGGACAGGGTACGCTGTACATCCCTCGAACTCGGCAAAATACGACCGCCTCTATGCCACGGCGTCAGGACGGCGACGGGGTCGGACTCCAACATCCGCTCCCATACCCCCGGCTCATCAGCGTTTGCCGATCCGTGATGTGGAACCTTGAACGCTGACGCTCTACCGGCCGGTCGCGCCTTTTGCTGGAGAATGTAGGCCCATCCTCTCTTTTCCAGATCCGAGCCTAACAATACCACGATGTCGTCGACACAGACCCAGAGGGCAACGGCGACCGTGTTAGGCGAGAGGCTGGGGAGGCGTATCTTGGTCTGGCCTTCGCGTGGTGAGCAGCTGTCGAGAGACTTCAAAAAATCGATGAAGACGGCGTCGTCAGGGGAAAGCGACCATATCTCGCACCCGTCATGAGCGAAAATCCGGCGATTGGCGAGAGCAAGTGTCGGTTTTGTGTCTTCTCGCCTGAGATGGGAGAACACCCGGTACATTTCATTAACGCCAGAACCCACAGTAAACAGGTGACGATCAGCCAAGGCTCCGACAAGAGTCAAGAACTCTTTCTCGCAGAACACACTCGCACAACAGAACGCAGCCATGTTGCAGACTTCGACGAGGTGCGCCATGCCGCGTATATGGTCGTCGTGCCAGTGCGTCGCCACGATCATGGCAACGGCATGCTCGGGATTGAGGTCGAGACTCTCCAAGTACTCCAGAGCTTTGGGAATCCCGTTTGGGGTGACGCACGAATCTACGAGTACCCACACACCGTTTCCCACATGGAGAACGATACTCTCGCCGTATCCGGGGCCAAGCAGAGTGAGTTCGAATTCTTCTTTCTCCGGTGGCGTTCCCGTCCCTGTCACTGGTCGAATGACTCACTGATCTGGTCCGCCCAGGCTTGTCCATCCTGGAGGTCAGACTTCGTCATTGCCGGAAGGTCGCGAAACACAATACGCGAAACCCGCTCCTTCGTACCTACCTCGGTGCGCTTATACCCGATGACCCAGCGAAAGATGCTGCCCTCACGCATTTTGGCGACATCATCGTCCGAGATCTCGGCTAGGGGAATAACGGCTTCTTCCTCTTCCTGTAATGCGCCTGCTGTCAAGTCAATCAAGCGCGCTACAACGTCTTGAGGACGGATCTCAAGGACGTATCCTTCCCACTCTTGGAGGGCGTGGAGTGTGTCAGCCGGCGCCTGCCGCGCTCTCCTCTGCGGAAAGGTCAGAATCTGTGAGAGATTCTCAGCGTTTTGTTCGCGGAAGGTCAGAATCTGCGAGAGATTATCGTCGTTTTGTCCGCGGAAGGCGGACGCTGGCTGTGGTGTCGCTTCCGCATCTTGGTCGTCCGTACTGACCGTCAAGGCAGTACGCTTTTCATGCAACCATACTAAGCGAACATCCTCGTCCTCGTTTCGAAAGAGATCCTCCGTCGCGGCAGCCGTGTCAAAACTGCTCGGCTCATCCAACGGATTGACATGTTGCGGTGCGGTGGATTGATTCGTCTGCCGCATGAACTCAACCTCCTGAATGCTCTGCCAAGGACATGATATGGTCCATAATCGTTTCGCTACGCTTGAGTGACGCCTCGAAGTTGTCCTCGAACAGTGCGATCAAACGCTCGCTGGCTTTCGGAGCTTTCTCATCCATCGCATAGTGATCGTTGACTCCGACGTAGAGTCCGAATCGTCCCTGGCCGATCCGGTTGGAAGGCTCTACTGTGACGTTGATTTGACCGCCCACCGGCCTTCCTTGTGGATTGACTTGCGACATGGTCAGCGAAGTCATCCCGCTCTGCTCGCCGTCCAACTCAAGTTGGTGTACCAAAGCTCCCCACGGCTCAACAGGAGCCAGAATTCTGCCGATTCGATCCCGTTCAGCAGCATTCCGGAGCAGAAAATGAACATTGCGGTTGATGCCAAACGCCCCGAGTGGCGTATGGGACAGATATTCCTTGAAAACGCGAACGAGGAGATCACGCACACGGACATACGGTGCTTGCAAGGTCTCGACGGTAAAGCGATCAGGTACCACCATAAGGCGAAGCCAGTCAGCGTTAAATGAGGTCACTTCCCGACTGGCAATGTCCAGATGGGCGGTCTCCGCAACACGCTCTGGCAGGAGGCCATTCAGCGCAAACCACGAGGGCGTGAAAATCGCCGGGTTGAAATCCCCAAGCAGGACTGCGCTGACCCCGCTAATCTCCGGTTCAATACGCATGCTCCCGCACTCTCTCCGAGATAGTTGGTATCGTCTACGATCCGGTTGCAAACGGGCGGAGCTTTTATGCGAGGACTTGAGGTGCCATCAAGAGTTTCCCATCCAACCTCGTCCGTTTTTCGAGGACACAGCCCGCGGCTGATGCATCCCCTACCACGCCGATATCCTGTCTGCAAGGAGGCTCTTAAGAGAAGGCTCAGCCAAGCACGACCGGCTGACATGTTTTGTGTTTCCATATCCATAGGGGATAGGGTCATAGACCGAGTTCTCCCTTTCCTCGGCAACGCTCCGGTCCCTCCTCCGGGCGTTGCCCCAAGCCCCCGGGCCCCCTTCCCGGGGGCTATTTCCGTTTCTTTTCATCAGATAGGGTATTCAGCCCTATCGGAAACAGCCATGACCGCATCAAGCCGCACTCCCCTGCGCTGGACTATCCCCCTGAGCGCCGCCATCAGCGTGTTTCTGCTGTGGTTGATTTACTGGAAACCGGCCGCCACTACCCAGGCCGAGTGGGTCACGCTTCTACCCGCCACCAACGCCCTGTGCAACGGCTTGAGCGCGTGCTGCCTAGTCGCCGGATTTTTCAATATCCGACGCGGCAGACGCACCGCCCACCTGCGCTGCATGCTCGGTGCGGTGGCCTGCTCGGTGGTGTTTCTGATCGGCTATATTGTCTACCACCATTTTCACGGCGACACGCCGTTTCCGGGCCAGGGCCTGGTGCGACCGGTCTACTTCGCCATCCTCATCAGCCATATCGTCCTGTCCATCGTCGCCCTGCCGCTGGTCCTGACCACGCTGTACTACGCCGCGACCGCCCAGTACCCGACCCACCGCCGGTTTGCTCGCTATACCTTTCCCATCTGGCTGTACGTCTCGGTCAGCGGCGTGGCCGTGTTTTTCTTTTTGCGCGCCTACACCTGACCCGGGCTACAGCGGCGTGACGAGCAGCGAGTCGATCCGACACGTATCAACAATCACCAGCCGTTGCCTGAATTTTGGCCGGCCGTCCTCAAACACGATCCGGTCGTGGTAGGCGCCGGTGCTGAACACCTCAGTCGCCCCGTACTGGACCACATCCGCCCAGGTCCGAAAGACGACATAGTTCGAGCGCGCCGCAATCAGCCCATCGGCCTGCTCGGTCAGCAGGATGCTGCTGACCAGATGGCGATAAAAATGGGGCCCAAAGATATTGGCCCGGCGATGGGCGGTCACCCGGTCGCTGAGCATGCCCTGGCTGTCGCACGACATGAGCGGAATCGGCAGCTCCTGGTCCGCATTCTCACGCGGGACAATCCGGTACTCGCACTCGGCGGCAAAAAATCCCGGCCACTCCTCCAGCCTGTCCTCATCAATACAGTGGACGTAGGCGTGCAGCAGGTCTTCGACGGCAAGACGGCGTTCCAGACTGATCATGGCAGCCTCTGGGTGGGGGACGCTCAGGCGGCAAAGCCCATGACGCCCCGATAATACTGCCAGAAGCCTCGGATGGCGGTCTCGGTCAGCAGATTGTCCTGGTTCTCCACACCGTTGCCGCCAAAGGCGATATACGAGGCCGCGTCTCTGTCGCGCACGATAGCCTGCTGCACAATCTCGGTCGCATGGCCGTCTTCCATGGAAATCAGGCCGGCCGGGCCGACAAAATTCGCCTGCTTGAGGCGGATGGCGCGCAGCTCATCGTCGTCGTCCTGATAGCCAAAATAGGTGAAAATCAGCTCAAACTGATCGGGCGCCTTGGGCAGCACCTGACGGGTGGCCAGGGTATTCTGAATCTGCTGCAAGACCAGGCCGGGAAAAATCGTCTGGATCTGGTTGGTCAGCTGTGGCTCCAATTCGGGCCGCGACTGGAGCAGCGAGGGGTCGGCCAGGCTATAGCCTTTTTTATACGTCCGCAGCCCGGCGTCTTTGTAGGCGGCGGTCTCCTGTTCCTCGGTCCGCTTGTAGGACTGGATCGTATCGTGGCGGCCCTGCTCGTCCATGGTCACCCCGCCACCCATAGACGACCGGTACAGGCCAAAGGTGGTGTGAAACAGGTGCAGCAGGCTGGCGTGATAGGGGTCGCGGACATTCTCGGCGTACAGCTTCCAGTTGGCCCGAATGAACTGCCGCGAGTAGCCCAGGATCTGGATCGGACGGCCGAACAGACGGTCGATCCAGGGCCGCATGTCCGGCCCCAGGTAGTCTTCGAGCGCGTGCAGTTCACGCGCAAACGACACAAAAATCAGCCCCTGGTAGGAGTCGATAGTCAGCTTGTGGAGCGCGTGCTGGCCGGGATCGAAGTCCGCGTCGTAGCCGCCCTTGCCCTCGATGCCCTTGCGGAACGGGACACCGATCAGATCGCCCTCCAGGTTGTAACTCCACTGATGATACACACACGTATGGGTCATCCGGTTACCGCGCAGCTCTCGACACACCAGCGAGCCCCGGTGGGCGCAGCGGTTGACAAAGGCGTGCAAACGGCCGTCCTTGCCGCGCGTCACCACAATCGGCGTATCGCCGATAAAGCTGGCCTTGAAATCGCCGGGCTCGGGCAGCTCGGCCTCCAGGCCGACGTAATTCCACACCGGCCCCCGGAAAATACGCTCCTGCTCGCGTTCATAGATGGCGGGGTCAACGAACACCTGATACGGAACGTGGCTGTCGGCCTGTTCGGGCCAGGCGATCTGCGGTGCAACATCAACGGTTTGCATGGGCTTCCTCCTCACGGGCGCATGCCCGTGCCGGACCGGGCGTGACGCCCATCCTAGGCTCAGGACCTATAAATAAGTCTGTTGGTAGTGTATGGCGATGAGTGTGGGATTTCCAGTCTCTCTCTACATAGGAGTGCGGTCATGGCCGGTTCTCATCTGTGGCTCACCGAGGCCCAATTTGCCCGCTTACAACCGCTTTTGCCCAACAAGCCCCGGGGCGTCCCGCGGGTCGATGACCGGCGCGTGATCTCCGGGATTCTGCATGTGCTGCGCAACGGCTTGATGTGGCGCGATGCGCCGGCTTGCTATGGCCCATACAAGACGCTCTATAACCGCTTCGTGCGCTGGAGCAAGGCGGGCGTGTTCGCCCGCCTGTTCACGGCGCTGGCCGCCGAACGCGACGAGAGTGGCCTCGTCATGATTGACACCACGCATCTCACCGCCCATCGCACGGCAGCCAGCCTGCAAAAAAAAGGGCACTTCCTCGGGCTATCGGGCGGACCCGCGGCGGCCTCACCTCCAAGCTCCACGCCGTCTGCGATGGAGCGGGGCGGCCGGTGACGTTCCTGCTCACGGCGGGCCAAGTCAGCGACATTCGGGGAGCCGAGCGCCTGCTGCCGACGCTGCCCGCGGCGGAGACCCTCTTGGCGGATAAGGGCTACGACAGTGACCGGTTCCGGGCCGCCCTGCTGCAACGGGGCATCAGCCCCTGCATCCCTGGGCGCGTCCACCGCAAGAAACCGATTGCCTACGACCCGGAACTGTACAAGCAACGCAACCTTATCGAACGCATGTTTGGCCGCCTCAAGGACTGGCGCCGCATTGCCACTCGCTATGACCGTTGCGCCCATACCTTCTTCAGTGCGATCTGCCTGGCCGCTACCGTGCTCTTCTGGTTATGAGTCCTGAGCCTAGCACTTCGGGACAGCCGGGCAATGGAAGGCGGCCGTTGCCAAGCCGGCCGAAAACCGCCAGGATGCAGCCATGCGTATCGGCCTGGTCACCGACACCCATATCCCGAGCACAATCCAGCACCTGTGGGACGAAGTCAAAGATGTCTTCGCCGGGGTGGATCTCATTTTGCACGGCGGCGACATTGTGACGCCCCGGGTGCTGGACTGGCTTGAACAGATCGCTCCGACCCTGGCGGCCGAGGGCAACAACGACGGCGGCTGGCACGACCCCCGCATGCAGCCTGTCCACTGGCTCGACCTTGAGGGCTGGCGGGTGGTCATGATCCACGACATGGAACCCGAGGAACGCCCGATTGCGCGCCTGCAAGAGGTCTACCTCAAGGGCCGGCAGGCCGACATCATGATTACCGGCCATACCCACTATGAGCGTCTGGACTACCGGGACGGGGTGCTGCAAATCAATACCGGCAGCGCCACCCATCCGCACCTGTGGTCAACCCGGCTGGGGACGGTCGGCCTGCTCGACTTGGCACCGGGCAAGATCACGGCCCGGATTGTCAAGCTCGGGGACAGCCCCGAGCTGCCCAACCCCGGCCAGGAGCTGTGTTTCGACCTGGAGGCGCATCAGGCCCAGCAGGCTGCAGCATCAGCTTCGTCCACACCGCCGGATTAGCAGCGACCGAGCCGGGCAGCTTCCCGGATCAAGAACGGAAAGACCGCTCAGCCACGTCAAGGCACAAGCGTCGCGGCCAGCCCCCTCCAGTTCGGCCAGCGCCGCGTCCCCTTCGGTCTGGGTCAGCCAGATTGTCGCCTGATCGGCTCCGGCCCGTTCCAGGGCGGTCAGCTCCTCAGCCGTCCGAAATTCTCCCGGCATGCCAAAGGCCACGACTGTCAGCGTCTGCGGGTCGCGTCCCGCCCCGCTCGGCCAGGGTATTGAGCGCCGTCCGGCCCGCCGCAATTTCCTCGACCGTGACCCGGGCCGGAATCCAGCCATCGCCCCAGTCAACGATGCGCTGGAAGACCCTGGCGTCCATGCTGCCCAACAGCACCGGCGGATGAGGTTTGCGGGCCGGCTTTGGAAAGGAGCGCAGCGCTGGAAACCGGTAGTAGCGCCCCGCATAGCTGGACTCCTCGTGTGTCCACAGTTGCTGCATGGCCCGGACCGCATCCCCGGTCTGCGTCCAGCGCCGTGGGAAATCGGCGCCCATGAGTTCGGCCTCTTCGCGCAGCCAGCCGGCACCAATCCCGAACACAAAGCGTCCGCCGCTGCACGCGTCCAGCGTCGCCACCCGTTTGGCCAGCAGCAACGGGTTGTGCTCCGGCACCAGGCAGATACTTGTTCCCAACTCGATCCGGTGGGTGACGGCCGAGGCTCGCGCCAGCGCCACAAACGGGTCCAGAATGCGGTCGTAGGAGTCGGGCCGGCCGGCAAAGGTCTGGGACAGCAGCCGGGCGTAGTGGGCATCCCGTTCTTTGCCGCCGGCCGAGCCGGGATAGCGCGAGCGATAGTGGACCGGCATGACCGTATGTTCCGGCACCCACAACGAGGCAAAACCCAGCGCCTCGGCCCGTTGGGCCAGAACCGCCGGGTCGGTCGAGTACTCGGTCGCAAAGACAAAAACGCCGATTTTCATCGGAGCTAATGCGTGTGCGGGAGCGGCGTATTACCGGTCTCACCGCCAAAGCGCGGCAACTCATCGCCGAGCGTAATCCACTCAACCCGGTCCGAAAAGTAATAGTGTCCCTGTGGCTCACGGTCGATCTTGTCCTGCAAATTGGCCAGGACGATGTCAATCACGTCGGGGTGATGGGTCGATATGCAGAACATGGTGCTGCCACACACCCGGCAGAAGGAGCGGCGGCCGTGGTCTGAAGAGTGGTAGACGCTCAGCTGTTCTTCGCCACTCACAAACCGGAACTGCGCGTCCTTGACCGCAGTCCAGGTCACATAACCCGCCCCGTGAATGCGCCGACACATTGAGCAGTGGCAGTGCCCGCAGAACAGCGTCGGCAGCCGGACCTCAAACCTGACCGCCCCACAGAAACACGACCCCCGGACCGGCCTTGCCCCTCCATTGGTCTCGCTCATGATTTTCTCCTCGGCTCACAACGGTTTTGCCGTCCCTGTATAGCCGAGATGCCAAGCCGGCGGCAAGCCGCGCACCGTATACGCGGGCCACCTGATCGGCTATACACAGGAAAAGCGCCAGACGCGGAGCTGAAGCGACGGATCAAAGCCTATGTGGCGACAGTCCACGACTTCGCCTATTCCCGCAGCCTGATTGACCCCGGTGTCGATGACCGAGGAGCAAAAGCGCGAGACCCCGCCGGTTCCCCAAGCCGGTTCGTCCGCGCCAACCCGGTCAACGGCCGCAAGAACCTCTACACCGGAGCCCACGCCTCACACATTCGCGGTCTGCCGCTCGAAGAAGGCCGGGCGCTGATCGGGCTGACTGACCCGGTTCTCGGTGCAGGCCGCCTACACCCACGCCACCAATGGCAGCCCCAGGACTTTGTGATCTGGGATAACCGCTGCTGTCTGCACCGCGGGCGGCCGTGGGACAAAGCCACCTAGCTCGGGTCATGCATCGCACGACCGTGATGGGCGTCGGCCCCACCGCTGAATAGAGACGACCTGGCAGAGACGCAGGGCGTGGGGGCGGCTTCGACTGTCTCGAATACGAGCCCGACTCTAAACAGACGCCGCTACTAAAAGATCGTAGCAACTAGGCGTTCCTTGGTTCAATCATCGTCAGCGTCGACGGACGTCATGTTTATGATCGCCGGTCAACAACGGCGGAGCGTCGATGCTCCTGATGCCGGCTTTGCGGCGGATTTTGTGGAACGCCGCCCTATGTGTTCACTTTTCCTTGCGTGAGCCCTTTATTATTTAAACTTTGGCAGGCAAAATTTAATAACATCTGCGGACATTAAAGAACCTTTAATAAGAAACATCCGTTATGCAGCGCGGAGAAATCGGCACATATGAGATCACGAGCATCGGAGGCGAGCAGGTTCGCGCCTTTGTGCCGGCGCCGCTGCCGCCGGTTCCTGCCCTCGCTCTGGACGGTCCGCTTCAGCAATTGCTCGAATCCGCAGTGCTCGCCCTGGGTCGGCTTGATGGCATCTCGGCTCTCCTACCGGATCAGGCGCTCTTTCTCTACGCTTATGTGCGCAAGGAAGCGGTCCTCTCTTCCGCCAGATTGAGGGAACGCAGTCTTCACTATCGGTAACGAGGAAGACCTTTTGCTGTTCGAGTTGGACGAAACGCCCGGAGTGCCGTTCGATGATGTCGTCGAAGTCTCGAACTATGTAGCGGCGCTTGAGTACGGCCAGCGCCGCCTCAGCGAGGACTTCCCGCTGTCAAACCGCCTGATCCGTGAGATTTACGGCGTACTGTTATCGCACGGACGGGGCAGTGCCAAAGCTCCCGGCGAGTTCCGCCGCTCCCAGAACTGGATTGGCGGCTCCCGACCGAGCAACGCGGCCTTCGTGCCCGCCGCCACGCACCGCCGTGCCCGACTGCATGGCGGCGCTGGAACGCTTTCTCCACGCCAACAATGACGGGCTGCCAGTGCTGATTCGGGCAGGGCTCGCTCATGTACAGTTCGAGACTATCCACCCTTTCCTGGACGGCAACAACATGTTCCACGGTGATCCTGAAGATTCGCGGTAAATCTGCTCTGAGCTGACCGACTGTTGTGCCACCTCGTACCGCCAGCCGCTCTTGTACCTCACCTGTACTCAAGCAAAACAGGAGCACCTACTACGATCTGCTGAATCACGTCCGCCGCACTGGCGATTGGGAGGCGTGGCTCGCCTTCTTCCTCGGAGTGCGGCTGACAGCCGAGGGCGCAGTCGTCACGTCCCGTCGCCTGTCGGAGATGTTCTCGTCAGACCGGGCTGCCATCGAACAGGGCGGCCGTCGTGTCGGCTCGGCTCTGCCGTGCATGAAGCGCTGAAGGAGCAGCCCATTCTGTCCCTGTCCGGCCTCTGTAAGCGCACGTCCCTCTCCTTTCCCACCGCTGCCTCGGCGATGGAGCTGCTTGTCAAGCGCGGGATCGCTCGTGAAATCACGGGAAAGCGCCGCCACCGAGCTGTTCGTCTACGACCGATATCTTTCCATCCTCAACGAGGGAACCGAGGCATCTTCAGTTCAAAAAAGTTGACCTTGACATCAGGCTGATGTTGGGCGGGCTTAAAGATAGAGAGTCCGGTCTGGATAGCGCTGACTTCACAAAAGCCGACGAAAATTTCGGCGCCGACTGCTTGCCTTTCTGACGGGGTGTGTTGTATTCCCCTGTGGCGACACCAAAGGAGGGAGACCATGGACCACACCGTTAAAATCAAGATGCGACCGCTGACCGCCGAAGCCTTTGAGCCCTACGGCAAGCTGCTCCAGAGCAAAAAGCTGATCTACCCCGAAACCGAAGAGGGCAAGGTGGCCATGGAGCTGCTGCGCCTCAAGCACCGGGCCAACGCCAACCGGATGGACCAGATGGCGATCCACTTCAGCTATAACCAGACCTTTATCCCGGTCCAGGGTTCGATGGTGCTCGTCGTTGCCCCGCCGCCGGGCAACCGCGAGGCCGGGCCCGAAGGCTATGAGCTGGACTACGATAAAATCGCCGCCTTCGTGGTTGATCCCGGTCAGGCCGCCTTCATCTACAAGGGCACCTGGCACAACGCCCTGACCCTTGGCTCGGAGTGTCAGTTCATCAATGTCACCCGCAAGGACACGGGTGAGGGCACCAGCCCGGGCGAGGAACTCGAAGGCAAGATTGAGAAGATCAGCGCAATCCGGCCCTACGTCGAAAACATCAATATGAGCAAACGCGACGGCAAGGTGATTGAGTTGGAGGTGTAAGCCGACGGGCCGCAGCAGTCGGCTCAGGCGGTAAAAAACGCCAGCCCGGTCCAACACAGAGCCGCCAGCCCGGCGGCAACCGAGGCCTGCGGGATCTGGGTCTTGACGTGGTCCATCAGGTCGCAGCCGGTACACATGGCGCTTAACACCGTCGTGTCCGAGATCGGCGAGCACTGGTCGCCATACACGCTGCCGTCCATCACCGCAGCAAAACACAGGGTCATGAACAGCTCGGGGTGGGCCAGCCCGTGCGCCCCGGCAATCGCCCAGGCCAGCGGCATGGCGAGCGGAAAGGCCACGGCATAGGTTCCCCAGCTCGTCCCGGTCGAAAAGGCGATAATCATGGTCAGGAGCTGAAGCAGGACCGGCAGGAGGAAGTAGGGGATGCTCTGGCCGAGCTGATCGACCAGAAAGACCGCGCCGCCGGTCTGGGTGTTGATGCCGCCAATGGTGATGGCCAGCAGCAGGATGACGGAGCCGAGCACGACCCCCCGGATGCCGTCGTGAAACCCGGCCATGAGTTCCTTGAGATCCATGCCCTTGGCCAGGGCCATGCCCGCCGCCAGCAGCAGCGCCGCTCCAAACGCCCAGTGGACGTTGGGCGAGCCAGTGACCACAAAGGTGCCGACGGCAATCCCGATCAGGGCTGCCAGCGGCAGAAAGAACTCCAGCACGTGCGGGCGGTAGCCGTCGGGCACATGGCTGGCCTGCAATTCCCTGGCGCTCAGCGGTTCGGCGCCGTCCGCATCGAGCTGGCCGGTGGCGCGCGAGCGCTGCATGGCCGCAGCCAGCCGTTTGCCCAGGAAAAAGGGCTTTTCGATACCCAGCAGAAAGGTGCTGAGGACGGCGAAAATGGCGTAGAAACAGAACGGCACGCTCTGAAAGAAAAAACTGATGCGGTCGGCTTCGGTCGCCAGAAACCCGACACCGGAGACAAAGATGAACGCCTGCACATAGCCCGGCCAGGCGTTGAAGGCCAGCTGTGAGGCGATGGGCGAGGCGGTCGAGTCAACAATATAGGCCAGCTCTTCGTGGCTCACGTTTTCCCGGTCGGCAATCGGCTTGACGGTGGTGCCGACCACCACCGTGCTCATCGTCCCGCCCTGAAAGAAGACCACGCCCAGCATCCAGGCCACCAGCTTGGCGGTCTTTGGGCCGCGCACGAAGCGGGCGGTCATGAACTCGGCAAATGCCTGGGCCGCGCCGGTGCGCGACCAGACGCCCATCAGCCCGCCGAGCAGCCACAGATAGAGCACCAGAATGCCGGCCGCGTTAGTCGTGGCCAGGGTGGGAATCAGCACCTGGCCGGTCAGGTCGTACTGGCCCAGCACCAACGCGCCGGACACAATCCCGCCCAGCAGGGCCGTCACCGGTTCGCGGGTGACCCAGCACAGCAGTACGGCGACAACCGCCGGCAGCAATGACCACGAGCCCCAGTGATACTGGGCGATAAGCTGGTAATAGACGGTCGTGGTTTGTCCAGCACGCAGCTCGGTGGCCGCAACAAACTCCTCGGTGACCGACGGCGCGTCCTTCGAGCCGTCAAGCCGCGCCGGGTTGAGTTCGGCCCGCTCAAGCGGAACCGGCTCAAAATAGCGCGGCTCGTCTCGGGCGATGTAATACAGGCGGCCGTCGCTGTCGGTGTGGGCGTCCAGGGTGGTCTGGCTCACCGTCCAGGTCGGTGCGACCGTCGCGCCGACGATCCAGGAGACAAGCAGGGCGACGGCAAAGAAAACGAAGTTCAAACGAGACAGGTTCATGTGTTTCTCCACCTGGACGGATAGGCGAGCCCCGGAGGTTTGTCAACGCGGACGCTTTTGCGCTATGACACGGGCAGCAGAGGGAATCGCGTTCACAATCAGAGTCCATCGCACGATTCCCTTTGGAGGAGACGCCTATGTCAACAGCCTACCACGATCACACGCTCAGCCTGCGCGGCCTGCACTTTCATTACCTCGACTGGGGAACGGCTGGAAAACCGCCCTTCGTCCTGCTCCACGGCGGGGCTCAGACCGCCCACTCGTGGGATGATTTTGCGCCGGTCGTGCGTACCGACTACCACGTCTACGCCCTCGACCAGCGCGGTCATGGCGACTCGGACTGGGCTGCCGACGGGGATTACACCCGCCACACCCAGGCTGAGGATGTGGCCGCCTTTGTCGCCGAGCGGGGTATCGCGCCCCACCTGCTGGCCGGCCTGTCCATGGGCGGCATCAACGCCATCACCTACACGGCGCGCTATCCCGACCGGGTGCGGGCGCTGATCATCGTCGATGTCGGCCCCGAAATCGAACAACAGGGCCAGGAAAATATCCAGGGCTTTGTCGGCATTGACGCCCTGGACTCGTTTGAGGCCTTTGTCGAGCGCGCCCACAGGTTCAACCCCCGTCGCTCGCTCGACAACCTGCGCCAACGCCTGTCGCACAATCTCAAACAGCTGCCCAACGGACAGTGGACCTGGAAGTTTGATCAGACCCGCCGGGGGTCCGGCAGCCTGCGGTCGAGCCTCAAGCCCGAAGAGCTGTGGCAGGATGTGAGCACGATTCGCTGCCCGACGCTCATCGTGCGGGGCGGAGAGAGCGATATTCTGTCTCCGGCGGCGGCGACCCGACTCCAGGCCGCCATTCCCGACAGCCGGCTGTCGGTCGTACCCGGCGCCGGGCATTCGGTGATGGGTGACAATCCGGACGGCTTTGCGGCCGCAGTCCAGGCCTTCCTGCAAAGCCTGGGCTAAAACACCATCTCCATCTGGGCGATCAGATTATCGCGGTCGCGCAGAAAGCCGATGCCGTTAAACTGTCCGTCAAGGTAATTGTACTGCAGGGTCAGCCGGAACGGATCGCGGGTCAGGGTCACCCCCGGCTGTACCAGCCACGAGCCCTGCCAGTCGTAGAAAAACACCAGCTGGGGGGCAATCACACCGGACCGAAATGAGGTCGAGACACTGAACGTGTTGACAAACTGATGCTGGTCGATCTCGACCAGGGCGTCGTGGTTGGGATCAACGACGCCCACCGCATAGTGACCAAAGCCGTACGGCCGTACATCCTTGAGCGGCGTGTTGTCAAAATCGACAATATGGGTGGCGAACAGCTGGCCGCTGAAGATGAACGACTGCTGGGGGTTGAGGGACCGGATATAGCGGTTCACATCCAGACCCAGGGCCCAGCGTATGACGTGTGAGCGGTCAATATCGCTCTTGTAGCTCAGCAGCTCGGAGCTGTCCGGGCCCACGCCAACCTGGCGGAAGCCCGGCGTCAGTTCGCCCTCCAGGGCCGGGCCCAGAATCGCGGTCGGCCCGGAGTTCTTGGTGAAGTACTCGCGCCAGAAGATCGCCACCTCGCTGCGGACAATCGCATCGAGGCGCGGGAGGCTGAACGAGGCGGTGGCGCCGCTGATGGCAATCTTTGGAAAACGGACGTTGGCCTGGAAGTTATCGACCAGAAAGCGGGCCGCCTCGCCCGCCTCAACCGCAGCCTTGTAGTGGGCCAGGGAGACCGGCCTGCCGGCGGGCGTGACGACCTGGACCATGGGCGCGTCGAGAAAGGTGTAGTAGTGGGCTGCCGACAGGGTCAGGTCGCCGACCCGGCCGCTAACCCGGAAGCCGCCCCGCGAATCGGTGATATTGCGGGCCGGGTTTTTGACATAGCCGCGGATGCCGGGCGGGTTGGGCACCGACCACGGCGAGCCGGCCGGGGTCGGCACCGAGATGGCGTCGTCGAGCACCCCGAAGGCTTCGAGGTTCAACTCCGAAAAGGGACCGATATCCTCCAGGCTGTACACGATGCGGGCCATGTCCAGGGGCACACGCCGGTCGTCGAGGGAAACCAGAAAGCCGCCAAAGCTGGCGTCGAGCGGGTTGATCTGGTCCAGCAGACGAAAGGCGTCGGTCTCACCCCAGGACAGGTTTTGACGGCCGATGCGGATAAACAGGGTCTCCCACGACAGATCGACGTAGGCCTCAAAAAGCCGGTGCCGGTTGCGCAGAGCGCGTCGGGTGTCTGAACGGGTGCAACCGTCGACAGTACGCGGTTTGCTGCGCGTCCGCTTGGTGACCGTTCCACAGTCGACGTGGATCGGGTAGCGTTCGCTGAACACGTCCGGCCCGTAGTCCCAGACCCCGTCGTACTCCCCGCGATAGGTCATGAAATAACTCAGGTCTTCGAGTCCCAAGGCCCGGAAGGGAGCAAAGATGGGGGCCAGGATATTGAGATTTCCCTCATACTCGTTGTTGACCAGATCGATCAGGTCGTGGCGCAGCTCCATTTGGACAAAGGTCCGGCTCTGCAACATGTTAAACGAATTGTAGGGGGTTTGCAGACGGCTGAAATCGGCCGCGTCCTCGACCGCCATGGCCATCCGGTTATACACCCGGCCGTTCACCCGCAGGGTCTGGGCTTCGTCAATGAAACGCGCCCAGGCGGTGCCTTGAAACAACACGATCAGGATGAGGACAAGAGCGGGAAGGTATGACATAGCAAGCTAGCGCAACAGTTTATCGTCCGGCGAATCAGCAGGATGCTGGTCTGATGTCACTTGCCGCGACGGATCATCTCTTTGACCGTGAACCGCCGGGGCTTGACCGGCTTGTTGATCAGCACTTTGCCGGTCCACAGACTGGCCACATCGTTCTGGTAGTCCACACACAGATTGCCCAAATGCACCGAGATACCCGGCACGTCGGTATTGTCGGGGTGAAACGCCGAGTAGCCCAAGAGGTGGAACAGGGTCCGCCAGTGCTGGCCCTGGCGGTCATAGATGAGGGAGTAGAAGACGGCGTACAGCTGGCGGTCAATATACAGCCGGCGCTTGCCGTACGGGTGGTTGGGGTCTGAGGGTATGGCCTCAACCACGTGCACCCGCCGCAGTTCCCACGGGATCTGGGGATACCAGTTGCCCTTGCCGCCAAAGTCCTCGGGCGCCCGGCCCTTGACAATGCCCGGGATCAGCACGACCTGCTCGCCCAGATAGGTCCAGCTGTGGTCGCGGATATAGCCCTGAAACCCGGCGTGGTCTTCGATCAGGAAGTTCAGGCCAAACGAGGTTTCGAGCACGTTGGAGGCGATGCTCCGGGTTCGGCGACTCCTGGGGTCGTAGGCCCACACCTTGCGCTCGGTGCTGTCGTCGTCGTAATGGAAGGACAGGCTCTGAGCGCCTTCGAGGTCCTGCGGCTGGAGCACGACCGAGTGCTCGCGCCACCAGGTGCCTTCCTTTTGCCATTTTTCCACATTGTCGGCCGGGTCGAGCCGGTGCATGCCGTACAGACGGGCGTAGTCGGTATCGACGCTGCGCTCGACACGGCCCGAGCTGTTGATTGAGCGCAGCACGCCCTGGGTCATGAGGCTGTCGCCCATATACCGGTAGCGATAATTCCAGGCTGCCTTGACCCCGGCCTGCGGGTCGGACACGTCCAGGACCGGGAAGGGTTGACCGGACGTATAGTTCTCGAGCCTGCCGTCCGCGCCGAGCTGGACCTGACCGACGTTGCGCGCCGAGGCGGCCACATAGCCGGCAAACAGGGGCGTGTCAGTGGTTTCCTGGACGCGAATCTCAAAGTCACCGGCCTGCACAACCCGCAAAATCTCGGGCGGCAGAACCGTTTCGGCGACCTGGGCGTTGTCCTTGCTGATCGTCATGCCCGGTGTGATCCCCTCGACCTGGGGCGTGACCTCGCGGTAGGGATAAAAAATGTCCCGCAGCTCGGTCGGCATATCCGCACTATCCGCTGCCTGGGCGTGACCGCCGGCAGCGACCAAGGCCAGGCTGCACACAGCGACAAGACTCATCAGAACCCGAGCCCGTGTGGACCGCATGATCGTTTCCTCCTTGGGCCTCATTTGCCGCGCCGGACCATTTCCTTGACCGTGAAGCGTCTCGGCTTGATCGGTTGATTGACCAGAAACTCATCGGCCGCCCAGACTGCGGCCGAGTTGCTCTTGTAGTCCACCCAGCTGTTGCCCAGATGCAGCGGAGCGCCCTTGGCGTGCTGGTTGTCGGGATCGAACTCGGGACGGCCGAACGAGTGGAACAGGGTCCGCCAGTGCTGGCCCTGCCGGTCGTAGACAAAGGCGAGCAGAATGGAAAAGGTCTGGCGATCAAAATAGAAGCGCCGTTTGCCGTAGGGATGGCCCGCATCCTTGGGCGTGGCGTCGACGATGACGACCCGGCGCAACTCCCAGGCGCCCTGCGGATACCAGCCGTTTTTGTCGGCATAGTCGGGCGGCGTGCCCTCCAGAAAGCCGGGCACCAGGGCGACCTGCTCGTCCACAAACGCCCAGTCATGCTCGTGGATATGGCCGTTGAAACCCGAGTGGTCCTCAACCAGGAAGTTCAGGCCAAACGAGGTCTCGTGCAGGTTGACGACCACACTCCGCGTCCGGCGGCTCTGGGGATCGTACACCCAGCCCTTCTGGGCGGCCGTGTCATCGGCGTAGTGCAGGCTGAGACGCTGCGCCCCCTCAAGATCCTGGGGCGAGAGGACGATGGAGTGCTCCCGATACCAGGTGCCCTCTTTCTCCCACTCCGGCACATTATCTTCGGCCTTGAGGCGGTGCATGCCGTAGCGCCGGACATACAAGGTATCCACCCCGCGCTCGGTATTCCCGGAGTTGTTGATTGAGCGCAGCATACCCTGGGTCAGGACGGTGTCGCCGAGATAGCGGTAGCGGAAGTTCCAGGCCGCCTTGACCCCGGCCTGCGGGTCTGCCGGATCGAGCCCGGGAAAGGGCAGACCGGCGACATAGCCGCTGAGCTGGCCGTCGGCCCCGAGCTGGACGCTTCCGGCGTGCTGCACCGAGGCCTGGATGTAGTCTTCGAGCGGCGGAAAGTCGATCGTGTCCTGGACGGTAATGGAAAAGTCTCCGGCCTGGATGACCCGAACGATTTCCGGCGCTAAGACCTGTTCGGCCAGCCCGACATTGTCCTGGTTGATCGTCATGCCCGGACTGATGCCCTCGGCCTGGGGCTGGGCCTCTCGATAGGGATGAAAGCCGGCCAGGGCGTCGGCCGTGCCGTTCTGGGCCTCCACGCCTGCTCCGACCAGGAGACACAGCCCCATGGTCATCACGGCGATCCACGCTTTTGTCGCTCGCACTCTGCTCTCCTCCTTCGGACTGAGTGAACGTTCAGTTTGTCTTAACGAAATGGAGGCCGCTCCGCAAGGGATGGGGCGCAGTGACGGGCCGCCGGGATTGTCAGCTCTGGGGGGCGGCTCGAATCGGGAGAGCCAGAGGCCGAACCGGGGTGCCGGTTGCCCCACGGAGTTTGATCGGCGCGGCAATAAAGGCAAATTCGTTCACCCCGTCTTTGGCCAGCTCCTCCAGCCACAGGATCTCCAACAGACACACCCCGCGTTCGGCAAACAAATAGGTATGGACGCTGTCTTCCGACATGGGGAATTTTTCGACTCCCATGTTATCCGCGCCAATCAGGATTGCGCCGTTATCGACCAGCCAGCCGGCGCTTTCGCGAGTGATACCCGGCTCGTTGGGCACAAACTTTTTGGGATCGGGCCAGACCCGTATCCGACCGGTCCGAATCAGAACCACGTCGCCCGGCTGCAGCGCGATGCCCTGCCTGGTCATGGCTCGTTGTAGATCGTCCGAGGAAATCTCGTACGAGTCGGGCAGGATGTCGAGCCCCTTCTCGGCGGCCACGTCGATCAGGATGCCGCGGGCGATGATGGGCGGAATTTTATCCGCCCCGGCTTTGGTCCAGCCCTTATCGCTGAGGTAGGTGGCGTTATCAAAACCGTTGAAAATCTTGTCCCCATAGCCCAAATGGTTGAGCGCATCGAGGTGGGTACCGGTATGGGTGGACATGATGATCGCGTCGTCGTACAGCGCCAGCTGGTCCGGGCTGCCGGCCGGAGACAGGCCCTCGACTTTGACCCCGTTGGGCGTGTGGGTCATCCACATATGGAAGGGCGGATCGCCCATGCCGAGGTCGGCCAGGCCCGGCATACCGACAAAATTGTCGACGCTCAGGTCATAGATCTTGCCGCTGTTAATGCGTTGCAGGACGGCCAGGCTGGTGGCGGCGCTGAGCATATTGAGGACGCCGATCTCGTCGTCCGGTCCGTAGGGACTTTGGGCGACCTCGGCGGCCTGGCTCGGCGGCAGGCTCGACAGGCACAGGGCGAACCCGACAGCAGCACAAACTGTGCTCAGTGCGTGAGTTTTCATAACATCCCCTCCTTTGGCCTGCCATCTTCCCACGCCCGCGTTCAGGCTGTCAATTTCGTGAAGTTGCGCGTGGCAAGGGGTGAGTGATAAGGGGTGGGTCTCGCCACTCAGCACTGGCCACTCTGGTAAGGAGGGACACGATGACGCCGGACACACAGCTGGAGCTGCTGCGCACCATGCAGACCATCCGCCGCTTTGAGGAGCGCGCCTCGGACGACTTTCAGGCCGGCCGGATCTACGGCGTCGTCCACTGCTACATCGGACAAGAGGCGGTGGCGACCGGCATCTGCGCCAACCTCAAGCGCGACGACCAGATCATCAGCACCCACCGCGGCCACGGCCACTGTATTGCCAAGGGGGCGGATCTCAAACGCATGATGGCCGAGCTGTACGGCAAACGTACCGGCTACTGCAAGGGCAAGGGCGGCTCGATGCACATTGCCGATTTCAGCATTGGCATGCTGGGCGCCAACGGCATTGTGGCCGGCGGCATCCCGATCATCACCGGGGCGGGTCTGGCCGCCCAGCTCGAAGGCCGGGGGCGGGTGGCGGTGTCTTTTTTTGGCGATGGGGCGTCGAACGCCGGTCCGTTCCACGAGTCGCTCAATATCGCCGCCCTGTGGAAGCTGCCCATGCTGTATGTGTGCGAGAATAACCTGTACGGGGTGAATACGCCGGTGGCCGATTCGGTGTCGGTCAAGGACGTGACCGAGCGAGCCGCCGCCTACGGGATTCCGGGCGTGGTGGTTGACGGCAACGACGTGCTGGCGGTGTACGAGGTTGCCGAGGCGGCGGTGCAGCGCGCCCGGGCCGGCCAGGGGCCGACCCTCATCGAGTGTAAAACCTACCGCTGGCGCAACCACACCGAGATTCAGGGCATCCCCGACCCCCGTTCGCCCCAGGAACTGGACGAGTGGAAAGACCGGGACCCGATCGCCCGTCTGGTCAGCAGCCTGACCGAGCAAAACCTCCTGACCGCAGAAGCCTGGCACAGCCTGGACGCCGAGATTCTCCAGGACATCGAAGACGCCGTCGCCTTTGCCCAGGACAGCCCCTTCCCGGAGCTGGACACCGCAGTCGAGGACGTGTTTGCCGACTGAATAAGGAGCCTCCGATGCGCCAACTGTCATACGCCGCTGCCGGCATGGAAGCCGTACAGGAAGAAATGCGCCGCGATCCCTCGACCATCCATCTGTCCACCGACGCACCGGGCCGGCTGGTCAAAGAGTTTGGCGCGGAGCGTGTGCGGGGCACGCCGATCACCGAGGCGGCCTTCACCGGTCTGGCGCTCGGGGCGGCCGGCTCCGGTTATCGGCCCATCGTCAACTGGAGCATGGTCACGTTTTCTTTTGTGGCCATGGATCAAATTGTGAACCAGGTCTCAAAAATCCACTACATGTTCGGCGGCCAGGCCAGCTTCCCGCTGGTCTTTCGCGCCTCGGTCGGCGGCGGCCGTCAGCTGGCCGCCCAGCACTCGCAGAGCCCGTACTCGATGTTCATGAATCTGGCCGGCCTCAAAATGATCCTGCCCTCGACCCCGTCCGACATGAAGGGCCTGCTCAAGTCGGCCATCCGCGACAACAATCCGGTCATCTCGTTCGAGTCGAGCCGGCTGATGGGCTTCAAGAGCGAGGTGCCGGACGACGAGCATCTCGTGCCCCTGGGCAAGGCCGATATCAAGCGCGAGGGCGGCGACGTGACCATCGTCGCCCTGGCCTGGATGGTGCATGAGGCCCTGGCCGCAGCCGAGACGCTCCAACAGGACGGCATTGCCGCCGAGGTCATCGATCCGCGCAGCCTAGTGCCGATGGATCAGGACACCATCCGCGCCTCGGTCCGCAAAACCGGTCGGCTGGTGATTGCCGACGAAGCCGGGCCGACCGCCGGAGCGTCGGCCGAGATTGCGGCTCTGGTCACCGAAGACAAGGACACCTTTGCCTGCCTCAAGGCGCCGCTCAAACGGGTGTGCGCCCTTCAGGTCCCGATTCCCTACAGTCCGGCCCTGGAAAGCCACGTGTTCCCCAGCCGGCAGACCATCATCGCCGGGGTTCGGCAGGTGCTGGCTTAGCCGTCCACCATCGGCACGTCGTCGACGGTGAAAGACACGCAGTTCGGCAGATCGAGAAAGCGCAGTTCGTCGGGCCGGATAATTTCCAGGTAGCGGGGCTCGGCAAACGCCTGCTGCATCTGCTCGACACTGTCAAACCACAGTTCGGCGATCCCGTCGTAGGGCGTGGTTGCCTGGGACGGAAAGAGCGAGGCCGCGCTCTGGGCGGTGTGGTACTGGATATAGCGGCGCACATAGCGGCTGAACTCGGACACGCTTTTGACCAGCGGGCCGTGGGTGTCTTTCCAGTAGCGGTGAAAAGCCTCTTCCGACATGTCGGGCTTGCGACGCAGACAGGCCATCAGCTTCACCATCTTTCCGTCCTCCTTTTCGTCAGCCGGTCAGATCCGGGTCGTCGGCAAAATCCCAGGCGCGCAGCACGCCCGGCTCAATCCGAATCAGGGCCAGGTCGGCCTGGCTCATCAGATCGGCATAGCGCGCCCCCTGCTCAGGACCGAGGTAGCGTATGGCAATCCGTCGCATGACTTCCTCGGTCCCTTCCTTGCCGACGGTCGCCCGGCCCCGGACCTCGATCCCCCGATACGGCGACGTGTCTTCGGCGACGCTGATACTCACCCGCGCGTCGCGCTCGATATGACGGGCTTTGATGTCTCCAGCCCCAACCGCAACGTTGAAGCCGCCGTCCCGCCACTCGTGCCATACCGGTGACAGCAGCGTCGTGCCGTCACGGAACCGGGTGGCCAGGGTGGCGCACTTGGCCTGGTCCAGCAGGTCACCCAACTCTTCGAGCTTGAGGTTTTTTCGCATAGGCTCGGCTCTCCCCTACGGGCTGGAATGTGGCACCCGACGTGGGCATTGTCAACGCGCGTATTCGCCGTGGGCCGCAGGTGTTGCTTTGGATTGGGAGCTGGGGTTTAAGAAGAGGGGGACGGACACACTTGCTCCGCGACTCCGCTCCAGGGAGGAGGATCGTATGGCTGGCAGAAATTTTCTGATGGTGGTGGCGCTCGGCGTCTGTATCCTGAGCGGGCCGGCGGCCGCCCAGCAAGACCAGATGGCGCAGGTACGGAGGATTTTTGAGACCGACATTCGTCTGTTTAACGGCCAGGACCCGAGCGCCTTCACTGCGGCCGCCCACGATCAAGCGGTCTTATTCGGCACCCTGACGCCCTTTGCGGTCGAGGGCAAGCCTGCTATTCAACAGCTCATCCGGCAATATTTTGCCGACCACGACTATGCCAAATGGGAACCCGTCGACGCCAAATTTTCCATCACCGGCACGAGCGCCCTGGCCTGGGGGCATTACACCCTGCGCCAACAGCGCCGGGTCGGTCCGCGCCGGGTGCTGCACGGACGCTATACCTTCACCTACACCCGACAGGCCGGCGAATGGCTGCTCGTCGCCCTGGATTTCTCGCCGCTCTCCTGAACACCCCGCTCAAGAAAAAGGACAGGTTTATGCACGTGCTCCGAGCCGGCCTGCTGGCATGTCTCAGTCTGTGTGTCTGTAGCCTGACCCCGGTCTGGGGCCAGGACCTTCAGCAGGCGCTCATCGACAGTTTTCAGGCCGAAATCCAGGCCCTCAACACCGGAGACCTGGCGGCTGCGGTTGACCCGGCCGACGACAACATCGTCCTGTACGGTCTCTACTCGCCGTTTCCGATTGAGGGCAAGGACGCCTTTGAGCAGGCCGTCAAGGAGTATTTTGACAGTCACGACAGCGCGACCCTGCGGCTCGTCTATCCCCAGTACATGGTCGCCGGAGGGACCGGGGTCGCCTGGGGCCACTACGAGCTGACGACCACCCCCACCGGCGGCACGCAGGAACTCTCCCACGGCCAGTACATGCTGACCTACGCCCGTCCGGCAGAAGAGTGGCGCATCATCAGCATGCATTTCGCCCCCCTGCCCGACCCTTAGCCGCCAACTGCATCACCTCCACGGGCGCTGGTCATCCCTCTGCAACGCATGGTATCTTTCTTCCATGTATCAGCAACTGACCGCAGAATTGATCCCCGATCCCAAGGCGGGCGGCTTTACTGCTCGCGTGCCCGATATACCAGCGTATGGCGAGGGCGAAACGGAAGAGGAAGCTATAGCCGATCTCAAGGAGGCTCTCCAAGCGTATATCGAAGCGTTTGGACTGGAAGATGCTCTGGGGAGTCAGCGGAAAAGGGCGGATCGCTGATATAGGCTGCCTCTCATGCGTCTCCGGTATCTTCACTGGAAGCTCGTGCTCGTCGTCATCCTGGCCTGGACGCTCGGCCCGCCTCCGGCGCAGGGGACGGAGCTGGACGCGCTGACAGGCCGGATTGTCGGTGGCACCTCGCTGCTGCTCGCTCACCAACCCGACTTCCGCACCCGCGCGCTCCATGAGGCGGCGCTCCGCTTTCAACAGTCCCGCTACGCCAGCCCGGACGGGCTGCACAGGCAGTACGCCGCCTTGACCGCAGCGTTCAGGAATGTCCGCCAGACGCGCGGCTTCATGCTCGACCCCGAGGTGGAGTTTATTCTGGTCCACCTGCAACAAGACATTCGAGCGCTGGACGGAAGACTCGCGCGCACGCGGCGGCGAGTGCCGTCCGTGGCCACCGGCTACTCCCACGGCTTCATTCAACAAGAGACGTGTCTTGGTGGGAACACCGTGGGGCAACGCCCGTGTCCCACTCCGACCAGGATGCTGAGGTTCCGGCTGCCGCGTGGCGCGGAGCGTGTCACGCACATGGTCGGCGAGTGGCGGGACTACGGACTGAAGGGCGAGTTGGAGGTTCGCATCAACGGTGCCCGCGTGTGGCGCACCGACGTAAAGAAAAAATGGGACCGCGACAGCAGGGTCTTTAACCATCCCGTCTCGCCCGGGGCGACGATCAGCCTGCACAACACGACCGGCGACCCGGTTTGGATTCGCCGCTTCGAGATCAGGTACGACCGGCACGGGCGGCATAGATGAGGACTTGCAGCGTGGCGGCTTTGCGGCAGCAAGCTGCTCGAAGTTGTGAATAAAAGAGGAAAAAATGTGAATAATTTGCTTGCAGGACGCTTACTAAAGTACGCATTGCTAACGGTGGCAAGCGTTTTTGCGGAATTTCGGAGCCATCAGGGGGGCGATATACGCGCGTCCTCAGGCAAATTTTGTCCAATGACCAAAAAATTGGCATAAAAACGCCGTAAGTACCTAATAAACCTAGACTTGGGGTGTCCAATGGCTGGAAAAAGGGTGCGAAATTGGACACTTTGGCTTCACGATTGGACGTTTTTGTCCAATTTTCAGGGCGGGGAAATGGAAGGCCCCGGGTCGAGGCCGAAGAGAGCAGCGCGGCAGGAAGTCAGGCTGGCGTCGCCTACGCCATCACTCCTTTATCACTTCGTCGGTCAAATATCGGCATCCAAGGCCAGATTGTGTTTGTGGCCATGCGCGATATTGCCGCTGGTGAGGAGCTGACCCACGACTGGGCGATGACCGACGACGAGCCGGACGAAATGGAGTGCCGCTGCGGAGCGGTCAACTGCCGCAAAATCGTCACCGGCCAGGACTGGCGACGCAGGGACCTGCAGAAAAAATACGCCGGCTATATGTCGTGGTATCTGCTTGAGAAGATCAAGCGTGAGACGCCGCACAAGAACCGGGCGCGCTGAAAGGGCGGGCCGCAGAGACGCCCCGATAAGACTCTGTCGTTCTCAAGCTTTCTCTCTCAGCATCACCAGATTGTCATCCAGGCCGTGTCGTAGGATGTCCAAGCGAGGAGAGAGGGAGACGACATGCTCGGCTGAGGTACGCTCTATCCGAAATGGAAAGATGCTCGGACTGTCGAGCAAGTCTAGTAGGGCCGCTGACTCGTTCGCGCGGGCGCGCAGACATGCCTCTACCAGCCAGGCGGTGAGCCTGGGATCGTGAAGCGAGTATTGATTTCCTCGGGCGTAGACGCCTTTGTCGTGCGTCTCGTTCAGAACGCCCCAGTCGATAAAGGTTCGGAGCACTCGCTGAGCAGCCCGTGACGCGGTTTCCCGCTCTCCATATTGTTCCTTGACCCGTCGTTGGATATGCGCGGCGACGGCCGTACCTTGAAGCCGTAGGAGTCTACCAGCATGGGCAGCGACTGCACCCCAAAAGGGATAGGTTGCCAGCACCATCCCCCAGTGAACGGCAATACGGTCTTTTCGGTTTGTGCCTTGCAGCAGGCTTAGCCCCTCGTCCCGCAATGCTTCCAACCCACTGGGGACGATAAGCCAAGTCTTGAGCAAGATCGTAATGATCTTTTCCCTGTTGCCCCGAACGGCTTGACCATCGACCGAGACCTTGTCTCGTAGCAGGTCTTGAAGCGAGTCGTTGATAGCGGTCTTGTTGTTTCCGGCCAGAACCAGCTCTGCTGTCTGGTCGAACCACTCCAGCCGGATACGCTGGCTGAAACCGATCTGGGACTGCCGTCCGATCATGTGTTCCTCCTTTCAATTTGAACGAAAGGAACAATGAGTTCTTCGAGAGAAACTCCGCCGTGTCCAACAAGGCGCTCGGTCTCACGAACAAATGCTGAGCGACCAGGAGCCAGAAGGGGCAAATAGTCTTCCGGCAGCCCAACCGGTGGCCACTCCAGAGCATCCGGGAATCGTTTCTTAATCTGGCTGCGCAGCAGGGAGTTGGGATAAATCCGAACACGCTCGCCACGAAGGTCTGCAACAGCTCCCTCTGCGGGACGGCCGCACCCGGCGGCTTCGATATTGCCATGATCCGAGGTCAGATAGACACGGAACCCGTTCGTCAGAAGCAGACTAACGAGCTTCGCCATGAACGGTTGACCTGCCCACTGTCGGACTTGGTTGTGCATGCCCGCAGCGCCGAGCGCCATGCCGTGCATGATCTTATCGACCGTATCGACAACCAAGCCGATAACGCGCGTTTTGGGGCGGGCGATTATCTCCTCCACGCTGTCCAAGGTGCCGCTGCCTAGCCCCTTGGTATATGCGACCTCTTGGGGTGCCAGACCCTGATCTATCCAAAACTGCGTCCACAGCACCGGCTCCTTACTTGTGTTGTAGATGCTGTTCGGAAAATAGACAGGCGGTTTCCCGGCAAAGGCCGCCTGACGTGATACGGATGTGATTGTCGGTATCCAGGCAAAAACTGCATTTTCGCGGAACTGAAATTCCGGGACTTGTTTGACCAGCTCCTTACGGATAGCGATCCACTGATCCAGCGAAAGGCCATCCACCAGAACGAATGCAACCTTGTGTTTCCTGGCCTCAGCGACGTGCCTGGAGAGGAAACGCGGAATGTGGTGAAGCATGACCGGCGGAGCCGGCGGCAGGTGAATCAATCCTGTATAGCGTTCTGTCAGCCAGGGGACAAACGCTGCATCTATCCGAGTTTGCAACGCCTCCATCTTCTGGCGCGTCGATTCGGGCATGGTTGTATCTGATTCCAGAGCAAGACCGACAAGCTCAGCCCAGGTCTTGGCAAAAGAGAACCAGTCGTCGTGACGCGCCTCCTCTTTTGGAATGGAGGTAGCTATGGCGTCGAGAAGACCGGCCACTCGGCGCGTTCTGTCGGCCTGTTCGTCCGTTCGGATTCCGATGGTGAGCCAGGTCTTTGACAACGATTCAGCTTGTGGATGGGGAACGGTTTGAAGAAGTCCTTCGAGGAACAGGTTGTCCATGTAGACACGAATGTCGTCATGGCCGAACGGTAAATCCAAAGGACCGGGGAGCCTGAAGCCGTATGAGCCTTCATGCTCTCGAACGCGAAGACCGGCCTGTTTTGCCGACCGGTCGAGAAAGATGGGCCAGCGTTCTTGGAGAAAGGCGAGAAAAGCCTCCCGGTCCGGGATGATCGTTTCAAGGGGCCACTCTTCAAACTCGTTCCGTTGGCGAAGAATCTGGACAAAACGTTCATCAAGTAGAGCGGGAATTCGCTGCTCTCGGTAGTGGCGGCGAAGGAGTACGCACAGCAGATCGGACGGCTTTCTGATAAGCTCCGGCGCAATGTCGAAGACATGTCGCAACACGAATTCCTTGGTGGCATTATCGCCCAATGCGTCGCGAGTGTGTTGCTTTTGAGCTTCGTGGAGGGCATCGAGATCTCCGCGATCCAACGCCATCAGAACAGGATAGCTCAGCTTGGGGAATATCTCCCCAAGACTAAAAGACAACTGGCGTCCGCCCTTGAGCAGGTCGTATGGCAAGGAGCCGAGGTCACTGACCGCGGAGTGCAACACGACTACCAAGTCCGTTTGCTCACCCTGGTCCCAGCGGGAACGGAACCTGGATTCGTAAGCATACCGAAAGGCGATATGATCCTCGAACGGGAGCAATTCAAAGCCCCGCTCGCGTATGACCGCAAGAAGGCCTTCTTCCAGAAGAAGCCCGTCCGAGTCGGCAACCAGCGTCAGCCGGGCAACATCGGGAGTGAACTCTCTGAGAATCTGGTCGCGCCAGTTACTCATGGCCGCCTCTCTCAACCCAGATGACAAGAAGGGGGGCTATCTCCGGCTACTCCTAAGCTTCGCGCTTGAGTTCTTCGTTTCACGTACATATTCTCTCTGCTGGAGCAAGCTCGGCCGGTAGCTGTGGACCTCCGATTGGCGTGAGCAAGACATCCGCTATAGGTGCGGCGGAAGTGACATACGTGACGCCGTCGGTAGTCCCTCTCCCGGAGTCCTCAGCTTCATTCTGGAATCCAGAAGTTGTCGTGCGGATAATTGACCGAGGCTAGCTCAACAACGCCATCGTCGCATGACCAATAGTGAAGATGATGGTCTTGATCGATATCCCGACGCATAGCCCCAGCACCATCTGCTGCCCGCCTCCGCTGGGGATTACCGCCGCCGCGACCTGTCCTCAACGCATGTGTCGCCGCCATATTTTCCTCGTCCAGCGTTTCAACAATAGCACGAAGGACTTTTGCTGGAAATGAATCTCCCCGATCCCTGCACGATTCTTGGACGGAATCCACAAAACGATGGCCGATGCGAAGAACTTGCGGATCATCCCAATCAGGGTCCTTATCTCTCCCGAGGCGCGATTTATAAAGGGCGATACGAATTGCCGTCTCTAATCCTAAACTGTCCGTGGAACTGGCAAGGATGGAGGACTCGTTCAAACATTGAATGAGCCCCCTAAAATCATCACAAACCAGGACGTTCCCCTCGAACATTGCAGGAGGGATAGGCAAATCGTTGAGGTCGTCACGGCTATGTTCTACATATTCGATTTTAGCCTGTACGGCGACGAGCGGCCCCGGCGCACCTCGAAGAATCAGGAAATGATCACGAATGTCACCCTCGCAGTATTGGCGAAGAATGGCGATTAAGATCAGACAACGGGCAAGGTCCTCTCGAAGTGCGTTGCCTGCCGATGGCCCTAAGACATCAGGGACAACTGACAGATCATCTGTCAAGACATCCGAGATGCTAAAGCGGTCCTCAAATGATGGTGTGAGTCGGAGGAGTGTATGCGCTACTGTGACGACATCATGAACGGCAAATTCCTCGATTCCATTGGCCGCGAAGAGATTCCTCAAACTCTCGCGAAGCGGATACATCTCGTCTTCAGAGAGTGCCTCGGAGGCCCGTTCGCTCATATAAACAGCCACCCATGATTCATCAAGAAACTTGCGCCAGTCTAGGAGCGTATTGACGTATCTACGCGCATCCTCGGCTGAGCCGTTTTCTGTTGGCGGCGCTAAAACCCCAGCGTCTATCGTCACACTCGGCACGTTTATATTCCTCGTTTGTTCTTACGCTTCTTCGCAGCCGCTATAAGAATTGCCTCCGCCTCCTGTTGGCTCTGGTCAAAGAATCCATCCGGCCAGTTGATGACTGCGCCGTACTCGTTGATTTTTACTTCTTGGAAAGTAGAGCCCTCTGGCGGACGCTCGACAAAGTACGTTTTTACCGCTTCCACCCATGGGTTAGGCTCAACCGCCGCAGCGACTCGAAACCTGATGCGGTTGATGAGATATTCGCTATGCGTCTCGACTACGCATTGCTTGCCGAGAAGCGTTATTGATAGGAAGAAATCGGCAAGAAGGGTTTGAACCTTGGGGTGTAGGTGCAGCTCGGGTTGCTCGAAAATCAGTGTGGTGTCCGGTTCCGAAATTAGACTGGCAATCAAGATCGGGAGGACTTGACTTACACCGACGCCGACATGGGTCAAGTCATGAGATCGTTGTGTTCCGGCGATCTGGACGGTCAGCTCATGGCCGAACTTTCCTCTGTCTTCGCTTCTGACGTCCTCAGCTACGCCAAGGTATTGGAGCCAATCGACGACGGCGGTTTCCAGCGAACGCGTTATTGGTTGAGGATTGATCTCGGCGCCAGAAAACGCAGATGTTGGAATATACTGAACAGATTGATTCTTGTACAATTCCAAGACTGCCGCGGTGTGTCCGCCTTTGAGACCAACATCAGACGGGTCAGCAGCCGGTGACAACGGGTAGATCGACTTAGGTTCATCACGAAGAGGTCCAAGATAGCGGACCGATGAAGAGAAAAAGTTGTCTAAGTACGTAGCTGCTCTCGAAATGGTGCGGGGAGGAGGAGACGGCCTAATCGCAGGTTCCTCCTCACGATGCTCTCGCATAGAGTCAACCACAAAGTGCTCTAGCTCTTCGGATTCTGCCAGCTGTTGTCGAATTCCTCGGCGGAAACGAGGGTTGATTTCATTCAGAGCCAAGGCCCTGGAGAGTTTTTCCAGTGAAACTCCGTCGAAATCAAAAAGATCAGGACTGTCTTGTAGGCGTTCCGACAATACTCTTCGAGCATCATCATTTACTTCACCAACTAGATCAAGAATAAAGCCAACAATGGCGGCAGGAACGCTGATCTCAGAGTCTTCGTAGCGGCGACGAGAAATAAATCTGCGCGGACTTTCTCTCGTAATAACGCGCAGTATGGTTTGTGCATTTTCCGCAACCATATCTACACCGAGGAAAAGACGTCCGGGAAGAAAATGCCTAGGCTGACATCCCACAAGCTCCGCCGACACCCAATTCTCCCGGATATCGGCAAGAGAACTTTCATCAAGCGCGACATCGTACTGTAAACTGGTCCGAGAGGTTTCGTTGTCGGATGCGTTAATCCATTTCTGCTTCGTTTCATCAGGTGTAGCGGCTGCTTGACGGATTGCCATAGAAAAATGCTGATCGCCTTCTTCAGGATCGCGGGTTACTACTGATAGATGTGATGAAAACAAGCGAGGCTGAGTTTGTGAGATTTCTTTCTGAGCACCTGAACCTTCCGTGTCGAAAGCGACCTCGCATGATACAGATGATAGAGCGTCTCTGATGCGACCGTCATACAGAGGGGACCGAAAATCTTGTGGTGGTCGGACTGCCCATCCGATGACAATCTGACGGGCATCGCTATCTGCGTTGCGTAAATCGTTAAACTGGCCGAGGTGAGCAAGCGCACCGTTCAGTACAATAGGACGTGATGTGACCTTATGAGACAATGTTTGTGCCACGAGCAGGATGGACTGTAGAAAGGTACTCTTACCGCTGCTGTTAGCACCCGCGAAAATCGTTAGCGGAGCGAAGCTCAGTTCGGTTTCTTTACGTATCGATTTGAAGTTAAAAACCCTCCACTTAGTAATCATAAGTCATCTCCCACCCTGGTCGTCGCGTTAGAGAACCACATGAGGAGTTTTTGGTCCTCTTGGAGGATTGTTTCGGGTATCTTGCGGGCTACGGCAATAATCGTGGCGTAGTCACGTTCCTGCCACGCCTTTTTGAAGCCAGAGCGGACGGCTTCAAGGCGGAAGACCTTCAGCTCCTTCTGCGTGGAATGCAGATATTCAACGAACTCTTTGAGCAAGGCTCGCTCGCGCCATTGCTCAAGATCGCTGGCCTTATTCGGGTCGGGTGCGTACCAGCGATTCTTGGCCTTGGACTGTAACACAGGATCGTCCTTGGGCCGATTGCGCAGTTCTTTGAAGTTCGAGGACAGGTAGCTGTGAATCTGGCTGGGCACCTCGCCCTTGCCGTTGTAGTGCAGGAAGTTCTGCTCCAGCATTTCGGACAGTTCTGGCAGCTTCTCGTGTTTCTGCCAGCCGCCGATTTCTTTCAGGAACTGTGGATGGATATCCTGGAAGGTCTGTGGTTTCTTGGTGAGTTGCTGCTTGAGCCACTGAATCGATGTCGCCTCATCAGAGACAAAAAGATCGAGTTGGAGTATCTCCTTGACCTTCATGCGCTTCTTGTCATATTCCGCCGCTTGATCGGGGAGGAAATACATACCGTCACGCGGGGGAAATCGCTGTTCCAGACCGGCGTAAAATTCAGCAGCGGATAGGGGAACCGTCACGCCGCGCTGAACGTGGAAGGCCAGCATGCGGTCGAAAAGCAGGTAGTTCTGGCGCTCGGCGATGACCTCGACCTGCCCGTCTTTGGCGACAAATACGGGAAGCTGCCGCATGTGGGTGCGGACAAAATCCCACGCGCCGTCTTCGGTCCCCGCTGCGAGACGAAAACGGTTCTCCAGCCCGCCGTTCGGCTTGTAGGCAGAAATCACCAAGTCTTGTTTGACGGTCATGTTCATGACTTGCTGAAACGTCTCTTGCTTCTTGTCGAGAGTCCGAACGTCCGCAACAACAAAGCCGGCACCGAGCAGCGCTTCTTGAATGGCGTTCCATACTGCGTTCTTGGAGTTGTGAAATACGACGGTCATCCATCGGCCAGGCTTGAGAATGCGGTAGTACTCCTTGAAGCATGCCTGCATCAGGTGCTGATAATCAGGAATCCCCTTGCTTTTCGCCCGGTCCACAATGGCCTCGGGTTCACCACGCGTGAGAATTCGGTGCCACGACTCGACGAGATAATTGAGGTCGGCGTAGTAGATGTTCTCTCCGAAGGGTGGATCGGTGAACACATAGTCGATTGAGTTGTCGGGCAAGGGGAAGCGAGCGCAACCACTGGTAGAAACGGCGGCCATTCCTGCCGTCGAAGGTATCGGCTCAAACGCCTTCTCCAAGCGTTTGAGCTTCCCATCCAAGACGTACCAAGGATTCAGTTCCGAATGTTGAGAGGGCACGTAAAAGACGCCTGTTAAGTACTGGTGAACTTGGGAGTACCCAGTGGGCCTGAAGCGGTTCAGAACCGAGAGGGTCCACACCGCCTGCTCGACGAAGAAGAGCAGCATGTTCCGTAGTCGGTGATCTTCGCATTCGACGGCGCGGCGCCACATTGCAGCCAGTGCGTGAGCGGCCCGTGGAGAAAACATGTGATGAACGCAACGCATATTGGTCGTGCGCATGCGGCCAACACGGGTCATCTGGCAATCGGGAAGTTCCGTTACTGGAACATCGGCAGGTATGTCTTTATCGGCGATCTGCGCCAGCAGTTCGATGTCTACTTGATCTGGAACCTTCTCGAATTTGGCCTTGCCTACTGAGTAGTTCAACAAAACAGGCACTCGTCTGGGGCGGCGATCCGTACGTTTGTGAGCAGCGTCGTAGAACGTCTCGAACTGTAGATGCATTTGTTCTTTTGAGGCAGTCGCGCCACAGTGATCGCACTCAATCCTCTTGCTTACCTGCTTGGTCTCCATGTCCAACGCTGCCGTGAGGAATACGACCTCACCTGAGCACTCTGGACACCTGAACACTTCGCTCCAGACCGTGTAGTTGATTCGTCCTTTGGTCTTCCCGTCAGTGTGGAGGGTCTCGTACATCCAGCCGACTTCTTCCTCGATATCGCTGAGCAACTTCCGCCCCGCCTCGGCAAAGGTATCAATATCGAACGGGAGGTTGTAATTAGCGGCGATGAAGGTGGCAGCCGGTGAGAGGTCGCCGAGAATCACGCGGCGTGCGCCCCACTCCAGAGACTTTCGGCCTTCCTTCTTCCCGTGCTCTTCGAGGTTCCGGCGGTACTCTGACGGAGCCGTGCCGCACCACTGCGCCGCCACACCGGTCATGCCGGAGCCGCAAAAGCCATCCAGGACGAGGTCGCCCGGCTTGGTATAGTGCAAAATGGACGGGACGATAGCTCGATGCGGCACCTTGGTGTGGTAGCCATGGGCCTTATAGAGCTGGTCGGTTTTCCCAACGCTTACGTCCACGGCGAACGGCTCGCGGTGGTAGGGCTCGTCAGGATCGTACGGATGCCCGTGACACTCGATGAACTCGGTCAGGAAGGGATTGGGGCAGGCAGTGTAGTACGGCGGGTCTGAAAGCCGCAGAATATCTTCGTCTTCGCCTATGGGGAATCCTTCGATTTTGCGGAATTTCGGGTCCTTGAGCTTCTGACGCAGCTTCTCCAGGAAATACTCCCGGCGCTTCTCGTCGTTCTCGAACGTCATTCCGAGACACTCGACCGGTTGGCCGCGCCGGGCTTCAAGTTCCTCTTCGTAGGATTTCTCGAACAATTCATCTTGTCCGGACGTGTTCCGGAAAAGCCGCCTCGTCTGGCGATCCGCCTTGCTTTGCGCCATCCCTAATCCCCGTTCTCTTCTCCGACCTCACTGTTCACACGCCGGGCCTTGAGCTTTACGCCATCCTCGGTCAGCACATAGGCTTGGTCTGGATGGTTCGGCTGTTCTGGATGTGTCATTCGGAGCACACCGCCCTGCAGCAATGGCTCCAGATGGTTGCGGCGAAAGAATGTCCGGTGTGTCAGTCCGAGTTCGTCCATCATGGCAGCCACCGAGCGCGGTACGTCGCAGAACATTACGATCTTCACGATCTTCCACTGATTCTCGGTCAGGTTCTGAAGCTGCTGAGCTTGGTCAGTGACCAACCCCTCCGTTTCGGTAGCAACTTGGTCAGTGACCAAGTCTTCCGTTTCGGCGTCAACTTGATCAGTTAGAGCGGGGTGTTCGGTCAGGCGTTCGGCCAGGTGTTCGGCCAGTTCGTGTTCCACTCTTCACTCCAGGACGATGCGCACCTTGCCGGGTTCCTTGCCTTTGGTGAGTGCGTCCAGGTATTCCTCGAACCGTTTCTTCATTTCCGCCGGTGTTGCTGGCGAACCGCCAGACAGCAGTGCTGTGCGTAAGTCAGCGGTCTTGACCGGTACCTTCTGGAGTCCGGCCAGCACCTCACTCAAAGCGTGGATGAAGTCCTGGTTGAGTTCGTCCGGTAGGACCCTTTTGTTGATAAAGCCATTCACCAGTTTCTTGGGCTCGGGTTTGAGCAGGTCCAGGTTGTCCTTGGTTGTCGGGTCCTCCAAGTTGCTCAGCAGGGTCTGGGTCCAGTTGGCTACCAGCTTGTCCAGTTCGTCGTCCAAGTCGTCCAGCACCGTACCCACGGGAGCGGTAGACGGTTCTGTGCCGGGCTTATAGCTACAGTGTGGGCAGACGGGCGAGGCGGCCATCTCTTGTTCTGTGAGTGCGAAGCAACTCTCCAATCCGGCCAGGCGGTTTTGAAAGTCGCTAAGGTGCTGACGGGGCATCAACTCGATGGTGGATAGTTTCTGTAGTGCCTTGAGCCGATTGTCGCCCATGAGGTTAGTTTTGCGCCTGTCTTCATTCACCCCCAGCCGGGCTTTGGCGTGCATTCCCAAGTAGGTTTGTATGTAGGCTTTCTTGAGGTCAGTCAGTTTGCGCTGGGTCTTCTGCCTGAATGTGGACGCGCCACGCTTGTCCGGATCCCCGAGTTGAGCGTGTACCTCATCACGTGCCCGTTTCACTTTTCCCACCCACTCATGTTCCGTGGGCAGCACCGCCTCAGCGGTGGAAAGAAACGACGCTGTGGAGCCGAGGTCCGTCACTAGGTCCTGGAGGGACTCGATCTCAGCCAGGGAATTGAACCCGTCTTGGTGGGAGGTGATATCCTGGGCGTTGTACCGGAAGTTCTTGAGCTTACCGAGCGAGGTATAGGCTTGGTTCGATTCCAGGAAGCCTTGGGTCTTGTTGAGCCGGGCGCGGAGCTTCTGAACGTCTTCATCATCAAGCAGATTCCGACCCCAGAATGGCAGACCGCTTTGCAGGCTCTGCTGCACGAGCACCAGCCTTTCCACTGATTCAGAGATAGCCTTCTGGAGTTCCTGGATCGGTTTTCCTTCACCCTGGGTCACTATCTGCGCCTTACCGGGCGCGACATCGAGCAGTTCAAACAGCGCCTTGAGCGCCGGCAGGTTCCAGTCTTTGGGCTGTTCGATGTGCTTGAACTGGGTGAGTTCATCCACACTGGTCCCTGCCAACTGCGGTAGGTCGGTGGCGTGGAACTTCAGGCCCGGGATGGCGAGAACCAGATCGCCGGAGTAAACAAGGGCGGCCAGAACAACTACAACCCATTCGGGCTCCAGACGCTGCCGGTCCTTATCCATGTATTCCACGCCTGTGTCATCCTGTATCAACTCGGAGCGATTGACGACTTGGCCATGGCCCTTTTTCCTGAACAGATTGAGTATGTGCTTAGCATGTTTCGATTTGCCGGGATCGAGTTTTTCACCGTCGAGGAGTTCCAAAGCGTCAAGTACCGCCGTCGCTTGCTTAGTCCGATTCTGACCGGCTATGGCCCGTAGGGCGGCTTGGGCGGCTTGGGTCCGGCTGGTTCCGGTGATGAGAACCGAGAAGCGGGGATATTCGGGCGCTTGATCCTGGAAATGGGTATCCAGGCAAATACCAGCGATGGTGTTGACTAGGTCACGGAAGTTGATGCGTTCATGTGGAGCGATACCGGACAACGCTCGGATCGACTTGTCCTTGGCCCATTCGATGAGCGATTTAGTACGCCCCCGATATGTGACCTCGAAGGCATCGACCATGTGCTTTTGCAGCCACTGCACCAGGGCGCGCAGAAAATGGGAGGACTTGGACTCGTATGTGGACTTGGCATGTCCCGATGAGGTGGAAGCCAGGTCCAAGGCTGCGGCGTAGTTTCCGAGTGCCTTACGGAATTCGTCGTCCGGGTTGGTAAGCCGCAGGAATAACTCGTCGGCGTTCTTTTCATCCTTGAAATGTGGTGCGTCGAAGGGTTGGATGAAATAGAGGTAAAAGTCGCGCTGCGGGACGGCGGTCGAGCGTTCGTTGGGCGCGCCGAAGAAGAGATATCCCTGGCGCGCGGCCTTCCGCTCCAACCACTCCAGCTCGTGCTGCCAGATCTTGTAGCCGGTGACGTAGGTCTGGTCTATACACTCCATGACCCGTTTCAGGGCCTCGTAGTAGTATCTGTCCAATTGAGAGGAATCGAGGCTATCAGAACGCCTTTCGATTAGCGCGTCGAAGTCGTCGGTCTTCTTCAGGTCGAGATAGAACTGCCGGTTGTCGGGGTTCGAGGAAATGAATTGCCCGCTGACCGTCCTGTGGATCTCTCGCAGGACGGTCTCCACTTGGGAGAGCAGATCGTCGGCCGGATCGCCGCCCAAATCCTCAATACCCGGCTGATACAAGCAGAGCCTGTCACGAAGCTCCTCGGCTGTCGCGCCTAGGGTCGCATAGATATCGCCGGTGGTAAGACGATGTACGGACAGGGCATGGATGATCCGAAGGGCCATGGGCCCATAGGCTGGGCTCGTGAAGGCCTGCTGGATGCGGGACTCCAGCACTTGGCTGCAGTCGATAACCGCCTTGATGTCGGGTACGGTTCGGAAGGACGGATTCTCGCGGAGATTGGTCCAGTAGGTGTCGTAGGCGATGAGCCCGGGATGGTCGCCCGGAATGTCTTGGTCGTGCCTCTTCTTCATGGCCAGAGACAATGTCTTCAAAACCTCGCGCTTTTCCACGGCAGTTACCCGCTCGAAGGTGTCAATGTAGGCAGGATGTACCGGGAAAAGGCGAACAAACTCATCCATACGCTCGTTCATGTGACCGTAGAACTTGCCGAAAGGCGTCAGGTATGCGCGTATCTTGGCCTGCTGCTCGCCGGTTTTCTTGAGCAGCCGCTCGGCCACCACGAACTTGATGTCTCTACTGGCTATAAGAACTTGCTCGAACCGATCCTTCACTCGACGGATGCTGTCTGCCACAAAAGAAAAGCGCGGACTGTCGAAAATGGCTTCCTGGACGCCAGCCATGAAACGGAAGCGCAAGTCCTTGCAAACCTCGCCGGTTTCACGCAGGAAGTTGAGGTCCAGGATGAGTTCCTGGTCCTTGCGGGTGCGCAGGTAATCGAGCAGTTCGTCCACTACGAGGAGTAGGCCGTGGTCTGGAAACTGCTGATGAAACGCGGTCATCATTTCTTCAAAAGATCGTTTGTTGTTGGGTACCTGGTCGGTGGAGGGAAAAGTGTAACTCACGCCTATCGCTGCAAGATGCTCCTCCAGATCGGCCACAAGGATGTCTCGTAGAGACATGGTGGTCGCCCCTATCTCGGTACGTACTACTTTGAAGCGGCCACCGATTTTTTCGGCAGCGGCGGCCACAGTGGCATCATTGAGACTGGTTGGAAGATCGACATTCTCCGCAAGCCCGGAGAGCACCGACATGAGATGGGATTTCCCGGTGCCGTAGTTGCCGACCACCAGAATACCTTTGTTGTCGGTCGGCTGGTCAAACTGTAAATGAGGAATGACTAAGCCCACCAGTGTTTCCGCCATCTCTTCGGAAATGACGTAGGTCTCGACAAATTGCCGAGCCGCAGTCACCTCGTCAGCATCTCGTAGCTGAACTACGGACTCGAGGGGCTCAAACTGGACCAGTTCACCGTATTTCATTGCGTCTGCTCCCTGACAGTGGAATGTATCGTCTTCATATCGTTCCCTCAGGGGTGACCACCAGAAGATTATGTATCGGACAGCGCCTGTACTCTGCGTGGGCTGGGACAGCGTAGGTCAAAAATTCTTCGACAATAGTACCGCTCCATGCAGCCACTACGGTCTTGCTGCGCGAGATTCTCTGGAGCAATCGTAGCGGGTCCTGTTTTAGGCTGAGGTCGAATATGATTTCGATGTTGTCGAGCAGGATGATCTCCTCATCGTGGTCGAAAATAATCTCTTCGAGAAGCCGCTGCAACTGTAAACTACGTTGGCGTTCGGTCAAGTCTAGCATTCTACGAGCAAGCGCAAGGTTGACATTCACCAAGGGTGCCCCGATACGATCCCGCACATCTCGCAACACGGTGGTTTTGCCCGCGCCTGCCGGTGCGACGACCAATATCAGCCGGTGATAGAGTTCGGCGGCAGGCTTGACCTTTCGTATGATTTGGTCAGCGAGGGGTTCTGTCATAGCTCTTTCTTATCCTTGTTCTCGTCAGCCTCACCTGAAGATGAAACGCAGATTGCAGCAAGAATAGGATAGCCGCAACGCAAAAGAAAGCCGGAGACGCCCCATTCGAGCGTCTCTGATCTCTCCACCGACCAGCTACGGCCGGACTTCGTAGTAGGCGTTGATGGGGTTGTTGAAGTCGTGCTGCTTGAAGCGGCTGAAACCGACCTGGCCGACCATCCTGCGCGCCACCGGCTCGGTAAAGCCGAGCGTGCCGAGCCCCTCGCCGTCGGGCTCGGACATGGCCGAGGACATGCAGCACAACACCGAAAAGCCGTAGAACATGGACGCCAGGGGATTCTGCTCCAGGTTTTCCTCAAAGGTCGGCAGGCTGTGGATGTCGGCAATCAGCCACGTCCCGTCCGGCTTGATGGCCTGATAGATGGCGTGCATGACCGGGGTCGGATTGGCCATGTCGTGCAGGCAGTCAAAGGTCGAGATGAAGTCAAAGCTGTGGTCGTCGGGGATGGCGTCCCCGTTGGCGTCGTGAAAGCTGACGTTCGGCACGCCGGCCTGGGCCTTTTTCTCTTCGGCCCGGGCCAGGGCGTATTTGGAAATGTCATAGCCGTGAAAGTCCGACTTGGGGTAGGCCTTGGCCATCTCAATCAGGGCCACGCCCGAGCCACAGCCCACGTCGGCCGCCTTTGCGCCGACCTCAAGCTTGGGCACAACGCCGTCCAGCTGGGGCAGGGCGCGGGGCACCAGATGCGCCCGGAACCACGGCGCGATCAAGCGCTCAACCCCCCGGGCGCCCTCGGGGCCAAAGGCGTCATACGGCAGACCCAGACCGGTTTTGAACGAGCCGGGCAGTTTTTCCAGGACCGCCATCTGCTGCGGCAGGGCGCAAAACCCACCCGCGGCAAAGGCCGGACTGTCCTCGTTGGCCAGGACCAGGGCGGCTTCCGGCGATAGCTCGAAGCGTCCCTCACCCCGATATTCAACCAGCTTGGCGGCGGCCTGGCCCTGTATCCACTCCCGAATCCAGCGCTCGTGCAGACCCGTCTTGTCGGCCAGCTCCTGACTCGTCAGCGGCCCGGCGTCTTCCAGCGCCCGGTACAGCCCCATCCGGTCGCCCAGATACACCATGCCCGACATCACGGCGCCGCTCAGCAGGCCGAAAACGTTCTCGGCGATTGCCTGAACTTTCTCGCGGTCAATCTCTTTTTTGTATCCAGCCATCGTCTGCCTCCCGTACTCATTCCCGCTTGGGTCTTCTCTATTTGGCCTGCCGTCTGCCCTCTGTCAACGCACCGGCGACTCTCGTATACTTCCTCCATGGCGTTCTTCGAGGTCGTCGATCAGGTCGCCAACCTGTTAGCCCAGCGCCGGCGGGTGGCCTACCGCTCGCTACAGCGCGAGTTTGATCTGGATGACAGCGCGCTTGAGGCGCTCAAAGTCGAACTCATCACCGCCCAGGGGGTGGCCAAGGATGAGGACGGTCTGGTGCTGGTCTGGCTCGGTCACGCGGACCAGACCGAGCCGGACAGCGGCCACAGCCGTCCGAGTACGCCCGAGGCCGAGCGGCGCCAGCTGACCGTCATGTTCTGCGATCTGGTGGGGTCGACCGCCCTGTCGGAGCAGCTCGATCCCGAGGATCTGCGCGAAGTCATCCGCGCCTACCAGGAACTGTGCGCCGGGGTCATCCACCGTTTTGACGGCTATATCGCCCAATATCTGGGGGATGGCCTGTTGGTCTATTTTGGCTATCCAAGGGCGCACGAAGACGAACCCCTGCGGGCGGTGTGGGCCGGGCTGGGCATTGTGGAGGCCCTGCCACAACTCGCCTTTCCCCACCTGCCGTTTCCGCTTCGGGTACGAATCGGCATCCATACCGGCCGGGTCGTGGTCGGCGAGGTCGGGGTTGAAGGGCGGGCCGAGCAACTGGCCATCGGTGAGGCACCCAATATCGCGGCGCGCTTGCAGACGCTGGCGGAACCCGACTCGGTGCTGATCAGCGCCACGACCCATCGTCTGGTGCAGCGCGTGTTTGACTGCCAGGATCGCGGCAGCCACAGCCTCAAAGGCATCTCCGCCGCGCTGCACGCCTACCGCGTGGTGGGTGAGCACCCCTCCCGAACGCGGTTCGCCTTCGCCAGTGACGTTATGGGTTCGGACCTGATGCCGGCCCTGGTCGGTCGTGACACGGCCGTCGCCTTCCTGCGCGAGCGCTGGGAGCGGGCCACACGCGGGGCTGGGCAGCTCGTGTTGCTGAGCGGCGTAGCGGGGATCGGGAAGTCACGCCTGGTCCAGGCGGTGTCCCAGCAGCTTGAAGCTGACGCGGCGACCCGGATTACCGTGCGCTGCTCACCGTATGACCAGCACAGCGCGCTGGCGCCGCTGATCGATCTCCTGGAAAGAGGCCTGGCGTTTGAGCCGTCCGACACCGGCCCGACCAGGCTGGCCAAACTCGAACGGGCCCTGGCCCGCTACCGTTTTCCAGACGCTGAGACGCTGGCCCTGTTTGCCACCCTGCTGTCCCTGCCCCTGCCCGACTCCGTTCCGACCCCACGCCTCAGCCCACAGCGGCAGAAACAGAAAATCATTCAGGCCTTTGTCAGCTGCCTGCTCGAAGAGGCCGAACTCCAGCCGGTCTACTGTGTATGGGAAGATCTGCACTGGGCCGATCCCTCGACCCTCGAGTTCTTCAACGCCTACCTCGACCGTCTGCCACACAGCCGCACCCTGGTGGTTGGCGTCTTTCGCCCCGATTTCTCGCCGCCCTGGGACGCCGGCCCGTCTCTGCACCCTCTCAGCCTGGACCGCCTCAGCCCGGCTCAGGTCGAAGAGTTGGCGCTACACGTCGGTGACGGCAAGCCTCTCCCGCCCACCGTTCTCCACCAGATTCGCACTCGAACGGACGGCGTCCCCCTCTTTGTTGAAGAACTGACCAGGATGTACATCGAGTCCGGCATCGTCCAGGAGAGCGACGGCCACTACGAACTGACGGGTCCGCTGCCCTCGCTCGGCATTCCGACCACCCTCCAGGATTCGCTTGAGGCGCGGCTCGACCGACTCGCGGTCGGCAAAGAGACCGCCCAGCTGGGCGCCACCCTGGGTCGAGACTTTTCCTACGCCTTGATCCGAACGGTCTCGCCCCTGACCGAAGACCGGCTGCAAGCAGAACTCGCCGGCCTGGTCGATGCAGACCTGCTCGCGCACGACGGCTTTCCGCCCCAGGCCCACTACACCTTCCGCCAGACCCTGATCCAGGAGAGCGCCTATCAATCCCTGCTCAAGAGCAGGCGCCAAGCTTATCACCGCCAGATTGCCCTGGCCCTGGAAGACCGTTTTCCCGAGACTGCACAGACCAGGCCCGAGCTGATCGCTCACCACTACACCGCAGCCGGGCTGGCCGAGCCGGCGATTTCGTACTGGCAGCGGGCCGGACAGCGCGCGACCGAGCGTTCCGCCAACGCCGAAGCCACCCGTCACCTGACGACGGGCCTGGAACTCCTCGACACGCTGCCCGACTCGATTCAGCGTCGGCAGCAAGAGCTGAGCTTACGGATCGATCTGGGAACGCCGCTGACCGCCACCCGGGGCTATACCGCTCCAGAAGTTGAAGCCCTGTACACGCGGGCTCTGGAGCTGTGTCGCGCTCTCGGCGAAACGCCCCAGCTGTTTGTCGTCGTGTTTGGCCTGTGGCGGTTTTATCTGGTCGCCGGTCGGCTGGACATTGCCCGCGAGCTGGCCGAGCAGTGTTGGCGTCAGGCCGAGAGCATCGGGACGCCGGGGGCGCTGCTGACCGCCCACCTCAGCCTGGGCTTGACCTTGAACGCGTCGGGCGAGCTGGCTGCGGCGCAGGAGCATCTGGAGCGCAGTCTGCGCTTCTACGATCCTGAGCGTCACCGGCCGGACCGGCCCGAGGGGGCGCATTTTGGCCAAGACCCGCAGGTGCTGAGTCTTGCTTTCCTGGCACATTTCCTGTGGTTGCGCGGCTACCCGGATCAGGCTCTGGCCCGAAGCCAGCAGGCCCGGCAGGCCGCTCACAACCTGGCCCACCCATTCAGTTCGGTCTTAGCCCTGGAGTTTGTGGGAACAGTCCATCGCTTCCGGGGAGAATACGCCGCCGCCCACGAATACGCCCGCGCCCTCATCGACCTGGCCCAAGAACAGGGCTTTGCCTTTTGGGCCAGCCTCGGACAGCTTGCCCACGGCTGGGCGCTGACCGACCAGGGTCGCGTCGAAGAAGGCTTGGGGCTGGTTGAGCGGGCAATGACCGCTCTGCATACCGCGGGCCCCAACCAGCAGCGATCGTTTGTCTTTTGTGTGGGTGCGGAGGCGTATCGCAAAGGCGGCCAGCCGGCCCAGGGACTGGCCATCCTCGAACAGGCAACTGCCCACACCGGCCAGGCCGGCGAACGTTCGCAGCAGGCCGATGTGTTCCGCCTCAAGGGCGAGCTGCTGTTGGAGCAGGCCGCCCAGGCCGGGCGGCTGGCGAACGGTCAGCGCGGCGCTCCCCCGGCTCCCGTGGTCGAAGCTGAGAAGTGCTTTCAGCGGGCGATCAGCATTGCCCGGCGAGACGGGGCCAAGTCGCTCGAACTGCGCGCTGTCATCAGCCTGAGCCGGCTGTGGAAAGACCAGGGTCGGACGGACGCTGCCCGACGGCGGCTGGCCGACATCTACGACTGGTTCACCGAAGGCTTTGACACGGCCGACCTGCGCCAAGCCCGAAGCCTCCTGACACAGCTGGGACGGTAATGGTATGGGCGCGACGCCAGACACGGGTAAGACGAGTCCCTGGATGGGCCGCGCCTTTTGCCCGGCGGTTTCTGGTCTGCTATGCATGAGCCTGAGCAGGCTCGTCTCTAAGGAGGACGCAGGATGTCCACGCTGAACTCGGACGATTTTATCGCAGAACTGCGCGGCTATATGGCCCAGCAGGAAAAAGCGCCCCTGTACGGCGCCCATTTTTATGCCGGGGTGATGGCCGGCAGCCTGGAGCGTGAGGCGCTCAAAAAATGGGCCGTCCAGCACCACTATCGCACCGGGCAGCACATCCGGGCCTTTGGCGGAATTTTTCTGAACACCGGCTTGGGGCCGACCGATCAAAAGATTCGGCGCCATATTGTGGAGAACCTGATTGACGAGGAGACGGTCATGGGCCGTGGTGACGACGCGCACTGGCGGCTGTCGCGACGGCTGGCCGAAGCCCTGGGCGCCAGCGCGCAAGAGCTGGCCCGTCCCCAGGTCGCCCGGGCCGCCCTCGACTATGTCGAGTGGGTCATCGAACTCGGGCGTCGGGAGTACGGCCTGGTGACCCTGGCGGCCATGTCAATCGGCGGAGAAAGCCGCCGGGAGAACTCCACCGCCCGGCTCGTGCAGGGTTTGGCCGAACACTACGGCCTGAGCCGTCACGAGCTGGAGTTTTTCTACGCCCACATGGGCGAGGCCGAGGCTCACGGCGAACCGGTCTACGAGCTGGTGCGGGAGTACGCCACCACTCCCCAGCGCCAGGAGAAAATCCGGACCGCGCTGGCCAGCTGGTGCGAGAAGTTTCGGGCTGCCCAGGAGGGCATTCTGCGGGTGGCGCTGGGAGAGGAAGACGGCGTGGCTGCGGTGTAGACCGCCCTGTCAGGAGAGAACGCGTATGGACTACGGTATTGTTCTGCCCCATTTTACGGCGTTTGCCAGCGAAGACCCGGCCTACAGAATCGCCACCGCCGCCGAGGCGGCCGAGGCGCTGGGCTACAGCACAATCTGGGTGGCCGACCACCTGGTGTTTCCGTCCAAGATGGAGGGTGGTTACGCCTTCAACCCGGACGATCCGTTTCTTGAGCCGCTGAGCGTGCTGGCCGCCCTGTCGCTCAAAACGACCCGGGTCAAGCTGGGCACCGCAGTCCTCATCCTGCCCTACCGCCATCCGCTGGCCACGGCCAAAACCCTGGCCACAATCGACGTGCTGTCCGGCGGACGCACGGTCGTCGGGGTGGGCGCTGGCTGGCTGGAACAGGAGTTTGACGCCCTGGGGGTGTCGATCAAGGAACGCGGCAGCCGTACCGACGAGACGATTGATATTCTGAAAGCGGCCTGGACCCAGCCGGTGGTCAACTTCAGCGGCAAACACTTTGAGATCGCGGATATCAAATGCCTGCCCCAGCCGGTCCAGACGCCGCGGCCGCCGGTGCTGATCGGCGGTATGACACAGGGCGCCCTGCGGCGGGTGGCCCGGCGCGGCGACGGCTGGATCGCCATGGGCAATAGCCCGGAGGCGATTGCGGCGCCGCTGGAGACCCTGGCCGAGCTGACCGAGCAGGCCGGCCGCAGCATGGCCGACCTCCAGCTGTGCATGCTGCCCCTAGCGGCGCCCAGCCTCGATCAGCTTTTGGACGATCTGCCCGGCTACGAAAAACTCGGGTTCCAGCATGTCTACCTGTCCTTCCGAGCCTGGACGAACGACTTCTCCGAGCTGATGCAGCTGATGGAACGCTTCGCCCGCGAGGCCGGACTCGGCAGCTGAGGGCGGGAGGACGCAGCATGGACGGCCACGCCAACGGCAAAATCTGGCACACCGACTATCCTGAACTCGGCACCGGACCGATTCCAATCGAACCCTGCGTGTCACCCGCCTACTTTGCCCAGGAGCGCGAAAAAATTTTCAAGCGCTTCTGGCTGAACGTCGGACGGCTTGAGCAGATCCCGCAGCCCGGGGATTATTTTGTCAAAGACCTGCCGGTGTGTCAGACCTCGGTCCTGGTCGTGCGCGGTCGGGACGGTCGTGTGCGCGCCTTTCACAACATGTGCTCCCACCGTGGCAACAAGCTCGTCTGGGACCGGGGCGGTCGCTGTCAGGCGTTGACCTGCAAGTTTCACGGCTGGTCGTACGGGCTGGACGGCGGGCTGCGTTTCGTGCCGGACGAGGACAATTTTTTTGGGCTGGAGAAAACCCGGCTCGGCCTGAGCCCGATTGCGAGCGAGAGCTGGGAAGGCTTTATTTTTGTCAATCTGAGCCCGCAGCCGCCCGAAAGCCTGTCGGAGCAGCTGGGCGAGCTGGGCGCGGGTCTGACGGGCTACCCGTTTGACAAGCTGAGCACATGCTTTGCCTGGACGACCGAGATCAAGGCCAACTGGAAGGTCATCAAAGACGCCTTTCACGAAGCCTACCACGTGCCGTTCATCCACCAGCGCTCGCTGCCCGACTCGTTCACCAGCAAAGACAACCCGTATGCCCACGCCTTTGCCTTTCAGCTGTATGAGCGTAACCACCGCATGTCGGTGTTCGGCAACCCCGAGCATAAGCCGTCAGCGGTCGAGCTGCTGGCCCACCGCTTCGGCTCGTCCATCGTCAACCGCGGCTGGGATATGGACCGGCTGCCGCCGGGCGTGAACCCGACCCGCAGCCGCTTCTGGGCCTTTGACGCCAATATGCTCTTTCCAAACTTCGATGTGTTTGTCTTTGACGGGACCTACCTGACCCATCAGTTCTGGCCACTGGCGGCGGACCGGACGCTGTGGGAAGTCCGCACCTATTTCCCCCAGGCCGCCAATGCGGCCCAGCGCTTCAGCCAGGAATACAGTAAGGTGTTGCTGCGCGATGCGCTGCTCGAAGACGCCAGCACCCTGGAAGCCACCCAGTCGATGCTGGCCTCAGGCGCCAAGACCCACTTTGTCCTGCAAGATCAAGAGCTGCTCGTCCGTCACGCCCACACCGTCATCGAGGAGATTGTCGGGTTTTATGCAGATCGGTCTTCGTCGACGCCAGCCTGATGCCGGCGGTGATTTTTTCGACTCCGACCAAGGCTTACGACCGGAACAACATCAGGCCCAGCAGGGCGACCGCGAAATAGCTGGCAATCACCACCGCCCCGCCATAGTCCTGAGCCAGCCGCTGGCCAAAGAAGAGACTCAGCAAGGCCAGGGTGGCGACAGCGATGCCCCACACCGCCAGGCCGCCGCCCAGGCCGAACAGGACTTGCACGGCTCCGATGGCGCACAGGACCCCGGCCGCCGACTCGATGACCGTGATCGCCCAGAACATCGGCGTCACCGTTCCGGCCAGGGGACTCTTGGAAAAATGGCCGGTCAGAAACTCGAGATTGCCCGCACTGTCCATCCACTTGTCGGCTGCGGATTGCAGAAAAGCCACGGCAAAAAACGCGGTGACGGCGAACTGTCCAAACCACACGGGATCCATGCTGTCCTCCTTTTTCTCCTCAGAACCGGCTCAGCCGCGTCAGCGCCTCAGACAGGAAAGCCTCGTACACGCCGGCCTCGGGATATCCCGGCGCCGGGGCGATGCCCTGAGCCTGCTTGGCACACTCGAAATTGAACACCCGCAGCAACCACAGCAACTCATACAATGCAAAGGCCAAAGACTCAACGATGGCCTGCCCGGCGTCGCCGTAGCCCTCGACAAAAGCCGCAAACAGCGTCGGGTGGGGCGACAGCCGGCCGGCGGTGTTCTTGGCCGTCCAGTACTTCATTTTCACAAAGTCCAGGGCTGGCGCGTCAACCACGGCGTTGTCCCAGTCGATGATGGCGGTCAGACGGCCGTCCGCAGCCAGGATATTGCCGGGTGAAAAATCGTTATGCACCAGGCGCGGCCTGACCTCCAGGGTGTCGGGCAGACGCAGCCCGGCCGCAGCCTCGGCAAGCGTTGTCGGCAGGTGGCGACGGGCGGCGTCAAGCTCTTTGCCGAGGGCCTGGGGAAAGCGTTCAGCCCAGGCCAGCGGCTTCTTTCCCACCGACGGGAAATCGGCGTACCAGGCCTCAAATCGAACGGTATGGATCTGGGCCAAGGCCCGGCCGGCGGCACGGTACAGGGGTGGGGCGGGCGTGTCCCAGAGGGGCGCGCCGTCCGCCCAGTCGTAGACACAGTAGGGGTGGGCCAGGAGCTGTCGGGTCCAGTCGTAGTAGCGCAGCCGGGGCAGGACGGTCGTCTCACTCTCAAGCCTACCGCACCGGGCGGCCAGCAGGCCGTCGAACAGCCGGGCGACAGCGGTGTCGGTGGGCGGCCGCGAACCGGGCGTGAGCAGTGCGGCGACAAGGGCCTCTTTGACCAGGTCCGGCTCGTAGCGGTAGACCTGCTCCTGGGTTCGCACCCGCAGCCCGTACAGCCGGCCCTCACACTCGACCTTGACAATCGTGTTGATATTGCCGGACAGGACGGCGTGGACGTGCAGGGGCGGCCGTCCCGACAGCCGGGCAAAGACGCGCTCCAGCTGTCGGCTGGAAAAGGGCAGGGTTGCGGCGGACGCGTCGGCCATGAGGTGTGCTCCGGCCGGTGCCTCAGTCGTGCGGCCGGCTGGCGATCGACGAAGACAGCAGCCCGCCGTCCACCAGCAGGGTTTGTCCCCGAATAAAGTCGGCGTCTTCAGAACACAGAAAGGCCGCCACCGCCGCGATGTCTTCGGGTCGCCCCACCCGGCCGGCCGCCGTATTGGGGATCACATCGCGTTCGTACTCGGCGTAGGCCGCGTCACCGCCGGCGTACATCTTCGACGAGTCGGTTTCGATCAGGCCGGGATTGATGCCGTTGACCGCGATCCCGTGCGGCCCGAGTTCGTGGGCCAGATACATGGTCATGTTTTCCAGGGCGGCCTTGGCCGCGCCGAGCAGCCCGTGGCCGGACAGCATGCGCAGGGAGTCGATGCCGGAGACGGTCACGATTCGGGCCGCCCGACCGCGCATCAGCGGTACGGCCTCCTGGACGGCCAGCAGCGAGCCGCTGATCGTCAGCCCGAACGTCCGCATCACGTTGTGTTCTTTCTGCTGGAGCAGGGGCCGGAAGGCGGTGGCCGCAGCGTTGACGACCAGGATGTCGAGCTGCCCGTAGCGCTCCTTGACCTGCCCGAACATGGCCCGCACGGCCTCGGCGTCACTCATGTCGGCCTGGACCGCCAGCGCCTGTGAGCCGAGCCGCTCGATTGCCGCAACCACCGCCTGGGCCTGCGCGGCGTTGCGGCGGTAATTGACCACAATCCGGGCGCCTTCCTCGGCCAGCCGCAGGGCGATCGCCCGACCGATGCCGCGCGACGAGCCGCTAATCAGGGCGACCTTGTCCGTAAAGCGCATACGCCCTCCTCAGCCGGCCATGGTCAGGCCGCCGCTCACCGACAAGACCTGGCCGGTCACGAAGTCGGCGTCCGGCGAGGCAAAAAAGGCCACCGCATTGGCAATCTCCTCGGGCTGGCCCAGGCGTCGGAAGGGCACAGCTCGGGTCATGGCCTCGATCACCCGCGCGCCGCGCTCACCAGCGGTGACCTGCTGGAGCAGGGCCGTGTCGGTCGGGCCGGGGCAGACGACGTTGACGTTGACCTGCGAGCGGGCCAGCTCGCGGGCCAGGGTTTTGGAAAAGCCGATAATGCCAGCCTTGCACGCCGAGTAAACGGCCTCGCCGGTTGAGCCGACCCGACCGGCGTCCGAGCTGATTGAGATGATCTTGCCCTGCTTACGCTCCATCATCTGCGGCGCAAGCGTATGACACAAGTTGATCGGGCCGCGCAGATTGATGGCAATGACCTTGTCCCAGGTCTCGGGGCTGCTCTCGACAAAGGGTTCGATCCTGTCCCAGCCGGCGTTATTGACCAGAATGTCTATCGCTCCCCAGGTGTCGGTAACGTGTTGGACACACGCCTGGACCTGGTCGAGTCGGGTCACGTCGGTAGTCACGGCCAGGGCCTGGCCGCCGGCGGCGACGATCTCCGTGGCGGTCTGCCGGGCCTCGTCCTCCAGGATATCGGCAATCGCCACCCGGGCGCCTTCCTCGGCCAGCCGGCGGCTGATCGCTCGGCCAATGCCCCGGCTGCCGCCTGTGACCAGGGCGACTTTATCCTTGATACGCATAGCTCGTCCTCCCCAAGAGGTAGTCGGCCCATCATAACCCAAGCCGACCGAGCCTGGAAGGATCACGGAGTTGGCTTCGGTTTTGACCGCGCTGCCGCTCTTTATCTTATCCGAGAAATGTCTGAAAATATGAGGAAAGCGGGCGCTCGGACGATTGGTTCGACGAACAGGAGTCTACGAGCCCAGCCGCATCGTGCGCGCGGGGGGAGGTCACCCGATGTCCACTGACGTTGTAGAATTGAGGTCCAATAAACGTCGCCGGGTCGTTATCATGGGCGCGGCCGGCCGCGACTTTCACAATTTCAACGTCGTCTATCGAGACGATCCCAACCACGAGGTCGTTGCGCGCCAACAGGATGAGAAAAAGGCTATCCTCTTCTCGCGAGGGCTCCGATGACCGAAACAACCGACTCCGTTGCCATTCTCGATCTGCTAATCGGCATCCTCGTTGTCGTCATTATCCTGCTTCGCTCTGCGTTGACACGGATCAACATACCGCCGCTGGTGGGCTACCTGTTGCTCGGGCTGTTCGCCAGCCTGATCGACAGTCGCTACGACTTGATTTCGTCAGCGGGACGCGCGGTATTCGAATTCCTGGCCAGCGTCGGCCTGATCGCGCTGCTGTTTCGGGTTGGCCTGGAGAGCAATCTTCACGAGCTGTCCGGCAAGCTTCCCCAGGCGGTTCCAATCTGGATTGGCAATGTCGCGCTGAGCGGCGTGCCCGCCTACTACCTCTCGCGGACGTTCCTTGACCTTGATCTGGTTCCGAGTCTCTTTGTCGCCGTCGCCCTCACCGCAACGAGTATTGCCGTTTCGGTCGAAGTATGGCGTGACGCAAAAGCGCTCCGGTCGGCAAACGGCGAAATCCTGATCGATGTTTCCGGGCTGGACGATCTCTCGGGCGTCGCGCTTATGGCGGTGTTGGTTGCCCTCGCACCCGCGCTCTCCACTGGCGGCAGCGGGACGCTCGCCGAGATCATCCTCCCGACGACTGCGCTGCTTGGCGTCAAGGCGCTCCTGCTTGGTGCGATATGCGTTATTATTGCGCGCTATGGCGAAGATCATCTCGCGTCCTGGCTGTCCAGGACCGGAGCACCCAATTCGATCCTCATCGTTATCGCGATCGGAATCATCATTGCCGCAATGACCGCAGTGCTTGGCTTTACGCTCGCGCTGGGCGCCTTGTTCGCCGGCTTCATCTTCAGCCGTGACCCGCGCGTGGTACGACTGGAAACCTCATTCGAGCCGCTCTACGCGTTCTTCACGCCGTTCTTCTTCGTCGGCATTGGTCTCAACGTCGATACCTCCTCAATCCTACCCGGTCTGGCACTCGGGTTGTCGCTGCTGACAGTCGCGGTGGTCGGAAAGGTCGTGGGGGCTGGTCTACCGGCGCTTTTGGCGACTGGTGTCGCGGGCGCCACTCTGATCGGCGTCAGCATGGTCCCACGGGCCGAGATCGCGATGATCGTAGTCCAGCAGGGTCACGCGCTCGGCGATTGGGCGGTGCCGCCGAACGTCTACGCGGCGGTCGCCTTCGTTTCAATCGCAACGTGCATCGCCTCGCCATTGGCGCTGCGTTGGATGCTGCGTCGCTGGCCGCAAGGCGACCCCTGACCTGTGCCGGGCCCATGACGCAGGCTCAGTCTTCAGATTTCGTCAGCTCTCACGCCGACCAGTAGTATGCTGTTTCGCTCGCCTGGCGGCTGATGGTGGTGCCGGCCGTGCCCGCGACGATAGCGGGCAGATCCGCGAGGGCACCGATGGCTGCCGGCTTGCCCGTCAGCGACGAACGGGCAGGCGGCTTCGACCTTGGGGCCTCATGAAGTTATCCTGCAGCACCCCGATAGCTGGCCTCGCGTCGGGTCACTTCATGCAGGCGACCGGGCTCCACGTCGTAGACAAAACCGCAGCTCTGATCCTTCACTGGCACGAACGGGCTGGCCGCGATACGCATCCCTCATCCTCCGTGCAAAGCTCGATCAGGTCCCAGACCGGACACCCCCGCCGGTCACGCCCCGATCCGGTAAAACGCGGCCGCGTTGGTCCCCAGGATCCTGTCCAGCGAGGCGGCCGGCAGGTCTGACAGCAGGCCGCGCATGGTCTGGATAGGCTGGGTAAAGCCTTCGGCGTGCGGATAATCCGAGCCGACAAAGAATTTCTCGTCGCCCACGAACTGGACGATGTACGGCAACAGTTTTTCGCTCGGGTCGGCGTTGATCCAGATATTGCGGGCAAAATACTCCCGGATCGGTCGCTTCATCTGCGAGGTGTGGCGCATGTACTGATAGCGGTAGTCAAAGCGCTCGATCCACTCGCCGACCCAGCTGCCCATCGACTCGACGGTCGCCACCCGCAGCTCGGGGAAGCGCTCGAACACCCCGTCGTACACCATCGTGCTGAGCGACATGCGCGGGTCTTGGATGACGTTCATCGAGATGAACATGAAGCCGGGATTGCGGTGCTTATACCAGGCGCTGCCCAGGTATTCCTTGTTGCCGGCGGGATGAATGGTAACCGCGACATTCGCGTCCTGGGCGGCCGCCCAAATCGGGTCATAGTCCGCATGCCCGAAGCTTCTGCCCGCCACCGGCGCCGAGCCGAGCATGATCGAATGGGCGCCCAGCCTGGCCACCCGCTGAACCTCGTCGACGGCCAGTTCAGGGTCGCGGAGCGAGATGTGGGCCGACGGAAAGAGACGGTCCAGACGGCCCGCACACACCTCAAACGCCCAGGTGTTGTACGCCCGGCACAGGGCTGCGGCCAGGGCGGGGTCTTGCACCTCGCCCTCCCACAACAGCCCCAGGGTCGGAAACAGGACTTGGTAGTCGATGCCCTCGGCGTCGAGAAACTGGACCCGTTTGTCCATGTTCTGCCAGTCGCCGCCGCTCATCAGCGAACGGTCAAACTCGTCGAGCGCGCTGCCCTCTTCCTTCTGCCCATAGCCGACGATGATGCTGAGCATTTCGTCGATATCCCGGCTGCCGAGTCGCATGGGTTTGCCATCGACCAGCATGCGCTGTTTGCCACTGTCCGGGTCGCGCTCCACACGCATGGCCCGCTCCCGGAAGGCGGGGTCAATATAGCGCGGGTAGACATCGAGCGGTTCGATAAAGTGGCTGTCACCGTCAACAACTTTCATCGCGTCTCCTTCCGTCTCCTTCTTGGGCTGGCAGGATCGCAGGCTGTCGCCCGGATGTCGGTGCGGCTGAGGGTCAGCGCCGCTCCGTATGCGGGCCGGAGTGGACAGGGCAAAGCCAGATGCCTCGCGTCAGCTGACCTCATGCAAACGACCGGTCTCCACGTCGTAGACAAAACCGCGTATGTGGTCCTTCACCGGCACGAACGGACTGGCCTGAATACGCCGTATGGATTGACGCACGTCCTCCTCAAGGTCCGGGAAGGCTTCGAACGCAAAGGCGGGCCGTAAGCCGGTATCGGCTTCGATCTCGGCTTTCAGATCGTCGTCGCGGAAGCTCAGCATGCCGCAGCCGGTGTGATGAATGAGCATGATCTCTCTGGTTCCCAGCAAACGCTGCGAAATGACCAGAGAGCGCAGCACATCGTCGGTCACGACCCCGCCCGCGTTGCGTATGACGTGGGCATCGCCCTCCTCGAGGCCCAACAGGCGGCCGGTTTCGATGCGGGCATCCATACAGGTGATGATCACGGTCTGCTTGGCGGGTCGGACCGGCGCCTCGCCTTGCTGAAACTGCTCGGCATAGCGGGCATTATTTGCCAAGAACACATCGGTCGATGACATGAGACAACTCCTCAAGAACTGGCCACCCCTGCCGGGGACATGCGTCTGGTCTACAGAGCGGCACCCGGGAAAGCAAGAGGCATCTCAGGGACGCGCCGATTCGGCCCTGTGTGATCGGACAGCAATCGCGCACCGCAAACCACCCGCCCCTTGGTCTGGCCCGGTTTCGTTGCTAGCCTCAGCAGCTTGCGTACCCCTCTCCATCCCTCAAAGTCCCAGCCGTCTGCGGCGCGCTGGGGCGCGGAGCAGTGGACCCTGACGGCCACGATTCTGGGCTCCGGCATGGTGTTTGTCGACGGCAGCGTGGTGAATATCGCCCTGCCGGTCGTGCAGCGGGAACTTCAGGCGACGCTCAGCCAGGCCCAGTGGGTGGTCGAGGCGTATGTGCTGTTTCTGGCCTCGCTGCTGCTGGTCGGCGGCGCGCTGAGCGACCGGCTGGGGCGTCGGCCGAGCTTTGCCGCCGGCATCGGCGTGTTTACGCTGGCGTCTCTGGGCTGTGGTCTGGCGCCCGACATCCAGACCCTGATCGTCGCCCGGGTCGGACAAGGCGTGGGCGGCGCCCTGCTGGTCCCAAACAGCCTGGCCCTGCTCAGAGCCGCCTTCTCTGACCGGCAGCGCGGCCGGGCGGTCGGCGCCTGGTCGAGCGGGATTGCGATCTCGTCGGCCCTGGGCCTCGTTGTCGGCGGCTGGATTGTCGACCATGGCTCGTGGCGCTGGGTGTTCTTTCTCAATGCGCCGCTGGCCCTGGTTGTCCTGAGCGTGGTGTACTGGCGCATCCCCGACAGCCCGGCCAGCCGGGCCAGCCCGCCGACCGGCAAGCTGGACTGGCCCGGCGCGCTGCTGGTCACGTTGGGGCTGGGCAGCCTGGTTTACGGTCTGCTCGAAGCCCCGCAGCTCGGTTTCCGCCATCCGTTCGTGTTCGGGGCGCTGGCGCTGAGCGGCGGCGTCTTGGCCGGATTTCTCCTGGTCGAGCGCTCCAGTCCAGCTCCCATGCTGCCGCTCGACCTGTTTCGGTCGCGGACGTTTCGAGGGGTGAATCTGCTCACCCTGCTGCTGTACGCCGCGCTGGGCGGCAGCCTGTTCTTTTTGCCGTTCTGTCTGATTCAGGTCCACGGCTATTCCGCCGCCCAGGCCGGGGCGGCGTTTCTGCCGATGAGCGCCATCATGTTTGCCGGCTCGCGCTGGGCGGGCGGTCTGGTGGCGCGCACCGGCGCCCGCCGACCGCTGCTGATCGGGCCGTGCGTGGCGGCCGGCGGCTATGCCATCCTGGCCCTGCTGAGCCATGAGAGCCACTATTGGCACGGCTTCTTTCCCGGCATTGTGGTGGTGGCAACCGGCATGATGATCACGGTTGCGCCGCTGACCAGCACTGTGCTGGGCGCGGTTGACCAGCGCTACGCCGGGCTGGCCTCGGGCCTGAACAGCGCGGTCTCACGGACGGCCAGCCTGCTGGCCATCGCCGTGTTGGGCATTGTGGCGGTCGGTGTGTTCAATGCCCAGCTCGACCGGCGGCTGGACGCGCTTCAGGTGCCGGCCCACATTCGACACCAGCTCGATACCGAGCGCGCCAGGCTGGCCGCAGCCCAAGCCCCGGCCGGACTCGACGAGCAGCTCCAGGCGGCCCTGGAAGGGGCGATTGCCGGCTCGTTTGTGACCAGCTTTCAGTGGCTGATGGCCATTGCCGCGGGCTTGGCCTTGCTGAGCGCGGGCAGTGTGTGGTGGCTGATCGAGGATACCGGACCGGATCGCACGGACATTTCTCGTATGTGACAGCGCTCAGCCAAGGTCTTTCGCGCCGTCAAAACCCAGGGCAAACAGGAGCGCCTCACGAACTGCGCGAAAAACCGAGGGGGTCACAGTCCCGACAAATGCACGTAAACCAGCCTGTGGTACGGTCGCTACATTGTCCAGATTAATCGCCGAGCGGGTTTTGAGCCCACTTTCAGGTCCAACGACAACCTCTGACGGAATACCGCGGATCGTTGTCGTAAGCGGAGCGACAGTCACGGTGTGAAGATGGTCGATCACCTCCTGCCGCGTCAGGACGAGGACTGGCCGTCGTTTATTGGGATGAGGAAAGCTGAACTGCCAGATTTCGCCCCGATTTATTTCGGCCATACCTGGGCCTCCAGAACAGGCGTAAATTCATCGGCAGCGACCGGACTCCGTTTATAGCCTTGTCTGTGACTGCGTATTTTCTCAGCAAGCGTCCGCCGTTCGAGCCACAGCTCGAGCGCCTCACGAACAATCTCGGAGCGTCGTCTGTTATCCCCCTTGCCAACCATGTCCACGGCGCGCAACAGCGACTCATCAAGACGAATTGAAATTGTTTTTGTCATACAAATCGTATCGCAAAAGGCAGCTCGAAAGTCAAATTTTCTCCTCCACCCTCCCCTTGGCTACAGCTGCCCGATGGTTATAATAAGCGCCGTTCAGGAGACTCCATGCTGTCAGATCACTACCAGCGTCCGCTCACAGACCTACGCATCTCGGTGACCGACCGGTGTAATTTTCGCTGTACCTACTGCATGCCGCTCGACGAGTACGAGTGGCTGGAGAAGAGCGAAGTCTTATCCTTTGAAGAAATCACCCGGCTGGTGCGCCTGTTCGTCCAACTCGGTGTGGAAAAGGTCCGTCTGACCGGTGGCGAGCCCATGGCCCGGCGGGACCTGGAGACACTGATCGCCAAACTGTCGGCCTTGGACAAGGCCCCGGAACTGTGCCTGACGACGAACGGCTCGCTGCTGGCCGACAGAGCCGCCAGCCTCAGAGCGGCCGGCCTGCGCCGGATCAACGTCAGCCTCGACTCGCTGCGGCCCGAGCGCTTCCGCCAGATCACCAAGCGGGGCGATCTCAGCAAGGTCTTGGACGGCCTGTTCGCCGCCCAACGGGCCGGCCTGTCTCCGATCAAGATCAATGCGGTCATCGAACGCGGGGTGAACGACGACGAGATTCTCGACCTGGTCGCCTTTGCCCGTGAGCACGGCTTTGCCCTGCGCTTTATTGAATTCATGGATGTCGGCAACGCCAACGGCTGGCAGTCTGACAAAATCGTCACCAAGCAGGAAATCCTCCAAACGATCCAGCGCCGGTTTCCGCTGCGGGAGATCGGCCGCGACAAGGGCAGCGCGCCGTCGGTCGATTATGCCTGTGTGGATGGCGACGGGGATATCGGCGTGATCGCCTCGGTCAGCGAGCCGTTCTGCAGTAGCTGCACCCGGGCGCGTCTGACCGCCGACGGCAAGTTTGTGACCTGCCTGTTTTCCAACACCGGTTATAACCTGAAAGCCCTGCTGCGCGACGGCGCCTCGGATGACGACATCCTGGCCGTTCTGGGCCGCAGCTGGGGCACACGCCGGGATCGCTACTCAGAAGAGCGGCTGGCGGCGCTGCGGTCCGCCGCCGGCTACGACCCGAAAGAGCATAAAAAGATCGAAATGATCAGTCTGGGCGGCTGAGCTTCCGGCGCGCTTAGAACCTGGTCGTCAGCTCCGGCATGACCGCCAGCGTCTTCAGATCGTACACGCTGACCTCTCCGCCCCCGCGGTTGTCCGCGAGCTGCAACACCCCGACCGTGCCGGGTTGGGCCGCATAGTTGTGGGGAAAAGTCGGGCTGCCGGGATTGATGACCAGCACCTCGCCGTGGCGCTTGACGCCCTCGACATGGGTGTGGCCGCACACGATGAAATCGGTGGGGCCGTCAAAATAGAACTCCATGGTGCGCTCGATGGGCCACTGGGAGAAGTCCGCGGGATCCAAGACATCGTGCACCAGGCCGATCCGATAGCCGGCCGCGCTGGTGACGGCGGCTTCGCGCAGGCGCGGGTCGTCGGGGACAACCGGGCGGCCGCCCGAGCCGTCGTCGCCGTTGCCCCGACAGGCCAGCACCGGGGCGATGTCTTCCAGCCAATCGAGCACCTCCAGACAGTGCAGGTCCCCGGCGTGGAGGATCAGATCCGCCCCGGCAAAAACCGTGCGCACCTGGCTCGGCAACTCTGGCATGGCTTCGGGGATATGGGTGTCGGAAATCAGACCAATTTTCATCTGGTGTCTCGCTTTTTGGGGCGACTATATCGGCTGGACAGGCGTTCGGCAACGTGAGATGTAAGGGGGAAGCTTCAGGCGAAAGGGGTCGGCGCATGTCGAGCACCAACACGGCAAGTCTTGCACTCACGACACTGAGCGAAGAAGAGGGGCTGTTTCAGTCCATGGTCCGGGAGTTTGCCGAGGAGAGGGTCAAACCCCAGGTGATGGACATGGACCGGGCGGCAAAGATCCCGCGCGAGCTGATCGACCGACTGTTTGACCTGGGCGTGATGGGGGTTGAGATCCCGCTGGAGTACGGCGGGGCGGGGTCGAGCTTTTTCATGGCGATTCTGGCCATCGAGGAAATGGCTCGGGTCGATCCTGCGGTCTCGGTGTGTATCGATGTCCAGAACACCCTGGTCATCAACGCCTTTCTCCGTTGGCTGACGCCGGACCAGCAGGCCAGGTTCCTGCCCCGGCTGGCGACAAACACGGTCGGCAGCTACTCGCTGTCAGAGTCCGGTTCGGGCAGTGACGCGTTTGCCCTGAAAACCCAGGCGCGCCCGGACGGCGACACCTATGTGCTCAACGGCCAAAAGATGTGGGTCACCAACGGTGACGACGCGGGCCTGTACATGCTGTTCGCCAACGCCGCCCCCGACAAGGGCTATAAGGGCATCACCGGTTTTGTCATTGATCGTGAGATGCCCGGCTTCAGCGTCGGCCGCAAAGAGGACAAGCTCGGCATCCGGGCCAGCTCGACCTGTGAGTTGATCCTGGAAGACGTGCGGGTGCCGCGTGAGAACGTGATCGGTCAGGTCGGCCAGGGCTACAAGGTGGCCATTGAGACGCTGAACGAGGGGCGGATTGGTATTGCGGCGCAGATGGTCGGGCTGGCCCAGGGCGCGTTTAACGCGGCCAAAGACTACGCCCTGGAGCGGCGGCAGTTCGGCCAGGCCATCGCCCAGTTCCAGGCCGTGCAGTTCCAGCTGGCCGAGATGGCGACTGAAATCGAAGCCGGCCGGCTGATGGTCTACAACGCGGCGCGGCTCAAAGACGGCGGACAGCCCTTCCGCCAGCAGGCGGCGATGGCCAAGTACTACTGCTCGCAGATTGCCGAACGGGTGGCCTCGCAGTCGCTGGAAATTTTTGGCGGCAACGGTTTCATCAAAGACTTCCCGGCCGAGAAGTTCTACCGCGACGCCAAGATTGGCAAAATCTACGAAGGCACGTCCAATATCCAGCTCCAGACAATCGCCAAGAACATGTTGGGGAGATGAACACATGGCAGGACCGACCCGTATTGTGACCGACACCATGGCCGGGCTGACAATGCCCGATTTCGATATCTGGAGTGACTGGGTCTCGACCGTCCTGGGCCAGAACCCCGGCCCGTTTACCGGTCCCGGCACCAACACCTACCTGGTCGGCAAGGGCAAGAAACCGATTTTGCTGGACACCGGTATCGGGCTTGACGTGTATGACCCCCTGCTCAAGCAGGGTTTGGCCGAGACCAAGAACGGCGCTACCGAACTGCAAGAAATCGTCATCACCCATGTGCACCAGGACCACATCGGCGGCACGCCCCACGTGCAGGCTCAGTTCGGCGCGCTGCGGGTGTCCAAGAAAGCCTGGCCGGGAAAAGACGAGGTCCACAATTTTCCGCTCAGCTATATTGAGGACGGGGCCAGGGTTGAAACCGACGGGGCCACCCTGCGCGCGATCCATACCCCGGGCCATGCGCGAGATCATCTGTGTTACTACCTGGAAGAAGAAAAGGCCCTGTTTACCGGCGATCTGGTCCTCGGGGCGGGCACGACCGTGATCCCGGAAGAGGGCGGCGGCTTGATCGAGTATCTGCCCTCGCTGCGCAAACTCCTCAAGCTGGATCTGTCGGTCATCTATCCGGCCCACGGTCCGGCCATCCGCGAGCCGTACAAAAAGCTGAACGAGTATATCGCCCATAGGGAGCTGCGCGAGCAGCAGGTGCTGGACGCCCTGCGAGCCGGGCTGACCGAGATTCCGGCCATGGTCAAGCGCATCTACGTTGACGTGCCCGAGTTTCTGCACAAGGCTGCGGCCGGCTCGGTCCGCTCACACCTGATCAAGCTGGAAAAGGAGGGGGTGGTCACACACGACGACGAGGAGTGGGCACTGACCTAGCGCCTCGCCCGCAGTCATGGCCGATAGAGAGACGGAACAGATCAAGTATGAGACAGAGCTGCTCAAGCTCATGGCGCTCTTTATTCTTGCGATTGGAGGAAGTGCCATAGGGCTTCTGTTAGGAGAGCGAACAACCTTTCGTCTCGTCTTGGCCTTCTTGGGTATCGCTGCTAATGCCGTTTTGATCGTGGGGATTTGGAGACGGCACAGAGCGATTCGGCAAAGTATTTCTCGGCTCAAGGAGTCTTCATCATGACGATATATGAATGGATAGCGCTGGCAGGCGCTTTGGGCGTCCTTGTCCCTATCGTCGTCCTCTTTTGGAAGATGTCGATCCACTGATCGGGAAACAACGGGCGTACAACGATTCAAGACTCCACTGCGGCCGCTCAGGTTTTTGTAAGCCTCTTGCAGACCGGAGGGAGAACAGGGACGCTAACTGAACAACACCTTGGCCAGCTCGGACCGGAAATGCTCGGCCAGTTCGCTCCGCGCCCCAACCACGTCAAAGACCTCCAGCATCGCCTTGCGCGCGCCGTCGTCCTGAAAGCCGCGATCTTTTTTGACGATCTCCAGATATTCGGCCAGCGCCGCCTGGTATTTGCCCGAGGCGGCCAGGGCCTGGGCCAACTCGAAGCGCGCCTCCAGATCGTCGGGGTTCACCTCCAGCTTGTCCCGGTACTCCTGTTCGTTGCCCGCATTCTCCCCACCCTGCTTGAGACGAATCTGGGACATCAGCTGCTGAGCGGCGTCCGATTCCGGCGCGTTGAGCGGAATTTTGCCCAGCAGCGCCAGGGCATCGGCGGCGTCCCCGCGCTCGACCAGCAGGCGGCTCAGCCCGAGCAAGGCCAGGGGCTGGTTTTCTTCCTTTGACAGCGCCGCCCGATACAGGCTCTCGGCGCCCTGGGTCTTGCCCTCCTCAGCCAGCCGCATACCCTCGCGGGCCAGACTCTCGGCCTCGGACGGCAGCAGGTCCGCCACAAACTGACGGATGGCCGGCTCCGGCTGGGCGCCCAGAAACTCTCCGGCAATGGCGCCGTTGCGGATCGCCTTGACGGCCGGAATGCTCTGGATGGCAAACGCCTGAGCCAGCATCGGGTTGTCGTCTACGTTGATCTTGGCCAGCACGAACTTGCCGTCCTGCTCTTCGGCCAGCTGTTCGAGCAGCGGCCCTATCGCCTGACACGGCCCGCACCACGGCGCCCAGAAATCAACTACCACCGGCACAGCGTGCGAGCGCTCCACGACCTGCTGTTCAAAATTCTGATCCGTGACCTCAATCGTCCACTGATTCATCAGCCCTCTCCTTCGTTGGAGCGTCAGCCTACCACAGCTCACAGCGCGCTGCCATCTGCTTCCATTTTGCCGACCGATAGGATATCTGCCAGGGGAAAGTTCATGCTGAAGGCTCGCTCCCTCCCCAGCCAGGCTAAAGGGAGGAGCAGCAAGGAGTAACAAATGGCCGCCAAGACCATGTTTGAAAAAATCTGGGACGCGCACCTGGTGCGGACCGAGCCGGACGGAACGGCGCTGCTGTATATCGACCGCCATCTGGTCCACGAAGTCACCTCACCCCAGGCTTTCGAGGGCCTGCAACTGGCCGGCCGCAGCCTGCGTCGGCCCCAAGCCGCCCTGGCCGTGCCCGACCACAACGTACCGACGACGGATCGCGACAAACCGATCGAAGACCGGGTCAGCGCCAAACAGGTCGAGACCCTGGAAGAGAACTGCCAGGCTACCGCTATGCCGCTGTTCGCCATGAACGACATCCGCCAGGGCATTGTCCACGTGATCGGTCCCGAGCAGGGCTTTACCCTGCCGGGCACGACGATTGTGTGCGGCGACTCGCATACGGCCACCCACGGCGCGTTTGGGGCGCTGGCTTTCGGCATTGGGACCAGCGAGGTGGAGCACGTCCTGGCCACCCAGTGTCTGCTGCAAAAACGGGCCAAGACCATGGCCGTCCGGGTTGACGGGACGCTGCCCGCAGGCTGTACGGCCAAAGACATCATCCTGGCCGTGATCGGCACGATTGGCACGGCCGGCGGCACCGGGCATGTGATCGAGTACATGGGCTCGGCCATTGAAGCCTTGTCGATGGAAGGCCGCATGACGCTGTGCAATATGTCGATTGAGGCCGGCGCCCGGGCCGGCATGGTCGCGCCCGACCACAAGACGTATGACTATCTGCGCGGCCGGCCGCTGGCGCCCCAGGGCGCCGTGTTTGAGCAGGCGGTCGCGGCCTGGCAGCTTCTGCCGTCCGACCCGGGAGCGCAGTTTGATACCAGCGTCGAGCTGCGAGCCGCAGACATCCTGCCCCAGGTGACCTGGGGGACCAACCCCGGCATGGTGACCGACATCGCCGGCACGGTGCCCGACCCCAAGGACATGCCGACGCCGGACATGCAGGAGGCCACCGAACGCGCCCTGGCCTATATGGACCTCAAAGCCGGCACGCCGATCACCGACATTCCGATTGATAAGGTGTTCATCGGCTCATGTACCAACTCGCGGATCGAAGACCTGCGCGCCGCCGCCGCGTGCGTCGCCGGCAAGCAGGTCGCGGCCAGCGTTCAGGCCCTGGTGGTACCGGGCTCGGGACTGATCAAGCAGCAGGCCGAAGAGGAAGGGCTGGATCAGATCTTCAAACAGGCTGGTTTTGAGTGGCGCGAGGCCGGCTGCTCCATGTGTCTGGCCATGAACGCGGATGTGCTCCAGCCCGGAGAACGCTGCGCCTCGACCAGCAACCGGAATTTCGAGGGTCGCCAGGGCAAGGGCGGCCGGACCCATCTGGTGTCACCGGCCATGGCTGCGGCCGCTGCGGTGGCCGGGCATTTTGTCGATATTCGAAGCTGGAACTGAACGTCTTCGACCTGTCCCGCCGGGGCCGGCCACACAGGAAAACGTCGAGGAAAACATCATGGACAAATTCACCGTCGTCACAGGCATTGCCGCCCCGCTGGATCGGGTCAACGTCGATACCGACCAGATCATTCCCAAGCAGTATCTCAAAACCATCAAACGCACCGGACTGCGCGAGGGGCTGTTCTCGGACTGGCGCTACACCAGCAGTGGCGAGACCGACACCAGCTTTTTCATGAACCAGCCGCGCTACCAGAACGCCGCCATCCTGGTCGCCGGCAACAACTTCGGCTGTGGCTCGTCGCGCGAGCACGCGCCGTGGGCGCTGCTCGACTACGGGTTGCGGTGTGTGATTGCGCCCAGTTTTGCCGACATCTTTTTCAATAACTGCTTCAAGAACGGCATGCTGCCGGTCGTGCTCACCGCCGCCGAGGTCGCCCAGATCATCGCCGAGATTGAGGCCAGCCCGGGCTATGAACTGAGCGTTGACCTGGCCGCCCAGACGGTGACGACGCCGTCCGGGACCAGCTTCCACTTTGAGGTCGATTCCTTTCGCAAGGACTGTCTGCTGAATGGGCTGGATGAGATCGGTCTGACCCTACAGAACGAGACCGCTATCACAGCCTATGAGCAGCGCCGCAGGCAAGACGCGCCGTGGTTGTTTCTGGAGGATGCCTGAGCCCGAACGGCCGGCCTCTGACGCTTTCCCCTATGCAGAGCTACGCCCTCAGCGCCGCCGAATGCACCCTCCTGCACCAGGCCGCAGGCATGGCCGGCGACCGTTTGTCGCGCCACGAGAATGACGCGGGCGTGCGGGTGATGGAAACCCTGATCGCCCAGCTTGAAACCCAACCCGCCACGGTCCAGTTGAGCGAGTTGCAGCGTGAGGTCTTGGGCAAAATGCTGATGCATATAAGCTACGACCTGTTGCAGGCGGATGAGGACGAGCAGTCGGCACGAGCCGAAACCCTGGCCGAGCGTCTGTTTGAAGACGAATAAGGAGAAACCGAATGAAAGTTGGCGTGGTTATCCGGAATATGGGCCCCCAGGCGACCAGACAGATTATTGGCGACTGCGCCAGGGCTGCGGAACAGGCGGGCTTTGATGCGGCTTTTGTGGTCGATCACCTGGCCATCCCACCCGACCAGACCGAGGGCTCGGGCGGACGCTATTTCGATCCGCTGATGACGCTGGGCTACATCGCCGGGGTCACCGAGCGGATCAGGATCGGCATTTCGGTCCTGGTCATGCCCTACCGCCCGGCCGTGCTGACCGCCAAACAGCTGGCAACCCTGCAGGAGCTGTCCGACAATCGGGTTATTCTGGGGGCCGGGGTCGGCTGGCTGAGGCAGGAGTTTGAAGCCCTGGGGGTTGATCCGCGCAAACGCGGCGCGCTGACCAACGAAACGCTCGAAGTCATTCACCAGCTGTTTGCCAACGATGTCAGCGCGTATGACGGCACGCACGTCAAATTCCCCGAGTTCGTGTTTGCGCCCCGGCCGGCCCGACCGCCGATCTGGGTCGGTGGCGCCGGCCCAAAGGCGCTGGAGCGGACCCTGCGCTTTGGAGACGGCTACTACCCGATCGGGCTCAAGCCGCCCGAGCTGACCGAGGTCAAGACCTATCTGGCCGAAGAGGCGGCAAAACGCGGCCGGGCCGCGCCCGAACTCATCACCGGCGGTATGATCCGCGAAGACCCGGTGGCCATGCTGGACCGGATCAAGATGGTCGAGGAAGCCGGGGCCGACTACTACGTGCTGGGCCTGGGACGCTATGAGGATGCCGAGAGCTATACGCGCAGCATCGACAAGTTTGCGGCCGAGGTGATGCCCAAGCTGTGAAGGGGGAAGCCGAGTGGGCGGCCGCCTACTCGGTCCGTGCGCCCCGCTCGTGAGCCACCGCTAACAGGCGGCCCGGAAAGTCGGACATAATTCCGTCTACGCCAAGCTCGAACAGGCGTTCCATCTCGTGTCGATCATTGACGGTCCACACGTGGACCTCCGCGCCGAGGTCGTGGATGGCAGCAACGGTCTGGGGCGTGACCAGAGCGACGCCCTCGTAGTCAGGCGGAATCTGGAACGCCCGGCCGGGCGGCCGGTAGTCGCCGAGCTGCTGGCTGAAGACCCGTTGCATAAAAGCAAGCACCTCAGCCGCCGCACAGTTGGTAGCAATATCCGGGGCCAGGCTTCTGGCCCGGGCCACCACCGCCTCGTGCTCTGAGGCCAGGATGACGGTCTCGGCCATGCCGCAGTCCCGCACGACCGCAATCACCTGTTCCTCTATCGGCGGCTCTTGTTGTTTGATCTCAACCGTAAAACGGACGTGCGGGAAGCGGCGCAGCACGTCGGCCAGGAGCGGGATGCTGACGCCCCGGCCTCGAAACGGAAACGTTTCGCCATCGTCGGGCGTGAAGTGATAACCGGCGTCGAGCCCGTGCAGTTCGGCCAAGCCGTGCTCCTTCACCAGCCCGCGGCCGTTGGTCGTGCGCTCCAGGGTGTCGTCATGCATGACCACCACCTGACCGTCGCGGCTCAGATGCACGTCCAGCTCCATATACACGGCCCCCACGGAGGCGGCCCGCTGGAACGCGGCCAGGGTATTTTCCGGGGCTTCGCCACTGGCGCCCCGGTGGGCGAACAGCCGTGGGGTCGGACCGCTGAAGAACTTGCTCATCCTACACTCCCTGTGGGAGAGAAAAGGCACTCTTGGTGAAGAAAACGCTAACTCGACACTGTCAGGCCATCGACCAGCACGGCCGGAATGAACATCCGGCTCAGGTTTGGCTGGTAGGCATTCCCCCGGGCGCGGATGGCTTTCAGCACGTCGAAAAAGTTGCCGGCAATCGTCACGCTGTCAACGGCCTGTTGGCGCTGACCGTTCTCGATCCAAAAGCCCTGCACGCCGATGGAAATATCGCCGCTCAACGGGTTGCAGCCGGCCGCGCCTTCAAGCTCGGTCACCAGCAGACATGTTTCCGGCAGACCGACCAGGCCGTCCAGGCTGTGGGCGCCGGTCGGCATCACGATATTATGCCCCGAGGTCACAATCCCGCCGCTGTAGCTGCGCCCGGCGTGGCCGTTGGACTCGCGGCCGTCGCGGCGCGCCGACTCGACGTGGTACATGAACTCCTCGAACCGACCTTTGGCAATCAGCGGGACCGGGCGGGTCGGGGTCCCCTCGGCGTCCATATAGCGCGAGCTGCCCGCTCCGACCCGGTGGGGTTCGGTGCTCAGGTCCAGCGACTCGTCAGCGATCAGTTCGCCCAGCCGGCCCTGCAGGCGGGACTGGCCCTTTTGGGCGGCCTCGGCCGAGAAGCAACCCAGGTAGAGGCCGAGCAGTTGCGGCGCGCAGTACTCGTCGAGCACGACCGGCACCTGTCCGCCGGACACCGGACCGGCCGTCAACAGGTCGGCGGCTTTACGAACAGCCGTGTTGCCGATGAGCGTACTCTGAGTCGGGTCCCAGGCCCGTCCGGCCCACATATGGCCGCCGCTCTTGCGACGCTCGCCGTCTTCGAGCAGGGCCTGGCAGTAGGCTCCGACACTGTTTTGGCGCTGCTGGTAGTCAACCCCGTGGGTCGAGACGATGCGGTAGGCGGAGCTGGAACGCGACACCGTCAGGTAGGGCACCGCCGTCACCCGCGCGTCGGCCTGACGGGCGGTGGCTTCAACCTCCAGACCAAACGCGCCCAACTCGTCAACCGTCAGCCGCTCGATGGCGGGATTCAACAGCTCAAGGTCCTGGGGGTCGGGCAGGTCGGGGGCGGCCTGGGGCAGCACCACCTCGGTCGGATCGTTGAGCAGGGCGTTTTCCCTGGCCGACCGAAAGGCTTTTTCCAGAGCTGTGGCTTCCAGGCGCTCGGTCGAGGCGATGCCGGTTCGGCTCTGGTGTACAACCCGGATACCGAGCCCGAGCGCGGTCGCCTGGTCGATCTTTTCAACCTGGCCGTTCAGCACCCGGAGCGACAGCTGTTCGCTGCGCTCAACAATCAGGTCTACATCGGGCTCGGCCTGCTCGCGAGCCAGGGACAGCACATAGTCAATCGCGGCCTGTTGATCCATTAGCGGCCTCCGACCAGAATGGAGTCGACTTTCAGCGTCGGCTGGCCGACCGTGGTCGGCACCCAGCCGCTCGACGCGCCGCACATGCCGGCGGCAAACTCCAGATCGTTGCCGACCATCGAGATACGCGGCAGGATTTCATAGCCCTTGCCGATCAGGGTTGCCCCCCGCACCGGTTCAGCAATTTTTCCGTCCCGCACGATGTAGCCTTCCTGGACCGCAAAATTGAACTCACCGGTCGACGGATCGACCGAGCCGCCGCCCATCTTTTTGGCGTACAGACCATACTCCACAGAGGCGATGATCTCCTCAGGAGTATGCGGCCCGTTGTCGATATAGGTGTTGCGCATCCGCGACACCGGGGCGAATTTGTACGACTCGCGCCGTCCCGAGCCGGTCTGGGGCACCCCGACCTGGCGGGCGCCGATACGGTCGGCCAGATAGGCTCTGAGCACACCGTTCTCGATCAACACGGTCCGTTTGGCCGGTTCCCCCTCGTCATCAACGTTGATAGACCCCCAGCGATGGTCGAGCGTGCCGTCGTCAATCGCCGTCAGGACGGATTGGGCGACGGTTTCGCCGATCTTGCCGACAAACGGCGAGGCGTTCTTGCGGATGGCTTCGGTTTCCAGCGGATGCCCGCAGGCCTCGTGGAAGATCACTCCCCCAAAGCCGTTGCCGATAATCACCGGCATCGTCCCGCCCTCAATATAGCCGGCCCTGGCCATGCGGATCGCCCGCTGGCCGGCGTCGTTGGCCAGGCCGGCCAAATCGAGACCCTGAAAGAACTCATAGCCGCCCAGCACCCCGGGGCTTTCCATGGCCGTCTGCGGTCCGTCACCGTCTTCGGCAATCGCGCTGAGCCGCAGCCGGGAGTAATGCGCGGAATTCTCAACCCACAGGCCGTTGCTGTTGGCAATCAGGACCGAGCGTTGTTTCTCGGCCACCGAGGCGCCAACCTGGCGGATGACCGAACCGGTCTGGCGGGTCAGGCCGTCGAGTTGGCGCAGCAGCTCGACCCGCTCGTTTTTGGACACGCTGGCCGGGTCAATCATCACCGGATGCCGATCAGGCGCCTGTTCCTTGTGAAAGGCGGGAGCCGACCCGCCGGCTTTGGCCTCGCGGGCCAGATTCGAGGTCAGCCGCAGCAGGGCGTCTTCGGACACGTCGCTGCTGTAGCCATAGGCCGACTCGTTACCGAACAGCAGCCGAATGCCGACGCCAAAGGCGTTGCCGGAGTTGATCCGGTCGAGCTTCTGTTCCAACAAGTCGATGGACGAGGTTTCGGATTCTTCGACAAAGACCTCGGCAAAATCCGCGCCGCGGCTCAGGCCGAGATCCAGAATCTTGCGGACGGTTGTTTCAGGCAGCATAGCGATTCCTCCAGTGGGGTACGACCCCATGCTTTAGCACAGCAGACAAGAGGGAGGAAAGGCTATGCGTCCTCACCGCCGTATGGCAAAGCGTCGGAAAACTTGATCCTGTACCGTGCCGGTGCTAGGCTCGGCTCACTTTTTCGAGGAGTCAAGACGATGAACGGTCCACACGATATGGGCGGCATGACGTGCTACGGTCCGGTCGAGCGCGAAGACAACGAACCCCTGTTTCACGCCGGGTGGGAGAGGCGGGTGTTTGCCATGACCATGCTGTCGCTCGGAGGCGTAGCCAATCTGGACGAATTTCGACACGCCATCGAGCGTATGGACCCGGTTCACTACCTGTCTTCGAGCTACTACGAGCACTGGCTGGCCGCCCTGGAAACGCTGGCCGTGGAGAAGGGGGTGCTCACCGCCCAGGAGCTGGCCTCGGGCAGGCTCCAGACCGAGGCCGCGAATGCCTCGGACCCGCTGCCGTCCGAGGTTGTCGCCCAGGTCGTTCGCCGGGGCGTCTCGGCCGAACGCGACAGCGGGCGGCTCACCCCGCGCTTCGCTCCCGGCGACCCGGTGGTGGCCCGCAATATCAATCCAGCCGGGCATACCCGGCTGCCGCGCTATGTGCGGGGCAAGCCGGGCCGAATTGATCGTGTCCACGGCACCTTCGTCTACCCCGACAGCAATGCCCACGGCGGCGGCGAACAGCCCCAGCCGCTGTATTCGGTTCGTTTCGAGGCCCAGGCTCTGTGGGGGCCAGACACGCCGCGCCGCGACAGCCTGTACATCGACCTGTGGGAAGATCATTTGGAACCCGCGTGAGGACAGTCTTATGAGCAAGGACCATCATAACGCGCCGCCTGATCCCAGACTCGAAAAACACCACACGCCCGAGCAGACCCAGGCCCTGGAAGACCGGGTCGGGGCGCTTGAGTCCGTCCTGACCCAAAAGGGTCTGGTCGCAAGCGCCGCCCTCGATAAGATCGTTGAGCTGTACGAGAACGACCTGGGGCCGCTCAAGGGCGCCCAGGTCGTGGCCCGCGCCTGGGTCGATCCGGCCTATAAACAGCGGCTGCTGAGCAATGCCACCGCCGCCATTGAAGAGCTGGGCCTGGGCGGCTTGCAGGGTGAACACATGGTCGTGGTTGAGAACACGCCGACGACCCATAATGTGGTCGTGTGTACGCTGTGCTCGTGCTACCCCTGGCCGGTCCTGGGTCTGCCGCCGACCTGGTTCAAGAGCGCGCCCTACCGCTCACGGGTGGTGATCGACCCGCGTGGCGTGCTGCGCGAGTTCGGCCTGGAGCTGGACGAGTCGGTCGCCGTCCGGGTGTGGGACAGCAGCGCCGAGATTCGCTACATGGTGCTGCCCGAACGGCCGAGCGGGACCGAGCAGCTGAGCGAAGACGAGCTGGCCCGGCTCGTCGACCGGGACGCCATGATTGGCGTGACCACGGTGCGCTTCGACCCCGCCGCAGACCCGCAGTCAGCATGAGCAGACCCGCCAAATCGACCATCGCCGAAATGCCCGGTCAGGCGTCGCTGCCCCGTCGCAGCGGCGAACTGGTGTTCCACGACGAGTGGGAGCGCCGGGTGTTTGCCATGGCCGTGTCGCTGTGCGAGCAGGGCTACTACTCGTGGGACGAGTTTCGTGAGCACCTGATCGCCGAGATCGGCGCGGCCGAACGAGCCGAGCACTCCCGGCCGACGGGCCACCCCCAGCCCTACTACGAGAGCTGGCTGGCCGCGTTTGAAAAGCTCCTGGCCAAGAAGCAGCTGTGTGTTCCCCCGCAGCGGTCGAACACCCGGGACGAATGAGGAGGACAGCGTGCAGAAAGAACCGTTCACGATTGATGTGCCCCAGGACGTGCTGACCGACCTCCAGCAGCGGCTCAGCACGGCTCGCCTGGCCCAGGACTTTGCCAATGCCGGCTGGGAGTACGGGACCAACGGCGCCTATCTGCAAGAGCTGGTCGCATACTGGCGGGACGCGTACGATTGGCGCCAGCACGAGCGGGAGATGAACGCGTTTGCCAACTACAAGACGACGATCGACGGCATTCCGATCCACTTCATTCATGCGCCCGGCAAAGGCCCCAAGCCGATTCCGCTGATTCTGAGTCACGGCTGGCCGTGGACCTTCTGGGATTTTCATAAAGTCATTCGGCCGCTGAGCGACCCGGCCGCGTTTGGCGGCGATCCGGCCGACGCCTTCGATGTCGTGGTGCCGTCGCTGCCCGGCTATGGGTTTTCCACGCCGCTGACCACCTCGGGCATCAACTTCTGGCGGACGGCCGACCTGTGGGTCAGGCTCATGCAGGACGTGCTGGGCTACGACACGTTTGCCGCCCAGGGCGGCGACTGGGGCGCGATCATCACCGCCCAGCTCGGCCATAAGCATGCCGACAAGCTGATCGGCACGCACGTCAACCTCATGGTGCCGCTGTCGGTTTTTGTCGGCAGCCTGCCCGACGAGTCCCAGTACGGGCCGGGTGAAGAGGGCTGGTACGAGAAAAACCTCAATTTTTTCACAGCCGAGAGCGGCTATTCGGCCCTGCAGACGACCAAGCCCCAGACCCTGGCCTTCGCCCTCAACGACTCGCCGGTTGGCCTGTGTTCCTGGATTCTGGAAAAACGCCGGACCTGGAGCGACTGCGACGGGCAGGTGGAAAAACGCTTCAGCAAAGACGATCTGCTGACCACGATGATGATCTACTGGGTCACCCAGAGTTTCGGCACCTCGGCCCGCTACTACTACGAGGCCACCCACAATCCCTGGCAGCCGTCCCACGACCGCAGCCCGGTGGTGGAAAGCCCGATGGGCGTGGCGGTGTTCCAGAAAGAAGTCATCCTCATGCCGCGCAAGTGGGCCGAGCAGTATTACAACCTCAAACGCTGGACCCTCATGCCCTCGGGTGGGCATTTCGCCGCCATGGAAGAACCGCAGCTGTTAATTGACGATGTGCGGGCGTTTTTCCGCGACCTGCGCTAGACCTGGGCTAGAAAGGAGCGTGCGCGACATGAAGACCGTTGTACTGATTAAACAGGTGCCCATGGTCTCGGAAATGACCCTCGATCCCGAGACCAAGACGCTGCGGCGCGAAGGCGTGCGTTCCGAAGTCAGCTCGTTTGATATTCGCGCCCTGCTCAAGGCTGTTGAGCTGCGCGAGGAGGGCGGCGGAGAGGTGGTGGCCATGACTCTCGGCCCGCCCCCGGCCAGCGACGCCCTGCGGCACTGCCTGGCGCTCGGCGCAGACCGGGGGGTGCATATCACCGACCGCGCCTTTGCCGGCTCGGATACGCTGGCCACGGCCCGCGCCCTGGCCCTGGCCCTCAAGCGCGAGGGCTATGACCTCATCCTGTGCGGCCGCAACAGCACCGACGCCGAGACCGGTCAGGTCGGTCCCGAAGTGGCGGAGCTGCTCGATATCCCGCAGATCACCGCCGCCCGCAGCCTCAGCATCAGTGGCGACACGCTGACCGCCGAACGCGAGACCGACAGCGGCTTTGACACGCTGGAGTGCTCCCTGCCGGCGCTGGTGTCGGCCACCGAAGACCTGGCGCCCGAACGCTTTCCAAAACGGGCCGAGCGCCAGGCGGCCAAGGACAAACCGATTCAGGCCGTGAGCGCCGCCGAGCTGTCCTCGGACCTGTCTCTGTTTGGCGCTGCGGGCTCGCCGACCTGGGTCGAGTCGGTTGAAACGGTTGAGGACATCCGCGACAAGCGGGTGCTGGAGGGCGAGCTGCCGGACCAAATCAATACCCTCGTCGCCTTCCTGCTGGAGCGCGGCCTGTTTGGCACCTGGGCGGATGACGACGCGGATTCCGGCGGATCGCAGGAACGCCGACCGGGCGACGGCAAGGCCGTCTGGGTGGTGGCCGAACCCTTTGAGGACGGACTGCGGCCGGTGACGTTCGAGCTGCTGGGCAAGGCCAACGAACTGGCCGCGAAATATAACGGCGAGGTCGGGGTGGTGCTGGCCGGCAGTGGCGTGGACCACCATCCGGCCAGCCTGGCCGTGCACGGGGCGGATGTCGTGTATGTGGCCGACCACCGCCGCCTCGCCACGTACGCGACCGACGAGTATGCGGCCCTGCTCAGCACCGCCATCCAGGCTCACACCCCCGGTGTCGTGCTGTTCGGTTCAACCGCCATCGGTCGGGATCTCGCCCCGCGGGTGGCCGCCCGTCTGTCCCTGGGTCTGACCGGCGACTGTATTGATCTGGATGTCAACGACCGCGGTCAGCTGCTCCAGTACAAGCCCGCCTTTGGCGGGAATATCGTCGCCCCGATCCTGTCCAAGACCACGCCCGAGATGGCGACCGTTCGGCCCGGCATGCTGAAGAAGGCCACGGCCAGGCCCGCCCGTCAGGCCCGGATTGAGCTACTCCAGCCGGACGGGGCAACCCCCGGCCGGGTTCGGCTGGTGTCGCAAACGGGCGCGGATGCGGGCAAGGCCGCCGAGCTGGATTCGGCCGAAATTGCGATTGGGGTCGGCAAAGGCATTCAGGACCCGGACAAGCTGCCGGTGATTGAAGAGCTGGCCGTAGCCTTGGGTGGGGCGCCGCTGGCCGCCACCCGCGACATTGCCGACCTGGGCTGGCTGCCCAGACAGCACCAGGTCGGCCTGACCGGCCGGGCGATTTCTCCCAAGCTGTATTTCTCAATCGGGATTCGGGGCGCCTTCGAACATACGGTCGGCATCCGCCGGGCCGGCACGGTGGTCGCCATCAACAAGAACCGCAAGGCGCCCATGTTCCAGAACGCCGATATCGGGATTATCGGGGATTACGCCGAGGTGGTGCCGCTGCTGACCGCCGCTCTCAAACAGGCCAGACCAAAGACATGAGCCCATGCTGAACAGCCGTCCGGCCTCGGGCTTCTCGCTGATCGAGGTCCTTGTTGCCGTCCTGCTCTTCTCGCTGCTGGCCCTGAGTGTAAATTAACAGGAAGAATGTGAAATTTAGAGCAAATTACGATCCTGTGTAGCCGTCCGTCATTCCCGCGAAAGCGGGAATCTCGCCTTCCCACCCCGGCGCCCTCTGGATGCCGGATCACGTCCGGCATGACAGGAACGGAACACGTGGCTACAATCTATCGTAAAACGCTCTAACGGAATTATGTGAAAATGACACGGAGAAACGCCAATAATTCTGGAAGGACTGTATGCGGCAGACTGGGGCGCCACAGTGTAAAAGAACAGCAAGAGCGAGAATTTGGAAAAGCAAGGTGAGAAGGGGTTTTGCCTCATACAGAGCGATGTCGAGAGGCGGGATATGGACGTTTCCTGGCCATCTTTTCCAATTTTCAAACGGAGCGGCCAAACCTATTTCGGACACCTCTCCGCATACGGGCCTATTGACGGCAGTAACTCGACGGGACTCCCATTGACCGAAACACCCGTCAGAGTTTTTTTCAAACGACTCAAAGTGCGGCACCCGCTTTTGGTTTCTACGATCAGCACGATGCCCGGCTGACGGTCCAGTCCTATCTGTTGCGTGTAGTGTATGGCTTGTCCAATGCCTTGGAGGACATTCCTCCATTCGCCTGCGCGCTTAAACTCAACGACATGTGTGTCAGTGAGGCAATCCACTTTAGTGTTGTCGTCGAGAGGCCAGTCCCGTTGTCCGGCACTCGTCGCACACCATTCCTTCACATAATCGTCTTCGTCCTTGTCCGCGTTTTGATCCGCCTGCCCTTCCAGGGAAAAAAATAGGACAAGCGCAAGGGTCATCAGTAGCCTTTTCATACTGCTTCTCTTACACCTTCTCGCCCGACTTTTCTACTGCACCCCATTCCACAGCAGCGGAAATGTCGGCTTACGCTTCGCTACGCCGACCTACGGACTCGTCCTCTTCTTCCATCCAGGCAGGCGGGATGCCTTTGTATAATACGTCCGGGTCAATGTCGGCTCCGTTTTCCCACCGAATCGTGCCCATCCGAGCATCAACCTGGACCGAACGAAAGACGTGGGCATTGGTCCGAATTGGCTCGAAAATCGGACCATGCAGGTAGGGTTCAAGGTCGATTTCCCTGCTCGTATTGTCAGTGAACTCCAGACGGACCTTGAAATCCTTCAACGGTTCAACGGCACGAATGCGTACTGGGCGCGGCATACTGTTCCTCCATACCGAAGAACTCACAAATGCGTGGCATCAGCCCGGTTCTTTTCCTGAAATAGCGCGGCGAACCCTCATATCTCGTCACATAATTTAGCCCGTAGGACGAATGAGCCGGAGGCGTGATCCGACGGTCGGGTTAATCTTCTGATAAAGTTTACCAATAGTCTCGCAGCCAGTGGGAGATGTCTGATGAAAAATTACTGTCCAGCAGCAAAGCTAATGTTAGAAAAATGATGACAACAGTAAGAAAGCCAAGTGTTCTTTGAAGTTTAATGTTTTCTTTTGCTCCGAGTAACGAGCCATATTGTGCCAAATGATTACGGAGAGACTGATCGGTTTTCTGAAGCCAAGCCGCACGTTCCTGGATAATAGTACAAAGATTGTTTGTGAAGGTGAGAGCGGAGTCACGGTGATGTTCATCGCACGGCTTGAATGTTTCAAGATTGTGGTTAAACCACGAACTGTTCTGGGCGTAAGAAATCAGTTCGGCCGTAACGGCTGCTATATCTACACTGTAGGAAACATGCTGACCAAGCGTCTTGAGAATTTTGACCGAGCTTTGACGCGACCCAGGTCTGAACAGGGAGGAGTCGCGGAGCGCGTTAAGGCGTTGGCTGTAACCTTCGAGAAGTGACAGCATGGCCCATCTGCTGAGCAGTTCCGACATTGCCATGTCAAAGAGTACGCCCTCCCCGTGCAACATATTGAACTTTTCTTCGTTAAAATCACTGCCCCTGCTCGCGAGGATTGAATGATATTGCGGAGCACGATCTCTCCAATGCGAGTCTGTGAATTTCAGACCTGGAGTCTTCTCGCTTTGCCACGCATTAAAGGCAGAATCCATACCCAGCACGGACAGGTACTCCGGTGGCCTCGCGTTGCCTTCACGACGTGGCGGGAAAGGTTCCGCCTGCCGCAATATAACGAACTCGCAAGTCGGCAGGGCTCCCCCGAGAATACCCGACGAAAAGAGTCCGGGCAGGTTCTCGCAAAACCACCTCCCGGCAAGTTCAGCCATATCAGCGCGGACTTGGCGTATATGATCAATTTTCTGCCTTTCAGGATCGTAGACTGTATGGGCTTTTATGTATGTTTGTCGATCCGTCCGTAGCGCCTTATTAAACTGAGTTGAAAAATCCTTCTCGAACACGAACCCTATGACAACGCAGGTCAGCGAGGAGGTCAAGGAGTAGAGTTGGCCGGTCACATATTGCACCTGGGGCGGCGGTAACGGCTTCGGGCGGAGACCTGGCACGAAGAGAGTCGCAGTTTCAGGAAGGCATTGTATGATACCGAGATTTAGCCGGCCGCCGCCATAGGAACGCTGGCGCAATTCCTGAATCCAAGATGTAGGACTTGTCCCAATGTCGAAAGGATGTTTGTTATCCCTGCCCAGTTTTTGCAAGCCGGAGAGTAGGGCATCTACATGAGCGGGCGTATAAAACTCCACCGCCCACATACAGTGCAGGTCTATGAACTCCTCTTTGGGAGGTGCCGTCTCGGTATTTCGTTCAGAGTCGTATGACCGATACACCTCCAATTCCCCGGGATAAAGGAAGAAACGGGGAAACCGCCTGTGGGCCGTACGTCTGAGGCGATAGAGAAGAGGCAGTGACGCCGATAGTTCAACGGCTGTCTTCGGAGACTGAGTATTACTGGTGTCTAATTCCTGCTGTCCAGTCATATGGCATCAATGCAAAGTTAGGGTGGCAGGTGACCAGATCAATTTCTTGGAGCAGTTTCTGTCAATAACAGAATCGCCGCAATCCGCCGTGCCACCTCCGCAAAGTATAGCACTTCCTCCGGCGTCAGTGCTCGGCCAAGGACAGGCCGTTCGCGGTAGGAGAGCCATTTCTTGAGCACCTGATAGCCGCCGAGTTTGTAGCGCCAGACCGCAGCCGGGACGTTGCGCCAATAGGCGTTGCCGTTCAGGTACACGTCGAAGGTGGTGCTGCCGTGTAGGGGCGACCGGCCGGTCGCCCCTACCAGCGCGGCGCGTTCGTCCGCTGTGTAATTGCGTTCAACAATGCGGCCTTGGCCGGGCATTACCGCGTCGCCCGTTCCGTAATGGCCCCACCCGGCGGTCAGTGCAAAATCGTCCCCATCCATGTTGCGCCCGTTCACCGTGGCAGGAACGGCAATGGTGGCGATGTCCGGGCGCAGGGTTCCGGTTGTCACGTCGGGGACAGGGGTGTCGGGGTCAAGCAGAGCGGCCAGTTCCCGCCCCTGTGCAGCAGAGCGGAAAAGGGTTTCTGCCGCCTCGGAAGCGTCTCCATCCGGCCAGCCGGGAAGCGGAATACGCGGCCATTCCATGCGCAGCGCTCCTGCGTTAGCCTCGCGGTAGGTAGGGCCGTGTAGCACGGCCAGGACATGGTGAAACAGGTCTTCCACACTGGCGTTAAGATGTTTGAGGTAACGCTGCGCGGCGGCTGACAGGTTGGGGCGTCGTTGCAAGTCGTCGCTACCACCACCCATACCGTCGTCGTGGAGCCATGCAGGGAACATGTTAGTCCCGCGTTCGATCAGATGCCGCGAAGCAAGATGTTCAGTGAAACAGGCTTGTGGTTCCTCTGCACCCCTCCGCAAGTGCTGTGCCGCAGAAAGCCACAAATTCCCCTTGGCTACATGCAACGGGTAGCGGGGGCTCTTCTCACGGAGAAGCCTCGTTTCCGCCTCCCAGTAAAGCCACCGATTGTCAAACGGCCGGTAGGCATGAAGGACAAAGCTGCTCTCGTTCGGGCCGCCGCGTGCGAGCAGCGTATCGCGCACCGCACGAGCGTCGAACCGACCGGTATCCTTCATCACGCGCGGGTAGCGCTGGGCGATCTCTTCGTGGCTAAGGTCCGCGTCGAGGTAATCGGTAAGCCGCGTCTTGAGCCGGTCCAAGTCGATATCAATAAGAAACGCATCACGACCAGTCTCGGTCCCTTGAAACGACACCGGGAACAGCTCAGGCAGCGACGGCCAGTCGAACCAGTGTTCACTGACGGCCAATTGCTTAAATGGCAAACCGAGTCGAAGGTCGGGCTCTAATTCCGAATAGCCCGCATCAATTGCCAGAGCGTCAAGACTGTCCAACAATGCTTGCCGTCGGTCAGTAGCTTTCGCTTGGTGGAAGTCGCGGTACAGAATACACTTGTTCTTCGATGAGTCGGCGACCGCTGCTTTGGACAATAGCGCAATGCTCGTGCCTACCTTGATGCCAGGCGATTGCCTTGGAAGCGCAAAGACCGTCTCGCTGGTCCGCCCGTCCGGTGCATATTCCGAGATGATGCGGTCGCCATGTAAATTATCAATCCGAATGGCGTCAAACGCTTCGAGATAGCGCTCCCGCATCCCCGTGAACGATAACCCATCCAGCCACGAATAGTTAGAGATGAAACACACCACCCCCTGCCCCGTCTTCTCGGCAATCCGTCGTTCGGCCATGCGAAAGAAGCGAACATACAGGTCATTCAGCCCTTGGCCTTCAGGCCGTCGGACTCGCTCGGTCATGCGGTAGGCGTCCGACAGTTCCCGTTCTTCGTCTACGGCCATACCGGCAAAGCCGTTGTAGGGCGGGTTGCCGAGAATCACCAGGATGGGCGTGGCCTGCTTCACCTGTTCCGCCCGGTCGCGCTCTTCCTCCAGTTCGGGGAACGGCAAGGGTTTGGTCGTGTGAGGCTCCCAGCCGGTCAAGGCATTGGTGAGGAAGACGCCGGCGCGTTCATTGCCATCGTCCGCTAGGGGCGCATCCAGGTCTTGCAGGGTCAACCCGACTTGCAGATGAGCCACCACGAACGGGGCGGGCATGATCTCGAAGCCGAACACCCGGTTCAATGCCGCCTGCTTGACCCGCGCACCGGCTAGCGCGCCGAGCCCCCGGCCTTTCACATTCTCGGCAATCCGGCGCAACACTTCGGCCAGATACGCCCCGGTGCCGCAGCACGGGTCCAGGACATACACGTTCTCCGCCGCCAGACCGTCCGGGATAGCCAGGTCGTCTTTCAGCGCCTTGTCCACCCGCGCCACCATATAGCGGACCACCTCCGCCGGCGTGTACCACACGCCGAGCTGCTTGCGCAGGTCAGGATCAAAGGCGTCCAAAAACGGTTCGTAGAAATACGGCACGGCCTCGCCTTCGCTGAATTTGGCGAAGAAGGCGGGACAGTCTACACGGTTGAGGGCCGCAGCAGTCCAATCCAACACTTCGACCAAGCCCAGCGGTTGCAGCCGGCCAGGTTGCGCGAGTTGCGAAAACAAGGCCGCCAGGACGGGGGCACGCAGATGCCAGACCGCTTCATGCCAGTTGAACATTCCCTTCGGCGACGGCGCTTGCCGTGCCCACAACACCCAGGCCGAGAACACCCCGTAGAATAAAGTCTGGACCAGGGTCGAGCGGAAAAACCGTTCCCCACGGCCGCCCTCGAAGCGGACGCCCAAGGCTTCTTCCAGGGCAGCCCGAAGGGCGGTGAGTTGTGAGGCGTCGCCGGCAGCCTCAACGCGAGCCAAGGCGTCGCGGGCATACGAGGCCAGCAGCCACGCCACGTCTTTCGGCTCGGTCAGGGCAGCCCGGTGGGACAGCGCTCGGCACAGATATTCCCCCAGCCCTGCGCCAATATCGCGGGCAAATGCGCGAGGCGTTTCCAAGCGTTGGGCGAAGTCTGCGGCATCGCGCGCCATTCGGAAGGTTTCCAGCGTGGCCGAGTGACCGGCGGCGTCTTCACCCACCAGCACGAAATCACGGGTGTTGGTGACCAGCACCAGCCGGTAGCGGCTCCAGTAACGGCTGACCTGTTGGCTCTCCGCAGTCAGCCACGCATCATCATGCGCGGATTTGACTTCGACGACACCGCGTTCGGGGACCTGTCCTTCCTTCGGCTGGCCTTTCTGCACCTGCTTGGCCGCATACAAGCCAAAGTCGGGATGGCCCGCGCCCTGGTCGGCCAGTTCACTGACGCAGATGACTTTGGGCTTGAGCGTCGCGCCGACTGCGGTCAGCAGCCCGGCCAGCGCCGGATAGCTCGACCGTTCCCCGGTGGCTCCGCCCGAGGCTCGTGCATGGCGCAGCTCGGTCAGATAGGTTTCGACTGCCGTTGTCAGTGTGGTGTTCATTCCAGGCATCCCGTCTGTTGTCGCCGAGAGCGGCCCGACATGCAAGCCGGGACGCCAGGCGGTCGTGCCTGAGTTCGAGCTTCTCTCTTCGAGACATGAGATACAAAAAGAAACCCACCCCGGCCCTCGGCCACCCCTCCGAGGAGGGGAATCCCCACCTCCCCATCCCCTCCTTCGGAGGGATACCGCAATAGCGGCGGGGTGGGTTGCCCTCGGGCGGCCAGACACCGCCGGATCGTCGTCAAGCTTGCCGGTCGGTTCCGAATAGAATAGGCTGAAAACCGCCGGGGGATACCGGAGGGAGGAACACCATGGCAAACAGAGCAGTCGAGCACTATGACGTGGTGGTCATCGGGGCGGGCTTTGGTGGCCTGTACGCCCTGCACCATCTACACGGGATGGGCCTCTCGGTACGCGTCTACGACGGCGCTGCTGGCGTGGGCGGCACCTGGTGGTGGAACCGCTATCCCGGCGCGCGGGTCGATTTTCCGGGCAGCCCCTTCTACTGCTATACGTTTTCAGAAGAACTCATGCGGGAGTGGGACTGGCCCGAGACCCAGCCCGACCAGCCCACGGTGCTGGCCTATCTGGAGCACGTCGCCGACCGGTTCGACCTGCGCCGCGACATCCAGCTCGAAACCTGGATGCGCGACGCCTGCTACGACGAAGCGGCGCAGCGTTGGAGGCTCGAGACCAGCGCCGGCGAGATCGTCTCGGCCCAGTTTCTGATCTGCGCGGTCGGCACCCTCTCGGCGACGCACAAGCCCGACATTCCCGGGCTCGACACCTTTGCCGGCGAGTGTTACCACACCGGCCGCTGGCCGCAGGAGCCCGTCTCCTTTGCGGGGAAGCGCGTCGGCGTGATCGGGACCGGCTCGTCGGGGGTGCAGGCGATTCCCGAGATCGCCCGCGAGGCCGCGCACCTGACGGTGTTCCAGCGCACGCCGCAGTACAGCATCCCGGCCCGCAACCGCCCCATGGACTCCAGCGTGGTGCGCCAGGCCCGCGAGAACTGGGCCGCCATCCGAGCGAAGATGAACGCCTCGCCCCTGGGCGCACCGTTCGAGGTCTCTGAGCGCTCGGCCCTTGAGGACACGCCCGAGCAGCGCCACGCGCTGTACGAAGAACTCTGGCACAAGGGCGGCTTCCACATCCTCTTTGGCAGCTATGCCGACCTCCTGACCGACAAGGAGGCCAACCGTACGCTGGCCGACTTCGTGCGCGGCAAGATCCGTGAGATCGTGCGCGACCCCGCGACCGCCGAGAAGCTGATGCCCGACTACTACCTGGGCACCAAGCGCCAACTCCTCGACAACGGCTACTACGAAACCTTTAACCGCGACAACGTCGCTCTGGTCGACCTGCGCCAAGACCCGATTCAGGAAGTCACGCCCACAGGCGTGCGCACCGCCAACGGCGAGCACCGGCTCGACCTACTCGTGCTGGCGACGGGCTTCGACGCCATTACCGGCGCGCTGGTCCGCCTCAACCCCAAGGGGCGCGGCGGCGTCAGCCTTGAGGAGAAGTGGCGCACGCGCTTTGACACCTACCTCGGCATGACGGTGGCCGACTTCCCCAACCTCTTTATGATCCACGGCCCCGGCTCACCCTCGGTGCTCTTCAATATGCCGCTCGGCGCCGAGCTTGAGTCGGCCTGGATCGGCGATTGCGTGCGCTACCTGCGCCAACACGGTCTGGGCGCCATCGAGCCGACCCCCGACGCCGAGCAGCGCTGGGACCGCGAGGTCGCCGAGATCGCCAACGAAACCCTCTACCCCCTCACCGACTCGTGGTACACGGGCGCTAATATCCCAGGCAAGCACCGCCAGTTCTGCGTGTATCTGGGCGGCCCCGACTACTTCCGGCGTCTCTCCGAGGTCGCCGCTCAGGGCTACGAGGGTTTCGTGTTCGAGCAGAATCGCCGTACGGAATTCGCCGCCGCGTCCTGAGCGCCTCAGAGCACCGATCCGAAGCCAACGCTGCGCTCACCTCTACCACCCCATCAGCGTGGAACGAACGTGTCGGTCGCTGTGCCGATTTCAGAAGGGGTAGAGGAATGGCACGAACGAACGCGGACTCGGTCGGGTCCGAATGGAATAGACGGACCGCCCAGCCCGCCACGCGGCCCAAGCAGCCTGAAAGTCTGTCGTGCTCGTGAGTGAACCCCCCACCCCATTCGTTGTTGTTGCGTCTTTTGTCTTCGGCGCGTGTATTGGCAGCTTTTTGAATGTGTGCATCTACCGCCTTCCGCTCGGCCGGTCTGTGGTTTCTCCTCGGTCGCAGTGTTTACGCTGCGCCAGCCAACTCGCCTGGTATGACAACATCCCGCTCGTGAGCTATGTCGTGCTGGCCGGTCGCTGCCGGGCGTGCGGGGCGCGGTTTTCCTTCCGCTACTTCTGTGTGGAAGCCTTGACCGGGCTGTTGAGCGCCCTGATCGTGTATCGCTTCGGGCTCGGCCTGCCCAGCCTGGGCTTTTTCGTGCTGGGCGCAGCCCTGGTGGTCGTCAGCTGTATCGACCTCGACCACCAGATCATCCCGGATGTGATCAGCCTGCCCGGTGTGTTGGTCGGCGTCGGCTTTTCCGCCGTCAGTCCGGCCCTCAGCTGGCAAAGCTCGCTGCTCGGGGTGGCGCTCGGCGCCGGGATTCTCCTCGCTCTGGCTCTTGGCTATCAGGCGCTGACCGGCAGACAGGGCATGGGCGGCGGCGATGTAAAGCTGCTGGCCATGATCGGCGCCTTTCTGGGCTGGCGGGCGGTGCTGTTCACCCTGCTGCTGGCCTCATTTCTCGGTTCGGCGGTCGGGCTGGGCACGATGATTCGTCAGCACAGCGACACCAGGCTGGCCCTGCCCTTTGGTCCCTTCCTGGCGTGTGGCGCGCTGGGCTATGTCTTTTTTGGAGAGGCGCTCATTGCGTGGTATTTTGGAGTCTTCCGTTAGACGAGCGACCGGCGTTCGGACAATCTATTCAGTGAGAGCTGGTTTTGAAAGACACACCCTGTTCCCCCGTTTCTGAGGCGCACGCCGAGTACACCCGCCGTCTGCACGTCCGGCGGACGCTTGTCGAACGGTTCACCGGCTATGAGCGGCGGACGGGTACGGCGCGGCTGGTGGTGTTCCTGGTGGGCGCCGGTCTGGGCTGGTTCGCCTGCCGTCCGGGGCTGCTGTCGTGGTGGTGGCTGATCGGACCGGCCCTGGTGTTTGTCGGGCTGGTGGTGGTGCACGAACGGTTCAGACGCCGGCTGCGTTTGGCCGAGCGCAGCGTTGCCTTCTACGACCGGGGCCTGGCCCGGCTGGAGAACCGCTGGGCGGGCGGCGGGGAAGCCGGTCTGGATTTGCTTCAAGAAGACCATCCCTACGCGGCGGACCTCGACCTGTTCGGACCCGGGTCGGTGTTCGAGCTGCTGTGTACGGCCCGGACGCGGGGCGGAGAGCGGACGCTGGCGGCCTGGTTGCAGACGCCGGCCCACGCGCAGGAGATTCAGGCCCGCCAGGCTGCGGTCGAGGAACTCCGGCCCAAACTCGACCTCCGCGAAGAGCTGGCCCTGCGCGGCGCAGACGTGCGGGCCGGTACTGACCCGGATGTGCTGGTCAACATTGCCGGGCAGGAGCATGCGGGACGGAAGGTGAGCCCGGCGCATATAGCCCGGGCGCGTGGACTGGCTGCGGTGCTGGCGGCTGGCTCGGTCGTGTGTCTGGTCGGCTGGCAGCTGGCGTATTGGGGGGTCCTGCCCTTTCTCATTGCGGCCAGCCTGGCCGGAGCCTATGCGCTTGGACTGCGGTCTCAGGTCAGGCGGGCCGTGGCCGGTGTCGAACGTCTGCTCCATGACTTGTCGGTGCTGTCGGATATGCTGGCCTGCCTTGAGACCCAGCGCTTCAGCAGCCCGCGCCTGAGGACGCTGCACGACCGACTGACCCACGGCGTGCGGCCCCCATCTCGTCAGATCGCTCAGCTCCGGCGGCTGATCGCCCTGCTCGAATCGCGCAAAAATCAGCTTTTCGCCCCACTCGCCGCACTCGTGCTGTGGACCACCCAGGTGGGGCTGGCGATTGAAGCCTGGCGCGGCACTTGCGGCCGGAATATCGCAACGTGGTTGGCGGTGCTTGGCGAGTTTGAGGCGCTGTCTGCCCTGGCCGGCTATGCCTACGAGCATCCGGCCGACCCGTTTCCGGAGCTTGTGTCGGCGGGACCGTGCTTCGAGGGCGGGCGGCTCGGCCATCCGCTGCTGCCCGAGGCCGAGTGTGTCAGAAATGATGTCCGGCTGGGCGACCCGCTTCGGGTGCTCGTGGTCAGCGGATCGAACATGTCGGGCAAGAGCACCCTGCTCAGAACGGTCGGGACGAATACGGTCCTGGCCCTGGCCGGCGCACCGGTCCGAGCCGCATCTCTGCGCCTGTCGTTGCTGATGCCGGGCGCCTGCCTGCGCATTCAGGACTCGCTGCAGGCCGGCAGTTCGCGCTTCTACGCCGAAATTCTGCGGCTGAGTCAGATTGTGGACCTGACCCGGGCAGACGTGCCGGTGCTGTTTCTGCTGGACGAGCTGCTGCACGGCACAAACTCTCACGACCGGCGCAGCGGCGCCGAAGCCGTGGTCCGCAGCCTGCTCACGCGCAACGCGGTCGGCCTGGTGACCACCCATGACCTGGCGCTGGCCGAGGTGGCCACCAACCTGGCTCCCCGAGCCGCCAATGTGTGCTTTGAGGATTCGGGGATTTCGAGGCTGGCCAGCTGCGTTTTGATTATCGGATGCGTCCAGGCGTGGTCGCTAAGAGCAACGCCCTGGCGCTGATGCGTTCGGTCGGCCTGGAGGTCTGAACGCGCTGGCGATTGGGGCCACTTTTCGCTATGCTCCGCAGCGCTGAGGGAGGCCATGGCCGGATTTTTTCTCACATTCGAGGGGGTCGAGGGCGGGGGCAAGACAACCCAGGCGCGCCGCTTGGCCGAGGCGCTGCGGAAGCGGGGACACACGGTTCTTGTCACCCGCGAGCCCGGCGGCACCGCGGTCGGCAAAGTCCTGCGGCGGCTGGTCTTGGAACCCGCCGGGGCGCCGTTGGCCGCCGAGGCCGAACTGCTGCTGCTGCTGGCCGACCGAGCCCAACACGTGCGGGACGTGATTCTGCCCGGACTGCGCGATAACGCGGTTGTGATCTCAGACCGGTTTCTGGATTCCACTATCGCCTATCAGGGCTATGGGCGAGGCATCCCGCTCGACCTGTTGCACCGTTTGAACAGTTTTGCGAGTCAGGCCTGCCTGCCTGACTGCACCGTTCTTCTCGATGTCTCCGTCGAGGTCGGTTTGCAACGGGCAAGTCAGAGCCGAGGCGCCTCAGCGGTAGACCGCTTTGAAGCCCAGACACACGACTTCCACCAACGCGTCCGGCAGGGTTTTTTGGCTGTCGCCCGGGAACATCCCGGGCGGGTGTGTGTGATTGACGCGGCTCAGCCCGTAGACCGTATTCATCAGCAGATTGTATCGACCGTGCTGGAGCGGATGGGGCAGGCCGTAGGCCCCAAATCGCACACCTGACGCGGGCGGTATCTCACTTTGAAATTTTCCGGCCAGTAAAAACAGCGGTTCCCCTCCTCGACCGTGTGATGCACATTACTCGGCATCTGCTCTTCTCAGCCGTGCGACAGCCGCTGGGCCGGAGAGCACCCACCCCCTGGCTTCGCCGGACCCCTCCCAGGAGGGGATGAAGACCTCCCCCGTCCCGTCCCATTGCCCACACTGTCGTGCCAGGAGGCTTGCCGGGCGAGGCGGGGTTTCCTCATAATTCTACTGGTTTAGAGAGGTATAACTTGTAAAATCACTAGGCTATACTCCGGCAGGCATATCAATCTGAAGGGCAGGAGAGCCAATGACTTGGCTGCGGAGGCTGTCCGCCGGCCTGCCGGTCCTGCTGGTTGCGGGCAGCGTCTGGGCGCAGGCAGTGGCGATCCCGGACTCGCACCTGCGGACGAGCCTGCGGGCCGCGTTCGGCAAAACGGCCGGCGCGATGGTCACGCCGCGCGAGTTGGCGACCGTGACCGAGTTGGACCTGAGTGCGGCCGGGATTCGCGATCTGCAAGGGCTGGAAGACGCCCGCAATCTGGCGGTCCTGCGTCTCCGCAACAACGCGGTCTCGACCCTCGCGCCCCTGGCCGGCCTGGGGCTGGAGTATCTGGACATCGGGGGCAATGAGATTACGGACCTCACGCCCCTGGCCAGCCTGCCGGCCTTGCGGGAGGTGCGACTCGGGAGCAACCCGGTGCAGGACTTCTCGCCCCTCGCCCCCCTGGTCCGCACCGGGCTGCTGGTGGTGTGGCGGCCGGACGCCCCGAGCGGCAGCCGCACCATCCGCGTCGATGTGGACAGTCCGATGCTGGCCGCCAAGACGATGGGTTTACTGGCTCCCGCCCAGGCGGCGGCAGCGGACTACGCCGCCGCCGCCCAACGCGGCTATATCGAGGTGGCCGTCACCGACTCTGCCCTGGAGCTGGCGCTGCGGACCGGGCAGCGGGTGGTAGCGGTTGACCCGGTGTCCGGCGCTCCCCCTCCTTCGGCGGCAGAAGCCGTGGACATTCAGGCGGCCACCGTTAGTCGGGCGGCCCGGCGAGTCGAGGCGGGCGGCATTCCCGGTTTTGCGTGCTATCGGACCGTCGAAGAAACGTATGCCAGCGCCCACGCCCTGGCCACCGCCTATCCTTCCCTGGTGGAGTGGAGCGATGTGGGGGATTCGTGGAAGAAGACCCAGGACAGCGCCGAGGGCTACGACCTGATGGTGCTGCGGCTGACCAACGAAGCCCGCACCGGCGCGAAGCCCGTCCTGTTCATCACCAGTGCCCTGCACGCGCGCGAATACACCATCGCCGAACTGACGACCCGGTTTGCCGAGCAGTTGGTGGCCGGGTACGGCACGGACGCCGACGCCACCTGGTTGCTGGATCACCATGCGGTGCATCTGCTGCTGCACGTCAACCCCGACGGCCGCAAACGGGCGGAAGCCGGCCTGTTGTGGCGCAAGAATCATAATACCGCGCATTGTTCCGCCGACGCCAACCAGGAGGACCAGTGGCTGGGGGTTGATCTCAATCGCAATTTTGATTTCAAGTGGGGCCTCCGCCCCGGTTCCAGCCTCTGGACATGCGACGAAACGTATCACGGCTCCGCAGCGGACTCCGAACCCGAGACGCAGGCCGTCGTGCAGTATATGACGTCACTGTTCCCGGACAAGCGGGGCCCACAGGATACGGACGCGGCGGCCGCGGATACCAGCGGCGTCTATCTGGACATCCACAGCTACGCGAAAGTCATCCTGTATCCCTGGATGCATACGACCGAGTCGATGGCTCCCAATGGGCCGCAACTGCGGACGCTCGGGCGGAAGCTGGGGTTCTTCAGCAACTACCCGGCGACGCAATCCTTCACGTATCTGGTGTCCGGTTCAGCGGCAGACTACGCCTACGGCGTCCTCGGAGTGGCGAGTTATATTTTCGAGATCGGCACCTCCTTCTTCCAGGATTGCGGCTCGTTCGAGCGGACGATTCTGCCCGACAATCTGGCGGCCCTGCGCTATGCGCTCACAGTCGCCCGCACGCCCTACATCACCCCGGCCGGCCCGGACGCGGTCGGCGTTACCACCAGCGCCGGCAGCCCGACGACTGCGGTGCCGGCCGGCGACCCGGTCGCCTTGTCGGCGACGTTCAACGACAGCCGCTACAACACGAAGGGCTTTCTTTTCCCAGACCAAGAATCCACACCGCCCGAAGCCACGTGGCCCATTGCCGGCGGCGAATACTATGTGGACGTGCCGCCCTGGGAGGAGAATGCCACGGCCGTGGCCCTGACCGCGACGGACGGCGGCTGGGATACCACAGAAGAAGCGGCCGGCGCATCCATCGACACGACCGGTTGGAGTGACGGCCAGCACCTGATTTTCGTGCGCGGCAAGGACAGCGGAGCCGACAGCGCCGCCACGAGTGACGACACCTGGGGGGCGTTCAGCGCGGCCTTTGTCTACATCGGGTTGCCGGCGCCGGCCGCGCCCAACGTCATGGCGGTCTCCGGGACCACCGATGCGCTGGCCGTGACCTGGACAGCGCCGTCCCGCCCCGCTAATGCGTCCGCCATCACCGGCTACGACCTGCGCTACATTCGCGCGGACGCCCTCAACAAAACCGACGCCAACTGGACCGAGCTGCCCAGCGCCTGGACTACCGGCGCGCTGGCTTTCACCATCAGCGGGCTGGAAGCGGGGGAGTACGAGGTCGCGGTGCGGGCGGTCGGCAGCGACGCCCGCTCGACGTTCTGGTCGCCCTCAACGCGCCAGCGGACAGCCAACCGCGCGCCAACCTTCCCGAATGACAACGCCGCCCAAACGCGCACGCTGGACGAGGGCGTTGCTGCGGCGGCGCTGCTCATCGGGCCGCCGGTCGAGGCGACCGACCCCGACAGCGACCAGTTGACCTACCGCCTGAGCGGGACCGACGCCGGGGACTTCGACATTGACACCGGGAGCGGACAGCTCTCGACCCGCCCCGGCGAGCGCTACGACTTTGAGACCAAGGCGCACTATGCGGTGGTCGTGTCCGCTGCCGACCCGCTGGGGCTGGAGGCGAAAGTCCAGGTCACGATCAGCCTCATCAACAGAGACGAGCCCGGGGTCATGACACTGCGCCCGACCCGGCCGCGGGTCGGGCGCCAGGTCCGCGCCAGCCTCAACGATGCGGACGGCGGCATCAGCAACGAGACTTGGGTCTGGGAGCGCTCAAGAGACGGACAGACCTGGAGTCCTATCGACGGGGCGACCGGGAACACCTACACCCCCGGCGCTGCGGAGAGAGGCTTCCGGCTGCGGGTCGGTGTGAACTATGACGACGGGCACGGGCCGGGCAAACGGGCACAGGCCGAGACAGAGGCGGTCTCCGATCCACCCCCGCCCCCTCTGCCCCCCCGTCAGCCAGGGCCACCAGGCAACGGCGGCGGTGGTGGCGGCGGGAGCCGCACCCCGGACGACCGGCACGGCGACACGCCGGACGCGGCCACGGCCCTGACGCCCGCCGGCCACCTCGGCGCCCTCGCGCGCACGATTACCGCCCACCTCCAGGACCGACGCGATGTGGACTATTTTACCCTGACCCTGCCTTACGCCGGGGTGCTGACTGCCGCCACCACCGGCGCGACCGACACCACCGGGCGGCTGTATCAGGCCCAAGAGGACGACGCCCCTCTGCTGGTGACCGACGCCGCCGCCGGCGGCCCCGGCCGCAACTTCGCGCTCGGCGCGGCCCTGGAGCCCGGCACTTATTATCTGGCCGTGTCGGCCGGGACCGGCAGCGGGGCCTACACCCTGGATGTGCACTACACCCCGGCCTTTGTCGAGAATCCCGCCCCGAATGCCCCGCAGAGCGGGGTCAGCGTGCTGTCCGGCTGGGTGTGTGAGGCCGACACGGTCGAGATTGCGCTGACGCCCGCTGGCGGCACCCCCGTGACACTGCTCCCGGCCACCGGCACGGCCCGCGCCGACACGGCCGGGGTGTGTGGCGCGGCGACCACCGACACCGGCTTCGGCCTGCTGTTCAACTGGAACCTGCTCGGCGACGGGGAGCATACCGTGCAGGTGCGCGTCAACGCTGTGGTGTTCACTGAGCGGACCATCACTGTCACCACCCTGGGCGCCCACCCCGACCAGGAGTTCCGCCGGAACCTTGAGGCCACCACGGCACTCCCCGACTTCCCGGACATGGGTCAGACTACCACCCTGCGCTGGGCGGAAGCCTTGCAGAACTTCGTCATTGCCGCCGGGGAGGGCAGCAGCGGCGGCGAACAGGTGACGCCCGAGCAGGCGCGGTTGGAGAACCCCACGCCCGGGTCCTTTCAGAGTGGGATCGGCGTCATTTCCGGCTGGGTGTGTGAGGCCGACACGGTCGAGATCGTGTTCGAGCCGGGCGGCACGGCCGACACCCTGCCCTTTGAGGCGGGGTATGGCACCGAACGGGCCGACACGGCCGACCGCTGCGGGGACACGGATAACGGCTTTGGCCTGCTGTTCAACTGGAACCTGCTCGGCGCCGGCACCCATACGGTGCGCGCCCTGGCCGACGGCGACGAGTTCGCCCACAGCACGGTGACGGTGACGACGCTGGACGGGGAGTTTGCGACAGGGCTGCGCCGGACGCACGCCATCGCCGACTTCCCGACGGCGGGCCGGACGACGACGGTGGAGTGGCGGGAGCGGCAGCAGAACTTTGTCATTACCGGGGTGGAATAAGGCCACCCACCCCGGCCCCTTCCTTCGACCGCGCTCCGTGATGCGGTGAAGGGTTCAAGGGGATACACGCCCCTGGCGCGACACCGCATGCTTCCTCTTTACGTGTGACCATTTAGTCTTTACCTTGCCGGCATGTCCTTTGCCGCCATAGAAGGTCAGCCTGCGGCTCTGAGTACGCTTCGCAACGCGTTGGCGGTCAAGCGTCTGGCCCATGCCTATCTGTTTGTCGGACCGTCCGGGGTGGGCAAAAAGCGCACAGCCCTGGCCCTGGCTCAAGCCCTGCTGTGTCCCGAGCAGGCCGGCGCCGGATGTGAAACGTGCGCGACGTGTCGGGCAGTCGCCGACGGAACCCATCCCGATCTCAACCTGGTCGCCCCACCGGCGGGCAGAACCACGCTGGGCATTGATCAGATTCGCGAGCTGCAACACTTTCTGAGCCTCCAGTCCGCCCGCGGCAACCGGAAAATCGGAGTGATTGAGGAAGCCCAGGTCCTGACACCCCAAGCCCAGAGCAGCCTGCTCAAAATCGTCGAAGAGCCGCCCGGCAGCGCGCTGCTGATCCTGCTGTCGGTCAGCGCGGCCAGCCTGTCACGACCGCTGCTGTCCCGCTGCCAACAGGTGCGCTTTGCCGCCCTGCCGCCGGCTACGGTCGAGCAGCTTCTGGTCCAGCAGCATGCCCTGCCGGCGGCCGAGGCGCACGCCCTGGCGCTCTACAGTCGGGGCAGCATCGGCCGCGCCCTATCGCTCGACGCCCAGGTCTTCACCGAAGAGCGCCGCCACCTGCTTGACGCGCTGGAGCAGCTCGAAGGCGCTCCGTTCGGCCGGGTGTCGGAGCTGGCCGAATGGCTGGTGGCCGACCGCAAGAAGAAGTCCCGCACCAAGACAGACCGTTCCGAGCGGTCGGCCGGCGGTGATCGCCTGGAGCTGATCCTGAGCTGGTACGAAGAGCGCCTGCGCTATGTGTTGCTGGGCCAAGACGGTGTGATACGTTATGCGGACTGTCTGCCCGTACTCGCCCAGGCGACGCAGAGCCTGGGCGTGGAAGAGGCCCTGCGACAGCTCCGCCTCGTCTATGATACGATACAGGCCCTGGGCCGCAACGCCAATCCGCGGCTGGCGGTCGAAGACCTGCTGCTCCAGCTTGCTGCCCGGGATACGGGTGAAGGCTGATGACCAGTTGACAAAGAGAGTGGCGTTCACCTTTGAGGAGAAAGACATGAGCCCGTCACGGAAAATCCTCGTTGGCGTTGCCTGGCCGTATGCCAACGGCGAGCAACATATCGGTCACATTGCCGGCGCGTATCTCCCACCGGATATCTTTTCGCGCTACCAGCGCATGATCGGCAACGAGGTCTTGATGGTGAGTGGCTCGGATACCCACGGGACGCCGGTCAGCGTGCGGGCCGAGGCAGAGGGGAGCAGCCCGGCGGTGGTGGTCGAACGCTTTCACACCGGCTTCGTCGAGAGCTATCTGAAGCTGGGGCTGACGTTTGACCTGTTCACCCATACCGACACTCAGAACCACTGGGACGTGACCCAGCGGATGTTTCGCCAGCATCGAGACCACGGCTATATCTACGCCGACACCCAGCAGCAGCTGTACGACCCCGAGGCCAAGCGTTTTTTGCCCGACCGGTATGTCGAGGGCCGGTGTCCGTTTTGCGGCAGTCCCGAGGCGCGGGGAGACCAGTGTGACAACTGTGGCCGGACCTACGAGGCCATCGAGCTGAAACAGCCACGCTCGCGGATTACCGGCAATACGCAGCTCGAGGTTCGGCAGACCGAACACTTTTTCCTCGACCTCGGCAAGCTCCAGCCCCCGCTCCGAGACTGGTTGCAGCAGGGCAAAGGGCACTGGCGGCCGAACGTCATTCGGTTTTCCCGCACCCAGGTCGAACAAGAGGTGTTGCGCGGCCGTCCGATCACCCGTGACCTGGAGTGGGGCATTACGATTCCGCTCGACGGCTATGCGGATAAGCGCATCTATGTCTGGTATGACGCGGTGATCGGCTATTTCAGCGCCACCATTGAGTGGGCCGCGCTGAACAACACGCCCGACAAATGGCGCGAGTGGTGGGACCCGAGTGTAAACGCCGACGCCCGGGCCTACTATTTTATCGGCAAAGACAATATCCCCTTCCACGCCATGATGTGGCCGGCAATGCTGATCGGCTACGGCGGACTGCACCTGCCCTACGATGTCCCGGCCAACGAGTACCTCAACATGTACGGCCGCAAGTTCAGCAAAAGCCGCGGCCATGTCATCGGTATTCACGGCGCCCTGGAACGCTACCAGGCCGACTCCTGGCGCTACGCCCTGACCGCCATCGCGCCGGAGGGCAACGACGTTGACTTTACCTGGGACGACTTTGTCGAGCGGGTCAATAACGAGCTGGTCGCCAACTGGGGCAATCTGGTCAACCGGGTGCTGGGCTTTGCCAATTCCCGCTTCAAGGGGCTGGTCCCCGAGCCGGGGCCGCTGGACGCCGCCGACCGGGCCATCCTGGCCGAAATCAAGGCCGGGTTTCAGACCGTCGGCGATTTGTACGGGGCGGTCAAGCTGAAGCTGGCGCTGAATGAAGCCCGTCGGCTCAGCCAGCAGGCCAACCTGTATTTTCACGACAAAGCGCCGTGGACAACGCTGAAAACCGACCCCCAGCTGGCGGCCACGACGATCTATGTGGCCCTGCAGGTCATCGATTGGTTGAAGCTGTTGTGGGCGCCGATTCTGCCCCACACCAGCCAGCAGCTCCACGAACTGCTCGGCCATGAGGGACAGCTGTTTGGTCGCCAGTATACCCAGACGGTCGAGGATGAGCGGGGGTCACACCTGGTCTTGCGCTACGATCACAGCGGGGCGAGCGGCGTGTGGCAGCCGACGACCTTGGCGCCCAGGCAGGCCCTGCGCAAACCCCGGCCGCTGTTCGTCAAACTTGACGAGGACGTGCCGGAAAAGGAACTCCAGGCCCAGGCTGAGGCCGGCTAGACATGCTGGTCGACTCGCACTGCCATCTGACCGACGAAAAATTTGAGCCCGACCGCCAGGCGCTGCTCGAACGCGCCCGGGCTGCGGGCGTGTCGTGTTGTATTGTGATCGGGGCAACCGGCGCCTTTGCCCATAACGACAAGGCGCTGGCCCTGGCTCGACAGCACGCCGATATCTTTGCCGTGGTCGGCGTCCATCCCCACGATGCCAAAACGATTACGCCGGAGACGTATGCGCGTTTGCGCGTCCTGGCCCGGCAGCCCGAGGTCGTCGGCTTGGGCGAGACGGGGCTGGATTTTTACTACGACCATGCTCCACGCGAGGACCAGCGCCGGCACTTTCGGGCGTTTATCCGTTTGGCCCAGGAGCTTGACCTGCCCCTGTCCATGCACGTGCGCGACGCCTACGCCGAGGCCGCCCAGCTGCTGCGCGAGGAGGGTGGCGGACACCTGCGCGGGGTCATGCACTGCTTTACCGGCACTGCCCGGGAAGCCCGGACCCTGCTTGATCTTGGCCTGTATATCTCCTTGAGCGGGATTGTGACGTTCAAGAGCGCCCAGGCGTTGCGTGAGGTGGCGCGTGAGCTGCCGCTCAAACGTCTCTTGGTAGAGACAGACTGCCCATTTCTGGCCCCCGTTCCCTACCGTGGCCGCCGGAATGAGCCCGCCTATGTCGTCGAGGTGGCCCGCACCCTGGCCCGGCTGAAAGACTGCTCCCTCAGCACACTTGCCGAGGCGACGAGCCGCAACGCCCGGACTCTGTTCGGTTTGCCTGGCTAGACTGGCAGCCGGCGCTCACTCTCGGCCCGACGCCCCTCGCGACACTCTCGACAGATGCCGTAGATCTCCATCTTGTGACTGGTGGCCACAAAACCGAAGCGATGGGCCATCTCTTCCTGCAGGGCCTCGATTTCAGGATGCATGAACTCGATAATGCGACCGCAGCGCTCGCAGATCAGATGATCGTGGTGACGCTCTTCTTCAACTTTTTCAAAGCGCGCCTGCCCGTCGGCAAAATGACGTTCCGCAGCCAGACCGCACTCTTTGAGCAGTTTGAGGGTGCGGTATACCGTGGCATAGCCCACCCGGGGATTGATATGCCGGACCTCGTTACACAGCTCCTCAACGCTGATATGCCGGTTGGACTCAAAGAAGACCTGGGAGATGTCGTCACGCTGGGCGGTCGCCTTCAAGCCCTGCTCCTTGAGCCACTGGCGAAAGGTTTCGAGTCGGTCGGTCACAGGGCGACTCCTCCGTCTCCCCGGCGGCGGCGGGATGGGGAGAGACTGTCGGTCTGAATACCCCGCCCATCCAGTTCATCAAGCAGCAGTTCAAGCCTTTCGCCGAGCGGCATAGTCCGATCCAGGAACACCGTCTCTGTGCCGTACACCCGACAGCCCCCACCCCGCACCCGATAGCCCGCCCCGCCGAGCAGCTTTTCCTCGCGTACGCGAATCCCGCGTTGTTCGGCCAGGGTTTTGAGTTCTTGGAGCAGGGCGGCAGCTGAGGCCCGCGACCGCGATTTGCGTGCCATGGTGTTATTGTGACCAAGCCGTTCGGTCTTGTAAAGCGCGGGGCGGGCGAACCCCGCCCCAGTCACGAGCATTCCCGGCGCTCTTGCCAGATCGGGCGCGCACGGCTAGTATGCGCTGACCAGATGGTCAGGGGAGAAAGAAAAGAGAATGCGGTTTCCGCTCCACATCACCACAGACATGCTCAAATGGCAGCTGAAGAACAAGCTGCAGGGCCGCCAGCGTTACCCGGTCGTGCTGATGCTGGAGCCGCTCTACACCTGTAATCTGGCCTGTGTCGGCTGTACCCCGGAACGCCATATGGGCGATCTCAAGGATCGTTTGAGCCTGGACCAAAGCCTGCAAGCGGTCGATGAGTCGGGCGCTCCGGTCGTCTCGATTTGCGGCGGAGAGCCCACCGTGTATCCCGAGTTGCCGGAGCTGGTGGCCGGCATCATCAGCCGCAAACGGCACATCTACCTGTGCACCAACGGCATTCTGCTCGACCGCTTCTATGACAAGAGCACGCCCCACAAACGCCTGTCGATCAACGTCCATCTCGACGGGTTGCGCGAAACGCACGATTTTGTGTGCGCCCGGGAGGGGGTTTTCGACCAGGCCATCGCCATGATTCAGCGTGGCAAGCAGCTCGGCTATGCGGTGTGTACCAACACGACCATCTTCCGGGAAACCAGCATGGACGAAATCGAACAGATGTGTGAGCTGCTGACCGGGCTGGGGGTCGACGGCATGATGATCTCGCCCGGCTATCACTACGAAAACGTCAAGGAAAACCACTTTCTGTACCGCGACGAGATTCATCAGAAATTCGAGACCGTCCTCGCCCTGTCCAAGCGCTACCCCATTTCTTTGACCCCGCTGTTCCTGGAGTTTGCGGCGGGCAAGCGTGACTATCCGTGCACGCCGTGGGGCAATGTCACCCGCACGCCGTTTGGCTGGAAAGACCCGTGTTATCTGATCGGCAAGCGCTACTTCCAGACCTGGGACGCCTTTTGGAATGGGGTTGATTGGGACTATTGGGAGAGGCGCGAGGACGAGGCGTGTCAGAACTGCTTCATGCATTCCGGCTTTGAAGCGTCGGTGATGCGCAAGCTGCCCGAAAGCCCCAGAGATATGCTGACCATGGCCAAGTGGATGCTGTCGGCATAGAGTAAAATGTCATAAGAATGATTTTGATATTCTCTATTCTTTGCCCTCATGGTTCGTGATGCCTAGAGCAATTCACCATCATGTGTAGCCGTGTAGGTCAGGTTAGCCGCAGGCGTAACCCGACAGCCCGTACGTGTCGGCTTACGCTCCGCTCATCCGACCTACTACAGCCTATCGTGAAGCGGGCTAAGTCTCTGATTTTTCGACCGCTCAAAAGCTCGAAACTGCCTCATTAGGACAGGACCAGCGCCTGGGGCGTGTCTCATCCCCAGCGGCCTCGCAAGCACCCACCCCCCTGCTTCGCAGGACCCCTCCGAGGAGGGGAGAGCCGCCCCATCCCCTCCTCGGAGGGGTGGCCGAAGGTCGGGGTGGGTTTTTCACTCAACCTCGGTGATGATTCTGCGTCCCCGGCTGCTACTCCACCGTGACCGTCTCGCCCGGGGCCGGGAAGTCCGCCACCTGACAGGCCCCGGCGAGGCCCTGCACGAAGGCCCGCTCTGCGCCCCGCAGAAACGCCCCACCCAGGGTCGTCACCCGCACCGTGGCCCGGCCGAATGCTGCGCCGTCGGCTACGGCCACAACCTCGTGGTCGCCCGGCCCCAACTCGTTCCAGTTGAACCGCTGGCCGTCGCTTCTTCGCCACATACGGCGGCCGTGTCGGCTCGTTCGGTGCCATACGCCACCGGGTAGGGCGTGTCGTTGATCTCCACGACGACCTCCTCGGCCTCACACACCCAGCCGGTGATGCTGCCCCAGCCGCTCTGGAAGGAGGCCGGGGCGGGGGTCTCCAGGTGGCCGCGCACGGCGCTGGATATGGGAGCGGGTGCGGGCGGCAGGGGACGGCCGTCGGGCAGGGCGAAATGGGTACTGTCCTCATTTGAGGTTTTTCCCTCAACAAAAACAGTGGCTTGCAGTTCAAAACAAGACACTCTCTCCTCGTATTTACGCTAGTTAATAAGGGTAAATACTCATATTTTTGATAGTTTCAGGTAGTATTTGCAATTAATATGCATTAGTACTGTTGTTACACCTCAGCGCAACGGATTTTTCAAAATGAGAGACTCCCACGCCCACCGTACGCCGCGAACCCACTCCAGGAAGTGCGAGAATGCCTCTCCGCTCGGAAGGCCAGGCATGAGGCTGCGCCTGTGCGCCCCCCTCGTCGCCCTGCTCGGCAGCCTCAGCCTGGCCGTGCCCGCCTGGGCCGCAGGCTTCGGCACCGGAGCGAGCCGCCCGACCATCACCGACCAGACCTTTGGCCTGCCCGGGTCGGATTGCTCGGGGACCTACACCGCTCCCGTGAGCCTGTCGCTCCCCGAAGCCGTCGTCCTCAGCAGTCAGCCGACCTACACCCTCACAGACGGCACCTGTACCCCCAGCACCGGGAAAATCTCCTGCGGCCTGCCCCCGACCCTCACGCTCACGACTGAAGCGACTGGAAAAAAGCTCGTCGGCACGCTGGCCGCTGACTTGAAGACGGCGACCGCAGCCCACTACTCCCTGACCTGGACCGTCACCGACAACGCCGGCTCCGATTCGCTGACCTTTGAGGTTGCGATTGCCGACGAGCGGCCCGTGTTGGAGGATCTCTATACGCACACGAATGGCGGCTCCTGGACGATCAACACCAACTGGGCCGCCGATATCCCTGCCACCACCTGTCTGGACGACTTGCACGGCATCACGCTGCAAGGGGACGGGACCGGGAGCGGGGTCGGACGGGTGTCAGAGATCGACCTCTCCCATAACCACCTGACCGGGGCGATGCCCGAGAGCCTGGGCAACCCGGACCACGGGCACGACCACTCCGGCCACGAAGACGAGGAGATGCACGAAGACGAAGTCCACCTGAAGCGCTTGAAAGTGCTCAACCTCTCCCATAACCACCTGACCGGGGCGATGCCCGAGGGCCTGGGCCTCCTGTACGCCTTGAACGAGCTCAACCTCTCCCACAACAAGCTGACCGGGCAGATTCCCGAGGACGTGACCCACGCGCACTTCTTGAACACGCTCGACCTCTCCCACAACACGCTGAGCGGACCGGTTCCCGAGGCCGTGCTCCACGACGGCTTCACCCACCCAGGCCACACTGAACATGTCAACCTCTCCCACAACCGCCTGACCGGGAAGATTCCCGAGTCCCTGGGTCTACTCATGCCCGACTTGCTCACCCTTGACCTCTCCCACAACACGCTGAGCGAGGGGATTCCCACCAATCTGCCCTCCAACTTGCGGACCCTCGCTCTCCACAACAACCAACTGACCGGGAAGATTCCCCCCGAGGTCGGTAACCTGACCAGCCTGCAATCCCTCAGTCTCCACAACAACCAACTGAGCGGGGCGATTCCTGACCTCAGCGGCCTGACCAGCCTGCCCCAACTCGACCTCAGCCACAACCGCCTGAGCGAATTTCCCACCAAGCCCGACCCGAACAACCAGAACAGCCGAGTCCTCGCGCTGCCCCCCAACGTGCAGGCCCTCAATCTCAGCCACAATCAACTCAACGAGGTGATTCCCGCGGCGATAGGCAACCCGAGCACCTTGCACACCCTTGACCTCTCCCACAATCAACTCAACGGGGCGATCCCCAGCGAACTGAGCAGCCTGAGCGGCCTGGAATCTCTCGCGCTTCATAACAACCAACTGACCGGCAACCTCACCAGGCTGTCCGACCCGAACAACCCGAACAGCCCGCAGGTCTCCGTGTTGCCCCCCAACCTGACGACCCTCTATCTGCACACCAACCGACTCAGCGGTGCGCTGACCCGCCTGGCAGACCTGGCCAACCTGGAAGAACTCTCCCTGTATGGCAACCTCAACCTGTTCGGCTATCCCGCCGCCCTGAACACCAAGACCGCGCTCCGCCTGCTCGCCCCCGGCAACGGCACGGCGGTATGTCTGTACGGCGATGCGGACGGCGCGACGGGCACCACCGAATGCAGCGTCCCGACCCTGGTGGACAAGCTGCGCGCCCAGGTCAGCCCCACCCGACTCGTCTTCAGTTGGGCGCCCCATCCCGCCGACCCCGCCCCCAGTGGCTATGTCGCACAGTCTGGGCCCCCCGGCGGTCCCTGGACCGACGTGGAGGTCACCGGCGCCACCGCCACCCTCACCGGGCTGACCCCCGCTGCGGAGTATTCCTTCCTGGTGCGGACCGCCGACACCCCCACCAGCCCCCGGTTGTACTATGTCGTCACCCTGCCCACGCCCACGCCGCCCCGCCGTCCGCCCACGACCGGTGGAAACAGAGGTGGCGGCGGTGGCACCCGTACCCCACCCGACCAGCACGGCGACACCCCGGCCGAGGCCACCTCTCTCAATCCCGGGCGTTACACCACCGGCAGCATCACCCGCCGCCTTGACGCCCGGCTCCAGAGCCAGCGCGACGTGGACTATTTCCAACTCGACCTGCCCCACGCCGGCGTACTGACCGCCTCGACCACCGGCAGCGTGGACACCACCGGGCGGCTCTCCCAGGTCCACGACGACGGTGAGCCCATCCTGGTGGCCGCAGATACCGCCCGCGGCCCCTTCGAGTTGGGCGTGGCCGTTGAGCCCGGCACTTACTACCTGGCCGTGTCGGCTGGGACCAGCTTCGGGGACTACCGCCTGCTGGTGGACTACACCCCGGCCTTTGTCGATAACCCCGCCCCGGATTCCCCCCAGAGCGGTCTGGGCGTGCTGTCCGGCTGGGTGTGTGCCGCCGAGAGTATCGAGATTCAGCTGGTGCCCGCCAACGGCGAACCCCAGACCTTGGTCCCGGCCACCAATACGAGCCGGGCCGACACGGCCGGTGTGTGTGGAGCGGAGACCACCGACACCGGCTTTGGCCTGTTGTTCAACTGGAATCTGCTCGGGGATGGGCAGCATACCGTGCGCATCCTGATTGCCGACGTGGTGTTTGCCGAGCGGGAAATCACCGTCACCACCCTCGGCGACCACCCCGACCAGGAATATCGTCGGGAGCTGCGTTCTACCACCACCCTCCCCGACTTCCCGGCAGCGGGCCAAACCACCACGCTGCGCTGGGCGGAAGCCTTGCAGAACTTCGTGCTGGCCGCCGGAGAGGGCGGCAGCGGCGGGGAACAGGTGACCCCCGAGCAGGCCAGGCTGGAGAATCCCGCCCCCGGTTCCTTTCAGAGCGGTCTGGGCGTGATTTCCGGCTGGGTGTGTGAGGCCGACACGGTCGAGATCGTGTTTGAGCCGGGCGGCACGGACGACACCCTGACCTTTGAGGCGGGTTCTGGCACGGAACGGCTGGACACGGCCGACCGCTGCGGGGACACGGACACCGGCTTTGGCTTGCTGTTCAACTGGAACCTGCTCGGCGACGGGCAGCACACGGTGCGGGCCTATGCGGATGGCGAGGAGTTCGCCCACAGTACCGTGACGGTGACGCCGCTGGATGGGGAGTTCGCCCGGGGGCTGCGCCGGACGCACACCATCGAAGACTTCCCAGAAGCAGGCCAGACGACCACCGTCGAGTGGCGGGAGGGGCAGCAGAACTTCGTGATTACGGCGGTGGAGTAGCGGGCGGCCCGGCCGCGCCCCTGGCTGGGGCCGCCAGGTCGTGTCTCATCCCCAGCGGCCCGCGCCGAGGGCAGTCGCCACGGCGGGCAAATCCCTCTCACTTCCCCTTTGTCACACGGGGAAGCCTGTGCTGAGCGGAGCGAAGGCGAAGGGCGCGAAGCGCCGGGGGATTGCTGCCCCAGGAGTGTCCTCCTCAAAAAGCGCAGGGCAAAGGGAGACACCGCCCTCCGCTGCTCTCCCTTGCCGCAAATGACTCGTGTGGCATAATTCGACGATATTCGTGACCTCGACAGATGTGAGCAAATTCCAGACTTGGCCGTTGCGGGAAGGATGGCCAGATTACACCATGAGAGTCGCCCGGCTGTACACCGCACACGATATCCGTTTTGAGGAAGAACCCGTCCCCAGTGTCGGGCCGGGCCAGGCGCTGATCAAAACGCGGGCGTGCGGCATCTGCTCGGGCGACGTGATGGCCTGGTATATCGAAAAAAAGGCACCCGTCGTCTTTGGTCATGAGCCGGCCGGAGAGATTGTCGAGCTTGGGTCGAAGGTCGCGGATTTTCAGCTCGGCGACCGGGTCTTCATCCATCACCACGCGCCGTGCTTTGGCTGTCGGGCCTGTCGGCGGGGCGACTTCGTGCAGTGCCCGACCTGGCGCTCCTCACATATCATTCCCGGCGGCATGGCCGAGTATTTCCTGGTTCCTCAAGAGAACCTGTCGGGTGACACCCTGCGTCTTCCGGCCGACTTGTCGTTTGCCGACGGCTCGCTGATCGAACCCACGGCCTGTGCGGTCAAAGCCCTGCGTCGCGCCCGGCTGCGGGCCGGCGACAGCGTGTGTGTCATCGGCCTCGGTATCATGGGTCAGCTGAATGTCGCCCTGGCCCGGCATGCCGGCGCGGGGACGGTCATGGGAACCGATTTCGTGGCCTACCGTCGGGCCAAAGCGCTCGAACTCGGGGCCGACGCCGCGTTTGACCCGGCCGATGGACCGGTCGAAGACGCGGTTCGAGACTATACCGGGGGCGAGATGGCTGAACTGGTCATTGTCGGTCCGGGTACGGTCGAGGCGATGCAGCTGGGCATCCGCTGTACGGCAAAGGGCGGCACCGTCCTGCTGTTCACCACCAGCACCCCCGAGGCCAGGCTGCCGCTCGCCCCCTACGAGCTGTATTTTAACGAGATCAGCCTCGTGCCCAGCTATTCGTGCGGACCAAATGACACCCGTGAAGCCCTGCGGCTGATCGGTGCCGGCGTCATTCAGTCCGAACGCTTCATCACCCACCGCTTCCCCTTCGCCGCAATTCATGCCGCCTATCAGAACGCGGCTGCGGCGCGGGATTCACTGAAAACGATCATTGAGTTTCCCTGAGGTGCTGCATGGCACAACCGGTCTCGCCGGCTGAACAGGATTGTGCTGTCAGAGTAGGTGCGGTAAGGGATAGGGACGCGTGAGGGGGGAGGCATGGAAAACCCGCTGCGAGAGGTTCACCACCTCGGCCAAAGCATCTGGTATGACAATATTCGGCGCAGCCTGATGACCTCGGGCGAGCTGCACGCCCTGGTCGAGCACGACGGGGTGTGTGGCGTCACCTCCAACCCGGCGATTTTCGAGAAAGCCCTGTCCAAGAGCGCCGATTACGACCAACCCATGCGGGCCCTGGTCGAACAGGGGGTCGGCACGAGCAAAGACATTTATGAACGGCTGGCCATTCAGGATATTCAGCTGGCCGCCGATGTCCTGGCGCCAATCTACCACGAGACGAACCGGCGAGACGGCTATGTCAGCTTTGAGGTGTCGCCCCATCTGGCGCACGATACGCACGGGACGATTGAAGAGGCGCGGCGGCTGCGGTCGGCGATTGACCGTGAGAATGTCATGATCAAAGTCCCGGCCACCCAGGCTGGTATTCCGGCCATCACTCAACTGATCAGCGAAGGCGCCAATATCAACGTCACCCTGCTGTTCGCAGTCGAGATGTATGAGGCGGTTGCCAGCGCCTATATTGCCGGCTTGGAGCAGCTGAGCGCCAAGGACGGAGACCTCGACAAGGTCAGCAGTGTGGCCAGCTTTTTTGTCAGCCGGCTTGACTCCCTCATTGACGAGCGGCTGAACGCAGCCCTCGGCGCGACTCAGAACACGGCTCAGCGCTCCCACATCGAGCAGCTGCTCGGCACCGCAGCCATTGCCAATGCCAAGACGGCCTATGCCGCCTATCAAGGCATCATCGCCAGCCGGCGCTGGCAACGTCTGGCCGAGCGGGGTGCCAGGCCACAACGCCTGCTGTGGGCCAGCACCAGCACCAAGAATCCCGCCTATCCGAAGACCATGTATGTGGATGAGTTGATCGGTCCCGATACGGTCAATACCCTGCCGGATGAAACCGTGCAGGCGTTTCGCCAGACCGGCCACCCCCAGCCTCGGCTTACCGAGAACTGGCCCGAAGGGCTGGCCCACGCCCGGGCCACGCTCCAGAGCCTGGACCGGCTCGGCATTTCGCTGCAAGAAGCGACCGATCAACTGTTGGCCGAGGGTGTCAAAAAGTTTGGCGATCCATTTGACGCCCTGCTGAGCACCATCGAACACAAACGCCAGGCCCTGCTGGGCATGACCAGACAGGACTATAGCCTCGGGGAAGCGGGCGCGGCCGTTGAGGCGGGCCTCGACGAGTGGCGGACCGCGGGGAAGGTCCGCCGGCTGTGGCAGGGCGATAGCGCGCTGTGGTCGCGAACCGACGAGGACGGGTGGGTAGGCTGGCTATCCGTCGTGGATCAGCAGCGTGAACACCTCGCCGACCTGCGCCGGATTGCCGATGAGCTGCGCCGCAGTGGCATCCACCACGTCGTGCTGCTCGGCATGGGCGGGTCAAGCCTGTGCCCGGAAGTCCTGCGGGCGACGTTTGGCAAGCGGGACGGCTTTCCCGAGCTGCACGTGCTCGACTCGACCGTTCCGGCCCAAATCCAGACGATTATCGACCGCATAGACCCGGCTCGGACTGCGTGTATCGTCTCCTCCAAATCAGGCGGAACGATTGAACCGCAGGTGCTCAAAGACTACTTTGCGGACACACTCCGCCAAGCCATAGGGTCAGAACCGCTGGGGAGTCGTTTTCTGGCCATCACCGACCCTGGGACCGCACTCCAGCGGCTGGCCGAGGAAGAGGGCTTTCGTCACATTGTCCACGGTCTGCCCAGCATAGGCGGCCGGTTTTCAGCCCTGTCTCCGTTCGGTCTGCTGCCGGCCGCCATCATGGGAATTGATGTTGAACGTTTTCTCGATAGCGCGCTGCGGATGGTCCAGGCCTGCGCCGCCAGCGTTCCGCCCGATGCCAACCCCGGTGTCAGCCTTGGGATCAGCCTGGGTACGCTCGGCCGGCAGGGCCGGGATAAGGTGACGCTCATTACCTCGCCGGCCATCGGCAGCCTGGGTATGTGGCTGGAACAACTCATTGCCGAGTCAACCGGCAAAAACGGTCGGGGCTTGATTCCGGTCGATGGCGAACGGCTCGGTCCGCCCGAGGTGTACGGACGCGACCGGCTGTTTGTCTACATGCGCTTGACCGCAGCGCCCTCGGCCGAACAGGACGCTGCGGTCGAGGCCCTGGAAAAGGCTGGCCACGCGCTGGTTCGCATCACGCTCGAAGACACGACCGATCTTGGCCAGGAGTTTTTCCGCTGGGAAATCGCTACTGCGGTGGCCGGTTCGATCCTGGGCATTCATCCCTTCAACCAGCCCGATGTCGAAGCCAGCAAGCTGGCGACTCGGACCTTAATGGCGACCTACCAGGAACGCGGCAGCCTGCCTGGCGTATCGGCGTTGCTGGAGGATGCGGGACTTGGGCTGTTTGCCGACGCGCGGAACGCGGCCACGCTGCTGGCTGCGGCCACGCACCGGACCGTGGAAGCCGTATTGGCCGCCCATCTCAATCAACTCCGGGCCGGAGACTATCTGGCGATCAACGCCTATCTGCCGATGAGTCCGGCCAATGAGCGGCTTTTGCAGCAACTCCGCCAGACCATTCGTGACACAAAACGGGTGGCCACCACACTCGGCTACGGGCCACGCTTCCTGCACTCAACCGGCCAGCTGCACAAAGGCGGACCTGACACCGGAGTCTTTCTCCAGCTCACGGCTGACGACAGCCCGGATATCGCCATTCCCGGCCAGGTCTACAGCTTTGGCGTGCTGAAAAATGCCCAGGCCCAGGGCGACGCCGAGGTCCTGGCCGAACGTGGCAAACGGCTCGTGCAGATTCATCTCGGTTCAGATATCCAGGCCGGCTTGGCCCGTCTCCACGCCGTGGTTCAGAAAGTGTGCGATGAGAACCGCCTCATCTAGGAAGCGACAGGCGTTCGCTCTGCGCGCCGTGGGGTAGGATGACGCGTATGGCGACGAGCATTGCCGAACACGCGCTCAGCTTTGTTGACGACGGCGCTGTCGTCGGTCTGGGCTCAGGCCGGGCGGCGAGAAATTTCGTCCGTGCCCTGGGAGCTCGTGTCCAGGCCGGCTTCCATATCCGGGGAGTCCCAACCTCGCAGGCAACGGCCGACTTGGCCCACAGCCTCGGGATTCCGCTCTGTCGGCCGGACGAGGTCGGCCGGATCGATATTGCGGTTGACGGCGCCGATGAGGTTGATCCCTCGCTCCAGCTGATCAAGGGCTATGGCGGCGCGCTGGTCCGGGAAAAAATTGTTGCCGCCTCAGCCACACGCTTTGTCATTCTGGTCGGCCAAGAGAAGCTCGTGCCGGTTCTTGGCTCGCGCGGCAAACTGCCCCTCGAAGTCCTCCCCTTTGGCAGCGCCCTGTGTCTGCGTCTGCTGGACGGCTTCGGCTGGCAGCCGCGGCTGCGTGAAGAAAACGGCGAGCCATTCACCACCGATAACGGCAACTATCTTGTCGACTGCCATATCCCGCCCCTGCCGTCTCCGGCGATCTGGGAGCAGCAGCTGTCAGCCATGCCCGGGATCGTCGGAACCGGTCTCTTCCTCGATATGGCCCATACGGTCCTGATCCAGACTGGCGATACGGTTCAGGTCCGCCAGCGCAACCGCCCGGACCCGTAATCTGCTCCAGAATCGCCGATACCTCCATTGCCCGTTTTGCGTCTCATGGCCCTGCTTCTTTCTTCTCTTTCTAGGTCACGTGCGAGAGGCGCATAATGCCGAACACGGAAATCTCCCAACACCCCTCCAGCATGGCTCCTCCGGGGACGTGGATCCGTCTCTTATGGGAAAACGGCGGAGTCGCACCCGCCTACTGGGGTACACTGGCCCGCATTCTGCTGTTCAGTATTCTCGCCAGCCCCCTGCGCCTCGCCGAGCAGGTACGCTACGGCCGGCAAGTCGCGCAAACGGCCATTGCCAAACAGCCGCTGTTCATCCTGGGATTTGCCCGCAGCGGTACGACGCATTTGCACAACCTGTTGCAGCGAGACCCGCAGTATGGGACGGTTTCGACCTTTCAGGCAACCGTGCCGACCTTCTTCCTGATCGGCCGCGGTTGGCTGAAGCGCCAGATGGCCAAGGCAGTGCCAGCTACCAGACCGATGGACAATGTTCGGCTGTCTCTTGACGCGCCAGTCGAAGAGGAGGTCGCGGTCAGCAATGCCTGTGCGCTTTCTCTTCTGCACCATCTGTCGCTCCCGCAGCGGTCACGAGCCTACTGGGACACATACCTCACGATGCAGGGACTGACGAAGAAAGAACTGGCCCGCTGGGAACGGGTCTATCTGAACACCTTGCGCAAGGCGACCCTCGCCAACGGCGGCCGGCCTCTGGTCCTGAAGAGTCCGAACAATACCGGTCGGATTCCGCATCTACTGCGCCTTTTCCCTGAGGCGAAATTCATCCATATCGTCCGCAATCCGTACGTTGTGTACCAATCAATGCGGCACATGTATCGGAAGACGCTGCCCCTGTTTCAGCTCCAGGACATGGCCATAGAAGACATGGAAGAGCATATCCTGTACGCCTACCGGCTCACTATGCAGCACTACCTGCATGATCGGGCTCTGATTCCCAAGGAGAATCTGGCGGAAGTGCGCTATGAAGACCTCGAGCAGCGGCCGCTACTCGAACTGGAGCGGCTCTACGCCGAACTGGCTCTACCGGGCTGGGAAGAGGCCCAAGGCCCCATACGCGACTATCTCCACACCCTGTCCGGTTATCAGAAAAACCGCTTACAATCTGCCTCGGCTGATCTTGATCGCATCAGAGAGGAGTGGAAGTTCGCGTTCGATATCTGGCCGTACCAGCCATCCGCCTAAGCCCACAAACAAGACAAAAGATAACGAGTCAAGAACATGCTGCGGTTTGCCGAAGAGATTCTGCTCTTATCCCTGGAAGAGAGCGGCGAGTTTTTTCCCAACCCTCCTCCCCGCACCCTGAAGGTTGCGCTGGCTGGCGCGGTGTTAATGGATTTGGCCCTCGAAAACCGTATCGATACCGATCTTGACCAGCTCACGGTGGTGGATGCAACACCACTGGGAGACGCTTTGCTCGACCCAACGCTGGCGGAAATCGCCCAAGCCGAAGCCATCCAAACACCCGGCTTCTGGGTAGAACAGATTGCAAAACGGAGCAACGACATCCGAGAACAGGCGCTGGGTCGGCTAGTCGCAAGCGGGATTCTTGCCTCTGAAGAGGACGGCCCGATTTCCCTGTCGCGTTCCGTGTCGCGTTCGCGGCGCTACCCGACCCTTGACGGTAAGATGGAAGACGAAGTGCGGCTGCGCCTGATGCGGGTGCTGTTCAGCGGGGAGGTTCCCGACCCGCGCGATATTGCGCTGATCTGTCTGGCGGACGCGTGCGAGCTGTTCGAGCGACTGCTGTCCAAGACAGAACTGGAAGAGACGCGGGAACGGATCAATACCCTGCGGAAGATGGACCTGATTGGGCAAGCCGTCACGCGGGCGATCCAGCAGCTTGCTCCTCCCCCCCCGCCGGTCGCGACCCGGTCAGCCCGGGAGATACCCCAGGCTCCAGGACTGCCTGTGGTTGGTAACGCCTTTCGCTTGCTGCACGATTTCCTCGCCTTTCTGATACAACAATACCGCACCTTGGGGCCGATCTTTCGCATCCGGGCCTTTCATCGTCGCTTTATTGTCCTCGCCGGCCCAGAGGCAAATCGTTTCCTGGCGCGAGACACTCGGCGTTTTCGCAGTGCTGACCCCTGGTTAGATTTCCTGGCAGCAATGAGTGATACGCATATGGCCATTAGTATGGATGGTCCCGAACACGTCCGTATGCGCCGAGCGCATGCGGATTACTATTCGCGTAAGGTGATTGAAAATCGCGTAGACGAGGCGATTCACGTCGTGCGCAACGAGATAGCCGAATGGCCGTTGGATACCGCGATTTCTGGTCAGTACGCCTTTCAGCGCATCGTGGCCATCCAATTGGGGAGGCTGATCACCAGCACGGATCCGAGGGAATATTTGGATGATCTCCTCTTTTTCCTCGAAATGATGGTCAAGACATCCGTCTCTCGACAACTTCCTCGGTGGGCGACATCCCTGCCTCGTTTTCGGCGAACCCGCAAACGAGTGGAGGGATTGGCTCGACAGATAGTGGCAGATCACGCGCCGGAGAAACGCCACACCCGGCCGCCTGATCTCATTGATGAAATGCTGGAACTGAATCGTACCGATCCCCATTTTATGCCCGAGACCAATTTTCTGCTCACTGTACTTGAGCCCCTCTTGGCCGGCCTTGATACTGCGGCAAATATCTGCGCCTTCATGTTGTATGAGTTATTGAAACACCCGGAACTGCTCGCCCGGGTGACTGCCGAAGCTGACACTCTTTTTGAACGGGGGTGCCCTAGAGCCTTCTGCTTTTAGGTAGACGCATACCCAGCATGGGCGAAGTAGTGGCGGCATTCCTCAGGGCCGAAGCGGTCAAGCAGGGTCCCGAGCCGCCGCCATGTCGCTTCCACGGTCCGTTCGGCCGCGTGACGGAGCAAAGCTTTGAGCTTGGCGAAGACCTGTTCAATGGGGTTGAGATCGGGGGAGTAGGGGGGCAGGAAACGGAGTGTGGCCCCCACCCGCTCAAGGGCCGCCCGCACGGCCGGACTCTTGTGGCTGCTCAGATTGTCCATAATGACGATATCACCCGGGGTGAGCGTCGGCAGCAGGCATTGTTCGACATAGGCCAGGAAGCAGGCGCCATTCAGCGGGCCATCGAAGACACACGGAGCGGCCACACGGTCGTGGCGCAGCGTCGCCACGCAGGTCAGCGTCTGCCAGTGCCCGTGGGGGCGGGTCGCCCGCAACCGCTGGCCCCGGCGGCAGCGGCCATGGCTGCGGGTCATATTCGTCTTCGCCCAGGTCTCATCCAGGAACACGAGGTGCCGCGGGTCAAGTTGGCCTTGCGTGCGCTGCCACTGTCGGCGGCGGCGCACGATGTCCGGCCGCTCCTGCTCGGCGGCCACCAGGCTTTTTTTTAAAGCTGATCCCGGCCCCTGTGAAGAAGCGGGACAGCATACTGGTGTCTACCCGCACGCCGCGTTCCCTCCACAGCCGGGCCGCCAATGCGGCCAGCGTGATATCGGGCTGCGCCGCCAGCACCGCCAGCACCCAGGCGCGGTGGGGCTCCACCTTCGAAGGCCGATGCCCCCCGGTGCCCACACTCCTCCGCTCCCCGGTCCGGTGGAACCGCTGGAGCCACTTGATCGCTGCCGCCGCACTGACCCCAAACCGCCGCGCTGCCGCCCGCCGGCTCAGTCCCTCACTTTCCACCGCGTCAATCACGCGATCCCGCAAATCTTGCGCATACGCTCGGGCCATTTCTTCCCTCCTTCCGTCGCGCTCCGCCGGCACGCCCCCCCCAGTGTGCGACAAAGACGCGGCTGATTCAAGCTATTCGCAGAAGGCTCTAGCCTCAAAGACTTGCGTCAACTCGACGTCACTCACCGCGTTGCGCTGGAAACGCTGCGCCGCTATCCCCTCGGTCCCACGATGCCGCGGACCGTCGCCAACTCGTTCGACTTTGAGGGCTATCATGTTCCGGCTGGTGAACAGGTCTTAATAAGCTTCACGGCGACCCACTTGATGGAGGAGTATTTTCCTGAGCCACACCGTTTCGATATCGACCGCTACACACCGGAACGCGCCGAGCATCGGCAGGCCGGGGTGTATGCGCCCTTCGGGGTTGGCACGCACCAATGCTTGGGCCGCAGTCTGGCCGAAGTGCTGATCGCACTCAATATTGCAACCCTCGTTCGTGACGCTGAACTCGTCCTGGACCCGCCCGATTACACCTTGAAGATCAAACATCTGCCCGTCGCCCACCCCGACCGCTCATTCAAATTCCGTGTGGTTCGTCGCGGTTAGGGTAGGCGGCGATTCTCTGCAACGACATTGGTGAAAGTCGTGCTGGCACTCCAGGGAGAAAAGGAGGCGAGGGCCGCTCAGATACGCCCAGAGTGCCTCGCGGGATCAGCGGTGCCGCTCAAGGCCGCGTCGTGCAAAACAACACGAGCCTTGAGAGAGCTAATTTGGGTAATAATATAGTTGACTAAGTCGCTGAATTTGCTATACTTTTCTACATGACGACCCCGCAGAAACCAAGCACCCTCCAGGAGGCAATGACCTACTTTTTGGACGAAGATAACTGCATAGACTACCTCGTCCAGATGCGCTGGCCGGACGGCGTCACCTGCCCGACCTGCGGCAGTGACCAAGTCCATTACCTCGCCAAGCAACGGCGCTGGCAGTGCAAGGCCAAACATGCCCGTCGCCAATTCAGTATCAAGGTCGGCACGGTCATGGAAGACAGCCCGATCCCGCTCAGCAAGTGGCTCCCGGCCATGTGGCTGCTAGCGAATTGCAAGAACGGCATTTCCTCTTATGAGCTGCATCGGGGCATCGGTGTCACGCAAAAAACGGCTTGGTTCATGCTCCATCGGGTTCGGCTGGCCATGCAGGACCCGACGCCTCAACAGTTGGCCGGTGAGGTCGAAGTGGACGAAAGTTTTATCGGCGGCGCAGCACGGTTCATGCACAAGTCCGTCAAAGCCCGCAAGATCACCGGCACGGGAGGTGCTGGCAAGACGGCCGTCATGGGGCTGTTAGAGCGGGGCACAGACACCAGGAAAAGCCGGGTCCAAGCCACGGTCCTGCCGAATACACGGCGGACCAGTCTCCACCAAGAGGTCCGCCAGCGCGTCGAGCCGGGCAGCGAAGTGCATACGGATGAGTATGTCGGCTACCGGGGTCTTGAGGACGAGTATGTCCATCAGGTCATCAACCACGCTGAGGAATACGTCCGGGGTCACGTGACCACGAACCGGATCGAAAATTTTTGGCTGTTGTTGAAACGCAGTGTCCGAGGGTCCTATGTCAGCGTGGAGCCGTTCCACCTGCATCGGTATCTGGACGAACAGGTCTTTCGATTCAATGCGCGGGGTGGGAATGACGCGGACCGCTTTGACCACGTGGCCCGCTCCCTGGTGGAGAAGCGGCTGACCTATCGGCAGTTGACGGGTGATGCGCCCAGTGGGAAGCGATAGGCAGGTGAGGCACCGTGGTACTCTCATCACCCGGTGCCATTCGTTTCTTTCTGTTCGACCAGCCGGGTCAGCAGGCGGGCCATATCACGCTGCGTATCTTTGATCTCACGTAGCATGGTCTCATGGTCTTTCAGCACGACCGCGATGTTGGAAATCCAGATGATATTCTGCTCCCGCTGCGCGTCAATTTGCTGCTGTAATTCTTCTACTGTCTTTGGTGTGTTGTCCATGTGATGCTCCTGTCTCGGTAGGCCCCGCAGTTTCACCGTGAGGTGCCTTCTCCATAGCACAGAAGCGTGTGCAGGAATACACCATAACGGTGCTATTGTCACACTTGACCCTCCCCGGCCTTTTTCCTACTCTAATCGAGTCCTTACTGCATGGGCGCCTGAGTCGGGTTGCCTTGCGGAATACAACAGCCGCGTACCCAGTGGTGGGGTAGCTCCCCGACACTACGGTGAATACGCAGGACTCTCACACTCATGTGGTAGGGACACGGCCCGGCATCCCACAGTGATCCGGGCACCGGAAAACCTTGTGGTCTTTTTTCCCATACGCCGCACCGGCAATGCGGCGTATGGATCAACACCGCTCGGTAGAGGAGCAGTGCTGAATCGGACTTGGCCATTTTCCTCTATTGGGCGGAGAAAGGCAACAAAATGTCTGGCTTTCTCCACCGTCGTTCGAGGTGTCGAACACGCTACTGGTTGGCTGTACTGGCGTCCCTCGTTCTCCTGACTACTCCAGCGTGGTCTTCGACCTTGGATGTTCCCAGCCCCCACACTACCCTGTCGGGCATCGGCGTGATCCACGGCTGGAAATGCCAGGCCGGCGACTTGACCGTGCGCTTCAATGGCAGGGCGCCGCTCCCGCTCCTCTACGGGGCGCAGCGGAAAGACGTGCAGAACGCCGACCGCTGTCGCCACGCCAACGTCGGCTTTGTCTCGATTATGAATTGGAGCGAACTCGGGGACGGGTCGCATACCGCGGTGGTCTATGACGACGGCGTCGAGTTCGCCCGCAGCACGTTCCGCGTAGTGACCCCTGGGCCGACCTCATATGGCGGCAATCCGGCATACTATACCGGCACGTCCGGGGAATGCCTCGTCAACGATTGGCCGGATTTCAATAAGCAGGCGAGCTTTGTCTGGAACGTCACCACGCAGCACATGGAACTGCGGAAGGTCTATGGCGCGGACGACCCCGACCCGACCGGGACGACCACGGACCTGTCCCCCTTTGAGTTCTTGGTGGAGGAGGATTGGCGGGTCAGCCAAGACTGGACTGGCCCCACCAAGCGGACAGCAGTCCAAGGCTGGTGGACGATTGAGGTGCCAGGCGTCAACGTCTGGAAGCATGTCTCCGCGAGTCTTGACCCGACCATCCAGGGGGACCAAGTGGTTCCAGCCCCGGCGCGCATCCAGCTCGTGCGCTATCCGCAAGGGCGACCTGGCTATAAAGCCCCCTGGGAGCCGCGGTGGCCCAACACGCCGGTAGAGGGGGCAGAGATCGTGGGCGCCATTCACGGCTCCACCGTCCGGGGCGGGCAGGCGTATGCGCCCGGGCATGGGCTGGTCAAGCTGGTGGCGCTGGGCGGGGTGCTGGACATGCTGCCTGGGCGCACGGCCCTGGACCTTGGTGTGCTGGACGACCGCTATGCCCTGGTCATTCAGGTGCAGTGGATGCACCCGAGGATTCCAGGCATGACACACCATCGCTGCTTCGTCCTCACGTTCAATAGCGTGCAGCGCACGGAAGACGGGGGGCTCGATACCTTGGCCTATCTGTCGATCACCGAGAAGGAGCCGGACGGGACTCAGTACAAAGACGGGGTGCGCCAGATCAAGCCCGGCCGGTGTGTCTCGCCCGTCAGCCCGCTCTACTCCACCCGGCTGAAAATCTACTGAGTCCGCCTTTCTTCATTGGGCGGAGAAAGACGAGGGAGTTATGTCTCTGCGTGCGTCCCTGTTCCTGGTGATTGGTCTGACTGTCTGTGGCTGTGGCTGTGGCGCAGTCCAGCGCCCCGCCATTTCTGATATTCGAGAGGATGTTGTCAAAGTCCAGGGGGCAGCGATGGTCGATAATGTCTTTGGCCTCCAGTCCGTCACACAGAACAACAAGGAGCAAATGGCACTGATTCGGACGGAGGCGGAACGAGGCTGTCAGCTCTATGAACGGGGTGTCTCCAATCTGCTCTCAGCTCGTTGCATCCAGGCGCATCCTGGCCTCTTCACTGATCTCTGCCTCCGCAGTGAGTACCTGTTTGCCTGTACAAAAGATTAAAGGAGCAGCAATGCCTGGAGCGAAGCATGACGGACAGGGAGCGGACACAGCGCTCCAGCTCGCCCGGCAGGCCGGGCGGCTCGTGTCCATCGGGATGAAGAGAGACGGCGTGTCGCGCGTCGAGCTGGCGCGGCGCATCAAGCGCAATCCCGGCAACATCACGCACGTCCTGGCCGGCGAGCACAACTACACGCTGCAATCGCTGGCCCAGATCACAGACGCCCTTGGCTACGAAGTCAGCGTGTCGGTACTACGCAAAGGCGTGCCAATCAGAGATACGCAGGAAGAAGACCCACTGGCGGTCAACGCGCCGATGCTGCTGGACCCGCACTACGGCCTGTGGGCCGGCTGCGGCGTGCTGAACACGCGGCGCGTGGAAGATAGCAAGCCCAAAGAGGACGGCAATGGCGCTTGAGCGGAAAGCGACCTGCTCGTCAGGTTCTTCACTGCGGCGTGGTGTGGGTGTGGGTCGCGCCTTTCAGCTCGCCTATATCCCGGTTGAGAGCAATGAGATTCTCAGTCAGGAGGGTTTCGAGGCGGCCTATTCGGGTGTCAATCTTGCTGTCGAGGCGCCACCACATGCCGACCTGGACGCCCAGCAAGGCGATGAAAGGGGCGAGTGCTGTCCAGTCCATATTCCACGAATACACCAAAATGGTGCGATGCTCAAGCTAAGACAGCACCAGCGGGTCCACTGGAGGAAGAGATGAACAATCTGAAAAACATGGCACTGGCAGGAGAATTCTGCCTCCAAGAAGCACTCCTGACTGCGTTGGCACAGGAGCCAGAGGACGGGGTGAGCGTGGCGCGTCTCACGAACATGCTGGGGCTGTCAGGGATGGGCTGTGAGAAAATGATCGAAAGCCACCTGGACCGCCTCAAACATGCCGGCAAAGTCCATGCCACGCGGGGGCAGAATCCTAAATGGGTATTGACGAAAGGGGGCGCATGCGCGGAGACGGATAAGGACGGGCCGCGTCGCTCACAGTGCTCGCCGAGCGCTCTTTGAATATCTTACCCCTTTGCTATACTGCCGGCCATGACCGATGAAGCCGACCGCCTCATTGCTGATCTCGTGCGTAAGAAACACCGGGCAAAATGCCGAATCGGTGTGATTCGGGCAGAGCTACGCCAAGCAAAGGAAACCTGTACGAAGCTAAGCGACATCCTTGACGATGAGCGGAAGTTTAGCGGCCTTGATCGGAGCAGTCAGCAACAGTCCATCATGATCGAAGGGACTCCCCACAAAAACTATTCTTTCGATGATATCGTTCAGCTCATCCAGGAGTTGCAGCAGAAGCAGAAGGTCGTCAAAGACGCGAAGGATGAGTTAATTGCTCGTCTTGGACAGGGAACCTGACCGCCGGTAGACAGTGTCTGCGTTTCCCGTCTATTTCGTACCACCCTGGTCCGTCTGTGGTGGGACAGAGGCGTCGGTCGAGAGCGGGTTCGGGGAGTGGCGCTTCTTCCGCCGTAGTTTCTGGCGTGAAGGCGGGGTAGTCAGGACTCGTTTGACGACAGCCTCAAAACGGCGGGTGGCGTCCGGGCCTTCGTGGTAGTCTTCGGGGCGAAGAGATGTCTCACTCATGCACGAAACGATACCATGAACTCAGCTTGTCGTGCAAATGCAGGCTCGTTCGCAGCGTTTGCTTAGCCAAGTATATTATTACCCTAATTTGTACAAAGGGCTTTGTTTGGGTAGGTGGACGGAACAGACCCTTCCGCAAATGGCGGTCGGGGCTTTTCTTGAGAGAAAAGGAACAGAACGGAGGGGCAGAGCGGCAACAGGGCAGCACGCGGCTACCCTGCTCGGTGTTTACTTCTGCATCAGCTTCTCAAACATCGCTTCCACCCGGGCGGCAGCATCTTCCGCCCGCTGGGCGGCCGCTTCGGCTTGGCCCGCTGCGGATTCACTCCGACCGGTGGCGGCTTCCGCCACGCCCTCAACTGCCTGGACTATCTCAGGGTGTTGATGCGCTTGTGGCTGGTGGGCTTGGTGGGCGTGCGTGTGCGATTGTGGTGCATGGTCTGGGTGTAGCGCTGAGCAGCCTGAGTTGACCGTTACGGACAGGGCAAGAATAGAAAGCCCGAGCAGAAGCCGTTTCGTCGTTTGCATGATTTCCCCTTCCTTCTCCGAAGTCAGATAGTGCATTATGCCATACGGGCGCGGATGTTTTCAAATCAGTAGTCGTCGTCGAGATCTCCGTGGTCGTGGTCGTGCCCAGCGGCCGGCTCGGGTTTTTCGGGCAAATCGGCGATCGAGGCCTCGGTCGTAATCATCAGGCCGGCAATACTGGCTGCGTTCTGTAAGGCGACCCGAACGACCTTGGCTGAATCGACAACGCCCGCTCTATACAGATTCTCGTACTGTTCATTGGCGGCGTTAAAGCCCCTGTCACCCTTGCCATCACGGACCTTGTTGACCACCACGGCCGCGTCCGCCCCGGCATTCGCCGCAATCTGACGCAGCGGCTCCTCAATCGCCCGGCGGACAATGTCCACGCCCTGGGCCTGATCGTCGCTGAAGCTCAGCTCGGCCAATTTCTCCTGGGCTCGCAGCAGGGCGACCCCGCCGCCCGCGACAATACCCTCTTCAGAGGCCGCCCGGGTGGCGTGCATGGCGTCGTCGACCCGTGCCTTGCGTTCTTTCATCTCGACCTCGGTGGCTGCGCCGACCTTGATGACGGCCACCCCACCGGACAGTTTTGCCAGGCGTTCCTGAAGCTTTTCCCGATCATAGTCAGAGGTGGTGTCGTCGACTTGGGCTCGAATCTGGTCCATGCGAGCGTTGATGGCGGCTTTTTTGCCCGCGCCATCAACTATCGTCGAATTGTCCTTGTCCATGATGAAACGCTGGCAGCGTCCCAAATCCGACAGATCGACGGTCTCCAGGTTCATGCCGAGTTCTTCGGCAATGACTTTCCCACCCGTCAGAATGGCCATGTCTTCGAGCATGGCTTTGCGACGGTCGCCAAAGCCCGGCGCTTTAACCGCCGCACAGTTCAGGGTACCGCGCAAACGGTTGACCACCAAGGTACTCAGCGCTTCACCGTCGACATCCTCGGCTACGAGCACGAGCGGGCGACCACTCTGGGCGGTCTTTTCGAGCAACGGCACCAGCTCGCGCATGTTGGAGATCTTCTTTTCGTGAAACAGAATATACGGATCCTCAAGCTCGACCGTCATCCGTTCGGTATTGGTCACGAAGTAGGGCGAGAGGAAACCCCGATCAAACTGCATGCCCTCCACCACATCCAGGACCGTCTCCAGACCCTTGCCCTCTTCAATGGTGATGACCCCTTCTCGGCCGACCCGCTCCATGGCTTCGGCCAGGATACGACCAACCTCGGCCTCCCCGTTGGCGGCAATCGTTCCGACTTGGGCGACCTGTTCCTGGCCCCTGACCGAACGGCTCTGCTCCTTGACGCCTTCGACGACTTTTTCCACCGCCGCATCAATCCCGCGTTTCAGCCCCATGGGGTCAAAGCCCGCCGCTTGAAGCCGCAGCCCTTCGCGCAGGATGGCCCGGGATAACACCGTTGCGGTGGTCGTTCCGTCACCGGCCAAGTCCGAGGTTTTCTGGGCAACCTCGCGTAGCATTCTGGCCCCCATATTCTCGAACTTATCCTCAAGTTCGATCTCCCGCACAACCGTTACACCGTCCTTGGTGACGACCGGGGCGCCAAAGCTTTTCTCGAGCAGGACGTTGCGCCCTTTTGGGCCAAGGGTGACCTGAGCCGCATCGGCGATCAAATTGACGCCGGCTAAAATCCCGGTCCGGGCTTGCTGGTGCAAGTTCACCTGTTTTTTCGCCATTGCTTACTCTCCTTCCAGATCTCCCATGTAGATGGGCAGCCAGTAAGATAAACACTCTTCGCCAGATTGCAAGAGCCAAACCCGACAGACACGCCTGAACGGCAGGCTCTGAGCCGTACTCAACGGTGGACTCGCCTCCAGCGTGTTTCGGGAACGTGTCCCGGACTGAGAGCAGGGATTACGGCAAACACCTGGTCGGTATTTCGCACGACAGCATGACCCAGGACTTGACGGTCAGCGACCGGCGCTTTCACGACCGACGGCAGCTCAAGCGCGATGTGGAGATCTTTGATGTCCCGCTTGCGGACAAGAAACGTCGAATCCGCCCCGGCAACCGGCTGAAGACTGGAAACGCTGCCGTCTTCGACCCGTACCTCCGCCCACAAGGGCTGTCCGGCTCGGATCAAACGCAGCCGGGTAAAATGGGTAAAGCCCCACTCTAAGAGGCTGGCCGCCGTCCGAAATCGAGTTCGACTGCTGCGCCCGCCCAGCACTACGGCGATAAGCCGTAAGCCATTTCGCTTGGCCGTGGTGACGAGGTTAAAACGCGCTTTTGCGGTATAGCCGGTTTTGAGTCCGTCCACACCATCGAGGCGCCCGACTAAGAAATTGGTGTTCCGGAAGTGTTGTTTGCCGGCTCGGAAGGGAACGCGTCGGCGAGAGGTCCATTCCAAGAGTTGGGGATAGGCCAGCAAGGCCCGCGCCAGGATCGTCATATCCGAGGCTGAGGCTCGATCAGGAGCAATCCGTTTGGACGGCGGTAAACCGTTGACCGTCTGGAAACGTGTCTGGTGCATACCCAAGGCTGCGGCCCGCGCATTCATCGCTCGGATATGCGCCTCGACCGAGCCGCTTAACTGCTCGGCTACCGCGACGGCGGCACCGTTGGCCGAGGTCACCAGCATGGCTTGCAGCAGTTCGCCGAAGAGCAGGCGTTCTCCCGCTCGGAGGTTCACGCTACGTCCACCGGCTCGGCTGGCCCGCCGACTGATGGGAACGGGTGTGTGGAGTGACACCCGTCCGTCGCGTAGGGCTTCCAAAGCGGTCAGACCAACCATCATCTTGGTCAGTGAGGCGAGCGGCCAGATCCGTTTCTCGTGCCGAGCGAATAACACCTGACCGCTGTCGGCGTCTTGAAGCAAGACAGCCGCAAAGTCACGTGACGGCGGTAGCGTCGGCGCAGCAATCGGCTGCGATGAAGCCGCAGGCAGGAGATCGGCCCGCACGGGAGGGAGGTCCCACAGCCACAGGCCACCGATCAGGCCCCACACCAGAGTCTTAACCGAAATCCTGGATACGCGTGCGGTCCACATCCTCCCCATCCCTTCCACGGATTCTTTCAGCGGCCTACTCCACCAACCACGGCGGCCAGAACACGGGCTCATGCCTGATCCATAGGGGGGAACGATACCACAGGGGGAAAAAGGGTCAAGACAGAAACGGGTCAGCACGCCGACACCACACAGCCCGACGGGCTTTAGCCCGGCTTGCGTTCAAGAGTAGTGTACAAGTCCTGAAGCTCCTGACGAATAGTCCGTAAGCGTCGGCGCTGCTCAGACGACGGTGCGCTGTGCAGTTCGACCGTCCGGGTCGCCTGGTCATCCGGTTCAGCAGTTTGGGAAGGGCTTGTATCAGCGGCCTGAGGAGCCGAGTCTTCAATGTCGTCTTTCAGCCGTTTTTTGGCCCCGGCAATCGTAAATCGTTCTTCGTACAGGAGGTTTTTGATTTCGAGCAGGCGCTCGACATCACGCAGGCGGTACAGACGGTGCCGGGACGGGGATTTCCCGGGTTTGATACTCGGAAACTCCGTCTCCCAGTAGCGCAGGACGTAGGGTTTAACCCCCACAATCTTGGCGACTTCTCCAATCCGGAAATACAGCTTGTTGGGAAGCTCGGGCTGATCCACAACACACCTGAATTAGGATGGGTTGAGCGCTTTTTTCAGCACTGGGCTCGACTTGAACGAGAGGACCCGACGTCCCGAGATCACAATCGTTTCTCCGGTCTGGGGGTTACGCCCTTTGCGGGGCCGTTTCTCATTGATGGCAAAATTCCCGAAGCCCGAGATTTTGACTTTCTCACCTTCCTCAAGGTGGATCTTCATAATCTCGAAAATCGACTCAACAACCTCGGTGGCCTCTTTTTTCGAAAAGCCGACTTTCTCGTAGATCCGTTCGACGATATCTGCTTTTGTCATGCCAGCCTCCCACTCGGGCTCAGCAAGCTCAGCGGTGCCGCGAGGCACATCCTAGGCGGCCAGACGCTCTTTGGCGACCTCGGCGACGGCCGCGAAGGCGTCTGGGTCGTGGACCGCCAGCGCCGCAAGAATCTTTCTATCCAGGGTAACCTCGGCTCGCGTCAAGCCGTGAATCAGACGGCTGTAGGACAAGCCGTTCAGGCGGGCAGCGGCGTTGATGCGGACATTCCATAAACGTCGAAAGGTACGCTTTTTCACCCGGCGATCACGGTAGGCGTAGACCAAGCCGCGCTCGAGTGTTTCGCGCGCCTGACGGTAGAGACGGTGGCGGCCCCCCACAAAGCCCTTGGCAAGCTTGAGGATCTTCTTTCGGCGGCGGCGCGCTTTAAAGCCGCGTTTGGCTCGGGGCATGTCTTCTCCTTCGTCTACAGAAACGGAATCAGATAGGTGATAGCGCGTTCATCGGCCGCCGAGACGAGGCCGGACTGCCTCAGGTGGCGTTTCTGTTTTGTCGTTTTGGTGGAAAGAATATGACGCCGATAGGCACGATAGCGGCGCACTTTTCCAGACCCCGTGACCTTGAAACGTTTGGCCGCCCCACGGCGAGTTTTCAGCTTTGGCATGGCTTACCTCGGAACAATGAGCATGGACATGTTGCGGCCCTCCAAACGGGCCTGGTTTTCAATCGTCCCAATATCCTCGATTTTTTGGAACACCTTATCCAGCAACTCCTTGCCAATCTCGGGATGTGTAATCTCCCGACCGCGGAAAAAGACCGATACCTTGACCCGCTGCTTCTTCTCCAGGAAACGCCGGATATTATTGACCTTGAAATCAATATCGTGCTCGTTGGTGCGCGACCCCAGTTTCACCTCTTTGACAAGCACCTGGGTTTGATGTTTGCGGGACTCCTGGGCCTTCTTTTTCTGCAGGTAGCGGTACTTGCCGTAGTCCATGATCCGACAGACCGGAGGCGAGGCAGTCGGTGATATCTCGACGAGGTCGAGTTCTCGCTCCTCGGTCAGACGGAGGGCTTCGGCCAAGTGGAGGATGCCGACCTGGGTTCCGCCTTCATCAATGACGCGAACTTCGCGTGCACGGATCTGTTGATTGATCCGAACCCCTGCTTCTCGAGCTATGGCCCACCTCCCGGCACATGGGCAGCAGCTATGCGTTCGAGGCGAGCCGCAACAAAGCAGGAGGGAAACCCCTCCTCCACGCGTCCTCTGGAGACCGCTGTCATAGTGCTCACGTGTTTATCACCATAGGCGCGGGCGGTATCGAACCGCCGACCTCTTCCGCGTCAAGGAAGCGCTCTCCCACTGAGCTACGCGCCTGCAAAATCGTCTCTTTCGCTGTCCTTGGCTTGCGCTAGCCGACCAGAGGGGAGCTGGCTTACGACTCGGCAGTGACCTCAAGCTTGATATTTGCCCGCAGTGCACCGCCCAGATTGACTGGTACCTCATATGATCCCAGTTGCTTGATCGGCTCGTCAAGAAGAATTTTTCGTCGGTCGAGGGTCAGCCCCTGCTCTTTAAGAGCCGCCTCAAGGTCGATATTCGTGACCGACCCGAACAAACGGCCTTCTTCCCCGGCCTTGGCCGGGATGGTCAGGCTCAGGGCAGACAGCTGGTCGAGCAACGTCTGAGCCTGTTGCTGGACACGTTCTTTTTTGGCTGCCACCAGACGTTTGTGGTGCTCAAGGACGCGCACATTGCGTCGGTTTGCCTGAACCGCAAGCCCCCGGGGCAGCAAGTAGTTGCGCGCATAGCCGTCGCGGACTTTGACGATATCACCGATCTGTCCCAGATTGGCGACCTCTTCCTGTAGAATAATCTCCATGGCCATTCTTGTTTACGGCAGTGTGGACCAAAACACAAGGCGTCCTGTCGCCCAAGACTTACACCTGGGTTCTCACATACGGCAGCAGGGCAATTGCCCGTGCCCGCTTGACGGCTGTTGTCAGCTTACGCTGACACCAGGCACACGTTCCGGTAATGCGACGCGGAATGATCTTGCCCCGTTCAGTGATGAAGTCCTCAAGGATACGGGTTTCCTTATAGTCGATCGGCAGGCTTTTATCGGCACAGAACCGACACACTTTTCGTCGCAAGCGACGCCGCGCCGGGAATTTATCGTCCCCATGCTGGCCGCGTCGATATCTCCCTCCGCCTCCTCTTGCTGGTGATCGTGCCATGCGCTGTTCTCCTCTTGTCAGTGTGTGGCAGGCGAGGGTGACTCGTCGGGCTCAGTATCGGCCGCCGGAGCCGCAGCTTCCTGTTCGGGCAGCGGTTGTGGGGCGGACGGATTCGGCTCGGCAACAGGCTCGGTCGGAGCTTCGGGCGGCGTCTCGGCAGGGGACTGGGGAGCCGCTTCTGAGCGAGGCTGGACGCTCGGACGTTTTTCCGAAGGAGCTTTGCGCACGATTGACAGAAACCGGAGCACATCCTCGCTCAGCCGAAAGTTGCGTTCCAGCTCTTGGAGCGCCGCAGGTGTGGCCTCGTATTCGAGGCGGACATAATACCCTCTGCGTTGTTTCTGAATGCGATAGGCAAGATCCCGCATGCCCCACTCTTCAACCTGGAGCACCTTTCCCTGGCCGTTCTCGACGAGCTGCTGCATCCAGGTCAGGACTTCCTTCACCCGAGCTTCGGCCAAGTCGGGATGCAGGATGGTGAGTGTTTCATAAATCGGCATGCGCTCCTCCGGTCCGGACAGTGAGTGTTGTGCATAGCATAGGCCAAAAGCAGCGACAATAGAGCGGACCGAGGTCCGACTCAGCGACAAGAGTCGACCCGATTAAAGCCGTCCATTGCCCACTCCAGCCCTCGCGTACATACCGCCTCGACCGCGTCTGCGGCGTGGCGAGCGGCACAGAGCATAAACGCTCCGTCTTCTGGAGTAAAGCGACGCAGCACAAATTCTGTCACCGGCGTGGCGTCCTGTGGTCGTCCAATACCGATCTTGACTCGCGGGAAATCTGGACTGCCAAGTCCGTCAATAATCGACGCCACTCCCCGGTTGCCGCCAGCCCCGCCCCCACCCCGCTTTACGCGGACCCGGCCCGCAGGAAGATCAAGATCGTCATGCACGACGAGAAAATCGGGAACAGACAGGCCATACCGGTGCCGAATCCGGTCCGCAGCCTCCCCGCTGTTGTTCATAAAGGTCTGGGGCTGGACCAGCAGGACGGCTTGGTCACAAGGGGAAACGTGATGTCCATCGGTTGTCACGTTTCCCCTTGCATGGCAGCAGCCCCGCCCTATCCGAGACAGTAGGGAGCTGGCAACGAGCGGAATGCGCCACCGCTCGGCCAGGATGTCGATCACCCAGAAGCCCAGGTTGTGGCGGGTGTTGTGGTAGGCCGGACCTGGATTCCCCAAACCGATCAGCACACGCACGATGTCCCTCTGGACGTCTATTCGCTCGCATCGGCCGGTGCGTCGTCAGAGGGCGTCTCTTCGGTGGCTCCCTCTTCAGCAGCTCCCTCTTCAGCGGCCTCTTCCGTGACCTCTTCACGGCGGGCTTGGACGGCGACCAGAACCGTCTGCGGGTCGATCTGGACTCCGAGCTGTTCGGGCAGGCTCAGGTCCGCAATCCGAATCGCATCATTGACGTCGAGTTCGGTCACATCGACCTCGACCGCAGGAGGCAGGTCGCGGGGCAGGCACTCAACCGCGATTTCACGGACCATGGTCTGGAGCGTCCCGCCGGCGGTGACGCCTTTGGCTCTGCCAACGATGTGGACGGGGATGGAGGTTTGGAGTGGCTTGCTCTCATCGACTTCAAAGAAGTCGGCGTGCAGGAACGCGCTGGTCACCGGGTGACGCTGCACCTCTTTGAGCAACACCAGCTTGTCGTTCACTTCAGGCGCCGAGGAGGCCAGTTTGAGCAGGGGCGCCCCCTGGATCTTCAACAGCTGGAGGCGAAACTCCTTGGCATCGACGCTGAGCGAGGTCGCCGCTCTACCGGCGCCATAAAAGACGGCCGGTACTTTTCCTGCCCGCCGCATCTGGGCGGCGCGTTCTTTTCCTGTGGTCTGACGCGTTTCAACCCGCAACTGTACGTTTTCCATCGTGTCCTCTTCTCTTCGCCCGTCTCCTACAAGAGGGATGTGACCTCTTCCTTGATGTGACGGTCATCACGTTTCCCCTTGTCAAAACAGAGAGCTGATCGATTCCTCATTGTGGATGCGTCGAATAGCCTCGCCCATCAGCGGAGCGATGGACAGGACGCGAATTTTGTCCACGCCGTGGGCCTCGGGGCGGAGCGGAATCGAGTTGGTGACCACCAGTTCCTCCAGGGCGGACTGCCCTATGCGTTTGATCGCCGGACCGGACAGCACGGCATGCGTACAGCAGCCAAAGACCGCCTGTGCCCCGGCCTCGCTCAGCGCGGAAGCCGCGGTGGTGAGCGTGCCGGCGGTATCCACCATGTCATCGACCAGGACGGCAACCCGCCCAGCCACGTCGCCGATGATGTGCATCTCGGCCACGTCACGGTTGGCGTTGGCCGACAGGCCGTCTTCAGCTTCCTGACCACGGCGCTTGTCTATGATCGCCAGGGACGCCCCGAGGCGCTTGGCGAACGCTCGTGCGCGCTCCACCCCCCCCGCATCGGGAGACACCACACAGATCTGCTCGCGCCCGACCCGAGAGGTCAGGTAGGGCACAAGCACCGGAGCCGAAAACAGGTTATCGACCGGGATATTGAAGAAGCCCTGGATCTGCCCGGCGTGCAGTTCGGCCGTCAGCACCCGGGAGGCCCCGGCGGTGGTGAGCAGATCGGCCACCAGTTTGGCGCTGATCGGTACGCGGGGAGCGACCTTTCGATCCTGGCGGGCGTAGCCGTAGTAGGGAATCACAGCGGTGATCCGGTTTGCCGAGGCGCGCTTGAATGCGTCGAGCATCAAGAGCAACTCCATCAGGTGATCGTTGACCGGGGTGCACAGGGACTGCACCACAAAGACATCCCCACCCCGCACATTCTCGGTAATTTCAACCGAGCTTTCACCGTCGCTGAAGGTCCGGATATCAGCCGCCCCCAAACGCTCCGGCAGGCTGGCGCAGATTTCCTCCGCCAACGGCAGATTCGATCTTCCGGCGAAGATCTTTAATACATCCCTCATCGGATACCCCCCGTGAGAAAAGCCGTGCCGAAAAACAACCCCATCAGGAAGAGGACAGCGTTCACCCGCACTGGGGAGGCAGGATTCGAACCTGCGAATACCGGGGCCAAAACCCGGTGCCTTGCCTGGCTTGGCTACTCCCCACCAGAATGTCCACGCGCTCTCATTCCAAGCCGTCCAGCTAAAGGCCAGACAGGCAAAAAGTCAAGAGGGGAAGGTCGGTCTCTCCCCTTCGTGCTCACACCGAGCGGACCTCCGGTGGGTTGGAGCACGGCGCTTCAGCCAGGGATTCGACCACGAACACCCTGCCGTGTTTGGCCACGGTCTGGCGGATGCCGTCCGCCGCCCGCTGGGCGGCCTCCTTGCGGCCGAACAGCCCGAAGACAGCCGACCCGCTCCCAGACATCAGCGCGACCTCGGCCTGGGCGCTCAGGAGCATATTTTTCAGTTGCTGGAGAAGAGGATGGGCGGGCAGGACGGCCCGCTCAAGATCGTTGGCACAGGCGACCGGCGGCGGCCAGCCGTCGGCTGAGACGCTGATCGTCGGAGGCGGCACAGTCGCCCCGCCCAGCTGGTCAAACCGCTGGTAGGCCCACGGTGTCGAGACGCCAAAGGCTGGAACCACCAGGACCAACCAACGCCTCCCGGCCAGTTCGGCCGGACGTAACTCCTCACCGATTCCCGTCACCCGAGCCGGCCGACACGGAATAAAGAACGGCACGTCGGCGCCTAAACGCAGCCCCAGCTCACACAGGCGGGCTTCGCTCCAGCTAAGCTTCAGCAGGCTGTTGAGCCCTTTCAAGACCGCCGCCGCATCACTGCTTCCGCCGCCCAGACCGGCACCGGCCGGAATGCGTTTAACCAGATGGAGCGCAACCCGGACGGTCAGCCCGGCTTCCCGACACACCAGCGCGGCAGCACGGTAGGCCAGATTGGTCTCATCGCTCGGAATGCGGGGGTTATCACAGCTCAGGCGAATCTGGGCAGACGACGCGGATCGGTCGTCGGAGACCGCTCCGTCCAGCCGGATCCGAATCTCGTCGCACAGGCCGACCGGCAGCATGAGGGAATCGAGCAGATGATAGCCGTCTTCCCGGCGACCGAGGATACGCAAGAACAGGTTGACCTTGGCTGGAGCGAACACACGCATGAGCCCCGTTGTTGCAGGCTCCGGCCGCGTATGCAACAAAGAGCGAACGTGTCCTCATTGATCACATGGGATGTTGACACGTTTTCTCTTCGGTGACGCTATGCAGACCGACCCCTGGCACGACGATCTCGACCACTACCTCGATATTGCCCAGGACCTCGCGCAACAGGCCGGCGCCCTGATCAAAGACCAGTGGCTCACAACCAAGACGGTCGAGATCAAAACGGATATGGTTGACCTCGTCACCAATGTGGACAAAGCGGCCGATGCGCTGATTACCGAGGCCCTCCACACCCGTCTTCCGGACCACCAGGTGCTGGCCGAAGAATCGGCTCTGTCAGGCCCCGACAGTCCATACCGGTGGTATATTGACCCGCTGGATGGCACCACAAACTTTGCCCATGCTTTTCCACACTTTGCCGTCTCGGTGGGTCTGACCTATGAGTCCCAATCCATCGTCGGGGTCGTCTATGACCCGATTCGGAACGAACTCTTCTGCGCCCGGCGGGGCAGAGGAGCGAGCCTCAACGGCAGCCCCATACGGGTCTCCTCCACCCCCTCCCTCGACCGCAGCCTGCTGCTGACCGGCTTCCCGTATGACCGGCGCCAGCGCAGCCACTTTTATCTCAGCTTCTATCAGGCCTTTATGCTGCGGACCCAGGGCATACGACGCAGCGGCTCGGCCGCTCTCGACCTGTGCTATACGGCCTGCGGTCGCGCCGACGGCTTTTGGGAGTGGCGTCTATACCCCTGGGACAGCGCGGCCGGCGCCCTGATTGTGGAGGAAGCCGGCGGGCGGATGAGCGACTTCGGCGGCCAGACCTTCGAGCTGACCGGAGACCAACTCCTGGCGTCCAACGGAAAAATTCATCAGGCTCTCATCGAGGTCCTCCAGCACGTCCTGTCCACCTCATCCGAGCGGTCCGGGGCCTAGCGGCCTGGAATTGCCTTCACTGCCCATCTGGGCTATTCCCCTCGTATGCGTCTGGATCGGACACCCGGCGGCCGGCTGGTCTCCATCCTGCAAGGCGGCGTACTCCCGTGCCTTGGCCTGCTCCTGGCCCTCCTGCCGGGCCGCAGCGCTGCTCAAGAACTGTACGTGAGCGACTATCGCGAGGTTCCGGTCTGGCTGAGCCCCGGCCCCGATTCAGAGGTGTTTGCTACGCTCAAGACCGGCGACGCCGTGCAACGCGTCCATCAGGAAGGCGAGTATTACCTAGCCGTGCTGCCCAACGGCCGTCGCGGCTATGTGCTACGCAGGGATGTCACCCAAGACGCTCCGGCTGCGGTGCGCCTCCAACGGCTGGAGGCCGAGGTCGAACAGCAGCGTGAGGAAATCGCCCAGCTGCGCCAGAAGAACAACGAGCTGACCACCGCCACCACGGCCCAGACCGACCGCGAAGCTCTGCTCAAAACCGAGCTGGAACAACTGAGGTCTGAGCACGGCGAAACCGAACACCGGCGCAACCTGTCCTGGTTCCTGGCCGGCGCCGGCGTCCTGCTGACCGGCTGGTTGATCGGCTGGCGCTTCAAACTGCGGGACGGAAGACGCGGTCAGGGGCTGCGGTTCTCCTGATCTTTACAGCCCCAGAAACTGCTGGGCGTTGTGGCCCAGGATCTTATCAACCGTTGTCGCCGGCAGGCTTGAAAGCAGATCGCGGGCTTTGTCCATCGGCCGGGTAAACCCTTCTGCGTGGGGATAGTCCGAACCCACAAAGAAGCGGCTATCACCCGCAAAGCGGACCATCAGCGGAAACATCTTTTCTTCCGGGTCGCCGTTGATCCAGATATTGCGGGCGAAATATTCGCTGGCCGGACGCTTCATCTGGGACGTGTGACCCATGTACGTGAAGCGATAGTTGAGCCGCTCCAGCCATTCGCCGACCCAGCCGACCATGGCCTCGATGGTTGCCACCCGTAGCCTCGGAAACCGCTCCAGCACCCCGTCATAGACCATCGTCGTCAGCGCCATACGCGGGTCCTGAATGACATTCATGGTCACAAACATGAAGCCGGGGTCCTGGCCCTGATACCACTCGCTGCCGGTATAGTGCGGGTGACCGACCAGATGAATGCCGACGCTCAGGTCCAGGTCCTGGACTGCGGCCCAGATGGGGTCGAAGTCCGGATGGCCAAAGCTGCGCCCGCCGACCGGCGCGGCCGCGACAAAAATCGTCCGACACCCCAGCTTGGCCACCCGTTCCAGCTCTGCTACGGCCAGCCGGGGGTCTCGTAGAGAGATATGGGCGGCCGGAAACAGGCGATCTTTGTGCCCAGCACACAGCTCAAAGGCCCAGGTGTTGTAGGCCCGACACAGGGCATCGGCCAGAGCCGGATCCTCAACCCCGCCCTCCCACAACAGGCCCAGGGTGGGATACAGCACCTGGTGGTCAATGCCTTCCGCATCCAGAAACCGGACCCGAGCGTCCATATCCTGCCACTGGTCGCTGGTCACCAGATACCGATCAAAGGTGTTGAGATCCCGGCCGGCTTCCTTCTGCCCATAGCCGACGACTGCGGCCAGCAGTGTCTCAACGTCCACCAGCTGCAAGGGCCGACCGTCGGTCAGGATACGCAGCCGGCCGCTCCCGGCGTCCTGCTCGACCCGCATCTCACGACCGCGGAAGGCCGGGTCAATATACGTCTCAAACAGATCCAAAGGCTCGACGAAATGGCTGTCACCATCAATGACCGGCATGGCTCACCTCCTCGTTGCTAGCTGGTCTGCAGGGCCAGTTCGGGAGTCGGAGCGGGCGCTTCGCGTTTGGGCGACGGCAGGGTCAGGGCCAGAAGCGCGGCAAGCATGCCGGCCGTCGTGCTGGTCAGGAACGGCATCGCATAACTGCCAAACGAGGTGTGCATCATTCCTCCCATGAGGCCCCCAGAGCCCATACCGACCGAGGCGACCATGAAGAAGACACCCAGGATCGTGCCGATCGAGCGGAGGCCGAAGTACTCGCGGAACAGCATCGCATAGACCGGCATCGGCCCGCCGTAACCCAGGCCGAACAGCACCGCCCAGGTATAAAACGTCGGCGCGGTCTGGGCCTCAATGAACAGCGGAATCATGATCGCCTGGAGACCGAGAAAACCGGCCATCGCCCACTTGGCCCCGATCCGGTCGGCCAGCAAACCGTTGGCAATCTTGCCGACCATGCCGAAGATGGCCATGGTCGCCACCACCTGAGCGGCTACCGAGGCGGCCAGCCCGGCATCCGTCATATGGCTCACGCCGTGCAGCAGAATGCACGAGTGGCACACGCAGCAGCCGATGACCATGAAGTTCAGCGTCCAAAAGGCGCGCGTCCGCATCGCCTCGCCCAGGCTCATACCCGGCAGCCGGGCCGGGGCCGCCGGTCGGGTTGGGTCGAGCCGCCCCGGCTCGGGCTCTTGACGGATGCGATAGTCACGCATGAGCAGGGCCAGCGGAATGACGAGCAGGGAGATCAGACCCAGCCCGACATAGGCGCCCCGCCAGCCATAGGCGCTCAGCAGGAAAACCGACAGCGGGGCAAAGACCGCCGAGCCCACGTTCTGGGACTGGGCAATGGCCAGGGCCAGCCCCTGATTGCGCACAAACCACTTCGTGACCAGGGCGGTGAGCGGCACGCCGGCGGCCGAGCGACCAGCCGCAATGAGCACGCCAAAAAAGAAGTACAGCTGCCACAGGGACTCGACCTGGCTCATCAGAAAGGTGCCGAGGATAAAGACCAGCCCGCCGCCGATCATCACCCAACGCGAGCCGAAGCGGTCGCTCAGCACACCGCACAGCAGACCCGACACGCCGAAGCTCAGCCAGTTGACCATGGAGGCAACCGAGACCGTGCCCCGGTCCCAGGCAAACTCGGCGACAATCGGCTTGAACATGACGCCAAAGGCTTCAATCACCCCGTACATGATCAGGCTCAGCACCAGGCCGGCAAACACAATCACCCAGCCGTAGAAGAATCCTCCCGTTTTGCGTACCGTCTGCTCCAGCGCTGCGGTCTGTTCCATCCGTCCCCCTGTAACGATGCTGCGATCTGACACGCGGGTCGTGCCGACCTATTCAAGACACGCCGTGCATTTGATCTCGACCAGCAGCCCGGGCATGGCCAAGGCCGGGGTGGTAATCGCGGTCCAGGTCGGCAGTCTGTCGGGATTGCGAAAATAGCGATTCTTCACCTCAATAAAGAGCGCCAGATCGCCCATATCGACGTGGTAGGTGACCATTTCCACGACCTGATCAAAGCCGGCGCCGGCGGCGGTCAGGACTTTTTTGACATTGTCAAAAGCCTGGGCAAACTGCGCTTCCTTACCCTCAATAACATTGAGTTCGGCATCCCGACCAACCTGGCCGGCGATGTACAACATAGTGCCGACCTTGACCCCCGGAGAATAGCCAAAGCGCTGGCGGATGTTCTGCATATCGGCCGGAGTGATGTCTTGACGTATCGACATGGCGAGGCTCCTCGTGGCTCGGCAGGCTGTTCGTCCCCCCGCATAGCAGCTGGGTAGGCAGAAAGATAGAGGACGCGCCGGACCGCTCCGGCACTCAGGCGTCTGCGGTCACCGTCCGGGCGACCCGCGACAGGGGATGGCCCTTGGCGTCAATCTGGAGGGCGTTGAACCAGCCGAAGGGCGTGCGGATGGTCGTCAGACCGGCCCGGCTCAGGGTCTCCTGTGTCCGGCTCAGAATATCGATGGCCGACTGTGGGGCGGCCAGCTCGGCAAACAGATGGGCAAAAGGGTGGAGGACAACGGTCGTCGCTTTCAGCTGGGTGGCCAGCGTGACGAGTTCGGCGCTGGCCCGCTCGGCCACCAGCTGTGGATTACGCTCATCCCCGCGTTCGACGCTGGCCAGCACCAGCAGGGCGTTGTCAACCCGGGTGACGGGGTCGTCGTAGGCTTCATAGACCTGTGAGCGCCCCTTGGTCGTGATCGTGCAGCAGAAGCTGTTGACGTGCAGGCTCAGAAAGCGCATGGGTCGATTGTGGGCAAAAACGACCCGGAAATCCAGCCACGCCCGTTTACGAGCCGGGCTCCAACTCGGGCTTCCTGGCCAGCAGAAAACACACCCCGCCCACAAGGCTACAGCCTGCCAAACTCAAAAACGCCAGTTCATAGCTGCCCTGGGTATCGCGGACCCAGCCGGCAAACGGGGCGGCCACCAGCATCAGAATATTCATCGGCACAGTGGACAGGCCCAGGATTTTTCCAAACGCGGCCTGGCCAAAGTACTCGCCGCGAATCGCTATGGTCAGCGGGTTGCGTCCGCCAAAGCCCAGGCCGAACAAGCAGGCGAACAGCACCAGCAGCGGCAGCGTGGTGGCATACGTCAGCACCAGCACCCCGGTCGCCTGTACGGTAGAAAAAATACACAGCGCAATCCGCTTGGGAATCCGGTCGCCGACATAGCCGCCCACAATCTGGGCCACCATGGCGACGGCGGTGTAGACGGACACGACCCAGGCTGCGGTCGGTACGTCAAACCCGGCATCGACGATCAACAGCCCCAGGTGGGTCATGATGGCAATGATCACCATGGAGGTAAAACCATGGCCAAAAGCGATGAACCAGAAGGCCGAGGTCCGCACGGCCTGGGCAGTCGTGTGGTCGGTCTGGCCGGTCGCGGGCTGGGCTGCCGGCCTGCCTGCCTGGGCTGGCGTCGGGCGCGGCTGTGTCAGCGACGGCGGTTCGCCGTCCGGCAGCAGCCCGTACTCCTGGGGACGGTCACGAATCAATCGGGACAGCGGCAGGGCAACGATCAGGGTGAACAGACCGAGCACCAGCGCGGTAGTCCGCCAGCCCAGCTGGGGGTCGTCCGGGTCAATCGCCCAGGCAATGACGGGCACCAGGATCAGGGCGCCCAGCCGGCTGACCACATTGGCCCAGCCCACCGCAGTCGCCCGGCGCCGGGCAAACCAGTGGTTCAGCATCGTCATCAGCGGCAGCCAGCCGCCAAATCCCTGACCCACCGCCATGACCACATAAGCCAGGTAGAACATCCACAGGTGCTCGACCTGGCTGAACAACAGAAAGCCGCCGGACAGGATCAGCAGCCCGATCAGAATCATCCGCCGCGTTCCCAGGCGGTCGGCCAGATAGCCCTCCAGCGGCCCCATCAGCCCACCCTCGATCCGGGTAAAGGTCAGCGCCAGCCCGAGTTGGGTGCGCGTCCAGCCGAACTCGCGCTCCAGGGCCACCGCCCACACGCCCATGGCGTGAAACAGCGGCACGTTGGCCAGCAGCATGATGAAGCCGCTCAGACCGACCAGCCACCAGCCGTAAAAAATACCCTCGGTGCGTTTGCCGAGAAAAGACACGCCCGTACTCAACCTGCTCATGCGGCATCCGTAGCGGCCAAGCCTAGCGTATGCCGGCCCGGGACAATAGGGGGAGAGGCTGACGTGAAGCCCGGCGGTATGGTACAAGAAACCAAGGAGGACACAGTATGACAGACGTTCGAGAAATTACCTCAGGCTTGCAGTTTCCCGAAGGCCCGATCGCCATGGACGACGGCAGCGTGATCGTGGTCGAGATCAAACGCGGCACCCTCACCCGGGTCCGACCCGACGGCAGCCAGGACATCGTGGCCGAAACCGGCGGCGGTCCGAACGGCGCGGCGGTCGGGCCGGACGGCGCCATCTATGTGTGCAACAACGGCGGCTTTGACTGGATTGAGGTCAACGGCCTGACCGTTCCGCACGGCATTCCCGCCGACTACAACGGCGGCTGCATCCAGCGGGTGGATATCAACACCGGCAAGGTCGAGGTCTTATACACCGAGTGCAACGGCTACAAGCTCAAAGGCCCGAATGACATCGTGTTCGACGCCAGCGGCGGGTTCTGGTTCACCGACTTCGGCAAGGTCAGAGACCACGACCGCGACCGGGGCGGCGTGTATTACGCCAAACCCGACGGCTCAATGATCACCGAGGTCGCCCAGCCGGTTGACGGCCCGAACGGCATCAGCCTGGCCCCCGGCGACAAAAAAGTCTATATCGCCCAGACGTTTGAGAGCCGGGTGTGGCAGTGGGACATCACCGCGCCGGGCGAAGTCGTACGCACCCAGGGTGCGGGCGGCCCGATTCTGGACGGTCCGGGCGGCGCCACCCTGCTCAACAACCTGCCGGGCTATCAGCTGCTCGACTCTATGGCCGTTGACAGCGCCGGCTACGTATGTGTCGCCACCCTGATGGGCGGGGCCGGCATTTCCGCCTTTGCGCCGGACGGCTCGGGCGTCGATCACGTGCCGCTGTCCGACCCGTTCACGACCAACGTGTGCTTTGGCGGCCCCGATCTCACCACCGCGTATGTCACGCTGTCGGGCACCGGCAAGCTGGTCGCCTTTGACTGGCCGCGGCCCGGCCTGAAGCTGAACTTCACCGCCTAGCCCACGCGCCCGCGCCGGGGGCGGTTCCCCACCGTCCCCGGGAATTTCCGCCGCACATCCCGCCTCCCGTCTCGGCGGCTCCAGACTCTTGCCGCTCGCCGGGGGCGGCGCTATCATGCCTCAGCCTCGGGAGGGACCGGTGGATTACACAGACACATCTGCCCGCTTGCAGCACCTGCGTGAGTTCGAGCCGCGGCTGAACCGCCCGGTCATGATGAAGGTGCAGGAATTTCAGCGCAACAATCGGCTCAAACACGTGATCTTCTCGGCCCAGTTCGACCGCGAGCTGCTGGACCGCCTGACCGGGCTGGCGACCATGATCCGGCAGCTGGCGCGCAACCGGCGGGGCAGCCGGCTGCTGCGGGAGACCCTGTGTGACAAGTCGGCCATGCTGCACTTCACCCAAGCCTCGACCCGGACCTTTCTGTCCTTTGTCAGAGCCTGTCAGCACCTGGGCATGGACTACGCCGAGATCCGCAACCCGGCCGTGTCGTCGGCCTATAAGGGCGAATCCGACCTCGACTCGATCATGATGTTCAGCACCTATTTCGATACCGTCATCCTGCGCGACGCCATGCCCAAGCTGGCCGAGTGTTTCGCCTACAAGATGAACGACATGGATAAGCCGGTGCCGATTGTGAACGGCGGCTCCGGCGCGGACGAGCATCCGACCCAGGCCCTGCTCGACTATTACACGATTCAGGAGGTGTTCAAATTCCGGGATCGGGAGAGCGATCCCGAGGCTGATGACCGCAACCTCGGCCGACGGTTGTCCGACCTGCGCACCCGCTGGCCAAACCTGCGGGCCGGCCTGGACGGCAAAACCTATCTGTTCTGTGGGGATGTAGGCCGCAGCCGGACCATTCGCTCGCTGGCCGAACTGCTCGCCCAGCACGAAGACGTGAGCATGTATTTCGTCGGGCCCGAGCACCCTCGGCTGAGCGTGACCGCCGACTTGCAGTCCGATCTGGTCGAGGCGGGGGTTACCGTGCACGAGCGGCCGGCCCTGGCCGACTGTATCGAACAGGCCGACCTTGTGTATATGACCCGAGTCCAGCACGAGCACGACGACGGAGAGGTGGCCGCGTTTCTGAGCCAACTCGACCGCCAGCGCTTCATCCTCGACCGCCGGCAACTCCGCAAGATGCGCGAATATGCGGCGATTCTGCACCCCTTCCCCCGCAACGACGAGATTGCGCCCGATGTGGACAGCGACCCCCGGGCCATGTATTTCGCTCAGGCCGAAAACGGCATGTGGGTCAGGGCGGCACTGATCGCCCACCTGCTCGACGCCGAATCGGAGATCATGCTCCGCCACCAGGATTTTTTCAAAAAAGAACGCCGCTCGTGGAACGAGCAGTAGAGACGCCGCCCCAAAGAGGAAACGTGCCCTCCGACACATGAACTGGTGGCACGTTTCCTCTTTCTATCCCAGCGCGGCCCGCGCCCGCACCTGCTCCAGGGTCCAGGGGTGCAGCAGCTGGCCATCCCGAAAGACCGGAACCAGCACGTCGCTCGCCCCCGGCGTCCCTTGGGCGACGGTCATATAACGTCGGTCTGAGTCGCCCTCCACCAGCATCAGCCGCCCCCGTTTACTGTCCTTCATGGGGTCTGTAGCCGGCCGTTTCCACACCTCACGCGCCTCGTCGCCCACCACCCCGTAGGCACACTTGAGGGCAAAATTCTGGGTATCCCGATTACAGTCCTGGAGCAGCCCGCCGCCCGAACCGAAGGTGACACAGTCGAGCGACCAGCCGCGCTCCAGAATGGCGTCCACGATACCGGCCAGGGTCTGGCGCTTGATGCCGTCGCCCTGGATCAGCCGCACGGTGTCGGGCAGAACCCGGTAGCCCTTGGGGTTGACGGAAAAACCGAACCGCTCGCCCAACACGTCCAGACAGTCCGGCACGACCACCTCGGGCGGGCCGGAGTCGGGCCGGACGACCAGACAGCCCTGGCGCTGCCGCACCCGCTCTTTGAGCCGTTCCCCCCATAACTCCCGGCACGCCCGATACACATCCCACGAGTCCGACACGACCGACACCAGACCGGCCGGATACTGCTTGAGAATATGGGCAAACGCGTCCCCCTCGGCGTCTTCGCCCCAGACCGTGATCGTTGAGTGTTCGGCTGCCGGAATACTCATCCCCGGCATCTCGGCCGCGTAGGAGTCGATCAGCAACTCGCAGGCCGCCAGGGTATCCGTGCCCTGAAAATTCACCAGATGGGCTGCCCCGCCGAGGGCTGCGGACTCGGGTGAGGTCGAACCCCGAAAGCCAAAGTCGTGCAGCTTGAAGTCCAGAACGTCGTCGCTCGGCGTTCCCGAGCGCTCCAGGCCGGCCCGGATAATCTTTTTCATCTCGCGCGAGATCGTCCCCACCGTGCATGGATACCACAGCTCGACCAGCACGGTCTCCAGATGATTGACCAGCCAGGCGCAGCGCGGACAGGTGTTTTCAATCGTCAGCAGCACGTTGCCCTCGGGTACCACCAGACCCTCGGGCACAGCCCGGATCTCGACCGGCAAGGTGCCGCCGTGCTGACTGAGGACGTGCTCCCAGCCCTCCCGGTTAAACACCTCGGGTGCGCCAAAGTGGGCGGCTACGAACCGGGCCGCCCGCTCGATCTTGTCCGCCGACACCACCGCGCCGGCAAAATACTGCATCAGAAAGTATTGCAGGCCGAAAAACATCACCTCGCCATACTCGCCCCCCCGCCGGGCCTCCAGATAGGAATAAATCGTCCGCGTTCCGGGCGGATACATCTTCCAGTGGGTTTCTTTGTACGAATCGGTCAGCAGGATGATGTTGTCCAGCATCGCCGCGCCTCCTTCACTGCCCCTAGTCTAGGAGTCCAGACGGCCAAGTCAAACATTGACAAAATGCCCCGGAACAACTCTTGTGCAGGAGACACAGCACTCGCACAAGAGGAGAGAAGTATGAAGACCGTCATCGGATGTGCTGGCGTTCTCCTGGTCTGGCTGGTGTCGGAAACAAGCCTGGCCCAAACCCTGGAGCAGCAGCGCGAAACGCTCCGGGGGCTGGCCGGCGTGGCGGTGGTGGTCGAACCCCTCAACGCCGATGCCGAGCAGGACGGACTGCAACAGCGCCGGCTGCAAGCCACGGTCGAAAAACAGCTCCGCGCCGCAGGCATCCCGGTGCTCAGCACAGAAACATGGTCAATCACGCCCGGCGGTCCATATCTGTACGTGAATGTCGCCGCGCTCAAGAAGCAGTACGAGCTGTACGCCTATTCCATTGAGGTGTGCCTCAACCAACTGGTCACCCTGGCCCGGGACCGGAACATTCGGCAGTTTGCCGAAACCTGGGAAACCCGCGAGGTCGGCACGGTGGGCAGCGATAAGCTGGCGACCGTGCAGCACAGTATCGCCCGCCATGTCGAGACCTTCATTGCCGCCTATCGCACGGTCAATCCGGTGAGTGCGGAACAGCTGACGCTGCGGCTGATGCCCTAGGACGTGTGTGCACCAGCGGCGATCCGGGAGCTTCAGCGTGATGTCGCAGACCAGGGAGGCAAGTGGCGAAAAGTGTGAACACACCCGAACAAAAGAGAGGTGACCATGACACACGACAGGTCCGATGACATCCGCATAGAGAAAAATCTGCTCATCCCGCTGAGCGACGGGGTCTCCCTCGCCGCGGACCTCTACGCACCACACGGTGAGGGACCCTTCCCCACGCTCATCAGCTACTATCCGTATCACAAGGACGACCTGATTGGCGCTATACTTGAATACCCCCGCCGTTACTTTGCAGCCCACGGTTATGCCCACCTGTTGGTGGACTTGCGCGGCCTGGGCAACTCCGGGGGAGTGGCCTGGGAGACGCTCGATGCCCGCGAAGCGGAGGATGGGGCGGAAATCGTGGAGTGGGCGGCGCGCCAGACCTGGTGCGACGGCAACGTGGGGATGTGGGGCTTGTCGTATGGGGGAGTCACCACCCTCCAGACCGCTTCCCAGCGCCCCCCGCACCTGAAGGCCATCGTTCCGATTGAAACCCTCACGGATATCTACCACGAACTCCTGTGCCGCTTCGACTGCCTGCCCTGGTACGGCAACTGGGGCACCTGGATGGTAGGGATGAACCTGATGCCCCCCGGCTATCAGGACGCCCAGGGACGCTGGTATGAGGTCTGGAAGGAGCGGCTGGAGACAGGCTACCCGCACATTTTCGCCGCGCATGACCGCCCGACGTTTGAAGAATACTGGCAGTCGAGAGTCATCCCGGTGGAAAAAATTACCGTCCCGACCTTCTTGATTGGCGGTTGGCGCGACGTCTTACCCGACAGCATGATCGACATCTACGAGGCGATCTCTGTCCCCAAGAAGCTTGTCATGGGGCCCTGGACGCATATCCTGCCCGACCTCTATCCCTTTGAGCCGTGGGATTATCTGCACGAGATGAAGCGCTGGTGGGATTACTGGCTCAAGGGAGAGAAGAACGATGTGCTGAATGAACCTCCGGTGACCCTGTTCGTGCAGGGGAGTAACACCTGGAGGCATGAGCCCGACTGGCCGATTCAACGCAGCGGCGAGCGCCGGCTTTCCCTGTCCGGCGGCAGGACCCTGACACACGGAACGCCTCAGCACGAGGGCAGCGACCCCTACCAGGCCAATCCCACCGTGGGCGCCATGGCCGGCCTCTTTGACGGCATCGGTCTGGGCATCGGCACCCCCCTGGACCAGGGGCCGGATGACCTGCAATCTCTGACCTACACCACAGAACCCTTGGCCGAGGATGTGGAAGTCACAGGCGCCCCGGAAGCGGTCCTGTCCGTGGCGCTGGAGAGCGGTGACGACGTGAACCTCGTTGTCAAGCTGAATGACGTGGCGCCGGATGGCAGTTCCACGCTGATCACGCTCGGCTCCATTAAGGGCAGCGCCTATTTTTCAGACGAACACCCCGCGCCCCTGAAAACCGGGCAGGTGTACCAGTTCCGTATTCGGCTCTTCAACACCTCGTACCAGGTGCCGAAAGGGCATCGACTGCGGTTGAGCGTCTCCTGTTCCGATTTTCCCCGGCTGTGGCCCACGCCTACCAATCCGGAGATCCGCCTGTTTTTCGGCGGAGCGCACGCTTCGACTCTCCGCCTCCCCGTCGTGCCGCCCGCAGCTGACCCAGTGCCGGGTCCCGCAATCCGTCGCCCTGACCCCACGGTCAATCGTGCCCCACTTGCCATGGAAGGCGCGCCCCGCTGGAAAATCGAACAGGACTTGATCGCCGGGAAACTGGCAGTGACGACCGGCGCCCGGCAGCAAATGGTGATCCCCAGCGGCGGGAAAATGCTGCTGGACACAACGATTACGGCGAGCGTCAGCGCCGACCGGCCGGACAGCGCCACACTCAAAGGTGAGGGCGTCGTTCGCCTCGAACTCCCGGCGGCAGGGCTGGTTGAGGTCGAAAGCCAGACCCTGCTTACCCGGACGCGGATGCTGCTGGCGGGCAAAGTGACCGTGAATGGTCAGCTGTTCTTTGAGAAGCGCTGGCAAAGGTAAGCGAGACACTGGACAGGACAAACACGCCGGGGGGAAGAATACGGCCCGATCTCCGGGCCGGCGTACCGCCTCCCGCCTCCTCAAACCCACCTATGCTTTCCTCCTCCGGCTTGCTATGGTGCCGGCCATTTCCAGGTGTTTTGTAAGGAGGAACGCATGCACGACATTCGAAGACGCCGCCGCCCCGTTACGCAGCTGGTCTGTCTCTTCGCCATCCTCGTCCTGGCGGGCGCGTGGTATGCCCCCAATCCGGCCCGCGCCGCCGAAGACCAGAGCTATCAGGCGACGGTGAACTGGCTCGAGCACTACCGCGAAGCCCCGCCGACGTTCGAGCCCGGCCAGACCCTGGGCCTGCAAGACCGCAAGGCGCTCGAACCCTTCATCCCCCAGTCGGCCTGGGAGTACTACTTCTTTGACGACATGGAGATGCAGATTGCCCAGACGAGCGAGTATCCGCCGCCGCCCGAGTGGGGCAAAAACGTCGTACCCGGCTACTCCCTGGATGAGCAGGGGGTACTGGTCGATTTCAAGGGTGGCGGCTTTCCGTTTCCCGACATCGCCCCGGATGACCCGCAGATTGCGGTCAAGGTCATCTGGAATATGCTGTGGCGGCCCGGTCAGGATGATTATGTGATGCCGATGGTGGCGTGGCTGCGCGGCGAACACGGCCAGCTTAATCGGGAATACGAGTTTACCGGGGTCAGTGCCGAGTATGCGCGCGGCGCCAACTGTCTGGTGCCGGGCTATGAAGAGGTCCGCAGAAAGATGTTGATGGAGTTCCGCTCGCCCCGCGATATGACCGGGGCCAAGAACCTGTCCATCACCTATGTCGATCACTACCGAGAAGACACCGGCTGGATGTATCTGCCCGCGCAACGCAAGCCGCGTCGCACCCTGGCCTCGGAGCGGACCAGCGAGATGATGGGCATGGATTTCATCCCGGAAGACATGATGGGCTTTGGCGGCAAGGTCTACGAGCAAAACTGGACCTACCTGGGACGCAAGAAGGTGCTGGCGACGATCAACGTAGAAACCAACCCCGAGGCCGGCGGCCCCCACCTGTGGGTGCCGAACAAGGCGCGCTGGGAGCTGCGCGATACCCACGTGCTGCTGATCGACCCCAAGAGCAAGACCCATCCCTACAGCCACAAAATCGTGTTTATTGACGCCGAAACCTACTGGACGCTGTGGATGGTGACCTTCGACCGCCGGGACGACCAGCTGCTGCGGCTGGGCCAGGCCTTTCTGAAGTACTCGGAGAGTTATGCCCACGAGACGGCCATGCAGGCGCCCTATCTCAAGCAGGACTTCTCCAACAACGTCGGCCACCATGTCTTCATTCACGTCGGCGAGACGACCATCAACGCCAAGAAGCCACACGCGACCTACGCGCACTGCTATGTGATGAAGCGCCTCTTCTCGCCGGGGCGGGCTAAACAGTATTACTCGCTGCGCAATATGGTCAGCGGACGGCGCTGAGGCAGCCTCCATTGTCCTCTACCGCTGATGAGTCCTGAGCCTGGGAGAGAGGGGGAGAAGGAATGAAATACGTCGTCGCCGTCCTGGTCTGGACGCTGAGCCTGAGCGCCGCTGCCCAGCTGCTGGCCCAGACCAGCGCTCCGCCTGTCGTCCTGCCCGAGCTGGAGGTCCGGGGCACCACCCCGCTCATGGGGCTTGGCGTCCCCCGCGAGCAGATTCCGGCCAATGTCCAGGTCACGACCGGGGAGCGCATCGCCAACCGCGGCGCCCTCAACATGACCGACTTCCTGGCCCGCGAGTTTGCCGGCGTCAACCTCACCCACGTCCAGAACAATCCGTTTCAGCCCGACTTCAGCTACCGGGGCTTTACCAGCTCGTTTCTGATCGGCACCCCGCCGGGGCTGAGCGTGTTTGTTGACGGCGTTCGGGCCAACGAACCCCTGGCCGATCAGGTCAACTGGGATCTGATTCCGACCGACGCCATAGACCGGATTGAGCTGCTGCCCGGCTCAAACCCGGTCTATGGCCGCAACACCTTGGGCGGAACGCTGGTCATGCAGACCAAACGGGGTTTCAACCATCCGGGGACGAGCGCTGAAATCTGGGGCGGCAGTTTTGGACGGCTGCGAACCCTGCTGCAAAGCGGCGGCCATCACGGCAAGTTTGACTATTTCATGTCCGGCAATTTCTTCCTGGAAGACGGTTTTCGCGATTTCTCCGACGGCCATGTCGGCAACGTGTTCGGCAAGCTCGGCTATCTGGACGATGTCCAGGACGCCAATCTGTCGCTGACCTGGGTCAATAACCGCTTGACCGGCAACGGTCCGCTGCCCGAGAGTCGGCTGAAACGCGACCGCTCGGCCGTCTTTACCCATCCCGACCGCTTCCAGCCCACGCTGTGGCTTGTGAACGGCAACTATCGCCGCGTCCTCACCTCTCAGCTCACGCTGTCCACCAATCTGTTCGGACGTCTGCTCGACGTCGATCAGTTCAACCGGGATGTGGAAGAGGACGTGGACGCCCGGACCAACCAGAAAAGCTGGGGAAGCGCCGCCCAGCTCAGCTACCAGAGCCGGCTGTTCGGCATGCCGCTGACCGTCACCGCCGGTGTTGACTATGCCGGCTCGACCCTGGATCACCTGATTGCCGAGCTGGAAGGCGAGGACGACGACTTCGACGACGATGATCTCGCCGAGCACGACGCGGAAGATGAGGACGACGACTTGGCCGAGTTCGAGCACGAAGACGAGGCAGAAGGGCTTGAGATCGAAACCAACGTGAAGAGCGACACCCACGCCGGCGGCCCGTTTTTCACCTTCACCCTCGAACCGATTGAAAAACTGGCGGTGACCGTGTCCGGCCGCTACGATGTCACGCATTTGAAGATCAAAGACCGTTTGGCCGGCGACGAAGACGACGACGGGACCGATGCCAGCGGCGCGCATACCTTTGACCGCTTCAATCCCGCCGCCGGAGCCAGCTATCGGCTGACCGACGACCTGAATCTGTACGCCAGCTACAGCGAGAGCTATCGCGCCCCGACCGCGATTGAGCTGACCTGCGCCAACCCCGAAGCGCCCTGCCCGGTGCCGACGGCGATTGTCGACGACCCGCCGCTCAAGGCGGTCAAGGGCAAAACCTGGGAGACCGGTCTGCGCTGGTCCCCCGTGTCGCTGCTCCAGGCCAGTCTGGCTTTTTATCGCACCGACCTCAAAGATGACATTTTGTTCCGCAACGAGCCCCAGAGCCGGGTGCTGGGATTTTTTCAGAATGTCGATGCGACCCGCCGCCAGGGGCTCGAGTTCCTGCTGCGCGGCCGCTGGAGCTGGGGCAACTGGTTCGCCAACTACACCCTGACCGATGCGACGTTTGAGGACGAGGTACAGCTGTTCACCTTTGCCAACGAGGAGCGCCTGGCTCAGGTCAAAGCCGGCGACCGGCTGCCCCTGGTGCCCGCCCATCGGGTCAACGGCGGGGTGGAGATCGAGCTGCCGTACAACCTGTGGTTCAGCTTTGACGGCACCTATGTTGACGGCCAGTACCTGCGCGGCGACGAATCCAACGCGCACAAAAAGCTCGACCCGTACTTTGTGGGCAACGCCCAGTTGGCCTACAAGACCGGACGCTTCGATATCTTCGTCCGCTTTGAGAACCTGTTCGACGAAGAGTACGAGAGCTACGGCGCGCTGTTTGAGAACACCCTCGACGAGACAGGACTCGAACGGTTTCTGGGTCCCGGCGCGCCGTTCGGCGCGTTCGGCGGCGTGCGGGTCCGGTTCTGAGCGGGCGCGACGCCCGCCTCGCTCCTAGCGTCCGAATCTTTCCACCCGGTACGGGGCGAGCAGGTCGACGCTCACCCCGTCCAGTATCTCAACCGCCGCGTATTCACCGACCAGCGGGGCCAGCGTCACCCCGCTGTGGGTCACGGCCAGATAGACGTTCGGAACGGCCTGGCTCAAGCCCAGAACCGGATAGCCGTCCAGCGGCATGGGACGATAGCCGACCGGCAGGGGCAGGGCGCGGGCTGCGGCCAGGACCGGCAGATAGCCGACCGCACGGGCCAGCAACGCATCGGCGTGCGCCTGCGAATCATCGCCGGCCAGGCGTTCCTGGCTGCCCTCGCCAATGATGACCGTCCCGTCCGGTCGCTGACAGATATGGATGCCCGGCTGTTCAGAGTTCGGCGCCGGCGCATTCAGCACGGCCAGCCGCTTCAACACCGGCGGCTGCGGATCGGTCCGAACCACCACCCCTGGACTGCGCTGCTGCGGGAGATGAATCCCCAACAGACCGGCCAGCCGCGTGGCTTCCACACCCGCCGCCAGAACAACCGAGTCACACGCCAGCTCTCCCTTGTCCGTCTGTACCGCAGTCACCCGAGGTGGCGAGCCGTCCAGCCTGAAGCCCCGCACCTCGGTGTGCGCCTCGACCGTTCCGCCTTGGGCTCGCACCTGCCCCAGGCAGGCCCGGATGACCCTGGCCGGGTCAACCTGACCGTCGTTGGGACTCAGGGCGCCGGTCACAAAGCGGTCGAGCCGCAGTCCCGGCTCCAGAGCCTGACACTCGGCCTCGTTCAGCACCCGGCTGTGGTGCCCACGCCGCTGCAAGACGGCCACGGCCGCGCGCAGCTCCTCGGACTCGGCCGGGGTCGTGGCCCAGCGCAGCTCGCCTCCCCAGCGCAGCCCGACATCAGCGGCCAGACTCCGAGCGAACCGGTCCCACATATCGACCGAGCGGCGATTCAGGTCGTGATACGAGGCCGGTTCCTTGCCCGCCGAGGCGTTGATCCAGGCAAACGAGTGACTCGACGCACCCGAGCCCGGCTCGGCCCGATCAAGCACGCTGAGTCGGACCGGCCGCCGGGACAGGTGAAAGGCGATGGAAGCGCCGATGATGCCCGCACCGACAACGATAATCCGAGGGGGCTGTGAGGACGACTCCATGCCGAGGGGACATACCAAGTTCTGGAACGGCGAGGAAGGGTCAGAACCTCTCCGTCAGCCGGACATGTATCAGACAGGCTGACGGGCAAAGGAGAAGTGCTGAGGAGGAAAGAACAGCAGAGACGTTACCAGGTTCGCTCGACGGAGCAGGCTCAGCGCGTGAGCTTCCAGACGAGGATACCGACGATGGCAAAAAACGCGCTGCCTATGATCAAAGGTGTCCATTCTAAGAACGTCATGGCTCTTCCTCCTCTATGTGTTCGATGAGCCGAGGACCACTACGCCACCAACGGCCGCACGTCGGTGGCAAAGCGCTCAACCGTCTCGACCGCTTCGGACATGTGGCTGGTCCGAAAGTTGAACACCAGGTGACTCACCCCCAGCCGCTGATACTCCCGGATATCCTCGGCAATCTGCTCAGGCGTACCGATCAGCGGGCGGTGCGGCTGCGTAGCCTCATCGACGATCTGGAGGGGACGGATGAGAGACAGCTCGACGCTCTTGGGGTCGCGTCCCACCCGTTCGGCCACCCGCTCGAAATCTTCCAACTCCCGCCGCAGCTGATCCGGCCGTGACCAGCCGGGCTGCCAGCCGTTGCCGAGTTCCAGCGCCCGGCGCATGGCCCGTTTACTGTTGCCGCCGACCCACACCGGCGGATGGGGCTTTTGGACGGGACGCGGGTAGGAGGTGATCCCGGAAAACCGATAGTACTCGCCCTCGAACTCCGGCTCGGGCTGGCTCCACATCTCCTTGAACAAACGGATGAACTCATCGGTCTGTTTCCCCCGCTGCTCAAACGGCATGCCCAGCGCGTCGAACTCTTCCTTCATCCAACCGCTGCCAACCCCGATGATCGTCCGCCCGCCCGACAAATAGTCCAGGCTGGAGATGGCTTTGGCCGCCACAACCGGATTGCGGTAGGGCACGATCAGGACACTCACCCCCAGCTGGAGCCTGGTCGTGCGGGCGGCCAGAAAGCCCATGAAGGTCAGCGGTTCGAGCACCGGCTGGGTCGCCCCCAGGGCAAACCTGCCGGTCGGGCTGTAGGGGTAGGCCGACGCAATACTGGTGGCGTTGATGACGTGATCGCCGGTCCAGATCGAGTCAAGCTCGTGCCGCTCGGCCGCAGTCACAATCCGGTCAATGCTCTCCAGGGTGGCTAAGGGACCCAGATTCAGGGGATGAAAACCAAAACGCATGACGTGTCCTCCCGGCATTGTCAGTAGGGCTGTTCCATTGTGCCTGCAAAAGCCTGTCAGAGCGACCGGTCAGGCCATCTCAAAGCGGGTCAACAGGCCGCGCTTTTTGGCCTGGTGCAGGGCGTGCTGAAAATAACCCAGGGCCAGCACCAGCAGGACGAAGGCCAGTCCCAGAGCTGTCAGCAAAGAGCCGGTCGCCAGTTCGCCGGTCGCAATGGCGTGGCGCAGTCCCTCGAAGACGTGGGTCGTCGGAAACACCACCGCAATCGTCTGCACCCAGCCCGGCATGCTGTCCAGGGGATAGAAGACACAGCTGAAGGGCTGAATGATGAAGCCGACCGACCAGGCCAGGACCTGAATGCGCAGCCCGTAGCGAAAGATCAGGGCCGAGATGACGATGCCGATGACCCAGCCGAACAGCAGCAGTACGCTGGTGAACACGACAAGCGGCAGCCCGCCCAGGTGCAGGATGTTGTAGGCGTACAACGCCCAGGTCAACACGCCCAGGAACACAAAGCTGATGACACACCGGATGAGCCCGACCAGGCCAATCGCGCAGAACAGCTCCAGCGGAGTGACCGGCGAGGCAAACAGGTTGTAGACGTTGCGGCTCCAGAAGTCTTCCAGGATGAAGGTGCCGATATCGGTCTGGGCGCGCCAGAACAGACTCCACAACACCGCACCGCCCAGGAAAAACTCCATCACCCCCGGCAGGCTTGAGGTCTCGGCCACAAAGGTGCTGGTGAAGCCCCACAGCAGCAGCGAAATCACCGGCCAGTAGACGATATCGAAAACCCGGTCCAGGCTCCGATAACAGATGCAGTAGAACTTATACACCAGGCCCCACACCGTGGCCGGGGAGAAGGACAGATCGTGGCGGAAGCGGTGGCGCATGGGCTCAGAGTTCCCCCCGGGCGACCTTGATGAACACGTCTTCGAGGGTTGGGCGCTTGAGCTGGAGGTCGACGATGCGCGCTTCGGATTGGGTCAGCCGGCGCAGCAGCGGGTCGAGCTGCTGCTCGGGATCGTCAAGCCTGAAGCGCAGGCTGTCCGCCGCGCCCGGTTCGGCTTGGGGCAGACCGTCGGCGAACACCATGTGACTCAGCTCGGTTCCGGGCTGAAAGCGGACCTCGAGAATCTGCTGGGGAATCAGGCGCGTGATGCGCTCGGCGGTATCGATCCGCAGGATTTCACCCTTGCTCAAAAAGGCGATCCGTCCGCACAACTCCTCCACCTCGCTCATGTTGTGAGAGGTAAACAGCACAGTCGTCTTTTTGTCGCGCTGGACCTGTTTGAGCGCCCGGCGGGTTTTTTCGGCAATATCCGGGTCGAGCCCGACCGTACACTCGTCGAGCAGCAGCAGTTCGGGATCGTTCAGAAAGCCTTTGCACAGGGTGACGCGGGTGTGCTGACCGGAACTCAGATACTGGAGCTTGGTATCGGCCAGGTCGCGAATCTCAAACCGCTCCAGGAGTTCGTCGATTCTGGACTTGATCTTTTTGACGCCGTAGATGCGGCCGTACACGCCCAGATTCTCACGCACCGTCAGCACCCCGTTCATGCTGGTCAGGGCGGCGGCAACGTTCATCCGGCGCCGGATGGCGACCGGCTGGGCGGCGAAATCGGTGTCAAACACCCGAATGGAGCCGCCGTCGGCCAGAATAAGGCCCAGCAGAATATTGATCGTGGTCGATTTACCCGCCCCGTTGGGCCCGAGGAGGCCGAAGAACTCGCCGCGTTCAACCGTGAACGTAATGCCTCTCAGCGCCTCGACCGAGCCGTACCGTTTGCGCAGCTGGTGGATTTCGAGCAGTGGCATGCCGAGCCTGCGACGCTCCTCAGATCACCCCTTTGTCTTTGAGCTGGGCGACCTCTTCGGCACTCAGCCCGGCCAGCCTGGTGTAGACGGCCTCGTTGTCATGCCCGACCGGCACCGAACCGCGCCAGATCTTGCCCGGCGTCTCTGAAAAGAGCGGGGTCACCCCGGTGCCCTTGACCGTGCCGACCTGTCCGTCTTCCCATTCGACGTGCAGCTTGCGAGCCCGGTAGTGGGGGTCTTCGGCCATATCCTTGCTGTTCATGATCGGGCAGCAGGCGACCTGGGCGGCGTTCAGGGACTCGACCACCTCGGTCACCGTTCGCTCGGCCACCCAGCCGCGCAGCAGGGCGTCAAACTCGATACCCTCAATCGAATTCACATCCGCGCTGGCGTTGTGCCACTTCTCGTCCTCCGGGTCGAGGCCGATGGCCTGGCACACCCGCGAGAAGACGGCCAGTCCAACCGCGCCGATCACCACCCAGCCGTCGCTGGCCTGAAAGGCGTCGTAGGGCTGAAACGCGGTCGCCTTATTGCCCGACCGGCCGCGCACAAAGCCGTTGGCAAAATACTCGACCATGGTGCCCGACAGCAGGCGGTGGATAGACTCAAACTGTGAGACGTCAATGACCTGCCCCTTGCCCGTCCGCTGAGCGTAGATATAGCCCGACAGCGACGACCACAAGCAGAACAGGGCGGTGATATAGTCGGCGGTCCACGGGTTGGCCCGGACCGGCGGCTCGGGGTCGGGAAAGCCGGTCTGGTACATCAGCCCGCCAAAGGCCTGGCCGATCATGTCGTACGAGGCCCGGCCCAGATAGTCCGCATGGCCGGTCTGGCCGTAGCCCGACACATGGGCGATGACGATCTTGGGGTTGGTCTGCAACACCACCTCATCGGTCAGTCCCCACTTGGTGTACGAGCCCGGCTTGGAACTCTCCATCCAGATATCACACGCCTCAATGAGCTTGAGGAAGATGTGTTTGCCCTCGGGGGTACTGAAATCCAGGGTCGTATACAGCTCGTTGCGTCGCTCCTGGACCCAGGTGGTGGCGACCTGGCCGCTACCGTCCGTGGTCGGCAGCTGCATGCCCAGGTGTCGCCAGGCCGCGTCCCCCTCGCCCGGGCGTTCGACCTGGATCACCTCGGCGCCCATTTCGGCCGCCAGGGCGGCGGCATACGGCTGGGCGATCAGACTGCCGGTTGACAGAATCCGGACGCCCTGCAGCGGGCCAAACTGTTCCGGTAAAAGGGACGGCGCACGACTTTCCATGACAACTCCTCAAAGCGGAAACGTGTCCTTCTGAACCTGTTGACAGGTTTCCTGCGTGATGGCTTACCCCTAACCGAAATCCAGGACCAAGGCAACGCGCACCGGGCACTGTCGGGCACCCCATCGGCTCTCACCAGCGCGCCGTTTCAGCCGCAATGCGTCGCGTAGTGATCGGCCAGCACCCGGGCCACACAGCAGGTCAGCTTCACGCCGGTCGAGAGTTCGAGAAACTCGTTCGGACCGTGGGCGTTGGAGTGGGGTCCGAGTACGCCGGTAATCATGAACTGAGCGTGCGGAAACTGCTCGCCCAACATGCCCATGAAGGGAATCGTGCCGCCCTCGCCCATATAGCACGCCTCGCGGCCAAAGAACTCCTGAGAGGCCCGCTTGAGCGACTGCTCCAGCCACGGGGCGAGCGCCGGCGCGTTCCAGCCCGAGGCGCCCAGACTGGGTTCAAAGCGGACCGCGGCGCCGTACGGCGGGTCCTTCTCCAACAGCGCTTTGACGCACGCCATGGCCCGGTCCGGATCGACCGTGGGCGGCAGACGCAGCGACAGCTGGACTGCGGTCAGCGGCCGCAGGACATTCCCGGCCTGGTCGAGCGACGGCAGCCCGGCCGCGCCGGTGATTTCGAGCTGGGGACGCCAGGTCCGGTTGAGCAGCAGGGCGTCGTTCTCGCCCGTCACCGGCGCAGCCCCGGCCTGAAACGGGAACATGGTCGAGACGGACGAGCCCAACACCCCGGCCGCAGCCTCGGCCTGACCCAGGCGTTCGGCGGGGATGTCGGCGTACAGCTCAGGCGGCAGGATTTCTCCTGTTCGCTCGTCCTCCAGGCGGCTGAGCACCTGGCGCAGCACGCGGAAGGAGGAGGGCACGACCCCGCTGGCCGCCCCGGAATGCACCCCCTCGGTCAGGGTCGAGATCGACAGCGTGCCGGTCACCAGACCGCGTAGCGAGTTGGTGACCCACAGCTGGTCATAGTTGCCACACCCGGAATCGAGACAGATGACCAGACTCGGCGAGCCGATCCGATCCTTGAGGGCGGTGATGTAATAGGGCAGATCGTCGCTGCCGCTCTCTTCGTCGGCTTCGATGATAATGACACACCGGGCGTGGGGCAGGCCCTGGTCTTGCAGGGCCTGGAGGGCGGTCAGGGAGGCAAAGCCGGCATAGCCATCATCGGCGCCCCCCCGGCCGTACAGCTTGCCGTCGCTGATGACCGGCGTCCACGGCCCGAGGCCCTCGTTCCAGCCGTGCATCGGCGGCTGCTTGTCCAGGTGTCCGTACAACAGCACGGTCTCCTGGGTCTGTCCGGGCACCTCGATGAACACCAGCGGGGTGCGCCCGTCGAGCCGGACCACGTCGAGGCTGAGGCCGGGCACGTTCTGCGCCCGCACCCAGTCAACGACCAGCTCGACCGCGCGCTCCATATGGCCGTTGCGATTCCAGTCCGGGTCATAGGCCGGCGACTGGTTCGGAATCCGCAAATAATCGGTCAGGGCCGGAATAATCCTGTCCGTCCAGGCGCGTTCGACAAACTGGCGGGTGGCGGGGATGTCCATACTCTCCTCTCTTCGGGTTGGCGCGGTCGGACTAGCGCGCCTGGGTCGGTCCTTCGGCCAGGCGCGGCGCGGCCACGGCCGGCAGCGGGGCGGCGGTGCTCAGCCGGGCAAAGCCGAAGGTGCCGAGCACACCGGCCACGGCGCCGAACAGGAACAGGGGCCGCAGGCCGGACACGTCGAGCACGAGTCCGCCCAGGACCGGCCCCAGCATCATGCCGACGCTCATGGCCATGTTGAGCATACCCATGACCGCGCCCATATTGCCGTCCTGGCCCTCTTCCGCAGCCAGGGCGTTGAGCGCCGGCATGGCCATGGCGCCCATCGCGCCGGTCACCGCCGCGATCAGCATCAGGTGCCAGAATTCCCAGACAAAAAACATGAAGGAAAACACAAACGAGCCGATCAGACCGCTGGTGATGATCAACAGGCGCTTGCTGAAGCGGTCGGCCATGCGGCCGAACGGCACCTGGACCAGGGAGCTGACCAGCATGTAACAGGCCAGCGCCCAGCCGATCCGCGTATGGTTCATGCTGAGGATTTCGGTGCCCAGCAGCGGCAGAAACGAAAACCACAGCCCCATCTGGATGGTGTTGACCACCCGATACAGGGCCAGCCCCTTGACCCGCGCGCGGGCCAGCAGCTGTCGATACGAGGCTTGCCGCACGGCCGTCTTGCCGGCCGAGTGGGAGCTGGGCAGCAGGACGAGCACCAAGCCGCAGGCCAGGGCGTTCAGCAGGCACATCCAATAGAAGCTGAACTCCATGCCGTACTGATCGCTCAGCCAGCCGCCGGCCAGCGGGCCGAGACCGATGCTGCTGGTGATGGACAGATTGAAAATGCCCATCAGCGTGCCGCGCTTTTCGGCCGGGGCGATATCGCCCACATAGGCGGTGGCGATCGGCAGGGTCAGGGCCACCGCCGCGCCCTGCAGAAAGCGCCCCAGGGTCAGATACAGCATGTTCGGGGCGTACACGTACCACAGCGACAGCAGGCTGCTGGCCAGCAGACCGAGGGCCATGAACATCTTGCGGCCGTGCCGGTCCGAGAGACGGCCGATCAGCGGCATGAACAGCATCTGGGCCAGGGGAAAGCTGGCAAAAAAGATACCGATGGTGATACCGGTCGCCCCCAGGCTTCTGGCATAAATCGGCATAAAGGGCAGCACAATGCCCATGCCCAGCATGGAGGTGAAAACGGCAATGTTGAGCGTATAAAAAACGCGCTTGTCCATGGTGCGTTCGTTGTTTCATAGCGACTGGGGCAGCACAAGGCCGGCGGCTTTTCTGCCGGCGGTGCTTTCTGCTAAAGAGAGAGGGACGCAACAAAGGGAGGCACAGACCATGTTTACTCATCCCGTTATTTCCGCCGACGGCCATATCGATCTGCCGTGCTTGCCGGCCAGCCTGTTCACCGACAACGCCCCGGCCAGCCTCAAAGACAAAATGCCCAAGGTCGTGGACAAACCTGAGGGCAAAACCTGGGTGTCCCACCAGGGCACGCCCATGGGCCTGGTCGGCGGCATGGGCTCGGCCGGTCGCCAGTATGTGCCGGGCCAGATTTACCGCGCCGACCGGATGGCCGAGACCGGACTGTACGAAGACCAGAGCCGGGGCGTCATGCGGACCGCCGTCCCCGAGCTGCGGCTCAAGGACCAGGAGCGCGACGGCGTGGTCGGCGAAGTCCTGTACGGGGTTCTGGGTGCGGCCAGCCGCATCAACGACCCCGAGGTCAGCGACGTGGTGGTCACCATTTATAACGATTTTGCCGCCGACTTCTCCAAAGCCAGTCCCAGCCGGTTTGCGTGTGTGGCCAGCCTGCCGACCTCGACCGAAGAGCAGACGGCCGACGAGATCCGGCGCTGCGCCAAACTGGGCCTGCGGGGCGCGGAGCTGGCGGTTCAGCACGGCATGAAGCCGCTGTGGCACCTGGACTGGGAGCCGGTGTGGCAAGCCGCCCACGAGACCGGCATTCCCATCCATCTGCATACCATCGGTCCCAAAGCCGACATGAAGTGGCTGCAAGACCGCCGCTCGCGGCGCATGTGGCTGGCCACGATTCTGACCGAGTTCCAGATCTCGATGGCCGGCTTCATGGGCGCAATCATTTATGGCGGCGCCCTGGAGCGCTACCCCAACCTGCGGGTCGTGATCGGCGAGGCCGGCATCGGCTGGATCCCCTACGTGCTCGAACGCATGGACTACGAGTGGGAAGACCAGTTCAAGGACCTGGAGCTGAAAATGAAACCCAGCGAGTACTGGTACCGCCAGATGTACGCGACCTTCCAGCAGGACCAGACCGGCATTGACCAGATTGAAAAGGTCGGCGTCAACAACGTCATGTGGGGCTCGGACTTCCCCCACCCGGACGGGGTATGGCCGGACTCCCAGGACTTTCTGCACAAGCAGCTCGGCCACCTGCCCGAAGACATCCGTCGCAAGCTGGTCTACGAGAACGTCGGCAAGCTGTACGGCTTCCCGCTCGGCCACTAGCCCGGTCCGAAGCCACTTCCATCTTGACCCCCTCTCCCCCTGGGAACGTGTGATGCCAAAAGCAACCCACCCCGGCCCTTCGACAAGCTCAGGGCCACCCCTCCCAGGAGGGGAACCGCCCCCATCCCCTCCTGGGAGGGGTGCCGCGTCAGCGGCGGGGTGGGTCGCCTCCCGCGCGAGGCTGGCACGAGCAGGTTCCGGGTGATGTGCATCACGCGTTGGGTGAGAGCCTGAGGAAGCCAGCCTGCCTGACGAGAAGAAAGCCATGACAACACGCTTGACCCTGGTGTATTGGAAGTCGGAGACATTCTGGCTGGGCAAACTCCTCGAACATCCTGAGATCATGACACAGGGTGAAACGCTGGAAGAGTTGGAAGAAAACATCAAGGACGCCTACCTGTTGATGACCATGGATGAGGTTCCTGACGGGTATCAGACGAAAACAATTCACTGCGAAATCCAGAGATGAAGCGGAACGAGCTTGTCCGCCAGCTCCTTGCCAAGGGATGTATTCTGCATAGACACGGTGCGCGGCATGATATTTATCTCAATCCTGCCACAGGAGAAAAACAGCCCGTGCCGAGACATACAGAGATCGACAATGCCCTAGCGAGACACATTCAGAAAAACCTGAGTCTCATCAAGGACAGTACAACCTGAACCACAAGCATCCATGGGCAAAAGCCGCTGCTCGATTTGCCCTGATTCGGAACCTGAGTTGACGGGACGACCGATTCGGACGAACTACCCGAGTTCAAGAGGGGACTCATTCAAATGAATTTCTGTGCCCACCTGTTACACACCGTCGGGCCGCAGTGGGCGGCCATGCTCGACCACCCCTTTCTGCGCCAGACCGCCGACGGCAGCCTGCCGCCGGGGCGGTTCGAGACCTGGCTGCAACAGGACTATGTGTTTGTCCGTGAGGAGATTCGGGTCATCGGCGGGCTGATCGCCAAGGCTCCGCCCCAGCTCCAGCGCCTGCTCGGCGGCTTCATTCCCGGACTGGCCGGCGAACTCGACATGTTTGAGGCCGCAGCCGCAGATCGCCGCCTCAGCCTGGACAACATCGAGCCGAATCCCGTGTGTCACGCCTACATGATGTTTCTCCAGGCCACCGTCCACAGCCGGGATTTTGCCGAGTCGTTCGCCGTGCTGTACGGGGTGGAGCGAGCCTATTACGATTCCTGGAGCCGGGTGAAACAGCGCCAGGACCACGTCAGCCCCTACCAGAGCTTCATCGACCACTGGAGCGGCGAGGCGTTCGGAGCTGGGCTGCGCGAGGTCGAAGGCTGCCTCGACCAGCTCGCCGCCGAGTGCGGCGCGGCCGAACGCGCCCGCATGGAAGACCTGTTTCGCCTCACGGTCCGGTACGAGTATCTGTTTTGGGACATGGCCCTGAACGGGGCGGACTGGCCGGTCTAGTTCCGTTTCCACCCCAGCCAGGCGTGCAAACACCACGGGCCGCGCCCCCCGGACCTTCGAGAGGCACACCATGGACGATACGGCGATTCAAGAGCGCTTCCAGCGCGTCGCGCCGCAGGCCGACTTTTGCTCCCTGCGTCTGGTTGAGGAACGCTCGCAACACGTCTCCGTCCGTCAGAACATTGTCCAGCCGGTGACCAACTCGGAAGACCTGGGGGCCATGATTACGGTCGTCGACGCTGGTGGGCTGGGCTATGCCGCGACCAGCGATCTCAGCCAGGCGGGGCTGGCTCGGGCGGCCGAACGCGCCCGGGCCTGGGCCAGCCGCAGCGCCGCCCGCAGCGTGCTGGACTGGTCCCGGCTGCGGCCGGCCGGGCACAGCGGCGCCTATGCCACACCGCTTGTCAGGCCGTGGACCTCGGTGCCGCTGGCGGACAAGATCGACCTCCTGCGCCGCGTGTGCGAGCAACTCAAGACGGACGCCCGCATTGTCGACTGGGAGGCCAGCCTGTCCCACACCGAGCATCACACTCTGTATATGACACCCGACGGGACGCGCGTCCGGCAGCGCCTGCACTTGCTGGTCCCGATGCTGAGCGCCACGGCCAACGCCGGCTCAGACACCCAGACCCGGACGTTCGGTGGCCGCGGCTTCTGCCGTCAGGGCGGCCTTGAAGTGCTGGACCAGACCGGCTTTGCGGCCGCCGCGCCGCGGATTGCGGCCGAGGCCGTGGAGCTGCTCGACGCCCCCAACTGTCCGCAGGCCAGGCTGGATGTCCTGCTCGCCCCGGATCAGATGATGCTCCAGATCCACGAGTCCATCGGCCACCCGCTGGAGCTGGACCGCATTCTGGGCGATGAGCGCAATTACGCCGGCACCAGTTTCGTTACCCCGGACATGTTCGGCAGCTACCGCTACGGCTCGGAGCTGCTCAATATCACCTTTGATCCCAGCCGGACCGAAGAGTTTGCCAGCTACGGTTTCGACGATGACGGCCAGCCCGCCCAACGCGAATACCTGATTCGACATGGGGTGCTGCAACGCGGCCTGGGCGGGCTCAGCTCACAGACACGCAGCGAACTGCCCGGCGTGGCCAACGCGCGCGCCCAGAGCTGGAACCGGCCGCCCATTGACCGGATGGCCAACCTCAACCTTGAGCCGGGCGAGTCCAGCTTTGCAGGCATGGTCGCGGCCGTGGAACGCGGCGTGTACATGCAGACCAACACCTCGTGGTCGATTGACGACTCGCGCAACAAGTTCCAGTTCGGCTGCGAGTGGGGCCGCCTGATCGAAAACGGGCGGCTGACCAGTGTGGTCAAAAACCCGAATTACCGTGGGGTGTCGGCAACCTTCTGGCGCAGCCTCAAAATGGTCGGCAATCAGACTCAAGTCCTGGGCACGCCGTACTGCGGCAAGGGCGAACCGAATCAGATCATCCGCGTCGGCCACGCCGCACCGCCGTGTCTGTTCGGCGAGGTTGACGTCTTTGGGGGCGCCTGATGCAGGCAAGGATGCAAGAATATTTTGTCGAGCTGGCCGATGTCCTGACCTCGCTGCTGCGCGGCAACGAAATCTACACCTGTAGCTTTGCGGCCGAGGACTCGGACTTTGTCCGCCTCAACCACAGCGCCATACGCCAAGCCGGAAGCGTGAGCCAACGCAGCCTGTCGTGCGACCTGATCGACGGACAACGCCACGCCTCGGGTCAGCTGGCCCTGTCCGGCGACCTCGACCTCGACCGTTCCCGGCTGGCCGGTTTTGTCGCCCAGCTGCGCGAGCAGCTGCCCTCCCTGCCCGAAGACCCGCATCTCCTGTACGCCACCGAGGTGCGGTCGAGCGAATACCTGGGCGACAACCACCTGCCCGAAGACAGCGGAGCGATTGTTGCGGCCGTGCTCGACGCCGGACACGGTCACGACCTGGTCGGCATCTACGCTGCGGGCGGCATTTACCGGGGGTTCGCCAACTCGTTCGGGCAGCGCAACTGGTTTTCGACCTATACCTATAACCTGGACTGGAGCCTGTATGTCCAGGCCGACAAGGCGGTCAAGAGCCGCTACGCCGGCTTTGTGTGGGACCCGGCCGAGTTCAGCCGCAGGATGGACGCCGCCAAGGCCCAGCTGACCGGCCTGTCGCGGCCGGCGCGGACGATTGAGCCGGGCGAGTATCGGGTCTATCTGGCGCCGACTGCCCTGGTCGAGATTGTCGAGCTGCTGTCGTGGGCCGGGTTCGGGCTGAAGGATCACCGCACCAAGCAGACGACCCTGCTCAAGATGGTTGAGGAGGACCAGCGGCTGAGTCCGCAAATCACCCTGCTGGAAAACACCGCCGCCGGCGTGGCGGCCAACTTTCAGGACGCCGGTTTCCTCAAACCCGACCGGGTACCCCTGATTGAGGCCGGCGCTTTTGGCGCGTGCCTGGTCTCGCCCCGCTCGGCCAAAGAGTACGGCGTGCCGACCAACGGGGCGTCGGGCTGGGAAATGCCCGCCTCCCTGGATCTGGCCGCCGGAACGATCCCGGACAGCGACATCCTGCGTCGCCTGGATCGCGGCGTGTATATCAACAACCTGTGGTATCTCAACTATTCTGATCGGACCGCGTGCCGCATGACCGGCATGACCCGCTTTGCCACCTTCTGGGTCGAGCACGGCGAACTCCAGGCTCCGCTCAACGTCATGCGCTTTGACGAGACCCTGTACCGGCTGTTGGGCGACAAGCTGCTGGGACTCACCGCCGAGCGCGACTTTCTGCTCGACCCCAGCACCTACCACGCCCGTTCGACCGCCAGTTTTCGGGGACCGGGCGCACTGGTCGAAGGCTTCCGGTTTACCTTGTAAGCAGGTGGAAGAAGTGGAGAACGCACGACGGACGGGTGGGTAGAAGCGTAATCGGAGCCAGGAAAATTCTTAAACACGGTAGCAGTTCGCTTTGAGGTATGCCAAATGCAGCCTAACATCCCAACATACCTGGGTTGGATCTTTCGGGTGTTTTTTCGCTGGTGGTGGGCGGCGCTCTCTGGAACTGCGTCGATTGCCGCCCTTTTTTGGACACCGCAATCGGGTATCACTCTCTCCAACATCGCGGTCACAGCGATGATTTTTGTCGTCCTGACATTATCCTTTCTAACTGTCTCGGTGCTGGTGCAAGGTTGGGCTCTCTACTGGGATCGAGGGCATCAGCCGGAGGTAGTGTCGATCAGAAGATCGAAAGACCTCGGTTCTGACTGGATATTCGTCATAAACGGCTATCTACAAGAGAGCGGTGGAGCACTCATTGAGGTTCGCAGACTGTTAGAAGATACTGAGGTACCATTCGCTCTTGTCCGGATAGTTGGAACAACTGAAAGAGGGTACTACCAAGCAGTGCCGATATGGCTCTCTGCGGGAAACCTGAGAGACTTTACTCAGCACAAATTCGACCTGAGCGCTCTACGAGCTAAGACTTCCGTCACCTATGAGCGTGTGTTGGAGGCTTTCAATGAATCAGTCGAATAATCTGGACACAGATCGCAAGCAAATCTTCATTAGCTACTCCCATGCGGATCAGGGATTTGTAAAGCGGCTGGCCGGTGCCCTCCACGAAGCAGGAGAAGACGTTTGGTGGGACCGGTGGGAAATCCTGGCCGGGGACTCCCTGATCGACAAGATATTTGAAGAGGGCTTGTCACAAGCCGCTGCGTTCGTTGTCGTACTTTCGCCCGAGAGCGTGAGATCCAAGTGGGTCCGCCAAGAATTAGACGTGGCCACTGTAAGAAAAATCGAGGGAGTAACCAAGATCATTCCTGTGGTCATTGGCGACTCAGAGATACCGTCCGCCTTGCGAGCACTCCTGTGGATAGATATGCGCCAAAACTTTGAGGATGGAGTTCGAAGAATCATCAATTCTGTCCACGGGATAACGGAGAAACCCTCGTACCCCGACCGAGAATCCATAGCTTCGGCTCTGACGGCAAGTGTTGCAGGTCTTTCTAAAGGTGCTTCTACTCTTGGCAGTTTCGTTCTTCGTTCTGCTGATCCTGATAGTGGTAACGTGCAAGCGTTCTCCGGCCGCGATCTTAGCGACGCACTTGACTTCGATCCCCAAACGATAAACGACGCGGTTGATGAATTGGAGGAAGCTGGGATGGTACGGACATTGAAAACGTTGGGGACTGCTCCATACGAGTTCGCCCAGTTGGAGCCAACCTATGTGCTCTACCAAGAATTCTTGAAATATCTCGAATACAACCCTGAAGAGGATATTCAAATTACTGCTACCGCCATTGCAGCGGCTGGACAAATCCAGAGTCAGGAACTCGCCGACAGTACCGGTTTGTCCCCTGGTCGGCTCAACCGCGCTGTAGAATACCTTGCTGACTACCGCTTTGTTGACAGGTCGCAGAGAATTGGAACCCATCCCTTCACATTTGCTTATCTCAGCGCGACGCGGCGGACCCGCCAGTTTGTTGAGAGCCAAAAAACGCTCCAGAATGAGGGGCATTCTTGAGTTCATAATAAGGCTAGGAAGCGACGGATAGCTGAGCGGCCAGTTGACGACAGAGCGCGACTTTCTGCTCGACCCCAGCACCTACCACGCCCGTTCGACCGCCAGTTTTCGGGGACCGGGCGCGCTGGTCGAAGGCTTCCAGTCTACCCTGTAGACAATGGATAAGCGAGATGGGGTTCGTCTTGCATGGACTTTGAGATCATTGTTGGACGAGTCATGACAAAGAATACGGAACAGGTCCCCCAGTTCGCGGTCTGCATTAACAACGAGGGCTATGCCGCGTCGTTGGAGGTCGGGAAATTGTATCAGCTCATTCCTGACGCCACGGCCGCCACTTAGGGCTATATTCGCGTGGTTGATGAGAGCGGAGAGGACTACGGCTACGCAGCCACCCGATTTTTTCCCCTCGAAGTTCCTCAGGCTTTAGCGGATGCTCTACACCCGCGCGGTTAGCGCAATTCACGATGCTGTGTCACCCTTCGACTTCAGGCGCGCTGCGCCTTACGCCCTTCGGCTTTGCTCAGGACAGGCTCAGGACCAACGGCCTCCCGTTCGTGCTGAGCGTAGCGGAGCGAAGTCGAAGCATGAATGCCGGATCACGTCCGGCATCCAGAGGGCGACAGGGTGAGAAGGCGAGATTCCCGCTTTCGCGGGAATGACCGACGGCTACACACAATCGTAATTTGCTCTAACGTGAAACGCTCTGGAGCGGTTCACCATCAGATGTAGTTGCAATGCCGGCTTCCAGTTCTGCGACGGATTCCAGCAGGCGGCGGGCATTCTTGGGGCGGGGTCAACGGATGATTGTGTGGAACGCCTGTCAGACGGGCAGGCGCCCCAATTAAGCTGGCAGTCCGCCGCTCAGTGCGGCGGACGTTCTGCTAGACCAGATTGAAGCGTACCCCGCACACCACGACCTGCTTGTCAGATACGCGGCAGCCCCGCTCCTCGGCACGCTGTAAGAGCTGGGCGCGGTCGGCAAGCTTCAGGTCGAGGCCGGCCAAGCCCTCGCCGCGTTCGTCGCTCATTTCGACAAAGCGGACGCCGACATTGTCGAGCCGCATCTCGGTGCGTCCCTGGGCGTCGCGGCTCAGGGGGAGTTCGGCGATACTGCTCCAGCGCTCGGCCAGCGACTGCGGGTCGGGCGACTGGAGTTCGACCCCGGCGTAGGCGCTGACGATCTCGGTCCGCCGCCGGGCCGGCCAGTCGCCGCCTCCGGCCGGCGCCCAGTGGCCCTCGGGCTCCATCCTGGCGTCCCAGTCGATCTCAAAAAACGCCCCGCCCGTGTCGGCCGGGTGGAGTTGCATGACATGGAAGCCCGGCTCTTCGTGGTCGAGCGCGATGCGGACCCCCAGTTCGGCCGCCCGAGCCTTGCGGGCCAGCTGGGTCTCGTGGCTGTCGCACTGACAGATGACCATGTAGCCGCCGTCACCGTTGCGGCGTTTGAGATACCGGCCGGCGGCGGTGTTGTCCTGAATCGGGGCAACCACCTCCAGGAAATTGTTGCCGACCGGAAACAGCGAGTTCTCCAGGCCAAATGCCTGCACCGCCGGATCGACAAAACACACCTCCAGACCAAAGACGGCCTTCAGGTCATCGACAACCGGAGCCAGTTGCTCGGCCACCAGACAGATCTGACGTAGACGTATCGCCATCGTTGTTCTCCTTCAGGGGCGAGTCGGCTCCGGCTTCGCTGGACGGCTAGCGATCATAACTCCGCAGCACCTGACCCGGCATGCCACCCTGGTACGCGTTGTCCTGGTACAGGATGTGGCCCCCCACGATCGTGTGCTTGATGCCCTTGGACTTGGCGATAAAGCGTTTGCCGCCGCCCGGCAGATCCCACACATACTCGGGATCGACCGCATCGACCGTGTCCAGATCGAACACGGTCAGGTCGGCCGCCATGCCCGGCGCAATCCGGCCGCGCTTGGGAATCCCGAACAGGTCGGCCGGGACCGAGGTCAGCTTGCGCACGCCCTCTTCCAGGCTCAGCACCTGATGCTGGCGCACCCAGGTCCCGAGCAGATAGGTCGCATAGCCGGCATCGCACAGCATATCGACGTGCGCCCCGCCGTCGGACAGCCCGATCATGAACCGATCATCGCTGACCAGGTTCTTGACCCCTTCGGGCTCGAAATTGAACGCCTGCAAGTCGAACAGGAGTTCCAGCTCGTCGGCGACCGCCAGATCCAGGAAGGCATCGACCGGGTCCTTGCCCTGATCGCGGGCGATCTCGGCCACCGTCTTTTTGCTGGCGACATGCGCCTGCACGGCCTCGCTCTTGGCATCGATGAGCGTCATCCGGCCCCACTGGCCGGCAAAAATACGTCGCTGGTTCATCTCATCCCGGAAGGCGTCGCGGAAGCCGGGATCGGCGTACATCCGCATCTGCTCTTCGACGCTCTTGTTGAACACCTGGTGCCAGGACGAGAAGATGGCGAACAGAAAGGGGTTCTTCATGTTGAACTGGACCCGCAGCGGACGGCAGGTCACCTGGGGCACGGCTTTGTCCCAGGCCAGGATGGGTTTGACCTTCTCGACCGCGTTCAGGTAGGACTCGGGCTTGCCCGGCTTGTTGAACAGGGCCAGGAAGGTCACCGGCCGCCGGCTCTCATCGACCAGGAACTTCAGCAGGTCGTACTCGTCGTCAGACACCTGGCCGACGTTGGTCCCGGTCAGGGCAATTTCAATCGTCCCCCGGCCCTCTTCCTGCATCACCTGACACAGGGCGCTGAGTTCGTCGCGGCTGGCGTTGCGGCAGGCCAGCGGCCGGCCCTCAAAGCCGATATGATTGTTCAGCACGGTGGTCGTCAGCCCGAACGCTCCGGCCTGCATGGCGTCCCGGAACAGCCGCTGCATGTCGGCGATTTCGTCGGCCGTAGCCGCCCGTTCAAACGACTCTTCGCCGATCGCGTAGTGACGGATCGGCGTCAGCGCGGCCAGCGAGGCAACGTTGATGCCCAGGCCACGTTTCTGGAGCGCGGCCAGGTACTCGGCGTGAGATTCCCACTGCCAGTCAATGCCCTTTTCCATGACTTCATACGGGATGGCTTCCACGTTGACCAGGTCCCACATGACGATATCGCGCGACTTGGGACGCACCGGGGCCACGCCCACCCCGCAGTTGCCCATCACCACGCTGGTAATGCCGTGCCAGGACGTGCAGGTCAGCAGCGGGTCCCAGGCGACCTGGGCGTCGTAGTGGGTATGGGGGTCGATAAAGCCGGGCGACAGCACCAGGCCGTCGGCGTTGATTTTCTTGTGGGCGGCCTCGCCCGTGCTCTTCCCCACCGCAGCGATCAGGCCGTCTTTGACCGCCACGCTGCCGTGAAAACTCGGTCGGCCCGTTCCGTCAACAATCCGGGCATTGTCAATAATGAGATCGTACATGCAGCCTCCTGTTTCCTGGCGGGCGCTCATCCGCCCACCCGTGTCATAGTCGTCAGCTCAGTGGCCGAGGTCAACTTGTACACCCGAGTCGAGTCCCATGGCAACCCGATAGCCGCCCTCCTGGGCGGCGGTGAACTTCTCACACCAGGTGTGAATACTGTCTCGGATCTTGTGCTGTTTGTCCTCGCTGTCGGCATACTCGCTGACCATCTCAAAGACCGGCTCGCCGTGAGCCTCGGCCTCGCCGATATGGGCGTAGAAGAAGCCCAGGTCGTCCTTGGTCAGGCCGTATTTTTCGCGCAGGGCTCTGACCAGTCCCTTCATGGAGCTGTCGCTGCGCGTTTCGCCGCCGATCGACATTGCGGCCAGGGTGACCAGCCCGTACTCCCGGCGACCCAACTCGATCACCCAGTCCACATACTCGACCGCTTCTCTGGCCACGGTCGGGTGCATCAGTTCCTCATCGGTCGCGCCCAGGGCCTTGGCCAGCCGCATGGACAGCATCCAGTGCGCGTCCTCACCCCGGCCCATGACCGTCTCTTCGTCGATCAGGTTCTCGACGATATGCCGCCGGATGCGCTGGTCCATCGGACCCAGGCCGGTATTCATGAAAATGCCGCCAAAGGCCCGGATGTGCTGGCCGGTGACGTAGAACAGATTCAGGGCCCAGCTCTTGAGCTGGTGTCGGGACAGTTTCCCGTCGATCAGTCCCTGGTAGAAGCTGGGACCCAGCAGCGGCTTCTGGTCTTCGTGTTGAATGTACGAACGGAGATTGCTGACAAAGACTTCGGTCGTTTCCATGGCGCTCCCTCCTTGCGCTGTCCCCCTGTATCTAGCCCGGCGGGCGTCGCAAAGGCAAGAGGAAATCAGCAAGAGGAAACCCGTCAGGTGGCCGGGGGCTTGAGCCGGACCACCGTCGCTCCCCAGCCCCCGGCCTGGGGCGGGGCGTCGTCAAACCCCTCGACATACGGCAGGCGCGCCAACAGGGCCCGAATGCTGTTGCGCTGCACGCCCTTGCCCTTGCCATGAATGAGCCGCACCGGACTGAGCCCGGCCTGACAACAGGCCAGCAGGTACTCCTCGACAACGCTGCGTATCTCCTGGGGCGCAAACGGGTGCAGATCGATCACGTCTTCGAGCGGCACGACGAGCGGTTCGTCCGGCTCTGACCAGGCCGGCTCCGGCTCGTTCTCAGCCGCCGCAGCGGCCTGCTCCACGTGTGGCGCGGGACCACGCAGCGCCCGCCAGACCCAGCGGAGTGTTTTGATCACCGCTCGGTCTCGCTCGGCGCGCCCGGTCCCCCCTCTTCCTCGGCCCGGAGCACCATTTGGACATTCCAGCGCACCTCTTCTTCCTTGAAGAACAGCGAGCCTTTGGTCTTGCGCGACAACACGCGGCTGAGGTCGGCATACTGGCTTTGCGCCGTTTTGAGCAGGAGCGGCACCACGCCGCGCGAGCCGGCGGGCAGCTCCTCATAGATGATGGCCAGGATATACTGGTGCTCCAGCAGCGCAGTCGCCGCTGTTGCGGCCAGTTCCTGTGTGTCTGGAGCATCGGGGTCGAGACCGGCAAGCAACCTGCCGGCACGGGCCATATAGTCCTGGTAGCGGTCGGCCGCAACTTGTGCCGCGACCGCATTTTCGGCCTCGACCATCGCCTCGACCTCGGCCAGCTTCTCTCGGGCAAAGCTCAGGTACAGCGGGGTCTGGCCGGCGGCGTCTCCGGCCCGCCACAGCTGGCCCTCCTCTTCCCAGCCGTCAAACGCGTACCACGCGCTGTCGGGCGTTTCACCGGGCTCGGGCAGCCATTCGATATTGCCAAAGCTGCTCATGAAGCCGTGACCGGCCCAGGCTGCGGCCGCCATCAGCCACAGCCCACCTGTCAGCCATACGCGGGCTGTCGCCCGTTTGACGCCCGCCCCGCGCTTCACGACCCGGCTCCGTCCAGCGCGACAATGGACTCGATGCGGGTATCCCGGCCCTCGGCGTAGTCCACCACCTCGACGATGAAATCCGCCACCAGGTACTGGCCGCCGGGTGCGGTCTCAAAAAACAGCTTGTACAGGCCGGCAGTCGGAAAGACGTGGTGGACCGGAAGTTCGGGCCCGGTATACACCTGGCTGGCCGGTCCGCTCATCAGCTCGACCATCATCCGATTCATGCGGGCGGCCATCTCGGCGGCGTGGTCGGGGTCGTCTGCCATCGTTCTCATGCTGTTCATCAGGGCTGCCATCCGGGGCGTATAGGTATGCTGATGACCAAAGTGCTCCCCGTCCAGCCGCCAGCTGGCCATATGCACCTCGGTTCCCAAATACAGCCCCAGGTCGGTCACCGGTGTCCCGTCGCGGCTGAAAACACACACCAGCTCCACCTCGTGGCCGGCAACCGGTGGATCGGGCGAGCTGCGCAGGCTGACCCGATACGGGCCAAAGGCTTTGTCCCGGCTCAGGTCCGGCTCGTCGGCCGCTGCGCCTTCAGGGGCGCTGGCGCCGCTCACCGGGACACGAAACTGCTTGAGCCAGCTCCTGTCTTTATAGGTGAATTCGCTCACGATCATATACTCCCCGGCGGTGGGAAACACGTGCGGAAAGTGGAAGCTGGCCGCGCGCAGATCCTGGTCGGTCAGGGGAAAAAAATCTTCGTGGTGGGTGTGGGCGAACACGCGCAGATCGCGGCTGACGATAAAGGTATGCAGGGCCCGCTCGTGCAGGATTTGCAGCGGGCTGAGCGCCTGCCCTCCGGCCGTATCCAACACACGAAAGCGTAGCTGCGTTTCCTGACCGGGGCGCGGTGCGGCCGGCTCGAGCGTCAGCTCCAGATGGTAGGGGCGGGCGGGTTGGCCGACCAGCACCCGGCTGTCCCGCTGCTCGCAGCCGAACAGCCCGACCACCAGCCCGACCACCAGCCACCAACTCCTGCCTGTGCGCCTCGACCTCACGTCGCCCACAGCCTCATTTTCCAGGTGCCGGTCGAGCTGGCAGCCCCCGGCCACGGCTTGGTATTGTGCGGTGTCTGCATGGCAAAGAAAAAACAGCAGTATTTGCCACTGTTTAGACGCATGAGTCAAGAGCCGAGGTCATTGCTTTTGTCCGACGCTTGCTCTATACCGGAGAACACTCCTGGCCGGAGTCCAGACTCCAGATACCAGGCTGCATGTAGCGGAGGATATAAGAGTGACGCCAGTGGATCCGCGAATGATTCATCTGTTCAGCTATTACCGTGATGCCGAGCTGCGCGGTGCGAGCCTGCTGCTCAAGCTAATCATGCGCGTTGACGATCCCGAGACCCAGACCAAGCTGTCCCTGCACCTGGCCGACGAAACGCGCCACGTGTGGCTGTGGACCAAGCATATTGCCGACCTGGGGTGTACCCCGGTGCCGATTGACGACGGCTATCAGACGCGGATCGGCCGGGCGGTCGGCATTCCCAAGAGCCTGGTTGATCTGTTTGCCCTCACGGTTGTCGTGGAAGAGCGGGCGCAACGGCGCTATCTCACACACGCCCAGCGACCGGATGTCGATCCGCAAACCCTGCACATCCTCCACGAAGTGACCAAGGACGAGAAGTGGCACATCGGCTGGATCAAGGGCAAGCTCAACGAGCTGGCCGCAGCCAACGGCGGACCGGAAAAGGCGCTGGCCACCCTCGGGCGCTACCGGGCCATTGACCGCGAGGTCTTTGCCGACCTTGAGGCCAAAGAGCGTGAAGCCTTCGGCTTTTCCTTTTCCGACAATGTGGTTCATCCTCTGCCCTGATCCAAACGGTCAGGATGAACCCCATTGATGCCCCCCAATGCCCCACGCCCACGCCTCTGAACGCAAGAAAAAGATCATCCGCCCCGCCCGTCAAAAGAACCGGCTGCTGGCCCGCTGTGAGCACGGTCTGCTGCGGGGCGTCTTCTTCTTGTTTCAAACGCTGCCGTTTCCCCTGGCCTTCCGCCTTGGCGAGACTATCGGGCGGCTGCTGTACTGGCTGGACCGGCCCCATCGACGGGTCGGGCTGACCAATCTGGCCCTGGCTTTTCCCGACAAGAAACCGGCCGAGCGGACCCGGATTCTGCGCGACAGCTGGCTCAACCTCGGGCGCTTGATGGCGGAGTTCTGCCATCTCCACACCCTCACCTCGGACAATATCGCCGAGCGCGTTCGCTTTGCCGACCGCGACCAGTGGCACAGCCTGGTCGAAAAATACCGGCACACCGGCGCGCTGATCCTGACCGGACATTTCGGCAACTGGGAACTCCTGGCCCATGCCCACGCCTGCTACGGCTTCCCGGTGCACATTATCCATCGGCGGCTGCGCAATCCGTTTGTGGATGATCTCATCGTTGCCCAGCGTCGCCTCAGCGGCAATGCCGTCATTCGGAAGACCACCGCCGGGATGGAAGTCTTTCGCGCCATTCGCAACAAAGGGGTCGTGGTGGTGGCCGTCGATCAGAACGCCTCCGGACGCATGGGCGTTTTTGTGCCCTTTTTTGGCCATCAGGCTTCGACCTCAACCGGCCTGGCCGGCCTGGCCCTGGCCACCAACGTGCCGGTCATCCCGGCCTTTCTGGTCCGTGAACAGGGTTCGTGGCGGCACCGGGTCGTCATTCTGCCGCCGGTCGAGCCCGTCCGCACCGGCGACCAGGCGGCCGACCTGGAGGCCACCACGGCAAAATTTACCGCCGTCTTTCAGCGCGTCGTCGAGCAGTACCCCGACCACTGGCTGTGGATCCATAAGCGCTGGAAACGCCGGCCGCCGGGTGAAGCGTCGCTCTACTCTTGACCAATCAGGCTGGACTGATCAGGATAAAGGATCATCACCATGTCAATACTCCGTCGCGTGTTCTTTCGTTCCTTGGCGCCGCTCGGCGCATGTACCCGGGGCATCAGTATCCTGGACGTCCTCATCGCCGCACTGGTCCTGACCGTCGTGCTGCTAGCCGCCGCCAACCAGTTCGGTCGCTACGAGCAGCCGGCCGCTCCGGCCGCCTCCGAGCAAGCCGCCGACCCGACGGCGACCGAGCAGTAGTCGGACTATTTTTCCTTGGCGGGCCCGGACCCGATCTGGAGCAGCTGAATGTCCGAGCCTTCGAGCAGCTGGCCGACCGTCTCCAATTTGTAGGCCCGGTCGTAGAACACCCGCCTGATGCCGGTGTTGATCAAGACCTTGAGACAGTGGATGCACGGGGTATGGGTGACATACATATCCGCGTCCCGAATGCTCACCCCGTTCTTGGCCGCCTGGGCGATGGCGTTGATCTCGGCATGAATCGTCCGGTAGCAGTTCTCCTCAACCCGCCCGTCCGGAGTGCGCGACTCATAGATCAGACAGCCGACCTCGGTGCAGTGGGGCAAACCCGACGGCGCGCCGTTATAGCCCGAGGCCAGAATGCTGCGCTCGCGGACGATCACCGCCCCGACCTTGGCCCGGGTACACGTCGAGCGTTCCGCAACCTGACGGGTGATGTTGAGAAAATAGTCATCCCACGACAGCCGCTCGCTCATGGTCGGTACACGAATCGCAGACCGGCGGACCGGGGCCGGCCGGGACCGGCCGTCTCAGCCACAGCGGCCGTGATGGAGGAGGCGTGATTGCCCAGCGTACCGGGCTGCGCCACGGTCACTGTGAACGCTGCTCTCTTCTTGATGAGGAGGTCATCATCGCCCACAGTGTAAGCAATCGGCGTCACCTCTCCGCCGGGAAGCGGTTCCGGTTCGGCAATACGCAGCGGCACCGGCATGAAGGTCAGCCCGAACAGACCGACCGTACACCAGGCGTAGATTTTCCGGCGCACATCGAGTGACGACAACACGTCGCGGGTCGGGGGATGGTTGATGCCCAGGAAAAAAAGCAACACCAGCCACACAAACCAGCCAAACCAGTACTGGTAGCCCAACACAAAAATGACGACCAGGAAGGCCCGCGCAATCCAGCGATGGCCGTGACCGAACAGCGAGTACATGACATGGCCGCCGTCCAGCTGACCGACCGGCAACAGGTTGAGACAGGTGACGAACAGGCCAAACCAGCCGGCCAGCGCCACCGGATGCAGAATGATGCTCATCCGCTCGGCCTCGCCGCCGAGGACAAGGTGGGTCAGGGCCGAGAACAGCAGCGAATCGCCCAGAATCACCCCGCCCTCAAAGGGAGACAGGGGACGCACCTCGGACAGCGACAGGCCGATCACGACCGCCGGAATCGCCACACACACCCCGGCCCACGGACCGGCCGCTCCCACATCAAACAGCGCCCGCCGATCAAGCGGGGGAGATTTCATACGGATGAAAGCGCCAAAAGTGCCGATCGGGAACAGATACGGCGGCGCCGGCAAAAAATACGGCAGGCTTGCCCACACGCCGTGGAAACGGGCAAAGCAGTAATGGCCCATCTCGTGACACAGCAGGATGGCCATCAGGGTCAGGGCAAAAGGCAGTCCCAGGACAAGCGCGCCAGGGTCCACGAGCGGGTCCACACCGCGCTGAAAGGCGCCGGCAAAGGTCGTGGTGACCAGGGTTGTGACAAACAGCACGAGGGGCAGGATCGGCAGACGGCGCTGGGGAATGGACTGGGCTGGAAGCGGCAGCGGTTCCGCCAGCGGAGGCTGAGGGCGCCAGTTTCCCGGAAGCGGTAGTGCCATCGCGTATATCTAACCCAAAGCCTGGGGCTTGGAAAGGGCGGGCCTCAGGGGCTGAGGGCGTTTTACGATAGATTGTAGCCATGTGTTCCGTTCCCGTCATGCCGGCCGTGATCCGGCATCCAGAGGGCGCCAGGGTGGGAAGGCGAGATTCCCGCTTGCGCGGGAATGACGGACGGCTACATAGAATCGTAATTTGCTCTAGCCATAGCCCAGCTTATACGTCAGCAGGCCCTTGGCGACCGGCTGGCCGCGGGCATCGGTGACATCAATATCGACAAACACCAGGCTGCGGCCTCGACGGATGACCCGCGCCTCGGCAAACACGTCAACGGCCTGGGCTGCAGCCATGAAGCTGACGCTCAGGTTGGCCGTTGCGCCCCGGCTCGGCGCGTCGGTGACGTTTGACCAGGCGGCGACCACCCCGGCGCTATCGATCAGGGTCGCCAGGGCGCCGCCGTGGACCGTCTCTCCCGCCGTCCGCACGGCGGGCCGAAACGGCAGGCACATGCGACAGAAGTCGGGGCGGACCTCCTCGACCCGTAATCCGAGCAGGATGGCAAAAGGATCGGTCAGCCGCGGGGCCGCCATTCCCGGGCTCCCTCAGCGCGAACGGGACGCCGGAAATGTGATCTTGAACGGCTGCTCCGTCGGCTCGGGTCGCGGTTCAGGCTGGCGCTGCTGCTGGGGGGACGGAACACCGCTCGGAACCGGGGCCGGATCGTAGAAAAAAGCCAGCGAAATCACCGCGTAGACGATACACCCGAGGGCAATAAACGGCATCCGGTCGTTGAACTGGATCGGACCGATGTCGATATTTTTCTTGCCCTGGACTTTGCGCAGCAGGAAGACGACCGGGACGGTGATGGCCAGGGTGATGAGGACCGGATACAGCATGAACGAGGCCGGCGTGCGTGCCGCCCCGGCGTCGATATACGGCTTGAGGCGCAGCCCCGAAACAATCGCGGCGGTGAGGACGGACAGGGCGGTAATCAGCAGCCCGGAGAATTGATTCATGGCAGACACTCATCCTGTGGCGTTGTGCTCCTCAGTAGCGCAAAAGGAGTAGGGAAGAAAGGGGGAAGCGCAGCGCCGCTGGTGAAACCCGGCAGGACTTGCGCGGGCCGGTCAAGCCGGCTAAGCCCAACACCACATGAAAGTCTCAGGCGTTGAATTTGTCGGGGCGGCGGCCAGACCGGGTCAGACTCCGGTTCTGCCCTACCCCGAGATTGCGTTTGCCGGTCGCTCCAACGTCGGTAAATCCTCGCTGATCAACCGCCTGCTCAACCGCAGGATTGCCCGCACCAGCGGCACTCCGGGCCGGACCCAGCAGCTGAACTTCTTTGTCGTCAACCACGCCCTGACCTTTGTCGACCTGCCCGGCTATGGCTATGCCAGGGTATCGAAGAAAGACCGCCGGGCATGGCAGCTGCTGATTGAGGACTATCTGGCCCATGCCGCCAATCTGTGCGGGGTGGTCATCATCGTCGATGTGCGCCGCGGCCCGGAGGATGAGGAGTACGCCCTGTGTGAGTTCCTGGCCCATCACCGGCGGCCCTTTGTGGTCGTGGCGACCAAGTGTGACAAACTCAAACGCGCCCAGCGTGAGCGCCAGCGTCAGGCCCTGGGCAAACGGCTCAACGGCTATCCGCCGCTGCTGTTTTCGGCCCAGGACGGCACCGGTAAAGACGAGCTGTGGGCCGCCCTGGAGGCGTTTGCCGACACTGGGGACGCTGCCAACCTCCTCGTCAAGAAGAGAGCAGCGTCCGTGGGTCGCTGAGAGGTGTCGCCATGCCCGGCGTGTCGGTCATCATTCCCACCCATAACCGGCGGGACTGGGTGCGGGAAGCCATCGCCTCGGTCGCAGCCCAGACCTGCCGGGACTTTGAGTTGATTGTGGTCGATGACGGCTCGGATGACGGGACCGGGACGCTGGTGGCCGAATTCTCGCCGGTGTGTCCGCGTCTGCGCTACGTCCATCAAGCCAACCAGGGTGTGTCGGTCGCGCGCAACACCGGCGTCGCCCTCAGCAGCAGCCCCTACCTGGCCTTCCTGGATTCGGATGACGTGTGGCAGCCGTCCAAGCTGGCGCGCCAGCTGGCCTTCTTTGAGGCCCAGCCCCAGGCGTCCATCTGTCAGACCGAGGAAATCTGGCTGCGCCGTGGCATCCGGGTCAATCCGCACGCCAAGCACCGCAAGACGGGCGGCGATCTATTCGCCCGCAGCCTGGAGCGGTGTCTGGTCAGCCCCTCGGCCGTGATGCTGCGCCGCGCGCTGTTTGACCGGGTCGGTGGCTTCGATCCGCAGCTGCCGGCGTGTGAGGACTACGACCTGTGGCTGCGGATTGGAGCGACCGAACCCATCCATCTGCTCGACACGGCCCTGGTCATCAAACGCGGCGGGCACCCGGACCAGCTGTCCCGACGTTTCTGGGGCATGGACCGGTTTCGGGTGCGAGCCTTACAAAAACTGCTCGACTCCGGTGTCCTGTCGCCGGAACAGCGGCGGCTGACGGTCGCGGTGTTGCAGAAAAAATGCGCGGTTTTGGCCCGCGGCGCCAGAAAACGCGGCCGGACGGGGGCCGAGTACCTGCGGCTGGCGGCACGCTACGCCGACGCCACGTCAGCGGATGCTGCGCTGGAGTTCCTCTAGACATGCCAAACGCGCTTTCCTCTCTCGGCCTCTACGCCGAGCAAAGACGCCTGAGCCAGGCCACGCTGGCCCGCTGGCAGGCCTGGCAGGCAACAGACCGACAGGCCCTGCTGACAGTGGCGCAGGAACTCCGGCTGGGCGAGAATCACCTCCGAGACTTTCTGGACTGGCTGGAAGAGATTGTGCTGCGTGACGGGGGGAGTATTGCTGCGGTCTTGCAGCAGCCGGCCGTCCGACGCGGCCTCAAGCTCGGGCGCTCCCGAAACGATAAGCTGAAGGCGGTCAAGGACGCGCTGCGCGTGCTGCGCTACCCGGAGATCGCCCGCCTGGAACACGAGTTGCAGACCTGTGTCAAAGCGCTCGCCCTCGGCCCCCGGGTCCGAATCACTTTTCCGCCCGCCTTTGAGGGCGACGAGGTGACGCTCGAAGTCCGGGTCAAGAGCGCGAAAGACCTCGACGCCGTCGTGTCCCGCCTCCGGCAGCGCCTCACCGACGGGACATTCCAGCGCCTGTTCGAGCTGCTTGACGAGGCCTGAGACGTTTGACGTTCCCGGCCCGACGTTTTATGCTGCGCCTCCGCCATGTACCGCTATCAACCGCAGGACATGCTGATCGAACGGGGAGAAGAAAACGCGCCCGTTGTCCAACGCGCGCTGCAACGCCTGCCCCAGCTGCCGGTCCGACTCGTAGACCGGGGCTACCGGCCTTCTACGGAAAGCCTGACGGACCCCTTCGGCGCCGGCAAAAAGACGCTCCTGTTCACCCGCAACCGTTCCCGTTTTCTCGAACATTGCCCGGCCGGCACGCCCGGTCTGGTGTGCTGCAACTATCTGGTCGTCAGCCTGATCTCGAACTGCCCGATGGACTGCAGCTACTGCTTTCTCCAGGACTATCTGGCCAACAACCCGCTGCTGACCGTCTATACCAATGTGGACGAGCTGCTGGACGAGCTGGCGGCCGTGGTTGACCGTCAGCCCTGGAAGCAGTTCCGCATCGGGACCGGAGAACTGTCCGACAGCCTGGCCCTCGACCCGCTGCTCGGCTTTTCGGCCGAGCTGGTGCCGTTTTTCGCCCAGCGCGACAATGTCGTGCTCGAACTCAAAACCAAGACCGACTGCGTCGAGGGTCTGCTCGAACTCGACCCCCAGGGACGCACCGTGGTGTCGTGGACGATCACGCCGGCCGAGATTGCCGAGGCCGAAGAACACGGCACCGCCTCGTTTGTCGAACGCCTCGACGCGGCCCGCCAAGTCGCGCGGGCCGGCTATCGGCTCGGGTTTCATTTCGACCCGCTGATCGAGTATCCCGACTGGCAGGCCGGCTATGGCCGGACCATCGAGCGTCTCTTCTCGACTATCGATCCGTGTCACGTCGCCTGGCTCAGCCTGGGCAGCCTGCGTCTCACCCCGGCTCTGCGCGCCACCATGCGCCGCCGCTTCCCGCATACCCGTCTGCTGTCCGGCGAGCAGGTGCGCTGCGCCGACGGCAAATGGCGCACCTTTCAGCCCCGGCGGGTCAAGATGTATCGGACCCTCAGCCGCTGGCTCAGACGCGCCGCCCCCAGCGTGCCCGTGTATATGTGCATGGAAACCGCGCCGGTCTGGGAGAAGGTTTTCGGTCAGGCGCCGAGCTGCGATAAAGACCTCGCCCGTACAATCCTCAGCCCGTCCCTGACCGGTCCGGCCGCAATTGACGCGCCATAGCGCCTCTGGTAGCAGTCAGGAAACAAGACCACTCACCCAGGAGGGCGGCATGGCTATCGATCCACGCGAGCTGCGCAACGTCATGGGGCACTTTGCCACCGGCGTGACCGTCATTACCACCAAGGACAAAACCGACAAACCTTTCGGCCTGACCGCTAACGCCTTCAGCTCGCTGTCGCTCGACCCCCCGCTGCTGCTGGTCTGCATTGACAAAACCGTCGACTGCTACGCCTGTTTCGAGGAGTCCAGAGTCTTTGCGGTCAACTTCCTGTCGCTTGAACAGGAAGAACTCTCGACCCGCTTTGCCACCAAAGGCATCGAGAAGTTTGAAGGCGTGCCCTACACCCTGGGCGGGCTCGGTGTGCCGCTGCTCGACGGCGCCCTGGCTCACCTCGAATGCAGGGTGGCCGCCGGCTACGAGGGCGGCGACCACACAATTTACACCGGCGAGATCCAGACTATCGCCACCGTCGACGCCGAACCCCTGCTGTTCTACAAGGGCAAATATCGTCAGCTGGCCGAATAAGTGGCAGTGGCTCGGCCGTCTTTGGCCGGGCTGAAAACACGCCTGTGTCATTCCTGGTCTTGATGCGGCACGGGGAGTCGGTATGGAACTTCGACAATCGGTTCACCGGGGGCATCGATGTTCCCCTGACCGCCACCGGGCGGGCCGAGGCTCGTCGAGCCGGCCGTCTACTCCGACGCCATCGGCTCAGGATCGACCTGGCCTTCTCATCCACGCTCCAGCGCGCCGCCGACAGCCTCGACATTGTCCTGTCCGCGCTGGGACGGGAGGACCTTCCTCCGAACCGCAGCCCGCTGCTCAACGAGCGCGACTACGGCCGACTGCAAGGCATGGACAAAGCCGAGGCGACCCGCATCTACGGCGCCGACCAAGTCCACAGCTGGCGGCGGAGTTATGCCGACGGCCCGCCCGGCGGCGAGAGCCTCAAGGACGTGGCCGCCCGGCTGCTGCCCTACTTTGAGGATGAGATCGCGCCCCAGCTCGGCGCGGGCAAGAATGTCCTGCTCGTGGCCCACGAGCATCCGCTGCGGGCGATCATCATGCGGCTGGAGAAATTGGCGCCAGCCCAACTTCTGGAGCTTGAACTGGCCACTGCGGTTCCGGTGGTGTACGAATTTGATTCCGGCGGGACCATTGCCGGCAAGCGAATTCTTGCCAAGGAATCGTCACAACCCGAATGCCGCGAAAAATCAGAGCATTGATCAGAGACCTCGAAGCCGCAGGCTTTGTCAACAGAGGGGGGAAAGGTGATCACAGAAACTTTGTACACCCCAAGGTGGCAAAATCGGTCACCCTCTCTGGAAAAGCTGGCAGCGACGCGAGACACTATCAAGAAAAAGTCGTGAGAGCAGCTATTCAGGAGGCCGAACAATGAGAGCGAGCGACCGATACGTGAAGATTGTCGAATGGTCAGACGAAGACCAGTGTTTTGTCGGAAGCTGCCCGGGCTTGTTCTACGGCGGGTGCCACGGAGAAGATGAAAAGGCCGTCTTTGCCGAATTATGTGAGATTGTTGAAGAAACGATTGCCCTCTATCGGCAGGATGGCAAGCCGCTTCCCCCTCCGACTTGTGGGAAAGACTACGCCAATAAGATGTTGAATGTTGTCTGAGCCGTCTGCGGTAGAAGAGAGGGTCACGCCTACAGCCCCGAACAGCAAACCGTTGGCAGAAGTTCACGATGGAAAACAACACAAACGCAAAGTCGCTCGAATCCTGGCTGTGGGACGCGGCGTGCAGTATCCGCGGGTCCCAGGACGCGCCCAAGTACAAGGACTTCATTCTGCCGCTCGTCTTTGCCAAGCGGCTGTGCGACGTGTTTGACGATGAGGTGGACCGGATCGCGGAACAGGTCGGTTCGCGCCAAAAAGCCTTCGCGCTGGTCGCCAGAGACCCCAAGCTGGTCCGCTTCTGCCTGCCGCTGGAGCCGCCGGACCCGCAGCAGCCGGTCTGGTCGCTCATCCGAACCCTGTCGGACCGGATCGGCGAGCAGCTGACCTCCGTGCTGCGGGACATCGCGAACGCCAACCCGCTGCTAAAAGGGATCATCGACCGCATCGACTTCAACGCCACCACCCACGGCCAGCGCGATATTGACGACGACCGCCTGTCCAACCTGATCGAAAAGATCTCCGAAAAGCGACTGGGCCTGGCCGATGTGGAGCCCGACATCATCGGCCGCAGCTATGAGTACCTGATTCGCAAGTTCGCCGAAGGCTCGGGCCAGTCTGCGGGCGAATTCTACACCCCCAGGGAGGTCGGCATGGTCATGGCGAAGATCATGGCCCCCGAGCCAGGCATGACCATCTACGACCCGTGCTGCGGCTCGGCCGGCCTGCTCATCAAGTGCGAGTTGGTGACGGGGGAAAACGGCAGGGCAGCGGGGCAGGCGCCGCTCAGGCTGTTCGGCCAGGAGTACACCGCCAATACCTGGGCGATGGCCAACATGAACATGATTATCCACGACCTGGAGGGCCGGATTGAGATCGGCGACAGCTTCCGCAGCCCCAAGTTCCGGGACCGGGGTCGGCTCAACACCTTCGACCGCGTGCTGGCCAACCCCATGTGGAACCAGAACTGGTTTACCGAGCAGGACTACGACACCGACGAGCTGGGCCGCTTCCCCCAGGGCGCGGGCTTTCCGGGCAAGCAGTCGGCCGACTGGGGCTGGGTGCAGCACATCGCCGCCTCGCTCACCGTCACGGGCCGGGCCGCCATTGTGCTCGACACCGGCGCGGCCAGTCGGGGCAGCGGCAACGCGGGCAAAAACAAGGAACGGGAGGTCCGCAAATGGTTTGTGGATAACGACCTGATTGAAGGCGTGATCTACCTGCCGGAAAACCTGTTTTACAACACCACCGCGCCGGGCATCCTGCTCTTTCTCAACAAGGCCAAGCCCCAAGCCCAAAAGGACACACTGTTGCTGGTCAACGCCTCGCAGGTCTTTGCCAAGGGCGACCCCAAGAACTACATCCCCGAAGACGGTATCGAGCGGATCGCCTCGACCTTCCTGAGCTGGAAGGAAGAGGACAAGTTCAGCCGCAGCGTGGACAGGGCCGAGATCGTCGAGAACGACTACAACATCTCTCCCAGCCGCTATATCCACACCGGCGAAGCCGAAACCTACCGCCCCATCGCAGAGATCGTGGCCGAACTCGACGCCATCGAAGCCGAGGCACGCGAAACGGACACGGCATTGCGGGCTATTCTGGAGAAGATTGGGGTATGATCGTCTTGGCTATCAAGGCGCAAACGGGACACCGAATCCTCTTTATTTCCAGGTACTTATGGCTGCTTTCAGGGAAATCTACCAAAATCTACCCAGTTTGCGATAGACATAGCTAGACTATGCTAGAAATGGGTATAAAAGGATAGAAAATATCCACGGACTCCGTAAAAACCCCCTGCGAAACTCATGAACAAAGACATGATCTACAGCTCCTCTCACGGCTACCTGGCTTTTACCGTTCCCTTGTTTGATGCCTTCATACGGCGCGCCGTACCTGAATTTGGACATGGACGCTAAGCCGCGGGTGATGCAAAAATAAGGCACTCGTGTATGAAGAAAGTAACGGCTAAACAGTTCGACGCTGCCTTTGACAAGGGCGAAGATGTGACGGATTTCCTGGATATGTCCACCATTCGGCGTCCAAAACAGCAACTCAAGCGGGGCAGCGTTGACTTCCCGGTCTGGATGATCGAGCGGCTTGACAGAGAGGCCAAGCATCTGGGGGTGACGCGGCAGTCGATCATAAAGGTGTGGCTCGCCGAACGACTGGAACGTTCAGCCTCAACGGAAGCGGTCGGGGCACCGAAGGAATAACGGGCCGGAGAATTCTGGAGAAGATCGGGGTATGAGCATGCTTCTCGAAAATCTTCCTGATAATTGGGATATCATCGCTCTTGGCGATATCAACATTCGTAAAGCGCCAACACTGACTCCAAAGAACTTCGCCGACGAGACGTTCGAGTATTACAGCATCCCCGACTATCAGCGCGATCAGACCCCAAGTCTCACTGCGGGCGATGCAATCGAGAGTTCTAAGCTACTTCTGGAACCAAAGACAGTCCTTTTCGGCAAATTGAATCCGCGAGTGGAAAAAGTGTGGCGCGTTGCCGAGTCATCTGAATTTCGTCAAATTGGATCAACGGAGTGGATTCCCATTTTTCCTGGTGAGCGAGTCGATTCTGATTTCCTTTACTTCCTTGAATGGTCCGACCACGTTCTGCCCATCGCGAAAACGCTGGTCTCTGGTTCCACGCCGAGTCGTCAACGTGTTGACCCAAAGAGTTTCTATCGCATCACGGTTCCACTACCTCCGCTCCCCGAGCAGAAGAAAGTCGTCCACATTCTCTCAACCGTGCAGCGGGCAATCGAAGCGCAGAAGCGGATCATTCAGACCACCACCGAGCTGAAAAAGGCCCTCATGCACAAGCTCTTCACCGAGGGCACACGCAGCGAACCGCAGAAACAGACAGAGATCGGACCTATCCCGGAGAGTTGGGAGGTCAAACCGCTCGTCGAGACCGTCGAGTACATTGATTATGGCGTCTCAAAGGCCATTCCAAAGACCGATCCACCAGGCGGCGTAAAAATCGTCAGCACCGCTGACATTGATAAGCAGGGTAATTTGTCCTATTGGAAGATACGTCGGGTTGAGGTTCCCGAAAAGACCGAAATCCGACTGAGGCTACGGAACGGTGATGTTCTTTTCAACTGGCGTAACAGTGCAGAACTTATTGGCAAGACGACGGTCTTTGAAGAACAAGAAGAGCCTCACATTTTTGCGTCTTTCATTCTACGGATTGCTACGGGCGAGAAGAATTCCCATAACTATTTCCTCAAGCATTTAATGAACCACTACCGACAAGAAGGGGTGTTTGTGAAGCTAGCGCGTCGTGCAGTCAATCAGGCGAACTACAACAAGAACGAAATCTCTGCCCTGAAGATCCCAACTCCACCCTACGACGAGCAAGTTGAGATTGCCAACACGATCCGGGGCGTCGAGGTCAAAACCAGAAAGCATGAAGAGAAGAGAGCGACCCTTCAATCTCTCTTCCGTACCCTCCTTCACGGACTAATGACAGCCGCAATCCGTGCTGACAAATTGGAACTCGACGAAAAGGGGACAACTGTATGAGGCACCTGGAAAAACTCGGCTCACAGTTCTCCATTTCCATACCGCCCGATGAGAACGGCATGATCGGACGTGAATGCCCAGACACGAACTGCGAAGGTTACTTCAAGATTGAGCTGGGCACTGGATTGAAGGGTGAGAACTTGCCCTGCCATTGCCCGTATTGCGGACACCAAGAGGGGCAGGACAAGTTTTTCACAAAAGCGCAAGTCGAGTACGTTCAATCTGTTGCCCTCAATAAGGTTACCAACGCAATCTTGAAAGACTTGAAGTCATTGGAGTTCAATCACAAACCGCGTGGTGCTTTTGGTCTCGGGATCAGCATGAAGGTCACTGGTAGGCCCACTCCAATTCGTCGCTACCGCGAGCAGAATTTGGAAACTGAAGTCATATGCGATAAGTGTACCCTCCATTATATGATCTACGGCGTATTTGGATTCTGCCCCGACTGCGGTGCGCACAATTCGCTCCAGATTTTGGAAAAGAATTTTGAGCTAATTGAGAAGCTGTTACTGATGGCCGACTCTCAAGAGCCCGCGATCGCTCAGAAATTGCTTGAGAATGCGATGGAGGATTGTGTCTCAGCCTTTGATGGATTCGGACGCGAAACCTGTCGGGTTTTCTCGGCCAAAGCAAAACAGCCAGCGAAGGTCGTTGAACTTCAGTTCCAAAATATCAATGGGGTCCGGGATAGAGCGATTGATCAATTCGGTATAGATTTTGCCAAAACTCTTCCTCCTGCTGATTGGAAGCAAGTGCAGCAATCATTCCAAAAGCGCCATTTGCTCGCCCACAAGATGGGAGTCGTAGACGAAGCCTACATAAAGGCAACTGGCGAGTCGGCCGCGCTGCTTGGGCGACGCATTGTGATCAACGGACAAGAGATTCATGCTCTTTTGCGCCACATGAGAGTCCTGGGAGTCGAATTGTATCAGATGTTGGAGGCAAAACCGTAAGCCTTCCACTGGAACTCAAGAGCCGCGATTAATGATTCAGGGCAATTGAAGCGCTCCGCTTATCAACAGTGGAGACAACTTTCATGCCTAAGCCCACCGAACACAAAACCGTCCAGGCCCGCATCCTCCAATACGCTCAGGAGATCGGCTGGACCTTCGTACCGCGGGCTGAGGACGAAGAGCCGGCAGTATTCCTGCAAGCGCTTCGGAAAGTCGCTGAGGTTCAAGAGAGGACGTAGAAACCATGAAACCTCGTCGTGAGGCCGTTTTGAGAGTGTTGCGCGAGAGCAAGCCGGCGCTTGAGCAGGAATTTCCTGTCTGGCGGCTGGCGCTTTTCGGTTCAGTGGCCCGAGATGAAGCCGACGAGCAGAGCGATGTCGATATCCTCGTGGAGGTGGAACCGAGTATCGGCCTGGGTTTTGTCACGCTGGCAGAGCGTCTGGAATCTCTGCTCGGGCACAAGGTGGACTTGGTGTCTCGTCGCGGCATCAAGCCGCTTCTGTGGAAGCGGCTTGAACGGGAGTTGATCGATGTCTGAACGCGACGCGGAAGTATTGCTTGAGGACATCTTGCAGGCGATGAGTAAGATCGAGCGTTACTGTGAGTTTCGTGAGCAAATCGACAGCTTCAAATGACCCATGCCGAAACCCACCGAACACAAAACCGTTCAGGCCCGCATTCTCCAATACGCTCAGGAGATCGGCTGGACCTTCGTGCCACGGGCAGAGGCGGAGCGGCGGCGGGGTTTCAAAGCTACCGGTGAGGGCAGCGCTGAGCGAGCGGTGCAGGCGTCGCTGTACTTTGACGACCTGCTGCTCGCCAAGCTGCGGGAGTTCAACCCCAAGTACGGCGAGGGCGGGCTGAGCGGGCGGCTGCGCCAACTGCCGGCCAATATCTTCGGCAACCGGGAGTTCCTGGGCTTCGTGCGTAATCAGACCACGTTCTTCTGCGCGGAGGACAAGCGTGAGCTGGACCTCAAACTGATCGACTACGACACGCTCGACAACAACGTCTTTGAGGTCACCGAGGAGTTTGCCTTTCACAACGCCGGCTATGGCAACCGCGAGGACGTGGTCTTCCTCGTCAACGGCCTGCCCGTCCTGGTCATCGAGTGCAAAAACGCCAACAAAGATGAGGCTATCGCCCTCGGCGTGGACCAGATTCGCCGCTACCACGACGAGACGCCCGAGCTGTTCGTGCCGCAGATGCTCTTCACCGCCACCGACGCCCTCGGCTTTTCCTACGGCGCGACCTGGAACACGGTCCGCCGCAACATCTTCAACTGGAAACACGACGAGGTCGGCCACCTGGAGGCCAAGCTCAAGAGCTTCTGTGACCGCCGCCACATCCTCGACCTGCTCAGACACTTCATCGTCTTTGCCGAAAAGGACGAGGAACTGAACAAATACATCCTGGCCCAGCATCAGACCACAGCCGTGGACCGGGTGGTCGGCCGCTGTCTGGAGGCCGAACGGACCCGCGGGCTGGTCTGGCATACCCAGGGCAGCGGCAAGACCTTCACCATGATTAAGGCTGCCGAGCTGCTGTTCAAAGCGCCCGACAGCGAAAAACCCACCATCCTGCTGATGGTTGACCGCAACGAGCTGGAAGACCAGATGCGCAAGAACCTGACCGCGTTGGGGCTGGCCAACGTGGAGCACGCCAGCCATATCCAGAAGCTGGTCGGGCTGCTGCGGAACGACTACCGGGGCATCATCGTCACCACCATCCAGAAATTCCGTGACATGCCGCCCAATGTGAACCAACGCGCCAACGTCTTCGTGCTGGTCGACGAGGCCCACCGCACCACCGGCGGAGACCTGGGGAACTTTCTGATGGCCGGGCTGCCCAACGCCACCTACATCGGCTTTAGCGGCACGCCCATCGACAAGACGGTGTACGGCCGCGGCACGTTCAAGACCTTCGGCTACGAGGACGACCGGGGATATCTGCACAAGTACTCGATCGCCGAGAGCATCACCGACGGGACCACCCTGCCGCTGTACTACAACCTGGCTCCCAACCAGCTGCGCGTCCCGCACCAGATGCTGGACGCCGAGTTCCTGTCCCTGGCCGAGACCGAAGGCGTGACCGACATCGTAGAGCTGAACACCCTCCTCGACCGGGCCGTGAACCTCAAGAACTTTCTCAAGGGCGACGGGCGGGTCGATGCGGTCGCCAAATATGTCGCCGAGCATTTCACCCAGAACGTCGAACCGCTGGGCTACAAAGCCTTCCTGGTTGCCGTGGACCGGCCCGCCTGCGCCAAGTACAAGACCGCGCTGGACCGCTACCTGCCGCCCGCCTATTCGGCGGTGGTGTTTACCGGCAATAACAATGACCCGCCCGAGCTGAAAAAACACCATATTGATGACAAGAAAGAGAAACAGATTCGCAAGGACTTTGCCCGGTTCGGCACCCAGCCGAAGATATTGATCGTCACCGAAAAGCTGCTGACCGGGTTCGACGCGCCGCTCCTGTACGCCATGTACCTGGACAAGCCCATGCGCGACCACACGCTGTTGCAGGCGATTGCGCGGGTGAACCGGCCGTATGAGAACGAGGCTGCCGACATGGTCAAGCCGCACGGCTTCGTGCTCGACTTCGTGGGGCTGTTCGACAAGCTCGAACAGGCGCTGGCTTTTGACAGCGACGAGGTCAACGCGGTGGTCAGAGACATCAGGCTGCTCAAAGCGCTGTTCAAAAACAAGATGGAGCACAAGGCGCCCGCATACCTGGAACTGATTCAACGCCGGTTCGACGACCGCGACGTTGACGACCTGATCGAGTACTTCCGCGATAAAGAGCGCCGCAAGGAGTTTTTCAAGGAGTACAAAGAGATCGAGATGCTGTACGAGATCATCTCGCCGGACGCGTTCATGCGCCCGTTTCTCGACAAGTATGCCACGCTGTCAGCCATCTACGACGTGGTGCGCAAAGCCTATACGACGACCGTGTATGTGGACCGCGCGTTCCAGAAAAAGACCGACGCGCTGGTCCAGCAGCACGTTGGAACGCGCTATATCCAGCCGGTTTCCGAGTTTCTGGGAATCAACGAAACCGTGCTGACAGGGCTCAAGGAGAAACAGGGCGACACCGGAACCAAGGTCATCAACCTGGTCAAGAGCATCGCGAAAACCGCCCAAGAGAACAGCGACGATCCCTTTCTGATTGCCATGGCCGAGCGGGCAAAGGCCGTGCAGGAAAGCTACGAAGAACGGCAGAAGAGTTCGCGGGAGGCCCTGGACGCGCTGCTGTCCGAGATTGAAAAAGACCAGCAGCGCAAAAAGGAGCAGGCCGACAAAGGATTCGACGGCCTGCGCTTTTTTGTCTACCGCAGCCTGCTCGACGCCGGGGTGAACGAAGCCGAAGGCGTCAGCAGCCGGATCACGACGGCTTTTGCCGCGCATCCGAACTGGCGGACGAGCGAGGCCGAACGGCGCGAGTTGCGCCAACAGGTCACCTTCGCCGTGTACGCTGAAGTGGACGCCCTCGACCAGGTGACGCTCATCGTGGATCAGCTGTTCTCATCGTTGGACACGGGTGCCCGCTCACATGACCATCGCTGACAAAACCGCATTCAAGGAGCGGGTGCAGCGCTGGGCCGAAAAGCTCGGCGCCCGAGTCACCTCGGTTGCGGTCCGTTCCATGCGAACCAAGTGGGCGTCGTACTCCACCAGCGGCCGCCTGACCTTTGACGCCCGCCTGCCAGTGCTTCGACAAGAACTCCAGGACTATGTCATCGTCCATGAGCTGCTGCACTTTCACATCCCCAACCACGGCAAGCTGTGGAAGAGCCTCATGCGCGCTCACCTGGGTGACTACGAAGGACTGGAAACCGAACTGAACGAGCAAGCGCGTCATACGAGAGACACTGGATGACGGAGCGACCCTCCAAAGCAAGCGCCACCACATAGCCTGCCTTAATGCATGAGTACGGTTGATCTTCACGGCACGCGCATGCAGACGCTCTGTGGGAGCGAGACGTGTCCAGGCGCAAAAGTGGTGCTATGATGCCCTCGGTGGTCATCACGCAAATCGTCTGGAAAGCGCAGTTCGTGGAAAAGCTGGCGGCAAAACACGGAGTCTCAGCAGAGGAAGCTGAGGAAGTCCTGCGCTCCAAGCCACATATTCGTAAAGTGAGCAGAGGCCACGTCAAAGGAGAACATGTGTATGCCGCCTACGGACAGTCAGCTGCCGGGCGGTATGTAATGGTCTTTTATATTCGTAAGCTGGCAGGAATACTCTTGCCCATTTCCGCTCGTGATATGGATGATGCAGAGAGGAGATACTATGAGCAACACAGATAAGAGCCGCGATCCGTTGCCGGAAACGTTTGCAACAGAAGAAGAAGCGGGAGAATTTTGGGACACGCACAGTACGCTGGATTATGAGGAATATCTTGAACCTGGAGAGGACGAGATTACGATCAGGCAGCGTATTTTTGAGGTGCCGGTAGAAGCAGATATCTTCCAACGGCTTCAGCAAGAGGCACGGGTTTCACACCAAAGCGTGCCAAAAATCATCGACCATATCTTACGCGAGCGGCTCGCTATGGCAGAAAGATGAGAGAGGGACTCGATCGTTCCATGTCGACACAAGACGCGACGAAAGGCAGCCGATGAAACTCACACCGCACCCCAGCCTGCCCGCCCCCCACGGCCCGCTTGTGCTGCTCATCCTCGACGGCGTCGGCATCGGCCAGGCCGACGAGTTCGACGCCGTGGCCTGTGCCGCCACCCCGACCCTCGACGCGCTGGGCGAGGGCGGCCTGGCGCGCCAGCTGCGCGCCCACGGCACTGCGGTCGGCCTGCCCTCGGACGCCGACATGGGCAATTCCGAGGTCGGCCACAATATCCTGGGCGCGGGCCGCATTTTTGACCAGGGCGCCAAGCTGGTTGACGCGGCAATCGAACGCGGCACGATCTGGAACGGCACCTGGCAGACTATCGTGCGCCACCTCCAGGAAACGGGCGGCGCCCTGCACCTGATCGGTCTGGTGTCGGACGGCAATGTCCACTCCCACGAAAAGCAGCTGTTGGCCCTGATCCGGCGGGCTGCGGACGAGGCCCTGCCGCGGCTGTATGTCCACGCCCTGCAGGACGGCCGCGACGTGCCCGAGACCTCGGCCTTGGTGTATATCGACCGGCTGGAAGCAGTGCTGGCCGGCGTGCGAGAGACCGGCAAAGACTACTGGATTGCGTCCGGCGGCGGACGGATGACGACGACCATGGACCGCTACGAGGCCGACTGGGCCATGGTCGAGCGCGGCTGGAAGGCGCAGGTGCACGGCCTCGGCCGGGCGTTTCCGAGCGCCCGCAGCGCGATTGAGACCTATCGCCAGGAAACCCCCGGCATTGCCGACCAGTTTCTGCCCGAGTTCGTGGTGAGCGGTCCTGACGGCCGACCGCGCGGTCCGGTTCAGGACGGGGACGCGGTGATCTTCTTCAACTTTCGGGGCGACCGCGGGCTGGAAATCTCCCAGGCGTTTGAGGCCGGCCCGGAGTTTGACAAATTCGACCGCGGGCGTGTGCCCCAGGTCGTGTACGCGGGCATGATGCTCTACGATGGAGATCTCCACCTCCCCCGGCGCTATCTGGTCTCCTCGCCCGAGGTCGAGCGGCCGGTCAGCGAGTACCTGGCCCACACCGGGGTGCGGCAGCTGGCCTGCTCGGAGACCCAGAAATTCGGCCATGTGACCTATTTCTGGAACGGCAATCGTTCGGGCAAGTTTAATGAGGACAGCGAGGAGTATATCGAGATTCCGTCCGATCAGGTGCCGTTCGATGAAGCCCCGTGGATGAAGTCGGCCGAGACCGCGCAGACGGTCATTCAGGCCATCCACACCGGCGACTTTCCCTTCATTCGGGTCAATTTCGCCGCCGGGGACATGGTCGGCCATACCGGCAAGATTGACGCTTCGATTGCTGCGGTTGAGGAGGTTGACCGGGCGCTGAGCCGCATCCTGCCCGCAGTGTTGGCCAGCAAGGGGTGTCTGGTCGTCACCGCCGACCACGGCAACGCCGAAGACATGGTCCAGCGCGACCCGTCCCAGCAGCCCCTGCTGGGCGCGGACGGCAGGCCGCAGCCCCGGACCTCCCACTCGCTGAACCCGGTGCCCTTTTTCGTGGTCGAGGGCGACGGACGGGTTTTTTCGCTCCGGGACGACCTGCCCGGAGCCGGCCTGGCCAATGTCGCCGCGACCCTGCTGGAGCTGCTCGGCTACCAGCCACCCGAGGAGTTTGCACCGAGTCTGCTCAAACCCTAGAGCAAATTACGATTGTGTGTAGCCGTCCGTCATTCCCGCGAAAGCGGGAATCTCGCCTTCTCACCCTGTCGCCCTCTGGATGCCGGATCACGTCCGGCATGACAGGAACGGAACACGTGGCTACAATCTATCGTAAAACGCTCTAAGCCGCGTGTTCGGCCGGCTCCTCGGCCAGCCGCCTGACAACCAGTTCCAGCAGATACAGCCCGACGGCCAGCGGCAGCAGATACGGCAAAAGCGGCCGGGCTTGGGGCGGACCGGCGGCGTGCACGACGCGGTCGGGGTCTGGGTTCAGACTCCCGCCGGTGGCGTGGGCCAGGCTTTCCAACAGGACCAGATTCGGCTCGGGCTGCGGCACTTCTCCCCTCGGGTTCGGGGCCGGCACGGTGTAGCCCAGCGGACCCAGCGTCTCGCCCGACGGCAGGTGCAGTTCGATGCGGTAATCGCCCGGCTGAGGGGTGGTATACACCGCCTGATAGTGGCCGGGCGCCAGGCGGTCCAAGGACAGAGAGTGGCTCGCGCCGCCCGGCAGGCGGAGGTCGGCAGCGGCCGACCGGCCGTGTTCCCGGCTGGCGTGCGAGAAGAGGTCAACGACCAGCCCCTGCCCGGTATGGCCCAGCTCGACGACAAAGTCGGTCTGCTTCTCGCGTCTGGCGGGCCCGCTCCAGCGGACGACCTGTTCCCAAAAGGCGCTGAACCCGTCCCAGCCGATCCACGGCGCCGACCAGCGGCCGTTGGCGTCGGAGGCGAAGGCCACGGCCCGGCCCTGCCCGTAGGTCCACGAGGCCAGCAGCGGCGGCGCAGCATCCTCCACTCGCAGTGACACGTCGCTGCGGGCGCCGGGCTTGAGCCGCACCTCCACATAGCCCGTGACCTGCGGCAGCCGCCGCGTGGCCAGCCCCACGAGCAGGGGCGAGCGCGGGTTGGGGATGGGGGTGAATTCCTGCTCCAGCATGGTCTTTTCTTCGGCGGTGTCCTCAAGCTCGCCGATGAACAGCTCGGGCAGGCTGGAGGGGTCGGTGGTATGGTGGAACGCCCCGCCGCCATAGTCGGCCAGACGCGACAGCAGGCGCAGGTTGGGCCGGCGGCCGACCGCGATCGTCGAGATGGTCATGCCGAGTTCCTGGCGCATGACCGACACCAGGTCGAGATACGCGCTGCCGCTGCCGCCGGTTTCGCCGTCGGTCAGGATCACCACATGCTTGCGGGTGGCGTGTTGACGCTCCAGCTGACGTTTGGCCTCTTCCAGGGCGGGCAACAGATACGTCCCGCCGGCCGCCCTGAGTCTGTCGATCCGCGCCTCCACCTCGTGGCGGATCGTGCCCATATAGCTCAGCGGAATGACGGGAAACGGTTCCTTATCAAAGCCGATGACGCCAAACAGGTCGCTGTCTTTGAGGTTGCGGGCTACGCCGCGCACCCCGGCCAGGGCGAACAACAGCCGCTGTTCGCGGCGCATGCTGCCCGATTTGTCGATCACCAGCATCACGGCCGTGCGCTTTTCCTCTTTTTGGGGTGGCGTCAGCACCACCGGCAGGGCGTGCTCAACCGGTGTGCCGACGTAGCCGCCCAGTCCCAGGCTCGATTCGCCGCCGACCATGATCAGCCCCCCCCCGTCGCGCACATAGGTCCGCAGCCGGCTCGGCAGGGCCGCCGGCAGACTGTGCCTGTCCACATTGTTCAGGATGACCGTGCCAAACGACTCCGGGGCCGGTAGCGTCGATGAGGGAGAGACACGCGGAGCCCGGACCTCAAACCCGCGACTGCTGAGCGCCTGGCGCAAATAGCGGTTATCGCGTTCCCGGGCACTGAGCAGCAAGACCGTATCGGGCCGACTGACCCGGACCCAGGCCACCGCCCGGTTATCGTCCGGGTCGGCGTCCGGCACGTCCGAGGCCGGGGTCAGCGTAGCCCGGAGCGGAATCAACCCGTCGTCGGACAGGCGGACCGCACGGGTCAGCACGGAAACACCTGGCGGCAGGCTGACGACAGCCTGCCACACCGGCTGATCGCGCTGGCGTAGCGCCAGTTCGGCCTCAACAGAACCGGGGTGGCTGTTGTCGAGGACCAGACGCAGCGTCACGTCCTCGCCTTTTTGCACGACCTGCGGGGCGCCGATACGCTGGATGGCGAGGTTCGGCACGCGCTCAGCGCCCGGCGGCGCCAACGGATACAAGCGCTGGCGGCGTTCGGCCAGCAGGGGCAGGAGCGGGGCGGCCGAGCCGACCGTCTCCCAGCCGTCGCTCAGCACATAGGTCGTCCGGCCCGGCTGCTCGGCCAGAATGCCGGTCAGGGCGCCGGCCAGGTTGCTGTGCTCAAGCTGCAAGCGCGGGGGCGGGGCGAGCAGCAGGGGTTCAGCCTCGCTCCACGGCAGCCACTGGCGGGTGCCGGCAAACAGCAGGCTTGGCGTGTCGGGTGTTGGCGCCAGGCGTCGGACCGCGGTGTCCCGCATCCAGCGGCGCTGATCGGGCGTCAGGCTGTGGGAAACGTCAAAGGCCAGCAGCGGGCCGCGGACCGTTCCCGGCTGGAGGCTGTGACAGCCGGCGGCGATCAGAATCAACACCCCGACCAGCAGGGAGTGCAGGGCCAGGCTGAGGCGTCCCAGCCCGGACCGCAACGACCGCCGCTGCACCAGCCACAGCAGGGGCAGGCCGGCAAACAGCCACACGAATGCGGGCCGCTCAAAAGCCAGGGGCGGCAGCCAGCCCACGAAGGAAAAAACGGTGTCCATAAGAAAGCCGTGGAACGAGGCGGCGGCCGGTCACGCCCCGTTCCCGCTTCTCCCTTCCTCCCGCCCGACAAGCCAGCGCTCAAGACCCAGCAGCAGCAACACGCCGACAATGATCCACGGCCAGACCGGGCGCTGAGCCGTTTGCTCCGACTGCGTGGGGGTGGGAACGTCCAGGCCCAGGGGTCGCCCGAGACGGGACTCCTCGGCACTGCTGAGATTGACGGCCAGGCGGCGCTGGTGTCCGTGCTCGGTGACCCGATAGACCCCCTGCTTGAGCAGGCGCAGACTCCGGCCGGCGCTGGGGATGGACTGGCCGTCCGGGTCTGAGACCTGCGGCGCCTGGCCAGTCAGGCTGAGGCTCGCCCCGGTTTTCAGACTGGACGTGCGGCCGGCCTGACCGGCCAGCCAGTCCAGCAGATTCAGGGTCAGGATCGAGGCCGGTAGATTCTGCCGGCCCAGATACGGCAACAGGTCAAAGCCGACAGCGGCGTAGCGATAGCCGCGTCGCTCACCGGCCAGAATCAGCGGTCCGGGCGTGGCGTGCACGACCGCCCGGCTCCAGGCCGGCGGCGAGAAGGCGTGAGCGAAGGCGGGTTGCAGCAGCGGGAAATGCACATAGCGCACCAGCGGGTGGCCGACCGTCCAGCGGGTGATGTCAGGTCCAGTGGCCGCCCGGCCCAGGGGAAAGACGGCGTTGCCCTCGGGCGGCAGTATGAAAGCGGCGTTGCTCGGCGGCAGGCTGTCGGGTGCGGTCAGGTGAAAGAGGACAAACGGAAAACGGGCGGCCATGTCCGGGCTGTAGTCCTGGGGGCTGACCTGCTCAAGCCTGAGCGCCGGAATCTGCGACAGACTCGCCGCACCTTGGGGCAGCGGACTGACCAGCAGGCCCGAGACCGACCCCAGCCGGGGCAGGACGGCGTGGGCCGCATTATCCAGCTCAAGCCCGTCTTCGATCAGCAGCCGCGCCCGGTAGGTGCGGGCCACCGGCAGGTCAGAGAAAGAAAAGGCCCGGTCCTGGGGCAGCGACTGGAGTTCCTGGCCGGTCTCCGCATCTTCAAGGCTGACCCGCCAGCCCTCGGTGGGCGCCGTGCCCACGACCCGCAGCGTAGCTTCGACCGCATCGGGGAAAAAGGGGCTGCGGTGCAGGCGAAAGCCGCTGATCCCAAGATTCGGACCCCCCTCACCCAGCCGAAGCACCGAGACCTGCGGCGGAGCGGGCGAGGCCAGGGGTCTATCGGTGAAGAAGACCAGACGCTGAAAGCCGTCCTCGGCCAACAGCTGAGCGAAAAAAACAGACAACACCGCGTCGCTCGGGTCGGGCGTATCGGTGACCGCGACTCCCGCCAGCAGGCGGTCCAGGGACGGGCCTGACCACTCGCCGGCCAGGCTGCTATCGGCAATTTTTTGGGGAGAGGGCGCCGAGGTGAACAGCCCGATGCGTGCTCCCTCAGGGAGCATTTCCAGGCGGGACCCCAGCGCGCGTTTGGCCAGCTCGAACACCCGCGCGGCGCCGTCCGGGGCGCGCGCCTGCATGCTGGCAGAGGTGTCGAGCACAAAGGCGACCGAGCCGCCGGGGCTGCGCACGACCGGCCGGGCCGCGATCAGAATCAAGAGCAGGAGGATCAGCAGGTGCAGGAAAAACAGGCGCGAGAGCCGGAGCCGGCCCCACATTCCCTGCCTGGCCGAGGAAGCCAGCCCCTCGTACAGAAACAGGCTGGGGACAACGACCCGTCTGGCCCGTCGACGGAAGAGATACGGCACCAACAACGCGGGCAGGGCCAGCAACAGGGGGGCTGCGGACGACGCGGACAGCAGGGCAAAGTCCATGTGACGAAGCCCCTCAGCTCAGCACGCCCAGGGCCGGCAGTTCGCGCAGGACGAAGTCGCGCACCTCGCCCGCCGCCTCCGCCCCGGCCACCAACTGGGCGTAGCGCACCCCGGCCTGATGGCACGAGCTGCGCAGCTCCCGGTTGTGACGCGCCAGACGCTCGACATAAGCGCGTTTGGCCCGGGCATCAAAACGGATCAGGGCTGAGCCGCCGTCCTCGCTGTCCACAAAGCGCGCGCCGGCCGGCCGCAGCGGCGGGTCGGTCTCGGTATGGCCCAACACCTGGACGACCGCCAGGTCGAAGTTGGCCGCCCGCAGCAGGGTGAGCGAGGTGTGAAACACGTCCACGGGAAAGAGGAAATCCGACACCCAGATGGCTTTGCCCGGCCGGTGCAGGGTGTGCAAATGACGCGCCAGAGCGGTCGGGGGGTGCAGCCGGCCCTGGGGCTGGAGGTCGGCGAGAAAATCGTGGAGTTGGATAAAACGCCGTCGGCCGCGAAAAAAGGGCGTGGCCTGCTCGGTTTCGGCGCCGCTCAGGGCGTGCAGTTTGACCGCGTCGTCCCCGGCCAGCACGATATAGGCCAGGGCCAGCGTCAGATCGCGCGCTGCAGCATACTTCGCATCACCGCTTGGGTGGGCCATTGAGGCGCTCAGGTCGAGGAACAGATAGGTGTACAGGTCTTCTTCTTCCTGGAAGAGCTTGATGTAGTGGCGGTCGGTGCGGCAGTACAGCTTCCAGTCAATGGAGCGCGGGTCGTCGCCCGGGGTATAGGGACGGTAGTCGGCAAACTCGAGACCGGCCCCGCGCCGGGGCGACGCATGCCGGCCCGGACGGCTGCCGACAAATTTGCGCCGTGACCGAAGCTGGAGGGTTTCCAGCCGAGCCAGAAATTGGGGCGTGAAAACTGCGGGCAACATAGCTTCTCGCAGGGACGAAAACAGCGCATCGACGGCTCTCCCGATCCTACCAGACCCAGCGGACGGGGCTAGGCCGTCGTCGTGCCTCTCCTCCACAAATCCCCCTGCGCTGGCGCGCCCTTCGACAGGGCTTCCTTCGCCTTCGCTCTGCTACGCTCAGGACAGGCTTCCCCCTTCACCAACGTGTGATGCATATGACGTTACCCAGCGGCCCAGCAGGGACCCACCCCGGCCTTCGGCCACCCCTCCCAGGAGGGGATGGGGGCGGTTCCCCTCCTGGGAGGGGTGCCGCGATAGCGGCGGGGTGGGTGCTCTCCGCTGGGTCCTGGGATTATGCATCACACGTTACCAAAGGGACTGAGGGGGATTTTCCAGACGCAGCGCGCCTGAAGTCGAAGGGCGACACCGCATCGTGAAGTGCTCCAGCAGTCGCCCGCAGTAGCCGGACTCCGACGCCGTCGCTATAAAAGACGGATGCTGACCGTGCGCGCACCCTGGATGTTGCTTTTCATCCTCGCCGCGTGGGCTGCTGGGGCGGCCGGCGACGCCCCGCGGTTCGGCCACCGGGTGGACAGAGGCGTGATCGAGCACCCGCCCATCCGCGAAGCCTCGGGCATTGTCGCCAGCCGCAAAAACCCGGACGTGCTGTGGATGCATAATGACTCCGGGCAGCCGAACCAGGTGTTCGCCGTCAGCTCCCGGGGCGGCCATCTCGGCACCTATGTGCTGGACGGCGTCACCAACCACGACTGGGAAGATATCGCTATCGGGCCGGGTCCGCAGGACGGCCAGTCCTATCTGTACATCGGCGATATCGGTGATAACCGGGCGCGCCGGGATCTGAAGTATATCCACCGCCTGCCCGAACCCCAGGTCGAGGCCGGACCGGCCGCCGTCCACCACCTGTCGGCTATTGAGACGCTGTCCTTCCGCTACCCGGACGGCCGGCGCGATGCCGAGACCCTGCTGGTCGACCCGCTTACCAAAGACCTGTACGTCATCTCCAAACGCGAAGCCGGGGTGGGGGTCTACCGCGCCGCCTATCCCCAACCGACCGGCGCGCCAATGACGCTTGAGCGGGTTGCCACTCTGGCCCTCGAGGAGCAGCCCACGACGCAGGACTGGCTGGTCGGCGGGGATATTGCCCCGTCCGGGGCCGAGATCCTGCTCAAGAGCTATCGCGCGGTGTACTACTGGGCGCGGGCTCCCGGACAGACGGTTCATGCGGCGCTGGCCGTCCGCCCCATACCGCTCCCCTACCAACCCGAACCCCAGGGCGAGGCCCTGGGCTGGAAGGCCGACGGAACGGGCTACTACACGGTCAGCGAAGAACGGAACCGGATTCCGGCCCGGGTGTACTTTTATCCACGCTTGCCGGCCACCGCAGCCGAAGAGTGATGAGGGGTGTGGGGCGGGTTACTCACCACTCGTTACTGTCCACTCTCCCCTCGCCGTGCTGAAATATCTGTTCGCCGAGCGGCACGAAGGACGGCCGGCCCGGGACCAGGCAGCGGTGGCTGGCCCAGCGCACCGCCCGCGCATCGTCGTCGGCGTACAGCGGGAGCAAACCCAGCGCCTCGGGTTCGGGCTGCCAGTCAAAACAGTCCTCAGCCCGGCCAATCACCGACAAGGGCCGCACGACCCAGGGCCTCGCCGCCTGTACGATGGCGTCGTGGCGCGACAAGCGGGCGAACCAGTCGCCCAGCCGCGGCTGGAGCTTCTTGATGCTGTGGACCAACCGCGCCATTTCGGTAAACGGCAAAAAGCGCGGCCGCCCGCTATCGTGCGTCACCAGGGCGAGTTCGCGCAGCCATGGGAGATACTCGCGTGGCGTGGTCAGCAGCGCCGCCCGGTCACGGATGCCGATGCTCTGAAAATCACCGGGGTCCAGGGTGAAGGCCAGGGAGCAGCTGGCATACGGCAGGTCGGCCACCGTCTCCCGCCACGGATAGAAACGGCCCTTGAGATCGAAGAAGTCCCGCACGATCAGCACCCGGTCGGTGCTCAGCGGGTAGGGGCCGGAGTCGGCGATGCCCAGGTGTGCCTCTGCGTTCAAGCCGAACAGATACGCCTCCAGGGTCGCACAAAACTGCTCTGCCAGCCGGCGCATTTCCAGGTCGGCCGGCACCAGACCCTGATACAGCTGCTCGACCAGCGCCCGTGGCAGAAAACGGTTGGTCAGCCCCGCGTCACTATTGTCGAGATGGCCGTCGCCCCGATGCGTGGCGCTCAAGCGCCGCCAGAAGGCCAGGATTTCGGCGCTGTCGTTCTCGCGGGCGAACGCGGCCTCAGCCGCCACATCGAGAACGACTTCCCGCCCGACCAGAAAGAAGTAGCCCAGCATCCAGATGGACAGGGGAGAAACGGCGTCGCCCAGCCGCTGGCCCCGCCGGGCGATGGCCTCGGGGCTGGGCCGGCGCTCGCCTACCAGGCGCGGAAAACGCCAGAAGGCGTCGGTCACCGCCAGTGAAAAAGACTGCTTGACCGGCAGACGGCTGGGGCTGGGTCCGATCGACTCGACGATCTCGGCCCGGAATTTTTCCCCCATACTCAGGATGAGTCGGTTGAGGTCTTGGAAATCCTGCGCCACCTCCCACCTCCTCTTCCGGCTTAGCGTGGCCGGACACACGGGTCAAGGGAGCGGGTCCGGCCTGACGAGATTGACCCGCCGGGACGCTGGGCAGAGAATGAGAGCCATGCCGCGTCAAACCAGCCTCGTTGCGCTGGGGCTGTGCCTGCTTGCCACACCCGGTCTGGCCCAAGTCGGCTCGGCCCTGTTCCCCGGCATTTCGCCCGCCCCGCTGGTCCGCCTGACCGGGGTGCTTGAGACCGGCGATCAAGCCGGCGGCACCGGGTTTCCGGTCCTCAGAGTGCGGATCGCGGACAAACGCTGGCGGTTTCGGGTGAGCCGGGTGGAGCCCGTCATTCCGGCCTACCGGGCCGAGGAGAAGCTGCGCCGGGTGTCCCCACTGGGGCTGCGCTTTGTGGCCGAAGAGCGTCTGCTGAGCGTTTTGCAGCGGCCGGACATGCGCGAGCGCGCTATCGTGCTGGAGGGCTGGCTGCGGCCGGGGGCGGGGGTGTTGCGGCTGGTGTCGGTCGCGGTCGCGGCCGAGCCCTGAGTCACGGCGTTTTTCCTCCGGGTCGGCTTACCGAGCGCCAGGCAGAGACTCCAACCATAATTTGGCTGTCATCGTTTTTCAAATATCACAATGCTCTCTCGGGACGCCGTACGCCCGTATTTTCCCATCTGTTGCGCGCTATTTCCACGCCAGCGTGTCACTCGTATTTCCCTGCATATGAGACCTGCCCGCTCGCCCATTTCCGCGGTATACTCGTCAACAGGAATGACGCTGCCAGCGTAGCGGGCGTTTCCAACCACGAAAGCAATTTTCCCGCCCGCACAACAAACGCGTCTGACTTCGCACAGACATAGATACATGTCAAAAAAGTATCCCCGCAACATCCGCTGCAGACGTTGGTCGCTCAAATTGCGAATATTCTTTTCCAGCGATTCCGGTGCTTCGTAGTCCTCCGCAGAGGGTCGTTTCGGGCGCGCTTCCGGATGGGAGTGGAAAGTCTGATATCTGAGGGCTCGATTCGCTTCCCAGTCATGAAACGCAAACATCAGTTCTATGCCAAAGACCCGCGTATAGTCGTGACGATTGGGGTACGGCGGCGAAGTAATCACGGCTGAGTACGCCGCATCAGACGCTGGAATGACACGAGCGTCTGCGATCCGGGCCTCCCAATTGCCATCGCCTTGGAGGCCAGAGTCACGAACGTCCGCTAACATCAACTCGACTTGCTCCGTGAAGGAGTTCCAAACGTTTTCGGCACTAGCGCCTTGGTTCAGCCATCTCAACCATCCCCCGTTTGCAACCGCATGGCTGAAATGTGGGATGATAGAAATCAGCGCCAATCGAAAAAAATCTCGTTCCAGGGAGGAACCATCGATATCGTCTATATACCCAGCAATTGTATCGAACGCTTCGAGCCGACCCCCAGGCAATGCTTTTTGTATCAGTTCCGGGTAAGTTCGCTTCATAGGCGATGCGCGTCCCGACTCTGCTGCGCATTGGAAAGTCCGCCACAGCTCGTCCAATCGCTCCCGCGAGAAAGTAGCCGTCTTCGTATTTGCTGCAAGAACAGCGAGCGGAGAAAGATCATAACCGGTAGCTGGGATATTCTTCTCCTTCGCGGCCAAGAGCGTAGTCCCCGCGCCTACAAAGGGATCAAGGATCTCGTCCTGCTCGGCCAAGCTCCATTCGTCTACTAAAGAGTGAACGAACTCACCCGTAAAACTGTGAGGAAAAAGATACCACCGGTGGACCGCCTTCTCTCTTGCGACCTTTGGCGTCATCCAATGTTTCCACTCAGTCCGCTCGGTAATCTGCCACTTCATGAGGAGTGCTCACGTCTGGGGAGGTATTGGCGGTTCCGCTCTACCGTCGGCCGTAATCCTATGGGCGCTCGGCCATTCCACTCCATCGGCGTTTCCAAGTGTGATATTCACGACGAGTTGGCGTAGTTTTTCTCCGATCTCCTCATAGGAAGCGCTGCCACCTGGACGGCATATAAAGTTTACAGTGTTCCTGAGATATTGATCCGCGGTAAACAGGTAATCCGCCCTTGCAACGAGCGCGCTCGCGTAAATGATGCTGTCCATGGTCTCCATATAAATTAGCCCATTGATGCCTTTTGCTAACTCCAGCACATCGCGTGTATGGTCTCTGTCGTTCGTCTTGACAGCGATACCTGATCTTTCCAGCATTGAGGCTAGCTCGTCGACTCCTTCCTTGACTTTCTCCAAGTCGGTGGGGCCTACTCGCTGGCGAATCTCTTCCTCACGGAAACGCCACCACATCCGGTCCGGTATTCCTTCTTCCGCTGCATTCAGGATAGCCTTTCCCTTTGCTCTCCCATTGAGCAATTCAAGCTCCGAAATGGGCGAGTATTGGACCTGTACATCTACACCCTGCGCCGCGAGGAAAGCGACAGTTTCTAGCCCCTGCTTAAGCCTTCTTTTGAGCTCCGCTCCTGCCTGTTCGTTGACGATTTTTATCGCCTCCTCTTTGATGCCCTCAGGATATAAGCCCCTCTCCTTCGCGTATTCCAGGTAGATTCCGATGTAATGGAGTATATTCGTATCTAAGAATGCTATCTTCTGAAGAGTTTGCTGGTTATTCATAGTTTTGTGCTTCTGCTGGGGTTGGACTGGGAAAAAGCTCCTCTTCGACTTTGTGAAGATAGTCCTCGGTAAATGGCAGCCGCACGTTAGTATCTGCCTGCCCAAGTGCCCGGAAGCATACTTTTACGAGCCGTCTAGGATTGGAGTAAGTGGTAGGACGAAAGGGAATATCGTCGGGAAACGGAAAAAGATCACCCATAGACTCGTCTGTCTCCCCTGACCGAGCAGCGGATATCCGGGATTTCATCAGGGCAAACGCGTCCTCGTACGTTAGAGGATCGATCTGGAAGGTGCGGTTAGCGATACGCGCCATCAAGGAGGGATCAAGTTTTTCAGTAGTCTCGTATGCATCGGGTGTCATGGACAAGACGATCCAGAAGTCAATTTGTTCGTCTCCGGCGAGGTTGATCAATCGCTTCAAGGTAGCGAAGTAATCGTATGCCGCTCGCTTGCTGAGCCGTTTTTGCAGACCTATTTCCTCGAACTCGTCGATCAGAAACGCAATGGCCTTGGCACCTGTCCCCTGTGAAATTGTTTTCAATATTGCGCGAAAGTACGGCGCTTCCTCTCCTTCTGGGACCATGCTACCTTTTTGGCGAGGTATGAAGTCCCGATATTCAAAATATGGTTTCTTCACGACTTCAGTGACGATCCGAGCGAGACAGTGGGCAATCTGTTCGTCTGTCGTAACTTTTGCACTCAGGATGGCTTCCTGTAGAGGTATCGTCATGTCCTGTTGGTGCTGACGTGGACGAAACGCGTCTGATAAATATTCCTCAAACCCCTTTTGGAAAAGATTTCTCTGATATGGAACGGTTACATATGCTCCTGCCAGCTCCCAAATGAATTTGGCGAAATCTTTCCGACCAATAGTACGCAGCAATGTATTAGCGAGGTCGTAGAAATGCACTCCTGGGTTATCGAAATAGAACGACCGGATTTGACGGCTCGGCAAGACGTTTCTGTGGAGCCATTGTAGGAGGCAAGTCTTTCCGGTCCCATACTCGCCGACGAGGACAATAGCCTTCACACCCTCCCCACCCTGATGAACGTTGAGGAGCTGTTGCACACCCGTCTCTAGTGCCGCTGGCAGTGACAGAGAACCTGAAAGAGGCGTACCTGTCGCAGCAGGTTCGAAAGGATTAGCATTGAGCCTGAATTTTTGAAGAATGTTGGGCATGATGGTCTGTCAACTCCATGGGTTCCAAAGCTATGTCTTTGTGTATGCGAATATGAGAAATATAAGGACCATTCGAGGCTCTGTAATACCTTCGAAGCTCCAGCGTTTCTCTTTGCGCGGATGGCGCTGTGAGCGTTGCAAGGGCACGAGATGTCGGGATCAGCACGATGTGATTCGGCCATTCTCGAAGCAGCCAGTCGATCGCGTCAAAAAGCACACGGATCGGTTGCCTGCGGGCTTCGCAGAGACGCGAAATTAGATCGAGAACGGAGAATGACGTCCACTCACCTGAGTTACGCAGAGAAAGGAGAAAGCGCACAGTCTGCCGTACAGAGCAGTCGCCTCTTACAGCAGAAGGCCGGGATCGTGACACAGGAAACATGATCACACCGTTGTCGGCTTTTAGACAGTATTCGTCTATGAGTCTCAACTCGTCGCGCGCCCAATAACGCACTCCGTACAGGATCGCAGCTACGCTTACGGGTGAGGTGCAACGTGCCGTGCGGCCTGTTGTGTCATTTTGAAAAACGATCTCTTTGCCCTCAGAGGAACACTCGCGAGCCCACTTAACAGGAAAACCGTTTTGACAAAAACTCGTAACGGAATATGAACTTGCGCCCAAGGGCATAAAAAGATCAAAGAAAAGGGACCTACATTGTTCATTCTTCAAAACCAATGCTGCAAAACGGTCTCTCGCGGAATCACTGAGAAAATGATCTGCATTGGCCGGGGCTGACTGACGCAACAGTTGGCAGACGTCAGGGTCGGCATCGTTGATCCGCAGCATCCGTCCATCTCGTCTAAGCGCACGTAGGTGAAGCAAGGTATTCCGGTAGTGGTACAGGGTCGTGGGTGCTGGGCCTAAACGACGGCGGATGAGTAAGAGGTTATTCTCTCGCACCAACTCGTTAATTTCACTAGCCTTCAGTCCGTTCGGAAAGGTGGCGACGGCTCTCAAGATACGATGGAGTCCGGCGAACGAGATGGCACGCATCCAGTACTGGTCTTGCCGCATGCTATTTTTGTTGGACCATCGTGCCTGGGTCATGTCAGCCAATTTTCTGTGTTTACATCTCAGGAACCACGCTAAATGCTAGCACGAAGAACGAAGAAACGAAATGATAGAGCGGTTAGCTAGCGTCCGACGGCACTCCCAGTTAAGCGTTCATGACCGCTCGGCCCGCAGACGCCGGGTGTGTGGCCAGTCGATCTCGTCCTCGGCGTCCAGCACAACGCCGTACTCTGCTCGGGCGGCCTCCACGGACACATAGCCGTCCTGCACGTCCTGGCGGACCAGTTCGGGGTCGCGCTCCAGGGGCGAGTAGAAACCGCCCCCGCCCGGTAAGCGCAGGGTGACTTTCTGGTCGGGCAGCAGCCGGTACTGAGCCTTGGGATGGGGACGGCTGCCGTCCGATAGGTGGAAATCGCCCAGCTCGCCGTTCTTGCCGCCCCCATAGCCCAGGGCCGGGAATTTGGTGCGGTCATACATGGCCGAGTGAATGACCGGCTCGGACGTGCGAACCGACAAGACCATCTCCTGGCCCAGACCGCCCCGGTATCGGCCCGGTCCGCCGGAGTCCGGCACCAGGGCGCGCTGTTCCATGAGCAGCGGCGAGACGTTTTCGATGATTTCGGCCGGCACGCCCTGGATGCCGCTGGGAAAGGCGGTGGCCGAGATGCCGTCCTTATCCGGCCGCGCGCCCATGCCGCCGGACGAGAAGAAGACGTAGGTAAAGCTTTTGCCGGCCGCGTCCTTGCCGGTGAACTGGGTAATCCAGATATTGGCCGCGCCGTCGGCCAGGACGCGCTCAGGCACCGCCTGTGACAGCGCGCCAAACACGGCGGTGGAAAGAAAGTGGCCGATGATGTGTCGCCCGCCGACCGGCGCCGGAAACTCGCAGTTCAGGATGCAGCCCGGCGGAGCGCTGATATGAATCGGTCGAAAGCTGCCCTCGTTGTTCGGCACGGCGGGCGAGACGGCGCATTTGAGGGGATAGGTCGTATAGGCCACGCAGTAGGCAAACGGAACGTTGATCCCCCGCTCGCACTGGGCCGAGGTGCCGCTGAAGTCGACCGACAGGTCTGAGCCGTCGACCCGCACCGCGATCCTGACGACGATCGGCTCGTCAAAGCCATCCATCCGAATCTCGTGCGCATACGTCCCGTCCGGCAGCTCGGCGATCGCCTCCCGCATGGCCGTTTCCGAGGTCTTCAGAATGGCGTCCGACAGGGCATCCAGCCCGCTCAGGTCGGCCTCGTCCATGAACTCCAGGAGCTTGGCTCCGCCGACCTCGTTGCTGCCGACCTGGGCCATCAGGTCGCCCTCGACCAGATCGGGCGCCCGCACATTCTGTTTGACCAGCCGGAACAGATCGTCATTCGGTTGCCCGGCGCGGAAGAGCTTCATGATCGGGACATAGATGCCCTCTTCAAACACCTGGCGGGCGTCGGCGCCCAGCATCCGGCCGCCGACATCGACCGCGTGACAGGTGTTGGCAAACAGGGCGACCGGCCGGCCGCGGCGAAAAATCGGGGTCACCACGGTGAAGTCGTTGAGGTGGCCGGAGGTCAGCCACGGATCGTTGCTGATCAGGCTGTCGCCGTCTTCGAGCTGCTGCCACGGGTAGTGGCTCAAAAAGTGACGCACGGCCAGGGCCATGGTGTTGATATGGCCCGGCGTGCCGGTGACAGCCTGGGCGATCATATTGCCCCGGGTGTCAAACACCCCGGCCGACAGGTCACCGGCTTCACGGACCACGGTGGTAAACGAGGCGTTCTGGAGAGCCGTGGCCTGTTCGTTGACAATCGAGATCAGGCGGTTCCACAGAATCTCTAAAGAAATCGGGTCAATGGTGTCCATAACTTGGGTGTTCATAGCTTGGGTGTTCATAGCTTGGGTATCCATAGCTTGGGTGTCCATAGCTTGACGTATTATAGGCCGAGGGCTACCGTTCTGCCACAGGAGACACCATGCAAGGCTTTGAGCGGCACGGCCGTGCCCCACTTGTGCTGACGACCTTCTCCATCACCGCCCGCTGTCCACAGACCGGCATGCTGGGCGTTGGGGTGTGCACGGCCATTCCTGCGGTGGGCGCCATCTGTCCTTTTGTCAAACCGAGGCTGGGCGCGATTGCCTCGCAGTCCTTCGCCAACCCGTATCTGGGGATTGACGGCCTGGCCCTGCTCGAACAGGGTCACACGGCCCGCAGCGCGCTTGACCGACTGATTGCCGCCGACCCGGGTCGGGCGCGACGGCAGCTGAGCGTGGTGGACGGAGCCGGCAATGCCGCAGCCTTTACCGGCCAGGACTGCATTCCCTGGCACGGCGACCATGTCGGCTCGGGCTATGTGGTGGCGGCCAATATGATGGTCGATGCCACCACCGTCGAGGCCATGGTCGAGGCGTTTGAAGCCAGCCGTGACGAGGCCCTGCCGGAGCGCCTGCTGAGATCCCTGGAAGCCGGCGATGCCACCGGCGGAGACTACCGCGGGCGCCAGTCGGCCGCCCTGCTGGTGTACGACACCGAGGCATATCCGTCGCACAGCCTGCGGGTGGATGAGCACCGCCAGCCGGTCCCTGAGCTGCGCCGCATCTTTGAGGTATGTCGGCAACAGCTCTACCCGTGGCTGGGGACGCTGCCGACCCGGACCAATCCGCTCGGCACGGCCGACCCCAGCCCGATCTCGCAACTGCGCAAAACGCCGGGACAGCGCTGACACGCCCGCCCCACTTGCCTCCAGGGGCATGGGCAGGCTAGAAAATTATGAACAATCTCACACATGCCACTGAGCAAGGAGGAAGAGTATGCCGTTAGACCCACAAGCCAAAGCATTTCTCGATCAACTGGCCGCCGCCGGCGCTCCGGGCCTGAACGAACTGCCCGTTGCCGAAGCGCGACAGGCCATCAAAGGGCTGTTTGCGACCGAAACTCCCGAGTCGGTCGCCAGGGTTGAAGATCGGACCGTCCCGACCGCCAACGGCCCCGTGCCGATCCGCATCTATGTACCGGAAGGGGAAGGCCCCTTTCCGGTGCTGGTCTTCTTTCACGGCGGCGGCTGGGTCATCGGCGACCTGGAGACCCACGATCCGACCTGCCGGGCGCTGAGCAACGCGGCCAACTGCATGACCGTGTCGGTCGATTATCGCCTGGCCCCGGAACATAAATTTCCGGCCGCTGCGGACGACTGTTATGAGACCACCAAGTGGACGATCCTCAATATCGCTTCCTATGGCGGTGATCCCAACCGGGTCGCCGTTGGGGGGGACAGCGCCGGCGGCAATCTGGCCGCTGCGGTGGCTCTGATGGCCGGCGACCGGGGGGCGCCGTCGCTGGCCTTCCAGCTCCTGATCTATCCGGTCACCAACCATGCCTTCGATACCGAGTCGTGCAAGCAGAACGGCAAGGACTATCTGCTGACGGTCGAGTCCATGGAGTGGTTCTGGAACCACTATCTGGCCAGCGAAGCGGACGGCAACAGCCCGTACGCGTCTCCGCTCCAGGCCAAATATGTCAACAGCCCGCCGCCCGCGCTGGTGATTACGGCCGAGTTCGATCCGCTGCGAGACGAGGGCGAGGCGTATGCCGACAAGCTCAAACAGGCCGGCGGGCAGGTGACCACCTCGCGCTATGACGGCATGATTCACGGCTTCTTCAGCATGTTCGCCTTCGATGCCTGCCGCAGGGCGATTGACGAAGCCAGCAGCGCGCTCAAGGCCGCGTTTGCCAACTAGGCGGTCGGGCTCGGGGCCTGCCCCGACCGCTCAGAAAAGAGGGAACGTGTCCTCCAACCACAGAGCCTGTCGATACGTTTCCTCTTTCTTTATAACAGGAGGTCTTCGCCGATGAGTACTGCACGCGCTTACGCCCGCCCGGCCGCCTACGCCGAGGCCACGGTCCGCTCGGAATTCATTCGCCGTACCTATACCCATCTGGCGTTTGCCGTGCTGGGCTTTCTGGCCGTTGAGAACGTCCTGCTGTCGTGGTCCGGAGCGCCGGCCCTGGTCGGCCTGATGGTCGGCGGCTACGGCTGGCTGGTCGTCCTGGCCGCCTTCATGGGCGTGTCGTGGCTGGCCGACCGCTGGGCTCAGTCGGACGCCTCGCCGCAGCTGCAATACCTGGGGCTGGGGTTGTTCGTCGTCGCCGAAGCGGTGCTGTTCCTGCCCCTGCTGTATATGGCGGTCAATTTCAGCTCGCCCGAGGTGCTGTCCAAGGCCGGCCTGATGACGCTGGTGCTATTTGGCGGGCTGACCTTCGTCGCCTTTACCACCCGCAAGGATTTTTCCTTTCTGCGCGGGATTCTGGCCATCGGGGGGTTCATTGCCCTGGGCGTCATTCTGGTCAGCATCCTGTTCGGTTTCAGCCTGGGCCTGTTTTTCTCGACCATCATGGTCGCCTACGCCGCCGGCTCGATCCTGTACACCACCTCAAACATCATCCACCACTACCGACCCGATCAGCACGTGGCCGCCTCCCTGGCCCTGTTTGCCGGGGTGGCGCTGTTGTTCTGGTATGTCCTGCGGATCTTCATGGCTCTCGGCGACGACTGAGGCGGCCGCCACTTCCGGCCTATCCGTGCCCGGGCAGACAGACTTGGTCTGCCCGGCTCTCTCACGCCGCCGATACCTCGGCGAGAGATTCAAGCGTCTCCACAACGAGATCAGCCGCTCGCTCGCCCTCTTCATCAGTGGTGAAACGCGACGATTTTTTTCAGAAGCTTGGCCAAGTAAGATTCTGGCGGACAGACGGACAGCGCGCGCCACATAAGCCGTTGCTGGTTCTGCTCGCGCTTGGCCGCGTCGCCCGAGGAGAGGGACGCCTGGCTCACTACGAGCAGGACATTAAAAGTCCGCTGACAAAGCTGCTGAAGCGCTTCGGACCGCCCCGCAAAAAATTTCATCCTGAGTATCCGTTCGGCCGTCTGCGAAATGATGAGCTATGGGAAATCCCGGGCGGGGAATTATTGTCTACCACCAAGAGTGGGGATCTACACCAGAAAGATCTCATTAAACGCGCCGCAGCGGGCGGTTTTCCTGAGCCAATCCACAAACTTCTCCGCTCCGATTCCGAGCTCGTGCAGCAGGTTGTCCAAACGCTCCTCCGCGAACACTTTCCTTACTCATTACACGATGACATCCGTACTGCGGTCGGCCTTCCGGCTGAGTTCCTGGTGCGGGAATCTCCTGATCTTCCTTATGACTTAGAAGTGAGGAGTACGCGCGCTCGCAAACGTGATCCGAGCTTTCGCCACGCTGTCCTCCATGCGTATGAGTACCGGTGTGCCGTATGTGAATTTGATCTTCGCTTGGAAGGCGAGCTACTCGGATTAGAGGCTGCGCATATCAAGTGGCATTCATATGGCGGCCCGGATAGGGTTCCGAACGGGTTGGCGCTATGTAGCATTCATCACAAGGCGCTCGACCGGGGCGCGCTTGGCTTGGTATCGGCCGCCAGGGGATTCAAAGTACTCATTTCGGCCAAAGCTCATGGTGAGAGCGATACGACCCGACGATTCTGGGATTATCATGGTGCGCCGCTCCGCCATCCCCGCAGTAGTGAGTTCAAACCGAAAGACAAGTTCGTGAGATGGCATACGCGCGAGGTCTTTCGCGGCCCGCCGCGAGATTCGTCGAGCCAGCCAACTCACAGCAGTGTATAGGCACATGCGCGGGTAGGCTGACCGTAGCTGGGTGAAAAATCAGAATTATGGACGAGTACGCCGCTTTGCTTCAGGAATTGGAAGAACTGGAAGCGCTCAAAGCCTATGACGCCGCCAAGTCCGACCCTGATGACGCCATCCCGCTCGACCAAGCCCTCGCCGAAATCGAGAAAGATCGGTAGTGGCCTACTCTGGTAAAAGACTCGGAGGGCAGGGAGCAGGTCCAGCCAGTCAATCTGGTGCAGGTATTGCAGCACGGACGTGTTACAGATGACGGCGGGGAGTGGTCCTCATTCATCACACCGCGTGCAGTCGTCCAGCCGCGCCGATGTGGTTTACGCGCTGCGCCGTAACAGCTCCTCTAAGGCGCGGCCCTGGCGTTCGAGCGCCTTGCCCAGCACATCAATTTCCTTGTTTCGACGTTCGCCGGCGGCCTGCATCTGGAACAACCCCCAAAAGATCGCGCCTAGTCCTCCGCTGTTAACGACAAGTTGCACGACTTCGGCCCAATTCGGCTGTTGCAAAGCGGCCACCGCCTCCCGCGCCACCTGTAAAACTTCTGCGTCCATAGTCTCCTTCATAACAAAAAATCCTCCGGTTTGTCTCTCTCCCCGCTCCTGGCCGGGGGCGGGGCGCCTGGATTCAGGCTTTCGCCGGAATGACAGCAGAGGCCGATGGGCTACGCAGAATCGTAAAATGTCCTCAGTCTTTGATTTTCCGAGTGCTAAAAAGCCTATAGTGGCTGAATCCAGACACTACCGGGCGGACGGACACGTGGACGCCGCTCGTTTGTTGTGCTACATCGTGGCCCAAGTGTGGAGGTCTGGTTTATGAGCGCAGTGATTCGAGCTCGTATCGACGAGAAGATCAAAGAAGAAGCCTCTGCGGTGCTCGCCGCAATCGGGCTTACCGTGTCGGACGCCTTCCGTCTCATGATGATACGCATTGCCGCTGAGAAGCGCCTTCCATTTGAGCCGCTGGTTCCCAACGAAGAAACGATTGAGGCGATGAAGGCGGCCCGCCGTGGAGACGTGGTGACGGTCGGTGATCTCCACAACCTGATGGCCGACCTGAATGCGGACGATTAGGCGGACCTCGGCCTTCAAACGCGATTACAGACGCGAAAAGAAGGGGCGATACGGAAAGCGGATATCTCGATCTGGTGCGCCTTGGCTCTCATAGCGAACTCGGCTTGTGAGGTCGTCAGGCTGTTATAAGAAGCCAGAAATCGTCTGGCGGATCACCTCGGCCGAGCGCATCATGAATGACGGCGGGCATCGGTCATATCTCGTCGAAGCTCTTCATCCGACAGGTCGAAGGTATCGACACCATAGTCCGCCAGCTTCGTCAGAAATAACGGCTTGGGTACGCCGGCAAGCTGTGCTGCTGCACCGGTGGATAGTCGGCCCATCTCATAGAGCTTGACGGCAATGAGAATCTTCGCCTCTTCGCGGAACTGTTCTGGCGACAGGCCAAGTGCCAACAACACCTCATCGCCGTAGTCGATGGTCAGGGACCGTATCATCGTCTGCTCCTGACTGATGCAGGAGAGCCTAGCAGAACGCGCCTTTCCGCGCCACGTATCTTCACGGCCCTGAGCGACGACTGAGGTGACTGGGCGGGCTGGGCAGGGGTCGGCCGGCCACAAACAGGACGGCCAGCGTTCCGCCCACCAGCAGCGCGTAGGCGGCCCAGACCGGGAGTCCCCAGGCCACCCCGCAGTAGCCGGCTAGGCCGGCCAGCAGCATACAGGTCAGTGCGTATGGAGCCTGGGTCCAGACGTGGTCCAGCGGATCGCAGCCCGAGGCGGTGGCCGACAGGATCGTGGTATCGCTGATCGGCGAGCAGTGATCGCCAAAAATCGCCCCGTCCAGCACCGCTGCGGCGGTCAGCCACACAATCGGTCCGGCCGTCTGTCCACCGCTCAGGCTGTAGGCCAGCGGCACGGCCAGCGGCAGCACAATCCCCATCGTCCCCCAACTCGTGCCGGTGGCAAAGGCAATGCCCGCAGCCAGGCCGAAGGTGACCAGCGGCACGGACAGGGGTGAGACGCGCCCGCCAAGCAGGCCAGCCAGAAACACGTCGGTGTGCAGCGCTTCGGCAATACTCTTCATCGCCCAGGCCAGGATCAGGATCAGCACCGCCGGCCAGACCAGCGCGATGCCCCGGCTCCAGGCCGCCAGCCCCTCGGACAGGCTCAGGAAACGCTGCGACACGGCCAGGCCGAGGGCCAGACCCGTCCCGACCAGGGCGGCCAGAAACAGGACCTGGCCCGAACCCGCGACCGAGCCGCCGACCGCCCCGAAGGCGAGCCGCCAGACCGTGGGGTCGAAAACGGAAAACGGCACGCCGGCAGCCCGAGTCGCCCCCGCCCCAAACCACAGCATCCCGCCCACCGCAGCCACAACCAGGCCGGCTACGGGCCAGACCGCGTGGGACCACGGCGGCAGCCTGTGTGTGGCGGGCCGGACCTCCTCAAGCGTCCGGCTGGTGAGCAGCCGGGCTCCGTCGCGCAGGACTTTGCCGTCCCGCAGCGCCCGCACCTCGGCCCGATACATCGCGCCAAAGTCTCGGCTCAGGACCGCGTTGCACACCACGAACACGAGGGTCGTCAGACAGTAGAAACGCAGCGGCAGCAACAGCAGGAAGATGGCATAGCCGTCCAGCCCCAGATTCAGGTCGGCCGCGATATCGTTGAGCAGCCCGACCTCGTAGGCGATCCAGGTCGAGATCAACGCCAGCCCGGCCACCGGCGCGCTGGTTGAGTCAACCACATAGGCCAGCTTCTCGCGCGAAATCCGCCAGCGGTCGGTCACCGGCCGCATGGTCGTGCCGAGCACCACCGAGTTGGCATAGTCATCAAAGAAAAAGACCACACCCGCCAGGGCAGTGCCGAGCCGGGTCGTCCGGCCACTCCTGGCCGCCCCGAACACGGCCTGGACCAGCGCCTGGGCTGCCCCGCTGCGGCTCACGATCTGCACCATGCCGATCAGGGTCAGGGTAAAAGCCAGGATGGAGAGGTTGAACCCGCTGCTCAGGTTGGCCCAGATAAACGTCTCAAAGCCTTGCGGCAGGGCGAGCCACGGCAGCGGGCCGTAGGCCAGAAAGGCGCCCAGCACAACGGCCGCGCCGAGCGAGACAAACAGGTGCTGGAAGAAGATCGCCAGCAGGATGGCCAGCAGGGGCGGCAGGATCGAGTACCACTGACCGGCCTCGGCCGCCGGGTCTGGAGCGGGCAGGGCCAGCAGCAGGCCACAGCTCAGCGTCCAGGCCGCACCAAAGCCTGTCCAGCGCCTGGGGTCGGCAAACGGAGAGCGGGCCATGGGCCGAGCATAGCACACGCCAGGGATCGTGAGCGTGCGATGCAGGAGAAGAGACGACCCGCCTGAGGGGATGGTCACAGCGGTGTTGACCGTACCGCATGACGGACATAAAACGGCCGAGCTGGATCGAGGAACTCCTGAACCTCCCCGTGGTCGCCCAGCACGCGTCCGCTGAAACCCGACACCAAGGAAATGAACATGCCGTCATCACACCCCCCACACAACAACGAGGCCCTGCTCGCCGCCGCCATTGCCAAGACGAGGGCTCCCTTACTGCAAGCCCACCATCTGCCTGGGGATTTTTACACGTCGCCCCACACCTATGAATTGGAACAGGAGCGAATCTTTCAGACCGACTGGCTGTGTGTTGGCCGGCTTGAGGAGGTAGAACAGTCCGGGGACTATCTTACGCTGCGAGTAGGAGATGAACCGATTATCGTGTGCCGGGATGAGGACAGCGCAATCAATGCCTTCTCCAACGTCTGCCGTCACCGGGGGACCGAGGTGGCCCTCGGGCAGGGGAACACCAAAAGCTTCCAATGCCCCTATCACGCGTGGACCTACGACCTCAAAGGCCGCTTGAAAGGTGCGCCTTTTACGCAAGAAATCGAGAATTTCACGCTGTCCGACTACGGCTTGGTGCCCCTGAAAGCGGATACCTGGGGCGGTTTCATTTTCGTCAATTTTGATCCTGATTGCTGCGGCTTGACGGAATTTCTGGGCGACTTCACCCAGACACTCGCCCCCTACCACCCCGAAGAGTTGCGACTGGCGACCAAGTTTGTCCTGGAATACGACTGCAACTGGAAAGCCACCGCCGAAAATCTGGTCGATATCTATCATCTTGCCGCGCTGCACGGCGCTTCCCTGGGTCCCCACCAGCCGGTCGAGGCGTACGAGTTTCGACTGACAACGGGGGGCTATAACGGTCTGTTTAAGGGCAACAGTCCGCTGACGCCCGACGGCAAGTCGCGCTTCGGCAACATGCCGTGGCTGTCGGGCAAGGCCCTCGAATACGGCTACACGAGCCATCAGCGTCCGAATATGAATTTCGGCTTGCGCCAGGACAATATCAATTTTACGACAACCTGGCCGCTGGGAGTTGAGCGCAGCATGATCACATTCCATATGCTGCTGCCAAAACAGCACTTCAGCCTGCCCGACTTCAGGGAGCGGGTGAAAGTCTATGAGGATTTCGTCACTCTGGTGTTGGAAGAAGACCGGAGCATGGTGCAATCCCTCCAGAAAGGCTTCAAGTCGCGGGCGTACCAGCCGGGCCCCATGTCCAAGTATGAGATTGCCGTCCACCATGTGCTGAACTACTACCTGGAGCGGATCTTATGATCGTCCTGCTACTGCGTCGGAGAAGATAGATGTCGGAGTACCGGAGAGCAAAAAAGCGCGTTGAGCTATCAGTCGGCGAGTCGGTCCGCATCATGCGTGAACTCCAGGAACTCAGCCAGAATGAATTGGCCGCAGCGACTGGCATCCCGCAATCCACGATTTCGGCCATAGAAAGGGATCGGGTCAAGCTCGGCCTGGAGCGGGCGAAAATACTCGCCCGTGCCCTGCGGGTGCATCCGGCGGTGCTTGTGTTTCCGGGCTGGGAAGTCGAGCGAGAGTCAGCCGTCGCATAACCCGCTCGTCATGAGCCGCCCCATCCTCCACCTCATCCTCCATGTCCTCGTTCCCGGCGCGGTCGCCCGGCTGGCTTTTGCCGACCGCTGGCGACGCGCCTGGCTGCTCATGCTGCTGACCATGGTCGTTGACCTCGACCATCTGCTGGCCACGCCGATCTATGACCCGGACCGGTGCGGCATCGGCTTTCATCCGCTCCACTCCGAGGTGGCGATTGGCGTCTACTGCATCCTGGCGCTCATCCCGGCCTCGCGGGTGGTGGGCGTCGGCCTCTTGATCCATATGCTCCTCGACGGCATAGATTGTGTTTTCATGCCGTGATGGACAGCCGAGAGCAGCAGATTATTGACTCCTGGCAGGAACGCGCCCGCGCCTACCAGGAGCTGACCGACCGCTGGTCAATCTTTGGCCGGCTGGCCGAGCGTCTGATCGACCTGTTGCCGTCGCCGGTTGAGGGGCCGCTTATTGACCTGGCCGCAGGCGCCGGGCTGCTGAGCGCCCGTCTGCTGCGCCGTCACCCCCAGGCTCAGGTCTATCTGGTTGAGCCCGCCGAGGCCATGCTGGAGCTGGCCGTCCGGCGCGTCGGCAGCCGCAGCATCGGCCACGCCCGGGTGTCGGCCGCCCAAGTGGACCGGGTGCCGCTTCGAGCCGGGGCGGTGTTATGCAGCGCCGCCGTCCATCTTGTTGACGAGACCGCAGTCTTTCCCAGCGTTGCCCGTGTGCTCAAACCCGGCGGGCTGTTTATTTTCAACCTGTGGTGGCACTCGTGGGAGTCCACGGCGCATATTGATCCCGGTCCGCGTTGGCGCGCCCTGCTTGAACAGGTTGTGTCCGAACTGGGGGAATCGGCTTCCCTGCCCACCCCAACCCGGCCGCGTATACGGACCCGCCACGGCCTCAGCCGGGCCGCCCAACGGGCGGGCCTGGACATGCTGCACACCCGGACCGACACGGACCGCCTGCCGCTCGGCTTTTTTCTTGACTTTACGGCCATGGCGTCGGATTTTCTGGCCGGCTTGTCCGCGTCCCGCCGGGCTGTGGTGCTGCGGACTGCGCGGGCGCGGGCGAACGCCGAGGTGAGCATTCAAACAACCCGCTTTGTGCTGCAAAAACGGGCCGCGCGCCTGTGATCGGAGAGCGTATGCAAGCATCCGACGTGTCTGAACTGACCCTGCGAACCGTCCTCCTCGGTCTGGTCTTGTCGGTCGTCATGGGCGCGGCCAACGTCTACCTGGGGCTGAGAGTCGGTATGACCGTCTCGGCCTCTATCCCGGCCGCAGTAATGGCCATGCTGCTCCTGCGGGTCGTGATGCGCGGCGGGACGATTCTCGAAGCCAACCAAGCTCAGACGGCCGCCTCGGCCGGGGAGTCGCTGGCCGCCGGGATTATCTTTACCATGCCGGCCCTGGTCCTGATTGGGGTGTGGCAGCGTTTTGATGTCGTCCTGACCACGCTCATCGCCCTGAGCGGCGGACTGCTGGGCGTTCTGCTGATGATTCCGCTCCGGCGCGTCTTTGTCGTGCCCCAGAATCCGACCCTGAAGTTTCCCGAGGGTCTGGCCTGTGCGGCCGTGCTGCGCGCCGGGCAGCGCGGCGCGGATGACGCCCGGGCGGTCATCCACGGCGCCGTGTTCGGCGTGGTCGGCAAGCTGCTGATCAGCTTTGTCGGCCTGCTCAAGGGCAGCCTGGAGGGGGCGGTCGTGCTGGGCCAGCGCATCTTCTATGTGGGCGGGGATATTTCGGTCGCCCTGCTGGGGGTGGGCATGATCGTGCAGCTCAATATCGCCCTGCTCGTCTTCATCGGCGGCGCCCTGGGCTGGCTGGTCATCCTGCCGATGCTGGGCGCTGCTCCGCAGCTGCTTGACCGTCCGATTGAGGGCGCGTACGCGGTCTGGTCGAGTCAGGTCCGCTATGTCGGGGTCGGCGCCATGGTGGTCGGCGGCATGGCGGCCATCGGCCAGGTGCGCCACGGGCTGGTCGAGGCTGTGCGGGTGCTGTTCGGAGCCGGCGGGCTCGCTCGGTCGCAGACCGAGCAGCCGGGGGCGGCCAGCGGACGCGACCTGTCCTTTGGCGCCATCCTCGTGCTCGGCCTGGTGTGCGTCGCGCTGATCGGCGGACTGTACACCGTCCTCACCGGCCAGCTCGGCATCAGCCTGCTGACCACGCTGATCATGCTGGTCATGGCCTTCTTCTTCACCGCAGTGGCCAGCTACATCGTGGGGCTGGTCGGCAACTCCAACAGCCCGGTTTCGGGCATGACGATTACCGCCGTGCTGTTCACCGGCGGGCTGCTGTTCGTGTTCGGCTTCAGCGGCACGACCGGCATGCTGGCCACCCTGGGGGTGGCGGCGATTGTGTGTTGCACGGCCTGCACGGCCGGTGACGTGTGTAACGACCTCAAGACGGGTCAGCTGGTGGGGGCCAGCCCGCGGCGCCAACAGCTCATGCAGATTGCCGGCGTGGCGGTCGCGGCGCTGGTCATGGCGCCCGTGCTGCAACTGTTGCACGACCACACCCCGGGCGGCATCGGCGGCAAAGAGCTGGCCGCTCCCCAGGCCCAGCTGTTTGCCAGCCTGGCCCGCGGCTTTTTTGGCGACGGCCAGCTGCCGTGGCCGCTGGTCGGCCTGGGGGCGGGCCTGGGCGTGTGTATTCTGCTCGTGGACCGGGTTTTGCAGCGACGGGGCACGGCCTTTCGGGCGCACCTGATGCCGATCGCCGTCGGCATGTACCTGCCGTTCGGGCTGTCGGTGCCGATTCTGATCGGCGGCATTGTGGCCTTCCTGCTCACCACCGGGACGACCGAGCGGGACCGACCCGTTCAGCCCGGCGTCCTGCTGGCGTCCGGGGCTATCGCCGGTGAGGCGCTGATGGGGGTCGGGCTGGCCCTGCTGGCCAGCATCGGCATTCCCCGCCTGTCGCTCGGCCTGCCCGACGGGCTGGTGACGCTCCTGACCTTTGGGGCGGTGGTGTTTACGCTGGCGTTCTTTTATCGGCGGGCGCGGTCCTCAGAATGAGGAGAAAGAGCCCGAAGATTCTCGGCCGGCAGAGCTGAGCGTTCACCTCGCTCGGGGACGAGTGATGCAAGAGTAGTGATGCAAGAGTTTGAAAGTTTGTGAAAAATGTATATGTTACCGTCACATTACTGCGAAAAATGACGATGACGTAGTCAAATGACAATTCCACGCATACTTGAAGCGCCTCAAAAAAGCTTCTTTCTCTTAGGGCCACGCGGCGTTGGAAAAAGCACCTATTTGCGAATCGCTTTTCCCGATGCGCATGTCATCAATTTGCTCGCCGAGGACACGTACCAGCGCCTGCTTGCAAATCCAGGGCTCCTCTCCGCAGAACTTCGGGCTGTGCCCAGCGACCGCTGGGTCGTGATAGACGAAATGCAGAGACTGCCTGCGTTGCTCAACGAAGTCCACCGTTTTATCGAAGAAAAGGGGCTGCGCTTTGTTTTGTGCGGGTCGAGCGCGAGAAAACTCAAACGGGCTGGTGTCAACCTGCTTGCCGGGCGCGCCCTGCGTCGCGCCATGCACCCTTTCATTCCGGAGGAACTGGGAGAGCAGTTTGCGCTCGACGACGCGTTGCAACACGGTTTGCTGCCCATTGTGTGGGATTCAGAAGACAGGGCGGAGACACTCACCGCCTATACGCACATGTATCTCAAAGAAGAGATTCAGGCCGAGGCCCTGGTACGCAACCTCTCGGGATTCGCGCGTTTTCTCCCGGTTGCAGCGCTCTTTCACGCGCAACCCCTGAACGTGGCCAACATTGCCAGAGAAGCCCAGGTTGCCCGCACGACGGTGACGGCTTATCTGGATATTCTGGAGGAAACGCTCCTGTGCTTTCAACTTCCTGCCTATGAGACCAGATTGCGCGTGCGCGAACGCAAACTGCCCAAATGGTACTGGTGTGACCCCGGTATTGTCCGGGCAATAAAAAAGGTCACGACGCCGCCGACACCGGAGGAACGCGGGACCCTGTTTGAGGGGCTGATTGCACAGTTGATTCGATCATACACAGACTATCGCAATCTGTGCGACGAATGCTTCTACTGGGCAACAGTTGCACACACCCGGACCGAGGTCGATTTCCTGCTCAAACGCGGGGGGGAATTTGTCGCCATTGAGGTCAAGTCCGGCAGCACATTCACAGAAGCCTGGTGCAAAGGATTGAGAGTGCTGGCGGACTTGGAGGGTCTGTGCCGGCGCATTGTCGTCTATCCCCAAGGGCCCGCACTCCAAACGGGAGACGGCATTGAGATTCTGCCATTTTCGCAGTTTGCCAACCTGTTGGCGGCCGATGCCGTGTGGCCCTGAGCCGGCGGTTGAGGGGCGTCCGAAACTGGCCGCCTGGTGGGCCAACATTCAAGAGCGGGAATCCACACACTAGGCGGAATGCTGGACGACCTGGGTGGCGAAATCGGTCATCTCGGAGACGTTGGCCGCGACCGCGACCTGCTTCACGCCCAGTTCTTGCATACTGCGGATACGCTCCCGAATCTCCTCCGGCGTGCCGGTCAGGGTCGTCTCCTTGATCATCCGCTCGGTGACCAGCGGCTCGTGCTCGGGTTTGAACTCGGCGCAATAGCCGGTGTACAGATCCAGATGGCGGGTCTCAATCGGAGCGGTCGGCGTCCGGTAGGCGGTCTTAAAGCCCATCAGCTCGTCGCGAATGTCGCCCGGCAACTGGTAGGGGTCGGTCACCGACAGGGCAAAGATGTTGCACTCCGAGACGACCAGCGGCCCGACCGCCCGCTGGAGGTCGGCCAGACTCTCGCCGGGCTGGGTGAAGTGCAGGGCGGTCAGGACCAGGATGTACAAGTCCTCCAGGCGTTTGCCGGCCCGTTCGGCGCCGCGTCGGACATGGCTCAGGGTGTACTTGAGCAGACTGTCGCCGACCGTCCCGAACAGGATCACCCCGTCGCCGATTTCCCCGGCCAGCTCCAGCGTCTTGGGTCCGCTGCCGGCCACATACACCGGGATGGGGTCGGCCAGATTGATGAAGCCCTCGTCAGGATTGAGGAAGCGGATCATGCGCTGCCGCTCGCCCTCCTGATACGGGACGGTCTCCCCGCGCAGCAGGCCGCGGCACACGTCGATATGGGTCCGCATCTCGGCCAGCCTGGCCGCCGGCATGCCCAGCGTCCGCCGCGAGGTGTTGCCGGTGCCGATGCCCAGAATGAGCCGGCCTGGAGCCAGCACGTTCAGGGTCGCAAAGTTACCGGCCGTGACCGGGGCGATACGCGAGCTGGGATTGGTGACGTTGGTGCCCAGTTTGATCGTCGTCGTGTTGGCCGCACACAAGGCCATGCACTGGTAGACATCGGCCCAGACCATCTGCGAATCGCCGAACCAGGCGTGGCTGAAGCCCTGGCTTTCGGCCAGCGCCACATGTTTGTAGCTCTCGACATGCGAGAGAAAAATCACTCCAAAATCCATTCCTGTCTCCTTCGTCTATAGCCTCTAGGATAAGGCGCCGCCGCACGAACTGCCCGCCCCGGCCGTGCAGCCGTAGCAGTGCGAGCCAACCACAATGGCCCGATGTTCCAGCGCCCGGACCAGATCGGCGGCCGACTGCTCGCCCAGGCGCAGGGGGGTGTCGTGGCCGAGACGCAGGTCAAGCATCTGGTTGAAGTCGCAGTCGTACACAAAGCCGTCCCACGACAGGCTGATCTGAGAGCGGCACATCAGGTCGTCCAGGGTGGCCGGGTTGAACGCCTCGGCCAGCAGCCGCCGATAGGCGTCGAGCTGGCCGTCGCGCTCCAGGCTGTGGGCGAAGCGGGCAATCGGCATATTGGTAATGGTGTACAGCTGGTTGAAGACCAGACCGAAACGCGTGCCCAACTCGCGCTTATAGTCTGCTTGCAGCTGGTGTTGCGGGGGAGGCAGGTGGGGTCCGACCGGGTTGTAGACGAGGGTCAGGCTCAGCCCCGAGTCGTCCCGGCCGTAGCCCAGGCCGTTCAGCGTCCGCAGAGCCTGAATCGACTTGTCGTACACCCCCTGACCGCGCTGTTTGGTGACGTTCTCTTCGGAGTAACACGGCAGGCTGGCGATGATTTCGACGCCCATCCGGGCCAGAAACTCGGCCAGGTCTTCCTGGCCGGGCTCAAACAGGACCGTCAGGTTACAGCGGTCGATGACCCGGCGTCCGGCGTCGCGCAGGGTCTGCACTGCATACCGGAAAGACGGGTTCAGCTCGGGTGCGCCACCCGTAATATCGACCGTGTGCGCGCCGGCCGCGCGGACCAGCTCCAGCGCCAGGTCGAGCGTTGAGCGGTCCATGATCTCGGTCCGCTTGGGACCGGCGTCAACGTGGCAGTGCAGGCAGGCCTGGTTACACAGCTTGCCGACGTTGATCTGCACGCTCTCAATGCTCGTCCGGCGCAGCTGGCCACCCGTTCGACACGCCCGTGAGGCAAAAGAAGGAATTGGGCTTGACATACCGAAAATCATAGAGCAGTTGCCGGCTTTTGGGTAGCCGGGCCGAAACTCAGACCCGCCGCGCCGTCCAGTTCCGTACCGCCTGTCCCAGCTCTTCCAGCACCTGCGCAGCGGTGCGGCCCGAGCGCTTGAGCACGTGGAAAGAGTGGTCGCCGCCCTCGACGACGTGCAGGCTGGCCCGTTTTCCCAGGCGACGCAGCAGGGGGCGCAGCAGGGCCAGGTCGGCCAGCGCGTCGCGCGTGCCCTGCAGGAAGAGCATCGGGGTAGGGATGTCGGTCAGATGCTCGCCGCGCTCGGCCGACGGCCGGCCGGCGGCGTGGAGCGGAAAGCCGAAAAAGACCAGCCCCCGGACACCGGGCAGCGCTTCCTGGGCCATGGCCAACGAGGTCATGCGGCCGCCCATTGACTTGCCGCCGGCGAACAGCGGCAGGTCGCCAGCCGCCTTGTTTGCCGCAGCGATGGCCGAGCGGACCGTTTCGACCAGAACCGGACCGGGGTTCGGACGCTTGCCGCCCTGCTCCATATACGGGAACTGATAGCGGAAGCTCGCAATGCCGCACTCGGCGAGCTGGGCGGCGCTGGCCTGCATGAAGGCGTGGTGCATGCCGGCTCCAGCCCCGTGGGCGAAGACGAGCAGGCACTGCGCGGCCGGCGGACGGACCAGCACGGCAGACACCCGGCCCGCTTTGGGGCTGACCAGGAATCGGAGTGAGCGCGTGGTCGGGCGTGGAGATGGCGCCATTGGTGGAGAGCCTGCTCGTGTCAAATTGTCAGGGGTGTATCACTTGTGCTGAGGGCACCTCAAGAGGCTCCGGGTGTCGCCCGCAGCCCGCGCTTTTCCTTGTTTCGGACACGTCCTCCTGCTATGCCGGCGACAATGCACGCCGAGAAACACAAGGAGGAGACCCCGATGACAGATTACAGCCGCTATGAGTGCATCACGATCGAAAAGGCCGATAAGCTGGCGATCCTGACCCTCAACCGCCCGGACTCGCTCAACGCCGTGAATCCCCAGCTCCACAACGAGCTTGAGCGCATCTGGCTCGATGTGGCCGACGACCCGGAGGTCAACGCCATTCTGCTGACCGGCGCCGGCAGAGCCTTCTGTGCCGGCGGCGATGTCAAGGGCATGGCCTCCAGATCGGACGGACAGAGCGGGCAGCCAAAACGCTTTCGCCTGAATCCGGCCGGCGGGAAACGGCTGATCCAGAACCTGCTGGAGGTCGAACAACCGATTATCGGCGCCATCAACGGCGATGCGGTCGGACTCGGGGCGACCATCGCCCTGTTCTGTGACGTGATTGTCGCCTCGGAGAAAGCCCGCTTTGGCGATCCGCACGCCCGGGTCGGCATTGTGGCCGGCGACGGCGGGGCGGTGATCTGGCCGCTGCTGATCGGTCCGGCGCGGGCCAAGGAGTTTCTCATGCGCGGCCATCTGGTCAACGGCAGCGAGGCGGCCCGGATGGGCCTGGTGAACTATGCCGTGCCGGCCGAGGAGGTCATGCCAAAGGCGCGCGCCCTGGCCCAGGAGCTGGCCGACGGGCCGACCTGGGCTATCCGCTGGAGCAAACTCTCGGTGAACAAGTGGCTCAAAGATCAGGTCAACCTCATCCTCGACGCCTCGCTCGCCTATGAGATGATCACCATGACGACCGAAGACCATAAAGAGGCCACCCGCGCATTTGTGGAAAAGCGTAAGCCGCAGTTCCAGGGCCGCTAAACCGCATCTCCTCAGTACACGGCTTCGAGCGTGTAGCCCCGCTGGTGCAGGAGCCGCAACACGCCCTGCTCGCCCGGCAGGTGCAGAGCGCCAACGGCGATGAACGCCCCGCCGTCGCGGATGGCGGCGTCCATACGCTCCAGCAGGCGCGGATTGCGCTGGGCCAGCAGACGCTGCATGAACCCATCCACGACGCGCCTGACCGCCGCATCGCTCGGACCGCTCTCCTGGCTGAGGCTGACCAGCCCGGCCAGATCGCGGGCCAGGTAGCGCTCGATCAGGCGGGGCAGCAGGGCGGACTGCTCAGCATAGCGGGTGACGCTATCGCGCAGCAGAATTACCTGCTCCTCAACGGGCGCGGTATCAAAAACCGCCACCTGCTCCTCGACCGTTTCCAGACCACAGATGGACTTCCCCTGTTGCCGTGCGATCTCATACAGGCTGAGATCCAGGACCTGGCCCGTCTTGTGTCGCGGACCACTCAGCAGCATCACCACCGCCCAGGGTTTGAGGCGGAGCAGCGCGTGTTCGGGCACGCCGCGTTGCGCCATCACCGGCACGGCGGCGTCGAACAGCGGCCCGCCAAGTACCTCCCGCAGGCTTTGTCCCTGGGCCAAGACCATGCGCTGGGCCAGGACGGACGACGCCCGCGCATCGAGCACGAGTTCCATACAAAAATGCTCGCTCCCGTCAAAGGCTGCCTGCACTGCGGGCGGGAGCCGGACAACACGCGGGTCGGCGGAATGGATTGTGCCAAACACATAGCTCGGCCTGGGACTGTCCGTGCCGATCTTCCACAGCAGGCCCCGGTCAAACTGCGTCCGGGGTGGTGTGGACTCCCCGGGCGGAGCCTGGGCCAAGACCGGGCGGGTGAGCAGCAGGCACATCGCCGGGGCAAGAATCAACTGGCAGAACAGTCGCGTAGCGTCCTCCGCAGCGCCTGCTCAGGCTGTTTCGATAAGATCGAGGGCGGTCTGGGGGATGTCGGCCACCCGGTACACATCGCGGAAGCGTTCGTTGATGAAGGCTTCCTCAAAAGCCCGGTCAAAAAGGCGCAGCAACGGGCCGAAGAACCCGTTGGTGTTCACAAACACTATCGGCTTGGCATGAAAGCCGAGCTGCTTCAGGGCCAGCACCTCGGAGACTTCCTCAATCGTGCCAAAGCCGCCGGGCAGCGCAATATAGGCATCGCCCAGCTCTTCCAGACCCTGCTTGCGGGCACGCATATCGGTGACGACGTGCATCTCATGGCCGTCTTGGGCGTAGCCCCGGTCGAGAAAGTCCTTGAGGATGACTCCCGTGACCCGGCCGCCCTCGGCCAGCGCGGCGCGGGCCAGCGCGCCCATCAGGCCGATATTGCCGCCGCCGTACACCAGGCGGTGACCGCGTTGGGCGATCAGCCGGCCCAACACTTCGGCTTCGGCGGTATACACCGGGGCCAGCTGCCGGCTCGAGGAGCAGTACACGGTCACGGCGAGCGGGCGGGGAGAAAGCGGCATGGCAGCATACTCTTTCCGAAGAAGTTGAACGGGAGAGGGGCTTAGCCAGCCACCCCATCCATTGACGCCCAGTCAACAATCGGGGTCAGCCGGCGCTTGGCAATCACGCCCTTGGCGACCAGTCCCTGAAAGGTCTCAAACGTCTTGGCGTGGTCTTGGATGTCAAGGACGAGGACTATTTTCGGCTCTTCGTTGGAGGCCCACGGACCGCCGACCAGGCTCACCCCCTCGGGAAAACCCGTCGTCCCGTCGAGCACGCCCTTGAACATCGCCTTCACCTCACCGGTACGATCCGGATTCCAGTAAATTTCGTCGAGATACAGCGGCATACGATTTCCTCCTTAAGTGTTGTGGTCCGAACGCGCTTTCTCCCACGCGCGGCATACCATAAAGGGGCGTGGGGAAAAGGGCAAGCAGTCGGTAGCAGGAACAGTCCGCCTCTGTCTCGGGTGGTGTCGGTGTGCTAGGGTCGGCCACGCAGGCGAGGAGGGCACGCTATGGCATTACCGCTGGCAGGAATTCGGGTGCTGGATATCGCCAGCATGCTGGCCGGCCCGTACGGCGCCACCATGCTCGGCGATATGGGCGCGGACGTGATCAAGATCGAGCCGCCGTACGGCGACGAGTCGCGGGCCATCGGGCCCAAAGTCGAAAACGACAGCGGCTTCTACCTCGGCATCAACCGCAATAAGCGCGGCATCGTGCTTGACCTGACCAAGCCTGAGGGCAAGGCGCTGTATGGCAGGAATTCGGCTGGTCCGCACCGCCGACATCATTGTGGACAATCTGCGCCCCCAGGCCAAAGCCAAGCTGGGCATCTCCTACCAGGAGAACTGTGAGTATAATCCCAAGATCATCTGCATTACGGTCAGCGCCTTTGGCCAGGACGGTCCCTACGGCGGCCGGCCGGGCATCGACCCGCTGGCCCAGGCTCTGACCGGCTTCATGAGCGTGACGGGCGAGCGGGACGGCAAACCGCTCAAGGCCGGCCCGGCCATTGCCGACGCGACCTGCGCCAACCTCGTCGCCCTGTCGGCCATGGTCGGCCTGTGGGTGCGCGAACAACAGGGCATCGGTCAGCAGATCGAGCTGAGTCTGATGGACGGCCTGCTCCACGTTCAGCCGGCTCAGATCGGCCAGTTTTTTCTCCAGGGCTATGTCCAGCCCAGGGTCGGCAACGCCAGCCCGTTTTATGCCCCGTACGGGACCTTCACCTGCCGGGACGGCCGGGTTATCCAGATCGCGTCGTTTAACACCAAGTTCTTCCACAATGTCTGCCGCGCACTCGACCGCGAGGATCTGATCGACGATCCCCGCTTTGAAACCAGCGAGAGTCGGCTGGAACACGAGGCTGCCCTGAACGCCGAGATTCAGGCTGCGTTTGGCCGCCACGACAGCGACGAGATGATGCGGCGGCTGGTCGAGGCGGACGTGATGGCCGCGCCGGTGAATACCTATGCCGAGACCTTTGCCGACCCCCAGGTGGTGCATAACCGGATGGCGGTCGAGGTCGAGCACGCCCGGGTCGGGACCATCAAGGTCGGCGGCATTCCGGCCAAACTGAAAAAAACGCCCGGCGCGGTCCGCCTGGCCCCACCCACCCTGGGCCAGCACACGCGGGAAGTTCTGCGCGAGCTGGGCTATGAGGATGCGGAGCTGGAGCGCCTGTTGCAGCAGGGCGTGATCAAGTAGGAGGAAGTCGGCATGCCACGCGCAGCGGACGGGATTGTCGAGGCGCTCAACGACGCCGGGGTCAACACTATTTTCGGCATCCCCAGTATCCACAACATCAGTATCTATGACGCCCTGCGCCGCGAACCGTCCATCCGCCATATCGTGTGTCGGCACGAGGCCGGAGCGACCCATATGGCCGACGGCTACGCCCGCCTCAAGGGGCTGGGCGTCATCATTTCGTCCACCGGACCGGGGGCCGGTTTTACCGTGTCCGCACTACAGGAAGCCTGGGGCAGCTGTTCGCCGGTCGTGATGCTGACGAGCAATATCGACGCGGCCAAGATCGGCCGGGGTCTGGGCGCGCTGCACGAGCTTGAGGAACAGACCGCCCTGTTTCGGACCATCACCAAGGCGACCTTTACGCCCCGCGCCGGGGACGACCTGCGGGCGCTTACCGCCGAGGCGATTCGGCTGGCCACGGCCGGCCGGCCCGGCCCGGTGTGCATAGAGGTCCCGACCGATGTCCTGGGCGGCGAGGTCACACCACCGAGCCCGTCAGCGGCCGTGCCCGACTCTCCGCCACCGGCGCCCATGCCGAGTCAGCTCGACGACGCCGTCGCCATCCTGCGTCGGGCCAAGCAGCCGATCATACTGGCCGGGACGGATGCGGTCCGCTCCGAGCTGGCGGCCGACGTGACCGCGCTGGCCGAAGCCTTGTGCGCCCCGGTGCTGACCAGTACGCCGGGCAAAGGCGTGCTGGCCGAAGATCACCCCCTGTCGCTGGGCAACGCGGCCCGGCGGCTGGCCGTCCACGACGTGATGCCCGGCTGCGACGCAGCCCTGGTTGTGGGCACCCGGCTGCGTGAGGTTGACGCCAAACGGCGTGGGCTGGTGCTGCCCGAGCAGGTCATTCATGTTGACTGGGACGAACGCTGGATCGGCCGAAACTACCCGACCACGCTGCCGCTGGTCGGCGACGTGCCGACGATTGTCCGCCAGTTGCGCAGCCGCCTGGAAGGCGAGCCGTACACCGGTCCCCGCCATGAACGGGTCGCGGCCTGGCGGCGGCAGGCGGATGAGACAACCGCCCGACTCGAACACGAGCTGGGCGTCATGCGCTATCTCAAGGCCATACGCCAGGTCCTGGCCCGGGACAGCGCGCTGGTGATCGACAACACCCAGCTCGCCTACTGGGCCGAGTATTTTTACCCGTCCTACCGGCCAAACGGCCTGGTCGGCGCCAAGGGCTCGGGGCTCCTGGGCTTCAGCTTTCCGGCCGCCATCGGCGTCAAAGCCGCCTGCCCGGATACACCGGTCGCGGCCATCATTGGCGACGGCGGCTTTTTGTACACCGCCCAGGAACTGGCCACCTGCGTGCGTCACCAGATCGGCTTTCCGCTGATTGTGGTCAACGATAACGCCTATGGCGTGATCGGCTACTTGCAGCGCAGCGCCTATCAGGAGGAGTACCAGGCCCGCCTGACCAACCCGGACTTTGTGGCTTTGGCCAATGCCTTTGGCGTGGCCGCCAGCCGGGTCGATTCGCCCCAGGGGCTGGCCGAGGCGCTGGAACAGGCACTCAGTCGGGGCGACATGCACCTGATCGAGCTGCAAACGGCAATTGATGCTCCGCCGTTTGGGCGCTACTGAAATTGAGAACAAGAAGAAACGTCACGAGGAAGACACACATGTCACAGCGTCGCACAGCAATTTGGGGTTGGGGCTACGAAGACGAACAACCCACGCCCGACCAGCAAAAATCCATCGCCAAGGCGCTGGCCGCCAGTTTGGGCAAGACGGAGGTCGATCTGCGCCCCCTGCCCAGGGTCGAAGACCTGGAGTTGCGCCCGCCGCGCATCGCTCCGCCGGCGTCCTTGCAGGCCGTGTGTTCGACCACGACCTACGACCGCGCGGCCCACTCCTACGGCAAGGCCTGCCCGGACCTGTTGCGGGCCGTCCACGCCGAGTTTCCCAACCCGCCCGATGTCGTTGCCTTTCCCACAACCGAGCACGACGTGGTGTCGGTGCTCGACTGGTGTTATCAGGCCGGCGCGGTGGCGATTCCGTTTGGTGGGGGGTCGAGCGCCGCCGGCGGGGTCGAGCCGCCGCCCGGCGATAGCTATCCGGCCAGCGTGTCGATTGACCTGCGCCACCTGAACAAAGTGCTGGACATCGACGCCAGCTCGCGCGCCGCCCGTATTCAGGCCGGCGTGTACGGACCGGCGCTCGAAGACCAGCTGCGGCCGCACGGCTATACCCTGCGCCACTATCCGCAGTCGTTCGAGTTCTCGAGTCTGGGCGGCTGGATTGCGACCCGCTCGGGCGGTCACTTCGCCACCCTGTACACCCATATTGACGACTTTGTCGAATCCCTGCGGGTGGTGACTCCCAGCGGCACGCTCGAGTCGCGCCGCCTGCCGGGTTCCGGGGCCGGGCCGAGCCCGGACCGCATGTTCATCGGCTCGGAGGGGATTCTGGGTATTATCACCGAGGCGTGGATGCGCCTGCAGGACCGCCCGGTCTACCGCGCCTCTGCGGGCGTCCATTTTGAGCGCTTCGAGTCCGGCGTGGAGGCGGTCCGGGCGCTCAGCCAGGCCGGGCTGTACCCGGCCAACTGCCGGCTGCTGGACCCGACCGAGGTCAGGCGCAACAAGGTCAGCGACAGCCCGGGAGCGATGCTGATGCTCGGCTTTGAGTCGGCCGACCACGGGCTGGAGACCTGGATCGAACGCGCCCTGGAGTGCTGCGCCGACCACGGCGGGACGACCCCCAACGGCGTGGTCGTTCGCGGCGCCGGCGAGACCACCGGACGCGGCGGCTCGGTCGGCGACTGGCGCGACGCCTTTCTGCGCATGCCCTACCAGATGGGCACGATTGCGGCCATGGGAGCGATTTTCGATACGGTCGAGAGCGCGATTCCGTGGCAGGGTTTTGCCGAGTTTCACGCCGGGGTGACGACCGATATCCAAAAGGCGCTCGACGAGGTGTGCGGCGGCGGCCTGCTGTCGTGCCGCTTCACCCACGTCTACCCCGACGGACCCGCCCCGTATTACACCTTTACCGGCATCGGCACCCACGCCGGCGCCATCCAGCAGTGGCAGGAGATCAAGACCGCCGCCGCCGACGCGGTGGTCAAATACGGCGGCACGGTGACCCACCACCATTCGGTCGGGCGCATCCATCGGCCCCAGTACGACCGCCAGCGCCCCGAGCTGTTTGCCACCGCTCTGCGCGCCGCCAAGCAGTCGTTCGACCCCAAGGGCCTGCTGAATCCCGGCGTGCTGATCGATCCCTGAGCAGACAGACCACGCCCCCATCTTCAGCTGACACAAGGAGAGAAGCCTCGACAATGACCAACCCAATGCGAAACATCCAACACGCCATCACGTCCGGTCAGGCCGACCCGGAAGACTACGCGGCCCTGCCGCTGCCGGATGCCATGCGAGCGGTGACCACCCACCGCGACGAAATCGACATGTTCGAGGGGCTGGAGTCGTGGGATAAAGATCCGAGAAAGAGCCTGCACGTTGACGAGGTCGCCCTGCCCCAGGTCGGCCCGAATGAAGCCCTGGTCGCGGTCATGGCCTCGTCCATCAACTTCAATACCGTCTGGAGCGCGATTTTCGAGCCGATTCCGACCTTTCAGTTCCTGAAACGGGCGGCCAAACGCAGCCCCTGGGACCAGCGCCACGACCTGCCCTACCACATCCTGGGCAGCGACGCGGCCGGGGTGATTCTGCGCGTCGGACCCGGGGTGACCCTGTTCAAGCCCGGCGACGAGGTCACCATCCACTGCAATTACGTCGATATGCAGGCCCCGGACGGCCACGACGACTCCATGCTCGACCCCGACCAGCGCATCTGGGGCTTTGAAACGAACTTTGGCGGGCTGGCCGAGATCGCCCTGGTGCGGGCCAACCAGCTGATGCCCAAGCCGCCCCAGCTGACCTGGGAAGAAGCCGCGTCCATGCCCCTGGTCAACTCCACCTCGTACCGGATGCTGGTCAGCCCCAACGGAACCCAGATCAAACAGGGCGATATTGTCCTGATCTGGGGCGCGGTCGGCGGGCTGGGCGGCTTTGCCCTTCAGTATGTGCTGAACGCCGGCGCTTTTCCGATCTGTGTGGTGTCGTCACCCGACAAGGTCAAGCTGTGTGAAACCATTGGCGCCCGGTGGGTCATCGACCGCAACGCCCAGGGCTATCGGTTCTGGAACGAGGACGGCTCGCAGAATGCCCGTGAACTGCGCCGCTTCGGCCAGGACATCCGTGACCTGACCGGCGGGGAAGACCCCGATGTGGTGTATGAACACCCGGGCCGGGAAACCTTCGGCGCCAGCGTCTTTGTGGCCCGACCGGGCGGCAAGGTCGTGACCTGCGCCTCGACCTCGGGCTACGAGCACGAGTACGACAACCGCTATCTGTGGATGAACAAAAAACAGATCATCGGTTCACACTTTGCCAACTACCGCGAAGCCTGGGAGGCCAACCGGCTGGTGGTCAAACGCGCGATTCACCCCCTGCTGTCGGAGACCTATCCGCTGGACAGAACGGGCGAGGCCGCCCTGCAAGTCCACCATAATAAGCAGATCGGCAAGATGGGAGTTTTGTGTCTGGCTCCCCAAGACGGTCTGGGGGTCAGCGACGAAGAAGGCCGGGCCCGGCATATCGGGCAGATCAACCTGTACCGGAACGCGGTCAAGGGTGAATTCCGGCTGGTGAAAACAGAACCGTAAAAGGATACTTCAAATCATGCCCTCGCTCAGCGTCCGCTCCGCCACCCCCGCCGACGTGGATACCATCCTGCACTTCATCAGGAGTCTGGCAGCCTTTGAGCGTGAGCCCGACGCGGTCAAGACGACGCCGGCCGATTTGCTGCGCGACGGTTTTGGCGAGCAACCCAAATTTGAAACCTTGATTGCCGAGCTGGGCGGGGCGCCGGTCGGCTTTGCGCTGTTCTTCCACACCTACTCGACCTGGGAGGGCACGGCCGGCATCCATCTCGAAGACATCTTTGTCGAAGAGGCGGCGCGCCGGCACGGCGTCGGCAAACGGCTGATGCAGCGCCTGGCGGCCATTGCGGTCGAGCGGGGCTGTGCGCGCCTGGAACTCCAGGTTCTGGACTGGAACCCGGCCCGGGAGTTCTACCGCCGCCTCGGTCTGGAGCATATGCAGGAATGGCTGCTGTACCGGGTCAACGGCCAAGCCCTGCAGGCGCTGGCCCGCGATAAAGACCCGCAATGAGATCAAGCTGTCCAGCCTTCGCCGTAAGCGGTAGAGCTGAGGCTCCATCCTCGCACTCCCAAGCTTGACACTTTGGGCGTTATCAGCCCCGATTTGCCTTTGTCGCCGTGAAGATTGACAGATAGGGCCTTATCTCGGACGTAATGGCTGGGCCGGGAGCTGGAGGAGGAACAATGAGCAAAGGTCCCACGGTTAGAAAAGGTCCTATGGTGATCAATCGGCCAGCTTCTTACCGAGCAGAGTGTGATTGGTGCATCCGGGATGATCGCAAACCTAGAGCCTTCTGCTTTTAGGTTGATGCATAGCCGGCATGGGTGAAGTAATGGGCACATTCCTCAGGCCCAAACTGTGACACACCTATAACCCTTCATTGCGAAAGGCCCCCAAGGCAGGATACGTTGCAGGGGGGGGACAGCGTGATGGCAAGGACGACACGCAAGATTTTAGGCTTCACCATGGACGAGTGGAATAGCATCGGGGCAGAAGCGGGGCGTAAGGCTCGTGAGGCCCGCTTTCGGAAGGGCTTGCCCGTGGTGGTCGAGGTCGAGGGCGTACCCATGTACGAGTATCCCGACGGCACATTCAAGACAGTCGCAGAGTACGACGCGGAGGAGCAGAGGGCCGCCGGTGAGCGACAAGCCAGCTGATCCGCCGTGGTTGACCGTGGTCGGCGGACCGAATGGCGTCGGCAAATCGACCTTTATGGCCGGTCTGCAAACGACCGGCTACCCGGTCGGCCGCGTGCTGAATCCTGACGACATCGCCCAGACCCTGAGCCGGGCGGGACAAGCCAGCGCCGTGCAAGCGGGCCGGGAAACGCTGCGGCAATCGCGGGCCTTGATTACCAGCCGGACCACGTTCAGCCGAGAAAGCACCCTGAGCAGTCACGAAATCCTCCGCACGATGCGGACCGCGAAGGACGCGGGATTCACCGTAGTGCTCCACTTCATCGGGGTGGCTGATGTTGAAACGAGCAAGCGGCGTGTGCAGATGCGAGTGGCGGACGAGGGTCATGCCATCGCCGAGCCGATCCAGAGGCGGCGTTTTGAGAAGACCTTCACGGCCGCCGCGCGGGCGGCGCAGATTGCCGACACCAGCTTGTTCTTCGATAACGCTGGGGTGGGGCATCGCCTGGTTGGTCTGGTCGATCAGGGGAGAGTGACGTACTTTGACCGCCACACCGCCCCCTGGATTGAGCGAGCGATCCAGGGCGTAGCGCGGCAAACGGCTGCGGACGTGGCGGCGGCCATCGCCTCCATCACAGACCCGGAGCGCCGCGCTGAAGCGGACCGCCTCCTGCGGATGATCCAGCGGGAGCGAGACAAGGATATTGAGCGGTAAGCGGAGGCGCGGCCCGGCCCGCGTTAAAATTCCTCGGCGTAGAGGGCAGTCCCTTTAAGAGCCTTGTGGGGGAAAGAAGGAGAATAGAAGCTATCTCATAAATACTTTTTGGCAAGGATGAGGAAGGCGGCCGCAGAGCGTTCAGAGCGCGTGACCAGCTTGCGGGAGTTTTGCAGCCACGCAAACAGCCGCTCGATCTTCCATTGGTCTTGCCGACCCCGGCCCCCCCTTTTTGGCCGCGCTGAAACTGCCGTCCACAAAGCACTCGTCCAGATTGATCTGGCCGCGCTGCTCCAAATCCCGGGCCAGCGCCGCAAGCAGCCGATCCATGACGCCCGCCCGTTGCCACTGCTGGAAGCGGCGATGGCAGGTCTGGTAGGCCGGATGAACTGGCTGGGCGGGCTGTGGCGGCAACTCAAACAGTGCCCGGCCTTGCTCCCGCTCCAGGAAGCGATCCATAGCGGCCTTGAAAGGAAGAAACGCGCGCCGGTGCGTTCGTTTCTTGAGGGCGACCTGTCCGGGCTTCAGTCCCCGACCGGATCTTCGCTGACCTGGGCCACCTGACCGCCCGCGCGCCGCCAGCGCAGCCGACCGCCCAGCCGTCGCAGCCGCTCGAACACGCCCGCCAGGCCGGCTTCCATATCGTCGAACAGCGAGTAGGCGACCGGCGTCACCAGCAGGGTAATCAGCAGACACAGGCTCTGGCCGCCGATCACCACCACCGCAATGCCACGGTGGCTCTCGGCCGCCGGCCCCTGGCCGATCAGGATCGGCACCATGCCCGCCACCAGGGCCAGGGTCGTCATCAGAATCGGCCGCAGGCGTTCCCGGTTGGCCCGCATGATGGCCTCGTCGCGGGGCAGGCCCTGGGCGCGTAGGTTGATGGTATGGTCAATCTGCAAAATCGAATTCTTCTTGACAATGCCAAACAGCAGCAGCATGCCCAGAATCGCAAACAGGGCCAGATGCTGGTCAAACATCCACAGCGACAGCAGGGCGAACGGCACCGCCAGGGGCAGCGACAGCATAATGGTGATGGGGTGCAGAAAGCTCTCGAACTGGGCGGCCAGAATCATGTACATGCCGATGATCGACAGCAGAAAGGCGAGCTGAAAGCTTTCTATCATCTCGGCAAACATTTTCCCCATGCCCGATACGCCGGTCGTATAGCCGAGCGGCAGACCCATGTCGTCAACCTTGGCATCAATATCGGCGAGTGCGTCGCTGAGCGCTTTGCCCTGGGCCAGGTTGGCCGTAATCGTGATCTGGCGCTGTCGCTCCTGGCGATCAATCTGGACCGGTCCGGTGCCCGGAATCATATCGACCAGGCTGCTGAGCTGGACCTGTCCGACCGCCGCCGAGGGGATGGAGGTCTGTTGAATGACTTCCGGCCGATTGCGGCTCTCGGGCGCCAGCCGCAGCCGCACGTCGTAGAGTTCATCGCCCTCGCGGTAGGTGGTGATCTTCTCGCCGGCGACCATGATGCGGATGGTTGAGGCGATATCGGCCGCCTCAACCCCGAGGTCGGAAGACTTGCGCCGGTTGAGGTGGACTTGCAGTTCGGGATTTCCGCCCTCATAGGTCGAATCAACGTCCCGCAGCCCGGCGATCTGCTGGACGCCCGTTTTCAGCTCCTCGGCGTAGTCTTGCAGGGTCTCCAGCTCTGGGCCGCGCAGGTTGTACGACACGTCAACGTTCTGGACGCCGCCACCACTGACGGGCAGAATCTGATCGACGCTGATCCGCATCCCCGGAAAGCCCTCGACCTTCTGGCGGGCCAGATCCATGACTTCGTACTGCTTCAGCTCGCGTTCGGTGTAGTGGTCGAGGGTGACCACAATCTTGGCCTTGGTGACCGACTCGCCAACCACCGACCCCACCTCGGTCAACAGATGGGCCACCCCCGGCAGCGGCTTGATTTCGTCCTCAATCTGGGCGGTCACCGCGTCGGTCTGGGCCAGCGAGTAGCCCGGCGGGGTCTTGATATTGATTTCAAACTCCCCCCGATCATCGTTGGCCATCAGGCTGGGACGGACCAGACCGGCAATCCACGGGGTGCCGATAAACAGACCCAGGGTGAGGCACACCACCACCCAGCGGTGGCGCATCGACCAGGCCAGCATGGCCGTATAACTGCGGTCGATAAGCCGGTAAAAGACGGACTCGCGGGACGAATGCGCCTGGCGTCCGGTATTTTTGGGCAGGAAACGGGCACACATCATCGGCGTCAGGGTGAATGACACCAGCAGTGAGATCATGATGGCAAAGGCCATGGTAAAGCCGAAGCTGCTGAGCCACATGCCGACAATGCCCTTGAGAAAGCCGACCGGAATGAAAATCACCACCAGTGACAGGGTGGTGGCGCTGACGGCCAGACCCACCTCGGCCGTCGCCGCCCGGGCTGCCTCAAACGGACTCATGCCCTTCTCTTCGATATAGCGGTAGATGTTTTCCAGCACGACGATGGCGTCGTCAATCACGATGCCCACGGCCAGGGTCAGGCCCAGCAGCGTGACCCGGTTCAGCGAGTAGCCGGCCGCCGCCAGCAGGCTATAGGTGGCAATGATCGAAACCGGGATGGAGACGGCGGCAATGATGGTTGAGCGCAGGTTGCCCAAAAAGAAAAACACAATGATGCTGGCAAAGATCGAACCCAGGATGAGATGTTGTTCGACCTCATGCACCGAGGCGATGACAAACTCCGACTGGTCGCGGGTGACGAGCGCTTCCAGCCCGGGCGGCAGGAGTGTACGGACCTCGACCAGGCGTTCCTGCACGGCCTCGACCGCATCCACGGTGTTGGCGCCCGACTGTTTGCGAATGACCAGCGACACGGCGTTCTTGCCGTCGTAGCGCGACAGCGAGCGGGGCTCTTCGACCCCGTCCTCGACCCGGCCGATGTCGGCGATGGTAATCGGCACGGTGTCTCGGGTCGCCACCACGATATCTTCAAACTCGCGGACCGATTTGACCCGGCCCAGCGTGCGCAGAACGGTCTCTCCGCTGTCTTGGGTGATGCGGCCGCCGGGAAACTCGACGTTTTGTTTGGCCAGCGCCTCGGCCACCGTCCGTATCGACAGCCGATAGGCCAGCAGGCGCTCGTGGTCGAGCAAGACCTGAATCTCACGCTTGCGGCCACCAAGAATATCAATCGCTCCCACCCCGGACACCGACTCCAGGGGCTCCTTGACCTGGTTCTCGGCGATTTCGGTCAGTTCTTTCAGGCCCCGGAAGCCGGACACCGTAATCGTCGCAATCGGCGTGGCGTCAATATCGAACTTCTCCACAATCGGCGGGTCGGCGTCTTCGGGCAGATCGGCCAGAATCGTGCCGACTTTGTCCCGCACTTCCTGGGCTGCAATGCCGAGATTTTTCTCCAGCACAAACTGGACCACCACCTGCGACAGCCCCTCACGGGTCACCGAGCGCAGCTCGTCGATCCCGCTGACCGTGTTGATCGCTTCCTCAACGATCTTGGTGATCTGGGCTTCAATCTCTTCGGGACCGGCGCCCGGCAGGGTCGTGGTCACGGTGACGACGGGCATCTCCACCTTGGGCATCAGTTCCAAGGTCAGGCTTTGGTACGAAAACCACCCGGCCACCACCAGGACCCCGATCAGCATGGTGGCAAAGACCGGCCGGCGAACACAGATATCGGCGAGAATCATTGGGCCTCCGCAAGCAAAAACGAACGAGAACGACTACCTCGTCAAGAAGAGGTCATCCTTCGTTTTCCTGGGTCTGCACGGCCATGCCATCGGCCAGACGGTTCAGGCGACTGACCGCGACCACGTCATCCGCAGCAAGCCCTTCCACAATTTCAATCCACTCCCCGTCCTCGACCCCGGACCGCACCTCGCGCGAAGTCACCACCTGATCTTTGACCACGAACACCCGCTCCACTCCGGCATAGCGCGACAGGCCCAGACGCGGGATGAACAGCGCCTCTTCTTCGCCCAGCACACCCGTGATGTGGGCAAAATAGCCCGGCCGCAGTTTGCGATCCGGATTTGGAATTTCGGCTTCGATGAGCAGGGTGCGGGTGCGATGATCGACCTGAGCGGCCATGCGGGTCAGCCGGCCGTCAAACATCTCTCCCGGCAGGGCTTCGACCTCGACCCGCATGGCCATGCCGATCCGGGCGACTGCGGCAAACCGTTCCGGGACGGGCGCGCGCAGCTTGAGCGGATTTACGACCACCACCTCGAACAGCTTTGAGGCGGCGGTTTTATACTCGCCCGGATTGGCGAACCGCTCTTGGACAAAACCGTTGACCGGCGACACAATACGGGTGTCGCGCAAGCGCTTTTCGGCCAGGGCGAGGGCTTTCTTTGCCGTTTCGACCTGGGCGGCGGCGACTTTGTACTCGGCTTCGGCGGTATCGCGGCGCTGGGGAGGAATAATCTGCTCGGCAAACAGTTCCTGGATACGTTCGTTTTCGGCGGCGGCCCGGATATACAGGGCCTCGGCCTGGGTGACGGCACTCTCTGCCACCTCAACCTCAAGGGCCAGTTCTTCCTGTTCCATTTGGGCCAGCATCTGCCCCCGGCTGACCTGATCGCCAAAGTCTACCGCGACCGTGCTGACATAGCCCTCCTGCTTGTTCGACAGGACGACCGTCTCATGGGCAAACAGGGCGCCCTGACCGCGGCCGGTGCGTTGGATGTGACGCGTGACCGGCGAGGCGACCTGGATCGCCAGGGCTGGCACGCCTGCCACCGCAGCCTGGTCAGCCTGGCCGGCTTTGGCCGCCTCGGCCTGGGCGACCTCGGAGTCCCCGGACTGGCAGCCGCCCAGCAGTGCCAGCAGCGGCACGACAACGACCGATATCAGACGTCTCACGATGACAACTCCTTGTGACCGTTATAGTTGGGGTTGAGCACCCCATGCATCAGCAGGTCGAGCAGAATCTCGGCATCCTCCGAGGCGGACCGCGCCGTCAGCCCCAGGGCGCGCTGCTGGAAACAGCCCCGCATCGACTCGCTCAGGGCAAAGGCCGAGGCTTCGGTGTCATGCGGACGCAGCACCCCGGCATCGACCGCCTCTTGGAGCGTCTCCTCAATGAAGCGGATGTAGTCGAGGTACAGATCCAGCGTATGGGACGCCTCGGGATGGTCGGGCGAGGCGGCCAGCAGGTTGCGCTCAAGCAGCAGCATCTTGAAAAAGTCGCGGTTGGTATCGCTCAGCTCCAGAACGGCTTCGACCAGACACACGATTTTTTCGAGCGGCGCGCTGACTTCTTTGACCTCGGCCCGAACCTGGTTGGTGAAGTTCTCCATCCCCTGTTCGACCGCAGCTTTGAACAGCTCTTCTTTTTTGTGGAAATACAGATAGATCGTGCCCTTGGCGATCTTGGCCTCTTCCGCTACGCGATCAACGGTCGCCCCCTGAAAGCCGTGCCGCGACACCACCCGACACGTCGCGTCCAGGATTTCCCGGACGCGGAACTCGCGTAACATCTCCTCTTTTGTACTGGCTGAATTTTTAGTCATATGACTGACTATACAGTCAGTCAGCAATACCGTCAACAGGAACTGCACCGGCCCTGCCCATAAATCATGGCGTGAGGATGGCGAAGCCTTCGCGCGACGCGGCCTGATTCAGCCGTGTATCAAAGCAGACAAAGCCCAGGCTCGCAGGCTCGTCTTCGGCAGCAACAAGCGCGGCCGCCAGAGGTGTCCCAGAAATTCACCGTTCCCCCTCCCGGCGTTCTTCTGTGCGCTCCTCGAGTACGGCGTCCAGCAGTCCGGCGTCCTTGTCTACAGGCTGTCCCACGACATCGAGGGGACTGCCGGAACCGCGACGCGTCACGATCTCTGCCTGCACTAAGCGGGCGAGCTTGGCGTCTCTGTCCACCTCGTCCAGCTCTTGGATGCCGCTCATATTCTCCCCCTCTCCCACCTAAAAATTAGTGCTAAGGACCGAAAAACTATCAAAATTAAGGTGGTTTTGGCAGGGATACTGTGATGAGGTTCCGAAAAAATCGCCTCGAAATAGAAAGCAATGCGTATATCCATTCTGCTGCGTCTGTGCTTCAGTCTCCTTCTCCTGGCCCCGGCGCTGGTGTGCGCCGCCACGCTGGAAAATCCGGCCACCGGGTCCTTCTATTCGGGCATCGGGGTCATCTCGGGCTGGAAGTGTACGGCCACCGGGCCGCTGACGGTCCGCTTCAACGACGGCGCCCCGCTTCCTCTGGCCTACGGGAACGTGCGGGCCGATGTCCGCAACGCGGGAGCCTGTCCGAGCGCGCAGGTCGGCTTTGTGTCGATCATGAATTGGGCCGAACTCGGCGATGGGGAACATACCGCCGTGGTGTACGACAACGGCGTAGAGTTTGCCCGCAGCACCTTTACGGTCGCCACTACGGGCGAACCCTACGTGACCGGGGCCGAGGGGGAATGCCGTGTCCCGGACTTTCCCGCGCCGGATGAGACCATGCGGTTTGCCTGGAATGAGGCGACCCAACATCTGGAGATGGTGAACCAGCGCGGTGGGAGCGGGAGTGGGGGGGAAGATGCGCCAGGGGTCCCGCGCAACGTCCAGGTGACGGAGGTGGAAGCGGAGTGGGCAGCGGAGGTGGGACTGGAGGTGGTCATGGTGGACTGGGACCCGCCGACCGGGGGCGGAGCGGTGAGTTACAACCTCTATTCTCGCAGTCCGAACGGACCGGAAGAATTTCTTGGCAATGTGAGTACCCCCGGCTTTCAGGTAATCTCCCTAGTCTCTGGGGAATGTTACCGCGTGACGGCGGTGAATGCGGCGGGGGTGGAGGGCGAGAAATCGCCGGAGGTCTGCGTCTGGACGGAGCAGTCTCCGGACGGTGACGGTGGGGGTGGTGGCCCTGCGGCGCTGGAGAATCCGGCCAATGGGTCCTTCTATTCGGGCCTCGGGGTGATCTCGGGCTGGAAGTGTACGGCCAACGGGCCGCTGACGGGCCGCTTCAACAACGGCGCTCCGCTGCCCCTGGCCTACGGGAACGTGCGGGCCGATGTCCGCAACGCGGGAGCCTGTCCGAGTGCGCAGGTCGGCTTTGTGTCGATCATGAACTGGGCCGAACTCGGCGATGGGACCCACACAGCCGTGGTGTACGACAACGGCGTAGAGTTTGCCCGCAGCACCTTTACCGTGGCCACCACGGGCGAACCCTACGTGACCGGGGCGGAGGGAGAGTGCCGTGTTCCAGACTTTCCCGCGCCGGATGAGACCATGCGGTTTGCCTGGAATGAAGCCACCCAACATCTGGAGATGGTCGGGGAAGAGATACCTGTGCTCAACATACCTAACGCTCTCTATGGGAACCTGACCAGAGGAGACAGAATAGATGTGTTCAAGATCATCTCGTCCAGGTACGGAACGTTGAGTGTCGAGGTTAGGTTGATCGGGTCCAAGACCACGATCACGCACGTAATCACAGCAGAGATAAGGAACTCGTCATGGGAGGGACAACAGTGGAGAAAGCTCCGGGTGATAGGAAACAGTAGATACCACCTCGACGGAGTATGGGAGCCACTCTATTATAAATATTCTGATGAAGGCAGCCCGACGACGACATGGCATGTGGCGGTTCGATGTATGGAAGTGGAGTGCGACGCCAGATACCACCTCAGGCTCAGAAGACGGTTTGGAGTTGAGGTGCTCCCCGACCGGCACGCTGGTGGCGATCCCGAGGTTTGGAACGATCGCTGTAATCGTCATATCGGAACAGGGGAACCTCCCCCGTGTCCGGCTGAGATAAGCCCCTGTCGCATATTCCCCGCCTGTAAGGCAATAAGTGGAGACGGCGAGGTCGTCAGGGAGTGTGCAGAACACAACCCCCAGACGGATCCGGGCGCAGCGCGCAAATGTACAGACAGTGGCAGTGGCGACGATGGTGGTAATGGCGACGATGGTGGCGATGATGGTGGCGGCAGCGACGATGGTGGCAGTGGCGGGGGATTATGCGGCCAGAATCCGCATGATGTCTGCACAGACATCTGGACCGGGGACCCCCGCGATGGGCAGTCGAAGGCGATCTGTCAGAGCGCCTGTGCATATGCAACCGCCTGCCACGACGAGGGAGTCCGTCTCAATTGCGCCAATCTTCGCAGGCTGGACGAACTCAACAATACCAACTATGGCATCCGCAATTGCTCTGTCTGCCAATAGGGGGGCACAGGAAAAAGGAGGAAGCAGAGGATGAGAAGTTTAGTATGCTTCTGCATGGTGCTGATCGTAGCCAATAGCGGCTGTGGCGTCCCATTTTTTGTCAAGCCAGAAGAACAGGCGGTCGTGGACGAGCACGTGTTCTCGAATACGTCTGTTATCCCCGGAGTGCCATTGCTTGCCCAGCAGGGAGTGCGTGCGCTGAGTACGAAACTGGAGCGACGGCTTGTCATCTTTGATCGGCGGAAGAAAAACGGTTGTAAGAATGAGTGGGAATTGAAAGTCTGTGCGGAGCCTCCCGCAGAAGCGATCCAAGCGTTGGACAGTATCAGTAAGCTAGAGGCGGAGTTGAAAAAACAGATCGCAGAGAACCAATCATCTACGCTGAGTGGGACAGGAGATTTCGGCCTGACGACAGCGGTCCAATCCGCCTTCCGACGGACACAGGGGTTACAATTTTACCGCGATGGCGCGTATCAATGGTGCCAAGCCTACCTGAATGGGTTTGTTGAAAAAGATAAATTCCTTGAAAGATTGAAACGCTTGGAAGAAAAGGCCGCGCTCTTGATTGCGAAAGAAATAGAACAACCAGGATTCTATGTGGGCACTCTGCCCTCTATCCAAACTGAGGAAAAAGCTGTGAAGTAACAACTGTGGGAGGACGGACAGATGTGCCGTATCATGCTTATTCTCTTGCTTCTCGTGGCCGTTCCAGCCAATGCACCAGCCGATCAATCAGAGCAGACCGAAGATTTGTTTTGGAAGATCGTGTCCTGTAAGGACTCCACACAAATACAGCACTATCTCCAAGCATATCCAAAGGGTCGCTACGTTGAGAAGGCGAAGACGTGTCTCGCGCAGGCGACAGCCGATCAATCAGGACAGACCGAAGATTTGTTCTGGGGAAGCGTGTCCTGCAAGGACTCCACACAAGTGTTGCTCTATCTCCATGCATATCCAGAGGGTCGTTACGTCGAGAGGGCAAAGGTGTGTCTCGCGCAGGCAGACATATATCGACTTATACAAGGCTTGGAAAAGCGGGTTGGAACCTTAGAACAGCATCGCCATTCACCATTCCGTGGGTACTATTGCAATTATTGCAATTATTGCAATTGAGGAGGGAACGGGCGAACTGCGCCTAGTCGGTCCCTTTCCCTATGTCCGCTTTTGCTCGAAAGAACACCGCTAAATACAAGAGCAAGCCAACGCCTTTGCTCAGGTGCTATCCGATGTGCCGGACCTCCATGAGCCCCGTAGGTCAGGTGAGCGAAGCGTCACCTGACATCCCTCTGATTTTGGTCCCTCTCCCGCTACCTGATCTCTACTCCAGTCGTTGCCCATTGCCGGGCTTGCGTGACAAAGGCCGCCTGATGGGCCGGCCAGTCATGCAACACGGCGGGGTCGAAATCCGCGCCATTCGGCCAGACAAGGGTAGACACCTCCGGGTCTAGGCGGACCTGCTCAAAGACCACCAAGTCTTGGAGCGGGCCGTACAGGTCTCCGGCGAGAATCGGGCGAAAATCAATCGTCTGTTCGGTGTTATCGGCAAAGCGGATACACAGCGTGTACGGGGCCAGTTGCTTAAACGATGTGACCTTGTGGATAGGGTGCTGCATACGGATTATGATTCCAAAGAACCTGCTCAGCTCAGGCATGGCCGTATTGTACTCTCTGCCACGAGGAAGGCAACGTAATCAGAACCACCCTGTTCCTTCAGCCGCGTCATCCAGTCCCAACTGAAGAATCTTCGGCCATCACCGGTTTTTCATTGCTTCCTTTGACTGGGAGGAGAGGGGTCAACGGTCTCACCTTCAGGGTCAAATATACGTGCGGATACGACTTGGGACAGAGGAATGACGATAGACCGATGCATGCTGGACTGAAGACGCGATCTCTTATCAGATTCTTGACTCTCTCTGATCTGTTGGGGATAGTAGGTGGTGAGTTTCAAGACGAGGGTGTCCGGCTCTTGATACCCACTGACCAGAGGAATGAGGGCGATATCGAATTCCCCGTCCTGGGATTCAATCCCATTATTCAGAGCAAAACCGATATGCACCTTCCTGCTCTTCAGCACCAGTGCGACAGGCATGGTGTTATCTATGGCTTCTGCGAGGAGCAGTTCGAGGAGATCTCCATTGTCTGCTGCTGCGTCGTCGGTAGCTTCTTTTTCAGGAAAGAAGCGGTTGGCAATGTGCGGTAGCACGAACCCCGACAGAAAGCTGGATACGGCGATGCAGGGGTACACGTCAGAAGCGAAGAGGGTCCATTTTTCAAAGCAAGACGGCGGCGGATAAAAGAGAGAAATCATCCAATAGCCAACCGCTACTACCACAGCTCCAGGGATATGCAAAAACATCCCCGCGATTGCGGCCCAAAAGAAGAGATGATAACCGGACCTGCGTTTCATGAGAAAACGCGTCCGATTCCAATGAACCACAAACCAATAGCCCCCCAAAACGGGAATCAGGGGCCAGCTGAAATTCATAGCGGATATCTGGTGAGCGTCTGACGACCCTGCGGCAGAGCGTCATTTCTGTTGCGTCGAGTCTTCCGAAGACAGGAAGCCGAGCCCCTGGGCTCTCTGAAGATTTTGATCCTTTACAAGAGCCTCAAACTTTTTGACCTTGTCCCACGCGTGTTTGCTGTGCACCAAATCATGGGGGTAGATGTAACGCTCCCCCTGTGAGGTGAAATAGATAGGTGGGTCATCATAGTAGATGGGCGGATCATCATCGTTGTTTGTCTCTGATTCCGACAAAACGGTCCAGAATTTGGGCAGACTAGACCCTTCTGGTTTTTCTGACATGGCACGGCACCTCCTCTGCCCTCACTATACCTCTATGTGTGTGGAGTCAAGAATCATGTTCGAACGGGTACTGGTACAGTTGCTGTCGTGTACCATGAAGTGGACGCCGTTCCCAATTGAGACCGGAGGTATCGGCTCCAGGAGATACTGAAGAGAGCCGGTCGGTTTGTTAGGAACTGGAGCGATGAACAAACCCGCACCGACATTGGAACAAATCCGAGCACGGGGCATCCAGGTTCTTGGGGAGCAGTTGGGCATCGTGGGGATGGTGCGTTTTCTGCAACAATCGGAAACCGGCTGGGGCGACTATACTGAGGAGCGACACCAGTGGTTGGGTGACCCGGATGTCAGGGCGTTAGCCAAGGACATACAAACGCGCCATCCAGCATCGTAGGTCGGGTGAGTCACCTAACGGCTACCGGGCGGCATTGCTACCCACCTTATGGGATAGGGGGTGCCCTCCCTCCGGTCGTGTCCCTCGTCGGCTGCCTTCGTGCGGCCGACCTACGATGCTAAGCGACCCGGTGGCTGTTGATAGCTTCTCGCAGCCCTTTGAGAAGCCGGCAAGATGGGCTTGCTCGCGGGTCAGCCCTACTTGCCCTGAAACTGGGGGCGGCGTTTTTCCATGAAGGCGCGCACGCCCTCGCGGTAGTCCTGGCTCTCTGAGCAGGCCGTCGATAAGGCCCGAATCTTGTCCGCGTCCCGCAGGGCTGCGGCTTTGGTGCTCTCGCGGACGAAGAATTTGTGGGCGGCCACGCTGAGCGGGGCATTGTCGGCCATTTTGGTGGCGTAATCGCGGGTGAAGGATTCGAGTTCGGCTTTGGGGATGACCCGATTCACCAGGCCCATGCGCTGGGCTTCTTCCGCCCCGTAGGTCCGGGCGGTCATCAGAATCTCGGCCGCGTTGGCCACCCCCACGACCTGCACCAGGCGCTCCACGCCGGTCTCAATGGCATACGCAATGCCCAGCCGGGCGGCTGGAATCCCGAAACTCGCGTCATCGGCGCACAGCCGCAGGTCGCACATCAGGGCCACAGAACAACCGCCGCCCCGGCAGAAGCCGTGAATCATGGCCACCAGCGGCTTTTCCAGCTGTTCGAGGGCGCGCAGGGCTGCGCCGGTGGCGCGATTATAGACGCCCATGGTCTCTTTTGAGGAGCGGACCTTGCCGAACTGCGAGATATCGGCCCCGGAAATAAACGACTCCTCTCCTCCGCCACGGAGAATCAACGCCCGCACGGCCGGGTCGGCAGCGGCATCGGCGACCAGGTCGGGCAGGGCTTGCCACATTTCCAGACTGACGGCGTTGCGTCGTTCGGGCCGGTTAAACACGAGCCAGGCGAGCGGTGGCTCCTTGTGTAAGAGCAGGGCGTGATCAGGCATGGCGTCCTCCTTCCCCGTCACGGGTGCCGGTGTGGGAAGAACAATAGCTCGGGGCCGCCTGCCGTGTCCAGTCAACCGACATTTAACACTGGAGTTGGCGCGGGGGATGGGGTAGGATGACGAGAACATTCACACATTCTGCTCATTTCTCCGAGCGGAAGGAGGCTAATCGTGTCAGACCAATGGCGAAATGACGGCCCATCACCGGCTGATGAGCTTTTCCAAGCCGTCGAGGAGCTCAAAAGAAAAGCCCAGCGGTTCAAGGGCTTCAAAGGCGGCTGGGGAGTCTTCGGCCTGGCCGGCGTCCTGGCCCTGGCCCTGTGGTTTTATGTCGGCCTGTACATTGTCGGGCCTGGAGAACAGGGCGTTGAGCTGCTGTTCGGGCGGGTGTCGGCACTGACCGAGCCGGGCCTGCGCTGGCGCTGGTGGCCGATTCAGCGCTATGCGGTGGTCGATGTCAAACAGATTCGGAACGCCGAGATCGGCTTTCGGACCCGCGGCGTGCCGGGCCGGGGCATACGCGGTCAGGCCGACCCCCGACCGGAAGAAGCCCTGATGTTGACCGGGGACGAAAACATCGTCCAACTCCAGCTGTTTGTCCAGTATGTGGTCAACGATCCGGTCAAGTTTCTATTCGGGGCGTCCGACCCGGAGGGCATTCTGCACTCCTCGGCAGAGGTCGCCCTGCGCGGCGCGGTCGGCAGCAACACAATCGACCACACCATGACCGACGGTCGCCTGGAGGTCCAGCAGCAGGCGCATGTAGCCCTCCAAGAGCTGCTCGACACCTATCAAACCGGTCTGCTCGTCACCGAGGCCAGACTGCTGGCCGTTGATCCGCCGGCCGAGGTCCAGGACGCCTTTCATGACGTGGTCCGGGCGCTGGAAGACCGCGACCGTCTGATCAAGGAGGCCGAGGGCTACCGCGAAGATATCGTACCCAAAGCCCGGGGTGTAGCCGCCGAAGTATTCCAACAGGCCGAGGCCTATAAAGCCCAGCGAGTCATCCGCTCTCAGGGCGATGCTGAGCGCTTCTTGCAGGTCCTGGGCGAGTATAAAAAGGCCAAAAAGGTCACCCGCGATCGCCTGTATCTGGAGAGTGTTGAGCGGATCATGCCCGATGTGGAAAAAATCATTCTTGACGCCGGCACCAGCAACGGCGTCGTGCCCCTGCTGCCGCTCAAGGAGCTGGGGGGTATGGCGGCGGCCGGCGGAGCGGTCCAGGCCGCACCCAGCAACTAGGAGGGAACAATATGGCACGCCTGCTGGTTGGTATCAGTTTAGTTGTGGTTTTTGCCTTTGCGATTTTGCGGCCGGCCTTCACCATTGGCGAGTGGGAACAGGGGATCATCCTCCAGTTCGGCCAGTGGCAACGGACCCTGCGCGACCCCGGGCTGTACTTCAAAATCCCCTTCATGCACCAGCTGATTCGCTTTGACAAGCGCGTCCTGACCACCGACGCCCGTCCGGCGGAGTATCTGACCCTGGACAAAAAGCGGGTGTTGATCGACCACGTGTCGCGCTGGCGGATTGAACACCCGCTCGAGTTCTACCGTAGCGTCCGTAACCCGGATCAGGCCCGGACCCGTCTCGACGCCATTATCTCTGCCCGTCTCCGCCAAGAACTTGCCAAGCATAATTTTCTGGACGTGATTCGAGAAGAGCGGGAAAATATCATGCAGGTGGTGACCAAAGACACCATTGAGACCTCAAAGTCCTTTGGCATCGAGGTCCGTGATGTCCGGATCAAACGCCTCGACCTGCCCACGGAAGTCCAGGCCAGCGTCTTTGCCCGCATGCGCGCCGAACGGGAACGGATCGCCAAACGCTATCGAGCCGAGGGCGACGAACAAGCCCGCGAGGTCCGGGCCAGGGCGGAACGGGAGCGCGAGATCATCCTGGCCACGGCCTACGAAACGAGCGAAAAGCTCAAGGGCGAGGGCGACGCCGAGGCGACCCAGATCTACGGCGACGCGTTTGGTCAGGACGAAGAGTTCTACGCCTTTACCCGCCGTTTGCAGACCTATGAGAAGATTCTGAGCAACGGCACCACCCTGGTGCTGCCGGCCAACTCGGAACTGCTCAACTATCTGCAAAGCCCCGGCAGCGATTACAACCAGGAGAATGAGATTCCGGTAGTCCAGGACAGCAGCGCGGGCAACGGTGTTTCGGCTGCCGAGCCGGACGCGGCCCAGGACTCACGTGAGGGCTAGGCATGCCAGGGATGCTGCGCCTCCTGCTGCTGGCTGCGGCAGCCTACCTCATCTACCGTGGGGTACGCAGCCTGTTGCGGCCGACCGACCGCCTGACCGGCAAGCCCAAAGACCCCCTGGACCGGGTTGGCACGCCGCTGGTCCAGTGCGCCGAGTGTGGGCAGTTCATCCCTGAGCCGGAAGCCATTCGGGCGTCCGTAGGCGGCGCGCGCCGCACCTTCTGCAGCCCCGAGTGCCGGGCCGGCGACCCTCGGGGCAAATCCGAACCCTGATCAGCGAAACGCCGGAATGATCTCCTGGGCGATGAGGCGGGTGTTTTCCTCGATGTAATCGGCGGGGCAGGCCGACGGCAGCATGACCATCTTTGCCCCGGCGTCGATATACTCCTGCAGGCGCTTGCGGCAGTCCTCGGGCGTGCCGGCCAGGGCGTATTTTCCGGCCAGCTTCGAGAAATCCTGGGCGTACTGTCTGCCCAGCCGGGTGGCGACCATCTCCCGGCCGGTGTCGCCGTCGGCGTGGGTGGCGGTAAAAATGAATACGCCGGGAATGAAAGACTCGACATCGCGGCCGGCCTCTCTGCGGTAGGCTTTGATTTTCTCGATGCTGTCGTGCAGCTGCTCGGGCGTATACATATACGGCAACCAGCCATCGGCGTAGGTGGCGGTGCGCCGCATGGCCGGGTCTTTGCGACCGGCCACCCAGATCGGCGGCCGCGGTTTCTGGACCGGGGCGGGCTCAATCGTGACCTCGTTCAGGGTCGTATAGCGGCCGGCAAACGACACCTTCTGCTCGGTCCACAGACGGCTGATCACCTCCAGGGCTTCATTCGTCCGCGAGCCGCGCTGCTTGACCGGCACCCCGCAGGCCTCGAACTCCTTGGGAAACTCACCGCCGATGCCGACCCCGAAATTGTAGCGGCCGTTGGACGCCACATCGAGCGCCGAGCCCATCTTGGCGACCAGGGCCGCCGGATACAGCGGCAGCAGCACAATCGAGCTGATCAGCTTGATCTTTTGGGTTGCCCCGGCCGCCACCGACAGCGAGATAAAGGTATTGCCGACCGGCCCGTGGAACATCACGTGCTCGCCACAGCCCAGATAGTCAAAGCCCAGCTCTTCCGCCCGGCGGGCAAATTCCGCAGTCTTATCCGTTCCCGGCAGCGCGGTGCCAAATTCGATATTCGCCATTGAGCGTCCTCCTGCGTGTGAAAGTGCTCCCCTTCATAGCCCCGCAGGGCCGGAGGAATCAAGCTGATCCGCAAATTCCTCCGCCGCCACCGCTGACCGTCCGGCCTCACTCGTCCGGCCGCTCACCCATCCCCCGCCAGTTGCCCTGACGCCGCAGCTGTTTCACGTCATGGGCGGTTTGCCGCACGTTGACCCCCATCGCTCCCAGCAGCTCGGTACTCATGTCGGCCGTAATCTGATCCTTGACGCTGCCCCGGCCGCTGGGATCGGCATTCATGAACGCCTCGATCTTCTCCCGCGGCAAACCCGTGTCGATGAACAAATCCAGGAACTGCAACAGACCGAGCTGCCCCCGGTGGCGGGTATAGATGGCCAGCAGACGCCGACAATCGACACACACCCGACGAAACCAGCCGGCCCGCTCGTGGCAGTAGCGACAACGCATGGCACAGACCTTAGCCGCTCCGGGCTGAAAAGTGAACGATGATGACCACCTTATCAGGAAGAGATCATCGTTCACTTTTGACAACAACGCCGGCCGATTTCCCCTGGGGCGCTTTCCTGCTACATCTGGACCATTCCGCACCGGAGGGATGTGTCATGGGTGTTATGCGACTCGGCTTTGTCCACGTCCGTGAAACCGATCTTGAGAAAGCCAGCCAATACTATACGCAGGTTCTGGGTCTCCAGGAGGTCACCCGTCAGGACGGCAGGCGCTACTTCAAGTGCTGGGACGAGTACGACCACCACAGTGTGGTGATTGAAAACGGCGGCCTGGGGCTGGTCAAAATGGGCTACAAGGTCGAGAGTCCGGACGACCTGGCGCGCATCGAACGCGCCGCCCAGACCTTTGGCCTGAGCGTCGGACGGGTGTCAAAGGGGGAGAACCTGGGTCAGGGCGAGGCGCTGCGGTGCATCCTGCCCTCGGACCACGTGCTGGAACTGTACGCCGAAGCCGAGCAGCCGGGCACCAGCGTCGGCGTGCTCAACCCCGCCCCCTGGCCGAGCCAGCAGTCGGGTATCTCCCCGTCGCGTCTTGACCATCTGCTGCTGACGGCCGAAGACGTGCAGACCACGGTTGACTTTTTCACCCAGGTGCTGGGCTTTCGGATGAGCGAGCGCATCGTGCCCGACCAGCACAGCCAGGAACTGCTGGCGGCATTTCTGTTCTGCTCCAACAAGGCCCACGATATCGCCTTTGTCAGAGGCCCCAACGGCAAGCTGCACCACTACGCCTTCTGGCTCGACAGCTGGAACGATATTCTGCGGGCCGGCGACACCCTGTCGCGCAACAACCTCACAATTGATATGGGTCCGACCCGCCACGGCATCACCCGCGGGACGACGATCTATTTCTTCGGTCCCAACGGCAACCGCAACGAGGTTTTCTCGGGCGGCTATACGACCTACCCCGACTTTCCGTGCATCACCTGGACGGCCGATCAGATCGGGCGAGCGGTGTTCTACATCCAGCAGGAAGTCAACGAGCGGTTCAACACCTATCTGACCTAGCCCCACGTCCCCAGCCGCCCGCTCCCTGGCCCGGTTCGACCGGGCCGGACCGCTCCTCCGTCCAGCCCGGCCACACCTCACTCCAGGTTTCTCGTCCGCCTTGACAGCCGTGCAAACCGGCTTAGCTTTTGGACAAGCCCGGGCCGCTTGGTCCGCACCGATGGAGGAAAAGCATGGATCTCAATCGTTTCACCGAAAAATCACAAGACGCCCTGCATAACGCCCAGGCCCTGGCCATCCGGCGCCACCATCAGGGTCTCGATATTGAACACCTGCTGGCCGCACTGATTGACCAGCAGGACGGACTGACTCCCGCCCTGCTGGCCGCAGCCGGCATTGCGCCCAGCGCGGTCAGGGACGGTCTGGAACAGGAACTGAACAAGATTCCCCAGGTGTCCGGGCCGGGTTCGGACGGCCACGCCGTGCATATGACCCCGCGTCTGGCCCAGCTGCTGACCCAGGCCCAGGACGAGGCCAGCGGGCTCAAAGACGACTATGTGAGCGTCGAGCATCTGCTGCTGGCGATGCTGGCCGATACGCGCGGACCAGCCGGCCGCCTGCTCCACTCGCTGGGTCTGGACCGTGACAAGCTGATGGCCGGGCTGCAAAAGGTGCGCGGCCATCAACGGGTAACGAGCCAGAACCCGGAGACGACCTATCAGGCCCTGGAACGCTACGGCCGCGACCTCACCCAGCTGGCCGACCAGGGCAAACTTGACCCGGTTATCGGGCGCGACGAGGAAATTCGGCGGGTTGTCCAGGTCTTGTCACGGCGGACCAAGAACAACCCGGTCTTGATCGGCGACCCGGGGGTCGGCAAAACCGCGATTGTCGAGGGCTTGGCCCAGCGGATCGTGCGGGGCGATGTGCCCGAAAGCCTGAAAAACAAGAAACTGATCGTGCTCGACATGGGCGCCCTGATCGCCGGAGCGAAATTTCGGGGCGAGTTCGAGGAGCGCCTCAAAGCCGTGCTCAAAGAAGTCCAGGAGTCCGAGGGCAGCGTGGTGCTGTTCATCGACGAGCTGCACACCGTGGTCGGGGCGGGCGGCGCAGAGGGCGCGATGGACGCCTCGAATCTGCTGAAGCCCATGCTGGCGCGGGGCGAGCTGCACTGCATTGGCGCCACCACCCTGGACGAGTACCGCAAATACATCGAGAAAGACCGAGCCTTGGAGCGTCGCTTCCAGCCGGTCGTGGTTGACCAGCCGACGGTGGCCGACAGCATCTCGATTCTGCGCGGGCTGCGCGAGCGCTACGAGGTCCACCACGGGGTGCGGATCAAGGACGCCGCCCTGGTCAGCGCCGCAGTCCTCTCCCAGCGCTATATCAGCGACCGCTTTCTGCCCGATAAGGCGATTGACCTGATTGACGAGGCCGCAGCAAAACTGCGCACCGAGATCGACTCGATGCCGGCCGAGCTGGACGAGGTGGCCCGCCGGGTCATGCAGCTTGAGATTGAACGCGAGGCTCTGCGCAAAGAAACCGACCAGGGCTCGCGCGACCGGCTCACCGCGCTCGAAAAAGAGCTGGCCGACTGTCAGGCCGAGGCCGACCAATTGCGCGCCCACTGGGAAACCGAAAAGGCCGCCATTGGACGCCTGCGCGAGTTGAAGGAAGAGATCGAGAAAACCCGGCTGCACATTGAGCAGGCCGAACGTGAGTATGATCTCAACCGGGTGGCCGAGCTACGCTACGGCCAGCTGGCCCAGCTGGAGCGCGACCTGGCGGACGAAGAGGCCCGCCTGCAAGAAGGCGCCCGGCTGCTCAAGGAAGAGGTTGACGAGGACGATGTGGCGGCGGTGGTCTCGCGCTGGACGGGCATTCCGGTCGCCAAGCTGCTGGAAGGCGAACGCGAAAAGCTGCTCCGCCTCGGAGACCACCTGCATCAGCGCCTGATCGGTCAGGACGAGGCCGTGCAAGCGGTGGCCGACGCCGTGATCCGTGCCCGCTCGGGGCTGAAAGATCCCAACCGGCCGATCGGCTCGTTTCTCTTCCTGGGTCCGACCGGGGTCGGCAAAACCGAACTCGGCCGGGCGCTGGCCGCGTTTCTGTTTGACGACGAAAACAACATGGTCCGCCTCGACATGTCCGAGTACATGGAGAAGCACGCCGTGGCCCGGTTGATCGGTGCGCCGCCGGGCTATGTCGGCTATGACGAGGGCGGCCAACTCACCGAAGCGGTACGGCGACACCCGTATGCGGTCATCCTGTTCGACGAGATCGAAAAGGCCCACCCCGACGTGTTCAACGCCCTGTTGCAGATTCTGGACGACGGGCGGCTGACCGACGGCCATGGCCGGACCGTGGATTTCAAAAACTGTGTCGTGATCATGACCTCGAATATCGGCAGCCACCATATCCTGGGCTACCGCGGCGGAGACGATCCCGATGCCTATGAACACATGCGGCGCGACGTGCTCGACGCGCTCCGCCAGCAGTTTCGGCCGGAGTTCCTCAACCGGGTTGACGAGACAGTCGTCTTCCACAGTCTGTCGCGTCACGACCTCAAGGCGATTGTCGATATCCAGCTCGAACGGCTGCGGGCGCGCCTGGCCGAGCGGCATATCAGCCTGGACCTGACCGAGGAGGCCAAGGATCACTTTGCCGAGGCCGGCTATGACCCGAGCTACGGGGCGCGACCGCTCAAGCGTCTGCTGCAAAAGGAGATCGAAACCCAGCTGGGGCGTAAGCTGCTGGCCGACGAAGTCAGAGACCACGATCATGTGGTGGTGGACTGGGACGGACAGCGCCTCAGCTTCTCCACGCAGACCCAGGCTCCGGCGGCCGCCTGAGCGGGCTCGCGCGGCCGCCATTCTCGTTGACACTGACAGGCATTTTCCATACCCTGCACCCGTGGCGGCGCGCGAAAGAATACTGCAAACGGCGGGTCGGCTGTTTGCCATCCACGGCTATGCCGATACCTCATTGTCCCAGGTCGCGCGGGAAGCCGGGGTCAGCAAAGCCCTGATTCTGTGGCACTTCGAGACCAAAGAGCGGCTGTTTCAGACCGCCCTGCAACACTTTCTGGCCCCCTACGCGATTGACGAAAATATGCTGCGCGGCCTCGACGCCCGCCAGCAGCTGGAAAAGCTGATCACCGACTACTCGGAGTTCATCGCCAAAAATGTTGACTCGGTGAAGTTCATGCTCGGCCAGGTCACGCGCGAAGAAGAAAACGCCAAGGATCTGGTGGCCCACGTGAGCGACCTCTACCGGGTCTACCGCAGCCTGCTGGCCACCATTCTTGAGCGCGGTCGGCAGACCGGACACTTCACCAGCCGCGTCAAGCCGACCGAAGACGCTGCGCTGATCATGGCCACCCTGAACGGCGTCCTGGTCCAGCAGATTGTCGAGCCGGACAACGCCGAGACGCTGCGCGGACTCCTGACCCGCGCCAGGCAGGTCATCCATGCCCACCTGTCGGGGTCAGCGGATACGCGGCTGTCCCCTCCCCCGTTAGAGCCGCCCACGGCTGATCCGGCGTCTCTTGAGCGCTAAATCCCCGCCCTGCGGGTAAGGAGGTTCATCATGGTTGAGAAAACAATAGAACTCACCGGCATCTCAAAAACCGGGCTTGAGGACGCCGTGTCGCTGGCCGTCTCGCGTGCCGCCTCGACAATCAGCGGCATCCGAGAAGTCGAAGTCACCGATATCAAGGCGCTGGTCGAGGACGGCAACGTCGAACTGTGGAAAGTCAAAATCAAAGCCACCTTCCCGGTCAAAGATCGTGTCCATGAGTAAAACGATGCAAGACGCCAAAATTCGTGAAGTTGCCGCAGATATCTACCAGATCCACATGCCGCTGCCGATGCGGCCCAGCATCGTCAATATCCACCTCGTCCGCGACCGGGACGAATGGGCGCTGTTTGATACCGGCATGCACACCGAAGAGAGTGTGGCCACCCTGAAATCGGCCATCGAGCAGGTCGGCTGTCCGCCCTCGGCCATTCGCAAGCTGATCTGTACCCACCACCACGCCGACCACTTCGGCACCTCGCGGACCTACAAGGAGATGACCGGCGCCGAGGTGTATCTCAACCCGCTGGAGCAACAGCGGGTCGAGCGCATGCAGTCCACCCTGCCCTCGCCCGAGGCCCTGGAGTTCTTCCGGGCTCACGGGATTCCGCTGGACGAGTTTCCCAACGGCCTGCCCTCCCCGGCCAGTCATTTTGGCAACCGCTATATGCCGGTCATGCCCGATCATCCGATTGAGGACGGCGAGACGCTGTACGTCGGAGACCGGGCGCTACAGGCCGTCTGGACGCCGGGTCATACCCCCGGTCACTGCTGCTTTTATTTTCCCCGTGACAAGGTCATGATTGCCGGCGATCACCTCCTGCCCAAAATCACCCCCCACGTCGGCGTGTATTACTCCGGTCCCCAGAATCCATTGCAGGATTTCATCCGCTCGCACGAAAAAATCCAGGAGCTTGACGTTGAGCTGGTCCTGCCCGCCCACGGCGGGAATTTCAAGGATCACCGCTACCGGGCCAAACAGATCATTCAGCACCACGTCTACCGGCTCAAGGAGATTCACGACCAGACCCACGGCACGCCCATCACCGCGTTTGACATTGCCCTGAACATCTTCGACTTCGGCAAAGACAAACCGCCCATTTTTCATATCATGGCGGCTGCCTTCGAGACCCTGTCACATCTCCACCTGCTGATGTACGAGGGCAAGGTCGAGCGGCTCCACGAAGACGGCTATATCAAGTTCGTGTCGCATTAGTCCCGGGTCCATGCGCTACACCATTCTCGATATTGAGACCCGCATCGACAAACGGCTGGTCCGGCAGGTGTATCACCCGGACGCCGATCTCTCGGACGAAGACGCCTACAGCCAGGTCCGGCAACAACTCAGGCAGGAGCAGGGCAGCGACTTCTTTCCCATCTCGTTTCATATCCCGGTCTCCATCGCCGTGGGTCAGGTCGATGAGGAACGCGTCCTGACCGCAGTCGAGACCCTCGCTGGAGAAGACGCCGACGAAGAAACCATGCTGCGGACCTTCTGGCAGCGTCTGGAGCGTTTTCGGGGCACGCTGGTCACCTTTAACGGCCGCGGTTTCGACCTGCCCGTCCTCGAACTCCAGGCTCTCAGATACGGCTGCCCGGCGCCGCACTATTTTGGTGGCAAGGCCCGCTACCGTTTCAGCCAGGACGGCCACTACGACCTGTACGACTTTGTCACCAACTATGGCGCCCAACGCCTGCGGGGCGGTCTCAATCTGCTGGCAAAAATGATCGGCTTACCGGGCAAAGTCGGGATTGACGGTTCGCTGGTCCAGCAGTACTGGGAAGCCGGACGCTTGCCCGAGATTCATCGCTACTGTCGCCACGATGTGATCCAGACCTATTTTCTGTTCCTGCGGCTCGAACTCGTGCAGGGGCGCCTGACGCCGGACCAGTACGCGGATATCGTCGAGCGCGCGGCCGGCTTTCGTCAGCAGCTTGACGCCCAGGAGTAGTGGGGATGCGACACCCGTCAGGCGGCTTTTGCCGGGGCGGCGTGGTGCATTGACAGGCTGTGTCGGCGTCCGCTGATGCGTCGGAAGGGAGAGTGCAGGGCCGGGGCGTCGGGGTCGTTACGCTCCCGGTAGCGCGCCTGCTGGACGGTCTTCCATTTGAACAGACCCTGGCGCAGATAGTCTCCTTCAATATCCAGGGCTGCGCAGATATTCTCAAAGGAGAACGGCCACGAGGTATCGTTCGACTGAATCCACTCTTCGGTTTCCCGCAGCAGGCGGCGCTGCCGCCGGGTGGCTTCGGGAAGCGACTTCTGAAACGTGGCGATGGCGTCTTCCATGACCGCCAGCATCAAACGTTTTTCGGGCTGGGCCGAGCCCTCGGCCTGCCGCCGGTCAAAGAACTGGGAAGGGACCAGGATATCGGCTTCGAGTTCTGCTACGCTGTACGTGTGTGTCATGTCGGACATTATTTCTCCTCGCTTCGTCCTGAGCGATACCGGATGTATGAGCACAAAGCGTACCAAAAATCAGAGACGAATAAAAGGCGAAAATAGAGAAAAATTTTCGATTTTCACGCCCTGCTTTCGACACTCAGGCAAACCTGAACTAAAAGAAGACATATCATTGTGAGTTGGCTGTCTTAAATTACGACACGGCTTTGCGCCCAATACCCATGCTACCGCTCAACTCAAAATCCAGGCCAAGCCTTTTTCTGGCACTGTCTCTTGTCTTCCTCCCCTGCGCATGTGTGACCCAGACCGAACGCCTCGGCCAGCGTCCGTATGCCCCGCCTGCCAGACAAGACAGCGTCTGGGAAGAACTCCGCGCCGGGTTTGGCCGGGATTCTTCCGGACAAGCCTTTTACACGCGCGCGGCGCGGGGCATACAAGAAAGCGTGGCGGCCTGGTTCGATACCGAAGAAGACCGCGCCGACAGAGCCGCCGAACGGGAGGAGGCCCGCCGTCAGTATGAAATCGAGCGACAACAGGCCATCCGCCGCGTCCGCCAGCAGGACACGCTGGACGGCCGGATAGAGGTCCGCCAGACACACAGGAGGGAGCCATGACCAGCCCACAGCCCAGCCAAGCCAGCTATCGCGTTGTTGTAGAGAGAGACGTTGCCATGCAGACGCGGGACGGCGTGACGCTCTACGCGGATGTGTACCGGCCGGATGCGGACGGACGGTTTCCCGTTCTGGTGGTCCGCACGCCGTACGACAAAAGCGTCGATATGGCGCTGACCGAGAAGGACTATTTCCCGTCGCGCGGCTATGTCGTGGTGGTCCAGGACACCCGGGGCCGTTTTCGCTCAGAGGGCGAATTTTATCCTTTTATCCATGAGGGCCGGGACGGCTACGACACGATTGAGTGGGCGGCCAGCCTACCGTGGTCGGACGGCCAGGTCGGCATGGTCGGCCAGTCGTATCTGGGGCTGGTGCAGTACTTTGCCGCGCCCGAGCGACCGCCCCATCTGCGGGCCATGAGCCCGGTTTCGGGTCCGGTCAGCTATTATGAGAACTGTACCTATCGGCGCGGGGTGTTCGAGCTGGGCTGGATGCTGGCCTACTTCACCACCATGCAGCGCAACACCCTGGAGCGCAAGGGTTTGTACGAGCAGTACAAGCCACTGCTGGACGCCCGGGTTGCGTACCCGGCCATGCCCATGTCCCCGCTCAAAAAGGAGGAATACCGGCATCTGCCGCTCAGCGACTGGGCCGAACGGTTCAAAGACGGCGCGCCGTATTTTGCCGATTTTCTCCGCCATCCAACAGACGGCCCGTACTGGCGGGCGCTCGACCTGCGCCGCCAGTTCCACAACATCAACGTGCCGATGCTGCACGTCGGCTCGTGGTACGACGTGTTTCAGTATGACACCCTGAGCATGTACAGCGGTCTGCGGCAGCAGGCGCTGACCCAGGACGCGCGCCGCAACCAACGCCTGTTGATGGGTCCCTGGGCTCACCTGCTGCCCTACGCCCAGCCCACCTCGCGCGGAACGGGCGACATCGACTTTGGTCCCGACGCCCTGATCGAATTGCACGACGTGCAGCTGCGTTGGTTCGATTATTTCCTCAAGGGCATCGACAACGGCGCGGCCGACGAGGCGCCGATTCGGCTGTTTGTGATGGGCGACAACCGCTGGCGGGACGAAAACGAGTGGCCGCTGGCGCGCACGCGCTCTACCAAGCTGTATCTGCACAGCCGCGGCAAGGCCAACAGCCTTGGCGGCGACGGCGGCCTGTCTGGCTCGGCGCCGAACGAAGAGCCCCAGGATTGCTATGTGTACGACCCGCACGATCCGGTGCCGACCCGAGGCGGGACCACCCTGGGCATGGCCATGGGCGTGCTGGACCAAACCAAGATTGAGCAGCGGCAAGACGTGCTGGTCTACACCGGGGAGAGGCTGGGCCAGGATACCGAAGTCACCGGTCCGATTTCCCTCAGCCTCTACGCGGCGTCCTCGGCGCCCGACACCGACTTTACCGCCAAGCTCATCGACCTGCGCCCCGACGGCTACGCCCAGAACATTGCCGAGGGTGTGATCCGGGCCCGCTTCCGCGAGTCGCCCACCGCACCGTCCCTGATCACACCGGGCGAGGTGTACGCCTATACCATCGACCTGTGGGCCACCAGCCACGTGTTCAAGGCCGGCCACCGCTTCCGGCTCGAAGTCTCCTCAAGCAACTTCCCCCGCTACGACCGCAACCCGAACACCGGCCACGCCTTTGGAGCCGATAGCGAACTCCAGACCGCCCGGCAGACGATCTTCCATGACAGCCGCTATCCGTCACACCTGGTGCTGCCGGTGATTCCGCGCTAAGAATGAGCCGATTATTCGACTCCAATGGTATATGATTCCGTCCTTGCGAAGGATGCTGACACTAAAATACTGACTCGAACAGAGGCTGAGATCGGCATCTTGCGTCCCGGTTAAAAACGTGGTTGAAAACAGGCATTCTTTGGAGTGGAGGGTTCTTTTGTTCGTTTGACCAGAACTCATCTCATAATAGGAAGGTCGTCACTTTTGCCCAGGATTGACGGCCTATAGAGCAGCTGTCAGACATTTATGAGATAGCTTCTAGGAAGTCAGCAGTTGTGGCTGACAACCAGAGGCGTTTCTGGCTCATTGACGTATTGAGGCCTGCTATTTTCGTTTTATCATGACCATCGGGGTGCTCATGGGCGATTTTCCATGAGAACTTTTCTTGGAGATGACCATTCGCTCAAGAGCATCCCGGCAGCCATCACCAAGTCCCATTCATCATTGGAAGTCTCAGGAGTCCCAATGAGTAGCGCAGAAAAAATTACATTCGAAGTAAACGTTGGGCGTAGTCAATGGGACGAAAATATGGGAGGCTGGCGCTGTTCGGCGCTACGTCTCCCTGGAACGCAGATTTCAGGGCTCTACACCAATAGCCAGCTAGTGGATACAGTAAAATATGAATGCGATAAAGAATCAGGAATAGTCCGTTGGGCGGACGACTCTCCTCCTAGAGAAGCTCTCATAAAGTTGGACATAGAGGAAGAGCTAACTCCGAAGAAACAGGCAGACAAATGGAAGAAGCTCTCTATCGTCCTTCCATTTATAGGAACGCTTATAGGGGCAATCTTATCTATTATTATGCAAGCACTGTCAAATGATCCTCCACGAGTATCAGACAATCCTCCATCAACATCAAGCGAACATATCAGTCTCCTCCAATACTACAAGAACGCTTCAGATGCTCTCCCGAAAGTCGCGAGTCTTTTAGAGGGTAGTACCGAAGAAGTCTGGCTTTCCGGCATCAACTTTCATATTACCTTGGATGACCGTAAAAACGAAATATTCGAAGCTCTCCAGAAAGGTGCGAATATTAAAATTCTCATAATGGATCCAGAGTCAAATTGGATGAAATACTTGGAGGAGGATATGGGTCAGAGGGCGAATGTATTAGAAGCTATCTCATAAATACTTTTTGGCAAGGATGAGAAAGGCGGCAAGTTTGAGAAAGGCCAGGAAATTGGCCGCAGAACGTTCATACCGCGTGACCAGCTTGCGGTAGTTTTGCAGCCACGCGAACAGCCGCTCTATTTTCCAGCGTCGCTTATACCGACGCAACTTGCGCCCGTCCTGGGACCGCGGCTTGGTGCGATTCTTGCGGTGCGGGGCAATCAGCTCGACGCCCAGCGTCCGGCACGTCTCATCCAGCGGATCGCTGTCATAGGCTTTGTCGCCAATGAGGTTGCGCGGCGTGCCGGTGGTGAGGCGCCCCGTGATCAAGCGGCGGACGAAGGTCGTCTCATGCGGCGTAGCACTTGCTGTGGATAGGGCGACAGGAAGACCAGCGCGGTCTGCAATCGCCATGACCTTGCAGCCCTTGCCCCGCTTGGTCTTGCCGACTCCGGCCCCCCCTTTTTGGCTGCGCTGAAACTGCCGTCCACAAAGCACTCGTCCAGATTGATCCGGCCGCGCTGCTCCAAATCCCGGGCCAGTGCCGCAAGCAGCCGATCCATGACGCCCGCCCGTTGCCACTGCTGGAAGCGGCGATGGCAGGTCTGATAGGGCGGATAGCGCCTCGGGAGTTCGGCCCATTGGGCGCCGGTGCGCAGAATCCACAGGATGCCGTTTAACACGGCGCGCGCATCGCGCCAGGGCCGCCCCCGGCCATCGGCTCGCTTGGGCGGTTTCGGGAGCACCGGCTCAATGAAGGTCCACTGCGCGTCGGTGAGGTCTTGTGCCACGGTCCTCTCCTCTCCTTCTAAGCTAACCAGGACACACTATTACACCTCTCGCTGATTTATGAGATAGCTTCTAATAGACGAGATACAAAGTACGATTTGTAACTTCCGCAATATTCAATCGGGACTTTCTGAAATGGGAAGCGGCGGAATACGCCTTGGTAGCCTCGAATTGCGGACTCGCGAAACACCTCCTCGCTTTCGTCTGTATGCATTTGACCATGGCAGACCTTCAGGAAAACTTCTCCTCGTTCCGTATCTTAGCGGGGAGCGCTCGCCCAGTTCCCCAGCCTTGTTGCTGGAATCAAAGGCAGATTTTGCTCTGCGCTATATTAATTCTATTGAACACCTCTGGAAGAAGTCTAAAAGCTTTCCTGATCGAAGGTACGAAAGAGTCTGTGAGAACAATGATTGACCAGCACATTGAAGGAGACGACTCTCTAGGAGTAGTCGAAGGAAACGAGCGGTATATTCCTCTGAAAGAGACCAAACAGCTCGTTGAGAAATGTTCGCAAAAGAGGATTGCGGTCATTGGAATCGATTTCGTGCATATCCGAGAGGGCAAGGTTCAGCCTCATGTCCCAATCAATTCGGCGGACTGGTCGCCTTTTCTGCAAGCAGCGCACTGGCAAGATGTCGTTGCCCGATGCAATGCGGCATCCCTCCGAGTCCTTGCACGAGAAGAGAAGGAAGATTCGGAACAGTTCTGTTCCTTGGTTTTCTTTAGTGAAGAAGAATGGGCAGCCGACGCCCGGCCACAATCTGATCAGTCTTAGAACGTTTCCCAACCGCAAGAACCTCCCTGGCAGCGAATCATCGAAGAGCATCCGGTGTACGTGGAAATCCAAGCACGTTTCTCTTTGTTGCTGCGGGCGCACGAGGCCTTGTGTCGGCTGGATAATCTTGCCGGAGCGGCGTGTCAGAAGTTGTTTCAGCGAGCTTGCGGCGGCCAGGAAGAATGACGGGCGGAGTGCCACGGGAGGCGGTAGTCATACCTGACGGTCGGGCGCCGCCGGGGTAGGCGCCTTCCAGACCGCTGGATAACGCAATATGTATCACACGTCAGAGGAGAAAAGCATCCTCAGCGCCGCGCCGGTAGGGCTGTTCGCCGCCACGCTGTTCGTGAGCGCCAGCCTCTTGTTCTGGATTCAACCGCTGTTCGCAAAAATGGTGCTGCCGCTGCTCGGCGGCGCGCCAGCGGTCTGGAACACCGCCCTGGTGTTCTTCCAGGCTGTCCTGCTGGCCGGCTACGGCTATGCCCACCTGCTCCTTCGTCAGTGTGGCCAGCGCAGTCAGATCGTCCTGCACCTCGGCGTGCTGGCCGTAGCGGCGCTGGCCCTGCCGGTCGGCGTCGCCCACGGCTGGCGTCCCGATGCCGGCACACCGCCGACGCTCTGGTTGCTGGGGCTGCTCGGCGCCTCAATCGGCGTACCCTTCTTTGCCGTATCCGCGACCGCCCCCCTGCTCCAGCGCTGGTTTTCACACACCGGCCATCCCCACGCCCACGATCCCTACTTCCTGTACGGCGCGAGTAACCTGGGCAGTATTCTCGCCCTGCTGGCGTTTCCGTTCGTGCTCGAACCGCTGCTCAGCAGCCGCGCCCAGGCTCTTGCCTGGACCCTTGGTTTTGCCGTCCTGGCGGTAGGCATCGCCGGGTGCGGTGGCGTTGTATGGCAGCGCACCATCAGCGTCGTGGCCGCGTCCGAAACAGGAGAGCGGCCGAACTGGCGTCAGCGCCTGAGCTGGATCGTCTATGCCGCGCTGCCCTCTTCCCTGTTGCTCGGTGTCACCACCCATCTCTCCACCGACATCGCCCCTGCCCCCCTGCTGTGGGTCATTCCCCTGACCCTGTACCTGCTCACCTTCGTCATCGCCTTTGCTCGGCGCCCGCCGATCCCGCACTGGTTTGTGGTGCGGATCATGCCCCTGGCCCTGATGATTCTGGTCGCCGTGTTCTGGTGGCGTCGGCCAATCGGTCTGTTCCTCCCGCTGCATCTGGCAGCCTTCTTCGTCATCGCCCTGCTGTGTCACGGCGAGTTGGTCCGTCGGCGGCCCGGGGTGGAAGCCTTGACCGAATTTTACCTGTGTCTGTCCGCTGGCGGCGTCATTGGCGGCGCGTTCACCGCCTTAGGCGCACCGCTGCTGTTCGACTCGGTCTTTGAGTACCCGCTGAGCCTGGCGCTGGCTGCGGCCGTGTTGCCCGGGCCAAGCCGTCCGGTCAAAAAGGTATTCGTGATCTCATTTCATTCTATTGGGTATCACGAGTACCTTTCGCGCGGCGATATGATCCTCGCCCTGGTCATCCTGACCGTGTTGATCGGTGGCCAAGCAGGAGCAACGGCGCTCGGCTGGCCGCAAAGTAGCTTTGTTGTCTATGGCATCTGCGCCGTTTTCGCCGTGGTCGTCTTCGCCCTCCGATTCCGTCCGTTCGGCTTCGCGCTGTGCATCGCTGCCATATTCGTGGGCGGCTCCTCCGCGGCAAGAAGCACTGAGACTCTGTGGCAGGGGCGCAGCTTCTTTGGCGTCTATCGCGTGACCGAGTCCGCCGACCCCCCGACCCGCAGCCTGATCCACGGCACGACGGTCCACGGCGGCCAAGTGATGGCCGCCAACGGCGATATCGGTCCGACCAACTATTACACCGCCTCAAGCCCGGTCGTTGAGGTGCTCAGCGCAACCCAAGCGCGCGGCAGCGGCCAGCGTGTCGGTCTGGTCGGCCTGGGTGCCGGCGCGCTGGCCCACTGGCGGCGGCCCGCCGACGACTGGCGCTATTACGAGATTGACCCGCTGATCGTCTGGCTGGCGACCGAGAGCGGCTACTTCGAGCTGATGCCGCGCGGCGCCGATTCCATCCCCGTCGTGCTGGGCGATGCCCGCCTGACCCTGGCCGAAGAGCCCGACGGGCGCTTTGATGTGCTGGTCATCGACGCCTTTTCATCCGACGCCATCCCCATGCACCTGCTGACCCGTGAAGCCGTAGCGGTATACGTTGACAAGCTCGCCGAGGACGGCCTGCTGACCCTGCACATATCGAACCGCTTTCTCGATCTCGAACCGGTTATTGCTCGTATCGTCAAGCGGTTCGGCTACGCAGCCCAGATCGCCTATCGCAAGCAGGATGAGATTGATCCTGACACTGACCCCGCCGGGAGTGCGTCGCACTGGGTGCTGATCGCCCGTCAGCAGACAACGCTTGATGGTCTGGCGCTGGGCGAGGTCTGGCAGCCGCTTGACACGCCAGCGGCGGGGCGCGTGTGGAGCGACGATTTCTCCAATCTGCTTGAAGTGATCCGCTGGAAGTAGGGCAGCCAGCAAACGCACGGCGACGGGTATCCGTTCGCCCGTCAGCTGGCGAACACCTGACGCCTGTCCTGAAACGCCTTGAACTCCAGATGATTGCCGCACGGATCGGTCAGAAACATCGTCGCCTGTTCGCCGACCTGGCCACGAAAACGCACCCGCGGAGCAATCACAAAAGCGACGCCGCGCTGCTCAAGGCGCCGGGCCAGTTCGTGCCACGCCTGCCAGTCGAGAATCACCCCAAAATGGGGCACCGGCACCGCATCGCCATCAACCGGATTATGGGTCGCCGGCCGAGCGCTCTCCGTCAGGTGGGCGGTCAGCTGATGCCCGAAGAAATCAAAATCAATCCAGCGCTCGCTCTCCCGCCCGACTCCACAGCCGAGCACATCGACATAGAAACGGCGGGTTGCGACCAGATCGTTCACCGGAAAGGCCAGATGAAAAAGCACACGCGCCTCCTTGCCAATACACCGCCCATCGCCTAGGCTTCACGCCATGCAACTCAGCATCAACATCAGGAATTGGGGCGCGCAGTCAACACCCGACACCCTGCTCGAATGTGCTCGGGCGGCCGATGAGTCAGGACTCGATACGCTGTGGCTGAACGAACATCTGGCCATTCCTCCCCAGGCCGATATGCCGGACCGCGTTCCGCAGGGGTTTGCCGAGGGCCGCTTTCTCGATCCAATGGCCACTCTCAGCTTTCTGGCCGCCGCCACCCAGCGCATCGGCCTGGGCACGGCCGTCCTGCTCCTGCCCTACCGCCTGCCGCTACAGACGGCCAAGCTGGTGGCGACCGTCCAGGAGTTGTCCGGCGGCCGCCTCCGGCTCGGCGTCGGCACCGGCTGGATGAAGGAAGAGTTCCAGGCCCTGGGCGTCGATCATGCCCGTCGAGGGGCGATCAGCAACAGCGTCCTGGCCCTGCTGCGGGAGTGCTTTGAGAACGATGTGGTCGAGTCCAACGGACAGCCCCTGCTGTTTCGGCCCCGACCGGTTCGCCCACCGATCTATGTCGGGGGAGCGCCCCCCCACGCCCTGCGTCGGGCGGTCAAATATGGCGACGGCTGGATCCCGGCCGGGATTGAGCCCCAGGATCTCACAACCCATATCGCCGAACTCAGACACATGAGTCAGGACGCCGGACGGCCGCCGCTTGAGGTTATTGCCATGAAGACGCTGGCCATCGACGATCCGCCCAAAGCCATCGACTACGCGGGCCAGTTTGCCGAGGCCGGGGTCAACCATCTGGTCCACACCCAGGGCTATGCCGATGCGGCCGAGTATCGGCGCAATGTGGCGACCTTGGAAGAAAAGATTCGACCTGCTGTGGCCTGACGGGCGGCGTCTATTGTGCGCTTTCTTCTTGAATCTGGCTTTGGACTTGGCCGCTCAGCCACACAAAGCCCAGCCAGAGGACGACTCCCAGGCCAGCGCAGCTGAACCACAGGGTCCGATACCCCCACGCCTCGTACAGCCAGGTTCCGCCCAGCGGAGCGAGTACAAAGGCGCCGGAGAAGGCCGCGCCAAACACCCCCATATACCGCCCCCGGCTGGCGGCCGGGCTACGCTTGGCCACAAAGCCTTCGAGCAGCGGCGTGGTCAGCATCTCGCCCAGCGTCCACACGACCACCGTGACCGCGACCAGCGGCATGATCGGCGCAAACGGCAGCAGGCCGAACCCACCGCACAGCAGCACCGCGCCGAGGCCGACGACCCGCAGCGTATCAAAGCGCTCCACGGCTCGAATGACCAGCATCTGAAAGACGACGATCAGCAGTGTGTTAATGGTAAAGACCAGTCCGACCGAGGTGGCGGGCAACCCATAGACCTCGGAGAGGGTGAGCGGATAAGTGCCCAAGAGCTGGCACAGGACGGTTGCCAGCAGCAGAGTCAAGCCGACCAGCGCCAGAAAGACGCCGTCGCGCCAGGGCGACAGGCGCGGGTCAGGAACCTCAGCCTGCTGTCCGTCCTGCCGAGCGGGCGAGGGAGCATTACCAAACAGCAGCCATAACAGGCCGGCGGTCAGCACACACACGCCGGCCTCGACAAAAAACAGCACCCTGTACGAATAGGCGACCAGCAGCCCACCACAGGCCGGTCCGATGGCCATGCCCAGATTCATCCCCACCCGCCGCAGGCTGAACGCCCGAACGTGCAGCTCAGCCGGACTCACCTCGGCCAGGGTGGCGGCATTGGCCGGGCGAAAGCTCTCGGCCGCCACACTGAGGAAGGCCACGACCAGGGCGATGCTCAGCGGCGTCGGCATCAGGCTGAGCGCCACAAAGCCAACCGCCGCCAAGCCCAGGCTCAGCCGCTGGGTCGGCAGCGAGCCGATCCGGTCGCTCAGCCAGCCGCCCAGATACGAGCCGCCGACCGCGCCGACTCCATACACACTCAGAATGACGCCCGCCCCGCGGGGGCTGAGCTGCTGTTGACTGGTCAGGTACAGGGTCAGAAAGGGCAGGACCATGGTGCCGCTGCGGTGGACAAACGAGACCAGCGTCACCAGCCATACCGCCCGGGGCAGCCCGGAAAACGCCTCACGATAGAAACGCAGGGGTGAAGACAAACGCGGCATATTGCTGGGGGGACAACAAAAGACTAAGCTGACGGGCACTATGAACTTTATCCCAACCGTTGTCGAGCAGACGGGCAGAGGGGAGCGCGCCTACGATCTCTACTCCCGTCTGCTGAGAGATCGCATCGTGTTTCTGGGCTCAGCCGTGGGCGACGAAGTCGCCGCCCTGGTCACCGCCCAACTGCTGTTTCTGGAGTCCGAGGACCCGGACAAGGACATCCATTTCTATATCAACTCGCCGGGCGGTTCGGTCACCGCCGGGCTGGCGATCTATGACACCATGCAATACATCAAGCCCGACGTTTCGACCCTGTGCGTCGGCCAGGCCGCCAGCATGGGCGCCCTGCTCCTGACCGCCGGCGCCAAGGGCAAACGCTTTGCCCTGCCCCACGCCCGGGTGATGATCCACCAGCCGCTGGGGGGAGCCGAGGGCCAGGCCAGCGACATCGAAATCCAGGCCAAGGAAGTGCTGCGGATTCGGGAGCAGCTCAATCAGATTCTGTCGCAGCACACCGGCCAGTCGCTGAAGAAGATCGGGCAGGATACGGATCGGGACTTCTTTTTCAGCCCCGAGCAAGCCCTGGAATACGGGCTGATCGATCAGGTGGTCGAGAATCGCGGACCGAAAAAAGACACCGACGCCTGAGGTAAACAATGCTCCGAACAGTCGAAGCGGTCATTGACGAGCCCGGAAACGTGCGTTTGTTGGAGGCGCTCCAACTTCCCACAGCGCGAAAGGCGCTCGTGACGATCTTGGAGGATGATCCAGAGACCAAGATTTCTGAAGCTGCTCTCCTTAGCGAACAGACACTTGCCAGGGATTGGGACCAGCCAGAAGAGGAAGAGGTGTGGTCACACCTGCAACCCAGGCGGTAGTATCAGTCGCCTTTCCTTTTATTGGTATGTGGGCTGGGGACATTCCTGCCCCCGGCCTGTTAGCCATACGTCATTCGGCGGACAGCGAGGCAAAGTGGCTGGCGCCGTTCGGTCGCTGGAGCAGCAGCAAGAGCGGCCTGCCGGTCTGTGCTGTGGCAAGCGCGGTTTCCAGATCCTGAACCGACCCGACCGCCATCCGGTTGACTTCCAGAATCACATCTCCGCTCCGCACCCTGGCCCGTTCGGCCGAACTGCCCGGCCGGACGCCTGACACCAGAACCCCCTCGCCCGCTTTGAGGCCGGCCTGGGCGATCTCGTGCGGTCGCAGATCACGCACGGCCAAGCCCCACTCGCTCTGGTCCACGGCTGCCCCTCTGGCCTGACGCTCTTCGGCCAGTTCCCCGATAGTGACGCTGAGCGTTTCCCGCCTGCCCCGGCGGCTCAGCTCTACCGGAACGGTCTCGCCAACCCGCGTCTCGGCCACCAGGATGGGCAGATCGGACGAGGCCGTGACCTCCCGGCCGTTATAGCCCAGGATCACGTCGCCACGCCGAATGCCCGCCCGCCGGGCCGGGCTGTCGTCCACCACATCGGCAACCAGAGCGCCTACAGCCTCGTCCATGCCGAGCGATGCGGCCAGGTCTCGCGTCAGGTTTTGAATCGAGACGCCGAGCCAGCCACGGGTCACATAGCCGTGCTCTTCAAGCTCGGGCATGAGATCCTTGGCCTGATTGATCGGCGTGGCAAAACCGATGCCGATATTGCCCCCACTGCGGCTGAAAATGGCGGTGTTAATCCCCACCACCTGGCCGTACTGATTAAACAGCGGCCCGCCCGAGTTGCCGGGATTGATTGACGCATCGGTCTGGATGAAATTGTCATACGGCCCGGCGCCAATCGCCCGGCCGGTGGCGCTGACAATACCGGCCGTGACCGTGTTGCTCAGGCCAAACGGATTGCCGATCGCCAAGACCCAGTCCCCGACCCGCAGCGCGTCGGAGTCGCCCAGTTGGGCAACCGGCAGCTCGGCCGTGGGTTTGATCTTCACCACGGCCAGGTCCGTTTTGGCATCCCCGCCCAGCAGTTCGGCCTGATACTCCGTCTCATCGGCCAGCACCACCGTGATCTGCTTGGCGTTCTCAACCACATGGTTGTTGGTCAGGATCAGTCCGTCCTGGCGCACGATGAAGCCCGAACCCGAACCGCGCTGCGGCCTGGGGTCGGGCTGCGGAAAGGGGAAAGGAAGAGGTGACCGGAAACGCGGTCCACCAAAGGGTCCTGGCGGCACGCCGCGTTGAAAATCGGCCCGCTCCAGCCCGACGACCTTGATGTGGACAACGGCCGGAGAAACCCGGGGGGCCAGGCTGGCAAAAGACGGCAGGCCGGCTGGAGTGGCCGGCGCCGACCTGGGCGCGGCCTGGACTCGGTCAAGCTGCGTCAGACGGCCGAGGCTGAAGCCCCCTACGGCCACCGCTACGGCCAGCGTTCCGGCAACAAGTGTCTTGTGCATACATGCCTCCTCTCACTCGGGGTGTACGTTCTGTCACAGACCATACACCGCCAACATGAGAGGAGGATGAGAACCCGATGAGAAATGTCTCAGAAAACGCGGACCAACAGCGCTCTTACACGACAGGCTTGATGCGCAGGCTCCCGAACAAGTACTCCAAGCCTCGGGCCATTTCTCTGCCCACCTACAATGAAACGATGCGTCAGTTCAACGGCCAAAATGGCGGGCCGGGAAAATTCGTGATTAGGAGCCACGTTCATTGGGCGAGCCGTATTGTAGCCGGTCAGGGAAATCATGCTTGCACCTTTTGCCTTGTGAGTCCTCTTCTCTACACCGCTTGAAAGACCGTACATCGTCTGTCAAGCAGAGGAGTGTGGCAGTATAATGAGCTGCGAGCCATCTCGGCGGACATCGCTTTGACGTGAAAAACTGCATGACAGAAGGGAGCACACATGACACGACACCTGATAGCAGCCGCAGTGACGCTGGTGCTGACGGCCTCGGCGATAGCCGAGACGGAAACACATCAGGACGCATGGTGGACGAATTCCTTCTGGAGCGCAACGGACGACGCCAAGACGTGCGAAGTGGGAACGCGCTTAGCGCTTGGAGGGCCGGGAGTCCCTCTGCGCGCGGTGGTATTGGCGCTCTCGTACTCGTCAATTCCCGAGAAGCCGCCACAGCTGATCCTGGCATTCGCGGGAGACCGGCCTGTATCCAACACCATCCGAGTGCAGTTCGACGACGCACGCTCCTTTACCCCACCTACCGTCAATGACGAGGCCATGATCCTTTTTGCGCAGGATTCTCCCGTCCTGCAACACATCCGCGATGCGCTGACCATGCAGGTGAGCCTGACCCTGATGCACCAGGGTTACACAACTCTCACCTTCTCCCTACGGGGATCGGCCAGAGCTATGGAATCGGCACAAGCAGAGTGTTCCCAGGACGAAGAGACCGACCTCCAGGACTGACTGGTGAAAAGACGGGAGAGGCGAGTTTACCCGACGAGGAAGCGAGCCAGTCGAGAACGCGCCCCGATCTCCCTATTTGGCCAGCAGGACTTCCTCGCGGCTCTCGCCACGAAAAATCTGGACTCGCACCGGGTCGGGATCGGGCTTCGCTGTTGCCGGGGGCGGCAGCAGGGTTCTGAGGCCGGTCGGCGGCCTATAGTTGGGTTGGCCGTCCTGGCGGAGCGGGCGCAGCGCAAGGGAGATACTGCCTCTGGTGGTGGCCAGCACGAGTCGGTCGGCCTCCGGTGGCAGGACTTCGAGGGTCACGGTATCAATCCCATTCCGCCCGCCATTCTCCTCTGACTCCGGCTCACTGGCGGCGCTCTCAACGCGGCGGCCAACGGCGACCACCCGGATATTCTGCAGGATCGTTCTGCTGAAGGAGTTGAGCTGACTTGCACCGTCCGAGGGGACCTGCATGGTGAAAATGACATCGACCCGGTCGCCGGGAGCAATCAGCCCGGCGTGGCTGGTCTCCTGGTTGACCACGATGGTGACGGCGCGGTGGTCGGGCATGAGAGCGGCGGCCAGGAAACCTTCCTGGCCGGGGCGTATCAGCACCGCCGAGGTCAGCGGCATCCCGGCCAGCAGCGCGGTGCGAACCACCGACCCGATCACCGCTGACGGTTCGGTCTGGTCTCGGCGCATATGGCTTGAGAACACGGTGTCGGCCTCAAGCGGCACATAGGTAACATCGTTCGCCGTGAGCAGCGTGCCGACAAGCAGGTCACGGGCCGCGGCTATGACTTCAACCGGCGGAGGGCCGAGCGGCTCGGGCAGTGGTAGTGGGGCCTCCACTTCATCAGGCGGTAGCGGCGGGGCCTCCTGGTCGAAAAACAGCCACACGCTGACCAGCAGGACGGTGGCGGGGACAATCACGACCAGCAGAACAAGCAGCAGAGTCCGGTATCTTCGCATAGGCTGTTGCTGTCCGTCATACGGGAAAGGCGCGGAGTGTCAAGAGGACGATGGCCGGCGGAGCGATGGCGACGGCGAAGGGCAGGTTCGAGCGCAGCCGACGGGTCGGCTCGAACGGCAGCAGGGCGAACAGGGTCAGGCCGAGGCTGAGCAGCCCCAGACCGACCAGAAAGAACGTCATATCATACGGGCCGACCCACAAGCCGGCTGCGGCCATGAGCTTACCGTCGCCACCGCCGAGTCCACCGAGCGCGAAGAAGACAAATCCCACCAGCAGCAGAACCGCGCCGGTGAGCACGTGAGCCCACAGCGGCGCCATGGCGTGCGCATCGGTGAGCAGGGCATGAAACACGAACAGACCCAGCAGGCCGAGCGGCACGCTATTCGGAATCCAGCGGTGGGTCAGATCGGAAACAAGAGCCACGCTGAAGAGCGCGCCACAGGCCAGCAATACAATGGGCTCAAGCACGACGCTGTTCTCTCTCAACCCACTGCGTCGGATAGCATACGCCTGCCACCGGGGTCAGGGCCTGGGCCGCAGCCCGGCGAGAACACGCTCCAGCGTACTGACCATGTCCTTCCGGGTGGCGTCATCGTCTGCGCTGGCGATATAGATCCCCGCTTCGAAGTTGAGCGCCCATAACAGACCCTTGCTGTTGAACAGGATTCTCCGAGTCCGTTCAGACCGTTCGGCGTTCGGCATGACGTCCGTCAAGAGAGCTTTCCTCTTTCTGTCGGTGCTTCGCTATCTAGCGGCAGGACAACAAAAAAACAACTCCCCAGCCCGACCTCGCTGTCCAGCCATATCTGCCCTTTATGCAGCAGCACGATTGAGCGGACCAAGGCCAAGCCCAAGCCCGTCCCCCCTCGCGACCGGGCTGAATCGGCCCGATAGAACCGCTCAAAAACCTGCTCGCGGTCTTCCGTCGCGATGCCGGGGCCGGTGTCGTGCACCTCCAGCCTGGCCGCATCCGCCTGCTGACTCAGCCGAATCTCGACGCGGCCACGGGTCGGTGTGTATTTGATCGCGTTCTCGCCTAAATTAAAAATCAGCCGAAACAGCATGGAGGTGTTACCCCGCACCCATACTTCCGCAGGACTGGAGATGCGACAGCTCACAGCCTTATGGTCGGCCAGGGCGAGCAGAGCTGGACGCGCGTCTTCGATGACGTCGGCCAGATTGACCGACGTGAGAGCGAGGTCGAGACTGCCGCTGTCTGAGCGGGCAAGAAAGAGCAGGTCATTCACCAGGCCACTGAGTCGGTCAACCTCTTCGAGACAACTGCTGAGGACCTGCCGATACGCGTCCTCGGTCTGAGACGCCCGCAACGCAAGCTCTATCTCGCCTTTCAGAATCGTCAGGGGAGTGCGCAGCTCATGGGCGGCGTCGGCGCTGAAGTGCCGGACTGCGCTGAAGGAGCGTTCCAGGCGGGCCAGCATATCGTTGAGGACGCTGGCCAGACGGCCCAGCTCGTCGCTCGTGTCACGCGCCGCGAGCCGCTGCGACAAATCCTCGGCCTCAATCCGTCGGGCGGCTTCGACCATCGCGTCGACTGGGGCCAGGGCTCGTCGGGCCAGGAACCAGCCGCCGAGCGCCGCCCCGCCAAGCGCCAGCGGAGTCAGGCCGAGCAGGACGAACAGAAAACGCGAGCGGGCTGCCTCGGCGCTCTCCAGCGACATCGCCACCTGAATGAAGTTGCGCAAACGGCCGCGTTCAAAGACGGGCACGGTCAGCAGGCGGACCGGAGCGGAAGAGACATCCGGGAGACTGACGGTGGTATAGGTAGAGCGGCCGTGTTTGGCGTTCTCCAGGGCTTGGGGGCTGATGGGAAACTGGAGCCGCCCGCGCGGGGTGATCCGAGGGTCAGGCCGACCGAAGGGGTCGAGCATCCGAAAAGAACGGCGGGAAAAACCGGGGAAGAAGAAGGATTCGAGGACCTCGTCCAGACCCGGCCCGAAACGGGGGGCGGCCCGGGTGGTCTCGACAATGGCGCGGGCCACGGAGTCGAGCGACGCGTCGATATTTTCGTGCAAGCCCCGTTCGAGCAGCACCAGTGCGGCCAGCCCCAGCACGGCCAGCATGCCGGACAGCAAGGCCGTATACCACACCGTCAGGCGGGCTCTGAGGGTGCGGGGCCACACCGGGAAGCGTGTCAATGAGAACAGACCCATCGGACATGCCATCAGGCGTCGGGCTCCTTGAGCACATAGCCCACGCCCCGCACGGTGTGCAGGAGTTTGGGCTCAAAACCGGCGTCAATCTTCTTGCGCAGGTAGTTGACATACACGTCGATCACATTCGTAAAGGTATCAAAATCCACCCCCCAGACGTGCTGGGCGATGAGGGCGCGACTCAACACCCGGCCGGGCCGACGCAGGAAAAATTCCAGCAGGGCGAACTCTTTGGCGGTCAGCTCAATGTGTTGTCCGGCTCGTGTCACGGCTCGCTCGGCCGGATTCAGTTGCAGGTCGGCGAGGCGCAGAATCGGGGGCTGGGCCGGCGCTCCGCGGCGCAGCAGGGCTCTCACCCGGGCCACCAATTCCTCGAAAGCAAACGGTTTGGTCAGATAGTCATCCGCTCCGCGGTCGAGGCCGGCCACGCGGTCGCTGACCGTATCCCGAGCGGTGAGCATGAGGATCGGGATGGACAGCCGCCGGCGGCGTATCTCTTCGAGCACCGACCAGCCGTCCCGTTTGGGGAGCATGATATCGAGAATCAGCAGATCGTAATCTTCCTCAAGAACGCACTCCAGACCGCGCTGGCCGTCAGCCGCAAGCTCAACCTGGTAGTGCTCGGCTTCGAGTCCGCGGCGGATGAAACTGGCGACCTTTTTCTCATCTTCGACGACTAAGATACGCATGGCTCAGCGCCTTTGCCCGTTGGTGTCGTTTGGATAGAGGGGCAGGCCCGCGTGCCTGCCCAAAACCGTCGCACAAACAAAAAGGGGTGGGAACCCCCACCCCTTTCGGTTGAAGTCAGGCTGAGCCCCTTATTTGCCCAGGGCGGCTAGGTTACCCGTGGTGTAGGTGGAATCCGGAAAGCCCAACTCATACTCGGTGTAGTAGCCCTTGGACTGCACGTCAAAGAAGCTGCCCCGGTTCTGGCGGACATCCTCACCAACACCCCAGAACGGATGACGGACCGTCATGTCGCGTCCTGGCGTGTAGCCCATCTTGTCCATCCAGATGATGGTCTTCCAGTACTCGCCGGCCCGGTCGTACAGGGTCGTCCAGTAGGCCCAGTAGGCGAACTTGTCGATGTAGAGAATCCGCCGTCCATAGGCGTAGTAGGGGTCCTTGGGCGTGGCTTCGACAACCCAGCAGGTCCGTTTGGCCAGCTTGAGGTTGGTCGGCGCCCAGGCCTTGCCGGTCCAGCCCGGTGTTTCATAGCCGTGCATGACCCGCTCTTCCGGCGACCAGGTGATACGGGCGACCTGGCCCGGCGGGATCTCGCCCTTGCTGCCGATATTGGCGTCGTTGGACGGCAGCTTTTTCGGCGACGGCGTACCGGGCAGCATGGCTTTTTCGATACCGGTTGGCGCAATCGGCACCAGCATGTCCTGGATACCGATCAGATTCCAGTTCATATACTGGATTTTCCCGGCCCAGCCGTAGGGATCATCGCGGGCGATGATGGAGCCGAACAGCCCCTCGGACGAGTTCGAGGCGGTCAGCCGCCGCACGCGGCGGATGGTCGGCACGAAGGCCCAGATGGACTGCCATTTCTCCGGATCGGTGAACCAGTACTCCAGGGTCGAGACGCCCACCACGTCGTACGGGGCAACCCCGAAGATGATGTCTTTGAGGTAGGTTTCGTCGGGATTTTCCATCGGACCGGAGTGGCGTCCGATATACCAGGTCGCGTAGGCGCCGAACTCGACCGAACGGTCAAAACCGGCCGGCGTACACCATTTGATCGACAGGAACCAGTACACGTCGTCGATCTGGAAACGGGCGACCTGGTGGTTGTACATGATCTTGTAGGGGATGGTAGCGTCGTTTGACAGCTCGGCCTGCCAGTTGTCTGGGGTGAGCGAGGCGCTGAGGCCCGGAAACGGGAAGCCGTACCAGAACTTGGGCCACGTCTGGCTGGCCGTCTCATACATGTGACCAGTGTCCGTCACATAGTATTTTCCGGCGTTGGCCTCGGAACCGGCTTTGAACTTCGTACTGTACTGGAACTGCTCGTCGGTGACCTCAATGATTTCTGCGGCATAGTCACCGGCACAGAACTTTTCGGTCACAAAGTCCGGCAGCATGCTGCGGGCTTGCTCGCAGTTCGAGCTGTCGAGCTTATCGCCAGGGTTGAGGTCGGCAACGGCCGGACTCGCGACAAGGGCGAGCGCAACGGCCAGCCCCCATCTGATCAAACGTGAACACGACATGTGAAACCCTCCTTTTTGGTGTTTTCCGCGCAAAATATACAGAGAAAGGGTGCTCGTGACAACAAGGTCGTGAGGGGATCACGAGCACCTTTCACGACATCGTCATCCGAGGGGGACTGCGACCTGCCAGGGTGGTCTCAGACCAGACTTGTGCCATATCCAAAGACAATCCTCTGCTCGCCCGCTTTATTCCCGATTTGCTTCCCTTTCCTCACCCGACGTGCTAGGGGGCATGGAGCGGAGCGTCTTTCCCAAGGAGAAGCCTATGGCCTACCGTCCAACACTCATGGGTACGCGGGGCATGGTTGCCACCGAACACTATCTGTCAACTCAGGCCGGGCTGCGCATCTTGCAGGCCGGGGGAAACGCCTTTGATGCGGCCGTGGCGGCAACCCTGGCCGAGGGCGTGCTCAACCCCCATATGCATACCTTTGGCGGGGAACTGTCGGCCCTGGTGTATACTGCGGCGGACGGGCGGGTGGCGGCGATTAACGGCAATACGGTCGCCCCCCGGGCGGCAACGATTGAGTGGTTTCGGGAACACGACATTCCGCTGATCCCGTTCAACGGCGTTGAGGCGGCCGGTCCGTGTGCCGCCCCCGATGCGTTGCTCGGCGTCCTCCAGCGCTTTGGCACGCTGCGCTTCAGCCAGGTCGTGGAACCGGCCCTGGAACTGGCCGAGGACGGCTTTCCCCTCCATACCGCGCTACGCGGCCCGGCTCCGGCGTATATGCGGATGGATTTCTCGATTGCCGGCAATGCGGAGCGTTTTCGTAGTAAATGGCCGTCGTCGGCCAAGGTCTATCTGCCGGACGACCGCCTGCCCGAGGTGGGAGAAATCCTCAAAAACCCGGACCTGGGACAGACCTTCCGGCGCCTGATGGAGGCCGAGCAGGACGCCCGGGCGGGCGGTCGTGAGGCCGGGCTGGAGGCAGCCCGGGACGCCTTTTATCGGGGAGAAATCGCGCAGATTATCGAGGAGCACTGCAAAGCCCACGGCGGGCTGGTCACCGCCCAGGACCTGGCCGCGTTTCGGACTACGGTCGAAGAGCCGGTCTCGTATACCTACCGTGGCTATGAGGTGTATAAGTGCGGCCCGTGGAGCCAGGGACCGGTGTTTCTGCAACAGCTGGCGCTCCTGGAGGGCTATGACCTCAGCAGCCTGGGCCATAACAGCGCCGACTATATCCATACGGTGGCCGAGAGTCTGAAGCTGGCCTTTGCTGACCGCGAACAGTATTACGGCGACCCGAAATTTGTCGATGTCCCGCTGCACAGCCTGCTGTCCAAAGCGTATGCAGCCCAACGTCGTATCCTGATTGACCCCCACCACGCCTCGCACGACCAACGGCCGGGCGACCCCCATACCGGGGTGGCGCTGCTGGAGGGCCAAGAGGTGTTTGCCGCCCGCAACTGGGGACCGGGGACCGTGTACGTGACGGTGGTCGACGCCCAACGTAATATGGCCTCCTTTACCCCCAGCGGAGCCTGGATTCCGTCTTCTCCGGTGATTGACGGCCTTGGTTTTCCGCTGGGCACCCGGGTCCAGACCTTCTTCCTCGACCCGCGCCATCCCAACGCCCTGCTTCCCGGCAAACAGCCGCGCACGACTCTGACGCCGAGTCTGGTGCTGCGCAAGGGTGAACCCTATCTGGTCTTTGGCACGCCCGGAGGCGATCAGCAGGACCAGTGGACCCTGCAATTCTTCCTGAACATGGTCGATTTCGGCATGGAGGTCCAAGACGCGATTGAAGCCCCACGCTTCTCCTCAGCCCATTTTCCGTCGAGCTTTTTTCCGCATAATGCTGCGCCCGGCCTGCTCCGCCTCGAAGGCCGTATCCCGAGTCAGGTCCGCCAGCAGCTTGAGACGCGCGGCCATACCATCGAGGTCAGCGGAGACTGGAGCGAGGGCGACGTGCTCGGAATCTGTGTCGATCTGAAACACGGTATCGTCAAAGGCGGGGCAGACCTGCGCGGTGAACACAGCAAGCGCATGCCGTCGTATGTCATGGGCTGGTAGACCGCCGCCCGCCTGAGGCCGGGCGAACGCTGCCCTGAATGGACGCTCAGTCATTTTTTCTTGACACGACAGAAGTCAGAGAGTAAGCTAAGTTGCTGTATTTACCTGTTTTCAGAGTGATTGATCACAACACGGACATACGGGGCGGCAGCATGGCGGTCTATACCGTCCTCAAGCGAAGAACACTGGAAAGCCTCATCAAACCCTATAAGCTGGGGGAGCTGTCGGCCTTCTGTGGCGTCGCTGCCGGCTCCGTCAATACCTACTACCGTCTCGAATTCGGCAAAAGCAAATTCTTTCTCAAGATAGACGAGGTCAAGGACGCCGAGCAGGCGCAGCGCGAGATTGAACTGCTCGCCTTTCTGCGGACCAAGGGCATCGCCTGTCCGAGGCCGATTGCCGACCAAAACGGTCTGCTGCTGCGTGAGTACAGAGGCAAGATCGTGTCGGTGTACGCCGCCCTGTCCGGCAAGGAACGTGCTGTCGAGCAGATAAGCCCCGAGCATCTGCACCAGGTCGGGAAAACACTCGCCACCCTCCACCTGGCCGGGCAACACTATAAACCCAGCCTGAAGAACCGTTTCAGCTTTGCCTGCATTCGAAACCTCTACCTGCGGATGAACCTGCCGGCCCACCTGAAGCAGGTCAAACACACCCTGGACGATGAGCTGGCCCACCATGAGGAGTATCTCGAAGAGCGGCTGCCAAAGGGCATCATTCATGGCGACCTGTTTGCCGACAACCTGCTGTTCCGGGGCAAAAAGGTGTCCGGCGTCCTCGATTTTGAGGCTGCGGCACAGGGAAAACTGATCAGCGACCTGGCCACTGCGGTGAATGCGCTGTGTTATCTGGACGGGCGTTACCACCTCGACCGCTTCAGCGCTCTGATTGACGGCTACCAGGAAATGCGGACCCTGGCCCTGGTCGAATGGGATGCCTTTCCCAATGAACTCCGGTTTTCGGCCCTGCGTTTCACCGTCACCCGGCTGAAGGATTTTGTCTTTCGCAGCGTCAACCGTAAGCGGCGGGTCCACAAGGACTATCAAGACTTTCTGGACCGCTTGGCCGTCCTGCGCCGCGAGCGCCAGGGCGGTATGGACAAGCTGCTGCTGGCCATGGCAACCGGCTACGACTATCGCAAGTACCAGAAGGTGCAGTGAGTCGTGTTCAAAAAGATTCTGATCGCTAATCGTGGGGAAATCGCCGCCCGCGTCGCCCGAACTTGTCAAGAGATGGGCATCGCGGCCGTGGCGGTGTATTCCGAGGCCGACCTGTCTTCTCCCCATCTGCACGCGGCTGACGAAGCGGTGTGTATCGGCCCGGCGCCAGCCACCGAAAGCTATCTGAACGGCGCGGCGATTATTGCCGCCGCCCAACGCACCGGCGCCCAGGCGATTCATCCGGGCTACGGGTTTCTGTCGGAAAACGCCGCGTTTGCCCAGCAGGTGCACGAGGCCGGTTTGACCTTTATCGGGCCGGCGCCGCAATCCTTGTCGGCCGTTGGCAATAAAATCTTCGCCCGCCAGACCGTTGCCGCGCTTGGGGTGCCGGTCATCCCGGCCCTGGAACAGCCATCGGCCGAGCCGGCGGTGCTCAAAGAACAGGTCGAGGCGCTCGGCTATCCGCTGTTGATCAAAGCTGCGGCCGGCGGGGGCGGCAAAGGCATGCGGATTGTCCGCAGCTACGAGGAGCTGGACGAGGCCCTGGCGGCCGCCCAGCGCGAAGCCGCAGCCGCCTTTGCCGAGGGCACAGTGTATATTGAGCGCTACCTGGAAAAACCGCACCACGTCGAAGTCCAGCTGCTGGGCGACCGGCACGGGACGCTGATCCATCTGGGTGAGCGGGAATGCTCGATTCAGCGTCGCTATCAGAAAATTTTTGAAGAAACGCCGTCCCCTGCGGTCTCCGAGCCGTTGCGGGCGGATATGACCCGAGCGGCCCTGGCCGTAGCCCGAGCCGCCGGCTATTACAACGCCGGCACGGTCGAATTCATCCTGGACGATCAGGGCCGTTTTTACTTCTTGGAAGTGAACGCCCGCCTCCAGGTCGAGCACCCGATTACGGAGCTGGTTACCGGCCTCGACCTGGTCCGCGAACAAATCCGGATTGCCGCCGGCGAAAAGCTGGGCTTCGGTCAGGACGATATTCAGCCCAGCGGCCACGCGTGTGAGTGCCGGCTGTACGCCGAAGACCCGGCCAACGGCTTCCTGCCCGCCCCCGGGCCGGTCTTGGCCTGGCAGCCGCCTGCCGGGCCCGGCGTTCGGGTTGACGCGGGGGTGGAGTTGGACAGCCAGGTCAGCGTGTACTACGACCCGCTGATTGCCAAGCTGTCCACTTGGGGCCGAGACCGCGAGCAGGCGCGCCAACGTATGCAGGCCGCCCTGCGCCAGTGTGTGGTGCTCGGCCCGACCACAAACGGACCGTTCCTCCTTGATGTGTTGGCCCATCCGGCCTTCATTGCCGGGCACACCCATACCGGCTTTCTGGCCGAACACTTCCAGAACTGGCAACCGGATACGACCACCCATCGCTCGGTCGCCGCCCTGGCTGCGGCGCTGGGCCGGACCCAGCCACATTCCGGCCAGGCACCAACCCCACACTCCCCCCCGCCAAGCCCCTGGACCCAACTCGGCGGCTGGCGCGTAGGACACTAGCGGATGAAGACCACCCTGTACGCACAGGACGAGGCGCTGGTCCTCGACTACACCCAAAACGGGGACAGGTACGAATTCAGCCTGAACGGGCACAGCGGACAGACCCAGCTGATCTCGGCCCGCAACGGGTCAATGACGCTGCTTTTTGACGGCCGAGCAGTCCAGGCTCATGTCGTCAGCCATGGCGGCCGCATTCTGGTCGCCGTCGAGGGCCGGGTGTACGAGTTCAGTACGGCCCAGGACGGCCGCGGCCGCGAGCGCAAAAGCCAGACCGGCGGCTGGGAGCCCGAAATCCGCTCACCCATGCCGGGCAAAATTCTTGAGGTCCGGATCGAACAGGGTGATGAGGTTGAGGCCAACCAGACCCTGGTGGTGCTCGAAGCCATGAAAATGGAAAACACCCTGGCCAGCGGAGCACGGGCCAGGGTGAAAACGATTCACGTCGCACCGGGAGAGCTGGTCGAACTGGGCCAGATCCTGGTTGAGCTGGAGCCGCTCGAATCCCAAGCCTAGCAACGTCCCAGCCGACTGGGTTTCCTTAGCCCAGACTGTCCCCAACCCCAAACCCGCTCTGTTTGGCCACTTCTGCGGCGGCCAGCTTCTTGCCCTGGCCTCGCATTTTCCCGGCCACCAGCGTGCCTCCAGCAACAGCAATGCTGACGGTCTCCTGACCGACCTCAAGCACCTGTCCCGGTGCAGCCGTGCCGCTGGCGGGCTGCAGCCGGCAGTCGTACAGGCGAATCATCTGGTCCCGCCAGACGGTATGCGCGCCGGGTTGCGGGTCACAGCCCCGGATCTGGTTGTAAATCTGCTGGGCGGGCTTGGACCAGTCGATCTGGCCGTGTTCATCGGCGCACGGCGGATCGTAGTTGGCCAGCGACTCGTCCTGAACCAGGCGGGGCGGATTGCCGGCCCTGATCAGGTCAACCGACTCGGCAATGGCGTCAACGCCGAGCGAAAAGATTTTGTTGAAGTACAGTGTGCCGGTGGTGTCGTCAGGGTCGACCGCGACCTCTTTCTGCAACAGAATCGGTCCGGTATCAATCCCCTCATCAACCCAGAACAGGGTCAGGCCGGTTGTGGTTTCACCGTTGATCAGCGCCCAGTTCATCGCGCTCCGACCACGATACTTGGGCAGCAGCGACGGATGAAAACAGATACTGCCCCACTTGGGCGCATTAAAGACAGCCGGCGGCACAATCTGGGTCACAAAGGCCAGAATCGCCAGATCGGCGTTCAGGTCTGCAAACTTCTTGACCACCTCGGCCTGCTCCCGCTTCATCGACTTGTGCTGGTGGACGGGAATACCGAGAGCAATCGCCCGTTGTTTGACCGGGTCGAATCTGCCTTCGGCCGCGTCCGGTGGGCAAAAGACGGCCACCACCTCTTCGCCTGTATCGACCAGCTTCTCCAGGGTTTTTTCGGCAAACGCGGCTTGGCCAATCAAAATAATACGCATACGCTCCCCTTTTCGGTGTTGCTTACCCGTCGCGTCAAGCAAATAGCCCAACGCAGGCCTCGCCGATGGCCTCCGCCATCCGGCCAATACTGTCGGGCTGCCCGAGCAGACTATTATTCATTTCCAGTTCCAGATACACAAGCCGATGCCGCCGGCCATGGCTGCGGGCGCTGAAAATCAGTCCCTCATAGCCGGAGTAGGGCTCATTATGGCGGACCCGATAGCCAGCCTGACGCAAGCGTCGGCCGAGGTCGGCGGCCACGTCCCGGTAGTCATCAAACAGCACTCCGATGTCAAACGCGCGCTCGTGCCCGGCTTGGCCGCACAGGGCCGGGGTAAAACTGTGCAGGCTGAGCAGGGCCGGCCGGACGTGCCTGGCCAGCAGCTTCCCGAGCGTGGCATCAACCGCGTCGTGATACGGCTGGTAAAACCGTGTGATACGCTTGTGCCGCTCGGCTGCCGAGAGGCGCTGATTACCGGGGATGGGTGTCCCGTCGCTGTGGCTCACGATCAGGTCATGATCGTGCGGCGTGCGGTTACAGTCGATGAGCAGACGCGAGTAGCGCGAGCAGACCGCCGGGGCGTCCAGCCTCCGCACAACGGCCTCGAGAACCGCCCGGGCGCCGATATCCCAGCCGATGTGCCGGCCCAGGGCAGCCTGGCTCAGGCCGAGATTGCGGTAGGCGACCGGCACCCGACACGAGGCGTGCTCACAGGTCAGGAGGAGTGGAAAACGCCCGTCCGGGTTGAGAATATCAAAAGCCGTCTCCGCATTCACCGTGTCTCTCCTGCTCAGGCCGGGCCGGGCCAGCGTGGCGCAGACCATGTTGACAAAGGGAAATCACATCCTCTAGGGTAGAACGTCATTTGCTTAGAGCCCAGCGGTGTCAAGGGGAACCGTACTCTCTTCCTGATGAGGCGGTCATCAAAGTGAACGACCATATCATTGCACGTCAGAAGGTCAGCATCGTTCACTCTGTCATCGTTCCCCTTTGAGGAGGAAGCATGGTCCGCCGTGAAAAAAGCAACTATATCATCCAAGCCGTGATCCATGCCTTGGATGTGCTGGAACAGTTCCACGGCGATGGGGAGCTGGGCGTGACCGAGCTGAGCAAACGGCTGGATCTGCATAAAAACAACGTGTTCCGTATTCTGGCAACCCTGGAGTCCCGTGGCTATATAGAACAGAACCGCTCGACTGAAAACTACCGCCTGGGAACAAACTGCCTCCAGCTGGGCCAGACCTATGTTCAGCATATGGGCCTGTTGCAACAGGCCCGGCCGATCATGACCGAGATGGTCAAAGACTGCCGCGAGAGTGCCTATGTGGCCGTCATGCGCAAGGGGAAAGTCGTGCCGCTGGCCATAGTCGAGTCCGACCAGCCGGTTCGTATCGTCTCCCAGGTCGGCGAAAACCTGCCGCTGCACTGCACTGCGGTAGGCAAGGTGCATCTGGCCTTTGAGCCGGCCGAGGAAATCCGGCGCATCCTGTCCGACGAACTGACCCTGCACACCCAGCGGACGATTACCGACCGGCCGGTTCTGATTGAGCAGTTAGGCGTGATCGCCAGCAAGGGCTACGCGATTGATAATGGAGAATATGTGCCCGATGTGCACACCGTCGCCGTCCCGGTCAAAGACTATACGCGCACGGTTGTCGGCAGCCTGGCGGTCAGTGGTCCGGCCTATCGGATCCCGCCCGAGCGGGCGGAACGTGAAATCATCCCGCTGGCCATCAAGGCCGGCCACGAGTTATCAAACCGTCTGGGCTATCCAAGGTAGACGATGATCTCTTCTTGATGGGAGGCTCATCATCGTCCACCTTGCCTGCCTGAACGGTGCTGCACAACGCGAGCTGAGGAGGAAAACAGCGGTGAAGATACTTGTCACAGTCAAGCGGGTGCCCGACCCGGAGACCACGATTCGGGTCAATGCCGACAACTCCGGCATTGTCACCGATAATGTGAAGTATGTGATCAACCCTTTTGACGAAATCGCGATTGAAGAAGGGCTGCGGATCAAGGAAAAAGTCAGCGGCAGTGAGGTGATCCTGGCCAGTATCGGCCACAAGGTCAACACCGAGCAGTTGCGGACCGGGCTGGCCATGGGCGCCGACCGGGCTCTGCTGGTGCTGGCCGATCAGGATCTCGATCCGCTCGGCGTGGCCCGGGTGCTGGCCACGCTGGTCGAAAGCGAGAGCCCCGACCTGGTCCTGATGGGCAAGCAGGCGATTGACGACGATGCAAACCAGGCCGGACAGATGCTGGCCGCCCTGCTCGGCTGGCCGCAGGCAACCTTTGCCTCAGAGGTCACGCTGTCCGACGATCAGCAGTCGGTCGAGGTCATCCGCGAGGTGGACGGCGGTCTGGAAACCGTCGGCTTTGGGCTGCCGGGCCTGGTCACCGCAGACCTGCGTCTCAATGAGCCGCGGTACGCCTCGCTGCCGGGGATCATGAAGGCGCGCAAAAAAGAGATCAGAGAGATCCCGCTGGCTGAGCTGGGGGTGGATACCAACCTGCGCCTCAGCGTGCAGTCCATGCAGCCGCCGGCCAAGAAAGAAGCCGGCAAGATCGTCGAGTCGGTGCAAGAACTCATCGAACTGCTGCACACCGAAGCCAAAGTGCTCTGAGCACCATCACCTTTTGAGGAGCCTGTCATGGGGAATGTACTGGTCTATGCCGAAACAAAAGACGGACACCTGCCAAAGAGTACGCTGATCGCCATTCAGGCCGGCAAAGAGGCGGCCGGCAAGCTCGGCGGAGACGTGCTGGTTGCGGTCCTGGGCGCCGGAGTAGAAGGCGCGGCCCAGGAAGCGGCCGGCTATGGTGCGGCCAAAGTCCTGGCCGTAGACGATCCGGCCCTGGCCCATTATCTGGCCGACGCGTATGCCGCCGCCCTCGAACAGCTGGTCAGTCGCAACGAGGTGTCGCTGCTGCTGGCCACCTCCACCGCCCAGGGCAAGGATATGCTGCCCCGGGTCGCCGCCCGGCTCAACGTCGGGATGGCCAGCGACATTGTGGGGATCAATGACGACGGCACGTTTCAGCGCCCGATGTATGCCGGCAACGCGATTGCGACGGTATCGCTGGACGGAGCGGTGCAGGTCGTATCCGTGCGTGGTACGGCCTTTGACGCCGCCCAGCCGGGCGACCAATCGCCGGTTGAAGCGGCTGAGATCAGCCTTGAGGCGGCCGACCAACAGATGCGCTTCGTTGTCTTTAACGAGATCAAATCCGACCGGCCGACGCTGGCCGACGCGAGTATTGTCATTTCGGGCGGCCGGGGACTCAAGTCCGGAGACAATTTCAAAGAGTATCTGGAGCCCCTGGTTGACGCCATGGGCGCGGCCATGGGTGCCAGCCGGGCGGCGGTTGACGCCGGTTTCGTGCCCAACGACCTGCAAGTCGGTCAGACCGGCAAGGTCGTTGCGCCCGAGCTGTATTTTGCGGTCGGCATCTCCGGGGCCATTCAGCACCTGGCCGGCATGAAAGACTCCAAGGTCATCGTCTCGATCAACAAAGACCCCGAAGCCCCGATCTTCAACGTGTCCGATTACGGTCTGGTGGCCGACCTGTTTCAGGCCGTCCCGGAGCTGACCGAGGAAATCAAAAAGCTGAAAGCCGAGTAGCGCTGGGGAGGGCCGGCCGGCAATCGCAAGGGAAGCGGTGATGATCGCCCCATCGGTCGAGCGCGGGGAGTAGCCCGAAGAGCGGCTTCTCGAACGGGACCGCGAGACCGGGCGCTGTTTGAGCTGTCGCCCCGCCAGGACAGCGAGAAAGGAGCCACGCAGCCATGAGTGCGTTGGCCTTTGACACCCACAAAGCCGTCACGGCCCTCAAGCAGGCCGGCTTTGAGGAGGCCCAGGCCGAGGCTGTGGTCAATACCATGGGCGAGGCCCTGGCCGGCAATGTCGCCACCAAGGCTGATCTGACCGAGGTCCGCGCCACCCTGGAAGCCGATGTGGCGGCTGTAAAAGCGGATATTGAGCAGCTGCGCCTGACCACGCAGGCGGACTTCGCCGCTGTGAAAGCGGATATCGAGCAGCTACGGAGCGAGACGAAAGCCGACCTCGCGGCCGTGCGAGCGGATATGGAAACCCTGCGGGCCGACATGGCCGAGCAGTTTACCGCCCTCTACAAACAGCTGTGGCTGATGGCCGTCGGCATCGTTGGCCTGACCGTCACCCTGGTCAAACTCATTCCCTAGCGGCCAAAACGGGCAAAAAGCCGAGAGACGCCCGAGAGTTCGGCGCCCTTTGACGAGTAGGCTGAAAGGAAGTGTATCATGCAACGTTGGAGGATCGGGTTCCTCGCAGCCTGTCTCTTGACAGTGAGTACTGCCAGCAACGCAGCCACCCTCGATGTACCCGCCGCCCATTCCACCGTATCTGGCATTGGGGTGATTCATGGCTGGAAATGTGACGTGCACGGCACGCTGACAGTTCGGCTCGATGGGGGCACCCCGCTTCCCTTGGCCTATGGGAATGCACGGGGCGACACTGCTGGCGTCTGTGGCGATATCAACAACGGCTTTGTCTCTATCTTTAACTGGGGAATACTCAGCAACGGCACACATACCGCTGTGGTCTACGATGACGGCGTAGAGTTCGACCGCAGTATTTTTACGGTCAAAAGTTTTCGGGACCCGTTTGTCACAAACGCGTTCGCAACCGTGTCCGTGGAAAACTTTCCAAACCAAGGAGAAACGGCGGTGTTTTCGTGGAGTCAGGCGACCCAGCATCTGGAGCTGGCTGACGCCTTTGGGGCACCTGCAGAAAATGACCCAGCTGATTGTGAGGGGTGGACGACAGGACCGATCCACCCCGACGACCGGACATATTATGGGTCAGCGGAATGGGTGCAGGCGTGTCTGGATGCCGGAGCTGATCCAAATGCGCGGGATGTAGATGGCAGTACCCCCTTGCATCATATCGCGGACACTAGGAGTCCTGACAGAGGGAGAATGGCGTCGCTCTTACTCGCGGCAGGAGCGGACCCGAACGCCCGGAATGATAGAGGGAAAACGCCACTGCATAGTACTGCGAGCGAGTTTGAATTTACCGTGGTCCTGCTAGAGGCCGGAGCCGATCCAAATGCGCGGGATGAATATGGCACTACCCTGCTCCATCGCCTGGCGTCTTCGCACGATAACACGGAGACTGGCGATGCAGAACGGGCTCTCGTCCGAGCTGGCGCAGATCCGAATCTACTGGACGAACGCGGCGAGCCATATTCATGCCGCACATTCGAGTGTATGGCGAAGAAGACTTATCGAATGTCACGACCTTAAGCTAGAACGAGGAATAAGAGGAGAGTATGCCGTACATTTTGGGCGGGTCCGGACGCGGCCCTGGCCTCTTTTCCCCGCCCAAGGTTGACACAATAGAAGATTATCAGACGCTCTGGACGCCCATTTGCGGCCGTTTTTGCGGGTTTGCGGGCCAATTCTTCGCGTCCAACGTGTCGACCCGGTCCATGTCTCAGCCAACAGACCGGCCGCGCGCTCACCAAGCGGCCGAGGGCTGAAGAGCCGGAGCCCCAGCCCGCGCGACAGCCGGACACAGCACGCGCTGCCAAGTCAGCAGAATGAATTTAGTTTGGTTTTTCAGCTGGACTGTGTATTAGCGGATGGGGAACGACGCGAGCAGCAGCATGCCAACCGCCACACTGAAACGCTATTACGAAAGAGAGGGGAAAGCATGGGATACGGTGATGTGAAGTATCAGGTAAATCGGGACGAGAGAGGGAATCTTGTCGATTACACAATGAAATACAACGGGGAGCGCCTTGGAACGGTGAAGAAGGTGGAAGAAGGCTTTTCATTCACCCCGTACCAGGGGCGTTGGAAGTCTGTGACAGCACCAAGAATGATAGACATTCGTGTCTCGCTGTTCGAGCAGATTATGGAGAGCAGGAAGTAGGGCTTGGGAAGTTTGGGTGGGAAGTTCTGGGCTAAAGATTTTTCCCCCTCTCACCTACCCGAGTAGGAAGCGCTCAGCGCTCCCCCCTGTCCGCCTGCTGGGTGTGGACGCTGCGGGGCGCGAAGGTCTGGGTCAGGACGTTCAGGATCGCCTGGGGATCGGCGCTGCCGCACGAAAAAATATCCACCGCCATATACCCGTGTTCGGGAAAAGTATGAAAGGTCGCGTGGGACACGGACAGCAGAAACATGCCGGTCACGCCTTGTCCGCCGTCGGCAAAGCGGTGGCTGAGCTGGTGGAGCACGCTGAAACCAGCCCCATCAAGCGCGGCGCGAAAGACGCGCACCAGCTCTCCTTCGTCCCGCAGCAGCGCCAAGTCTACGCCGTACAGGTCGGCCAGCAGATGGGTACCTATTCTGGACATGGTCGTAACCGCGTGTCCCGCTTCAGTCTGATGCCTCGTGTCTGTCGAGCTTGACGCTGGCCACAAGTTTGTTCATCCTGAACGGTGTCTCTCGGCTGGCGGCACGGCATGCGTCATATCTTTTCCATACCGCTTCTCGGCCCGGTGCTGATACTGGGGCTGATCCTCGGGCCGCTCTTCGGGCTGCCGGGCTGCTCCGCTCCCCGGTCTCCACTCGACCAACTCAAGGCTCAGCTGCGCGACGCTCCCGAGTACACCATTGCCCTGGAGGACATGCGCCAGGACGGCACATTCTTTCCTGCATATTACCACAAATACAAGGTCCTGCAGGGCGAGCAGGTGTGGTCAACCGACTGGCTCGAGGTTCCGGAGGATGTCTATCGCAGGAATGAAAACTTCCTCGGCATGAGCCTGGCCTCGAAGCGCGAAGGACAGGAGACCACCACCCCCCACCCGGCCGGCTATCACTACGTCGGTAATCAACAATACGGGCAGTGGCGGAACGATAGCCACGGCAACTCCTTCTGGGAGTTTTACGGCAAATACGCCCTGCTGAGAGATGTGCTGGGGCTGGCCGGAGGCAGCATCTTTCGCCGGGATTATGACCAGTATCGGGGCTACCAGAGCCAGAACCGGCCCTACTACGGTCCGACCGGTCGCGAGTACGGCACCAACGGCACGACCACCAGACAGCGCAACCCGAGCTTTTTTGAGCGCCGTCAAGCCCGCGAGGTGGCCAGTCAGCAACGCTTCCGCCAGAAGTTCCAAAACCGGATAGGCCGCAGCAGTGGCGCCTCGCTCCGTTCGCGCAGCTTCGGCTTCGGCAAATAAAGGTGAGCGTGATAACGACCTGGAGGACATCACGACCACCTTTTGACGACCGGGGACGCCATGACGCTTGATGGACTGATTCTGGCCCTGCTGTATCTCGTCTGCGCCTACGCCTTGTTCTGGATCGGCAAGCGGGTGTTCGATGTGCTGCACCCCGCGTTTCGTGTCACAACAGAGTTGGTGGACAACGACAATGTGGCCCTGGCCCTGGCCCTGGTCGGCTATTACCTGGGGCTGGTGCTCACGATCGGCGGGGTGCTCAGCGGCCCCTCACACGGCCTGGTCGAAGACATGGTCGATATCCTGCTGTACGGCCCCCTGGGTATCGTGCTGCTCAACCTGTCGACCCTGGTCAGCGACAAGCTGATTCTGTTTCAGTTCGACAACGAACGGGAAATCATCCACGACCAGAATGCGGGCACCGGCATCAGCGAAGCCGGGGTGTATACCGCCACCGGTCTCATCCTGTTCGGCGCCCTGTCGGGAGAAACCGGCACGATCTGGACCGCCCTGGCCTTCTGGGGCGTGGGACAGCTGGGCCTGATTCTGACCGGGCTGGTGTATGAGTGGATTACTCCCTACAGCATCCATACCGAGATTGAGCGCGATAATGTCGCGGTCGGGGTCAGCTTTGCCGGAGCGCTGATCGCCATGGGCAATATCCTGGGCTTCGCCGCCAGCGAGGAATTCTTCTCCTGGCAGAGCAATTTCCTGGCCTTTGGCAGCTACGCCCTAGTCGGTCTGGTCTTCCTGCCGGTCGTGCGTTTCGCCACCGACAAACTCCTGCTGCCCGGCACGAGCATCTCGGCCAAGCTGGTTGAACAGGACCACCCCCATCTCGGTGTGGCCTGCCTGGAGATGTTCTCCTACGTGAGCGCGTCTTTCCTGATCATCTGGTGTGTCTAGCCTCAAGGTGGTTCATCCTAAGCTGTCGATGAGGAAGGGGGGATGAACCACCTTCTGAAGCTGTGCCTGTTTGCGACCGGCTGCGCGGGCATTGTGGCCGAGTTTGTGCTGTGCACCCTGGCCAGCTACTTCCTCGGCAATGCCACCCTGCAGTGGACGCTGCTGATGTCGCTGATGCTGTTTGCCATGGGGCTGGGCAGCCGCCTGAGCCGCTCCTTCAGCACCGATCTGCTCGATACCTTTACCCTGCTCGAGTTCAGCCTGTCGGTCCTGTGCGCCAGTGCCGCGGTCGCCAGCTATGCCGTGTCCCCGTTTTTCAACAATGTCGGGTTCGTGATTTATCCCCTGGCGGCTGTCATTGGTCTGTTGATCGGCATGGAGATCCCGCTCATCACCCGCGTCAATGCCGACTACGAAGAGCTGCGGGTGAACATCTCTTCGGTCCTGGAAAAGGACTATTACGGGGCGCTGGTGGGGGGCCTGATCTTTGCCTTTGTGGCCCTGCCGTATCTCGGTCTGACCTATACTCCGGTTGCGTTGGGGACGGTCAACTTTGCCGTGGCGTCCGTGTTTGTGGTGCGCTTCCGGTCCTTGTTGGCCCGCCCGCGGCTCATGTCAGGGCTGTGGGCCGGGGTCAGCCTCGGCTTGGTCGGCCTGGCCTTCGGAGCCCAACCAATTGTCCTGTTCGGCGAGCAAACGCTGTACAAAGATACTGTCGTCCTGGTCAAACAGACCCCCTACCAGCGTCTGGTCATGACGCGCTGGCGGGAGGACTACTGGCTATACATCAACGGCAACCAGCAGTTCAGCAGCTATGACGAAGAGCGCTACCATGAACCCCTGGTCCACCCGGCCCTGAGCCTGGTCGGCAACAGGTGGACGATGCCGCGCCCGGCAGCGGACAGGGATCAGGGTTCACCTGTGGGGCGCGAGGTTCTGATCCTGGGCGGCGGCGACGGTCTGGCGGCCCGCGAAGTCCTCAAACATCCGGGCGTCACCCACCTCACCCTGGTTGACCTTGATCCGGCCATGACCGAGCTGGCGTCTTCCCACCCGGTCCTCGTCCGGCTCAACGACAACGCCCTGGACGATCCTCGGGTCGAGATTGTCCATGCCGATGCGTTCGCCTTTCTGCGGGCGACCGAGCGGCTGTTCGATGTCATCATCGTCGATCTGCCGGACCCCAATTCGGTCGCCTTGACGCGGCTGTATTCGCTCAATTTCTACCGCTTGTGCAAGAAGCAGCTCAAACGGGGCGGAGTGGTGGTCACCCAGGCGACGAGTCCGTTTTTTACCCGTCGGGCGTTTGTGTGCATCGACAAGACGCTCGGGGCGGCCGGCCTGAGCACGCTGGCCTACCACACCCACATTCCAACCATGGGCGAGTGGGGGTTTGTGTTAGGCGTAGACGCCGACCTGCTGGACGCCGAGGCGCTCAAGGAAACCGTCACAGGTCTGACGTTTGATGAGATTGAGACACGTTTTCTGAACCGGGATGCCATGCTGTCCATGGCGCATTTCGGCAAGGGGATGTTTGACGACCGCGAGCAAATAGCAGTGAACGAGGAGAGCCGGCCGGTTCTCCACGAGTATTACCGCCGCGGCCGCTGGGAGGTGTATTGAAGGGAATTGGCTGCGCGCTGTCCGGTTTTCCTGACTCATGTTGCCTGCCACAGCCTGTCCACCTCTAAGGTGAAGCCCGGCAGAACAGGGTCGCCGGAAATTTTTTGCGGATTGTCCACACGCTGCACCGCTGTCTGAGGACGGTAGATATACACCGTGCGTTCTTGAGGGTCGATCAGCCAGCCGAGTGCGGCGCCATTCTCCACATATTCTTCCATCTTGGCCTGGAGAGAAGCCAGGCTGTCTGAGCGGGAGCGCAGCTCGACAACAAAATCCGGACACAGCGGCGGAAATTCTGCGCGCTCCTCTTCGGTCAGGGCTTCCCAGCGCTCACGTTTGATCCAGGCAAGATCAGGAGACCGTTTGGCGCCGTTGGGAAGCGTGAAGCCGGTCGACGAATCAAAGCCAATCCCCGTGCCATCTTCTTCCACCCAGCGGCTGAATAATCCGGTCAGGGTAAAGTTTTGACTGCCCGTCAGCCCACCTGTTGGTGCCATGATGACGAGGTCTCCGGCGCTGGTCCGCTCAATACGCCACTCCGGGTTCAGCCGGCAAAACTCGAAGAAGTCATGGTCGTCCAGCTTGCCGCGCATCGGGCCGAGATGCAGGACGATGGGCGACGGGCTGGAAAGAGGAAACGTGTCGTCCAACCGTATGAATAAGGTTGACACGTTTCCTCTTTGTAGCGAGGCAACAGGCACGCTCTCACTCCTCGTGCTGGGGCAGAATATTCTGAAACTCGTAGGCCTGCACCGTCTTGCCGACCGAGGCTTCGAACTCGGTCTCGCCCCACTGTTCGACCGTCAGCAGCTGCTCGCCCGTCTCGTCCGCGTAGTCCCAGTAGATCAGCTCATCGCCGGCCACCCGGCCGTCGGGAAAGAAATACCCCGCGCCGCTCTCTTCCAGGCTGTAGCGGGTGCCGTCGTACACAATCGCCTGGGGCGGGTCGTCGTGCTGGAGCAGATGGTCTTTGACCTCCGGGCCGAGAGCCGAAAACGCAATCTTGCGGCTGACCGACCAGACGTACTCGTCGTCCTGCTCGGCTCCCAGGTAGCAGCGCTCATCGCCCGAGAAGAGTTCCCACTCGTGGGCCTGGTCGCCGTCAAAGTCATACCTGTTGTGGCTGGTGACCTGCCAGGTTTTCAGGTCGTAGTCGACCAGATAACCCTTTTTCAGGTCAATCAGGGAAAGATTGAGCGGGTCCACCTCCGGCGTTTTGCCGGCGAACACGCCCCGTAGCCAGTCGCGGAATGACACCGGCGTTCTCCTTGGTGCTAGGCGCCGGCGCTGATCCCCATCTTGGCCTTCAACTCTGCCAGGGCGTTATTGGTCGCAGGCGCGGCCTTTGCGTTCAGGGCGCTGTCGATCTCATCCTCAACGGTCTGGTCGGCGTCGGCCAGCGACCCGTAGGCCTGGGCCAGCGACTCGTCCTCTTCAACCTTGGTGCGCATCTTTTCCAGCATGGTGATTGTGCCCGACGAGTCGATCTTGGACAGCTGCTGGTTGATCTTCTTGGTCGAAGCCGCAGTTTTGGCCCGCGCTTTGAGGGTGATCAGATCGTTTTCATATTTCGAGACGGTGGCTTTGAGCTTCTCGATTTTCCCCTGGAGCTGGGAGGCCATGCCATCCTGGGTCTGCCAGTCCTGCTGGCTCCGGGTGGCTTTTTCCAGGCACTCTTCCTTGCGCCGCAGGGCTTCACCGGCCAGGCGCTCGGCCTCGGCCTGGTCGAGCGCGCCGCTCTGCATCTTCTGGAGCAGCAGCATGGCCTTGCGCTCGTACTCGGCGGCCATGTTTTTATTGTCGTCAGCGTCCCGGCGGAGCCGGATGGCAATGGCTTTGACCTCGGCCAGACTGCTCATGCTGGCCTGGAGGTCACGCTTGAGGTCGCGGATGCCCTGCTCGGTCATTTTGATCGGGTCTTCAAATTTATCGAGAGCCGCGTGGGCCTCGGACTGTCCAAACTTGAACAGTCGCTGAAAAACGCTTGCCATAGGTTTTCTCCCTTATTGTTTGCTAAAGGCCAGCAGCTCGTCGGCATTTTCGGCCAGGGCCAGGCTGAGCGCCTCAATAGAGCCTTCCAATTCGTTCATGTCCAGGTTTTCCAGGCGCAAGGTATCCCGGAACAAGACCATTGTGCCGGCTTCGTCGAGCACAAACGCGCCGTGGACAAGGGTCCGGTTCATTTGCAGCAACCGCTCAAACATCGCGCCCGGATTGTTCGGGACCGGCAGAATCATCTGCTCAAGGATAAGGATCGGATCTTCACAGTCCACGATCAGATCAGTAATGCCATTGTCTTCATCCCGGACCACTACCAACTCCTGGGCCGGGTCTTCCTCGGTGATCGCATAGCCCAAGTCGAGCAAAAACGTTTTCACCGTCTCAAAATATGCTGAGGGCATACCCGCTTTCCTCCTACGCCTGGCGATCTTTGCCAACCACGATGAGACGATCTCTCTTGTCGATTATATAGCTATTCGGAGGGTTGGCAAGAAAGCGGCCCTGGTGCACGCTCTCCACCGCCACGACAATGATATTGCGGTCCGTCTTGAGGGTGGTCAGCACCTCAAGAAAAGGCCGGCCGACGCAGGCCTGGGGCGGCACGATTTTATAAATCTCGCTGCCAAAGCGGCTGCTCACCAGCTCGGTAATGATCTGCGTCACGCCGTGGTCGAGGCTGGCCCGGACCAGCAGATTGGTACTGATTTCGCCCAAGACAATAATCTCATCGGCCTTGGCCAGGCGACAGTGCTCGACATTTTTGCGATCAACCAGCTCCACGCTGGTGTACAGCTCTGGATACGTCGCCTTAATCGTCAGCGTACCGAGGATGGTCTTGGCGTCTCGGGTGTGCGCCTCAATGCTCTCATCGGACAGGACAATGGCCGCCTGGGCCTGCCCGGCGTTGGCCTTGCGTAAGGTATCCTGGGTTACCGGGCCGTTCACAAAGTACATGTGGTCATCGTCCAAGGGCTTGTTCGGCAGCTCGGCGATCAGGACCACCGGACGGCTCTGGTTTGCCCCATCGGCCCGGATTTCTTCGACAATTTCCCGGGCTTTATAACTCCAGCCGCACAGCACCAGATGCTGAGTGACCCGTACCGGATTCACGCCTTTTTCCTCCTGTCGTCGTTCTTCAACAAAGATGCTGGCCAGGGTGGCCGTCAACAGGCCCAGAAAGCCGATACCGAACAGCATCAGCAAGACACCGACAACCCGACCGCCCACGGACGCCGGAGAAATATCCCCATAGCCGACGGTGGTAATCGTGACGATCGTCCACCACAGCGAGTCGGCCAGGGGCAGCGAGTCGAAGTAGGCCATACCCAGCATGCCGACCAGAATGATCACCACCAGGGCCAGCAGAACCCGGTCCAGCCTATCCTTGCGGAGCGTCTGGGCGACACGCTTGAGCAGCTCAAGCACACCGAACATAAGCACGCGGCGATTCTACCAGACCGAGTCCGGCAGCGGCAGACCGACGTAATCCCGGGCGCCGAGGGGTTGCTCGGGAGTGAGCCCGACCGCCTCCAGCAGGGCATACACCTGACGCAGGTGCTGGGCTGCGTGCCAGCTGGTCCGTTCCAACAGGGCGTGCAGCGACTGGGCTCCGTAGTAGGTCTGCACCACAACAGAAAACGACTGGCCGGGGTGGGCGGCAAACCAGTCCGACAGCTGGGCACGCACGGTTTCCCCATAGCGCGCCAGGGCGGCGCCGTCGCGCATCTCGGCCGGGGCGGCTTCCAGCAGCCAGGCGACCGGAAAGCGCTTCTCTCGGGCCGCATCGCGAAAACCGAGGCTGAGCCGGAAGATGTGATAGCCGATGTCGCCCAGGGTTCTGTCGCGACCGGGAGCCGTGATCGAAAGAGGAAACGTGTCAACCATACTCATGTCAGAGGACGACACATTTCCTCTTTGCAGACGTTCGGCAGAGACGGGTCGCAGTGCCCGCTGGGTGGCTTCCAGAATCCGGTCCAGCCGCGCGGCAAGTTCCGGCGGCGAAAGCTGGGGGCGGTCCGAATAGGGCACCCCGACCAGGGCGGCCAGGGCGGGCGGATTCCAGCCGTGTACAATCTGCTCACCGACTAAAACAGCCGGGACGAGCGGCACCTGGCGGCGTTGCAGTTCGGCCGCAGCCTGCGGGTCCTGCTCAACATCGACCGCCTCAAAGGCGATGCCCCATGACGAAAGCAACTCTTTCGTTTTGGCGCACGAGCTTCAGCCGGGTCGGTAGAAGAGTCTGGGAGTCATCCTGCCTGCCTCCTATTGGGCGGTGAAGCCGCCGTCGATGACCAGTTCGGCCCCGGTGACATACGACGCTTCGTCGGACGCCAGAAACAGGGCGCCGTAGGCGACCTCTCGGGGTTTGCCGTCCCGCCTGAGCGGGGTCAGGTTGATCACCATCTCCCGTCGCTCGGACGCCAGCGGGGCGGTCATCGGCGTTTCAATCCGGCCCGGATGAATGGAGTTCACCCGGATATTATCCTGGGCGTACTGGACCGCGGCATTTTTGGTCAGCAGCCGCACCGCGCCCTTACTGGCCTGGTAGGCGGGAATGTTCGGCAGCCCGACCAGCCCGGCGACCGACGAGATATTGATGATCGATCCCCCGCCCGCCCGGCGCATGGCCGGGATGGCGTGTTTCATACCCAGGAACACGCCGGTCTGGTTCACGTTGATGACCTCGTGCCAGGCCTCAAGACTGGTCTCGTCCAGCGGCGCCATGCGGACAATACCGGCGTTATTGATCAGGATGCTGAGCTGACCGTAGGTCTGTTCGGCCGTTTCAACGGCGCGTTGCCAGTCGCTTTCCAGGGTCACGTCCAGGTGGACGTAGTACGCCTCTCCGCCCTGTCGAACGATGTCCTGGGCTGCCTGCCGGCCCAGATCGTCCAACACATCTGCCAGCACCACCTTAGCCCCCTCCTGGGCAAACAGGTCTGCCTCGGCCTGTCCCATGCCTCGGGCTGCGCCTGAGATCAGCGCGACTTTTCCGTCGAGTCGTCCTGCCATGAATCTCTCCTTTTTGCGGCTCGTACCTCTGCCCTTACCGTCTCTGATATTGCTCGTCCAGCAGTTCGCTGACCTGTTCCTGCCATCGGTCTTCAAACAGCATCCTGAATGTCGCCGGAGGCTCACCAGTCTTCAGCTGTCCTCTGTCAAGGGCAGCGGCGTATGCCTCCTCAAGGACTGCCAGCAGCTTTTTCTTGTAGCCGGTATCCGTGTCCTCGTCTCCCTTCAGGTGCAGACCTTTCGTTTCTAGGATCAGCAGCTTTCCGTCTTCCTGCCGACAGGCCACAAAGTCGGGATACACCCGTTGGCGCCGCCAGCCCTGGAGATAGTAGTCCTGCCGCGCGGCGACTCTGTGCCACCAATACAGCGCCTTGCTCTTTTCCAGATACAGCGCAAAGTCCTTTTCCAGACTGTTGAAGCCGCTTTCAAAAAGAGGCTCAAACAGGCTGCGTTGGATTTGGCGGGCGTGCTCACCCTGAAGAACTCTCTCGTCCTTGGCGGCAAACACCTCAAACGACCGGCCCAGCTCATAGTTCAGCCGCTCGTCGGTCTCAAGATGAAACCGGATGTCGTCCCGCGCTACCTTCTCGCGGAAAACCGCCTCGGCTTTGGCGTCAATGTCGTTTTTTACCCGGCGTCGCAATACTTCTGAGAGGTATACCCGCTGATGCAGCAGTTTTGAATCGTTGTATCCGTGTTGCTCATGCCAGTCGAGAAAGCGCTGCGCTATACGCGCCGCCTGCCACGGATTGGGCACGGTGTCCGTAAGCCGCCGGACAAAGTAGTCAAGGCTCACGCCTTCGCCGGTCTCAAACGCTTCGTCGGAGACGCTTTGCTCACCCTGAACGTCAACCGTGGCGATGACTTCCCGCATGGTGTCTTCGTCGTCCAGATTCACCGCCCCGCCCGCGTCAATCGTGTCCCAGTTGACGGCACTCAGGATGTCACGGTCGTAATCAAGCGGACGCCAGCCTCTGCCTTTTCTGTGCAGCACCCGAGGGAGAAAAATTTTCAGCGTGCGATAGGCGCTTCGACGCCGGACGGTTATCGGTTTCGGCGCGTCTCCCGCGCCGTGTCCGCGAACGGTATCGCCCAAACCTGTCAGCCCCTCGTTTTCCAGTCCGGCTTTCACCCCTTCGACCGCCTTGCCCACGTCCTTGTTGTAGCAGTAGATATAACACTGGTTCAGAGCGTGATTTGTCTCAATCCTCCGGGCGTGGGGCTGTCGCATGATCCGCCCCACCATCTGCGTCATGGCGGTCGTCGCCGTTGTGTTATCCAGCAGGGCCAACACATACGCAAACGAGCAGTCCCAGCCCTCTTTGAGGGCGTCTTTTGTCAGAATCCAGCGGACGGGACTGTGGTCGCTCAATAAATCTTCGTGGGCAAGCTCCTTGTTCTCGGACGACTGCACCCGTATCCACGCCTCAGGTACAGAAAGATTCCGTATCAGGTATTCCCGCACGTCCTCGGAATGAATGTTGCCCTGACCTCGCTGCTCCTTGCCCGTTCGCTGCACCCGGACCAGGGCGATGGGACGGACATAGCGGTTCTCCCGTGACTGGAGTTGCCGCGCTTCCTGCTCCAATTGCTCCAGTCTTTTTTGCGTTTCGGCGAGCGTATGCTTCCAGTCGGAATTGCCGAAGCTGTGTATCTCGATGGGCAGCTTTATCATCTCCTCGGCCTGAAGCTCGGTGCCCGAGATGTTGACCAGGATGTTGCTGATACCGAGCTTGGGCGTGGCCGACAGTTCGAGCACGAAGCGGGGATTGAGGCGATTGACGGACGTGACGAACTCCCGGTTGTTTTTGTCGTTCGGTCCATACGCCTTATGCGCCTCGTCCAGGATCACGGTCGGACGGATGAGTTTCAGGACGTTAATCAGGCTTTGCTTGACCCAAGCGCCGCTGCTGTTCTTCTCCAAGTCGGGGTGCTGTTCTGCAAGCGCACGGTTCGCGGTCAGGCTTTGCTTGACCCAAGCGCCGCTGCTGTTCTTCTCCAAGTCGGGGTGCTGTTCTGCAAGCGCACGGTTCGCGGTCAGGTCGTCCTGCTCGGGGAAGAAAGAGGTGTAGCCGCCGCTGTCCCGAAATATCTTGAGAAAGTCCTTGCCCTTTTGGCGGTTGGCGGACGGCAGCATGAGGAGCATGACGCACAGCCGGCTTGCCACGTCCTGTCGGGTAAAACGGTCGTCCTTCTGCAACAGCTTAACCTTGCCGCCCGAGAGCCGTTCCAGCATTTGGCGGTAGGGGTGTTCGCGGGTTCTGAAAGACCTGAGCGTCTGTTCGTAGATCGCCCGCGTCGGCACGATCCACAGCACAAAGCCGGTGTCCTGCTTGAGCCGTTCGAGCGCGGCCACGCCTAGCAGCGTCTTGCCGCCGCCGGTCGGAACCTTCAGGCAGACGTGCGGGACCGGCTCGCCGGAGGTTGCGGTACGGGGGATGTAGTCAGGGACTTCGGAGTTGCCGTCTTGATTCTGAACGGCGGGAAGAATGTTTTGCACCTTCAGGCTATTCCAGGCGGAACTGGGATAATTTTTCAGTGCCTCGGGAACATCGACGCCGGTCTCTTCGAGCGCCTGTGTGGCTTTCTCGCCTTTCAGCCGGGCGTCCTTGAGTGCGTCAAGCCAGCGGTCGAGCTGGTCAAGGGCGTTTTGCTGGTAGGTTTTGAGTTGCATGGGCTGTGAACGGTTGCGATGCGTTCCGGGGATGTCGGCTTAGGCTTCGCTCCGCCGCAACAGCTCGGCCAACACCTGGCCCTGCCGTTCGAGCGCCTGGCCCTGCTGTGCAAGCGCCTGGGTCATGGCTTGGCCTTGCCGCTCGAGCGCCTGGCCCTGCTGCGCAAGCGCCTGGGTCATGGCTTGGCCTTGCCGCTCAAGCGCTTGACCCTGCTGTTTGAGCGCCTGGACGCCCTCCCGCATATTCTCCGCCATCACGTCAATTTCTCGATCTCGTCGCGCGCCAGCTTCCCCCACCCGCTTCAATCCTACGAGGATCGCAAGCAGCCCTCCGCCACTGACGGCAAGCTGGGCAACCTCCACCCAACTCGTGCTATTCGCGGCCTCCAACGCGGCTACTGCCCGCTGCGCCAGCTGTAACAATTCAGCTTCCATGCTGTCTTCCTTCCGAAGGAATTTGCTCGCCGGCTCAGTCGCGCAGGTCGGCTGAGCGGAGCGTAAGCCGACAAGCGTCTCAATCTTCCCCTCACCGCTTCCCCTCATCCCAGCTATTGCGCAGTTCCCTTTCAATCCTCCGAAGCTTGGATTTTCCTGTCTTGGCCTTGACGGCTATGCCGCGTCTATCTCGATGCACTCGCTTTCGGAAGTGGGAGGAGGAATAGGCTCACCGTGCACACGCAGACCTTCCAGATGAAAGGCAATAGCGTCTTTGATGAGTGTCGTCACTTCCTGACGTGTCTCTGCCACCGCAATACACCCCGGGAGGTCAGGGACATGAGCACCCCAGCTCGACTCGCCTTTTTCAATAATCACGAGGTACCGCATCATCTTACTCCTTCAACCCCGCCTGTTTCAGAATGCTGTTTAAGGTGCCAGGCGGAACGTCTACACCGGGCTTGCCTGCAACAGTGACGGTACCGGGTTTACTCGGATGGTGAAACTGCCGATGGCTACTCCTCGTCCGCACGAGATACCAGCCGCCTTTCTCGATCATCTTGATGAGATCCCGCACTTTCATAGGCAGTCACAGACACAGGCAGGCATCACCTTGAAGTTATTTCAGATGATCCGCGCAGAACTTTTGCACGAATAACAGCATTTGCTGAACTTGCGCAGAGTCGTACTGGTCAAAGTGTCCGTGTGCCGCGTCATTGCGAAGATTCGCCCAGGATGTAATTTGCTTTTGAATCAAAGCGTTATACACGCCCTGCTTGGCGAGCGCTGTGTTCAATGGATCAATGGTGAGAGGTTTTCCCTTAGAGTTCAGGGTGTTTACCCCGTTTGCATCGGCGGTCTTTCGCAAGGAATCTTCGAGAACGGCTCCGAGCAATACGGCAGCAGCGTCTTTGTAATTCTCCCTATGGAGATGTTCTGCCATCTCAAGGAAATCAGCAAAAATCTCCGCCTGAATCAGACTACGGAAGTTAGCGAGCATGCCGGACTTGATGTCGTGTTCCACCGCCTTAAAAATCCCGACTATATCAGCAACATAACGATGGCCGCCGTGCATAATGTCAAAATGTGGAGCCTGTGTAATGGTTTTGAACATCTGGAAATAATGGCTGTCAGAACCGTATAACCGCGTGATCAGCTGCCCCCCACGCGCGGTGATCGACATAAGTTCCTGAACACGATCATGGCCCAGCGCTCTCTTGGCAATAGAGGCATCCGCTACTAGCTTCTCACCCATGGAGACAAGGCTTTCAATTTCCTGTGTTATCAGTTTATCCATCCTGCCTTCCTTCATTAGCCTGTCACAGAAATCTCATACGGCAAGCCGCAGAACGCGATGCCCATGCCCGTCAGCTCCTTCTGGCCCATGAACTTGTGGGTGGCGAAGACGACGGCGGTTTTCTGTTTGCGCTTGGCATGCTTGGCGATGCGCTCGGCGCGGTCGCCGTTCAGGGCAGAGTCGGCGCTACGCAGAAAGGCAAGGTCCGGCTCGTAGATCAGATAGAACAGCCGGTCGTCGGTCTCATGGAAAAGGCCGTCCTTGCTCCGTGCTTTGCGGATTTTGTCCGGCGCGTGGCCGGTGGCGGTGTAGACGAGGTGGCGGGCAAGGGTGTCATAGTCCGGCAGACTCTCTCCGGTGAGCATCTTTTCCGGGCTGATTTCGTCGCCTAGCGTGCAATAGGTAAAGCTACCACCCAGCCCGTCCTTCAAGGTTTCGTCCTTCGCCGTCGGAACACCGTTGATGACGCGACGAACGCGCTCGGCGGTGATGGTGCCAGCGTAGTCCTCACACTCCACCAGGATGAATTTGCGGTCGCCGCCATCTTCCTTGTTGAGCCCCAAGACCGCCTGGGCCGTCGTGCCAGAGCCAGCGAAGGAGTCGAGGATGATGGAATCTTTGGAGGTGGCGATTTGGAGAATGCGTTTAATGAGGCGTGTGGGTTTAGGCGTATCGAAAGGAGCGTCAAAGCCCACAATTGCGTTAAGCTCCTTTTTCGCTTCTTGGTTGTGGCCGCACTCTTGATTGCTCCACCATGTCCATGCCCTGACGCCGGATGATTCACTCAGATAAGTTTTCACTCTCGGCCTTGCTTTGCCGTCATTACCAAACCACATTCTCCCTTCGCTCACCAATTTCCGATATGCGGACTCGACATTGACCCAGCACCTACCGGGCGGGGGTTTGTATCTTACTCCACCGGGGGTGACGAGTTCGTATACCTGATTGGGGCGCCAACCTTGTGCCGTGTAGTCTGTTGATACCCAGGGTCCTCGCGGATCATTGTCAGGATTGGCAAATTTGTTCGTTTGAGCCGTGCTCAAGGGTACTGGATTGAAATCCAGAGCATCCACGTTCTTCGCTACCGCTAAGATATGATCGTGCGCCTGACTTAAACTGAGTCTGGCATCTGGTGATGTCCTTCGTTGCCATGCAATTGTCGCCACGAAATTCTCCGCCCCGAAAATCTCATCCATCAGCATTCGCAGGTGATGTTGCTCGTTGTCGTCAATCGAAACGAAAATCGCGCCGTTTTCGGCCAGCAGTTCACGCAACAATTGCAGGCGCGGCCACATCATGCACAGCCATTTGTCGTGGCGCTCCAGGTCTTCGCCGTCCACCGGGCTTTTGCCTTTGAGCCATTCCTGCATCAGCGGGCTGTTGACGTTGTCGTTGTACAGCCAGCCCTCGTTGCCAGTGTTGTAGGGCGGATCGATGTAGATGCAATGCACCCGTCCGGCGTAACGGGGCATGAGCGCCTTGAGGGCGTGCAGGTTGTCGCCGTGAATAATCAGGTTGTCGTCAAGGGCAGGCTTTTGGCCTTCGAGCGGAAGCGACTTGTCGGCCTCCACCTCCAGCGTCCTGGCAGGAACGGTCAGGTGATGGGCATAGACGATCTGCTTGCCTTTGAAGTCCAGGGTCGGCATCGGGGTGGCTCTGCGTAGTCAGGCATTCTCAGCCTCGCGCCGGGCCTCACGGCGACGCTCCGCGATCAGCTCGTCAGCGAGCTTGACTCCAGCCGGGACGCGACGGGCCACGAGCTTCTGCATCCGCTTAATGGCCGTGGCCCGGCTGTAGAGGCGGAGTTCATCTCCCTCCAGCCGGAGAACGACATTGTCCCCCTCCTGGATTCCGAGCGCCTTGGTAAAGGTTCGCGGTAAAGTCACGTGGCTACCAGGCATGAGGCGGACCGATACAGGAGCGGAGCGAACAGCCTCAGAAGCGTCTGGCGTCGATTCTGCTGATGGGCCGCTAGGAGGTTGTTTCACCATCGCTGCCTCCGACATAGTGCCCATGAACGGCTCGAAATACGCATCCACGGCGCCGAAGCGGTCCCAGATCATCTGCGCCAGGTGGCGTTTGCCGCCGTAGTAGGGGAATGGGGCGGGGAGATTGTGGTTCATAAGCGGTTTCCAAACAGTCTGCATATATTGGGCAAAAGTGTCCAATCGTGACCCCAAAGTGTCCAATTTCGACCCCTTTTTTCAGCCATTGGACACCCCAAGTCTAGGTTTAACAGGTACTTACGGCGTTTTCATGCCAAATTTTTCCTCATTGGACAAAATCTGCCGGAGGACGCGCGCATATCGCCCCCTGGAACCGTCATTTTCCGCCCAAATCCCGTGAAAACGCTTGCAGCCGTTAGCATTGCTTGCTCCCAGCAAGCAGCCAGCAAGCATTTTATTCACAGTTTTTCCAAAGTTATTCACAGTTTCGAGCACCATAGTGCACTTCTTTCAGGTTTTCGCAGATGGACCTCCATCGGCTCGAACCTACACCATGAAAAACGTCGTCGCTAGTAGTAGAGCGAAGCGCCAGCCTATCTCTACTCTGGAGTTGCGGCACGGGGTTTTCCCTGGATACAATCCAGACCAGAGAGGAACACCTATGCCGGGACAACACATCATCGGGCCGACATCACACTACTTCTACTCCCAACGCCTCAAACTCCACTACGTCGACTGGGGGAATCCTGACAAGCCGCTGATGGCGCTCATTCATGGCGGGCGGGACCACTGCCGCAACTGGGACTGGGTCGCCCAAGCCTTTCGCGACGACTATCACATCATCGCCCCCGACCTGCGCGGACACGGCGACTCGGAGTGGGCCCGTGGCAGCGAGTACTCCATGATCGAGCATGTGGTCGATATCACTCAGCTGTTGGCCCAGACCGACCGGTTTCCGGTCACGTTGATCGGTCACTCGCTCGGCGGCGGGATCGTCCTCCAGTACTCCGGGGTGTACCCGGACCGGGTCAAAAAAGTCGTCGCCATAGAAGGGCTGGGTCCCCCGCCCAACATGCTGGCCGCCCAACCCAACACCGCCCACGAGCGCATGCGGGTATGGGTCTCGCAGATGCGTGATTTTGCCAGCCGGCTGCCGCGCCGCTACAAAACCCTGGAGGAGGCTGTTGAACGCATGCGCAACGCCAACCCCCGGCTCAGTCAGGAGCAGGCTCACCATCTGACGCTGTACGGGGCCAATCGGAACGAGGACGGCAGCTATACCTGGAAGTTCGACAACTATGTGCGGTCCCAGTCACCCTACCGGTTCAATATGACCGACGCCCAGGATATCTGGGGGCGGATTACCTGCCCGACCCTGCTCCTGCGGGGCGCCGACTCGTGGGCCTCCGACCCGGAAAAGGACGGCCGGGCGGGCGCTTTTCGGCAGCCCGCCATCGTGACCGTGGCCAATGCCGGCCACTGGGTTCATCACGATCAGCTGGACCTGTTCGTGCGCCAGGTCCGGCGCTTCCTGCACGACGCTCAAGAGGCCAGCTGAATCGGCGACACGACCTTTTCCTGCAACCAGGTCGACAGGTCGCGTAAGCTCTCGGCGTTAATCTGATGTCCCATCTCATACTCGCGATAGGTGAGCGGGACGTTCACATTGCGCAGGATTTCAACCGACTGGCGGGCGCGGCCGGCATCGACCAGCTCGTCCTGGCTACCGTGCTGAATGAGGACCGGCAGCTGCTCGGTGGCCGGCACATCCGGAAAGACATTCAGCAGATCCCGAGGCAGCCACGAACTCAGGGCGGCTAAGCCGGCATACCGTTCCGGTTCCCCCAGGCCCAGGCTGTAGGCCATGACCCCACCCTGACTGAAACCCAGCAACGCCAGCTTTTTGGGGTCAATGGCATAGCGCCCGAGCGCCTCGGCCAGAAAGGTCTGGAGCTGCTCCCGGGCCTCAAGAACCGCCTGAACATTGACCGGTCCGGCGCCGGTGAGGGGAAACCAGCCATAGCCGACCGCCCCACCGCCGATTGGCACCTGCACGGGGCCTTGGGGACAGAGGACCAGCAGCGTCCCGCCGCACAGATGGGGGGCCAAGCCCAGCAGGTCGAGCGCGTTGGCGCCCCAGCCGTGCAGGGTCAGCAGGGTCGGGTGTGGCCCGTCGCCCGGCGGCTCGTATAGCGTGTGAACAAGATTCATGATGACTCCTAAAGAGGATGTTGACACGTTTCCTCTTCCTGTCAGTGCGCCTTAAAATTCTGGCCGAAACCCTCGTTCCATGCACGCTTCGCGCGGTTTATGGACGATGATCCCTCGCTGCGACACTTTACGGAACTGAATTTGCTGTCCGAATATCTCAAAACTGATCATCCCGCTCGTACAATCAAACAGGGCGTGCAGGATATAGCCACGGCGCACCACGCCGGTTTTTGTCACATCGGCTTCATCCCAATTAATGGGCTGGCCGGTGTAGGCGGTATGGGGCGGTTCGTATCCGCCCCTGGTGCGATCAAACGACGCGAAGTCAATCACCACACCAACGAGGATGAGGAGCGTGAGCACTATCCCAAGCCCCGTAAAAACGAACACGAGTATTTTTTTCATGTGCTCTCCGGTTCTTCACCGCCGGTACGCTCCTCAGCCCCCTCCTGCCTAATCCACTTTCGCACCCACGGCAAGAGCAAAAACGCCGGCCAGGCCAAGAAAAAGGTCGCCGTAAAATACGCCGCATAGCCCAGGCTCTCGGCCAGCATCCCGGAGAACGCGCCCGACACCGAGCGGCTGAGGCCGAACAGTGCGCTCAGCAGCGCGTATTGCGTGGCGGCCCGGCTCTTGTCGCAGATGTACATGAGAAAAGCCAGAAAGGGCGCGGTGCCCAGCCCGCCGCAGAACGATTCGACCACCGAAGCGGTGTACATCAGGAATGCCGAGGGCGGCAGCGCGGCAGCCGCGGCGTAGACCAGATTGGAGGCGGCTTGGGCAGCGCCGAGGATCCACAAGGCTCGGAACAGGCCCCACGACTGGGTCAGCTTGCCGCCCAGCAGCGCCCCCAGGATGGTCGCCACCACCCCCAGCGTTCCGGGTACCGCCCCGATCTGCACGAGCGTGAACCCCCGGTCCACCCAGAGGGGACCCACCATCGGACCAAGGGCCATATCCCCGAGTTTGAAGCTCAGAATGAAGAGCCCGACATAGACCATGCCGGGACGTTGCCAGAAGCTCTGGAGCGGACCGACACACACCCGCCTGAGTTCCGCAAAGAGGAAACGTGTCCTCTCCTCTTTCTCCCAGTCGGCCGTCTGGGGACGGGGGCGCGTCAGCTCGGGCGCCCGACTGCTCAAAATAGCCGAAGCGGCCAACACCAGCGCAGCCCCGGCAAAGGCGACCGCCCAGCCGACCAGGCCGGCCAGGGCCACAAAGACACCGCCGGTACAGATCAGGGCCAGCCGGTAGGTGGTAACGCGGATGCCGTTGGCCGGGCCGATTTCCTCCTCATTGAGCAGCTCAATCGTATAGGCGTCGATGGCGATGTCCTGGGTCGCCGACAAAAAAGGCAGGGCAATCAGGAGCGCCCAGCTGAGGCTGGTCAGCCGGGTGGGATCACACGCCAGCAGGAGGCAGATATTGAGCGCCAGCAGCGCCTGGCAGACAACAATCCAGGTCCGGCGCTTGCCCCGCAGGTCTACGGCCGGAGCCCAGACAAACTTGAGCGCCCACGGCAGGCTGGTCAGGCTGAGCAGACCGATCTCTTCCAGACTCATCCCATGGGCGCGGAAGTAGACCGAAAACGGCAGTCCGACCGGAAGCCCCTGGGCAAAATACAGGATCGCCACCCAGGCCAGCTTTGTGCGGGTGGTGAGAAGAGGAAACGTGTCACCATCTCCTCTTTTCGGCGGAGTGGGATTCAGCGGCTGCGTACAACCCCCAGTTTGTCGCAGTACCGTTCCAGCGGGCACTGGCTGCACCGGGGCGAGGTCGGATGACAGATCGTCTGACCCAGGGCAACGAGGTGATCGTTGATCTCGATCCAGTACTGTTGGGGCAGCTTGTCGCGCAGGGCCATCTCGGTCTGCTCCGGGGTTTTTGTACGAACATAGCCCCAGCGGTTCGAGATGCGATGGACATGGGTATCGACGCAGATGCCGAGCTTCTGAAAGCCCTGGGTCAGGACCAGATTCGCCGTCTTGCGACCAACGCCCTTGAAGCCGACCAACGCGTCGATGTCATCCGGGACGTGTCCGTCGTACTCCTCGATAATGCGACGTGACACGTCGATGACGGTTCGGACCTTGGTTTTGTAAAAGCCGACCGGATAGATGGCGCGCTCAATCTGCTTAGGCGCCAGACGCAGCATCTGGTCGGGCGTGTCGGCCAGCGAGAAGAGACGCCGGGCGGCCGGCCCGGTGGTTTCATCCTTGGTCCGCAGGCTGAGCAGGCAGGCAATCAGTACCTGGTAGGGATCGCGCGACAGGCTGGCCATGTGGGTCACAACCGGGGCGTTCCAGTGCGGCGCCTCCCGCCGCAGGATACGAAACACGGTGTGGATTGTCCGCTGGCTTACCATGGCTGGCCCTTCAGGGTGACGGTCACGATATCGACGGTCAGGGGAAGATTGTCCTCACGTTCCTGGACGGCCGTTCGCGTCCACGCCAGCCCCCGCGCATCAAGCTGGCGGTAGAACTCGTCGGTATTGGTCCGATGGGCGTCGGCCAGCAGCGCGCTGCCATCCGGGGTCAGATGCCGCAGCACAAAATCGATCAGAACCGAAAACAGGGGGGGGTCGTACACGATCTCGGCCCCCAGAATCAGCGAAAAGCGCTGCCCAAGGCTGTCATGGCTGAAGTCGAGCTGTTGGGTCCGGTAGCCGTAGCAGCCGTTCAGCTCGGCGTTGGCGCGGGCAAAGGCCAGGGCCTGGGGCTCGTGGTCGGCAAAGGTCACCCGGCCGCCCTTGAGGCTGGCCACAATGCCGGTCAGGCCCAGCCCGCAGCCGAGGTCGAGGACGGATCGGTCGGCGCAGGCGACATGTTCCTCAACATAGTTGGCCAGGCTGCGCGCGCCGGTCCACACCAGCGCCCAGTACGGTGGCTCGGGGGTATCGTCACGCAGCAGCGCGTCGCGGTCTATCCAGTCTTCGAGGTCCCTGACCTGCAACACCCGCACCCGTCGCGTCCCAAAGCGGAAACGTGTTGTCACACCACAATGCACTGTTGACACGGTTCCGCTTCCCGTCCGCTCAATGGACTGTGTCTTGTAGCCGGCCTTACTCAAACGCGCTCAGTCCCGTCACATCCCGGCCGATGGTCAGGCGGTGGATGTCTTCCGTCCCCTCGTAGGTATTGACCGTCTCCAGGTTCAACAGATGCCGAATGACCGGATAGTCATCGGTGATCCCGTTGCCGCCCAGGATGTCGCGGGCCAGCCGGGCGGTGTGCAGCGCCGTCGAGACGTTATTCATCTTGGCCATGCTGACCTGTTGAGGTCGCATGGTCCCGGCGTCCTTGAGCGTGCCGAGACGATGGGCCAGCAGCTGGCCCTTGGTGATTTCGGTAATCATGGTCACCAGCTTGGCCTGCACGAGCTGATAGCCGCCGATCGGCCGGGAGAACATGACCCGGTTTTGGGCATACTCCAGGGCCGACTCATAACACGCCATGGCCGCGCCCAGCGCGCCCCAGGCAATCCCGTAGCGCGCCTGGGTCAGGCACATCAGGGGTGATTTGAGGCCGCCGGTTTTGGGCAGCAGATTGTCCTCGGGGATCCAGCAGTCTTCAAAAATCAACTCGGAGGTGACCGAGGCCCGGAAGCTGAACTTGCCCGGAATGTCGCGGCGGGTGAAGCCCGGGCGTTCTTTCTCGACCAGGAAGCCGCGGATCACGTCCGTGCCGTCCTCCTCAAGCTTGGCCCACACCACGGCCAGGTCGGAGATCGACCCGTTGGTGATCCAGCGCTTGGTGCCGTCCAGCACATAGCCGCCCCGCTCCCGGCGCGCCCGGGTCAGCATCCCGCTCGGATTTGAGCCAAAGTCCGGCTCGGTCAGCCCAAAGCAGCCGACCGCTTCGGCCGTGGCCAGGCGGGGCAGCCAGAATTTTTTCTGCGCGTCCGACCCGAACTGAAAGATGGGATACATGACCAGCGAGGACTGCACGCTGGCAAACGAGCGCAGGCCACTATCGCCCCGTTCCAGCTCCTGGCTGACCAGGCCATAGGCGATGTTATTGAGTCCGGCGCAGCCGTACTCGGTCGGCAGGGTCATGCCCAGAAAGCCGAGTTCACCCAGGCGGGGGATCAACTCGGTGGGAAACCGGCCCTCACGGAAGCACAGCTGGATGCGGGGCATGAACTCGTCGTCAATGAAGCGCCGCGCCACATCCCGCACCAGACGCTCTTCCTGGCCGAGCAGGTCTTCCAGATTGTAGTAGTCAACGTCGATGCTCATACAGCTGCCCTTTCTGTTCAGAATCCACGCGGTCGGCCGCCGGCCCGCGGGTCGGCCACCCCGGTGATGAGACCCGAATCCGGATCGACGCTGATCGCCTGGATATTGCCGAAACGGGAGAACTTGCCCGGGCCGGATTCGAGCACCCGCACACTATGGCCCAGCTGCTTCAGCGCTTCGACCAGGCCATCGTCCTGCTCACCGTCCCAGACTTCCACATCGAGCCGGTCGGGGAACCACTGATGATGAATGCGCGGCGCGAACATCGCCTGTGGCAGAGACTGCTCATAGGCCAACACCCCGAGCAGGATTTGCAGCACCGAGCTGATAATCCGCGACCCGCCCGGTCCGCCGACGACGAGGCGGACACGTCCGTCGCGGGTCACAATCGTCGGCGTCATGCTGCTGAGCGGGGTTTTGCCCGGCGCCACCGCGTTGGCATCGGTCTTGCCCAGCAGCCCAAAGGCGTTCGGCTCGTCCGGCTGGGCGTTAAAATCGTCCATCTCATTGTTGAGCATAATCCCGGTGCCGGGCACCATCACGCCGCTGCCAAAGAACAGGTTGACGGTCTGGGTGGTGGACACGGCGTTGCCGGCCGCGTCGATGGCCGACAAATGGGTCGTGCTGGTCGATTCAATCTTCCCCGGCGCGTCGGGAATGCCCCGGCTGGAGCCGGCCTGGGCCAGATCAATGCTGTCCCGCAGTGTCCGGCTATAGGCGTCCGAGACCAGCATCTCGACCGGCACCTCAACAAAATCACTATCGCCCAGGTAGCGTGCCCGATCTCGAAAGGCCAGGCGCAGGGTCTCGGTCAGCACATGGGTGGCGGTCGGGGTATGAAAGCCGAACTTCTGGATCGGAAAACCCGCCAGCACCTTCAGCATCTGGATGATCAGCACCCCGCCCGAACTGGGCAGGGGCATGGCGTGGATCCGGGCGTTTTGAAAGCTCCCGGACACGGGCGTTCGGGCGATAACCTGATAGCGGTCCAGGTCGGCCTGGGTGATCAGTCCGCCCCGGGTCTCCATTTCGGCTACCAGCGCCCGGGCAATAGGGCCGCGATAAAAGGCGTCTTTTCCGGTGGCCGCGATCGCCCGCAGGCTGGCGGCCAGATCTTTCTGAATCAGCAGCTCCCCTTCGCCCAGGAGGCGATCCTGCCGAAAATAGACCGCCCGGGTGGCCGGCGAGTTGCCCAGCATCTCCTCACGGTAGCTCAAGGCCCGGGCCAGAAACGGATAAACCGGAAAGCCGTTCTCGGCGAGGTCAATCGCCGGAGCCATCACGTCGGCCAGCGGCAGGCTGCCGTGCTGTTCGTGCACGTCAACCAGGCCGGCCACCAGCCCGGGCACGCCGACGGCCAGCGGGCCGGCCCGGCTCAGCGACGGAACGGCTTTGCCCTCCCGCACAAACATGTCGCGGGTGGCTCCAAGCGGCGCCCGTTCTCGAAAGTCAAAGGCCAGGACTTTCTTGTCTTCAGTAGGAAACGTGATCTCTTCTTGAGATGAGCTGTTATCACGTTTCCTACTGTGGGCCAGGTACAGCAGCAGAAACCCGCCACCCCCAATGCCGGTTGACTGCGGGCGCGTCACACTGATCGCAAACGAGGCCGCCACCGCGGCGTCGACCGCATTGCCGCCCCGGCGCAGCATCTCCAGCCCGGCCTCACTGGCCTGAACATTGGCGGTCACGACCATGCCCTGCCGACCGGTCTCCACAAACGGGGTGTCTTGGACAGGCTCAGCCCGGGCCGGAACACCGCCGAGCAGAGTCCAGCCGATAAAACAGACCGCCCACACAAAGCGGGTCGAAAGCGCATTCATTAGAGTTCGCACAGCTCGCTACCCTCCACTCAGCAAAGGGAAACGATGATCTCTTCCTGATGAGTGGTCATCATCGTTCCCCTTCAGAGTATAGGTAAGCCCCGGCCAATCAGCAACGGACGCCGTGCCTCAGGGTTGAACGCCTTTTGCCAATCGACTTGAAAATTGTTAGGCTCCTGGAGCTAGGGCCACCGGTTACCAGCACGAAAAGGGAGATGGTGGGTGTCGATTTCGTTCAGTGAAGATGATGATTGGCCGGACGACTGGTCAGAGGATTTTGACGACCGCGACGGCTCGTATTGGGAACAATACCTCGGAGGACCTAACGGCGACAATTACCACCAATGCACTAAACATGAGACATGGTACTACGACGGGCAGGGCTGCCCGGTTTGCACCGCAGAGCCTCTTGAGTGGGATGCTGCGCTCGAAGATGTAGACGAAGACACGTCCGATATTCATTCACCTAGCGAACTCCCGAAACAGGAGGAACTCTTTATGGCTTCGGTAAACAAAGCGATTATTATTGGGAATCTTGGCAGAGACCCGGAAGTGCGCTTCACGCAGAGTGGACAGGCCATGGCACGGTTTTCTGTAGCCACCACAGACACCTGGATGGACCAGGAAAACGGGCGACAGGAACGGACGGAGTGGCACAACATCGTGGTGTGGGGAAAGCAGGCAGAGCATTGCGGCCAATATCTGTCCAAAGGGCGTCAGGTCTATATCGAAGGGCGTATTCAGACCCGGAAATTTGAAGATAGAGAAGGGAAGGAGCGCTATTTCACCGAGATCAACGCTCGGCAAGTTACGTTCCTCGGCGGGAGAGGGGAAGAAGGTCGGTCTGGCCAGTACGAGTCCGGTGGCGCCGGCTCAGGCGCAGGAGGTTATGAGGCGCCGCCCGTGCCGGACGACGATGATGTCCCGTTTTAGCTGATCTCTTCCGGATTCTCAGCCGGAGCGATTTCGGCAATCCCGTCCTTCACCACCGCCTTGCCATCCGGATTGTAGGTTTCATAGGCGTATACGCTGTGCCGGCCGGCAGTCTGGACCTGTGGCCATACGGCGGTGGTAATGGTCTGGCCCGGAAAGACCGGGCGCGAAAAACGCGCGCGTAGCCGCTTCAGGCGTCTGGGCTCACGATCACACAGGTGATCGATCATCACTTTTGAGGTGAACGCCATGGTACACAGGCCATGGACGATAATGCCCGGCAGGCCGGCCATTCTGGCGATGTTCTCATCGAGGTGGATGGGATTGCGGTCGCCCGAGGCCTCGGCATAGCGGTAGGTCTGGTCAGGGTCGATGGACTGGACGACGCGCAGCAGCGGCTGCGCCTGAGGTGACGGGCCAAATGCCCCAAAACTCCTGCCCCGCCGCCGTTCGCCCCGGATGAAGGCCCCAAAACGCATGTGTTGGACGAGCTGTCCACGTTGGTTCGTGCTGTCCACCGCAAGCGTGAACGACTCTCCGCCGGCCGTGTCCTCAATATCCACCAGGGTCGCTGTGCTGGTAATGATATCGCCCGACACCACGGGCAGCACAAAACGCATATCCTGCTCGGTGTGCAGGAGCCGCAGCACGTCAACGTTCAGCTCGCTATCGGTCACCACCGTCATGATCGGCAGCCAGCCCAGCACGACCCCGAACATGGGCGGGGCAAGCACGCTATGGGACGGACCGGGCTCAAAAAAGAGCGGGTTGTCGTCGTTATAGGCTCTGGCGTACCTGCCCACCGCCTCGGCCGTGACGCCGTAGTCCTGGGCCGGATACTGTTTGCCGACCAGCGCGCGGTTGAGCCCCATCTCCTATGCCTCCCAATACCCGTCGTCCACGAAGCTCACATAGCGGCCCTTGCCGATAATCAAATGGTCGAGGATGTGCACCCCCATGATGTCGCCAACCTGGCGTAAGCGCCGCGTAATCTGGAGATCTTCCTGACTCGGAGCCGGATCGCCACTGGGGTGGTTATGGATCAGAATCACCGCCGCCGCCGACTCCCGGACCACCGGGGTGAAGACCTCGCGCGGGTGGACCAGAGACGAGGTCAGCGAGCCCTCCGAGACGCGGACATCCTTGAGCTTGCGGTTCTTGGCGTCGAGGAGCAGGACGTGGAACTCCTCTTTTTTGAGGTTGCCCAACAACTCCTGATAGTGGTGGAAGACATCCGCCGAGGAGCGAAACAGCTGACCCTGTTTCAGTTCCTCGGCGGCAAACCGTCTGGCAATTTCCAGGCTGGCCTGGATCTGGGCGGCCTTGGCCGGGCCTATGCCTTTGACCCCACACAAGTCCGGAATGCTGGCCTCGGCAAGCCGCCGAAACGATTCGTCAAACTGCTGGACCAGAGCCCGCCCGTGATCCAGCGCGGTCTGCCCGCTGCTGGCATTCCCGGTCCGCAGAAGAATGGCCAGCAGTTCGGCATTGGACAGAGAGCCGGGCCCTTTCTCGATCAGTTTTTCGCGGGGACGATCCGATTCCGGCCAGTCTTTGATTGACCGTGCCATTGCTTCACGCTCGGGTGAGAGTCACGATGGCCGTCCGGTCGCGCGGTCCGTCAAAATCCACCAGCATGATGGCCTGCCAGGTGCCGAGCGCCAGGCGTCCCCGCTGGATAGGCACGGTTTCGCTCGGACCCAAAAGAGTCGCTTTCAGATGCGACGCTCCGTTTTCGTCGACCTTGTCGTGCAGCCAGACGCCTTCGGGGATGAGGCCGTCGAGAGCCGTGAGCAAATCCTGGCCAATCTGCGGGTCGTCGTTTTCGTTCACAATAATCGCGGCCGTGGCGTGGGGCACATAGACATGGCACAGCCCGTGTTCAAGATCGGCCTGTCGGACCAGCTCGGCGATTTGCCGGGTCAGATCAACCACATCGTTTTTATTCCGGGTCCGTACTTTGAGTTCCATCGTGTTGCTCAACTCTCCCCTGTCTTGTGTCCGCAAGCTCCGCCTGGGGCGGGGAGACCGCACCGCTGGTCCGAGCGTTATGTGCGGTGACCGTCACATCGACCGGAACGCCGGACTGCTCGCGCAGGGCTTGGAGCAGCCGGGCCGGATCGACCAGATGCGCCCAACCACTGTCCTGCACCACGCGCTGGGCGTTTGCCCACGGGTCGGCCACCAGGCCATAGATGTCGGCGTGAACCTCGACATATACCCGACCGTGTTGCATCCCGACCTTGACCGGCTGATAGGTCAATTCGCCGGAACTGCCGACCGGTACCAGCTCGAAGAAACGCGCGATGTCTTCGGGATACAGCCGAATACAGCCGTGGGTGACCATTCTGCCGACCGCCCAGGGGTTGTTCGTGCCGTGGATGGCGTACGCACCGGACGCCTGGGACAGACTCAATTCCAGCCGATACTTGCCCAGCGGGTTGGCCGGCGAGCCGCCGGGAATACTGGTCTCCGACCAGCCCTTTTCCTGTATCCGTTCCTGCCGAATGGACTGGGGAATCACCCAGGTCGGGTTGGCCGTTTTGCCTCGAATCCGAAACGGCGTTTGGGGCGTCGGCCAGTCCTCCCGGCCAAGTCCGACCGGATAGGTCATCGCCAGAGCCTGAGCACCATGTTTGGCCCGGGTCGGGAAATAGTACAGGCGCATTTCCGGAATATTGACCACGATATTCATCCCGGCGGAGCGCGTTTTAGGCAGCACCCAGAAGGTCGGCAGGCGGATCTCTGATCCCACCTCGGGCAGCCAGGTGTCGAGCTGGGGGTGGGCGGCGCGGATCTCGTTGAAGCCCAGGTCAAAGTAGCGGGCGATGTCGAGCAGGGTGTCTTTGGTCTGGACGGTGTAGGTCCGCGGAGAACCAATGACTGTCTGTATCTGCCCATTTTCCTGTCCGTCGGGCAGGGCATAGGAGTAGGCCATGGTCTTTTTCTGGGCAAAGCGCGTCTCGTCCCAGGCAAAGCCGGTTTGGCCCACAAGCAAGAGGCTGAGCCCCCACACCACACACAGCAGATAACGTTCCATACGCATTCGAGAGATGTTCAGTGTTTGGCGGCGGCCCGTTTCTTTGCGCTGCGCCGCGGCTTTTTCTGTTCGGCCAGGAGCCGGTCAAGCTTGAGATTCAGATTCACCAAACTGCCCTGGAGGGTCTCCACCTGGGCCGCCAGCCTGTCGTAATCAGCCTTGGACGGGAGGTTGAGAAGCGACAGCAGGGCGGTTATGTTCTGGTCAACTTTTTCCTTGGTTTCTGCCGCGTTCCGCAGGCTGCGGTCAAGGCTCTGGGCAAAAACCGGACTGGTGAGCATCTCTTCGACAAACCGGGCGAGGTTTTCCTCACCAAGCTCATAGAGTCGTTCAAATACTGTTTTCTCTTCAGCCATTGCATCAAAAAGGACGACACCGATGACTATTGAAATTTTTCTCGGCTATGTGACCGGCCTGCGGTTTCTGGGCTACGATCTCGATTTTCAGGAGCTGGTTTCTACCGCTGCCTTCATTCATGTACTTGACGCCGTTGTGTGCCGGGTCTTTGCCGGTCGTAACGGCTCGTCCAAAAATCTGTGGACGCTGTACGGTCTCGTGTGTGGCGGCTGGGCGGTCCTGAGTATCATACTTGTTCCGGTTTTTCGGAAACGCTCTCAGCCGACTGATGCTGACGGTCTCGAACCGACCGGGCACCAACGCCCGGCCGGACAGGCTTAGCCACACTGCTGCAAGCAGGCTTTGATCTCGTCAAGGTCGGGCAGGGTGCCCGGGTCGTCGTTCAGCCAGGCGTACTGGATCACGCCGTTTTTGTCGATCACAAAAGCCGTCCGTTTGGCCACCCCTTTGAACACCAGCAGCTCGGGATAGAGAGAGTCATAGGTGGCGGCGACCTCTTTATTGAAATCGCTCAGCAGAGGGAACTCATAGCCCTCTTTGGCCGCCCAGGCGTCCAGGGAAAACGGGCTGTCAACGCTGATACCAACAACCTGCGTGTCATCGTTCTGGAGACTGGCGATATTGGCTTGCACGGAGCCAAATTCGTTTGTTCACCCTCCGGTAAAGGCCAGCGGCACAAAGAGCAAAACCACGTTTTTCTTGCCCTTGTGCTCGCTCAGGGTGAAATCCTGCATTTTGCTCGTCTTAAGGGTGAAATCCGGGGCAGCTTGCCCAACCTGTACGCTCATACGTCCTCCTGTGTAATGCGTACGGTCTGTTCGGCAGACCGTACGCCAGTGTCGATCTGTTCCCTGTCCTCTTCTTCGTCTTCGGCCAGCAGGGCGAGACTGACAACCCGCTCTTGAGGGTCAACATCAAACAGCCGAACCCCCTGGGTGTTGCGCCCAATGGTGCGCAACTCCCGCATACGCAGCCGGATGACCCGTCCGCTATCGGTGATCAGCATGAGATGGTCATCGTCGGTCACCTCCCGCACGCCAACAACCTCGCCCGTCTTGTCGGTCGTCCGTATGGTGATGACGCCCTTGCCCGCCCGCGACTGGAGCCGGTAGGCGTCCATACTGCTCCGCTTGCCATAGCCCAGAGACGAGACCGTCAGCAGGTTCTCGTCCGGGTTCAGAACGGCCAGGGACACCACCTCATCGTCCGCCTCCAAACTGATGCCTTTTACGCCTCGAGTACTCCGAGCCATCGGACGGACATCCCGCTCGGAGAAGCGGATGGCTTGGCCACGGCGGGTTGACAGCAGGATTTGCTGTTCTGCATCGGTGAGCCGCACGCCAATGACTTCGTCGCCGTCCTCCAGAGATATGGCGATAATGCCGCCCTGGCGCGGGTTGGAGTAAGCCATCAGATCGGTCTTTTTGACGAGGCCGTTGCGGGTGGCAAAGACGAGGTAGGCGTCGTCTTTGAACTCGCGCACGGGCAGAAAAGCTGAGATCTGTTCCCCGTCGCCGAGCGGCAGCAGATTGATAATGGCCTTGCCTTTCGAGGCCCGACCGGCCTGCGGAATCTCGTGGACCTTGATCCAATAGACTCGCCCCAAAGAGGTGAACACCAACAGATAGGCGTGGGTCGAACACACAAACAGATGTTCGACAAAATCCTCATCCCGCGTGGTCGCCGCCACAATGCCGCGTCCTCCGCGGCGCTGTGAGCGATACAGCGAGGCCGCCGTCCGCTTGATATAGCCGGCGTGGGAAATGGTGACGACCATGTCTTCTTCGGCAATCAGGTCTTCGACAGACAGGTCGGCGCTGGCGGCCAGAATCTCGGTGCGGCGTGCGTCGCCGAAGCGCGTCTTGAGGTCTTGCAGCTCCTGGCTGATGAGCGCGTCGATTTCACTCGGATCGGCCAAAATGTGTTCCAATTGCTGGATCACGCTAACCGTTTCGGTATGCTCGTCGATGATTTTTCCCTGCTCCAGCTGGGTCAGACGCTGGAGGCGCATGTCCAGAATAGCCTGGGCCTGGACCTCGCTCAGTACAAAGCGGGTGGTGAGCTGGCGCCGGACGTTGGGCGGATTCTCGCCGGCGCGGATGAGCTGAATCACCGCGTCCAGGTTATCCAGGGCAATTTTCAGTCCGTCAAGCAGGTGCAGCCGGTCTTGGGCTTTGGCCAGGGTAAAAGCGGTCCGTCGCCGCACCACGTCCCGACGATGGTTCAAAAAATGGACCAAGCTGCGTTTAAGGGTCAGCAGTTGCGGTCGCTCATCAACAATGGCCAGCAGAATCACCCCGAACGAGTCCTGCATGGGGGTCATCTTGTAGAGCTGGTTGAGGACGACGTAGGGAACGACATCCTTTTTCAGCTCAATGACAATCCGCATTCCCTCGCGGTCCGACTCGTCGCGCAGATCGGAGATGCCCTCAATGCGCTTCTCGTTGACGAGGTCGGCAATGCGCTCAATCAGGCGCGCTTTATTGATCTGAAACGGGATTTCCTCGACAATAAGGCTGCTCTTGCCCGTTCGATCATTTTCCTCAATCGAAGTCCGGGCTCGCATCTGAACGATGCCTTTACCGGTTTCATACGCCTCACGGATGCCGGCCAGACCGTGAATAAACCCGCCGGTGGGGAAATCCGGCCCGTGGATATACTGCATGAGCTGACCGCTGCTCAGCGTCGAGTCGGCCAGCAGAGCCACGAGCGCGTCGACCACCTCGCCCAGATTATGCGGCGGGATATTGGTCGACATGCCGACCGCAATACCCGATGAGCCGTTGATGAGCAGGTTGGGCAGCTTAGCCGGCAGAACGCTCGGCTCTTGGCTTGAGTCATCGTAATTGGCGATAAAATCGACCGTGTCCCGGTCCAGGTCGGTCAGCAGTTCCGCAGCCATGCGGGTCATGCGGATTTCGGTATAGCGCATGGCTGCGGGCGGGTCGCCGTCAATCGAGCCGAAGTTCCCCTGACCGTCAACCAAGGGGTAGCGCAGCGAGAACTCCTGCGCCATCCGCACGATGGTATCGTAGACTGCGGTGTCGCCGTGCGGATGGTATTTGCCGATCACATCGCCAACGATACGGGCCGACTTCTTATACGGCCGGTTCCAGTCGTTACCCAGGTCGGACATGGCGTACAGCACGCGGCGATGCACCGGCTTGAGACCGTCCCGGACATCGGGCAGGGCTCGGCCAATGATGACGCTCATGGCGTAGTCCATATAGGACTGACGCATCTCTTGTTCGATGTTGACGAAAGAAGGTGGACGATGATCTCTTCCTGATGAGGTGGTCATCATCGTTCACCTTTCCTGGGACGCTGCGCTTCTTTCATGACAGTCGGAAAGCTTGGGATCAGATATCGAGGTTTTTGGCCGCCAGGGCGTTTTCTTGAATGAATCGCCGTCGGGGTTCGACCTCATCGCCCATCAGTGTAGCGAAGATTTCGTCCGCCTCATAGGCATCCTCAATCCGGACCTGGAGCAGACGCCGGGTGTCGGGATTCATGGTCGTTTCCCATAGCTGCTCGGGGTTCATCTCTCCCAGCCCCTTATAGCGCTGAATTTCGGTTCCCTGGCGGGAACGAGACAGGACGTAATCAACAATATCGCGCTGCTGAGCCAGGGTGCGCTCTTCGTCTTTGTGGACCACGACAAACGGCGCCTCGCCAGCCGCCCGCAGCTGCTCAAGCAGGCGACCGATCTCCTGGACCTCGGGAAAGTGCAGAAAATCGCTGTCAAAGACCGTTCGGATGCCCGAGCCATTGAGCTTGGCGGTGGCGACAATACGGGAGCCGCCAAGCGTGGTGTCGGCCTCAACCGAAAAAGAGACCGGAATGAGATCGGGAAAGTGGTGGCGGGCAAACGACTCTGCTGCCCGACAGATCTCGGTTAAGCGGGGTGTATCGGTCAGCGCTGCCGGGGACAGACGGGATTGAGCGAGCAGAGCACGCACGAGCCGGACATCTTTGTGCTTACGCTCAACCATCTCGAACAGCTTCTCGCAGCGCAGGAACGTCCTGATCCACCCCTTCAATTCTTCTCCAGACAAGGATCCGACCCGGACGTTTTCAATCCCCAGGTCAATCAAAAATTCGTCCAGCGCTGCCTCGTCCTTCAGGTAGCGCTCGGTTTTGCCTCGTTTGACCCGATACAGGGGCGGCTGGGCGATGTAGATGTGACCGTTTTCAATCAGTCCCGGCATCTGGCGGTAGAAAAAGGTCAGCAACAGAGTCCGTATATGCGAGCCGTCCACATCCGCATCGGTCATGATGATGACGGTGTGGTAGCGCAGTTTAGACAGGTCGGTTTCCTCTTTTCCGACGCCCGCCCCGAGCGCAGTGATCAACAGCCGAATTTCCTGGGAGGAGAGCATTTTATCGAAGCGGGATTTTTCGACGTTCAGGATCTTGCCCCGCAGGGGCAGGATGGCCTGGGTCCGGCGGTCGCGGCCCTGTTTGGCCGAGCCACCGGCCGAATCGCCCTCGACAAAATAGATCTCGCTCAGCGAGGGGTCGCGTTCCTGACAGTCGGCCAGCTTGCCGGGCAGAGAACCGGAATCCAGGGCGCCTTTTCGTCGGGTCAGATCCCGGGCTTTACGGGCTGCCTCTCGGGCGCGGGCCGCCTCAATGCATTTGTGGATGATCCGCTTGGCTTCGTTCGGGTGCTCTTCAAAGTAAATGCCCAGCTTTTCGTTGAGCAGGGTCTCGACAAAGCCCTTGATATCGCTATTGCCCAGCTTTGTTTTGGTCTGGCCTTCGAACTGCGGCTCAGACACCTTGAGACTGATGACGGCGGTCAGTCCTTCGCGGATATCTTCGCCCTGAACGGTTGCCCCCGCTTTGAGCAGGCCGTTGGCCGCAGCATAGGAATTGATCGTACGAGTCAAGGCCGATTTCAAGCCGCTGAGGTGCGTGCCGCCCTCAATCGTGTTGATATTATTGGCAAAGGTGTAGACGTTCTCGATATAGCCCTCGTTCCACTGCAGAGCAATCTCGGCTTCAGTCGTGCCTTTCCTGCCGGCCAGGTAAATCACCTCCGAGTGGAGTGGCTTCTTGGCCACCCCGAGATGCTCGACAAACGACACAATCCCACCCTGGTAGTGGAAATCATGACGTTTTTGATCGCGTTCGTCCTCAATGGCAATATGCAGGCCGCCGTTCAAAAAGGCCAATTCCCGCAGCCGCTGGGAAAGCACGTCAAAGCTGAATTCCGAGACCTCGAAGATGAGCGGGTCAGGCTTGAAGGTCACCCGGGTACCGCTGGTTTCAACGCGGCCGCTTTCTCGGAGTGGCGTTATCGGCTCACCGCGCCGGTACTCCTGGGTGTAGACTTTTCCGTGCCGCTTGACCTCGACTTCCAGCGATTCCGACAGGGCGTTGACCACGGAAACGCCCACTCCGTGCAGCCCGCCCGAGACTTTATACGCGCTGGAGTCGAATTTTCCGCCCGCGTGCAGCTTGGTCAACACCACCTCGGCTGCGGAAATTCCCTCAGTGGGGTGGATTTCGGTCGGAATTCCCCGGCCGTTATCCTCGACAGTGAGACTGTTATCAATGTGAATGGAGACCCGGATATGGGTACAATGCCCGGCAAGCGCTTCGTCCACGGAGTTATCAACCACCTCAAAGACCAGATGGTGGAGACCACGGACCGAGGTATCTCCAATGTACATCCCCGGCCGTTTGCGAACCGCCTCCAGACCGGCCAGAACCTTGATATGGTCAGCCCCGTATTCTTGTTCGAGCATGCACTCCCCAGACTGATCGCCAGAGCAGAAAAACGCTTATTTTTCTGGCTGTTTTCTCGCCGGAAGGCTATCATTTTCTGGCTGGGAAGTAAACTCAAAGGCTGCACAAAAGAGAGATTCTAAAACGTTTTTGTAAAATTAGAATATGCGCATTGGCATGATCACATACGAGAAGTCCTGATCCTCGACCGTTTTGAGCAAGCCCGGACTCATATCATCCTTGAGCGACAGCGTAATCTGTTGGCCTTCCTCCATGACGGTCAGGGCTTCGACCAGGTAGCGACCGTTAAAGCCAACGGCGATACTGTCTCCGCTGTAGTCTGTGGCGATCTCCTCCACCCCCTCTCCAAGGTCGGGGGTATTGACCGAGATTTCGACCTTTCCGGCTTCGATCTGGAGCTTGATCCCGCGCGAGCGTTCGGTGGTCAGAATCAACAAGCGCCGTAGCGCACTCAACAACTCCTCGCGGGAGAAGGCGATCAGAAAATTATGCTCGGTCGGCAGAATCTGCTGGTAATCCGGGAATTCGCCTTCAACCAGCCGCATCGACAGCGCAGTCGCCTCCTTGCGGAGCCCGGCGGTTGTGGCCTGCAACGAGAAGCTGACCTCGCCCTCCCCCCGTTCCAGGATCTTGCGGGCTTCGAGCAGCCCTTTGCGGGGCAGAATGACCTTGGGCCAAGCTGCCGGCTCGGTGATCGTAGCCTGGCGTTCGATGAGGGACAAACGATGACCGTCGCTGGCCACCATCCGCAGCTTTCCCGAGTCCAGGGCTTCGATATACACTCCGCTCAGGTTGAGCCGGGTTTCATCTGGCGAGGTGGCAAACAGCGTCTTCTCAATCATTTCGCGCAGGACTTCGCCGGGACACGACGCCGGGCTGAGAGTCGCCCCGTCAGCCTCCTCCTGGACGATGGCCGGAAACTCTTTGGGATCGAGACTGGCCATCCGAAACCGGGATTTTCCGCTGCTGACCTCTACCCAGCCACTCCCGGCCGAGCGTAGAGCAATGACGGTTGGGTCGGCAGAGCTGCCACCTGCGTTCGGCAACTCCCGGACGATTTCATACAGCTTACGGGCATCGGTGGTAATGGAGCCAGCCTTCTTGACCCGCGCTCGGCAGTGCTGTCGAATCCCAATCTCCAGATCCGTGGCCCGAAGCGACAAGGCATGATCCGCAGCCTCGGTCTGTTCGTCGTTTGATTCAATTAAGACATGGGCGAGAATGGGAAGCGAAGAGCGTTTCTCTACGACTCCTTGGACCAGATATAAACAGCGTAACAGGTCATCTTTTTCCACCAGACATTCCATACCGGCTTCCTCTGAGTTGGGGGGTATTGCGGGGTTTCTCTTCTCCCTTTCTATAGAATATAAAAGATTAGTAGTAGTAGGGGGCTGTGAATATGTGGATAACTCACTGAAGTCATTGATTTACAAAGAGAAGTTATTCACACCCCCTGTGGATAAGTCAGGCACTTATTCACACCCCCCCTCAAGTTATCCACACCCCCCCTCAAGTTATCCACAAGTTATCCACAGGTTATCCACAGGTTATCCACAGGTTATCCACAGGTTATCCACAGGTTTATCCACAGGCTGACGCATTGTTCAGGCGGCTGAGAGTGAGATTCAGATCGGGCATCAGGGCTGGTCCTTGACGTGCTGGCTGTAGATCGTGCTTTCAATCCGGTCCAGGATGGCTTGGAGTTCTTCGTCGTGTTTGAGCCGTTTTTCGATTGTATTGCAGGCGTATAAGGCGGTGGTGTGATCTTTGCCGCCAAATCGAATGCCAATCGTTGGATAGGAGGCATTCGCCAGCTTGCGGCACAAGTACATGGAGACCTGGCGTGGGAAAGCCACCAGTTTGGTCCGTTTTTTGGAGATCAGGTCATTGACCCGGATGCCGAAGTATTTGGCAATGGTCTGCTGGACCATTTCGATTGTGACCTTGGGGCCCTTCTCCTTGACCAAGTTGTGTAACACTTGACGGGCAAAATCGACGGTAATCGGCGTTGCATTCATGCTTGACAGGGCGCCGAGTCGATTGAGACCGCCTTCCAGCTCGCGCACGTTAGCAGTGACGTTTGAGGCAATGAACAGCGCTACCTCGGACGAGATCTGGATTTTACGGGCCTGAGCCTTTTTTTGCAGAATCGCCACTCGGGTTTCCAGGTCGGGCGGTTGAATGTCGGTAATCAGACCCGACTCGAACCGGTTGCGCAGCCGTTCTTCCAGCCCCTGAATCTCATTCGGAAACTTGTCCGAAGTGATCACAATTTGTTTGTGTGACTCGTGTAAGGTATTGAAAGTATGGAAGAATTCCTCCTGGGTGCGCTCTCGCCCAGACATGAACTGGACGTCATCGACGATCAGCACGTCGGCTTGGCGGAACTTGTTTTTGAAGTCGTCCATGCGGTCCCGACGGATGTGCGAAATCAGCTCATTGGTAAAGGACTCGGAGGACAGATAAAAGACGCTGCTACGGCCCTGCCTGACGAGGCTTTCATGTCCGATGGCATTGATCAGGTGGGTTTTCCCCAGCCCTACTCCGCCGTAGATGAACAGCGGATTGTAGTGATTACCGGGGTGATCGGCCACCGCCCGGGCTGCGGCATGGGCGAACTGATTGCCGCCTCCGACTACAAAGTTGGCAAAGGTAAAGTTCTGCAACAGCCCGCTTTTCTTGGTCGGCCGACCTTTGCTTTTGGGGGATCCCTGCGGTTTGGAAGCCGACTTGGAGCGGCGCTTGGTGGCCGTGTCTTGATCCGCAGCCTGGGGCGGTGTGTCGTCGGCCGGAAACAGCTCACCCTGCTGACCACTGCGAACGTGGATCGCAACCTGTGCCGTCTGGCCAAGGACAGAGGCCAGCGAGGCTTCGAGCGGTTCGAGAAGATTGTTGAGGAGCCATTCACGGAAAAGCGGACTTGGCACTTCCAGGTGAAAGGTGTCTCCTCGCAGTCCAATCGGACGGGTCGGCTTCAGCCAGGTCTCGGTGTTGGTCTTCCCAATCTTTTCCTCAACAACGTCCAGTACGTTTTCCCACACCCGATCCATACCACATACTCGTCCCAAGTCTTCCAGCGAGTTATCCACACCTGTGAATAACTCGCTAAATCCTCATTCCAAAAAGGATTTTTCCACCCTTTCCACAGACTTTTCCACACACTTCTCCCCCCTCTTCTTTTCCTCCATCCCAGCGGAACCTGGCTCAAGAAGCCATAGGGATGCGAAGCCAAGGAGAAGACCATTTGTTACAGCATATCTGTTCGAGAAAAAGAGAGTGCGTCCGGTGTCGCACTACGGTGTGTAGACGTTTTTGATGAGGAATACAAGGAACGCGGTGTCAGGGTCTGAAAAGTCACTGATTTTCCAGCACAATATTTTTTTACCTTGACGCGCCAGACGGCCAGTGCTAGCACAGGGTAACCTATCGTGAGGCTGGAAAACGCGCTATGTCCACGTCAGATAAGCTTTTTCGCCAAGCCCAGGAAATCATACCTGGCGGAGTCAACAGTCCGGTGCGCGCCTGGCGCGCGGTAGACGGCACGCCGCGCTTTATCCAGCGCGGTCGTGGCTGTCGGGTGGTTGACGCGGATGGCAAGGAGTACATCGACTATATCGGCTCGTGGGGCCCGCTGATTGCCGGCCATGCCCACCCTCAGGTCGTGCGCGCCCTTGAGGACGCGGTCAAACGCGGGACAAGCTTCGGTGCGCCGACCGCCAAAGAGATTGAGCTGACGCGGATGGTTGTTGATGCCGTTCCCTCGGTTGACACGGTTCGCCTGACCTCGTCCGGAACCGAGGCGACGATGACGGCCCTGCGGATTGCCAGGGGCTATACGGAACGGACCAAGATCATCAAGTTCGCCGGCTGTTACCACGGCCATACCGACGCCCTGCTGGTCCGAGCCGGGTCGGGCGCCCTGACCCTGAGTCTGCCCGACAGCAAAGGCGTGCCCGAAGCCTTTGCCAGTCAAACCCTGATTGCCGAGTACAATAATCTGGCCAGCGTTGAAGCCCAACTCAGTGCCAACCCCGACACGGTTGCCGCGATCATTATCGAACCCGTCCCCGGCAACATGGGCGTGGTGTTGCCCGATCCGAATTTCCTGGCCGAGCTGCGACGCCTGACCGTCGAGGCCGGGGTCGTGCTCATTTTCGATGAGGTCATGAGCGGGTTTCGCCTGGCGCGGGGCGGCGCCCAGGAGTTATATCGGATAGACCCCGATCTGAGCTGTTTCGGTAAGGTGATCGGTGGCGGTCTGCCACTGGCTGCGGTCGGCGGTCGGCGGGACATCATGGACTGTCTCGCCCCGCTCGGACCGGTCTACCAGGCCGGGACTCTGTCGGGAAACCCCTTGGCGGTCACGGCCGGTCTCGAAACGCTGAAGCTCATGAACGCTCCGGGCGCGTACGAACGCCTGAACGAAATCGGCACCCGCCTGGCGGAGGGACTACGCCGGGCCATCCGAGACGCCGGCGTGCAGGCCTGCGTCAATCAGCTCGGCTCGATGATCACCGTCTTCTTTGGCGTTGAGCAGGTTCGCGATTACACCAGCGCCGTCAGCTGCGACACGGCGATGTTTGCCCGCTATTTTCACGGCATGCTCGAACGTGGCATGTACATCCCGCCGTCGCAGTTCGAGGCGGCCTTTGTGTCCCTGGCCCACGGCGAGGCCGAGATTGACGAAACCGTCTTTGCCGCCACCCAAGTCATGCAGCAACTCGGCTCGTGATCGGTATGGCCCACACCACCACGCTTCTGACCTACGGCAGATATGGCGCCCTGGGTTTTGAGTTTGCCGGGGCGGTGCTGGCCGGCATTTTCCTCGGGCGCTACCTCGACAGCCTGTGGGGGACCGACCCCGTATTGCTGGTTCTTGGCGCGGTCGGTGGGATGGCCGGAGCGCTGTACCGTCTGATTGTGGTCCTCCAGCACCTGTCGCATGCAGACCAGCCCCACCACGATAGAAAAGATTGAGCGGCTGAACCTCGCGCTGGTCGGCCTGGGGGCCGGGCTGAGCTGGCTGCTCGGATATGGGCATGGGCTGAGCCTTCTGCTGGGCGGGGCTGTCATGCACGGCAATTTCTGGTTGCTCAAAAAGCTCGTCCGCAGCCTGCTGTCGGCCTCCTCCCAGAGCGGGCCCAGCCGCGCGCGCGCGGCCGTCTGGTTTGTGGCCAAGACCCTGTTTTTTCTGGGGCTATTGAGCGTCCTGCTGCTGCGCTACCCGGTCCACGGACAGAGCTTTGCGGTTGGGGTGTCTTTACTGCTGCTGGCCTGCGTGATAGTTGGCCTGTCCGAACCGCGAACCGAAATCCAAGATCTGGTGGAAAAGCGCTAATGGAACATCACCCTTTTACCTGGGTCTCCGTCATTCCCGGACTGCATATTCTCCCCGGGCATATTGCGACCTCCCTCCTGATTACCGGTGTGCTCATTTTCCTGGCCTACCGGGCCAAGCGGCAGATGGAGGCCGCCCCAGACCCCAATATCCCGGATGATTCGCTCAGCCTACGCAACATGGCCGAGCTGCTGGTCGAGGGCGTGTCGGGTATGGCCGAGGGCATCCTGGGACACCAGGCCCGGCGCTATGTGCATCTCTACGGCAGCTTTTTTCTCTTCATTCTGGCTGCCAATCTGAGCGGTCTGGTGCCGGGCTTTTTGCCGCCGACGAGCAATTTCAACGTCACCCTCGCCCTGGGCATATTGTCGTTCATGGCCTACAACTTCTTTGCCTTTCGCGAACAGGGCCTGGCCTACTTGAAGCACTTCGTGGGGCCGATCTGGTGGCTCGGCTTTCTGATGGTGCCGCTGGAGTTGATTGACAATTTTGTCCGGCCCTTTTCCCTGGGCCTGCGCCTGTTCGGCAATATGACCGGCGACCATGTGGTGCTGGAAATCTTCACCGATCTGACCAAGGTCGGTGTCCCGGTCGTGTTCTATGGCCTCGGGGCGTTTGTGTCTCTGGTCCAGGCCTTTGTCTTTACCCTGCTCAGCATGGTGTACGTGTCGCTGGCCGTGGCCCATGACGAGCATCACTAGGACGGAAGGGGAAAAAACCGCATACCCAACAGCCATCCCAGGGCCGAGGGGCGAGGACGGGTGAGGAGGACAAGAGAGGCGTGCCCAGGTTTCTGCCATTGGGAGGCAAGAAAGGAGTAGAGGTATGAAGAAAGTATGGTTGACTGGGGCGTTTGCCCTGCTCATGCTGCTCGCAACGAGCGGGACAGCCCTTGCCGCGGATGGGGGCGACACCTCGCGTGGCATGATTGCTCTGGCCGCCGGCTTGGCGATTGGCATTGCTGCGGTTGGCGCGGGCTTGGGCCAGGGTCGGGCCGTTGCTGCGGCGATGGAGTCCATCGGGCGCAACCCAAGCTCGGCCGACCGGATTCAGACGCCGATGATCATCGGTATCGCTTTCATGGAAGCGCTGGCGATTTACGCCCTGGTGATCGCGTTTACCCTGTCGGGCAGCGTCTAAGCCGACGCGCAGCCAAAGGGAAACGTGATCTCATTTTCCATGATTCGGTTATCACGTTTCCCTTTGTGATCACGGGCGACCTGCTGCGGGTCGCCCGTTTTGTTTTGGAGAGCAGCCTAAACCAACAGGTGCTGCACCAGCACCCCAACCGAGACCAGCGCAAATATGATGTAGAAGGCGCTGATCACTCCAAGTAGCGCACAGCGCACCGGGCCGGGCCGCAGTTCGACTGGTAGCCGGGTGCGGTTCAGGACCAGGGCCAGCGGCGTATAGATGGCCATGGCAATCCCGCCGAAAAAGGCCGACCCCAGCAGGAACAGGATAGGCGGCAGGCTCTCGTAGACATAGGTCAGCACGATGCCGACCACAATCCAGGCCACGGCGATCGTGCCGTACCACCAGCTGAGCGGTTTTTTCTGAGCCCAGGCGTAGTTGGTATGCAGAATATCCGCGCATGACCGGGCGACCCCATCAATCAGGGTCAGCTGGGTACTGAACAGACACGCGGTGCCGACCAGCAGAAACACCAGCCTCCCGAACGAGCCCCACAAACTGCCCAGCATTTCCGCCTCTTGCCACACCAGCAGCTCCTGGTTGGGAACAATGCCACGGGGATGGAGCACGGCCAGCGCCCCATAGATAAACAGCAGAATCGTGAGGGTGTTCAGCAGCCAGAAAAAGAGCACCTGGTCGAGCTGCAGATGCCGAAACCAGGCCCGCCAACGCTGCATATTGTCAGCGTCGGTGGTGACCCGAAACGCGCGTTCGGCCGTTGCTTCCTGACGCTGGCGCAGCGGGTTGAGCACTTTTGGCACCAGGCTGCCCATCCCCCAGCCCTTGTCACGGATATAAAACGAGAAGAACAGATTGGCGGTGCCCCCGGCCCCGGCAAACACGACAGAAGAGAACAGGGCGTACAAGGCCATATCGGGGTCTTTATACGGAATGTTCAGGATGCCCCGGCCCAGGTCTTTCCAGGTCGCCGCATCTCCGACCGAAAACGCCAGCGCCACCAGCCCCAGGGTAATCAGCACCACCAGGACTTCAACCGTATGCTCCAGCGAGGCATACACCCGCTTTGGCCCAAACAGCACCAAGGCTACCCCAACAAAGGTAATCGTCGTCCACATCCAGGGATCTCCCCAGCCCTGGGGGCCGACAATCAGAACTTTGAGCGCTCCGCCACACGCCCGCGCCCAGCCGGGCAGGATCCAGCTGCACACATTCAGCGCCAGGAAGATCCAGGCAAAGTGGCGCGATATCCGCGCAAAGCCGCCGTAAATACTTTCGCCTGTGGCCAGGGTATAGCGGCCAACCTCGCAGTTGATCCACAGCTGAACAAACACCCCCAGCACGGCCGCCCAGGTCATACTGGCGCCGAACTGGGCGGTATTGCGCGGCCAGACGATCAGCTCGCCGGCCCCAATCGACAGGCCGACCAAGACCGCGCCGGGTCCGGCCAGCTGCCAGAAGCCGGCCGCCTTGGGAGGCAGGTCTGCGGGTTGGTAGGCTGGCGGCATGGGGGAGGGGAAGAAAAGTCACAAGGCAAAGGTCTGCTCAGACATAGCCCTGCTGGTAGAGATACTCGGCCATTAATACTGCCCCCTTGGCCGCCCCCATTTTGGTATTATGGCTGACCAGCAGGTATTTGACGCCGTTGTCCAGGGCGCTGTCAGCCCGAAACCGGCCGGCTGAGGTCGCCATGCCGTCTTCGGCGTCGCGGTCCAGGCGGGGTTGAGGCCGGAACGGATCGTCGTGAACGATAATCATGTGCTTGGGCGCCGAAGGCAGACCGAGACGGCTGAACTCCTGGCCAAAGGCGATCATGGCCGCCCGCGCGTCGTCAACCGAGCACGGCTTGTCCAGCACGGCCAGGACCGATTCGGTATGGCCCTCCAGCACGGCCACCCGGGTACAGGTGGCGCTGACCGAAAAATCCGCCGGCGTGATGGCGCCGGCCGACAGGCGGCCCAGGATCTTCTGGGCTTCTTTTTCCACCTTTTCCTCTTCACCCGAGATAAAGGGGATGATGTTATCGACCACATCGAGCCCGATGACGCCGGGGGAGCGCCCAGCCCCGGACAGGCCCTGCATCGAGGTCATGATGACTGTTTGCAGGCCAAAGGTGTCGAACAGGGGTTTGAGCGTAATCGCCAGGCCAATCGTGGTGCAGTTGGGTTGGGTCGCAATATAGCCCTGCCAGCTGCGGTTTTTCCGCTGGGTGTCGATCAGGTGAATATGGTCGAGGTTGAGGCCCGGGATCAGGAGCGGCACGTCCGCCTCATAGCGGAAGGCCGAAGCGGTACTGACGACCGGCGTGGTGGCGGCGTACAGCGGTTCGAGTTCCCGGGCCGGGCCGGACTCGACAGCCGAGAAGACCAGATCAATACCGCTCAGATCAACCGCCGCCGCCTCGTGGACCACCAGCGACAGCATCTTTTGGGGCGGCTCTTCCTGGCACCACCACTGCCGGGCGCCGGTCTTGGGATCCCGAATCGCCTCGGCATAGGTTTTCCCCGCCGACCGCTGTGAGGCGGCCAGCAGACCCACCTCAAACCAGGGATGATTCTCGAGGGCAACCAGAAATTGTTGTCCGGCAATACCCGTGGCTCCGACCACAGCAACACGCTTTTTCATAGGCTTGTAATAAGCGGCAGCCGAGTATTTTTGTCAACTCCCGGCCGCTTGACTTCCCCCCCCGCAAGCCATAACACTTGCGGCACGGGAAGGAGGAGCCATGGCCGTCGAGTATTATGAAGAGTACGAGCCCGGGGCCGAGTACGAGACCGCCGCCCGGACGGTGACAGAGACCGACATCGTCACCTTCGTCAACCTGTTTGGCTTCACCGAGCCGCTGTTCATCGACATGGAATTTGTCAAGCAGCACAGCCTGTTTGGCAGCCGGATTGCTCCGGGCGCGTTCACCTTTGGGCTGTCAGAGGGCCTGATGATTCAGGCTGGCCTGGCCCGGGGCGGCCTGGCCCTGCTGGGTATCGAAGACATGCAGGTGCCGGCGCCGCTGCGCTGCGGGGATACGGTCCGGGTCAAGATCAGGGTCGTCGCCAAGCGGGAAACGAGCAAGCCCGACCGGGGCGTCATCACCTTTGAGCAGCAGGTAGTGAACACCAGGGATGAAGTCTTGCTGCGCTATACGGTCAAGCGGATGATTCGCCGCCGGCCGGCGGCGGATCTCTGAGCGTCCCTCCTCCGGGCAAAAGTGAGAGGGGAAAATCCTTGGCTTTTTGGTAGAGAGGACAGGATGGATGCTGAACTTGTACAGTTGGCGCGGGAGGCCGTTGCAGCGTTGCAGGTCCAGGCCGCGGCCGCTGGTAGCACGAGCTGGGTGGAGATTACCCAGCTTGGCATCAGCGGCCTGGGGCTGTTTGCGATCCTTGTGGGCTTGAAGCGGATGGGGGAAGCCGGCGCGCGGCGAGATCGAGAGATTGACGAACTGGGCAAGGGCCTCCGACAGCAGGGCGAAATGATGACCGAAGCCCTCCAGGGCCTCCGGCAGCAGGGCCGGGCGCTCGAACGCCAGGGCGAGGCCATGACCCAAGCCTTCACGCAGCAGGGCCAGGCGCTCGAACGCCAGGGCGAGGCCATGACCCAAGCCTTCATGCAGCAGGGCCGGGCGCTCGAACGCCAGGGCGAAGTGTTGGCCGAGCTGTTGCGGCGCAGCGCGTGATCCCCCGAGACCCCGAGGGACGATTACATCCGGTGTGATGACTGTGAAGTATGTGGCCGAGTTGGGTGGCGAGGAGGGCGAATGGCTGTGCTTGTCCTGCCTGTGGGCGTAGGATTGTGACCTCTTTGCAAGCGTTGATGCCGCGTCTAGGGCTGGCGTTAGGAGAGTGCGCTGCGAGGAAAAGGGGAGCGAGATGAAGCTGTGCCGTCTGTTTGGGCTCATGCTGGCCGTGGTGCTGGTGGGGGTTGAGGGGGCCGCTCAACTGCCGCCAGAGATTCAGGCCGACCGCTACCTGGTGGAGGCCGAGCGCCATATCGGGACGGGAGATCATGCGGCGGCCAAATCAGCTCTGGACCGGATTCTGGCGTTGCAGGCGGCCCACGATCTGGCGCTGCCCGAAGCGTTCTGGTTCCAGTATGCCCAGGTGGCGTATCAGGCGGGGCGCTACGGAGCCGCGGTGGAGGCTGCAACGCGCTATCTGACGACGGCGGGGCGTGCGTGCGGGGGCGCATTATCAAGCGGCGTTAGAGCTGTTGGATCGGGCGGCGGCGGAGCGCCACCGGATCGAAGCTGAGATAGCGGACGATGCGGCCTATGCCGAGGCCCAGCGAGGAGACACGGCGGCGGCCTATGGCGCCTACCTGGCCGCCTATCCCAGCGGCCACCATGCCGCCGAGGCGCAGGCACACCAACAGCAGCGGGCCGAGACGGAACGCTTGGCGCAGCTTCCCCGTGAAGTGCGGAACAGCCTCGGCATGGAGTTTGTGTTGATTGCGGCGGGGACGTTTGCGATGGGCTCGCCGGTGTCAGAGCCGGGGCGGCACGGTGATGAAAGGCTGCATACGGTAACGCTCAGCCAGCCGTTTTATTTGGGAACTATATACCAAAGTCACACGAGGGAGGGATGTTCTATCCTATACAGGGCGCTGTTGTTTGGGTTTCGGCGGCGGCTTTGGAGGAGGTGGTGGAGGGGGCTTTGGAGTAGGCGGTGGAGGGGGCACTATAATGCCGGGAACGGGAGGGTCTTTAGGTGGCATATCGCTGCTCCATGACCTGATATGCCTCGGCTGCGGCCTGCTGATTTAACGCCGCATCTTCTCTGACACCGACGTGTCCAGACCGTGTCGTGACGGTGTGTAGTTGATCGAGAAGCTGCTTGTTTTGCGTACGAATATCATGGTCGTCGAGCACGTCTTGTGCAGCCCACAGGGATTGCCACTCGATCTCAAGTGCGCCACATTCATCCCGGATGGCAGACAGGACGGCAGCCTTTCTCGGGTAGTCCTGCATGAACTCCCAGACGACGGCGAGGAAGATGGCAGCATTGGCGGGGAGGGAGAGGAACGCTGGCACGGGCAGCCCGAGTGCCACGATCATGCTGACGAACGCCGCAGCGAACAGGGTGAACCGCGTCCAGTGATGCTTGCGCTGATGGCGCTCAGATAAGGTGTGATAGTACCGGGAAACGCGGGCCGCTTCCAGCATGTTGTGCCAGACCTCATTCCGGGTGTGCTCTGTGATCATGGGACAGCCCCCCTTTATCTTTCACCCATGCCGTATTCCGGTGTGCATTGCAACCGTTGTTCGCGAGGGTCTTTTGTCGATCCGTTATGGACTCGCGCCATAGGGCTTTCTGAGCTGCAAAAGCAAACAACGGAAGAGCAGACTTTTTCCTTTCCACCAGGTTGGTTCTGGCTCAGGACTCCTCCTTAGCGGGTCGCGCTGGCAGCCCAAACAGCGCCCGCTCCAGGAAGCGATCCATATCGGCCTTGAACAGCCAGCCGCGACGTGTGTCCTTGCATTTCTTGCCCCTGGCGGCCAGAATGCCCGCTCAAACGAGTGAGGGCTTCCCTGGAAAGGACAGCTGTATGGATGCGAGTACGATCAAAGGGAATCGTGATAACAGATCAGCATGGAATGAGGTCACGATTCCCTTTGTTGAGCGTCTGGGCGAGATTGTGGGTGCCGACGGTCTGGTGGTCAACACGCGAGCCCTGGCGACCTATGAGTGTGACGGCTATACCCTGGAGAAGTCGGTTCCCGAGGTGGTCGTGCTGCCGCGCTCGACCCAGGAGACGGCTGCCGTCGTCAGCTTCCTGCACAAGGAGAACATCGCCTTTGTCCCCCGCGGGGCGGGGACCGGCTTGAGTGGGGGCTGTCTGCCGGTCGAGGCGCCGGTCATGATCGGCACTAGCCGCCTGAACACCATCAAGCACATCGACCTGACCAACCGCCATGTGGTGGCTGAGGCCGGAGTGGTCAACCTGTGGGTCAGCAATGCGGTCAAAAACGACGGCCTGCACTACGCGCCCGATCCGTCGAGCCAGCAGGCGTGCACCATCGGCGGCAATGTCGCCGAGAACTCGGGCGGACCCCACACCCTGAAATATGGGGTGACGACCAACCACGTGCTGGGTCTCGAACTGGTGCTGCCGGACGGGGAGGTGGTCACGCTCGGCGGAGCGGTCGAAGACGTGCCGGGCTACGATCTGCGGGGCGTGACCATTGGCGCCGAGGGGACCTTTGGCCTGGTGACCGAGGCGACGCTGCGCCTGACCCGCCAACCCCAGGCCTACCGCACTTTTCTCGGGGTGTTTGAATCTGTCCATCAGGCAACCCAGACCGTATCCGACATCATTGCCGCAGGGATTGTACCGGCGGCCCTGGAAATGATGGACCGGCTTATCATTCAGGCTGTTGAAGCCGCCTTTCACTTTGGTTTTCCGACCGATGCCGGGGCGGTGCTGATTATTGAACTGGACGGTCTGGAGGCCGGCCTTGAGCCCCAAACGCGCAAGATTCTGGACATCTGCCAGCACAACAGCGCTCGCGAAGTCCGGGTGGCTGCCGACGATGCCGAGCGCACGGCGTTGTGGACGAGCCGCAAGCGGGCGTTTGGCGCGGTAGGCCGCCTGGCCCCGAATTACTGCACCCAGGACGGCGTAGTGCCGCGTACCAAGGTAGCGGATATCCTGCGTACGATTGCTGCGGTGGCCGAAAAGTACAACCTGCGTATTGCCAACGTCTTTCACGCCGGAGACGGCAACATCCATCCCATTCTGATGTATGACGAGCGCAATCCGGGCGAGGCCGAGCGGGTAGTCCAGGCCGGCCAGGAGATCCTCAAGGCGTGTGTCGATCTGGGCGGCAGCCTGACCGGCGAGCACGGCATCGGCGTTGAGAAGCGCGGCCAGATGCCGCTGATCTTCAGTCCCGAAGACCTGCTGTGCATGACCGAGTTGCGGGCGGTGTTCAACCCCGACAACCGGTGTAATCCGCACAAAATCATTCCCACACCCGGGACGGGCTGTATTGACGTGCGGGCGCCACGTCGCCAAGTCCCGCTATGAGGAGACAAGGAGATCACGCTTGCCTTTGACCGACAGGGCGCGGTTTGCGATTGACGGCGCACAGCCGCAGGAGGTGGTGTTTGCGACCTCGTTTGAGCAGGTCTCAGACACCCTGCGTCGCGCCGCTGAGCATAAACTCGCGGTCGCCCCGGTCGGCCTCGGCGCGTTTTTGCACCTGGGCGGTCGGCCTCGGCGCTACGATGTGGCCCTGTGTCTGGATCGGCTGAACAGCCTGGTCGATTACCAACCGACCGATATGACGGTCACGGTCGAGGCCGGCATGCCGGTGTCGCAGCTCCAGGCCGTCCTGGGCGAGAACGGTCAGTGGCTGCCACTCGACCCGCCCAGCCCGGACCGGGTCACGGTCGGCGGCTTGATCGCCACCAATCTGAACGGCCCGGCGCGTCTGTCACAGGGCACGGTCCGCGACTTTCTGATCGGTCTGCGCGTTGTCCGCCCGGATGGTTCCGTCGTCAAAGGCGGCGGACGGGTGGTCAAAAACGTGGCCGGCTACGATGTGGCCAAGCTCTACTGTGGGTCGTTCGGGACTCTGGGGGTGATTGTTGAGGCGACCTTCAAGATCCGTCCCCGGCCCGAGGCCCAGGCCGTGCTGATGCTGCATTTCCCCTCGGCCGATCAGGCCATGCAGTTCGCCCTGCACCGGATCGCCGCGCTGCAGCCCTTCTTTTTGGAGCTGAGCAACTGCGATCCCGTACACCCGGTTGATTCCCCGGCTGGCTTTCGGCTGCTTGTCGGCCTGGCTGGTGTGGCCCAGGAGGTGGACTATCAACGCCGATGCCTGACCGAGTTGGCCGGCCAGGCCGGGTTTCGCCTCGAACACATCGAAGGCCAAGCCGCCCACGCGCTGAGCCTCGCCCTGCGCGACTTTCCGGTCGGCGGCCCGACCGGCAGCGTTGACGATGATGACCAGCTGAGCAAATCGTCTACGGTGTTGCGGTGTAAGACCAGTCTGCTGCCGGACCGGGTGGCTGAGTTCTGTAGCCGGGTCGAGGAAGAGGTCGGCCTGCGTGGCTTGACGGTCCGGTTTCAGGCCCGGGCCGGGAATGGCATTGTGTACAGCCGCTTTGCGCTCCCGGAGGGCACCCCGCCCGACCAGTTCGTCTCCCTGCTCGACTGGCTGCGTATCCTGGTCAAAAAAATGGACGGCTATATCGTTGTGGAGCAGATTGACCCCGCTCTCAAGGACCGGCTTGATGTGTGGGGGCCGAGCGGCGGCGCCTTCGCACTGATGAAAAAGCTCAAAGACAGCTTCGATCCTCAGCAGGTGCTGAACCCCGGCCGCTTTGTCGGAGGAATATAGGCCGCGTATGCCAGCCAATGAATTTGTTGACCACGAGAAGTTCTTCGACTGCGTGCACTGCGGGCTGTGCCTGCCGTTCTGCCCGACCTATGCAGAGTTGGGCACCGAGATGGACTCCCCGCGGGGCCGGATTCTGACCCTGCGAGCGCTGCAAGAGGGCCGTTTCGATCTGGACCCGGAAGTCGTGCGCCACCTCGACCTGTGCCTGGGCTGTCGGGCGTGCGAGACGGCCTGTCCGTCCGGGGTCCAGTACGGGGCGCTGATCGAAGGCGCCCGGCCGTATATCGAGCAGCACTACGCCCGGCCGCTGCACGAACGCCTGGTCCGTCGGGCTATTGACACGATCTTCCCCAACCCGGTCGGCATGCGCCTGTTTGCCTGGCTGCTCAAACTCGGCGCCCTGTTGGGGCTTGGCCGTCTGGCCCGGGTCGCCTGGCTGCCCGCCCGCCTGCGCGCGCAGTTTGGCCTCATTCCTGACCGGGACCGGCTGTCCTCGGCGGTCCTGCACGAGCGCTACACCCCAGTCGGGGACCGGCGCTACCGGGTGGCCATGCTGTCCGGCTGTGTCATGCCCGAGCTGTTTGGGGCGACCAATCAGGCCACCGTCAAAGTGCTGCGGCATAACGGCTGTGAGGTGCTGGTGCCCAAAAGCCAGGCCTGCTGCGGGGCCTTGTTGCTGCATAACGGCAATAAATACGAGGCCCTGGCCCTGGCACGGCGCAACATCGAGGTCTTCAGCGAGCTTGACATCGACGCCCTGATCATCAATGCGTCCGGCTGCGGGGCAATGATGAAGGAGTATGGCGAGCTGTTGAAGAGCGACCCGGTATACCGTGAGCGGGCCGAGCAGCTGGCGGCCAAGATGAAAGACGTGTCGGAGTTCCTGGCCGAGATCGAGCCGGCCACGCCGACCAGGCCCCTGAACAAAACCGTCGCCTATCATGACGCCTGTCACCTGGCCCACGGCCAGCAGGTGCGCGCCCAACCGCGCGCCCTGTTGGCGAGAATTCCGGGCCTGCGGCTCACCGAACTGCCCGAGTCGGACTGGTGTTGCGGCAGCGCCGGCACGTATAACATTACCGAGCCCGAGATGGCCGAGCGGCTCATGCGGCGCAAAATCGACAACATCCAGCGCACCGAAGCCGAGACCGTGGTGATGGGCAACCCCGGCTGCCTGATGCAGATTCGGGCCGGCTTGCAGCAACGCGGCCTGGCGGTTGACGCCGTGCATACGGTCGATCTGTTGGCCGAGGCCTACGAGGACGAATAGACGCAGGCAAAGGGAATCGTGATCCTCTTTGTGATCTCTGTCTGTTATCACGATTGCCTGTGGAGGGAATATGGCGGACGAGCATGACATGAAGGCAGGAGTTGAGGCGGCTCTTGACCCCGAGCTGCCCATCTGTGACCCACACCATCATCTGTGGGATCATCCCGGCAACCGTTATCTGCTTGACGAGTTGTTGCACGACACCGACAGCGGCCACACGGTCGTGCAGACCGTCTTTGTCGAGTGTCTGTCGATGTACCGCAAAGACGGTCCGCCTGAGATGAAACCTGTCGGTGAGACGGAGTTTGTCCAGGGCATAGCCGCCCAGAGCGCCAGCGGCAACTATGGACCGATGGCCGCGTGTACCGGGATTGTCGGCTTTGCCGATCTCTCTCTGGGCGACGGGGTGCAGGCGGTTCTTGAGGCGCATCTGGCGGCCAGCCCCAACCGCTTCCGGGGGATTCGTCATGCGGCCAGCTGGCACGCCAGCCCCGACATTCGGAACGCCCACACGGGCGCGCCCAAAGGGCTGATGCTGGAAACCACGTTCCGCACTGGGCTGGCCTGTCTGCACCGGCTGGGCCTGAGCCTTGACGCCTGGCTGTACCACACCCAGCTCATGGAGTTGGTCGACCTGGCGCGGGCCTGCCCGGACGGCACGATCATTCTCGACCATGTCGGCGGACCGCTTGGCATTGGTCCGTACGAAGGGCAGCGCGACGCCGTCTTTCAGGACTGGAAACGGGGTATGGCGGAGCTGGAGACCTGCCCCAACGTCGTGGTCAAGCTCGGTGGCCTGACCATGCCGATGAGCGGCTTTGGCTGGCATCAGCACGACACCCCGCCGACCTCGGCCGAGTTGGCACAGGCCCTCGGCCCCTACTACCTGTTCTGCATCGAGCAGTTCGGGGTCGAGCGGTGCATGTTTGAGAGCAACTTCCCGGTCGATAAAACGTCATGTTCCTACGTCGTGCTGTGGAATGCGTTCAAACGCATCACCCAGGACTTCTCGGCCGACGAGCGACTGGCCCTGTTCCATGACACGGCCGCCCGGGCGTATCGGCTGAAAACCCACGACGCCTTGGGAATCTAGCCCAAGCCCGAATCTTTAAAGCCTGTCCTCAGCCTGGAGCAGATCAATCCTCAAGGCATCTTGGGCGGTGCCTTTCAAATACCTTAAAATTTGGTACTAATCAGAAGAGAATTAGTATTTTGGCATAATCGGCAGGATTTGAAATACTAATTTGACGTTCATTAGTAGAAAATTAGTATTCAGGTTTTGGCTATGAAGATCCCTGAATGCCCTCCAAGCTTGTCCGATATTCTTGCGGGGTTGAAGAACCCTGATCGCATGCGGCGATTCGCGGAAATCCTTTCCCAAGGGATTGTCGGCCCCGCCCCGGACGGTAAATATCGACACTGGGCGACACTGAAACATCTCACGCCTCCTGGAGATCTTACGCCACAGGAATTTTGGGCCGGTGTAAAGTTTGCCCGCTCTCAGATCAGACGAGAAGTCCCTCTCAGGACGCCAGAAGGTCATCCTTTCTGCTACATGCTAGCCGACCCGGTCCTTGAGAAGTTGCACGCCATAGACCGCGATGCGAGCGGTCACCTCTCCACCAGCGAACAGATAACCAATCCTTCCACAAAAGAGCGCTATGTCCAGCGTTCGCTTGTTGAAGAAGCCATCACCTCAAGTCAGCTTGAAGGCGCTTCGACGACACGGGAAGTGGCGAAGGCCATGATTCGCTCTGGTCGAGAGCCTGTAGACCGTAGCGAACGGATGATCTTGAACAATTATCGCGCAATTCAGCTCATCAGCCGATCGAAAAACGAACCATTGACCCCTGATCTGGTCTTTGCTCTGCACCGAACGATTACTGAGGGAACCTTGCTTGAAGGGGCTGAGCGGAACTATGTGAGGACTCCGGACGACAACATCAAAGTCTATGACGACCGTGATGACACTGTCTTACATGTGCCACCGCCTGCTCACCAGCTATCGCAGCGCATGGATTTGATGTGTCAATTTGCCAATGAGGAGCAAACCGGAGCTTTTTTGCATCCGTTTCTCAAGGCGATTATCCTGCATTTCTGGCTTGCCTACGATCACCCCTTCGTTGATGGGAATGGGCGCACCGCGCGTGCCTTGTTCTATTGGTCCGTCCTGTCGCAGGGATTCTGGCTGTTCGAGTTTGTTTCCATATCCAGCATCATCCACAAGGCTCCGATACGCTATGCTCGCTCATTCCTGTATACCGAGACGGATGAGAACGATCTGACCTACTTTATCCTTTTTCAACTGACCGTTATTCGGCGGGGAATCGAAGAGCTGTGTGCCTACCTGGACAGGAAAACGCGAGAAATCCAGAACACTGAAAGACTGCTCAGATCGTCGGCCTTCAATCATAGGCAGGTCGCTTTCCTGGGACATGCGCTCCGTCACCCAGGTATGGACTATACCATCGAGTCCCACAGAAGTAGCCACGGAATCAGCTATCAGACCGCCCGGACCGACCTGCTGGATCTCGCCCGGAAACGGCTCCTGATACAAACACAACGCGGGAAAACCTTCCTGTTTCGCGTATCTCCAGACATTTCGGACAGGCTGGCCACTGTGTCATGATGGCCGTGGCACTCCGCCCATGTGCAATCAGCAGTGCCCCCGGCGCGATTCGAACGCACGACCCTCGGATTAGGAATCCGATGCTCTATCCGGCTGAGCTACGGGGGCTCAGGGCGGGACAGGAGGAGCTTACCAGACCCACCGGCCGTCCGGCAATCCTGATGCTGCGGACGACCTCAGCTCTTGCACTGGGAGGGAAAAAAGGCGTATCGTGGCCCTGGCGAGGAGGAATCCGACACATACCTGCGGGGGACGGGGCAGGTTCAGAAAAACAGGAAACACAACCTAAAGGAGGGTCTCGTATGGCAGACTATAGTGTTATTTCCGCGGATTCGCATTTTGTCGAACCGCCCAGCATGTGGAAGGAACGCCTGGACAAGAAGTTCCGGGATAAGGCGCCCCACACCGTCAAAGACCTGCACGGCAAAGCGGGCGAGTATTTTGTGTGCGAAAACATCTCGCCCTTCCCGGTCGCAGCCTTCTTTGGCGCTGGCGTGCCGTCGGCCGACCTGCCCGAGCACAATAAAAAAGGTATGGATCAGGCTCCGGCTTCGGTCTGGGACCCGGCCGCCCGGCTGAAGGACCAGGACCGGGACGGCGTGGTCGCCGAGGCGATCTACACCTCAATGGGCATGCCGCTGTATATGCTCGACGATGTTGAGCTGCGGGCCGCCTGTTTCTCTGCCTACAACGACTGGTCCGCCGAATATTGCAGCCACGATCCCAAACGCCTCTTGCCGCTGGGCCTGATTACGCTCGAAGACATTCAAGCCGGCACCAAAGAGCTTGAACGGTGCGCCAAAAAAGGCATCCGGGGCGCCATGATCTGGGCCGAGCCGCCGGGCGACCACCCCTATAGCGATCCCATCTACGATCCGTTTTGGGCTGCGGCGTCGGATCTCAACATGCCCCTGTCGCTGCATATCCTGACCGGTCGCAAGGGTACCGGTATCGACTTCTTCAGCAAGAACCTGGCGCTGCAAGCGACCACCCTGTACCACGAGGTCGAGCGCTCGCTGGCCGTGTTCGTGCTCGGCGGCGTGCTGGAGCGTTTTCCGAAGCTCAAGGTCGTCTCGGCCGAGAACGATGTGGCCTGGCTGCCGTACTTCATGTGGCGGATGGATCTGATCCACGGCCGCCTGGGTTCGATGGGCACGCCCGCAGAGCTGAGCATGAAGCCCAGCGACTATGTCAGACGCCAGGTCTACGCCACCTTCATCAACGAACCGCTGTTCATCCGCACCCTCGACCTGTACGGCCCGGACAACGCGATGTGGTCCTCGGACTATCCGCATACCGCCGCCACCTGGCCGCGCTCGCAAGACTTCATTAACAAAACGTTCAGTGAGCTTGACGAGACCGACCGGCGCAAGATCGTGCACGACACGGCGGCCAAGCTGTACAACATCGAACTCTGATCCACCCTCATAGCTCAACACGAACCGGGGAATCGGGGAGGTCGGTCGGCCTCCCCGATTCCCCGGTCTTTTTTCAGGAGGGACACCGATGGCAGCTCAGGAGATGATGATATCGGCCGATTCGCACGTCATTGAGCCGCGCAATCTGTGGGTTGAGCGGATGCAGAAATCCTTTCGTGACCGGGCGCCGCGGGTTGAGACCAACCCGGGCAAGCTGAGCGGCGAGTGGTTCGTCTGTGAGGGGCTGGAACCCCGCCCGGCCTCGCTGGCCTTTGCTGCGGGCAAAGACCCGAGCGAGTATAACGAGTTCCAAAAGGCCACCAACTATGACGACGGCATTGCCGGCGGCTGGGATGCCGCCCCCCGGCTCAAAGACATGGCGCTCGACGGGGTCGAGGCGGAAGTCATCTATACGACCCTGGGCTTTCGCCTGTTCGGCCTGCTCGACGAGCCCTTTCAGCGGGAACTGTTCCGCGTGTACAACGATTGGCTGGCCGAACTGTGCCGGTATGCGCCCACACAGCTCCTCGGGCTGGCGATGATTCCGCTGCTCGACATCGAGCGCGGTATCGAGGAGTTACGGCGGTGCGCCAAGCTTGGGCTGCGGGGCGCGCTGATCATGTGCTCGCCGCCCGACGGCCAGACGTATGCGGATGCCAGCTACGATCCGTTCTGGGCTGAAGCCCAGGCGCTGGACATGCCGCTCAGCCTGCACCTGGGCACGGGCCACGGCAAAGAGAGCCGCTACGACGCCAACCTGTTTCTGCGCGCGATGAGTATCCCCCACGAGGTGCAGCGGACCTTTGCCGCGCTGGTGTTTGGCGGCGTCCTGGAACGCTTCCCCGCTCTCAAGCTGGTGTCGGCAGAAAACGATATCGGCTGGCTGCCGCACTTCCTGGCCCGCGCCGACCTGACCCATCGTAAGCTGGGTTCGCTCAAGCTGGGCGCCTGGAGCGGCGCCACGCTCTCCCTGCTGCCCAGCGAGTACTTCCGCCGCCAGGTCTACGCCACCTTTATTGACGACGAGGTCGGCGTGCGCAACGCCGACCTGTTTGGCACCGATAACTATATGTGGTCCAGCGACTACCCACATCTGATGGCGACCTGGCCCCGCTCGCGCGAGGCCGTGGACCGCAACTTCCAGGGTGTCGGTGACGATGTGCGCCGGAAAATCGTGCGCGAGAACGTCGCCCGTCTGTACCACATTGATCTCAACTGAGAGGTAACAGGAGACACGGCTTATGGCTGACCACCCGGCCTGGCTGTCGTTCGGTTCATCAGTGCAGCCATCCGACTTGCTGCTGGTTGAGTTCCACCAGCCGCTGCACTTTGTCCTCCTCGACGGCGAGTCGGGCCTGCCTGCGGTTCGAGTGCTGCCCGACCCGGCCGGCGGGGAGCGACCGGCTGAGCCGAGCGCCGAGGAGCTGGCCTATATCGAAAAGCTCCGGCGTCTGGTGGCCGACAAGCAGGCCAGCGGGAAATTTGAGCGACCGGCCGACTATCAGCCGCCCCCGGTCGGGACCATGCCGTCGGGTCGGGTGTGCGATCTGTGCCAGCTGGCCCACTACACCCCCTGGTACGCCGAGTTTCATCGACCGCTGAAGTTCACCATTCTCGACTGCGACGCCTGTGAGGTGCCGATTGCGGTCCTGGCCGAACACCGGGTGGAACTCACGCCGGACGAGGTCAGCTTCATGGAACAGGCGCTCAATCTGGTCGCCGAGCAGAAATACACCGGCCAGTTTCCCAAATGGACCTTTGATCACACCATGCGTCAAATTCCGGACCACTATCATTTCCATGTGCGTCCACTGTTATGGTGAGGTCCGGTCCGCTCTCACATGCCATCATCACGCGCTCTTCCCGATCCGCTCCCCGAGGGACACATGCAGGCCATGCTGCTGCTGGGTCCGGGCCGGATGGCTTTTCAGCCCACTGCTATTCCCGAGCCGGGAGAGGACGACATTGTGCTCAAGATCGGGGCCGCGCTGACCTGCGGCACCGACCTCAAGGCGTTTCGGCGTGGGCATCCCAAGTGGCCGCCGCCGGTGCGCTTCGGCCACGAGTATGCGGGCACGGTCGCCGCGCGCGGCAGTCGGGTACAGTCCGTCCGTGAGGGCGACGCGGTGATGGTTGCCCCAACCGGTCCCTGTGGCCAGTGTTTTTACTGTCAGCGTGGGCAGGAAAACCTGTGTGTGTCGCTCATGGAGACGATGGTGCTGGGCGGCTATGCCGAATATGTGCGGATTCCGGCTCGGGTCCACCGCGTCAATCTCTTCCCCAAGCCCGACCGGCTGTCTTTTGCCGAGGCGTGTCTGCTGGAGCCCCTGTCATGTGTGATGTTTGGTCTGGAACCCGTGGTGCTGCGACCGGACGATACCGCGCTCATCATTGGCGCCGGGGCTTTCGGTCTCCTGCACCTGACGGTCCTGCGTCTGCTGGGAGTCGAACGGGTGTATGTGGTGGCCCGCAACCCATACCGGGCCGAGGTAGCCCGCCGACTCGGGGCGAGCGGGATTATCGCCCGTTCGGCCGAAGACGCCCGCGACGAGGTGCTGGACCTCACCCAGGGTCGGGGGGCCGACCTGGTGGTTGAGTGCACAGCCCAGCCCCAGGTGTGGCAGGAGTCGGTTTTCTGGCCCCGGCCGGGCGGCCAGCTGGTGCTCTTCGGCGGCTGTCCGCCGGGGACAACGATCGCCCTTGATACCTACCGGGTCCACTACGATCAGGTCCGCCTGCTGAGTCCCTTCCACTTCACCCCTGCGGCGGTCCGACGCGCCTATGACCTGCTGGCCGGCGGACGCATTCCAAGCCACGCCCTGATCAGCGCCAGCTATCCCCTGGCCGAGCTACCGGCGGTGTTTGAGCTCCTGCAGCAGGGGCAGGGGATCAAGTATGCAATTCTTCCCTAGACAACCCCTGGACGCGGCCGCCTTCTCAGCATAGTGTGACACGACGGATGACCCACCCAAAGCGAGGCCAGCATGAAACTTGTCAGTCCCAGCCAGGCTGTCCAGGCCATTCCCGACGCCAGTACCGTTATTTTCCCCCACGGCTGCGTCGAACCGATGACGTTTTATGGGGCCTTTGAGCAAGAGGTTGAGCGCTTCAACAAGCTGACGATTTATTCCGGCTTGGCCTTTGGCTCCTACCCGTTTTTGCGCCGTGGCCTGGGCACGAACTTCAGGTATAAAACCTGGCAGGCCGCGCCCCAGATTCGCCACCTGTTCAAGGCCAACAAGGTCGGCTTTGTGCCGATGCGGTTCAGCGAGATCACCAAGATTGTCAGCAAGAACGGACCGATTCAGCCCGATGTCGTTGTCGCCCAGGTTTCACCGCCGGATGGCGAAGGCGCGGTCAGTCTGGGGATTTCGGTCAGTCTGTACCAGGATTTTATTGACAGCGCCAAGCTCGTCATTGCCGAGGTCAATACCAATATGCCGGTGACTGCGGGCAACAGCCGGGTGCCGGTCGATAAGATTGACCTGGCCATTGAATCGTCCGAGCCGCTCGGCGTCTACACCCCGCCGCACCAGACCGAGCGGGATCGAAAAATCGCCGAAACCGTGTTGGAACTGGTGCCGAACAACGCCTGGGTGCAGCTGGGAGTTGGCTCGGTGCCCGATATGGTGTTGGGCCGTCTGGCAGAAAAACGCGGGGTCAACCTGTACTCGGGTATGCTCTCCCAGGGGCTGATCGATTTCATGGATAAGGTCCGCCACACGCCCAAGCTGGTCACCGGTGAGTTGGCCGGCACCCAGGACTTGTACGACTTCTGCGGTCGAACGCCCAGCGTGCAAATGGTCACCTCGAGCGTCACGCACAATATCCTGCTGCTGGCCAAACTGCCCCGCTTCATATCCATCAACTCGGCGGTCGAGATCGACCTCCACGGCCAGAGCAACGGCGAGACCATCGGGCCGGTCCAAATCAGCGGGGTGGGCGGCAGTCTGGACTACGTCGAGGCGGCCGCGCTGTCGGACGGCGGCATTTCGATCATCGCCCTGCCGTCCACCACCGAAGACGGCAAGCACTCCAAGATTGTGCCGAGCCTGGCGACCGGGGCGATGGTGACCACCCCGCGTTTCTGCACCGATTATATTGTGACCGAATACGGCGCCGCCCGACTCAAAGGCAAAGACCTGCACGCCCGGGCCGAAGCCCTGATCGGCATTGCCCACCCGGATTTTCGAGACGCGCTGCAAAACAGCCTCTAGCGTGCGCGGGCTGATCCTTTTTCTGGCCACCGGCGCCTACCTCGGCTACGCGCCGGTGGCCTCAGGGACGTTCGGCTCCCTGGCCGCCCTGCCGCTGATCTTCGTCTTTGCCACGCTGACGCCCGTCGTCCAGCTCGTTGCCCTCGGCGTGTTCATCGGCGCGGCGTGCTGGCTGGCCGGCGCGGCCGAAGGCTACCTCGGCGAGCACGATAGCGGAAAGATCGTCATTGATGAGGTCGCCGGTTTTTTATGCGCGACCGCCTGGCTGGACCTCACGCCGTCCCGCCTGATTCTCGCCTTTGCGCTTTTCCGCCTGTTTGATATCCTCAAACCCCCGCCGGCGCGCTACTTTGATCGCCAGGTGACCGGCGGGCTCGGGGTTGTATTCGACGATGTTGTGGCGGGGCTGTACGCCAATCTTGCGCTCCGCCTTCTCACAGCAGGAAACGTGATCTCTTCTTGAGATGATCTGTTATCACGTTTCCTCCTGCCAGGAGTGTCTTATGATTGAACGGGTAGCCATTCTCAGCACTGGGGACGAGATCACGACCGGCAAAGTGGTCGATACGAACGCCAATTATATTGCCGACAAGTTTGTCGAGGCCGGCATGGAGGTGGCGACGGTGATTACCGTCGGCGATGTGGCCGAGCGGATCGTGTGGGCCTGGCGCCAGGCTATGGAGCAGGCCGATGTGATTGTCTCAACCGGCGGCATCGGGCCGACGGCCGACGATCTGACCACCGAGCTGGTGGCCAGAGTTGCCGGCCTGGAGCTGACGTTTTCCGAAGAGGTGGCCGAGAATATCCGGCGCTTGTTCGCCTCGTTCAATCGGGTCATGCCCGAGAACAATCTGAAACAGGCCCAGTTCCCGGCCGGCGCGGTCATCGTGCCCAATCATCTGGGTACGGCGCCCGGCTATCGGCTCGATCTGGAGACGCCTCACGGCACAAAACATCTGATTGTCCTGCCCGGCGTGCCGCGCGAAATGAAGCCGATGATGGAAGACACGGTCTTGCCCTGGGTGCGGGAGATGCGCGGCGGGGGGGACCTGTTTCTCACCCGTACCTTTCAGACCTTCGGGATCAGTGAATCCGGGCTTGACGAAATGATCGCCGGAACGATTGACGAGGATGAGGGCCGGCTCGCCTTTCGGGCCAATTTCCCCCAGATCTCGATGCGGGTGACGGTCCGCGGCAGGCCGGGCGAGGCTGAGCAGCGGCTGGAGGGCCTGTCCGAACGGATCCGGGCCAAGATCGGCGCCTACGTCTACGGCGAGGGGGACGTGACCATGGAAGAAGTGGTCGGCCGGCTGCTCACAGACAGCGGCAAAACGCTCGGCGTGGCCGAAGCCTGCTCGGGCGGGCTGGTCGGTCATCGGCTGACCAACGTGCCGGGCAGCTCGGGCTACTTCCGGGGCAGCGTGGTCGCCTACTCGGACGCGGCCAAAGCCCAGCTCCTGGGTGTCCAGCCCCAGACCCTGGAGCGCCACGGCGCGGTCAGCGAAGCGGTGGTGGGTGAAATGGCCGGCGGCGTGCGGGAACGGCTGGCCAGCGACATCGGGATTGCCATGACCGGCATTGCCGGCCCGGACGGCGCAACCGAGGACAAGCCGGTCGGCACCGCCTGTCTGGCCCTGGCCAACGATGCCGGTGTGGTCTCGCGTCGCTACAAACTGTGGGGCAACCGCGACTGGATCAAAACCCTCATCTCCCAGCTGGCACTTGACTGGGTCCGGCGGGCTGTGCTCGGGCTTCCGATCAATGAGGCCAGTTTTATTCGGAGATAGAGCCTGTTTCGAGGACTCCCCTTGATTCGCGCCTTTATCGCGGTTAGTCTGGCTCCATCCGTAGTCGAAGAAATAGCGAAAGTCCAGGCCGCCCTGCGCCGAGCCGACGCCGAGCCGGGCGCGGTGCGTTGGACCCGGGTTGAAAACATGCACCTGACCCTGAAATTTCTGGGGAATATCGATCAGCATCAGGTCGCCCCTATTCTGACCCGGCTGCGGCATATCGGACGCGACTGCCCGGCGTTTCAGGTCGAAGCCCGCCAGTTGGGCGGATTCCCGAGTCTCAAGCGGCCGCGGGTCATCTGGGCCGGGCTGCACGACACCGCAAGCGATGCGGCTCTCCAGGGCGAGAAGCACTCCCCGTTGCCCGGGTTGAGCAAAGCCATTGAAACGGCTCTGTCGGAGCTGGATTTTCCGGTCGAACAGCGCGCCTTTCGCCCCCATATCACGCTTGGTCGGGTCCGTTCTCAGCGCGGCTGGGACCGTATCTTGCCCCTCGTCCAGGACTACCGGCACACCTCTTTTGGCACGAGCGTCATAGACCGGGTCAGTCTGTATCGCAGCGACCTGCGACCACAGGCACGCGTGATAACCCAAGAGACCAGAAGGGGATCCCGCGTGCCTTTGCCTACCGGGGCGATCTATACCGCCTTGGGATCAGTCCCCCTCAGAAACTAAGGAGTAGCCATGACGAGTGAAAAACACGACAGAGACCGCGCGCGCGCGCTTGATCTGGCGGTCAGCCAGATCGAAAAACAGTTTGGCAAGGGCTCAATCATGCGGTTCGGCGAAGACGCCATCATCCAGGACATTGAGGCCATCTCGACCGGTTCGCTGACCCTGGACCTGGCCCTGGGCATTGGCGGGCTGCCGCGTGGCCGGGTGGTTGAGATCTACGGTCCTGAGTCGTCGGGAAAAACGACCCTGGCCCTGCACGTGGTGGCCCAGGCCCAGAAAACGGGCGGCACCTGCGCCTTTGTGGACGCCGAACACGCGCTCGATATGGCCTACGCCCAAAAGCTGGGCGTACAGGGTGACGAGTTACTGATCTCTCAGCCGGACAACGGTGAGCAGGCGCTCGAGATTACCGAAACCCTGGTGCGCAGCGGGGCGATTGATATCGTTGTCGTTGACTCGGTGGCCGCCCTGGTCCCCCGGGCAGAGATCGAGGGGGAGATGGGCGAGCCGCAGATGGGACTCCAGGCCCGTCTCATGTCCCAAGCCCTGCGCAAGCTGGTCGGGACGATTTCACGCTCAAAGACCATGGTCATCTTCATCAACCAGGTGCGGATGAAGATCGGCGTGATGTTCGGTAATCCGGAGACCACGACCGGCGGAAACGCCCTCAAGTTTTATGCTTCGGTGCGTTTGGACATTCGTCGGACCGGAGCGGTCAAGAGCGCCGACGCGGTTGTCGGCAATCGCACCAAGGTCAAGGTGGTCAAAAACAAGGTTGCGCCACCGTTCAAAGAGGCCGAGTTCGATATCTTGTACGGCCGGGGTGTGTCAAAAGAGGGCGAGCTGATCGACATCGGGACCGACCAGGGCATTATCGAGAAAGCCGGGGCGTGGTACTCGTACGGCGGAGACCGGATCGGCCAGGGCCGGGAGAACGCCAAGACCCATCTCCGGGACAATCCTGACATCGCTACTGACATCGAGGGCCGCATTCGGGAGAAGTTCGGGCTGCGCGTCTCGATTCCCCAGGCCGAGGCGCAAGAGGCCGTCGAATAAGGGAAGTTGCCCCGCTCCCGTCCCCAGATTTTCCTCCTCCCAGGGTAGATGAGAAGGGGAATCTTTATGGTTGACACAGGAGGACGCTATGGAGCCGCTCTTTGATGCTAACGCCCCACTGACGCCCTACGAACAGGCCAACTTGGCCTTGCAGCAAACCAGCATCGCCACTCAGCAGGCCGGCAATGAGACCATCTTCTGGGTCGGGATTACGCAAGCGGCCGTGGCCCTGACGGTCGGCCTGATCCAAGCCGGGGTCGTTGGCTGGGGTATTCGCTATATGGCGCAGATGGGCGAACGGCGCGAACAGCAGCACGTGGACCGCCATGCCGAAACGATGCGGGCCTTGGAAGCCTTGATCGAACGCACCACCCCGCCTCAAGCTTGATACTGTAGCCGTTATCGGGCGGAATGGCCTGCCAACAGTGGGAGATATGAAACACCGCTACCTGCGGCTTGTGGGAGGCCCGATAGTTGCCCTTCTCGTCCTGACCGCCGCCACGCCGGTCGGTGCTGAGGAGCGTGAAGATTTCAGGCGCTCCATACAAGACGGGATAGACCGCTTTCAGCTGTGGAATGCCTGCGAGCCGATATATCTGCTCGTCGAGTCCCCGTCCGATGATGATGTTAAATTGGGCCTAACACACGAGGGCATCACAACGACGGTGCGCAGCCGGCTACGCGCAGCACGCCTCTATCGTGGTAGTCGGCGAGATCCGCATCTGTATGTGAACGTCAACAGAGTAGGTGTGGGTTTCAGCGTAAGTTTAGAGTTTAGGAAGGCGTTCTTTGACCGTATAAGCGACCGAGCTGGCTCGGCCACGACGTGGAACACGAGTGTGACAGGACAGAGCAGGCGCACCGATTATATCCTCTCCTCGATCTCGCAACTAACGGATAAGTTCATCGACGAGTATCTGCGTGTCAATGAACCTGCTTGCTCACGCTCACCCATTGATCCGTGATGCTGGCGGCGCGGCTAGCGGCTAAACGGAAGTTGACACTTTGCCAGTTATCAGACACTGCGGGCGGCACGACCGAGACGCGGGCTAGAGGGTGTTATGCACTTTTTTGCTGCAATTCATTTTCCTCAAAGAAATCGCTGGCTTGTAGGAGCTATCTCAGCAGCTGGTCTTGTGCGACCTTGTGAAAAACATGAATAAAATCAATGGGTTGCCAGAAGTTCCTAACACGCTCTAGGAAAATCGTAGACTTACGGCGCGGAGGGTGCTGGGCGCGGCTGAACAAATCGCGAGTGAACCGCCGGCCGCGCCGAAGATTGCTCAATTAGGGGAAGATCAAACGGAGGAGGTATGGCGAACTGGGCCATATGGACACCTATTCTAGAGAGGTTGCCCTGGAGGATAGGATGATATGAGTGATGATAAGCAGGTTCTTGAAGAGTTGCGCCAACACGCTGAAAAAGCATGTCGAGATCTTAACGATCACCCGTTGATGGAAAGAACAATCGTTGCCGTACTCTTGCGCGTCCTGAAGACCCCGTATGAGGATTGCGAGATCAGGAAGGAGAAGAAAGAGCAGAGCCCAATCGATGTACATTTTCGGGGCGCACGTTTCCAAGTGACCGAAATCCTCGCCGAAGGCCGTAAGCGCAATGACGAGCTTCGTGAGCGCCAAGAAAGGCGCAAGCGTGCCAGAAGAACCTTAGCGGAATTGTGGGAACCCGTGCGACCCGGCCACGATTCTCTCAGCCCTACCGCTTGTGCTCCCGAGTACTACTTCCAACTCATACTCTGTCGCAGTCAAAGCAAGCTGGAAAGGTACAGGCGAGTTTATGGAGACATAGGAGACATTGATTTATTGGTCTACATCAACCGACCAGCCACATATCTGTATCCAACGGAACCATGGCCTGATCCCGCACCTCTTAAGCAACATGGTTGGCGATCCGTTGCGTTTGTAGGTGGAGGACCTTACGCACGGGTGCTTTTCGCAAATGACGATGCTCCGGCTTTCTTGCGAACAGCTGTGGGGAAAACACACTTGTGGGAACAGCCGACAGAGATGTTTCCCCAGACATTGAGTCCGCAATGAGCTACGGTCTGGGCTCCTAGGTGGGCGATCACGGCGGCAGAGCAAACAGCGCTCGATCTCGGTCTCGGTCAAGAAAGCGATCTATCGCCGCCTTGAGCCGGTCTTCCGGCCACTCCCCGCGCTCGACTATACCGAGGACCATCGACCCTACCAAAATCTTGTGGCGGGTGTCGCGCTTGTGTCCGCCAAACCGATCTCCTCCGTCTGTCTACTCTATCGTCTCATCTGCCCGTCCGATGTGTGTCGCTACACTACCGTTCGGATTAGAGCAGACTCAACCGGCCTGACCGAGGGCCTATCTCTTCCCGCGGACGAAGTCTTTGAACGCTGGCTGAGCAGCTTTGTAGGCTACGCAGGTGACATCCTGGCGCCGCTCCAGATTAAATCGCGCCGGCTTCCTTGAGGGTGGCCATGTCCGCCTCTGAATAGCCCAGCTCGGCCAGAATCTCGGCGTTGTGCTGGCCCAGTAGCGGCGAGCTGCTAATCGGCACCGACGAGGCCGACAGCTTGATCGGGTTGCCGGCGGTCAGGTATTTGCCGCGCACCGGATGCTCGACCTCGACGATCATGTCCCGGGCGTGCAGATGGGGGTCGGCCAGCAGCTCGCCGGTGTCCTGGCAGGCCCCGCATGGGACGCCTGCCTCGGCCAGCAGCCGCATCACTTCGTGTTTGGGCCGCTGGCTGGTCCAGTCCTCGATAAAGGCGTTGACCTCATCCCGACGTTCCACCCGCGCCTTGACCGTGTCATAGCGCGGATCGCCGATCAGCTCCTCGCGACCGATGGTGCGCAGCAGCGGATGCCACATCTGTTGCTGCGCGATAATGAACACATAGTCATTCGGGCCGCCGGGATGACAGCGGTAGGTCGTGGCCGGGACAAACGGCCCGAGCTGGTTGCCGTTGCGCTCCACCGGCCGCCCGGCGCGCTGATGGTCGCGCAAACTGACCCGGACCAGATTGACCACCGCGTCCTGCATCGACACCTCAACCTGCTGTCCTGCGCCGGTCGCGTGGCGCTGCATCAGCGCGGCCAGGATGCCGATGGTGCAGTGCATGCCGGTGCCCGAATCGCCGACGCACGCCCAGGTCACCGTCGGTGGTGCGTCAGGAAAACCGGTGACGCTCATCGAACCGCCCATGGCCTGGGCGATCGGCTCATAGCTCTTGTAGTGGCTGTGGGGACCGTAGGTGCCAAAGCCCTTGATACTGGCCAGGACCAGGCCGGGGTTCAGGCTCTTGAGCTTCGGGTAGGCAAAGCCCAGACGGTCCAGGACGCCCGGCCCGAAGTTTTCCAGCAGGACATCACCCGTTTTGATCAGTTTGCTGAACACCTCTTTGCCCTGGGCGCTTTTGAGGTTGATCGTCAGGCTGCGCTTATTGGCGTTAAAGGTCAGAAAGAACAGGCTGTCGGCGCCCGGTTGATCGCCCAGACTGGTCCGGGCGACATCGCCCTTGCCCGGTTCCTCAACCTTGATGACCTCGGCTCCGAGCCAGGCCAGCATCTGTCCGCACGACGGGCCGGCCTGATTATTGGTGAGGTCAATTACCCGAATACCGGCCAGCGCACTGGTCTGGGTCATGTCCGCGCTCCTTGGGAAGGGGACGCTGATGAAAGAGATCAGCGTCCCCTTTGTGACAGGGGATGGCGTGCTAGGCCAGAGCCTGGATGATATCGTCGGCCTCGCACACGGTGGCAAAGGCCGACAGTATCCCGCCCAGGATGACCTGATGGGCCTCTTCGCTGGTGGCGATACAGCAGTCCTTGGGGATGGTCAGGGAATAGCCGCGGTCGATCCCGTCCCGGGCCGTGCCCTCGACAACGCCGTCGGTGGCGACGCCGGTGAGGATCAGGTGGTTCAGCCCCTGGGCTTCGAGAATGCCGGCCAGCGGGCTGGCGTAAAAGGCGCTGACCCGCGTTTTGACCAGGACGATGTCCTGGGACTGGGCGCTGACCGTGTCATGAATCTCGGCTCCCCAGCTGCCGTCCTGGAGGGCTTGGAGTTCCTTCATGTTTGCCCACAGCGGGGCGTTGGTGGGCAGATCGACATAGTCCGGCCGGTAGGCGTGGCGGACGTGAATGACCGGCACCCCGGCCTGCCGAGCCGCAGCGGCGAGCTTGCTGATGGTCTCCAGGATGCCCTGTTCCCGGATGCGCCTGGGCATCGTGCCGCCGGTCAGCTTTCCGCCAAATTTGCCGTCTTCATGAACGATGTCATTCTGACAATCCATGATGAGCAGCGCGGTTTGGCCCTTGGGCAGTGTCACCGTACTCATAGCCTCCTCCTTTATCGGGGCGTCAGGACGACCCGCCGGTTCTCGGCCCGCCCGTCCGGGTTATCGCTGCCGTCCGGGTTCTGGTTCGGTTCAACGGGAGATTCCTCGCCCATGCCGACCGAGTCAAGCCGCTCGGCCGCGACTCCCTGGGCTTCCAGATAGCCGGCAACCGCCGCCGCCCGTCGCTCGGACAGGGCTTGGTTATACGCCTCAGAGCCCCGCGAGTCGGTATGCCCCTCGACCGTGATGTGGACAGCGGGACACTCGGTCAGCCGGGCGGCCACTGTATCGAGCACGGGCTCGAATTCAGGTCGGATGTCCGACATATCGAACTCAAACATGATGCCCGGCAGGACCAGTCCTTCACACGGGTCCGGTTCCGGGGGCGGGGGCGGCGGCGGAGGAGGGGGCGGGGGCGGAGGGGGCGGGGGCGGCGGTGGTGGGGGCGGCGGTGGGGGCTCCTCTTCCGCCAGCGCATAGCCGATCATCCCGCCAAGAACGGCCCCGGCGGCCGCGCCAATGGCAATGCCCTTTGCCCGTCCATCGTCTTCGTTGTCACTGGCCTCGGGTCCGATTCCGGCGCCTATCCCTCCGCCGGCCAGCGCCCCGGCGAGCGCGCCGAGGACCATCCCGTCCCGCTTTTTTGCGGGCAGGCCGCACGCGCTTATCCCGACGATGGCGCAAACCCACAGCATCCAGAATCTGAGTCCTCGCTGCATCGCATCCCTCTCTTCCACGCTCCTGCCCAGCCACGTGTGATTTGGGCAGGGTTCTGGGACCACGCCCCTATCTGACTTTTTTCGGAAAAGCAAGAACAACTCCGACACCGGCAGGCCCGATTGCAGGGGCGTGGGGCGGCGGACTATAAAGACGGCTCAGCCCGCAGCAAAAGGAGACACGGGTGAGGACCATTACGATTATGACCCACGCCGGGGTGGTGACTGGCTTGGCCGGCCTTTTTTTCGGCGGTCTGGCCTGGGCCTACCATTCTCCATACGGACTGCCGATGGTCATCGGCAGCCTGAGCCTGCTCGCCGTCAGCGCCGCCTGGGGCTGGTACTACGGTTTCAGTCCCATGTGGCGACCCACCGGCTGGGAGGATCAGGTCGAGGCGCAGCCGCACCCGTTCGTGGTTTCGACCCAGCAATTTCCGCCCTATATCCTGCGTCGGGCCAAACACGGCGCCCGCTTTGGCACTGCGGTGTACCCGTTGGAAGGCCAGGACGTGGCTGATGAGGCCCAGGCCGTCTACGGCCTCCAGTGGCACCAACAGCAGGAAGCCGAAGAGGGTCACCGCTGGGTGGTGGACCTTCTGCGCAGCGGCAATTTTGCCGACCTTGAGCCGTTTCGGGCCAGCTCGAACCAGTCCTGACCCGCGTCTTGTGAGTGGAGCACCTGAAGAGCATGTGGACGGCTGGCGTAGATGGCTGCCCGGCCGGGTGGTGTGTGGTGTATCTTGCTCCCCAGACGCAGGAACCCATCGCTCGACTATGCCCCGACTTTGACGCCGTCCTTACCCTCCGTCCCCGGCCGAACCTCATCGCCATCGATATCCCGATTGGTCTGCTGGACCGGCGCCAGGTCGGTGGGCGGGAATGCGACCGCCTGGCGCGCCGCCGGCTGCCGGGCCGGGCCAGCAGCGTGTTCAGTCCGCCGGTTCGCGGTTTGCTCGGCGCGACCCGCTATGGCCAGGTCCGTCGCCACGGGCTGAGTATCCAGGCGTTTGGCATTATGGCCAAAATTCGGGAAGTAGACCGGCTGATGAGCCCCGGACTGCAAGAGCGGGTGTACGAAGCCCACCCCGAGCTGGCCTTTCGGTCGCTGGCCGGAGCGCCGATGCGGCACAATAAAAAGACCCCGGCCGGCCGTGAAGAACGCCTGCGAGCACTCGAACGGCTGGCGTCGTTTCGGACTGTTCGCGCTCTGCTCGACACGGTCGCAACCCGCTACCGACGCTCGCAGGTCGCGCTCGACGATTGTCTGGACGCGTGCGTCCTGGCCTGGCTTGCCGGGCGGGTCGGCGCCGGCACGGCGCAACGGCTTCCGGCTCAACCGCCGCTCGATGCCAAGGGCCTGCGGATGGAGATCTGGTATTAGCGCATCCTGCACGCAGCCTGAAACTGCTCTCATTTATCTCGGTGACCACGAAACTCTGCTGCGGTTCGTCCCACTCGACCGTGACGCTGTGGCCCGCACTCGGAAAGTCACCGATGAAAGGCTATGCATCGAAACAGATTGAAGCGGCGGAATTATCAGCTGTAAAGGCGGCCCGTCTGGTCGCTGTGTCAGAAACCCCTCGTTTCCTCGGACAGGCCCCCGCAGCCCCGCACGCGGGCGGCCGAAGGGCCAGGCCGGCCGTGCGGCGTGACTGCTCTCTCGGGGGGTAGTCCTGAGTGAGATAACCTAGTAAAAATACGAGGTTATGAGAGAAAATCCTCGTATTTCTGCCAAGGTGCCGGCCGATCTTGACGACGCACGGCCGGTTGAAAATGCGCTCCGCGCTCCGCGCAGAAGGCTGGCGAGGCACCGGCGCGTATGTACCACTCTCGTCGCCCTGCTCGGCACTCTCAGTCTGCTGCTCCTGGCCGCCCCCAGCACGTGGGCGCAGTCCAGCATCCATGCGGACGACCGAGCCGTGCTGAAAGCGTTCTACACGGCGACCAATGGTCCCAACTGGCAACATAAGACGCACTGGAACAGCATCGACACCGCCCCCTGGCTGTATGGCGTCCACGTCGATCCCACCGGGCGGGTGACAAGAATCAGGCTCGACGGCAACCACCTGAGCGGGCAGCTGCCCGACCTCAGCGCCCTCACCCACCTGACCACCCTCAATCTCCACAACAACCAACTCAGCGGGACCCTGCCCAGCCTGCCCCCCAGTCTGACCACGCTCACGCTCCACAGCAACCGCCTGAGCGGGCCGCTGCCCGCTGAACTGGGCAGCCTGACCGGCCTGACCACGCTCACGCTCCACACCAACCGCCTGCGCGTGCCGCTGCCCGACCTCAGCAGCCTGACCGGCCTGACCGATCTCGATCTCTCCACCAACCACCTGGGTCTGAACCAGCAAGGGGAGCAGATTGCCAATCCGCTCAGCGGGCTGGCCAGCAAACTGCCGGCCTCCAGCCTGCGAAGGCTCTGGCTCTCCAACAACCACCTCAGCGGGCGGCTGCCCGACCTTAGCGCCCTCACCAACCTGACCAGCCTCACTCTCCACACCAACCAACTCAGCGGGAGCCTGCCCCGCCTGCCCCCCAGCCTGACCAGCCTCGATCTCCACCGCAACCAACTGAGCGGGCGGCTGCCTGACCTCAGCGCCCTGACCAACCTGACCAGCCTCGATCTCCACCGCAACCACCTGAGCGGGCAGCTGCCTGACCTCAGCGCCCTGACCAGCCTGACCAGCCTCGATCTCCACCGCAACCACCTGAGCGGGAGCCTGCCCAGCCTACCCCCCAGCCTGACCAGCCTCGATCTCCACCGCAACCACCTGAACGAGCAGCTGCCTGACCTCAGTGCCCTGACCAACCTGACCAGCCTCGATCTCCACCGCAACCACCTGCGTGGGCGGCTGCCCCGCCTGCCCCCCAGCCTGACCACCCTCCAGCTCCACCGCAACCACCTGAGCGGGAGGCTGAACGCCCTCAGCGCCCTGACCAGCCTGACCACTCTCACTCTCCACACCAACCACCTGCGCGGGCCGCTGCCCGACCTCAGCGCCCTGACCGGCCTGACCGCGCTCGATCTCTCCACCAACCAACTGGGCCTGACCGAGCAAGGGGAGCAGATTGCCAATCCTCTCGCCGGGCTGGCCAGCAAACTGCCGGGCTCCAGCCTGCGAAGGCTCTGGCTCTCCAACAACCAACTGCACGGGCCGATTCCCGACCTCAGCGCCCTGAGCCTCCTGAATCGGCTCTATCTCCAGGACAACGCCCTGACCGGGTCGGTTCCCGTCCCGCCCCTCCACCTGGCCGCTCTCTTTCTCCACAACAATCGACTGAGCGGCGCGCTGGACAATCTGGGCAGCAAGTCGGTCCTGCATCAGCTCTCCCTGTATGACAACCCGCGGGGGAGCCCCTCCATGCTGTACGGCTATCCCACCAATATCGAGTGGAGATACCTGCACTTGTTCGCCCCCGGCAATGGCGACCCGGTGTGTCTGCCCACCACGAAGGACGGCACCGACTGCACCGTTCCGTCCAGGGTGGACCGGTTGCGCATCGAGGCCCACCCCACCGGGTTCACCGCCACGTGGGAGCCACAGCCCGCCGGCGCTGCTCCGAGGGGCTATTGGGCGGGGTATTATCTCCCCGGCCGTTCCACGATCTATGTGCCGGTGATCGGCACCACGGCCACCGTCACCGGCCTGACCCCCGGCGCGCAGTATCACTTCAGAGTGCAGCCGATCGGCGTCCGTCCCTCGTTGCATGCCACCGTCACCCTGCCCCAGCGCCCGCCGCCGCCCCAGCCCCCACCGGGACCGCCAGACGGTGACAACGGCGGTGATAACAGCAGTGACAACAGCAGTGACAACGGTGGTGACAACAGCGGTGGTGACAACGGCGGCGGCGGAGGTGGTGGCGGCGGTGGCGGTGGTGGGACCCGCACCCCGGACGACCAGCACGGCGACACCCCGGACGCGGCCACGGCTCTGACCCCCGCCGGGCACACCGGCGCCCTCTCGCGCACGCTGACCGCCCACCTTCAGAGCCGGCGTGACGTGGACTATTTTACCCTGGCCCTGCCGCACGCCGGCGTACTGACCGCCGCCACCACCGGGGGGACCGACACCACCGGACGGCTGTATCAGGCCCAAGCGGACGACGCGCTCGCCCTACTGGCCGAGGACACTACCCGCGGCCCCTTCGAGGTGGGCGTGGCCGTCGAACCCGGCACCTACTACCTGGCCGTGTCGGCCGGGGCCAGCGTCGGCGACTACCGCCTGCTGGTCGACTACACCCCGGCCTTTGTTGATAATCCCGCCCCGGATTCCCCTCAGAGCGGCCTGGGCGTGCTGTCCGGCTGGGTGTGCGCCGCCGACACGGTCGAGATTGAGCTGGTGCCGGAAAGCGACGAGACCTGGACGGTGGTCCCGGCCACCGGCACGGCCCGGGCCGACACGGCCGGGGTGTGTGGCGCGGACACCACCGACACCGGCTTCGGGCTGCTGTTCAACTGGAACCTGCTCGGCGACGGCCAACACACGGTGCGGGTCTTGATTGACGCCGTGCTGTTTACCGAGCGGGCCATCACCGTCACCACCCTCGGGCCGCATCCCGCGCAGGAGTTCCGCCGGGGGCTGACGGCCATGACAACGCTCCCCGACTTTCCCGCCGTCGGGGAGACGACGCCGCTGCGCTGGGAGGAAGCGTTGCAGAATTTCGTCATTGCCAGCGGCGACGGTGGCAGCGGCGGGGAACAACTCACGCCCGAGCAGGCGCGGTTGGAGAATCCCGCGCCGGGGTCGTTCCAGAGCGGCCTGGGCGTCATCTCCGGCTGGGTATGCGAGGCCGACACGGTCGAGATCGTGTTCGAGCCGGGCGGCACCGACGACACCCTGACCTTTGAGGCCGGCTCTGGCACGGCCCGGGCGGACACGGCCGACCAGTGTGGCGACACCGACACTGGCTTTGGCTTGCTGTTCAACTGGAACCTGCTGGGCGACGGCACCCATACGGTGCGGGCCCTGGCCGACGGGGACGAGTTCGCGCACAGCACGGTGACGGTGACGCCGCTGGCCGGGGAGTTCGCCCGGGGGCTGCGCCGGACGCATGAGATCGCCGACTTCCCGGCGACCGGCCAGACGACCACCGTGGAATGGCGGGAGGCGCAGCAGAACTTCGTCATTACCGGGGTGGAATAAAGCCACCCCCCGGGCAGCGGGGCTTACGGGGCCTCGCCCAACTCCTGTTCGATCATCCGGATAAACGTGCTCAGCGGCACCGCCGCGTACCCGTTGCCCGCGCTGAACACCACACTCCGTTCGCCCCGGCTGAACGTGGGCGTCCCCACAATCTCCAGGATGGTCCCGTCCGGCTCTGGCCCGCCCAGAAATTCCAGGGTCAGGGCCGGCGCGGCCACCGCGCCTTTCAACACCGCTGCAAGCGCTCAACCGCGCCACGCGTCCGCATGAGGACAGCCCGCATATTGCGCCAGAACTGGTATAATTATAGGGTTTCAGCGGTTTAGACTCGTGAAAATATGAGGCACGAAGTCCTACGTCAGTTTGACAATGACTGCTCCGTCTCACTCACCACAATGCGCTCTGGGGGAAGCCGCTGGGGCGGGCACATCCCCCTCCCTCCCCCCGCCGGGCCGCTGGCGCCTCGCCCTGCTGGGCCTCCTCCTGGTCTGCGCCGGACTGCCGGCCGACAGCCAGGGGTATGACCTCTGGCTGAGTAATAATCAAACGGGCGAGCCCACTTTCTGGGCGAACGACCAAGCCACCCTCCATCTGCAACTCGGGTGTCGCTCCGAAGCCGAAGGCGGCGACCTGCCCGCCCCGTATGGACCGTGTTGGGACGATGCGGCCCAAAAGGCGGCTGAGGAGTGGAACGAAGCCGGGTCCGGGTTCCGCTTTGTGATCGCAGACCCGCCCGACCCGCCGCCCGATGTATGCGACCGGAACGATGGCGTCACGACCGTCGCATGGGCGAACACCTTCTGCGGAAGAAGCTGGAGCCACACGCTCGCCAGTGTGCAGAGGAGGCGAACCAAGGCCGATGGCGAACTCATCGAGGCGGATGTCCTTTTCAATAGCAATTCTAAGTGGACCATCGGCTCGGTCTCAGCCAGAAGCGTGCCTGGGCCGTTTGATTTCTACCGGATCGCCCTGCATGAGTTCGGCCATGTCCTGGGTCTCAGCCACTCGAACTTTTACAGTCCGCCCACGAACCCCATCATGGTTGCCGGCGTCCCCGGCAGCACCACCCTTCATGCGGACGACAAGAATGGGGCCGTGGCCCTCTATGGCAACGACACGGGCGACGTACACGAGCCGCCGCCCGCCCTCACTGCCAACACCAATCCTCACCGGCCCAGAATCATGATCGTGGGCGACGCCGTCAGCTTTCCGCTCTCCGCCACCACCGGCACCCCACCCCTGACCTACCGGCTCCTCGGCCCCCAGGCCACCTGTCAAGGGCCCGACCCGGCCACGCCCCTCATCGCCTGTCCCGGCGACGGCACGGGCACGGTCGTCGATCCCGACTGGCCGGCCGGGCTGACCTTCGATGCCAGCACCCGCACGCTGAGCGGCACCCTCGCCGCCCTCGGCCCGGCCCCCGTCTTGCGCAGAGCCTACGACTCCGGCCCCTTCACCCGCCACACCGACCCCTACACCGAGACCACCTACACCTACCTTGTCACCGACAACGCCGACCCGCCCCGCACGGCCCGGACGACCGTACGGTTGACCGCCCAGGCTGCCCCGCTGCACTTTGACCGCGGCCTGCCCGCCCCCCTGCACTGGGAAGTCGGTGTGCCCCTCTCCCCCCTCTCCCTGCCCCGCGTCACCAACGCCCCCGGTCCCCTGACCTATACGTTCGAGCCGGCCCTGCCGCCCGGGCTGCGCTACGATGCCACGGCCCACACCCTCAGTGGCACCCCCGCCCGCCCCCACCCCCGGACCCGTTATGCCTTCGTCGCCACGGAACAGACCTCCCACCCTCGCTCCACCGAAGTCCACGCCTCCTTCACCGTCACCGCCCCGCCGCAGCCGGCGGCGCTCTGCTCCGCAGGGCGGGCGGGCGGCTATCCGTGCCGGAACATCGACCTGATGGCGGCGCTGCCGTTGGCCGACATGGGCGGCGGCCAAGGGCAGGATATCTGGGGCTGGACGGATACTTCGACCGGCAAGGAGTACGCGATTATGGGCCGGTCCACCGGCACCGCGTTCGTGGACATCAGCGATCCGGTCAACCCGCGCTATCTGGGCAACCTGCCGTTGCACGGCGCTGCCAGCGCGACCCATTACGACGTCAAGGTGTACCAGGACCATGCCTTCATCGTGACGGAGACGGCCAACAGCGGGATGCAGGTCTTTGATCTGACTCAGTTGAGGAATGTGCCCGCCCCGCCCGCCCCGTTTTCCGAAACCGCGCACTACGCCGGTTTCTCGACGGCGCACAATATCGTAATTAACGAAGACAGCGGCTTTGCCTACGCCGTCGGGACGGACACCTGTGACGGCGGGCTGCACATGATTAACATTCAGACGCCGACGGCCCCAACCCAAGCCGGCTGTTTCAGCGCCGCCGGCTACACCCACGATGCGCAGTGTGTGAACTACGCCGGCCCGGACCCTGATTACGCGACCACAGAGATCTGCTTCAACGCCACCCCCGACCGCCGGGCCGACCAGGACGCGCTGACGATTGTCGACGTGACGGATAAGGCCAAGCCGGTGCAGATCTCCCGCACGGGCTACCGGGGCGCCAGGTACGCCCACCAAGGCTGGCTAACGGAAGATCAGACCTACTTCCTGCTGGGTGACGAGCATGATGAAAGCGGTGGCCGCACCGGCGGGAAGACCCGGACGTACCTGTGGAACGTGAGCGACCTCGACGCCCCGAGGCTCATCGGCGTGCACGCTGCCACGACCACCGCCATCGACCATAATCTGTACGTCAAGGGCCGCTACACCTACCAGTCGAACTACCGGGCGGGGTTACGCATCCTGGACACCACCGCCATCGCCCAGGGCATCCTCAACGAGGTCGCTTTCTTTGACGTGGACCCCGAGAGCGACGCCGCGACCATCGGGGGCACGTGGAGCAACTACCCGTTCTTTGACAGTGGACTCGTGATCGTCAGCACGTTTGAGCGGGGGCTGTTCATCCTCAGGCCGCACCTGACCGGACCGAACCTTGATGCGCCCATCCTCACCATTGCCGCCGCTGCTGCGCCGGTCACGGAGGGGGCGGCGGCCGCATTCACCGTGGCGCTGTCGTCCCCATCGGCCGGCGCAGTCACGGTCCATGCGAGTGTGGCGGACGCTGCGGGCAGCGATTTCGTTGCCGCGCACCACGAGGGCGCGCAGACCGTGACCCTCGCCCAGGGCCAGACCAGCGCCACCCTGAGCGTGCCCACCACCGACGACGCCACGGCCGAACCGGACGGGACCGTGACCGTCACGCTCGCTGCGGGGACGGGCTACACCGTGGACAGCGGCCAGGCCCGCGCCGCCATACTGGTGAACGACAATGATGCCGGGTCGCCCCCGCCCCGTCCGCCCCGTCCGCCCCCGCCTCCTCCGCCCCCGCCGCCAGGGCCACCAGGCAACGGCGGCGGCGGTGGTGGTGGCGGGAGCCGCACCCCGGACGACCGGCACGGCGATACGCCGGCCACCGCCACGGCCCTGACGCCCGCCGGCCACCTCGGGGCGCTCTCGCGCACGATTGACGCCCACCTCCAGAGTCGCACCGACGTGGACACCTTCCGCCTCGACCTGCCCGGGGCCGGTATCCTGACCGCCTCCACGACCGGCGGCGACACCACCGGGCGGCTGTCCCAGGCCGCGGACGCGGGCGCCCCCACCCTGCTCCTGACCGATACCGACAGCGGCAGCGGGCGCAACTTCCGGCTCGGCGTAGCCGTCGAGCCCGGCACCTACTACCTGGCCGTGTCGGCCGGGGCCAGCGTCGGCGCCTACCGCCTGGCCGTAGACTACACCCCGGCCTTTGTCGATAATCCCGCGCCCGACTCCCCCCAAAGTGGCCTCAGCGTCGTGTCGGGCTGGGTGTGTGACGCGGCCACCGTCGCGATTGAGGTCGAGACCCCTGGCCGGGCCTTGCAGACCCTGGAGCCGGCCACGGGTACGAGCCGGGCCGACACGGCCGGGGTGTGTGGTCCCACCACCACCGAGACCGGCTTCGGGGTGCTCTTCAACTGGAACCTGCTCGGCGACGGCCCGCATACGGTGCGGGTGGTGATTGACGACGTGGTATTCACCGAGCGGGCCATTACCGTCACCACCCTCGGGCCGCATCCCGCGCAGGAGTTCCGCCGGGGGCTGACGGCCATGACAACGCTCCCCGACTTTCCCGCCGTCGGGGAGACGACGCCGCTGCGCTGGGAAGAAGCCTTGCAGAACTTTGTCATTGCTGGCGGTGAAGGGGGCGGCGGCGGCGCGCAGTTGACGCCGGCCCAGGCGCGGCTCGACAACCCGGCGCCCGGCTCTTTCCAGAGTGGCCTCGGGATTCTCTCGGGCTGGGTCTGCGAGGCGGATGTGGTGGAGCTTGCGATTGAGACGGGCACCTCGCCTCCGCTGTCCCTCGCAGCGGGCTATGGGACGAGTCGGGCGGATACGGCCGACGTGTGTGGCGACGCCGACAACGGCTTCGGGCTGTTATTCAACTGGAACCTGCTGGGCGACGGGCGGCATACCGTGCGGGCGTATGCCGACGGCGAGGAATTTGCCCACAGCACGGTGACGGTGACGACGCTGGCCGGGGAGTTTGCGGAGGGGCTGCGCCGGACGCACCAGATCCGTGATTTCCCTGAAGCGGGTCAGACGACCACGGTCGTCTGGCAAGAGAGTCAGCAGAACTTTGTCGTGACGGCGGTCGAATGAGGCGACGACCCTCGGTGCTGGTTTTGAGGAAACAGGCGGCCCGCGCCTTCAGCTTGAAGTTTATTCCGTCCCCTTCGAGTTCGTCCCGGTAGCGCTCCTGGGTTGTGGCTGGCTCGGCGAGCGCCTGCGCCAACCGCTCAATTCTTCGGTCGCCAACCCGGTCCGCGGCTGCGAATTCTTCGGTTCTCATGCCTGGCCCCCGTTCTCTGCTGCGCTTCCTCCATACCTGCAAGAGGTGTTGAAGTCAGTAGGCAGCGGGCAGGGCAGCAGCCCGCCCCGTCACGCGGCCGCCTGCTCCTGACGGAGCCGCTCTTGGGCCAAGTCGTAATGCGCCTGGCGGCGGACCCAGAACGCGGCATTACTCCACCCGATACGTTCCAACGCCAACGCCATCGCCGGCGAGATGCCGGTGCGGCCGTCAAGCAGGGAGAAGCCGAATCGTCTGAACCAACCCGTGTCACTCCGCGTCAAAAAAATACGCGGGCCGTCGAAGTGCGCCTGTCACGGTCTGCGTGCTGTGGTGCGGAGCCTGGAAGCCGGGACAGGCTTACGACCGCTGCGCCCTGCGGCGGGCGGTCGCCTGGGCGTCGACCTGCATCGTCGTCGGATCGATTACCACGCCGTAGTCTTTTTCGGCCATGGCAAGGGTGATGAAATCGTCCAGCACGTCGTCCAGCACCCGCTCCGGGTCGCGCTCAAACGGATCGCCGTAGCTGCCGCTGTTGGCCGTCTTGATCTGCAGCAGCTCGTTGGCCTGCATCGGATAGCCGGTGACTTTGCTGTGCAGACGCTGTTCGCCCTCGACCCCGGGGTTCTTGATCATCGACGCCCGACAGCCGTCCCGGCCCTCGAAAATGCCCTTGGGCGGATCGAAGTGCCGCTCCGCCTCTGAGGACAGATAGCCGGGTACCAGAAAGCGATTTTCCCGGACAATCCCGACCCCGCCCCGCCACTTGCCCGGCGCGACCGGCTCTTCGCGCAGCTCATAGCGCTCGTTGCGCATGGGAAAGCGCAGGTCAAGCTCTTCGACCGGATTATTGCGGGTGTTTTCAATCAGGCAGGCAATCGAGTCGAGGCCGTCCTTGCCGTGGCGGCCGCCCCAGTTGCCCTCGTTGACCTCCAGATAGACCCAGTACTGGCCTTTGTCTTCCTGAAAGCCGCTGTAGCTCAGAAAATGGACGTGAGCCGCATTGCCCGCACACACCTTGTCCGGCACGGCCTGGGCCAGGGCCAGGTTCACCCCGTCGGCCAGATACTGGACCTGGTTGAAGCGGCTGAAACAGGCGCGCGGAAAGCGCGGATTAAAGATTGTGCCTTCCGGCGCAATGACCTTGATCGGTCGAAAGATGCCCTCGTTCTGGGGCACGGCATCTGGAAACGTGGCTTCGTCAAGCAGGATGCTGCGCACGATGACATACGAGGCGACCAGGGTGCTGCCCTCATACGGCACGTTATAGCCGGTCGGGACTTCCGGGCTGGAGCCGGTCAGATCAATCGTCAGATCGCTGCCCTCAACCTTGACGCTGACGCACACGGCCAGCGGTTGGTCACGGTTGCGCCCGTCATCGTCCAGATACTGGGTCGGGGCGGTGTACTCGCCGTCGGGGATTTTTTCTATCTCCGCCCGCAGCATGCGCTCCGAGTAGTCCATCAGCTCATGGGCGGTGCCCAGCACCGTCTCCACGCCGTACTTTTCGACCAGCGCGAGGAAACGCTCGCGTCCCAGCTGACAGGCCGCAATCATTGACTCGATATCGCCGGTATTCATCTCCGGGGTGCGGACATTATCCAGGAAGAACTGCCACAGGTCCTCGTTTTTGACCCCGGCGTTGTACAGCTTGATGCCGTTGAACAGCCGCGACTCGGCCCACACGTCGACCACATCCACATTCAGGCCCGGCGCCGCGCCGCCCATGTCGAGCAGGTGGGCGGTGACTGCGGCAAAACCGATCAGGCGACCGTCCCAGAACACCGGCACCGCCACGGCCAGGTCGGGCGTGTGGGTCGAGCCGTGGTAGGGATGGTTGTGCAGGATCACGTCGCCGTCGTTGATCTTGCCGTCCAGGCGTTTGAGAAAGCCCCGGATATAGGCCGGCAGCGAGCCGACGTGCATGGGCGAGGTATCGCTCTCGCAGATCTCGTTGCCCTCGGCGTCGTACAGCCCGGCGCCGAGGTCTTCGGACTCGCGGATGATGCTGGAGTACGACATCCGGTACAGGACATGGGCCATCTCCTTGGCCGCCGCCGTGAACGCGCCGCTCAGAACGCGCAGGGTAATGGGATCGCTGGCCCGAGCCGAGCCGTGGCTGCCGTTAGTGTCTGTCTGTGACATACGCCTGTCTCCTTATCGACACTCAATCAGAATGGTCCCGTACCGATCAACCTCGGCGGTCAGGCCGGGGTTGATGACGACCGTACTGTCGAGCTGTTCTATGATGGCCGGGCCGCTGATGCGGTTGCCGGCCTTGAGCAGGTCTCGCCGATAAAACGCGCTGGCCAGCCGCACCGGTTTGCCGTCCTGGCTGAACACCACCTCGTGGCGGGCGGTCAGCGCGTCTGCGGGCGAGGCATCGCCGGCCGGCAGCTCGGTGAGCCGCAGCTCGGGCATCAGCCCCACGCCCTGAACCCGGATGTTCACAATCTGGATGTCACTGTCCGGGAAGCGGCGCACGTATTCGCGTTCGTGAGCCTGATGAAACGCCTCTGCGGCCCGCTCCTGCCAGGTGGGGTCAATTGGTCCGGCCGGCAACTCGACCCGCAGCTCATAGCCCTGGCCGATATAGCGGCAGTCGGCAATGCGACGCAGCAGGGTGTGGGCGGGGTCGAGCCGGTCGGCCTCCAGGCGCTCGGTCGCCTGGCGCTCCAGGCCGGCAAAGTCTGCGCCCAGCCTGTCGCGGTCCAGGCTGGAGAACAGCTGCATCTCGGTGCTGACGAACTCGTACACGATGTCGGTGGCCAGCAGGCCCAGGGCCGAGGTAATGCCCGGATAGCGCGGCACCAGGACCTGCGGAATACCCAGCTCTTGGGCGATATCACAGGCAAACAGCGGCCCGGCCCCGCCCGCCGCCACCAGCGCAAAATCGCGCGGGTCGTAGCCTTTGCGCACGCTGCTGATCTCAATGCCCTCGACCATACCGTGGGTCAGAATCCGGGCCACGCCCAGCGCGGCCTGCTCCAGGTCCGTACCCAGGGGGCGGCACAGCTGGCGCTCGATGGCGTCCTCGGCCAGCCGCTTGTGGAGCGCGACCCGGCCGCCCAGAAAGCTCTCGGGCCGCAGCCGGCCGAGCACGACCAGGGCGTCGGTGGCGGTCGGCTGGTCGCCGCCCCGCCCGTAACACGCCGGTCCGGGTTCGGCGCCCGCGCTTTTTGGCCCGACCCGGAACATGCCGCCCGCGTCAACATAGGCCAGGCTGCCGCCCCCGGCTCCGATGGCGTCGATTTCGACCATGGGGATCATGGCGTGATAGCCCCCGACCTGGGTGTCGAGCAGGTGCTTCATGCGCGTCTGGCCGTCCGCTGCCACGCCGATATCGGCCGAGGTACCGCCCACATCCAGGGTGATGACGCTCGGCGAACCGGCCGTTTTGCCGGTCCAGATCCCGCCGATCAGGCCGGCCACGGGTCCCGACATCAGCAGGTTGACCGGCCGTTGCATCGCGCCCTGGGGCGTGGCTGCGCCGCCCACCGAGGTCATCAGGTGCAGGCCGCCGCGCATGCCCTTGGCGCTCACCGCCCGGTCGAGGCGCTCGATGTACTGGCTGACCTTGGGACCGATCGCCGCGTTCAGACACACCGTGCTGAAGCCTTCGTACTCGCGGTACTGGGGCAGCACCTCGTGCCGGACGGACAGATAGGCGTCGGGAAACTCTTCCTGGACAATTTCCCTGGCGCGTTGCTCGTGGCGCGGGTTCAGAAACGAAAACAGAAAACAGATGGCGACCGCCTCGACCCCCTCGGCCTTCATCATCCGCACCGCCTCACGCACCTCGTCCTCGTTGAGCGGGCTGAGCACCTCGCCGTCCGGGGCAATGACCCGCTCGCTGATCGGACGCCGATAGCGTCGCCGCACCAGGGGGTGCTGCTGCCACGGCACGTCCTGGTACAGGCTGAAGGACAGGGGGCGTTTGTGGCGGGCGATGTGCAGAATGTCGCGGTAGCCCTTGGTCGTCAGCATGCCGACCTTGGCGCCGTTGTGTTCCAGCACGATATTGGTGGCGACCGTTGTGCCGTGAAACAGGTGGTCAAGGTCCGCCGGCGTAACCCCGGCCCGCTCACACACGGCGTCCAGCCCCAGCAGGGTGGCCTCGGCCGGGTCGGACGGGGTACTGGGCAGCTTGTGGATCACCACCTGGCCCCGGTCTTCGTCCACATACATCAGGTCGGTGAAGGTTCCGCCGACATCAATGCCAACACGTTTCATACCCAGCCTTCTTTCTGGCGCTCTTGTCTGGCGCTCTTGTCTGGCGCTTTTGCTCGCTCTCCTGCTGCGGCTCGCCTCAGTCCTGAGCCACACGCGGAATGACAGCCTTGAGCGCCGCCTTGCCAGTCTCGGATACCATCACAACGGCAAGGCCGCCACTCCGAAGAGCGTCCTCCAGTTTCACCGCCGTGTCTTTCGGGGCAAAGAACGCTTCAATCCCGTACGTGACGCGGTACGGTGGAGTAGTATGGGTCATCCGGCCGCGCAGAAAGACGCCGTCCGCCGGTCGGTCGAGAGACGCCCCGGCAAACTCGTACACCTGCTCTTCGTCCTGTTGGAGGCTCACGTACACGACCTCGCCGACGCGGAGATGGCGTGTCGGCTCGCCCAGCGCGCCCTCGGGCAGGGTGCTGAAGGCATAGTTCAGGCGGGCGTAGTTGCCGCGAAACACAGAACGAGGATCAACCGGAATCGTTTCGACGCGGATTTCCCTGCCGGTCCACAGGGGAGTGGCGGCGTTGACGACCATGCCGAGCAGGACGAAAAACTGTAGGGCGATGGTGGCGCACAGCGCGGCTGTGATGTGTCGGCGCGTCATGCCGGGCCTTCCTGTGTCTGGCGCACTTTCCAATACCGCGCCGCTCCCAGCAACACCAGGGCCAGCACCAGGAACAGCAGCGCGGCGCCGATGTAGTCGCCGATCAAGTCCACATAGCGCAGGAAAGCGGTCAGGAGAATCGCGCCGACACCCAGCGAGAAGTAGTGCGAGACGCCGCGCAGCGTGCCCTGAACGATCAGCCAGGTGCCCGCCCCGACAAGGGCGATATTGTCGAGGATCTGGAGATACACCGCATCCTCCGCATCCTCCGTCAGAATTACCGCGAGCATGGCGGCGGCGCTCAGCAGGCTCAGGGTGAGGAGCGAGGGCAGCCGTGCGGTCCTGGTCCCCAGCCACACGGCGCCTGCCAGCAGGGCGCCGACAATGAGCCACATCGACCCCAGGTTGTTCCAGTCGGCCTCGATCAGGCCGGCCCAGGGTCCCTCAAAGCTCAGCACGAGCAGGCTGAGGAGACCGAAGCGCAGGGTCCACAGCGACAGCACCGCGCCATAGTCCTTGGCCTTGGTCTCGTCTCTGGCCTGCAAGGAATGGCTGGCGGCGTGGGCAAGAATCAACAGCGCCGCGCCGACGAAGACGTGCTCGGCCGCAGGCTCCAATCGCCCGGAGCTGTCTGCCCACAGGACAGACAACGCGGCTCCGATCCAGAAAAAAAGACTGACGACAGCGGTCAGAAACAGGCTGATGCTCGGTCGGCCCCTGACCAGGACGTACAGCTGGGCGGCCAGAAACACGGGAAACGATGCGCCGAAGAAGCCCAGCGCGTATTCCATGAAAAACCACACCAGGGCCAGCCAGGCGCTCAGCAGCGTGATCCAGGCATGACACAGCACGACGCCGAACGGCAGACTGCCGAGCGCCCACCAGAACACGCCGTCGGGCATATGCTCGCCCAGATGATAGATCTGCGCGATGAGGATGATGGACGCGCCGTAGAACAGGCTGCCCAGGATGAACAGGCCCGCAGCCTGCGAGGCGCTGCCCGCCAGATGGAGCCGCAGCGCGAGGCCGTGGGTGCCGACGGTCAGGGCGAGTAAGCCCGCCATCCGCAGCCCGCGCGGGAGCGTGTCCCAATTGGCTCCGATCACCGTGATCAGGGCCAGCCCGATGAAGACGCAGCCGAGGACGACCAGCAGACTGTAGGCCGTCGAACGGGCGAGTATCGCGGTGTAATCAACGCCGTACAGCCGGCAGATGGCTTGCGCCTGGTCAACCGAGATCAGCTCCCGGTCGACCCAGGTCGATATCTCCCTGGCCAAGTCTCTCTTGAGAAGGCGGATCAGTCGCACGCCTGTCAGCATACCAGGACCGAGCGCGCCGGTTCCAGTCGGCCGTGAAACAGATAGTCCATAAGCGCTTGGCACCGGACAGGCATTTGCAGTAAGACGGTCGTATTCTCGGCTCGCGACAGGGAGGGCGTATGCACAAGCGGAAAAAAGTGATGAGCGGTTGGAGGGGAAGCGGAATGCTGGCAATCGGGCTCGTTTGCGTTGTGGGCCTGCTGCCGCTGGCCGCGCACGCCCAAGGCACGGCCTACAACCAGACCGCGCTGGTTGCGCTGTGTAAAATATCCGCAGCCGGCGCTTCAGGGCGGTTCGACACCGCCGAGCAGCTCTTCAGCCAGGGCAGGGACGCCGGACTCAGCCAGCTCCAGATGTACGAGGCGGTCCTGAACCTGCTGCCCTACATCGGCTATCCGCGCACCCTGAGCACGCTGGGACGCTTTCAGCGGGTGTATCCCGACTACATCAGCCAACGCTCGCAGGGCCAGAGTCCGCAGCCGACCGAACCCTGGCCGGAGTATGCTCCGAGCATTTGGGGCGAACGCGGGATGCGGGTGCAAGAGCGGCTGACCGGCGGCAGCGAGGAGACCCAGCAACTCATTGAGCGGCTCAGTCAGATCAGTCCCGAACTGGCCGAATGGGTGCGCTATGACGACTTTGGCCGGGTCTTTGGCCGAGACGGGCTGCTGCTGATCGAACGCGAAGCCATCGTGCTGGGTGCGCTGATTGCCCAGGGGGCGCCCCAGATCGCGTTTCACTACAAGGCCCTGCTCCGGGTCGGAGGCGATGACAGCCTGGTCGATGCCCTGCTTGAAGCGGTATCGGACATTGTGGATGAAAACGCGCTGGCCGCCGCGCGGCAGCATATTGCCGAGGCCCGCGAGTAGGCCACCATTCCTCCGAATTCTGCCGTCCTCGCCAATTAGGAACGGAGAGCAGCGGTTAAGGTTTGTCCGCTCCGTTTGACCGCCGCGTGATATTCGTCGGCCATCCGTTTAGAGCCCCCGGCTAAGTCGTCGGTGATCTCCATCAAGCCAGAAAAAGGGAGCGTGTTCTTCTTTCGTCGTTGACGACGGTGGTGTTCGAGTTCTGATTTCTTGACTCTCATCTTTTCTCCAGTACGGTGCCTGTACGCTTTGAAGGAAGATCGGTCAACCAGAGAAAACTTCCAGAGAAAACTTCATGGAGACCATGGGCATGGACACATGCTTGAGCTGGAGTGTTGTCGGCGTTTTCCTTCTGGTCTTTGGCGGCGCCTGCGATCCCTCGGCCTCCGCTCCGTTCGTCCCTCGCCCCGACGCGCCGGTCAGCCACTGGTCGGCCTATGGCGGCGACGAGGGAGGGCAACGCCATAGCCCGCTTAGCGAGATCAGCCGGGATAATGTGAACCGTCTGGCGGTTGCCTGGGAGTATCACACCGGGGACCTGTCGGACGGGACGGGAGACATCCCGTCGACCAGCGCCTTTCAGGCCACCCCCATCATGGTCGATCAGACGCTCTATTTTTGTACGCCCTTCAACCGGGTGATTGCCCTCGATCCTGAAACCGGCCAGGAGCGCTGGGCGTATGACCCGCACACCGACCTGTCCGGGCAGTACGCCAACCAGCTGGTGTGTCGTGGGGTCTCAAGCTGGCTGGACACAGACCGGCCGGCCGGGTCTGCCTGCCGGCGACGTATCTTCACCGCCACGAACGACGCCCGGCTTATCGCCCTCGACGCGGCTACGGGCACGCCGTGCGCCGACTTTGGCAACACGGGTATTGTCGATCTGAACCCCGGCGTTGGGGATATCTTGTGGCGGGGCGAGTATCAGGTGACCTCGCCACCGGCGATTGTGCACGATCTGGTGATCGTGGGATCGGCGGTGGCCGATAACGTGCGCGTGAATCCGCCCAGCGGGGTGGTGCGGGCCTGGGATGCGCGAACCGGAACGCTGCGCTGGAGCTGGGACCTTGCCCCGCCCGACTTCGTACCGAGTCCGAATAACACCGGTTCGGCGGGCTATGCCCTGGGCACGCCAAACGTGTGGGCGCCCATGTCGGTCGATACCCGGCGCGACCTTGTCTTCGTGCCGACCGGGAATCCGTCGCCCGACTACTTCCGGGGCGACTCGAACCTGGACTACTACGGCAGTGCGGTCGTGGCGCTCCGGGCTTCGACCGGACAGGTCGTCTGGCACTATCAGACTGTGCATCGGGATCTGTGGGATTTTGACGTGCCGGCTCAACCCGCTCTGGTCAATCTGAGACGTGACGGCCACGCCGTTCCCGCACTGGTCCAGGCCACAAAAATGGGCTTCCTGTTCGTGCTCCAGCGTGAGACCGGTCAGCCCCTGTTCGAGATCGAGGAGAGACCGGTTCCCCAGGGCCGGGTGCCGGGCGAGCGCCTGTCGCCCACCCAGCCCTTTCCGCTCAAGCCGCCGCCGCTGGTGGGCTTGGACCTGCGGCCCGAGCAGGCCTGGGGCTTGACCCGCTTGGACCGGGTCGTGTGTCGGGACAAGCTGAAGGCCCTGCGCTGGGAGGGCATGTACACCCCGCCCAGCCGGGAGGGCACGCTGATGTATCCGGGCAACGCTGGAGGGTCAAACTGGGGCAGCGTTGCCTTCGACCCGGAGCGGCAGCTGTTGATCGCCAATACCCAAGATATGCCCTTTATGGTGCGGCTGTTTGCGGCCGAGGACTATGAACGCGAACGCGCCGCCCACCCCGGTGTCGAGATCGCGCCACAGCGCGGCATGCCGTATGGGCTGCACCGCGAAGTGCCCCTGTCCCCGCTGGGTCTGCCCTGTAATCCCCCGCCGTGGGGCAGCCTTGCCGCAGTCGATCTGGCCAGCGGTCAGCTGCGCTGGCAGGAGCCGCTGGGCATTGCTCAGCTCGGCCCTCTTGCGCTGGAGGGGCTGCCCAACGCCGGTGGTCCGCTCGTTACCGGCAGCGGTCTGATTTTTATTGGCGCGACGTTTGACAACTCTGTGCGGGCCTTCGATCTGGAGACGGGCGAAGAAGTCTGGCGGGCCGATCTGCCGGCCGGCGGGCAGGCCACGCCTATGACGTATCGGTCTCGTACCGGCGGCAAACAATATATTGTCATTGCTGCGGGCGGCTACGGCCGGGTTGACCTGCCCGGCAACCTGGGCGATGCGCTGGTCGCTTTTGCACTCGAATGAGGCGCGGTATGCCACGGGTCGCCTGGACAAGCCGTGACCCGGCGGCTACAAGAATCCCCGAAAGGAGTATGCTCATGAGTGTCATGGTTCTGGTTCAAGGCAATCCCGATCCGACAAAGGCTGAGACGCTGAAGCAATACCAACAGACGGCCCGGACGGTCATCGCCAAGCACGGCGGGGAAGTCCTGGCACGGGGCGGCGGCCTCGGCAAGCTGCACGGTGCGAAGGAGTATCAGGTCGGTATCGTGGTCCGTTTCCCGGATAAAGCTGCGGTCGACGCCTGGTATGCCGACCCTGACTACCAGGCGGTGTTGCCGCTGCGCCACGAGGCGTATGCGGATTTAGAGATCACGCTGTATCAGGAATGAGCGATACACAGGGGGCGTAGCGATGAAGTTCGGCATTATGGTCATGCCCCAGCACCCGCGGACCGACTCGCCCACCAAACGGTTCCGCGAAACGCTCCAACTCACCCGTCTGGCGCGGGATGCCGGCTTTGATTCGATTGCCTGCGGCCAGCACTTTCTGTCACCGCCGTACCAGAACCTGCAGAGCATTCCGCTGCTGGCCCGGCTGGCGGCCGACAGCGGTTCCATGGACCTCATCCTGTCGATCGTGCTGCTGCCGCTGTACAGCCCGGTCGGGCTGGCCGAAGACGTAGCCTCGCTGGATGTCATCAGCGACGGAAGGGTGGTGTTCGGGCTGGGGCTGGGCTACCGGGATATTGAGTATGAGGCGTTCAATACCACCCGGCGGGATCGTACCGGCCGCTTTCTCGAAGCCCTGGAGCTGATCCGTCGGCTGTGGACCGAAGACGAGGTGAGCTTTGCCGGCCAGCACTTCTCGCTGAGCGGCGGCACCTGCACCATCCGCCCGGTCCAAAAGCCCCACCCCCCGATCTGGATCGCGGCCAACCACGATAGCGCGGTTGCCCGGGCGGGCCGCCTGGGCTGCGCCTGGCTGCTCAACCCGCACGCCACCCTGTCTACGCTCGAACGCCAGATGGAGGTCTACACAGCGGCGCTCAAAGAGGCCGCCGTCAGCCCGCCGTCAGATTTTCCCATCATCAAGGAGATGCACCTGGCCACCACCCGGGACGAAGCCGTGCGGGTGGCTCAGCCCTACCTCGAACCCAAGTATCAGGCTTACGCCGACTGGGGGCAGGACAAGGCCATGCCGGGCCAGGAGTCGTTTCGGGTGCCGTTTGAAGACTTGGCCCACGACCGTTTCATCCTGGGCAGCGTGGACGACGTGATTCAACAGATTGAGACCCATCGGGACCGGCTGGGCGTCAACCATTTTATTTTCCGCATCTGGTGGCCGGGCATGGAAGCCTACCACGCCTACCGTGTGCTTGAGCTGATGGGCACGCACGTGATCCCGCATTTTCGGAACGGCTGAGACTCTGACACTGGACTCGACGAAAACGGGACGCTCATTTTGTCGGCGCACCACGCTGGGCAAATCTTCCAGTTCTGTGGGAGAGGCAGAGAATAATATTCGGTACGTTGATGAGGGGGTGTAGGACTTGCGAAAAGCGAAGCCTCACTCAGAGAGTAAACGATGGCATCACGGAGTTGGAGGTTCAAATGGACGTGAAAGAGGCCGTGCGAATGGCAAGAGAATACACTGCCGAACTGTTTGCCGACGATGGCATCGAGAATCTCGGTCTCGAAGAAGTTGTGTTCGACGACGCGGAAAAAGCCTGGAAAGTAACGATTGGCTTCTCTCGACCGTGGGATCGGGTGGAACCGGGCCTCGCGGCGGAATTAAAGAGGGTCGCCACCGGGGCGCCCCTTGCATGGAAGCGGCGTTCCTTCAAGGTCGTTCAAATTGATGACGATACCGGTCGTGTCATCTCCATGACCCATCGTACTCTGCCCGCCACGAATTGAGCCGATGCGTCCCGCCGGAGCGTTCATTGACGCGAATCTACTCGTGCTGCTTGTCGTCGGCTCGGTCGAGCGGCAGTCGGTCGCCACCCATCGCCGGACGCGAACATTCACACCGGAAGATTACGACCGTCTACTCAGAATAGTCGAAGCGCTGGACCGAGTGTTTGTCACGCCGAACACGCTTACCGAAGCGTCTAATCTGCTTGAGCAACCCCAAGACACTCGATTTCTCGATAGGCTTCGTGTCCTCATCGAAGCAAGCCAGGAAAGCATTGTCTCCAGTGTCGCCGCCGCGCGCAGCCGTGTTTTTACGAGGCTTGGATTGACCGACGCCGTACTCCTGGAGGTCGTCTCCGCAGAAAGGCCGCTGATCACTGTGGACCTTGAGCTTTATAGCGCGGCATTGGCAAAGGGAGAGGAAGCCGCGTTCAATTTTACGTACCTCCAGACCTTGTAGGTGGGCAATGTTGGTGATCTGTACACTGCCGAGATGAAAGTGTGTGAGGTTTCGTAATAGGTTGGTTCTCTCGTGCTCACCAAGCGTCACAATCCAGCCGGTAGGTCTGATTAGCGAAGCGTCATCCGACACCCTTGCTCGGGAGGGAGGCTCAGCGCGAGGCGACGCTCCTGCTCGTATCTTGAACTCGCTGTCGGCGCCATGCTATGAGAAGCCCCGAGCCGGAGATATGGAGGACACGTGCGAATATGACGCTCTGGTCCGTCTTGGCTCGTTCCAGGAGAGAAGCTCATGAGCAGCCCCGTCCAAGCATCCTTACCCTACATCAAGCCAACCAAAGAAGCGCCCATCTCCTACGCCGGCTACCCGGAATTAGAAAACCTGCACTATGACTGGCAGCCGGTCGAGATCCGAAGCGCCCGGACCATTCCTGGCGGCGCCTCGCTGAAGACCCACGGCTTTCGTGCGGTGAAACACCCCACTGCTATTGGAGTGTTCGACGAATCGGATACCTGGCATCCCTCATTTCTCGCTGAGGTGGAGCAGCTGCTCAAAGCCCTGACCGGGGCGTCGGCCGTCGTCACTCTTGGCGCGGCCTACCGCAGCGTGACACTCAAAGGGAGTTTCGCGCCGGCTTCCTTTTGTCACAGCGATTTCACGTCCGTCGGCGCCGCCATGCATGTCGGCCAGCTGGACCCCGAGTTGGCCGACCTTCGTCTGGCCAAGCGATTCGCGGCGTACAATGTCTGGCGTTTGGTATCGGGAGCACCGCAGGACGTCCCCCTCGCGCTGTGCGATGCGCGATCCGTCCGCTCCGCCGATGTTGTCCCGGGGAAGGCCTACTACGGCGGTCCCGACAACACGGCCCTGTGGGGGGAGATGGCGATGTTCCGCTTCAACCCGGCGCACCGCTGGTACTTCTACCCTGACCTGAGCAACGACGAGGTTCTCATCTGGTGCGGTTACGACTCCGACCCCGCCTTCGCCTCCATCGTTCCCCATACCGCCTTCAGCGACCCGACCTGCCCGACGCCGGTTCCTCCTCGCGCTAACGTGGAATGTCGGTGTCTCGCCTTCTTCGACTAGAGCCTGGTAGGTCGGATTAGCGAAGCGTAATCCGACATTTCGGCTAAGGCTGCTGGGCAATAAAAAACAGGCGGCGAAACGGAAACGGCGTGCCGTGCGGACCCGGCGGGTAGGCGGTGGCGAGACGCTCGCCGTAGACAGCCAGAAACGCCCCGTGCTGCTGCTCGGGCAGCCGGCTGAGAACGGGGCGCAGCGCCGTGCCCTTCATCCATTCGAGAACCGCGTCTTGGCCGTCGAGCAGGTGGTGGTAAATCGTTTCCCACACCTCGACCCCCAAGCCGGCCCGCCGCAAGGTCTGGGCGTACCAGTCCGGCGTCTGCACAAAATGGCGCTCCTCCCAAGAGTCGAGCCAGGTTGCCCACGGGTCTTGGCGGACCAGCTCGTACAGCAGACGGTGAGCCGGGTAGTCGAAGTTGCGCGGCATCTGAACGGCCAAGACGCCGCGCGGGGCAAGCAGGCTGAGGAGGTGGGGGAGGACGCGGGCGTGGTCGGGCACCCACTGCAACGCGGCGTTCGAGACAATGCAATCGAGCCGGCGCTCGGGCTGCCAGACGGCCAGGTCGGCTCGAATGAAATGCAGCCGGGGCTGGGCCGGGAGCTGGCCGGCCTTTTCCAGCATGTGGGGGGAATTGTCAACGCCGTAGACCGTGGCCTCGGGCCAGCGCGCACACAAGGTCTGGGTCAGCGTACCGGGACCGCAGCCCAGGTCGGCGGCGGTGTGGACCTGGCGGTCGTCGGGGATGCGGCCGACGAGGTCGAAGAAGGGCTGCGCGCGTTCGCGGCCGAAGCGTTGGTACTGTTGGGGGTCCCAGCGGTTCATGCCTGACGCCCTACACGGTCGGTCTGGCCAGCACGCTGTTCTCCACCCTGCGCTTGACCCACCGCCCGTCCCGCTCGCTGCCCACCAGCTTGCCGTCCTCAACAATCACCTTGCCGCGCAGCATGGTCAGCACCGGATAGCCCTGGCAGCGGTAGCCGTCCCAGATGCTGTAGTCCGAGTCGGCGTGCAGATCGCTCAGACTGAGCGTCTTGTGCAGGTCCGGGTCCATGAGCACGATATCGGCGTCGCTGCCCGGCTGGATCACGCCCTTCTGCGGATACAGGCCGAGCAGTTTGGCGGCGTTGGTTGAGGTGATCTCGGCAAAGCGCTGGAGCGGCATGTTGCGCTCGGCCACAAACTTGGTAAAGGCGACCGGCAGGCGGGTCTCAATGCCGTTGTGCCCGCCACACACCGTCTCAATCGTATCGCCGAACAGCTTGGGTCCCTTGAAGGTCGTATATTCATCGGTGGCGGTGGTGGCCAGGCGACCGTCCATGAGTCCGGCCAGCAGGGCGTCCCGGTCGTCGGCGTACTTGATGGCCGGATAGGTGTGAATCGCCGTGCCGCCCGGCTTTTTGTAGTCGTCGCAGGTGAACTCCAGATAGTGGTGGAGCGCTTCGCCGTACACCGGCTGTCCCTGAGCCCGCGCCTCGGCAATGGCGGCCACGCCTTCCTTGGCGGTGGTGTGGACAAAGTACAGCCCCACGCCGGCGTATTTGGCCAGCCGGATGACGGTCCGAAAGGCGATGTCCTCGGACATGTTGTTGTGCACCAAGTGGATGTTGTGCGCCTGGGCGCGACCCTCGCGTTTGAGCGTGTCGGTCATGTACGACACGATCTCATCGTCCTCGGCGTGGACCGCCATCATCCCGCCGTGCTTGGCCACCTCGCTGAAGATGCCGAACAGATGGCCGTACGGAACCCGAATCTCCATGGTGGTGAAAATCTTGAAGCTGCCGACCCCCTCTTCGAGCGCCTCACGGATCTGACCGATCGCCTGGCCGGCGGCCCGGCCGGCAATGATGTAGTGAAAGGCAAAGTCGGTGTAACAGTGGTCGCGGAACACCGCCCGCCGCCGGTCGAGCGTCTCCAGGACCGGCCGCCGGCGCTGGCCGCTGAGGGCCGGGCGCGACAGATCGCCGGTGAAGTCAATAATCGTCGTCACCCCGCCAAACGCGGCCGCCCGGCTGGCGGCCTCCGGCGGCTGGGTCATGACATCGGCATGCCCGGTCCAGTCCGGCGGCACCGGAATGCCGATGTGGGCGTGGGGTTCGATGCCGCCCGGAATAACGATTTTTCCGCTGGCGTCAATGACCCGCTTGACCTCGCCGCTGAGCGTCCCCGGCTGACCCACGGCCACGATGTGTTCGCCCTGAATCCCGACATCCATGAGACCGACCGTCTGCGGCGTCACAACTTGTCCATTGCGAATAAGCACGTCCAACATGGCGTCCCTCCCCGGGGAGAAATCATTGCCCCAACGGCCGCCGGATGCAATGGCTGCGCGCCTCTTGATCTCCCCGCCCAACGTGCTAGGGGGAGAGCAGTTGTGTAGGTGGCAACAACAGTCCATACCCATAAAGGAGGGTGAGTTATGGCAGATACGCGTGTAATTTCGGCAGATTCGCACTTTGTGGAGCCCCCGGATATGTGGGCCGAGCGGGTGGATAAGCAGTTCCGCGACCGCGCCCCACATACCGTCAAGGGCTATGGCGGCAGAGAGGGCGAGTTCTTTGTGTGTGAGAATATCGCGCCGATCCCGGTGGCCGGGTTTTTCGGCGCCGGCGTACCGTCGGCAGACCTCGCCGCCCATAACCGGAAGGGCTTTGAGGCGGCGCCGGCCAGCGTCTGGGACCCGGCGGCCCGGATCGTCGACCAGGACCGGGATGGTTTGCAGGCCGAGGTGATCTACACCTCGATGGGCATGCCGCTGTACGGGCTGGACGATGTCAACCTGCGGGTGGCCTGTTTTCAGGCCTATAACGACTGGGCGGTGGAGTATTGCAGCCACGATCCGAAACGCCTGCTGCCGCTCGGACTGGTCACCCTGGAAGACATTGACGCCGGGGTCAAAGAGCTGGAGCGGGTCGCCAAGAAGGGCATGCGGGGGGCCATGATCTGGGCCGAGCCGCCGGCCGACCGGCCCTACAGCCACACCGACTACGATCCGTTCTGGGCTGCCGCCTCGGATCTCAACATACCCCTGTCGCTGCACATCCTGACCGGCCGCAAGGGCATGGGGGTCGATTTCTTCAAGGACAACCTGGCCCTTCAGGTCTCGACCCTGCACCACGAGGTGGAGCGTTCCATCGCCGTGTTTGTGCTGGGCGGGGTGTTGGAGCGCTTTCCCAAGCTGACCATCGTCTCGGCCGAGAACGACGTAGCCTGGATGCCGTACTTCATGTGGCGGATGGATTTTGCCCACGGCCGGGTCGGTCAGGCCTCGGGCGCACCGGTCAAGCTGACGATGAAGCCGAGCGAGTACATCAAGCGTCAGGTCTACGCCAGCTTCATTGAGGAGCCGATTCTGCTGGACGGCTTCCACCGCTATGCGGCCGACAACGCCATGTGGTCGTCGGACTATCCCCATACGGCAGCCATCTGGCCGCGTTCGCAGGAGTTCATCAAAGAGACCTTCAGCGGTCTGTCGGACGCCGACCGGCAAAAGGTCGTGCACGATACCGCGGCCCGGATATACAGCATTGAATAATGCGGTGCCTCGATAACCCTCGGTAGGGGCAGCCACGGGGAGCTGCCCCTACGTGTCCCCCGGTGGTTGCCCACGCCTCGGGCAACCGCCGGCCCCTCCCCACCCCTTTTCCCCGCTCCCCCTTTTTCCTTGTCTTTTTGTGGTGTGCCTGATAGCGGAGAGCCGACCGTCGTGTGAGGAGGGCAACATGGTCCGGGCTTTGGACGATATCCGCATTCTCGATCTGACCCACTTCTATAATGGTCCCTACTCGACCCTGGTGCTGGGCTTCCTGGGTGCGGAAGTGATTAAACTCGAACCGCCGCGCAAGGGGGAGCGGGCTCGGACGATCTTTCCCATCCCGGATACCAATCGGGAGAGCTTTCCGTTCGTCATGCTCAACTCGAACAAGAAAGGCATTACCCTCGATCTTAAAACGCCGCGCGGCAAAGCGCTGTTCCAGGAGTTGGTGGAACACGTTGACGTGGTGGTCGAGAACTTTGCGGTCGGGGTCATGGATAAGCTCGGCCTGGGCTATGAGGTCCTGAAGCAGAAAAATCCGCAGCTGGTGTACGCCTCCAGCACCGGCTACGGACGCAGCGGGCCGTACAGCCAGTTCCCGGCCTTCGACCCCATTATCCAGGCCATGGTCGGGGTCATGAGTACAACCGGTTTTGCCGACGGACCGCCGCTCAAGGCCGGGCCGCCGCTTCTGGACATGCTGGGCGGGATTCATCTGGCGACCGGTATCCTGGCGGCGCTGCACCAGCGCGACCGGACCGGCCAGGGCGTCTTTGTCGAGACCTCGCTGTTCGAGGCGGCGCTCCCTCCCCTGACAACCCAGATTTCCAGCTATATCGCCCACGGCGGCAAAAAATACCGCCGGCCCGGCAATACGGCGCCGAATAACGCCTTCGTGCCCTACGACTGCTATCCGGCCCGGGACGGCCATGTGTTGCTGCTGTGCGCCGATGACCACCGCTGGCGGGCGCTGTGCCGGCTGATGGGCCGTGAGGAGCTGGCCAAGGATCCAGATTTTGCCACCAACGCGGCCCGCCGCAAACGGACCGATGAGGTGAACGCCATCGTGAGCACCTGGACCCAGTCGCTTCCCAAACAGGAGGTGATGAACCGCTGTGGTGCGGCCGACATTACCTGTGGCGCGGTCAAAGAGGTGGACGAACTGCTGACCGATCCCCACATCCGCGAGCGCGGCATGTTGCAGGACATCGAGCACCCCCGGGCCGGCAAGATGGCCGTCCTGGGCTCCCCCTGGCGGCTGAACGACGAACACCCGCCGATCGATTCCCCGAGTCCGGGGCTCGGCCAGCACAACGATCTGGTCTACGGTCAGCTGCTGGGCCTGAGCGCGGGCGAGATTCAGACGCTGCGGGAGCACGGGGTCATTTGAACCACGCTGGCCGGGCTTGCCTCACCCGGCCCGGTTTCTTATCCTGAACTCTATGATTGCTCGCAAGGCGCTACCCGCCGGCCCGAAGTCGCCCCCCGCTGTTCAGCTGTTGCACTGGATTTTTCGTCCGATTCCGTTCATGCGCGACTGTGCTCGGCGTTACGGCCCGTGTTTTACGGTCCGGCTGCCCCGGACCCCGCCGTTTGTCCTGTTCAGTACGCCTGAGGCGGTCAAGGAAATCTTCACCGGCGATCCCGAGCAGCTGCCGGCCGGCGAGACGCGCGAGATCCTGCGCCCCCTGGTCGGTCAACATTCCCTGTTGCTGCTCGACGGCGCGCGCCATCGACACCACCGGCGGCTCATGGCCCCGTCTTTTCATGGTGAACGCATGCAGGCCTACGGCCAGGTCATGCGTGAGATGACCGACCGCAACCTTGACAGCTGGCCGACCGGCCGAGCCTTTCCTGTCCATACCTGCATGCAGGAGATTACCCTGGATGTGATTCTGCGCACCGTCTTCGGTATGGACGAGGGACCCGAGCAGGGACGGCTGCGGAAATGTCTGGCCGATATGCTCACCCTGGGGGCCAACCCCCTACGCTTGATTCCGTGGTTTCAGCGTCTGGTCGGCTTTTTTACCAAAGGCCAGCAGATCGCTGACCTCTTGCAGGAAATTGACGCCCTCTTGTACGCCCAGATCGCCCGGCGTCGCCAACAGGGCGGAGCCGGGCGTGAAGATATCCTGTCGCTGTTGGTCGAGGCGCGCGATGAGGACGGCCGGCCGATGAGCGATGAGGAACTGCGCGACGAGATGATCACGATGCTGGTCGCCGGCCATGAGACCACGGCGACGTCCCTGGCCTGGACCTTCCGCTGCATTCTGGAGCGGCCCGAGGTGATGGACAAGCTGCGAGCTGACCTCCGGGCCGTCGTCGGCTCAGGCCCGGTCGAGCCGCAGCATGTCGCTAAGCTCGACTATCTCGACGCGACGATCAAAGAAAGCCAGCGGGTGTATCCTATCCTGCCCATTGTCGGGCGTCTGTTGCACGAGCCCTTGCGTATTGGCGGCCAGGATCTGCCGACCGGTGTGATGGTTGCCCCGTGTATCTATCTGGCCCATCATAACCCGGATATCTGGTCCGAACCGGATACCTTTAACCCCGACCGGTTCCTGACCACACGGGTCAGCCCGTACGAATTCTTTCCGTTCGGCGGTGGTATTCGCCACTGCATCGGCGCGGCGTTTGCGCTGTACGAAATGAAAATCGTGTTGGCTCAGGTGCTGTCCCGAGCCAGCCTGCGGATCGCCCCGGGTCGTCGGGTTCGTTTGGTTCGACGCGGGATCACCTTTGCCCCGTCCGGGGGGATGCCGGTCGTGTGTGACGCGCTGGCGGCCTGAGGCGAGACGACTCAGGATTTCTCGGTCCGTCTGCGCCCCAGTTCGGCATAGCAGTACACCAGGGCCAGCCCGCGATATGGTCGCCAGCGTTCGGCGAACGCCCGCATCTCGGTTTCAGTCGCCTTTTCGGTTTTGCCCAGCAGACCCTGGGCCAGGTATTTGACGACGCCCAGGTCGCCGCCTGGAAACGTATCGTGGCGGGCCAGGCCGCGCAGCAGCGCGGTTTCCGCCGACCAGCGCCCGATACCTTTGATAGCGGTCAGACGTTCGACGGCTGCTTCGTCGGCCACCCCGGCCCAGTCCGCTGCGGTAGCCGGGAGCGGGTCTTGTGTGGCAAAGGTTTGGCCCAGGCGGACCAGCGTGCCGGCCTTGGCCGTGCTCAGCCGGAAGCCGCGCAGACGCTCTACGCTCTGGCCGGCGAACCGGCGCGGCTCTGGAAACGCGTAATAGGTACGTCCCCGGTAGCGCCAGCTGCGGCCAAAGCTCTCGACCAGCTCTTTTTTGATCGAATAGGCAAACGTCAGGTTCACCTGCTGGGACAGGACGGCCATGACCAGCGCTTCAAACAGCGTCGGGCTCGACGTGATGCGCAGTCCGCGAAAGCGGGCCACCAGCGGCGCCAGCAGCTCGTCCCTGCGGGCCAGGCGGTAGAACGGTTTGAGGTCGAAGTCGGTACACAGCATATGCCGCAGTTGCGCCTCGAACTCCGCCGTCTTGAGATCGGCTCTGGACGGGCTGCGCAGTTCGACGCTGAGCCGCGGCTTGGCCGGCGTACCGATATCCGTCACCGTGGCCAGCGCGAGTTGGCGGCCGACCGCGAGCAGGCGTTGGTACTGTCCGCCCTCGATAAGATCGACGTTCTCACTCGCAAAGCGCATGAAGCGCGCTGCGGTCAGCTCGAACGAGTAGGGTGCTCGTGGGAGGATATCGAACGAGTGCTTCGTCTTCACGGCCTTCAGTCATGGGGATCGGTCTGCGAGCGGCCGAGTTTCGCCTGAACAATGAACGACCGCGATACCGGCGTAGGAACCTGGATGGCGCGGACCGTAAGGCCGCTGCGCTCGCCGTCCAAGCAGGCGCGGGCGTCCTTCAGTCCGGCCATGATCTTATTGAATGCAGATGGATTGACGGCGGTTTGTCGGCGGGTGGACATGGAGGGAAAATAGGCGCCATTGGTGTCAGCGTCAATGGCGCCGGTTCGGTCGAGAGCGGCAAACTGGCAGCTTCAAAACCCGGCGTCACAGGGACGCCGGCGGGCGCTAGATGACTTCGCTGTCGCGCAGCTTGGCCACATCCTCCCACGAATAGCCCAGCAGTTCGGTCAGAATCGTCTCGGTGTGCTGACCGAACTCGGGTGCCGGCGCCTTGGGATTGCCGGGCGTCTTGCTGAGCCGGAACGGCACGCCGACAATCTGAGTCTGGCCCCAGGTCGGATGCTCGTAGTCCACCACATAGTCGTTCTCGATCATCTGCGGGTCGCGCGGCAGGTCGGCGATGCTGTTGACCACGGTGTAGATGAAATCGCCGCCCTCCTTGAGGATTTTCATCCAGTGGTCGCGTGGTTTGGAGGCAAACACCTTGTCGATGATCGGGACCAGCGCGGCCGCATTTTCGGTCCGCCTGGCCATCGTGTCGAAACGCGGGTCGCTGGCGATCTCGGAGATGCCCAGCGCGTTACAGAAATCCGTCCAGTAGCGGTCCTGCTGGGCCATGGCCAGGCAGATCCACTTGCCGTCGCCACACTGGTAGTGATTCCACAGAGCGCTGGGGGCGGCCGCCCGCGGCATGCGTTTGAACTCCGCGTTGAGAATCGTCTGGCAGGCGACGTTCAGGCCCTGCAGGGCCGTCATGCTGCCCAGGTGTGAGGTATCGACCTCTTGGCCGATGCCGTATTTGTCGCGGGCCATGAGGGCGGCCAGAACCGCGTAGGCGAGCATGATCGCCCCCATCTGATCCGCAATCCCGCCGGTAATGTTGAGCGGCGGCATGTCGGGCTCGCCGGCCGCATTCATGATGCCCGAGCGGGCCAGGCCCATGTAGTCGAACGACGGCTCGGCCGAGTCCGGCCCGAACGGGCCGTAACCGGTGGCGCTGGCGTAGATGAGCTTGGGGTTGTACTCGGACAGCGTCTTGTAATCGAGGCCCAGCCGGCCCGCCACGCCCTGGCGGAAGTTCTGGACAAAGACATCCGACTTCTCCACCAGCTTGTAGACGATCTGTCTGGCCTCGGGTTTTTTGAGGTCGAGGGTGAGGCTCTGCTTGTGGCGGTTATTGGCCTCGAAATAAAAGTTGTGGCCCTCGCTGGTGCCGATCATGGCGCCGGCAATGCTCATCACGCCCCGGCCGGGGTCGCCGCCGACCCGCTCTTCGAGCTTGATGACCTCCGCCCCGAGGTCGCCGAGCATCATCGTTGCGACCGGTCCCTGCTGGAAAATTGTCCAGTCGATAATACGAACGCCGTCTAATGGCATAGCCATCGTCTTCCCTCCTTTGGAAAAGGCCGACCGTCTGCTCGCGGTTGGCTATATCACTTCTTCTTCCTTCAGGCGGCTGATGTCCTCCCACGAGTAGCCGAGCCGGTCAATCAGTATCTGCTCGGTGTGCTCGCCGAACTCCGGCGCGGCCGCCCGGGGGTCGCCGGGTGTCTTGCTGAAGCGCACCGGCACACCCACGACCTTGGTCGGGCCCCAGGCCGGGTGCTCGTAGGGGACCACATAGTCGTTCTCAAGCATCTGCGGGTCGTCGGGCAGGTCGTTCACCGTGTTGACCACGGTATAGATGAAGTCCCCGCCCTCCTTGAGGGTTGCCATCCATTCGTCGCGCGACTTGGCCGCAAAGCGCTCGTCCAGGACGCGGATCAGGGCTGGGCTGTTTTTGCCTCTATCCTTCATGGTGGCAAAGCGCGGATCGTGCTCCAACTCGGCTACGCCAACAGCCTTGCAGAAGTCCGACCAGTAGCGGTCGGCCTGAATCATGGCCAGACACAGCCACTTGTCGTCGCCACACCGGTAGTGATTGTACAGGGGGTTGGGCGCGCTGGACCGCTGGGAGCGGCGGAACTCCTTGCCCAGGGTCAGGCGGCAGGCCAGATTGAGACCCTGCACCGCCATCATGCTGCCCAGGTGTGAGGTATCGACCTCCTGGCCGATGCCGTGCCGTTCGCGGACCAGCAGGGCGGTGATGACTCCCGAGGCCAGCATGATGGCGCCCATCTGGTCGGCCACGCCACCGGCAATGCTCAGCGGTTCCATATCCGGCTCGCCGATGGCGTTCATAATGCCCGAGCGGGCCAGGCCCATGGCGTCAAACGACGGCTCGGCGGAGTCCGGGCCGACCGGGCCGTAGCCGCTGGCGCTGGCGTAGATGAGCTTGGGGTTGTACTCGGACAGGGTCTTGTAGTCGAGACCGAGCCGGCCCGCCACACCTTTGCGAAAGTTCTGGACAAAGACGTCGGATTGCTCCGCCAGCTTATACACAATCTGTTTGGCCTCGGGCTTTTTCAGGTCCAGGGTGAGGCTTTTTTTGTGCTTGTTGTTGGCCTCGAAGTAGTAGTTGCGCTGACCCGCCATGCCGGTCCCGGCGATGCTCATCACTCCCCGGCCCGGATCGCCGCCGACCCGCTCTTCAATCTTGATGACCTCCGCCCCCAGATCGCCCAGCATCATGGTCGAGACCGGTCCCTGTTGCCAAATCGTCCAATCGAGTACGCGAATTCCTTCCAGCGGCATCACCATAGGCTTGTCCTCCTGTCTTAGGAGCGGACTCTAGCACAGGCTGGTCGCAGAGCAAAACGGAAAAAGCGGCTCGGTGGCGCTCCCCTGACCCCCGGCGCTGCGCCTTGCTCGCCCGCCATGAAGGCGCTATACAGGGGCCTTGCGCCGACAGCCTGGGGCGCGTCACAAAGGAGAACACAGCCGGCATGCGCATTGATTTTCATACCCATACGACCCGGGGCAGCGCCGACAGCAATCTCGATCCCCTGGCCATGATCGACCAGGCCCAGAAAATCGGTCTGGAAGGCATCTGTATTACCGAGCACGACAACGCCTGGAGCGATGCGGCCATCCACGACTACGCCGCCGAGCGGGGGGTGACGCTGTTTCTGGGCATTGAGGTCTCGACCGAGTGGGGCCATGTCGGCGCCTTCGGCCTCGACCGCTACGTCGGCGGCATCTATAAGGTCAAGGAGCTACGCCGGGTCATCGACGAGGTGGACGGCTTTCTGATTGCCAACCATCCGTTCCGCTATAAGCTCGACCCCCGCTTTCAGTTCATTCATAAGACCCCGGCGATTGATGTCGATGATCCCGTCTCGGGGGTCAAGGCGCTGGAAGTCTTGCGGTATGTGGACGCGATCGAGATCATCAACGGCGCCTGTTCCGAGCAGGAAAACCTGTACGCCCACGCCGTTGCCGAGCACCTGGGCCTGAAAGGCATAGGCGGCAGCGACAGCCATTCCAGCCCGTCGATCGGCTGTGCCGTGACGGTCCTGGACAAGCCGGTCACCAGTACCCGCGAGTTGATCGCTGAACTCAGGGCCGGACGTTTTTCGGCCGGCCAGGGGCTGAACACCGGCCAGTTCAGAGCCTTCCCCGACTGAACCATGCCTGTCGCCAAAGCGCTGACCATCGCCGGCTCCGACAGCGGCGGTGGGGCCGGTATCCAGGCCGACCTCAAGACCTTCTTCGCCCTGGGCGTGTACGGAACGAGCATTGTGACGGCCGTCACCGCCCAGAACACCCGGGGCGTACAGGCGGTCAGTGAGCTGCCGCCCGACTTTGTGGCCCAACAGTTCGACAGCGTCCTGCCCGATATCGGCGCCCAGGCGGCCAAGACGGGCATGCTGGCGTCCATCCCCCTGGTCACGGCCGTCAGCAAAAAAATCGCCGAGTACCAGATCCGCCGGCTTGTGGTCGATCCGGTCATGGTCGCCAAGGGCGGGCATCCGCTGTTGCGGGCCGAGGCCAGACAGGCGCTGGTTGAGCACCTCTTTCCCCTGGCCCTGATTGTGACCCCCAATCTGCACGAGGCCGGCCTGCTGGCCGGCCTTGAGGTCACCGACCGCCCCAGCATGGAAGAAGCCGCCCGACGCATCAAAGCGCTCGGCCCGGCCCATGTCATCGTCAAAGGCGGACATCTTGCGCACGAGGCCTGCGACCTGCTGTTCGACGGCCACAGCTTCCGCACCTATACCAGCCAGAAGCTGGAGACCGTGTGCACCCACGGCGCCGGGTGTACCTTCTCCGCCGCCATCACCGCCGGTCTGGCCCAGGGCCGGCCGGTTTCCGAAGCCGTCGCCGCCGCCAAAGCCTTTGTCACCCGGGCCCTGCGCGCCGGGTTCCGCATCGGCCACGGCCACGCTCCGCTGAACCACCGAGCCGGCTGGGTTGGAGACTGAGGCCGGGGCGGCCGCCTCCGGCTCGCCTTGTCGCTGTATCTGGTGTGCGCTATGATGCGCGGCCAGTGGCTGATTCCTCATGGCTGGAGCTTCCAAAAAGACGACCCGCAAGCGCCGCACGTCGAAGACGCGGGCTTCCGCCCATGCCCAGCCCAGCCCCAGACGTGATCTCCGACTGATCGAGGATATTGGAGCCCTGATTGCCGGCTCGCGCGACCTCAAGCAAACGCTCGAAGAGGTCACCCAGACGATCGCCCAGCGGATGGCCACCGATGTGTGTTCGCTCTACCTGCTCGGCACCAGGAACCGCTGGTTGACCCTGTGGGCGACGACCGGTCTTGACCGGGGCGCGGTCGGCAAGGTGCGGATGCGCACGACCGAGGGCTTGGCCGGTCTGGTGATCGAAACGCTGGAGCCGGTCATCGTGCCCGACGCCATGGCCCATCCGCGCAGCAAGTATTTTCCCGAAACCGGCGAAGAGCGCTTTCACTCGTTTCTGGGGCTGCCGCTGCTCGAGCACCGCGAGCCGATTGGCGTCCTGGTGGTCCAGAGCCGCAGTCGGCGGCGCTTCTCGCAGGACGAAATCCGTCTGCTCACAACCATTTCGTCACACGTCAGCGCCATTATTATCCAGGCCCGGCTGTCAGAGACGCTTGAAACCAAGGAGCGCGAACATCAGGCTTATCGGACCCAGATGCGCGAGGCCATGCAGCGCCTCAGCGCGCCCCAGCCGGAGCGCAGCACCCCGGCCGGCGCCCAGGAGCGCACCCGACGCAGGCGTCTGACCGGGGTCGGCGCGTCGCCCGGCTTTGGCACCGGCCAGGCCTACCTGATCCATCCCGAAATCCATTTCGACGCCCTGGCCGAGCGCCGGGCGGACGATCCCCAGGCCGAGCTCCAGCAGTTTCACCACGCCCTCCAGCGCTCAATCGAAGAGATTGAGGCGCTCAAGGAACAGGTGCACGAACGCCTGCCGGAAATCGACCGGGCGATTTTTGACGCCCATCGTCTGATGCTGGAGGATCCGGGCCTGATCGACAAGGTCGAGGCTCTGATCAAACAGGGCGTGGCTGCGGAAACCGCGCTCAAAAAAGTCATCGAAGAGTATATCGAGACGCTCAGCCGTGTCGGCGACGCGCATCTCCAGGAGCGGACCACCGATTTGCGCGACATCGGCCAGCGGGTGTTGCGCCACCTGCTGGGCCTGGAAGAGCGGGAGGGGCCACAGGGCGAGAGCTTTATCCTGGTGGCCGATGAGGTGACACTCTCAGACCTGTGCCGGGTTGACCATACCCGGCTCAAAGGCGTCGTCCTGGCCAGCGGGGGGGCGACCTCGCACGCGTCTATCCTGGCCAAGTCGTTCGAGATCCCGACCGTCGTCGGCGTGTCTCACACCGAGTTAATCCAGCAGGCCGATACGCTGATCGTCGATGGCAACTCCGGGGTGGTGTATCTCAACCCGGGCGACGAGGTCATGCACGAGTACGGGCGGCTCGACCGAGAGTACCAGGCGTTTACCCGCGACCTCGAAGACGTGCGTGAGCTGCCGGCCGAAACGCGAGATGGAGTCCGGATCAGCCTTGGCGCCAATGTCGGCCTGCTGAGCGACACCGTGTTGGCCAAACGCCACGGGGCCGAAGGGATCGGCCTGTACCGGACCGAGGTCCCGTTTCTGACCTATCACGATTTTCCGAGCGAGGAGGAACAGTTTTCTCTCTACTGCCGGGTTCTTGAGGGCATGGACGGCTTGCCGATGACGATTCGGACGCTTGACCTGGGACCCGACAAATATCCCTCGTATCTGCGCCTGCCCCAGGAGGACAACCCGTTTTTGGGCTGGCGGTCGATCCGTATCTCGCTTGAGATGCGCGATCTGTTCAAGGTCCAGCTGCGGGCCATCCTGCGCGCCGGAGCGCGTGGCCCGGTGCGTATTCTGTTTCCCATGATCTCCAGCGTCGAAGAGCTGAATCAGGTCAAAGAACTCTTTGCCCAGGCCAAGGATGATCTCCGCGAGGAGGGCCTGACGTTTGACGCCAACATGCCGATCGGCATGATGGTCGAGGTTCCGGCTGCGGTGTGGATGGCCGAACGGCTGGCCCAGGAGGTCGACTTTTTCAGTATCGGGACGAATGATCTCATTCAGTACGTGCTGGCCGTTGATCGCAACAATCCCAAAGTCGCACCCCTGTATGAGCCGCTGCACCCGGCCGTACTGCGGGCCATTCATACCGCCGTCCAGGCGGCCAGGCAGGCCGGGAAACGGGTCAGCCTGTGTGGCGAGATGGCGGCCGATCCGCTGTGCACCCTGCTGCTGCTCGGGATGGGGCTTGACGAGCTGAGCATGAAACCCTTCTTCGTGCCGGTCATCAAACGGGTGGTACGCTCCCTGTCGGCCAGATCGGCGCGTCGTCTGGCTCAAGAAGCGGTTCGCATGGAAACGGTTCAACAGGTCAAAGGGCGCCTGTTCAGGGAGCTGAAACAGCGCGGAATGATGGACTTGGTTGAGATGTATCATTGAACTGGCCGGATTGCATTCAGAATTTCTTTTGATTTTTTCTCATTCAGCCCCAATTTTATTGACTTTTTCGGGCATGGCAGATAGACAGGGCTGTGCTTATGGGGGCTGGACGCTCGCACCTGATGTCCCGGGCCAGATAGCCACCGCACGTTCACAGTCACGAGAAGTCCAAAGGCTTGTCAGCTGTAGGAGAAGGGAGAGTGGTGTTATGCCGAAGTCTACGACGCAGCCTACGCCGAAGTCTATGACGAAGACAGAGATGGTGAAAAAGTTGGCGGATGATTGGGGGGGGATCTCCAGTCGCCAGGCGGATGATACCCTGGCGGCCTTCATCACCTTTATCACCAAAACCGTCAAAAAAGACAAAGTGCTGAAAGTTCCGAACCTGGGCACCTTCCGGCTCAGACAGCTCAAGGCGCGGACGGGCCGCAACCCACAAACCGGTGAAGCTATCCGCATCAGAGCCCGGAAAAAAGTGGCCTTCACGCCCTCCAAGGCCTTCAAAGAGGGCATTCTGGGCGCGCCCAGAACGGCGGCCAAAAAAGCGACGACCGGCCGAGCAGTGGCGGCCAAAAAAACAACGACGCGCCGACCACGGGCCAGATCGACGGCCAGCTGATGAACGAAAAGGGGCGGAAAGCCTCTTTTCGCCCGGCCTCCCGCCATTCACACCCACCCCTGCCAGATATTCACCAGGGCCAGCCTAGTCAACGCATGATACACTGGTCTTCGGGGTTCAGGCGGCCCGTTCTTTCGGCAGCCTTGCTGGTCCTGGTGCTGTTTCTCGCCCCCGGCAGCGACAGGGACGCGGACCCCGAGCGCGTATCCGTGCCGAGCGTCCACCTGGTCGGTATCGCGGCAGCCCAGAGCGGTGAGCAGCCCGGCACCTTTTCGGAAACCCACGGGGACTGGCTCGTTGAGTGTACGATGCGCGAAACGACGGACGGCCAGCACAGCCGTCAGTGTGGGATGGAGCAGCGGCTCGCCCTACACGACGAGGAGTCGGGCCAGACCCGGCAGCTGCTGACGGTGACGCTGACATGGCCGCAGCCGGAGGGTGCGGCCATGAGCGTTCTGACCCCCTTGGGCCTGCTCCTCGACCGGGGCGTCGAGCTTGAGATTGATACGGGCACGGGCTTCCGGCTGCCCTTTCGGACCTGTCTGTCTGTCGGCTGCCTGGCTCAGGGGCAGCTGGCCGGGGAAATTCTGGACCAGCTCGGCGCGGGCAAGATTCTGACCGCGCGGATGATCGAATCGACCGGGAAACAACTCTTGCAGGTGCAGGTTTCGCTTGAGGGATTTGCGGCAGCCTCGGCGCGTTTGCAGGAGGCGGTCGCCCAGTAAGACCACCGGCTCAGTCGCATACGCAGAACGGCAGCGCCGTTTCTCAGCCGGACAGAAGTGCTTTGGCCCGCTCGAACAGCAGGGACACCGAGGGAGCAATCACCTCCCACTCCGGATCGTGGCGTTTGCCGCGCCGATGGAGCATGACGTTAAAGCCGCTGATCACGCCAAAGCGGTAGCCCGCCAGGGCCTGATACCAGGCACTGTCGGGCACCCTGCGCTGCATGCCCTCTTCGTAGCGGCCAATCAGATCCTGAGCGGCCGGAGCGGCTTTGATCGGACGATGGCCGGCCTCCCAGCTCTCGGGATCGGTAAACACCAGCAGCCAGCCGAGATCGAGCAGATGGCCGCTGATGCCCGAGATTTCCCAGTCCAGCAGGGCAACCAGGCGGTCTGCGTCAAACAGAAAGTTCGTTCCCTGAAAGTCACCGTGAAACAGCCCCACGGGCGGCGTGGCGGGCTGACTGGCCAGCAGCAGCTCGCGGACTTGCTGCCCCTGACTGACCCACTGCGGCTCTGCGGCTTTGGCCAGGATGCTGTCCCAAAAGCGGATTTCGGTCTCTAAAGAACGCGGCTGTTCCCAGCCCGCCAGGTCGGTCTGCCAGTCCAGACTGTGGACCTGGACCAGGGCATCGACCGCCTGGTGGTACAGCCCGGCCACCGCCGATGGGCTGGTATCAAACGACGGGTCCGGCTCCCAGACGTTAAAGGTCCGGCCCGGCAGCCGCTCAACCATGATGTAGGGCACCTCAAACCAGCGCAGGTCCGCCCCCGACCAGCGGACGGTGGGCACCGGCACGCCCCGGTGTTTCAGCGCCTGCAGCAGCGGAACCTGACGCAGCACATCGGTATTGCCGCTCTGCCGCACACCCTTGGGCGGCAGGCGCATGACCAGCGATTCGTTGCCGGCCTGGCCGTCCCGAGAGAAATCGACCCGAAAGCCAAAGCTGAGGCCGGCGTGACCGGGCATGACCTCCACCTGGCTGACCGAGGCATCTTTGCCGTAATGCGCTGTGGCGAAGTTGTGGAGCTGATGGGTGAGGATTGCTAAATCGACTGCCATTGCTGCCTCCTGTTTGCTACAGCCTCCGCATCATGCCCTATTCTCCCCTGTCTACTCAAGCCTGCCGCGTCCTGCTCAGCGCCGTGCGTCAATGGTACGGACATGCGGGTAGTGAAGAATCCGTTCATCGGCAGTCAGCAGGGTCAGCCGGTGAATACGCGCGGTAGCGACGAGGATGCGATCCGCCGGGTCTTTGTGAAAGGCAGATGGCAAAGCGTAGGCTTCCGCTGCGATCTCGTGCGTGAGTGGCAGGGTTGTTGCGGCCAGTTCCCTCAGAGATTGCTCGATCCAGTCACGCAAGGGCATGGCCAGGGAAATCGTTCCGACCGCCAGGAGGCGGGCCAACTCCAGCGTGGATATGGTACAGATCGTGTTGGTGTGCTGGGGAGCGAGGAGGGTGTGTACCGAGCGTCGCCCGAGTTTCTCAGGCTGTCCCTGCGACCAGATCCAGACATGGGTATCGAGCAGCAGGGTCACGCGAGCATGTCCCAATCGTCTGCCGAGTCTGCCTGGACCAAGTCGCCGTGAATCTCCGTCTTGCCCTTCAGTCCGCCCAGCTGTTTGCCGGCTGGATTCTCTGCGGTCGGCTGGATAAGCACCAGAGGCTTGCTGCGGAGGGTGATCAGCATTGGCTCACGCGTCCGCTGCACTTCCTTGAGCGCGGCAATACACTTGGCCTTGAATTCAGACACGACCATGGTCTTCATATGAGGAACCTTAACCAGGTCAGGTGACGTGGTCAAGTAAAGCCTGGACGAGGTGATATTTTCTCGGTCGGGCAGTTGAGCACGAACCCCGAAGTGTGTAAGCCTGGCCTATCCACACGAGAAGGAGTGTGTCATGCGAGGACTCGAAGGGGTACGGGTGTTGGAGCTGGGCGAGATGGTGTCCGCAGCCTATGCCAGCAAGCTGATCGGCGATCTGGGCGCCGAGGTCATCAAGGTCGAGGAGCCCGGCGGCGATCCCGCCCGTCAGCGGGGGCCCTTCCCCGACGACCGTGCCGATGCGGAAAAAAGCGGGACGTTTCTGGCGCTCAACACCAACAAACGCGGGCTGAGCCTGGACCTCGTTCGGGACGCCGCCGCTCTCCGGCAACTCGTTGCCGAGACCGATATCCTCATCCACAACTATCCGCCCCGCCGCATGGCCGAGCTGGGCATTGCCTATGAGCCGTTCCGGCAGCTCAATCCCCGGCTGGTGATGTGCTCCATCACGCCGTTCGGGCTGACGGGTCCGCACAAGGACTATCACGCCTACGAACTCACCACCGCCCACGGCGGCGGCTGGGCGTGGCTCAGTCCGGGCGCGTCAGAGCGGCCCGATCTGCCGCCCCTCAAGGCGGCCGGCCACCAGACCGATCTGCAGGCCGGCCTGACCGCGGCCATGGTCTCAATGGCAGCCTACGCCAGGGCGCTGGAGACCGGGCAGGGGGAGCACATCGATCTGTCGGTCCAGGAATACGTGGCGTCCTTCCTGGAACAGAACTTTGTCTATTACAGCTATATGGGTCAGGTCGCCTCGCGCCTGGGCCAGCGGCTCCTCGCGCCGTGGGGCATGTTTGCCTGTCGGGACGGGCTGATTTTTATGGTGACGGTCGAGCAGGACCAGTGGCTGCGCCTCGTCGAGCTGATGGGCAATCCGGAGTGGGCCAGTTGGGAGATTTTCCAGGACCCGTTCATGCGGGCTCAGAACTGGGACGTGCTCAAACCCTATCTGGATGAATGGATGCAGACCTGGACGGTCGAGGAGCTGTTCAAGGCCGGACAGGAGCGACGGATCTGTTTTGCCCCGGTGTACAGCCTGGAGCAGCTGCCCAGGCAACAACAGCTCCAGGAGAGAAACATCTTTGTCGAGGTGAGCCATCCCGCGGCCGGGACCCTCAGCCATCTCGGTCCGCCGTACCGTTTTCAGGACGACTGGTGGCAGATCACCCGTCCGGCCCCGCTACTCGGCGAGCATACCCGGGAAATCCTGAACCGGCCTGCCCGCACCGCGTCGCCGGCCGCCCGGCCCCAATCCTCGGCCTCCCGCCTGCCGCTTGCGGGCATTCGCGTCGTGGACTTCAGCTGGGCCTGGGCCGGCCCGTTCTGCGCTATGCAGCTCGCCCATCTGGGCGCCGAGGTGATTCGGGTCGAGTCCCAGGCCCGGCCCGACCTGGGCCGGCGGGTACCGATCTATCCGACCGGGATGGAGCCCGGCCTGAACCGCTCCGGCTATGCCAACCAGTGGCACCAGGGCAAAAAGAGTAGCCTGCTCAACCTGAGCAAGCCGCAGGCCATCCCCATCGCCAAAGCCCTCATCGAAACGTCCGACGTGGTGGTCGAAAACTACGCCACCGGCGTCATGGAACGGCTGGGGCTGGGCTATGCAGAGCTGAAGCAGCGCAACCCCGGCCTCATCATGGCCTCCATTTCGGGCTATGGACACACCGGCCCGCAAAAAAACTATATGGGTTATGGCCCGGCGATCGTGCCCCTGACCGGGCTGTCGTCGCTGACCGGCTATGCCGACGGCGGACCGAGCGAGGTCGGCATTTCCTACGGCGACCCCAACGGCGGTCTGAACGCTGCGGTAGCCATCACCGCCGCCGTCATTGCCAAAAAGCGGACCGGCCAGGGCCAGTATATTGACGTGTCGCTGTGGGAGTCGATGGCAGTCCTGGTCTTTGAGGGCTGGATGGACTACGCCATGAATCAGCGCCAGCCGCAGCGCATCGGCAACCGCGATCCCCTGATGGCTCCCCATAATTGTTTCCGGTGTGTCGGACAGGACGAGTGGGTCAGCATTGCCTGCGGCACGGACGGCGAGTGGCGGGCGCTGTGTCAGACAATCGGCCGGCCCGAGCTGGCCGGTGACGCGCGTTTTCAGACCGCAGCGGCGCGCAAAGCCAACGAAGACGCCCTGGAGGAGCTGTTGACCGCCTGGACCCAGGACCGAGACAAGTGGGAGGTGACCAGGACCCTGCAAGCCGCAGGAGTCGCCGCCTTTCCGTCCATGACCAGCAAAGACCTGGCCGACGATCCACACCTGAACGCACGCGGTTTTTTCGCCCGCCTGGAGCATCCCGAGGTGGGCGTCCGTGCTCACACGGCCATGCCCTGGCGGCTGAGCAACTCGCCCAACGGGGTGCGCACACCCGCCCCGCTGATCGGCAACGACACCGACTATGTGATGCGGGACCTGCTGGGCTATACGGCAGAAGAAGTCGCCGAGCTGAAGGACGCCGAGGTGTTGTATTAGGCCGCAGAATCAGGCGGCTGGTTCTGCAAACACCCGATCATAGACAGCGGCGAGACGGACTGGAAAAGATCACGTGTATTCGGTTTTCTTCGCCCACGCCGCGCGTTATTGTGCCGTATCCGCGTCTCCGTCCGCGCCCTGACCGGACGCGGCGTGTTTGTGGGCGAAGCGCATCAAGCTCGCTAGGGCGGTCCGAAAGTCCGGGTCATCCAGCCTGCCCAGCACTTCCTCGATAGAGCGCAGCAATTGATGGTCGGCACGACTCAGACCAGCCTCCCGAACGACACCAGCAGAGGACACCAATCTCTCACCTTGTTCTTGCAGCTCCGGGTAGGGGCTAGACTCGGATCGTGCAGGCTGCGAGCCCGTTTCGCGTAGCGGGCCAACGTAAAATTCCAGACCAAGCACCCGACACAGCGCCTGAAGAGTCGATACGCGCAAGTCTAAGCCACGCTTGAGGCTCCGAATGGCACTTTCGTGGCCTACCGCGTCAATCGACACCTCTCTCCCCGAGCGTCCGCTTTGGGCCAAAGCCTCAAGAAGAGCCTCTGCATAGGTCATATGTGCCCTATAGCAATTTTTTGGCTTGACACGAAGGGAATTTGTGCCATATACATGGGGCATGAATTCCCTATATCTGGATGCCTTAGACGACTCCTTGGTCACGCTGGCCGATCTGTATGCGGCCAAAATGGGGGTGAGCTTATGGCGGGTGGGACACTTGGCTGCGAGCCGTGGCTCATTCTTTGTTGATCTCAAGAAGAAGAACCGTCATTGCCAGACCAACACCTATCTTCGCGTGCTGCTGTGGTTTTTGGAGCACTGGCCCAAAGACCTGCCCTGGCCCCCGGACATTCCCTGCATACGGCCGCCCCGGGTCACGAACTGATTTTCCTGCGCTTTCAAATGCGCCCAACGGAGTGCGCACGCCCGCCCCGCTGATCGGCAACGACACCGGCTACGTGATGCGGGACCTGCTGGGCTATTCGGCCCAAGAAGTCGCCGAGCTGAAGGACGCTGAAGTGTTGTATTAGGCCGGGGAATCAGGCGGCTGGCTCTGCAAACACCCGATCATAGACAGCGGCAAGGCGGAGTGTGCAATCAATCGTCGGAAGGCTGATAAGCGCGTGCAGGCGGCTGGCTTCGGACAGCAGCCAGCGCCCGTCCGCCTGCCGGCGGTAATGCTCAAGGTGGGGCTTGTCTTGTGAGATGAGGAGATATTCAGCCAGTGACGGGAGTCGGCGGTAGTGCTCGGCCTTCTCACCCCGGTCATAGGCTTCGGTCGAGTTGGACAGCACCTCAATGAGCAGCGTTGGATTGAGCAAGGTATCGAGCTGGTCATCCTCAAACTGGGCTTCCTCACACACGGCGACTACATCGGGATAGGTATACAGTCCGGTCGGGCTGACCTTGACCCGCATATCGCTGGCATAGACTTTACACGGCCGGCTACGAAACTGGGTGTGGAGGGCGGCAGCAACATTTATCACGATCAAATTATGCTCCTCGCTGGCCCCCGACATGGCGAAGATTTCGCCATTGACGTATTCGCTCTTGTATTCGGCTTGTCGTTCAAGCGCCAGGTATTCCTGTGGAGAATAACGGGCTTGCGGCTGTCCTGACATGACGTTCTTCCTCTCCGTACTCCCCAGCCAAGCCTGAATGCCCATCTGTGTCAAGCCGTTTTCCCCATCTCTTCTCGACCGCCCGTCTCCACGCCTACGCAGTGCGTCATTGACGCTGCTCGTCAACGGCGAAGAGCGCGCAACGCGGAATTTTCTCGTGCAGTGATCCAGACATAAAATAGAGCGAGGCTGTGTAGGGTCCCCGCTCCGTCAACAGGTGCCGGCAGCATCGCAGCCTGGATGAAACGTCGTGAAATCCGGGTCGCCGAAACCCCTGGATTCCGTTCCCCCTCCATCCAGGCTACCTTGTCTGAGACGGAGACGGAGGAAGGGGGGCGCACGCATGCACTACCGCAGCTTGGGACGGACCGGCATCCCGGTCAGCACGGTCGCTATGGGCACCTGGCAGTCGTTTGACGTGCGGGGCGAGCGTGCTGTGCAACACGTCCAACACCTGGTGACCGAGGCGCTGCGCTGCGGGGTGAACCTGTTCGATACGGCGCCGATGTATGGGCAGGCCGAAGAAGTCCTGGGCACGGTCTTGCGCGGTCGCCGTGAGGGCGTGCTGATCGCCACCAAGGTCTTGCAGTCAGACGCAGCTGCGGCCCGCCGCCAGATTGAGCAGTCGTTTCGCAAACTCCAAACCGATGTCATCGACCTGATGCAGATTCACAATATGGCCGGCTGGCAGCAGGTCACGCCTGTGCTGGAAGACTACAAAGCCAGGGGAAAACTCCGCTGGCTCGGCATCACCGATTACCGGACCGGCATGTTTCCCGAGATGATGCAGGCCATGCGAACCGGCGTGTTCGATGCGATCCAGATTCCCTATAACCTGGGCGACCGCGAGGCCGAACGGGAAATCCTGCCCCTGGCCGCCGAGCTGAACATCGGGGTGCTGGTCATGACCCCGCTGTGTCCGATCTTTGACCGCTCACGGCTGCTCAGAGTCGTAGGCCGGAACGATATGTCCTTCCTCGAACCCTACGGCATCCGCACCGCCGGCCAGGCATTGCTGGCCTATGTCGCAGCCAACCCGCAGGTGTCAAGCCTGCTGCCGGCGACCTCACGCCTGGAGCGGGTGGCTGAAAACGCGGCGGTCGGCGATCTGCCGCGCCTGCCGCCCGACATCGTGCGGCGTTTGGAGGCGCTGTTGTAAGCCGCCTTGTCCCTAGAAGCGATACGTATAGCCAGCCTTGATCCGGCCTTCGCGCACGGTCGAGCGTATCTCGTCGTCACGGATGAGCCAGTTGTGGTTATACACCACGAACAGCTCGTTGCCGGGCTCGATGATCCAGCGCAGCTGGGTATTCAGCCCCAGGGTGTCCGAAACTGTGTCGTACTGACCAAAGGCGAACCACGACACATCCGGGTTGAGCGCCAGGTTGATCCGTGCCCGGATGAGGCGCACCACAAAGCTGCCCCACGGCAGGCGGACATCGTTCTGCTGATACTCGCCGCTGAAAAAAACGGCCGGACCGGGCCGGAAAGCCAGCCGGCCGATCCAGTCGTCCCGGCGCCCGCTGAAAAAATGTCCCCAGTCGTAGCGGACAAAGACCCCCAGCTTGCGCTTATCCGCGCTGTCAAACTCGAGCCGCTGGCGACGGAATACATAGTCGCCCGGCGGGATCGTCACCCCCTCACTGATGCGAAACTTCTCATGCAGGCGCTCAAAAGTCTGGATTGTGCGAAAACGGACGACATCCCCGCTCTCAAACCGCCACTCGCACGGAAAGTTGACATTCCGGGTCAGCAGCGTTCCGATATCGGGATCGGCAAAATAGTTGCCGTCAAAGGCGCAGCTCACCTGACGGGTCTGCCACAGATCGGGACGTGGGGCGTACTGGAGAAACCAGCCAAAACGCCGAATACCGGTCCGTGGCACAAAGCCCATGGTCGCCTCAAAATCTTGTTGCACCTCACGGTAGGTGCCGAAAATCCGCCATGTATCGTTGGGCAGGCTGAGCTGGCTGCCCCAGGCCAGATTCTTGGTCGTGCCCGGTACAAAGCTGCGCAGGACAAAGGACGAGAACTCCAGGTTCTTATCGCCCCCCAGCTCTGACGTACTGTAGCGGAAGTCAGTCCCGGCCAAGCCGGTCGCCGGTCCGCGTTCCGGAGTCCGGCGGGTGGCAATGAAGCCGACTGAGGATTTGGTCAGGATATTGCGCTTGACCCGAACGATGCTGAAGTTCTCGCCGGGCACGCGGCCCCGGTTCTGGGTCTGGACACTCATCAGGCCGATCCGATACGGCCCGGTCCGGCCGCTGAGCTTGCCGCCGCTGAGCACGTCAACGGTTTTTCCGTCGTCAGAAATCCCGATCCGTCGGCTGAAAAACGGAATGATGACCAGCGGGCCGGATGTCCGGGTCAGCCCATCGACCGCAAAGTTGCCGGCGTCTTCCAAAAAAAACTGGCGTTTCTCAGGAAAAAAGAGCGAAAAACGGGTCAGGTTGACCTGGGCGTCGTCCACCTCGGTTTCGCCGAAGTCGGTGTTCAGGCTCATGCTGAGGGTCAGGCTCGGTGTGAGCTTGTAAAACACGTCCAGGGACGGCTGGACGTTGGTCGCCCCCCGCCTGGGTATCAGTGACCAGGAGGGAATAAGGTCGAGTCCCAGTCCCTGCGACAGGCCGACCAGTCCGGTCAACATGCCGGCCTCCGAGACCCGAAAGAAGTTCAGATTCTGCCGGTAGCCGGCCCACACCGCTTCCTCGTTGTTGCGCTTGAGCATCCGTTGGACGTTGAACCCCCACACGGTCTGGCCGGGCGCGAAGCTGAGTGTCTGAAAGGGAATCGCCACCTCCGCCGTCCAGCCCTGCGGGGTCAGCCGCGTCCTGGCGTACCAGATGCCGTTCCAGTCCGGGTTCAGATCCTGCCCCTCGTCGGAGATGATCTGGTCAAAGCGCGCCCCCACGGCGTTGATCTGAAAGATGAAGGCGTTGCGGCGGTCGTGAAAGGTGTCGAACAGCAGACTCACCCGGTCGTCGGCATCGAGGTTGGCGTCGCGGTCAAAGCGCGAGACCACAATCGCCTCGGGGTTGGAGTCAAAGCAGGTAATGCCGACATACAGCCGGGTGGACGAGTACAGGACGCGCACCTGGGTGCGTTCGGAGGCGGGCGCGCCCTCGTCGGGCTCGCGTTGGCGCAGGGTGTCGATGGTCTGGGCGGTCTGCCAGGCGGCCTCGTCCAAGACGCCGTCAATCGCCATCAGCTCGGTGGTGGGCACGGCGATCAGCTGGGGCGTCTGAGCCTGAGCGGGGGCGGCGTACAGCCACGCCACACCACACGCGAACGCTATGAGCCGTCGTATCAAGAAGGCACCCGCGCTCGCTTGCCGCAAACGGGCGTCTCCCGCCTCCGACGACCGTCGCTCAGAAGCGGTAGGTATAGCGGACCTTGATCCGGCCCTCGCGCAGGGCCGACCCGAAGCGGTCCGTCTGGGCGTACCAGTTGTGGTTATAGACGATAAAAAAGTCATTGCCGGGCTCGATGATCCAGCGCAGCTGGCTGTTCAGGCTGAGCATATCCGAGACCGTGTCATACTGCACCAGGCTGAACCACGACAGATCGGGGTTGAGCGCCAGGCTGAGCTGGGTCCGGATCAACCGGACGACAAAGTTGCCCTCGGCCAGGCGCACATCGTTTTGTTGGTACTCGCTGCTCAAGAAGACATACGGCCCGGGCCGGAACTCCACCCGTCCGGTCCAGTCGTCCTTCTTGCCGCTGTAGAACCTGCCCCACTCGTAGCGCAGGTAGAGCACGACCGGGCGCTTATCGGCGCTCTGGAATTCGGTCCGGTAGCGGCGGTAGCGATAGCTGCCCGGCGGGATCGCCACCCCGTCGCTGATCTCGAAATCCTCGACCAGGCGTTGGAAGGCATCAAAGGTGAAGGCCCGGAGTTCGTCTCCGCTGTTGAAACGCCACCAGCAGGGGAAGCCGACAAAGCGACTCAGCAGCCCGTTGGTCTGCGGGTCGGCGTAATAGCTGCCGCCCGAGCCACACGAGACCTGGCGGGTGGCCCAGCGCCTCGGGCGGGGCGCGACGCGCGCGAACCAGCGAAAGCGGCGAATGCCGTAACGCCGCACAAAGCCCATGGTGGCGTCAAAATCTTCCTGCACCTCGTGATACGAGGTCGCAAGCTCCCAGGTATCGTTGGGCATGTTGAGGGCTGTGCCCCAGGCCATGTCTCTGGTCGCCCCCGGAATGAAACTTTTCAGAAAGAAGGCCGACCACGACAGATTTTTATTACCCCCCAGCTCCGAGGTGCTGTAGCGGAAGTCCCCCCCGGCCAGGCCGCTGGCCGGCCCGCGTTCGGGCGTGCGGCGGGTGGCGATAAAGCCGACTGAGGACTTGGTGAACAGGTCGCGCTTGACGCGGATGACGCTGAAGTTTTCACCCGGAACGGGCTCGCGCTGCTGGGCCTGGACGCTCATGATGCCCAGCCGATAGGGGCCGGTTCGGCCGCTCAGCTTGACGCCGCCCAGCAGATCCGTGGCCTTGCCGTCCTCGTCAAGACCGATCCGCCGACTGAAAAAAGGGACCATGACCAGGGGACGCGAGGTGCCGGTCAGGTCGTCCACCGCAAAATTGCCGGCGTCTTCCAGGAAGAACTGGCGCTTCTCAGGAAAAAAGAGCGAGAAGCGGGTCAGGTTGACCTGCGAATCATCGACCACGGTTTCGCCGAAATCGGTGTTCAGGGTGACGCTCAGAGTCAGCCCCGGGGTGAGTTTGTAGAAGGCGTTCAGCCCCGGCTGGAAGTTGGTCGCCCCGCGTCTGGGAATGGCCGAAAAGAACGGCGACACGTCCAGCCCCAGCCCTTGGCTGATATTGGCCAGTCCGGTCAACATGCCGGCCTCCGAGACCCGAAAGAAGTTCAGATTCTGCCGGTAGCCGGCCCACACCGCTTCCTCGTTGTTGCGCTTGAGCATCCGTTGGACGTTGAACCCCCACACGGTCTGGCCGGGCGCGAAGCTGAGTGTCTGAAAGGGAATCGCCACCTCCGCCGTCCAGCCCTGCGGGGTCAGCCGCGTCCTGGCGTACCAGATGCCGTTCCAGTCCGGGTTCAGATCCTGCCCCTCGTCGGAGATGATCTGGTCAAAGCGCGCCCCCACGGCGTTGATCTGAAAGATGAAGGCGTTGCGGCGGTCGTGAAAGGTGTCGAACAGCAGACTCACCCGGTCGTCGGCATCGAGGTTGGCGTCGCGGTCAAAGCGCGAGACCACAATCGCCTCGGGGTTGGAGTCAAAGCAGGTAATGCCGACATACAGCCGGGTGGACGAGTACAGGACGCGCACCTGGGTGCGTTCGGAGGCGGGCGCGCCCTCGTCGGGCTCGCGTTGGCGCAGGGTGTCGATGGTCTGGGCGGTCTGCCAGGCGGCCTCGTCCAAGACGCCGTCAATCGCCATCAGCTCGGTGGTGGGCACGGCGATCAGCTGGGGCGTCTGAGCCTGAGCGGGGGCGGCGTACAGCCACGCCACACCACACGCGAACGCTATGAGCCGTCGTATCAAGAAGGCACCCGCGCTCGCTTTTACCACCGGGGTGGGTGATCCTCTCTTCCCGAGCGGGCGGTCAGGAGCGGCCACCTTGCTCACAAGGCGGACAGGGGGGGAGCGGAGCATTGAGCGATGCAATGAAGAGAGTGGCGAGTGGCCAGTGGAGCGTGTCCTGTGCCCTGCTCGCCACTCTTCACTCGCCACTCTCTTCGTCGTCCTTAAAGCGCGCGTCCCGCCAGTCGAGCGCGGCCCGCAGGCCCTTTTCCTTGCGGATTCGACTGAAGGTTTCCTGCTCTTCGGTCCGGGTCGTATCGAACAGGGTCACCAGGTCGAGGTTCTGCTCAATGCTGTTCAGGAAGCCCATGTTCTCAAAGGCGCGGTTGATGGCGATCTTGTTATACTTGACCCCGACCTGGGCAATGTTGATCATCGTCCGGGCCATCTTCTCGCACTCGGGGATGAGCTGAGCGTGGGCGACCACCTTGTTAATCATGCCCAGCCGTTCAGCCTCCTGGGCCGACAGGGTCTGACCGGTCAGCAGCAGCTCCTTGGCCTTGGCCAGGCCGACGCTGAAGGGTGTGACCAGGACCGGCGGACCCGTCCCAAAGCGAATCTCCGGCTCGCCCAGCGTGGCCTGTTCAGAGGCAATTTTGATATCGCACAGCTGGGCCAGCTCACACGCCCCGGCCAGCGCGTAGCCGTTGATGGCGGCGATATACGGCTTGGCCGAGTGCCAGATTTTCAGAAAGATGGTGATGTTCTTTTTGAGGGCCGAGCGCCAGTCGTCGGCCGGCCGCTCGTACAGCTCGGGTTCGCCTTCGGGTCGGCCAATGTCGAAGCCGGCCGAGAAGGCGCGTCCGGCTCCGGTCAGGATCACGACTTTGACCTCCGGGTCGTCCTCAATCGTGTCCAGCGCCTGTCCCAGCTCGGCCATCAGCTCCGGGCTCAGCGCGTTCAGTTTGCTGGGCCGGTTGAGGGTCAGATAGCCGATGCCGTTGCGCTTTTCAAACATCAGGGTGTGATAGTCTGCCATGCCGTGGCTCCTCCTGCGCGTGAGCCCGATGTCTAACCCAAAGGGGGGGAGAGATCAAGCTGCGGCGCGGGTCTTGCCCCAGCCTGAAAAAAATCGCAGACTTGTGCTTCCACACCGACGATGCTGACCTCTGACCTCCTCCAAACGCGCAACCACGGGCCCTACATCTATCCGCGCTACATCAAGACCGAGGCGCCCCGAGCTCAAGCCTTGGCCGAACAGCTGATCGCCATTTTCGGCGACCACCAGGGCAAGACCCGGCGCGAGCTGAGCGACGCCCTTAACCAGTACGCCCAGGACAGCACCGACTATCGGATTCAGCGCGGGCTGGCCAAGCTGCTGCGGGACGACCGCTGCGAGTTCAGCGAGCGCAGCGTCGCTCCCCCGGCCGAGGTGCGCGAGCGGGTGTTTGGCCTGGCCCGGGAGAACCACCCGGTCGTGCTCCAGCCGGATCTGATTCACCCCGTGTCCAGGAACGACATTCTGGCCGAGGTGGCCAGCGAATACAAAACCGATGTGGAGCAGCTGGCCTGGGCAGTGTACGCCGACCTGCCCGACAACCACCTCCTGACCCGCTTCGACCCGCCCCAGCCCGAGTGGCTGCTGGAGCGCTATAATGTCGCCCTGGCCCAGGCCCTGCTGTACCGTTGCATTCGGATGAAACTGTCGGTCCTGCGCAACATTCCCAGCCGCTATAAACAGCTGTTCAAGTTTGTGAAGTTTTACCAGCTGATGCACACCATTCAGGGTGATCTGGACAGCGGCTATGAGATTGTGCTTGACGGCCCGGTCAGCCTGTTTCGCCTGTCCCAGAAGTACGGTCTGAAGCTGGCGGTCTTTTTGCCCGCCCTGCTGTTGTGCACGCGCTGGAAGATGGAGGCCGAGATCGTAGCTGCGGACGGTGAGCGGCGTTTTTTCCCGCTCGACGAAAGCGCCGGGCTGCACTCCCACTACCGCGACAGCACGGTGTATGACTCGCTGCTGGAGCGGACATTTGCCGAACGGTTCGGCGAGATTGAGAGCGGCTGGGAGATTGAGCGTGAGGTGGCCATCATCAACCTCAAGGACACGGTGTTTATCCCCGACTTTGCCTTCCGCCACGCTGACGGCCGCACCGCGCTGCTGGAGATCGTCGGCTTCTGGCGGCCCGACTATCTGGCCCGCAAGCTGATGAAGCTCAAACGCTCGGGCCGGACCGATATGGTGGTGGCGGTCTCGGCCGATCTCAACGTCGGCGAGGAAGACTTCAAAGACGTGCCGGGCAGCGTGTTTTTCTTTAAGCGGCGCATCAATCCCCAGGATGTGTTGGCGCGCTTGGAGCAGGTCGGGCAGGACGCCAGCCTGGAATCCTGAGGAAGCTTGTGTCTGCGTCCTTACAGCTCGCCCGTCTCCCGCAACTCCCTGATCCGGTCTTCTTGAATGATCGCTCCGTCCCGGTACAGTTCGGCAATCTGTTCGTCGGTGTAATCCAGGTAGCCCTGGAGGACTTCCTCGTTGTGCTCGCCCAGAAAGGCGGCCCGGAAGGGAATCGCAACCTGGGCGCTGGACAGGTGGAAGGGGGATTTGGCAATCGGGGTCGGTCCCAGCAGCGGGTGGGGCACGTCCTGGAAGAAATCGCGGGTCTGGAGCTGGGGGTGGGCGACGGTGGCCGGGATGTCGAGGATTGGAGCGGATGGAATCCGGGCTTCCGCCAGAATTTTCAGCGGGGTGTCGTCATCCTCAAAGCTTTGCAGCCAGTCCTCAATATGTTGGCGCACCTCGGGTCGGCGCTTGCAGCGTTCGATCTGGGTGGCGTAGCGCGGGTCGGTTGCCAGCTCAGGCTTGCCCATGGCCTCGACCAGCGGCGGCCATTGGTGCTCGGCAACGGCAAAGACGATATAGCCCTGGGTGGCCTTGTAGACGCCGTAGGGGCAGATGTTGAAAAAGTCACCACCAAACCGGTGGGGCCGAATGGCGCCCTGGCTCATCTGAAAGAGCGGGAAGTTGATGTAGTCGAGATAGACCAGGGATTCGAGCTGCGAGATGTCGATGTACTGACCTTCCCCGCTCATGGCGCGGTGGAACAGGGCCGCGCAAATCCCCAGGGCGCCGTGAATCCCGGCGTTCGGGTCCCCGAAATAATTCCCGACATAGGTCGGCGGGCCGTCGGGTTCGCCCGTCATGGCCATCACTCCGCTCTGGGCCTGGGCGATGATATCGAAGCTGGTGTGCCGCGCATACGGACCGTCCTGACCGTAGCCCGAGACCGAACACATGATCAGACGCGGGTTCAGGGTTTTGAGCGAGTCGTAGTCCAGGCCGTATTTGGCCATTACCCCGGGGCTGTAGTTTTCCACCACCACGTCCACCCGGCGGACCAGCTCGCGCACAATTTCGAGCGCCTGGGGCTTCTTGAAATCGACACACAGACTTTTTTTGCCCGCGCAGGCGGACAGGAACAGCGCGCTCTGGCCGTGCTCGACCAGGTGAATCTTGCGTCCCAGGTCGCCGTCGGGCGCGCGTTCGATTTTGACCACCTCGGCTCCCAGGTCGGCCAGCAGCCGGGTGGATGAGGGGCCGGCCAGGTACTGGGTGAAGTCGAGTACGGTCACGCCGGAGAGCAGCTGGGTGGCGCCGGATGTCTGCTGTGTCATAAAGCCTCCCTGTTTTTCCTGGTGTCGCCTCTTCCTACTAAACCTGGACCGCAGCGGCAAGTTTATTGGCACGCCGGTCGGTTGACTTTTGGCGTCCATCCATTTGAATGGAGGACAGGAGGAACACGACCATGCTGATTCGTTCTCCGCGCGGCTGGGAGATGCCGCAACGTCTGGCCACTCCGGAAGCGGTGTATTGGAACCGTCGCCGGTTTCTCCAAGCCCTGGGGCTGACCAGTCTGAGCGTCCTGGGCGTGAGCTGCGACAGCCCGGCCGAAAGCCAGACCGCTGACGAGTTGGGTGCGCTGCGGGGTCTGCCCGAGCCCAGCCCGACCACCGACCTGTACCCGGCGCCGCGCGCCGCGCGCTATACGCTGGACCGGCCGCTGACCCGCGAGCGGGTGGCCGCCACGTATAATAATTTCTACGAGTTCTCGCCCCGCAAAGAACACGTCGCCCGCCTGGTGTCCAATTTCCGAACCCGACCGTGGCAGATCGAGGTGGCGGGCCTGGTCAACAAACCCCAGACCCTGGATATTGACGAACTGGTGCGTCGCATGCCGCTTGAGGAGCGACTGTACCGCCACCGGTGTGTTGAAGCCTGGTCCATGGCCGTTCCCTGGACCGGTTTTCCGATCAAGGCGTTTATCGATCTGGTCGAACCCCTGTCCTCGGCGAAATTCATGCGCATGCTGACCTTCAACGACGCCGACCAGGCACCGGGGATGCGGGACACGAGCTACCCCTGGCCGTATTTTGAGGGCTTGAGCCTGGCCGAGGCGACCAACGAGCTGTCGCTGTTTGTGACCGGCATATACGGTCACGAGCTGACCAAGCAGCACGGCGCCCCGATTCGCCTGGTCGTGCCCTGGAAGTATGGCTACAAGAGCATCAAGTCGATTGTCCGCATCGAGTTCACCGACCAGCAGCCCGGCACGTTCTGGTCCTCCCTCATTCCCTGGGAGTACGATTTTACGGCCAATGTCGATCCGACGGTTCCCCACCCCCGCTGGTCACAGGCTTATGAGCGGGTGATCGGCACCGAGGAACGCCGACCAACCCTGCCGTACAACGGGTATGCCGAGTTTGTGGCCGGTTTGTATCGGGCATAAGGCGGCCCGGTCCCTGGGCTGGCTCGGGGTGGTGCTGCTGGCGCTGTGCGCGGCCTGTGCCGTCCCGCCCGACCGCACGCCTGAGCCGCCGAGCGACCCCGCCTCCCTGTACGCCTACCACGGCGAGCCCGGTGCCTGGTTTACGCCCTGGCGCCGCCGGGACGTGTCTACTACCGACATGCTGCGCTGGGCGGTATCGCGCAACGCCTACACCGGCGAGTGGCGCGACCCGCCCGAGGTGCCTCGGGTCGAGAACGACGGCAGTTCCCTGGCCGTGCCGCAAAAGACGGCCGCGCTGACCTGGGTCGGACACTCCACCTTTGCCATCCACGACCGGGCCGATGTCTTTCTGACCGACCCGCATTTTGGCCAGCGGGCGCTCCTGCCCAAGCGTCACCATCCGCCCGGCATCCCGATCAGCGCCGTTCCGGCCGACGCCTTTGCTCTCATCTCCCACAACCACTACGACCACCTCGACGCCTACACGGTTGACACCCTGCCGCCCTCGATCCGGTGGTTTGTGCCGATGGGCCTGGCCGAGTGGTTTCGTGACCGCGGTCGGCCGAATGTGATCGAGCTGGACTGGTGGCAGACGGTCGAGCACGGGCGCTGGACAATCAGCTGCGTGCCCTCCCAGCACTGGTCACGGCGTATCGGTCAGGCCGAGAACGCGACCCTGTGGTGCGCCTGGGTCGTTGTCTCGGACGAACGCCGCTACTTTTTTGCCGGCGACACGGGCTATTTTCACGGCTTCGGCGAAATCGCCCGGCGCTACGGTCCGATTGATGTGGCGCTGCTGCCGATTGGCGCCTATGAACCGCGCTGGTTCATGCGCTACTCGCACATGAACCCGGCCGAATCGTATCAGGCGTTTCAGGATTTGGGAGCCCGCTGGATGGTGCCGTGCCACTGGGGCACCTTCGATCTGACCGACGAGCCGTATGACGAAGCCCCGCGCGAGTTGCGCCGGGTGGTCCGGGCGGCCGGGGCTTCGCTCGACCCGATCAAGATCATGGCGGTCGGAGAGACCTGGCAGGTGCCGGGCGAGTAGGGGCACTCCCCCGTGGGCGCCCCGCAGTCTATTGGGCAAAGGTCTCAATCGCGCTGCGCACCGCGTCCCCATAGCTCTCGCCGCCGACCGGCGAGGGGTTGAAGATCGGCATTTGAATCCCGGCCTCCTGAAACGCGGCCAGGCGCTCGCGACAGCGCTCCGGCGGACCGATCAGGCACAGCTCGTCGGCCATCTTTTCCGACACAAAGCCGCTGCCGTCGCCTTTGAGCAGGCTGGCCGCCTCGTCCTCAAAGCCGCTGTCGTGAAACAGCTTGTTATAGAAGGGCAGGCTGCCGTAGAACATCAGGCCCTGTTTGGCCGCCTCCATGGCCGTGTCCAGATCGTCGTGAATGCAGGTGATGAGGCCGGTGGTGACATCGATCTCGGAGATCGAACGGTCGGCCTTGGCCGCGCCTTTTTCCAGGGCGGCCAGGGCGGTCGGTAGCCGGCTGACGGGACACAGGTAGAGCATCACCCCGTCGGCCAGCTCGCCGCTGAGCTGGACCGTGCCCAGGGCCAGCGCGCCGATATAGATCGGCACGGCGTAGCTGGCTGCACGGGGCTGCATGGCCATGCCGGGGATTTCCTTGCCGGCCGCTACGTCGCGCACCGCGCCGATATAATTGCGCAGAAAGGTACGTGGCTTGTCCATTTTTTCCTGGTATACGCCCTCGACGATGGGCCGATGGCTGACGCCGAGGCCGAGAATCAGGCGGCCTTTTGAGGTGTCGTCAATGGCCACCGCAGTCTGGGCGCACAGGGCGGGGTGGCGCAGGTAGACGTTGGTGATCCAGGTGCCGACCTTAACCTTCGAGGTTGCCTGAGCCATGATCTGGCAGTTGATCAGGGAGTCATTCATGAACTCCGGCGAAAAAATGGCCTCAAACCCGGCCGACTCGGCATGGCGCGCCATGTCTCGTAGCTCGTTGAAGGTGAGGCCCGACATATTTGCGGCAACAACCCCTAATCTGGCCATAGTGTGTTCCTCCTTATTGGGTGCGGTTCCGACTGGGCCTATGCTTATCACCTGACCGGGAGCCTGCAAATAGACGCTCTACGGCGTCCGTGCTAAGGACACAGGGGGCACGATCCAGACCCTTCCCACACGATCTCTTGAGGGGGAGATGAACGAAGCCACCGCCCGTATCAAGATCAACACACTGCTCGAAGCGGCCGGCTGGCGCTTCTCGATAGTTCCTGAAGTACCAGACGACTTAAAAGGGAAGAGACCATGATTCTTGTTTTCGTAGGAGCCGGAGGCTCCGCTGCCGTTGATCCTGAACAATATCCAACCACCGTTGAGTTCTTCAATCGTCTTCCGGACGGCATCACGAGGAACAACTTGTTTGTCCAAGTCCGCGAGTTTTTGGAAGCCCAGAAAGGTGGAGAGCCGATAGATATTGAAGAGGTCTTGTGGAATTTAGATGAACTCCGAGACTATCTCCAAGTATCCCGTGACACTAAGGCTGTAGCGGGATGGATGATGTCAGGAAATCGTATCAGCCAATTCATTGGAGGGCATGACCTCTTGCCTTTTTCAAGGGGAATACCCAGATTAGAGGATCAAATTCAAAATCTAAAGAGCGAAATCAACACTCAGGTATATCAGTTCTACACAACAGCCCCCGATCCTGAAAAACTCCGAGATTGGATAGAACTCCTCCAGGAACTCGCGAAGTTCGATTCAAATATCGAAATTTTCACAACGAACTACGATCGAGTGCTAGAACGGGTGATCAGCGAGGCCGGAATAAACGTAGAAATAGGTCTCAAACCTAATCCCGATCAGATGGCTCTGGACATGGCTCTCTGGGATTCTCCTGGCCAGCCTCTCGATAACGATCATGGCCGGCTGACCAAGCTGCATGGGTCTGTGAATTGGCAACGCAGCGCCGAGGGTATTATCGCTAGCAATCCCCTTTTTACAGGGGATCATCAGAACCATTCAATCTTGTATCCAGGATACAAAGGAGAGCCCGATCAAGAGCCCTTCGTCAAATTTCACGAACATCTACGAGCGGTCGTACAAAAAGCAGATACAGTGCTTTTCGTCGGATTCGCCTTCCGTGATGGCCATATCAACTCTATCCTCTCCGAGCTTCGCCCAGAGACTCCCAAATTCGTCATTAACAGAAATGACTCACTCCCTGATCTTGATTTCCTTAAAGGAAATGAGTGTGAGCATTTCGATAATGGGCTTACGTCAGAAACGGTCGAGGAGTGCGTGAATAGCCTAACTGCTATCGTTGTTGAGGAGTTGAATCGACATCATGACAAAGACCGTAGACGTAGGTCGGATTAGCACGGTGTAATCCGACAGGGGTGGCGGGGCGAGCGCTAAACAGAGGAGAATCGCTGTGAAATACACCATCCTCATCGAAAGAACCGACAGCGGTTACTCCGTCCCCGATTTGCCCGGCTGCATTGCCGCCGCAGACACAAAAACCGAGGTGAAAGAGCTAATCCGCGAAGCTATTATCCTCCACCTCGAATCCCTCCACGAGCACGGCGATCCAATCCCCGAACCGCACACGACCGCCGCGCTCATTGAGGTCTGACCGCCAGGGCTGCGGGCTGGTTGCACCCATTACAATCGTGTGTTTTATTCCAAACCAATTATGACGTATTCGCCTAACCCTCAGCACCGGAACAGGACACAGGGTAAGTCTCAATGGTCAATCTCTCTTGCACAGGAAATCGTATGTTTCAACGCAACATACGCGAATCAGTGGATCGATAACAATAACGGGTGGGGGCTCCACTATTCGGAGGGCGTCCCGGACTATCTCGGACTCGCTCAAGATCAAGCAACCCAGGTTTTCATAGCGAAATTCGTAGGAAATCAGGGAACTTGGCATGGCTATCCCGCCGATCATCAGCAGAATCAACAGGACATTCCCACAGAACGCATTCGTAGAATCTGGATAAACACCAATGTGTTGAGACCGGCGCAGATTCGGAAGATTACGAAAGGCCAACCATGTCGCCTTTGAAGTTGACTATTCCAGGTCACTACTGGGATACTCAGATATACCGAGGCCGTCTGCATCTTTTCGACATAGAGGGCAGAATTCTGACTCTGGACTGGGATAGGCTCATCGAAGCCCTAGCGGTTGACAACGCTCTCAAGCTCGCTCTCGTCTGCGCGTTTAAGCGAAGCGATTATCTGTACCGAGTGGCGGCAACAGGAATTTTTCAGGATGAAGAATTCAAGTCAACAATGAATAATCGTTTTTCGACTCTCGCTGAAACTCCTCTTGTCATAGAAAAAGAGCAGATCAGAGAGGCGTCTTTGGGGCATCAAGATAACCTTTTTCCTTTTCCGCACGCAGACTCCACAGTGTATTATCGGCGCCTGTATGTCGCTTCTCAGAGTGGGGTCTTTTCGGCGAACTGCAATGGACAGACCAAATATCCGGTCAGTACCCGTGTCGATAGACTCTGGGACGGACCTGTCTTAGCGCTAGGCGCGTCATACAACTCCGTGGCTCTTGCTGCCGGGGAAGAGGGATTGTGGGAATACAATCTCAACTTCGCCGGAGAAGGGGGATTGTGGGAGTATGAGCCTGACTCTCCCTTCACAAGACTATCCGAGTTTACTTCTAGGACTAATCCTCGTCCCCTCACAGGGCAGCATTGCAGCGAGTGTCAGTGGGCCTTTCACAGCGTCTACGGGTCGTCCTCAACCGGCCCGGGAGTCTTAGCCGCCTATCACCGGACGCGCCGGGAATCCGACGAGGAATCCTATACGCTGAGAAGAAAGTCGTATCGACGAGAGTTTGATCGACTGATACCGGAAAAAGAAATCTTTTCAGACTTTGAAGAGCCTACCGGAGTGTACTCCTGGGCGGCTCAGGACAAGATTTGTCAGGCAGCGAACGGCTCAATACGAGTGGCTAAATATCAACCTTGGGATCGAGAACACCCCATTAAACGTCTTGGCTCGCTACCTCTCAAACATCATGATGAAACTCTTGTGTCGGCTAAGGTTGCGTTGTTCGGCACTGTTGTCGAGTTAGATTCCAGATTGGTTGTTCTCGCCAGCAATGGCGATATTCATCCCATCGCCGGCGAGCCGGTATCATGGAGAGTCTTTCCACGATCTCGCCACTACGAAAATCATCTCCACATCATTTACGATGATCGCCTAGAAGTTTTCTCATTCAACCATGACTATCTACTCGACCAACGCCAGAAGATCTCGGGCATTTCAGGTTGGTTCGGGAATAATCAGAAATCTTTTGATTCCTTGGGCCTGCACTGACTGCTCAGGATGGCGGGTTGGACGCACGGCCCAGCGTCCTGCCGGGGCTGTCCCGTCTAATCCGTATATGGCCGCGATGGAAGGCCAGGAGCAGGGATGACAGGGCTGATGGGGCGGGTGTAAGTTTTAGCGCCTCGCTGGGAATGTTGGGTTACGCCTCCGGCTAACCTAATCTGTGGGCTCGTCCGAAAACCGGACCACATACGCGCCCTCCCGTAACGGCTCGCCGGCGAGGCTGTCGAGCCAGATCATGCCCTCGGCATAAACAGCGTCATAACGGGCGTCTTTGACGGGGTTAATCAGCTTGTAGTCTTTTCGTTCCCTGTTTTTATACCTCGTTCGCAGTTCACGCATGCGTTCTCTGAATTGCTTCTTCTTCCTGTTTGATAAGCTATCCATCCGTAGAGGGGAGGCGAACGCTGAAAAGTCTCCGCTGGCGATGGTTCTCATACGCTCCTCCTGGATATGTGGTGCATGTTCCCAGGACTCAACGTGTACAAGCCGGGCCGGGGGACCCACCCCGCCGCTGACGCGGCACAAAGAGGAAACGTGTCCTCAACAGCACAAAGAGAGGTTGACACGTTTCCTCTTTCCCTCCCAGGAGGGGATGCTTCGACTCCAGCCCTTCGACAAGCTCAGGACCTACGCTCAGCATGACCGGGCATCCTGAGCGTAGCGCAAGCGAAGTCGAAGGAAGGGCCGGGGTGGGTTGCTTCCAGGCTGCCGGATACCGCTTAGCTGATCCGCGTTAGAAGGCATACCGCAGCGAGAAATGCAGACCGTGGCTCGACAGCTTGGCCCGCGTCTCGCCTATGTCGATATCGGCCAGAGTCGCTCCGGTGGCCTGACTCACGACTTTTGCCGTACCGTCGCTCGTCTCGACCGTACCGAAATCCGTATACCGGTAGGCGATGTCGAAGGTTATCCTTTCAGTCAACGGTATCCCCACACCCCCGGTGAGCATCCAGGCAAAATTGAACTGCTGTCCGTCCGGGACGATGGTCGCCGTCCTGGTGAAGCTCATACGGGTGGTGTCGATGTCGATATGAGAGACGCCGAGTCCGCCGCCGATAAACGGGCTGAACGGCCCGAGTTTCGGCAGGCCCAGCCGTGGCAGGTCTACATACGCGGCCAGCATGCCGGCCAAGGCCGACATGTCTGCGGAGACCGCCTGGCGGCCCGTGGTCTGTACGAAGTTGGCGCGACCCTCAAAAGAAAAGTCCGGGCGGTGTTGAAACACGGCTTCGAGCCGCAGGGGAGCGAGTATTCTGTAGCCGACCCCCAGTTCATAGCTGCCCGTCGCGCCGAAATCGCCGAGCGAACTCAGCGGCGACCCGTCAATGCCCTTTCCACAGCCGTACAGGGCCAGGCGCGAGCCGTTTGAGCAGGATTTGTCCTTGAAGCGAGTTTGCTCCGACCAATCGACATTGCCTCCGGCTCGCAAGTATGGCGTGTCCGCCTGAGCCGTGAATCCAGAGCACAGGAGCATAGCGACAGTAATCAAACAGACAGCCCAGACGGCGTTCAGACGCATGTTGATAATTGTCATATCTATTCTCGGTGCTTTCCTGGCGGTTCAACAACCTCATATGCTCTGCATACGAATATCGTAAGCAGAATCAACGCGAGGGCAGCTTAACGGAAAGGCAGTCGAGAGGATAGAGCGCTCCGGCTTTTACTCTCATACGCTATTGATATATCTTTTTCTTTTTAGTAGTCAGTTAAACTACCTGCTAACGAACTGTATGTAAGGGGGAGAATATTATGGCAGAAGGGGTTGGAAGTCTCAGGAAGCAGGCCGCCAAAATCCTGGTCGGTCTGGAAAAAGAGATTGCAAAAAAAGAACGGGAACTCGTCGCGCTGCGCAAAGAGGCCGATATCTGTAAGCAAGTCGTGGGCAATCAGACCGCGAAAGCTGCCGCCAAGGCTACCGCCAAGGCTCCGGCCAAAGCTCCGGCTCGGAAACGGCTCAATTGGACACAGGTGCTTGCCGGCCTCCCCGACCAGTTCACCGCCAAAGACGTAGTGGCCAAGATCAAAAAGTCGCCGGCTGCGGTCTATACCCAGCTGTACCAGATGACAAAGACGGGCCGGCTGAAGCGGACCAAGGACGGATACGCGAAGGTCTAGGGGAGCCCGCATTCCGATGCTGGCAACGGTACTGTCAGGCGCCCTGGTAGGTATTGATGGTCTGCTGGTCGAAGTTGAAGTTGATGTCGCACTCGGCCTCCCCCAGTTCACCACTGTCGGCCTGCCCGAGGGCGCTGTTCGCGAGAGCAAAGACCGTGTCCGCTCGGCCATCAAAAACTCCGGCTATGAATTTCCCGCCCGCAAAATAACCGTCAACCTCGCCCCGGCCGATATCAAGAAAGAAGGCTCGGCCTACGACCTGCCGATTGCGCTCGGCATCCTGGCCGCCGCCGGCTACCTCGATAAACAACGCCTCGCCGAGTACGTTCTGTTCGGAGAACTGTCCCTGGACGGTCGGGTCAAGCCGGTGCAGGGGATCTTACCCCTGGCGGTGATGGCCAAGGACAGAGGGCTCAAGGGCCTGCTCGTGCCCCAGAAAAACGCGGCTGAGGCGGCGGTGGTGGACGGCGTCGCAGTGTTCGGCGTGCCCAGCCTCAGCGAGGCGTTTTTGTTTCTCAACCAGCAGCAGGAGCTGGTCGCGGAATCGGTCGACCTTCAGGACGTGTTTGCCGCCCACGGAGTCTATGACGCGGATTTCCGCGATGTCAAAGGCCAGGATCATGTCAAGCGCGCCTTTGAGGTCGCCGCCAGCGGCGGGCATAACCTGCTGTTGATTGGGCCGCCCGGCGCCGGAAAAACCATGCTGGCCCGCCGCCTGCCGACAATCCTGCCCGACCTGACCCTGGCCGAGGCCATCGACGCCACCAAGGTCCACAGCGTTGCCGGGCTGCTGGACGGTCGGGCGCTGGTGGCAACACGCCCGTTTCGCTCGCCACACCACACGATTTCCGACGCGGGCCTGATCGGTGGGGGCGCGGTTCCCAAGCCGGGCGAGGTGTCGCTCGCCCACCATGGGGTGTTGTTTCTGGACGAGCTACCGGAATTTCGTAAAAACGTGCTGGAAGTCCTGCGCCAACCCCTGGAAGATGCGCGGGTGACCATCTCACGGGCGCTGGGTTCGATTACCTACCCGGCGAATATCATGCTGGTGTCGGCCATGAACCCGTGCCCGTGCGGCTTCCTGGGCGATGCCCAACACGAGTGTCGCTGTACGCCGCAGCAAATCCAGCGCTACCGGGCCAAGGTGTCCGGTCCGCTGCTGGATCGCATTGATATCCAGGTCGAGGTTCCGGCCGTGCCATACAAGGAGCTGAGCCAAGAGCAAACGGCCGAAAACTCGGCCACGCTCCGGGCGCGGGTAAACCGTGCCAGACAGGTCCAGCTCGCGCGCTTCTCCGGGCGACGGGTGTTCTGTAACGCCCACATGACGAGCCAGGACATCGGCCGGTTTTGCCAACCCGACCGGACCGGTCAACAGCTGCTTGAGAACGCCATGGCCCGGCTCGGACTGAGCGCTCGGGCGTATACCCGGATTCTCAAAGTCGCCCGAACGATTGCCGACCTGGCGGGCGAAGAACACGTCGGCGGGGCGCACATCGCCGAAGCGATTCAGTACCGCGCGCTCGACCGCCAGCAGGGGCATCGCCCCTAGGTATGGCCCCCGTCTCTGGCATGGATATGCTGATTGATATTGACCACGTCAGGCGGCGCCAGGACGAACTCCGAACCGAGGCGGCTGGTCTGCGCACGTCTGAAACGACCGCCCGGCAGGCCAGATTGGAAGAACTCAAGACTCTGGACGATTTTCTGCGCAGGCTGTCGCTGGTGCACGCCCGGCTCGACCGGGGAGAGCCTCAGAGTCTGGCCGAACTGGCCGACTACCGTCCTCCGGACAGCGAGCGGCTGTATATCTTTTCCGGCGATCCACGCCCCTTTCTGTCGTGGCGGGCTGTGCTGGAAGTCCGTTTGGTGGCTGGTCCGAGCGTGGAGGGCAAGCTGCCGGCTCTGTATTATCTCTACTCCGCGCCCCAGGGCGCGTTGGCCGTCATGGCCGGTGTCCGCTCCCTGCCACGCGATTACCTGGTGGCCGAAGAGGCCAGGGCGGGCGCCTCGCCGTTTTCAGCCAGGGAGCTGTTGCGCACATTTTGTGTCTATCCGCAGCGGGTTGGCAGCACGGCGTTTGTGTTTCGCAGCTTTCCCATCTGGCTGCCCGAGCAGTCCTCAGCCGAGCGGATAGAGGAAGCCGTGTTTCAGTTTTTCCAGGAAAATTTTTCAGCCACCCGGCCCGCTCTGTTGTGGGATCATCCCAACTTTCACCGCATCGCCGAGCTGATGCGGATGGACTGGTGGAAGCGGCTGAAGTTCGCAGGCTGAAGAGCACAAAAACAGGCCGCAGCCTGTGGAGGGGCTGCGGCCTGTTGGGCTGGTGAAGCGGCCTTGACTGAACAGGTCTCGCCTTAGGCGGCCTTGAGGTCAGGCACGACCGGGTCGCGTTTGCCGGAGGCCGGCAGCGGCCGCGTGCCGGGCAGCTGTTCAAACGGCCCGGGCAGGTCGAGTTCTTTGGCCATCTCGCGCATGGCCGGCAGGACTTCCTCGCCCAGCAGGCGCAGACAGGTCTTGCGCTCCTCAAAGGTCATCGGGCCGTGGTGGTACCAGATGCCGAAGATGCCCGGCCGCAGCCGTTCGAGCATTGTGCGGATTTTGGGAATAACCGTCTTCGGCGTTCCGGCAATGACCAGGCCAGCTTCTTTGGCGTTCTTGTAGTTCTCGTCAATGCTGTCGAGGACTTCCTGGACGTTGACGTCGCCCTGCGTCTGGCGAATGATTTCGGTGCCGGTACGGGGATCGGTCAGCGCCTGAGCCAAGCGCTTGGTGGCCGCCTTGGAGTTGTAGCCCGGCGGGAACATCCACTCGGGTCGGGCAAACGAGCCAAAGCCGCCGCCATACACGAAGCCGCGGCCCAGTTCTTCGGCCTTCTCCTCGGTTTCGGCCACGACGACGTTCTGCAGATAGCCGAAGTTCTCCGGCCCGGCCTGGTAGCCTTCCTGCTCGGCCACGTCGGCGTACAGGTTGACCATCTCAATCGTTGGTTCGACGTTGGTGCCCAACGCGACATAGGGATAACGGTGCTGGGCCGACCACACTACGGTCTCGGGGCTGACCAGACCGGGGATCCACTGCTGGGGCACCGGCTTCTGGATGGGTAGCTGCCAGGGGTTGACGAAGCGATAGTGGAAGTGCTTGCCCTCGTAGCGCCACGGGCCGGGCTTGGTCCAGGCCTGCTGGACGAAGTCGTGGGCCTCGTTGAAGCGCTCACGGTTGTAGGCCGGGTTGATGTTGTTGGCAATCTGCTCGCTGCCCGCGCCCCGCACCCAACCGGGCACCAGGCGACCGCCCGAGATCATGTCGATGGTGGCCAGTTCTTCGGCCAGCCGCAGCGGGTCGCCCACCGGCAGGGGGTTGCCGAGCAGGACGATTTTCACCCGGCTGGTAATCCGGGCCAGAATCGAGGCTTCGACATCCATCACGCCACCGCCGCAGAAGGGGGTCTGGTGGTGCTCGTTGAGCATCACCCCGTCAAAGCCCAGCTCTTCGGCGTAGACGCGCTCGTCCAGGTATTCGTTCATCAGCTGGCCGCCGCGATTGGCATCAAAAACCGTATTGGGGATGCCAAAATAGCTCGGACCGTTTTCGATGATGGCCTCTTCCGGGACATCAATATATTCCCGTTCCGAGAAGGACATAATGTGCATGGTGCTTCCTCCTTTGCTGTCTGCAGGCTCGCAAAATCCTGCTGAAGCTAGCACCAAATACGCCAAAAAGATAGGCTCGGCCCGTACTTTCTCAGGGTACGGATGCGGAACGGCCGTGGCCAGATCTCTGGCCACGGCCGCTGATGGATGACAGACGTGTCCGGTGTCTGTGTGCAAACACCGGGGCGGGCTTCAGGCGGCCTTGAGGTCAGGCACGACCGGGTCGCGTTTGCCGGAGGCCGGCAGCGGCCGCTGGCCGGGCAGCTTTTCAAACGGTCCGGGCAGGTCGAGTTCTTTAGCCATCTCGCGCATGGCGGGCAGGACTTCCTCGCCCAACAGGCGCAGACAGGTCTTGCGATCCTCAAAGCTCATTGGGCCGTGGTGGTACCAGGTGGCGAAAATGCCCGGCCGGAGCGTCTCCAGCATGCGCCGGATCTTGGGAATGACCGTCTTGGGGGTTCCGGCGATGATGAGGCCGGCTTCCTTGGAGTTTTGATAGTTCTCGTCAATGCTGGCCAGGACTTCCTCAACATTGGTGTTGCCTGCGGTCTGGCGGACGATCTCGGTCCCGGTCCGCGGATCGGTCAGCGCCCGGGCCAGCCGCTGGGTGGCCGCCTTGGAGTTGTAGCCCGGCGGGAACATCCACTCGGGTCGGGCGAACGAGCCAAAGCCGCCGCCGAACACAAAGCCGCGGCCCAGCTCTTCGGCCTTCTCCTCGGTTTCGGCCAGAACGACATTCTGGAGATAGCCGAAGTTCTCCGGGCCGGCCTGATAGCCTTCCTGCTCGGCCACGTCGGCGTACAGGTTGACCATCTCGACCGTCGGTTCGATGTTGGTGCCCAGCGCGACATACGGGTAGCGGTGTTTGGCCGCCCACACCACAGTCTCGGGACTGATCACACCCGGGACCCACTGCTGGGGCACCGGCTTCTGGATTGGCAGCTGCCAGGGATTGACGAAGCGATAGTGGAAGTGCTTGCCCTCGTAGCGCCACGGGCCGGGCTTGGTCCAGGCCTGGTTGATGAAGTCGTGAGCCTCGTTGAAGCGCTCACGGTTGTAAGCCGGGTTGATGTTGTTGGCCAGCTGCTCGCTGCCCGCGCCACGCACCCAGCCGGGCACCAGCCGTCCGCCCGAGATCATGTCGATAGTGGCCAGCTCTTCGGCCAGCCGCAGCGGGTCGGCGACCGGCAGCGGGTTGCCGAGCAGGACGATTTTCACCCGGCTGGTAATCCGAGCCAGGATAGCGGCTTCGACATCCATGACCGCACCGCCACAGAACGGCGTCTGGTGGTGCTCGTTGAGCATCACCCCGTCAAAGCCCAGCTCTTCGGCATAGATGCGCTCGTCCAGGTATTCGTTCATCAGCTGGCCACCCCGGTCGGCGCTGAACAGGGTGTTGGGCAGGCCAAAGTAGCTGCTGCCGTTTCTGATGATTTCCTCCTCCGGGACATCAATGTATTCCCGTTCCGAAAAAGACATAATATGCATACCAGCTTCCTCCTTTCTTCTTAGACCGTGAACCGTTCCTGCATCCGCTCCCACCAGGCGCGGAGATCAGGCGCATTGTCGAACAGCGGTTCGTCGCTGACTCTGGTCACCCAGGTGAAGGTCCCGAACAGACACATATCGGCGTAGCTGAAGACGCCCAAGAGAGAGTCCTGACCGGCCAGCGTCGCGTTCAGGTCGGCCAGGACCTTTTGCAGCTGGGGGCGGAACTCGTCCCGTCTGGCCGCGATGTCTTCGAGCCGCGCGCCGAAGCGGGACTCGCGCGACTGGCGGAAGTAGTCGCGGTCGCCCGGCTCAATTTTGTCAAAGATGTCGCCGACAACGACCGGGGCCAGGGCCGGGTGGACGGTATTGTCCACGTACAGATTAAAAAAGTGGCAGGCTTCTTTGTGTCCCAGACCGGGAAAAATCCGGGGCTCGGTCTGGCGTTCCTCGAGATCGCACGCAATTGCCCACGAGTCGGACACGACCGTGCCGTCGTCGTGTCTGATGACCGGGACGCGGTCCTGGCCGGAGAAGGTGAGTTTGTGCTTTTCTGTGAAACGCACCGTCTCGGTCGTATAGGGGAGGTTCTTATAGCGCAGAACCGCCTTGGTCCGTGAGCAAAACGGGCTGAAGCGCACATCGTTCGCCCCAACGAGATCGTACAGTTCAATCATGGTCGGCCCCCTCCGCAGTCATCTATCAACGGCCTTTCCCACAGCGCTTATTTTTTGTCAAGGCGTCTGCTAGGTATGGCAGCAGGGAGGACAGCCGATGTGTGGACGTTACGCCTTGACCTCAGACCCGGAACGCATTGAAGAACGCTTTGGATGCTCGTTGTCCGACCTGTCCTACTCCCCGCGCTACAACATCGCTCCCAGCCAGCCGGTGCTGGCGCTGATCGGCACCGACGACACCAGGCGGGCGGGCTTTTTGCGCTGGGGGCTGATTCCGCCGTGGGCCAAAGACCCGTCGGTCGGCGCCAAGCTGATCAACGCCCGGTCCGAGACGGTGGCCGAAAAGCCGAGCTTCAGGCGCGCCCTGCGCCGTCGGCGCTGCCTGATTGTGGCCAACGGATTCTACGAGTGGAAAAAAGACGGTCCGAGCAAGGCGCCGCTGTACATCAGCCTGCGCTCGGGCGAGCCGTTTGCCCTGGCCGGGCTGTGGGAGAAGTGGGTCGCCGAATCCGGCGAGGCGATCCACTCGTGTACGATTCTGACCACCAGCCCCAACGCGCTGCTGGCGCCCATCCACCACCGCATGCCGGTCATCCTGGCGCCTGAGGCCGAGGCGGTGTGGCTGGACCGCAGCGTACAGGAGCCCGACGCGCTGCGGCCCCTGCTCAACTCCTATCCGGCCGAGGCCATGACAGCCTGCGCCGTGTCCGATCTCGTCAACTCTCCCCGCAACGACAGCCCCGAGTGCCTGAAGCCGCTGGCCCCCGTCGAAGCGCCGCAGCCCGGCCGGCCCTAGCCGCGCGCGTCCGGCTCCAGATCGACCTGCATCGGCAGCAAAAAGCGCACGACCATATTGTAGAAGCCGGTATTCAGGGTGAGTTCGACAATCTGCTCGTTATCCAGAAAGTCACCCAGAGCCTGAAACGTGGCGTCAGATACCCGGACCTGCTGGGTGACTTCGGTGGCGTAGCGAATGACGGCGCGCTCCCGGTCGGTAAAGGCCGGGTCGGTTTCCCACTCGGCCAGCCGTTCGACCTGCTCGGGCCGCACGCCGACGCGTCTGGCCAGAGCCTGATGGTGGACGTACTCGTATTCACACTGGGTGAGCCGGCCGACGGTCAGGATGGCCAGCTCCCGATAGCGGGGGTCGAGCGTGGTGCGGTTCCGCAGCCCGTCGCTGAAATACAACATGCGGCGCAACAACAGCGGACTGTGGGCGACAACCCGGAAGATGTTGCCGATTGCGCCGCGTTGTTCGAGCAGCGTGTCGAAGATATCCCGTTCCGGCTCGGGCAGATCGTCGCGTTCGAGATACGGCAGGCGGGCCATGGCGCGCTCCTTATTTCCCGAATTCGGGCGGTCGTTTTTCCAGAAATGCCCGCATGCCCTCGCGGGCGTCGGCGGACAGAAAGAGTTCGGCCTGGCTGTCGTGCTCATAGCCGAGGGTTTCGTCCAGGCCGGCGCTGGCGCCCAGATACACCCCGCGTTTGATATGGGCCAGGGTCTGGGGCGGCCCGGCGGCCACCCGCCGGGCAAAATCGAGCGCCTCGGCGCGAAAGCTGTCGTGCGGATACACCCGGTTGAGCAGACCCAAGCGCAGGGCCTCGGCGGCGTCGATCCGCTCGCCGGTCAGCATCAACTCCAGGGCTTTGGCCGTTCCAACCAGGCGGGGTAATGAGGAGAACCCCGCCCAGTCCGGCACCAGCCCGATTTTGACAAAGCTCTCGGCAAAGCGGGCGGTGTCCGCGCCCAGGCGCAGGTCACAGCCCAGGGCCAGATTCATCCCCGCCCCGGCTGCGGCGCCGTTTACCGCCGCAATCACCGGCTTGGCCATACCGCGGATGAGGCGAATGATCTTGCCGCCGACGACCATGCGGTCTTTGATCACGCCGTCATTGTTGTCGGCCTGGAGTTCGGCCATGCTGGCGATATCGCCCCCGGCGCAAAAGGCGCGGCCCGCGCCGGTAATCATCACGCAGCGCACCGCGCTATCGTCGGCCGCCCGTTCAAGCGCAGCCAGGAGTTCCTCGCGCATCGTGCCCTCAAAGGCGTTCAGCACCTCCGGGCGGTTGAGGGTGATACACGCAACACGATCAGATATCTGACTCAGAATGCGATTAGTTGACATGCTTGTCTCTCCGTGGCTGTGTCGCTATGCCCGGTTACCGAGTGTGTCAAGTGGGCAGGCGGGCGGCCAGGTGAATCAGGTCTTGGACCGCTGTCGCGTCCTGGGTCTCCAGGGTCTCCAGTAGCTGGATACAGCGCTCGGTGTCTTGCTGGCTCAGCCGGGTCTGCAAACAGGCGCGGACCTTGACCAGGTGTTCCTCGCGTTCCAGCGGCGGCAGGCCCCAAAAGCCCCTGGGACCGTTGCAGCGGGCGTGCAGACGGCGGCCGTCGTTCAGGTGCAGTTCGACCTCAACCCACATCTTTTCCAGTCGGCCGGGAATGGTGTCTGACTGGACGAGGTCGATTTTGGGTAGCAGGGACTGCATATCAGACCCGAACCGGCGCGCGTCGGAGAAGGTGTTGATCGTGACCGTCCCGTCCAGCAGGGCTGCGGCCAGCGTGTACTGAAAACTGAATTTGCCGTCCAGGCCGGTGTGTGGCGCGGGACGGTCAACGTACGGCATGACCGGGGTGGTCAGCCGGACGGCTCGAATGGCGGCGGGGTCGCCCAACCGGCGGTGCAGTTCGAGCCCGGCGCTGATCGCAAAATGGGTCGCGTACTGGCTGGGAAACAGCTTGATGGCAAAGCCCGGATCGACCAGGCGATACGGCTGACCAAAGGCCAGCAGTTTTGCCGCGTCAAAGCCCTCGCCAAAAAAGACCTCGACATAGCCGTTGGGCGCCTCAAAAATCTCGGCGTTGGCGCTGAAGCCGCGCCGGGCCAGCAGCGCAGCGTCCAGCCCGGCGGCGGCCGCCCAGCCGCAGTGGGTGGCCTTGGTCATGCTGCCGACGTTGGCCATGATGCCGCCGGCCCGAGAGGCGGCCGTACCCAGGGCGTGGCCGAGTTGGTGTTGGTCGAGCCCCAGGAGATGGCCGGCGGCCACGGCCGAACCCATCACCCCGACCACGCCGGGCGGGTGGTACTTGAGCTGGGCCGGGCTGTGCTGGTGCGAGGCCAGGCGAATCCGGCCCTGGATTTCACAGCCCTTGACAAAGGCGGTGATGAGGGCGCGTCCGTCCGCCCGTTCGGTTTCGGCCAGGGCCAGGATGGTTGGCAGGGTCGGCGAAGTGGCGTGGGTCGGTGGGCTCCACATCGGCTCGTAGTCGAGCACGTGCATGGCCACCCCGTTGACCGACGCGGCCGACACCGGAGAGGTTTTGAAACCCGCGCCAAGCACGCTCGAAACCGGCGTCCCGCCCAGGCTTTTCACATGCGCGGCGGCAATCCGGGGCCCCTCTTCCAGGGAGCCGGCCACGGCCACGGCCAGCCCGTCCAGCATGATCCGCTTGGCGACCGTCACGACCGCTGCCGGCAGGCTGTCAAAGCGGGTTTGATCGAGGGTGTGACACAGCTGTTGGGTGACGGACATGTTACAGAAACCGTTTTTGCAGCGTCTCGACTTCGGGCGCGCCGATGACCTGTTCGCGTTCGGCAAACGACACCATCTCGTCGGCCAGGGCGGCGGTATTGCCGTCTTGGCGAATAGCCGTCGCAGCACGCTGCATGGCCCGGATGGCGGCGCGCTGCAAGTCCGAGGGAACGATCATGATCCGGTAGCCCAGGCCGGCCAGCCGCGCAGGCGGCACCAGCGGCGTTTTCCCGCCCCAGAACATGTTGATCAGCAGCGGCGCCCGAACGGCCTGGGCGATGCGTTCGATCTCTTGGAGTGACTGCGGCGCCTCGACAAAGATCAGATCGGCGCCGGCCCGAGCATAGGCTTGACCCCGTTCGATGGCCGCCTCCAGGCCGCTGACCGCTCTGGCGTCGGTGCGGGCGATAATCAGCAGCCGGTCGCGGGCCGCGCAGGCGGCTCGGATTTTCTGACACATTTCGTGCGCTTCGATAATTTCCTTGCCCTCGTAATGCCCGCAGCGTTTGGGTTCGACCTGATCCTCGATATGGATCGCGGCCGCCCCGGCCCGCTCGTAGGCTCGCACCGTCCGCAGTACATTGATCGCGTTGCCGTAGCCGGTGTCGGCGTCCATGATGAGCGGCAGTCGGGTGACCGCCCGGATCTCTTCCAGCCGCTTGAGCATCTCAGTCTGGGTCACCAGGCCCAGGTCGGGATAGCCCATGCTGCGCGAGATCGCCCCGCCGCTGATGTACACGGCGTCAAACCCTGCGGCCTCGGCGATCCGTGCCGACAGGCCGTCGTAGACTCCGGGGGCGGTGATCAGACCGTCCTGACTGAGCAGGCTTTGCAGCCGACTCGGTCCCTGGCTGTCGTGGAGCATGCTCAGTCCCGCCGCTCGCGGGCAAAGCGTGCCGCGTGCGTCCCGGCCAGCCGACCAAAGACCGCCCCGCGCATCAGGCCGGCTCCGCCCGGATAGTTGTGATAGAAGAATCCGCCCGTCATCTCGCCGGTGGCGAACAGGCCCGGAATCGGCCGCTCAAGCTGATCGACGACGGCGGCGTCAGTGTTGATCCGAATCCCGCCAAAGGTGAAGGTGATACCCAGGCTGACCGCATAGGCGCAGAACGGCGGCGTCTCAATACGGGTGGCCCAGTTGGTCTTGTCGGGCCGCAGCCCCAGGGTGTGTTTGCCGTCCAGCACGTCGGGGTCGAACGCGCCGTCCTGAACCGCCGCGTTGTAGGCCTCCAGCGTGGCCAGAAAAGCGGTTTTGCGAAAACCCAGCGCGCCATAGCGCTGTTCGATCCCGTCGGCCAGGTCGGCCAGGCTGTCGGCCACCACCGGCGTACCGGTGTTATAGCGCGTCTCCAGCAGTGGGGTGGTCGTGCGGTCAAAGACCTGAAAAATGGTCGCTCTGGGCTGGCGCAGAATCTCCCGGCCCATTTTGGCGTAGGTGTACAGGTTGAAATCCTCGCCCTCGTCAACAAAGCGCTCGCCGTCGAGGTTGATCATGACCGAAAAGGGGTATGACAGCCGGTTGGTCTTGTCGGTCAGCCGCAGCTCGCCGTAGCTCGGCGCGTCGGCATCGATCGGGGTGGCGTGACAGCCGGCCCACTCGCCGTAACTCTGGGCGCCGAGGTCCAGGGCCTGTCGAATCATCTCGCCGGTATTGAAGCGGGTGCCGCGCACCTTGACCAGACTCCAGGTCGGACCCAGGTAGGCCGTGCGCATGTCGGGGCTGGACTGAAACCCGCCGCTGGCCAGCACCAGCGCCCGGCAGGCCAGGGTCCGAATGCCCTCAGGCCCCCGGACCTCAAGCCCGCTGACCCGTCCGTCCGGACCGGTCACAATGCGTCCGGCCCGGGTCTCGTACAGCACCGGAATATCGGCCGCATCGGCCAGCCGAAAGAGGGTGCTGGACAGCAACACGCCCTCGCCCTTGGCCCGCAGCGCCCCGCCCCGCGACAGCTTGACCTTGGCCGCCCCGGCAATCGTGACCGCGCCGACCGCCCGGCTGAACTCCCAGGCCACCCCCAGGTCGGCCATCCAGCGCACGGTGTCATACGACCGATCAACCAGGGTCTGGCTCAGCGCGGGATCGGTGCGGCCGCCGGTCACCCGCGCCAAATCCTCAAGGTAGTCCTCACGGGTATACGGATCGAGCGCCACGGTGCTGGGGTCGTCGTTGTCGCGTACCACGGCGATCAGGTCTTCGAGGCTGTTATACACGCAGCGAAACACACCGCCGGTGAAGCGCGTGTTGCCGCCCCGCAGTTTGTGGCTGGCCTTTTCCAGCACGACAACCCGAGCGCCTTCGGCGCGGGCGGCCAGGGCTGCGGTAAACGCCGCGTTGCCCGCCCCGACCACGATGACATCGAACACCTCGTCTGTATGTGGCACGGGCTGGTCCTCCTTTAGTAAGCAAGGTCAGGCTGTGTAGACTAAAGAACGCCGACCTCCCCGGCCAACTACACCTTTTCCGGCTTTGCATCAACACGCCTATCCGCGTACAATCCGCTCACTCCACAGGAGGCGGGAAACATATGAGATCGCTCAAGCTGGACGGACCGACGAATATCCTGGTTTTGCTGGGGTTGACCCTGCCCGAGCTGTCCGACCAGGACATGGAGAAGATACGAGCGGCGGCCGCGCCCGGCTCGCGCATCCGGGTCGTATCGCGGCTGGATGAGGCGCTGGAGCAGGCCCGGGACGTGGATATCATCCTGGGCTTTCTTCCCCAAGCGCTGTTCCACGCCGCGCCCGGTCTGCGCTGGGTGCACGCCATTGCCTCGGGCGTGGACATGTTCCTGTATCCGGCCATGCGCGACTCGGAGGTCATCCTGACCGGTGAGAAGGGTCTGGTCGGTGGGCATTTGGCCGACACCGGCTTTGGTCTGCTGCTGGCCCTGACCCGTCAGATTGCGACCGCCATCCGGCTGGGCTCCGGGAGTTGGGACGCCCGTGAGGCCATGCGCCGCAAAGAGATTGAGCTGGAGGGCCTGACCATGGGTATCGTCGGCTTTGGCGGCACCGGCCGGGCCATGGCCCGACGGGCCACGGCATTCGGCATGCGGGTTCTGGCCCTTGACGAGTGGCCGGTGTCGCCCTCCGACGGGGTACACGAGGTGTGGGGCCGTGAGCGCCTGGCCGAGCTGCTGGCCGACTCTGACGTGGTCGCCGTGTGCTGCCCGCTGACCGCCCAGACCCGGCAGCTGCTCAACGATACCACCTTTGCCCAACTCAAGCCCGGCGGCCTGGTCATCAATGTCACCCGTGGAGAGATCATCGACGGTGACGCGCTGGTCCGTGCGCTGCAAGACGGACGCTGCGGCGGGGCCGGGCTGGACGTCGCCCCGCGTGAGCCGCTGCCGGCCGAGCATCCCCTGTGGACTTTCGACAACGTGGTCATGACCCCGCATACGGCCGGCGCCAGCCAGCTCCGCGCCCCGCGCAACCTGGCCCGCTTCTGTGACAACCTGGGCCGCATCCAGCGCGGCGAGCCTCTACTGGGCCTGATAGATAAACAGCTGGGATACTAGAGCCTTTCACGTTAGGTTGTCGTAGGTCGGATTAGCGGAGCGTAATCCGACAAGTAGGGGATGTCGGGTTACGCCTACGGCTAACCCGACCTACACGGCTACACATAATGGTGAATTGCTCTAGAGCCTTCTGCGAATAGCTTGAATCAGCCGCGTCTTTGTCGCACACTGGGGGGGGCGTGCCGGCGGAGCGCGACGGAAGGAGGGAAGAAATGGCCCGAGCGTATGCGCAAGATTTGCGGGATCGCGTGATTGACGCGGTGGAAAGTGAGGGACTGAGCCGGCGGGCGGCAGCGCGGCGGTTTGGGGTCAGTGCGGCGGCAGCGATCAAGTGGCTCCAGCGGTTCCACCGGACCGGGGAGCGGAGGAGTGTGGGCACCGGGGGGCATCGGCCTTCGAAGGTGGAGCCCCACCGCGCCTGGGTGCTGGCGGTGCTGGCGGCGCAGCCCGATATCACGCTGGCCGCATTGGCGGCCCGGCTGTGGAGGGAACGCGGCGTGCGGGTAGACACCAGTATGCTGTCCCGCTTCTTCACAGGGGCCGGGATCAGCTTTAAAAAAAAGCCTGGTGGCCGCCGAGCAGGAGCGGCCGGACATCGTGCGCCGCCGCCGACAGTGGCAGCGCACGCAAGGCCAACTTGACCCGCGGCACCTCGTGTTCCTGGATGAGACCTGGGCGAAGACGAATATGACCCGCAGCCATGGCCGCTGCCGCCGGGGCCAGCGGTTGCGGGCGACCCGCCCCCACGGGCACTGGCAGACGCTGACCTGCGTGGCGACGCTGCGCCACGACCGTGTGGCCGCTCCGTGTGTCTTCGATGGCCCGCTGAATGGCGCCTGCTTCCTGGCCTATGTCGAACAATGCCTGCTGCCGACGCTCACCCCGGGTGATATCGTCATTATGGACAATCTGAGCAGCCACAAGAGTCCGGCCGTGCGGGCGGCCCTTGAGCGGGTGGGGGCCACACTCCGTTTCCTGCCCCCCTACTCCCCCGATCTCAACCCCATTGAACAGGTCTTCGCCAAGCTCAAAGCTTTGCTCCGTCACGCGGCCGAACGGACCGTGGAAGCGACATGGCGGCGGCTCGGGACCCTGCTTGACCGCTTCGGCCCTGAGGAATGCCGCCACTACTTCGCCCATGCTGGGTATGCGTCTACCTAAAAGCAGAAGGCTCTAGCCGAAGCGTGCACAAGTCTTGACCCGCCATGACCGAGTAGCGTACAGGATAAGGAGTCGTGTGGAGTTTCACATCAGGAAGGAGGGATTGTTATGGCAAGACCAAGAGGAATGTCTCATGTTGCGCTGTGCGCCCGCGACTTTGACCGCTCAATGCACTTCTACCGCGATCTGCTTGGCTTCAAGGTCTCCCAGGAGGGCACCAATGTCGAAGGCCGGGGCGAGGATGCGGGCATCTACCGGGTCAAAAACCGGAAGATCAAATTTGCCACCCTGCGCTACGGCCGGACAAGAAAGGGGCCCTACGGCATGACCGAAGACGCCCCGATCGTGGTCATCATCGCGCCGGAAGGCAAGCCGCCGACCGGGCGAAGCATCAAGGTCGATCAGGTCGGCATCTCGCATATCGGCTTCTGGGTCAAGGGCCTCAACGCGATGTACAAAGACCTCAAGGCCAAGGGGGTGAAGTTTGCCGCCGCGCCGCACGTCCTGGCCAAGACCAAAGAGGGCACCATCCGCAGCGCGTTTGCCGAAGACCCGGATGGCATCCTGATCCAGCTCGACGAAATGGTCCCGGCCAAGCAGGCCGCCTAAACCTGCGGGCTCAGGCATTCCGGCTCCGGATTGCCTGTGCCCGGTCTTCCGCCTCCTGAGCCTCGGTTTCACGCTCCATCTTCCTCAGCAGCCGCGCCTCGGCCTCCAGCACGGCCGCCACCGCCGGGTGCTCTGGGCCGAGCGCCTCTTCCCTGATGCGCAGCGCCCGTTCAAAAACCGCCTCGGCCTCCGGGTAGCGCCCCTGACCGACGTAGGTCTCGCCCAGGCCGACCAGGCTGCTGGCGACGGCCGGATGGTGGGGGCCAAAGGCGTCCTGTCTGATGTCCAACGACCGCTTGAACAGGTCCTCGGCCTCGGCATAGCGGCTCTGGTCGCCATAGATGGCGGCCAGGGTGTTGATGCTGTTGGTGAGGCTCATATGGCGTGAGCCGTGGAGGTTTTCCTTGATCGACAGCGAGCGCTTGATCAGGCTTTCGGCCTCGGCGTACTGACTGCGGTCGCGGCACAGCCCGGCCAGGTTGTTGAGGCTCTGGGCGACGAGCAGGTGGGTGGGCTCAAGCTGCGCTTCGCGGATGGCCAGGGCGCGCCGATACAGGGGCTCGGCCCGGTCGTATTTTTTCTGGTTGTGGTACAGATTGGCCAGATTGTTCAGGACCAGCGCCAGGTTCAGGTCTTCCTGGCCGGACTGTTCGACCTCCTTGAGGGCGGCCACAAAGAAGTCCTCGGCTTCGGCGTAGCGGCCCTGCAGGTGGAGCTGGGTCGCGGTGTGATTCTTGGCCTCCCAGGATGAATCGTCACTCATGCTTCGTTCTCCTATGGCAGCAGGCCGCCGCGCAGGCTCCAGCCCAGCTGGGCGTCGAGCCGGGCGTCGAGGGCCATGAAACTCATGAAAAAGTACCAGCCCGAGCAGCCCAGCAGGGCCAGCTGTTTCCACCACCGGGGCTGCAGGGCGGGCGGCAGAAAGCGGCGGTTGACGTACAGCGTATGCAGGGCGCTGACCGCCAGCAGAAAGCCGGCGATATTCGACATGATCAGAATCATCGTCAGCGGTCGGGCGAGCTGCATGGCGATAGAACACCAGGTGATATACATGCCGATGATCAGGTAGTAAATCTTGTACACGTTATGGGGCGGCATATGACGGGCCAGAATAAAGGCCGAGCCGACCAGCCAGGCCGTACCAAACACGAAGACGCTGACGGTCGTGCGCCACTCGACCCACATGCTGAGGCTCCCGTCGGCGCCGACCGTCTGGCCAACCCTGAGCGCCGACATGGCAATGCAGCCGAGCACACTGCACAGGTAGATCAGCACCAGCGGGGTCAGGACGCGAGCCTCAAGCCGGTCGGCCCGCACGCTGGCGGCCAGCCGCCGCACGGCCCATATCGCGGCTGGCACGCCGTACACAAAGGCGGTCGCCAGCAGCAGCTGGGGAGCGGACAGGAACGCCAACCCCCACGCGCCGAGCAGCCCGAGCCCGACCAGGCCGGCCGTCGCCGACCACACCAGGCGCGATCCTCTGGCCGTCCGCTCCGGCTGGCTGCCGGTCCAGATCATATCGCTCCAGCGCCGACCGATGGCGTCCATGCTGCCGAGCTGGCTGGAGAACAACACCCAGAACCCGCACACCAGGGTGAGATACCAGAAGACGGCGCCGTAGCGGCTGGCAATGCCCTCGGCCTGAAACGCCGCCGCCTGCCACTGGCCCAGATTCCGGCTTGGATCGATGAACTCAACGGCCAGGATAGCCGGCAGGGCAATGCCCAGCATGGCCCCCCCGCCCCAGATCAGGGCCTGATCGAACAGAATGTATTTCCACCACTCCCGAAAGCGACGGATATTGTCCTGGGTGACCGGAAAGACCATGCCCAGGTGCGACAGGCTGATCTCTTTGCCACCGACCGCAGACGGAATGGCGCCGACCAGCGAGCCCATGCCCCAGCCTTTGTCGCGGACATAATTGCTGATCGCCGCGTTGCCCAAACCGCCCGCCCCGGCAAAGGCGGCAAAACCGGCAATCAGCGCCCAGTCGAGGGCCTGGCCGTCGGGAAAGTGGCCGAAGTTCACAAAGCCGGATACGACCAGGCCCCACGACCGGCCGCTGACCATGAACAGGTCAACAAACAACAGATAGCTGAAGATCCACACGACCATGAAGGTGATCGCCACCTGGAGCACGGTGTAGACCTTGCCGCCAAACAGCACCAGGCCGGCGCACACGGCAAAAATTGCGTAGGCGCAGGCGGTGACCAGAACGGCGTCGGCCTGGCTCGGCATGACGTAGGCGTCGTGCTGCACGCTCAGAATACCGGCGGCCACTGCGGTGGCGGCATTGGTGGCCAGACCCGGCCACAGCACGCCGGCGTCCAGGCTCAGATACCACATGCTGTACCACTTGCTGCCGGGCCAGCAGCGCATATAGCCGGTGAAGATCGGCTCGCCGGTGGCCAGGGTATAGCGGGCGACCTCCTGGTTCAGACACGACTGGAGCACAACCGAAACCGTGGCGATCCACAGCATGCTGCCGGCGTATTTGGCGGTCAGGGCCGGGCCGAGCAACCACTCGCCGCTGCCGATGGCAGCCCCGACCAGGATGACCCCGGGTCCGATTTCACGCACGGCATTGCGCACGCTGAAGCGCGGCGGGGCGGGCAGCTGGCCGACATTCCAGGCCGGCAGACGGCCCGGGTCGGGAAATGTCTGGCTGTCGCGGCGGCTAGGCAAACTCCGGCATCACTTCCTGGGCGAAGACCTCCAGCCCGCGCCTGGCCCGGGCCGGATCCCGCGCCCCGGCGTGCATGTAGAAGGCCACCTGCTCAATGCCGAACTCGTCCCGCAGCTCCCCCAGCCGTCGCCGGCAGTCTTGCGGGTTACCGACAATCGCCCGCTCCTCCAGATTGTCGGGCAGGGAGTGGATCAGTTCAAAGAAGGCGCGGAGTGGGTCGCCCGAGCGGAGCTGGGCCACCGCCTCGGGCGGGATGAACGACGAGATCAGGTCGATATAGTTGCGGGTACACTCTTTAGCCTCGGCCAGCGCCCGCTGTCGGTCGTGGTCGACAAACAGGAAAAAGATAAAGGTCTCCTGCTGCCCGGTGTGGCCGTGCTCTTTGAGCAGCGCCCGGTAGCGCTCGACCCGGCGCCGTACCTCGGGGTGGGGCGCGGACAGCCACGGCACGACAAAGGCGTTGTCGCCCAGCCGGCCGGCGGTCTCAAACGACTCCAGGCTCAGCGTGCCGCGATAGATCGGCGGGTGGGGTTTCTGGGCCGGCTTGGGCGACACCGACAGTTCCGGCACCTGCCAGAACTTCCCCTGGTAGGAAAAGCTGTCCTGGGTCCAGGCCCGACGGATGATGTCCAGGGCCTCTTCGTAGCGCGCCTGACTCTCCTGAAGCGCGATACAGAAACCCTCAAAATGTTTGGGGATAATTCCGCGTCCGGCCCCGAAGTCGAGCCGGCCGTTGCTCAGAATGTCGAGCATGGCGAAGTCTTCGGCCTTGCGCAGCGGGTTCTCGAACGGCAGCAGGCTGATGGCGGTGCCCAGCCGCAGGGTCGTGGTCTCCCGCGCCAGGGCGGTCAGAAACAGCTGCGGACTGGGACAAATGCCAAACGAGTAGAAGTGTTCCTCGCCCAGCCAGACCGAGTCAAAGCCCAGCTGTTCGGAACGGATCACCAGGTCGAGAGTGTCCTGATAATAGCGGCCCTCGTCCTGGCGGTCCTGGAAAAAGTCGAACAGGGAAAACAGCCCGAATTTCATACTGCGTCCTTTTCTTGCCAGATGTTGTTGCTCATTGCGTCTTGTGGACAGACACCCGGACGGGGCGTCTGTACTAGAACATGCCCGAAATCCTGCCGGTCGCGTCCATCTTCATGCCCAAGGCGGCCGGCTTGGCGGCCAGACCCGGCATGGTCAGCATGTCTCCGGTCAGCGGCACGCAGAAACCCGCTCCGGCCGACAGCCGAATCTCACGCACCGACAGGGTGAAGTCGCGCGGCCGGCCGTAGCGTTTGGGATCGTCGGACAGCGACATCTGGGTCTTGGCCATGCAGACCGGAAAGTGGCTGTAGCCGAGATCGTTGATACGTCTGAGATCGGTCCGGGCGCGGGGCAGCAGGCTGATGTCGGCGGCACCGTAGATCTTCTGGGCAACGGTCCGAATCTTGTCCTCGATCGGCATCTCCGAGGGGTACAGAAAGCGCGGGCTGGGCACGTCTGCCTGACACGCCTCGACAATCGCCTCGGCCAGGGCCAAGCCGCCCTCGCCGCCCTGGCCGAACACGTCGATGACCGTGGCCGGGACGCCCAAGCCCTGGCACTCGTCTACGATGAGCTGGAGTTCGTCCGGGCTGTCGGCCGCAAAGCGGTTGACGGCAATGATCGGTTGCAGGCCATAGGTGCGGATGCTCTCGGCGTGTTTGGCCAGATTGTCCATGCCCGCCTTGAGGCTGGTCAAGTCGGGTTTGGTGACCTCGGCGACAGGCGTGCCGCCGTGCATTTTCAGCGCCTTGGCGGTGGCTACCAGCACCACCGCCGACGGCCAGATAGCGGCCTCGCGGCACTTGATATCCAGAAACTTCTCGCCGCCCAGATCGAAGCCGAAACCGGCTTCGGTGACCACATAGTCGGCATAGCTGAGGGCCATCCGTGTCGCCAGCACGCTGTTGCAGCCGTGGGCGATGTTGGCGAACGGTCCGCCGTGGACAAAGGCCGGTACGCCTTCGACGGTCTGGACCAGATTCGGTTTCAGGGCGTCCTTGAGGATGATGGCCATGGCGTTGGGCGCCTGAACGTCGCGGGCCAGGACCGGCTGGCGCCGGCGGGTAAAGCCGACCACAATCCGCGACAGGCGCTCGAGCAGATCGGCCGGGCCGCTGCTCAGCGACAGAATGGCCATGATCTCGGACGCGGCGGTGATATCAAAGCCGTCCTCGCGCGGCACGCCCATCAGCCGGCCGCCCAGACCCAGGACGATCTGACGCAGCGCCCGGTCGTTCATGTCCATAACCCGCCGCCAGCGAATCTGGCGCACGTCGCAGTCGGTCTGGCCGTGAAACAGGGCGTTGTCGAGCATGGCGGCTAACAGGTTGTGGGCCGAGCTGACGGCGTGGATGTCGCCGGTGAAGTGCAGGTTGATGTCCTCCATCGGCAGGACCTGGGAGCGGCCGCCGCCACAGCCGCCGCCTTTGACGCCGAATACCGGTCCCATCGAGGGCTCACGGACGGCCACCGCAGCGTTTTTGTCCAGTCGGGCCAGGGCTTGGCCGAGGCCGATGGTGGTGGTGGTCTTGCCCTCACCCGCCGGGGTTGGGGTAATGGCGGAGACGAGAATGAGTTTGCCCTGGGGACGGGAGGCTGCGTCCGACAGCGCTTCGAGCCCGACCTTGGCTTTGACCCGACCGTAGAGTTCAAGATGTTCGGGAGGAAGGGATAAGCGGGCCGCGATGTCCTCAATCGGTTTGAGGCTCACGGCTTGGGCCACCGCCAGATTCTGCTCACGGCTCATACGGCTGATTCCTTTCAAAAACGGACGCTGAAGACCCTCCGAGCCGGAAGACTTCCCCGTCCGTCTGCCTGGTCTCTGCTGCCGGATTGTTCACCCGGAGGCAAAGGCTTGTCAAGCAGGCAGCGCGTGATATACACAGGGCCGCCGGCACGGCAGCCCACGGAATTCGGAGGAAGCATGGCAGCGGCACGGGGCGACTCGCATCGCGTACGGAATCTGGCGCTCAGCCTTGTCGTCAGCGGCGGTTTTCTGTACCTGGCCTTTCGGAATGTCGAACTCGACGAGCTGGGCCAGGCCCTGGCCCGGGTGGATGGCGGCTGGCTGCTGGTGGCGGTGCTCGTCAGCCTGCTGATCATGGTGTTCCGCGCCTGGCGCTGGCAGCTGGAACTCCGCCCCCTCGAACATGTCCCGGTCGGTCGGCTGTGGGTCGTGACCTCGGTCGCCTACATGGCCATCAATCTGCTGCCGGTGCGGCTGGGCGAGATCGTCCGGCCCTGGCTCTTATCCCGTCGCTCAGGCGTGTCATTCTCGAATGTGGTCGGCAATCTGGTGGTCGAGAAGATGATGGATTCGATTTGCATCGTCGTGTACATGCTGGCCGGCCTGCTGTTTATTGAAAGCCTGCCCGTCTGGGTTCGCCAGGGCGCTCTGGTCCCGGCCACGATTGCCGGCGTCTTCGTGTCTGTGGTTGTGCTGTTCTGGTGGAGGGGCGAGGCGTTCGTTGATCGCTGGGTCCTCCGCCTGCTTCCGGCACGCTTTGGCGGTCGGGTCAAAAGCATTCTGGCTGCGGTGACTGCCGGGATGCGGATTCTGCCCAATCCCGGCCTGCTGCTGACGGTGTTTGTGGTCTCGCTGGCGCTATGGTTTCTGCCCATTCTGTCCAGCTACATCATGATCCGCGCCTTTGATCTGAACGCTCCGTTCAGCGCCGCCCTGGTGGTGTTTATCTTTATCGGCTTTGGCACGGCGCTGCCCAACCTGCCGGGCATGATCGGTCCCTATCAGTACGCCTGCCAGCTGGCCCTGGGGCTGTTCGGAGTCAGTCAGGTGGACGGGCTGGCCTATGGTATAGTGCTGAACGCCGTCCAGTTTCTGACCCTGGTGGCCCAGGGTCTGTGCGCCCTGCCGATTGCCGGCGTGCGTTTTGCCGATATTCGCAAGGCCGGTGATGAGGTGAAGCTGGAAGGCGCACCAGCCAGCTAGTCCCGGCGCGGTCCGAGGCGTCGGGCGTGCAGGAAAAAGCGTAGCCGCAGACCCATCGCCAGCAGCAGATAGGCCAGCCACAGACCGAGCAGGCCCTGCGTGGCGAGCCCAGGCAGGAGCTGCTGGCCGGTGGCTGTATGCAGCCCCAGCACGCCGGTGCCGATGAAATTGAGAATCCCGGCCCAGTGACCGATCGGGTTGGACACCAGGACCACGCTCGTATCGCGGTCTGACAGCAGCCAGGAGTCCAGCACGTATTGGCCGAAGGCCGCAGCCACGGCCGTCGGAATCCACCACGGGACCGTCCCCAGGTGGACCAGATAGCCGAGGGTGACCAGCAGAAAGCTGATATCGGCCAGGTTGTCGAAGATTTTTCCCCGCTCGGAACTCAGGCCCAGCGTCCGGGCAACCGGTCCGTCGCAGTAGTCGCTGGCGCAGATGAGGAGGAACAGACCGGTCACCAGCCCGGCGTTCAGCAGGCTTGGCCGGCGCCAGCCGGTGTCGATGGCGTACACAAAGAGCGGGGTCAGGACGAGCCGCAGGCCGGTCAGCACATGGGCAAAATTGAACGGTCGCCGGTCAGGCAAAAAGAGCGCTTTTCTGTTGACAGACTGCTCTGTCGCCATAGCCTCCAGTGTAGAGGGAAAAAGGCGCAAACGGAACCGACACGGCACCTGCATCACCTGCCCGGCAGGCGGGAGGCTGTGCTCCAGGGCTTGCGCCATTTCCGCAGGCTTCACACAATCCGGAAAAAGATGCTATAAGCGGGTATCTGCGGTCTGTTCGGACAATGTGGTGAATAGACTGTGCAGGTTGGTGGAGAAGAGGAGGAGCGGATGTGGAAGAAGGAAACCTGCGCCTACCAGTGTCAGGAATGTGAGGAATCATTCCCCAGTATTCCTAATGGAAACTGCCCTTTGTGTGGCTCAGAAGCCATACTCACTTTAGGCTGGGATCGGGTGCCCTCGGATGAACGAGGCAGCTGGCTTGAGCGTATTCGGGGCCGGTCGCGCCGAGCCTCTCGGGAAGCGGTTGACGCGCTTCCGTCGCGGCGGCTTTGACGGCCCGCCGAGCGCTTCTTGAGTGTGGAGGCTCACCACTGGGCGCTGAACTCGCCCGGTAGCGCGCCCTGTTCTTGTCTACCGCCAGCTATTGCTCCGGTTGGCTGGGAACGGTGATGGCGGGTGGCATCTCTATGCGGTTGCCGCCCTCTTCGACGGTGAGGACGGTGACATCGAAGGTCAGCTCCTGGCCGGCCAGAGGGTGATTCGTATCAATCGTGGCGTTGGTGTCGTCAAGCGCGGTGATCTTGGCAAACCGTATCCGCCCGTCCGGCCCCACGCCCTGGAGTTGGGCGCCGACCTGACGCGCCTGCTCGGGGATTCTGTCCAGCGGCACCTGCTGGGTGCGGCTGGGATCAACCTCGCCGTAGCCGTCCTGGGGAGACACCGCGATTTTTTTTGTGTCGCCGGCCTTGAGGCCGAGCAGTCCCTGTTCGAGTCCTTTGACCAACTCGCCTCTGCCGTGGATATAGACCAGCGGCTCCTGCCCGACGTTGGTGCCGGCCTCGGTGCCGTCGCCCAGAGTTAAGGTGTATTCCAGTGAGACCTGTCTGCCGTCGGCAATCGTCATTGCGCCGGCGGCCTGATCCTCGGCCCATGCGTTCCAGCCCGCTATGAGGAGAGCCATGACAAGCGCACTCGTGCTCCAGATTGGACGTGTCATTGTGTGTTTCCTTTCAAAAAAGGGTATGAGAACGTGATACATCCTCTCTTGCTGCTCAGACAGGCGAGGATGCATCACCCCGTCCATCACCCCATCCATCCTGGGGCAGAACGTCGGCGCTGGGAAGCGTCGGGTGCGCTACAGCATGCGCGGCGGATTCAGATGAGAGCCGAGGGTGCCCTTGAACACCTTGAACAGATGGTCGAGATCCCACGGCCCCGGGCTGTAAATCGTCTTTTCCGGCTCAAGATGGGTATAGACGGAGATCCGGTAACCGCTGGCGCCAAACGCCTGGCCCGTCACCTCCTGGGCGTCGTCGCTGGCCAGGAAGACCACAATCGGGGCGACATTAGCCGGGTCCATGGGGCTGGCCTGCTCCTGGGCGGCCTCACTGCTCTCGGTCAAGCCCATCTGCTGGGCGAAATTGGCCGGGATGGTATCGGTCATGCGGGTCGCCGCACCGGGCAGGATGGCGTTACAGGTCACGCCGTATTTCTTGAGGGCGTTGGCGCAGCTGTAGGTCAACCCCAGGATGCCCGCCTTGGCGGCCGCATAGTTGGGTTGGCCGGGCGCGCCGAGGGCTGAACCGGACGAAAAATTGATGATGCGGCCGCCCTTTTGCTGACGCATCAGCGCCGAAGCCGGACGAATGGTGCAAAAGTGACCCTTCAGATGGACCGCGACCACCGCGTCCCACTCTTCTTCGCTCATATTGAAGATCATGCGGTCACGCAGAATCCCGGCGCAGTTGACCAGAATATCCAGTTTGCCGAAGTTATCGACCGCCGTCTGGATCAGCGCCTCGCCGCCCTCGACGGTGGCGATATTGTTGGTGTTGGCCACGGCCTGGCCGCCGGCCGCGCTGATTTCATCCACCACCTGCTGGGCCGGACCGGTGTCCCGGCCCTCGCCGTCCACGCTGGCGCCGAGGTCGTTGACCACGACCTTGGCCCCCTCTCTGGCCATGAGGGTGATGATCCCGCGTCCGATGCCGCGGCCCGAGCCGGTCACAACTGCAACTTTTCCGTCGAGTTTGCCCATTGCTGTTCCTCCTTGTGATGTCATCCTTTTGGTAAGCCCAGAACCCGGTCGCCCAGGATGCCGCGCTGAATCTCCGAGGTTCCCCCGGCGATGGTCAGCAAACGGTAGGCCAGGGCGGCCTTGGACCAGCGTCCGTTTCTGAGCGCGTGGTCCGAGCCCTGAACGAGCTGGGCGTAGGGACCGAGCAGTTCGGTGGCAAACATGGCCAGCCGCATATTCAGCTCCGAGCCGGCCAGTTTGTTGACCGAGCCTTCGGGGCCGGGCGGAGTGCCCTGTACGCGCTTGCTGAGGCTGCGGAACATATTGTAGGTGATGGCCTTGCACTCAATCGAGAACTGGGCCAGCTGTTGGCGCACCGCAGGGTCCTGGCTGGCTGGGTTGCCGTTCAGGTCAAGTTCTTTGGCCAGGTCGATGAGTTCGGCCAGATGGCGGTGGACGGGTAGCTCGTTGCCGATCCCGGCCCGCTCGTGCATCAGGGTGGTGACCAGCACCTTCCAGCCTTCGTCCTTGGGACCGATCAGATTTGTACGGGGCACGCGCACGTCCTCAAAAAAGACCTCATTGAACTCGGCGTCGCCGGTCATCTGCACCAGCGGCCGCAGGCTGAGGCCGGGCGTCTTCATATCGACCATCAGGCAGCTGATGCCCTTGTGCTTGGGGGCGTCCGGGTTGGTCCGCACGAACAGCTGGATATAGTCGGCGCGGTGGGCGAAGCTGGTCCAGACTTTCTGGCCGTTGACCACAAAATAGTCGCCCTGTTCAACGGCTCGGGTCTGCATCGAGGCCAGGTCGGAGCCGGCGCCCGGTTCCGACAGCCCCTCGCACCAGATCTCGTCCCCGGACAGAATCTTGGGCAGATGGGCCTTTTTTTGCCCGTCCGTGCCCCAGTGGATCAGCGTCGGGCCGGCCATCATCAGGCCCAGGGTGTTGGCAAAACGCGGCGCGTGAGCCCTGGCCATTTCCTGGTTGTAGATGAACATCTGCATCAAACTCGCCCCGCGGCCGCCGTACTCCTTGGGCCAGTGGATGCCGACCCAGCCGTCCTTGGAGGCGGTCTTTTGCCAGACGCGTTGATACTCGAAGCGGGCGTCGACATCGATATCGTCGAAGTGCTGCGGGTCGTAGCCCTCGGGTAAATTGGCCTGTAGCCAAGCCTGGACTTCCTGACGAAAGGCTTCCTCTTCGGGGGTAAAGTTGAAATCCATGCTGTTCCTCCGCGCCGGCCAGCTTAACCGCTTCGTCAGCCAGGGTAAAGGGTTGCGGGGGCGAACAGGGCTTGCGATTTCGGCCGCCGGACGCCATAAGGGCGTCTACAAGCAGGCACGACAGGAGACCAGGATGGCGATCAACGGCAAGCGGTATTGGGGTATTCTGCCGCCACAAACGGCGGCCCAGATTCTTGACGCGGCCACCAGCGCCGAAGAGCTGGGGCTGGACGGGCTGTGGGGCATTCAGCTGCCCGGCCCGCCGTTTCTCCCCCTGGCTACCGCAGCCGGCGGAACCCAGCGGCTGAAACTCGGCACCGGGGTGACGCTGGCCTTTACCCGGAGTCCGTTTGAGACGGCGCTGTCGGCCCTGGACCTCGATCTGATCAGCGGCGGCCGGACGGTCCTGGGCATTGGGCCCAGCGTGCGCCGCTTTAACGAGAACTGGCACGGCGTGGCCTACGACCCGCCCCTGGCGCGCCTGCGCGAGGTCATCACCCTCATCCGTCTGGTCATCGAACAGGGCCATCTGGGCAGGCTCGGCAAATGGCAGGGCGCGTACTACACGGTCGATTTCAGCGACCTGAATATCCTGCGTCCGCCGGTCCGGCCCAGTATTCCGATCTACCTGTCGGCCCTGTTCACCGGCGCGGTGCGGCTGGCCGGAGAACTCGGCGACGGGCTGGCCGGCCACCCGATCTGGTCGGCGGATTGGATTCGAGACCGGGTCGAGCCGAATCTTGAGGCCGGGCTGGCCACGGCCAACAAAAACCGCTGCGATTTCGATCTGAACATCTGGGCCTATGTGGCGATTCATCCTGACCGGCGCCAGGCGATTGCCGATGCGCGGGGCACGGTCGCCTTTTATTCGTCCATCGCCCAGTATGAGAAGTATTTTGCCGCCCACGGGTTTGGCGAGGCCGCCCGTCGGGCGGCGGCAGCCGCTCAGGCCCAGGATCCCAAGGCCATGATTACGGCTATTCCGGACGCCATGGTCGAAACCTTTGCGGTGGTCGGAACGCCGGACGAGGTGCGGGCGCAGATCGACGCACGCTGGGAAGTGGCGGATTCGCTGACCCTGATGGAGCCCGCGTTTTTCCTCAAGGCCGAGCAGGCCGGTGCCTATCGGCAGGCCCTGATCGAGACCCTGTACCGCTGAGTGTTGGACCGATCCGAGGCCACTTATTTTTCCTGATACAGTGTGTCCAACTGGCTCAGCAGGTCGGCCTGGCTGCCGGGAGGAGCCTCCTCGGCCGTGGGGGAAGGCTGTGGCGGGGATGACTCGCCAGCGCCGGTGCCGGCCTGGAGTTGGGCCAGCTGACTCTGCAGCTGGGCGATGAGCCGCTCCTTGTCGGCCAGCTCCTGACGCAGCTGTCGGACCAGGGCCTCAAGCTCGGCCGTGTTTGCCTGGCGGGATGCCATACGTCCTGAAAGATGAACGATGCCGACCACCTCGTCAAGAAGAGAACTTGGTCAAGAAGAGCGCTTGGGCGTCTGCAAGGCGGCTTTGACAAGCAGCAGCCCGGTTGCTAGTCGGTACGGCTATGGATACGAGCGTACCGGATGGGCTGAGGGAGGCGGTTGAGCGGACCTGGGGGGCTGAGATTGCCGAGGTCCACGCCTTGGCCGGTGACGCCTCGAGCCGCAGTTACCTGCGTCTGCGGCTGCGCGGCGACGGACCGCCGAGTGTGGTGGTGATGGTGCTGGCCGATAGCGCCCTGCCGCTGTCGTCGGAAGAACTGTCGGTGTTTTCCGAGCCGCTGACCGAGCTGCCATATGTGAATGTTGATCGCTTTCTGCGGCCGCTCGGCATGCGGATTCCAGACCTGTATTACGACGGCCAAAAAGAGGGCTTTCTGCTGCTCGAAGATATTGGTGACGCGCCGCTCCGCGAGGCCGCTCAGGACTGTTCGGCAGCCGACGCGGAAGCCCTGTACCGTCAGGCCATTGATCAACTGCTGTTGCTCCAGATTACCGGCACCCGCAAACGCGATAGCGCCTGCATCGCCTTTCAGCAGCGCTTTGATCGACGGCTGTTCGCCTGGGAGTTTGAGCATTTTGTCGAGTGGGGGCTTGAAAAGCGGGCCGGCAGACCGCTGCCCGAGACTGACGCCAACGTGCTGCGCCCCCTGTTCGAGGACATTGCCGGGCGGCTTGATCGTGCGCCGGCGTTTCTCAACCACCGCGACTATCACAGCTGGAACCTGTTCGTGCACGACCGCGAGATTCGGGTCATCGACTTTCAGGACGCGCTGCTGGGTCCGGCCACCTATGACTTGGCGACCCTGCTGAACGACCGGGACACGCCGGCGCTGGTTACCCCAGACCTGGAACGCAGGCTGGTCGAGTATTACTATGACGCCTGGCACCGGGCCGGTGGAGATCCGCTGTCGCACGACGCGGTGTGGCACGAGTACAATCTGTGCCTGCTCCAGAAGGCCTGCAAAGTGGTCGGCCGGTTCTCTTATCTGGAGCTGGAAAAACACAAGACCGGCTACAGTCGCTATATCCCGCCGACCCTGGCGACCATCCGCCGGGTGCTTGAACGCCTGCCCGCGTATCGTCCCTTGCAGGATATTGTGGCCCGGCATTTTCCTGAACGATGAGAAACACTGCATCAAGAAGCACGCAGCGCTCAGCCTGCTCGCTATGCGCGCCATGATTCTGGCCGCCGGGCTGGGGACCCGCCTGCGGCCGCTCACCAACACGACGCCCAAGGCCCTGGCCCCGGTGGCGGACCGCCCGCTGATCGAGTACGCCCTGCGCTTTGTGCGCGCGCAGGGTATCCGCGAGGTGGTGATCAACCTCCATCACCTGGGCGATCAGATTCGGGCCAGGCTGGGCGACGGGCGAGACTACGGCGTGCGGATTACCTATTCTGTTGAGGAGCAGCTGCTGGAGACCGGGGGCGGGGTGAAGCAGGCTCAGGCGTTTCTGGACGGCGGGACGTTTCTGGTCGTCAACTCTGACGCTATTCTTGATCTCGATCTGGCTGCGGTGCTTGCCGCCCACCAACGCAACCGGGCCGTGGCCAGCCTGGTCTTGCGGCCCGATCCCGACGCGGCCAGCTACGGTCTGCTGGAGATTGACCGCAGCGGCCGCCTGCGCCGTTTACGCGGCCAGCCGGCCGGGGTGGATGAGCCGCTGTCGGCCTATATGTTTACCGGCTGTCAGATTCTTGAACCCAGGGTTTTTGACTTCATGCCCGAGCCGACGCCGTTCAGCCTCACCCGTCAGACCTATGTCGAGATGCTCCGGGCCGGGGAGCCGCTGTACGGCTTTGTCCATACCGGTCCGTGGATGGTGGTGGACGATGCCGAGGGCATGGTCCGGGCGACGCAGGCTATCCGCTCAGGACGGTTGCGCCTGTCGTATCTCTGATCTGCCTTGGTTCAGGCCGATACGGGCAAAGTTCGCCAGACAGCGCTGGGCGGCCGGAGCTTCCCGGACGCTCGCCAGCAGCCACTCGCGCAGGGGCAGGGCGGCCGGCTTGGTGGGAAACGCCTCGGGTGGCAGGGCGGCGCTCAGGGAATGGATCAGGTTGTGGAGAATCGTCGGGGTGAATTCGGGGTGAAACTGTGTACCCCAGATGCGCTCGCCGAGTCGAAACGCCTGGTAGGGCCAGTGGGCGTTGTCGGCCAGGCTGAGCGCGCCCGAAGGCAGGCTGGTGACCACGTCGCCGTGGCTCATGTGGGCCAGAAAAGAGTCCGCCAGGTCTGCAAACAGGGGGTCGGCCCGTCCCTCGGCGGTCAGGCTGAGGCCGACCGTTCCCAGCTCCCAACCCCGGGGACATTTCTCGACCCTGCCGCCAAAGGCTTGCGCCACAAGCTGATGGCCAAAACACACGCCGTAGATCGGCACCTCACGGTCTGCGGCCCGTCTCAGAAAGTCCTCACTGCGGGCGATCCAGGCATCGCCGTCATAGGTCGAGGCCGGCGAGCCGGTGGCGATAATCCCGGCCCAGCCGGTCTCGGCCAGCGTGTCCGTACGGGCGTCGAGCACCACGCACCGCTCGTCGCCCAGCAGGTTCAGAAAGGCGCGTTCATAGCGGCCCAGCTGTTCGGTCACCCGCCGGGGCAGGTCGCCGGTCTTGAGGATGAGCAGGGGCTTCATGTCACCGATCCCGATGGTCGCGCGTCTGGCCGGGGGCTTTGGGGTGGGCGTAGGGGTGGGGCCGCTCGGTAGCCACCTCAAACGGAATGGCCTCCAGGCGGGTCATGCTGTCTCGGTAGGCGGCGACGAGGCGATCTTCGCCCTCGTAATTAAACGGGTCCTGGAGGCGTTTCTCGATTTCCCCGCCCCGTTCCGGTTGGTGTTCGACATACCACCTGACGGTGCTGGCCAGGGCGTCTTCGACTGTGTAGACATCGGCGTAGCCGAGCTGCTTCTTGATCTTGGTCAGATCGACGACCCGGTGGTGGGAGCTTTGCTGCATGGCATACGGATGGGACGGGCGGGCGATATGATGCGGCATGCTGACAATATCCCACTCGTAGTCCAACTCCTTGGAGATGACCTCAACGACCTGGCGCAGGGTGAACTGCTGCTCGTCGCCGCAGTTATACAGCTGGCCGGCTGAGGCTTCGGGTTGATCCACAGCCAGCAGGACAGCGTGAGCCAGGTTGCCCGCATAGCCGTGGGTAAACAGCATCAGGCCGGCATCCGGCAGGATAATATACGGCCGTTTATCCAGGATGCGCCGGATGACGCTCCACTCGCGGGGGACGAGCTGGTGCGGGCCGTAGACGTAGGGATAGCGGAAGTAGGCGGCGGTTGGGTGGGTTTCCAGGACGGCCTGCTCGGTCTGGGCGATCAGATACGCAAAGCGCAGCTCCTCCTCGCTATCGACCACCGGCGCGTCTTCCGGCACCGCCACCTTCAGGCCGGGCGGAAACAGCGCATAGGCGTCCATATAGCCCCGATAGCTGGCCACCCCACCGACCCCGACAAAGCGGCCGACTTTGCCGACCAGGGCTTCGGCCACAAAGCGGATGCGACCATAGGTCACCACGGCCAGATCGAAGGTCCGCTTGCCCAGCGTCTCATCAATGGTTTCCCGAAAGTGCGGGTCGCCGTGAATATGCTCGGCCTGGGGCGGCAGCTCGGAAATTTCGTGGGTCCCGCGGTGAAAAATCGTGACCTCATAGCCCCGTTCAATCAGGCCATTGACGATAAACGGGCCGGTCGGGCCAGTCCCTCCGACGACAAGTGCTTTCATCTTTCCTCCTTTGCCGCTCGCTCTGGTCCCCTATTTATCCATGCAGAAGCCCCCTTTGTCTATTCCTCCTCTTTTTACCCGTCAATCACGCTCCCGGGTATCATTCAGGTATCATTTTTTCCCGCTGGCCGCGAAAAAACTTCAATGAATTCAAAGGTCGAGCGGCCAAAATCAAAAAAGAGGGGTCGTTTTGCCCGCCAGGATGCGCGTATGTGGGGGGTCAGGCCCGGCACACTGAAGAATATCAGGCACAATCGCCTGTTGAGCCTGCGTGTCTTCAATTCCCGTTAATTCCACCCACAGCTCTGGCCCCTTCTCCTGTCCGCTTTTGGCGTGGTAGAGTGCCGGGAAACCCACGTTCGTGGACAGGAGGAAAGCACTATGCCAGTCAAAGCCGGTTGGGAAGGTCGTTATTACGAGGATTTCGAGGTCGGGGACGTGTACCGCTGTCGGCTCGGTCGGACGGTGACCGAAAACGATAATATCTGGTTTACTTTGTTGACCAATAACACCAACCAGATCCATTTTAATACCGAGTACGGCAAACAGACCGAGTTCGGCCAGTGTCTGATCAACAGTGTGCTGACCCTGGCGATTGTGGCCGGGCTGGGCGTGGCCGATGTCAGCGAAAACGGCTTCAACCTGGGCTGGGATAATGTCGTCCTGCCCAACCCGGTGTTTGCCGGCGACACCCTGTACTCCGAATCCGAAGTCCTGGAAACGCGCGAGTCCCGGTCCAAACCCCAGTGGGGCATCGTCAAGGTCGAAACACGCGGCGTCAAACAGGACGGCACTCTGGTGTGTCAATATACGCGCAACGTCATGGTCTGGAAAAAAGCCCACGCGCCAAAGCAGGATCTCTTCCCTGAAGTCAAACAGGCCTGACGCCGCCATGGAATGCCAGCGCCATCTCTTCAGCCTGCCCGAGGACCAGCACTACCTCAACTGCGCGTACATGTCGCCGCTGCTGAAATCGGTCGAGGCGGCCGGCGTTGCCGGGCTGCGGCGCAAGGTCAATCCGGCCGAGCTTGTTCCGGCTGATTTTTTTGACGAAACCCACGAGTTGCGCCGCCTGTTCGCCCGGCTGGTCAATACCACGCCAGAGCAGGTCGCGCTGGTGCCGGCGGTGAGCTACGGCATGGCCATTGCCAGTCACAATACGCGGCTGCGGCCGGGCCAGAACGTGGTCATCCCGGGCGAGGAGTTTCCGAGTAACGTGTATGCCTGGATGGCGCAGTGTCAGCACAGCGGAGCGCGCCTGCGTTTTGTGGAGCGTCCGGACCAGGCGAGCGACGGTTGGACGACCCGTCTCCTTGACGCCATAGACCGCAACACCGCGGTGGTGACGCTCAGCACGGTCCACTGGACCGACGGCACGCCGTTTGAGGTGGACCGGATTGGACGCCGGGCGCGCGAGGTCGGCGCCCTGTTCATTGTCGATGGCACGCAGTCGGTCGGAGCCGTCCCGTTTGACTTCGCCCAGGTGCGGCCGGACCTGCTGGTGTGCGCCGGCTACAAGTGGCTGTTCGGTCCCTACCAATACTGTTTTGCGGTGGTGGGCGACCGGCTGCTGGACGCCGAGCCGTTTGAACACAACTGGATCACCCGCAAAAACAGTCAGGACTTCAGCGCCCTGGTCAACTACCAGTCCGAGTTTCAACCCGGAGCACAGCGGTTTGACGCCGGCGAGCGGTCCAACTTCATCCTGGTGCCAATGCTGCTCGAAGCGCTCAAACAGCTGGATCGCTGGGGGATTGCCAATATTCGGGCCTATTGCGCCCGGCTCAGCAGCGGGCTGGCCGAGACCCTGGCGGACAGCCCCTACACGCTTGGCGCCGAGCGCTCGGCCCACCTGTTCGGCGTGCGGCTGCCCGACGCCGGGCAGATCCCGGCCATTCTTACCGAGCTGCGCCGTCGCCGGGTGTACGTGTCGCAGCGCGGCAGCTCAATCCGGGTCTCGCCCCACGTCTATAATCGTCCCGAGGATATCCAGGCCCTGGCCGAGGCGCTGCTCAGGGCGGTCGCTTAGGCGGCGTCTCGACGGATGTCGTACTGGTGCAGAATCAGGGCGCTCGTGGCGGCGTTAGGTGGGCAGCTTTCTGCCTCTGTAGCCGGGGGGTCGGGGAAACGGGGTGCCGTAGGCGTTCAGCCAGCTGACTTCTTCGACCGCTCGGCGGGTGACCGGCCCGAAGCGGCCCATGGGGTAGCCAATGGGAATCAACGCATAGGTGGTGATCGTCTCCGGCAGGTCGAGGATTTTTTTCATCTCGGTTTCATACTGGGTCGTCACCGAGGTCAGCGTGGCGCCCAAACCCAGCGCCCGGCAGGCCAGCAGGATATTCTGCACCGCCGGGTAAATGCTGCCGCTGATGATTCGAATGAAGTTATGGGCGTTGGGGCCTGTCTTGCGCTCGGCGTGCAGGCGGCGCTCCCGCAGACACGGCACGAGCAGCACCGGCGCCTCGGCCAGGTGCTCGGCCAGGTAGGAGGCGGCGCGGACATTTTTGTCGTTTTCGGGCGTGAGGCTGGCTGCCGCGTACTGCTTCAGGGCAATCTGCCAGCCGTGCTGGTAGAGAGCGGCAATCTGCTGCTTGCGTTCCGGGTCGGTTACCACCACAAAGCGCCAGGCCTGGACGCCACCGCCGCTCGGCGCCTGGGTGCCGGCCTCGATGATGCGATAGATCAACTCGTCTGGAACGGGATCGGGTTTGAGGCGCCGCATGCTGCGGCAGGTATACATGATATCAAACAGGTCATGGTCAGTCATGGTGATGGGGGTGCTCCTTTGAATGAATCCGATATGTCAGCAGCTCTGTCACACTTTTTTGCGCCGCGCCCTCGCTGCTGATGGCTTTGACCAGACCGACGCCCCGGGCGTACCACTCGGTATGCCGTAGCGCAAACTCCGCGCTCTTTTTGCGCGGGTCCGGCACGAAGCTGATAGTCAGCGTTTCGACTCTGAGGCAGTTGCGAAAGGTGCCGGCCGGCACTTCAATGGCGCTCGGATCGATCCAGGCCGTGGCCGATGAGCTGCTCTGCCCGCCGCTGGCCATGACCCGGGTGCTCAGGTCCATGCGCCAGCGTGTTCTCTCCACAAACGGACTCGGCATGATTTGATCCAACCCCTGGCCCAGCCGGGTGTCCCAGATCCGGTCGCCCTCGGAGTCCAGCCACGGATAGCGGTAGAGAAACCCGTTTTTGCGAAAATAGGCAACCGTGCTTCTGGCCTCAGGAGCGCGGTCGGTGAGCGGCTCGTAGTCCTCGGCAACCACATACGACAGATGGCCGAGCAGCGGCCAGTTGTCTTTGATGACGGTCTCGGTCATGTAGTAGTGATAGTCCCCGCCCGAGAACCTGACTTCATGGGTCCAGGTATTATGCATGGCCAGGGGGAAGAAGTCGGCTGCCTGCAAGCGATCCACCGCCGGCGGGGAGGCCAGGAGCGTGGCGAGTGCCCAGGCCATGACGACCGAGGTGGCGAACGCAAGCATATCCATGCAGCATATACTGTCTGGTCCTTGACGGCGCAAGCGTTTTCACAAACGGTCGGCTGAGGTGTCTTTCTCTACACATGGCGACCCATACCGAACAGCAGGCCTTTGCCGAGTTGGTCACGCGCCACCAGGGTGCGGTGTACGGCTATCTGTTGCGTTTTACCCGCGATCCACACGACGCTCAGGATCTGTTTCAGGAGACGTTCTTGCGCGCCTACCGGGCGTATGGACGAGCGCAGAATCGGCGGGCTGAGATGAACTATCGGGCCTGGTTGATGCGGATCGCTATCAACGTGTCCAAGAACTACGCGCGTGACCGCCAACGCAGAGGCCGGGTGGTGGTGACGCGCAACCACGAGCAGACCGACGATACCGCCCCGCCGCTTGGAAACGGGGCCGATATGGAGGAAACCGTGGCTGCCAACGAGACGACTCAGACCTTGCTTGCCGCCATTGAAACATTACCCTTCCGGCAGCGCACCGCGCTTGTCCAACGCCAGTTCGAGGGTCTGGACTATCAGGTCATCGCCAGCAATCTGGCGTGTTCTCAAGACACCGCGCGTGCGCATGTCTATCAGGCGCTGCGCAAGCTGCGGCTCGCCCTTCAGGAGGATTAGGCTATGGCGAAAACGTGCGGATTTTCAGAAAACCGGCTGATTGCCGAGGCGTTTGGCGAGGCGCAGGCCGAGCTGAGCCAGCAGGTGCGCCGGCATGTGACCGGCTGTGGTGTGTGCAGCGAGCTGCTGGAACAGTATCGGACGCTACGCGCCCGGCTACACGACTGGCCCGCGCCCGGCAAAGAAGCCGAGGGCCTGCGGCGCGCCCGGCAGGCGCTTGAGGCGCGGCTGTACGAGCCGCAGCGTCCGCGGCTGCGCGTCCGGCTGTGGCACTCGCCGGTCGGAGACATTCTGCTCGGCGCGACAGACACAGGCGTGGTTTTTGTCGAGTTCGCACGCCAAAATCAAGCCTCGACCCAGCTCACGCGCCTGGAGCACGATTTCAGGCCCGAGCAGGCCGGGCCGGAGACCACCGTCCTCGTCCAACAGCTCGACGAGTATTTTGCCGGCACACGCCGGACGCTGGACTGGACGCTGGATGATCGCCTGATGCGCAGCGACTTTCAGCGCCGCGTGCTGCGGGCCACCGCAGCCATTCCCTACGGCACGGTCATCAGCTATCAGGGCCTGGCCGACACCATCGGCCAACCCCGGGCGGTCCGCGCGGTCGCCCAGGCCCTGCGTCACAACCCGGTACCTCTGCATATTCCGTGTCATCGGGTGCTCGGCAGCGATGGGCGTCTGACCGGCTATGCCGGCAATCTGGTCGAGACCAAGCGCGTCATTCTTGAGACCGAGGGCATTCCGGTCAGACACACCCGACGCGGCTTGGTCATTGCCGCCGCCCGGATGTATGTGGGCTGGCGTTCCCGCTCCCGCCTGTGTCGGCCCGACTGCGCCGACCTGCACGCTCAGACCGCCGCCGAACGGGTGTTGATCCCGTCCCTGGCCCGGGCCCGCGAACTCGGCTATCAGCCCTGCCCCGGGTGTCAGCCCGAGCTGCACCCCGTGGACGCGGGCAGTCAGGCCCCACTGCCGCTTGCTCAGGACTGAGCGGCCCGCCCGCGTCCGGCGCGGCCAGTCTTGTGCAAGCCCTGCCTTTTGTGTACAGCAATCAAGACGGAGAGGAACGCCATGTCAGAGGCCAATAAAGCCATCTTCCGGCGCTATTTTGACGAGGTCTTGAACGCGGGTCGGATTGAGCTGATCGACGAGCTGATCGCTCCCGATTATGTCAGCCATTATCCGACCGGCTATGATTTTGGCGGCGGCCCGGAGGATGTGAAACAGATTGTCTCAACGGTCCGGGGTGGTTTTCCAAATGTCCATTTTCAGATCGAAGACCTGCTGGCCGAGGACGACCGGGTGGTCGGCCGTTGGACGTTTCAGGGCACCCATCGGGGCGATTTCATGGGCATTGCTCCCAGCGGCAAGAACGTGTCGGTGGTGGGCATTGCCATCTATCGGATTGCCGACGGCCGAATTGCCGAAGCCTGGGTAGCCTGGGACGCCCTGGGCTTGATGCAGCAGATCGGGGCTGAGTCCTGAGCCTATGGCCGCCGGTCTGCCCGCCTTTCATACGGCCGTCTACCGTCTGGTCGCCCGCGTTCCCAAAGGCAAAGTCGTGACCTACGGGCAGGTGGCCGCTCTGCTTGGGGCGCCCCGGGCGCCGCGGGCGGTTGGCGCGGCCCTGCGCCATCTGCCCCCCCAGCTGTCCCGCACAGTTCCCTGGCAGCGGGTCATTAACGCCTCGGGCGGCATCAGCATTCGCGGTGACCTGCTGCGGGCCGAGCAGCAGCGCTGGCTGCTCGAAGACGAGGGCGTCCGCTTCAGCCGCCACGGCAAGGTTGATCTGGCCACCTACCGCTGGGCGGGTCCCAAGCGCTGGACGCCGCCCACCTGGAAGACCCAGTCCTGAAGCCTCAGCCGGCGCCGTGCAGGCCTTCCGCCTGTGTCCGCAACTCATCCCGAAAGTCCGGATGGGCAACGGCGCTCAAAGCCTGGGCGCGCTCGCGCAGGTTCCTGCCCCGCAGGGTCGCAATACCGTACTCGGTCACCACATAATCGACAAAGGCGCGGGGCGTGGTCACCACCGTGCCTGGCGCCAGGGTGGGGACGATGCGGGAAATCCGACGGCGGTCTGGCCCGCTGAGTGAGCTTGACGGCAGGGCAATAATGGATTTGCTGCCGGCCAGGCTGGCGGCAATGCAAAAGGCGGTCTGGCCGCCCGGTCCGGTAAACTGCTGGGGACCGATCGACTCGGACGCGACCTGGCCGGTCAGGTCGATGCTGAGCGCGTTATTGATGGCCGTAAAGCGCGGGTCCTGGCACAGCAGACGGATGTCGTCGGTATAGTTGAAATCGTACAGCTCAAAGACCGGATTGGCGTCAATATAGTCCAGCTCTTCAGGGCTGAGCATGGGGTGAAAGCCGGTGCCGACCACCGTTCCGGTATGACGGGTTTTGTTTGTGCCGGTCAGCACGCCGGCCTGGACGAGGCCGACCACGCCGGGCGGGATGATCTCGGTCTGCATGCCCAGATCGTTTTTGCCGTACAGATAGGCGGGCAGGGGGCTGGTCATATCGCCGGCCCCGATTTGAATCGTGTCGCCGTCCTGAATCAGCTCGTTGGCGATCGACATGCAGATCGTGTCGATCGCGTCCTGTTTTTCCTGGCTGTAGACTTCGGGGCTGATTGTCGGTGGGCTGACGCTGGGCGGGCGTTCCACACAGCGGTCGATGGCCGAGATGTGGAGATAATTCTCGCCGCCGGTGCGGATAAAGCTGGGGTCGATCTCGGCGATGATCGTCCTGGCCTGTTTGGTCATGAGCGGCGACATGCCGACGCTGGTGCCGTAGCTGCAATAGCCGTGTCGGTCCGGCGGCGACACGCTGACCATGTACACATCGAGCGCATCAATGCCGTGGGGCAGAGCCTCGGCCCGGAAATACGAGACCGGAATGTAGTCCAGGCCGCCCTTGTGCATCAGCTTGCGCTCGCGCCGGCTCAGATACCACGACTCCAGCCGGAAGGCGTCGCTCAGGCCGGGAGTGTCCCAGTCGTAAAACGAACCAGGCTATTGATGCGCAGGCCGCGCAGCGTGTCTTGCCGCTCAACCAGGGCCTGGCACAGGGCAAACGGGGTGGCCTGTATGCCGGCAATATAGACGGTGTCGGTCGGCCGGATGAGGGCGACCGCCTGTTGGGGAGTGACGAGTTTGTCGCCGCACAGCGCGTGCCAGTCCATACCGGGCTCCTTATCTAGGGGATCAGGATCAGCTTGCCGACCGATTGGCGGGATTCCATGAAGCGGTGCGCCTCGGCCGCCTCGGCCAGGGGGTAGCTCTTGCCGACCAGGAGCTTGAGCTTGCCCTCCTCCATCAGCCGGAACGACTCGGTAATCCCTTTCTGGTGCAGCTCGGGTATGGCCGAGGCCGTGTACAGGCCAAAGCAGCTGACCTTGAGCGAGTTCTGGAACAGCCCGAAGACGTTGACCGGTTCGGGCGCGCCGCCGGCCTGGCCGTACAGGACGGCATGACCGAATGGAGCCAGGCATGTAAGCCCTGTGGCAAAGGTCGGTTGCCCCACCGCGTCGAGGATCAGATCCACGCCCTTGCCGTCGGTCAGCTTCTTGGCTTCTTCGGCAAAGTCCTGGCTCTCATAATTGATGACCGCGTCGGCCCCGTACTCCTGGGCCAGGGCGACCTTGGCGTCGCTGGAGACAGTGCCGATCACCCGCGCGCCGGCCGCCTTGGCGATCTGCATGGCGACAATGCCCACTCCGCCGGCTGCGGAATGCACCAGCACGGTCTGGCCCGGGCTGGTCTGATGGCAGGTGTGCAGCAGGTGGTAGGCGGTCAGGGTCTGGATCGGAAAGGCCGCGCCCTGCTCAAAACTGACCGAATCGGGCAGCGGCATGACCTGGTCGGCCGAGACGAGCGCGTATTCGGCGTAGGTCCGCATGCCGATGGCCGCCACCCGGGTGCCCGGCGCGATATGGCCCACCCCCTCGCCGACCGCTTCGACCACGCCCGCAGCCTCGAGTCCGGGCGTGTCCGGGAGTCTGGGTTGCATGACATACTGGCCCTGACGGAAGCGCGTATCCGCGAAGTTGATGCCGATGGCCTGATTTTTGATCAACACCTTGCGGGGTCTGAGTTCGGGAATGGGCGCCTCGCCCAGTTTCAGCACCTCGGGTCCGCCGACTGTCTCAAACAGAATTGCTTTCATATCGCTCTCCCTTCAGCGCGGTGTGTCTTGTGTACTATCCCAATGCTGCGGCTGGGCATAGGTCCCTTGACTGTGCCACGTCGGGTGAGGGAAAAGGGCGGGGAGGTTTTCCAGCGATTCGGCTCGACATCTTCGGCCTCAGCGCCCCAGAGCCAGTCCGCTTCAGGGACTGACGACCGTGTCAAGAAGGAGGGTGTTGTTATGGAGTACACATTCGTTTCTGGTGATGACCATATGGATCTTTCCTACCTGCCGGCCAATCTGTGGCAGGAACGGGTGGCGGCCAGGTTCAAGGCTCAGGCGCCACGGGTGGCCGACACCGCCAACGGGCCGGTGTGGGTGTGCGAGGGCAAACCGTGGGCGTTTGGCAACCATGGCTCGATGCAGGGTCCACGCTTGACCGGCGCGATTCCTCGCGCAGGCGTCAATGAAGAGCCGGAACCGGGCGTGTTTCGGCCCTCAACGCCGAAGTACCGGCTGGAAGACATGGACCGTGATGGCATTGATGCCCACGTTATCTACGGTCCTCCCCTGCCCCTGTCGTTTACCGACTCAGCCCTGCACGTCGCCTGTCTTGAGGCCTACAACTCGTGGCTGGCCGACTTCTGTACGGTCGCTCCCGACCGGCTGATCGGTATCCCCATTCTGCCCATGCACGACCCTGCAGCCACCCAAAAGGAACTCCAGCGGGTCGCCAAGCTGGGTCTCAAGGGCGCGCTGTTCGGGGTGTTTGATGCGGTCAAGCCGGTCTTTCACGAAGACTGGGAACCGGTCTGGGCGGTGGCGGCTGAGGCGGGCATTCCGATCAGCTTTCACCTCGGGGGCGGGATCCGAAGTGCCAGGGTGACCGACACCAGCCGCGGCCAGGCGGCGGCCTTTGTGTGTGCGGTGCCCATGCAGCTCGACGAGGCTCTGTGTGAGATTATTTTCTGCGGTGCGCTGGAGAAGTATCCGCAGCTCAGGATTGTCCTGGCCGAAGCCGGGATCGGCTGGGTGCCGTATCTGCTGTGGCGGATGGATCACGAGTACGACAAGCAGCTGCACCACATGGTCCACCTGTCGCTCAAACCCAGCGAACTCTTCCGGCGGCAGATCTGGGTCTCGTTTGAGGAGGACGATATTGGTCTGAAGCTGCTGTCCGAGCTTGGCGAAGACAAAGTCCTGTGGGCCTCGGATTATCCGCACCCGGATAGCACCTGGCCCCATTCCCGGAAATATATTGACGAGCACATGGCCTCGCTGTCACCCCAGGTCAGGAAGAAACTCACCTGTGACAACACGGTCCGGCTGTATAATTTGGACAGCTAAAGGAGGAACCCATGGCAAGCATCCGCGGCGAGCAGATCATCGGACAAGCGTTTAAGAACGAGGGCGTCGATACCATCTTCTTCATGATGGGCGGCCCAACCTCGGGAACGGCCGCCTCGTGCCTGACCCACGGCATGCAGGGCATTTATGTGCGCCACGAACAAGCCGCGGCCATGATGGCCCACGCCTATGCCCGGGTGACCGGCAAACCCGGTATTTGTATCACTCCGTCGGGGCCGGGCACGGCCAACGCGGTCACCGGGCTGGCCAACGCCTGGGCCGACGCCGCGCCGATTGTGGCGATCGGGGGGTCGGCGCCGATACGGGCGACCACCCTGGACGCCTTCCAGGAGATGGACCAGCTGGCGATGATGAAGCCGGTGGTCAAGGCCGCCTACCGGATCGATATGGTCCAGCGCATTCCGGAGTACGTCAGCATCGCCTTTCGGGAGGCCATGGACGGCAAGAAAGGGCCGGTCTACCTGGACCTGCCCGGCGACATCCTGGCCGGCAAGGTAGAAGAGGACAGCCTGTACTGGCCGGAAAATTATCGGGTCGAGAGCCGGCCGGCCGGCGACCCGGCCCTGATCCGGCGGGCGATTGAGCTGCTGCGTCAGGCTGCCAAGCCGATCATCGTCACCGGCAGTGGCGTGCTGTGGGCCGAGGCCAGCCAGGAGCTGCGGCAATTTGTCGAGACCACGGGCATTCCGTTCTATACCACCCCGCAGGGGCGGGGCGTAGTGCCCGAAGATCACCAGCGCGCGTTTCCGGCCGCCCGCTCCATGGCCTTCCGGGAAGCCGACGTGGTGCTCGTCATCGGCGCCCGGGCCAACTCCATGCTGTCCTTTCTCCGGGCGCCGCGGTTTTCGGCCGAGGCCAAGTTCATCAATGTCAACCTCGACGGCCGCTCCATCGGTCATAACCGGGGTGTTGAGGTGGGGATTATCGGCGACGCCAAGCTGGTCCTCCAGCAGCTGACCGAAGAGGCGGCCGGCAAGTTCGACGGGGCGCAGGAGACGGCCTGGGTCGCCCAGCTGTCGGCCAAGCAACGCTCAAACGAAGAACGCTCGGCGCCGCTGCTGCACTCCGACGCCGTGCCCGTCCATCCCCTGCGTCTGTGCCAGGAAGTGCGCGAGGTCATCAGCCGGGATACGATCCTGGTGGTGGACGGACACGAAATCCTCAACTTTGCCCGTCAGTCGATTCCCATTTATGACGTGGGGACGAGTCTGAACGCCGGTCCGCACGGCTGCATGGGCGTTGGCGTCCCGTTCGGCATTGGCGCCAAGGCGGCCCAGCCGGACAAGCCGGTCCTGGTCTTGTCCGGGGATGGGGCGTTTGGCTGGAACGGCATGGAGATGGACTCGGCCATCCGCCACAATCTGCCGATTGTCGTGGTCGTGTCGAACAATGCCGGCTTTACCTCGCGCCAGACCGGTCGGGCGACGGCCAGTGGCCTGGGCATGGGCAATGTCGGACGTGAACTCGGCCACCAGCGCTACGATAAAGTCGTCGAGGCGCTGGGCGGCCACGGCGAGTTTGTCGAGAACCCGGACGACATCCGCGCCGCAATCGAGCGCGCCATAGCCAGCGGCAAGCCGGCCCTGGTCAATGTGTGCACCGACCCCGAAGCGCAGGCAACCACGGATATGGGCTTTGGCGGGTATTAAGAGCGGGACGGCGTGCCGCGTTACGGCGGCACGCACGTCTGTCTGAACAGGAGAGCGGTTTGCCAACAAAGGGAATCACGTGAAGCCAGAAATCCGGTATCCGTGCCAGTGGTATTACAAAATCATCGGGGCTGACCGACAGCGTATCCTGGACACCATCCCGACCCTGTTCGAGCACTGCGACTATCACTTGAGCGAGTCAAACCGCAGCAAAACGGGCAAGTACACGTCCTTCCATTTCTCCCTCCAGGTCCACAGCGAGGAAGAGCGGAATGTGATCTTCACCGCTCTCAAGAGCATCCCGACGGTCAAAATCGTTTTCTAGGCGCTGCGCTCAGGGGTGTGCTATCCGTACTGAGCGAAATGCCACGGTCTGCTGTTCGGTGCCGGCCGGTGGAAAATCCGGTCCGACCCGAAACCGCACTTCGTTCTCGCCGGCCACGACCCAAGCCGGGTCCAGCCACAACTCATACTCGCGCCAGCCCCGGTACAGCAGCTGGCGGCCGACCAGATGGCCGTTCATCAGGACGCTGAGCGGGTAGCACGTTTCGGTCCGGGCGTGGACAAAGGGGCGGGCGGCAAAGCGCAGCAGATAGGCGCCGGGCTGGGGCAGGGACAGGCTCAGCCCGGCCTCGCCGCGTTTCATCCAGGTAATCGGACCGGCCGGCTCGCGGCCCTGCGCGCCCCAGGCGCCGTCCAGGCTGAGGTGTTGCTTAGCCACGCCAAAGGAAATCCGAGCCACTGGCTCGGCCTCGGCTGTCCGCGCCGAGGGCAGGCTCAGGCTGGCGTGGGGAAGGAATAACACGACCGGATAGCAGGCCAGCAGTCCCACGCTCCAGGCCAGAGCCGAACGGGAAATGGGAAGCCGGGCCGGGCGCGAGAGGCCGAAGCTGAGCCAGGCGGCGCCGAGCAACACCGTCCCGACCACGTCGAGCAGCCAGTGGTGGCTGAAGTAGACGCGCTGCCAGACGATCAGGGCCGACAGGACGACGCACAGCCCGGTTCCGCCGTGCCGCAGCCCGGCGTTCCAACCGGAGCGCCGGGCCAGAAAAATGAACACGCCGCTCATCAGCAGGGCGGCGCTGACATGACCGCTGGGAAAGCTGTTGCCGACCAGGCTGGGAGTCAGGACGCTGGGCCGGGCGCGTTCCAGGCCGGTCTTTAACAGCTCACACAGGAACAAGCCGCCACCGATCACCCAGCTGGCCCGCCACGCCTCGGCCCACTGGCGACGGAGGTATAAGACCGCGACCGGGACGCCGCCCAGGATCAACAGACCCATCAGCGGTAGATGTTTGAGCAGACTGGCCAGATAATCGGCCCGACACGAGCGCAGGGTCTGCACCCAGCGATAGGCGGCCGCGTCGAGGCTGATCAGCCACGGCAGACACACCAGCTCGCACACGGCGAGTCCCAGGCAGACGAGGGAGAAGCGAGTCGCAAACTGAGGTGTCACCAGTCCGAACCAGCTAGCGCTGATGTCTTCCTGGGAGATCGGTCGCCACCGACAGCTTGATGGCCTCGGCTCGGGCCCACTCCATATTGTGGCGATGGCGGTTAGCCATTTCCTTCAGAAAGGCGGTAATGTCGGGGGGTGGGTTGAGGGCCAGGACCTGCTCGACCTTGCGGGCAACCCAGGCCTGTCCCTGGGACAGCAGATCGATCTGGTCGGCCAGACTGCCGAGCCGCAGGACCTTGTCGGCAAAGTCGCCGGTTTCGGTCGAGGGCGTTCCGCCGTGCAGGCGGATCAAGCCTTCGAGGATGGCGGTATCGCTCACCTCAACATCGGTGAAGTTGACCAGCAGCGCGCTGACCTCGGAGTCGGCCGTCTCTTGGCCCATCGCGTCGAGCAGCTGGTGGCCGGCGCGCTCTGCTTCGAGCAGCCGATTGAGAAGAGCTTCGAGTTGAGAATCCATCACGCTGCCTCTGCAATACTTTCTTGCGGGGAATTGGTCATCACCGACGGCTCTGAAAGCTCTCGGTGATCTCTTCCGAGGGATCGGTCATTGCCGAGAGCTTTTTTACCACCACCGCTCGGACCAAAGCAAGCTGGTGACACAGGGAATCGTGATAACAAAAAGAATCCTGTGTGGGCGGGACTGGAAAAAAATGCTAGGACGGACGGTATCAATAAAAGGAGGGACGCCATGGCGACGATTCTGGAAGAGAAAGATGCTATTCACGAGACGATTGCCAATTACTGCTTCCACTTTGATGGCGGCGAGTTTGACGAGTGGGTGGACCTGTTCGCCGAGGATGGCCGGTTTGACGCCGGCGCCAACGGGGTCCAGGAGGGCAAGGAGGCGCTGCGCGCTTTTGTGCGGGCCATCCCGGGCCGGGTGCCGATGAAAGACGGCGCGCCCCTGGTCAAGCACTGCGTGATGAACGAGATCATCAAGGTCAACGGCCAGGAAGCCACGGCCAAGAGCTACATCGTGGTCGTGCGTTCCAAGGGCGAGAGCGCCCTGGTGAACGGCTTGGCCGGACGCTACGAAGACACCCTGGTCAAGCAGGGCGACCGCTGGCTGTTCAAGACCCGCAAGGTGCACTTCGATCTGATGGGCGATATGAGCTAGGCCGGCAGGCTGAGCCGGGGTTTCAGCCCGTCGGCTCGGCCAGCTTGCGGACAACGCTCGACACTTTGTCGGCCATGGTCTGTGCGCGGTCGGTCCGGGTGCCGATCTTCAGGCTGGTCGAAATCCGCGGCGCGCCCATCTCATGGACCACCTCGTGGCAGCGCTTGACGGCTGCAAAGACGGTGTCCCACTCGCCCTCGATGTTTGTCCCATAGGCGTGCAGCTGGGTTGTCAGGCCGGCTTCTTGGAGGACGCGCTGACAGGCGGCGACGTGGGCTGAGACCGACACGCCCACCCCGACCGGGACGACACACAGGTCTGCGATGACTTTCATTGCTTGCCTCCTTGGTGTTGCCAGGGACTGTAGCACGAAGGGAAACGTGATGTCCTGTGGGATCTCTCTGTTATCACGTTTCCCTGTGTTGTCGCAGAGTTTTCCAACTGCCCCAGAAAGGAGTCCGACGATGTCATACCAGACGCTGACGCTTGCGCGGAACGAGGCCGTCTTGACCCTCACCGTCAACCGGCCTGAGGTGCTCAACGCCCAGAGCCGTATCATGCTCGAGGAGTTTGATCAGGCCATGGCCCAGGCCGCAGAGGACGATGCGGTCAAGGTGGTCATTGTGGCCGGCGCCGGCGAACATTTTTCGGCTGGCCACGATATCGGCAGCCCGCAGGAACTGGCCGACCAGCGCCGGCGGCCCATGAAAAAAGGGACCGCCCACGAATATCAACGGACCTGGCAGCTGTACTTTGAAAACACGCTGCGCTGGCGCGATTTTCCAAAGCCGACCATCGCCCAGGTGCAGGGTTACTGTATTATGGGCGGTCTGATGCTGGCCTCGGCGTGTGACCTGATCATTGCTGCGGACGACGCGAAGTTCTGTGATCGGGCCGTGCGCTGGGGCGGCTCGCACGTGCAGTATTTCAGTCTGCCGTGGGATATCGGCTTTCGCAAAGCCAAGGAGCAGCTGTTCACCGGCGACTGGCTGACCGCCCAGGAGGCCGAGCGCAGAGGGCTGGTGAACCGGGTGGTGTCCCGCGACACGCTGGCCCAGGAAACCATGGCGCTGGCCCAGCGCATTGCCCTGCAAGACGCGTTCGCCCTACGCACGGCAAAGTTCGCCATCAACCAGATGCAGGACGAGATGGGGTTTCGGACCGGCGTCACAGGCGCCTTTCAGACCTATGCGCTGACCCGGGTGTATCGTCTGGAGCAGGGCGAGGACAGCCTAGCCGGCGCCCAGCGGGCCAAAACGCGCGACGAGGCGTTTGGCGATCACCGCTGACGGGTGAACGTGGCGGGGGCGACAACCATCGCCCCCCCAGTTGGCGTCCTGCTCGGAATCCGGTCCGCCTAGGCGGCTGGAGCGCTCCCCCAGGCGATGCCGTTGCGCACCAGCTGCGCAAACGCGGCGGTCTCCCACGAACCCCGAAACGAGACCGGGGTTGTGCCCGACTCTTCTACGCTGGCATCGACAAAGGGCTGGACATTGTTGAGCGGCGAGTGACAGTGGCCCAGTGCAATATAGGCAACCCCGCCCTTGCCGATGTCCCGCGTATAGCCCAGCACCCGGGTCTTGCCGTCCGGCAGCAGGGCGGTGTCGGTGTCATACACAAAGCCGAAGCCGGGGGGTGACGGGTCGGTCGGCAGCTGGGTGGTCAGCAGGATCTGACTGCTGGCCGGCTCTTGCAGCTCAATCATGTACAGCTCGTCCATCACCTCAAAAGACGCCGGCAGCCCGTGTGTCAGCAGGTGGTCCTGCTGGGCGACCTCAACCTGGAACTTGCACAGGGGCGGGTGGTTGAGAAAAAAGCTGCCCAACACGGCGTGGTGGCTGGTCTTGACCATTTTGCGAACGCGCCGGTCGTCTCCAACCGGAGCGGCTCGGCCGCCGCTGGTGCCGTGCAGCCCCAGCCAACGCCCGCCGTCCTCCAGCCACTGCTGCATGAGCTGGCTCTGTTCGTCGTTCAGGTGCGGACCGGCCACATAGGTGATGACCAGCTGGCAGGACGGCAGCCACTTGGCCAGATCGCTGAAGTCGTTGCCGACGGTGGTCGTCAGGTTCGGGGTTTCGCCCAGCAGTTGCAGAAGACGCAGGCGGGCGTAGTCCATATCATGTCCGGCGGGAGAGCCGGCCGGATAGCCGCCGGTAATCAGGTGGACGCGGGTCGGTTGTGGTGTACTCATCGGGTGTCCCTCCTTGGGCCGTCTATTGTTAGCCGCAGCTGCCTTCCGGTTCCAGTTGGCTCAACGGCTGCGCAGCTGCCGGCTGGGTTGAATGCCTTTGACCGGATGGGGCTGGTAGGGCGCTTCGAGCGCGGCAATTTCTTCGTCAGAGAGGGTGATATCGATGGCCCGCAGCGCGTCATCCAGATGGGACAGCCGGGTCGCGCCCAAAATTGGGTAATAACATACTTGCCTAATCCACGTGTCGTGTGGTAGGTTCCCGCCCCATGAAGCGGCGTCCCCCTCCGGCCAGAGAGTACCTTGAAGGCCCCGAAGCGATCCAGCGCTTTGAGACCCTGGCGAAACGGATGCTGACCACCCCGCCCCTACGCCCGAAGGCGCGCCGGACGGGGCGGCCGAAGCGCAGCCATGCGGTGGTCCCTGCCCAGCAGACCGTGCACCGTTTGACGGGCGGCTAAGTCCGCGAGGTCTCCCTCGCCGATCAACTGCTGAGAGGGGAGCCGGTTGTCCGCCAGCGCGCGGGCCACCACCACAAAGCGATCCGCGTCCCGTCCGCCCCGCGCAGTGAAGCGAAAGACCTGCTCATCCAGATACCGGCGCAGAGGGAACGGCTCCACACTGACAGACGAGCCTTTGATGGTGCGTTTGAGCAAGGCCCAGCAGTTCTCCATACGGTTCGTGGTGACGTGATCCCGGACATACGCCTCGGCATGGTTGATGATCTGATGCACGTAGGCTTCGTCCAGCCCCCGGTAGCCGCTGTACTCATCGGTATGGAGTTCGCTGCCTGGGGTGACGTGCTGGCGCACTTCCTGGTGCAACGCTCCCCGCTGCGTGTTCGGGAACACCGTCGCATGAACCCGGCTCGTGCGAGGGCCGTGGGGGCGCTCTAACAGCCCCATGACGGCCGTCTTGCCCGCCCCACCCGTGCCCGTGATCTTCCGCGCCTTGACCGCCTGATGCATGAACCGGGCCTTGCCGCCGATAAACGTTTCATCGGCTTCGACCTCGCCGCCCAGGGGCTCAGGCGGGTCATGTTGCATGGCGTACCGAATCCGGTGCAGCATGAACCACGCCGTCTTCTGCGTCACGCCCAGCGCCCGGTGCAGCTCGTAGGACGAGATGCCGGTCTTGCCGTTGGCCAGCAGCCAGATCGCCGGCACCCACTTGGCCAGCGGGAGCGGGCTGTCTTCCATGACCGTGCCGACCTTGATGCTGAACTGCCGCCGGGCGTGTTTGGTCTTACACTGCCAGCGCCGTTGCGTGGCCAGGTAATGCACCTGGTCACTTCCGCAGGTCGGACACCTCACCCCGCCCGGCCAGCGCATCGTCACCAAGGCGTCAATGCAACGCTGCTCGTCGCTGAAATAGCAGATGGCGTCTTGCAGAGTGCGTGGGGGCGGTGGCATGCCGACAGTCTACCCCAGCCCCTCGCTTAGGCAAGTATGTTATTACCCAAAATTGGAGCGGCGACGGCCGGCTTGGACAGCAGCCAGGCGAGGGCGACCTGGGCGGGCTTGTCGCCACGTTGCCGCGCTACGGTTTTGACCGCCTCGACGACATCCCAGTCTGAGGGCTGATCGTACAGGATTTGATCAGCACCATCGCTTTTGGAGCGCGTCGTCGAATCGTCCCCAAGTGTCGTTCGCGTCCCGGCCAGCATGCCGCGGGCCAGGGGAGACCACGGAATCACCGCGATCTCTTCCGCTTCGCACAGCGGCATCATCTCCCGTTCTTCTTCGCGATAGACCAGATTGTAGTGATTCTGCATCGTCACAAAACGTGCCCAGCCGTTGCGTTCCGAAATGGACAGCGCGCGCATGAACTGCCAGGCATACATGGAGCTGGAGCCGATATAGCGGACCTTGCCCTGGCTCACCAGCCGGTCAAGCGCGGCCAGGGTTTCCTGTATGGGAGTCTGGGGGTCGAGCCGATGGATTTGATACAGGTCGATGACCTCCACACCGAGGCGTTTCAGGCTGGCCTCGCACGCCTGCTCGATGTGCTTCCGGGACAGGCCGCCCATATTCGGTCCCTCGGACATGGGAAAGAAGACCTTGGTGGCCAGCACTACCTCGTCGAGATTGGCGTACTCGCGCAGCAGGCGGCCGGTCACCTCTTCACTGACACCGACAGAGTAGGCATCGGCCGTGTCAAAGAAGTTGACCCCGGCCTCAACCGCGCGCCGAAAGAACGGGGCGGCATCCTCGGCATCCAGAACCCACGGTCGCCACGACGATGAGCCATAGCTCATGCAGCCGAGGCACAGGCGTGAGACTTTGACACCGGTCCGACTGAGAAACGTGTACTGCATGCAATGCTTCCTTCCGGGTGACTGCTCTCACCGGTCATATAGGCCGGTCAGCGAAGAGAAATCAACGCTTTTGTTGCGGAGGTGCTTGTCCGTGGTATACATCCGGGACTATGGAGAGCACATCCGATGATTATGACGAAGATCGACTCTGTTCACATTTGCGGCTTCAGGTCCCTGGCCGATGTTGAGTTGCCGGGCTTGTCCGACGCGACCGTCTTGATCGGCGCCAACGGTTCGGGCAAGTCCAATTTCATCCGCTTCTTCGAGATGCTGAGTTGGATGCTACGGTCACGCCAGCTCGGCGAGTTCGTCGAGAGGCAGGGAGGGGCTGACGATCAGTTGTATGGTGGGAACACTACTACCCCACGCATGCAGGCCGAAATCCTCCTGCGCACGGAAAGGGGCCGGAATGATTACCGCTTTGCGCTGTCCTACGCTCATCCCGACCGGCTGATTTTTACCGATGAGGCGTTCCGTTTTCACTCCAACACTGTCTCGACGGAAGCACCCTGGCAATACCTCGGGAGCGGTTACCGGGAAGCGGAGATCGTCGAAGCCGCCTACTCTGCGAATTCTGGTGACTTCAATCAGAGGACCGCTAGGGTCATCGTCAATCTGCTGCGAAGCTGCTCCGTTTATCAGTTTCACGACACATCCGATAGCTCAAACTTCAAGAAGCGGTGGGACGTGGGAGACAACAATGTCCTTCGTACTCACGGCGGTAATCTGGCCGCCGTCCTGTACCGACTGGAACACGAGGACATCAAACGGTTTGAGACAATCTGCCGTCATATCAGCAGGGTATTGCCAGTCTTCGACCGCTTTCAGATCGAAGAGAGCTATGGGAAGGTGTCATTGCGGTGGAAAGCCAAGGGCATGGACAAGACCTTGGGGGCTCATCTCACGTCAGACGGGTCGCTACGTTTCTTTGCTCTCGTGACTCTGTTGAACCTGCCATCGGAGATGCTCCCGGCCATACTCCTGTTGGACGAGCCGGAACTCGGCCTGCATCCGGCGGCCGTCGCTCTGGTCGGCGATATGATCAAGGCGCTCGCTGAGAAAAGACAGATCATTGTGGCGACCCAGTCGCCCCTACTCGTTGACGTATTCGATCTCAGCGAAATCGTTGTCTTAGAACTGCGGGATGGACAGACGCAGTTTAAGCGTCTCGACCCGGACGCCTATCGGGTTTGGCTCGACAATAATTTTACGACGGGCGAGCTGTGGCAGAAGAACCTGCTCGGGGGCCGTCCGTGATCCGCCTGGCTATCGCGGTCGAGGGGCCAACTGAGGAGGAATTTGTCAAGCGAATTCTCGCGGGCTACCTGCGGACGAAGAGCGTCGAACCAACGCCCATCCGGCTGAGACGTGCTCGCAGTACCGTCCAGGGAGGTGGTAACGTCACGGTGGAATGCCTCACGCAGGAGATGGCGTATTTGGATCGCTCTTACGACGCAGTAACGTCGTTGGTTGACTTCTATGGGTTCAAGGATAAGGGCAATAGAACGATTGATGAGTTGGAGAAGGCTCTGCATCAGAAAATTGCGAGCCGAATCCCCGGCTGGGATAAAACGAGAGTGTTGCCCTACGTCCAGCAATATGAGTTCGAGGGATTATTATTCTCCGACGTGAGTGCCTTTGCGCGTGTGAGCGATATAGATATAGCGCAGGAATCTCTTGATGAACTGCGAAAGACGCGCTCGCAGTTTCCGACTCCCGAGGACATCAATGACAACCGTGACACGGCGCCGAGCAAACGAATTAAGAGAGTGATACCGCGATACCGCAAGGTTAAGTATGGTCCCCTGCTGGCCGAGGAAATCGGTTTGGAGACGATCCGTGCCGAGTGCCCCCGGTTCAATGATTGGGTGGCGCGTATGGAATCCTTGTGAATCGAACGGCGTCATGTCTGTTGCGCGAGCCAACTATCCCGATAGTGGTCCAATCAGCACGATTTTGATGTCCATGACATTGGTGCCGGTCGGACCCGGCTGGAATACATCGCCCAGCGCGGTAAAGAAGGTGTACGAATCATTGTTGCGGAGGGTGGCGGACGGATCGAGTCCCTTGGCCCGCGCCCGGCCGACACTGGTCCCATCGACATAGGCCCCCGCCGCGTCGGTCGGACCGTCCCGGCCGTCTGTTCCGGCGCTGAGGAGGGTCCAGCCCGCTTCATCCTGCAGCTGTTGGGCGACGACCAGAGCAAATTCCTGATTGCGTCCGCCCCTGCCCCTTCCCGTCAGCTGGACGGTTGTTTCTCCGCCGGCCAGCACACACGAAGGGCTGCGGTCTTGTGCCAGGCGGGTTCGGATCTGCTGGGCAAAAGCGCGGGCCGCCTGCGTGGTGTCGCCGGCCACGGGTTCGGGAAGCATGTGGACGTCAAAGCCCCGTTGCCGGGCGTCTGAGGCCGCCGCTTCGAGCGCCAGCCGGTTGGAACCGAGCAGGTAGTTGTGGACCCGGGCAAAGATCGGGTCGTGCGGTTTGGGCGTCTCTGCCATGCTGCCCCGCATACCGGCGGACAGATGGCGGGTGACCGATTCAGGGCTGGCGGAGAGCAGCTCATAGCGTTCCAGGATACGCCACGCCTCGGCAAATGTCGTGGGATCGGCAACCGTCGGCCCCGAGCCGACCGTACTCAGATCATCGCCAATCACGTCCGACAGGATAAAACTGATCACGCTCGCAGGAGCCGCCAGGCGGGCCAGCTGTCCGCCTTTCAGCCGGGACAGGTGTTTGCGTACCGTGTTGATTTCCTGAATGTCTGCCCCGCAGGCCAAGAGCAGGCGATTCATCGTCAGCTTGTCTTCAAGCGAGACGCCCGGAACCGGCCCGACGAGCAGACTCGACGCCCCTCCAGTGAGGCAAAAACAGATCAGATCGAGCGGACCACGCTCAGCCAGCAGGGCTGCCAGCTGGGTGCCGCCGCGCAGACTGCCCGAGCCCGGAAGGGGATGCTCTGCGGCGATGACCGAAACGGGCTCAAGGCTGAGGACCGCGTCCTGAGGCACGACGACGCCTCCCCCAACCAGGTGTTCGCCGAGCAGCGGCAGCAGGGCCTGGGCCATGCGACCAGCACCCTTGCCCGCGCCAATGATGAAGGCGTTGTGGTTGAGGGGGAAGTGAGACGTCTGGCCGCCGACCCGGACGCTGAGCCGGTCGGCCTGCCTGGTGAGACTGTCTCGTATGAGTCGCCCCGGATCGACGGCCGCGACTGCGGCAGAAAAAAGGGCGGCAAGAGAGTTGCGTGGAGGGGCTGCGGACAAAGGTGAACGATGATCCCTTCCCGATGAAGTGGGCATCATCGTTCATCTTTTCGGTCTGGGAGGCTCCGTTTAGAGAGAGAAGAACGGTAGTGTTCAGGCGCCGTCGTCGTCAAGATCGACCAGCGACCCGCGTCGGCGGAGACGGTCGTCATCGTTGCGGCGGTGCAGTTTGGCTTCTTTTTCGATATCGCTCTGGCAGGACACACACAGCCGGGTAAACGGCAGGGCTTCGAGCCGCTGGGGCGTGATTTCTTCTTCACACATATCGCACAAGCCGTAGTCACCGGACGTGATGCGTTCGAGGGCGTCTTCGATCGCCTGGAGTTTATCCCGGTCGCGGTCGCTCAGAATCAGATTGATCTCCCGGTCGCGCTCTTCGCTGGCCAGGTCATAAGTGTCCATGCCTTCTTCGATCGTGCCCTCTTTGCCGACCCGAAACTCTTCGTCCAACTGCTCCAGGATTTGCTGTTTCTGAGCGGTCAACGTTTCGTGCATTTTTTTCAGAAACGTTTTTCGCATGCGACCTTCCCTCTCCGACTCGATTTCTGAAAAGTGCCCTAGCCTAATAAACAACCCACTCAAAGTCAACCGTTTGTCGGCAGCGATCCGGGCAGCCGATGCACGTTCAGATCATACCCAGTCGCGCCGACGATGCGCACTGGCACAATCTCTCCGCTGGCCGCCTGGGCCTCCTGCGGAAAGTAGGCCACCCCGTCGATATCGGGCGCCTGGCCGCGTGTGCGACCCCACACCCGCCCCTGTTCGTCGGCGTCGCACATCAGCACGGTCTGCTCGGCGCCGATCAACGACAGCTGCTTTTTGCGCACGACCTGATACTGGCGTTCCATGAGCCGGGTCCAGCGCTCGTGTTTGCGCGCCGGTTCGACCTGATCCGCCATCTGCCCGGCCCGCGTGCCCTCTTCCTGCGAGTAACGGAAGACGCCAACGTGATCAATTTCCGCTTCGCCGATAAAGTCGAGCAGCTGTTGAAAATCTTCTTCCTGTTCGCCCGGAAAGCCGACGATAAAAGAGCTGCGCAGCACGACACCGGGAATATGGGTCCGAATCCGGTCCAGCAGGCGCCGAATGCCGTCCCCGCTTTTTTCTCGGCGCATCGCCCGCAGCATCCGGTCGCTGATGTGCTGGAGGGGCAGATCGATATAGGGGCAGATCTTGTCTTCCTCGGCGATGCAGCGCAACACGGCCGCGTCCAGATAATTGGGATAGCAGTACAGCAGGCGGATCCAGTCAATGCCGTCCACCCGGCACAGCGCCCGCAGCAGCCCCAGCAGGGTAGTGCCGTCGCGCCGCTCCCGGCCGTAGGCGGTCAGATCCTGGGCGATCAGGTTGAGTTCGCGTACGCCTTGGGCGGCCAGGCTCTCGGCTTCGGCCAGCAGGGAGTCGATGGAACGACTCTCCTGCCGGCCCCGAATCTTGGGGATGATGCAGAAGGCGCACTGATGGTTACAGCCCTCGGCGACCTTGAGATAGGCGGAGTAAAACGGCGTGGTCGGGACGCGCGGGGTGGTCTGATCGGGCAGGATATGGCCCGCGCCAACATACGAGACCGGACCGTCCAGGGCGGCCCGCTTGGCGCGCAGAATGTCGGTGATCCGCAGAAACTCGCCGGTGCCGACAAACACGTCCACCTCGGGCAAGGAAGCCCGCAGCTCGGGTGCGTAGCGCTGGGCCAGGCAGCCGGTCACGATGAGTTGCTTGGTCGGGCTGTGCTCTTTGTAGGCGGCCAGCTCAAGAATCGTTTCAATCGACTCTTCCTTGGCCTCGTCGATAAAGCTGCAGGTGTTGACCATCAGGATGCCGGCCTGATCTGGATCGAGGCTCATGGTGTAGCCGGCCTGGGCCAGCAGGCCGAGCATCACCTCTCCGTCGACCAGGTTCTTGGGGCAGCCCAGGTTGACCATGTATACGGTGTTGTCCATGCCGGGTGTCTGTCTGGCGGCGGGCTACAGCTGCTGCCCGGCCTCATTCATCCTCATCCTTGTCATCTTTACGTTGCTGGAGGAAACGCTGTAGCGCGTCTTCCATATCATGGCCGTTGGCGTGACCGTTACCGTTGCCTTTGGGCGCGGTCTCCAGTCCGACCCCTTCCTCCTGGTCCCGTTCTTCGAGCTGCTTGACATAGGCCGCCATATTGGGATTCTCAGCCACGGCCTGGGCGACCTTGGCATCGAAATCAAACGCCTGGGTGCTCAGCTCGGCGGTTTCAATGCTGAACTGGAGGAAGGACTCGAGCCGCTCGACCAGGGCCAGGGCGGCCTTGGGGTTGGGTGTGGCCGAGATGTAGTGCGGTACATTGGCCCAAAAGCTGGCCGAGGTCACGCTGGCTTGGCGACAGGCGTCGTTGAACACGCCGACAATGCCGGTCGGACCTTCGTAGCGGGACGGGGTGACCTGAATCTGGCTGGCCAGGGTCGGATCGCTGGAGAAGCCCACCACCCGAACCGGCCGCGAGTAGGCCACATCGGCCAGCAGCGCCCCGAGGGTGATGACCAGATTCACCCCGCACTGTTTAGCCAGATCGAGAATGGCGGCCGAGTAGGTTTTCCACTTCAACTGCGGTTCAATGCCAACCCCCAGAATCAGGTTGCGGCGCAGGGCCGGAGTCGTGGAGTAAAAAAAGTCGTTGGCCGGCCACTTGATCTCCCGGTACAGCCCTTCTTTGAGGCTAACCTGGGGCCGGGTTTCGGAAAAATCATAGAATTCCTCAGGCTCAATGCCGGCAAACTTGCGGGCTTGCAGACCCTTGACCAGGAACTCGGCGGCATGCGTCGCCGCATTCCCGGCGTCGTTCCAGCCGGCAAAGGCGACGATCAAGACCGGGTCGGTGAGTGTGGGGAGTTCGTGTATCTGTAGTGCGCTCATCACTTCCCCTCCTTGTGAGCTACGGGCACATGGCACGCCCATGCACTGCTGAAGCGTCGCAGGAGTCTACCTGCTTCCCGAAGTATTGCCAAGGGATTCAAGCCAGGGCAGGCTGTCTTTGAACACATAGACTCCCAGCACGACGAGGGCGAGGAGAACAAGCCCGATGACGATTGAGCGGGAAAACGGGCGAGCCGTGCGCTGGGGCGCGCCCTCTCCGGGCGTCTCGTGTCGGATATCGGCCAGGAATTTGGGAACGGTTTCGGCCGGGTCCAGGTCGAGAAACGTCGAGTAGGTGCGCAAAAAGGGGACGAGATACAGGGCATCGGCCAGCACGCGCGGGTCGCCCTGACCCTCTAGGATGGACAAATAGGACTCCGGGATACGCGTCTGGCTGCACACCTCTTGGGACGACAGCCCCTGCTCTTCCCGTTTTTGCCTGAGTAGTGTGGCGAGTTCTCCGGTCATGTCGTGTGCTTTCCAAGTACGGCGCCGGCTCAGACGGCCAGGCGTTGGCAAAGTGGATGATGAATGCTTCTTGATCAGGTGGTCATCCTCGTCTGTTTTGGAGCAGATACGCTTCAATGAAGGGATCAATATCGCCGTCGAGCACCGCGTCCGTATTCCCGATCTCGACCCCGGTCCGGTGGTCCTTGACCAGCCGGTAGGGGTGCAGGACATACGAGCGGATTTGACTCCCCCAGGCAATATCCTTTTTGCTCTTTTCCAGATCTTCCATCCGCTCTTTTTGTTTCTCCAGCTCGTGTTCATATAAACGGGCGCGGAGGATTTTCATCGCCATGGTCCGGTTGCGATGCTGCGACCGCTCATTTTGACAGGTGACGACAAGACCGCTCGGCAGATGGGTCAGGCGGACGGCCGAGTCGGTTTTATTGACGTGCTGGCCGCCCGCTCCGCTGGCCCGATAGGTATCGACGCGAAGGTCCTCGGGACGGATATCGATCTCAACGCTGTCGTCGATCTCCGGATACACAAACAGCGAGGCGAAGGAGGTATGGCGCCGGGCGTTGCCGTCAAACGGAGAGATGCGGACGAGGCGATGAATCCCCGCTTCGGCGCGGAGATAGCCGTAGGCATAGGCGCCTTCAACGGTGAAGGTGGCGTTTTTCAGGCCACCGCCTTCTGCCGGCAGATACTCGGCAACCTCGGTGCGAAAGCCGCGTCGCTCCGCCCAGCGCAGGTACAGGCGCAACAGCATGTCGGCCCAGTCCTGGGCTTCGAGTCCTCCGGCGCCGGGGCGCAGGCTGACGATCGCGTTGTGGCTGTCGTGCTCACCGCCGAGCAGCTGGTGCATCTCGGCCGTGCTGACGGCCTGACCAATCTCGACCAGTGCGGTTTCGACCTCGTCGGTCGCCTCGGCATCGCCGTCCTCGGCCATTTCAAAGAAGACCAGGGCGTCGGCCAGCGCCTGCTGCTGCGTCTTCCAGTCGCCGACCGTGTCGCGCAGCGCGGCGCGCTCCTTGAGGACAGCCTGAGCTGTGTCCTGGTCGCGCCAGAATTCGTCAGCGCCGATCAGTTCTTCGAGCGCGGCGATGCGAGCCTCTTTGGCGGCAATGTCAAAGATGCCTCCCGAGATTGTCCACCCGGGTCTGGAGGTCGGTCAGTTTTTCCTTCAACTCAGCCAGCATGTGGTCCTCCCTTGCGGACTTGGCGTTGGTAATACCTCACAGAGCGATATCCTAGCATACCCAGACAGCTGAGGGCACACAGGCGCGCGAAGATGTCGCCATACCTGGTATAAAAGCTGGTCACCCGAGGCCAGCTGATGTCTTCGACAAAGAACGTCGTCTCATTCAGCTGTGTGCGGGTTTGCACCGCGCCCGTCACATCGACCACTGCGGAAATGCCGGTGTTGGCCGCCCGGACGAGCGGCACCCGGTTTTCCACCGCGCGCAGGGCTTCCATCATCAGGTGTTGATACGGGGCGGCGGTCCGGCCGAACCAGGCGTCATTGGTGATATTCACCAGAAAGGTGGCTCCGCGTTCAACAAAGCGGCGGGCGAAGTCCGGGAAAATGCCCTCGTAGCAGATCAGGACGCCAAAGGCGTGCGGTGGCAGCGGAAAAACGGTCGGCGTGGTTCCGGGGGCAAAGTCGCCAATGCCTTCGACGAGTTTATCCAGAAAAAACAGAAAGCTCCCCTGAAAAGGGATGAACTCCCCGAACGGGGTGAGAATGATCTTGTCATAGCGGTCCACGACCTCGGCTTCGGCCGACAACAGATAGGCCCGGTTGAACAGGGTGACGCGGCGCGGGCCGCGCTCGAAGGCGGGGCTGCCGAACAGCAGCGGGGTTTTCAGCTCACGGGCCAGACCGAGAATCCGGCCACGGTAAGTATAGTCCGACTGAAAGAAGAAGGGCACTGCGGTTTCCGGCCAGACGATCAGCCCGGTATCCTGGGCGGCGGCCTGGCGCGTCATCCGGGCGTAGCGGGCGATTGTTTCGGCCTGAAAGGCTGGTCGCCATTTTTCGTCCTGTTCGATGTTGCCCTGGACGACGCCGACGCGCAGGCGCTGGTCGTGGGGCAGGCTGGCCAGCTGAGCACGGCGCCAGGAACCCCAGGCCATGACGCACAGGATGAGGGCGACCGTCCCCACCAGCAGCCGCCCGCGTCCGGGGCCGCGCTTATAGGCCAGGGTGAACACGACCAGGTTGCCGAAGATGACCAGGGCCGAGATGCCATACACGCTGGTCAGCTCGGCGATCTGGATCAGGTTCAGCGACCGATGTTGCGAGTAGCCCAGGCTGAGCCACGGAAAACCGATGAAGAAAAACGACCGCAGCCACTCCAGGCTGACCCACAGCAGGGGCCCAAAAATCAGGAGCCATCGCCAGTTGCCCTTACACCAACGGACGCCCAGGGCAAAGGCGCCGGTGTAGGCGGCCAGAATGCTGCACATCAGGAAAAGAGGAATGACGGCAACGACCGGATGGATATTGCTGTACAGACCGATGGTGTGTACGACCCAGTAGACGCTGCACAGATAGAAGCCCATGCCGCCCATCCAGCCGTAGAAAAAGGCCCGGCGCAGGGAGCCTTCCCACACCACCCAGACCAGAGGAACAAAAGCGACCCAGGCTATCAGGCCGAGATCGGCTTTGGGAAAGGCGAGCGACAGCAGCATGCCGCTGGCCAAGACCAGGGCGGTCTGCCTGGAGTACAGCAGGGACAACATGGTGAGGTCTTTACAGCCGGGCTTTGAGTTCGCGTTCCTTGCGTCGCATCCGCCTCGCCGCGCTGGTCGAGACCTCGTGGTCGTAGCCCACCAGGTGTAATATCCCGTGAATCAACAAGCTCTGGAGTTCTTCCGCCAGGCCGACGCCACGGTCGGCGGCCTGGCGGCTGGCGGTCTCGACCGAGATGATGACATCGCCGAGCAGAAACGGGCAGACCGTGTCGGCTAGGGGAAAGGACAGCACATCAGTCGGGCTGTCCTGGTGGCGGTACTGACGGTTGAGACGGCGGATCTGCGGATCGCTGACCAGGGCGATGCTGAGTTCGGCCGGGGTCTGTCCCAGATGACGGAGGATCGTCCTGGCCCAGCTGCGGAGCACGGTCCGACTCACCGTCGGTGCTGTTCCGCAGATGTCGATGACGAGTTCCGGCTTGGCGCTGCCGGCGGCGGTCTCGGCGGGCGTGTCTGGTCTGCTCTCGTTTTTCTTGGTCGCGTTCATAGGCGCTAATCACATCCTGGACCAGCCGGTGGCGGACCACATCCTTTTCGGTGAACAGAGTGAACTCGATGCCGTCAATATTGCGCAGAATGGAGCGCGCCTCTTTGAGGCCGGACCGGGTGCCGGGCGGCAGATCGATCTGGGTGATGTCACCGGTGATGACCGCCTGCGAGCCATAGCCGAGGCGGGTCAGGAACATCTTCATTTGCTCACTCGTGGTGTTCTGGGCCTCGTCCAGAATGACAAAGGAATCGTTGAGCGTCCGGCCGCGCATGAACGCCAGGGGCGCGACCTCGATCGTGCCGCGTTCGATCATTTTTCGCGCCCGGTCAAAATCGACCATGTCGTACAGGGCGTCGTACAGGGGCCGGAGATAGGGGTTGATCTTTTCGGCCAGGTCGCCGGGCAGAAAGCCGAGTTTTTCTCCGGCTTCGACCGCCGGCCGGGTCAGCACCACCCGGCTGACCTTCTGCTTCATCAGGGCGGCAACCGCTACGGCCATGGCCAGATAGGTTTTTCCGGTGCCCGCCGGACCGATGCCGAACACGATGTCGTGGCTGCGGATGGCGTCGATGTACGACTTTTGGGCCAGGCTTTTGGGCGTGATCGTGCGGCGTTTGGACGAGATATAGACGGTATCCAGAAAGATGTCGCGCAGCTTGGCCGACCGGTTGCGGCTCAGGATGCGAATGGCGTAGTCAACGTCGCTGGGATAGACCGGATAGCCGCTCTTAATCAGGCCGTACAGCTGGGTCGCAACCCGGCCGGCGAGGTCGCGCTGGTGGTCCTCGCCGGCGATGTTCAGACCGGAACCCGTGGCCGAGATTTTCACCCCCAGCGCTTTTTCCATGCCGCGCAGGTGGGCGTCCTGGTTCCCCAGCAGGTCGCGGAAGAAACGCGGATCGTCAAACTCCAGGTGGGACGTGTCTCGGAGGTGATGCTCCATAGGGCTCCGGGCTGGCGTGTCGTCTCAAGACAGGGGGAGCGCTGACCGTCTCATCAAGCGATCAGCGTTCCTCCGTACCGTGCTCAATCAGCTCATACACCTTTTGCAGCGCTTCATCCAGCCGGGCGGGATTTTTGCCGCCGGCCTGGGCAAAGTCCGGCCGACCGCCACCGCCACCACCGACGATCGGAGCGAGCTGTTTGATCAGCGCCCCGGCCTGATAGCGCTCGGTCACGTCCTTGCTGACCGCTGCCAGCAGACTGACCCGCCCGTCTTTGACCAGACCCAGCACGATGACTCCCGGCTGGAGTTTATCGCGCAGCCGGTCGGCCATCTCGCGCAGACCGGCGGCATCAAGCCCCTCGACCCGGCTGGCCAGGACGTTGACGCCGTGCAGCTGGCGGGCCTGGCTGAGCAGCGCATCGCTCTGCGAGCCGGCCACCTGGCTTTGCAACTCGGCCAGCTGCTTTTCCAACTCGCGCTGTTGAGCCAGCAGGCGGGCGATCTTGGCGGTCACGTCTTCTTCGGCGCCCTTGACCAGTGTGCCCACCTCTTTGAGCAGCTGCTCTTTGTGGCGCACCCAGTCGAGGGCGGCAGCGCCTGTCGTGGCTTCGACGCGCCGCACCCCGGACGCCACGCCGCTCTCGGCCCTGAGCTTGAACAGACCGATATCGCCGGTGCGGCCGACATGTGTGCCGCCGCACAGTTCGGTTGAGAAGTCGCCCATCTGGACCACCCGGACACGCTCGCCGTATTTTTCGCCGAAGAAGGCCAGCGCGCCGCTTTTGAGCGCCTCGTTGAGGGACATCTCCGCGCTGCTGACCTCGGCGTTGTCACGGATATGGGTATTGACCAGGGTCTCGATGTGGGCCAGCTCGTCCGGTTTGACCGGGCTGGTATGGGTAAAGTCGAAACGCAGGCGGTCCGGGGTCACCAGCGAGCCGGCTTGGCGGACGTGGCCGCCCAGGACCTGTCTGAGGGCGGCGTGCATCACGTGGGTGGCCGAGTGGTTGAGCCGCGTCGCCTCACGCCGCGCGGTGTCGAGAATAAGACGCACCCGGTCGCCGGTCTGAACCGCCCCACGGCTGACCCGGCCGCGATGGACCGTCAGCAGCGGCTGGGGCTTTTGGGTATCGAGAATCTCGACACGATCACCCCGGGCGGTCTCCAGGCGGCCGCTATCCCCCACCTGACCACCCGATTCGCCATAAAAAGGCGTCTCGGCGGTGACAATCTCGACCGCTTGGCCCTGACCGACCGGACCGCGGCGCGATTCCCCGTCGACCAGCACGGCCAGGATCTCGGATTCCCACTCGGTAATCCGGTCACCGACAAAACGGGAGTGCAGCTCGGTCAGACCGGTGTTGATATAGGCGAGGTCTTTCTGGCTCTCGCGGGCACGGCTGCGCTGCTGTTCCATGGCCCGCTCAAAACCGTCCCGGTCAAGCTCAAGCCCCTCGGACGCCAGGAAGTCTTCGGTCAGGTCCAGCGGAAAGCCATAGGTATCGTACAGGCGAAAGGCAATCTCCCCGGACAGGCGGGTGGCCGAACCGGCTCGCAGGCTGCCGATCTCCTGCTCCAGCAGGGTCAGGCCCCTGCCCAGGGTATCTGAAAAGCGTTCTTCCTCGGTCCGAATGACCTCGCTGAGATAGTCCCTGCGCTCGTTCAACTCGGGATACGCCTGGCCCATCAGCGACACCACGCTGTCAACGACGCGCCACAGAAAGGGCTGCTCAAAGCCGATCAGACGCCCGTGGCGCAGAGCCCGGCGCATAATGCGGCGTAGCACATAGCCCCGGCCGTCGTTGGTCGGCACCACGCCGTCGGCAATCGCAATCGCGGCCGCCCGGGCATGGTCGGCAATCACCCGAAAGGAAATGTCGCTGTCCGACCCGCTGCCGTAGCGCATCGTGCTGAGCGCTTCGGTGGCGCGGATGACATCGCGCAGCAGGTCGGAGTCGTAATTGCCCGGCACGTCCTGGAGGACTGCGGCGACGCGCTCCAGACCCATGCCGGTATCCACATGGGTGGCCGGCAGATCGTCGAGCGAGCGGTCGGGGTTGCGGTTGGACTGAATGAACACCAGATTCCACAGCTCGATAAAGCGCGGGCAGTCGGCGTTGACGCCGCAGGTGTGACCCGGGCTGTTGGCCAACTCGCACGCACCCGGCCCGCGGTCGATGTGAATCTCAGAGCACGGTCCGCACGGCCCGGTCTCGCCCATCTCCCAGAAGTTGTCTTTTTCGCCAAAGCGCAGAATCTGGTCTGGATTGATGCCGGTCCGCGTCCGCCACAGCTCGTCGGCTTCGTCGTCGGTGGTATACACGGTCGCCCACAGCTGCCCGGAGGGCAGATTCCAGACCTCGGTCAGCAGTTCCCAGGCCCAGCCAATGGCTTCGGCTTTGTAGTAATCGCCAAACGACCAGTTGCCGAGCATCTCAAAGAAGGTGTGGTGATAGGTATCGCGGCCGACTTCTTCGAGGTCGTTGTGTTTGCCCGATACCCGCAGACACTTCTGGGAATCGACCACCCGGGTATGGGCCGGCTGTTCCATACCCAGAAAGATATTCTTGAACGGCACCATGCCCGCATTGGTGAACAGGAGCGTCGGATCGCTGGCTGGAATGATAGACGCGCTGGGCACGATGCGATGGCCCCGGTCGGCAAAAAAACGCAGAAAACTGTCTCGAATCTCGTTTCCCGTCATGGCTCGTCTTCTTTCGGCCGTTGGCGTCGCCCGATCTCATCCGGCCTTCATCCGGCTTCATCTTGGGGCGGGCTGCCCAACAGCTGTTCGGCCAGCTCGCCGGAATAGCCGCGTCGCATCAGCAGGCGCAGCGCCCGGGCATAGGGCTTGGCCTGTTGTAGCGCGTCCGCCGGGAAACGGCTAGCCAGCAGTCTGCGAGCGGCGTCGAGTTCGAGGGCCGGCTGTCGCGCGTCAAGCGTCTGCTCGATCAGGGTGGCATCAAGCTGGTGGTGGACGAGTTTTTGCCGGATGGCGGCCGGGCCAAAGCCGCGCGCCTGCAAGCTTTGGGTCAGCTCGGCGGCCAGCCGGGCGTCGTTGAGATAGCCCTGGCCCGCCAGGCGGGCGACGGTCTGCTCCACCACGTCTGGGCTGAAGCCAGTGGCGCGCATTTTTGCCGCCAAGTCGGCTGTGCTGTAGGCGCGGCGGCCCAGCAGGCGGTAGGCGTAGTCGAGGGGGCTGCGCGTGCCTGTGGCGGTGGTCCTCATCATTTCCCCTGCCGACGCCGCCGGACTCCGGTCGCCGAGTCGTAGTCGAGATACTCGCGCGGCGAGAAGTACTCGCGCGCCCCCCGGGTGGCGGTATCTTGCAGCAGGGAGTCGGCCAGGACCAGGGCGACCATGGCCTCGGCAATCGGCACGCCGCGGATGGCCACACACGGGTCGTGGCGGCCGCGGGTGGCCACCGTGCGCGGCTGAAAATTCACGTCAATCGTGTTTTTGTCCTGGGGGATGGAGGAGGTCGGCTTGACCACCAGCCGGGCGACAATCGGCGCGCCGGAGGAAATGCCGCCCAGCGTGCCGCCGTGATTATTGCTCACAAAGCCTGTCGGAGACAGCTCATCGTTCATCTGGCTGCCGCGCATGGCGGCGGCGGCAAAACCGGCTCCGAACTCGACCCCCTTGACCGCCGGGATGGACATCAGGGCGGCGGCCAGTTCGGCGTCGAGCTTGCCGAATACCGGCTCGCCCAGCCCGGGCGGTACGCCTTCGGCCACGACCTCGATCACCCCGCCGACCGAATCGCGCTCTTTTCTGGCCTGTTCGATCTCGGCCCGCATGGCGGCCACGCTGGCCGGATCAACGCTGCGCAGCTCGTTGTCTTCGACCGTGTCCCACAGCCGCGCCTGGGCGCAGACTTTGCCGACCTGGGTGACGCCGCCTTTGATCGTAATCCCGAACCGGGCCAACAGCTGCTTGGCCAGGGCGCCGGCAAACACCCGCCCGACCGATTCCCGCACCGACGCTCTGCCCCCGCCCCGATGGTCGCGGTGGCCGTACTTGGCGAAATAGGTGAAGTCGGCGTGTCCGGGCCGGAACAGCTGGGCGAGTTCGTCATAGTCTCTGGAACGCATGTCGGTATTCGAGACCATGGCCATCAGCGGGGTGCCGGTCGTTTTGCCCTCAAACACGCCCGAGAAGAGTTCGATCACATCGCCCTCTTTACGCTGGGTGACCAGTTTGGACTGGCCGGGCCGACGGCGGTCCATTTCGTGCTGAATGGCGGCCAGGTCAAGCGGGAAGTCGGCCGGAAAGCCGTCCACAACCACGCCCACGGCTCGGCCGTGGCTCTCGCCGAAGGTGGTCACTCGTAAGACGGTTCCAAAGGTGTTGCCCGGCATGGCTGTCCTGATGCGGTGGGGAGAGGCAGAGACGAACGTTATACCACCTCATCCTCGTGCAAGCGCTGGATTTCCTCCGCACTCAAACCCAGCTGGCGCAAAATCTCATCGGTCTGTTGGCCTTTCTCCGGGGTGGGCGTGCGAACCCCGCCGGGCGTGCGGCTGAGGCTGACGGGCAGGCCCAGGACCTGAATGTCGCCTAGCTGGGGGTGACCAACCGGGGTGGCCAAGCCCAGGTGTTGGACCTGTTCATTAGCAAAGACCTGGTCAATCGACAGAATGGGCCCGCTCGGCACGCCTGCGGCGTTGAGGGCGGCGATCCACTCGGCCGCGGTTTTGTGGGCCAGCCGGGCTTCCATCTCACGGCTCAACTCGTCACGGTTGCGCGAGCGTCGGCCCGGCGAGGCAAAGCGCGGGTCGTCGTACAATTCGTCCGCTTCAAGCACGCGGCACAGACGTTTCCACATATGCTGGCCACCCGAGGCGATGTTGATATGGCCGTCTTTGACCTTGAAGCTGCCGGTCGGAATGCTGGTCGGGTGGTTGTTGCCGGCTTGGGGGGGGACTTCCTGGCCGATCAGCCAGCGCGTGGCCTGAAAGTCGAGCATGGACACCATGGCTTCGAGCAGCGAGGTGTGGACCCACTGACCCTCGCCCGAGCGCTCGCGTTCGAGCAGGGCGACCAGAATGCCCTGGGCGGCCAGCAGGCCGGCGCTCAGGTCGGCGACCGGGATGCCGACCCGCCACGGTCCGCTGCCCGGCTGGCCGGTGATGCTCATCAAACCGCCCATGCCTTGAGCAATCTGGTCATAGCCGGGGCGGTCTTTATACGGTCCGGTCTGGCCAAAGCCGGAGATGCTGGCGTAGACCAGGCGCGGGTTGAGGGGTCTGAGCGCCTCATAGTCGATGCCGAGGCGCTTTTTCACGGCCGGACGATAGTTCTCGACCAGCACGTCGGCGTCGCGCACCAGCTTTTTGAGAATGTCTGTGCCGCGTGCGTCTTTGAGATTCAGCACCAGGCTGCGCTTGTTGCGGTGCAGGTTCTGAAAGTCAAAATGATGCCGGCTGGTCCCCTCCTCATCGTTGGGCTGCTCGACTTTGATGACATCGGCGCCCATATCGGCCAGCTGGCGGGCGCAGGTCGGGCCGGCGCGGGCGCGGGTGAGGTCGATCACGCTGATATGCTCAAGGGGCAGTGCCATGTCCGTATGTGTCCTCGTATTTGACAGCCAATTTGACAAACCAGAAAAATCATAAGCTCTGTAAAACTAACGATTTTTTCTCCTCATAGCAAGGAAACAGGCAAAATTCCGTCCGTATTTGACACGTTATTTGACAGCCAATTTGACACAGCTTTGGCCGGCAGTCGCCACCCCGAACGTGTCCACGACCATCCGGCTGTCGCAAGACGTGCTGGCCCACTATCGGAAGTCGGACGCAGCACGGCCCGGTATCAGCGTCACTTCAACACGAGTCGTTCTGGTCTGTATCGTAAGCGGACGGCGGCCGCGGCGGGGCCGCTTTGTGTTCGTGCCCGGGACGGGCTAGAATGGCAGCGGCTGGACCCAGCCTACGGTGATCAACCCGGAGAGGTGGCTTATGCCGACTCATGTGTTCCCCAGTACAGATTGGAAAACCGGGCTTCGGCAATGGGGCTTGGAGCCCGGCCGGCCGCTGAAATCGAGTGTTGAGATTGCTGTCCCAGCGGCGGACGTGTGGCAGGCCATCGCTGCACCGGGCAATCTCAAGCAGTTTCATCCCTTCTGTGCTGCGACGGAAGTCGAACGCTGGCCGGGGCTGGGCTCTCGCGATTCCATCACCTACTACAGTGGCATTCGCTACCAGAGAAATTTCGTGGACTGGCGGGAGGGGGTTGGCTACGACATCGAACTGGGGGCTCCGCCCAATCAGACCGCCCGGGTCCTGTGGCGCATTGCACAGACTTCTCCAGAGACCTGCCGCCTGTCGATAGAAGTGTTTCCGCTGCTGAAATCCGCGCTGAGTGCCGAGAAGAAACAGGCGTATCAGGCCCGCCTCTTTGGGGAAGTCCTCCAGCACTATCTTGAGTGTGTGGTGCAAGGCGTCCAGTTCTTCGCCACGACTGGCCAGACGGTCAGGAAAGATCAGTTTGGCAAAAACTCCTTGTATTCCGCCTAGCCGCTCTCTCATCAACAGGTGAGCCCGGCCCCGCTTTTCCAAGCGTGGCACTGCACCCCTTATTGGACGTAGCGCCTGGAGGATTTTTGGCAGTGATCCAGCTCGGACCTGGTGAGTAACGCCACCCGGGGCATCCTGGCCTGATACATCGGTCTAGCACAGATATCTCTGTGATGTATAACCTCATTTAGGGAGCGAAAGAGGTGGACGTATTTGTGCGTCTGCTTTCTCTCATATTGACACTGTATTTTCTAGAGGAGGTCGGCATGGCAGACGAGATCCCCAAAAGCGTTGAGATTCACTATCTCAAGGCAAGCGATTTTCGGGTAATACACGCTGATGGTGTCTGGGGTGGGGTGGCTCCCCGTGGCTACATCACCATGAGCGTTTTTTCCGAACGAAATCCTATTCCTCGGAAGATGGTATTTGATGTGACGCCGGACGGACAGCTCGGTCCGGCAACTGATCGTGACAGCAAAGAAGGCATTATTCGGGAAGTTGGGGTCGAGGTCGTTATGGATGTGCCTTTAGCAAAAAGTCTGGTCGAGTGGCTAAAGGATAAGATCGACTTTGCTGAGAAGAACCATCCTCAGAAGAGATAGGAGCGGGAGATGTCACTCGAAACAACCCAACTGAAGCACGTTTTTCAGAGTGATGGCGGGGAGGATTCACGGAGTGATAATTTTCTTGTCATTGATTCTGAATCATACCTTGGCTTTTTTAACGGGCCAATATCACCACCAGTACGGATTGATTACAGCCTCACCTCGCAACCCATCCAGCAATTCACGGAAGGGGTCATCTTCCTAGGGGTGACCAAGCTGCGTTCTGAATCGCCTGAAAAGAAGTTCCGGCGATTGCGGGATGAGTGGTTGGCCGATATCCAGTATTCCTCTTCGGGAACCGAGATCGTCAGTCATCCTGCGTATCAAGGCATTATTGACATGGACTCGGCCGCGCTACCCCTTATCATCCGTGAGCTTCGAGAGCAGCTTGGACATTGGTTCTGGGCACTTTTCAAGATCACAGGTGAAAATCCTGTTCCTCCTGAAAATCTCGGCAACCTCGAAAAGATGCGGGAAGCATGGCTTCAGTGGGCGGATAAGCAATCATTTGGCGAGACGGAACAGGACGATGGCTAATCTTGAATTCCCTAATCTTCACGCCTTCGACCCGACGAGTCCGGCAACTTCCAAGTACAATTGTATTGCCTGGGCAGCAGAAGATACAGAGAACTTCTGGTGGCCGAGGCCAGAGCCAGTGTATTATTGGCCGCCCACAGTCCTCCGTGAAGAAGAGATAGGGAGGTTTATTGAAGCGTTCAGGACATGTGGCTATGAACCGTGTGACAACGGAGACCGTGAAGCGGGATGGCAAAAAGTCGTTATCTATGCCCAGAGCGATGGAACCCCGACTCATATGGCGCGCCAGTTAGAGGATGGTCAGTGGACAAGCAAGCTTGGGAACAATATCGACATTACTCATCCCACCGTTGAAGCGCTAGAAGATGGGAGGTATGGCACAGCAGTTCAATACATGCGACGCCCGATTCGGTAGACTGGGCGCATTCCTTTCTCCCAGGGGCACGGCTCTCCCATCCTCCGAGCATAGCTCTACCCTTTCTCATCCAAGCTTGACACTTTGCCCGTTATCAGACGGCGGCGGCTGGGTGGTCAGACGGTGGTGGAGGAAAAACAGGGACTTACGGCCCTAAATATGCTATGCTCGGCTGAAGAATGTTCGGTAGGGGTTCAGGGGCAAGCGAAGCGCTTGCAGGCGTGAGGAAGGAGCGGAAGGGATGACGAAGGAACAGGCGGTGTTGGAACTGCGGCAGGCGCTGGGCAAGGTGGACCGGGACCTGCGGCTTTTCGGGGCTACAGAGGGTCAGCAGGCGGCGGACCGCACCTGGGGGGCGCTGGAACATGACATGGCCACGCTGCAAACGACCTGGAAACAGATACGGGCCGAGCAGGCGCCGAGCGAGGTGAAGATCATCGGTCCCTACCCGTCAGCGGAGCAAGTCCATCAGGAGATCGGCGGGTATGAGGCTCGCGGGTGGAATTTCGACGGCGAGAGCGGCAACGATGCCGATTTAGAGCGCAATGGGGCGTATTATTTTGCCCGGGTGACGCGCCCCCGCCTGGAGAGGCAAACCGGATGAGCGAGCAGGCCGAATCCGGTTCGGCTGCGGCGGCTCAAAAGCGCCCGATCCTGCAAAAGGGAGAAATCTGTTGCCCTCCGGGCGTGGTTGTCTGGAGCTGGCCTGTGATATGGTGAATACATATATTCATTCGCCAAGGAGGCTCCGACATGGCGACTTCGATCCGTCTTGCTCCTGAGATCGAACAACGGCTTGACTTTCTGGCCTCACAGACCGGGCGCACCAAGGCTTTCTATCTGCGTGAACTCATCGAACGTGGTCTTGAGGACATGGAAGACTACTACCTCGCTGCGGACGTGCTGGAGCGTCTGCGCAAAGGCCGGGAAAAAACACACGCTGTGGCGGACGTGAGGGCCGACCTTGGCCTGGACGATTGAGTACACGGATACGGCCAAGACCCAGCTTTCCCCACCTGGACAAGAGACGACCATTCGGTGGGAACAGCGTCTCCAGAATTTTGTGATTACCGGAGCAGAGTACGATGCCAACGCTCTAGCCGCAGCGTGACACATAAGTCCCTATCGGACGTGACGTAGAGAGTGGTTCGCAGGAGCTGTCTGGTAGCTAGAGGGTGTTATGCACTTTTTTACTGCAATTCATTTTCCTCAGAGAAATCGCTGACTTGCAGGAACTGCCCCAGTAGGTGGTCTTATACGACCTTGCGAAAAATCTGAGTAAAATCAATAGGGTGTCAGAAGTTCCTAATAGGCTCTAGCGGCCCAACACTAAGGAACTGTGACCCATGACCGGCCCCACTAAATCCACCTTCGCCAGGCGCACCTGTGCCGCCAAGCCCCACGAGATGACAAGTGAACCTCCTATTGGGTGAGATATGACACCGAAACGTTGTGTCGTGTTGTAGCAAGTATGTTGATTTTTAGTGCAGGCTCCGTTACGTTGTAACAATTGGGAACAACGAGGAACAACGTAATGGAGGAATAATACGATGTCTAAGGCCACCTATTCAGCTTCTATGTCGCGCTCAAATCGTCCGGGTTGGTCAGTGAGCTTTCGTCATCCGCTCCGTAATGACGCTCAGGGCAAGCCCGGTCTCAGGATGCGCCGAGGTCTCGGGACCACAGATGAATCTGAGGCTGAACAACTCGTCACGGAAATGAACACCCTGCTGACGGATCGCACCTGGTGGAATGCGACCAAGCGCGCCGAGGCGGAGCGGAAGTTCTCCAAGGCAATCGTGGACGCCTTTTACGATGAGATTCAGGCCGGGCGGGAAGACCCTGAAACTCTCCGGGAAGAATTGATCCCATTGCCAAACAGCGATGATGGCTACTCTCGCGTTCTGTTCGTTGGGACCACGGGAGCGGGCAAAACCTCACTGCTGAGACAACTGATCGACTCTGATCCAGACAAAGATCGCTTTCCGTCAACGGCTCCCGGGAAGACGACCATCGCGGACATTGAAGTCGTCCAGAGCGATGGAGATTACCAGGCTGTCGTCACGTTCTTCACAGAATTCCAAATTCAAGCAAGCGTCGAGGAGTGCATCGCTGACGCTTGTTCCGTTGCTCGTGAAAAAGCACCAGATGACAAGATCGCAGATCGATTCCTGAATCACCGTGATCAGAAGTTTCGGCTGAGCTATGTCCTCGGAGGTTGGCGCGAGGCCGATAGCCAGGAAGAGGAGGAAGGATTCTCGTTCGACAAAGAACCTGAAACGGTCAACGATGGACCGGAAGAGAGTGGGCTGACTGCCCACGAGCGCGCCGAGAACCGCGAAGTTCTTCAGGGCATTTTGGATCGAATCCACGCTCTCACTAAGAAAGCCGTAAAACGCTTATCAAGTGATCTAGGCATCGAGCCGGGCAAACAAAAAAATGCCGACCGCGAAGCTGCGGAGGAACTGATGGAGGAGAACTTCGAGGCATACCTAGTCGAGGATGAAAGCTTTCACGAGCTTGTTCAGGATGTTCTGGACCGCGTTCGCGAGCGCTTCAATCTCATCGACGAAGGATCTCTGGAACGACACCCTTCAGGTTGGCCAAAGCGCTGGCAGTTCGAGACAGACGATAGAGAACAATTTATCGGTCAGATACGCTCGTTCTCCAGCAATTACTGGCCTCACTTTGGCCGGCTCCTTACGCCGTTAGTCTGCGGAATTCGGATCAAAGGTCCACTCTTCCCGGCGTTCACAGACGCTCGGCCTTGCCTTGCCCTGATCGATGGCCAGGGTTTGGGCCACACGCCAGACTCAACATCGAGTGTACCGACGCATATTACCAAGCGCTTCGACCATGTGGACGTTATCCTCCTGGTGGATAACGCGCAGCAGCCGATGCAAGCGGCACCACTTTCGGTCCTCCGCTTTGTCGCCACCAGCGGCCATAGTGAAAAGCTCGCGGTGGCATTCACCCACTTCGACCAGATCAAGGGTCCGAGCCTTCGGACGTCGGCGGATAAGCGTGGCCACGTGATGGCATCGGTATTGAACGCCTTGTCCAATCTCCGCCTCAGCGAACCTCTAACCAGAAGCATTGAGCATGATATCGACAAGAGGTGTTTTATGCTGGGCGGTGTCGATCGAAGCCTCAAACAACTTCCTGGTCGCGCAGCAGACTACATGCGCGACGAATTGGCAGGATTGGTGGGTTTCTGTAAGGAGGCCATTCTTCCGCCGCCGATACCACAGGCGCGTCCCATCTATGACCCGACTGGTATCTTCTTTGTGGTTCAGGAGGCTGTGTCGAAGTTTCAAGGACCCTGGCTTGCCCGACTTGGTCTGGCTGGCTATGAAGGCGTGAGAAAAGAGCATTGGTCTCGGGTGAAAGCGCTCAACAGGCGCATTGCTGGCGAACTCGACGATGGATACGACACACTCCAGCCAATTGCTGACCTCGTAGCGCAAATGACGGAATCGGTCTCCCGCTTCCTCGACAACCCTATCGATTGGACCAATGAGCCTGAAGATGACCAAAAGCGCCAAGCAGCGATCGCAGAGATCCGCAGAGCCGTGTCCGCAAAGACGCACGAGTTCGCGAGTCAGCGCCTTGTAGTGCAACATCTCGCTGAATGGCGGGAGGCTTATGACTTCCGGGGCAGGGGATCGACGTTTGAGCGCGCTAAGACAATCCGTGGCATTTACGATGAAGCTGCACCTGTCCCCGACGCTGTAATGCTGCCGCCGTCAAAGCAGTTTCTGGCGGAGGTACGACGTATCGTAACAGTTGCCATCGAAGACAGTGGCGGCGAAGTAAGGCTCACCGAGGACGCCTGACGAAGTGTAGACTGGACCATCGGTGGCGACCCCGCTGACTCGATCAGAATCTTGCGGCGCGTGTCATGTTTGCGTTTGGCCTAGTGTTCCTGGCTCCTGACAGCACGAAGGAGAAACTGTGTTTATACCGGCGTGACAGTTGCCGTATCGCCTCCGTACTCCACAGCCCGGCCGGCCCTTTTGGCTGGACAATAGCGGCGCGGGTATGCCATGTAACACCACAAGGAGGGCGTGACTATGCAAGGAGTTTCCCACGTGGCAATTGGCGTCAGCGATATGGATCGATCCCTGCCGTTTTATCGCGACGTGCTGGGTCTGACCGTGACCCGTGAGGCCGAGGAGGATGTCGGCGGTCTGCCGGCGCTGTTCCACGATGTGCAAAAAGGCAAACGCCGGGCAGCCTATCTGCGCTGGGAAGACGGGCCGGAGTCCGCGTTCATCGTCCTGTCCGCTCCGGCCGGACCGGCCTCTGGCGAGCCGATCAAGCTCGATCAGGTCGGGATTCACCATTTCTCTTTCTGGGTCAAAGATTTGCGCGCCAAGGTCAAGAAGCTCGAAGAGGCCGGGGTCTCGATTCTGGTTCCGCCGATGGAAGGCGACACCGCAGGCTATGGCGAGCCGCCGGGCGGCAAGGTGTTGACGTGTCTGTTCCAGGACCCGGATGGCATTATTTTGCAGTTTGACGAACGGATTTCCTAAGATCACATAAGGAGGACGGGCATGGCACTCCGTAAGCCAACCGGTGATGAACTGCGACGCTTGGCCGAGGCGCATCATTTTGAACTCAGCCAGGAAGAACTCGAGGCTTTCCAGTCAATGCTGCCGGGCATGTTTGCATCCCTGGACGAGCTGGACCAGAAACCGACCAATCTGCCCCCGGTCACCTATCGAGACCGCGACCCCGGGGTGCGCCCCCGTCCTGAGGATGACCCGCTTAACGCGATCGTGCGGCGCTGCTCGGTCAAGGGCGCGGCGTCGGGCAAGCTGGCCGGCAAACGGCTGGGTATCAAGGACAATGTGTGTATCGCCGGCCTGCCCATGACCTGCGCCTCGCTGGTCCTGGACGGCTATGTGCCGGATATAGACGCGACGATTATCACCCGGATTCTCGACGCCGGGGGAGAGGTGACGGCGGTCCTGAATATGGACAACTTCGCCTTTTCCGGTGGCGGGCATACCAGCGCCTACGGGCCGACCCGGAATCAGCATAATCCCGAACACAGCGCCGGCGGTTCTTCGGGGGGATCAGGCGCCGCCCTGTCGTACGACGATATCGACATGACGATCGGTGGCGACCAGGGCGGTTCCATACGCATCCCGGCCTCGTGGTGCGGGGTGGTCGGCCATAAGCCCACCCACAGCTTGGTTCCTTATACCGGTATTGTCGGCATTGACCCCACCTTCGATCATACCGGCCCAATGACCAGCACGGTGGCCGATGCGGCCCTGCTGCTGGAGGTCATTGCGGGCAAAGACCCGCTCGACCCCCGCCAGTACGAGGTGCCGGTCCAGCCCTACACCCAGGAGCTGGGGAAAGATGTCCGTGGGCTGCGGGTGGGCGTGGTGCGTGAGGGGTTTGGCACGCCGGTGTCCCAGCCCGGGGTGGATGCCAAGGTCGTTGAAGCGATCAGCGCGCTGGGCGAGTTGGGAGCCGAGGTGCACGAGGTGTCCATTCCGGCCCATCTCGAAGCCGGCGGCATTACCTGGGCGCTGATTGCCGAAGGCATGGCCGCCCTGGTGTACGGCAATGGGGTCGGCCATCATTCGAAGGGGCTCTACAACGAGAGCTTCGCCAATACGCTCGGCAAGTCCCTCCAGGCTCAAGCCCAGGACCTGCCCGCCCAGGTGAAGCTGGTGGTGCTGATGGGTTCGTATTTGAACCGGGCCTATCACGGACGTTTGTACGCCAAGGCCCAGAATCAACGCCGGGCGCTCCAGGCGGCCTATGACACGGTGTTGGAGCGGTGTGATGTGCTGGTCATGCCCACCACCCCGATGGTTGCCCAGCGGCATGAGGCCAGGCAATCCGTACAGCAGAGCCTGAATTTCGGCTGGACCATGCTGGCCAACACGGCCCCGTTCGATATGACCGGCCATCCGTCGCTGACCGTGCCGTGCGGCAAGTCCGATGGGCTGCCCGTCGGTCTGATGCTGACCGGTCGGCATTTTGAAGATGGCACGCTGCTGCGGATGGGACATGCGTTTGAGCAGCAGGCAGCGTGGGAGACACGTTAGAAGCCGAGGTGGCCTCAGGCCAGCATAGCCACCGCTTCGATTTCGACCTGGGCCCGCTCGTCAAACAGACCGCTCACCCCAGCCAGAGTCATGGCCGGGAAGTGGCGACCCATGTGTTTGCGGTAGGCCATGCCTATCGCTCTGCCTTTGGCAAAGGTAATCGTGTTCACAAGAAGATATCCATCGGACAACACGATTACCTTTGGCCGTGTATTCGCGCGGGTCGACGACGAGCAGGTTGATTTTCACAATGTCCTCGACCGTCCCACCTGCGGCGCGGACAACCGTGAGCACGTTGCCCAAGGCCCGATCAAACTGTTCGACAAGATCGTCGCTGACCAGCCCGCCCTGCGCGTCATTGCCGACCTGACCCGAAACATACAGCGTCTGGCCGCTGCCGACTGCGCCGTGGCTGAAGCCGGGCGGTTTGGCCAGGTCGGGAGGATTCAGCAAGCGGTGAGCCATGATTCTCTCGTGTAGCTGGTGATCAGGATTTTGTGGCGGCAACCAGGAACTGCGGCAAGCAGAAAAAGTACTCGCCGCTGTCCAGCCGGGCTTTGATATCGGCCAGCCAGGCGTCGGCCTCGGCCTGACTCACCGCCCCGGAGACAGTAGCGTAGTGGTACAGGCTCTTTTCCAGCATCGGCAGCGCGTGGCCGACCCGGTCAGGGCTGGCAAAGATCCTGGTCGTGATGTCGGTCAGCCCGGCCGCCTGACACAGGCGGGGCAGTTTGCGACCGATACGGGGCTCTTTGGTGGCGGTCGACGTCACGGCCTGGAGAACGCGGTCGTGCAAGGCTTCGTCACTGGCATCCAGGGCCAGCATGTCCCAGTCGCTGTCGATCAGCACGATTGTGCCGCCGGGTTTTGCCACCCGGGCAATTTCTCGCACCGTTGCTGCGGCCGAGTCCACGTATTCCAGCACGTTCTTGCAAAACACCCGATCAAAAGCCTGGTCGGCAAAGGGCAGGGGAGGGAAGTCGGCGCGTTCATAGCGGACCTGAGGCAGTCCCTGGTGTTGGGCCTGAGCCTGCGCGCGCTCGACGAATGTTGCATTGATATCAACACCGACGGCCTGGCCGTCGCTGCCGACCCGACGACCGAACTCCAGCGTGATGGAGCCGGGACCCGAACCAACGTCGAGCACCGACTGGCCGGGCTGCACATCGAGCGGCGCCAGCAGGGGCGCCATCCGTGGGTGGTAGCCGAGCAGGCTGTCGTAGATGGAAAAACGGCTGTGTTCGATGTCGATCCAGTGCTGCTTGTAATACGGTGCGGCCATTTACTCGCCTATCAGGATGTGTCTCGCCTCTTGCGGGGTGGCGGGCTGTCTGCCGTGGGCGCGGGCGACTTCGACCGCCCAGTTGACATAGTCGGCGTTGCTCCGGGCCGGAGAGCCGTCAATCAACGTGTCGCGGTCTTCAAAGCCGATCCGCAGGTGGGCTCCGGTCGCAATGGCCAGGCTGGCGATGGTGAAAACGCTGTCTTCAATGCCGTGGGCGATCCAGGTGGCGTCTGGAAAGACCTCTCTGACGCAGTCCGTCATATAGGCGTAGCTGCGTGGCGTGCCCGGCATGATCTGAAAGCCCTGGCCGAATCGGCCTGAGAACTCAACCAGGAGGTAGCGCGGCGGCGGCAGCAGGCCGTCTTCGACAAACATGGCGACATTCGACAGGAAGCCGGTATCGAGTACGGCCGGCTCGGGTACAATCCCGCGCTCGCGGCACACCTGTAGGGTCTGCCGGATATCGTCGTAGGAGTTGGGAATCGCGATTGTGCGCCGGCCAGCCTCGGACAGCGGCGTGTTGAAGACGATATTGCCCGAGTTAAGCGAGATCATATCGACCGGCTCGGGCGTTTCCCGCAAATAGCGCAGAACCTGCTCAATCGTGGCGTCCGGCATCCGGGCGGTGGTGTGGTTGATAATCAGATCGGTCTGGTCCCGAATCAGCCGGTCGGCTTCGGCATACCAGTCCGGGTCGTAGCTGATGCCGCCTTCGGGGGTGCGGGCGTGGATGTGAACAACCGCAGCGCCGGCCTCCGCACAGCGGCGCGCCTCGGCCGCCACCTCCGCCGGCGTCCAGGGCACCTGCGGGCTGCGTTCCCGCCCGCGCATCCCGTTCAGGCAGGCTTTAATCACAATTGTATCCATGGTTCATCTCCGGCTGATCCCTCCTGCACGGCCGCCCAAGTCTGACACTCTGAAAGCGCCGCTGTCAAGCTGCATGTCGGTCTGAAATTTTTCTTGGAGGAGCGGCGCGGACCGCGCTGCGGTGCTCGCTGTTCAAGGCAAGGCAGAGTCGGTCCGCACCGCGGTTACAGGCGAGGTCGCGGTGAGCCTGGGAAATGCAAAGGAGCGGGTGCCAAGAGCGGTTTGGTACACCGCTCCCTTGCACAGCGCGTTAGCGCGCGCTGCGGATCAGGAAGTTCACCGAGAAGGCCTCCGGGGTGTTAATCGGAGTCTGCTCGTTGAAGTACCATTCCTGGGTCCACTCCTCCGCGGAACGGGCGTAGCCAGACGGCCCATCCCACTTGGTGGCGTGCGCCAACTGCAGGTCAGAGCCATGCCCATGCGGGGTGAAGGCCCATACGTCTTCGTAGTTGTACTCGGCGCCTTCCAGCCTGTTGGCCGGATAGCCCTTGTACGGCGAGGAGACGTAGTTGAACAGGTTGAACCAGAACTTCCACAGCTCACCACCCTGGTCGTACATCTCCGCAAAACTCATCCCCCAGAAGTCCTTGTCGATGTACATGATCCGCTTCGAGTAGGCATACTGGCTGTACGCTGACGGAATCCCTTCGGTCACCAACACCGAGCGCCGCTCCCACGGCACTCTGCAGGGAATAAAGGCTGTGATTCCGCTCGTGCCATCAGGCTCGGCGCACCACACGTTGCGGCTCCCGTACTGGCCGATATGCACCGGGGCCAGGATGTCTTTCTCGGCCAAGACCCGGAAGGTCCAGTAGGAGTGCTTGGAGTTGAACCCCCACAGCGAGTCCAGATCCATGTCCGTGCCCCAGAAGGCGTCACTGCGGTTGGCCACACTGATCCGCCGCACCCGCCGCAGCTCCGGCAGGTACATGTAGGAGTCATCCGGCACGTCCATCCCCAGATAGCGGTTGTTGAGCACGCCCGCGCCCTTGAGGTCGTTGGGGATGAACAACGGCCCGAACTGCTCGGTGTACCGCATCGGCGGGTTGTTGGGCACGACCGGCTTGGGATCGGTGTACAAACGACCCGTCCACATCATGCGCCGCCAGAACTGTGACCCATAGGTCCGCTCCAACTCGCCCTTGCTGTTGACCAGCTCACAGATCCACTCGCAGCCGACGTTGTCCACATACTGCGGCTTCTGTTCCTGGTTCCACATGACCTTGGCCCCGGCCAGCGGGTCGTTGAGGTCGATGTTGGGAAAGGGCAAGCCAGCCACATAGTTGAACATCTCCCGCCCGTCGGGCGAGATCTCGACCTGGCCCGAGTACTTCTCGGTCGCTTCCTGGAAGAGGCGGGGCAGGGGGATCTTGATCGTCTCGATGACCCTGATCTCCATCCCCTCGTTGACGTACCACGCTACGCCCGGGATGATCAGGTCGCCGGCTTCGGCCATATTGTCTTTGGTATACACCTCACCGGTGTATTTGTGCTCAGGCCCGGTACACTCGACAATAGTACAATCTTCATACGCGGCGTTGACCGGAGCCGCCAAGCTGAACGCGCCAATGGCCAGCGCGGCACAGACGGTTCCCACAAGTTGCTTCAGCTTCATAGGATTCCCTCCTTGGTGGAGTTTAGCTCATTTCCTACAGCCAAGAGGAGGAGGAAGAGTGGTGACGGCAGGGGAGGATAGAAGGCGAGGATCTGAAACGAGGAGCTTGTGTAAAGGTCTCCTAGCTTGCTGGCTACCCTGTTCGGCTTATCGAGCGTGGCGGGGCGCGTTCCATGGCATTGTCTCCTTTCTGTCCAGACTGGACATTTGTTAGGCGGCCTGTTGGACCTTGTCTCTCAGCAGCTTGGCGATGATCTGGTCGATGACCTGGTCGGCCAGGCTGCGGACCTCGTCCTGGGTTTTGGGCTGGATCGGATGCTGTACCAGAATCGGTTCGTAGTCCGGCATGCCGAGCGCGGTGCACTGGGCGTGGGCCGCACCGATGAATTCGGTGGTGGTCACATTGGCGGTCGGAATCCCCTGTTCTTCAAAGTAGACCACATCGTGCGAACTGCACGAAATGCAGCCCCCTCAATCACTGAGGGCTTCGATGATGGCGTCGCACTTCTGGCTGAGCTCGGCCTTCAGCGGCTCGGGCGCGGTCCGGGCGACCGTGGGCTTCATGCGACGCAGAACGTCTTTACCCCGTACTGCTCACGCAGGACTTCTTCCACCCGGTCGAGGAAGAAGGCGCCTTTGGCCTTGCTGATGTCGAGCAGGCCGACCGTCTTGCCGGCCAGGCTCTCCAGCCGCGGGGCGAAGGCTTTTCGCTCGCGTTCGACGACATCCGTCGGGTCAAGTAAGATATCTCCCATTCAACACCTCCTTGTTCAGGTCTGAATTTCTTTGGTGGTGATACGGCTGCCGGCGTCAAACCCGGCCCAGCCCTGGACGGCTGCGGAAAAGCGACCGGCCGTGCCACCGGCCACAATGATAACAATGTTCTCCGGTTTGGGAAACTTGGGAAAGAGCGTGTCATCAGTCGGCGGGGGACGGTCTTTCTTGGGCGTCCTGAGCATGCTGACGCCGACTCCTTCGCCGCCGTTGACGCCGGGGCGGAGTTCACGCAACGGGCGGCGGATGTTCTCGTACAGAAATTGGCGCAGATCGTGTTTCGACCAGCCGTCCTGGGCGAAGGTTTTGGCGTGCTCGGGGCAGACGACCAGAACGGTGTCCGAAAAGAGCGGATAGTTTTTATGGTTCCACAGACCGGCCATGGTCCAGCCCAGGGACAGCGCCAACTGCTCGGCGTTGCGGCTGGCGTGATCGTTGATCTGCAGCGGGGAGTGGCCGCCGAACAGAGTCACGGTGCTCTGCTCGGGACGAAAGCCTTTTTCAACGTGCAGCGGCTCCCACGGACTTTCTTCCTCGTTTTCGCCCACGCAGAAGGTGTACTGGGCGGGGTGGCCCATGGTTGCCTTGGTGATCTCGTGGGGCTTGGCGCCACCGATATTGATGATCATCAGCCGCAGGGCGCGGCCGATGGTCGCGTTGGCCCGGAAGCCGTGGCCCATCGCATTATGCCCGCAGTTCACCCCGATCTGGTGACGAACCGGGCCGTTGATAATCGTCATCGGCGAGGCTGAGAAGGTCGTGACGTTGATGCCGTGAATGCAGAACTGCTCCTCACATATGGCCTCAACCGTAGCCAGGACGGTCGGGAAATACGACGGGTGACAGCCCGCCATGACCGCATTGATCGCAATCTTCTCCACGCTTGCCCGGCCGTAATTGGGACCGATGGTGCCGATCTCCTCTTTTGGGTTACGGGCTGTGGCGGCCAGCATGCGGGCCACCCGCTCCTGGGTGGGCGGGACAACCGGCAGGCCGTCCGTCACCCCCCGCCCGTACAGCAGTTCAACCGGATCGTCTTCTTGGACCTCGATGCGTTGCGAGGACAGGTGTGTTGAGGCTGCCATGCTGCGGGTCCTCCGTATTATGTGCGTGTCATTTGATGGCCTGGGGGTTCACCGGTGAGCCGACCGCTCCGGTGATGGTCAGCGGCGGGGCGACAAACATGAACTCGTACACCCCGTCGGCCGCGCAGTCGTCGGCCAGCTCTTCGAGGTCAAAAATCTCGCCCACCAACATGCCGGCGTGCACAATCAGAATCATGTGCAGGGGTTGGAAGATGTCGGGCGTTTCATTTGGAATGACCTCGGTGCCCCAGGTGTCGGTGGCATAGCCGGCGACCTGCTTGTCACACAGCCACGTCGCGCACGCCACGCCCAGCCCCGGCGCATCGCCGCCGCTGTAGGTGCCCCAGTCGTTTTCGGCCCGGACCTGGGCGATCTGGCCGGTACGAATAATGACGATGTCGCCGGTCCCGACACTCACCCGGCCCAGTGCGGCCGCGCCGTCGAGGTCTTCGGGTTGAATCGCTTCTCCGGGCTCCAGCCAGTCTTTGCCCTTATAGCGGGGGATATCGAGCAGCACGCCGCGAGAGATAATCTTGCTTTTGGCGTTTTCGATGCCGTTTTTTTGGGCTCCGCTGCTGGTGACTGACTCTGCCCCGTAGCCGTTGTACATCTTGTCCTTGTACAGAATATGGGCCAGGGCGTCCCACTGGGTGGCGCACTGGAGCGGCATGGTCACCGCGTCGTCGGTATATTGCAGGTTGGGCAGATGTTTCTGGGCGCCGACCGCGATGTCACCCCCGTCCTGGATCATGAAGTGAATGGGATTGAAACGGCCAAAGGCGCCGGTCTGGGGGCCTTTATCGTCAAAGGGGATGGCCAGCGAAATGGCCTTGCCCTGGGTGACCAGTTGTGCGGCGCTGACCACTTTCTCGGGGGTGATGTAGTTCAGCGTGCCGAGCTGATCCTCAGCGCCCCACTTGCCCCAGTTTTTGTACTTCTGGGCCAGGGCTTCGACGTCTGCCATTGAGTATTGTTGTCCCATATCCCGCTCTCCTTTTGCTCAAAACCTGTCTTCCCACATCTGACAGCCGTGCGTCAAGACAAAGATATCCCTGCTGTCCTCTGCGATCAGGCAGAAAGCATGCCGTCCGACGGCTCAGGTGCCGAGCCGCGTACCGGGCGTCTGGGGCTGACCCTTGAGGAATTCGGTGATGGCCAGGCGTTTTTTTCCGGCCAGCTGCACTTCTTCAAGGGCCAGGGCTCCGCGGCCGGTGGCTATGAGCAGCTGGCCCGGGGCGGACGGCACAACGGTTCCCGGTGCCACGTCTGAGACCGCAGACTGCATTACCCGGGCGGCGGAGATTTTGAGCAGCCTGCCCCGCAGGCTGGTATGGGCCGACGGCCAGGGATGGAAGGCTCGAATGCGTCGTTCGATGCTGAGCGCGTCCTGAGTCCAGTCGATGCGGCCGTCTTCTTTTTTGATCGCCGTGGCATACGTCACCTGGCTCTCATCCTGGGGTCGGGCGACGAGCCGCCCGTGCTTGAGCAGGCCCAGGGCCTGGCCGAGCGCCTCGGCTCCGAGCACCGAGAGTGTGTCGTGCAGGCTGCCGCCGGTGTCGGTTTCGCTGATGGGACAGGTTTTTTGCAGCAGAATATCGCCCGCATCCATATACTCATTCACCTGCATGATGGTGACGCCGGTCTGCCGCTCGCCATTGGCAATCGCCCACTGAATAGGCGCCGCTCCCCGATACTTGGGCAGCAGGGAAGCGTGGACATTGATGCAGCCGTGCGGCGGCAGGTCGAGCAGATTCGTGGGCAGCAGCTTGCCGTAGGCCGCAATCACCAGCAGGTCGGGCTGCCAGTCGCGCAGCCGGGCCACGACCTCGGGCGGGCGCAGCCTGGCGGGCTGAAAAACCGGAATGTCGTGTTCGAGGGCGCAGACCTTGACCGCCGAGGGACGCAGCGCCATGCCTCGACCGGCCGGTTGGTCGGGCTGGGTGACCACACCGACGAGGGTGTCTGGTCCCTCAATCAGAGCCCGCAGCGACGGCACGGCGAAGTCCGGCGTGCCCATGAAGACGAGACGCAGGGGTTTCACCGTGTCTGCAGAAGGGAAGGGAGGGGACTGCTTGCCACGCTGGTCGTCATCGTTCGGTGTCAGATTGCTGCTTGAGTGGGCGGCCTTCACGGATCAGCTTCTTGACCCGCCGGCTGTAGATGTCGCGCTTGAGCCGGCTGATGCGGTCGATGAACAGCTTGCCGTCAAGATGGTCGATTTCGTGCTGCAGGGCCACGGCCAACAGGTCTTCAGCCTGCAGGGTGATTTCTTTCTGGTCGAGCGTCCAGGCGCTGACCTCGACTTTGGCGGCCCGTTTGACCTCGGCGGTATAATCAATGACGCTGAGACAGCCTTCTTCCCACACCACAGAGCCTTCCCTGGCGGTGACACGTGGATTGACCAGCTTCAGCAGCTCTTTGCCGGGTTCCTCGTGGTTCACGTCGAGAACGATAACGCGCTGAGTTGTCCCGAGCTGCGGGGCGGCCAGACCCACACCCGGCGCGTCATACATGGTTTCCACCATGTCTTCGATCAGGCGCGCCAGCTCACCGTCCATGTGCTCGACCGCAGCCGAGGTTTTGGTCAGGCGCAGGTCTGGAAAATGCAGGATGTCTCGTATCATCAGGCCCCCATTTGTTGATTGCTATAACATGCTATACGGATCGACATCAACGATTGTCCGCAGGCGTGGCTTGGTCGGACCGAATTCCTGGATGAGTGCGTGGCGAACCTGTCGGATCAGACCGTGCAAGGCGCGCGCCTGCTCTCCCTTGAGCAGGAGCTGCCAGCGAACCCGGCCTTTTATCTTTTCAATCGGCGCCGGCGCCGGACCCAGCACCAGCGCCTCTGGAACGTGGTCTGGGATGAGCGCCTGTAGACACTCGGCAAAGCGCTCGGCATAGGCCACGACTTCTTCGCTATCGGCGCCCTCGAATCGAATATTCACCGCCCGGGCGAACGGTGGGTAGTCGAGCTGTCTGCGGTAGTCCAACTCCTGGTCGGCAAAACGGCTGAAGTCGTGCTGGAGCGCAGCCCGGATACTGTAGTGATCGGGCGAGTAGGTCTGAATGATGACCCGGCCCGGCTCGTCTCCACGACCGGCGCGGCCGGCCACTTGAGCCAGCAGCTGAAAGGTCCTTTCGGCCGCCCGGAAGTCGGGCAGGTTGAGAGAGAGGTCGGCCAGCACGACGCCGACCAGGGTGACCCGTGGCACATCGTGGCCCTTGGCAATCATCTGGGTCCCGATCAGAACGTCCAGTTCTCCCGCCTGCCAAGCGCCTAAAATCCGCTCCAGCGCGCCGCGCCGACGGATCGTGTCGCGGTCAAGACGACCTATCCGTGCGTCGGGCATCAGCTGGCCGAGGGCTTCCTCAACCTGCTGGGTGCCGACTCCGCTATCTTTCAGCGATGCACTCGAACAGCTCGGACAGCGCTCCGGCCGAGGTTTGGAGAAGCCGCAGTAATGACACCGCAGGGCGTAGTTGGTGCGATGCCAGGTGAGCGTCACGCTGCACTGCGGGCAGAGCAGCGCTTCCCCGCACTGCTGACACTGGAGGTAGTTCGCATACCCCCGCCGGTTCATGAATAACAGACTCTGATGGCCGGCTTGGTGGTTTTCCACCAGGGCATGCTGGAGGGGGGGGGAGAAAATTCGGTCCGCCCGGCTTGGCTGGGCGTCCGGTTTTGGCCGGCCCCGGAGGCGCAGGTCCACTATCTGCACCTCCGGGAGCGGACGTGAGGCAATCCGCTGGGGCAGGCTCAGCAGGGTATAGCGCCCGGACTGGCTATGCAGGTAGCTTTCGAGCGAGGGAGTGGCCGAGCCAAGGACCACCGGACAGGAGGATATTCTGCCACGGACCACGGCCAAGTCTCTGGCGTTATACCGGACACCCTCTTCCTGCTTGTAGGCGCTGTCGTGTTCTTCATCGATCACGACCAGGCCCAGCTGGCTTACCGGGGCAAAAATCGCCGAGCGGGCCCCGATAATGACCCGAGCCTCTCCGCGTGCAATGCGCTGCCATTCTGCCCGGCGCTGGCTGGGCCGTATACTGCTGTGCATCACGGCGACCTGCGATCCAAAACGCTGTTGGGCGCGCTCGACCAGCTGGTGGGTCAGCCCAATCTCGGGGACCAGCATCAACACCTGCTTGCCGCCACGCACCGTGGCCTGCGCGGCGTTGATATACACTTCGGTTTTCCCGCTGCCGGTTACCCCGTGCAGCAGAAACACCCGAAAAGTCCCGGATTCGACGCCGGTAGTGATTTGTCTACACGCTGCCGTTTGTTCGGCCGAGAGGTGCAAAGGAGGGGCACTGGCCGCAGCCCCAGTCGGAGCCGCCGGAGCGGCTTTGAGCTGTCGTGCCTGCGGAATATACTCGCGGATGGCGAGCAGCTGGTGGGCTTCGAGGCCGTGCAGAATTTTTCCTATCGGTAAGCCGGGAAAGCGTCGGCCGAGGGTCTTTGTGGTGACCCGTTTTTTGGCCAACACGAAATCCAACACTGTTTTTTCTCCGCCCCTCAGCTGCGGAGGGGGTGGCTCAACAGCGGGCTGGTGCAGCCCATGAACGTCCGAGGTATCGGGAAAGTCTACACTTTTGATTTTTGAAGGTTTGACCGGGGTCACCATCCGGGTACTCTCGCTACGCAGGCCGCTGGGCAGCATCGTGCTCAGCATTTCCCCCAAGGCCACCATATAGTACTTGGCTGTCCACCGCCACAATTCCATCATCTCTTCAGAAAAAATAGGGACTTCATCAAGAACATCAAGAATATACTTCAAGTTCGTGTCGGTTAAGTCATGAGACGTACTGACCCGTGTCACCACCCCGGTCATTTTCCGACGACCAACCGGCACAAGAACCCGTATGCCAGGGGCGAGGTGAGCCTGAAATGCCTCGGGAATGGCGTAGGTCAGCTCTTCATGGTGACTGATCGGAGCGGTGACCACTACAAAAGCGAAAGTAAAAGATGAAGTTTTCGATTCAGACATTTGACAATATACTTTTTGTTTGCAATATTAAGCGCCCGAAAAGACTAGCACTTGGAAATTTTCATGACGACTCTTGTGAGCGGCATAGGGGATTTCTTCCAAAAAGTCCTCAGACCTGTTTCGGTTTCATTCCGAGGAGGAAAAACCTATCTGACCCTGGACATCGGGACAAGCTCGGTCAAAATGCTCGAAATACAGGACACCGATGGTGGCCTGCAGGTCATGCAGGCCGGCGTTGAACCGCTCCCGTCGAACACCGTCCAGGCCGGCCTGATTCAAGACCCGGCCAGACTTGCCGCATCTCTCCAGAGCCTCATAGAGGCGCATCAGATCAAAACCACCGATGTGGTCACGGCCCTGCCCGGCTCCGTCGTGGTCAGCAAGCGTCTGACTCTTCCAGCCCAGGAGCCGAGCGAGCTGCACCAGAGCATTCTGTTCGAGGCCGGCAACGTTATCCCCGAGAGTCTTGAAGAGATGAGCATTGATTACCAGGTACTGGGCCGGACTACAGACACCCAGACCGTCGATATTCTGCTCGTTGCAGTCCGCAAAGACGTGCTTGAGGGGTATGTGACGGCGATGCGTCAGGCCGGCCTCGTGCCGCGTATCGTTGATGTTGACTATTTTGCCCTCGAAAACGGGTTCGAACTCAACTACCAGGCCAGACCCGACGAGACGATTGGTCTGATTGATATTGGCGCGCAGTCCGCTTCCATTCATATCGTTGAAGATGGGCAGTCGGCGTGTACCGCCGAGGTGCCAGTTGGCGGGCAGCACCTCACCCACTTCCTCGCCCAGGAGTTGGGTATTGACCACGGGCAGGCCGAGCGGCTCAAGCTGGGTGCTGAAGATCGGGACGCCGTCCAGCCCCTTCTCGCCCGAGCAGCACAGCAATTGGTGGATGAAGTCCAGCGCGGGCTGGGCTTTGCCTGGTCGGACGCAGGCCAGGATCAGCTGCATACGATTTATGTCAGCGGGGGCAGCGCTCGTCTGCCGGGCCTCGTTTCGACCATGGCGACACGTCTCGGGGTAAAAACCGAGCTTTTTGAACCCTTCCGCCTGCTGGACGTGCACCCGTCCGTTGATGATGTATGGCTCGACCGCCATGCCGCCAGCTTTGCCGTCGGTGTTGGGCTGGCCACCAGACGACCGGGGGACAGGTGAGTATTCGGATCAATCTTCTCGCAGATGTCGGCCAAGAGGTCAGCTCCTCGCACCGAACGGAGGGCGTCCTTGCCAGTGCGCTGCTTGTGGCAAGCCTGGGCACCTTTGGCTCAATGTACACCGTACAGTCGAGCCAAGCCCAGGCTCTCATCACGCAGCAGGGACATCTGGAAAGCGAATTGGGTCCCCTGCGTGAGCATGCCGCGGCTCTCCTCAGCCACCAGCAAGAGCAAGCCCGGGTGGAGGAGAAAATCAAGCGTATTCAGGAACTCATGTCCTCTCAAAGCCGGGCCAGGGCGGTGCGGATTCTGGACGATCTGAGCGTCTATACGCCTGAATTTGCGTGGTTGACGGAGTTCGCCGAGCGCGCCGGCTCGGCCAGGCTTGAGGGGCGGGCGGTTGACAACCAGACGGTTGCCTCCTTCGCCCATAATCTGGCCCAGTCGGCCTACTTTGAGAACATTGAGATCCGCGAAACGGTCCGGGAGCAGGTGCCGGACGGCGCGTCGTCGCTCACCCGCTTTGTGATTGAGAGTGGGGTGACTGATGGGCGAAATCCCTCGGCCGGGCTGGCGGCCGAGGCTGCTGAGCGGCAATTGACACAGGAAAAAGCCGATCAGCTGCGGGAGTTTATCGAACAGACACGCTGATGATGGGGCCATATGTTGGACGATTTTTTTGAGCTGCGCCTGCAAACCCGCCTCTTGGTGTACGGCCTCGCCGTTGCCCTGCTGGCCGGGGGGTACCTGTTCGGTGTCCATTTTCCGCAGGCAGACCGGATCGTCCGTCACCACACGAAGCTCGCCGCCCTGCGGGCCGAGCGGCACCGCCTCCAGACCCGGGTGGCCCAGGACGCGACAATCCGGGACACCGCCGCCGCCACCGAGCGCCGCTTGACCGAACTCAGAACCCGACTGCCCGAACACACCCAGACCGCACAGCTGCTGCGTCAGGTTGCGGGCCTCGGCCAGGCTGCTGGCCTGGAGGTGGTCCTGTTTCGGCAGCAGCCCGAGGTCAAAAAAACCGTGTATGCCGAGATTCCTGTCGAGATGTCGGTCAGAGGCGGCTACCACCAGACTGCGCTGTTCTTTGACCGGGTCAGGCAGCTCGACCGGATCGTGCATATCGGCAGCCTGAGCATGAGAAAACCGGATCAGGAGACGGCTGGGGCCGGCGGTCAGGTTGAAACGTCCTTTTTTGTCACAACTTATCGGCTGCTCAGTGAAGACGAACTGGCCGAGCAGGCCACCCATGAAGAGCGGGCATAAGAAGGGGAAGGACAAAGTCGCCATGTGTGTGTCTTGGACCGAACCTGTCGTTGCCTGGGGCGTTGCTTGCCTGGGCGCAATCCTTGCCATGCTGAGTTGCCCCGGCTGGGTGTGGGCGCAGGTGGAGCACCGACCGGCAGAACCCGCAGGTGCGCAGGACGCTTACGATCCAAGGGGCAAACGCGACCCGTTTTCTTCCCCTTTTTCGCAGCTGAGCGAGTCTCCAGAGCCGAGTGCCGAGCCCCACAGCCCGCTGCAAGGAGTTGAACTGGAGCAGATCCGGCTGGTTGGCATTGTCATGAATACCGAACACGCCAGAGCCCTGGTCGAAGATCATACCGGATTTTCCTACGTTGTGAGTCCGGGAACGCCGATTGGGCCACGGGGCGGCGTGGTGAAAACGATTGAACCGCGCCGGATCATTATTGAGGAGTACGAGGCCGACGTGTCCGGCAAGCCGCAGCGCACCCAACACGAACTCACACTGATGGCGGCCACGGCTGCCCCAGCCCGGGAGACACAGCGCTAGGCTGGCGGTGCCAGGCCGACCACGGGTATGACGATGCGACAGGGATGGACGATACAGGCGCCAAGGACAGCGCTCGGAGTCTGTCTGGCTCTCGGCCTCGGCGCATGCGCGGCCCAGGTGCCCAGCCCAACGCCGGCTCCAGACCCCCAGGCTGCTGACGTCCCGGCCATTACCGCGTCTGCCCGCCAGATTGAACCGGCTGAACCGGCCGACCCGCTCCTGATCCAGGAAGTGCGCCTGACCGAAACGGCCGGACAGCGCCGCGTGCAGTTTCAATTTTCCCAACCGCCCCACGGCATCGATTATTTCCCCTTACGGGACCCGAGTCGTCTGGTGATTGATGTCCAAGGGCCGATTGCGTCCCGGCCCCAGGCCGAAACCTATACGACGCTGGACCAGCTGGTTTCGGCCGTGCGGATCAGCACCTACCAGGGCCGAATCCGTCTAGTCATCGACATGGAGAGCGAAGAGGTTCCCCCCTTTTCGGTCGATCAGCGCGAGAGTGTGATCACGGCCTATCTCGGCCACAAGCAGGACGTGTCTGCCGCGCCCCAGACGTCGAACACTCAGGTGCTGATGGCTGCCGAACATGATACACCCGGAGCGCCCGCCTCAGCGCGACAACAGCCCCAGACCTCTCAGCTGCCGGCCGATGCGGCGCCCGAATCCGGACAACGCAGCTCTGCCCCAATCGCTCGTGCCGAAGTCCCGGAGCCGTCCTATACCGGAACACACATCTCGCTCGACTTCAGAAACGCCGATATTCACGATGTCTTCCGTATCCTGGCTGATGTCAGCGGTTTCAATATCATTGCCACCGATGATGTGCAGGCCCGGGTGACCCTGAAGCTTGTCGAGGTGCCCTGGGATCAGGCGCTTGACGTGTTGTTGCAGGCCAACGGGCTGGAGAAGATACAGTCGGGCAATGTCGTCACGGTTTCTACCTCACAGCGCCTGGAACAGGAACGCACCGCGCGCTTGGCGGCCAAACAGGTGGAACAGCAGCTCGCCGATCTTGAGACGGTCTATCTGACGATCAATTATGTCAAAGCGACCGAGGTGGTCGAGTTGATCAGCCACGAAGCCGCCTCCGACGGGGGTGGGGTGGCGCTGATGTCCCCACGCGGCACAATTGCTGCGGATTCCACCTCAAACGTTCTCATTCTGCGCGATACGCCGGAGCATATTGTTGCCGTTCAGGAGTTGATCAAAAACATCGATATCCAGACGCCCCAGGTCATTATCGAATCGTATATTGTCACCGCCAGCGAAAATCTGGCGCGCGACCTCGGGATTCAGTGGGGCTCTCGTTATACGACCGGTCCGGCGAGCGGCAATCCCACCGGCGTCAATTTTCCGGGCACCCTTGGCGTGGGTGGGGTCGGGACGCCCGGAACCGGAGGCGTACCGTTTATCGCCGATTTTCCGGCCGCACTCGGCGCGCCGGCGCTGGACCTGTTCCTGGGTTCGCTCGACGGTTCACAAGCCCTTAATCTGCGCCTCAGCGCGCTTGAAACGCAGGGCAAGGCCCGGGTCATTTCCCGCCCTCGGGTAGTGACGATCAACAACACCCCGGCCCAGATTCGGAATCGGCGCGAGGTCCGGGTTCCGATCATCTCCGGCAACACGGTGGTCGGCGGACCGGGGACGACCGGCGGGAGCGACGCATTTGAGGAGTTTGATGTGGGTATTACCCTCGAAGTCGTGCCCCAGATTTCTTCGGACGGGTATATCCTGCTGGAAATCAACGCCGAGAGCAGTGAGCTTGCCACCCCCAGCATTCCGGCTGGGGCGGGATTTCCCCAGATCCCAGACGTGCTGACCCGGACGGCGAGTTCGAACATTTTGATCAAAGCCGGAGATACGTTTGTTTTGGGCGGCATTCTCCAGGATGACCTCAGACAGGACGAGACCGGGATTCCATACCTGCGCAATTTGCCGGGCTTTGGTTGGCTCTTCCGGGGCAGAAACCGGAGCAAGACCAAAGATGAACTGCTGGTTTTTACCACCCCGCGCTTGACCGCTGGGGTGTCACCCGTCGGCTTGCCGACGGCTCAGCAGCTGTGGGAGAAACGTTCTCACAGACCGGCCGCGACTGCTTCAGACAGGCTGCCGCCGGCCGCTGGAACGGCTGCGGAGGGTGTGTAGCGGGAAGGAGGGCTGAGAGAAAGAAAGCGTGGCTGGGACACTCGGAGGCTTGACTGTTAGTGGTGAGGTGGAGCGGCGGAGTGGTGGAAGCGGGGGCAACACGCTTCTTAACTTCGAGCCTCCGAGTGTCCCTGTCAATGTGGCGATTGGGTTGTTGTGGTGGTGGAATGACAGGGATGAGATAGGGGTGAGGAGGGGAAAACTTCCCGTTAAGTGTTGCCCTCACCCCTATCAAAAAAATTGCCTCAAGGCAAGGTTACAGTACAGGTGCGCCTGTTCAACAATAAGGAAAACACCAGTGTTGAGGGGTGTGGAAGGGTGGGACAGGACTCGGGTCAGGACGGTGTGCTGGCAAGGAATGGCGGTTGGGATTCCTGACCTGAGGGTCTGTCTGTATGTCAGACAATATCATACTGACCGGCTTCATGGGGACTGGCAAGACCCAGGTCGGCAGACGTCTGGCCAAGCGGCTGGGGTGGCGGTTTGTTGATACAGACCTCCTTATCGAACAGGAACTTGGCACCTCTATCCGGCAGCTCTTTGCGGAAAAAGGAGAAGCCTATTTCCGTGAACAGGAACGACGGCTGATCGCCCGGGTGTGTCAAGCCCAGCGGTGCGTGATCGCCACCGGAGGCGGAGCGATTGTCGATCCGGCCAACGCCCAGCAGCTTCAAAACAGCGGTTTGCTGATATGCCTGACCGCAACGCCTGAGGTCATTTTTGCTCGGGTGCGGGGGAACACCGACCGTCCGCTCCTCCAGGCCGAAGATCCCCTGGCGACAATTCGAAGCCTGCTGGCACGTCGGTCCGATGCCTATGCCAGGGCACAGCTCACTATTGACACCTCACAGCAGAGTGTGGAACAGGTTGTTGCGGCCGTGCTGAACGCATATCGGGACTACGCCCGAGTCTAAGACAGTCCGGCCGTCCACACGTCTGCCTATGAAGAGTATTACGGTTGATCTTGGCCAACGCTCCTACCCCATCGGGATTGGGTCCGGAGTCCTGGCCAATCTTGGTTCGCTGCTGAACGAGCGGGGCCTGACTACCAGGCGCGTTGCGGTGGTGACGGATAGCAATGTCGCGTCGCATTACCGTGAGCCGCTGGTCACCGGCCTGAGCGAGGCCGGGTATGAGCCGTGGGTGATCGTGCTGCCGCCCGGTGAACAGCACAAGGACCTTGCGACGCTGTCCCTGGTGTATGACAAGCTGATTGAGGGACGGATTGAGCGTCGTTCTGCGCTGATCGCTCTGGGCGGGGGGGTGATTGGGGATCTGACCGGGTTTGCCGCGGCCACGTTTCAGCGCGGCGTTCCTTTTATCCAGGTGCCGACAACGCTGTTAGCCCAGATTGACGCCAGCGTAGGAGGAAAAACCGCGGTCAATCATCCGGCCGGTAAGAATTTGATCGGAGCTTTCTACCAGCCGCGTCTTGTCCTCATTGATGTTGATACGCTCACCACCCTGCCCCAGCGTGAGTTTGTGGCCGGCCTTGCGGAAGTGATCAAGTACGGAGCGATTCTGAGCCCGGACTTGTTTGCCATCCTGGAAGAGCAACTTGACCGTCTGCTCAGCCTGGAGCCCGCGTTGTTGACCTCGATCATCAAGACCTGCTGTCAGCTCAAGGCGCAGGTCGTCGAGGCGGACGAGCACGAGGCCGATTACCGGGCAATCCTGAACTTCGGCCATACGCTGGGCCACGCCGTTGAGAGCGCGACCGGCTATGGGCGGTTCTTGCACGGTGAGGCGGTCGCCATAGGCATGGCGTTCGCCGCCAAGCTGTCGCTGCAGCGTGGCGTGTGTCGAGCGGCAACCCGCGACCGTCTGGTGCGTCTGATCAAACGGGCCGGCTTACCGGTTGATATCCCGCCGGATATTGCCGCACAGCACCTCCGCGCCGCCATCGAGGCAGACAAGAAGGTCTCAGCCGGCAGCGTCAGATTCGTGTGTCTCGAACAGCTCGGAAAGACCCGCTTTGAGTTGCTGAGCGCCACCGCCATCGTCCGTCACGTATCCCCTTAAGGTGTTGAAGTCCTCCTGGGCTTCCATTAAGGTTGACTTCAGGAAGCGGTTATGCTGCTGACTATGACTGGAGCAGCACCCTTAGTGGAGCGGGAGATGTATCCTCTAGTTTTTATCAGCGCGATAGGATGTGTGGCTTCGCTATATCTGGTAGTGGGTATCGGCGATGCGGAAGGAACGGAACCTGGAAGGGAAGCCGACCGGGCGCGAGAGTCCATATCCGACTGCGAGGTCGTACAGGTCGACTACCAGGACGATCCCTTGCTGACCCGAGGAGAGAAAGTCGACCGCATGGACCGAGCGTTTATCCTCTCTCTCAATAAGTTCGACGGCTGCCGCCTTCAGATCAAGCAGGGCGGCAGCGGGCCTTCCTCTGCCACAGCCGGCAACGCGCAGGGTGGTGGGGACGGTAACGCCACGGGTTCCAGCGAAGGCGCTTTTTCCGAAGCGGGACCGGGCGGCTCAATCGCCTCTTCTGAAATATCGGGAACCGAGGTAACGTCACAGGTTCCAGCCGGAACGGTTGAGGGATCGACACAGATCACCGACGTGACGGAGCGAGCCCCGATCCTGGGCAACCCGCAGGCCTCCTATGGGTCGGAAAAGACGGACAGAGTCAATCCACATGGGCCGCGGGCTGGACCGGGCGCGGCCCGTGATAAAGGCACGCTGGAAGACATTCCTCCAGCCGACAACGACAGCGTCCTGGAGGCGCAGATACGTGAGGCGGCCATGAGAGAACAGGACCCGGAAAAGCAGGCGCGTCTTTGGGACGAGTACCGCCGGTACAAGGGCCTGCCTGTGAACCGGTAGAGGAACAACCGCGATCGGAGGCTGAATGGGGCTATTGAAGAAGGCAACGGTGTTCTTGGTGTGTTGCGCTCTCACGCTTTCGGGGTGCGTGGCGAACAAGGGATATAGACTAGGTCCGCCCGTCGGTCCGTCGCCTTCCTCGTCCTTTGAGCAAACGGGTACGTCCGGGCGACCGGCCGCTCTCGCTAGACCCCGGCTTGATGTTGTTATTCCGGTGTTCGATCCCGGGCTCTCTGAGAAGGGTACTGATTACGCCAAGCAGGGAGTGTGGCCGGAGCTTCGACGGGCCGAGGCCAACCGCTTTGCCCACAAACTGAAGCTGGCCCTCGAAGAAACCAACGCATTCGGGGCTGTTCGTGTCACCCCTGACGCGACCGCGACCGGTGACCTGTATGTTATGGGCAAAATTCAGCAGTCGAGCGGCGAGACCGTCGCAATTGACCTTGAGGTCCGGGATATTTCTGGCACTCATTGGTTTGACCAGTCCTTCAGGCATACGGTTGCATCCGGTTTCCACAAAGGCATCCGCAACACAGGCAAGGACTCCTACGACCCGGTGTTCAGGAATGCTGCCCATTACCTAGTCGAACAACTCAACCAGCGGCAGACCACTTCCTTGGAACGAATGAAAATGCTGACCGACCTCCGTTTTGGCGTCAGCCTTACAGAGGAAGCATTTTCGGAGCATCTCAGGGTCGAATCTGGCCAATTCGTTCTTTCAAGTTACCCCAGTGATGATGATCCGATGCTGTTGAGAACCAAGGCTGTTCGCGTCCGCGACCAAATGTTCGTCGACGATTTACAAGACCACTATCGGATGTTTAGCGATAAGATGGACGCTAGCTACCTGGTCTGGCAGGAACAGAGCTTAGCCGAAGTTGAGGCCGAGAGAGAAGCTAGGCGGAAGGCCATCTTCCAAGGAATCGGCGGTGCCCTGCTGCTTGGTCTCGGGATTGCTGCCCTAGGCATGGCGGGACCTTATGACACCGGGACGGTATTAGCGGGGACAGCAGCAGGCGTTGCAGGCGGCGTCATGCTTGGCAACAGCTTTCAGACGAGCAAAGAGGCCAAAGTCCACCGCGATGCGCTCAACGAGCTTGGCGAGTCCATTGACTTTGAACTCGCCCCCCAGGTCGTCGCATTTGAGAAAGATACCCAGAAGCTGACCGGGACGGCAAAAGAACAGTTCGGTCAGTGGCGCGCCTTTCTCAAGAAAATCTATGAACAAGAGCGGACACCGGAGGTGGACCTCTAACAAGGTGAACGATGATCTCTCCTCGAGGAGATGGTTATCATCGTTCACCTTGCGTGGAGCGCAACAATGCTGGATGAGCGGCTCGTAGGCGCGAATCGGCAAGCGCGGGAAAGATGGCTCAGGGCAGTCGCGGTAGTACCCATCGGAATATTGGGCTTCGGGCTGTGGTTCGCAGAAATGTTTCTGAATCCCGAACCCTCAGACGTAGGAGATCCGCCCGCCTCTGGAGTTTCGAGCAATACGTCTGACATTTTCGGTGCGTCACTGGAGGCCGGTCCGCCCGACATTATCAACTCTGGTCTGCCGAGCGATGCAGACCCGCGCGAACGCTTCAAGCAGACCCTGGGAGAGTATATGCGTGAGGTCGAGCCGCTCATCCACAGCCGGGCCTTTGCCAGCTGGGATGCAGTCGTCCAACGCGATCTGACGGCTCTGAAGGCCGCCGCCCTGCATGCCTTCAGCGACGGAAACCACGTCGACGCGCTCTCACTGCTCACCACCGCGCTTGAAAAGGCCCGCACCGCGCTGGAGCGACGCGAGGCGGCTTTCACCACGGCGCTTGCGGCTGCAGACGCCAGCCTTGAACAGGACGACTACGATGCCGCCAGCCTGCATATCGCCGACGCCCTGCGCATCAGGCCGCAGTCGCCCGACGCTCTGCGCCTGCAGGCCAAGATTGAGGCATTACCGGAAGTGCTGATCCACGTCGAAGCCGCGCGGATAGCCAGGCTGGAAAACAATACCCAGGCCGAGCTGCAAGCGCTGGAGGAAGTCGTCAAGCGGGATCCCTCCCGGCCGGCCAGCCGTCAGCGTCTGGCCAGCCTGAGGACAGCGATTCAGGATGACCGCTACAGCCGTCATATTGCCCACGGGTTTGCCGCCCTGGAAAAAAACGATCTCGGCAGTGCCCAGGAGCATCTCAGCCACGCACGTCAGGTCTTTCCCGATCGGTCCGAAACCGCCCTGCTGGCCAAACAGGTACGCGAACGGGGTCATGGCTTGCAGGTCGAACGTCTGCTCCACCAGGCCCGCTCTGCCGAGCAGGCGGACGACTGGTCTGCGGCGCGTGACGCCTATCGGCAGGTCGAGGCGATTCGGCCCGGACACGCACCGGCCATCCAGGGCCGTCAGACTGCCGAGCGCCTCCTGGCTCTGCTCAGCGCCATCACGGCCCAGCTCGACGCTCCGCAGCGGCTGACGTTGCCACCCGTTGCCGCCCAGGCCCGAGAGCTGATCGCCCAAGGCAGGGAAGCCGGGCAGGCCAGCCCGCAATTGGCCGCCCGGGCTGCTGAACTCCGGCACACGCTGGAGCGCTACTCCAGACAGGTCCCGGTGCGGATCGTCTCCGACGGCAAGACAAAAATATCGGTCAGGGGAGTCGGTCGGGTCGGAGCGGTCGTCTCGAAGCTCATTCACCTCAAGCCGGGCGCGTACCGCTTCGAGGGCAGTCGGAGCGGATACAAATCGGAGATCGTACAGGTTCGGGTCCCACCGGACGCGTTTGACGTTCAGGTTGAGATTGTTTGCGATGAACCGATTTGAGCAACGCATTAAAAGTGCCCGACAATACCAACGCGGCCGCTACGGGACCATCGCAATTGCGCTGGTGGGCGGCGTGCTGGTTGTCGCGCTGACTGTTGTCTTCATGACCGGAACCTCGGTCAGGATCGCGCCTGCGGACGCGGCCCAGACCGGCTCCGTCGGCGTTGAGGCCGGTATTGCGGTCGCCGTCTCAGGCGTGGTGTATGCCCTAAGCTCACAGCCCGTAGTTGCCGTAAGCGCACCCGGCTTTCGGACTGCCAGCCGCCAGATTCAGCCCCACGAGCGGGGCGGTGTGATCAGCGTCACGCTTCAGGAGTTACCCGGCCGCCTTCACGCACGATGCACGATGATGACCACCTCATCAGGAAGCGAGCAGCGTACACCGTGTTCGACCAGCCCGGCGGGTGAGGCCACCCGCTGGTCGCTCAACGACGACCGGCTGGCTACAGGCGCCGAGTTCGAGCGCGAACTCCTGCCGGGCGCATACCGGCTTGGCGTCAATCATCCCTATTACCGGACCGTTGAACAGCAGGTCACCATTGGCCGTGGCGAACGGCTTGAACTCGACATTCCGCTCCAGCAGGTGGAGGGCGAGATCGTTATTCAGTCTCTTCCGGCCGGCGCTGCGGTCAGCCTCAACGGCGTGGCGGCCGGAACAACGCCGCTGCGCACCCGTTTGGCCGGCGGCGCGCATCAGCTCGATGTGGCACTCGACGGCTACGCCCGGGTTTCCGAAAGCCTGGAGCTGACCAACGACGCCTTGTCAGTCGAGCGTTCCTACCGTCTCCGGCGGCCAACCGCGACCCTGGCCTTTGAGGTGAGTCCGCCGAACGGGAGCCTGCTGGTCAACGGCAAACGGGTCAATCCGGCTCAGAACCAGAGCGTGGCGGCCAACACCTCGGTCAATGTCACCTATCTCAGCCCAGGCTATACCAGCCTGAGCCGCAAGCTGGTCGCTCCGGCCCGGCAAACCACCCGCGTGCGGCTGCACTTGCAGCCCGAGTTCGGCCGGGTCGAGGTGCGGGCTCGGCCCCAGGCCCGCGTGTTCATCGACGGCGCGGAACAAGGCGCGACGCCGCTGAGCCTGAGTCTGGCGACCAAACCTCAAACGATTTCCCTCAGGCGCCCGGGCTACCGGACGATTGACAAACGGATCACGCCGTCGTCCACCCATACGACGGTGATAGACGAAAGCCTGGCTACCGAGTTTGCGGCACGTCTGGCAGAAGCGCCTAAGCGGTATGCCAACGCTGCCGGCGTGGAACTGGTCTTCTTTCATCCGACCCGTTTCACCATGGGCGCGCCACGTCACCAGAAGGGCCAGCGGGCCAACGAGTTTGAGCGGCAGGTGACCCTCAGGAAACCGTTCTATGCCGGCAAGTACGAAATCACCAACGCCCAGTTTCAGAAATTCAAGCCCGACCACCGCGGCACGGCCGAATTGCCCGTGACCGCTGTCGGCTGGCTGGATGCGGCGATGTTCTGCAACTGGCTGAGCCGCCAGGAAGATCTGCCGCCGTTTTATCGCATCAGGAACGGCGAACTGGTCGGCCTCGACGCGACCTCGGACGGCTACCGGCTGCTGACGGAAGCCGAATGGGAGTGGCTGGCGCGCCGAGCGGGACGCAAGGACGAGACCGTTTTCCCGTGGGGTGACGAAGCCGTCCTGCCGCCCCGGACCGGGAATGTTGCCGATGAGAGCACCCAGGGCAGCACACGGTTCTACATTCCGAATTACACCGATGGACACGCCGGCCTGGCTCCGGTCGGGAGTTTTCCGGCTGAGTCGTCCGGGCTCCACGATCTGACCGGCAACGTCAGCGAATGGGTGCATGACTATTATGCGATTGTGGCTGACCCGGCGGCTGTCGGCGCGGTCGACCCGCTCGGCCCGGCTTCCGGCCAGTCGCACGTCATCAAAGGCTCGAGTTGGCGCTCGGGCTCCCTGACCCCCCTGCGCGCGGCGTATAGAGACGGCCTGCGCGAGGGACGCGACGATGTGGGGTTCAGAATAGCCAGATACCTGTATGCCAATGAGGAAAACGCGACACACAGGCAAAGTGCACGCTAATACTCATCCGATGAGGAAGAGAGTAGTGTTCACTGTGGAGAGCCGTCGGCTTATCATCATCCTGGCCGTAGCCGGCCTGATCGGCGCCGGCCTGCTGGCGGTTGCCGTTGCCCAGTCGAGCCGCGCCTCGTTCAGCCTGAATGCTCCGGCCTCATTCCCGGTGGATATCTGAGTATGACCAAAACCCTGTCGAACATTATCGCCCTGGTGGTGTCTGTGGTGGCCGTGCACATTACCTATATCGGCTACATCCGGCCCCAGGCGTCGCTGGTGCTCGAAGCGTCCAGACAGGCCGGCCAGTCGGCTCCCCGCCACCTCGTCGTCATCCTCAAGGATTACGAGCAAGAGATTTGTCTGATCCTGATGCTGTGGGGGATGTTTCTCATTCTCGGCAAATGCCTCGCCATCCTGCGCGAGCAGTACCTGTTTTCCGTTGATCTGCTCGAAGAACCCGCCGAAGAACCCGAAGAAGAACCCGAAAAGACGGCCGAGGCTGAGGCGGCCGAAGACTCTCCGGGCGAATTCCACGGCCTGAACAGCGCCCTGAAAACGCTCGAAACCCTGTCTCCCGATATCCGCGAGACGCCGCTGGTCAAGACCCTCATGACCAGCCTGCGCCGCTTCCTGATCACCCAGGATGTCCAGAACACGTCTGACGCCATCGAGTCCAGCGTTGAGGCCCTGGCCCTCAAACAGGATGCCGAGAACTCCATGATCCGCTATCTCATCTGGGCCATCCCGTCGATCGGATTCATCGGCACCGTGCGGGGCATCGGTCAGGCTCTGTCCCAGGCCGACCAGGCGCTTGCCGGTGATATCGCCGGGATGACCGAGAGCCTGGGCATTGCGTTCAATTCCACCTTGGTCGCACTGCTGATCAGCATCGCCCTGATGTTCATGCTGCATCAGCTCCAACGGCTGCAAGATAATCTGGTGGTGGATACGCAGGACTACTGCGAGGCGTTCCTGCTCAATCGCATCAGCAAAGGTGATGATGACCACCCGGTCAAGCTGGAATCATCACCATCTTTGTCGGTAGGTCGAAACTGAAACACCGACGTGTCACACCCGGTCTCAATATCGCCTTCCTGGACATTATGTCCTGTGGATTGGGCGCAATTGTGCTCGTGTTCATGCTGGTCAAGGATAACCCGGAGAGAGCCGAGCCCGAGACCGCGCTGCTGCAGGCCGACCTGAGCCGCCTCGAACAGCTCCACCAGGAACTCCGCAGCGGTATCCAGGCGCTTAGCGATCAGAGCCGGGCGGCTGACAGCCGCGTGCAGTCCGTCTCCCAGGAGCTGTCGCGTCTGCAGGACGAGGCGAACCAAAACCGCGACGCAGCAGACGCCAAGCGACAGCGGCTGGCGGCGCTCGAAGAGACGATTCAGAACATTGACGTGACTGAGCCGTCGGACGTGATTGAGGTGCCCGAGGCGGGCGAGGAGCGCTATCTTATCGGCCTCAAGGTCGAAGGCCGGAAGATCGGCATCCTTGTCGACGCCAGCGCCTCGATGACCGACGAGAAGCTCATCTCGATCATTCAGCGAAAAAACTCCTCGGATGCCGAAAAGAAGGCCGGTCCGAAGTGGCGGCGCACGAAAGCCATCGTGGCATGGCTGCTGGCGCGTCTGCCAGGCGGGGCGGACGTGAGTGTCGTGATCTACAACGACAAGGCTAGACATCTGGGCGGGTGGGGCTGGAAGCCGGGCCGCGATGCCGGTGCCCTCGAAGGTGTGCTGCGCGAGCTCGATGCCGTTGTCCCCTCGGGTCCGACCAATCTCCAGGCTGGCCTCAAAGCCATCTATACGATGGGTCCCACCAACCTGTACCTTGTCACCGATGGCCTGCCCACGCAGGGCAGTTCTGGCTACAGCAGCCTCAATCCGTTTACCGCGTGCAGCGCGCTGTGGGGCCGGTCCGACAAGATATCGGGCGAGTGCCGGGCCAGACTCTTCCGCCATACGATAACGGAGACCAAGCCGCGCTCCCGCGGTGCCGCGGTCAACGTCGTCCTATTGCCGATTGAGGGCGACCCTGAAGCCGCGGCTGAATACTGGCTCTGGACAGCCCTGTCGGGCGGTCTGCTCATTACCCCTGCGGAGACTTGGCCATGAAGCCGGCGCGTCGATCCTTTGATATTTTCAGTCTGTCGTTCCTGGACGTCATATCCTGCGGATTCGGCGCAGTAGTCCTGCTGGTCCTGATCTCGGATTTTTCAGAGGCGGTCACGCCCCAGCTCCAAGCCCGGATAGAGGCCCTGCTGAGAGATGTTCTGGCTGCTCAGGCCGTCGCCGACAACCTTCAATCTGAACTTGTTGACAAGCAGGGAGAGGCTGCGGCGCGCGAAACCATACTGGCACGATTGCGGGCGGCTGCTGAGGCGGCGCGACAGAATATCAAGGCTGGAGAAGAGGAGAACCGGGCCCTCGACAAAAACCTCGTGGGGCTAACGCTGGTCGAAGAAACGTTAAAGCGGGCCGCTATACGCCCAGACACGTCTCGGGAGCGTGACGAGGAGGTGGGCGGCATTCCGGTGGACAGCGACTACGTCGTCTTTATTGTTGATACGTCCGGGAGCATGCAGTCCATCTGGGGCCGAGTAACGAGGGAACTCGAGAACATCATTAACATCCACCCGAAGATCAAAGGCTTTCAGATCCTCAATGACAACGGCACGCATCTTCTTTCGACCTACGCCGGGCGGTGGATTCCCGACACCCCCAGACGCCGGAAAAGTGTCATCGCCCTTTTTCGGTCGTGGCGCAGCTACTCGGACAGCAATCCGGTCGACGGACTGGAAGTCGCCCTCAAGCGCTATGCCCGTCCGAACGTCAAGCTCTCCGTCTACATCTTCGGAGACGAGTACACTGGCGGCTCCTTCGACCCAGTCCTCAAGACGCTGAACAACCGTAACACCAACCGCGTGACCGGTGAACGCTTGGCCAAGGTGCATGCCGTCGGGTTTATTTCCGGCAGTCCCGTGATGAGGCAATTTTCTACCCTGATGCACGAAGTCACCCGTCGGAACGGCGGCACCTTCGTCGCCCTGCCCGTTGACGATCCGGGGAATTGGATAGTCGATGTCAGGCAGACCCAGCCGGTAGGGCGGCACTGATGACGCGATAGCCATCACGCGGAGGGCGTTTATGAGCAGACCGGACGCATAGGTGATGCCACGTAGCTTCTATTACGCCTACGGATTGACCATCGCAACGTCTGTCGGCGCAGTAGGCCCCCATGCCCCGCATTTTTGTATGACCGAGACGAAGCTCAGAAAGCGCGTCCTATATGGTCGCTGGGGTTGATTGGACGTTGACGTAATTTGCTCTGCTTGATCGTGCAACCTTACCGATATAAATTTTTCGTAAGGAGGGGCGTCATGATCGTAAAGATTACGTCAAAACGACAGGTTACCTTCCCGGCGGGGGTGTTGGACGCGCTCGGGGTGGGTCCCGGCGACCAGCTCGAACTGGAAGAAGGCCCTGACGGATTTATTCTGCGGCCGCGGCGGATAGATTTGTCTCGGCTCGGGAGGCTTCGTGACAAGATTCCACCCGGACATCCGCCGTTCGACATCCGCAAGTTCCGGGACCAGCGGGAACACGGACATGGCCCTGCGGTACGGGATTGATACCTCGGTGCTTGTACGGCTGATCACCGGCGAGCCTCCCGACGCATTTGCGCACTGTGTGGAACGGTTGAACGCACTCGTTATCTTGCCTTTGTCGTGTGAAAACGCCCTAATTTGCGGAGACGGCTTGCAGGCCGCCTTCATTACCTAAGCTTGCACTGCGTAGCCTCGGAGCGTTTGACAACCGCTCTCCTAAGCGTTCAAGGGCTTCTTTCATTGCCTCCTCTACGGCCTTTCCAATTGCGGTCGCCCCTCCTTCACAAGCCATACCTGCCGGAGCCTTGACATCTTCATCGCCCTCGATGCTGGTTCCAAGCATACGTCCTGACGGGCCATCCACTGTGAGGCCCACGGTCACTTCTGCATCCGCTTCCATCTCTGCGGACCAAAAGCCTGGAATGAGGCTCAAGGTGACGTCCAAGTCTTTAACCTCTACTATGATCATGCCCGTCAGGTCCTGCGCCTGCATTGTTTCTCTGTCGAGCGGCCGTGGAACACTTTGCACTTTCTCCACAAGGTTCTCGAAGGTCCGTTCGACGGAGGTCGCAAACGCGTTGCGGGCATCTACAGGATAGCTGTGGGCAGCGCAATTGAAGCCTTGTACTTTGAAGCTCCCCGACATTTCTTCTGCATCAACGTACAGAGCAAAGTTCCCAGGCACTTTATCGGCGTAGTTGGAGTAGACGTTTGTTGCAGGGTTAATGTTTGTTCGAGCCGTGTACGAGCAACTCGTCACTGCTAACGCGATGAGACACACTATGCTTGCCAGAGGTACCTTATTCACGACTTCTCCTCCGATTATCTAAGGTACGTCAACGCTATCGGACCACTGAGGGAAGGTCAAACAGTGCCCGGTCGCGATCCTGTTTCAGCAACTGATTCATCTCGGCCAAGAGCCATTTTTCGGTGGTGTCTCACTTTGCAATTCTCTTTTCGAGGAGGCATCTCCTAGCGCAGCAATCCCCCTGCGCTTCGCGCTTCCCCTTTTGACAAAGGGGGATTGAGAGGGATTTGCCCGCCGTGGCGCCCGCCCTCGGAGCGGACCGCTGGGGATGAGACCAGCAATCATTTGCAAACTGAGACACTACCGAATGCCGGGAACTGTTATGACCCGGATTTTTCCAGGTCGCGCCCGTGATTGATCTTCACACCCCACACCCTATCAGATTACAGAATATGGGACAAAATCGGCCCAAAATAGGACAAAATTTGTCCTATTTTGATGGTTTTCGGCGGTTTTTTGACCTCTAATAGGACAATTCTCTCGGTCGAAACTCAACAAAAACACAGACTTAGGCCCCCTCGCCGGCCAAAAACAATACCCAAGGGGACAAAATGCCCTGGAAGCGGGGCTTTATAGACCCAATTTCCTGAGAAAATGCTTGCAATTGCGAGCGTGCTGGCACCACGCAAGCAGCCCACAAGCGTTTTATTCACAATTCGCAGCACTGCTGAACAGCGATCAGGCGGACTGCGTGTCTGTCCAGGGATTGACTATTGCAACGCCTGTCGGCGCAAAGTCCTCGACATTACGGGTCACTACCGTCAGCCCGTGCACCAGTGCCGTGGCTGCGATGAGCGCATCACGATCCGGCTGTGGGGCGGGGACATGAAGTCTGGCGCAACATTGCGCGACTGCGGTATCGACAGGCAGAATGCGATCACGAAATGCCGGGAACACATGCGTGTTGAGCCAAGAGCGCAGGATCGCGCCCTGTGGCGGGTCTCGACGCTCGACCAAAAGTACCCCCTTTTCAAGTTCCAAGACCGTAATAACCGATAAAAAGAGGCTTGCCGCCGAGACACTGTCGGCCCACGCCAGGACGTTGTGATTGACTTTGGGCGACTTCGCTTTTCTCAATTCGGCAACGACATTGGTGTCGAGCAGATACATCAGGACAAGTCCGCCGTTCTCCCCATTTCGTCGTCCAGGCGGGGCGGCTCAAAATCGATATCCGCGGCTTCCGGCATGGCCAGTAGTTCAACGATGCTTTCTTCCGTCTTGGTGATCTTGAGATAGTCCTCGACCGTCAGCAAGACATGCGCTGTCCGGCCACGGTCGGTGATAAAAACCGGCCCCATGGCAGCGTCTCTTTTGGCTTTGCTCACGTCTTGATTAAACTCCCGGCTGGTCAGGGTTGTGATCCTCATAGGCTGAACCTCCGTTTCTGTGTCCGATTGTAGGTAAATTGCTACAAATCACAATCCGCAACAGTCAAATCCTCAGAGGGGGGTTCCGATCCATGCTCCATTCGGATCAGAACAGACACAACTGACCTGGTCGAGAGCCTGCCTCTTTCGCCGGTGAAGTCGTTGACGCCGGCTGAGCAGCTTTGTAGGCTGCACAGGTGGCATCCCGGCGACCCCCCTCAGCGTCTCGGCGGGGGAACTCGCGGCCAAGCGGCCAGGGTTCTTCCGCTTCTCATTCTCAGCCGCCCGGTACAAAACCGGGCCGCGGCAACAAAGGCAAGCGTGATAACAGAAGAGGTCAGAAGGAGACCACGAGTGCCTTTGAACGGAAGAAGTCATCGTCTCAGACGCGACCTTTCCGAAAAAATTTTCAGGCCAAGGCTCGGCCCAGGGCTGACTCGGGTGACAAAGCACATCGACGGGAACAGCCCTCCCGCCCGGTATCCTCCGACCGTCGCCCGCCCTGCCCGCATTACCCGGACTGCTATGGCTGTCCGTTTATCGGCATCCCCTACGAGCAGCAGCTGGACAAAAAACAGGCTCAGGTCGCGGCGGCTTTTGCCGATTATGCGTCTCTGCGGTCCGTCAGCATTCCCACTCCGGTTGCGTCTCCCCACCGCTTTGGCTACCGCACTCGGGTCAAGCTGGCCGTGCAGCGCATCAAAGGCAAGCCGGTCATCGGGCTGTATCGTCCGGAGTCGCACCGGGTCATTGACGCCTCGGCCTGCCCGGTCCATCCACGACCGGTCAACGCGCTGGTCCGCACCCTCAAGCAGCTGATTGAGACACTCGGCATCACGCCGTATGACGAGCGGCACGATATCGGCCAGCTGCGCTATCTCGACATTCGGTACAGTTTCTGGCAGCGGCGCCTCCTGCTCACCCTGGTCACCCGTCATATGGATTTTCCGCAGGTTCGGGATCTCACCCGCGAGTTGCGCCGGCACTGTCCACAGCTGCTCGGTGTGGTCCAGAATATTAACGACATCCCCGGTACTGAGGGCAACAGCATTTGGGGCCAGCGCTTCCACCCGCTCCGCGGCCGTGACTCGCTCCTCGAGCAGATGGGCCATCTGCGGCTGCATTCCCCGGCCGATGCGTTTACCCAGATCAATCCACCGGTCGCCCACCAGCTGTACCAGACGGTCCTGGAATGGACCGAGCTGAGCAAGGAGCACATTGCGCTCGATCTGTATTGCGGGATTGGGCCGATTGCCCTGTATCTGGCCGGCCAAGCCAGTCTCGTGATCGGCATCGACGACAATACGCGGGCGATCCGGGTGGCGAAAGAGAATGCGCGCCGCAACGGCTATCACAACACACGCTTCTTTGCCGGCGATGCGGCCCGTCAACTCAGACAGACGGCCAGCCAGCTGGCTCGGATCGACTGCATTGTCGTCAATCCTCCCCGCGCGGGCTTGAGTTCCGACGCCTTTGCCGCGCTCGAAGCAGTGGCTGCGCCGCGTCTGGCCTATGTCTCATGCGAGCCCCTGAGTCTCGCCCGTGACCTTGATCACCTCGGGCAGGCCGGCTATCGGGTGGCCAAGGTCCAGCCTTTTGATATGTTTCCCCAAACCGACAAGGTGGAAACGCTGGTCCTGCTTGATCGGACAGGCCGGGCAGAGGGCCGCTCTCTGCCCCAGATGGTATCATCGACCACTGCGGAGACGGACGCATGAGCCGGATGAACGCTGAGCGCCGCCCCACCAAGAAGGGATCAGCGTTTCCCTGGTACGCTGCCGCCGCCTGGGAGCGGATTCCCCGTCTTATTCATGGCTTTTCCGGTCGGCTATCCGACCAGGCCGCAGCCCTGTCCGGGCTGTCCGCTACCGAGCTTCCGCTGCATACGCTCACCCAGGTCCACGGCAACGCACTCCGGGTTGTCGGCCCGGACACTTCCGTTGAGGGACGACCCCGGGCGGACGGCATGTTGAGCGCCGCAGCCGGCCGGCTGCTGGGCATTGTCACCGCCGACTGCGTACCTGTCCTGATGGTTGCGCCCCGGCAGCGCGTCGTTGCCGCCCTGCACGCCGGCTGGCGGGGCACGGCCAAAGACATCTGTGGGCGTGCCATCCGGGCGCTGAAAACAGACTGGGGTGTGTCTCCCGCCGACCTGTTGGTTGCCTTGGGGCCGTCCATTGGCGGCTGCTGCTACGAGGTTGGCCGCGACATCGGAGAAAACCTGTGCCGACAGGTGGGGACGCGCGGTCGGCTGGCCTGGCGACAAGAAGGAAACGTATCAACATCTCAGCATGTATCGAAGGAGACCACGATTGGTAACACCGGCTTTCTGGATTTACGTCTGGTCAACCGCCTGCGGTGTGAACAGCTGGGCGTTCCCCCTCAACACATACAACACGTCGGGCCGTGTACGTTTTGTTCAGGAGCAGCGCTGTCCTCGTATCGGAGAGATGGAAGTCGCGCCGGCCGTCAGCTGAGCGTCATCGGCTGGGACAGGGAATGACCATGACCACCGCTCAGCGGGCAGATGGCCCAAGAAGGAAACGTATCATCCGACTACATGCTGAGATGTTGATACGTTTCCTTCTTTTTTCCTTTTGCGCCTGCACGCCTGCTCAGGGCCCTGGTGGGTGGCATTGGTGAGACGAAACTGTCATGCGTATTGGTGTCATCGGCGCGGGCGGCTGGGGGACGGCGCTGGCGGCCTTGCTGGCACGCGCCGGCCATACGGTGTGCCTGTGGGCACGCAAACCTGAGCGGTGCGCCGAACTGCAAAAGACCGGCGAGAATACCCGCTATTTGCCCGGTATTCGGCTTCCCGAGAGGTTGACCTATACCACGTCTCTGGCTGCGGTGGCTGGCGAAAAAGAATTGCTGGTCCTGGCTGTTCCGTCCCAGGCCATGCGGGCCGTAGTGTCCGAGCTGGTCCCGCTCACAACTGCGTCCGCCTCGGCCGCTCCGCTGCTCGTCAGCGCCAGCAAAGGGGTCGAGGAAGACACTCTGCTGACGATGAGCGGGGTGCTCCGGGAGGTGTTGGGACCCGGGGTGCAGACCCGGCTGGCCGTCCTGTCCGGTCCCAGCTTCGCGGTCGATGTGGTGCGCGGCCTGCCGACTGCGGTCACCGTTGCCGCCGCAACCCAAGCCGTGGCCCGGAAAGTCCAGCAGGTCTTTGCCACCGCCCAGTTTCGGGTCTACACCACGACCGATGTGGCCGGGGTGGAGATTGGCGGGGCGGCCAAGAATGTCATTGCCCTGGCGGCCGGGGTCAGCGACGGCCTGGGCTATGGCCAGAGCGCCCGCGCCGCGCTCATTACCAGAGGATTGGTCGAGATGACGCGCCTGGCCGAGCGTCTGGGCGGCCTGCCCCAGACCCTATCGGGCCTGTCGGGCCTGGGAGACGCTGTCCTCACCTGTACCAGCACGCTGAGTCGCAATTACCGGGTCGGGGTGCGTCTCGGCAAGGGCGAGCCGATCAGAGATATTCTGCACAGCATGTCCAGCGTGGCCGAGGGCGTCCCGAGCAGTCGCTCCCTCTTTGCCCTGGCCCAGCGCTACGGGGTTGACATGCCGATCATCGAGCAGATCCACGCTCTCCTGTACCGCCACAAACCCGCCCGTGAGGTGGTCGCTGCCCTGCTCGCGCGTGAGGTCAAACCCGAGTTTGGCAACCGAAATTGACATATCCGGCCCGAAAAGGTAAACGATGATGACTACCTACCTCATCAGGAAGAGAGCGTCATTTGCCTTTCATGGTGGGATAACAGCTCCGCCGGTTGAATTAGACATATACGGATGAAGGTCAATGAAAAGAACCTACCAACCCAGCAATGTCCGCCGCAAGCGCACACACGGCTTTCTGGGCCGGATGAGCACGCCGGCTGGTCGCGCCGTCATACGCAGGCGCCGCAGCAAGGGACGCACACGTCTGAGTGTCCAAATCCCCCCCAAACAGGCGCGACGCTAGACACTGGCCGGTATACGTTTCCCAAAGCGGTTCGTATCCTGGTCCGCCGTGAGTTCTTAGCCCTGCAGCGTAAGGGTCGGCGTCGGCACACTCCGCACTTCGTGGTGATCACGCGACCGAGACACACCGGCTGCTCCCGTCTGGGGATTACAGCCACCCGCCGCTTTGGCAATGCGGTGATGCGAAACCGGATCAAAAGACAGCTGCGCGAATTTTTTCGCCGTCACCGGGCCGACCTTGCTCCCAGCCAGGATATCCTGATCATTCCCAAGTCGGGGGCCGGACGGCTGTCTTTCCCACACATCAGCCGAGAGCTGGGCCGGGCGCTGTCTCTTGCTGAGAAAACCCACCTCGGCGTACACTAGGAAGAGCCAATGACGCACCCCGTCGTATTCCGCACGCCCACTCTTCCAGCCCGGATTCTTCGGATAAGGTAGCGACGACACTATGGATAAAAGGAGTCTGCTCGCAATCGTCCTGTCTCTGATCATCCTGATTGGCTATCAGGAGTTCATCGGCTATCTGTATCCGACCCCGCCCCCGCGCCAGGCGCCCGCCGTCCCGTCCGAGCAGGTCGTCTCTTCCCCCACCCCCCCTCCGCCCGCTCCTGTGCCCGAAAGCGTACAGCGGACGAGTCCCGAGGTTCCGGCGATCTCCCCCCCTCAAGAGCAGGAAATCACAGTAGAAAATGCGGTCTATCGCGCCGTATTGAGTTCGCGTGGAGCGCGTTTGAAGAGCCTGATTCTCAAAGACTACCCCGGAGACGCGGGTGAACACAGTCCGCCGCGCGAAATGGTGCGTCAGGGTCCTGGAGACGCCGCTCCGCTCGAGGTGCGCCTGGAGGGCAACGGCACGCGTCTGGATGATACCGAGGTTGTCTACACGGTTGAGGGCGGCAATATCGAGTTGGCCGGGAGCTTTCAAGACCAGGCGACGCTGAGCTTTCACGGCAGCCTGCCCGACGGGACGCCGATTACCAAGGCGTTCACCTTTGCCGCGGACAGCTACGGCATACAGCTGGCCGTTCAGGTCAGGCAAGCCCCGCCGGACATCTCGGCTCTGTCTCTGGTGTGGACCGAGACCCTCGATCCGGCTCAGACCGATGATTTTTACACGACCTATGGCCCGGTGGCGCTGGTGGGCCGCAAGTTCGTCTATGAGGGGGCGTCCGGCTTGGACGAGCCGGAAAACCTCGGACCGGGCCAGATCCGCTGGGCCGGCTTCACCGACTCCTACTTCCTGGCCGCCATGATGCCTCCACCCGGGGATAATTACCGCTCGACGTTCAGGCTGGTGAATAATACGGCGCGGACCAGCCTGACCCTGCCCTGGACCGGGGAGAGCGTCACCTACACCCTGTACGTCGGTCCCAAAGAAACGCAGGCGCTCAACGCCGTTGATCCGGTCTTCGACCGGGCGATTGATTTTGGCTGGTTCCATTTCATCGCCCGTCCGCTCATCTCCCTGCTGCGCCTGTCGCACAGCCTGACCGGCAATTACGGGCTTGACATCATTCTGCTGACCGTCCTGGTCAAACTCCTCTTTTTTCCCCTCAGCAATAAGAGTTTCCAGTCCATGGCGGCCATGAAAAAGCTGCAACCCCAGATGGAGCGACTCCGCGAGCGCTATAAGGACGACCGCCAGAAGCTCAACCAGGAAACGATGGAGCTGTACAAGCGCAACAAGGTGAATCCCCTGGGCGGCTGTCTGCCCATGCTGGTCCAGTTTCCGGTCTTCATCGGCCTGTATCAGGGCTTGATGTATGCCATTGAGCTGCGTCAGGCGCCGTTTTTCGGCTGGATCAGCGACCTGTCCAGCCCCGACCGACTCGGTAGCCTGGCGATTCCCTTTGTCGACCCCCCTGGCCTGCCCATCCTGACCCTGTTCATGGGCGGATCGATGCTGCTGCAGCAGTGGATGATGCCCATGACAACCGGAGATCCACTCCAGCAGAAAATGATGATGCTGATGCCGGTGATCTTCACCGTGATGTTTGTTAATTTTCCTTCTGGACTGGTGCTGTACTGGTTGGTGAATAATGTGCTGAGTATCACCCAGCAGTACTGGTATAACGCTCAGCACGCCTCGTCGTAGGGATGCAGTCCCTCAATGGGAAAGGAAGAAGCCGGTATGAATGCGGTAGAAGCTGAAGGACGGACGGTTGAGGAGGCCGTTGCCGTTGCGCTCAGGCAGCTCGGCGTGGAGCGGGAGCAGGCCGAGATTGAGGTGATGTCACAATCGACCAAGGGCTTTCTCGGTATTGGTGGCAGACGGGCCCGAGTCCGGGCCAGCCTGCGCAGCCCGGCCGAGGTCGCGCCCAAGCCGCCGCCCGCCCCTGGCGGCCGGCGCCAGAAGCCCCGACAAGAGCCCCGAAAGGAAGCTCGGCAAGAGCCCCGGCAAGAGCCCCGACAAGAGCCCCGACAAGAGCCCCGACAAGAGCCCCGACAAGAGCCCCGACAAGAGCCCCGAGCCGACCGCCGACAAGATTCCCGACAAGACGACCCCTATGTCCCGTCAGGCCGCACGGTGACCGCCCCTCCCCAGGCTGTACGAGAGGCAAACCACGACCTCGCTCCGACTGCGGCTCCGTCGCCCGAGCTGGTCGAACGCGCCAGCCAGTTGCTCCAGGAGATCCTGGCCCAGATGGGCATGCAGACGGACGTGTCGTCCACCGTCCACGACAGCGAAGTGGTGCTCAGCTTCGAGGATGTCACCGACGGGCTGCTGATCGGACGCAAGGGTCAGACGCTCGACGCCCTGGAGTACCTGATGAATCGTATTATCGCCAGAAATGACGACAACGAGACCCATCTGCTGCTCGACACGGCCGGCTACCGCGACCGGCGCCGCCAGAATTTGGAGAGTCTGGCTATGCGCCTGGGTGAGCGGGCCAAGCGGCGCCGCCGGCCGGTTACCCTGAGTCCGCTCAATCCGCGCGACCGGCGTATCATCCATCTGGTGCTGGAGGACGACCCGCTGGTGACCACGAAAAGCCTGGGCCGGGGCTACCTGCGGCGGCTCAGCATCGTGCCGGAAGAGGCTGCGCGCCGCGGCCGAGCCGGACCGCGTGCGTCGGCCGAGTGAAGTGAGTGTACGAACACGATACGATAGCGGCGATTGCCACGCCGGCCGGTTCGGGGGGCGTGGCCATTGTCCGTATCAGCGGCGAGCGGGCTGAACCTGTTGTCCGGGCGGTGTTTCAGCCCGACCAGCCCTGGCCACACCTCCATTCCCACCACCTGTATCTGGGGCGGGTGACCGATCCACTGACAGGCCAGACCCTTGACCAGGCGCTACTGGCGCTGATGCGTGCCCCCCACAGTTATACCGGCGAGGATGTGGCCGAAATTCAGTGCCACGGCGGCAGTTTTCTGGCCCGGCGAATTCTGGAAACCGTGCTCAAGCACGGGGCGCGGCTGGCCCTGCCGGGCGAGTTTACCCGGCGCGCCTTTCTGAACGGTCGGCTCGACCTGTCACAGGCCGAGGCGGTTCTTGACCTGATCCAGGCCAAGAGTGCGGGCGGCCTGCGTCTGGCCTGGGAGCAGGTGTCGGGTCGTCTGTCCGAGCAGTGCGGACGGCTGCGTGAGCACCTGCTCGGCCTGACCGCCCACATCGAGGCCTTCCTCGATTTCCCGGACGAGGATATTCCGGCTCGCACCCAGGCTGAGGTCGGCCGCGACCTGTCCGCGCTGATTGAGGCGGTCGGCCGCCTCCACGCCAGCTTCGCCCAGGGCAAGGTCTATCGGGACGGACTACGGACGGTCATCGTCGGCAAGCCGAACGTCGGCAAGTCGAGTCTGTTGAACGCCCTGACCGGAACCGACCGGGCGATTGTCACCCCGGTGCCGGGCACGACGCGCGACACGCTGGAGGAGACGGTCACTATTGGTGATATTCCTTTGGTCGTCTGGGATACGGCCGGCCTGCGCGCCAGCCGCGACGAGGTGGAGCGGCGGGGCATTGAGCGCACCCGGGCCGGGATCGAGCAGGCCGAGCTGGTGCTGGCCGTGTTTGACGCCAGCCGCCCCTTGGACGCCGAAGACAAAACAGTTTGTGAATACATCGGTGGCAAGCAGGTCGTCCCCATTCTCAATAAGACCGACCTGGCGGCCCAGACGACCGCGGCCGAGCTTGAGGCCCGGCTGAGGGTCGGCCCGCCGGTCGCCATCTCGGCCCAAAACGGGACTGGCCTTGAGGGGCTGGCCGACCGCATCACCGGCCTGGTGTTCGGCCCTGGTCCGGCCGGGCAGAAGGGCTCGGCCCGGCCCGTCGAGCCGGCTGAGAACGGATGTGGTCTGCTTGTCACCCGCCTCCGCCACCGGGACGCGTTGATAAAAGCCGAGCAGTGTCTGACAAGCGCGCGTGCCAGCCTCAGCACCGACCTGCCGCTCGACCTCGTAGCGGTGGACCTGCGGGCGGCGCTGGATCAGATTGGAGAAATCACCGGTCAGGTGAGCAGTGAGGATATCCTGGACCGCATCTTTGGTGAATTCTGTATTGGAAAGTAGCGCGCAAACAACGTGACCGGTGATTTTCTCATCGTTCGCGTTGCCGTCACGGACTATCGTTATGGACTACGATGTTATCGTTGTTGGGGCTGGCCACGCCGGGATTGAGGCGGCGCTGGCCACCGCCCGTTCAGGCGCAAAAACGCTGATGTTGACGCTCAACCTCGACCACGTTGGGCACATGTCGTGTAATCCCGCCATTGGCGGCATCGGCAAAAGCCATCTGGTTCGGGAGATTGACGCGCTGGGCGGTGAAATGGCCCGGGCTATTGACGAGACGGGTATACAGTTCCGGGTGCTCAATACGCGCAAAGGTCCGGCGGTCAGGGCGACCCGCGCCCAGGCCGATAAAGCCCTCTACCGTCAACGCATGAAACGCCGGGTGGAAACCACGCCGTCGCTCACCCTGCGTCAGGGCAGCGCCGAACGCCTGCTCGTGGAAGACCATCAGGTCCGGGGCATAGAGACCCAAATTGGCGAGATTTTTTCGGCGCCCAAGGTCATTCTCACCACCGGAACCTTTCTCAAGGGCCTGATTCACGTGGGACTCAAACATTACGCCGCCGGCCGGGCGGGAGATTTTTCGGTCGAGGGGCTGAGCGGCCACCTCGCCACGCTCGGCTTTCGGCTCGGTCGCCTGAAAACCGGCACCTGTCCGCGACTCGACAGCCGGACGATTGATTACAGCCGGCTCGAACCCCAGTACGGGGACGAACCGCCGCCGCCGCTGTCGTTTTCGAGCGAGGCCATTCGCCAGAGTCAGCTGCCGTGCCATCTGACCTATACCAATCGGCAAACGCACGCGGCTATTCGCGCCGGCCTCGACCGCTCACCCATGTACTCGGGCGCCATTCAGGGCCGCGGGCCGCGCTATTGTCCGTCTATTGAAGACAAGATTGTCCGCTTTCAGGACAAGCCGCGCCACCAGATTTTTCTTGAGCCCGAGGGGCGGGATACCGTCGAGGTGTATCCCAACGGGCTGTCTACCAGCCTGCCGCTCGACGTGCAGCTGCAAATGGTCCGCTCCATAGTCGGCCTGGAAGAGGCGGAAATCATGCGGCCCGGCTATGCGATTGAGTATGACTATGCCGACCCCATCCAACTCTTTCCGAGCTTGGAGACCAAACTGGTGTCCGGCCTGTATTTTGCCGGTCAGATTAACGGCACGACCGGCTATGAAGAGGCTGCGGCCCAGGGTTTGATGGCCGGTATCAACGCGGTTTTGAGCCTGCGGGATGAAGACCCGTTTATATTCGGCCGAGATCAAGCCTATATCGGGGTCTTGATAGACGACTTGGTGACCAAAGGGGTGGGCGGTGAGCCGTATCGGATGTTTACCTCGCGAGCCGAGCATCGCCTGCTGCTGCGTGAGGATAATGCCGACCTCAGGCTGCGCGAGTACGGACAGCGGCTGGGTCTTGTTGACGCGGCTACGGCCCAGCGCACCCAAGCTAAGAAAGCCGCCATTGCCGCCGAAATCCAGCGTCATGAACAGACGCTGGTCGCACCGACCGCCGAATTCAACGCCACCTTGACCGAGCTTGGCACTGGACCAATCAAAAATCCGGTCTCGCTGGCCCAGCTGCTGCGTCGGCCCCAACTGTCCTACGCCGTGCTGGCCGCTGTGGTTCCCCCTCCGCAGACGTATGCCCGTGAGGTCGGCGCCGAGGTGGAGATTGCGGTCAAGTACGCCGGCTATATTCGTCGCCAGGAGGAGGGAGTCGCCCGGCTGCGCCACCTCGAACATACCCGGATTCCGGACACCCTGAACTATACCGGCGTGAGCGGGCTGTCGGTCGAAATTCAGGAAAAGCTGAGCGCGTTGCGCCCCCATTCGCTGGGCCAGGCGGCCCGCATCCCGGGCGTGACCCCTGCTGCCGTGTCGCTGTTGGCCATTCATCTGAAAAAGGGCAGCCTGCAGGCGCAAACGGCCTGACACCGAACACCGGCACCGCACGGCAAAGGTGAACGATGACGGCCTCTGCTCAGCACAACGAGAGTACCGCTCGTCTGCTGAGCCAAGGAGCTGCCCGCCTGGCCATGCCCCTGGCTCACGCAACGCTCGACAGCGTGTGTGTCTACCTCGACGAGCTTCGGCGCTGGAGTCGTATCGTCAATCTGGTGTCTGTTGCCGACCCCCAGACCGTTATCCGTAAACACGTGCTGGACTGCTTCGCCCTGGCCTCCCAGCTCTCTTTTGAGGGACGTGTGGTCGATTTGGGCAGCGGAGCCGGCTTTCCGGGCCTGATCCTGGCTATGCTTGACCCCGAGCGGGCGGTCGATCTGATTGAAGCCCGCCGGAAACGGGCGCATTTTCTCAAAGCGGTGGTCAGGCGGCTGGGGCTGCGGAATGTGGCGGTGTATGAGGGCCGAGCCGAAACTCTTGTACAACAGGAACGGTTTCGGGCTGCGTATCGGGTGGCGGTGTCGCGGGCGACCTGGAATCTGGCCCAGTTTTTGTCCCTCGCCCGGGGGTTTGTTGAGTCCGACGGCTGGGCGATTGCGATGAAAGGCCCAGGTGCCGAAGACGAGCTGCGTCATGTCCCGGCTCAGGCGGGTCCGTTTGTCCTGTACTCCCGTTACGACTACACCCTGCCGTTCGGCACCGAGAGCCGGACCCTGCTCACCTTTGCCGGACAATGTTTCACGTGACACACTGAATCCTGATCCTACGATCCCTGACCGGACCTGGCGTATCGACCATGTTCAACGTGAAACAATGCGGAACAGGGCAGAAAATGTTTTACGTGAAACATTTTTCGACCCAGACGCTGTTTTTTGTGGAGAGGCTATGCTAGGAAACCCGCAGTGGGAAGGGTTATCTGTATAGCCAACCGGAAGGGTGGGGTGGGGAAGACGACAACCGCGCTCAATCTTGCTGCCTGCCTCGGTGTTGTCAAAGCGCCAACCTTGCTGATCGACTGTGATCCTCAGGCCAATGCCACGAGCGGTCTCGGAGTGCGTGTCGAACAAGACAGCGCGACCCTGTACGAGGTCCTGTTGGGGGAGTGCCCGCTTCAGGACGCGCTTGCCAAAACCACGATTGAGCATCTCGATGTCCTGCCCGCCACGCATGACTTGATCGGCGTGGAAGTTGAGCTGCTGAATGTCGACAACCGTGAGTACGTGCTGCACGGTCTGCTGCGTCGCCTGGCCGAGTATGAGTATATCCTGCTCGACTGTCCGCCGTCCCTGGGTCTGCTGACGGTCAACGCCCTGACCGCCGCCGACAGTGTCCTGATTCCGCTCCAGTGTGAGTACTACGCCCTTGAGGGGCTGCGCTCGCTGTTGGAGACGATTGATCTGCTGCGCGCCCGTCTCAATCCTGACCTGGTCATTGAGGGCTTGCTGCTGACCATGTTTGACCAGAGAAATCGCCTGTCCCGACAGGTCGAGGAAGAGGTCCGGCAATTTTTTCCCGATCAGGTTTTCGATACGGTCATTCCGCGCAATGTGCGGCTCGGCGAGAGTCCGAGTCATGGACTGCCCATTATCCTGTACGATCCGTCGTGCCGGGGCGCGCAGAGCTATATAGCCTTGGCCCAGGAAATCCGCACACGGACGTCGACGCCCGTCGTCGCCCAGGCTGCTTCTGAGGAAAAGGCGAACGCTGATGAATCTCTGTCCGAGAAGAACCCAGCCTTCGCTTTTGTGGAAACGACACGGGGAGGAATAGATGAGTGAAGGAGCGGTCAACACTGGTGCGAGTCCCAAGTCAGTCCCGAAACGTCGCGGCCTCGGCCGCGGTCTGGGCGCGCTGATACCCGAGGGCGTGTCCATGGCGCCGCCGGCCGCCGAGCGGCGCGTGCATGTGTCCGAAATCCGCCCCAACCCGCGTCAGCCCCGGCGCTATTTTGACGAACAGCGGATTGCCGAACTGGCCGACTCCATTCGTCAGCAGGGTGTGTTACAGCCGCTGGTGGTGCGCAAAGTCGACTCCGGCTACGAGTTGATTGTCGGCGAGCGCCGCTTTCGCGCGGCGCAGCGGGCCGGTCTTGAGCGCGTGCCGGTCATCGTCAAGGAGGTCAGCGACGCCGAGAGCCTGGAAATGGCCCTGGTGGAGAACATTCAGCGCGAAGAACTCACCCCGATTGAGGAGGCGCTGGCCTACCGTCAGCTGATGGACGAGTTTCAGCTGACCCAGGAGGATGTGGCCAAACGGGTCGGCAAGAGTCGGCCGGTCATCGCCAATCTGCTGCGGGTGCTGAATTTACCCGAAGAAATCAAGGCAGACGTTGACCGTGGCAATCTTTCGGTCGGCCATGCCCGCTCCCTGCTGGCCCTGGAAACGCCCGATAAGCAGATTGAGCTGGCCCGTCAGATCATCCGCCAGGGCTTATCGGTCCGAGAAACAGAGACCCTGGTCGCCCGCTCTTTGGAGGGCGTCGAACACACAGCAGCCCACGACCGGCCGCCCGGCCCGGAAAAAATGGCCGACCAGGCGCATATTTACTTAAAGGCAATTGAAGAAGAACTAATGCGTCAGCTGGGCACCAAGGTCCGTCTGCATCCTCGAAAAAAGGGCGGCAAGATTGAGATTGAGTACTATTCCAACCAGGAGCTTGACGGTTTGCTGGCCCGCCTGAGAGGCGCAAATCAAAAGCCGCTTGTCTGATCTCTCCCGAGACGCCCTAGCCCTAATGCGGAATTCCCTTTATATTACACGCCGACTCCGTTCGGACACAGGAGATTTCGGGCCGTGTTAGCATTTCCTCCAGATTGGACATTCTTCTGCCAGATTGTGCTGTTTCTCGTCCTGTGGGCTGTTTTGCGCCGCGTGCTGTTTGAGCCCAACCTGGTCCTGTTGGCCAATCGGGAACACAACAGCGCCGGGGCGCTCCAGGAGGCGACCCGGATCAAGGCCGACGCCGAGGGCAAAGGCCAGGAATATCGCACCCAGCTGGCCGAAGCGCGCTCGGGCGCCATGCAGGAGGTTGATGCCGTCTACCGTGAGGCCCAGCAGCAGTCACAGGAGCTGATCGAACAGGCCCGCGAAGAGTCCAGCCAAACGCTTGCCCAGCTGCGGCAGAGCCTCGAACGCGAGATTGCCGAGGCGCGCCACGACCTTGAGCAACGCATTCCTGACTTTTCCAACGAGATTGCGGCGCGCCTGCTGGGAAGGTCTTTGACGTGACCATGCGCACATATGTAGCCAAGACGGTCTGGCAGGTGGACGCTGATCTCTTGATGCGGTGGTCATCAGCGTTCACCTTTCTCCTCGCCGTCCTCTTTCCGTTGCTGCTGGCGACCGCTGCCTGGGCGGCCGGAGAGGGAGCCGGCGACGAGCATCACGGGGTGACAGGAGACCAGTTGCTCGGTCTCCTCTTTTTTACCATTAATTTTGCTCTGTTCGTCCTGGTCCTGCGAAAATTCGCTCTGCCGTTTGTCAAAGAAGCGCTCCGCAAGCGCAAGGAGACGATTGTTCAGGCGCTCAACGAGGCAAAGCTGGCCCAGGCTGAGGCCGAGCAGGTCCGGCGCGAGTACGAAGAGAAGCTGGCCGGCTTGGAGGCCGAGCAGCAAGCCCTGCGCAGTCAGGCCCTGGAATCCGCCCAACGCGAGAAAGAACGCATTCTGGAAGAGGCCAGCCGTATGGCCGAGCGCGCCCGACTCGAGGCGCAACAGATCGCCGAGCGGGAGGTGGAACAGGCCCGGCGAACCTTGCGTGAGGATGTCGCCGAGCAGGCGGTGGCCATTGCCACCGAACTGATTCGCGCCCAGCTGCGTCCTGACGACCAGCGCCGTCTGGTCAACGAGCTTGTTGAGAAGGTGGGTGGCTGATCACCCAACACGAGGTAAGCGATGCCAGCAGCCGCCAGACGATACGCCAAAGCCCTGCTCAGCCTGGCCCAGGAGGCGGGCCAGGAAGAAGCGATAGGGGCCGAACTCACCCACATCGCCGGGGTACTGGCCGAGCCGAGCCTGGCCCGTACCCTGGCCCTGCCGACCCTGTCGCCTAAAACACGGAGTGATATTGTTGAGAGCCTGATCGGCGCCGCCGCTCCCCAGGCGCTGATGGCCAATTTCCTGCGCGTCCTGGCCGCGAACGACCGTCTGAATGTCGTGGCCGATATTGAAAGCAGCTATCGCAGCCTGCTGGAGAAACTGCTGGGCCGGGTGAGAGTGCGGGTGACATCGGCGGCCGAGCTGTCCGAGGACGAACTGCAAGCCATCGTCGACGCCTTCAGCCACAAGACGAACAAGACCGTCATCCCCGTCGTCGAGCGTGATCCCGAGCTACTGGGGGGGGTGACCGTTGAAATCGAGGGTCAAGTCTACGACGCGAGCCTCAAATCCCAGCTCCAACGCATCGCTCAGGCGCTGGCCGAGCGGTTGTAGAGGCCACGCGGGGACGCATCAGCAGACGAGTGTGAGGGAAACGAGAAACTCCAGAAACATGAAGAGGGTGTAATGGAACTGCGTGCGGCTGAGATCAGCGAAATTATCAAGCAACAGATTCAGGGCTATGACGCCCAGGTCGAGCTGCGCGAGACGGGAACCGTCCTGTCGGCCAGTGATGGCATCGCGCGGATTCACGGCCTGGATCAGGTCGCGTCGGGCGAATTGCTCCAGTTTCCGGACGAGATGTTTGGGCTGGCCCTGAACCTTGAGGAGGACAATGTCGGGGCTGCCGTGTTCGGTGAGGTCCAGGCCATCAAGGAGGGCGACGAGGTGCGCCGCACCGGGCGTATCGCCGAGGTGCCGGTGGGCGACGCGATGCTGGGCCGGGTGGTGAATGCCCTCGGTCAGCCCATCGACGGCAAAGGACCCATCACCAGCGCCGAGTCGCGCCGTATTGAGGTCAAAGCCCCGGGCATCGTGCTGCGCCAGCCGGTCAAAGAGCCGGTCCAGACCGGTCTGAAGGCCATTGACTCCATGATTCCGATTGGTCGCGGGCAGCGCGAACTCATCATCGGCGACCGCCAGACCGGCAAAACCGCCATTGTCATCGATACGATCATCAACCAGAAGGGCGGCGACATGCAGTGCATCTATGTCGCCATCGGACAAAAGCGGTCCACCGTCGCCCAGGTGGTTGAGCGGCTGACCCGGGCCGGCGCGCTGGACTATACGACCATCGTGGTCGCCGGCGCTTCGGACGCCGCCCCCTTGCAGTTCATCGCCCCGTATGCCGGGTGTGCGATCGGCGAGTACTTTCGCGATAACAGCAAGCACGCGCTCGTTATTTACGACGATTTGTCCAAGCACGCGGTGGCCTACCGCCAGCTGTCTCTGCTGTTGCGGCGTCCGCCCGGCCGTGAGGCCTTCCCGGGTGATGTGTTCTATCTGCACTCGCGTCTGCTTGAGCGGGCGGCCAAGATGAGCGAGGCCGAAGGTGGCGGGTCGTTGACCGCCCTGCCGATTATCGAAACCCAGGCCGGGGACGTGTCGGCCTATATTCCGACCAACGTGATTTCGATTACCGACGGCCAGATTTTTCTCGAAACCGACCTGTTCAACTCGGGCATTCGCCCGGCGGTCAACGTCGGGATTTCGGTCTCTCGGGTCGGCGGTTCGGCCCAGATCAGAGCCATGCGCCAGGTCGCCGGCTCGCTGCGGCTCGACCTGGCCCAGTATCGGGAGATGGCCGCCTTCGCCCAGTTCGGTTCCGACCTCGATGCCGCCACCCAAAGGATGCTGTCCCGCGGCACACGTCTGGTCGAGGTGCTCAAGCAGGGCCAGTACGAGCCGTTGCCGGTCGAAAACCAGGTGGTCATGATTTACGCCGGCACGAACGGCTTTCTGGACCAGCTGCCGGAGTCGGCGCTGAAAAAATACGAGACCGAACTGTTCCGGTTTGTGGAGACCAGCCATCCCGACCTCTTGCCGGATCTGCGCAGCAAGCGTGAATTGACAGACGATATCAAGGAGCGCCTCGAGGCGGCCCTGCGGGAGTTCAACGACACTTTCACGGCGTAACGATGGCTACCCTCAAAGCGATTCGTCGGCGTATTGCGTCGGTCCGCAACATTCAGCAGATTACCAACGCCATGCGGATGGTCTCCGCCGCCCGGCTGCGGCGGGCTCAGGAGGCGGCCGAGGCGGCCCGACCGTACGCGGAAAAACTCGAAGCCGTGCTGCACAACCTGGCCGGCCAGAGCCAGACCCTGGTCCATCCGCTCCTTACAAAACGTGAGGAGGCCAAGATTGACCTGATGCTGTACACCTCAGACCGCGGCCTCTGCGGGAGCTTCAACTCGTCCCTGATCCGCGAGGCCGAGGCATTCATCAACGCCCATCCGGCCCAGGAGGTGACGATCTCGTGTGTCGGGCGGCGCGGCTTCGACTATTTCCGGCGCCGCCGGGCCCCGATGGCCGAAGAACACATCAACCTCGGCGGCAAATACACCTCGGCCTTGGCCCACGATATCGGGCTGCGGATGACCGAGCGCTTCCTCAGCGGCGAGTCGGACGGCTTCTACATTCTGTACGCCCGCTTCCGCTCGGCCCTGGTCCAGGTTCCGACCCTCGATCAGGTCCTGCCGATCGTTCCCAAGGTGAACGATGATGACCTTCTGAACAGGGAGAGATCATCGTCCACCTTGCCCCAGGAGCAGGACGCCGCTGCGTCGATGTCGCTCGACTATCTGTATGAGCCGACCGCCCAGGGGCTGCTGAGTCGCCTGTTGACCCGCTATGTCGATATGCTGCTGTACCGGGCCATGCTGGAATCGGTCGCCAGCGAACACGGGGCGCGGATGACGGCGATGGAAAACGCCACCAATAATGCGGTCGAGATGATCGATACGCTGACCCTGGACATGAACCGGGCACGCCAGGCGGATATTACCCGCGAGTTGCTCGAAATTGTGGCAACCGGCGAATCCTTGAAATGAGGGACATGAGATGAATGAGGGAAAAATTACCCAGGTGATGGGCGCGGTGGTCGACGTTGAGTTTGAGAGCAGCGACCTGCCGCCGATCTACAACGCGCTTCAGGTCACCAATCCGACCATCAGCGACAAGGAATGGAACCTCATCCTCGAAGTGGCCCAGCACCTCGGAGAAAACACCGTCCGCTGCGTTGCCATGGACAGCGCCGAGGGCTTAATACGGGGCATTCCGGTCCGCGATACCGGCGATGTGATTACTGTCCCGGTCGGCGAAAAGACCCTGGGCCGTATCCTGAATGTGGTTGGCGAGCCGGTTGACCAGGGCGAATCCCTGGAAGGTATCCACCGCTCGCCCATCCATCGTCCGGCCCCGTCTTTCACCGAGCAGGCGACCGAGGTGGAAATCCTGGAAACCGGCATCAAGGTCGTTGACCTGCTCGCCCCCTATCCGCGTGGCGGCAAGATCGGCCTGTTCGGCGGCGCCGGGGTTGGCAAGACCGTGATCTTGATGGAGCTGATCAACAATGTCGCCAAACAGCACGGCGGCTATTCGGTCTTCGGCGGCGTCGGCGAACGCACCCGCGAAGGCAATGACCTGTGGCTGGAAATGCAGGAGTCGGGCGTGCTCGACAAGACCAGCCTGGTCTACGGCCAGATGAACGAGCCGCCCGGCGCCCGCGCCCGGGTCGGACTGTCGGCGCTGACCATCGCCGAGTATTTCCGGGATGAAGAAAACCGGGACGTGTTGCTGTTCATCGACAATATCTTCCGCTTCGTGCAGGCCAACTCGGAAGTGTCAACCCTGCTCGGACGGATTCCGTCGGCGGTCGGCTATCAGCCCACCTTATCGACCGACATGGGTGATCTGCAGGAGCGTATCACCTCGACCAAGAACGGTTCGATTACCTCGGTCCAGGCCATCTATGTGCCGGCCGACGACCTGACCGACCCCGCGCCGGCCACCACCTTCTCCCATCTGGACGCCACCACGGTGTTGTCGCGCCAGATTGCCGAGCTGGGCATTTACCCGGCGGTCGACCCCCTCGACTCGACCTCGCGGATGCTCGATCCAAACATTCTCGGCGGGGAGCACTATCAGGTGGCGCGGGATGTGCAGGAGATTTTGCAGCGCTACAAGGACCTGCAAGACATCATCGCCATTCTGGGCATCGACGAGCTGTCCGAAGAGGACAAGATCGTCGTCGCCCGGGCGCGCAAGATCCAGCGTTTTCTGTCCCAGCCGTTCAGCGTGGCCGAGCAGTTCACCGGCACGCCGGGTGAGTATGTCCAGCTCGCGGAGACCATCAGGAGCTTCAAAGAGCTGGTCGACGGACAGCATGACGATCTGCCCGAACAGGCCTTCTACATGGTCGGGACGATTGAGAACGCGCAGAAAAAGGCCGAGGCGCTGTCTGCGGAGTAACGGTCATGGCAGAAACCCTGCGTCTGTTGCTGGTCACCCCCGAACGCACCCTGCTCGACGAAGAGGTCGATGAGGTCAGGGCGCCCGGTACGGTCGGGGAGTTCGGCGTCCTGCCCAACCACATTACCTTCCTGTCGTCCCTGCAGGCCGGTCGCCTGGAATATATGCGGGGCAATCAGTCCACCTATCTAGCGCTCAGCGGCGGTTTTGCCGAAGTGGTGGACAATGTCATGACCGTTCTGGCCGATAGCGCCGAATTGGCCGATGAGATTGACCTTGAGGCCGCCCGCACGGCCCTGGGCGAAGCCGAAGAGCAGCTCAAGACGCTGGGTGAGTCTGACTCGGACTATGCCGAAACTGCCCAGGCCCGCCAGTGGGCGCAGGCGCGGGTTGACGTGGCCGGAGGGCGGTAGAAAGATCAGCCCAGCTTTTCCCCTCTTGAAGCCTTCTCAGGTGAGCCTGGGAAGGCTTTTTTCATTTTTTTGCGATGTATTTGACACCAAGGACATGCGCAAAGTCTGAGTCTTGACTCCAAAGCGTTGCTCCATGCGCCTGGGCGGTTGCCAGAATTATTGCCATAGGGAGCTTTTCGGAAAGGCTGATCCTGGCAGCTTGTAAGGCCAGAGTTGCCGTCAACTCAACCACAGGCCCCTGCTGCATGAGCGCTATGGCTTGGAGCGCCGCGTTTTCGCCCCGTTGTTGCAGCACGCGCGTTTGAAAACTTCATAGAGACTCACGGTCGGGATGAGGAGTTCAGCACTGGCTTCGATTGGAGCGGCAAAAAAATCAGCGTTCGGTCCATCTGCAAAATACTCCAACCAACCTGAGGAGTCGACAACATTCACACCCGATCCTCTTCTCGCGGAATGGTCGTATCGATCCCTTTCAGAAATCCCCGCATCTGTTTCACCGGACGCACCGGGATAAGCTCAATGCGGTCTTCATACAGGAAGGCCTGCACTTTCTGGCCAGGGGTGAGTTGCAGGGTCTGGCGGATTGCCTTGGGGATGACGACCTGAAACTTCGGCGAAATCGTCACTGTTTGCATGATAAATTCCAATCGATAGGGGTTCAGTCGGATTTAATAAGTCATAGACGACTTTTTTTCAGGCAAATGATCGATATCAAGCAGTTGTAACAGGGAGAAAGGTTCATAGAAAGATAAATTGGGACGAAATAGACATATTTTGTGTCTAATACAACCTGTTTTGTCGATAATGCTATGACAAAACGGTGTTTTTGCCAGCCTTTTCCGCTTTTTCAGGTATGAATCTCGATAAAGACACGGATGAAGCAGCAGTTCCAGGGCTCAATTCGAGGCAATGCTTGTGAAAAGGAGGTTTTTCTCTTTTTCATGTATCGGCGTCCTGCCTACCGGACAGTACGTTCGGAACGGTCCCTGAGGGTTGGCCAAGGGAACGCTTCGCGCGTCCGGCAGGTGGACTGTACCGATACCGATGCGGATTGGGAATTGCGGCTCAGAATTTCTCCTTGAACGGCCGTACCTCCAGCTCGGTTGTCCAGGAGCTGGCATCCTGGTGGGCCAGATGCCAGTAGGTCTCGGCAATGGCCTCGGGTTTCAGCATGTCCTCTTCCTTGAATCCTGGTATGTCCCGGCCGGGGATGTCGATCACCCCGTCCACATTGATCCAGGCGACGTGAACCCCCTTGGGGCCCAGGTCACGCGCCATGGATTGCACCAGCCCGCGCAGGGCAAACTTGGCCGGACCGAAGGCGACTGATTGAGCGCCGGCCTTGACGCCTGCGGTTGCGCCGGTGAACAGCATGCTGCCGCGGCCTTTGGCAATCATGTCGGGTGCCACTTCCTTTGCACTGAGAAACGCCCCATAGGCGTTCACCCGCCAGGTGGTCTCGTACTGTTCCGGCGTGACATCGGTGATTGTGCCCCACGAGCCGCTACCGGCGTTGTAGAGCAAGACTTCGGGCGGGCCGAGCTGTTCCCGAATCGTCTTGAACACGGTTTCAACCTGAGCCTGATCGCCGATATCGGCCGGAACCTCTAAGACCTGGCCGCCGCTGGCCCGGATGTCGGCGGCCAGCGAGCTGAGATACGATGCCCGACGCGCGTTAATGGCCACCGCGTATTTCTCGGCAAAGCGGCGAGCCAGGGCCGCGCCTAAGCCCGGGCCGACGCCGAGCACGGCGGCAACCGGAAGGGATGATGAGTCTGCCATAGTGTTGTCCTCCTGTTGATGTGCGATCTTCCCCTCACCCTAGAGCGGAAAACGGACCGTATGACAATGGGGGTGGGTTGGAAAACGTTGCGCGCTCTCCGAATCGTGCTAGAAAGAAGCCCATATGAGACAACTGAGCGATTGGTTGCCCACCACCCGCAAAGAGGTCGAGCTGCGAGGCTGGGACGCGCTTGATGTCATTCTTATCTCGGGCGATGCGTATGTGGACCATCCGGCCTTCGGCCATGCGGTGGTGGGCCGGCTTCTCGAATCCGCCGGACTGAGGGTCGCGATTGTTCCCCAGCCCAACTGGCGCGACGATCTGCGAGACTTCACAAAGCTGGGCCGACCGCGCCTCTTTTTTGGTATCTCGTCCGGCTGCATGGACCCCATGGTCAACCACTACACCGCAGCCAAGCGCCGCCGCTCGACCGACGCCTATACGCCCGGCGGACAAGCCGGTTTTCGCCCCGACTATGCCGCCAGCGTGTATTGCCGCATTCTGAAACAGCTCTACCCGGACGTACCGGTCGTGCTTGGCGGTATTGAGGGCTCGTTGAGACGGGTGACCCACTACGACTATTGGTCCGATCAGCTCAAGCCCTCAATTCTGGTTGACAGCGGCGCCGACCTGCTGGTGTATGGCATGGGCGAACAAGCCCTCCGGGCTGTGGTCCGCCTGCTGGCCAAAGGTGTGCCCTTCTCGTCCCTGAAGACTATCCCGCAAACGGCGTTCTTGCAGGCCGAGTCTCAAGCCCTGCCCAAGAATAAAAACTGGCAGACCCTGCGTCTGGCCTCGCACGAGGCGTGTCTGGCCGACAAGAAAACCTTTGCCCGGAACTTCAAACATATCGAGCAGGAGTCCAACAAAGGGAATCGTGATAGCCGCCGGAGTCCGGATGAGAGCACGTTTCCCTTTGCCAAACAGTTTGCCAAGCGTCTCGTTCAGCAGGTCGGAGGCCAGACCGTGGTCATCAACCCGCCGTTTCAAACCATGAGCGAAGCCGAGATTGACGGCGCGTTCGATCTGCCCTACACCCGTCTGCCGCATCCCAAATACATTAAGCGCGGTCCGATCCCGGCCTTTGAAACGGTGAAGTTTTCGGTCACCCTGCACCGCGGCTGTTTTGGCGGGTGCAGCTTTTGCACCATCTCGGCCCATCAGGGCAAGATGATTGCCAGCCGCTCCAAAGCCTCAATCATGAAGGAAGTCGAGCAGGTCACCCATATGCCGGGTTTCAAGGGCTATATCAGCGACCTGGGCGGCCCCTCGGCCAATATGTACAAAATGAAGGGTAAGGATCAGTCCATCTGTGACAACTGTGTCAGCCCGTCGTGTATTCATCCCAGCGTCTGTTACAACCTCGACACCGACCACGCCCCTTTGATTGATATCTACAAAAGCGCGGCCGCCCATCCCACAGTCAAGAAAGCCTTTGTCGCCAGCGGTGTGCGCTACGATCTGCTGGTGGCGAAAAACGGCCAAGAGGAAAAAGACAAGCATTATGAGGAATACACCCGTCAGCTGGTGACCCAGCACGTCTCCGGTCGGCTCAAGGTTGCGCCCGAGCATACCTCCGACGCGGTACTCAAGGTCATGCGCAAACCGTCGTTCCGGCTGTTCAAGGAGTTTCAGCAGAAATTTGAGCAGTGGTGCCACAAGGCTGGCTTGGCCCAGCAGTTGATTCCGTATTTTATTTCCAGCCACCCAGGCTCAGGCCTGGAAGACATGGCTGAGCTGGCCTGTCAGACCAAGGAATTGGGCTTTCAGCTCGAACAGGTGCAGGACTTCACGCCCACCCCGATGACGCTGGCCACGGTCATGTATTATTCGGGCTACCATCCCTATAGCCTGGAGCCGGTCAGTACTCCCCGCACGGCCCAGGCCAAAAAAGACCAGCACCGCTTTTTCTTCTGGTATAAAAAGGAAAATCGGGCCTGGATTCGCCGCACCCTTGAACGCCTCCGCAAACCCGGCCTGGCCGACGCCCTGCTGGGAAAAAACCCGGCCGGTAGGCGGCCGAAGCGCACGGGCCGGCCGAAGGCGGGCAGCTCCTCGGGCTAACACACTCCTGGTACGAGAGTTGCCCTTCCCTACGCTCCTCTGTGCCAGTGGCTGAGATGATTTGACAAACAGTCTATACAAACGCTATACGTTCAGGGTACGGTTAGATGTATATACGTCCCAGCGCAGGAGGACGACCAAGTGGGTCAAGTGAACTTCCGAATGAAAGATGAGCGCTTAGCACTTATCGATCGGGCGGCAGCAATTCGAGGCGTAACGCGCACCGAGTTCGTGCTGCGGTCGAGTGAAGCAGCGGCGATTGAGACCTTGAACGAGCGCCCCGTCATTGCTCTTGATGACGAGAGCTACGATGCATTCGTCGCCGCGCTCGATGCCCCGATAAAACCGAGCGACCGCTTGAAGAAACAGTGGGCGCGCCAGCCGCTGTGGGAACGGTAAGCGCCCCGGAGCCAATCAGTGAGCGGCATGACGTCTCGCGGTTCGACTCCGGCATGGACAGCCTCAATACGTGGCTGCAACGGAAGGCCCGGCTGAACGAAGCCAAGGGTGGCGCACGGACTTATGTTGTGTGTGATGGAGACCGGGTGATCGCATTCTACAGCCTCGCCGCCAGTTCGGTGGAAAGGCGTCGGGTATCGTCGCGCGTCGGCAGAAGCATGCCCGAACCGATTCCGGTGATCTTGTTGGGACAACTCGCAGTGGACACGAACTACCAGGGCAGGGGTTTGGGAGCCGATCTATTGATTGATGCGGGGAAGAGAGCGTTGGCGGCGGCCGATGTGATTGGTGCGCGGGCCATCGTCGTCCAAGCGCTCAACGAAGGAGCGAAGCCGTTCTACGAGCGGTTTGGTTTCTTGCCCTTCTCCGAGCGTGAACCCTTGATGTTGATCCTCAGGATCTCTGAACTGCGGGCGGCGCTTGAGGGCTAGACTTCCGCCGTATTTTGCCACGCTTTTTGAGGTCATTGAGCAGAGCCTCGTAACCGATTTCTGGCTCATCGGCTCTTTCTGCGAAAGCCGAGAGGCTTATCGTTTCATTCTGGAGGAAGCCTACTCCTGTAGCGTAGTCCCGGCGCTGGGATCGCCAGGTCGTGTACCTACCACATGATTGGTGTGAGAGTTCCGCGTATTTGCCGTAGCCTAGGGGAGCTACCTCTAGGCTGTGTGCACGGCTGTTGTATTCCGCAAGGCGGCCCGGCTCAGGCACGTCATGCAGTAGGTACGAAGGGCAGTTAGGAAACGAGATAAGTACAGTATAGAGCATTGTGCTTTTAGGTTGACGCATAGCCGGCATGGGTAAAGGAATGGCTACATTCCTCGGGCCCAAACCGGGACACACCTATCTGCTGGCGTGAAGACCGTCGCCGACTCAATCTATTCACAGAATGCTCTAGCCAGCCAGTCCCTGCCGTCAGGCTGGCGAAAGTCGGCGTCCTAGGTGCCCGGTCTCCAGCCTTCTGAGATTGACAAGGAAATCATCATTGCTAGAGTAAGGATATGTCGAAGATCACAAGCAAATTGCAGGTGACGCTTCCCAAGAAGCTCGCCGAGCAATATCAGCTCCGACCTGGCGACGAGATTCGGTTCGAAGCCGCGGGCGACGTTATCCGAGTTGTGCCTCCGGCCGGAGGCGTGTCGGCCACCATGCTCGACGTCAACGAACGCCTGGAGTTGTTCGACGCCGCAACGACACGGCAACACAATCGCCAAGCACGGGCGAACAGTCGGGGGCAGGACCGCCGCCGCAGCTGGACGCGCGAAGACCTGTACCAACGTGGCCGTCCTGATTGACACCAACATCCTGGTCTATCGTTACGATCCTCGCTTTCCCGAAAAGCAACGGATCGCAACCGACATCCTACGCCGGGGCGTCATATCGGGCGAAATCCGGGTGCCGCACCAGGCCATCGTCGAGTTCGTTGCGGCGACCACCCGTGGCGGACCGGGAATCCGCCTTCTGGAGCCACAGGACGCGCACCGCGAGGCAGAAGAAATACTGGCTCAGTTCAGAGTCCTTTATCCCAACGAAGCGGTGCTGCGAACTGCCCTGCGAGGCGTCGCAGCGTACGGTTTGTCCTGGTTTGATGCCCACTTGTGGGCTTACGCAGAAGTCTACGGGTTGACCGAACTCCTTTCCGAGGACTTTCAGCACGCGCGGCTGTATGGGAGTGTACGGATTCGTAATCCCTTTGTCCCGACATCTTCTTGAGAAAGGTCCTGCTCCGCGCACCTCCTGCCTTTGACCTTGAAATAGCCAGGCATCTGGCTCCTCCCTGGTGGCGGTCTTGTGTTGCCAAGCCGTGCACTTTTGGCCATGATCTGGAGGGCGTGGCAGAAGAGTAGTTCCCATGAGTACGTGCATCGAGTGTGTCGTCCCTGAAAGCCTGGGCCTGAGTTCCGCCCGCCTGGGGCGGATGAGCGCTTACCTCAAGGATTATGTCGAGAGTGGCAAGCTGCCCGGCTATCTGGTGGAAGTCCTGTCCGGTATGAGCCTGGACGCCTACCTGGCCGAACACATTTTTGCCCCGCTGGACATGACCGACACGGGGTTTTTCGTGCCTGAGGATAAAGTTTCCCGCTTTGGCGCCAACTATGAATATGACGCGGGCGGGCTGCGGCTGGCCGACCGCCCGCCGGACAGTCCGTACTGTCGTCAACCCAGCTTTCTGTCGGGCGGTGGCGGGCTGGTGTCCACCGCTGCCGACTATCTGCGCTTCATGCACATGTTGCGAAATAAAGGCGAGTTGAACGGCGAGCGGATTCTGGGCCGCAAGACGGTCGAGTTCATGACCATCAACCATCTGCCCGGCAATACCGATCTGGCCGGTATCGGTCAGAAGGTGTTCAGCGAAATGCCGTTTGACGGGATCGGCTTTGGGCTCGGTTTTTCGGTTGTGCTCGATCCGGCCAAGAGTGGCATTATCGGCTCGCCCGGTGAATATGCCTGGGGCGGGGCGGCGAGTACGGCGTTTTGGATCGATCCGGTCGAAGATATGAGCGTCCTCTTCCTGACCCAGCTGATGCCCTCATCCTCCTACCCGATTCGGCGCGACCTGCGTGTGCTGAGCTATCAGGCGCTGGTGGATTAAAAGAAGACGCACCATGGACAAGGAATTCAATAGTCTGATCGCCTTTGATGGCGAGGGTGACGGCGCTGAGGAGGCCGAAGAGCAGCGTCGGGTCGCGCTGCTGGCCGAGCTGGAGCGCTTGGGCGAAGTGGCGTGTATGAGCTGCGGGCGCGCCTTGTGCAGCCACGCCTACGTCATCTGTGTGGCGTCCGGATTCAAAACCACCCCGCGCTGTGTCTCGTGTATTGCCGCCGGCTATGGACGGCCGGTGCCTGAGTTCCTGACCGACGCCGTGCGCTATATTCGGCGTCACCCGTGCTACTGGAGCGGTTGGCAGTGGGCCAACCGGCACGAGGGCCAGACCCGGAACCTGGAGCGACCCGCCTGCATCTGGTCCAAGGACAGTCCGCCCGAGGCAGCGCTTGGAGTAGAGGAGGCTGCGTCTCAGCCTGAAACCGAGCTGAAACCCGACGCGGTATGGGATGCCGGGGACATGAGCTGTGGCGATCTGGTGTTGGAGCTTCGGCTGCGGATGAAACGACTCCAGGCCGGACAGCTGCTGGCCCTGACCGCCCGCGACCCCGGCGCTCCCCAGGATATCCCGGCCTGGTGTCGTTTGACCCGCCACTCCCTGGTCGCAGCCGCGCATCCTCACTATTGGATCCAACGCCGGGCGGACTGACCTGAAAACGCTTGAAAAAGGGCAAAAATTTGAGCCCAATGCTCTCATATATCCCAGCCGTACACAAAGCGGGGCCGGAACCTGTTCAGGATCGCCGGCAGCACCGTCATTGAGACGAGCAAACACGCCCCCATGTTGAGCGACAGCATGGCGCCGAGGTAGAAGTTGGGGCGGAAGCTTGAGGTCAGAAAGACCAGGAAGCCGCCGATGACGACCACGGCATTAAAAAAGATGGCCTTACCCGAGGTGGCCATGGTCGCGGCGGTGATGTGGACCGGGTCGGTCAGACCGTCTCGGACTTTGACCCGATACTTGTTGAGAAAGTGGATCGTGTAGTCAATGCCGATGCCGATGACCATGGACGCGGTCAGCGATTTGCCGACCTCCAGCGGGATGTTGAGCAGCCCCAGCAGACCAAAGCTGAACACCATGACCAGGCTGATCGGAATGACGTTGATCAGGCCCGCGACCCACGAGCGGAACATCAGGGCGGTCAGCACGAAGACCGCGCCCAGCGAGGTGACCAGACTCGCCAGCTGGCCGGACACGACCAGTTCGTTCATGCGGTTCAGCATATAGCCGTTGCCGGCAATGCCGATCCGAAAGCCGCTGTCGGTTTCCCAGCCAAGGACGGTGGGCTGAATGCCGGCCAGCCAGCGGCCGAAGCGGACCATCAGCGCGTCGTGGGCGGCCGCGTCGGTGTCTCCATTATGGCCAAATTCCTGGATGGCAAAGTCGCGGATCGTCCCCACCACCCGTGCGACATCCCGGGTTGTATCGGACCGCAGATAGACCGTGACATTGGCGTGCCGGTAGTCATAGTCGACGATCTCATCAAAGTCGTCGGGATCGCCGGAGAACGAGTACAGCAGCAGATACTGGGCCACCAGGTCGCGCGAACTGGGGACGACTTCCATCTCGGGCCGGTCCTCGTTCATGACCCGGTTCATGCGTTTGATGTATTCGGCCAGCGACAGCGAGCCGCCAACCTGCGGGTCTTGCTCGACCGTGGCCTGGAGGCGGTCGAGCTGAGCCAGCAGCTGGGGGTCTTTGAGGCGGTCCGGTTGGTCGCCCTCAATCGCCACATAGATGGGCACTGTGCCCTGGAATTTGTCGCGTAAGATGGTGTCGCCGACGCGGAGTTCGTGGTGCGCGTCAAACATGCGGATGACCGACGCATCGACCATAATGCGCTGGGCGCCGAACAGGCACAGCCCGACGACGAGCGCGGTCGGCACCCACACCACCGACGGACGACGGGCCACACCCCGCCCCAGGCGTGACAGCAGGCTGGCCGCCCAGCCGGTGGCGGTCAGATCGCCGCTGCGGCGCATCTGCTGGCGCAGGCCGCGGCTGACGGTCGGCGGCAGCAGACTCAGCATGGCCGGCAGCAGGGTCAGCGAGAAGACCATGGCGGCCAGGATACCGACCCCGGTAAAGACGCCAAAATAGCGTACCGGGACCATGGCCGCAGTCAGAAAGGATAAGAAGCCGGCGGCGGTGGTCAGGGAGGTCAAAACGACGGGTTGCCACATCTCGCGCATGGCGGCGAGCACGGCGTCGGACGAGGACGTGTCCGGGTGTTCCAACAGTTCGTCGTAATAGCGGCTCAGAATATGAATGCCGTCGGCGACCCCGATCGCCATCAGCACGACCGGCATCATTGAGGTGACGAAGAACATCGGGAAACCGGTGGCGGCCATGATGCCCAGGGTCCAGATCACCGCCATCACGACGACGGCCAGGGGCAGCAGGACGCCGCGCAGGCTGCGATAGGTGCAGTACAGGGTGGTGACGATTACCACCAGGATCAGGGGCAGGAAGGTCTGCAGGTCGCGCTGACCCTCTCGTTCAAAGTTGACCTCAAGCGCACCGCGACCGGCCACGTGGAAGGATTCAGGCACACCGGCGGCTTTTTTTTCCTGAACCATGTCGCGGATCGTGGTATACACCGCTATCCGCTGGGCTGAGCTTTCCTGCGTGCCCTCCCCCGGCTCCATCTTGGCCATAATCAGCAGCCCGGTGCCGTCCTGGGACACGACCCAATTGACGAACATGCTGTTGGCGAACAGGCTGCGTTTGAGGCTGTCCAGAGCGGGTGGGGTGTTGGGCACGGCTTCCATGAACGGATCGACGTTCATGCCGTCGGCCGTGCCGGTGATGTTGTCCATGGTGGCGACGCTGGCCACATCCTCGTCGCGGATCGCCTTGATGCCCGGCAGCAGGGCGATTTTTTCCGAGAACTCTTTGACGATGCCCAGGCTGCGCGGGTTGAAGACGCCGTTTTCGTCGGGGTTGTCGTTGAAGACGCCGACCATGATGAGATCGCGTATGCCGAAGCGTTCCTCGACCATCTTGTTATAGTTGATGACCGGGTCGTTGGCCGGGAAATTTGCCTCGACATCGCCCTCAAAGCGCAGGCTTTGCAGGGGCAGAGCGGCCAGAACCGTACTGGCCAGGGCCAGTACGATGACCAGCCACCGAAAACGGATGATCCACCGAAAAAATGACTCCATGCTTTCCTTCTTTGCAGGTTTGGGCGGCGGACAGAATCGTGTCTTGTCCCGGTCTTCTTCTGGAAGCATCCTTATCTAGTGGACAAGAGGGAGCTGCGTCAAGGACACGACGCGCTTGTTGTGATACAAACCGGAGCAGATCCACAGCAAGGAAGGAGACACGTATGCCAGCCTATCTCATTGGTCGAGTGGAGGTACGAGACCCAGCGTGGGTGGAAGAGTATGGTCCCAAGGTCCAGGCCCTGGTCCACAAGCACGGCGGGCGCTACTTGGTGCGTGGCGGGGAGATGGATGTGGTGGAGGGGACAACGTCGCCGTCGAGCGTGATGGTCGTGATTGAGTTCCCGTCCATGGAGCAGGCGCGGGCGTGGTACCATGACCCCGAGTACGCCCCGCTCATCACCTTGCGCCAGAGCGGCTCTGATGCCGAGCTTATGCTGGTTGACGGGCTGTCAGACTCCTGATGCAGCCCACGAGCGGGCGTCGGAGACGATGCCCGCTCATCCAGACTACAATCGGGCTACAATACCTGACTGGCCAGGGAGTCGAGGTCTTTGAGCATGTCCTCGGTTTCGAAGGCGTTGATCCACAGCGTGACCCGGTTCGCTCCAGCCCGCTCAAGTTCTGCCAATTCCTCACCCTTGCGCCACTGGCCGGGACCGCCGAATACGGTGATGTCCACCGTGTCCATATCACGTCCGACCGCCTCGCAGGCTCGTTTCAGTTTTTCCATACCGTCATGAAAGGCCGCCATATCGGCGATCAGCGGGATCCAGCCGTCGCCCCATTCGGCGACGCGACGATAGACGTAGGGTGAGCCGATGCCGCCGACGAGCACCGGCGGACCCGACTGCCGGGCGGGTTTGGGATAACAATACACCGGCGGAAACTCGGCATATTTTCCGCGATACTCCGTCTCATCGTCCTGCCACAGCGAACGCATGGCGGCGATGAAATCCTTGGTCTGACCCCAGCGGTGGTCGAAGTTTCCGCCCAGGACTTCGCATTCGGCCCGGTTCCAGCCGGCGCCGATCCCCAGCAGAAAGCGGCCGCGCGTGGCCTCGTCCAGGCTGGCGATTTGCTGGGCGGAGATCAGGGGATGCCGCTCCGGCACCAGGTAGACCCCGGTGCCCAGTTTCAGCCTGGTGGTGACCGCCCCGGCGCGGGCCAGGACAATCAGCGGGTCGGGAATGCGGGTCAGAAACGTGAGGGAGCTGCCGTCGGGAGGGGTGCCCGGATAGGTTTGCTCGCTGCCCACCGGCACGATCGGATGGTCGGGAACCCAGTAGGACTCAAAACCGAGTTCTTCGGCACGCTTGGCAATGACCGCAGGGTCGGCGGACGCGGACGGGATGACAGAGAACACGCCAATATCCATGAGCTATCTCCTGTGTGTACAATATCGTGGCAACCTCCTAGCATTGTCTGTGAATGAAGGAAAGGCCGGGATGGACATGTCCTCGACCCGGTGCGGCAATAGCTGTGGGCGGGCGGGCCTTTTCCCAGTCGCTATGATGTCGAAAGTGTGCAATTTCAAAAGTACGGGACCACCCCCGGGACCTGAGAAAACGCGAAAGATTTTCATGCAAACGCGGCTCTTTTTGAGGAAAAGCCCATACCAATCAACGGCTTAGCCCGTTTTTCATCGGATCTGAAATTTTCACGAGAACGTGCCGGTTTTTCACCCTCTAAAAGGGTCTTAAACCGGGCGAAAGTCGGTCTTAATTGAGGCGCGTCTTGCCTCCTTTTAGGGGTCGTTTGCGAGGCTGATTCGGGCGCTGAGCATGGCGGGGTTTTTCATCTGTGGTGAAATCTCATGTGGGCTGAAATTTCACCCGATCTGAGGATTCTTGGGCGTGGTTCCCAGCTATCGAAACCGGCCGTCGAAGCACAGGCATGTGTCGCTGTTTTTCCGGTGGACAACCCACGGCTGGCCGTCAAAATCCTTCCATAATTCGGCCTTGGAATTGTGCTGTTTTGCGGCCCGATCTGCCTCCTCTTTTGTGCGAAAGAGAACGATGTTTGCCTGTCCCGAAATTCCGGAGGTTTGATTTCAAAAAAGACAAGGGAACACTCCAAAAAAAACGTGAAAAATTTTCTCCCCAGTGAAAAGGCACGACGAGCAGCAGCCGACCACGGAGGGAAATGCGGGGCAGCAAGGCTCAGCTAGGATTGGCCCAGGTGAATGAAATTTCACACGCAGACACGCCTTTACAATTGATTTTGCGGCCTTTTTCGTCTACCATTTCCATAAAAGCAGGGAGCCTGATGCTGACGACATCAGGCTCCCAATTAGCTTCAAGGAGGTAAACCGTGAAGCTCGTACTGATCGTATTGGAAATCATAGCACAGCTTCTGCGCTATGCCAATTCTTGACCTGCGGGGTGCTGTCCTAATTAGGGTAATAACATACTTGCCTAATCCACGTGTCGTGTGGTAGGTTCCCGCCCCATGAAGCGGCGTCCCCCTCCGGCCAGAGAGTACCTTGAAGGCCCCGAAGCGATCCAGCGCTTTGAGACCCTGGCGAAACGGATGCTGACCACCCCGCCCCTACGCCCGAAGGCGCGCCGGACGGGGCGGCCGAAGCGCAGCCATGCGGTGGTCCCTGCCCAGCAGACCGTGCACCGTTTGACGGGCGGCTAAGTCCGCGAGGTCTCCCTCGCCGATCAACTGCTGAGAGGGGAGCCGGTTGTCCGCCAGCGCGCGGGCCACCACCACAAAGCGATCCGCGTCCCGTCCGCCCCGCGCAGTGAAGCGAAAGACCTGCTCATCCAGATACCGGCGCAGAGGGAACGGCTCCACACTGACAGACGAGCCTTTGATGGTGCGTTTGAGCAAGGCCCAGCAGTTCTCCATACGGTTCGTGGTGACGTGATCCCGGACATACGCCTCGGCATGGTTGATGATCTGATGCACGTAGGCTTCGTCCAGCCCCCGGTAGCCGCTGTACTCATCGGTATGGAGTTCGCTGCCTGGGGTGACGTGCTGGCGCACTTCCTGGTGCAACGCTCCCCGCTGCGTGTTCGGGAACACCGTCGCATGAACCCGGCTCGTGCGAGGGCCGTGGGGGCGCTCTAACAGCCCCATGACGGCCGTCTTGCCCGCCCCACCCGTGCCCGTGATCTTCCGCGCCTTGACCGCCTGATGCATGAACCGGGCCTTGCCGCCGATAAACGTTTCATCGGCTTCGACCTCGCCGCCCAGGGGCTCAGGCGGGTCATGTTGCATGGCGTACCGAATCCGGTGCAGCATGAACCACGCCGTCTTCTGCGTCACGCCCAGCGCCCGGTGCAGCTCGTAGGACGAGATGCCGGTCTTGCCGTTGGCCAGCAGCCAGATCGCCGGCACCCACTTGGCCAGCGGGAGCGGGCTGTCTTCCATGACCGTGCCGACCTTGATGCTGAACTGCCGCCGGGCGTGTTTGGTCTTACACTGCCAGCGCCGTTGCGTGGCCAGGTAATGCACCTGGTCACTTCCGCAGGTCGGACACCTCACCCCGCCCGGCCAGCGCATCGTCACCAAGGCGTCAATGCAACGCTGCTCGTCGCTGAAATAGCAGATGGCGTCTTGCAGAGTGCGTGGGGGCGGTGGCATGCCGACAGTCTACCCCAGCCCCTCGCTTAGGCAAGTATGTTATTACCCTTATTTGGCTGATTCGTCACGGTTGCTGCTTCTCGGTATCCCGTAAAACATTGACAATATGGCTATAGCCATCACGAAAAACCTTCGATAAGGCTCCCTCGTCTAACGTCTTGTGAAGATCGACCATCTGGCGAAGAACGGCAAAAATCTGATCCTGGACAGGCTGAGGCTGATTCGCAATCAGGGCCTGGATAGCATTCGCCAACGCCGCCATTTGCCCTTGCTGAAATTCTGCTTGTTCAAGCTGAGGCTCTTCCATCTACCCCTCCTGTGCATCCCTCGGCTTACAGGCAAACAGGTATTCCTTCATCAGGCAGCCGCCCAAACCGTCCGGGCGGACGCAACGCTCTGAGAGCGCATGGGAAATGACGTTCCCGTATTCAGCGCATCCTCTCTGCGCCTCCGCCCTGACTTCCTGTGGGTCGCTAGTCATAAAGAGGCCGGCTGATATTTGCACTTTGACCACGTCGCTCCTGATATCCGATATGGCCGGTTTTGCGGCACAGCCTCCCATTCCCATCATAGCTCCCAACACCAGCAAGGCAGCCAGAAACACCATTCGTGACCAACTCACACCGTACTCCTTTCTCGGTCTCTCCCTGCGGATGCAGATGCGGCGTCATGCTCGTCGCACCAATGCTCATAGCAAGACGTGGATGCAGCACGAGGCCGCGGTAGCGTTGCATTTAGCTTATTACCATTGGTGTCGGGTCCACAAGACCTTACGGGTGACGCCCACGATGGAGCTGGGCAAGGCAAACCATGTCTGGAGTGTGGCGGAGCCGATCGAGACAGCGCAGGCGACCCCGGCACCGACCCAGGCACCTCCGGTCAGGACGCGGCCCCGGCTGCGGCTGATTCGGGGTGGGAAGCGCTAACTGGTATAAGCTAGATATGCTGCTATGCTGCGGGGGCAGAGAAAGGAGCTACACACCATGCTCGTCATGTGGGACCGTCGCCAAACGAAGTCGCAGCGCCAAGCCCAAGTCGCTTTGCCCATTCTGATCCAGTACGCCGGCCACAAAAAGACGCTGACCTACGGGGAGCTAGCCAGCAAGGTGGAGGGGGCACATCCACGCTCTCTGAAATGGGCGCTCGGCTGTATCGGAGCGAGTCTTTTAGCGGTCGGCCGAGAATGGGGCGAGGGGATTCCCCCCCTCCAAGCACTCGTCGTCAATCAAGACATGGGCGTTCCGGGCGGCGGCTTCGCCGAGTTTCTCGGCATAAGGCCAGATGACTACCGCAACATGGACGAGGGGAAAAGAAGCGCTTTAATCGCGGAGACGCATAACGCGATCTACAAGTACAGGAAATGGCGTCGGGTCGAGAAGACGATTCGCCAACGCATCCCGCGCCCCTCGGAAATCCCGGTGAAACGATACGCTGACTCCGTGGGGGATAGCCGGCCGAGCCTCAGAGACCCGGAAGACGAGTACGACTACCTGATTGGACAGGCATGTATCCGAGACTTAAAGGCCGGGCGCACCCACTTAATCCCGGCCGAGGAAGTGGAAGACCAAGTAAGAAAGCTGGCCGAATAAGATGGCGCATACGTTCTATACTGGCCGCGCTCAGAAAGAACTAGCCGCACTCGACCCGAAGATCCAGCGGCAGGTTGTACGGGCTATCATGGTCATTCCCTCGGGCCACAGAGAGCAACGCAGGGCAAAAGTCAAAAAAATTAAAGGGCGCAGAAAAGGCGAGCCAGACCTGTATCGGATTCGCTCAGGAGATTATCGTATCCTCTACATGGTAAACGAGGCGGGAGAGGGAGAGGCTCAAATCATCATCCTCCATATCCGCCACAGAAAAGACGCCTATCGGTGAGCCTCGTCGCTAGGCATTCGCCGCGTCCACAGCCCATATGCCGGCGCCCCGAGCCGAGATACACAAAAACACAAAGCAGTACAGCGCGGCCAGCTCGCCCTGATTGGCAATGGGCAACAGGGCCTGGGTGCCGTGCGCCATCCAGTAGGCGGCCGCCATCAGGCCGCTGCACACAAAGGCCGCCCAGCGCGTGTAGAAACCGATCATGACCAGAATCCCGCCGACCAGCTCAATCACCCCAGCGACGAGCATCGTAAAGCCTAGCGACTCTGGCGCGGGCGGCGGAAAGCCGAACAGCTTTTGGGCGCCATGAAAAAAGAACAAAAACCCGGCAATGATGCGCAGCAGCGCATAGGTCTGCTCCCCATAGTCCTTCATGAACATACGCCGACCTCCCTTTGAAGAATGTGTGCAAGGCATTGCAACAACTTGTCTGAGAAGTCAAGGACAACGTTCGGGACTGGTCTGCTTCGACGACGAACGGCCGAATTTGCCGGGTTACGTCTTTGATTTTCCACGATCTCACAAGCGTGAAACAGCCTCCTGCGGCCTGGATCGCAACGCAGGCCGGGATGGACGCCGGCGCGGCGATGTGATAGGGGCGCGGGGGTATCGTGAATACGGGGTCATTCCTCCTCGACAAACATATGAAAGGTCCGTGATGCTCTCCGCTCTCCGCTCTCCGCTCTCCGCGAGAACCAGCGACGAGATGGCGGGTACTTACAGCCCTCGTCGCCCTGCTCGGCCTGCTCAGTCTCGCCGCTCCGCCGGCCGATGCCTCGGTGTGGTCGGCAACGCTGACGGTGCAGAACCTCGGAGCGTCGACGGGGACCGGCTGTTACGACAACCAATCCGGCAAGACGTGCAGCAGTGCGCTCAGCGACAATGACTTCCAGTTCAACAACGCAACCTACCGAGTAGCATGGGTTATGGTGGCACCCGACGGCACATTGACCCTCCAGGTGAGGCCGAGGATACCCAGCGGGTTAAAGACAGACGGCACACTGTGGATTGGCAGTTGGTCGTTCGCCTTGGCAACAGGATGCGGATTCAGCTTGTGCCAGTGGACCAATAGCGACCTGACGACGTGGCCCGCGGGCGTGTCGGTCTCGCTCAGCCTGGGGTTGCCGCCCACGGTGTCGCTGTCGGCCTCGCCGAACCCGGTGGACGAGGGCTCGGCGGTGACGATCACGGCGACGCTGTCGGCGGCCTTGCCGAGCATCGTATCGATCCCGGTATCGGTGATCCGGAACACCGCCGAGCCCGGCGATGTCGAGCCGCTGGGGCACATCACGATCAACAGCGGCTCGACCACCGGCACGGGCGAGGTCTTCACATACAACGACGACGACAACGACGACGAGACATTCACGGTGGCGCTCGACTCGCCGCTGCCGTCGGATGTCAAGCGGGGCACCCCGGACTCGGTGAGCGTCACCATCGAAGACCTGCCGCCGGCTGGCTTGCCGACGGCGCTGTCGCTGATCTTGGAGGAGGTGTGCGTGGACGGGGAGTACCGGTGCAGCAACCGGCTGTTGCGGGAGGGCGGCTCCGCGCGGATCGGAGTGCGGATCGACGCGCCGGCGCCGGAGAACGGCTTGGTGGTGACGCTGACCTTCGCAGGCACGGCGACGCGGGGCGCGCGTCTAGACGAAGGCGACTACTGGACCAACGATCAGATCTACATTCCGCCGAGACGCACGGCGGGCCATTCGGTGGTGCTGTCCTTCCGCGACGACGGCGAGGCGGACGACGGTGAGACGGTCGTGATCAAGGCCGAGAGCAACAATCCGGTGCTGACGGCGGAACTGACGCTGACGGTCGCCGACAGCGACTGGACGGGCAGTGGCAGCGGCTCGGGCAGTGGTAGCGGCGGTGGCGGCGGTGGTGGCGGCGGCGGCGGCGGTGGCGGTGGCGGCGGTGGCGGCGGTGGGACCCGCACCCCGACCGACCGGCACAGCGACACCCCCGACGAGGCCACGAGCCTGAACCCCCGGCGCTACACCACCGGCGTCATGCAGCGCACGCTGACCGCCCACCTCCAGAGTCGGCGCGACGTGGACTATTTTACCGTTGACCTGCCCTACGCCGGTATCCTGACCGCCCACACCACCGGGGCCGACACCACCGGGCGGCTGTACCAGGCTCAGGACGAGGGCGATCCCCGGCTGGTGGCCGAAGACACCGACAGCGGGCGCGGCACCAACTTCGCCCTGGGCTCGGCGGTCAAGGCCGGCACCTACTACCTGGCCGTGTCGGCCGGGCGGGGCAGCGGGGAGTACCGCCTGTCGGTCCACTACACCCCGGCCTTCTTCGAGAACCCCGGCCCCGGCTCCTTCCAGAGCGGCGTCAGTGTGCTCTCCGGCTGGGTGTGTGACGCCGAGACCGTCGAGGTCGAGTTTGAGACCCCGGGGGCGGAACCCCAGACGGGGGTACCGGCCACGGGCACGAGGCGGCTCGATACCGCCGTGGCGTGTGGCCCCCGCACGACCGACACCGGCTATGGGCTGCTGTTCAACTGGAACCTGCTGGGCGATGGGGCGCATACGGTGCGGGTGGTGGTGGACGGTGTGGTATTGGCCGAACGGCAGATTACCGTCACCACCCTGGGTGAGCACCCAGATCAGGAGTTCCGCCGGAACCTGGCGGCCAGCACCGACATTCCCGACTTTCCCGCCGTGGGGGCGACGACCACGCTGCGGTGGCAGACCGCCCGGCAGAACTTTGTCATCGCCCACGGGGCCGGCGGGGGCGGCGGCCAACAACTCACGCCGGAGCAGGCGCGGCTGGGCAACCCGGCCCCCGGCTCCTTTCAGAGCGGTATCGGGGTGCTGTCCGGCTGGGTGTGTGAGGCGGAGACGGTGGAACTGGCGTTTGAGCCGGCCACGGGAGACCCCTTCACAGAGGAAGCCGGCTACGGCATGGAACGGGAGGACACGGCAGGCGTGTGTGGCGATACGGACAACGGCTTTGGGGTGTTGTTCAACTGGAACCTGCTGGGCGACGGGCAACATACGGTGCGCGCCTATGCGGACGGGGAGGAATTCGCCCACAGTACGTTCAATGTGACGACGCTGGGCGAGGAGTTTGCGGAGGGCCTCGCCCGGACGCATGCCATCGAGGACTTCCCGGCCGAGGGCCAGACGACCACGGTGGAGTGGCAGCAGGGGCAACAGAACTTTGTCATTACGGCGGTCGAGTGACGCGCTGCGTATCCCCTCCCCAGGGGAACAATATACTTGACACAACCACCCAAAACGACACCCCGGCCACCTGAGAGCCCGTAGGGCTGACCGTGCTCTCCCCCAGCCCTTGACCCCTCCCACCCATTTTGCCAGTCTGCACAGCGAACCTCTTGCATGGGGACCCTGCGTCGGGTCGCCTGTGGAATAGAACAGCCGTGCGACTGGCGTGGGGTAGCTCCCTACACCAACGGCGAACAAGCAGGACTCTCACAACATCTCTGTGTAGGAGGTTCACGGCCCGGCAATCCTTGCCAGGCCGCTGATACTCGGTTACGTGTCCCGCGCCGAAGGGCCAATTCGGCACGGGACCCAACACCGCTCGATAGGTAGGATCGAGCAGCGCTGGACAATGTCGCATTCTACCTATTGGGCGGGGGAAGGAAAACCGCCTGATGGGACGTACAACCAATATCGTTGCCTTGTTCGTGGGGGCATTTGCTCTAGGCACAGGATGTCTTGGGGCACCGCCCGTCTCTGTTGCCCAGCCGGCAGGCACCCCAAAGCCAGGCTCAAAGGAGGTCCTGTATCAGTGCCCGGACCTTGATGGCCTGCTGTTCGGCAATGCTGAGTTGAGCCCCACGAGTGGGACCTACCATATTCCAGTGTGCCTCAGTGGGGCGTTTCCGGGGAAGCTCGTTGAGTTCAAGCCGATAGTCGCACGGCTTATCAAGTCGGAGCGCTGGAACATGGATGTGCGCCTCCGAAAATCCCTCGACATTAGTGAGCACGGTGGCTTTGACACGGCCCAACGCGCACGGGATTTCGTCAAAGCCTCTTTGGAGACCGCTATGGCCCCAAAAGACCCACAGGGGCGCACGGTAAAACCCGTCCAGTATTAGAGGTGTCTATGAGGCAATACGTAGCAATGCTTTGTGTGGTCGGGCTGGCGGGGTGTGCCGCCCGGCCTCCAGCGATATCCGTAGCGACGTGGTCAAGGTCCAAGCCAGCACCCCGGCCTTCTATGCACGGCCCACCCAAGCCGCTATCGACGCAGAGGCACAACGCGGGTGCCAAGAGTACGGCAATGTGGTTTCCCACCCCTTGGCCTCCCGGTGTATTGCCATCGACGATTTTGGGGGCTGCCGGACAACGGAGTACCTGTATGCGTGCAAAACGCCGTAGGGGAAAATGCCCCGCCTCGGCCCTTGTCACGGCCTTGTGTGCCCCGAGCCTAGCCTCGGGCCAGCCAACCGGCGAAGCCACCTACAACGCCCGGTTCTGCGCCTCTGTCGGCGGACAAACTGAGGTCCGCCATGACTACGCCTACCCAGGCGGTCAGAGCTACGTCCTGGTCGATTGCGAAACCGACAGCACCGTGTATGAGGGTGGGCTGGACAAGCGGTCGAGCCTGGACAGCGTTCAGCAAGCGCTCTTTGCCTCGGCTATCACGGGCAAGGAGCCGGTCGTGGTGATCCACGATATGGATGGGGTCGTAGGGCGGTTTGAGCATCGGATACGGGTGGCGTGCGAACGGGCAAGGGTCGAGTTTATCCGCAAGGAAAACCCAAACTGATAGACCGTTTAGACGGGCTGCTTTGACGGCCGACCTTGAAGTTTTTGGCCTGATATATCTCCGGCCTGGGCTCAGCTGTACGGCCCCTTGCGCCTCTAGGTCTGCGGTCTTATTCTTATTATAGAAAAAACATGGTTGCACCGGGTATCGCTTTGAGCTGAGATGGGAATTGAGCAGAGGCGGACCGGCGTTCGGTACTGTCCTAATTTGGGTAATAACATACTTGCCTAATCCACGTGTCGTGTGGTAGGTTCCCGCCCCATGAAGCGGCGTCCCCCTCCGGCCAGAGAGTACCTTGAAGGCCCCGAAGCGATCCAGCGCTTTGAGACCCTGGCGAAACGGATGCTGACCACCCCGCCCCTACGCCCGAAGGCGCGCCGGACGGGGCGGCCGAAGCGCAGCCATGCGGTGGTCCCTGCCCAGCAGACCGTGCACCGTTTGACGGGCGGCTAAGTCCGCGAGGTCTCCCTCGCCGATCAACTGCTGAGAGGGGAGCCGGTTGTCCGCCAGCGCGCGGGCCACCACCACAAAGCGATCCGCGTCCCGTCCGCCCCGCGCAGTGAAGCGAAAGACCTGCTCATCCAGATACCGGCGCAGAGGGAACGGCTCCACACTGACAGACGAGCCTTTGATGGTGCGTTTGAGCAAGGCCCAGCAGTTCTCCATACGGTTCGTGGTGACGTGATCCCGGACATACGCCTCGGCATGGTTGATGATCTGATGCACGTAGGCTTCGTCCAGCCCCCGGTAGCCGCTGTACTCATCGGTATGGAGTTCGCTGCCTGGGGTGACGTGCTGGCGCACTTCCTGGTGCAACGCTCCCCGCTGCGTGTTCGGGAACACCGTCGCATGAACCCGGCTCGTGCGAGGGCCGTGGGGGCGCTCTAACAGCCCCATGACGGCCGTCTTGCCCGCCCCACCCGTGCCCGTGATCTTCCGCGCCTTGACCGCCTGATGCATGAACCGGGCCTTGCCGCCGATAAACGTTTCATCGGCTTCGACCTCGCCGCCCAGGGGCTCAGGCGGGTCATGTTGCATGGCGTACCGAATCCGGTGCAGCATGAACCACGCCGTCTTCTGCGTCACGCCCAGCGCCCGGTGCAGCTCGTAGGACGAGATGCCGGTCTTGCCGTTGGCCAGCAGCCAGATCGCCGGCACCCACTTGGCCAGCGGGAGCGGGCTGTCTTCCATGACCGTGCCGACCTTGATGCTGAACTGCCGCCGGGCGTGTTTGGTCTTACACTGCCAGCGCCGTTGCGTGGCCAGGTAATGCACCTGGTCACTTCCGCAGGTCGGACACCTCACCCCGCCCGGCCAGCGCATCGTCACCAAGGCGTCAATGCAACGCTGCTCGTCGCTGAAATAGCAGATGGCGTCTTGCAGAGTGCGTGGGGGCGGTGGCATGCCGACAGTCTACCCCAGCCCCTCGCTTAGGCAAGTATGTTATTACCCTAATTAGGGTAATAACATACTTGCCTAATCCACGCGTCGTGTGGTAGGTTCCCGCCCCATGAAGCGGCGTCCCCCTCCGGCCAGAGAGTACCTTGAAGGCCCCGAAGCGATCCAGCGCTTTGAGACCCTGGCGAAACGGATGCTGACCACCCCGCCCCTACGCCCGAAGGCGCGCCGGACGGGGCGGCCGAAGCGCAGCCATGCGGTGGTCCCTGCCCAGCAGACCGTGCACCGTTTGACGGGCGGCTAAGTCCGCGAGGTCTCCCTCGCCGATCAACTGCTGAGAGGGGAGCCGGTTGTCCGCCAGCGCGCGGGCCACCACCACAAAGCGATCCGCGTCCCGTCCGCCCCGCGCAGTGAAGCGAAAGACCTGCTCATCCAGATACCGGCGCAGAGGGAACGGCTCCACACTGACAGACGAGCCTTTGATGGTGCGTTTGAGCAAGGCCCAGCAGTTCTCCATACGGTTCGTGGTGACGTGATCCCGGACATACGCCTCGGCATGGTTGATGATCTGATGCACGTAGGCTTCGTCCAGCCCCCGGTAGCCGCTGTACTCATCGGTATGGAGTTCGCTGCCTGGGGTGACGTGCTGGCGCACTTCCTGGTGCAACGCTCCCCGCTGCGTGTTCGGGAACACCGTCGCATGAACCCGGCTCGTGCGAGGGCCGTGGGGGCGCTCTAACAGCCCCATGACGGCCGTCTTGCCCGCCCCACCCGTGCCCGTGATCTTCCGCGCCTTGACCGCCTGATGCATGAACCGGGCCTTGCCGCCGATAAACGTTTCATCGGCTTCGACCTCGCCGCCCAGGGGCTCAGGCGGGTCATGTTGCATGGCGTACCGAATCCGGTGCAGCATGAACCACGCCGTCTTCTGCGTCACGCCCAGCGCCCGGTGCAGCTCGTAGGACGAGATGCCGGTCTTGCCGTTGGCCAGCAGCCAGATCGCCGGCACCCACTTGGCCAGCGGGAGCGGGCTGTCTTCCATGACCGTGCCGACCTTGATGCTGAACTGCCGCCGGGCGTGTTTGGTCTTACACTGCCAGCGCCGTTGCGTGGCCAGGTAATGCACCTGGTCACTTCCGCAGGTCGGACACCTCACCCCGCCCGGCCAGCGCATCGTCACCAAGGCGTCAATGCAACGCTGCTCGTCGCTGAAATAGCAGATGGCGTCTTGCAGAGTGCGTGGGGGCGGTGGCATGCCGACAGTCTACCCCAGCCCCTCGCTTAGGCAAGTATGTTATTACCCTAATTAGGACAGTACCGCCGAACTGGACTCCTGTGCTGCTTTGTGTTTTTGTGTATCTCGGCCCGGGGCGCCGGCATGTGGGCTGTGGACGCGGCGAATGCCTAGTTGGGATGGCCCAGCAGGCTGAAGAGGAGTCAAGACAGTCATGGCTGAGTTTGCATTTTCCGCCTATGTCAAGGTTGGCGAGAACCGCTACCGCGAGCGCTATGGCCTGGATTTTGAGGACTTCGAGGTCGGGCAGGTGTTTCAACACCGACCGGGCATTACCATCTCTCAGCAGGACAATGTGGAAGAGACGGTCGATACCCTCAATCAGGCCATGCTGCACTTTGACGCCAACTATGCAGCCCAGACCGAGTGGAAAAAGCCGCTCGGGGTGAGCACCCTGACCCTGCAGCGGCTGATGGGGCTGACGTGGAAGACGTTTAATAAAAAGAATCGAATCTGTAGCTGGGCGGAGATCAAGATGACCGCCCCCGTATTTGGCGGCGATACGCTGTACGCCGAGAGCGAGATCACCCACAAAGCCGCTGCCGCAGACGACGCGGACTGTGGACAGCTGACGGTGGTGACGCGCGGCATCAACCAGGCTGGCAGGGTCGTGTGTGCCATGGAGTACGCCATGCTGGTGTATAAGCGCGACCGCATTCCGTTCGACACAGCCGGCTACTGATTCCCAGAGATAGGCGCCATGACGACATTTTACTCGCACCGAAAAGTGGCCGATCACACCTACATCGAAGTGGCCGGGATCGAGTTTGAGGACTTTGCCGAGGGGCAGACCTTTGAGCATCGGCCGGGCCGCACCTTTACCGCCGAAGAGAGCCGGCTGCACGCCATCCGCTCGCTCGATCTGTCCATGCGCAATGTGGATGCGGTCTATAACGAGAAGGTCTATGGCGGGCAGGAAATCATCACCGAGTCTTTCCTGATCAGCGTGCTGACGGCACTGACGACCAAGACCTTCGGCAAGGTGGTGGCCAATCTGGGCTGGACCAACATGCAGTTCCCGGTGCCGGTTCACGCCGGCGATACGATCTATGCCGAGTCCGAGATCCTCGGCAAACGGGAATCCGCCTCCCGGCCGGGCCAGGGCATTCTGTCGGTGAAGACGCGAGCCCTGAACCAGCGCGGCGAAGAGGTGTGTTCGTTCGAGCGGCGGATTCTGCTGTATAAGCGCGGCCAGGGGCCGTATGAGGCGGCGGGCTATTAAGCCGCAGCAACGCCATGGCTGACCTTGGTGAAATACGTCATATCGGGATTGGTCATTGACTCGCCGACCTTGGAGTCGAGCCGCCGCTCAACCGCCTGGGTGGCCCAGCGGCCGATTTCGACAATTTTGTCCAGATCGACGCCGGTCTCAATGCCCAGACCGTTCAGCATGTAGATCAGCTCTTCGGACGACAGGTTACCGCTGGCGCCGGGCGCATTCGGGCAGCCGCCCAGGCCGCCACAGGCACTCTCCAGTACGCCGACTCCCATCTCCAGAGCCGCATAACAGTTGGCCAGCGCCATCCCGCAGGTGTTGTGAAAATGGGCGGTCAGGACGGAGACCGGAACCCCTTCATCCATACACGCCTGGATGAGGGCCTGAATCGACTTTGGCGTCCCGACCCCGATGCTGTCGCCAAGCCCGATCTCATAGCAGCCCAGGCGGTAAAAACGGGCGACGAGCTTCCCAACCGTGTGGGGATCAACCGCACCCTCATACGGACACCCGGCCACGCACGAGACCGCCCCCCGCAGCCCGATGCCGTGTTCCTGTGCCGCTGCGGCAACCGGCTCAAAGCGGGCGAAACTCTCTTCGATTGTGCAGTTGATATTGGCCCGGCTGAAGGCTTCGGTGGCGCTGCCGAAAATCGTGATATACCTGGCCTTGGCCTTGAGAGCGTCCCGAAAGCCGCGCATATTGGGAACCAGAACACTGTATTCAACCCCAGGTTTGTGCCTGATCTGAGCCGCGACCTGATCGGTCAGCTGCATGGCCGGGATCACCCGGGGGCTGACAAACTCGCCGATTTCGATTGAAGGAAATCCGGCATCGGTCAGACGGTCGATCAGCTCGACCCGGAACTCGACAGGGATGAGATGTTTGAAGCCTTCCAGCCCGTCGCGGGCGGTGAGGTCAACAATTTTGACTCTATTCGGCAGTGCCATGGGCGTCGCTCCTTGGAAGAGAATACAATGCAGGTGAACGCTGCTCTCTTCTTGATGAGATGGTCATCATCGTTCACCTTTGGCCCAGCGAGGCTTATCAAGCCCACCAGGGGCGCGCAAGCAGTCCGCGCGCCGCAGGAGGAAGACGCATGAAAGCCGGACTCCCGTGTATTGAGACCGCTCGGCTACGGCTGCGTCCGTGTCGGCGGGACGACATCGACGTGCTGCACCACATCTGGACCGATCCTGGAGTGCGCAAATATGTGTGGGACGATCAGATCATCGCCCGCAGCCAGGCGGCTGAGATAGTCGAGGCCAGCCTCGCCCAGTTTCGGCACCAGGGGGATGGCATCTGGCTCATGCTGTCCGGCCCGGCAGACACGGCGGTTGGCTTTTGCGGCTTTTGGCCCTTCCACCAGCCCGCCCAGCTGGAGCTGCTGTACGGTCTCGTTCCGAGCCACTGGAACAGGGGCCTGGCCACCGAGGCGGCCCGGGCACTGCTGCGGTTTGGCTTTGAGGAGCGTGGCTTTCCAACGATCAGGGCCAGTACGGACGCGCTGAATACGGCTTCGATCCGCGTGCTGGAAAAGATCGGCATGCGCTTCCACAAACGCGAGCTGAGCAACGGTCTGGATACGGTCTATTACACCATCGCCCGCAACGCCTTCCGTGAAGGTGAACGCTGATCTCTTCCTGATGAGATCAGCGTTCACCTTTGGAGCGCTGAGCCGTATCAGCTCGAGTGGAGGCGCGAAAAAATCTGAACGTGCTGGTCCAGGCCGAAGTGGAACAGCTCGGTCAGATTCGTCTCAACGATGTCGAGTTCGGCTTGGACGTTGTGGAGCGCGGACAGCCGCTCGGCCCCGTACCAGGCGCCGAGCAGGGTGCCGAGCAGCGAGGCCAGCGTGGCGGTATTGCCGCAGCTATGGGCGATGGTGCGCAGCGCCGTGGCTGGATCGTCGGGCGCGTAGGCAATCGTAGCTGCGAGCTGCGCCAGGATGCGGTAGGGATCGTGCATCCCGCCCAGAAAGGCGTGGGTGAGAAAGGGCGGCATCGGCGGGTCAAGGACTTGCTGCTTGAAGACGGTGTTGAGGGTGGCTTCTGTCTCGCTGCGCAGCTCGTTGCCGAGTCGCGCCATGGCCTCCAGCAGGCTGCGCAGAGAGACGGCCTCTTGCGCCTGGGTCGAAGCGGCCAGGTCGTCGAGCACGGCGCAGCCGCAGTCAAAGAACCAGTCGCCAAAAGAGCTGGTTTCCGTAGCTTCATTCACCGCCAGCGACACGAGGGTGGCCACAAAGCCGGTCACGGCTCTGGCATAGCCCTGGTCGAGGCTGGCCTGCCGCTGATACACAGTAAAGGTTTCACGCGGAGTCGTGCCGTGCCGGACGGCGGCCATTTCCAGATACAGAAAGAGGCCGAAGGTGCCTGGAACCCCTGGACTGAACACGCCCTCGCTGCGATTTTCTGCTTGGGCCTGAAACATGTCCAGCCAGGCCGTGAGGTGATCTCGACAGGCAAACGAATACCACTCGGGATACAGCGGTTCGTGCCGGAGTGCGGCCATGAAGTCGCGCAGAGACGCTTCGTCAAACGTCCGGTCGCCATCGGCAATCGCCGCCAGCCAGGGGTGGAGGACACACAGACGATAGCAGGTATCGTCGGTCGGCATGCCGATTCGCTTGGCGTGCACAATCGCCGGCAGCCAGGTTCCCCAGGCTTCACCCCACTCGGGCATGTCACGGGCGACCAGGCGTGTTGGCAGCGGGTCCGGCGTCGGCGTTTCCTGGCCCTCTTGGGCGGCGCCGAGCGCATCGCCATACGCTCCGAGCAGGAGCATGCCTCTGATTCTATCGTCAAATGTGTTCGGCATGATGACTCCTTCCTCTCGCCGTCGGCCTATCTTGTCTTTGGCCGTGGAGGGCGTTCTGGGTCTAACAAATTTTGGTCGAGAAAGAAGGTGAGAACCTCAGGCGGCGTCTCTGTAGTGTTCGCAGCGAAGCGCTTCTTCGATTTCTGACGACGTGCGGCCATAGTCATCCGCGAGTTGTCCTATCGATTCTCCAGCCTCGAAGCGTTGATAGATAATTTCGGTTGGAATGCGGGTGCCGACCAGCACAGGGCGACCAAACGCGATGCGCGGGTCGACAACAACGACGCGTGGGGAAGTTACGGATTCGTCCTGTCGGGTGAACAAATACAGTTTGACGGCAAGCCCTGATATATCTCGCTCGATCCGCCGCAGATGAGCTTCCAGCATATGGCGCATATTGAGTTGGCCTTCATTCGAGATGGCAATCAATTGCCCGAACTTTTCGACAAAGAGATGTAAGCCGTCCGTCGCAAAGCTTTGATCGGCCAGTGGATGCTGAGAGGGAAAGTGGTGTGCGAGATACTGGAGCGCGCTTCTGACTTTTGGGAATGGTACCTGATGTTGGCGACGAATAGCCGCCAGGACATGTGCCTCAATCAGATTCACAAAGGACAACAGAGCGCGTTGTGTCTCGGCGGGATATATCACTGGCTCAGAACGCTGACGACCTTGGAGCGTCGGATAGTAGCGGCCCCGGACCCATGTCCGAAGGGTCGCAACTGGCAGACGCAGATAGTGAGCCGCCTCTGGGATGCTGTATGCCGGAAGCTCACGGGGATCTTGTCCGCCGTATAGGTCTTCTTTTGCCCTCCTCATAAGATGTTGCTCTCCTTCTAAGAGCCGTCTCCAATCATCATAAGGGCGAGATGTCAACAGAGGCCGTGTCCAAACCCAAACGCCCCGAAGTTACTGAAACTTCGGGGCGTCAGATTGGTTGCGGGGCTAGGATTTGAACCTAGGACCTCGAGGTTATGAGCCTCGCGAGCTACCGGGCTGCTCCACCCCGCGTCAAGAAAGGAAAACGACACACAACCTGTGCCGCTCACCAGTGTATGTATCGACTGCGCCGGGCGAAGTCAAGACAGGCCGACGTCTCGCTTGAGGGACTGGATCTCGAACGGGGCGAGTGGACGGTAGGCGCCCGGCGCGAGATCGGTGAGCAGAATCGGGCCGAAACGGATTCGGATCAGCTTTTCGACCGGATGGCCGATGGCGTCACACATCTGTCGGACTTCGTGGTGGCGTCCCTGGCGCAGGGTGATTTCGACCCAGGTCTTGCGCTCGCTGCGGCGAATGGTGCGGAGATCGGCCGGTCCGCTCAGGCTGCCGTCAGCCAGACGCACGCCGTGTTTCAATTTGGTCAGCACGCGCGGCCCACACGCGCCGGTCAGCTTGGCATGGTAGGTCCGGGGGATCTGATAGCGCGGATGCAGCAGGCGGGCGGTCAGCTCGCCGTCATTGGTCAGCAGCAGCAGCCCGGCCGAGTGATAGTCGAGCCGACCGACCGGAAAGACGCGCTCGCGCACCGCGCCGAGCAGCTCACGGACCGTTGGTCGCCCTTCCGGGTCGGCCAGGGTGCTGACCACACCGGTCGGTTTGTTGAGCAGAAAATACAGCCGCGCCGAGTCGAAGGAGACGGGCTGGCCGTCAACAACAATGGTGTCGCGTCTGGGGTCTGCGGTCGTTCCCAGCCGGGTGACCGTCTGGCCGTTGACCTGGACCTTGCCGGCCTCAATCAGTGTCTCGGCTTTCCGGCGCGAACTGACGCCGGCCTGACTGAGCAGCTTGTGCAGGCGCTGCGCTCGTGGTGGCGCTGGAGAGCCGGGCGACTGGGCCGCCTGGGAGGTCGGAGCGTTCGCGTCACTCCGGTCTGCTGTCCTGGCCGTTCGTGTTGTCGCGCGGCGAGTCCTGGGACTCGGCCGCGCGGCTCGGGATGTCTTGGGCTTGGGCATGGCGTTCTCCGCCGCTGGTGTCGTCCCCCCCGCGCGCGCCGTCAGGCGTCCCGTCGAGGGCCAGGGGGTTGGGGCTTGGTTCGTGGATGTCGGGTAGCGGCGGCAGATCGGTCAGGTCGTTCAGGCCGAAGAGTTCCAGGAACTGGGGAGTCGTGCCGTACACCCACGGCCGACCGGGCATGTCCTTGCGACCCATCTCGCGGATCAGCTGCTTGGTCAGCAGCGAGTGGATGACGCCGTCAACGGTGACCCCGCGCACCGACTCGATCTCCAGCTTGGTGATGGGCTGACGGTAGGCAATAATGGCCAGAGTCTCCAGGGCCGCCCGACTCAGCCTGCCGGGTTTTTCTTGCAGCAGCGTCTTGACGTACTCGGCGTGATGCGGCGCGGTGCGGAACTGGTAGCCGCCGGCTACCTCGGCAAAGACAATACCCCGGTTTGCGGCCTGGTATTCTTCGCGCAGCAGCGATATGGCCGGCTTCACTTCCGCCGGTGTCACGCCGATGACTTCTGACAGTCGGCGCACAGAGACCGGATCGCCGGCGGCAAAGATCAGGCTTTCGACAATCGTTTTGAGTTCGGCGGGATGCATGGCTCAGAGCTGTTCCAGGCCGTGCGGTAGCGGAGCATCCGGACTGACGGCCAGGCTGAGGACAATGGGACCGAAGGGGGCTGTTTGGTGCACGTCAATCATCCGGCTGCGGACCAGTTCCAGGCTGGCCAGGAAGGTCACCAGGATCTGCAATCGGCTCGTCTCGGCCGAGAATAATTCGGTGAAGCTGACGCGGCCACGCTCCCGTAGCAGGTCGAGAACTAAACCGACACGCTCGCGCAGAGAGATCTGTTCAAGCACGATCTCGTGTACCAACTCGGGCTCGGCCTTTTTCAGCGCCTCCTGCAAGGCGTCGAGCAAGTCCCCCAGCCCGACATCATGCACATGCTTGGCCTGATCCTCGGTAGGTAGCGGCCGACGGGTAAAGACATCCCGTCCCAGCAACGGTCGGCGGCCGAGCCCGACTGCGGCTTCCTGAAAGCGCTGGTATTCGAGCAGCTGGCGGGCCAGTTCTTCCCGGGGATCGGGGCCGGCTTCCTCCTCCGCCGTCTCGTGGCTGGGCAGCAACAGGCGCGACTTGAGGTGTAACAGGGTGGCGGCCATGACCAGATATTCCCCGGCCAGGTCAAGGTCGAGCTGGTGCAGCAGGTCGAGGTAGCCGAGGTATTGGTCGGTGATGGTGGCGACCGGAATGTCCGAGAGCTCGACCTCGTTCTTTTTGACGAGGTGCAGGAGGAGGTCGAGCGGCCCCTCAAAAATATCGAGTCTGACGCGGTATGACATCGCGCTATACGGATCTTCTACAGCAGAGCGCCCAGGAGAAAGACGGTGACCGGGCGAATCATGTCGCCGAGAATTCCGGTCATCAGCAGCCCGATAAGGATGAACATGCCGTAGGGCTCAAGGCGCGCCAGGGGGAAGGCCAGAGCGCGCGGCAACAGGCCGGCGGCCACCCGTCCGCCGTCCAGGGGGGGCAGGGGAAAGAGGTTGAAGACCGCCAGGGCGACGTTGATGAAGACACTGGCGGTGAGCATGGCCGCCACCAGACCCGTGCTCTCCGGCTGAGCGTGGGGAAGATCGACCGGCAGCTGAGGGGCCTGGAGCTGGTGGAGCAGAAAGGCCGAGAGCGTGGCCAGAAAGAGATTCATGGCCGGGCCGGCGGCGGCCACATAGACCATATCCCGGCGGGGATTGCGCAGATTGGTAAAATCGACCGGAACGGGCTTGGCGTAGCCGAACAGGATGGGCGAGTTCGTCAGCACCAGGAACAGGGGGAGCAGGATGGTGCCGAACATATCGACATGGCTGATCGGGTTCAGGCTCAGCCGTCCGAGCCGGGCTGCGGTCGGATCGCCCAGCCGGTAGGCTGTGTAGCCGTGGGCCAGCTCGTGGAGGACGACCGCTATCAGCACCGGGACCGACCAAAAGGCGATTTTTACCACAAGATCCATTGCTCGCAGTGTATAAGCTCACGGCTGGAGAGACAAGAGACGGGCGTCGGCGTGGAGGCTGGGCCTATCGTTGATGGCCGATTCTCAAGATTGGCGCTGCCTTTTACGTCCGCTCGGTCTGTTCTCCCCGAGGGGAATCATCGGAGCCTGGGATGTCGGGCAGCATCTCGCCGGTGCGGGTAAACTCGTACAGCCGTTCCTGGGAGCGGAGTGGACTGGCAGTAGGAAACGTGATCTCTTCTTGAGATGATCTGTTATCACGTTTCCTACTGCTGGCGTGTCTGTTCAGGTAGCGCGAGTGACCGTCGGCCAAGACTTCCCGGGCTTTGGTCGAGTCGGCCAGCTGAATGGCCAGGATATGGCCGAGCTGGGCCTGGAGTCCGGGATCGAGTACGGGAAAGGCGACCTCGACCCGGTGGTCGAGGTTGCGCGGCATCCAGTCGGCAGAGGCCAGAAAGTACTCGGGTTCGCCGGCGTTCTGAAAATAAAAGATGCGGGCGTGTTCCAGAAAACGGTCGATAATGGAAATCACGCGGATATTATCCGAAACGCCCGTCAGTCCGGGCCGCAGGCAGCAAATGCCCCGAACGATCAGGTCGATCTGCACCCCGGCCTGGCTGGCCGCGTAGAGTTCTTCGATGAGGGTCTGGTCAACCAGACTGTTGAGCTTGGCAATGAGGCGGGCGGGACGGCCGGCTTGGGCGTGTTCGATTTCGCGCCGAATGCGGCTGATCATGCTGTCTCGGAGCTGGGTCGGGGCGACCAGGAGGTGATGAAAGTCCTGTGACTGGGTATAGCCGGTCAGCATATTGAACAGCTGGGTCAGGTCTTCGCCAAACGATTCCCGACAGGTGAACAGCCCCAGATCACAGTAGATGCTGCTGGTTTTGACATTGTAGTTGCCGGTGGCCAGGTGGCAGTAGCGACGAATCCCGTCTTCCTCCTGGCGGACGACCAGACAGGCTTTGCAGTGGGTCTTGTAGCCGACCAGGCCGTAGACCACATGCGCGCCGACCTCTTCCAGGGCGCGTGCCCAGGAGATATTGGCCTCTTCGTCAAAACGGGCACGCAGCTCGACCAGAACCGCGACTTCCTTGCCGGCTTCGGCAGCCTTGGTCAGTGCCCGGGCAATGGGTGAGCTGGGGCTGACCCGGTAGAGGGTCATCTTAATGGCCAGTACCTTGGGATCGCGGGTGGCTTCTTCGACAAAATTGGTGACCGCGTCAAAGGACTGATAGGGGTGGTGGACCAGAATGTCGTTGTCCCGGATCGCCTGCCAGATGCTCGTCGTGCGCTCGAAAGCCGGGACCGACAGCTGGGGCATGGGGCGGTCTTTGAGCTGTGGCAGATCGACCGTAGCGTAGAGCTGGAACAGATCGGTAAAGGCGGTGAAGCCCTTGCTGGCGTACAGGTCGGACTGCTGGAGGTCGAGCTCGCGCACGAGCAGAGACACAATGTTTGCCGGCAGGTCTGTGTCGTATTGGAGCCGTACGGCGGTGCCCATGCGTCGCTCGCGCATGGCTTCCTCAATGCTGGTCAGCATGTCTTGTAAGCGATCCTCGGGCAGTTCGAAGTCGGCGTCGCGAGTCACGCGGACGGCATGACAGGACAGAATCTCATAGCCCTGGTACAGACGGGGCAGGTAGTGCTGCAACACGTCTTCGAGCAGAATGAAGACGTACTGACCGGCTTGGGCGGGCAGAGAAATAAAACGCGGCACCACATGACCCGGAATGTGGACCATGGCCAGGGGGGTCAGCGGCAGATGCGACTGGCCCAGCGGCCGCAGCCCGGCGACCAGGTACAGGGACCGATTGGCCAGGTGCGGAAACGGGTGACCGGGGTCAATGGCCAGCGGGGTGAGAACCGGATAGAGGGTCTTGCGAAAAAAATCCTCAAGGAAGCGTTCCTGTTCGGCGTCCAAGTCCGAGGGGGTGACAAAGTGGATGCCGGCCTCGGCCAGCTGGGGGTGGATCGTATCCAGGAAACACCGGTGTTGCTCATCAACCAGTTCGTGAACCCGAGCCGAGATGGCCGCCAGCGCCTGAGTGGGCATCAGCCCGTCCGGGCCGACCCGAAAGTTGCCCTCGCTGATTTGTCGCTTGACGCCGGCGACCCGGACCATGAAGAATTCGTCGAGGTTTGAGCTGAAGATGGACAGGAATTTGACCCGTTCCAACAGAGGCACGCTCTCGTCCTGGGCTTCTTCCAGGACCCGCTTATTGAACTCCAGCCAGGACAGCTCGCGGTTGATAAAAAGGGGAAACGTGGTGTCCTTCGGACTTCCGTCTGCAATCACGTTTTCCCTTGTCCGGCACTCGCTGAGAGGGGCTGCCGGGTGGGAAGGGGAAACGTGATGTCCTTCGGACTTCCGTCTGTGATCACGTTTTTCCTTTGTCGAAGGTTTCTCGTATGAGGATGCCATGTCGGACTCCTCCCTGGGGAAGAACGGTGAGGCTCGAGAAACCGCTGCGCAGCATAATCTCCTCAATTGTCACCATCCCGGCGATAAAGGGAAACGTGATCTCATCCAGACTCCGTCGGTTATCACGTTTCCCTTTGATAGTATCAGCCCGCTCAGCCTTGAGGCCAGGGTAGACCCGTTCTTCGGCAGGAATTTTTCCCAACTGTTCGAGGAACGTGGTAATCACAGACCGCTGTAGCGGGAAAAATTTGTTTTGACAAGACGGCTGCTTGCGGCGCAGGCTGGACGCGGCTTTATTCATGCGACACAGGCTACGGGCGGTTCCGCCAAGTCCGATCAGTTCCTCATACACAACGTGTGTGACAAGGATGTGACATCCCTATGAAATATGGATTTTTCTCGCCGAAGGGAGGAGGGCCTGACAGAGGGACGACACCTGGGGGGGGAGCCCTCTGTCAGGGCAGGGGAGGGGTGTAGAGAACGTCTCTATTTCTGCCAGACTGTGTGTGATGATAGTATGACGGCACCATGACAGTTTTATGAAACATGCCCTGATGAGGAATGCCCGGCCTTATTGTGGGTGTTGCGTAATCGTTTCATTCCTCGTTGGGGTGGTTTCCACCTGCGGCGTTCTACCGGATCAGACTCGTGCACAGAGGGATACGCGTTCTTCAGGGTTGCTGCGCCCTGCTCATCGGTCTCTTCCTCACTCCGGCGCTGCTCTCCAGTGAGGAAGAACACGCGCCGCCGTTTCTCACTCACGGTGTGGCAAGCGGCGATGTGCGCGCTCACAGTGCGGTGATCTGGACCCGGGTCAACGCCCCGGCCACGGTGGGTGTCGAGTATGCGCTCGATCCGAATTTTACCCAGCCCCAAGCCGGCCCTCGAGTGCTTACCGACCAGACCCGGGATTACACCGCGCGTCTCAAGCTCGGCGGTCTGCACCCGGACACGGTTTACTTCTACCGGGTGTGGGCTTTGCAGCCTGAAACCGGGCTTCGCTCTGCCTCGGTCCGGGGGCGTCTGAGAACCGCTCCCCCCGCAACTGAGCGACGGGCGGTGTCGTTCGTGTTTGGCGGCGACCTCGGCGGACAAGGGTTTTGTCGGCCGTATGCTGTTTTTGAAACAATGCGCCGGCTGGAGCCGGACTTTTTTATTGCCAACGGCGATATGATCTACGCCGATAACGATTGCCCGGCAGTCACACCCGCTCCCCCTGGGCGTACGAGCCGACCCAACATCCCCGGTGATTTTCTGCCCGTCACGGCGCTCGACTGGATGAACCTCGATCAACTGCGGACGGCGTTCTGGCGACACTGGCGCTATAATCGGGCCGACCCGGCGTTTCGGAATTTCCTGGGTCAGGTTCCCATGTATGTCCAGTGGGACGACCACGAACTGGTCAACGACTCTGGCGCAGGCTGGTCGTACTGGCGGCCCGGCCCGCGCCGCGGTTATCCGAATCTGGTCCAGGTCGGCCGCCAGGCCATGTTCTTGTACGCGCCCATTGACCCGTCCCCGGAGGAGCCATACCGGGTCTATCGCTCTTTTCGGTGGGGCACAGATCTGGAACTCTTTTTGCTCGACGCCCGCTCCTATCGCAGCCGCAATGACCTGGCCGATACTCCCGATGCGCACAAAACCCTGCTCGGCAGCGCGCAGCTGGCCTGGCTCAAACGCGGGGTGGCGGAATCAACCGCGACCTGGAAGGTGGTCAGCAGCAATGTGCCGCTGTCGATTCCGACCGGCAGTCGGGCGGCCGTCTTTGGCCGCGACGGCTGGGCGAACGGAACCGCACCGGACTTTTCCTCCCGCACCGGCTTTGAGCGAGAACTGTTCGATCTGTTGGCTCACTTCGACCGGGCAGGGGTGCGGAATCTGGTCTTTGTCACGACCGACGTGCATTTTGCGGCGGCTCTTGCATACGCGCATGACGCCGACGGCGACGGGCGGCCCCTGCGCTTCCACGAGTTTGTGAGCGGGCCGCTCAGCGCGATCAGCGTTCCGGCCGTCAGCCAGGACCGGCTCGACCCCAGTCTGCGTCCCCGGCTGGTATATGCCGAGGGTGAGCTGACGAATTTTGGCTTTATCCGGGTCTATGAGGGGGCGGATGGCGTGGGTCGTTTGGCCGCCGAAGTGCGCGGCAAGGACGGTCTGCTGCGGCCCGGCTCACGGGTCGAGCTGGTGGCGGAATAATCCCCGTCTTCCGCCGTTCAGCGTGCGTTCCGCTATGCTGATCCCGCCTCCCCGTAGCTCCCCGACCACGAGACTGATAGGGAAGGGGCTGGCACCTGGCCTGTCTCCCGAGCATCTACCATGACGCCAACCTCGGTCTCTCCCCCGATGTCCATCGACCGCGACGCCGCCCTCGCCGACCTGGTGATTGCGGCGGAGCTGGGTCAGGATGAGCGGGTGCGGGCGGGCCTGCCCGGTCTGCACCCGGCCGATATCGCCGAACTGCTCGACGTGCTCGAAGAGGCCGAAACCAAGCAGCGGGTTTTCGGTTTTCTGCCGACCCGGCTGACCGCTGCGGTGTTGAGCTTTGTCGCCCCCCCCACCCAGGAGCTTTTGACCCGGGGCTTGTCCGATGCCGTGCTGGGCGACGTGATTGAACAGCTCGAATCGGATGATGCGGTCGATCTGCTGGCCGGCCTGTCTGCGCAGCGGACCCGCGTCGTGCTGGAGCACGTTTCCGCAGACCTTGCCGCCGAGATCAGCCAGCTGATGCGTCACCCCGAGGATGTCGCCGGCGGTCTCATGCAGACCGAGTATATCGCGGTCGGGGAGGGCGCTCGGGTCGAACAGGCGATTGAAACCATCCGCACCCATGTTGATGCGGTGAGCGATCTGCACAGTGTGTTCATTATCAATGCGCCCGGCCATCTGGTCGGCGTGCTGCCGCTCAGAAAGCTGATCCTGGCCCGTCCAAGCGACCTGGTTGCACACATCATGGATCGTCAGGTGATCTCGGTCCGGGTTGACCTCGATCAGGAAGCCGTTGCCCAGGTGTGTCAGAAGTACGATCTGGTGTCGCTGCCGGTGGTCGACGCCGAGGGGAAGCTGGTCGGCTTGATCACGGTTGACGACGTGGTCGATGTGCTGGAGGAAGAAGCCACCGAAGACATGTATAAGCTGGCCAACCTGAGTCGGGAAGAAGAGGTGTTCGAGCCGCCGTGGCGGTCAATTCGCCATCGTCTGCCGTGGCTGGGGCTCAACCTGATCACCACCAGCCTGAGTGCGGCGGTGATCACCCTTTTTGAGGATACGATTCGAGCCTTGGCCGTGGCTGCGGCGTTCATGACTATTGTGGCCGCCCAGGGCGGCAACGCCGGCGTGCAGACCCTGACCGTGACGGTGCGTGGCCTGGCGCTGGGCGAGGTCAGCCTGAACCACGCCAGGCGGGTGTTGTTCAAAGAGCTGAGCGTGGCGCTGGGCAACGGGCTGATTCTGGGCAGTGTTGCCGGGACGCTTGCCTATGTGTGGGAGGGCAGTCCCGTGCTGGGCGGGGTGCTGGGCCTGGCGCTGGTCGTCAACCTGGTGGTGGCGGCTCTGGTGGGCAGCATGGTGCCGTTCGTGCTGGAGCGCTGCGGCATCGATCCGGCGGTGGCGTCCAACGTCTTTGTCACCGCCTGTACCGATCTGTTCGGCTTCTTTTCCTTTCTGGGTATTCTGGCCCTGGTGTGGGGCCTGGTGTGAGGGGGGACGACGCGCGTCGCCTCTACTGCCGGGTGCCGTTCAGCGCGTAATCCAGAATATCGAAATTCCGAATACGGGTCCGAGCGGCATAGGTATCGGCCACCGGCTCGGACACAATGAACGGCACCTGTTGTTCGCTGAGCCCGCCGTGCGAGCGGAGCGGCACGTTGCCGAGCTGTGACAGATCGTGCTCCGCCGGGCTGGTGCCGAGCGCCGTATCTCGGTCGCCAATCACCACCAGATCACCCTCGCGGTCGGGCGGCAGGCCAAAGCGGGCGCATGCCTGTTCACGTTCATACACAGCGGCAATACCGTCCAGGCCCTGTATCACGTCCGCAACCGAGCGGGGCGCCAGCGCCGGACAGTAGACCCGGACGAACGATCCCAGGGCGCCGTGATGGACGACATACGGGTCGGTGATGGGGCAGATGACGCGGCTTGTGGCCGGCCCGAAATGACTGTCCAGGACTTTCTGCAGAAAAATCACCCGCGGCTTGAAGTTCATGCCATGATCGGCGGTCAGTGCGAGCAGGGCGCCTCTCTCCACAAACTCGCCCAGTCGCGCATCCAGACTGTGATAGAAGGCGTTGGCCTGCGGCTGGCCCGGGGCGTGTTTATGCTGCACATAATCGCTCAGGGACAGATACAGGAAATCCGGTCGTTCGCGTTCGAGCAGCCGCAGGCCGGCGTCGAGAACAAACAGGGACACGTCGGCCGAGTAGACCGCAGGCTGCGGCCGTCCGACGAGGTCGGGAACGTGGCTGATGCCGTTGTCCTCCAGTGTACAGCCGGCCGCCCGTTCGGCAGAGAAGCACACGCCGTGCCTGAGCCGGTGGCCGAGCAGGCGGCGGAGTTTGTCTTTGGCGGTGATGATCGCCACCTTGCAGCCGGCGTGGGACAGCACGGCCGGCAGCGTGTCACATCGCACGTAGGCCGGATCGTTCAGCATGACGGCGTGGTTTGTGAGCGGATCGAGAAAGTAGTTGCCCGAAATGCCGTGAACGGACTGGGGCGCGCCGGTGACAATCGACAGATTGTTGGGGTTGGTGAAGGTCGGGACCACGGCGTCGACGGTGGCGGCGAAGCCGGCGTTGGACAAGGCGTGCAGGTTGGGCAGCATCCCGTCGTTCAGCCCGCGCTCGATATAGGCCGGATCGCAGCCGTCGGCGCACACCACGACGACCGGCCGGCGCGGGACGGCGTAGGTGCGATGATGCAGGCTGACGGCCGGGGACGAAGTGGGCATGGGCGACGTATATCCGACTTTCCGCTCAGCGAGAAGAGTCGGCCGGCAGTCCGTGGGCGCACGAGCACACTGACTGGAGCAAGTCCCGACGATTTCCAGTCCAACCGGCGCGGACTCAGTCGTCAGCCGTTTGTTCGATCTGGGTCAGGGCGTTTTGGAAAGCTTGGGCCGAAACCTGATAGTCGCGCATCAGGCGGCGTGCATCGACGAGGTCTTGGGGGCGGGTGCGTAAGTGTTGAGCAAGACGGGCGGCGAGTTCCCGTTGTTTAATCTCGGAGGAGGCAGATTTTGCATCTGTGTCCATACGGCTTCCTTTCCTGGGGATGGATTTGTATTGCACGACACGGTAGCAGACGCGCATTAGTCTGCAAGAGGGGGGAGTCTGAGCCCCTATATCTTGGCGACTGGCTTAGACCCAATGATAAGATAGTCTAATGTTCTATTAAATTTTAATTCTTTCTAGCTTATGTTCCAATTTGTTACGCGTCTGCTATACTTCTGAACAGTCGGTTCACGACATGCGTCGTCGAGACCTCCCCAACTCGACGACGACAAGAAGCCCGCAGGTTTCCCCTCCTTTTTCCTGCGGGCTTCTTTTTGCCTTAAACGGTTACCGCCGTGTGACAAGTGTGTTTCACACGTGTGAAATTTCGGGCCGAGGCTCCGATTTGTGTGGACCACACTTGGTGACTTCGCTAATGATATGCGCATGCGGGTCGGGATCAACGGCTTCGGCCGCATGGGCCGTCTCAGTCTGCGAGCTGCCTGGGAGTGGCCCGAGTTTGACATCGTCCACATCAACGAGATCAAGGGCGGCCCTCAGGCCGCCGCCCATCTGCTTGAATTCGATACGGTTCACGGCCGCTGGCGGCGCGACATTCGGGCTGAAGCTGAGGCGATCCGTATTGACGACAAACGGGTGTCGTTCAGCGCGTGCGCCTCACCCGAGCAGGTCGGCTGGGCAGCGTCCGACATCGGGGTCGATATCGTGGTCGAGTGCTCGGGGCAATTCCGCACGCCAGCACTGTTGCAGCCCTACTTTCGTGCCGGGGTGCGCAAGGTCGTGGTGTCGGCTCCGGTCGCCGAGGGAGCGCTCAACCTGGTGATGGGCTGTAACGACGACCGCTACGACCCCCAGCGCCACCATCTGGTGACCGCCGCTTCGTGCACCACCAACTGTCTGGCCCCGGTTGTCAAGGTCGTGCATGAGCGCATCGGCATTGCCCACGGTCTGATCACCACCATCCACGATCCGACCAATACCCAGGTCGTTGTTGATGCACCCCTGACGGACCTGCGGCGGGCGCGCTCAGGTCTGAACGCGCTGATCCCGACGACCACCGGCTCGGCCAGGGCGATTACACTGATCTACCCCGAGCTGCGCGGTAAGCTGAACGGTCTGGCGGTGCGCGTCCCGCTGCTCAACGCGTCGTTGACCGACTGTGTGTTTGAGGTCACACGGCCGACAACGGTCGAAGAGGTCAACCGTCTGCTCAAAGAAGCGGCCGAGGGAGAACTCAGGGGTATCCTGGGTTTTGAAGAACGCCCGCTTGTGTCGGCCGACTACGTCAACGACCCCCGGTCGAGTATTGTGGACGGCCCGTCAACCATGGTGCTTGACGACACCCAGGTCAAAATCCTGGCCTGGTATGATAATGAGTGGGGCTACGTCCACCGCTTGATGGAGCTGACCAGAAAGCTGGCCACGGCTGAACAGTGAGCGCTGCTGTCTTGCGAGCAGCAGCGTTGACCGTGTGGCCGACAGCGCCAGACTGAGGACGACCGTATGGATATACGCAGCTATAGCCTCGTCACCGCAGCCTACTGGGGCTTCACCCTGACCGACGGAGCGCTGCGCATGCTGGTTCTGCTGCATTTCCACGCGCTGGGCTATACCCCTCTGCAGCTGGCCTTTCTGTTTGTGCTGTACGAGTGCTGCGGCATGGCGACCAACCTGCTCGGCGGCTGGGTCGGCTCGCGGCTGGGGGTGCGTGTCACGCTGTTTGCCGGCCTCGCCCTGCAAGTCGTCGCCCTGCTCATGCTCTCTGGAGTGCAGGCCGCCTGGCTGACCTGGGTCTCGGTGGCGTATGTCATGTTCACTCAGGCGCTGTCCGGCATTGCCAAAGACCTGACCAAGATGAGTTCCAAAAGCGCGGTCAAGCTGGTCGTAGCCGGCGGCCCGACAGGCGAACGACAGGCGGCCTTGTTCCAGTGGGTGGCCGTTTTGACGGGCTCGAAAAACGCGCTCAAAGGCTGCGGTTTTCTGCTCGGCGGCGTTGTATTGAGTTGGCTGGGGTTTGTCCTCGCCCTGTGGGCTATGGCCGCCGGCCTGGCCCTGATTCTGGTGCTGTCGGTGGTCAGTCTCAACCAGAACATGGGCAAGTCAAAGGACAAGGTGAAGTTCAGCCAGCTGTTTTCCAAGTCCCGCGCCATCAACGTCTTGTCCCTGGCCCGGCTTTTTCTGTTCGGTTCACGGGACGTCTGGTTTGTCGTCGGGCTGCCCATATTTCTGGCCGATACTCTGGGCTGGAGCTTTAGCGGGGTCGGAGCGTTTCTGGCCGCCTGGGTGATCGGCTATGGCGGGGTCCAGGCCGTCACGCCCCAATTTCTGGACAAAGACGGCGGTGCCGCAGCCGCTGCCCGGGCCGCTCAGGCGTGGGGCTTTGGACTGGCCGGGCTGTCGGTCGGGCTGGCCCTGGCGCTGCAAGCCGGCTGGTATCCGGCGCTGTCTGTCATTGTCGGTCTGGCCGTATTCGGGCTGGTCTTTGCCGTCAATTCAGCGGTCCACTCGTATTTGATCCTGGCCTACAGCGACGCCGACCAGGTGACGCTGAACGTTGGCTTCTACTACATGGCAAACGCGGCCGGCCGGCTTGTCGGGACACTGCTGTCGGGCGGTGTGTATCTGCTGGCCGGGCTGCCCGGCTGCCTCTGGACCTCGGCCGGGCTGGTCTTCGCCGCCGCCGGGCTGACGCTGCTGCTGCCCGCCGAACGTTTGCTCGAAGCGGAGGAACCGGCATGACGCTGCCCCGCCGACAGTTTTTGCGCTATCTGGGGATCGGAACCTATGCGGCGCTGCTCAATCCCCTGCGGCTCGCCGCCGCCGCACCACGGGCCAGCACCTCGCCCAGGCTGTCAGCCTGGGCGCCGTCTTTTTTTGAGCCCATCCATCCCAGTACCGCCGACCGACTCAGGCTACCGGCCGGCTATCGGGCCGACCTGCTCGGCGTGTGGGGAGACGAGCTGGGCTTTCCCGATCCGACGCGTAACCGGGAGCTGACCTTCGGCAACGATAACGATTTTCTGGCCTATTTCCCGCTCGCCGCCCAGCACGACAATGGGACTGAGCAGGGCCTGCTGTGGGTCAACCACGAGTCGCCCCACCCGCTGTTTGTCAGCGGCTACAGCCGGGAAGACGCGCAGGCTGAGAAGCCCAAAACAGCCGAACAGATTCAGGCCGAAAAACGCAGCGTCGGCGGCAGCGTGCTCTACCTCAGACGCGGGGCAAACGGGCGCTGGAGGCGCGAGTACCATCACCGCTACACCCGCCGCTACACCGCCTGCGGTCCGCGCTTTGGCTTTGACGGACCTGCGGCCGAAGCCGTTGCCAGTCTGAGCGGCCAGCCGGACTGCCCCGGCACGCTGGCCAACTGTTCGGGCGGCACCACGCCCTGGCACAGCGTGCTGTCGTGCGAAGAAAATTACCACTTCTACAATCCGCAAACACCGAGGACCCTGCGCTGGAGCGATCAGCCCGATGAGGCCATCGCCGAAACCCAGTTCGGCTGGGTGGTCGAGGTCGATCCCTTTGGCGAGCTGCCGCCGGTCAAGCACACCAGCCTGGGCCGCTTCAGCCATGAGAATATCGCCCTGCGCTGCGACGGACCGACCGGACGGCTGGTGGCGTATATGGGCGATGATAAGGCCGACGAGTGTGTGTACAAGTTTGTCAGCGCCCAGCCGCTGCCGGCCTCGGCCTCGCGGCTTGAGCAGCGGGCGGTGCTGAGCCAGGGGACCCTGTACGCCGCGGATTTTCAGCACGGCCGGTGGCTGGCGCTGGACTGGAGTGTGCAGAAAAACCGTGAAAAGTGGCAGGCCTACAACGCCACGGCGCGGCAAACGGGCGAACCGCTCATTACCTCCCAGGCCGATATTCTCATCCATACCCGGATTGCAGCCCGGGTTCTGGGGGCGACGCCCCTGGACCGTCCCGAGGACTGTGAAATTCATCCGGCCGACGGGTCGGTGTATATGGCGCTCACCAATAATACGCGCCGGGCCAACTTCTACGGACAGATCGTGCGGCTGATAGAGGACAACGACAATCCCGAGGGCGAGCGCTTCCGGTTTGAGCTGTTCCTGCTCGGCGGTCGCCACAGCGGTCTGGCCTGCCCCGACAATCTGGCCTTTGACCGTCGGGGCAATCTGTGGGTGGCGTGCGATATTGCCAGCTCGCGGCTGGGCCACGATCCGTATCAGGCCTTCGGCAACAATGGGCTGTTCATGGTGCCGACCACCGGCCCCGGAGCGGGCCAAGCCTACCAGTTTGCGTCCGGTCCGACGGACTGTGAACTGACCGGACCGTGGTTCAGCGCCAACGACCACACGCTGTTCCTGTCGGTCCAGCATCCGGGCGGCAACAGTCCCAGCCTTGAGCGGCTGTCCAGCCACTGGCCGCACGGCGGCCGGGAGCTGCCGCGACCGGGGGTGGTGGCGATTACCGGCTTCGGTCGGGTCTGAGCCGCAGACCAGCCTCGCTCGTCTCTCCATTCGATACGTGTTGTCTGGCAAGGGTAACGCATAAATAACTGGCCTGTCATTGTCTCGTAACACTGCCTTCTTACCTTCTGGCCCAACGATGTCTGTAGGGAAGGAGAAGAACAGTATGAAGAGACGAGGCAGCCTTCTGTGTGGCGGTCTGATCGCCGCAGGGCTCCTGTTGGCGAGTTCCGCTTTTGCCCAGGGGAAAAGTGTGGCGGTCGAGATTCTCGACATCCTCAAGGCCAACGGACAAATCAGCGCTCAGCAGTACCGCGACCTGATGATCAAGGCTCAGGCCGAAGGAGAAAAGGTCGAGGCTGCGGTGAGTGCCGGCGAGGCAAAAGAGCCCGATCCGAAAACGATGCGGGTGTACTGGTCATCGGGGCTGCGGCTCAAGTCCAACGACGGCAACTACTCGCTCAAGATCGGTGGCCGGATCATGAACGACTGGGCCATCTACAGCACCGACAGCGACGCTCCCGACGACTTTCGGAGCATTGGCGACGGCACCGAGTTCCGGCGAGCACGGCTGTATATGGAAGGCGAGGTCTACAAAAACATCAAGTACAAAGCTCAGTACGACTTTGGCGGCCAGGACGCCGATTTCAAAGATGTGTATATTGAGCTGAAAAAGATTCCGAGCCTGGGTAATCTCAGAATCGGTCACTTCAAGGAGCCGATGTCGCTCGAACAGCTGACCAGCAGTAAGTACATGACCTTCATGGAACGCTCGCTGGCCGACACCTTTGTCCAGGGCCGCAACACCGGCTTCCAGATTGCCAACACCTTTGCCGACAGGCGGGCGACCGCGGCGGTGGGCGTGTTTCGTGACGTGGGCGACTCGGGCAACGGGTTTGGCAAGAACTCGGACTATAATCTGACCGCCCGTGTGACGGCCCTGCCGTGGTACGAGGACAAGGGCAAGCGGCTCCTGCACCTGGGGTTCGGCTACACCCATGAGTTCCGCGACAAAGACAGCGACATCCGTTTTCGAGCCCGGCCGGAAGCCCACCTGGGTCCCCGCTTTGTTGACACCGGGAAGTTCAAGGCCGAGAGCATCGATTACTTCAACCCCGAAGTGGCGGCGGTCTACGGACCGTTCTCCATCCAGGGTGAGTACGTCTTCAGCGAGGTCAACGACTCCAACAAGGGTGGCGACCTGAGCTTCGACGGCGCCTACATCTACGCCAGCGTGTTCCTGACCCCGGGTGACTATCGGCGCTACAAGACCTCCAGCGGGGCCTTTGACCGGGTCAAGCCGGCCAGGGATCTGAGCTGGAGCGGCGGCGGCTACGGGGCTGTTGAGGCGGCCTTCCGGTATTCCCACCTGGATCTGACCGACGGCATGGTCCAGGGCGGGACACTCGGCAACTTCACCGCCGGCCTGAACTGGTATCTCAACCCCAATGTCCGTTTCATGCTGAACTACGTCCACGCCGACCAGCAGCATCCGCACGACTTTTCCGCCGATATCGTCCAGATGCGCGCTCAGGTCGATTTCTAAGCACTCGTCGCCGGTCGCGGGTCGTGGAAGCGGCTCACGGCCATGTGTCATCACCCTATCCCAACGGGAGGAAGTCGTTATGAAGAAGTTCTCAGCCCTTGTCGGTGGCTTGGCCCTGGGCCTGGCCGTCAGCGGTCCGGCTGTCGCCCAGGTTGAAGTCGATCCCAACCTGCCCGCCTATGAGAAGGTCAGCGGTATCTCGGGCAGCCTCAACAGCGTGGGTTCGGATACGCTGAACAACCTGATGACCCTGTGGGCCGAGGGTTTCAAAAAGGTCTATCCCAACGTGAACGTCCAGATCGAGGGCAAAGGCTCAAGCACCGCGCCGCCGGCCCTGATCGAGGCCACCGCTCAGCTGGGGCCCATGTCGCGGGCGATGAAGAGCAGCGAGATGGACGAATTTGAAAAGAAGTTCGGCTATAAGGCGACCCCGCTGCGGACCTCGCTCGACTCCCTGGCCGTGTTCGTCAACAAGGATAACCCGCTCCAGGGCCTGTCGCTGGATCAGGTCGATGCCATGTTTTCCAAGACCCTGCGCTGCGGGGCGGCTGACGAAGTCTCGGTCTGGGGCGACCTGGGTCTGAGCGGAGGCTGGACCACCGCGCCGATCAGCCTGTACGGCCGGAACTCGGCCTCCGGCACCTACGGGTTCTTCAAAAAGCAGGCGCTGTGCAAGGGGGACTACAAGGATACGGTCAAGGAACAGCCGGGTTCGGCCTCTGTCGTGCAGGGGGTGAGCGAGGACAGGAACGCCGCCGGCTACAGCGGTATCGGCTACACCACCTCCGGCGTCCGCGCCGTGCCGCTGGCCGAGAATGGCAGCAGCTACGTCGAGCCCAACCAGGAGACGGTCGGCTCGGGTCAGTATCCGCTGTCACGCTTCCTGTACATCTACATCAACAAGGCGCCCGGACAGCCGGTTGATCCCCTGGTCCAGGAATTTGCCAAGTACATCTTCAGCAAAGAAGGCCAGGAAGTTGTGGTGAAGGACGGCTATTATCCCGTCTCGCCGCAAATCGCCAACCAGGAACGGGCCAAGCTCAACTAGGCGACGAGACGGACACGCGTCTCAAGCTGAGTGCGTTATGGCCGGGCGCAAGCCCACGCCAGCCACGGAGGAGGGGCCTGCCCCCCCTCCTGTCTTCTTTCCCCTCCCCTCACCACGACGGCGCTAGCGCCCCGTCCGCCACTTCGGTATTGAGAGTAGCATGCCAGAACCACACCACGCCGAACCCCAGCCGCCCGCCCCCTCTCCGACTGACCGGGCCGAGGTTGATGTCCGGCTGTCGGCGACCGAGGACAGAGGTCGGCTGCGTCGCAAGAAGATCTACGATAAGGCCGCCGGCCTCATCATTACCTTTGGCGGCGTTGCGATCATTCTGAGTATTGCCGCCATCCTGTTTGTGATTGTGGCCGAGACGCTGCCCCTGTGGTCGGCGCCCAAGACCGAATTCGGCGGGACGCTGAGGCTGTCCGAGCTGCTCGACGGCCAGACCGCCCGGCCGATTGCGTTTGGCGTTGAAGAATACCAGGAGATCGCCTACGTCGTGACCGAGGACGGCTGGCTCCATTTTGTCTCGCTTAAAGACCAGACGCTCCTCCAGCGCTACGAGATCCGCCAGCTCCAGGGACAGCGCCCGACTGCGGTGTATCAGAGCGGCTTCGATCACACCCTGGCCATCGCCACGGAAAACGGAACCGTGGTGCCGGTCTACGCCAGCTTTGTGATCAGCTATGACGACCAGAGCCGCCGGATCATTACGCCCCGGGCGGGTGAGGAGGACGCGATTCTTGTCGATCCCCAGGGACGGGCGATTCAGCGGCTCGTGTACCGGACCGGGGAGGATGACGAGGGCATCCGCATCGCAGCCCTGCTCGGTCCGCGCTCCCTGGTGTTCTACTCCCAGGTCGAGCAGGAGTCGTTTTTGGGCCAGACCGAGACCCGGGAAACGCGGCGCGAGCTGTCCTCCGACTTGCCGGCCGATGTCACCGCCCTGGCCCTGGATATCTTCCTGACCAACCTCCTGGTCAGCACCGCCGACGGACAGCTGTTGCACTGGCAGGTCCAGGACCCGGCCGCGCCGCGTCTGATCCACAGCTTTCCCGTCAGCGATACCGGGGGCGTCTCGGCCACGACCCTCGGCTGGCTGCTGGGCGAACGCTCGCTGGTCGTCGGCGACAGCGCCGGGGGAGTGGGCGTCTGGTTTCAGGTCCGTGACCAGGGCCCGCCGCGCGACAGCCCGTACCGCAAAATTCATGTCCTCGAGTCTCATCCCGCGGCGCTGACCGCGATAAAGCCGTCGGCCCGCAATAAGGGCTTTCTGACCGCAGACGCCGACGGCCATATCCTGCTCCACCACGCCACCTCGGAGCAGACCCTGGTCGAACTGACGACCGACCAGGGCGCGGCGGTTGAGCTGCTGTCCTTTGCGCCACGCGCCAACGGCATCTTCGCCGTTGACAACCAGGCGCGCCTGTTCGACTGGTCGCTCGATAACCCCCACCCCGAGATCAACCTCACCACGCTGTTCGGCACGGTGTGGTACGAGGGCTATCAGGAGCCCGATTATACCTGGCAGTCGAGCAGCGCGACCGACGATTTCGAGCCCAAGTTCAGCCTCACGCCGCTGGCCTACGGCACCCTGAAGGGAACCTTTTATGCGCTCCTGCTGGCGATTCCGCTCAGCCTGTGCGGGGCGCTGTACACCTCGCAGTTCATGCACCCCAGCCTGCGCAACCTGGTCAAGCCGTCGGTCGAGGTGATGGCGGCCCTGCCCAGCGTTGTCCTGGGCTTTTTTGCCGGCCTGTGGCTGGCCCCGCTGGTGGCCGATATGGTGCCGGCCATTTTCATGCTGCTGGTCGCCCTGCCGGGTGTCACCCTGCTGGCCGCCTTCGCCTGGCGGCTGGTCCCCCTGGCGGTCCGCAACAGCCTGAAACCGGGGGTGGAATTGCTCTGTGTGGCCCCGCTGCTGCTGCTGACGGTGTACGCCTGTGTGGCCCTCAACGATGCCATCGAGGTCAGCCTGTTTGCCGGCAATTTTCCCCAGTGGCTGTACGACACGACGGGCTCGCGCTATGACCCGCGCAACTCGCTGATTGTCGGCTTTGCCATGGGCTTTGCCGTGATCCCGATCATCTACACCATTTGTGAGGACGCCTTCTCCAACGTGCCCCAGCACCTGGTGTCCGGCTCGCTGGCGCTGGGGGCCAACCGCTGGCAGACCGCCGTCCGGGTGGTCGTGCCGACGGCCAGCCCGGGCGTGTTTTCGGCGATCATGATCGGCTTTGGCCGGGCGGTCGGAGAAACCATGATCGTGCTGATGGCCACCGGCAATACGCCGGTCATGGACTTTAATCCGTTCAGCGGCTTTCGCGCCCTGTCGGCCAATATCGCGGTCGAGATTCCTGAGGCGCCCCACGGCGGCACCCTGTACCGGACCCTGTTTCTGGCCGCCCTGCTGCTGTTTGTGCTGACCTTTGTGCTGAATACCGCAGCCGAGGTCGTGCGCCAGAACCTGCGCGAGCGCTACAGCAAAATCTAGCCGGTTGGACTGAGGAAGGACCTGTGAAGACGCGTTTTTGGAAGAGCGGTGATCCGTTTATCTGGCTGACCGGTGGAGCGCTGGGTTTCAGCCTGCTGATGATCGCTGGCCTGCTGTGGATTGTGGCGGTCAACGCGCTGGGCTTTTTCTGGCCGGACCGGCTGGTACTGGTCAGCCTCAGCGACGGCACCGAGCTGCTGGGCCAGGTCCGCGACCATGAGCAAGCCCTCCAGACCGGAGACGAACAGGGCGTAACGTACCGGACCCAGTTTCAGGTCGGCAACCGCGACCTGTACGGGGCGGATTTTCGCTGGGTGGACGACGCCCGGATCCTCGACCGCGCATATCCGGAAGAGGCGGTCTCGTTTGAGCGTCTGGAGTGGGGCGCCCTGTTCGGTTTTCTCAGCTCGGTCAGCGTCGACGGTCAGGTCGTGGCCGAGGGCTTCAGCCACAGCTGGCAGGCGTTCCAGGAATTCCACCCCAGAACGAGAGACATCCGGCATCAGATCGAGCGCATCGAACGCCAGGAAGTCGGGGATATCAACTACGAGATGGAACGGCTGCGTTTGCAGATCCGGGGCATTCAGCTGCACGAAGCCGACCCCCAGCGCGCGGCCCAGGAGATTCGTGGGCTCGAACAAGACGTCGCCGGCTGGCAGCGGCGCTACGAGGAAGTCACCGAGCGGCTGTCGGCCTTATATCAGGAAAATGCACGCTACGAGATCGTCGTCCAGGCCGCCGGCGGGAAACACAAAAACCTGCCGCTGGCCCAGGTCGTGCGGGCCTTTCTGCCGAATCAGATGAGTTGGGCCGAGAAAGCCGGCCTGTACGTCACCCGCTTCTGGGAGTTTTTCTGGGAAGATCCACGCGAGTCGAATACCGAAGGCGGGGTCTTCCCGGCCATTTTCGGCACGGTCATGATGGTCATCATCATGAGCCTCGTGGTCGTCCCGTTCGGGGTGGTGGCGGCCCTGTACCTGCGCGAGTACGCCAAACAGGGGCCGCTGGTGCGCGCGGTGCGGATCGCGGTCAATAACCTGGCCGGTGTGCCGTCCATCGTGTTTGGGGTGTTCGGCCTGGGTTTCTTCATCTATCTGATCGGCGGGTCAATCGATTCTTTTTTCTACGAAGAGGCCCTGCCGACGCCGACGTATGGAACCGGCGGAATTTTATGGGCCTCGCTGACCCTGGCGCTGCTGACCGTGCCGGTCGTCATTGTCGCCACCGAAGAGTCCCTGTCGGCCATCCCGCGCGAATGGCGCGAGGGCTCGCTGGCTCTGGGCGCGACCAAATGGGAAACCCTGCGCAAGATCGTCATTCCCGGCGCCTTGCCCGGCATTCTGACCGGGGCTATCCTGGCCATGGCGCGGGGAGCCGGGGAAGTCGCGCCGCTGATGATTACCGGCGTGGTCAAGCTGGCCCCGACCCTGCCGCTGGATGGCCACTGGCCGTTTTTTCACCTCGAGAGAAAGTTCATGCACCTGGGCTTTCATATCTACGATGTCGGTTTTCAGTCGCCCAACGTCGAGGCCGCCAAGCCGATGGTCTTCATGACGACCCTGTTGCTGATCGGTATCGTGATTGCGCTCAACCTGACCGCCATTATGGTCCGCAATCGTCTGCGCAGTAAGCTCCGCTTTGGCACCTTCTGAAAGAGAGGCACGCGAGCATGGACAAAGATCTGTCAGCCTCGACCCCCGACCTTGCTGTTCCGCAGCCGACCGGGCACGGCAACGGGACGGCTCCGGCCGCTGCACCGGCTGCCGCGCCGGTTGAAATCCGTATCCGCGACCTGTGTCTGCACTACGGCAGCAATCAGGCCCTGTACAACATCGACATGGATATCGAGCGGGGGAAGGTGACCGCCTATATCGGCCCGTCGGGGTGCGGCAAATCGACCCTGATACGCTGTCTCAACCGGCTGAACGACCTCGTCGACGGGGTTCGGATCAGCGGCAGCATCACTATCGGCGGCACGGAAATCCTCGGTCCCGGCCTGGATGTGACCGAACTGCGCAAAAAAGTCGGCATGGTATTTCAGAAGCCCAACCCGTTTCCCAAAACGATTTACGAAAACATCGCCTACGGCCCACGCATCCTGGGCATCAGCCAGAAGTCGCGGCTGGACGAGATTGTGGAGAAAAGCCTCAAGGACGCCGCGCTGTGGGAGGAGGCCAAGGACCGCCTGCACGACAACGCCCTGGACCTGTCGGGCGGCCAGCACCAGCGCTTGTGCATTGCCCGCACGATTGCGGTTGAGCCCGAGGTGGTGTTGATGGACGAACCCTGCTCGGCTCTCGACCCGATCGCCACCGCCAAGATCGAAGAGCTGATCCACCAGCTCAAACGCGAGTATACGATTGTCATCGTCACCCATAATATGCAGCAGGCCGCGCGGGTGTCCGATTACACCGCGTTCATGTACCTGGGCAAGCTGATTGAGTTCGGCCCGACCGATAAGCTGTTCACCACGCCCGAGAAAAAAGAGACCGAGGACTACATCACTGGCCGTTTCGGCTAGACCGGGGAAGGATGATTGCTTCCTGATGAGGTGGTCATCAGCGTTCCCCCGTAACGCGGATGCGAGGTGCCTATGCCGTTGCACACCGACCGACAGTACGAAGAAGAGTTGCAGGAGCTGCGGGCCAAGGTGCTGGAGATGGGCGGGCTGGTCGAAAAACAGATCGGCGACGCGATCACCTCACTCACCCAGCGCGACTCCGAGCTGGCCGAACAGACGATTGCGCGCGACCACATGGTCAACTACCTGGACGTGTCGATTGATGAGGCGTGCACCCGCCTGCTGGCCCTCCACCAGCCTGCGGCGCGGGATCTGCGTTTCATCATGACCAGCCTGAAGATCGGGACCGATCTGGAACGGATCGGCGATATCGCCCAGAACGTGTGCGAACGGGCGCTGGAACTCAACGAGGAGCCGCCCCTGCGGCCCTACGCCGACCTGCCGCGCATGGCCGAGTGGGCGCGTTCGATGTTGCGTGACAGCCTGGACGCCTTTATCCGCGAGGACACCGGCCTGGCGTTGGACGTGTGTCAGCGTGATGATTTTATTGATGATCTGACGTCCGAGGTGTTCGGCCGGATGTTGGGCCGGATGGTCGAGGAGCCCAAAACCGTGGTGCGTTCGACCCGCATCCTGTTTCTGGCGAAATACCTGGAACGCATCGCCGACCACGCCACCAACATCGGAGAAATGGTCATCTATATGGTCAAGGGCAAGAACATTCGGCATGTCTCGCCGGTGCCAAGCTCTGTCTCAGATGCCTAGCGCCGTGTCTGGAGGGGAGGAAGCTTTTGTGGAAGGCGCCATGGCCGAGGCTCCACGGAAAATCCTGATTGTTGAAGACGAAGAAGATATCCGCAGCCTGGTCCGCTACAACCTGGAGGCCGAGGGGTTTGCGGTTGTCGACGCCAGCGACGGTGAACGTGGTCTGCATCTGGCGGCCGAAGAGCGGCCGGCGTTGATCATCCTGGACCTGATGCTGCCGGGCTTGTCCGGCCTGGAAGTGTGTCGTCTGCTGCGCGCTCAGGAAGACACCGCCCCGGTGCCGATTCTGATTCTGACCGCCCGCGCCGCCGAGCTTGACAAGGTTCTGGGTCTGGAGATGGGCGCGGACGACTATGTCACCAAGCCGTTCAGCCCGCGTGAGCTGGTCGCCCGGGTCAAGGCGATCATCCGCCGCGCGTACGGACCGGCCAATGAGCGGCCCCACGAGTCGTATGAAAAGGGCTGGTTGCGGATCGACTTTGATACCTACGAGGTCTACCGCGACGGCGAAGCGGTGGGCTTGGGGCTGCGCGAGTTCGATCTGCTGAAGTTTTTTGTGCGCAACCCGCACCGCGTCTTTGGCCGCAGCCAGATTCTCGATCTGGTCTGGGGCCACAACGTGTACGTCGAGCCCCGCACGGTGGATGTCCACATCCGACGGCTGCGTCAACGTGTTGAGCGCGATGATACCAGACCGACGCTCATCCTGACTGTGCGTGGGGTCGGCTATAAGTTTAACCCCGATGCTTTGGAAGAATAGGCTGGGTATCGCCATCGTCGGGTTTCCGAGTCTGGCTTGTGCGGGCCTGCTCGGCATGCTGGGCTTTTACGCCTTGCCTGAGGCCGCCCGCCCGGCCTGGTTGTGGTATGTGGCCTTCGGCGCGGGGCTGGGCGCGCCGTTCGGCGCTCTTGTCCTGAGCCGAAGCGTGGTGCAGCGCCTGGCCGAGCTGCGGGCCTGTATCGCTATCGCCTCGGAGCGCAGCCTGCCGCCCGGCCTGCCGACGCAAAGACCCGATGAACTCGGCCTCGTAGAAGACGGCCTGGGCCGCTTGCTGCACGCTCAGCACGAGCGACTGCGACGTTCACACGACGCCCGCCAGGAACTTGAAGTGGTGCTCCAGAGCATGACCGAGGGGGTGATTGTCCTGGACGCTGACCGTCGTATTCGCTTCTCCAACCGGGCCGCCCACGCTCTCTTGGAGCTGTCTGAGGAGACGGACTTCCAGGCCAGGCCGCTGCTCGAATTCTCCCGCCATCCGGTGCTCCACGAGTTGGTGCGAGCCGTGCTCGACAGTCCGCCCGGGGCTGAGGCGCTGAGCCGGGAAATCGAGATTGAGGGCAAGCCGCCCCGCTCGGTCGCGGTTAGCGCGATCCAGATGCACGTCTCGCCCCAGTCTCCGGTGTGGCACGCGGAACAGGCTCTGAATGGACAGGCGGTCAGCGGGGTCATTCTGGCCCTGCACGACCTGACCGAGCTCAAACGGCTCGAAGCCATTCGGGCCGACTTTGTGGCCAACGTCTCGCATGAGCTGCGCACGCCGCTGACCGCGATCAAGGGCTATGCCGAAACCCTGCTGAACGGCGCGCTCAACGACCCGCCCATGGTTACCCGTTTTCTGGCCATCATCGACCGTCACTCAGAGCGTCTCAGCCGTCTGATTGACGATCTGCTGACCCTGTCCGATCTTGAGCTGGGCAAGACCGAGTTGCGCCATGACCGGCTGGTCCTCGGCCAGCTGATTGACGAGGTGTTTGAGCTGGTCAAGGACAAGGCCGCCAGCGGGCAGGTGCGGCTGAGTGCGGCGCTGTCGGAGTCTTTGCCGTCCCTGTCTGGCGACCCCGACCGGCTCCATCAGGTCTTGCTGAACCTGGTTGATAACGGCGTCAAATACACCCCTGCGGGCGGACGGGTGACGGTCACCGCCCGCGTTGCGGCAGCGTCTTCGGTCTCAGGCGGGAACGGGGACGGGAGCGGACAGGCCGACCACGGCTGGATGGAAGTCGCGGTTGCCGATACCGGCTGCGGCATCCCCGCGGCGGATATTCCACGCCTGACCCAGCGCTTTTACCGGGTCGATAAGGCCCGCTCGCGCGAACTCGGCGGCACCGGGCTGGGGCTGGCGATTGTCAAACATATCGTGCAGGCCCACGGGGGATTCCTGCATATCGAGAGCCAGCTCGACCGGGGAACGACGATGCGGGTCTTTCTGCCGCTCGGCGCCCGGGCCGGGCGCGACGCGGATCTTGAAGCGCGCCCGGACTCAGTCGGCTGAGCGCTCCAGCGCTTGCAGAATCAAATCCGCAGCGCCGGCTTCTCCCCAGACGCTCGAATCAATCAGCAGGTGATAGCGGCTCGGGTCGCGCCAGTCGTCGTGGTAGAAGGTGTGGACGTAGTCGGCGCGCAGACGGTCCATGCCGGCGATCCGTTGGGCGGCGTCGGCCTGGGACAGGCTCTCGACTTCCATCACCCGCGCTATGCGCGCCTGGAGCGAGGCGGTCAGAAAGACGTGCAGGGCGCCGCGCTGTTCGGCCAGCACATAATTGCCGCCCCGACCGACAATAATCGCCTGCCCGCCCCCGGCCACCTCTTCAATCAGCGAGCGGGTCATGCGGACGAGTTGGGCGTCGTTGAGCCACAGCGGCGGCGGGATGTCGTAGGCCGATTCAAAGCCACCCATGCCGAACAGCCCGACCATGCGCTCAATAAAGGAATCGACCCGTTCGTCCTTGGCGTCGACATACTCTTCCGACACCTTGTACTGGGTGGCAATTTTACGAACGATTTCTTTTTCCCACACGGTCCAGCCCAGACGGCCACCGAGGTCGCGGGCAATACGGCTTCCGCCACTGCCGTACATGTGAGAAATGGTCAGGACTGACTTTGCCATCGCGGCCTCCTTGGAAGCAGAGCAATTGATGATCTCAGCTGAGAGAGATTGGCCTCGTCTTAGCACGATACGAAGCCGCTGGCGATGATATAGGTCTCTGCCGAGCCCTTGCGCGTTGCCTGGGGTTTGGTGGTCTTGACCGTCGCAAAGCCGGCGCGCAGGGCTGCCAGCAGGGCTGGATAGCCGCTATCCATGAACGCCTTGAGGAGCAGGCTCCCGCCCGGCCTGAGCAGGCAGGTAGTGCAGCCCACGGCCGCCCGGCTGAGTTCCTGCGCCTGCGCCTCGTCACGCTCACGCACGCCGCTCAACTTGGCGGCCATATCGGACAGCAGGATATCGGCCGGGCCGTCGAGCAGGCTGAGCAGCCGGCGCTGCTGGTCCGGGTCGGTGGCGTCGCCCTGGACCACGGTCACATTGCCCGTCTTCAGGGGGTCGATGGGGACCAGATCGATGCCGATGACCCTGCCCCGAGGACCGACCAGCTCGGCCGCTACCTGTAGCCAGCCGCCGGGCCAGGCGCCCAGATCGATCACCCGCTGGCCGGGTCGCAGCAACCCGAAGCTGTGACTGAGTTCGCGCAGCTTATAGGCGGCCCGTGAACGATAGCCGGCCTGTTTGGCCTTCTTGTAAAAGGCGTCCTTGCGCTTGTACACGGGCGTACACGGGCCTACTTGGGCGCCATCCGAATCGCCCCGTCGAGGCGGATGGTCTCGCCGTTCAGCATCACGTTTTCCATAATATGGCAGGCCAGGGCGGCGTATTCGGCCGGGGTGCCCAGGCGTTGGGGAAACGGAATGCTGGCGGCCAGGGACTGCCGGGCCGATTCGGGCAAACCCATCAGCATCGGGGTTTCAAAAATCCCCGGGGCAATCGTACAGCAGCGGATGCCGTCGCGGGACAGGTCGCGGGCGATCGGCAGGGTCATGCCCACCACCCCGCCTTTTGAGGCCGAGTAGGCTGCCTGTCCGATCTGTCCGTCAAAGGCGGCCACCGAGGCGGTGTTGATGATCACCCCCCGTTCGCCGTCCGGGCTGGGTTCGTTTTTGACCATCTGGGCGGCGGCCAGGCGAATGACGTTAAACGTCCCGATCAGGTTGACCTCGATCGTGCGTTTGAACGGACCGAGGTCGAGCGGCGCGCCCTTGCCCAGGGTCCGACCGGCGGTCGCAATCCCGGCGCAGTTGACCAGCGCATTGATGGCGCCAAAGGTGGCGACCGCCTTGTCGATGGCCGCTGCGGTGTGGTCTTCGTCGGTCACGTCGGCCTCAACAAAGACCGCCTTGTCGCCCAGCTCGTGGGCGATGTCCGCCCCGCGCGAACGACCCAGATCGAGGATGGCGACCCTGGCGCCTCTGGCAATCAGGGCGCGGCTGGTGCCCTCTCCCAGGCCCGAGCCGCCACCGGTCACAACGGCAACGGTTTTTTGCATATCCATACATCTCTCCTCTCTGCTCTCGTTTCCAGTTTCGGCCGCTGATTCGGCCCGGATTGGGCGGGACTCGTGCTAGACTCCACGCGGCCGGATATAGCGCTGATAGACTTTGGGCAGCTCGGTCGGCAGCGAGGCCACGTCCTCAAGCACCAGGTAGCGCGACGGCTCGCACATCTCGCGCAAATAGTCGTGGCCGGCCTTATCGACCGTCAGGCAGAAGGTCAGTACGCCGGCTTCTTCGGCTTCGCGCAGGGCCACCATGGTATCCCGAATGCCGTACGTTGTGGAGCGCCGGTCCGGGCCATAATCCATGTCTTGGGGAAAACCGTCGCTCAGCAGGATCAACAGCTTGACCCGGCACGCCAGGTCTTTGAGTTTTTCCAAGGCGTGGCGCACGGCCGGTCCCATGCGGGTCGAGCGCTTGGGCTCGATGGCGCCGATGCGTCCCTTGACGGTCGGGGACAGCGCCTCGACGAACGACTTGACATGGTAGAACTCGATGTTGTCCTTGCCCTGGCCCGAGAAACCGTAGATGGCGTAGGAATCGCCAATCTCTTCGAGCGCCTCGGCCATGAGCACCAGGGTCTCCTTGGTGACGTCGATAATACGGCGCGGTTTGGGCTGGGGCGGGCGTTTCGCAGCCGAGCGTGCAGTCCGGTCGGCTTTGCTCCACAGCGGTTGCCAGTCTTCGGGCTCGTCGTCGCTGTCGTCACGAAAAGTGGACGCTGCTCTCTGCTTGATGGGATGGTCATCATCGTCCACTTTTTCCACCGCAACCAGCGGTTCATCCGTCGAGGCGCTCATGTCGAGCAGAAACAGGGCGGCCACATCGCGCTCGGTCTGCCGCCGTTCGGTGTACAGCTTGGCCGAGGGCGCGAGCCGGGCGCGCATATCGACCGCCGCAGTGACCGCCGCGTTGAGATCAAACTCGTGACCGTCTTCAAGACCGCGCACCAGCCGGTACTGTTCCGGTCGGATGCGCTGGAACTCGTGTTTGATGGCCGGGGTGAGGGCCGTGTAGTCGCTCAGCGTCTGGGCAAAGAACTCGCCGGCGTCGCCGTTCAGCACGATCTCCCGCAGGCGACACCAGCGGCTCCGATAGTCGGCGATCTGATAGTCCCACTCGTCGTAGTAAAAGGTCAGGCTCTCCTCACGCTGAGCGCGGCCGTGGACGGCCGGAAGAGCCGGGTCAGTGCCGGCGGCGATGTGCTCCAACTCGCCCTGGCCCGGCAACTTGCCGTTCAAATCGCTGACGTACAGCCCCTGGGGAGTCAGCCTGTCCTGCTTGCCCTGGCGAATCTGGAGATCGACCCCGGCCTCGATCAGGGCTTTGAGTTCTTCGGCCGACAGGGGGCTGCCGCCGTGTTCCTCATCCCGTTCGTCCTCCAGCTGTAGCTCGGGTATGTCGACCGGCTCCTGGACCGGCGGCGGACTGTCGTCATCGTCCATGTCGGGATCGATCAGCGCATCGCCGCTCAGTTTGTCAAACAGCAGGCCGGAGTCCGCCGCGTCGTCCGGGTTGAGACGGGTGGTGGACAGGGAGGACAGCAGACGCAGGTAGAGTTCGGCCGCGCGGGTGGCCGAGTCATACACATTTTTGGGTCGACGGGCGGCGGACGGCAGGAGGTCGGACCACAGCCCGCTCAGCGAGACCAGGGCTTCGGGCAGCAGCGAGGGCAGGGATGCCGCGTTCAGCCACGCCACGTCTGCGCTCAGGCCCCGGTAGACTGCCGCCAGACGGGCGTGAACCCGCCGGGTTTCGATCAGGACGAACAGGGCCTCGACAATGTCGGGATGCACAAAGCAGCGAAAGTACTCGGCCAGCCCGCCGACCGGAGCCGCGTCCTCGCGCATGCTGTGACGGACTGCGGGCGGCAGGTCGGGCCACAGCCGGCTGAGCGAGAATTCGTAGGTGCCGAACTCACGGCGACCGGCCTGCTGCGCGGCAAAGGCGCGAAACAGCCGAAAGTTCTCGTCATAGGTTTCAAACACCTCAATCCGGCCCGGCAGGGGCAGGTGGCTCGAGGCTTCTTCCAGTGCGGGCGGGTAGGAGAAGAACTCCTGGCGCCGAATACTGACCGGGCTGCCGGTCAGCATCTGGACATACTTGCGCAGCAATTCCTGGACCTCTTCGAGATCAATGCCGGGAGAAGCCTGGCGCAGAACCTGAAAGCTGGTGCGCGACTCCAGGCCAAAATAGGCCAGCCCGGCCTCGGGATTGTCGGCGGCGATGCGGGTGCCTTTTGCCAGCCAGTCCTGGAGACCCGTGGGGCCGGCTTCTTCATACGCCCGGGGCAGGGTCCGAATCAGCGGTGGAATACCGGCCGGAAAGGTGTCGGCGAGGCCGATCAGGCGGTCTCGCAGGGCCGGCTGCTCGGCCAGGCTGACGGCCTTGGCGACCGGTCTCAGCAGCGGCAGCAGGCCGGAGACCGCCGGCGGGTCCGAGCGAATCACCGGAGTCAGGACAGACAGATAAAAAGACTGCAGACCTGGACTGAGACCCGCCAGGACCGGCGGCAGACCGAAAAAAATCTCGGTGGCGGCGGTGGCGGACTGACTGGCCGCGTGCTGGGCGGTATGCAGAAAGGCCAGGCGTTGGGTCTGATCCAAGGCCTGAAAACCGTCCGGCAAACGCGTATAAAACGTCCACGGCCCGGAATCCTGGACCAGGGCGCCGAGTCTTGCCCAGGCTGCTATTTCCTCGGGACTCAGCACCGGCAGGGCAGCGGCCGCCGCCGAGAAATACGACACGGCCAGAAACTCCCCCTTCCAGCCCTTGCAGCTGAGCAGCAGCCGGCCCTGCTCGGCCCAGACGCGCAGGTGTGACCCGCTGGGCAGCTGGCCGAACAGCGGCGCCGAGGCTTGAAAAAACTGCGCCCCAAGCCGGCGCGAGACCCGCAGCACCTCACGCCCGATGGCGATCCACTCTGCGGCCCGATCCAGACCCAGCTGCCGTACCGATTCGGGCGGAATCGTAAAATAGGCGACCGCCCCGTCGCGTGAGGCCGGTTCCTGGCCGGCCAGACCCTCGCCGAGGGCTGCCCAGCGTCCGCAGCCCGTCGCGCCAAACACCCGCCAGGCGGCCGGGGCTTGCCGGCAGAAGGCTTGGGCCAGCGTCAGTGATACCTCGGCCAGCCGGTCGCCGGTCGTCAGAATTGTCTCGCGCGCTTCGGAGGGCAGGGCCTGGAGTTCGGCCAACAGCGCCTGGCCCGGCTCGTCTCCAAGCAGATGGCGGGTATCGAACCACAGGTGACGGAGGGAAGACATCAGGGATACTGAGAGCGGGGCCGGCCCGCTCAGACGTATGTCAGCCAGTGCGTATAGCTGCTGTCCTGTCCCTTGGTCAGGGCGAAGAACTGCTGTTGCAGAAAACGGGTCACTTCTCCGGGGGTCTGGCCGCGAACAGGCCGGTCGTCGAGTTCGCGGATGGGGGTCACCTCGGCAGCCGTGCCGGTGAAGAACACCTCGTCGGCCAGATAGATATCGTCGCGGGTGAGGGACTCTTCAGACAGGTCATAGCCGCCGTCGCGCAGCAGGGTCATCACCGTGTCGCGGGTGATGCCGGGCAGCAGCGAGGTCGACAGGGGCGGGGTTCTGATTTTTCCCTTGCGGACCACAAAGATATTCTCACCCGGTCCTTCGGCCACATGGCCGTCGGTGTCCAGCAACAGGGCTTCGTCATAGCCCAGGGACCACACTTCCTGACCGGCCAGAATGGCGTTCAGATAGGTTCCGACCGCTTTGGCCTTGGTCATCAGGGTATTGACGTGGAAGCGCTGGAAGGAGGAGGTTTTGACCCGAATCCCGTTTTTCAGCCCCTCTTCGCCCAGGTAGGCGCCCCACGCCCAGGCGGCAATCGCCACCCGAATGGGGTTGGTCCGGGCGTGCAGCCCGCGGTCGCCCTCGCCGACAAACACCAGCGGCCGGATGTAGCACTCTTTCAGATTGTTGACCCGGACCGTTTCCAGGCAGGCTTGGCTGATGTGCTCGGGCGTAAACGGAATTTTGAGATCCAGAATATGGGCCGAGTCAAACAGGCGCTCAATATGCTCGGCAAGACGGAAGACTGCCGAACGGCCGTCCTCGCCGGCGTAGCACCGAATGCCCTCAAACACGCCGACGCCGTAGTGGAGGGTATGGGTGAGCACATGGACCGTGGCCTCGGGCCAGGCGACAAACTCGCCGTCCATCCAGATTTTACCGTTTTCCACGCCGTCCTCCTTTGCAAGAAGCTCCCTGCAAACCAGAACACTTAGCGAAAGTCAATGGAGGGACAGACAAGCCCTATGGGACTTTCTGTCCCTCCGGCCAGCAGTGGGGTCGCTTCCTTTCTTCTGTCCTTGAATGAAACTCAAGGCTGGTCCGTGTCGTGTAAAATCCGTCCGGTCTTGACCGCCCGGCTGTCGCGCCCGTGGGCCAGCCGGGTGAGAGACAGGTGGCCCAGGAAGTGTTGCTCGACCAAGCCCAGTCGGGCCGAGAAGGCGGGTGCGGCCAGCGCAGCCAGCTCACCGCCGACGGCCACCACATTGCCCCCGAATACGGGAAACACGGCCGTGTGCGGCCAGGCTGTCTCAAAGGTCGCGCGGGCGGCCGCATAGCCGGGGATGCCCGAGTGCAGGTTGGTGGCCAGCACGCCGCCCGGCGCCAGACAGGCGCGACATTCGGTATAAAACTCGTGGGTGCTCAGGTGGCGCGGCACCCCTTCGACGCGGTAGGCGTCGAGCAGGATCAGGTCGTAGGACAGCCGGCCGGCCGCCCGACGCAGATAGTCCCGGCCGTCCTGGACGATAATCCGCTGGCGCTCGTCCTGGGCAATGCCGAAGAAGCGTTCCGCCAGCGCCACAACAAGCGGGTCAAGCTCGACGGTATGCAGCGTCACCCGCTCCAGGTAGTGGTGGAGGACCATTTGCAGGCGTCCCCCGCCCAGCCCGATGAGCAGAATACGCCGAGGGTGGGGCTGCCAGATCAGGGCCAGGAGCATGGCCTGGGTATAGGCCGAGGGCAGGACGAGGGGGTCATCGGGGTCAAGCCGTGATTCGGTTTCTTCAATCTGGCTGTGGGGGTGGCGGTAGCACAGCAGGAGCTGCTGTGTCGTGCGACGCACGACGATGTGGTTATAGGCCGAGACCTGCTCATGCACGATGCCGGGACGGGCGGCGCGGACGGCGGCCAGACGGCGGCTGATGGCGGCCAGGTTTTGCTCTTGCCAGGCGGAGAAGGTCGGTGGTGTGGAGCGCGTCGAGCGTGTCTTTCGTATCCATTTCATTCAGGATGTCCGACTCGGGCGGCGGTTTCCCCCTCGGGGCCAGCCCTTGGGCCCGTGTCATTTGACGGTGGCGATGGCCAGGCGGTGCAGACCCTCGGTCCGGGCCAGATCCATCACCCTGACCACCCGGCCGTGCTGGACTTCCTGGTCGGCGCGGACCACCAGGGTGACCTCGCTGCCCTTTTGCCGCTCGGCCTGGAATACGTTCTGGAGCTGCTCAAGGCTGGTCTCCTGTTCGTTCAGAAACAGGCCGCCACCCTTGTCCAGACTCACCGTGAGGCGCGTCCGTTCTATCTGGGAGGCGGCTGACGACGCCTTGGGCAGACTGACGTCGACCCGGCCCTCTGTGGTCTGATTAAACGTGGCCAGAAAGCTGAACGTAATGAAGAAGAAGATGAACATGTTCATGATGATGTCGGTCAGGGCCACCGAGTCGAGGTTCGGGCCGGGCTGTGGGTGCTTGCTAAACCGCATCGCTGAGGGGCTCCCGGGGCTGAGCTTGGGTGAGCATATCGACCAGGGTCTCGGTGTGCTCTTCGGTCAGCCGGGTCAGCCGTTTAACCCGGGCGGTCAGGTGATTATAGATCAGATAGTACGGAATCGTGACACTCAGACCGGCGGCGGTCGTGATCATGGCTTCGTAGATGCCACCGGCCAGGATATTGATCGTAATCTGGTCGCCCATCACTTCCCAGCTCATGAAGGCGCGGATCAGACCGATGATGGTGCCCAGAAATCCCAGCATCGGGGCCACCCCAATCACCGCCGCCAGTACGCCCAGGTAGGACTCCAGGGCGGCGACCACATCTCCACCTAAACGCTCCAGCCGGCGGGTCAGCTCGCTGTGGCCGCGGTCCCGATACACAATGGCAGCCTCAAACAGCCGGCTGAGCGGGCTGGTGTATTCACGGCAGACGCCCAGGGCGACCGAGATATTGCCCTCGGCCAGCTGGGGCTGAATGCGCTGGTTGAGCGTACTGAGGTGGGTGCGGAACCGCCACAGCGACCAGAACTTGGCCAGCACAATGGCAAAGGCAACGATGGACAGGACGGCGATGATGAACAACACCACGCCGCCCTTGGCCAGAAAGAGCCAGATTCCCTGATCTGTGGGTGAGACGGTGATCGTGATATCCTTTCAGGCTGTGTGTGTTATCACGCTCACCTTTTTTGGCCTAGCCCGGTGTGGGTCGCCGAGCCAGCCCGGGCGGTGGGGAAAAGTGGACGATGACGACTCGCTGAATCGAGAAGAGAGCATCGTCCGCTGTGTCAGACGCCGCAGTTCTTGGTCACGAAATCCTGGATCTGTTTCTTGAGCTGCTGGTCTCCCAGCCGGTTCAGCATGGTGCGGGTGCCCCGGGCGGTCCGACAGCCGGCCCGGGCATTGCCCAGCGAGACGTTCAGCACGGCGACCTCGTACGAGCCGCGGAACCAGATCGGATCCCCGGCCTGCGAGTCTTGGAGCATCTCTTCCCAGTAGGCCAGCGCCCGTTCCTTGTCTCCGCTGACCTCGGCGATACGGGCCAAGCCGGCCAATGAGACCAGCGAATACGGTCCGTCCTGGAGTTCGGTGTACAGGGCGGCCGCCTGGTCGTAGTCTCGGACATCCAGATACAGCTGGGCCAGCTCGTATTTGAACTTGTCCTGGGACTCGTCTGCGGCAAAGTCCTGACGCGCAATCTTGTCGCTGTACAGGCGGGCCAGGGTGCGTTTGGCGGCCTGGAGATTGTCCGTGTCGTTCTGCTTTTTCAGGGTCCGAATATCCCGCGCCAGGACCTGGTCGAGCGCGGTGAGCAACTCGAGGCGCTTGTCGGTGTCGTAGGTGGCAAAGATGGCCGCCACATTCTTTTCCAGCTCCGCAAAGCGGCCGGCTTTCTCCAGCGTCACCAGACGGACGCGGGCCACGGTTTCAAAGGCGTCTTTGTGGACCGGGTACTGCTGCTCGAAGTCGTGCAGCAGGTCGGCGATCTGGGCCGCGTTGGTGTCGGTGTCCTCGCTGAGCAGGACCGCGTGCATGAACTTGACCCGGCCGCGATAATTCCTGAGGTTTTCGCGGTTTTTGCCCTTGGGGTTCTGCTTTTCAAACGCGGCGCTGCTCTGCTCAAAGGCGACCAGGGTGTCCCTGATGCCTTGCTTGAGGTCGTCGGGGCTGATGCCCAGGTCTGTATCGGGCTCTTCTTCCCACTGTTCGTAGATCGAGAAATAGCTCTGCAGGGTGGCAAAATCGGCCCGGAAGCGAAACTCGGTATTATCGCGGACGCGCTGATACGAGTTCACGGCTTCGAGATAGTTTTCCTGGCCGTGCTGATACTCGCCGAGCCGAAAGTGCGCCTCGTGGACGGCTTTTGAGCGGTTCCTGGGATCGCGCCTGATCAGGTCTCTGGCCGCGTTCACATACAGGCGGCCGTTGGTCTGGTTCTGCGACTGGGCGAACAGGGCCTCGGCGGCTTTGAAACGCAGGTAGGCGGCGTTGACCACATTTTTGGACGATCCGCCGTTGAGGTAGCTGTCCAGGGTGGTGATCGCCCGGCGCAGCCTGCCGGTTCTGAGCAGCGCGTCGCCAAGGTAGTAGCGGGCGTCCTGTTTATGGCGCTGGGCGCGTGCATCGTCCGACTCCAGCACCGTCCGCAGGATGGGGATGGCCTTGGCGTACTGGCCCTTGCGAATAAAAGCCGCCGCGTTGTGCCACGGCATATAGGGGTCGAGGGCCTGTTTTTCGTCTTCGTTCAGGTTCTGGGCCAGCAGGGTGTCGGCCTTGGCTCTCCACGTCTCGTCGGCGTTGTCTGACTCTTTGACCCCCAATACCAGGCCGATGGCCCGTTCCCGGGTCTTGCGGCGCTGCGTGCCGCGTTCCTGCTGGCTGCGCTCAAACAGACCGCTGGCTTCGACCAGCTGTTGGTCGAGCAGGTCTTCGGGCGAGGGGCCGCGACGTTTGCCGCGTTTGGCCAGACGGCGGGTCTCTGCCAGCGCGCTGGTGACCTTGGTACGCATGCTGGGGCTGGTCGCCTTATCTTTCAGCAGCGCCTCAAAGTCGTTGATCGCCCAGTCATACTCGCCCAGTTCGCGTTCGCTCAGGGCGCGGCCGAACAGGGTCTCGCGTTTGACGCTTGACGCCGGGCCGGAGGCAAACTCGGAGAAGCCGTTAATCGCGTCTTTGAGCAGTTGGGTCTGGCGCTCGCCCTCATACACGAACGAACCGACATACTTGAGCCAGTTGAGAAAATACAGCGCGCGGGCCGCTACATCCTGGGCGTCTCTCCACCGCGCCTCTTCGTACAGCGCCTCCAGGTCGCCGTCGACGGCCATGATGTCCTGCATCCAGCGTTCCATGACATCGGTGTTGGCCTTGTAGATGGCTTGCAGGGGCGCGCTCAGGTCGGTGTAAATCTGCCGCACGTTCGCGCGCTTGGTCTTGACCGCAGTGGTCAGATCTGAGGCGGCCACAAACTCCATGGCCAGCGGACCGATAACCCCGATGGCGTCGAGTTGGCCGGCTTTGCCGCCGGTCCTCAGCTGGTTGGCCCGGTTTTTGGCCTGGGCGGCGCGGGGCGCCAAGTCCGATATCGTTGCCGCGTGACCCGGCCCTGGGGCGGCCAGGCCCGACACCAGGACCACAAGACAGCACGCGCCAATGAGGAGAATGTGATTCATCCTGACATTCTGGATGAGGAAGGGAGGATGCATCACATTCGCGGCATACGGAATGCGGAACCGAAAGGGACAGACAGGACGGAACGCGGAGCGCGTTGTGAGCCCACGGTTCATGGTGCCGACTTCTGCCTTCATCATTGGGGGTGCTCCTCGTGCTCGGGAAAAGGTAGGCGTGATCTCGTTGCATGCTCCATCACGGATATCTTTTTAGCTCAGGTCTCGCAGGAAGCGTTCCATCTCCGTTTCCCAGCGCGTGCCAAAGGTCAGGACGATGATCTGCTTGGTCAGCTGTTTCTCGTCGGTCAGGGGGATGAACTCGCCGCCGCCAGCGGTGGCGATCGAGGCCATGGTGTCCCGGAACTCCTGGTAGAAGCCGGGCAGCGGAGACGGGCTGAAGGCGACCTTGGTCAGATGGGCGGTTTGCTTCCACAGGGCGCGCTCAAAGTCTTCATGCATCCTTTCGGCCAGGTCCATGACGCTCACATAGCCGCCCCCGGCCCGGAAGCCCTGGGCCAGGTTCAGGATATTGCTGACCGATTCGGGGTGCGGAGACGAGCCCGACACGATGACGACAATCCGGCGCGATTTCTTGCGCCAGCTGAGATCGTGAATCGCCACGTCCACGCCCTCGTACACCGCCTCGGGCCAGTCCCCCCCGCCGCCGGCTTCAAGGTTGGCCAGAAACCCCTGCAGCTTCGAGGTCGAGAAGCTGAAATCGACCCAGCGGGTGACGTAATCCTCACCCCGGTCCCGGTAGGCTACAATGCCGACCCGGGTCGTATCGACCATGGTTTGGAGCGATTCGATCATATTGCTGAGGCGCTCGCGAACCGAGTCGATCACGAACTGCATGCTGTCGGTGGCGTCGACGACGAGGGCGACATCGATGCCAACCCGCCGCAGCCCGCCGACCCGGTCGCCGAACTCACCACCAACCACCCCGTCGATGGAACCCAGGTCGGTGATCTGGGTGGTGATACCCTTGAGATCGTCAGACGTCCGGCCGACCTGAATGGTGACCGGGCTGAAGGAATTGCTCAGAATCGGCATGGCGGTCGGCTTGATGGATTCCACCCGGCCGGCCAGCGGCGGTGGGCCGGACGACCATTTCTTGACCCGCTTGTGCGGCAGCATGTCCATCGACAAGGCGCCGGGCAGGTCTCTGAGGGACGGCTCACCCTCCCAGTCGTCCGGGTCCTTCTGGTCATCGGCCTGGGCGGCCGGGTCTTGAGCGAACGGCAGGGCGGTCACTTTGATGAGATCCTGGCCCTTTTGCATCACGGTCACCGCGGTGGTGGCAAACACCGACAGCAGCAACAGGTGGGCGACGGTGGAGACGGCAAACCAGCGCGCGTTGGTGCCGAACCGGCCTCGGGACAACCACAGGTCGTTCTCAATGTCGATCACGCCCCGGGGTTCTTTTTCGGCGGAAGCCATACCTAGTCCTCCTTCTTTCTCTCGCGTCCCTCAGAGCCGAAGGGCTTAGCCCGCCCCCTGCTGGGCGGCGATGGCAATCTGGGTTGCCCCGGCCCGCTGGGCCGCCGACAGAATCTTGACCGCCTCGCCCAGGATCACCGATTGGTCGCCCTCCAGGACGACCGGGACATCCTGCATCGCTTCAATAATCGGCCGCAGATACAGTTCGAGCTCAGCCAGGGCGACCGGCTGATTGTTGACGAAGATTTCTTTCTGGGGGGTGACGGTGACGATGATCTGGCGCGGTTCGGACTCGGTTTCCTGGACCCGCGGCAGATCGATCGTGGCGCCCGACTGGACCATCGCCACACTGGTCACCATGAAGATGATCAGCAGGACGAGAAAGATATCGGTCAGCGGGGTGATGTTGATCTCGGACATGACCTCGTCACGCCCGCCCCTCTTTTTGGGACCACTCATGGCCATGAGATTGTCTCCTTTTTCCTGAGTCCTAAGCGGACTGGGCCGCTTCTCTCCTGCCGATGCGGATGGCGTCGATGATGCGGTCGGAACCAATCGTCATGGCCGTATCAATCCGTTCCAGCTTGGTATTGAAATAATTGTAGAAGATAACGGCGATGATAGCGACCGCCAAACCGAGCGCCGTGGCCACCAATGCCTCGGAAATACCGCCGGCCACAACGGTAAACCCACCGCTGCCCTCGACCGCCATGCTTTGGAAGGATTTGATAATCCCGACCACCGTCCCCAGCAGGCCGATGAACGGCGCGCTGACGCCGGTGGTGGCCAGAATCCAGATCGCGCCCTTGAGCCCTTCGGACTCTTCGAGACGACGCTCGTCGGCCAGGCTCGACAGCTGCTCTGGGGATTCGTCCCGCTGGCGGGCGATAATCTCGCGGAACACCCGTCCGGCGGGCAATTTGTTATCGGCCTGGCTGGTCTCCAGGGCGGTGTTGAAATCGCCCTGCTGCAAGGGACTCACCAGGTCTCTGGCCAGATGCAGGGTTTTTGTCATGATCCCGCCCAGGTTCCACAGCCGCTCCAGAATGATCGTGATACACACCACCGACATGATGATGAGCGGGTAGCTGACATACCACCCCTGATGAATCATATCCATGACGCTTAAGCCTTCCACTGTCTGTCCTCCTATGGTTAAAAAGCGGACATGCTCATCCCGCTTTTGGGTTACTGACCCAGGTTGCCCTCCTCAGTCGAAGAGGCAGCGTGCTGTCTTGGTTCACCGAAGCTGTCTTGCATATCAAGTTCGTGCAGAAATTGTTTGAGCCAGTCGATCTCGGCTTTGAAGTGGACCAGACCGTGTTCAATGATCTTGGCCTGGGTGAGGGTGGCCTTCTTCTGGTCTGTCCAGTAGCTGTGTTGTTCGACAACCCAGGCCAGCCGTTTTTCCGCCCACTCCAGGTGTTTGTTCAGGGCTGTGCGCAGTTCGTTGGGGCTGACGAAATGACCGAAGGCCAGGGCCGTGTTGATGGGGTCAAAGATCTTTTCTCTGCTCTCGGTGTCAAACAGCAGGCGGCGCAGTTCGGTCTGCAGATACTCGCGCCCGGTCGCCGTAATCTGGTACACCTGCCGTGTGGGGTAGCGCCCTTTTTGTTCGGCCCAGGCTTTCTCCACATAGCCGGAACGTTCGAGCTGGCCAAGGTTGTAGTATAAGGACCCCCCGCTCAGATTGATGTAGGTCGCGAACAGCCGCCGTTCGACCTCCTGACGCAGTTCATAGCCGTGACACGGTCGCTCGGACAGAAGACCCAGGATGACGAGATGTACGCTCACAGAATACCTTTCTCAGAATAGTTTGCGCAGACTATATGGGTTTGAAGCAAAGAAAAGACACTCTCAACAGGCGGTGCGCGAAAATGGGCCTGACGGCGAACGGTATTGGCGATGAACGGAACCCGATATGGGCAGTCGGTACGACTTTGGGCCGGTGTTCTGCCTTCCTCAGAGTAGTTTAGGCAGACTACATAGAGAAAACTTTAGCGTTTGTCAAGAAAAATTTTTGCCACCGCCGTATTTTTTGCCGACGCATGGCAGGACTCATGGCAGGCGGTCTTTCTGGATCACCCCCCGCTCGTGGAGCAGATTGAGGATGATATCGAGGCTGTGGTCCCACAGCTTGACCTTGAGCTGGTCGTACAGGGTGAAGTTGGCCAGTCGCAGCATGGGCCGGTCATCGACAAAGTCGATGATGTTGATGCAGCCAAAGTCTTGCTCGATGTTGAACACGCGCCCATCGGTGATGCCCAGCACGGAGGCCAGCAGGGCATTATTGCTGCCGCCGTGGGCGACGGCCAACAGCGTCCGCCAGTCGGCTTGGGCAAGGACGCCGCGCAGAAACCGCTCCGCGCGTTCCCGGACCTGACGGAAACTCTCGCCGCCCAGATACGGCTCGTCCCAGCCGGTGGTCGGACTGGTAAAGAAGCGCTGAACGGCACGAAAAATGTCGGTCAGGTCCTGGCTGGCGGTCAGCTCCTCGCTCGGCGCGATCTCCGCCAGGTCAGGATCCAGGCTGACCTCAAGGCCCGTCTCGTCGGCAATGATCCGGGCCGTTTCGTGCGAACGCGACAGCGGGCTGGAGTAGATGCGGTCGAGCCGGACGGCGCGAAACAGCAGGGCTGCGGTGGCGATTTGTTCCCGGCCGCGCTCGGTCAGCGCCCCGTTGCCGACCGCTCCCTCGTTGGCGACCCGCTGGTACAGGGTTTCCCCGTGGCGCATGAGATAGATTCGGCGGCGTTCCATGAGCGTGTCTCCTTAGACACCCGGCAGTGGACCAGGGTCGAGAGCTGGCGGATCGGGCGTCTCCGACAGCGAGATCAGGCCCAGAACGGCCGGCACTGACACTGCGCACCTGTCCGCCTGTTGGTCTTCAGCTATCTTTGCCATCGGGCTAGGCTCAGGACCTATAAATAAGTCTGTTGGTAGTGTATGGCGATGAGTGTGGGATTTCCAGTCTCTCTCTACATAGGAGTGCGGTCATGGCCGGTTCTCATCTGTGGCTCACCGAGGCCCAATTTGCCCGCTTACAACCGCTTTTGCCCAACAAGCCCCGGGGCGTCCCGCGGGTCGATGACCGGCGCGTGATCTCCGGGATTCTGCATGTGCTGCGCAACGGCTTGATGTGGCGCGATGCGCCGGCTTGCTATGGCCCATACAAGACGCTCTATAACCGCTTCGTGCGCTGGAGCAAGGCGGGCGTGTTCGCCCGCCTGTTCACGGCGCTGGCCGCCGAACGCGACGAGAGTGGCCTCGTCATGATTGACACCACGCATCTCACCGCCCATCGCACGGCAGCCAGCCTGCAAAAAAAAGGGCACTTCCTCGGGCTATCGGGCGGACCCGCGGCGGCCTCACCTCCAAGCTCCACGCCGTCTGCGATGGAGCGGGGCGGCCGGTGACGTTCCTGCTCACGGCGGGCCAAGTCAGCGACATTCGGGGAGCCGAGCGCCTGCTGCCGACGCTGCCCGCGGCGGAGACCCTCTTGGCGGATAAGGGCTACGACAGTGACCGGTTCCGGGCCGCCCTGCTGCAACGGGGCATCAGCCCCTGCATCCCTGGGCGCGTCCACCGCAAGAAACCGATTGCCTACGACCCGGAACTGTACAAGCAACGCAACCTTATCGAACGCATGTTTGGCCGCCTCAAGGACTGGCGCCGCATTGCCACTCGCTATGACCGTTGCGCCCATACCTTCTTCAGTGCGATCTGCCTGGCCGCTACCGTGCTCTTCTGGTTATGAGTCCTGAGCCTAGTACGACTTGGCGAAAACGACCCGCCGCTTGCTGGCTTGGCCGCTCAGCACGCAGCTGCCGTCTTCTTCCGGGGCGTCGAGCGGAATGCACCGAATCGTGACGTTCAGGTCATTCTTGAGCGTCTCTTCGACATCGGGCTGGCCGTTCCAGTGGCTGAGGGCAAAGCCGGCGTGGATCTCCGGTTTGTCACGCTTTTGGGGGGTAAAGAAGTCGTACAGGTCGGCTTTTGAGTCAATGCGCTGCGTATGCTGATCCCGGAAGCGGTGGGCGCGGTCAAACAGGCCGTGCTGGATGTCGTCGAGTTGGACGCCGACCGTTGCTACAAACTCGGCCCGCGACTGGCTCACCCGCTCCGACTGCTGTCGGTCGCGGCGGCCGACAAAAACCGTGTTGGCTTCAAGCTCGCGCTGTCCGATTTCGAGTCGGATGGGCACGCCTTTTTTAATCCACGACCAGACCTTTTCTCCGCCCGAGGCGTCCCGCACGTCAAGTTCGACCTGCACGGGCTGATCGTCGTAGCGCAGCGCTCGCAGCTCCTGGGCCAGACTCTCGCAGTAGGCCAGGATTTCGGCCCGGTTTGTATCCTTGCGCAACAGGGGCAGAATCACGACATGGCGGGGGGCCAGTTTGGGCGGCAGAATCAGGCCGTTATCGTCGCTATGGGTCATGATCAAGCCGCCGATGAGACGGGTTGAAACCCCCCACGAGGTGGTCCAGGCGTAGGCTTCCTGGCCGCTGGGGTCAGAGAAGCGAATCTCGGACGAACGGGCAAAGTTCTGGCCCAGAAAATGTGAGGTGCCGGCCTGGAGCGCCTTGCGGTCCTGCATCATGGCCTCAATGGAATAGGTAGACACGGCGCCGGGGAAGCGCTCGCTCAGGGTCTTTTCGCCTTTGATAACCGGAATCGCCATGTAGCGCTCGGCAAAATCGGCGTATACGCCCAGCATACGGGCAGTCTCTTGCTGGGCGTCCTCGGCCGTGGCGTGCACCGTGTGGCCCTCCTGCCACAGGAATTCGGCGGTGCGCAGAAAGATACGCGGTCGCATTTCCCAGCGCACGACATTGGCCCACTGGTTGATCAGCAGCGGCAGGTCGCGGTAGGACTGCACCCACTTGGCAAACGTCGCGCCGATGATGGTTTCAGAGGTGGGGCGGACGACCAGGGGCTCGGTCAGCTCTCCGGACGGGACGAGCCGGCCGTCCGGCCCGGCCTCCAGCCGATGATGGGTCACGACCGCGCATTCCTTGGCAAAGCCTTCGACGTGCTCGGCCTCTTTTTGCATGAAACTGAGCGGAATGAAGAGCGGGAAATAGGCGTTTTGATGGCCGGTGGCCTTGAACATGCCGTCCAGGACGCGCTGAATGTTCTCCCACAGGCTGTAGCCCCACGGCTTGATGACCATACAACCCCGGACCGCCGAGGTTTCTGCCAGGTCGGCGGCCCGAATGACCTGCTGGTACCACTCGGTGTAGTCTTCGTCTCGGGTTGGAGAAATCGCCGTCTTTCGGGCTCGGTTCATGCCGCTCCTCCGTGTGTGTCAAAAGAAACGCTGATCTCTTCTCGATGAGGTGATTCTCATCGTTCACTTGCGTGAGCGCTGAGCAGGGCCTCTGCCATACGCAGGTCGTCTGGGGTGGTAATCTTAAAATTCCGCCGCTCGCCAGGCACAATCTGGACTGTCCCACCGAATTTTTCAATAAGCGCCGCGTCGTCGGTGACCTGAATCGCCTCATCCAGGGCACGTTGGTGAGCCGCTCTGATCAGCGGAACACGGAAGGTCTGGGGGGTCTGGGCCAGCCACACGTCCTGGCGCGACAGCGTCTCGACCACCGTCCGAACGGGAGAGATGACCGATGATTCCTTGTTGAGGGGAGTATCATCGTCCACCTGTTCAACACGTTTGAGGGTATCGGCTGCGGGCACCGCAACCAGCGCCGCCCCGGCTTGGCTGGCGACCCGAATGCTGGCGTGAATGACGTCCGGACTGATAAATGGGCGGGCGGCGTCGTGGATCACCACGATATCGCACTCGGCATCCAGCGCGGCGAGGCCGAGGCGAACCGAGTCCTGGCGTTGGGGGCCGCCGTGGGCCAGGCGGATGGTACACCGAAACGGTCCGTGGGCCTTGAGCAGCTCCCGGCACAGCGCTTCGCGCTCAGGAGCGACCACGACAACGAGGCTGGACAGCAGCTGTGCCCGGTCGAGGCTGCGTAGGGTATGGACGAGGAGGGGCAGCTCAGCCACGGGCAGGAATGGCTTGGGCAGCCGCGTGCCCAGACGTTCGCCCTTGCCGGCTGCAACAATGACCGCGTTGGCGTGCATGGCAAAAACAAAGGCTGGGAATATCCCAGCCTTTGCCGTTCAGAGTGCATCGAGAACAGGGGTGAAAGCTCAGTGGGCGAAGATGGTTTTCAGATCATCCATGATCTTCTCTTCGGTGTGCGCACTGGCGATGGACAGCTCTTTGACGAGCAGGTTGCGGGCCGTGTCGAGCATTTTCCGCTCCCCAAACGACAGTTCTTTGTCGGCTTTCAGCACAAACAGGTCGCGCAGCACCTTGGCGATTTCCAGCACCGAGCCGGTTTTGATCATCTCGGTATACTCGCGATAGCGACGGTTCCAGGTCTGTTGGTCGACTTCGACTTTTTTGGTGCGCAGGATGCGATAGACTTTTCTGACCATTTCCTTGCTGATGACCGGGCGGAGGCCTGCCGCTGCCACGTTGGTGGTCGGTATCATGATGGTCATGTCGCTTTCCAGGATCCGCAACACGTAGAACTTCTGCTCGTGGCCGGATATGCTTTTCGCCTGCATCCCCTCAATCACCCCTACACCATGGCCGGGATAGACGACCTTCTCCCCAATCTTGAACATCGGCTTCCCTCCTAGCGGCACTCAGGATCGGGAAATGGTAACGGATTCGGGCGCTGTCGTCAAATTTCTAACTATCCGAAAACAGGCAAGTTTTTTAGAATGGCAGTTCAATCTCGACCACTCTGCCGTGCCCGATCTGCGATCCGACCCAGGCTGCAAGGCGTGCTCTCAAGTACTTACTGCGGAACATCTCATGGATTCGTTCCGTTTCTGTCGGGTCGTCTATAAACCGGGCTGTGCCACTGAAAGCAAGATCTCCAATCTTCAAGCCTATCTGACTATTTTTCTTCAGGTTTCGATACCAGGACGTGTTGCCGTCATTGCCGGCCTGGATGTAAAAGCGGTCGTGCTCATAAATGAACCAGATCGGGATGGTGCGCGGCTGGCCGCTTTTTCGGCCAATCGTCGTGATCTCGACAATTGACTCCGAGGCGTGCGCCTCAAGGGCTGGCCGGCTGGGAGCGGTCTCCTGGGCCGAACTCGGCACCGCCCAGCCGGCCAGCATGAGGGCCAGGCCGCAGCATAGCAAATGCCGACCAAATCGTGTCATGGCTTCCTCCTGTCAGGCGCCTCTGCCAAGCCGGGCTGCCGCCCGATCCCCCCATATTGCCGTTCTGGTCCGCTGACACAATCCCACCGGGCGATTTAGTTCCCAAAGGATACAGAGTGTGGTAGCCTCTAGCGACTTCATTTCCCAGAGGAGGAATCCGCATGGCTACCCAGTATTACTTTCATATCGCCAATGAGGCCATTGAGGTGCAGACCGGTGCGCACGCTTCGCCCAATATCACGATTTCCATGAAGGAGAGTGATTATCTGGATATGATAAACGGGAAATTGAACGGCCAGATGGCCTTTATGAGCGGCAAGCTCAAGATTACGGGAGATATGGGCTTGGCGATGCGCCTGCAAGGGCTGTTTACGGCCCGTGGCTCGGATGATCCCGAGGTCACCTCGGTCCAGCAGGTGATTGATGGCTCGGCCGAAAGCTTCAACAAAGCCGGCGCAAAAGGCCTGGATGCGGTTTTTCAGTTCGACCTGAGCGACTGAGTCGTCGCCTCCCCGCCCGAGTCCCCATGCCGACTCACACCCTGATTGGCCTGATGTCCGGCACCTCGCACGACGGGATTGACGCCGTGCTGGTCGATATCACTTTTGCCCGCCAGCGTTTGCAGACGCACCAGCGCATGTTTCGCGCGTTTCCGTACGCCCGCCCGGTTCGTGAGCGTCTACTGCGGCTCAGTCAGGGCGCTGCGGTGCCGGCTGCTGAGGTCGCCCAGGTCAATGTGCTGCTGGGCGAGCTGTTTGCCAAAGCCGCCCTCAAGCTGTGCCAGGCAGCCGAAATTTCGTGTGACCGGGTGGCGGCGATCGGTTCGCACGGCCATACGATTTATCATCAACCCCGTCAGCGACCGGGACCCGGCTCGACCTTGCAAATTGCTGAGCCGGCCGTTATTGCCGCCCGGACGGGCATCACGACGGTGGCCGATTTTCGGCCCGCGGATGTGGCCATGGGTGGGGAAGGCGCTCCTCTCGTCCCGTATGTCCACTACGCCTTGTTTCATCAGCCCCGTCGGTCGGTCGCCGTTCACAATATCGGCGGGATCGCCAACCTGAGCTATCTGCCCGCCCAACACGGGCTTGACGGCGTTCTGGCCTTTGATACCGGCCCCGGCAATATGGTCATTGACGGGGTCGTGCAGGCGGTCAGCCAAGGCAAAAAGCTGTACGACCGCGGGGGTCGTCTGGCCCGTCGGGGTCGAGTCCACCAGCCCTTACTGGCCGAACTCCTGCGCCATCCGTATTTTCGCCGCCGGCCGCCCAAATCGACCGGCCGCGAGGAGTTTGGTGAGCCGTATATCCGCGACTTTCTCAGCCGAGCGTCGCGGCTGAGCGCCGAGGATCAGGTTGCCACGGCCACGGCGCTGACGGTCGAAAGCATGGCCCGCGCCTACCGCAGGTTTGTGTATCCGCAGGGTGGGCTGGATGAGATTATGCTGACCGGCGGCGGAAGCCTCAACCCGGTGCTGGGTGAGTGGCTGGCGCGGGCCCTGCCCCAGGTCCAGATCCGCAGGCTGGAAGACCTCGGCTTTGAGAGTCAGGCGCTTGAAGCGCTGGCCTTTGCGGTACTGGCCTACGCCACGCTGCACGGCATGCCGTCAAATGTGCTCGGGGCGACCGGCGCCCGGGCGCCGGTTGTCCTGGGCAAAGTGGTGCCGGGACGCAACTATCGCACCACCCGGCTCCAAAGTGGACGATGACGACCGCCTGAGCGAAGAGATACGTTGACCAGCCGGGTCAGATCGTAATGTAGGAGCGACTCCCCCGTGTTTGACCGATAGAGGAGGGCAATTCCATGCCGAAACGTGTCGTTATCATTCCTGGCGATGATGCTGCCCCGGAGGCCATGGCGCCGACGCTCGACCTGCTGAAGAGTTTGGCCCTGGATATCGAGTTTACCGAATTCCCCATCGGACAAGACGGGGTCAAACAGTACGGCTCGCGACGGGATTTTCACCAGGCTTTGTGCCGAGCGATCGATCAGTCTGACACGACCCTGTTCGGATCGACAAACGGCACGACCGGTGGCATCAGTTATCTGCGCTGGGGCAAGCAGACCTATGCCAACGTGCGTCCGACCCGCTGGCTGCCCGGCTTCCGGAGTCCCTTGAAACAGCCCGAGGGCATAGATTTGGTCATCGTGCGGGAGAACCTCGAAGACCTGTATATGGGCATTGAGGGAGACCTCGGCGTGCTGTCGGCCCTGCCCGAGACGAGTGTGACCAGCTATTTGACCAAAAAACCTCTGGATACGACGCCCGTCGGCAAATTCGCCATCAAGGTGATCACCGTCCAGGCCACCCAGCGGGTCGTCCGCTTTGCCTGCGAGCTGGCCCGCAAACGCAAGGCCCGGGGTGGCCGGGGTCTCGTCACCTGCACCAGCAAGTACAATATGCTGCGGAGCAGCGATGGCCTGTTTCGGCAGGTCGCCGAAGAAACGGCCAAAGCCTACCCCGATATCGAGTATAGCCAGTATATTGTTGATGATTTTGCCCACCGTCTGGTGGCAAACCCGAGTCAGTTTGACGTTGTGGTGATGCCGAATCTGTACGGTGACCTGCTCTCGGACGCGGCGGCCGGCACGATTGGCGGGCTGGGGCTGGCGCCCAGCGGCTGCTACGGAGAGAGCTACGCCTATTTCGAGTCCGCCCACGGCACAGCCCCGGATATTGCCGGCCGCAATATCATCAATCCGACCGCAACCCTGCTGTCGGCCGGCCTGATGCTGGAATATCTTGGCTGGCAGGACGTGGCGGACCGTCTCGAAGCGGCCATCGCCCGCATCTATGCCGAGGGGCAGGTTCTGACCCCTGACCAGGGCGGCTCGTCCTCAACCACCGACTTTTGTCGGGCGGTCAAAGACGCCGTTCTCGATAGCTGAAGGCACCCCGTGCGGACAACACCGGCGCGTCAGTGAAATCGCAGGTGTCCGGCAAAGGGAATCGTGACAACAGAAGAGATCAGAAGAAGATCACGATTGCCTTTGAAATGGGGTGGGAAGGTGTCAGCCTCTATTGGACGCTGTTGAGTTTGCTGCGGCCACGTTTGATGACAATCACGTCCTGGCCGTTAACGCGTAGAGTACGCCGGTCGGCCGGGGCCTGGGCCGGCGCTTTGCGGGCGCGGTCTTCGCGCCATTTTTTCAGCTGCTTCTCGAGATTTTTCTGACTCACATATCCTCCTCTGCATTTCAGGTGTCAGGCTCAGCCGTCAATAAACGCTTCGAGGCTCTTGGCCCGGGTCGGATTGCGTAATTTCCGTAGCGCCTTGGCCTCAATCTGACGGATGCGTTCGCGGGTGACCGCGAAGCGCTGGCCCACTTCTTCCAGGGTGTAATCGGTCTTTTCGTCAATGCCGAAGCGCATGCGCAGAATCTGCTCTTCGCGCGGGGTGAGCGTCGCCAGCACTTTGCGGGTTTGCTCTTCGAGGCTCAACGCCATGGCGGCGTCGGCCGGAGACAGGGTCTGGCGGTCCTCAACAAAATCGCCCAGCGAACTCTCTTCGTCATCGCCAATCGGGGTTTCCAGGGACACCGGCTCTTTGACAATCTTGAGGACCTTGCGGACCTTGTCGGCCGGGACCTCCATCTGGGCCGCGATCTCCTCGGGCGAGGGTTCGCGTCCCAGCTGCTGGACCAGATAGCGCGAGGTGCGCAGCACTTTGTTGATCGTTTCGATCATATGGACGGGGATGCGGATCGTGCGGGCCTGGTCGGCAATGGCGCGGCTGACCGACTGGCGGATCCACCAGGTGGCATAGGTCGAGAATTTGTATCCGCGCTGATACTCGAATTTTTCCACCGCCCGCATCAGGCCGATATTCCCCTCCTGGATGAGGTCTAAAAATCCCAGGCCGCGGTTGACGTAGCGTTTGGCAATACTGACGACCAGGCGCAGGTTGGCCTCGATCAAACGCCGCTTGCCCTCCTGGGCCTGGGCTTCACCGCGCGCGATGCTGTACAGCGAGCTGTGCAAGTCCTCGCTGCTGATGCCCAGGTCGGCTTCGATTTTCTGGACCTTGCGCCGCGCGGTGTGGATCACCTGGCTCGCCTTTTGGATTTTCTGGATCTGGGTTTTGCTCAGCTCCTCGGGCCGTCTGCCCGCCCGCTGAACGCCGGATTTCAGACCGCGCGACAGAGAAACGATCTCGGACGCCTTGCGGTGGACGATTTCTTCCTGAAAGCGGACCGCCCGCCGGCACTCCTCTACCAGATCGCCGACTTCTTTGAGCTTGGCGGCAACAACGCCGATATGACGCCGCCCGAGGGGAACGCTTTCCAGGGCGAGCTGCGTTTTGTGCTTCACATCGCTCGCCTTTTTGGCCGCTTTTTGACGTTCTTTGGCCGGCAGGCGTTTGCGCCTCAGTTCATCGAGCTTGGCCATCTCTCCGGAGATCCGTTTCAGCGAGGTCAGCTTGCTGAGGAACAGCGTAACCCGGTGGTCTTCCTTGCCGGTCGCCTCGACCTCGTCTTCGTCGCCAAAGATATAGCGGGGTTCGATTTCTTCCTGCTTGAGCTTTTCGCCCAGAGAGACGACGTAGCGGAGGGCCAGCGGCGACGAAAAGACTTCCTGCTTAATGCGTTTTTCGCCCGCCTCAATCTCTTTGGCAATCGCCACCTCTTCTTCACGGCTCAACAGCGGGATATTGCCCATCTCCTGAAGATACATGCGAACCGGGTCTGAGGTGTCGGTGATCTGCGGCTCTTCGACCGCGACGGTCTCTTCCTCCCAGTCGCCCTCTTCGCGCTTGGGAATCTCAATGCTGATATTGTTCTCGTCATCGAGCACGTCGGCCGCTTCGACGTCTATTTCCTCAAGGATGGACATGACGCCGTCAATGTCTTCTGCCGGTGCGGCTTTTGGAGCGGAAAGGACATGGGCGTCTGTCGCGGTGCGGGCGCCCGTTTCGTGTGAGGCGCGCGGCGGCTTTTTCCTGCTGGTTTCTTTCCGTTTTTCCATAGGCTCCCTATATGTGTGATCTGGCGGCACAATACGAGTGAACGGCGCCGGCAGCGGTCCGGGCGAAAGGGGGGGGCACAGAATGTGCCGATGGGATAGTGTCGCCTAAACGGTACAAATCGGTTAGGAAGGCTCCCCAGTCAGGTCCTGCATCCCGATCCGTGATGCAGAGCCCCCATCCTAAGAACGCTTGGCCGAGAAGTCAAGAGACGGATTGACCCCTGGCTAGGCAGGAGCGCTTTCGACCTGGGCGGTCATGCTGACGGTCCGGGCCGCGCCAATAGCGGTTGCATACTCGGCGTGGGGAGGGATGCTGAAGTCTACGCCACGACGGGGCGTCAGAGCCGCGAGCCGTTTTTTGAACGCCTCCAAGCGGGTCAGTTTTCCAGTAAAGACAATATGTTCATGCTGACGGGTGTGAGCCGCAAACATGCTCAAGGTGAAGGTAATCCAGGCCACCATGTTGACGAGACCCAGGGCTTTGTCGGCTTGAGACGGGTCGGTCTGGAGTTTGCCGAAATGGCTGGCCACCGCTTTGGCCGGGACAATGCCGACCGGTCCCCCCGCAATATCGCCGACGGTCAGGTCAATCTGGCTTAAATCTCCCTGGGCGGCCAGTTGCTCAAGCGTCTCCAGCTGGGTAATGCCGAGAAAATGGCGTGCCAGACCGCGCAGCGTGCCGCCGCCTATGCCGGTGCCGCCCAGATGCAGGATCCGGTCTTGGCGCACGGACACCAGGGCGGTTCCCGTGCCGAGGGACACGACGAGTGCGTCCGACCGTCCGGCCAGGCTGCTGCCGCCGACCCCGATGGCGGTGATTTCCGGCACCTTTACCACCGGTACGCCAAAGATCTGGTCCGCCAACTGGTGGCTGCCCCCGCCGCTGGCGGCAATCGCCCGAATGTCGGTCAGTTTCTGTCCGGCGCTGTTCAACAGCTTGCCCAAAGCCCCGGCCGCCGCGGCCAGCGGATCGCCGGTCTCCAGGGTTTCGACCCGGATCGTTTCTTCGTCCAGCAGAACGGCGTCGGTTGTTGACCCGCCAATATCAATGCCGACAATCATAGGTTCGCCTGTCTGACCGTGAGGTCTGTCCGATACACCTGAATGGTTTTTTTCCTGACCGGCTCGTAGTGCTGCCATTTGTCGGCCGGGACCTGTTCGGCCGTCACCCGCCGAAAACCACAGCGCTCGAACAGACGGCTCGCCCCAGCCTGGGAGGTACAGGCAAACACATAGTCCAAACCGGCTGTCCGAGCCCGTTCTATCATCGTGCCGACCAAACGACCACCGATTCCCTCACCCTGGAAACGGGTGATGGTGTACAGCCCCACGATTTCTCCAGCCTGTTCTCCGGGATAGGGCAGCAGGGCACAGAATCCGGCCAACTCTCCGCCCACCGCTCCGAGCCGGGCGCCGTAGCCGTGCAGCAGCAGCTGTACCGTCTCTTGCTGGCTCCGAGGTTTGAGGTAACCCTCGCGTTCGCCGCGCTGGATCAGCCGCTCGGCCTCATAAAAATCGTCGAGCCCCAGCGGCTCGACCCGACAGTAATCGGCCAGCGTCAAGAGCGTGCCCCGCCCCTCATAGGTGAACAGCTCCCGTGCGACATCCGCAGGCCGACACAGCGACACTGAGCCGACTCCACCCTCCAAGGCCGCCCGGACCGAGTCCAACAGCGGGCGGTGGACATCCGGGCCGGCCGCCTGGGGCTGACGCAGGAGTTCGTTCAGCACGCTTCCGTTCATGAAAGACACCCGGCCGCCCCCGGCGCTGAGACCGCCGTCCGGGTCGAGGATGACGAGCTTGTGCACCTTGAGACGAACGGCCAGGCGTTGCCCGGCGCTGCGCCCCTGAGGGGCTGGCCACAGGCCGACAAAGATCGGGCGGGTTCTGAGAACCGTCCACACCTGTTCCAGGACACGCTTGTCCTCAGCCCCGGCCGGCAGCGAAACAAACCGGACCGCCATGGTCGTGCGCAGGCGTTCCAGCCAGCGCTGGTCCGAGTCGTCGGTTTCGATCAGCACAATCAGCCGCGCTTCATTGCACGTCAGCTGTTGGCACACCTCGGCCAGCGTCTCGACCGCTGCCGCGTCTCGCAAATCTCTGGCCCGCAGGCTGAACAGGAAGCTCTTGCCGCGAAATTCTTTGAGGTAAAATTCCTGTTCAGGAAACGCAGCGGTTGTCACGGTCTGGCTCATGCAGCTGGCTCATCAGTACAATACAATAAGGTGAGCAATGCTTCTTCCTCGCTTCTTCCTCTGCGGCCGCTTATCCGCATTCACCTTTTGGGTCTGGGCCGGGTCTGGTCAAGCAGGGTCTGGGCGTCTGCCCGGGCCCGGTCATTCCAGACAAAGTGCACATCTGTGGCCGAGCGGGCAAACAGGACCACGAGATCCTGTACCGGATAGACGCTCAATTGCTCGAGAGCAAGGGCATACACCGACAGCTCGGAGCGGTAGCGGGCAGCCCGGGGCTCGGCCTGCCCGTCAGAAAGTACGTCGTCCTTCAGGCCAACAATGACCCAGGCCCCGTTCTCAAGAAAGGCCAGATCAATCACGCCGTTCAGGACCGTGTCGGTGCGAGACGGCGTCTGGTAGTGCAGGCTGAACGGCAGCTCGGCAAAACATTCCCGGGCGGCGCGGGCTCTGCTCAACAGCGGGCTGTTCCAGACCGTGTCGAGAGCCGGCTCGACGCCCCGCTTGAGGGCCATACGCAGGGCGCGACCGAGCGGCCTGGGAGCAAAGGGCAACGATGATCTCTTTCTGATCCAGCGGTTATCATCGTTGCCCTTTTCGGTGTGGTCATGGGCGGTGTGGATGAGAGACTCGACGCTCAGCTCAGACACGGTCTGCGGCCGTCTGCCGTGTTGCCTGATCGCCCGCTGCTCCACCTGCCAGGCTTGGTAGTGAGCCAACGCGGACTGATCGGGCAGGATGGGCGGCAGCCGTCTATGGATGAGTCCTGGGGTAAGCCCTGGGGTGAGTCCTGGGATAAGCCCCGGGCGTGTGGCGGGCATATCGGTTTGCAGATCTGGAGAGTCCGGTCGGGGGTCGGGGGTCCGGTCCTCGAAGACTCGCCACAGGCTCTGGCCGGTGGTGCCGTCCAACTCGGGCAGCACCGGCACGATGAGCTGGTCGCGGGCCCGGGTTGCCGCGACATACCACAGGCGTCGCTCTTCGGCCTCCTCGCGGTCTCCCTCACGGGACACGACCTCCTGCCAGCCGAGCGTTTGCCAGGCCAGGGAGTGTGGACCGAGTCGCAGCTCAAGACGGCCCTGGGGCTGGGAGAGCCGGCCTGATTCTCCCTCCGCGTGTGTCAGTGATGTCGGTGTGTAGCCGCGTTCGATCAGGCCGGTTCGACTCGGACGGCTTGGGGTGAGGACCGCATCGGCAAGAATCACGACCGGAAACTCGAGTCCTTTGGCCTTATGAATGGTCAGGAAGCGGACGGTCGGATGATGCTCTTCGGCAATCACCGCCTCGCCCTCTTCGGTCGCCTGATGGTGATGGCTCAGAAAACGGTTGAAAGCGCTCAAGCTGCGGATGCCCTGGTCGGCCAGGCTGTGGGCCAGCTCAATCAGTTTGAGCAGGTTGGCCGTCCGCTGGTTTCCCTGCGGGCGGAGCGCGAACAGGGGCAGAAGATGGGTCCGGGCATAGAGTTCGTACAGCAACGTTGACGGGCTGCACTGCCGAGAGCGGGCGTGCAGCTCACGTAATAGCGCAAAAGCCGCCGCAAAACGGTCCGCGTCCAGCAGCCCGTCCAGCAGCCCGTCCGGCAGCCCGTCCGGCAGCGGCCCAGCGGTGTACTGCAAGACTCCCCCTGCCCCGACAAAGTGGGCCAGCGCCTCATCGGAAAAGCCGAACAGCGACGACCGTAAACTCGCCACCAGGGCGGTGCTGTCGGCCGGACTGTCGATGGCGCACAGCAGGACGCGTAGCTCCTCAACCTCGTCGCGCGTCATATACTGACGCCCGCCCAGAATCTGATACGGAATGGCGGCATTCTGAAAGGCTTCCTCGTAGGCGTCCATGGCGCGATAGGTCCGAAACAGCACGGCAATATCGCCGGGGCTGAGCGTTTGGTCTGTCTCCCCGAGGCGGCGGGCAAGGAAGGCGGCCACGGTTTGGGCCTCGGCCCGGCGCAGGTCTTCGCGTCTCGGCCGGGACGGCAGCCGGGCTGCGGGGACCGGCACGGGGATGACCGCCGGTCCCGAGGCGGAGGTGTCCGACGGGTTGTCCTGAGGCTCTTCCTGGGGCTCTTCCTGGCGGGTTGGCCGGAGTGGACGGTAGCGCAGGCCGTCTTCAGCCGCAGCGGGGGCAAAAACGCGGGAGAACGTGTCGTTGATCCAGTCCAGAATCGGTGCCCGGGTGCGGAAGTTGCTCGACAGGCCAACAACCCTGCCCTGGCCTTCGATGATGGTCCGGACGAGCCGATAGACGTCTAAATCGGCCCGTCGAAAACGGTAGATCGACTGGTGCGGGTCGCCGACCAGAAACAGCTTGCCGGGTTTCAGCACGACCTGGCTCCAGTCACGCGCCCGGGGCGTGTGCTCGGCCAGAAAGAAGACAATTTCGGCTTGCAGGGGATCGGTGTCCTGGAATTCGTCGACCAGGAGAAAATCGAATTTGTGCTGAAAATACCGCCGAACCTCCAGGTTATCGGCCAACAGATCCCGGGTGGAGAGCAGCAGATCGGGAAAATCCAGACACGTTCTCTGGCGTTTTATGGTGTCATACACCGCCAGATAGCCGCCCAGCCAGCGGACGAGCCCAAGCGTGTGATTGTGCACCCAGGCTGCGCGGGCCTGGCGGTGGGCGGCACGCAGCCGGGCAAAACAGCTGCGGACCTCGTCCAGACTGGAGGCCGGGTGCCAGTGCGTTTTGTTGCCAAGCCGCTCCGAGAGATCCAGCGGGTTGTACAGCAGCCGCTCCCAAAGCGGGTCAGCGTCGTGGTCGGGCAGCCGTTGGCTGAACTCCGTCAGCTGCACAAAGGCCCGGTCGCTCGGCTCGCTGCACGCGGACCCGAGCTGAGACAGCCGCTCGGCAGCCTGCCGAAAGGCGTGCCGGAATTGGGGCAGGGGGGAGGCCAATGGCTCGGGCAGGAGCCCCAAACAGTCGCGCTGCTCAACCACGAAGTCGCGCAAGGCCCGCACATGGGCCAGGCTGAGACCGGCTCGCAGGGCGGTTTTGAGGCTGTCGGGTCTCGACTCCATCTCTTGGGCCAGCCAGTCCCGCCAGGTTTGCTCCTGAATGACCCGCCTGCCGACCCCGTCCAGGACGCCGAAGTTCGGATCGACCCGTGCCTCAAGCGGCCGCTCACGGAGCAGCAGTGCGCAAAAGGCGTGCACGGTCAGAATCGAGGCTCGCTCAAGCTGTAGACGGGCCGCGCGCAGATTGTCCCGTTCTGTCTGGCTGAGTTGGGTGCCCAGGGCGGCGTCAATCTCGATCCGTAGCCGTATGCGGAGTTCGGTCGCCGCCTTTTCGGTGAAGGTAATGGCGGCTATCCGTTCCAGACGGCTCCGACCGGTCAGCAGCACCGTCAGCAGCCGTTGGAGCAGAACGCTCGTCTTGCCCGTGCCCGCCCCAGCTTCGACCAGAAAGCTGGTGTCGAGTTCGGTCGCGGCCTGCCAGCGTGGCGCGGCGTCCGTCTCGCCCGTTTGAAGGGGAGCGCTGATCTCTTCTCGATGGGTGGTCATCATCGCTCCCCTGTGTTGCGTGCCGTCGGCCACGCTCTCTCCTCAGTCAATCGCGCCCAGCTGGTGCCGCACGGCCCAGCGCGGGTCGTGGCGCTTGTGCCGCATGCGTTGCTCGACCTGACTGCCGCAGATGTCAGGAAAAGGACACGGGCGACAGGTGTCCGGGTGTGGAAAAAAGCAGCCCGAGCGTATTCCCTTCAGGACGATGGTCAGGATCTGTCGGAGCACACCCGCCGCCTCCGGCCAGGTCTCTGAGCTGAAGGCCGGAGCCGGGCTGTGGACCCGTTGACCCAGCCCGACATAGCCGGCCGATTCCCATACCAGGTCGGGCCGCAGGCTGCGGGCCGCAAACAGATACAGCGGGAGTTGCAGGGCTGTGCCGCGGGCAAATTGACCGCGCGGCGCGCGGCCGGTCTTATAGTCAATGATCCGGGCCTGTGGTCCGGCGCTGGACACATCGATCCGGTCAATCCTGCCCCGTAGGCGAATAGACTCCCCGTCCTCCAGGCTGAAGCTGACCGGTCGGTCGGGAAAAAATCGCTCCTCGGCCGACTCGGGCTGCTCGGCGTCGGGTGTTGAACCAAAGTCAAGCTCAAAGGCCCGGGGCACGAATTCCGACTGGTCCGCGACCTCGTAGTACACCAGGCGCATCAAACGCTCACGCAGACGTTCCTGTTCCAGCTCCCACATCAGAGACGGGCCGGTGGGCTGGGTGTCGGCAAAGCGGCTGAAATGCGTGTTCGCAATATGCATCAGCCGTTGGATCAAAAGCTGGGGCTCTTGGCCGTGTGCGGGAAGTTGCCCGGCCCTCCGCAGCTGGGAGAAGAAGTCGGACACGATGGCGTGCAGCAGCAGCCCGCGCTGGCGGGGACTGAGGCCCGCCAGCCCTTCAGTCTCGTCCCTCGGAGTCAGGCCCAGCACCTGACTGAGGAAGTACTGGAAGGGACACCGGGCGTAGGTTTCGAGGGCGCTTGGCGAGACGCACACCCCGGTTGGAAAGAGCTGACGCAACCGGTGTCTGGCCTGGGCAGCTTCGAGCAGGCCGTCAAAGGCGGTCAGGCGTGGGCTGTCCAGGCGTTGGCCGACCGCCTGCCGGGCTGCGGAAAAGGCGGGCATGGCGAGTGGCAGATAGCCCAGGGCAGCCATATCTCCGCCGGCCAGCGCCTGTTCCACCGTTGCCAGATGGAACTCGAGGGAATCCTGAGCCTGCTGAACGGGGCCGGCATACACCGGAGCCAGCGGGACGCGCTGACTCCAGGCTTCGAGATCGGCAAAGGTCTGCACCCGGCCCCGCAGCGCCTCAAGAACGCGCAGCAGATACCAGGACGGCAGCTGAGGCCGACCGCTCGACTGGTCGTGGCTGGGGTAGCTCAGAATGAGGTGTTCGACCGCAGTCTGGGTGGCCAGGCAGAAGAGCAGACGTTCCTCCTCGTTCCGCTGCCCGCGCTGGGCCAACTCGCAACCGAGCGTTTCGGCCAGGTGCTGGCGTTCGGCGTCGAGCAACAGCGGGTCTTGGCGAACGCTGCGCGGAAAGCCCCCGTCAAGCATGCCGGGAATAATGACGGCCCGGAAACGCCGGCCACGAGCGGCAGCCAGATCCCCGATGAAAACACCGTCGGTCTGAGCTGTAGGACGGGGTGCAGCCAGGGCCTGGCTGACGGTCGTGGCCCAGTCTTCGAGGCTCGGGCTGGACATGCTGAAGCGGTTCGGCTCACCCGCCGCGTCGCTCGGCTGGTGGCTGGCGGTAAGATCGAGCTGGGACAACTCCAGCAGCAGCGCTTCGACCTGGTCGGTATGCGACGTTGGGCTGCTATAGCTACGGTACAGTCGCAGGCTGTAGTCTGCCCAGGCGTGCCAACTCAGTCGGCTCGGCCGCTGCTCGGCTGCGGCAAACAGTTCTCGCATGAAGGCCCGGCACGCCTGCACAACGGACAGCTCGGCTGCGGCCCGGTCTGAGGACTGGGACTCGGCCTGACAGGCCGTTTCAAGCCGGGCCAGACCGTCTTGCCAGGCCGTGACGCCGCCCACAATCCCTGCCTGCCGGACCAGAGCCTGCCAGCGGTCGAGCTGGGCGTACTGAGCCGTCGTGCCGGGTGGCCGGCTAACGGTCAGGAACTCAAACACCCGGTCCGGTGCGTAGTCTTCGACCAGCATGCGACACAGCAGGTGCAGGGCTTGGCCGGCTGCGGTGTGGAGCAACGGCAGACCGCCAGACAGCCAACTCGGGATGTCCAGATTATCGAAGGTTTCGGTCAGCAGGCGACCGTAGCGATCCGGGTCGCGCAGAACGACGCCAATTTCGGAAAAACGGAGCTGGTGATCACGGACAAGAGACAACACCGTCCGACTGATCTCACGCGCCTCACGGCTGTCACTCGGCGCGGCCAGGCAGCGGACGGAAGGGGGAACAGCGCCAGCCGAGACGGCACGAGGCAGCGTTTCTTCAAAAAGGGACTGGTGGAGCCGCGACAGCTCCGACTCGGCCGTTCGGGCCAGCGGGGTATAGGTCAGGCCCAGGCTGCGCAGCCAGCTCAGCGTCGGCGTGGCATAGGCGTACGCCTGGCCCGCCCGCCAGGGAAAGAATACCAGGCCATCACGGTCTTGCAGGGCGGCCGCAATCAGCCGCCGCTGGAGCGGGCTGAAGTCGTAAAACCCGTAGACGAACACGGCGCCGGGCGGGGCATCACACTCAAGCGCGGCCTGGTCCAGCAGGTCCTGCTCGTCGTACAGCCGCCGCTCGGTGAGAAAGCGCTGGTAGTGGTGGTACAGCGTAGCGAGACTTTCAATCTTCGCGCGGTAGGCGCCGGTCAGCCGAGCCCGGGGCACAAAGGTCTGCAAATGGTCTGCGGAGATGCCGGCGTCTTTACACTCGGTCAGGGTCGCCAGCACGCTTGCAGGGAAGCCGGGTTGGTCGGCCAGACCACCGAACAGGTGCTCGGGCCCGAGTTGGGCGAGCAGGCGTTTCATGATCAGCGCAGCCGCCAGCCGTGGCAGCGGCCGCCAGCCGTGTCGGGCCAGGCGGTCTTCGGCGCACTCGCGGGCAAAATCGGTCAGGCTGAAAAATCGTACGCCAAGGTGGCCGCGTCCGGCCCGGGCAATGGCCTGGCTCAGGTGTTCGGCCAGGGAATCATGCGGCACGAGAACGGTCAGGGGGCTGAGGGACTGGGCCGTCTGGACGGCTTGGACTGCGGCAATGCAGGCGTCTTGCAACACGCCAAACGCATCGGTCACAAACACGCGCCATTGGGGCATGCTGTCCTGCTTACGGGGTTTGCCCCGTTTTTTCAATCGCTTTCACCATGAGCAGCCCGTCTTCGCCGTCGGCATAATACCTACGCCGCACGCTGACCGTCTCAAAGCCGAACTGTTGGTACAGACTGATCGCGGCCTGGTTGCTGCGGCGGACCTCAAGATTTGCCGTCCGGGCTCCGGCCTGGCTGGCCTGGACCAGGATCCGGTCCAGCAGGGCGTGGCCAATCCCGTGCCGGCGACACGCGGGCTGGACGGCAATGTTCAGGATATGGACCTCGTCAACAATCAGCCAGCTGCACACATAGCCGACAACGCGGCCGTGCTGCTCGGCGACCACAAAACGCCCGTGCTGGTTGTGGAGTTCGTGGACAAAAGCGGTCCGCGTCCAGGCGGTCGGATAGCTGGCGTGTTCGATGTCGAGGATGGCCGGCAGGTCTGCCTCGGTGCAGGCGCGGAGTACAACTGTTTCGCGCCTGCGCCGAGCCGTGCCTTTGGCGTTCACACCGCGCTCATCCCAGACCCGCGCTAGCGTTGAAACAGGATCACTTCGAGGGTCTTGTCCCGATAGCGGTGCTTGAAGCTGGAGACCGGACGGTCGAACGGAATGCGCTTGGTGAAATCGGGCGGAAAAGCGGGCGAGACGGCCGCCAGTTGCCGGATAGCGGGTTCGGTCACACTGCCCTTGACCAGAAAGTGATCTTCCTGCAGGGACAGCTCGTACTCGTAGTCGGGCATCTCATCGCCAATGCCCAGTTCGCGTTTCCTGGCAGAGACCGGCACGCGGCGCGGAAACTCCAGGCGCAACAGGTAGGCATTGTTCTCGGTTTCTACGCTATACGCCTCGCCATAGCGGCGCGAACGCTCTGTCTTTTCGTCAAACTCGCCGCTGTAATAGCCCTCGACCGGGATGGTGCCCTGCTCTTGTGAACGCTTGGCGCGCATGCCGAGAAACGGGGCGGTCAGGGGGGCCAGGGCCAGGCCGTAGGGTGCGCCGCGGAAGCGCGCCTCATCGCTGGACATACCTTGAAACAGGGCTTCCCGCAGGCGGACGACGGTTTCGCCCGAGGCGATCAGCAGGCCGATAACAATACTCGCGTTGGCCTGCTGGCTGAACAACTCGCCGCCCATCGCGGTATAGGCGGCCAGACACACAACCGGGTACAGCATCATGTTCAGCAGGACGTTCATGCCGGTGGACGAGGCGGCGCTGAAGTAACGCGGGTCATCCAGGGCTTCTTCCAGGGAGTTTTTGGTCGAAGCGGGCAGTGCGCCGAGCAGCGGTTGCAGGAGAGCGACGACAGAGCCGAGCCCGATATTCGCCTGAGCCGGGGCAATACGGGACAGGGCGGCTTCATAGCTCTCGGCCAGCTCACCGGGAAAGAGGCGCTCGCGCAGCTCTCTTTTGGGGACAGGGACGACCGCTGGTTTTGGAGCGACCGCCGCCGGGGCCGCCGCTGGTGCCGCCGGAGCAGGAGCCGCGACCGGGGCCGGTTCGGCCGCGCCGTTGGCCTGTGGGGCGGGAGCGTCGGCGGATTCAGCCGGTTCGGCCGGGGCTTCTTCCCCACCGACCTTGAACCGGGACGGGAAGTCGCCCTCAAAGCTCTCGTCCGGGTGCAGCTCTTTGGCGCGCGCAATCAGGACATCTTCGGTCTCCGGGATGTCTGGGTCGGGAATGCAGCAGTCGACCGGGCAGACCGCAGCACAGGCTTCCTGCTCATAAAACCCCACGCACTCGGTACATTTCTGGGGCACGATATAGAAAATATCTTCCGAGATGGCTGGCGACGTGGCGTCCCCGAGTTCCCAGTCCACACCGCCCTGGTAGATGGCGGTATTGGGGCACTCCGGCTCGCAGGCTCCGCAGTTAATGCAGTCGCTTGTGATCAGTGTAGCCATGGCAGACGAGTCTCCTTCATCAAGACATGTGCCCACTTCGTATCGGTTTTGCCGGAGGCGGTCAACGAGGAGCGGGGGCGGCCGTATGGCGTGTTGACAAACAGGTCGTGTGGTATGTTGACAAACAGAATGAATGCGGTATGAGCAGTGCAGCGACACAACGCCCGAATACAGCACCGAGGAGGCATTGGTATGGCAAAGTGTGTGAAATATCTCGTGGCCCTGACCCTGCTGGTGGCGCCCCTGGGCGGCGCGTTGGCCGACCATCATCGGTATGCCGAGGCGGGCTCCGAGCAGGCGGCTCAGGCAGAAGCCGCGCCCGCGCCGGTCAGCATCAACACCGCGAGTGCCGAAGAGCTGCAAGCGCTGCCCGGTATTGGTGCGGTCAAGGCCCAGGCCATTGTGGACTACCGCCAGGAGAACGGCGCGTTCGAGTCACTGGAGGATCTCAAGAAGGTTCCCGGCATTGGGGACGCGACCTTTGACGGCCTCGCGCAGCTCATCAAGCTCTGACCTGCGCATACGGCAGGGGCGGGGATGAGGCCCGCCCAGCGGCGCTATGATCCCGCGTGTTTGGCGTCGCACTCGGCCCGACACTGGTTTGAGTACTCGTCGGCCTGGGTGCCGCACTCGCTCAGCCGGTCAAACGCCTCCTGGGCGCGCAGTCTGTCGATACATTCCTGATTGAGTTGCTCCGAGGCCGACCGACACTCGCTCCGGCACGCCGCCAAGGGACTCAGCGGCCTCGGTTCGGGCGGCGGCTCTTCTTCCTGGCAGGCGGCCAGAAACACGAGGCTCATGCCGAACAGAAGCCCTGCGATCGGTTTCCAGTAATTCATCCTATGTCCTCCATCAATACACCGCCGGCATCTTCATCAGGAAGAACTCCCCGTTTCCCTTGATGCGCGTTCCGTGCTCTCATACCATTGACGTTGCGGCACGAAAAGGGGAGGAGTCGGCCGGCTTGCCGGTCGCCAACGACCCAAACGCAGCGGGATACACGGCCAGAATACACCATGGATACCAAGGACAAACAGGCGCCGTCCGCGTCCGGGCAGGCGGGCGACTTTGCCACCAAGCTGGCCACCCTGCCGACGCAGCCCGGGGTGTACCTGTTCAAGGATGCGCACGCTCAGGTCATCTATGTCGGCAAGGCCAAAAATCTCCGCGCCCGCGTCCGGCAGTACGCCCGGGGGGGGGACGGGCGGCCCCAGATCCGCTTTTTGCTGGCCCAGCTGGTCGATATGGAAGTTGTGGTGACCCACAGCGAAAAAGAAGCCCTGCTGCTCGAAGACACGCTGATCAAACAGTATAAACCCCGCTACAATATCCAGCTCAAAAACAATACCGGCTACTGGCACGTCAAAATTACCGGCCGCGACGCCTGGCCGCGCGTGCTCCTGACGCGTCAGGTGGTCAAGGACGGCAGCAAGTATCTGGGGCCTTTTCATTCCAGCAGCGCGGTGCAGGACACCCTGGAGATCATCCGCAAGGTGTTCCCCCTGCGGACCTGTTCCGACACGGTCTTCCGCAACCGGACCCGCCCCTGCCTCGAATACCAGATCAAGCGCTGCCTGGGACCGTGCGCGCTGCCGGTTGAGCCGGACGAATACCAACGCCAGCTCAGGGGCGCGCAAATGCTCCTCGAAGGCAAGGATACCCAACTGGTCCAGCAGCTGACTGTCCGCATGAACGAGGCGGCCGCAGACCTGCGCTACGAGGCGGCCGCCCGCCTGCGGGATCAGATTCAGGCCATTACCCGGACCACCGAAAAACAGCAGGTCGCCGCCCCCCTGGGCAATGATCAGGACGTGTTCGGCCTGTACCGCGAGGGCGGCCTGATCGAGGGCCAGGTGCTGTTTGTGCGGGCCGGCAAGCTGGTCGGCAACCTCGGCTACAGCTTTGACGACAACGAGTTTCCGGATGAACAAGTCGTATCCGAACTGCTGACCCAGTTTTATCAGGGCGGGCGGTTTGTGCCGGATGAGATCGTGCTGCCGCTGCGGCTCGAAGACGCCGCAGTGCGGTCCGAGCTGCTGGCCGAGCGCAAGGGCAAGAAGGTCGAGCTGGTGTGTCCCCAGCGGGGCGCGAAGCTGCGCCTGGTCAGGATGGCCGTCGAGAACGCCCGGCACAGCTTTGTGGAAAAACGCCGGGGCAGTGACCAACGCGAAAAGGCGCTCGAGGGCCTGCGGGCCGGTTTGCGGCTGCGGACCGCTCCCAAGCGCATCGAGTGTTTCGACATCTCCAATATTCAGGGCAATCTGGCCGTTGGCTCCCTGGTCGTGTTTGACGAGGGCGAGCCGGACAAGCGCCGCTACCGCCGTTTTCGGATTAAAACCGTGGATGGGGCGGATGATTTCGCCATGATGTACGAGGTCCTGACCCGCCGTTACACGCGCGCCGTGGCCGACAATGACCTGCCCGACCTGCTGATGGTCGACGGCGGCAAAGGCCAGCTCGGCGTTGCCGTCACGGTGTTCAAGGAACTGGTCATCAACCAGGTCGATCTGATCGGTCTGGCCAAGATGCGGACCAAGCGCGACCCGTTCAGCGAGGAAGTGGACCGGTCGGCCGAGCGCGTGTTCGTGCCGGGCCGCAAAAACCCGATTGTGCTCAAGCCAAACTCCAGTGCGCTGTTCCTGCTCCAGCGCGTCCGGGACGAGGCGCACCGGTTTGCGATCAGTTATCACCGTCGGCTGCGGGCCAAGGAACGGCTGAGTTCGTCGCTCGACGCCATCCCGGGCATAGGTCCCAGCCGGCGCAAGGCCCTGCTGCGCCATTTTGGCAGTGTGAAACGGGTCCGCGCCGCCAGCCGTGAGGAACTCGCCCAGGTGCCGGGCATCACCCCCGCGCTGGCCGACACCATCGTGCGGCATGTGGATTCCTCGCCGACGACGGACACGGACGCGAGCCGAGCGGGCGGGTGACGCTCAGGCATGCCGCGCAAGACCTGTCCCGCCGTCTGCTCATCGGACTGAGTCTGGCCTGTCTGCTGGGTCAGGCCTGGGTCGGCTGGGGCTGGCCGGGCTGGTGGCTGGTCGGACTGGCGCCCTGTCTGGTGGGTGTGGCGTGGGTCTGGGCCGGACCCCGGTCGGCTGGGCTGGTCGGGTGTCTTGTGCTGAGCCTTGCCGCTGGTCATCTTTCCCTGCTGCGCGTTCTTGAGCCGTCTCTGCCGGCCGAGCATGTGGGTCGTCTCAGCCTGCCCCAAAAAACCGTGCTTGAGGGGTGGCTGTACCGGGAGCCGGAACGCCTGCCCCAAAACCGTGCTTGAGGGGTGGCTGTACCGGGAGCCGGAACGCCTGCCCCATCGGACCCGCCTCTATCTCGCGGTGATGCAACACGACGTTCAGGGCGAGGCTCGGCCGGCCGTTGGGCGTGTGCTGGTCAGCGTCCGGTTCCCGTCCGGCACCTGGCAGTATGGAGATGTCGTCCGCCTGCCGGTGCGGCTGCGTGCGCCGCGCAACTTCCGCACCCCGGGCAGCTTTGACCATGAGGGCTATCTGGCCCGCCGCAGCATCTATGTCACCGCTTTCGTCTGGAATGACGACGAGATTGAGAAAATCGGGACGCGCGGGAGTTCGCTCCGGCACTGGCTTGAGCAGATCCGACGGAGGATTGGGGCCTTCTTTGACACCCATCTGGACCGTCACAATGCAGCTATCCTGCGCGCCCTCATCATTGGCGACAGGAGCGGTATAGACCGCAGTCTCCAAGACGCTTTTGCCCGGGCCGGGGTCGCCCATGTGTTGGCGATTTCCGGTCTGCATATCGGGATCGTCGCGGCGGCAGCCTACAGCGCGTGGTGGTGGCTGCTGGGTCGCAGCCGGCGTCTTTTGCTGAACTGCACCATGCCCAGGCTGGCGGCCCTGCTCGCCATCCCGCCGGTGCTGTTGTACGCCGGTCTGGCCGGGGGGCGGGTGGCAACCTGGCGGGCGGTTGTCATGGTCCTGGTGTATCTGGGCTCGATTCTGATCGGGCGTCAGCACGAAGTCTATCGCAGCCTCGCTCTGGCCGCCCTGCTGATCTCGGTGATCTGGCCGGGAGCGGTGTTTGAGGTGTCGTTTCAGCTCTCGTTTGTGGCCGTGCTGGCCATTTTTGCCGGCCTGAGTCGCCTGTCTGGGTGGTGGGAAAAATTCAGCCCGCTTCAGCTTCAGCCGTGGCCGGGCCGGGTGTGGCGGTGGGGGCTCGTGTCCGGTGCGGTGTCCGGCTGTGCGATCCTTGGCACCGCCCCGATTACCGCCGCTCACTTCAATCAAATTGCGGTTGCCGGATTTGTGACCAACCTTGTCATCATCCCCCTGCTGGGCAGTGTGGCAGTGATTTCTGGTTTGGTCGCCGCCGGGCTGCTTTTTGTCCACGAGGGACTGGCCCGCCTGCTCGCGCTGGCAGCGGGCTGTGTCGTCCAGGTCTCGGCCTGGAGTGTGGAGATGATCGGCGCTTGGCCGTACGCCGCCTTTGATGTCGTCACCCCAAACCTGTTCGAGCTGGCTGTGATCTATGGCATGGGAGCGTGTGTGTTCCTCGGCTTTCGGTTGCCGGTCGTTCGATATGTGCTGCCCGTTTTATGCGCCGTGCTGCTGGCCGACAGCGCCTACTGGACCTGGCAGCGCTTCTTTCGCCAGGATATGCGGGTCACCTTTCTGGACGTGGGGCAGGGGGACGCTGCGGTTATCGAGTTTCCGGGCTCGCAGGTCATGGTCGTTGATGGCGGCGGCTTTGCCAGCCCGACATTTGACTCGGGCGAGGCGATTATCGCCCCCTTCCTCTGGGGCCGGAAGATCGGGCGGGTTGATACCGTGGTGATGAGCCATCCCCAGCTCGACCATTATGGCGGGCTGGCCTACGTGGTTGCCCACTTCGGACCGAGCGAGTTCTGGTCCAGCGGCGAGGAAGCGGACAGCAAGCGGTTTGGGCGCTTGCAGCGCGCGCTTGGGCAGGCCGGGCTTGTCAAGCGAGAGATGTGTCGGGGCAGTGTGGCGGAGTCGGTATCCGCGGTGCGGATTGAGATTCTTCACCCGCCCTGCGGAGCGCGTGGTCTGGATACCAATAACGCCTCGCTCGTCCTGCGACTCAGCCACGGCAGTGTCGATTTTTTGCTGCCGGGCGATATCGAGACGGCTGGCGAGAGGAGCTTGCTCGTATCGGGCCAGGCGCTCCAGAGCGAGATTCTGAAAGTCCCCCACCACGGCAGCCGCAGTTCAAGCTCCGCCGCGTTTGTTCGGGCAGTCTCGCCGCAGCTGGCCATTGCTTCGCTTGGCTCCTTCAACCGTTTTGATTTTCCGTCCCCCGAGATTGTGCAGCGCTACCTCGGGCATGAGGTCGAACTGTTGCGGACAGACCGGGACGGGACGGTGCGTGTGATCAGCGATGGGACAGGCCATACGCTTGCGCTGCCGTTTGCCGATAGCGACTGATCGGCTGGCGTCGTTCCCGCTCCCAGCGCCGGATATCCGGCGGCAGGCTGTGTGGTGGGAAAATTTGGCACGCTCCGGGCGGCACGTGATCGCCCGTCAGGCGCGTGTGACCAGGCCCGGCAAGCCCTTGCCACAACAATCCCTGCGTGCCATGATCGGCCATCTTTATATCTTTAACTGAGAGGTATGCTATGCAGACAGCTTCATCGGCCTATGTGCCTCCCTTCCAACTCACACAAGGGCAGTCAGCCCCTATCGCGGCGAACGGCGGTCTCTCCTACATGTCGTTTGATCAGGACGGGGATGCGGGAACCACGGCGGCAATGGAGGAAGCGCTCCGTCAGGTTGCCGAGGGGGAAGGACAGGCGGTCATCGACATGATCGACAACGCGCCTCCCGGCCCGATTGAGACCAAGTGGGGTCTCGGCTTTCGTACCTACGACGAGTGCCTGGACTATATTCGGGCCAACAACATCGAAGCCCCGGAGGGCGGCGTCGCCCTGCCGCTGCGCTACACCGTCTATGAGCAGCCGTCCTACTCGGTTGTCCCGTCCAACACCCTGTGGCGGGACCCGGCGCGCGAAGCCGTGGCAAAAATGTTTCGCAAGGAAGACCAGGAGATCGGGCGACGGGGCCTCTATTTTCCGCAAATTCTGCGCGACGCGCGGCGGATGGCGGAGTACTACCCCGGGCTGTCGCCCACCAGCGCGGCGTGCATGGACAAGCTCGGCGTCTCGCTCGCCCACTGCGAGTCCCAGTGCCAGAATTTCTACGACGCCGCCGAGGTCGAACGCGTGTTCTACCCGGAGATTGAGCAGCTCCTGCTCGACTTTTTCCCCGGTGCGACCGATGCGCTGGTGTACAACCACGACGTGTTTAACAAAGAGTACACGGGCCCGGTCAGGGAAGATCAGGACAACAAGGACCCGGGGGTCAACACCTTCTACGCCAACATCGTCCACAACGACCTGAACGACAACAGCGGGCGGGTACGCTGTCGCGAGCTGCTGACCAAGAACCTGCGCAACTTCGGCCGCCGCCAGCACTATACCGAGGCGGAGGCGGACGCGAAGATGGCGCGGCGATTCATGTCGATCAACCTGGCCAAGCCGATGGAGACCGTCGGGCAGCACCCCTTCGTGCTGTGCGCCTGGCCGTCGTTTGCCGACCAGCCGTACATCACCAACTACCGCATCTACGACGACCGGGTGGGGGAGACGACGCGGTTCACCTACCGGCCGAGCCACGAGTGGTACTGGTTTCCGCAGCAGACCTCGACGGAGGTGTCGATGCTGAAGTGTTACGACTCGGTGACCGACGGGTCGGTGTCGCGCTGGTCGTTCCACTCGGCGTGCGTGGACCCGACGGCGCCTGCGGACGCCCCGTGTCGCAAGAACGTGGTCGTCCGCTCCTTTGTCTTCTTCTAAGCAGCCAAGCCGACGCAGCGCTCTGCTCGCTGCGTCGGCTCAAACTTGAGACACCACACACGGCCCGCTTCCTCACTGACGCCTCACAAGGGCCGACAATCTGACAATACCAACACAATACACCGGGGCGACCAGTTCCGTCGGATGTAGGAAGGTCAAGAGAGCTGCCCCGTCCCCTATTCGGCCTGGATAATAAACCTGACGCTGTTTCGGACCTAATCGTTTTCGCCTGCCTGTACGGCCGCTTGCCGCCTGAGAGAAGGCGGGCCCGTTGATAACCGCGCTTCATCCGTGGGCACGAAAGCGCCACCGACTTTATCCAGCAGAATCTGTGCGTTCATTTCGATGCCTTCGCCGCCCGCGGCTTTCATCGTCGGAAAATGTTCGAGCAAATTCTTCGCAGCGCCCCGGTACACGTGCGATGGGTCGCCAGGCCAGGGCGGTAATGCCGCAATTTGTTCTTCATTGAGGTCCTTCAGGAAATGCCGGGCCTGGGGCTCCATCCGGGCAACGTTCGTCAGGCCCTCGAATTCTTTGTACGCGGCCACCTGCGACACGAGAATCCTTTTCTCGTAGAACGGATGGTCGCCGAACAGCACTGTCCAGCACGCTTTGCAATAGAAACGTGTGGTATCAGCCGACTCATAGTTCATGAATGCGCCCAGTTTCTCTTCGCCCGTCATGATACGAAAGTCGTTCGGCAACCAGCAGCAGTCCGCACATAGATTGTGTGGATATTCCGGGCCGCCGCGCTGAGTCGCATACCACAGGGCCGAGATGCAATCATGGCAACAACATTCGTGTCGGAAAAGCTCTGTGTTTGCGGGGAAGTCGATACGAACGGAACCGCATTTGCACGTAATAGTCGCCATAGTTTTTCTCAGTGGAAAGTAAGGTCAGACTCGACGTATCCACCCCAGCCATGGGGAAAGATCATACAGCGAGGTTGTTCGGCATGACTGTCGGATCACAGTCCATGCTCAAGCCCTTCGTTCCGTTGACAGTCCCGCTGCTATCCCCCGCGAGCGGTCTCAACGCAGCTGCAAGAAATGCTCGCTTCGGTACAAATCGCCGGCTTTCAGCAAGCCGACATCGAAGGCGCGCAGATCCATGAAGTAATCGGGTTTGGCGTCCGGGAAGGGCCGATAGCGGAGATCGTCACCGAAGAAGCGCAGCACTAAGGTGTGGCGGGTCGGGCAGGCGGCATCAACCGGCGCGCCGCCGTGCAAGGCTCCCGAATGCAGCACGACGGCATCACCGGGTTCCAGATCCCACGACAGCACGTCCCACGAATTGGGATCCTTGGCCCGCTCGGCTTCGATGTCCGGCAGGCGTGGGAAATGCTCGGCGCCCCACAGGGGACGTGTCGGGTCCTTGGCGTCCATAAACGCCGCACCATCGTACATGGGGCCGATATGGGAGCCCTTGACGACTTCCAGGGCGTTCCGCGCCGGCAGGGCTTCGAAGCTGATCCAGATGTTGGCCAGATGAGATCCTTCGGCCGGGAAATAGGGCGTGTCCTGGTGCCACAGGGTCCGGCCGGCTTTGCCGCCGTCTTTGACAAAAATCTCCTCGCCAAAATACCACACATGCTCCGATCCCCAGAGGTCTGCGAGAAACTCCGCGAAGCCCAGTTTCTCCAGCATCGGTCGGTAGACTGCGCGTGATTTGGCGGTGCCGAGATCGTTGTAGTGCGAGTCGCTCGTGCCTGCGTACACCTCGTAGGCCGTTGGGCCTGGGTTGGCGATGTTGAAGTCAAAACAACGCCGACACTCTGCCAGCTCAGCGGGACTCAACAGCCCCTCGGCTTTGATCACGCCATCGCTGGAGAACGCTTGTCGCATCGCTTCGCTTACATGGATCACTGTTCGCCTCCTTCGGTGGCGTTGCCATGCACGCCGGATCGTAGCTCGGAGCGGGTTGTGTGTTGTGCAGACCTCTCTGTCCGCGAAGAGGGCCCGAGCACAGGAACAGGCGACGCAATCCGCTCCATAAGACTGCGCCCCCTGCGCCGGACCTACAGCGAATCGGCAAAGCCTTTGATATCGCGGATGGTGGCCGCGTATACGTCGGGAATCGCTTTGCGGAAAAGGACATCCGCGGCGTGGCAGGTCCCGTTGACGGTCCGACTGTAGACCGGCACCCCCGCCGCCATGAGCATCTGATAATAGGTGAGCCCCTCGTCGCGCAGGGGGTCTAATTCGTTGACCGAGATGACGTGCGGGGGCAGTCCGTGCAGGTCTTTGCCTGTGGCCCAGTACGGCCAGCACAGCGGATTCTTCGCGTTTTTGCCCTCAGGGTCATAGACACTCGCCAACACCCCCATCTGGTGGCGGTTGATCAGGTAGTCGTTGTTCTCGTACAACGAGCGAAGCTCTTTGCCCGGCTGTGCCCAGCCACCGTAAATGTACGGGCACAAGGCGTAGACGCCGGCAATCTGTTCGAGGCGTCCGTCCTGCTTGGCCTGCAAACACGTGGCCAGGGCCAGATTCCCGCCGCCGGACTCACCGGACGCAATAATCTTGGAGACCCCCAGGCTCGCTTTATTGTCAAACACCCATTGCAGTCCGCTCGTGCAGTCGTTGAGACCGGCCGGAAACGGATGGTTGCCCAGCTTGCCCGCGCCATTCCGAAATTCCACCCCCACGGCGATCATGCCGCAGGCCGCGAGTTCATCGCGCCAGCGTCGATACCCGGGATCGTCGGCTGTCAGGATCACCATGCCGCCGCCGTGCATATGATACACACACGGCAGCGGGCCGGACATGTTCTGGGGCATATGGATGTACAGATTGATGGCGTTCCCGTCCACGCCGGTGATGACCTCGGTCCGCCGCTCAACATTCGGAATTGCCGGCAGATCCGCGAACTGGGCAGTAAACGTCGTTGTCATGCCGGCCTCGCTTGCCGCACAGAAGTCGAGCTTTTCCGCCAGGGGCGAGTCCGCGTTGACCGGCATGGGCGGCAGGGCCACGTCGAGCTTAAAGGGCGCACAGGCGGCAACCAGGCGCGGGTCGGTGCGCGGGTCGGTCTTCAAGACCTGGTCAGGATTGCCCAGACGGCCCGGTAAGACAGGCAGATCGTTCGTGTGAGAGACAGCTGTTGTCATGGTGTGACTCCTTTCTGATTACCCTGCATACCAAACCCGCGTGGCAGGGAAAAGAAGTCGGGCTCCGCCCCGGTATCGGCACACTCGTCAGCACTCCCGGTCTGGGCTTGCGCACAAAACCTTGGCTGTGACAGACTCGCAGACGGCTGGCGCTCCATGCGGAACCCAGCCCATCAGGTCAGAGGGAGGAGCAGAGATGGAACGCATGACCCCTGAAGAATGCCGGAGTTTCTTACGCAGTCCGGTGCGAACCGGCAAGCTGGCTACCGTGCGGAAAGATGGCCGGCCCCTGGTCGTACCCGTGTGGTACGATCTTGAGGGCGAGACCCTGGTCTTCATGACTGGGCCTGACTCGATCAAGGCCCGCAATATCCGTCACGAGCCTCGGGTCAGCGTGTGTGTCGATGATGAGGTGACACCGTTCGCGTATGTTGAACTCGCCGGCACGGCCGTCATGTCCGCTGATGCGGACCAGGGGCGCTACTGGGCGACACGGATTGGCGGGCGCTACATGGGGCAGGCGTTGGCCGAGACCTACGGGCAAATCAACAGCGGGTCAGGAATATTGACCGTCCACGTCACGCCAACCCACCTGCATGGGTATAAAGACGTGACCGGTCGGTATCCACAGCCGACGTAGCCGCACGGCTCCGCCACAGCCTGGCGGTCGGCAGGCAAGGTTTCCGTACACCACTTTTTTAGACGGCACGACCGTGCTCGGGCAGGGGTATGGCAGCGTGCCACTCCGGGCGCTGGACGCCCGGCGGCAGGCTGTATAGGTTTGCCCCCAGTATCCGAAAGGTGGGCGATGCCGACCCCCTCGTTGAGCAGAACTCCTTCCCCCCTTTCACGAAAGGCGGTTTTTCATGGCCATGTCTGACACGCCGGAGTTCGATCTGCGCATCTTTTCCTATCTGCCCAACCCTCGAATTTGGAAAGCCACCATTGCCGCGCGGCTGTGCGGTGTCCGGCTCGACCTCAGAGGCGCCAAACCGCGCGATTTGGCGCAGTGGCTGTGGGACTTTGAGGCCCGGCCGCTGACCGACGCCGAACGCGAGGCGCCCCAGGCGACTGAACGGCAGGGGCGAACCGGCTTTTCGGGCCGTTTGTACAAGACCGAGGCGTTTCTGGACGCCCATCCGTTCGGCACCGTGCCGGCCGCCTTCAGCCCGGACGGCCGGGTCGGCATCTTTGAATCCAACAGCATCATGCGCGCCGTGGCCCGCCTGGGCCAGGATCGTTATCCCGTGTACGGCGCGGACGCCTATGCTGCGGCGCGTATCGACAGCTTTCTGGACGCCAGCCTGGTCTTTGCCCGGGATATGCAGCTGTATCTGCTGGCCCTGGCCAACGGCTCGCTGACGGCCGACCTCCACACCAGAATGCGAGACGCCTTTGGGGTCTTTGTGGCCGGGATTGAGCGCGGCCTGGCGCCAGACCGGCAGTTCCTGGTCGGCGACGCCGTCACGCTGGCCGATATCTGCTTTGTCGCCGAACTGACGCTGTTCTCGAACGAGAAGGCCCAGGCGACCCGCCTGGCCGAACACGGCTTGGAATGTGTCTTTCACGACGATATTCCGACCCAATTTCCGCGCGTGTTTGCCCACTATGCCAGGCTGTGCCAGCACCCGGCGTTTGAGCCGGATGTCGCCCCGTATGTGGACAAGCTGGAACGCGATATTGCCAGGGACAGACACAGCGGACGCTGATCTGTTCTTTCACATCATCCACTTTTGCGCGGCGGTCAGCGCCCTTCGCAGGGGCGGGTTTCAAACCCACCCCTGCCGCGTGACGGGCTAGTTATCATCGTGCACTTTTGGCACAATAGCGTGTCTTGTTCGGAGGGATGACAGCTCGGTCGTTCCTCCTTTTCTGTGTGCAGCATAAGGGAGACACTGTGGAATCTTTAGGCGACTGGCAGCGCAGCTGCCCGTGTGGCGTCCCTCGGAGCAGTCAGGTGGGGCAGGAAATGGTGCTGATGGGCTGGGTGCACTCTCAGCGCGATCACGGCGGCGTGACGTTCATTGACCTGCGTGACCGCTCGGGGCTGGTCCAGATTGTGTGTAATCCGCAGGTCAGTCCGGCCGCCCACAACCAGGCCAAGGCTCTGCGGGCCGAGTTTGTGGTGGCCGCCCAGGGGCATCTGGAGCGGCGCTCGGCGGACACCATCAACCCGAATCTGCCGACCGGCGAGGTCGAGCTGGTCGTCGATGAGCTACGCATCCTGAATCCGTCCCGCACGCCGCCGTTTCCGATTGAGGACGACACCGAGCCGACCGAAAATACCCGTCTGCGCTACCGCTATCTGGATTTGCGACGGCCCAAGATGTTTGAGAATCTGCGTCTGCGCCACCGTCTGGCCAAGATTGTCCGGGATTACCTGGATACCGAAGGCTTCCTGGAAATCGAGACGCCGATCCTGACCCGCAGTACGCCCGAAGGCGCGCGCGACTATCTGGTTCCGAGCCGCGTCAATCCGGGCGGGTTTTTTGCCCTGCCCCAGTCGCCGCAGCTGTTCAAGCAGCTGCTGATGGTCAGCAGCGTGGATAGGTATTTCCAGATTGTGCGCTGCTTTCGGGATGAGGATCTGCGGGCCGACCGACAGCCGGAGTTCACCCAGATTGACGTTGAGATGTCGTTTGTCCGGCCCGATGACATTTTTGGCCTGATCGAGGGCATGGCCGTGCGGCTGTGTCGAGAGGTCAAGGGCTTTGAGCCGCCGACCCCGTTCCTGCGCCTGCCGTATGCCGAGGCCATGGCCCGCTACGGCACCGATAAACCGGATATCCGCTTCGGCCTGGAGTTGCAGGAGCTGACCGAGCTGTTCAAAAACACCGACATCAAGGTCTTCCGCGATGTGGTGGCCGGCGGTGGGGTGGTGCGCGGCATTGTCGTCCCCAAGGCCGGATTTTCGCGCAAAGAGATTGACGATCTGACGCCGCTGGCGATCAGTTTCGGGGCCAAGGGGCTGGCCTGGTTTCGGATGACCGCGTCCGGCTGGCAGTCGCCGCTGGCCAAATTTGTCGGCGACCAGGATAAACACGCCATTGAGGCAGCCCTGGATCTGCACGAGGGTGACCTGGTGGTGATTGTGGCCGATGCCGAGCCGGTGGTATGCGATGTCCTGTCCCGGCTGCGGCTGCACCTGGGAGCCGCCCTGGGCCTCATCCCCAAAGAAGAGTTCAACTTCCTGTGGGTAACGGATTTTCCGCTGCTCGAGTATGACGCCGAGGCCCAGCGCTACACGGCCATGCACCATCCCTTCACCTCGCCGCACGACAGCGACCTTGGGCTGCTGGACACCGAGCCCGGAAAAGCCCGGGCTTTTGCCTATGATCTGGTCCTCAACGGGGTGGAGCTGGGCGGCGGCAGCATCAGAATCCACCGCCAGGATATCCAGCAGAAGATGTTCGGCCTGCTGGGCATAGACGAGGTCGAGGCTCAGGAGAAATTCGGCTTTCTGATGGAGGCGCTGTCGTATGGGGCGCCCCCCCACGGGGGCATTGCGCTGGGCTTTGACCGGCTGGCCATGCTGTTTGCCGGGGCGGACTCGCTGCGCGAGGTGATCGCCTTTCCCAAGACGGCCAAGGCCGTGTGTCTGATGACCAACGCCCCCGGCCAGGTCGATGCCAAGCAGCTGCGCGAGCTGAGTATCAAAGTCGACGGCCAGGCTCCTCGTGACGTTCGATGATGTCTGTTCTTACGAGTATCTTTGGCTGAGTGCCTGGGGCCGAAGTCGGGGCCGAAGTCGGGGCTGAAGATGGTTCGTTCCTCTGTCTTGCTGTGCCTCGCCGTGGTGTGCGTCTGTGCGGCTTTTGTCCAGGCCGCACCCGACAGCGATTCCGTCCGAGCCCGCAGCTGCACCAGCTCTGATTCGGACGCCGCTCTGACGCTGCGGCCCGACGATCCGCGCTGGCCGGCCTTTGTGGCCTGGGCCAAGGACCGTCGGCTGTTCACGTCGCGGCTGCTCGGTTTTCAGGCGGGCGCGGGCGTTCGCGTTGTGTGGGCCGAGGGCACGGAGTGGGAAGCCCAGGTCACGCTGCCGATGGGTCAGGCGCTGGGCCATCTGATTGCCGAACGCAACTGGCGGGACGTGGATTTTCCCGAGTTTTTTGCCGAACGCGGGGGCGTTTACGGGATAAATCTGGCCGAGCGTCTGGCCATGCTTGACCCTGGCTCTCCAGCCCCGTGGCAGGCGTTTTTCGACAGCTTGGCTGACGCCCACCTGTCGGCCCGTGTGTCGGCCATCGCCCCGGACGGACAGTCGGCCGAGGTCAGTTTTGGCTCGGGCCGCGTCGTGATCTACCCGGCCGAGCGGCTGTGGCTCGACCTGAGCAGCTTTCTGACCGATTGCCACATTGCCGAGTTTTTGCAGGCTTCTGCTCAATCGGACCAAGCTGACCCGCCGCCCCCAGCTGCCGAGCCCAGCCCTGAGCCAGCGGCCGCCTCGCCCGGACAAGCCGTGTACGAACGGCAGTGCAGCGGCTGTCATGGGATTCGGGGTGACGGCCAGGGGGTGTTCGCTCCACACCTGAGTCCCCGGCCGCGTGATTTTACGCAGGCCCGTTTTCGCTACCGTTCGACTCCGACCGGCCAGCTGCCGACCGATGAGGATGTCTACCGCTCGGTGGCCCACGGCTTGGCCGGCAGTGGGATGCCCGCGTTTCAGGCTTTTCTGAGTCCGGCCGATATCCGCGCCGTGGTGGCCTATGTGAAGCGGTTTTCTCCACGCTTTGAACGCGACCCGGCCCCGCGTCCCCCGGCTCTGCCGGCTCCTCCGGCAGCCTCTGCCGAGCGCATCGCGCGCGGGGCGCGGCTCTACGGGGACTCGGGCTGCGCGAGCTGTCACGGCGAGAGCGGCAAGGGCGACGGCCGCTCCGGCCAGGACCTGAAAACCTCCGAGGGAGAGCCGATCACGCCTCGGGATTTGACCGATAAATGGCGCTTTCGTGGCGGCTTCAGTCCCCAGGCGGTGTTTCAGCGCCTGATGACCGGTATGGATGGTTCCTCAATGGCGTCGTACAGCGATGCCCTGACCGAAGACCAGACCTGGGATCTGGTCTTCTACGTGCTTGGCCTGTCGCCTCGGGACAGGCCGCAGGCGCGAGACGCTACACCACACTCAGGAGGTCTGGATGGGAAAACTTGATGGCCGGACGGCAATAATCACGGGCGGGGCGAGCGGGATCGGCGCGGCAACGGTGCGGCTGTTTGTCGAACAGGGCGCCCGCGTCTTGATCGTCGATCTTCAGGAGGAAAAGGGCCAGGAACTGGCCGCCAGCCTGGGACACGACGCCGCTTTCCTGAAGGTGAACGTGACCCGCGAGGCCGAGGTCAGCGGAGCGATTGATACGGTCGTGTCGCGCTGGGGTCGGCTCGACTGTGTGTATAACAACGCGGGCTTCGGCGGCGCCTTGGGGCCGATTGAGACGACCCCGGTCGAAGAGTACGACATGACCTTTGACGTGCTGCTCAAGAGCGTCTTTCTGGGCATGAAGCACGCCGCGCCGGTCATGAAGCGCCAGCGCGCGGGCAGCATCATCAGCACGGCCAGCGCGGCCGGTCTGGAGGCCGGCATGGCGCCTCACCTGTACAGCGTGGCCAAGGCCGGGGTGGTGCAGCTGACCAAGTCGGTGGCTCTGGAGTTGGGCGAGCATGGGATTCGGGTCAACTGCATTTGTCCGGGCGCGATCGTGACCCCGCTGGCGGTTGGCCGGCCCGAGCCCAGGGCGGAGCAGGTGCAGGCTCTGCGGGAAAACGCCGCCCGCATGCACGCCCTCAACCGGGTCGGCGAGCCCGAAGAAATCGCCCGGGCCGCGTTGTGGCTGGCGAGCGACGATGCGAGCTTTGTGACCGGCCAGGCCCTGGCCGTTGACGGTGGGGTGACAGCCGGTCGGCCGTGGCGGAATCTGCCCGAGTTCCAGCGCACCCCGCATCCGATTCGGATGTACCGCCTGCCGGAGGAATAGCTGAAAAGCTGGCGCGAAGTGATCCGTTTGATCGGTGGCACGATTCTGCTTGGAGTGTTCCTTCTGTTTGACTCATAAACATAGTCTGGAACAGTACCTGAAAATAGCCACATCAGATGTTTTAAGGGGCTTCAAGTGCTGCGATATCTATCCAGGGAACGTTAACATCCGTCATCATGGCAGAGCTGCTAAGATGGGAAGGGGTTATGAGTCCTGGATCGATTTCAGGATACAGAAGAATACCAGAAGACATGCAGGCTTCGAAATACAGCTGCGAACAAATGATTCCCTTGGAGTTGAACAAAGCTTGTTGGAATAGCTCTCCTGGTCTTGTTCGCAGAATTGATATGAGGTTAGAAATGCTGTATCTTCTTCCTGTTTGTGCTGTGGCGTTTATGGCTATTCTGCAAGCAAGCTCGGGTCTCTCTCCCACCCCTATTACTCGGCGGATTTTTATGTTGTAGTCGCCTGTCATGTAATCCCAATATTCGCGACAGACCACTCCTTTCATTATTGCCTCACAAATCTTTATTTGGTCAATTACCGTCACTGCATGATGCCATTGTGCATGTTCCTCTTCGTACAGAGTCCTTTGGTATTCTTGAATCTTTCGTGAGATAAGACCAGGAGTCTTCTGAGACACTAGAGCCTTCTGCTTTTAGGTAGACGCATACCCAGCATGGGCGAAGTAGTGGCGGCATTCCTCAGGGCCGAAGCGGTCAAGCAGGGTCCCGAGCCGCCGCCATGTCGCTTCCACGGTCCGTTCGGCCGCGTGACGGAGCAAAGCTTTGAGCTTGGCGAAGACCTGTTCAATGGGGTTGAGATCGGGGGAGTAGGGGGGCAGGAAACGGAGTGTGGCCCCCACCCGCTCAAGGGCCGCCCGCACGGCCGGACTCTTGTGGCTGCTCAGATTGTCCATAATGACGATATCACCCGGGGTGAGCGTCGGCAGCAGGCATTGTTCGACATAGGCCAGGAAGCAGGCGCCATTCAGCGGGCCATCGAAGACACACGGAGCGGCCACACGGTCGTGGCGCAGCGTCGCCACGCAGGTCAGCGTCTGCCAGTGCCCGTGGGGGCGGGTCGCCCGCAACCGCTGGCCCCGGCGGCAGCGGCCATGGCTGCGGGTCATATTCGTCTTCGCCCAGGTCTCATCCAGGAACACGAGGTGCCGCGGGTCAAGTTGGCCTTGCGTGCGCTGCCACTGTCGGCGGCGGCGCACGATGTCCGGCCGCTCCTGCTCGGCGGCCACCAGGCTTTTTTTTAAAGCTGATCCCGGCCCCTGTGAAGAAGCGGGACAGCATACTGGTGTCTACCCGCACGCCGCGTTCCCTCCACAGCCGGGCCGCCAATGCGGCCAGCGTGATATCGGGCTGCGCCGCCAGCACCGCCAGCACCCAGGCGCGGTGGGGCTCCACCTTCGAAGGCCGATGCCCCCCGGTGCCCACACTCCTCCGCTCCCCGGTCCGGTGGAACCGCTGGAGCCACTTGATCGCTGCCGCCGCACTGACCCCAAACCGCCGCGCTGCCGCCCGCCGGCTCAGTCCCTCACTTTCCACCGCGTCAATCACGCGATCCCGCAAATCTTGCGCATACGCTCGGGCCATTTCTTCCCTCCTTCCGTCGCGCTCCGCCGGCACGCCCCCCCCAGTGTGCGACAAAGACGCGGCTGATTCAAGCTATTCGCAGAAGGCTCTAGCATCAGGTCTCCATGTTGGAGTGCTGATGGGTCTAATACTTGGCCATTTTCGCGGACTCTTTTTGGAATTGGCCTATCGAATGAGGGCATTATCGGGACAGTTCTAAGGGTACCACAGTAACATCCGTTGCCTGTGACCCTAGGGTATCCGTCGTCCCAAAAGTCACCCGTTGCCCAGCCTCTAACGTCTTAAAAGGCTTATCACTTTTTATATGGTCGCGATGGACAAAAATCTTGTCCCCATCGTCGGTTACAATGAATCCATAGCCCCGTGTTGCGTAAAATTTGACTACTTTTCCCCGCATAGTGGCTTTTCCTCCTGTTAAGTGTCCTTAATCGTCTTACGGCTATCACCTGACTCTCCTTCCTACAAGAGCCTTACAGACAAGAAAAATTCCCCATGACAAACTCTCCTTGCTCTTTGGATGTCTCACGACGAGCCGTCAGTGTTTGAGCCCACTCCATTCTCCTGGCGGGCCTCTTTGCGGGCCTTTCGGCCCAGATAGCCGCCGTGGTGGAATTTGGCGTAGTCGGCCTTGGTAAAGCGCTTTCTGTCCATCAATACCAGGGCCAGGGCGTCGCCCAGCGCCATCATCGCGGTTGTGCTTGATGACGGGGTCAGGCCGAGCGAACAGGGTTCTTTGATCGCGCCGATGCGCAGCACCACGTCGCTCTGGCGGGCGATGGGCGAACGCGGGTGGCTGGTGATGGCAATGAGCGGCATGCTGTTGAGCGCCTTGGCCCGGTCGAGCATTTCAATCACCTCGCGCGTTTTGCCGCTGTTGGAGAAGGTGATCATGACATCGTCCTTGGTGACCAGACCGAGGTCGCCGTGGGCGGCTTCTCCGGGGTGCAGGAAACAGGCCGGCGTGCCGGTCGATGACAGGGTGGTGGCGACCTTCAGGGCTACGATGCCAACCTTGCCCATGCCGGTGGTGATGACCTTGCCCTTGCAGCGCTGCAAGATGTCAATCGCGTGGACAAACTCGGCGGTGAGCGGAAGAGCCCGAATGGCTTCGGCCTCGGCGTCGAGAATCGTCCGGGCGCGGATGAGTTCGGAAGAGGGGTTGAGCGGTTTTTTCTTGTGCGTCGGCATGGTTATTCTTGCGCTGAGGCCCGGCGGCGAGTGGTAGTCTTGGCACGGGCTCTGCCCGCCCGGCGGCCCTTCTTCGTCGTTCGACGGTCGGTAGTTTGCGTTACCTCGGGTGTTCCAAAGGGAATCGTGGTGTCCTTTGGATTCTGATTGTTATCACGATCCCCTTTGCCGGTCGGGGCGGACAGCCCCAGGCTCTGCTGTTCCAGGGCGTGTAAACGGTTGCGCAGCTCGGCGGCCTCTTCAAACTCCAGAGCGGCCGCAGCCTGCTGCATGGCTTTGCGGGTGTCTTCAATCTGTTTGGCCAGCTGCTGGGCGGACACATAGTCCGGGCTGTCCTCGGCCATGGCTGGAACGTCTGCATAATCGGCGTCATAGACCTTGACCAGGGGTGAGGCCAGGGCCTTCTGGATGCTCTGCGGCGTGATCTTGTGGCGTTTGTTGTAGGCCGACTGAATCCGACGCCGGCGCTTGGTCTCGTCAAGCGCCCGGCGCATGGAGACGGTGAGCGTATCGGCGTACATCAAAACCTGGCCGTTGACATTGCGCGCCGCCCGGCCAATGGTCTGGATCAGCGAGCGCTCAGAGCGCAGATAGCCCTCCTTGTCGGCGTCGAGAATCGCTACCAGGGACACCTCGGGGATGTCCAGCCCCTCGCGCAGCAGGTTGATGCCGATCAACACGTCAAACGTGCCGCGCCGCAGGGCGCGCAGGATCTCGACCCGCTCAATGGTGTCGATGTCGGAGTGGAGATAGCGGACCTTGATACCGATATCCTGGTAATAATCGGTCAGGTCTTCGGCCAGACGCTTGGTCAGGGTGGTGGCCATGACCCGTTCGCCCTGTTCCACCCGTTTGCGGATTTCTTCCAGCAGGTCGTCAACCTGGTTTCTGGCCGGCCGGACGATGACCTCGGGGTCGAGCAGGCCGGTCGGGCGGATCAGCTGCTCGACGATGTGGCGCCGACTCTTGCCCAGCTCATAGTCGCCGGGCGTTGCCGAGACATAGATGGCCTGGCCCTGTTTGCGCTCAAACTCCTGAAAGCTGAGCGGCCGATTATCAATCGCCGAGGGCAGCCGAAAGCCGTATTCCACCAGGGTGGTCTTGCGTGAGCGGTCGCCCCGGTACATGCCGCCAATCTGTGGCACGGTGACATGGCTCTCGTCGATGAACAGCAGATAATCGTCGGGAAAGTAGTCGATCAGGGTGTAGGGCGGCTCCCCCGGTTGTCTGCCGTCGAGGTGCCGGGAGTAGTTCTCAATGCCCGGACAGAAGCCCATTTCGGCCAGCAGGGCCAGATCGTACAGGGTCCGTTGCTCCAGGCGCTGGGCTTCCAGGAGCTTGTTGTCGGCCCGCAACTCTTCGAGCCGCTGCTCGAGTTCGGCGCGAATCGAGGCGGCGGCGGTTCGGGTCCGGCTTGAGGTGGTGACATAGTGGCTGGCCGGATAAATCATGGCTTTGTCCAGCCGGCGCAGCACCTTGCCGCGCAGGGGATCGATTTCCGCCACCGCCTCGACGCTGTCGCCAAAGAACTCGATGCGGACGGCGCGGCTCTCCTCGTAGGTCGGGAACACCTCGACCACGTCGCCGCGCACCCGAAAGGTGCCGCGATGAAAGTCAAAGTCGTTGCGCTGGTACTGGATATCGACAAGTTTGCGCAGCAGGGCGTCCCGATCAACCTCGGTGTTTTCCTCGACAAACACGATCAGGTCGAAATACGACTCGGGCGAGCCCAGGCCATAGATGCACGACACGCTGGCGACAATGATGGTGTCGCGGCGCTCCAGCAGCGCCTTGGTGGCCGAGTGGCGCATCTTGTCGATCTCTTCGTTGATGGACGCGTCCTTCTCAATATACGTATCGCTCTGGGGAACGTAGGCCTCGGGCTGGTAGTAGTCGTAGTAGCTGACAAAATAGCGGACCGCGTTGTGGGGGAAGAGTTCGGCGAACTCGCCGTACAGCTGGGCGGCGAGCGTCTTGTTGGGGGCGATGATGAGGGCCGGCCGGTTTGCCCGGGCGATGACATGGGCCATCGAAAAGGTCTTGCCTGAGCCGGTGACGCCGAGCAGAACTTGATGCGGCCGGCCCTTGTCGAGACCCGCAAGCAGGTCCTCAATCGCCTGCGGCTGGTCGCCCTGGGGTTGAAACTCCGAAACGAGCTGAAATGTGCCTTCCCGCTGCATGGCCGGCTATTCTAGCAAGAATGCACCGGAAAGCAGAGGGTGGTCGGCCGCAGCGCCACGGGATGGGTGGGCGGGCGATGCCTGGGGCGTTGCAAAACCGCGGCGCTTATGGCTGACTACCCGGAAAAGAGATTGGGGATGACCGGTTTCTCTCCGCTCTTTTGCTGACTCTGCCGGGAGGTACACGACACCATGGAAGTGATGGCGAAACGATCGTATTGGCGGACCTGTGGACTGGCTCTCAGCCTTGTGATCTTTGTCTCCTGGGCCACGCCCCAGCCTGGGACGGCCCAGGACGCGGTCCGCAAGTTCACCGTCGTGAATGTGTTGTATGAGGGCTCGAAGATGTTCCTGCCTTCGGTGTTGGCGGTGTCCGAGGGAGACACAGTTTCGGTCACGGTCATCAACAATATCCCCGGTGACCCGCCCAACCATGGTTTCGCGATTCCGGCCTTCGGGGTTGAGACGGTGGTCAATCACGGCGAGAAAAAGACGGTCGAATTTACGGCCGACAAGGCCGGGATTTTTGATATCCGCTGCCAGCTGCACCCGGCCCACGTGCACGGCCAGCTGATCGTGGAAGACTGACGGTCGGTTTCAGGCTCTGTCCACCTTTTGCAGCAGGGCCTCAATAAGCGTATCTGCCTGCACGCCCTCGGCCTCGGCCTGAAAGTTGAGCAGACAGCGGTGTCGCAGGGCGGGCAGGGCCACATCGACGATGTCGTCATAGCTGACGTTCACCCGCTTATCCAACAGGGCGTTGACCTTGGCTCCCAGGGTCATCGCTTGCGCGCCGCGCGGGCTGGGACCAAAGCGGACATACTGGTTGACCTCGGGCAGGGCCTCGGCATTGCCCGGGGTGGCCGAGGCGATCAGGCGGGCGATGTAGTGGTTCAGCGGCGGCGCCAGTAAGACTTCGCGGACGAGCCCCTTCAGCTGTTCGACCTCGGTCGCGGCCTGTTCTTCAGAGCCGAGCAGGGGACGCACCTCCTCGTGTGTATCGGTGGTCGTCCGATTGAGAATCTCGGTCAGTTCCGCGCTGCTGGGCGAGTGAATGATCAGCTTGAACAAAAAGCGGTCGAGTTGAGCCTCGGGCAGCGGATAGGTGCCCTCAATTTCAATCGGATTCTGGGTCGCCATGACAAAAAAGGGCGGGGCCAGGCGGTGCGTCTGACCGAACACCGAGACCTGGTGTTCTTCCATGGCCTCCAGGATGGCCGACTGGGTTTTGGGCGTGGCCCGATTGACCTCATCGGCCAGCACGATGTGGGTGAAGACCGGACCCGGTTTGAACGTAAAAGACCGCTCGCCGCGGCTCTCGGACAAGACCTCCGTACCCACAATATCCGACGGCATCAGGTCGGGGGTGAACTGGATCCGCTTGGCGCCCAGGGTCACCGCTTGACTCAGGGATTTCATCAGCAGGGTTTTGCCCAAACCGGGCGCGCTCTCGAGCAAAACATGCCCGCCGGCAAAAAAGGCGGTCAGCACTTTGCGCACAATCTCCCGATTGCCGACAATGACGCGCCTGACCTCTTCCTCCAGTGCGCTGAAGAGCTGACAAAAGTGCTGTATGCGGTCTTCGTCTGGGTGAGTCATTGTGTACTATTCTTCGAGAATGGGCCGGTACTCCAGGGGAATGGGCTGGCCGGCCGGGGGCGAGTCGTGGGCCTGGTCGGTGAGTGGGGCGTTGCTGTAGGGCGTGATGGGCTGAGCCGGACTGGTGTTGGCGGTGCGTTCCCCGGTGTCGCTATGGCCCATATCCCCGGCCGGCACCCGGACTTTGACAAAGCGCACATCTTTGGTCAGAAAACCGCTCACTTGTTCTCCCGCTCGGCCGAACCGCGGGGCTGGTCCCTGGCCGGGACCTGTGCCGCTGCCCGTGGGCTGGGTGCGGTTGGGGTCGGGCTGGAGGCCGGGCGTACTGGGGTCTTGGCCCCGCTGCCCGCCGGGGCTATCCGGGTCTCCCGCCTGGGCGCGGAGTGCGGGGTCGGGTTGGGCGCCCGCCGGCCGCGTCCCGCCTGCCCCTTGGTCGGATTGGGGTTTCTTGTCGCCGTGTTGTTCGGGCGGCTCAAATTGAATGCCACCACCTGCCTGTTGGGGCGGTTCGGCCTGCCGGTTGGGGCCGCCCGCTGCGGGCTTGTCATCTCGCCGGTCCGGCCCTTGGCCAGCCCCTTCAGCCGCCGAGGAGTTCTTGCGGTCTCCTTGCGACTGCTGGTCGCCGCCCGCCCCATCCTGTTCGTGTTGGCCCTGGGTGGCCAGCAGGTCAATCGACAGGAGTTGCGGCAGGAGTTGCGGGAGCTGAATGTTGAGCCTGAGGCGCTGCTGTGTCTCTTCGATAAGACGTTCTTTTTCCTGGGGACTCAGCTCCGGTGCCTTGAGTTTTTCGACTAGGGAGAGCAACGCAGCGCCCGCTTCTCTCTCTGGTCGGGTTTCGCCCTGAGTGGCCAGTTCGTGGGCTTTTTTTTCAAGTTCGCTCAGCCGCAGGGGTTGTTGGGACAGGTCAAAGACAGGCGACAGCAGGGCCGAAATGGGCTGAGACGACAGCACGAACAGGCCAAAAGCCCCGGCCACGCACAGGCCGGACACCAGCAGGCTGATCGGCACGCGTCTGTCCAGCCGAAACGGCACATCCCGTTCTGGAACAAAAAACGCCGCCCGCTTGGCCGTGTCGCGCTCCAGCAGGGGCAACAAGGTGGGCGATGAGCTCTTCTTGCTCAGACCGGTGGGTGCTTGAGTCTGCGAGAAGGTCGCCAGGGTCAGAAAGCGCTCTTTGCCCAGCGTTTTTTCATCCAGCAGCGCGGCCGCGCTCTGGTGTTCGGCGTCGTGTCGGGTGTGACGCAGAGCCGTCCACAGGAAGAACGCCCAGACCCCGAGGGGAGCCAGCAGCAGGCCGAGCGGCCAGGATACGCTTGCCAGCAGCAGGCCACCACCCAGACCGAGAGCCACACCCAGGGGCAGAAAGAAGCCCAGGACGTTGAGACGCCGCTGGCGACGCAGGCGCTGGGCCGTCCTGTTGATCAGCGTGAACGCAGGTGTGTGCCGAGCCATGAGCCTGTCTCAGGAGCGCTGTCTTTGAAAACGCCGGACGGCCCGATTGTGCTCGGCCAGGCTGACCGAAAAATGATGGGTGCCATCACCGCGAGCCACAAAGTACAGATAGTCCGTGTTGGCCGGGTACAGGGCGGCCCGCAGGGCGGCCAAGCCGGGGTTGGCAATCGGGCCCGGCGGCAGGCCACGGATCACATACGTGTTATACGGTGTCGGGGTTTGCAGGTGGTGGCGGGTGAGGTTTCCGTCAAAATTTTTGATGCCGTAGATCACGGTCGGGTCACACTGGAGTCGGATGCCTCTGTTGAGCCGATTGTGGATCACCGCCGCGATCAGCGGGCGCTCAGCGGCTTGGCCGGTCTCTTTTTCGACAATCGAGGCCAGGGTGACGACCTCGTGCAGGCTCAATCCCAGTTCGGCGGCCCGGCGCTCCAGAACCGGATCCCAGGCGGCATAAAAACGGGCGATCATCCGGCCCAGGATTTCTCGGGCCGGAGCCCGAACCGAGAACTGATAGGTGGCCGGGTAGAGATAGCCTTCGAGGCTGTTGGCGGGCAGTCTCCAGTCGGCCAAGAACTCGGGGTCGGCATTCAGACACACAAAGCTCTCAGCCGCGCCGAACCCTCGCTGTTCGAGCAGGTGAGCGATCTGCACCAGGCTGAATCCCTCGGGAATCGTGACGGTCCGGCGCACGAGCTGGCCCTGACTCAGCCGTGTGAGCAGCTCCAGGGGAGAGAGCGCTTTGGGAAAGAGGTATTCGCCGGGCTTGATGTGTCTATCCATACCGTTCCAGCGGGCCCACAGGCGAAAGATCCAGACCTGGTTCAGCACGCCTTCGGCGTGCAGGTGGCGGGCGATGGCGTCCAGTGGGGAACCGTTTTGGACAAAGAAACGGACGGGTTGAGGCAACGGCGGACCCGGTGTCATCAGAGCCCGATAGCCAAACCAGGCCACGCTTCCGCCGATCAGAAGCGGCGCAAGCAGGCTGACCAGGAACAGGGCGCGCTTTCCCCGCTTGCCTGTTTGCATAGCAGGCGAGACTACCATCCTCCGCTCTTCGACACAATCTCAGCCACGGTTGATGTCCTTGACATTTACGCCTGGGGCTGGCAGGCTTGCCCGTGTTTTTCGCTGGGGTGGATGCGAGATGGGATCTCACAAAAGCGCTTTTCTTACCGGCCTCGTGCATGGTCACATCCAGTTGCTGATCATTGCGCCTGTCCTTGCTCTTTTTTTTCTAGGGAGCATTGTCCGCAATGCCAGTTCGGCCGTTGATCATCGGGTTGAGGAACAAAAGGTCATTGAGCAACTTCAGCAGCGTTTGAGCGAGGTCCGAAAGACCCGCCATCCGTCGCCGTTGGGCCAGCCCCAGGAGGTGCCCGGCCCGGAGGTGGTCGCTACCCTGCCTGGGGTGTCAGATGCGTCGCCTGCGATCACAACACCTGTCCCACCCGTTGAGCAGCCCCACTCTTTCCCGTTCCAGACCACGTACACCGTGCGCAAGAACGATACCTTTGAGACCATACTGCGCGGTCAGAGGATCGGCCGGAAGGCGGGAGCCAGATGGATTACGGCCTGGATTGCGGCCGCTAAAAAGGACAAACACGTACGCAATCTGCAAATCGGTCAGCGCTTCTCTTTTGTTTTTGCCGAAGGTCCTGAGGCGCCGATGCTGACCAGTCTACGCTATGAGATGGGCGCCCTGTCCCAGCTGACTCTTGAACGGGAGGCGGACGGGAGCGTTAGCTCGCGCACCGAGAAGCTGTCCACCACCAAAGTGTGGCGCGCAACCGCCGGCCGCATCACCAGCAGTCTGTATGAGGCTGCGGTGCAAAACGCCGACGTGCCCAGGCGCATCGTTGATGAAATGGTCGATTTGGGTTGGGACCTCGATTTCTTTTCCGACCTCAGAGCCGGGGACATCTTTAAGGTCATCTTTGAAGAGTACCAGCGTGAGGACGGTCAGCCGGTTCAGTACGGTCGGGTTTTAGCGGCTGAAATTGTCAATAAAGGCAAGGTGTTACAAGTCTTGTTGCCCACCCGTGACCAGGGCTTCCTCTACCCGCTGCGCTACACCCGGATTTCGTCCGTGTTTACCACTGCCCGGTTTCATCCTATCCTCAAACGCCACCGCCCCCACAACGGCGTGGATTTTGCCGCCCCGCGTGGGACGCTGGTCCGAGCGGTAGCCGATGGGACCATCACCTACGCCGGCCGGGAGGGTGGATTTGGTCGGCTCATCCGCGTCAACCATTCGGACGGCTACAGCACGGAGTACGCCCATCTGGATAGCATTGCCAGCGGGATCCGGCCTGGACAACGAGTCAGACGCGGGCAAAAAATCGGCAGGGTCGGCTCGACCGGCTTGGCCACCGGACCGCATCTCCACTTTGGTCTGATCAAAAATGGGAGATACGTGAATCCGCTGAAGAATTTATCCAGGACCGCCCCCCGAAGCGACCGGCAGAAACCGAACCCGGCCCAGGCCGAGTTGAAAAAAACGCTGGCCGCATACCTGGCTCAGCTGGATATTAGCCAGACCGTAGAAACGCGGGTGTTTGCCGCAGTGGCGACGGCCACGTCGACCCTCTAGCCCCGCTCTTGCATTGCCCCCCGCTCTTCTCCCTTGATCTTCGGCTGCGTGTTGCCCAGACTGGCGTCGCCTGCGGTTGGGAGTTGACACCCTCAAGCCGCTCACATAGGTACACAGGGATGGCATACGCAGTTATCCGAACGGGTGGAAAACAGTACCGGGTGACACCCGGCGAACTGCTCAGAATCGAGTCCTTGAAAGGCGAGCCCGGTAGCCAGGTCGAGTTCAGCGAGGTGCTGCTCACTTCAAACGAGGGGACGGTTCAGGTCGGCAGGCCAACCGTTGCCGGAGCCAGGGTGGTAGCCCAGATCGTCGAGCATGGCAGAGAGCGAAAAATTCTCGTGTTCAAGAAGAAGCGGCGCAAGGGATACCGTCGCAAACGTGGCCATCGTCAAGCGTTTACGGCGGTGCGCGTCCAGGATATCAGTCTCGCTCATTAGGCCGGGCACGCCCCTACAGATTCGGGAGGACCAACCATGGCGCATAAAAAAGGACAGGGATCAAGTCGGAATGGACGCGACAGTCCGGGCCAGCGGCGTGGGGTGAAGCTCTTTGGGGGCCAGCACGCCAAGGCTGGCAATATCATTATCCGTCAACTCGGCACCCGCATTTATCCGGGCGCAAACGTCGGCATGGGGCGGGATTACACGATCTTTGCCAAGGTTGACGGCACGGTCTGTTTCGAACGGATGGGAAAAACACGGAAACGGGTCAGCGTGTATCCGGTCGAGCCACCGACGAATACCGTCGCCGCGTCGTGAGATTGCTTCCTGTTCCGCATCCCCCCGTTTTTGTGAAGCCCCGCACGGGGCTTTTTTTGTGGTATGCGCTTTGTTGATGAGGTTCGGGTTTTTGTCAAGGCAGGTGACGGCGGCAAGGGCTGTGTCAGCTTCCTGCGCGAAAAGTACCGCCCCCGAGGCGGCCCGAACGGCGGCAACGGCGGCAACGGCGGGAGTGTGATTTTCCAGGTCGACCCGCAGCTCAGCACCCTGCTCGACCTGCGCTACAGCCAGCATATACGGGCCATCCGCGGCGAGCACGGACGCGGCAAGGACCAGCACGGCCGCAACGCCCCGGACCGTATGGTCCGGGTACCGCCCGGGACGCTTATTCGTGACGCCGACAGTGGAGAGGTGGTGGCCGACCTGACTCGGCCCGACAGCCGGATCCTTGTTGCCAGGGGGGGAAAAGGCGGCAGGGGGAATGCGTTTTTTGCCTCGGCCAGAAACCGTCTGCCCCGTCAGGCGCAACCGGGACGACCGGGAGAGGAACGTACCCTGCGGCTTGAGTTGCGCGTACTGGCCGATGTGGGTCTGGTCGGATTTCCGAACGCCGGCAAATCAACCCTGCTGTCCAGCGTGTCTGCCGCCCGGCCCCGGATTGCGGATTTTCCGTTTACAACTCTGACGCCCCATCTCGGCGTTGTCCGCTACGGAGACGACGGGACGTTTGTGATGGCCGATATTCCTGGGCTTATCGAAGGCGCGCATGAAGGGCACGGGCTCGGCGCGCGCTTCCTGCGTCACCTGTCACGCACCTCGGTCCTGGTCTATTTGCTCGATATTTCGGATCTACAACGCGAGCCGTGGCACGACTATGGCGTCCTCAGACACGAACTCCACAGCTTCGATCCGGCCCTGCTCGAACGGCCCCAGCTGGTCGTCGTCACCAAGTATGACCTGCCCGCAACGCGGCAGCGCCTCGCCGAGGTAACGGCACGCTTTGCCGCCCACGGGATTGGGCTGACGTCCGTGAGTGCCGCCAGCCGGGAGGGCGTGAGCGAGCTGATCCGGGACATTGCCCGCACTCTCGCAGATATTCGCAAGCGAGCCGGGGAAGCTGCCGCCGATCCCCGGGCGTCTGCCCAGCCGGACGAGGAAACGCGGACATGGGACGAGCCGAGGCGCATGTGAGAACAGATGGAACCTCAAGAACAGCACGATCACCTGTGCCATAAGGCGGCCATCCTGCGGCGTGCCCGTCGGGTCGTGATCAAGGTCGGCAGTAGCATCCTGTCCCGGCAGGATGGGGTCAACGTCGAGAGTGTCGAGCGTCTGGCCCGAGACATGGCCGCCCTGCGAGCCGGAAGCCAGGAGCGGGGCAAGGAGATCGTCCTGGTCAGCTCGGGAGCCGTTGCGGCAGGACTGGGCCGCCTGGGCATACAGTCGGAGCGGTCCCGAACGATTCCGAGCAAACAGGCTGCGGCCGCAGTTGGCCAGATCGCCCTGATGGCCCTGTACGAGCAGGCTTTTTCGCGCCACGGTAGCCATGTCGGCCAGATCCTGCTGACCCACGACGATGTGGCCGACCGCGGCCGCTATTTGAACGCCAAGCATACCGTTCAAACCCTGCTCGAGAACGGTGTGCTGCCGATTGTGAACGAGAACGATAGTGTCGCCGTTGAGGAGATCGAGTTCGGCGATAATGATAATCTGTCGGCCCTGGTCGCCGTCCTCATCGAGGCCGATCTGCTGGTGATTCTGAGCGATGTCGAGGGATTGTACGAGTGTGACCCCCGGCTGTACGCCGATGCCCGCCTGGTATCCCTGGTTGAGCGGTGTGACGACGCGCTGTCGTATACGACCGGCGCCGCCGGGCCGTTGGGGCGGGGCGGGATGACCTCCAAGATCCAAGCCGCCCGTAAGGCGGCCCTGTCCGGCATTCCGACCATCATTGCCGATGGGCGCCACGACACCAGCCTGTCCTCGGTGTTCAGCCCCGATATCCCGACCGGGACCTTATTTCTGCCTGTCAGTGATCGCATCACCAGCCGCAAGCACTGGATCGCCTATACCCTGAAACCGGTCGGCAGCCTCCAGCTCGATGCCGGTGCCGTCGACGCGGTCCGGCGGGCGGGTCGCAGCCTGCTGCCGGCCGGCGTGCGGGAGGTACGGGGAACCTTTGGGGTCGGCGACTGTGTCGCCTGTGTGGATGACCGTGGACACGAGTTTGCCCGTGGGCTGGTCAACTACCATTCGGCAGCCCTGGAACAGATCAAGGGTCTGAAAACCAGCCAAATCGAGCAAATTCTCGGGTATAAGGTCAGCGATGAGGTCATTCATCGGGATGATTTGGCTCTTTTGTCGGACACGTGATAACAGAGAACCTTGAACATCACGATGAGGAGAGCGGTATGGACCTCGAACACATGGTCGTCGGTATGTGCCAGGCGGCAAAAACAGCGGCCCGTGGGCTGGCCACGACCTCAAGCCAGGCCAAGAACGAGGCCCTGCTCAAATCTGCGGCCGCACTGCGACGGGAGAGCCAAACACTCCTGGCCGCCAACGCCCAGGACGTTGAGACCGGCCGCGGCAACGGCCTGTCTGCGGCCATGCTGGATCGTCTGACGCTGACCGAGGAGCGCATTGAGGGCATGGCGAAAGGTTTGGAGATTATTGTCGATCTGCCCGACCCGGTTGGCGAGACAGTAGCGATGTGGCGGCGTCCCAACGGCTTGGAGATCGGTCAGGTCCGAGTGCCGCTGGGTGTGGTGGGGATTATCTATGAATCGCGTCCGAATGTGACGGCAGACGCCGCCGGCTTGGGGCTCAAGGCCGGCAACGCGGTTATTCTCAAGGGCGGCTCCGAGGCGTTTCGGACCAACGGCGCCATCGTTGACGTTCTGACCGCCGCGCTCGGCCGGGCCGGTCTGCCGCCCGCTGCGGTTCAGCTCGTGCGCTCCACTGATCGCAAGTCGGTCGGCGTCTTGCTGCGGCAGGACCGCTTTGTGGATGTGATTATTCCGCGCGGCGGAGAGGAACTCATTCGGGCGGTGACCGAGCAGTCCTCTATTCCGGTCATCCAGCACTTTTCGGGCTTGTGCCACACCTATGTGGATGCGGCGGCCGATTTGGATAAGGCCATGCGGATTACGCTTAACGCCAAGACCCAGCGCCCCTGGGTGTGTAACGCCATGGAGAATCTGCTGGTCCATCAGGAGATTGCCCCCCGCTTCTTACCGCCTTTTGTGGAGACGCTGCAGCAGGCTGGGGCAGAAGTCCGCGGCTGTGAGCGAACCCGGCACATTGTTCCCCACGTCACCGCAGCGACCGAGGCGGACTGGCAGACCGAGTATCTGGATCTGATCCTGTCGATCAAGGTCGTGGATTCGCTCGATGAAGCCATCGGCTTTATTAACGACAACGGGTCTGGACTGGCTGACGCCATTGTCAGCGAGGATTACACCAACACGCGGCGTTTTCTACAGGAAATCGACTCGGCAACCGTGTATGCCAACGCCTCGACCCGCTTTACCGACGGCTATGAATTCGGGTTTGGGGCCGAGATCGGCATTTCGACCAACCGGCTCCACGCGCGCGGCCCGATGGGGCTGCGGGAGTTGACGACGTATAAATATCTGATTTATGGGGACGGCCAGGTCAGAGAATAGATCCCTATGCACGTCGGCATCTTTGGCGGCACATTTAACCCGATCCACCTCGGCCACATCCGCAGCGCCGAGGAGATTCGTCAGACCTGCGCCCTGGACCATATTTATTTCGTGCCTGCCGCCCGCCCGCCGCATAAGGATGCCGGTGAGCTGGTGTCGAGCCGGCATCGGCTGCGGATGGTCGAGTTGGCCGTGGCCGATGAACCGGCTTTTTCGGCCTCGGCCGTAGAACTCGAACGCGCCGGTCCGTCGTACTCGGTTGACACGATTCGTCACTTTCGGGCCATGCTGCCGGCCGCCTCGCTGTCTTTTATCCTGGGGCTCGACGCCTTCCTCGCCATTCAGACCTGGAAAGACTATCGCACCATCCCCTGGCTGTGTAACCTGATTGTCACCTCACGCCCCGGTACGCCGCGCCCGCGTTGCCCGCTTCCCGTTGATTTTCAGTCTGTTTTTTGCTACGACCCGGGGCTAAGGATGTACACCCACCCCTCACAGTCCACCCTTGTTCTCCGCGAGATCAGCGGTCTCAATATCTCAGCATCAGCAATCCGACGGGACATTCGAAACGCCCGGTCCGTCCGTTCCCTCGTCCCGCCGGCGGTGGCGGCCTATATTGCAGACCACGATTTGTACCGCAGGTGATGGTGATGTCAGCCGCTGTCTTGTGTTGTCACGAGAGGACCGTATTTTGAACGATCCGAGCTGGGAAAAAGCTCTCCAGTGCGCCCAAGCCGCACTTGACAAAAAAGCCTACGACCTCGTCGCGCTCAAGGTCAGTGCGCTCACTCCGGTTGCTGATTATTTCCTTGTGTGTACCGGCCGCTCAGATACCCAGGTGCGGAGTATCTGCGAGGCTATTGGAGAAGCCCTGGCGGCCCAGGGCCTGCGCCCCTTCGCGGTTGAGGGATTTGCCAACGGACAGTGGATACTGATGGATTTTGGTGACGTGGTCATCCATATTTTCTACGAGGACGTCCGGGAGTTCTACAATCTGGACGGTCTGTGGGCCAACGCACCCCGGTGTGAGTTGCCCGAACCCTACTCCAGCCAAGCCCAAGACCTCAAGCTCGCAACAGCCTGAGGGGTCGCCATGCGCCGTGGCGTTGCCCCGTAGGGGGATGGGAATTGGCCGGCGGTGTTTGCCGGAGAGATTCTATGGCTCGTACTTCTACTCCGACCGAAATGCTCTATTACGGGAGCACCCGCCAGGAACAGTACTGGGAAAACGAAGACCAAACCCTGCGGATTGCCCGCAATATCTCCTCGCCGATGTGGCTGGCCTACCGCAAGCAGAGCGGTACCTATCAGCCCTTTCCGGCCCGACCCCGCACGGCCGCAACGCGAAGGCGCGGCCGCCACGAAGAGACCGAGAGTCTGCCCCTGGCCGGGCGCAGCGCAGAAGAGGTCGTCAGCCAGCTCAAAAAGTTTCATAAGCTGCGGTTGTTCCTCGAGCAGCGTTTGCGGAGATGGATGAACAAGAGTTCGGGGGAGCGGGTGCTAGCCTTTCTCGACCCCAACCAGGGCGGCGCGCCGGTGATGACCGACCCCGGGATTCCGCAGTCCCAGCAGAGCCACCTCGGCAAAGGGAACTAGAGACGCTTCTCTGCAGGCCGGCCCCTCAGGCCGCCAGCTGAGGGTTGCGCGGTCTGCACTTTTCCGGAGAGTCACTATCAGTGTGTTTGCATCGACCCACCGTTGCGGCCCTTTGTCTTGGGAAGGATCGGTGGTACACAACGGGGTATGGAAAAAGAGGCGGTGGAGGCCAAGACGCAACGGTTTCAGCACAAGCTGGACCAGCTGCGACCGATCTTGGAGGATCGCAAAAAGGTCTATGCACAGAAAAAAGTGAGCGGCCGACGGCTCAGGAACAGGAGCCTCATGGTCGGGCTCGGTCTCGCCGGCTCGGCGTTCCTGGCCGCCTCCGTATACCAGTCCCCTCTGCTCCGCAGCCCTGAGCCTGCCTCCCCGAGTCCAGCCGTTCGCCCGGCCGTGTCCGAGGAACAAGAAAAACCGGCTGAAGCGGTCGTGGTCATGAATCCAGCTGCGGCTGCTCCGGCTGAAGAGCCCGGCCTTCCACCCGGGCGCGCCTCCTCCGGGGAAACCGAATCCAGCCCGCCGTCTGTCGCCACCTCGAGCTTTGCCGTCCCGTCGGCTGCCGCCGCCCAGGCTCCGGCCGCCGAAGCCTCCCCTGCCGAAACGCCGCCGACCGCAGCAAACGGGCCGACGGATGCGCCGGCGGCCCAGATCCGAATCGGCCAGAGTCTGAGCTGTCGGGGAGTCCGAGCCCACCAGTGCCGCCAGCCCCAGTCCCGCTTCGCCTTGCACGAGCATAACCAGCCGCACGTCTGGATGGTGGTCTACTCACAGACTGTGCCGCATACCCTCACCCACGTCTATTATCACGAGGGCCAGAAATACTGCGAGGTGCCGCTGGTCATCGCCCACCCCCGCACGCGAACCTGGAGCCGCGTGACGCTGAACCGCCCGACCCACCTTGGTTCGTGGGGGGTGGAGATTGTGACCGAGGGCGGGGAGGTCTTGGACCGGGTGGCGTTTCGTGTCAGCCCGTGAAGCACTCATCTCAGCGCCCTGTCGAGAAAGACTGCCGATGGACGACCGCTCTCCTCCCCTGCTCCGGCACAAAGCCTACGGCCAGGCGTCCGAGTTCATGCCGGCTAAACTACTCCGAGAAGCCCGTCGCCAAAAGTCACTGCCGGACGGCCGACTGCCGCGGGTGTGTGTGCTCGATCCTGACGGGGATATTGTGGCCAACCTGCTGGCGCGCGGCCAGGCCCAGCCTAACCCGTTCTGGGCGTGTTATCACACCAGCATGTACAATTTTTGCCGGGACGGCATCGAGTGCGGGATTATCGGCTCGGTTGTCGGTGCACCGTTTGCCGTTCTGGTGGCCGAGGAATTATTTGCCTCGGGCTGCGAGTTGCTCGTTCACGTGACCTCCTCGGGCCAGATTGACCCCAGCTGGCGGCCGCCGTTTTTCCTGCTGGTTGAAAAAGCCCTGCGAGACGAGGGCACCAGCTATCACTATCTGCCCGCCGCCGACTTCTCGCACCTGCGTCCAGAGCTGCTCGACCTGCTGCGTGACGCCTTTGGCGCCCTCGACACGCCGCTCTACCGGGGTGCGACCTGGACAACCGATGCCCCCTTTCGAGAAACCCGCACGGCCATCAGTCAGGCTATGGCGCGGGGCATCATAGCGGTGGAGATGGAGGTGGCCGGGCTGTACGCCTTTGCCCAGGCGCGGGCCAAACCGGTCGTGTGTTTTGCGCATATCACCAACCAGATAGGCGACGTTGAGGGCGATTTTGAGAAGGGCGAGGCCCAGGGCAGCCGGGCCGCCCTGGATATCATTCTGGCCACGGCAAAAGCCTGGCTGGCCGCCCACCCCAGTCCTCTCTGAGGGCGCGTGGCGGCCAGGTGCCAAGGGTTGCGGAGGCTTGGCGAATCTTGCTATGTATCGGCGGCGGAGGGGCAAGATCGATGAATACAGAACACAGCGAACCGTCTTCACAGCAAAACAGAGAAATTGCCACCCTGGGCGGCGGCTGCTTCTGGTGTCTCGAAGCGGTCTATGTCGAACTTGAGGGCGTCGATCAGGTGGTGTCCGGTTACTCGGGGGGAGCGGAGCCGGACCCGTCTTACGAGGCGGTGTGTGCGGGGACGACGGGCCACGCCGAAGTGGTCCGGGTGACGTATGACCCGAGTGTCATTTCTTTCCAGGATATTCTGCAGGTCTTCTTCGCCATTCATGATCCGACCACCCTGAATCGCCAGGGCGCGGATGTCGGCACCCAGTACCGCTCGGCGATTTACTACCACACGGCTGCCCAGGCAGAGATCTCGGCAGCCGTCATTCAAGAGCTTGAGGCGGCTGGTGTGTGGGATGACAAGATCGTGACCGAGGTGACTCCGGCCGAAACCTTTTATCCGGCCGAGGACTATCACCAGGACTTCTTCGCCCGGAATCCCTACCAGCCCTACTGTCAGTATGTGGTTGCTCCCAAGGTCTTGAAACTCCGCAAGGCGTTTACCGACAAGCTCAAGCGCTGAACTTTCCTGCCGACTCTCCAGCAGCGGTCACGCGACAATGCCGGGGTCGCCCACACGGCCCCGGCACTGCCTCGTGTGCACAGGCACTGCGGCTCAGAGCGGATAGCCCTGGCGTTTCAGGCGCCTGGCCGCTTCGCGAAAGCTGAGACCGCTCAGCCGTCCCCTGTTGTGGTGCAGAAATGTCAGCACCTGCTCGGGCGCGGTGGCCGAATAATCACGCAGCGCCCAGCCGATGGCTTTGCGAATGAAGAAGGCGGTGTCGTCCGCAGTCTGAAGGCAGTAGCCAAACAACCGCCCCTCATCGGTGTGTCCCTTGTGGTGGATCTGTGACAGCAGGGCGGTGCGCCGCAGCCACATATCCTGGTCGTTAATCCAGACGTCCAGGGTCGGGCTGACGGCCGGGCGGTGGTGGTACAAGACCCGGCCGACCAGGTGGATGGCAATCTCATCCACAAAGTCCCACCAGGCGCCGTCTTGGATGAGCCGTTTGTACAGGGCCAGCGAGCGAGGCGTGACATAGTCGGCGTACAGCCGCGCCATACGGATGGCCAGGTATTTCTCCTCCCGATGGGGCAGAGCCCACACGCCTGTTACCGTCTGTTCGTAGGCGTGGTGGTCGGCGATGGGAAAACGGTCTTTGATCGCGGTGGCAATCCGATCCCGCTCAGGCTTGGCCACGCCATAAAACGGCATGTCGGTCTTCATATAGGCGGCCATCGGACCGGCCTTGGCCGGGTCGGCGTGCGAGTCCAACTGGCCGCTCACAAAGGCACACAACTCGGCGACCGAAGAAAGTGCCGGGGCTGACGCCTGTGTCCGCAGCCGCACCATCCCTCCCACCATAGCCGACGCTCCGTCGCCCAACCATCCCCGCCCGGCACGCCTTGTCTTGCCCGATGCGGGGTGCTTTAACCAGCCACAAGGAGGACAGCCATGGCCAGGTTTGAAGACTACGCCGAGACCTATAAGCACGTGCGCATGGAACGGCGCAACGGAATTTTGCAGATGCAGCTGCACACCGACGGCGGAACACTACGCTGGGGAGAGAGCCCGCACTCCGAGCTGGGACGCTGCTTCTACGACATCGGCAGTGACCCGGATAACAAGGTCATCATCATGACCGGAACGGAGGACAAGTTTATCGCCCGGTTTGCCCGGGAGGAGCGGGTGGAGATGACCCCCCAGCGCTGGGACCATATTTATTGGGACGCCAAGAAACTCCTGATGAACCATCTCGATATCGAGGTGCCGATGATTGCCGCCGTCAATGGCCCGGCCACCATCCACGCCGAACTGGGCGTGTTGTGCGATATCGTGCTGGCGACCGAGGACAGTGTCTTCCAGGACGCGCCGCATTTTCCGAACGGCATCGTGCCGGGTGACGGCGTGCATGTGGTGTGGCCGTTGCTGCTGGGCATCAACCGGGGACGCTATTTCCTGCTGACCGGCCAAAAGCTGTCGGCCCAGGAAGCGCTCGACCTGGGGGTGGTGAACGAAGTCGTGCCCCGCGACCGCCTGCTGGCGCGGGCCTGGGAGCTGGCCGAGCAGATCGTTGACAAGCCGCCGCTGACCGTCCGCTATGCCCGGGTCGCCCTCACCCAGCAACTCAAGCGGCTGATGCTCGACAACCTCGGCTACGGTCTGTCCCTGGAGGGCCTGGGGGCCAACGATTATTGGCCGGGCGGGAAAAAGCGCTAGGCGCGGCTACTGAAACGGCGCGTCGTTGGTCTGGCCCAGCAGATACTTGCCCGACAGCTCCGCCACCCGGTCAGGATGGGCGTTGATGTGCAGCGGCATGGCCTGAAAATCACGGTAGCGGCGCTCAAAAGAGCCGCTCTCGCGCAGCCCGTTGCCGCCCTGGACTCTGAGCAGCAGACGCATGGCGTCGTCACACAGCCGCAGGGCGACCATGCTGTAGTTCAGCTGGCGCAGATAATCGGCCTCGGTCGGGCTTATTCCGGCTTCGATGCGGGCGTCGGTCTCGGCACAGCCGGTTTCGACCGCCGCCCGGGCGGCGGCAATCGAGGCGCCGGCCTGACCGATGTTCAACTGTACGGCCGGTCGCTCGGCGACTTTGACGCCAAAGATGGCGACCCGCTCAGCCAGCTCGGCGCAGGCTTCCTCCAGCGCGGCGTTGGCCAGGCCAACCGCCTGAGCGCCCAGCCACAGGTCTGACACGGCAACCCAGTCCTCCCGGTAGCGCTGGGCAATGACGGGGGTCTGGGGGTCGCGGAAGGTGTAGCGAAAATCGAGCGGAAAAGGCCGCAGCAGGGAGACCGGAACCGAGACGGATTCATAGTTGATATGATCTGTGGCCGACGCCCGCAGGCTCATCGAGTTCCAGGTCGGATCGACCGACACCCCCGGGGCGTCGGTTCGGACCAGCGTAAAACGCAGATCCGGCTTGCCCTTGGGCTGTGTCTCGCCACCGTCCAGCGCAAACAGACACGCCGCCCACTCGCCATAGCGTGAACCGGAGGCAAAACTGGCCCGGCCGTCGATAATCACCCGGTCGCCGTCACGTCGGCCGTGGACGCTCGTCCCGGCCCCGGCCGGAAAACTGACCCATTCCCGGCTGTCCACAATCTGTCGTAACAGGTCTGCCGCAGCCGGTCCCATCTGGGCCACAATGAAGTGGAACACACACAGATGGTTCCACACACACCAGGCGGTTGAGGCGCAGCGGGCGGACACGGCCTCCAGCTCCCTGGCAATCTGGCCGATACTGGCCTCCACACCGCCGATGTTGCGGGTGGCCGACAGGCGCATGATGTCGGTCTGTTTCAGGGCCCGAATCAGGTCCGGGTCGACACTCCGGGTGCGGTCGGCCTGGGGGGCTTGTTCGGCAATATGGGCGAGCAGAGGGGCGCACACCAACTCGTGTTCGCGCCCCATAAAATCGTGTACCGTATTCATGGACGGACTCCTTCAGCGCGCGTCTCGGCGCATGGTGGCAGCGGTGCCGGAGCGTGTCAAGCGAGCTGCCGTCCGGGTGTGTTCCGTGCTACAGTTCCGGGCAAAGGAGGGGCGATCCATGCAAGACCTGTGCTTTTTGTCGATTGCAGAGTTGGCGCCGCAGATCCAGCGCCGCGAGGTGTCTCCGCTTGAGGTCACTCGAGCCTATCTGGAGCGGATTCAGGCTGTTGACGGACGGCTGAACAGCTATATCAGCCTCACCGCCGAGCGCGCCCTGGAGGACGCCAAAGCCGCCGAGGCGGCCATACAGGCCGGGACCTACCGTGGCCCGCTGCACGGCATCCCGCTGGCCCACAAAGATATTGTGGCCACCAAGGGGATCAAAACGACCTGCGGCTCACGGGTGTTGAAAGACGCCCTACCCGACTACGACGGCGCGGTGATTGAGCGGTTGCAGGCTGCGGGCTCCGTTCTGCTGGGCAAACTCAACATGAACGAGTTTGCAACGATCATTCCCAGTCCGCATTTTGGCCCGGTCAACAACCCGTGGAACCTGGAGCATAGTCCCGGCGGGTCGAGCAGCGGGTCGGGAGCAGCGGTGGCCGCCGGCTTGTGCGCCGGGTCGCTGGGCACGGATACCGGGGGCTCGATCCGCATTCCGGCCGCCTTTTGTGGAACGGTCGGCCTCAAGGCCAGCCATGGCCGGATCAGTTTGTACGGGGTAACGCCCCTGGCCTGGTCGCTCGACCATATCGGGCCGCTGACCAGAACGGTCAAGGACGCGGCGCTCATGCTGCACGCCCTGGCCGGCTACGACAGGCGGGATATCGTCTCAAGTCAGACGCCGGTTGTCGATTATACGGCAAAACTGACCGGGGAGGTCGCCGGCATGCGCCTGGGCGTGCCGACCCGCTTTTTTCCCGACTCGACCGATCCCGAGGTCCAGAGCGCGTTTGAGCAGGCGGTCCAACTCCTGGCCGGCCTGGGCGCCCGGATCGAAGAGGTCGAGTTGCCGGCGCTTGACCGGCTGTGGCCCGACATCGCCGAGGTGCTGCTGAACGCCGAAGCCAATGTGTGGCACGAACCCTATTTGCAAAGCCAGGCCGATGACTACGGCCCCAAGGTGCGCCGTTTTCTCGAACGGGGCAAACCCACGCTGGCCACCGACTATGTCAAGGCCCGCCACGCCCAGGCCCGCTTTCGCCAGGACATGCTGGCCCGTTTTGGCCGGCTCGACGCGCTGTTGACTCCGGGTGAGCTGATTCCCGCTCCGCGCCATGACGCCCGCTCGGCGACGATCAAGGGCCGGGAGGTCAAGCTCATGTCGGCCCTGATCTCGGCCACCTGTCCGTTTAATGTGACGGGCCAGCCGGCTCTGAGTGTGCCGTGCGGTTTTACCCGTAGCGGACTGCCGCTGGCGCTACAGATTGTGGGCAAAGCGTTTGATGAGGCGAGCGTGTTGCAGATCGGCCATGCCTACGAAGTCCACACCGACTGGCATACGCGACGGCCGCCGCTCCCGGCCTGAGTATCGAATGGACCGGAGAAGCGCGGCACACGCTCGCCCAGCCCTCAGTCTGTGTCTGAGGCGAGCCTGCGGCGCGCTTCCTGGACCATGGCCACCAGCACCTGCCTCGCCTCTTGACTGCTGCGGACCTCGTGGGGAAAGGCCAGCCGCAGCCCGCGCAGCCGTTCGCCGCTGCGCACCCGCAGCCGAAATCCCAAACGGTCGATGCCGATCATCTCGGCCGAATCGGCTTCGATATCGCGGTAGGCCCGACAGTACAGCCGTAGCGCGTCGGCGTGGTCTGCGTTCATATGCTCAATAATCCCGGCCGCCACCTCGGCCAGGGGGTCCCACTCCGCCTTGGTGTAATCGGCGGCGGCGACCCAGCCCATGGCACCGAAGCCGCCGACATAGTACACGTCGCTCACGTCCATGCGATAAAAGCCGAAATCGTCAAAATCGACCCAGGCCCGCGCGTTTTCATAGCGTGCCAGATAGCCTGCCCTGCTTGTCTCCAGGTCCGCCTCGGGCAGGGCCGTGACCTGCCCCAGCAGCGTGGCTCGTGCGCCGGCCAGCGGATCGCCGGTCCAGCCGGGCTGGCTGACCAGCAGGCTGGCGTTCGGGTCGGTCTTGAGGTTTTGGGTGTGCATCGCCATCACGCTGATCAAAAACACCGGCCGGCCGTGGTCGTCGAGGGCATACGGCATGACCGACCCGAACGGCCAGCCGGGATGCTTGCGGGACATGCTGGACAGGGTGCCCGTCCGGCCCAGATACAGCAGGGTCCGCACCTGCTCGGCAAAGGACGGTTCGGGAACGCTCGGGGCTGACGAGTCCGTCCGGGCGTGTTGGCTGCCCAAGGTGGGCGATGATCTCTTCCCAGGGTCATCCTCACCTGGCTTGCCTATCGGTTCTGGCTTGGACGCTTGCGGCATGGGGCTCTCCTCAACAATGCAGACCGCTCTCTCACAGGCGGCTTCACGGGCGTTTCACCTCCAGGTGTTGCCGGACCCACTCCAGCGCGGCCTCACGGCTTGCCAACCGCCCCTCCAACTGAGCGTCCTCGACCGCAGTCAGAATGTCTTTGAAGCGCGGTCCGGGACGCAGGCCAAGTTCGATGAGGTCCCGGCCGGTCAGCAGACGCGGCGGAGCAATGCGGGCCGGCCCCAGGCTTTCTTGCTGCTGACGACAGAACGTGTGGGGACGCAGGTCGCCGCTCGAGGCCAGGGCATCAATGCGGACCAGCTCCAGCAACTCTTCGATGCCCTCTTCGCGCAGAAAACGCTTGAGTTTGGCCGGGCGCATGGTCGGAGCGTTAAGTATGCGCAGATGGTTCTCGACCAGATAGGCCACCCGCTGCCACACCGCCCGCGACCGTTTCAGCCGTTGACAGATGGCAACGGCCTGCTCCGCCCCCTGTTCGCAGTGGCCATAAAAGGTGATGCGCCGGCCCTTCCGGCTTTGACACTGCGGCTTGGCCACGTCGTGCAGCAGCGCGCCCAGGGCCAAGGCTTCACTCGGCCGGTTCTCCGCTCCCCGCTTGTCCAACTCGGCCAGCAGCAGCAGGGTATGGATGAACACATCCCCTTCGGGGTGAAAGTCCGGCGATTGCTCAACCCCGCGCAGCCGCTCGATTTCGGGCAGGACGACGGCCAGCAGGCCGGACTCGGACAAGAGCTGAAAACCACGCCGGGCTCCGCCTTGGGTGAGAATCTTGACCACCTCATCGCCGATACGTTCCCAGGCGATTGTGGCGATTGTCGGCGCGAGTTGTCGGATGGCGGCGAAGGTCTCGGGAGCAATGGAAAATCCCAGCCGGGCGGCGAACCGAACCGCGCGGAGCAGGCGCAAGCGATCCTCACCGAAACGGGCGAACGGATCGCCAATCGCCCGGATCACCCGCTCGGCCATGTCGTGTTGGCCGCCCACATAGTCAATCACCCGCTCCGTGGCGGTGTCATAGAACATGCCGTTGATGGTGAAATCGCGTCTCAGGGCGTCTTCCCGCGCGTCGGTGAATCGAACACTGGTCGGGTGGCGACCGTCGAGATAGCGGCCGTCGGCGCGAAAAGTCGCCACCTCGCACACATGCTGTCCGCTCGCTACCAGGACAACTCCGAACTGCACTCCAATCGGGACGGCGTGTGGAAAAAGGCTCAGGACCTGCTCGGCCTGGGCGCTGGTCGCCACGTCAAAGTCCTTGGCCTCCAGCCCCAGCAGCCGGTCGCGGACACAGCCCCCGGCCAGGTAGGCGCTGAAACCGTGGGCGCGCAGGGTGTCAATAATTGTTCGGGCGTAGCGTTCTTGCGGGCTCACCCCGGTATGGTGACACGGGCCACAAGCGGGATCAACAAGGCGGACGCTGATGATCTTGTTGAATCGGACAGAGATCAGCGTCCGCCCTGCCAACACACGGGCCGGCTTGTGGGGCGCGTCGCGGCTGGTTAGAGTTGGCACAAAATCGGCCGAGCCACCGAGGGTACCGAGACGCGGGCGTCGGCGAGATGCATGGAGACTAAGGAGGAGCGTGAGGCGGTGAAAGTCACGGCAGAGCAGGTATGTGCCGCAACAGGCGGGACGCTGACCTCCGGGCGGCCGGATACGCTGTTCCGTTCGGTCACAATCGATTCCCGGACGGCTACCCGGGGGGCCTTATTCGTTCCCCTGCCGGGCACCCGGACCGACGGCCACGTCTATCTCGGGGCGGCCGTTCAAGGCGGAGCCGCAGGTTTCCTGTATGCCCACCACGCCGCCTCCGTCCTCAGGGGAATCGCCGCTGACGCCTCAGCGACAGGGGCGGTGGGCATTGGCGTATCCGATCCGCTGACCGCCCTCCAGGATCTGGCGGCCTGGCACCGCACCCGGCTGCCCGCCAGGGTCGTCGGTATCGCCGGCAGCAACGGTAAGACGACGACGAAAGAATTGCTGGCCCAGGTGTGTGCCGCCCACAAACCAAGCCTGGCCACCCTGGGCAATCTGAACAACCAGATCGGCCTGCCGCTGACCCTGCTACGCGCCGACGGCGCGGAAGACATCCTGATCCTGGAGATGGGCACCAGCGGTCCCGGCGAGCTGAGCCTGCTCGGCCGCCTGGCCCGCCCGCACATCGGGGTCATCACCTCGATTGCCGAAGAGCACACCGAGATGCTGACCGATCTGTCCGGTGTGATCGCGGCCGAGACCGAGCTGATCGCCAGCCTGCCCGCCGACGGGCTGGCGATCATCAACGGCGATGACGCCGCCCTGGTGGAGGCCGTCGCGCGCCAGGCCAGATGCCGGGTTGTCACCTTCGGTGAAAAGGCCACCAACACCTTTCGGGCGGCCGCCATCCGGGTCTCGCGTGAGGGAACGCGCTTTGTGTTGCGGGCGCCGGTCGGGACGTGCCCGGTCAGCCTGGGTCTGCTGGGCGGTCACTTTGCTCTCGCCGCCCTGGTGGCGATTGCCGTGGCCACCGAGTGTGGCATTGGTCTGGAGGCGGTCTGCGAGGCCCTGCAAACGGCTCACGGTGCTCCGCGCAGAATGGCGGTTATTGCCGCGCCCGAGCGTGAGCTGACGATTCTTGACGACTCGTACAACGCCAACCCCGCCTCCGTGCGGCAGGCCCTGCTGACCGCCGCTCAGGTGCGGACTGTGGGCGAACGGCTGCTCGTCGTGCTGGGCGATATGCTGGAGTTGGGCACGCTCAGCCCCGTCCGCCACCGGGAAATGGGCGAGGTGGTGGCCCGGCTCAACCCCCGGCCGGATCTGTTGATCACGGTCGGACACGAAGCCCGGGCTCTCGCCGCCCAGGCCCAGGCCGGCGGGATGTCGGTCCGGACCTTCGGGGCAGCGGCCGAGGCTGCGGATTTCATACGGGACACGGTTGAGCACTACGCCGGCCCGCAGCTGGTGCTGGTCAAAGGCTCACGGGGCGTGCAGCTTGAGATCGTGACCCGGGCGCTGGGCGTCAACGAGGGGTAAGACGTTGACGATGACGGCCAACTGCGCATAGAGTTCGGCTATGATCTCTGTACACGAAGCAGTCAGCCAGATTCTTGAGACCGTCAGTCCCTTGGCCGGGGAGCGGGTCAGCCTGTTTGAGGCCAGCGGTCGGGTGTTGGCCGAAGCCATCCCGTCTGATCGTGAGGTGCCGCCCTTCGATAATTCGGCGATGGACGGCTACGCCGTGCGTTGGCAGGACATCCGCCAGGCTGAGGCCGACACGCCCGCCGAGCTGTCGGTGCTTGAGGTCATTCAAGCCGGCGCCGTGCCGGACAAGACCGTTACGCCCGGCACGGCCAGCAAGATCATGACCGGCGCTGTGCTGCCGCCCGGCGCAGACACGGTGATCCGGGTCGAGGATACGCACGAGATCGACGGCCGGGTCCTGATTCAGAAGTCCAACGAGCTGGGTGCAAATGTCCGGGCCAAGGGGGAGGATATCCACCCGGGCCAGCTGATTCTGGAAAAAGGGCGGGTGCTGCGCCCGGCGGATATCGGACTGCTGGCCTCGGTCGGGCGGAGTTTCGTGCTCGTGGGCCAGCGTCCCCGGGTCGCCATCCTCAGCACCGGCGACGAGCTGGTCGAGGCCGATGGCACGCTCCGGCCGGGCCAGATCGTCAACTCAAACGCCTATACCCTGGCCGCAGCGGTGCAGGACGCCGGTGGGCTGCCGGTGCCGCTCGAGATTGCCCGCGACTCGCTGGACGAAACCCGCAGCGCGCTGCACGAAGCCGTCCGGCACGATGTCGTGCTGTCTACCGGCGGCGTGTCGGTCGGCGATTTCGATTTTGTCAAAGCCGCCATGGATGAGCTGGGCATGCAGCGTCTGTTCTGGCAGGTGGCCCAGCGACCGGGCAAACCGCTGACCTTCGGACTGCTCAAGGAGCGGCTGTACTTCGGTCTGCCGGGCAATCCGGTTTCGGCCCTGGTGTGTTTTTATCTGTATGTGCGGCCCAGCCTGCGGCGGATGCTGGGCCACACCAGGCTGTTCCCGCCCGTTGTGTCGGCCACCGTGAGCGAAGACATTCCCATTGCCAGGAATCTGACCGAGTTTGTCCGCTGCCAACTCAGCCGCCGCGACGGGCAGTATGCGGTCAGCTCGACCGGCACCCAGAGTTCCGGCGTGCTGAGTTCGCTGTCGCTCGGCCACGGGCTGATCATCGGGCCGCGCGAGCAGACGCTGCTCTCCAAGGGCATGAAAGTCAAGGTCATCGTGCTGGATGGCGATACGTTTGCCAACGAAGAGGCGCCGTTCTGAGCGGGCGGCATCCACCCAGGCTGTTGCGCGCCATCGCACGGCGCTGAGTCGGGTCGGGCTGTCGCGTCCGGTCCGGCTCAGCCTCGAAAACGGGCTCATTCACGCCCAGACCTCGGTCTTTGACTACGGCTGCGGCCGTGGTGACGACCTGCGCGCGCTGTCCAGCCGCGGCATTCGGTGTCAGGGCTGGGACCCGGTGTATGCGCCCGACACCGAACGCCGCCGGGCGGATGTGGTCAACCTGGGCTACGTCGTCAATGTGATAGAAGACCCCCAGGAACGGGCGGCCGCCCTGCAAAACGCCTGGACGCTGACCCGGCAGGTGTTGGTGGTGGCGGCCCGTCTCAGCCTGGAGGCTCCGCCTGCGGGGCAGCGGCCGTATCGAGACGGTTTTCTGACCCAGCTCGGAACCTTCCAAAAATATTATGACCAGCAGGAGTTACGCGCCTGGATCGATGGCGTCCTGGGCGTTTCCAGCCTTGCCGCAGCGCCGGGCATCTTTTATGTCTTCCGCGACGCGGATGCCCGGCAGTCTTTTGTTGCGGCGCGCTATCGACGCCAGACCTCCGCCCCACGCCAGCGCCAGAGCGACCTCCTGTTCGAGCGCCATCGGGATCTTTTTGCGCCGCTGATCGATTTTCTCAGCCGGCGCGGTCGCCTGCCCGCGGAGACTGAGCTTGCCGCGGCGCCCGCCCTGTGTCGGGAAATCGGCAGTCTCAAGCGGGCCTACGGCATTATCCGGCGTGTCACCGGCGAGGAGGGCTGGCACCGCATTCGGGAAGAACGCGCCCAGGATTTGCTCATCTATCTGGCCCTGGGCCGCTTTGACGGTCGTCCGCGCTTTTCTCAGCTGCCGCCTGACCTCCAGCTTGATGTCAAGGCGTTTTTCTCGACCTACACCCGAGCCTGTAAAGAAGCCGACAGCCTGCTCTTTTCCGCCGGGGATCGGGCTGCGGTAGACACCGCCTGCCGGGCTGCGCTTGGCAAACTGACCCCCAGCGCTCTGTATGTCCATGTTTCGGCCCTGCCCCAGCTGCCGGCCATACTCCGCGTCTACGAAGGCTGTGCCCGGGCCTATATCGGCGCGGTCGAAGACGCCAACATCGTTAAGCTCCACCGGGACGCGCCACAGGTTTCCTACCTGTCCTACCCGCAGTTTGAGCGCGACCCGCATCCGGCCCTGGCCGCCTCGCTGCTCGTGCCGCTCCAGACGTTTCGGATTCAGCACCGGGATTACAGCGGCTCGAACAACCCGCCCATCCTGCACCGCAAAGAAGCGTTTCTCTCCGACGCTCATCCGCTGTATCCAAAATTTTCCCGCCTCACCCGCCAGGAGGAGAAGTGGGGGCTGTACGATAAAGCGACGCGCATCGGCACCCGGCGCGGCTGGGAACAGATACTCGCCGAGCGGGGCGTCAGGCTGGCCGGGCATCGGCTTGTCCGTCGACACGAGCCGGACAACGCCTCTTGACGGCGGTGCGTATCCCCGCCCGACGATCCGGTCGGAAAAAATCTGGGCGGGCAGGCCCGGCTGGACTTGATTGTATCGTGGCTCGGGTACCGGGTGCGTCTCCGATACCCGAGGAGAAATGGGAGTTTGGCCGCTTACTCTTCCTGCACGCTCAGGGCGCCCGATGGGCATTTGGCAACAACGGCCCGGACCTCGTCCTCTGAGGCCGCGCTCGTATCAATGACGAATTTTCCGTCTTCGACCTTGAAGACCTGCGGCAGACTCTTGACGCAGTTTGCCGAATGCGTACAGACATTCTCATCCCAGTTGACTTTCATACCCTGCCCTCCTCTCAGGTATTGATTGCCGCACGATAGCGCCTTTGCCAGGCAGCCGGCAAGGCTGCGGCACCAGCTTGAACCAGCTCATTCGTGACTACCTGGAACAATTGACCCGCGTCAACGATGTAGAGGCAGCTCTCGATCAGCTCGATGCGATGTGGGCGGAAAATGCGTACCGTTCATCACCGTGGACCCGGGAGCAATTGCATGAATTGACATCTTCATGAAGAGATTTCAGGCTGGAAGCAGCCGGTTTGGTAAGTCCTGGGCAGGCTGCTCCTGAGTAATCGGGCGCTATTCCCCACGTAAACGGGTGAGAATCAGCCACCAGGGACGAACCGGTTTTCTATTATCAGCTTCCTTGGGGAACACGCTATGTCAGCCGAACTGATTGCCATTCTTGCCGCCGCCACCGCGTTGGGGGGGCTCATTCTTACGCAAACCGGGGCACTTCGTGCCGAGGTACGTCGCCTCGCCGACCGTGTGGATACCCTTGCCGACCGCGTGGACGCCCTTGCCGACCGCGGGGCGCGCATCGAAGGGCAGCTTGACGTGCTCCGCGCAATGCTCACGCCCCGCCGCTCTGACACCACTACCGCCTAGGCGCCCTGACACGAGCGTGCCAGTCTCATAGGTCGGCTTCCGCTCCGCTAATCTGACCTACTTTTCTTGCGTCACCCCTCCACCTCTGCGTCGGTCAGCGCTTCGATCTCCTGCATTCCGGCTGTTGCCTCGACGGCCTGACGAACCATCGGTGTCAGGTACAGCGCGCTCTCCCCTTCCATTGCCTTGTCGATGCCCTGGCTCACCCAGCAGCCGAACAGACTGTCGCCACAGCGCAGGTGGTGGTCCAGGAAGCTGAGCGGCGCCCCTACGGTGAAGGTGTGCAGCCACAGCGACACCTTAGCCAGTTCCACCACCATGGGGTGCTTACGATACCGCCAAGTAGGTTTTCGCCTGAGGGAAGCGTTTGACCGCCTCAAAGAAGGCTGTCTCTGTAATCTCCGTCGCCCATTCAAGCCGGAGACGAATGCGGTATTTTCCTCTCTCGCTTTTCTCAGCGGTGATCGCCCGTAGGCTTATGAGCTGATTCACGTCCCGGATGAGGGCTTTCATAGGATTCTTGAGCTGGAAATAGTGACGATCGACCGCATTGACCAGCTGTTCGAGTTCTAAGGAATCTCGCTCCAACAGCACTTCAAGAATTTTGAGTTGCCTCTTCGCCAGGACTCGTTTTCTGTCACTTTCCAAGCGCTTAAAGAGGTCGTGCATTACATTCCGGTACAGGGCTTTAGAGACATTGCGCCTGATTTCCCTAAAAAGTCGCTGGCATTGTTGGGCTATCCCTTTTAAGCCGAAATGGAGAAAGGGGGTCAAATCGTGTCCTCTTTCCCTCACCTCTTTGAGCGTCGCGAGGTAGGCTTCTTTTTCATCGTAGTAATAGTTCGACATGGCGATAAAGAGGCTGTCCCGCAGACCAGCTCGCTGAAGCATCAACGCCTCAACCGCCCGTGCTGTCCGACCATTGCCGTCAAGAAACGGATGCAGAGCGGCAAAGTGGTAATGCAGGGCGAGAGCCTGAATGAGAAGGTCGTGCTGCGGGAATTCTTGCTGCACGGCTTTCATGAGACTTGCAAACGCTCGCTCGCACTCTGCACCGCCTTCCACTCCCCTATGCCGAGGACGGCCAAAGACAACATTTTGGTCTTTTCCCCGGAGAATCCCTGGAGGACAGTGGTCGTCATCTGCTCCGGTGACGATGAAAGCGTGAATCTTGCGGATCAAGTCAGCACTCATCGGCCTGTCGTCCGCGAGTGAGGCGATCCACCTATACGTCTTGACCGCAGCATGGGCCTGTCGCTGAGACCGGGTGAATAATTGCTCCGGGGTCTCCTGCAATGCCTCTTCTAGCTCATTTTCGGTAAAATCGGCCCCCTCGATACGCGAAGTCCCCGCAACTTCTCGCTTGAGTTGAATCGCCTGAAGTTCCTCTACCCAGCCTCGTTGAATTGGCATCGTCGTAAGAGACAGAACGCCAGCCTTGGCGTCTGTCAAAACAGCGACCAAGGCGCGAGCATCGTAACGGAGCCACTGACTTGGAAGGGTATACAGAATAGCCATTCGATTTCCTTTATTTCTGTTTTGTTTCCTGGCGAAAAATATATAACATGCTAATAATTCAGTCAATTTATGGAATTACTTTCTCGTTAGAAAATTTTTTATTTTAATTTGTTTCCCTATTATTTCTCTTTCAGTAACGCTGATTTCTTGGCAATCGTCTTCATCAAGGCCCACCATACTCTTCCCTGTCCCGGCGCCTTGTCATTGTCGCTGAGCCGTAGCTTGATTCGGCAAACCCTTTTCGGCTAAAAGGGGGCAACGCGAGGCACGTCATGCTGAGTGCAAAGAAGCGCTTATTTCTGCGGTTGGGAGACCGCGTCATCCACGCCCATTATGAGCAGTGGGGGCTGGGCGCTGTTGTGGAAGAAATGACGTCGAGCATTGCCGGCGGCACCTGCCTGGTGCGCATCCTGTTTGAAGACGGTCAGCAACGGACCTTTAACAACGACCTGGATAATGAGCAGTGTTGCTACTACTTTGGCCTGCGACGTGAGCAACACCAGCTGTTTGGCGCCGCTCCTCGCCGCCCCGCCCGCCCAACAAAGCGCATCGCGCGCGGATAAATAGGCTGCCGTCCCCTGACTCTCGGCCGCTCAGGACTCAGACTGCTGCGATTCCGGCCGGTCTAAAGACTCTCCCTTGGGACCCGTCGGCTGAATATTGCGCTGCTCAAGCGTCTGGAGCGTGTGGGGATTGACCCACGGCAGGCCCATGGCGCACGGCTTGGCCATGCCCTCTTCTTCGACTTCTTCGTAGTGGGGGAAGCCGGCTTTGGCAAAGTTGATCATCAGACGTTTTCCCATGCCGTATGGCTCCTTCTTCGATTTCCGTCTATAGTCTGTGCAATACGCTTAGTCTTGAGAGAGGTAAGGAAGACACCACGATGAAACCGGTTGCTGAGAATGTCAAGTTCCCCGAGGTCGAGTTGGAAGTCCTGCAATTCTGGGACGACAACAAGATTTTTGAAAAGACGCTGGAAAAAACTCGGGACCGGCAGCCGTTCATTTTTTACGACGGCCCGCCGTTCGCCACCGGCCTGCCGCACTACGGCCATCTGCTGGCCGGAACGATCAAAGATATCATCCCGCGCTTCTGGACCATGCGTGGCCGCTATGTGGACCGTCGCTTTGGCTGGGACTGCCACGGCCTGCCGGTCGAAATGGAAATTGAGCAGGCCCTGGACTTGCACGGCAAGAGTGAGATCGAGCGCTTTGGGCTGGCCAACTTCAATGCCGAGTGCCGCAAGATCGTGCTGCGCTATACCGAGGAGTGGGAAAAGACCGTGCGCCGGACCGGTCGCTGGGTCGATTTCCGCAACGACTACCGGACCATGGACCTGACCTTCATGGAAACGGTGTGGTGGGCGCTCAGGCAAATGTGGGACAAGGACCTCGTCTACGAGGGCTATAAGGTCGTGCCGTTCTCGACTCGCTTGGGGACGGTTTTGTCGAACTTTGAGGCCAACCTCAATTACAAAGACGTCCAGGATCCGACGGTCACCGTCCGCTTTGCGGCCGACGGAGAAGAACACACCTCGTTTATCGCCTGGACTACCACGCCGTGGACCCTGCCCAGCAATCTGGCCCTGGCGGTTGGCCCGGACATCGACTACGTCAAGGTCCGAGACCATGAGGACGGCGCCCACTACATCATGGCCGAGGCGCGGCTCTCCACGTATTTTCCCAAGCCCGACACCTGCACAATTGTCCAACGCTACAAGGGCCGGGATCTGGTCGGCCGGAGCTATCAGCCGCTGTTTCCGTATTTTGCCGAGCTGAAAAAACAGCACTCTTTCCGCGTCATTGCGGCCGACTATGTCACCACCGAAGACGGCACCGGCATCGTCCACATCGCTCCGGCCTTTGGCGAAGACGATTTCTACGCCTGTCAGCAGGCTGGCATTGATCTGGTCAATCCGGTTGACGACGACGGGAAGTTCACCTCGCAGGTCACCGACTTCGCCGGCCTGCAGGTCAAAGAGGCCGACCCCACGATCATCGCCCATCTCAAGCGGGACAAAAAGCTCGTCCACCAGGGCACGGTCTCCCACAGCTACCCCTACTGCTGGCGGAGCGACACCCCGCTCATTTATCGGGCGGTGAATACCTGGTTTGTCCGCGTTGAAGCCCTCCGCGACCGGCTGGTTGCCAATAATCAACTGACGGCCTGGGTGCCCGAGCATCTGCGCGACGGCCGCTTCGCCAATTGGCTGGAAAACGCCCGCGACTGGGCCATCAGCCGCAACCGGTATTGGGGAACGCCGCTGCCGATCTGGAAGAGCGAGGATGAGAGCGAAATCGTGTGTATCGGCAGTGTTGAGGAGCTGGCCCGGAAAACCGGCGTGCGGGTGACCGACCTCCACCGCGAGTATGTCGATGAGTTGAGCTTTCCGGCCACCAGCGGCCAGGGCCTGATGCGTCGCGTTCCCCAGGTGTTCGACTGCTGGTTCGAGAGCGGCTCCATGCCCTACGCCCAGATGCACTATCCGTTCGACAACGCCGAGGCGTTCTCAAACACCTTCCCGGCCGATTTCATTGCCGAGGGACTCGACCAGACCCGGGGCTGGTTCTACACCCTGATGGTGGTCGCCTCGGCCCTGTTTGACAAACCGGCCTTCCACCATGTTGTCGTCAACGGCCTCATCCTGGCCGAAGACGGCAAAAAAATGAGCAAGCGGCTCAAAAACTATCCCGAACCCGACGAGATCATGGCCCAGCACGGGGCCGATGCCATGCGGCTGTATATGATCAACTCGCCCCTGGTCCGGGCCGAGGAGTTGCGCTTCAGCGAGCAGGGGGTGCGCGATACCGTGCGCCGGCTGCTGTTGCCGTGGTGGAATGCGTATAAGTTTTTTGTCACCTACGCCCAGATTGACGGCTGGCGGCCCGATCAAGAGACCCTGGATGAGGCGTCGCCCAATATTCTGGACCGCTGGATTCTCTCCCGACAACAAACCCTGATCCGTCGCGTCAATACCGAGATGGACGCCTACCGGCTGTACACCGTGGTGCCGGCTCTGCTCGACTTTCTGAACGAGCTGACCAACTGGTACGTGCGCCTCAACCGCAGACGCTTCTGGGGAGCAACAGGAAACGTGATAACCGAGGATAAAAACTTCGCCTACCGTAGCCTGTACCAGGTCTTGTTGACCTTCTCGAAGCTCATGGCGCCGTTCACGCCGTTTCTGGCCGATGCCATCTACCGGAATCTGAGCACGCTTCAGCCGGGGCAGGCGGCTGACAGCGTGCATCTCGAAGACTTTCCCAGCTATGACCGGGCTGCGGTTGACGCCGGCCTTGAGGACGCGGTGGCCCGCATGCAGCGCGTGATCCTGCTGGGACGCAGCCTGCGCAACGAGCGCAAGGTCAAGGTCCGGATGCCCCTCCAGACGCTCACCATTCTGCACCGCCAGGAGTCGGTGCTGAATGACCTGAAACCGCTCGAAGGCTATATCCGTGAAGAGCTGAATGTGAAAACCGTCGCCTACAGTACGGCCGAAGACGAAAAGGTCGAGTTGAGCGCCAAGCCGAACCCGCAGCTGCTCGGTCCCCGTTTCGGCAAGGCATTCGGTCAGATCCGAAAGCAGCTGACGACACTCAGCCGCGAACAGATGCTGAGCCTGGAAGCGGGCCGGTCCTTGCAGCTGAACGGTCATGCCTTTCAGCCGAATGAGGTGCAGATCCTGCGTCAGGCCAAGGACGGCGTCCCCGATGTCCACTCGGACCGGTTCATTTCCATTGAGTTGCCGTGCGAGTTGAACGATGCGCTGATCAGCGAGGGCCTGGCCCGGGAGGTCATCCATCTGATTCAACAGCTGCGCAAGGATGCCGGCTACCAGGTTGAAGACCGGATTGCCGTGACCTACCAGGCCGCCCCCCAGCTGGCGACCGCTATTGATCGCCATCTGGGCTATATCCGGCAGGAGACCCTGGCGCGCTCGCTCGTCCGGGCTCAGCCGGCCGGCGACCGGGTCGAGAGTGCGGACATCGAAGGTGCGGCGATCACGCTTGGGGTGCAGCGCCAGGCGGCCTGAATCGTTGTGGACGAGAATGGTGTGAGAGGCGAACGATGAGCAGCACTGCATGCAGGCAGCCATCATCGTTGGCCTGTTTGGTAAGCCCGGCATGAGTGACACGAGACGGGCGATATTTCTTGTCGTGGGGACGATTGTCGTCCTCGATCAGCTCACCAAGTATCTGATTGATTCCTCAATGCGGCTGTATCAGTCGGAAGAGCTGATCGACGGCTTTTTGGCCCTGACCTATGTCCGCAATACCGGCGCCGCCTTCGGCCTGCTGGCCAACGCTCCGGCCTGGTTTCGGCAGCCCTTTTTCTACCTGACGACCGGGGTTGCGATTGTCATCCTGGGACTTTTTCTGCGCCGGCTGGAGGAACACGAACGGCTCGCCCGGTTGTCTATTGTGGCGATTGCCGGTGGGGCGGTCGGTAATCTGATTGACCGCATCCGGTTTGGCTATGTGATCGATTTTCTTGATGTCTCATGGCGGGGCTACCACTGGCCGACCTTTAATGTTGCCGACTCGTGCATCACCCTGGGCGTGCTCGGACTGCTGTGGTCATCGGTGTGGGGCACGGCTTCCCGACACGGTGGATGACGGCCGGCTGAGCAAGAGGAAATCGCCATTCACCTGCGTCTCCCGCGCAACTCTGTCCTGCGTCGCGGTTTTATATTGACGTGTTTCAGACGGCCCAGTAACATGCACACAATGGGTACAAGGGGAAACGTGATACCCGATTGAGACCGGAAGAGATCACGTTTTCCCTTGACAAGGAGGTGTACTATGGCAATCCAAGGAGTCGGCCATGCAGAAAAAGATCGCGTTGATGACCGCTCTCTGTGCGGGAAAAAGATCGCGTTGATGACCGCTGTCCAGGCAAAAAGAGGTCAACGCTCTCTTTTGAGATCAACGACATGCTTTGTGCTGATGGCGGTTGTGGTGTTGGTAAGTGGCTGCTCACAGCCCCTGAGTACACGTGAGAAAAGCACAATAGGAGGCGGCCTGCTCGGCGGGGCGGCCGGCTCGATTATCGGGGCGGCGGTGGGCAGTCCGGGAGCCGGGGCGGCGATCGGCACCGCTCTGGGAGCCGGCACTGGAGCCTTATACGGCGACAGGACTCAGAATCAAGAAGTCCAGCAGGCGCAGCAACAGCAACAGATCCAGCAGAACGAGTTGGAACTCCAGCGTCAGCGCCAGGAACTGGAACGGCTCCGACAGCAACAGCGACGCTATGACGACGACTACTGATCGGACAGGCCGGCACCTCCTCAGAGAACCGGCCCTGAAAAATATGCGCGTGCGCTTCCAACGTGGCGGGGTGGGTCGTTATCCTTGCTTAGCGCTTGTCCTGGTGCTGCTGGTCGGCTGCTCACAACCCCTCACCACGCGTCAGAAGAGCACCGGAGTCGGAGCGCTGCTGGGTGGGGCGACCGGCGCCGTGATTGGCGCCGCAGTTGGCAGACCGGCTGTCGGCGCTGCGATTGGCGGCGCCTTGGGGGCTGGCACCGGCGCCCTGGTGGGAGACCGGATGCAGCAGCGCGATACCGAGATGGCCCAGCAAGAGACACAGATCCAGCGCCAGAGTCAGGAACTGGCCCGCAATCGCCAGCTCTTGGAAGAACTCAAACGGCAGGGGCTTGAGGCCGAAGAGACCACGCGCGGGGTGGTGGTCAACCTGCCGGATGTCTTGTTTCAGTTCGGCCAGGCAAGTCTGACGCCACAAGCCCGCGACCGGGTGACGGATATTTCGACGATCCTGAACACCCAGGCCCGGGGGCGGCGGATATCGGTTGAGGGACACACCGATGCGATCGGCAGTGAAGACGCGAATCAGCGTCTCTCCGAGCACCGGGCCACGAGCGTGACGGATGCATTAGCGGACAACGGGGTGTCCCGCAGCCGGGTGAGCGTCAAGGGCTATGGAGAGCGCTACCCGGTCGCGCCCAACACCAATCCGGACGGCAGTGACAATCCGAGCGGGCGGGCCAAAAACCGGCGGGTTGAGGTCGTGATTGAAAATTAAGCGCCTGGACCAGATTGAGGCGTGGCTCGCCAGCGTGGAGGCTCACCTGGCTGGCTGGCCCGAAGGACTCCGGGAAGCGATTGGCGGCTCCCGGGTCGCCTGATTCTACAGCTGCTCTTCTTCAGGCGCGGCTTCCGCCTCGGCCGCCTGTCCGTCTTCTGTTGCCGGCATTTCCCAAAAGTCGGCCGGTTTTTTGTTCAGGCGCTCAAAGACGTAGTCCCGGAGTCCAAAGACGGTCTGTCCCCCCTCGGCCATGGCGAAGATTTGGGTGGCGTCATCCTGCGTGGTCTGGCCGATCAGCAGCCCGGCCAGTCTGTCTTCGACCGCGTTATAGGCCCGGATGGTGACCAGCGGCTCGTCCAGACCGTAGCCGCTCACGTCCTGGGGCTGATCGGCGACGATCTCAAATCCCTTCAGGCCGTGCAGATCGGTGACAAACTGATCCAGCGCGCTGTGTTTTATTTCACCTTCCAGCCGGGCGTCGATCTGCCAGTTGGCTTCCCCGTCGCAGTCCGAACAGGTCAGAAGAAACCCCTCGCCGTCCCGACGTTTGACCTCAATCCGGGCGACCGCCTCCTTGGCAAACCGCGCAACCGTTTTGTCCCGGAAATCGTGGGCGGTTTTATTCAGATCACCAAAGACCCAGTCTCCGACCAGATACAGGGTTTCGAGACCTTCACGTTTGATATGTCGCTGTCTGGTGCCCTGATCGGTTGCTTTTTCTCTCCCGACCAGCAGGCGAACAGGGGCCGCCGCCTCTTCGCCATCCCCGTCCAGGCTCAGCGTGACGGCCAGCTGAGGCGGGTCCAAACCGAACTCCTTGAGTTCCAGCACGGGCTGCTCAATAAAATCCTGGGCGCGCATCCCGCTCAGGGACGACAGAAAGGTATTCACGCTGGCCTCGTCCGCCGGCCGATCCGGGATCGGCTGGTCAAGCGTCCAGCCGGCGTCGGTTTTGCGCAACATGACCGGCGTCTCGGCTTGGGCCGGACGCTGCACCTCGATCTGGCTGACCCGCTCCTGCTGAAAGACCAGGACGGCCTTGTCGCGCAGGTCTTTGGTCTGTTTGGTCATGCCCAGACGGAGGGCCTGGGGAGTGAGCAAAATGGCGTCTTCTCCCGCCCGCTGGACGTAGACCGAATAGCCGACCGGGGTATCCTTGCCAATGCGAATAAGCGGCAGCTGGGCACCGTCCTCGAGCGTCAGCCGGACCGTGGCCACCGGGCTGTCAAGGCCGTACAGGGCCAGGTCCGGCTGGGGGTCGTCAAGCGTCCGAGAGACTTCGGCCTGGTTGACCGCGTTGACCAGGTTATTGACCGCAGTGGTGTCTGCCCGGGCTTCGAGCGGCGCGGTGATGTTCCAGCCGCCGTCGTCTTTTGCCAGGTGCAGCTCACGGTCGGGATAGACCAGAGCCACCTGGGTCACGGCGTCCGAGTCGAACTGGAGGAGGGTCTTGGCGTCCTGTGCGGTTTGCTGCCTGTCCAGATCGATAAAGTAGATATAGCCGCCGAGTCCGAGCAGGACCGCCAACATCAGCAGGGTTCTGCGCGCACTCATCGCCGACTCCACCACACCGCCAGGCCCGCAATCAGCAGAATCTCGGGCAGAATCAGGACCGACAGATAGAAAATCGCCGTGCCCTGCTCCTGGGTGAACTGGACCCGCGAGGCGCGCATGGTGCGGGGCCGGATCGAGATCAGCTCTTCCTCGCCGCCCAGCCAACTGATGGTGTTGAGCAGAAAATCCCGATTGAAATACTGGTTGAGGTACTGGTTGTTGGCAAACATCGCGTTCCCGAAAACGGCCAGCCGGGCGATGCCCTCCTGCTCGGCGTCCATCTCCTCGAGATTGGCGGTGACGGCGACGGCGAGCGAGATGGGGCCGCGCCGGTCCTGTTCGTCAATTTTGGCCGTCTGGTTCTGAAAAATACTCTCCAGGTCGGTCTCTGCCCACGAGTTGGGGCCGGTTTGGGCCAGACTGACCAGTGACAGCCCGGTGCTGCTGTTCTGGCCCGGCTCGACCGACCGGGAAATGCCATACGAGGTCAGGGCCGCGCCGCCCTGCCGACCCAGCTCGGCGGTAATGGGGTGCTGACCATAGCTGGTGACGACCGGGGTGAGGGTAAAGGTCCGTCCGCGCAGGAGCTGGAGCTGCTCATCGACAATCACGTCGTTGCCGACCTCAACCCCCCAGTTGGCCAGATAGCTCGACAGCTCCGGGGTGACGCGGGGACTGAGCAGAAACAGCGCGTGGCCTTGCCGCTTCAGGTAGTGATCAATGGCCTGGGTCTCGTGGGCTAGCAGCGAGCGCTGGGCGCCGGCAACAACGAGCACGCTGGCGTCGTCCGGGACGGCCGTATCTGGAGACAGGACTACGGTGCCGACCGTATAGCCCTCACTCTCAAGGGCGATCTTGAGTTGGCCATACCCCTGGCTTTGCTGGTTGTCGTCAATGTTGGGTTCGCCGTGGCCCTCGACAAAGTAGACCGTTTTGGCCTCGGCCTGGGCGACTTTGATGATCCCGTTGGTAATCTCTTCTTCGGAGATGTCGGTCACCACGTTGGACCGGTCCCCGTACTGGAGGTGGACGGCCGGCAGTGCGGTGATCAGGAACCGCTCGGCCAGGTCCGGCCGCGTATCCGGATCGACAACAGTGAACGACAGTCGCTCCGAGGCGTAGCCGTAGCTGGCCAGCAGATCTTCCAGCAGAGGATCGGCGCCGGCCTGGACAAAGGCGTGGATCTCAAGCTCCTGGTCCAGACTGCCGACCACCTGCTGCGACTGGGGAGACAGGCTGTAGACCCCGGCTTCGGTCAGATCGAAGCGATGATAGTAGCGCGTTCCGAGGTAGTTGAGCGCGATCAGCACGCCAAAGGCGATCAGCGAATACAGGGCCGCGTTGGCGCCATATTTGGTGGACCGTTCCCCCAGAAACGTCCCCAGGCTGTCCTTGGCCGAGGCAAAGTAGACGATCACGGCCAGCAGCCCCAGCAGGGCGTGGATAAAGACGTAGGTCGAGACAACCCGGGTCAGATAATACGCAATGCCGGCAAACACCAGCAGGGTGATCCCCGCCACCCCATAGAAACCACCCAGACGCGGCATGCCGATTACCTCCAGCGCAGAGATTCGACCGAACGCATGGTCAGGAACAGGGCCAGCCCGATCAGGCTGGCGAAATAGACCAGCGCGCGGGTATCAATGACGCCCTTGACCAGCTCGGCAAAGTGATCGGTGATGGACAGGTATTTGAGAATCGGCCCGAGCACATCCCCCGCGCCCTGGGCCGGCCAGCCGATGATGTACAGCAACAGCATGGCGACCAGGCCGCTGACCGCAGCGATAATCTGATTTTCGGTCACCGAGGAGGTGAACAGCCCGACGGCCACAAAGGCGGTGGCCATCAGCAGCAGTCCGAGATAGCCCGCCAACATCACCCCCACCTCTGGATTGCCAAACACGATCAGCAGGATCGGATAGATGGCCGTCAGACCGATCATGATGCAGATGAACACAAAGGAGGCCAGAAATTTGCCCAGCACGATTTCCCCCGTCCGCAGCGGGGAGGTCAGCAGCAGCTCGTAGGTGCCGCCCTTTTTTTCCTCGGCAAAGGTCCGCATGGTGATCATGGGAACCAGAATGACCAGGATGATCGACAGGTTGTTCATCAATGGCGCAATCACGAAATCGTTGAGATTGAGCTGCTCGGCCGCCCCGGCCTGAAACTGGGTATACAGCGACAGCAGGAGATTGAAGCGCGACAAGAGGTTAAAGAAAAACCACCCGCCCAGCAGCAGAAATCCGGTCAACACCACATACGCCACCGGAGAGACGAAATACGAGCGTATTTCCTTGCCGACAATCGTCCAGATATTCCTCATACCCCGTTCTCCTCTTTGTCTCCCTCTTCCTCTGGGAGAGGGTCGGGGTGAGGGCCTGCTCCGGGCTGAGCGTCAGGCTGGGCGTCTTCCTGGGCGATGGCCCGCAAAAAGACGTCTTCCAGCGATTGGTCCTCGGTCAGGTGGGCCAGAGTATCCTCGAGGACGACCTGGCCGGACCGGATAATCACCACTTTCTCGCACACCTGAGCCACCTCTGGCAGAATGTGGGTCGAGAGCACGACGGTATGCGAGCCGGCCAATTCTTTGATCAGGGATCGAATCTCGATGATCTGCTGCGGGTCGAGTCCGACGGTCGGCTCGTCCAGGACCAGCACCGTCGGATTGTGAATAATCGCCTGGGCCAGCCCGACCCGCTGCCGAAAGCCTTTGGACAGCTGGCCGGTCAGCCGGTTGACGACCTCGGTCAGCCCGCAGCGGGTGATGGCGGTGTCGAGAGCCTCGCCGATCTCGGCCTTGCGTAGCCCCTTGATCCGGGCCACAAAACGCAAGTACGAGGCGACGGTCATATCGCTGTACAAAGGCGGATGCTCCGGCAGGTAGCCGATCCGTTTGCGCGCCTCAAAGGAGTCGCTGAAAATATCGAATCCCTCGACTTTGACTGTCCCGCTCGTTGCCGGCATGAAGCCGGTAATAACCCGCATGGTGGTGGTCTTGCCCGAGCCGTTGGGACCGAGGAAGCCGAGGATCTGACCCGAATCGACCTGGAAGGAGATATCCGAGACCGCGGTCAGGTCACCGTAGCGTTTCGTCAGGTGCTGCACGTCTATCATGGTGTAGGTGACTCACGAGTGGAGTATCTTGAGGGTCTGCATTCTCTCGAAGGGAAGCGTGTTAGTGGATATCAGGAGGACAACACGTTTCCCTTTTGCCGTGTGACTGGCAAAGGCAATCGTGATAACAGACCGTCTGGAAGGGACATCACGATTGCCTTTGTGGGCAGAAAGGTAGTAACGCCCCGACGACTTGTCAAGACGCCGGGCGCTGCGGCCCGGTCCGTCGGGAACGAGCAGCCTGAACAAAAGCCGACAGCCCGTCCTGCCAAGCCGGCAGAACAAGGGCGGGGTCTTGCAGGGTGGTGAGGACCGCGTAGCGCGGCCGCGGTGCGGCTTGGGGAAAGGCGCTGGCCGCGACCGGGGTGACCGGGGTCGAAAGCCCCAGCAGACGGTACAAGGTCCGGGTCAGCTCGAACCGACTCGTCCCACCCGCGCCGGCAATGTGATAGGTGCCGTAGGCGCGACTGTCGATCAGCCTGAGCAGTGCCTGGGCGAGGTGTGGCGCATAGGTCGGTGAGCCGTACTGATCGCTCACTACCTGCACCTGCGGCCTGTCCCCCAACTCCCGCATCGTTGTGACGAAATTACGGCCCCGCGTATGGTAGAGCCAAGCGGTCCGTACGATATAGTGTCGGGGGTTGAGGCTGCGGACCGCCTCTTCGCCGGCCAGCTTGCTCATCCCGTACACCGACAGCGGGCAAACGGGATCAAACTCGTGGTAGGGTCGTTCGGCCCGGCCGTCAAAGACGTAATCGGTAGAGATATGCAGGAGGGGGATAGCCCGCTCGGCGCTGGCCACGGCCAGGTTGCGCGGTCCCAGGGCATTGACCCGATAGGCCGGCTCAGGCGCAGCCTCGGCCTCATCAACGCGGGTGAACGCTGCGGCATTGATGACGATACGCGGGCGGAGCTGGTCAATGGCCGCCCGCACCACGTCGAGTCGGGTGATATCAAGCTCGGCTTTCCCACAGGCCACGACGCGTTCCGTCAGCGCGGCTCGCAGCGCTCGCCCGAGCTGTCCTTGTGCTCCGGTTATCAGAATGGCCACGACGGCGTCCTAGTCGGTCTGGTCGAGCATGTGGAAGAGATATTGGCCGTAGGCGTTGTCCTTCATGCTGTCCGCCCGCCGGGCCACCTCCGCCGCGCTGATATAGCCCAGGGAGTAGGCGATTTCCTCGACGCAGGCGATCATCAAGCCCTGGCGTTCTTGCAGGGCGTGGATGAAATTGCCGGCCTGGAGCAGCGATTCGTGCGTGCCCGTGTCCAGCCAGGCGACCCCCCGGCCGAGTTTCTCGACATACAGGCTCCGGCTTCGCAGATAGGCCAGGTTGACATCGGTAATTTCGAGTTCGCCCCGGGCCGACGGGCGAAGCTGGGCGGCAATGTCCACCACCCGATTGTCATAAAAGTACAGGCCGGTCACCGCGTACGGGGAGCGGGGTCGGGCGGGTTTTTCGGCCAGGCTGATCGCCCGCCCGGCCGGGTCGAACTCGACCACGCCATACCGCTCAGGGTCCCGCACCCGATAGGCAAACACCGTGGCGCCAACGCGGCGGGCGGCTGCGGTGTGGAGCAGGTCGGGCAGGCCGTGGCCGTAGAAAATGTTATCGCCCAGAATCAGGCCCAACGGTTCGGCGCCGATGAACTCCCGGCCGATGACAATGGCCTGGGCAATGCCTTCCGGCTGGGGCTGGACGGCGTAGCGCAGGTTGAGACCCAGCCACTGGCCGTCGCCCAGCAGGCGGACAAAGGCGTCCTGTTCGTGAGGGGTGGTGATGAGCAGGATGTCGCGAATGCCGGCCAGCATCAGCACCGACAAGGGATAGTAGATCATGGGCTTGTCGTACACCGGCATGAGCTGTTTGCTGACTGCCCGGCTGAGGGGATACAGGCGGCTGCCCGCTCCGCCGGCCAGGATAATGCCCTTCATGCGTGTCTCCTCCTCCATCCGTCACGGAAGGCACCCACCCCGGCCCTTCGGGCCACCCCTCCGAGGAGGGGATGGGGGCGGGGCTGGAATCCCCTCCTCGGAGGGGTGCCGCGTGAGCGGCGGGGTGGGTTCTCCCCGGCCCGGCCGCCCGTCTGGCGAACGCAGGTTCTTGGCAATGTGCATCGCACGTCACCGATTTGGACCGAGCCCCAGGCGCTGGCCCTGGTCGGTGTCGGCCAGCACGGTCGCACACCACTCCCGATGGGACAGATACCACTCGACCGTGTGACGCAGGCCGCGCGCAAAATCATAGGCGGGTCGCCAGCCCAGCTCGGTGCGCAGCTTGGTCGCATCAATGGCGTAGCGGCGGTCGTGGCCCGGCCGGTCCGGCACAAAGGTTTTGAGCGCCGCATAGCTCGGAATCCCTGTGCGGCGCAGGCGCGGGTTGTCGGCGGCCGGAAAGGCGGCCTCAATACACCCACACAGCCGGTCGACCAGCTCCAGATTGGTGTACTCGTTGCCGCCGCCGATATTGTAACTCTCGCCCGGTCGGCCGTCTTGCAGGACCCGCAGCAGACCGGCGCAGTGGTCCTCGACATGGAGCCAGTCCCGGATATTGCCCCCGTCGCCGTAAATCGGCAGCGGCCTGCCCTCGACCGCGTTCAGCACCATGAGCGGAATCAGCTTTTCGGGGAATTGATACGGGCCGTAGTTGTTGGAACAGTTGGTCATCAGGGCCGGCAGACCGTAGGTGGCGTGATAGGCCCGGACCAGATGATCGGCGCCGGCCTTTGAGGCCGCATAGGGCGAGTTCGGGGCATACGGACTGGTTTCCGAAAACAGACCGGTCGGGCCCAGGCTGCCGTACACCTCGTCGGTTGAGATATGCACGAAGCGAAAGCGCGCCTGCGGCTCGGCCGACAGCCCCGTCCAGTAGCGGCGGGCAGCCTCAAGCAAGGAGAAGGTGCCGACCAGATTAGTCTCGATAAACGGCCACGGTCCATCAATGGAGCGGTCCACATGGGTCTCGGCGGCAAAATGCACAATGGCCTGCGGCTGGCTGTCGAGCACCAGGCTGGCCATGGCCGCCCGGTCGGCGATGTCGGCCTGCATAAAGCGAAAACGCGCCTGGCGGGGGATATCCGCCAGGTTGGCCAGGTGGCCCGCATAGCTCAGCTTGTCCACCACGACAATTCGCGCCTCGGTCCGGGCCAAGGCATGACGGACAAAATTACTGCCGATAAATCCTGCCCCGCCGGTTACCAGTATGGTCTGCATGCACGCCACGCCTTGTGTTCACCGCGCCGCCGTCCGCCTTCTGCTTTTGCCTCTGCTTTTGCTTCTGCTTTTGCCACGGCCGACTATAGCACGGAGATCGGCGCGAATCAGGCCGTGTGGGAAGCCTGGAGAGCGGCTGCTATGCTGAGCGAACGATGATGACCTCCTCATCAAGCAACGATCATCGTTCACCTTTTGCCGGCATACGGCCCGATCAGGAGACGCGCCTATGGCTACGTATATTTTAGCCGGGGATATTGGCGGGACGAAGACCAATCTTGCCCTCTACCAAGCCGCCCAGTCGGCCGCTCAGGAACGGGACGAATCGCCGGTTTTGGTGCGCGAGGGGTCTTTTCCCAGCGCCCGCTATCCGGGGCTGGAGGACATTCTCGACGCCTTTCTCGACCGTCAAGAATCGGTCCGGGCGGCGGCGTTTGGCATTGCCGGGCCGGTTCTGGACGGCCGCGTCACCGCCACAAACCTGGCCTGGCAGGTCGAAGCGACCCGTCTGAGCAGCCACCTCGGCGGCGCTCAGGTGCGGCTGATGAACGACCTTGAGGCGACGGCGTACGGCGTTCTGTGCCTCGGCCCCGAAGAGTTCCAGAGCCTCAACCCGGGCCGTGAGCGCCGTGGCCACCGGGCGATCATTGCTGCCGGCACGGGTCTGGGCCAGGCTTTTCTGTTCTGGGACGGAAGGCAGTATCGAGCCGCCGCAACCGAGGGCGGCCACGTCGATTTCGCTCCCCGCACTGCCCTCGAAGATCGCTTGCTCGACTATCTCCGCCGACGCTACACGCATGTCTCGTATGAGCGGCTCGTATCCGGTCCGGGTCTGGTCCACATCTGGCGTTTTCTGGTCGAGGCCGAGGGCCGGGAGCTGACTGCCGGGCTGGAGGAACGGATGCGAATCGAGGATCCAGCGGCGGTCATCGGTCAGGCTGGGGTGAACGCCGAGTGTGCCACCTGTGAGGCCGCGGTTGACCTCTTGCTGGGCATCTACGGCGCCCAGGCCGGGAATCTGGCCCTGACCGTCATGAGTCTTGGCGGCGTATATGTCGCCGGCGGGATGATGCCCAAACTGTTGCCCAGGGTCGGCCACGGCGCGTTCATGCGGGCCTTTGTGGACAAGGGCCGCTTTGCCGCGCTGATGGCCGACATCCCGGTCCGGATTGTCCTCAACCCCAAGGCGGCTCAGGTCGGCGCCGCCCAGGCTGCATTACAGCTGGGCAAAGATGATCGTGATGTCCTTTGATCTGTTAGCACGGTTGTCTTGTTCAGTGACGCGGCTTGATGCGCGCTTCAATGGCCGCAAACACCTCGTCCGCGCATTCCTCGACAGACCGGTCCACGGTCCGCATATGCAGAGCCGGATTGTCCGGCGCTTCGTAGGGCGAAGAAATGCCGGTGAACTCGCCAATCTCCCCGGCCCGGGCCTTGCGGTACAAGCCTTTCACGTCCCGCTGCTCACACACGTCGAGCGGCGTATCAACATACACCTCAAAAAAACGCTCCGACCCAATCGTCTCCTGAGCCCGGCGACGATCATCGCGGAAGGGAGAAATCACCGGCACCAGCACAATCAGCCCGGCCCGATTGAACAGGCCGGCGACCTCGCCGATCCGCCGGATATTCTCGGTCCGGTCATCGGCCGAAAAGCCCAGATCGCTGTTGAGACCGGACCGCAGCGTGTCGCCGTCCAGGCAGAACACGTGGAAGCCGGCCTCGTGCAGACGCTTCTCCAGGGCGTGGGCGATTGAGGATTTGCCCGAGCCGGACAGGCCCGTCAGCCACACCGTGAGCGCCGTCTGGGTCAGGGCCGTTTCCCGCTCGGCGCTCGATACCAGGCTCGTCTCGGGTCGGATGCGGACATCCGGGCTGCGGCTGAGCCCGGTTTGGAGGCGGTCGATAATCATGCCCGCCCCCCGACCGTGTTATTGCTCAGGCGGTCGATGATGATGAAGGCGCCGGTCGCCCGGTTTTTGCGGTAGGGATCAAAGGCGACCCGTTTTTCAAGCTCAAACGCGCAGCGTCCGATTTCGTTCAGCCCCAGCTGCTCGGCCGCCTCGCGGTGCAGGGTATTGATATCCATGCGGTAGCGGACCTCGCGAACCAGGCCGGGCGTTTGCAGCGTGGCGTGTTTAATCAGGTAGTGTTTGTCCGGCCGCAGCGGCTCTTCGGCCATCCACACCACCATGGCCTCAAAGCTGTGCGCCTCCAGCGGCCGGTTATTCGGGTGGACCAGGAGGTCGCCCCGGCTGATATCGATTTCATCCTCCAGGGTCAGGGTCACGGCCAGCGGCGAGCAGGCCTCGTCGAGTTCGCCCTTGAAGGTGAGGATTGACTTGACCCGGCTCGTTTTATGCGACGGCAGCACCATGATTTCGTCGCCCGGCCGCACGATCCCGGCCGCAATCGTGCCGCAATAGCCGCGGAAATTGGCGTCCGGGCGGTTGACGTACTGGACCGGCAGTCGGAAGTCGATCAGATTCAGGTCCGAGGCAATATGCACGTGTTCCAGCAGATACATCAGGGTTGCGCCCTGATACCACGGCATGGCCTCGCTTTTGGTGACCACATTATCGCCCTGTAGGGCGGACAAGGGCAGAAAGCGGATATCGCCCAGTTCCAGCCGGGCGGCAAAGGCCGCGTAGTCGGCCACGATGGCGTCAAACACCTCCTGGCTGTAGCCGACCAGGTCCATCTTATTGACCGCCACAATGATGTGCTTGATGCCGAGCAGCGCGGCAATAAAACTGTGGCGACGGGTCTGGGTCAGCACGCCGTGGCGCGCATCAATCAGAATAATGGCCAGGTCACAGGTCGAAGCCCCGGTCGCCATATTGCGCGTGTACTGCTCGTGGCCGGGCGTGTCGGCGATAATGAATTTTCGCCTGGCGGTGGAAAAATAGCGATAGGCAACGTCAATGGTGATGCCCTGCTCGCGCTCGGCCCTGAGGCCGTCGGTCAACAGCGCGGGGTCAAATTCCGAATCGGTCGTCCCGTAGCGCTGCGAGTCTTTTTTAATCGCGTCGAGCTGATCTTCATAAATCAGCTTGGAGTCGTACAGCAGGCGACCGATCAGGGTGCTCTTGCCGTCATCCACGCTGCCGCAGGTCAGGAAGCGCAGCAGGTCTTTGCGTTCGTGTTGGGCCAGATAGGCCTCGATATCGGTGGCGATCAGATCGGATTGGTGCGACATGGCGGAAGTTAGTGGTCAGTGGTCAGTGGTTAGTGGTTAGTGGTTGGTGGTTAGTAGTTGTCTCAGAACTGACCACCAGCCACTGGCCACTCAAAACTCTCCTAGAAATAGCCCTCTTTTTTCTTCTCTTCCATCGATCCCGCCTGGTCGAAGTCGATGACCCGGCCCTGGCGCTCCGAGTGCTTGGTCAGCAGCATCTCTTGAATGATCAGCGGCAAGGTGTCGGCCTGCGATTCAACCGCGCCGGTCAGCGGATAGCAGCCCAGGGTGCGGAAGCGGACCATCTTCAGCTGGGGTTTTTCCCCCGGCCGCAGCGGCATCCGCTCGTCGTCAACCATGATCCACACCCCGTCCCGGTCCACGACCGGCCGCTGCTTGGCATAGTACAGCGGGACGATCGGGATGTTCTCGAGGTAGACGTACTGCCACACGTCAAGCTCGGTCCAGTTCGACAGGGGAAAGACCCGGATGCTTTCGCCCTTGTCAACCGTGGCGTTATAGATGTTCCACAGCTCGGGCCGCTGGTTTTTGGGGTCCCAGCGGTGCCGGCGGTCCCGAAACGAATAGACCCGCTCTTTGGCCCGCGACTTTTCTTCATCGCGTCGAGCGCCGCCAAAGGCGGCGTCGAAACGGTAGTGGTCAAGCGCCTGCTTGAGCGCCTCGGTCTTCATGATATCGGTGTGTTTTTTCGAGCCGTGGGTGAACGGATTGACTCCGGCTCGGCGACCCTCTTCGTTGATGTAGACGATCAGCTCCAGGCCCAACTCTTGCCGCACGTAGGAGTCGCGGAAGGCGATCATGTCCCGGAACTTCCAGGTCGTGTCAACGTGCAGGAGCGGAAACGGGGGCTTGGCCGGATAAAAGGCCTTGCGGGCCAGGTGGAGCATGACGGCCGAGTCCTTGCCGATGGAGTACAGCATGACCGGGTTCTCAAACTCGGCGACCACTTCCCGAATGATATGAATGCTCTCCGCCTCAAGTGTCCGTAAATGGGTCAGGCTCCGAGCCTGTGCGTCATCTGTTTGCATCGCGTCCATTGTTCCATGGCTGGGGGGAAATACGCAATCAGCCATCCATGTCGCCCGCTCGGCCGCACACCGCGCAGTCGGGATTTTTCTCGACCGGCCGGTCGCTGAATTGGAGCTGCGGAAACTGACACGTGAACACCCGGCTGGGCGAAGAGGGACCGAGTCCGATCACGCATTTCAGGGCCTCGGTGGCCTGGAAAGCGCCCCAAAACAGGTCGGCCAGCCGCCCAAAGGCTGTTTCCTCATGACCCGGGACAGCTCGCTTTTGCTCGGCCGGCAGGCACGCCCAGCAGGCTTGATCCAGCCCGCCCCGACACACAAACAGGTGGCGGTCTGAGGTCTGGCCCCAGCTGCAACACACGGGTTGGCCAGCCCTGCCGCAGTGGTCCACCAGCGGGTCGGGCTCGGAGACCACCAGGTCGTAGGCGGCGATCAGGGCCGCCGCCGACCCGTCCATGTCATGCCCGTCCATGTCATGCCCGTCCATGTCATGGCGCACGACGCGACAGTCCGGGTTCAAACGCGCCAGTGTGGCCACGACCGGGTCCTCAGATTCCTCGGTAGCCAAGGCCAAAAAGACCACCGGTCGCTCGCGGCTGCGAAGCCCGATGGTGCCGACTCCGGCGGCGGCCAGGTAGAGCAGAGTCGTGGTCTGGAGGACGCCGCCGTTGACCAGAACCCTGGCCCGTAGCAGGGTTTCCTGGCCTTTGCCGCCCAACTGGGGCAGGATGATTTGGCGGCTGTAGCGTTCGATTTGGGCTTCGGACAGCATGGGAACAGGGGACGAGAGCCGGGAGCGGGCTGACGCACAGGCCGGGGCAGCGGGTGTGATCAGAGCGGGGAGCCTTCGAGCGTATGCCCGCTACGGCAGACCGGTGCGGCCGGTCCGCTCTTCATGTGTGGCTCAGGCTGGGCCATATTTTCCTCCGGCGATTGCCGGGACGATAGAGACCTCGTCTCCATCTTTGAGGACGGTTTCAAGATTGTCTGAAAAACGGATATCGTCGCCGTTCACAAAGATATTCACAAAGCGGCGAATATTCCCCTGCTCGTCACAGATACGCTCTTTGATCCCCGGGTGGTTCTGTTCGATATCGTTGACCAAGGCCGAGATCGTTGCGCCCTCTGCGCTGACTTCTTCGGCGCCACCGGTGAAACGACGAAGGGGGGTTGGTATCCGCACCTGGACACTCATACCGGACACCTCCTGCAAACAAGATTTCCCCACTGTGACGGTTTTCGATGCTGAATGCAATTCCGTCGCGCGAACTTTTCCTCCGGCCTGACCGACGGCCTGGGGTCGAAAGCCCGCCGGTCACCAAGCGGCGATCAGCGTCCGCCGGTCTGGTACAGCGTGTCAAACTCGGCCAGGCGGGCGTTGATGGTCTGCGGTTCGGCCGCCCGACCGGCGACCGCCTCTATGGTCTTATAGCCGTTGCCGGTGATACAGATCACTATTGATTCATCGCGCGGGATACGCCCCTGCTCAATCAGCTTTTTGGTCACCGCCACGGTCGTGCCGCCGGCCGGCTCGGTAAAAATGCCCTCGGTGCGGGCCAGCAGCTGAATCCCGGCCACGATTTCCTCGTCCGTTGCCGCTTCGCCCCAGCCGCCCGACTCGCGAACCGCCTGCAAGACGTAATAGCCGTCGGCCGGGTTGCCGATGGCGATCGACTTGGCGATCGTGTTGGGCTTGACCGGGTCGACCAGGTCGGTGCCTTTGTGCAGGGCCGCGACCACCGGTGCGCTCCCCGCAGCCTGGGCGGTGTAAATCTTGGGCCTTGGCCCGTCTTCGACCAGACCGACGGTCTGGAGTTCCTCAAACGCCTGGGCCACCTTGGGCAGGATCGTGCCGCCTGCGGTCGGCACGACAACATGCTGGGGCAGACGCCAGCCGAGCTGTTCCGCAATTTCAAAGCCGTAGGTTTTGGCGCCTTCGGTGTAATACGGTCGGATGTTGATGTTCACAAACGCCCAGCCGTACTTATCGGCAATCTCACTGCACAGCCGGTTGACGTCGTCGTAGTTGCCGTGGATGGCAATCGCCCGTGGACCGTAGATCGTTGAGCCTATGACCTTGCCCTGTTCCAGGTCGGCCGGGATAAAAATCCAGCAGCGCAGCCCGGCCCGCGCCGCGTGGGCCGAGACCGAGTTGGCCAGATTGCCGGTTGAGGCGCACGACACCGTCTCGAAGCCAAACTCCAGGGCTTGGGACATGGCGACCGAGACCACCCGGTCTTTGTACGAAAACGTCGGATGATTGACCGAATCGTCCTTGACGTACAGCTCGTTCACGCCGAGCACGGCGGCCAGCCGGTCGGCTTTGACCAGCGGGGTACAGCCGCTGTGGAGGCCGATTGTCGGTGGCCGGCTGAGCGGCAGCAGTTCTTGGTAACGCCACAGTGAGGCCGGTCGGGCGGCAATGGTCTGACGCGACAGGCTGCGGCGGATGAGGGCATAGTCATACCGGACTTCGAGCGGCCCAAAACACAGCTCGCACACATGGACGGGGGCAACAGGGTAGTCCTGGCCGCACTCACGACAGCGTAAACCGGTAACAGTGTTCATACCTATCCTTGGCAAAATCAGACGAGCGATAGGGACCGCTCCATTAAGCAGCGCTCAGCGTTCACCTTTTCAGGACATGCCTCATCCGACCTGGCACAGTCCGTCTTCTTCGTAGCGTTCGGGTCGCAGGCTGGTGATGCTGGGCTGGGGGCCGCACACCGGACAGCGCGGATTGGGTTTGAGGCGGACCTCGCGCCAGCGCGAAATCTGGCCATCATAGGTCAGCAGGCGGTCGGTCAGCAGCTCTGGATCGCCGCTCAGATATTTGACCGCCTCGGTCGCCTGAATCAGGCCCAGGCTGCCGGCCGCGCTGCCCAGCACACCGGCCTCCTGGCAGCTCGGAATCTCGTCTGGAGACGGCGGCACGGGAAAGAGGCACCGCAGGCAGGTGGTCTTTCTCGGCAGCACGGTCAGGCTTTGGCCCTGAAACTGGACGATCCCGGCGTATGAGAACGGCTTGCCGAGCAGAACCGCAGCGTCATTGATCATGAATTTCGTGGCCGTCCCGTCGGTGGCGTCAATCACGAAGTCGTAGTCCCGGAAGACGGCGCTCAGGTTGTGCGGGCTGAGCCGCTCGGGATAGGCCGTGAGCCGGCTGGCCGGTCGCAGGCGGGACAGCTTGTGCCGGGCCGATTCAACCTTGGCCCGCCCCAGGTCGGGTGTCATGTGCAGGATCTGACGTTGCAGGTTCGACACATCAACCAGGTCCGGGTCGATCAGGCCGATTGTGCCAACCCCGGCCAGGGCCAGGGCCAGGGCTGCCGGACAGCCCAGCCCGCCGACCCCGACGACGAGCACCGAGCCGGCACGGATGCGTGCTGCCTGGCAGGCGGAGCGGTCAGCGCCGGTATCCGTCAGAGCGGTATCCATTCCGGCATCCACTCCCGTATCCTCAACATCGGATCCAGCTCTTCCTCGTAGTCTTCCTCCTCTTCCTGCGGGTCGGTTGGCCCGGAAGCCCAGGGCAGGAAGCGGCGTATGCCACGCGCCGGCTTTTCTTCCTCCAGCCCGGCCAAGCGGCGTTCTTCGGCTTCTTTCACGTATTTTTCGCGGGCTTCTTCGATCAGCTGCAATTCCTTGCGCCGGTCTTCCAGGGCTTCGGCCCGAATTTTGGCCTCATCTTTGCGCAGTTCGGTGACCAGCAGCAGCAGCGGATCGAGGCTGGGCTCGGGCAGACCGGCCAGGCTGCCGTTGGCGGCGCCGGGTGGGACGGCGTCTTGCCCATCTTCCGGCAGGGCGACTTCTTCGGCCACAGAGCCAATGTGTTCCAGCTGCCTGATTTGCTCGGCAGAGGGGGTCGTGGTGGCCCGAAAAGCGTGGGCTTCGCCCGCCAGAGCGGCCAGTTCCGATGCCCCTTCCCGGGTCAGGACTTCTTCGAGCTCGGCCAGGGCATCGGTGCTGGCCTCGGTCTCAGGATACTGCTCAACCAGCGACCGCAGACGCACCCTGGCCGCAAACAAATGCCCGATCTTCCGATACTGAGCGCTGATGCCGAGGATACTCGCCGCCAGCGATTCGCGGCACTCCCGGCTCTTTTCCTCGGCCAGGACGGTGAAGCTGCTGTCGGGGTAGCGCTCCAGCACAATCTGGAAATGTTCGTAGGCGTTTTGGGTCACGGCCTGGTCGCGGTCGGGCGAGCGCATCTGTTCCAGGTAGGACATGCCCCGGTAGTATTCGACGAACGGCAGGTGGGGGCTGGTCGGGTAGGCGCGCTCAAAGTCGCTGAAGGCGGCGATCCCGTCGCTGTACTCCTCGTCGAGATAGTAGGCGTAGGCGATTTTGAGCTGGGACTCCTCGGCATACGGGTTGAGCGGATACTGGTCGAGCAGATCGCGAAAGTTCTCCGTGGCGATATTGTAGTCCTCGTCCTGGTAGGCTTTTTCCGCCGTATCAAAATACTCCTTGGCCGACGGGCGTTTCACCACCGCCGAACAGCCCGCCAGGCAGACGAGGGCACACACCCATACCGACATTCGAACAGCCCTGTGCATAACCCTGTCACGCTAGAGGATTTTCCGGGGGCTTGTCAACGGACCTGAGCCAGCGGTCAGCGGTCGGCGGGCAGCCGCCCGGTTGACAGCCCGGAAAGGGACCTTCTAAGATGCCCGAATTCCTTGTGGACACGGATAAAGGCAGGGGGACTATGAAACGCGTCGTCATTACTGGGTTGGGTTTGGTCACGCCGCTCGGTACGGGGGTTGAGAAAAACTGGACCGGACTGCTCGAAGGCCGCTCCGGTATCGGTCCGATCACCCGCTTCGACGTCTCCGACTTTCCGACCCAGATCGGTGGGGAGGTCAAAGATTTCGCGCCTGAGGAGTTCATCGAGAAACGCGAAATCAAGAAGATGGACCCCTTTATCCAGTACGCCTACGCCTCGGCCCAAATGGCCATGGATGAGGCCGGCCTGCCGATCACGTCGGACAATGAAGACCTGGTCGGGGTGATTGTCGGGGTCGGCATCGGCGGCCTGAGCAGCATCGAGTCCTATCATAAAGTTTTCCTCGACACCGGGCTCAAAAAGGTCTCGCCGTTCTTTATTCCCAAGCTGATCTCCAATCTTGCCCCCGGTCAGATCGCTATTCGCTACGGCGCCAAGGGCGTGAACTACACCCCGACCAGCGCCTGCTCGTCCGGGTCGCACGCCATCGGCGAGGCGTTTCGGCTGATTCGCCTCGGCGAACAACAGGCGGTGATTGCCGGCGGGGCCGAAGCCGCGCTGACCCCCATGGGGCTGGGCGGCTTTATCGCCATGAAGGCGGTCTCGACCCGCAACGACGAACCCCACAAAGCCAGCCGCCCGTTTGATAAGCGCCGCGACGGCTTTGTCATGGCCGAAGGGGCCGGCATGGTGGTGATGGAAGAGCTGGAAGGTGCGCGGCGCCGCGGCGCGAAAATCTACGCCGAGGTGGTCGGTTATGGCGCCAACTGTGACGCCCACCACATGACCGCCCCCTCGCCCGAGGGCGAAGGCGCGGTTCGCTGCATGCGGCAGGCGCTGCGCAGCGGGAACATTCATCCGACCGAGATCGACTATATCAACGCCCACGGCACGTCGACGCCGTACAACGACGCCACCGAGACCCAGGCCATTAAACGGGTGTTTGGCGAGCACGCCGGACGGCTGGCCGTCAGCTCCACCAAATCCATGACCGGTCATCTGCTCGGTGCCGCCGGAGGGGTCGAGGCGGTGTATGCCGCCCTGGTCCTCGACCGGGACACCCTGCCGCCGACCATCAACTATGAAGAACCTGATCCAGACTGCGACCTTGATTACGTCCCCAACACTCCGAGAAAAGCGCCGATTCGGGCAGTGCTGTCAAATTCGTTTGGCTTTGGCGGCACCAATGCGACCATCGCGTTCCGCAAATGGACGGAGTAAAAAGTGAACGATGTTCTCTTCCTGATGTCATCATCGTTCACCTTTCGGGTCAGGCGACAGAAAGGGATTGCGCATGGGCGCTCGTATCATCGGCACCGGATCCTCCGTTCCCCAGACCTGTCTGACGAATGCCGACCTGGAAAAACGCGTTGACACGAGCCATGACTGGATCGTCAGCCGGACCGGCATCCACCAGCGGCATGTGGTGACCCAGGACGAGGACATCCTCGACCTGATGCACGAGGCCAGCCTGCGCGCCCTGGACGCCTCGGGCATACGGGCCGAGCAGTTGCAGGCGATTGTGGTCGCCACCGTCTCCGGCAACTATGCCTTTCCCTCGACCGCGTGTCTGCTCCAGGCCCGCCTGGGGCTGGACAATATCCCGGCCTTTGACGTGAATGCGGCGTGTGCCGGTTTTGTGTACGGCATGTCGGTCGCCCACAGCTATATCAAGAGCGGCGACTACGACCGGCTGCTGCTGGTCGGCGCCGATACGCTCAGCACCATGGTCAACTGGGAAGATCGCTCGACGTGTGTCCTGTTTGGCGATGGGGCGGGGGCGGTTGTCCTGGATACCCAGAATGCCCGGTCCGACGAACGCGGCCTGCTCAGCACGGTGGTGGAATCGAGCGGCGCGCTGTGGCAGCTGCTGCACGTGCGCTCCGACCATAGACAGACGGTCGATCAGGAAGGCTCGCACCCCAAGGAGTGGGGCATTCAGATGAAGGGACCCGAGCTGTTCAAGGTCGCCGTCCGGGCCTTATCCGAGGTGACCCGCAAAGCTCTCGACAAGGCCGGGCTGTCGCCTGCGGACGTGAGCCTGATGGTTCCGCATCAGGCCAATCTGCGCATCATCCGCGCCGTGGCCGAGCGGCTCCATATGGCGATGGACCAGGTGTACTGCAACGTCCAGGACTACGGCAATACCTCGGCCGCCTCCATCCCGATTGCGCTCGACGAGGCCGTCCGGGCCGGTCGGGTGCGCCCCAACGACATTCTGGCCCTGTGCGGCTGCGGCGGGGGGCTGACCTGGGGCACGTCCATCGTTCGCTGGTAGGCCGCCCTGGCCCCGACCATCTCGCGGCAGGGCGTACTGATTGAACTCAACCACACCGCACGAATTGCGCGGCGCTCGGGACTATCGGTGACGCAGCCCGGAGAGGCTGGCTGGCTGCGGATACTCCCGACTTCCTGCTTGGTGTATATAGTGTGCTGTCCCTGCGAGCTGTCGCTATGGTCAAAGCCTGGATCTGCATACTGCTCATTGGTGTATGGATAGGAGGAGCACACCAGGGGTGGTCCCAAACCGCTGCGCTGAGGCTGCACGAAATGCGGTTTGCGGTTCAGGGCGGACAGCGCATCGTCTCGCTGCGTTTCTCTCATCCCCCCGATTCCCTCAAGTCTTTTGTCCTGGCGTCGCCGCTGCGGCTGGTTGTCGATGTCAGCGGCGCGGTTGAGCAGCGCCCAGGAGCGACCTTTGACGTGGACGACGCGCTGGTACGGCAGGTGCGGGTCGGTTTCCATCCGGGCTACGCCCGCTTCGTTCTTGATTTGGCAGGCACGGATACGCCGTCTTTTGTCGTGGAACAGCAGGAGAGTCTGATTACGGCCGTGCTCGGCGAAGCGGGGGGAGAGCCGGGCGAGGGAACTCCGCCGGAGCAGGCGCGGGTGCTCTTTTCGCTGGCAAACACGGCGCTGGCCGCTCGTGCGACTCCACAGGTTTCTCCTTCGCCTCCGCCCTCTCGTGCGCCTGCCCCGGTGCTGAAGGACGCGCTGCCGCCGGCATCTGTACCGCCAGAGGCACAGGCGCATCTGGAACGCGGACAACGCTTGTACGACCAGGGCCAAGTGAATGAGGCGATTGCCGAGTGGCAGGAGACGATTCGTTTAGCGCCCCAGGCCGCCAGGGCGCATCATCGGCTCGGCGTTGCGTGGCGAGACCGTGGTGAGCAGACCAAAGCGATTGCGGCATTCCGGACAGCGCTGCGGCTGGAGCCGGATAATGCGACGACATATGTGCAGCTGGCCAGAGCGCTGGAGGTGGAGGGAGATACACCGGGCGCCCTGGAAGCGTATCGCGCCGCGCTGCGGCTGGTGCCTTCCGCCCCCTATGTGCATAACCGCCTGGGTCACCTCCTGGCCGCCGAAGGCGACTGGTCGGGAGCAGCGCAAGCGTGGCAACACACGGTGGACCTGGTCCCTGACTATGCCTATGCGTATGTCCATTTAGGCGATGCGTTTGAGCACCTCAATAGAAGAGATGAGGCGCTCAGCGCCTATGAGCAAGCCTTGGCGCTATGTGGTCGCTTTGCCGAGGGATTGGAGAAGATGGGCAGAAAGGAACAGGCGGCAATCTTTTGTCGCGAAGTCCGAAGCAGTGTGGTCCGGCTGCAAGGACAATGATGCCGCTTCCTTTCACATGTCTTGTTCCGGATTACGGTCAAGCTCCAAAAGCAGATGTTGAGCAAACTGGGCCAATGCTCTGGTCGTTTCATCAAGTTGAGGAGTCACAAAACCGTGGACAAGTGCGTTGCGGGCAGGAAGTGCGTCCTGAGCGATGTCGAGTTCGACCTGTGAAAGGAGGCCGAGCGAGAACAGTTCTTTCACGAGAGCCGAGGAGGGCACTCTCTCAAGTGGAAGTCCCTCGCGTATTGCAGTCTGTCTGAGGAGGGCTTCGACCGAGACCCATATCAGAAGAAATGCAGCGTCTGGTGTGCCTGTTTTGAGCAGGGTATCTGCTCGTTCGAGCCGTTCTCTGATTTCTTTCAGATCGAGCAACGGTTGAGTTGCTGAGGCGACTTCGTCTGCCCGTGGGTCAATAATGACAAGGGAGAATCTCCATCCTGGTTGCTCTTGAACAGCTCGGACAAGTTCTCCAAAACGCTCAGAAGCTGCGGTCTGAGTCCCCATTTTCACTTCAACCACTACTGATTCGGTCGGTCCGTGGGCAATAAGATCGGGACGAAATCTCCCCAGAAATTCAGGTAATTTTGCAGGACTCGGTTCAACCAGAACCTTGTAGCCCTGGGCTTCGTATTCAGCGGCAACTTCCTGGATTTTCCGGGCTTCACGACCTAACTGACTCATATGAGCTGCTCCTGTGGCGGGGCATCACTGACATGCACATAGATAAATTCACCGCCAGACGCAAATCCCTCGATGAGCACTGGTGGGACCCGACTCAGATCAAAGCTTCCTCGAAGCTGTCTGCGGCGGATAATAGTATCGGTCACGAGCGAGTCATCCGAGAAGGCGAGCCCTTTGAGTGCGTCTTGAATCGGTTTCATGACGTTATCAACATCCAAGACGACCTCGTCGTACAGATAGACCAGCGTGATGCAAACTGGACCATTCGCGGGGACGTGAGTCGAAGACCAATATCTGGTCGCCTCTTGTTTCACAAACTCCCTCCATTCCCGGAGTTTGCTTCGGCGGCGCGTCTGCTGAGAGACCGGGCGGCTCTTGATGAGGAACTCGAACGGGTGCATACACACGCTCTTCTTAAAACCAGAACTCATCCCACAGCAGCAGCGCAACGACCGCCCGACGCTGAGACCGGCGCGTATATGCCTCGGCCGCCCGCAGCGCCTCGGCCTCGCGCAGGTGGTAGGACAGCACGTCACCCTTGCCGTCGGGCCGCTGGGGCGGCTCGCGCAGGACGATCAGCAGTTTCTCCTCTAAAACGGAGAACGATGATCTCTTCTCGATAAAGTGGTCATCATCGTTCCCCGTTACAGGTCGCTCGGTCTCGACCGGAGGCGTAAAGCGGTCAAACGGATAGTCCTTGAGCGACGCTCTGGTCCGCGCCCGGCCGCCTGGTCTGGTCGTGCTGTAGCGCTTCTCCAGCAGCCAGAACTGGGAGAAGCCGGGCGGAATACACTGCCGGGCTTCCTCGTGGATCAGGTCCAAACGGGTTCTGTCCAGCACCATACTCCAGCGCACCCACTTGCGCGTCATGTAGACAAAGACCTGACCCGCATCGCCCTGTCCGGCCCGGGTAAAAGGCGTGCGGGCGGGCAGGAGATTCGACGGAAAATCGCGGTAATACGGATCGTAGGCTTGCGTCATTGGGTCCGCGCCCGGTGTTTCGGCCGTGGCCGCTGCGTCACGCTCTCTGACTCAAAAGAGATCAGATATCACTGATTTCTTGGAGCGCCGGCCGCCGCTTCCACACCTGGGTCGCCTGCTCAAAGGCGTGGGCAAAGCGCAACAGGCCCAGATCGTCCTGATAGCGGCCGACAATCTGTACGCCGACCGGCAGCCCGTCGGGAGTGAATCCACACGGCACCGAGATGGCCGGCAGGCCGGTGACGCTGATGTAGTAGCACGACTTCATCCAGTCGAGGTAGGTGTCGAGCGCGATGCCGTTGATTTCGGTCACATACTCCTGGGTCACCGGGAAGGGCGGAACCTGGGAAACCGGGGCGACCAGGAAGGCGTAGCGGTCCATGAACTCCCGCATGCGGTGGTACAGCTCGGTGCGTTTGCGCTCCGCCCGTCCGATCTGGGGACCGCTCAGCTGCTGGCCCTGCTCGATATTCCAGACTACCGAGTCTTTCATCTGAGCCCGATGCTCGGTCAGCAACTCGCCCAGGGCCAGCTCAAAATACCACGCCCGCCAGACCCGAAAGATTTCGTCTGCATCGTGAAAATCCGGTGTGGCCTCCTCGACAACGCAGCCCAGCTGTTCGAAGACCGCCCGCTGCGACTCCAGCACTGCGGTCACCCGCGCATCGACCGGCAGCCCGCCCAGGGTCGGGCTCCAGGCAATACGCGTTCCCGCAAAAGACATCTCCAGGTCGTGGCTGAACAGGCTGCCCGGTTCATTCACCGCCTGCGGCGTTCGCGGGTCGGGTCCGGCCAGGACGCTCAGCAACAGGGCCGCATCCTGCACTGTTCGGGCCATCGGTCCCTCGACCGCAAACGGGAACCAGGCGACCCGGTGCGGCCAGGTCGGCACCCGCCCCGGAGACGGGCGCAGGCCGACCACATTGCAGAAACTGGCCGGATTGCGCAGCGAGCCGCCCAGATCGCTACCGTCCGCCAGCGGCAGCATGCCGCAGGCCAGCGACACGGCCGCCCCGCCGCTGCTGCCGCCACAGGTTTTGCTCAGGTCATACGGGTTGCGCGTCGCCCCAAACACCGCGTTATAGGTCTGTGAGCCGGCCCCGAACTCGGGCGCGTTGGTCTTGCCAATAGTAATCGCCCCGGCCTGGCGCATGCGCTCAACAATGATCTCATCCTGGTCGGGGACAAAATCGGCAAAAATGGGCGAGCCCAGGGTCGTGCGTATGCCTTTGGTCAGAACCAGATCCTTATGGGCGATGGGCAGACCGTACAACGGCCCCATGTCGGCCGGCCGGGTCTCATCCGCCCGACGGGCCTGGTCGAGCGCCTGCTCGGCAATCAGGGTGACGATGGCGTTGACCTGCGGGTTCACCCGCTCGATCTGCCTGAGATGGGCTTCCAGCGCCTCCTGGCACGACACCTCTCGGCGACGGAGTCGGCCGGCTAATTCGGTCGCGGTCAAAAAACACAGCTCGCTGCTAGACATATGTCCGTTCCTTCATTCAGCGTTGTCTTCTAGCCTCGGCCGACATACGGCATCTTTGTCGCCATCACGGTCATGAACTGGACGTTGGCGTCAAGGGGCAGGCCGGCCATGTACACGACCGCGCGGGACACATTTGCAACGTCCATGGTCGGCTCGGCCGCAATTGTGCCGTTGGCCTGCGGTACGCCCTGCTTCATTCTGGCCGTCATCTCCGTCTCGGCATTCCCGATGTCGATCTGGCCGCAGGCAATATCGTATTTGCGGCCGTCGAGGGCGGTCGATTTGGTCAGGCCCGTCATGGCGTGCTTGGTGGCGGTATAGGGGGCCGAGTTGGGACGCGGCACATGGGCCGAGATTGAGCCGTTATTGATGATCCGTCCCCCCCGCGGGTCCTGGTCCTTCATGATCTTGAACGCCTCCTGGGTGCACAGAAAAGCGCCGGTCAGATTCACATCGACCACGCTCTGCCACTGCTCGTAGGACAGGTCTTCGAGGGGAATCGGCGGCGCGCCGCTGCCCGCATTGTTGAACAGCAGGTCCAGCCGGCCGAACGTCTCGCGGGTTTTGGCGAACAGCGCGCGTACCGCAGCCGGGTCGCCCACGTCGGTCGGCACGACCAGGGTCCGCGAAGAAGAAACGGGTCGTCCTTCCGCATCAGAACGGTTGACACGTTTGCTCTTTTCCCCGGCGGCTCCGGCTTCGGCCACGGTCTGCTCCAACAGCTCGGCCCGGCGGCCGGCCAGCACGACCGCATAGCCCTCCTGTAACAGGGCGAGCGTCAGGTGCTGGCCGATACCCGTTCCGGCTCCCGTCACCAGCGCGACTCTTTGATGTGTCGTCATGATCTTCCCTCCTGTATATCCTGAAAAGATATCGGTGATCTCTATGTGCGTGGGGAGCGGTCATCAGCGATATCTTTTGTGCGTAACCAGCCGTCAATCACAAACGGTCCGAACGGCAGCAGCCCGGCCAGCACGACCCGCCCGGCCGTTCTGAGTTCCCAGCCCAGCGTCCGCTTGACCCGCAGCACCGCGGTACACAGGGCCATGAACAACAGGCCATGAATCCAACCCGCGACCGTCACCGCCAGGGGCATATCGGCCAGGTATTTGAGCGGCATGGCGATGCCGAGCAGCACCAGAAATGAGACGCCTTCGGCCAGGCCGATTGTCCGCAAACGAGCGAGAGCAGGGTTTTGCATACGGTGTTCCTCGATGTGCCTGTCTATTGTTGCTGCTTTCGGCGTCTTTGTCATTCCGTGTCCGGTGTCCATGCTTCGACTTCGCGCCTGAAGTCGAAGGGCTATACGGAATCGTGAATTGGGTTAGGATCGAAAGGGGAAACGTGTCGTCCTTCCGCATCAAAAACGTTTCCTCTTCGTCGCACGCCCATGACCCACCTGATCTTTCTTCCTGGTTTTTACGGCACCCGTCTGGTCCGCAAAGCCGACGGCCGGCTGGTCTGGATTTCCGCCCGTCAAGCCGTTTTCGGCTCCCAGACCGCAGCCCGGACCGGTTTTGGGGTGAGTGGGGCGCAAGAGCTGGTGCCTGGGACAGTCCTGGACCGGGTGCCGGTCATTCCCGGCGTGTATGATCTCGACGTGTACCGCGATTTTCTGGACGACCTCCAGACGCGGGTCCATCTGCTCGGCTATGACTGGCGCGAGGACTACTTTGAGGCGGTGAAAAAGCTGGCCGGACTGGTCCACGACCTCAAAGCTGGGGGCGCGTCGTCAATTATTCTGCTTGCCCACAGCCTTGGGGGCGTGGTGGCCAGCTATTACCTGCGCTATGGCGACCAGGAACCCGAGGCTGCGCGTGAAACCTGGCAAGGGGTGCAATCTCTCGACGCCGTGGTCATGGCGACCGCTCCCTTCCAGGGCTCGATGACCGCGTTTCGGAACATGAAACACGGCGCAAAATTCGGTCTGAACACCAGCCTCATCAGCCCCCACGCGTTCAGCACGTTTACGACCGGCTATACCATGCTGCCGACCTATCGCCCGGTCTTGCTCGACCACCGTCTCCGCCCGCTGCCCCACACGTTTTTTGAGCCTGCCCTGTGGCAGCGCTACGCCTGGGGTTTGTTGAGCACGGCCGGGACGGTGTCGGCGGACGTGACCGAGAAGAGGAAACGTATCAACCGTTTTGATGCGGAGGGACGATACGTTTCCTCTTCAAAACGACTGGCGTTTATCGGCCGGTCATTGCGCCGGGGCACGCTGCTGTACGAACGGCTGCACCAGCCGCTGAGCCGCCCTCCCGAGCGGCCTGTGCGTCTGCTGTACGCCTTTGCCCGCTCACACGCGACGCTGAGCCGGGCTGTGTTGCTGGAGCGCGATGGGCACAGCCCGGCCCGGGTGCTCTTCGAGCGCCGCGAGTTTGAAGCACACCTGCCCGGCCAGCGTTACGGGGCCTTGTGCAGCGACGGGGATCAGACGCTGACGACCGAATCCGCCCAACTGCCTCCGGCCTTCAAGCAGGCGCTACAGGTGGAGGAGCACGCCAGCCAGGCCATCCACTCGCAGATCTTCAATGACCGGCAGATACGCGGCAAGATTCGGGCGTTTTTGCGCGCTGAGCGCTAGCGCGAAGATGTTACGGAATAAAAATCCGTCCAGTGCCCAGGTAATTATCAAGCTCCAGAATAATGTCGAGCACGCGCATTACACATCGCTCCCGATATGCCTGTTCAACCACACGGTCGGCACGACTCAGAGTAATGACGGGGAGTGAGTCTGCCCGGTTTTCGTTACGGATGGTCCGCTCTAAAGAGTCCGGTCCGCTCATGTTGCGGTTATCCGTCAGCAAAAGCATCCGGTTTTCTTGGGCGAATCGCCAGACGGTACGGTCGCTACTGTCATAGGACAATCCTACCTCGGCAAAACGCGCTAATTGCAACGGCATTAGCTCCAGCCAGCCGGCCGCTCCCAGAGTTCCCCACAGTAGGAGCGACTGGCCTTCGATGTTGTGATCAGCGAGCAGCGTGATTACGCTCGCTCGACTTTGTCTTTCCACGCTTGCAACTTCGCCTGGAGAGCCGCCTGGTCTGGCGTCAGCGGTGTTGAAGGACGCCGGGCAAGGCGATCCCGGTTCCGCTCGTCCCAATAACGTCGGGTCTCCTCAGCCTGCCGCACGACCTGGCGATATTCTCGTTCGACCTCATCCTGGTGGGCTGCAATATAGGCGAGAACCTCTTCCATTTGGGTATCGGTCAAGCTGAACCAGGCCTGGATCAATTTCGGCGGCCACTCGGCGTGCAGGTAATCCAGGAGAGCGTAGAGCGTAATCCGGGTGCCCGCGATGGATAAGCCCCGGCCCGTGCGGACCACGGTCGGGCGTGTTTGTGGCGTGTCAGTCATGTGGGCCTCAGCATACCAGGAGGTAGCCGTTTCTTGTACCCTTTCCGCGCGGTATGTTCCTCCCGTGATCCAGTCGGTCTGACCCGCCAGTGCCTGATCTCATCGCCGGCCTGAGAGGTGTAAGGACCGTCACCTGGGAGCGCGGGCGTCTCGCCCGCCTCTTCAGACGCATCGGAAATTACTGAAGATGCGCCAGGGAAGGGAGGGGGGACAATGCCTTCAAGCTGAGCGCTCAAAGGTATGCCTCATTCCCCGGCCTGAAGTACGGCAGCCAGCCGTTTGCGTGAGACCGTTTTCTCAAAGCGCCGCCACACCTTGCCGAACCGCTGGTGCTCGGCTGCGGCGTGTTGATCCTGACTGGAGATCAGCTGCCCGAGGGCCAGCAGCAGGCGTCGGTCGGTCTTGCGCAGCGGCACGGCCTGGGCATAGTCGCGCAGGCGCTCAGAGGCGACACACGCGTCCTGATGGTTGCCCAGCACGTCCTGGAGCTGCTTGATCGCGTCAATGGGTTTCTTCAGCGGGTCGCCGAAGGCTTTGTACACCTCGCGCAGAAACTCCAGCAGATAGCGCAGGCGCTTGCCCCGGATGCGTAAGGCGTGCAGCAGTTCGGCCGGAGAGTGGGGCTCGATAGCCCGGCCGCGTTTGAGCAGCTGTCTGAGGTTGCGGTCCACGGCCGGGGCGGCCGCGTCGCAGATACGTATCGCGCCAAATTGACGCAGCGCCACAGCCGAGGGACCGCGCTGTACGAAGCGCTCGAAGCGTTCCATCAGCCGGATATAGCGCCGACTGCTGAAGGTCTTGATCAGCCGCCGCCGGCTGCGCTGCCACTCCTCGGCCAGGTGGCGTTCGTACAAGGCCAGGTGGGCGGCATCGTCGGCCGGAATGGCCTCCATGTAGTGCGTGAGGTTTTCGCGGTACACATCGAGGTCGCGGACCTCGCCCAACACCTGCCCCGCCCAGCGAAACTCGGCGTTCAGACCGGCGACCGTGCGCGCCGGCAACACCTCTTGAAAGACGCGCAGGGCAGCCCGGATATGCCGCATGGCCACCCGCATCTGGTGGACGCCCTCGGGCTCCAGCCCCTCCCAGGCGCGGGGTTGCTGGAGTCTCAGTATCCGGGCCTGCTGAGCCAGATGATAATACGCCAGCTGAATCAAGGGGTCTGTCGGGCTCAAGGGATGTTGCGGCGGCGGCGTTTCGGTCGGGGCGGAGAGGCCGGTGGTTTGCAGGCCGCGCTGAAACTTGTTCAGCCGGGCGGGCAGGATATCGACTTTTTTGGGCAGCAGGCCGGCCAGCTGCACCAGCGGTTCCTGGGAGCCGTTTTTGAGTTCGAGTTCGATTTCGCCAAAGTTCAGCACGCCCGGCGCCAGCTTGGCGTGTGTGTCGCCGCTGATCTGGACCTGGTCGATGGCGAGTTCAATCAGCGTGGTCGGCGGGTCGTCCGGGCCGGACAGCATATACACGCTGCGCTGGTTGCGGACCACGAACAGCTCGCGGACTTTCCTGGTGCCGAGCAGGCCGGCCAGGCGGCTCTGGACCGGCCCCGAGGGCAGCGCCGACAGCCGGCTGTGGGAGACGAGCAGCCGTTGTTCGATTTCTTCGCGGACCTGAATGGCGCTGTCGCGCAAACCCAGCCCCTTGAGAGCCAGGGTCTGCTTACCGTTGCTGTCGCGCAGGCGATAACCCCAGCCGGCCCGAAAAATCGTCCAGTCCGAGGTGTCGAAATAGCGGTCAACGATGGTCTGGTTGGCGTGCGGTTCAACCCCGTAGCCCAGCTCCCGCAGCACGGCCAGCAGCTGACCGATGTGCTGGGGGTCCTGAACGAGGAATTTGGCTTCGATTTCCGGCACCGGAGTTCTCTTCCGCCTAGAACGTTATAGAAATCACGCCTACGTGTCGAGAATATCGCGCGAAGATAGGCTGCCGCTCACCCGTTATTTGGCTAGCGTGTGTTATCACGCTTCCCTCTCCCTCTCTCTCTCTTGGGCGTAGCGCACCAGCGCCGCGTAGCGATACACGGCGTGGACGAACTTGCCGTACGGAAAGGTAACGAACAGCCCGGCCACAAAGCCCAGGTGAATGACCAGCAGGCTGCCCATGGCTGCGGTCTCCCGCGCGGCCAGCAGGACCAGACCGCTCAGACTGGTCAAAAACAGCAGGACCAGGAAGCCGACATCCATGCCCCAGACGCTCTCTGCGGCCGGTCGCGGGTCGCTGCGCCACTTGAGCCACAGCAAGCCGGCGGGGCCGACCAAAAGCCCCAGCCCGCCGACCGTGCCCAGCACGACCGGCAGGCTGGTGTACGGGTAGGGCGCCTGCCAGGCAAAAACGTGGTGGTAGACGGCGGCCGTACTGGTCGCCAGCAGATCGAGCCCAAACCCGTAAAAGGTGAGGTGATGCAACCATCTTCTGCGCTGCGAGAAACCCGCGTCGGGGTAGTTGCAGCCGTGACCGCCGCCGCCCAGATAGGTCAGCCGCAGGGCGTCCCAGCCGCCCCGGGCCAGAGCCGGGAGGTCGGCCAGCTCACGCCAGCTGCCGCCGATGGCGCGCCAGAACCGCGCCAGACCGATGCCCAGGGCCAGCACAATCAGGCCGCTCAGGACCAGGGCCGGCACCACCATCAGCCGGTAGGGAATCACCTCGTAAAACGCGCCCGGGCCGGTGTGGGACGAGAAGACGACCGAGGCGTCCTGCCAGCCCAGCACCAGCGCCACGATGAGGCCGAGACTGGCCAGGCTGATCAGGCCGAGCGCCAGGCCGTTGCGTCGAAACAGCCCGGCCAGGACGCGCGGCCAGGCAAAGTCCCGATAGCTGTCCAGCCGCAGGGCCGACAGGGTCTGGGGCACGTTGACCCCGAATTCGTGCGGCGGCGCGTACTGGCAGGCGTAGTAGCAGCCCCGGCAGTTGTGGCACAGATTGGCCAGGTAGAGCGTATCCTCGGCGTCAAACTTGGTGCGCAGTTCCATGGCCGGAAACACCGCGCAAAACCCCTCGCAATAGCGGCACGCATTGCAGATGGTCATCAACCGCTGGGCTTCGCTCAGGAGTTCAGCTGAGGGCATGGCGGGCCGCCTCCCGTCCGGCAATTCGACCAAAAACCGTCCCAATGGTCATGCCAAAACCGGCCATATAGCCCTGGCCGAGAATATTGCCGGCCATGATTTCGCCGGCCGCATACATAGTGGGGGCGGGCTTTCCGTCGTCCATGACGATCTGGGCGCGTTCGTTCACGCCGACGCCCAGATAGGTAAAAGTAATGCCCGGCCGCAGCGGATAGGCCAAAAACGGCGGCGTGTCGAGCGGCACAGCCCAGTGGCTCTTGGGCGGGTCGAGGCCGTGGGTCGCGCAGCCGTCCAACTCTGCGGGGTCAAATCGCCCGGGCCGGATGGCGGCGTTGAAGGCGGACAGGGTGCGGGCTAGTGCGGCCGCGTCGAGTTCAAGTTTGCCGGCCAACTCAAGGATGGAGGCGGCCTCAATGGGCGGGAACACGGACGGCATGAATTTCCCCAGCGCCTTGGCGTCAATAATCGCATAGGCGATCTGGTCCGGCTGCTGAGCCACAATCCTGCCCCAGATGGCGTAGCGCTTGGGCCAGAAATCCTCGCCCTCGTCGTAGAAGCGCTTGGCCCGCTTGTTGACCACAATGCCGAACGGCACACAGTCCAGACGGGTGACAATGCCGCCGTCGAACTTGGGCGCCCGGGCGTCAATCGCCACGGCGTGGCACTGGCGCGGGTCGCCCACCGGCTGGGCCCCGTTGTCGAGCAGGACCCGCAGCAGGGTACCGGTGTTATACGGGGTGCCGCGAATGAGGAAGTTGTCGGCCGCCGCGCCCCAGTACTCCTTGAGCCAGGCGATGTTGGCCTGGAATCCGCCGGCGGCCACCACGACCGTCCGCGCCTGGACCTGCCGGGCCGACTCACCCGCGCCGACCAGCGCGCCGCAGCAGCGGCCGTCGCGCATGATCAGATCGGTCACTTCCGCCTCATAGGCAACTCGCACTCCGAGCTGTTGGGCGGTGTGATAATAGGCGTTCAGCAGCGCCTTGCCGCCGCCCAGAAAAAAGGCGTTCGTGCGTGACAGGTTCAGCGTGCCGCGCAGGGGAGCCTGAAAGCGGCCGCCGTGAGCCTCCATCCAGGCGCCGATGTCGGTGGACTCGCGCAGGGTCAGGCGGGCGAGGTGTTCGTCGGTCTTGCCCCCGGTGACCCGCAACAGATCGTCCCAGAACTCGTCCTCGTCGTAGGGCCCGGTCAGGAAGGCGTTGGCCCGCGCGTGCACGTAGCGCAGGTTGCGCGTGTGGCGGCTGTCACCGCCCCGAAACGCCTCGGGCGCGCACTCCAGCAGCAGGACGCTGGCCTTGCTCCGGGCGGCGGTCATGGCCGCACACAGGGCGGCATTTCCCCCGCCGATGACCAGCACGTCAAAAGTCTGGGACAGATCCGGTTCGGCTTCCATGCAGGCCGAAATTATGCGGCTTGGGGCGTTCCTGCAAGAGCTAGGGAGAGGTGGCCTCGCAGGGGCGGGTTTCAAACCTGTCCCTACCCGTTCGTCTCTTCTTGGAGAGATAGTTTGGAGAGATAGTCATCAGTACGCACTCTGGTATAGTCTGCCCAGGACACACAAGGGAGGTATCGCCACTGTGCCGCCGCACCACAGCGCCCCGTCCGCCTTTCGCACGGTCGGAGAGCGCAGCCAGGACCTGGACCAGATTGATCTCAACGCCGAGTTTCGACACACCCTCGACCTGATCGAGCACGACTGCCCGTGCCTGTTCCTGACCGGCAAGGCCGGCACCGGAAAATCGACCCTGCTGCACTACCTGCGCGAGACGACCGACCGGGCCACGGCCGTCCTGGCGCCGACCGGCGTGGCCGCCCTCAACGTCGGCGGCCAGACCATCCATTCCTTTTTTCGCTTTCCGCCGACCCTGATCGATCCGGCTGCGCTGCGCAGACGCCGGAGCGCCAAGCTGTTTCAAAAACTGGACACCCTGATCATCGACGAGGTGTCCATGGTCCGGGCCGACGTGATGGCCGGGATTGATACGGCCCTGCGCCTCCACCGCGATAATGTCCAGACGCCGTTTGGTGGGGTGCAGGTCATCCTGTGCGGCGATCTGTTCCAGCTGCCGCCGATTGTTCGCGAGCGGGACATGCAGACCTTTTTTGACCAGCAGTACGGCGGACCGTACTTTTTCTGCGCCCAGGTTTTTGAGGAGCTTCAGCCCTGCTCGGTCGAACTGACGACGATCTACCGTCAGCACGATGAGGAGTTCATCTATGTGCTGAATAAAATCCGCGAGAACGATGTGGACGCCGAACTGCTGGCCGTGTTGAACGCCAGGGTGCGGCGGGGCGGCGAGCCGCCCCAGGACTCGTCTTTCATTACCCTGACCGCCACAAACCAGGCCGCGCTGCGCAAGAACCAGGCCTGTCTGGAACGCCTTGCCGAGCCCGCCCATACCTATCCGGCCGAGGTCAGCGGCCAGTTTGAGGAATCCATCTTTCCGACCGAAGAGCTGTTGGAGTTGAAACCCGGCGCCCAGGTCATGCTGATCAGAAACGATCCCTACAAACGCTGGGTCAACGGCAGCATCGGGCGGATCAGCAGCCTGACCGATACCCAGGTCTTGGTCGAGATCGGCGGGACGGTGTACGAACTGGAACCCGAGACCTGGCACAACATCCGCTACCGCTACAATCAGGAAACGAATCGCATTGAGGAAGAGGAAGTCGGCAGCTTTACCCAGTATCCGCTCCGCCTGGCCTGGGCGATCACCATTCACAAGAGCCAGGGCCAGACCTTCGACAAGGTCATGATCGATCTGGGTCGCGGCGCGTTCGCCCACGGCCAGACCTATGTCGCGCTCAGCCGCTGCACGTCCCTGGACGGTCTGGTCTTCAGCCGCCCGGTGACGCCCAGGGACATGGTGTTTGACGAGCGGGTGTACGATTGGAAGCGGGTCTTTCCTGCGGCTCCCAAACCGGATTAGAACCCAGGCGCGGTGTCCGCTACAGACGCGCCACACACTGAGCAAAGGAGGCCAGATATGACCACAAACCGATACGCATTGCTGCTCGGGGACGCCCACGCGGAACCCCAGGCAGCCTCAGGCTGGCAGCTTTCGCGCTGCCTTCCAGCGAGTGGGCTGTACGGCGCAAACGGCATGCAGTTCGGTCCCGATGGACGGCTGTACGTCACCCAGGCGTTTGGCAGCCAGCTGACCGCGCTCGATATTGAGACCGGCGCGCCCGAGCTGATCTCGCCCTTGGGTGGGGCGATTATTGCGCCCGACGACGTGGCCTTTGACTCGCACGGCACGCTGTACGTCACCGAGGTCATGAGCGCCCGGGTGTGTCAGCGCACCCCGGCCGGCGAGGTCAGCATCCTGGCCGACAAGCTGCCGGCGGTCAACGGCATCACCTGCCACCAGGATCGTCTGTTTGCCGATGAGTTCCGCGGCCACGGGCGTATTCTCGAGCTGTACCCCTATGACGGGCGTCCGCCGCGGGTGATTGTGGACGATCAGCGCGGTCCGAATGCCCTGGCGGTCGGACCCGACGGCAAGCTGTACTATCCGCTGGTGCCGCTCGGCGAGGTGTGGCGGACAGATGTTGAAACCGGCGACACCGAGAAAGTCGCCGAGGGCCTCAAAGGCCCGCCGGCGGTGAAATTCAACTCCAGGGGAGAACTCATCGTTCCCCAGGCCGGCAGCGGCGAGGTGGTTCGCATCGACATCCAGACCGGGGCGAAAACCGTCCTGGCCACGGTCCGGCCCGGTATCGACAATATCGCCATCCATGCGGACGACCGGCTGTTTGTGTCACATTTTGTTGACGGCGGGGTGTCTGAGGTGGCGACCGACGGCAGTAATGCCGAGCGGGTTGTGGTGCCGGGCGGCCTGGTCGGCCCGTGGGGGCTGGCGTGCGCCGAGAACGGCGGCCTGTATATTGCCGATGGGCTGAGCCTGGCCACGCTGTCGCCGGCCGGCGAGGTGGGTCGGCTGGGCGGTCTGCTCGACAACAGCTTCCCCGGCTTTGTCAGAGGCATGGCGGCCGGTGCTTCGGGCGAGCTGCTGCTGACCACCATGACCGGCGACGTGGTCCGCTACAATCCCGAGGCGTTGTCTTTCAGCTACGCGATCCGCAAACTCGACCAGCCCTACGGATTGGCCCGTGAGGCCGACGGCAGCATCGTGGTGGCCGAGGCCGGCACCGGTTCGGTGCTGCGGGTTGATGCCGACGGGCAGTCCTCGCCCGTTGCCGGCGGCCTGTCACAACCGTGCAGTGTGGTGGCGGCCGAAGACGGCAGCCTGTTGGTGAGCGAGGTCGGCGCCGGGCGGGTGAGTCGGATCGATGCGAACGGCAACACGTCTGCGGTCGCCGACGGCCTGCAACAACCGCTGGCCATGGCCGTGCGCCACGGCGCGGTGCTGATCCTCGACCACGGCAGCAAGACTTTGGAGAGCGTCGATCCGGCGACCCGCCAGCGCCAGACCCTGGCCAGCCGGCTGCCGGTCGGCAACCCGCCCGGCCTGTCGCGCGGTCCCATGGCCTTTGGCGGCAGTCTGGCCGTGGACTCGGCCGGGACGATCTACATCCCCGGCGACGCCGAGGGCAGCGTCCTGATGCTGCGTGAGGAGTCCTGACGTACTCAGCGCTGATCTAATAATGATACCGGGCCTGGAGGAAATCGATACGTTCCGCGCTCACCCGATAGACGAGCCGATGCTCTTGGCTCAGTCGGCGAGACCAGACCCCTGAGCCCAGATATTTCAGAGGCTCTGGTTTCCCGATGCCGGAGAATGGGTCGCGTAAAACGGCTTCGATAAGAGTGAACGCGCGGAGCGCTGTCTTTCGATCAGTTTCTACCCAGTGACGGAGATCCTGCCTGAACTCTGGATGAAAGACGGCCGCCCGCTTTTTCTCAGCCAAGGCCCAGCTCTTGTCGGAGGTCTTGGACCGATTGGGGTTGAACCGTTCCTGCTCCGGCTCGTTTGAGAGCGGAGATGAGACGTTGGGCATTTTTGGGTGAGCGGAGCAGATGGGCGGTTTCGAGCAGCCCTGTGAGTTCGGATGCCGCGATCAGAGCAACTGGCTCAGAGCCCCGACGGGTAATGATTGCGACTTCCTGATTGTCCAGCACTTGGTCGCACAGCTTGGCCAAATTTGCCCGCGCCTGACTGTACGTCGTCTGAATTGCCATACCGTCTTCCTCTCTCCGTATCATTCCTGAGCAGCCGGGGTGACTTTGATAGCCACGGTCTTGCCCGACTCCACCCGGCTGACCCGTGGCCGCGCAAAGCCAAACCAGGCGAGCCAGTATTTGTTGCTATAGGCCTCACCCATGCGTTCGACGATGGCCGCGTCGGTAAAAATCTCGGCTCTGCCGGTAAAGGTCGGACCGTCTTTCCCCCCGACGGCGATACGCACGGTGTCGCGCCCGTCCAGAATGCGCCTGGCTTTATACGAGCTTGGTGAGGCGGTGGAATAGATCACCCCATCGGCATACCAGAACCAGACCGGCGCCGGGCTGCTCCACTCGCCACTCTTGCGTGTGGTGGAAACATGGATCTCCTTGGCCGTCTGGAGCTGAGCCATCGTGTCGCTGTCCAGGGCCGCTGCCATCTGGACCATGCCCGGAATAAGCCCGGCCAGGCAGAGCATGAGTAGGATAAGGAGCGCGGAAAGCATAGGCATCACCTCCTCTTGTCGAGGGCTGGTACGCAGAGACTGTACGCTGCCCAGGACTCTCAAACAAGGTACTCAGACTGACGTTTCTTGCTGACGTTTCTTGCCGCTCTACTCTTCCCGGCTGGGGATGTCTCCCCAGCCCAGGAGTTTGCCGACACAATGTCTCTGTCTCGGCGTGAGGCGGTCGAGCCCGGCCGGTTCGATACGGGTCGTCTGATCGAGCAGCGCCGGCCCCCAGTCTTCTGAGTCCTGGCCGCCCTCGGGACAAAACGTCGCCCCGAATAAGGACGCCCCGGTCAGGTCCGCGCCGCGCAGGTCCGCCCCCCGAAAGTCCGCGCCTTCCAGGTCGGCCGCCCGTCCCCGGTCGGTACGAAACGACGCCTTGCGCAGACGCGCGCCCCCGAAGTGGGCGTTTGACAGATTGGCGCCGTCAAAACACGCCCCATCGAGCTGTGAGCGCTCGAAATGCGCGTCGCGCAGTACGGCCCGTCGGGCTGTGAGGCCGGTCAGATTCCGACCATCGGCGCGGATACCGAGCAGCTCTTGGCCGGAAAAATCCCGCGCTTTCAGCAGGCGTCGATACAGCTGGTTATCGATGTGGGGAACAATATAACGCTGCTCCTGCCACGGGTCGGCCCGGTTGTGATAGCCGGCCTCTTTTTCCCAGTAGCCGAGTGCGTCTTCGGCCAGCACCCGAATCTCTTCCAGCCATTTGAGGCTTTTGTAGAAATAACGCTCGCGGACGACGGTCCGGACCGGGCCGCCGTGGCGTTCCGCCAAGGGTCGTCCCTCGTAGCTGAGGGCCAGCAGGGTGTCCAGTCCCAGGGCGTCGGCCAGGGGTAGCGAGGTACTGTGGCTGCGGGAACTGCGGGCGACAAACGACACAAAGCGCGCCTGGGCCGAGGGCTGGCAGGCGTCCAGCACGGTTTGCAGCGGCACGCCGCCAAAACGCGCCCCAGGTTTCGACCAGCGGGTGACACAGTGGATGTCAATCCGCGCCTCTACCTGCGGCAGAGCCCAGAGTTCTTCCACCGACCACGTCCGTGGCCGCGCGACCAGCCCGCTGACCCGGACCCGCCACGGCTCAGCCCGCCGAGCCGAATCCGGGCCGGGCTCGCCGACATACGGCCATTTGCCCGGTGCGACCAGCTGCTGATGAGGGGGGAGAGAAAGCGGGGACGACATGGTGATGTGGAGCGTTGTAGAGAAGCGCAACGGTTTCTTTGCCGTCTTCTATAGTACGCCACGCCGCCCAACGAAACCCGGCCGGGCGGGCCAGCGGCCTGTTTTCCCGCCGTCCACAATTTGCTACGAGAAGCAGCAGTGCCGGGAGGATTCACCTATGACAACAGATTTGGTCCAACTCGACGCCACCGCCCAAGCTGAACTCGTCCGCCGTGGCGAGGCCACGCCGCTCGAACTGGTCGAGGCCGCCATCGCCCGGATCGAGGCGGTCAATCCCCAACTGAACGCGGTGATTAGCCCGCTGTTTGACAAAGCCCGGGCCGGAGCTGCCTCGGCCGCGCTGCCCGACGGTCCGTTCCGGGGCGTGCCGTTCCTGCTGAAAGACCTGGGCTGTCATTCGGCGGGCGATCCCTACCATGAGGGCCTGCGGTTTTTGCGCGACCTGAACTGGGTGGCCGAGCAGGACACGTATATGGCGGCCAAGCTGCGCCAGGCCGGTTTTGTGTTTGTCGGCAAGACCAACACACCGGAGCTGGCCATCCTGCCGACGACCGAGCCCGAGGCGTATGGTCCGACCCGTAATCCGTGGGATACCGGCCGCTCGCCGGGCGGGTCGAGCGGTGGCTCGGCGGCGGCGGTTGCCGCAGGCATGGTTCCCGCCGCGCACGCCAACGACGGCGGCGGCTCGATTCGTATTCCGGCCAGCGCCTGCGGGCTGGTCGGGCTCAAACCCTCGCGGGGCAGAATTTCCCTGGGGCCGGAGCACGGCGAGTTCTGGCAGGGCATGGCGGTCGAGCATGTGGTAACCCGCTCGGTGCGCGACTGTGCGGCCATCCTCGATGTTGTCGCCGGTCCGATGCCGGGCGACCCCTACACCGCCCCGCCGCCGGCCCGACCGTATCGGCACGAGGTCGGCCGCGACCCGGGCCGACTGCGTATCGGCCTCATGACCAGCGCGCCCGGCGGCGTCATTCCCGTGCATCCGGACTGTATCGGCGCGACTCGGGACGCGGCGCGGCTGCTGGAGTCGCTCGGTCACAGGCTCGAAGAGTCGTATCCCCCGGCCCTGGATGACCATAAAACGCGCGGCCGGCATTTCTGGGCTGTGCTGACCAGCCAGGTGGCCGCCAGTCTTGACGCCTGGAGCAAAAAAACCGGCCACACGCTCGAACTCGCCGCGCTCGAACTCAACACCCGAGTCGCGGCCGAAATCGGCCGGACGCGGACGGCGCGACGCTATGTTGAGGCCGTTGAATGGCTGCACACCGACGCCCGGCGGATTGCCGGCTGGTGGGAGCGGGGCTTTGACCTGCTGCTGACGCCGACCATGGCCGAACCGCCGCCCCGGCTGGGACAGTTCGTCGCCACCCCGGATAATCCCATGGCGGCCGCCCGGCGAACCGCCAGCCTGGCGCCTTTTACGCCCGCGTTTAATGTGACCGGTCAGCCGGCCGTGTCGCTGCCGCTGACGTGGAATGCCGATGGCCTGCCGGTCGGCGTGCATCTGGTGGCGGCCTACGGACGTGAGGACGTGTTGATTCGGCTGGCGGCGCAGTTGGAGCAGGCCCAGCCGTGGGCCGATAAGTGGCCGCCGGTGCGGGCCTAGGCTGGCGTGTGAATGGGGCTCGGATGCCGTCGTCCGCTTCGCCCGACCCTCTTCCCCACAGCTGTCCGACCGCCCTTCTCCCGCCGTGATCTGGAGCCGTCGGCTCGCTTCGCCAAAGCTTTTCTTTCCCCTCGGCTTGCAGTAGAGTGGCCGGTGTCTGATGAACGTGGATCATCCGCACTGCCTTGTGTGGCGGTCAGGATGATCCACCTCATAACCGTTTTGGGAGGAGAACTATGCCTGATGGTGCCCTAACTGGTCTGAAGATCGTTGAACTGAGCGAACGGGTGACAGGTCCGTTTTGTACCAAAGTCATGGCCGACCTGGGAGCGGAGGTGATCAAGATTGAAAAGCCGGGCAGCGGCGATGTCGCCCGCACGCGCGGTCCGTTTCCCGGCGATGAGCCGCACCCCGACCGCAGCGCCCTGTTTCTATACCTCAACACCAATAAGATCGGCATTACGCTGGATATCACCCAGCCGCAGGGGGCGGACCTGTTTCGGGATCTGGTCAAAGACGCCGATGTCCTGGTCGAAACCCAGACCCCCGGTTTTCTGGACGATCTGGGGCTGGGCTATACGAGTCTCCACCAGCTGGCGCCCCAACTGATTGTGACCTCGATCTCCCCGTTCGGACAAACCGGTCCCTACCATCAGTACAAGGCGTACAACCTCAATAACTTTCATGCCGGGGTGGTCGGGTATGAGACGCCGTTCAACTATGTGACCGACCCTGAGAACGAACCGCCGGTCAAAGCCGGCGGTCAGCAGGCCGACCTGCTGAGCGGCTGGACTGCGGCGTCGGCGACGATGAGCGCGGTGTTTCTGCGCGAGCAGACCGGTGAAGGACAGCACGTGGATATCTCCGAGGTCGAGGCGGTCGCCCACATGGTGCGTCCCAATACTGCGCTGTATACGCACGAGCCGCCCGATGGTCCCAACCGCAGTCGGTTTCTGCGGCGGACAAAGTGGGGCCTGGCCTATGTCTTTCCGTGCAAGGACGGCCATATTGCGCTGCTGGCGCTGACCGATCAGCACTGGGAGAGCCTCAAGGTGCTGATGGGTCGGCCCGAGTGGGCGGACAGCGAGCTGTTTGCGACCCTGATGAGCCGCTTTCAGAATCTCGACGCGCTGGAAGTGTCGGTCGCCGCCTGGATCGCCGAGCAGAAACGCGACGAGCTGGCCCGAGAAGGCCAGGCGCTGCATATTCCGGTTTTTCCGGTGCGCGACATGCGAGAGGTCGTCGAGTCCAGCCAGTTCCGGGACCGCGAGTTTTTTATTGATATTGACCACCCGGCAACCGGGCCGATCACGTATCCCGGTGCCCCGTTCAAATTTTCGGTCACGCCGTGGCAGGTTCGCTCGCCCGCACCCCAGCTCGGCCAGCACAATAGCCAGGTGTATGGCGAGCGGCTGGGCTTGGGCGCGCAGCAGCTGGAGCAGCTCCACACCGATGGGGTGATCTGAAACAGGCTGGGGCACAGGCCCAACCGTTCATCTGGAGAAGGAGGGAAGAGCATGCCATTACCACTCGAAGGGATTCGCGTTGCCGATTTTGGCTGGATTCTGGCGGCCCCGCAGTGCACCGCGTGGCTGGGAGCGATGGGTGCCGAGGTCATTCGGATTGAATCGCACCAGCGCATAGACATCATTCGCTTTCTGGGCCAAGACCCCCGCAAAGAGATTACGCCGAACGGCTCGCCGCTGTTCAGCGGGCTCAATTTCAGTAAAAAAAGCATCACCCTCAATTTGAGTCATCCGCGCGGTATCGCCCTGGCCAAGGAGCTGATCACACACAGCGATATCGTGGTGGAGAATTTTACCGGCGGCGTGATGAAACGCTGGGGCCTGGGCTACGACGACCTGCGCCAGCTCAAGTCCGACATCATCATGGTGTCGGGGACGCCCGTCGGCCAGTCCGGTCCGGATAGCCACTGTGTGGGCTGGGGACCGATTACCCAAGCCTCGGCCGGGATTTGTCACCTGACCGGCTACGAGGATGGGCCGCCGAGCAGCTTGGGCGGCTCGTGGCCGGACTACATGGTCGGGGTGGCCATGTCCTACGCCGTACAGGCGGCGCTGTTCTGCCGCAAACGGACCGGCAAAGGCCAGTATATCGATCTGGCCATGGCCGAGGTGGTGACCTCGATGCTGCCCGACGCGGTCATGGACTACACCATGAACAGGCGCGATCAAGGCCGGATCGGCAACCACGACACGCTCATGGCTCCGCACAATGTGTATCGCGCCAAGGGCGACGACAGCTGGGTCACGATTGTTGTCGAGACCGAACACGAGTGGCGCAGCTTATGTGGGGCGGTCGGCCATCCCGAGTGGATTGAAGACGAGCGGTTCAAGGATCAAAAAAGTCGCAAGGCCAACGAACGCGAGCTTGACGAGCTGCTGACGGCGTGGACACGCGAGCGCACCAATACCGATATCATGCACCAGCTCCAAAAGGTCGGGGTGGCGGCCACCCCGGTCTTTGATACCGAGAGCCTGCTCAACGATCCCCAGTTTCAAACCCGCGACTTTCTGGTCTCGCCCCCCCATCCTGAGACCGGCGGGCATCCGGTCTCGGGCATCCCCGGTATCTACAGCGGCTTTGAACCCCAGTATGGCCAGGCGCCGTGCCTGGGCCAGGACACCGAGTCGGTGTGCTGTGACCTGCTGGGACTGTCCCGGGAAGAGGTCGCTCGGCTGCAAGACGAGAAAGTATTGTATTAGTGCCGCCTCTGGAGCCGTGCGGCTGCCCTTTTCGTCAGCAGGGAACGTGTAAACTGGTGGACCCTGTCGGACAACACGTTCCCTGCTGTTGGCGGCCGTTGGCGGTGGTGTGCTCATGACGCGCGGCCTGTTTGTCCTGGCCCTGGCCATTTTCGCCACCATGCTGGGCAACGGCGTGGTCATGCCGTTCATCCCGCTGTATTCCCAGCAGTTCGGGGCCGAGGGCTTCACCATCGGCGTCCTGTTTGGCTCGCATTCGGCCTCGCGCACCTTTTTGCTGCCCTTTATCGGTCGCGCCTCCGACCGCCGCGGCCGGAAGGAATTTCTGCTGTGGGGTCTGGCCTTGTATGCCGCCTCCTCGGTCGCCTTTCTGCTGGCCAACAGTCTGTTTGTCCTGACCCTGGTGATGGCGCTCCAGGGCGTGGCAACGGCCATGGTCCAGCCCATCTCCATGGCCTATGTCGGCGACCTGACGCCCAAGGGTCAGGAGGGCCGGTATAGCGGCTATATCAATACGGCTTTTCTGGGCGGTGTGGCGGGCGGGCCGGTGCTGGGTGGTGTGGTCAGAGACCTGTATAACATGCAGGCCAGCTTCATTCTGCTGGGCATCCTGAGCCTGCTGTCGCTGATCCTGCTGTGGCTGTTCCTGCCCGAGGTCCGCCATGAAAAGAACACCCAGACCACCACGCATCTCCCCTTGCGTGAGATCTTCTCGTGTCATCCGCTGGTCGGCATGTCGGTCTTTCGTCTCAGCTATGCGGCGGCGAACGCGGCCATCTGGGTCTTCGTCCCCCTGTTGGCCGCCCAGCTGTTGGCGCTCAGCACCTCCCAGATCGGTCTGCTGATCTCGCTCAATGTGCTGGTCAGCACGGTCATGCAGGCGCCGTGCGGCCGGCTGGCTGACCGGGTCACGAATAAAGTCACGCTGATTGTGATCGGCGGACTGGTCAGCGCGGTGTCGCTGGCCCTGTTTCCGCTCGCAACGACCTATTGGCATCTGGTGGTGCTCAATCTGCTCGTCGGCGCCGCGTTCGGTCTGGCCTATCCGGCTCATATGGCGGTGGCCATGGAGAACGCCAAGGGCTTTGGCATGGGGACGGTAATGAGCCTGCTGCTGACGGTCCACAGCTTTGCGATGACGGTCGGACCGATGCTGTTCGGTCTGGTCATCGATCTCTACAGCCTGAACGGCGTGTTCTACAGCGGCGGCCTGTTCGGCCTGCTGGTGACGATTGCCTGCTATGTGCTGAGCGTCTTGCCGGTGACCCCGGCCGAGCCGGCGGCGGACAAAGAGCCGCTCGTCGCCGACTAGACCGGCCAGACGTAGAACATTGCCGCTCGGTGTGCGCGAGTCGGCTCAAAAGGCGGATGAAAGCGGATCGAGTCCGCCTGACACGGCCCCGCCGCGTGAGGCGCTCGGCCCTCACGCAAACATGCCAAACGTCTCGAACTCACCTCGCAGCAGCGCGGCCGGATCAGGATAGCCCAGCCACTCTTTGATCAGCGTGGCGTACACCCGACGAAAGTCGGTGGTGTAGCGCAGATTGCCGTCGTCCAGCTCGGTCAGGCTGGGGGGGCTGCCGTACAGGCCGCCTCTGACGCTGTCGCCCAGCACAAAGACCGGGGTGGCCGTGCCGTGATCGGTGCCCTTGCTGGCGTTTTCGGGGACGCGGCGGCCGAACTCGGTGAAGACCATGACGGTCACATCCTTGCCCCGGCCGATCCGTCCCAGATCGTCAATAAAGGCCCGCAGCGCGTCCGCAGAGTAGGTCAGGAGCCGGGCGTGCAGGTCGAGCTGGTGGACGTGGGTGTCAAACACATTCCCGGCGTAGCTGACATAGTACAGCCGGGCCGGCATGTCGGCGTTGATCAGGGCGGCGACCTTGCGCAGGTCCAGCCCCAGACCGGCCGAGCGAGCGCCATAATCGACCGGGCTGTCGTAGTCGGCCCAGGCCTGGCGGACAAAGGCGGCGCTGTGGGTGGCGTTTTCGACCAGGCCATTCAGGAAGGCCAGCGAAGCGTTGGGCGTTGCCCGGCCCTGGCTCAGGCGCTGAAAGACGGGCTGCTGTTGATACACGCCCTTGCGCGAGAAACTTTCCGGATCGTAAAAGACCAGCGGGGAGTGATGGCGGCTGCGCACCGCCAGGGACTGGGCGGTGGCGATATTGACCAGGTAGTTGCGGCTGACCTGGGGGTCCAAGGCGTCGGCCAGGCGGCCCAGCCAGCCGAGTTTTTCGCCGGTGTGGGGAATGCCGGTGTGCCAGAAGCCCATCGAAGAGAAGTGGGACAGGATCGGCTTGTCATAGCCGCAGCCGTGGACGACGGCGAGTTTGCCGTCCCGGTACAGCCGCTCGAAGCCGAACAGGGCGGGATGAAAACCGAAGTGCTCATCAATCGTGCGCAGACTCGCGGCCGGAATGCCGAGCGTGGGGCGGAGTCGGTAATAGCTGTCGTCCCCGTAGGGCACGACCGTATTCAAGCCGTCGTTGCCGCCCGACAGTTCAACCACCACCAGGATGCGCTCAGGGTGGGCAGTCGGACGGCGGGGCGTATCGGCCCAGGCTGTCAGCGGGCGGTGGAGCGCTCCCAGACCCAGGCCCAGACTGTAGGCGCCGACCCGCAGCGCCTGACGACGGGTGACAAAGGTCCTCGTGATAACATCCCCGACATCACGATGACCTTTGAAGAGACGAGTGGCAGACATAGACGCTTCTCCTTATCCCAGCTGATAGGCCGGAGTGCTCATGATCAAGTGCACCAGCAGCCGAAGCGGCTCCTCCAGATAGCTCAGGGCCGGGGCGATTTCGTCGGTGCCCAGCTCCTGGCTCAAAAAATCAATCAAGACCCGCCGTTCATCCGTCCCGAGCGGCACCCTCAGCAGCCGGGCGGCAAAATACTCGACCACGTCAGCGCTGGTCTGCAAACCGGCCTCGGTCACCATAGCGGTCAGGCTGAGCTGCGCCGCCCGACGAGGGATGGGCTTGACCCGCCGGAAGGCTTCCATCCAGCCGTGGGTGCTGCCGTAGCGGGTATTAAAGTCCTCGTCCGCCCCGGCCATCTGGTTGAACATGGACACCTCAGCCATGACCTCGCCGTCCATGGCAGTGTCACTTGCCCCGGCGTCCATAGCCCCCAGCAACGGGGAACGTGATAACTGATCGGCCCCATCGGACATCACGTTCCCTGTTGTCTGCATTTCCGGGCCGCGTTCGATGGTCGCCTGGCTGATCTCATAGCCCTGGGTGATTTTCACCGCTACCTTGCGGTTCAGCTCCGGCATGCGCTGGTCGGGCGGCTGAAAATTGGCGATGTCGGGAAAGAGCACCTCTCGGGCAAAATTGCCCCGTTCGAGCAGCAGGGCCGGGGTGACCCAGCTCCGTCCGCCTTCCCAGCCGGCGACGTTGGGCGGGTGGAAGAGTTCCTGGCCCAGGCTGCGGGTGACGGTGTTGAAGTCGGGCACGCCCGGAATTTCGCCCAGCCCGAGCTTGCGATAGGTCGAGACCACCAGATGAACCGGGCTCTTGATTTGGGTGGCGTAGGCCGGCGGGCTGTAAAAGTCGTGCGACAGGAAGATGGTCCGCAGCAGGCCGCCGATATCGTAGCCGCCTTCCTGAAAGCGTTTGCCCAGTTCGGCGACCAACTCGGCCGACGGGTCGTCGTGCACGAAATAGCGGTACAGCTTGGCGGCGATGAAGCGGGCGGTGACCTCCTGCTCCAGGATGATGTCGATAATCTCCACCCCGTCAAAATTGCCGCTGCGTCCCAAAAAGGTCTTCTGGCCGTCGTCGTGCAGTTCGGGTTTGACCACAAAGCGCAGGCCGTCATTCGTCCAGCCGGTGAACGCACGGGCCGCCTCGCGGATGTCGGTCTCGGTATAATTCCCGACGCCCATGGTGAACAGCTCCAGGATTTCCCGACCGAAGTTTTCGTTGGGGCTGCCCTTGATATTTTCTCCGGCGTCCAGATACACCAGCATGGCCGGGTCTTTGGCCACGCCAATCAGCAGATCGCGAAAGCTGCCACTGCCGTGTTCGTGGAACAGGGCCAACTGGTTGAGCGATTTGCGGTAGTCGCGCAGCTTGGCATCCGAGGTGGCGAAGTGCCCGTGCCAGAACAGGGCCAGCTTTTCCTCCAGCGGCCGCCGGGTGGTCAGCATCCGGTTGGCCCACCACTGGGCCGCCCGCCGTACTTCCAGATAGTCCGCCCGCAGCCAGTAAAAGAAGCGGTTGACCACCGGTTGGAGCGGGCGGTCGCCCCCCGGCTTGATTGTGACGCCCATGGCCTCGCCGTTCGCCCGGGCAATCCGCACGGCGTCAACCCGACTCTTGGGAAACGGCTCAACCGGGGGGTCAAAGATGTTGGATTCGTCAAATGGGGGCAGGTGGTCGTTGGCAATGGTGTGATAGCTGACCAGCCGTTCGACCGCTTGCTGTGGTGTCAGGGCGGCCAGCTGATTGATCTCCTGGGGCGTGCCGCCAAAGCCGGCTCGCTCCAACAGGTGGGCCGCCCGGTCGCGGCTCCAGGCGTCCGCCGGGATCGGCCGCAGGTCTCCGGCCCAGTCGGGCGGACCGGCCCGCCGGTCGGACACGGACGCCGCCAGCGCTCCCCCTGCCTGCCACACCAGGAGGGCCAGCAGAATACCCCCCAGTCTCCAGACCGGCGCGAGTCCGAGGCGGCGCAGCAGACCGGATTGACGTCTCAACACGGCTTTCAGCATCCTGCCATCATGCATCGTCCGCATTCGGGAGTCCAGATGTGTGCCTTGACCTGGCATTCCTTCTAAAGGTAATCGTAATAGCATTCCCAGTCCAAAGGACATCACGATGACCTTTGCCAGGAGTAGACAGGGAGAAGGCTGGTGATCGTCTCGTGTCCAGGCCGAACAGGAGGGTGCTATGGCGGGCCGTCTGAACAAGGTCATTGAGCTACTCGAAGCTGGTCAGGTGGTGTTTGGCGGAGGCATGGTCTGGACCGGCAATGCTGACGAGGCCATGGCCTACGCCGACCTCGGCTATGATTTTATTATTTTTGAAATGGAGCACGAGGGTTTCGATCTGCCCGGCCTGCGCCACTCGCTCCAGTCTCTGTTGAACCGCAAGCAGATCGTCGCCCAAGGGGACCTGCAACCCGACGTCGTGCCCTTTGTCCGGGTTCCGCCAAACGCCCGCGAGCGCAACCAGTGGGTCATCAAACAGACCCTGGACACCGGGGTGTATGGCTTGATTGTGCCGCATATGGACACGGTTGAGCAGGCCAAAGCTGCGGTGATTGCCAGCCGCTATCCCCAGGCCGAAGGGGTGGACGATTTTGAGCCGGTGGGCGAACGGGGCTGGTGGTATCGCCTCGCTCCCCGGTATTGGGGGCTGGGGGTGCAGGACTACTATGATGTGGCCGACCTGTGGCCGCTCGACCCGAACGGTGAGCTGTTTTTCATGCCGATCATTGAAGGCGTTCAGGGGGTGCGCAATCTCCCGGCAATTTTGCGCGAGGCCAAGGGCATCAGCGCGATCTGGGCCGGGCCTGGCGACCTGTCGATTGAGCTGGGGACGCGGGGTAATATGGCCGACCCGCGAGTCGAAGAGGGCGTGCAGCAGGTGTTGAAAACCTGTCAGGAGTTTGGCGTGCCGTGCGCCGTGTTCGCCAGCCCGCGGGACGTGGAAAAGCGTATCGAACAGGGCTTTCGTATCATTATCTCCGGTCCAAGCCGCACCGACCAGACCTTGACGACGGGAAAACAGGTGGCGGGACGCTGAGCCCCGTCAGCTCTATGGGAAAAGGGATGACACAGACAGGACGATATCTGCACCGACGACGGATCGCCCTCCTGCTGATTTGGATGAGCGGTTGGGCGGCGCCCGCTTTTTCCCAAACTCCGGCGGGCGCGACACGGGCGGCGCTGCGCCTGGAACAGGTCGAGCTGGTTGATAGCGGCCACGCCAAGCGTGTTACCTTGCAGTTCTCCCAGCCTCCGGCCGCGCTCAAGGCTTTTGCCCTGGGTTCCCCGTCCCGGGTCGTGATCGACGTCCAGGGGGCGCCCAGAGCCTTGCCGTCGGCCACATATGCGGCCCAGGACAGCCTGATTCAGCGCGTGCGGGTCGGATTTCATAAGGAGTACATCCGCTTCGTGCTCGACCTGAAACAGGGGACCTTTGTTCCGCCCTTTTCTATTGAGCAGAAACAGGCGACGGTGACCGCCAGTCTTCAGGTTCCGGGCCAGACTGCCGCCAGAGGGAATCGTGATAACAGAACGATGCCCTTTGCTGACGCCACGTCTCAGGTTCTCTTTTCACGCCGCAGCTCGCCGGCCATAGCGCGGGCTCTCGACCAGCCGACTCAAACGAGTCAGGCCGAGCCGGTCGTCCAGGCGACCCGGCCTCCTGCCGCAGCTCCTTCTCCCCCTCAGCCGGTCGTCCAGGCGGCCCGGACTCCCGAGCCGCCTGCGCCTGCTCCCAGCCTAGCGCAGCCTGCCCAAGCGTCACGTTTGTTCCGGCCCGAAGAGCAGGCGGCCCGGACGAGGGGAGCCGGTGTCCCCTCCGCTCAAGCCGACACCACGGCCACGGCCCCTCTTCTCATGCCCGGAGCTTCGCTCATACATCCGTCCTCTTCCTCTCCCCAGCGGCCGGCGCAGCGGCCGTACTCCCTGCTGAGCCCGGCCGGCACCGCCCGGGAGAGCGCGGCGCGGCCGTCTGCCGGCCGCACCGGCGCGGCCCGGTCTCGGCGGTCGCCTCGCCAACTGGCCGCCATCTCTCCCCGCGATGCGCTGCGGCGGCCGTCCAGAAAAACGCCGCCTTCGCCCAGCCTGTCTCAGGAGGCCCGGCGTCATCTGGGAAAAGGACAGATTCTGTACGATCAGGGAAAGCTGGCCGAGGCGATCGCCGAGTGGCGAGAGACGGCCCGCCTGGCGCCCAACCATGCCAAGGCCCACCACCTGCTGGGCCTTGCCCTGCAGGACCAGGGCAATACCGAAGAAGCGGTCGGCGAACTCCAGACCTCGGTACGTCTCGATCCCGAAAACGCCACGGCCTACGTGCATCTGGCCCAGGCTTTGGAATCCAAAGGGGACAGCCAGGGCGCGTTGGGCGCCTATAACAAGGCCCTCGAACTGGTGCCGACTTCCGCCCACGTCCACAATCGGCTCGGCCACCTGCTCGCCGCTCAGGGCGACTGGCAGGGCGCCGTCAAAGAGTGGCAACAGACGACCGATCTTCAGCCGGATTATTCCTACGCCTACGCAAACCTGGGCGAGGCTCTGGAACAGATTGAGAAAAAGAAAGAAGCTCTGGAGGCCTATCAACAAGCGGTCCTGCTTGACCCGGCCGCGCCGTTTGCCTCCGAGGTTCGCCGGCGGATTGTCCGCCTAAGCACGGACGACTTCTGAAAGGGAATCGTGATCTTCTTTGGGGACATTTTGTTATCACGATTCCCTTTTGAACAGAACAGTCGCCCGTGGCCGGCTGAGTGAAGCCGCCAGGGCCTAGACTTCCAGAGGGACCGTTTCCTCAGGCCGGTGATGGGGTGGCAGGTGTCGTTTGACCTCCCCGCGCCGATGCTGGACATAGTCCTCTAAACGTCGGCGAGCCGCCTCAAACGCCTCTCGAATCGCCTGTCGCAGGTCGGCCGTTTCGTGGTGGTTGACCACCAGCTCGGCTCCGGGGACGGTCATATCGATCCGGGCTGTGTACGGACCGCCCTTGCGATGGTGGTGAACCGGCCCTTCCAGTACGACTCGACATTTCAGGAGGCGGGGATAGACGGCGGCCAGCTTGGCGGCTTTGTCTTGGATGTGATGGACTGTTGCGCGGGTCAGAGAAAGGTCTTTGGGGGTCAGGTGAAGGGTGAATTGCATATGCGTCTCCTCTCTCGCATGTGAAGAGGAAACGTGTCGTCCATACCGTGTGAAGAGGTTGACACGTTTCCCTCTTTGGAGCGGGTCGGCTGGAGCCGTAGGCTCCAACCCAGGGGCCAGGACGAGGAGATTACATATTCAAACGGAAGCCGACTTTGATTTTGACCTGAAACTGGTTGACCCGGCCTTCTTGAATCAGGCCGCGAGCTTCGACCACCTCGAACCAGTCCAGATTTTTGAGGGTCTGGTTGGCGCGGCTGATGGCGTTCTGGATACCGTCTTCAATGGATGTCTCTGAAACGCCGACGAGTTCGATCAGTTTATACGTTTTTTCTTGCATGGATACGGCTCTTCCTCTCTCTGTGTTGGGTCGGTGTGTCGGCAGCAGGAAACGTGTTGACCTTCAGAATCCATCGGAGAACATGTTTCTTGCCGGGTGTGGGTGGCTGCCCTCCTATCCGGTGGCCCAGCTGCGCATCTCTTCGTCGCTCAGGTAACGGAACCCAACGTCAAGCGTGACCTGATACTGCCCAACCTTGCCCTCGACAACCGTCCCGCGGACCTCTTTGACTTCAAACCAGTCCAGGGCCTTGAGGGTCTGGTTGGCGCGATCAATGGCGTTGGACACCGCCTGAGAGATCGAATCGTCCGAGACCCCAACGATCTCGGTAATCACATACGTTTTGTCCTGCATACGTTTCTCCTTCCTCTCTTCTTGTCTTTCTTGTTCAAATCTAACCTGACTTGGTCCGAGTCGCCATGCTTGAGAAGTGATATTACGGTGACATTACGGTGTCTTGTGGTCAAGCTCGGGGATGATATGAGGAGGATATGAGACCTGGAGTGCAGATCAGCTTTCCCCCCTTTCGCCTCGATCTGGGGAATGAATGTCTGTGGCGTGGAACCCAGTCCATCGCCCTGAAACCCAAGGATTTTGCCGTCTTACAGTGTTTGGTGGGCCAGCCCGGACAGCTGGTTACCAAACAGGAACTGCTCGACACCGTGTGGTCCGGGACAACGGTCAGCGACGGGGTGCTCAAGGTCTGCATTCGTCGCCTGCGGCGCGCGCTGGGGGACGCGGCAACACAACCCCGGTTCATCGAGACCGTCCATCGACGCGGCTATCGGTTCATTGCCCCGCTGTCTTCGGCGGCTGGAGTCGGGCCGCCTCAGGCCGACTCCGGCCTGCCTGCGCTCGTCGGCCGCGAGCAGGAACTGAGCCGGCTCCACGACTGGTTCGGCCGCGCCCAGGCCGGTGCGCGTCAGATCGTGTTTGTGACCGGCGAGGCCGGTATTGGCAAAACAACGCTGGTCGAGGCCTTTTTGGCTCAGGTCGAACACCCCGCCTCGGTGTGGGTCGGACGCGGACAGTGTATTGAGCAGCACGGGGCGGGCGAGGCATATATGCCGGTGCTGGAAGCCCTGGAGCGACTGTGTCGGCGGACCGACGGGCAACGCCTGGTGAACATCCTGGCCCAACACGCCCCAAGCTGGCTGGCGCAGCTGCCATCTTTGCTTGAGCCGGGCGAACTCGAAGCGCTCCAGCGCCGTATTCAGGGCGTCACTCGCGAGCGGATGCTGCGCGAGATGGTCAAAGCCCTGGAAGCCCTGACCACCGAGATGTGTCTGGTCCTGGTGCTTGAAGACCTGCAATGGAGCGATCATTCCACCCTGGCCCTGCTGTCGGTCTTGGCCCAGCGGCAAGAGGCGGCCCGCCTGTTGGTGCTGACGACCTACCGACCGGCCGACATCTCGAACGCCGCTCATCCGCTCGCCGCCCTCAGCCAAGAGCTGCACCTGCACCGCCAGTGTGGAGAACTGTCGCTGGCATTTCTGACGGCGTCGGCCGTTGGGGAATATCTGGCCGACCGTTTCCCGCTGGCTGCCCCGGACCACGTCCAGTTGACCGAGTTGCTGCACCGGCAGACGGACGGGAATCCGCTCTTTCTGGTGAATCTGCTGGACTATCTGGTCGCCCACGGCTCCCTGAGCGAGGTCAACGGACGCTGGGAAGTTCAGGCGCGGCTGTTCGACCTGGCGAGTATGGATGATGGCCGGGACTGGGTGCCCGACAGTTTACGGCAGATGATCGAGAAACAAATCGACCGCCTGAATCCACACCAGCAGCAGCTGCTTGAGACGGCCAGTGTGGCCGGGGTCGAGTTTTCCGCCGCAGCTCTGGACGGCACCGTGGGCCACGCTGACTCATATTTCAAGAATGGGACAGCCATACAGGCCGAGGAGCACTGCCAGGCCCTGGCCCGCCAGAGAAAATTCCTGTCCGCCGACGGCTGGACCGAATGGCCGGACGGCACCGTGGCCGGCCGTTATCGCTTTATCCATTCGCTGTACCAGAACGTCTTGTACGGACGCATCCCGGTCGGCCGCCGCCTCCAGCTCCACCGCGCCATTGGAGAACGGGAAGAGCAGGCGTATGGCAAACGGACCGGGGAGATTGCGGCCGAACTGGCCATGCACTTTGAGCAGGCGCGGGTCTTTGACCGCGCCGTTCCCTATCTGCAACAGGCGGCCCATAACGCCCTGCAACGGTGCGCCTACCAGGAGGCCATCGCCCATCTGTCACGCGGCCTGTCTCTGCTCGACCGCCAAGACCCGATAGACGCGACATCGGACCATCACCGCGTCCAACAGGAAATCGCCCTGTCGCTCAGCCTCAGTGTGCCGCTGGCCATGACCAAAGGCTATGCCGCTCCAGAAGTGGAAGAGGTCTACAGCCGGGCGCGCAGCCTGTGTGAGGCGATTGGCGAGACCCGTCAGCTCTTCCGGGCGCTGCGCGGGCTGAGCGCGGTGGCCCTGATTCGGGGCGAATTTCACACCACCCGCCGCTTGGGAGAGCAGTTCCTGGCCCTGGCCGAGCGCCAGACCGAGCCGACCCTGCTGCTTTCGGCTCATAACACCCTGGGGATTACGCACTTTCATCTGGGCGAGTTCGGCCGGGCGCGGGATCATTTTGAGCAAGGGCTGGCCCTGTACGATCCCCACCGGCGCCGGGCTGACGGGTTTGTCCAGGATCCGGGGGTAGTGTGCCGCTCGTATACCGCACTGTCGCTGTGTCTGCTCGGTTTTCCGCACCAGGCCCGCGACAGCGCCCGCCAAGCCGTGTCCCTGGCCCGCCAGCTCGCCCATCCCCACAGCCTGGCCTATGCGCTGGGCTGTGCGGCCATTGTGTCGCATATGTGCCGGGACGGATACGACACCCGGGCGTTTGCCGAGGAGACGATTGCGGTGTCGCAGGAACACGGCTTCGCCTACTGGCTGGCCCTGGGAACGATCCTGGTGGCCGACGGCCAAAATCAGCAGAATCGGGCGGTGGACGGGATCGGGCAGATCCGCCGGGGACTGGCCGACTGGGGGGCGACCGGAGCGCAGGTTATGCGCCCCTATTATCTGGCGGTTCTGGCCGAGGCGTATGCCACGGCCGGGCGGCTGGCCGACGGTTTGCAGACCGTTGATGAGGCCGTGGAACTGGTCGGGGCGACGCACGAGCGATTTTGTGAGGCCGAGCTGTACCGAATCAAAGCCGAGCTCGTGCTGGCCCGGGCGGGCGAGCGGTCCGGCACGAACGGCAGCGGGTACGACTCGCGAACCCGACCTCTGGTCGAGGAGTGTTTTCAGCGGGCGATTGCGCTCGCCCGCCGACAGCAGGCCCGGTTGTGGGAGCTGCGGGCGGTCTTGGGTCTGAGCCGGGCGTGGCAAAGCTGGGGACGGCGGACCGAGGCGCGGCAGCTGTTGGAAGACGGTCTGGTCGGGTGTGATACGGCCGGGGAGAGTCGTGATATCGGGCAGGCCCGGACGCTCTTGGCCGAGCTGTCCTGAGCCGAATCGTTGACACGCCGTCGTACCGGGCCGATGTTGCCGTTCAGGGCGACCGGCAATGTCCGCGCACTATTCCGACGGCAGCACACCGGTAATCACGAAATTCTGCAAGGGTTGGGACCATTGCAGGGTGAGATCCACGCCGGCGGTGGGGAAGTCCGACAACTGGTATTCCTGGAGATTCGGCGGGCCGTAGTAGCCTGACCCAAAAATGAGTCCGTCGTGGCGGATGACCCATGAATGCTTGGGCTCTTCTGCCCCGTCCGCCGCAGGGTTGGGCCACAGGTAATGAATCCAGTGCCCGGCCTCGGTTGCCCTGGTCATCTCCCGCCCCACCTCGTAGCCGTCCGAGGCGACAATGGTTTTGTTATCTTGGCCTATTAAATCGGGCAGAACCGGCTGCGAGACGATGAGATCGTTCTCGTCGATGATGAACACATACCACTCTCCGTCAACGCTGGCCGGGGAGTTGTGGTAGGCGACCGTCGCCTCTCGCCCGTCCCGGTCATAGCGGTCCAGCGCGGCTTGGACGAAGTCGCGGGTGAAGGTCGCTTTCTCCTCGTCCTCGAGCATCTCGACTCCGAAGGTGGTGACGGTCACCGGAATCTGAGCGAAGAGCGTCCCGTCAAGGAAAGCCCGGACGGTATGCACTCCGTCGCCGAGGATGTTCCAGTTCAACAGCAGACTGAAGCCGTTATCGATATCGCCGCAGACAGCCTGAGTATCCCCACGGACCGTGCCGTAGGCGGCTGGCAGTGACATATCGTTGATTTGAATGAGAATCTCCTCCGCCTCACACGCCCAGCCGGAGAGCATAGCCATGCCGCTGTGGAACGAGCCCGGAGCAGGATTCTCCAGGACGGCAGCCACGCCAGCGACCTGGGAGTTGCCGACCGGGAGAGGGGTAGCGTCGTCAGTCAGCGACTCGTAATAGCCCGACCCGAAAATGAGACCATCGTGACGGATAGCCCATGTGTGCTTGGGCTCTTCCTCTCCAGTGACCGGGTTGGGCCACGGGTAATGAATCCAGTGTCCGGCCTCGGTCGCTCTGGCGATCTCCCGCCCAAGCTCGTAACCGTCTGAGCCAACAATAGTTTTGATATCCTGGCCTATCAGTTCGGGCATGATCGGATGGGCAATGAACAGATCGTTCTCATCAATGATGAACACATACCACTGCCCCTCAACGCTGGCCTGGGAGTTGTAGTATACCGCTGCTGCCTCTCGCCCGTCCCGGTCATAGCGGTCCAGCGCCGCTTGCACGAAGTCGCGGGTGAAGGTCGTCGGATTGTCCCGGATGACAAAGTTCTGGAGGGATTCCTCTTGGGAGATTCGATGCTGAGAGCCGCCCTCTTGTATCGTGAGCCGGCGGGAGAAGTCAACGCGAATCGTTGACACGTTGCACCGGATCGCGCACAGTGGGAGCGCCCCGGCGGGGCATCCCAAACCGATTGAAAGTCAGGAGGAAAGCATGGCCTACGATGTTGTGATCAAACGCGGAACCGTTGTTGACGGGACGGGCAAGCCGTCGTACCAAGCCGATGTTGCCGTGCAGGGCGACCGGATTGCCGCAATCGGGAACATCAGCGCTGCGGCAAAGCGGACGATTGATGCCGAGGGGCATCTGGTGACGCCCGGTTTCATTGATATTCATACCCATCTGGACGCCCAGATCAGCTGGGACCCGGTGGCGTCCTCGTCGTGCTGGCACGGCGTGACCTCGGTTGTGATGGGCAACTGCGGGGTGACCTTCGCCCCCTGTCATCCAAAAGACCGGGAATACCTGGCGCATCTGATGGAGTCGGTCGAGGACATCCCGGCCGAGAGCATCATGACCGGCATGCCGTGGACCTGGGAGACGTATGGCGAGTATCTTCAGGCGCTCGACGGCCTGCCAAAAGGCGTCAACGTCGGCGGTCTGGTCGGCCACTGCGCCGTGCGCTACTGGGCCATGGGCGAAGAGAGCCTGGAGAACCGGCCGGCCGGCCCCGAGGCGATTGCCCGCATGCGGGATATTGTTGAAGAGGCGATTGCCGGCGGGGCGCTGGGCTTTTCCACCTCCCGCACCATTCTGCACCGCACGCCCGAAGGCCAGCCGGTGCCCGGCACGTTTGCCACCGCCGAGGAATTGATGGGCATCACCAGCGCGCTGGGCAAGCTGGGGCGTGGCGTGGTCGAAGCCGCGCCGGGGATTGACAGCGGCACGCCCGAAGACCTCACACGCGAAGTCGACTGGATGACCGAGGTCAGCCTGGCGACCGGCCGACCGGTGACCTTCGGCTTGGCTCAGAGCCGCCCCCACCCGCAGGCGTTTGCCGCCATGCTCGACCAGATCAGCACCAGCAACGCCAGGGGAGCCAAGGTCGTGGCCCAGTCGACCACCCGTGGCATCGGTGTGTTGTTCGGCTTTGTGAACCGCACCCCGTTTGATCGGGCGCCGTCCTGGCGAGCCTTACGCGACCTGCGCCTCGACGAAAAAGTCGCCAAGCTGCGCAACCCTGTATATCGGGCGACCATGATCGAACAAGCCCTGGCCGACCCGCCGCCGATCGATTTTGGTCAGATCTTCGTGCTGTCCGGCACCGAAGCCCGCTACGACCATCAGGCCCAGGACAGCCTCCAGGCCCACGCCGAGCGGCTCGGCGTCAGCCCGGCCGAGGCGTTCATTCAGCTGTCCGTCGAACAGGGCGGTAAGGCGCTGTTCAACTATCCCTTTTTGAATCCCCGTTTTGAGGCGGTGCAGACGATGCTGGATCATCCCCATGTGGTGATCGGCCTGGGCGACTCCGGTGCCCACTGTGGCCAGATCATGGACTCCAGCCTGCCAACCTATTTTCTCAAACACTGGGTCCAGGAGCGCGGGCATTTCACGGTCGAGCAGGCCATTCGGAAACTGACCGCCGACCCGGCCGAGCTGTTCGGGATTCAGGACCGGGGGTGATTCGCCCGGGCGCGTATGCGGATCTGAACGTCATTGATTACGACAATCTGCACCTGCCGCCGCCGACCTTTGTGTATGACTTCCCGGCCGGTGCCGGCCGCTATATTCAGCAGTCGTCCGGTTACAAAAACACCCTGGTCAACGGCCAGGTCTTCATGCAGGGCCTGGAGCACGCCGGCGCCCTGGCCGGCCGGGTACTGCGCAGCGCCTAGTCAGGCCCACGCTGTTGCCTCAGGAGGGACGTTCGGGTACGGCGTCCCTCCGTTCAGTTCTGTACAAATCCAGTATTGCTCGCTGGCACGCCCTCGCCTTGCACAAGCCAGGCCAGGACGCTATGAGAAGGCCCATCGCAGCAAGTGCGAAGAGGAGGATACGATATGGGTCACACGCAGCCAATCCGCAGCCTGGTACATGTCATCGTCTTGGGTGTCGCCCTGGCCGGAATGAGTCTCATCGCTCCGAGCGCGGTCAGCGCTCAGGACAGCTATCCCGAGGGCTACAGCCCGTCGGAGCCGGCCGATGAGGGAGGGACCAACGTGTTAGCGCGTTTTGCGGCCGTCACTACCTATATGAACGATAAACTCGAAGCGGCCGGCGGCAACGACTCACCCGTGTGCTACCGCAACTGTCTCACCGTCCCGATTAATGACATCCTCGACTGTCTGGAAAAAAACAACACCTACGAGACCAGCGAGTCGTGTGAACTGGACGCGGCCAATAAAATGGCGGCCTGCGATCCCCAGTGCCAATAAGACGAGAAGATATATCGCCCCTGTTGTAGCCGGGGCGTCTCAGCTGAAATGGGGCATCACGTCGCGGGCGAAACGCTCCATTGAGCGGAGCGTCTCCTGATGGCTGAAGTGGCCGAAGTTGAAGTACAGAATGACCTCTTCAATCCCGGCCGCTTCGCACTTCTTGAGGGTCGCAATGCACGCCTCGGGGTCGCCGGTGACAATGCTGCGTTCCCCGACCTGCTCGGGCTGCATACTCTGCAAGCGTTCGACAATATCGGCAAAATAGGCAATGTGCGGCGGCGCGCTGTCGCGGTCGGCGGGAAAGGCCGGCAGCACCGATTTGAGATAGCGCAGCAGGCGCGCCTTGGTCTGGAGCGCCTCGGCCGGGCTATCGACCACATTGACAAAATAGGAGCACTTGGCCCGCGCCTCGCTGTGCCCGGCCTCGGCGGCCAGCCCTTTGTAGGTCTGGACGGCTTCGCCGACGCTGCCGAACATCATGGCTGCGGCAAAGGGAGCGAACAGCGTATGAAAGCCCTTGGCGGCCGCCATTTCAACGGTCGGGCGGCTGAAGCATGCCACATAGATGGGCGGGTGGGGTTGCTGAACGGGCCGCGGCAGGCAGGTCACCGGCTCCGGCAGGTCGTAAAACCGCCCGTGGTAGGTAAACTCTTCCTGGGTCCAGGCGATGCGGAGCAGATCCAGCCCCTCGGCAAAGCGGTCGCGGCTTTCCTCAAACGGGATGGCCAGGGCGTCGTACTCGCGCTTGTCATACCCCCGGCCGGCTGAAAACACGCTCCGGCCCTGGCTCAACAGGTCCAGCAGGGCAAAGTCTTCGGCCACCCGCAGGGGATGGTGGCAGGGCAGCAGCACGGTCGCCGGGGCCAGCTTGATGCGGCTGGTCTGGGCCGCCAGGTGCGACAAAAAGACGGCCGGAGCGGGCAGACAGCCAAACAGGCCAAAATGATGTTCCGGGACCCAGGCCGACTCATAGCCCAGCTCTTCGGCGACTTGGCACTCGCGCAGTACCTCGCGCAGGAACTGGTTGGGGTCGCGCCGGTCGGCGCCGTAGGCGGGTGGGTTATCGGTCAGGGTGAAATAACCGAATTTCATGTTTCAATCCTCGCCCGACCCGCAGGCCGGGCGCTCCAAAAAGGGGCAAGCCCGCAGCTTGCCCCACCGGAATCAGCCACCCTGCTGCTGTTTTTGCAGCGCCTCCAGAGCGGCGCCCTGCTCGCCCAGCACCCGCTTGGTGGATTCCCGGTCTTGAATTTTGCCCCACCAGGCGGCCAGTTTCGGACGCCCCTCAATCGCCGGCTTTTGGCCGAAGGCGGGCAGAAAGGCGTTCATGAAGAAGATCGTCGGCGTCAGCGCGGCGTCGGCCAGGCTGAAATCAGGACCGGCCGCCCAGCCCGCGTCCGATAGCTGCGACTCGAGATGGTCGAGACGCCCCTGAATTTCGACCATTTTTTCGTCAATAAAACTCTGCTCCAGGTCTTGCCCGAACAGCTTCGGAAAGCAGGCCCGCAGCGGCGGGTCGAGGTACAGGTCGTGCAGGCGGGTGAAGCTGCGCACCTTGGCCCTGGCCTCCGGGTCACTCGGCAGCAGCGGCTTTTCCGGGAACCTGTCTTCAAAATACTCGTTGATGAGTTCGGACTCGGCGATGATCTGGCTGCCGGTATCCAGCGCCGGGACCTTGCCCAGGGGGTTGATCTGCTTGTACTCGTCCGAACCCATCCCGCCGGGCGGTTCGGTCAGCTCGATATCCAGCCCCTTTTCATAGGCGGCGATGCGGCATTTCGAGGCGAAATTACTGAGCGGTATACTGTAGAGCTTCATACGTCCTCCTTGATGAAAGCGTTGAGAATAGTAAGGGAATTGACACCGAGACTATCCTGCACCGGGCGTGCGAAGTCAAGCACACAATAGACCGTGGCGACTGTCAGGTGTTACCGGGAATCATCTTGTTGATTCATAAGTTGTTCCCGATAATTCTCAAACTCTCCGCCGTATACACCAGTTGTTGCATAGATAATCTGCCCCTCAAGAATGTGCTGGACAGACTTGCAGAGACGGCGGTTCTCTGGTCGTAAATGGGGTTGATAGACCGCTTGCAGTTCCCCGACGCGCGCGTAGGAAGGCACGGAGAATCCTCCTGGAGAATCCGGTAAAAACAGAAACTGCGGATATTCCAGTATGCGGAGACGTTCGATGAACTCGGCAGGGTATTTGAGTCTTTGCACCTGTCTATCGGACAGGCTGTATATTGGAACGACAAGACAGATTTTTCGGTCGATAAGTCCACCCCTGCGAAGCTTGGAAATACCCGTTGCGGGAGGAACAGGGCTGATAAGGATCACGGGGCGTCGCTTTGCTCTAACCGCAACGAACTCTTCGTTGGTTTCAAGAGGAGGAGTATGAAGTGGAAGATTTCGTCTAAAAGCATCTTGCCCGGCGGGTTCCAGGCGAAAACTGTTAACCGTTGTTTGGGAAGGGTCGAGGCCAGTAGGGCGCCACAGCTGTAAGTCTTCTCTGGTATAGCCGATATGAGTCCAGCAGATTTGCCCTCGCTCGAAGGTCTGTCGAAAGTCCGGTCCGACAGGCTCATAAAACTGTTCAATGAGATTGTCGAGAAAAACAAGACTCTCCGCCACCGCCTAATACCCGTCATCTTTCTCTTCCATGATCCTCATGGCTTCGTCGTACACCTCGTCGTAGCGAGGGGGGGTAAAGTGCATGGAGGGAGGAGGGGATTGCGACACTCTGGTCTTCTCTGCAATTGTTTTCCGCATGCGAGCAATCGCAGAAGGATTGTCGTTCGCTCGCGGCAACGTGGCGGGCTGAGGATTGCCACCTCTTTCTATCTTTGAGAAGTCCAAGCGTTCTCTCCTAACCGCATTTTCCATCGGTTCAGTGTGGAGATAAACGTAGTTCAACATGTCGCCTAACTTCTCGTCTGCCCATCTGTCCACTTGTTCTCGGACCGCAAGTTCGACCCGAATGTTTTCTATGGCCTGCTCCAGTGCCACGGTTTCAGCCGGATTGACAAATTCTGTTTCAAATTCGGCGCTTTGGCTATAATTTACGCGAATTTCTCCTTGATCCTTGAGCTTCGCGTAGAGGGTCTCACACTCCTGAGCCCACGGTCCATAGTGATAGAAAATCCAATCAATGCCGGTGAGCGTCTCGCCTGTATAACGGTAGTGTTCGAGGTCGGTAAGGTAGAGATATTTGAAAAGCTTGGTCTTCGTCGTATATCCTCTCCGTTCTTTGACCCGAGAAAGGATAGCCTTGACGAGGAGTGTAAGCTTATCCGCCGAAAGGTTCTTCAGATTTTCCATCCTGCTTATTCAGAATCCACAATGGGCACTTTCGGTTTTCATCGTAGCGAAGAAAAAACGAATATCAGACGGACACTGCACAGGTATTCCGTTTTTTCTCTTGACGCAATCCCTCTCATTTTGAAAACCAAACGCTTCAGTTCAAACATAAGGCATCATCCACGAAATGCTTGCGAGGGTGTAAAAGGGGGTGATAGGACAGGCGCACGATGTCTGCCGCGCTCATGCTCTTCGTGTGTCTCCTGGTGTGGGAGACCTGTGCCCCGCCTGGGGCTGCGGCGCGCGTCACCCACATTGAGATTGACCGGGTCGAATCGCCGACCTTTGCGGGCCGATCCTTTGGCGCGGTCGGGCAGTACGAGAAAATCTCGGGCCGGGCGTTTGGCGCGGTCGATCCCGGGGCGACGGAAAATGCCGCTATCGTAAACCTGGGTCTGACCGCCACAGATAGCGCCGGGCGGGTCGCCTACAGCACCGACTTCGTCATCCTCCGCCCGCGCGATCCGACCAAAGGCAACCACACCCTCTTCTATGCCGTGCTCAACCGCGGCAATAAGATCGATCTGGTCCTGCTCAACGACGTGCCCTACGGTCCGCCGACGAATACTCCTCATACTGCGACCGACGCCGGCAACGGCTTTCTCATGCGCCACGGCTACACGATTGTCTGGAGCGGCTGGCAGGCGCGCGGCACAGCCGGCGCCCAGTGCTGTGTCCCGGACGAGCCGGGAGTGATGGGCGCCGACCTCCCGGTCGCGCTGGAGAACGGCAGGCCGCTCAGCGGCCCTGTCCGTGACCTGTTTGTCGGTCGTCAGCAGACCGAGCCACAGACCGCCAGCCTGAGCTATCCCGTGCTCTCGCCAGACCCGCGCCTCGCGCAGCTCAGCGTCCGGGCCAGGGCGCGCGACGAGCAGCCGCAGCCCATCCCGGCCTGTACCCAGTCGGGTCAGGCCGAGCGCTGCTGGGAGTTTGCCGATGAGCAGACTGTCCGTTTCCAGCCCGGGTTTGAGTCAGGCTTGCTGTATGAGTTTGCCTACACCGGCAAAAATCCGCCCGTTCTGGGTCTGGGATTTGCGGTAACCCGTGACGTGGTGTCGTTCCTGCGCTATGAAACGGCCGATGAGCGGGGGACGGCCAACCCGCTACGGCTGAACGAACACGACACCGGCATCCGCAAAGCGCTGGCCTTCGGCATTTCACAGGCGGGCCGTTATCTCCAGGAGCACGTCTGGGCCGGCTTTAATCAGGACGAGCGCGAGCGCAGCGTGTTTGACGGACTGATCGCCGACATCGGCGGTGCGGGCAAGACCTTCAGCAACTTTCCCTTTGGCCAGCCGGGCCGCACCCAGGGCGGTCACCAGGACTTCGGGTTTCCAGAAAACTGGTTTCCGTTTGCCTATGACACACAGCACGATCCGTTGACCGGAAAACACGGCGGCATACTGCGCGCCGGCAGCGGTAAACCCGGCGACGGCTTTGACCCGCTGATCATGGTCACCAACACCGCCAGCGAATACTGGCGCAAGAGCGCGTCCCTGCTGCACACCGACAGTCACGGGAACGACGTGCCCATCCCTGACACGGTGCGGCTCTACTTCTTCGCCAGCACCCAGCACTTTGCCCTGCATCCCAGCCCCATCACCACCTCGCTGGGCCAACGGCTGGCCAAGGGACCGTGTACGCAGGAGCACAACCCGGCCTTTCGTGGGCCGGTCATGCGCGCCCTCCTGCTGGCCTTGCACCGCTGGGTACATGAGGGCAGCTTGCCGCCGGCCAGCCGGATTCCCACCCGCCGGGCTGGCACGCTGGTCTCGGCTCAGGACAGTGCCGCCGGTTTTCCGTCCATTCCGGGGGTGGCGCACATTGGCGACCTCAATCCGACCCTGGTCACCCATACCGCCGGGAACCAGGCCCGCTACACCAGCCTGGTTCCCAAGACCGACGCCGACGGCAACGATGTGGCCGGAATCCGCCTGCCCGACATTACCGCTCCGGTCGGCACCTCTACCGGCTGGGCGCTCCGGGCCGATGTGCCGGGCGCCATGTGCGGCAACTGGGGACAGTTCATCCCCTTTGCCCGGACCAGAGCCGAACGCGAGGCGAGCGGCGACCCGCGCCCGTCCCTGGCCGAACGCTACCCGAGCAGGGCAGCCTACGTCGATGCCGTCCGGCGGTCTGTCGCCACGCTGCAAGACCAGGGCTTGCTCTTGGCAGACGATGCTGCGGCGTATATTGCTGATGCTGAGCGCACGGCGCCCATCTCAGACTGAGACGAAACGGAGGCTGGTGTGGAGTTCGGTTTATTCTCCCTGTTTGACTTCTTCCCTGATCGCCAGAACGAGGTCCAGTACTACCGCGATACGCTCGACATCGCCATTGCGGCCGAGCAACTCGGCTTTGACTCGGTGTGGTTTGGCGAGGAGCACTTTTATGCCTTCGGGATCTGTCCCAGCCCCCAGCTGTTTCTGACCGCGCTGGCGCGGGAAACGTCCCGCATTCGGCTGGGCACCTCCATCAGCCTGCTGCCGTTTGACAACCCGCTGCGCAAAGCCGAAGACTTTGCCATGCTCGATATCCTGAGTGACGGGCGGCTGAATTTTGGGGTGGGGCGCGGCATTATTCAGAAGCACTTTGAGGGCTTCGGGGTCAAGATGCGCGAGAGCCGGGCGCGCTACGAGGAGGCGCTGGAGATCATCCGGCGGGCCTGGACCCAGGACCCGGTCGAATACCAGGGCGAGTTCTGGCAGGTGCCGTCCCTGTCGCTGAGTCCCAAGCCGGTCCAAAAGCCCCACCCGCCGATCTACCGGGGGACGATCAGTCCCGAGTCCTACGAGAGTGCCGCCATTGCCGGCGACAACGCGTTTGTCGTGCCGTGGTTGACCGGCCCTCACCCCAAGGTCAGACAGCGCATTGAACGCTACCGGAGCCTGCTCACCGAACACGGCCATGGACAAAAACGGATGACGTTCATCTTCTGGCTGCTCGTCGATCCCGATCATCACGTTGCCGTTCGTGAGGGCCGCGAGGCGGTCCGCGCCTATACCAATCTGTTCACCTCATTCGTGCCGCCCGAACTGATGAATCGGATGAAGGATGACGACCCGTTCAAAGCCTTTCTGCAATTCATTCGGGCCATGCCCGACCAGCTCGAAGAGCGGGCCGTGGTCGGTACGCCGGCAGAGTGCCGACGGCGTCTGGCCGAGCTGAACGACGAGTTCGGGCTGGATCAGGTCGCGTTTTATTTTCACGCCGGCGGCCAGGACATCCCGCGTGTCAAGCGGAGACTGGAACTGTTTGCCAGAGAAGTCATGCCGGAGTTTAAGTGAGGCCACACAAGGAGGACTGCTATGCTACTCAAGGACAAAATCGCGGTGGTCACCGGGATCGGAACCGGGATGGGCAAGGCGATCGCGCTGCGCTACGCCAGGGAGGGCGCCCACGTGGTGGGGGCCGAGATTGACGAGGCCAGCGGCCAGCAGACCGCCGCCGAGGTCAGCTCCCATGACCGCCGCGGCCTGTTCGTCAAGACCGATATGGGCCGGCTGGCCGATATCAAGGCCATGGTCGCCAAAGCCGTGGACACCTTCGGCCAGATTGACATTCTGGTCAACAACGCCGGGGTAACCCGCAGCCTGGGCTTTTTTGATGTGACCGAGGAGGACTGGGACTGGATCCATGCCGTCAACGCCAAGGGGGTGTTTTTCTGCATGCAGGAGGTAGCGCGCGAGATGGCCAAGCGCAACGAAGGCCGTATCGTCAATATCGCCTCGATTGCCGGCAAGGGCTTTCGCGGCACCTCGAACATCTCGTATGCCGGCTCCAAGGGGGCGGTCATCGCCATGACCCGCATCGGCGCCTCGCAGCTGGCCAGGCACAACATCAACGTCAACGCCATCTGCCCCGGCGCGACCCGCACCAGCCTGTACGACCGGGTGATGGAGCAGCTCACCGAGCGGGAGGGCATCAGCGAGGCCGAGGCGATTGCCCGCATGGACGCCTCCATTCCGCTCAAGCGCTCCAACACCCCGGACGACATTGCCAATATGGCCGCCTTCCTGGCCTCGGACGAAGCCCGGAATATCACCGGTCAGTCCTTCAACGTCGATGGCGGCCTGATGTGGGACTGACACATTGAGTGGGAGGGAAAGGCATGGCCCAAGGAATGGATCACCTGCTGTCTGACTTACGCGTTCTCGACCTGACCCGCGCCCTGGCCGGTCCGAGCTGCACCCGCATGCTGGTCGAAATGGGGGCCGAGGTCATCAAGGTCGAACCCGCCCCGGGCGGGGATATGGTCCGCAGTATCTCGGTCTTCCGCAATGACCGCAGCCTGTACTACGTCCAGCAGAACCGGGGCAAAAAAAGCCTGTGCGTCAATCTGCGCGACCCCCAGGGCCTGGCCCTGCTGACCGAACTCATCCCCCAGGTCGATGTGGTGGTCGAGAATTTCAAGCCCGGGGTGATCGCCAATATGGGGCTGGGCTATGAGCGGCTCAAGGAACTCAAGTCCGATATCATCCTGTGCTCCATCTCGGCTCTGGGTCAGAGCGGCCCGCTGGCCAACACGCCCGGCTACGACTACATCGCCCAGGCCTACTCGGGGGTCACGTCGATGATCGGCGAGCCGGACGACGCGCCGTATATTCCGCTGGTCGGGCTGGGCGATGTCAGCACCGGCGTGCATGCCGCGCTGGCGATTGTGTCGGCCCTGCGCTACCGTGACCGCACCGGCGTCGGCCAGCACCTCGATATCGCCCTGCTCGACGTCTACTACCACTACCACGAGGCCAACGTCGAAACCTACAGCGGCAGCGGCGGGGCAATCAAACCGACCCGCAGCGGCCGCTATATGACCTACGCCTGCCCGTGCGGGGTGTTTCGGGGCAAGGGCGGCTATCTGGTCATCATGGCCCTGCTGCACCACTGGAAGGACTTGTGCAAAGCCCTGGGCAAAGACGAGCTGGCCAAGCATCCCGACTATGTGACTGATGTCAAACGGCTCGAACGGCGCGACGAGATCGTCGCCATGGTCGAGGACTGGCTCCAGACCTTCCCCGATGTGCCGAGTGCCGTTGAGTGCCTGGAGCAGCACGGGGTTCCGGTCGCACCGGTGCTGTCGGTGGCCGACACCGTCCATCATCCCCATCATCGGGCGCGGGGAACCGTGCGGACGGTCACCGATCCGGTCCACGGCGAGTTTGAGATGCCCGGCATGCCGCTCAAGTTCTCGGCCTTTCCCGAGCCCCTGCCGCTGGTGGCGCCCACGCTCGGCCAGCACAACGAAGAAGTCCTGACCACCTATCTGGGCCGCTCGGCCGAAGATGTGCAGAAGTTGCGCGAAGCCGGAGTATTGCTGGAGAAAAACAGCTAGCCCGGTCTGTGTCGTCTCTCCCGACGGAGCCAAGGAGTACCCGATGTCTCAGCCTTTGCCCCATGTGTTGAACGGTGTCCGCGTCCTCGATTTGACCCGCGCCCTGGCCGGCCCGAGCTGTACCCGCATGCTGGCCGAGATGGGCGCCGAGGTCATCAAGGTCGAATCAGCCCCACATGGAGACATGGTCCGCAACGCCAGCACCTTTCGGAACAAGCGCAGCCTGTACTACGTCCAGCATAACCGGGGCAAGAAGAGCCTGTGCGTCAATCTGCGCGACCCGCGCGGCATGGCCCTGGTCGCCCAGCTGGTCGGCCAGGTCGATATTGTGGTCGAGAACTTCAAGCCCGGGGTGATGGCCGATATGGGTCTGGACTACGACCGGCTCAAGGATCTCAAGTCCGACATCATCCTGTGCTCCATCTCGGCCATGGGCCAGACCGGGCCGCTGTCTCACAAGCCCGGCTACGATTATATTGCCCAGGCCTATGCCGGCATCACCTCAATGATCGGCGAGCCCGACGAGGCGCCGTATATTCCGGGGGTCGGCCTGGGCGATGTCAGCACCGGCGTGCATGCCGCGCTGGGCGTCCTGGCCGCCCTGCGCCACCGCGATCAGACCGGCGAGGGCCAGCATCTCGATGTGGCGCTGCTGGACGTGTACTACCACTACCACGAGGTCAACGTCCATCAGCCGCGGGCCACCAACGGCAGGCTCAAGCCCCGGCCGGCCGGCCGCCACATGACCTACGCCTGCCCGGCCGGGGTGTTCCAGGCCAGCGGCGGCTATGTGGTGATTATGGCCCATCTGCACCACTGGAGAGACCTGTGCAAAGCCATCGACCGCCCCGACCTGGTCGATCACCCGGACTTCCAGACCGATAACCTGCGTCTCAAACGCCGCGACACGGTGACCCAGATCCTCGAAGACTGGCTCCAGACCTTCCCCGACGTGCCGAGCGCGGTTGCCCAGTTGGAAAAGTTCGGGGTTCCCATCGCCCCGGTCTTGTCGGTCGTGGACACGCTCGACTATCCGCATCTGCGTCAGCGCGGCACGGTGCGGACCATCACCGACCGGCTCCACGGCGAGCTTGACGTGCCGGGCTTTCCGATCAAGTTCTCGGGTTTTCCCGAGGAGCTGTCGCTGGAGGCGGCGACCCTGGGTCAGCACAACGAGGAAATTCTGACGGACTACCTGGGTCAGACCCCAGAGCAGGTGCAGGAGCTGCGCGAGGCCGGGGTGCTGGTGGAGAAGGAGGTCTGAGACGCGCCACGCCCTCCTTGCAGCGCCCTCAGAGCATTTCACGTTAGGCTGTAGCCCTGCCGTTCCGCCCCCGTCATGCCGGCCCGTGATCCGGCATCCCTGCTTCGACTTCGCTCCGCTACGCTCAGCACGAACGGGAGGCCGTTGGTCCTGAGCCTGTCCTGAGCGAGCCGAAGGGCGTCAGGCGCAGCGCGCCTGAAGTCGAAGGGCTACACAGCATCGTGAACCGCGCTAGTCCTGTGACGGTTTCGTGCTCTTCATCCGGTAGCGAAAGTCACACGTTCGCGCCCCTTCCATGATCGTCTGGCTGCGGTGCAGCTCCACCTCGGGACTGCCCAGTTCCGCCCGGTGGAAATCGGTCTCGCACAGCAGGATCGCGCCGAGTTCGGGCTCGTTCAGCCGGCGGAAAAAGTCCGCATAGCGACAGCCGGTCACATTAAACTCAATCGCGTCGGGCTCCTGCCTGAGCATCTCAATGTCGATATCGTCGCCGATTCTGGGATACAGCGCATTGCGGGCGGTCTCCCACTTGTCCCGGGGACGGCCCGGCAGTCGGCTGCCCAGCTCATCGACCAGTTGGCGTGACCAGTCCCGCAGAGCGGTCCGAACCAGCCGGTTGGCCGTGGCCTCTCCCAGTTCAGTCCGCAGCGCGCGCAGGACGGGAATCAGAACCCGAGCCTGAATCTTGACCTCATCGAGCAGAGAAATAGCGGTGTTGACCGAGTCGTCATGTGCCATGCCCACAGGCATAGACTGAGCCGCCCGGCTCTTGCAAGACCGCCGCTCCCCTTGAATGAAGAGGCACGGTGAAACAGACACCAAGCTTTCCAGCGAGAACCCGATTTCGGGGTGATGGGCAGCACCTACGATTTCGTGGAGTGCCTAGACCGGGCTGAGGAGCCGGCGTAAAAAGAAATATCAGATGGCTAAAGCGAATATTCTGAACACGCGCACGATCAATTACCTGGAGTTGATCGGTAACGGCAAGTCGTACCGTGTGCCTTCCTACCAGCGTGATTACTCGTGGTCGGAAGAGCAATGGGAGGACCTGTGGAACGACATCGTTGAGCTGCGGCCTGAGCCGGAAGCCGTCCACTATATGGGCGCCTTGGTCGTGGAGGGGAGTAACGACCGTGAATTTTTGATCATTGACGGCCAACAACGGCTTGCCACGCTGAGTCTGTTTGCTCTGGCGGTGATCGGTCGGTTACAGGCCATGACCGACGCCGGCACGGCTCCAGAGGCCAACACAGCGCGTGCTCAGGGACTTCGCGACCGCTTCATCGGTGAAAAGGATCCAGCGTCGCTCACCGAGAGCAGTCGGCTTTACCTGAATGCCACAGACGACGCGTTCTACCAGGACTACCTCGTGCAGCTGCGGCCGCCGCTTAACCCGCGTCGCCTGCCAAAGTCGAACCGGCTGCTTTGGAAATGCTTCAACTATTTTACGGAGCGACTGAACGCAATGAAGGAGTTGAAGAACGAGGGCCAGATTTTAGCAAGCCTGTTGTCTGAAACGGTCGCTCGCCAGCTCGTATTCATCCTGATTACCGTTGACGACGAACTCAACGCGTACACCGTGTTCGAGACGCTCAACGCGCGTGGCCTGGAGCTGACGACGACGGATCTGCTGAAGAATTATCTGTTTTCCCGAGTGCATGTTGCCGCTGACCTGGAGGCCCTACAACGCCGCTGGCAGCAACTCATCGCGACCGTAGGACAGGAACATTTCCCGAAGTTTCTCCGTTACCACCTGCTGTGTGAACAGCCAAAGGTCCGAAGTCAGCGGCTCTTCAAGCTGGTGCGCGATCAGACAAAGACGAGTGCCGATGTGTTTGCGCTGATGGAGCAGTTGGAGGGGCGCGCCGAACTGTTTGCGGCGGTGTCAGACCCCAACCACGGGTATTGGATCGAATTGCCCGCCGCGAGGACGTATATCCGGGAACTTAATCTGTTTCGCGTACAACAGATGATGCCGCTGCTGTTTGCCGTCTGGGAGCGTTTCTCGAAAGAGGATGTGGTGCGGGTGTTGAAGCTCGTCAGTGTGATCTCGTTCCGCTACACCGTAGTCAGTAGGCTCAACACTAATCCCCTGGAGCCGACCTATCACCGTGCTGCCAAGGCGGTGATAGACGGCCAGGCCAGGACCCCGGCGGAAGTGTTCGCGTTACTCAAGCCCCTCTATGTGGACGATGCCAGGATGAAACAGGACTTCGCCTTGCTGGTTGTTGATACCAGCGGCCGCTGGGACAAACTCACTCGGTACATGCTCGCCCGTCTCGAAAGTGACGCTTCCGGCCGCGCCTGTGACCCAGACACCGACCCCGGCACAGTTGAGCATATCCTGCCCGAGAATCCGACGGATTCCTGGGAAGAGCCCTTTCCCCATGGGTTGTGGGGAGAGGCGATCTACCGTCTTGGCAACCTGACCCTTCTCGAATCAGCCACGAATCGCCGTCTCGGCAACGCTGTCTATAGCGAAAAGCTCTCTGCCTACGCCCAGAGCGGTTACACCTTGACCCGGCGCATTCCCGAGATTGCCCCCGAGCAATGGACACCGGAGTTGCTGGATGAACGGCAACGGCAACTCGCCGAGCGCGCTGCACACCTGTGGCGGGCGGATTTTGCGTAATCGCTGAGGAATTGCGATTGCGACTCCGGTCCGCCCGGCTCTTGCAAGGCCGCCGCCGCTGCTCTTGAATAAGCGGCGATTCGGACGCGGACATGAAGCTGGAGGATATTCGCTCTCAGGCCGTGCTGCGCGGCATTCTTGCTGACGCTCTGGTGAGCGTGGTCAGCGTGCAGTGGTACGGGTCGGAGGCTCTTGAGCTGACCTATAAGACCCCGAGCGGCAAGGTCGCCAACGAGCTGCTGTACCGGCATGACGAAGCCAGGCTCGAAATCGTCGAACTCGGACGCCCGTGGAGCTTCGACGGAGACGGGGCGCTGTTCCGTCTGGTATCCGAGGCGCAGCGTATCCGCCTCGCGCATCTGTTCGACCCGCTGCTGGCGGTCCACACCTCGGTCGTCGAGCCGCTGCCGCATCAGATCACCGCAGTCTACGAAGCCATGCTGCCGCGTCAGCCGCTCCGCTTCCTGTTGGCCGATGACCCGGGCGCCGGCAAGACCATTATGGCCGGGCTGCTCATCAAGGAGTTGATTGCCCGAGGCGATCTGCAACGCTGCCTGGTCGTGTGTCCCGGCAGCCTGGCCGAGCAGTGGCAGGACGAACTCTACCGCCGCTTTCAACTCCCTTTTGAAATCCTCACCAACGACAAGCTCGAAGCCGCGCGGACCGGCAACTGGTTTGTGGAGGCCAATCTCGTTATCGCGCGCCTGGACAAGCTGTCACGCAATGAAGACGTGCAGCACAAGCTTCAAGCCCCGGATTGTCGCTGGGACCTTGTCGTGTGTGACGAGGCGCATAAGATGTCGGCGACCTTCTTTGGCGGTGAGATCAACTACACCAAGCGCTACCGCCTGGGCCAACTGCTGTCCGGCCTGACCCGTCACTTTCTGCTGATGACGGCCACGCCGCATAACGGCAAAGAGGAAGACTTCCAGCTCTTTATGGCCCTCCTTGACGGCGACCGTTTCGAGGGTCGCTTTCGCGACGGCGTGCATACGGCCGAGGTGTCTGACCTGATGCGCCGCATGGTGAAAGAACACCTGCTCAAGTTTGACGCGACCCCGCTTTTCCCCGAGCGCATCGCCTACACTGTGCCCTACAAGCTTTCCGATGACGAGGCGCGCCTGTACGCGCGGGTGACCGAGTATGTGCGCGAGGAGTTCAACCGGGCCGAGGCGCTTGAGAATAACCGGCGAGCCGGCACGGTCGGTTTTGCCCTGACTATCGTCCAGCGTCGGCTGGCGTCTTCGCCCGAGGCGATCTATCGCTCTCTGTGCCGGAGGCGCGAGCGTCTGGAGAGCCGGTTGCGGGAACTCCAGGTGCTTCAGCGTGGCGGACAGACCCGCAGCCTTGTCACGCCGCTCAGTCTGGAACTCAGCGCAGAAGATGTTGAGGACCTGGAAGACGCGCCCGAGAAAGAGGTCGCCGCCGCCGAGGAGGATATTCTTGACCAGGCCACGGCCGCCCGCTCTATCGCCGAGCTGAAGGCCGAAATCGAAACGCTCACACAGCTGGAAGCGCTCGCCCTGGGCGTGCGTCGCAGCGGCACGGATACGAAGTGGCGACAGCTCGCCAGCCTGCTGAGCGAGATTTTCACCCCTGGCGGGCTCAGCGGTCGGGTCGCCGAGGAGACAGTGCCGTATGGCGCGGGCGAAATCCCCCAACCCACGCCCTCCCCGCGCCAGAAGCTGGTCATCTTCACCGAGCACCGAGACACCCTGAGCTACTTACACGACCGCGTGACGACGCTGTTGGGCCGCCAGGAGTCTGTGGTGGTGATTCACGGCGGTCTGGGCCGCGAGGAGCGGCTCACGGCGCAGGAAGCGTTTCGGCACGACCCCGAGGTCCAAGTCCTGCTGGCAACGGATGCGGCAGCCGAGGGCATCAACCTGCAACGCGCCCACCTGATGGTCAACTACGACCTGCCGTGGAACCCGAACCGTCTTGAGCAGCGCTTTGGGCGCATTCACCGCATCGGCCAGACCGAGGTGTGCCACCTGTGGAACCTCGTGGCGGACGAGACCCGCGAGGGCGACGTGTATCGCACGCTGCTCGACAAGCTGGAGCAGGCGCGCCAAACCCTGGGCGGTCAGGTCTTCGACGTGCTGGGCAAACTCCAGTTCGAGGGCCGGCCCTTGAGAGACCTGCTGCTCGAAGCCATCCGTTACGGCGAGCAGGCGGATGTGCGAGCCCGGCTGACTGAGGCGGTCGATCATGCCCTCGACCGGGGCAAGCTGCGGAATCTGCTCGAAGACAGAGCCCTGGCCCATGATGCGATGGACGCCAGCCGCGTCCACGGCATCCGCGAGGACATGGAACGGGCTGAAGCCCGGCGTCTGCAACCCCACTACATCAAGTCGTTTTTCCACGAGGCGTTTCGGCGTCTGGGCGGAACGGCCAGGCAGCGCGAGCCCCGGCGCTACGAACTCAGCCATGTGCCGGCTCCGGTCCGCAACCGCGACCGCTTGATCGGCATTGGGGAGCCGGTGCTTCCTCGCTATGAACGCATCGCTTTTGACAAGTCTCTGGTCGCCCCGCAGGGCCAGCCCCTGGCGGCCTTCATCTGTCCGGGCCACCCGTTGCTCGACGCGGTGATCGACCTGACCCTGGAGCGTCACCGTGACCTGCTCAAGCGTGGCACCGTCCTGGTTGACGACCGCGACCCGGGCCTCAGACCGCGCGTGCTTTTCTATCTGGAACACGCGATTCAGGATGCCAGCCGGACACGCAGTGGCGAGCGGCGGCTCGTGTCCAAGCGCGTGCTGTACGTGGAACTCGACGCCGAGGGCGTGAGTCGCCACGTGCATTACGCGCCGTATCTCGACTACCGGCCGCTTGCGGCAGACGAGCCGGACGTTGAGGCGATTCTGGACCGCCCGGAGTGCGCCTGGATCGGCCGCGAGTTGGAACACCAGGCCCAGGGCTACGCCGTTGCCAGCGTCGTCCCCGAACATCTGCAAGAAGTCCGCGACGCCAAGCTGAGCCTGATTGCCAAGACCGAGGCGGCGGTCAAGGAGCGGCTGACCAAGGAAATCACCTATTGGGATCACCGCGCCGAACAGCTCAAACTCCAGGAGCAGGCCGGCAAGACCGGGGCGCGGCTCAACTCGGGCGAGGCGCGCAAGCGGGCCGACGGCTTGCAGGCCCGGCTCCACAAGCGGTTGGAAGAACTCAAGCTCGAAGCCCAACTCTCGCCCCTGCCGCCGGTGGTGCTGGGAGGCTTGCTGCTAGTCCCCAGGGGACTGATTGAGGCAACGGCCGGACGTGAAGCGCCCGTCACCAGAGTGGCGGCGGACACCCAGGCGGCGGCCGCGCGGGCGCGCGCCATCGTCATGCAGGTGGAGCGCGGTCTCGGCTTTGAGCCGACGGATCGCGAGTTCGAGAAGCTGGGCTACGACATTGAGAGCCGCGTGCCCGCCACCGGCAAGCTGCGTTTTATCGAGGTCAAGGGTCGTGCCAGCGGGGCGGCGACGGTCACGGTCACCCGGAACGAAATCCTGTACTCCCTGAACAAGCCCGAGGACTTCATTCTTGCTATCGTGGAGTTTCTTGAGGGCGGTGAGCACCGCGTTCATTACCTACGCCAGCCGTTCCAGCGAGAACCGGATTTTGGGGTGACCAGCGTCAACTACGATTTCGCCGAGTTACTGGCGCGAGCCGGAGAGCCGACGTAAAAAGGGCTGGCCAATAGAGACGAAGGGCGGAGAAGCCGTGGACAGAGCAGAGAGTGGGCAGAAAGAAGAAACGCCCCTTGCGGGGCGTCGGGCCGGCGATGCTATCGCCAGCGGGGTAATAACCGCACTATAGACCGTTTGTGGCAATTTGCAATATGGCGACAACTATCGAGAGATCGCAACGAAAGGTCACTGTGCAGCGGGTGATCGTGTATGTGGATGGCTTCAATCTACGAGGTCGCCCTGCCTCTGAATGCCATCAACGCCATGTCAGCACGGGAGGAGTCCGTCATTTGTGTCTCCACAGACGGCGGGATATGATTACGCGAGCGTGTAATTCATACGGAGGAGATATGCGCATATCGGAACGTGGGCAGATCACGATCCCCAAACACCTCAGGAACCGCTTTGGCATGGGACACAATGTCGAGGTTGAGATCACTCCCACCGATCACGGTCTGCTGATCCACAAGCGGACAACCGCCGAACACCCCGTAGACCGCGTGTACGCCATCTTGGGTAGCGGCGGCTCCACCGATGCCTATCTCGAACAGATCCGTGGGCGATGATTACCGCGGTCGATACGAGCGTACTGCTAGACGTTTTCCTCCCTACCGCAGACTTTCTGATCGGTGCCCACGCCGTGGCAACAGCCGATGCCTTTCTCACACGAGACCGGGGTTTCTACGCGACGTATCACCCGGAGTTGAAAGGGCTTGAACAGGTCAAAATATGAAGAAGAAGCTGATCGAGGTCGCTCTGCCGCTCGACGCCATCAACGCCGCGTCGGCGCGCGAGAAGTCCATCCGCCACGGCCATCCGAGCACCCTGCACCTGTGGTGGTCCCGGAAACCGTTAGCGACGGCGCGAGCGGTAATTTTCGCCCAGATGGTAGACGATCCATCGAGTTGGCCCGATCTGTTCCCCACCGAAAAGGCGCAGGAGAAGGAGCGGCGTCGGCTGTTTGGCATCATTGAGGAGTTGGTGAAGTGGGAGAACACCACCAACGAGCGGGTGTTGCAGGCGGCGCGTGACGAAATCTGGCAGAGCTGGCGGCGCGCCTGCGCCGAGAACGCCGATCATCCGCGAGCGGCAGAGCTGTTTGACCGCCACAAACTGCCGGCCTTCCACGACCCGTTCGCGGGTGGCGGAGCCCTCCCCCTGGAAGCCCAGCGCTTGGGGCTCGAAGCCCATGCCAGCGACCTCAACCCGGTAGCGGTACTCATCAACAAGGCGATGATCGAGATTCCGCCCAAGTTTGCGGGCCGTCCGCCGGTGAACCCGGACTGGCAGGCGAAAAGCGAAGAGCAGAAGACGCTCATGACCTGGAAGGGCGCGCAGGGGCTGGCCGAGGATGTGCGCTACTATGGCCAGTGGATGCGGGACGAGGCCGAGAAGCGCATCGGGCATCTGTATCCGCAGATCGAAATCACCGAGGAGATGGCCGAGGAGCGCCCCGACCTGGAGCAGTACGTGGGCCGCAAGCTGACCGTCATCGCCTGGCTCTGGGCACGCACCGTCAAGAGTCCCAACCCAGCCTTTGCCGATGTCGATGTGCCGCTCGCTTCGACGTTCATGCTCTCGACCAAGAAGGGCAAGGAAGCCTACGTTGAGCCGGTCATCGAAAACGGCAGCTATCGGTTCGCGGTCGGAGTAGGTGCTCCACCCGATCCGGTCGTAGCGAAGGCTGGCACTAAGCTCGCACGTGGCGCGAACTTTCGGTGCCTGATGTCAGGAACGCCGATTGCGGGTGACTACATCAAGGCCGAGGGAAAAGCAGGAGGTATGGGGGCACGGTTGATGGCTGTCGTTGCTGAGGGAGACCGGAGACGGGTGTATCTTGCACCGACACCGGAACACGAAGAGGCTGCCCGGCAGGCAAAGCCGGAGTGGCAGCCGAATCAGCCGCTCCCCGACGACCCGCGCAATTTCTGGACCGTGCTATATGGCCTCAACTCCTATGCCGACCTCTTCACCCCACGCCAACTGGTTGCCCTGACCACCTTCTCCGACTTGGTGCAGGAAGCCCGTGAGCGGATATGTCGGGATGCACTGGCTGCCGGCTTGTCTGGTGATGGCGTTGGTATCAATGATGGCGGGACAGGCGCCACAGCGTATGCCGACGGTATGGCAACTTACCTTGCTTGTGGGATCAGTCGACTTGCCAACAGACTGGCGACTATCTGTGTCTGGAATAGAATTGGAGAGAAGATTGAGCAGGTATTTGCCCGGCAAGCTATTCCCATGACGTGGGACTTTCCCGAAGCGAACGCCTTTTCTGATAGCACGGGTGGATGGTCTGGGTCTCTGGGTTGGATTCCAACGGCATTGGAAGCACTGCCCTTGTGTAGTCCTGGTATAGCCGCGCAAGACAATGCGGCAAGTCAATCATCAAGCGTTGGCAAGCTTCTCTCAACAGATCCACCCTACTACGACAACATTGGTTATGCTGATCTCTCGGATTTCTTCTACGTTTGGCTGCGCCGTTCGCTCCGACCAGTCCTTCCCGATCTTTTCGCCACGCTGGCCGTGCCAAAGGCCGAGGAACTAGTCGCCACGCCTTATCGCCACGGTGGCAAGGAACAGGCTGAGCAGTTCTTTCTGGACGGGATGACTCATGCGATGCGCCGTCTCTCGGAGCAGACCCATCCGGCCTTCCCGATAACAATCTACTATGCCTTTAAGCAGGCGGAAAAGAAGGATAACCAAGGAACTGCGTCCACAGGCTGGGAGACTTTTCTCGACGCTGTGATTCGTGCCGGCTTTGGTATCAGCGGTACTTGGCCTATGCGCACCGAACGACCTACGGGTGTCAAAGTCGCCGTTAATGCTCTCGCCTCCAGCATCGTTCTGGTCTGCCGCAGACGCCCGGACAACGCACCTGTCGCCACCCGACGCGAGTTTGTCACAGCGCTCAAGACCGAACTCCCTGCTGCTCTCGCCAATATGCAGCGCGGCAACATCGCCCCGGTCGATCTCGCCCAAGCTGCCATCGGCCCCGGCATGGCGGTCTACACCCGCTATGCCAAGGTTCTGGACGCTGCCGGCAATCCGGTCTCGGTGCGCGAGGCCCTGGCGCTCATCAACCAGACCCTCGACGAGGTGCTGGCCGAGCAGGAGGGTGACTTTGATGCCGACAGTCGCTGGGCGCTGGCTTGGTTCGAGCAGCACGGCTTTGATGCGGGCGAGTACGGCGTGGCCGAAACCCTGTCCAAAGCCAAGAATACCAGCGTCGGCGGGCTGGCCGAGGCGGGTATCGTTGAATCCAAAGCCGGCACGGCGCGGCTGCTGAAACCCGCAGAGCTGCCCGCCGACTGGGACCCGGCGCGCGATTCCCGGCTCACCGCCTGGGAGATGGTCCACCACCTCATTCGGGTGCTGGAAGCCGGGGGCGAGACTGAGGCATCAGCCCTCACGGCAAAGCTGGGCGCTCAAGCCGAGACCGCCCGCGAATTGTGCTACCGCCTGTACACCCTCTGCGAGCGCAAGAAACGCGCTACCGAAGCCCTGTCCTACAACGGCCTGGTCCAGAGCTGGCCGGAGATCAGCCGCCTGGCCCAAGAAGCCGGCCGCCACGACGCCGAGCAGGCCGGGCTGTTCGGGGAGGACGATCCCGCTTCGGAATAGAAAGTGGTGATATGAGAAAAAAAAAGGTGAAGCCCTTAACGGAGCGAGAAATTGACAACATTGTTGTTGCCCAGGCAGATGATGAGACTGCCTGGGGAAAACCTGTTCGGATCGGGAAGGCCAAAACCGCAAGCGTCCTATTACCAGCGTCGCTCGCCACACGAGCCGCGTTTTTCGCGCGTCTCCACCGCGAGAAGAGCATCGAGGCGTGGCTTGAACGGATCGTTCAAGATCGGCTTGATCTCGAAGAGGCAGCGTTTGCCGATCTGAAGCGAGAGTTGGCCACTCGTTAGCGAAGCAAGAAGGAGTCTCAGGTGGCCACTACCAACCATGACCGGGTCGGCAAGGCCCTCGATCTCCTGAGGGCGGGGCTCGGTCCCTTTGTCGAACGCGAAGTCAAAAGCGCCGTCGCAGCAAAACGGCTGGATCTCCAGAGCATACGCGGGTTTGCTGAGGATACGCTCGGCGACCGGCCCGTATCCGAATTGGATGTCGCCGGGCTGCTCCGGCTGATGTGGGAAGCCTGGAATGCGGTCTTTCGAGAGATTCTCGGCCCGGCCGAGCGGGGGCTTGTCGGCGAGATGCGCGGTCATCGCAACAGGTGGGCACACCAGGAGAGCTTTTCCAGCGACGATGCCTACCGGGCGCTGGACTCGGCCAGCCGGCTGCTGGCTGCGGTGTCGGCGCCGCAGTCGGAAGAACTCGATAAGCTTAAAATGGAGCTGCTGCGCGTCCGCTTCGACGAACAGGCCCGAGGCGAACGTCGGAAGCAGGCCGGCACGACCGTTGAGAGCGCCGCCGCCACCAGCCTGAAACCCTGGCGCGAGGTGGTCGCGCCGCACGCCGATGTGGCCAGCGGCCGTTACCAGCAGGCCGAGTTTGCCGCCGACCTGTGGCAGGTGCACCTCGGCGAGGGAACGGACGAGTACAAAAATCCGGGCGAGTTCTTCCGTCGGACCTATCTCACCGAAAGCCTGAAACGCCTGCTGGTCGGTGCGGTGCAGCGCCTGGCCCAAGGAGACGGCGATCCGGTGGTAGACCTCCAGACAAACTTCGGTGGCGGCAAGACGCACTCCATGCTGGCCCTGTACCACCTCTTCTCGGGTATTGCTCCGCGCGAGCTGGCGGATATCGACAGCGTCATGCAGAGCGCGGGTTTGGACCGGCTGCCATCCGTCAAGCGGGTAGTTCTGGTCGGCAACAAAATCTCACCCGGCAATCCGAGCACCAAGCCCGACGGTACGACGGTTCGTACCCTGTGGGGCGAGTTGGCCTGGCAGCTCGGCGGCAAAAAAGCCTTCAAACGTATCCAGGCCGACGACGAGAAGGCGACCAGCCCCGGCGATATCCTGCGGGAACTGTTCAACACAGTACAGTCCGTGCCTCATCCTGATTGACGAGTGGGTGGCCTACGCGCGCCAGCTGCACGATCAGAGCGACCTGCCAGCCGGGAGTTTTGAGACGCAGTTTACCTTTGCCCAGGCCCTGACCGAGGCGGCCAAGGCGGCCAAAAACTGTCTGCTGGTCATCAGCCTGCCGGCCTCGGATTCGGGCGGCTCCCCCCACACCCGGGTCGATGATGTCGAGGTCGGCGGCCAGCGTGGGCGCGAGGCCCTGGAGCGGCTGCGCAACGTTGTCGGCCGCGTCGAATCGTCGTGGCGGCCGGCCAGCGCCGAGGAGGGCTTTGAGATTGTGCGCCGCCGGCTGTTCGAGCCGCTGACCGACCCGGCGCGCTTCACGGACCGGGACGTGGTGGCGCGGGCCTTTGCCGACCTGTACCGAGCCCAGCACCAGGAATTTCCGCCCGAGTGCCGCGACGCAGACTATGAGAAGCGCATTCGCGCGGCCTACCCGATTCATCCCGAAATCTTCGACCGGTTGTATACCGACTGGTCAACGCTGGTGAAGTTTCAACGCACCCGCGGGGTGCTGCGTCTGATGGCGTCGGTCATTCACAGCCTGTGGGAGAGGGGCGACAGAAATCCGCTCATTCTCCCGGCCAACGTCTCGATTGACGATCCACGGGTGCAGTTTGAGCTGACCCGCTATCTGCCCGACAACTGGGTGCCGATTATTGAGAAGGATGTCGATGGTCCGAACTCCCTGCCGTTGCAGATCGACGGCCAGGCGTCGAACCTGGGCAAGTTTGCGGCCGCCCGCCGTGTGGCCCGGACCGTGTATCTCGGCTCGGCACCGACCGCCGATGCCGCCCAGCGCGGTCTTGAGGATCGCCGCATCAAGCTCGGCTGCGTTCTGCCGGGCGAGTCGCCGGCCGTGTTCGGGGATGCGCTGAGGCGGCTGGCCGGGGCGGCGACCTACCTGTACCAGGACGGCCCGCGCTACTGGTACTCCACCCAGCCGACGGTCACCAAACTGGCCGAGGACCGCGCCGAGCAGTTGCGGCGCGAGCCGGATAAAGTCGAGCAGGAGTTGACGAAGCGCCTCCGGGACAACGTGCGCCAGAGTGGCGACTTCAGCCGGGTGCATACCTTGCCGCAGTCCGGCCAGGATGTGCCGGACGATCTGGACGCGCGTCTGGTCGTGCTGGGGAGCGAGCAGCCGTACAGCAGGGAGGTCGGACAGCCCGGCCGAGCTGGCGGCCAAAGCCATACTCGATTCGCGCGGGGAATACACCCAGGCTGTATCGCAACAGCCTCGTGTTCCTGGCCGCTGACAAGGTGCGCGCTTCCAGGACCTCGACGAGGCAGTACGGCAAGCTACCTGGCATGGCAGTCGGTCCTTGACCGAGAAGGAGGACAGCTCGACCTGGACTCCGCAGCAGGTCAGACAGGCCGAGACCCAAAAGGACGCGGCGTCCGGATGCGGTGAGCGCCCGGCTGCCGGAAACCTACCAGTGGCTGCTGGTGCCGGTCCAATCGACGCCCCAGGCCGCCATGGAGTGGCAGGCGGTGAGACTGTCGGGACAGGACGCCTTGGCGGTCCGAGCGAGCAAAAAGCTCAAGAACGAGGAACTGCTGATTACGGCCTTGGGCGCGAATCGCCTGCGGATGGAGATGGACCGGGTGCCGTTGTGGCGTGGCGACCATGTGTCGGTCAAACAGCTCGTCGAGGACTTTGCCCGCTACCCCTATCTGCCGCGTCTCAAGGATTCGGCCGTGGTGCTGGCCGCGATCAGAGACGGCGTCGGACTCCTGAACTGGCAACAGGACGCGTTCGCTTTTGCCGAGAGCTATGACGAGCAAGCCCAGCGTTATCCCGGTCTGCGGGCCGGACAAATGATCACGCTGCCCGATGCCGATACGCCCGGCGTGCTGGTCAAGCCCGAGCGGGCCGTCCGGCAGCTTGACGCTGAGAGCACCAAACCGGCACCGCCGGGCGAGTACACAGCCGAACGGGCAAGGAACCCGCCGTTCCCGGTGGGGAACCGGGGCCTCGAGAGCACCCCATCCTGATCCACCGGCCGCGACGTCAGCCGAAGCGTTTCCATGGGACGGTCTCGCTCGATGCCACACGGGTCGGGCGCGACGCCAGCCAGATTGCGGACGAGGTGATTGCCCATCTTGCTGGTCTGGTCGGGGCGAAGGTTACGGTGACCTTGGAGGTTGCAGCCGAGATTCCTGACGGCGCTCCGGAGCACGTGGTTCGCACAGTCACCGAGAACAGCCGGACGCTCAAGTTCACCAGCCAGGGCTTTGAAAAGGAATAGGCAGTGTCACGCTACCGCGCTTCGCCGTCGCGCCGCAGGGCGCGCTCGTTGAGCGGCTGCACGGGACGGGCGTTGCTGGCAAAGATCGCGCCGAACGCCTCGATCTGCTCCGCCGACAGCGCCACCGGTTCGGTCATGACGATCCAGGACACGCCCTCGGTGCAGGGTGGCGTGGTGAGCGAACCCGGGTAGCGCCACGTCGTGCGACGCTCGGGCAGGAGCGCCGCCGCATCTACCTCGCCCGCAACGCTGGTCGCGGGGCCGGCTTCAGCAGGCAGCTGACTCCACAGCGGGTTGAGCGCCGCGTTGGCGCTCCCGGCCTCGAACAGAATGCCGACGACCGCGAGGGCGCCGCTGGTGTTGCGATGCACCAGATGCAGCTCCAGCGGAAACCGGGCTCCGTCCAGCGTGTGTTCGCTGCCGCGATGGAAGTGGAACTGGAGCAACTCGTAGCGGGCACCGTCAAGGACGAGGCTGCTTCCCGGTGCATAGTCCACCTGTATGGTGTGGCCGTTATTCACAACGGTGATGGGGCTCGGCGCGTAGTCGAACGCGAGGCTGGACAGGTCGCTCGCCGTCGCGTCGGCAAGATCGACGGGCGATTGCTCGGTCCCGCTGGCGCACGCCGCAAACGCCGGGTTGAGCGAGCCCCACTGCTCGGGGCCGCCAGGGCCCTCATAGCCCCAGTGGACTTCGTCGGAAGCAGCGATACCTGAAAGCGCGGTGGCACACACCAGGCCAGCCAGAATCCGCCATGTTTTTCCTGCCATATGCGTCATCCTCCGGTTGTATTTTTTGCCATCTCCGCCACCGCCGAAACGGTGAGCCGGCAGATCAGTGTGTAGCATATCTGCTCGCTGGAGGGGAGCTTCTTGAGGGCTGCTTGTTGACGATGAACAGCCCCGCTGCTTGTCAGAGCCGGTCGCTTGGTATAGCTAGGCCACTCGCCAGGCGACCATGACCGTATCAGGCTGACAAGGAGATGGTGTCATGTCCGTGTCCGACTTCAATCCGCTCGACCCCGAGACCGTCGAGTGTCCGTATCCGTTCTACGCCGCCATGCGCCGCGAGGCCCCAGTCTATCAGGTGCCGGGCGCCGGCTTCTTCATCGTCAGCCGCTACCAGGACATGAAGACGGTGCTGCTCGACACCCGGACCTTCACCTCCAAGACCGGCCCCGGGGTGCGCAAGGAGCCGCCCAAAGAGGTGGTGGACATCCTGTCCCAGGGCTGGCTGCCGGTGGACACCCTGCTCACCAACGACCCGCCGGCCCACCGCCGCTACCGAGGGCTGGTGAACAAGGCTTTTACGCCCCGCCGGGTGGCTGTCATCGAACCCAGCGTGCGGGCCATTGCCAACGACCTGGTGGAGGCCTTTATTGCCGACGGTCGGGTGGAGCTGGTGCGCCAGTTTGCCGTCCCGCTGCCGCTGACGGTGATTGCCAATGCCCTGGGCGTGCCGCCGGCCGATCAGGCGCATTTCAAGCGCTGGTCTGACGATGCAGTAGCGCCCCTGGGCGGCATGATTACGCCCGAACGCGAGCTGGAGTGCGCCAAGAGCACGGTCGAGTTTCAGCGCTATTTTGCGGCCAAGTTAGACGAAAGGCGGGCGGCCCCCCAGGACGATATCCTGACCGACCTGATCAACGCCCGGCTTGAGGGAGAGACGCCGCTCGATACCGCCGAGATGCTGAGCATCCTGCAACAGCTGCTGGTGGCCGGAAACGAAACCACCACCAGCCTGATTGCCAGCGCCATGCTGCTCCTGCTGCAAAATCCGCAGCATCTGGCCGCGGTTCGCGCCGACCACTCCCTCATCCCCAACTGCGTGGAGGAAGCCCTGCGCTGCGAGTCGCCGGTTCAGGGACTCTTTCGCATGGCCAGAGTAGATACCGAGTTGGGTGGGGTGAAAATCCCGGCCGGCTCACGCCTGGTCCTCATGTACGCGTCGGCCAACCGCGATGACCAGGAGTTCCCCCAGGCCGAGCGCTTCGATGTGTGTCGGGCCAACGCCAAGGACCACGTCGCCTTCGGAGCCGGGATTCATTACTGTCTGGGCGCGCCGCTGGCCCGGCTCGAAGCGACCGTGGCGTTTGAGACCCTGCTCGGCCGCCTCCGGCATATCCGTCTGGCCGAGGACAAAAACGACTACCGGCACACCCCGAGTTTCATCCTGCGGGGGCTGAAAGCCCTGCATCTTGAGTTCGACCGGGAGGCTGCCGCTGCCGAAAAATGGAACGAACAATCGTGAAAAAACGCATGCTGACCCTCATTGCCGTACTGGCCGGCCTGTCCCTGCTCGCTGTGGCCTACCACCCGCTCGTGCCGATCATCCTGCAATCCGAGCGGCACGGACTGCTGAGCGATGGTGTCATGCTCCTCACCCTCAAGAAGCGGGACTCGTCGGAGATGAAAACCTTTCCGGTGGATTATTTGCGCGAGGGGAATAGGGTCTATATCGGGAGTGACTCCGACTGGTGGAAGCATCTTGAGGGCGGCGCGGCAGTCAGCCTGCTCATTCAGGGAACGGAGGTCACCGGCTGGGCCACCCCGATCATCGACGATCCCGAGCGCAGCAGCGCGGGGTTCAGGAAACTGCGTCCGTGGACGTACAAACGGGCGGAATGGACCGGCGCGGTTTTTGTCGAGGTCACAATCCAGGCCGGTGACGCAGCGCAATAGGGTGACGCTCCTGGCTGAAGGGGCAGATGCGAGGGCGCGACAAGAGTGAAGAGGCCAACGCCTTGGAGCAAATCACCATTATGTGTAGCCGTGTAGGTCGGGTTAGCCGGAGGCGTAACCCGATAGCCCGGACGTGTCGGATGACGCTCCGCTCATCCGACCTACTACTCTCGCTTAGCCTCTATCCGAATGTGTCGCTTGTCTCGTTTTTGAGCTGGGATGTGAGGCGTTTTTTCCTGGTACATGGGGCCATGCTCACTGGGCTGCATCCTGTCGTACAAGTATTCGTTTTGTTGACAGAACAAGTTTTTTGGAGCTACACTTGTAGCTACACTTGAAGATGAGAGTCATGTATGAATGGGATGAGGCAAAGCGGCGCGATAATCTCGTCAAGCATGGGTTGAGCTTTGAAGACGCATCCCTCGTGTTTGCTGGAAGGTGCGTGACATTCGAAGACAAACGGTGCGACTATGGAGAAGAACGGTTCATCACATTAGGCCAATTGGAAGGTCGTGTGGTGGTCATCGCCCACACAAGGCGAGGTAAGAGAACGCGTATCATCTCTATGAGAAAGGCCAACAGCCGTGAGCAAAAAATCTATCAAAAGCGACTTGAAACGGATTGATGCCCAGGGTGATCAGGACATTGATTATAGCGATATCCCTGAGCTGGACGAGGACTTCTTCAAGAAGGCGCGCGTGGTATTCCCTCCCAGAAAAAAGCAACTGACCTTACGCCTGGATGCAGACGTGCTGGAATGGATGAAAGCCCAGGGCAAAGGGTACCAGAGTCGCATTAACGCGATCTTGCGAGCCTACTACGAAGCGCATCGGGAAGGAGGCGAACAGTGGCACACCGACGGCAACACCCCCTGACCGGGGCGATGTATGAACTCCAGGACGACGGGCAGGTCAAAGTCGTGACCCGCGGGGGCGAGGAAGGGGTCTTCACGGCCGGGGGCGTGTGGGTCGCCGGAGCCCTGACCCATGCCGACCCGCATATGTGCTTGTGGCTGGCCGGGCCGCAGCTGCCCGCACGCCACCGGGCCGCGCTCGAAGATCTGGTCCATGACTGAGCACAAGATACAGTGAGGAAGCGATGACCGAGATTTTATCTGTCAGAGGCGACCGTTCGGACGGTGTGTCGTATCAGGCCCTGCTCAATACGGATTCGCATCCCGTGCCGGCGGTGCTGCGCCGGGAGAATCCGCTCGCCGGCGGGGTCCAGAAGGTCGATATTGAACGCTATATCTCGCGCGCGGCGCACGAACGCGAAAAGGAACGGCTGTGGAGCCGGGTGTGGCAGATGGCGTGCCGGGAGGAAGATATTCCCGAAGTCGGCAGCTACACGGTCTACGATATCGCCCAGCAGTCCTACCTGGTGGTCCGCTCCGCACCGGACACGATCCAGGCCTTCTACAACGCCTGCCGCCATCGCGGGCGGCTGCTGCGCGAGGAGCCGGGCCGCTCCCACGATCTCCGCTGTCCGTTTCACGGCTGGTGCTGGCATCTGGACGGCTCGCTGAAGGAGGTGCCGTGCCAGTGGGATTTTCCACAGGTCACGCCTGAGGAATACCGCCTGCCGGAGGTCAGAGTCGGGCGCTGGGGCGGCTTTGTCTTCATCAATCCCGACCCGGACTGCGAGCCCCTGGAGCGCTTTCTGGGCGACCTGCCCCAGCAGTTTGCGCCGTGGCCGCTGGAGCAGCGCTTCAAGCAGGCGCATGTGGCAAAAATCCTGCGCTGCAACTGGAAGCTTGCCCAGGAGGCGTTCATGGAAGCCTACCACGTTGTTGCCACCCATCCGCAGATTCTGGCCGGTATTGGCGACGCCAACTCGCAGTATGACGTGTGGGGCAACTACAGCCGGGCGATCACGCCCAACGGCACGCCGAGCCCGCATCTGAATTGGACGCCGACCGAGCAGGACATGCTGGACGCGATGCTGGACCGCAATCTTGACGATCCGCCCGTGGCCAGCATCCCGGACGGGATGAGCGCCCGCGAGTTTGTCGGCGCCACCGGCCGTCAGGCCATGCAGCCCATCTTTGGCGACGGCGTCGAACGCTTCAGCGATGCCGAGATGACCGACAGCTTCTACTTCACCCTGTTTCCCAATTTCCACCCGTGGGGGGCGTTCAACCGCATCACCTACCGGTTTCGTCCCTACGGCGACGATCATCGGATGTCGATCATGGAGTGCATGTATCTGGCGCCCTACCCGCCGGGCGAACGGCCGCCGGCCGCACCCATCCACTGGCTGGGAGTGGACGACGACTGGACCGAAGCCCCGGAGCTGGGCATGCTGGCCCGGGTGTTCAACCAGGACGTCTACAACCTGCCCAAGGTCCAGCGCGGGCTGGAGGCGGCCAAGAAGCCCGGCTGCGTGACCTTTGCCAGCTATGCCGAGACCAAGCTGCGCCATTTCCACCGGCTGTACGACCGCTGGGTCGACGCCGAGTGAGGGCGGCAACTGGAGGCGCCGCCGGCCGCCACCACGCGGTTTATCGCAGCCCCCGGAAGCAGCTGCGCACCTCGCCGAGATACGACTCGGGTTGTTCGAAGGCGGCGAAATGGCCACCCTTGTCGAGTTCGTTGAAGTACACCACGTTGGCGAAGCGCTTCTCGGCCAAGCGTCTGGAGGTGCGAAAGATTTCCTTGGGGAAGATGGAGCAGCCGACCGGAACGTTGACCGGGTCGCGCCGCGCGAACGCTTCGTTGAAGCTCTCCCAGTACAGTCGGGCAGAAGAGGTGGCGGTCGCCGGCAACCAGTACAGCATCACGTTGTCGAGCAGCTCATCGCGCGTGACCACATTCTCCGGATGGCCGTCGCAGTCCATCCACGCCCGGAACTTCTCAATAATCCAGGCCGCCTGGCCGGCGGGTGAATCGGTCAGCCCATAGCCGAGCGTTTGCGGCCGGGTGCTCTGCTGCTTGGAATAGCCGGAGTCCCAGGCGTTGTAATACTTCATCCCTTCGAGCGCGGATTTTTCCTGTTGCGTCAAATCGTCCATCGTCGGGTCGGGCGGCGCCAGCACCAGGTTCATATGGATGCCGAGGCAGTTGTCCGGGTCCTGCACGCCGATGTACATCGTCACCGCCGCGCCCCAATCGCCGCCCTGGGCGGCGTAGCGCGTGTAGCCGAGCCGCTGCATCAGCTGCGACCAGGCGCGGGCAATGCGCTGTACGTTCCAGCCGGTGCGGGACGGCTTATCGGAGAATCCGTAGCCCGGCAGCGACGGGGCAACCACGTGAAAGGCGTCGGCAGCATCGCCCCCGAACGCGGTCGGATTCGTCAGCGGCTCAATGACCTTATGGAACTCGACGATCGATCCCGGCCAGCCGTGCGACATCACCAGCGGCATCGCATCAGGATGCGGTGAGCGAGCGTGAATGAAATGAATCCCCAGTCCGTCGACCGTGGTCCTGAACTGCGGAAAGCGGTTGAGCTGCTCCTCGCGCGCCCGCCAGTCGTAGTGTTCGAGCCAGTATTGGCACAGCTCCTGGGTGTAACTGAGCGGGATACCCTGGGTCCAGTCGTCCACACATTCCGGCTCGGGCCACCGGGTGTTGCGCAGCCGCTGCTTGAGATCGTCGAGCTGCTCGTCAGTTGCCGCAATGCGAAAAGCTTCGATCTTGTCACTCATGATGTGCCGTCCTTCCGAATCCTCTCTCGTTGTCCCTCAATCGGGGTAAAGCGCACCTCTTGTTCCGCAATAGGAATCACGCTAACGGCTCCCCCCACGAATCCGTAAACGCTAACTCCTCAATCGGCCGGCGTGAGATTGGTCCATGGCCACGATGGATGGGATACCCGATCGGAATTGCGGCGGCTGTACCCCAACCGTCGGGGATGTTGAGGAGTTCCTTGACGGCAGGCTCGCGCACGCACAGCAGCGTCGTCAAGGTGCAGCCTAAACCCTCTGCCCGGCAGGCCAGCAAGAGGTTCTCAACTGACGGATAGACCGATCCGCCCCCTACGACAGAGGGGCGTGCCAGTTGGGCATCGGTGATAGCCATGCCTTCAGGGTTGAAGCAAAAGATACAGATGACAGGCGATTGTTCAAAATTCTGGGCCAGGTAATCGCCGGCTCGGATCATGCGCTCCTGTTTCTCGCGCACGTCATCGGGTAGCTTCGCAAACCCGGCTGCGTATGGTTTGGAAAAGGCTTCCCAGACATCGCGGTACAAGACGCCGAGTCGTTCTTTCTTGGCCGGGTCTTTGACCGCAATAATCCGCCATGGCTGACGATTGCCGCCGGTTGGCGCCCAGGTCGCGGCTTCTAAAACACGACGCAGGACGTCATCTGGAATAGGGTCTGGTCGTAAACGGCGGACGGCTCGTAAGGTACTCATGGCTTCATAGACTCCGATTTCCGGCATGGCTGTTCCTCCTCAAGCGTTGGTCAATCTGTGGATTCGTCCCGTCGGCATACTGGGCGACACGTTTGAGCGCATACTTTGGATCATGTGCGCCGAGCAGGATAGGCGGGTGCGGCTTTTGGACGGAAATCTATCTGAATCTGACGCGCGATGAAATCGGGGCGCCTGCGGGGCTCAAAGAATCCTGAGACGCTCCACGGACATTCCGCGCGGCAGTCAAGCCACACAGCGGGTGACGTCTGACCGGACTGCTACCGAAAAGCGCCTCGGTACGCCGTCGCCGGATGGGTCGGTGGCAGCCTGTCGTGACCGAAGATTTTTCGGCGCAGGGTACCGGGGGCATACGCCTCTTTGGCCAGGCCCCGCCTGCGTAGCTCAGGCATGACGTGCTCGATGAACTCCGTGTAGCTGCCGGGGATCGTCGCATTGATGACGTTGACGCCGTCGATACCGGCTTCCTGCCACGTGGCAAGTTGTCGTGCGATTTGTTCGGGGGTGCCGGTGACGCGGCTCGACGTGCCGGCCAGCCTGCCGATGTCTCGCACCGTCGCCTCGCGTCCCACAGCCGCTGCCCGCGCCCAGTCGAGTATGCTGCGGACGCCCTGTGTCTGAATGTCGGTGAGTGGGTGGTCCGGGGAGTAGGTGCCCAGATCGGCGTCCAGGGCGCCGCCCTGATGGCAGAGCATCGTCTCAGCGTCGATCATCTCATCAAGGGCGCGGGCTTTGCGCTGCGCCTCTGCCTCGGTGCTGCCGACCACAAATGAGAGGCCCTGGAAGAATTTGACATCCGCGCGGCGGCGACCGGCCTGTTTGAGCAGACCGCTCATGGTCTCGATGATCGAAGCGGCAACCTCGGGCCGAGGGACGACGATAAACTGCGCCTCGGCGTTGGCTGCGGCGAATCGCAGGCCGGCTTCGGACGCGCCAGCCTGAAACAGCAGGGGCGTGCGCTGCGGCGAAGGGGAGACGAGGTGCGGCCCGGCGACCGCATAGCGTTTGCCGCTGTGATTGATACGGTGAACCTTGTCAAAGTCTCCATGAATCCCCGCTTGGCGGTCCTGCAACAGCGCGCCATCGTCCCACGAGCCTTCCCACAGCTTATAGGTGACGTCAACATACTCGCTGGCCCACTCGTAGCGTTCATCGTGCGGCGTACGTTCCTGGCCAAAGTTGTGGGCGGCATTGACCAAGGGATTGGTGACGATATTCCAGGCGATGCGTCCCTTGGAGGCGTGATCGAGGGTTGAAATCTTCCGCGCAAAATTGAACGGGTGTTCCTGCACGATATTGCTCGTAAAGGCCAAGCCGAGGTGTTCGGTGTTGTACGCCAGGGCGGACAGGATGACCGACGGATCGTTGCTGGGAATCTGTAAACCTGCCTCGACGTGTTTGCGGTAGGAACCATTGAAGTCGTTATACAGTCCAATGACATCCGCAAAAAAACGACATCGAACAGCCCGGCCTCCAGTTCCTTGGCCAGCTCGACCCACAGCTCCAGGGAATTGAATTCGATCTGACGGGCATCGGGGCGTCGCCACGCGCCATGCAGGATGTGAGACGTGGTGTTCATGACGAAGGCCGAAAACAACAGCGGTCCAGGCATACATCACTCCAGGGAAGATGTGTCCATACCGTATCGGCTCAGCTGCCACTCATTTCGTCTGCAAAGGAATCACTCGGTGTCCTCGCACGGCGACATGGTATCAGGCGGCCTGCTGTTGGGCGTCCAACACCGCTTTGAAGTCTGCGGTGTGTAATGTCGCCGTCACGTTCAAATCGGCGTCGAGCATATCGAACAAAGCGTCGCTCTCGCCGCGCACGCTGTAGTACAAAACGCAGCCGTTGGGGCCGCCGCCCTCATCATGGGCATCCCGCCCCGTGCCGAAGGTATACCGGCCCGCCGGGCGCACCTCTCTGACACTCCCGTCGGGTTCATAAATCACATGCTCCCCCTCAACGACAAAGGTATTGGTATCGGCGAGATGCCGATGGAGCAACACCTTTTCATTCGGGTCAAATTTGATCAACAAGTCGACGCGGTTACGGACTTCATCGACAAAGAAGATCGAAACCAGCATGTGTTTGAAGCCCTCAAGTTCGCGCCACTGAATGTGCTGATCATCGAACTGGCGGGCGGTCATTGGGGATGCAACGGCTGCCATAGTGTATGCTCCTTCCATCTGTTGACGTTGTACTGACCTCGGCCGGACACATAACACCCGACACGCAATCGATGCGCGCGCGGGTATGGATCTGCGCCGTAAAGAAGCCAGCTTCCGCCACCCTGAACGGATGACGGAAGCTGGTGAGCGAAGCGAAACCGCCCCCGGCTGCGGGGGCAGACGTAGCGTGAGCTGTGTCTGTTTAGAAGAAGACAAAGGAGCGGACGACCACGTTCTTGCGACACGGGGCGTCCGCAGGCGCTGTCGGGTCCACGCACGCCGAGTGGAACGACCAGCGCGACACCGACCCGTCGGTCACCGAGTCGTAGCACTTCAGCATCGACACCTCCGTCGAGGTCTGCTGTGGAAACCAGTACCACTCGTGGCTCGGCCGGTAGGTGAACCGCGTCGTCTCCCCCACCCGGTCGTCGTAGATGCGGTAGTTGGTGATGTACGGCTGGTCGGCAAACGACGGCCAGGCGCACAGCACGAAGGGGTGCTGCCCGACGGTCTCCATCGGCTTGGCCAGGTTGATCGACATGAACCGCCGCGCCATCTTCGCGTCCGCCTCTGCCTCGGTATAGTGCTGGCGGCGGCCGAAGTTGCGCAGGTTCTTGGTCAGCAGCTCCCGGCACCGCACCCGCCCGCTGTTGTCGTTCAGATCGTTGTGGACGATGTCGGCGTAGTAGCGATTGACCCCCGGGTCCTTGTTGTCCTGATCTTCCTTGACCGGGCCCGTGTACTCCTTGTCAAACACGCCGTGGTTGTACACCAGCGCATCGGTCGCGTCCGGGAAGAACTCCAAGAGGAGCTGCTCCATCTCCGGGTAGAACACGCGTTCGACCTCGGCGGCGTCGTAGAAATTCCGGCACTGGGACTCGCAGTGGGCGAGTGAGACGCCGAGCTTATCCATGCACGCCGCGCTGGTGGGCGACAGCCCCGGGTAGTACTCCGCCATCCGCCGCGCGTCGCGCAATATCTGCGGAAAGTAAAGGCAGCCCCGACTGATGTCCTGCGCTTCCCTGCGCAATATTTTTGCCTCGGCTACCCGCGCCGGGTCCCGCCACAGGGCGTTGGACGGGACAATGGAGTAGGACGGCTGCTCAAGGACGGAGTAGGGCAGCGGCAGGGCGACGCCGCCTTCCGGGGCTTCGATGTTGTTGGCCCGAATATAGTCCAGGCACTCGTCGTAGGTACGAAAGCCGACGCCCCATCTGGTCTCAATCGGGCCGGGAGGCGCGTTCTTGATCCTGTCGATGACCGCTTGCTCTTCCCCCTCGGCAATCTGGCGCAGCGCCGCCTCCGTCGCCACCGCAGCTCCTCCATCTCCGTCCCGATCAAACGCCATGTAGGATACACCGCCGTTTGCCGCGATGGGGGCTGGCTGTCCTAGTGTGAGTTGGAGGGGAGGGACATAGGCCGACGAATTCGTCTCCGTAGCCGCTACAACGTGGTTCTGAGTAGCATCGAGTTGAGCCATAGCATACCTCTCAGTTAAAGATGCCCAATCGTGGCACGCAGGACTTGCCTTGGCAAGAGTCGCGAGGTGTCGGGGTTTCGAGTCAAGGGCGCGCTGGAGCGCTGCCTGGACCGCGACCGGCAGCTGGGCGACCTGCCGCCCCGGCAAGGAGCAGCCCTACTCAGCGACGCGGGTGGCGCCCCCTTCGAGGAGCACGTCCACCTTGCACAGAATGCGACTATACGCTCTCAACCGGGCGCGGAAGGACAGGCGCACAGACACAGGCGCGTCCGGGTGCAGCAGAAAGGACGCACTGTCGACGGGAGGATGGTAGCTGAGTCTGTCCGTCCAGGAGCCGGAGCGACGCGCGCCTTGCAGGCCGGCAAGCCAGCGGTGTTGGCGCGAGTCGGTGCTGACCTCATAGATGAGCCAGCGTGCATCGCTGGGCTGACGAAAGCGGACGGCGCGGGCGTCCGCATCCGGGCCGCTGCGTTTCAGGCTGCGCTTCAGCGGCTCGGTCCGAATGTCCGGCCGGCCATGACGTGCCCAGAAGCGTTCCAGCCCGACCCACAGGCCAAGGGCGCCCAGAACGAGGGCGAGGAGCCCGATGAGCACGGGGGATTCCATCTCCTCCTCTCAGACTGGACTAGTGAAACCCCAGCTCGGGCAGTGGACCGCGGTCGGCGACGGGCGCGCGCCTGGTCCCGGCTCCCAAGGCCACCGAGCCGGGCTGGCGCTCAAACGGGTCTGTGATACCGATCGCTCGGGCGTGATCCTTCAGCGCCGGTATCACCTCTTCCGCGAATAAGCGCATGCTGGTGCGCCGCTCGTCATCAGCGTGCGGTCCCTGCAGGTGCAGGATGATGAAAACCCCGACCCGCAGGACGCTCATGATCGCCTGGATTTTGGGGATCACGGTCGTGGGCGTGCCGACAATCACCTGCATGTTTTTCTGGCCGCGCTCCAGCGCTGCCTGCAGCTTGCCCCGGATGGCGGCATAATCGATCTCTTCGTCCGCCGCGCCCTGCTGCTGCTCCCTCAGCTTCTGGCCGCTGATCCCCAGCCACACGCTACTCTGGGTCTTCGCCAGGTTGCGAATGGCCGCTTTCGAGTTGTAGCCCGGCGGCATCATGAATTCAGTCGCCGAGAAGGCATTCTGCCCTCCCCCATAGACGAATCCGGCGGCGGCTTGCTGCGCTTTCTCCTCCGTCTCGCCCACGGCCGTCGCCACCATATAGCCGAAATTCTCCGGTCCGGCCTGATAGCCATGCCTGGCCGCTTGGTCGGCGTAGAAGTCCCACAGATCGCACGTCGCCGGCAGCGGGGTGCCAAGCCCGATATACGGATAGCGGTGCGCGGCACACCACTCGACAGTCTCGGGGCTCAGCGTCCCGGGAATCCACATCGGCGGATAGGGTTTCTGGTAGGGCAGCGCCCACGGATTGACGTGCCGATAATGAAAATGTTTGCCCTCGTAGCGCCACGGTCCCGGTTTGGTCCAGGCCTGCACGATAAAGTCGTGGGCTTCGTTGAACATCTCGCGGTTGTAGGCCGGATTGGCATTATTGAAGAACTGCTCACTGCCCGCGCCGCGCACCCAGCCGGTGACCAGGCGGCCGCGCGAGATGAGATCGATCTCGGCCAGCTCTTCGGCCATCCGCAGCGGGTGTTTGATGACCGGCAAGGGGTTCCCGACCAGAACAATTTTGGCTTTGCTGGTAATCCGCGCCAGGATGGAGGCTTCGACATTCATGACCGAGCCCATGCAGATCGGGTTGCCATGATGCTCATTCAGGGCCAGGGCGTCGAAGCCCAGGTCCTCGGCGTAGCAATACTCGTCGAGGTAGTAATTGTAGTCGTCGGCCGCCTTTTCACGGTCGAAATGCTCGTTCGGGATGGCGAAAAACGCCCGGTTCTTCAGAATGAGTTCTTCCGGCAGCCAGCGATACGGTCGTTCGGTGAAATATCCGATTTGCATCTGGGGGTCCTTTTTTCAAGCCAGCCCGAAAAACCGGACCGAAGCGTCGCCTAACAGGCCGTTGCGTGCTTCCGGCGTGTGGAGGCTCTGGGCCAGGTGAGCAAGGTGGTCCATGTAGTTTCCGGGGTGGTCTGGATGCGGAAAATCCGACGCCCAGCCGAATTGATTGGGGCTGAAGTCTTCGATTGTTTTTGCCCAGCCCGTTTCGTCCGGATCGCCACTCACAAAGCATTGCTGAGCGAAGGTCTCCTTCGGTCGAGCGGTTCGCTTGACGCTGCGCTCACCGACCTGGCTATCGAAGACCGCTTCCATCTTATCGAGCAGGGACGGGACCCAACCCGCGCCGCCTTCGAAGAAGCCGACGCGCAGCCGCGGGAAGCGCTCGAACAGCCCGTACTGAAACATATCCACGAGAGCGATTTCCATTGCCACTCTGCCACCCAGGACGGACATCAGAAATTGTCCACCGTCGTGCAGGATCTTGGGCTGGATTCTGGTAAACGGCCGATACTCCCGGGTCTCGCCAGACACGTGGATGCAGATCGGCACATCCAGATCCTGCGCTGCGGCATAAAAGGGATCCCACTCCGCATCCCCCAAGGGTAATCTGCGGATATTAAAGGTCACGATCATCGCCCCCTTGGCGCCTGCCTTCACCGCTGCCGTCAGATCTTCCGCAGCGACCTTGGGGTCTCCGAGAAAGCAGTGCGCTATCGGCACGAGCCGACCATTGCTCCCGGAGCAGAAGTCAATCACCCACCGATTGTAGGCCCTGCACATGGCATGGGCCAACTCGATATCCGTGATGTGGGTGTTCCACACCAGCCCGAGGGACGTGAAGATAGCGGTATATTCGAGTCCCTCAGCGTCCGCTCGGGCCAGTCGCGCCGCAGGGTCGTAGCCAGCCGGATCAGCGTCCCCCGGCCATTCCATCTTGAGTCCCTCCATCTCCGCGAGTGTCCGCCCCATACCCATGATCGATTGGATACTCTTGAGGTCATTGCCTCGCAGGAACTTCCCGTCCAGCTGGAGATGCAGCCCCTCAGCAGTCCGACCGAAGCGGAGACCCCGCTCCTGATACTTGGCTTCCATCAGGTCGCCGGTCCAGAGATCAGCCGGTTCAATGATATGCCCGTCCGTGTCCATGATCCCGTAGCTGCCGGTATACAGTTCAGTCGCTGTCAGTGTCATTCTGAGACCTTCCTTTCCTCACGTGATCGCGGTCACGCGTGTTATCTTCCGTACAGTATCGCCGAATTGCTGCCCGCTTGTGAGAAGTCCCTGTGGTGTGCGCTGCACACGATCTGCTCACTCGTACCACAAGTCTCGGCAGGAATCACCGGTTCCTCGCCCAGAGTATCACCACGCCGTCCGGCTCTGCCATCGGTTCAGGCGATGACCGGTATGCACCTGCTGCACATGGTGATTGGGATTCTGGTTTTTCTCATTTCATGGAACTCAGAACGGCACCCTATTCATACATCACGACACAGCGAACCTCGATACTCCACCGTGCGGGTGCATCGGGAGGTGTTTTTGGATCGTGAAAAGCGCTGTGGAAACTGAAGGTACACGGTGCGTGGGGGTTGGTGCTATCAGAATCGGCTCCCTGTGAGCGGGCCAGCGGTCCGGCAGAGTCCCACTGTTTTATGAGCAGCGCTTCGTCACGGGTCAGGGCCGGATAGTAATACCACTGGTGGCGGGAAGCATGTTTTGAGAAGTAATTCTCACCGACGCGATCCTGATAGCGGATTTCAAAGACGGCCAGGTCTTCGGGGGAAACGCTCTGGGCATCGCACAACGCCAACGGATGTGTCGCGACTGGCTCGTCGGCGATGTTACGCCAGACATTGATGATGGCGAAACGACCGTCTTCGCCAATGGCTCGCTCGACCTTTTCAGGATCGAGCAAGGTTCTTCCCTCACCGATGATTGAGCGGAGCGTGTCATTGGTAGCCGGGGGTTGTGCCAGACGTTGCAAGCGCTCCGGCCCGCTGCGCAGGGTGTAGTCTCCATGAGCGATACTGGCCGGACCTTGGACCTCCTGACCGCCGCGAATGCGTTGCTGCTTCTGCTTTCCAGTTGCTGAGCGGACGTTGTGGTCAAAGGCAATAATAGAGGTGGCGCCAGTCACCTCTTGGACGGCGTGTTCACACTCGCGGTAGTAGTCGTGAATGACGTTCTGGTGATCAAAAAAGTCAAGGTCTGGACGCTTGAGCGGACGAGACAGCAGTGCAAAGCCGTTTTTCTCAACACTGCGACACTCCTGTCCATGCAGGAGGCGCGCGTTGTGAACCGGCATCTGTCGCTCATCAAAGATCACACCTTCGATTCCGCCGTCCGTCCCGTCAGCGTTGCGCAGGGTGAACATCGCACCATTGCGGTACAGCGAGCTTGGAATAGAGGCATCGAGGTAATTGAGTCGGCCCACACTGTGTGTGTCGTTCATCGCTGGTGTTGAAACTGTGCTCATTTTTTTCCCCTTCCACATGGTCATCGGTGCACGATGAATTTCCGCTCCTGACACTTCATGAGTGCCGCGTCGGCGAGTGGATGTGCGGCACGATGTGCGAGGTAAACAGAGCGAGCGATCGGTGGCTTTCCTCTGGACTCAATGAGCCCCAGGCGAACGACCCGACGAAATAATTGATCCCACTCTCCGACACCAGGCGCTGGATTTGCTCGCGGACTGTGTCGACCGAGCCGATCAGTATCGTTTCTCCGGCCAGGCAGGCGTCCCAGGCGAAAAAATTGTCGTAGGCGTGGTCGTTGTGCTGATGCCACAGCCGCAGGATGGAGTGGTACCAGTCCTCGTATGCCGGCTGCGCCACCGCAAAGGCTTGTTCGTCGGTCTCCGCCACATAGATTTGCCGCATGGCGCCCAGTTTCAGCGTGTCGGTGTCGCCCGGGCCGCTGGCGGCGGCGACTGCTCGATAGCGGGCCATGAGAGTCGTGACGAGCGGCGGGGGGCCGAGGGTCATGAAGTGCATGCCCTCACGCGCGGCAAATTCGACCCCGTCTTCACTGAACGAGGGATACCACAGCGGCGGATACGGGGTCTGGACCGGTTTGAGCGTCATGGGCACATCGCGAAATTCGAAATGCTGCCCGACGTAATTCAGCACCTCGTTGCCCATACCCTGACGGAATATCTCAAGGACTTCGGTAAAGATTTCCCGGGTGTGTGCCGGATCGACACTGTAGTTGGCGATTTCGTACGGCGACACGCCGCGGCTGATGCCGAGTTCCATGCGCCCGTTCGAAAGGTGGTCCAGCATGCAGACTTCCTCGATGAGGCGCAGTGGATGATACATCGGTAACAGATACGCCATGGGGCTGAAGCGGATCTGCGTGGTCCTCTGCGCCAGCGCCGCAAAGAACACCGATGGAGAGGGCGCCATAGCCAGCGGGGTCGAGTGGTGTTCGGCCAGATGATAGCCGTAGAAACCGGCCTGGTCCGCAGCTTCGATCAGTTTGAGGCGCGACTCGTACAGATCGCCGACCGAATGCGGGCCGCGATCAAGCCAGTCGAACATTCCGAATGCGATCTGTGCTGACATCCCGGATTCTCCTCTTTCATACGCACGCTCGCCGCGCATCTCCGAATCTTATGAGACGAGGAAAACGGCGAGGGTTTTGGGGCTGGTGCCGCTCATAATATAGAATCTGGTTGGCTGCAATACTGGCAGACCACGCAGTGGCAGATCTTGGCGTCAACCGGGTCGGCGCTCACCTCGTATTGGACAGCCCGACAGTGGCACCCGGCACGGTATTTTGCCGTGAAGGTCGTATCCGCAAGCGACGCAAATTCTTTTTGCATGAGGACGCCGCCCTACTCCTCCGCAAGGGGGAGGTTCAAGCTGGCCTCGGCCAGGCACACGAGCGCGCCCAATTGGTTGGTGCCGCGCACGGTGCAGCCGACCTGATGGTGATTGCCGCTGGGGTGGGCTGCGGTCACCTCGCCCCGCAGGGTCACCACCTGCCCGGCCCGAAACGGCTCGATGGCGCGCATGAGCAAGCGGCCGCCGGAGTAGAACGCGGACAGCGGAAACGACAGGCTGAGCATCTGCTCCACATAGGACAGGGTGGCCGGCCCGGCGTTGACGGCCCCACCGAAAATGTTCTGGCGCGCAAACGCCTCATCCGTATGGATATTGCTCGTCATGAGCCGGCCCGCCAACTGGACGGCGTTATAGCCCAGAATCGTGTCCCGGCTCTCCGTGACCTGGAGCGCCGGCAGCCGGGTGCCCACTGCGGCCTGCCCGGCCGTCAGGAGCCGACGCGCTTCGGCCACAGGCTGCCCGGGTGTGACCGGCGTTCCCCCGGTCCCGGTTCCCTCCGAGGCGGGCACGCTTTTGCGTCCCTGGGCATAGGCGAAGATGCAGGTGTAATCGTAGTCGGCGACCATGCTGCCGTGTTGGTTGACCGCTTCCACGCGAAAGGTCACAAACTTGCTGCCGCGCCGTTCATACTTGTCCAGCACCCGACGGGTGGCGGTGATGCAGTCGCCGACCACGACCGGCGCATGCCACCGCATGTCGCACTTGGCAAACGGCGTCTGACGACGCGCGGTCTTGGAGTCTTCGAGCGCCACAAAACCGTTGTTTTCCGCCAGGTCGTAGCGCAGCAGCGGCGCGTAGGCCAACACCATGCTGGGCATGGCCAGGACTTTGGCCGGGTGTGTCGAATCGTTCGGCCGCTCCAGTTCCGACCCACGGGCATGCTGGGTGGCCCGGGCGTACTCGCCCAGCGTGTCCAGGGTGATGCTGACCGTCGTCTCGGTTCCGGTCTGACCGATGGCTACCGCGTCATAGTCCCACAGCTTCTCGGGCTCGTTTGGCATGCGCACCTCCCTGCTCGTCCGTTCAGCGCTCCAGCCTACTCGAGACGGCTCCGGGGTGCAATTTCCCGCAGCTTGCAAAGACACGACCGTGCAGAGGTATAAGGGGAGGAAAGGAAAGGAGCACAGCGATGGGCGCAATTGGGGAGAAGATTGCGGACTATACAGGGCAGGTCACGTCAGTGACGCTGACAGAGGCCGGCACCGTTCTCAATGCCGAGGGAGAAGCCGGGCCGTTCGGCACCTACCTGTACACGGCAACGTTCGGCCCGGCGGTGGACCCGGCCGGGGAAACGGGCCCGTTGACGGGCCGGGTCCAGGATTTTCGCCCGGATGGCAGCGTAGTGCCCCAGGTCGTCACCGGGGTGTGGCGCAAGAGGGGACAGGGCCAGTGGGAAGTGAAGGCGATCAACATGGCCGCAGACGGGACGTGCCTTTTCTTCGTCGAAGCCTGGGATTTGGCGACGCGGTCGCTCAGCGGCACGATCTACGCCCTGGACTGAGCTGCCTCACTAGCCGAGACCCGAGTCATGGAGTTGCGGCGACGCCAGGAAAACGAACGGAGCGGCGCTGACCGTTGACAGCGTATTTCGAGCCGGGTATCTCACGTTTACCTCACCGGGTTTTCATAAGGCTATGCCGCCCGCGTCAGGTTTGCATGCAGAGCCGAAGTCTCACAAGGAGGACTGCGAGAATGAGTCAAACCGAATCCCAATCGAGCCGTGTCCCAAGCGCCGAGGAACTGGGCTTTGACCCCGGCGCCCTGCGCGAGAAGTATGCCGCCGAGCGCGTCAAGCGTCTGCGCCCGGACGCCAACCAGCAATACCGGGAAATCGCCGGCCAGTTCGCGCACTATAACGTCGATCCCTACGTCGAGCCTGGCTTCACCCGCCCCGCGCTGCACGAAGCTCTCGATGTGCTGATTATTGGCGGCGGTTTTGGCGGCCAACTGGCGGCCGTGCGGCTGCAAGAGGCCGGTATCACCAACTTTCGCATCATCGAGAAAGCCGGGGATTTCGGCGGCACCTGGTACTGGAACCGCTATCCCGGCGCCCAGTGTGACATCGAAGGCTATCTGTATCTGCCCCTGCTGGAGGAGACCGGCTACATCCCCAAGGAACGCTACTCCTTTGCGCCGGAAATCTTCAGCCACGCCCAACGGATCGGCACGCAGTTCAAGCTGTACGACAAAACCTGCTTCCAGACAAAAGTCAAAGAGGCGCGCTGGGATGAGGAGGCGGGCCGCTGGACCGTCACCACTGATCGTGGCGATGAGTTCAAGACGCGCTTTGTGATCATGTCGAGCGGACCGCTGAACAAGCCCAAGCTGCCCGGCATCCCCGGCATCGAAAACTTCAAAGGCCACACCTTCCATACCAGTCGCTGGGACTACGACTATACGGGTGGCGACACCACCGGGGGGCTCCACAAACTTCACGACAAGCGGGTCGGCATTATCGGCACCGGGGCGACCGCCATCCAGTGCATCCCCCACCTGGGCGAGCACGCCCAGCAGCTGTATGTCTTTCAGCGTACGCCGTCCTCGGTCGACGAACGCAACAACACGCCCACCAACCCGGAATGGGCAAAGACGCTCAAGCCCGGCTGGCAGACGTATCGGAACCGCAACTTCACCGCCCTCCTGGACGGGGTGCAGCTTGAGGACGATCAGGTTCGCGACAAGTGGACCAGCCCGCTCAAGAAGCTCAGCGACCTGCTCGGCAGCCAGAATGACTCGGATCTGTCCGGCCGAGACAAGGCGCGCCTGGCCGAGATTGCCGACTTTCAGAAGATGAACGAGATTCGTGATCGGGTGTCCACGACCGTGAGTGACCCGCAGACGGCCGAGGCGCTCAAGCCGTGGTTCGGCCAGTGGTGCAAGCGCCCGACCTTCAACGACGAATACCTGCCGACCTTCAACCGGCCCAGCGTCAAGCTGGTCGACACCAACGGACAAGGTGTTGATCGGGTGACCGAGCACAGCGTCGTGGTCGACGGGATCGAGTACGAGGTGGACTGTCTGATCTTCGCCACCGGCTTTGAGGTCGGGACCGCCTACACGCGGCGGGCCGAGTTCGGCATGTACGGCCGTGACGGGGTGTCGCTGGCCGACGCCTGGGCGGACGGGATGCGGACCTTCCACGGTTTCCTGAGCTGCGGGTTTCCGAACTGTTTCCACATGGGGCTGACCCAGACCGGCCTGACCGCGAACTTCACCTATATGCTCGATAATCAGGCCCAGCACGTGGCCCAGCTCATCAGCCTGGTGGGTCGCCGCAACGCCCAATCCATCGAGCCGACCCCCGAGGCGGAGGCCGAGTGGGTGCGGCTGGTGACCGGACCGAACATGATGACGAATTACCAGAACGTCTGTACGCCGGGCTACTACAACGGCGAGGGGACCAACGAGGGGCAGGGCTTCCTGCAGTCCGTCTACCCCAAGGGCGCGCTGGCCTTTTATGACATGCTTGCCCGCTGGCGCGAACAGGGAGACTTCGCCGGTCTGATTGTGAAATAGGTTCGTGCGCAGCTGAGTCACACAGGAGAAGACTGATGCCAGGACGTTTAGACGGAAAAGTCGCGCTCATTTCCGGAGGCGCACGGGGCCAGGGTGCGGCTGAAGGGAAACTGTTTGCCGCAGAAGGGGCCAAGGTCGTGCTTGGCGATGTGATTGATGCCGAGGGCCAGCAGACCGCGCACGCAATCGAAGCCGCAGGCGGGACGGCCGTCTATCTGCATCTCGATGTGACCCAAGAGGCGGATTGGCAAGGGGCCATTGACACGACAGTCCAGCGCTTCGGCAAACTCGATATCCTGGTCAATAATGCCGGGATATTGCGGGTCGAGGGGCTTGAAGACACCACGCTGGAGATCTGGAACCAGGTCTTTGCCGTCAATCAGACCGGCGTGTTCCTGGGCATGAAGTTTGCCGTGCCGGCCATGCGAGCGGCGGGCGGTGGCTCGATCATCAATATCTCGTCTGTCGCCGGCCTGGTCGGCGGGGGCGGGGCGACCGCCTACCAGGCGTCCAAAGGCGCGGTGCGGATTCTCACCAAAAGTGTGGCGACCGAATACGCCAAGGAGAACATTCGGTGCAATTCCATCCATCCCGGACTGATCACCACCCTGATGGTGACCGAAGGGATCGATCCTGAGGGGCAAAAGATGATCGAGCAGATGACGCCGCTCGGCCGGGCCGGCAGCGCCGACGAGATCGCCAACGGCGCCCTGTTTCTGGCTTCCGATGAATCGTCGTACATGACCGGCGCGGAGCTGGTGCTCGATGGCGGCATGACGGCCCAGTAAGGGCGCCGGGCCACGGTCGAGGATATGCGGGCGAACACACACACGAGGACAACGATGCAACCGATCCTGTTGTACGGCGTACCGTTTTCGCAGCCGGTGCGCGCGGTCATGTGGCTGATGCTGTATAAGCGGACGCCGTTTGAAATGGTCCTGATCAACCCGGGTTCAAAAGGGGAAACCGGCAGCCGCAATCCGGCCTATCTGGCCAAAAATCCCGGTGGAACGATTCCGACGATTGAGGAGCCGGACACCGGCTTTGTGCTCAGCGAGGCGCACGCCATCATGTGCTACTTGAGCAATACCCACGGCTGGGACGACGTGTACCCGACGGATCATCGGCTGCGGGCCAAGGTGGACTGGTATTTGCACTACCACCATCGCAATGTCCGGGACGCCTCGGTCGGTTTGGTTGCACCGAAGATCCGCAAGGATCTGAATATCCCGGACGCCTTTCAACAGGCTGCGCGGGCGACCCTGACCAACGCCCTGCGCGCCCTGGAGTCGGGCTGGCTGGCGACATCCCGGTATCTGACGGGCGAGCAGCTCAGCCTGGCCGACTTTGCCGCCTACGTGGAGATCGGCCAGCTGCAACCGGGTTTTACCAACGTCTACGACTTTGCGCCCTTCCCCAACGTGCGGCGCTGGTTGGGCGAGATGAAACGCGTGGACGGACACGACGACGTGCACGTCGTGCTGGCCGAACTCGGCGATATCAGCGGCGAGCCGCCGACGATGGAGGCGATCAGGAACGCCAACAAAAAAGCGCTCCGGGTCTTGAAGGCAAAACTGGGGGAATTAACAGGGTGACGCCATGCCAGGCAGGATGGTTTCCTCCCGTCGGGCCCTCCCCCATGTCACCGGCCCTCGAAGAAGCCACATAGGCCAAGAAACAGAAAGTTCATAGCCCATACAGGAGGGACGAAATGTCAAGCTCTCAACAGCCAACGAATGGAACTGAGCCGGCTGAGCACTACGACGCGATTGTGATCGGCGCCGGGGTGTCCGGCCTGTATCAACTGTACCGCCTGCGGGAGCTTGGCCTCTCGGTCCGTTGCTACGAGGACGGCAGCGGTGTCGGCGGCACCTGGTATTGGAACCGCTACCCCGGCTGCCGCTTCGATTCCGAGAGCGAGGCCTACGGCTATTCGTGGTCGGAGGAGCTGCTGCAGGAGTGGGACTGGAAGGAGCATTATTCCGGCCAGCCGGAGAACGAAAAATATCTCAACTATGTGGCGGACAAATTCGACCTGCGCAAAGACATTCAGTTCAACGCCCGGGTTGCATCAGCGGTCTACAACGAGGAAACAAACCGCTGGGAGATCGCGTTGGAGGGCGGCCAGCGCGTCCAGGCCCAGTTTCTGATCGCGGCCGTCGGCCTGTTGTCGGCTCGGTACACCCCGCCGTTTGAGGGGATCGAGAGCTTTCAGGGCGAGTCGTTTCATACCTCCCGCTGGCCAAAGGAAAAAGTCGACTTCAGGGGCAAGCGCGTCGCCGTCATCGGTACTGGCGCGACCGCAGTCCAGCTCATCCCCGAAATCGCCCCGGAAGTGGGCCAGCTGACCGTCTTCCAGCGCACTCCCAACTACTGTGCGCCGTGCCGGAACTCGGAAGTGAGCCCAGAAGAACAGCGCCAGTGGAAGGCCTCCTACCCGGAGATTCACAAGCGGATTCGTGAAACGACCGTCGGCCTGAGGCACGAGTTCGACCGGCGCAAGGCTCTCGAAGTCCCGGAGGAAGAGCGGCTGGCGTTCTATGAAGAGCTGTGGGCCAAGCCCGGCTTCACCAAATGGTTGAGCAATTTTCACGACATCATGACCGACCTGGCTGCCAACGAGGACTTCTCCGAGTTCGTCCGCAACAAGATCCGTGCCCGGGTCAAGGATCCCGTGGTCGCGGAAAAACTCGTGCCCAAGGATCACCCCTTCGGCTCCAAGCGTATTCCTTTGGAAACCAACTATTACGAGGCCTACAACCGGGACAACGTCGTGCTGGTTGACGTGCGTGAGGCGCCGATCGAGAGCATCACACCCAACGGCGTCAAGACCACCGAGCAGGAGTACGAGTTCGACGTTATTATCTATGCCACGGGCTTTGATGCCGTGACGGGAGCCTTGACCCGGATTGATATTCGCGGTGAGGGCGGACAAACGATCAAGGACAAGTGGGCCAACGGACCGCGCAGCTACCTGGGCTTGCAAAGCGCGGGCTTCCCGAACTTCTTCATTGCCATCAACTCTGCGTTCTGTAACTACACGGTGTGTGCCGAGTCGATTGTCGAATGGATCACCGACTGCATCCGTCACATGCGCGACAAGGGCTTTCGGCGTATTGCCCCTAAACCGCAGGTGGAAGACGCCTGGATAGCGTACATCAACAAGGTGGCCGCCGGCTCGATTTTTACCCAGGCCAAGTCGGCCTGGTTTATGGGCACGAATATCCCTGGCAAGCCCCGCGCCGTCCTCCTCAACCCCCTGCCCGCCCCGGCCTATCGGGCCAAGTGTGCCGAGGCGGCAGCAAAGGGCTATGCGGACTTCGTGCTGCAATAGAGGAAAGTCATGGTAGAACGGCACGGCCGCATTTGCGGCCGCTGGTGAGGCGTGTCAGGATATGGAAAAGGTAAAGGTCAATACTCTCCCCCCTTCTCGTGACGTCTGATGCCTATTGCGTTACCCAGCGGCCCAGCAGGTACCCACCCCGGCCTGCGGCCACCCCTCCGAGGAGGGGATGGGGGCGGTTCCCCTCCTCGGAGGGGTCCTGCGAAGCAGGGGGGTGGGTTCTGTCCGCTGGTTTCTGGGATTACGCATCACACGTCTCGTGGACGATCCAGGCTAGCGCGGTTCACGAGAGGCTGTAGTAGGTCGGATGAGCGGAGCGTAATCCGACAAGGATGGGCTGTCGGGTTACGCCTGCGGCTCACCCGACCTACACGGCTACACATAATGGTGAATTGCTCTGGTTTTTTCGTAGGCGTATGCTGAACATCTCTTCACCGCTCTTGCGGACTGGCCTCCTCGCCCTGCTGCTGCCGGTCCTGTTGCTGCTGCCGACTTTCCACACGCATCCCGAACAGCAGCATGCGCATGGCCACGACACGACACACAGCCACGCGGCGATTATCCACGCGGATTTCCTGGCCGCGCTATTTCATGACCACGACGAGCATGGCTCAGGTCATAACGCCCCGGATGCACACCCCTCAGGGTCCGATTCCCGTACAAGCCTCTCCACGCTGCTGCCGCGGAGCTTTGTGCTCCTCGGCGTTGCCCTCGAACATTTGCCGTTTGCTCCTCCCGCTGCACTTCCGGTCAACCCCCGCCACCCACCGAGTGTGTCGGGGGCGTGCCAGCCTGACCACCCGCCACCCATAGCATCGGCCTGTTTCCCGGCCAGTTCTCCCCGTTCTCCTCCCTGTCACGTCTAGGCTTCGTCTCCGGCCGTCGTTTATCCCCCCAATAAGGAGAGGACTTCGGCATGGTGCACTCCGCCATGCCCGCGTCTCTCCTATGGAGGACCGCGCCCATGTTACGGCATTACTGTCTGGGCTTTGGTGCACTGCTGGTGCTGACCAGCTGCCAGTCGGGTAGCGCCCGTCTCCCCGAAGACCACGCCCCTGAGCCGACCAGCATCACCAAGTGGACGGCTCGGACCGAACTCTTTGTGGAATTTGCGCCCTTAGTCGTGGGCAAAGCCACGCCTCTTGCCGTGCATCTGACCGACTTGGAGACCTCTCGGCCGGTCTCCGAGGATGTCGTCATGACAACGCTGGAAGGCCGAGGCGGCCGGCGGCTGACTGTCCACTCGGAAACACCGACAGCGCCGGGCCTCTACCGCCTCGTGCTCACGCCCACCGAGCCCGGCACGTATCGTTTGCGGTTTACCCGCTCTCATCCCGACACCCGGACCGGGCGCGATACGATTGATGCGGGCGAAGTGGTCGTGGTGGCAACCGAAAAAGATCGGGTCAGTCCCGCACAAGAGCCGGCGGGTGACGGCATTCCCTTTCTGAAAGATCAGCAGTGGCAGATCGCATTAGCGACACAGACGGTCACCACCCGGGAACTGCACCCCACGCTTCAACTCCACGCGGAAGTCAAACCCGCGGCCGGGGGAGAAGTCCACATTACCGCGCCCATCATGGGGCGAGCGGTGGCCGTGGAGAAAGGCGTTCCCACGCCCGGACAGCGTGTTGAGCCGGGTGAACCGCTCGCCCGGCTGCTCCCCTTCCCAGCCAAGAGCCGAGTCGACATCGTCTATACCGTGCAGGCGAGCCAGTCCGAGCTTGAGGCTGCTCGACACGAGTTGGCGCGCGTGCAGGCCCTGTATGCGGACCGCATTGTTCCCAGGCGGCGCCTGGAGCAGGCGCAAAAAAACGTGGCCGTCCTTACCGCCCGGCTGTCTGCCGCCCGCGCGGAACTCTCCCTGCTCGATGTGAACCCGGCCGGCGCCGCGAACCCCCACGCGCTGCGGGCTCAACGTTTTCTCCTGCGCGCGCCAATGGCCGGGACGGTGGTCGCGGCCAACTTCACCCCCGGAGCGCTGGTCGAAGCGGGCCATCATCTGTTCACCATTATGGACCTGGAGCGGGTCTGGATCAGTGGGCGCGTCTTTGAGGCGGACATCGCCAAAGTCGGCCAGGTGGAGCAGGCCCGCTTTACCGCGCCGGCCCTCAGCTCGCCCCTGCTCCTCTCCCCGCCGGACGCGCAGCTGGTGACCCTGGGCAGCGTGCTGCACCCCAAGCACCGCTCCGTGCCGCTTATCCTGGCGGTCAATAATGCTCAGGGCCGGCTGAAAATCGGCATGCACGGTGAGCTTGGCGTGCCAACCGGAGAAGTCGTCCAGGCCCTCGCCATCCCGGTCAGCGCCATCGTGTATGACAAGGGCCTGCCGCTGGCCTTTGTGCAGGTGCGGGGAGAGACGTTTGCGCGGCGAGAACTGGAGCTTGGCGTCCGGCAGGACGACTTTGTGCAGGTGCGGGCAGGCCTCAGCGCCGGTGAGCGCGTCGTGACGCACGGGGCGTATCGGGTGCATCTGGCGTCCCTGTCCAGCACGCTGCCCGAGCATGACCATGCGCACTAGCCACAGGACACCGGCATGAATCGGCTTATTCACTGGTCCTTAGCCAAGCGTCAGATCGTCCTGACGCTCGCCCTGGCGGTCGGACTCGGCGGCACGCTGGTCGCCGTCCGCATGCCGGTCGATGTCTTCCCCGACCTGACCGCGCCAACGGTCACCGTCCTGACCGAGGCGCACGGGATGGCGACCCAAGAAGTGGAAACGCTGATCACCTTTCCCCTCGAAGCGGCGGTGAATGGAGCGGCCGGGGTGCGGCGTGTCCGCTCGTCGTCTGCGACCGGTATTTCCGTGGTGTGGGTCGAATTTGCCTGGGGCACGGAACTGTATCAGGCCCGGCAGGTGGTGAATGAAAAACTCCAGCTGACCCGTGCCGTTCTCCCGCCACACGTCGAGCCGCCCATTCTCGCGCCGGTCTCCTCCATTATGGGCGAGATCATGCTGGTGAGTCTCACCAGTGCGCAACATTCGCCGCTCGAGCTGCGTTCGACCGCAGACTGGGTGATACGTCGGCGGCTGCTGTCCATCCCTGGGGTGTCGCAAGTCATCCCCATTGGCGGCGGGGTCAAACAGTATCAGGTCCTGCTGTCCCCAGAGCGCATGGCGGCGTATGGGCTGAGCCTCGCCGAAGTGACGCAAGCCGTGCGCCTGACCAACCACAACACCTCGGCCGGCTTCTACATGGACGCCGGCCAAGAGTATCTGATTCATGGCGTGGGGCGGGTCCGGCAGCCGGCAGACATCGCGCAGACTGTGATTGCCAGGCGCGACGAGCAGCCCGTGTTTCTCCATCAGGTGGCCGAGGTGCGGGTCGGGCCAGCGCTGAAGCGCGGTGAAGGAGCTGTTCAGGGCAAGCCGGCCGTGATTCTCAGTCTCCACAAACAGCCCGGGGCGAATACCCTGGCCTTAACCCGGACCTTGGACACCACCCTGGCCGCCATCCAACGCAGCCTGCCGGACGGCATGCGCCTGAACGCCCATATCTTCCGCCAGGCTGACTTTATTGCCGTAGCGATTGAAAACGTCGTTGACGCCCTGCAAGACGGGGTGCTGGTGGTAGTCGGCATTCTTCTCCTCTTCCTCCTGAATATCCGCGCCACGCTCATCACCCTGGTCGCCATTCCGCTCTCCCTGCTTGTCGCCGTCCTGGCGCTGCACCTCTTCGGCGGCACGCTGAACACGATGACCCTGGGCGGCATGGCCATTGCCATCGGGGCTTTGGTCGATGACGCCATTATTGATGTCGAGAACGTCTTTCGCCGACTGAGAGAGAACGCGGCGTTGCCGCCGCCGGCACGTGACAACCCGCTCAGCGTCACGCTCAAGGCGTCCCTGGAGATTCGTCCGTCCATCACTTTTGCCACCGCCATCATTGCCCTGGTCTTTGTCCCGCTGTTCTTCCTCAGCGGCGTTGAAGGACGCTTGCTCGTCCCGCTGGGTGTGGCCTACCTGGTCGCGCTGTTTGCCTCGCTCCTGGTTGCCATGACCCTGACGCCCGTGCTCTGCTCGCTGCTGCTGCCCACGGCAAAGGGCGTCACCACGCGCAAAGAGAATCCCCTGGTGGGCCGCCTCCAGCGGGGCTATCAAAAACTGCTCGGCCACGTGTTGCCGCGTCCCGGTCTGATTATCCTCGCGTCCGCCGTGCTGTTTGCCGGCACGCTTGCCCTCGCCCCGCTCCTGGGCCGGTCGTTTCTGCCGGAGTTCAATGAGGGCACGCTCACGGTGAATACGGTCACCCTGCCAGGCACCTCCCTGGCCGAGTCTGACCGACTCGGACAGCTGGTCGAGGAAATTCTCCTGTCGTTTCCAGAGGTCATCACCACGGCCCGGCGGACCGGACGGGCCGAGCTGGACGAACATGCCCAGGGGGTCGAAGCCTCCGAAATCGATGTGGGACTCCAGATGCAGGCGCGCTCGAAAGCGGAGTTCCTCGCCGCGCTGCGCCGCGATCTCACGCTTGTGCCGGGCATGAGCATCACCATCGGCCAGCCGATCTCCCACCGTATTGACCACATGCTGTCCGGCACGCGGGCCAATATCGCGGTGAAAGTCTTTGGCGACGATCTGCACCGCCTGCGCCGCCTGGCCCAGGCGGTCCGGGATAGCATGGCCCAAGTGCGTGGGGTGGTGGACTTGGCGATTGAGCAGCAAACCGACCTGCCGATTCTTCATGTGCAACTCAAGCGGGAACACATTGCCCGGGTCGGGCTCACCGTTGGAGACGTGGCCGAGACCCTGGAAACGGCCTTCTCAGGCAAGACCGTCTCCCGCATCCTGGAAGGCCAGCGGAGCTTTGACCTGGTGGTGCGCTACGAGGATACGGCCCGGAAGGACCTCAGTGCGATTCGCTCTACGCTGATCGATACGCCGGCCGGGGGAAAAGTCCCGCTTCGGCTGCTGGCCGACATCAGCCGGGCGCTCGGTCCGAACACGATTGGGCGCGAGAATGTGCGGCGCCGTATCGTGGTAAGCTGTAACGTGGCGGGCCGGGCGCTCCAGAATGTCGTGCAGGAGATACAGCGTCAGATCGAAGCCGATGTGGCGCTGCCCCAGGGCTATGAGCTTGTGTATGGCGGCCAGTTTGAAAGTGCCCAGGCCGCAGCGCGCACGATCAGCCTGCTGAGCCTGCTCGTGCTGGGCGGCATCCTGGTCCTGCTCACCACGGCGCTGCGGTCTGTCCGCGACGCCCTCATTATCCTGGTCAATCTGCCCTTGGCGTTCATTGGCGGCGTCATGGGGGTGTTCGTGTCCGGCGGGATACTGAGCGTGGCCTCGCTGGTGGGGCTGATTACGCTCTTTGGCATCGCCACCCGAAACGGCATCATGCTGGTCACCCATATTCGTCATCTGATGGAAGAGGAAGGCGAGCCGTTTCGAGCTGCGGTGGAGCGCGGCGCACTGGAAAGACTCTCGCCCATTCTGATGACCGCCCTCTCCTCCGGGCTGGCCCTTCTGCCGCTGGTCGCGCGGGCCGGCGACCCGGGCAGCGAAATACTCACGCCCATGGCGATTGTTATTTTGTGTGGTCTCACGACCTCGACCGCGCTCAACCTCGTTGTTGTCCCGGCCTTATACCTCAGGTTCGGCCGACCGCTCAGTGTACAAGGAGAGGAGCGATGAGGCAGACACGCTGGGTGCTGCTCGCGTCTGTGTGGACGTTCCTGCTGGCCGGCCAGATGACGCCAGGAGGGGCGGAGGAGACGGACGCCGCCTGGCGGGTGGATTTGCCGACCGCGCTGGCACTCGCCCTGCGCGAGAATCCCGACCTGCGGGCAAAACGGCACGCTCTGGGGCTGGCCGAGGGACGCGTCCAGCAGTCCGAGCTGCTGTTTCAAGAAAATCCTCGGGTCAGTATTGAGGCGGATTACCGCAACCGGCGGTTTCGTGCGCCCACCGGGAGGTCAACCGCGGATGCTGCCGTCTCAGTCCTCCAGGAAATCGAGATTGCGGGCCAACCCGCACATCGCCGCCAGGCAGCCGCCTCTCACCTGAGCTATACGGAGTGGCGTATTGCCGATGCGGAACGACTCCTGCAACTGGAAGTCATGCGCGCGTTCTATGAGTTGCTGGCGATACAAGAAAGCCTCCAGGCACGACGGGACAGTCTGGAGACCCGTGCCGCACTCTTTCAGGCCGGCCGTGAGCGCTATGCGCAAGAAGATATCTCGGTGCTGGAACTCAACGCGCTACGCCTCGATACCGACGAGGCGCGCGCGCGTCTGCTCGCCAGCCAGCAGGAGCGCGCGCTCGCGGTACAACAGCTCGGCTTGCTGCTCGGTCTTGGTGTAGAGAAACCGCTCGTTGCGGTTGGAGACCTGTTTGCAGCCTCTCGGCTCGACGCTCTCCCGGACCCGCTGCCATCCCAGGCGGAACTCATCGCCTGTGCCCTGGAGCATCGGCCCGATTACCAGGCCGCGCGCCGCAAAGTAGAGACCCGAGAGGCCGAACTGCGCCTCGCCCGGGCGAACCGGCTACCGAATATCGCCCTTGGTCCAATGTACAAGCTCGACAATGAGGACCAGGTGGTGGGCGGCGCGCTGACCATTCCGCTGCCCCTCTTCAATCGCCACACCCACGCAATAACGGCGGCGACGGCGAAGGTCGAGATGGCGCGCCAGGAGCTGACATCCCGAACGCTCAGCGTGCGCCACGAGGTCGCCGCCGCGTATGCAGGCCTCCAACTCGCCCGACAGCAGCGCGGCGTCTATGGAACAGCTTACTTCGCTACGCTGGCCCAGACAGGGGAGTTGAGCCGCCGGGCCTACGAGGCGGGGGAGCTGAGTCTTGGTGAGTTGAGTGCGGCTCTGGAACGGCTCGGACAGTCCCGTTCTCGGGCGCTTGCCACGGCGACCGCCGCCCTCCAGGCTCGGGCAGCATTGGAAGCGCGGCTGGCCTTCGACTGTCTCGATAAGAACCACGAATGAGGTCGGGCCGATGAAGCTCGGCCCCATCGTAACGACCTGGTGGAACATGAGTTTTGATGTAGAATCGTGAACACAGCGGTGAGCGGTAAGCTGACACACAAGGAGATACACTATGGCGACCCAAGCGATCTCAGCAGATTTTCCGTATGCGCCCCACTACGTGGACGTCCACGGCTCACGGATTCATTATATCGAGGAAGGCAACGGCGACCCCGTGCTGTTCCTGCACGGCAACCCGACCTCGTCGTATCTGTGGCGGAATATCATCCCCCACGTCCAACCCCATGCGCGTTGTATCGCTATGGATCTGATCGGGATGGGCAAATCGGACAAGCCCGATATCGACTATTCATTTTTTGATCACGCCAAATACGTCGAGGGCTTTATTGAAACGCTCGGCTTACAGAATCTCACCCTCGTCATTCACGACTGGGGCTCGGCCTTAGGGTTCCACTATGCCATGCGCAACGAGGCCAACATCAAGGCCCTGGCGTTCATGGAAGCGGTCCTGATGCCCATACCCAGTTGGGACGCGTTTCCCAAAGACGTAAAGAAGACGTTTCAAGCCTTCCGGACACCAGAGGTCGGCTGGGACATGATCGTCAATCAGCATGTGTTCGTGGAGCAGGTCTTGCCCTCGATGGTCGTTCGCGCACTCACGGACGCCGAACTGGACCACTATCGGGCTCCGTACATCGACCCGCCGAGTCGCAAGCCGTTGTGGCGGTGGCCGAACGAGGTTCCGATCGCGGGTGAGCCCGCCGCCGTCGTGGCGATGGTGGAGGAGTACAACCGTAAACTCCAGCAATCCCGGCTGCCGAAGTTGCTCTTCTCCGCCACCCCAGGAGGGATCATCGACGCCCAAGCCGTTTCGTGGTGTCAGCAAAATCTCCCGAATCTGCAAGTGGTTGACATTGGCGCGGGCATTCATTTCGTCCAAGAGGACAACCCCCATCTCATCGGGACCGAATTGGCCAAGTGGTATACCAATTTATAAGTAGAGCGCCGTCTTCACGAAGCCGCTGCCGCTCTGGGCTCGCGTCAGTCGGGTATGGAGCAGATGAGAGCAAATTACGATCCTGTGTAGCTGCCTGTCATTCCCGCGCAAGCGGGAATCTAGTGTCGTAGGTTGATGGGATGGACCCTCCCGCTTCCGTTGCGGCTTCAGCAGAGCCAAGATGAGCAGTGATATACCCATCAAGCGCAAGAGGAGGGTCTCCGATGCAGGTTACAACAATCGGGTTGGATATTGCAAAGCAAGTGTTTTTCGCCGTGGGAACGGATCGACAGGGCCGCCAGGTGTGGCGCAAGCGCTTACGGCGGGGGCAGGTGGTGGAGTTTTTTGCGCAGCACGCCCCGTGTCGGGTGGGGCTGGAGGCGTGTGGTGGGGCGCAGTACTGGGCGCGCCAGCTCCAGGCCCAGGGGCACGCGGTAAAGGTGATGGCGCCGCGGCATGTCAAAGCGTTTCGGCGAGGGCAGAAGAACGATTACAACGACGCGGGGGCGTTGTGTGAGGCAGCGCGCCAGCCGGCGGTCCGGGGGGTACCACTGAAGAGTGCGGCGCAACAAGACTTGCAGACCTTGCACCGGGTGCGCGACGGGTTGGTCCGCCAGCGCACGGCGACGGTCAACCAAGTGCGGGGGCTGTTGGCGGAACAGGGGATTGTCATGGCGGCGGGGCTGGGGCGATTTCGCCAGCTGGTGCCGCAGGTCCTAGAGCAACCTGAAGCCGCGCTCTCGGGGGTGCTGCGCGAGGTGGTGGCTCAGGCGTATGCGTGGGTGCAGGCGCTGGATGCCCGGATTAAAGGGGTCGAGCAGCAGCTGGCGGCGGTCAGCCAGGCCGACGCGGCGGTGGCGCGGCTGCGCGCCGTGCCGGGGTTTGGGCCGCTGGTGACGACGGCGCTGGTGGGAGCGGTGGGCGATGGGCGGACCTTTGGGTCGGGGCGGGAGCTGGCGGCGTGGCTGGGGCTGGTGCCGCGGCAGCACACCACGGGCGGCAAGCCCCGGCTGTACGGGATCACCAAGCGGGGCGACAAACGGCTGCGGGCGTTACTGATTCACGGGGCGCGGGCCGTGGTGCGCCACGCCACGCGCAAAGCCGACTCCTTGAGCTGCTGGATTCGGGCGGTGCAGGCCCGCCGGGGCACCAATGTCGCCACCGTCGCCTTGGCCAATAAGTTGGCGCGGATCGCCTGGGTGGTGCTCGCCCGGGCGGAACCGTATGCGCCGGGCCGGGCCGCCGCCTAAGCCCGGCGCCGTTCGGGGGCGAAGTTCCTCCCTCGGGAGTGCGTCGGCAAGGAGCAGCGTGATGACACCACGGGGTATCGGCGTCCTGAGAGCCTGGGCTAAGCCACGGTCCTTGCAGACCGGTAGGTCGAGAAGGCCAGGGCGCGCGGACTTCATCCTGGGCCGAGGCGCTCACCAGCCTCATCGACAGCCCGTATATACGGCCGCAGCCCTGTCCCTGTCATCCCTACCCCCTGCCTTCCCAAGCGGGAGAGGTCCATATACGGATTAGCGGAGCGTAATCCGACACGGACGGGATGTCGGGTTACGCCTCCGGCTAACCTGACCTACACGGCCACACATGATGGTGAATTGCTCTAGCCTGCTTCTTTTCTCTTGGCTGAGAGTACAAACCACACAAAAAGCAAGGCCGACTGTTTTGCACAATCGGCCTTGCCCGGGCGGTGCGTGGGATTATCACGGACAGGGGCAGACGGTACCAATCTCAGGTGCTTCGAGTTAGAGCCCTTGTCCTACCTTTCCCGCTTACACCGTTCCTCATAGCTGTCGGCCAACGTGAGCAGGGCACGTTCACAGTCCCCGCGAAAAGCGGACCCATGCATCAACGCCAGCATCGCCGGCTTGAGGGCAGCCAGCCGGCGCATGGTCGGGGCGGTGTTCGGGGTCAGAGCCGTGTAGCCAAAGGTGTCGTCTACCGCCAGAGCGGGCGCGACAGGATCGTCGTCCGAGATCGCCGCGCAGCGCCCGGTCCGGGTAAAAAGATCGCCGCAGAAGAGGGTTTTGCTCGTCTCTTCAAACAGGACGCCCGCATCCCACCCGTGGGGGACATGGGGCGTAGCCAGGTAACGCACCCGCTTGCCGCCCAGATCGAGACGCTCCTCATCTTCAAGCGCTTTGGGCGGGCGAACAGCCAGATCATTGACGGAAGTCATGCAGCTGATGGTCCCCACGGCGACTTGGGCCTCAGAGGCGGCCTCCAGCCAGTCGTTCATCGCCCCCGACTCGTCGGCTTCCCAATGCCCGAACGAGATCCACCGCAGGCGCGTCAGCGGCATCACTTGAGGCACCGCTGCGGAGATCACCGGAAAAAGCGCTCGCATGCCGCAATGAAACAGCAAGGGCTGGTCAGCGTCAATGAGATACTGGTTAAACGTAAAATCTACCTCTTCGACATAAGTCGATAGGCGGTATATGCCAGCCGTCACCTCGTCGATATCAGTGTGCATAGCTTCTCCCTCCGGGCAGTTTCTTGAGCAAATAGATAGCCGGGCCGGGACAATGAGACAACGCCGTCTGTCAATCGTGTCTGATAACCAGAATCGACGACGACACACTCCGCCTGGTGATCGACCAGGGTCGGCACCACACAGGCGTCGAATCCTTCACGGAAGTTCTCGGGGACGTGTCGTCCCAGAGGCGCGAGATTCATTTCTTGCGAGCGGACATCGAACGGGACGCCTGGCCGAGAGCAGGTGCCCGTGCGTTGACATCGGACAGGAAACTGCCTAAAGGAGACAGCCATGATGGAACTCCAGGGATACTGTGCAGATGAATTCGCGGCCGTTGGTGAGGCGTTTCAGGAGAACTTCGCGACCGACGAGGAGCTTGGCGCCAGCGCGTGTGTCGTCCACGACGGAGAAGTAGTCGTGGACCTGTGGGGCGGCTCGGCAGCCCCGAGTGGCGCGCCCTGGCAGCGGGACACCATCGTCAACGTGTACTCGACCACCAAAACCATGGCTGCGGTGTGCCTGCTGATGCTCGCCGACCGGGGGCTGATCGAGTTCGACGCGCCGGTTGCCCGCTACTGGCCGGAGTTCGCCCAGAACGGCAAGCAGGGTGTCCTGGTTCGCCATGTGATGAGCCATTCGGCGGGCTTGGCCGGTTTCGACTCGCGTGTCGAGATTGAGGAACTCTACGACTGGGACGCCATGTGCGACAGGCTGGCCCGTCAGGCGCCGTGGTGGGAGCCCGGGACAGCCTCGGGATACCACGCCATCACCCAAGGCTATTTGCAGGGAGAAATCCTGCGTCGGGTTGACGGTCGCAGCCTCGGCACCTTCTTTCGCGAGGAAGTCGCCACCCCGCTCACGGTCGATTTTCACATCGGCCTGGACGCCCGGCACGACGGCCGGGTGGGTGAGATGGTTCCGCCTGCGACGACGATGGATCAGATGCCCGGCGACCCGGATTCGGTTGCCACGCGGACGTTTCGGTCTGCCGCGCTAACGGGCCGCGAGCCGCAGACGCGCGCCTGGCGGGCGGCAGAGATTCCGGCGGCCGGCGGCATCGGCAACGCGCGGTCCGTCGCCCGCGTGCACGGGGCGCTGGCTGCCGGCGGTGCGCTTGACGGCGTCCGGCTGATGGCGCCCGAAACGGTGGAACTGGCCCGCCAACGGCAGACCAACGGCAAGGACCTCGTGCTCGGCGTGTGGATGCTGTTCGGACTCGGCTTTGGCCTGATGAACCCGCGGATTCCGTTTACGCCGAGCCCCGGCGCCTTCTACTGGGGCGGCTGGGGCGGGTCAATCGCCGTGGTTGACCCCGACACCCGCACGTCGATCGCCTATGTGATGAATCGCATGGGCGAGAGCACGCTCGGCGATCAGCGCTCGGCCAGGATTATCGCGGCGACCTACCATTCGCTGAAGATGTGATGAGCCGGCCTGTGTTCGTTCACCCAAATGAGAATGCCGTCCGCTTTCATGGGCTGAATGTGTGAGAGCGGGCCGGCAGTGCCTAAGGAGGATGCCATGCATGTAGGCTACGGAGCAGTGTTTCAAAATCCCAACAATCAGCTGACCGACCGTGAGGTCTGGCAGCATGAGATCCGCCTGGCGGAGATGGCGGAACCGCTGGGGTTCGATTCCGTCTGGGCGATTGAGCACCATTTTGACGACTACACCATGTGCCCCGATCCGGTCCAATTTCTGACCTATATGGCGGGCCGGACCAAGCAGGTGAAGCTCGGCTCGATGGTGATCGTCCTGCCCTGGCATGACCCGGTTCGCGTCGCCGAACAGATATCGATGCTCGACCATGTCTCGAACGGACGCTTCATCCTGGGGATTGGGCGTGGTCTGGCGCGTATCGAATACGAAGGCTTTCGGATCGATCAGAACGAAGGCCGCGGTCGGTTCGTCGAGTACGCCGAGTTGATCCTCGAAGCCCTGGAGAAAGGCTATATGGAGGGCGGTCTGCACACCCAACAGCCGCGTCGTGAAATCCGTCCGTTTCCGTTCAAGTCATTTCGAGGTCGCTCGTACGCGGCTGCGGTCTCGCCGGATTCATCCCCGATCATGGCCAAGCTGGGGGTCGGGCTCCTGGTCATTCCCCAAAAGCCGTGGGAGGCGGTGAAAAAAGACTTCGAGGTGTATCACGACGCGTGGCGGCAATATCACGGCGACACGCCGGCCCCGAAACCGTTCAGCGGCGGCTTTGTCTTTGTCGATGAGAACAAGGATCGCGCCGAAGAGATGGCCATGAAGTGGCTGGCCGCGCAATACAAGACCGTGATTACGCACTACGAAATGACCTCGGAGAAGTTTGGGACGCATAAGAACTATGAGTTTTACAGTCAGATCACCAAGTTTCTCGGCAAGCATGGGATCGACACGGCGGCGCTCGACTTTGCGAAGTTGATGCCCTGGGGGACTCCCGACCAGGTGCTGGAGAAGCTGGCCACGGTCCGCGACACCATCGACGCCAATGGCTTTATGCTGAATTTCAGCTACGCCGGCATGCCGTTCGACGAAGCCGAGCGGAATCTGAAGCTGTTTGCCAAAAGCGTATTGCCCGAGCTGAAGCGGTGGCAGACCGAGCCGCTCACGGAGCCGGCGGAGTTCGACGCGCGCCAATATACTGCCGCGTGAGGCCCCTCGGAACGAACGCCGACAGCCGGCGGCGCAGCCGGAGCTGCTCTTCGGTCTGCGCCAATACAGGAGGACGAGGATGGCTGGTCGATTAGCCGGAAAAGTAGCCGTGGTGACGGGTGGCAGCTCGGGCATCGGCCGGGCGACCGCGCGGATTTTTGCTCGTGAGGGGGCCAGGGTCGTGGTGGCCGACGTCGGGGCTGAGGGCGGCGCAGAAACCGTACGCCTGATTCACGAGTCGGGTGGAGAAGCGACATTTGTCCAGACCGATGTCGCCCAACCCGCCGACGTGGAGGCCATGGTCAGGCAAGCGGTCGAGACCTACGGACGCCTCGATTGTGCCTTCAACAACGCCGGCATCGAGGGCGTGGTCCAGCCGACGGTGGACTATGGCCAGGCGGACTGGAACCGGGTCATAGCGATCAACCTCACAGGCGTGTGGCTGTGCATGAAGTATGAACTCCAGCAGATGCTCACCCAGGGCGGCGGCGCGATAGTCAATACGGCGTCGGTTGCGGGCCTGGTTGGTCTGCCTGGCTTCTCGGCGTATGTGGCGGCCAAACATGGGGTGAATGGATTGACCAAGACCGCGGCGCTGGAATATGCCAAGTCCGGCATTCGCGTCAACGCCGTGTGCCCGGGGGCGATTCGGACGCCCATGTTTGAACGCGGAGCGCGTGACAACCCAGGGATTGAGGAACAAGTGGTTGCTGCTGAACCGATTGGACGCATGGCTGACCCCGCCGAAGTGGGCGAAGCCGTCGTGTGGCTGTGCTCGGACGCGGCGTCCTTTGTCACGGGTCAGCCGATGGCGGTCGATGGCGGCTGGACAGCCCAGTAGGGCGGGATCAACCCGCCGGGCAGCCCCGCGCCTGTTCCGGCTCTTTGGCGTGAATGTATTCGGGGTCTGGCATGGTGTCGGGTCTTTGGCCAGCGCTTCCGCAGCCAGGGAACCCCGGCCCATTCGGGCCTTTGTTCAGCCTGTCCGCCAAACCGTCACGCCACCCCGCGCGTCGAGCGCGGCAAGCGCGCGCCCGTCTGGCCGCCAGTACAATCCGGCCACTACGCCCGCCACAACCGCGGTCCCTAGCGGATCGCCTTCTCCATTTCTCTGAAGCGACCACACAACCACGGCACCATCGCGGCCTCCCGATGCCAGGCGCATCGTGCGGCGAGCGAAGGCAAGCGTCGTGACGGGTTGAGCATGAAGCTCTAGCATGCCGGGTCGCGTGCCTTCGGGACCACTTCCCTGGAAGCTCCAGACCGTCACCGCCTCCCCTCCGCTGGTGGCCAAGAGGGTGCCGGTGTCATCGAAAGCCAGGGCCGACGGCTTGGCCGGGTATCCTGACATCATGGAGTCCTGCCCCGTGGAGCGACGCCAGAAGTGCACCGAGTTGTCCTGGCTGCCGCAGGCCACGATATCCGCGTCCGAGCTCAGGACCATCGACACCAAGGAGCCCTTCCACTCCAGCTTCTGGCGAAGCTCGCCAGTGGACGCGTCGAAGAACGTCACCCGACCGTAACAGGCTGTCGCCAGCTCCCCTACGCTCGACCAGGCGATCGCGCTGACGGTACTGGGATGATCATCAGATCGCCAAACCTCCGCGCCGTCCGCACCGTACGCACGAACCTGCCGGGAGCAGGAGGCTGCCAACCATTGGCCGTCCGGCGACCACGCCACGTTTTCTACCCAACCGCTTCCGACGTCGATAGCCCGGCTGACCTGGCCTTCGGCGACATTCCAGATCAAGACTCGTCTGTCCTGGCCGGCCGTAGCGAACGCGGTTCCGCTTGGGTGGATCGCCACCGCGAGCACGCCGCCTTCATGAACTCCGCGCCGCGCCCAGGCGGTCGCGCCAGACTTGCCGTCGAATGCGTAGACGCCACCCGCAGCATCACCGACCATCAGCGCCTCACCGCGTAGGCTCCAACCCCCGGCGATGGCGTAGTCACCGACTGTCGCAGACCAGCCCCGGCGAAGAACACCCTTTGGCATGGAACCCCCTGGAAGACGAAGCGATGCGACTCATCGAACCCGTTCGCAGTTCGGGCGGTATGGTTCGGCAGTCGCAATCGTTACGATGTTGGCCACCAGCCAGGCGGATGCAGCAAGCAACTGCAACCAATCCCCGCCGGATCTGATCCCGTCAGTCAGCATGCTGCCAATCCAGCAAACGCTGGCAGTCGTTTGTCCGAGCCATTCGATGCTCCGCGCCCTGGCGAGTCGGCTTCGCCCCGCGCCAGACGCGACGGCCCCTTCGTCGTTTCCCGTCAACATACGCACTCCGTCCCACAGCAGGAGAGGTCATCGAGATACATGCCCCACCTGCGGTAGTACGCTTCCATATCTTCCGCCGGCAGCCCTAACGAGGCCGCGATTGCTTTGGCGACAATGGCGAATCGTTGTCGATACTTGAAGATAAAGCAGAAGACGTGATTGTCATGGCGAACTGCGGGGCCGCACAGAAACATTCCCGGTACGATGGTCGATTCATCGTGTTCGCTCAGAAGCGGAAAACCATCCTCGCGTCGTTCAAACAAATCCGCGATGAACTTGTGGCTCCCCTCAAATCCGCCTGCCAAGAGCGGCGGCACGCGGGTTTGAAACCGCTGCCCGTCCTGAGCCGTCACTTCATACAGGGCGTCCACGCGAGTGACCGATTCGACAGGTGTGTGCGGAAACAGTTCCACCTGCTCAACAAACTCGTCTTCACGCATCCGTTCGAGCGTAAACGGGGAAAGCGTGACACTGGGATCGGAACTCTCACTCTCCCACGGGCAACCCTTGTCGAACAACCGCACGCGTTTGTCGCGACACGCCAGGTGGTAGGCCACGTCGACACCGCTTTCGTAGCCACCCACAACGATGAAGTCGTCACCGTCGAGCTCGTCATAGCTGGCGACGGTCGCGGTGTGGCGACACAATTGGCTCCCAACAAACCCACGTAAGCGTGGGTATTGGAACTCGCCGGCGGCCCAAATGACGTGCTTGGCCCGCAAGGTCTCGTCGGCCGTATCGATGCGAAAGCCGTCGCCAACCTTTGCTATCTGCATCACGTCGGTATCCTGGCGGACAGGTAACTCGAAGAATTGTGCGACTGCACGCAAATATACCGTGTACTCTTCACCCGTCGGATGCTCGACCCCCAAACTGAACGCGGGTGAAGTTCCAATCGCGATCGAGTTCAAGTCGAGCATGCCAATCGAATTGGTTGGGTACGAGGGCGTGATGAAGCGAGTCTCGGCCGGCCATGCGGTGAACGATGCGCCAACCGTGCGACGCTCGGCAACGACGAAGTTCTCAATGCCGGCATGCATGAGAGCCACCGCAGCACCCACGCCTGCGGCACCAGCGCCGACGACCACTACGTCATAGATGTCACTGCTCTCGGTGTCGGTCATGCAGACTCCTCCTGGCGATATTCAAATCAGGCATGCTTCGAACCCCTGCCGTAGGCTTTGCTCATCGAGGTTGCGGCCGATGAAGACGAGCTGATTGCGCCGGAGCGCGTCGCCCCAGGGCTGATCCGGCTGCCCATCGAAGAGCATGTGAACCCCCTGGAAGACGAAGCGGTGCGACTCGCCCGCGAGGCTGATGAAGCCCTTCATGCGGAAGATGTCCACCCCGCGCTCACGGAGCAGTTCGCCGAGCCAGGCGTTGAGCCTGCCGGGATCGACGTCGCCGTCCTTCTCGATCGAGATCGAGCCCACCTCGTCGTCGTGCTCGTGCTGTGCGACCCAGGTGCGCTCGACCTCTGGCCTGAGTGGCGCTCCTTCCGCGTTCGTCAGTTGGAGAGCGAACTCTTCCGCAGTGTGCTGGGTGTAGAGGCCAACCCGCACCTGCGCATCGACCTCCAGGAAGAACGACTTGCGCCCTGGGGAATCGAGCCGGAGGTTCATGTGCTTTCCGACAGGAATCTCGTCCCCCGGGCAAACGATCTCCGCAGGTGCGGCGTAGCGCCGCACACACCACTCCGCACCCTCGCGGAGGGCAGCGTCATCCGTGCCCTGGTCGGACACGACGACGAGCGACATCGCCGGATCAGGTCCGTCGGCGAGGCTGAGTTCGTAGCGGCCGCTATCGAGCGAATAGACTCCAGTCCATTCGAACGGATACTCCGGCTCGAGGAAGGTGGGACGACGCTCGAGCACCTTGTCCAGGTCGAAGGCGCTGAGGTTGAGTACCGTATCGACGGAGACGTTCGCCCGCTCGCTGCGCACGACTCGCGCCATTCGGTTCATGCCCCGGAGCCGGGCTTCGAGCCTGTCGAGTGCTTCGCCGTTGACGAGGTCCGTCTTGTTCAGCACGAGGACGTCCGCGAACGCGACTTGCTCGGTGCTCTCGTCGCTGCGGCCGAGCTGCTGCTCGATGTGGGCGGCATCGACGAGCGTGACGATCCCGTCAAGCGAGAACTCCTCGCGAATCTCGTCGTCCATGAAGAAGGTCTGAGCGACCGGACCGGGATCGGCGAGCCCCGTGGTCTCCACCAACACATAGTCGAACTTGTCGCGGCGCTTCATGAGATTGCCGAGTACGCGAATCAGGTCCCCGCGCACCGTGCAGCAGATGCAGCCGTTCGACATCTCGAAGACCTCCTCGTCGGCGTCGATGACCAGCGCCTGATCGATGCCGACCTCCCCGTACTCGTTCTCGATCACGGCAATGCGCTTGCCGTGCTCCTCACTCAGGATCCGGTTGAGCAGGGTCGTCTTGCCGGAGCCGAGGAAGCCGGTGAGGATGGAAACAGGTATTTTTTGTGGCGTGTCCATAGCTAGTTCTCCTGGAGCAGCGGTGCGAGGACTGGAGTTTGGACCTCGAACCCCCACGCCGTGCAGACCTGGACGAGGTCTGCGGCGTCAACGGCGTCCGTGGTTTTGTGAAGCTTGTGTTGCAGCGCTGGGGCATCGGGCCGAAGCAGGCCAATCACGGTCTCGATGGGCGGACAGCCCTCTTCGAGACAGGCCAGCTCGGTGACCGTAACCGTCGTGCCGTCGGGAAGGCTCAGCGCTGCGCGCAATGCCTCCTTGATATGGCGGACCCGTTCGCGGTTCGGGCGACGTGGTGAGGTGCTGATCAACATGTTCTCTCTCTTCTCCCTGCGACACGGCGAGACCGAAGATGGGGCCGGATGGCGTTATGGCAGGCGTTTCAGCGCGCGTCAATACACGCGCTGGTCTGACCAAACGGGCAGCCCAAATGGGCAGCGACGCAGACTCCAAACCCACGGCGGGCGCGGTCAGGGCGCTCCACGCGGCGCGGCCTAGCTGAGCGGAAGCACGCCTTCTGCCAGAGGCATCAGCGCCCCCCCCCTCGTCGCGCGAAGCTCTTGATAGAGTTTGAAGCCGGCTCGACTCTCTCGTGGCTCACGCGGAGAGCCAGCAGGTGCCCTACAGGACGTGCACACATGAAGTACGGATGACCGAAAGGCGTCATGGGCTGGCGGTGACCCTTTCGCCAAAACGGATGAGGCAGTTTCGGTCATGCTGACTCCTCGGCCATGCGGCGGGCCCGGTCCGGGGTCTGGCTTGGGTTTTCTAGGCAGCCAGACCCAACATATTGAAGACAAGGCCCTCGATATTCTCAAGCGTGAGAAAGGTGCCGACACCGGCAACAACAGCGCCGGCCAGGCGGGCATGAATATGCTGGGCCTCGGTCGCCTTCAGCAGAGTGTGAACAGCAAATCCGGCCAGGAGCGCCAAGCCGTATTGCAACAGGCCAAGTCCGACCAGATAGCCAACCAGAACGGGAACGCCTGCTCCTGCTTCCTGGGCCGCGATCGTGTCGCCAAAGGCTGAGCCGTGGAAAAGGCCGAAAACTGCGAAAAGTCCGATAGCCGGAGCAAGGCCCGTGGCACGACCGGACAAAAGGATGCCGCCAACAACGAGAAGCGAAATGCCGCTCACGAATTCTTTGACAGGCAGGCCAACGCCGAAACTCATCAGCAGGCAGCCAAGCAGCATCGCACCAATATAGGCGGCCGTTGCCAGTTTCGTACGGCCGGTGTAGAGCGCCGCAATGCCAACGGCGATGACGAAGAAGAGATGGTCAAAGCCCAAGACCGGATGCCCAACGCCGGATAAGAGCCCGTCGGTGAGCGTTTCCATTGGCATGCCACCGAGCGGGTGGTGGGCAAAGGCCGGAACCACACTCATGGTAAAAACGACCGCAGCCAAAAGATATCGATGCATATTTTCTCCTCCTTGCCGGAAAACCCGCGACTTGACCCGGATCATCATGATGGGAAAGATGATGATTGTTCGGTGCGTAGGAAGTTATTATTGCATAGAAAATGTAATAGAAACTTTATTACAAAAACGGCCGGGGATTGTCAAGCTGACCGAGAGGGCGCTGCGCACTTTTTTGCTGCAACTCATTTTCCCCACGGCTGCACCCTTTGCCCGGTCCCTGAACCGGGCGTAGCCCCAGAAAGGAGACCAGCGCATGCAAGTCCACAACAGCGTCTATCCGAACCAGGATCAAATCCGCGGTTTTGCCGAGCCGGGACCCGAGGGGCCAGTCTACATGCTCAACCTCCTGAAGTTCAAAGACAAAGCCGAGTATCCCGACGGCCGCGAGTCGAATCTGACCGGCGAGCAAGCCTACGCCATCTACGCCGCAGAGGTATCCAGGCTGCTGACCGAATTCGGCGGCGGGGTGATGTTCGGCGCGTCCGTCGAACGGCTGGTGCTGGGCGAGGTCGAGGAGCTGTGGGACAAGGTCGCCATCGCCATGTATCCCTCCCGGGGCGCAATGCTGGCCATGATGCAGTCGCCCAGGATGCAGGAAATCGCCCCGCACCGTGCCGCGGGTCTGGCCGGCCAACTGAACATCGAAACGACCGGCGCAATCGGGGCCTGGCTGAGCGGGTCTCCGGCCGCCGCCGAAGTCGGGGGCGAGCGATGAGGAGAAACGCGGGCATCAACGCGTGGGCTGACAGGGACTGGAGCCCACAGCGGCAGGCTGGTGACAAGACCGCATTCCATAGCGACAGGGGTCTTTGCCGACGACCCGGTTGCTGATAGGGCTGCGCAGTTCGAGAAAGACGGACATGTCAGCAGACGCCTGGAGGAGATGTATGCCCGGATACCACCGCCTTGTCGTGACGCTTGTCCTGAGCGTCCTCACCGTTGTCCCGGCTTTTGCCATCCCGGCCGCAAGCCCCGAGTCAGTCCGAGCTGTTTTTTTTCCGTACCGGGACGGCTGGCCTCAACAACCGGGCATTGCGCCCGGCATGACCATTGCTCAGGACAACTGGCAGGCTGCCGAGGCGGTGCTGCTGCCCGAAATCCTGAGCCTCATCAAAGCCGGTGATTTTCGTATCCGAGTCCAGGCGACCACCGATCTGCCGGTTCGGACGCCCTATCTCGAGGCCAGCCTGGCCCACGCCCACCAGGCGCGGCTGACCGAGACCGGCCAGGTAGAACACTACCAGGCCGGCCGACCGTTCCCCGTGCTGGACGCGGCCGACCCGCAGGCGGGCCTCAAGGCGCTATGGAATTTTCGGTATCGCGACCTGCCCCAGACGCTCGACATTCGGGCCTATGTGCGCGGGATCAACAGTGCCGGAACGATTGACCGGTCGAATGTCGGCCGGATGCGGATGCGCTTTGGCATGCATCGGGTCGGGGACGAACAGAATGATCCCCAGTGGCAGGAAAAAGGCATCTACATGAGAGCCACCTTTCGGCTCATCGCGCCCGCCGATCAGGAGGGCCGGATGCGGATCATGACCGTCTTCGATGATGATAGCCAGCCGCAGGAAATCCTGAGCTATAATCCCCTGAACCGGCGTATCCGCAAGAGTCACTCAAACCTGTTGTCGCGCATGGGCGGCGGCCGCTATGACATCCTGATGGAAGAGCAGCCGCCGCTGTACTTCATCGGCTATCTGCACGAGTACGAGTGGACCTATCTCACCGAACGGCTGCTGCTCTTGCCCGGCTTTCTCCAGGCCGACGCAGTGCGCTTTGGCGGCAAAAACAACTGGTACCCGGAGGCGCCGTGGGAGCTGCGCCGCGTCGTGGCGGTGGAGTCGATGCCAAAAGCGGGTCACCCGTATGGCAGGCGGGTGTTTTATCTGGACGTGCAGACCTACGCCCTGCTGGCCGTGCTGAGCTATGACGCCGACGGGCAGTTCGCCCGCCTGACCCTCAACGTCCATGGTCACCCGGACCATGTGCCCGGGGCGCAGGGGGTGCGCATGCCGGTCCCGCTGGGCATGAGCTGGGTCAATGTGCAGCGCGAGGATGCGGCGGTGTTTACGGCTGGCGCGCCCCGCCTCAACGGGCCGGACTCGCCGCGTCGCTATGACCTGATGGAACTCCTGCGGATGGGCAAATAGGACGCTTTCTCTTAGCGGAGCGAGGACATCGTGGAGGTCTTGCGGGCTGCCTGGTGAGTGTCGAGCAGCGCTTGCCTCACAGGGGTATTGAGGGATATGCGTTACACGCGACAGACCACGCACGACAGGAGGCAACCATGAACAGCGAGAGCGGGACTATCGACGCCGGCGGCTTCACGCTTCACTACCTGATCGAGGGCAGCGGTCCACCCGCTATCGTCATCGGCAGCGCGCTGTACTATCCCCGTGTCTTCTCACAGCAGCTGCGGGAGCATCTGCGGCTGGTCTTCCTCGACCATCGCGGCTTTGCTCGGGCTCCGGCGACTATCGATCCCGCTTCTTTCAAGCTGGAAACTGTGGTCGACGACATTGAGCGAGCCCGCCAGGCGCTCGGCTTGGGGCGGGTGATGGTGATAGGCCACTCGGGCCACAGCTACATGGCGCTCGAATACGGCAAGCGCTACCCCGACAATGTGTCGCACGTCGTCATGATTGGCATTGCTCCGGATCTCAGCGCCGACAGCGTGGAAGCGGTGGCAGGGTACTGGCGCGAGTCGGTGTCTCCTGAACGAAAGGCGCTCTTCGAGGCGAATCTCCAACGCCTGCCCGATGAAGAATTGGCGCATCTGCCGCTCTCGGAGCGATTCATCACCGCCTACATTCGCAATGGAGCGAAGATATGGTTCGACCCGAAGTTCGATTCGACCCCACTGTGGGAGGGGGTCGAGCTGAACGAGGTCTTCGAACACATCTGGGGTGAGGTCTTTCCCGCCATCGACATCACGCAGTCCCTCGACGCCCTGGAGCGGCCCGTGTTTCTCGCCCTCGGGCGCTATGACTTCCTGGTTGCGCCTCCGTCGTCCTGGGACCGTGTCCGTCCGGCATTCAAAGACCTGACCGTGCGGGTCTTCGAGCGAAGCGGGCACACGCCCCAGTTCGAGGAGGCAGGACTCTTTGATGCGGAGCTGTTGGGCTGGCTGAAGAGCAAGCCCTAGCCGGCGGATTCGTGCGCTAGCGAGGAGAGAATATGACAAAACAACAGGCGATCGACACAGTCAGCAGATATATGAAACTCCTCCTGACCGACTTCCCCGAGTGCGTAAAAATGATGACCGACGATTTCGTGTGGGAGAATTTTCTGCCGTCCCACGTTCCGTTTGGCGGCCGCTACGAGGGCGTGTCGGGACTGCAACGGTATTTGGCCCAGCTGTCAGAGCGGTGGGTCATCGGCGAACTCGTCTTCCACGATTTTATTTTCGACCCGGAGACGCGCATTCTGGCGGCGCCCGGAGTGGACAAGCTTCGACGTTAGAAGTCTCTCTGTCTATGCTCTGGGCTCGTATGTACGGGGCCTGGCGGAGTCAAGGGATTGGAAAACGCCGGATCGAAGGCTCCTCCCTCTCAGAAGGAGAGCCCAAGAAAGGAGAAACGGCCATGAAAAGTATGCACCCCATGGGTGTCTTGGTTGCTGTGCTGTTGATGAGTTGTTCGCCAGCGCCCCTCAGCGAAGAGGAATTGCTTCAGGGCCTCGTGGAGATGGAACAGCACGGCCCGTATCAGTTCAAAGCGCAGACTTGGCCACGTCTCGTGGATAAGACGATTACGTACTGTGGCACGATTGCTGAGGTCGATGCGACAGATGCGGGCTCACGCGTGACCCTCAACCTAGAGAAGACTCCTGCCGGAGAAGACCTCTCCTGGTCTTTGGAAGGAAAGAGCGATTCTCCTGCGCTGGCTCGCGAGTATGCTGTTGGAGACCCGATCTGTCTGACAGGGATTTTTGAGAGCTATGTCGCCGTCGAGTATTATGAACCGCCCTATCGGGGAACGGTGAAGCTGACGTCCTGGGAAAAACCCGTTGCTACGTAACGAGAGAGTCCTATATCGGGACACCCTCTGCGTGCTGCCATGCCACAAAGAGACAAGGGTGGGGACATCGAACTCGTAGCCGCCAAACCGACGGGGCTGCAGGATGCGAGAGAACCCGGCCTGCACGAATTCCTGATGGACCCGCTCACTGTAGCAGCCCCTCACCTCCGTCTCGAAACGCACCAGCGTGGGGAATAGGCGCCAGTCTGCCTCTGTCAGCGGGTTGCCGTGTACACCTGGAATCGGGTCATGCCGTTTCCCATCTTTGGCTTGCCCGAGCTGTGCCTATAACTCAAGCTTGAACGTATCGGCCAAGCCATTGGCATAAGAGATACGCTTCGGCGTAATACGCATCATGCGCAGCGTATCGTAGCCGAAGAACGGCTCTTCAAACGGGTTCTTTTTCAGAAAACTGTCTTTCAACTCGTTCCATTCGGCGCTGTCCCGAACGACTTCTTTCGCCAGTCCCTGAATCGTGGCTCGGGCGACCTGTAGCGTCGAAACCTCTCCGGTCTTCTCTGCCCCGATATTCCGCCATACGAATCGGCTGGCGGCTGAGAACGCGTCACAGGCGGGCCGCCGCCTCGCGGTGAATCCGCAGCAGCTCAGGAATCGTCTCGGGCGGGCGGCGGCCAAACCCGCACTCGGTGGCAAGGCCGAAGCCACGGGCGTGCCGCTGAGCCGTTGCCAAGCGCCGCAGCGTGCCTTCGACGCCATCCGTGTGATGAACGAGCCCCAGGAACAGCTTGGTGGTCCTGATCGACAAATCGGCCAGCGGCGCAAAGTAGGCGTCATCGTGCCGGTTTCTCGGCACCGGCATATGCACAAAATCGACCGGCCGCCGAATCGCGGCGACGCCGGCGTTGGCCATGCGGACGACGAGGCCCAAGTCTTGAGGCTCCTTGAAATGCTTATGCCCTAGGTCGCCATAACACAGGTGCAGCCCGAGCAGGGCGTCCGCGTGAACGTGCGGACTCAGATCCACCAGCGCTTGGCCATAGCGGTCAAACGGGTCACCCGGTGCATCCCACGGCAGTCCCATCAGGGGATCGTGGTCGTTGGCCTCGATACAGGCCACCTCAGCCGCAATATCCCACTGGACGGCAAGATCGTCGGGAGGAATCTCCCGGCTGAGCTGGGCGAGTTCGCGCCGCATGGCATCCTGGTAGGCGTCCCACAGCGGCTGAAACGAGTCGGGGGAATGTCCGATGAAGAGGCGGGTGCCGCTTTCGGTCAGGGGGAGGGACACCTGGAAGCGTACGCCGTGGGGAATCACGCCCTGGTCGCGGAGCGAACAGAACGTCTGGTAGGATTGCCGGGCTTCGTCCGCATAGCCGAGCGTCTCAAAACGCAGCGGTGCTCCCGGCGCTTTAACCTTGAACTGCCAGTGATCCCGGAAGCCCCGAGGCACCCAATCCATATCCGCTGTCCGCCATTCGTCGGGTGCGCCGGGCTCGACCGGCGACGGCCGCGACACCGTTTCCAGCTGCTCGCAGGTGGCGTAGGTTTTGGCGGCCAAGAAGTTGATCCAGGCTCTCCGAAAGCCGGTTTCGCCGTCGGGCAGGGCTCCCAGCAGACTGCCCAAGCCCTCAGCGCAGCTGGACATCGCGTCCTGCGCAGCGTTGCCCGGCACACTGCCGACGAGTAAGACAGACCCATTGAATCGAGACATCGTGGTTCACCCTCCTCCGGGTTTCAGAGGACGATACAGCCCGGCAGGTGGCAAAGCAACACGACTTTGCCACCTGCTGCTCCCGGTGAGCGATCAAATTGGCAGCTGCTCCCGGACGGGCTTCGAGCATGAGAAGGAACGGTCACGACCCGATTCAACGGGCTGGGTCTGCTGGTGTACGCTTGTGTCCAGCCTGCTCTCCTCTTGCGATGCGCTATCCGACGGTGCATAGTCCTGTCTGGCAAACGGGAGAACGGACCGGACCTCGTTGTGTCCAACATGAGGACTATTCGGCGCGCGCCTGGCGGGTCTGAGGCAACTGGCGGGAGGAATATCTATGAAGACGATTTGGTTTCACATGCAGGGCTACCGGGATCTGCCGGATGACTTCCGTGATCGGTATGAGAGTATCTGGGTCACCCCGCCGACTGACGAACTGTGCGATCCGGAAACGGTTGGCAAGTATCTGAACTGGAATCTGGACGAGTTGGAGCTGGCCGACGATCTCGGCTTTGACGGGCTGGGACTGAACGAGCACCATCAAAATGCGTATGGCTTTCCTGTCTCGCCCAATCTGATCGCGGCCAATCTGGCCCGCCGTAAATCTGATGCCGCGATTGTCATGCTGGGCAATACCCTGCCGCTCTACAATCCGCCGCTCCGAGTGGCCGAAGAGATGGCGCTGCTCGACTGTCTGAGTGGCGGACGCCTGGTCGCCGGCTGGCCGGTTGGCTCGGCCATGGACACCGCCGGCTGCTATGGCATTACGCCGACCGAAGTGCGACCGCGCTACTATGAAGCCCACGATCTCATTAAACAGGCCTGGACCAGGCCCGGCCCGTTTCCGTTTAACGGCAAGTTTACCAAGCTGCGCTATGTCAACCTGTGGCCGAAGCCGATTCAGAAACCCCATCCGCCGATCTGGTGTGCGGGTGGCGGGTCGGTTGAGACTTGGAAGTTTGCGGCTGAGAATGATTACACCTATAGCTATCTGAGCTTTCTGGGCCATAAGGCTGCGCAAAATATGATGAATCGGTACTGGGACACCGTGGCCGCCTCGGGGCGCGATGATAATCCGTACCGGGCCGGTTTTGCGCAGCTCGTTGTGGTCAGCGAAACCGACGCCCAAGCCGAGAAGGAGTATCTGCCGCATATCCGCAATTTCTTCGATAAGTCACTGTATATCGCCGGTCACCATGCCGTCGTGCCCGGCTATATGACCAAGCACAGCCTGGAATTTAATCTCAGGCGTTCAGGTGGCGCGACTCCATTTGGAGCCGTCTCGGGGAAAGACATGACCTGGCGGGAGCAGGTCGAAGAGCAGGGCATTGTCATTGGCGGCAGTCCCAAAACGGTCGCTGATCGTCTCACCGAGGCGGTCAAGAACCTCCGCGTTGGCCATTTGATGGTGATTCTCCAGATTCAGTCGATGGAGCCGGAATTGACGGCCAAGAACACGCGGCTGTTCGCCGAAGAGGTCCTGCCCCGCATTCGTGGTATCTGGGATGACCAGGGCTATGAGGATCACTGGTGGCCGCAAGGAGCAACCCGCAACGCACAAGCCCGCAGTCCGCAGGTGAATGGCAACGCTGCTGCCCATGGCGCGACCCGCAGCGAGAGCGACGCTCCGCAGCTGACGGCCAAGGGAGCCCGCTCGTGAGCGCGCCCGCTTCCCAGTCTGTCAGCCTGCCCGGCGGCTTTGCGCCGAACACGACGCTCGTCCGGGGCGCGGGCTCGCCGGTCGTTTTTCTGCACGGTCCGTTTGGCCAGGAATGGAGCGGCTTCCTGAACGATGTGGCCGCCCGGCACACCGTCTTTGCCCCGGCGCATCCGGGCGCTGCCGAGCCCAATGATTTGCACCAGCTCGATAACGTGTGGGACCTGATGCTGTATTACGATGACGTGTTGGCTGCGCTCGGCCTCGACCAGGTCGATCTGATCGGCCATTCCTTTGGTGGAATGGTGGCGGCAGAGCTGGCGGCGAGCTTTCCCCAGCGTGTCGGCAAACTTGTTCTGATTGATGCCCTGGGACTGTGGCGGGACGATGCTCCGGTCAGTGACCATGTCATGGTTCCGCCGGAAACCCAAGTCGAACTCTTGTACCATAATCCCAATACGCCTGAGGTCGCGGCCCGACTGAGTCTGCCGGAAGACCCGGATGAAAAAGTCGACGCGCTGGTCCACAGTGTGAGCTCTGTTGCCAGTACCTCGCATTTTATCTGGCCGATCCCGGAACGCGGCTTGGCCAAACGACTCCGCCGCGTCACAGCAAAAACACTCATTGTCTGGGGTCAACACGACCGCCTGGTGCCGGTTGTCTACGCAGACGAGTTCGCCTCGCGGATTGCCGGCGCGCAGGTGCGGCTGATCGACAACGCCGGGCATGTCCCATACGTCGAACAGCAGGCCCAGGTTTCCCGCTTGGTGGGTGAGTTTTTGGCGACCGGCTGACGGACAGCCCCCCACGAAACGTCTGATGCGTAATCCCAGGAACCAGCGGAGAGAACCCACCCCGCCGCTATCGCGGCACCCCTCCGAGGAGGGGATGGGGGCGGGTCCCCTCCTCGGAGGGGTGGCCGAAGGCCGGGGTGGGTACCTGTAGGCCGCTGGGTAACGCAATATGCATTACACGTCACGAAACGAGGCCATGGGCAAGGACGTGCGTTCAGTCGAACTCTCAATCATCCAGAGGACAGGAGGTCATACATGGCAGGACTCTTAGACGGAAAGGTCGCTTTAATCACGGGCGCGAGTACCGGAATTGGTCGGGCGACCGCTCAGGTTTTTGCTCGGGAAGGCGCAAAAGTCGCAGTGGCGGATGTGAATGTCGAAGGCGCCGAGGAAACCGTGCGCTTGATCAAAGACGCTGGGGGCGACGCGATCTTTATACGGACTGACGTATCCCAAGCGGCTGAGACACAAGCCATGGTCAAAAAAGTGGTGGAGACGTATGGCCGGCTGGACTGCGCCTTTAATAACGCCGGCATCGAGGGCGACTTCGTGCCAACGCCGGACTATCCTGAAGCCACCTGGGATCGGGTGATCGGTATTAACCTCAAGGGCGTGTGGCTCAGCATGAAAGCGGAAATCCAGCAGATGCTCAGCCAAGGTGGCGGCGCGATTGTGAACACTGCCTCAGTGGCAGGTTTACAAGGCATACCAGCCGGGTCCGCCTACGTCGCAGCCAAACATGGGGTGGTCGGACTCACCAAAACCGCAGCGCTTGAGTATGCCAAGTCCGGCATTCGGGTGAATGCGGTCTGTCCGGGCGCTGTGGAGACGCCGATGCTCAAGCGCGCCTTTGAAAAAGTGCCCGGAATGGCCGAAGGGATGAGCGCCGCAGAACCCGTTGGTCGTATGGCCCAACCGAGTGAGATCGGCGAAGCCGTGGCGTGGTTGTGTTCTGAAGCGGCCTCGTTTGTGACCGGCCATCCCATGGCGGTGGATGGCGGTTATGTGGCGCAGTAACGGGGGTGTGACCCGGACCGGAGCCCGCACCCCGGCGTGCATGGAGAAGGCCACCTGCTCGCTGCCGGACTCGTCCCGCCGCTTCCCCAGCCGCCGTCGGCAGTCGGACGGGCTGCCGACGCTGGCCCGCTCCTCACGTCTCCCTCCTGTCCCTCTGTGTGAGCATGAGGGTGCAGGGTTGGCTGTCTCAAGCTTAGAGCGGTTTACGTTAGGCTGTAGCCACGCCGTTTCGCTCTCGTCATGCCGGACGTGATCCGGCATCCAGAGGGCGCCAGGGTGGGAAGGCGAGATTCCCGCTTGCGCGGGAATGACGGACGGCTACGCAGCATCGTTATTTACTCTAGTGTTTATCCGGCGACGACAAGGCCTTGACCGGATCAGCGAGCGCTCCGAGCGGAAGCTTGAAACGATCCTGCATGCGCGCGTCATCCGCGGTGAACTCCCGCACCAGGCAGCAATACTCTAAGGAGATGCCGTTCGGGTCCTTGAAGTAGATCGATTTGGCCCAGTTGTGATCGACGACATCGCTGACTTCGACGCCTTTGGAACGGAGTTCGTCGCGTTTCTGGGCCAGGGCGGCTTCATTGCCGGCCTCGAACGCAAAGTGATAAAAGCCGCCCGGCACGCCGAGCCCGCTGTTGATGCCGGCATCGTATTCACGCGGCACGCCGGGAACGTCGCGCGCTTCCATGAAGGCCATCAGCTGGTGGTGGCCGGTATCGAAGAAGATGTGACGGATCTTCCCCCCTTCTTCTATCTCGATCGTATCGCATACCACCGGCTCGAAACCGAGCAGGTCCTCGTAGAACTCGCGGGTTTTGTCGAGGTCGAGCGTCGAAAGACCAATATGAGAGAATCCTCTGTTTGCCATGTGTCTGTCCTCCTTACAAGTCTGAAAAATCGGCCAGGGCGCTTCAAAAGCCCTGCTAAAGTGTTCGGCAGGGAAGAAACTTCCCGAATGGTACAGGCAATTCCTCGTTTCTGGAACCGGGGCTTGCGGTGGCAGACGGCGTGGAAGCGTCCCGACTCAGACATGCCCGAACCTCTCCAGCCGGGCCTGAAGAGCGGGAAGTAGTTCAGCCGACCCGGTGGTGGCCCATCAGGATTTATCGGGCAGCTCCCAGTAGCTGCGCTGGACGGTCAGGACCTGGGGTAACAGGGGCCGGCCGTCAACCTCGGGCAGCGGCGTGTCGAGCTGCTCGCCGCCCATTTCGTCCAGGACCCGCAGGGTGGATTTTTCGAGCCCGGTGAGGTCATAGCCGCCTTCCAGGAGGGCTGCGCAACGCCCTCCGGCGTGGTCGCGGGCGATCCGCAGCAGTACCCGGGCCAGGGCGCCGAAGCCCGCCTCGGTCATCCGCAGACCGCCCAGGGGGTCGCGGGCATGGGCGTCAAAGCCGGCCGAAATCAGCACGAACTGGGGGTCGAACTGGCGGCAGATCGGATCAAGAATCGTCTCAAACAGGTGCTGGTATTCGGCGTCTCCCCAGCCGGCCGGAATGGGCAGGTTGACCGTATAGCCCGCGCCCGCGCCCTGGCCGACATCCCCGGCCGCGCCGGTGCCCGGATAGTAGGGGTATTGGTGGGTCGAGGCGTACAGCACGCCGGGCTCGTCGTAAAAGCTGTGCTGGCTGCCGTTGCCGTGGTGCAGGTCCCAGTCCATGAGCAGCACCCGGCTGAGGCCGAAGCGCTCGCGGAGATACTGGGCGCCGATGGCCGCGCTGTTGAACAGGCAAAAGCCCATCGCCCGGTTGCGCTCGGCATGATGGCCCGGTGGGCGGACCAGACCAAAGCCGTTATCCACCTCGCCGTCCATGACCGCGTCGAGGATGGCCAGCAGGCCGCCCGTGGCCAGGCGGGCAGTATCGTAGGACAGGGCCGACACCTGGGTATCGGCATCGAAAGCGAAGCCCGGTTGACCGGCCGTTGCCGCCACCCGGCCGATATGGGCCGTATCGTGGATCAGGCCGATTTCGGCTTCGGTGGCCAGGCGGGGCGCGACGGAGGTCAGCCCGGGCCGTTGGTAGGACTCGACCGCCCGCAGCAGGCTGCCGATCCGGGCCGGTCGTTCGGGATGCTGCTGACCGGGTTCATGGTCCTGGTAGCGGGTGTCGATAACGAGACCTGTCCGGAGCATGTTGAGTCTCCCTTCGCTTGCGTGGATTGTCCGATTATACTAGCGTGGCCGGCGAAAGCTAAGGGTGAGTGATGTTCGGTATTGGTGCGCCTGAATTGATTGTGATTCTTGTGGTAGCCCTGGTCGTGCTGGGTCCGAAACGCCTGCCCGAACTGGCCCGGGGGCTGGGCAGGACGCTGGGCGAGTTTCGGCGCGCCACCAGCGGGGTGAGCGAAGAGCTGGACAACGCCCGCGTTCTGCTCGAAGAAGAGGTCCGCCAGGCTGAACACAGCGCGCGGGCCGGCGACAAAGCGGACGAGGATGACCATCAGATCAAGAAGACAGCAGCGTCCAGTGTGTCCGCTCCGGCCGCCGCTCCGCCACACCCCGCCTCCCAACCCGACAAGGAGAAGCCCGCTCAATGACCCCTGACGACACCAGCATGTCGCTCATGGGTCATCTGGAAGAACTCCGCTCCCGCATCGTCAAGGCCCTGCTGTCCATCGCCGTGGCGTTTGTGCCGACCTATGTGTTTGCCGACTGGCTGTTCGGCTTTCTGCGCGAGCCGCTGCTGCACGCCTGTCCCGACTGCAGCCTGATCGGCACCAGTCCGACCGAAGCCTTTTTCACCAAGATCAAGGTCGCCTTCATTGCCGCCCTGTTCCTGGCCAGCCCCGGGGTGTTCTACCAGGTGTGGCGCTTTGTGGCGCCGGGTTTATACGCCCATGAAAAGCGCTATGTGTGGCCGTTCGTCGGCTTTTGCTCGTTCTTTTTCGTGCTGGGCGGCGGGTTTTGCTACACGGTCGTCCTGCCTATCGCCTACACCTTTTTTATCGAGCAGTTCGAGAGCATCGACGTGGAGGCGACCCTGCGCATCAGCGAATACCTGAGCTTCAGCGCGCGCACCCTGCTGGCCTTTGGCGTGACCTTTCAGCTCCCGATCCTGAGTTTCTTCTTTGCCCGGATCGGCCTGCTGACCCACCGCACCCTGATCGGCGCCTTCCGCTACGCCATCCTGGTTATCTTTGTCCTGGCTGCGGTGCTGACCCCGCCCGACGCCATTTCCCAACTCCTGCTGGCCGGACCGCTGATCCTGCTGTACGGGCTGAGTATCGGGGTGGCCTACGTGTTTGCCCGAGCGCCGGACGAGAACGCCGACAGCTGAGCCTATTCTCCGCGCCGGATCTTCTCCACCAGCCAGTCGCCGTCGGCCTCGTGCTCGGCCGGCGGAGGAATCTCGTACAGCTCCAATTCCTGACTGAGGGCGTGCAGGACCGCCCGCACGTGGTCGATAAAATCCGGCATGGCCAGGACCACAATCGTGGCTTTTTTGCGGTCAACCGTGCGCACGATGCCGAGATCCTCGTACGATTCGAGGATGAATTTGATGTAGGCGATGTCCGTCCGCCGGACCCGCAGGTAGATTTCAATGACGTCCATAGGCGCTGGCCAGGCGCGCGAGCCTGCCCCCACTGTGCGGTCTGGGAAACGTCGGGGCAAGCCCCCGTGGTTGCCCGGCGTCTCAGCTTGACGGCCTGAGCACGGCTGACTACAGTTGGCAAACGCCGGTTCGCGCCGCACCGAGCGGCGACCGGAAGAAGGAGGGTTTCATGCCGGGGCTTGCACTGGAAGGCTTTAGGATTATCGAATGCGGCGATATGGTCGGCGCGTCCTATGCGGCCAAACTGATGGCCGATATGGGCGCCGAGGTGATCAAGATTGAACCGCCCGGCGGCGATACGGCTCGCCAGCGCGGACCGTTTCCGGGCGGCACCCCCCACCCCGAAAAAAGCGGTCTGTACCTGTATCTGAACACCAATAAGCGGGGCGTGACCCTGGATATGACCGACAGCCGCGGCCGGGCGGTGTTCGACCGGCTGGTCGCCGAGGCCGACCTGCTGATTCACAACGTCCATCCAAGCCGCATGGCCGCCCAGGGCCTGGACTATGAGCGTCTGGCCGGGCTGAACGCCGGGCTGGTCATGACCTCGATCACGCCCTTTGGCCTCAGCGGGCCGCGCAAGGACTATGCGGCCTACGACCTGACGACCTGGAACGCGGGCGGGCTGTGCTATCTGAACGGCGGTGGTCCGGGTAGCGAGGATTTGCCGCCGCTGCGGGTGTTTGGCCAGCAGTCGGGCTTTCAGGCCGGCATTCACGCCGCAACGGCTTCGCTGGCCGCCCTGTTCTCGCGTTTTCAGGACGGCCACGGCCAGCACATCGATTTTTCAATCCAGGAGTGTCTGATGGGCATCTCCGAGTTTGCCGGCATCATGCCGACCTATGCCGATCAGGTCGTGGTGCGCTTTACCGGCAATAAAGCCATCCGGCCGCTCGATATCATGGAGTGCAAAGACGGCTGGATCTATGTCGCCTGCGTTGAGGAACATCAGTGGCAGCGCTTTGTCGATCTGATGGGCAACCCGGACTGGGCCGGCGAGGAGATCTTCAAGACCCGGCTGGACCGGGCCGAGAACTGGGACGCGCTCCAGCTGTTTATGGAGCCGTGGGTCAAAGAGCAGTCGGTCGACGAGCTGTACCATCTGGCCCAGTCCCGTCGCATTCCGTTCGCCCCGGTCTCGACCATGGGCGATCTGCTCAACTCCGAGCATCTGAAAGTCCGCGGCTTTTTTGCCGAAGTCGCCCATCCTGAGGCCGGCACCCATACCTACCCGACGGCCCCCCACACCATGTCCGAAACACCCTGGACGCTGCGTCGCCCGGCGCCGTGTCTGGGCCAGCATAACACCGAGGTGTATGCCGAGCTGGGCATGGCTGAGCAGGAGCTGGCGCAGCTTCAGCAGGCCGGCATTATCTAACTGGGAGACACGCCATGAGCAAACCACCACTGGACGGAATTCGTGTTGCCGACTTTTGTTGGGCCTGGGCCGGACCCTACGGGGCGCTACAGCTGGCCCATCTGGGCGCCGAGGTCATTCGGATTGAGAGTCAGACCCGGCTGTGTCCGTCGCGGATGATCCCCCCCTGGGCCGACAACGAGACGGGCATCAACCGCTGCGGCTATTTCAACCAGTACAATCAGGGCAAGCGCTCCCTGTCGCTCGATCTGAAGAAGCCCGAGGGCATACAGCTGGCCAAACAACTCGTCGCCAAAAGCGATATTGTGATCGAAAACTTTGCCGGCGGGGTGATGGAAAAAATGGGCCTGGGCTATGAGGTGCTGCGCACGCTCAAGCCCGACATCATCATGGCCTCGCTGTCGGGCTACGGTCAGACCGGCCCGGAGAAGGGCTATGTGTCGTACGGGCCGCCCCAGGTGGCGCTGAGCGGCATGTCGGCCCTGACCGGCTATCTTGACGACGGGCCGCGCCAGGCCGGCTTTTCGTACGGCGATCCGAACGGTGGCGTCCACGGCTCGTACGCCATTATGTGCGCTCTGCTGTACCGCGAGAAAACCGGCCACGGCCAGTATATCGACCTCTCCCAGCGCGAAGCCTGCGCCATGCTGCTGCCCGAAGCCATCATGGACTACACCATGAACGGCAATCAGCCGCCGCGCATGGGCAACCGCGATCCGTACATGGCGCCCCACGGCGTCTTTCGCAGCCAGGGCGACGACGCCTGGGTCAGCATTGTGGTCGGGACCGAGGACGAATGGCGGCAGTGCTGCGCGGCGATTGGCCAGCCCGGTCTGGCCGACGACCCGCGCTTTGCCAGTGCCGCCGACCGCAAGGCCAACGAAGACGAGCTGGAGCAGATCGTGACCGCCTGGACCCAGGAGCGGACCGCCCAGGAGGCGACCGAGACGCTCCAAGCGGTTGGGGTGGCGGCCTATCCGGCTCTGAACGGTCGGGAAATGCTGACCGACCCCCAGGTCGAAGCCCGCAGTACCTATGTTGAGCACGACCACCCGGAGATCGGCGTGCGTCGCCACCTGGGGATTCCGTGGAAGATGTCCCACACCCCGTGTGAGGTGTGGCGACACGCCCCGACCTTTGGACAGGATAACGACTATGTGCTGACCGAGGTGCTGGGCCTCGGCCCGGCCGAGGTGGCCGGACTGAAGGAAAAAGAGGTCCTGAACTGAACGACGGTTTTAGAAGCCGTACAGCCGATGGATGTTCTCGTAGGTGATCTTGCGCTTGATCTCGTCTGACACGTCGGCAAAGTTCTGCTCGATAATCGCCCGTGAGTTGGGCCAGGTCGAGGCCCGGTGGGGGAAGTCGGACGCCCACATGAAGTTGTCCTGGCCGACCAGTTGGCTGGTCAGCACGCCGGGCCGGTCGTCCTGGAAGGTGGCGTAGACCTGGCGCGTGAAGTACTCGCTGGGCAGCATGGTGATGGGGGTCGGGTCAATATAGCGCAGCGTCTCGTACGAGATGTCCAGCCGGTTGAGATAGTGGGCGACCCAGCCGATGTCGTTTTCGGCCGACACCAGCCTGAGGCCGGGAAAGCGCTCAAGCACGCCGTTGTAGATCAGGTCGGTCAGCGAATACTGGACCTCGTGGATGATCGACATATTGGACGCCACCCGGCCCTTCTTGAGCCGAATGTTCTGCTTGCCGGTCAGGATGTGGAGGCTGACCGGCATCTGCAAGTCCTGAGCCGCCGCCCAGAACGGATCGAAATGGGCGTCGCTGAACGGCACGTCGCCGGGAGCGGCCGCGTTGATCATCGCGCCCCGGAGTCCCTTGTCGGCGATCCGCTGGAGTTCACGGACGGCCTGGTCAACATCCTGCATGGCAATCAGGCCCAGCCCGATCAGCCGTTTCGGGTCGTGGCCGGAAAACTCCGCCATCCAGTCGTTATAGGCCCGAAAGCTGGCCCACTGAAGATTGACATCTTTGAGGTGAAACAGAAACATGCCTAGCGTGGTGTACAACACCTCGCCCTCGACCCCGTCGATGTCCTGGTCTTTGAGGCGCTCGACCGGGTCCCAGCCGCTGGGTCGGGCCTCCTCGTAGCCGACATTCTGGTTGGTCTCCAGGTCTTTGGGGTCTTTGCCCGCGGCAAAGCCGCCCCCGACCGGAAATGGGGTCAGGCCCTCAGCCACAAAAAAGCTGCCCGGTTTGCCCGCGTGGTTTTTGATCACGCGTGGGGCGCGGTCACGAAAGGTTTGATCAATACGCTCCAGCCACAGGTCGGCCGGTTCCATGGTATGCGAGTCTGCTGAGAAAATTGCGCCGTTTGCCATCGTCGTCCCTCCTGGCTCATAGAAAGCCTGATTATCCCGCACCCGCTTTCCGTCTGTCAACGGAAAAAGATGGAGATGCCTCGTCGATCTATGTCAGCGTGGCCGTCCACGAACGCAGACGTGCCGGGCGGGCAGGGGCGGTATTTGACGCCGCGCCGCTCTTTCAGTAAGTGAGCCATATGAGTCTGAGCAGTCTTTTGATCGCCAATCGAGGCGAAATCGCCATTCGTATTGCGCGGGCCGCTGCCGAACTGGGGCTGCGGACCGTGGCCGTGTTTTCCGAGGACGACGCCCAGTCGCTGCATACCCGCAAGACCGATGAAGCCCTTCCGCTGGGCGGGACCGGTCCGGCCGCCTATCTTGACGCCGGGCGGATTGTGGAGCTGGCCAAACAGGCCGGCTGTGGGGCCGTTCATCCGGGCTACGGATTTCTGAGCGAAAATGCCGACTTTGCCCGCCGGTGTGCCGAGGCGGGTATCACCTTTGTCGGACCCCGTCCGGACATCCTTGAGCTGTTTGGCGATAAAGTCCGGGCTCGGGCCTTGGCTCAGCGCTGCGGCGTCCCTGTCCTGCCGGGCACGACCCAGCCGACCAGCCTGGACGAGGCTCGCGCGTTTTTCGCCTCTCTGGCCGACGGCGGAGCCATGCTGATCAAGGCTGTGGCCGGTGGTGGGGGACGTGGGATGCGTCTGGTTCACAGCGCCGCCGAGCTTGAGGAGGCGTATGCGCGCTGCCAGTCCGAGGCAAAGACCGCGTTCGGGAATGGTGCTGTTTATGTCGAGCGCCTGATTCCCCGCGCGCGACATATCGAGGTTCAGATTGTCGGCGACGGGTCCGGTGCGGTGAGCCACGTGTGGGAGCGGGAGTGCAGTATTCAGCGTCGCCATCAGAAGCTGATCGAGGTCGCCCCCAGCCCCGGACTGCCGACCCGGCTACGCGACCGACTCATTGCCTCTGCGGTCAGACTGGCCGAGACCGTCACGTACAACAGTCTTGGCACCTTCGAGTTCCTGGTTGACGCCACGACTGCCGAAGACGGGGCGGAGTACGCCTTCATTGAGACCAACGCCCGTCTGCAGGTTGAACATACCGTGACCGAAGAGGTCACCGGGCTTGATCTGGTCAAACTCCAGCTCCAGTTGGCGGCCGGACAGTCGCTGGCCGACCTGGCCTTCGAGCAGGCCGATGTCCCCCAGCCGCGCGGCTTTGCCCTGCAGGCCCGGATCAATATGGAGACCATGCAGGCCGACGGCGACGCCCGGCCCGCAGGCGGGTTGCTGAATACATTCGAGCTGCCCTCAGGTCCCGGCCTGCGCGTTGACTCGTTCGGCTATGCCGGCTACCGGACCAGCCCGCGCTTCGACTCCCTGCTGGCCAAGCTCGTTGCCTCTTCGCCATCCCGCGAATTTTGCGACGTGGTAACGCGCGCCTACCGCGCCTTGTGCGAGTGCAAGATCGAAGGCGTGGCGACCAATATCCCGTTTTTGCAGAGCCTGTTGCTCCATCCTGATTTTGTCGAAAACCGGGTGTACACCCGCTTTGTTGAAGAACATATCGCCGACCTCGTGTCCACGGCACAGCAACATCAGCAGCTGTTTTTTACGCCAGCGACAGACGCCGGTCCGGAATCCAGGCTGGCCGGCGTGAAGGTCGATGCCGGCGATCCCCTGGCGGTGCTGCATTTCGGCAAGGGTGAGGGCGAGGGGCAGGCGCTGACAACGACTGCTACGCCGGCCGCCACACCGGCGGTTGAAATTGTCGGGCCGGAGGGCAGCGTTGCGGTCACGGCGCCCATGCAGGGCACGATCGTCAGCCTCGATGTTCGCCAGGGCGAGGCGGTGTATAGCGGCAAGCAGCTGCTCATCATGGAAGCCATGAAGATGGAGCACGTCATCGCCGCCGAGCTGAGCGGCATCGTGCAAGAAGTCACGGTGGCTGAGGGCGATACGGTGTATGAGGGTCATCCCCTGGTCTTCATCGAAGAGGGCGAGGTTGACGTGGCCGCCTCACGTGAGCAGCAGGAGATCGATCTGGACTACATTCGCCCCGACCTGGCCGAGGTGGTTGAACGGCACGAGATCGGCCTTGACGCCGCCCGGCCCCAAGCCGTTGCCCGCCGTCGCAAGACCGGCCAGCGCACCAGCCGTGAGAACATCGCCGCCCTGTGCGACCCCGATAGCTTTGTCGAGTACGGTCCGATGGTCATCGCCGCCCAGCGCCAGCGCCGTTCGCTTGAAGACCTGATCAAGAACACGCCGGCCGACGGCATGCTGGCTGGTGTCGGCAGTATCAACGGCGAGCTGTTTGACGACGAGCGCGCCCAGTGCATTGTGCTGGCCTACGACTACACGGTCCTGGCCGGCACCCAGGGGTTCAAGAACCACTACAAAAAAGACCGCATGTTCGAGCTGGCCGAGAAGTGGAAGCGGCCGGTCGTGTTCTTTGCCGAAGGCGGCGGCGGCCGCCCCGGCGATACCGACTGGTCGAGTCCGGCCGGCCTGGATGTCATGGCCTTTCACCTGTGGGGCAGGCTGAGCGGTCTGGTACCGCTGGTCGGCGTGACCTCGGGCCGCTGCTTTGCCGGCAACGCGGTCATTCTGGGCTGCTGCGACGTGATTATTGCCACCGAGGGCTCCAACATCGGCATGGGCGGTCCGGCCATGATCGAGGGCGGCGGCCTGGGCGTGTTTCGGCCCGAAGATGTCGGGCCGATGGACGTGCAGGTGCCGAACGGGGTGGTGGATATTGCGGTCAAGGATGAGGCCGAGGCTGTGGTCGCGGCCAAGCGGTATCTGTCGTATTTCCAGGGCGCGATTGCCGACTGGCAGTGCGCCGACCAGCGCCTGCTGCGCCGCATCGTGCCCGAAAACCGTCTGCGGGTGTACGAAATCCGCGATGTCATCGACACGCTGGCCGACACCGACTCGGTGCTGGAAATCCGGCGTCACTTCGGCCTGGGCATGGTCACCGCCTTTGCCCGCATCGAGGGGCGGCCGATTGGGATTATCGCCAACAACCCCAAGCATCTGGGGGGCGCGATTGACAGCGAGGCCGCGGACAAGGCCACCCGCTTCATGCAGCTGTGCGACGCCTTCGATATTCCGATCCTGATGCTGTGCGACACGCCGGGCAATATGGTCGGACCCGAGGCCGAGAAAGCCGCCCTGGTGCGGCACTGCTGTCGAATGTTTGTGACCGGGTCAAGTGTCAGCGTGCCCTTTTTCACCATTGTGCTGCGCAAGTCCTACGGTCTGGGCGCTCAGGGCATGGCTGGCGGCAGTTTCAAGGCGCCCTTCTTTGCCGTGTCGTGGCCGACCGGAGAGTTTGGCGGGATGGGCCTGGAAGGCGCGGTCAAGCTCGGTTTCCGCAAAGAGCTGGCCGAGCTGGAAGACCCCCAGAAACGCCAGGAGTTATACGAGCAGCTGGTCGATAAGATGTATGAGAACGGCAAGGCGCTCAGCACCGCAACCTACTTTGAGATTGACGATGTGATTGACCCGGCGGAGTCGCGGCGGTGGATCATGGCCGCGCTGCGCTCGGTACCGCCGCCGCCCGCCCGCGAGGGCAAGAAGCGCCCGTGTGTGGATACCTGGTAGGTCGCCGGGCTTGCCCGCAGGGCGAATCAGCGGCCCACAAAGTTGCCCGGGCGCCGCTCGGCCACGGCTTTGACGCCCTCTTTGTGATCCTCGGTCTTCTGCAGCCAGTGCTGTTCCTTGAACTCGTGGTCGGTGGCCTGCTTGATCGCGGCGGCCAGCGCGCCGCGCATGGTTGCCCGCACCGACTGAACGGCCAGGGGCGCGCTCTCGGCAATCTCTGTGGCCAGTGCCAGGGCCGTGCTGCGGACATCTGCCTGCTCGGTCAGCACATCGCCCATCCCCCAGGCGTAGGCTTCCTCACCGCCGATCCGCCGCCCGGTGTAGAACATCAGGTTGGCGCGCTGCTCGCCGATCAGACGCGGCAGGGTATGGGTGAGTCCAAAACCGGGATGAAAGCCGAGCTTGGTAAAATTGGCCGAAAAGCGCGTCTGGGGACACACCACCCGGAAGTCGGGCACCAGCGCCAGCCCAAAGCCGCCGCCGATGGCCGCACCCTGAATGGCGCCGACAATCGGTTTTTTGCAGGCAAACAGGCGCACGGCCTCGGCGTACAGCGGGTTGCCGCTCTCGACATTGCGGAGGTCCCGCTCGGCCTGGCCGGTATGAAAATTCGCGCCCGCACAGAAGTGCTTGCCCTGGGCGGCCAGGACACTGGCGCGGCAGTCGTGCTCGGCATCCAGGGCCTCAAACGCGTCGGCCAGAGACCGGATGAGGCTGGTATCAAAAAAGTTATTGGGGGGGCGCTGGATCTCCACCGTTGCAACGTGGTCGGCCAGGCTCACCTCAACGTCTCCGTAGCGTGTGTCCATAATCACTCTCCTGTGGGGGCGGTTGTGTGCCTGTCTAGCATAATCCGGGCCGAAGGGCGAGGAGCGATGCGGGAGGAGCCATATGCTTGTCTGGAGACCCCAAATGGGATACGCCTGAAGGGGTGAATCATTCCTCTCCACCCAGCCAAACGGAGCGTATATGCATGACTTAACTGCCATGGGTCAGGCCGTCGGCGCCCTGCTTAAGGAACGCAAACAGACAATCGCGGTTGCCGAGTCGTCGGCCGGAGGGCTGATCTCGGCCGCGTTGCTGGCCGTGCCGGGCGCCTCGGCGTATTTCGTCGGCGGCGGGGTGATTTATACCCTTGAGGCCAGACGGACCTTGCTGGCGCTGGCGGACGAGGATTTTGCCGGCGTCCGGCCGAGCAGCGAACCCTACGCGCTGCGTATGGCGCGAGCGGTCAGAGACCATGTGGGCACGACCTGGGGACTGGCCGAGACCGGTGCGACCGGCCCGACCGGCAACCGCTACGGGGACGCGGCCGGCCATGCCTGTATCGCCATTGCCGGCCCGGTCGAACACACGCTGACGATTGAAACTCGCCACTCCGACCGTGAGGCCAACATGTGGACATTTACCCGTGCGGCACTGGAGCTGTTGGAAACCCGGCTGAAGCAAGGAGGAGCAGGCTGATGATGAAGCACGTGGCAAGAGTAAGTGGAGCGCTCGTGGTGAGCAGCCTGGTGAGTCTCTGCGTGCTGTCGTCGGCGACAGCCCAGATCCCGGTTCCGGGCCTGTCGTTCGGGGTGGGTGGCGATAACCCGTCCTCTGAGGACTCGCGGACGCCTTTTATGGTCCGTTTCAAAGGCTTTATCAACTCGCGGCCCGACCCCAGCAGCCTGGCCGTTGTCAGCATGGGGATCGCCAAATTCAGCGAGACCTACCAGTTCGAGGTGGTCGAGGTCAGAGCCGTCAACCTGCCTAAGCACATCGTCACCAGCCGCCACATTCTTCAACAGAAAGGCAGATACTCTATTGACTATAACCTCATCGGTCCGAGCGATCTGTTGTCGAAAATCTCCCAGGCTCAGCCCGGAACGCCGCTCCAGATAGAAGGCATGTTTCAGCAGCGCAGACGCCGGCTCACGCTTATGAAGGTCGATGTGGTGGAGATTGTGCGTGAGGGCGACCCGGCTGCAAAGGCGGACGAGCCGCCGTCGTGAGGATACGAGCTTGGCAGCCTACGTTTCCGGTACGACCAAACATCCTTCCGTGTGTGACGGGAACCGCCACGGCTTAGGCAAGCGTTCAGCTAGCGGCAATTCTGTGTAGAGGAGCGCGTAGTGGATCCCGAATCGAGCCCCTTCAGGCCGGGCCAGCCCGTGCCCAGTGAGTTCTTTGTGGGGCGGGTCGACGAAATTGAGCGCCTCCGTGGCATGGTGAGAGCCAGCGCGGGCGGGCGGTTCAAGATCGGTTTTGTCAGCGGTGAGCGAGGGATTGGCAAGAGTTCTCTCGCCTATTTCGTTCGCCTCCTGTCCGAGCAGGAAAGCAAGCTTGCGGCGTGTCATGTTTTCCTTGGCGGTGTCCGGGATCTGAAGGAGATGTTGCGAAGGACGTTTGAGCGCCTGCTCAAGGAGAGTGTGGACAAGCCGTGGCACGAGAAGATCAAAAGCTTCTTCGGGGATCGAGTCCGTAAGGTCGGGCTGTTCGGTATCACACTAGAGTTGAAGCTCAATGACAGCGACCTGTCTAGTATTGCCGATGACTTCGTTTCGGCAATCGTGGGGCTCTGTGATAAGTTGACGGACCGGAGTTCAATCCTCCTCATTCTCGACGACATCAACGGTCTTGCGACCTCGGACGTGTTTGCCAATTGGCTGAAGAGCATGGTGGACGAGATCGCTACCTCCCAAAAGCACGTCCCGCTCTGTATCCTCGTGGTCGGACTTGAAGAGCGGTGTCAGGAGCTGGTGGCACGTCAGCCCTCGCTCGCTCGTGTCTTCGAGTTGACTGATATCACTCCTTGGTCGGACGAAGAAGTGATTGAGTTCTACCGGCGATCATTCGAGGCGGGGAACGCGGAGATCGCTGACGACGACCTCGCCCTACTCGTTCGGTACACCGGCGGAATGCCGGTGTTGGCGCATGAGATCGGTGAGGCCGTGTGGCGTTCGGCCCAAAGCCCGAAAATCGACCAGGGGGCCATTACGGCAGGGATCGTTTCTGCGGCTGAAGTCATTGGACGAAAGCTGTTGGAGCCCCAGGTATTCAGCGCTATTCGAAGCGAACGATACCGATCAATCCTTCGGAAGATGGCAGACGAGCCCCAGACAAGGCGGTTCCGCAGGTCGGAACTCGCGGCTCGCCTGTCGGACGCTGAACAGAAAGTACTGGACAACTTCCTGCGACGGATGAAAGGACTCGGAGCCCTGGATGTAGATCCCGAGGTTCGGGGTGGATACCAATTCCCCAATCATCTCCACGCGCTCTACTTCTGGATGGAATCAGAACGGGCTCGAAGGAACGCGTAGGGTAAGCAAGTTATGCCTTCCCGAGAGAAACTGAGACCAAGTCCAGACGGTATTCCAACTGTGGTCTACAGGTCGATCGGCAGTTTCAGATATTCGTGGTAGACGAAGTCGCGGTGTTCGAGCAGAATCGGCTGCACCGCAGCGTCGAGAACCGGATCGGTGTTGACGTACATGGTCCGAATAGCCTTGGGCATGGGACACAGTTCGTGCGGTAAGGGTTTAATCAGGGCGGTAAACGCGGCCGAGTAGATATCCAGCGCGCTGAGCTGCTGACCGATATAGAACCGGCTGCCTGCGGCCTGCTGCCGCTCGAGCCGGGCGCACAGGAAGCGGATGATCTCGGCCGTCTTGTGCGGGGCGTTCTCTGCCACCGTCGCCTCATAGCCGTATTTATCGCCGATATATTTGGCGAAGCCCCGGTTTTCAGGGCTGGCGTTCGGGTCGCTCAGAACCGGATGGACCAGCATCAGCCGCTTCGACCAGCCAAACCCGGTCTCTCCGCACAGCTCGTTACAATAGCCGAACATGGTCGTCCGGTCCTCAATCGTGGTCGGGATCAGGGCCGGCTCGGGGGCGAGCCGCTCGGCCAGGTACAGCAGCTCGATCCAGGTTGAGCGCGGCGGCTCGTCGTTCCACACCGCGACCGGAGCGGTGGCCTGGGCCGACCACTCGATCAGGGCTGTGTTCTCCCCGCCAAGCTCCTGGGCAACACGGACATACGGGAGCTTTTTGACATCGAAAATGCCCTTGGCCGCTTCGCTCCACGGGCCCGGCACGCCCGGGGTCAGGACCAGTCTCAGGCCGGACATGCTCCGGGCTTCGTCAACACTGATATAGTCTGCCATAACGTTTACATTCCTTCCTGGCCTGTGCCTGGGGTGTAGTTGTACAAGACCGTAATGGTCCGATCCTTAAAAAACCACCGACCGCGCTCCTTCACCAGCGTATCGTCATAGCGGCCGGCAACGACCCGGACGCTGCCGTCGGCGTGGAGCGAGTCGGCATCAAAATACACCACCGAGCTGGCCTGTGTTCCGCTGATGCTCAGCTGCGGCTCGTAGATTTTATGCCGCAGAAAGCGAAACTGGTCCGCGCGTTGGCTGAAGCGCTGCTCATACCAGGCCTGAATCTTTGTCCGGCCGGTATGGGTCGTGCCGCCCTCGAACGAGACGGAGAAGCTGGCCTCGCGGTGAAACAGGGGGCCGAGCAGAGCCAGCTGGCCGCTGTCCAGCGCAAAGCAGTAGCGGCTCAGGACTTGCCGCACCCCTTCGTAATCATCCATGGGCGCGACCTTGGCCTCGGCTCGTGTCGCGCCCGTGCCGCGGGCGCTGGGCTGGGCGGATTTTGCCGTTGGCTGACGGATGGCTTTTGCCGTTTTTGCTGCTCGCGATATCGCCATGGGTGCCTCCTCCTTCATCCTGGGCTCTTGCGCAGTCTAGTATAAAACGATCAACTTAGAAACATTCTGCCGTGGCCCTGGCCGGGCTGCTTTTCCAACGGACATACCATGACGCTTCCCACCCTGAGCGGACTCCGCGAAATTCTCCGCCTGGCCCTGCCGATCATCGCCTCGATGGCCTCATTCACCGTCATGGGCTTTGTCGATACCTGGATGGTTTCCCTGGTCGGCACCGCGGAAGTGGCGGCCGCCATGCCGGGCGGCGTCATCGCCTTTACCCTGACGGCTCTGCCGCTCGGCATTACGCGCTGTGTAAATACGTTTGCGGCTCAGGCCTTCGGACGTGACGAACCCGACGAAGCCGCCGCCTACGCCTGGCAGGGAATCTATTTTGGTGCGTTTGTCGGTCTGGCCTGCACGGTGTTCTGGCCTCTGGCGCCGGGCTTCTTTTCGCTGTTCGGACATGAGCCGGAAGTCCTGGTGCTTGAAGTAGCCTATTTTCGCGTCCGCTTGTGGGGCATCGGCCTGTCGGTGATGATCGGAGCCCTGAGCGGCTTTTTCTACGGCATCCACCGGCCGGGGATCGCCCTGGTCGGCGTGCTGACCGCCAACTGCACCAATGTGGTCCTGAACTATGTGTTCATCTTCGGCAATTGGGGCGCGCCGCGGCTCGGCCTGACCGGGGCCGGTCTGGCCATGGTGCTGAGCTTTGTCGTCCAGCTGGGCGTACTGCTGGGTGTGTTTCTGTCGTCACGCTACCGGGCCGAATTTTCGACCCGTCTGGGCTGGTCCTTCGACTGGTCACGGACGCGCCGCTTGCTCCATATCGGCTGGCCGGCGGGCGTGCAGGGGGCTATCGACATTCTGGGCTGGGGGCTGCTGATCGTCATGATCGTCGGCCAGTTCGGCAAGGAACATCTGGCCGCCAGCAATATCGCCGTGCAGTACATGATGATCTCGTTCATGCCGGCGCTGGGCCTGTCGCAAGCCCTGTCGGCCCTGGTCGGGCGCTATATTGGACGCGGGGAGTGGGAGACGGCCGTCCGGCGGGTGTATGAAACGCTGTGTATCTGCCTGGTGTATGTCGGTCTGATGGGCGTGTTCTTTTTTGTGTTCCGGTTTTCCCTGATTGGCGTCTTCAGCACCGACCCCTTGGTCATTCAGCTGGGCGCCAACATTCTGCTGTGCGCGGTTGCCTTTCAGCTGTTCGACGGCTTGGGCATGACCTTTTTCGGCGCCTTGCGGGGCGCCGGGGATACGCATTGGCCGGCCGGCTTTACCCTGGCCGTTCTCTTTCTGGTTTTTGCGCCCCTGAGCCTCGGCTCGGTGGCGTACACCAATCTTGAGTCGCTCGGCCCGTGGCTGGCCGGTACGGCGAATGTGATTATCCTGGGGCTGGGGTTTTGCTGGCGCTTCTGTCAGGACCACTGGCGCCAGATCGATATTTTTGCCACGCCCGAATCGGCGGACAAAACCGCAGCCGAAAAAGCTCCAGGGACGATGCGTGAATCGCCCCTGGTCGGCTCACCCGAATAATCGAACGACGGTCGTCAGGCTGCGGCCGCGCTGCGCTCCGGCGCGCAGATGCCCATCGTGCCGAGTTTGTCGATGGCGCGCGGGCTCAGCAGGCCCACCTTGTCCATATTGCTCCACAGGGCGGTGTGGAAGTCTTTTTTGAAGTACTGGCGGAAGGCGACGTATTCGTTCTTCTCGGCCGCCGTGCGACGCATGGTTTTGATGTCGTGAATTTCGGCCTTGCTGAAACCGACCGCCTCATACGCCTCCTGGGGGAACTGCCCCTGGAGCAGGCCGGCAGTGGCAACACAGGCGAAGTCTTCGGCTTCTGCGATTTCCCGGTCGGACAGCTCGGTGACTTGCTCGGGCAGGCTCAGCATGCCGAAACCCATATGCCGGGATTCGTCGGCCAGAATGCGGCGGCAGATCTGGCTGATCAGCGGGTCCGGGCTGTGGTCGGCCAGCATCCGAAACAGCGACACGGCCAGGGTTTCGGCCACCAGCTGGGTACCGACGGTCTTGAGATACCACAGCGGCGTCTCGAGCACGCGGTCAAACATGTCGCTCAGGTTTGAGGTGAGGGGGTAGGTGACGCCGACTTTTTCGTACAGATAGCGGGCCAGGACCTCGGAATGACGGGCTTCGTCCATGACCTGGGTGGCCATGAAAAACTTGGCGTCAATGCTGGGCACGGCGTTGGCGATCTGTCCACACACCATGAGGGCGAACTGCTCGCCGTACATGAGTTGGCTGATCCGCCAGGCCGAGAAATGACGGTTGAGCTGGAGGCGTTCGGCCGCGCTCATCCGCTCCCAGTACGGGGTGCCGTAAATGTCGATCAGGCCATCGGGCAGAATACCGCAGTCCGGGGCCAGGCCGCTGTCCCAGTCGATATCGCTTGAGGCGTTCCACTGGTCGCGCTTGGCCTTCTCGTACAGGCTGCGCATTTCCGGTGTTTCCACATCAAGAAACTGGGTGACAACCGCCGGGCCGTTGGCGGGGACTTCGTGGGCGTGGGACGGTAATTTCTGCATGGCGGCTTCCTTCTATGGTTTACTGAAGAGTTGCAATACTGAACAGTTCGATCATTTTATTCAGCGTCGGGATTGTGTCAAGGGCTTGGTCTCGCTCTTGTTCTTCTTGACGGGACCGGCTGACGGCGGGGGTCTTCCTCGTATATGATGGGGCGCTATGGAACAGCCCCCATCCACAAAACCACGGCGCTCAAATCGGCTCGTCGTCGGCCTCGGTGTGGTCATCGTGTTCGTGCTGGTCGGAGGTGTGACCTGGACCTTCACCCCGTCCTATTCGCTGTACCACATCCGGCGCGCCTTGGACACGCACGACTATGAACGTTTTGCCCGCTATGTGGACATCGACAGTGTGGTCAACCATGCGGCTGACGAACTGGGGCTCAAGCCGCCCGAACCGGACGAGCCGGTTGGCGGAGGCTCGCTGGCCGACCTTGTGCGGCAGGGCCTGCGAGCCCTGAGCGGCGAGTTCCGTAGCCTCGTATCGGCCGGGACGGCGCTCGTGGTTGAGCAGGTTATTCGTGACCGGAGTCGGCCCTTGCCCGCCATCCCGACCCTGGCGATCATCGGCGCGATCTTTGTCGGCGAAACGCGGGACGACGCCCGGCTGTTTGTGATCCCGCTACAGGACGGGGAGGAGCTTGAGGTCAGCATGCGCAAATCCGACGCGGGCGTGTGGCGCGTGGTGGCGGTGGGCAATCTCACAGGGCTGCTGGCCCAGCTCAAAGATCGCTACCTTGATGGGCGGGACGAACAATAATGACCAAAGAGCAACTCAAACAACTCGAAAATGACCTATGGGCTGCCGCCGATACCCTGCGGGCAAACTCGGACCTGAAAGCCAGCGAATACTCGACGCCGGTGCTGGGGCTGATCTTCCTGAAATTCGCTGACAACAAGTACCGCAAGCACGAACCTGCGATCTTGAAGGAATACGACACGCTCAAAGGCACCCGGCGGGAGAAGCCGCTGTCGGATATTGCCCTTGAAAAATGCGGCTTTTACCTGCCCGATCATGCCCGCTACGATTATTTGCTCACTCTGCCCGAGCAGGAAAACATTGCCAAGGCAATAAAAGAGGCGATGAAAGCAATTGAGAAGTATAAGCGGGAACTGCGAGACGTGCTGCCCCAGGATGAATATGCCCGCTTGATTCGGACCGATGCGAGCATTCCCGGCAAGTTACTGAAGACCTTTGCCGATATCCCACACGACGCTAGCGGCGATATGTTCGGACAAATCTACGAGTACTTTCTGGGAGAGTTTGCCAAGAGCGAAGGCCAAAAGGGCGGCGAGTTTTTTACCCCGCGTTCGGTCGTGCACCTGATGGTAGAGATGATCGAACCCTACCGGGGCACAGTGTTTGACCCTGCCTGCGGTTCCGGTGGGATGTTTGTCCAGTCTGCGCAGTTCATCGAACGGCACCGCTCCGATATCGCAAGCCAGAATGGGAAAAACGGCTCGAATACGCCTGACAGCGATATTTATGTCTGCGGGCAGGAAAAGACCTTGGAGACAGTCAAACTGGCCAAAATGAACCTTGCGGTGAATGGTCTACGGGGTGAGGTGCGCCAAGCCAACAGCTATTATGAGGACTCTTACGGCAGCTTCGGTCAATTCGACTACGTCATGGCCAACCCGCCGTTCAATGTGGATGACGTCAGCGTCAGCAGCGTGGAAAAGGACCCCCGCTTCAACACTTTTGGTATTCCGCGCAATAAAAGCAAGGCGAAAAAAAGCGACCAGGGCAAAGAAACCGTCCCCAACGCTAACTACCTGTGGATCAATCTGTTTGCCACTTCGCTCAAGCCAAAAGGCCGTGCCGCGTTGGTCATGGCCAATTCGGCCTCAGACGCCCGACACTCCGAGGCCAAGATTCGTCAAACCCTCATCGAGCAGAATCTTATTTACGGCATGTTGACCCTACCGTCGAATATGTTCTACACCGTCACCTTGCCAGCTACCCTGTGGTTCTTTGACAAGGCCAAGGCGGACGACCGTATTCTGTTCATTGATGCTCGGAATGTCTTCATTCAGATTGATCGCGCCCACCGTGCGTTTTCTGACCAGCAGGTTCAGAATATCGCTATCATCAGCCACTTGCGTAGAGGCAAACGGGACAGGTTTGTGCAGCTGATCGACGGTTATTTCACTCAGGGCATGAAAAAGCTCCTTGAGAACCATGCCCAAGTTGAAACCGTCTCCGAGCAACTGTTGGAGGTGCTGGATGACACAGCTGTCAAAGGAGCGGTTGCCGAGCTGGTCATCCAGTGGGCGAGGCTGGCCCGGCTCCAGGCGCGCTACGCTACGTACCGCCACCAGCACGCCGACCAAACCGATGTTTCTAAAAAGAACCACGCCCAGCGCCGGCTTCGTAAGGCGTTTGATCCCTTTTTCGTGGCCTTGCACGCTGGCTTGAAGCGGCTCGATGAAACTGTCCGCCAGCACGAGAAGCAGCGAGTTCACAGTAACGGCAAACGCGGCGGCGTATATCGTCAAACCAGAGCCTTGAAAGACGATCTCGAAGCCCTGCACACCGAGGTGAAAACCGCCGAGAGCTTCTTCGTGCATATCCGTTGGCTCCAAGAACGCTTCCCCAAGGCCGAGTACGAGGACGTGACCGGCCTGTGCAAGCTGGCCACGCTGGAAGAAGTCGAGGAGCAGGATTATTCGCTCAACCCGGGCCGGTATGTTGGGGTAGTGATTGAGGAGGACGGCAAGACTGAGGAGGAGTTCACTGAAGGCATTCTATCGCTCAACGCTGAACTCCTGGAGCTGAATAAACAGGCTGGCACGCTTGAGTCTGTCATTGCCCATAATATCAAGCAGTTGACAGGTGATGATAGCGTTGAGTAAGGGGATATCTGAAAAGGTGCGAGAGAGCTTAAAGGCTGTGGCTCGGGAAAATTATGGTGCTAACTGATGAATGACTGGTCAACTAAAACAATTAAAGACCTTGGACGAGTTGTAACTGGGAAAACACCCCCGAAAGTCAACACAGAATACTTCGACGGAGATGAACTTTTTATATCACCAAAAGACCTGGATTGGGACCAGCTGTATGTGAGAGAGACTGAGACAACGATAACCACCAAGGCTCTTGAAAAATTCAGAAATCAAGTCATTCCTCGCGATACAGTCATGTTTACGAGCCTGAGTTTTGCCTTTGGAAAAATGGGCATTGCGAGCAAGCCGTCATTGACTAACCAACAAATCAACTCAATTATTGTTAGTGATAAGAACAATTTCCGATTTGTATACTATCTTCTAAGGCTCTATAAGCCCATTATTTTTTCCTATAACTCAGGAATAGATACTCCAATCGTTCCAAAATCCGTATTTGAGAGCATAGAAGTCAAATGCCCTGACTTGAGGGTCCAAAAGAAAATCGCCGCCGTTCTCTCTGCTTACGATGACCTGATTGAAAACAACAAACGCCGCATCGCGGTGCTGGAAAAAATGGCCGAGGAAATCTACCGTGAATGGTTCGTGCGGATGCGCTTTCCGGGACACGAGAAGGTGAAGTTTGTGAAAGGTTTGCCGGAGGGATGGAGAATCGAGTCGATAGGAAAGTTGTGCGCAAGAGTCACGGATGGTTCTCACTTCAGCCCGGAATCTCAGGCCGATGGCAAACCCATGGCTTCGGTCAAAGACATGCGTTCAAATGGCTTTTTTCTGAAGACAATGAGGACTATATCAGATCAAGACTTTGAAAGTCTGAGGAAAGGAGATTGTCAGCCCCAAAAAAATGATATTCTTATCGCAAAAGATGGAAGCTATTTAAAGCATGTTTTTGTCTGGGATCGCGACTACGAAGTGGTAATCCTGTCCTCGATCGCCATTCTTCGCCCAAACCTCAATGAGGTTCTACCCCATTTCTTGTCATCGGTCTTACGGCAGGACTCAACAAAATCGATGATGAGCGGCTATGTTTCGGGTTCTGCTCTACCTAGAATAATTTTGAAAGACTTTAAAAAGATGAAGTTACTGATCCCTGATTTTGGTCTGATGTCGGAATTTGAGACTCATATCGCTCCTTTTTATCAGAGTATAAATATGGCTAATCGCAAGATAGAGCGGCTGGAAGAAGCCAGAGATAAGCTACTCCCCCGCCTCATCTCCGGCAAACTCTCTGTCGAAGACCTCGACATCCGCTTTCCGCCCAGTATGCAGCAAGACATGACGGCCGACTAACTCCGCCCCGATTTTTCCCATGCCGAACTTCATTTCCGAAGACGATATCGAGCAAGCCCTCCTCCAAAACCTGCAACATCTGCACGGTTTTGACGTGCTCGAATGCTACACGACAGACCCCGACGACCTGAACGATGGCTCGGGCCGGACCGATAAACGCGAGGTCATTTTCATCGACCGGCTCAAAGACGCAGCCGTTCGTCTCAATCCCGCCATTCCTGAGCCTACCATAGACGGAGCCCTCGCCACGTTCACCGCCAAACGCCAAGCCATGTCGCTCAGCGCCGCCAACCGTGAACTCGACGGCCTGATTCGTGACGGTATCCCGGTTGAGTTTGAGGACGCCGAGGGCCGGACCCAGCACGAACGGATGCGGCTGCTCGACTTCGACCGTCCCGACCAAAACCGTTACCTGGCCGTTTCCCAGCTTTGGATCAGGGGCGAACGTCGTTACCGTCGTCCCGATGTCCTGCTCTACGTCAACAGTATTCCGCTGGTGTTCATCGAACTCAAGAACTCGAATGTCAAACTCAAAACCGCCTTTGACGATAACCTGACCGCCTACAAGGCCGATATCCCGCAACTTTTTCTGACCAACGCTTTCTGTATTCTGTCTAATGCCATCGAAACGCGGGTGGGCAGTATCACCTCGGACTGGCAGCATTTCTTTCCCTGGCTGCGGACGGATGACGAAAAGGAAAAGATCGACCGCGAGAGAATCCGTGAAGACGGTACCAGCCTGCAACGTGCTGTGGCCGGTCTGTGTGCCCGCGCCCGGCTGCTCGACTATGTTGAGAACTTTGTCGTCTATTACAAACAGCATCAGAAGATCATCGCTCAGAACCACCAGTTTATCGGCGTGAATAACGCCTATGAGGTATTCCGGCAGCGCGGGCACAGGCAGGGCAAGCTGGGCGTCTTCTGGCACACCCAGGGGTCGGGCAAAAGCTTCTCGATGATCTTCTACGCCCGGAAAATCTTCCGCAAGCAACCCGGTAATTTCACTTTTGTGGTTGTGACCGACCGTGAAGACCTCGACAGGCAGATTTGCAAAAACTTCCTCAACACCGGCACGGTCACCGCAGCCGAGGCCGCTCAACCCAAGAACAGCGCCGAGATGCGCAAATTCCTGGGCCAGAACAAACGCCTGGTCTTCACCCTCATCCAGAAATTCCGTTACGACAGGGGCAAGGCGTATCCGCTGCTTTCCGAGCGTGCCAACATTATCGTCATCGTTGATGAGGCGCACCGCACCCAGTACAAATCGCTGGCCGAGAACATGCGGGCCGGTCTTCCCAAGGCTCAGTACCTGGCCTTTACCGGCACCCCACTGCTGGGAGCCGAGCGCAAAACGAATGCCTGGTTCGGGGAGTATGTGTCTGAATACAACTTCCAGCAGTCAATGGACGATGGCGCGACCGTGCCGCTGTTCTACCAAAAGCGCGTGCCTGAGGTCTTAATTCAGAACGAAGACCTGAGCGAGGAGTTTTACGAAATTCTGGAAGACGAAAACCTGGACGAGACCCAGCAGGCCAAGCTCGAAAGACGCTTTGCCCGCGAGATTGAGGTCATCAAACGCGACGACCGCCTGGAGACCATCGCTAAAGACATTGTCTACCACTTTCCACGCCGGGGCTATCTGGGCAAGGGACTGGTCATCACCCTGGACAAATTCACCGCTGTACGTATGTACGATAAAGTCCAGCGACTGTGGAAAGAAGAGCTGAAAGCCCTCCTCGGACGGGTTCAGAAATCCACCAACGATATTGAAAGAGCCCGTCTGAAAAAGATCGTTGCCTATATGCGGACAGTCGAGATGGCAGTCGTCATCAGCGAAGAGGCTGGCGAGGAGGACAAGTTCAAACAGCATGACCTCGACATCAGACTTCACCGCGACCGTATGAACCGCCTGGACGAGCACGGGCATGACATCGAAGACAATTTCAAAGACCCGGCCCATCCACTCCAACTCGTGTTCGTGTGCGCCATGTGGCTGACTGGCTTTGATGCTCCGACCTTGTCTACCCTGTATCTGGATAAGCCCCAGAAAGATCACAGCCTGATGCAAACCATCGCCCGCGCCAACCGGGTGACCCCATGGCAAATCGACGGCAAGTCGAAGCTCAACGGTGAAATCATCGACTACTACAACGTCTTCCGAAACATGAAGAAGGCGCTCAAGGACTACGCTCAAGGTGAGGAAGGGCTGGACGAACCACCCGTCAAAGATAAGGCTGAACTATTCCGGCTGCTCGAAGAGGCTGTTCAGCAGGGGTTTGCCTTCTGCCACGAAAAGGGTATCGCCCTGGCCGAAGTGCTGGGCAGTCGGGACGTGTTTGCAAACCTCAGTCGGTTTGAGGCGTATGCCGATATCTTGCTGAGCCAGGACGAGGGGTACAAAGCGTTTCGGGTGTATGAAAACACCATCTCTTCGCTGTACGAAGCCTGCAAGCCCGAGATTTTAGAGCGGGGGACAGGGCGGACGGTTGCCGTCTTTCAGTATCTGCGGGGGATTATTGACAGTCACATCGAGGGTCAGGATATAGGCGCAGCCGGTCTGCGCATCGGTGAGCTGTTGGATGAAAGCGTGGTGGTCGATAAGGTTGAAAAGTTTGCCGTGCAAGAGCACAGCGCCAAGTATCAGATCGTCCAGACAGGCAAAACCTGGGACCTCAGCAGGATCGACTTTGAAAAATTGAACGCCGATTTTCAGCACGCGCCCTACAAGAACATCGTCATAGCCGATCTGCGGGCGTTCATCGAACACAAGCTGGAACAGATGCTGAAGCGGAATACGACCCGAGTGGACTTTGCTCAGCGTCTGCAACGGATTATTGACACCTATAACGCGGGAAGCTCGTCAACTGAGAATTATTTTGAAGACCTGATGAATTTTGCCAAGGACCTGCGGGCAGAAGACGAACGCCATGTCCGAGAAGGCTTGAGTGAAGACGAGTTGGAACTGTTTGACCTGTTGAAGAAAGACCGTATGACCCAAGACGAGACCCAAAAGGTCAAACTCGCTGCCAAGTCATTGCTGCATCGTTTGCTGCAAGAATCGCCTAAGGTCTTGGTCCAGGACTGGTATAAGGATTCCCAGAGCCAAAGAACCGTGCGGACAGCCGTCGAGCAAGTGTTGGACGAGCACCTGCCCGCCACCTATAAGCGCGTCTTATTCAAAGAGAAATGCGACGCCGTTTTTGAGCTGATGCTCGACCATGCCAGTACAGACAGGAAGTGGGCAGCCTGAGGACACCCGTGAGAACAGTGACAGCCACCCGATATGTCACCCCCCTGCGGGAAGGCGGTTCCCTGCCCGCCATTATCGAAGCCGATGATGAGGGCATGTATGTGCTGAAGTTCCACGGCGCGGGCCAGGGACCGAAAGCGCTCATTGCGGAGCTGATTGCAGGCGAGCTTGCGCGTACTTTAGGACTGCCCGTGCCTGAGATTGTCCTTGTTGAACTTGATCCAGCGCTGGCTCGGACTGAGCCCGACCCGGAAATACAAGATCTGATCCGAGCCAGCGCTGGCCTGAACCTGGCGCTCGATTATCTGCCCGGCTCAGTGACGTTTGACCCGGTTGCGCTGCGGCCCGATGCAGACCTTGCCTCTGCGGTCGTGTGGTTCGACGCGTATGTGACGAACATCGACCGGACACCGCGCAACGTCAATATGCTGGTCTGGCACCGTCAGATGTGGCTCATCGATCATGGTGCGGCGCTATACTTCCACCACAGTCGCGGCACATATCTGGAACGCAGCCGAGACCGTTTCCCAATGGTCAAAGACCATGTGTTGCTGCCGTTTGCCAGCGCGCTTCACGACGCAGACGCGAAGTTGGCAGCACGGCTGACACCGCACGTCATTGAACGCATTGTGAACGGCATTCCTGAGGCGTGGTTGCTTGACAATGCTCCATTCGAAACGAGCGACCAACACCGAGACGCATACATTGAGTATTTTCTCAACCGGCTCACGCCGCCGCGTGATTTTTTGGAGGAGGCGCTCCGTGCCCGATCCCTATCCGTATGAGTACGCTGTCATACGTGTCGTGCCCAAGGTTGAGCGGGGAGAGTTTCTCAACGTTGGCGTGATCGTTTTCTGCCCAGCCGCAGACTTCTTGGAAGCGCGCATCGAACTCGACGAAAAGCGGCTGCGCGCTGTGGATGCCACGCTCGATATGGAAACCCTGAGAGCGCATCTTGCATCCATCTCCGCTATCTGTACCGCTGGTGAGCGGGCGGGACCGATTGGCCAATTGTCGCAGCAGGAGCGTTTCCACTGGCTGGTCGCTCCCCGGAGTACGATCATTCAGACCTCGCCGGTACACACTGGCTTGTGTCAGAACCCTGCGGTCGTGGTGGAGGATTTACTGGATATGCTGGTGCGGGTGTCTCGGCTCGCTGTCGTTCCCACGTAGGTCGCTACCTCGACGGATGGCCCACCCAATAAGCTATGTCACCAGACGCAAGGCCAATCGTGATTAAGGGCGGGGGAGACGTGGCGTCAGCCGTCGCCCACCAGCTCTTCGGCCACGGCTATCGACCGGTGATTGTCGAAAGCCCGACTCCGGCAACCACCCGGCGCAGTATGGCCTTTGCGACCGCAGTCTTCGAGGGCAGGGTTGAGCTTGAGGGCGTGTGGGCCGAGCACGCCGAGACGCTCGACCGTGTGACCGACCTGCTCGGCCAGGGCGGCTGCGTGCCGGTCTACACCGGGCCGCTTGCAACCCTGCTGAGCGCGCTGTCGCCCCGGGTGCTGATCGACGCCCGGATGCGCAAGCGCCAGATTGCCGAAAATCAGATTGGCCACGCCCCCCTGGTCATTGGTCTGGGTCCAGGTTTTGTGGCCGGCGAGACCGTTCACTGCGTGATTGAGACCAACCGCGGACCGAACCTGGGCACGATCATCACCAGCGGCAGCGCCGAAGCCTACACCGGCCGGCCGACTACGATTCAGGGCTATGCCAGGGAGCGCTATACGTATGCGCCGAGCGACGGCGTTTTTCGGACGGCCCTGGACGTGGGGCACCACGTCCGGGTCGGTCAGGTCTTGGGACGGATTGGACAGACCGAGCTGCGCGCCCAGGTGTCCGGCATCATTCGTGGTCTGACCACAGACGGTATTCGGGTCAGCCAGGGCACGAAGATCGCCGAGGTTGATCCGCGTGGACAAGAAGAGCATGTCCACGGCATTGCCGAGCGACCGCGCGCCGTTGCCCAGGGCGTGCTGGAGGCGATCCGGCGTTTTGCGGCTGACTGACCGGCCGTCTCTCCCCCAATTGCGGCCGAGCGCCGCGCCTACTCCTCGCCTTCCTCAACAAGTCCAAACAGCTGCTCAAGAATGCTGCGCTCGCTCTTGAGCAGATCGAGCAGCACCTTGGGGTTTCGCTTCTTGGCCAGGTATTCGATGCCAACGCCGAAAATGCGTAGCGGTACTTCGAGTTCGACGTGATCGCGACCTAGCTCCAGCCAGATATCACGATAGAGGTAGAGAGCTTTCTCGCTCAGCATCTCTTCATCTATTTTTGCTAGGCTTTGCACGAGACCACGTCCCAAAGGCTCAAGTTGCCCGGCTGTTGCGTATTGTCCGACAATTTTCCTCACACGTGGTTTCCACTGATTCCTAGCTCCTTGCTCAATGAGTGTGACTATTGAGGCTGTGTCGCCGAAAGCCTCTGCTTGATTCAGGCTTAATGCTTCTTCAAGAGCTCTGAATCCTTCTTTCCAGCGATTTAGAGCAAATAGGGCTTCGGCCCGATTGAACGATGAGTAGGCATGATTCGGATTGATACCGAGTGCCTTGTCGCAGCACTCAAGGGCCTCCGCGTGTCGCTTTAGCTGTGAGAAGACAGCTCCTTTGTTGTTCCACACAGTAGCGTTATCAGGATCAGTAGCAAGTGCTTTGTTATAACACTTAAGAGCTTCTTCGTAGCGCTCTAGACTGGCCAGCGCGACACCTTTGACACTCCATGCCATAGTAGACTTAAGATTGAGGGCGAGGGCTTCGTCCAGACATGGGAGAGCTTCTTCGTAGCGCTCCAGGCTGGCCAGTGCAGCCCCTTTGGTGCTCCATGCTAAAACGGATTTGGGATCGAGAGTGAGTAACTCATCTAGGCTCACGATAGCTTCTTCATAGCGCCGTGTCTCAAAAAGACGACGGCCTAGTTCCCACCAGTCCTTCAGCTCGTTGGTTGCCCGTGCTTTTTCCTCCAAGGCCCGGATGAGTTCATCGATCCGCCCGTCTTTCCGGGCTTGTTCTATGTCGGCCTCGATTGCGACAAGACGAGGATCTGGACTTGATAGAGATTCCTCGATCGCCAACACTAAGTGCGCTCTTAGCGATTCGCTCTGTGCTGTTTGTAGCATTCGAGACAGGTACTCGGGCTGGTACCAGACGCGTAGGAAGCCGACCAAAAGTCGCAAAGGTTTGCGTTCCTTTACTTCGCTTGCTAGTCGCATTAACGGCTCTGTGAGCTCGTACAGGGCTTCACGGCCTCTTTGACTGCGTGTCACATATCTCAGTTCCGTGAGTCGCTTAAACTGCGTGCTGATGGAATTCTCTGGAGCGAGGAGCTGCTTCGCTACCTGTGAGGGAGACAGGGGGGAAGAGTGCGAACACAGCAGCTCAACAACCTGGCGTTGTTGGGCAGACAACCACCGTAAGCGCTCCTGGTAGTAGGGCGTCAATTCATCCGCCATCTTTTCAAATGGCTCAACCAAGTTATCCAGGGCATCTCGGGTGATAAACGATGATAGGACAATGAAGATACGGTGATTGCCACCTGCCAAATGGCGAATGGCGCGGACCCGTGAACGCCCTTCAGGCGTGGCGAGATAGGAGACAAGATCAGACTGTTCATCCGCTTTAGCGACGTTGGATAGTAACTGAATCGCGTCTTTGAGTTCTAAGGGTTTGAGGTGGATTGGGGTGAAGAAGCCAAAGAACACCTCGTTTTGGCTCTGCACTCCCTGAAACAGCTGCTGTGATGTGGCAAGAATGCTGGTAAACGGATGTTCTTGCATCAACGACCGCCATTTTTTTTGTCCCATGTCTCCGAGACCGTCGAACAGCCTATCAAGGTTCTCGACAAGAATGAGTAAAGTCTTGGCCTGGAAAGTTTGGACGAGACAATGCTTGAGCTGACGTTCCACTTCGTCTGGCGGGTTGTCCAGCAAATTGCTTAGCCAGTCAGCCGAAAATTCGTCAGCATAGTCCTGAACGAGTGCTCGATAAATTCTCATCAGTAGCTGGACAAATGACGTGGTGGTCTCATCCTCGTTGAGCCAGGCGATCCGAACCGCGCCTTCTAATTCTGGGTCTTTGCGAACACGACTATATACCAGCGCTACGAAATGAGTCTTGCCGATACCACGTGGCCCAACGAGCAGCATATGATGTTTGTTGCCGGACTGGGCGCTGTCTTTGATGCGCTCCAGAACATCGATCAGCAACGACTCGCGCTGCACGAAGATAGCTTCGAGCAGTTCTGGATCCGTCCGGCTAGGGGTGAACCGCCAGATGAAATCTCTGCTACTCATGACAGTCTCCGGTTCAGCTTCCACCAGCGTCGCATGAGCGAAAATTTGAATTGATACGTGTCGTTGGAAATCTGCGCCAGGTAATGATCTCGTTCCATAAGACACAGCACGCGATAAAGATTATTGGGGTCATCGTAGGAATCGGAGAACGTGTTCACCTCCCTGAGCAGCTTATCGCTCTTCAACGCTTTATTGTTCCTGGCGAGTGCGTCGAGAACAATCTCGACTAAGGGCGCGTCCTTCTTCTTGTAGTAGGGGGAAATTCTCCGCTGGTAGTAGGCCAAATTCCAAGGATCCTCCACATTACGCAGTTGACGCTCAACGTATGCTTGAATCTGCTGTCGGTCGACAGTAACTCCGCCCCGTCTCAATCCTGATACAATGTGATGAATGTAATAGGGAACGCGGTCGGCTTCGGTCGCAATTGTTGAAGCCGCTTGGTCAAAGTTCTTGCAAGGGAGCCTTTCTCCCCTAATGATTCTTCTTGCGAGCTCTCGGGCATCGTCTAGTGCTAACGGGGAGACTTCGATCTTGTCCATATCGTCTATCGGGCTCGCTGGAATCTTGGCGGCCACTATCTTCGCCAGGACGTGGTGGAGCCCAATAGAGCCGGTATAGACCATGCGCAGTTTCGAGTATCTGTTGTTGTGGCGGAGGCTGCGCAGCGTGCTCAACACATTTGCTGCCTCCTCTTCTCCCTCTGCTCTGCGAATGTTTTCGACCATGAGAGGAAATTCATCCCAGAACAAGACAAGTAGCTCGCCTTGCTTGGCTTCAAGAGCGTCACCGACTGCGCTTTCCAGAATCTCAGTCCAAGGCCTTCCTTTGAGGCTCACCCACTTAAGCTGTATTCTTTCCAAGAACGCTCTGGAGACATTGAGGCCACGTTTTACGTGGCCAAGAAACTCTTGGACGCTGTTGTGCACATTCTGGGCGAAATCGTCCGCAGACTGAATGCTTTCCACATCCTGGTAGATGGGAAACCACTCGTCAGGCGGCTCAGCGACCATCTTCTTGATAACGGACGACTTGCCAATGCGTCTTACGGAATCGATGACCACGCATTGCCGTTCGAGGCGTTCCCAGATGCGTTTGATTAGGCCATCTCGCCCGACCACATTCTTGGGGTCTATTTGTCCGCCAGGGTTGGCTTTCATCTCGTCATGGGTTTCCGCAGGCATGTGAAGACTCCTGAGATTCATGATTATTGCAATTGTACGACAATTTTGTCGTGTGTCAAGATTGTCGTACGTTATATTCGTCATGTATCGTATGAATTGTAGAGCAAGGCTTTTGTCTTCTGAAGCAAACTGATCGTGCTGGCTCAGCCTCGCCCGCGCCTTGACGCTCAGAACGCGCCTTCCTATAAAGGCAAGCGTGATCTCCTTTCATCTGTCTGTCATCACGATTGCCTTTGGTGCCGCTCGGAAAGCCGCCTCAGGGGGAGGGTCATGAGCACATCCGCATCGACATCCGCCGTCTTTGAACCCTACGTTTTCCAGACCCGCAACACCCGCGAGGGTGAGAACAAGGCGCATAGCCGCGAGGGCGCCCAGGCCATGGGCTTTCAGGGCTCCATCGTCGGCGGGGCGATCGTGTACGGGCAGATGATCCGGCCCCTGGTCGAGCGCTATGGCGAGCGCTGGCTGGGGCGGCACTGGTTCAGCCTGCGCTTCAAGGCCCCGGCCTATGACGACGACTACGTCACGTCCCATATCCGGCCGGAGACGAGCGACGCCGGGGACCCGGCCTTTTTGATTCAGGCCACCAATGCCGACGACCAGGAACTGATCGAGATGCGCACCCATATTCCGGCTACGCTGCCCGAACCCGATCCCCTGGCCGCCCTCGTGCCCCAGGACTGGCAGGGCGAGCGGCAGCTGGGAACCTGGCAGCGCATGTCGCTCAACACGCCGTTTCGACCCTTCCGGTTTCGGACCAAATCTGCCCAGCAGAACACGTATTGCGAGCTGACCCACGATCAGCTGCCGCTGTATGTGGAGGGCGAGACGCCGCCGCTCCACCCGGGGCTGCTGATGGCCCAGGGCAGCATGGCGGTCCAGCATCAGTTTGTGATGCCGTTCTGGATTCACACCGGCAGCACGATACTGACCCGCCAGCTGATCCGGGTCGGCGATGAGGTCGAGCTGCGCTGTACGCCGATCAAAAAGTGGAAGCGGGGCGAGAACGAGTGGGTGACGTTCTATCAGGCCTACTATCTGCACGACCGGCCGGCGGTCGAGGTCTGGAAGACGTCGATTATCAAGGTCGCCAATCGAAGCTGATCGATGTCCACTGTGAAGGAGGGCTGGTTATGATCCGAGGCATTCATCACACCGCGATTTCGACCGGAGACATGGAACGTGCGCTCCGGTTTTACAAGGATCTCCTCGGTTTTGAGGAGGTGTTCAATTTTGAGTGGCAGGCCGGCAACACCGTGGTCGATAACATTACCGGCCTGCGCGACTCGGCCGCCCAGGTGGTGATGCTGCGGGCCGGCAACGCGTGTGTGGAGCTGTTTCAATACGCCGCGCCAAGCCCCAAAGCGGGCGATCCAAACCGGCCGGTGTGCGATCACGGCATCACCCACCTGTGTCTGGAGGTGAGTGATATCGAGGACGAGTACGCACGCCTGAAAGCCGCCGGAATGCGCTTTCACTGTCCGCCGCAGGGAGCCGGAAACGGCCTGCGGGCGACCTATGGACGCGACCCGGACGGAAATGTGGTCGAGCTGCTCGAAGTCACCGACCCGGACAGCCGGGTGTCGGTTGTCGGTGACAGCTAGTCGGTGGCGAGTGGACAGCCGACGACACGTCAGGCTGTGCGGCCTCAAAGAGGAAACGTGTCGTCCTTCCCTGCGTGGACTGTTGACACGTTTCCTCTTTGTCGGTGTGTGGCTGCTGGGCTTTGCCTGCCTGTTTCTCGTCCCGGCCGTCGGTTCTGCCGAACCGCCGCCCGCCCCGGTCATGCTGGCTCGCAGCTGGGAGCCGGGCGTGGACATCCGGGGCTGGTGGATGAGTGAGAAACTGGACGGCATTCGGGGCTACTGGACCGGGAGCCAGCTCGTGTCTCGGACCGGCAATGTCTTTGCCGCGCCGGCCTGGTTCACCGCAAATTTTCCGACGGTGGCTCTGGATGGAGAGCTGTGGACCGGCCGGCAGCAGTTTGCCGAAATTTCCAGCATCGTGCGCCGCCAGACACCGCACGACGGCTGGCGGTCTGTCCGGTATATGATTTTTGATGCGCCCCAGGCCGAGGGCGGATTTGAGCGGCGCCTGGCCTTTGCCCGCGAGTGGTTTGAAGCCCATCCGAACCCGCAGGTGTCTATCGTCGAGCACGAGACCTGCCGGGACGAGCAACATCTCCGCCAAAAACTCGCCGCAGTCGAAGCCCTGGGTGGAGAGGGGCTGATCCTGCGCCAACCCGAGTCTGCCTATACCGCCGGGCGCTCCGCCGCCATCTTCAAAGTCAAAACCTCTCAAGAGGGCCGAGCGCTTGTCCTTGAACACCTGCCCGGCTCGGGACGGAACGCCGGTCGCCTCGGCTCCCTGCGGGTCGAACTCCCCAACGGCGTACAGTTTGGCATTGGCTCGGGCTTTTCCGATGCCGAGCGGGACAATCCGCCGCCGGTCGGCAGCACGGTGCGTTTCAAGCACCAGGGCTTCACCCAGGCCGGTGTCCCCCGCTTTGCCTCGTTCCTGCGCGCGGAGGAGGAATTTTGAATTCAGACGCAAGCCATCCCCGGGTGGCTGAGCAGACAAGGAGACCGCACTATGCCGATATTGCTCCCCGACCTTGGAGACGAGGTTGTGTTACCCGACCGGCAGCGCGTCACGCTGGGCGGTGCGTATCGCGTCGAGGGTCCTGATAGCGGCAGGATTGTTGAAATCTCGCTGGGCATGGATCTGGTCTGTGTGGCCTGGGATCGGGCTCAGCTGCGCGGCTGGTATGAGGTCGAGGCTCTCTACAAAGTGGCCGCGATTCGCAAACCCGACGGTGAGGGCGGAGACACACCGGCCCCCGACACAAAACGCACCGGCATTCTGACCGAGGCCGCAATGCTGCGCATGCCCTCGATTCAGCAGTTGCTGAGCCGCCTGGGATTCATGGAGAACCAGGATCGGGCGTGCATGTATAACCCCGAGACCTATGACGCGATCGCTTTCTCTGAAATTGCCGGCCGCTCCGTGGCCGAGTTTGTCAGGCGTGGCCGCAAGGCGGGCTGGTTGCAAGAGTACGTGAAGGAGGAATAGCTCAGGATTCGGTGTGCTGGAGGCCGGGGATGTGTGTGTCTTGAAACCGCCCCAGACCCTGGCTGCCGAGCCGTCTCAGCTCCTCACCGCAGCGCTCCAAGCCGACAATGAAATCGGACAGCTCCAGCCCCAGGTAGGCCGGGGCGTGGGGCCTGATCTTGTCCAGACCGTCGTCCAGGAGCGACACCGCCCCGCCCAGGTTGCGGTTGCCGAGGTGGTAGAACGCCACCGCAATCTGAATCAGTCCCTGTAGGAAGCGCCGCTCGGGATCGACCTCTTGTATCCACTGGGCTTCCAATACCTCGTGGACCTCAAAAAAGAGCCGATGGTTGAAGAGGAGCACCCCCTTGCGGACGGCCAGGTCGAGTTCGGAGAGTTCTGGTCGGGGCTGCCAGCCTGCGAGGGCGTGGCCGTAGCGCTGGAGCTTGGCCGCAACCTGGCCCCAGTCCGGCCTGAGTTCCGGCGCCAGCGTCACCTGCCGGACCGGGCCGCGCTGACGCCAGCTCAACAGGGCGTGGCCTTCCAAATAGTGCCGAACCTGCTCTCGCTCGGCCGCCGGCGCGGGAGCCAGGAGCTGTCCGGGGCTGACCACCGGCGGGGTGGGTTTGTCGGTCCGGGCGTAGGCGGCCAGACAGCGGACTGCGGTGGCGGCGCGTGGACTGTCCAGGGCGTCAAGGATCAGCTCGGCCAGCAGGTTTCGGGTGGCTAGGCGCAGCGGCATGGTCCTTAACCTGCCAGATTGACAATCGTCGCCCCGCCGCCACCCTCGTTTTGCGGAGCTTGGTTATACGAGGCGCAGTACGGGGACTGAGACAGGAAATCCTGGATTGCCCGGCGTAAGGCTCCGCTGCCAAAGCCGTGGACGACCCGCACCGACGACTGACGGTTCAACATGGCTTGATCCAAAAACTCGGCCAGCCGGGGCAGGGCTTCGTGCACCCGTAAGCCCAGCAGGTTGACCTCCGGCTGGACGGTGTCGGCGCGCTGGACATTGACATGGATCGCGCGCTGGCGTTTGACCTTGCCGGCCTTGCGGACCTTGTTGAGCGCCATCTCAAAGGTGAATCCGCCGCTCCGGATGCGGGCCCGCTGTCCGCTCAGGGCGATCAGCTCGCCCCGAATCTTACCGTTCTGGGCTTCGACCTGATCGCCGATCCGGGGCGGTGCCGGCCCGTCGCTCTGGGCAGGACGCAGCGCGTGTTCCTTGCGCGCAATAGTGCCCCGTTGCTCGTGCAGGAACTGGCCCAGGCTCTGCTGGGCCTTGTGGCGCTCGGCCTGCGGCCCGGTCGCCCGGCGGCGGAGGGTGGCGACCAGGGCGCGGCCTTCTTCGCGCAAAGTGCGCACCAGGGTCTTGGCCTCGGCCAACTCGTCCTGCCACATACGACGTCTGTGTTCTTCAGCCTCGGTCAGCAGGGCCCGGTGTTTTTTACGCAGGGCTGCGGCTTTTTTCCACTCCTCGGCCACCCGGCCGCGCTCCTTGTCCAGCACGGCCTGTGAGGTTTCCAGCCGGGTCATGGCCTCAGACAGTTGGCGGGCTTCGTGGGACAGGGACGCCTCGGCCGCCAGACACACGTCTTCCGACAGACCCAGCCGCCGGGCCATGGGCAGCCCCAGACTCTGGCCGACCGTGTCATAGTCCAGGGCGTAATGCGGGGTGAGGGTTTCCAGATCAAAGTTGACGGCCGCAACCTGATAGTCTCCATCGGCCAGGGCAAACAGCTTGACTGGTGTCAGATGGGTTGAGGCAGCCACAAAGATACCCCGGTCTTTCAGATGACTGAGCAGACCACAGGCCAGGGCGCCGCCCTCGATCGGGTCGGTCCCGCCGCCCGGTTCGTCAAACACAATGAGGGCGGGTGGAACCGCGTCGCGGAGGATGTCCGACACGTTTTTGATATGGGCAGAAAACGTCGAAAGGCTGTGGGCCAGCGACTGTTGGTCGCCGATATCGCTGAACACCCCGCGCAAGAAGGGCAGTTGGCTCTCCTCTTCGGTTGGAATGAGCAGCCCGCTGTGGGCCATCAGACACAGCAGGCCGAGGGTTTTGAGGGCGGCGGTCTTTCCGCCCGTGTTGGGACCGCTGATAATCAGGCCCAGCTTGTCCTGGGGGATGTGCAGGTCGACCGGCACGACCGCCTGACCCGAGGCCAGCAACAGCGGATGGCGGGCCCTGGTCAGACGAAACGCCGTGCCGCCAAAGCGTGGTTTGGTTCCGCCCTGCTTGCGGGCCAGCACGACCTTGGCGTGCAGCACATCAACCTCGGTCAGGGTGTCGAAGAGATACTCCAGTTGGGGCAACTCCTGGCTGACCAGCCCGGTCAGCCAGGCTAACAGACGGTGCTCTTCGGCCTCGACTTCCTTGCTGGCCAGGGTGAGTCGGTTATTCAGGGCGACCGCAAACAGCGGCTCGATAAACACCGTCTCGCCCGACCCGGACCGGTCTTGCACGATCCCTTGCAACCGGGAGTGAAAATTCGCTCGAACCGGGATGACAAAACGGTTATTCCGAATCGTAATATACTGATCGGCGATAAGGTCTCTCAGCTGGGACGAACGCAGCTGGTCGCGCAGGCGCCGCTCAATCTCGTCCCGCAGGGTCCGCACGCTGCGACGCAGCGTGCGCAGGGCCGGACTGGCCTCATCCTTCAGGCCACCGCTGTCGTCGAGGCAGCGCCTGAGCGTCTGTTCCAGGGCCGGCAGGGCGGGCAGGCGGGCCGGCAGGTCGGCCAATAGCGAGCCGGGCTGGGTATGACGCTGAAAGAATTGGGCCAGCTGGCGTGACACGGCCAGCGTGGTTTGGATCTCAAGCAACCGTGGGCCGTCAAGAACCGCCCCGACATGGCTGGCCGCTTGCAGGGCTGGTCGGATATCTGGAAACTCATGCAGGGGCAGGCTGAGCTGTTCCTCAAGCAGGCGGAAAAATTGCCAGGTCCGCTCGCTGTTTTCTTCGACATGCTGCGGGTCGGTGGCGGGACGAATCGCCGTACACGCTTCCCGGCCGGACACGGACACGGCGCAGTCGGCCAGCAGTTGGAGCACAGCGTCAAACTCGAGGGCGGAGAGATCTGTATCGCGCATGCAAACGGTCAGCCGCACAAGAGGGCGGCTGGAGGCGTCGTGGTCCGGGGGCCGATCATGGAGAGTGGGTCACGCGTCTGAGGGCACGAAGGAGATTTTGACCGCGCCCGAGTTCTTTTTTCTGGCCGCTTGGCCCAGGGCCTGCCGGTACTGATCGAGCGGATATTTGCGGGGGTGAATCGGGGTCAGATCCGCCCGGCGCCGGGCGACCAGCTCAATCGCCCGGGCAAAGGTGTCGGCGCGTTTACCCTGAAACACTTCGGCCCCGTAGGTGAGGCTACCGACAATCGATACCTCTTTCATCCACACCGGAGTCCAGTCCACGCCCTCGGGCAAGGCCGCCAGACCCAGAACGATCAGACTGCCTTTGCCGCGCACCATCCGCAGGGCTTGGTTCAGGGTCAGTGAACTGGTGACGGTATCGTAGACGAGGCGCACGCCGCCGGCCAGGATCGCTCCGCCGCCGGACAGCTTGTAGACTTTCGTGTCGGCCAGGGCGCCGACCCGTTCCATCACGTCGTCGTGCCGGGCGTCAATGACTTCGTCCGCGCCCAGGGCGCCGGCCAACTCGGCCTGGAACGGATATTTGGCCACACACGCAACCCGACAGCTCGGCTCGACCGCCCTGAGCGCCGCAATATTCATCAGTCCAATCGTCCCGGCCCCAATGACCACGACCCGCTCTCTTTTGCGGGGCGGGTTGTTCAGCACGGCCCGCAGGCAGACCGAGAAGGGTTCGAGCAGGGAGGCCTCGTCGTCGCCAATCGTATCCGGCACCGGAAACAGGCGGCGGCTGTGGGCCACGAAATACTCCCCCCAGCCGCCACCGGTGTCCGGGCAGGTGCCGATGAGGATGCCGGGTTTGAGGCGGCCCTCGGCCAGATGCTCGCAGATCCCGGGATTGCCGTCCTTACACTGCGGGCACTGCTTTCTGAAGCCCCGTTCCCGGCAGCCCAGGCTGGGATCGATGGACACGCGCTGGCCGGGCCGGAGCGTGCTCACCCGCCTGCCGACGGCCTCAACCTCGCCGAATAATTCGTGGCCGGGGATGATGGGCAGCTGAAAATATGGCTCGGCCGAGGGCATCGACTTCCAGCGCAGGAAGCCGAGGTCGCTGCCGCAGATGCCGGCGATTTTGCTTTTGACCACGACCCAGTTGTCGTCGGGCAGGTCGGGGACCGGAACATCGGTCAGGCGCAGATTGGCCAGGCCGGGCAGATAGGCGGGAGCCGCCTTGCGCTGCCGCTCAGCAGAGAAGACAAGGGCTTTCATCGCGCTCCATTCTCCATGCTGGTGTGTTTAGCGGAAGCGGCTGCGGGGTGCAAGCTGAGCGGCGGCGGCCCGATTGCGGCCCGGTGCGCTTTTTGTCATCATCTCCGGCAGCCCCGAACGGGATGAGGAGGAGGGACGACGCGGTGGCGCAGCTGAACGCCCGAGAATTTACCGATCTGATCACCCGCCTGGTTGAGCATCTGGGTCTGGCCCAGTTTCACGCCAAGCTGATGAAAGCCAACGCCCTGGTCTCGCGCAAGCGCCCGGCTAGCGCCTCGGCCCTGGCCACGCAGCTGTATCAGCTGAGCGCCGGACTCCGACGCGAGCACGCCGCTCGCTATGCGGTCGAAATGTTATGGCAGGAGATGCTGTCGAGCAAAATGGACGAGGAGCATTCCGCCACGGTCGAAGCCCTGGCCGAGGGGGTCAACGTCTGCCTGTCCGAGCGGCTTGAGGTAGTGCCGGACAAGCGCGCGGACTTGCTGGTTGCGCTCGGCGCCTATCACAAGGCGCTGGCCACCTTGAGCGGCGAGGAGACCGCGTATCTGGAGATGCTGCTCCGGGCGAGCACCAGCGTGGCCCAGTTCCTGCGCCAGCATAAGGACGAGTTGTCTGCCGCCGTCGAGGAGCCGACCGCTGCCACGGGCGAAGAAACCGAGGGCTGAGACCGCTCGGGAACTCAGGATTGGGCTTGGCCGCTCAGCCCTTTTTTGAGGCCCCGCAGGGTCAGGACGAACGCTTCGCGCATCGCACTTTTTTGCAGGGCCAGAGGAATCGGCATATGGGTCTTATCCCTGGCCGAGGCCCGGTAGGTCAGCAGGGTTTTTTTGCCGTCGGGAGACGGCGTCAGCACATACTCTGCGCTCAGCTCGGTCAGCTGGTTCTCAACCGTTTCGAGCAGGACCCGATTCTCCTGGGGCAAAAAAGTAAAGGCCAGGGTGCTCTCCTGGGGGCGACCCAAGACCCGCATTTCAAACGTGACAACCTTGCGGTTGCCGTGGTGGCGGACGAGTTCGGAGCGGTAGACCGAGTCGCTGAGTTCCTGGCTTCGCTCGGGTTCGGCCAGCGCCCGCATCACCTGTGCCACCGGGGCGTCGAGCCGGGAGGTGAACTCGACCCGCAGGGTATCGTCCTGTTTGTCAAGCGTCTCGCTGAGAATCTCGGCGACCGGTCCGTCCCAGGCGGCGGCCGCGGTCCTGGCCTGGTAATAGCGGACGCCAAGAAATCCGACGCCGATCACACACAGGCTGAGCAGCGTCCACAGTCCGGTTTTCATCGTGTATTCCGCCTCTCGTTCTAGGGAGACGTTGGGGCGCTGAAAGAGATCCGCTCAATGCCGCGCAGATGGTTTCTGTTGAGAATGTAATTGCCGCCTATTGACGGTTTCCAGACGCGCTCCGCCACCTGATAATTCGCCCCGGTCAGGACATAGGCCACGCCTCCGGTCAGCCCACCGAGCAGGGCATAGCCCAGCTTGGTCGGAATATACAGCACGTTGGCCGCAACGGTTGCCGTGCCGATGCCCGCGTCTTCAAGATAGTTGGGGGCAACCGAGCCGGCTCGGAGGTCCGTTTCTTCGAGATAGTCGGCTCGGGCGCTGCCGACCAGCTGCGGCCAGGCCAACAGACCCGCGACGATTGCGCCGCATATGCAGCGCTGGACCATTTTTCTCATGGCTTCCTCCTCTCACCCCTCCGTCTTCACCACACAACCCGGAGGTAAGACATTCATCAAATGCGTAAAGGCTTGCTCGACATAGGTCTGGTCTTTTGATTCCAGGGTCAGTTTGACCCGGTAGTCTGGATCGTTGATTTTCGGATAGGAGCCCAAGAGCAGCTCGGGATAGTGCTCGAGGGTGTCGTTCAGGGACGCCGCGATATTGCTCTCATAGGCGTCGGTGTAGATGGTTTTGAGATAATACGGACTGGTTGCGAAGCGGTCTTTGAGGGCCAGGAATTTCTGCCGCAGGATTTCCGGAATGCCGGGCAGGATATACACGTTTTCGACTTTGACGGTCGGAAAACGCAGGCGGTCCTCTGACAACAGCTCGGCCCCTTCCGGAACATCCGCCATGCGCATATAGGCGGCGTTGGGCGTTCGCTTGGCCGCGTATTCGAGCAGCTTGTTCTCCAGAACCGGGTGACGGATGACCCGTCGGCCCAGACCGATGGCAATCCCCTCCATGGTGATGTCATCGTGGGTCGGACCGATCCCGCCCGAGGTAAAAACGAGGTCAAACTGCTGGTGGAAGTCGCAGACGGTGGCGGCGATCAGATCTAATTCATCCGGAATGACCACTACTCGGCGCAGGCTCACCCCGATTTTGCGAAGCTCTTGGGCCAGGAAGGTCGAGTTGGAATCGACCGTCTTGCCGGAGAGGATCTCATTGCCGATGATGACAATGCCCGCCGTGCGTTCTTGCCGCGCCTGTTGCACACCGGCACTATAGCCTTATTTCAGGCCCGAGAGCAAGATTGAGTGGATGCCCGGATCGGGACCCAACGAGGCCGGTGCGGACTCAGCGCTGATCGGCGAAAGCGACATCCAGGTCTTGCAGATTGGTGAACTCTTGGACGAGATAGGCTTTGAGCTTTTTTTTCAGCCGACTCTCCAGCTGGCGGACCCGTTCTCGGCTGATGCCGTACTGATCGCCGATTTCCTGTAGGGTGCGGGGCTCCTCGGCTAAGAGACGCTGGTGAAAGATGACGGCGTCCTTGCCGCTCAGGGTCTGGGCGAAGGCGTCCATTTTCTCTCTGATCAGCGCCCGGTACTCGGTGGCCGAGACCTCTTCTTCTACCGTGGCCTGGGGGTCGGCCAGAAAGTCAAGCATGCTCGACGACTCGTCGTGGGCGTCGAGCGGGGTATCGACCGACAGGTCTCGGGAAGACAGCCGTTGCTGCATCTCGACCACTTCCTCTTCCTTGACACCCAGATTCTGGGCCAGCAGTTTGGGACCGGGCGAGAAACCCTCGGCTTCGAGCCGCTTTCTTTCCCGTTCCAGGTTGAAGAAAAGCTTGCGCTGGGCCTGGGTGGTGCCGATTTTGACCATCCGCCAGTTGTTCATGACGTACCGGATGATATACGCCCGCACCCACCACACGGCATAGGAGGGGAAGCGCACGCCGCGGTAGGGATCAAAATTACGCACCGCTTCCATCAGGCCGACATTGCCCTCCTGGATCAAGTCGAGCAGGTTGCGAAAGGCCCGCTGGTAGTTGCGGGCGATCATCACGACGAGCCGCAGGTTGGCCGTGACGAGTCGGTAGGCGGCCTGCACATCGCCGTACTCCTTGTAGCGGACGGCGAGAGTGTGCTCTTCTTCCGGACTGAGCAGCGGATAGCGCCGAATCTCGGCCATGTACCGGCTCAGCGAATCGGTTGGGACCAGCGCGGTGTCGGTGTCCGACCCCAGCGACGGCTCGACTTCGGGCGAGACCGGGGTGTCCGCAGGCGCGGTCTCAGGGTCTTGGGGTGTGCTCGAAGCCGCCCGCCGTGGAGACTCGGTCGGACCGGCTTCGAGCGCCGTCTTGTCAAGCTCGTGGGGCATGGTTGGAGAGCCTGTTCAGGCCTGGTGGGAGGAGAGACTATTCGGATTCGGAGGGCGTTTTTTTCCAGACCTGTTCGGCCGCGATTTCACGCAGTGCGGTGACGACTTCTTTGTTGTCGGACGACACCAGGGGCAGCGTTCCTTTGAGGAGTTCTTTGGCCCGTTGTGCCGCCACGACGACCAGCTCGAAGCGGTTGGGAATCTTGTGCAGACAGTCTTCGACGGTGATCCGGGCCATGACTCTTCCTCCTCAGGTGGACGCTCAGACGTATGCCCTATTCATAACGAAAAGCGGCCGGAAAAGAAACCTCGGTTGCCCGTCTGGACGGAGCAGCGCCCCGGACCGAGCTTGACAAGCCGCCGCCGACACGTTACTTCCGGTCCCCTGAAGAGCCCGACAGCGGTTCGGATTGATCTGGAGAAAGCCATGGGTTTTTGGGAACGTCTGATTGGATCAGACCCGGCGTCCAGCAAAGATGCGCGCAGTCTTGTGTCGGATCTGGTGCTCAGCTGTACCGAAGAGCAGGGGCTCGCCCAACAGCTGCGGGAGCATGCCGAGCGGGCTCCCCATCATGCCGGAGCGGACCAACTCCGAGCGGTCGCCGAACAACAGGACCAAGTCGTCCAACTCCTCCAGGACGCTCTGACCGCTCGGGACGAGACGGCTGGCGTCGAATCCAAGCCAGTCAAAGGCGGCAAGAATCACTGGGCTCGGGTTGTCCACGATCTTGCCGATAATCAGGCGCTCATGAAACGCTACGGTGAGCTAGTCGCCTACTGGGACCCGGAGGTCCCCGACGCGGTTGCCCTGTTTCAATCTCTGGAGCGGAGCAAGAGCCAGATTGGCGCCGCGCTGCGTGATATTGGCCTGCGCGCCGACTCCCACGCCCTGGATTAGCCGGCCGCCTGGCAGGTTCTCCTCGGCGGCCAGACAGGGACGCCTGTCCCTTACTCCTCTTCATCCCCAATCTGCAAGTTGCTGGAATACCGGCGGGGGGCAAAATGTCCCTGAACAGATGCCGCAGACGGGGGAGTCCAGGCTTGGCCCGACTGGCCCTGACGAGGCGCGCCCTGGCCGCGGGAGCGAGAGTGGTGGCCCTGGTCGCGCTGGTCTCCGCGCTGATCTCCGCGCTGATCCCGGCGCCACTGTTTTTGTTGCCCGCCCGGAGCGGGTTTGAGGCGATTGCTGACAAAGCCGATCCGTTCCTCAAGCCGGCGCAGGGTGGCGGTCATGGGCGACAGATGTTCGGTCAGGTTGCGTCGGATGAGGTCGGCGACAACCGGCAGGAAGGTTTCTGACGGTTCGGCACCGTTGGTGGCCGCCTGACTGGCCTGGCGCTCTTGGGCTTCGTGCTGGGCGTGCTGTACCGTCTGCAGCAGGTCCTTCATGGACTGCCATTCGGCCTGCATTGCTTGCAGCTGGGTGTGGAGCGTAGACACGCTCGTGGCGACGGTTTCTTCGAGCGCGTCGACCCGGGCCGTGAGCTGCGCGAGCGGCTGTTCCAGGGCAGACGCGGCCCGTGTCGCGCTAGCCTGTTTCGTCGTCCGACTGCGCGGTTTTGCGGCCGCCGTCGTTTTTGCCGCACTTGCGCCATTTTTTGCGCTGGTTGCGGTTTTGGCCGTGGATTTTCCACGTTTCGGTGTCGAGTCGGCAGCTTTTGCCATGACACTCCTTTCCTGGCCTGAAACGCAAGGTGGGGACGCTTCAGGGTAACAGACCGGACGCGTGACCGGGGCGAAGTTCGAGCCCGGGCAGCCCCTTAGAGCAGACCGGTCGTGTATTCCAATAATTCTCCCAACTTCCGAATTTTACTCGCCCGCACCGGCCATTCTTCTTCAGGGGCGGACGCAAATTCGTCGAGTTGATTGTGCAAACTCTGTTCAATAAGCGCGAGACAGCTGCTGAGCGCGACCTGTTCCTGGTGTCGGCGCCGGGCTTGGCGAAGACTGCGTATGGAGATGATGTCCGCCATGCTGTGTCGTTCTCGTCCTGGGTGCGTGGGTGTCGGCTGGCCGTGTCTGGGCGGTTCGCCTATTTACGGTGTGCTGACTGCGTGTTGTGTCGTGCCGGCTCCGAGGACTGTGACCTCCAGCCATGCGTGGCATACCAGTCGACCTGGCGCGCCAGACCCAGGAGAATACGAACATCGCGGTCTTCCAGACCCGCCCGTCCGAGTATACGCCGAAACGCCATCATGATGTGGTCTGGATTGTCGCGGTGCAGGAACCCAAGCTTGAGGAGCGCCTGCTGCAATTTGTCGTACATGAACTCTTGGCGTTCTGCAAGCGCAAGCTCACGGGCTGCGACGTGGACGGATTCGTCCCCATCGCCTGGATATTGAGCGGTCGGAGGGTCGCCGGTCGCGGTATCTTGGCCGGCCAGAAAGAGTTCATAGCAGCAGATCAGGACGGCCTGAGCGACATTGAGGGAGCGAAAGTGAGCGGCGGTCGGGATGGTCACCACACCGTGGCAGTAGCGCAAGTCGGCGTTGGTCAGGCCCGTATCTTCGGGGCCGAACACCAGCGCGCTGCGGTTCAGGTCCAGAGCCGGTACCAGCTCAGCCGCCAGACTGCGTGGCGCCTGCCCGCCCTCACGGTACAGGCCCGAGCGGCAGGTGGTGCCGATGACCCGGTGGCAATCGGCGCTGGCCTCGCGTAGCGACGGATAGATCCGCAGCCGGTCCAGTACGCCCCGGGCGTGGACCGCCATGGTATCCGCCTCCTGACGACGGAAGGCGGGCGGCTCAACCAGGCGTAAGTCCTGCACGCCGAAGTTGTCCATGGCGCGGGCGGCCGCGCCGATATTGCCCGAGTATTTCGGACGGACGAGGATGATGGATAGCTTGGCCAGACTCATCGACGGGGTCTCACGCGAACGGCTCGCCGAAAAGGCACGCTGGACGGCGCACGGAAAATGCGGGCCTCTCTCCGGCTGGCTGCCGGAACCGGAACTCAACGCTTGGCGACAGCCGCCTGGGCGTCGCTCTCTGCCTTACGTCCCTGTTCAAACCAGCTCATAATCGTCTCTCGTTCCAGGTATTGGGCGTGGCGACGGCTGTGGTTTTCCCTGTGGACGATATCGGCCTCAAGTAGTTCTTCAAGATAGCGGTGGAGCGGATAGGTTGCGTCTCCCTCGCCCATGTCTTGAAGGAGCTTGCGGAGCCGCTCAAGCCACTCGCCGTCGAGCTGAAGCTCGACACGCAGGGGGCGGCCGACCGCAAGCACTCTGGAGCGAATCTGCTTCTGCATGGGTGTACTCTGCCTCACGGGTCCCCGTAGTATTTCCTGATTCTGTGCAATTGTGCAAGGCTGGGATCCGGTGTGGCGCGCGTGAACGGGTTGAGGAATGCGAGCCTGGATGATGAGGTGTGGATCGTGAGCAATGTCGCTCATTCCCGGCTGAGCACCTTCGCCCGAAGGTAGATAGCGTAAACATGCTGTATTTGTAAACCGCAGCGGGCTTGTGCTAGGGCTCGGAGCGAATCTTCAAAGGAGGTGTCTCATGCGGACAAAACACGTCGTGTGTGGTCTGGTCGTTGTGGCTCTGATTGGTAGTGCGAGCTCGCGCGCCCTGGCCGAGTTCTTCCCCTGGTGGGCGTTTGACAGCGTCATTGAGGAGGTCCAGGACCGGGGGACGCTGCGCGTCGGGCTCGGGCTGTTCGAGCCCTGGTCGGCGTGTAATGCCGACGGCGAGCTGATCGGCTTCGAGATAGATGTGGCGACCAAGGTGGCCGAGGACATGGGGGTGGAGATCGAGTTTGCCCGGACGAACTGGACCTACATCATCTCGGAACTGATCGCCGAGGAGTTTGACGTCATTATCAGTGGCATGACGATCCTGCCGCACGCGCAATCTCAGGGTCAATTTCACGGCACCGTACAACTCCAGCGGTGTCTACCTGGTGGCGAATACAGAGCATGACTGCTGACCTGGAAACGCTGGAAGATTTCAACAGTTCCGATGTCACGATTGCGACCCGGCGGGGAGCCTCGTCCGTGGATTTTGTCGAGAACGTTTTTCCTGATGCCATGTTCCTGCTCTTTGATACCGACAACGGCTGTCCTCCAGGCAGTCGTCGCAGGTGACGCCCATGCTGCGGCCGCGTTCGCAACGACGCGGACCACCTGGGTTGAGCCCACCCGGAGACCCTGCATCTGCCCTTCGAGGAGCCGTTTGCCTCGGAAGTGGGAGCGATAGCCGTGCGGAAAGGTGACCTGGATACCTTGAATTTCTTCAATACCTGGATCGAGGCCAACACGGCGAGCGGCTGGCTCGAACAGCGCAGCCAGTATTGGTTCCAGACCCGCGAGTGGGCCGACCAAGTCGCGACCGATCCGGACACCGTTGCGGCGTGCGATGAATCCTTTGAATAGCAGGCTTGGGGTGGACAGACCGCTGAAGAGCGGGTGATGGCGCGGATTCTGCTGCTCGATATTGACGGGGTGGTCAAGAGCCTCGAAGGCGCCCCGTGGTCGATTCCGGGCTCGGACTGGAAGCGCGGTGTCCAGGACTTTCTGGCCTGGTGTCAGCAGAATTTCGATGTGGTCATGGTCTTGTCCTCGTGGCAGGCCGAGATTCACCGCGAGCTGGACACACTCGGGGTGTGTCTGCCCTCTCTGGCCTGGAAGCGGACCAAGACCGACGGCCTGGCCGGGCTGTGCCGGCCGGGCAATCAGGTCATCTGGGTCGAAGACGGCTGGGAAGCCGCAGACCGGGAGGTCGCCGAGAGCCTGGGCATTCGCCTGGTTGAAACCGAGTTCAACGAGCACCTGTCGGTGACCCGGGACAAGATCCGGCGAGCGATGGGACCGACACCGGGATAGCACGTCGCCACGACTCAGCCAGTCTTTGAGGGGAAGAGCCATGTCGTTCAGATTGGAAGAAACCACGATTGCCCGGATTCAGGCCGCCCTCCAGGCCGGTGCAGTGAGCTGCGCCGAACTGGTCGACGGCTACCTGGCGCGGATTGCGGCCTATGACCGCGACGGCCCGCGCCTCAATTCGATTGTGACCGTCAACCCGCTCGCCCGAGACCAAGCCGCGCGCCTGGACGCCGAGTTGGCCGCCTCCGGAAACCTGTCGGGTCCGCTGCACGGCGTGCCGGTTGTGGTCAAGGATCAGGTCGAAACGGCCGGCATCATGACGACCTTTGGCTCGATTGCCCTGGACGGCTATATCCCCGACACCGACGCGACGGCAATTACCAAGCTCCGGGCCGCAGGGGCGATTATCCTGGCCAAGACCGCCATGCCCGACTTTGCGACCTCGTGGTTCGGCTACTCATCACAGCTCGGCACGACCAAGAACCCGTACGATCCGGCCCACGACCCGGGCGGCTCGAGCGGCGGAACGGGAGCGGCGGTCGCCGCCAATCTCGGGGCGCTGGGGGTGGGCGAAGACACCGGCGGCTCGATCCGCGTTCCCGCTTCGTTCAATAATCTGGTCGGTCTCAAGGTCACGCCGGGCCTCATCAGCCGGGCCGGCATGTCACCCCTGGTGGAGTTTCAGGACTCGGCCGGCCCGATGTGCCGGACTGTCAGTGATGCGGCAAAACTGCTGGAGGTGTTGGCCGGCTTTGACCCGGCCGATCCCTACACCGCAACCGCCGTCATTGCCGGCCAGGTGCCGTATAGCCGGTTGCTCGACCGGGCGAGTCTGAGGGGAGCGCGAATCGGCGTGGTGCGGCAAACCTTTGGCGATGCTGCCGATCCCCAGGCCGCAGCGGTCAACACGGTGATCGAACGCGCCCTGGCAGCGATGACGGCGGCGGGCGCCAGCCTGGTCGAGGTGACGCTTCCCGATCTCCAGCACTATATCGAACGCTCCTCGCTGTATCTCATCCGTTCTCGGTACGACATTGATGCCTTTCTGGCCGCGCGCCCAGGGCTGCCGATGACACGCCTGAGAGATATTCTGGCCGCCAAAAAATACCATCCCAAGCTGGATTTCCTCGAAGCGCTGGCCGCAGGCCCGAGCGACCCCTACGCCGATCCCGAGTATTACCAGCGCTACGCGGCGCGCGAGCAGTTCCAGCGGCTGGTGATTAACGCCATGGCCCAGGCTGAAACGCGCGCCCTGGTCTTTCCCACCGCCCAGGTGCCCGCACCGTCGAGAGCCGAGCTTGACGGGGGCAAGTGGCCGCTCTTGGAGTTTCCGACCAATACGCTGATTGCCGCCCAGACCTGGATGCCGGCGATCAGCGTGCCGGCCGGATTTACCGACACCAATCTGCCGGTGGGGCTTGAGATGGTCGGGCTGCCCTACCGCGAAGCCGATCTGCTGTCCCTGGCCTACGCGTTTGAACAAGCGACCCGGCATCGAAAACCGTCGGCCCGCGTTCCCGAGCTGTGAGCCGGGGCGCGCATGGACTGAGAACACGCCGTGGCTGCCGACAATCCGAGCCTGGATCAGGCCATCGCCTGTCACGTCAAAGGTCAGCTGGACCAGGCCCTGCTGCTCTACCTGGAGGCGCTGCGCCTGAACCCGCGCGACCGGACTGCGGCCGAGCTGGTCTCGGCCATCCTGCGTACCCACTTCGAGCTGGCCGTCAGCCTGACGAAGCTGGGACGCGAGGGCGCAGCGATCAAGAGCTTCCAGCGCGTGCTGGCCATCCAGCCCGACGAACCGCTCGCCCACGCCTCCCTCAGCCGGCTGTTCCTCGCCCGCGACGACCGGAGCCAGGCCACCACGCACCTGCGCCACTACCTGCGTCTGGTGCCCGAGGATCACATTGGGGCGCGGCTGCTGCTGGCCTATGCGGGCGCCGAGCCCCCTCCCGACCGGCCGCCACCGGCCTACATCACGCGCTTCTACGACAGCTACGCCGAGACCTATGACCACAAGCTCGTCGACGGCCTGGGCTACCGGTGCCCGCAGCTCATCCTGGACGCCCTGCGCAAGCACTGTCGGGGCAAACTCGCCATTCTCGACCTGGGCTGCGGGACCGGCCTGTGCGGTCAGGCCGTGCGGCCGCTGGCCAAGCGCCTGGACGGGGTGGACTTGTCCCCCCAGATGGTGGCCAAGGCCAAACAGCGGCGGATCTATAACCGGCTGGAGGTCGGCGACCTGTACCCCTTCCTGGACAAGAAGCCCGGCCGCTACGAGGTGATCGTGGCCGCCGGTGTCTTTGAGCATGTCGGCGATCCGGCGCGGATTTTCCGCGCTGCGTTCGGCGCGCTGAAGGACCGGGGAGTGTTTGTGTTTACCGCTCAGGACAACCCGACTCAGGAGCTGAGCGTGAACAGCTCGGCGTTCTACACCCACGGCCGAGGCTACCTGACCGAGCGGGCTGCGGAGTGCGGCTTCCGCGTCGCCGCCCTCGAACCGGCGGCGCTGTGGGTTGAAAACAACGCCCCTGTTCAGGGGCTGTGCGTCGTGCTCAGCAAGCCCGGGGGCGATGCGGGGCGGGTGAGACAGGCGCGGCGGTCGGCTTAGCGCCCCGCGCCTCAGCCGACGCCAGCCGACCTGCGACGTTTACACGTCCAGGCGATAGCCGTCCCCATCCCGCACCAGCTTGCCTGCGGTCGGGCCGGCAAAATGGGTGCCGATAATCAGGGTCGGCGTCCCGGCATATTCGGCGAACACCCGCCGCCGGGTGGCCACCGCGGCGTCGTTATCCACGTCAAAGGGACTGACCAGACCCGGGTCGTGGAACTGAATCGGGTGGTGAATGAAGTCCCCGGTAATCATGGCCGATTCGCCTCTGGACTCAATGATGACGGAACAGTGGCCGGGGGTATGACCCGGGGTGGCGATCAGGCGCACGCCCTCGCATACCGGGCTCGGTCCTTCGACCGCCTTTGCCAGGCCGGCGTCCATCACCGGCTGGACCGAGTCGTCATACACGAGCCGCTGGACCTGCAAGAACTCGTCTTCGGCCTTGGGGTCGATATTGCCGAACAGGTCGAGTTCTTTCTGGTCCATCAGGTAGGACGCCTTGGGGAAGGTGGGCACCCATTTGCCGTTGTCCAGGCGGGTATTCCAGCCCACGTGGTCCAGATGCAGGTGGGTACACAAGACATAGTCGATGCTCTCGGGCGCATAGCCTGCGGCCGTCATGTCTTCCAGATACGAGGTGGCCAGATTGCTCATGATGTCCAGGGGCGCGCGGTTCCGGTCATTGCCGATGCAGGTATCGACCACCAGCTTGGCGCTCGGCGTATCGACGATCAGCGAATGTATGCTCAGGCTCAGCATGCCCTCGGCCGTCACGAAATGGGGCGACAGCCAGGGGATGGTCTTGACCACGTCCGGGGTGGCGGCCGGGATGACGTCTGAAAATTCCGGGTACACGATCTCCGTAATCTTGGTGATGGTGACATCACCGATCTTCCACTTCATAGCACGTTCCCTCCTGTGCTGGATTGTTGCGGTGTGTATAGCTGCTGCGGCCCGACCTCTATAGGGGGCCGGGGCGAACCGGGTTTGTGCCGTCCCAGCCCTTGGCCGCATTCTCGACGATCAGAAACAGTTTCTTGAACACGTCGTTGTTGTCCCACAGCTCGGTGTAATGCCCGATGGTCTTGACCGTATCGAAATACACCAGCTCGGCGCCGCTGACCGTGCACTCAAACGCGGCCTCATGGCCGAGTGCCCGGTACTGCGCACAGGCCGCCTTGTAGTCCTCCGGCATCAGGCCGAAGTGATGCACGCCGACCCGTCCGGCGTCCAGGAACTCTTTATACACCGAGGGGGTCTGGTCGTGCTGAAAGATCAGCTCGATTTGCAGGTCGCCGCTGTTACCGAGGGCCAGGGTCACGTCCACATTCGACGGCTGGCCCAGATAGCGCTGGTTTTCCAGCGGGCAGTGTTCGTACACAAAAAACGGGCCGACCTTCAGCACCTCGGTCCAATACTTGAGGGCCGCATCCATGTCTGTGACCACGTAGGCCAGCTGTCGAACGGTGTACAGGGGTTGTGTCATAGCCGAGTCCCTCCTTCAGCCGCGCTTCTTATCACACCGGCCGCCGGCCCGGCTATGGCTGAGGCAGCCGTGGAGAACCCTCACCGCCGCAGGTCGTCGAGGAACTCCGAGGCCGGCTCCAGGCTGGTCACCAGCAAAATGTATCGATGATTCAGAATTCGCTCATGTCTCCACGGCTGTCAGTGTAGCAACGCGATTGGCGACTGCGCTATAGAGATCAACGCCCACTTCCGGTGCGTGAATGGAAACAATCAAGGTATAGCGCGTCGCTTTGTCATATCGCTCAAGACGATCGCGTGTCTTCCACCAGCCAAGTGCGGGATAGACCGCCAGCATACCTCGGCTGGCTAAGTCCGCTGCGCTACCTCGCCAGATGTCTGAATGCAGTGACCCCTTGTGCCGATTTTGTTTCCCAATGATCCACCCTGGATCATCCCCACCAACAGGAGTGCGCTCCTCTTCATCGCGAGCTGCGGCGTTTATACGGGCGCGGAAATCATTTTCCGATTCTGAAGGCCGTTTCACGTCGAAACGCAATCCATGCGACTCGTAACGATAACGTGACGTAACACCACGCTCCGATGGATTCGGCTCAATGAAGTAGGAGAGCGTGACCCGCATCTCCACTTGGGTTTCTCCGAGCGCTTCAAGCTCCACAAGCGGCCAGGGTAGTTGATGCAGATTCATGTCTCGGAATCTGGGTTTTCTGCCCTGTTCGCGTGTGAAGGGTTGCAGACTGTCCTCGCAGACCAAGGTTAATGAGTTTGAAACACTCCACCTCGCACGATTGAAATCTGGAAGACCAAATCCACAATGGCGTAGAAGAGTCGCGTAGTCATTTTTTGTCGGCCGGCGGTTTGAAGGGAGAAATGTCTGTCGCATGGCTTCTGTCCATTCTGCGGAATGGACGATCAACGCACGTATCGACTCCGGCCACAGACTCGGATAGGCCGCCATCAGTTGTGCCGCCATGCGAGCGACTAGCGCGGTTGCTGAGCTGGTCGCGTTCGCGTGTGTAAATAGGCGTTGAGCCGGCTGATGGTGTGCAGTGAGAAGACTCAGACTCGGCATCATGACTGCACTGAGAGCATCTTTAGCTGCGTTCCCTCCCTCGAACACAACGTCCGGCTTTAATGGCCAGTGCTTTTGCCAAGTTCGTGATGTCGTGCTGAAAGGGCTCAATCCGCCAGAGGGTGCGATCGGCTGATACTCGTCAGCACCCGCTTCCGTAATATCGACTAGATTTGTACAAGCACCGACGGTAAGGGCGTTCCACGCTTGTCCGGGATCATGAATCCCGTCCGTGCTGTTACTATCTGGGTATTCGGTCCAGGCATTCGAATCATTGACATTGCCAGCAGATACAATCAGCAGCCTTGGATTCGCTCCTTCTCCGTCTGCGTCAACGGCTAAACGGTCTATCGTTGATGACCATGCGGACGGGCGGCCACGGTCACGGTTGTCTCGTGCGGTCACTGTCATGCTGAAAACGCGACGGCGCCGCGGATCGGTAACTTCCGGCCGTGAAACTGCCTCCGCTGTCAGAAAGCCGTGATGTCTTGCATCGCCCCGGTTAGCTCCGTCCGCTGGTAGAAGTTTGACTGACTCTAACCGGTGAGAAATAACAAGCGCGTCGGTTGAAGCTAAAGCGTCCGTCAAATCTCCAGCCAGAGCGAGACTGGCCATAGCCGTTCCGTGCCCGTCGCCATCGTCAGTACCCCAAGCAGGCTCAACGGTGTGCAGGTCGGGTTGCTCAAGCGCTGGTGCAAGCAGAGGGTGTCCATGATTGACACCAGTGTCGAGCAGACAGACATGCGGCGGCGCCTCTTCGGGTTCGACACAATTCATGCGGCCGAGCAGATCGTCCAGCCATTCAGTCTGTTCTTCGAGCGGTAGAGAATCGAAGAAATCGGCCGTCTCTTTAGCCCGTCTGAGCTCGGCTATACTGTTGAGCGTCATGATCGAGCGTTGCATCTGGCCTGAAGAGCCGTAGACAAGCAAAACTGTACGCTCGGGAAACCTCAGCTCTCCAGGCGCAATCTCGAAGCTCTGAGCTTGTACCAGTTTCCGAAATTTCTCTACAGAGGCAGCCCGGTCACCCCGAACCGGGAGCCAGACTTCCCACCAAAAGGACTCTTCGTCCGAGGTCGGAAATACTTCGCCATCGTCCGTCCACAGAGCGCGCAAGCTTGCAGCGCGAATCTGTTGGATAGTGTTGAGGAGACGTTTGTTGTCACGCGCGTGTCCTTGGCTGTTGCGTTTTTCCTCCAGATAATCTTGGATCAGTCCCTCGAAGTGATCCAGCTTTCCATCTGGCACAAAGACAGTCGCGAAAGTCTGCTGGTCTTCACGGCGAACGTTCAACAACTCAATCCCCGAGCGTTCACACGCTAGAGATTCAAAGGCTAGCTCGATATCGGGGAAGCTCTCGAACTCTACCTGTAAACCGAAATCTTTCTCGATTCCCGCGTCTTCCTGGATCGCACGGGCTTCATCGAACCGCGGTCTCAGCGTCTCCAGCTGTCGGCGTAATGCGTTGCCGTGCTGCTGCCTGTCCCGATCAAGCACTCTCCGTCTGCCGCCTCCCTGCTGCGGTGAACGGAATGACTCGGTTGCTGCAATCCCAGTCAGGATGAAGTGTCGGTACCGCTCCTGATCTTGTTCTGCCATCCGCCGAACGTACCTCCGATCTCACGACATATTCTTCAGCCGCCGAGCGATACCTTGTCGCTCTTCCAGCATTCGGCGGATGGTAGCTGCTGTCACATGAGCCCGCTTCTCGATCAGCATTTCTTTCAAAACCTCATCCGCCGCCCGCGCGATCTCCGCATAGCTCAACCCATGAGCTGTCTCTGCCAGTCGCTTCCAGGAAACTCCCTTGACCACCACGCGTGCAAGCCGTGCCTTGAGCAAGGCTGCGATCCGGCTCTCATCTGGAAGCTCATAGTGCAGGACATCGTCAAAGCGACGAAACAGCGCGTGGTCCAAGATTTCGGGATGATTGGTAGCCGCGATGATAAGGCTGTGAGATTGGTCCTGCTCGATCATCTGCAGAAAACTGTTGAGCACGCGCCGTATTTCGCCAACATCGTTGGCCAGCCCTCTTTGCGACCCAATGGCATCAAACTCGTCAAAGAAGTAGATGCCGCGGGTTTGATCCGTTGCATCAAAAACTTGGCGTAATTTGGCGGCAGTCTCTCCCATGTATTTGGTAATGAGACCGTCCAACCGCACCTGGAACAAGGGAAGCCCAAGTTCACCGGCAAGCACTGACGCTGACATGGTCTTCCCGGTCCCAGAGGGACCAACCAATAACAATTTGCGCCGTGGCGACAGGCCATGCGCCATGATCTTTGCCGCCTGGCGCTGTTCACGGATGATGCGCTGGAGCTGACCCGCCAGAATGTCATTTAGAATCATCTCACCCAGACGGGACTTCGGATAAGACACAGAGAGCAGATTTGCCAGATCGCCTCGGGGACGGCTGATGGGAATCAGCTTATTGGGCGTCGAGAGGCCATGACGGCTTTTAGCCTCATCGATCAAGGCACGGAGTTCCTCAGCGAGCTTGCCGTGCCCCGATCTCGCTTCGTGGGCGGCAACCTGCATGGCCACCGAAAAGAAACGCTGATCGTCGCCTTCCAGGTGCGATTTGAGCAAAGCCTTCAATTGGTTACCGCTGGCCACGGCCGAATCCCTCTTGTTGGACAGATGATATTATACCCGAAACATCTTCGCCATTTCATCGTCCAGATGGTTTATCACCTGGACCGCAATCCGGCCAGACGTGGGTTTGGCGAAAGGGCGCAAGGTGTCGCTGTGGAGTGTAGCCCAAGCTTCCTCGGTAGCCTCGGCTTTGGGGCGGTTTGCAGGGCCTCATAGGGATCGTTGGCACCAGAGTCACCGGGTTTCCGTCTCTCCGTAGATCACCCCGCGCAGGTCTTGCCACGAGTAGACCTCAAGGGGGTCCTCCGCGCCAGACTGGCCGGTGCTCAAATCGGGCAGCCGGTAGCGGTTCCGGGAGGGAGGCGCAGCAAGAACCTGCCGGAGCCCGTCCTCAACCACGGCGCGCAAGGGGCGGCCTGTCTTCTTGGCGTGACGTTTCGCCCGCGCCAGCAGTTCGTCGTGAATATCAAGCGTCGTTTTCATATCTCCCATACCACCCATATGACATAGTACGGCAAGGCAATAGTTCGGAAGAGCTGGCAGCCGGATGCTCCTCCTCCCGCATCACCGACTGAAACTCGGCGGTGGGAATATTCTTGCGGCAGGCGTTCTGGGGCGTGAGCGTTGCAATGGGCTTTTTTGTTCTCTTGGGTGTTCGGGGCATAGGTGAACTCGGAGACCTCTGGGGTAATGACTTTATGCTGCCTGATCCTCAACCGCGAGCTTGCGTCCGACGGCGCGGAGCGCTTTCTCGACATGGCTGATGTGGGAGCGATGATCCAGATTCACAAGCCTGCGCACGACGGACTCACTCAGGCCCAAACGAGCTGCGAGGGCCACCTTGGTGATGCCCTGCTGACGCATTGCCGTGTACAGCGCGAGCTTCGCGGCGACAAGTGGTGGCAGGGTCACGATTGCCTGGCCCTCTTTGACAGGGCTTGGGGTGGGAATGTCCCTCTGCTGCTGAACATAGCCGGCGAGGGCCACAGCGAGGGCATCCTCGGCCATCGCCAACGCCTCGGCCCGGTCATCGCCACAGGTCAGTGCTCCCGGCACATCGGGGAAGCGCACGAAAAAGCCCCCGCCTTCTTCAGGCGTCAAAACGCATGGATAAACGTACCGCATCAGAACTCCTTCTTGTCGATGTTCAGGTCGTTCAACATGGCGGCCAACAGACCCGGGCCGATTTCTTTGCGTGGCACGGTCGTAAAGCGATCCCCGATGTGAAGCCGCCCGTGACTGCCCTTGCCGCGGCTTGGATTGAAGTGGGATACAAGCCCAGCTCTTTTTGCATAACGCTTGGCTCGTCTGACAAATTCGCCGCTCTTCATCAGACGTGACATCGTGCATTTTTGCACGATGTGTCTCACACCACCTCGGCGTAGGCGTCGGGATGAAAGCCGACGACGAGGGTCTTGCCCTTGCGAATGGCCGGGGCGCGCAGCTTGCCGGACGGACCGAGCACTGCCGCCATGAGCTCATCGCTCGGGCTGTGTCCTTTTTTGAGTGCAAAGCGAAGGACTTTTTTGCCCTTGACGGCGATGACGCGCGAGACGCTTTGCAGCAGCTCGCGTGCCGCTTCGCGGTCGAGGGGTTCTTTGCGGGCGTTGACCTGAGTGCTGGCCGTGCAGTCGTTTTGGGCAAGAAACTCTTGCGCCTTTTTACACGTCACTCAACTCGGGCGGTGATAGTGCCAGTCCAGTGTTCCTCGTGCCATGGTCGTGCCTCTCCTTCCTGTCTGGGCTAATTGAACGTGCCGCCCGTTTCGGCCAACTGCTTGAGCAGCGGCGCGGGCTGCCACGAGGCCGGGTCTTGCTCGGCAAACTCGCACACCCGCTTGTAGACCGTGTCCAGGCCAATCGTATCGGCATAAAACATCGGACCGCCCAGGTAGGCCGGAAAGCCGTAGCCGTAGACGTAGATGACGTCAATGTCGCTGGCGCGCTGGGCAATGCCCTCTTCCAGAATCCTGGCTCCCTCGTTGACCAGCGCGTACATCGTCCGCTCGACGATTTCTTCACGGCCGATGCTGCGCCGCTCAATGCCTTTCTCCCTGGAGTAGTTGATAATCAACTGCTCGATCTCAGGGTCGGGGTGCGGGGTGCGATCCCCCGATTCATACCGGTAGTAGCCGGCCCCGGTCTTCTGACCGTAGCGACCCTTTTCGTAGATCAGATCGGGAATTGCACAGTAGCGCGCCCCCTCGGGCAGGCGCTCGGGCAGCCCCCGCTCGCGCCGGACGCGCCAGCCGACATCGAGTCCGGCCAGATCGCCCATGGCCAGCGGTCCCATGGCCAGTCCCAGATCGTACACCGCTCCATCGACATCCTGGGGCAGGCAGCCCTCTTCGAGCAGAAACTGGGCCTGGCCGCCGTAGTAGTGCAGCATGCGGTTGCCCACAAAGCCGTCGCACACGCCGACCACCACGCCGATTTTGTTGATCGTCTTGGCCACCGCCTGGGCCGTGGCCAGGGTTTCAAAACTGGTCTTTTCGCCCCGTACGATTTCGAGCAGACGCATGACGTTGGCCGGGCTGAAGAAGTGGGTGCCGAGGACTTTGTCGGGCCGCTGGGTTACTGCGGCGATTTCGTTGACATCGAGCGTGGACGTGTTGGTGGCCAGGATACAGTCCGGCTTGGTGGCCGTATCCAGCCGGGCAAACACCTCTTTTTTCACGTCCATGTTTTCAAACACGGCCTCGACGACAAGATCGACCTCGGCAATATCGGCGTAGTTCAGGCTGGGCGTGATCAAACCCATCCGCTGTTCGACCTGTGCGGTGGTGAAGCGGCCGCGCTTGGCGCTGCGGTCGTAGTTGGCGCGCACAACGGCCAGCCCCTTGTCCAGAAACTCGCGGCCGGCCTCGAGCAGGGTGACCGGAATACCGGCGTTGGCGAAGTTCATGGCGATGCCGCCGCCCATGGTGCCGGCGCCAATGACGGCAACGCGTTTGATCGCCAGGGGGGTGGTGCCCTTGGGCATGTCGGCGACTTTTGCCGCGGCACGTTCGGCAAAGAAGATGTGGCGCTGGGCTGCGGACTGCTGGCTGGTCAGCACCTGTCTGAACAGTTCCTGTTCCTTGGCCAGACCCTCGTCAAAGGGCAGGCTGCAGGCAGCCTCGACACAGTCAATACAGCGCTGGGGCGCCTCGAAGCCGCGGCGCTCGGCGTTTGCCCGCTGGCGCGCCGCGTCAAACATGGCCGGCTCCACGCCGGTCACCTTGTCGTTCAGGTCACGCACTTTCTTGAGCGGGGCGCCCTCGGCAACGAGCTTGCGGGCAAATGCCTTGGCCCCGGCCAGCAGGTCGGCCTCGTCAACGATTGCGTCAATCACCCCGACCGTCTGGGCTCGGCCGGCCGTCATCGGCACGCCGCTGGTGATCACCTGGAGGGCGGCCTCGGGACCGATCAGGCGTGGCAGGCGCTGGGTGCCGCCCCCGCCCGGCAGGAGTCCCAGGCTGACCTCGGGCAGGCCGACCCGGGCCGACGGCACGGCAACCCGATAGTGACAGCACAGCGCGGTCTCCAGTCCCCCGCCCAGCGCCGTGCCGTGGATGGCGGCGACCGCCGGCTTGGGCAGGTTTTCGATCATCTCCATGGTGCCCAGAAAACTCGGCGGCTGGAGCGGCTTGCCGAACTCGGTGATGTCCGCACCGGCGATAAAGGTCCGGCCGTCGCAGATGAGCACCGTGGCGACGGTATCGTCGCCGGCGGCCTGGCGAAAACTGTCCAGCAGGCCCTGACGGACGTGCTGGCTCAGCGCGTTCACGGGCGGGTTGTTGACGGTGATGACGCCGATGTCGCCATCTCGGGTGTACGAGACTGAATGGGTCATGTGGAAACCTTTCTGTGCGGCCTCGCGCCGCTTGGGCCGGGTGTGGCGGTGTTGGCGATAAAGTAGCGTTGCCGGGCGCGGTGTGTCTATCCCCGTTCTATCCCCGTTCTTGCCCTGTTCTTGCCCTGTTCTTGCCCCGTTCTTGCCCCGCCCCTATACAAGCGCCATCCGGGTCGGCTATAGGACGCAGGAGGAGGGACGCGTATGCAGCACCCCTATCGTCGCATCTTGCTTGTCTATCCCGAATTTCCCCTGACCTACTGGGGGATGCAGTACGTCCTGCCCATATTCAACAAGAAGTCCTTCATGCCGCCGCTGGGCCTGATCACCATCGCCGCCCTGACGCCGGACGACTACGAGTTTCGGCTGGTCGATCTTAACTGCGGGGCCTTGACCGATGACGACCTGGAGTGGGCCGATATGGTGTGTTTGTCGGCCATGATTTCGCAGAAGACCTCGCTGTTTGCGGTCGGCGAGCGGTGTAAGGCGGCGGGCAAGCTGGTAGTCTTTGGCGGGCCGTTTCCGACTGCCTGCCCCGAGGAGTGTCAGCCCTACGCCGATGTCCTGGTGCTGAACGAGGGCGAAATCACCTGGCCGGCTTTCCTGGCCGACCTGGAGGCCGGCACCCATCAGGCGGTCTACACCAGCTCCGAAAAGCCCGACGTGACCCACAGCCCGACGCCTCGCTTCGATCTGCTCGATATCAATCAGTACGGCTCGCTGCCGATTCAGTTTTCGCGTGGCTGTCCGTTCCAGTGCGAGTTCTGCGACATCATCGTGATGTTCGGCCGTCGGCCGCGCACGAAGACGCCGGCCCAGGTGCTGGCCGAGCTGGATGCCCTGTACCAGGCCGGCTACCGGGGCAGTGTGTTCATCGTTGACGATAATTTTATCGGCAATAAGCGGGAGGTCAAAAAGCTGCTGCCCGAGATGGCGGCCTGGAACGAGGCGCACGGTCAGCCTTTCACCTACATCACCGAGGCCACCGTCGATCTGGCCAACGACGACGAGCTGATCGCCCAGATGGTGGCGTCGAATTTCAAGACGGTTTTTCTCGGCCTGGAGACTCCGTCGATCGACAGTCTCAAAGAGACCAAGAAGTACCAGAACATCAAGCGCTCGCTGGTCGATTCGGTGAAGGCCATCCAGCACGCCGGCCTGATGGTCACCGGGGGCTTCATTCTGGGTTTTGACAGCGATGGCGAGGACATCTTTGATCGGCAGATCGACTTCATCCGAGAGATTGCCGTTCCAAACGCCATGGTCGGGCTGCTGGTCGCTCTGCCCAGCACGCCCCTGTACACGCGTTTGGAACAGGCCGGGCGGCTGCTCGATGCCGATTCCGACCGCTATACGACCCACGGCGGCTTCACCAATATTGTGCCGGTTCTGCCGCGCAAAACCCTGCTCGAAGGCTACCGCAAGATTTTACACACGGTCTACACACCGAGCGAGTTCTTCGAGCGTCTGCTCGACGCCCTGTGCCGACAGCCCGGCCCGACCTCGTCGCTCGCCCGAGTGCAGGACGGTCTGCGGCAAACGTGGCGCGTCCTGGGCAGTACGGTTGTCCGCTCGGCGGCCATCACCTCGCACCAGACCGGCGGCCCGCTGGCCCGTCTGCGGGTGATGTGGAACGCTTTTCGACAACTGCCCGAGGAGTATCAACGCGAGAGCCTGCGATTCATTTGGGCGCTGCTGAAAAAACGGCCCGACCAACTCCCCAACTCGCTGCACACCGTGTTTGTCGGCGTTCACCTGTACCGGTTCACCTTCGAGCACGTGCTGCCCGAGCTTGACGCCCGCCTGGCCCAGCTGTCCGGGCTCGATGAGCCAGAGGGGTGGAAGGCGGTCGAGGCGGCTCCCTGAACGAGATAGTGCGCGACCGCCGACCCAGAGCCTGGTGAGGAGAGCGCTGATGAAGATCGGTATTTCGCTGCCGGTGCGAGAACTCCAACATGACCTGGCGGCCATCAAAGCCTTTGCCCAGACGGCCGACGAGCTGGGCTTCAGTCACCTCCGCGTCCCGGAGCAGATCCTGCGTCCTGACAGCGGCTACCTCCACGAACCTCTGACCCTGCTGGCCTATGTGGCGGCGGTGACCCGCACCATAGAACTGGTGCCGTCCGTCATCGTTCTGCCCTCGCGCCAGACCGTGCTGTTCGCCAAGCAGGCCGCCGAACTTGATGTCTTATCCGGGGGACGTCTGCGTCTGGGCATTGGCGTCGGCGCCAGCCCGGAGGAGTACCGGGCGATGGGTGTGGACTTTCAGACCCGCGGTGCCCGCTGCGAAGAACAGCTGGAACTCCTCAAACAGCTGTGGACCCAGACGACGGTTGACTTTCAGGGGCGCTGGGACAGCGTGTCCGGCGCGGGCCTCGACCCGCTGCCCGTTCAGCGGCCGATCCCGGTCTGGATCGGCCCCAACAGCCGTCCGATTGCCCGCATTCGTCGCCGCATCGGCCGTCAGGCCGACGGCTGGTTTGTGCTCTGCCCGCCCGAAGAGTTTCCCGCAGTTCAGGCCGACATTCAGCATCACGCTTGAGCCGCAGGCCGCGACCCGTCCGCCATCGGCACTGAGGCCGGCGTGGCGGTCGTCGGGCCGCGCCAGGCCGAGTGGCGCGACCGGGTGTCCGGCTGGCGCCGGGCTGGGTTGAGCCACCTGTGTCTGCGCACGCTCGGAGGAGGGCTGGACGCCCAAGGGCATATTGACACCATGCAGCAGGCGCTGCGCCAGCTGCCCGACGACTGAGACTCCGCTCGGGGGACTTTCCAAGGCGTTCAGACTGTGTCACATTTCGGCCAGACCGAAATGAAGGAAGGAGAAGAGAAATGATTGCATATGTCACCTTGGGCACGAGCGATATGGAGCGGGCGACCAATTTTTACAACGCCCTGCTGGCCGAACTCGATCCCGACATCAAGGTGTTGATGGACGCGGGCCGCATCAAGCTGTGGGGCAAGCCCGGCTCACCGAATCTGGCCCTGGCCACCCCGTTTGACGGCAATGCCGCCAGCGTCGGCAACGGCGTCATGGTCGCCCTGGCCGCCGCCAGTCCCGAGCAGGTTGACGCGGTTCACAAAAAGGCGCTGGAACTGGGCGGCACCGACGAGGGAGCCCCGGGCCGGCGTGGCGGAGATCAGGGGCCGTATATCGGCTATTTCCGCGATCTGGACGGCAATAAACTGAACGCCATCTGCATGGGCTAAGCCGACTTCTGCCCGCCCGTCCGGCTGCCGACAGCGGACGGGCGAGTTTCCCCCCACTCACCAACGCCTGCCGCGTCTCGTGTGGCCCTGTTCGGGGCCGGTGACGGAGCTGTCATGGCGCGCATCCTGACCTGTACCTGGGCACCGACCGCCCTGGCCGTCCCCCAGCTGACCGGTACAAACCGGGCCCTGGGTCTGGCCGAACTCCACGGGCCGCAGCTGACCGAGCGTATGCTGAGTCCGGTCCAGGCCGCCGAAGCGCTCGGCATTGACTACCTGTTGGTCGCCCAGCGCTGGTGGGGCAGTGGCCAGGAAATCGAGGGCTCGAGCTATGACTGTCTGGCCATGACCGCCTTTTACGCCGCCCAGACCCGGCGTCTGCGGCTGATCACGGCCATCCATCCCGGTTTTTTCCTGCCCGCAGCGATTGCCAAATGGGGAGCCACGCTCGACCGGCTGACGGCCGGCCGCTGGGCGATTAACGTCACCTCCGGCTGGCACGAGGCCGAGTTCGGCATGTACGGGGCGGAACTGATCGAACACGACCAGCGCTACGCCCGGACGAGCGAGTTTGTCGAGATTTTACGCGGCGCCTGGACCCACGAGGAGTTTGACTACACCGGACGCTTCTACCAGGTTCGCGGCCTGCGCCTGGAACCCAGACCGCTGTCGCCCCGGCTTGAAGTCTTTCAGGGCGGGCAGTCGGCGGCTGCCATGACGCTGGCTGCCCGGCACTCGGACTGGATGTTTCTGAACGGCGGTCCACCGGACAAGATCGGACGGATTATTGAGACGGTCCGCAAACGGACGGCCGAGACGGGCCGCCGGGTCCGCTTTGCCCTGTACGCCATTCCCCTGTGCCGCGAGACCGACGGCGAGGCCGAGGCGGCCATTCGGGCCATGGTCGAGGCTCAGGACACGGCCGTCCTGGCCCGGCGGCGGCAAAAGGTCAGCGGCGCCCAGGGCATGTGGCAGCCGAGCGATGACCCGCTGACCCATTTGGACAGCAACGAGGGCTTGGCCAGCCGCCTGATCGGCAGCCCGGACACTATCCTGGGCCGGATGCGCGAGTTTCACGAGCTGGGGGTCGATTGTTTTCACCTGACGCTGCACGACCGGCTGTTCAATCAGGCGGTGCTGCCGGCCCTGCACGGGGCGGCCTGGGCGCAATGAGACGGGCCGGAGTCGTGAGACAGGCACTCGGCGTGCTGCTCGGACGCGCGCTGCTGGCCGCCGGCCTGTGTCTGAGCCCGGGTTCGGCGTCTGGCGTGGACGAGGCACGCCTGCTTGGCGCCCACCACGACCACGACAACTGGCTGACCTATGGGCACGGCTACGCCAACCAGCGCTACAGCGGCCTGAGCCAGATCGATACCACAAACGTCCGGCGCCTGGTGCCCAAGTGGATATACCAGACGGGCGTGCTCGGCACCTTCCCGACCAGCCCACTCGTTGCCGACGGGGTCATGTACCTGACCACCCCGGGCAACCATGTGATTGCCCTGGACGCGGCCAGCGGAGTCCTGCGCTGACGTTACACCCACCGGAAGGCCGTTGACACGCTGTGCTGCGGCTCGCACAACCGGGGGCTGGCGCTCGGCTATGGGCGGCTGTACATGATCACCGCCGATGCTCGCCTGGTGGCGCTGGAGGCGGCCAGCGGCGCGGTCGTGTGGGACATTCCGGTGGTCGATCCGATGACCGGCGAGCCGGACGATTTGACTGCCCTCACAACGGCCCAGAGCGTGTCGTCCGACCGCCGGGCGACGCGGTGATTGCCTTTGGATTGCCGGATTAAAGCCCGGGCTCGTCCGTCCCGTCCGAGGTTCCGAGACACCGCACCTGGCGCTCCAACTCGAACACGTGCGCATCCGTTACTCCCAGGGCGCGTAAGCTGTCGGCCAGGCGGGTCAGATACTCGGCATTTGAGCCGCTCGGGCCTGTTGCGTGACGGATCTGGCGGGCAATGGCCGATACGGGCGCGGGTCCCAGATACTCCGGGTTGTCCCCGGCGGCAATGTAGACGCACACTTTGCCGGACGGCTCGGACGCGCCGTGGTAAAACGGCATCCAGCGACGCTGAAACCCGCCCTGTTCCCGGTGGTCGAGGTAGGCCAAGACCGAGTCGAGAGAACTCCCGGTGACGCCGTAGGCCACCCCCCAACAGACCGCCTCGGCCTCGGCGACCAGGGTCACCACCCGCCCCGGTGCGCCGGGCACGCCGCGGTGGTCGGTCGAGCCTTGGTAGAAGCGCCGCGTCCAGCCCCGGATATAGCCGGTTTTGCGCCGGGTGAAGGCAAAGCCCGGGTTCCAGATCAAGGAACCGTAGCCAAAGATCCAGGCTGCATTACGCATTGGAGCGGGGTCGTCCGTGTTGGTCTGAGTCTAGCGGCTGATCACTTCCACCGCCGAGCGTTCTTCCACGACTTCCAAACCATATTTCGCGCCTTGGGGCAAATAATAACTGTTGGGGCAAAGGAATAACCGGGTGGGATATTTTCTCACACGCTTCAAGCTGTGAGAGCGAGATATGCGGTCTCACGCCTCCGTCCGAGAAAGCACGCTCAGCTTTTCCTTGACCCATCCACCCCGCCCGGGGTAAACCTCTGGGAGTGAGAAGGGAGCAGCTATGTCTCCAGAGCAGGTGTTCAAAAAGCCGTATCTGCGCACGGCCATGATTCCCGGTTCGTTCCCTCTGGCCGGGCCGGATGGAGAGCCGCCGGAGTGAACCCGACTAAGGTCCCTGACACACAGTAAAAGGAGGAGAAGTATGCCGAAGCTCGAAGACTACGCCAACAAATACCAGGATATCCGCATGCAGCGCCGCAACGGGATTCTGGAGATGACCCTCCACAACAACGGCGGACCCATGGTGTGGAACGAAAGCATCCACCGCGAGTTCGCCTACGCCTGCACCGATATTGGCGCCGACCCGGAAAACAAGGTGGTCATCATGACCGGGACTGGCGATGCCTTTTGCGCCGATATTGATTTCTCCAGCTTCAGCGGCGACCTGGGCACGCCGCGCGGCTGGGACAAGATCTACTGGGAGGGCAAGCGCCTGCTCCTCAACCTGCTGGACATCGAGGTGCCGATGATTGCCGCAGTCAACGGTCCGGCCCTGATCCACGCCGAAATTGCCGTCTTGTGCGACATTGTCCTGGCCTCGGATACGGCCGCCTTCCAGGACGCGCCGCATTTTCCGAACGGCGTTGTGCCGGGCGACGGGGTGCATCTGGTCTGGCCGCTGGTGCTGGGGGCAAACCGGGGGCGGTATTTCCTGCTGACGGGCCAGAAGCTGTCGGCCCAGGAAGCCCTGAACCTGGGGGTGGTCAGTGAAGTCCTGCCCCAGGACGCCCTCCTGGCCCGGGCCTGGGAGCTGGCCGAGCAGCTGGCCGAAAAACCGCCCCTGACCCTGCGCTATGCGCGGGTTGCCCTGACCCAGGAACTCAAGCGCTTGATGCGGGACGGGCTGGGCTATGGGCTGGCCCTGGAGGGCCTGGCGGCCATGGACCGTCAGCCGGGAACCTGAGACCGCTGACAATTGGCTGAGTCGGGAAGCCACCTTAGGGCGGAAACTCAGGAGAGAGCCGAGAAGGTGCGCAAACGCGCCAGCGTGCGTTTCAGACTGCTGGAAACCGCGCTGGCGCGTTGGATATTCCAATTCCTACGGACAAACTCTCCGATGCGGCTAGCGCAATTCACCATCATGTGTAGCCGTGTAGGTCAGGTTAGCCGCAGGCGTAACCTGACATCCCGTAGGCTTGGGTGACTCGCAACAAGGGCAAAGGAATCCGATATGAACTCGACTCGTAAACCGGTCGCCGTCGTGGTGGGAGCAACATCCAAGTGGCAGTCAGACGGCCGTAATACCAAACTCGCGCACGGTACGGTGATCGACGACAGCGCTATGCCCGTCGGTGCGCGCTGGGGCATCGGCGGCGCCGTAGCGCAGAAGTTTGCCAAAGAGGGCTTCTTCGTCGTGTTGACGACCCGGAATGCCGCTAATGCGTCCGGCTTGGAGCAGGCAATCCGAGAGCAAGGTGGCGAAGGCATGATTGTCGAGCTGGACCTCGTGTCGCACGACTCCATAGCACAGGCGTTCGCCCAGATTCGGGAGCAAGCCGGTGACCCGCATGTCTTGATCTTCAACGCGGGCTACCTGGAGGGGCGTGACCTGCCGCCAGAGAAAGAACTGCTCGAGCATATCCCGGTCGAACTGTTTGACACCGCGCAGCACATCTCCAGCCGAGGCCCGTTCTTAGTCGCCAAGGAGGTGTTGCCCGCCATGCGAGAGCGTGGCGCCGGCTCTTTCTTCATTTCTAATAACGCGGCGTCCCTGCGCGGACGAAAGCGACTGACAGGACAGTCGTTGTACTATCCGAGAGTGATGATGCGCACGCTGGCGCAGGTGCTGACGGAGGAGTATTCCGAGCATGGCGTACACGTGGCCAATGTCGTGATAGACGGCCTCATCGACTCTCCAGGCACCCGCGCCCTGCCGCTGGCCCAGAAGCGGCCCGAAGTGGTGATGGATCCGGTTCAGATCGCTGAGGCGTACTATTATTTACACACCCAAGACAAATCCTGTTGGACGCACGAACTCCAATTGACTCCATTTTCGACCAAGCCGAGCTTCTAAGGGCATCAGCTGAGGACAGACATCTATAGAGGCTTTTCGGAGCCTTCTACTACCTTCTGCCGGCTCAAGGACTGGTGCTGCATCGCCACTCGCTACGACAAGCTCGCGCAGAACTATCGCGCGGGGGTCCCCCTCGCGGCTAGAGCGTTTTACGATAGATTGTAGCCATGTGTTCCGTTCCCGTCATGCCGGACGTGATCCGGCATCCAGAGGGCGACAGGGTGAGAAGGCGAGATTCCCGCTTGCGCGGGAATGACGGACGGCTACACACAAGCGTAATTTGCTCTAGCATTATATATTGGTTATGAGTCCAGGCTCTGGAAGGTGTGCAAACGTGTCAGCGTGCGTTTCAGGCTGTTGGAAACCGCGCTGGCGCGCTGGATATTCCAATGCGTGCGGACAAACTCCCCGATGCGGTTGTTATATCCGGGGCCGACCTTGCTTGTGGCCCCGGGTTTAGGGACGATGTCCGCCCGTAGCTGTGTTTTTTTACTCAACCGCGCCAGGGAGACGAGGAATTCCTTTGGCTTGGGTATGGCGTCGGTATCGGTTGGGATACGGCTCAGCGGAATTGACAGAAAGTGTGCAATCCCTCTTCGGTCGGCCATAATCCATGACTCGACCTCCATGACCGCGATACGGAGGAAGAAACGGGGCTGCGGCGTCACTCTGAGCCACGATTGGATTAATTGTGGCGGACACGGATCGGGCGAATCCTGGTCGGTCAGCATGAAGACTGCAAATCCCTTCGCGGCCTGGTTCAGGCTGCGGGCCTTGCTTCGGAGATAGTTTTTTCCTTTCAACCCCAGGCGTTGGCTGACAGTAATGCCCAGGCTTGTCAGAATCCGTCTTGAGACAGCCTCGCCCAATGCATCTTCGACCGCCAGGACGGCCCTTTTTCCGTTCATTCGAAGAAGCTCAGCTGCTCAGCACCGACCGGTTTCGTCCTGGGCAGGACTACTTCTCCTACGGTCAGACCTGCTTCGAGCAAGACGCGAACCTCATCAATATCGGCCGCTACTTTGACCTTGGTTCCTTCTTTCGCGGCTGTGAGCAGCAGGACTTCATGGCCGTCGATCCCTTGCTCTGTCAGAAGCGCATCGCTGTGGGTGCTGACCAGGACTTGTCTGCGACGGTTGCGCTGCATGCGGGAGATGAGAGGGGCGAGCTGTGCCACAATGGCCGCGTTCAGAGAAAGCTCCGGTTCCTCCAGCAAGAGGAGCGCATCACTTTCCAGGAGCGACCACAGAAAGCCGATCAGACGAAGCGTACCGTCGGAAAACTGGTCTTCTCGCTGCAAGCCCGCCTTTGGGCGCCAGTGAGAGTAGAGCGCTTGGAGATGTGGGCGTCCCGTGGCCGAGTCTCGGATAAATTGGAGCTGCTCAAGCTGTGGGACGGCGACTTTCAGGGCCTGTTCGATTTTTGACAGACGGGATCGACGGGTTTTCTCAGGTGTCTTGGCCAGGCGTTCCAGCAGTCCCTGCCCGAAGGGGTCGTCCTCAAGAACACGTCCCTGTATGGCATCAGCGAATCGCAGGAGTTGGGGAACCACATGCAGATAGGTGGCCGTTTGAAAAAACCGGACGACCTCTCGGAAGTCTTTGTTGACGTTTATCTGTTCGAGAAAGGTCTGGGTGAGTCGGTCTTGATCCTTTCTGTCTTCTGCGTTGGGTCTGTCCAGAATCTGTTGGTTTCCCTTCCAGACCCGTTCGTGGGTGAGGTAGGGGAGGCGATAGCCCCGCGTTTCCTGGCGCAGACCAAGAGCGTAGCGCCACGTCGGGGGCTCGCCTGCGCCCTCGGCAAGATGAATCTCCATCGCGATTTCCGGATCCTGTCGCGCCGCCAGGCTCCGAATCTTCGACACCCCTCCCCGATCTTTGACTGCCTTTTGGAGCCCTCCTCCTTCGGGCTTGGCAATATCCCGCAGAAAGCGAAACACGTCGAGGAGGTTCGATTTACCCGCAGCGTTCGGTCCGACGATGAACTGGCGCTCACGGAGGTCGACATCCACAGCTCGGAAGTTCCGCCAGTTCTTGACTATGATATGGCTGACAATCATGGTCGGGGCTCCAAAAATTCTGTATCCAGATCATGATAGCTGTTCGGGAACGCTGCTGTAAGCCACTGCTTTCATACACCGGTCAGGACAGGCTTCATGGGACGGACGGCTGGGGATAATCAGCGCGGGCTGAGGAGTTGCGAATCGTTCGTTCCCCAGCGCCGCGCCCGTTCGATTTCCCAGCGCCGCTCCTGTTCGGCTATCCAGCGCCGCCGCTTGGCCGCCCGCTCCCGGATCAGTCTGCCCATCCGTCCGGCCTCGGTACTTGTCTGGCTGGGATCGCGCAGGTTCAGTTCGCGCTCCAGAATACCGCGTTTCCACCACACCGCCTGGAGGTGTTTTTTGGCCAGATTGAAGGACGGAAAGAGCACCCCCAGACGACGGAAGCGCTCCTCTCGGTCCCTGGCGGCAATCTCGCCATCGCTGCGCCACTTGCTGACCACCGGCCTGAAAATCAGCTCGGCGTAGTGCGCCACCAGGGCGTTCAGGTAGACGTCTATCAAGCCGTCCGGTTGGGCCAGAGCCGCAGCATCGGGGAGCGTCCGCCTCGCGATTTCCGAGAAGACTCGGGTGGTGACGCTGAGGGATGCCTGGGCTCTGGCCGTGGCATAGGCAGTGTCGTGCTCCTGTCGGGCCAGGAGAGAGGAAAAGGCCCGCCAGTCCTCAGGCGTGCGCAGAGCCGGTGCCGCGTCGGACGGCGGCTTGCGCGGGTAGGGCGGCGGCAGTCTGTCACTGTCCCGAAAAATGAGGACTGGCGGAACGGCCAATATCTCTCGGCTGTGCTGGCGCGCGACCCACTCGGCGTGCGCGTCGTCGTCCTCCAGTATGGAGCGAAAGGTCTGCCGCACATCTCTGATGTCCGGCTTGTCCAGATTCGTCCAGCCGTGGCGTATGCTCTCGGCGGCCAGATACCTGGCCAGCGCCGTTTCCTCCTGGCCGATCAGAACGTGGTAGCGCTGAATGAGGACCTGAGCCGTCCAGGCTCCGAGGCCGATATCGCACACCGCAGGCAGGCTGCTCAGGGCGATGAGGACGACGAGCGCGCGGACGAGGCGAGTGTCTCCGGCCAGGTGCCGCCTGCCTGTTCCCCAACACGCCACCCCTACGCTGAGACAGGCCAGCAGACCGGCCACCCCCAGCCCGACCGACCAGGCGGTATAGGCTTTGAGCCCGATCTGAAACCGCAGCAAGCCGTGCTCGATGAGCCGTAACCCCTCTGGGTCCAGGCTGTAGGACAGGCCCTTGAACACGAACAGCAGGACTGACAGCGCCCCGTAGGCGAACACAACGGGCCAGAGAATCGGAGCGGCGATAGCCCCCGGCCGCCTGCCGCGCCGATCTCTCGACCATAGCCCGAAGCCAAGCAGGGCAAGCAGACACACCGGCCAGGTCCAGACCGCAAAGACCCCTCCGAGCCCGGCCGCCCCACACATGGGCAGGGCCCGGACGGTGCGTGTCAGCCATGGCGGCGGCCAGTAGGCCGAAGCGTGATTCGTGTTGGACAAGACTCTTCTGTCGCTCGAAGGTCGGGACCTCGGTCACTCACCGGGCCCGGCCGCGCGCGACGCATCCTTTCTGACGACTCGGCACGTACAGGTGTAATCTCAGCATAGCGCTCGGGTCCCGACCGTTGCAACAATCCGCCGACCCGCCTATAAGGCCGAAAGAACCTGCTCGGTCAGGCGTGCTGCAAAGGAGGGGACGTATGGCGACGGCGATAAAAATCGACTGCAATGTGGACGTTCCGATGCCGGACGGGGTGGTGCTGCGGGCCGATGTGTATCGCCCCGACGATACCGCCCGCCATCCGGTCCTGCTGGCCCGCCTGCCGTACAACAAAGACCTGTCTCTCATTACCCTGTCCCTGCTCAGTCCGGTCCGCGCCGCGAAACACGGCTATGCGGTCGTGTTGCAAGACACCCGCGGTCGCTTCAAGTCAGAGGGGACGTTTGTCCCGTTTGCCGACGATGCCCGGGACGGGGCGGACACCATCGCCTGGTGCGCGGACCAGGCCTGGTCAGACGGCCGGGTGGGTATGTTTGGCGCGTCGTACTACGGCGCGACCCAGTGGCTGGCCGCGACCGCCCAGCCGCCGGCCCTCAAGGCCATGGTGCCGACGATCACCGCGTCCGGCTACCACGAGGGCTGGACCTATCAGGGCGGGGCGTTTCAGCAGGGGTTTATCCAGTTCTGGACCGCTGGCCTGGCGGTGGAAACCCTGGGGCGCCTGGGCAGTACGCCGGACGACGCGCGGACTAGGCTGTACGGCACGATCTTCGGCATAAACGACGCCTATCAGGGCCTGCCCCTCAGCGACTTTCCGCCGGCCGGAGTACCGGGTCTGATGGACCACTACCGTGAGTGGCTCAGCCACCCGTCCCAGGATGACTACTGGGAAAAATGGCGGATCGAGTCCAAGTATGCCGACCTGGATGTGCCGGCCCTGCACATCGGCGGCTGGTACGACATTTTTCTGGAAGGCACGCTGCGCAACTATGTCGGCATGCGCCGCCACGCCAAGAGCGCCCGGACCCGCGAGCGGCAGCGCCTGTTTGTCGGACCGTGGCTGCACGGTCTGTTTGATCGGGTCGTCGGTGAGGTCGATTTTGGGCCGAGCGTGCTGCTCGATGCGGTCAACCTGGGCGGCATGCACCTCAAATGGTTTGATCACTGTCTGCGGGATGCGCCCGATTCGAGCGCGCCGGTCCGGATTTTCGTCATGGGCGCCAACACCTGGCGCAACGAGAACGAGTGGCCGCTGGCCCGCGCCGTGCCGACCCGCTACTATCTGGCCGGCCAGGGCCGGGCCAACAGTCTGAGCGGCGATGGCCGCCTGCTGAGCCAGCCGGCCGATAGGCAGACCGCTGACACGTTCCTGTACGATCCCGAGCGGCCGGTGCCTTCACGGGGCGGGTGTACGCTGTTTCCCGGCGCCCAGAGCGCCGGCCCGCGCGACCAGCGTCCGGTCGAGGAGCGGGACGACGTGTTGGTCTATACCTCTGAGCCCGTGGACCGGCCGACCGAGGTGACCGGACCGGTTGAGGCGGTGATTTTTGCCGCCACCGACGGGCAAGACACCGATTTCACCGCCAAGCTGGTTGCCGTGACTGCGGATGGCCGCGCCCTCAACCTGTGTGACGGCATTGTGCGGGCGCGCTACCGCAACGGCCTGTCCCGGCCCGAGTTGCTGGAACCCGGCAGGGTGTATGAGTACCGTGTCCAGCTCGGCTCGACCAGCTTTCAGTTTGCCCCGGGCGAGCGTATCCGGCTGGAGGTGTCGAGCAGCAATTTCCCGCGTTTTGATCGCAACCTCAACACCGGCGGCCCGCTCGGTCTCGAGGCTGCGGGCCGGCCTGCGGTCCAGCGGGTATGGCACGGCGGCGCCCGGCCGTCACACCTGGTGTTGCCGATCATTCCGCCGGCCTAGGCCGACGCTTCCCCAACCCGGGAGAGTGGAGAAAGGGACCAGCATGACAAGCAAAGTGTGTATCTCGTTTGCCGGATCGTCCGGCCTGGGCGGCTTCCCGGCCTACCCGTCGGAACTGGCCGCCCAGCTCCAGGCCGAGTTTCCCGCCGCCCGCATCAGCCTCATCCAGGACCCGGCCCAGCGCCCGACCGAGCTGGCCGACGCCGAGGTGCTGTTCGCGGTCCGTTTCAGCCCGCAGGATTTGCAGGCCGCCCCACGGCTCAAGTGGCTCCACCTCGCCTCGGCCGGAGCGACCCATGTCTTGTTCCCGGAGATGATCGCCAGCGATGTCGTCATCACCAACTCGCGGGGGCTGCACGGCATTCCGATTGCCGAGCACATCCTGGGCGTGATGATTATCCTGGCCCGCCAGCTCCACGTGGCCTACCGCCATCAGCTCGAAGGCAAATGGCCGCGACGCGAGATGTTTGACCTGTACCCGACCTTTTCCGAACTGTACGGCCACACGGCCGGGATCATCGGCCTGGGCGGTATCGGCCTGGCGGTTGCCGAGCGGGTCAAGGCCATGGGTATGCGGGTGATTGCCACCAAGCGCCGGGTTGAGGCCGTACCGCCGTGTGTGGATGAGGTGTTGGCTCCCGAGGGCTTGGCGCGGCTGTTGCAGGAGTCGGATTTTGTTATCGTTGCCGCTCCGCTCACGCCGCAGACGACCGGCCTGATCGGCGAGCAGGAGCTGCGGCTGATGAAGCCGACCGCCCATATCATCAATGTCGGGCGTGGTCCGATTATTCAGGAGTCGGTGCTGATTCGCGCCCTCAAAGAGGGCTGGATCGCCGGGGCTGCCCTGGATGTGACTGACCCCGAGCCGCCGCAGCCAGACAGCGAGCTGTTTGGGCTGCCGAATGTGATCCTGACCCCGCACTACTCGGGCTTACGCTCCGAGTACTGGAAGCATGCGACCGAGGTCTTCAGACCCAACCTGGCCAAGTTCCTGCGGGGTGAGGCGCTCGACAATGTGGTCGATAAACACGGCGGCTACTGAGGCCTCGGGTCTCTCCTCTACTGCACAAAGGCGTCCCGGCCTCGGGCGTAGGCAAAGATATTCTGGGCCGAGTTGCGGTTGACCAGCTCGCGGCCGTACATCGGGTGATACAGGCTGCGCACCTCGTGTTCGAGCTCGCATAACAGCTTGCCCGTCTTGGGGTTCACGATGGCCTGGAATCGGTATTGATAATCGTTGGACTCCTCGGTGATCAGCTTCTGGCGCTTTAAGACAGCGTGGGGGCTCGAAAAGTCGGCCACATAGACGGCGATGTGGTGCCCGTCATACTCGGGCAGGGACCGGTCGGTTTCCCGAAAGCGCAACACCTGGGAGCGGCCCATGCCGACCTGGGCCATCGTGCCCTGCTCGTCTTTGACCACCGTCGCCGGGGCGTGCATGACCGTGCGGTAGAAGTCGGCGATACCCCGGGCGGTTCTGGGTTTGACCAGCACCTCCACATAGGGCATGCCCAGGCTGATATCGCCGAACTCTGGACCCGGGGCGTGGCAGCGGAGCTGGTTACCCCACGGACAGGTCACCTCGACGTAGTCTTTGCGGGCCTTCCAGCCGAAGGCCGTGCCGGACAGTTTGTCTTCGAGTCTGGTCAGCCGCCGTTGCAGCGCGTCGAGGTCGGTCACGACCAGACCGATACAGCCGGTGAGTACCTGCGGGTCGCGGGTGGGCAGGTGGAACTGCTGCTCGCCGACATTGACCCACATGTTCTCCGGCCCGACCATCATATACGGGTCGCGGGTCAGGCCGAGTCCTGAGATGTAGAAGCGGAGTGCGAGTTCTTGATCGGGAACCGTCACATTGACGTGTTCCATACCGATGATGTTGCCAACGTCCTGCGTTTTACGGTCGTATTTGGGCTGGGCCATGTTTCCTCTCCTTCGTGAGACTGTATGAGGACTGATTATTTCCTTGACCGCATACTTTTGCAAGCTTGGCAGTCCGACCTCCGAGGTGGTAAGCTGGCCCGGCCTGAAACGCCCGTGGAACAGGGGAGGTCCCATGTCGGCACTCGACCATATTCGCATTCTCGATTTGACCCATTACGAAGCCGGACCGGCCTGCACCGAGCTGCTGGGCTTTTTAGGCGCCGATGTCATCAAGCTCGAACCGCCGGGCCGGGGGGAGCCGGGCCGCAGCTTCGTGCGTGACAAGCCGGATGTGGACTCGTATCTGTTTGTGCTGCTGAATGCCAATAAGCGCAGCGTCACCCTCGACCTCAAGTCCGCGTCGGGCAAAGACCTGTTCCGCTCGCTGACCGGGCAGGTCGATGTGGTGATCGAAAATTTCTCGCTGGGCACAATGGAGGAGCTGGGGCTGGGCTATAAAACCCTCAGTGAGATCAACCCCCGCCTCATCTATGCGACGATCAAGGGCTATGGCACCTACGGGCCGTGGAGCAGCTATAAGAGCTTCAACTCGGCCGCCCTGGCCACCGGCGGCGCGATCAGCATCACCGGCCTGCCGGGCGGACCGCCGATCAAGCCCGGCCCGACCATTGCCGATACCGGGACCGGCCTGCACTGCGCAGTCGGCATCCTGTCGGCTCTGCTCCAGCGTTCCAAAACCGGGCGCGGCCAACACGTCGAGGTGGCCATGCAGGACGCCATGGTCAACTACGGGCGGGTGCCCATGCGCCACCACCTTCAGACCGGCGCGGTGGTGGAGCGCAGCGGCAACCGGCTCAGCCATGCCGCCCCGACCGACACCTATCCCTGCCATCCCGGCGGCCCCAACGACTACATCTACCTGATGGCCACCACCCCGGCGATGTGGGACGCCCTGCTGCGGGTCATTGAGCGGGCCGACCTGATTGACGACCCGCGCTACACCAAGCGCGCCGAACGCAACGAGCGTTTTGACGAAGTGTACGAGTTCATCAGCGCCTGGACTCGGCAGCACGACAAGTTCACCGTCATGCGCAAAATGGGCGAGGTCGGGATTCCGTGCGGTGCCGTGCTCGACTCCCAGGACATTCTGAGCGACCCCCACCTGCGCGAGCGGGGCATGGTGGCGACGGTGGAGCATCCCGCCCGGGGTGAGATCACCATGCCGACCTGCGCGGTCCAGCTCGACGATTCGCCGCTCGACCTCAAACCCGCCCCGCTCCTGGGTCAGCACAACGCCGAGGTGTATCAAGACCTGCTGGGGCTGAGTCCCGAAGCGGTCAAGGCTCTGAAGAAAGAGGGAGTCATCTGAGCATGCTGCCCGTTCCTCTGGAGAATGGTGACCGTCTCTCACGATGTGAGTTTGAACGGCGCTATGCGTGTCGGCCGGATATCAAAAAGGCCGAGCTGATAGAGGGGGTCGTCTATGTGAGCTTACCGGTCCGGGCCAGGGGTCACGGAGAACCCCACGCCTACATAATGACGTGGCTCGGCGTGTACTGCGCCGCAACGCCCGGTGTTCATCTCGCCGACAACGCCACCGTGCGTCTTGACCTGGACAACGAACCGCAGCCGGACGCCCTGCTTCGATTGGAACCGGACACGGGCGGACGGTCCTCAATTACCGTGGACGATTACATCGAAGGCGCGCCCGAACTCATTGTTGAAGTTGCCGCCAGCAGCGCGGCCTACGACCTGCACGACAAGCTGCAAGTCTACCGCCGAAACGGCGTGCAGGAATACCTGGTCTGGCAGGTGTACGACAGGCGGGTTGATTGGTTCCAATGGACGCAAGACGGCTATGCGGCGCTGACGCCGGATTCTTCCGGCGTGATCCACAGTCAGACGTTTCCCGGCCTGCAACTGGCCGTGCCGGCTCTGCTCCAGGGCGATATGGCACAGGTCTTGGCAGTCCTCCAAAAGGGTCTGGGAACAGCCGAACACCGGACCTTTGTCGCGCGTCTGGCGGAAAGCTATAGGGCGGAGAAATAGTACAGCCTACGACACTCTCAGTCTCGCAGCTCTGCGCGTTTCCAACATCGGCTCTGGCTCACTTCTATCAGGAAAATCGGACTTTGAATCGCGCTGGGTCTTGGCCGACGTGCTTAATGAGGAATCGAGCGGCTTTGACAAGCTCTTCTCTAGGGCCGTGTGTCTCAAGATGAATTGCCCCCACTTCTTCGCCATTCTCGAAGTCTTTCCCGCTTGGATGACGAGGTGTGGTAGATACCACGTATCTTTTGCTCCTCGGCGTCCTCCCCAGAGGACAGTCGTTTGTTGTGAGGTAACGGTTATCCACGAGCCAGCGCGTGATTTCGACTAGAAGCGATTTCCATAACGGAGGCGTAAATCGGACGAGCTTATTGTCGGGGAACTGGACTTCTGACGGCTTAGAGTCCTTTGGTGGGTTCAACTCTGATATTGGCTGCCATTCAGGTTCAGGTTTATCTGGAGGAGACATCGGCTGAGGATTTGGAATCGGGGATTCCGGCTGAGCAGATCGGTTGGGAGGCGGTCCGGCAACCGGGATTTGTCCAGTAGCAACACGGCCCGACACTCTGATCTCCCATAACGTCAATGCCTTCAGGCACACCTCAGCAGCCGACCCGTTCTTCAAGTCAAACTCGGCTATTCGCTTCTCGTCTATGGGGACGGGCCTGTGGGTTTCATAGATTTTCCAGAGTCTGCCATCAGTGACCGAGAAGTAGGGAGTCCCCTGCTCCAGGCAGTAACCAATCCCTTGGCTAATAACCTTGCCTTGTAGAGACGTTCCCAGCTTCTTCGCCTCTACCATCATGACAGGCTTACCCTCACTGAGCAGGGCGTAATCTGGCCACCCGTCATCCGTTTTGTACTCAGGTATCACCAAGGCAGGGTCTTCGGTATCCCAACCTAACTCCCGCAGTAGTGGGTCAATCAGAGCGTAGCGGGTCAACGCCTCGTTCTGACGAAGTTTGTCACCATGAACGTCAATCCGCTCACGGAGCCTTTCCACTAGGCTCAGTAAACTGTCCAGCGGCATAGCTGTCCTCCTGCGGCCCAGGCTTATTGGCCGGCCAGGGCGTCCATTTTTTCGGCCAGATCGAAGTCGAGCTGGCTGATGCCGCCCACGTCGTGGGTGTTGAGATCGACCCGGACTGTGCTGTAGACGTTGAACCACTCCGGGTGGTGGTTCATGGACTCGGCGACCAGGGCTGCGCTGGTCATAAAACCAAAAGCCTGCACGAAGTCCTGAAACTTGAATTCGCGGTGGAGCTTGCCCTCAACCACGGTCCAGCCGGGCCGGCTCGTCAGGGCGGTCTGAATCTCGGAGTCTGAAAGTTTGCGGCGTGCCATAGCTGCCTCCTCTGCGTGTTGGGAATATCGGCTCACAATCTTGACAGCCGAACAACAAGAATGCCAGAGTGGGCGGGTCGAAAAGGAGAAGAGCATGGCTCAGACCGCGTCTCTACAGTCTCCGCATCTTGAAACCCAGTACGACGACCTGATTGAAGACCTGTTTGCCCGCGGGGTGACCGACGGGCTGCCGGTCGTACCGCCGACCGAAGAGCGGGTGCAGGCCATGCTTGATGCGGTGGACCGCGACCCTCAGGAGGTCCTCGGAACGGTCGGCCCCAACTACGGTCCGGCCAGCGTCGAAAAAGTCGCCATCAACGCGGTCATGGCCGGCTGTCACCCGAGCTTCTTTCCGGTCGTTGTGGCGGCGGTCGAAGCCATATGTGAGGAGCAGTTTGCCCTGCACGCGATCAACGTCACAACCTTCTCGGCCACGCCGCTGACGATCATCAACGGCCCGATCCGTCGTCAGATCGGGGTCAACTGCGGCCATAACGCCCTCGGTCACGGCTTTCGGGCCAACGCCACCATCGGCCGGGCGATTCGTCTGATTATTCTCAATATCGGCGGCGCCAAGCCGCAGGAAATCTGCAAGGCGACCCTCGGCCATCCCGCCCAGTTCACCTTCTGTGTGGGCGAGGACGAGGAGGAGAGTCCCTGGGAGCCGCTGCACGTCGAGCGCGGTTTTCGGCCCGAGCAGAGCACGGTGACCCTGTTTGGCGGTCACTCGCCGTTTCAGATCAGCGACCACGCCAGCCGCACGGCCGAGCAACTGGCCCTGTCCCTGGGCTGGACCATGACCTCGGTCTGGAACCACAAGAACTTCCCGGTCTTTTCGGATACCGCCCTGATTCTGGGGCCGGAGCACGCCAAGACCTTTGCCCAGGACGGCTGGTCAAAAGACGACATTCGGCAGTTTCTGTTCGAGAAGATCCGCCGCCCGTACCGGGAGCTGCGGCCCGGGGTCAACGGCGGAGAAGGCGCCGGCGTCAGCATGCTCAGAGGGGTCAACGCCGACAATCAGCCACCGGCCGACGACACCCTGTATCCCAAGTTTCCCAAGCCCGAGAGCATCCTCATCCTTGTCGCCGGCGGCACGGCCGGCCGGTTTTCCGCAGCCGTGCCCGGCCTGGTGCGCGGCAGCTCGGGCAGTACCATCACCACAAAAGCAATTCAGCCTGCATAAGGAGGAACGCATGACACGTTTACTGGATCCGACCTCTCAGGTCGAACGCAAGAGCCTCGATTTTGCCCCACGGCTGGAGAGCCTGGCCGGGACAACGATCGGCCTGCTCGATATCAACAAGGCCAAGGGCGAGTTTTTCCTGGACCGTCTGGAAGAAGTCCTGGTCCAGCAGTACGGGGTCAAAGAAGTCTTGCGCCGTCGCAAGGTGACCCCGGGCCGCACCGTTCCGGTTGAGGTCAAGCAGGAGTTGCTGGAGCGCTGTGACGCGGTGATCGAAGCCCTCAGTGATTGAGGGGCCTGCATTTCGTGCAGTTCGCACGATGTAGTGGGTTTTGAAGAACACGGCATCCCGACCGCCAACGTTGCCACAACCGAGTTCATGACCGCCGCCCACGCCCAGTGTACGGCCTTGGGGCTGCCCCAGTACGAGCCCGTCCTGGTGCCGCATCCGATTCAGCCCAAGCTGCCGGACGAGGTGCGCGCCCTGGTGGACGGCGTGGTTGATCAGATTGTGGCCAAGCTGCTGCGAGCCAAAGAGCGCCAGGCAGCCTGACCGCGCCGAACGAGAGCGACCGATGCCGACCGTTATTGCCACCGGCCTGGCCTTTCCCGAGGGACCGGTGTGGGCGGCCGACAGCAGCCTGTACGTCACCGAGATTGGGGCCGGACAGATCCGGCGCATTGCTCCTGACGGCGGGCTGTCGGTGTTTGCCACACCGGGCGGCGGGCCGAACGGCGCGGCCCGCGGACCCGACGGCGCCCTGTATGTGACGAACAACGGCGGCTTTGCGTGGCACAACGGCCTGCCGGTCGGACCGGCCGCCGACTATGAAACCGGCCGGATCGAACGGATTGAGCCCGACGGCACGGTCCGGCGGCTGTATACCGAGTGTGACGGGACGCGGCTCAGCGCCCCCAACGATCTGGTCTTTGACGACCAGGGGAATTTCTACTTTACCGACCCGATTCAGCGCGATCCCAGCAACCGGGAGCCCCTCAACCGGCCGACCGCTCGGCCCGGCCAGGTCTACTACGCCAGCCCCGACGGCGGCTTCATCCGGCGGGTGGCCGGCCCCCTCCAGCATCCGAACGGGATCGGTCTCAGCCCCGACGGCAGGACGCTGCTGGTGGCCGAGACCTTTGCCGCCGGGCTGTGTGCCTTCCCCATTGTCGGGCCCGGACAGCTGGGCGAACGACGCCCGTTCGGGAGGCTGCCCAGCGGCTACCATCCCGACGGTTTTTGTGTGGATGAGGACGGCTATGTGCTGGTGTGCGGGGTGCTGGGGGGCGGTGTTGTCGTCTTCGACCCGGACGGCCAGCAGGTCGATGTCCTGGCCTGTGAGGACAAGGCCGTCACCAACGTCGCGTTTGGTGGGCCGGACTATACGACGCTGTACATCACCGAGTCGGGCCTGGGCCGGGTGGTGACCCGGGCCTGGCCACGCCGGGGACTGGTGTTGTTTCCCGACCGGCCGGCCTGAGCGGACCTCAGCCCCGGACGCGCTTCATTTCTGCGGTCAGCGGGGCAATGGTCTCGGCGTCAAAATAGTCGTGCCAGCGGCAGATCTTGCCCTCGGCGTTGAATGCAAACAGGCCGACTACCGGCAGCTTGACGGTGACATTGCCGACCGCCCAGGTTTCGAGCCGCTCGTTCATGACCGTATCGCCGGCCGAGGTGGTGTGCTTGATGTCCATCTTTTCCAGCAGGTTGTTGTCGCCCTCGATAAAGCTGTCCAGCACCTGGCGTACCCCGGCATGGCCGGTCACCGGCTTCCAGGGGATATTATGATAATCCACATCGTCTGACAGATACTGGACGCTCTTGGCCAGCTGGCCGTCTTCCAGAGACAGGCAGAAGTCGGTCACTTTCTTTTCGTTCTCGGCGCTCATAGGTTCCTCCTTCATCGCGTCATGTGTCGGGTGTCATTTGCCGTAGCCGTAAAAGCCCTGGCCGGCTTTGCGGCCCAGATAGCCGGCGGCCACATAGTTCCGCAGCAGGGGGCAGGGCCGGTATTTGTCGTCGCCCAAGCCGTGGTGGAGCCGCTCCAGAACCGCCAGACAGGTGTCCAGCCCGATCAGATCGGCCAGGGCCAGCGGGCCCATGGGCTGGTTGGTGCCCAGCTTCATGCCCTGGTCAATGTCTTCGACCCCGCCGACTCCCTCGTACAGGGCATAGATGGCCTCGTTGATCATGGGTAGCAGGATACGGTTGACAATGAAGCCGGCGTAATCCTTGGCCAGGATCGTGGTCTTGCCCATCCGCTTGGCCAAGTCGTCGACGGTCTTGAGAGTGTCATCGGCCGTCACCAGGCCGCGCACAATCTCCACCAGCTGCATCACCACTGGCGGGTTCATGAAGTGCATGCCGATGACCTTCTCCGGTTTGGTGGTGACCGCTCCGAGCTGGGTCAGTGAGATGGACGAGGTGTTGCTGGCCAGGATGGTCTCGGGACGGGTCACCCGGCTCAGCTGTTCAAACAGGTCTTTTTTGATCGCATAGTCTTCTGGAGCGGCTTCGATAACCAGCTCCACATCCCGCATATCGGCCAGATTGCTGGTGCCGCGCAGACGCTCCTGGATAGCCTGCTGTTCCTCGGCGGACAGCGTGCCGCGGTCGGTGAGACGGATCAGGTTGCGCTGGATGTTGGCCAGGGCGCGATCAACCAGAGCGGTCGTTACATCGTACAGCAGGACCGAAAAGCCAGATTGGGCGGCGACCTGTCCGATACCGCTGCCCATCTGACCGGCACCGACAATACCGAGGGTGTGAATAGCCATAACGTGTGCGATCTGTGAAGAGGACGACCTAGCCGCTGCCCTCTTCTCCGGCCTGGTGCAGCCTGCCGTGGCTGCCGGTCTGGGAGCCGATCCACACCTGTCCGCCCTCGTAGAGTTCTTTTTTCCAGATCGGGACGCTTTCCTTGAGGGTATTGATGGCGTAGTGGCAGGCCTCAAAGGCTGCGTGACGGTGGCTTGAGGACACCGCAATGGCCACGCTGGCCTGACCGATATCGACGCGGCCGAGGCGGTGGATCAGGGCAATTTTGAGGACCGGCCAGCGCTCCAGGACCTGCTGGCCGATTTTGGTCATCTCTTTTTCGGCCATGCCCGGATAGCACTCGTACTCCAGGCGGATGACTCGGCGGCCCTCGTTGGTATCGCGGGTAGTGCCGACAAAGCTGGCCATGGCTCCCGCGCCCGGGTCGGCCACAAAATCGCTCAGCTCCTGCATGTTGATCGGCTCTTGGGTGGTCTTGGCTAATATCTTGGCTAAGATGTGGTCTTCCGGCATAGCTCCCCCACTCACCGGCGGAATAAATGCAAGCTCGTCATTGTCTTGAAGGCGGTGATCCCTGTCAACGTACTCCTGGGCCACGGCAAAGGCGACCGAGCGCTCAAGTTCGGCCAGTTCGGGCCGCTCCTCGGCCAGCAGGTCCCACACCCGGCCCACGCTGGCGCCGTCGGGAATCTCGCGGGTTTCCTCGGCTTTGCCCAGCCGCTCGCGCAGCGAGGCAAAGTAACGCAGCCTAATGCGCATGGCGCTCTCCTCGGCAAGGTGAACGATGATGACCCTCTGGACAAGAAGAGATCATCGTCCACCTTGCAGCACAAACAGCATATGGCCCAGTTCGGGCAGGACCAGCTTGGTCATTCCCAACTCGACCGCGCCGGTCGAGCCCGGCAGCGAAATGATGACTTTGCCCTGGGCCACGCCGGCGGTGGCGCGGGTCAGCATGGCGGCCGAGCCGATGTCCGCATAGCTCAGCATGCGAAACATCTCGCCAAAGCCGGGAATTTCTTTTTCCAACAGCCCCTGAAGCGCCTCAAAGGTCGTGTCGCGCGGCGCAATGCCGGTCCCGCCGTTGGTCAGGATCACGTCCACGTCGGGCCGGGCCAGCAGCGCCTGGACCGCAGCCGTGATCTGGTCCGGCTCATCTTTCAGAATCTGGTAGGAGACCACCGGCTGCTCGTGCTCGGCCAACAGGGCCTTGATGCGTTGACCGCTCTTGTCGGTGGTTTCGTCGCGGGTATCGCTGAGGGTGATGACCGCGCAGCGGACCGTACGGTGGGCCTTGTTTTTATGTTCGTGAACCGCCATAGCAGTATCCTGAATGAAGGGTGAAGAGTGAAAAGTGATGAGTGGCTAGTGGAAAGAGATGGGCTCGCTACTCACTAGCCACTCGTCACTGACTACTGACCACATCCTATAGTCTCAGCCGACACTCTCGCAACCCTGTGGAGGAACCCCCGTGGCCGTCGTGATTAAAAAACTCGATCAGCAGCGGCATGAACTCAAAGCCCTGCGCTATTTGCTGGAATACCACCCCCGCAGTCTTCAGGATCGTGAAGCCCTGCCCGAGCGGGACGATTTTCAGATCGCCGACTGCCGGCGCATCTACGACGCGCTGCTGGCTGCGGCAAGCCCGCAGGAAGCGGCCGAGACGATTGCAGCGCTGGACCTGGAAGAGACCGAGGTGGAGTCGTTTCTGCGACTCGGCGGGCAGTTCTACCATGCCTATCCCGGCCTGGTAAAAGAACGCGGCCATGAGTTCCGGGACGGCAATATGCAGCTCATCAATCCGGGTGAAGAGGAGTAGGGGCAACGCCCAGTCGATGCAACCCCCCGCAACTGCCCTCACCGCCATCCGCCCATAGCACGCCATCCCGCCGGGCGGGCACGGGAGCCCGCCCCTATGTCCGGGGAATACCTGTCGGGTTGGTGATATGGCGGCCCGTTCCTACACAACCGGGATATACGAGCCCTCGGGCGCCAGGCCGGCGCAGGCTTGGGGGTGGAGCATCTCGGCCAGCAGCTCAATACTCTCGACAATGCGCGGGCCCGGCCGGTTGAAATAGGCGTTGCCGTCAACAACATACACCCGACCGGCCTGGACCGCCGGCAGTTTCTGCCAGTCGGGATGAGCGGTCAGGGTCGGCAGCTCGGCCTGTGACTGGGCAATCGGAAAGCCGCACGGCATGATGACGATCACCTCCGGCTGCGCCTCCAGCAGGCGGTCCCAGCTCAGCGTCGGGCTGTGATCCCCGGCGGCGGCCAGGTCGTAGGTGCCGCCGGCAATCTCGACCATTTCGGGAACCCAGTTCGCGGAGGCCATCAGCGGGTCCAGCCACTCCACACACGCCACCCGCGGGCGTTCGAGATGGCGGGTGCGCTGCTCAACCTTCCAGACCCGTTTCTTGAGCGTACGCAGCAGGGCCTCGGCCTGTTCGTCTTGACCCAGAGCCCGGGCCAAGCCCTGCATATCGTACCAGATATCCCCCAGGCGCTGCGGGCTCAGCGACACAAGCGCGACATCCGAGGCCAGCAAAGACTGCACCGCTCGCTCCACCTCGGACACCGACACGGCGCACACCTCACACTGGTCCTGGGTGACAATCAGGTCGGGTTTAAGATCGCGCAGGAGGTCGGTTTTCAGTCGATAGACGCTCAGGCCGTCCTGGACGAGCTGGCGGACGCGGTCGTCAATCGCCCGGCTTGTCCCGGACGGGTCGAGCTTGGGCTCGGTCAGGGTCGGCAGCCCGACCACCTCGGCCGGATAGTCGCACTCGTGTGACACGCCGACCAGACGTTCACCCATACCCAGGGCGCACACCATTTCGGTACTGCTCGGCAGCAAAGAGACAATCCGTTGTGGCTGAGACATGGGTCATCTTCTCCTGTGTGTCGGGCGCAACCTACCATCCCGCCCCCCGGGCTGCAACGAAGCCCTTGCCCTGCCGGGTCGGACTCGCTACAAAAATCGCAATGGACGCGCGCAAGGTCTACATCGAAACCTACGGCTGTCAGATGAATATCGCCGACACCGAACTGCTCGTCGGGCTGCTCAAACCGCACGGCTATGAGCCGACCCGACAGGCCGACGAAGCCGATGTGATTCTGCTCAACACCTGTGCGATTCGGGAACGCGCCGAGGAGCGCGTGCTCAAACGCCTGGCCGACCTGGTGCATCACAAAACCCGCCGTCCCGAGGTGCGTCTGGGACTGACCGGCTGTATGGCCCAGCACCACCGCGACCAGCTGCTGGACAAGGCGCCCTTTCTCGACCTGGTGCTCGGCCCCGATGCCTACCGGAATCTGCCGGCTCTGTTGGACCAGGACGACCCCGCCGACCCCTTGGTCTCGGTGCGGCTCGACCGGGATGAGACCTACGCCGACGTGTCGCCGGTCCGGGCTGAGGGCGTGCGAGCCTGGGTGACGGTCATGCGCGGCTGCGACAAATTCTGCACCTTCTGCATCGTGCCCTACGTCAGAGGGCGCGAGCGCAGCGTGCCGGTCGAGACCCTGCTCAGCCAGGTCCGGGACGTGGCCGAGCGAGGCTATAAGGAAGTCGTATATCTGGGTCAGACCGTCAACGCCTACCGCCACGACGGGTGCGACTTTGGAGCCTTGCTGCGTCGGACCGCAGCCATCGACGGCATTGAGCGTATCCGTTTTACCTCGCCCCACCCCTCGGACATGACCGATTCGACGATTGAGGCCATGGCCGGCTGTCCAAAAGTCGCCCCCCACCTCCACCTGCCGCTCCAGTCGGCCTCGAACCGGGTGCTGGCCCGGATGGAACGCGGCTATACCATTGAAGCGTATACGGCTCTGATGGAGCGCTTGCGGGCGGCCGTCCCCAACATCGCCTTTTCAACCGATATCATTGTCGGCTTTCCGGGCGAGGATGAGGACGACTTCCAGGCCACCTGTGACTTCATGCGGGCCGTCGAGTATGACTCGGCCTTCATGTTCAAGTATTCGGCCCGCCAGGGCACCAAAGCCCATAAGTGGGGGGAGACGCTGTCGGAAGAAGAAAAAGGCCGGCGCTTGCAACAGATCATTCGTTTGCAGGAAGGCATTTCCGGCACGCTGAACCAGCGGCAGGTAGGCTACACCGTCGAGGTCCTGGTCGAGGGGCCGGCAAAACGCCAGAAGGACTGGCTGGCCGGAAAGAGCCGGCAGTTCAAGACGGTGGTCTTTCCGGCCAACGGCGCCCGGCCGGGCGATCTGGTCCGGGTGAAAGTGGCCTCAGCAACCGCCCATACGCTGATTGGGGAGGGATTGGAAACGCTGAATGATGAACGCTGAATGAGGGCACTGTCTGCCGTTCTGCATTCAGCGTTCTGCGTTTTTTTCTCAGTCCAACAGCTCTTCGACCATCTCTCCGGGCCGGGCCAGAACCGCCCGCTGGCCACGAATAATGACCGGTCGCTGCATCAGCTCCGGGTGTTCGAGCAGGACGGCAATCACCGTCTCAGGAGTCGTGTAGTCGGCTTCGTTGAGTTCCAGTGCCTTGAAGCGTTTGTCTTTACGCACCAGCTCCGCCGCCGGGTTGGGCAGGAGCGTCAGAAACCGTTCAAAATCGGCCCGGCTTAAGGGATTTTTCAGATATTCGGTCACGTCGACCTCGACGCCGCGCTCTCGCAGAATTTCGAGCGCTTTGCGGGACTGGCCTCAACCGGGGTTGTGGTACATCTCAAGTTTTTCCATGGACAAAGCCTCCTATGCAGAATATCGCCCCAGCTTATCTGGACCGGGGCCGGTCTGCCAAGCCCTGAGCGTTAGGGCTCTTTTGTGACCACCAGGCCGCTGCCGCGCAGCATGGGCGAGCCGTCAATGGCGCAGGCCGCGCCGGCGTCCGGCACCTGACGTGTGTCGGCCCGCCCGGTCACCTGCAAGACCGCCTCGGCAATATGGCCCATGCCGTGCAGACGGCCCTCGCTCAGGCTGCCGCCGAAGGTATTCACCGGCAGCTCGCCCTCCAGCGCGATCCGACCGTCCTGGATAAAGGCGTGGGCCTGGCCCTGGGGACAAAAGCCGGCCGCTTCCAGCCAGTAGATCGCCGATGGGCTGAACCCGTCGTACAGCTGGGCGGCGCTCATGTCGTGCGGACCCAGGCCGGATGAGGCCCACAGCTTTGTGGCCAGGGAGCCGCCACACTCCATATAGTCGTCCTGCGAGTAGTGAAACAGGCTGCGCCGCCGGCTCGTGTTCTGGCCATAGCCGGCCACGTAGGCGGGCGGGTTGGGCAAGTCCTGGGCTCGCTCGGCCGTGGTCAGCACCAGGGCCACACAGCCCTCGACCGGGATATCGCAGTCAAACAGACACAGCGGCTCGGCAATCTTGCGGGCCGCGAAATAATCCTCGCGGCTCATCGGCGTGGTATAAAAATAGGCGTGGGGGTTGAGGTTGGCGTTGCGGCGGCTGTTGGTCACAAAGGTCGCCAAGTCTTCGCGGGTCGCGCCGTACAGATGCATGTAGCGCTGCCAGGCCATGGCGTGCCACTGAAAAATGCCCGTACAGCCGTAGGGGGCGATGAATTGGGCATCGCCGGCGGCCCGGTCGCTCTTCCACGCCCCGTAGCGGCCGCGCGGGTTGTGCATCGCCCGCCACACCAGGGCGTAGTCACACGCCCCGGCCAGCAGGGCATGCACCGCTTCGATGATCGGACTGGCAATCATGCCGGTCTCAATCTGGGCGTACCAGCGAATATCCGGGGCCAGCGGCAGGTGGTTCAGGATGTACTCGACGCTGACAATATCCTCGCCGTCCTTGTGGCCGGCGCCCAGAAACGGCGCCTCGGGGAAGGTGGCCAGCCCGTCGATCTGGTCCGGCCTGAGCCCGGCGTCATCCAGCGCGGCCCGACACCCGTCAAGGGCCAGTAGGCCGAGCGGTTTTTCCGAGTGCCGGGTCAGCTCCGAATAGCCCACTCCAACGATTGCGGTTTTGCCTCGTCCGGTCCACATACGCGTCTCCGTCTCTGCTGTCGTGTGGGCCTGCTACGCCAGCCGAAAGCGCGGCAGGCTGATCTCCGCGTTCACGTCTTCAAACCAGACTTCGACCGACCCGCCGATGGTGACCTTGTCCCGGTCGGCCAGCGGCAGGTCGCAGACCATGAACAGCCTGGCCTGCTCCTCCAGTTCGACCAGGATATTCAGGTAGGGAATCTCGTCTTCAAAACCGGCGATGTTCGGCTGGTGCATGACCGTAAAGCTGTAAATCCTGCCCCGGCCGCTGACCGGTTCAAAATCCAGCTGCTGTGACTGGCAGGCGTCACACGCCAGCCGTGGCGGATGGTTGAAATAGCCGCAGGCTGTGCAGCGCTGGAGGACGAGTCGATGCTGTTGGGCGGCGTCCCAGAACGGCTTGGACAGCGCGTCCACCGCAGGCAGGGGTTTGGGGCGGGTGTCTGGCATGCTGGACTCCTCGCGCCATCCTGCCACAAAACGCCGTGGCTGAGAACCGATCCGCCCGGCGGCGGTCGGTCTAGGACGAGACCGAAATCGTACTTGAGCGGTTGCCCTTGCGCACCTCGACCTGCATCGGCATGGCCGCCGCCACCTCTTCGACGTGGGTGATAATGCCGACCATACGGCCCTCTTCGCCGCGCAGCTCTTGCAGGGTTTCGGTCACCATCTGCACGCCCTCCCGGTCGAGGGTGCCGAAGCCTTCGTCCAAAATCAGGCATTCGGTCGAGGTCTTTGCCGCCCGCCCGGTCGCCACGGTCCGGAAGCCTTGTGACAGAGCGAGGGCGATGGCCAGCGACGCTAAAAACGTCTCGCCGCCCGACAGCGAATGGGTCGGACGGGCGAGGCGCTGGTTTTCGTGATCGACAATCTGGAGATTGATCGCCCGACCACGAGAGGCAATGTCAAAGGTGTAGCGCCCGTGGGTGAGCCCTTGCAGGTGCCGGGACGCATCGTGCATCAGGGCTTCTATAGCTCCGCGCGAAAGAAAGTCGGTAAACTCCGAGCCCAAGAGCTTGCGCAGGTCCGAGGCCAGGCGCTGTTCGGTTTCCGCAGCGCGCAGCTTGTCTTCTTCCTGCTCTTTCTCCTGCCAGCGGCGTTCAGTCTCGGCGTGCTCGGCTTCCAGGCGTCCGCGCTGTTCTTGGAGAGCCAGCCTCTGTCCCCGGACGCTCTCAAGCTGGCGTTTGATATGTGCCCCATCCTCGCCGGCGTCGGCGAGGCTGTGTTGTGCAATCGCCGCCTCGAGCGTTGCCCGTTCGTGTTCGAGCCGGCTTTGCGCCTGGTGCTGTTTCTCCCGCGCTTCTTCCAACACGCGCGTTCGGACTTGCAGGTCGGCGTGTGAGTCCCTGGCCTGACGTTCGGCCTGGTCTTGCTTGGTCCGCAGGTTTTCTTCGCGTTGTGACAGTTCTGCATACCCGGCCTGCTTGTGGGACAGGACGCTCAGTTCGGCTTCGACTTCTTCAGCCTTCGGGAGGAGCGCGTCCGCCGTCAGGCCAAGACATTCCCGGACTGCCTGCGCTTCGTGTTCGGCCCGGAGTACGGCGCCCTCGTATTCGGAGGCGACTAATCTGAGGTCGCCTTTTTTTTGGACCTGCTGTGTGTTGAGATCGTTGCGGGTCACGTCAGCCTGACGCACGGCGTGGTCTGCCTCCTGCAACTGCTGCTCAGCCTGTCTGACCCTGTTCAGGCGGTCGGCCACGCGCTGTTCGGGGTCTTGATCTGTTGTGAGAAACGCGGCGATCTCACGTTCCTGTGCTGCCGACTCGCGGGCATTGACCGCCAGTCTCTCGGCCGTCCCTCGCAGGGCTTCTTGCAGCCTTGCCGCTTCCTGCTGCGCCGTCTCGCGCTGGCCTGACAGGCGGGCTTTTTCCTGCTCCGCTGCGCCGGCTCGTGCTTCCAGGTCTGCGAGCGTCGCGCCCAGCTCTTGTTGCCGCGTCTGTATGGCGCTGAGCGCTGCGGACAGGGACGCATAGCCGGGAAAGCGGGACACAAACCGGTCCTGGACCTCTTGCCGGGCACGCCCGCGTTCTTCGAGTTCCGACTCCGCATCGTCGAGCCGCGTCCGCAACGCCGTCAGCGCGGCCTGGGCGTCTTGGGCTGCTGTGCGTTTTTGCTCGGTGGTCCGGTGGGCGCGTTCCAGCTGCACCTGAAGCTCCTTCAGATCGTCCCCCGCAGCCTGAGCCGCAGGAATTTCTCTGACGGTTGCCTGACACACGGGACAGGCGTCGCCGACCCGGAGCGTCTCCCGCAGATGGACGGCTTCGTGCCGGCGCCGGCTGGCTTCGAGCGCGGTGCGGGCCGTATTTTCCTGCGCTTCGGCTTGGGCCAGAGCATGCCGGGCGTGCTGGGCGGTCTGGTCTGCCGTGCTCAGCCCGGCGCCGAGCCTCTCACGTTCGGCCTGGGCTCGTTTTTCCGCTCTGGCAGCAGCCTGGAGTTCTCGACCGAGCAGTTCGGCTTCGGCCAGCAGCTGGCGCGTTTGCCGCTCGTCTTCTCTGGTCCGTTCACGTTCGTCTTTCAGGGCGCGGATGGTCTGCTCGCGGCCCGCTTCCTGCCGCGTCAAACCATCCAGGGTGTGCCGGATGGCGGTGTGTTGTTGACGCAGGGAGTCTGTCTGCGCGCTCAGCTGGTGGTATTCCTGGTGCAGCTCTTTCCAGCGTTTTGCGGCACTCAGCTTTGCTGTCAGGGCGGCCACGTCGCCGGCCTCGGCAACGAGCTGCTCAAACGCGGCGGTGTCAGACTGGTGCCGGGCGTGCGCCTGTTCACGGTGTCGGGTATGGGCTGCTATCTGTTGAACCAGCGCCTCGGCTTCCCCTCGGACACGGGCGTGTTCGGCGTTTTTGCGCTCGGCGTCGTGTTGGGCGACTTCCCATTGCTTGAGATGGGTGGCGGCTCGTTTGATGACTTCGTGCCGCGTCGCATCATAGCCCAGCGCTTCTCGTTCCTGGCCGATTTGGGCCAGCTCTTGCGTCAGCGTAGCCACCTGAGCGTTGGCTTCCTCAGCCTTTGTGCGCGCCAGCTCTTTCTCCTGGGTGCGCGCCTGCACTTCGCTCCGAAGCTCGGCAAGCCGGCCGCGCAGCCCGGCGACCTGATCGACGTGGTGGGCCACGCTTTGCAGGAGGTTCTCGTGCTGAGCCCGCTGTTCAATGCGCTGTGCGAGGGCCGATAGCTCTTCCTTTTGGCGGGCAATACGCTCCTGGCTCAGCCCGGCGTATTGGGCCAGGCTTTCGCGCAGGGTTGCGGCCCGGGTCTCGGCCTGCCTGGCAACGTCTCTGGCCTGGTCGCGCACACGCGCGTACACACCGAGTTCGAGAATTTTTGCCAGCAACTCGCGGCGTTTGCTCGGCTCGCTGGTCAGGAACTCGGCGTAGCGGCCCTGGGGCAGAATGACCGTCTTGATGAAGCTGTCAAAGTCGAGACCCAGGATGTCTTCGATGCGTCTGGTGAGCAGCGCCGACCCGGAGGTATCCTGTATCCACTCTTCCCCTTCGCGCTCACTGAGACCCGACTCCGTCATTTTGCCCGTGCGGCGCACAGCCCGAAACCAGCGCTCCCCGACGCTGAAGTCCAACACGACTTCGCAGGTCTGCTCACCGGCTGAAATCACACCCTTGGAATCCGCTCCATAGCGGGCCGTGCGACCGTACAGGCACCAGACCATGGCGTCGATGAGCGCGGACTTGCCGCTGGCCATCGGACCGGTAATGGAGAACAGCTCAAGTTGCGAAAAGTCCACTTCGTGGGCCTGGTCGCCGGTCGCCCGAAAGGGCATGAAATTTTTGAGGCTGAGCTTGTGGGGGCGCATAGTCATACCCAAGAGGGGAGGGGGAATGAAATCGCCTTCCGTCCCCCTCACCCCAGCCCTCTCCCTCAACGTGTGATGCACATTACCCGGAATCTGCTCTTACCAGCCGTGCAGAAACCGCTGGGTCGGGGATAACCCACCCCGCCGCTCGCGCGCCACCCCTCCCAGGAGGGGATGGGGGCGGTTCCCCTCCTGGGAGGGGTGGCCGAAGGCCGGGGTGGGTTTCTTTTTGCATCACACGTTCAAAGGGAGAGGGAGCAGAGAGCGATTTATAAGGCTTCGTCCCGAGCGGTACCGACCTCTCGGTACAGTCGTTCAAACAGGGCCACGAGCTGCGGCTCGGGCTCGGCGCTGCGTTTCGACTTGTAATAGTCGGTGAACAGCTCGGCTGCGGGACGCTCACTCGGATTGTGTATCGCCTGGCCGTCCGTCTCGCTCGCCTGCGCGTCCTCGAACCGCAGCGACACCACGCCCGGCAGGGCTCGGATGCGTTCGATCAACTCGGACGTTTGACCTTCCGGCTTGAGGACGACTTCAACCCAGGCATCGGTGAACTCGTCCGCCTGCGACAGGATGTCCGGGGCGGTTCCCGTCCGGCGCAGCAGCGCCTTGCCCGCTGTCAGCTCAATCAGTGAGACTTCGGCGGGTTTGCCCGGGTGGGCCTCGATAAGACACACGCTTTTTTGCTGACCCCGCTCGCCAAAATCCATCTGCAGGATCGAGCCGGCATAGCGCGTCTGGGCAGCCGTCCCGGATACGTTTTGCGGTTGATGCATATGCCCCAGGGCCACATAGTGCACTTGACCTGGCAAAATGCCGGGATCGACCGGAAAGACGCTGGAGCGCCATTCCCCTCCGCCAAACTCCGTGCCCGAAATATGGGCGTGAGCCAGGACGATGGATACCGCATTGCGGTCCATCCGCAGGGTCTCTTTTTCCAATTCTTCCAGATAGCTCTGGACCATGCTCTGGTAGGCGCTCAGGCGTTCGCTCTCGCTTCTATCCGCGCCTTCGGCTGCGGTCAGCACCTGGTGGGGGTGCAGGTAGGGCAAACACCCCACCAGCGCCCGCTCCCCTCCGGTCCGCTGCGGAACGGCGACAATCAGCTCCGACGGGTCGGCACTCAGGTCCGTCACCATGTAGGCCCGGAGCAAATCGCCCAGCGGTTTGAGGGTGCGCAGGCGGGCGGCGTCATCGTGGTTGCCGGGAATGACGACGGACACGATGTTCTCGCGGGCGAGTTGAGCCAGGGTGCGGGCCACCAGTTCCTCGGCGGCAAGCGGCGGGCGCTTTTCATGAAAAATGTCGCCGGTGACCAGCACGGCATCGACCTGCTCGCGCTTGGCAATATCGACAAGTTCGGCAAACACGGCCCGGTGTTCATCCAGCCGCGAACGATTGCGAATCGTGCGGCCGACGTGCCAGTCCGAGGTGTGCAGAAACTTCATGCTCCCTAATACTCGCTTTCCCGGACCCGGGCCAGTTTCAGGTTCGGCTTGGGCAGCTTCTGCTCCTCGGCCCGGGTCGCCCAGGCCGGCATCGGAAACAGAATCGGGACCGGGGTCGGGATGTCGGGCTGCGAGACAATCATCCGCCCGGAGGTCAGAATGGCCGCCCGCTGGCGCAGGCTGGGTGGCAGAAAACCGTACTCGGCGCGCTCGGCCTCGGCCGCATCCAGCCGGCCGACGATCCGAAAGGCCGGGTTGGCCACAATCCGGCGCTCGACCTCGGACGCCGTCTGCTGGGCGCCGATCAGGATTGTGCCGCTCGACCGCCCGCGCTCGGCAATTTCCAGCAGCCGCTCGCGGATCGGCGACCAGCCGTCGCGTGGAGCATAGCGGTTCAGCTCATCAACGACGATGAAACACAGCGGCTCGGCCGAGCCGGTGGCTTCTTTTTCCTGCTGGATCTGTTGCAGCACCGAGCCGACCACAAAGCTCTTGCCGACCTCGTACAGTCCGCTCAGGCTGACCACCGTTACCTGTCTGTTGCGCCAGTTGATCGCGTGCCGGGTCGCGTCGGCGTCGGCGGGATCGCGGATCAGATACGAGACCTTATCCTCTGCGCTGTACAGACGGCGCATGAACGCGCCGACCGTGCCCGGCGAATGGCTGGTTGCACTCGCCGCCGTCTCCATCGCTCGCAGCAGGGTCGGGAAATCGCGAATCTCGGTCACGGGCGCGGCGCTTTCCCCCTCTTGGCTCTCCTCTTCCTGGCCAAGCGGCAGAAACACCCCCGGACCCGGGCCGTCTTTGTCGGCGTCTTCGGCCGCCTCAAGAAGTTTCCGTTCCACCTGGTAGGTCAGGGCTGACAGCAATGAGGCATCTTCCCCGCCCTCGGAAAACAGATAGCGCAGCAGGCGCTGCCGGCAAAAATCCCGGACGGTCCACAAGTAGGGCGTGACCTCGTCGGCCCGGCGCGAGCCGACCTTGGGCATGAGCGGTCCGCGCGCGTTTTCCGTAGGCGGCACATAGAACTGGACCGAATCAAACGGCTCGGCCGGCAGCCCCATTTGGGCGTACAGGGCTTCGTCTTCGAGGCTGATGGCGTTGCTGGCTTTGTCCAGGAACAGCAGATCCTCGCCTTTGACATTAAAAATTATGGCGTGCGTATTTTTCGCGTCGCTCAGCTGGCCGCAGTGCAGCAGGCTGTGCAGCAAGAACGTCGCATAGGTCGTTTTGGTCGCAATGCCCGACACACCGCTGATGTTCATATGCGCGCCCTTGCGGCCGTTCAGAAAATCGAGGTTGCCGTACACCACCTCTTTGCCGGACAGGGACAGGCCAATCGGGAATTTGCGCTCCATCTTGTCCATGAACAGGGCTTGGGCGAACTCTTCCCCCCTGACCGTGCGGACCGTATTGCCCGGTAGCGGGGGATAGTAATATTCGGGGATCAGACGGGTGACCTTGACATGGGCGGCAACCGACAGTTCGACCGGCAGGCCCTGCTCGGCCTCGACCACGTCCGAGTCAAAGGTCGAACCCTGGTGGCGCGAACGGATCATGTCAACCATGCCGAACAGCCTGAGCGGACCCTGCGGCGAGTCGGTTTCGACCACCACCGCCTCGTCAACCTGAACGGGTTCGTCCTCTTCCAGCAAGACCCAGAATTCCAGCGGGGTGGCGTCCTGGGTACCGATCACTCTGCCCATGGTGTGTCCTCTATAAGCCTTGCTGGCCGCGCAGCAGGGCTTTTTCAATCCCCCGGCGGACCAGCTGCGGGTCGCCCAGCCGGCGCCGCAGCTGACGCTCTAAGCCGCCGACCGGCAGCAGGTTCTGCGGCGCGCGGGGATCCTTGGGCGCCCGCGAGGCCAGACCAAAGACCTTGAGGCTGGCCTGGTCGAGCAGCCCGACTGCCTTGTGCGGGCCGAGCGAGGCTTTGACCTCGAGCCGCACCAGGCCGGCAAAGGCGTGCTCAATCGGGCGCGGCCGGGTCAGGCGCAGGTAGCACGAGAACACGTCGTAGCTCTCCCGCTTTGTGCCGCCCTGAATCCGAAACAGGGGCGTTCGCTGGCCCGGCTGGAGCTGTTCCAGAATCTGTGTTCGCTGGCTCGACAGATACATGCGGTGGATCGACTTGATGACCCCGACGACCGAGGAGCTGCCGCCGATATAGGTCAGATTGCCGTCGGCCAGAATCAGGTGCTCCGGCCCCGACAAGCGCTCGGCAATGGCCGATTCGGTCTGACGCATTTCGGTCATCAGCGCCTCGCCGAGTTTGTCCGGGGTGGTGGCCGCCGAGCTGAGGCTGTCGTAACTGAGGGCCGGGCCGGTGCCGGCCGGAACCAGCAGGGTGTCCGGCCCGGACTGGCCGCTGCCGGTGATGAACAGGCGTTTGACGTGGATGTCGGCAATGCTGACCTGCCGGTCAAGCACCACCGCCCCGCCGGCCAGCGAGCAGAACAGCCCCAGAAAACGGCTCTCAGCCTGACTCACCACGGCTCGGGCGTCGGTGCGCATGACCCCGTCGACCATGGCGATCATGGCCGGCAGGCTGGTCGGCTGGGGGCGGCGGGCTGTCCACGGGCCGGGCTCAACCGGTTCTTCCAGGGCTTGGACCGTAGTCTCTGCTCCGTCGGCCTCGTGCGGCACCGACACCTGGCCGGCATAATCACTGCCCCACGGGTCTAAGGCGATATGCATCCCGTTTTCCTCCGCTCGCCCGGACCACGGGCTGGGGACGGATTCAGGTCTGGACCCGACAGCTCAGGATCGCCGTGCCAACGATCACCCGGTCGCCGTTCTGGTTTTCTATCACCACGTCACAGTCCACCGAGCCGACGCCGTCTTCCAGTTTTTTCTCCGTCACCATGCCCCAGCAGCTCAGCCGGTCGCCGTGGGCGACCGGGGTGCGAAAGCTGGTGTTCAGCATGCGGATCCGCCAGCCGACAAAATGATTTCTGAGAACCCTGGCCAGAAAGGAGGCGCTCAGCGGGCCCGGCACAATCGGTTTGGCAAAGCCGACCTGGCGCGCCCGGTCGGGATCGATGAAGCGCCGGTCCGTCACCCCCGCCGCGGCAGCGTAACGCCGGACGATATCGGTGGTCGGCACCCAGGCGACGGGGCCGATCTCGTCGCCGAATTCAACCGCGTCGAAGGCGAGGGGAGGGGGGCTGTCCATATTCAGATCTTCTTGTTCGGCGAGCGGACCATCTGGCGTTCGCGCAGAACCATCACCGTGGCGCCGTCGTCATCCTTGACCAGCATCTCGCGGACGATGACGCCGAGCGGGCCGCTGCGGCCGGTCTTCTCGTACACCTCGGCCAGCCGCGCCGTGACCGTATACGTCCGGCCGGCATAGAGTTCGTCGTGAAACTCGAACTCCTGACCGGCGTACAGGCTGGCCAGGCCCGGAGCCAGCGGCACCTCGGGGACAATCCTGCTGCCCCGCAGGTGCAGGCAGTAGGTCGGGGGAGCGATGACATTCGGGTAGCCGGCCTGGCGGGCAGCCTCGGGGTCCAGATACAGCGGGTTCAGATCGTTCACCGCCTCGGCAAAGACCCGGATGTCGTCGGCCGTCACCGCAAACCTGCCGACTTCGATCTCCTTGTGCATGAGATCGTCAGGAACCTCGATCATCGTCATAGTCTACACCTGGTGCCCCGTCGGGACGGCTCCACAGGGCTTTCCCCCTCTCCCTCTGGGAGAGGGTTGGGGTGAGGGTCTGACCGGCATCACCCCTACTCGGCGATTTTGTCGTAGAACTCCAACTCCGGGGCGCCGTCGAGCAGGGCGCGCAGGTCGACGCCGAGTTCGCCCAGATGTTTGCGGTGCGCCTCAAACGCGGCGTCATCCGTGTACTCTTCGTAGAACATGAAAACCCGCGGGTCTTTCTTGGACTTGCAGAACGTGTAGGCGTGATTGCCGGGTTCTTTGCGCACCTCGGCAACGACCTTGTCCCGCATGGTGGCCTCAAACTCTCCCTCTTTTCCCTCTTTGATCTTCAGCTTGGCGGTTAAGGTGACCATGGCCTTCCTCCTTGTGTGAGATACGCTCCTTTTTGCCTGACTGGTGGGGCTTTGGCAACTCCTGCGCGCCGGCGGACCTCTGGCGGGAGGGGAGCGATTCCCGTAGCATCGGGCCTTTGCGAGGAGGAAGAATGGAACCCCAGACCGCCCATGCCCACGCAGAGATTCTGTACGAGCCCGACGAACGTCCCCCGTTTGCGCTCGGCGTCGGGCTGGGGCTCCAGTACGCTCTGCTCATTGTCGCCGGCGTCGTGCTGACACCGGTCATCATGATCAGAGCGGCGGGCGGCGGTGAGGCGTATCTGTCCTGGGCGGTGTTTGCCGCGCTGGTGATCTGTGGGCTGACCACGGTGGTCCAGGCCACCCGTCTCGGACGCATTGGCGCAGGCTATATCCTCATCATGGGCAGCAGCAGCGCCTTTCTGGCCGTGTGTGTGTCGGCGCTCGAACAGGGCGGGCCGGGTCTGCTGGCGATCCTGATCATCATCACGTCGCTGTGCCAGTTCACTATTGCGGCCAAACTGTCGCTGTTCCGGCGGGTCTTTACCCCGACGGTGGCCGGCACCGTGCTGATGCTGATTCCGATAACCATCGGTCCGATCATTCTGGGCAAGATGGCCGAGGTGCCGGCCGGCGCCTCGGCGGCGGCCGCGCCGGTGAGCGCGGGCGTGACCCTGGCGGTCATCGTGGCGACCGTGTTGCGCAGCTCCGGCGCGTGGCGGCTGTGGGCGCCGATCATCGGCGTCGTTGCGGGCAGCCTGACCGGTGGCCTGGTCTTCGGGATTTACGACACCACGCGCATCCTGGAGGCGGCCTGGATCGGCCTGCCCGCGGTGGCCTGGCCCGGGCTCGACCTCAGCTTTGGCCCGACCTTCTGGGCGCTGCTGCCGGCCTTCGTGTTCGTGACGCTGATTGGCGCCCTGGATACAATTGGCGACGCCATCGCCATTCAGCAGGTCTCGTGGCGCCGGCCGCGGGCCATTGACTTCCGCTCCATCCAGGGCGCGCTGAACGCCGACGGCCTGGGCAACCTGCTGTCCGGCCTTACCGGCACGGTGCCCAACACGACGTATGCGAGCAGCATCTCGGTCGCCGAACTCACCGGCGTGACCGCCCGTTGGGTTGGCGCGTGTGTTGGGGTTATCTTTATCGTGCTGGCCTTTCTGCCCAAGGCGGTGGCCGTGGTGATGGCCATACCCAACCCGGTGGTGGCGGCCTACTTCATAGTGGTGATGGCCATCCTGTTTGTCATGGGCATGCGGATCCTGTTTCGGGACGGGCTCGACTACCGCAAGGGATTCGTGGTCGGCCTGGCCTTCTGGCTGGGGGTGGCGTTTCAACTGGACTGGATCTTTCCCGAATACTTCCAGGGCGCGTTGAGCGAACTGTTCGGAAACGCCATGACCGTCGGCGGCCTGAGCGTGATCGTCCTGATGCTGTTTGTGGACCTGACGAGCGCTCGCCGGGGGCGCATCAGGCTCGCCCTGAACGCCGCCGCCGCCCCGCACCTCGACACCTTCCTGTCGGACTTCGCCACCCGTCTGAGCTGGGACGGCGAGATGAACACCCGGCTGCGCGCGGTCGGCGAAGAGACCCTGCTGACCCTCATCCGGCGCGATCAGGACGGAGGCGCGGAACGGCACCTGCTGCTGATCGCGCGCGCCGACCACGACGCGGCCGAGCTGGAGTTCATCGCCGCGACCGACGAGACGAATCTTGAGGATCAGGTCGCGCTGCTCGGCGACCATGCCGCAGGCGTCCCGGCCGAAGAAGAGCTGTCGCTGCGGCTGCTGCGCTATTACGCCTCGTCGGTGCGCCACCAGCAGTACCACGACACCGACGTGATCACGGTCCGTGTGGAGCCGCCCATCCCGTCCTGACTGCTCGCCCCTCAGCCCACCGAGCCACAGACATGAAAAAGACCCTGAAAAATGATGCGGAAAGAGGAGGAATCACCCCTGCGGCTGTGTTGCTCAATCGGCTCATCGGTCCCTCTCCCGCGCCCCGGATGTTGACGCCATACGAGATCAACTTGCTGAGGCAGTGCGTGCAGGAGGTCGCTCAGGTTGCGCACGAAGTCTTTATGAGCGAGGGGAAAACGCCGAGTGAACGACCGTAATTGGCGGTCGTCTTGAGCGAGAATCTCCATCCTGAGAAGAATTTCTCTGAACTGACACCGTTAGGTATTGACTAGCCGATTCCGAAAGATTATTGGACTTTCACGAAAGAATTTTTGAGAGAGGAGTTATCACATGATTAAAGTTGCACGTTTCTCATATTCAGAGATCCATATCGGTGTCGAATTTGTCTGGGATATTGAATCGTCCGGCGAATCTACCCAGAGCCGTGGGAACCAGGAATATCCTCATCCTCAACCTACTGGCAAGGCTGTCCACTATCCCTCGACCGACCGAGAGAGAGACCGCGTCCAGCGAGTAATAGGGGGAGGTAAAACATGGCGATTGAACTGAAGACTTTGAGAGAAACCGTCGAAGAGAACGCTGCAATTCGCCTTAAGCAGCGGCTCCAACCCGTGGGCGGATTTGGCGATAAGATTTTTCCGCCGACGTATCCAGGTGAACGCCGTAATGATCCTGCACGACATGTCTTCGAAACCCGCCGCATAAATGGGAACGACGTTCAGTGTGTTCTGCTCGACAGCGTTCAAAGCCAAGCAAACAGATTAGAGGAGGCGCTGCTCACTGCGATGCGAGCGGGAGAAATCACAGTGCCACACATCGTTGTTGATTTCAGAGAGCAACAGCACGATGGCATGGATTTGAGCGACCTGGGAGAAATCACCTCGCTTGATGCGCCGCACCGCGTGTTCGACGCTATTATCCGTGACAGTGAAGAGGGTGGCACACGATTCACAGAAACGGAGCACTTCAGGCAATTACACCGCGCGAAGCCAACCAATGCGACCTATATCTTCAGGTTGAGCCCGACTTCACTAGTGTTCGGCGCTTGGAATTCGACGGGAGAGGGCGGAGGGCTAGGTGCGAAGTTCACCCGCTGCATAGTGTCGGAAATTGTCGGAATAGGAGCAGAAAAAGGGCAGAAGGGTGCTGTCCGTATTGATCCGTTGGGAATTCGTAGAGATGTAGAGGTCGTTGGCGGGCGCCTGGATTGGGAGCCCGCTGGCGACGAAGAGAGAGGGAAGAGGCCCTCTGAAATTAACCATTCAAATATCATATCGAATCTTGTGGATGGCGGTGTCACCGTTGACTATGCTCTCCACACGGCCGTTATTTCGTGCGCTGGGCTGAGGCGGCTGAGATTTCCTGGAACGGAAGATGAGACTGTGGGCCGTACTGTGCTTGCAGCACTTGCCCTTGTTGCGCTGACTGGGCAGGACAGGGCGGGCTATGCCTTACGGTCCCGTTGTGACCTCGTATGCGAAACGAAGGCCCCATTTGAGATTGTGCGCCCAGACGGATCGGTTGAAACGTTTCAGGCCGGTTTTGACGATGCGGTCAAAGTTCTCAAAGAGTCTATCAGTACCGCGAAGACGGCGGGATTCCCCTGGAATGAGGAACCTCTTCGGCTCACTCCCCAACAGCGCCTTGTAGAACTTGTTGCTCTCTCTCGTGCAAGAGCGCTGGCGGGCGAAGCCGAAAACGATGACAGCAACGACTGAGAGTTCGTCATGTTTGGGATCGAGGTTGAATTCTTGACAGGCGTGTCTGTGGCGGCATCCCCCTACCAACGCGAAGAACCTGAATGGCCGCCCCACCCCGACAGATTATTTCAGGCTCTCGTTGCTGCCTGGGGTCGAAATGACCAACCGGACACTGGCGAGAAACAAGCGCTCGAATGGCTCGAAACACTGGACAGAAATACCCTTGAGGTTCATGCTCCTCGCGCATTTCCGCGCACAGTTGCCAGTGTTTTTGTGCCTCCAAACGATGCACGGACCACAGGGAGGGCGGGCAGTAGGCCACCGAGAAACATATACGATGCGGTCCGCGTCGTGCCAGACTTGCGTAAGAACCGGCAACCGCGAGCCTTTCCTGCTGTCATTGTTGACCCGTCCATCAGCGGACGCGCGAGGACTGTCCGTTACGTCTGGCGTGATGCAGATGGTGTGCATCTTCACCGGGAAGCGCTGGGACGGCTCGCCCGAGAGATCACCTACCTGGGCCATTCTCATACCTTTGTCAGAGCTACCCTCATTGATGATATCCCCTCAGCGACAACGGAGGATATGGATTGGATCGTATCCGAAAGTACAGAGTTGCGATGTTCGTACAAAGGACGCCTTGAACATTTGGAGCACCAGTACCGGCGGTCAATAGAGAATAGTGTAGCCGCGCGCCCGACCCCATCCCTCGTAACCAGAAGATATCGCTCTCCGTCCGCAGCCGTTCCGCCCCCCACGCTATTCGACGGTGAGAACATCGTTGCGTTTGAGGATACAGATGGTTTTTGTCCTTCCCTCATCGCCTTCCCTCTCGTTGCCAAGCGGCTACGTGATGCCTTGCTTAAAATCGCGGACGACAAGAACATACCAATTCCTACTCTCCTCTCGGGACACACGAGCGATATGCGCCCAACTATTCACCCCCATCTTTCGGTTGTCCCACTCGCCGATGTGGGCTGGGAGTATTCTCAGGGACGCTTGATGGGCTTGGCCATCGTGTGGCCACGTACAGTTGAAGCCGAGGACCGGGACAACGTTCTGAAGGTGTTGGCGACATTTGCTCAGGCTGAGGCAAACAATACAGGAGTGCTGCATTTCGGTCGAAACGGCTCATGGCGATTGTCACTCTCTCCAGAACCAAGTCGAGCGTCCATGAGAGTTGAACGCTATGTGAAGCCAGCGAAACGTTGGGGAACAGTTCTTCCGGTTGTCCTCGACCGATATCCAAAGGATAAGCCGGATCAAGATGTTTCGGCGATCATCAGGCGTGCTTGTCGCAACGTCGGCCTGAAAGATGACGTAATTGCTGGCTTGAAAGTAGAAGCCCATCGCTATCCGGCAGTCCGGGGCGCACCTTCTGTCCGGGACGTTGCAAGGACGCTCCCACACGATAGCCCCTATCGCGGTCGGCCCCTTACACATCTAGTCCTGGACTTCCCACGCCAAATTCAGGGGCCTTTACTCCTTGGGGCAGGCAGATTCCGAGGGCTCGGTTTATGCTTGCCATTAGAGTAAGGGTGTCATCATGATTCAGCTGTCCGCAAAGGATTTCCCTGCCTTCTTCCAAGCCGTGCATCAGGTGCATCCGTTTCCCTGGCAATCAAAATTGGCTCAACAGGTGGTTGAAAGAGGAAAGTGGCCGTCTCTTCTCGACCTACCGACCGGCGTTGGTAAGACCGCTTCGATCGACATTGCTGTCTTTCATCTCGCCTGTGAGGCAGCCCAAGGTCCGGTTCGCAAGGCCGCGCTCCGGACTCTGTTTGTCGTTGATCGCCGCATCGTAGTCGATGCAGCTTTTGACCGAGCACGGAAAATCGCCGAAGCCCTCAACTGTGCTCAGGGCGGCATACTGAAGGCTGTCGCGGATCGCCTGCGGTGCTTCGCCGGAGTTGATTCGCCTGCTCTCCAGGTAACGCGCTTGCGTGGCGGAATGCCGCAAGAACAGGATTGGGCACGGTCTCCTGTGCAGCCTCTCGTAGTTATTTCGACTGTTGACCAAGTTGGCTCGCGGCTTCTTTTTCGCGGCTATGGCGTAACACCGCGCATGTGGCCGGTCCATGCTGGCCTAGTCGGCTCTGATACACTCTGGCTGCTTGACGAAGTACATCTCTCGAAACCGTTCAACGAGACTCTTGATGCCATCGTCACCGGCCATTCCTCCCAAGGTGGAGGAGGCATGGCGACAACACAACGGTTAGCGCCTTTTGCCGTGGTCAAGCTTTCGGCAACGCCGGACGAGGGCCACACTAACGCATTCCCCTTATCAGATGAGGACCGAGAGCATTCAGTCCTTAAACCACGACTTACAGCTCATAAGCTGGCAAGAATCGAGCCCTGGAACGAAGGCAAAGCGGCTGAAGCGTTCTCCAGGGCAGCCGCACGGCTTGCCGGTCTAATCGAAGAACCACCGAAGACACAGAGAAGAAAGAAAAAAGGACCGAAAGAACCAACCGGGTCTCCCATGCCTGTCCATCGTGTTGCTGTAGTGGTCAACCGCGTCGGGCTCGCACGCCAAGTCTTCGAGAAACTCAAAAAGGAAGTGGGCGCAAAAGCTCGGATCTTACTGCTGACAGGTCGTGTCCGGCCGCTCGACCGCAACCAGATCGTGATGGACCTGAAACCGCTTCGTGTTGCGCCGAATCGGGAGCACCCAGCACGTCCAATAATCCTGGTCGCCACTCAGACGATAGAAGTAGGCGCTGATCTCGACGTTGACGCGCTCGTGACTGAGATTGCGCCGCTCGACTCTCTGCGCCAACGTTTCGGCAGGCTGGACAGGCTGGGCAAGAGGGGCGAGAGTCACGCCGTCATTCTGCATCCTTCCGGCAAGAAGCCCAAGAAGGGCGAACGAAACGACTGGACTCCTATCTTCCGGCTTTATGGCGAGTCCGCTTACAATATGAAGGAATGGTTGGGCAAACAGCACCCCGAAATCGACTTCGGCATAGACGCGCTTGCATCCAAACTTGAAAGTTTGGTGGAGCGTCAGGAGGTGGACAAGCTGCTTGCTCCGCGTGTCCACGCACCTGTGTTGCTGCCGGCCTATGCCGAACTGTGGGCGACTACTTCTCCTCCATCCGCAGCGACTCCAGAACCGGCCCTGTTTCTACACGGCCCCGAAAAACCGGCAGATGTTCAAGTCGTATGGCGTGCCGATATCGATCCGAACAACATAGAGTGTACACGTCTGTCCCTCGACTATTGTCCGCCTTCGTCCCTCGAAGCCATGCCCGTCCCCCTATGGGCAATATGCGGGTGGCTCCAATCTCAAAAAGATGCCGAAGCCCTGGCTGACATCCCGCACACTACACCCAACCCCCGAGCAGGAGGACAAGTCACAACAGGTCGCCCATGCCTCCGTCGAGAGAATACGGGCTGGTCGAGAGCCTTCGCCCGAGCCTTAAAGCCGGGCGATGTCATTGTCGTACCGTGTTCCTACGGCGGTTGCGATCTCTGGGGCTGGGACCCCGACAACGATGGCGAGGCGGCCGATATTGGCACCGAGGCTCATTACTACCATCGGCTCAAAGGTTCGATACGCGTAACTCGCCAGACGTTGATGAATGCCCTCGACAGGCAGGCAGATGCAGACAGTACGGTAGAGGTCGATGAAATCTGGCGTCGGATATCACGCCAGATTGAAGAATACGGCGATGCGCTCGATGCCGAGACAATGCGCACTTCCCTCATGGAAATTCGCGACGCGCCGAAGAACTGGAAATTACTCCTGCGAAAGATGCAGGGAGCCGGCGTAGAAATCGAATTCTACGATAACGACGATCACGCAAAGGGGTTCATACTGTACGCCAAGCGTACCCTGCGACACGGCCCATCGCTGGAACGGCTGGAACAACGGGACGGTGCTGAACTCCAGAACGAATCCGGCAACGATGCTGTCACAGAACGGGACGATTCCTGGGCAACTGGCGTACAGGTCGAACTCGTCGCTCACCTCGGCCATGTCGAAGCCAAGGCACGCGCGTTCGCCCAACGCGCCGGTCTTGATGAGCGTATGACTAATCTGCTCGCTCTTGCGGGGAAAATGCACGACCTCGGGAAGGCCGACCAACGATTCCAAGCCAATCTCCACGGCACAAGCGCCTTAGCGCACCTTGGCCTTCTCGGCGCTCCCGACACCTTGCTCGCAAAAAGCTTCCGTGTTCCTCGACAAAGATACGGAAAGTGGGCGACTCCGAAAAATTTCCGTCACGAGGCGTTGTCCGTCGCGCTTGCACGGCAGTATTCTACAATAACGCAATTGAATAAAGAGGATTGTGACCTCGTGCTGTGGCTCGTTGGAACGCATCATGGATACGGTCGCCCTTTCTTTCCGCCGTGTGAGGACAGCACGGACGACGCCAGCAAGAAAGCACAGGTGAGCGTGGAAATTGACGGCCAGGTATTGACAGCGAAACCTAGCGACGCACCGCTTCGCCTGGAGCAGGGTTGGTTTGAGCGTGCCGGCCGTCTACTTCAACGCTTTGGTCCTTGGGAACTCGCTCGACTTGAGGCGATTCTTCGTCTCGCCGATCATGTCGCTTCGGCTGACGAACAGCAAAATTCCTTCCAGAGTAGCGGAGACATCCCATGACAGCGACAACTATCCATGAGTTAAAGGGTCTCGAACCCGACAATTTGCTCGCGTTTCTTGCCTTGCTAGGTTTGTTACGCTCCCTTGAAACTGCCAAGCCTGAATGGCAGCCACGAGTTGCATGGCGCGGTTCACCACTTTCGGCTGAGTTGAAAATCCATAGTGCGGCAACAAGCCAAGAAATCGCCGCCGAAGCCAATACGGGCGTCAAACTGATCGGAAAAGCCTACTCCGCAGCACTTGGGGGCAGGCGAGATCTCAAATTTGCACCGGCCGATTTTCGAGATCTTGCACGAAATACGAGAACCCGCCCTATTGAGTCCCGCATTGTCGGTACGCTCGCCTCCGATGGGGCGCTCAGGAAAAATGGTAAAGAAGTTATCCCCACAGCCTTTTGTGTAATGTTCGGGTCTGGACACCAACATTTTCTCGAAAGACTTCAGCGCGTACCGTGTGACGGTACTGCGGACGATGTACGGTCAGCTTTGTTCGACACGTGGCAATATGAGGACAAGACTGGCAGTTTCAGGTGGGACCCCATTGAGGATCGGCGTTATGCACATCAATTCGGCGCTCCTCGGGAATTCAAGAATAAAATCGGAACCGTAGCCGGGGCCAACCGGCTTGCCGCTGTCGGTTTTGGAACTCTTGTCAGCGCGCCTGCCGCGGACGGTCTTACAACGCTCGGTATTGTAGACAGTGAGAGAGAAAAATATGCTTGCTGGCCTCTCCCGGCAGTACCAACAAGCCTTACAGCCTATCTGGCGCTCCTGGCACACCCAATGATGGGAAGTGCGGAAAAGTCGACCGAGCTGATTCGCTACGGAGTTGTAGCAGTTGCTCGCGCTCGTCGCTTTCAAATTGACAAATACTTCAATTTTGCCCGAGCACGGATACAGTTTCTCCAATGACTTCGACTACACGAAATTCCGAGGGCAAACCCGCCCCGGCCTCATTGAAGCTTGGATTTTCAGGAGATTGGATCAACGCAGGCAGCGCAAAATTCCGGGGCTTAAATGCCCCGGCCTCATTGAAGCCGGCGTATTACCCCCGGCAAATACCGTAACTTCACCGTGGCTTCCCCGGCATAAGCACCAACCAGCAAAGCCTGGACACATGTAACGCGTTTGAGCAAAGATTATCTTAAGTCAAACTTGAAAGGGACACGACTCTTGCGTGATTCAGGTCATCAATAACGGCGAGGTCAAACTGAACGATTTTGTGTGGAATGGGCCGGCGTGCGCACTCAAGCCCGGAGGCCGCAAGGCGTTTATTGCGGCGTTTGAGCGCCGTCTCGAACAGGAAACCACGCATCCGCTGTTCGGCTATCGGGTTTCCATGCGCCGGCTGATTGACGTGCAGGCCAGACTGCTCGCCCGGCATCTGCAAGGCGAAATCCCGACTTATCCCCATTACCTTCCTCGGTGACTGGTATGGCAAATGAACATCTCTACATCGTGACGTATGACATTGCCGAGCCCAAGCGCTGGCGGCGGGTCTTTCAGACCATGAAGGGCTACGGCCACTGGCTGCAACTGTCGGTCTTTCAATGCCGTCTGACGACGCGGCGGCGGGCCGAGATGGGGGCGCGTCTGGAAGACGCCATCAAGCCTGCGGAAGATCATGTCCTGATTCTGGACCTGGGTCCGGCTGAACGGGTTGACCCGCTTGTCGAAAGCATGGACAAGAGCTATCAGGCCCCGACCCGGCAGGCGACCATTGTGTAGACGGGCGAAGCTGCCGCGCGCGGTGCGAGCGCTCTCGTACCGGCGTTTTCGCGGGCAGCGCTCGCATTGGCGTTTTCTGTTCTTTGACAATGAGTTAGCAAAGATCATATGGTGTTCTTGGCTTCACGTCAGGGAGTCCTCAGCGGGCCAGACAACAGCGCTCGCAAGGTGGCGAAATATCCTAAGCCCCACAGGGAGATACCGAGGGGCCATTTCCGGGGCATCACCTGCCCCGGCCTCATTGAAGCAGGCCAGGTGGCCAGTACAGATAGACGGCTGCCCGGAAATTTCCGGGGCATCACCTGCCCCGGCCTCATTGAAGCTTTTCCCTCTACCTGGGAGGAGACATGGCGTGAGCCATTTCCGGGGCATCACCTGCCCCGGCCTCATTGAAGCCCCATGGTGTTGATACTCATCAGAAGCGACTTGCTGCCAATTTCCGGGGCATCACCTGCCCCGGCCTCATTGAAGCCCTCGGCCTGCTGTTCGGCCCCTCTCAGTAGCCGCTATTTCCGGGGCATCACCTGCCCCGGCCTCATTGAAGCATATTCGTGAGCAGGGCCTTGACCTTGGCCAGCTGCGCATTTCCGGGGCATCACCTGCCCCGGCCTCATTGAAGCTCCGCCCGGCGAACGCGCACCCGCGAGCCAGCCGTCTCCGCATTTCCGGGGCATCACCTGCCCCGGCCTCATTGAAGCTGGTGCAACGAGCCGCACGACGGCATCCGTCTGACAGATTTCTGGGGCATCACCTGCCCCGGCCTCATTGAAGCGTCGAGGTTCGGGGGCCAACAAGTTTAGGGTCTTAGATTTCCGGGGCATCACCTGCCCCGGCCTCATTGAAGCACCTTCGCCGCATCTGGAACCTTGCCAGCCGTGCCAATTTCCGGGGCATCACCTGCCCCGGCCTCATTGAAGCAAGGGCACGACTGGCAATTTCAATGTGGGCCTGGCCATTTCCGGGGCATCACCTGCCCCGGCCTCATTGAAGCGTCTACGCGATGAGATTATTTTGCTCAACGAAGAGGTCAGGGCTCAGTTCACCTGCCCCGGCCTCATTGAAGCGTCTACGCGATTGCCAACCGTGGCACGGCCGGCCGGATTTCCGGGGCATCACCTGCCCCGGCCTCATTGAAGCGGTCTTTCCCGCACAGTCTCCAGCGTGAGGAGTTAGATTTCCGGGGCATCACCTGCCCCGGCCTCATTGAAGCGAGCGCGGCGGACTTGTTCTATACGAATGAGGACGGGCTTTTCCGGGGCATCACCTGCCCCGGCCTCATTGAAGCTTCGACAAGGAGCAGCAGAACGATCCGACGGTGTCCGACATTTCCGGGGCATCACCTGCCCCGGCCTCATTGAAGCTCCGCAGCAAGTAATCCACCACAGACGCGGGCCGCCCAGATTTCCGGGGCATCACCTGCCCCGGCCTCATTGAAGCGCCTACTTCCCGGAAGATGGCTCTTGCTATGCTCACAATTTCCGGGGCATCACCTGCCCCGGCCTCATTGAAGCGCGCCCTGGATCGACGACACCCACCCCGACTATCCGATTTCCGGGGCATCACCTGCCCCAGCCTCATTGAAGCTCATTGTTTTCTGCAAGTCTCCGCTCGGCAGCTTTGGAACGCCTGTCCGCCCCTGGCGGGGGGCGCGCAATTGTCGTACCATTGCGGCCACGAAAGGAGACACCAGACTATGAAAGCTGCCGTTTTGTACGAGCCTGGCACACCCCTGATCGTTGAGGACTTACAGCTCGACCCGCCCAAAGCCGGCGAGGTCAAGGTCCGGGTCGCGGCCAATGGCGCCTGCCACAGCGACCTGCATGTGATGACCGGCGACATGCGCCAGCCCCTGCCCATGGTCCTGGGCCACGAGGGTGCCGGGGTGGTCGAGGAAGTCGGGGCCGGGGTGACCTCGGTCAAGGAGGGCGACCACGTCGTGCTGTCTTTCAACCCGGTCTGCGGCACCTGCTTCTACTGTACCCAGGGCAGCCCGCACCTGTGCGAAACCCGGCCCAAGACCGCCGGGGTGCTGATTGACGGTACGACCCGTTTGCACAAAAACGGGGCTGACATTCACCACTTTGCCTTCACCGCATCTTTTGCCGAGGAAACGGTCGTGCACGAGAGCTGCGCGATTAAAATCCGCGACGACGTGCCTCTGGACCGGGCCTGTTTTGTTGGCTGCGGCACCATGACCGGGGTCGGGGCGGCGATTAACACCGCCCAGGTCCAGCCGGGCAGCACGGTTGCCGTGATCGGCTGCGGCGGGGTCGGCCTGAACGTGATCCAGGGCGCGGCGATTGCCGGGGCGCGCCAGATCATTGCGGTTGACCTGCTCGACAGCAAGCTCGAATTCGCCAAAACCTTTGGCGCTACCCACGGTGTCAATCCGTCTCAGGACGACGCCTTGCCGGCCGTCCTGGAGCTGACCCAGGGACGCGGGGTGGACTACGGCTTTGAGGTCATCAGCACGCCCAAGACGATTGAGCTGGCCTTCAAGATGACCGCCCGGGGGGGGACCTGCACGATTGTCGGTGTCTCGCCCGACGGCTCGCGCATCTCGCTCAACCCCAACGTGTTCATGATGATGGAGAAGAAGCTCCAGGGCTCGTACTACGGCTCGACCCGGCCGCGGGTTGATATGCCCCGCCTGATCGACATGTACATGGACGGCCGGCTGAAAATCGACGAGCTGGTCTCAAAGACGCTGCCGCTCGACCAGGTCAACCAGGCCTACGACCTGCTCAAGCAGGGCGCGGTGGCGCGCAGCGTGATTACCTTCTCCTGAGTGGGCCGGCCTCTTCAGTCGGCGACGGCCGGCTGGGTGCGGGCTGCGGGTCGGGTGGCTGGTCGCGGAAGGTCGGCGTTGATCAGGACGGCGCACACAACGGTCAGCACCGCCCCCGCAGACCCGCCGATCCAAAAGGCGCTGGCCAGGCCGGACTGACTGGCCAGACTGCCGAACACGGCCGGTCCGACCATCATGCCGACCCCGTGGGCCATCATCAGCAGACTCATGACCGTCCCCATGCCGTAGCGCTGGCCGTGTTCCATGGCCAGCGCGGTGTGGGACGGAAAAGCCAGCCCGTACATGGCGCCGACCCAGATATTCAGCACCAGCAGATGCCAGAACTCCCCGGCAAACGGGAAGACGGCCAGGCCCAGCGCCCCGCCGAGTCCGCCCAGCGCGATCAGATAGGCTTTGTTCACCCGGTCGGCCAGACGGCCGCACGGGGTCTGGAGCAGAGTGCTGACAATAACATTGAGGGAAATCAGGATGCCGACCTCGGTCGTGTTGAGCGGCAGCAGACGGGTCGCCAGCAGGGGCAGAAACACCCAGGTCAGGGCGTTGGTCAGGGCGTAGGAAAAACGAAAACAGGCCATGCCGACAAGAGGCTTGGAGGCGAACAGGCTGTGGAAAGCGACGGCGGGGCGCGTCGCATTGGTGCTGCTGGCGATGCGCGGCAGGAACACTGTCAGGGCCACCAGGGCGGCCAGACTCAGGCCGCCCATGATCAGAAAGTTGGCCGGCATGCCCCACACGTCTTTGATGACTCCGCCCAACAGCGGCCCGCCCGCAACCCCGCCCAGCATGGCCGTGTTGAGCGAGCCGCTGTAGCGGCCCTCCTGTCCGGCGGGGGCCAGGTCGCCGACATAGGCCATGGCCACCGGATGCATGATGGCGGTGGCCGTGCCGTGGACGACCATGATCAGGATGAAGCTGACGACCGTGTCGGCCGGCAGATAGGCAAACGAGGTGGCGGTGTAAAAGAGCAGGCCGGCCAGCAGGAAGTATTTTCGCTCCCAGCGGTCGGACAGGCGGCCAATAAAGGGCAGAATCAGCGTCCGGGTGGCGGCGTGGACGCTGAACAGCAGGCCCGCCCCCAGCTCGCCGAAACCGAACTGCTGGACATAAGATGGGCAGGAAGGACATGACCATGCAGTTGCCCAGCATGGTGGCGAAAACGGCCAGTGACAGGGTCAGCACCGCAGGGTGAAGCATGGCGGTATGTCTTTCAGAAATCCCCCGGCTTGTCTGCCCCATCGGTCTGCGGCAGAAGCGGTTTGGTGTCCGGCTTGGTGTCCGGCGGCGCTATGGTGTAAGGTCTGCCCCGGACAGGGAGGGAGTTGTATGCTGACCAGAATCGACGAGATCAACTCGGCGGTCAACGCTGTGGTGTGGGGGCCGCCGCTCATGGTCCTGCTGATCGGAACCGGCCTGTACCTGAGTGTCCGACTCGGCTTTCTGCAGTTCACCCACTTCGTTTTTATCTGGCGGACGACGTTTGGCCGTTTTCTGGTATCCAGGACCCAGCAGCAGGACGGCGAGCTGAGCTCCTTTCAGGCTGTCAGCTCGGCCATGGCCGCCACGGTTGGGGTCGGCAATATCGCCGGGGTGAGCACGGCGCTGGCCCTGGGCGGACCCGGCGCGCTGTTCTGGATGTGGATGACGGCTGTGGTCGGCATGGCGACCAAATTCAGCGAGGTCGTCCTGGGCCTGTACTACCGTCGCACGACAAACGGCCGGGTGGCCGGCGGGCCGATGTACTATATCACCGACGGTCTCGGCCAGGGCTGGTTGGCCGGGGTGTACGCCTTTCTGACCGGGGTGGCGGCCCTGGGCATCGGCAATATGGTCCAGGCCAACACCATTGCGACCAGCGTCAGCCAGAGCTTTGCCGTCTCCCCCACGCTGACCGGAATTGTGGTCGTGGTCGGGGTGGCGATTGTGATTCTGGGCGGGGTGAAACGGATCGGCCAGACCGCCGAGTATCTGGTGCCGAGCATGGCCGTTCTGTATCTGCTGGGCGGCAGCGTCATTCTGCTCCTGCACGCCTCGGCCCTGCCCGGAGCGGTGCTGACGATCATCAGCCACGCGGTCCAGCCGGCCGCCCCGCTCGGCGCCTGGGCCGGCGCCAGCCTGGGCGCGGCGATCCGCTATGGGGTGGCGCGGGGAATTTTTTCCAACGAGGCGGGTCTCGGCTCGGCCTCCATCGTCCATGCCCAGGCCAAGAATACGCCGGTCGGACAGGGTTTCTGGGGCATCTGGGAGGTGAGCGTGGATACCCTGATCGTGGCCAGCATGACCGGCTTGGTCATCCTGGTGACCGGCGTGCTGGGCGAGCCCGACATTCCCGCCTCGGGGCTGGCCGCCGCCGCGTTTGCGCGCGGGCTGCCGGGCGTTGGCGGACCCCTGGTGCTGGCCTGTCTGGTGCTGTTTGCCTACAGCACGATGTTGACCTGGAGCTTTTATGGAGAGACCGCCTGGGCCTACCTGTTCGGCGGCTGGGTAGTCCTGCCCTACCGCCTGGTGTTTCTGGGTTTTCTGTACGTCGGGGCGGTCGGCGGCCTCCAGCTGGTGTGGAGCCTGGCCGATACGCTGAACGGGCTGATGGCGGTGCCGAATCTGATTGCCGTGTTGTTTCTGGCGCCCCTTGTGGTCAGGGAGACCAGACGCGCGCTGGGCCGGGACTCGTGAGCGTGCGCCCAGCCACGCATCTTTCGTTCAGCACGTTCAGCATTCAGCGTTCGTCATTTTGATACGCCGCGTGTTGCCGCCGTCGCCGGCTGATGCCCTCTTCGACCGTGCCGGCGGTGATGACCTCGTACAGCACGGCCTGTTTGCCCTCGCGTTTGCGCAAGACCCGGCCCAGCCGCTGGACATGCTCTCGGGTCGAGCCCGAGCCGGACAAAATCACCGCCACACTCGCCTCCGGTACGTTGACGCCCTCGTTCAAGACTTTTGAGGTGGCCAGGGCCAGGTAGTCGCCCCGGTTGAAGCCCTCCAGAATGGCTTTGCGCTCCTTGGTCGGGGTGTGGTGGGTGATGGCCGGAATCAAAAATGCGGTCGAAATCGCGTACACCGTATCGTTATCGCTGGTGAAGATGAGCGTCCGTTCCCGGGCGTGTTTTTTGAGCAGGAAGTCCAGGGTGCGGAGCTTGGCCGAGGTGCCCAGGGCCAGTTTCTTTGAGCGCTGGTGGGCCAGCAGGGCCTGGCGGCCCTTGCGGCTGCGGGCGCTCTCGCGGATGAACCGGTGCCAGCCGGCCAGGCCGTCCAACACAATGCCGTGATCGACAATGAAGTCGTAAAACCGACCTCTGGCCTGACGGTACTCGGCTTCCTCCTCCGGGGTCAGATGCACGGTGAGGCGCTCGGTCACATAGTCGGCCAGATACTCCCCGGACAGCTCTTTGATGCCCTTGGCGTACACCCGGGGGCCGATCAGATCGTCGAGCAGGACGTGTCGGCCGTCGGCCCGCTCCGGGGTGGCGGTCAGCCCCAGCCGGTACGGGGCCAGACACATCTGGGCGGCGTGGCTGTACATCTCGCCCGGCAGATGGTGACACTCGTCAAAAATCACCAGTCCCCAGCGGTTGCCGAGGCGGTCCATGTGGCGATAGGCGCTGTCATAGGTGGTGACGGTCAGAGCCTGGGGCTCGTAATAGCCGCCGCCGATCAGCCCGATGTGGTCGCCGAAGGCCGCACACAGCAGGTCATACCACTGGTTCATGAGGTCGATGGTCGGGGCAACCACCAGCGTCCCGCGCTGCACGCCGGCAATCGCCATCTGGCCGACCTGACTCTTGCCCGCGCCGGTCGGCAGGACAATCACCCCCCGCCGCCCGGCGCGTTGCCAGGCGGCCAGCGCCTCGGTCTGAAACGGATGCGGGTCGTGTTCAAGACGGCTGCTGAGTGTCAGCGTCGGATAGGCTGGGGCGGCGTTGCGGCACTCAAGGTCGGCCGCCTTGAGGTGTTCGAGCAGCGGGCGGTAGTGGTGGGCCTGGGCTCGCCAGCGGTCGACCCGGCCGTCCCAGTGCAGGCAGGGTGGCGGCTGGAAGTCGTGCGGCGGCTCGTCCACCACGACGGTGCCGAGGTCGAAGCGGAGGCGCATTGCTCAGCCTTATTATCCTACCCGTTCCTCGTCTGATACGGCGATTTGATCCAGTGGTAGGGACGACCGGCCGGTCGCCCCTACGCGGTGGGGCGACGCGGGGAGGGCAGGCACGGGGGTCTGCCCCTACGGCCTCTCACACCACCCGTTTGTCGCGCAGTTCGGCGATTTTGTCCGCGCTGTAGCCCAGGCTGTCCAGCACTTCCTGGGTATGCTGACCGATTGACGGGGCAAAGGAGCGGATGGAGCCCGGCGTGTCGGACAGCTTGACCGCCACCCCGGCCTGGGTCACCTTGCCGGCCTGGGGGTGGTCGAGTTCGACCGCCATCTGCCGGTGGCGGACCTGGGGATCGTCAAAGACCTCCGGCACGTCGTAGACCTTGCCCACACACACGTCGGCCTTGGTCAACAAGTCGTACCACTCGTCGCAGGTTTTGGTCATCAGCACGGCCTGGAGTTCCTGGCGTACCTGCTGGTGGCGCTCGGTGGTGGTTTGCGAGAAGTCGCCGGCCTTCATGCCGCAGTCTTTCCAGTCCGGGCGGTCCAGCGCGTCACACAGGTTGTTCCACAGCCACGGCTCGGTACAGCCGATGCTGAGCTGCTTGTTGTCTTTGGTATTGTAGACGCTGTAGTAGGCAAACCCGCCGCCAAACACGCCCTTGCCCCGGCCCGGCATGGTCCCGTCGGCAAAATAGTCGCGCACATTGGGCGTGGCCGCCAGCAGGGAGATGGTGGTGTCGAGGTAGGACACGTCGACCAGCTGGCCCTTGCCGGTACGCTCCCGGGCGAACAGCGCAAACATGATGCCGGTCACGCCGTGCATGGACGCGCCGGCGTAGTCGGCGATGATATTGAGCGGAATGGCCGGCGGCCCTTCGGGCTGACCGATCAGGTTGAGCACACCGCCGAGAGCCAGATAGTTCAGGTCGTGGGCCGGGTAGTCCCGGTACGGTCCGTCCTGGCCAAAGCCGCTCAGCGAGCAGTACACCAGGCGCGGGTTGAGCTTGCTGAGCGTGTCGTAATCGCCGCCCAGGCGCCCCATCACCCCGGGCCGGAAGCCCTCGACCAGCACGTCATGGTCTTTGGCCAGGTCTTGCAGGACGGCCTGGCCGGCGGCTTCCTTGAGGTTGAGGGTGATGCTCTTTTTATTGCGGTTGGTGAAATTGGTGGCCAGCTTCCTGGCCTGATCGGGGGTCGGCGAGGCGCCCGAGCCGGCCAGCTTGCCCGACGGCGGCGCCTCGATCTTGAGCACCTCGGCGCCCATGTCCGCCAGCATCATGGTGCAGAACGCCCCAGGTCCCACCCGGGTCAGCTCCAGGACTTTGATTCCGTCTAATGCTCCCGCCATACGGTCCTCCTTTTGGCAACGCGTCAGTCCTTATAGCCCATCGGGTCGGGGCAGAGCTAGGGGCGCCGCGCGTCAGGCCTGCAAGCCGGGCAGGTCGAAGGCTGCCCCGAAGCGCATCCTATTGCCTGAATGCAGCTTGGCCCTGGGCAGTCCTGTGGCGTGCCCGCCACTCTTGTTATCTGAATCATCGCTCATGGAGTTACACGCGGGACTGCCTGGCGTCCACCGTTATAGCCCTTACGAAGAACCTCAACGGCAACGCGGGAGCGCCTCTCATCCCAAAATAGTTGGCAGTTCAATCGCGTCTCCCATGCCAAACCTTCGCCCGCATTCACGGCACTCCGGATCACGGCGCGGGATAACCTGCTGCGAGACACCCTTAAGGAAATGAAAGTGCTGATAAGCTGTTTCCGTATTTTGTGGACGAAGGTCAAGAAAGTCGAACAGGAAATCATTAACCGCATGTGCCGCAGCAACAGCGTTTAATGTGATCACGCTCGGGTTGTGCTCACGGACGCCGTAGGCCTGATCCTTGCGCTCTTCGTCAGTCTTCGCTTCGACCGCCAACTGGGCTGGGTCAATTAGCCCGTTACACCATAAACATCCATGGCGCGGTCTAAGGTGACGTACCGCGGACATTGCGTCTTCTATCGACCCCGATGCATTTGGTCGGATTTTCGCGCCAATTTGGATTGCAGGGACCAGATACTGATGAGTGACTGCGTTTACAAGCAGCCGGGCGCGCATCGAATCGGCTGCCAGGAAAATAAAATCGCAATCGCACAGAGTCTTGGCGATTGAATCCTTGGCGACATCTTCGGGAATGGCGTCGAGTATGGCATCATTGGTCACTTCGCGCGCATCGAATCGGCTGCCAGGAAAATAAAATCGCAATCGCACAGAGTCTTGGCGATTGAATCCTTGGCGACATCTTCGGGAATGGCGTCCTTCGCGTGCATGCCGCACCGCGATCTGCGTCTTGAGTTGCCCGGTTTCAACGTCTACCGCAGTTGCCCCGACGACACGCGAAAGATTAGTGTCCTCAATCGGGTCCGGGTCGATCAACACTAGGTGGCCGACGCCAAGCCGCGCGAGGTATTCAGCAACCAGAGAGCCAACCCCGCCCAGGCCGACCACCGCGACCTTACTATTGGCAAGCACTGCCTGTCCGACAGCGCCAAACATCCGAATTTGCCGATCATACGCGGGAGCGGCGTCGGGTGCTGCACTCGGTTCGGAATACAAGCGCTTGATTGTTGGCCCGACTACCCGATATACGCCCAGTGTCCTCCGTGTTCCGTCAGGCATCCAGATATCGGCGGCAACTGAGCGGCGACCGAAAACTAGCGCGCCGACCGGCACGCCTTTGCCGATATCACGTAGCGCCGGATAGCCACGCTCATGCGACTCGAAATCTATTCGGCTGAACCCAACGTAGCGATCACTACCGTGATTATGGACTGCAAGGTAGGCGAGACGTAAATCGCGGCATCGAACGATTTGCCGATGAATGAAGGTTGGATTGAGCGCGCGGTAACCGAATTTACCAGCCACATAGTTGTGCCCTGACTCGGCGCAAACGACATTTTGGACGATCAGACGCAACGTAGCGCCGCGTACTGCAACGCCGGCATGGAGCACGGCGCCGTATTCATCGTGATCGCCAGGGAAAAGGTGCGCCATCAGGCGGTCGTGGTCGTCTAAAGAGATCGAAATATCGCAGACAAGTTCAGGAGTCATGACAGTTTTTCCAAAAAATCGAGGATTTTCACAAACTTTGCAACAGCAGTCTGCGGGCAGTTCTGCACCTGGTGGTTTGCGCGGGAGATTTGAATTGCTGACCGCCCGGCAAAATTATGGCCGTGGGTTATCGGAGCGTCGAACCCTCGGCCGTCAGCACGCCTTACGGCGGCATCTATGAAGACTGGGTAGATGTCAGCATAGGGATAAAGCGCAGTGATATGCCCTCCCATCCACGTAGTCGATGGCACGAATCGGGCGCCAATGTCCACCGTTTCCACGAAGACATAGGCGCCGCCTTGACCGTCTTCATTTATTGTGACGACTGAGGACGGAAAGGCCCGCTTCAGTTCTTCAATTGCGCCGGTGACACCTGGCTTCACAGCAGTCTCCTCCCGCTCAGCTATTGTCGTCAGGCGCAATAGCGGTGAAGCTCAGATTCTCCCGGACGTCAACCTTGTCATCGTCACCGATCACCTTGCTTGTGCCGTTGGGCAGTTCCTGTTGGAGCACGAAGTTGGGCTGTATCGCTACACCGTGCTTGATCGCAGCGTCCTTGATCTTCAGCCCTGTCGCCGGCCCCTCAGGCATTTCCACTTTGTGGCCATTAACCTCGATGGTAACCGTCTTGAGCTCTTTTGCGGTGAAGCTCAGATTCTCTCGGACGTCAACCTTGTCATCGTCACCGATCACCTTGCTTGTGCCGTTGGGCAGTTCCTGTTGGAGCACGAAGTTGGGCTGTATCGCTACACCGTGCTTGATCGCAGCGTCCTTGATCTCCAGCCCCGTCGCCGGCCCCTCAGGCATTTCCACTTTGTGGCCATTAACCTCGATGGTAACCGTCTTGAACTCTTCTGTAGCCATTGTGTTTCCTCCTTTGACATTGGATTGCTGATGAGCAACAATATAACCGTTGCTCTTAGGCATGTCAATTGCTGATAAGCATTTTTTTGGGGGACATATGGCTGAACATCCACAATTTGATTTTTCGGGTTTCTACAAGGCGCTCAGCGCTACAGTCGCGGCTCGGAACGCCAACTGGAAGGAAGTGAGCGAGCAGACAGGAATCTCACAAACGACTCTGTCGAGGATGTCGAAGGGCCGTCAGCCAAATGCCGAAAGCCTCACCGCACTTTCGGCTTGGTCGGGGCTAAACCCGGCAGATTTCATGGCTGGCCCTAAGTTTGACCGCGAGCCTATCGCCATGGTCACCAAGCTTTTGCGTGACGACCCCAATTTGGATAGCGCAGGGGCCGACGCGCTTGAAGCGATCATCAAGACCGCCTATGACCGCTTCAAGCGTAGATCAACTGACAACTAGCCCTGCTCTTTCTTCGAACGCGACGTCGTGGGTGGCAAAACGCGTAACTCTGCTGCAAGCAGTTCACGCTGCTCGATGTCCTGGACAATCTGCGGAATCATCTCGGCCATTGCTGTGGCATAGTTCTCCAAAACGCTAGGTTCGAGCGGTTTCGCGCCGCATTCGACGAGATATTCTTTGAGCCTGTCATCCATAAATCCTCCCTCCTGTGCGGACTGATGCGGACTCGGTCTGATACTTAAAAGTCCTTCTGAAAACTTGCCCGGTTATGGTAAGACGCTTCCATAAAGAGCCCTCGCTCCGAAAAACTCTTTGTCTCAAACGGAAAGCACATTAGCTTCACGGTCGGGCTCCTACCGGCAGCAAGTTTCCCTCCATTCGCCTTAATGGTGTATCTGCGGGCCGATTGAGCGCAACGACCTTAGCGCTGCGTTTGGCAGATGAACGATCAAACACTATCGCCTGCTGCTCATCATGTACCAACCAGACCGGCACCTCATCTTGGGGACTCGCGGTCGCATCGACGAGAGCGCACGCGGCGATATGTCCGCGAGCCCATTGTTCATTGGACGCGTATTCCACAACCCAAATGAACTGCGCTGTATCGAGACGCATAAGCAGATTGACGAGCTGACTACCCATAAAGGACTGGTTTTTCCGAGCGTAGCGGCGAAACGCCGAAATGGTCGTGATGAAATAGCGGCGAAGCAGTTTGTCTTCTTCAGGCAGTTTGAGATAGTTCCTAAATTTTGAGTACAAAACCTTCGAAAATTTCGCCGTAGCATCTGCTGGATAAAATATCTTCTCCGGGAGCGGTACGATGAAGGCGTCGAAGTTCTGAGCAGTGTAGTTCGAGCCACCAGGTGAGGTAGGCAGATTCAAGTTGACGCGGGCATAAGGCAAGCGGTTGTCGTCAACCGACAGAAGGGTGTCGATCTGCGACCAGACATGCGAATTGGTACAAAGCGGCTCGGCGGCGGGAGGACGCCAAGAATATCCCGTAACAACAATCGCATGCTCGCGGCTTGGCATCGACACGAACAGCGGGAACCCGGACTCAAGATAGGCCAGCAGTTGGGCATAGAAGTCATCCTCTTCCACATCTTTTCTCACGATCACCGGAAAGCAGCCCGCGGCTTGGAAGATGCGCTCTGCGTGGCTGGTATTGAGACCGAAGGCCGGAGTCAGACCGCCGGGGTCAAAGGGCGTGGCTAGTCTTGTGATATCGTGGATGAGAAACTCGCGATGCTGGGGAAATCGCTCGCTGTAGTGGCGTAGTATCGCCCAACATGAGACGTGTGCGCAGACGGCGATGTCACGATGCTGGGCCATTATTAGAGAGCGATTGTTGAAACTGTTCGGCTATCTCTGCAGGCTGAAACTCGGAATCTAATTTGTCGATTAGCTGATTGTAGTCGCCCGGTGCAGTGATTTCGATCCAATCGTAGTCGCTCAAAGCCTCCCCCTCTTCTCCCTGTCGGAATGTTACATACGAGATTATAGGGCTCGCGTCTACTGCATTCCGAATGGGAACCGATCTAGCTGATCGTGTCGATCCTCCCAATTCGGCCAAGTGCGTCAGGCCTGCAGGGCGGGCAGGTCGAAGGCTGCCCCGAAGCGCCGACTGGCCTCCAGGAAATCGCCGTACTTGCGATGGCCGGCGGTGTGGTGGACACAGGCCAGCAGCAGCCGGTCCGGGTCGGCAGTCCGGCCCGACACGCAGTCTTCAAGCAGGCACTGGGCGATCTCCTGGTTGTGGGGGTCGTTACCGGTGCGGCAGGCGGCCAGGGCCAGCCGCTGCACGAGCCGTGCCCGGTCGGCGCCGGAGTCGAGATAAGCCCGGGTCCAGGCCGTGCTGCCCTCCTTATCGAAGCTGACTGCGGCTGCCTCCAGACGGTCGAGTATCGCCTCGGGCGCGAGGCGGTCCGACCCGGCCGGCGCCGTGATCTCGCCGGGCTGCATGTCCCCGGTGTGAGCCTGATGGTGGGCGGTGCGTTCGAGAAACGAGGCGGCCAGGAACAGCAGCTTGAGCCGGTGCGGATGGTCGAAGCTGTCCACAAACCAGCCCAGGCTGCTGACGTATTCGTAGCAGTGTTGCGACATGGCGAAATTGTTTGGATTCCTGGTCTCAAGCACGGTCTGGGCGGCGCCGAGCCGAATCGCGTCGAGGAGGTCGGATAGACGTGTGCCGGCCCGCAGCAGCTCGGCGAGGCGCTCGATCCCGGCCGGTTCGGGCTCACGGATGAGGCGGTGTACGAGGTCGTGCGTTTCGGCCGGGTCAATCGGCTTCGCGTTGGCCAGAAGGGCGCGTTCGCGCTCGGTCGTGCCGGCGTAGGGAATGGCCGAAATCTTGTCGTTCTCGATGTAGACGGTGATGGCGTTGCAGGCCATCTCGTAGGTCGAATACCAGCGCGGCCCGACCGCCATGTCGGGCACGCCGGCGTACAGAATCGGCTGCGCGCGGTCCCAGCCGACCGCCTCGCCGAGTTCAACGGTCGAGCGCGCCCGATAGCCCTTGTGGCCAGTGGTATACGACCGGTTGTAGAGCAGGCGGTCCTGCACGTCGATGAGGCCGGCGAACACGAGTTCGGCCAGCACCTCACGCCGCTGCTGCGGCTCTTGCATCAGACCCAGGAACACCCGATACGCTTCCAGCACCTGACCCCGATGCACCAGGGTCAGCCAGTGCCCCAGCCGCTCGCGGAGCGGACCTTCCAGGTGGTCCGGCTCCTGCTCGGGCCAGTACACGACAGGCGTGGGTGGCGGCCCGGGGGGCAACTCGGCTCCCCGAGCGTAGTGGCCCGGCGCCTTGAGGATCTTCTGGTTCCAGATGTCGAGGCCGGTCGGGATGTACCAGATGGTCTGGGCCATGGCCAGGCCGGCCGCCTCGGGCGGCAGCAGCTTGACCAGGTTGAGCGTCGCCCGGGCGCTGAGCAGACAGTGATCGTTGTTGACGAAGTTGACGAAGCCGTCGTCGATGCGCTCGTGGTAGGGCACATGGGTATAGGGGCCGTGAATCCGGATCGCTTCGAGCAGCAGCTCGTCGAGCGGGCGGCCCTGGCGGTACAGCTCGTAGTAGACCTCGCTGGCGCCGACCTGATCGCGCGCCAGGATGCGCTCCTCCAGGGCGGCGTAACAGTCGGATACGCTCATGGTCCGGGTTGATACGTCTGTCATAATCGGCCCCTCACTTTCCCACAGGGTGATAACCGCGGCAGCCATAGGCCGGGCACGATGTTGCCCGCCCCGGGCGCAAAAGCAATGTGGCCGATATTCCACACGCTCAGCTCGCCCCGCGTCTGCTCGAAGCGCTCAAGCACACGCGCGCACAGCGTGATCAGTGCTGCGCCGGCGTCCTTGCGCAAGTGCATCGGCGTCGTGCCCGCATGGTCGGCCTGGCCGAGACAGCTCAGGCGGCTGCGGCGAATGCCGACGATGGTGGTGACGATACCGATTTTCTGGTGTTCGACCTCGAGCCGCGGTCCCTGCTCGATATGCCCCTCAAGGTAGGCCAGGTGTCGGCCCGGGTCGAGTCGGGCGCGCGGCTGTCCGGCGTAGCCGGCGTGGCCGAGCACCTCGGCGAGCGGGGTGCCGTCCGCGTTCGTCGCCTGCTCGATAGCGGTATCCGACAGCTGACCGCAGAAGGACAGGCTGCCGGCCAGGGCGCGGTAGGTGCCCTCTTCATCGGCGAAAGAGATGACGTCAACGCCCAGATGGGCCAGAGACGCCCGCGCCTCGTGACGGGCACGAGCGATTTCCAGGCCGTACAGCACGCCCATGGCGCCGTCCAGCCAGCCGCCTTTGGGCACCGAGTCGGTATGCGAGCCGATCAGTACGGCGCGCTCAACATCGGTCGCCCGTCCGTACACGTTGCCGATGCCGTCAATCCGGGCGTCGAGGCCCGCCGCCCGCATCTGCTCCAGCAGCCAGGCCCGCGCAGCCTGATCCTCGGGGCTGAACGCCGGACGGTTCACCCCGGTTCCGGTTTTGCCGAATTGGGCGAGCTGTCTCAGGCTGTCCAGCAGTCGGTCGTGGTTGAGCTGCACGGTACGTCCATATGCGAACCACAAAAGCTTAGCCCAGGAACCCGGCAAAAGTCCACGCTGCCAAGCCGGCGGTAGTGCCTCACGCTGTGAGGGTGAGCGTACCCGGGATGCCGAGCCGGTCTGCCCGGCCTTGGCAAAAGACTGCGGCGCATTGGAATGGGGCTTATGGTGAGAGAAGAGAGCGCTGTGTGTCGGGCCTCGCCTCGGCAGCGCAGGAGCGTCTGGCAATCTCTTTCGCCAGGCCGTCGAAGATCCGGGCATGCACGGGGTACAGACCGTACCAGTAGGCCAGCCCGCCGAGTCCCTTGGGCAGGAATGCTGCGGTCTGTTCCAGCTGGCTTGTCCCAGCCTCGGTGTCCCGCACCTCGAACTGGAGCCAGGCGCGGCCCGGGAGCTTCATTTCGGCTCTGAGACGGACCAGATGATCGACTTCCAGGGCTTCGACCCGCCAGAAGTCCAAGGCGTCGCCGACCCGCAACTCGTCGGGATGGCGGCGCCCCCGGCGCAGCCCTGCTCCACCCAACAGGCGGTCCACGATCCCCCGGATGCGCCACGCCCAGTTGGCATAATACCAGCCGCGCCGGCCGCCTATGCCGGTCAGCACCCGGTAGACCGCGCTGGCCGGCGCGGCCACCTGCCGTCGCCGCCGCTCAACAATCATCCCTTGCTGCGATTCCAGACGGCTGAACTCGTCCCGTGCGGGGGACGGGCTGTGGGCATCGCTCCAGGCGGTCTCGATGTGTCCCGCGTCAAGCTCCGCCACCACCCGGGCGAGCGCCGTGGCGTAGTCCTCGGGGTGGATGTGCGGGAACAGGCGCTGGGCCAGCTTGTCCGTCACCACCACCTCGTTGCGCAGGCCCTCAATCAGGGGTCCGCTGACCTTGGCCGGGATGGGGGTGACCCAGTGCACCCAGTAGGACGACAGGCGGGGTGTCAGGACCGGGACGGGCAGCAGCCAACGTGTGAGCCCCCGCGCTGCGGCATAGCCCAGCATCATGCCCTTGTAGGTGGTCACATCTCTGCCGCCAACCTGTATGATCGTGTCGTCGCACTCGGTGCTGGTCAGCGCGGCGACCAGGTAGTCCAGCAGGTCGGCGACGGCAATCGGCTGGACGCGCGAATACACCCAGCGGGGACAGATCATGATCGGCAGGCGTTCGACCAGATAGCGAATCAGCTCAAAGGAGATGCTGCCCGAGCCGACAATCACCGCCGCCCTGAACTCGGTGACCGGAACGCCGCTCTCTCTGAGAGCGTGGCCCGTCTCCTGTCTGGAGCGCAGGTGTTGAGACAGGTCGGCCCGGGGGTCTCCCAAGCCGCCGACATACACGATCCGCCGCACGCCGGCTTGCCGCGCTGCGTGGCCGAACAGCCGGGCGGCCTCGATATCCAGTTCGTGGAAGCCGGTGCCGCGCGCCATGCTGTGGATCAGGTAGTAGGCGCACTCCACCCCGGCCAGGGCTGTGGACAGGCTGGGGGCGTCCAGTGCATCGCCGACCGCGACCTCAACCGTGTCGGACCAGGAACGCGAGCGTATCCGTGTCTGGCTGCGGGTCAGGACACGCACCCGATAGCCTTCCTGAAGAAGGCGCGGGACCAGCCTGCCGCCGATATAGCCGGTGGCTCCGGTCACCAGGATGCGGCCAGCTGTGTCCATCGTCATCCGCTACCCTCCTTGTCGTCTCTTGAGCGCGCTAGTGTTCTTCCATTCAGCCTACCACGGAACGCAGACAGGAACGACACAACGGAGAACATGCCCACTAAAGCCGCGGCGCATTGAACATCTTCGCCCAGCGTCTTTCGGTTTCACCGTCTGTGGATTGATTGATATAGACAATTGTACAATTTATGTTGTCTGGGAGCAGCTATATTGGACATTGTGATTGACACATCGGCACTTGTCGCGGTGATCCTCGGTGAACCTGAACGGGACGCGCTTGTCGCGGTGACATCGGGCCAGACGCTCATCGGCCCCGGTTCCATCCCTTGGGAGGTCGGGAATGCGTTCACGGCGATGCTGAAGCAGCGCCGAATTGAAGTTGCCGACGCCCAAAGAGGTCTGGAAATTTTCGACAGCATTCCGGTGCGCTATGTGGATATCAACATGGCAAACGTTGTGGCTCTAGCGGCACGAGTCAACATGTATGCCTACGACGCGTATTTTTTGGATTGCGCCGCGCGGTACCGTGCTCCCTTGTTGACCCTGGCTCGGGCACTGAGACGCGCTGCGGAAGGACTCGGCATCCGGCTCGTCGATCCGGAGGTGTAAGGTGGAAATCTATTCATACTCGGAAGCCAGACAGAAACTGTCCAGCCTGCTTGATGAGGCCGAAGCCAGGGGCAAGGTGTTCATCCGTCGTGGAGACGGCCGGACCTACGCACTGGTGCCGGAGCGGACGCCCGCATCCCCCTTGGACGTGCCGTCTGTCAGCGCGAACATCTCTGCGCAGGAGATTGTCACCCTCGTCAGGCGGGAGCGTGGCAGGCCAAGAAGGCTGAGACGGCGTGGCTGACGAACGGGGGCGAGCCGTGGCGCATAGCCGTGGCCGCCGTCGCCATGAGTCAGGGCTCCGAGTGAGTCGTGGGATTCGAGATGAGCGTCAGCGAGATAGCGAGTGGTCACGGGGGCCTTTGCCGTTCAGGGAGTGAGGGCGAACCACTCAGGCATCCCGGTTGTCCGGCTGACAAAGAGGATTCCCCATAGGAAACCGAAGAGATTTGGAGGAAAAAGCTGTGAGGACACTGACCGCGCCAATGAGAACACTCATCGAGAGTTACAGTGCCGGAGCGGTGGCCACCGTCAACGCGGACGGCACGCCGGCGGTTTCGCCCAAGGCCACTTTTGTCGTCATCGACGCTGGATGCCTCGCGTTTGGAAACATCCGCTCCCCGGGCACCATAACAAACATCCGTGCGTGTCCCGACGTTGAGGTGAATTTCATCGATGTCCTGACCCGGCGTGCGGTACGGGTAAAGGGCCGGGCCGAGATCGTCGAGAGGGAGTCGGCGGCGGCCACGCGTTTGCTGCCCGCTTTCGAGCAGCACTGGGCGCCGTATCTTGACCTCATGCAGAGCTTCGTCAGCATCTCCATCACCCAGGCGGAGCTGATCCTCTCCCCCGCCTACGATGTCGGACACACGGCAGAAGATCTCCGCCGGGTCAACCTGGAGAAACTCTCGAACTTGCGCTGACACATGGAGGCGCAGCCTGTCCTGCGAGCGCTCGTGGGGACAAGGAGGAACACACTATGTCTACATCTTCACCCATGCTGCCGGGGAGATTGGGGAACCCGAGCCTGACGCTGGCCACCGACCCGCGCCTCGACCCCCGGCTGGTCGCGGCTGTGGCGGGCATGGACGCCGCTCTGGGAGAGCCGGCGCCTGTGGGTCCCGCTTCCCCTTACGCGGAGATACTCGACTACATCGGCGCCGTTGAGTCCGAGCTCGGTCCGGTCTACGCCGAGACCTTCGGCAGTCTGCCGCCCGTGCGCGGCGTCACTCGGCGCACCGAGGTCATCACAGGCGTTGACGGCAACGACATCCGTCTGTTCATCCACGAGCCCACGGAGTGGACTCGTCCCCTGCCGGGCATCCTCCACACCCACGGCGGGGGTATGGTCATGTGCGCGGCCGCAGACCCCCAGTACGTGCGCTGGCGGGACGAATTGGCCGCCACCGGGCTGTGTGTCGTCGGTGTCGAGTTCCGCAACGCGGCGGGCAAGCTCGGCAGCCATCCCTTTCCTGCCGGCCTCAACGACTGCGCGAGCGGTACGCAGTGGGCCTACCAGAGCAGGGACGTGCTCGGCATCTCGCATGTTGTCGTCTCGGGCGAATCGGGCGGCGGCAATCTGTGCCTGGCTACGGCGCTCAAGGCCAGGCGGGAAGGCTGGATCGATCAGATAGCCGGCGTCTATGCCTGCTGTCCCTACATTGCGGGCACCTACAGTCCGGCCCCGCCAGAACTCGTCTCGTGGCGCGAGAACGAGGGCTACCAGTTGGACCCCGACATGTGCCAAGCCCTGGTCAGGGCCTACGACCCGAACGGACAACACCGGAGCAACCCGCTGGCCTGGCCCTACCAGGCCAAGGCAGACGACCTGGCGGGATTGCCGCCGCACACTATCTCGGTGAATGAACTCGACCCGCTGCGCGACGAAGGGCTGGTCTACGCGCGCAGGCTGATGGCGGCCGGCGTCCCGACGGTGAGCCGTACCGTCAACGGCACGCACCACGGCGGAGACACCGAGACCCTGGCCGAACTGCCCCACGTCTACCGGGCGACCATCCGCGACATCCATGCCTTTGCCGCAGCCTTGTCATAGGCCGTCAGGCATGAGCGAGAAAAAGCTCCGCCCTCTCGCTCTTGGTGCGAGCGCAGCTCAGCTCTGCTCATACGCATACGCCGCCCGCAGCAGCACGTCGTCCTCGAAGTGCCGGCCGACCAGTTGCAGCCCGACCGGCAGCCCCGCGTGCGTACCGCACGGTACGCTCAGGGCCGGATGGCCGGTCGCGTTGAACGACCCCGTGTTGTGGATCATGTTGGCAAAGATCGACAGAAAGCCATACGTCGACAGTTCTTCATCGGGTATCGGCGGGGCGGTGAACGGGACCGTCGGCATGAGCAGCACGTCGATATCTGTGAACGCCTCCTCATAGGCGGCCCGCAGCGTGCGGGTGAGGTTCTGGGCCTTGGCGTAGTAGTGCATGCCGTAGCGGCGGTAGGTGTACTCGCCGAGCAGCAGCACGAGTTTCAAGCCCACGGGCAGGTCGTTCGCGCGCGCCTTCACCGCCCGGTGGGTAAAGTTCACGTGGTCCAGCGCGTAGTGCCCCTGCCAGCCGTGGCCCCAGCCGTCCTGCTTGTTCGTCTCGTTCCCGCCCTGGATCAGGAGCGGCCACAAAATCGCGTTGCCGTCGAGATGCATCGGAACCGACACGTCGGCCAGGCTTGCGCCGGCCCGCTCCAGAACGCCCGCCGCCTCGCGCACCGCGGCGTCCACCGCCGGCATCGATTGCTCGTGGCCGAAGCCCTGGGCCAGGATGCCGATCCGCAAGCCGGCGACGCCGTCTTCGAGCCGTGCGGTGTAGTCTTTGACCCGCACGTCCTTTTGGCGCGGGTCGAGGCCGTCCGCACCCGCCACAGCCTGTAGCGTGAGCGCACAGTCGCGCACCGTCTTCGTCATCGGCCCGGTGTGATCGACCGTGTTATCGAGGCCGGCCAGCCCGGTGTGCGGCACCAGGCCGAAGGTCGGCTTGAGGCCGACGATGCCGCACCACGCGGCCGGGACGCGAATCGAGCCGCCCTGGTCGCCGCCCATCGTGATATCCGCGTCGCCGTTGGCGACCACGACCGCGCTGCCGTTTGACGAACCACCCGGGCAGTGACGGCCGGTGGCCGGATTGATCGGCTGCGGCCCGGGGTAGATGCTGAGCCCGATCGCGTCAAAACAGTGCGAGCCGTTCACGACCTTGCCGATGATCTCGGCGCCGGCGTCGAGCAGGCGGGTGACGATAGTCGCATCCTCGGTCGGCACGTAGCCTTCCAGCACGCTTGAACTGTTCAGCATCGGAATGCCGGCAACGCGGATATGGTCTTTGAGCCCGACGGTCTTGCCGGACAGCGGGCCGTCCGGCGCCCCCGGGATCGAGCAGCGCCACGCCCAGCCGTTGTCCCGGTTGTCCTCGGTTGACGGTCGCGCCCCAAAGTCTCGCCGCGGATACTTGACGGGGATCGTCGGCGCCACCAACTCGTCAAGACGCTGGTAGGCCGGCAGCATCTCGCGGATGTATAGCGAGAAGCCTTCGACCTCTTCGTCATTCACCTCGAAACCGAAACGCTGGCCGGCGTCGCGCAGATCCTGATGGGTAGGCATTCGCACAGGCATGGGCAGTCTCCTTTTCCGGGAACCATACGTCACGCCGTAGCGCGAATGCAAATGAGAGCTACGCTCCACCCGTCAGACATGCCGGTACGCCGGCCGGACACACCTAGCGCGCCACCGCCGGGAGGACGAAGTCCTCCAGCAGCGGCCACGGATCGCGGAATCGCTCACCCGGCTTGGAGGCGACGACGACGACAAGCTCGTGCTCGGGGACGCAGAAGATGTGCTGTCCCCCGCGCCCGGCGGCCGAGAAGACGAAAACGCCGTCCACGTCTCGCAGCCACCACAGATAGCCGTAGCCGGGGGTGTGGGGCGTGACGGAATCCTCGACCCACCACGCCGGGACGATCTGTGCGCCATCCCACCGACCGCGGTTGAGGTACAGCAGGCCGAACCGCGCCATGTCCCTGGGCCTGAGCACGAGTCCCCAGCCGCCGGTGCTGTTGCCGTGCGGATCCGTGGGCCAGCTCACGCCCCGGTTGCTGAACACGGCCGCCCGGCTCTGGCCGTGGGGCGTGTCGTCGGCGGGCAGGTCGATGCCGAGGGGTCCGAATAAATGGGCGGCGGCGAACTCCCGGGCGCATCTGCTGGTGCTGCGGGTGATGATCGCCGACAGCAGATGGGCGGCGGCGCTGTTGTACTGAAACGTCCCCAGCGCTCCCTCTTTCACCGGCAGGTTGAGGATGAAGGCGACCCAGTCCCGGCTGCGGCGCAGGCGGTCGAGGAACAGCTCGTGACCCCGTGGGCCGGTGCGCCACTGGAAGCCGGCCGTCATGGTCAGGAGGTGTTTGAGCGTCAGCCGACGCTTCAGCCGCTCGTGCCCACCGGGAGCGTAGTCCGGGAAGAAGTCCAGGACGCGCTGGTCAACGTCCCTGATGAACCCCCGGTCGATGGCAATGCCGACCAGGGCCGAGAGAACGCTCTTGGTGACCGAGGCGACCAGGTGGCTGTCGTCTTGACCGCAGCCACCGAAGTACTGCTCAAAGACAAGCTGGCCGCCTCTGTTGATGAGCACCGCCCTGATGCGCCCAAAGCGGGCGCTGACCTCGCGTTCGAGGTCCGCCAGCAGCTCTGGGCGCATGCCCACGGCTGTGGGGTCTGCCCGGCGCCAGTCTCTGAGCAGGCCAGGAACTCACTCGTGACTCCGCTACCAGGAACGGACCGGTCCGTGAACGGGGGTTTCGCCTCAGGTCGCTGAGGCGAGCCCTGGGCGATGAGCTGGCCGCCGTCTTGGCCGCCGCCGGGACCCAGCTCGATCAGCCAGTCGCAGTATGACAACACCAGCGGATCGTGCTCAATGACGATGACCGAGTTGCCCTGTTTGACCAGGGCAGCCAGCAGGGCGAGGAGACCGGCGGTGTCGTGCAGACTCAAGCCGGTGGTCGGCTCATCCAGCACATACAGGATGTTCCCCTTGCGCCGCCGGCCGATTTCCTTGGCCAGCTTGATCCGCTGCGCCTCGCCGCCGCTCAGGGTCGCCGTGGGCTGCCCGAGCCTGATGTAACCCAGCCCGGTCTGCTCAAGGACGCGCAGCATCGTGCGGATAGCGGGCGTATCGTCAAAGAGCGTGGCCGCGTCCGCGACGCTCATATCCAACACGTCAACAATGGTCGCGCCCCGATAGGTGACGTCCAGAATCTCGGTCCGGTAGCGCTTCCCCTGGCACTCGGGACACACGCTGGTCACAAACGAGCTGCCGCCCAACCAGAACCGCTCGCGGCCCAGGCCCTTGCATTCGGGACAGGCGCCTGTGGCGTTGAACGAGAAGTGGCCGGGGGTGTAGCGGCGCTGTCGGGCGAGCGGCTGGTGGGCGAACAGCTTTCTGACCTGGCCCCAGATATTGACGTAGGAGGCGGGGGTGGAAATGCTCCGCCGACCGATTGGCGCCTGAGAGACCTGGGCATAGCCGTCGATGTGTGCCAGTCCGTCGAGGCGCGTCGCAACCGGACCGGGCACGACGAAGTCGGCCTCCTCGTCGGCGTCCGCGTCGGTGGCTTCTGCGTGTCGCAGGTCCGCAAAGTGACGCTCCAGCAGCGGGATCAGGGTGCCTGACACGAGAGAACTCTTGCCGCTGCCCGAGACCCCGGCCACGCCGACGAGCACGCCCAGCGGGAAGTCTGCGGTGACATCCCTGAGGTTGTTGGTCCTGACGTGGTGCAGGCTCAGGCGCGTCCTTGCGTCGCTGACGCTGGCGTACTCGTGCGGAGCCTTGCGGGGCACGCCGCGTCGGCCCGACAGATAGTGACCGGTAACCGAGCGCTCGGACGTGAGCAGCCCGGCGTAGTCCCCCTGGTACACGACTTCACCGCCACCGCTACCCGCCAGCGGCCCGACATCAATGACGTGCTGGGCTCGTTCGATGGTGTTGCGATCATGCTCGACGACGATGACCGAGTTGCCCAGGCCGCGCAGCGCCTCGATCTGTTCGAGCAGATCTGCCTTTTCAAGCTCGTGGAGTCCGACCGTCGGCTCGTCAAGAATGTAGATCAGCGAGTCCAGCCTGGAATCCAGGTGCGAGGTCAGGAAGAGGCGTTGAATCTCGCCTCCGCTGAGCGTCGGCAGCGGCCGATACGGCGTCAGGTGTCCCAGTCCGACCCGGACCAGGGCGTGCGTCTTGCCCAGGACCTCACGGATCAGCTTGTGCCCAAAGGCAGACACGGATTGGTGGGCTGCCAAGGTGGTCAAAAAGTCGTGCAACTCGGCGATGGTCATGTGGCCGAGGTGGCCGATGTGCCGCTGGTCGAGGGTGACCCGGCGCGCCTCCTCCCCGACCCGATAGCCCTGGCATTCGGGGCACGCCAGCATCACCATCGCCCCGCCGACATCCCGGCCGCGGGAGAGCAGAAAGCGCAGCCGGGTGAACAGGCTGAGGCTGCGCCGGGGGTAGGGGCGTTGCAGCTGCCGGCCGTACAGAATGTGGTCTCTGGCCTCGTCGGGCAGCTGGCGGAACGGCGTGTCCACATACGCTTTGAGGCGTCGCGTCAGCAGGTGCTGAAAGCTGGCCAGCACCCCGGCCCTGGCCAGGACTTGGCGCAGCGTCATGTCGGCATGCGGCACCAGTTTCTCCATCACCAACTCGAACTGAACCCCGCGTCCCTCGCACTGGAGGCACATGCCCTTGGGCGAGTTCGGAGAAAAGTAGCTGGCTTCGAGTCGCTCTTCGGTGCTGCCGCACTGGCCACACACCAGGTCGTCGCCGACCACCGCTGCGCAGGCCGAACACGCGATGCGCCCCTCGCGCGCGTAGAGCAGGCTCAGGTAGGCCAGGAGCTTCGTCCTGGTGCCGACCATCGAGCGCGGGTTGCTCTGCCGGATGATGGCCTGTTGGACGGCGACCGTCGGACCGACCCCCGTGAGTTCATCGAAGGCGTCTTCCTCGGTCAGTGCCGGGAGCAGGCCGATGGACTGCAGGTAGTGCCGCTTGCCCTCCTCAAAGACGATGTCGAAGACGAGGCTGGATTTCCCCGAGCCGCTGACCCCGGTCACGACTACCAGTTGCCCTTTGGGAATGCGGACGGTGAGGTTTTTCAGGTTATGGAGCCGGGCGCCCTTGACCTCGATGTGCTTCATCAGCGCAGCCGCTTCTCAGCCCGAGCCCAGCCCGGCCAGGACGTGGCGGAAGCTGCTGAGGCCGGCTTCGAGGTTCTCGATAATCTCTTCGGCCAGCTCGTCAGGCTCGGGCAGGGTGTCCAGGTCGGTCAGGCTCTTGGCCTTGACCCCTTGGGCGTAGAACACGCCGGTCGGCAGGCGCAGGATGGTGTGCAGGTCGGTGGTGTCCAGCAGCTTCTTGCGGATCGTCTCGCCGGCCCCGCCCTCGAACAGCACGTTGTCCGGCACGACAACGGCAGCCCGGCCGGTGGTCTTGAGCATGGTACGGATGTGCTGCACGAAATTGAGCTGTTTGTTCGAGGTGGTGGCCCAGAAGTCCTGCCGGTTGTAGGTCAGGTCGTCCTTCATGGCCCGGATGAGGGCGCGTGGGGTGAAATACTGGCCTGCGCCCGACTTGGTGTCCTCGGCGTTCTTCTCCAGCAGTCCTTCGTAGATATCGCCTTTCACGTCGGCGTCCATTCTCACCCATTCGGTGTCGTCCAGCATGTCGATGAGGCGGAACAGCTTGGCCGGGTCCTGAACCTTGTTCTGGGCCTTGGTAAAGATCCGGCCCAGCATGCCTTTCCTGGTGCCGAGTTCACGCAGCAGGCTGACGTAGTGGTCTTCGAGGTCCGCGCCTTTTTTCGATTTCAGGCTCTGCCAGTTATATTCGGTGGGGATGCCGACATCGCGGTTGTGCGGCGGCTTGGCGTACTCGTCGGCCATCTTAAGGAAGATCAGATATGTGAGTTGTTCCAGGTAGTCGCCATAGCTCACCCCGTCATCGCGCAGGGTGGTGCAGAAGCTCCAGACTTTGGAGACGATGGGCTGCGTAGTCATACTTCCTTCTTGATCCCCTCCTCAGGAGGGGTGCCGCGTCAGCGGCGGGGTGGGTTGTTCCCCCCAGGAACGGAGCCAACTGCCCGGAGAAGGCACCCACCCCGGCCCTTCGGGCCACCCCTCCCGAGAGGGGAAGGAGGTGGGGCAGACTTTGGAGACAATGGGGGCGGTGTTCATGTGGCGGTACTCTTCCTCAAAGCCATTCCTTACGAATACGCTCCTGATACTCGAGCCCATCCCCGGCCTGCCAGATACCTGCCGGCTGCTTGAGTACCTCTTGAAACGATGCGGCTGAGCCGCGCTGTTCCCGCATCCAAAATTCGCTGACTGCCTAGCGAATCAGCGAGGCCATGGACACACGGCGCAACGCGGCCTGCTGGTCCAGCCACGCTTTCTGTTCGTCATCCAGGCTGATCACTGTTCTGACAAGTCCTTTGCTCATGGGCTCATCCGATATCAGTATGTTGAGGAAGCGGTATCATTATTCGGAAGATGGTCGCAAGCCGTAGCGCAACCCGCGCTTCTGTGTCGCTGTCCGTCATTCCCGCGTAAGCGGGAATCTCGCCGCCCCGCCGTCCGCTGGCCGCCGGATCACATCCGGTTGAGTTGTTCGGCCAGGGTTTCACCGGTTGCGGTTCGCCGATAACGCTGGTTCCGGCTGGTCGGCTTGCCGGGGAGTGTCATTTCAACCAGGCCGGCTCCGAGGGCGGGCTTCAGATAGACCGTGGTCAAGTTGTGCCGGTCTTTGAGTTGCAACGCTACCTGGATTTGGGCACGGCTCATCTCTCCGGTGAGGACAGCAACGAGTTGCTCGACGTGCTTGGTGACCTGCCCGGTATCTTGTAGGGTGTCTTGTAGGGTGTCTTGTAGGGTGACTTGTCCGGTTGGCCCGAGGTCTGTCCGTTCATGCGCCGGCAGCCGGACCAGAAACCAGGTGCGATCCTCGTCGCTTTCGAAGACCGGCTCCGGGGAGCCGTTCTGCCGCATGGCTCGCAGAATCTTGGGAACTCCGGTTGACCTGCCCTCGGCCCAACCCAATTTCGCCAATTCGGATCCACAACAAATTCGCCTTTTTGGCGCAAAAACTGAATTTGATAATTCAGAAATTCACTCGAAATTTCTGTTGATGGCCTTATTAGGGTAATAACATACTTGCCTAAGCGAGGGGCTGGGGTAGACTGTCGGCATGCCACCGCCCCCACGCACTCTGCAAGACGCCATCTGCTATTTCAGCGACGAGCAGCGTTGCATTGACGCCTTGGTGACGATGCGCTGGCCGGGCGGGGTGAGGTGTCCGACCTGCGGAAGTGACCAGGTGCATTACCTGGCCACGCAACGGCGCTGGCAGTGTAAGACCAAACACGCCCGGCGGCAGTTCAGCATCAAGGTCGGCACGGTCATGGAAGACAGCCCGCTCCCGCTGGCCAAGTGGGTGCCGGCGATCTGGCTGCTGGCCAACGGCAAGACCGGCATCTCGTCCTACGAGCTGCACCGGGCGCTGGGCGTGACGCAGAAGACGGCGTGGTTCATGCTGCACCGGATTCGGTACGCCATGCAACATGACCCGCCTGAGCCCCTGGGCGGCGAGGTCGAAGCCGATGAAACGTTTATCGGCGGCAAGGCCCGGTTCATGCATCAGGCGGTCAAGGCGCGGAAGATCACGGGCACGGGTGGGGCGGGCAAGACGGCCGTCATGGGGCTGTTAGAGCGCCCCCACGGCCCTCGCACGAGCCGGGTTCATGCGACGGTGTTCCCGAACACGCAGCGGGGAGCGTTGCACCAGGAAGTGCGCCAGCACGTCACCCCAGGCAGCGAACTCCATACCGATGAGTACAGCGGCTACCGGGGGCTGGACGAAGCCTACGTGCATCAGATCATCAACCATGCCGAGGCGTATGTCCGGGATCACGTCACCACGAACCGTATGGAGAACTGCTGGGCCTTGCTCAAACGCACCATCAAAGGCTCGTCTGTCAGTGTGGAGCCGTTCCCTCTGCGCCGGTATCTGGATGAGCAGGTCTTTCGCTTCACTGCGCGGGGCGGACGGGACGCGGATCGCTTTGTGGTGGTGGCCCGCGCGCTGGCGGACAACCGGCTCCCCTCTCAGCAGTTGATCGGCGAGGGAGACCTCGCGGACTTAGCCGCCCGTCAAACGGTGCACGGTCTGCTGGGCAGGGACCACCGCATGGCTGCGCTTCGGCCGCCCCGTCCGGCGCGCCTTCGGGCGTAGGGGCGGGGTGGTCAGCATCCGTTTCGCCAGGGTCTCAAAGCGCTGGATCGCTTCGGGGCCTTCAAGGTACTCTCTGGCCGGAGGGGGACGCCGCTTCATGGGGCGGGAACCTACCACACGACACGTGGATTAGGCAAGTATGTTATTACCCTTATTAGCAGAAGATTGATGCCATGAATCAGGCACTTTACTTGCGATCGAAAAACCGCTCACGCCGCCAACGCCTCATTCAGTTCGTCAATTACGTTGTCCATCCGGGCGCCGAAGAGCTTGCACCTCTACCCCAGGCCGCCCTTGCCGTCGAATGCACGAACTCTTCCTGTCGCTGCTACGGTCTAAGCGGGCGCTACGGCTCGGCGGTGTTAGGCAACTGCAAAGCGGTGGTGTCGAAGGTGTAAACAGCATGCAACTCCTCGTCGCTGGCTGCCGTTTTCAGAGCCTTGTGCACGATCAGGGCATCGGCGAAGTCCGCATCCGTCTCACGATATGCCTGCAAGGCGCTCCAGATCACCTCATCGTCCTCAAAGCGCACCTTGGGTTCTTGCAAAAGCTTTTCGACGACAGCGATCACGTCAGCCTTGGTTGCGCGATAGCGGCGCCCGATCAATGTCCACACTGCCTCCGCCAATACGACATCCGTAATGAGAATACGCTCATCGCGTTCAAAAACGCGACGCGACCTTTCAGCCTGCGCTTCGTCGTCTCTCAGGAGATAGCGAAGCAGTACGTTGGTGTCCACTGCAATCAAGGTTGGCGTTCCCGCTTCGTTTCAATTGCGTGTTGACGCGACTGCTCATCGGAGATCGTCTCGTCCGCTCGAAGATGAGCGAGACATCCCCAGGCGCTCCCGGGCTGTTGGCGGATTATCGTAATGCGGCCGTCGGCAACGAAACTCCGGCATTCGTCACCCGGTTCGATACCGGCCAAGCGACACTGGTGGGCCGGAAGCGTGAGTTGGCGCTTCGCGCTGATTTTGGGCATCCTCAACTCCAATGCACTTTGCTTGTTGACCGGGGAATTATGGCTATCGCTTTACTCAATCTTAATTTGTAAAGAAAAACCGTATCATGGGTGACTCAGGCCGCCAATACCTCGTTCAACTCGTCAATCACACCGTCCATTTGGTCGCCGAAGAGCTTGTACATCTCGCCGTTGAACACGTCGGCCGCGTCACGGACCAGCTGTTCCTGGGCCTTTTCGCGGGCGGCCGGTGACGGCTCGGCACTGCCGGGCACTTGCTCGATTTCGCGCGCCTGCTCCTGAATCCGGTCCGGTTCTTGTCCGCCATTGCGTCGGTCACTCTGCTCAGAATGGACGCATGTGGTCAACCGCCAGTCCCCTCAGCCCAAAGCACTGACAGCGATAAAATGCAATGCCATTGCAATATTGTATGCCCTACTGTAGTAGGAAAAATACAAAACACACCCTGTAAGGAGGAACACCGTATGGCAACACCTGTCTTTCTCAGCGCCCGTATCCGGGGAATCGGGCTCGGGCTGGGTCTCATCGCCCTGCTCCTCAGCGCCCCGAACCCGGTCTGGGGCCAACCGCTCTCCTCAGCGACCTACAAGGCGGTCTTTGAGGGCACCTGGACGGACACAAGCCACCCCACCGGCTTTCCGAGCAATGCGCATTTCTCCGCCATCGTCGGTGCGGTCCACAACGCCGACGCCAGCCTGTGGATGGCTGGAGAAATGGCCACTCCTGGGCTCGAACAAGTCGCGGAAATGGGCATGTCGGATATGTTGCAGGCGGAAGCCACAGACCAGATCGGCATGGGCGACGCGCTGGCCGTGGTCACCCAGGCGCCTCCAGCTGACAATAGCGGGACCGTCAGCATGACCTTTTACTTCTCCGTCACCGATGCCTTTCCCCTGGTCACGCTGGCGAGCAAGATCGCACCCAGCCCGGACTGGTTCGTCGGCGTCTCCGGCCTGTCCTTGCAGGATGACCATGATGACCATGGCCACTGGATGGCCTCGCACACCGTGGAGCTGTTCCCTTACGATGCCGGGACTGAGGACGGCATGATGTTTTCCCCCGACAATGCCGCCAGCATGCCGGCGGGCAGCATCATGAGCGCCCAGGGTGTCGCGCCGTTTTCAGACCAGCCCATAGCGACGCTGACCTTCGAGCTGGTCGAGGAACGCGCCTTCCACGCCGCGCTTGAGCAACCGACGGCCGGCCCGGTGGCCGGTATCGGCCTGATCCGGGGCTGGGCCTTTGAGTCGTCCGACATGGACATGATGGACGACGACCCCCTGAGCGTGGACATCCTCGTTGATGGCAAACTGGTCGCGACCCTGCCGACCAATTCGCCGCGTGGCGATGTGGCCGCTCAGCATGCCGACGAGATGGCCGCAGGGGAGAGTGGCTTCGGTATGGTCACGAACTACGGCATATTCGACCCGGGCACGCACCTGCTGACCCTGCGCGGGACCAGTGCCATGGGCGGGGCGCATTTTGCCATCAGTCGGGAGATCACTGTGCTCAAATTCGGCGGCTTTGAAATTGCCGAGGCCATGCTGTCGGATGCCACTGCGGACATGCATGGAAACGCCGTCGCCCTGCACGGCGTCCAGTTCTCCGACCCCAACGACCCGGACGCCATGGTGCGGACGCAAACGCTTGAGTTGGAGTGGTCGAACGCAGCCCAGGGGTTTGTCGTCACGGAGATCGTGGATGAGGACGACCACGATGACCACGATGACCACGATCATGACCATGACTGATGGCCGGTAGGAGGGGCGAACAGTTCGCCTCTCCGTCCAGGCCCTCCCCTCTCCCGCTATATAAATCTCTGTTTTTACTGTATTTTGATAGAAAATATTATTATTCCCCACTCAAGCCTGGTGCTGTCCTAGTCCTCACGACCAGCCCGGCCCTGGCTCATCCCGGTGCCCTGGCGGCGGATGGTTGCCACTATTGCCGGACGAACTGCGAGGCGTGGGGCGTGGAACAAGACGCCCGGCATTGTCATGAAGACCCCTCCGAGACCCCTGGAATCTGCTGGGCGCGGGGAGCCATACAGTGCGGGCCTTGGCGGACGGAGCCGGGTTTGCACGGCGCAGCTTCACAGTGGGCCCGCTGGCCGTCGGCGAGTTCCCGCGCGGGCTGACTGGCGCATTCGTGTTGCCCGACTTCCCCCAGGCCGGGCACGAGACGACTATTCGGTGGGAAGAGAGTTTGCAGAATTTTGTGATTACCGGCGCGGAGTAGGGCCCGGCCGCCGCCTCGGCCGAGACCCTGACCGCAGGTGGACACTGTGCCCGTTCTCAGTCCGGGCCAGCCCCTACCCGAGGAGGAAGGCCAGCACGCCGAGCCCCACCGCCCCCAGCACGACCGCAAGGCCGATCCAGCAGCGGCGGAGCAGAGCGCCCAGAAAGTAGAGAGAGCCGTGCCCCATGCACCAGCCATAGCACAATACGGGGAGAGAGGCTCATAAACTAGCAGAAATATGAGGACACCCCTGCCTGATTCCCTCCCCCGGCCCTCGGGCCGGGCAGCGGCGCGCGACGGCGGCCACCCGCGCGGCGGCGGGCGCAGAGTTGACACTGTGGGCGTTCTCAGCCGGATCGAGCGGCATAGGGAGGCGTTATAGCCCGGCCCCGCCCTCCCAGGCTTGACACTGTGGCCATTATCAGGCGGTGCAGCCTGAGCAGGCATCGGAGGCCTGGATGGCGGTCGAGAAGCCGGTCAGTCGCGGGATCCCATTTTGCAGCTGAGCCCTTGAGTATCCCAGACACAAATTCCTGAGAGCAGTTTCGTCAGGGCCATATCCGACAATGGACAGCCGCGTTTCAGGGGAGACGGAAAGACAACACCCGAGCCGTCGTCCAGCGTCCGTGCCTGTTCGAGCACGGTCAGCCCTTCGTGTGCTGTGTGCTGCGCCAGCGCGGCTTGTTCGCTTCAAAGACGATGCGCGCCGCTTCGCGGAATGGAACAGACAAGACCTTTGGGCAAGAAAAAGATGTTCAAATACAGTTGGTTGAGGGATTATCCAGGAATGGGTAGGAACAGAAAAAATTTAGGAATGGCTCCTCGGGTAGGATTCGAACCTACAACCCATCGGTTAACAGCCGATTGCTCTGCCGGTTGAGCTACCGAGGATCATCTGCGTGCGTGCAGCAGTCTGGGCAGATTTTTGTAGCAAAGGGCCGGACGGGTGTAAAGTATGGCGCGTTGTCCAGCCGAGCCGGGCGGCTACATCTCCCGCCGTCCTTCGAGAGCCCGGCCCAGGGTCACCACGTCGGTGTATTCCACATCGCCGCCCATGGGAATGCCGCGGGCGATGCGGCTGACCCGCAGACCGAGCGGCTTGATGACTTTGGCCAGGTACAGCGCGGTGGCTTCGCCCTCGGTGGTCGGGTTGGTGGCGATGATGACCTCCTGGGCTGCGCCGCGTCGCAGCCGTTCCAGCAGCGGGGCGATCTTGAGTTCTTCGGGACCGATGCCGTCGAGGGGCGACAAGACCCCGTGCAGGACGTGATATCTGCCCCGATACTCGTGGACCTTTTCCAGCGCTATCAGGTCGGCCGGCTCTTCCACCACACAGATAGCCTCGTCGTTGCGCTTGGGGTCGAGACAGATGGCGCAGCGCTCACCCTCGGCCAGACCAAAGCACTCTTGACACAGGGTTGTTTCGGCCTTGACCGCCCAGACCGCCTCGGACAGCGCTTCGGCATACTCACGGTCGGCGTTCAGGATGAACATGGCCAGGCGGGTGGCCGTTTTTTCGCCAATGCCGGGCAGCCTGCCGAGCTGCTCGACCAGACGCGCCAGAGACGGGGTGAGGTTCATGGGGTCAGGCCGGGAATTTTGAGTCCGCCGGTCAGCTTGCCGACCTCATCGGCCATCATCTTTTTGGCCTGGTTGATGCCCTGATTGACGGCCGCAAGGACGAGGTCTTGAATCATCTCTCTGTCTACCTCGTCGCCGTCGAGCAGCACCGGATCGATGGTCAGCGAGACCAGCTCCAGCCCGCCGTTGACCTCGGCGCTGACCATGCTGCCGCCGGCGGTGGCGGTGACGGTCTTGCGGGCAGCCTCTGCCTGGACTTGGCTGAGCCGGCTCTGGAGCTGCTGGGCCTGTTTCATGATGTCGCCAATATTAAAATCTGCCATACCGACTCCTGTGTGTGCCTTGACCGCGGACGATGAGGTTTTCTGCTCAGGGGCGTATCATTGCCCGCCCTGTCGACCGCTGTTGCCCCGGATACGGGTCTTCTGGACTTCTCCGCCGAGCACGTCGAGCACGGTCCGGACCAGCGGGTCTTCGTCCGTAGCCGCCGGACTGCCGGGACGTGTCTCGGCCGGTCCGGTGGCAGGGCTGGCCGCAACCGGCGGCGACCCGTTTGGGGACGCCGGAGCAGCCGTGCCGTTTGGCTCAGTTGGTGTGGCGGCCTGTGGCGGCTCGCCCTTGGTGACCTCAATCCTCAGTGGCCGACCAAAGACCCGGCCTGCGGCCTCTTCCAGAATCGTGCGGTTCTCCTGGCGGGTGAGTTCTTTGAAATACGGCTCTTTGCGCACCCCAATGGTCAGCACGGTCTGGCTGAGGTCGTGTAGCTGGCCCGACTTGAGGGCAAAAAACAGCGACAGCTTGTCCTTTTGGACCGCAGCTAACAGGCGCTCCCACGGGTCCTCGTTGCCGGGGCTGGGCGGAGAGTCAGGAACCGGCTGCAAGTGGGGCGTCTTGGTTGAGTGGGGCGTTTTGGCCGGGGGGGGCGTGTCGGGCCTCGGGCTGGGGGCGGGTGAGACCGGCGGTGTTGGCGCGGACGGGTGTGGCTCGGACGCCGGAGTGGGGGCCGGAGCTGACCCCTGTTCGTAAGCCGGAGTTGGCTCCGGCGCGCGAACCGGGTTCGGGCTGGAGGTCGTGAGTTGCTCGCGCAGCGCCCGAAGCTGGGCCAGGGCCTCGTCAATCGGCATGACCGGCGGCTGGCTGGCCAGCTTGACCAGGCTCATTTCGACCGCCAGCTGGGGATAGGCGGTCTGGTTGATCTCTTCCTCGGCCCGCAACAGCAGGCTGAACAGACGCTGGATGTCTTCGAGCGAGCGTGTGGCGGCCTGGTCTTGGACCGCGCTGACTTCATGGTCGGGCAGGTCGCTCAGCACGGCCGGGTCGGCGCACACCTTGATGATGACCAGATGGTGAAAATGCTCCAGCAGATCGCGACACAGCCGACGCGGATCGTAGCCGTACTCGTACAGATCGCCGGCGATGCGCAGCACCGCAGCCGGGTCGTTGGCCAGGATGGCCTCGACAATCTGGAACAGAACGTGACGGTCGGCTACCCCGAGCGCCTGACGGACGGTCTGGGCGTTGACCTGACCGTCACCCCAGGTGACAACCTGCTCAAGCAGCGACTCGGCATCCCGCAGACTGCCGTCCGCCTCACGCGCGATCAGGGACAGGCCGACCTCGTCGCAGGCAAAGCCTTCGTGCTCGGCCAGGGCGCTCAGCTGGCCGAGCAAGTCCCGCAGCGAAATCCGTTTGAAATCGTAGCGCTGGCAGCGCGACACAATCGTGGCCAGAATTTTCTGGACCTCGGTGGTGGCAAAGATGAACTTGACGTGGTCCGGCGGCTCCTCCAGGGTTTTCAGCAGGGCGTTAAAGGCCTGATTCGACAGCATGTGGACTTCGTCGATGATGACCACCCGAAAGCGGCTCTTGGCCGGGCGGTACTGCACCCCCTCGGTAATGTCGCGGACGTGGTCGACCCCGGTATGCGAGGCGCCGTCAATTTCCAGCACGTCGATTGAGCTGCCGGCGCTGATCTCGGTGCAGTTGCTACAGCTGTTGCAGGGCTGGGGCGTTGGGCCGCTCTCGCAGTTCAGAGCCTTGGCCAGCAGCCGGGCGATGGTCGTCTTGCCGACCCCACGTGGACCGGTGAACAGAAACGCGTGGGCGATCCGACCGCTCTGAATCGCGTTCTGCAGGGTCCGGGTCACATGCTCCTGGCCGACCACCTGATCGAAGGTCTGGGGCCGCCACTTGCGGGCGAGAACAAGATAACTCATGGCTGGCAACGCTGCGGAGAGCCGCCCTTCTGCCGTCAGTGGTGATAGCTAGGCTGCCCTGCGGCACAGGGATGAAATCGGTACCGCTGCTTCCTTCCGGACCTGACGGGGTTCCCGACCTCCCTTGCGCAGGACCTAGCTATCACCACTGACGGAGAGGGAGGGATTCGAACCCTCGGTACCGGTAAAGGTACACACGATTTCCAGTCGTGCCCAATCGACCACTCTGGCACCTCTCCCGCATGCGTGTAGGGGTTGTACCACCTCCGGGTTGGGATCGCAAGAAACTGGGGGCATGGCCCTGTCCTGGCTTGACACCCCTGACGGCCTCTGTTTTTATGCCTGCGGCATACAGAGGGGACGCTGATAACCACCTGAACCAGCAGAAATCATTGTTCACTTTGATCGAGGGGAATATGGAGCAGTACGTTCCGGTCCTGATAGCGCTGATCCTGGCCGGAGTGGTGGCTGGAGCGATGGTCTTTGCCAGCACCCTGTTCGGGCCTCGGCAGCATTCGGCGGTCAAGGATGAGCCGTTCGAGTGTGGCAATCCGTCGAGCGGCTCGGCCTGGGGACGATTTTCGGTCAAGTTCTACCTGGTCGCCATTCTGTTCATCGTGTTCGACCTTGAGGTGGTGTTTCTCTATCCCTGGGCGGTGGTGTTTCGACGGCTGGGGCTGTTCGGCTTTGTGGAAATGCTGGTCTTTGTCCTGATTCTGGCGGTCGGGCTGGTATATACGATTAAAAAAGGGGCGCTCGAATCGGCCTAGGCAGACAAAGAGCGAGACGGCCATGGAGCTGCTGAGCAAAGCCGAGAGCGCCTTTTCGGGCAAGATTGTCGAGAGCCATACGCACCACGATAACGCCACGATTGTGCTGGAGCGGGCCGACCTGATCGAAATCCTGACCCGCCTCAGAGACGATCCCGAATTTGCCTTTAATATGCTGGTCGACCTGAGCGCGGTCGATTTCTTTGGTCAGGAGCCGCGCTTTGAGGTGGTCTACCACCTGTACTCCCTGCGGCTCAACCACCGCCTGCGGGTCAAGGTCCGGGTGGCCGAGGACGAAGCCTGGCTGCCGTCGGTGACCGAACTGTGGAAGGCGGCCAACTGGCTGGAGCGCGAGGTGTGGGACATGTTCGGGGTGTCGTTTCAGGACCATCCCAAGCTCAGCCGCATCCTGATGTACGAGGAGTTTCAGGGCCATCCGCTGCGCAAGGATTATCCGGTCGCCAAGCGCCAGCCCCTGGTCGAAGAGCGCGATCCGATCGCCAACCCGTGGGATAAGAAATAACATGGCACAAGAGGCACCCCCAGCCGCCGAAAGCCTCGATCCGACCTCAGAGGTGATGTCCCTGCAGATGGGGCCGTCCCATCCGGCCACCCACGGCACGATCAAGTTCGACCTGACCCTCGACGGCGAAAAAATCCTCAACCTTGAGACCGAGATCGGCTATCTGCACCGCGGGTTTGAGAAGATGTGCGAGCAGCGCACCTGGAACCACGTCGTGCCCTACACCGACCGGCTGAACTACGCCTCGCCGCTGATCAACAATGTGGCCTTTGCCCTGGCGGCCGAGAAGCTGCTGGAAATCGAGGTGCCGGAACGCTGTCAGTATATTCGGACCATCATGAGCGAAATCTCGCGCATCACCGACCATATGACGTGTCTGGGCATGGCGGCGGCCGAGGCCGGCGCCATCTCGGTCGGCTTCTACATGATGGAAACGCGCGAGCTGCTCTACGACCTGGTCTCGGCCGTGACCGGGGCGCGCCTGACCGTCAGCTATGCCCGGGTCGGCGGGGTGACCCAGGATGTGCCCCACGGCTTTACCGAGCGGGTGCGCAGCACGTTTGGGGATATCGACAAAATCCTGTCCGACTGCGATCAGCTGCTGTCAAAGAACCGGATTTTCATTGAGCGCATGTCCGGGGTCGGCGCCATCTCCCAGCAGGACGCGGTGTCCTACAGCCTGACCGGCCCGCTGCTGCGGGCGACCGGCATCCCCCACGACATCCGTCGCTCCCAGCCGTATCTGGTCTACGACCGGCTCGACTTCGATATTCCGACCGGCACCCAGGGTGACAATTACGACCGCTTTGCGGTGCGCTTTGAAGAACTCCGGCAGAGCAAGCGCATGATTGAGCAGGCCCTGGAGCAGCTGCCCGAGGGCCCCGTCCGGGTTGACGACCCCCGCATCAGCCTGCCCGACAAACGCGATGTGTACGGCAATATCGAGGGCTTGATGAACCACTTCAAGCTGGTCATCGAGGGGGTGAAAATCCCGCCCGGCGAGGTCTATATTCCGGTCGAGGGGGCCAACGGCGAACTGGGCTTCTACCTGGTCAGCGACGGCAGCGGCCGGCCGTATCGGGTGCGGGTCCGTCCGCCGTGTTTCTTTGGCATGGCCGCGCTCGGCACCATGCTCAAAGGCCACCTGGTATCCGATATCATCACCACCTTCGGCATGGTCAACATGATCGGTGGAGAGTGCGACCGATAGCCAAGGATTCAGCGGATTCGGCATGGCGGTACAATTCTCAGACGCGACCTACCAGCGCTTCGAAGAGACCCTGAGCCACTATCCGACCAAGCAGGCGGCCCTGTTGCCGACCTTCTGGCTGGCCCAGGAGGAGTTCGGCTATCTGAGCCTGGAGGTCATGGAGTATATCGCCCAGCTGCTCGAGTTGTCGCCCGCCTACGTGGCCTCGGTCGCCTCGTTTTATACCATGCTGTACAGGAAGCCGATGGGCCGGTTTCACCTCCAGGTGTGTACCAATCTGTCGTGCCGCCTGCGGGGGTCAGACCGGATTGTGGACTGCGTCCAGGACAAGCTCGGCATCGGGCTGGGCCAGACCACGGCCGATCAGGTCTTTTCGCTGAGCGAGGTCGAGTGCCTGGGCTCGTGCGGTACGGCTCCGGTTGTTCAGGTCAACGACGACTATCACGAAAACCTGACCCCGGACCAGGTTGTGCGTCTGCTCGACGGTTTGGCCGAGAAAGCCTGACACCCGCATGCTGGATTTCATTATTTCTTTTGTGCTGACCCTGCTGGTCCTGTTCATGGTCATCAACCTGGGCGGGTTGCTGCTGTGGGTTGAGCGCAAGGGCAGCGCGGTGTTGCAGGATCGGATCGGCGCCAACCGGGCCGCCATCTTCGGCAAGCTGCCGTTCAACCTGGGCCTGATCAACACCCTGGTGGCCGACCCGATCAAGCTGATCACCAAGGAAGACTTCATTCCGCCCGGGGCCGACCGGGTGTTGCACACCCTGGCCCCGATCATTGCCCTGCTGCCGATTCTGGTGACGTTTCTGGTCATCCCGTTCGGGGATGTGTTGATTATCGGCGAGCGGACCATCACCCTGCAGGCCGCCTCGCTCAATGTCGGCCTGCTGTACGTCCTGGCCATGGTGTCGCTGGGGGTGTACGGCGTGGTGCTGGGCGGCTGGGCGTCCAACAACCGCTGGGCGCTGCTGGGCGGCATTCGCGGCTCGGCCCAGATGATCTCGTATGAAATCGCCATGGGCCTGTCGCTGATCGGGGTGGTGCTGAGCTTTGGTACGCTCGACCTCCAGGTTATCTCGCGCGCCCAGGGCGAGCTGTGGGGCGGGGTCATTCCGGCCTGGGGGATTTTCTTGCAGCCGGTCGCCTTTGTCATCTTTCTGACCGCCGGCATTGCCGAGAGCAAACGCAACCCGTTCGATCTGCCGGAGGCCGAGTCGGAGCTGATCACGGGCTATTTCACCGAATACTCGGGCATGAAGCAGGCGACCTTCATGCTGGTCGATTTTATCGAGGTGGTGGTGGTCGCCGCGCTGGTGACGACGCTGTTTTTCGGCGGCTGGCAGGTGCCGTTTCTGGGCCGCGAGGGGTTTCAGTTCCCGGGCGGGCTGAGCATCGGCCTGCCGTCGCTGCTGGTCAGCCTGCTGCAGGTCGGCGCGTTTACCCTCAAGGTCGTCTTTTTCTGCTGGCTGCAGATCATGATTCGCTGGACCCTGCCCCGCTTTCGCTACGATCAGCTGATCAACCTGGGCTGGAAGATTCTGCTGCCGCTCGCTCTCGTCAACGTGATGGTCACCGCCCTGGTCATTCTCCTGGTGGAATAGCGTATGGACCCGATCACCTTTTTTGCCCTGGCCGTTCCGCTGGTCCTTGTCGCCGGCCTGGTGGTGCTGCACCCCAACCCGGTCTACAGCGCCCTGTTTCTGGTCCTGACCCTGTTTCTGCTGGCGGTCTACTATCTGTTCCTGGAAGCCCATATGGTGGCCGTGTTGCAGATCATCGTGTACGCCGGGGCGGTGATGGTCTTGTTTCTGTTTGTGATTATGCTGCTCAACCTCCAGACCGACCCCCAGCCCAGCCTGGGCCGGGGGCTGAGTCGGGTCGCCCTGGGCGGCGGGGCGATCCTGATCGTCGAGCTGGTCGTGCTGCTCGGCCGGGCGCCGAGCCGGGAAACGGCCGAACTGCCGGAAGGATTCGGCACGGTGGTCGGGCTGAGCGAGCGGCTGTTCACCGATTTTCTAATTCCGTTTGAAGTGACCTCGGTGTTGCTCCTGGTGGCCGTGGTCGGCGCGGTGGTCCTGGCCCAGCGCCAGACCTGAGGCTGAAAGCGAAACCCATGGTTCCCCTCAGTTATCACCTCATCCTCAGCGCCATCCTGTTCACCATTGGTGTGATGGGTGTGCTGGTGCGTCGCAACGCGATCATTATCTTCATGTCGATTGAACTCATGCTCAACGCGGTCAACCTGTCCTTCGTCGCCTTTGCCCGCCAGCTGGGTTCCATGGACGGGCAGCTGAGCGTCTTTTTCGTCATGGCCGTGGCCGCGGCCGAGGCGGCGGTCGGGCTGGCGATCGTCCTGCTCGTGTTTCGCGGCAAAGAGACGGTCAATGCCGACGAACTGACCCTGCTCCGGTGGTGAGGCTATGCACGAGGCTGTGAGCGTTCCGCTTCCGTACCTGCGGTTTATCATCCTGCTGCCCCTGCTGGGGGTGGTGTTCCACGTGTTTTACGGCGCGCGGGCGGGCCGCGGGGCGGTCAACGCCATCGGCCCGGGGGTGGTCCTGGCCGCGTTTCTGCTGGCCGTGGCAGCCTTTTTTCAGCTGCCCGACGGCGGGGCGCTGGTTGACCGGATGTTTCCGTGGATTACGGCCGGAGAGCTGCACGTCGACTTTGCCCTGCGGGTCGATGCCCTGTCCGCGATCATGATCCTGGTCATTACCGGGGTCGGCTTTTTGATCCACGTCTACTCGGTCGGCTACATGGCCGAGGATGCGGACGTGGCGCGCTATTTTGCCTATCTCAACCTGTTTACCGCCGCCATGCTGGTGCTGGTCATGGCCGAGAACCTGCTGCTGCTGTTTGTCGGCTGGGAAGGAGTGGGGCTGTGCTCCTACCTGCTGATCGGCTTCTGGTACACCGACGATGAGAAGGCCAGCGCCGGCAAGAAGGCGTTTATTGTCAACCGGATCGGGGACGCCGGCTTTCTGCTGGGGCTGTTTGTGCTGTTCTGGGGCTTGGGGGCGCACGGCGTGTGGACCCTGTCGTTCACCGACATTCAGGCCAACGCTTCCGTGCTGTCGGTCGGCACGGTGACGTTGGTGTGCGTGCTGTTGTTCATCGGCGCGACCGGAAAATCGGCCCAGATTCCGCTCTACGTGTGGCTGCCCGACGCCATGGCCGGACCGACCCCGGTCAGCGCCCTGATCCACGCCGCGACCATGGTCACGGCCGGCATTTATCTGATCGCCCGCCTGCACTTCCTGTACGCGGTGTCGCCCGCCGCCCTGGCTCTGGTTGCCTATATCGGGGCTGGGACGGCGCTGTTTGCGGCCACGATTGCCCTGGTCCAGACCGATATCAAGAAAGTCCTGGCCTATTCGACCGTCAGTCAGCTGGGCTATATGTTCCTGGGCCTGGGGGTCGGCGCCTACGGCGCGGCGGTGTTTCACCTGATGACCCACGCCTTTTTCAAGGCCCTGCTGTTCCTGGGCGCCGGCAGCGTCATCCACGGCATGAGCGACGAGCAGGATATCACCAAGATGGGCGGGCTGCGCCACACCATGCCGACCACCTACTGGACGTTTGCGGTCGGCTGTCTGGCCATTGCCGGGGTGCCCCTGCTGTCCGGGTTTTTCAGCAAAGACCTGATCCTGGAAGAAGCCTACGCCGCCCCCCACGGCTCGGTCGGGCTGTGGCTGCTGGGGACGCTGGGGGCCGGTCTGACCGCGTTTTACATGTTCCGGCTGCTGTTCGTGACCTTCTGGGGCGAGACCCGGGCCGAGCCCGAGGTGGCCCACCATATCCACGAGTCGCCCTCGGTCATGACCGGCCCGCTGATTGTGCTGGCCGTGCTGTCGGTCATTGGCGGCTACTTCTCGGTGCCCCATTTTCTGGAGGCGGTGTTTGCCCACCACCCCGCCCACGTGTCGTTTGTGATCCGCTATCTGCCGACGCTGGTCGGTCTGGCCGGCATCGGGCTGGCGTATGTCTTGTACGTGCGCGAGCCGGGCCGGGCCGAGCGGCTGGGCCAGCAGTTGGCCGCCCTGCACGGGTTGCTGCTCAACAAGTACTATATCGACGAGATCTATCAGGCCGTCTTTGTCCGGCCGGTTTTGCTTGCCTCGCAGTGGCTGTGGCAGGTGTGGGACACCCGGGTGATTGACCGGCTGGTGAACGGCACAGCCCAGACGGCCGACGCCAGCGGCTCGGCCCTGCGCCTGTGGCAGACCGGCAATGTCCAGACCTACGCTTTATCGTTTCTGGCCGGGGCCATGCTCATTCTGGGGTATTACCTATGGTAAGCCTGCTCGTCTTTCTGCCCGTGCTGGGCGCCCTGTACGTGCTCTTTGTGCCCAAGGAGCAGGAGACCAGGATTCGCTATGCAGGGCTGGCCACGGCGCTGCTGACCTTTGTCGTGTCGCTGGGCGTATTGGCCGGTTTCGACAGCCAGACGGCCGACTTCCAGTTTGTCGAGCGCTACACCTGGATTGAGGATTTCGGCATCCAGTACTACGTCGGGGTGGACGGCATCAGTCTGTTCCTGGTGCTGCTGACCAGCTTTCTGACCCCGCTGGTGCTGCTGGCCAGCTGGGGTGATGTGCGGCACCGGGTCAAGGAGTATCAGTTCTTTTTCCTGCTGTTAGAGACCGGCATGCTGGGCACCTTCGTGGCCGTGGACCTGTTCCTGTTCTACGTGTTCTGGGAGGTCATGCTGATCCCGATGTATTTCCTGATCGGCATCTGGGGCGGGCCGCGCCGCATTTATGCGGCGCTCAAGTTTCTGCTGTACACCATGGTCGGCAGCCTGCTGATGCTGGTGGCGATCCTGTATGTGGCCTATCTGCACCACAGCCAGCAGGGGGCGGTGACCTTCGATCTGCTGCAGTTGTACCAGCTGGCCATTCCGCTTGACGCCCAGCGCTGGCTGTTTGCCGCCTTTGCCCTGTCGTTTGCAATCAAGGTGCCGCTGTTCCCGTTTCATACCTGGCTGCCCGACGCCCACGTTGAGGCGCCGACCGGCGGCTCGGTCATCCTGGCCGGGGTGCTGCTGAAAATGGGCACCTACGGGTTTGTGCGTTTTGCCCTGCCGCTGTTTCCCGCCGCAGCCATAGAGGCGGCCCCGCTGATCATGGCCCTGGCCGTGATCGGTATTATTTACGGCGCGCTGGTGGCCATGGTCCAACCGGACCTGAAGAAGCTGGTCGCCTACTCCTCGGTCAGTCATCTGGGCTTTGTCGTCCTGGGGCTGTTTGCCTTCAACGTGCAGGCCACCGAGGGCGCCATCTATCAGATGTTGGGCCACGGTCTGTCCACCGGCGCCCTGTTTCTGCTGGTCGGCGTGGTCTATGAACAGCGCCACACGCGGCTGATCAGCGAGTATGGCGGGCTGTGGAAGCAGGTGCCGGTCTACGCCTCGGTTTTCCTGTTTGTGATGCTGTCCTCGATTGGTCTGCCTGGTCTCAACGGCTTTGTGGGCGAGTTTCTGATTCTGCTCGGGGTGTTCAAGGCCAGCCCACTGTTCGGTGCAATTGCCGTATCCGGCGTCGTGCTGGGCGCGGTGTACATGCTGTGGATGTTTCAACGGGTCATGTTCGGGCCGGTCACGAATGCGGCCAACAGCAGTCTGAAAGACCTCGACCGCCGGCATGTGCTGGTCTTTGCCCCGATGCTGGCCCTGATGCTGTTCATGGGCCTGTATCCCCGGCCGTTTCTGACCCGCATGGAAAAGTCGGTTGAGGCGAACCTGGCCCGCATGGAAAAAGCGACCGCTCCTGAGCCCTTGCAGTCGGCCGCCGCGACACACGCTGACCCGCATGGCGAGCGATCCTCTGCGCTGTCCGTTCAACATCTGGCTGTCGAAGAACAGCCGCAGGGGGTGCCCCTGCCATGACGCCGATTCCCCCTCCGGATATCAACTGGCTGGCCGTTGTGCCGTCCGGGCTGCTGGTCCTGACCGCGATTCTGGTCCTGTTCTGGGATCTGTGGATTCAGGAAGAAGACCGCCCCCACCTGGTCTGGCTGACCATCAGCGGCTTTGTGCTCACCGGTGCGGTGTCGTTTGGGCTGTGGGGCCAGGCCGATGCTTCGGGTCCCCTGGCGCTCGACTCCTACGCGCTGTTTTTTAACGGTATCTTCTGCCTGGCCGGGGTGCTGACCGTGCTGATGTCGGGCAGCTATCTGGACCTGACCAAAATCCGCCAGGGGGAGTATTACGCCCTGCTGCTGTTTGCTGCGGTCGGCATGGTGTTGATGGCCGCCGCAACCGACCTGATTACGATTTTTCTGGGTCTGGAGACCATGTCGATTGCGGTCTATGTGCTGGCCGGGATCTGGCATCAGCGCCTGGCTTCAAATGAGGCTGCGCTCAAATACTTTCTGCTCGGCGCGTTTGCCAGCGGTTTTCTGCTGTACGGCATGGCCCTGATCTATGGGGTCACGGGCAGCTTGCAGCTGGCCGTGATTGCCGAGCAGGTGGCGGCCCAGGGCTCCTCACCCCTGTTGCTGGTCGGCATGGGGCTGTTGCTGGTCGGCTTTGGCTTCAAGGTTGCCGCCGCGCCCTTCCACGTCTGGACGCCGGACGTGTACGAGGGCTCGCCAACCACGATCACCGCCTTCATGGCGGTGGGGGTGAAAGCTGCGGCCTTTGCCGCCTTTGCTCGGGTCTTTTTATACGCGCTGGCCGCGGTCCATGCCGAGTGGCAGGGCGTGGTGTGGGTGCTTGCCGTGCTGACGATGACGGTCGGCAACCTGACGGCCCTGGTCCAGACCAACATCAAGCGCATGCTGGCCTATTCGAGCGTAGCCCACGCCGGCTATGTGCTGGTCGCCATGGTGGCCGGCAAAGAGCTGGGCGGCGGCGCCATGCTGTATTATCTGGTCGCCTACGGCTTCATGAATCTGGGCGCCTTCGGGGTCGTGCTGAGCCTCAATCGTCAGGACCAGCCCCAGAAAGATATCGGTGATGACAGCTCCCCAGACACGAGGATATCACCGATATCTTTTGAAGAGCTGCGCGATTACGCCGGTCTGGGCTTCCGCTATCCGGCCTTGGGCATGGCCATGGCGATATTCATGCTGTCGCTGACCGGCGTTCCGCCGCTGGTCGGCTTCACCGGCAAGTTTTACGTCTTCAGCGCGGCGGTCGAGGCCGGCTATATCGGTCTGGCAATCATCGGCGTGCTGAACAGCGCGGTCTCGGCCTACTACTACATCCGGGTGATCGTCACCATGTATATGGAAGAGGGCGACGCCGGGTTCGAGATTGCCGCCCTGCGGCCGGCCCTGAGCGCGGCGATCATCATTGCTGCGGCCGGCACGATCCTGCTCGGGATTTTTCCCTCAGCCTCGATCTCAATCGCCCGCGAGTCGTTTCTGTCCCTGGGCTGAGTGAGCGGCCTGCCCCTCACCGCTTCTCCTCACCGAACACCGCTTTCCGCAGGAGCGTGTTCAACCGGGTCTGCCAGCCCGCGCCACTGGCACGGAACCGCTCGACCAGGTCGGCATCCAGGCGCAGGCTCACCGGGACTTTCACTGGGGCCTTCTGTTTGCCCCGCCCGCGTCGCCGGCAGGCCGGCAGGACTTCCCGCGCAGGCCGCATGGCCGCGATATCGGCCGCCGTCAACTCGGGGTTGTCCGGGTCGCGGAGAATCCCGACCTGAATAGCGACCTCTTCGCCGTAGTGGGTGGCCAGCGTGGTAAACGCATACCGGCTGCCGGCCAGCAGCCGCAGTTCGGCCTCGGTCGGCGGTGTCGAAAGCGTGGGGAGATTATTTTTTGGCATACGCATCTTGCTCCTTTCTAGTGGCTTTTCTGAGACTGATGATGCGGAACTGATCGCCCCGCTCGGCATAAACAACAACACACAGGGTCAGGTTGAGGAAACCCAGGGCCTTCCAGCGCTCCTCGGTTGGATGGTCTGTCAGCCTGACCTGGGCGGTATCCCAATCGAAATACACCATGTCCGCGAAATCCAGGCCGTGTTTGCGGAGATTGGTCCGGCGCTTGGTTTCGTTCCAGGAGTAGCTGTGTTTGTCGTCCATATTTTATGGTATGCACAATATAATAGGCGATGCCAAGTATTTTGTCACTACAAATATCCGGCCCTGGGCATGGCCATGGCGATATTCATGCTGTCGCTGACCGGCGTCCCGCCGCTGGTCGGCTTCACCGGCAAGTTTTACGTCTTCAGCGCGGCGGTCGAGGCCGGCTATATCGGTCTGGCAATCATCGGCGTGCTGAACAGCGCGGTCTCGGCCTACTACTACATCCGGGTGATCGTCACCATGTATATGGAAGAGGGCGACGCCGGGTTCGAGATTGCCGCCCTGCGGCCGGCCCTGAGCGCGGCGATCATCATTGCTGCGGCCGGCACGATCCTGCTCGGGATTTTTCCCTCAGCCTCGATCTCAATCGCCCGCGAATCCTTTCTGTCCCTGGGCTGAGTGAGCGGCCGAGCCCGCAGGACCGCTACTGATTGGCCTGGCTGTAGCCCAGATAGGTTTTGACCTGACCCAGGACAATATGCGGGATGTCTTCCCGGCGCTGGACGGAAAACACCTGGGCGTTTTTCCAGCGGGCGGTTTCTTTCTTGAAGATGGCGGCCGAGTCGGTGTCGCCGATATGCACGGCGGTAATCCGGCCGGTCAGTTCTGACAGATAGTCGATCAGGCTTTGCAGATTGGGAATCTGCATGTCGGTAATGAAAAAGATGTCCGGCATGTCGTGCTCGACCAGCCGCAACAGCTCGTCGAGTTCTTCAAACGAAAAGACCGTCCCCCCGCCGAAATAGCGGCACAGCGCCTGATAGACCGGCTTGCGCTCGTTGCTGAAGTCGAGCAACAGTTTGTCGCCGGCCGGCACATCGCTGAAGTTGTAGACCGCCACCTGGGCGCCGGCGCGCAGGTAGGCGTCGGCCGCACAGCCCGCGCCCAGAATTGCGTGACTCAACAGATAGCGCGGGTTGGCCATGCTGCCCGAGGAGTCCAGAATGATGATGCAGTCCGGCACGCCCTCCCGACGGCCGTAGATCAGACCGTTCTGGTACAACCAGGCCTGGGACAGACCGGGGAAAATCTTGCCGAAGCTGGTCCACACGTCCAGGTCTTGAATCGGCTTGCCCAGTTCCCACGGGGTATGCATGTACGGGTCCGAGGAACTGCTCCTGTGCAGCGGCGCCTCGGACACCGGCAGCTGGTACTGCTCGGTCAGCTTCATGTAGTACAGCAGGCCGGTGTCAATCTGCTCGCCACGTCCCCGGCCCATGCCCTCCTGCTCTTCGGCATGCCCCTGGGCGACCAGCTCTTCGTCGAAATCGGCAATCGTGGTCCGAAATTCGCGCGGGTTGTCGACGTGCAGGGCAAACGCCCGCAGGCCGCGTTCGATCTCGTTGTGGGAGTGCTGCGACAGGCCGTGGCGGCCGAGCAGGGAGGTGGGCAGAATCTCGGAGTGCTGGCGCTCCTGGTCGAGAACCGGATGAATCAGCCGGCAGAAACGCCGCATGCTCTCTTCCCAGCGGCGACGGTCCAGATATGGAATCCGGGCCAGGCGACGCAGCAGCGGCTCGGGGCCGCTGGCCTCCAGCTCCATGCCCCAGATCAGGCTGTAGAGGGCGGTCATCAGCCGGTCGAGCGGGCGGCCGCTGAGGTGTTGGAGGTGGCGGTACACCTGGGGCAGGGCGGTCTCAAAGTCTTTCACACAGTGAGTGTTGGCTACCACGTCGATAAAAATATCGGTCGCCCGCTGGGCGTAATCACGGCGGCCGAGTTCGCTTTTGGCGGCCGCGTACAGGCGCAGCTGGGTGGCAAAATCCCACGGGCAGCGGGTGTAGTGGGCAATGCCGTGGTCGAGCAGGGCTTCGATCACCTCGGCGATGGGCAGGTGTTCGGCCAGCTGCTGGCAGAAGCTGGGGTTGAGGATAATCTGCCGCTGGCGGACATCTACCGCCTCCTGGCTGAGTCCGTCGGTTATCTGGGGCTGGGGCAGCTCGGGGAAAAAATGTTTGCGCCGGGCTCGGGGCCAGACCTCGGCCAGTACTGCTTGGAGGTTCATGCGTCCGCCCGCTCCTTGAAAGATAGCGGTGCTGTCTTGTGGTCTGGGGATTGGTCAGCACCGCCATCTTTTTGATCGTCGAACTCGGCCGGCGCGATCCGCCGCTGGCCCAGATAGACGCTGCCGCCCCGCACCCGACCAACGCCCCGAATCCGACCGCCCAGGACGTGGATCTCGCCGCCGACCATGTCCTGGCCGACATCTTCGCCGGCGTTGTCGGAGATGACGATCTTGCCCTGCCGCATTGCAAACCCGACGCCGTGAAAGGCGCTGCCCCGCAGGCTGATTTCTCCGCCAGCCAGCGCCATGCCCAGAAAGTCGCCACACAGGCCCTCGATGTCCAGACGTTTGCCGACGGGCAGTTGATAGCCCAGCAGATGCACCCGAGCCGGCATCCACTGCAAGCGGAGCTGGAGCTGGCGGCTGGCGGTCCGGTTGCACAGGGCCGACAGGTACAGGCCGGACAGGCCCCACAAACTGGGCGAGTCGTCCGGCAGCTCGTGGGCGGCCGCCGGCGTGTGGAGCTGCTCCAGGCTGAAGCAGAAATCCTCGATGTCGTCGTGGCTGTAGGTCAGGTCGGCCACGTGGCGCAGGGCGCTCTGATAGGCACGCTCGACGGGGCGGGGGTCGGGCAGCTGCTCCCAGTCCAGCTCGGTCTGGTCGATATAGGCCGTGTAGCTGCTCAGCAGCTGTTCCAGAATCGCGTCCCGGACGGCGATGATACGGTCGAGCGGCAGGCTGCGCTGGCGCGGTTCATAGGTCTGGAACTCGGCAAACGGGTTTACCATGCCGTCTCGATTCCCAGGTCGCGCTGAATCTCGGCAAAGATAGGATGATCGCCCTGACTCGGCGGCACGTCCTCGCCGGCCAGAATGCGGGCCGCGACCGCCAGCGCGCCCATGATGTCTTCGCGCTGCTCGGCAAAGCGCCGCCAGCTCTCGGCCGTAGCCTGTTTGGCCAGATGCAGGGGCAGGGGATCGCGACGCGACTCGCGCTCCCGGGCGGCGACATAGGCGTCTCGCCACTGGGTGCGGTGGGCGAGCACAAAGGGCAGCACCCAGCGCACGTGTTCGGCCTCGACCTGCGCGGCGCCCAGAAACCAGACCAGCGCCTGGGCGTAGCGGCGCAGGGAAATCGGCAGCCGGTTTGAGGCGCAGTTCTGGACCTGGTAGCACAGATAGCCGGTGTAGTGGCAGCCCTCCGGACACTCTTCGTTCGAGCGTTTTTGGCCGTATAAACAGCAGAACGAAAACTCGGCCAGGGCTGTCCGGGCAAAGGCGCTGGCGTCCTGGCTGAAGCCGATGCCGCCAATATCGTCCCGCACCGCCTGGCGCTCGGCCTTGCCGAAGGTGGTCAGGCCGTGGCGGTCGGACAACCACGCGGCAAAACGCTGACAGGCGTCTTCCAGTTGGGCGTCCTGGCCCGCCGGGATCTGACTATCGCCCAGCACCTCATAAAAGTCCTGCTCCTGCGCGGGGTCGCGCAGCAGGTCTTCTTTGTTCTCCTGCTGGCCGATGAAAAAGGCCAGATTGGCGCCCGGATGTTTGGACTCGATCATCACGTCAAAGCGGTCGAGCAGGGGCGGGATCAGGGGATGGGTACCAGGGTCCTGGTAGTTGGCGGTGGCAAACAGGCAGTACTCGTCGTGGAGCAGGAACTGGTTCAGATATTCCCAGTTGCCACGGTCAACGCCGTCGAGAATCAGGCTCTGCTTGGTCTCGGGCAGGCGGTTGATCTCGTCGATGATCTTGACCGGCAGTTGGGCAAAGTTACTCCACACCACATGCTCTTCGCCCTGGTTGAGCTTGCCCAGATTGGGGCGGCCGATGATTTTCTCTTCGGTCTGTTCGGGGTGGCCGGCGACCTGGCTGCCCCAGATGACGCCGAGCGGAATGCGGTACAACAGCGAGGCGATATATTCGGCCGAGGTGGTCTTGCCCAGACCCGGCTCGCCAATGATCAGGGCTTTGCCGCCCAGCAGCGCGGTCAGCAGACTGAGCAGCAGGGTCGAGTTCAGCTTTTCTCCGCCGAGGTCCAGGTCGGGGCGGTTCAGGTACAGATGTTCGCCGATAAAGTCATACACGTCGCGGACGACATGTCGGGTCTGCTCACGGGTCTCAGCCATGCGTTCACTCCCAGCTCTTCCCAGCGCTTCGACTCTTGGGACGCCCCCGGTGGTCGCCCTGTGTGCGCAGCGTTCAGCGGATTATCCGGCGAAACGCATGGGCGTGTCAACAAAGCGGCTGCGGCGGCGTATTTGACAACATTTTGAGCCGGTGGGTATGAAGGGAGGCATGACCCACGATCCGATCCGTCGCTTCCGGCGCTGGTTTGCCACGGCCCAGCGCAGGGGAGTGCCCCAGCCCGAAGCCATGGCGCTGGCAACGGTGGGCGAGACGGGCCTGCCCTCGGTCCGCTTTGTCCTGCTCAAACACGTCGACGAGAACGGTTTTGTGTTTTTTACTGACAGCCGCAGCCGCAAGGGCCGCGAGCTGCGAGCCGTACCCCATGCTGCGGCCACGTTTTACTGGACCAGCCTGGGCAGGCAGGTGCGGCTTGAGGGTCGGGTCGAGCGGGTTGAAGCCGACGTGGCCGATGCCTACTGGCAGACCCGACCCCGCGCCAGCCAACTCTCGGCCTCGGCCTCACGCCAGAGCGCCAAGCTGGCCGACCGGGATGTCCTGGTACAACGCCGCCGCCGGCTGGCCCGCCAGTACCGGGCCAGCGCGGTCCCCCGCCCGCCCAGCTGGACGGGCTTCCGGCTCATTCCCGACAGCCTGGAGTTCTGGACCCACCGCGACAATCGGCTCCACCACCGGGAACTCTTCGTCCGCACCGGTCGGGGCTGGCGGGTCGGGCTGCTGTCGCCCTGACCGCTCAGGCTCTGGTATTGCCCCACTCGTCCCAGTGGATGACTTCTTCGACCGGCTTGCGGGTGACCGGCCCGAACTTGCCCTGGGGGTAGCCCATCGGAATCAGCGCCGCCACTTCCATATCGGCCGGGATGTGCAGCTTTTCCTTGAGCTGATCCTCAAAGAAGCAGTGGATGGTCGTCAGCGTTGCCCCTACGCCCAGGGCGCGACAGGCCAGCAAAATATTCTGGACGGCGGGGAAGATGGAGCCGTAAATCACCACCCGACTGGCCCGCTCGTTGCCCATTGAGGCGATGGGCGGATAGTGGTCGCGGGTACACGCCAGCAGCACGGCCGGCGCTTCGTCCATGTGGGCGGCCAGGTGGGCGGCGGCGTTCAGCATGCGCTGCTGGGGGGCCGGCATATCGTCATAGTTGAGCGTGCCGCCGCTCCGCATCTGCTGCCAGGTATTCCAGTAGTAATCCCGAATGAAGCGCTTGCGCTCCGCGTCCTGGACGATGATAAACGCCCAGTCCTGCATATTGCCGCCGCTGGCGCACCGAATGCCGGCGTCAACGATTTTTTTCAGGGTGGCTTCCGGGATCGGGTCGGGTTTGAGCCGGCGCATGGCGCGGGTGGAGTAGATAATCTCAAAAATTCCGGGTTCATCTGCCATGAGGGTTTCCTCCTTGTGTGCTAGGCTTGTTTCTCCTATAGCCGTCCCGCGCCGGGCTGAACAGGGGCGGATGAGATTTTTTAAGGAGAGACAGCCATGTCAGACGAGATTGTGTATGAAAACCGTGGGCAGGTCGCCGTGGTCACGATCAACCGGCCGGAGGCGCGTAACGCCATCAATAGCGGGGTACGGGAAGGGCTGGCGGCCGCCTGGCAACGCTTTGAGAGCGATACCGACGCCCGCGTCGCCATTCTGACCGGCGCGGGCGAGAAGGCCTTTTGTGCCGGGGCCGACCTCAAGGAGATGGCGCTCAAGAAACTCGGCCGCCTGCCGCGCAATTTTCTGCCGACCCTGAGCGTCAACACGCAGGTCAGCAAGCCGGTGATCGCTGCGGTCAACGGGGTGGCGTATGCCGGCGGCTGGGCCTTGGTGCAGATGTGCGACCTCGTCGTGGCGGCCGAGACCGCCCGGTTTGCCATTACCGAGGCCAAGGTCGGTCGGGGCATGCCGTGGGCGGTGCCGCTGATCCATATGATCCCCCAGAAGGTGCTGCTCGAAATCCTGATGACCGGCGAGCCGATCAGCGCCCGGCGGGCGTACGAGATCGGTTTTGTGAACCATGTCGTACCGGCCGAGCAGCTGATGCCACGCGCCCTGGCGCTGGCCGAAACGATTGCCGAGAATGCTCCGCTGACCGTGGCTGCGGCCAAGGAGATGGTGTACATGACGACGGATATGGGTCGCCAGGCCGGGCTTGAGGCTGCCCGGCATCTGTTCGATGCGGTGTATCGGAGCGAGGATGCGCAGGAGGGGCCGCGCGCCTTTGCCGAAAAACGCAAGCCGCGCTGGAGTGGCAGATGACGGTCCGGCTTCCCGCTACGGGCTTCGCCAGGCTTGTCTCTCCTACAGCTACCCCGAGCCGGGCTGAACAGGAGTGTTTAATTTTTGCCTCAAATAGGGAGCCGTCGCTCCCTCTGGATTCGCTGCACTCACAATATCTTTGTAATGATAACCGCTCGATTGCAGCTTGTTTTCACGCCAGCGGTTACCGTTCACGCCAAAGATAGCCTTAAGAACGATGCCGGCAAGTATCACTAATTCATATAGCTCCTCATCTTCAAGGAGCAAGAATTCGAAGAAGACGGAAGCTGCGAAAATACCACCGCCCAACCACCACATTCTCTTAAACAGCGCCCATATGACATCAAAGAAGAACGCCGGCCATGACCAGCCCAGCTTCACCGCCTCAATGTTGCCGGCAGGATGCTCGAATATCTTGTAGTGCTTCATCGGGCTTTCCTTGTTTGCTCAGCCCGCCCGCGGTCCGGTTTCTTTCAGAGCAATGAACAGCAGGCCGGCCAGCGCATAGCAGCCGCCCCAGAACAGAAAACCGGCCAGCGGGTTGATCTCGACCAGGCTCATGCCGATGATCGGCGACAGCATGCCGCCCAGATAGCCGGCGGTCAGCGCGATGCCGACCGCCGAGCCGGCCAGGATCGGACCCACCCCGTCCATCTCCAGCGGCACGACAAAGGCAATCGGGCCCACCCCGCCCAGCAGGCCCCACATAAGGGCGACAACCCACAGGGACAGGCCGGTGGCATAGGCGGCCAGCACCATGCACACGGCGGTGATCAGCATGCCCGGGATATACAGGGGTTTTCTGAGTCCAATCCGGTCGGACAGGGCGGGCAGAATGAGACTGCCCACCACAAAGGCCCACAGCAGCAGCGACACGACAAAACCCGCCTCCACCTGGGTCATGCCCTGCTCCTCAACAAAATAGGTCGGCACATAGCCGATGATGCCGATATAGCCGCCCAAAAACAGCATGTAACAGCCGGCCAGAATCCACACGTCGCGGACCCGCAAGACCTGACGGATTGCCGCCACAGCGCCCAGGCTGGATTCTCCGGCGTCGGCCGTGTGTGAGACGTCGGCCGGGGGCGTAGCCGAAACACGGTCTTTGACCGTCAGCACCCACAGCACACCCAGCGCAATAGACGCAAAGCCCAGCACATAGGTCAGGTTACGCCAGCCGCCGAGCAGTCCCAGCATCAGCGGCGTCAGGACGGTGGCCAGGGCCCCGCCCATCCCGTAGCCGGCCTGGGACACCCCGTTGGCCAAGCCGAACTCCTGGGGCGGGAACCACATGCCCAGGGCCTTGGGGACATTGGGGAAGGTCAGGGCCAGGGCAACCCCAAACAGAAACATCCAGGCGTACATGGACAGAAAACCGGACGCCGTGGCGCGCAAGACCAGAGCTGCCCCCATCAGTACGACTCCCAGTCCGACGATGCGTCGGATGCCAAAGCGGTCGCCCAGAACCCCGCCGACAATGGCCGCCAACGTCGTGCCGAACGCGATCGCCGACCACAGCGAGCCCCAGTCGGCCAGACTCAGGTCCAGGTCGGCCCGAACCTGGGGAACAACCATGACGATATAGGTCCAGCCCATGCCAAAGGTAAAGGTGAACACCAGAACGCTGGCGGCCAACACCCACCAACGATACGCAAGCTTTTCCTCCGCCATGCGCCCTCCTTGATTCTGCGTCCCTCTCTCCTATACTGCCAGCAGATCGGAGACAAGCGATGGCCGGCGAATATCAGCACCTGACCGTCTGGGGCGGAGGTACGACCCGCACGCTGCGGGTCCACTGGGTTTTGCACGAACTCGGCATCACCGACTATGAGCGGCGTCTGATCGGTTCCCGCACCGGAGAGACGCAGACCCCGGAGTACCTGGCCTTGAACCCGCGCGGAAAAATTCCGGTCCTGTGCGACCGCGATCTTGTCCTGGCCGAGAGCGCGGCCATCGTCACCTATCTGGCCGACACCTATGGCCGGGAGACCGAGTTGGTGCCCCCACCCCGCTCGCGCCAGCGGGCGGTATACGATCAGTGGTGTTTTTTCATGATGACCGAGTTGGACGCTCACACCCTGTATGTGATACGCCGCCACCGCGATCTGGCCGCGCTGTATGGGGAAGCCCCCAACGCCATCAGCGCCGCAGAAGAAGGCTTTGCCCGGCAGGTGGCCGTGATCAGCCAGGCTCTCCAGACCGGCGGACCCTACCTGCTGGGCGACACCTTCACCTGTGCCGACATCATTCTGACCAGCTGCCTGACCTGGGCGGATACCTATAAACAGCCCCTGGACACGATCCTGCTGGACTATACGGCTCGCCAGACGGTGCGACCGGCCTATCAGCGTGCGGCCGCCCTCAACTACCCGCCCGCCCTGCACGGCACGCCGCTGTACCCGTCTCAGGACGCCTAGGCCATGCGCGTCGTGCTGCTTGCGGTTTGCCTGGCCGGTCTGCTGCTGCCCGAACCAACGGTCGGCCAGGAGCAGGCGTACACGCAGCGCATCGAAACCTGGCGCCAGGAGCGCGAGGCGCGTCTCAGGGCGGAGACCGGCTGGCTGACCATAGCCGGCCTGCACTGGCTCCAAGCCGGCGACAACCGGGTCGGCAGCGCTGCGGACAATGACATCGTCCTGCCGGCTGACGCGGCGCCGGCTCATGTCGGCGTCTTCCGGCTTGAGCACGGTGCGACGACGTTTCGGGCCGAACCGGGGGTCGAGGTGTTACAGCACGGAGAAAAAGTCCACACCGCCAGCCTGGGGGTGGGCGCCGCCTCGGACGCGCTCCGCATCGGCCGGCTGAGCCTGTGGGTTCACACCAGCGGCCAGCGCTTTGCCCTGCGGCTCAGAGACCCCGACCACCCGCTGCGCAAGACGTTCACCGGTCTGCGCTGGTTTCCGATTGATGCGGCCTACCGGGTCGAGGCGCGTTTTGAGCCCTACGAGCGCCCCAAGTCGGTCACCATGCTCAACATTCTGGGTGATCTCGAGCGTTTCCAGAGTCCGGGCCAGGTCGTCTTTGGACTGCGCGGGCAGACCGTGCGCCTGGAGCCGGTCGTCGGAGGACCGAACGAGTTGTTCTTTGTGTTTCGAGACGCGACGAGCGGCAGACAGACCTACGGGGCGGCCCGCTTTCTGCACGCCCCGCTGCCACGCGACGGGAGGCTGGTTTTGGATTTCAACACCGCCTACAACCCGCCGTGCGCCTACAACCCCTTCACCACCTGTCCGCTGCCGACCCGGCAGAACCGGCTCGGGCTGCGGATTGAGGCCGGTGAGCTGGCCTATCAACAGGAGCCCTGAACCGGCCTCTATTCGAGCAAAAGGGAAGGATGTGGCACGGAGACAGAAGACCCGAGGCGAGCACTCGCAGGCCACCGCCCATGATGCGACAACCGGCTATGAGGCCGAACTCTGGGCCATGGCCGACGCCCTGCGCGGCAGCATGGACGCCGCCGAATACAAGCACGTCGTTCTCGGCCTGATTTTTCTGAAATACATCTCCGACGCCTTCGAGGAGGTGCACGCCCGTCTCGAAGGCGAGCAGGACCAGGGCGCCGACCCCGAAGACCCGGACGAGTACCGCGCCGAGAACATCTTCTGGGTGCCGCCCGAGGCGCGCTGGGCGCAGCTCAAGGCTCAGGCGAAGCAGGCCACGGTCGGCCAGTTTGTTGACAGCGCCATGACCGGCATTGAGCGCGACAACCCGGCGCTCAAAGACGTGCTGCCCAAGGACTACGCCCGCCCGGCGCTCGACAAGCAGCGGCTCGGCCAGCTCATCGACCTCATCAGCAATATCCAGGTCGGCGATGCCGCAGCCCGCTCCAAGGACGTGCTGGGCCGCGTGTACGAATACTTTCTGTCGCAATTCGCCAGCGCCGAGGGCAAGAAGGGCGGCGAGTTCTACACCCCGCGCTGCGTGGTCAAGCTGCTGGTCGAAATGCTGGAGCCGTATCAAGGCCGGGTGTATGACCCCTGTTGCGGCTCGTCCGGCATGTTCGTGCAGTCGGTCGAGTTCATCCGCGCCCATCAGTCCGGCAACGGCAACGGCGGCGGCGCACCGCAGGGCACCAGGGCCGACATCTCGATTTATGGCCAGGAGTCGAACTACACGACGTGGCGGCTGGCCAAGATGAACCTCGCCATTCGCGGTATTGAGGGCCAGATCGCCCACGGTGACACCTTCCACACCGACCGTCACCCCGACCTCAAGGCCGACTTCATCCTGGCCAACCCGCCCTTCAACATCTCCGATTGGGGCGGCGAACGGCTGACCGAAGACAAGCGCTGGCAGTACGGCGCCCCGCCCAAGGGCAACGCCAACTTCGCCTGGGTGCAGCATATCGTCCATCACCTGGCGCCGGCCGGTACGGCCGGCTTTGTACTCGCCAACGGTTCCATGTCGTCCAACCAGTCGGGCGAGGGGCACATCAGAAAAAGCCTGATCGAAGCCGGTCTGGTGGACTGCATGGTGGCGCTCCCCGGCCAGCTCTTCTATTCAACCCAGATTCCGGCCTGCCTGTGGTTTCTGGCCCGCAACCGCAAGAACCGGCAGTCCGGCGGCCGGCGCGGCGAAATCCTGTTTATCGACGCCCGCAAACTCGGTCGCATGGTGGATCGCACCCACCGCGAACTGACCGACGCCGACATCGCCCGTATCGCCGACACCTACCACGCCTGGCGCAACCTCCCCTCTTCTCCCTCTCCCTTGAAGGGAGAGGGCCGGGGTGAGGGTGTCAACGCCTACGCCGACATCCCCGGCTTCTGCAAAAGCGCCCCCCTGGCAGAGGTGCGCAAGCACGGCTATGTGCTGACCCCCGGTCGCTACGTCGGCGCGGAAGCGCAAGAGGACGACGGCGAGCCGTTCGAGCACAAGATGCAGCGGCTGGTGACGCAATTGAGGGAACAGCAAGCCGAAGGTGCAAAGCTGGATGCGACCATCGCCGAGAATCTGCGAAAGCTGGGCTTTGGGGATGTGTCATGAATATCAACACCGACTACCTTGACCGCTGCATCGAAACACTGGAACGCGCGTTTGATTTGTTGCAGGATCACGGCCCTGGAGAAATCGAACATGATCTCTACCGCTCGGCTTGCGTCAAGGAATTTGAACTCATTGAAGAGCAGTGCGGCAGCCTGCTGAAAAAACGGCTACGGGAGTACTTCGCCAGCAACCGCGAAGTCGATGAACTCGTTTTCAAAGACATTTTCCGTCATGCCGCCAAACACGCCCTGATTACGGGCGACGAGTGCGAGCGCTGGCTGCACTACCGCAATTACCGTAACAATTCCGCCCACCGCTACGGCGAAGACTACGCAGAGGAAGTGCTGGCCGCGTTACCCGCATTTATCGAGGACGCGAAGGCAGTGTCCCGCGCGATACAACAGCCACTATCATGACCCGGCAACTCGATGTGAAACCCCGACACCGGGAACTGATTACACGCTTGCTGCGCGAGCATCTGCCCGGCGTCGAGGTGTGGGCCTACGGCAGCCGGGTGAACGGCCGCAGCCACGACGGCAGCGACCTGGACTTGGTCTTACGCGGCCCCGGTCTCGTCAAAATTGACTCCTCGCAACTAGCCGAATTCAACGAAGCAGTCCAGGAATCTACCCTCCCCTTTCTGGTCGAAGCGCGTGACTGGGCACGGCTGCCGGCAAGTTTCCACCGGGAGGTCGAGCGAGAGTATGTGATTTTGGAAGACGCGGCTCAGAAAAGCGAGCCCGGCTGAGGCACTGGTCATTGAGATTCAGAAACAGAAGCCGAAAAAATGATAAAATCCAGCATACGCGAGCAGCCGCGATGGCCTGATTGGCGAGGAATCTGAGGTGGTCTTGTGATTGACTATGACAAGCTTCAGCTGTCTCTCAAACGCCTTGAGGAGCAGTACGCAAATTACCAAAACCTTGACGCTGCTCTCCCTGGCTTCATCCAAGAGGCCGTTCTCGAATCGGTCATTCAGCGTTTTGAAACCTGCTATGACTGTTTGTGGAAGGTACTGAGGCGCTACCTGATTGAAGAGCTGGGCATCCCGGAGGTGCCGAGCAGCCCCAAGCCCATTTTCAGACGGGCCGCCGAGAACGGTCTGTTTACAGCATCAGTGGAGCAATGGCTGCGTTATGCGGACGGCCGGATTGGCACCTCACACGATTACAGTGGTGAAAAAGCACAAGCCTGTCTGGAAATCATGAGTGATTTTATTGACGACGCCATTGGTCTGTATCAAACCATGACCCAAGAGACATGGGAATGAACAACGCCATCGACATCACCGCCGCTCAGCGCGATATCATTCTGGCCTTGCTTGGAAAGCATCTGCCGAACACCGCTGCCTGGGTGTACGGTTCCCGCGCCACCTGGAACGCGCACCCACAGTCCGACCTGGACATGGTGGTCTTCGCAACGCCGGCCCAGGAGCGTGGAGTTTCTGACCTCCGGGACGCTTTTGAGGAAAGCGCCCTGCCGTTTCGGGTGGATCTCTTCGTGTGGGACGCCGTGCCCGAGTCGTTCCACAAACAGATCGAAGCGGAGCATGTGGTGCTGGTGGAGAAGGAAGAAGAAGTAAGCCGTAATCCTTTACACGTCCCGATTGGGATAGGCACCGTCCCGGTCAAATGGCGCTGGTCGCGTCTCGAAGACGTATGCGACGGTATCTTTGACTGTCCGCACTCAACACCGAACCTTTCGGACTCTGGACCGCTCATGGTGCAGACTCAAGACATCCTGTCTGGCGTATTTCGGACAGATCAAGCGGGCCATGTCTCGGAAGAAACATATCGAGAACGGACAAAGCGTGCTGAACCAACTCACGGCGATCTCTTCTATAGTTGTGAAGGAACCTACTTTGGAATTGCAGCGGAAGTGCCCCGGAATTACCGCGTATGTCTCGGGCAACGGATGGTCTTGCTCCGCCCAAATCCGCAGGCGGTTGATTTCCGCTACCTGCGTTTCTGGTTGAACGGTCCCGCGATGGAAGCTCATATTCATGGTTTCCGTGATGGATCAGTGGCAGAACGACTCAACTTGCCAACAATACGACTCCTGCCCGTTCTACTTCCTCCCCTCCCCGAACAACGCGCCATCGCCCACATCCTCGGCACCCTGGACGACAAGATCGAACTCAACCGGCGTATGAACGAAACCCTCGAAGAGATGGCGCGGGTACTATTCAAGTCGTGGTTCGTTGATTTCGACCCCGTCCACGCCAAAGCCACCCTGAAACACCACGCTGCCAATCAGGCTCCCCGTCAGGCAGTCTCAACCCCAGCGACCGAAGCTGCCCGCTCAGAAATCACTCCCCCCTTGAGGGGGAGTCGGCAAGCCAAGGGCGCCAGCCCGCAGGCGCGCCGGAGGGGGGAAATCAGACGCCTCTATTTCCCCCAGACCCTCCAAAAAGCCCAAGCCCTGCGCCACAACCAGACCGACGCCGAGGGCTTGCTGTGGCACTACCTGCGCAACAAACAGCTTGACGGTCACAAATTCCGCCGCCAACAGCCCATCGGCCCGTACATCGCGGACTTTGCCTGTCTGTCCCAAAAATTGCTGATCGAGCTGGACGGAAGCCAGCATGCGACACGGCAAGACTACGACGAGAAGCGCGATGCCCTTTTGCGGGAAAAGGGCTACCGGGTGTTGCGCTTCTGGAACAACGAAGTCTTCGAGAACTGCTTCGGGGTGTTGGAGAGCATTTATGCCGTGTTGCCTCATCACCCTCCCCTTGGGGGAGGGTCGAAAGACGCGAGTTTTTCGGGGAGGGGAGACCCCCCTCCGCAACAGCCGGCGCCTGACGGCTTGGCTGCTGCGACTCCCCCTCAAGGGGGGAGTGATTGGACGGTCGAGCGGGCGCGGGCGTATCTTGACGGGATGGATGCCGACATCGCGGCCTTGTTCCCCGACCGCTTTGTCGATTCGGAGTTGAGGGAAATACCGGCGGGCTGGGAAGAGACGACCCTAGACAAGATTGCTCTGTTGAACTCGGAGACATGGACCGCGCGGAATGCTCCTGAAACTCTGGTCTACGTTGATCTATCGAATACAAAATGGGGAACGATAGAGAAATGTGAAACCTATGAATGGAAAGACGCTCCAAGCCGGGCAAAGCGTGTATTGAGAATTGGGGATACTATCCTTGGAACGGTCCGGCCTGGGAATGGGTCTTATGCCTTTATCAGTGAGGAAGGCTTGACAGGGAGCACGGGTTTCGCTGTTCTGCGCCCGAGCCTGACAAGAGATCGGGCAATTGTCTGGTGTTGCGCTACGGCGTCTGAGAACATTGAGCGCTTGACCCACTTGGCTGATGGTGCTGCATATCCTGCCGTCCGGCCTCAAGTTGTGGGCGCAACCAAGATCGTTCTACCCTCTGAAAGAGTAAGGAACATATTCGCAACGATTTGCGATCCGCTCCTGGGTCAAATGGAAGCAAATAAGCGCGAAGCCCGCATCCTTGCCGCCTTGCGTGACACGCTGCTGTCCAAACTCATCTCTGGTAAGCTGCGGGTAAAGGACATGGAGAAAACTTCGGAAGAACTCATGAGATCAGAAAATCGATAACGCCTAAACGTCGAGGTCATCAATCCCTGGGAAACGCCGTGACCGCACTCACCGAATCCACCGTCGAAGACGCAGCCCTGGCCTGGCTCGAAAGCCTCGGCTGGAGCATCGCCCACGGTGCCGATCTATTACGAGAGCCGGCTGGCCAAGCTCTCGCTTGACAAGAGCGAACGGCCAACGATTGATCCCGACTTTGAGGACGCGACCGAGGGCGAGGAGGTCGGACGCGAGGAAAAGCTCAAGACCAAATGGGCGCAACTCGAAGCGCTTGTCGGTACTGAAAAGCGCCTGAAGCTCATCGCCCAGGATATTGTTGCCCACTTCGAGCGGCGCCTGGAAGCGCTCGACGGCAAGGCCATGGCCGTCTGCATGAGCCGGCGCATCTGCATCGAGCTGTACCGTGAGTTGGTGCGGCTGCGCCCGGACTGGCATCAGGAGGAAGACGACACAGGCCAGATGAAAGTCGTGATGACCGGCTCGGCATCCGACCCGCCCGATTGGCAGCCGCATATTCGCACCAAGCCGCAGCGCGAGGCGCTGGCAAAACGCTTCCACAACCCCGGCGACCCGCTGCGCCTGGTGCTGGTGCGCGACATGTGGCTGACCGGCTTTGACGCGCCGAGCCTGCACACCATGTATGTGGACAAGCCCATGCGCGGCCACGGTCTGATGCAGGCTATTGCTCGGGTCAACCGGGTGTTCCGGGACAAGCCGGGTGGGTTGGTTGTAGACTACCTGGGGCTGGCGCATGAACTGAAACGCGCATTGGCGACCTATACCGAGAGCGGTGGCAGCGGGGGAACCGCGTTCGACCAGGGGCGGGCGGTGGAAGTGATGCAGGAGAAATATGAGGTCTGTTGCAACCTGCTCCACGGCTTTGACCGCTCGGAGTGGATCAGCGGCGCACCGACGGAACGGCTGATGCTGCTGCCAGCGGCGCAGGAACACATCCTGGCCCAGGAGAACGGCAAGGACCGTTACCTGGCTGCGGTGCGAGAGCTGTCTCAGGCATTTGCCCTGGCCGTCCCGCATGAAGCCGCGCTGCACATCCGGGACGAGGTCGCGTTCTTTCAGGCTGTCCGGGCGGTTCTTGCCAAACGGGCGTCCGGCGATACCCGTCCACAGGAAGAGCTGGACCATGCGGTGCGTCAGATCGTTTCACGCGCGGTGACCTCGGAAGGAGTGCTCGACATCTTCTCCGCGGCCGGGCTGGAGAAACCCGATATCTCGGTCCTGTCGGACGAATTCCTGGCCGAGGTGCGCGCCAACGTGACCATTGACTGGACGCTGCGCGAGAATGTCCGCGCCAACCTGCGCCGACTGGTCAAGCGCATTCTGCGTAAGCACGGTTATCCGCCCGACAAGCAGGAACGGGCGACGCGGACCGTGCTGGAACAGGCCGAGGTGTTGTCCGCAGGCTGGGCCGTCTAAGCAGACGGTGAACCGCGCTAGGCGTCCAGCCCGTACAGCTTGGCCGCGTTGCCGGCCACCATCTGGTAGACCTGGCCTTCCGGCACGCCCAGAAAATCGTTCGTGACCTGCTCCTGGGAATACGGAAAGGTGCCCTCGGTGTGGGGATAGTCCGAGCCCCACAGCAGGCGATCCACCCCGACCAGCTCGCGGGTCAGAATGCCGGCCCGGTCGTCCTCAAAGGTGGCCCAGAACTGGCGCTTGAAATAGGTGCTGGGCAGCTCGTCGGTCTTGGGCTCCATCCAGTGTTGGTGATCCGACCAGTAGTGATCCATGGTCCGTAGCACGGACGCCAGCCAGCCCACGCCGCCCTCGGCCAGGACAAAGCGCAGGCCGGGATAGCGTTTGGCCACGGCGCCCCAGATCAGGCCGGCCATGGCCCGCTCCATCGAACAGATCTTGCTGTCCACAAAGGCTACCCCGAGCCCCATGCGGTCGGCCTTGGTATAAAAGGCTTCATCGGTTCCGACGTGCAGGGAAACGGGCAGACCCAGCTCTTGCAGGGCAGCCCACAGCGGATCGTAGTCCGGGTCGCGATACGGGCGGCCGGCTATCTCACACGGAATGGACACCGAGCGCAGGCCCTTGGTGGCAACCCGCTGGGCTTCTGTGATCGCCCACTCAACCGGTCCCTGCATCGGCAGCAGGCCGACTCCCAGGAGGCGGTCCGGGGCGGCCGCACAGAACTCGCTCAGCCAGTCGTTGTAGACCCGGAAGCACTCACGCTGGTAGTCGGGGTCGGGCGCTACGCTCAGAAACAGGCCCGCACCAGGATAGATGACCTCGGCCCGCAGGTGATCCATATCCTGGTCGGCCAGACGCGCCTGGGGATCGTTGGCCCCTGGTCGGGTCTCGGCGTGGCGGCCGATGAATTTGGTGACCTTGCCGGCGATCTTGTCTTCCATGGTCACGCCTTCGAGCCCGACCGGCAGCGGTTCGAGCCCGTCGATGATGTAATAGTCGCCCTCCGGGCGGGATTCGACGTGCGGCGCCCGGTCGCGAAAGCGCTTGTCCATGCGGGTCGTCCACAGATCGGCCGGTTCGACCACATGGCCGTCAGCCGAGACATATCCGCCGGTGATAGGTGTTGTCATGGTGTGCTCTCCTTCTATAGCTCAAGTCCGTACAGGCCGGCGGCGTTGCCGACGACCATCCGGTAGACCTCGTCGTCCGGCACCCCGGCAAAGTCTTTTTGGATTTGCGCCTGCGAGTGCGGAAAGGTGCCCTCGGTATGGGGATAGTCCGAGCCCCACATGAGCCGGTCCACGCCCAGCAACTCGCGGGTCAGAATGCCGGCCCGGTCGTCCTCAAAGGTAGCCCAGAACTGGCGCTTAAAGTAGGTGCTGGGCGCTGCATCCAGCTTGGGTTCCATCCACCGGTAGTGGTCCGTCCACCAGTGGTCCATCAGACCCAGCAGCGAGGCAATCCAGCCGATGCCGCCCTCGACGATGACAAACCGCAGCCCGGGATAGCGTTGAGGCACCGCGCCCCAGATGAGGCCGGCCAGGACGTTCATCGGCAGGCTGATCTTGGTGTTGACAATCCCCATGCCCATGCCGACCCGCTCAAACTTGGTCGCAAACGGCTCACCGGTGGTGGTCCCGGAGTGAATCGACACCGGCAGGCCGATCTCCTGAAGGGTGTCCCACAGCGGGATGAACTCCGGGTCGGCGTAGGACTGGTCGGCGATATCGGCCGGGATGGACAGCGAGCGCAGGCCCGTGTCGGCCGCCCGCCGGGCTTCCTCGCACGCCCAGGCAATCGGCCCTCTGAACGGCAGCAGGCCCGCGCCGAGCAGCCGGTCCGGGGCGGCCGCGCAGAACTCGCTCAGCCAGTCGTTGTAGACCCGGAAACACTCGCGCTGATACTCGGCATCGGTAATCGTCCAGAACTGGAGACCGAACGCGCCGGGGTAGAGCATCTCGGCGCGTAGATGGTCGAGCTGCTGGTCGGCCAGACGGGCCTGGGGGTCCCAGGCGCCGGGACGGGTCTCGGCGTGCCGGTGGCCGATCACCGTTGTGATCTCGCCGGCGATCTTGTCCTCCATAGTCACGCCTTCGAGCCCCACGGCAAACGGCGCCAGACCGTCAATTACATAGTAGTCGGCTTCGGGCCGCGACTCGATGCGTGGCGCCCGGTCGCGAAACCTGCGATCCATACGGCTGGTCCACAGGTCGGCCGGTTCGACAACATGGCCGTCGGCCGACACATAGCCATCGGTGAGCATGTCTGACATGGCTGTCCTTTCTCTGTCCGGGCTGAGTCATATCCAAGGTGGTGTGCGGTGTCAAACGCTTGAGACGCGGCTTGAAGACCCGAATTATACAGCAGGTGCAGAGCCGCCTTCCGGTTTCGGACCGGAATGTTGGTACTCAGTTCAGTTTATAAGGCAGTATTATTGATATATTTTATTGCAATTCTGACGAAAAAATGCTGAGATGGTTCTATGGCGCTCATTATTCATGAACTTTCTGTATCGAATTATCGTTCGATCTACGAGGAAGTCGTCCTTGACTTACGCATCCCCGGCACGGCGCCCGACTTGCCACGTTTTCGGCCTTGCCAGGCCAAACCCGCCGTTCGGCTTCCGACCGTAGCCGTCATCATGGGGCCGAACGGCTCGGGCAAGACGGCCCTTCTTCGGGCGCTGCTGGATCTGACTCGTATTGCCTTCGGTCCCGACTTGGCGGCGTCACAAGCGAGAATTAAACGTGTTCTTCCTTTCTGGTCAGACAAGGCTGCAAACGAGCCGACACGATTTCGCCTGGAATTTGATGCTGACTGGCTACAGCTGGGTGGAGCGCGAGACTTGTTCCGCTACGAACTCTCAATAGGACACGTTCCGTCCGAGCGGCAGCCTGTCATTCTGCGCGAGGCCTTGTTCCATTTTCCGAAAGGCCGTCCTAAACGGCTCTTTGAACGTGGCGCGCCCGGGGAGACGATCTACACCTCTCCCGAATTTGGATTGAAGCCAAAAGATGCACGCTTGGATGCGGTTCGGAAAGATACCTCTGTCATTACCGCGTTTGCGGCGCTCAATGTTCCTTTGGCTCTGCGCATCGTTGAAGCGCAGAGGGGGGATTCCCTGCCAATTGACGACTCTAATGAGGATACCTGGCAGCCGGATACCGAACAGGTCCTGGATTTTTTTGAGCGGAATAGCAAGGCGAAAAGCTGGATGAAGCAACAAATGCAGCGCAGTGACCTCGCAATCCATGACGTGATTATCAGGAGCGACGGTGGCGAGATGGAGGCGTTCTTTCGTCATCACGGTCTTGACCGGGAGGTGCCTTTAATGTCCGAGTCCACAGGCACCTTCTGTTTGTTTCACGCTCTCCCTCAGCTCCATACGACTCTTGAGGCTGGCGGTCTGCTCGTCCTTGATGACGTTGATGGCTCTTTGCACGTGGATATTGTCAGCGAGATCATTCACTGGTTCCACAGTCCTGAGACCAATCCGCACAACGCCCAGCTCATTGCCTCCGCCCACAATGTCGGCCTGCTTGACGATCTGGAGAAGGAAGAACTCTTCATCGTCGAAAAAGGCCCGGACAGTGCAACCCGCTTACATGCCGCTCAGGACGTGAGCGGTCTGCGACGCGACACGCGGCTCTATCCCAAGTACCGCTCCGGGGTGCTGGGTGGCCTGCCGAAAATCGGTTAACCCACTGCGGAAGCTTCTCGAAGTGATCGGGCTGTGGCCGTAGCCCAAGGCAGAGGAGAGATCGTGGGGGCGGGTTTCAAACCCGCCCCTGCCGGTTTGTGTCACACAGCGGGCGTGGACCCGCGCGCCTTATCCGTCCAGGCCGTACAGCTTGGCCGCGTTGCCCCGGACCATCAGCTCGACTTCGGCCTCGGGCACGCCCATGAAGTCGCGCATGATCTGCTCCTGCGAGTAGGGAAAGGTGCCCTCGGTGTGGGGGTAGTCCGAGCCCCACATGAGCCGGTCCACCCCGACCAACTCACGGGTCAGGATACCGGCTCGGTCGTCCTCAAAGGTGGCCCAGAACTGGCGCTTGAAATAGGTGCTGGGCGGCTCACTCAGCTTGGGCTCCATCCACCGATGGTGGTCGTTCCACCAGTGGTCCATGAAACCGAGCAGTGAGGCGACCCAGCCGATGCCGCCCTCGACAATCACAAAGCGGAGTTTGGGGTAACGCTCGGGTACGGCGCCCCAAATCAGATCGGCCATCGCCCGCATGGGCTGAAAGACCTTGTTGTCGGTCACGCCCATGCCCATGCCGATGCGGTCGATCTTGGCAAAAATCGATTCTTCGGTCCCGGTTCCGGAGTGGGTCGCCACCGGGAAGTCGATGTCCTGGAGGCTTTCCCACATGCGGTTGTATTCAGACTGGCCGTAGGATCGCTCGACCTCGGCCGGAATGAGGAAGGAGCTGATGCCCTTGAGTGTGGCCGCCCGTTCGGCTTCTTCGACGGTCCACTCAATCGGACCCCGCGTCGGCAGCAGGGCCGAGCCCAGCAGCCGGTCCGGGGCGGCCGCGCAGAACTCGCTCAGCCAGTCGTTATAGACCTTGATGGCGGCGCGCTGGTAGTCGGCGTCGTGAATATGGAAGAACTGGAGGCCGAAGCCGCCCGGATAAATGACTTCGGCGCGCAGGTGGTCGCGCTCCTGATCGACCAGGCGGGGCTGCGGGTCCCAGGCGCCGGGTCGCGTTTCGGCGTGGCGGCGGCCCTTTGGGGTGGTGACCTGACCCTGAATTTTTTCCTCAATCGTGACCCCTTCGAGTCCGACCGGAAACTCGCTCACGCCCTCAATGATGTAGTAATCGGCGTCTTCGCGCGACTCGACGCGCGGCGCCCGGTCGCGAAACTTGCGATCCATGCGGGTCGTCCACAGGTCGGCCGGTTCGACCACATGGCCGTCGGCGGAAACATAGGTGAGATTGTCTGGCATTGGCTCTCCTTTCTCTGAAGGGATGCTCCCAGCATCTAGCACAGGGCTTGCACAAAAAAACGGGGAACCGGAGGATACGCCTCCGATTCCCCGCCTGTTATGGGGACCTAACGGTCGGCAGGAGCGCGCCTAGCGGGCCGCGCCGTTACGCAGCAGGGCACCCGGGGTGGCGCCTGTGCAGTTGCCGTCGTTGAAGGTCACTTCGCCGTTGACCATGATGTGCCGGTAGCCCTCGGCCTTCTGCACTCGCCGCCACTCGTTGGCCGGCAGGTCGTGGACGATTTCGCTCGGCAGGGCTTTGACCGTGTCGGGGTCGTAGACCACGATATCGGCCGCCATACCCGGCCGCAGGGTGCCGCGGTCCTTGAAGCCGGCCGCCCAGGATGTCAGACCGCTCAGGCGGAAATGCGCCTCTTCCAGACTCAGCACGCCTTGCTCGCGGACCAGCCAGGCCAGCACTTCGGTCGGGAAGATACCGGGGGTGACGAACTTCACGTGCGCGCCACCGTCCGACACGCCGGGCAGGGTGTACTGCGAGCCCATCAGCTCTTTGTAGCCCTCGATATCGCCGTTGGCGATCGGGCCGGCCCACTCGGTGCGCAGGTCGTCGGCGACCGACAGATCGAGCATGGCGTCGATGACGTGCTTGCCTTCCTTCTCGGCAATCTGCTCAACCGACAGCCCCTCGTACTGCAGCTTGAGGTCACGGTTGTGGACTTTGCGGGCGATGTACTTGGGGAACTCGCCCAGGACGACATTCAGGGTGTCCATGCCGCCGCCGTCATAGTCCTCGCGCATCTCTCTGCGCAGCTCGGGCTTGGACAGCTTGGCTTTGCGCTCTTCAACCGTGCCCAGCGTGGCTTCCTTCCAGGCCGGCACGCTGTCGAACAGGTTCCAGTCTTCCAGCGTCATCCGGACCGGCGCCCGAACGGTGGCCGCCTGGCCAAAGATCCGCACGCCGCGCTCGTTGGCGGCCTGGACCCAGTCGAGCTGAGCCTTGTGCGATTCGGGATGCTTGTCGCTGATCAGGATGGCGTTGTACAGCAGGGGACGACCGGCAGCCTTGGTCATCTTTTCCAGGAATTTGAAGTCGTCCTCAATGCCGAAGGTGTGCTCGGTCGCGCCCGACTGGGTGAACTGAATGCAGCCTTCGCCAACCTCACCCATGGCCTTGGCCATGTTGTGATAAAACTCATCCGGCAGAATGTCGGTGATCATCGGCGTACCGTCATAGTCGCGCTGGACCGACGCCCGGCTCTCGGGCACCAGCCGCTGGGCTGACCAGCCGGCCGCTCCGGCCTTCACCGCTTCCTTGTAGTGGCCGATGATGGTGTCCATCTCCTCTTTGTTGGGGAAGCGCTTCTTGGCGTCGTCAAAGCCGCCCATCACATACGCTACCGCAGGCGAAATCGGAAACAGGTGCGAGACGTTGACGCCCAGCGGCATGCGCGAGACGCGGTCCATGTATTGCGGGAAGGTTTCCCAATCGACCTTCATCGACACCCGCATGGGTTCCAGCGGAATCGCCTCGGTGCGCGACAGGGCCAGCATGGCGCGGTCGGCATCTTTCTGACGCAGCGGGGCAAAGCCAAAGCCGCAGTTACCAATGGTCAGCGAGGTCACCCCGTGCCAGCTGGAGATGCTCAGGTAGGGGTCCCAGTGCAGCTGGGCGTCGTAGTGGGTGTGGAGATCGACGAAGCCAGGGGCCACAACGAGTCCGTCGGCGTCGACCACCTTGGTCGCGTCGTTGTTGTTGAGTTTCCCGATTTCGGCGATCTTACCGTTCTTGATGCCGATATCGCCCTGATAGCGCGGGACCCGTGTTCCGTCGACAACGGTTCCGCCCTTCACGATAGTGTCAAACTGTGGCATAGCTACCCTCCTTTTTGGTGCGCTGGGAATGCCTTAATCTCGGGCTTACTCGCACTGGCGCGGAATGTCAAGCTTTCTGAGCCAAAAAAAGAAAGGGCGGCAGGACATATGCCCTGCCGCCCCGGTGAATGAACGATCAGTCCTCGTAGGGAGGCTGATCGTTAGGCTTGGGTCAGCCTAGCGAGCCGCACCGTTGTACAACAGCGCACCCGAGGTGGCACCGGAGCACTGACCGTCGGCGAAGGTCACTTCGCCGTTGACCATGATGTGCTTGTAGCCCTCGGCCCGCTGGACACGCCGCCACTCGTTGGCCGGCAGGTCATGCACGATTTCGCTTTCAGCCGCAGCGACCGTGTCGCTATCGTAGATCACAATGTCAGCAGCCATACCCGGCCGCAGCGTACCGCGATCCTTGAGGCCAGCCGCCCAAGCCGACATGCCGCTCAGGCGGAAATGGGCTTCTTCCAGCGACATGGTGCCGGTCTCGCGGACGAGCCAGGACAGCACTTCGGTCGGGTAGATGGCCGGGGTGATGAACTTCACGTGGGCGCCACCATCCGAGACACCCGGTAGGCTGTACGGTGAACTCATCAGTTCTTTATAGCCCTCAACCTTCGAATTGGCGACTGAACCAGCCCACTCGGTCTGCAGGTTGTCCGCCACCGACAGATCCAGCATGGCGTCGATGACGTGCTTGCCTTCGGCCTCGGCGATCTGCTTGACCGACATGCCTTCGTATTTCAGCTTGAGGTCGCGATTCTTGACTTTGCGGGCGATGTACGTTTCAAACCCCCCGAAGATCACGTCTAAGGTCTCCATGCCGCCGTCGTCATAGTCGGCGCGCATTTCGGCGCGGAGTTCGGGCTTGGACAGCTTGGCTTTGCGCTCTTCAACCGTGCCGATCGTGGCCTCTTTCCAGGCCGGAACGCTGTCAAACAGGTTCCAGTCTTCCAGCGTCATCCGAACCGGAGCACGGGCGGTGACGGCCTGCCCGAAGACACGGGCGCCGCGTTCGTTGGCGGCGTTGACCCAGTCAAGCTGGGCTTTGTGCGACTCGGGATGCTTGTCACTGATCACGATGGCGTTATATAGCAGCGGCCGGCCGGCAGCCTTGGTCATCTTTTCCAGGAATTTGAAGTCGTCCTCAACACCAAAGGAACTCTCAGCCGCGCCGGACTGGGTGAACTGGATGCAGCCCTGGCCAACATCGTTCATGGCTTTGGCCATGTCGAGGTAGAACTCGTCGGGCAGAATGTCGGTGATCATCGGCGTACCGTCATAGTCGCGCTGCACCGACGCACGGCCTTCGGGCACCAGGCGCTGGGCCGACCAACCGGCCGCTCCGGCCTGCACGGCCTCTTTGTAATGACCGATGATGGTGTCCATCTCCTGCTTGTTGGGGAAGCGCTTCTTGGCGTCATCAAAACCGCCCATCACATACGCCACGGCCGGCGCAATCGGGAACAGATGGGAGACGTTGACGCCCAGCGGCATGCGGGACAGACGGTCCATGTATTGGGGGAAGGTTTCCCAGTCAACCTTCATTGACACCCGCATGGGTTCCAGAGGGATGGCTTCCGTCCGGGACAGGGCCAGCATGGCCCGGTCGGCGTCTTGCGGACGCAGCGGAGCGAAGCCGAAGCCGCAGTTGCCGATGGTGACGGTGGTCACACCGTGCCAGCTGCCGATTGTGCAGTACGGGTCCCAGTGCAGCTGCGCATCGTAGTGGGTGTGGAGATCAATGAAGCCCGGGGCCACAATCAGGCCATTGGCGTCGATAACCTTCTTGGCGTCGCTGGCGTTCAGCTTGCCAATCTCGGCGATCTTGCCGTCTTTGATCCCGATGTCGGCCTGGTAACGCGGAACCTTCGTCCCATCGACAACGGTTCCGCCTTTCACGATAGTGTCAAACTGTGACATAGCTACCCTCCTTACAGGTAAGATGTTGTTTCGAGAATGCCTTGTCCCCGGCATACTCACCCCTGTGCCAAATGTCAAGCGCTCTGTCCAACAGAATTCTCGACCGAAAACATCCGCTCCCCTATCGCATATTTTCTCCCCCTCAGCAAGGGTGCGGAGGGGGCCGGCTGAATGAGTGTTCAGTCTGTCTTAGCGGAATCGGGGCATGACCTGACGGGCGAACAGTTCGAGGCTGGCCAGCACTTTTTCGGGCGCCAGACCGGGCAGGTGCATGCCCATGGCCAGATGGCTCACCCGGGTTTCCTGCTGGTAGCGTTCGATCGCCCGGATGCAGTCATCCGGTGTGCCGACAATCGGGGCGCCGCCCGGAATGGTCGGGTCAACGTTGCGCAGCTGTTCCAGGCTGGGGAGTTCGGCCATGGCCCGGTCGGCGGGCAGATCGCCGGCCTTTTTCAGCAGCGGAAAAGCCGAGTTGAACAGGTAGTACAGATGTTCGCCGACCTCGTCCCAGGCCTGGTCGCGGCTGGCGGCCACATACACCCAGCGCAGCTGACACAGGTGGTAGGCTGCGGGGTCGCGTCCCTGGCGCTCAAGCTCCCGGTCATAGGCCCGCTGTTGCTCAACCTCGCCGGTGCCGATCAGGTGAAAGCCCATCCGGGCGGCGCGCTCCACCGCCCGCTTGCCCCGGGCGCCGATCCAGATCGGGGGGTGGGGCGTTTGCACAGGGCGCGGGGTCAGCTCGACATCCTGGAGCTGATAATAGGTCCCGTCATGCGAGAATTGCCGCTCGGTCCAGGCTTTTTGAATGACTTCCAGCCCCTCTTCGAGCTGGGCGTCGCGGGTCCGACGGTCGATACCAAAACCGGTAAACTCGTTGACCCGGTAGCCCTTGCCGACGCCCAGATCGAAACGGCCGTTCGACAGGATATCGACCGTGGTCGCGTCCTCGGCCACGCGCAGGGCGTTCTGGAACGGCAGGATCAGAATGCAGGTTCCGATCCGAATCCGCTGCGTGCGGGTCGCAATCCCGGCGGCCAACGGCAGCAGCGCGGGCGACCAGCCGTCCCGATCGAAATGATGTTCGGTCAGCCAGATCGTATCGTAACCAAGCTGCTCGGCGGCGAGGATGTGGTTGAGCTGCTCCTGGTACAACTCCGGAAATGGCCGCGCCCAGCGGGCCGGGTTGTGAAAAGGCATCAACAGACCAAAATCCATACGCTTCCTCCTTCACTGCCTCAGCCTATCGGCTCCTTGACAAACCGCAAGAGCTGGGCAGACAATGGGCGCCAAGACCGTGAGGGCTGTGCCCCCGGGTCTGACTATCCTCGCAGACATTCATAACTAAGGAGGCAGACGCATGCGTGTGGTATCTGCGGATTCGCATATGATGGAGCCGGCCAACCTGTGGCAGACCCGCCTGGATACAAAATACCGGGATCGGGCGCCCCGCGTTGTCGAGGGCTACAACGGGAAGAAAGGCCATTTTTTCTGTGTCGAGGGCTTGCGGCCGTTTCCGGTCGCGGGTGGCTTTGCCGCCGGCAACAAACCCGAAGATCTGCCCAAAGCCTGGGAAAAGGGTTATGAGGGCGCCCGGCCGAGCGGCTGGGACCCGGCCGAGCGGATCAAGGACCAGGAGATTGACGGGGTTGAGGCCGAGGTCTTGTACACCACGCTCGGCATGTCGCTGTTCGGTCTGGACGATGCCGAGTTCCAGCAGGCGTGTTTTCGGGCCTATAACGACTGGCTGAGCGAGTTCTGTAGCTATGACCCGAAGCGCCTGTTCGGCATCTCCCTGATTTCGCTCGAAGACATTCAGGCCGGCGTCCAGGAGCTTGAGCGGGGGGCCAAGAACGGCATGCGGGGGGTCATGATCTGGGGCTCGCCGCCGCGCGAAAAGCCGTACAGCAGCCCCGAGTACGACCCCTTCTGGGCTGCGGCCCAAGAGCTGCACATGCCGATCAGCCTGCATGTGGTGACCAGCAAAAAGGGCAACCGGGAAAAGAAGAACACCGGCCAGCGGCCGCCCGCCAACGTGGTCCGGGCCAGCCGCCAGAGCGTGTATATGCGGCTGATCCACGAGGTCCAGGAGTCGATTACGGATATCATCCTGGGCGGTGTTCTGGAGCGCTTTCCCAAGCTGCTGATCGTGTCGGCCGAGAATGACACCGGCTGGCTGCCGCACTACATGTACCGGGCCGACCATGCCTGGGAGAAGTTCCGCTATTTTGACCGGGACGCCCTGCCCATGGCGCCCAGCGAGTACGTCCGGCGTCAGCTGTACGCGACCTTCCAGGACGACCCCATCGGTCCCTCGACCTGGGAGTATTTTGGCGAGGATAATTACATGTGGGCCTCCGACTTCCCGCATACCGACTCGACCTGGCCCGAGTCGCAAGCGGTGATTGAGAAGGACTTCGCCAACGTCCCCGAGCGTGTCACCCAGAAGATCGTGGCCGATAACGCGATCAAGCTGTACAGAATGGAGTAGGCGGGAGCCGGTCTGTTCCCTCTCCCTTTGAGGGAGAGGGTTAGGGTGAGGGGAAAATGCAACCTGAGACACCACCGACCGCCGGGCTACCGACGTAGCCCGGCCTGGCGCATCAGCGGCAGCACCTGCTCGCCGAAGTAGCGCATCTCTTCGTTATAGTCGAGCCAGCTCAGAATGATGCCCTCCAGGCCGACCCGGGACAGCTTGCACAGCTCGTCAACCACCTGTTCGGGGGTGCCGACCAGCGGATAGCCGCCCCAGCCGGCGATGAAGCGCTCGGCGAACTCAGTCAGGTGCTGCTCGGAAAAGGACTCGCTCTCAATGCCCAGCAGGCCCAGAATCGTCCGGGCCGCTTCCCAGTCGCCCTTTTCAACAATGTAGCGATACTTCTGGCGGGCCTCTTTTTCGGTGTCGCAGCACACCACCAGGCCATAGGTCATGATCCCGATCTCACGCTGATACTGACGGGCCAGCTGTTTGATCTCGGTGGTGATGGCCTTACCGTTTTCGAGCGTATCGACCGCCATGAAATTGAAATCGACCTCGCGGGCGGCAAAGTCCTTGCCGGCCGGAGAGAAGCCGGCATTGATCAGCGTGGGGTAGGGCTGCTGAACGGGTTTGGGCAGCAGGTAGCCGTCCTTGACCTGAAAAAACTCGCCGTGATGATCAAAATCCTGCTCGGTCCACATCCGTTTGATGACCTGAATCCACTCCCCGGCATAGCGGTAGCGCTCGGCGTGATCCATCTGTTTGGCCCCGAACATCTCCATTTCGGGCGTGAACCAGCCGCACACGATGTTCAGGCCCCAGCGGCCGTTGGAGATATGGTCAATCGTCGCCCCCTGTTTAGCGGCCACAATGGGGTGGATGGTCGGCGCGTGCGAGGTCGAGAACAGCATGATGTGCTCGGTCCGGGCGGCCAGGGCGGCCGCCCAGGTGTAGGTCTCCATGCAGGTGCCGTTAAAATCGGTCGAGCCGCCAAAGCCCCGCCAGCGGCCGACCGGCACCAGGAGTTCAAAACCGAGCCGGTCGGCCTGCTGGGCGATCTCCAGGGTATGCTCGTAGGTCGCTTCAAAAGTCGTTTCCGCGTGCGTAATCGTACAGCCGTTGCTGCAGTTTGACCCGAACACCCCCAGTTTCATCGTGTTGTCGTTGAAAACCGGGATGGTGGCACGGCGGTATTCCATCAGCTCGGTTGCGTTCATGGCGGTCCTTCCTCATAGTGCGGCCGGGACGATATGGTCAGTTGGCCCAGCGTCGAGAGCCTGGAGCGGGTGGTAGATGGAGGGGCGAGCTAGGCTATACGCGCCCGTCCCCGGCTTATTCTCTCTTCCTTGCCGTGTCCATTGATCGCTGCATAAAAGCGACCACCTGATCCGTCAACTCATCCGCCCTGGCGTCCAGCTCGGCCGGGCTCAGGTTGGCAATCGGATGCGGGGTGACGACAAACGCATAGTCCGGGGCGCCCCAGGTTTCGGCCATGGCCTGGCCGGTGGCAATGAACGGCCGGGTGACGATCGACACGGCCGGAATGCCGGCGTGTTCCAGCTTGATGCCGTCGAGCACACTGCTCGAACTGCACGAGCCTCAATCGCCGACCCCGGCCAGCACCAGGTCGGCGTGGTGCCGAAAATAGGCCAGGGCTTCGTCGCTGACGCTATGGCCGGACGACTTCTTGCGGTCCAGATGGACCATGGTCGTGCCGTAGCGCCCGTGCAGGCGCTGGGCGATTTTCAGCAGCAGGACATCGGAGTTGAATTTGGTGTTCTCAATCAGGCCAATCCGCAGCCCGTCGAGCGAGCGGGGACGCGGGGCGTAGGAAAAAGACAGCGGTGGTCTCGTCCGCTCGTCTGCTGCGACTGACTGCTGGGGCGGGACGGTTGGGTCAAAGACTGTGCGCGGCATGCCGCTCCTCCTGTGGTTCATGTGATCGGGACGGTAATACTCCGGGTCCATCTATTGCCCCAGCCCGGCAGACAGGCCGACCAGCTGCCGGCCCGGCCGCCCGCACACACGATGAGCAGGTCTTCGGGACGGCGCATGACATAGCGCCAGGTGGTTTCGTCGTCGGGCGTGATCTCTCCGGGCAGGCGCGCCGCGCGTTTGAAATCGGCCACCGTGCGTCGCGCGTGTTGAATCACGAACTCCTGGACCTGGCGTCTGCTCCAGCCGCTGTCGGCCAGCACCGCGGTGTGCTCTCCGGCCAGGACCAGCAGGGTCTGGTTAAAGCCGTACACGTTGGGCGTGGCCAGGTTGCACACGGCATCGGCACATTCGAGCAGCAGCGGCTCCGGGCTGCTGGCCAGCTGGTTGTAGACGCCGCACAGGCTGTTGGAGGCGTACAGCGTCACCGTGCTGTCGTGGGGCTGAAAGCCACGCTCAACGTGGAGCGGCTGCCACGGCGTGTTGGCCTCGTCCTCGGCAAAACACAGCGTGTATTTGCCCGGGCTGCCCAGCGTGGCCCGGTCCAGCAGGCCGGGGCGGGTATTCAGGACGTTCATCATCACCAGCCTGAGCGCCCGCCCGATGGTGGCGTTGGCGCGGTGGCCGGGGCCGAACAGGTTGTTGCCGGCGTTGATGCCCAGGGCCGGCCCGAGCGGCCCGTTGACAATAATGGCCAGGGCCGAGCCGCCGGTGCTGGTGGCCGGGTTATGATAGGCAAAGTCCGGGTGACACAGGGCTGTGACCGCAGCCACGACGAGCGGAAAGTAGTCCGGCAGACAGCCGGCCATGACCGCGTTGATGGCGACCTTCTCGGCCGGAATTCGGGCGTTGCGTTCGGGGATGGTGCCGATAATGGCGTCCGCGTCGAGCTTGCCGGCCTCCAGCATGGCCCGGACCGAGTCTTCACTCGGCGGGACGAGGGGCAGGCCGTCGCTCCAGCCCTGGCGATAATAAAACTCGATCCAGGCTGCGGCCTCGGCCGGGTCGGATTGTGGAGGATGTGCTGCGCTACTCATGGAAACACTGTTGTCGGCTCATGCTCCGTTCATGCGACCGGTGGACTGAGAGGCGCGCATCAGTACAGCATTGACGCACTCTGGTATTCGCCCTGACACTCAACCAGCCGTTCTCCGCGTCGCCACCGACTGGGGACGACAAATTGTCCAGCCCAGATGCCCCGCTGGGCCGCGCTGACTATCGCTTCTTGAGGGATATAGCGGCTTGAATAGTACCGATAGGCCACCGCGCGTCCGTTTGCGACCAGCCAGCCGTTCAAGTCCGTGCCGTCGAAACTGAAACAGATACCGAGCGCCCGACCGTAGATGTCCCGGTCGCCGAGATAGCAGGAGACCGTATTGTTGCCTATGAGCTTCTGCCTGAGCGCGTCCGTTGCAACCTGGCCGCACGGGTAGCACTCGCCCGTTGCATTGAGGCACAGTTGCTGGCTTTCCGGTGCGTCGATACCGACAAGCCGGATACGTTCGGCGCCTATGGTGAGTGTGTCGGCATCAACGACCTCTGCCGCTCCACTGAGGAGTCTGTAGCTCGTGACCCGCGCAAGCTCAAAACGCTGCGTACTTTCTTCCCATTCCAACGACACATTTTCTCCGGGGGCGGGAAAATCGGGGACAGAACATTGAGCCCTCGCGTCCGTCACGAACTCCTCGCCCGTAGTCACAACGGTAAACGTGCTGCGGGCGAACTCTGTGTCGTCCTCATAAGCCACCGCTGTATGCTCCCCATCGCCCAGCAGTGCCCAGTTCATGATCGCCACAAAGCCGTTGTTTACATCTCCGCATTCGCGCCGGGTATCGCCCCGCTCTGCTCCGTGCAGGAGAGGTATGGGCTCTCCCCCGTCGAAACGGACCGTCAGGGCTCCGGTGGCTTCACACTTCCAGCCCGAAATGACCCCAATCCCCGATAGGGTGGCCCTGCTGCCGGGAATATCCAGGACTGCCGCCCCGCCCTTTCCCACAAATATGAACAGACTCACCGCAGACATACCGAGGATCAACACCGCGCGCCTCATGTGTCCTCCTGATGAACGGCGCTCAGCCATCGCCGTCCTCCTTTTTGGGCAGGCTGGCAAAGACTTCGTCCGTGTGTTCGCCCAGCTTGGGCGCCGGTTTGGTGAAGCCCGGCCGCCGGGCATCGAGCGACAACGGCAGGCCGAACAGCTCGACCTGATCGCCGGGCGTCTGGCGCAGGATGTCGAGGGCTTGGGTCTGGGTCTGCTCCAGAACCTCGGGGATGGTCAGAATGGGCGCGCTCGGCACACCGACCTGGTCGAACAGCGCCATCCAGTGCTCTCTGGTGTGCTGGCGCAGAATGGCCCGGATTTCGCCGACCAGGTAGTCGCGCTGGGCCAGGCGGTCGGCGTTGGTCCGGTAGCGCGGATCGTCGGCCCATTCGGGCCGGCCGATTGCCCGGGCCAGCTTGACGAACAGCCGGCTGTTGGCCACGCCAATGACCATCGGACCGCTGCGCGTCTCAAACATACCAAAGGCGACCTGCCGGGGGCTGCCGGTGGGATGGCGTTGGGGGACCTTGCCGCTGGCCTTATAGGAAGCAAAGGCGTTGCTCAGCCAGAACAGCGCCGTCTCGAACAGCGAGGTGTGGATCATGCACCCCCGGCCGGTCCGGTCGCGTTGGCGCAGGGCGGCCAGGGCGGCAATCGTCGTCCACATGCCGGTGCCGTAGTCAACGACCGAGGTGCCCATCCGCATCGGCGGACCGCCCTCTTCGCCGGTCATGCTCATCAGACCGCCAAACGCCTGGAGCAGAATCTCATAGCCGGGTTTGTCCTTGAGCGGTCCCTTGTGACCAAAGGCCGAGATCTCGCAGTAGATCAGCCGCGGGTTGGCCTCCAGCAGTACGTCCGGGCCGAGGCCGATGTCGGCGGCCACGCCGGGTCGCAGGTTGTGGATAAAGATATCGCTGTGGGCGATGAGCCGGCGCAGCTTGGCCAACTCGGCCGGGTCTTTGAAATCGACCGTGACCGAGCGCTTGTTGCGGTTTGTGACATGGTAGGGCACCGAGGCGTCTGCCACAAACGGCGGCCCCCAGGCGCGCGAGTCGTCGCCCGTGTCCGGTCGTTCGACCTTGATGACATCGGCCCCCAGGTCGGCCAGGATGGCGCCGACCAGCGGCCCGGCCAGATTGAGGCCGACTTCGATAACGCGGACGCCTGACAGCGGCATGGGCTTTCTGCTTCTCTCTGGTTCTCCCTTTTTCAACGTGTGACACACATTCCCAGGAACCTGGGTTCTCCTGCGGATCGGGGATAACCCACCCCGGCCTTCGGCCACCCCTCCCAGGAGGGGAGCCACCTCCAATCCCCTCCTGGGAGGGGTGCCGCGCTAGCGGCGGGGTGGGTTTCTTCTTGCATCACACGTTTCCAAAGGCGGGAGCAGCGGACTACTGGGAGACCAGACCGCCGTCGACCGCCATGGGATGACCGGTCACGAACGAGGCCGCGTCGGAACACAGCCACACCACGGCCTGGGCAATTTCTTCCGGCTGACCGAGCCGCCCGACCGGCTCGACCGCAGCCACGCCTTCTTCCATGCCGGGACTTTTTTCAAAGGCGCGTTTGACCATCGGCGTTTCGATTACCCCCGGACACACCGAGTTGACCCGAATGCCGGCTTTGGCGTACTCCAGGGCGGCCGTTTTGGTCAGCCCGTTCACCCCGTGTTTGCTGGCCACATAGGCCGAGATGCCCTGAAAGCCGACCAGACCGGCGACCGAGGCGGTATTGACGATGGCGCCACCGCCGTGTTCGAGCATGACCGGGATTTCAGACTTCATGCACAGCCACACCCCGGTCAGGTCGATGGCCACCACCCGGTCAAAGTCCTCTTCGGTGTACTCGACCGTCGAACACACCGGCCCCTCAATGCCGGCATTGTTGAACGCGCAGTCAAGACGACCGTAGCTGGCGACCGTCTGCCGGACCATGGCTTCCACCTCGGCCGCGTTTGACACATCGGCCTTGATGAAGATCGCCTCGCCGCCGGCGTCCTGGATCAGCCTGACCGTTTCCTCGCCACCCTCGACCACCACATCGGCGACCGCCACCTTGGCGCCCTCTCGGGCCATGGCCAGGCAGGTGGCCCGGCCGATACCCGAACCGCCACCCGTGACCAGGGCGACTTTTCCTTCCAATTGACCAGCCATACTCGTACTCCTCTCTCTGTTGACGTTGTCAGCTTTGTCCGCCGTCCGCCGGCTCGTCCCGCAAGCTCGTCCGCAGAGCCGCCACCTCCTGGCGCAGGGCTCTGAGTTCGCGCCACAGCGCCTCGGACTCGGGCTCGGCGTGGCGTTGCAGATAGCCCGACTCCAGGATGCGGATAAATTCTTCGGCCACGGTTTCCGGCGTCCACTCGCCCTCCGGCCGATACCAGCGGTGCATCCAGTTCCACATGCCGATCAGGGCATAGGTAAACCGCTTGGGGTGGACCGGGATCAGCACGCCGGTGTTCACCCCCTCTTCGACCACCTTCTCAATCACCTGGCCGAAGGCTCGGTTGGCCTGGGTGACCGAGCGCTCCATCTCCGGCGGCAGGTTGAACAGCTCCGAGAAAAACACCTGGGCCAGCGGCATATGGGTGGCCAGGTAGTGGACATGGTGACGGGTGATGCGGCGCAGCTTCTCCTGGACCGGCAAATCCTCGGCCGCAATGCGCTCCAGAGCGGTTTGGGTCGAGGAAATGACCTGGTTGTACATGCGCCGCAGCAGTTCTTCCTTGCTCGGAAAATACGAGTAGAACGCGGCCCGGGAAATGCCGGCGGCGACCGCAATATCGTCCAGGGTGGTAGCGTGGTAGCCGCGCTGGCTGAACATATCGGCCGTCACCTTCAGGATTTCCTCTTCCACGGCGGCACGTTTGCGGGAGCGTTTGCCTGTCAGCATGTCGGGTTCTTGTAGCCTGTCCGGCGCGGTCCGGGCAAGTCCCGGTTTGCTTGACACCGGTGGGGCGCTGGGCGTATACACCCTGGAGTATATAATATGGACTGCACAATCTGTAGAGCACACTAAAGGAGGAGACTATGTCATTACACGTTGGTTATGCCCCGGTTTTTCAGAATCCCGGCAATGTGCGGTCGGACGCCGAAGTATATCAGGAGGAACTGCGTTTGGCCGAGCTGGCCGAACCGCTGGGTTTTGACTCAGTGTGGTCGATTGAGCACCACTTCACCGACTACACGATGTGCCCCGACGCCGTGCAGTTTCTGTCCTACATGGCCGGCAAGACGAAAAATATGAAGCTGGGTACGATGGTCATCGTCCTGCCCTGGCACGATCCGGTTCGGGTTGCCGAGCAGATCGCGCTGCTCGACCACCTGTCTGACGGTCGGATGATCCTGGGCTTTGGCCGCGGCCTGGCCCGGGTCGAGTACGAGGGCTTCCGGATCGACCAGAACGAGGGCCGCAACCGCTTTGTCGAATACGCCGAACTGGTCATCAACGGCCTGAAAAACGGCTACATGGAGGGCGGCCTGGAGACCCAGCAGCCGCGCCGCGAGATCCGCCCGTATCCCAAATACTCCTTTGGGGGCCGCACCTACGCCGCAGCGGTGTCGCCCGAGTCGATGCCGATCATGGCCAAGCTGGGCGTCGGCCTGCTGGTCATCCCGCAGAAACCCTGGGAAGTCGTGCAGCAGGATTTCGAGGTCTACCACAAGGTCTGGCGCGAAGAGTACGGGGCCGCCGCCAAGCCGCCCCAGCCGCTGTGCGGGGGCTTCTTCTATGTGGACGAAGACGCCCAGCGGGCCGAGGAGAACGCCTACAAGTGGATTGGCGCCTACTACCATACCGCCATGCGCCACTACGAAATGACCGGCAAGCACTTCGGCTCCCACAAGGGCTACGAGTTCTACAGCAACGTCGGCAAGTACATCAGCAAACACGGCATGGACGGCGCGGCCAAGGACTTCGTCAAGCTGATGCCGTGGGGCACCCCGGACCAGGTGCTGCGCAAGATCGAGAACATGCGCGACATGATCGACATGAACGGCATCATGTGCAACATGAGCTACGCCGGCATGCCCTACGACGAGGCCGAGCGCAGCCTCAGGTGCTTTGCCACACACGTCCTGCCCGAACTCAAGAAGTGGGACGCCACCCCGCTGGTCACGCCCCAGCCGCTGACCAACATGCCGGCGCCGGCTTCCAAGGCTGCCTAAATTGAATGCTGGGCGCTGAATGGGTCTTCCATTCAGCGTTCAGCCCCTCGTCGGAAGGCACCCACCCCGGCCTTCCGCCACCCCTCCGAGGAGGGGATGGGGGGCAGTTCCCCTCCTCGGAGGGGTGCCGCGCCAGCGGCGGAGTGGGTTATCCCCGGCGCAAGTGCCGGCGCGGGAGAGGACCGCTGTGGGCTATGCGGAGCAGGCCTTTCCACTCTCTTCTTGACCCCCCCCGTCCCGCTTTCGTCTTCTCGCACTATCGGCTACAGTAACCGTCTACGTCCGGGCGGTTGCACGCCCAGGGCTGTATGTAGCGTCGAGGAGGACTCAGCAATGGCCGATCTTGAAACCTTTCGCGTTGAAACCCGCCAGTGGCTCACGGACAACGCCCCGGCCTCGATTGTCGGCACGGCGTCGAGCGAGCTGGAGGGCAACTGGGGCGGCCGCAAGGCCAGGTACACCAACCCGGACGCCAAGGTCTGGCTCGACCGCATGGCCGAAAAGGGCTGGACCGCGCCCGAGTGGCCGACCCGCTACGGCGGTGGCGGACTGTCCAAGGCCGAGGCCAAAATCGTGCGCGAAGAGATGGCCGCCCTCAAGCTGCCGGTGCCGCTGATCGGATTCGGCCTGACCATGATCGGCCCGACCCTGCTGGAGTACGGCACCGAAGACCAAAAGCAGGAACACCTGCCCAGGATTGTGCGCGGCGAAATTCGCTGGTGCCAGGGCTATTCGGAGCCCGGCTCGGGCAGCGACCTGGCCTCGCTCCAGACCAAAGCCGTGCTCGACGGCGACTTCTACACGATCAACGGCCAGAAGATCTGGACCTCATACGCCAACTTCGCCGACTGGATGTTCATGCTGGTCCGAACCGACCCGGACGCGCCCAAGCACCGGGGCATCACCTTCATGCTGATGGACATGGAAACCCCCGGGGTGGAAACCCGGCCGATCAAACTCATCAGCGGCTCGTCGCCGTTCTGCGAGACCTTTCTGACCGATGTCCGGGTGCCGGCCAAAAACGTGGTCAGCACCGTGAACGAGGGCTGGACCGTAGCCAAAGCGCTGCTCAACCACGAGCGGTCGATGATTGCCACCGCCTTTGGCGGCGGGGGCGGCAAGCGCCGCGGCATGCGCGACTGGGCCAGAAAATATGTGGATTTCGACGGCGAGCGGATCGCCGACACGGCTCTGCGGGAGCGCATGGCCCGCTTTGAGATGGACAATCTGGCCTTCAAGCTGACCTCCGACCGCAGCCGCGACGCGGCCAAGGCCGGCCGCCCGCCGGGCCCGGAAAGCTCCATGTTCAAAATTTACGGCACCGAACTCAACCAGCGCCGCCAGGAACTCCTGCTGTCGATTGCCGGCCCCCAGGCCCTGGGCTGGGAGGGGCCGGGCTTTGACGACCGCGAGCTGACCCTGACCCGCGACTGGCTGCGCTCGCGGGGCAACACGATTGAGGGCGGAACGAGCGAGATTCAGCTCAACGTGATTGCCAAGCGGGTGTTGGGCCTGCCGGACTAGAAAACCTCCCCTGACCTCCCTTTGAACGTGTGATGCCTATTGCGTTACCCAGCGGCCGAGAAGGCACCCACCCCGGCCCTTCGGGCCACCCCTCCGAGGAGGGGACCCGCCCCCATCCCCTCCTCGGAGGGGTCCTGCGGAGCAGGGGGGTGGGTTCTTCCCGGTCCGACGGTCAGCGCCCGGCAGGCGAGCGTAGGTTCCTGGGAATTTGCATCACACGTTTGAAAGGGGACACCCCGGAAGGAGTAGTCCAATGAACAAAGTTTGGACGATGCTTGCGGCGGTGAGTTTCATGCTGGCAGCGTTTGCTGGCTGCGACGATGCCAAGATAGCGTCCAGGAACTTATCGAAAGCAGCGGAAAATTTTGAGATCGACCGGCGGATCATCTTTTACAACGGCATCACCGACACGTACATGCTCACCATAGATGGGCGCTGCGCTATTGACGATCAGGGAAAACAACTGGAAGTGGTGTGCAAGGTCAGCCAGGATGCCTACAAAAAGCACTTCCTGGGGCTGTCCGACAATGTGACCTATTTCGCGGAACAGTTGGAAACGGCGGATGTGAGCGCCTATCACTACCGTGTCACCTTTAAGCCGCAGACGATTTTGCCGGATATCGACTTCCGGGGAAGCGGCACGGAATTACTCGAAAACAAGTCGGAATAATCAATAAGAGATAACGCAGGAGAGAGTATTGTGGCTCAACTCGTTCTGACCGAAGACCAGGAACTGCTGGCTCAAACCGCCCTCGACTATGTGCGGGCCAACTCGCCGGTCTCGCGCGTGCGGGAGTTGCGCGACGCCGGCGACCCGGTCGGCTTTTCGCGCTCGATGTGGCAGGACATGGCCCAGCTCGGCTGGGTCGGCATTCTGATTCCCGAGGAGTACGGCGGGGCCGGCATGGGTCTGGCCGATTTTGCCGTGGTCATGGAGGCCCTGGGCCGCACCCTCGCCCCCGAGCCGTTTCTGTCAACCGTGCTGCTGGCCGGCCAGCTGCTGGTCGAGGCCGGCAGCCCAGAGCAGAAACGGGCCTGGCTGCCGGGCATTGCCGCCGGCGACGCCATCCTCAGCCTGGCCTATCAGGAGGCGCGCAGCCGCTACGATCTCAACCGGGTCGGCACCACGGCCACGGCCGAAGACGGGGCGTGGCGCATTACGGGCCAGAAGATCCAGGTCCTGGACGGCTACGCTGCGGACGCGCTGACCGTCTCGGCCCGCACCGCCGGCGCCGAGGCCGACCCCGACGGCATCAGCCTGTTTGTGATCCCCAAAGACGCGCCCGGCCTCAGCGTCACGCCCCAGTCGCGGGTTGACTGTCGGGCCGTGGCTCTGCTGGAGTTGGACGGCGTAAAAATTGGGACGGAAAGTCTGGTTGGCGCTGTGGGAGCGGGGTCCCACAGCCTTTCTCGGGTCGTTGATCGGGCGACCGTCGGCCTTTGCGCGGAAATGCTCGGCGGCATGACCCAGATTTTCGAGAACACCCTGGAATACTTGAAGACCCGGACCCAGTTCGGGGCATTGATCGGCAGCTTTCAGGCGCTCAAGCACCGGGCGGCGCGGCTGTTCATGGACATTGAGCTGGCCCGCTCCACGGTCATGGCTGCGGCTCGGGCGGTTGACGCGGGCGAGGCCGAGGCCGAAACGCTCATCTGCCTGGCCAAGGCGCGCTGTTCGGATACCTTTGTGCTGGCCGCCAACGAGGGCGTGCAGATGCACGGCGGCATCGGCATGACGGATGAGCACGAGGCCGGGTTTTACATCAAGCGGGCTCGGGTGGCCGAGATGACCTTTGGCGACGCAGCCTGGCACCGTGAGCGCTGGGCGCGGCTGCGGGGCTATTAGGCGCGCCAGTGAGACAGGCCGATGAGCCTGATCGTATCCGAAGTCTACGATGCCCTGATTGAAGCCGGGGCGTCCGAAGCCAAGGCCAAGGCTGCCGCGGGCGCAATTCCGCTGGCCGAGCACTTGGCCACCAAGGACGATATCGCCGAAGTCCGCACTGACCTGACCGGCGTCAAGGCCGAGCTGAAGGACGATATCGCCGGCGTCAAAGCCGAGATTGCCCAAGTCCGCACCGAGGTGGCCGAAGTCCGCACCGAGGTGGCCGAAGTGAAGGCCGACACGTCATGGGTCAACGTCAGAAGCGTCTGGTTGACCGTTTCACACTTCGCCTCCATCCTGTCGAGCCGGTCATCCATACGCCCAACCAAGAAAAGAGAACTCGTTCGGAACACGGTCAAGCGGTTCGTGATGTCGGTACTGGCTCGGCCACATTAACGAACAGATAGATGGTCCGATGCTCTCGGCGGCTATGGAAGCCTGAACAAAGCAGCCGAGAGCAAGCAGGTGTATCACCGAGGAGTGAGGGGGATTTTTCCGGCGGGCCTGCCACCCTCAGAGCGGGGCGCTGTCGGTCTCAGCCCGGCAGCAATTTGAGCAGCGCCACAATCACTCCGCCCTGGGCAATCAGCGCTCCCACCATCCACTTAATCAGATCGGATTTGACCTCGGCGATCTCGCGCTGAACCCCAGCGATGCTGGCCTTGGTCTCCTGACGCAGAACCTCAATGTCAGCCTTGGTCTCTTGGCGCAGGACTTCAATCTCGCGTTGGACGCCGGCGATATCAGCCTTGGTCTCCTGGCGCAGGCTTTCAATATCAGCCTTGGTCTCCTGACGCAGGACTTCAATCTCGCGCTGGACTCCGGCGATACTGGCCTTAGTCTCCTGACGCAGGACTTCAATCTCGCGCTGGACTCCGGCGATACTGGCCTTAGTCTCCTGACGCAGGGCGGCGATCTCTCGTTGGATGGCGGCAACGTCGGCCTGGGTGGCCAGGTTGGAGTTGAGCAGGTGGACCTGCTCGTCGGCCAGGACTTCGGCCTGCTGCTCGGTAAAGCCGTTCTCGGTCAGATGCTTGACGAACCGATGGGTGTCAAAGGCAATCGCTTCGGCCATGGGCCGGGACTATAGCATAGGCCCAGCGGGCGGGGCAGACCTGCACCCGCCTTTCTGCATCTGCGGATAACCCACCCCGGCCCTTCGACTCTGCTCAGGACAGGCGCGCCGTGGCATTCGGGGATGATCGTCAGGTGTCCTTTTCCGGCTGGAAGAGTAGAATGTCTTGCGAAGGAGAGCATCATGCGTATTCAACTCACCCCGCAGCAACAGCAGGAACTGGACAGACAAGAAACCAGCCTGCCGCGTGCCATTGACCCTCGGACCAACACCGCCTATGTCCTGATCCGGGAGGCGGATTATGCCCCTATCCAGGAGCTTCTGGAGGAAGAGGAACGTCAGCAGGAAATCCATGCGGTGGCCTTACGGAACGCCGCTGACCGTATGAATGAAGCACCATGATCCAGCCGGGAGAGATTGACATGGCCGATTTCGGACCGGCTGGGCCACACCCCGTTATCGTCGTCTCTCGTGAAACGCTCAACCGAGGGCGCTACGCCTTGGTCGTTGCCTGCACGTCACGTAACAGCAGGACCGATAGGGGTGCTTGATAAGGCAGCGTTGCAAAAGCTCATTCAGGCAATTGGCTTCGTCATTGGATCGGGAAGCAGATAGTGTCTCAAGTAAGCTCCTTCGACTTCCGACTTCGCTCCGCTACGCTCAGGATAAACGGAGTATGCTCATAACCGCTCGTGCCGGGAGAGAGCGGCCGCGTGACAAAATCCTTTTGTCCTGGAAGATAACATTGATTATTGTCAGAAAATATATTGTATGACATGAGTATCTATCGACCCGTTCGTGGAGAGCACAATGCAAGCAAACGTTGCGGAGATGAAACGTATCGTGGAAGGTCTGCCTTCCACATCCGCCAAGATTCGCGCTCTCGACGCCGCCGGCTATGCGCGCGCCGACATCGCCAGATTCCTCGGCAAGCGATACCAGCACGTCCGAAACGTCCTGGTGCGAGGCCAGCCGAAATCCGAGGCCGCCCAGGCCCGCTCCACCCCGTCTGATGAGCCCGCCAGTGTTGCATCGCAGCAGCTCCATATTGCCCCAGACGGCCGTCTCGTCATCCCCGCCGCAATGCGCTCGGCAATGCTGATCGACGACACGGGCTGTCTGACTGCGCGTGTGGTCGAAGGCGAGCTGCGGGTGCTTGCCCCCAAGGCCGCAGTCCTCAGGTTGCAGAGACGGATGCGAGAGAAAGTCCCCCCAGGCGTCTCCGTGGTCGATGAGCTGATCGCGGACAGGCGGGCCGAGGCGCTGCGTGAGGAGGGCGAATGAGCGTCGTCCTTGATGCCTCGGCCGTGTTGGCGATCCTCAACGGCGAGCCCGGCGCCGGGTTGGTCGAACAGGTCTTGGTGGGTGGTTCGATAAGCGCGGTGAATTTTTCGGAGGTCATCGCCAAGCTGGTCGATAACGGCCTCGACGATGACGAGGCGCTGGGCGCACTCGACGCGCTGGCGCTGACGGTTCATCCGTTTGACGTGGCGCAGGCGCGTCGCGCCGGATTGCTGCGCCGTCAGACGCGCCACTCTGGCCTGTCGCTCGGTGATCGTGCGTGTGTCGCGCTGGCGGTCGGGTTGGGGGTTCCGGCGATGACTGCCGACCAGGCGTGGGCAGGGCTGGACCTGGACCTTGAGGTCACGCTGATCCGCTGATGTTACGGGGTTCGACTTCTCCCTTTGCCAAAGGGGGGGACTGAGCAGTGCCATTGGCAAAGGGGGGGATTGGGCGTGGCGTGCCGGTCCTCAAGGACATTCGGCTGCTCAATGCAAACCCGCCCCGACGGTTCTAATGATGGACCGGGCACTGGCCGGCCCCGGCGGTCGTGTCGTGCTCGACCGGGCACTGGCCGGTGTCGTGCTGCTCGGCGCGCGGCACGCCCTTGGGCACCCCGTGGCGGCGCTGGTAGCGCACCCGGCAGGGGCTGGCCGGCCACTTGGTCTTGGCGCCCGACACGGCCTTGGGGGCCGGGTCGAGCAGACTGAACTCGTAGTGCTGGAGCAGCAGGGTCAGGGCGACTCGCATTTCCAGGTAGGCGAAATTGACGCCGGCACAACGATGGATGCCGCCGCCGAAACCGATCAGGCTGTGGGGTGTGCGGGACTCGTCACGGCCCGGAGAAAAACGCTCCGGCACGTAGCGCTCGGGCTCGGGAAACACGTCGGGCATACGGTGAGAAATCGACGGTGCGGCAAACACCTGGGTGCCCTGCGGCACCTGAAAGCCGCCGATCTCCAGGTCCTCAGCCGCCATGCGCATCAGAATATAGGCCACCGGATGGAGCCGCTCGGTCTCCTTGACCGCCCAGTCCATATGCGACAACTGCCGCACATCGGCCATGCTCAGGTCCTGGCGGTCGCCGATCAGCGCGTCCTGTTCGTCAACCACCGTCTGCAAGTAGTCGGGATGCTGGAGCAGGTCGATCAGCGCCCAGCTGATATGACCGGCGGTCGTTTCGTGGCCGGCCCAGACCAGCAGCAGAATCAGGTTGATGGTCATCTCTTCGTCGAGCAGCCGGCCGTCGGAAAAACGCGACTCGACCAGAGTCTGGAGGAAGTCGGGCGGATCGACCGGCTGCTGGCGACGGGAGCGGATCAGCTCGCCCAGAACCTGGTGCAGCTTTTTCTTGGCCTTCTGGCTTCTGCGCAGCTTGGGCAGGGGCAGCCACAGCGGCAGGACCGGCTCCATGCCGGCCGAAAAATGCCGGAAGTCGGTAAAGAACTCCCCGCCCAGGCGGCTCCGAAAATCCGAGCCCAGAAAGGAGTGGGCGGCGATGTTCATGACCAGCGGGCCGAGGGTCGGAATCAGGTCGAAGGAACCGCTGTCGCCCAGCTGATCCATGAGATTGACGGTCTCCTGGACCATGGTCGAGACATACTGGGTCATCTGCCGGCCCTGGAAACGCGGCATCACAATGGCCCGCTGCTCCAGGTAGTCCTCGAACTCGGCAAAGAAGTAGAACCGCTCGTGGAACATCTTGATGAAGAACGGGTAGCCCTCCCGAATCGACAGCAATTTATCGGTTTCGGCGAAAAAGAAGCGGTTGTTTTCGGGTCCCAGGAGGATGACCGCCGGTTTGTTGCCGAGCCGCACGGAAAAGACCGCGCCGTGCTCCTGATAGCCGCGTTCCAGGAGCGGAATCGGGTCTCTGAGGAATTGGGCGGCATGCCCAATGACTGGCCTCGAACCACTCACCGTTGGGGGTAGTGCAAGCGTTTCCATAGCGTCCTCCTTGTGGGGTTATGCCGTCCGCGACGGCAGACGAACCGTGGCCGTGGCGCGCACCGACAGCTCGTCGTTCTGATTCCTGGCCGTTTGGGCGATCTCGACATAGTGGGCCGTGTCCTGTTCGAAGATGCGGGTGACTTCTCCGCTGATATACAGCGTATCGCCGACCGGATTGTGACGCCGAATTTCCACATGAATGTGGCGCAGAAAGCCGGCGTCGCCCATCCAGTCGGTCAGGTGGTGGGTCATCCACGAGGTGCGCTCGGGGCCGTAGTCATAGGCGTCGGGGGTGCCGACCAGGGTGGCCAGGTCGCCGTCCCAGTGGACCCGTTCGGGCACGTCGGGAATGCCGAAGCGGTCTGGAATGCCCAGGCCGGGATGTTTCTTGAGCTGCTTCCAGGCCAGCCGGTTGGCCCGGATATACAGGCCGCCCCAGCCCTGGGCGTAGCAGATGAAGCCCGTCACCGTCATTGGTCCCTTGACCATAGTCGGCAGGCTGTCGCCGACCCGCACGTCCTCAATATAACGCGGGGTCGCCCCCCGGGTTGTCTCCTCGGCGTACTGGGCGAAGATCTCGGCAATGTCGTCGCGCGAGTACTGGACCGGCTGGCGCTGTTTGACCTCGGTGTACTTGGTGCCCCGCTCGCGGGCGGTATCGCGCTCGGTCCGAAAACACCAGCTGTCGCCGCTGGCGACCAGGGTCTTGTGCTGGTTGTAGTACTCGACGTGGTAGACCTGCTGAATCGCCCGGCCGGCAAAGCGGGTGTCGTGTTCGATCAGGTCTTTGAGCCAGGCTTTGGTGGTGAAGGCGTCGCCGCGCAGCATGGGCGCGTGCCAGTCGAGATCGGCCCCGGCCCACATGGCGTGCACGCCGGGCAGGCCGCCGACATAGCCGCTCAGGATACGGTTCAGCGGAAACACGAACGACGGCGGCGCAACCAGGCTGCCGTAGGCGCTGGCGGCGGCGTAGTCGGGGTCGCACCACAGCGGGTTGTCGTCGCCGATGCCGTGGGCGTAGTGACGGATGTTGTCGCGGGTAGCCTCGTAGCACCAGGGTTCCAGCGAGTCCTCAATCGGCACCTCAATCAGTTGCCGCAAGGCGGCCAGGGATTCATCGGTAATCAGGGAAAAACGTTGTTCTGCCATGCGATTTCTCTTTCCTTCCGTGTATTTCTGCATACCAGCTTGGCCGCAGCATTCAAGACCGCGTGATGCTGCGGCTGTTGAAAAGCCGGGGCAGAAGTCTATCATGGCAGGCTTAGTCAAGGAGGGTATGGCATGCAAGGACTCGAAGGTGTCAAGGTTGTCGAGTTGGGACAGCTGGTCTCAGCCTCATACGCCGGCAAAATCATGGCCGATCTGGGAGCCGATGTGGTCAAGGTCGAAGAACCGGGCGGAGACCTGGCCCGGCGGCGCGGGCCGTTTCCCGGCGGTGTGGCCGACCCGGAAAAGAGCGGCCTGTTCCTGGCGCTGAACACCAACAAGCGCGGCATCACGCTCGATCTGGCTCAGGACCGGGACCGGCTCGCCCAGCTCGTCGCCTGGGCCGACATTGTGGTCCACAATTACCCGGCCGCCCAGATGGCGGAGCGGGGCATCGACTACGACGCCTTTCGCCGCATCAACCCCGGGCTGGTCATGTGTTCGATCACGCCGTTTGGGCTGACCGGGCCGTACAAGGACTACAACGCCTATGAGCTGAACGTGTCCCACGGCGGCGGCTGGGGCTGGCTGAGCCCGGGTGCCTCGGACTTCCCGGATCTTCCGCCGCTGAAGGTCGCCGGCCACCAGTGCGATTTCCAGGGCGGCGTGTCGGGCGCCATGGCGTCTCTGGCCGCCTATCAGCGGGCGCTGGACACCGGTGCCGGGGAGCATATCGACCTGTCTACCCAGGCCTTTATCGCCGCCTTTCTGGAGCAGAATTTTGTCTACTACTCGTACAGCGACCGGATCGCCTCGCGGCTGGGCAAACGCCTGCTGTATCCGTGGGGCATCTTTGAGTGCCAGGATGGGCTGCTCTTTATTCTGGCGGTCGAAGAAGACCAGTGGGAGCGCATCGTCGAACTGATGGACAAGCCCGAGTGGGCCGGCTGGGACATCTTCAAAGGCGTCACCGAGCGGTCCAAAAACCAGGACGTGATGAAGATGTACCTGGACGAGTGGGTCAAGGACTGGAAGGTCGAGGAGCTGTGGCACCAGGCCCAGTCGCGGCGGATCTGTTTTGCGCCGGTGTTCGGCATGGAGCAGCTGAGCAAGCAGGACCAGCTGCGGTCCCGGAACTTCTTTGTTGAGGTGACTCACCCCAAGGCCGGGACCGTCACCCAGCTCGGTCCACCCTACCAGCTGCGCGAACCGTGGTGGCAGATCCGTCGCCCGGCCCCGCTGCTGGGCCAGCATACCGACGAAGTCCTGGACGCGCTGCCGCCGGCTCCGGCTCCCCAGCCGCCGGCTCCCCGGCCCAAAACCCGCCGTCCGCTCGAGGGCGTGCGGGTGGCCGACTTCACCTGGGTGTGGGCCGGTCCCTACGGCACAATGTATCTGACCCACCTCGGGGCCGAGGTCATCAAGATCGAGTCCAACACCCGCATCGATATCACGCGGCGCCTGCCGCTGTATCCCAAGGGCATGGAAGCCGGGGTCAACCGCTCGGGGCTGTTCAACCAGTGGAGCCTGGGCAAAAAGAGCGTGCTGATCAACTTTGCCCAGCCCGAGGGGCTGGCCGTGGTCAAGGAGTTGATCAAAAACAGTGATGTGGTGGTCGATAATTTTGCGACCGGGGTGATGGAGCGCCTGGGCCTGGGTTATGACGAGCTGGTCAAGATCAAGCCCGACATCATCATGGCCTCGGTTTCCGGTTACGGCCACAGCGGCCCGCTCCAGAACTACATGGGCTACGGCCCGGCCATTGCGCCGCTGACCGGGCTGTCGGCCATGACCGGTTATGCGGGCGGCCCGCCCCAGGAGGTCGGCATCTCGTACGGCGATCCCAACAGCGGCATTCACGCTGCGGTGGCCGTGGCCGCAGCCCTGGCCGCCCGCAAACGGACGGGCAAAGGCCAGTACATCGACGTGTCGCTGTGGGAGTCGGTGGCCGCGCTGGTGCCCGAGGGTTGGATGGACTACGCCATGAACGGCCTTGAGCCGACCCGCTGCGGCAACCGTGACCCGCTGATGGCCCCGCATAACTGTTTCCGGTGCGCGGGCGAGGACGAGTGGGTGTCGATTGCCTGCGGCACCGACGCCGAGTGGCAGGCGCTGTGTGAGGCCATGGACCAGACCGGGCTGGGCGCGGACGCCCGTTTCCGAACCGTCCCGGACCGCAAGGCCAACGAGGACGAGCTGGACAACATCATCACCGCCTGGACCCGGACGCGCGACAAGTGGCAGGTGACCGAGACCTTGCAGGCTCGGGGCGTGGCCGCCTTTCCGTCCATGAACAGCAAGGACCTGGCCGACGACCCGCACCTCAAGCAACGGGGCTTCTTTGCCGAGCTGCCGCACGCCGAGGTCGGCATCCGCAAGCACACCGGCATTCCGTGGCTGCTCAGCGAATCGCCCAACGGGGTGCAGAGCCAGGCCCCGCTGCTGGGCCAGCATACCGATCAGGTCATGCGCGACGTGCTGGGCTATTCCGACGAGCACATCGCACAGCTGAAGGAACGCCAGGTCTTGTACTGAGCAAATCCCCCTCACTCCCCCTTTGTCGAAGGGCGCGCCAGCGCAGGGGGATTTCCGAGGGTGGCGAAGGGTTGTGTAGGGACGGGTGTGAAATCCGTCCTCTACCGCTTTTTTTCAAAGTCGCGATACAAACCAACAACGATCCCCACAATACGCGGTGACGAAGCTGACTGGGCAGGCTGGGTTAAAGGAATTGGATCATAGGCGGGGTTGGCCGCTTCCAGGAATAATACCTCGCCCTTCTTCTTGAGGCGTTTGACCGTGACCTCTTCTCCGAGCCGGGCAACGACGATCATACCAGGATCAGCCGCTTCTTTTTGCCGGACAATAACATAATCGCCCTCCTGAATGCCGGCCTCAATCATACTGTCGCCCTGGACACGCAGGGCAAAGTGGGTCCCTGTGCCTAAGAACTCAGAGCTGAGATTCAGGCTGCCGTGCTGATTTTCAATAGCGAGGAGCGGACGGCCCGCAGCCACGCGGCCAATAATCGGGATATTTCCCTCTGGCTGCGCTACACGCTGGAGAATTTCAATGGCCCGCCGGCGCCCGGGGGAGCGTCGGATATACCCTTTGCGTTCTAATGCGGCCAGGTGATCCTTGACGCCTTGGAGCGAAGAAATGCTCATGGCCTGCGCCATTTCCTGGAGTGTTGGCACGTACCCCTTTTTATCAATCGAGGTCTCGATGATCCGTAACAAGCGCTCTTGTCGTGCGGTAAGAGAGATACTTGACATTTTTCCCTTATACTGTAATTAAATACAGTACTCCCGAAAAGCGCTCAACAATAATGCAGCCACAATGGCCATGCGTTCACTAACGCTTTCTTCTACCAGAGAAAAAGGAGAGGCACGATGACAGCCAAGCCAATTCCAGATGGATATCACACGGTAACGCCCTATCTGATTGTTCACCAAGCTGCCGAGGCAATTGATTTCTACAAGCGAGCGTTTGGGGCATCGGAGTTAATGCGTCTCGTCGCTCCGAACGGAGCGGTGGGGCACGCTGAGGTCAAAATCGGGGACTCTCCTATCATGCTGGCTGATGAGTCGCCCGACGAAAGCTTTCGCGGACCCCACTCGCTCGGTGGCTCAGCCGTGAGCATCTTGTTGTATGTCGAAGATGTGGACACCCTTTTCGACCGGGCAATCGCTGCGGGGGCGAAAGCGCTTCGGCCAGTCACAGACCAATTTTATGGAGACCGGGCCGGTACGTTGGAGGACCCCTTTGGACATGTGTGGACGCTCGCGACCCACAAAGAAGACCTCTCGCCCACAGAAATCAATAAACGGGCTGAAGCGGTCTTTCAGGCGCAGAGCCAGGTCCAGGGTCAGGATGCATAACCACACCGCCCGTCGATGGCCTCCTCAGGCTTAGCGCCTTTCACGTTAGGCTGTAGCCCTGCCGTTCCGCTCTCGTCCTGCTGGCCGTGAGCCGGCATTCATGCTTCGACTTCGCTCCGCCTGAAGTCGAAGGGCTACACAGCATCGGAATTTGCTCTAGCAGGCGCTGTTCACTGGGCGACAAAGCCGCCGTCGACCGGCAGCTGGGTGCCGGTCACAAATGACGCGGCCGACGAACACAGCCAGACCACAGCCCGGGCGATCTCTTCGGGCTGGCCAATCCGTCCGACCGGATGGACGCCGGCGAAGCGCTCTTCGAGGTGGGGATTTTTCTGCAGCCCACGCTCAAACATCGGCGTTCTGATCACCCCCGGACACACCGCGTTGACCCGGATGCCGGCCTTGGCATATTCCAGGGCCGCCGTCTTGGTCAGGCCGTTCACCCCGTGTTTGCTGGCCACATAGGCCGGGCCGTAGCGAAAGCCGACCAGGCCGGCGACCGAGGCGGTGTTGACGATGGCGCCCCCGCCGTGGCCGAGCATGTGCTGGATTTCGTACTTCATGCACAGCCACACGCCCTTCAGGTTGATGCGAATGACCTGCTCCCAGCGCTCTTCCGTATAGTCGCCGGTCTTGGCCATGCCGCCCTCGATGCCGGCATTGTTGAACGCGCAGTCGAGGCGGCCGTAGGTCTCGACGGTTTGCCCCACCAGGGCCTGGACCTCGGCCGCCCGGGTGACATCGGTTTCGATGAAGGTGGCCTGGCCGCCTGCGGCGCCGATGAGCCGGGCTGTCTCCTGGCCGGCCTCACGCAGCACATCCGACACCACGACCCTCGCGCCCTGACGGGCAAACTCCAGCGCGGTCGCCCGGCCGATGCCGCCGCTGCCGCCCGTCACCAGGGCAACCTGTCCGTCAACCGTTCCCGCCATGCCATGTCTCCTTTCTAGTCGGTGGACGCCACTGCGCCGCCCCGCAGTTCCTCAACCTCGTCCGGGTCGGGCATGAGCACGAACTCGGGATACGCCTCGATACCGAGTTCCATGGCGTCCTGACCGATCTCTTCGACGTTGCGCGCAACCCGGACGCCCAAGACCTTGTCCAGGGCCATCCAGGTCAGCCACGAAGTCCCGAACACGAAGACGCCTATCGCAATCACTCCCAGGAGTTGGACGCCAAGGTTTCCGCCGGCCGCGATGCAGACCGCCAGCGTGCCCCACATGCCGGCGACCAGATGGGCCGGAATCGCTCCGACCACGTCGTCCAGCTTGAGGGTTTCCAGCAGCTTTATGCCGCCCAGGCACAGCGCGCTGCCCAGCGCCCCGATGATGACCGCCCAATAATGCTCGACAATGTCCGGTCCGGCGGTAATCGACACCAGACCGGCAATGGCGCCGTTGAGGATGGCCATCAGGTCGACCCGACCGAAGATGGGCCGCGACAAAAACAGGGCGGCCACGACCCCTGCCGAGGCGGCTAGATTGGTGTTGGCCAGCACATTGCTCATGGCCACCGCATCGGTTACGCCGCCCAGGGCGAGTTGCGAGCCACCGTTGAAGCCGAGCCAGCCAAACCACAGGATCAGGACGCCCAGGGTCACCAGCGGCACGTTTGAGGGGGGCGTGATTTTGACGCCGCCGTCGCTGCGAAACTTGCCTATTCTCGGCCCGACGATGATGACGCCGGCCAGCGCCGCCCAGCCGCCGGTCGAATGGACGATGGTGGAGCCGGCGAAGTCCTGGAATCCCATCTGGTTGAGCCAGCCTTCCCCCCACGTCCAGGCGCCGACAATCGGGTAGATAATCGCCGTCAAAATAGCCGTGAAGGCCAGGAACGACCACAGCTTCACCCGTTCGGCCAGCGCCCCCGATACGATAGAGGCTGCGGTGGCGACAAAGACCATCTGAAAAAACCAGTCCGACATGGTCGCGTAGCTCTGGCCGAGGACGGCGGCCCGGGCTTCGTCCTGGCCGGACAACAGGGCCAGCTCATCCGCCGACGGACCGTACAGGAAGGAAACCGAGCCGAGCCAGGTGCCGACATCGACGTACATGAGGTTGTAGCCGATACAGTAGAAGGTCAGCCCGGAGATTGAATACAGGCCGATGTTTTTGAGGCAGATCACAGACGCGTTCTTGGTCCGTACCGAGCCGGACTCCAGCATGGTGAAGCCCGCACACATCCACATCACCAGCGCGCCCCAGATGAGAAACGAGAAGGTGTTCAGGACAAACTGTGACTCGTCGTCTATGGCGGCCTGGGCGGGGTCGGCCAGCAACACGAGGCCGCCGAGCGCCGCCAATACACCGGCTGTCAGCGGGCGACAGGCGCGCGGCCTTGGTTGGTATCCGTTCATGCTCGCCTCCCGGTTCGTGGCGGACCGCCCGCTGCGCTCGGTCACAACTGCGTTCCTGTTCATACGCATATGTTCTCCTTTCTCTGGGCGCCTGAGGTTTGAGAGAACCCCGTCCCCTTCCAGAGCCTGAACACATGGCGGCTCTTCACCCGTCTTGAAGGAGGGCCTCCAACACTTTGCGCGGGTGGTCTGCGGCTTTGGCGACTTTCTTCCAGTGCTTTTTCACTTTGCCGTCCGGTCCTACCCAGACGGTCGAACGGATAACGCCCAGCGTCTTTTTGCCGTACATCATTTTCTCGCCGTAGGCCCCGTACCTGGTCATGACGTTCTTGTCGGGGTCGCACAGCAGGGGAAACGGCAGCTGGTGTTTGGTGACAAACTGTTGGTGTGAGGTCTGACCGTCAGGGGAGATGCCGAGCACGACCGCCCGTCGTTCCTGGAGAGCGTGCCAGATATCGCGAAAACCGCAGGCCTCTTTGGTACAGCCGGGGGTGTTGTCCTTGGGATAGAAGTAGAGAATCACATCCTGGCCTCTGAAATCTTTGAGCGCGACCGTCTTTCCGGCCGCGTCTTTGAGACGGAAGGCCGGGGCGGCTTTGCCTGCTTCGACCGGCATCGTCGTGTCCTTCCTGGTGTGACGGCTGGATTCGGGCCTGCGGAATACGGGCGGCCGACAAGGCTGGGACGGCTGCCCGGTCAGGGAACAGACAAAAGCGCCGGGTGCAAACCCGGCGCTCATCTCAAGGATCAGAGCAGGAGAAACCCTGCTCGTGGGTGATTAGGCAGCGGCCGTATCGTAGCTGCGCAGCATCTTGCCCGGCAACGCTCCGGTGCACTTCTGGCCCTCAAAGGTGATACCACCGTTGACGATCGTATAGTGGTAGCCGTCGGCCTTCTGGACCCGCCGCCAGTCGTTGTTCGGCAGGTCGGTGACGATCTCCGTCGGCAACACCTGGAGCTTCTCCAGATCATAGACGATGATGTCAGCCGGCATGCCCTCACGCAGCCAGCCGCGGTCGCGGATGCCAATCGCCCAGCCCAGCATGGTCGACAGCCGCCAGTGCGCCTCTTCCAGGCTCATGAGCTGCTTGTCGCGCACCCAGTGGCCCAGGAAGTGGGTCGGATAGCGACCGGTGGTCAGGAATTTGGTATGCGCGCCACCGTCCGAAGCGCCGATCAGGCTCATCGGGTGCTTGACGATCTCGCTCACCGCTTCCTCGTCACCGTTGATGAAGTCATGCAGGGCGAACTCGGTGCCCAGGTTCTCCTCGACCGCCAGGTCCAGCATGGTGTCAACCGGAGATTTCCCCAGCTCCTGGGCGACCTCGGCTATGGTCCGGCCCTCCAGGTGCTTGTTCTTTTCCAGACACACCTCGGCGATGGTGGTCTTGTCCCAGTTGAAGAGGGATATCTGGGCAGCTTCGCCGTCATCCCGCCTCTTCTCCATGAGGGTCGGGGTATTGTCCATATCCCGCCTCAGGGCCGGGCGTCGGGACGGGTCAGACAGCTTGGCCTTGCGCTCTTCGTGGGTGCCGACCGTGGCTTCATTCCAGGCCGGCAGCTGGTCAAACAGCCCGACGGTCTCGAATTTGAACTCAAATTCGATCGGCAGGCAGATATTGACCGGCAGCACCACCGCCTCGTTGAAAACCTCTTCTGTCCACTTCAGCTGGTCGCGCCAGACGCTGGGGTTGGTGGGATCATAGATAATGGCGTTCCAGTTCACCGGCCGGCCGCTGGTCTTGGCCAGCTCGACCAGGAAATCCCGCCCCAGACCCTGCAGGGCGTGGCCCATGGTCCACTCAATCGAGCCGCGGTTGAACTCGCGCATGACCTTGGCCATTTCCAGAAACTCTTCGCGCGGGGCCACGTGGGTCGGCAGATAGCCGCCGTCGTAGTCACGGTTGGCCATGCTGAAGCTGGCCGAGAAGCCAAAGCCGCCGGCCTCGATGCCTTCGCGTACCAAGTGCTTCATCTGAGCGACCTGATCCGAGGTGGCCTTGTAGTCCGGGTCGCGAGCCGCGTCCGTGCCCATCACCCAGGCGCGCAGCGGCGAGTAGGGAATGAGCGAGGCGGCATTCACCCCTGTTCCATGCTGGTCAATGCTGTTCAGAAATTCGGGAAAAGTCTCCCAGTCCCAGCGCATCGACGCCTGCATGATGGACATCGGGATCGTCTCGGTGCGCTCCATGCGCAGCATCGCCCGCTCGCGATCCTCGGGCCGGACCGGGGCAAAGCCAAAACCGCAGTTGCCGATGGCGACGCTCGTCACCCCGTGCCAGCCGGACAGCGTGGCATACGGATCCCAACCGGTCAGCGCCGCGTCGTAGTGGGTGTGGATGTCCATGAATCCGGGCGCGACAATCAAGCCGGTGGCATCAATGACGCGCTGAGCGCTGCCCTGAACATTGCCCATCGCCGCGATCTTGCCGTCCCGGATGCCGATGTCCCCTCGGAACGCGGGCATCCGCAAGCCATCAACGATCTTGCCGTTTTTAATAAGCAGATCATAATCAGCCATGCGATCCTCCTTTTTGCTCATGCGAGCAGGCTAATGGTGAAACCAAAAAGTGACGTGAAATCCCATGTGCCTGGCCGCACTTCCGTGCAGCCTGTCATCCTCGGATTCAAGAGACTCTTTGGCTTCTAGCACACCCGGGCCGGCTTTTACAATGGATGAAATGAGTAAACGTTCAGTCGGGAAAATCCCCCTCAGTCCCCCTGTGGCAAAGGGGGAAGCCTGTCCTGAGCCCGGTCAAAGGGCACGCCAGCGCAGGGGGATTTCTGCGACAGGAGAGTCCGCCTCGAAGAGAGAAGTTCACGCTGAAGCACGACCGGCGGGTTCGCGCAGCTTGCCAGCTCCGGTCTGAAGGGAGTACAAAGGGCGGGCCTTGGCGTATACCAGAGGAGGGCTGTGTCATGCGTGTTGCCGTGGGTGGATATCTCACCTGTACCAATTCCTTCGCCACCCAGGTGGTGGGCTTGGAACGCTTCCAGGCCGCCACCCTGAGCGGCGAGCGACTGCTCAGAACCGGACGTGGCTGGAGTGCGATTGCCGGGCTTGTCGATGTTGCCAGGGCCGAGGGCTGGGAGCTGGTGCCGCTCCAGTTCATCCTGCCCGGCATTGGGGGCAAGATCAGGCCCGAGGCCCACGACTATGCCAAAGACGCGTTCCGTTCCCTGCTGCGTCAGGCCGGCAGCGTGGACGGGGTGTTTTTGCAGCTCCACGGCGCGGCCGCAGCCGAGCATGTGGATGACTGTGAGGGAGATTTCCTGGCTGCGGTGCGCGAGGTGCTGGGAGACACGACACCGCTCATTGCCTGCCTGGACGGCCATGCCAATGTCACTCCCCTCATGGTTGAGCGGGCCAGTCTGCTGATCGGCGTCAAGACCAACCCGCACTATGATTTTGTGGCGGTTGGACGCGCGGCAGGCCGGGCGATGGCCGGCATGTTTGCCGGTAGCCTTGCGCCGACCAGCGCCTGGGCTCAACCGGCCCTGGCTCCGGCCCTGCAAAAGCTGTATATCGCCCCCGGCTGGCCCATGGATCAGCTCATGCGTCAGGCGCGTAACCTGGTGGCCGGTGATGCGCGGGTGGTGGATGTCTCGTTGCTGGGCGGTTTCTTCTGCTCCGATATCCCAGAGACCGGGATCAGCGTCACCGTGACCACCAACCGGGAGCCCGGTCTGGCCCGGGACATTGCCGAGCAGATCTCGGAAGCCTGCTGGGCCAGGCGCCACGCGTTTCAGGTCGATGTCGTGTCGGTAGAGGACGGGGTCCGAGAAGCGATCGAGACCGCAGAGAGGCCGGTCGTGCTGGGCGACCTGGCTGACAGCGGCGGAGCCGGGACGCCCGGAGACGGAACGGTGCTGTTGGCCGAACTGCTGAAACAGAACGCGCAGGGTGCGGTGGTCGGCAATATCACCGACCCGGCGGCGGTCCAGGCCGCGATCCGCGCCGGGATCGGTCACCATGTCACACTCACAGTTGGTGGCAAGGTTGATCGCTTCCACGGCGAGCCGGTACAGATCAGCGGCAAGGTGCGGGTGATCCACGACGGGCGGTATGCCGCCGCCACCCGGTTCAACGCCGGCAACTACCGCCGGGGAGCGACCGTTGTCATTGACTGCGGCGGGGTGGAGGTGATTCTGACCTCACGGCCAACCCACGGCTTTGAGGTCAACCATTTCCGCAGCCTGGGCATTGAGCCGACCGCCCGGCAGATTCTGAGCTGCAAATCAGAGCTGCAACACCGAGCCGCGTTCGAGGGCATCGCCAGCAAGATTATCGATGTGGATACGCCGGGGCTGGCAAATCAGACTCCGGGTCGCCTGCCGCACCAGAAGATTCGTCGTCCGGTGTTTCCGCTGGACGACATCTGAAGCCGACACGGAGAGCGACCATGAACATTCGTCAAATCGACCACATCGGGATTGCCGTGCGAGACCTGGACAAATTCCTGACCCTGTTTGGTGAAATCCTGGGGCTGGAGATCCACGACCGTGAGGACGCCGACCCCTACGGCGGGCTGCGCAGCGCATTTGCCAGGATTGGCGAGACCGATTTCGAGTTTCTCCAGGATCGAGCGCCGGACACGGACGACGACAAGCGTATTGACCAGCGCGACATTGCCCGCTGGATCGAGAAGCGGGGCAAAGAGGAAACGTGTCAGCCTCTTGATACTGATTGACGACACGTTTCCTCTTCGAAGGTATTCACCACATTGTACTGCGCGTTGCCGATATTGAGGAGGCGATTCAGGACGCACGGGCCAAAGGGCTGCGCGTGCTCGACGACACCGGACGACCCGGCGCCCGGGGCTCAAAAATTGCCTTCATCCATCCCAAGAGCACCGGTGGGATTCTGTTCCATTTTGTGGAGCGCCAGGACGAGCCCTAACGCCGGGTCGGCGCCGGGATCAGTCATCATCTCCGCTCTGCAGGAGATGGAGGTTGAGGCTCACCCACGCTGCGGCGGCCAGGCAGCCCGCGCCGGTCAGGGCGACGGTCAGGGGTGCGCCGATGTAGGGCGCCAGGCTGCCCGACAGCAGGCTGCCGACCGGGGCGGCGCCCATGATCATGATGAAGTACAGGCTCATCACCCGGCCCCGCAGACGGTCCGGGGCGATGGTTTGCAGCAGGGTGTTGACGGCAGCCATCGGGACCATGAAGCCTGAGCCGACCAGGGGCAGGATCAGCAGCGACAGCCACAGGTTACGAGAGTAGGCAAACAGGATGAGCCCCAGGCCAAACCGGACCAGAGCAAACGCAATCGCCCGCCCCAGCCTGTCGGTCCCCCGATGCCGGGCCAGAAAACTGACCCCGATCACTGCGCCGATCCCGGCCGCGCCCATGAGCAGGCCCATGCCGCTCGGTCCGCTGTTGAGAATATCCTTGGCAAACACCGGCATGAGAACGGTATAGGGGGTGCTGAGCAGGCCGACCAGACCGATCAGGATCAGGGGCAGGCGGATGGACGGCGTGCGGACGGCGTACACAAGCCCTTCGTGGATAAAGGCCGACACCGACGTCTTTGAGGCGGCGGTACGGGTCCGGGGCGGCAGCCGCATGGCCAGAAACCCGCCGATAATGGCCAGGTAGGACAGCGCGTTGACCGAAAAACACGCCCCTTCTCCGGCGTAGGCCACGACAATGCCGGCCAGGGCCGGGCCCAGAATCCGGGCGCCGTTGACCAGGGCCGAGTTGAGCGCAATCGCGCTGGGCAAATCCTCTCGGCCGACAATTTCCATCAGAAAGCTCTGCCGGGCCGGCATCTCAAAGCTCTGGACTATCCCGGCAAACAGCGCCAGAAAAAACACCTGCCAGGCCGTGATCCAGCCACCCAGGGTCAGGACGCTCAACACCGCAGCCTGGAGCATGGCCAGCACGAGCATGAGCAGGATGACGTGGTAGCGATTGAAGCGGTCGGCCACCACGCCCGCGAACAGGCCCAGCAGCAGGGAGGGTAGCTGCCCGGCAAACGACACCAGGCCGAGCATGAAGGCGGACTGGGTCAGCTGGTAGACCAGCCAGCCCTGAGCTACCCATTGCATCCAGAAGCCGGTCCGGGAGACGAACTGACCGACAAAGAACAGCCGGAAGTTGCGGTGCTGGAGCGCGCGCAGACTGTAGGGCAGCTGCCAGCCGAAGGCGCTGGCTGGTGCAGACGGTGCAGGTTCGGATTCTTGGAGTTGTGTGTGGGCGAGAGGTGCCGGCTTGGATACCACGGCCTGAACCTATGCGCCGAGACCTGGGCTGTCAATGAAAAGGGCCTGTGCCTGGCCCGTTGGCCCTCGTGCCAGTCCTTGGTATAAGACACCCCAAAGGAGGGCACACGCATGGAAGTTGGCGTTTTAGTGACCGCTACCGCCCAGAGCGGCGATCTGGCCGAAGTCGCCCGCCGGGTCGAAGCCGAGGGCTTTGATTCGTTGTGGATTCCCGAGCATCCGGTCATTCCGGTTGGCCACCAGACCCCTTTTCCGGCGGCTGCGGACGGGCAGCTGCCGGAGCATTACAACCGCTGGGCCGACCCGTTTATCGCCCTGACCGTGGCGGCGACAGTGACCACCAAGGTCAAACTGGGGACCGGCATCTGCCTGCTGCCCGAACGGGAACCGCTGGTCACGGCCAAAACCATCGCCAGTCTCGACCTGTACTCCGGCGGGCGGGTGGTGATTGGAGCCGGGGCCGGCTGGTTACGGGAAGAAACCGAAGTCCTGGGAACGGAATTCCGGCTGCGCTGGAAGCGTATGCGGGAGACGGTCGAGGCGATGAAGGTCCTGTGGACCCAGCCGGAAGCCGCCTATGAGGGCGATCTGGTCCGTTTTCCGGCCGTCCGCTGTGAGCCGAAACCCGCCCAGCCCGGCGGGCCGCCGGTTCTGCTCGGCGCCCACGGCCCCAAGGCATTGGAACGGGTGGCGCGCAGCTATGACGGCTGGTTTCCGCTGGTCCAGAGCCCCGACTCTTTTGCCAGGCAGATGACAAGCCTGCGCCAGCTGACCACAGAGGCGGGCCGTGACCCGGACGGCTTGCACATCACGATCATCGTCGATCCGGGACAGGGCGGACCCTCAGAAGACGAACTCAAGCGCTACCGGGACGCCGGGGCGCAGGGCGTCGTGACCTTCTCCCAGCAGATGGGCACCGAGATTGCGGACGGCGGAGCCATGACCTGGATCGATCGGGTGCTGCCGACGGTCGAGCGGGCGCAGCGGGTGTAGGCGCGGGAAAGAGGACGCCATCACGTCCGGCATCCAGAGAAGTCTGTGAATTGTCGATCAGCCCAGACAATCGAAGGAGAAGACGTGAATCAGGTTCTTCTGGCAACAGGAGTATGTCTCATCTAGACCTGTGCTCGCGCGCAGGCAAAGCCTTCCCAATAGACGAGAACGGCTGAGTCCGGCCGATAGCCGTGGCGAGCGGCCCGGCGCGCGTGTCCGCTGTTCGGTCCCGGCCTGGGCGCAACGCGGGCGGCGGGAGAGGCAGATCGGGAACCGAGGCGGCCAGATTGCGGCCCAGGTCATCAATGGCGCGCAGCATTTGCGCGTCGGTGATATGGCGCAGCGTCATCACCGTTCCAGCGACGAGGCCGAGGGGGGAGAACGGCACGCCGCCGCGGCGCAGGCGGGTGCTGTACGCCTCCTTGACCAGGGTCTGGCCGGTGCGGGTCTCGATCAGCAGAATCCCGCCGTCCAGGGCAATATCGGCGTACACGCCCAGATACAGCCGCCGGGCCCGGGAGACGAGCCCGTACGCCAGGGCGTGACAGCCCAGGATTTTCCCCAGCGACTGGGCCGGCAGCTGGCGCCAGTCGGCCGGGAGGTTGGTGTCGATCTCATGCAGTTCGACATCGCGAAAGCGCTTGACGCTCAGGTGGCCGGCAAAGCTCCGGCGAACCTGGCGCCCGACCTCGGGCTGGGCGGTCTCGTTGGTAAAGGGCAGGACGCACAGCCACCGGGGGCTCACCCCCTGTTGGCTCCAGGCCACAAACTGAGCGGACGGCGGAGCCGGCTTGTGCGGGCCACACGCCGTACACATCGCCACCAGCCACACCACCCCGATCCACCGCTGCATCCTCACCTCCTGCCCCGACCGCACCGGACTCCTCCATACCTCAATCCCGCCCGGAAAGATATGGCCCCGCCCTGGGGTCGTACTGCCCGGTCTCCCCCGCGCGAGTTGCCGCGCGGCCTGGACACCACTTGACGAGCGGCGCGTTCGGTCCGTTGGCGGGCGTCCCGGTTCCTGCTATGAATTCTGCACAAACAGGTGCTGCCCTTTGTGTCGATAGCCCCTACAGACCCGCGCCGATGAAGACGACTCATGTATCCGAGTGTATCCATAGTCATACCCATTATCCTGACCGTGCTCTATTACACCCCGACCCCCATGAGACTGGTCGGAGGACCGGCCACGGTCATTGATGGCGATACCCTGGTCGTGGCGGACGAGCAGGTGCGCCTCGAAGGCATTGACGCGCCTGAGGCCGACCAGACCTGTCGCCGGGCGGGTGAGCGGTATCCGTGCGGCGCCGTGGCAACGCGGGCGCTGCGGGCGCGGATCGAGGCCGGCATTGTCATGTGCAGGATCAGCGGCCAGGACCCGCAGGGCCGGCTGGTCGGCTTGTGTCGGCTGGCGGATCAGACGGACCTCGGCGAGTGGCTGGTGCTGCGTGGGCATGCGCTGGCCTATCGGCGCTACTCCACGCAGTATGTGATTCAAGAGGACCATGCCAGACAGGAGAGATCGGGCCTGTGGACCGGGGAGTTCGTGGCACCCTGGGACTGGCGGGCCGAGGAACGGATGGACTAGGGTCAGGCCGGTAGTGTCTCACTTTGTATTGCGTTCTCCTCCGCGTTCGGCATGTCCCTGCCGTCCGAGAGCTTTCGGTTATCGTGGCGCGCCGCTCCTGCCTTGCGTGCTGAGGCTGGAGCGGGGGCACCCGGTCTACCAATTTTGGTGGCGACAGACGGCGGGCAGTCTTGTAAAGAGGGGTGGGTTTTCCGTGCGCGTGTTCGTGTCGGGCACGGGTGCCGAGAGGAGAGCCCGATGTCCGAGAGGGAATGTGAGAGGGTGACCTGCCCCGTTTGTCCTGGCCAAAATTTTCAACATGATACACTCCAGGTGCGGGCCGGGCTTGAATTTTGAATGTTCTGTCTGCATAACATCCTGGAGTACAGAACACCCTGAGAGGAGGGCTATGATGCAGGGAAAGCTATATCTAGGAGTAGTGTTGGGAATCTTGATGCTGATGGGCGTCCCGGGTCTGGAGGCCCAGGAGACGCAACAGGCGAGTCAGCCGGAGGCGGCCGCAGCCCAAGCCGCCGAATCCGCCGAGTCCCAGGCAGACATCGTCGGGCTGGAAGTCTTCCGGGTGATCGGCTCGCGCGTGGCCGGGCGCTCGGCCCAGGATTCGCCGGTCCCGGTAGACATCATCCGGGGCGAAGACCTGCAGACCTACGGCATCCGGGACATGGACTCGCTGCTGTCGGCCAGCGTACCGTCCTACAACGTTGGCCAGGAGCCGATCAGCGACGAGGCGACCTTTGTCCGGCCGGCCACGCTGCGCGGCCTGCCGCCCGACTCCACCCTGGTGCTGGTCAACGGCAAACGGCGTCACCGCGGGTCGGTGATCAACTTTCTGGGCTCCCCGAATTCCAGGGGCTCGCAGGGGGCTGACATCTCCAGCATTCCGGCCATTGCCCTGGAGCGGGTCGAGGTCCTGCGCGACGGCGCTGCGGCCCAGTACGGCTCGGACGCCATTGCCGGCGTGCTGAACTTCGTGCTCAAGGAGAACCGCGAGGGCCTGACGGTCCACACCAACTGGGGCCAGAACTACCACGGCGACGGCGACAAGGTGCAGGTGGCCGCCAACCTGGGCCTGCCGCTGACCGAGAACGGCTTTGCCAACTTCAGCTTTGAGTTCATGAACGTGGACGAAACCAGCCGTAGCGTCCAGCGGAGCGACGCGCGAGGGCTGATTGAGGCCGGCAACGAGCATGTCCGCCGACCGGCGGCCCAGATCTGGGGCGCGCCCGAAGTCCAGTACGACTACAAGTTTTTCGGCAACGTCGGCCTCGACCTCGACGAGATCAACAGCCGGCTGTACGCCTTCGGCAACTATGCCGAGCGCCGGGTCGAGGGCGGCTTCTACTTTCGTAATCCCCATACCCGGAACGGCGTGTTTCGGGGCGACCCGCTCGAAGACGGGACGCCAACGGTCAAGATGATTGACCTGTCGGATGACGGCCTGTCGGGCAACTGCCGGGATATTCCCATCCGAGGCAATGTGCCCCAGTTTGCTGAAGTCGCCGATAACGGCCCGGACTGCTTTTCGTTCATTGAGCGCTTTCCGGGCGGCTTCACGCCGCGCTTCGGCGGCTACGTGAAGGACTGGAGTATCGCCTTCGGCCTGACTGGGGACCTGGAAGGGTTTGGGGGCATCTATTCCCTGCTGAACGGCTGGTTCTATGACGTGAGCGCCTACTTCGGGGAGAACAGCGTTGACTATTTCTTCCTCAACACCATCAACCCGCAGCTGGCCGACATGCGAATGAACATCCCGACGCAGTACCGGCCCGGCGGCGTCAATCAGTCCGAGAAGACCTTCAACCTGGATATCTCCCGGCTGGTGGACCTCGGTGTGTTCGCCTCTCCGCTGAACATGGCCTTCGGCTTTGAATACCACATCGAGGAGTACGAGGTGAAACTCGGTGGCGAAAACTCCTGGTATTCCGACTTTGACCGGTTCGGTCCTCAGGGCCTTGGCGTCGGCTCGAACGGGTTTACCGGATTCGGCCCCAACATCGTCGGCGAATATCAACGGAACAACTACGCCCTGTACATGGACCTGGAAACCGAGGTGATTGAGGCTGTCACCCTGGGTGTGGCCGGGCGCTACGAGAACTTTGACGCGCCGATCGGCGAGTCCCTGAACGGTAAGGTGTCGCTCAGGTGGCAGCTGCTGGAGATGCTGGCCGTGCGCGGCGCGGTCAGCTCGGGTTTCCGCGCGCCCACGCCCGGTCAGGCCAACGTGAACAAAATCACCACGTCCTTTGCCGCCGATCTTGGCGGGTTGGTGGACGACGCCACCTTTCCGGCCCACCATCCGGCGTCGGCCTTCTTTGGCGCCCAGCCGCTGACCCCGGAAAAATCCGTCAACTATTCTGCCGGCGTGGTGTTCAACTGGGACGAGCTTGAGGTCACCCTCGACTACTACCGGATCAAGATGCAGGACCGCATCGTCCGCAGCAGCCGCTTCAATGTGGCGAATGAACTCGACCGGCTGGGCATTACCCGGGCGCAATTCGACGAGGTCGTTGGGCCGAACCAGATCACAGTGCTCCGCTTCTACACCAACGATTTCGACACCACCACCCAGGGCCTTGACCTTGTGGCCAGCTACCCGCTGGAGTCCATGGTCGGTCTCACCGAGTTCACGTTTGTCGGCAACTGGAACAAGACCGAGGTGGACAGCCGGACCCCGGCGTTCATCAGCGATAAGCTCGTGCGGCAAATCGAAGAGGGCCTGCCGCAGTTCCGCTTCTCGCTGACGGCCGATCACAACTGGGGACCGTGGCGCTTGCTGTCCCGGTTGTACTTCTACGACAAATTCCGCGATTACCCGACCGACGGCGCGTTCGGCTTCAATACCGGCGAACGCTGGATGATGGATGTCGAACTCTCGTACACCTTCCTGAACCTGCCGTTCACGGAGGCGCTTACCATAGCGGCTGGCGCGGAGAACGTGTTCGACGAGTACCCGCGCAGAAACCCGCAGGCGCGCGGCGCCGGCCTGAAATACCCGGAAACCTCGCCCTACGGCTTCAACGGCGGCTTCTACTATGTGCGGGCCGGCGTTGAGTTCTAACGATGGCGCATAGCAAAAACAGCAGTATCGAGAAGGAGGAAGACGGCCCTGATGTGGCCGTCGCCTCCACTATCGCTGCAATCCGCCGCGCCACCTGCGCAAAACACCACACGTCCTTTGGTAGTTCGTAGGTTGGATTACGCTTCGCTAATCCGACCTCCGGGACCGATCCTGAGAGACGCTGCCGAACGATTGACACGCGAAAGCGGCCCCTCTGATCGCACTGCCGACGGCCTGCCGGGCGCGAACATGACAGAAACGGTCACCCTGCCAACCTGGGTCATGGTGGTGGCCGGTGCCCTGGTCCTGTGGGCGGTGCTTGACCGCCTGCTCGTGCCCAGCACCCGCTGGCTGTTCCGCCGACACGCCGGTCGGGTGATCGACGAACTCAACACCCGCCTCTCCCTGCAAATCCCGCTGTTCCAACGGACCACACGCCAGGTGCTGATTGATCGCCTGACGCACGACCCCGCAGTGCTGGAGGCGGTCGAGACTGAGGCGCAGCAGTCCGCGCGGCCGCGCGCAGTCCTGCTGCGCGAAGTCGCGCGCTATGCGCGGGAGATTGTCCCGGCGTTCAACGCCTACGTCTATTTCCGCCTGGGCTCTGCCCTCGCCCGGCGTCTGCTGCACGTGCTCTATCGCGTCCGCCTCGGCTATGCCGACGACGCCGCGTTGGCCCGTATCGCGCCCAACGCGAGCGTCGTGTTTGTGATGAATCACCGCAGCAATGCGGATTACCTCCTCGTCGCCTACCTGGCCGCCACGCGCGCCGCCTTGAGCTATGCGGTCGGCGAATGGGCACGGACCTGGCCCCTGCAGTCCTTGATCAAAGCGCTCGGCGGGTTCTTCGTGCGCCGGGGCTCCGACAATCCGCTCTACCGCCGGGTGTTGGCGCGCTACGTGCAGCTGGCGACCGCTGGCGGGGTCGTGCAGGCGTTCTACCCCGAGGGCCGCTTTACCCGTGACGGGCGGCTCGGCCCACCTCGGCTCGGCCTCCTCAGCTACATGGTTGCAGCCTTCGACCCCCAGGGCGAGCGCGACCTCGTGTTCATTCCGGTGGGGATCAATTACGACCGGGTGCTGGAAGACCGCAGCCTGGTGCGCGAACTCGACCCCCAGGCCAGTCCTCGCAGCCGGACGTATACGGTCGTCACCTTTCTGCGGTTTCTCGGCCACCAGGTAAAACTGCTGCTGGGGTGGCGCTGGTATCGCTTCGGATATGCCTGCGTCACCTTTGGCCCGCCGCTTTCCCTGCGCGCCTATACCGCACGCACCCAGACCGATTTCCGCCGGTTGGACGCAACGACGCGGGTGGCGGCCATCGAGCGGCTGGGCCATGACGTGTTCGGCGCGATTGCCGCCGCCGTTCCGGTCGTGCCGGTGCCGCTCATCGCGACCGTGTTTGTCCGCCATCCTCACACCGCCCTGAGCGCCCTTGAGATCAAGGCGCACGCCCAGACCCTGATTACCGCTCTTGAGCAGCGCGGGGCCTATGTCCATATCCCGCGGGCCGACCACGACTATGCGACCAGCGTGGGATTGCGGATGCTGGTCCTGCGACACGTGGTGGAGGAAGCGGACGGGCTGTACCGCGCGTGCGAGGCCGAGCTTGCCCTGCTACGCTACTACGCCAACTCGATCACCCACTTCCTGCCCGACCCGTGAGGGCTCCCTGCCATTATCAGGGAGCTGGAGCGTTTCATGTGAGGCTGTAGCCTACGCGATTGTCTGTGGTCGCTACTATCGTCGCGATGCGTCGTGCCACCTCAGAAAGACCCCGAGTCTCAGTCCACTCCGTCTGTACAAACAGCTTAGTTGCTTATAGGTAAGCAAAAATCCTTCAAAAAGCGGTTCGGCATGAATTGGAAGATGACCGCGAAGACCATCCTCGTTCAGCTCCACCACAAAATTGAGGCTTTTGAAGAGATGAACAAGCACCTTAACGGGCGACTGGCGGACGAGGCCACGCTCTCCCCGACCGCTCCGATTGCCCAGCACAAGGGTGGCAGGCGGCCGGGTAGTGGGCGGGCGGGGCAGTCGGGAGCGCGGGCGTCCCGCCCGCCTCTTCAGACGCACTGGAAATCACCGACAGTGCTCCAGTTGAGGAGTGGGCCAGGATTCTGGAAAGCGCGGCACGGAGGAGGATGATGAAGACATGGGCAGGCTGGGCAGGAGTGGCGCTCTGCGTGCTGCTGGGGGCAGCAACCGTCAAAGCCCAACAGGCAGAACCGCAGGCGGAGGTTGTCGGGCTCGACGCTCTCCAGGTTGTGGGCTCGCGTCTGGCCGGGCGCTCAGCCCAGGATTCTCCGGTGCCGGTGGACATCATCCAGGGCGAAGACTTGCAGACCTACGGCATCCGCGACATGGACGCCCTGCTGGCCGCCAGCGTGCCGTCCTACAATGTCAACCAACATCCCATCAGCGCGGACGCCACCTTTGTCCGGCCGGCCAATCTGCGCGGGCTGCCGCCCGACTCCACCCTGGTGCTCATCAACGGCAAACGCCGCCACCGTGCTGCGGTCATTGCCTTCTCCGCGGACGGCAGCAATCGCGGGACGCAGGGCGCCGACCTGTCCGTCATCCCGGCCATTGCTCTGGAGCAGGTCGAAGTCCTGCGTGACGGCGCGGCCGCCCAGTACGGCTCGGACGCCATCGCCGGTATTGTGAACTTCAAGCTGAAGGAGGCGTCCGAGGGCCTGTCGCTGCACACCAGCTGGGGCCAGACCTACCACGGTGACGGCGACAAGGTGCAGGTGGCCGCCAACCTGGGCCTGCCGCTGACCGACACCGGGTTTGCCAACTTCAGCTTTGAGTTCCTGAACGCCGACGAAACCAGCCGCAGCGTGCAGCGCCGGGACGCGCGGGCCTTGATTGAAGCCGGCAACAGGGACGTGCGGAGACCTGCGACTCAGATTTGGGGCGCACCCGAAATCCAGTCCGACTACAAGTTCTTCGGCAATCTCGGTCTCGACCTGGAGGCCATCAAGGCCCGGCTGTACGCCTTTGGCAACTATGCCGAGCGGCGGGTCGAGGGCGGCTTTTTCTTCCGCAATCCCAATACGCGCGGCGGTATCTTCCGGGGCGACCCGCTGGCGGACGGCACGCCCACCGTCCGGGCGGCCGACCTGTCGGACAGCGGTCTGGGCTGTCCGGCGGTCCCGACCAACCCGGCGGCCGACTACACGGGCGTGGAGCTGCCCGAGCACTGTTTCCTGTTCAACGAGCGTTTTCCGGGTGGTTTTACGCCGCGCTTCGGCGGCGACCTGCAGGACTGGAGCCTCGCCTTTGGCCTGCGCGGGGAGGCGACGAGCGCCTCGGCGCTGCTCGACGGCTGGTCGTACGACGCCAGCGCCTCCTTTGGCCACCACAGCGTAGACTACTTCATCCACAACACCATCAACCCGCAGCTGGCCGCCATGCGCACCGCCATCCCGACCACATACCGGCCCGGTGGGAACGTGCAGTTTGAGCGGACCTTCAACCTGGATATCGCCAGGCGCCTGGATATCGGCCTCTTCCACTCCCCGCTGAACGCCGCCTTCGGATTTGAGCATCATATGGAGGAATTCGAGCAGAAGGTTGGAGAGGCGCAGTCGTGGTTCCTCGACGAAAACCTGAGACATCAGGGCTTCAGCATCGGTTCCAACGGGTTTGCCGGCTACCGGCCGGATTCGGCCGGCGTGTTCGAACGCAACAACTACGCGCTGTATATGGACCTGGAAGCCGCAGTCGTGCCGTCCCTCAACCTCGGCCTGGCCGGGCGGTATGAAAACTTCGACAGCGCAATAGGCGAGTCGCTGAACGGCAAGCTGGCGCTCCGCTGGATCCCCCCCATCCCCCGCCTGTCAGGGGGATGGGGGGAGTTGGCCCTGCGTGCTTCGGTCGGCTCGGGCTTCCGCGCCCCGACGCCGGGTCAGGCCAACATCCGTAAAATCAACTCCCAGTTTACCACTGCCGGCCTGGTCGACCAGGGCATCTTCCCCGCCCACCACCCGGTCGCGGCCTTCTTTGGCGGCCGGTCGCTGGAGTCGGAAAAATCGGTCAACTATTCCGTTGGCAGCGTGTTCAATGCGGGCGACTTCAGCCTGACCGTTGACTATTATCGGATCAAGATTCAGGACCGTATCGGGCTGACGCAGGATTTCAAAGTCCCCGCCGAACAGCGGACGGCTTTTGACCGCCTGGCTCCCGACGCGAGTACCATCACCTCGGTCCGCTACTTCACCAACGCCTTCGACACGACCGCCCAAGGGGTCGACGTGGTGGCGACCTATCCGCTGTCAACGCGGGCCGGCGACACCGTGTTGACCTTCGTCGGCAACTGGAATCGGCTGAACCTCGACCGCTTCGACCCGCACGTCATCAACGCCAAGCAGGTGCGTCAGATGGAGGACGGCCTGCCGGAGTTCCGTTTCTCGCTGACCGCCGATCACGTCTTTGGGCCGTGGCGGCTGCTGGCCCGGCTGTATTTCTACGACGAATTTTTTGAAGCCCATGCCAACACCGACACGCGCTTCCTGGACGCCGGCGAGCGCTGGCTGGTGGATGTCGAAGCCTCGTACACCGTGCTGACGCTGCCCTTCAGCCAGGCGGTGATTCTTGCGGTCGGGGCGGAAAACGTGTTCGATGCCTACCCGCGCCGCAATCCGTACGCGCGCGATACGGGTGCGAAGTACCCGGAATCTTCGCCCTACGGCTTTGGCGGCGGCTTCTACTATGTGCGCGTCGGGCTCGAATTCTGAGAAGAGGAAACGTGTCCTCCATCTTTGCGGAGCGTGTCGCCCAGGACCGGTCTCTCGGCTTTGCATCTGCACAGGGATTCGCGTATTTTGATCCGCATATGGCTCGGGGTGCGATTCTTGACGGCAGGGCGATTGCCCGGTCGGTCCGACAAGCCGTGAAGGCAGAGGTTGACGGTTTTCGGGCTCAATACGGCCGCGCGCCGGGACTGGCCACGATCCTGATCGGTGATAACGCCGCCTCCCGGGTGTATATCGGCACTAAGGAAAGAGCGTGTCGTAAAGTCGGCATCCAGTCCTTCGGCTATCGGCTGCCCGAGGCCACGCCCGCCTCCAAGGCTCTGGCGCTTATCGCCGAACTCAACGCCCGACCGGACGTGAACGGCATCCTGATCCAGCTGCCGCTGCCACCGCCCCTGCGCCACGAGCGCCTCAACGAGGCACTCGATCCGAACAAAGACGTTGACGGCCTGCACCCGCTCAACCAGGGCCGGCTGCTGCGCGGCGAGGACGGGTTCCGACCCTGTACTCCGCTCGGAGTGATGCGCCTGCTGGCCCACACCGGTCTGCCCCTGGCGGGTCAAAAAGCGGTTGTTATCGGACGCAGCCACCTGGTCGGGCGGCCGCTGATTTTTCTGCTGTTGGAACACCATGTGACCGTCACCTGCTGTCACTCCCGGACGACCGAGCTGGCCAACGAAGTCCGCCAGGCCGATCTTGTCATTCCGGCCACCGGTCAGCCGGGCATGATTCGCGGCGAGTGGATCAAGGACGGCGCGATTGTTATTGACGTCGGTATTTCCCGGCTGGCGGACGGCTCGCTGGCCGGGGACGTGGATTTTCCGGCGGCCAGGGAACGAGCTGCCTTTATCACCCCGGTCCCGGGCGGGGTTGGTCCGATGACGGTGGCCATGCTCCTCAAGAACACGCTCAAGGCAGCCCGCCAGCAAACAGGAAACGTGTCAACCTTTTGAGAGTGATGGAGAACACGTTTCCTCTTCAGTCCGCCCGTCCCAGCTGAGCCATGCCGAAACGAACGCCTCTGTACGATACCCATCACGCTCTGGGGGCGCGTTTTACCGTCTTTGGAGGCTGGGACATGCCGGTTCAGTACACGGGCATTGTGGCTGAACATCGGGCCGTGCGAGCCCGGGCCGGGCTGTTCGACCTCAGCCATATGGGCGAGATCGAGGTTCGCGGTTCCCGCGCCCTGGCCGTGTGTCAGGAACTGCTGGTGACTGATGTGGCGCGGCTGGCCGTCGGCCAGGCTCAGTACAGCCTCATGTGTGATGCCGACGGGGGGATTGTTGACGATGTGCTTATCTATCGGCTCGGCGCGGAGCGCTACTCTGTGTGTGTCAACGCGGCGTGTTGTGAGGCCGATTTTGCCTGGTGGGACACCCATAACCGGGGCCGCGCCGAGTTGATTGACCGGAGTGTCGAGACGGCTCTGGTCGCCCTCCAAGGCCCGCGGGCCGCCGCCATCCTCGGGCGCCTCACGCCTCTGGACGTGTCCGCTCTGCGGCGCTATTGGTCGGCCCAGGCCGAGCTGGCCGGGACAACTGGACTTGTGGCCCGGACCGGTTATACAGGAGAAGACGGCTTTGAGCTGTTCGTGCCGGCCGAGCACGCCGTCCGGGTATGGACGGCATGCCTGGAGGCGGGCCGGGCGGACGGTCTCGTCCCGGTCGGTCTTGGCGCGCGCGATACCCTGCGGCTTGAGGCCGGCTATGTGTTATACGGACAGGATATGGATCGCCACGTCTCGCCCTTTGAAGCCGGGCTGTCGCGCCTGGTGCACCTGGAGAGCGGCGCCTTTATCGGCCGCGCGGCTCTGGTGCGGCAAAAAGCGCGTGGGGTGACACAAAAGCTGCTCGGACTGCGCATGCAAGAGCGGGGTATTCCGCGGCCCGGATATCGCCTGGGACGAGACGGACGGGTGCTCGGTCATGTCACGAGCGGAACCCAGTCGCCGAGCCTGGGGGTTGGCATCGGCCTGGGATACGGACCGTCGGAGGTGACCCCAGGCACGGAGCTGTGGGTGGAGATCCGCAGCCGCCAGGTCCGGGCTCGTGTCGTCAAGCTCCCTTTCTATCGGAGGAGCAGGGAGTAGGGGGTCGGGAGATGTCGATGGATGTTCCAAAAGAGCTTCGCTATTCAACCGAGCATGAGTGGGTCGTTGTCGAGGAGGGCATCGCGCGGGTCGGCATCACCGACTACGCCCAGGATCAGCTCGGCGATGTCGTGTATGTTGAACTGCCCGAGGTCGAGACGGCAGTGCAGAAGGAGGAGCCGTTTGGCGTGGTCGAGTCGGTCAAAGCCGTGTCCGATCTGTTCTCGCCGGTCAGCGGAACCGTGGTCGAGGTCAATATCGACCTGCCCAGCAGCCCGGAAATGGTGAATGACGACCCGTATGGCGACGCCTGGATGATTCGGATTCAGGTCAGCGAGCCGGATGAACTCGAAGACCTGATGGACGCTGAGGAGTACCTCGCGTTTGTCGAACAAGAGCGGGCCGACCAGGAGGACTAGGGCACTGGGCTGAGCTGTATGCGCTACATCCCTCACACCGAGCAGGATATCGGCTCCATGCTGGCGGTCCTTGGGCTGGGGTCTGTTGACGAGCTGTTCAGCCATCTGCCGGATGGCCTGCGCGCCCAGGCTCACCTCGCGCTGCCGCCCGGTGTATCCGAGGTGGAACTTCGGAACCGGCTGACCGAGCTGGCCGACCGGAACCTGGGCGCGCCTGCGGCCGCGGTTTTTCTGGGCGCCGGCGCCTACCCCCACCACGTCCCGGCCGTTGTTGACCAGATCATCCAGCGGGGAGAATTTGCTACGGCCTATACCCCGTATCAACCCGAGGTCAGCCAGGGCACGCTCCAGGCGGTGTTCGAGTTTCAGTCCCTGATCGCGGCCCTGTTGGGCCTGGATGTCGCCAACGCCAGCATGTATGACGGCGCCTCGGCCGCGGCTGAGGCGGTTCTGATGGCCAAACGCATCCTGCCCAAGCGCTCAACCGTGCTGGTCTCCAGAGCCCTCCACCCCCAGTATCGGCAGGTCATGCGGACCTACCTCGACGGCTTCCCCGGCGTCCGGCTGCGCGAGCTGCCGTGGGCCGAAGACGGGCGGCTGGACCGCACGGCGCTGGAGCGCGAGCTGGATGAAAACGTCATCGGAGCGGTCGTCGGCTATCCGAATGTATTCGGCATTGTTGAGGATGTGGCGGCTGTCAGCCAGGCTGTGCGTCAGCACGGGGGCCTGACCATCAGCGCGACCACCGAGTCGCTGGCGCTGGGGCTGCTCAAGTCACCGGGCGAACTTGGGGCGGATATCGCGGTGGCGGAGGGACAGAGCCTGGGGATTCCGATGAGTTATGGCGGGCCGGGCATCGGTCTGTTTGCCTGTCGCCAGCCCTACCTGCGCAATATGCCCGGGCGGCTGGTCGGTGAGACCCTCGATCACGACGGGCGGCGCGGCTTTGTCCTGACCCTGGCGACGCGCGAGCAGCACATTCGTCGCCAGCGGGCGACCTCGAACATCTGTACCAACCAGGGTTTGTGCGCCCTGGCGGTGACGGTCTTCCTGTGCCTGCTGGGCCGCCAGGGGCTGCGCCGGCTGGCCCGGCAAAATGTCACCAAGAGTCATTATGCCCAAGACCTGCTGACCCGCTCCGGCCGGTGTCAGGCGCGTTTTTCGGCCCCGTTTTTTAATGAGTTCGTCCTGCGCGTGGCAAACGCCGAGGCTGTCTGGCAGCGGCTCAAGACCGAGGGGCTCGTCGCCGGGCTGCCGCTGTACGAGTGGTATCCGGAGCTGTCAGACTGTTTGCTGGTGTGCGTGACCGAAACGCACCCCCGGGCGGCCATTGAGCGGCTGGTCCGCAGCCTTGGGGCCGGCGACGAGGCCGTGCAATAGGGGACAGCCGTGCCACAGCGCTCCGATTTGCCGCGTGTCCCACAAACCGATTCGGCCGGACCGCCCAAGCGCGCCGTGCTGAATGAGCCGCTGATCACCGAGCGGGGCTCGCCCGGACGCATCGGCTACTCTCTGCCGGTGGACGATATTCCGGCCCGCGACGGCGCTCAGGATTTGGCTCAGGATCTGCCGCCCGAGCTGTGTCGGGCCGATCTTGAGGATTTCCCCGAGGTCAGCGAGGGCGAGGTGGTCCGTCATTTTACCCGGCTGTCGCAGTGGAATTTCAGCGCCGCGACCACGCTGTATCCGCTTGGCTCGTGTACCATGAAGTACAATCCGGTCGTGAACGAGGTGGTGGCCCGCCTGCCGGGCTTTGCCCAGCTCCATCCGCTCATGCCGGCCGCATACGCCCAGGGCGCCCTGGAACTGATCGTCCGCCTCGAACACAGCCTGGCCGAAATCAGCGGCATGGACGCGATCAGCCTCCAGCCTGCGGCCGGGGCCCAGGGCGAGCTGACCGGCATGAAGCTCATTCGGGCCTACCATGTCGAGCACGGCCAGCCGCGCAAGAAGGTGCTGATTCCGGGCAGCGCCCACGGCACCAACCCGGCGTCGGCCGCGCTGTGCGGGTATGCGGTGGTTGAGGTGCCGGCCGGGCCGGACGGTACGCTCGAAGCGGCCACGCTCAGGCAGTATGTGGATAACGAAGTCGCCGCCCTGATGGTCACCAACCCCAACACCCTGGGGCTGTTTGAGCGGGAGATTGTCCAGATTGCCGAGCTGGTCCACGCCCAGGGCGGCCTGGTCTATATGGACGGAGCAAACCTGAACGCGCTGATGGGGGTGGCAAAACCGGGCCACATGGGCGCCGACGTGATCCAGTTCAATCTGCATAAGACGTTTTCGACTCCCCACGGCGGGGGCGGGCCAGGGGCGGGCCCGGTTGGGGTCAAAAGAATCCTTGAGCCGTATTTGCCGCTGCCGCGCGTGGTGGCCGAGGGGGAGCGCTATCGCTGGAGTGAGGACTTCCCGCGCTCAATCGGCCGGATACGGTCCTTTTTCGGGAATTTCGGCATCCTGGTCCGCGCCTATGCCTACATCCTGGCCATGGGCGGCGACGGGCTCAGCCAGGCCACCCGGATGGCCGTCCTGAACGCCAACTATCTGCGCAAACGCCTGGAGTCCACCTATCAGCTGGCCTCGGCCTCGCCGTGTCTGCACGAGTGTGTGTTTTCCGACCGTTCCTTTCAGCCCACCGGGGTCAAGACCCTGGATATCGCCAAGCGCCTGCTCGATTACGGCTTTTATGCCCCGACGATCTATTTCCCCCTGGTGGTCAGCGGCGCGCTGATGATGGAGCCAACCGAAACCGAGACCAAAGAGACGCTCGACGCCTTTGCCGACGCACTGCTGGCCATTGCCCGGGAGGCCCAGGACGAGCCCGAGGCGCTGAAAGCCGCACCGGCTTCGACGCCGGTGGGGCGTCTGGATGAAACCCGAGCGGCGCGCCGGCCGGTCCTGGCCTGGCGACGCCAGCCCTGACTTCGTTCTCCTCGGCCCATGGAAACAATCAGCATCCGGGGTGCCCGCCAACACAATCTCAAGAACATCAGTGTTGACATTCCCCGCAACAGGCTGGTGGTCATCACCGGCGTGTCCGGCTCGGGCAAATCGTCCCTGGCCTTTGACGTGCTGTACGCCGAAGGACGCCGCCGTTATGTGGAATCGCTGTCGGCCTATGCCCGTCAGTTTCTTGACCAGCGCGCCAAACCCGAGGTTGACTCTATCAGCGGTCTGTCTCCGGCCGTGGCGATTGAGCCGCGCGTTCCGACCAGCTCGCCCCGCTCTACAGTCGGCACGGTCACCGAGCTTGCCGATTATGTGCGTCTGCTGTACGCCCGGGTCGGCACCCCCTATTGTCTCCGCTGCGACCGGCCGCTCACCCGTTACAGCGTCCCCCAGATCGTTGACCGCGTGCTGGCCCTGCCCGAGGGCAGCCGGCTTCAGATCATGGCCCCCGTTCGCGTCCCGGACCGGGCGCAGTTTGAGCTGGCCGTCCAGGAACTCCGTCGGGCGGGTTTTGTTCGTGTGCGGGTCGCGGACCGGACCTATGAGCTGACCGACCCCGTGCCTGTTGCGACCGAGTTCGATCTTGTTGTTGACCGCCTGATTGTCAAAAGCGGGCTCGGCCGGCGGCTGACCGACTCCGTCGAAACCACGCTGCGCTACGGCCGCGATGTGGTCAAAATCGGCCACACCGGGCCGGACGGGGCCTATCACGAGCACCTGTTTACCCAGACGCTACGCTGCCCGGCGTGCGGCTTCGGCTATCCCGACCTGACGCCGGCCTTCTTTTCGCCCAACAGCCCCGAGGGCGCCTGCCCGGCGTGTGACGGGCTGGGCAGGCAGGCCACACGGGCAAAGCCTGGGCCTGACAAAACGCCCGGGTGTGAGACGTGTGCCGGGACGGGGCTCACGGCCGAGAGTCGGGGAGTACGGATTCAGGATCGTGATATTGCCCAGCTGAGCGGACTGTCGATTGCCCAGGCGCTCGATTTTTTTCGGCGCCTGTCCTTTTCCGGTCAGGCGGCCGCTATTGCGGCGCCCCTGTGTCAGGCGGTCCGCAGCCGACTTCAGACGCTGAGCGATATCGGCCTCGACTACCTGCGGCTCGACCGGCCGCTGCCGACGCTGTCTGGAGGAGAAGCCCAGCGCGTTCGCCTGAGCACCCAGCTCGGCGCCGGCCTGTCCGGCATCGTGTACGTCCTTGACGAGCCCTCAATTGGCCTCCACCCGCGCGATACCGCGCGTCTGCTGGCCGCCCTGCGCCAGCTCCGGGACCAGAACAACAGCGTGGTCGTGGTCGAGCACGACCCCGAGACCATCCGGGCTGCGGATTACATTATCGACCTCGGGCCGGGCGCGGGGGAGGCTGGCGGACAGGTGCTGGCAACCGGAACGCCACACCAGGTCCAAGCTCAGGCCGGCTCGATTACCGGCCGCTATCTGTGCGGAGATCTGAGCATTCCGGTCCCGACCCGGCGCAGAACAACCGACCACTACCTCACCCTTGGCGGGGTGCAGGTCCATAATCTGCGGAACCTCAGCGTCTCACTCCCGCTCGGGGTGTTCGGCTGTGTGACCGGGGTGTCCGGCTCGGGCAAGAGCAGCCTCGTCCTGCACGCGCTTGCCCCGGCCGTGTCTCGGGCGCTGGCCGCGCCTGCGGATGCCCCACCGACCCTCAGCGGCTGGCAGATGATCGACAAGCTGGTGCAGATCGATCAGAGCCCGATCAGCCGCACTCCTCACTCCAACCCGGCCAGCTATGTCGGCCTGTTCACTCCCCTGCGCCAGCTGTTTGCCCGACTGCCCGACGCGCGGGTTCGGGGCTACGGTCCGGAGCGCTTCTCGTTCAACGTCAAAGGCGGCCGCTGCGAGGCGTGTCTGGGCAGCGGGGTGGTGGGTGTGGACATGCACTTTCTGCCGGACGTGTACGTCGAGTGCGAGGTGTGTCGCGGCCTGCGCTACAACCGGGAGACCCTAGAGGTCCGCTTCCGGGGGCTGTCGATTGCCGAGGTGCTGAATCTGAGCGTTGCCCAGGCGCTTGAGGTCCTGACCGACCTGCCAAAGATTCGTCCCCGCCTGGAGACCCTGCGCGACCTGGGTCTGGACTATCTCCGGCTCGGCCAGCCCGCCCCGAGCCTGTCGGGCGGCGAGGCTCAGCGTCTCAAGCTGGCCCGCGAACTCAGCCGTCGCCCGGCCGGTCACACCCTGTACCTGATGGACGAACCCACAACCGGGCTGCATCTGGCCGATATTCAGCGGCTGCTCCAGGTGCTGAACCTGCTGGTGGAGGCTGGTCATAGCGTGCTCGTCATTGAGCATAATCTGGACGTGATTAAAACCGCCGACTTTGTGCTGGAGCTGGGTCCTGAGGGCGGCCAGCAGGGCGGCCAGGTGGTGGCGGCTGGAACGCCCGAAGAGCTGGCGCGGATGGCACACTCGCATACCGGGCGTTTTCTGCGCCCGCTTTTAGCTTCCGCCTGAGGGTGGCCGACCGTACCAGCTTGACAGCTCTGGGGGAACGTTTTATCTTCGACCTATAGAGTCCACTTTACCGGATTCCCCCATGAGCGTGTGAGGATTTCAGCCATGCCACAGCCGATCTATATGGACAACCAGGCCACCACCCCGATGGACCCGCGGGTGTTGGAGGCCATGCTGCCGTACTTCAATGAACACTTTGGCAATGCCGCCAGCCGCAACCATCCCTTTGGCTGGGCGGCTGAAGAGGCCGTCGATACCGCCCGCAGCCAGATTGCCCAGGCCATCGGCGCCAAGCCCAAGGAAATCATTTTCACCAGCGGCGCGACGGAGTCCGACAATCTGGCCATCAAGGGCGTGGCCGAGTTCTATAAGGACAAGGGCAACCACGTCATCACGTGTGTGACCGAACACAAGGCGGTGCTCGACTCGTGTAAGGCCTTGGAACGGGCGGGCAAGGCCGAGGTAAGCTATCTGCCGGTTGATCAATACGGCATGGTCAGCCCGGATGACGTGGCCAACGCCATCACCGACAAAACCGTGCTGATCTCCATCATGGCCGCCAACAACGAAATCGGCACCCTGCATCCGGTTCGGGAGATCGGCAGGATTGCCAAAGACCGGGGTGTGCTGTTCCACTGTGACGCGACCCAGGGGGTGGGGAAAATCCCGATGGATGTCGGGCAGGACGGCATCGACCTGCTGTCCATGAGCGCCCATAAGCTCTACGGTCCCAAAGGCTGCGGCGCCCTCTATGTGCGGGCCAGAGGTCCGCGGGTGCGACTCACCCCGATCATCGACGGTGGCGGGCACGAACGCGGCATGCGGTCCGGCACCTTGAACGTGCCCGGCATCGTCGGCTTCGGTACGGCGTGTCAGCTGGCCGTCCAGGAGTTGGAGACCGAGGCGGCGAAGCTCATCGGTTTGCGTACACGGCTGCACGACGGCATCACCGGGGAACTCGAAGAAGTCTACCTGAACGGACATCCGACCCAGCGCCTGCCCGGCAACCTGAACCTGAGCTTTTCGTATGTGGAGGGCGAATCGCTGCTGATGGGCATCAACAAGGATGTGGCGCTGTCGTCCGGGTCGGCCTGCACCTCGGCGACTCTCGAGCCCTCGTATGTATTGAAGGCGCTGGGGGTGGGAGAAGAGTTGGCCCACACCTCGATTCGGTTCGGGCTGGGCCGCTTCAACACCGAGGCGGAGGTCGATAGCGTGGCCAAGCGCATCGTCGAGGTTGTGCAGCGGCTGCGCGATCTGTCGCCGCTGTATGAGATGGCCAAAGAGGGGATTGACCTCAAATCCGTGCAGTGGAAAACCGCCTGAGGAAGACGCCATGGCACAACCTTCAAAACTGAAAATCGGTATCAGCGACAACGCGGTGCAGAAGATCCACGCCCTGATCAGCCAACAGGGCCTGGAGGGCCAGGGCCTGCGGGTGAAAGTTGTGGGCGGCGGGTGTTCGGGGCTGTCGTACAAAATGAACCTCGACGCCGAACGCAACGGGGACCGGGTGTTCGAGCGTGAGAACGTCAAGGTGCTGGTCGACCGCAAGAGTTTTCTGTATCTCCGAGGCACCGAGCTGGACTACTCCGAGAGCCTGATGGACTCCGGGTTCAAGCTCAACAACCCCAACGTGAAACGCTCGTGCGGCTGCGGCAGCTCTTTCTCCGTGTAGCGATTCTCCCCTGCTCTCGTTCCCATGACCACCCCTGAGACGATCCGCTGCTGGCGCTGCCAGAGCGAGGTCCCGGTCGCGCTGCTGTGTTCGCGCTGTGAGGCGATCCAGCCGCTGCCAAGCCAGCTCGACTATTTTCGGGTGCTGGGGGTGGAGCGGAATCCGGCGCTCGATGAATCCGCCCTGGCCAGCCGCTACTATGAGCTGAGCCGTCGTCTCCATCCCGACCTGTACCAGACCGCCAGCGCCCAGGAACGCGAGGCCAGCCTGCACAACAGCGCGCTCGTCAACCGGGCCTACCGGACCCTGCGCAACCCCGTCCAGCGCGGGGTGTACTGGCTGGAACTCCACGGCGAAAAGCTCGGCGCGAACAATAACCGGGTGCCGCCCCAACTGGCCAGTCTGGTCTTTGCGGTCCAGGAGCAGCTCGAAGAACTGCGCGACGCCCGCCGGGCGGGCAAACAGGCCGAGGTTGACGACGCCCTGAGCCAGCTGCGAACCCAGCTCGAAGAGCAGCGGGCGCAAAGCCAGGCCGCCCTGACCCGGAATTTTTCTCGCTGGCATGATGATTCGCCTGAGACATCCGCCCTGCTGGCCGAGCTGAAAAGCGTCCTGTCTGAGATGGCCTATCTACGGACCCTCTTACGGGATGTGGAAAAGGAAAACGAGGTATCGTGGAACGCATAGTCGGTATTGATCTGGGAACCACCAACAGCCTGATCGCCTACATCGACGGGGAGACCCCCCGGGTGCTGACCGATGTCCACACCGGCAGCGGCCTGGTGCCGTCGGTGGTCAGCTTTCTGCCCGACGGCACGTCCCTGGTCGGCGCCCGGGCCGCCCTCCGCGAGGCCGCCCATCCCCTGACCACGCTGCGCTCGGTCAAGCGTTTCATGGGCCTGGGCATGGAGCATGTCAGCGACGAGGACCGTCGGCGCTATGCGTTTGTCCCGGACGACGGCGAGAAGAAAAACCAGGCCATCGTCCGCTTTGCCGTGCATGATCGCAGCTATACCCCGCCCGAAATTTCTGCCGCCATCCTGCGCGATCTCCGCCAACGGGCTGAGGCCGCCCTGCACGAACCGATCAAAAAGGTCGTGATTACGGTTCCGGCCTACTTCAACGACTCGCAGCGCCAAGCCACCAAGGACGCCGGCAGGCTGGCCGGCCTGGAGGTCATTCGTCTGGTCAACGAGCCCACCGCAGCCTCGCTGGCCTACGGTCTGGACAAGCAGGAAGAGGGTCTGATCGCTGTGTACGATTTTGGCGGCGGGACCTTTGACATTTCTATTCTGCGCCTTCACACGGGTATTTTTGAGGTGCTGGCGACCAACGGGGACACCCGACTCGGTGGCGATGATGTGGACCAGCGTCTGGCCGAGCGCTTCGTGCTCAGTGAACTGGCCGAAGAGTTGCGGAACGACGCCCAGGTCTTGAGTCAGGCCCAGGCTGCGGCCAAAGCGGCCAAACAGGCCCTGTCGGCCCAACCCCAGACCCGGCTGTCGCTCAGCCTGCCCGACAGAGGGATCGCATTCGAGCAGTCCCTCAGTCGCCATGAGCTGGAGTCGGCGGTGGACGATATTATCGCCCGCACCCTGGTTCCGTGTCGCCAGGCCCTCAAGGATGCCGGCGTGGCCGCAGCCGATATTGACGCCGTGGTCCTGGTCGGCGGCTCGACCCGGATGCCGCTTGTGCGCCAGCGGGTGGCCGAATTCTTCGGTCGCAGCCCGCTGACCGACCTCGATCCCGACCAGGTCGTGGCCCTCGGCGCGGCCGTGCAGGCCGACACCTTGTCGGGTCGGCGCACAGACATGCTGCTGCTTGATGTCGTGCCGCTGTCCCTCGGCATCGAGACCATGGGCGGGGTGATGAGCCAGATTCTGGAGCGCAACACCACCATTCCGGCCATTGTCAAAGAAATGTTCACCACTGCGGTGGACGATCAGACCGCGGTCGAGGTGCATGTCCTGCAGGGCGAGCGCGAGCTGGCTCAAGACTGTCGCAGCCTGGCCCAATTTTCGATTCCCATTGAGCCCCAGCCGGCCGGCGTGCCGCGGGTCGAGGTCACGTTCATGATCGACGCCAACGGCATCCTGAATGTCTCGGCGCTCGATCTGCGAACCGGCCGCGAACGGTCGGTGGATGTCAAGCCGTCCTACGGGCTGAATGACGAGGAGATTGAGCAGCTGCTCGAAGAATCGATCGATTATGCCGAACAGGACTTTGACCAGCGACTGCTGATCGAGGCCCGGGTTGAGGCCGAGACGATTCTCAACGCCACCCACAAGGCCCTCCAGGCCAACGCCGCAGCGCTTCAAGAGAGCGAAGCCGACCGCATCAACGCTGCGGTCGAGGCGCTCCAGACCGCCGCCGCCGGCCAGGACTTCGATCTGATCCGTGAGCTGAGCGAGGCGCTGAGCGAGGTCACCGAGCCGTTCGCCCAGCGTATCATGGATACCTCGATCCAGGCCGCGCTCGCCGACAAGCGCTTATCCGAGGTGTAAAGCATGCCCTTGTACTGGGACAGTGTGGAAGAAATTGCCGAGGCCCTGTTGGACGCCTACCCCGAGACCGAGCCGCTGAGCATCCGCTTTACCGATCTGCTCACCTGGGTGACCCAGCTCGACGGTTTTGTCGATGATCCGAAAGATGTGAGCGAGGGCAAGCTAGAGGCTATACAAATGGCGTGGTTCGCACTATATAACGAAGAGAACGAAGACTGACCTGTCATCTCTTGCGAACAGCTCTCCCAGGGCGGCTCGCTTGGAGAGGGAGGTGTGGATGTGGTGGATTGAGGCTGAGGGGGAATCCTTCACCAAGAAAAACGGAGCTGCTCTATGCAACACACAACGAGTGCCGATGGCTTGGCCGCCATCTTTGAACCCAGTATTCTTGTTCCGGCCCAGTTTTTTGCCGGCCAGCGCCACAAAGCTCCGGCCGAGGGGGAACGGCGGCTGATGCTGGCCATTCTGGAAGACGCGATTGAGTGCTTCCAGAAACACCTGTGGGCCACGGATCGCAAACGCCGCCAGTTGCACGACGCTGCCGAGCTGTGGTTCTTGGCCGACGAGCCGGGCTGGCTGTTTTCTTTTGTCAATATCTGCGCGGCGTTTGAGATTCATCCGGCCTGCCTGCGCCAGGGCTTGCTGGACTGGAAAACCCGCCAGCTGGCCGGCCCGGCCAGCCAGCGTAGCGCGTCCGCGCAGCTCCTGTCCTGGAAGAGGAAACGTGTCCTCCATCACTCTCAAGAGGTTGACACGCTTCCTCTTTGAGCCATGGCGGTCGCTTCGCGCATTGTCGGTGTGTGCCGTGGCCTGATTCGACCGGCGGTTCGCGGCCTGCTGTGGGCGACCGACCGACTGGCTTCCGTGTTGGGCCGCCGCCCGGCCTACAATACCCTGCTGCTGGATATCGACGCCTCAGCGGCCGAGGAACCGCCGTCCGCGCTGCACGCCCTGCTGCGTCCCCGGCCGCCCGATCTCTTGACGCTGACCTCGCTGCTGCGCTGGGCCGCCGAAGACGACCGCCTCCGGGCTGTGGTAGTCAGCCTGTCACAGCTCGATATGGGCTGGGCTCAGCTCCAGAGCCTGCGCCGGTCGCTCCTCACCCTCCGCCAGGCCGGTAAACAGGTGTGGGTCCACCTGGCCGAGGCAGGCATGCGGGAGTACTATCTGGCCAGCGCGGCCGACACGCTCGTGCTGGCGCCGGCCGGCCACCTGAGCGTGCTCGGCCTGGCGACCGAGGTCGTGTTCTTCAAGGGCGCGCTTGATATGCTCGGAATCGAGGCCCAGGTCAGCCAGGCCGGTCGCTATAAAGCGGCCGGAGAACCCTTCACCCGCAGGTCCATGTCCGCCGCCCATCGGGAGATGATGGACGGCCTGCTGGACGATGTGTACGATCAAATCGTCGAGGCTATCGCCCGGGGCCGGAACAAGGACAAGGCTGCGGTGCGGGAGCTGATCGATCAGGGGCTGTTTCTGGCCGCAGAAGCGCAGACCAGCGGTCTGGTCGATCATGTCGCGTATGCGGACGAGTTGCCCGAACTGCTTGAGCCGCTGGTCGGCGAGGTGAAGCCGATTGAGGCCGGAGCCTATCAGCGGCGGCGGACAGGGGTGATACGGCGGCAGCTGTGGCGCGGTGAGGTTCACACCATCGGCCTGATAACGGTTAACGGCCCGATCAAGTACGGCCACACCACCGAACGGGCCGGCGGCGGACGCACGCTTGGCTCGACCGATTTCATTCGCGTCCTGCAATCCCTCGCCGACCAGTCCAAGATTGCCGGTCTGGTGCTGCGCATTGTCAGCCCCGGCGGTTCGGGTCTGGCGTCCGACCTCATGTGGCACGAGCTGCGCCGCGTCCGAGAGCACATGCCGGTCGTCGTTTCGATGGGTGACGTAGCGGCCTCGGGCGGCTACTATCTGGCCCTGGCCGGGACTCGGGTGTTTGCCGAAGAGGCCAGTATCACCGGCTCGATCGGCGTCATTGCCGGCAAGCCGGTGCTTCACAATCTGTACACTCAACTCGGAATCGGCAAGGATATTCTTACCCGCGGCCAACGGGCGGCGCTGTTTTCTGATTACCTGGCTTTCAGCCCTGCCGAGCAGGAGCGGCTTGACCTTGAAGTGCAGGCGTTTTACCGCGATTTCGTGCACAAAGTCGCCGACTGCCGCGGCCTCAGCCTGGCTGCGGTGGAGCCGCTGGCGCAGGGCCGGGTGTGGACCGGACGCCAGGCCTGGGCCCACGGCCTGGTCGATAGCCTGGGCGGACTTGAAGAGGCTCTTGCCGCACTCAAACACCACATCGGGGTTGCCCCGGACCGGCCCGTGCGGCTGGTGCGTTTCCCTCGTCCGGCCTCTCTGTGGCGCCTGCCCGGCCTGCGACGTTTGCTGCCCAGACTGGGGTTCGGGCCGGACGCTGGACCCCTGACGGCCAGCCGACCGTGGTGGGAGCGGGACCGCATCTGGGCTATTTTGCCGGTGTCTTTTCGTTTTTTGTAACCTAGGGCGCAGGATTGTGCGAAAGACGGTCAAAGCGTGGTTCATCAGCTTGTAATATAAGGGGGGCTTAGCTACTCTGCTGCCGTCTTTTCACTGGCCTCGGGGACAAGGCTTGAACCGATCCGGTCTGTCGCAAATATCACGTTGAGGAGGGTACACGCATGGCAACGAACCCTGCGGGGGCTCCGCTGGAAAAACCCGTCCAGGAATTGGACAATGTGGTGATCCGTTTCGCCGGAGACTCTGGCGACGGTATGCAGCTCACGGGCAACCAGTTCACAACGGAGTCCGTTCTGGCGGGCAACGATATTGGTACGCTGCCGGACTTTCCGGCCGAAATCCGGGCGCCGACCGGAACGCTGTACGGGGTGAGCGCCTTTCAGGTCAACTTCAGCAACGACACGGTCTACACCCCGGGTGACGATCTCGACGCGCTGGTGGCCATGAATCCGGCCGCCCTCAAGACCAATCTTGGCGACCTCAAGCCCAACGGCATTGTCATCGTCAACACGGCCGAGTTCAATCCCGCCAATCTCAGGAAAGCCCAGTACGAGACCAGTCCGCTGGATGACAGCACGCTGGACGGCTACCAGAGCTACCGGGTCGATGTCACCAAGATGACGACCGAGGCGCTCAAGAGTCTGAACCTGCCGAACCGCACGGTCATGCGCTGCCGCAACTTTTTTGCCCTGGGCGTGGTCTCGTGGCTGTTCAACCGTCCCATTGAGCCGACCCTGGAGTGGATTCAAAACCGGTTCAAGAGAACGCCCGAAATCGCCGAGGCCAATACCCTGGCGCTCAAGGGCGGCTACAATCTGGCCGAGAACACCGAGCTGTTCGCCTCTTCATACGAAATCAAGCCGGCCCAGATCGCGCCCGGCACCTACCGCAGCATCACCGGCAATACCGCCACCGCGATCGGCTTTGTGGCCGCGGCCAACAAGGCCGGCCTGCCGATCTTTCTGGGCAGCTACCCGATTACCCCGGCCAGCGACGTGCTGCACGACCTGGCCGAGCTTAAGAACTACAACGTCTACACCTTCCAGGCCGAGGACGAAATCGCCGGGGTGGGCTCCGCCCTCGGCGCCGCCTTTGGCGGCGCGATAGCCATTACCACCACGGCCGGTCCGGGCATGAACCTCAAGGCCGAAACCGTGGCCCTGGCCGCGTCGGTCGAACTGCCGCTGATCATCACCGATATTCAGCGCGCCGGCCCGAGCACGGGCATGCCGACCAAGCCCGAGCAGGCCGACCTGTTCCAGGCCGTGTATGGCCGTCACGGCGAGTCGCCGGTTCCGGTGATTGCCGCTTCGACCCCAGCCGACTGCTTTGAGACAGCCTATGAGGCGGTCCGCCTGGCGGTGAAATACATGACGCCGGTGATTCTGTTGACCGATGGCTTTCTGGCCAATGCCGCAGAACCATGGCTGTTGCCCCGCTTTGCCGATCTGCCCGACATCACGGTCGAATTCCGGACCGACCCCCAGGGTTTCTTCCCCTACCTGCGCGATGAGGAAACCCTGGCCCGCCCCTGGGTGCGGCCGGGCACACCGGGACTTGAGCACCGCATCGGCGGTATTGAGAAGGACTATCTGACCGGCAATATCAGCTACGCCCCGGCCAACCACGAGCAGATGGCGCGGGTCCGGGTCCGCAAGCTGAACCTGATGACCCAGGATATTCCTCCGACCAAGATCGAGGGACCGGACAGCGGCGAGCTGCTGCTCGTCGGCTGGGGCAGCACCTATGGCTCGATTGCCGAGGCGGTCGCCAATGCGCAGGCCAAAGGCCAGAGCGTGTCGCACGTGCATCTGCGCCACCTGAATCCGCTGCCGGCCGACCTGGGTGAGATTCTGGGCCGTTTTGACAAGGTGCTGGTGCCCGAGATGAACCTCGGCCAGCTGGTCCGTTTGCTCCGGGCGGAATATCTGATCGACGCGGTTGGGCTGAACAAGATCCAGGGCCGTCCGTTCAAGGTGTCGGAAGTCACGGCCCGTATTGACCGTATGCTGGAAAAGTGAACGACGATCTCCTCCTGAATGCAGTGTTCATCGTTCACCTTTGAGGAGTAGGCTCATGAGTGCAGAAGCGACGGCAAAACTGACCCGTAAGGATTTTGTGTCTGACCAGGATGTCCGCTGGTGCCCGGGCTGCGGCGACTATGCCATTCTGGCCCAGGTCCAGAAAATTTTTCCCGAGCTGGGAGTGCCCAAGGAAAAGGCGGTGTTCATCTCCGGGATCGGCTGTTCCAGCCGTTTTCCCTACTACATGAACACCTATGGCTTCCACACCATCCACGGCCGGGCTCCGGCCATTGCCACCGGTCTCAAGATTTCGCGTCCCGATTTGCACGTCTGGCTGGTGACCGGAGACGGGGATGGGTTGAGCATTGGCGGCAACCACCTCATCCACGCCCTGCGGCGCAATGTTGAGCTGAAGATCATGCTGTTCAACAACCGCATCTATGGGCTGACCAAGGGCCAGTACTCGCCGACCTCAGAGCTGGGCAAGGTGGCCAAGTCAACGCCAATGGGCTCGACCGACTATCCGATCAACCCGTTGAGCCTGGCGCTCGGAGCCGAAGCGACCTTTGTCGCCCGCTCCATTGATGTTGAGGCCAAACACCAGCAGAAGACCCTCACCCGAGCTGCGGCCCACAAGGGCGGGGCGTTCATCGAGATTCTCCAGAACTGCAACGTGTATAACGACGGCGCCTGGGATTCGCTGACCGATAAGGGCACGAAGGCGGATAACCAGCTGTTGCTCGAACACGGTCAGCCGATGATCTTCGGCAAAAATAAAGACCGGGGAATTCGGATGAACGGCATGAAGCCCGAGGTCGTGCAGCTGGGCAACGGGGTGACCGCCGACGATCTGCTGGTCCACGACGAACACGACCATACCCTGGCCTTTTTGCTCAGCCGGATGACGCCGCCCGCCTTTCCGACCCCGATCGGTGTGCTGTATTTGACCGAACGGCAGACGATTGAGGCGCTGATGGCCAAGCAGCTCGAAGACGCGGTGGCCAAGCAGGGCCAGGGCGACATGGACGCCCTGCTGAACCGGGGCAATGTGTGGACGGTCAAATAGACCCCGACGTGGCCTGAAGCCCTGATCTCCGAGCAGGTGTGGCGTGCCTGTTCCGCTCCGCATCGCCTGTCCCCAGTGCGGACAGACCCTATACCGCAAACGCGCGGGCCGCTGCCCCACGTGCGGGACACCGGTCAGCGCCCACGTTGAACAGACCCGCAAACGCGAAGAACGGATTGAAAAAATCCTGGCCGTGGTCGGCACCGGCCTGGTGCTGGCGGTCTTTGTGCTGTCGGGTGGGATCGGCCTGCTCGAAGGTGTGGCCGTGTACGCCATAGCCGGCGCCGCCCTGTTCTATGCCGCCAAAAAAACGTTTACCCCCAACCGCCCGCCCAAGGACTAGCCTATGACCGCCAAAGAACTACTCCGCATGAATACCCCCAAGCTGCGTGAGGAAGCGCTCAAAATCCCCAATATCGTCGGCGTCACCGGCATGAAAAAAGAGGATCTCATCAAGCTGTTGGCCGAACAGCACGGCATAGCCCTGGAAGTAAAGACGCCGAGTGCCGAGAGGGCCGACATCAAGCAACACCTCGTAGCCATGAAACTCAGGCGTGATGCGGCAATCGAGCGCAAAGCCTACGACGAACTCCACCAGATCCGCCGCGGGATTCGGACTCTGAAGCGCCGCTTGCGCACGTTTGCCAAGGCGGCCAAGACGCCGCTTAACACGCCGCCGCAGGCTGACGCTGCGGCTCAGGAGACGCCGGCAGAATAGATCGGACCGCGTGAGGATACGAGGCATGAATATCCGCGTCCAGTCACAGGCGATTACCAAGATCAAAAGCGATGTGCTGGTTGTCCCGCTGGTCGAGGGACAGCACGAAAACGGGGCTGTACACGACCTCGACGCCGCCCTTGGGGGCGCCTTGAGGACCCACCTCAGCCACACCGGTTTCAGCGCCAAAGCGGGGCAGAGCGTGGTCTTTCCCACCCACGCCCAGCTGCCCAGCCGGACCCTGGTGTTGCTCGGTCTGGGAAAAGACGCGGCCGACACCGAGACTTGGCGGCGGAGCGCGGCAAAAGCCCACGCCGAGGCCAAGGGCCAGCAGGCAAAGCACCTGGCCTGGTTTTTTAGCGACGCCCGGCCGGAGGCCGACCTGGCCGCTGTTGTGGAAGGCAGCCTGCTGTCGGCGTACAGCTTCGACAAGTACAAGTCGGACAAGACCACCGGGCGGACAGCGGTTGACAGCCTGAGTCTGGCCGGGCCCGGGCTGCGCAAGACGGCCGCGCTTTCCAGGGCGCTTGAGGCGGCCCAGAAAACCGCGCCGGGGGTGTGTCTGGCGCGCGACCTGATCAACGAGCCGGCGTCGGTGTCCACCCCGTCGTATCTGGCCGAGCAGGCGACGAAAATCGCCCGCGACGGCGGGCTCAAGGCCGAGATCTTCGGCCTCAGCAGGCTGAAAACAGCCAAGATGGCCGGTGTGTTGGCGGTGGCCAAGGGTAGTGTCGAGGAGCCGCGCTTTATCAAGCTACGCTACACCCCCGAGAGTCGAGCCAGGAAAAAAATTGCCCTGGTTGGAAAAGGGCTGACTTTTGATTCGGGTGGCCTGTCGCTCAAGACGCCCAAATCCATGGAGACGATGAAGCTGGATATGTCGGGCGGGGCGACCGTCCTGGGCGCCATGCAGGTCATTGCCCAGCTCAGGCCCAAGGTCCAGGTCACGGCCTACGTGCCCTCAACCGAAAACATGCCGAGCGGCACAGCCCAGAAACCGGGCGATATCATTACCTACAAAAACGGCAAAACGGTCGAGGTCCTCAACACCGACGCCGAAGGGCGGCTGATTCTGGCCGACGCCCTGATTCGGGCGGTTGAAGACCGGGCCGATGTCATTATTGACCTGGCGACCCTGACCGGCGCCTGCGTGGTGGCGCTGGGCTCGCGGGTGGCGGGCCTGTTCTGCAATAACCAGGAGTTATCCGACGCGCTGATGGCGTGCGGCAAACAGGCCGGCGAGGCGTTCTGGCCGCTACCGCTGGTCAAAGACTATAGAGACGACATCAAAAGCTCGGTGGCCGACATCAAGAATATCGGTGGCGGCTCCGGCGGCGCGATTGCCGGCGCCTTGTTTCTCGAAGAGTTTGTCGGTGATACCCCCTGGGCGCATCTCGATATTGCCGGCCCGGCTTTTACCCAGACCGCCCTGCCCTACAGCCCGCGGGGCGGGACCGGCTTTGGGGTGCGGACCCTGGTGCGCTACGTGATGAGCGTGTGAGCCACGGCGGGGGAGAGGGCGTGCCGAGCCGTGGGCAGGCCCGAGACGGGTCTGGCTGTGATCGGACGGGAGCGGGAAGTGTGACACTCCCGCGTGTATGTCTCGGCCTGCTGATCTTGTCCCTGGCGGCTCATCCCCGCAGCGCGTCGGCACTCACCCTTGCCGCCTGGAATCTTGAACACCTGAACGCCGCCTCCCATGTCGGCTGCGTCCCCAGACGCGACGCCGACTACGAAGCCATACGCACACAGATCGCGCGTCTGGGGCCGGACCTTGTCGCCATACAGGAAGTTGAAAATACAACCGCCGCCGCCCGTGTGTTTCCGGCGGCCGACTGGCAGGTTGTGCTGTCCTCACGTCCCGAGGTTGGGCAACGCGCGCCGTGCCGGGAGCGACCCGATGCGCGTCTGCGCCATCAGGCGACGGGGTTCGCCATACGGACAGGCGTCCCATTTCGGCGCAACCCGGATCTGAGCAGCCTGGCCAACTCCAATCCCGACATCCCCTGGGGCACCGACATCACCATACGCCAGGGAGCCGGCCTGCGGCTGCTGTCGGTCCATCTCGTCTCGGGGTGTTGGGGAGCAGAACAGGACCGGGACGCCGAACGCGCGGCCATCTGCGAGACCCTCCGGCTTCAGATCGGTGCGCTCAAGTCCTGGGTCGAGGCCAGACAGGCGGACAACATCCCCTACGCCATTCTGGGCGATTTCAACCGTCGCCTGGCGCTTGACGGCGATTGGGCGTGGCGTATCTTGTCGTCGGCCCGGCGCGGCCTGCATCTGGCGACGGCTGGACTGCCGACCAGCTGCGATCCACGCTACACCGCCCTGATCGATCATATCCTTGTGTCCAACGCCCTCGTGAGCAGGATCGTTCCGGACTCCATACGCGAGATACCCCGGCTGGGAGACCACCCGGACCATTGTGCGATCATGCTGAGCCTGCGTCTCGGGACATAGGTCATATGCCCAGCTTTACCCAGCTCCAACGCCAGATCGTCGGCTGCGCCCGCTGTCCCCGGCTGGTGGACTATCTCGCCCGCATCTCTCGGGACAAGGTCAAGCGCTATCGGGAGTGGACCTACTGGGGAAAACCGGTGCCCAGCTTCGGCAACGCCAAAGCCCGGCTGTTGATTGTCGGTCTCGCCCCGGCCGCCCACGGCGGGAACCGGACCGGGCGGGCGTTTACCGGAGACCGCAGCGGAGACTGGCTGTACGGGGCGCTGTACGCGGCCGGCTTTGCCAACCAGCCGACCTCCAGCCACAGGAAAGACGGGCTCGTCCTGCGTAACTGTTGCATCACCTCGGCCGTGCACTGCGCTCCGCCGGACAACAAGCCCCTGCGCGAAGAGTTTGCGGCCTGCCGACCCTACCTGGTCCAGGAGCTGCAACTGCTTAAACGTGTCCGGGTGGTGGTCACCCTGGGCCACATCGCGTTTCAGGCCTATCTGAGCGCCCGCCGCGAACTCGGCCTGGACGTGCCGTCTCCCAAGCCGCGCTTCGGCCACGGCGTCAGCTATGATCTTGACGGGATAACGCTGATCGGCTCGTATCACCCCAGCCAGCAGAACACCTTCACCGGGCGGCTGACCAGAGACATGTTCCAGGCCGTCTTTCAGCAGGCGCGCCAACTCATCGACCAGCCCTGAAGCCGGTCTCAGCCGTGCGCTGTGGTCGACTGAGCGGCGCGACTCAGGGGAAGATGGCGTTGATGACCTCGTCAATGGCCCGTTGCGAGTCCACGTCATCGGTCAGTGAGCGCGACACCGCCACCGAACACGCCCGTCGGGCCGAGACCCCCTGGCCCATCAGGTGTCCGGCGTAGATGAGCAGCCGCGTGCTCACTCCCTCTTCCAGACCGCTGGCTTTGAGGTGGCGGACCTTCTCTCCCAGCCGGGCGAGGTCGAGCGCGGTCTCCAGCTCCAGGGTGCTCTCGTGGGCAATCACCTCGGCCTCTTTATCACGCGGCGGATAGGTGAACTCGATGGTCACGAAACGCTGGCGGGTGGAGTGCTTGAGGTCTTTGAGAATGCTCTGATAGCCCGGGTTGTAGGAGATGACCAGCAGAAAATCGGAGTGGGCCTGCTGGATTTCGCCCTTTTTGTCGATCGGCAGAATCCGCCGGTGGTCGGTCAGTGGGTGGATCAGGACGATCGTGTCCTTGCGGGCCTCCACGATCTCGTCCAGATAACACACCGTGCCGAGCCGCACGGCCTGGGTCAGCGGCCCGTCAATCCAGACGGTTTCGTCGCCCTGAATCAGATAGCGTCCGACCAGATCGCTGCCGGTCAGATCCTCGTGGCAGGCAACGGTGATGAGGTTGCCGGGCACCTCTTCTTTTTCTTCCCGCATCAGCATGTGGGCCATATACTCGACAAAGCGCGTCTTGCCGCAGCCGGTCGGCCCTTTGAGCAGGACGGGGAGGCGGCACTCGTAGGCCGCCCGAAAGATGTCAACCTCATCGCCAATAGGCAGATAGAATGGAGCCTGTCCGTTGGTGTCCGTCATGATGTTTCCGTGTGCAGCGTTTCCATGACACTGCGGGTCTCAGCGTCAATCAGTTCGACAATGACACTGTCGTCAATATTATTGTTCTTCTTGGCCAGCCCGATCTGGATCCGCAGCTTGGCCAGAAAACGGTTGCGAACGTCCGGGGGCATACCCTGGATCGGAAAATTTTGCAAATAGACTCTGGCGCCGGCCGGGGCCGACCACTCGATCCGGGCCACTTTCGGGCCCATGATATCGTGCGAGTGAAAGAGCTGTTCGACCGCGTGCTGAAACGCGGTGCGCGGCTGGGCCTGAGGCGGGGCGTCGCCGTTCAGCTGGGCCAGCACGTGGTCCACCCGGTCGCGGATGCGTGCGTCGTCGGTCAGGGCTCTGGCCCGCTCCAGGCTCTGGCGGGCCTGGGTAAAATCCGCCTTTTCCCGGTAGGCGATGCCCAGGTTGAAATGCGCCTGAAAGAAGTCCGGGTTTGCGGCGATCACCGTCTGATACTCGGCAATGGCCCGGTCTGCCCGGTTGGTGTACAGGTACATCGTCCCCAGATCGGTGCGAACGTTTGCGTCGTCGGGCCGCAGAGCCAGGTAGCGCTCATAGTAGCCGATGGCCTTGGTATGCTCCTCAAAGTCGTAGTACACGTTGCCGATGCCGCGCAGCGCGGTCGGGTCGTCGGGCGCCAGCTCCAGCACGTGTTGATACGAGGACAGGGCCGCGCTGCGGTAGCTGGCCTCAAGCTGGGAGGCCCGAAACTGCACCTCGGCCAGGCGCCGCCAGGTCTCGGCCGAATCGGGCTTGGCGTTGGCCTCGTCAACCAGGGTGGCAATCTGCTGTTTGGCGTCGTCGGGAATGCTGATCGGCGGATGATCCTGGGGCAGGGCTTGTGAGCCGCCCGAACTGGCCGGGCCCTCGGCGACGGCAACAACCGGGAAGGGCTGTGAGCGCAGCACGAAGACCCACAGGCCGACGCCAATAGCCAGGTATGCCGACAGCACGACCAGTCCGGCAAACAGGGAGTGCCGGGCTGCCGGTGAGGCCGGCGCCTGGGTGGCCGTCTTGCCGTCTTTTTTGTCGGCGGCTTTTTGGGCGCCCGACAGCGCCGCGCCACACTCGGTACAAAAGCGAGCCTGGGGGACGGTCTGGGCGCCACACTGGGGACAGAAACGCATTGCTGATCACCTTTAGCAGTTGGCCGGCGTGGTCTTCAAGATACGCCCCTCCAGGTCTATCAGGAACGGCCCGCAGCGGCTAGGTCCGGCCCCGTGCCAGACCATTGACAGGACCGAAGCCGGCTAGGTAAGGTGCTCCCGTTTTCCTCTGGAGGGTGTATGGCGAAAAAAGCCGATCCACGCGTAGCCGCGGGCAAGAAGCTGATAGACGGGTGGGGCATCAGTCTGGCTCGACTCCAGGACGGGAGCGTGTCGCTCGACGAGCTGCAAGCCCGCCAGGGCCAGGACCCCGGGGCTGATCTGGCCCTGGCCGCCCTGCTCGGCGATTATCCCGTCCCCCAGGCCGCCCAGCTGCTGCTCGACTGGGAGGCGCGCAAGCCGAACAAAACCCTGCGGCGGGCTATCCACCGTGCGCTGTACAAGCTGTCGCAAAAAGGCGTGGCCATCGACCGTCCCGACCAGGAGCCGGCCAGGTCGATCCTGACCCCGGTTGAGCCCGAGGGCTATCTGTCGTCCATGGACGGCCACGGGGACCGCCTGGTGTGGCTGGTCAAGCCACGCATCGGGGGCGGACTCCACTACCTGTCGGCTCTCATCAACGAGCCGGACGGGATGCGCCGCCTTGAGGCCACCGAAGTCAACCGCAAGGGCATCAAGCTGGCCCGCCAGGACCTTGCCGAACGCTATCAGATCGCCCTGGTTGGAGCCCCCTGGCGCTACTGTGACTTTCTCATGTCTGAGGGCTATGAGCGGATCCAGGCCAAAGGCCAGCCCGAGCCACCCGGCCCGTCAGGACAGCCTGTTGACGCCTACCCGGCCCTGCGCTCCCACCTGCTGTCCAGCCCGGCCGAGGCCACCCCGGCGCCCCCGCCTGAGGGTATCGATCTGGCCGAGATCGCCAGCCAGGACAACTGGCTCAGCACCTCCAGTCAGCTGTTCGAGGAGCCCGACCTCCAGCGCTGGCTGCTCGACCAGGACCAGGCCAAGCCGTATGTCGAGCAGATGACTCAGGCCCAGGACAGCCCCCTGGTCCTCAACAAATACCAGCAGCAGGACCGCGCCCAGGGGATTATCGACACCGTGCTGGCCGAGCTGTTCAGCGGCGACAGCGCCCGGACCTATGCCCGGCGTCTTGAAGAGACCGCGTTCCATTTGGCCGCCCGCTCCCGTTTCGATAGCGCCAAGCGCGCTCTGGCCGTCGCCCTGGCCCTGCAAAAAGACGGCGGCAAAGGCATTCCGTTTTGCGAAGATCTGGTCCGTCAGAGCATTGCCGTGCACTATCACGAGGAGCACCCGCAGGAGCAGGAGCAGGGGCAGGAAGGCGCGCCCGGCTCGCTGATCATGAAACCGGCCGAGTTTGCCGCTCGCATGCAGGCCGCGCGGCGCCAGCAACGGCAGACGTGGTAGCATCCTCAGTCAACCGAGTTGCGGGCCGGTGGTGATTTCTGGTATCCCCAAGGCAACGCGTGACCGCCTGTAAGGGCTCGCGCCGGGAAGGGGAGCGACCATGCCTCGCCCTGCACCTGCCGACATTACGTTCTTATCCTCGCTGCATTCGGGAACGATTCTGTCCTGCCCCGACTGCGGCATGGGTCTGTATATGCTGACCAAGAAGGTCCAACGTGGGGGACGCTTTGCCGGCTCGGTCAAATCCCTGGCCGGCGTGCCGGAATACGCGGGCGGCGGGATGCCGAGGCGCTGTCCGCTGTGCAAACGCGGAGAATGGTGGTATCCACCGGGCACGGTGCATACCCTGCAACACGGCTGGGTAGAGTGATACGGGAGGCTGATTGATGCCGACAGAGTCGTCCACGATCAAGGATTATCACGTCCATGTGTATTTTGACCGCGAGACCCAGACGGCGGCGGAGCGGGTGCGGGACGGCCTGGCCGAGCACTTTGACGTTGAGCTGGGTCGCATCCACTTCAAGGCGGTCGGGCCACACCCGCAGTGGATGTATCAGGTGAAGTTCAACCCCGACCAGTTCGGCCGACTCGTGCCCTGGCTGATGCTCAACCACGAGGGCTTGAACGTGCTGGTTCATCCGCAGACCGGTGACGACCTGGCCGACCACTCGGACAACGCCCTGTGGCTGGGCCGCAAACTGAGACTAAAGCTCGGCTTCATGAAAAAGATGGCGGCCAAGAAACGCGCCCAGGCCAAAGCCTGAGACGCGCCTCCCGTCCAACCTCCCCATGCCTGTCCAACTCAGCTTAAGCGTTGTCGATCAGTCTCCGGTCCGTCAGGGCGGGACGGCTGGCGACGCGCTGCACGAAACCATCGCCCTGGCCCAGGCGGTCGAAGCCCTGGGCTATCAGCGCTACTGGGTGGCCGAGCACCACAGCCTGCCCGGCTTTGCCGGCACCTGTCCCGAGGTCATGGTCGGCCAGATCGCGGCCCGGACCTCCCGGCTGCGGGTCGGCAGCGGCGGGGTCATGCTGTCCCACTACAGCGCGCTCAAGGTGGCCGAGACCTTTCGGATGCTGGAGTCTCTGTATCCGGGCCGGATCGACCTCGGTATCGGTCGGGCGCCGGGCAGCGATCAACGCACCGCCGCCGCTCTGGCCTACCCCGGCAAGATGCGCGACATCCAGGATTTTCCCGAACAGGTCGAGCATGTCATCTCCTACCTGGGCGACGCCATGGACCCGTCGCATCCGTTTGCCGCAGTCAAAGCCGGGCCAAGCCCGCCGGCTACCCAGCCCGAGGTATGGCTGCTGGGCTCGGGCATTGACTCGGCCCTGCTGGCCGCCGAGCGCGGGCTGCCGTTCAGCTACGCGTATTTCTTTGGCGCCGGCGTTGAGCACGGGCCGGCCATTGTCGAGCACTACCGGCGTCGTTTCCGTCCGTCCGAGCATTTGGCCGAGCCGCGGGTGAATGTCGCCGCCCAGGTCTTGTGCGCCGAGACCGAAGAGCAGGCTCGACGGCTGGCCCTGAGCCGCAACCTGGTCCGGCTCAACATCATTCGCGGTCGCGGAACCGGGGTGCCGCCGGTCGAGGCGGCCGAGGCGTATCCCTACAGCCCCCAGGAACGGGCCTACCTGGAGCAGCAGAGCCGGGTCAACATCGACGGCGACCCCGAGCAGGTCAAGGCCAAGCTTGAGCGGCTGGCCGAGCTGTACGAGACCACCGACCTGAGTGTGGTGACAATCTGTTATGCCTTTGCCGACCGGCTGCGGTCGTATGAGCTGATCGCCCAGGCGTGCGGGCTCACGCCTCCCGATACTGCCCGCGCCTGACCGCCCGCACCGTCACCCGTATGCGACCCAGCGCGTGAAAATGATGAGCGCTCAATCTACGGATGAGTGTAGCGAGCGAATTAGTCATCTCTTCCGAAGCGCGGTGGTTTACGTATCGGCTCCCGTGGGGGGATTTCCAGTTCTACATTACCGGACGGCTTGAATAGCTTGTGGATCGTTGTTCCGAGATTCTTGGCCGGGACAGTGTTCTCTGGTGCGGCTTGCCTCGTCCCTGCCGTCGCCAGAGATTCCAGCGTTCCAACAACGAGGTCGGCCGCTTGTTCGACCTCCTCGTCAGTAGTGAAGCGGCCAAAGCTGAAACGAATCGAAGACTCGGCCTCTGCCTCGCTGAGACCGAGGGCGCGGAGGACATGGGACGGTTCGGGGATGCCCGAGGTGCAGGCTGCGCCTGTTGAGGCGGCGAGCCGGGGTTGAAGGGAGCCGAGAATGTCTTGCGCACTGAAACCATCAAACCGCAGGTTGGCATTGCCGGGGTGGCGTCGGTCGCTAGGAGGACCGTTGACGGCGACAGGAAATCGACCGCTTTGCAGCAGCCGTATGAATGAATCACGCTGCTGTGCCAAGCGTTTGCGCTCTTCGGCACCTTCGGGCGCGCGGATGATCTCAACTGCGGCCGCCATGCCGACGCAAAGCGGTAGCGGGACAGTGCCGGAACGCAGCTCATCCTGCTGCCCGCCGCCGTAGATCAGAGGTTCGATGTGTTCCTGAACGTCACGGCGAATGTAGAGCGCGCCGATTCCCTGTGGACCGTACACCTTGTGACCGGACAGGCTGACCAGATCGGCATAGACGGCCAGCTCGCTCACATCCATGGCACACGGCGCTTGGGCTGCGTCGCAATGGAGTAGAGTACCGTGGGGGGCGAGTAGTCCGGCAATACGGGGAATGTCCTGAATGGTTCCGATTTCGTTGTTGACGGCCATGACGGATACGACAAGCACGGTCTCGTCGAGCCGTTCTGCCAGCACGCTCAAGTCAATACAGCCTTCACTGTCCACCGAGATGGTCTCTATTGTGAAGCCTTCACGCTCTGCGAGCGACCGGGCGGCAGTCAGAACGCATTTGTGCTCAATAGCGCTGACCAGGATGTGCCGCCGACCTGCGGGCGCGCGCCGCGCCAGGCCGAGCAGTGCCAGGTTATTCGCTTCGGTAGCGCCGGAGGTAAAAATCATTTCGTCGGCGTCGGCGCCGATCAGTGCCGCTACGGCTGAAGCTGCCTCGCGGACCGCTTCAGCCGCGCGCCAGCCTATGATGTGATCGCTTGAATGGGGGTTGCCGAACGCTTCACGCCAATAAGGGGTCATCTTTTCCACAACACGCGGATCAACCGGTGTTGTGGCCTGGTAGTCGGCGTAGATGGTGTTCATACGGCCCTTTGTTCTGACCGAGACTTTTCGCAGCGTTACCTTACAAGATATCTAGTAATACCTCCCTTTTTTGGGTATTGTCCACCTGACCAGTCTCTTTGAGGTGCAAAACAGTGCTTCGAGGTTCCCTACACGAAGCCAATTATAAGCCGCAGTTTTCGGGCCATGAGACGTTTCCCCTCCGTTATGGCTGGCTGAAAAAGGTCTTTGACCGGGTCGTCGAAACTGAGAATGAGCCCGATAACAGAAACGTCTGTTGGGACGACGGAGCCATTGCACGCTTTGGCGTTGGTAAAAACATGGTGGCCTCCATGCGCCATTGGGCAAAAGCGAGTGGAATCATTGAGGAGCCGACCGGGACAAAGAAGGTTCTACCGACAGAACTTGGTCGTATGCTTTTCGGACCGGACGGGCTTGACCCGTATATGGAGCACCCTGCTACGCTCTGGCTGATGCATTGGAAGTTGGCGGCGCAGCCCGAAAAAACAACTTGGTTTTGGGCCTTCAGCCACTATCACGCCATAACCTTTGACCGAGATAGCTTTGTCAAGAAGCTTGCCCGCTTCGTCCGAGACCAAGGGTGGCCATGTGTGGCGGGCAAAACGATAAAAAACGATTTTACTTGCTTTATTCGGACCTACGTCACTCGACAGGCGGTGGGAAAGGCAGGACACGATGATGCGCTTGAATCGCCCCTGACCGAGTTGGGTCTTATCAAGGCTATCGGCAAACAGGACGGATTTCGTCTTGTGCGTGGTCCGAAGACTACACTGAGCGATGGCGTATTTGTCTATGCGCTGATTGATTTCTGGTCGCACCATTTCCCTGATGCAGCCACACTATCTTTTGAGGCTGTTGCCCACGCGCCCGGCGGACCGGGCCGTGTCTTTCTGTTTGGCGAGAACGATGTGGCTGACCGTCTTACCGCACTTGATAACGTGACGCACGGCAAGCTCAGATGGTCCGAGACCGCCGGGTTGAAACAAGTGGTGCGTAACCTCGGTATCAATGAAAGAGTCGCGCTGTCCTACGTGCCGACCGCCTACCGCATGCTTACTGATGAGAAAGCTACCTGATGGCATTACACGAACGAGTCCGCATAGCGCGTCGCTTTCTGCGGTCGATTCGCATTGACGACGATCTAGGTGAATCGACCGCGCTTGAAGGATTTGTCTGTCCCCCATCGTCGGCTGACGTTCTCATGACAATGGCGCGCCATGTCTCTGAAACAGGACACGGCGCATTCACCTGGACCGGTCCGTACGGAAGCGGGAAGTCAAGTCTCGTCGTTGCGCTGAGCGCCTTGCTGAACGGCAATACAAGGTTGCGGGATAAGGCGACTCAGGTTTTCGGGCAGAGTTTGACCAAAACGATTTGGAACGCTTTACCGACCGGTAACAAGGGATGGCGCATCGTTCCGGTCGTTGGCAGACGTGACCATCCTGTGAGCGTCATTGGGGAAGCCATTCAGAACGCAGAGCTCGTACCGCGCCGACCTCGTGGCGGCTGGACCGAGATCAAGCTGATCGCTGCACTGACAGCTGCGTCTACCGAAACCTCCGAAACCCACGGCGGACTGATTCTGTTCATTGACGAGATGGGCAAGTTTCTTGAAGCCGCAGCGCGGGACAGCTCCGATATCTATATTCTTCAGCAACTTGCCGAGGCAGCTTCACGAAGCAACGGGCGTTTCATTATTGTCGGCATATTGCATCAGGCATTTGAGGAATACGCCCATCGGCTTTCTCGGGAGATGCGCGACGAGTGGGCTAAGATTCAGGGGCGTTTTCTCGACCTTGTTGTAGACACTGCCGGCGAAGAACAGATTGGCCTGATTTCCCGCGCGATTGAGAGCGACCATCGTCCGAGAGAACCGAGCAAGGCGGCGTCTACGGTTGCTGCAATTGCGCGCCGCGAACGTCCGAATGATACTGAGCGGCTTGCCTTCATGTTGGAAGCGTGCTGGCCGTTGCATCCGGTTGTGGCCTGTCTGCTCGGTCCGATATCGCGTCGGCGTTTTGGTCAGAATCAGCGCAGCCTCTTCGGCTTTCTGAACTCATCCGAGCCATACGGTTTTCAGGATTTTCTTAGATATACCGGAGACAGTGAGCGGTATGGCCCGGACCGTCTCTGGGATTATCTGCGCGCCAATCTGGAGCCGTCGATTCTGGTCTCACCCGACGGGCACCGCTGGGCCTCGGCGGTGGAAGCGCTTGAACGTTGCGAATCCATTGGTGGAGATGACCTCCATATCAAGCTGCTCAAGACGATCAGTGTCATCGATCTATTCAAGGGGCGCTCAGGGCTGGTCGCGAGTTTCGATCTGCTACAGAGTTGCTTTCCCGACACTTCAGTCGAAGCGCTTCAACAAGCATTGTCTCAGCTCGGCACCTGGTCGTTCACAATTTTCAAGAAGTTTCTTGACGCATACGCCATTTTCGCCGGAAGCGATTTCGACATTGACCACGCCGTTCGGACGGTGCTCGACGATATAGACACAATTGATTTTACGGCTCTGAAATCCCTCGCCGGGTTGCAGCCAGTCCTTGCCAAGCGCCACTATCACGAGACGGGCGCGCTACGGTGGTTTGATGTGGACATCGTTCCTCTTAGCAATCTTGTTGAAATTACCTCTCGCTCCGAACCTAAGAACGGTGCAATGGGTCAATTCTTGCTCACGATGGCGACCGAAGGAGAAAACGAGGAGCAGGCAAAAGACTTATGCAGCAAGGCGGCACGCCACAGTAATGCCCAGAACATCATTGTCGGTACTTCAAACAACTCTCAGGCACTAGCGCCGCTGGCACGGGAACTACTCGCCCTGGAAAAAGTCAGCAACGACCGTCCCGAGTTGGCAGGTGATCCTGTGGCAAGGCGGGAAGTTAATGCCCGGCTTGCGGATATGCAGGCCCTTCTTGAAACGGAATTGCGCAAGGCATTCGATAACGCGCTATGGTTCCATGGGCATTATCAGCCTACATCCCTACGGCAGGCTGAATTGAACACTATGGCTTCCGAACTTGCCGATAGACGCTTTAGCCAGTGTCCTCGACTGCACAGCGAACTGCTCAACCGACACAAACCGTCAACGAGCGCGATTACGGCACAGAATCACCTGTTGCGGCACATGGTCCAGAATGAAGGTAAGCCGCGTCTTGGCATTGAGGGATTCCCCGCTGAAGGGGGATTGTTCGTGTCCATTCTCGAATCAAGTGGCCTCTATACTCAAGAAGACGAGAGTTGGCGTTTCGCTTCGCCAGTGGAGGCACTTGATGATCCGTGTTTCCTCACCCCTATGTGGAAAGCGGCACTCGCGCATGTGAAAACGCATGCTAAGCGTACGGTTGCCGTCTCCGAACTGTTCGACCTGTGGCGCAGACCGCCGTTCGGTCTCAAGGATGGGCTCATGCCGATTCTTGCCGTCGCATTCGTGCTGTCACACCGCGACAAACTGGCAGTCTATCGAGACGGTATTTTTAGAGCGCGAATTGACGATGTAGATGTCGAGTATCTGGCAAAGAATGCGGCCACCATACAGTTGCGATGGATGGACCTGTCGGAGGGGACCCGTACTTTACTTTCCGGCATGGCACAGGTCGTCCGCAATCTCGACAGCGCAAACACTCTTGTTCATCTGGAGCCTATCGACGTTGGCCGTGGTCTGGTGGCGATCTACGATCAACTGCCGCAATGGACCACACGAACGATGAAGCTATCTGCGAACGCCGTGCGTGTCCGGGATATTTTCAAACGTGCACACGATCCTAATGCCTTTCTGTTTGAAGACATTCCAGGAACGCTCGGTGAAGACGTAACGCTGACCCATAACCGGGAGGTGCACCGAGTTATAGAAAGTGTCCGAGACGGGTTGGAAGAGTTGGTTCGTGCCTATCCTGATATGCTCCACCGCTTACGCGATACCATGCTTTCGGAATTGGAGGTTCCGAATGTCTCGCCGCAATCGCTAGCGGAGTTACGCGACCGCGCCCAAAACATTAGGCAGCTTGCCGGAGATTTTCGGCTTGAAGCTTTTGTTGGTAGGCTTTCGCAGTTCGACGGTAGTGACCAAAGCTTTGAAGGGATAGCAAGCCTCGCAGCGAACAAGCCGCCCCGCGATTGGGTTGATCCCGATCGCGACCAAGCTACCATTGAGCTTGCCGATCTGTCACAAAAATTCCTCCGCGCGGAGATATTTGCCCGCGTAGAGGGACGACAAAACAAACGACACGCCTTGGCCGTAGTCGTTGGTATGGGTGGCCGACCGACCTCGTCCTACGAGGAGTTTGCCATTACCGAGCCGGAACGTGAGGAAGTGGATGCGTTGATTAAACTGGTAGACGCGGCTCTAAATCGCAGCGGCGAAAAGCCGCGTAACGTTATCCTGGCTGCGCTGGCCGAGTTGAGTGCGAAGTATCTCAAGGAAGCCGCGACACCTAGTTCGACAGAGGGTAGGCGAAAGAAGCGGGGGGCGTCGTGAGTGGGGCGGACATGGAGCGGCACGTACTCGGTCTTTCTGGTGGGCGGGATAGCGCAGCACTTGCTGTCTATATGCGGCAGCAGCATCCTGCCCTCGACATTCAGTATTTCTTCACGGATACAGGTAAGGAATTGCCCGAGGTCTACGAATTCCTCGGACGACTGGAAGGGTTTCTTGGACAGCCTATATTACGACTGAATCCTGACCGGGATTTTGATTTCTGGTTGAAGCAGTACAACGACTTTCTGCCATCGCCACAAACCCGCTGGTGTACCCGACAGCTCAAGCTGCGTCCGTTTGAGCGCTGGCTGCGTCCGATGCTGGAAGCTGGTGAGACGATCTACAGCTACGTAGCGATCCGTAGCGATGAAGAGTACCGGGAGGGTTACTCATCCAAGCACGACAAGCTCATCGTTAAATTGCCTTTCAAGGAAGCCAGCATCGACAAGCCCGGTGTTCTGGAGATTCTCGATAGCGCCGGACTGGGCTTGCCGAAATACTATTCCTGGCGTACCCGTAGCGGTTGCACGTTTTGCTTCTTTCAGCAGAAGATTGAATGGGTGCGCCTCAAGGAGCAACACCCCGACGCTTTTGAGGAAGCCAAGCGCTACGAAAAGACTGCTGTGGAAAATGGTTCGCCGTTCACCTGGAGCCAAGGTGAGTCACTGGAAGAATTGGAGCAGCCTGAACGCATAGCTCAGATCATGCAAGATCACGAACAACGCCTGGCACGCAGGCGCTCCAAGGTCCAGCCTAACCCATTAAGGCCGGATAGCGAGCCGCTGGATATTGACGACCTTTACGGGAAGTCAAAGGTGTGTCTGGCGTGTCATAAGTGATCCTGTTCAGCATGACCTAGCCGAGTTCATCGCCTTCAACAGCCAGAACCTTAATGATGAGGGCAGCCCTTCTGCGATTGCCGGAAACCATGTTGCCTTCATCAAAGCTATCGTCCCGAATTATTGCGGCATGGATGTTGTTATTGGCATCTCGAATCAATTTTTCTCCCCGATCCCGCTGGGGAATTTCTATCTCTCCACGTTCAAGCTGATTAAAGAAGTTGCTGCCGGCCTTCACTGAAGCAAGAGCAGATTGGGCCAACTGATGAAGCTCGTCAGGGTCGAGACCTCGCAACGTTTGCTCGATGCGGTCGCAGGCTTGTTCAGTCAAAACAAGCCGATGTTTCGATGTTGAATCCTTATCGCGACCAACGTAGCAGATAGCCGGTTCGATTCCCTGGACATCAAGCTTTTGAGCCTTGGACTCAGCGTCAACGTAAAACAACGAGATATCCACCGTGAACGACGCAGGCAAATTTGCAGGTCGGCCTATACGCCCGAGGCCGGCGAGCATCTTTTGCTGAATCTCGATTGTATAGAGTTCTCTCAGTCGGCCGACGCGGATTAGCCGTTTCTGTCTATCGGACAAGTCATTGAGTTCACTCCAGCTCAGCGCTTGTATGTTTTTGAGGTCCCACTCTATCCATTTCCGATCCTCGCCGGGAAGAATAACAATCGGAGTTCTCACTGGATTCGCTCTATAGGACCAATTTCTTGGCTCAAGGCTTTCGAGTTTCCCGGAAAGAAGCATGACGCGCTTGGTCTTGTCGTGCGCGAGGTCGCATGCGGGTGTGACAACGAGGGAGACATCGTCACTGAATACCTTCCCATCTGCGCTCTTCCAGCGCAGTAGGTCGCCGAACTGTAATTGAGCTTTGCCTTTTTCTTCCGATAGACGCAGACGGTCTGGATGTATAAAGACCGTTCGGTACACCAGATCTTGCAGATCGGGTGAGCCAGTCAAATGCGGCGCGGGATACTTGCTCAAGTCAATTTTGTTCAGTTCTAGTGCCGACTCAATCGTGCCGTCGTCATCTTCTATCCCGTGCTGCAAAACTCGGTCGGCAACATCAAGGAGATACTCGCCCAGCTTTTGCTCCTCGGATTCGAGCAGCAATGCCTGGACTTGCGCTAAATCTGATAAGTCAAGACGGCGCAATACTCTGACAAAATTTTTCCGTGCCTGATTCAGACCAGCGTCCCATGAATGGACGAATCCCGCTATTCGCTTGGCGTCTTCGTAGTGGCTAGCCAATCTTGTCAACAACCTCTCCAACTTATCAGGAACAGCAAGATCCGCTTTGCTGATAACTCGGAAGGTAGAGCCGAGGAGGCCTGCGTTGTCACGAAAATCGTTTCGCTTGTCCTGTAACCGGGTGCTTCGCGACATAAGGACGACGAGAGGAGGATTTTGTATCCGGTCTTCGACGAGTTCTTTCACGCGATGAACGGCGCGCTCCATATCGTCTCCAGACTGCTGATATCCGAGGAACAGATCGACGATTATTAGATCCGCTTCTTTGGCCTCTTCGTTGGGATCGCGGCCAATTGTAGTGCAGGTAAGCTCCAGATTTTCCAGTGTCGAAACAAGTGAATCAAGCCTTGTCCGCTCAGTGGCGTTCGTGGTTTCGTACTCACTGAATAGAGGGTCACAAGCAGTGGGCGGAAGGTTCTTTCGGTTATCCCATACGACTGCAATAAACTCCAACGAGTTTTTCAGATCTTCCAACTCGGCATCTTCATATCCCGGATATAGTTCTGCCAGAAGCCTGGAACCGTCTTCGCCGAGATCATCGAAAAAAGTTGACCAGTCGCCATCGGTCAAATCATCAGGACGCGGCGCGGTGTCGAACACGTCGTCTATGATGACTGCTTTTCGTATTCCACTTTCTTCAAGAAGTTTAGCCAATTCCGTCATGAGACGACGACCTCATCTGGTAATTCCAGGATGAAACGATGAAGCCGACCGGTACTTTCATTGACGTGCTTGTCGAGACTCAGCGTACCGCCATGATATTCAGCACAATCACGGGCGATATACAGGCCGAGTCCTCGGCGTTTGGACTTCTCTTTCAAAGAGAAGAAAGCACGGAAGACATTCTCACGGTTCTCCTTGGCAATACCGCGGCCATTATCCTCATAGGTGATTATCAACGGATCGGATTCAATACCAACAGTGATACGCGGCGTGAAATCACGCTCGTGTAGGCTGCGCAGATCAAGCCAATACAGCGAGTTTGACAGTAGATTCTCCAGAATCTGTATTACCATACCTTTGACAGCACGAACGCGAACCGGGTGTTCTGGTGTGGTTACTTTTAGTGCTACGTGGTGGCGGGCAAACTGAATCTCGTGACCATTCAAGATGTCATTGAGCAGGTCGCTAATATCAAACACCTCCTTGCGCTGCCGACCCGAAACGCTCAGCGGATCAAGAACGCGGACGCGTTTGCTAACTGATTTCATCTCTGACCGAAGGGAGGCTAGCAGTCCTCTGATCTGTTTTGGCACGTCTTTGCCACGCAAAGCCTCAAGGGCCGATAGCGCGTTCTCGCTTGACCTCGCTAACTCGTGCGCCACGACTTCGACCAGTAACCCCACCCCCGCCATCTGAATCATCTGGCGGCTTTCGCTCTCTACCTCTGTAACTCTCTGCTGTGCTTTGTCGAAAAGCTCCTTGATCTCAAAAAGCGTGTGCTGCAACTCGTCCACCGTTTCTGATTCCGCTGGGGCCTTTTTCTTGATTTGTCGGATTGCCGTCTTTGCCCGTTTTACGAGATTTGCCACGTCGGTCTTGGCCTCAGTCATAACAAGGGGTTGGTTCTTGTAACGACGTTGAACATCCTTTAGGAAATCTCTGAGTTGTGACTGTACAGCAAGCTGGAGCAGACCTACAAACGCCCGCTGTTCCGGGCAAACGCGCAAACCTTCGCGATTTGTCTGGTCAATCAATAGAGGATTCCCTAACCGCGATATTGTTACTCGACCAACAAATTGCGCCTTGTTCAGGAGATATCCCGTGCTCCCCAACGCACGCCGGTCCAGGGCCAGCCAGTCGTCTTCATCCTCACCATACGGCAACACGCGAAATCGATCACGGAACAGCAAGATTCCTGACCAGCGTTTTTGCAGATCGCGCACTATTTTTTGGTCGCCAATACTGTCAATCGAGCTAAGGCGCTGCCGGTTAAACCAATATGCCTCAAATTCAAATGATCCCAAATCGTTGAGGGCAGAGGACGGGATATCTTCCGAGGTGCCGCTGATTGATCCTTGGAGGTCGGGCAGTTGTAGTTCCCGTCTTTCAACCTCGGGTGGATGATTGAAGCCTAGGTTGAGTGCTTCAAGGGTGCATTCGAGGATAGGCTCGTTTTTCTTGCGTATGAACTTTCCCTTTACAGATGCGTGCGCGTTGTCTAGCAGGTTGCGATCCATATGAGCAACTGGAACGCGTCTGCTATTCCAAAAAATCGCGATACGTGGACGGCGCTTCGTATCGGCAAAGGGATCGGTCAGCCGGGCAAAGTCGTATTCACCCAGGTGTTTAACGCGCTCATAGGTCCAGTCCGCGTGTAGAGCACCAATGATTAGGCGTGTACCCCTCCAGTCTGCCTTTGGCTTGGCGTTGCCACTTTCGGGCATAACGTCGATCTCGTCAAGCATCGCGTCGAGGTCGTTGAAGTCGGACCAGTTAATTTTGAGCACGTTCAGCCGCTTATCCTTCTTTTGAGCGGTCTCCACTGTTATCCGGTCTCCTAGTCGCATAGCTGAAAGTCGCCCAATTCCTTTCTCTCCAAGGTATGGTGCGCGTCCATTTTCCCCTGCATATTCCGAGAGAGCCGTATCTATCGCACGTTTTCGAGACGCCGTTCCGATGACCAGGTAGTTGTCGATCAAGTCCTGTTGCGACATACCTGTTCCTTGGTCAGATACGATGATACGATTTTCGGTGGCATAGGCATGATCTAGGGCCTCCACGAATTCCTCTGCTTCATCAGCCTCTTGTATAAATTCCCAGAAACGATCCAATGAGCTTTGTGACCCAGACGGAAATAGCGCTTCTCTGACATCCTTCTTCAATCGCTCAACGGCCACCGAACCTTCAATCGCTCTCTGGCGAAATTTCAGGTAATCGTTTCGTCTCAGAACGATTTCAAACCGAATCTCTGCTCCAGTCGGCGACGCGGCGTCGAATGCGTTTTTGATCAACTCATAGAACGCAATGACATCGGAACTGATAAGCTCCGCACCAAGCTCAAGGACAGTTCTGGCACAAACCTTGAACAAACTTTTATCTCCTAACGGGGCCCCGTGTCGCAAATGGGAATCTACGATTCCAGCGCTGCGATCAGCTCCTGCGTGTCGAAGTTGAGAAGAAACTGTGCGTAGAACGTTTGGAAAAGATCAGCGATGTATGCCGTTATGTCAACATCCTGGATATCTTCCCGCCTCTCCTGCGTCAGAGCATACTTCCGATTTTTCGTAATCGTGTAAAGAAACAGGGTATGAAAATAGACGGCCGACACGTAGCGTTTCTCAGCTACGGTGATGGCCTCCTCTTTTGCCAACTTGGCTCGATGTGAAAGCCACACGTTACTGTCCATATTGATGTACACAGCGCTCAAGGATTCACCATCGACAAGAGGATGTACGACCACATCGTGATTCATTGAAATGCCTTGAGCTTCAAGCTTCTCCCACGTGACTCCATCTGGATGGGAGTCTTTATAGACCATATACAGCTTGGGGAGTCCAAGCCGGTTATCCGGTTGGTCACCGTTCTTGGGCTCCTTCGGTGATTTTTTCGGCGTCGCAATCTTCACCATAAAGATCTGATCCAATGGCTTGTCAGGACCGGATAAAGATGCACGGAGCTGAATAGCGTCGCCGACGCTCACTTCCTGAGTCGGCTTCACGAGGACTCGGATGGTGCCATTGTGGGGGCTCGACTTGGTGACATTAAGGATCGTATCCACTGCCTTTGGCAATCCGGGTTGCTTGCCCCCATCTTGGTCGTTGGGTACCAAGTCCAGCAGTCCGATTTGCAGCTCCCCTGGGTCTTCGACCCGATCAAAGTATTGATCCTCCACGTCGGTCGAGAATTTAATGGTCCGCTCGCTGCCAATGGGCAAATTGACCATTGGAATCCCCTCGCTATTGCGAGATTTGACATCAATGCTGAACTGGCTCGGATATCTCTGAGGAGAAAATGTGGGCTTCTCGTCCTTTTCCTTTCGACGCGTCTCACGAGCTTTTTCGCTCCTGTGGCCATTACGTCTATCGTCGAGCTTGAAGGTCTGTCCAAGAAGTTCCGCCAACTCGTTTCGGATCGGAAGATTCCGAGTGATACTGCGTACCAGCTCTTCGGCGTCCTTGCTCTCAACCGTGATCGATGCCTTTCGTTCTTTGTGGATGTCCTTTAAGCGACCGTTTGCCAAAAGACGGGCAAGCCGCTGTCGAAGCTTCCTCGATTCCTCGCCACCTTTTAGGCGGTCCCGTGACGCCATGAACAGCTCATTGCGAAATTCCGTGCGGACCTCGGTGCAATCCACATGAACCATAAGGTAGTCTTTCAGAAGAGGAAACTTGAGCGACCGTGTAACGAACTCTGACGTGTAGTGTCCATGGACCTGCCCATGGACCGAAAAAAGGATGGACATGTTGTTCTTGAAGAACTCCCGCCGAATGGTCTCCCGGGTTTCCTTGACGGGTCGTCCGTCGACACGCGGCTTAAAGACGTAGCAGGTAACCTTGATACGTCCGATCTCTCCATCACCCGCTTCTTCCGAGAAGAATTGGTCAACGTATCGGCTGTCTTCCTCCTCAAGACGCCGTTTCAAACCATAGAGGTGGCGTTCAAGATTGCGGTCCTTGGGGTAGCGCTCGGGCTTGTCAATCGTAAACACCGGCAGGGCGGGATCGAACAGGTACTCGTTGATACTCTGATTCAGATCTCGCGAGATGACAGACCGCGACCCTTCGGGAAGATCGTAGGAGTAGAGCTTAATGACGGTGCCCGTGGTGAAGGAGCGACTATGAAGCCCGAGATCGAGACTTTCGCAGGCGAAGGAAGGAATCTGATCGTCAATGACGAGATACTCATACCACGTGGCCTTTTTTCTCTTCTCCTCCTCGGCAGTGAGAGGATGTCGGCGGACTAGGCTGAAACCGAACGCCCCATGATTGCCGAACCGCTTGGAGGCGACCAGTTGGTAGCGGCGTCGACCACAAAAGGCTACCGCGCCGGCGCCACCCATGTTGTACTTGCCCTGGACGAAATGGATATCATTCTTGTTGCCGCGCAGAAGCGACAGGAAAGTACCCTCAAAATCCTCGGGCGCTTGGCCTTCGCCATCGTCGTAGATGATGAGTGAAGTTTCTCGTCGCGGGCCATCGGCGAGGATTTGCAATCGTTCCGCTTGTTCTCGGCGCGCGCCCGGTAGGTCCCAATTCTTGTGATTGGGAAAGAACTGCCGCAACGCATCGTCAATTGATCTCGGCGCTTGGTGCGAGCGAGGGTCGATGCCGTGCTCAAGACACGCGCGCATGAGAATGGCGTCGATGCCGTTGGTGATCTTCTCAATCAACGCTGGGATTGGTGAAGCCTGTTGGTTCTCCACTACGCCGAAGTTACTTTCATTCCCGCCATAAGGACGCCAGCTCGCTGGATCATTCAGGAGTGAGTAACGCCTAAGCACCTTTTCGACCTCGGCTTCCACAGGTGCCTTGTAGAGATCGAAGAAAAGCTGTTTGAGGTTCATGGTAAGCAGTTGCCTCTAGTGAGTACGAGCGCTGCGTCTTTTGTTTGAGTGTATCGCGCTCAATTTCCTTCCCCCTCACCAGCCAAGTCAAGCACGCTCTTTCCAGCTGTCAACCGAGCCAGACAAGGTTTCTCAGTGACCGGATGGTCGAGTACCTCCTGAAGCGCCTGCCACCGCGTAGCAGGGCCTTCATGCTCGGCGTGATGCAGACCTCGATGCGCTCCGACTTGGCCTCAGCCGCAGACATTGGCAGCTTCCTCCTTGGCAGTGAGCTAGCATAGGGTAAATGGACGGACAAGATGCTGTTTCCCCCGTATCTCCCTCACGCCCTATATCTTGCCAGGCTGCTTGATCGCGGTTGGCAGGGAAAGGAGGCGGTATGCGTACCGGCCATGAACAGTTTTGACGGATAAGGACGGCAAGCGGATCGCCGTGTTGCTGGATGTGGACGAGTACGCCGCCTTGCTTCAGGAATTGGAAGAACTGGAAGCGCTCAAAGCCTATGACGCCGCCACGTCCGACCCTGATGACGCCATCCCGCTCGACCAAGCCCTCGCCGAAATCGAAAAAGATCGGGAGTGGCCTACTCCGCTAAAAATCTCGGTTGACGGCTGCGACCTTGGAGAGGTTTTGCGCCTTCGTCGCTTCCTCTCGCTTATGGGCGAGGACTGACCTGATCGCCTGGTTCTTCACATCTTCATAGCTGCCGTCTTCCCGGAGCACACTTTCAAGCGTTGAGCCGAGGTGTGGATTCTTCTTAGCCATACCGATTGTATTCTTTCCTCCAAAGGCAACTCGTGCATAGGCTCTCGGTCGCTTGGGTGCTGGTATACGTGTACTATTCGGTCCACACCCGTACCACCGATGTGGACCACGTGAGCGGGGCGGTACAGGTCGGGAATCCCGAGTCATTCGTGGTGGGAAGATCGCTTGACCCCAAAGTGCATCAGGGGCGGACGAAAGCGTCCATGACCACCTCGTAGGCTTCGGCAACTGGAATATCAAAATGGTCTGCTATTTTCTTTGCGAGTGGCCGGCGCTGCACATTCCACCGTTCTCGGAAACCGACCACCGTTGCGCTGAGCAGGTCTCCGTTCTCGGCATACCGCCAGACAATTTCCGGGCTGTCTTCAACGCCTCGCGTGGCGACTTCTCGGCGTTGGACAATGTAGAGAACGTCGCCAGCAGCATCATAGTCGAGCTTGAAGGATTTTGCGCTAGCCATTGCTTTTCCTCCAAATCACGTTAGCAAAGTTCTCCGTCGAAGCGAAGTAGAAGGTTCGGACCCGCCCTGAAGTTCCTTGTACGACTTTGACAGGCACCAGCAATGGGTCTCCAGAATGATTGGTCGTATTATCATCGCTGTAGACAAAGGTGCTTACGGAGCGCTGAAAAACAGAGGTGGGATTAACCACTGTCTTCTCGACGGCAGAGGGCAGGGGGCAGGTCCAACAGGGCAATCTGGTCTTAAGGAGGCACAAGACAGCCTCGATTCAGGCTCAATTCACACCGATTTTGCCCCCGTTTAGACCCGTTTTCAGATGAAAAACAGCCATTGTGCCGTGAAAATTTCAGCTTCAATGAAAACCACCTAAGCTCCTAATTTGTCTAGGCTTTTTCTCAAAAAGGGCCGCTCTCGCATGAAAATCTTTCGCGTTATCTCAGGTCCCGCAAAGTGGTCCTCTACTTTTGACACCCAGGAATCTGGTGCAGGTATTGCAGCACGGACGTGTTACAGATGACGACGGGCATCGGTCATATCTCGTCGAAGCTCTTTGTTCGGCAGGTCGAAGGTAGCGACACCATAGTCCGCCAGCTTCATCAGAAATAACGGCTTGGGGACGCCGGCAAGCTGCGCTGCCGCGCCGGTGGATAATCGGCCCAGTTCATAGAGCTTGACTGCAAGGAGAATCTTCGCCTCTGCGCGGAACTGTTCTGGCGACAAGCCGAGTGCCAACAACACCTCATAATCGGCGAGAGCCTCATGCAACATCGTGCAGGCTTTTTTCTAATTTCCGGCGAAGTTCCAAATAATGACGGTAATCATTAGCCCACTCCACAAACACCGCGTCATCCGACAGCTTACCCCGGCTATAGCGGTCAAAGAACTCCTCCGAGTCCATCCGCTGCTGGCTCTCATGCGTGCTCAGCCGTTTCGTCACCGCTACCAATGCGTCGAGGGGTGAGGTGTATTCAATTGTTTGTTTCCGCATGTGGACCTCCCGCGTATGCCCCTCTAGTGTACCGAAATGCCTGCATGACTTCATCCCCGAGATGATTGCTGATCTTCGCTGTCATCCGCTCTGATGGGGATGTCGAACGGCTGTGAGATGTCGCTTCCGTCTGATGGCCGACCTGAATGCGGACGATCAGGCGGGTCTCGGCCTTCAAACCTGGGCGTCTGAACGGTGGACCCCGCTGTGTCGTTGTGCTACACCGGGGTCGGTCTTGTTCATGAAAGCGAGGAAGAAAACATATGACAGATTTTCATGTTGCGCCGCTGGATGCGAGCTTTGGAGCGGTGGTGACCGGGCTCACGCTCGCCGACCTTGACGATACCGCCTTCAGCCGACTCTATGACACCTGGCTTGAGTACGCGCTGCTCGTCTTCCCGGACCAGCACCTGTCGAATGACCAGCAGGTTGAGTTTGCCACCCGCTTCGGAGAGCTGGAGTTTGATCTGGTGGCGATCAGCAATGTGAAAAAGGATGGCAGCGTGCGGGTCGAAGACGATGCGGACGGCGTCATCCAGGTGCTCAAGGGCAACATGGGCTGGCACTGCGACAGCACCTATATGCCCGTGCAGGCCAAGGGCGCGGTGTTCACGGCGCACGTCGTGCCGTCGTCGCGCGGCGAAACCGGCTGGGCCGATCTGCGGGCCGGCTACGATGCTCTTGACGCGGCCACCAAAGAAAAAGTCGCCACGCTGTCGGCCTACCATTCGCTGCGCTATTCACAGAAAAAGGCCGGCTTCACGCCCAAAGCCGACGGCGACTATAACGGCTACGGTCTGGATGTCCAGGACCCGCCGCTCAGGCCCCTGGTCAAAACGCATCCCGAGACCGGGCGGAAGTCGCTGCTGATTGGCCGCCACGCCTACGGCATTCCCGGCATGGACCCGGCCGAATCCGAAGCCTTCCTCAAGTCCCTGGTGGACCATACCTGCCAGCCGCCGCGTGTCTATCACCACAGCTGGAAGGTCGGCGACGCGGTGGTGTGGGACAACCGTCGCCTGCTGCACCAGTCCTGCCCGTGGGATATGACTGAAGCCCGGGTCATGTACCACGCGCGCATTGCCGGAGACCCGGCGTCCGAATTCGCCAGCCCGAATTAGTCGGCTGCTGAGCCGAGAAGCGGGCGAGTCCCCCACACAGAGCAGTCAACCGATCTGACTACGGCCCTCGCGCCGAAAAAATCCCCCTCAGTCCCCCTTTGGCAAAGGGGGAAGCCTGTCCTGAGCCCTGTCGAAGGGCGCGCCAGCGCACTTTGCTCTATCAGTTGCGGGGACGGTTGGTGTGGTCGAAGCGCCCGTTGCGCAGAAAGAAAATCGTCTGCCGGATTACCTCGGCCGAACGCATCATGAAGGTATGCGTGTGGGACAGGGCAAGAAAGTCTTGCATCCCCGCGAGCTTGGTGCTCTCAAGCGCGACCTTGCCGTCGTCGGGACCCGGCAGGAACCGGGAAAAGACAGGATTGAGGCTGCGGGTCCCGGCAATGACGCCGACCGCAAACCGAGCTGGTCCGAGTTGGCGGGGCAGGCTGGCTTCGCCGGTGCCAAGCTGAAAGCCGGCCGGTCCGTTCCACACGCCAAAGCCGGGGATCCACGCCAGCTTGTCAACGACCTGACTCCCCCTGTTGGGCGGCCCGAGCATCACTACCCGGCCAAGCTTGGGCAAGTGATGCTCGGCCAGGCCATGCTCGGCCAGGTAATAGCGCACCAGGATGCCGCCCAGAGAATGGGTCACGACATGCACGGTCTCGGCCCGCCGGCTGCGGCAGGCGGCGAGGCCCTTTTCCATTGCCAAGGGGGCGAGTTGTTCGATGGTGTGCTTCCGGGATGGATAGTCGATGTTGGCGACGGCAAAGCCCGCGTCCGTGAGCGCCTCCTCGAGCCGCGCCATAGAGGCCGCCGTGCGCGCAAGGCCGTGGAGCAGCACCACGCAGTCGGGCGCTTGGCCGACCCGTCCGGCTGCTGCGGAGAGCGGCAGAGCACTCGCCAGGACAGCGGCGGACAGCAACACCAGAAGACGCATCGTCCGCAAGCGGGCCGGATGCGGTCCTGCGCCGTCGCCTGGCCGTCGAGCCCGCCTACCGGCAGTGGGGCATGACCTCGGTGGCAAACAGCTCCATGGAGCGCCTGACGGTGGCCGGTTCGATCAGCCCGCCCTGGTTGAAGTAGCCGATGAATTCGTCCATCTGAAACTCTTCCTGTAGAGCCTTGATGCGCTCAATGCAGTGGGCCGGGTCGCCGAACACGCCCATGCGTCGGTCCACCCCGTCGTAGTTGACCCGCTCCAGCCGCTCCAGAACCTGCTGAAAAGCCTCAAAACTCTTGACCGGAGCCGTGCTCAGGGGCTTGAGACGCTCACCCGCCGCCTTGAAGAAGTGCATCAGGCTGGCCTCGCACTCCTGACGCGCCTGCTGGCGGCTGTCCGACACATGGATCGGAAACATCAGGGCCACGTCTTGACGCACCTCAGATCCCAGCGCGTCCCGATGGACGCCGAGGTACTCGCGCAGCTTATCCGGCGGATTGATCAGCGGCGAGGCGAAAATGGGCGTGCCCAGCCGTCCGGCAATGGTGAAGGTGTCGGGGCTGTTGGCGGCCAGGCGAATCGGGGGGTGCGGCTTCTGGAGCGGCTTGGGCACAACCGACAGCTCCTGGGTCTGATAGTAACGGCCCTGGTAGGAAAACGACTCCTGGGTCCAGGCCTTGAGCATGACCTCCAGGGCTTCCTCGAAGCGCTCCCGACTCTCTTCCTGGGGCACGTTATAGCCCAGGTAGTGGACCGGCGCGGTGCCCCGGCCCACGCCCAGTTCCAGGCGGCCGCCACTCAGCACGTCGGCCGTGGCCGCCTCCTCGGCGATCTTGATCGGGTTGTGGAGGGGCAGCAGGGTCACCGCCGTGCCGAGTCGAATGCGCTGGGTGCGCTGGGCGGCGGCGGCCAGGATCATCAGCGGCGAGGCCGAGATGGACGAGCGCCGACCAAAGTGCAGCTCGCCCAGCCACACCGCGTCAAAGCCGACCCGGTCGCCGACCTCAATCTGAGCCAGGATATCCTGAAAGCGTTGCTGCTCGGACTGGGTGTCGTCACACGGCAGCTGATCGAAGAATCCAAAACGCATACTCTCTCCTTTATGCTCAGCCCTAGGCCGGCGCGGCCGTGGCCTTCACGCCGTGCTGGAGGCTGCCCTTGCCCGACACAAAATCGTGCAGATGCTGGAGGCCGGTCAGAAAACGGGCCAGATTCTGCGGGGCGGGCACGATTGGCACCATGCTCAAGGCGTACAGAGCCTTGTAGAAACTCTCCCGCTGTTGCCAGTTCTGGTTCATGTCGCAGATCGGCCGTGCCCAGGCCGCCGTTTCCAGCAGCCGCATCAGCCCGTGCAGCAGGACTCTGTCGCCCAGGGCCTGGAGCTGCTGAGCCTGGGTGTGCAGCCGGAGGCGGAAGGCTGGGGCGGCGCGCGGGTCGTCGTGCTCGGCCGTGACCGAGAACAGGCCGAGCCGCAGGGCCGACAGCTCGGCTGACAGCCAGCTGGTGAACTTGGCGATGTCAATGGCAAAATCGCCCCGGCCAATCCCCAGCGGGGCCAGGGGGTCGATCAGCACCAGCCGGGGGCGGGGCCGGCCGATGCTGGGGACATAGACCAGGATGTTGTCCGGATACAGATCGCCGTGGACCTTGCGGACGATCCGGGGGCGGAGTTGCTGGCGCAGGCAGACCGTGTCCTTGATGGCGGCCAGCAGGGGAAAGATATTGGGCAGGCTGGTGCCGTTGACGGTGATGCTGGGTGCGGCCATCAGCCTGGCGAAGGCCGGCAGATCGGACAGCCGGTGGGCATAGTGCTCAAGCAGGCCGACCAGCTTGTCCGGGTAAGCGGCGGTTTCCTGGGGATAGGTAATCGAAAAAATGTCCTCAAACATGAGCCGCAGGACGTGGCCAATCAGCGCCAGCTCCTGCCCCCGGTCGAGCTGCTGGTTCAGGATGAGGTCGGACAGGGCCACCCAGCCCTCACCGAAATACGGCATGTCATAAAAGACCGGATGGCCGTTCTCGGCGCGTTTGTGACTGCGCAAGACCTGGGGGAAATAGTGGTGAACCGCCGCCGGGACATCTTCAAGCCAGGCGATCTCGGCCGGCAGGCTGCCGTTGATCTCGGGCTTGGTCTGTTTGCGGACGATGGTTCCCCACCGTTCGTCGGTCAACAAAAACAGACACTCGCTGTATCCCTCGCGCAACAGTCGCACGGCCCCTCCCAGGACTGGCCAGATACCCGGCAGTCCTACTCACTTTTGGGGTGGACTGTCAAGACAAGTTCCGGCATGTGGGATGCAAGCCGCCGAAGCCGCCGGTGTTGGCCTTTGGCGGCGGATGGGCTAGCCTACGGACAGAACTTCCGGGTTGAAAGGCGCATATGGAATACACACACATCCGTGTCGAGGTCCAGGACAGCATAGCCACCGTCACGCTCAACCGTCCCGACAAACTCAACGCCTACACCACCCGCATGGGCGACGAGCTGACCCACGCCTATGAGTCGCTCGGCAAGCGCGACGATGTGCGGGTGATTCTGATGACCGGCGCGGGCCGCGGCTTCTGTGCCGGAGCGGATATCGGCGGGGTGTTTCAGAAGGGCATTGACCAGCGCGAGCAGGCTGAGGCTGTGCAATTTCAAAAGTACGGGACCACTTTGTGCCAAAAGTAGAGGACCACTCTGCCGAGAGCTGAGAAAACGTGAGAAATTTCAGGCCGAAATGGCCCTTTTTGAGAGAAAAGCCATGTGAATCAGGGACTTAGAGGTTTTTCACTCAAAATGAAATTTTCACGATAAAAAGCCGATTTTTCACCCCCTAAAAGAGGCTTAAACCGGGCGAAAGTCGGTCTTAATTGAGGCGTGTCTTGCCTCTTTTTAGGAGTCGTTTGGGAGGCTGATTCGGGCGCTGAGAATGGCGGGTTTTTTCAGCTGTGGTGAAATCTCATGTGGGCTGAAATTTCACCGGATCTGAGGATTCTGGGGCGCGGTTTCCAGCTATCGAAATCGGCCGTCGAAGCACAGGCATTTGTCGCCTTTTTTCTGGCGGACAACCCACGGCTGGCTGTCAAAATCCTTCCATAATTCGGCCTCGGAATTGTGCTGTTTTGCGGCCCGATCTGCCTCACCCACGATCATCGAGAGGCGGTGGCGGCTTTTCTGGAAAAGCGCGAGCCCCGGTTTCGGGGCAAATAAGTCCGGGCGCGGCTGCTTACAGGCCGAGCACGTCCCGCATGGTGTACAGGCCCGGGGCCTGGTCGGGCAGCCAGGCTGCGGCGCGCAGCGCGCCGCGCGCCAGACACTCGCGGCTCTGAGACCGGTGGATCAACTCCAGCCGTTCGCCAAAGCCGGCGAACAGCACGGTATGATCGCCGACCACGTCCCCTCCGCGCAGGGACTGGACGCCGATTTCCTCGTCGGTGCGCTGGCCGGTGATGCCGTGCCGGCTAAAGCGCGCCCGCTCCTCGAAGTCCTTGCCCTGGGCCTCGGCAATCGTCCTGCCCAGGGCCAGGGCTGTGCCGCTCGGGGCGTCGATTTTATAGCGGTGATGGATTTCGATGACCTCGGGATCGAAACCGTCCTGCAGGATGCGCGCCGCATCCGAGACCAGCTTGAGCAGAACATTCACCCCCACGCTCATGTTCGGCGCAATGATGGTCCGCGTCCGGGGGGCCAGCTGTTCGGCCTCGGCCCGCTGTTCCGCGGACAGACCGGTGGTGCCGATCGCGATTGCCGCGCCCGTTGACGCGGCGGTGCGCAGATGGTCCAGGGCAGCCTCGGCCACGGTGAAGTCCAGGGCCACGGTATCCGGCGTGGCGACTGCCGCGTAATCGTCGACAACGACGACGCCCAGCGCGCCTATCCCGGCCACTTCTCCGGCATCGCTACCCACCGCCGGATGACCGGCCGCCTCGACCGCGCCGACCAGATGCAGGGCGGCGTGGTCGTGGATGAGGCTGACCAGCAACCTGCCCATGCGCCCGGCGGCGCCGCAGACAACGACATTGGCCGTCATGCGTGTGTCCCTCCTTAGAGAGGAAACGTGTCAACAGGTTCATGTGGTTGAGGACACGTTTCCTCTTTGTGCCACAGGCAATCGCAACTAGTTGTCGAGACAGCCGGCGTCTTTGAGTGCGGTGGTCAGCTTGGCCAGATTGCCCTCGGCCATGGGCACCAGGGGCAGGCGCAGCTCCAGCTCGCACTTGCCCATCAGGGCCAGGGCGGTTTTGGCCGGAATGGGGTTGGTTTCGAGAAAGACCGCCCGGATGAGCGGCACCAGTTCGAGTTGCAGGGCCGAGGCCGTGTCCCAGTCCTTGGCCAGGCCGGCGTTGACCACCGCCGCCATCTGCTTGGGAGCGACATTGGCGACGGTACTGATCACGCCCTTGCCGCCCAGCGCCATCATCGAAAAGGTCAGCGCGTCCTCGCCGGACAGCACGGCCAGCTTGTCCCCGCACGCCAGCCGGATATTGATGACCTGGTCAATTGACCCGGTGGCTTCCTTGACCCCAACGATATTGTCGAGTTCGGCCATGCGGGCCATGGTCGCCGGCTCGATATTTGAGCCCGTCCGACCCGGGATATTGTAAAACACGATCGGAAAGCCGGGCACGGCCTGGGCGACTGCTTTATAGTGCTGATAAATGCCCTCCTGGGTGGGCCGGTTGTAGTAGGGCGAGATCATCAGCGCCCCGTCGGCCCCGACCTCCTGAGCCTCGCGGGTCAGCTGGATGGCCTCGGCGGTCGAGTTGGAACCCGTGCCGGCAATGACCGGGACGCGTTTGTTGACGACCTCGACCGCCAGCTTGACCACCTGGGTATGTTCTTCGTGCGACAGGGTGGCCGACTCCCCGGTCGTGCCGCACGGCACGATGCCGTGCGTGCCGCTGTCGATCTGCCATTCGATCATGGCGGCCAGCGCCTGTTCGTCAACCCGGCCGTTCTTGAAGGGGGTAACCTGTGCAACAAATGAGCCCGCAAACATAACGCCTCCGGATGGCACGGGGCATTGTCCGAGTGGTGACCACGCTGCCCCGTGGCTGAAAGGTCAAAGCATGCGTCCTAGACCTCGACCGTGCCCTCAAACACCTCTTCGGCGGCGCCGGTCATATACACGTGTCCGTCTGCCGTCCGCCATTCAATGTCAAGGTCTCCGCCGCGCAGATGAACGCTGACCCGCCGCTCGGTCCTGTTGGTCAGCATGGCGGCGACCGCCGCCGCGCAGGCGCCGGTGCCGCACGCCCAGGTTTCGCCGGACCCGCGCTCCCAGACTCGCATGTTCAGCTCGGTCGGACTGACAACCTGGATGAATTCGGTATTGACCCGGTCGGGAAAGAGGGGGTGATGCTCGAACTTGGGTCCCAGCGTTTCCAGAGCCAGGGGCTCGACATCCTCGACAAAGGTCACACAGTGGGGGTTGCCCATGGATACGCAGGTGACCTGATATGTCGTCCCGTCAACTGTCAGGGGCTGATCGATCATCTGGCCCGGTGTGGCGAGCGGAATCTGGCGGCCGTCGAGAATCGGCTCGCCCATATCGACCGTCACCCGCGTGACGGCGCTGTCTTCAAGCTCCAGAAAGAGGACCTTGAGGCCCGAGTCGGTATCAATTTTCAAGGGATTGTCGCGGGCCAGGCCGTGATCGTAGACGTATTTGCCCACACACCGGATCCCGTTGCCGCACATCGCTCCCCGGCTGCCGTCGGCGTTATACATCTCCATGCGGGCGTGGGCGGTGGGCGAGGGGCAGATCAGGATCAGGCCGTCACCGCCAATGCCGGTCCGCCGTTCGCTCAGCCGCCGGGCCAGGCTGGGAGGATCGGTCACTGCGGTCGAGAAGGTGTTGACGTACACGTAATCGTTGCTGATGCCGTGCATTTTGGTGAAAGGCAGTTTCATCGTCGGCTTCCAATCCAGAATCCAGGTGTCGGCCGTGGCACGCGGATCGGCCGGGCGCGGGCGCGTCAAGAGCCGGCCTGCCAGACGTGCTGGACCATGTTCGAGGGGATACTATAGTCCCCGTCTAATGTAAACGCCTGAATGCGGTACTGATAGCGGGTATCGGCATGGAGCTGGGCGTCGGTGAAACGGAAGCGTTGGGTCTGACGAAAGCGGTCGCGGTCGTCGACCGGAATCGTGGCCAGGGATCTGAATTCGCCCAGCTGGCCGCCTTTGGGCTGGGCCGCGCGCAGCACCACAAAGCCGCCCAGGTCGTCCATGTCGCGGCCGTCGGCATAGGTCTCGGGCCGATTCCAGCGCAGCTCAATGCCGCTGTCGCTGGTCGTCAGCCGCAGGTCGGCGATGGCCTGCGGCGCCACGAGTTCGGGCGGATACACCGGCGTCTTGTGTCCGCAGGCGGCGAGCAGCCACAGGCTCACCGCCAAAGAGACCACATGGCGAAGCGTCATCCTTACACCCCAATCTCTTGCAGGCGTTTGTGGACGTTGGCCCGCGCGGTTCCGCCGGCCGAGCGGCGCCGGTCCACCGCCGCCTCCAGGCTCAGGCGGGGCAGCAGGTCGGACTCAAATGCCGACGAGAAGCCCTGCCAGTCCTCAAGCGACAGCTGCTCCAGGCCGATGTCATCGGACAGGCAGCGGCGCACCACGCGGGCCACGATGTCGTGCGCTTTTCTGAACGGCACACCCTTTTCCACCAGGTAATCGGCGACATCGGTCGCCAGGGTAAAGCCGCCCAGGGCTGCGGCCTGCATCCGGTCGGGCCGAAACACGAGCTGGCCGAGCATGGCTTCGAGCACGCTGAGCATGCTTTTGACGGTATCGACCGTATCAAACAGCGGCTCCTTGTCCTCCTGGAGATCCCGATTATAGGCCAGGGGCAGGCCCTTGAGCGTGGTCAGCAGGGCGAACAGGTTGCCGTACACCCGGCCCGTCTTGCCCCGGATGATCTCGGGCACGTCGGGGTTTTTCTTCTGGGGCATCATCGAGCTGCCGGTGGCAAAGGCGTCCGGCAGCTCGATGAACTGAAACTCGCTGCTGGCCCACAGCACCAGCTCCTCGGCAAAGCGACTCAGGTGCATGCTGATCATGGCGCTGACCGACAGAAACTCGACCACAAAATCCCGGTCGGCCACGGTATCGAGGCTGTTCGTGCTGACCCGGGCAAAACCGAGCAGGCGGGCCACATAGGCCCGGTCTATCGGCAGGCTGGTACCGGCCAGGGCGCCGGCTCCGAGCGGCAGCACATTGATCCGCTGCCGACATTCCTGCAAGCGCTCGGCGTCGCGGTCCAGCATGTCGTAATAGGCCAGCAGGTGATGGGCCAGCAGCACCGGCTGGGCGCGCTGCAGGTGGGTATAGCCCGGCATGACCACGTCACGGTGCCGCTTGGCCAGCCGGGCCAGGCGTTTCTGGAGTGCGGTCAGCAGCTTGTGGATGTGCTGAGTTTCCTCGCGCAGGTACAGGCGGACATCCAACAGGACCTGGTCATTCCGGCTCCGGGCGGTGTGCAGCTTGCCGCCCAGCAGACCGATCTTCTCGGTCAGACGCCGCTCGACCGCCATATGGATATCTTCGTCCGAGGCCAGAAACGGGAAGCGGTCCCGCTCGATCTCACGCTGAACCCGCTCCAGGCCCTTGCGGATTTTTTCTCCTTCGGCCGGGGTCAGCAGCTTCTGCTTGACCAGCATCTTGCAGTGGGCCTGGCTGCCCTGGATGTCATAGCGGGCCAGCCGCCGGTCAAAGGCCAGGGACGAGGTGAAAGCCTCCATCCTGGGGTCGGCCGTCGCCTCAAAACGTCCGGCCCAGGCTTTTGTCCCGCTGGCCGTCTGTGTTCTGCGTTTCATACCGACCGCAGTATTATTGCTGGGCCAGGGCCCGCAGCCGCAGCCGCAGGGCGTTAATCCGGATAAAGCCCTCGGCGTCGGCCTGGCGATAGTCTCCGCCGGCCTCGAAGGTCGCCACTTCAGGGTTGTAGAGGGTCTTGTCCGACTTGCGGCCGACCACGATCACGTTGCCCTTGTACAGCTTGAGGCGCACCGTGCCGCTGACGTTGGTCTGGGCCTCGTCAACGGCCGCCTGCAACATCTCGCGTTCCGGGGCAAACCAGTAGCCGTAGTAGACCATCTCGGCATAGCGCGGGACGAGCGAGTCGCGCAGGTGGAGGGCTTCCCGGTCGAGGGTCAGCGATTCGACCGCCTGGTGGGCGATATGCAGGATCGTTCCGCCCGGAGTTTCGTACACGCCGCGCGATTTCATGCCGACATAGCGGTTTTCAACCAGATCAATCCGGCCGATGCCGTGCGTGCCGCCAAGTTCGTTCAGCCTGGCCAGCAGCCTGGCCGGCGACAGGGGCTGGCCGTTGACTGCGGTCGGGTTGCCGGACTGAAAGTCGATCTCAATATACTCGGGCGTATCCGGGGCCTGCTCGGGTGACACCGACAGGACAAACATGTCGTCGTAGGGTTCCTGCCACGGGTCTTCGAGCGCGCCGCCCTCAAAGCTGATGTGCAGCAGGTTGCGGTCGGTGCTGTACGGCTTTTCCGCGGTGACGGGGATGGGAATGGCGTAGCGCTCGGCGTAGGCGATCAACTCGGTGCGCGAGTTCATGTCCCACTCCCGCCACGGCGCAATCACCTGGATATGGGGTTCGAGGGCGTAGTAGGTCAGCTCGAAGCGAACCTGATCGTTGCCCTTGCCGGTGGCGCCGTGCGAGACTGCCTGGGCACCTTCCTGGCGAGCGATTTCGATTTGGCGCTTGGCGATCAGCGGCCGGGCAATCGAGGTGCCGAGCAGATAGCCGCCCTCATAAAAGGCGTTGGCCCGGAACATGGGAAAGACAAAGTCGCGCACAAACTCTTCGCGCAGGTCGTCAATATAAATTTTGCTCGCCCCGACCTGGGTGGCCTTGTCCTCAACCGGAGCGAGTTCCTCGCCCTGACCCAGGTCGGCACAAAAGGCGATGACCTCGCACCGATAGGTCTCGATCAGCCAGCGCAGGATGACCGAGGTGTCCAGACCGCCGCTGTACGCCAGAACCACTTTTTGTATATCCGCCACAGCAAAACACCTGCTTAAAAAAGTCCGGGCAGCCTACCATGCCGCCACCGGCAAGACAACGGAGCGGGGGGTGCTGGTACAGGTGAGGGCTAAGTGGTACAGGTCACGCGGACAGGTGGTACAGGTGGGATTAGGTGAAGTGACAACGACAGGAACAGGCGTGGGCCTTGTCCATCATGCATCCTGTTCTTCAGGGTCAGATTCAGAACCCTGTGCCTCCTCTGATGGCCTCACAATCGGCAGGGGAAAGAGAGGGGGGGGATCATACGAACGGAACGTAAAGCCACGATCTTCCGGGTTCGTGCTGGCCCCTGAGTTCATGCTTGGATGGGAAGACATAGCATTCTCCTTTTCATTCGTGCTGGCCGCGAATTTTCTTTGCTTGAACCAGCTGAAGTCCATCTTTATATGTAATCGTCGCTACGTCAATCTCGCCCCCCACATTACGCTGTCCGACACTCACTGCCTGAGCGTCAATCGTGGTCTGTATTAACAAAATGGCAAGATTCACACCGTCTTGTAGCGGCAAGAATTGATACAAGATTGGATATTCAAAGCGCTGCTGTAGTGTGGCCTGAGTTTTTTCCACCTCTTCAGGGGATAACTGCAACGTTTCCTGCAACACTGAGACCAACGCTGGATCATAGCCGAGAATCAAGCGGCTCACTATTTCGTACTGTCCTCCCCAGTTTATCCCAAAATTGTTATTTCCCTTCCGAAGCAGTTGAGGAACAGGCTGGCTCGGAATCAACAACTGATAGATTTCTCCGTACGGCTCCCCTTCATCATAGCCGCCAACAAGGTATGTGGTATTCCCAGTGACATTTTTATCCCACCGACTCTGAAAGAAGACGCCTAATTTCTCGGCAAAATCTCGCACTGGAAAACGCTTTTTTGGCAACTCGCTCTCAAATTCGGGGATATAGCCGTGTATCGTTCGTGCTCCAATCGTTGCAGCACCATAAGTCACAGCCCCGACGTACGAGTGTTCATTGAAGCTGAGCAGCTTGGTCGCATTGTCAAAGTACGCGGGCACAGCAAGACTCCCACCTTCTACTGTGACACGGCTATCGGCAGCGAGCACAATACCTTCTGGCCCTTTGATGATAATTGCGAGTGACATAGGTTTCCTCCTTCTCAGGTTTGCTGTGGTGCCCCGGCTGGGTGGTGGTCCAGTCGAGGCATTACTCCGCATACTGGAGGGCGGCGGCCGGAAAGTGCCCGCGCACGGTCGCGCCGTCCAGCACCCACACACAGGACACGATGCCGTCCTGTACGTCTTCCACGATCATCCGGTGGCCGTCGCCGCCGGTCCGCTCGACCACATCGCCGGGCTGAAACGCATCGGTCATCGGCTCGTTCTAGCTTGTCACCTTTTCCCGATCAACCGAAAATCCCGCTCACTTAAATGAGCCGGTGTGTCGTCGGCTCGGTCGCCGAAAAGTCCGTGCGGGCCGTTCATCCTGGGCGACCCGCTCCTGGTCTTCCTGAGAGACGGGTTGTGACCCAGCCGTGACTGTGCCGAAGGACGTGTGGAGCGTAACGGAGCCTTGACAGCAAACAGGTCGCCCCGTAGAGTGCGCCCCAGAAGAGGGGGGTATGTCTTCTGCCAATATCACTTTGACGACTCGGAGGCCCGAACCCCCGAAGGCTGATTTTGCCTTCTGTATAGACTTCAAACGGGGCGAGACGCCAGCAAGCAGGGTGTTTTCCGCAACCCATGCCTTCATCCGTGCCTGTGAGCAACTTGACCATGATCTTGTGAATTCTATTGACTCCAGCATCCAGACAGTCATGGTGCTGGAAGATATTGAGGCAGGCTCCCTCAAGACGTATCTCCGCTCTGAATTGGAAGCCGTAGACGATCAGGCTCTCAAAGACTTGGCCTGGAAAAAACTGGTCGGCACGTATCTTGTCCGCGCCAAATACGCCATCCTTCGATGGATGGATGAGGGAGAGAAAGGATCGAAGGACCTTGTCTCGTTAGGGCGCGATATTCAAGACATTGCTGCCGAGACTGACTCCCGGCACCTGCCTGACTATATCCCCCCCAGACCAACGACGTTGGTTAAGGCGATTCAGGACTTTCAAGAAGCCAAAGACCATCTCCATGAAGGCGACCGCGCCTACATCCTGACTGACGACGATCAGCGCTATGATATGAACCTGTCGATGAGATGGGATGCGGAGGACATCGAAGCATTAGTGACCAGCGAAACGCGGACTGCCCCTCCCATAACGATGACGTTCATTGTCAAAAAGCCTGATTACTTGGGAGAGAGCCAGTGGGAATTGCGTCACGGCACACGGTCTATCTTGGCAAAGATTGAAGATCGTGAATGGTTGAATGCCTTTCAAAATCGACGGGTGAATATTCGGCCAGGCGATGCACTGAAGTGTCAAGTTCGCATGGAGATGTCCTATGGCATCGATAACGAATTGATCTCGGAGCACTTCTATATCGAAAAAGTTGACGATGTTTTGGAGGATCAGTATCAACGGTCTTTGTTTGAAGACGGTGATGCTTAGACTGTCCTAATAGGGCAGTACCGAGACCCCCACACCTGTACCACCCCGCTCGGATGGTACAGGTCAATGGTACACGTTACCCCGGAATGGTACAGGTGTACCAGTACCGAGCGGGGGCAGGGGTGGTGTCTCACTTTGAAATGCTCTTTTCGAGGAGGGCTCTCCTAGCGCAGAAATCCCCCTGCGCTTCGCGCTTCCCCCTTTGACAAAGGGGATTATATACCGAAGTGCTGAGAAATTGCTTAACTTTTTCGGCACTTTCCTGTATTCTTCTTGTAGATCAAGGAGATACAGAACATGGCACAGAACGCACCAGGCAAACACTTTCGGAAGGGCCTGTCCCTCCGTGACCTCACCCGCCGCTTTCCTGACGACGCTACGGCAGAGCAATGGTTCATCACACAGCGCTGGCCGAACGGGGTACGCTGCCCCTATTGCGGTTCCGACAACGTGCAGGTCGGGACCAAGCACAAGAGTATGCCGTTCCGCTGTAGGGCGAAAGAATGCGCTAAGCGGTTCAGCGTCAAGACGGGCACGATTATGCAGTCCTCAAAGGTCGGCTACCAGACCTGGATTTTCGCCATGTACCTGCTGACCACGAACCTCAAGGGCATCAGCAGCATGAAGCTGCACCGGGAGCTGGGCATCACGCAGAAATCGGCCTGGCATCTGGCCCACCGGCTCCGTGAGTCCTTTACCTCTGGCGGCAGTTTGATGGCCGGGCCAGCCGAGGCGGACGAAACCTACGCAGGTGGCAAGGAGAAGAATAAGCACGGTAGCAAGAAGACCAAGGACGTCCGGGGCACAGCGGGAAAGACGGCCATCGTCGGCATAAAGGACCGAGAGACAAACACGGTTCAGGCGACCGTCATTGAGCACACCGACCGCCCCACGCTGAGCGGCTTTGTGGCCGCGCATACCGCCCCTGGGGCCAAGGTGTACACCGATGAACATTCGGGGTATGACTGGGTGCCGAATCGGGAGGTCGTGCGGCACAGCGCGAAGGAGTACGTCAACGGCATGGTTCACACGAATGGCATTGAATCCTTTTGGTCGATGCTCAAAAGAGGCTACGTGGGCACCTACCACAAGATGAGCACGAAGCATCTGGACCGCTACGTGACGGAGTTCTCTGGGCGGCACAATGCCCGACCGCTGGATACCATCGTGCAGATGGAGCAGATTGCACTGGGACTGGCGGGAAAAACACTCAGATACCAGGATTTGATTGCGTAAAATTTTGTCATGGCAAGTGAAGAACTTATCCAACGTAGCTATATTGACTCTGGCAGACTGAGGGGGGACCCCTTCGGTGTGTATGAGCAGCTCAACATCGGGGCTACAACGCTGCAAGACCTGAGAACGTCGGGCTTAGATTGTACGATTGCGCCCAAAGTTTCGTATCCTTTTGGTGAGTATAAAGTACCCAAAAATTCTCATTTGGCAAAACCTGATCGCGTTATCATTGACCGACGAAAAGGCACTCCCGTCCCGGTTGCAATAATCGAGCAAAAGCCGCCCAGTAAGTTCAACACTGAAAAAAAAGTGCTCGCTGCCTCTGAGCAAGCGCTTTTTTGCGCGGCGGTTCTCGGTATCCGAGTTGCTGCCGCAACGGATGGGACAAAAGTAGTCTACATTGATGTTGATGAGACTATCAATACGGGCACACTGGTCAATTTTCCAGAAACTCGCCATCTCAATCCTGGCGTCCTGGAAGATTTGCTTGTGGGCTCCAGCGGTGTTGCAAAGAACCCGACGCAGCTTGCGCAAACGATTTGGCAGATAATTTGGCACGCAACGAAGGAAGAGCCGAAACAATGTTTGTTGACGTTCGTCGAACTTTTCATACTGAAATTCTTGTCGGACAACCTTGCACCCTCTGACCTACCGAAAGCAAAAAACTTCTATGAACTTGTTGATAAGAGCAGCGAAGAGTTCAAGGCGACTCACGGCAAGTCTGAGATAGAGTATTACGTTCAGGACATTCGTCCACATATCAAGACACTATTCCCGGATGCAACGGTCGTCACGGACGCTGATCTTCCAGGTCTGTTTGGTATGACAACACTGGTCTCAAGGGCATCTGTAATTAACGGTTTTGCATTCCTTCGTTCGTCGTCTGGTGATTCGCCCAAGTCCTTCAATCGTACATTCTTGGAAATCCTGCAAGTGTTCAATAATTTCGGATCGCTCTCCAAGATTGATCCAGAGTTTAAGTTTCGTCTTTACGAGACGTTTCTCCGAAATACCCCACGCCAGCAGTCATTGGGCCAGTTCTTTACGCCACGCAATGTTGTACGCGAGATGGTTCGTATGGCCCAACTGAACAAGCTCCCCGATGGTGCGGTTCTTCTTGATCCGGCTGCGGGAGTAGGTGGTTTCATTTTGGAGCCCCTCCTCATAGAAAATGCGCTAAGGGGGAATGTAACTATAACGGCAGGGACTCCAAAGCAGCGAGTGCGGATGGTCGGCCTTGATGTGGATGCTAACACACACATTTTAGCGAAGGCTAACATGCTTCTTCACCTCTCGGAATTGTTGAAGGAGCCCACAACCACAATCTCGGCAATGAACCAGGCTCTTGCCAATACCTTTGTTCTTATGAACGAAAATGAGACCCTTGGCTCTCTTGAATATCCGCCACAAAACAGAGCTAATGTCGTCCTCGCTAACCCACCTTATGTGACCCAGGGGAGCGCGATTTACCGCAAGGAGATCGCAGAGGTGGTCGGTGAGCGAAATAGTCTTGTCCTCAAGGATTTCTATGATGGCTGGGGACTCGGCGTGGAGTCTCTCTTCATCCGGTATATATCCAACTCGCTGAAACCGGGCGGCCGAGCATTTGTTATCGTCCCGCTCGGTATGCTCAATAGAACCGAAAAGAAACCGAAGCAAAAGATTCTCAGCGAGTGCAACTTGCTCGCATCAATCGCACTTCCACGTAATACATTCTTCAACACGGCCCAGCGAACCTGCATTCTCGTTTTGGAAAAGCGGCACACCGAATTTGATCCGCGCCCGAACGTTCTATGTGCCTACGTTCGGTCAATAGGGGAGACTCTTGACACGTACCGGGTGCCAACGCCAAACGATAACGACCTTGCCGCTGTTGCGGATGCGTTTATACGATGTACCGATGATCCGGCCTTCATCCCATCTGGTCTATTTATTAAGATCGTGCCTGCGGAGCGCTTCACAGAGAATGACCGTTGGGATGTGGCACGGTTTTGGACTGAAGAGGAACTCGTTGTTCTTGGTATCAAAGCCGCAGCAATTGAACGAGCAGAATTTATAGATGATGCGATTGAAAACCTTAACAGGTTGTCAAAGGAGCTAGAAGCGTCGAAAAGTGAAATATCTTCTCTCACGACCAAGCCGACAGTCTCAGCTGATCTTTCAAATGTAGGCTTGTTTTGTGTCAGGTCTGGAACCCGGATTACAAACGCCCGAATTCGTGAAAATCCGGGGAATATCCCAGTCTATAGTTGTTCTAAGCGTCGCAATTTTAAGAAGGGCGACATCTCGGAAAAATGGTTAGCAGCTAACGGGGTTAGGGTGGAGACGGACGACCGTCGAATTGTAACAATTGCAGCCAACGGTGCTGTTGGAACCGTTTTTACTCGCAAGGAAAAATGCGTCCTTACGGATGATCTCGTGGCAGTCGAAGTTTTGGTAGAGGATATTGACGTTGAGTACCTATCTACGGAGCTTCAGCGGAAGATTGCAGCAGGTGAATTTCTCTATGAAGCGAAGCTATTTAAGGGACGAGCAGAACAGCTTACAGTCGATATTCCGATCAAGAAAAACGGCACCTACGATGTTGAGACACAACGTGAGATAGCCGCCGCGATACGGCGTTTTGACATGATTCGGGACAAACTCAAGGAGCTTGGCGCATGGAGTGAGGAAGCAAGAATCAGCTAAGCAAAAAGGAGGCACCCCATGAAAGAGAAACCCCGCACGGTCAAAATCGTCCGCTCAGACTACCAGCCGTCCAAAGCTGAGCTGGAAGAAGACCTGGGCATTGACGCCTCTTTTGAGGAGTTGGCGCGAGTCGTGGCGGAGCCGGTGGACATCAAATATATCCCCCGCCCGAAGAAGAAGTAGCGGGCGCTCGATCCGCTACGGCGAACAAGAGTTTCGGCACTTTGGTATATAATTCCTAGGGGGATTGAGGGGGATTTGCCCGCCGTGGCGACCGTCCTCGGAGCGGGCCGCTGGGGATGAGACAGGCAATCATTTTCAAACTGAGACAGTACCGGGGCAGGATACCCACAGTAAGCCAAAACTATAATCAGAAACAGTACAACTCGTGACGGAAGAAGGGACACTGATTGGTGCGCTTTGAGAGCAAGACTGTCGTCTTAAAGACCGAGTTTTGCAACCAGAGGGGAGTGGTCGCTAGCTTGTTCTAATGGCGAATCGTGAAGAGGTTTACATGAAAAAATCCTGAAATGCTTCGAGCAAAAAACATGGTCATAGCGACACGGGGTTTTAGACTTCCCTCTGCCTCTGATGTAGGTATAGGAGCCGACTTTATATCCATGCACGTCCCTCATCCCGTGCCCTTGCTTTCCCTCGAAAAGGTTCTTCACTGTACTATCCCAGTGATCCCGTTGCTTCCTTGATGGACGGTCCTTTTCCGGCTCGGTCTCGTACGCCCAACTCTCTATTCCTTGCTTAGATTCTGACCGAGGTTCATTAAAATCCCCAACTACGATTCGGGTTTCCCCTTTTGTCGCCTCCAACCTCTTCAACAGAGCATCAATGGTCCGAATCTTCTCAAATCCGTGTTTTCTACCGTTCGGAATATGACAGTTGAAAAAGTCGATATTTCCTTGTGGAGTCTTGATCCGTGCCCGTGATAGCAGATCGGGGAAATCACAGTCTCGCTTCCATCTGTTCGCTTTCGAAGCTGGATACTTGGAGAGGATCAAATTGCAATATGGCTTCTCGGCAAACTCATAACTCAGTACTTGGTACCCAAGAGCCTTGAACTTAGGTGCAAAACTTTCCAGCAGATGCGAGTCAACCTCCTGAAGACCGACGATATCTGCGGATATCTGCTCCACTCCATCTGTAATCTTATTCAAACGGGATTTCTGCCTCTGTTTGATATTCCAAGTCAATATCTGCAACCTGAACCTTCGATTGTTCGTCATCGTATTGCCTCCCTGCGTCGGGCAGGATGACCCTGTCTCACATAACGTCAAGCGGGGACTAGTCCAGCAGCAGCCAGACCATGACTGCTTTTTGGACGTGCAGGCGGTTCTCGGCCTGCTCCAGCACGACGGATTGGGGGCCGTCCAAGACCTCGGCGCTGATCTCCTGGCCGCGATGGGCGGGCAGGCAGTGCATGACCAGAGCCTCGGGCTTGGCCAGCGCCAGCACCTCGGCGTTGACCTGGTAGGGGGCAAAGGTCTGCTGGCGGGCGGCGCTCTCGTCTTCCTGGCCCATGCTGGTCCACACGTCGGTGTAGACCACATCGGCTCCGTCCACGGCGTCGGGCAGCGCGTGGCTGATTCGGATGTCGCCGCCCGCTTTTTGGGCTGCCGCCAGCAGCTCGGCGTCGGGCTCGTAGCCCGGTGGACAGGCCAGCCGAAAGCTGATGGGCAGCTTGGCGGCCACGTTCAGCCACGAGTTAACGACATTATTGCCGTCGCCGACAAAGGCGATATGCAGGCCGTCGAGCCGGCCACGCTGCTCAATCAGGGTCAGGCAGTCGGCCAGAATCTGACACGGGTGGGAGAGATCCGACAGGCCGTTGATGACCGGGACCGTCGCCTGCTCGGCGAGTTCGAGAACAATCTGGTGGGCAAAGGTGCGGACCATGATCAGGTCAACCCAGCGCGACAGATTGCGGGCCACGTCGGTCGGCGATTCGCGTGTGCCGAGGCCGATGTCTGCCGGGGACAGATACACCGCGTAGCCGCCGAGCTGCACCATGCCGGCCTCAAAGGTGACCCGGGTGCGCAGGCTGGGCTTCTCGAAGAGCATGGCCAGGGTTTTGCCGCTCAGCAGCGGATGAGCCTGGCCGGCCCGGCGCTCGCGCTTGAGGCGCTGGGCCAGGGAAAAGATGGCGCTGAGCTGGTCCGGCTCAAGGTCGCTGATACTGACCAGGTCACGTTTCATTGCTGGGCTAACACGTTTTCGAGAATCGCCACGCCTTGGTCAATTTCAGCCTGGGTAATGATGAGCGGCGGGATAAAACGCAGCACCGTACCGGCCGCGCAGTTGATCAGCAGGCCCTGGTCCAGGCAGGCGTTGACAATGTCCGCCCCGTCGCGGTCGAGCGCGGCGCCCAGAATCAGGCCCTGGCCGCGTACCTCGGTAATGCACGAGAACTTGGCTTGCAGGTCTTGCAGCCTGGTCAGGAAGTAGGCGCCCATCTTGTGGCAGTTTTCCAACACGCCGCCGTTCAGCAGGGTGTCTATGACCGCCACTCCCGCAGCGCAGGCGACCGCATTGCCGCCAAAGGTGGAGCCGTGGGTGCCCAGGTTCAAGCTCTCGGCAATATCGGCCCGAGCGACCATCGCGCCGACCGGAATACCACCGCCCAGGGCCTTGGCCAGGGGCATGATGTCCGGCTCGATGCCCGCGTGCTCATAGGCGAACAGCGTGCCGGTGCGGCCGATGCCGACCTGTACCTCGTCGGCGATCAGCAGCAGGTCGTGGCGGTCGCAGATGTCGCGCAGTCCCTTGAGATAGCCCGGCCGGGGGACCACGACCCCGCCCTCGCCCAGAATGGGCTCGACCAGGATCGCCACGGTCTTGTCCGAGACCGCCGCCTCCATCGCCTCCAGGTCGTCGTAGGCGACGTAGCGAAAGCCGTCCAGCACCGGCCCAAAGCCCTGACGGACCTTTTCCTGGCCGGTGGCGGCAATCGTGGCCAGCGTCCGCCCGTGGAAGGAGCCCAGGACGGTCAGGATTTCATAGCGTCCGTCGCGTCTATCCACACCGTATTTACGGGCCAGCTTGATCGACGCCTCGTTGGCCTCGGCGCCGCTGTTGCAGAAAAACACCTTGTCACCAAACGAGTGGTTGCACAGCAGCTCGGCCAGCCGCGCCTGGGGCACGGTGTGGTGCAAATTGGAGATATGGGTCAGGCTGGCGACCTGATCCTGGACCGCCCGGACCACGGCCGGATGGCACTGGCCGAGGTTCATGACGGCCAGGCTGGCAAACAGGTCCAGGTACTCCTTGCCCTCGGCGTCCCACAGCCGACAACCCTCGCCGCGCACAAAGGCGACCGGAAAGCGGGCGTAGGTGTTGCACAGATACCGGGTGTTCAGATCAATGATATCCTGGTTGGTCATGCGCTCCTCCGGACGACCTCGGTGCCGACCCCCTCCTTGGTGAACAGCTCCAGCAGGATGGCGTGGCGCACGCGGCCGTCAATAATATGGGTCTTGCGAACCCCGCCGTGCAGAGCCTCAAGACAACACTCGACTTTGGGAATCATGCCCGCACTGATGGTGTGGCGGTCGATCAGGGTCTTGGCCTGCTCGCTGCCGAGGGTGGAGATCAGGCCGCCGCTGTCGTCTTGAATGCCCTCGACATCGGTCAGCAGGATGAGCTTTTCGGCCTGCAGGGCCTGGGCGACTTTTCCGGCGACCAAGTCGGCGTTGATATTATACGTGGTGCCGTCCCGGCCGATGCCGATCGGGGCGATGACGGGGATGAAATCGGCGCCGGTCAGGGAGTGGACCAGGTCGGGATTGACGCCGACGACCTCTCCGACCTGACCGATATCGCGGCGCTGGGGCGGCTGGCCGTCTGTCACGAACATCTTGCGGGCCACGATCATGTCCCCGTCTTTGCCGCTCAGGCCGACCGCTCGGCCGCCCTGGCGGTTGATCAGGGTCGCAATCTCCTTGTTGAGCTTGCCCAGCACCATCTCGACCACTTCCACGGTGGCGGCGTCGGTGACGCGCATGCCGCGTACGAATGTCGAGCTGATATCCAGCCGCTCCAGCATATGGCCGATCTGGGGGCCCCCGCCGTGGACCACGACCGGATTCATGCCGGTAAACTTGAGCAGCACGATGTCCTGGGCAAAGTGTTGCTTGAGATCCTCGTCCTGCATGGCGTGGCCGCCATACTTGATGACCAGGGTCTTGCCCGAGAAGCGCTGCATATACGGCAGGGCTTCGAGCAGGGTGTCGGCTTTTTGAATCAGATCGTCCATGTCAGATCGTCCATGACGGATGACAATCCCGTGTGGAAGACATATGCCCTGTCGCCTCAGACGGGTCAATAGGAGCCCCATTTTCTCGGCCCTCGGGCTTGGTTTCCGGCCGGCCTTGGGCTAAGTTCGGCATGGACAGTCACCGATCACACCTGTATCGGGAGGCGAGTAGCATGACACTCCGCATCACACCCCTGAGTGACGCCTTGGGCGCCGAGGTCAGCGGGCTTGACTGGACGCGACCCATAGACGCCGCCATCAGAGCCGCCATCACCGGCGCGTTTCTTGAGGCGCATCTGCTGTGCCTGCGCACCGCGCCCCTGACCCCGGCCGAATTTGTCCGGGTCGCCCGCTACTTCGGTGAGCCCCAGCTCCAGCTGCTGCGCGAGTATCGGGATACCCACGTCCCCGAAGTGTCGGTTCTGGACAGCTCGTACAAGACCCCCGAGTCCAAGCCGGCCGATCTGTCCCGGCTGCGCCTGACGGGCTGGCACACCGACGACTCATATTTCGCCGTCCCGGCCAAGGCGACCATGCTCCAGGCCCTGGCCATGCCCGAGTCCGGCGGCGAAACCTGTTTTTGCAATCTGCGGGCCGCCTATGCCGACCTGCCTGAGGAGTTGAAGGCCCGGGTGGACAGCCTGCGGGCCGTGCATAGCTACGATACGCTGCGGACTCCGGCCCGCGCCCAGCAACGCTCGACGGTTGAAAAACAGGAAACCCCGGACGTGGTCCACCCCCTGATTCGGACCCATGACGAGACCGGGCACAAAGCGATCTATCTGAACGCAAACCGGACCGACCGGATTGTCGATCTGGAGCGCCAGGAGAGTGACGCGCTGCTCGACCGGCTCCACGCCCACATGACCCAGGCCCGCTACCGCTACGATCACGCCTGGCGGGTCGGCGATATTCTGGTCTGGGACAACCGGTGTCTGGTCCATTCGGTCAATATGGATTTTTCGGTCGGCCAGAGCCGGCGTCATCAGCGCATCCTGCTCAAAGGCTCGGTGCCGGTGTGAGGAAGACATGAGACATTTGCTGCTGCGGGCTGTCGTATTTGCCGGCCTCGTCCTGGTCGGCGTGGCGTGTACCCAGGAGACCCAGAACAAGTTCGGCCGGGCGGTCCAGAACTGGACCGGGACCGACGGGGTGCTGGAAATTTACGCGGGCGACAAGCTGGTCAAGCGCTTTCTCGAAATCGACAAGATTTCGACCGCAACCGGGACCGGCGACGGCGTGCCCCGGCCGTACCGCTTCGGCTACGGTGTGCTGGACGCCAACCTGAACGGCCTGTCTGACGACGGGGAGGCCAAGGTCTACTTTGAGTTCAGCGATTATTCGACCTCATACGTGTTCTACGAGAGTCCGTCCTGATGTGTTGACCGCAGTCCAACCGTGGCTTAATCGCCGAAGCTCGTTCCGACCAGACGAGCCGCTTCAACAAGGTGATGGTCCGGGAGACCAGCTTCTTTTTCCCCGCCACCTCTTCCAGAGGCACGGGTCGGAGCTGCTGGTCGTGTACGGCCAGCATGAAGCCGTCGCGACCTTCCCGCAGCAACTGGGCGCAGCGCGTGCCCAGCCAGGTGGCAAGGACACGATCCGTGGCCGAGGGCGTCCCTCCACGTTGCAGATGACCAAGAATGCTCAGGCGCGACTCCTGGCCCGTCAGGCGCTCCAACTCCTGGGTGAGATGAATCGTATGGCCAACGTGTTCCTTATGGAATTTTTCCAGATTGGCTGAGGCTTTTTCCTTTTCTTGTCTGTCTTTGGCCTCTCTTTTTTGGTGCACGAGTTCCTCGACCTTGTGGGCTTCACTCACAGACAGCGCGCCTTCTGCGACCACGACAATGCTGAAGTGCTTCCCCTGTCTGGTCCGTTCTCGAATAGTCTGGGCGACCCGCTCAAGGTGATAGGGAATTTCCGGGATGAGAATGACATCCGCCCCACCGGCCATGCCGGCTTGGAGGGCCAACCAGCCCGCTCTATGGCCCATCACTTCGACCACGATGATCCGGTCGTGGCTGGTCGCGGTCGAATGCAGCCGGTCTATGGCTTCGGTCGCGATGCCCACCGCAGTATTAAACCCGAACGTAACGTCGGTCTTGGCAATATCGTTGTCAATCGTTTTTGGCAGGGTCACGATGTTCAGGCCCGCTTTTTTGAGCCGTAGCGCGTTTTTCTGCGTGCCACCCCCGCCCAGACAGACCAGTGCATCCAGATGATGCCGCCGATAGGTATCAATGACGGCATCCGTCATGTCATGGATTTTGCCGCCAATGGACATCCGGTGCGGTTTATCCCGACTGGTGCCGAGAATGGTTCCGCCGTCGGTCAGAATGCCCGAGAGCGCTTTTCTGTCTAACTCCAGGGTTTGATTCTGCACCAATCCACGGAAACCGTTTTGAAAGCCGATAAGCCGGATATCGTAGGCGTCCAAACAGGCCTTGCCGACTGCACGAATGGCTGCGTTGAGTCCGGGACAGTCTCCACCGCTGGTCAGAATGCCGATGTATTGTGCCATGCGCCTATATTACGGTCTGCGCCTGTTCGATGTCGAGAGCGGGTCACAACGAGACATGCTGAATCAGGGGATTTGCGGTAGAGGCGGTAGAGGCCGTCACCGTTGCTCATGCCGCCATCGTCCGCACGTCATAGCGCGGGATATAGCGGTCTCTCGTGACGAGAACGAGGTCTTCAGCCTGGGCTTGGGCGATCAGCATCCTATCGAACGGGTCGCCGTGGTGAGGCGGAAGAGCGCCGGCCCGTTCCGCGTGAGAAAACGTGAGAGAGAGCGGCGTGAACCCTTGCTCTTTGACTCCGGCTTCCAAATCGTCTGGGGCGCGAAGTTTCCCCAGCGCGCGTTTGACAGCGATCTCCCAGCCGCTGACTGCACTGACGAAGACTTCGTTGAATGTATCGGCTATGGCTTCATATGCGCGTCCATTCAAGCGCTGAGGTTCTGTCAGCCACCACAGAAGAGCGTGGGTGTCTAGCAGCAAACGCACTATTCGCTGCCCTCATCTGGGAAGATCTTCGAGTTGTAAAACGAGTCGATAACGTCTTGAGGCGTCTCGTCGAAATCTGGAGCGATCCAGATTAGCCCCTTCAAGGCGCCTGGTTTGCGCTTGGTCTTTGGCTGGCGGTACGGCTCTAACCGCAGATAGGGCTCGCCAGCCTTGGCGATAATAATTTCCTCGCCTTCCCAGGCTAGCTTGCCAAGCTTCGAAAGCTGAGATTTTGCCTCGTGCATGTTCACTTTCATTGGACATTCCACCTAGCTGAACTAAGTCTAGCTAACCTAGGGCAAGAAGCTGGTTCCGTCAAGCAATCACAGGCTCACAACCTTTGGCGATCATAAGTGGACAGGTTTTTGAGACCGCTTCTAAGCGTCTTGGAAGTTTTGCCAATCAAGCCCTAATTGTCGAACTGCGGCACGAACCGTTCCCAGTTTCAGGTCACGGCCGCCCCAATCTGGAATGACGGTTGCTCGTTGGTCAGGAGCAACCCACTTCCGATGTGATCCTCCACCTTTTCTCGCTCGTTCTTGACACCCAAGGGCTGCGAGCTTCCGAGCGACTTCGCGATATTTCACCGGGCTGATATGACAGTTTCCAGCCACACGGGACTATTTGCGTCGAGAATCTGAGTATTTTGAGGCAACGGTCGTCCCTGATCCTGGTATATCTCAATAACTGCCGCAAGCGCGTCTTTGACGTTTTCCAAGGCTTCGGCTATGGAGTCCCCTTCTGTGACCAACTCGGGTAACAAGGGGGAAGTCACCGTATACCCGCCCTCAGTTTGGGGCGTCAGAAGAAGGGGTACTTTGTAGTCCATGCAAGCGCCTCTCTTGACAAAGTTCAAAATCGTCTTGTAGCACCGTCGTCAGGTTACGCTTCAATAACCTAACCTACAGGACTGTCCTACAGTATCAGATCAAAAAGCTCGGTTGTACCACGCACTACGTAAACGCGTTCCACAAAGTCGGTGATGTTCGGAACGCCGTCGTCTATGCATAACTCCACAACTCGCTCCCCGCGTTTTCGTGTCTTGCGCCAAAGTTGATACGGATAATCTGCAATCCGAGCAAACGTTGCGTAGTCACGGGGCCTGGGCATAGGCTTGGTGCAGCCGCTATTTATCGGACAAAGCCATATTCTCTCGTTGCATGCTTTGACAACTCTACGAGAGTTCAGAACGAGCACTTCATGTTCAATGTCACGATAAGCTCTGGCGCTGGACAAGCGGTCAAGGCGATCTTTCGTCAGCCAGAAAAAAACTTTCCGATTTAAGAACTCGTACCATTGTTGGGGAGATATTGTGTCCGGCAGACAACGTCGCAGCCCCTTATCATCCATCGGAAGTTGATCGCGGATTTTCACAGGATTCAGACCGGGAGCGTTGATCTCAACGGTTGCAGGGCGTCGTTCAGATTCCAGGATGAACCGCTCCTCGCCTCTGATACCATAAAGGTCTAGCAATGCTGACGTACTGAGAAGCCCCTGCTTTCTTATACCGTCCCAAGCGCCGCGCTCAGCCATGTGAAAGAGACAGGGACAGTCATTTAGTAGCTCATTTAGCTCTGATTGGTTCACCAATTTCTCCGGTCAATGACGTTGCGCCAATTGAACGCCGTTGAGATCAGCGAGACCGGTCGGCCCGATACTCGTTCAACTTCCTCAATAAAGCGCAAGGTTCTCTCGCTCAATTGCTCTACACGGTATGCTTTTCGATTATCGACATCAAGATAGTCGGTGAAAGTCAAAGCGATATCGCTCGGACCATTCAACTGCACCGCCCTTCTAAACTGTACCCAGTCAAATTCGGCAAATCTCCGTTGTTTACCTGTGGTTGTCGTTTTTTCGTTTACTTTTAATTCTTCCACAGAAATGCGAGACCGCTCCGCCAGTTTTTCGTATGACAATTCTATTTCGACAGGTCCGGATGGGCCTCCCACGCGAATCGGATAAGTCCTACATACCATAATCACCTTATCTACGTTTGACGGCGCAATGCCGGAGTCGGAGAGACAACCCGCGACTGTTGTGTCCCGTGAGGTTACATACGGATAACTGCCATGATGTATGCTCAACAGCGTTCCTTGCGTCCCTTCCAACAAGACCTTCTTTCCTTGGACGAAACAGTCTTCCAGTATGTCTTGTGACTCCCTTATGTAGGGGCATAGGTCGTCTACGTCTTTTGCGAGCCTAAACGATTTTTCCTCTTTATAGCTGCCACGGCCGATAATCTTGCGAGCACTTGCAAAGCCAACTCCTTGAAGGGTTGAGCTTATGGAGCGAAGCTCTCTGGCTTCTCCCTCTCTGTCATCATCCTCTATAATCATAGCCTGAGGGTCTATGCTTAGGCGATGAACCTCCACTTCGTGCTTGGCGATTTCTTCTAGGAGCTTCGGTGGATAGATTACCGCTCCAGCTCCTAACAGAAGTTTCGCTCTAGGCGCGCGCCCTGTTCCTGAGGGCAAATGGAAATACGTCTCCGGCTCAGGCTCAGCAAAGACCTTGTGGCCTGCATTCGGGCCACCAACACGGATCAACAAGTCGTATTCCGGGGCTATATGACCAACAATGTTTCCTTTACCCTCGCTGCCGTATTGACCGCCGACTATGACATCTACGAGATTGCTACTGCGCTGGGGATACAGGCCAAGAAGAGCGGTAGCACGCACAAGGACTGCATCTTCGGAACACCTATCAGTAGAAACGACAATGTCTGCAATTTCTGATAACTTTCCAACATCACGCTCGGTCTTATTCTTTTTCACCTGTTCATACGGGATATTTCCTTTCTCGCTTGTTTGACGCTCCTCATAGCGACGCTTCAACTCGTCCGGTTCGGCCGTTAAATGTATATGGTGAACATTGATCCCAAACGCATTTCTGACACAACGAATCTGCTCGACCGTCCGGGCAGAATTAACAACAAACATTCCCGACGGAGTTGTCCCCTCTGCTTGGGCAACGCAGTCGACAAGACCGTTAGCTACCCACATGCCGCCTTGCTGACGATCAAGGGTATCCCCCGCTCGTTGGAACGCTCTACGAGTTTTCTGAATTCTAGGTCTTGCTTTCTGAATCAGATCACGAGTCTTCATCACACGAGCCTCATAGCGTGTTTGTAAGGCTCGTGCGAGAGTTGATTTCCCGGCACAGATAGCACCCGAGAGAATCACAATACGAAATAAGGCATTCCGCATTTCTAGAAAAGATCCAGTTGTTCTCTCTTGGGAGGAAGATCGTAGACAAAAACGTCTAGCCCAGTCCCAGTAAAGGTCTCTCCTAACATATCCTCAATCATAGTCCATTTCCCTCCTGCGGCTCCTGTTCCGAGGCGAGGCATATGAACCGATGCGTTCTCTGAGACTGCGAAGTCGGCGACTTTAGCGAGAGCCTGCTCAAGTGCACGATACCGAATACGGGGGCTATTTGATCGGCCAAAACCAGCTTGCGCGACTAAACTTGACACGAAGATATCTTCTTCTGCCTGTACGAAATGAACTTCTCCGAGGCGTTCCTTATGAGAAATACCTACGATCCAGTCTGAAAAGCTTAGTTCCGCCTCTGGGTACTTGCGAGCGACCTGTCGAGCTATTCCTCCGCCCCATTTTCGCGCTCGGTCATTGACCAGCTGGCAGATTACCTTCGTGCCTTTCCCCCTGGGGTCAAGCGCATTGCCATGAATGTACCTAACTGGATTACGACCAAATTCTTTTGCGCCAAAATGTACCAAGCCAATCGCTCGGGGCATAGGCACTCCCGGGTAGGCTGGTACGCCAACATATTCCACTTTTAGTGGTGTCCCGGTTATCCAACTCTCCGCACTTTCGTCCGTGTAGCCAATGGCAGTGCAACGATATACCGCACTGTCAGCAGGAACTACGGTGCCCTGAATTTGTGGCGAAGGAGAAAACCGTGATGGAATAAAGTAATCGACTGCATAACTCCAAGTATCATTCTCTTTTTTTTGAGGTGAAGCGCAAAATACCCCAATCGGCTCATTTGACGTCTTCACTATTCGTATCATGAAAGCTTCAGCAGACACATCGTAGTGTCTTCTTGCAACCATCATCTCTTCAATCGAATCAAGAGCCTTCTCGTTCTCTAAACTCCCTATCGGCATTACGAATTCAGACGCGGCTAGATTGCACAGCATCTCTAGCTGCCATTGGTCTTCAGCAGAAGCGATGCTGCCACGGTGGCGTGTCTCCTCTAAAACATCGGGAAACAGCAGATGGGCCACCTCGTGGGCGATGGAGAAGCGAACACGTTCACGTGGCTGTGAGGGATTAAATTCGATGATAGGGCAGTCGTTACGCACGATGGTTCTGGCATCAGATATATCGTAGGATGGCTCTACAGCAACACCCATTAGATTCGCAATCTCGATCGGGTTATAGGGTGGTCCTTCCCATCCTGCCTCTATAGCCTTCAAAACCCAGTTGCGGGCATTTTCTTGGATCTTCTTAACCGGATCTGTTCCGGCGGCGAAGGATACGACAGACTTGTTAGTCCACGTCGTCATTGTAAGGCCCTCCTTGCTCACTGCAAAGAAGCGTGAGGAGCGAAGGCTGAAAACAACAGTGAATCGTCCATTTCATATTACAGCCTTCTAACATTATGTCGCCAAGCCGCCTAAGATAGGTTTCTCGGCTCCCTTCATCTCGTCAGCCATATCCCGTCCTACGTCGATCTCCTTGCTGATTCAACCCCGCTTCGAGTAGATCGTAATCCCGAAGGTGTCTATGTGGCGTCTGAGAGGGGCGGAGGTGATGCTGTCGTAGGCTTTGAGGTCGCAGGTCTGCGGAATGTCGAGGTCTTCCAGGTCAAGGGCCAGCCGCCCGAGGCGGTCGTCGTCCACGATGCCTCTTGTGGCTAGGTCGATGTCGGAACGCGGGGTCGCTCTGCCGGTAGCGCGTGACCCGAAGAGCCTCACCTCCGTCAGTTCAGGATAGGTGCCGAAGACGCGGGTCAGCATGTCCATGACAGCGGGCGGGAGGTCCGGCTCTCTCATTCTTCCATCACCTCCAGGCTCAAGCGCTCATAGAGTTCCCCGAGAATTGCGAGGTAGCGGCGCTGGATTCTGTCGATGACCGCATCGAATTTGGCGAAGTCGTAGGTATGTGACATGAGATTGCGGTCGGTGAGCATGGCGATCCAGGTATCGCCGTCCTTAATCAGCTTGGCCTGAAAAGCCCGGCGTATGACCTGCCGGGGGGTCACCGTCGGCAGGTCAATTCCGTCGTGCTCCAGGCGGTCCTTGAGGAGGTTCCAGGCCAACTCGAAGGTATATTCAAAGCGTTGGATGACGCCCTCCCGCTCCAACTGGTTCAGGGCCTGTCCTTTCTCTTCCAGCGCCTCGCGCAACAGACTGAAGGCACGCGAGAAGTTCTTGAATCTGTAGTGCCAGCGTATTTCGTCAGGCATTTCGTCGCTCTCGATATCTAATGCCGCGCTGACAAGGGGATGGGCGCCAGCCGTTAGCCTCAATCCCGGTCCGCCTCACGCCGAGGTGCTGGGCCGGGCTTTTATGGCCTCGTACCAGCGCTGCAAGTTGGCCCAGGCCGGGTCAAGCCCGAACTCGCCCTGATAGCGGCGGCTGTGGGCGGTCTCCAGGCCGATGAACAGCATGATGTCGGCAATCGAGAAGGCCCCGGCCAGCCAGTCTTTGCCCTCCAGGCCGGCGTTGACCAGCGGCAGGCGCGACATCAGTACGCCCTTGGCATGATCTGAGACATCGCCCTTGGACAGCACCATGCGCGAGGCGGTCAGATACACCCCGATCTCACACCGTCGCTCCCAGGCCCGGACCTGGGCGCGGCTGACCGCGTCGGTGCCAATCAACGGCGGGTCGGGATACAGCTCTTCGAGGTATTCCATGATCGGCAGCGTCTCGGCCAGCACGGTTCCGTCGTCGAGTTCCAGGATGGGTACCCCGGCAAACGGATTCTTGGCCAGGAACTCGGGCGTTTTTTGCTCCCCGGCATACAGGTCCAACTCCTTGATGGGAATGTCGAGCTGCTTCTCGGCTAGGTAGATGCGGACTTTGCGCGGGTTGGGGGCACGTCTGGTGTCAAGATAGAGTAGCATGGGTCAATCCTTCCTAGTGACGTTTTGGGTGGCGTTTTTGTGTCGAGCGGTTCGATTTTTGCCGGACCCGTTTTGCATTGCAATAGTTGACACACGCTGGGCAATCAATAGAATGCCGGAGCGCAGGGTGGGAGGGGGATTCCCGCCGCACTCCGCAGCGGACGGAGGTTCAGCCCTATGGAGGTATTCATCACCTGTCCCTCGCAGCGAGACCGGGACGCCATTGCCGGCCTCTCAGGCTATAACTTCCACCTGCTCGACGCTCCGCTCAACCCCCGCACCCCCTCGCCCGAGCTCGATCTGCTGGCCTATATCGATCAGTGCCGGGACTATATCCGTAGCCATCATATTGACGCCATTTTTTACTCGCGGGACGTGGCCGATCTGGTCGCCGCCGCCCTGTGCGAGGAGTTCGGCTTTCCCGGCCCGAGCGTGGAGTCGGTCTTTTTGTGCCTGCACAAATACTACGGGCGTCGCGCCGAGCCCGAGCCGATTCGCTGCCAGGCCATTGACCTGCACGACCCCGACCCCTCGGTTTCGACCTACCCGTGCTACCTCAAGCCGCCGTGGCTGAACCTCGGCATTCTGGGCTTTAAGCTTGAGTCTGCGGCCGACCTCGACCGGGCGCTGCACATTGCGCGGCGTGACTACCCGGCCTGGTCGCCGCTCTACACGCCGTTTTTCCGGCGCTATGTCGATCTCGACAAATATCCCCTGGCCGTCCAGGACATGATGCTGGTCGAAGAGTTTGTGGACGGTCCCCAGGTGACGGTCGAGGGCTGGGTGTACGGCGGCCAGCCCCACCTGTGGGCGATTACCGACACCAACACCTATCCCGGCACGCGGGTGATCGACAATTTCTCGCTGCCCTCGCGTCATCCCGCCCCCATCCAGGCCGAGCTTGAGCGGCAGGCGTATGCCGCCATTGGCAGTGTGGGTCTGGACAACGGATTTTTTAACATCGAGTTCTGGTGTCACGAGGACGGGGTGACCCTGACCGAGGTCAACGGGCGAGCCGCCACCTGCTTTTACCAGCTGTACCGTCAGTGCCTGGACGCCTGCATTTACGAGGCCGGTCTGAGCCTGGCCGGCGGTCGGGCGCCCAGCCTGAATCCGGCCCGCCGGCCTGTTGTCGGCGGCCAGTTCAACCTGATTACCTTTGCCGAGGACGCGGCCGAAAATCTGCTCGACCACGAGCAGGCGCGGGCGGTTCCCGGCATCACGATTTATTTTGAGCCGGGCAGCCAGGTGAGACAGATGAGCGAGTTCGGCATTGTCCTGGCTCAGGTCGATCTGTTCGGCGGCAGCTATGAGGAGATTCACGCCCAGGCCGAAGCTCTGCGGCGGCGTTTGCTCAAACGGCCTGAGCTGTCGCCCTGGGAAAATGGAAAGCGGAACGCCGAATAAGCCGTCCGCCGTTCATCATCCAGCATTGAATCCATGTGTCGCTTCATGACCTACCTTGGACCCGAGCTGCGGCTTGAGCGCGTTGTGAGTGAGCCCGAGCACTCGCTGGTGGTGCAGAGCTACCGGCCGCAGGAGATGACGTCCGGGGTGGTCAATGCCGACGGCTTCGGCCTGGGCTGGTATAACCCGCAGCTTGAGCCCACGCCGTGCGTGTACACCAATACCTGCCCCATCTGGAGCGATCATAATTTGCCCGGCCTGGGCCAGCATATCGCCGCCGGGTGTATTTTTGCCAACGTGCGCAGCGCCACCCCGGGCCAGACGGTGGCGCACACCAACTGCCAGCCGTTTGCCTACCAGCGCCTGCTGTTCATGCATAACGGCTTTATCGAGAACTTCCGCCACAGCCTGATGCGACCGATTCGGGACGCCCTGCGGGACGAGTACTACACGGCCATCCAGGGCTCGACCGACTCCGAGCATATCTTTGCCCTGTTGCTCCAGTTCTTGCACGGCCGCGAGTACACCCAGCACAATGTGCTGAGCGCGATGGGCGCCGCTATTGAACAGCTCGTCCGCTGGGCTGCGCCGACCCAAACCGGGCTGGTCCTCAATCTGGCGCTGACCAACGGGGAGTTCGTTGTGGCCAGCCGTTTTGCCTCACGCTCCCCGGCGCCGTCTCTGTACTGCGCGTTTGATACCGCCGAGTTCCCTCGGGCCGGCCTGCTGGCCTCGGAGCGTCTGTTTGCGAGCCGGGCGTGGCGGATGGTGGAGGAAGACCGGATGATCGCCTTTGATGCCCGACTCCAGCCGGAGTGTGTCGCACTTCGACCGAGAGAGGTGGTGTCCCGTGCCTCGGCCTAGTCCGCAGACGCCGTCCGCCCCGTCGCCGCCCGCGCGACTGGCCGATGAGCCACGCCCCGACCGTCGGTTGCTGCGTGACTGGTTCATCGAATCGCGCCGCCAGACGCTCGGCCTGTTGGCCAAGGTCAGCGACGCCGACTTCCGGCGTCAGGCGCATCCCGACTTCAGCCCGGTGGGCTGGCACCTGGGCCATATCGGGGTGACCGAAGGCTACTGGATCTTGCAGCGGTGTGAGGGCCGGGTCTGTCTGTCCGATGCCTACGAGCAGTTTTTTTCGCCGACCGAGAATCCCAAAACCAACCGGATTAATCTGCCCGACCGCGCGGCTATTCTGGCCTATCTCGATACGGTTCGGGAACACATGCTGGACGTCCTCGACCGGACCGACTTTTCCGAGTCCCATCCGTTGTTGCAGCAGGCCCGGATCTTTCGCATGCTGCTCCAGCACGAAGCCCAGCACCAGGAAACCATGACCCTGGTGCTTCAGCTGCTGGCCGCCGACCGCCTGGGGACATCGCCCTGTCCGACGGAGGGCGGGCATGGAAGTCTTCCCGGACAAGACCAGCTGCTGCGCGTGCCGGCCGGTCCCTTCCCGATGGGTAGCAACAGTCTGGCCGAGACCCTGGACAACGAGCGCGCCCGGCACGAGGTGGAGGTCGGCGAGTTTTGGATTGACCGCTACCCGGTGACCAACGCTCAGTTTGCCCGCTTTGTCCGGGATGGAGGCTACCACCGGCGTGCCTGGTGGTGTCCTGAGGGCTGGGCCTGGCGGGAGAAGAACGCAGTCGAGCATCCGCGCTACTGGCGCCAACAGCCCGGAGGCGGCTGGGCCCTGGTCGGCCTGACGCGCGCCCGACCGCTCGCTCCCGATCACCCGGTGATGGGGGTCAGCTGGTACGAGGCCGAGGCGTATGCCCGAGCCGTGGGCAAACGCCTGCCGACCGAGGCGGAGTGGGAAAAGGCGGCCGCGTGGGACCCGGTGCACGGCCGCAAGCGGGCTTATCCCTGGGGCGAGGCCCAACCCGACCCGCAGCGCTGCAACAGCGACGCGCGCCGCGACGGCACCAGCCCGGTTCAGCACCATCCGGCCGGGGCCAGCGCCTACGGCTGCATGGATATGCAGGGCAACGTGTGGGAGTGGACCGCGACCTGGTTTCAGCCCTATCCCGATTTTTGCGCCTATCCCTACGACGGCTATTCGACCCCCTATTTTGACCGCCACCACCGGGTCTTGCGGGGCGGCTCGTGGGCGACCCGCAGCCATGTCCTGCGGCCGACCTTTCGCAACTGGTACCACCCCTGGGTCCGAGAAATCTTCGCCGGTTTTCGCTGCGCCCGATAACACCACACGCACTCATGGATACCTCACACGCCGTTGACAATCGTCTGCATATCTCGTGTCCGGTTGCCGTTCTGCCCCGCTTTCGCGAGGACGTGATCGCCGGTCTGAGTGCTGCTCGAAAATCTCTTCCGCCGCGCTACTTTTATGACCAGTACGGCTCAGAGCTGTTCGAGCAGATCTGCCAGCAGCCCGAATACTATCCGACCCGGACCGAGGCCGTGCTGCTGCGTCAGCAAGCCGCCGCGCTGCTCGATCTGGTCGGCGAGTGCACGCTGGTCGAACTGGGCAGCGGCAGCTCGGTCAAAACCCGTCTGCTGCTGGACGAGTACCAGCGCCGCGACTCTCCCATGCACTACGTCCCGATCGACATCAGCGCCTCCATGCTGGAAGAATCGGCCCAGGGGCTGATCGCCGACTATCCCCGGCTGTCCGTCCACGGCCTGGCCACCGACTATCTGAGCGGCCTGGCCGCACTGCCGCCCGCCCGGCAACGCCTGGTCCTGTTTCTGGGCAGTAATCTGGGCAATTTCAACGATGTCGAACAGGCTGAGCTGTTCGGCCGTCTGGCGACCGCACTCCAGCCCCAGGACTATTTTCTGTTGGGGCTGGACCTCAGAAAGTCGATCACCATTCTGGAGGCTGCCTATAATGACGCGGCCGGGGTGACGGCGGCCTTCAACCTCAACATGCTACGGCGCATCAACCGTGAATTCAGGGCCAATTTCAATCTGTCGCAGTTTCGCCATCTGGCCTTTTACAACCGCGACCAGCACCAGATTGAAATGCACCTCCAGAGCGAACTGGCCCAGGAGGTTGAGATTGCCGAGTTGGGACTGCGGGTGTTCTTTGCACCCCAGGAAACGATTCATACCGAGATTTCCCGCAAATTCGACGCCAGGCAGGTAGCGGCTCAGCTGCGGCCGTATGGCTTTGAGCCGTGCGCGCGGTGGACGGACGAGCGCGCCTGGTTTTTGCTGCATCTGTTCCGTTTTGTCGGCCGCTGATGCAACGCTGGCGGCCATACTCCCTTCGGGCACAGCTCAGTCATGCGACGGACCGCAAAAAAGCCCCGGCTGGTCCTGATTGCGGCCGGGGGGACGATCAGCCTGCTCAAAGATAGCAGTGGCCGCAGCGTACCGACCTGGACGGCCGCCGACCTGCTGGCCCAAACCTCGCTCAGACACCAGCTCCGCGTACGGCCGGTTGACTTTGTGTCGCCCGACACCGCCTCTGCCGACAGTCTGTTGGCTCTGGCGCGTCGGATTCGGACCGCCGCCACGCCCGCTGTCGACGGCATTGTTGTCACCCACGGCACCGACGCCATGGAGGAGGTCGCCTATGCGGTGGATGAACTCGTGGCCGCTCCGGTCCCGATTGTCTTCACCGGCGCCATGCGGCCCGGCTGGGCCAGTGGTTATGACGGGATTCGGAATCTCGACAACGCCCTGCGGGTCGCCAGCCTGATTTCGGCCGCCTACGGCACCCTGGTCACCCTCAACGATCAGATCTTTGAGGCCTGGAGCGTGTCCAAGGCCGACACCGGGGCCTTGGACGCCTTCACCGCCCGTCGTGGCGCGCCGTTTGGGCAGATCATCGGGGATCAGGTCGAGTGTGCCTGGCGGCCGCTTGCGCGAGCGCGTCTGGGTCGGATTCCGAGAGCCGTGCCCGCTTCGGTGCCGATTCTGAGCATGGCTCTGGCCGAAGAGGCGGCCCTGCTCGATGGCCTGTCCGCAGATCAGGTGCAGGGCCTGGTCATTGCCGGCATGGCCACCGGCACGATTCCTCCCCGGGCCTACGAAAAAGTGCTCGGTCTGGCCACACGCGGTCTGCCGGTTGTCCTCTGCTCGGGCGCCGCCAGCGGCTGGACTGCGGCCGAGTATTACTATCCACAGGCTTATGATGGCCTGCGGGCGGCCGGGGTAGTGATTGAGAACCATCTGTCGGCCCGCAAGACCCGTCTGCGCCTGATGCTGAGGCTGGGCCTGGGGCTCAGCTATGAGCCCTTTGGCCGCGAGTTCGTACTCGGGCCGGATAGCGCTGGATGATGGCCGATCCCATGAGCGAGACGCCAGACACAGTTCCACCCCAGGGCCGGACCGACCCGTTTTTCTACGGCTGGTTTGTGGTCGCCATTCTGTTTGTGGTGTCTATTATTGACGGCGGCTTCACCTATATTTTCTCCGCCTTTCTCAAGCCCTTGTCCGAGGAGTTCGGCTGGACTCGGGCTCAGACCTCGGGCGGCTTCTCGCTGTATCTGCTGGCGGCCGGCACCCTGCTGCCGGTGTGGGGTTGGCTGGCCGACCGGGTCGGGGCACGCCTGGTCTTTCTGCTGAGCGCCCTGATTGACGGGATTGCGCTGGTGCTGCTGAGCTATGTCCAGAGCCTGCTCGCGTTTTATTGCCTGTACTTTTTTCTGGGTGTGGGACTGGCCGGTATTGCTCCGACGACGATTGGCAAGATCGTGTCTGAGTGGTTTGTGGCCAAACGCGGTCGGGCCATGGGTATGGCCCTGGTCGGAGCCGGGATGGGTGGGCTGGTGTTGGTGCCGATAGCCGGATTTTTGATTGAGGAGTTTACCTGGCGGATGGCCTATCGCTCGCTGGCCGGGCTGTCGCTGGGGGTGATGTTTCCGCTGGTGTTGTTCTTTCTGACCGATACGCCCCAGCAGAAGGGGCTGCTGCCGCTCGGCCACGGCGGTCAGGTCGAACCCGACGAACCCGATCTGGTACCGCCCAGCGAGTACGCCTGGACGCTCGGCGCCGCGCTGAGAACGCCGACCTTCTGGCTGTTAAGCCTGGCCCTGTGCTGCGGGATCGGGGCGGCCATGTCGTTCAACGCGCACCAGGTCGCCCTGCTCCAGGACGCCGGCTTTTCGCTTGAGCTGGCCTCTTCGATTGCCGGCATTGCCCTGGGCATGAGCATGGGCGGGCGCTTTACGGTCGGCTGGATCAGTGAGTACCGGCTCAACCCTCACACCCTGTTGGCCGTGTGTCTGGCCGTGCAGGCGCTCGGGCTCGGCTTTCTGCTGTTCATGCCCAGCCTCGGCAGCTGGGTGCTGGTGCTGGTCGTACCGCTGTTCGGCCTGGGCTTCGGGGGCTTGGTTGTGCTGTGGCCGCTCACTCTCGGTCATAACTTCGGGCTCAACGCCTTTGGGACGATTGGCGGGGTGATGGGGACGGTGGCGGTGAGTGTGACCGGTGCCCTGGGCCCGGTCGCGCTGGGTGCGATTTATGACACAACCGGCAGTTATGACTGGGCGCTGGTGATGTGTATTGGGGCGTTTGTGATCGGGGCGGGCGCGGCCAAGCTCACGCCCGTGCCACGCCCGCCCGAATGAATCGGCCCGGCGCGCTCGTCTTGGAGACTGCGCGCCGAAGGTGGTTGGATGAAAGGATCTAGCCCTTGCCGTGCCGCAGCAGACGGCCCGGCGTGGCGTTTGTGCACTGGCCGTCCTCAAAGGTCACGTCGCCGTTGACCATGATCCAGCGATAGCCGTCGGCCTTCTGGATCCGCCGCCATTCGTTGCCCGGAAAGTCGTGGACGATCTCGGGCTTGTCGGGGGTCAGCTTGAGGTTTTCCAGGTCGTAGACGACCACATCTGCCCGGGCACCTTCTTGCAGGACGCCGCGATTCTGGAAGCCGGCGCACTGGGCGGGCATGCCGCTCAGGCGATAGTGGGCTTCTTCCAGGCTCATGAAGCCGGCGTCGCGCACCATCCACGTCAGCAGGTCAGTCGGGTAGGCGCCAATGGTGATGAACTTGGTATGCGCACCACCGTCTGACACCCCAGCCATGCTGTACGGGGAAGACATCAGTTCGGACACGAGGTCTTCACGGACGTTGCGAGCCGGAGTATAGAATTCGGTTTCCAGATTCTCCTCGACCGCAATATCGAACATCGCGTCTACGACGTGCTTGTTCTCCATCTTGGCGACTTCTTCGACCGTCTTGCCGATGAACTTTTCGTTCTTCTTGTTCTTCACGGTTTCGACCGTGAAGTCTTTGAGCGATCCGGTCACGACCGGGGTGTGGCCGGTATCGTACTCGGCGACCAGAGCCTGGCGAATGGCCGGGTTCTTGAGCTTTTCGAGCCGTTCGGCCGGCGTGCCCATGGTCACTTCGCGCAGGACATCGTTGCCGTCGAACAATCCCGACATATCGGCAAAACTGAAGTACAGCCCTTGGCGGAATGTCGCGGTCTGGTTGTAGATCTTGCGCCCGGCTTTGTTGGTCTTTTCCATCCAGCGCAGGATACGGCGATGAATGCTGGGCCGGTCGTCACGCGTGGCGGTGGCATTGAACAGAATCGGTCGGCCACACTCGTCGGCCAAACGGTCGTAGAAGCGCATATCGGCTTCAAAGTCGGGGCTGGACTGGGTGAGCTGAATGAAGCCCTCTCCCCGTTCCTTGAGCACCCGACCGAAGGCGAGCACGTCTTCGTCGGCCATGGTGTCGGTCACCATCGGGGTGCCGTCGTAGTCGCGTTGGACAGACACAAAGCCGTCACCCAGACGCTGGGCCGAGAAGCCACAGCCGCCGACGTCCAGCGATTCGTTCAGAATCTGGCACATGGTCTGTTTTTCTTTGTCGGTGGCCGGACGAGTCTTGGCCGCCTCCAGCCCCATGGTCCAGATCATGATCGGGGCAATCGGCACAAAGCTCAGGACGTTGATCCCTTTGGGCGTCCGGTCCAGAAAGTCCAGCCATTCGGGGAAGGTCTCCCATTCCCACTTCATGCCGGCCTTCATCGACTCGTAGGGGATGGCTTCGACTCGAGACATGGTCAACATCGCCCGCTCGCGCATGTCGGGTTTCACCGGCGCGAACCCGAAGCCGCAGTTGCCGAGCACGATGGAGGTCACCCCGTGCCAGCCGGACAGCGTGACATAGGGATCCCAGTTGATCTGGGCGTCATAGTGGGTGTGGAGATCGATAAACCCCGGAGCAACCACAAGACCGTTGGCATCCAGGGTCTTTGCGGCATCGCCGGGTTTGAGCGTACCGGGTTGTGCGATCTGCGCAATATACCCGTCCTTGATGCCGACGTCCCCGATGTACCGGGGTTGACGGCTGCCATCGACGATCGTACCGCCTCGAATGAGGGTATCAAAAGTTGCCATACGGCCCTCCTCAGATATGGGATAAAAGTGAACGTTCGTTCAGCGTTCCTCCCTAACCCTTACACCCCGAATCCGTCCGTGTCAAACCCAAAAGTGTCGCCCAGATTGATCCACGTTCCAGAACCTGTTAAGGGCACTGCCTGAAGGAGGACAAGTATGGATATTGGTATTACGATGTTTGCGACTGACTACGCCATGCGTCCGGACGATCTGGCCGCTGCCTGTGAGGAACGTGGCTTTGAGTCGATCTGGTTCCCAGAACACACCCATATTCCGGCCAGCCGTCTGTCACCCTGGCCGGGCGGGGCGGAGCTGCCCAAGGAATACTGGCACACCCACGACCTGTTCGTGGCGCTGATGGCGGCCGCCGGCGCGACCAAGAAGATCAAGATCGGCAGCGGGATCTGTCTGGTAATTGAGCGTGACCCGATCGTGCTGGCCAACGAAGTGGCCACGGTCGATCAGCTGTCAAATGGTCGGCTGCTGTTCGGCATTGGCGGCGGCTGGAACGCCGAGGAGATGGAGAACCACGGCACGCCGTTCAAGCGACGCTGGAAGGTCTTGCGCGAGCGCATTGAGGCCATGAAGGAGATCTGGGCCAACGAGGAGGCCGAGTACCACGGCGAGTTCGTGAACTTCGATAAGATCTGGTCCTACCCCAAACCGCTCCAGAAGCCCCACCCGCCGATTCTGCTGGGGACCTTCAACGGTGGCCTCAAGCGCGTGGTCAACTACTGTGACGGCTGGGTGCCGGTCGGCTTTGATACCAGCACACTGCCCGAGTCGATCAAGGAGCTGCGCGCCCTGGCCGAGCAGGCCGGACGCTCGCCCGACGAGGTCCCGGTCTCGATTTTCGGCTCGTCCGATAAGGAAGAGGCCCTGGCCAGCCATCAAGAGCTGGGCGTTGAGCGGGCGGTCCTGTTTCTGCCCTCGGCCGACAAAGACACGCTCATGCCGATGCTTGATAAATATGCCAGCCTGGTCCCCAAATTCGCGTCCTAGGCCGCGCTGATTACCGGCAACAAAAAGGGCGACCCATAACGGGCCGCCCTTTTTACGTTGTGGCGTTGCGCGGCTTAGTTAATGCCGTACAGCGCGGCGGCATTGCCACCGACCACACCGGTCAGCACGTCTTCCGGCGCATCAGAGAAGTTTTCTTTGATGTACTCGGCCGACCGCGGCCACGGCGAATCGGTATGCGGATAGTCGGACGACCACATGATTTTGGTCGCGTCGAGGCGTTTGTAGGTGTCGATCCAGGTATCCTCGAACTGGAAGGTGCACCACACGTTGCGCTTGATGTACTCGCTCGGCATCATCGTCAGCTGAACGTTCTGGAAGTGGCGCAGCCGGTCATAGCCGTGGTCCAGGCGGTACAGGAAGTGCGGCAGCCACGACACGTCGTTCTCGGCCGAGACGATCTTCAGCTTAGGATGACGCTCGAACACGCTGCCGAACACCATGTCGGCCAGGGTCAGCTGAATTTCCTGCGGCAGGCTCATATAGCCGTACAGGATATTGCTGAAGTCAATCCCGTGGCCCTTGCGGGAGGTCAGGATATGCAGCGACAGCGGCATGTTCATATCCGAGGCTGCGGCCCAGAACGGATCGTAGTCCGAATGGCTATACGGGCGGTCTTCCGGGGGCGCACCCCAGATCAGGGCGCCGCGCAGACCCTTTTTGGCGATCCGCTCCAGCTCGGCGATACCGGCCGGAATGTCTTCCAGGGTCACCGCGCCGAGGCCGACGAGCCGATTCGGGTTGTAGCTGGTATACTCGGATGCCCAGTCGTTGAAGGCGCTGAAGGCGGAGGCGCGCAACTCGGCGTCTTCGAGCCCGAACAGCAGCATGCCCATTGAGGTGTACATCGCCTCGGCGCTGACGCCGTCCTTGTCCTGGTCCTTGAGGCGCTCGGCCGGGTCCCACACGCTCTTGGGCGCCACGCTGAAGCCCTTTTCCATATGGGCTGGCAGCTCTTCGGCGCTCTTGCCCGAGCCAAAGAACCCCGCCACCGGAACCGGGGTGATATTTTCACACACGAAGAATTCGCCCGGCTTGCCGTTGTTGCCCTCGACGGTGTGGGGTGCCCGGTCGCGGAACTTTTTATCCATCCGCTCGGCCCACATGTCGGGCGGCTCAACAAAGTGCGAATCTCCAGAGATAATGCGATATGCCATGCTTGGCCCTCCTTTTAGAGTAAAGAATACACACGTCCTGACGAAGGCAAAACCGGCTGAGCGTTCATTCAGCGGAGTGGCCTTCTGCCCACAGCTCTCCTTAATCACTTTTCCCATTGAAGTCAAATACCTGCATGCCATGAATCGGGCAGTGCGGGCTACTGAGGCACGATCCCGGTTTGCAGAGCCGCCTGCGGATCCCGGAATATGGAGATTCCCCACAACTCTGCCATAATGGGCCGCCACCTGGAGGAGAATCTCAGCCAAGAACGGATACGGCGAAACACGTCATGGCAGTCAACAGGGATAAACCGGACCGATGGAAACGAGATGCTGCGCAGTCGGTAGACATGTACAACCGCTGGTTCGTGCAGTTTGTACCGGAGGCGTACCGGACGACACGGGTGCAGACAACAAGAGATGTTGAAGCGACACTGAGAGAGACGAATAATCTCGCGGATATTGGTGTAGCCTTGCTGAAAGCTAAGCCGGCTGTGCTGCCAACGCTTCGGATGGCGACCTGTCCGCCACTTGCGGTAGATCGTCTGGTTGGCTTGGCGGGTGTTTCCAAGAACCTCGTTGCAAGGATGGAGAAGGGCGAACTGCCGCCACGGATGCGACATGAGGAGTTAGACCGCGACCTTGAGAAGATCGGAGAGACCATCAAGAGGATGGCAGACCCGGATATCTTCGTGTGGCTCGAACGCGGCGATAGACCATCCAGGCAGGAACTGTACCGCGCTGCGACGGTCGTGGCGGATCGTCTGTGCGGTGCGGTCGCCAATCCAATTGTTCGCAATGCGCAGGAAAAACGGCAGCTTGCCGCCATCGGCGAATGGCTGACGGGCAATGGCTACTCGCACGTGCCGCCGGGCGAGGGTACGCGATACGATACCATGCAACCGGGCACGTTCTCGTTCCGATTGAACGTACCGGTCGAACAGGAAGGGACCGACAGGTCGATCAATGTCCCTGTTGATGCTGTGATCATGCCAAAAACTGCCAGGGCCGGTGAGTTTCCGTTTCTGATAGAGGCGAAGTCAGCGGGCGACTTTGCGAATGTCAATAAGCGACGTAAGGAAGAAGCTGTGAAGATGAGCCAATTGCGGCGGACCTACGGTCAGGACGTGCGGTTCATCCTGTTCCTGTGTGGCTACTTCGACAGCGGCTATCTCGGCTACGAGGCGGCAGAAGGGATTGATTGGGTGTGGGAGCACCGCATCGACGATCTCAAGAAATTCGGACTGTAGATGAAGAAGGCGCTGGCGAGTTTGGAAGAGCGACGGTTGGCCCTGCAAAGAGAGCTGGACGCGGGGAAGGACTCGTCGGAACGGAACCGCATGGGGCAGTTCGCCACGCCGACCGGCCTGGCCGTTGACATCCTCCGCTACGCAAAGAGCCACCTCGGCGACAGCGACAGGGTGCGCTTCATCGATCCTGCCCTTGGTACCGGCTCTTTCTACTCGGCCTTGCTTGACGTGTTCCCCAAAGGAAGGGTCAGCGCTGCCGTCGGCTATGAGATCGACCCGCACTACGGCGCACCCGCCTCGAAACTGTGGGGAGACAGCGGGCTGGATGTTCGCTTGGAGGACTTCACCCGAGCCCAAGCGCCGAGCGAGCCCGACCAATTCAATCTCCTGATCTGCAATCCGCCCTATGTGCGGCACCACCATATCGAAAAGAGCGAGAAGCAGCGCCTGAAGGCTCGGACGCAAGCGGCCTGCGGTGTGGAGATCAAGGGCTTGGCCGGGCTGTACTGCTACTTCCTGGCGCTGTGCCATGCGTGGATGGAGAAGGGCGGTCTTGCCGGCTGGCTGATCCCGAGCGAATTCATGGACGTGAACTATGGCGTGTGTCTGAAGCGTTATCTGCTCGACAAGGTGATGCTACGTCACATCCATCGGTTCGACCCGAACGAGGTGCAGTTCGGGGATGCCCTGGTGTCGTCAGCCCTTGTCTGGTTCAGCAAGGAGAAAACGCCGCGAGATCACGCGGTACGGTTCACCTATGGCGGCTCTCTGGAACGCCCGCGGCTGGAGCGTCTCGTGCCGGTCAAGACCTTGCGCCCCGACTCGAAGTGGACGCGGTATCCGACACAAGCGGGCCATGCGTCGGCAGAGGGACCGCTCTTGGGTGATTTTTTCGAGATAAAACGCGGATTGGCGACCGGAAACAACAGATACTTCATTCTCCCGGCCGAAGAGATCGAGCGCCGCGAGCTGCCGGTGGAGGCGTTCCGGCCGATCCTGCCGAGTCCGCGCTACGTGCCCGACGACGAAGTATCAGCCGATGAGAAGGGGAACCCGGTACTGAAACGGCGGCTGTTCCTGCTGGATTGCCGGCTGGAGGAAGACGAGATCAAAAAACAACATCCCAAGCTGTGGGCCTATCTCGAAGAGGGCAAGGCGCAGGGTATCCCGGAACGCTATCTGTGCCGTCACCGCACTCCATGGTACTCGCAGGAGAACCGACCGCCGGCGCCGTTCGTCTGCACCTACCTCGGCCGGAGTGACAACAAGGACGGACGACCCTTTCGCTTCATCCTCAATGCTTCGCGGGCAACCGCCGCAAACGTGTATTTGATGCTGTATCCGAAGGGGCCAATCGCGGCGGCCCTCAAGAACAACCCGGCCCTGAGACGACAGGTCTGGCGGCTTTTGAATGATATTGGCCCGCAGACGCTACTTGGTGAGGGCAGAGTGTACGGTGGTGGGCTTCACAAGTTGGAGCCGAAGGAACTGGGCAGAGTCCCGGCAGCCGCAATCACGGAGCTGCTACCCGACTCGGCACGACCGCGTGTGCAGCAGCAGGGCGAGCTGTTCGAGACCGCGCGTGCTGAGGTGGGGTTAGATTGATAGATGAGTAGGTCGGATTAGCAAAGCGTAATCCGACAAGCACGGCCTATCCACAGCTCTTCTTGAGCACTTTTCCCATTGAAAAGTCAAATACCGACAAAAACAGGTACTGTCTGAATTCAGCCACTATAGGCTTTTTAGCACTCGGAAAATCAAAGACTTAGCCTGCCAAAAACAGCCACTACGGCCCAGAAGTAGACAGTACCCAAAAACAGAGGGGTGTAAACACGGATACCGAAGAGCGTTGGCTAGAGATGAGGCGGTGTGCTACGGTCGCTGTCGAATTCAGTGAGGTTGCTTGGAGGCTATTGTGTTCAAAACTAATCCAATTTCGTTGAAAACGCTGCTGAATAATGTAGACAGCGGCAAGATTCAGTTGCCCGATTTCCAGCGCGGGTGGGTCTGGGATGATAACCGGATTCGGGGGTTGCTGGCAAGCATATCGCGCGGGTTTCCAGTTGGCGCCATTATGACGCTGGAAGCCGGCGGCGAGATACAGCTCAAGACTCGGATGATTGAAGGTACCGAGGGCACTCCTGGGCAGCACGCTGACGCTTTTCTGCTGGACGGACAGCAACGGTTGACCTCCCTGTACCAGGCTCTACTGCACGAAGGACCGGTAGATACTCATGACGACCGAGGTCAGCGTATCAAGCGGTGGTACTATGTGGATATGCTGGCGGCAATGGCCCCTAATGTTGACCGGGAAGATGCGATCATCAGCGTCCCGGAAGATAGGATAGAGACCCGAAACTTCGGGCGCGAAATCGTCCACGATCTTTCAAGCCAGGAAAAGGAATTCCAGAAACATATGATGCCCACAGAGCGGTTGCTGGATGGAATGGGATGGATACTGGAATACAACAGTTACTGGGCGGGTAGAGAACACCCAGCGGGAGACTTGAGTGCTTTTCTCCCCAAGTGCCAGCAGTTGGTGCTCGACCCATTCGTCAATTACGACCTGCCGGTTATCAGCTTGGACAAAGAGACGCCGAAAGAGGCGGTTTGCACGGTTTTTGAAAAGGTCAACACTGGCGGTGTAACCCTTTCGGTATTTGAACTGGTCACGGCGACCTTTGCCGCCCAGGACGACAATTTCTCGTTGCGAGAAGACTGGGATAAGCGGCGTAGCCGCTTGCAGAGCGATTACGGCGTATTGCAGGGTATTGGCGGCGACCAGTTTTTGCAGGTCGTGACCCTACTGACCACGCAGGAACGCTACCGCGCGGCCATTGCCGAAGGCCATCCGCAGAACCGGAGACCGGCAATCAACTGCCGCAAGAATGACATACTGGGTCTGCATGTGACCGACTACCAGCGCTGGGCCGACCGTGTCGAAGCCGGTTTCGTCGATGCTGCCAAGTTTCTCCACCGCCAGTTCGTGTTCACCCAAAAGGATGTGCCGTACACCACGCAGGTGGTGCCGCTGGCCGCGCTGTTTGTAGAACTTGGACCAGACGTGGAGCCGGCCGAGTCGAACGACCTGCTGGAGCGCTGGTACTGGTCAGGTATTTTTGGAGAGATCTACGGCGGTGCGGTGGAAACACAGTATAGCCTTGACCTGATGCAGGTTCCTGAGTGGATTCGTGGCGGTCGAGAACCGACGGTGGTTAGTGAAGCCAATTTTATTCCGGAACGGTTGCTATCCCTTCGTACGCGACAAAGTGCGGCCTACAAAGGGCTGTATGCGTTACAAATGAAGAGCGGCGCCGCCGACTGGATTTCCGCCCAGCCGTTGCTGTTCGCGACTTGGCACAACGAAAATGTTGACATTCACCACATCTTTCCCAAGCGTTGGTGCGAACGGGGTGCCAGCACAAAGATACCGTCGAGTCTGTATAACTCCATCATCAATAAAACGCCTATCGACGCCAAAACGAACCGAAAGATTGGAGCAAAAGCGCCATCGGATTATGCGCGCCTGTTGGAATTGGAAAGCAAGAGCGGCACCGGCCACCTGAATCAAGTCCTGAAGTCCCATTGGATTGAGCCAGAATTGCTCCGTAATGACCGGTTCGCCGAGTGTTTCGTGCAGCGGGGCGAGAAGATGTTGGAGTTGATTGGCGAAGCGATGGGTAAGTCAATACCGGGCGGGCAGATAGTTTTCCTAAACGCTCTAGCCTCTGATGGAGTTGTAGAGGTGTTTGATGACCCGGAAGACGAACACGATGCGGTGGGCGAACAGCTGTACGATGACAACAGTGCTGCCACGGCTGGTGCGGGAGCGGACTCAGCCGTCTGAGTAGGCGGCCGGCGTGGACCGCCTCAGTCTAGGCCGCGTCGATATGGACCTTGCGGTATGAGAACAGCCAGCGTCCCTCGTGTCTGACCAGCCGGTCTTCGTACTCCCCGGCCATGGCCACCCGGCTGCCGCCCTCCTTGGTGGTTGAGGTCAGCAGCAGAAAACACTTTGAGCGGGCCGTCTCGCCGTCCACCTCGGTCAGGATATTGGTCACATAGTGGCGCAGCTTGGGGTTGTCGGCCGCCAACCGTTTGACCTCGGCGGTAAAACGGTCGAGTTCCCGGTGGGCGTCAAACTTGCCAATGACTCCGTCAAAGACGCCGTCCGGCGCAAAGCAGTCGGCCCAGCCCTGATAGTCGTCGTGGTCAATGGCGAAATTATACCGTGCGATCAGCTCGGCGATGGCGGTTTTGTCCTGGTCGTCGCTCATGGCGTTCCCTCCTTCTGGTCTGTTCGTGTCGGGCCGGCTGCCCTCTTGTTCTTCTCCCCCACGCTGCGTATCGTAGACGCACAGCCGTCAGGCTTTGTAAAGGGGGCAGACATGACATGGTATCAGCAAGAGCCGGACGTAGCGCCGCGCGAGGTCGATATGAACGCCGACCGCGTGGCAGAACTGAGCGGTTTTTTCCGCCACGCGGTCGAGGAGCAAAAGCTGTTCTGGGGAGCGCAGCTGGCGGTCTTCCGCCATGGCAAAAAGGTGCTTGACCTGGGCGGCGGCTGGGCGCGGGCCAGCGACCACAAGCCGGTCAGACCGGACACGATGTTTGTACTGTACTCGTCAACCAAGGGCCTGGCCGCGCTGTGCATGCATATGCTGCGCGACCGTGGGGCGTTTGAGTACGACGATCTGGTCAGCAAATACTGGCCCGAGTTTGCCCAGAACGGGAAAGAGCGGGCCACGATTACCCATATGCTGGGCCACCGGATCGGCAATACCGTTGGCCCGGACTGGTTGACCTACAAGCAGTGGGGAGATTTTGCCCAGTGTGCCAGAGCCATGGAGGAGTTGGCTCCGCGCTGGACGCCCGGCGAGGCCAACGGTTATCACCCGCTCAACTATGGCTTCATGATTAACGAGCTGATGCGGCGGACTGACGGGCGCGATTGCGGGACGTTTTTTCAGCAGGAGGTAGCCGCTCCGCTCGGACTCGACAGCCTGTTCATCGGTCTGCCGGAATCGGAAGAAGAGCGGGTCGCGTGCGTCTATGAAGCGCCGGCCGACCGTGACTCCATCGTCGAGATGGCCAAGCTCATGGGCTTTACCCCGGACGAGGAATACTTTCGGTTTCAGCGCGATATCATGTTTGAAGAGGGGCTCGACCCCAAGGACCTGCCGTTTCCCGAGTGGGATAATATCTTTAACCGTCCCGAGGTCCACCGGGTCGTGTTGGCCGGCGGCGGGGGGATTGCCGCAGCCCGAGACATTGCCAAGGTGTACGCCATGCTCGCTCAGAACGGCAGCTGGGAGGGGCAGCGTTTTCTGTCGCCGGAGACCCTGGAGCAGAGTATCGTGCCGACCAGCGAGGCCGACGCGATTGACCGGTCTTTGCGCATTCCGGTGATCTACGGCTACGGCTGGATGCTCGGCCACCTGGCCCGTGGCGCCTCGCTGCGCACCTTCGGGCATCCGGGCAAGGGCGGGCAGACCTGCGTGGCCGATCTGGACCGGGGACTGTCGTTTGCCTTTCTGAACACCGGCCAGAAGGATTATGCCGAGTTCATGCAGTTCTCCAATGAACTCCTGTCCCTGGCCCTGGAGGCGTGTGACGCATGAACCCGACCCTGAAGTCTGTTGCGCTCACGGGGGTGCTGCTCGGCCTTGTGCTCGGTTCCCCGCTATCTCGGGCGGCCGGGCCGAATGGCGCCGAGCCCAGCCCTCCGCCCCTGTTTGACACGCTGGGAGGCTATCAGCACTCTGTCACCACCAACTCAGAACTGGCCCAGCGCTACTTTAACCAGGGGCTGCGGCTGGTGTACGGGTTCAACCACGCCGAGGCGATTCGGGCCTTTCGACACGTGGCTCAGATCGACCCGCGCTGCGCCATGGCCCACTGGGGACTGGCCCTGGCCCTGGGGCCAAATATCAACGCGCCAATGAATGATCGGCGCGGCCGGGAGGCGTACGCCGCGATTCAGCAGGCGATCACCCTGGCCCGATATGCCAGCGAGCACGACCGGGCCTATATTGAAGCCCTGGCCACCCGCTATGTGGCCGAACCGGAAAGCGCCGACCGCGACGCCCTGAACCGCGCCTATGCCGAGGCCATGCGTGGCCTGTCCGAGCGCTACCCTGACGATCCTGACGCCCGGACCCTGTTTGCGGCCGCGCTGATGAATATCCGACCCTGGGACTACTGGACGCCCGACAGTCAGCCCAAAGCCAACACCTTGCAACTCGTGGCGGCTCTGGAGAGTGTCCTGGAGCGCTTTCCCGACCACATCGGGGCTATCCACTACTATATCCACGCGGTTGAAGCCTCGTCTCAACCCGACCGTGCCCTGCCCTACGCCCGCCGGCTGGGTGAGCTGATTCCGGGTTCCGGCCATCTGGTCCACATGCCCTCGCATATCTATATGCGCCTCGGCCTGTACCACGACGCGGCGCTCAGCAATACCCGGGCGATTGAGGCCGATGAGACCTATATCGAGGCGGAAGCCCCACGGGGGATGTATCCGAACATGTACTACCCCCACAACATCGACTTCCTGTGGGCTGCCCAGCACATGGAAGGCCGCAGCGTCGAAGCCATTGAAACGGCCCGCAAGCTGGCCGAGCGCGTCCCGGTCGAGCGCGCCCGCCAGTTTCCCGCCCTTGAGGCCTGGACGGCCATGCCGCTGTGTGCGCTGGTCCGCTTCGGCAAGTGGCAGGCGGTGCTCGAGGAGCCCCGACCGCCTGCGGATCTGCGCTATATGACCGGGCTGTGGCACTACGCCCGGGCCCTGGCCTTTGCCGCCACCGACCGGCTGGATGAGGCCAGAGCCGAGCAGACCGAGCTGAACGCGGTGCTGACGACGTTTGACACGGGACGGCAAATGATGGGTCGCAATTCGGCCACCGATCTGCTGGGGATTGCCGTCCGGGTTGTGGCCGGAGAACTGGCGGCCAGGGCGGGCAAGACCGATGAGGCGGTCCGGCAGCTCGAAGAAGCGGTCGCCGGCCAGGACCGGCTGCGCTACAGCGAACCGCCGCCGTGGTATTATCCGGTTCGCCAATCGCTCGGAGCGGTGCTGCTCGACGCCGGCCGACCGGCCGAGGCCGAGGCCGTCTACCGGGAGGATCTGCGGCGCAATCCCGACAACGGCTGGTCGCTGTACGGGTTGGCCCAGAGCCTGCACGGCCAGAAGAAAACCATACCGGCCAGGCGGATTGAGCGGGAGTTTCAGAAAGCCTGGGCGCGGGCCGATGTCAGGCTGAGAGCGTCCCGGTTCTAAGCTCCGGGACACACGGGAGAACGGCATGTCACACACCCTGCTCGGTATTTCCGGCAGTCTCACCTCCGGCGGCAGCACCCGCGCCCTGGTCGACTATGTCCTGCGGGCGGCCGAAGAAGCGTTTCCCGATATTGCCACTGCGGTGGTCGATCTGCGGGACGTGCGGCTGTCTTTTTGCGATGGCCGGCCGCTGGCCGAGTATCCGGACGACACGACTGCGGTGGTCGAACGGATTCAGGCGGCGGATGCCTACGTGATCGGCACCCCGATCTATCGCGGCTCGTATACCGGGGCGCTGAAAAATCTGCTTGACCACCTGCCGGTCGAGGCCCTGATGGGCAAGGTGGCCGGCCTGGTCGGTAACGCCGCCTCCGACCATCACTATCTGAGCATCGACCAGGAACTGCGCCCGGTCCTGATGTGGTTCAACATGCACCTGGTGCCGGGCAGCGTGTATGTGCGCGGCAATCAGATGCAGGGCAGCCAGGTTGTTGACGACCGGGTCCAAGACCACCTGCGTCAGCTCGGCCGGGCCATCGTCAGCCTCCACCAGGGCGTACAGACAACCGCGGGCGGGCCACCACCGCTGAGCCAGTGGGCGGGGCGTCGCGGCTAGACCGGCGCCGAACGCGGGCAAAGGAGGAAGCCGTATGCGTTTTGTCATCTTTGGGGCGGGAGCGGTCGGCAGCGTCATCGGTGCGCACCTGAGCCAGGCCGGGGCCGAGGTGTTGCTCATCGGCGACGGGCCGCACGTCGATCAAATCAGGTCCGATGGGCTCAAACTGTTTGGCCGCTACGGGGAGTTCGTAACCCAGCCGGCCGCCTGCTGCACGCTTGACGAGTGGGACTTCCGGCCCGACGATGTCGTGTTCCTGGCCGTCAAGACCTACGACACCCCGGTGGCGCTTGAACAGCTGGCAGACAAAGTCCCGGCCGATACCCCGCTGTTCTGTTTTCAGAACACGATGAGCAATGAGGACATGGCGGCCGAACGCTTCAGCCGGGTGTACGGGGTGGCCCTGCACCTGGGCGCCCGGTATGTCTTCCCCGGCGAGGTCAGCCACCTGGGCGGCAACACGCTGGTGGTCGGACGCTATCCCGAGGGCCAGGACGAAACGGCCGAGGCGGTTGTTGCGGCGCTCAACAGCGCCGGTCGGGAGGCCGTTCTGACCGACACCATTGTGCCCTACAAGTGGGCCAAGTTCTGCGTCAATCTGCTCAACAGCCCGCTGGCTATTCTGGGCCTGTCCGGGGCCGAGGCCATGAATCGGCTCGACACCCGGCACTTCCTGGCCGAGGTCTTTGACGAGGCTCACCAGGTCTTGTCAAAAGCCGAGACCCCGATGAAGACCCTGCCCGGCGACCGTCCCCTGCCGCAGATGGTCGAGTGGCTGCGCGGCGCCTATACGCCCAAGCAGCTACCCGAGCGCGCCCAGCAGGTGTTCCCGTCCATGTGGCAGGATATCTACTGCCGCCGTGGCCGGACCGAGGCGCGCTACTTGAACGGCCGGGTCGCTGAGCTTGGCCGCCAGCTGTCGGTCGCCACGCCGGTCAACGCCCTGCTGCCCGATGTGGTCGACGGCATGGCCGAACGCCGGGAGCTGCCCGGAACGTACAGCGTAGCGGATGTGTACCGGTTGTTGGGACGTGAAACCTGAGACAGGAGGAGTGTATGAAACTGCTGGCCTTCATGGGTGTCGGCAAAATCGGCATTGTGGAAAAGCCAATGCCCGAACCCGGTCCGAACGACGCGGTCATCAAAACGACCGCCTCGCTGATCTGTACCTCAGACGTCCATAACGTACGCGGAACGATCCCCCTGCCCGAAGGCCGCGGTCTCGGCCACGAGAGCGTTGGCACGGTCTATAAGCTCGGCGCCCAGGTGCATCAGCACAAGGAGGGCGACCGGGTGGCGGTCAGCGCGATCACGCCGTGCGGCCGCTGTCAGCACTGCCAGCGGGGCTTCAGCTCACAGTGTGGCGGGCTGCTGGGCGGCTATAAGTTCACCAATGAGCGCGACGGCAATCTGGCCGAATACTTCCTGGTCAACGACGCCGACTACAATCTGGCGCCTATTCCGGACACCCTCAGCGACGAGCAGGCTCTGTACACCACGGATATGATGTCAACCGGCCTGGCCGGGGCCGAGCACGCCGACGTTCCGGTCGGTGGCACGGTCGCCGTGTTTGCCCAGGGACCGGTCGGCCTGTGCGCAACCGCAGCCTCACGTCTGGTCGGGGCCGGGCTGGTGATTGCGGTCGAGTCCAAGCCCGACCGCCAGGAGTTGGCCAAACGCATGGGCGCGGACCTGATTGTCGATCCCAGCCAGGGTGACGCGGTTGAGCAGATCATGGATCTGACCGACGGGCTGGGGGTGGACTCGGCCATTGAGGCGGTCGGCCTGCCGGTGACCTTTGAGAACTGTATCAAGGCGACCAAACCGGGCGGGGTAATCTCCAACATTGGCTACCACGGCGAGGCGGGCGACTCGCTACGCATCCCCCTGCCCGAGTTCGGCCTCGGCATGGGCGATAAAACGATTCGGACCGCGCTGTGTCCGGGTGGTCGGGAGGTCACCAGCCGTTTGCTGCGCCTGCTGGAGACCGGTCGGATCGATCCGACCCCGTTGACCACCCACCGCTTTCCGTTTGCCGAGATCGAGACCGCCTTTCGCATGATGGAGACCAAGGCCGATAACATCATCAAGCCGCTGATCAGTTTCTAAGCGTTTCCATGGCGGTCGCGCGTGTCAGGCGCTCAGGCTTGTTCCTGGGCTGTGTGGTGGGGTGTCTGCTGCCGGTCGTGGCGTCAGCCGAACAGCGGCTGGAGGATGGCCTGGCCCTGCTTGAGCAGCAACGCTGGGCCGAGGCCCAACAGGTTTTTTCCGAGCGGCTACGCCGCTCCCCGACCGACGCGCAGACGCACTTTTACCTGGGGCAGATCGCCTTCGGCCAGCACGACTACGACACCGCCGTGGCCCGGTTCGAGACCGCCGTCGGCCTTCGGCAACACGACGCCAGCTTTCATATGTGGCTCGGCCGCGCCTACGGCCGCCAGGCCGAGCGCGCCGCTGTCTGGCGGCAGGTCTGGCTGGCCCGAAAAGTGCGCCGACAGTTCGAGACCGCCGTCGCGCTCGACCCGGATAGCGTTGCCGCGCGCTGGGATCTGATGGAGTACTATGCCAAGGCGCCCGGTTTCTTAGGCGGGAGCCGGGATAAGGCCAAAATCCAGGCGCGGGAGATAGAGCGGCGTGATGCCGCTGAGGGGAAGGCAGCCTGGCGACTGATTGCCGAGACCGAATAGGGCACACAGCCCGGGCCGCCGTCCGTCCGCCTCAGGCGGACTTTGCGCGTTGCCGCATGGGCGCGTTGATGACCACCTCGGCCGGATTGTTTTCGTGTACGAAGTCAATCCGGACATTGTCCGAGTCAACCGGCAGATGGCGACCGATGGTGGCCAGAATATCCTGGCGGAGAGCCTGCATCTGTTCGGGCGACAGCCCGAGGCGGTCGGAGACCAGAACGGTGAGCAGCCGATGCTTTGCCTGTTCCTTGCTCCCGCTCGAGCCCAAGAGCCGCCGGATAAACCTGTTCAGGGCCATAACTCATCTCCTAAACAAGAAATTCCCGAGTCGCTGCATCACCCCTTGGTGTCCGTTCAGCTCTGGAATCGGTACGTCCTCGCCGAGCAGGCGCCGGACGATACGATTATAGGCCTGTCCCGATGCGGCGCGTTCATTCAGGACGACCGGCGCGCCTCTGTTGCCGGCGACAACGACTTCTTCGTCTTCGGGGACAATGCCCAGCAGGCGAACGGCCAGAATATCCAGCACGTCCTGTTGGTCGAGCATATCGCCCCGCTTGACCATGTCCGAAGACATGCGGTTGATGATCAACTGGGGGTCGCCGACCTCGTTTTGCAACAGGCCGATGACCCGGTCGGCGTCGCGAACCGGCGAGACATCCGGGGTGGTAATCACAATCGCCTCGTCGGCTCCGGCGACCGCATTCCGAAAGCCCTGCTCGATACCGGCCGGACAGTCGATCAGAATGAAGTCGTGGTCTTCCTTGAGGCGGCTGGCGAGTTCCCGCATCTGGTCGGGGTTGACGGCATCTTTCTGATCGACCTGGGACGCCGGCAGCAGGCTGAGCTCGGGCACCCGCTTGTCCTTGACCAGCGCCTGGCGTACCTGACATCGGCCGCTCACCACGTCAACGAGGTGATACACAATCCGATTTTCCAAGCCGAGGATGATATCGAGATTGCGCAGCCCGATGTCTCCGTCAATCAACACGACTTTGCGGCCGTGTTTGGCCAGACCGAGACCGATATTGGCCGTGGCGGTGGTTTTTCCCACCCCTCCCTTACCCGAAGTCATGACAATGACTCGTCCACTCATGACACGCAGCCTCCTACTCACTTTCCCCGATACGAGAAAATCATGATTTGTTCGTCTCTCACACACGCCATTTCTGGCTGCTGGACGCGACGCGACCGCCTGGGATTGTCTTCCGCACGGGCAATGATCGGTCCGATCCTGAGTTGCAGCGGAGTCAGGTTCAGGGCGATAACGACCGCCTCCGTATTGTCGGGATAGCCGGCGTGGACCACGCCCCGGATCGTGCCAAAGACGATCACATCGCCGCCGGCCAGGATTTCGGCCCCCTGATTCACGTCGCCGACCAGGACCACATCGCCCTCAAAGGTCTGCTTCTGGCCGGAGCGCAGGTTGCGGCGGACATACAGGGCGTTGCCCTTTGGCGTGGTCGTTTCCTGGGGACGGGGGACGGGAGTGGGGACCGACAGGCTGTCCCGGACCGGCAGGCCCTCCTTGTACAGGATGTCGCGGCTGGGCTGAAGGGCGGCCACCGCGTAGCGCGGCAGCAGCCCTTCGCGCAGCAGGAGTTCTTTGAGGCGCTCCCAGTCCTCTTTCTGAACCAGACGTTTGCCAAAATGCAGAATGACCGGCGAATCGCGGAAGAATCCGTTTGCCCGCGACAGCTCTTCCTCGGCCGCGGCCACAACGTCTCCAAACTCGGCTTGGTCATTGAATAGAAAGGTCGGTCCGCTCTTCAGCCCTTTGATGCTGAACAGTTGCACCCCTACCCCAGACACACCTGCCTCCTCCAACCGGTCTTTTCTCCGATCCCCCCTGTCTACATGTACGTGGAACTCCAGGGAGTACAACCCTCAGTAGCAAAAAAAACACACCTCTACAATATCTAGTGGTCTTGGGCTGTATTGGACAGCGCCGCGGGCCGGGTGTCATCGGGCCGACCCGCTTGCGGCCTGAGACCAGCGCGCTATAAGAACGGTTCCGAGACGAGCGCTCTGAGGAGGGAGCATGCATCGAGAACGCGATAAAAAAATCCGCCGCCGTCGCCAGCGCCGGGCCAAGGCTCGCAAGCTACGGATCAAAGAGCTGAAACGACAGGCGACCAGAGCAAAAGCCTGAGTTCCGGCTCAGTCACACCCGAGCCACGTCACAGCCGGAAAGCTACCCCCGGCGGCCAAGACCGCCGGAGCCTGACATTGCCTTTACGCCCCAGATTGGCTAGAACACTGGGCAGAATGGATCATGCGAGCCAGTCCGGTCTTTCCTACGCGCGTGCCGGCGTGGACAGCGCCAAGGCCGACAGCGGCCTCAGTCGTCTGCGCACCTGGATCGAAAAGACGTTCGCCTTCAACCCCCAGGCGCGTCCCCACCTGCCGCTGGGCTATTTCGCCAATGTGATTCGTCTTGAGGGCCTCAACCTCGGGATCGGGTTTACCACCGATGGGGTCGGCACCAAACTGCTGGTGGCCGAGCTGTTGGGCAAATACGATACGGTCGGCATTGATTGTATCGCCATGAACGTCAACGACCTGTTGTGCGTTGGCGCCACGCCAGTCTCTTTTGTCGATTATCTGGCCGTCGAAGAGGTGCAGCCGGACATGCTTGACGCTCTGGGCAAAGGCTTGTGCCGCGGCGCCGAGCTGGCCAGCATCAGTATCGCCGGAGGAGAAATCGCCCAGCTGCGCGAGATGATCCGTGGCGCCCAGGTCGGTACCGGCTTTGACTTGGCCGGCGCCGCAATCGGCACGGTGGCGCTCGACCGTCTGATTATCGGCCAGGCTGTCGAGCCCGGAGACGCTTTGATCGGCCTGGCCAGCAGCGGCATTCACAGCAACGGCCTGACCCTGGCGCGTCGTGTGCTGGCAGGCGAGACACCGCTGAGTCTGGACCGTCACCTGCCCGAGTGCGGCCGAACGGTCGGCGAGGAGTTGCTGGAGCCGACCCGGATCTATGTGCCCGAAGTCAGCGCCATGCTGGCCGCCGGGGTACGGGTCAAAGCCCTGATGCATATCACCGGCGACGGGTTTCTGAACCTGCGCCGGATTGCCGCGCCGGTCGGCTTTCGGATTGAAGCCCTGCCCGAACCGCCGCCCATCTTCACGGTCCTGCAAGACCTGGGCAAGCTCAGCGATGCCGAGATGTACCAGGTCTACAACATGGGCGTCGGGCTGTGTGTGGTTGTGCCCGAGGCGGACACGGAGCGCACCATCGAGCTTGCCACCCAGCACGGCAGCCGCGCCTGGCGGCTGGGCACGGCGACCGCCTCAGCCCAGCGCACAATCCGCATCGAGCCCCGGCGCCTGACCAGCCAGGATGGACAGTTTGTGAGGGGCTGAGTGGGCCGACGGTGTCGGATGCCTGATCTTGAGACACTCAATAGAACCCGGCTGCTGGCACTGACCGTCAGGGGCCGCAAGACAAACCGGCCCTACACGGTGCAGGTGTGGTTCACGGTCGGCCAGGACACCATTTATGTGACCTCGGGACGGGGCTCGAACGCCGCGTGGGTCAAAAATCTGCGTCACACACCCGAGGCTGAGCTGCAAATCGGCACCACCCGGCTGCGCGGACGGGCGACCTGGCTTGACCCGGCGACGGTGGAGAGCGAGGTGTTGCCGCGCTTTTTCCGCAAATACTGGCTGGCCCGCATTCTGGGCTGGGTCGCCGGCTGGTACCGGGAAAAATTCGCTTTTGCCATACAGCTGGACGACGGCGAGACGGCGTGATCGCGTCAGGCCGTCAGCCGGTCCAGACGGCGGTAAAAGTCCACCAGGGCAGGACAGCGCTCGACCGCAGCTTGCGTCTCGGGCGAGACCCTGGCGCGTAAAAAACTGAGCTGGCCAAAGATCGCCAAATCGGCCAGGCTCGGCCGCTCGGCGCCAAAAAAGAACGGTCCGGCCCCCAACACCGTCACCAGGTTGGCCAGGTGTCCGTCAAGTTCGGCCCGCAGCACCTCGACGGGCAGCCGCCCCGTTCCCTGGGCGCGCACCTGGGCGGCGATCAGACGCGGCACCACCAGGCGCACCAGCGGCCGCAGCAGGACCGGTGTGGTGGGTAGAACAAGTGCGACGGTACGGGCGGCATTGGCCGGAATCGTCCACCGAAACGCCATGCCGTACCAGTACAGTGACTCGTCGGCCCAGTCTTCGAGCAATTGCTGCTGGACCGCGACCGACGGGTCCGAGTCCAGCAGGGGCGGCGTCGGCTTGTAGGCGTTGAGCGCCCGCAGAATCAGGGTCGAATCGAACAGGCGGTGGCCGTCAAGATCGAGCGCCGGCATTTTGCCGGTGACCGGATTGTGACGACGGAGGTCGCGGGGCAGCCGCGGCTGCTGGAGCTGGAAGGGCAGCTGTTTGAGCAGCAGACCGCGATAGACCTTCTCCACAAACGGTGAGGTCCGCGCCCCGTACAGAATAATCGCCATACGCGCCCTAGCCGCGCAGGCCGCGAAAAAAGGTCCGGACATCGTCGATCAGCAGGTCCGGCTTTTCCATGGCCGCAAAATGCCCGCCGGCCGGCATGGTCGTCCAGTGGGTGACGTTGTAGGCGCGTTCGGCCCATTCGCGTGGCGGTCGGGCCAGTTCCTTGGGAAACGCGGCGATGCCGGTCGGCACGTCCACCCGCTCATCCCGCCCCAAGCGCCACGGGTGGTGGCGTTCTTCGTAGTACAGGCGGGTTGACGAATGAATCGTCTGGGTCAGCCAATAGATCATGACATTGGTCAACAGCTGATCTTTGGTGTAGGCCCGCTCGGGATTGCCGTCACAGTCGCTCCAGGTCCGAAACTTTTCCACAATCCAGGCGCACAGGCCGGCCGGGGAATCGTTCAGCCCAAAGGCCAGGGTCTGGGGCTTGGTGCCCTGAATGCCCTGATAGCCGGTTTCTTCGCGTTGCCAGCCGCTCATCTCATTGAGCCAGGCCTGTTCGGCTGCGGACAGATCGTGGCGGTTGGCCGGGTGGGGGGCGATGCCGACCATATTGAGATGAATGCCGACCAAGTTTTGGGGGTAGGCAAAGCCTAAGCGAGAGGTGATCATGGCGCCCCAGTCGCCACCCTGGGCGCCGTAGCGGCGATAGCCCAGGACCTCGCCCATCAGCCTGGCGAACCAGTCGGCCATGCGACTGATATTGACCTGGCGCTGCTGGGTCGGGGCCGAAAAGCCGTAGCCCGGCAGCGAGGGCACGACCAGATCGAAGGCGTCGGCCGGGTCTCCGCCGTGAGCCGCAGGATCGCTGAGCGGACCGATGACCTCCATGAACTCATAAAACGAGCCGGGCCAGCCGTGGGACAGAATCAGCGGTAGCGGCTTGGGCCCCGTGCCCTTGATATGCAGAAAGTGAATGGGCTGGCCGTCCAGGCTGACGGTGAAGTGCGGCCACTGATTCATCCGCCGCTCCTGGGCGCGCCAGTCATACTCGGTCCGCCAATACTCAACCAGCTGTTTGACATAGGCCAGGTTCGCCCCGTAGTCCCAGTCCGAGCCGGGAATTTCTCCCGCCGGCCAGCGAACCTGGTCGAGACGTTGGCGCAGGTCGGTCAGCGCCGCCTCAGGGATGTCGATCGTAAACGCTTGGGGGGTGGGCATGGGCTTCTCCTTTTCAGGCGTGGCGTTTCGTGGTCTGTGCGGTCCGGTCCATCCGTTCCCGAATCGTCCGCTCATGGCCTCTGTCGCTGGGCCGGTAATAGCGTCGGTCGGCCAGCGCGTCGGGCAGATGCTGCTGGTCAACAACGGCATCGGCCTGGTCGTGGGCGTACTGATAGCCCTTGCCGTAGCCCAGGTCCTTCATGAGTCTGGTCGGGGCGTTGCGCAGGTGCAGCGGTACGGGTAGGGGGCCGTGCTGTTTGACATCGCCGAGCGCGGCCTGCATGGCCGCATACGAGGCGTTCGATTTCGGCGCGGTGGCCAGATAGGTGGCGGCTTGGGCGAGCGGGATGCGGGCCTCGGGCAGGCCGACGAAATGCACCGCCTCCTTGGCCGCCACGGCCAGGGACAGGGCCTGGGGGTCGGCGTTACCGATGTCTTCAGCCGCGAAGATGACCATCCGTCGGACAATGAACAGCGGGTCTTCGCCAGCCTCGACCATCCGCATCAGCCAGTACACGGCCGCGTCCGGGTCGCTGCCGCGCAGGCTTTTGATGAACGCCGAGATGACGTTGTAGTGTTCCTCGCCGGCCTTGTCGTAGCGCAGCGCCTTGTGTTGGACGGCTTCTTCGGCCAGGCTCAGGTCGAGCCGGCTGAGCCGTTGCTGAACGGCCAGACCGGCCGCCACCTCAAGGCTGCCGAGCGCAATCCGGGCGTCGCCCTGGGCGTGCTGGACCAGGAAGTCGAGACTCGCCTCCTCGGCGCTCAGGCCGAGTTCGCCCAGGCCGCGCTGGGTGTCGTCCAGGGCACGGGTCAGGATGGTTTTCAGCTCATCCGGGCCGAGCGCCTCAAGCACCAGCACCCGGGCTCGGGACAGGAGCGGCGGGATGACCTCGAACGACGGATTTTCGGTGGTGGCGCCCAGCAGGACGATCAGGCCCTGCTCGACGTGGGGCAAAAACGCGTCCTGCTGGGCCTTGTTGAAGCGGTGGATTTCATCCACAAACAGGACGGTCGGGGTGGCGTGCTGGAGCTGCTGGTGGCGGGCCTGGTCAAGGATCTGACGCAGCTCCTTGACCCCCGACAGCACGGCCGAAAAGGACGCAAAGGGGATATCGACCGCCCCGGCCAGGAGTCTGGCCAGGCTCGTCTTGCCGCTGCCCGGCGGACCCCACAGAATCAGCGACGACAGGCTGCGGCCTTCGATCATGCGCCGCAACAGACGCTCCGGCCCCAGCAGGTGCGCCTGACCCACGTACTCGTCAATCGTCCGGGGGCGCATCCGCTCGGCCAGAGGGGCTTTTTCGGCCACCGCCTTTGCGGCACTATGGGCGAAGAGATCCGGGTGCTGGCTTGGCATGGCGGTGTTATTATACGCCAGGTGCACAGAAAAGCAGGTAGGGCCAGCCCGGCCCGCAGGTCGTGACGGATATGCAAAAGATCGGGCAAAACATCGGACTGGTCATCAAACGCAACCAGCCAGAAGTCGCCGCCCTGGGCCGTGAGGTGGTGGCCTGGCTGCGGCAGCGCGGCAAGACTATCTGGGCCGAGGACAACACCAGCCATGAGATCGGCCTCAGCCGGGGTTGGCGCAAGGTCGAGATCATGCAGCGCGCCGACCTGACCATTGTGCTCGGCGGTGACGGCACGCTGCTGAGCGTCGCCCGGCGGACCAACCGGCGCGAGGTGCCCATCCTGGGCGTCAATCTGGGCGATCTGGGCTTTCTGACCGAAACCACGACCGACGAATTCCTGGCCACCCTGGAGCGGGTGTTGGCGGGAGATTATGAGGTTGAGCGGCGCAGCCTGCTGCAAACTACGCTGACGCGCGACAACCGGCCGGTCGGCGTCTTCCAGGTCCTCAACGACGTGGTGATCAACAAGGGCGCGCTGGCCCGTATCCTCGACCTCGAAACCTGGGTCGATGAGCAATATCTGTGCACCTACAAGGCCGACGGTCTGATCGTGGCCACGCCGACCGGTTCGACCGCCTATTCCCTGTCGGCCGGCGGCCCGATTATTGACCCGGCCGTCGGGGTGGTCGTCCTGACCCCGATCTGTCCCCACACCCTCACCAACCGGCCGATCATTCTGTCCGATCAGACCGATATCCACGTCATCCTGCAGACTGCCGAAGAGGATGTCATCCTGACCCTGGACGGCCAGGAGGGCCACCCTCTGAGGGGCGGCGACCGGGTCAGCATTCGGCGCTCCGACATCACCGTGTCGCTGATCAAGTCGCCCAATCGGACCTATTTTGACGTGCTGCGCAACAAGCTGCGCTGGAGCGAGCGTTAGGGACGCCCCGCACCGTGTTCGGCAACAGCGGCTGGCTGGAGCCGAGCGCATTGCCCGTCGGCACGCCAGAAATGATTGGCCCGCGTCTCTTCCCTCGGGGCTGGTCTGTCATGCTATGATCATGCTACTATCATGACATGCCTCATCTTCAGGTAAAGAACATGCCGGCTGCTCTTCACGAGCGGCTGCGCCGTCACGCCCGCAAGCACAACTGTACCATGAGCGCGCTGGTGGTCAGCGCGGTAGAGCATGAGTTGGCGAGATGGGCTTGGCGCGAGCGCTTGGCCCGACGCCCGAAGACCGACCTCGGCGTAGACGCGGCAACGCTGCTCGCGGAAGAACGCTCGCTCCGCGACGTGGAGACCGGGTGATGCAATACGTTGTCGATGCCTCGGTCGCGGTCGAGTATCTCCTGAGAACGCCGCTGGGGCTGACTGTTGCTGGCGTCATCGAAGACGCCGGCCTGATCGCTCCCGAGTTGCTGGACGCCGAGGTCGTGTCTGTGTTGCGCCGGGCGGTGCTGAACGGACACCTCGAACCGGCGCGCGCCCGTATGGCTCTTGACGACTTGGCCGATTGGCCGATTGAGCGCATTTCTCACCGGGACTTGGCCCGATTGGCTTGGCAGTACTATCAGAATGTCAGCGCGTATGATGCCTTCTACATCGCCGCTGCCCGTGCCCATGGTTTGCCTGTCTTAACTGCTGACGGCCGGCTGTCACGCGCATCGGGCTTGGGCGTCGTGGTGCAGAACATCCGCATGGGGTGATGCGGTCGTCTCTATAGGTTGGCGGGCTGTTTCACTTCCTTCCGGGCTGCTGACTCGCGCGGCGCTGAACTATGTCGAACGGCGTGTCGTCAACCGCTGAGCCAAGTTCCACTCCAGAGAACGACCGGCAAGGCCCCTAGGAGCGCAGACCCAGGCGTTTCATCAAGCGTGACAGGTTCGACTGGGGCAGGCCGAGCCGCCGGGCGGCCTCGGTTTGATTCCAGTCCGTTTGCTCCAGGACGCGGCGCACCCGCAGGCGTTTGAATTCTTCCACCGCGACAGACAGTGGCAGGCTGTCGTCGGGTGCCTCGGGCGGCGGTGCGCCGTTGGATGGCTGGCGGCTGGCGGAACGAATCTCGACCGGCAGATCGGCGATGCCTACGTCCGGACCGGCGGCCAGCACCACCGCCCGCTCAAGCGCGTTTTGCAGCTCGCGGACATTGCCCGGCCAGGGGTAGGCTTGCAGGACCGGCAGAACGGCCGGGTCAAGGCCGAGCTGGGGGCGTTTCATCTCCCGGCAGCTGCGTTCCAGAAAGTGCTGCACCAGGCCGGGAATGTCGGCCCGGCGGTCGCGCAGGGCGGGCAAGGTCATCGACACCACGTTGAGCCGGTAGTACAAATCCTGCCGAAAACCGCCGGTCTGCATGGCCTGCTGAAGGTCGCGGTTGGTGGCGGCCAGAATCCGGACATCGACCCGAATCTCGCGCGTTCCTCCCAGCCGCTGAAACTCGCGCTCCTGGAGGACACGCAGTAGCTTGACCTGGAGGTCAGGCGCCAGATCCCCGATCTCGTCCAGAAAAATAGTCCCCCCGTCGGCCAGCTCAAACTTGCCCTTTTTCTGGCCGGTGGCTCCGGTGAAGGCGCCCCGCTCATGGCCGAACAGCTCGTTTTCGAGTAGCTCGGGCGACAGCGCCGTGCAGTTGACGGCAATAAACGGATGGTCGGCACGCGGGCTCCACTGGTGGATGGCCCGGGCCAGCACCTCTTTGCCGGTGCCGCTCTCGCCCAGCAGCAGGACGGTTGACGGCGTGGCTGCGGTGGCCCGGGCCAGCCGCAGGACTTCCTCCATGCTGTTGCTCGGGCCGGCAATCAGGTGGTAGCGGTCCTGGATGACCTCCTGAAAGGCGACCTTGGCGTTACGGACCGTGGTAAACGCCCTGGCCCGGCTCAGCGCGGTGGCGGCCAGGCTGCCAAAGGCCAGCAGGAGTTCCATATCGGCCTGGCTGAACCCCTCGGCCTTGGTGGTGTTCAGCGCCTCGATCACGCCGATGATCCGCCCTCGCCGCTTGAGCGGTACGCACAGGAGCGAGGTGGTGTGAAAGCCGGTCTTCTGATCCACCCCGCCAAACCAGCGCGGGTCGGTGGACACGTCATTGCTGACCAGCGGCTGGCCGGTTCGGGCCACCAGCCCGGCAATGCCCTGGCCGAGGTCAATGCGGAATTCTTCGACCCTGGCCTCGCCCTCCATGGTGGTGAAGGCCAGCTGGCCGGCGGCCTCGTCAACCAGACCCAGGCTACAGCCCTGGGCCGAAAAGAGGCGAATGGCCGAGCTGAGAATGGCTCTGAGCAGCTCCTCGGCTTCGACCGTGCCCATCAGCAGTTGGTTGATTTCGATCAGGCTGGCCAGACGAGCCCGGGTTTGGACCAGCTCGTCCTGCTGAGCCTGGGTAGGGTTAGACATGCCGTGTCTATATCATGTTGATATTATTTGCCAACCCGACAAATAATCTTTTCCCCGGTTCTCTTCGCTCATGGTCTGAGGTATATGGCCTAGGAAGATGGAACGCATATACGGCCTGATCGTGGACAGACCAAAACTGATCCTGGGCCTGATTCTGTTCCTGACCGGCGTGTTCGGCTGGTCTGCGCGACACATTCAGCTCGACAGTTCGGTTGAGAGTCTGTTGCCCGGCGACAATACCGACTCGCAGTATTACGCCGAGATCCGGCAGCTGTTCGGCAGCGACGAGATCGGGGTGGTGGGCATTATTGCCGACACCATCTACACCCCCCAGACCCTGGAAAAAATCGTCCGCTTGAGCGAGCAGATCAAGGCCATTGAGGGCGTGGATGACGTGATCAGCCTGGCCAATGCGGTTGACCCGATTGCCAACGTGACCGATCCGCCGCTGCTGATGCCCCGGATTCCGCGCACGCCGGCCGAGATGACGGCCCTCAGAGACACCCTGGCCGACCGGCCGATCTACCTCAAAAATCTGGTCGCGCCCGACGGTCGGGCCGCGGCCATCAACGTCGTGTTTGCCGATATGAACGACGACGAGTTCCTGCGGCTGGGGATTGACGACAAAGTCGTCGCCCTGCTTGAGCAGGAAAGCGGTCCCGAGCGCATCTACTATACCGGTCTGCCCCACCTCAAGGTTTACTCAACACGGGGCATGCAGCAGGATCTGGCCCGCTTTGTGCCCCTGACCCTGGTATTCATCGTGGTCGTCCTGTATTTCAGCTTTCGCTCTGCGCGGGGGGTGGTGCTGCCGGTGTTGACCGTGATCGTCAGCCTGACCTGGACGCTGGGCATCATCGTGCTGAGCGGCAACCGTCTGAGCCTGGGCAGCATGGCCCTGCCGCCGCTGCTGCTGGTGCTCGGCACCGCCTACTCGCTCCACGTGGTGGCCGAGTACTACGAGCTGGCCGGCCCCGACCGCAGCCCGCGCGAGGTGGTGTTCGAGGCGCTGCGCCTGACCGGTCCACCGATCTGCCTGACCACCCTGACCACGGTGCTCGGGTTTTTGTCCCTGTCGGTCAACTCGATCGTCAGCATCCAGCACATGGGGCTGTTCTCGGCCGTCGGCATCAGTCTGGCCTGCGCTCTGTCGCTGCTGCTGGTGCCGGCCGGGCTGGTCCTCCTGCCTCTGCCCAGCGCTGGTGGGTCGCAGCCCAGCCTGGCGCGCGTCAGCACCGCCCTGCGGCGGCTGTGTTATTTTGACATTCGCCAGCGCCGGCTGATTCTGATCCTGAGCGGGCTGATTGCCGTGGCCGCGGTGTGGCTGACGGCTTCCATTCGGGTCGATTCAAACTTTCAGTCTTTTTTTCGGGCCGACGATCCCATTCGGCTGGCCACCGACGCGATCAACGAGCATCTGGTCGGCAGCATGGCCTTCTATGTGGCGATTGACGGCGACGAATCGAACAGCATCAATCGCTGGGAGACGCTGCGGCGCATCAAGGACTTGCAGCTGTATATCGACGCCCAGCCCGGCGTGGACAAGACGGTGTCGTTTGTCGATTACTGTGAGTTGCTCGACCGCGGCGCCCAGTCCGGCGCGGGCGGCGACCTCATCGTTTCGCCCGAGGGAGAAATTATCCAGGCGCCGGCGGGCGGCACCCAGACCACGTTCTGGGATAATCCCGAGCAGCTGCGCGGCGTGTTGCAGATCGTTACCCTCAGCCCGGGCAGTTTTGAACGGGTGGTCAACATCGACTTTTCGCGGACCAATATCCTGGTCCGCACCACCCTGTCGCAGTCGAGCGATATCATGGCCCTGGTCGAGCGGGTCGAGACTTTTGCCGCTCAGACCTTTCCACCCCAGCTGCGCGTCCGCGCCACCGGCAACCTGGTGCTGCTGACCAAGACCACCGGCGATATCGTGTCCGGTCAGGTCCAGAGCCTGGCCCTGGCCGCGACGGTGATTTTCGTGATTATGGCCGGCATGTTTCTGTCGGTCCGGGTCGGGCTGATCGCCATGATCCCCAACCTGTTTCCGATCCTGGTCTTCTTTGGCCTGATGGGCCTGTCGGGCGCGGTTCTGAATCTCGGCACCAGCATCGTGGCCGCCATCGCGCTCGGCATCGCGGTCGATAACACGATCCACTTCATGACCCGCCTGAGCACCGCAGTCCGCAACACCTCTGACCAGCGCCGCGCTCTGCTGGCGACCCTGTCCACCATCGGCAAGCCGGCCGTGCTGGCCACCCTTATCCTGTTGCTGGGCTTTGCGGTGCTGGGGTTTTCGCGCTTTGTCCCGATTCGAGAGTTCGGCATCCTGTCGGCCATCACCATGGCCGCAGCCCTGGTCGCCGACCTGGTGTTGCTGCCGGCCCTGATCGCCACGACCAAGATCATCACCGTCTGGGAGCTGTTGCACCTCAGGCTGGGCCGTGACCCGCACAAAACGATTCCGCTGTTTGCCGGGCTGCGGCCGTTTCAGGCCAAGCTGGTCAGCCTGATGGGGGAGGTCAAGACCTTCCCGCGCGGCCAGCCGATTATTCGGCGCGGGGAGATGGGCAACGAGATGTTCGTCCTGGTCAGCGGCACGACCGACGTGTACGTCCACACCAACGGCGACCGGAAACACGTGCGCGTCCACGGCCGGGGCGACGTGTTTGGCGAGATGGGCCTGATCCGCAACCACGAACGCACGGCCGACGTGGTGGCGGCCGAGGATGTCGAGGCGCTGGTGGTTGACGAGCGCTTCCTGTCCCACATGCAGCGCCGCTATCCGCGCACCGGGGCCAAGATTTTTCTGAATATCGCCAGAATTCTGAGCGACCGCTTGCAGGCTTCCGGACCGCGCGCAGGTAGCTGAGGCCAGGTAGCTGAGGCGATGCTGCGTTCTCTGCACATTGCGAATTTTGCCCTGATTGACGAGCTCGAGCTGTCCTTTGAGCCGGGCCTGAACGTCATTACCGGCGAGACCGGGGCGGGCAAGAGCCTGCTGATGCAGGCGCTTGGCCTGGCGGTTGGCGGACGCGCCTCGGCCGAGCTGGTCCGCCATAAGACCCACGAGGCGGTGGTCGAGGCGCTGTTCGATATTCACGACTACCCGGACCGCAGTATCGCTCGCCTGCTGGAGGACGGCGGCTATCCGGTCGAGGACGAAATCCTGATCCGTCGCGTCGTCTCCCACACCGGCCGGGGGCGGGTGTACTGCAACGGCGCCCTGACCACCGTCGGCCTGCTGCGCCGGCTGGGCGTCGCGCTGCTCCAGGTCCACGGCCAGCACGAGCAGCACAGCCTGCTCGAAGCCGAGGCTGCCCAGACTCTGCTGGACGGGTTTGGCGGGTTGGGTCCGAACGTGGCCGAGATGCAGCAGGGCTACAGCCTGCTGCGTCGGGTCTGGGCGCAACGACAAGCCTTGGTCGAGGGTCGCCAGGAGCGTGAGGACCGGCGCGAGCTGTTGCGGTTTCAGCTTGAGGAAATCGACCGGGCCGAGCTGCGGGCCGGGGAAGAAGAGGAACTGCGCCAGGAGAAGACTGTGCTGTTGCACGCCGAAAAGCTCCAGCACGGCGTGGCCGGCGGGGAACACGCCCTGGCCTCGGGCGAGGACGCGCTGACCGACCGCCTGGGCCGCATCCTGAGCCAGCTCCAGGACTGCGCCCGGCTTGATGAGCGCCTGTCCGAGGTACTTGAGCTGTTGCAAAGCGGCCTGGCCCAGCTCGAAGAGGCCGCCCTGGAGCTGCACCGATACGGCCAGCGGCTGGCTCCCGACCCCGACCGCCTGGAGGAGATTGACGCCCGGCTGGCCGTACTGTCGCGGCTCAAAAAGAAGTACGGCGGCAGTGTCGAGGCCGTCCTGGCCCGCCACCAGCAGCTCAGCCGCGAGCTGGCCGGTCTGGACAGGGGTGAAGAGAGCCTGGCCGGCCAGGCTCGGGCGGTGGCCGAGGCTGCGGCCGCAGTCTGGCAGTCAGCCCGCGAGCTGTCCGCAGCCCGCCGCCGGGCGGCCCATACTCTGGAAGCCCGGATGGGTGACGAACTGGCCGGCCTGGGCATGCGCGGCGCCCGCTTCAGCGTCCGTTTTGCCGACCAGGCGGACGTAGCGCCGGATGCCGGTGACTCGCCCGATCCGTTCGTCCATGGTCAGACGCGCCTGAGCCCGACCGGCTGTGATCGCCTCGAGTTCTTCCTGTCGGCCAATCCCGGCGAGCCCGCTCTGCCTTTGGTCAGGGTTGCCTCGGGCGGCGAGCTGTCGCGGCTGATGCTGGCGCTGAAGGCGCTCAGCGTCGAGGCCAGAGAAGCCCCGACCCTGATTTTCGACGAGGTCGACGCCGGCGTGGGCGGCGGGGTGGCCGAGGTCGTGGGGCGGCGTCTGCGCTCCCTGGCGGTCCGGCGGCAGGTCTTGTGCATCACCCATTTGCCCCAGATCGCGGCCTTTGCCGAGCACGCCTACACCGTGGTCAAAACCGTCACCGAAGGCCGCAGCGTGTCCACGGCCAAAAGTCTCACCCGAGGCGAACGCCTCGACGAGCTGGCCCGCATGCTGGGCGGGCTGGAGGTCTCGGCCGAGGCCAAACGCCACGCCCGCGAGATGCTCGACCGGGCCGCCAGAGCCGGTTAGGGCGGGTCCGCTTTTCTGTTTTTTACCCCTTGCTTTTGCCCGCCAATGCGGCCAATAGAATACGGAAGATGGAAAGCGGGGTGGGGCTGGTGCCGGGACGGAGCGAAAAGCCAGGACGTAAGGATGAATCTATGGATAAAGCGCTGATGCTGTCGCTGTATCGGGATATGGTTCGCATTCGCCGTTTTGAAGAGGAAGCCGCGCGCTCATACTCGCGGGGCAAGATGGGCGGTTTTCTGCACCTGTACGTGGGCCAGGAGGCGGTCGCCGTCGGCGCCATGTCGGCCGCCGAGCCGACCGATTACATTGTGGCCACCTACCGCGAGCACGGCCACTATCTGGCCCGGGTCGGCGACATGAAGGCGGCCATGGCCGAGCTGTTCGGCAAAGCCACCGGGTGTGCCAAGGGCCGGGGCGGCTCGATGCACTATTTTGATGTGGCCAAGCGCTTCATGGGCGGCCACGCCATTGTCGGCGGCCATGTGCCCATCGCGGCCGGCATTGCCTTTGCGTCCAAGTATCGCGGCGAGCACGACGTGACGCTGTGTTTCTTTGGCGAGGGCACGGCCAATATGGGCGCCTTTCACGAGGGCATGGCCTTGGCCGCGCTGTGGAAGCTGCCCGTCGTGTTTATCTGCGAGAACAATCTGTACTCGATGGGCACGCCGCTGTACCGCACCCTGGCCGTCGAAGACGTGGCGGTGCGGGCCAAGGGCTATCCCATGCAGCAGGAGATCGCCAACGGCGACGATGTGCTGGAGATCCGCGACACCGTCCGCCGGGCTGTCCAGCGCGCCCGGACCGAGAGCCTGCCCATCCTGGTCGAGGCCAAGACCTACCGCTTTCGGGGTCACTCGATGTCCGACCCGGCCAAATACCGCACCAAGCAGGAGGTCGATGAGTGGAAGAAACGCGACCCCATCTTCCTGCTCGAGCAGCGCATCTTCGACCTGGGCATGGCCACCCAGGAACAGCTCAAGGCGATTGACGACGAGGCCAAGGCCGAGGTCGCCGAGGCGGTCGCGTTTGCCGACGAGTCGCCCGCTCCCGACCCGTCCGAGCTGTACGACCATGTGTACGCCCCAACCCTGCCGGACGAGAAGATCATCTCCCTGCCCCACCGGGCGCGCCAGGCCGGCTAGCCGGTGAAGGAGACATACCGTGCGTGAACTCAGCTACCGCGAAGCCGTGCGCGAGGCCATGGCCGAAGAGATGGAACGCGACGAGCGCGTGTTCCTGATGGGCGAGGAGGTCGGCCATTACAACGGGGCGTATAAGGTGTCGGAGGGTCTGCTCGACCGGTTTGGCGAGCGCCGGGTGGTGGATTCGCCAATTGCCGAGACCGGTTTTGCCGGGGTCGGGATCGGGGCGGCGATGGTCGGCCTGCGACCGATCATCGAGTTCATGACCTGGAACTTTTCGCTGTGCGCCTACGATCAGATCGTCAACAATGCGGCCAAGCTGCGCTACATGTCCGGCGGCCAGCTGTCCCTGCCGATTGTTTTTCGCGGTCCGGGCGGGGCTGCCCATCAGCTGGCCGCCCAGCACTCCCAGGCGGTCGAGAGCCTGTACGCCTATGTGCCCGGCCTGAAGGTCATCGCTCCCTCGACCCCGGCCGACGCCAAGGGCCTGCTCAAGTCGGCCATCCGCGACGACAACCCGACGATTTTCATTGAAGGCGAGGTCTTGTACGGTCGCAAGGGCCAGGTCGAGGACGACGAACACCTGGTCCCGATCGGCCGGGCCGAGATCAAACGCACGGGCAGCGACGTGACCCTGGTGGCCTGGTCCAAGATGGTCTACGTCGCCCTCGAAGCCGCAGACGAGCTGGCCGGCCAGGGCATCGACGCCGAGGTGATCGACCCCCGCACGATGCGTCCCCTGGACGACGCAACCCTGCTGCGCTCGGTCCACAAAACCAACCGCTGCGTGATTGTCGAAGAGGGCTGGCCGATGGCCGGCTTTGGGGCCGAGATTTCGTACCGGATCATGCAGGACGGGTTTGACTCCCTGGACGCGCCGGTCGCCCGGGTGACCGGCGAAGACGTGCCCATGCCCTACGCCAAGAATCTCGAAGAGCTGGTGATTCCGAGCGTCAAGAAGGTGGTCGAGGCGGTACGCGGCGTGGTGTATCGGGACTGAGGCGGCGCTCGCCCGCACGGCGGCGCAGCCACTCAACGGTCAGCAGGAACAGCAGCGAGAAGACGATCAGCAGGCTGGCCACGGCCAGAATCGCCGGACTGATCTGTTCGCGGATGCCGGTCCACATCTGACGCGGCACCGTACGCTGTTCCAGGCCGCCCATGAACAACACCGTCACCACCTCGTCGAACGAGGTGGCAAAGGCAAACACGGCGCCCGAAATCACACCCGGAGCGATCAGCGGCAGCACGACACGCCAAAACGTCCGCAGTGGCCCGGCGCCCAGACTGGCTGCGGCGCGGTACAGGCTGGTGTCGAAACCGGACAGGGTGGCGGTCACGGTGATGACGACAAACGGCGTGCCCAGGGTGGCGTGGGCCAGGATGAGGCCCGAATAGGTATAGCTGAGGCCCAGGTTGGAGTAGAAGAAGAACATGCCGGCCGCCGAGATGATGACCGGGGTGACCATCGGTGAGATCAGCAGGCCGCTGATCACGGCCCGGCCCGGCAGGGCCGGACTGCTCAGACCCAGGGCCGCCAGGGTGCCCAGCACGGTCGCCAGGGCGGTGGCCGACAGGCCGATGAACAGACTGTTGAGCAGGGCCTGACTCCAGGTCTGGTCGGCCACGACGGTCCGGTACCAGCGCAGCGAATACGCCTCGGGGTCCAGGCGCAGCATGCCCTCGGTAAAAGTGAAATACGGCTCGGCGTTGAAGCTGAGCGGCACGATCACCACCAGCGGGGCGATCAGAAACACGAACACCCCACCGCACCATAGCAGGTAGGCGCTGCGGCCGGCGCGTTCCCACGCTCTCCCCGCTGCCATCTCAGCCCAGCCTCATCCGCTCCAGCCCGACCAGGCGCTGGTAGAACAGGCCGAAGACGCCCACAAAGGCCAGTAGCAGGCCGCCGAGGGCTGCGGCCAGCCCCCAGTTCAGCGAACTCTGCATGTGGTAGGCGATCATATTGGCGATGAGCTGGCCGCTGCGGCCGCCGACCAGCGCGGGCGTGATGTAGTAGCCGGTGGCCAGGATGAAGACCAGCAGCGAGCCGGCGCCAACGCCGGGCAGGGTCTGGGGCCAGTAGACGCGCCGGAACGCCTGGACCGGACTGGCGCCCAGCGAGGCGGCGGCGCTCATGTGCAGCTGCGGGATGGTGCGCATGACCGCATACAGCGGCAGCACCATGAAGGGCAGCAGGACGTGGGTCATGGCCACTATCGTCCCGGTCATGTTGTAGATCATGGCCAGCCGGTCGTTATCGGCGATCAGGCCGAGTGCCACCAGCGTAGAGTTGATCACTCCCTGGGTCTGGAGCAGGACGATCCAGGCCGTGGTGCGCACCAGCAGAGAGGTCCAGAACGGCACCAGTACCAGCAGCAGCAGCAGATTCGCCCGGCGCGGCGGGGCGTGGGCAATCAGGTAGGCGACCGGATAGCCGAGCAGCAGGCACAGCCCGGTCAGGCTCAGGCTCACCACCAGGGTGCGCCACAGCAGGGGCACATAGACGCGGTACTCGGCCGGCCGCCGGCCGATGCTGCCGTCGCTGTGGCGTTCCAGGTCGAGGGCGTGCAGGTAGTGGCGCAGGGTGAAGCGCTGACCGGCCTGACGAATCGCGTGCCAGGTTTGCACATCGTCCCAGGCGGCGTGAATACCGACCAGGGCGTCACGCCACGGCCCAGCGTCCGTCTCGCCCACCCGGCGAGCGGTGCGGACGATGACACTCCGCAGGCCGGCTCGCACCCGATTGATGCGGGTGGCGATCTGGCCCAGGCTGCGCTCCTGGCGGACGCGGCGCAGCTCCTGGGCCAGCGCCTCGAACACCGGCTCCGACGGCGGTTGTCTGCCCTGCCAGTCGCCCAGCAGGTCGAGGGTGCGGGGCAGGGCGTCGGCCACCACCGGATCATACACGCTGCGTGACAGCATGGTCGCCAGCGGCGCCACAAAGGTCAGCCCGATAAAGGCGACCAGGGGCAGGACCAGCCCGGCGGCGCGCAGCTGGGGGCCGAAAGGAATAAACCTGGTGGACGCCACGTGGACTCTTTTTCAGCGAGCCAGCCAGGCGCTGAAGCGCTCGTTCATCTCGTCGCCGTGGTCCCGCCACCACCGCCAGTCGTGGCGCAGGGCGCGAGCGACGTTTGCGGGGCTGGTCGGCATATGCGGCTGCATGTCCACCCCGGTCTCAAGGTGGGTGCTCATCAGGGCTGTGGCCGAGCGTCGGGCCGGACTGTAGGCGATATGGCGACTGACCGCAGCCACCGACTCGGTCCGGGTTGCAAAGCTGAGGAAGGCGCGGGCCGCCTCCAGCCTGGGCGTGCCGGCCACAATGGCGAGCAGGCCGTGGTCAAGTACCTGGCCGTCCCAGACGATCACAAAGGGCTGCTTTTCCAGGACCTGGGCATTGAAGATACGGCCGTTGTAGGCCGTGCTCATCACCACCTCTCCATCGGCCAGCATCTGCGGCGGCTGGGCGCCGGCTTCCCACCACACGATCTGGTCCTTGATCGTGTCGAGCTTGCGAAAGGCCCGGTCTCTGCCCTCCGGCGTGTTCAGCGTGGCGTACACCTGATCCACGGCCACGCCGTCGGCCATCAGCGCGAACTCCAGGTTGACCAGCGGGCTGCGACGCATGCCGCGCCGGCCGGGGAACTGCTCCAGGTCGAAAAAGTCGCGGATCGTTGTCGGCGCGGGACCGCTCAGACGCTCGGGGGTATAGGCGTAGACCGTGGAGTAGAACAGCAGGCCGACGCCGCATTCGGTCAGCATATCGGGGAAGAAATCCTCGGCCGCAGGCGTGCCGTCCGGCGCCGCCGGCGGCTCAAAGCCGGACAGCGGTTCGAGCAGACCCTCGTCACAGCCCCGCGCCGCGTCGGCCATCTCCAGGTCAACCAGGTCCCAGCGCACCGCGCCGGTCTCGACCTGAGCCCGGATCTGGGCCAGGCCGCCGTTGTAGGACTCCAGGCGGACCTCGATGCCCGTCTCGGCGGTGAACGGCTCGTGCTGGGCCTTCTGACACGCCCGGGCGTAGGAGCCGCCCCACGAGACCACGGTCAGCGATTCGTTGCCGACGGCCGGCCGGCTCCAGCCGAGCCCAATCAGCACAACAAGGGCGGCGACGTGGATCGCAGGGCGGATACGAGGTGGGGAGAGGATCATGGGGTGGTCTCCTGGGTGTCCGGCTCCAGGGCCCGGCAGTCGGTCGGCGTCCAGCCGATATGGACCCGGTCGCCCTCCAGCACGGCGCCGTGGCCGACGGTATTCGGGATCTTGACGACGAAGTCGGTGCGTCCGCACACCGCCACCCGCAGGCGCAGGTGATCGCCCAAGAAGGTAATGTCTTCGACCCTGGCCTCAAACCGGTTGGTGTACAGTCCGGGCTCGGGCGCCAGGCACACCCGCTCTGGGCGGATGGCCAGGGTGACCGCGTCACCGGGCTGGCACGGCGCGACCTGGAAGGCGGTGACGACCTGGCCGCCGGTCTCTACCTGTGAGATATCGTGTTCGACCTCCAGAACCCGGCCGTGTAGCAGGTTGTTTTCGCCGATGAAGCTGGCCACGAACGGGCGCTCGGGCTCTTCGTACAGCGTTTCGGGCAGGGCGACCTGTTCGATGCGTCCGTGGCGAAAGACGGCGACCCGGTCGGACAGCACCATGGCCTCCTGCTGGTCGTGGGTAACGTACACGACCGTGACTCCCAGACTGCGCTGGATGCGCCGGATCTCATACTGCATTTCCTCGCGCAGGCGGCGATCAAGGGCGCCCAGCGGTTCGTCCATCAGCACCAGGCTGGGCTCGAACACCAGAGCCCGGGCAATGGCCACGCGTTGCTGCTGGCCGCCCGAGAGTTCGGACGGACGCCTGTCTTCGAGCCCTGCGAGGCGCACGAGTTGCAGGGCGCGCCGCACCCGCTCGCGACGCTGCTCGGCGTCAAGCCCACGCACTTCCAGGGGGAAGGCCAGATTGCCGCCGACCGTCATATGCGGAAACAGCGCGTAGTTCTGAAAGACCACGCCGATGCCCCGTTTGCGCGGCGGCAGATCGTGAATCGAGCGACCGTGGATGCGGATCGTGCCCGAGGTCGGCGTCTCAAAGCCGGCCAGCATCATCAGGCAGGTGGTTTTGCCCGAACCCGAGGCGCCCAGCAGGGTCAGAAACTCCCCCTCGTGGACCGTCAGGTCGAGGTCGCGCACGACCTGGACCCGTCCGTCGTAGCTCTTGCAGACGCGCTCGAATTCGACATGGGCGGTGTGGCGTGAATCCATGTGGTCGCTGATCCTGCCCCGGTTGCGCCGGGCGACCCGTGCCTTGACGCGGGCGGGTCAGGGGCATCCTGGCCTATTCGGGCGAGAGGAACCTCGGGCCAGGCTAGAGCAGGTCTGCCCCGGCCTGCGCACACTCCTCGTCCTGCTGACCCGTCCCCCCACCAACCCCGCACCCGCCGGCAAGGACCCCATCGCGCATGAGCGCAACGCCCCCCTGGCTGGCGATCATGTGACCCCCTTCTGCGGCAACAATGCCGCGCACAATCGGGCTGTCGGCCATCTGTTGGAGAGCCCCACTCGGGCGGGCAAAGCCGGCTGACGCGACGGCCTTCCCCTGAGAGCCGTAGACGCCGGCCCACAGGGCGTCGTCCATACGGTTGAACGCCACCAGGCGGCCCCCAGCGTCACACACAGCGACGCTGATCTTGATGTTCAGCTCTTGCGCCTTGGCGATGGCCCCGGCAACAATACGGTTCGCTTCCTCCAATGTCAGTGCCATACGGTACACCCTCCTCTCTCAGTATAGAAATTGAACTCGCAAATTCCGGGCACTTTTGCAATCCGTACAGATGAGGAGCCGTCCCATGCCGCCGGTTTTACAACTCGTCTTCCTGGATGAGCTGCTGGGCGTCCTGGAGGTTGCGCTGGGCGCGCACAAAGTTGGCGTTGAGCCGCACCGCCTCCTCAAAGGCGAGGATGGCCTCGTCCCGGCGGCCCAGGCGCAGGTAGAGTTCGCCGAGTTCGTTGTGGGCCACGTCGTCGGTCGGACACAGGGCCAGGCCCTCCCGGTATGTGGCGATGGCCGCGTCGTCGTCCGCGGCTTTACGGGCCTCCTCAAACGTGTAGAACGCGGTGTTGCAGTCCTCGCGTTCCTTTTCGGCCTGCCGGGCCTGTTGCCTCAGCGCCTCGGTCTCGGCCTTGATCTGTTCGGTCTCGGCCTTGAGCCGTTCGATCTCGGCCTGCTGTTGCTCAATGACGCTGCGGTCAATGACGAGGTCCCACATGCCGTCCCAGGCGCTGCACGCCGGCAGCAGCAGACACCCGGCCAGGAGCATGTGATGCATCCTGAGCTGTGGATCAGGCAGAGAGGATGAACCACATTTCCAACGCCGGCCCATTCAGAAATTGTCCTTGAGGTAGCGGGTGCGCTCCAGCACGGTCACGTCGTCGAGTCGCAGGCTGGGAAACTGCTTTGTGATAGTGGCCCGCAGCTCCTGACTGTCCACCCGGATAAACGGATTGATCGTCTTTTCCTCGGCCACGGTTGACGGAATGGTCGGCTGATTCTTGGCCCGGGCCTCCTGAGCCCAGTGCAGCTTGGCCTGGATGGCGGCGTTGTTCGGCTCCAGGGTCAGGGCAAACTCCAGGTTCTTGATCGTGTACTCATGGCCGGGGTAGATGCGGGTGTCCTCGGGCAGGGCGCTCAGCTTGAGCATGTTGTTGTGCATGTCTGCGGCCGTGCCCTCGAACAGCCGCCCGCAGCCGGCGACAAACAGCGTGTCGCCGGTAAAGGCCACCTTTTCGGCCGCAAAATGGGCGGCCACATGCCCGCTGGTGTGGCACGGGATGAACAGAAACCGGCCCTCCAGATTGCCGATACTGACCGTGTCGCCCTCGTCCACCATGTGGCTGATGCACGGCGTGCGGGTCTCGTCGCGTTTGTGGCCGTAGACCCGCAGGTCGGGATATTCCTGGACCAGCTCCTTGTTGCCGCCGACATGATCCCAGTGGTGGTGGGTGTTGATGATGGTGGTGAAGTTCACCCCCTCGCGCTTGACCGCCTCGGCCACCGGCCCGGCTTCCGAGGGATCGACCACGCCGGCCTCATTCGTGGCTTCGTCGATGACGAGATAGGCATAATTGTCGGACAAAACGGGAATGGTGATAATTTTCATCGGAGTCTCCTCGTGCTGGTGTGGGCTTGAGAACGGGGCTAGCGCATTTAGCCGACGCCTCTAGGCTGTAGTAGGTCGGATTAGCGGAGCGTAATCCGACACGTACGGGCTGTCGGGTTACGCCTGCGGCTAACCCGACCTACACGGCTACACATAATGGTGAATTGCTCTAATCTAGCCGACGCCTCTCGGCGGGGTCAAGCCGGTGTTGCACGACCGGCCCGTCCTCGGCTAAGACAGACACACCCCCCGTTCTTGGAGGCAGGCCATGCAAGGCGTTCTGGATCATATCGTGCTGAATGCGGAAGATGTCGAAGCCCTGGTGCGGTTTTATACCGAAGTCGTCGAACTGGCGCCCGAGCGCCTGGACGCCTTTCGGCAGGGCCAGGTGCCGTTTCCCTCGGTCCGGCTGAACGCCGGCACAATCATCGATCTGGCTCCCAAGGCCATGTGGCAGGGGGCCGAGCCCCAGGACCGCGGCCGGCCCAACCTGGGCCATTTCTGTCTGACCCTGGAGCGGGCCGACTGGGACGGGCTGCGCGCCCGGGTGGCGGCCCGCCACATTTCGATTGAAGGCCCGCTGCCCCGCTGGGGCGCGCGGGGCAATGCCACCTCAATCTATTTTCACGATCCCGAGGGCAACGAGATTGAGGCGCGCTACTATGAAGAGGAAACGTGTCCTCCAACCACATGAACCTGTTGACACGTTTCCTCTTTGAAGACTGAGGCTGGCCTTCCAACTCGGGGCCTAGGCTGATACCTGCTCGCGCAGAAAGCCGCCGACGAGACCATCGGTTGAAGCCACAAACAGCAGGTCGTCGGCTCGCTCAAAATACACCGAGTGGCCGTCAGCCGGAACTCCTGGTACGCTGATGATGTCCTTACCTCAGCATGTTCTAGGCTGACACCTGCTCGCGCAGAAAGCCGCCGACGAGACGGTTGAACTCGTCGGCCCGCTCAAAATACACCGAGTGGCCGCAGCCGGGGACGCTGATGAACCGGGCGTGCGGCAGCTGGGCGGCCACGCTCTGCATGGCCGGCGGCGGGGTCAGGACATCTTCCTCGCCGACGATCAGCAGGGTCGGAATCCGGTGGGCGACAATCGGCCGGGGGGCGGCCTTGAGGCTGAACAGAGCCGCGCCCAGGTTGGGTGCGACGTGCAGGTTGAGGGCCACAATCTGCTGGTACAGGAAAGTCAGCACCGGCTCGCGCTGGGGAAACGTCGGCGAGTAGGCGTTTTTGAGCAGCTCGGCCAAGCTGCCGCGCGAGCGTTCTCGAATCCCGGCCTGGGCCTGGGCGGTCTGGGCGGTTTCGATCCCACCCAGGGTGTCGCACAGGATCAGGCCGCTGGTCCGCTGGGGGTGGGCGGCGGCAAATCCGCACACCGTCCAGCCGCCCATCGACTGACCGGCCAGCACGGCTTTTTCCACCTCAAGATGATCGAGCAGGCCAACCAGATCCTGCACGAAGGCTTCGGGACCGGGACCGTCCGGGACATCCCGCGACAGTCCGAAACTCCGGTGGTCAAAGGTAATGACGCGGAAGGAGTCGGAGAAAGCCGGCACCTGCTGCCACCAGCTCAGATGGCTGCCGCCCCCGCCGTGGGCAAAGACCAGGGCCGGGCCCTGGCCGTGGTCCTCGTAGTACAGCTCAATCCCGTTAATGCTGGCAAAAGGCATATGCTCCTCCTTAGCTCGGATTGCCTGGGATCATTTCTATCGACTCGATATCCCGAGTGTTCAAATACACGCCGCCGACGATCAAATCTCGTTTGACATTGAGATCATCATCCACCAGATAGGCCGGACACAGAAGGAAATCATGATCTTCGACCGCCGGATCGAAGGAATATTTTTTTACCCAACCAAGGTAGAGGGTACCTTGCTTTGTACGGGCGACCGTCCACAGCTCCTCCTTGGGAGCGGCGGCAACAACAGGCCAGATAGCTTGGGGATCGGGACTCTGTAAGAAGGGAACGAGGACACGGAACTGATATTGGACGATGAGAACACCGCCCCAAACAAACCCTCCAAGGATCAGAACTCCGATCGTCATGGTCGGGATTGCCGAGTGCGCTTTCGGATCCAGGCTCACCAAGTCCTCGCAGCCAAGGAAATATGTAACACTTCTGAGACCGAAATGGATGAAGAGGCTATGCAGGATACTCCAGACAATAGTCTCAAATTGAGACAGGCGCTTGGACGGATATCTCGCTCTATACAGCTGCATGACGAGAAAGCCAGGCAGCAAGTAAAGCAGAAGGACGACAACATCGCCGAAAGGAAATTTCACGATTTCAGTTGTCTTGGAAAAATCTGGCCACTGCTATGAATCGCTGTGGATGTTCGCAGCAATGGCCGACATTGCCTGTAGCGTTTCCGTCTCAGTTTCCACTGCTTTTTGGTTTCGAGGTGCTGGTTCCGCTGGCTGTTGGTTTCGGGGTGCTGGTTCTGCTGGCTATTGGTGGCTTGGTGGTCGGGTCTGGATTAGTATGCGTGAACGACCTCTCTAGAGAGGGCCGGTCGATGCGTGGGGCTGGGTTAGGCGCAGGCTTCTTTTCGCTTGACATATTTCCCTCCCGACTTGATGGAAAAAATTCTCTAAGGCACGCTGTCCGATCTGCCCAGCATACTCCAGTCAGCCACGCTCAGCCGCAATCTCGGCCTGTGAGGCCACGACGCGGGCGGCTTTGAGCTGGGTGATGCGCTCCGCCGAGTAGCCCAGGATGCGGCCCAAGACCGCATCGGTGTGCTCGCCCAGCAGCGGCCCCGGGGCGTGGACCCCGCCGGGCGTGACCGACAGCTTGATCGGGGTGCCGTCCAGCACGGCCCGGCCCTCGTCCGGGCTGTCCACCTGCGCCCAGTAGCCCCGGGCGCGGAGCTGGGGGTCACGGTCCAGGTCTTCGGCGTTGGCCACCACCCCGGCCGGGACGCCGGCCCGCTGGAGCACGCTCATGACCTCGTGGGGCGGGTGCTGGCGGGTCCAGGCTTCAATGTGGCGGTCCAGCTCGTCCTGGTTGTCCAGGCGCGCGTCGAGGCTGGCGAAGCGTTCCTGACGGGTCCAGGCCGGGTTGCCCAGCACCCGACACAGCGCCTGCCACTCGTCTTCGGTAAACACGGTGATGGCGCACCAGCGGTCGTCGCCCCGGCAGCGATACATGCCGTGCGGTGCGGCCGGCGCCTCCTGAGAACGGTTGCCCGGCGGGTCGAGGACCGTGCCGTTGGCCGCACTGTCGAGCAGGGCCGGCCCGACGATGCTGGAGATGGTCTCAAACTGTGACAGATCGACGAACTGTCCCTGGCCCGTGCGTCGGCGGTGCCACAGGGCCATCAGCACGGCCAGGGCGCCGCTGTAGCCGCCCGACATGTCGGCGTAGGAATAGCCCCAGCCGGCCGGCTCCTTGCCGGCATGGCGCATCAGCAGGGTATAGCCGGACAGGGCCTGGAGGGTCGGACCGTAGCTGACGTAGTCCTTGTGCGGCCCGGTGTGGCCGAAGCCCGACATGCTGACGGCAATGATGTCGGGTTTGATCTGGATGAGGCTGTCGTAGTCCATGCCCCAGTTGCGCATCACCCGGGCGCTGAAGTTGTCGATCACCACGTCCGAGACCGCCACCAGCTGGCGGGCAATCTCCACCCCGCGCGGGTCGGCCATATTGATCACGGTGCTGTGCTTGCCGCGGAACAGGTTGCCGGTAAAGCCGCCCCGGCGGGTGCCGAGGTCGAGCGAGTCGCGCCGCTCGATCTTGATCACCTCGGCGCCCTGGTCGGCCAGAATCCGGGTCGCCACCGGCCCGGCCACCACCCAGGTAAAGTCCAGGACGCGCACGCCGCTCAGCGCCCGGCGCTGTGCTTGCTGCTCGCTCATGCCGTCCCGCCTAGCCGCTCACCACAATCTTACCGAAGTGGACCGCGCTTTCCATGCACCGCAGGGCGTCCTGGGCGTGCTCAAAGGGAAACACCTGGTCGATCACCGGCTGGGTGTGGTTGATGGTCATGGCCGCGTTCATGTCCTCGAACATGTCCCGCGAGCCCACATAGATGCCCTGCAACTGGATGCTCTTTTGCAGGATCGGCATCGGGTTGGTTTCGCCGGCAAAGCCGGACAGGACGCCGATCAGGCCGATGAAACCGCCCACCCGAGTGGCCTGAAACGACTGGCCCAGGGTGCCGGCCCCGCCGACCTCGACCACATGATCGACCCCCACCCCGTCGGTGATATCCAGGGCGGCTCTGCCCCAGTCGGGGGTGGTCTTGTAGTTGATCAGATGATCGGCGCCCAGCTGTTTGGCGCGTTCCAGTTTTTCGTCACTGCTGGAGGTGATGACGACCTGGGCGCCGGCCGCCTTGGCGAACTGCAGGGCAAAGATCGACACCCCGCCGGTGCCCATCACCAGAACCGTATCGCCGGCCTTGATGTGGCCGACCGATACCAGGTCCTGCCAGGCGGTGACTGCCGCGCAGGGCAGAGTGGCCGCGTCTTCATACGACATATAGTCGGGGAGGCGGACCACGCCGTCCTCGTCCAGGACCACATACTCGGCCCACATGCCGTCCAGCGCCCCGCCCAGGGCCGACTGGCCGTGGGACGCTTTGGGGCCGCCCGACAGCCAGGACTGAAAGAAGATGCCGGCCACCCGGTCGCCTGTCTTAACCCGGCTGACCCCCTCGCCGACGGCCACGACTTCCCCGGCGCCGTCGGACAGCGGAATCAGGGGCTGCTTGAGGCCGCGCAGCCCACCGTGTTTGACCGTCATCAGATCCCGGTAGTTGAGTGAAGTGGCTTTGACCCGAACACAGATCTGGTGGGGACCCGGCTGTGGGTCGGGCCGCTCGACGCAGTGGAGCTGTTCGATGCCGAACTCTTGGTTGATTTCCCAGGCGCGCATAGGAGACTCCTTGTGTGAACTGAATGTCTTCGGTCTTCGTCTTCAGTTTTGACATTTGCCCTTTGCCTTTTGCCCTTTTCGGAGCTTATGCGGCAAAGGCTTCGACAATGTTTCGCCAGCGTTTGTCGTTCACCCCCGGCCGGTCGGGGTGGTAAAAGGCCAGCCGGTCGAGCAGGCCGTGGTAGCGTTCCTTGAGCAGGGCCGGGATTTCTTCCGGGCTGCCGGTCACCGTATACACGTCCAGCATTTCATCGGTGATGTCCCTGGCCATGGCCTGCCACTCGCCCTGGGCGGCTTTTTTGTTGAGCGCCAGACACACCTCGCCCCAGCCGTGCACGTCGAGCACCGGCTGATAGGTGCGGGTTGAGGCGTAGAAGGAGATCTGGCTGCGGACCTTTTCGCGCATGGCGTCGATCTCTTTTTGGCTGTCACCCATGATGACAAAGGCCGAGCTGGACACACACACGTCTTCCCGGCTGCGTCCGGCCTTGGCCGCGCCCTCGGCAATCTGGGGAATGACGCGCTCGCGCAGAAAGCGGGCCGAGTGGAAGGGGTGGGCGTGAAAGCCGTCGCACAGCTCGCCGGCCAGGCGACACATATAGGGGTTGACCCCGGCGATATAGATCGGCACCTGGGGATGGTCGATCTTGCCCGGGCTAAAGGCCGGCGTCATCAGCGTGTGGCTGAAGAACTGGCCCTCGAAGCGCAGCGGGGTGCCGTTCTGCCAGCAGTCCCAGATCGCCCGCAGGGCTTGGACGATTTCGCGCAGCTTCGGACCTGGGGACTGCCACGGCACGCTGTAGCGGCGCTGGTTGTGCCCCTTGACCTGGGTGCCCAGGCCCAGCACAAAACGGCCGTCCGAGGATTTCTGCAAATCCCAGGCGGTATAGGCCAGCGACATGGGGCTGCGGGGAAAGGACAGGGCGATGGCCGTGCCCAGCCTGAGCCGGCTAGTGCTGGTGGCGGCCACGGCCAGGGGCAGAAACGGATCGTGGGTGTTCTCCATGCTCCAGGCCGCGTCAAAGCCGACCTCTTCGGCGTAGCGGGCAATGGCAATGGCCTCGTGCAGCGAGCTGGCCGTCATCAGGGTGTCGAGCTTCATCTGCAATCTCTCCTGTGCGGGCCGGTCTCGGCCGTGGGCTGAGACAACCATATGCCCGGCTGGAAATCAACGCCGGACTGTCCCCCGGCCATGAACGAGGGTGGGGTTAAAACCCGCCCCTAGCCCGGCAAAAAATTCCGGTCGAGAGCCTGCTCCAAAGCAAACGGACAAACCGTAGGAAACGTCACGACAGGTAAGCCGCTTTCATCCGCAGCCGCTTCACGGGCATCCTGGTAGCAATCGTCAAGAATGCGTTCACTATACGGTCGCAGGCTCGGACTGTCGGCCAACTCATCGCGGACGCGACGGCGGTGTTCGCGTATGCTTGCCCGCCAACTGTTGGTCCGATGTTGCGGCTGATAGCGGTACTTCAGGAGATGGATCAGGATGATGATGAGCGCGCTTTTCACAGCCCGTCGCTGGCTTCTCCCCATGTCCTCAATCTCCTCAGCCAGGTTCTCGATATCCAGCCCTTGCGTGTGGCCGGATCGCAACGCTTCCACCTGTTCTCCAACCCAGGCGTAGAAGTCCTGTTCGTACAATGCCTGTCCCCGTCTGTCCGATTGAGACGGTTGAGAAATTTTGTGCTGTGCTCTCGGCATGTGACCCACTCTAGCATTGGTGCCTGTCTTGAGACATATCTCCACGCCCTAATACCCCAGCGCCCGGGCTGCGCCTTCGAGGACAACCGGCACCGACCAGGCGGTCCGGGCGAGGCGGATGTCGTCGCTCTGGCCCGTGGCGTACAGCCCAGCGGCGCTCATCCAGAACGCGGCCGAGCGCAGTTGATACAGCATGCCGTAATAGCGGCAGACCGCCTCGTCGATGGCGATGCCGGTCGCCTGCTCATAGTCCCGGAAAAAGGCGTCCCGCTCGACAAGATGCGACAGCAGCGGACTGCCCTCCCGGTTCAGGTCGGTCAGGACATACGCCACGTCGTACATCGGGTCGCCGATGACCTCCAGCTCCCAGTCCAGCACTGCCGAAACTGCGTCCGTGTCGATCAACAGGTTGCCGGTCCGATAGGCGCCGTGGACCAGCGTCAGACGCGTGGTTTTTGGCGCGTTGGCCTTGAGCCAGCCGATGAGGTCGACGAGGATGGGATGGGGTTCCTGCTGAGAGAGGGCGACCAGCTCGCACCATTTGTTGACTTCGCGCAGGGCAAAATCCGTGCCTGATCCGGGCACGCCCAGGAACGACAGACCGGCCGCTTCCCAGTCGATGGTGTGGAGGCTGGCCAGGGTGGCGGTAAAACTCCGGGGCAGGCTGCCGCGCGCGGCCGCCTCGGCGTAAAAGCGCCGGCCAGCCGAGCCCCACGGACTCGGGCAGGTTCCGGCCACTTTCTCCATCACCAGAAAGGGTTTGTCCAGAATGGCGGGGTCGCTCTCGTACCAGTACGGCCTGGGGGTGGGCAGCGGCGTCGAGGCCAGACACTGGAGCACCCGAAACTGCACGCCAAGATCGGAGAAGTGCCGCAGCAGGGCGTTGCCCGGGTCGCGTCGCAGGCACAGGCCCAGCGTTTTTGAGGCGCCGTTGTCGGTCCAGTGGACGTCAAACAGCCAGGTCTCGTGCGACCAGCCCACGGCGATGCGCTCCAGGGCTTCGAGGCGCAGGTCGGCCGCGTCCGGCAGCCGGCTCTGAATGTAGTGGCGGATGCGTTCGGCCATATCCCGGTCGTCGGCAGGCGTGCTCATGCGGCGTACACCATCTCGCGGTCGATGCGTGCCCGAAGCCGGGCGCGCACCCGACCGATGAGGCTGTGAAAGCGTTCCTCGCCCAGCTCGGACCGGGCGGCGTACAGGGCTTCGATGAGCCGCGACACGCCCGCCGTATCGCGGTCGTGGTCCAGGCTGTGCACCGCAGCCCGCAGGGAAGGCGGAGTGGTCGTGTCGAGTTCACCGGCCAGTTCCGCCGCGAGTTCCTGCAGATCGCGCCGGCCAGCTGCGGCGTGGTCGTCGGCCAAGCGCAGCTGGCCGGCGAGTTTTTGCAGGACCACGGCCGCCATGAACGCCTGCGTCTTGGGGTAGGCAGCCTCAACCGCCGGGCCGATGTCGGTTTTGAGTGTGCGGGCGATGCGTTCCAGGAGTGCGGCCGGAGCCAGCTGGATGTAGTCCGTCATCAGGTCCTCCCTGCGTCTGTCGCCCGGGCGCTGCGCCGCAGACGCGACCAGCGGTGCACGGGCCACATGTCCTGATCCTCACCGTGACCGTCCTCGCCGTTGATGTCCCAGCCCATCAGGCTGTTGATATCGATAAAGGTGTGGCGATTAATCACGATCCGACTCAGCGGCTCGCCCACCGCGTGGAGTTCCCGGCCGGCGCGGTCGCGAGCCTCGATCTCGACGCGGGTGATCCAGCCGTTCTGGGTATCGCGCTCAACCCTGCGCTCGCCCTGAGCCAGCGGTTGTGTCCGCCCGTCGCGGTGGAGAAAGCCATACGCCACCGGATTCCGGTCGTTATCGACGTTGGTCACGGCCAGAAAGCCGTGCCGGGGGCTGGCCACGCCGGTGACATAGGCTGCCTGCCGGGGGCGATCCTCGCGGCGCCGTCCCCAGGTGCGGTCGCGCACGGCCAGGCAGTCAATCGGGATCGTTTCGCCGTGCAGGACAAGGCTGCCGCTCACGCGTCCGATCTGGTCGAAATGCTGCGCGCGGCCAAACGTCGAGCCCGTGCCGGTCAGCGGCTCGGGCGGCATCACGCCGTCAAAGCGCAGCGCGGCCCGCAACCGCGGCTCATCGTCATAGCCCAGGGCGTAGGACATGCACGGTTCGATGACCCGGATCGAAACGCCGGTCGGCAGGCGGATGTCGTCCAGGTCGTGCGCGCGCGGCAATTCCAGGGCGGTATAGTTGGCCGAGTACAGGACTTCCCAGGGCAGGTGGGCCGAGTCGTCCCAGACCCAGGCGCCGCCGGCGACGGTGCCGATTGTCGGCCGCGCCAGGGTATACAACCAGCCGCCCAGGCGCCGCTGCGGGTGGAAGAAGGAGAACCAGGCCGTCTCGGTCGCCCACCAGTCTGCGCCCAGCTCGTCAAAGTGGAAACGGTCATCGCGGTCGGTGAAACGACCCTGCTCAGCCATGCTGCCTTCTTTCTCCCAGCGCTGGTCAAGCCGCCCACGGATCGACCAGCGTCACCTGCATGTTCGTGAAATCCCGGATATTTCGCGTCGCCAGAGTCAGACCGTTCCGTAACGCTACTGCGGCGATCTGCGCATCCGCCATGGGCTTGGGCCGACCGGTCCTGTCGCCCTCACCCATGATCGCCCCCCAGATTACCGCCGCCTCCCGGTCGAAGGGCAGGATACGGCCCTGAAACTGGGCGGTCAGATCGTGATTGATCCAGCGGGTGAGGCGCTCCCGCCTGGCCGTGTTCTTGACCCGGTGGGCGCCGCGCACGAGTTCTCCAAGGCTCACCGCAGCGAGGAACAGGTCGTTGGCCATCTGGCGGCCGATCCATTCGAGCGCCCGGGGGTCGGGGCGTGGCCGGAAGGTCTCGCTGATGACATTCGTGTCAATGAGAAAGGCCACTATTCAAAGTCCACCACGCGGCCCGCAGTGCGGTCGCGCTCGATTATCAGGTCTTCCCCCACCAGCGGAGAAGCGCGCAAAAAGGCCAACAGCTCGGCGCCGGTTCGCGCCGGTTCGCGCAGCGTGAGACGGGCCAGCACGTCGCGCACCCACCGGGCCTCGTCGCCGCCGGTGCGGAGGGCGCCGGCGACGGCCTTGACGATACCGACATCCTGGGCCGGCACGCTGACCTCAACGCGCCGTGTCCCCTGAGCGGCGAGCTTTGCGCGGTGCCGGGCGAGCCGCTGCTTGGCTCCGTCGTGTTTCGGTTGCATGACCATATCCCTTTGGTCGGAAACGTTACCGGAACATAAGACACTCAGGCGGGTCGGTCAAGCAGCGGGAAACTCTTCCTTGCTCCGACCCGCCGGTCAAGATAAGACAAGGCCAAAGGAGGACAGGTATGGCAGCTGGCAACACCCCGTGCGGGTTCGCGATTCCTCAGGTTTTTCCCGACTCCGGTGTGGATATGGGCTTTGTCGGCGCCTTTGTGCGGCGGGCCGAAGCGCTGGGCTATGACAGCCTGTGGGTTCAGGAAACCATCCTGAGCGATTTTCCGATTCTTGAGCCGGTGACGCTGCTGACCTATGTGGCGGCCCTGACCGACACGGCCAAGCTCGGCACCTCGGTCATGCTGACCACCCTGCGCAACCCGCTCCAGCTGGCCAAAGCCCTGTCGAGCCTCGACCGCATGAGCGGCGGGCGGCTGATCGTCGGCGTGGGCGGCGGCGGGCACGTGCCGGAAACCGTCTTCGGCTACACCACAGAGCACCGGATGCGCCGTTTTGTCGAGGGCCTGGACATCATGAAGGCGCTGTGGACCGAGCCCACGGCCAACTACGACGGCAGCTTCTGGCGGCTCAAAAACGCGGCCATGGAGCCCAAACCGGTCCAGAAGCCGCATCCACCGATCTGGTTTGGGGCGCGCTCGGAGTCGGCCCTGCGACGGGCGGTTCGGCACGGCGACGGCTGGATGGGGGCCGGCTCGTCGTCCAGCGCCGATTTTGTGAGCCAGTACGGCCATGTCCAGCGCTTTCTCGATCAGGCCCAGCGTGACCCGGCCGGCTTTGCGATCTCGAAGCGGGTGTATGTGGCGGTCGATAACGACCGCGACCGGGCCGAGCGTCGGCTGCGGGAGTGGTTTGGGGTGCGCTACAAGAGCGCCGACATGGCCTCGCAGGTCTCGATCTGGGGCAGCCGTCAGGAGTGTATCGACAAGCTCGGGGCGCTGGTCCAGGCCGGGGCGCGGCACCTGATGATCAACCCGGCCTTTGACGATATGGAGCACCTGGAAATCTTTGCCCAGGACATCATGCCCCGTCTGTGAGGACAGAGCCGGACAGCCCCAGGACGCTCAGATAAAACACGACTTCGAGCACCTGTTGGGCGGCGCCCAGACAGTCGCCGGTAAAGCCGCCGATGCGCTTGAAAAAGTAACGGCTCAGATACCAGCGCACGAGCAGCAGCGGGATGAGCGCCAGCCCGTAGCTGAGGTCGAGAAGAGCAAACAGCGGCAGCAGGCCAAACACCGCAGCCAGCCCGGCGTGCGAGGGCGCCAGCGGCGCTTTGCCGATGGGTTTGGCCTTACTGTCCTCGTTTTCGCGGACGTAGGATAAACTGAGCCGCAGGCTGACCGCGCCGAATCGACTCACGGCGTGACCCGCAATCAGCACCGCCGGCACCAGCTGGGCGGGCAGCGACACCAGCGCCGTGAACTTCAGCAACAGGACCAGCGACAGGCCGACCACGCCATAGGTGCCGAGGCGACTGTCTTTCATAATGGCCAGGACGCGGTCCTGACTCCAGCCGCCGCCGAAACCGTCGCAGGTATCGGCCAGGCCGTCTTCGTGAAAGGCGCCTGTCACCCAGACACTCGTCAGCATGGACAGCACCACCGCGACCGGAGGCGAAAAGAGCTGGCCGGCGAGCCAGTACACGCCGGCGGCCAGGCTGCCGACAATCCAGCCGATGAGCGGAAAGTACCTGGGGTTGTGGCTCAGATAGGCGTCTGTGTGGATCACCCAGGCCGGGGCGGGAATCCGGGTGTAGAACAGCACGGCCGAGAAGAAAATGTGGAGTTCTTCGCTCAGCCTGCTCACACCGCGTCCTTTTTGCCCGCCACCCCAGCCTGCTCGAAGCTGGCCATGTCGTTCAAAAAGCGCACGCTGGCGTCTATCAGGGGATAGGCCAGGGCACAGCCCGTTCCCTCCCCGAGTCGCAAGCGCAGGTCGAGCAGGGGGGTGACGCCCATATGCTTGAGCAGGCGCCGGTGGCCGTGTTCGTCGGACACGTGGCAGAAAATGGCATAGTCATGCATGGCCGGCTGGAGCTGAGCGGCAATCAGGAAGGCGGCGGTGGCGATGAAGCCGTCAACCAGGACCAGCATCCGCTGGCTGTGCGGCTTGCAGCATGGCGCCGCACATCTGGACCATTTCAAATCCGCCAAACGTGCGCAGGACATCGAGCGGCTGACGGACGGCGTGGTGGTGGTGCAGGGCGCGGCGCAGCACCTCGATTTTGTGCCGCAGCTGGGTATCGCTGAGGCCGGCGCCGCGTCCGACACACCCCTCAAGCGGCAGCCCGCACACGCGGCTCATGATAGCCGCCGCCGCTGCGGTGTTGCCGACACCCATCTCGCCAAAACCGACGATGTTGCACCCGCCGGCACGAAGGCGGTCGATGTGTGCCGCCCCGAGTTGCAGACCCCGGTGGCATTCGTCCTGGGTCATGGCCGCTTGGGTCAGAAAATTCTTCGTGCCGTGGGCGATCTTGGCCTGGGTCAGCTTCGGGTGAGCGGGCAGGTCGTGATTGACGCCCGCGTCGATCACCCGCAGGCTGATGGCGTGTTGGCTGGCGAAGACGTTAATCGCCGCCCCGCCGTTCAGGAAGTTCAACACCATCTGCCAGGTCACGTCTTGGGGGTAGGCGCTGACCCCTTCCGCACTAATACCGTGGTCGCCGGCAAACACGAGCAGATGCGGAGAGCGGAGAGTCGGCGACAGGGTGTTTTGGACAAGACCGATTTGCAGCGCCAGCCGTTCGAGTTGGCCCAGCGCACCGAGCGGTTTGGTTTTGTGGTCAATCTTGTGTTGGAGTTGTTCGGTCAGCCCACGCTCAACAGCTGGGATGGCGAACAACGGCGGCTGCGGCATACGTCCGTTGTTATGCCTGGAAAGTCGCACGGGGTCGAGAGCAGCATGTCTAGAAGCTATCTCATAAATCAGCGAGAGGTGTAATAGTGTGTCCTGGTTAGCTTAGAAGGAGAGGAGAGGACCGTGGCACAAGACCTCACCGACGCGCAGTGGACCTTCATTGAGCCGGTGCTCCCGAAACCGCCCAAGCGAGCCGATGGCCGGGGGCGGCCCTGGCGCGATGCGCGCGCCGTGTTAAACGGCATCCTGTGGATTCTGCGCACCGGCGCCCAATGGGCCGAACTCCCGAGGCGCTATCCGCCCTATCAGACCTGCCATTCGGCCGCCCACGCTCCAGCAGTGGCAACGGGCGGGCGTCATGGATGGCTGCTTGCGGCACTGGCCCGGGATTTGGAGGCGCGGCCGGATCAATCTGGACGAGTGCTTTGTGGACGGCAGTTTCAGCGCAGCCAAAAAGGCCGGAGTCGGCAAGACCAAGCGGGGCAAGGGCTGCAAGGTCATGGCGATTGCAGACCGCGCTGGTCTTCCTGTCGCCCTATCCACAGCAAGTGCTACGCCGCATGAGACGACCTTCGTCCGCCGCTTGATCACGGGGCGCCTCACCACCGGCACGCCGCGCAACCTCATTGGCGACAAAGCCTATGACAGCGATCCGCTGGATGAGACGTGCCGGACGCTGGGCGTCGAGCTGATTGCCCCGCACCGCAAGAATCGCACCAAGCCGCGGTCCCAGGACGGGCGCAAGTTGCGTCGGTATAAGCGACGCTGGAAAATAGAGCGGCTGTTCGCGTGGCTGCAAAACTACCGCAAGCTGGTCACGCGGTATGAACGTTCTGCGGCCAATTTCCTGGCCTTTCTCAAACTTGCCGCCTTTCTCATCCTTGCCAAAAAGTATTTATGAGATAGCTTCTAGTCTGCGCCGTCCACGCGCACGGTCACGATATCAATGTTGTGGTACTGCTGGTGACGAACCGACGAGGCAAAGTGGCGCAGCAGGCGTAGCGAGAATTCTCGCTCGTCGGGCGTCTCTACCTGGTCCCCGAGCAGCGCGATGTGATCTTCCAGGTTGTCCTCGCCCACCGCAGCCATGAACTCCAGTTCCACGGCCGCCCCGTCCTGGCGGGCCAGCACCCGCAGGCGCGGTGTGGCGTGCTCCACCGTCTTGGCCTCCATCTGTTGGATCAGACTCGTCAGCGCTTCCTCGCCGCTCAGACACAGCCGCTGGGTCGCCTCCCCGCTCCACCTCAGGCGAGCCGCCAGCTCGCGCAGAAATGCCGTCAGCTCGGGCAGTCCGGCGACCCCCAGCTCGATTTCAAGCCGCCGCCGACGGGGACCGGTCAGCTCCAGGAACAGGGTCAGGCCAACCACGGTGAGCCCCCCGGCGGTGATGCCTGTGCAATTTCAAAAGTACGGGACCACTTTTTGTCAAAAGTACAGGACCACCCCGGGACCTGAGAAAACGTGAAAGATTTTCAGGCAGAAGCGGCTCTTTTTGAGAAAAAGCCCATATGAATCAACGGCTTAGCCCGTTTTTCATCGGATCTGAAATTTTCATGAGAACGTGCCGGTTTTTCACCCTCTAAAAGGGTCTTAAACCGGGCGAAAGTCGGTCTTAATTGAGGCGTGTCTTGCCTCTTTTTTTTGGGAGTCGTTTGGGAGGCTGATTCGGGCGCTGAGCATGGCGGGGTTTTTCAGCTGTGGTGAAATCTCATGTGGGCTGAAATTTCACCCGATCTGAGGATTCTTGGGCGTGGTTCCCAGCTATCGAAACCGGCCGTCGAAGCACAGGCATGTGTCGCTGTTTTTCCGGTGGACAACCCACGGCTGGCCGTCAAAATCCTTCCATAATTCGGCCTTGGAATTGTGCTGTTTTGCGGCCTGATCTGCCTCCTCTTTTGTGCGAAACAGAACGATGTTTGCCTGTCCCGAAATTCCGGGGCGGCCGTGACAATCAGGCTGGCCAGCAGAGACGGGCCACCCTCGGTGAGCGCGGTGACGCACACCCCGATGAAGGCGCTGGTGCTGCCCATCACCAGCACGTAGCCCGAGCCAAAGCGTCCGAGGCCAAGCGTCTGCACTATCGTGATCAGGCCATTGACCATGAGCAGGGCAAAGATCGTCCACAACAGGGAGCTTTCGTCCTGATTCGCGGCCCGCATCACGATAGTCGGGATGAGCACCAGGCCGGGGCCCATGATTATCGCCCGCTGAAAACTCAGTCCGAAGGCGAGGGGGTAGGGCGGGCGTTCATGCGGTTCGTAGAGGACGGAAGACACCGGCTCGCTCCATTCCGTGTCGGGGCATTCTTCATTGAACCGCCCGGATAATCAAGAAGACGAGGTCGCGCTTGGGGAGACCATCATCACCAGGCGGGGACTCGCGGTGGCCCGGTTGGTCCCACCAGAAGCACCCGACCGGAGAGGCGCTGTTGCTGCGGCCAACACCCTCCGCGTTCTGCGTAAGCGCATTGGCTGGGCGACCGCCGAGGACATTCTTCAGATGCGCGATGAAGGCCGGCGTTGAAGGCTCCCGTCCTGGATAGTTCCATACAGCGAATCAGCCGGTCTTGCCGAACGCGTCGTCGAGTGTATCGAGAACACGCAGGCCCTCCTGTACGACTCCACGAGCCGCCAGCGCTCGGAACCGCGTCTCGGCATCGTGCTGAGTGATGGCAATGGTCGAAAGCTCTTCCATCAATTTGTTCACACTCATGCGGCGATGCCGGGCCAACTCCTTCAAGCGGGTGTGCGTGTCATCAGCCAGACGGATCGTCAGGGTCGCCATTGTTCATTCCCCCGTAATCAGTTTGCCGGGCGTCACGACTCGCAGGCCCGGAAAATGTAGCTCTGTACGCTCGAAATCACGCGTGTTGTATGTGACGATCACTTCTGCGCGTCCTGCAACGGCCAACTCTACCACATGATTATCCGCTTCGTCGGGCAGATTCGGACGCCACAGATAATACACGCGTACCCACTGGCAGCGGCTTGCAAACGCGGCCCACAGCACCTTACGTTCCTCGTCAGATATTGGTGAGCGAACGAACATTCCAGGACGGGACATGACGGCCTCGTATTCTGCGAACAAGGCTTGGCCCATCAATGGGTCATATTTTGCGAGCAGACACTGTCGAATCACTGCTCTACTCGCGCCGTCCGAACTGGACAGAGCCGCGACTAGGACGTTGGTATCCACAACGATACGCACTTTCTGATGATAGCGTATTTGCTGTCATGAACAAGCACGCTGGATTTCTGTTATCGAAATTGACCGCTTGATACGCGGTGTGCCGACCGGTCAAGCCCCGTAGATCGAAATGAGCCTGAAACATAATCTGGCATCCCCAGCCCTGTCCCCGTCTTATTCCCTCTCCCCGTGAGGGAGAGGGCTAGGGAGAGGGGTGTCTGCATCGGGCGCGGCTGGGGCGATTGAGAGAGGAGTTGTTGTCATGACTGAGAATGATTTCGAGCTTGCCCAAGGAAGCGGGAATGTGTTCCGCGATTGCAACGATCCTCACGCTGATCTGAAGCAGGCTAAGGCCAGCCTGGCGGCCCGGATCATCGCCGTGCTGGATAAGCGCTCCTTGACGGTGCGCAAGGCTGCGACCCTGACCGGGTTTGCCGCCGCCGATTTCTCCAGAATCCGCAACGCCGACCTGGGCCGCTTCACCCTGGATCGGCTTATCAAGATGCTTGTCGCCTTGGACGGCCGCCTACGGGTCACGGTTCATGTCGCTTCAGAACCGTCTGACCCCTCGGGCACGCCACCACGCAGCGACTGATTGTCCTCTACCCAACCATGAGGCTTGACATTGGCTTTATCTAACTAGATAGTAGGCTAGTTTGTTCTTCCGAGAAAGATTATGAGAGAAGTTGGCACATTCGAAGCGAAAACCCACCTGTCTGCGCTTCTGGACGAGGTTGCGCGTGGGGAGACCATCATCATCACCAAGCGGGGACGCGCGGTGGCCCGGTTGGTCCCACCAGAAGCGCCCGACCGGGAAAGCGCTGTTGCTGCGGCCAACACCCTCCGCGCTCTGCGTAAGCGCATTGGCTGGGCGACCACCGAGGACATTCTTCAGATGCGCGATGAAGGCCGGCGTTGAAGGCTCCCGTCCTAGATAGTTCCGTCACCCTGGCATGGGTGCTCAGGGATGAGCAGTCGTCCCAAGCCGATGCGACCTTGGATCAAGTGGCGGAGATTGGTGGCGTCGCTCCGGCGCTGTGGTGGGTAGAAGTCCGTAACGTACTGGTCATCGCCGAGCGCAGGGGACGCTTGACGCCCGAAGACACGGCAGTGGCCGTGCAGACTCTTGACGCTCTGGGCATCCATTTGGACCACGCACCTGACAACGCCTCCCTACTCCGGCTGGCTAGGACATACAGATTGACCGCGTATGATGCGTTGTACCTGGAATTATCGGTCCGGCAACAGCGGCCACTTGCGACCCTTGACCGCAGACTCAGCACAGCAGCTCAGGCGGAAGGTATAACGTTGACGGTATAAAGATCGGCATATCCAATAGGCGCTTCGGCAGAATACGTTCGCAGCTACTGGTGTACAGCTAGTGGCAACCGAGGCCCACAGACTTTTAACCATCTCCGACCATCTGAGGGCGAAGGCTCGAATTCTCGCCGCAATCAGCAAGATGTCGGTCGGCAATTTTGGCGGTGCAAAGCCCCTTAAGGGCAGACCGGCGTTGTTTGAGTATCGCATCGACGCCGGTCCAGGTTACCGGATCTATTACCGTGTCAGTGGTCGAACGGTGATCTTGCTATGGGGCGGCACGAAGCGCAGCCAAACACGAGACACTGAACGGGCGCGGACATTCGCCAGGTTGCTCGACAAGGAGGAGACAGAATGGCAGGGGCAACGACGAGAGAATTTGATGTCGCCGACCACCTCGGCAGCCCCGAGGAGAGCGCCGCGTACTTGGATACCGTTCTGGAAGACGGAGATGACAAGCTGTTGCTGGTTGCGCTCCGTCATATTGTCAAATCGCGGGGGTTCGCCAAGGTCGCGCAAGGGGCCGGTTTACGCCGCGAGACCGGGGCACCAGTCTTTCTCGGCAGACGGCAATCCTCTTACAGAAGAATTTTTGCCAAAAGATACATTGCCAAAAATATTTTTGTCATTTATCGTGGCGCTACTCTAAAATCTCCACAGGAGATTCATATATGCGCAACATCACCGGACAGGCAGTCGTCGGTGACGACCTCTATGGGCGAGATTACGAGCTAGCCCGTCTCTGGGAAAAACTGGAACAGGGCGACCACATCCTGATGCTCGCCCCCAGGCGGGTGGGCAAGACCAGCTTGATGCTGGAGCTTGACCGCGCCCCCCGCGAGAACTGGGATGTTATCTATGTCGATGTCGAACGTGGCGATGGCCCGGCAGACTGCATAGCAGCGATCTTCGCTGCGTTGGCAGCTAGGCCCGAGTATCGAAGCCTTTTCGAGGCGATTCCATTCTCGAACGCCGTCAAGGATGTCTTTGGCCGCCTGTCCGCCAGCGTCGATACCGGTGTATTGCGCGTCGAGCTCAAACGGGCGATTGGTCGTGAGTGGGACCACGCTGCGGACCAACTTACGGCGCGTCTGACAAGCCTGCCGAGCACTGGCAGCACTCTGCTGATTATCATTGATGAACTGCCACTCCTCCTTTCGCGAATGCTGCGGACTGAGGAGCGGAAACGTGACGCCGAACTGCTGCTGTCTCGGCTTCGGTCCTGGCGCCAAGCGCCAGAATTGCGCACCAGGGTCCGCACGCTTGTCGGCGGATCGGTCGGACTCGAAGGAGTCTTGCGCCGCTCCGGTCTCTCAGGCTCGATCAACGACCTCTCCCCGTTCCGCCTGGACTCGTGGGACAGACCAACTGCTGTCGAATTTCTGAAGGGTCTAGGCGGTGTCTATAGTTTTCATCTCGACGAAGGAGCTATCACGCTCATTCTGGACCTGCTGCGGGATCACGTCCCGTACCATGTGCAGCTCTTCTTTGCGGCGCTCCGCGATGCTTGCAAAGGTCAGTCTTCCCGCGTTTCGTTGGAAGTGATTGAGCGGTGTTTCGCGGAACGGCTGGCGGGAGCCAGTGGCACCGCCCATCTGGACCATTACGCAGAACGCCTCGAAATTGGATTCGACAAGAACGAATACGACACAGCACGCGACATCCTGAGCCGCGCCTGCCGGCGAGAGGATGGTGTGAATCTCGCGGAACTCGAAGAGCTGCGGCAGCGAAGCGCGCAAACGTTCCGGTCAGTGCTGCGTGATCTGGAGGCCGACGGGTACGTAGAGCATGAAGACAACCGGCTGAAATTCCGCTCGAATCTCTTGCGGGAATGGTGGCGGAAATACCACAGGAGCGTTGCGTCATGATCCGCCAGCGCCTTTACAATCCGGCCCAGCTGACCCCTGATGAGTTGAAGGCGTCGTTCATCGCTCGCAAGGAAACCCTTGCAGATATGCTCCGCCTGCTCCGCGAACAGGAGCGTGGACGGCCGTGCCAGCACATGATGCTCATCGGCCCACGCGGCATGGGAAAGACCACTCTTGGGCTACGATTCCTGCACGCGGTTGGAGAATCGCCCGACCTTGTTGCGAACTGGCAACCCGTCCCGTTCTACGAAGAAAGCTACAACGTCGGTGACCTGGCGGATTTCTGGCTTGCCGCCCTGCGCCATCTGACCCGCGCCACTGATGACCCGCAGTGGGAGGACAGAGCCGACGCTCTCGCTGAGGACGAAAGAGACACGGAACGGCTCGCTGCATATGCGCTCGCGGCGCTTATGGACTTTTGCCAGGCAAGCGGAAAACGGTTGATCCTGTTCGTCGAGAACCTGGACGCCATATTCGAGCAGCTGCGCGATGAGCGGGAAGTTCACGCGCTACGGGCTACGCTGATCGAGTGTCCGAATATCCTGTTGGTCGGGTCTGCCAACGCCGTCTTTGAAGCGATCCGAGGCCACGGCGAACCGTTTTACGAGTTCTTCCGGCTCTTCATTCTCGAAGGTCTGGAGCAGGAAGAGACCCTCCAGATACTCGAGGCACTCGCGGGTGGTGAAGACAAACCGGCAATTGCGGAAACCCTGCGCCGGGAGCGGGGACGACTGGAGACCCTGCGTCGGTTGACAGGTGGCAACCCGCGTCTGCTGGTTCTCGCCTGCCGAATGCTGATCGAATCGCCGCTCGGCTCTGCTTTCGAGGACTTAGAACGCCTTATCGACGAACAGACACCGTATTTCAAAGCCCGAATCGAGGAATTACCGGTTCAGGCTCGCAAGATATTCCATTCTCTCGCGGAAGGATGGAAGCCGATGCTGGCGAGAGAGGTTGCCGACGCCGCGAAGCTGAACTCCTCGCACGCCAGCGCCCAACTCAAGCAACTTGTGGAGAAGGGCTATGCCAAAGAAATCCGGCTGCGGGGAGCAAAGCGGACACACTACGAAGTCAGTGACCGGTTTTACAACATCTACTATCTGCTGCGTTTCTCGCGCGCGGGTCGAGACCGTCTGGAGCGGTTCATCGCCTTCCTTCACGATCTCTTTGGTCCATCCGGGATGCGGGCGATCTTGGCTTGTCGCGGCCAATGGACAGAAGCACTGGACCAGATCGAACACGCACTACGCCTCGGCGGCGATGACTTCCAGAAACAAGCATGGCCTGGTTTGACGGAGTCGTTGATTTGGGCCGTCGCTGTTGGCCATGGGCCGCGTGTCAAGCGGATAATGGAGGAAGCCGGCCTAGCCGAACAAATGGAGCCGCTCTGGCACGCTGTACGGGAAGAATTGGGCGAAGTACTTGAACCTCTACCTGCGGAGATCAGGGACACCGTGACCGAAATCCGGCAAGAGTTTACCGAGAAACGCCGCTGAATACGACACAATCAACCCTGTCGCCATCCGGCCTCGGCCTGTTCCTCATCTGACGCTCACAGCCCATGCAACACCGCCTCCACCAACCGCCGGTCATGCTTGACAATGTAGTCAAATACGACAACACTTTGGCCTGAACTATGACACACGGCCCATTGGATGGATCAAGAGCGCACGGCGCGCGTTCGAGAAATTTCCATCAGGGGTCCGCGACCGTGTAAACACCGCCTTGACCATCGCCGCCGAGGGCAGCAAGGCGGACTGTGCTAAGCCACTAAAGGGGCTCGGCTCGGGCGTCCTGGAAATCGCGGTGCGCTACAGGACCGATGCCTATCGGGTGGTCTATGTCACCGAGATGGCTGGTACGTTATGGGTGCTACACGCTTTCCAGAAAAAGTCCCGGGCCGGAATCAAGACACCGAAAGCGGAGATTGACCTGATCCGGGCGCGGCTGGGGCGATTGAGAGAGGAGTTGTTGTCATGACTGAGAATGATTTCGAGCTTGTCCGAGGAAGCGGGAATGTGTTCCGCGATTTCAACGATCCTCACGCTGATCTGAAACAGGCCAAAGCCATCCTGGCGGCCCGGATCATCGCCGTGCTGGATAAGCGCTCCTTGACGGTGCGCAAGGCTGCGACCCTGACCGGGTTTGCCGCCGCTGATTTCTCCAGAATCCGCAACGCCGACCTGGGCCGCTTCACCCTGGACCGGCTCATCAAGGTGCTTGCCGCTTTGGACGGCAGCCTACGGGTCACGGTTCATGTCGCTTCAGAACCGTCTGACCCCTCGGCCACGCCACCACGCAGTGGCTGACCGTCCCCACGGGTCGAGGCGCAAAAATGGTTGAACAGTGGTCCTGTCCCCGTTTGACCCTCATCTCACCTTTGAGAGAGTACCGTAGGGTGGATGATGCTCTGCTCATCTGCCCTCTTGTCTTAATGTAGGCGCTCGGCGTAGCTGGCCAAACGGCGGCGGATTTCGGACCTGGGAAGCCGGCAGCGCGGATGCTCAGAGATAGCGGTTAAGCCGTCGTACAGTTCCCGGATGCTCGCTACATGGAACTCAAACCCCGGCCGCCTTGTGCGCAACAGCGGGCGGTTCCTCCATCCGGCGGTTCAGTTCGCGCACCGACACGCCGAGCAACTCTGCGGCCTTGGCTTCGGAAATCGCTCCTTCGGCAAGCGCCCGAAAGGTGAGGCGCTCAAAACGCTTCGGCTCTTCGCCTTTCATTGCATGCGGCTCTTCATACGGCGGGCTGCGCCACCCAAGGCGGGTAAAGTCGTTGAACAGCCGACGAAACAGAGCCTGGCTGAAAATGCCAAGGTCTTTGCAGCGATAGGTGACCGCCTGAACACTCGTGCCAAAGAGTTGCTTCAACTCAAAAAGCTCGCTCCAACCGATTGATGTGCGGTGCTTGCCGATTTTCGCCCACAGGGCGTTGGCGGGCATAAGGAAAGCCCCGGCGAAACGGTGCGCAGCCTTCTCCTCGTCCAAACCAGAGGCGACCTCCATAATCAGGTGCCCAAGCTCATGGGCCAGCGTGAAGTACTGCCGCTCTCGCCAGTCATGGCGGTTCACGACAATGACCGGCACCATGCCTTTCCCAGCGCGGCGGACACGCGCCGTCAGGCCGTCGATTTTCGCAGAATCAACCGCAAGCACCTTAATCCCCTGCTCCTCCAACAACTCGATGAGATTCGGTATCGGATCGTTGCCAAGGCTCCAGTGATCCCGCAAACTTCGGGCCGCCCGGTCGGCCTCGAAAATATCCTGCACGACGGGATAGGGGGCCTCGGGCGGGCGGTGCCATTCGACACTGTAAAGGCCAAGCAGCTCTTCAACCAAAAGATAGCGCTCCAGAAGATACACAACCTGGGCCTCAAGCCGGGCTTCCTCCCGTTTGCCCGTGATCTTCTTCTTCCTGAATTCCACCGCTTCGAGGACCATTTTCTGATCCCCGGCCAGATAATCCACCGAGACGCCAAGTGCGTCAGCGAGCGCGATCAGCACGCCCGAGCCGGGCATGGACTCGTTGCGCTCATATTTCCCGATTGCCTGCGCCGTAACGCGGTTTCCAATTCTCGCCGCTAAAGCCCGGAGAGATAGCCCGGCAGCGGAGCGTGCGAGCTTAAGTCTCTGTCCTATAATACTTTTATCCTCTCCATTTTAAGTTTACAAAAATGTATTACAAAGTCAAATTTGTAAATCACTGTCCCCGTCTTATTCCCTCTCCCCTTGAGGGAGAGGGCTAGGGAGAGGGGTGTCTGCATCGGACGCGGCTGGGACGATTGAGACAGGAGTTGTGGTCATGACTGAGCATGATTGTGAGCGTGTCCGAGGAAGCGGGAATGTGTTCCGCGCTTGCAACGCTCCTCACGCCGATCTGAAGCAGGCCAAGGCCAGCCTAGCGGCCCGGCTCATTGCCGTGCTGGATGAGCGCTCCTTGACGGTGCGCAAGGCTGCGACCCTGACCGGGTTTGCCGCCGCCGATTTCTCCAGAATCCGCAACGCCGACCTGGGCCGCTTCACCCTGGATCGGCTTATCAAGATGCTTGTCGCCTTGGACGGCAGCCTACGGGTAACGGTTCATGTCACTTCAGAACCGTCTGGAAGAAGGGGATGACAAACCGCTTGCTGGTTGCGCTGCGCACCGTTGTCAGATCGAGGGGTTTCGCCAAGGTTGCCCAAGGGGCTGGGGTGCACCGCGAGACCTTGTCGCAGTCCTTCTCGGCAGACGGCAATCCGCAGCTATCCACACTGAGCGGCGTTCTCGGGCAAATGGGCATGCGGCTCAGTGTGACACCACAGGCGAAACGCGCCTGAGCGGTGTCAAAGATGCAAGGGTGTCGCTTGAAGGGCTCTGGAATGTTCGACAAGGATGGAACATGTCGGACTACGCTCTGCTCCAACCTGCTAGCTGGACTTGGTAAAGTCAGGGGTGCCATTCGTCTGGATTACATATTCGAAGGTCAGCTCATCGAACTGGCTTCCTCGGGTGTCATCTTTGATATCCAGAATCTTTAGGGCGGCAAAGAGGCCGTTCGTGTTCTGAAGCAGAACGATTTGACCAATGCTTGGAGTCCGAATCCGTGATGATCCGTCGTAAATGCGTGCATCATCAATTAAGCTGATTTCCTGTTTGTCTTTGACTAATGCGACGGCGCGTATGCTTGGTGGGTCACTAAGAATATATATCCTTCGATCGCTGGCTTTGGACCATTCTGTCTCGAACATGTATGCGCCGGAGCCGATACTGTATTTCCCGTTATTGTTAGAATAATCGAAGGTCATTTTTCCTTTCGTAGCTGGAGAAACATACTTCTCTGAGCCGGGCATGAAACGCTGCTCAGCATATTCCCTCGCAGTTTCAAAAGGATTTTTTCCTAACTCTGGAACTGGTAAGAGCGGCTCGTCTAGGAGTTCTCTCAACAACTCCTCATACTTACTCTCGTATAAACGGTCTTCTTCAAAGTTGATATATAAACGGCTTCCTAAAAATACTGGTAATTTTCGTGTCTGGGAATTATTTCTAATAACAGGAACAACCCAGTCTTGGTTCAGATCAGCCAATAATTCAGCGGTGATGATTTGCTTCTCATACCCGACCCCCCCTTTGCCTGCATTAGCCTTATCAACATATGCCTGCGAGCAAATACAGAGAACGCGATGGGAATTGGACAGACCCCTCTCCATAAATTCCGCGAGGTCTTGACCGAGCCTTAAATTCCATCTGTCTAAAATCGCATCCACGCCGTTTGATCGTAAGCGTGTCGCAAGCTGAAGTACCCAGTCCGAGTGCTCTTCATTGTCATGCGAATAGGAAACGAATATGGTTGGTGGCGGTTTCATCTGTGGCATCCCTGCTCACGTCTCCTGACTAGAGCGTGTTAGCAACTTCCGATAAGCTACTGATTTTATTCAGGTTTTTCACGGGATCTCGCAAACCCCTCTGCTGAGGTAGCTCCTGTAAGTCAGCGATTTCTCTGAGGAAAATGACTCGCGGTACAAAAGTGCATAACACCCTCTAGCCTGTATCGCTGGTCTGCTCGTGGCCAATGTCTCGTGCACCACCGCCTCCACCAACCGCCCTCGCGTTTCGTCACCCGCAGCAAGGCTCGCCTCCAACCGGTCACACAGCACCATCAGCCCAGGGTCTCTAAGATCGTCTTCTTGAGGTCTTCTGTCAATTTCGACAAGCCTTCCTTATTTGACAGGTATTTGAGGGCGCGGATATGCCGCAAGTCGAAAGGGATATCGTCCATATTTTGGGTTATCATGATTACGTCGTTGTTGAGGGCATGGGCAAGACCGGTCTCGTACAGTACGTTAGCGTTGCGAGCAGTGAGGTCACAAATCACAAGCCGGCTTTGCGCGATGGTCAAGAATATATCGTCTACGATTTTTGTAGGTTTGTATATTTCGTCAACGCGGCGCGCTTCAATATGCAGGGCACTGCAAGCTCTCTTAATTGCCTCGTAAACCGGATCAAACTCCTTTTTGAAAGGCATCATGACCGCAATGTGTCCGAGAACTGGCGGAGGCCACTGTCCGATGCTGAAGAGTTTTGGACGGTCGTCTTTCTGAGAGTTTTGAAGGAGTTTGAAGAAACCTTCTATAAGATTTCCCTCCTTTACTGCCCAATGGGTGCGGCTATTTTCATATTTTTCGATATCGAAATACTCGCATCTGAAGACTTCCTCGGAACTGACCTTGTGAAGGTGATTGAACCGAAAGCTAATATTGCTACCCGATTCACGAACTCGTTCAATTGAGGAGAGGAAAGCTGGTGTCAAGGGCTTGTTTCCAGGGAGAGTCTCAGCCACAACCAGCGTCGGTAATTCAGCGAGACCTGACAAATTATTTTGATAGCGGGTTTTGGAATCTTCGCTCGTGTACTCGAACAAGCGGCTTTTGCCGAAGCTACCGGTGCCCGCCCAGTGACGAAAAATGTCAAGATCGGTTATTCCGTAACAAATCAGGTTGTACTCGGATAATGACCAGTTCATGTGTGGTAAGCCTCCTAAAGTCTTGGATTCGGCTGTGGCGTTGCCTCCCTATCCGTAGCAGGTTCCAGCACCTCGTGCAGCAGCGTGTCCACCAACCGCCCACGGGTTTCGTCACCCGCAGCAAGGCTCGCCTCCAACCGGTCACACAGCGCCATCAGTTCATCGACTTTGGCGACGAGGCGGCGCTGCTCGGCGAGTGGTGGTAGGCATATTGGCTTCTGTTCGTAGTCGCTCATCGCGAAATGTCCATGAGTCGAATTAGTGAGGTCTTCAATCTGTTGGTTGATGCTTTGTATGAGCAGATATTCGAACTCATTATTCAATATTTCGCCGAATGATCGAATCCGCCACATATTTTGATTAAGCAGGGCAGGAAGGACTTCCGAAGTAACAATAGTCGTTTTCCCAATGGTACCACCAACCATGACCATCAGGATTTCTCCCTCTCTAAGCGCGAACTGAGATATTTTTTGGTCAATTTTTTCTGGTGGGAAAAATTTGGCGTCTGATAGATTAAACGCACCTGACTGATCAAAATTGACAACGCGAAGAACAAAGATTCCAGAATCGGAATAAGTTGAACTCTTGAACGCAAACCCTGTGCGAATGGAGAATACTTCTCCGAAGCGGACCCACTTCCAGCCTAGAGGAGCCCCGTAATCTTTTTCCTCCTCAGATAGAGGTGTCAGTTCGTTTTTCCTTCGTCGCTCCTTTGCTCGACGGGCGGAAAGTTGTTCCAACAGTGCCGATGCCGGCTCATCCTCCGGGTCCTGCTCCACCAACTTCCCCCGCACCGCAAGGTTGAGGATGGTCTGACGTAGCGCCTTGATCTGGTCGGGACGGGTGGTGAGTGGGGCGAGGTTGTTGAGAGCGAAGGCGGCGTGGTTCTGAAACACCGTCGGATCGGAGTCAGGCGCGTTGAGGCGGGCGAGGCTTGCTGCTGCGAGCCGGTTGCGCGTGGTTTCCCGCTCCTTCTGCGCTGTTTCCAGGCGGTCACAGAGGGCCATCAGTTCATCAACTTTGGCGACGAGGCGGTGTTGTTCGGCGAGGGGCGGGAGGGGGATGAAGGATTCCTTCAACAGTTTGAAGTGGCGTCCGTACCCTCGGCTTGCTAACGGAAGCCATTGGAGAGCTAGAAAATAATATGGGGTGTGAAGAGAAACGGGCTGCAATAGCTTGACTCCATCCGCTCCTACAATGAAATCGAAGTCTATTAGCTTCACTTCACGAGTATGGTCTCCGAAAAGTACGATAGGTGCTTCTATGCGGATTACTTTGCTGGGGTCGTTGTGATACCCGCGTATTGGCACCTTACCCTGATCCACCACCGGAAATTTGCCAGTCTCAACAATATCTTTTGTCTGAACTTTTTTCCCTTTATCCGAGACGCCATAGCTAGGGTATGTCGAGGGACACCAGTCCCACGAATCGGGTAAATCAAAAGGTATTTCACTGAGGTCAGGCGGTAGGAACGGAGCTTGCTTGCTTATCCGTTTCTCTCTTCCCAACTGCGTTTTCTCCGCCGCAATCCGCTTCAACAACTCCGCCGCCGGCTCATCATTCGGGTCCTGCTCGACCAGCTTGCCGCGTACCGCCAAGTCGAGAATAAACCGCCGCAGACGCGGGATGGCGTCCGGCGCGTCGGCGATGCGGTCAAAGTGGGTGAGCAGGTGTTCGGCGTTCATTGGAGAGGTGAGGCGAAAGTTAGGCAGCCTTCGTTTCCGGGGGTTTCACCGCCACGCTCAGTTTCAGTCCAAGACTCTTCAGCACGGCCTCAAGCGTAGAAAAGCGCAGGTTGCCCTTGCGGGACAATGTTCGGTATAAGCTCTCCCGGCTGAGTTGCGTATCCTGAGCGAGTTGTTTCATGCCACGAGCCTTGGCGACATCACGCAGGGCCAACAGAAAGACCTCCGCCCCCTTTGCGTATTCGTCGTCCAGGGCAGCGTTCAGATACGCTACAGCCTCTTCGGGGTCTTGGAGGTCCTGATAGAGGATGTCTTCGTAGGGAATAGTGCGCCTTGCCATATGCTCATCTCCCAACATAGTCAGCCCAATACTCTTGGGCCTTATCGCTTGCGACCGGTCCCATAAGTCCGTGCCCTCAGCCCGTCCACGGATTGAAGACCCGGACGCCTGTCTGACGAAAGTCGTCTTCGTTCCGGGTGCAAACGGCTTGCGCGTCCGACCACGCTTTGACGTGACTATCAGGGCGCTTCTTTCGGAGTTCGGAGACAACATTGGTATCGAGCAGCCAGCCCGTCACAAGTCAACCTCGCGGACCGGGCTCCGAACCCCGTCTCCACCGAACGTGATACGGCTCAGCGGAGATTGGGACAGGAGTTCGCGCAAGCTACCGGATTGCTCCCGTGCCTGGAGGGCGTCGAATGTGTCTGCCGCCACAATGACGACGGCGTCTTTGCCGTGAACCGTGACCCGCTGCGGCTGCCCGGACATGGCAAGACGCACGAGTTCACTGAACCTTGCCTTCGCCTCGCCCAACTTCCAGCCGGGAGTCGGTGTCGGGCTGCTCTGTCTGGCTTGACGGGATGTCTTCACGGGCGTTTCTCCTTATGACCAGCGCGGTTCACGATACGTTGTAGCCGTGCCAACACGCTGTCGTCATGCCGGACTTGATCCGGCATCCAGAGGCCGGGGAGCCGGGGGCCTGGATTCCTGCTTTCGCAGGAATGACGGGCAGCTACACAGCATCGTTATTTGCGCTAGATCGGCCACATTTATGGCAAATAGCAGTATGCGTCAAACGCGCTCCGCAGACGCGGTGTCCGAGCGATATTCTTGACATATATGGCCTTTATCGCAGCAACGCCTCGGCCAATAGTGTCTTCAACTGGTCGCGTATGGACGCCGGCTTCGCCTTTACGACGTATGGAGGGTGGATGCTTCTTCGCCACGGTACGCGGGACGGCTTATCCACGCGCTGAAGCGCCGTGTCGGGTTGCGGCTTGGTCCCTGTCCTCAGAACTCTTTGCGGTCTCGATCAGCCGATCTTGGTACTGTTTCTGCATTTCCATGTAGAAGGCCACCAGCTGTGTGGGATCATGACCAAAGCGCGCCGAGATGCGGTGCCGCACCTCTCGGATCTCGTCGATTACTGGGTCACTCGGATTCCGTTTCATCGCTCCCTCCAAAGAGTTCCAGCGGGGTCACTAACGCAGGTACAAAAAGACCGAGCATGGTATTCACACGGCGGATGTGTCCAAACTTGTTCGCGTTTGCAAGGTGCCGGCAATTCCACGTTACCAGAAAGTCGCACTTGTGATAGGACGCGAGTGCCAAGTGCAGCGCGTCACCGCCAGGAGCAGCCGGCATCAGCTTGTGTCTGATATACCCCTGGACGATCTCGGTGATAGCCAACTCGACGGGTAGAAGAGGGAGATTACGAACCAGAGACAGCCGTTTCTCACTGCGTTCCGGTATACCGCGGGCCAGCTCGTCCAGCACAGCCAAGCTGGTAACAAACTCGTAGTACTCGGGTGCGCCGTCCCACCAGCACCGGGTCCATTCTCGGCGCGCCACGATGTCGGGGGCAGAGCGCTCTTCATCGTAAAAGCTGGGAATCGTGGTCTCAACATACACACGTGGTCTGGTCATATCGAGAAGATATCACTCTTAGAGCGTTTTACGATAGATTGTAGCCCTGTGTTCCGTTCCCGTCATGCCGGCCGTGATCCGGCATCCAGAGGGCGACAGGGTGAGAAGGCGAGATTCCCGCTTGCGCGGGAATGACGGACGGCTACACACAATCGTAATTTGCTCTAGCTTTCGAGGAACAATGCTGAATAAGGCGAGCCGCCCAAAATACTCGCTCCGGTTTTAGCAGGGTACTTGCGTTCATCGAATCAGCGCCTCCGTCAGAATCGCCTTGAGCTGATCGCGCAGCTTCGCGGCTTCGGCCTCGGTCTCGGCGAGCTTGGCCAGCAGCTCCTGCGGGTCGCCCAGCTCGTCTGCCTGGGTGTGGGGGTTCTTGATGTCCAGGTTGTAGCCGCGCGTCTTGACCTCTGCGGCAGTCACCCTCCAGGCGCGTTCCGTTTCCGTGCGGCCCGTGCGCTCCGTTCCGCCCCACCAGTCGATGCAGTCTTGCAGGTGCTCCAGCCGGATCGGCCTGGTCATGGAATAGGCTTTCTGGCCCTCGGGCACGCGGTGCTCGTAGAACCAGATGTCTTGTGTCGGCGCGCCCTTCTCGAAGAACAGCAGGTTGGTGCCGATGGAGGCGTAGGGCCGGAACACCGAGTTCGGCAGACGGACGATGGTATGCAGCCTACACTCTTCCAGCAGATGTTCCTTGAGCCGGGTCTTGACGCCCTCGCCAAACAGCGAGCCGTCGGGCAGCACCACGGCGGCGCGGCCGCCCGGCTTCAACAGCCGGACGATGAGGGCCAGGAACAGGTCGGCGGTCTCCTTGGTCCGAAAATGCTGCGGGAAGTTGCTCTCAATGCCGTCCTCCTCCTTGCCGCCAAAGGGCGGGTTGGTCAGCACGATGTCCACCCGGTCCTTTTGCTCCCAGCCGATATATGGCCGGGCCAGGGTGTTGTCGTGACGCACGAAGCTGGGGTCCTCAACGCCGTGCAGCAGCATGTTGGTCACGCACAGCATATGCGGCAGGGGTTTCTTCTCCACAGCGCGCAGGGTGGCTTGCAGGGCGGTCTCATCCTCGGGCCGCTTGACGTAGCGCTGGCGCATGTGGCGCAGCGCGCAGCTCAGAAAACCGCCGGTGCCGCAGGCCGGGTCGAACAGGGTCTCGCCGGGGCGCGGGTCGATACGGTCCACCATGAAGGCGGTCACGGCACGGGGCGTATAGTACTCGCCGGCATTCCCCGCAGATTGCAGGTCGTTCAGAATCTGCTCGTAGATATCGCCGAAATGCTGGCGCTCGCTCAGATTGTTGAAGTCGATATCGTTGATCTTGTTGACCACCTGACGCATCAGCTGGCCGGACTTCATGTAGTTGTAGGCGTCCTCAAACACCGCGCGCACCACGCCGCGACGGCCGGTCTGGCCGCCGATCTGGAGATTCTTGAGAGCCGGAAACAGCTCGGCGTTGACAAAGTCGAGCAGCGCCTCACCGGTGATGCCCTCCGGGTCGGCAGCCCAGGCCCGCCACTGGAACGGCTGCGGGACCGGGGAGGTGTAGTCGGCCTGCATCAGTTCCAGCTCCTGGTCCTGATCGTCGATGATCTTGAGAAAGAACATCCAGCACAGCTGGCTGATGCGCTGGGCGTCGCCGTCCACGCCGCTGTCCTGGCGCATGATGTTCTGGATGGATTTGACCGAGGTGCGAACAGACATGGATTAGGCGGTCTCCTGATACAGGGCGGCTTGCAGGTCGTGAACGGCGGCGAGGAATCTGTCCTTGCTGCCAAAGGCTCTGATCAACTGCACCGGCGTGCCAAGTTTGGTGAACGGCGGGATGCGCAGCACGTTGGCGTCGTCGAGGTTGAGCACGCCCTCGTCGGCGTACTTGACGAGCAGGGCGTCAAGCACGGCGCGGGCCGGACCGCCGTACTTGTGGAACACGTCGCGTTTCCTGACGTGCTGGGCGCGCTCGCGGCGGGTCAGCGGCTTGGCGTCGAAGGCAACGTGGCAAATGAGATCGAAGGGATCGAGGTCTTTGCCCAGCTCTTGGCCCAGTTCTTGGCCCAGCTCCTGGGCTATCGTGTCGAGCGCCAGCCCCTCGGCCGCCAACTCCTCAAGGATGGCCTGCTTGCGCTCGGCCGCCTTCCAGCGCCTGAGAAAATCGTCCAGGCTGGCAAAGCGTTTTTTCAGTGCCTGCCTGGTGAAGTCGCGCAAGGACTCGGTGACCAGCTTGCCATACCCGTCAAGGTATTCCACCCGCTCGGCGACGATTGTCACGGCGATGCCGTCCACATACACCTTGCGCCGCGTATCCGGGGAAGGCCCCGGAGGAGGATCGCCAACGATTGCCTGCTCTTCTTCGTCCGGCGGGGTGATGGGGTCGTCCTCGCCGGGCTCGTATATCTGGACCGGCTCACCGTCAAAATCGGGGTCGGCAAAATGGCTGCTGGCGCCCCGGAAATCCATCAGGGTGAAGTAGAACTTGCGGGTGTCTTCGTGTACGCGGGTGCCGCGCCCGACAATCTGCTTGAACTCGGTCATCGAGCCCACCTCGCGGTCAAGCACAATGAGCCGACAGGTCTGGACATCCACCCCGGTCGAGAGCAGCCGCGAGGTCGTGACCAGTACCGGGTATGTGGATTCCGGGTCAATGAAGTTGTCCAGTTGGGCTTGCCCCTCGGTGTCGCCGCCGGTGATGCGCATGACGTAGCGGTGATTCTCGGCCACCAGGTCGGCGTTCTCGTTGATGAGCGCCTGTCTCATACGACTGGCGTGCTCCTGGTCAACGCAGAAGACGATTGTCTTCTGGAAGCGGTCGCCGCTTTCCTTGAGGAATTGGGTGATCTTGCGGGCTACCAGCTTGGTCCGTTCGTCCAGCACCAGATTGCGGTCAAAGTCCTTGGCGTTGTAGAGGCGGTCCTCGACCTCACGGCCGTCCCGGTCCAGCTGACCGGGTTCGGGCCGGTAGCCCTCTACGTCGCGGTCGATATGGACCTTGATGACCTTGTACGGGGCCAGAAATCCGTCGCGGATGCCTTGTTTCAGCGAGTAGGTATAGACCGGCTCGCCAAAGTATTCGATGTTGGACACATAGGTCGTTTCCTTGGGTGTGGCCGTCAGACCGATGTGGGTGGCGGCCGAGAAATAGTCCAGGATTTCCCGCCAGGCCGAGTCCTCGGCCGCGCTGCCGCGGTGGCACTCGTCAATCACAATCAGGTCAAAGAAACCGGGCGAAAACTGGCGAAAGACTTTCTGGCGGTCCTCCGGCCCGGTCAGCGCCTGATACAGGCCGAGATAGATTTCATACGAGGTGTCAATTCGCCGCGTGCGGTCAATCGCGGCGCTCAGGTCCTCGGAGGAGCCGCCCGCGTGTTCGATGGTCTTTTCGATAGTTTTGGCCCTGGGCGACAGCTTGGCCATGGCCGGACCGAAAGGCCGGAAGTCGTTGACCATGGTCTGGTCAACCAGCACATTGCGGTCGGCCAGAAACAGAATGCGCTTCTTGCGGCCGGCCTTCCACAGCCGCCAGATAATCTGAAAAGCGGTGTAGGTCTTGCCCGTTCCGGTGGCCATGACCAGTAGCAGGCGGTCGCGGCCCGTGGCAATAGCCTCGATGGCGGCGTTAATGGCGTTGACCTGGTAGTAGCGCGGGGCCTTCCCGCTGCCGTCGCTGAAATAATCCTGCGTGACAACATTCTCGGCCTCTGGTGTCAGGTCCTTCCAGACACGATAGCGCTCCCACAGTTCGGACGGCGAGGGAAAGGCGTCCAGGCTGAGGTTGGTTTCCCGCTCAGGGCTCAGGCCGGTCCGATCATGGAACACAAAGCCCTCGCCGTTGGAGGAAAAGACAAAAGGGGTATGCAGCGTCTCGGCATAGTCGAGAGCCTGCTGCATGCCGTCGCCCACCGCGTGGGTGTTGTCCTTGGCTTCAATGACCGCAATGGGGAGGTTGGGCTTGTGGTACAGGACGTAGTCGGCCCGCTTGCCTTCGCCCCGGCTGACCAGCCGGCCGCGCACGATAATGCGGCCCTTGGTGAAGCTGACCTCGCGGCGAATCTGCGCAGCCTCGTCCCAGCCGGCCTGGTGCAGGGCTGGCGTGATGTACTTGGCGCAAACATCGCTTTCGCTGAGACGTGTCTTTTGCATGGCGCTGCGCCGCTCGCTACGGACTGGGCGCGCCTCCGCCGGCTGACGACAGCCGGGCCTGGAGGTCGGCGGCAATCCGTAGGACCGTGGCGCGAAAGGAGGGCTGGATGTCCGCCCCGGCGTCGTCGAGCGCGCCCATCATCATCAGGTTGTCGGCCATGCCAAAGTTCTCGACCGACTGGCCGTGAATGTCGAGCTGGGGGTTGGTCGGGTCGAGGGGGTAGTGTGTGGCGACTCTGTCCGCATACACGCCGGGTGATTCGCTCGCGCCATAGAACGGCTCGGCGTCGTAGTAGGCGTACACCGGCTTGCCCGCCCCGCGCATATAGCCCATCTCAAACGCCGTGCCGACATCCATGCTCGGACCACGAAAGCGGACCATGTTGGCGGCGATGACGTGCGCCTTGTCCATCAGGGCGATATTGGCCCGGTAGATGCGCAGGCCGGTGTCGCGGTCGGGCTTGAAGTCGGGAATGTCGGGGTCCAGCGGATACACACCGACCAGGCGGAAGGGCCAGTCGTGCTCTTCGTTGAGGCGCGCAATCAGGGCCGTCTTGTCGGCGCCGGCCTTGACCGGGTCGGGCAGAAAGACCTCGGGGCCGGCCAGGTAGATGTAGTAGACGGGCAGGGGCTCGGCGTACGGCGCTTCACACATGAGCAGAAACAGGACGGTGGTCAGGCAACGGATGGCGCGCGGCACGGCCTGCCTCTCTTTCTGTTGGTCGGCGTGAGGCGATGGATGCCATCCAGGGCTGGGGCTATTTCATGCCTGAAGCCGGCAGCTGTTCCTCGCCGCCGGTCGCCGGTTCGGCCGCCTGCGGCTGTTTGGGCGGGAACAGCAGGGAGACCACGACCGAAATAGTCAGAATGCCGGCGATGATGCCCAGCGAGAGGCCGATGGGAATTTTATAGATGTCGGCCAGCAGCATCTTGACCCCCACAAAGCTCAACACGAAGCCCAGGCCGTAGCGCAGGTAGACGAACAGCTCCAGGACGCCGGCAATCAGGAAGAACAGGGCGCGCAGGCCCAGTATGGCAAAGATGTTGGAGGTGTAGACAATGAAGGGATCGTCGGTCACGGCGAAAATGGCCGGGATCGAGTCAACGGCAAAGACCAGGTCGGTGGTCTCGACCGCGACCAGCACGACCAGCAGCGGGGTGGCAAACAGCTGGCCGCCGCGTCGGACCAGAAAATGCTGGCCCTCATAGCCTTTGGTAATCGGCATGAAGCGCCGCAGCAGCCGGATGGCCGGGTTGTGGCTCGGGTCGGTGTTCTCCTCGTGCTTGGCCAGCATGCGGATGCCGGTAAAGACCAGAAAGGCGCCGAAGATGTACATGACCCAGTGGAAGTGGTGCAGCAGGGCGGCGCCGACCCCGATGAAGACGCCGCGCATGACCAGGGCGCCCAGAATGCCCCAGAACAGCACCCGGTGGCGGTAGATGGCCGGGACCGAAAAGTACGAGAACAACAGCAGAAAGACAAAGATGTTGTCGACGCTCAGGGATTTTTCGATCAGATAGCCGGCCAGAAACTCGAGCGCCCGCTCCTTGCCGTACAGGAAGTAGATGCCGAGATTGAAGAGCAGGGCCAGGCACACCCAGAAGGCGCTCCACACCGCAGCCTCTTTTTTCGAGGTCACCCGGGCGTCGCGATGGAACACGGTCAGGTCGAGAACCAGCAGCCCCACCACCGCAGCGGTAAACGCGACCCACATCCACACACTGACCTGCATGCCGGGCTCCGTTTGTCAGGCGCCCATCAGCCGGGCGCTGATCTCCTGGTAGCGGGCGGCGGCCCGCTCGATGATTTCGGCTGGCAGGTGGGGCGCGGGCGGTTTTTTGTCCCAGTTGATGGACAGCAGATAGTCCCGGATGATCTGTTTGTCGTAGCTGTCCTGGGCGGTCCCGGGCTGGTAGATATCGGCCCGCCAGAAGCGGGACGAATCCGGGGTAAAGACCTCGTCGATGAGGAGCAGCTGGTCGTCCTTGAGGCCGAACTCGAACTTGGTATCGGCCAGCAGAAAACCTTTGGTTTTGGCCAGGGCCAGGGCCCGGCGGTACAGGGCCAGGCTGATGTCGCGGACCTGTTCGGCCAGCGATGTTCCGATCAAGCGCTCGACCGCGTCAAAGGCAATGTTCTCGTCGTGCTCGCCCTCGGGCGCCTTGGTCGAGGGGGTAAAGATGGGCTCGGGTAGCTCCTCGCTCTCGCGCAGTCCGGCCGGCAGCCGGATATTGCACACGCTCTGGGTCTGGCCGTACTCCTTCCAGCCCGAGCCGGCCAGATAGCCGCGGACAATACACTCGACGGGCAGCGGTTCGGCCTTTTCGACCAGCATGCTGCGGCCCGCCAGCTGGTCACGGTAGGGCTGGCAGGCGGCCGGAAAGTCGGCCACCTCAAGCGAGATCAGGTGGTGGGGAACGAGGTCGGCCAGCTGCCCGAACCAGAAGCCCGAGACCTGGGTCAGGACCTGGCCCTTGCCCGGAATCCCGTCGGGCAGGACCACGTCAAAGGCCGACACCCGGTCGGTGGCGACGATCAACAGATAGTCGTCGGTCTCATAGATATCCCGCACTTTCCCCCGGCGGGGGGCCGGCAGGCCGTCAATAGTCGTCTTCAAGACAAGCTCGCTCATGGCTCTCTTCTCGGCTCTCTTCTCGTCCTGTGTTCCTGCTGCATCATTACCGACAGCTACTGCTCCAGCGTCTGCTCCAACACCCTGGCCGCCTGCCGGGCGCGGTGGGCTTTGAGGCGCTCGGCCAGGTCCGGGTCCGACAGCGACAGAATCTGGGCTGCCAGCAGACCCGCGTTGCCCGCTCCGGCGTCGCCGATGGCCAGGCTGGCGACCGGAATGCCCTTGGGCATCTGGACGATGGACAGCAGTGAGTCCAGACCGTTCAGGGCTTTGGACTGCATGGGCACACCCAGGACCGGCAGCAGGGTCTGGGCGGCGATCACCCCGGCCAGGTGGGCTGCCCCGCCCGCCCCGGCAATAAAAACGCGCACGCCCCGCGCCTCGGCGTCGCTGATGTAGGCGGCCAGGGCGTCCGGGGTGCGGTGGGCCGACAGGACGCGGTTTTCGTGCGCGACCTCGAGTTCGGTGAGGATGTCGCTGGCCTGGCGCATGCTGTCCCAGTCGCTCTTGCTGCCCATGATGATTGCCACCCGTGCCATGTTGTCTCCCTTACGCTGAGCTGTGAACCGTCCTGTTGTTGCAAATCACGCCGTCTTGCACAAGCCCGGCCAGCTGTTCGGCGCTGAGCCCCAGCTCTCCGCCCAGGATTTCGGTGTTGTGTTCGCCCAGCAGCGGCGGCCGGCGCGAGATCCGCCACGGCGTCTTGGTGAAAAAGAACGGGCCGCCGGGATAGCGCAGCGTGCGGCCGAGTTCGGGGTGCTCGCACTCGGTAAAGAAGCCGCGGGCGGCCAGCTGCGGGTCGTCGAGCAGGGCTTCGGGCGGACGCACCATGGCGTATGGAATACGCCGCAGTTGGGCGCCCTCCATCAGCTCGGCCACGCGATAGTCCTTGGCCCAGTCGTCGAGCAGGTCGAACAGCTGCTCGGCGTGATCCCGGCGGTACTCCAAATCCTGCCACTCGGGCGCGTCCAGGCCCGGCCCCTGGCCGTCGCCTCTGACCCATTCGACCAGCGAGGTCCAGTCGCCCAGGGTGCAGTGCATGACATAGCCGTCCTTGCACCGCGCGACCCGAAAATAGCGGCTCCAGTGCAGGCTGCCGCGCCGCGTCTCAACGCCCAGCCCCTGGTGGTAAAACGGCGACACGTGTTCGACCGCAGCGGCCACGGCCTCGTGCAGGCTGATATCGACCCACTGGCCCCGGCCGGTCGCGTCGCGCGCCCACAGCGCCGACATGGTTCCGATAGCGGCAAAAAACGCGGCGCTGTGGTAGGCTTGCAGGCCCAGTCCCCGCAGCGGGGGCTGATCGGGAAAGCCGTTGACGTATGCCATGCCGCCCAGGGCCTGGGCGACCGTGTCCGAGCTGGCGTAGTCGGCGTACGGCCCACTTCTTCCAAAGGGAGTGATTGAGGTCAGCACCAGTCGCGGGTTGAGGTCGGCCAGGGTGTCATAGCCCAGTCCGAGGCTGTCCAGGCTGCCGGGCGGAAAAGACTCGACCACCACGTCAACCTTGGCGACCAGCCGCTTGAACAGAGCCTGGCCGGCGGGCGTGTGGAGGTCGAGGGTCAGGCCGCGTTTGCTGGTGTTGTAGAACCCGTGCAGCAGGCTGCGCTCGTGGCCCGGGCGCGCGTCGAGAAACGGCCCGATCTTGCGTGTCGGGTCGCCGCCGGGCGGCTCGATTTTTATCACGTCGGCGCCCATATCGCCCATCAGCTTGGCGCACATGGCGCCCGTGAGGTCGGTCAGGTCGAGCACCCGGAGGTCGGACAGGGCAGAGGCCGGCGTATCCGTCATAATTGTCGCCCCTCGTTTTGCTCAGCCCCACACCTGGCTGAGGTCGAGTACAAAGCCCGGCAGCTCAGGGTCTCCGCTGATAGCGTTGACCTTCTCCAGGCACTCGACCGGCACACCGGGACGGTAGACGTACACCCGTTGGTATGGCGGATCGATGAGCCAGCCCAGCAGCGCACCACTTTGCATGTATTCCTGGAGCTTGTCTTGCAGCATGTCCGTTCTGGAACGCAGCTCAATCACAAAGTCGGGGCACAGGGGGATGAAGGTCTGTTTTTGGTCTGGTCTCAAACCCTCCCACCGCGAGCGCCTGAGCCAGGCGGCATCCGGCGAACGCATCGCGCCGTTTGGCAACACAAAACCGGCTGAAGAGTCAAAGACCAGACCGCTGCCGTCACTATCGGCCCAGTTGGCCAGGTGTTGGGTGAGTTTGGCATTGCGTCGCCCGGTTTCCCCCGCAGTCGGCGCCATAAGCAGCAATTCTCCCTGCGCGGTCCGCTCGAAGCGGAGTTCCCGATTCGCTTGACACAGCACATACAACCGCTCATCCGTCAGTTCCATGACGGGTTGGAGGTTGAGCCTCAGCGTCGTCGCGGGCTGGACGGCAATGGTCTCAGGCATCCGAACCTCCCCCCAGCGGGTGGGCCTGCTTCCACTCGGTCGCCACCTGGCCCATGGTCTTGAACGTGACCCCGGCATGGCCCTGGAAGTAGTCGATGAGTCGCTCCAGCATCAGCAGCCGATGGCCCCGGCCGATGACCTGGGGGTGCATGGTCAGGGTGTAGACGCCCTGACCGATGCGGTCGTACAGAAAGTCGAAGTCGGCCGCCCAGATCTGGTACACCTCATCGGGGGTGCGCAAACCAACGTGGTTGGCCGGCCAGTGGAGGTTGAAGTACGGCCAGTCGTCCAGACTCCAGTCCAGCGGCAGTTCGAGCACATCGATCTCCTGGCCGAAGACATACGGGGCGTCGGTGCGCATCTCGTCCCCGACCCGACAGTAGTAGGGGGTGAAATCGTCGGCCATCATGCTGGAATCGTACACAAAGCCGTACTCCAGGAGCAGGCTGTGGGTGACGGGGCTGACGTCTGCGGCGGGTGAGCGATAGCCGATTGGCGCTTTGCCGGTCACCCGCTGCAAACAGGCAATCCCCCGCTCCAGAATGTCGCGCTCCTGGTCGGCCGACAGCGAGCGCGGGTTTTCGTGGCAGTAGCCGTGATGGCCGAGTTCGTGCCCGGCGTCGGCAATACGCCGGACGCTGTCCGGGTAGGTCTCGGCCGTATGACCGGGGATAAACCACGAGGCCGGCAGCCGGTAGCGGTTGAGCAGGTCGAGGATGCGCGCCGTGCCGACCTTGCCGAACTCGCCGCGTGACAGGGTGCTGGGCGAGCGGGTCCGAAATGAGCCGCTCCAGACCGATATCCCGTCAAAGTCAAAGGACAGACACACCGCGATGTCTTTGCTCGGATTCATCTTCTGGGCCTCCTTACAGGTCCACAAACACGTCTTTGACCCCTTCGCTGGTCAGCTGAGAGACGGTGGTGATCTTGTCGCTGAATTCTTTGAGGGTGCCGAGCGAGCTGGAGCCCACGTCGATCAGAATAGAAAACAGGGAGAAGCCCAGGGCGTCTTTGTCGCGGCGGAACTGCTCGGCCCAGTCGGGGCTGACCCGACACTCGCCGTCGGTGATGAACACGATATCGCCCCGCCTGAAGCGCGCCTGGCGCAGTCCCTCGACCGCAGCGTTGAGCGGCGTCTCAAAGTCGGTGCCGCCGCCGGGGAAGTACTCGGCCAGTTCCATGACCTTGGACATTTCGACCTCGTAGCGCTCGCGCGGGTTGAGGTCGAGGATGTGCAGCGGGCTGGACGCCGAGGAAAAGCAGATGGACCGGAACAGGCGGCGCTGGCGGCGGGCGATTTCCAGCAGGGTCAGGGTCAGGGCTTTGGCCCACACCTCTTTGTCGCCCATCATCGACGAGCTGCCGTCCAAACACACGATCACCGGCCCTCGGCCTTTTTCCTCAATGCCCCGCAGGGAGTACAGGAGCAATTGGTGGTCCAACAGGCGTCGGGTGAAATCCTTGCGCAGGATGGGGTGGTGGAGGGCGACCAGCTCGTGCGGCAGCAGGCGGCTGATTTCACTGCCCAGGCTGGCTTCAAACAGCTCTTCTGAGCGGCGCTCAAAGATTTTGCGCCGCAGGGCCAGGGCGTGGTACTTCATGCGGCCGACCATGCGGGCCAGCTTCTTGAGCTTGTCGTTGCCGGCCAGATGCTTGCCCAGCTCGATCTGGCGGCCGGGCGAGGACTGATAGCCGCCGCCGACCGTCGTGCTCCACGACTCGGCCTGCTGGAGCGCGTCGTCCAGGTTTTGGGTGGCGTTGATGGCTTCTTTGCGAAAGCGGTTGGCGACCTCGGCCTGCATGTCGGACAGCTCGGCGTCGAGCTGTTTGGCCTGCTTGCGCAGTCGGGCGTCCTCGGCCCGGGCCTCGCTGGCCAGCTTGTTGGCGGCCTGTTCCAGCAGCTGTTTGGTCTTTTTGGACAGGTCGCCATCCTCGGCCAGCTCCTTGGTGACCTGTCTGGCCTCGTGGGCGGCGTCGGTCTTGTCCTGAACCGTTTCCTCCTGCTGGCGCAGGCGCTGCATGTCGAGCATGTGGCGACGGGTGAGGGTCTTTTCGGACTTGAGCAGGCCGAGCGCGCCCTCGCCCAGCAGGACCGTGGCCAGGCCGGCCCGGGTCTCGTCCAGGACGGTCGCCTCGCGCAGGAACTGGGCCAGCTCGCCGTGGTGCAGGGCGTCGAGCAGGGTCTTGTTCAGCATGGCGCTGGGCAGCACCGCGTCGGCTTCGAGAAAGAGGACGTTGTACTTGAACAGGGCGCAGAACAGGTCTTGCAGCAGCGCCCCGAACTGCGGGACCAGGGTGCTGCCGGTGTCTTCCAGGCTTTGCAGCGACGACGACGCGTCACGCAGCTTGCGGTACACCGTGCGGTCGTAGGAATCGCTCTCGATCCAGCACGCGTTGTGCGGGATGGGGGCGGGCGGGGAGAGGATGAAGCGGGATTTTTTCCTGGTCGCGGCGCGTCGGGGCATGGGCGTGCGCTCTCAGTCCTTGGGCGTCGAGTTCCTGCTTAGATTTTTTCCAACAGTTGTTGCTGAATGCCCTCAATCTCCTGGCGGATGGCGACGACTTTCTCGAGCGGCCGGCCGCCCTGCTGGGCCTGCTGGCTGATCTCTTCGACCTGGGCCAGGATGCGGCGAATCTTGGTATGGGCTTCGATGACCGCTCGGGCGTGCTGTTCTTCGTCGTCCCACTCCCGTTCGGCATAGTCGCGCAGCTCACGGGTCTGAAACAACAGCTCCTGAACGGTGTCCTCATAGCCGTGGATCAGGCTCTGGATGACGGCGTGCACATCGCCCTGCTCCGAGGGTTCTTTCCACAGCACGTGTTCCAGAAAAAACAGGTCCGACTCGCTCACCTCGGTGCGACCGTACAGATAGGCCAGGGCCTGGAGCAGGGACAGGCTCTGGCGGTAGCGCCGGTCCGAGGCGATGATGTTTTTCTTGCCCAGCTCGCGACGAATATCGGCCAGGACGCTCAGCACGGCGTCGGGCACCCGGATGGCCCGGACCTCGTCCTGCATCTGGCGCAGTTCGTCGAGGCTGATGGTGGTGGACTGGGTCGGCGGAGTGGCCTGCAACATTTTGAGGAAACGGAAGTCTTCGCTGATGTAGTTGACCACAAAGCGCAGCAGGAAACGGTCGTACAGGGCCAGCAGTTCGTCGTCCTCGGGCAGCTCGTTGCTGGCGCCAAACAGGCTCAGGAGGGGGACGGACATGATGTCTCGTCCGTTGTGGAAGAGGCGCTCGTTGATGATGGTCAGCACCGCGTTCAGGATTGACGAGCTGGCCTTGAAGATTTCGTCCAAAAAGGCGATCTGGGCTTCGGGCAGCTTGTGGTCGGTCACCCGTCGGTAGTCGTCGGCCTCCAGGGCCTTGAGGCTGACCGCGCCAAACAGCTCTTCGGGGGTGGTGAATTTGGTCAGCAACCACTGGAAATAGGTCCCGCCGGTAATCCGCCGACACAGGGCGTCGGCCAGCATCGACTTGGCCGTGCCGGGTGGACCGATGATCAGCACATGCTGGGCGGACAGCAGGGCGGCCAGGGCGCCGTCAATCAGGTCGGCGCGCTCCAAAAAGGTCTGCTGGAGTTCCTGGCGAATCGCGCTGAATTTGTCGTGCGGGCTCACCCCTCAGGCTTAGCAGATCGCTCCGGCAGGGACAATGCGTGGGCGTCCGCCCGGACGGGAAAAGGCAGCGGTCAAAACGGCGAATATGTCCTAGTGGTGGGTCTGCTGGGTCTCTTCAATAACGTCGAGACCGGCCGCGATGAGGGTCATCAGCTCTACATTATCGGCTTCTCTGGCCAGCAGGCGGTCAATCGTCTGCTGTAAGATTTCCACCAGCGGCCGGTCTTGCGCGATCTCCCTGAGCGCGGCGCGAACCGGCTCGATTTTCTCGTCATAGTCGGTGCCCAATTCGCGTTTAAGGGTCGTCCGGATGGCGACGAGCTGGCCGGTCAGGGAGAAGACGCTCTTTGGCTGTGACATGGATTCCAGGAGAGCAAAGGGCGTGGGGGGCTGTCAAGGGACGGGGGAGCGGGGGTGGTTCAGTAGCGCTCCTGCCAGGATCGGATCAGGGCTCGCTCAAACCGTTTGGCGCGTCTGGTCCAGGCGCGTGCCGGTGCCGGGGTGCTGTCGATGCGGCTGTCAAACGCGGCGTCAAGAGCGGTCCGCCGGGCGAAGTCGGTCAGCAGAATGACGAAGCCCAGCCGCCGGCCGCGACGGGTCCGCACATAGCCGGCCAGGCCGTCGGCGTAGTGCATGGTGCCGGATTTGGCCCGGACGCGGTCGTGGCTGGGCTGAGGGGGGCTGCTGCGGCCGACATCCGGAAGCAGAGCCGCAAAGTCAAACGTGGTCGCCCGGTCTGTGGACGGGCGCCAGCCGTGGCGAAGAATGGCCGCCAGCTGGCGCGGGGTGTGACGCGAGCGGCTGCTGAGGCCGGAGTGGTTGCGGCTGTCAAACGCCTGCCAGTCGATGTCGGGCAGCTGCCGGCGATACCAGGCGCTGAGCGCGGCGGCCGACTCGCGGATCGTCAGGGGGCGGCCGGTCAGGTGGCGAGCCGCCACCTGACCGATCAACTCGGCCGACAGATTGCTGCTGTAGCGCAGGGTGTCGGCAACCAGCTGGGACAGGGCCGGGCTGGCGTGGGTGTACACCGGCTGGGCGTCACCGGGGGCCAGTCCCGGCTGGGGCAGGGGGAGCTGGATCCCGTGCGTGTCGCATAAGGTACGGAAGATGAGGGCGGCCACACGGCCCGGGTCGGTCCGAATCGGCAGGGTCTGCCAGCCCTGGGGCGGCAGGCTGCGAGACAGCAGCCAGCGGTCGAGCTGCGGGGCGCTATGCAGAAACTTCATGCGTCGGTCGAGCCCCGGGGCCTGGGTGCCGGTCTGGATGGCGCGCAGCGGCAGCTTGCCGCTGTCAGCCGGTGACCAGACGCTGATCCGGAAGTCTGGCCTGCCGGCCGTGTGCCGCCACTGGATCTGGATGCGGTTGTAGTTCAGGGACAGCGCGCTGACGCCGGGATTATACGCCGCAGCGGTCGGTTGGCGGGCGTTGATGGCGGATGTGGACGGCAAAAAACTGTCGTCGAAAACAAAGCGGCCGGCCACGCGTCGAATGCCGGCCTTTTTCAGGGCCGCGACAAAATACCGGAGGGCGTCGCTCGACAGGGACGGGTCTCCGCCGCCCCGCAGGTACAGGTCGCCGTGCAGGCTGCCGTCTCGAACCGTTCCGGCTCGCAACAGCGCGGTGGTAAACCGATACGCGGGTCCCAACAGGTGGAGGGCGGCCAGGCCAACGACAATTTTTGTTGTCGAAGCCGGAATCCGAGCGGTGTCGGCGAGGTGGGATTCGACGACGGTCCCCTGAGCGGGATCAAACAGGATGGCGCCGATAACGTCAGGGGTGAAGCGGTAGCGCCGGGCCAGGTCGTCAAGCGGCGCGGCGTCGGCGCTGGTGCCGAGCAGTATCAGGCCGGTCAGGACACAGGCCAACAGCCGGCGGCGGCTCTGCCGAGCGGTCTTCATAGGCGACCGGTTCAGCCCTGGCGACGGGCGATGATATTGAGGCGCACGTAGTCAATCGAGGCCGTCCCGGTCTGACGCACGACCGTGTGGGCGACCGCCTCGGCAAACCGCCGGCGCTGCTCCGGGGCCAGCCGCAACAGGTGGGTGCCCAGCACGATGGTCTCCAGATAGTCGGCCAGGTGGGCGGGCGATGCGAGTTCGACCGGCTCCGGGTTCAGCCAGGTATCGAGCGGCTCAAAGCCGGCCCGGCCGAGACGCTGGGCGGTGACCTGGGGCTGGGCAAACTCCCACGGCTCCTGCCAGTCGGCAAAGGCGGCTTGGAAGGGTGCGGTGTGCATGACGGCGGCGATGGCCGCCCGGACCGTGGCGATATTGCCCGCGCCGCCACACTGGGCAACCAGCTGTCCGCCGGGTTTGAGCACCCGGGCGAGCCGGGCAAACAGGCTGGCATGGTCGAGAATCCAGTGGAAGGTGGCGGTCGACAGGATGGCGTCAACCTGCTGCGGCAGGTCGAGGCTCAGCAGATCGGCTGTATGCAGGCTGACCTGTGGGCTGGCCCGAAACCGCTCGGCGGCTTGGGCGATCATGGCCGCCGAGCCGTCAACCCCGATTACCCGGCCGCGTGGCAGGCGGGCCAGCAGTTGTTCGGTCACCCGTCCCGTCCCGCAGCCGGCGTCCAGGACGGTTTCGTCGCCGCTCAGGTCCAGACGCTCCAGGACGTGTCCACCCCAGCGGGTCATGGGGTCGGCCAGCCGTTCATACTCGTCTGCGTTCCACTCTCGTGCCATGCCGTTCCTCTCAAGGCCGGCCACATTGTTCCCTGTCGCTCGGGTCTTGTCCATGCGGTCTCGCGTCCGTGTGCCATCCGTGCCAGAATGACCGGCCACAAAAATTTCTGGGTGGAGCGGACAGGCGACCGAATGCTGCGACGGATGCTGATGATGGTCTTGGGCTGTATGGTGCTGGGCGGTGTTGCGCGTGCGGATGACCGGCCGCCAGCCCACCAGCCGGTGCTGGAGGAGACGTTTGAGCAGTATGCGGTCGGGACGTTTCCGGGTCGCTGGGAAGTGCGGGGGGATGAGGCTGAGGCGCGAACGATTTATCGGGTGGCCGAAGAGGAGGCGGGCAACCGCTTTTTGCGCGCCTCGGCCGAGCGGCAAGACATTCAGATCGGGCTGACCAAAAAGTTCGGTCCCGAGCAGTATCCGGTGCTGCGCTGGCGCTGGCGGGTCACCCGGCTGCCGACCGGCGGGGACGAGCGTACCAAGCCGACCAATGACTCGGCCGCTGCGGTGTACGTGGTGTTTGACAGCCGCATCATGCCCCGCGCCATCAAATACGTCTGGAGTACGACCCTGCCGGTCGGCAGCACCTTCACCAGTCCCAATTACTGGCGGGGCAAGGTCGTCGTGCTCCAGAGCGGGCCGCCGGACAGTCCGGTCTGGCGTCAGGAAACGGTCAACTTCTATGAGGACTACAAGGAATTGTTCGGCTTTGCCCCGGGTGAGGTCCAGGGGGTGGCGATTCTGACCGATTCGGATGTCACCCGCAGCAGCGCCCAGGCCGACTATGACGATCTGACCGTCCTGCCGGCCGCAGCCTCAGACACGCTGGCCGCACGAGAAGCACCGGAATTGCCGGGCCACTGACTCATTGAGCAAACGCGGAGCAAACGCGCATCGGATTGGAAGCCGGCCCACTTGTTTGCTATGGTTCGTTGCCGGAGGGGCAGCCCCGTGTGGCCGCCCGCTGAAAGGAGCACGATCCATGGCTGGAAGACTCGAAGGAAAAGTTGGTCTGATTTCCGGGGCGGCGCGCGGACAGGGAGAGGCCGAGGCGCGCATGTTTGTGGCCGAAGGGGCAAGCGTCGTGCTCGGCGATATCCTGCTCGAAGAGCAGAGCCGGGTGGTGGACGGACTGGGTGACCGGGCGACCGGGGTGCGGCTCGATGTCACCCGCGAGGAGGACTGGCAGGCCGCGGTCGAGACGGCGCTGTCCAGCTATGGCAGGCTGGATATTCTGGTCAATAACGCCGGGATTTTTCCGATCGAAAAACTGGAAGAAACCGACCTGGAGCTGTGGAATCGGGTCATTGCCATCAACCAGACCGGGGTGTTTCTGGGCATGAAGTACGCCGTTCCGGCCATGCGCCGGTCCGGGGGCGGCTCGATCATCAATATCTCCTCCATCGCCGGCTTGATCGGCTCCGGCATGGCCACCGCCTACCACGGCACCAAGGGGGCGGTCCGGCTGCTGACCAAAACCACCGCGCTGGAGTGCGCCAAGGACAATATCCGGGTCAATTCGATCCATCCGGGCGGGGTCGATACCGTCATGCTCGACGTGCTCGACCCCGAAGCGCGCCAGGCGTCGACGCAGATTCATCCGCTGGGCCGGCTGGCGACCGTCACCGATATTGCCTATGGTGTGGTGTATCTGGCCAGCGACGAATCCTCGTTTGTGACGGGGACCGAGCTGGTGATTGATGGCGGCTATACCGCCCAGTAGCGGCGGTCATCCCGACCGCCACCCAGCGAGGCATCCGGCAGGCCGGAGTCCGAGGAGGACGCGCACATGGCATACGAAACCTTTACCCTCGAACGCTCGGGACCGATCGTCACGGTCGGTTTCAACCGTCCCCAGAAGCTGAACCCGATCAACGAGAAAGTCTTGCGCGAGTTTGTGGCGATTGCCTACGAACTCCAGGAGGACGAAGACGCGCGGGTGGTGATCCTGACCGGCCACGGTCGGTCGTTCAGCGTCGGGGCCGATATGGACGCCCTGTCGGCCGGCTCCCAGGCTGCGGTCCAGGCCCAGCTGAGCGACACCGCCAAGCTGCGTCTGGCCAAGCTCGGCTGGCGGGCCATGGACGAGTGGGAACGCCTGGACCAGATCAGCATTGCGGCTGTCAACGGCTTTGCGGTGGGTGGCGGCGTGTCGCTGGCCATGGCCTGCGACTTTCGGATTGCGGCCAGCGGCTCCCGCCTGTGGCTGCCCGAGGTGCGACTCGGCGTGCCGTATATGTGGGGCTCGATCACCCGCATGATCAATCTCATCGGCATGGCCAAGGCCAAGGAACTCATCATGACCTGTGACGAACTTACCGCCGAGGACGCCCTGGAGGTCGGCCTGGTCAACCAGGTCGTGCCGCTGGAACAGTTGGACGACGCGGTCCGGGCGTTTGCCGCCAAACTCCTCAACAAACCGCCCATGGCCCTGCGCCGGACCAAGGAGTTTTTCAAGGCGCTGACGACCAACAAGGCCGGCGATATCACCTATGCCGACGCGCATCTGGGCTTGGCCTGCACGACGGGAGAGGATATGCGTGAGGCCGTAGCCGCTTTTCGTGAAAAGCGCGAGCCCGTGTTCGTCAATCGCTGAGCGGGGTGCTTGGTGCTGGCGCGATGAATCCGCAGGCTGTAGACTGCGGGGGCTGCAACCCCCAATCATAAGGAGTACGAAACCATATGGTTCAGGCTCAATCGCTACGTGCGCTGTTAGCCCAAGACCGGCTCTTCATGGCCGCCGGCGCCTATGATGTGATCTCGGCGCGACTGGTCGAAGAGGCCGGTTTTCCTCTGGTGTATTATTCCGGCGGTGTATCGGCCGGCGCGCTCGGCTATCCCGACTTTGGGATGCGAACCCTGACCGAAATGGTCATGCAGCTGGAAGGGGTGTGCCGGGCGGTGAGCGTCCCGGTGATCGCCGACGCCGAGGCCGGCTTTGGCACGTTGCTCAACGTCGTGCGCATGGTTCAGGAGTACGAGCGGATCGGCGTCGCCGGGCTGCATATCGAGGATCAGGACCTACCCCGTCGGTGTGGGCATCTGGGCGGCAAGGTGTTGGTCTCGGCCGAGGACCACGCGGCAAAAATCCGGGTCGCGGTCGAAAACCGCGTCCATGACGACACCGTGATTATCGCCCGCATTGACGCCATTGCGGTCAACGGCTTCGACGATGCCCTGGCCCGGGCTGACGCCTATCTCGAAGCCGGGGCGGACTGCCTGTTTTTTGAGGCATTCGAGTCGGTCAAGCAGATGGAGGCGGCCTGCCGTCGTTTTTCTGACATTCCGCTTCTGATCAATCTGGTCGAGGGCGGCAAGACGCCCTTTCTGCCGGCGCCGGATCTGGCCGATATGGGCTTTCGGATTGCGATCTATCCGGTGACCGGGGTGTTGGCGGCCGCCTATCAGATGAAAAAGGTGTATGGCGCGCTCAAACAGACCGGTACGACCCAGGGGATGTGGCACGAGATGCTGCCGTTTAACGAGGTGGTCAACGGTCTGCTGGGTTGGGATCAGGCGCTGGAATTTATCGACCGCTATACCAAAGGCAATCGTGATAACAACAAAGATCAATAGAGACATCACGACTGCCTTTTCCAAGCAGGACCGACGCCCGCCTCGCCCCTGTCCCTGACTATGACCGCCCCTGCCACACCTCCCGCCCTGGACCCGGACCAGTTCAGCGGCCTGCCGGCCAAAACCCGCCAGGAACGTATTCTGGCCTCGCCCCGCAGCCTGGACCTGGTCCGTGGTCTGTCGTCCGAGAGCCTGTTCTACACCCTCAAAGAGGTCGGTCTGACCGACGCGGGCGGACTGCTCGGACTGGCCTCGCCCGAGCAGGTGCGGGACATGATGGACCTGGACTGCTGGCGCAAAGACCGCCTGGACGGCCAGCGGCTGCTGAGCTGGTTGATGTTTCTGGATGAGGCCGGCAGCGGCAAGCTGGCCGAGTGGGCCTTGCAGGCCGATGTCGAGCTGCTGGTATGGCTGGTCAAGCGCCACTGTGAGGTTGTGCGCAAGGCGGATGTCGAGCACGAGCCCGATTTTAATCCCGGCCGCTATTTCAGTTTTGACGACCAGTATCTGCTGCGTTTTGTCGGCGATGAGGAGCCGATTCTGGGCCTGCTGCTGGAGCGGCTGCGGGTGCTTGATTATCGGTTTTATACCCACATCCTGGAGCAGACCCTGTTTGAGCTGGAGACTCAGCTGGAAGAAGAAGCCCTGCGCTGGCGGATGGCCCGCCTGGCCGACCGCGGCTATCCCGACTTTGAGCAGGCGCGCGAACTCTTCCAGATCGTCCCGCCCCATACGGTGCGGCCCGAGCGCTATCCGCGGACGGGACTCCCGCCGTCGCGTTCGCGCGACGCCGAGGCGGTGATTCCGCCCGACCACGCCGTGCTGCTGGTCTCAGAAGCCCAGTCCTTTTTCGGCACCGCCCTGTCGGCCGCGGATCCTGCCATCCGGGAGCGGTTGAGCATCGAGCTGGCCTATCTGACCAACCATGTGGTCATGGCCGAGGCGTGCGATACCGGGGAGCTGAGCGAGGTGCGCCGGTGTGCCGAGCTGGTGTGTGACGTGCTGAACATCGGGCTCGAATACGCGGCCCAGGGCGAGCCTGGTCGAGCCGCTCAACTGGTGCAAGACAGCCAACTCCACGCCTTCTTCCAGATCGGTTGGAGTCTGGTGCTGGGTCTGTATCAACGGGCCAGGCATCTGGACACGGTCCTGACACAGGAAGGCGAGGCGGACTGGCAGCGCTGGGTGGATACGCCTTTCCGTGAAGCCTACGCCGGGGTGCGACGGCCCATGCCGGCTTTTTTTCAGGGGCTGGAAACGCCGGGTGAGGTCCTGTACCGACGCTTTCGGAATCTTGCCGATGTGCGCCGGCTCGAAACCGTCCTGAGCCATATCCCGCACTGGTTTAGCGCGCTACGGCCCTGGCTTGATGAGGCCGGCCGCGCCGCAGCCCGGGAGCTCAGCCTGGAAACGGTGTGGAACACGGCGTGTATCCGCTGGGTGGTGGACCAGGTGCTTACGGTTCGGCCGCTGCAACGGGCGGAGGTGGAGGAGTTTCAGCGGGCGTTTGTCGGTGCGTCTGATGAGCGCTATGCGGAGTTTCTGAGCCTGGCGGCCCGATGTCTGGCGTGGGGTGCAGACGCGGACGTGGCGATGCGGGTCTTGGCCGCCGCCGCCCGCCCCAAACTGCAAGAAATTGTCGAACTGCCTGAGGTCGATTTCAGATTCACGGCCGGACTTTTCCTCCACGCCTGAGTTCTTTTCTCTGTGGCCTGGAGCCGGTCAGGAGGACCGCTCCTCGGCGTGTGGCGGGCGGAGCTTCTTGAGGGCTGCGGCTGCGGCTCGGGCCAAGCTCGGGTCTGGATCGTGTGCGGCCTGGTGCAGCGCGCTCACGACCGCAGGCGAACGGCCGCCACGCTGGCCCAGGCTGGCCGCGCTGGCGCGCCGCACGCCGCTCACCGGGTCGGCGGCCAGAATCCGAATCAGGGCGGCGTCGGCGTCAGTGTCGGCGTCAGTGTCGGCATGATGGGGCGGACATCGGCCGAGGCAGGACAGTCCGGCCAGTCGAACGCCGGCGTGCTGATCGCTCAGGCTCGCCAGGTAGACCTGCCGGGCTGCCGGGCTGGTCTGATTGGCGTCCCGCAGGCAGTACAGGGCCATGCGGCGTTGCACCGGATTGCCGCTGCGGGCCACGTCCAGCAGCCTGGTCAGCACCGAGGCATGACGGCCCATGAGTCGGAGCAGGGCGGTGGCGGCCGCCCAGCGCAGGTCGCTCTCCTGATGGCCCAGATTTTCGATCAGGGCTGCCAGAGGCCAGGGCTCGGGCAGCGGGAGCTGGGCCAGGGCGTAGGCGGCCGTCCAGCGAATGCGTGGCTGGGGGGCGGTCAGCCTGTCGCGCAGCAGTTCGATAATGGCGGGTTGTCGGGAGGAAAAGCGGATCAGCTGCTGGGCGGCCCGGCGTTGGACGGCCTTGTTGTGATCGCCCAGGCAGCCCAGCAGGGCGTCCACCACGGCTGATGACAAGACGAGTTCATCGCTGGCCTGTTCCAGCTCGGCCAGGGCGGCCAGCCGAGTAGCAGATGGGGCCGCAGGAGGAAGAGAGGATGACCCATCTGTATGGGAATTGTCCAGGCTGAGTCGGTCGCACAGGCGTCTAAAGTCCATAGGCGTGTAGAATCGTTTCTGGAATGATCCGAACGTGCTGAGGGCCTAAAAAATAGTGCTCGGGAGAGAGGAAGATCTGCTCCATGCTGTGTTGCAGGGCGGGGATGGTCAGGGGCTGTCCGCTGAGAGCCGACTGGAGGCGTTCGACGGTGTGGACGGGCGCCAGAAAATCTCCGCTCAGCTGGAGCGCCGCCAGGGTCTGCTGAGGAGTGACATCAAAACCGATGGTCAGGCTGCCGAGGGGGGTGGGCAGGCTGGGCTGAAAGGGCAGGTCGTGGCGAGCCGGCCAGCTGGCGAGCCAGGCTTCGGCCTCTGCGCTGTGGGCCAGGCCGGCGATGTGCCCCTGTTCGGCGTGGGTCAGGTCCTGGACCACGCAGGTCTCGGCCAACTGGGCAAAGCCGTGCTGGAAGAGACGCGTCAGCTGGGCCAGCGAGGGTGGCCGGCCGGCCACCTGCTCCAGACTGGTAACCTGGTCGGGGGCGAGGAACTGGCTGGAGATTGCGCCGGCCGGATCGATGGTGTCCAGCAGATAGGGCAAGAGGCTGAAATCGCGCCGCACGGCCAGGCTGCCCTCGATGAGTACGGCGCCGTTTTTTTCGCTGGTCCACGACACCCAGCCAACCGTCCGGCGGTCAATAGTCAGAAAATCCCGGCCCGGGTAGAACAGCTGGACGCCGGCCGCCTTAAAGCCGTGCAGCACGCTGCGGACGTGGCGGTTGAGGACTTGAAACGGGGCCAGGTAGAACGGGTCGTCGGAGAAAAAGGCCGAGCGGTGGGGCAGGATCAGGGAGAAGTGAACGAAGCCGTGTCCGCTCGGTACGACCCGGCCTCCGCTCAGGCGACGGCTGACCGTCACCCGGTCGGTCGCGTTCAGGCCTGCGGCGGCATGATAGCGACCGAGCAGGAGCGTGTCGCCCGGGCAGGTGTACACGCGGAGGACTGCGGTGGTGTCCACGGTTTGCAAAAAGAACCGGTCGCTGGCCAGGCTCAGGCCGGGCGAGATGTCTTCCTGGCTCACCACACGCAGCTTCATGCTCTCAGCATACGGCAGGCGCCGGAGACCGGCAATGTGTCCGCCTCAACTCGGCGGCGTTCTTTTTTCTTCCCCGGGCTTATGCTAACCCTGAACGGAGAGTCACCTAGTCTGTCAGGAGGATTGAGACGCCATGGATGATTTATGGGACCGCGCCGAAGCGTTATTGGCTGACGGCAAGTCGTTTGTCTTGGCGACGATTATCCGGACGCGTGGTTCTGTCCCGCGTGAGGTCGGGGCCAAGATGGTCGTCCCGCCCGAGGGACAGCCGTTTGGCACAATCGGCGGCGGGTGTGGGGAGGGCGAGGTGCTGCGTCGAGCCTACCCGGTGTTGGAGCAGAATCTGCCGCCGCGGATTGTCGAGGTCGACCTGACCGGCGATTTCGATCAGGACGTGATTCAGGTGTGTGGCGGCCTGATGGATGTGGCGCTCGACGTATGGCGGCCCGAAGAGCATCGCGAGTTGGCCCACAGCCTGGCCGAGGCGACCCGGGCGCGGCGGCCAACGGCTCTGGTGACAGCCCTGGACGCGGTCGACGGCAGTCTCAGTCCGGGCGCCAAGGGGTGTCTGTCGGTGGGCCGCGGCGGCCCGGCCCTGAGCCCCGCCCTGTCGCTCGACCAGACGCTGGTCGAGACCTTCGGCGCGTCTGTCAGCGATGGCAAGTCCCAGCTGTTTGCGGTCTCGCCCCAGGGCCAGGCGGTGGAAGAGGTTGTCGCCCGTCGCCAGGACTGGCCCAAAGTCTTTGTTGACGTGCAGTCGGGTCAGCAGACCCTGATTATTGCCGGGGCCGGCCATATTGCCCAGCCGCTGTGCGAGATCGCTCACCTGATGGGGTTTCGGACCGTTGTGGTCGATGATCGCTGGGCGTTTGCCAATGCCGAGCGCTTTCCCCACGCGGCCGATATCCGGGTCGGCCCCTTTGGTCAGGTGCTGGACAGCCTGGAGATCAACGAGCAGACCTTTGTCGTGGTCGTCACCCGGGGGCATGTGCATGACGAGGAGTCGGTGCGGGTGGCCTTGCACAAGAGCCCGGCCTATATCGGCATGATCGGGAGCAAACGCCGGGCCAAAACCACCCTCGAACGCCTGGCCGAACAGGGTTTCAGCCCCGAACAGCTGAGCCGTATCCACACCCCCATGGGTTTGGATATTGCGGCCGAAACACCGGCCGAGATCGCGGTGGCGATTGCGGCCGAGATCGTCCGGGCGCGGCATCGCGGGTCGCTGGAGACGCTGTCCCTGGCCGCCAAGGCGCGGTCGAGCGGTCCGTTCAAGTTTGGCGGCTGAGCCCGTCCAGCCTATCCCATGTCTATCCCATGATTTCGGGCATTCTTCTGGCCGCCGGCGAGTCGCGTCGCATGGGCTCGCCAAAAGCGCTCCTGGCCTACCAGGGCCAAACGTTTCTTGAGCGTATCTGCACGGCTTTCTTCGACGCCGGGGTAGAGGAACTGGTCGTCGTGCTGGGCGCCTGGGAGGACCGGCTGCGGCCCGCCCTGCCCCGGCATCCCGCCCTGCGCACAGTCGTCAACCCGCACTATGCCCAGGGCCAGCTGTCTTCTCTGGTGTGCGGGCTCGGCGCGCTGTCGCCCGACAGCGCGGCTGCGGTGGTGAACCTGGTTGACCATCCGCTGGTCAGGCCGGAGACCATCGCCGCACTCATGGCCTCGTTTCGGACCGACCCGCTGCCGATTATTATTGCCACCCATCAGGGCCAGCGCGGCCATCCGGTGTTGTTCTCCCGTCAGGTCTATGCCGAGCTGCTGGCCGCCCCGCTGGACAAGGGCGCCAAAACGGTCGTGCGTAAAGATCCCGCCCGGGTGCGCCACGTCCCGCTCGACGACCCCGGCATTGTGGCCGATATCGATACCCCGCAGGACTACCGGCGCTGGACGGGGCTGAGCACGCCCGGCTCGTGATATGCACGCCCCAGGCCGCCTGTCCCAGCGGGTCAAAATCGCCTACGGTTTCGGGCTGTCGGCCGAAGGCATTAAGACCAACGCCTTTACCCTTTTTTTGCTGTTTTATTATCAGCAGATTGTCGGACTCGATCCCGGTCTCTGTGGCGTGGCGCTGTTTATCGCCCTGCTCATCGATGCGGTGACCGATCCGGCGGTCGGTGTCTGGTCCGACGGCTTGCGTTCTCGGCTCGGCCGGCGCCACCCTTTCATGTATGCCGCCGGCCTACCGCTGGCGGTGTGCTTTGTGGCGGTATTTCTGCCGCCCCGGGGTTTGAGCCAGGCCGGGCTGTTCATGTGGCTGCTGGGTTTTGCCTCGGCCACGCGCTTTGCCATGACCCTGTTTGCCATTCCGCATCAGGCCCTGGTGGCCGAGCTGACCCAGGACTATGACGAGCGCACCTCGCTGCAAACCCTGCGCCTCGTCTTTGCCTGGCTGTTCGGCCTGGGCTACGCGATCCTGGCCTACGCGGTGTTTCTGCGTACCACCCCCCGCTATCCCCAGGGGCTGCTCAATCCCGAGGGCTACGTCGGCTTTGCCGTGTGGGGCGCGGTCATCATGGTCGTGACGACCCTGGTGTCCGCGCTCGGCACCCAGCGGGCCGCCCTCCAGGCGCAGGTGGCTGACAGCCGCATACAGCCGGTCCGGCTCAGATCGCTGCCCCGCGACGTGCGGGCAGCGCTGGCCAGCCCGTCGTACCGGGCGGCCGTTGTCGGCGGTCTGTGTTTGTGGGTTTCCTTTGGGGTAAACCAGAACCTCAATAATTACCTCAACACTTTTTTGTGGGGGTTCAGCTCGGAGCAGCTCACGCTGTTCATGTTTGTTCTCATCGCCAGCTCGGTGCTGGCCCTGGTCGTGACGCGACCGCTGGCCGAGCGGCTGGGCAAGAAACGGCTGATTCTCGCCACCGCCGTGGCCGCGCCGCTGATTTTGGCCACGCTCATTTTTGTACGGCTGGCCGGCCTGTTGCCGGGCGGCGGTGAGCCCATGCTGGTGTGGGTCGTGGGCGGAACGATATTTGTGAGCTATACCGCCATCATCATCTCCATGACCATGGTCGGGTCGATGATTGCCGACGTGACCGACGAGCACGAGCTGCGGGTGGGGACGCGCCAGGAGGGGCTGTTGTTTGCGGCCAACGCGTTTATTGCAAAAGCCTCATCCGGCCTCGGGGTACTGGTCTCCGGCTTTGTGATCAAACTGGCCGCGTTTCCGGCCGGGGCGATCCTGGGCAGTGTTGCCCCCGAGGTGGTGCACCGTCTGGGGTTGTTCAGCGCCCTGGTAACGCTGCTGTTCGGCGTCGGCATGGTGCTCGGCTTCCTGCCCTATCGGCTCAGCCGCGAGCGCCACGCGGCGATTGTCAACGAGCTGCGTCAGCTGCGCGAATCGGCCTGAATAGCCACCCATCCCTGCCTGTGGATTTTCCCCTACTTGACAGCGGAATATTTTGCCAACAGAATTGTAGCCAACAAAATTGTTGGCTTGGGGATGGGGGCATGACACTCAAGAAAGCGGGGGCAAACTGGGTCGAAGGGGACCGGTTCTACGACCGGGAGGGTGAGCTTGAGGCGCTCACCGAACGGGTGCACGACGGCACTCATACGCTGCTGACGGCACAGCGGCGCATGGGCAAAACGAGCCTCGTCCGAGAGCTGCTCCGCCGCCTGAAGCACGAGGGGCAGTTCGAGACGATCTTTGTCGATCTGGAAGCCGCTGACACTTCGGCGGACGCCATAGCCGAAATAGGAGCCCGGTCAATGTCTGCGCAGGGCGCTTGGCGTCGCATCCAGTCCGGGTTTGCCAACGTCTTTCACGGGGTTGTCGATCACGTCGATACGCTGACCGTCACCGAGGTCCAGGTCAAACTGCGCGCCGGCATTGACGCCGGTAACTGGCAGCAGAAGGGGGACGAAATCTTCGCGGCCCTGGCCGCAAACGAGCGGCCGCTCGTCCTCGCGATTGACGAGTTGCCGATTCTCGTCAATCGACTGCTCAAAGGGCAAGACTACCGCATGACGCCGGAGCGCAAGCAAACGGTGGATGGCCTCATGACTTGGCTGCGCAAGAACGGCCAAACGCATCGCGGCCGAATCCGCATGATCCTTTCCGGCAGTGTGGGACTTGAGCCGATCCTCCGGCAGGCTGGACTCAGCGCCCATGCCAATATCTTCTCTGCCTTCGATCTGAAACCGTGGGACGAAGAGACCGCTGCGCAGTGCTTAGCCGCTCTGGCCAAGACCTACAGACTCAACCTCCCCGATGCCGTGCGGCACGACATGTGCCGTCGCCTGCGGTGTCAGGTGCCTCACCACGTTCAGCAGTTCTTTGACGGCCTGCACGAATACCTGCGCCGCGCCGGCCGGCAAAACGCCACGCCCCAGGACGTGGAGCACGTGTATACCGACGAGATGCTCGGCCCACGCGGGCAAACCGACCTGGATCACTACGAGAGCCGCTTGAAGATGGTGCTCGGGACTGAGTTGTACCGGCTCGCACTCGATCTCTTGACTGAAGCCGCCATGGATGACGGCAGGCTGCGTAGCGCTGCCATCGAGCAGTACGCCGCGCATTTCCCGGGTCCGACTGAGGCCGATCCAGACCCGGTCACAAATGTGCTCTACGTGCTTGAGCACGACGGCTATCTGGCGCGACAGGGCGACGACTACCGGTTTGTGTCGGGGTTGCTGGAGGACTGGTGGCGGGCGCGCCACGGCCGGCATTTTGTCCCCATCGCTCAGCGTCAAGTCTGAACGGAGAAGACCGCGATGGCCGCCACCACCAGAAAGTACAACCCAGGCTTCCTGTCCGATGATGAGATCGTCGCGTCATTCTGTATCCGGACGAGCGAATTCGCCTCGCTCGTCGAGATGCTGCGCGAATGTACCGGCAACTCCAATCCGCACCAGCTCGTGATCGGTCCGCGTGGCAGCGGCAAGACAAGCCTGCTTCGGCGCGTTGCGGCCGAGATAGGTCGTGATGATGCCTTGTCCGCCAGCTTCTTCCCGATTGTCTTTGCCGAGGAGAGCTACGAGGTGTCCACGGCGGGGGAGTTCTGGCTGGAATGCCTGTCCCGCCTTGCCGTCCAAGCGCCACACCGGGAGGACAGTCCCGACCTGCATCGTACCTATGACGAGCTACGCACCATTGACGACGACCAGACGCTGGAGAACCGCTGCCTGACGGCCCTGCTCGATTTTGCGGATCGTGAGAGCAAGCGGCTCGTGTTGATGGTCGAGAACCTGAACATGATGTTCAGGGACATGGTGGACCAGGACGCGGGCTGGCGGCTGCGCAAGGTTCTCCAGACCGAGCCACGAATCGTGCTGCTTGCGAGCGCAACAAGCCGCTTCGACCAGATCGACAATCCGGACCAAGCCTTGTACGACCAGTTCCGGGTGCGGCTGTTACGGCCACTCGACACGCAGGAGTGCGCTGTGCTGTGGAAGACGGTGTCCGGTCACGATGCCCGACCGGAGACGATTCGGTCGTTACAGATCCTGACCGGCGGCGACCCCCGCCTGGTGGTGATCGTGGCCCGTTTCGGAGCGGGCCGATCCTTTCGCAACCTGATGGACAATCTGTTCGACTTGGTTGATGACCACACGGAATACTTCAAAGGCCATATCGAACTACTCCCGGCACAGGAAAGACGGGTCTATCTCGCGCTTGCCGATCTGTGGAAACCGGCCACCACAAAGGAAATCGCTGATCGGTCTCGGCTCAAGCCGAGCCCGTGCAGCGCCCAGCTCACCCGTCTCGTGGAACGGGGCATCGTCGAAGTGGCCGGGGGCACGGCGCGCCGCAAGCAGTACTATCTGACCCAGCGTCTGTACAACATCTATTACCTGCTGCGTCGTCGTCCCCGTGGGCCGGACCTCCTGGTCGAAGCTCTCATCCGCTTTATGGAGGCGTTCTATGCGCCGCAAGAGCTGAGAGACATCGGCGTAGGGATAGCCCGCGAAGCGGGCAACTCCAACGGGGAGATGCGGACGCTGCATCAGACCGCCCTCGCACAGTTGTTGACACTGCCTGTTCTGGCCGAGCATCATGACACCTTACTTTCCGAGGTCCTCGCCCAGGGCCTTGTGCCATCGGACGGAACGAAGCCTGAGTGGACCGGAGCAGAACCGACTTTCCACGAGGCGGACCAACGTCACGGAGCTGTGAACGCCTCCGCAGAGACGGCTGCTCGGGAGCTGATCGAAAAGGGAGAAACATTCCGCAAACTGAAGCGGTCCGAGGACGCCCTGGCGGCCTATGACGAGGTGGTGCGCCGTTACGGAGCCAGCGAGGCGCCGGTGCTGCGTGAAGCGGTCGCCATGGCTCTCCTTCGCAAAGGAGACCTCCTTTGGGAGTTGGGTCGGCCGGAGGAGGCTCTGGCGTCCTGTGACGAGGTGGTACGTCGGCTTGGGGAGAGCACCTTCCTGCCAGATCAAAGGCTGACCGAGTACGCTCTTGTTAAAAAGGCGTATTTCGAGCTGGAGTGCCGTAGGTACAAGGCAGCCATCAGAACGGCTGGTCTGGCCCTCGAACAGTGCCGCACGGAATCGCTGGTGAACCGAGTACATGGTCACTTGATCCGGGCTAGGGCAACTCTTGAGAACGGTGATCCCTCTGGATGCGAGCAAGATATTGAGGCGTTCCTTGCCCTTCTCTCAGAACTGGGCTCCCTGCCAAGAGAGTTTCTCGTGGCCTTGATGGCGTTTAGTGTTGAGCTTGGGCCGGCGCGTGTGCATGAGCTGATTCAGGGCTCGCCGGCGGCGCCTCTGCTGCTGCCGCTCACAACAGCCTTAGAGCAGGAACTCGGACTTGAGACCCGGGTGGCGCGGGAAGTGGATGAGGTCGCTCAGGACATCCGGAAAGAACTGGAAAATTTAAGAAGCGCGAAGCGGCGCGAGAGTCTCAAAACAGAGGAAGAAGAGGGCTGATCGAATGAGCGGTCGTCACGCTTTTCGCGACTTAGAGCGGTTTACGATGAGTTGTAGCCCTATCGCTCTGCCTTCGTCATGCCGGACTTGATCCGGCATCCAGCGGTCGGGAGGCTGGGAGTCTGGATTCCCGCTTGCGCGGGAATGACGGACGGCTACACAGCATCGCAATTTGCTCTAACGAAGGGTTTTACGCCGGAGCGCCGAGCGCGTGTGGAGACCAGGAAGGCGGAGCTTCGGGCGGCCATGCCGCTCCATGAGCTGCGGCAGGCACGAGCGACGACCCAGAAGGCGCTCGGCGAAGCCTTGCACGTTAAACAGCCGGCCGTCGCTAAATTGGAGCGGCGGGCGGATATGTATGTCTCGAACCTCCGCGCCTATATCGAGGCGTTGGGCGGGCGGCTGAGCATCGTTGCCGAGTTCCCCCAAGGCAGCGTCACCATCACGAACTTCTCGGACGTGGGCGACGACACACACGACGGGTGATGGTCCGTATGGGGCGCTATACCGTTCCGTGTCCCTCGCGTCAGCTGCGCGAATCGGCCTGAGACGTCGCCTGGCGCCCGATCCCGTCCCGCCATTCAGCTATTGCGTAGCAGGGCTGTGACATCGCCGTGCAGGCGCGGACCCAACTGGGAGACGACTTTGCTGGACAGCCGGCAGGCCAGGCGGGCGGCGTCTTCGGCCGTGTAGCCGTGGGTGATGGCGTACAGAAAGGCGCCGGCGAACATGTCGCCCGCGCCGGTTGCGTCGAGGGCGTGGACGGGAACGGCCGGGATCCGGAATACTGTTCCGTCAAAATGACCCCACGCGCCTTTCTCACTGCGGGTCATCACGACATTCGGGGCGCTGTCTTGAAGGCGCGGGAAAATGGCTTCGGCTCGCTCTTCGCCAACGTAGGCGCCGGCCTCCTGTTGGTTGGTAAAGATCAGGTCGCACTCGGCCACCGCCGCGCGCAGGACATCGCCAAAAGTCTCGACAATGAAACGATCCGAGAAGGTCAGGGAGACTTTGACCTGATGTTTCCTGGCCAACTCAAGCGCCCGGCGGGCTGCCGCTTGTCCGCCGGGTGTCGAAAACAGATAGCCCTCCAGGTACAGCCAGGTGGCCTGTTTGAGCGCGTCTTCGGTCACGTGCTCGACCGCAAAGACGCCGCTGGCCCCGAGCGCAGTGTTCATGGTGCGTTCGGCGTCTGGGGTGATGAGGATGATGCACGTCCCGGTCGGCTGGCCGCTGACAGGCGGGGTATGCAGGTGGACGCCCAGCGACTGCATTTCGTCAAAATAAAAGCGTCCCAACTCGTCGTCGCCGACCAGACAGCCATAGGCTGCCCTGCCGCCGAGCTGGGCCAGGGCAATCATGGAATTGGCGGCTGAGCCGCCGCTGGCGCGATGCGCCGACAGGTGCCGGCAGTAGTCGAGCAGGACGTTCTGCTGGGCTGTATCAACCAGCCGCATGCCGCCTTTGTCGAGTTCCAGATCGTGCAGGGCCTGCTCGCCGACCTGGAACTGCACGTCGACCAGGGCGTTACCCATGCCGTACACGTCAAATGTTTTGTTCATCGTGTTGTCGTAGCGGAAAGATGGGGGCTTGGAAATGCCGAACCGTGCTCAGCGTTCGCCGACCAGGGGCGAGGTGACCTTGCGGAAGGTCTCGTCCAGGGAGGTGCGGACGTCGACGACGGTTGGCTTGTTGCTGGTCAGGGCGGTGTGCAGGGCCGGCGCCAGCTGGTTCGGGTCCTCGACCCGGATGCCCTCGCAGCCCATGGCGCGAACAATTTTGGCGTGGTCAAAGTTGGCAAAATCACAGGCGATATTACGCTCCCCCTGGCCGTGTTTGACCCAACCCAGGGCCTGGTTGTTGAAGACCAGGTTGACAATCGGGATATCTTCTTCGACCGCAGTCATGAAGCTGTTGAGCCCAATGGCAAACCCGCCGTCGCCGCACACCGCAACGACCTGGCGTTCGGGATACAGCAGCTTGGCCGCCAGCGCGGCCGGGGCCGCATAGCCCATGCCGCCCACCCCGGCCGGTTGCAGAAACGTCCCGGGCGCCTTGGTCTGGAAGTAGTGCATCATGAACAGCCGGTTTTCACCCGCGTCGCAGGTCACCAGCGCGTCGGGCTCAATGGCGCGCTGGAGTTCGGCAATGACCCGTTGGGGCAGAATCGGCGCGGCCTGAGACCGAAACTCCGGGGCGTCGAAAAAGCCGTGCTGACGCCGGGCCGATTGCAGCCGGGCTTTGCGCTCGGAGACGGTCTGGGGGGACACGGTCTCGTTGGCGACCAGGGCTTCGCTCAGCTGGGCCAGGGCTGTTTTGGCGTCGCCGATCAGGGCCATCTCGGCCGGATAGGTCCACGAGGCGTTCTTGGCCTCAATGTCAATCTGGATCAGGCGCTGGCGCTGGGGATCGAGCAGTTTGGCGGTTTCAAAGGCGGTATCGGTTGCCGCCAGCTTGGAGCCGACCACCAGCACGAGGTCGGCCGCCCCGATTTCGGCGTTGGCCAGGGGGGTGCCGAAGTTGCCGTACACGCCCAGAGCCAAGTCGTGGGTTTCGGCAAAGCAACCCTTGCCCGAGGCGCTGGTGGCGACCGGTGCGCCGATTTCTTCGGCCAGGGTGACCAGTTCCATATAGGCCTGAGCGATCCGCACCCCGTTGCCGGCGATGATCACCGGCCGCTCGGCCTCGGCCAAGGCCCGGGCAGCCTGTTCCACCAGACGCGGGTCGGCCGGCGGCGCGGGAACCGCCAGAAAGGGCTCGGTGGCGTACAGGGGCGGAACCGACTCGGGACCCACCCGGCCCCGCAGCGCCTGGCTGTGCAGCAGCACGGCCACCGGTCCCCGCTCGCCGGATAAGGCGTGCTTGAGCGCAATTTGCAGGCTGTGGACGCCTTGGACCGGATCGCTGGCAACAAAGGTGCGCTTGGTGATGGCCGAAAACGCCTGTTTGGCGTCCCAGGTGCCGTAGTCGCCGGTGCCGGCCTGGTAGGGGCCGTGCTGCGAGTAGGGAGCATTATCGCTCAGGTCGGTCAGCAGCAGCATCGGCGAGCTTGACAGATGGGCTTCGACCGCGCCGAGGCTGGCGTGCAGCAAAAAGGCTGCCTGGCCGATGGCCACGCCCGGTTTGCCGGTCAGACGGCCGTAGGTTTCGGCCATCACCCCGGCGCGCGCCTCTTCGCGGACGAGCACCGTCCGGATCGTATCCCGGTGGTCGTACAGGGCGTTGAACAGCGCCCCGGTATAGCCGCCCGGAATACCAAAGACCATATCGATTCCGGCCTGCTCAAGGACGCGGACAATGGCCTCACGCGGCGGAACGGCCCGGTCAACAAGCGGCTGTGCCATACGGCTTTCTCCTTATTTGTGCGAACTTTCCGCTTCGTCTGTCAGCTGCAGAAACTCGACCGGCACCCCGTCCGGGTCTTCGGTGTAGAAGCTGCGCGATGTCTCGGTAGAAGGCGATTGAGCGCTCCAGATTTTTGACCGTCAGGCCGATATGAAACAGTTCCGCCATAGGGCTGCCCTCCCGCCCCTACCCATACCACACGACGGGCACCAAACCCAAGCGCTTTTGTCTGTCCGCACCCGGCCCTTTTTGCTTGCGTGGAAAATCTGCGGATGGTATAAGAGCCTGCGGTTCGGCACGGCGAGCCTCTGTCCCCAGTTGGTCACCCTAGTGCGCCAATTTGGACCTTGCTTCCCCGTGTAGAACAGACTGGTGGAATCCGCTGTAATCTGTATTTCAGCTGGCCTGTGGCAAACGCGGGCTCGAACAGGAGGGAACTTTGCAAGCATTTACATACGACGCGCCGACGTCGCTCAGTCAAGCGCTCAGCCAGCTGGCTGCTGCCGGCGACAACGGGCGGCTGTTGGCTGGAGGCACGGATCTCATTATTCAGATGCGTGCGGGTGTCAAACAGCCTGGGGTCATTATTGACGCCAAGACGATTCCTGAACTCCAGGGCTGCACCTTTAGCGCCCAGGATGGACTGCGGCTTGGTGCCTCGTTTCCCTGCTGTAAGTTCATCGAAGACGCGACCATGCAGCAACAGTATCCGGGCTTGGTTGAAGCGGCTGGTCTGATCGGCTCGGACCAGATTCTGAGCCGGGCTTCGGTCGGCGGCAACCTGTGTAACGGCTCGCCGGCTGCGGATACGCCGCCGGTTCTCATCGCGCTCGGCGCGAGCTGTCATATCGCCGGTCCGAACGGCGAGCGGGATGTGGCGGTTGAAGATTTCGTGACCGGTCCGGGCGAGACTGTTCTGGGAGCGGGCGAAATCTTGGTGGAGTTCCGTATTCCAGCTCCCCAGGGCCAGACGGCCGACTGCTATCAACGGTTTATTCCGCGTAACGAGATGGATATTGCGGTGGTCGGTGTTGGCTCGTGTGTGGCGCTCGACGGCGATACCTGTACGGCGGCGCGGATTGGCCTGGGTGCGGTGGCGCCGACCCATTTGTTTGCCGAGGAGGCCAGCGCCTATCTGGTCGGCAAGCCGTTCACCGACGAGAATATCGCGCGGGCGGCCGAGTTGGCCCAGGGCATTGCCACGCCTATCTCGGACATGCGCGGCACGGCCGAGTTTCGGACCCATTTGGTTGGCGTGTTAACGCGCCGGACGCTGAAACAGGCGGGTGAGCGAGCCCGCGCAAAAGCCTAATACGCCGGACGTGAGCGGGGGAGGGCGAAGCGGGTGACAGCCCGGCTTCATCTGTCCTCCGAGACGCACGGCTGTCTCAATCAGGAAGGCAGGAGAAATATGGCAAGAAAGGTCCACGTTCAAACGACACTCAATGGCGAAGTCGCAGAGTTCCTGTGCGAGCCCCGCCAGAGCTTGCTCGAAGTGCTGCGCGACGAACTCGGTTTTACCGGCTCAAAAGAAGGCTGCCTGACCGGCGACTGCGGAGCCTGCAGCGTGATTATCAACGGTCGTACCTCGTGCTCGTGTCTGGTGCTCGGCGTTGAGGCCGAAGGCCAGGACATCACGACGGTTGAGGGCTTGGCCGACGGCGATACGCTCCATCCGCTCCAGCAGAAGTTTCTGGAGCACGCCGCCCTGCAGTGCGGAATTTGCACGCCCGGTTTCCTGGTCACGGCCAAGGCGCTGCTGGACCGCAACCCCAACCCCAGCGAACACGAGGTGCGTTATGCCCTGGCCGGGAATCTGTGTCGCTGCACGGGCTACGATAAGATTGTGAAAGCGGTCTTGGACGCCGCTTCTGTCATCCAAGGGAGGTAAGCAATGGCGCAACAAGAGGCGAAATTCAAGGTCATCGGAACCCGTCCGATTCGGCACGACGGGGTGGATAAGGTCACCGGCCGGGCCCAGTATGGGGCGGATATCGATCTGCCCGGCCTGCTGCACGGCAAGGTGCTGCGCAGCCCCCACGCCCACGCCCGGATCAAATCCATTGATGCGTCGGCCGCGCTCGCCCTGCCCGGCGTGAAAGCGGTCATTACCAGTGCCGATCTGCCCGATCTGCCCGGCGGCGTGGTGCCCATGGGCGAACTGCCGATGAATCCCCGCCATCTGTCGCTGAACGTCATGGCCCGCGACAAGGCCCTATATGACGGGCACGCAGTGGCGGCGGTGGCGGCGACCAACCCGCATATTGCCGAAGAGGCGGTCAAGCTCATCAAGGTTGACTATGAAGTCCTGCCCCACGTCCAGAATGTGATGGACGCGATGCAGGACGACGCGCCGATTCTGCTGTCCGACGTGCGGGTTGAGGAGAAGGGTGATCAAGAGACGAACATTGCCAGCCATGTGAAATTTGAGCGGGGCGACCTGGAGGCCGGTTTTGCCGCTGCCGACGAGGTCGTCGAGCGCGAGTTCGATACCTCGATGGTCCACCAGGGGTATATTGAGCCGCACAACGCGGTCGCCCAGCACAATTCCGACGGCCGCTCCACGATCTGGGTCAGCACCCAGGGCGCGTTTACCGCCCGCGACCAGACGGCCATGATTCTGGATATCCCGGCCAGTTCGATGAAGGTCGTGCCGGCCGAGATCGGCGGCGGTTTTGGCGGCAAGATTTCGGTTTATCTGGAGCCGCTGGCGCTGGTGCTGTCCAAGAAGACCGGCAAGCCGGTCAAGATGGTGATGAGCCGCGGCGATGTGTTGCGCGCCACCGGCCCGACCTCGGGCTCGCACATCAAGGTCAAGATGGGCGCCACGAAAGACGGCAAGATCACCGCAGCCCAGATCTGGATGGCCTACGAGGGTGGCGCCTTCCCCGGCGCGCCGGTCGGGGCGGGCTGTATGACCGTGCTGGCCCCGTACGATTTGGAGAACCTCCAGATCGACGGCTATGACGTGCTGGTCAATAAGCCCAAGACGGCCGCCTATCGCGCCCCGGGGTCGAGCAATTCGTCCTTTGCCGGCGAGACGGTGGTCGACGAACTGGCCGAAAAGCTCGGTTTTGACCCGCTTGAATTCCGCCGCATCAACGGTGCCAAAGAAGGCACGGCCCAGCCGGCCGGACCGCAGTTCGGCAAGATCGGCTATCTGGAAACCCTGGATGCAGCCCAGAGCAGCGACCACTACAAGTCACCCAAGCCGCAGTCCGGCAATGGCAAGAAACGCGGCCGGGGCGTGGCCTCGGGCTTCTGGTTCAACGCCGGGTTTCAGTCCAGCGCAACCGTCAATATCAATAGCGACGGCACGGCCAACGTGGTGACCGGCTCGACCGATATCGGCGGCACCCGGGCCTCGTGTGCGATGATCGCCGCCGAGGTGCTGGGCCTGAAGGCCGAAGAAGTCCATCCGGTTGTGGCCGATACGGAGTCCATCGGGCATACCGATATGACCGGCGGCAGCCGGGTGACCTTTGCCACCGGAACGGCGGTGTACGAGGCCGCCCAGGATGTGGTCAACCAGCTCAAGGAACGCGCGGCAAAGGTGTGGAAGGTTGAGACCAAAGATGTCGTGTTCCAGGACGGGGTGGTGTCGTGTCCCAGCGACGAGAAAAATGAGCCCATGGACCTCAAGGAGCTGGCCACCAAGCTGCCCCGGACCGGCGGACCGGTATCGGGTCGGGCTCAGGTCAACCCGCGTGGAGTCGGGCCGGCGTTTGCGACCCATGTGGTGGACGTCGAGGTCGATCCTGAAACCGGCAAGGTCGATATTCTGCGCTACACGGCCACCCAGGACGTGGGCACGGCCATCCATCCGAGCTATGTCGAGGGTCAGATCCAGGGCGCGGTGGCCCAAGGCGTAGGCTGGGGTCTCAACGAAGAATACTTCTACGATGAGAACGGCACGCTGCGCAACGCCGGCTTTCTGGACTACCGGATGCCGACCTGCCTCGATCTGCCGATGATCGAGACGATCCTGGTCGAGGTGCCCAACCCGGGTCATCCGGTTGGCGTGCGGGGTGTGGGCGAGGTGCCGATTATCCCGCCGCCGGCTGCCTTGGCCAACGCTATCCACAACGCCCTTGGGGTACGCATGGAAGAGCTGCCGATGTCGCCGGGCAAAATCGCCAAGGCGGTCATCGAGCAGGGCTAGCGGAGAGGTCAGCGTAGGGGCACGGCATGCCGTGCCCCTACTTTCCGGCATTGCCAATTCAAATAGCTATGGCGTCAACCGTCTTCATTCCTGCCCTGATGCGAAAGCTGTCGGGCGGCAAAGACCGCACAACGGCGACGGGTGCAACCCTGCGCGCCATTGTGGACGATCTGGAGCGTCAATTCCCCGGCTTTCGGGACCGGGTGGTTGAGGATAACGATCTGGCCGGCTCGGTGGCGGTCTCGGTCAACGGAGAGATCATCACCGGCGGCTTGTCGGAGTCCATCCCGGCCGATAGCGAGATCCATTTCGTGCCGGCTATCGGGGGCGGCTGAGGCGACGCGCAGTGAGATTTTATAGGGAAGGGCTGGGCTGGCTCTTCCCTATTTTTTTGAGCATTTTCCAGATACATTCTGGGCAGGTTTGCGAAACGGCAGTAGGGTGAGCCCCCCGTGGCCGCCCAGGGCAGGCACTAGGGCCTGCCCCTACCAAAGCCGGGGAGGAAGACATGGCAGCGCAGCACGAGCATCAGTTCAAGGTCATCGGCACGCGTCCGATCCGCCACGACGGCGCCGATAAGGTCACCGGCCGGGCCAAGTACGGAGCCGATATCCACCTGCCGGGCCTGTTGCACGGCAAAATTCTCCGCAGTCCCCACGCCCACGCCCGGATCGTCTCGATCGATACGTCTGCGGCCCTGGCGGTTCCCGGGGTCAAGGCGGTGGTGACCGGCCAGGATTTTCCCGAGATTGAGGACGGTCTGTTGCAGATCGGCGAGAACATGGTCAACCCCCGTCACCTGTCGAGAAACCTGATGGCGCGCGACAAAGTCCTGTACGATGGACACGCGGTTGCTGCGGTGGCCGCCACCAGCCCGCATATTGCCGAGGAGGCCGCCAAGCTGATTCGGGTCGAGTACGAGGTGCTGCCCCACGTGCAGAACGTGCTGGAGGCCATGCAGGACGACGCGCCTATCCTGCACCCTGAACTGCGTACAGGTGGGACGCCGGACGCGTCTGACAGCCCGACCAATGTCGCCAACCAGGTTCGCTTCGCCCGGGGCGATCTGGACGAAGGCTTTGCCGCCGCCGACCTGGTTGTGGAAAAAGAGTTTTCGACCTCGATGGTCCACCAGGGCTATATCGAGCCGCATAATGTCGTGGCCCAGTACAGTGCCGACGGGCAGTCGACCGTGTGGGTCAGCACCCAGGGACCGTTTGCGGTCCGTGAGCTGTGCGGCGGTCTGCTCAAGATGCCGCCCAGCAAGGTCAAGGTCATCCCGGCCGAAATCGGCGGCGGCTTTGGCGGCAAGACCACCGTCTACCTGGAACACGTTGCCCTGCTGTTGTCGAAACTCTCGGGCCGACCGGTCAAAATGGTCATGACCCGCAGCGAGGTCTTGCGGGCGACCGGTCCGACGCCGGGTTCTCATATCTATGCCAAGATCGGGGCCGATAAGGACGGCCGGATTACGGCCGCTGAGCTGCGCCTGTCGTTTGAGGCCGGCGCCTTTCCGGGCTCTCCGGTCGCGGCCGGCAGCATGACCGTTTTGGCGCCCTACGATTTGGAAAACTTCCAGATTGACGGCTTCGACGTGGTGGTCAACAAGCCCAAGACCTGCGCCTACCGGGCACCTGGGGCGACGAATCCGGCCATGGCTGCGGAGACGGTGATTGACGAGTTGGCCGAGAAGCTGGGGATCGACCCGCTGGAGTTCCGGCTGCGCAACGCCGCCCGCGAAGGTACGGCTCAGCCGGCCGGACCGCAGTTCAAGCGGATCGGCTTTGTCGAGACGGTTGAGTCGATCAAGAACGGCGAACACTACCAGTCTCCGCCGCCGCAGTCTGGAGACGGCAAACTGCGCGGCCGGGGCGTGGCCTCGGGCTTCTGGTTCAACGCCGCCTTTCAGTCTTCGGCTACGGTCAGCATCAACACCGATGGAACGGCCAATGTGGTCACCGGTTCCCCGGACATCGGCGGCAGTCGGGCGTCGTGCGCCATGATTGCCGCCGAGGTACTGGGTCTGGCCGCCGAAGACGTGCATCCGGTCGTGGCCGATACCGAGTCGATCGGCCATACCGATACGACCGGCGGCAGTCGGGTGACGTTTGCGACCGGCATGGCCGTGTATGAGGCAGCCACCAATGCGGTCGCCATCCTCAAACACCGGGCGGCAACGCTGTGGAAGGTCAAGCCCGAAGACGTGGTTTTTCAGGACGGCGTGGTGTCGTGTACGACCAACGGGCATGAGTCGTTGAGCCTCAAACAGATGGCGCCCAAGCTGCCGCGCGCCGGCGGACCGGTGATGGGCAGCGCCTCGGTCCGACCTCGGGGGGTGGGGCCGACCTTTGCCACCCATGTGGTTGATATCGAGCTTGACCCGGAGACGGGCAAGGTCGATATCGTGCGCTACACGGCTTCACAAGACGTTGGCAAGGCCGTCCATCCGAGCTATGTCGAGGGCCAGATCCAGGGCGGGGTGGCCCAGGGTATCGGCTGGGCGCTCAACGAAGAGTATTTCTACGACGAAACGGGCACGCTGCGGAACACCGGGTTTCTGGACTACCGGATGCCGACCTGCCTCGACCTGCCGATGATCGAGACAATTCTGGTCGAGGTTGCCAACCCCGGCCATCCGATCGGCATTCGGGGCGTCGGAGAAGTGCCGATCGTGCCGCCGCCGGCGGCGATTGCCAATGCTATCTACCGGGCGGCCGGCATCCGCCTGCAGGAACTGCCCATGTCGCCGGCCAAGGTCGTCAAGGCGATGCTCGAAAAAGACGCCTAGCGCGGACACCGGACGAGGCATGATGGCACGCCCACACGATCGTTTTGCAACCGTCAACGGTCTTCGGCTCCACTATCTGGACTGGGGCAGTCCGGGCAAACACGCCCTGATCCTCTTGCACGGAGGTTCGGCCTACGCCCAGTGGTGGGACTTTTTTGCCCCAGCCTTTTGTGACGATTTCCACGTCATCGCCCCGGACTGGCGGGGCCACGGGGACAGTCAGCACGCCGACCCTCCGGCCTACAGCACCCGCCACTACATCGACGATCTCCACCAGCTCTTGACCAAGCTTGGCGTTGAGCGGCCGGTGCTGGTGGGGCACTCCATGGGTGGCCACAACGCCGTCATCTATGCGACCGAGCACGCCGCCGAGCTGGCTGGCCTGGTGATGGTCGATACGACTGTGAGCTATCCCGAGTCGGCCGTGCAGTTCTTGCGTAAACTCGGCCAGAAGCCGGCCAAGGTGTTCGCGTCGCGGGCCGAGGCGATCAGCCGTTTCCAGGTCCTGCCGCGCGAATCGTTCTTCTCCCAGGAGCGACTGGAGTATATCGCCGGGTTTGCCTTCAGCGAACGGGCGGACGGCAGGTGGATGGCCAAGCTCGACCGTCGCACCCTGTTTCGTGAGCCGGTTGACGGCCGCCGGCGTTTGGCCAGCATCAGCTGTCCGACCCTGGTGGTGAAAGCCGAAAACAGTCCGGTGCTGAACCACGACAAGCTGGCCACACTGTGCGCCGACCTGCCCGACGGCCGCTGGGCCGAGGTCAAAGACTGCTACCACCACGTGATGCTGGATAATCCAGAGGGCCTGATTGCGGTCGTGCGGGAGTTTTTAGCGGAAGTCGTGCCGGGCGCGTGAGGCGTGCTGCCCGGCGTGCCCGACCAGGAGGAAGCCCCCCTGGCCGGTGTCGGATTGGCGGACTCAGGCGGTTTAGTCCAGGTCCATGCGGTAGACTTTGACCGCGTTATCGAACACGATCTTTTTGGTGACCTCGTCCGGGACGCCGTCGAAGTCCTTGGCGATCCACTGCCGGGATTCCGGCCAGGTCGAATCGGTGTGCGGGAAGTCGGACGCCCACATGTAGTTGTCCTCGCCGAAGATCTTGTAGGTGGCCGGACCGACCGCGTCATCCTGGAAGGTGCCCCACATCTGACGCCGGACATAATCGCTCGGCTTCATCGGCAGCGGGTTCTTTTCCATGATGTTGAACTTCTCGTAGGCGTGGTCCATGCGGTACATGAAGTGCGGGAACCAGCCGATGTCGTTCTCGGCCGAGACGATCTTGAGCTGGGGGAAGCGCTCCAGCACGCCGCCGAAAATCAGGGTTGTCAGCGAGCGCTGAATCTCATGAATCAGGTTCATGTAGAAGGAGCTGATCTGCTCAAAGTTGACCTTGCTCTCCTTGCTCTTGCCGGTGATCACGTGCAGCGACAGCGGCATGTCGAGGTCGGACGCCGCCTGCCAGAACTTGTCATAGATGGGGCTGTTGTAGGGTGTGTCTTCTGGAGGCGAGCCCCAGATCATGGCGCCCCGCATGCCGAGCTTGTGAGTGCGCTCGAGTTCCTTGACCGCAGCATCAATGTCGTACAACGAGATCAGGCTGATGCCGTACAGGCGTTTGGGGTTGTAGGAACAGAATTCAGCGACCCAGTTGTTATAGGTCTTGAAGCAGGCTTCCTGCAGCGCGGCGTCTTCGAGGCCGAACAGCGACATGCCCAGTGTGGTGTACAGCACTTCGGCCTCAACACCGTCGATGTCCTGATCTTTAATCCGTTCGGCCGGGTCCCAGCCGCTCGGCCGGGCAGCCTCATAGCCCTTGTCCAGGTGGTCTTTGAGTTCCTGGCCCGACCGGCCCGCGCCGAATCCACCGGCGACCGGAAACGGATCAATGCCCTCAGCCACAAAAATCAGTCCGGGCTTATTGGGATTGTCGATGACTTTTGGAGCACGCTCTCTGTACTTGGCGTCAAGACGCTCTACCCACAGTTCGGCTGGCTCCATCATGTGGGAGTCTGCCGAGACAACACGCATGGCCATACTAGACCCTCCTTACAGTTTGAGTATCGGCCTCGGGCGGAGGAATACCGCCGTCGGAGTTCTGAGACAGTGTGTCGCACATAGGGGGCCAGGCTGTCAAGCGAGGCTGAATGAGCGTTCAGTAAACAGGTTCAGGCGATGAGTTCCAAAAACCCGCGCAGCATCCGGTAGGTCAGACCCCAAATCGTCTTTCCGCCGTACAGCAGGGCTGGAACCTGAATTGAGGTCCCGTCGTGCAGGTCGCGCCGAACCTGTTGCTCAACGCCGTCCTGCTGCATGAAGGCCAGCGGCACCCAAATTGTATCCTGCACTTCAACCGGGTCGGGCTCGGGGTGTGCCTGGGGGGACACCAGGTAGACGTACGGGGCGACGGTCATGGGGATGGCGCGTCCACGCGCCGTGGCCTGAACGGCCTGGAGGTGTCCCAGGTACTCGCCGTGCTGATTGAGGTCAATGCCGACTTCTTCCTTGGTTTCACGTCGGGTAGTGATCTCCAGGCTGGGCTCGTCCGGCTCCTGGCGACCGCCGGGAAACGCCATATGGCCGGACCACGGATCCTGGGGGTGATGAGCACGGTGGATGAACAGCATATGCAGGTCGTCGCGCCGGGGCTGCAAGAGGAGGGCGACGCCGGCCCGCAGCTTGGTTTCCCGCTTGGTTTCCAGTGGCGGCGGGGTGAATGTGTTGCCGGCCAGGCGCCGACGAATATGCGTAATCTTTCCTTCTAGCATGCCACCTCCCGAACCGCGGGCGAAAGGCACGACCGCACGGGGCGCCAAGACCGGCTTACTGCTGCGAGCTTTCTTCCTGGTTGGCGTCTTTGAGGGCGTCAAGGACCGCGTTGGCGCGCTGGACGTGGACTTGAACCTCGAGAATCTGGTTGAGCAGCCGGCTGATGTAGGTACGGGCTTCTTCGGTCTGGGGGCCGAGACCTTTGACGAGCTGGGTTGCGGTGCCGATTCCCTGCGTCGCCTGGTTGACGGCGCTTTTGATCTCCCCAAAGGTCTCTGTATCGATAATCATAGCCTCTCCTCTCTGGAGGTCGGGACTCGGCCGGGCTGTCTTTCCCTGCACTGGCAGAGTATTAGGCAGAATCCGGCGCAGGTCAATCCGGCTGTCGGAAGTCGGGGGCTGTCGGCCGTGACCCTTGACTTGGCGGACCGAGATGGCTGATACTTGCCCCTTGCCGGCTCAGAGACGAGTCGGAACGCAACACACCGAGAAAGACCGATCAATGAAACAAGCCCTGAGTGGAATTCGTGTTGTTGACCTGAGTCATTATATCGCCGGTCCGTACTGCACCAAGCTGCTGGCCGACTACGGGGCTGAGGTGGTCAAGATCGAAAAGCCTCGGGAGGGCGACGGGGGCCGCGGGCTGCCGCCTTTTTTTGCCGACCGGCCGGGGCTGGAACGCAGCGGCCTGTTCTGCTTTTTGAATACCAGCAAGCAGGGCATTACGCTCGATCTCAAAACCGACCGGGGACGCGAGATCGTGTGTCGGCTGATGAGTCAGGCCGACGTGGTGGTCGAAAACTTCCGGCCGGGTGTCTTGGAGCGCCTGGGTCTGAGCGCCGAGGTGCTGGAACGGGCCAACCCCCGCCTCGTCCACACCTCCATCTCCAACTTCGGCTCTTCCGGGCCGTATCGGGACTACAGCCTGACCGACGGGGTGGCCTACGCCCTGGGTGGCTGGACCTATCCGATGGGAGAGCTGGACCGTCCGCCGGTCCAGCCGGGCGGCGCCTTTGGCCAGTATGTGGCCGGCCTGTACGCGGCCATCGGCACCCTGCAGGCGGTCCGCAACCGGGCTGCCCTCGACGCGGTGCAGCACGTCGAGGTGTCGATCCAGGAAGCCCTGATCGCTACCACCCTGTACGATTTTGTGGCGTTCTCGTACTCCGGGTTCGTGCGTCAGCGTTCCGGTCGTCAGTTTCACCTGGGTTTTCCCAATCTGGCTACCCTGCCATGTGCCGACGGCTATGTCGGGATTCATGCCGGTCTGCCGCACCAGATCTTTGCCCTGCTGGAGCTGGTCGGCAGAGCAGACCTGGCCAATGATCCCCGTTTTCAGACGCTGACCACCCTGGGCGCGCACGCCAAGGAGCTACACGACGCCCTGCTGCCGTGGCTGCGCGAGCAAAAAAAGGAAGATGTGTATCACGCCGCCCAAGCCCGCGGCATTCCGGTGTGTCCGATCCCGTCGGCCAAGGAAGTGGTGGAATGGGTGCAGCTCAAGGAACGTGGGCATTTTCTTGAAGTGGAGCATCCCGAGGGCGGCCGGGTGAAGATTCCGGGACCGCCATTTCGGGAGTATGGCCAGCCGCTGTGGCCGTTGACCCGCGCACCCCTGCTGGGCGAGCACACCGAGGCGGTGTTGAGGAGTCGCCTGGGGTATGCGACGGCCGAGGTACAGCGCCTGCGGGATGAGGGAATAGTCTAACAGGGAACGATGATCTCTTCTCGATACGATCAGTCATCATCGTTCACCTTGCAAGGAGACAGTCATGACCAAACCACTCCGTATCGTTGATCTGACCAACGGCTGGGCCGGACCCATGGGAACCTGTTTGCTGGGCGATTTTGGTGCCGAGGTGATCAAGGTCGAGTCACCGTCACATATGGACTGGTGGCGCGGGGCGGGCCTGCAGGGCTCGGATGACGGCCCCAAGCTGTACGAGCAGTCGCCGACGTTCAATACGGTCAACCGGAACAAGATCGGGATTGCCCTGGAACTGACCCATCCGCGCGGCCGTGAGCTGTTCAAGGAGCTGATTCGGGCCAGTGACGTTCTGGTCGCCAACTATCCGCCGCGCATTCTGCGCAAACTGGGCATTGACTTTGCGGCGCTGTCCGCAGTCAACCCGCGTCTGGTGATGGTGACCCTGCCGGCGTTTGGCAACACCGGTCCGGAGAGCGAGTATGTCGGTTTTGGCTGTACGACCGAGGCCATGGCCGGGATTACCGGTGTGACGGGCTATGAGGGCGGACCGCCGCAGATGCTGAGCAACGCCATCGGTGATCCGGTTTCGGCGCTCAACGCGTGTTTTGCTTCCCTGGTCGGGGTGTTTGAACAGGAGCGGCGTGGCGAGGGGGTGTCAGTCGATCTCTCGCACGTCGAGGGCCTGCTTCCGCTCAACGCCGAAGCCCTGCTTGACTACACCCTGAACGGGCGGGTGCAGGAACCGGTCGGTAACCGCCATCCGACTCTGGCACCCCACGGCTGTTATCCGTGTGCGGGCGATGATGACTGGGTGATGATTACGATTGCCTCTGACGCCGAGTGGCAGAAGTTCTGTCAAGTCCTGGGCAATCCGGCCTGGAGCCGGAACGAGAGCTTTGCCTCTGCTGCGGGCAGAAAGGCGGCTGAGGATGAACTCGACGCCCACATTGCCGCCTGGACCAAGAACTACGAGCATACCGCGCTGATGGAGCAGTTGCAGCAGGCCGGCGTCACGGCCGGCGCCGTCCTGTCGGGACCGCAGGTCATGAGCGATACCCAGCTGGCCGCCCGCGAGTTTCTGCTGGCCATTGATCGGGCAGAGGCCGGCACGCACCTGTATCCGGGCTTTGTCCCCAAATTCCATACCACGCCCTCGGAGGTCAGAACGCCGGCGCCGTGTTTTGGCCAGCACAACGCCGAGGTGTTTGGCCGTATTCTGGGGCTGTCGGCCGAGGTCATTCAGCAGCTTGAGAGCGAGCGGATCATCAGTCAAACACCGCTTCTGCCTTAGGTCTGATCAGCTCCAGCTGCCGCGTCGGGTGGGCCGGCTCAGGGCTTGGCTCAGTCGGGCCAGGAATTCGCTACGGGAGATTTCATACGCCCCCAGGCTGTGCAGGTGGGGATTGCTGATCTGACAGTCGAACAGGCTGAAGCCCCATTCCTCAAGCTGTCGAGTGAGGCTGAAAAACGCGACTTTGGAGGCGTTGGAGACGCGGCTGAACATGGATTCGCCAAAAAAGGCGCCGCCCAGACTCACCCCATACATGCCGCCGGCCAGGCGCCGCCCGTCCCAGACCTCAACCGAGTGGGCAAAGCCGGCCTCATGCAGGGCGCAGTAGGCATCCACCATATCGCGGGTGATCCAGGTGCCCTGGCCCTTGGCCAGGCGTGTCTCGGCACACGCCCGAATGACCGGTCCGAACGCCCGGTCCAGGCTGACGGCAAAGCGTTCCTGTCTGACTAGGCGCTTGAGGCTGCGCGAGGCGTGAAATTCTTCCGGGTGTAAAACACACCGGCTCGGCGGGCTCCACCACACAATCGGAGAGCCTTCTTCGTACCAGGGGAAAATGCCCTGGTGGTAGGCGAGCAGCAGGCGCTCAACCCGGAGGTCCCCGCCAACGGCCAAAACGCCCTCTGGGTTGGCCCATTCAGGGTCGGGGAAGACCAGCGCTTGGCTCAACTGGTAGACTGGCATCGTAGAGGGGAGCGATCAGGCACGGTCAAGAAACGCGTTGAAACGCTTCAGGGTTTCCTGGGGAGATTCCGTGGCCGGCTGAGCCGAGACGGTGCTCGAAGGCGCGGGCTCGGCCGGAGCCGGAGGACGCGGTCTGGCCAGGCACTGGGACACAACAAGGCTCAGGCAACTGACGACGAGCGACCGGCCGATCAGACTGCCGGCTGAGCGTATCCGGTGTGGAACGGTTGTACGGTTTGACATGTTCACTTCGACCGCTTGAGGTGTGTCGGGGGCGACCTCTTGTCCTATACTGGGGGCGGTCTTGTCGTGCAAGAGTGAACCGGCTTGTGCCGGGCCGACAGGTTCAGGCTGAGCCGAGCAGAACCCTGCCCAGGATGATGCCCAGGCCCACGCCCAGCAGACCGAGGGCCACGCTGCCAAAGAGGCTGAGGCAGGCGAGGCCGGCCTGTCCGGCCTGCAAAAGCCCGAAGGCTTCATAGGTGTAGGTGGAGAAGGTCGTGTAGGCTCCCAGAAAGCCGACCGCAAAAAACAGGCGGTGCGGAGAGTCGAGCAGGGCGTGGTGGCTGAGGACGACCATGAGCAGCCCGAGCAGAAAACTGCCGCTGATATTGGCGATAAAGGTGCCGTAGGGAAACGTCAGGCCCCAACGCTGGGCCGCCCAGTCGGCCAGCAGGGCCCGGGCATTCGCCCCCAGAAATCCGCCTAAGCCTATCCACACATACTTCATGGCTCGGTTTCAGTCGCTGTGGCGAAACGTAAAAACAAGCTCGCGTTCCTCCCGTGGTTCCAGCTCAAGCCGGGTGCGCTGCACGCCCAGGCGCTCGTGCCAGGCTTCCAGCACGTAAGCGCCCGGCGGAACCTTGGGCAGGGAAAATTTGCCCTCGGCGTTGGTCAGGGCAAAATACGGATGGTCAAAAACGGCCACATAGGCACGCATCCAGCCGTGAATGTCACAGGTGATGGGAATGACGCTCTCCGGCGTGCGAACCCGAATCGTTTTCGAGGCTCCTGTGACGCCGAGGCTCAGGTTCCACGGCTGGGCTCGCTGCGGCCAGCCGTGTACATTATGGGCGATGGGGTCGCTGTTGACGAACCGCAGCGGCTGGTCGACCCGGACGGTCAGAATCCGGGGGATGAACACGCAGCCCCGCTGGTCGCTGTCCACCGGTTCCTGGGGCACGGCAAAGACGCGCTCTCCCAAGCCGTGGCTGATGGACACGAGCGCGTTCTGCAGCTTGCCGTCGTGGACCAGGAGGTCGGCGGCGGGTGGCAGTCCGTCCGGGTGCTGGACGCGGCACGCCGACCAGCCGCCGAGTTGCAGCGGGGCCGGGGCTGGAACGGGCCCCTCAAAACGGACCTGACCAGAGATGGTCCCGACTTGTGAGAGGTCGAGCGGGCTTGGGGAACGGGCCGGCGGGGACGGTGGAGAGGGCTGGCAGGCGTACAGCGTCAGGAACACGGCACAGATGCTCAGCGTCTGGAGAAGTCGCATGCCGTCCCTCATCAGCCGAGGCGGGGTGAACGACGCCTCAACCCCGCCTGGCCTGCACCGCTTCCCGGTTGACGCAGTTGATTGGCGGCTGGCCGGCCCGGATACGATTCACGTTTGCGGCCAGCCCGCGTGCGATGTCGTTGTACGACAGGTCTGTCACGCCTGCGGTGTGGGGCGTGGCAATGACGTTATACCGAAACAGCGGATCGTCGGGATCGGTCGGTTCGTCCCAAAACACGTCGAGTCCGGCTCCGGCGATGTGTCCCTGGGCCAGGGCTTCGACCAGGGCGTCATGGTCAATGACCGGACCGCGGGCGACATTGATGACAAAGGCTGTGTCTTTCATTGCGGCGAAGGCTGCGGCGTTCAGCATCGCCCGCGTCGCGGGTGTCACCGGGAGTGCCAGCACCACAAAATCGGCCTGGGCCAGGACCTGGGTCAGATCGTGCTGGGTGCCAAGAAAATCAAGACCCAGCTCGCGTGTGAGGGCGTCGGACGGGTGTTGTTTGATGCCCAGCAGGCGGACCCGAAAGGGTTTGAGACGCAGCGCGAGCTGGCGGCCGATGCTGCCGACACCAAGAATGGCGACCGTCTTGCCCATCAGCGCCGTGCCGAGCGGGGCGCCCAGGACGCGCTTGCGGACGCTGGTCTGGGCCTCGGCATAGCGCCGGGCCAAGCCGAGCATCAGAAAGATGGCGTGCTCGGATACCGACGCGGCGTTGCCCGCGCCTTCGTGACCCGGAACATTGGCGACGTAGATGCCGCGGCGGGTGGCAGCTGGGATATCCACCCCTTCGATGCCGACGCCGAACTGATTGATCAGTGTCGCCGAGGTCGTGTCAATCACCCTGGCGTCGACCCGGTACATGGCTGGGACCAACACGTCGGCCTCGGCCGCCCTGGCAACAACCTGCTCGGCCGGGCAGGCGATGATCGTATCGTCCGGCAGGTGCTGGTGCAGGACTTCTGCACAGTGCGGAAAATGGGTGGTGCAGATCATGACCCTCATGGCCAACCCTCAGCCCTCTCGCACCGCATCCATGATCCTGGCGATATCCAACACGCGCGGGCCGTCCCAGCTCAGCTCGACCTCCCACGCCTCGTCCGCGCCGACCGGAATCTCGCGTTCCCCGTCCAGGGCCAGGATGGACGGGCTGAAGGTGACTGGGGCCCGGTCGCCGATCTGCAGCCGGGTGTGGCTCTGGACGCCGACCGCAGTGACCAGTCCCGGCGCGATAGCTGCGGTGACCGCCCGGCCGCCGTCGCCGAGTTGCAGGCACAGACCTGCGGGTTCGTCGGGCCGGACGGGGTCAAGCATCCCGCCGACCGAGGCCATGCCGATGTTGGTCGGCTGGCCCTGGGTCAGGAAGAGCTGTTTGAGCCGGCCGACTTCCCACAGTGCCCGGGCACCCACAAACTGATAGTCACAGACCGCGACGTCAATCAGCGCCACATCCTCAAAGCTGCCGTTGCGGTACAGGTTGAGGCGTTTTGTCGGAAACGAGAAGTCGTCCGCGGACAGCCCTCGGGCCGCGTAATAGCCGGCCGCCATGCCGGCCAGGGTCGATTCGACAAAGCGCGGAAAGGCGTTGTTGGTGCCGGTCGACAGGGGCACCAGGGGCATGGCGTCACAACCCTTGGTGACCACCCGGTTGGTGCCGTCTCCGCCCAGCACGATGACGCACGCCACGCCCTGGTCGCGCATCAGGGCGGCCGCCCGCGTCGAGTCTGCCGCTTCGTCGTAGACCGACATTTCCAGCATGCGGATCCGCGCCTTGCGGTTGCCCTCAATACCCGACAGGGCTTTCGGCCCGATTGAGGCCGGGTCGGGGAAGAAGACGATCTCGTCGACCCCGGCGCCTTCCAGACCCAGGACGGCCCGGCGCACGATGTAGACCTTCTCCTGGGTGTCGAGGACCGAGCCGTGGGCGACCAGACGCCGGATGTCTTTGCCCGCGCGTGGATTGGCGATAATGCCGACGGCACTCATGGGTGTAGGCTGAGACTCGGGCGCTTAGAACAGAGCCAGGGCGGCTTCGCCGACCTTGGCCGCGTTCGGCAGATAGTGGTCTTCCAGCGTTGGGCTGAACGGGACCGGCGTATGCGGTGCGCTGACGGTTTTAATCGGCGCGTTGAGGAAATCAAAGCCCTTGTCGGCGACCACGGCCGCAATATCCCGGGCCACGTTGCAGCGCGGGTGGGACTCGTCAACCACGACCAGGCGGCCCGTCTTTTCGACCGAGTCCAGCACCGTCTGTTCGTCAAACGGCGACAGGGTGTGCGGGTCGATGACCTCGGCGCTGCGACCCTGTTTTTGCAGTTCCTCGGCTGCCTGCAGGGCGTGGTGGACCATCTTGCCGATCGCCACGATGGTCACGTCGGCGCCCTCGCGTTTGACCTCGGCCTGGCCCAAAGGAATGGTGTACGGATCTTCGGGGACCGGTCCCTTCAGGGCGCCCAGGGTGATGTCCTCAAAGAAGATGACCAGATCGTTGTCCCGAATCGACGAAATGAGCAGGCCCTTGGCGTCGTACGGCGTGGCCGGTACCACGGTTTTCACCCCCGGAATATGGGTGAACAGGGAGTACAGGACCTGAGAGTGCTGGGCCGCGGCCCGAAAGCCGCCGCCGCAAATGGTGCGGATCACCAGGGGCACCTCGGCCTTGCCGCCAAACATGTAGCGCAGCTTGGCGCCCTGATTCAGAATCTGGTCAAAGCACACGCCCATGAAACCGACAAACATCATCTCGGCGATGGGCCGCAGCCCGGTGGCTGCGGCGCCAACCGCAGCGCCAATGAAACCCGACTCGCTGATCGGCGTATCGAGAATACGGTCGCGGCCAAACTCCTGGACGAGTCCCTTGGTCACGCCCAGCACCCCGCCCCAGGCATCCTCGCCCTCCAGGTGCTCAACGTCGGCCCCGCCGGCGACGTCTTCACCGAGCAGGATGACTTTGGGGTCGCGTTGCATCTCCTGGCGCATTGCCTCGTTGAGCGCCTGATTAAAATTGAGCTGTCTTTCGGCCATGATTGTCCCCTCCGGCAAGAACCCTTGCTGCGGTCGGCAGCCGGACCGCAGGGCGTCCTTCAGTAATTGACGTACACGTCGGTAAAGGTTTCGGCGACATCCGGAAACGGGCTGTCGTCGGCAAACTGGACCGCCGCTTCGATCTGGGCTCCGATCCGCTCCTCAATGGCCGTGAGTTCGTCCTGGGCGACGAGTTGACGGGACACGACGCTGTCCTTGAAGAGGCTGATCGGGTCCTTCTCGGCCTGATATTTTTCGTTTTCCCCAGGAATTTTATAGGTCTGCTGATCGCCCTCGTAATGGCCGTAGAAGCGGTAGGTTTTACACTCCAGCAGGGTCGGTCCCTGGCCCGAGCGGGCTCGCGCCACCGCCGAGGCAGTGGCTTCGTGGACGGCGAAAATATCGTTGCCGTCGACGCTGATGCCGGGCATGTTATAGGCTGCCGCGCGGTCGGCGATGTTCTCCACGCTGCAGTGGTAGTGGGCGGGCGTGGACTCGGCGTAGCCGTTGTTTTCGGCCACAAAGACGACCGGCAGTTTCCAGATGGCGGCCAGGTTGAGGCTCTCGTGCAGGGTGCCTTGCTCGGACGCGCCGTCGCCGAAAAAGCAGATCGTGACCTGATCGGTCTTGTTGGTCTTGGCGGTCAGACCCGAGCCGCAGGCCAGCGGCGGACCGCCGCCAACAATGCCGTTGGCGCCCAGCATGCCCTTGTCCATATCCGCGATATGCATCGAGCCGCCCTTGCCCTTGCAGGTGCCGGTGGCCTTGCCGAACAGTTCGGCCATCATGCCGCGCGGATCAACGCCCTTGGCCAGGCAATGGCCGTGGCCGCGATGGGTCGAGGTCATGTAGTCGCGATCAGTCAGGTTGGCGCATATCCCGACCGCAACGGCTTCTTCGCCAGCGTACAGATGGACGAAGCCGGGAATCTTGCCTTTGCCGAACTCGAGCTTCACCCGGTTTTCAAACGTCCGAATGAGCTGCATGCGCTCGTACATCCACACCAGCTGGTCTTTGCTGAGTTCCATGCTGTCTCCTTTTTGGTGCTCATGCGTATGCCCGGCTTCATAGCACGAAATACCAGGGGGGGGAACACAAGCACGTGGCGCCGGAGGAGAGGACAGTGTGACGGACTGGATCGAATGGAGGACGACGGGTCGGACAGTACGCCTCGGTCGAGAAGCATTGGGACGGCGTCGGTGGTGTCATGGGGTTGAACGGCACGGGAGCGTCAAACCTCTTGCCGGGTGTCCCTCGGCCATATTTTCAGGGCCACGGCTTTCTGCTGGGGACTCCTATTCCCACGAGTCGGTCACACACAGGACGAACTGGACGGTTGTCCTCTCCAACAGAAATGTGAGCGAGAGGGCGAACCTGGCTTGACGCGGTGACTGAGGTTGTATATCTAGCCGGTCTTTCAGAAACAGGGCGGCCCGTTCAGAAGAGAGTCGGACGGGCACGTGACACAAACCGGGACGCGTTGTCCCGCACTACCCGCAGAGCGGAGAGGGGTGTTGACGGTGCATCGAGGTATTCGATTCCTAGTGAGTTGCTGTGTTGGACTTGGGATGTGGGTCGGAGGCGTAGGCATCAGCTTTGCCCAAGAACCCCTTGCTCAAGACGGGCGTCTCCAAGAGGTGCCGGTGGAACTCAAGACATGGCTGACGCAGACCCCCACGCCACCGCCGCCGCTGGGCTCCTCTCCGGCTGACCAACTGGTCGGCGTCCTCCCCCCCTATGCTCCCCAGCTCCTTGCCGCCGAAGCGACCAATGGCGCGGCCCCAGCGCTCGATGTGGTCGCTGCCCGTGTCTATGATGTTCCGGTCTCCGACCGCGTCCATCAGCTGGCCGCGAACGGTGACCTCGATGATACGACGCGGTGTGGGCGTGAGCTGCCTTTTCCCGGCCTCTCGCCCAGCGCCGACCGCGCCGGTCTCAAAGCCGTCTGGAACCTGTTATGTCGGAATCGGGGCGGGAGCTTTGAGTATATCGCGCACGGCCTGCGTGGCTCCGGCCCGAATCCCCATCGGCCTCTGGTCATCAATGGACGGTATGGCTTCGGCCCGCAGGGCTTCGGCCTCCACGCGCATATGCTCTCCCCGGACGAGCTCAAGGGGAACCAAATGATGGCGTGGTTGCCGTGGCAGCAGGTCACAGCCGAGAAATTTTATAATTATCAGGTCGAGGCCCGACGGTCACGCGAGGGATCGAGTGCCCGCGGAGAGAGAATGGCGGGGACTTATCTTACCCCCGAGTATGCGTTTGGCTGGGAGGGGCAGTACTATTTTTATGACTGGGTGATGCTGGGTGAGCGCCCGGTGCTGACGGTGTTCGATAGTCGGCACAGCTCTCCCCAGTATTTGTCGGGGAACGGCTGGTTTCCGGATGACGAGTGGATGCTGCGCCCGGCTTTCCTGGTCGTGGGAACACGCGCTCACAGGCGCGCGGGCTCAGGGTATGTGGCGTTGTGGCTCGACACGGCCACATTCGAGCCGTTATGGGCGGTGTATTATACCGATGAGGGGGTCGCCAAGAGTGTGATCGGGCTCACCTTCAAGTGGAGTGCGGAGTACCAGCGCCACGTGATGCTCTCCCAGAGCGTGGTTGGTTTGGAGGCCGACGGGACCCCTGAGGGCGGGACGGTGTTCGAGGCCCCATTTTGTAGTGTCCTGCACTATCCGGACAGGCACGTCGACGCCTCGTCCTTCAACGGCCTACAGCTGGGCAAGAAACCGTTCAACTGGGGTCATCGCCCGGCGGGGTGTGAGTAAAGTGTGGGGCAGAGAAGACGCCCTCGCTCTCTCGACATGGGTTGGGGCGGCTCAGAAACCGCATGGTGACGGTTGGTGAGGGCGTGCTGCTTCTGGTGCCCGATTACGATACCAGAAGGCTGAATGCCGAGCGTCCGCTCCATGCGCTGCGCAACGCGATCAGTGGCGCGCTCTCGGATTGGACGGATCGCCAGGCTGGACCTGACCGGTCAGACGGGTCCTTCGTAAACGGCACGATGGGGGTCCGGCACGGCAATCACGGCGGATGCAGTCAGACTCGTGATTGACGCGGGCTTGGGACGACGGAGAGATCGCCGGGCTCAGGCGTCTTCGGGCAGCCGGTAGGCGGTGCCCTCAATCAGCCGCCCCACGTCGTAATTCCACTCGCCCATCCACTTTTCGACCAGGGTATAGGCCGGACACTGGCCGCGGGCGATTTCTTCCCGCAGGTGTTCGAGGTAGAGCGTCTCGTTTTCTCCGTCTTCATTAACGGCGTTCTGACGCTCCAGGCCTTGCCAGGCAATGGAGACCAGTTCCCTGGCATAGTCGTGCAGGCGGATGCCTTGGACCCGCGCGCCGAGGGCTTGTCGGTGGGCGGCGGTATAGGCTGCCAGCCGTTCTTCCCAGCTCCACTTTTTGACCAGATCCCAGGCTGCCCACAGCGGATCGTTGTCGTAGAAAATGCCTTTGCACAAAGCCGGGACGGCCAGCATCAGCTCATGCGGCTGGCTGTCAAAACAGCGCAGCTCGAGGTAGCGCTTGATACGCACCTCGGGGAAGAGCGTGGTCAGGTGTTGGTTCCAGTCTTCCAGAGTTGCCCGGTGTCCGTCGTGGCCCTGCTCAAGGTAGTGCCGAAACGGGATGCCGGTCATGTCGATCCATTGACCCCGCCGGACAATGAAATACATCGGGACGTTCAGGGCATACTCGGTATAATCCTCGAAGCCGGCCTGGTCGGAAAAGGCAAACGGCAGCAGACCACACCGATGCGGGTCGGTGTCGGTCCACACATGGCTGCGCATGCTCATATAGCCGTTCAGTTTGCCGTCCGAGAAGGGCGAGTTGGCAAACATGGCGGTCAGAATCGGGACGAGGCCCATGCCGATCTTGAACTTGGTCATGGCGTCGGTCTCGTCGCTGAAATCGAAATTGACCTGGACCGAGGCTGTTTGTTTCATCATCCGATGGCCCAGCCTGCCGACCTGCTCCATATACGGGGCCATGAAGTGGTAGCGTGTTTTGGGAATCCACTGGATATCATCGAGGGGGCTGACCGGCTGCATGCCGAGGTTCAAAAAGTCGAGTTCCAGGGTGTCTCCGGCCGCCAGGAGATGGGTGAAGTGGTTATCCAGTTCGGCACGGGTGCAGTGAATGGTTTTGCACTGTTCGCCTGACAGTTCGACCTGAGCCCCCGGCTCGAGGGTGATATTGGCCCGTTCGCCACGCAGGGCAATCACATGGCCCTCTTCCTCTTGCGGCTCCCAGCCCAACGAGTCGGCCAGGCGGAACAGCAGACGCTCGATGCCCCGGTTTGTCGAGTAGCGGGCGGCGCGGCCGCTACGGCGCGAGACGCCGACCATTTCGTATTCCGTCCCAATCCGCCACTCCTGGCGTGGCTTCCCGGCCTGATAGAAGTAGTCAATGAGTTGGGATTGGTGCTCGATGACCTGTTCGGCGTCAGGTCCCTCGACGTATTGCGACATGCGTCCCCCTTAACACGACTCCCCTTCCGCCTCAAAGCGGCCTTAGACTAGCAAACACGCTTGCTAAGGCAAGGGGTTTTTGCGATCCGGAGGATGAGCGCTTTATCGTTGCGCAACAGGCCAAAAAGGTCAGAGAAGGCGCTGAATGATCTTGGTAACTTCGCTCCAATCTGGGCCTTCTGTCATATGGCACCAGGACAAACGGACTGCCCCTTGAATGCCGGAGTCTGGCAACCCCATCGCCTGGAGAACATGGCTCGGCTGGTAGCTCTGCGAAGTACACGCAGAGCCGTTCGAGATGGCAATGACATCTTTGAGAGCAAGCATCAGCGCTTCTGAGTCTAGGCCGGAGAAAGAAAGGTTCAGCACGTGTGGTAAGCTGCGTTCCAGGTCGCCATGAAACGCTGGTTCTAAGGGCGCCAGGGCTTCGAGAACTTTTTTCCGATAAGCGTGACAGATTGCGGAACGCTGCGGCGCTTCTCTAAGCGCCAGCTCAGACGCAAGTCCTAAGCCTGCCACCAGTGCCACAGGTAAGGTTCCTGGCCGAAGCCCGCGTTCTTGTCCACCACCAAATAGGAGAGGGCTAAGCGGGGGGCGACTGAAGCCTCTTCGACGGGCAATAAGAGCCCCGATTCCTTTTGGACCAAAAATCTTGTGGCCACTCACGCTGATGAGGTCAATACGCTGATTTTGCAACGCCGCGATATCCTTCCCACAACAAACATCGGAGTGAGCCTCCTGATTTCTCTCTATGGGAAGGACTGCGGAGAGTCGAACACATTCTCACGATGCCAGCGGAGCGATTCGGGTCTAGGAACATAGAGCTCCTGTGTCGGTAGCAGGAGCTGCTGGCGATGGAACATGCTCGTCGGATTCGCGTTCGGTGCCTCTTCTCGAAGATTTTTGGAGACGAGAATTTTATAGTCTTCGTCTATACTGAACCATCCACGATCGAATGCCCAGTGGTGATTTTTACAGAGAGATAGACCGTTGCTAATCCGGTCGTCATGAAACTTGGAGAAGGGCATTATGTGGGCTCCGTCTACGACGCTCCGGCCGAGTGAGTCGATAATTTGAAGACGACAAAACGCACAACGGTATCCGTATACAGAAGTGACTATTCTCCGAAAGGCAGTATTTCTTACAATTGATTCTGCTTCATCTTCCAAATCCTCTGGATTGTATACCGCTCCTCCTTCTTTTAATAAAAAATCCTGACGATCTTTGAACGAGTTAATTCTAAGCATTTCTTTTACGTCGTTTTCTCTGTAGGGAAACCAAGTTGTGACAAGAACACGCGTCAAATCGTCTCTTGTAGAAGGATTTTGCAATAGACTGAATAATTCATCGTCGAGAAACGCGTACTCGACAGCATCGCGAATTGCCGCGATAGTCCTGAGTTTTATCCGAGAAGAGAGAACTCCCTCAAATCCTGATTTCGCTCTGAGATGCCAGAAGCCTTTGCTTTTCCTCCGCATATGAAAGAACGGAAGGGCGATATCCGAGCGATGAGATTCTGTTCCCAACCGAGACCAATATTTTAAGAAAGAAGCGATCAACTCAGGAGAAAGAGGAATTTTATTCTGCCTTATTATCTCTTGTCCAATAAGCTCAATTGTCGACAAAAGCAAAATTGGCTTATGGGGAGCAAGTCCTCGGGAGCGGTCCACTCGTAGCCGAGAAAAAGCCTTGGAGTAGAAACGGATATCCTTTCTCACAGGATGGTCTCTCTTTTGGACTGATCGTGTTATAAGATATACGGAATCGCAAACATTAATTGCCTTCTTCAAAAAGTTGCTTCTTGATCTCAGAGAAGGGATTCATCAATCGGATATAATTCGCTCCAAGCCGAGTGAGCGCTTTTCGTAGATTTGGTGAATCCTTAAACGCCTGCGCTTGCATCAATGCCAACTCGACACTATCGGCAGCTTCGTTTACATGACGTAGGGTTTCCTCTTCATCGCTGCCAGCTATCCTCACGGCAAATTCGAATTTCGGCTGTCGCGTTGTCTCAAGATATCTGACAGCATCAGCGCTTTCCAAAATTCCTCCGAAGTCGGCAACTTGCCGAGTATCTGTGACAATATCGGTGATCTGTGAAGTCCCAAACAGCCAACGGCAGAAGTGGGCAAGGTGTCCCAGACGATCTCGGGAAACTGGCCGTTTCACTGCGCTCGGCTCGCCGAAAATATCAATCTGTAGATACTGCTGTGCCCCTATAGTGTCGAGCGTCTTGTAAAGAAGGGCGAACTGTTTGGCTGTTCTTTCAGTATCGAAATCCTCAGATATCTCTTCTGCTTGCAGGAGGACTCTGTAAGCTATGTAATTCCTTCGAACCGTAGGAATCTTGCTCCCTACCTTTCGAGCTGCCTGCTGATAAGACATTCCCTGTTTGTCAATGAGATGGGCGATAAAACCAGCTTTATCGTACGCATCCCACTGCTTTATTCCTGTCATGTGCCGGAAGCCTAAAAATTCCTGCACGTCAGTCCGCGAATCGGCACGGACGTATGGCACCCGTTCAAAAAGACTTTCAGGGACTGAAAGGTCCTCTAACATGGAAGCCCATTTCTTGGAAAACGGTTCTCCCACCGATGTGAGCTTTAAGGCTTTCAATGCCGCGAGGCGCCTGTTTCCTTCAATAACGATGAAATGTTCCTCACCGTAAAGAGGTTCCGCGACAACAATCAGCGGTTCATACGGCCAGAATCCTCCACTTTCGAGGTAGGAGAGTGCAAGCTCGTCAAGAACCCATTCACGCATAATGTTGAGCAGCTCATCTTGCGTTGTCTCACGAGACATCCGGTGTCTGCCGAGACGAGGATTCATTGGGTCTAAGTACAGATGATCGATGTCTATATACGAGAACACCGTGCCAACCGCCATGGAAAATCCTCCTTTGTTCGCAGGTCTTTATCCCTGAGCCTGTTCAAAAACTGTCTCTTTACGTGGACCATTCCAGTGGGAGGTACTGATTTCAGAAGCTCATCCCGTGCGATTTTTTCCGTATCCGAGGAGCGTCGGCTTCGATCCATGACCGATAGACATCAATGGACTCAAAATTCGAGATGAAACCGCCGAGAGATTCGTTTGCCGAACCGGTAAAGACGACTCGGCCCCCTTGGTCGTCCTGAAAGATGCCGATTTTCTCGTGATATATTCCCAGGCCACCCTGCGCTTCAACCACCGCAATTTTGATATCAAGTAAGCCTTCGCTGATTAGCCAAGCGAGAAATCCCAAGCGTTGCTCAGTTGGAGGGACAAGAGGACTCCCGCGTAAGGAAACGACCAGGGAGTTGGAGATGACCTCGTCTCGCTGTTTGTAGCCCAGTCGGATGGCTGTTACGTCCTCTTCTGTCAATTCAGGGGAGGCAACGAGTCTGACGTACCCTCTCTGTCCGATAAATTTGTTCAATCCTTTAGCCGCCGCGCTGAGTGTTCCGCTGGTAAAGTACCCCACAGCACGGCTGTACTGAACTGACTCCCCCAAGCAGGGCAAATAGAAATCCGTCAGGAGATTGTGTCTGTCGCTGCGGTAGGATGAGTCTAGAGAAAGGTCCCGTAGCATTCTGCCCTCAGTCCTACCTGAAAAAGGGAGGATCTGCTACTTAGAGCCAAGATTTCTTGAAGATCGGGACAGATTTCTGTGAAATCTCTTGGAATGGGAGAGAGGAACCTGCCCATGCCTGAGCTGGCGTCGGCCTTGGACCGCTGGGAAGAGCTGTTGCCCCGGCTGCGCGAGCAGCGACCAGCCGTTTTCCTGGATTATGACGGCACCTTGACGCCCATTGTTGCTCGGCCGGAGTTGGCGGTGCTGCCGGAGGCGATGCGCCGGACGCTTCGGACGCTCGCCGTCCACTGTCCGGTTGCCATTGTCAGCGGTCGGGACCGGAGCGACGTGCAGGGTCTGGTGGGGATTGAGGGGCTGATTTACGCCGGCAGCCACGGCTTTGATATTGCTGGGATGGGCCTGAGGTACGAACACGGGCACGGTTTTGTGGCCAGCCTGGATCGGGCTGAGCAGGATCTCCTGGAGGCGCTGTCGGGGATCGATGGAGCGCGTGTTGAGCGCAAAAAGTTCGCTATCGCCGTCCACTTTCGTGAGGTTCGACCTCAACACGCGGGACGCCTGGAGCCGATCGTGGATGCCGTGCTACGGGGCTGTCCAGAGCTGCGCAAGGGTTTGGGCAAAAAGGTCTTTGAGCTGCGGCCGGCCAGTGAGTGGCATAAGGGCAAAGCCGTGGTGTGGCTGCTGGAAGCGCTGGGCTTGGACGGGACCGATGCCTTGCCGGTGTACCTCGGCGACGATGTGACGGATGAGGATGCGTTTGGCGCTGTGGCCGGACGCGGCCTTGGAATTCTGGTGGCAGAGACGCCACGGGTGACTGCGGCCGGCTATCGGCTCACGGATACGGCCGAGGTCCAGGTTTTTCTCCACAAGCTTACGACCGTGCTCGGCACGAGGAGGGGTTGAGCACCTCAGAATCAGTCTGGACTGACGGGGTGCGAGGTGGTGATGCCGGGCTGGGCAAGAGGGAAGGCAGGAACGGGGAGGCTGGTTCCTGCCTGGGCGGCTCAGGCCGACAGGGCGTTGATTTCTTCCTCGGCCAGCTGATGAATGTCCGGAAAATTGGGCGGACGATCTTTGCTGACCAGAAAGACGGCACGAATGCCGAGGGGGACAATCGTAAACCCATCTCGGTGACTGATGCCCGATAAGGACCGTTTCCAACGCCGCGAGACAAAGATCGATAGCTCCTCGCTGCGCCGTCGATACACGAGTTGGACAAAGACTTGTCTGAGCGGACGGCTGACCCGGGCTCGGACAAGATGGAAGCCGACCGGGCTGAGGTTGGGAATCTCGGTCAAGCCTTCTTGACGAAGGATGTTCTTGAGGCTGTCCGGGTCAAGCCAGGGCAGGGAAAAGGTGCTGTTGTCATTCAGCCAGATTTCGTGGGTGAGCGCGCCGCTGAACGCCCGGGCTTCTGGATCGTAGGGGGCCGAGAAAAGCTGCTGGCCGATGACCAGGAAGAGTATGGCGGCGGCGGCCACGCCAAGGCCACGCCAGCGCCGGTTCCAGGTCCGTGGTGAACACAGTGCCATAACCGAGGCGTGTAGCTCGTCAGTCCCGCCAACCGGCCTGTGTCCGGCTTCCCTGAGCCGTGTGTCGAGCTGCTGCATGGCGGTCAGCTCTTGCTGACACTCCGGGCAGGTATCGAGGTGTTCAGCCACAGGAAAGGTGTCACGAGCGCTGAGTTCGTTATCAAGAAAGGGGCTCAGGAGTTTGTGTATTTCTTTACAGTCCATGGCCTGAGGTCCCTTCTTTGTGCGGCAGCCCGGGCTCGGCCAAGAGACGACGCAACTCACGCCTGGCACGGTAGAGCCGCGACATCACTGTTCCTATTGGAATATCGAGCATCCGGGCGGTTTCTTTATAGGCAAATCCTTCGACCACAACGAGCCATAACACCTGCCGAAACTGGGGGGGTAACTGGTTGACCGCAGCAAGAATATCCTGGCCCTCCCCCCGTTCTTCCCCGCTTGTGGGAAACAGGCTGACGACTTTTGAGGACGTTTCGATGTCCTCGGCGCCAAGCAAGGGGTCGCGCCGTTTTTTCCCGGCCGTCTTCTTTAAGACGTTCAGGAGAATCTTAAACAACCAGGCCCGACAGTTGGTGTCTGGCGTATAGGTTTGGAACGAACGCCAGGCGCGCAAATAGGTTTCTTGGACCGCGTCTTCTGCGCGCGCCCGGTCGCCGCTCAGGCGCAGTGCGGTGCGCATGAGGGTGTCAAAATGGGGAATGGCCTCCTTCTCAAATGAGGCTTTTCTCGGCACGCGCGATTTCTCCTGGAAAGAGCCTGCTCTCTCGTACAATTAGGCCGCGCCCGACTTTATTCCCGTCCCCGCTCTTTGCCCTGCTCAGGCGGCGAGATCCAGAGGTAGAGGCTCCCGTTTTCAGCTTTGACCGGATATACCGTCGCCCGAGCCGGGCGTGGGCTGGTGCCGTCGCGTAACTCGAATCGCCAGCCGTGCATCGGACATTTGATGCCGCCCCTGTCGTCGACAAAGCCTCGGATAAGCGGCCCTCTGCGGTGGGGACACCGATTGTTGATGGCATACACCGTACCGTTCAGGTTGAACAGGGCAATCTCTATGCTCTTCAGCTTGACCAGCCTGCGCGCTCCGGGTGGCAGGTCTGCGGTGGGACAGGCTTCGAGCCATTCGGCGGCAGAGTCTGGAGGCATGAATCGGAAACGTCGAACGTGGAGGCTGGCGGCGAATGCCGCTCGGAGGTCTAGGGGATGTAACCCCACAGCCGCACCACCGCCTGGTGGTCTGGACTGCGGTAGGCCTTGTATTTCAACAGGGTGTCAATCCCGTCGCAGGTGCGCTCCAGGTTGGTCTCCAGCTCGGGGAAGTCGCCCCAACCGCTGGGATTCTTATTGGCGAGAATCCAGTCCAGGCCGCGCTCGATCGTCTCCTGTCCGTGGACATTCCCCAGCAAACGGGTCACCACCATCAAAGACCGCGTACAGTCCATGGTATGATCGACATTTTCTCCGTCCCAGGAGCCGTCGGCGGCCTGCCACTCATACAGCTTTTGCGTCCCCTTGGTGCATGACTCCCGCACGCCGCTGAGTTGGCCGTCCATGGCCAAGTCGGCAATCAGGGCATCTTGAATCAGGTGGGCGGTGATCTCGACGCCCGAGGGATGGAACTCGTCGTCGTACCAGCCTCCGTCCGGGCTTTGATTGTCAAGAATGAACCGGGCACCCTTTTGCCACGCGGGCCCGACTTCGGACCGCCGATACGGCTCGCCCAAGGCCATAACCACGTTGAAGAAGCTGACCGGATGGCTGGTGGTATCGAGGTCGGCCCAGCTGGGATCGACCCACCGACCGTCGGCGTGTTGGGTGTCGAGAAAATAGTCAATCGCTCTGCGCACGGCCTGACTGATCCGAGCCTGGTGCAAAAAACGATTGCCTCGGATCAGCATCAGTCCGCAAAAGGCTGAGACCCACACCGTGCTGTCTGAGTCAGCCGAAAACGGACTCCAGCCCCCGTCCTGCGCCTGGCAGTCGGCCAGGGCCAGATAGTCGGCCAGGAAATCCGGGCTGGTGCGGGCGTGCAGGATGGCCCGCAGTGCATGGGCGACCAGCTCCAGATCCTGAGGGCCGTGGGTCAAACTCCAGCCCTGTTTTTCCTGAACAAAAAACGCGTATTCGTCCTGCACCAAGCGGTCAATCTGTTCGAGAGCAAGCCCCATCGTCCGTTATCCTTCTCGGCCATTATTTCATTTTCGCCCACGCCCGACGATAATCCTCAAAGGTGTCAATTTCCAGCCAGCCTTTATAGATATCCACACACGCGACCTGATGGTCGTGGTTGACCAGTTCCTGCAACATGTCGGTAAAAGCGGCCCGTTGGATCGAGGCGGCCTCGTGAAAGCGGCCGGTGTGAAACCGTTCGCGGGCCGTCTGATAGGTCTGACGCAGGAGCCGAGCACCTGTCTCGGAGAACATGGCCAGGCCAATGAACTCTCCATCGGCGTCTTGGGCCGGCAGGTTGCGGCCAATACGGGCCAGCGTCGTACCTTCCGTGGCTGGCAGAAAACGGTAGCCGGGCTGAGGCGGTTGGTGGGTGACGACGAGGTCCGGCTTATTGGCCTGAAGCTCCTCGGTTGAGCGGGGCTGATCATTCCATGCCCGATCAACCACAATGCTGATATCGGCCTGTGACCTGAGCAGTTTTTCGACGATGGTCGGGTCGAAGATGATATCGGAGTACAGAAACAGAAACGGTCCCGCCATCTCCGTTTCGGCCACAAACAGCGAGATCAGCTCTCCGGTGTCGAGAAACGCGTCGTTGTCGTAGTAACGGATGTTGGGCAGATTGATCTGCTCCTTCTGGTAGCCACGCACCACGACGATATCTTTCACCCCACACTCGTTCAGGGCGCTGATCTGGCGCTCAAGAATCGTCTGGCCCTTGATTTCCAGCATCGCCTTGGGACGATCTTCAATGAGCGGCAGCAGGTTTTCTTCAAAGCCTGCGGCGATAATAATGGCCGTGACCTGGTGCCCGCCCGGAACGAGAAATTTTTGCTCATTGGCCTGCAGAGCGGGGACGCCGACCAACTCGTAGATGTCGGACAGGCTGGCAATCTGGTCATCCACCGCAGCCGGCCGTTCCTCGGCCTTGAGGATGGCCAAGGCGTGGCGCATCGCGCTGACGGCCGCCCGCAAGACCTGGTTGGCAAAGATGATCAGCCTGAAGCCGGCCGCCGCCAGCTCAGCTGCGGTGGTGTCGGCGTAGGTTGTTGGCACACACACCAGGGGGCAGGCGTTGTCCCAGTCGGCCGTAAAGTCTTGGAGTTCCTCGAAGCCTGCCGCCTTGGAGTGGACCAGAATGGCGTCGGCTCCTGCTTCGGCGTAGGCCGCAGCGCGTTTGAGCGCTTCGTGTTTGCCCCAGCCGGCAATCAGGGCCTCGGTGCGGGCGATGACGACAAAATTGGGATCGTTTTGCGCCGCCTTGGCGGCCTGGATCTTCCGGGCGTGCTCATCAACAGGAACCAGCTCGCGTCGGACCCCGGCGTAAAAGCTGCACCGTTTCGGAAAGATGTTGTCCTCAATACACAGCCCGGCGATACCCGCCCGCTCGTATTCGGCAACCGTGCGGATGACGTTGATGGCGTTGCCAAAGCCATTATCACAGTCAGCAATAACGGGGATGTTGACCGCTGCGCTCATGCGTCGAACCGCGTCAAGCGTCTCACTCATGGTCAGGATATTGGCATCGGGCAGGGCGCTGACCGCAGAAATGCCAAAACCGCTCGCCCAGATCGCATCAAACCCGGCTTCTTCAGCCAGCTTTGCCGACAGTGCATCGTGGGCTCCGAGGACGAGGCTTGGCTGGGCACGGCGGAGCAAAGCCCGCAGTTTTTCTGTCATCGAAAGGCCAGGCATGGCCGAGACTATACGACCTCGGGTCCGAGACGACAAGTGCCCGAGCGGTCCGGTGCCTGGCTTGCCGACCATCTGTTCAGATGGCGGGATCGATGTGTTGGAGGTCACCCAAGGCGAGACGAATTTCGTCCAGACAGTCATCCAGAGCGGTCGGCGAATCAATCGCAAACACGGCTCCCTGCCAGCGGTCGGGATCTCGGAGCCAGGCCGCAAGGATGACACTGGCGTCGATTTCTTCCGGTCGTAGGGGCAGGTCACGGTCCTGGCTGAAACGTTCCCGAGTCAGACGGGCAAAGGTGACGATATCGTCCTCTGAGTGGACGGGGCTGCCATGGATGAGCCTCCCGTTGAGCACCAAATAGGCTTGGGCAGCTCCGGGCTGGTGGCTGGGCAGGAGCAGGAAAGCGCGGGCGCGGGTGATGATCCAGTTGAAGCGGCGATGCATGTGCAGGATATGGTCGAGCAGCTCGAGGTCTTTTTGCAGACGGGCCGCGCCTTCGAAGCGCAGGCGAGCGGCCAGCGCGTCGCGTTTGGTCAGCAGGGAATCCCGCAGTCCAGTATCGTTGCCTTCGAGAAACCGCTGAAAGGTCTCGACCTGTTCTTGATACGCGGCACGCGACACCCGCACATTACACGGGGCGCTACAGGCGCCGATCTGCCCGCTGACGCACGGAGAAAAGTCCGGGGCCGGGGTCAAATTCCCCTGACAGGTACGCAGACCAAACAGGCGGGCCAACAGTCCTTGGGCTTGTTCGGCAAGCGCCCGGCTCCGAAAGGGGCCGATATACAGAGCCCGATTGCTGGCCGGCTTGGTGGCCAGGGACAGACGGGGAAACGGATTGGCCACGCTCAGTTTGAGGAAGGCAACCCGGGGCAGGTGTTTTGAGCGGGTGTTATAGGGCGGCTTGAGGGTGCGGATGAGGCTTGCCTCGTGGAGCGCCGCCTCAAGCTCTGAGCCCGTCTGTTCGTAGCTGACGTCGTGGACATGGCGTACGAGGTCGAGCACTTTGTCGCTGTGGCCGGCGGAGTTGGTGAAGTACGAACGGACCCGCCGTTTGAGGTTTTTTGCCTTCCCGATATACAGCAGCCGGCCCTCGCGGTTCAGCATGCGATACACGCCGGGCCCGTCCGGGATATGGGTCAGCGCCAGACGTGGCAGCTGATATTCAAAGCGGCGCCCGTCACGGGCGATATGCTGAAAGTCGAGTAGCTGGCCGAGGGTCGTGACGCCACGCGCCGGCAGCTGTTCCAGAAAGATGAGAAACACCTCGGCGGTGATCCGTGCGTCGCCTAGGGCGCGGTGGCGGTCAGGACCTGACACGCCACACTGTGCGGCCAGTGCATCGAGGGTGCGGGAACGGAGGCCGGGTAAGAGACGCTTGGCCAAACGCCGAGTGCACAGGACAGGGTTGAGCAGCGGGCCGGACATGAGGCGCTGGGCGTCATAATTAAGGAAAGCCAGATCAAAATCGGCGTGATGAGCAACAAGCGGGGCCGAGCCAATAAAGGTCTGGAAGTCCGGCAAGACCGCATCAATACGTGGCTGGTCACGCAGCATGTGGTCGGTGATGCCGGTCAGCCGGGTCACGGCTGGCGGAACCCGGCGGCCGGGATTAACCAAAGTGTGAAACTCGTCCGTCAGCCGTCCGTGTGTGATCCGAACCGCAGCCATTTCGGTGATGGCCGCCGGGCCTGGTTTGAAGCCGGTCGTTTCAAGATCGAGGACGACAAACTCGGTCTCGGCAATCGACCGCTGGAGAGCGCTATGGATGGTGGCGTACCAACGATCATTCTCCGCGTCATACCCAAAATGTGGATCGGCACCGATCGCCGTATGCAGAAGACGGGTATCGAACCCGAGCCTCCGATTGGGCCTGAGGCCCGAACCCGCCCCGGGCGTGAAGAGCAGGTTTAAGAGTTCGGCCGAGCTGACTCCTCCGGGTCGCGCGGCCACATAGTCGTAGAGTTTTTGGCGCACGGTAGGGAACATCCGGTAATCGTAAGACTTGTGTCGCCTCTGGGCTGGCTGTAGAATCTGGCCGCTAGCATAACGCGAACGGTCCGGCTTTCCAAGGATTTGTGGCGTGAGTGATCTGCTTGAAGATATCGCCCGAGCGACCGCCTTACGTGAGGGGGCGGCCGGTGTGGCGCTGGTCCTGAGAACGATTTATCGTACCCAACGAATCACGTTAAGAGATCTGTCGCGGCAGACCCGTCTCCCCCTGCCGGTGCTTGCCGCGGTGCGACGAGAACTCGAGCGCACGCGCCTCGTGGATCGGCAGGCGGGCCTCGTTCTTACTCCGTCCGGCAGAGACTTTATTGAGCAGACGCTACGGGTACGGACGCGCCACGACGCAGGCTGCCCGACGTGTCACGGCCACGGGATTGTGATTGACGAGGAGTTGGCCTCCCTGGTGCGACGCCTTGAGTTGTATAGCTCTGAACTCCCCCAGGCGGATGTGACCTTGGACCAGACCCCGTGCACTCCGCAAACGGCCGTGCGCCGTGCGCTGTATATGTATCAAGCCGGAGCGTTGGAAGGAAAGCGGATTATTTTCCTGGGCGATGATGACGCGATTTCCGTGGCGGTTGCCCTGTTGGGAAAAACGCTGGGATACCGACATTTATGTCGGCAGCTGACGGTGGTGGAAACGGACCGGCGGTTTCTCCGCTATATACAGGATATCGCCCGTGCTGAGGGTGTGGAGATAGAGTGCCTTGAGCACGATCTTCGACAGCCGCTGCCCGAATCGCTGCTTGATTACTACGATACGTTTGAGACAGACCCGCCGTATACGCCGGACGGGTTGGCCCTGTTCGTCTCTCGCGCGATCAGTGCTGTGAAGCCCGGCCCTGGGCAGCAGGGCTTTGTCTCTTTTGGCATGCAGCCGCCTGATGCCTTCCTCGAAGTGCTCCGCCGTGTGGTCACGATGGGCCTTGTCGTGCAGGAAGTCATCCCAGGCTTCAACGATTACCGGGGCGCCTCAATCCTGGCCGGTACGAGCCAATTCCTCCACGTCTGCACATCAGGTCAAACGCGCCCGTTCTATCCCAGCTCCTGGGATGGCCAGGGGCTGTATACCGGCGGGCGTGCGCCGCGGGTTCGGCGCTATTGCTGCGGACAGTGTCGCACCGAACTGTTGGTGGGACGCGGACACGAGTTCCAAACGGTCGAAGTCCTGCAGGAAAGAGGCTGCCCGAGGTGTGGATACACGCGTTTTCGCTACAGTGGTCGGATTGCTACTGAGGGACAAACGCGCCAGGATGGATGATGCACATTCGAGTTGCCCGGGAAGAAGATTTGCCGGCTCTGGTCGAGTTTGAGATTGCTATCGCTCGGATCTCGTTTCCCGAAGACCCGGTCACCTCGCCTGCGACGCAGGAGAAAAAACTCCGCAAAGCCTTGCAGTCTCCCCAGGGTATGTTTGTGGCCGAGGTGGATGGCCAAGTGGTTGGCTGGCTGTGGATGACGCTGAATACGCAGTTTCTGACCGGAAAAAAGTACGCCAACTTTCGCAGCTTCGCCCTCCATCCAGAGTGGCGTGG
>CBDBEO010000004.1:0-590000 GCA_965204455.1 uncultured Binatia bacterium (SeqCode) | reverse complement strand
GCCGGTTTTTTCCAGGTTGGCAGTCCCAAGAGTTTGCTGCCCTGACGAATGGCCTCCTTATCGAACGCGGCCTCAACCAAGGGGTGTCGGACTCCATACTCCGTCGCGGCCTGGAGGCCTGGCCTATAATCTGCGAGATCGTCCGTATTCACCCCGTCGGCAATCGCAGGAAGGGACAGCTGTTCGGCGTAGGACCGGCAGATTTCATACAGGGAATGTTTGCAGAAATAACAGCGGTTGCTTGGGTTTGCCGCGTATGCAGGGATAGCCAACTCGTCATGGGGAATTGTGAGGAGACGTACTTGAAGAGCCGTCGCTAGGGCTGTGGCTTGACGGGCATCCTCGGGAGGGGTCGAGGACGATACCGTCATGAGTGCCGTGACCTCATCTCCCAAAACGTCTGCGGCAATCGCCAACAGAAAACTCGAGTCAACTCCTCCAGAAAAGGCGATGAGCGTTGGTCCCATCTCGTGTAGGAGACGCTTCAGGTCGTCCAGTTTGCGTTCGAGGCAATGTATCATCACACTTCTTGGGATGAGTCTGTCAGAGGCACAGAGATCACAAATTCAGAGACCCATCCTACCGACGCTCACTCGGAAAGTCAATGAAAATGTCTGGCTCCAGCCTCGTCTTATTTCCCGGTAGTCTTGGAGATTTTCTCTGTTTTCTTCCCGCCTTACACAGCCTCCTGTCTCGGGGCAGGAGTGGCCATCTCGCCCTTGCCGTTCGCGGTTCGGCATTTGAATTGACCCAGTCCCTGGTCGGCCCAGGCGCGGTCTATCTGCTTGACCGAGGGGTGTTCGCCGGTCTGTTTTCCCCGGCTTTCGAAGACCGTCAGCAGGAGCGTCGCTTTTTTTCTTCTTTTTGTTCGGTCTTCTCCTGGTTTGGCCATAGTCACAGGCAGGTTCAAGCAAATCTGAAAAGGTATAGCCAGGACGTACACTCTTTTCCGTTCTTTGCCGGTCAGACGCCGAGTCAGGGGCATGCCAGTCGTTATTATCTGGAGTGTGTTGGCATACCCGAAGTTCGTTGTCCCTCGCTGCCCCTTGGCTCACGAGAGAGGCAGGTGGCGGAGGCGTATTGGCAGGCTCTGGGTTGGTCGTCTCGCACCCAGGTGCTTCTTATTCATCCGGGGAGCGGTGGCAAAAGAAAACGCTGGGACTCGGCCGGCTTTTCAGCCGTTGCACAGTGGTGGAAGCTCAGCCGCCCCAGGCAAACCCGTGAAGTCATTGTCCTGCTTGGGCCAGCTGAAAAATCTGAGCGGCAGCGCTGGCAGACCGTTGGCCGGGTCGTCCATGAATATCCGGTCTGGTCTGTCGCTGCGCTGCTCGGGCGTGTCAGTCTGTATCTTGGCAATGATTCGGGCGTGAGCCATCTGGCAGGCAGTGTTGGCGCACGGGGGAGTGTTATTTTTGGACCGACCTGCCCCGAACAGTGGAGACCTCTTGGCGGGGAGCTGTCTGTCATTCGGAATGGACCGTATCGACAGCGCTGTCCTGATGTTGAAGAGATTTCGCTCTCGGAAGTGCCCGTGGAGCGGGTCATTGCAGATCTGCGAGCCGCTGCATAGCGCGCTCCTGGTCTTTGTCGGCTTGTCAAAAAATGGAGGAAGGCGCAAAATATGAATATCGCGCCGAGTGTATTGAGGAAGGGCTGAGCCATGGCAGAAGAACGAGACGACGGACGTGGCTTTCGCGTGCAGGACCGACGAAGATTTTCGCCCGAAACCGGAGAACCTCGGGTGTCTGAGACCGAAGACACAGAATCCCGGCAGGGCGCCGCGGAGGATCGCCAAGGTGGTCAGGAGCCGGACCCTCCCCAGAACCAGGCGCAACAATCCGAGAATCCACGTCTGGAGTTGTCTTTCTCAAGCTTTATTCTGGGTTTGAGTACCCAGGCGCTCATGTATATGGGTGAGATTAGCAGCCCCGGGCAAACCGCGACGACCAATCTGTCTGCTGCGCAGGAGATGATTGATATCATCACCATGTTGCAACACAAAACCACGGGCAATCTTGATCGTGGCGAAAGAGAGATGTTGGATACGGTCCTGTTCGATCTGCGCATGCGTTATGTTGAGCTGGCAAATATACGCTCCAGGCAGACAGGGTAGGTAGTGCGCTCTGGGGCAAAACCGGGAGTGCGGAGCGAACGGAGCGAGAACCCGAAGAAGACGCTTATGCAACGGGTCGTGTGGAGCATTGTTCTCATCGGCTTTCTGGTCCTGCTCGGCTGGGCGGGCGTATCGGGATGGGGGTTTTATCGCCAACTCGAGCAGGAAGTGGTGGCGCGGTTTGATGGGCACAGCTGGCAAGTCGCGTCCAAGATCTACGCCGAGCCGCTCCTGCTGTATCCCGGTCAGAAAATCCTTGCCCGCACCCTCATTGAGCACCTCACCCGGCTCGGCTACCACACCGCTCCCGGGGCGGTTCGTGTGCGTGGGGAATATGCCTACGACGCCGAGCAGGGGCGTGTTCAGGTCTTTCTGCGCGAGTTCCCTGCGGTTTCCCAGCGAGGCACGGCACGACGCATTCGTATCGTGCTGGGGGAAGGTACGATTGAGCGCATCGTCGATCTTGAGGGTGACGGAGCCGAGCTCAACGCGATTGATCTCGACCCTGAGGTGATCACAAAATTGTACGGCAAGGTGTGGGAAGAACGCCGTATCGTTAAACTGTATGACCTGCCTTCTCTGTTGGTCAAAGCCCTGCTGGCCGCCGAGGATCATCGCTTCTTTGAACACCACGGCATTGACCTGTGGCGCATCATTGGGGCTTTTCTCGCCAACTGGCGGGAAGGCGACTTGGTTCAGGGGGGCAGTACGCTGACCCAACAACTCATCAAAAATTTCTTTCTCTCTCCGGAACGGACCCTGGGACGCAAACTGCTTGAGATTTGCATGGCCCTGATTGTGGAGCACCACTACTCCAAATTGGAAATTCTCGAGAATTATCTTAACGAGATCTATCTTGGACAGCGCGGTCCAAGGGGGATTTTCGGCGTCTGGGAGGCGGCTCGGGTCTATTTTGGCAAGGAGCCGCGCGATCTGACCCTGAGCGAAATGGCCCTCTTGGCAGGCATCATAAAAGCGCCGAACCGATACAATCCAAGCTCCCACCTCGACCGTGCGCTTCAACGGCGCAACTATGTCCTGCGTCGCATGCGCGAACTGTATCCGTCCGAAATTCCCGAGGAAGACTATCAGGCGGCCCGAAACGCTGAGATCGTCCTGCGCCAGGCGACTCATGGCCGCAATAACCGGGCTCCCTATTTTGTTGACGCGGTTCGTAAGGAGCTTGAGGACGAGTATCCCAGTGAAGTGCTGACAACGGCAGGACTCCACATCTTCACTTCCTTGGACATGCGTCTGCAACACATCGCCCAGGAGGCCGTCCGCAACGGTCTTGCCAAGCTTGAGGAACACTATGCTCACCTGCGGCGAAAAAATCCCCAGGAACGCCTGCAAGCCTGTCTGATTGCGCTGCAACCTCAGACGGGGCGGATCCGGGCCATGGTTGGCGGACGGGATTATGGCCTGTCTCAATTCAACCGCGTCACACAAGCCCTGCGCCAGCCCGGCTCTATTTTCAAGCCGGTGGTCTATCTCGCCGCGCTGACCAGCAAGGGCGAACAACGCTACCATCCGGATACGCTGATTGAGGATGCGCCTTTTCTATGGGAATTCGGCAATCAGGAGTGGAGCCCCAAAAACTATACCAGACGCTACCGTGGACAGGTGAGCTTGCGGAGCGCTCTGGCCCTGTCACTGAACGCGGCTACGGCTCGTTTAGCCAGGGGAATCGGGCTCGACCCGATCCGAGAGACGGCCTGGACGATGGGATTCCGCAGCCCACTGCCCTTATACCCGTCTCTTTCCCTGGGAGCGGCAGAGGTGAGTCCTTTTGAAGTGGCGGTCGCGTTTGGGACGCTGGCCAATAATGGGATTCAGGTAGCGCCGCGTGCCATTACCAGTATCGTCAACCGTGACAGCGAGATCGTAGCACATGAGAGTTTGGCCTTGACCCCGGCAATTTCTCCCCAGGATGCCTATACGATTACCAGCATGATGGAGACCGTTCTGGATTGGGGAACCGCTTGGCGGACAAGGCAACTCGGCTTTACCCGTCCCGCAGCGGGAAAAACGGGCACGACAAACGACTTTGGCGATGCGTGGTTTATGGGCTACACGCCTGATCTGTTGGCCGTTGTCTGGGTGGGCTTCGACCGCCGCCAGGCGCTGGGGCTGGCCGGTGGACAGGCGGCGCTTCCGATCTGGACAGAGTTTATGAAGCGGGCCCTTGAAGGCCAGCCGGACCTCCCCTTTGTCCGGCCGGCCCAAGAGCCGCTTGAATCCGTCGGTCGTTTTGTCCCAGCTTCCGCCGCCCCACCGCCCCAGCCAGGTCTGAATTTTTCTGTCCAGTCGCAGGAGCGTGACGTTCAGGCTCCCATACCGACCCCGGCTGGACTGTCTGCGTCGAACCGGGTCAATGACCCCTAGTCTGTCTCGTGGGTGTTGTGAAAGCGTGGACCAGACAGCTCTCCCTGCGGCGTTCCCATCGTCACCGACCGATGGTGTGGGCGCTGCTGTCCCTGGTGTGGTGCTATGGCGTCGAGTGTCACGCTCAGGCAGAGCGCGACGGCTTTGCGGACAGCACGATTCGTGGAGCGCTCCGCGAGGAAGATCTTCCGGCCGACCTGCCTCTCCAGCATCCTCTGGCGGAGCCGACCGATCTGCCCGCCGATCCTCTGCCGAGGCGTGGTTTGGGCGCTCCCTCCTTGCCTGAGCCCACGCTCCCTCAGCTGCCCCTGCCGGCTGAGAACGGACCCGACTTGGCCGAGACATGGCGCACTCCAGAAGGGAACGGCGAGCCCACAGAGCTGTTACCGAGCGACCGTGTCGCCCTCCGTTTTGTGAAGGAAGGGCGGGATATCTTAGCCACGGGAGAGTTTGAGCGGGCGCAGATCTTATTCGAGCGGGCGGTCGAACTTGCCCCGTTTCAGCCATATAGCTACTATTTCCTCGGTCGGATCTCCTTCGCCCAGCGGAAGCTCCACCAAGCCCTGGCGTTTCTGCAAAAAGCCGAGTTGCTGCTGCCTCGAACACAGACCGAATGGCTGGGAGAAAGCATCTGTTTACGGGGCCAAGTGGCTGAAGATCTCGGAGATATCAGGGAAGCCCGCTCCGCCTATCAACGCTGCCTCCACTTCGCTCCGGACAGTCTCCAGGCACTGACGGCCTTGGCCCGTCTGCCTCAGCACACTGCGCCCGTGTCACCCCCCAACCGCTCTCAAACGGATGTTTTCCAAACACAAGCTGACGGTGCTGGGAATAGAGACGTCCTGCGATGACACGGCCGCCGCCGTCGTCCGGGACCGACAGATCCTGGCCAGCCTGGTGTCCTCCCAGGACGCCGTTCACAGCCCGTATGGGGGCATCGTGCCGGAACTCGCCTCGCGTCACCATGCGGGGAATATTGTCCCGATTGTAGACTCCGCCCTGCGACAGGCCGATGTCGGTGTGGAGGCCCTCGACGGTATTGCCGTCACCTGTGGGCCGGGCCTGATCGGCTCTCTCCTGGTCGGGCTGTCGTTTGCCAAAGCCGTAGCCTTCGCCCACGCCATCCCGCTTGTGGGGATCAACCACCTGGAGGGACATCTCCTTGCCGTCCTGCTTGAGCAGGACATGGCTTTCCCCTTTGTCTGTCTGCTGGTCTCCGGCGGTCATACCTGTCTCTATCATGCGCGTGCCCCCGGGGCCTACGAACGGCTCGGTGCGACCCGCGATGACGCCGCGGGCGAGGCGTTCGATAAAGCCGCCAAGATGATGGGCTTCGGTTATCCCGGAGGACGCATTATTGACCGGCTGGCCCGGCAGGGCGATCCTGCGGCTTTTGCCTTTCCGCGCGCCCGCTTAAAAACGGGCAGGTACGATTTGAGTTTCAGCGGCCTGAAGACGGCCCTGCGCCAGTTTCTCCAGACTCCCCAGGGACAGGCGTTCGCCGCTGCCGATATTGCGGCCAGCTACCAGGAAGCCGTGGTCGATATGCTGCTGGAACCGACCCTGCGCGCCAGCCGAGACCTGGGTCTCAAGCGGGTCGTCGTCTCGGGCGGGGTGGCGGCCAACTCTCGCCTGCGGGCACGGATGGGAGAAGAAGGCCGGCGGCATGGCGTCCAGGTGGTGGTTCCGTCGCTGCCGCTGTGTACGGATAATGCCGCGATGATTGCCTTTGCCGGAGCGCGGCGGTTGGCCGAGGGGCAACGCGCCGACCTCGATTTGAACGCCGCTGCCAGCCTGCGTCTGTAGGCCGCCGCTCTTCCCCCATGCCGAGCCTGCTCCAGCAAACCCGTTTCGCCCTGAATGAGCTGGGAATTCGTCCCCGGACGCAGCTCGGCCAGCATTTTCTCATTGATGCCGAGGTGGTTCGGCGTATGGTCCAGGCGGCTGAACTGACTCCGGACATGGCCGTCTTGGAGATCGGGCCGGGATTAGGCGTTGTGTCCGAGGCGCTGATGGATATCGGTGTCCGGCTCTATCTGGTTGAGCTTGACCGGCTCTTGGCCCAGCGTCTGACCCGCCGTTTTGAGCGTTTCGAGACGGTTCGGGTGCTGACGGACGATTTTTTGAAGCTTGATGTCGCGCGCACCTTTGCTCATAGCCCTGTCCGGGTTGTTGCCAGCCTGCCGTACCGGGTGGCGACCCCCATTCTTTTCCGCCTGCTCGAACATCGGGATCGCTTCTCCCAGGCAACAGTCATGCTCCAAAAAGAGGTTGCCGAACGCGTCGCTGCCGGGCCGGGAACAAAGGCCTATGGTGTGCTGTCCGTGCTGATGCAGCTGTACGCTGAGGTCGCACCAATCTGTACCGTCGGACCCCGGAGTTTTTTCCCCGCGCCAAAGGTGCACTCCCAGGTGATCAAACTGGTCTTCCACACCCAGCCTCGGGTGGCGGTCCACGACCCGTCCATGTTCACCCGAGTGGTGAAAGCCGCGTTCGCCCAGCGGCGCAAGACGCTGCGGAATACACTCCGTGCCGCCGGGTTTGCAGCGCCTGAGGACATTGCAACGCAGGTCGGTCTTGATCCGCAATGGCGCGGAGAAACCTTGGGCCTGGAAGAATTCGCCGCCCTGGCAAACGCGTTCAGTGAACGGAACGAACCGAGTCCGCCTCGTCCGCCCGGCACTGCCGGTAGGCGTTCAGCAAGGCGTCGAGATCCTGGGCCGAAAAATACTGCCCGTGGGGGTCGAGCTTTGTGATCGACCGCTGCAAGCGTCGCAGGCTGCGCCGGCGACGGGGAGCTTGGAGCGGGGCTGGGAAGACGCACGCGCGATCAAAGTCAATCAATAAGACCCGCGGAGTCTCGGCCTCAAAACGGACCAGGACGTTGGTCAGATTGAGGTCTGCGTGCTGTATGCCCGCCGTGTGCAGGCGGGCGATGACGCGACCAACGGCCCGGACAAGCTGCCGGCGCTGCTGCGGGCTCGGCCGTGTCGTCAGCCAAGCCCACCAGTTCGTGTATCCGTCGGCAGCCCGGGAAACCAGCACGCCGCGGTACAGGCCGAAAGACCGCCATTCGACACACGCGCCGAGAACCTCGCCGGTCGGCACTCCGCGCCGCCGAGCGAGCTGGGTGGCGTACAACTCGGCCAGCGGCCGCAGCGGCCGGTCCCAATACGTGTCCCGTACGAGGTGGCGGACAAAACCGCCACGCCGGTAGCGGCGGATCAGCAGGCTGCCCCGCTCGCCCAGCCCGACCCGGACCAGCGGCCCCCGCCCGCCCTGAACGGCAAGGGTGTCGGCCTCGGCCGAGCGGGCAAGCGCCGCCCGAATCGTTTCTTCCCAGCCGACCTTCAACCAACAGAGCTGCCGAGAAGAGACCTCCTCCACAAATTCGTGCGGAGGGCGGAGTCGTGGTTTGCACAACAGCATGGGAAAAAGGCGCGCTGGCGATCAGCCTAGGAGGGTTTGCGGTCCTGGTCGAACTCCCACAGTTTCAGCCTGCTCACAAACACTTCATAGGCGGCAAAAATCGCCTCGCCAAATCCGACCATGCCGCGCCGCCACCCGCCCCGCCACACATAGGCGCGCAGAAAGACCAGCCCAGGCGTGCATACGATGGACCACAGACGCGCCTTTTTGCCCTCAGCGGCAAGCCGGGTCGCCCGGCGCGAGGCCGCCTCGTTCAGGGTCTGAAAGCGCTCGCGCAGGGATTGGTCATGACTCGGCATGGGATGTGGGAGAGCACAGGAGTTGATCGACACCGGCCAGCACATCGCGGACGCCGATCAGGCGCATACAGGCTTCCGTACGGCGGGGGCAGTGCGGCCCGCCATGCCGACCGCACGGCCGACAGGACAGCTCTTTGCGCTCGACGATGACCGACTGTGGGCTGTACGGGCCGTATCCCAGGCTTGGTGTGGTCGCGCAAAAAATTGCGACGACCGGCACGCCCCGGGCGACCGCGAGATGCATGGGCGCACTATCGTTGCTGACGACAAGGCGGGCCTGATCGATGAGCGCCATAAAGGTTTGCAGGTCGGCTTGGCCGGCCAGGTTCACCCCCCGTCCGGCTGCCTGGCTGTGAACGGCTCGGGTCACAGGAAGATCGTCGGGACCGCCGCAAATAAGTACCCTGCCATAGCTCCGCTCCAGGGCTTGGACGAGGCCGGCATAGCCCTCAACCGTCCACCGTTTGGTGAACCAGACCGATCCGGGGCAGACAATAAAGAGCGGCTGTGGAGTGTCGAGTTTATAGTGCTTGAGCAGCGTCTGGGCCTTTCGCCGGGCGGCCTCGCCATACGCCACCCGTGGCCGGACCGCATACGGCCGGGGATCCAGGCCAAAGACCCGCAGCAGACTCAGGATCCGTTCGACCTCATGCGCCTGGGAATCCCGAACCGTTGTCCGGTGGTACAAAAACCAGCCCGGACTTTGTCGAAAGCCCACCCGATACGGGATTCCCGCCAGGGCCAGCAGCAGCGCGGTGCGCAGCGATTTATGGGGCGCAACGGCCAGGCTGAAGCCCTGGCGGCCGAGCTGGCGGGCGGTCCGCAGCAGCCCGCCGAGCCCCCGTCCGTGGGTCCGCTTGGCATCGACGACGACCGCGTCCACATCCGGATGCTGGGCGAGTAGCGGAGCGGCCTGGGGGGTGGTCAGGACGCTCAGGGAAGCCGGCGCAAGAGCCTGACGCAGCGCGCTGAGCAGCGGCGTGGTCAGAATCGTGTCGCCCAGAAATCCGGTTTGAGCGACAAGCAGACGGGGGTGAGCGGGCAGCTGCATGGGCTTAGCCGGTCCGCTTGCGAAAGCGCACGACCAGATTATCCTCCATCATCACCCGCGGGTGGACGAGCCAGGACTGCAAACGCAGGTTTTCTCGCTGCTGGCGCGGATTCTTTTCCCGCAGCTGGAGGGTATACCAGGTATAGGCCGCAATTGGCAGGCCAAACACGACCCACAGCAAGCGCGAATAGCCCTTGACTTTGCTGTGCCCCAGGCGTTCGATTTCCAGACCGTTTTGTTTGCCCAGATAGTACAGAATAGGCAGATCGATCGGGTAGTTGTGAAAGCGATGGGCGTCCTGGAGCGGCGTATCAAACGGGATGAAGCGACGCTTGGTTTTATGATAGCCGCTCAGAAAAAAATGGAGCCGTGAGTTCAAGCGCATGATATTCGGTGTGGTCATGATCAGGAGACCGCCCGGCTTGAGAATGCGCGCCAGTTCGGTCAGGGCCAGGCGATGATTTTCCAGATGCTCGATCACCTCGACCAGCAGCAGCACGTCGAAGCTGGCGTCGTCATACGGCAGGGGCTGGCGGAGGTCCACCCCATAGTCAATCGGAATGCCGTCCAGGCTCGGACCGCTGGTCTCGAAATTTGTCCCGCGCAAGACAAAACCGCGCGAGCGCAGGATCTGCAAGATTTCGCCCTCTTTACAGCTCACGTCCAAGAGCTGCTGCCCCGACGCCGGCACATCGGCCAGCAGTTCGGTCACGGCTTTGATGAGGAACGGCGCGGCCATATCAACCCATTAAAGATGGATGCTGCTGTCTTTCGTCCTGGACGGTTGTCATCGTCCATCTAGTCGGTCTGGTGTGCCAGTTGACGTTCGATCCTGCTGAGCAGACACTCTGCGTTACTGACCTGCATACGGACCCGCAGCGCCACCAGCTTGCCGGTCGGAAAAGGAAACCGCTCCAGTTTGACCAGATCCTTTTCGGTGGTGACAATCAGGTCACACCGCCGACCTGCCGTTACAATAGTCTGCCAATCCGCCTGTGTATAGGTGTGGTGGTCGGCAAAGGACACCACCTCGGCCAGCTCGGCGTCGTGTTCCTGCAGGAGGGCGTAAAACGGTGTGGGATCGGCAATGCCGGCCACGGCCAGCACGCGCCGATGGTGGAGCAGGCCGAGCGGCCGCTCGTGCCAACTGCCCTGGACCGACTCGACCAGACTGGTGGGAACGAGGTCGGCGGAGAACAGCGGCGGATCGACCCCGCCGGGCTCCAGCCCGATAGGCTGCCCCCCCTTGGTCAAAATGACGGCGTCGGCCCGTCGGCCGGCCGACAGCGGCTCGCGCAAAGGGCCCGCCGGCAACAGCCACTGCCTGTCGAGCCCAGGGCGATCCTGGCGACCGGCGATAAGCAGCAGGTCAAGGTCGCGTGTGAGCCGGCGGTGCTGGAAACCATCGTCAAGGATGACCAGCGCGCTGGCAAAATCCTGACTGGCCAGTTGGGCGGCTTTCAGTCGGTTCTTGCCGGCAATGACGACGCCCGAAAAGCTGCGGGCCAGCATCACCGCCTCATCGCCAACCTCGGCCGGAGTCGCCCGGATCTCTCCTTCGACGCCAACCGCCGTTGGGACTGACCGGCTGCCCTTATAGCCGCGAGTCAGAATAGCAATGCGATAGTTTGTACGATGCTGGAGGGTCTGGGCCAACCACAGCACAAACGGGGTTTTCCCGCTGCCGCCAACCGTCAGGTTGCCAACGCTGATCACCTTTGGCGTAGCCCGTCTTATCGGCAGCAGCCGCCAGTCGTACAAGACGTTGCGAGTCCGGACGAGAGCCGAAAAGCCGAGCGCAAAAGGAACCAGAAGCAGCCACGCGAGTCGGCTCCAGCGCTGCTGGCCTTGCCACAGGGTTTGGATCAGGCGTGCCACAGCCATCATATCTGCTCATCCTGCTCGGGGCCCGAGGCGCCGCTCGCGTAGAACACTCAGGGTCCGCTCGACCGCGCCGTGCTCTTGGCGGATGGCCGCATACGCCCGCCGGCCGACCTGCCGGCTCAGGCTGAGGTCGCTGAGGAGAGGGAGCGCGTGATGGGTCAGACTGCCGGCATCCGTTACCTCTCTCCCCCCGCCGGTCTGTTTGAGGGCTTCCACGACCGAGGCAAAATTGCGGGTATGGGGCCCAAACAACACCGGCACTCGGGCCAGGGCCGGCTCAATGACGCTGTGTCCGCCCGGGCCTTTGACCAGGCTGCCGCCGACAAAAACGACTGCCGCCGCCGAGTAAAAAGAGGCCAGTTCGCCCAGGCTATCGAGCAGGAAGACTTCGATGGCGAGATCGCCAGGCGGCTCCGGCTGGCTCCGCTTGGCATAGCCCAAGCCGGCTTTTTTCAGCAGGTCTTCGACCTCGCCAAAACGCTGCGGATGGCGCGGGGCGAGCAGCAACAGCAGGGCTGGAATCTGTGTCCGCAGCCGGCGGTAGCCGTCGAGCAGGATTTCTTCCTCCCCCCGGTGGGTGCTGGCCGCTACCAGAACCGGTCGGCCGGTCAGGCCGAGTTCCTGTAGGATGGCTTTCCCCTGTTCATCGGACTCGACACTCCCGTCCACCTTGAAATTGCCGGTCACCACAACCCGTTCGCGGGGCACACCGGCCGCGATCACGCGCTCCGCATCGGCCTGGGTTTGCATACAGCACAGGCTGAGGCTGCGTAGCACCGGCCCGAACACCGGCCGTAACAGTCCGTAGCGGTGCGCCGCCCGAGCAGAAAACCGGCCGCTGACCAGGACGGTCGGGACGCCGTATCGGTGTAAGATCGACAGACAGTTGGGCCACAGCTCGGTTTCTGTGAAAAAAAAGACGCTGGGTCGTATCTGCCGCAGCACACGCCTGACACACAGCGGATGGTCGAGCGGAAAATAGATGACCGCATCGGCCTCCGGCAGCCGGCTGGTCGCCGCGCGATAGGCTGTCGGGGTTAAGACCGACAGCACCACGGCCACGTCGGGAAACTGCGCTTTCAGGCCACGCAGAAAAGGCCGGGTGGCCAGACTCTCACCGACCGACGGGGCGTGCAGCCAGAGAACCGACCGGCTCCCCAGGCGCTGGGCGACAGCGGGCGGCAGGCGGCTCAGCCGTTGGCTCAGACCCAAACGGTAGCGGGGCCGAATGAGCAGGGCCAGGCCGATGAACGGCAGGGCCAGCAGGCCGCCCAGGCTCAGCACACAGTTGTACACCAGCCGGCCCATGGCGAGGCTTTATCCGCTGCGGTCCGGGCCGAAATAGGTATCAGCCTGGGTGGTAATCTGCCGCAGTCGGCCTTCCAACTCCCGGCGCTTTGTTTCCATCAACTCGGCCGAAGCATCGGCCGGGACATGTATCGGCTGTCCGGCGATATACACAATTCTGCTGAACGGAAAGGGGATGAGCAGCCGGTCCCAACTGCCGACCGTCGTTTTCCAGGCTGCGCCGTAGGTGACCGGATAGACCGGAGCGCCGGTGGCGCGGGCCAGCTGCAAGACCCCGGGCTTGGCCTGATAGCGCGGTCCCCGCGGTCCGTCAGGGACGATAATCAGGTCATAGCCGGCCTGGTGGGCCTCGACCATGCCTTTGAGCCCGGTGACCCAGCCCCGGGTCGAAGAGCCCCGCACGGATATGATCCTGAAGCGCCGGATGACCCGCGAGATGATTTCCCCATCCCGGTGAACGCTGTTCATAATGCAGGCCTTCCGGCCCCGGTAGGGGAAGGGCATCAGGACCATGCGGTTATGCCAGAAAGCCAGAATGACCTGTCCGCCCCGTGCCCAGCGGCCAAACAACTCCTGCGTGCCCACATACTCGATGCGCATGGTCTTGCTCAGGCTCCACAGGGCGCCCAGGGCGAGACCGGTCCAGGCCCGGATTTTGACTTCTTCAGCCCCGGAAAAACGGGGCTGCTTAATGAAGGGTGGGAGACTGGAACTGGAGGTCATACAGCTTGCGGTACTGGGCGTTGTGGGCCAACAGCTCTTCGTGACCGCCCTCTTCAACAATCCGCCCCTCGTGGATCACTACAATCCGGTCGGCGCGATGAATCGTCGACAGGCGGTGGGCAATGACGAGGACCGTGCGACCCGTCATCAGCCGCTCAATGGCCGCCTGAACCAGCCGCTCCGATTCGTTGTCGAGGGAAGAGGTGGCCTCGTCGAGAATGAGAATCGGCGCGTTTTTGAGCAGGGCGCGGGCAATCGCCAGCCGCTGGCGCTGGCCGCCGGACAGGCGTACGCCAAGCTCGCCGATCACGGTGTCATAGCCCTGGGGCAGGGCTGTAATAAAATCGTGGGCATAGGCCGCCTCGGCTGCGGCAACGACTTCTTCGAGCGGGCGCTGCGGTCCGCCATAGGCAATATTATTGCGCACGGTATCGTTGAACAGAAAGGTGAACTGGGTCACGACGGCGATCTGGGCTCGCAGGGATTGCAGCGTAATATCGCGGATATCGGCGCCGTCAACGCAGATGCGGCCCTGCTCGACATCGTAAAACCGGGGGATCAGATCGGCCAGGGTGCTTTTGCCGCCCCCACTCGGACCGACCAGGGCGACGGCTTCACCGGCGCGGATATCGAGGCAGATATCCTTAAGCACCCACTCCTGGCCGTAGCGGAAAGAGACGTGCTCGAAGCGCAGCCCCTGGGCAACCCCCGGCAGGCGCTGCGCTCCCGGCCGGTCGCTCACCTCGGGCGGCTCGTCCAGCACCTCAAACAGGCGTTCTGCCGCAGCCAGGCCGGTTTGGATTGTGGCATTCGTCCGGGTCAGATGCTTAAACGGTTCGTACAAGAGCAGCATGGCGGTCAGAAAGGCCACAAACGCCCCCTGGGTCCGCTCGCCCTCAATCACGCTCGCCCCGCCATACCACACCACTGCGGCAATCCCGCAGGCGGCAACCAGCTCGACCATGGACGGGACAAACGCCCGCAGCCGGCCGGCTCGCATGGAGTGGCGAAAGATCCGCCGGTTCTCTGCCGCAAAGCGGTGTTGCTCGTAGGCTTCCATGCCAAACGCCTTGACCACCCGGTTGCCCTGAATGGCCTCCTGGAGCAGGGCCGACAGATAGCCGAGCGCCCCCTGTCCCTGGCGGCTGAAGCGGCGGACTTTTTTATATACCTCCATCAGGGGCAGGATGGTGAGCGGAAAGACGATGAACGCCAGAATGGCCAGAAACCAGTCTTTGACAAACGCCACAATGATCAGGGCGATCAGCGTCGTGCTGTCCTTCATCATCGAGGCCGAGGTCTGGGTCAGGGCCTCCCGGACCAGGCTCGTATCGTTGGTCACCCGGGACAGAATGGTCCCGGTCGGGTTGTTGTGAAAGTAGGCCACCGACAGATACTGGAGATGGCGGTTGAGGCGGTTGCGCAGGTCTTCGACGATGCGCTGGCCGACATATTCCATCAGATAGCTGTGACCGAAATTGACCAGCCCGCGGACCATAAACACGCCGATAATGATGAGCGGCAGACTCTGTAGCGCGTCCAGATTCCTGGCGGCAAAGATGTCGTCAAAGACGTGCTCGACCACAAACGGGAGCGCTCCGCTGGTCACACTGAAGACCACCATGCAACCCAAGGCCAGAAAAAACTGGGGCAGATAGGGACGCAAAAACGGCAGCAGACGACGGTAGATTTTCATGGCGAGCACGCGGCTCCGAGTCGTGAGCTTTTCTCCAGCATGTCCAGAATCAGGCCGGCCGTGCGTTCGGCTGCGCCGCCGCCGCCCAAGCGCCGGCGAACCTCCCGTAAGCCGTGCTGCGCCACGCTATACGCTTGGCGGCTGTCGAGCAAGCGCCGGACCTCGTGGACAATCCGGTCCGGGGTCACCGCGCCCTGGATCAGCTCGGGCACGACCCGCCGCTCGGCAATCAGATTCGGCATGCCGATAAACGGCACGTCGACAAACAGGCGGGCCAGCGCATAGGTCAGCGGCGCCATCCGGTACACAATGACCATCGGTCGTTCGAGCAGCGCAGTCTCAAGGGTGGCGGTTCCCGAGGCGACGACCGCCAGATCTGCCGCATGAACGAGGTTATAGGTGTCGCCCTGCACAACCCGAACACGGCTCGGTCCAACACTGCCCCGGGTGAGTTGCGCCTCGACCGCAGCCCGGTCCAGGCTCGGCGCCAGGGCCAGGACAGCCTGGCAGGCCGACCCGAGCTGTGTCGCCGCTCCGAGCAGAGGGGGCAGCAGATAGCGCAGTTCCTGGGCGCGGCTGCCCGGCAGCAGGGCGATGGTCGGTCGGTCCGGGTCGAGCTGATAGCGCCGCAGGGTGTCCTGTCGCGAGCGGGTTGCCCGCACCCGGTCAACCAGCGGATGGCCAACAAACTCCACGCTACAGCCGTGGGCGGCGTAAAAGTCCGGCTCAAAGGGGAACACCACGGCCAGCTGATCGACCCGTTTGGCAATGGTGTAGACCCGCCGTCTGCGCCACGCCCACACCTGGGGGCTGATGTAGTAGAACACCGGCACGCCGGCCTGTTTGGCAATTTTGGCAACGCGCAGATTGAACTCCGGAAAATCAATCAAGACCAGCAGGTCGGGCGGCTGGGAACGGAGCAGGGCGCTGAGCTGACGATAGGCGCGAATGAGGTTGCCGACTTTATCGCGGGCCTCGAACAGGCCCATGCCGGCAATCGCGGCGCTATCGACCAGGGTCCGCATCCCGGCCGCCCGCAGCGCCTGCCCACCAACGCCAAAGACTTCGAGCTGCGGCACCCGGTTTCTCAGCGCGCTGACCACGTCCGCGCCATGCGCATCGCCCGAGGCCTCGCCGGCGACGAGCAAAATACGCCGTGTGGCGGGCTGGGGGCTGAGGGCTGGGGGCTGACTGGGGGACAGGGCGGGCATCTAGGGGATCTCGAGGCTGGCAATGATCTGTTCGGCCAGTTCCAGAGCCTGGAGACCCTCGCGGCCGCTGACGACAGGCGCGGTCCGGGTGCGCACGGCGCGCAGAAAGTCACGGATTTCTTCCTCAAGCGCGTCCTCCCCGCCGACCTCGCGCTCCTCAAAGCTCAGGTTCGGCAGGCTGCCGGACGCCTGCCCGGGCTCGCGCCGGCAAATACGGATGCGGTGTTCGCCATAATCGACCACCAGATAGGTGTCGGGCTGAAAAATGCGCATTTTCCGCTCACGTTTGAGGGCGACCCGGCTGGCCGTGATATTGGCAATGCAACCCGAGGCAAAGCGCAGGCGGACATGGGCGATATCCGGCTCCGAGGTCAGAACCGGGACGCCAAATGCCTCAATGGAGCTGGGCTCTGAGCGGACGACGCTCAGAATCACGTCCAGGTCGTGGATCATCAGATCGCGCACCACGTCCACATCGGTACCGCGCTCGACAAAGGGCGCCACCCGCTGACATTCGATAAAGCGGGGCGTGGTCAGGATGCCGCTCAGCGAGCGCAGGGCCGGATTAAAGCGCTCCAGATGACCGACCTGAAGAATCCGCTCGGCTCGGGCGGCCAGCTCAACCAGCTCGCGGCCTTCGGCGCCGGTTGCAGTCAGCGGTTTTTCTACCAGCACATCAACGCCTTGGGCCAGAAAATCCCGCGCAATCGCATGGTGGAGCTGGGTGGGAACGGCAATGCTGACACACTCAACCCGACCGAACAGGTCTCGATAATCGACAAATGCTTGGGTCTGGTATTGGCCGGCCAACTCGACCGCTCTGGGCTGATCGACATCAACCACTCCGACCAGGCTGACATCGGGCTGGGCGGTGTATTTCTGGACATGGAAACGCCCCAGATGGCCGACGCCGACAACACCGACCCGCAGGGGGGCAGCGCGAGCAGTCATGGATTGTATCCGGCACGGCGTGGGTGGTCTGTGTTCATAGGCATTAGGACGAACGCTGTTTCAGCCACTATGGCAGGTTTCGGCCTGGAATCCAATCTTCCCACCCGACGGGTCCAGAGACGATGTGTGGGTACGCTGTTCTCAACTGCACCTTAGAAACATTCTCAGGAATCGGCCGGCCGGTAGACTTGGATGTCTTGCTGGACTGGACCGTGACCGTGCAGTCGGATGGCGAGCTGGGAGCAGGAGCGAGAGGTAATCGGGGATAGAGAGAGGAGCCGTCACGCTGCTAGGCTGCCGGTCGCCGGGGCTGCACCTGCGCAACGATCTGGTCGCCCGTCTCAATCTCCGCCCGGCGCAACTCCCAGGTCTGTTGCAGGTTCAGCCACAGCTGCGGCGTCGTTCCGAAATACCGCGCCAGCCGTAACGCTGTGTCGGCCGTTATTCCTCGCCGACCGTTCAGGATCAGCGTAACTCGATTGACCGGCACGCCCAGCGCCCGCGCTAGGGCGTTGGCCGACAGCCCGAGCGTGTCAAGTTCTTCGCGCAGGATCTCTCCCGGATGCACCGGCCTCATTCCGTTCTTCGCGTCCATGGTTGTCTTTCCTCAGTGATAGTCCACGATCTGCACGTCGTGCGCCCCGTCGGCTTCCCATCGAAAACACAGCCGCCACTGCGCGTTGATCCGAATGCTGTAGTACCCGGTGCGGTCCCCATGCAGGGCTTCAAGCCGGTTGCTCGGCAGTCCCGCCAAGTCCTGAAGCGATGCTGCGCTGTCCAACAGCGTCAGCCGGCGCGTCGCTTGGGCAGTGAAGCCTTGAAATGCCGCGACCCGCTGACCTTCGAAGAAGCGCCGTGTCCTGCGGTCCCCGAAGCTGCGGATCATGGCCACGACCATAGCCGGTGTTACGTTACTCGTAAAGGGATGAGATACACGGTGGCATGCAACCCTCCGCTCTGCCTCCTCATTCGACAGCGACCCTCTCCAGGGAAGGATGCTTCTCCTCCAGGGGAGAAATGCAAACTGAGACCCTCCGGTCCGGCGCTCGCTTGCCCCAGGGCTGGAAACCTTCTATGTGTGCGGGCGTATCTGAACCCTGGGCCAGACTCTGGGCCAAAACGAGGAGTCGCATGGACTATCCCAAACTCCGCCCCGTCGAAGTCTTTCCGGTTGGGGTCGAAAACGACACCCGCCTGTATATGCGTGACCCGTTGCAGTACGCGACCCAGCCGCTGGTGTTCCCCCAGATCACCTCCTTCGTCCTCAGCCATTTCGACGGCCAGCACTCGCTGGCGGATATCCAAGAGGCGTTCGCCCGCAAATTCAGCCAGGTGCTGCCCGGCGAGCAGCTGCGGCAACTGATCGAACAGCTCGACGCCTGCTATTACCTGGACAACGAGCGCTTTGCCCGGCTCCAACAGGATACCCTGAGGGCCTTTCGTCAGGCCCCGGTGCGCGACATGGCCCACGCCGATACGTGTTACTCTTCCCAGGCCGACGAATTCAGCCGGCAGCTCAGCGGCTTTTTCTCCGGGGACGAGGGACCGGGACTGCCCAACGCTACGGCTCAGTCCCAGCCTCCGTTGCGCGGCCTGATTGCCCCCCATATTGACCTGCGGGTCGGCGGCCCGACCTACGCCTGGGCCTACAAGGAGCTGGCCGAGCGGTGTGAGGCCGACCTCTTTGTCGTCCTGGGCACCTCCCACCACGGCTCCGACTCCCTGTTTGTCTCGACGCGCAAAGACTACGACACGCCGCTCGGCCCGGTCAAAACCGACCAGGACTTTCTGCACGCCCTCCAGGCCAATTACGACCACGACCTGTTTGCCGATGAGCTGTTGCACCGCACCGAGCACTCGCTCGAATTCCAGATGCTGTTCCTGCAATACGTGCTGGCCGACCGGCGGGACTTTACGGTCGTGCCGATCCTGGTGTCGTCTTTTCACCATATGACCCTGACCAGGACGCCGCCGACCGAGACCGCCCGGGTGGCGGATTTCCTGACCGCCCTGCACAAGACGATTGCCGACAGCCGGCGCTCGGTGTGCGTGGTGGCCGGGGTGGACTTTGCCCATGTGGGACACAAGTTCGGCGATCCGGGCGAGCTGACTCAGGACTTTCTGGACTGGGTGGAGGCCGAAGACCGACGGCTGATCCAGGCCCTGGAAAACGTCGATCCGGGCGATTTCTTTAACCAGATCGCCAAAGACGCCGATAAGCGCCGGGTGTGCGGTTTTGCGCCCATGTACACCATGCTGCATCTGCTCGATGCCGAACGCGGCACGCTGCTCAAATATGACCGCTCGATTGACCGCCAGACCCAGTCGTCGGTCAGCTTTGCCAGTCTGGCCTTCTACTGAGCACGGGCTGAACGGTTCTCGCCCTCATAGCTGATCCGATACACCACATTCGCCCGGTCGTCCGAGACCAACAATGCGCCGTCGGGCATGACCAGCACATCGGCCGGACGGCCCCAAGCCGAGCGACCCTGCAACCAGCCCTGGGCAAACACCTCGTATGAGATTGGGGCGTTGTCCTTCAGCCGGACCAGGCTGATCCGGTAGCCGATCGGGTCGCTGCGGTTCCAGGAGCCGTGCTCGGCAATGAAGATCTGGTTGCGGTAGGCGGCCGGGAACATCGTGCCGGTATAAAAACGCATGCCGACTGCCGCGACATGCGGGCCAAGTTCCTGGGCCGTGCCGGTAAAATCGCCGCACGGCCGGCTTTGGCCAAACTCCGGGTCGGGAATGCGGCCGGCGTGACAGTACGGAAAACCAAAATGCAGGCCCGCTTCGGGGGCGCGGTTCAGCTCGTCCGGGGGCACGTCATCGCCCAGGTTGTCGCGTCCGTTATCGGTAAACCACAGCTCCCCGGTGTGCGGGTGCCAATCAAATCCGACCGTATTTCTGATCCCCCGGGCAAAGACCTCGACAGCGCTGCCATCGGCGTTCATGCGCAGCAGCGAGGCGTAGCGTTCGTCCGCCCGGGTGCACACATTACACGGCGCGCCGACCGGCACATAGAGCTTGCCGTCCGGTCCAAAGCCGATGAATTTCCAGCCGTGCCAGCGGTCGGTCGGCAGCCCGCCGTTGACCACCACCGGCTGGGGTGGGTTGTCGAGCCGTGCCTCAATATCGTCAAAGCGCAGGATACGGTGGATTTCCGCCACATACAGGGCTCCGTCACGAAAGGCCACGCCGTTTGGCGCAAACAGGCCGTCGGCCAGACGCACGACTTTCTCGGCCCGTTGGTCGGCGTCGCCATCGACCAGCGCATACACGCTGCCCTCGGAGCGGGTGCCGACAAAAACCGTTCCCCCCTCACCGAGTGCCAGGGAGCGGGCGTTGGGCACGGGGGAGGCGTACAGGCTGATCGAAAAGCCGTCCGGCAGCCGAATCAGGCTGAGACTGTCCGACGACTCGCCGCGGCTCGAGGTGCAGGCAACCAACCCGACAAGGGCGGCCACACCCACCCATACGGACAATTGTGACGAAAGAGACATAGCGATCTTTCGAAGAACAGGGCCGAGTGTGGCACGCCCGGCCCTGTCTATCAAGTGATGGCAGGCTGTTGATTCGCCTTTTGTTCGCTGGCATAAAGGAGGGGTGAGGAGGCTGGCATGATTTTGACCCGTAGACAGAGAGAGATTTGGGAGTATCTGAACGCCTATACCGACAGCCATGGCTACGCGCCAACCCTGGAAGAGATCGGGGCGCATTTCGGGCTGTCTTCGCTGGCCACCGTCCATAAGCATCTGAGCAACCTGGAGCGCAAAGGGGTGATCGCCCGCAAGTGGAACCTGAGTCGGGCGATCGAACTGACGCCGCCCCAGGAAACGGCTCAGGCCCTGGAACTGCCGCTCCTTGGTCAGGTCGCGGCCGGGGTGCCGATTGAAGCGGTGGAAACCCGGGACGTCCTGGCCGTTCCGGCCGACCTGGTCCGGCGGCCCCACGAAGCCTTCGCCCTGCGGGTCACCGGCCGCTCGATGATTGACGAGGGCATCCTGGACGGGGATTTCATCGTCGTTGAGCAGCGCCCCAGCGCCGAGAGCGGAGAAACCGTTGTGGCCCTGATTCAGGGCGAGGCCACGGTCAAAAAGTTCTATCCCGAACCGGGCGGCCGCATTCGCCTGCAGCCCGCCAATCCCGAGATGGAGCCGATTGTGGTTGACGCGGCCGAGGTCGAGATTCAGGGTGTGGTCAGCGCGGTGTTGCGGAAGTACAGATAGGAGCACCAGCCGTGCCTCCGCCCCGGCTGAGCGCCATGTCTTTCTCCCTGTACGTCCACATTCCCTACTGTCTGGTCAAGTGTCCCTACTGCGATTTTAATGCCTATGGCGGGCGCAGCTGGCCGGAGGAGCGCTATGTTGACGCCCTGTGCGCCGAACTCCGCCACGCGGTCGCGCAGCCGGCCTGGCGGGCCGAGCCGATAGAGACGGTCTACTTTGGCGGCGGAACGCCGTCGCTGTTTGCCCCGGCCTCAATCGAGCGTTTTCTGCGCCTGGTGGCCCAGCTGTGTCCGCTTGCCGCACAAGCCGAAATCAGCCTCGAAGCCGACCCGGCCTCGGTCAGCCAGGACAGCCTGACAGGCTTTGGGGCTGGCCGGGTCAACCGGCTGAGCTTCGGCGTCCAGTCCTTCCAGTCCGGGCTGCTGAAAACCCTGGGTCGCCTGCACCGCGGCCCCGACGCCCAGCGGGCCATAGGCTGGGCGCGCCAGGCCGGCTTTGCCAACCTGAATCTCGATCTCATGTTTGGCGTGCCGGGCCAGACCCTGGCCCGGCTGGAGGCCGATCTGGAACAGGTTTTTACCTGCCAGCCCGAGCATATCTCGATATACAACCTGAGCTATGAAGAGGGCACCCCGTTTTTTGCATGGCGCCAGACCGGCCGCCTGCGACCGCTTGACGAAGAGCTGGAAGTGGCCATGCTGGAGCTGATTCAAGCCCGCTGCCTGAGCCACGGCTATCACCAGTATGAAATCTCCAACTTCGCCCGCCCGGGTTTCGCCTCCCAACACAATCGGCGCTACTGGACCGGCCACAATTACCTCGGCCTGGGCGCCGGGGCGCACTCGTTTTGCCGCGAACCGGGCTGGGGCAGACGCTGGAGTAATGAGGCCAGTCCACGCGCCTATATGGACAAAGCCTTGTCGGGCGGAGAGACGCGCTGCTTTACAGAGGACCTGAGTCAGGACCAGGCCCGGACCGAGTTCATGTTTCTCAGCCTGCGCCAGCTCGACGGCTTTGCGCCCGAGACCTTTGCCGCCCGGTTCGGGTTGAGCCTGGAGGCCGCCTTCCCCCAGCTGCGCGATCTGGTCGATGCCGGTCTGCTGGACCACGCAGCCGGGCGGCTGAAACTCACCCGGCGGGGTCTGCTGATTGCCGATACGGTTTTTGCGGCCTTTGTGTAGGAAAAAGCGGCCGGCCGGTTCAGGGCTGGGAGAAGTATTCGTACAACACCTGCATATACGGTCCGCACGCGCGCCGGGCTTTGACGAAGTCGCGCGCCTCTTCCAGCCCCAAGCCGCGATGGGTGTGCAAATAGGCAATGGCCAGAGTCGGCGCCCGATTGCAGCCCGCGTTGCAGTGCACAAAAACCGACTGGCCAGCTTGGACAAAGCCGTGCAGCGCGTCCAGAGCCTGGCTCAGACTGGCGGCCAGGCTCTGACAGTTGAAGTCGGCGACCGGCACCCGACAGAAGGCGATTTGGTGCTGGGCGTAGGCCGCGTCCAGAACGGGCAGACTGAGCTGGTGGAGCGTCAGGTCGTCGTCGTCTTGCAGGCTTAAGACGGCGCCAATCCCGAACTCGTCGTACAGCCAGGCAATGTCTTCGAGCCGGGGGTATTCGCCGACAAACAGGCCGGGAAGCAGCTCGCACACCTCGGGCCGTCGGTCACGGACAGAGACACCGGCAACGGACGAGAAAGGATCGTAAAAATCAGCCATAGCGGCAGGCTAGAGGAGCATGTCGGGCGGGTCAAGACGAGCCCGGATCGCGCCTCGGTCGAGAGGCTTGCCAGGACCGGGGTATTTCCGCTAGGTAATAGAAGGCCAAGACGTTACACGGATGATGCCCATTCCCAAAAAGGAGGATTTGACATGAGTGCAGACAACGAAAAACTGGTCACTGACTTTTGTCAGGCGTGGTCACGCAAGAATACCGACGAGGTGCTGAGCTACCTCGCGGAAGACTGCTTCTACCATAATATCCCGATGGAGCCGATGGTCGGCCACGGCGCGATTCGGCAATTTCTCGAACCCTTTCTGCGTGGCGCAGACAGCGTACAGTTCGACATCTTGCACACCACTTCGGCCGGTAATGTCGTCATGAATGAACGGGTGGACCATTTTGTCATGGGCGAAAAGAAGCTCTCGCTGCCGGTGGCCGGGGTGTTTGAAATCCAGAATGGCAAGATTGCGTCGTGGCGCGATTACTTCGACCTTGACACATTCAACAAGCAGATGAACGGATAAGGTGGGGGTCTCGCCCCCGAACGTTCCTGCGCAAGAAAGGCCGATATATGGATAAATTTGTTCCCGGGCTCGAAGGTGTGCCCATTATGGAATCGCAGGTTGGCTTTATCGACGGACAGCAAGGCGTCCTCGAATACCGCGGCATTCCGATTGAGGAACTGGCGGAAAAAAGCTCCTACGAGGAAGTGTCGTACTTGTTGTTGTGGGGAAAGCTGCCCACGCGCCAAGAGTTGGAGAAATTCGATCACGACCTCCGCACCCATCGGCGGATCAAATATCGGGTCGTCGATCTGCTTAAATCGTTTCCGGAAAACGGTCATCCCATGGACGCACTGCAATCGGTGGTGGCGGCCCTGGGCATGTTCTACCCGGCAAAAGACGTGGCCAACCAGGAGCAGAACTACTGGTCGATTGTGCGTCTGATCGCCAAGATGCCGACGATTGTGGCCGCCTTTGAGCGCATGCGCCACGGCGACGAGCCGGTCAAACCACGCGATGACCTGTCCCATGCGGCCAACTTCATGTGGATGTTGACCGAAAAAGAGCCCGACCCGCTGGAAGCCCGCATCATGGACGTGTGTCTGATTCTGCACGCCGAGCACACCATGAACGCCTCGACCTTCAGCGGCCTGGTGGTCGGCTCGACCCTGGCCGATCCGTATACCATGGTGTCGTCGGCCATCGGCGCCCTGACCGGTCCCCTGCACGGCGGGGCGAACGAGCAGGCGCTGCGCATGTTCCGTGAAATCGGCACCCTCGACCAGGTTCGCCCGTATATCGAGGCCAAGCTCAAGGCCAAGGCCAAGATCATGGGCGTCGGGCACCGCGTGTACAAGGTCAAAGACCCGCGCGCCTATGCCCTGCAGGGCTTGGCCCAGAACCTGTTTGAGCAAAAGGGCGAGCACCCGCTGTACAAGGTTGCCCAAGAGGTGGAAACCGTCATTGGCGAGCACGTCGGCCGTAAAGGCATCGCCTCAAACGTCGATTTCTACTCCGGGGTGGTATACGACAAGCTCGGCATCCCGATCGACCAGTTCACCCCCATTTTTGCCATTGCGCGGGTGGCCGGCTGGCTGGCCCACTGGGTCGAGCAACTGCCCAACAACCGGATCTTCCGACCCACCCAGATCTACACCGGCGACCACGCCGCCCCCTATGTGCAGACCGACAGTCGCTAGTGGCTAGTGGCTAGACTCACCACTCGCCACGAAAAACGAGCCACTGATGGCAACAGGAAACGTGATAACAGATGGCACCTAAAGGAGATCACGTTTCCTGTTGTTGACACAGTTCAGGGGTGCCTGTCCGTGCCTGACCCGATTCACATTCTCGGCCACCCTTTTGCCGATACCCCCTAGGCTCAGGTCGGTGGCCCCACCGAAGTGCGGGGTGGCAATCACGTTATACGAAAAGATCGGGTCGGTCGGATCGAACGGCTCCTGCCAGAACACGTCGAGGCCGGCGCCGGCGATCCGCCCGTCTTTGAGCGCGGCCAAAAAGGCGTCGTAGTCCAGCACCGGGCCGCGCGCCACGTTGATGATGAACGCGCCGGGCTTCATGCTGGCGAATTCGGCGGCGCCGATCAGGCCGCGCGTTTCGTCGTTCAGGGGGGGCGCGACAATGACAAAATCAGCCTGGCCCAGCACCTCGTGCAGGTCGTCGAGCCGGCCGTGAAAATCGACCCGGATGGCGTTCTCTTCGGGCGTGCCTTTGGGGCCGCGTTTGGAGACGGCCAGGATTTTGTCCATTTCAAAGCCGGCCAGACGGCGGGCAACCTCACGGCCGATGCCGCCATAGCCGATGATCGCGGCGGTGCGGCCCTTGAGGGTGCTGCCCATGGGCGTGCCGAGCTTTTTTTGGGCGATGCTCTCCTGGGCTCGGGGGTAGTGGCGGGCCAGGGCGAGCATGAAAAACAGACTCAGTTCGGCCACCGATTCGGCATTCCCGGTGCCCGCGCTGGGCACGTTGGCGACGTACACCCCGGCCTGGGTGGCGGCCGGAATATCGACCGAATCCAGGCCGGCGCCGTACTGCTGGACCAGCTTGAGCGTCGGCGAGGTAAAGGCTGAGGGACCGATTGGTGACACCGTCGGAATCAGCACATCGGCCTGCTGGGCTACCTCGGCGACCTGTTCGGGCGCGCAGTCCAGCACTTCGTCGTCCGGCAGCTCCTTTTGCAGAACGTTCCTGATATAGGCCAGTCCCTGACGGCAGAAATAAATACGCATGGTCGTTCTTCCCTTGATCGTTGGGGGTGGGTCAGATAGTGGAGAGTGAAAAGTGGGAAGTAGATGAACCCTCATCCCCCTTGACAAGGGGGCCAGGGGGTTGGACGTCCAACTCACCACTCTCCACTTTCTTGAGGAGGCATCACTATGGATTACAGTCGTTATCATCACCTGAGCGCCGAACGCAAGGACAAGATTCTGACCCTGGCCTTTAACCGGCCGGACTCCTTGAACGCCATCAATGCCGAGCTGCATACCGAGCTGTCCCATATCTTTGCCGATATCGCCCACGACCAGGAGACCGAGGTGGTGGTCCTGACCGGTAAGGGCCGGGCTTTCTGCGCCGGCGGCGATATCAAGTGGTTTCAGGACATGACTGGCCCCCAGCTCGACGCCCTGTTCGCCGAGGCGCGTAAGATCATCATCGACATGTTGGAGGTCGAACAGCCGATTATTGCCGCCATCAACGGCCCGGCAACCGGCCTGGGTGCGACCCTGGCCCTGTTCTGTGACGTGATTTATGCCGCCGAAAACGCTCGGATCGGCGATCCACACGTCCGGGTCGGGGTCGTTGCCGGTGATGGTGGGGCGATCATCTGGCCGTGGCTGGTCGGCGCAGCCCGGGCCAAGGAGTTTCTGATGACCGGCGATCTGGTGAGCGCCGAGGAGGCTGAACGCATCGGGCTGGTGAACCACGTGGTGCCCAAGGAGGAACTGATGGACCGGGCGACCGCGTTTGCCACCCGCCTGGCCAACGGTCCCAGCAAGGCGATTCGCTGGACCAAGGTGTCGGTCAATAAGATTCTGCGCGACACGGCCAACCTCGTCCTGGACACCTCCCTGGCTTTGGAGAAGCACTGCTTCCATACCGAGGATCATCAAGAGGCCATCCGTTCCTTTGTGGAAAAGCGCGAGCCCAAATTCACCGGTAAGTAAAAGGGAATCGTGATCTTATTTTCCATGATTCGATTATCACGATTCCCTTTTAAGGAGTCCCGATGAGCCAGACACCCAACCCGCTCGGCAGCCTGCTCGACTTCTCCGGCAAAACCGCTCTGGTCGCCGGCGTGCTGGACGAACACTCGATCGGCTGGCCGATTGCCAAGCTGCTCAACGACGGCGGGGCACGGGTCGCCCTGTCGATTCAGCGCAAAGCTGTGCGCCGTATGCTGGGGACGATCCCCGAGCAACTCAACAACCCGCTCATCCTGGAGTGCGACGTGAGCAAAGATGAACAGCTGGAGCGGCTGTTTGACGAGTTGGGTCGAGAGTTCGGTCGGCTCGATTTCCTCATCCACTCCGTCGCCTACGCCCCGCCACAGTCTTTTCAGCAGCGTTTCCTGGATATCGGGCGGGCCGACTTTCAGCTGGCCATGGACGTGAGTGCCTACTCGCTGATCGGGCTGGCCCACGGAGCTTTTCCGTTGATGAAGGAGCGTGGCGGCTGCATTCTGGCCATGACCTATTATGCCGGCGAGAAGGTCATCCCCGGCTATCAACTGATGAGCATCACCAAGGCGGCGCTGGACAATATCATCAGGAATCTGGCCTACGATCTGGCCCCCCACCGTATTCGGGTCAACGGCCTGTCGCCTGGTCCGACCGCCACCAAGGCCGGGACGAGTATCCCCGGCTTTGACATCATGCAGAACCACATGAAGCAGTTTGCGCCCTTGCAGGCAGAAATCCTGAACTCCGATACGGGTAAGGCCGCGCTGTTTCTGTGCAGCTCGCTGGCCGAGAAGATCACCGGAGAGATTGTCCATATTGACGGCGGCTACAACATTCTCGGCATGTCGGTCCAGCGGCCGCCGGTCGAATAAACAGGAGGACACACCGTGCAGACCGTCGATCCCAGCGCAGTCGGGATGGAGCCCGAACGTATCGAGCATCTGTTTGGGCATATTGAAAAGATGAGGGACGGGGGCTGGCTGTTCGGCGGCGCCTTTCTGCTGGCCCGGCGCGGCAAGATCGTGGCCGCCCGGGGGGTCGGACAGGTGGAACCGGACAAGGGTCGGCCGGCCAGGGTTGACGATATTTTCTGTCAGTTTTCGACCACCAAGCCGATTACCGCGACCATGCTGCTGATGAAGGCCGACCGGGGCGAGGTGCAGCTGTACGAGAAGGTATCGGCCTATATCCCCGAGTTCGGGGCGGCCGGCAAACGGCATATTACGGTCGCCCAGGTGCTGACCCATACCGCCGGCTTTCCGACCATGCCGCTGGATTGGCCGATGGCCAAATGGGCCGACTGGGACGCGACCATCGCCCGGCTGTGCGCCCAGCCCCTGGAACACGAGCCGGGCGCGGCCGTCCACTACCACGCGCTGACCGGCTCGTGGATTCTGGCCGAGATCGCCCGGCGGGTGGACGGCGGCTCACGCAGTTTCGCTCAGATGTGTGAGGACGACCTGTACCGCCCGCTGGGTATGCACGACTCCCACATGGGTGTCCGGCCCGATATGCACGAACGGCGGGTTCCGCTCCAGGCCCTGGACGAGGGTGGAGCGCCGTTTCCCATGGCCTTTCTGGAAGCCTTCAACCGGCCCGAGATTCAAGGCGCGGCCATCCCCGGCGGGGGATCGTACTCGACCGTGGGCGACATGGCCCGCTTCTACCAGATGTGGCTGAACCACGGCGCGCTTGACGGCGTGCGGCTGCTGAGTCCGGCCATGGTCGAGCTGGCCACCACGATCCACACCGGAGACCTGGAAGACCGCCTGTTGGAGCCGATTCGGGTCGCCCGCCAGTGGCCCAAGGCGCCGGCCAACAGAGGGCTCGGCTTCTGGCTGCGCGGCAGCGGGATTTTCCCCACCTACTTTGGTTCTCTGGCCTCGCCCCGCACCTTCGGTCACGCCGGCGCGAGCAGCATCATGGCCTGGGCCGACCCGGCCCGCGAGCTGATTTTCGTCGGCATGACGAGCGGGCTCATCGAAGAGCCGCGCAGCATCACCCGCTGGCATGTCCTGTCCGACCTGGCCCAGGCGTGCGTGGTGGAGTGATGGCGGGCAGACCGACACGGCGTGCGCTGGTCCTGATCGGGCTGCTCCTGGCAGGGCTGGCGGCCGGAAACTATGTGCTCTTACCCGCTGGTGCCGCCGTCGTGTACTTTGTCGGCGCTCCCCTTGGGGTGGCCCTTGTCCTCCTGCTGACCCTGCCGCGGCTGCTTGCCGCAGAGAGCGAGCCGCCGGCGCCGAGCGCGGTTCCGGCTGAGACCCAAGACTCTGCTCGGCCGCCGAAACCCGACTCGGACGCCGCCGTCCAACTCCTGGCCCTGTTGCAGCGAGACGGCCGTCTGGTTGATTTTCTGCGGGAGGACATGCAGTCCTATGACGACGCCCAGATCGGCGCCGCTGTCCGTACCATTCACCAAGCCTGTCGCCAGGTCCTGACCGAGCACCTTCAGCTGGAGCCTGTCCTCAGCGGACAGGAAGGGGACGAGGTCACCGTTCCGCACGGCTTCGATCCTTCAGCCATTCGTCTGACCGGCAACATCAGCGGCCAACCCCCGTTCCGTGGAGCGCTGCGGCACGCCGGCTGGCGGGCCAGCCGGGTCACGCTGCCGGACCAGCCGACAGGACACGACCCGCGCATTGTTGCCCCCGCCGAAGTCGAGATTGAATAACCCCCTCCTATGACATCCTCCCGCTACATCGTCGGCATTGATCTCGGCACTACCAACTGCGTCGTCGCCTACGTCGATACCCAGTCGGCGGAGACGCAACCGCCCGCCATTCGGCTGTTCCAGATTCCCCAGCTGGTGACGCCCGGCAACGTGGAAGAGCGCGCCCTGCTGCCGTCTTTTTTGTATCTGCCCAGCGCGCAGGAACTCCCCCACGGGAGTCTGGTTCTGCCCTGGACGGACGAGTTGTCTTTTGCGGTCGGCACCTTTGCGCGAACCCGAGGCGTGGAAGTTCCCGGGCGGCTGATCTCGTCGGCAAAGTCGTGGCTGTCGCATGCCGGTGTTGATCGGACCGCCCCGATTTTGCCGTGGGGAGGCGAGACGAACAAGACTGAGCTGCAAAAAATGTCTCCGCTGGAAGTCTCGGCTCAGTATTTACGGCATATCCGCCAGGCCTGGAATGCGGCCATGGCCCCGGACAGTCCCCAGCACAGCTTGGAAAGCCAGGAGGTCTTTCTGACCGTGCCCGCCTCTTTTGATGCGGCGGCTCGCGAGCTGACCGTCCAGGCTGCCGAACAGGCCGGCCTGCCGTCGGTGAGCTTGCTCGAAGAACCCCAAGCCGCGTGCTACGCCTGGATTGAGGCGACTGGTGACCGGTGGCGCAAACACGTCCGGGTCGGGGATGTGATCCTGGTGTGCGATGTGGGTGGAGGAACGACCGATTTGAGCCTGATCGCGGTATCGGAAGAGGCTGGCGAGTTGATACTCAAACGGATCGCGGTCGGCGACCACATCCTCCTCGGCGGCGACAATATGGACCTGAGCCTGGCCTACAGCGTCCAACAGCGCCTCGCCGCTGAGGGCACCAAGCTCGACGCCTGGCAGTTTCGCGGACTGAGCCAGAGCTGCCGGGCGGCAAAAGAGAATCTGCTCCAGGCCGAGCACGCCGAGAGTCATGCCGTCACAATTCTCGGACGCGGCAGTGGGGTGATTGGCGGCAGTATCCGCACGGACTTGAGCTACCAGGAAATCGAAGCCGGTCTGGTCGATGGGTTCTTTCCCCGGAACAGTATTGCCGAGCGACCCAAGACGAACCGGCGGGTCGGCTTTCAGGAGATGGGGCTGCCCTACGCCGCCGACCCGGCGATCACCCGCCATCTGGCAAAATTCCTGAGCCAGCACCGCTCCCCAGACAGTCCGCATAGCTTTATGCATCCGACCGCGCTCCTGTTTAACGGCGGGGTCATGAAGGCTGCCGTGCTGCGCCAGCGTCTGACCCAAGTCCTCGACGAGTGGCTTGGTCAGGAGGGGGGGGAGGCTGTTCGAGTCCTGGCCGAGACCGAGCTTGACCATGCGGTAGCCCGAGGGGCGGCGTATTATGGTCTGGCTCGGCGCGGAACCGGAGTCAGGATTCGGAGTGGCACGGCACGGGCGTATTATATTGGTATTGAAACCGCAATGCCGGCGGTCCCGGGCATGCCGGCACCGCTCAAGGCGCTGTGTGTCGTCCCGTTCGGTCTGGAAGAAGGCAGCCAGAGCGATCTCCCCGGTCAGGAGTTTGGTTTAGTGGTTGGCGAGCCGGCGCAGTTTCGTTTTCTCGGTTCAAGCACACGGCGAGACGACCGGCTTGGGGATCTCATCGAAGAACCCGGCGATGATATTGAAGAACTCACGCCGCTAGAGACCAGCCTGGCCTGGACCGGCCAGGAGGGTGTCATGGTCCCCGTGCGCCTGCATACCCGGGTGACAGAGGTCGGCACGCTCGAGCTGTGGGCGGTATCGCGGGATGAAGCCCAGCGCTGGAAGCTGGAGTTCAATGTGCGGATGGAGGGGGAGAGGTAAGGCTGCGTCTGGCACGTCACCCGTGAACTGTGCACAAAGGGAAACGTGATAATCGATTGATTCCAGATGAGATGACGTTTCCCTTTGCCTGTGTGAACCCCTTGCGATGGCCTCCTCCCGCTACATCGTCGGTATTGATCTTGGGACAACACATTGTGCGGTGGCCTATCTGGACACCGCACAGTCCTCCGCTTCGGCCTCCATTCAGCCCTTTGCCATTCCCCAGCTGGTCAACGAAGCCACTACCGCAGCCCGACCAAGCTTGCCCTCATTCGTGTATGTCCCGGGGGAGCATGAGCTGCCGGTCGGCAGTCTCCGTCTGCCCTGGGAAAACGAGCGGAGCTACGCTGTGGGCGAATTTGCCCGGGTCCAAGGCGCCCGCGTGCCCGGGCGCCTGCTGGCCTCTGTCAAGTCCTGGCTCAGTCATAACGAGGTAGACCGTGAGGCGGCCATCCTGCCCTGGGATAGCCCGCCCGAGGTGCCCAAACTCTCTCCGGTCGAGGCATCTACCCGCTATTTGCTGCATATCCGAGAAGCCTGGAGCCACGAAATAGGGCAGCCCCTGGACGCCCAGCAGGTGATTCTCACTGTTCCAGCTTCCTTTGACGAGGTGGCTCGGGAGCTGACCGTCCAGGCTGCCGAGCAGGCGGGCTTAGGCCAGGTCATCCTGCTGGAAGAGCCGCAAGCCGCCTTTTACGCCTGGTTGGCGGCCCACGCCGATACGTGGCAGGAGCAGCTGCGGGTTGGGAGCCGCATCCTGGTGTGCGACATCGGCGGCGGCACGACCGACCTGAGCCTGATGGCGGTGACGGACGAGCCCGGCCAGGTTGAGCTGCGGCGCGTCGCCGTTGGCGATCATCTGCTGCTGGGCGGCGATAATATGGACATCGCTCTGGCCCGTCTGGTAGAGCGCCGTGTGACCAAGGGGGGGCGCTTGGACGCCCAGCGTTGGCACATGCTGTGTCACCTGTGTCGGATGGCCAAAGAAGAGCTGTTTGCGGATGCCAATCGAGACCGTATTCCCCTCAGCCTGGCGGGCCGTGGCAGCGCAATCGTAGGTGGCACGTTGACAGACCACTTGACCCGCGATGAGGTCGAGAGTGTTGTCCTGAATGGATTTTTCCCCCGCCTTGACTCAGGCTGTCTGCCCCGGCGCGGTGCGCGGACTGGCCTGCAAGAGTTTGGCCTGCCGTATGCCAGCGAGCCGGAGATTCCCCGTCATCTCGCGCTCTTTTTACGCCAACATGCCATACCTGATACGGCTGAGACCGTCGCCCGCGTCGATGCCGTCCTGTTCAACGGGGGCGCCCTGGCGCCCCTGGCCGTTCGCGAACGTCTGCTTGATATCCTGTCCGACTGGTTCTCGCCCACCTCCGCGCCGGCCTGGCGACCGAGCGTGTTGGGCAATACCAGCCTTGCCCTTGCGGTTGCTCAGGGGGCGGCGTACTACGGCCTGGTCCGACGCGGCCACGGGATTCGTATCGGCGGAGGGAGCGCCCGCGCCTATTATATCGGGATTGGTGGACAAGCTGCCGCTCCTGACCACGACGCTGGAGAAACGGTTTCGGTGCTGTGCCTGGCCCGGCGCGGCATGGAAGAAGGGGAAGAGGTCCACCTGACCGCGCCCGAATTTGAAGTCATCACCAATCAGCCGGTGAGTTTTCCCTTATACGCGTCGAGCGTCCGCCAGGCGGACCGGCCCGGGGTCGTACTGAGTCTGTCGGCCCAAGAGGTGTCCCGCTTACCGGCCATTCGGACAGTCCTTCGTTTTGGCAAGCAATCGCGCAGTGTCAAAATCCCGGTGGTGGTCTCGGCCCGCTTCACCGAGGTCGGGACGCTTGAGCTGTGGTGCGAGGCGCGCCAGACTGGGCATCGCTGGCGTCTGCAATTTCAGCTGCGCGGCGAGGGCAGTCCTCCTGCGCAGTCTGTCCTGTCGCAGACCGGTGTCAGAGAAGAACATGTCGTCGATGAGGAGCGTATGGCCGAAGCGCGCCAGTTCATTCAGGCCGTGTTTACCCTTTCAGACGCTCCCCACAGCCTGACCCGCCGGCTCGAACAGGCGCTCGGCACGGCCAAAGAGAGCTGGCCGCTCGGCGCGATCCGTGCCCTGTGGGACATCGTATCGGCGGCCCAGGACGGCCGCCGACACAGCCCGGAGCACGAAGCCCGCTGGCTGAATCTGAGTGGGTTTTTACTCCGTCCCGGATTTGGCCAGGCTGCGGATGAATGGCGAATCCAACAGCTCTGGAAACTCTATCCCCAGGGACCGGTGCACAAAAACGCCGTCCAGTGCCGGGTCGAGTGGTGGACGGTCTGGAAACGGATTACGGGCGGACTCAGTCGCCAGCAGCAGACCGTCGTGTATAACGACATTGCGCCCTGGCTCTTGCCCGCCATGAAAAGCAAGATCAAATCCGGCCGTTCCAAGGTCGGAGCCCAGGAACGGCGTGAAATGTGGCAAGTCCTCGGCAGTTGTGAACGACTCAGCGTTGAAGCCAAGGCCAGGCTGGGCCAAGAGCTGGTCCGAGTTGTGGCAAAAGGTAAAGCCTCAAGCCACGAGACCTGGGCCTTGTCGCGTCTCGGCGCCCGCTCCCTCATCTACGGCCCGGCCAACTGTGTGGTCCGGCGCGAAGTGGCGGCAGCGTGGGTCGAAAAGTTATTAGGCGGAAAAGCGCGCAACAGCGAGGCTGTTGCGTTTGCCCTGGGGCAGCTCGCCCGGTGTACCGGAGACCGGACACGTGACCTCGACGAATCCCTCCGCCGAAAAGTTGCGGCCCATTTTTCGACGCTTCATGCCGGACAGCGCCTCGCCCGGCAAGTCTTGGAGGTCGTTCCCCTTGAAGCTCAGGAACAGGCTCGGATCCTTGATGAGTCTCTGCCGGTGGGCTTACACATACGGGGTGGAGAGGGGTGATGGATCAGACCCTGCTGCCCACGGCGTCACGGATATGGCTCAGACCCTCTCTGTCCAGGATCCGGCTCAGACCCTGGGCAATCCGCCGGGGCAGAAACGGCCCTTCGTAGATCAAGCCCGTATACACCTGTACGAGCGACGCTCCGGCACAGATCCGTTCATACGCATCCTCGGCCGAGAAGATGCCGCCGACTCCGATGAGGGGCAGCCTGCCTTCGACAGCCTGAAACAGGCTGCGCAGGACCTCGGTCGCCCGCCCGGCCAGCGGCCGTCCGCTCAGCCCACCGACTTCATCGACCGAGCTGCGTAAGCCCGGCCGCTCAGTCGTGGTATTGGTGGCAATCAGGCCGGCAACGCCAACGTCGAGCGCCAGCGTGGCGATCTCCTGAATCTCGGCTTGACTCAGGTCGGGCGCAATCTTAATCAAGATCGGTTTGGGGGCGGTACTGGTCTGTTGAGCGAGTTGGGCGGCCTGCGCGATGAGGGCTTCGAGCAGCTTGGCCAAGCGTTCGACCTCCTGGAGCTTACGCAGTTCGGGGGTATTGGGCGAACTCACATTCACAACAAGATAGTCCGCGAACGGCAGGAGGAGGGCGCTGCTCTCCAGGTAGTCATTGACCGCGTTTTCAAGCGGCGTCGTCCGAGACTTGCCGATATTGAAGCCGAGGGGAATGGGGTGGCGCCGGCCTGCCAGCAGCCGACCCAGCCGCCGGGCGGCGGCGGCCGCCCCGTCGTTATTGAAGCCCAGACGGTTAATACACGCCCGGTCCTTTTCCAGGCGAAAAATCCGTGGCTTGGGGTTGCCCGGCTGGGCGTGGGCGGTCAGCGTTCCCAGCTCGGCAAAGCCGAACCCCAAGGCCGACCAGGCCAGCGGCACCTCGGCGTTTTTATCATAGCCGGCGGCCAGACCGACCGGATTCGGAAAACCGACGCCCCACACCTCCTGACTGAGCCGGGGGTCGCTGGGCGGGCTTGGCCGGAGCGGGACGGCCTGGACCCAGTGCAGGGCCTGAAGCGCCAGACGGTGGGCGTGCTCGGGGTCGAGCGAGAAGAGAAGCGGACGCAGGACAGGGTAGAGCATTGGATGTCAAGGGAGTTTCTGGACATGGGGATAGGAGAGAATTTTCGTATCAACCGTCATCAAAGGGACATCATATATACGGGCTGTCGAAACGATGAGTTGGTCTGCTGGGTCTCGGTGAAACGTTCCAGGCAACTGAGTAGAGTCAGCGACAATTCGAGGTGTAAGATCAAGCAGCTGGATCCCCGGATAATGGAGCGCTTGGTCAAGCCATTCTGCAATAGGGCATGGCAGGACGAGGCGTCTTTTTTCTACCAATTTTGCGACTTCCCAACAGGAGATAATACTAACGCCGAGTCCCTGCTGTTCATGAGTCTGGAGGGAGGAACGATGGGGATCAGGTAGCTGGGGACTCCCGTGAGTCCACCAGATCCAAATATGAGTATCTAAGACAATCACTCCCCGGCTTCCCAATCCTCCTCAGCCACCGGCTCGGTTGGAGCCGTGTAGTGTAGCGGCGTCCCGCGTAGGGGATAGGAATTCTTTTGTGACGCCACCGCCTGAACGACAATAAGAACCTCGACGGATTCTCCAGCCTGGAACGGCAAGTTTCGTAGCGTCAGAGTTCCATCTTTTCGGAGCTTTGTTTCTACCCGGTATGTTTGCATAAACGCCGCCTTGCGAAATTGGAGGACTGAGGTGTTGACCGTGGATTCTTCTGGCTGTAGCCCACAAGGCAAAACATCGTCGGTCATTCAAGTTTTCGGTCGGTACAGCCAGCCCTCCACTCGACAAGCAGATTCGGCACGGCCGGGCGTTTCCGCTAGCCCAGCCCGTACAGGCGGGCGCAGTTGGTCGAGATCATCTTCTCGACCTCGTCCTCGGGCACACCGGCAAAGTCGCGTTGAATCACTTCCTGCGATTTCGGCCAGGTCGAATCGGAGTGCGGAAAATCCGAGGCCCACATCAGGTTTTCGACCCCCACAAACTCGCGGGTCAGCACGCCGATCCGGTCGTCCTGAAAGGTAGCGTACACCTGGCGCTTGAAGTAGAAGCTGGGCGGCTGGGGAATGACCGCACCCTTTTCCAGATACTGGTACTTTTCGTAGGCATGATCCATGCGTTGCAGATAATGGCCGATCCAGCCGATATCGTTTTCGGCCGAGATGATCTTCAGGCTGGGAAAGCGCTCCAGCACCCCGCCAAAGATCATATCGCTCAAGGACCGCTCCAGGGCGTGGGGCAGGCAGGGGTAGCTCTTCATCACGCTGTCGCCGATGCCACTGCCCTTGCGACCGGTCAGGATATGCAGGGCCAGCGGCAGGCCCGCGTCCTGGGCTGCGGCCCACAGGGGATTCCAGACCGGATTGTCGTAGGGCCGGTCGTCGGGCGGGATGCCCCAGATCAGGCCGCCTCTGAGGCCCAACTCGGCGCTCCGCTCGACCTCGCCGACGGCCTGTTGCACGTCATCCATGGGAATCAGGGCGATGCCGGCAAAGCGGCTTGTATCGTAGCCGCAAAACTCGGCCAGCCAGTCATTATAGGCCCGAAAGCTGGCCGCCCGCAGCTCGCCGTCCTCAATGCCGTACAGCATCATGCCCAGGCTGGTGTACAACACCTCGCCGGCCACGCCGTCAATGTCCTGGTCCTTGACCCGCTGTTCGGGGTCCCAGGCGCCGGGCCGCACACCGGGGTAGCCCTTGTTCATCTCGTCTGAGTAGGCTCTGGGGTCAACCCCGGCAACGGCAAAGGCCGACACCGAGAAGGGCTGGAGTCCCTCACACACGAAGAAATCACCCTTGATTCCGTTGGCTTCCTTGATGATATGCGGTGCCCGGTCGCGGAAACGGGCGTCCATGCGTGATGTCCACACGTCGGCCGGTTCAACAACGTGGGAGTCGGCGGAAAAGATGTGTGTCGTGCTCATGTGTCCTCCTTGGCTTGTGTTCATCATGTTCTACCCCCCCCTTCTAAATCGATCCTAATGATTTCAGCTACTTAGAGGGGCAGATGTCAGTTTCGTGTCGAGCCAGAACCATCCGTATTGCAACTGAGTCTCGTTTGGGGGCGGGAAACGGGCTGCTCTTGTGGCTCGCTCCACAGCATGAGCCCAGTATGCCAGACGCCGCGCCTGATTGCCAACGCACGCCCTGCCCCGCTTGCATGTCGGGCTGGTCTCGGCGACAACAGACGGAATGGCCACATCGAACACAACACTGACCACGGTAGTCGAGAACTACCTGACCGACCTCCGCCGAATCCGCGCCTCGGGCGGGGCGACCGGCGAGCGGTCATACTATCCGGCGCTGGCCGCTCTGCTCAACGCCGTGGGCGCAACCCTGAAACCCAAGACGTTCTGTGTGGCCGAACTCGCGGCCCAAGGGGCGGGCCATCCCGACTTCGGGCTGTATGCGGCCAAGCAGGTGCAGAAGGGCCAGCCGAAAGACGGCCACGTCCCCGAACGCGGTGTCGTCGAAGTCAAATCCGCCAGCGATGATGCGTGGCTGACCGCAGCATCCGCCCAGGTCAGCCGCTATTGGGAACGCTACCGTCTCGTGCTGGTCACCAACACGCGCGACTTCGTGCTGGTGGGCGAGGATGCGTCCGGCCACCCGGCCACGCTCGAAACCTTCCGTTCAGCTGAGAGCGCGGAAGACTTTGCGCGGCGCTTGGAAATGCCCCGCGCCTTTGCCCGCGATATCGGCGCAGGGCTGGGGGAATACCTCTGCCGCGCCCTGTCGCACCGGGCCGCCCTGACCGAACCCAAAGATGTGGCCTGGCTGCTGGCCTCGTATGCCCGTGACGCCTTGGCTCGCGTGGAGGCCGTCGGAGACGCCCCACAACTCACCGCCCTCCGTACCGCCCTGGAAGAGGCGCTGGGGGTGCGCTTCGAGGGGGTCCGTGGTGGGCGGTTTTTCCGCTCCACCCTGGTCCAGACCTTATTCTACGGGGTGTTCTCGGCCTGGGTGTTGTGGGCGCAGTCTGGGAGATCGGGCGTCCCGCCCGCCTCGTTCGACTGGCGTGTGGCGGTGTGGCATCTGCGTGCGCCCGTGCTGCGCGCCTTGTTCCAGCAGATTTCCGACCCGGGCCGGCTGCAACCGCTCGGCTTAGTCGAAGTATTGGACTGGACCGCTGCGGCCCTCAACCGCGTGGACCGCACGGCCTTCTTTGCCCGCTTCAACGAAGGCGAGGCCGTGCCCTATTTCTACGAACCCTTCCTGCAAGCCTTTGACCCCGACCTACGGAAGCAACTCGGGGTCTGGTACACGCCAACAGAAGTCGTGCGCTACATGGTCGCCCGCGTGGATAAAGCGCTGAAAGACGACCTGCATATCCCGGACGGCTTAGCTGCGGAGAACGTGTATGTGCTTGATCCGTGCTGCGGCACTGGCGCGTATCTGGCCGAGGTGTTGCGCCGGATTGCCGCCAATCTCAGCGGCAAAGGCATGGGCGCGCTTGCCGGTGCGCAGGTCAAACAAGCCGCGCTGGAGCGCGTGTTCGGCTTCGAGATCATGCCCGCCCCGTTCGTCGTCGCCCATCTGCAAGTCGGGTTGACCATGCAGGACTTGGACGCGCCTTTGGCCGATGATGGAGCCGAGCGGGCCGGCGTCTTCCTCACCAACGCCTTGACCGGCTGGGAACCTCGCACGACTAAGCCCTTGCTGTTCCCCGAACTGGAGGAAGAGCGCGACCGGGCGGAAAAGGTCAAGCAGGCCACGCCGATCCTGGTGATTCTGGGCAACCCACCCTACAACGGCTTTGCCGGTATGGCCGTAGACGAAGAGCGGGTACTGTCGGACGCCTACCGCACGACCAAGCGGGTACGGCGGCCTGAAGGCCAAGGGCTGAACGACCTGTACGTGCGCTTCTTCCGCATGGCCGAGCGGCGCATTGCCGAGAAGACGGGGCAGGGGGTGGTGTGTTTCATCTCCAACTATTCGTGGCTGGACGGGTTGTCGTTCACCGGGATGCGGGAGCGGTATCTGGAGGCGTTTGACGCGATTCGGATTGATTGCCTGAATGGCGACAAGTACAAGACCGGCAAGGTGACGCCGGATGGGAGGCCGGACCCCAGCATTTTTTCGACAGACAGCGACTCGGTGGGGATACAGGTCGGGACGGCTATTGCGACCTTGGTACGCAAGGCCGACCATGTGCCGGCAAAGGCGGTGGACTTCCGGCATCTGTGGGGGCAAGCGAAGCGTGAAGAACTGTCAGAGACAGCGGAGACAGAGCTGGCAACGCTTTACGACGCTATCGAGCCAGTGTTGCCGCTGGGTTTGCCATTGGTCCGAACAGCGGTCAGTGAGGACTACTTCGACTGGCCCGCCTTGCCTGACTTGTTCCCGGTGTCGTTTCCTGGCGTCACGACGAGCCGTGACGGATTTCTCGTTGATACCGACCTTGACCGGCTCAAGGCGCGCACCGCTGATTACTTTAATATGGACCTGAGCCATGAGGAGATTGCGCAGCGCTATCCAGCGGTGATGAAGAAGACCGGGCGGTTTGACGCCCGCCTAGTGCGCGACACGCTGCTTGCGCGCGGCGGACCAAACAAGGCCGGTTTCGTTCGGTACGCCTACCGGCCGTTTGATACCCGCTGGCTCTACTGGGAGGCGGAGACGAAGCTGCTCGACGAGAAACGCACCGACTATAAGCCACATGTATTTGAGGAGAATCTGTGGCTTTGTGCTGCACAGCACCTGCGGAAGGGCGCAACGGAACCCCAAGCGTATTTCACTCACCGTATCGCATCGTATCACCTCATTGAGCGAGGGGCTCTTTGGTTCCCCGCGTGGCTCCGTAACGACGGCCTTGGAATCGACAGGGATGTCACACAACGCCGTCCCAACCTGTCACCTGCCGCACAGCGTTATCTCAAACAGATCAACGCCAGCGTGGAGGACCTGTTTCACCATGTCCTGGCCGTACTGCACGATCCCGCCTACCGCGAAGCCAACGCGGGAGCGCTGCGCATGGAATGGCCGCGTATTCCACTGCCCGGCTGGCCGGACGGCAACGCCGTAGATGCAGCGGAAATACTCGCCCGATCAGCAGCACGGGGCCGCGAACTGGCAGCCCTGCTTGACCCCGACACTCCGGTACCCGGCGTGACAACCGGAACTCTACGCCCGGACATCGCTACCATTGCCGTTCCCGCCACGGTAGACGGGCGGAACATGGATGGGGACGATTTCATGTTGACCGCCGGCTGGGGGCATTACGGAACGGGCGAGGCGGTAATGCCCGGCCAAGGCCGCATTGTGGAACGCGATTATGCAGAGGACGAACGCGCCGCGCTGGTAGGGGCGACCGGCCGGTCGCCTCTACACGGCCACACCACCTTCGATGTGTACCTGAACGGCAACGCCTACTGGCGCAACATCCCCGCTGCGGCCTGGCGCTAAAACTCGGCGGCTATCAGGTGCTCAAGAAGTGGCTCTCGTACCGGGAGCGGCCTATCCTTGGCCGGGCGTTATGCCGGAAGGAAGTGTGGTATTTTACGGAGGTGGCGCGGCGTACCGCGGCGATAGTGATGGCGACGGACCATCGTGTAGGCCGGCGTAGCGAAGCGTAAGCCGTGCTTCGACTTCGCTCCGCTACGCTCAGCACGAACGGGGGGTGTTGGATTCCGCCTCCGGCTAATCCGATCTACGGGCTTCCTGCCTGTACAATGTCGGTCGTCACTCCGAAGGAAGGACAGCATGGACTACGAAATCATCACCGTCTGGACGCAGGTCGCGCGGGTCTTCGCCACGCTCGTGGTGGGTGGAGCGCAATGCGGCCTGATTTGGTGGGGCTTGAAGCAAATGGGCCAAGCCTCCGAGCAGCGGAATCGGCAGCTCGACCAGCAGGACGAGGCGTTGCGCCAGCAGGGTCAGGTGCTGGCCGAGCTGTTGCGGCGCACCGCCTAGCCGCCCGTCGACGTGCATTTGAACGGCACCGTCTACTGGTGCAACGTCCTGGCTGCGGTCTGGCGCTACAAACTCGGCGGTTATCAGGTGCTTAAGAAGTGGTTATCGTATCGTGAACGGCCTATCCTTGGCCGGGAGTTATGCCGGAAGGAAGTGTGGTATTTTACGGAGGTAGCACGGCGCATCGCGGCGATCTCAGCAATATCGGAACCAAAGAGAGAAAAAATATGAGCGAAAAACACGCCTGTCCAATCTGGGGAACACCAGCCCGCATAGAAATAGAAAATCCTTCCCATCCCCGCGCTGGCTCTTATGTAAATTCGCCTCGCGCCGGAGGCACGTACTTCATTGCTGCTGGATCGTATAAAGGCGTGGTGGGAGGACTCGAAATGAAGATGAGAGTACTTGATGAGGGGGTCAAGGCCCGCCTGACTTCATGGCTGATCGAACAACGACGTTTGGGTGAAGAGTGGCCGGAAATAACAGACAAAACAATTGAGGACGCGAAACATAGGCGTGATCTCTCCATCTCCGAGCGTGCGGACAGGGTTCTCCGGTATTTTAGACAGATAGAGCCGTCCGTCGGGCGACAATTTACTATCAATGTGCATGCTCAAGAGTATCGCGCTACACTAATGAACATACAGGCATGGTCAGAATCCAAGTTAAGCGGAGAACTAAGGACACCACACATACAGGAACTGCATTTTTTTATTAACTGCTTAGACACAAAGGGTTGGATAAACAATTTTGACAGGAGTTATAAACTTTACGGCCTAACGGTGGAGGGATATAGCCATCTTGAGGAGCTTGAACGCGGGGCGACTGATTCATCACAAGCCTTTGCGGCGATGTGGTTTGACGACTCTATGGAAAATGTATGGAGAGAAGGTATCAAGCGTGGGGTCGAAGACGCCGGGTATGAAGCCCTCCGTATTGATCGAAAAGAGTATGCCGATAAGATAGACGACGAGATTATCGCCGAAATTCGGCGCTCTCGTTTTGTCGTCGCCGATTTCACGCACGGTGATGACGGCGCTCGTGGAGGTGTCTATTATGAAGCGGGCTTTGCGCGTGGGCTTGGTATCCGGGTGTTCTTTACTTGTCGAAAGGATGTAATTGAGAAGGTCCACTTCGATACGCGCCAGTACAACCATATTGTTTGGGAGACACCGGAAGAGTTGCGGCGCAATCTAGCAAAACGTATTGCTGCCGTCGTTGGGTATGGTCCACACAGGAACAGCGGATAGGTCAGCTTAGTGAAGCGTAAGCCGACAAGTCAAGGTGTCGGATTACGCCTCCGGCTCATCCGGCCTACGGGCTAAATTATGTGACGGGGTGCGAGGGTTCGCCGTGCTATTTCAGGAAGAGGACCGGGCTGATGCCACGCATTTGTGAGTTCTTTGGGGTGGTCGTTCATATGTACTACAATGACCATCGCCCGTCGCACTTTCATGCAGAGTACGCCGAACATGAGGCTTCATTTGTAATTGACACGCTGGAAATCCTGGACGGCGAACTGCCGCGTCGTCCCCGAGCTTTTGTTGTCGAGTGGGCTTCTCTGCATCGAGAGGAACTGCGGGCGAATTGGGAAAGAGCGAGACACGGGCTTCCCCTCCAACCGATTGACCCGTTGGACTGAGCGGAAAGGAGTAACAGTATGCCGCGCCCAGTACGTATTCGTGCCGTTGAACCGCTAGAGGATTTCAAGGTCCGTCTGGAGTTTACCGACAATACAAGCAGGGAAATAGACCTTGAACCCTACCTGCATGGTCCGATTTTTGAGCCAATTCGGACCAATGCCCACGTCTTTCGTTCGGTCCAGGTTGATGCTCGGATGGGCACGATTCGGTGGGACAATGGAGCCGACATTGACCCGGACGTGTTATACAAAGGCATCCCGCCTGCCTGGATGGAAGAAGAGGACGAGTCCCATAGGTCGGCGTAGGGGGTGTAAGCCGACATTTCCGCTGCTGTGGAATGGGGTGAAGTAGAAAAGTCGGCCGAGCAGGTGTAAGAGAAGCCGTATGAAAAGGCTACTGATGACCCTTACGATTGTCCTACTCTTTTCCCTGGAAGGGCAGGCGGATCAAAACGAGGCTAAGGACGAAGACGATTATGTGAAGGAATGGTGTGCGACGAATGCCGGACAACGGGACTGGCCTCTCGACGACGACCCTAAAGTGGATTGCCTCACTGACACATATGTCGTTGAGTTTAAGCGCGCGGGCGAATAGAGGAATGTCCTCCAAGGCATTGGACAAGCCATACACTACACGCAACAGATAGGACTGGCCCGTCAGCCGGCATCGTGCTGATTATAGAAAGCAGAAGCGGGTGTCGCACTTTGAGTCGTTTGAAAAAAACTCTGACGGGCGTTTCGGTCAATGGGAATCCCGTCGAGTTACTGCCTTCAATAGGCCCGTATGCGGAGAGGTGCCCGAAATAGGTTTAGCAGCCCCGTAGGTCGGATGCACGGAGCGTCAGCCGGCATTTCTGCTGCCGGAATCGCCCAAGAACCCACCCCGCTGCTTCGCAGCACCCCTCCCCGGAGGGACTTATATACTATCCTACCCACCCCCACGCCCTGACCACCATGAGCGTGGGCGCGTGTGTCCGACAACCACGCCATCTGTAAGCCACATGTTCCCGTTTGTGTAAATTGCGCCGATTGTGGCACTCATGGTTAAGTGATCGCCTTTATTCATACGCGCCAGGGTATCTCTCCATAGATTTGATTGGAATAACACATCAAAACCGGACATCTCTTTCGATGAGAGTTGCACACACATAAGATTTTCCACTGTCGTCACTGGTATGAATTGCGGCACCGTCGATAGAATAGTGTATATTTTTCCTGAAATTTGTATGCGCTTGCCTGCCCATTGCGCGTTGGCGTCTTCCGCTTGCTGGTGGGTCATTTGGTTCATAGACGACACACCAAAAGCGTGCATAATGTCGTCTATGCAAGGGACTCGGGCGGGTTTTCGCCTGGCAGATTTCAGTCGCGTCCACAAACCCCGATAGGGCTTCCCTCCTGAGGCCAGGACAAACCCGATATGGATACCCAAAAGTACGGGGCCGACTCTTGACAGGATGGCAATCACGGTATCCCACAAACCCCCGTCGATCAGCTCAGATGGGCTGGGAATACCGAACAGCCACGCCACCGTCCCTACAAGACCCACCAAACCCATCTGCCAGGACGTGAGCGCCCGCTTCCACCAGGATTCCATAGCGTATTACTATGATGGGGAGAGTGGCAGCGCGCAAGCGGCGATGTCCTATTATACCGCCCAAGCGGGTAGGGCGGCTGAGCCCCTACTATCCAGTGTCAGACTGGTTTTGCAGTTCGGCCAGGGTCTGCGAGGCGGCCGCCTGGTGGGCGCTTTTTTTGCGCGGACCCTCGCCCCGGCCGTAGGCCTTGCCGGCGATCATGACCTGACTGACAAAGCGCTTCCGATGGTCGGGACCGGTAACCTCCACCACCTCATAGGTCGGAGTCTGCTTGAAAATCTTCTGGGTTAGCTCTTGCAGGCGGGTCTTGCTGTCAAATTGGCCAACGGCCGGTTTGTGTTCGAGGTCTGGAGCGAAATGGTCGGCCACCAGCCTGAGTGTCGGACCAAAGCCACCGTCGAGATAGACCGCGCCCAGCACGGCCTCATACGCACAGGCCAGAATCGAGCCTTTGTGCCGGCCGCCGCTGCGCTCTTCGCCCCGGCCCAAGCGCAGCCAGCGGCCTAAGGACAGAGCCTCGGCTTTTTTGGCCAACGCCCGGGCGTTGACCAGGGCGGCGCGCATTTTTGACAGCTCACCCTCACGCGCCTCGGGAAAACGCGCAAAGAGCAGATCGCTGATCGCCAGGCTGAGAACCGTATCGCCCAGGAATTCGAGTTTTTCGTTGGTGTCCGCGCCCGGTTCGGGAGGAAAGGAGCGGTGCGTCAGGGCCAGGCTCAGCAGCTCGCGACGGCGGAAGCGATAGCCGAGGCAGGCCTCGAACTCGGCGGAGGATGGCTGGCTGTCCGGCATGGGCTCAGGGCTCGCGGCTAGGCTGCGGCGCGTCGGGGGAAACGATTGTGCCCCGCAGGCTGTCGGTGTCGAGGTGGCTGAGGCGGACCGGCAGCTCGCGGTTCATGCACGCGTCGTCGCCTGCGGCCAGAACCCGCAGATAGTTGCGGCTGTAGCCCTTGAGCAGCCCGGTGGTCTTGTCGCGGCTGTGCTCGAACAGGACCGGCAGGGTGTGGCCGACGAAGCGGGCGGCAAACGCGGCTTTCTTGCGCGCGCCAAGCTGACGGACCTGACGGGCGCGGTGGGTAATGGTCGGCTTGGGGACGGTATCGGTGAACTTCGCTGCAGTAGTGCCGCTGCGGACGGAGTACGGAAAGACATGAAAATAGGTAAACGGGCTGTCCTCAAGAAAACGATAGCTGTGGCTGAACTCGTGCTCGCCCTCGCCGGGGAAGCCGACGATCAGATCGGTGCCCAGCGCGGCCTGGGGCAGGGCGTCCCGCAGACGGGCCAGCACCTCACCGGCCAGGGTCCGGTCATAGCGGCGGCGCATGCGGGCCAGGGTGCGGTCGTCGCCCGACTGGAGGGGAATATGCAGGTGGGGGCAGATGGTCCGGGCCTGGGTCAAGAGGTCGATCAGCGCCGGGCTGAACTCGTGCGGGTCGAGCGAGCTGAGCCTGACCCGGGGGACGGGTTTGCGCTCTTCAATGGCCGCTACCAGCCAGCTCAGGTCGGTCTGCGGGTCGAGGTCGGCGCCATAGCCGCCGAGGTGGACACCGGTCAGGACGACTTCCTGAAAGCCCTGCTCGGCCAGCCGGTCGAGCTGCTCAAGGACGCGGCGCGGGGGGACGCTGCGGCTCTTGCCGCGCGACATGGGCACAATACAAAAGGTGCAGAACAGGTCGCAGCCTTCCTGGATCTTCAGAAACGCCCGGGTCTGAGCCTTAAAGGGAGACGCTGACCTCTCCAGGTGGTCAGCGTCGTTTTGCAAGGTCCGGGTGCCGAAGGTCTCGATACCGGACGCTCTGCGCACATTGCCGACGGCGACGGGTTGGGGCAGCTCGGCGGTCACGGCCCGCAGGATATCGTCCGGGCGGTTGAGGCCGATCACATAATCGACCTCGGGCAGACGGGCGATGGCCTGGGGCGCGACCTGGGCATAACAGCCGGTCATGATGATCCGGGCCGCCGGATTCCGGCGTTTGGCGCGGCGGGCGAGTTGGCGGCTCTCGGCGTCGGCCTGATTGGTGACCGTGCAGCTGTTGACGATATACACGTCGGCCGTGTCGGCAAACGGCACCAGGCGGTGGCCGGCCGCACTGAGCCGATCAGCAATCGTTGCCGTGTCGTACTGGTTGACCTTGCAGCCCAGGGTGGTCAGGCCAATTCTGAGAGCGGCCGCTGGCATGGCTTACACGCCTCCCTCAATCCACCCGCCGCCCAGGACGTGGTCGTCGGCGTAAAAAACAACCGCCTGGCCGGGGCTTACTCCCGGACAGGCGTGCTGAAACCAGACCGTGGCCGTGGCGTCCGGGCCGGGCACGATGCGAGCCGGAACCGGCGGATGGCGGTAGCGAATCTTGACCTCGGCCCGCAGCTCCTGGCTCTGGTCGCCGGCGACCCAGCTGACATCCTTGGCGCGCAGGCCGGGGGTCTGTAGCTGGTCCTTGGTGCCGACCGTCACCCGGCCCGTGTGGGCGTCGATGTTCGAGACGTACACCGGCTGGCCAAGACCGCCAATGCCCAGCCCCCGGCGTTGGCCGATGGTAAAGCGATGAATGCCGCTATGCGAGCCGAGCTGCCGGCCGGTCTGATCGACCACCGTGCCGGGTCTGAAGCGCTCGGGCGACAGGCGCTGCTCCAGAAAGCGGGCATAGTTGCCGTCCGGCACAAAACAGATGTCCTGGCTCTCGGGCTTGTGGGCGATCCGCAGGCCGAGCGCGTCCGCCTTGTCCCGGACCTGGGCCTTGGTCAGGTGCCCGACCGGAAACAGGGTCCGGGCCAATTGCGCCTGGCTCAGGGTAAACAGAAAATAGGACTGGTCCTTGGCCCGGTCGGCGCCGCGCCACAGCTGGTAGCGGGCCGTGTCGGCGTTATAGCGAATCCGGGCGTAGTGACCGGTGGCCACATACGCGGCGTCAAGCTCCCGGGCCCGCTGCCACAGCAGGTCGAACTTGAGGTCGCGGTTACACAGCAGGCACGGGTTGGGGGTCCGGCCGCGCAGATACTCCTCGCTGAACACGTCAATCACCCGGCTCTGAAAGGCGTCTTTGAGATTGAGGACGTAGTAGGGAATGTCCAACTGCTCGGCCACCCGCCGGGCGTCTTGAAAATCGTCAATCGAACAGCAGCTGCCCTCGTGGCCCTCGGCCGTGCCGGCCAGCAGCATGGAGATGGCGATCACCTCATAGCCGGCCTCGACCAGCAGAGCGGCGGCAACCGCGCTATCGACCCCGCCGCTCAGGGCGGCCAGCACGCGCCGACCGTTGCCGGCGGCCTGGGGCTGGGTGGCGGGGGCAGGGTTTTCGGTCTGGCTCATGGTCTCTCTCTCAGTGCAGGCTGCTCTCTGTCCGTGCTGGCGTCATCATCATCGGCCTGCCGGGCCGCCGCCCGGACCCGCTCGACGATGCCGGGCAGGACGGCCACGACCCGGTCAACATCCTGTCGGGTGGTGTCCCTGCCCAGGCTGAAACGAATCGCGCTCTTGGCCGCCCGTGCGTCGTGTCCGAGCGCCAGCAGCACGTGCGAGGGTTCAACCGAGCCGGCGGCGCAGGCGGACCCAGTCGATACGGCAATGCCGGCCAGGTCAAGCCCCATCATCAAGCCCTCTCCCGAGGCGCCCGGAAAGCCGAGGTTGAGGGTGTTGGGCAGACACTGCCAGCGGGGCGTGTTGCGGACCACGTCGGGCACGCTGGCCTGAATCCCGGTCCACAGCCGGGCGGTCAGCTCGGTCAGCCGGGCCGATACCGCCGCCAGCTCGTCCTGGGCGCGAACGGCTGCGACTCCAAAGCCGACTGCGGCGGCTACATTTTCGGTGCCGGCCCGTTTTTCGCGCTCCTGTGGACCGCCCCGCAAGGCGGGCACGAGGCCGGTGCCGGGGCGCACGTAGAGTGCCCCCACGCCCTTTGGTCCGTAGATTTTGTGGGCCGACAGCGACACCACATCCGCGCCCAGCTCCTCCATATCGAGCGCCAGCTTGCCGGCCGCCTGTACCGCATCAACGTGCAGGACAAGCCCCTGCTGACGGGTCAGCCGACTGCACGCCGCAATCGGTTGCAGGGTGCCCAGCTCAGGGTTGGCCAGGCCGATACTGACCACTGCGGTGTCGTCACGCAGGGCTGCGGCCAGATCGTCGGCCCGTATCCGCCCCTCAGCGTCGACCGGCAGGAGCGTGTGGCTGAAGCCCTCCCGGCTCAGGGCCTGGACGCAGGCCAGGACCGACGAGTGCTCGACCGGGGTGGTGATGATATGGGTCTTGGCCGGGCTCTGGGCGCGAGCCGCGCCGGTCAGCGCCAGGCTGTTGCTCTCGGTCCCGCCGCTGGTGAACAAGACCTCGGCCGGTTTGGCCCGGATACAGGCCGCAATCTGCTCCCGGGCTTCTTCCAGCCCCTGCTTGGCCCGCCGCCCGGTCCGATGCACGCTGGACGGATTGCCGAAGTGGGTGTGCAGGTAGGGCAGCATGGCTTCGAGCACGTCCGGCCGTAGCGGGGTAGTAGCGTTATGGTCCAGATAGATCTGCTGCATGGACGTTCAGGCCGACTCCCAGCCGTGCTCGCCGCGGAGTTTGACGAAGCGGCACTCGCCGCAATACTCTTCGTGGATACCGCCCGGCTCTTTCCAGATGCACACCAGGCTTTGCAGGTCTGCCTCGCCCATGGGGACGACCAGGCGTCCGCCCATGCGCAGCTGATCGAGCAGCGGACGGGGCAGCCCCGGAGCGGCCGCGCCAATCACCACCGCGTCAAACGGGGCGTGGGCCTGCCAGCCCAGGCTGCCGTCTCCAATATGGACCTCCACCTTGTGATAGCCCAGCTCGTGCAGGGTCTGCCGGGCTCGGGTGGCCAGGCTGGAGCTGATTTCCACCGAGTACACCTCGGCTCCCTGTTCGGCCAGGATGGCGGTCAGATAGCCCGAGCCGGTCCCGACTTCGAGCACCTGTTCGCCGGGGGCGAGTTTCAGCACCGCAGCCATGTGGGCGATCATATACGGCTGAGAGATCGTCTGGTCCTCGCCGATGGGCAGCGGGTGGTCCTCGTAGGCCCGATCCCGCAGGCGCTCCTCGACAAACAGATGGCGCGGCACCTGGCGCATGGCGTCCAGGATCAGCGGGTCGTTCAGCCCCCGCTCCAGCAGCTGCTCCTGGACCATCCGATGCCGGGCCTGGGTGTAGTCTAGTGCCATGGCAGCCGCGTACCCCGCATGGTCTGCAAAGCCTGATAGTTGGTCAGATCGACATGCAGCGGGGTGACCGAGATATAGCCCTCGTCGATGGCGACACAGTCGCTCCCCTCCTGGGGGTCAAAGCCCAGGTCATCACCGCTGATCCAGTAGTAGTGTTTGCCGCGCGGATTGGGGCAGACCTCGATCTTCTCGCCATACAGACGTTTGCCCTGGTGGGTGAAACGGTAGCCCTTGAGTGCGGGGCGGTCCAGGTTCGGAACATTCACATTCAGCAGGGTGTTGGCCGGCAGGCCGTTGGCGGCGACATGGGCGGCCAGGCTGGCGGCAAACTCGGCGGCCGGACCAAAGCGGTAGTCGGTCCGCAGGCCGACAACTGACACGGCCAGCGATGGAATGCCCAATAGCGTCCCCTCAATGGCCGCCGCGACCGTGCCCGAATAGGTGATATCATCCCCCAGGTTGGGGCCTTTGTTGATGCCCGACACTACCATATCCGGTCGGATCGGCAGAAAGCCTTTGACCGCCAGATTCACGCAGTCGGTCGGTGTGCCGTTGACGGCGAAGCGGCGGGGCGCGATTTCATCGATACGCAGCGGGCGGTGCAGGGTCAGGGCATGGCTGACGGCGTTCCGCTCCCGGTCGGGCGCCACGGTATACACCTCGCCGACGCTCTTCAGGGTCTCTTCGAGTGCCAGGAGGCCCTCGGAGTGGATGCCGTCGTCGTTGGACACCAGAATGTGCATGCCTGCATTTCAGCAGAAAGCCGGAAAAAAGAAAAGGCGATTGGCCAGCCAACCGCCTTGTCCATCGGGGTGAGCCGATTTGAACGGCCGACCACTCGCACCCCAAGCGAGTGCGCTACCAGACTGCGCCACACCCCGTCACGTGTGCCTGTCATACCCTCTGCGAGGCGGGCGGGCAAGGGCCTGGTCCGGTTCAGGCTATCTAGCCTTGCCGCGCCCGTAGGCGCGCCAGTTCTTCGCGCAGGCGCGCGTTTTCGGCCTCAGCTTCCTGCCGGGCGGCTTCCGCCTCTCGTCGGGCGGCTTCCGCCTCTCGTCGGGTGGCCTCGGCTTCGGCATGGGTCCGCAGGCGCTCCCCGGTCTGGGAATCGTACAGCCGCAGCCGACTCTCTTCGACAACCAAGTCCAAGCCCAGGGCTGCGCTGGACAAACGAGGCCCAACCAAGGGGATATAGTCGCCACCCTGCAAGCGAAACCCGCGTAACTGCGGCGTCAGGCTGCCGTCGAGCGGGTCAAAAAGAAAATACTCGGACACACCCAGGTCGGCGTAGATGACCCGCTTGTTGCCCAGATCCTCCACCTTGGTGTGGCGCGAGGTCAGCTCAATCACGACATCCGGGGCCTTTTTCTCGACATCCAGGTTGTAGATACGTCGGCGCTTCTTTTCGATCCCGCGGACAACGAAGATGTCGGGACTGATTGCCTGCCGCTCACCCTCGGGATCGCGGAAGTAGAGGAAGATATTGCCGGTCACATAGACGCGCGGGTCGGCGCGGTAATACTCCTCCAAGCAGTCCAACAGCTCGATCATCTGGCTACGATGCACGTCGGTTTCGGCCATAGGTTTGCCATCCGATTCCGGTAGATACTCCGTCTCCGGCACTGAAGACGGGGAGGATACGTCGCGTCGTACTTCTCGGGGGGTTGTCATGGCTACCACCGCCTGCCTTTTCCGTATGCTAGGACGAAACATAGCGGCTGACAAGCCAAGAACGGCATTCGCGTTATCCGGAGTTCTGGCTGAATTTGCAGAAACTCTACGAGCTGCGGCTGGCCGAGCGGAAAGTTGGCAAAGACATCAGAGCCCTGCCAACGCTCAAGAACCGCGAGGTCATGCGCGTCTGAAGAGAGGCAGCAGACGGGTCAGCTCAGCGAAGCGTCAGCCGACAAGCCGAGGTGTCGGATTACACCGCCGGCTCATCCGATCTATGGGACTTTGCGATGGGGTGCTATAACGATCATCCACGCCGGGACCGGTAAGCTCTCAAGGCAACATATGAGGTCTCACTATGCTGTTGCAGGAACTCGTTGAGGATCAGGTGTTCTCGCCTACCCTGATTGCAGGGGCGCTGCGGACCACCAAGTCTGAAATCGCCAGTACGCTGGGGCTTGGCCGGGATGCGTTCTCACGCGCCTCCCGGGTTCGAGCACGCAAGACACAAACCCGACTGCGAGAGATGAATGAGAGTTGGTGTAGCCTGCATCTATCTCGATGGCGTATTTCCTCACCATGATTCTGGCGGAGGAGGAGCGATGCAAGGCAAAGTGATGACCGTTCTCGGTCCGATTGAGCCCGACGCCCTGGGGATTACCCTGACGCATGAACACCTGCTCAGCGATCTCCGGGTGTGGTGCGAAGAACCCGAAGACGAGGAGCAGCAGGCGTTTATGCATGCGCCGGTGGAAATGGCGACGCTCGGCGCCATTCATCGGGAACCGTTTGGCAACCTGGATAACTGTGTCCTGGATGACACCTCCCTGGCGATTGAGGAATTGCGCCGGTTCAAGACTGCCGGCGGGGGCAGTGTGGTGGACTGTACGAATAACGGCCTTGGACGCACGCCGCTGGCCTTGGCGGACATTGCCCGGGCGACCGAGATCAACATCGTGATGGGCTCGGGGTATTACATCGGCCGTTCCCACCCCTATGACATGGCTGATCGGTCGGTTGACATGATCGCCGATGAGATTGAACACGACCTCATGCACGGCGTTGCCGATACCGGGCTGCGTTCCGGCCTCATCGGCGAGATCGGCACCAGCTTCAAGGTCCGCGACAACGAACGCAAGGTGCTGCGCGCCGCTGCCCGCGCCCAGCGGCGGACCGGAGCGCCGATCAGCGTGCATCTGCTGCCGTGGCAGAAAAATGGGATCGCCGTCCTCGATATTCTTGAAGGCGAGGGCGCAAATCCGCATCAGGTCATCCTGTGTCATCTCAGCCCGACGAGCGACGACCTGGCGTATCAGACGACTCTGGCCACACGCGGGGCGTATGTTGAGTACGACTTCTTTGGCATGGAATACTACGTGGACAGCGTTGGCCGTTACCTGGGCTCGGACGCCGGGAGCGTCGCCGCGCTGAAACGGCTGATCGACGCCGGCTGTCTGGAGCGGCTGCTGCTGTCGCACGATATTGCGATGAAGGTCCAACTCACCCGCTACGGTGGCTGGGGCTACGCCCACCTGGTCAAGAACGTGCTGCCGATGCTGAGTCGCAGCGGCCTCAGCGCCGAACAGATCGACACCCTGATCGTGGCCAACCCCCGGCGTGTGCTGACGTGGGGCACGCCGGTGTAAGCTCGAAAACGACCCCACGTCCGCCCGCGTCCGTGAAAGGAGGCAAAAGATGGCCGGTAGACTGACGGATAAAATTGCACTGGTGACCGGTGGCGCTTCGGGGATTGGGCGGGCGACGGTGCTCCGCTTTGCCGAAGAGGGGGCGGCGGTCGTGGCCGCCGACCGCAACCCGGGCGGTCTGGAACAGACCAAAAGCCTGGCCCGGGAAATCAGCCCGGATATCGAGACCGTGACCGTCGATGTCTCCAAATGGGATCAGGTCGAGCGTATGGTTGACGCTGCGGTTGCACGTTTCGGTCGTCTGGACGTGTTGGTCAACGCGGCCGGGGTGCTCATTCTGACGCCGCCGCTGGCCGAAGTCGATGAGCGGCACTGGGACCTGATGATGTCAACCAACCTCAAAGGGCTCTTCTTCTGCTGCAAAGCCGCCATCCCGGCCATGCTGCAAAACGGCGGCGGCTCAATCGTCAACATTGCCTCCATGGCCGGTGTGCAGGCCTACAGCCAATCCCTGCCGTATGCCGTCAGCAAGGCCGCCATCATCCACCTCAGCTCGGTTGCCGCCAGCCAATATACGTCGCAAGGCATTCGGATGAACTGCATTGCGCCTGGTTTTGTGGACACGCCGCAGGCGCGCGGCAGCACCCAGAGCACCGAAGCCATACAGAAAGCGGCCCGCTATCATCCCCTGGGCCGTATCGGGCAGCCCGAGGAGATTGCCAACACGATTCTCTTTCTGGCCTCCGACGAAGCGTCCTACATCAGCGGTTCGACCTTTATTGTGGACGGCGGCTCGTGGTCGGTTGCCAGTCGGCTGTAAGGGGGGCGTATGGAAAAGCTCATCGAGATTGCCAATAAGGCGGTGGCGGATTACGGCTTTCGGCAGATCGTCCAGTGGAGTCCCGACGATATCGTTGCCCAGTGGCAGCTCTCAGCCCGCGAGGCCGAACTCCTCACCGGCGTTATTAAAGACGAGCTGGACCGCCTGCCGATTCCGGTCGAACCGCCGGACGTGCCCCAAGAACAGGAGCGGGTGGCCGCTCTCATCCGGCGGGCCTTGGCTTAGCGCATTTTACGTTAGGCTGTAGTAGGTCGGATTACGCCTGCGGCTCATCCGACCTGCGAGACTCACTCCTGCTTCTGTGCCTGGACCGCCTCCTCGGCGGTCATGACCACCACGTCGCCCGGCCCGGCGCTGACCTCGCCGCCGTCAACCACATAGGTCATGCTGGTCGCAAACGTCCCGGCCGGGCTGGCCAGGAACAGGGCCAGCCCGGCGATCTCGTTCGGCTCGCCCACCCGCTTCTGCGGGTTGATCGGCGAGCCGCTGGTCTCAACCGCCTCGACCAGGTCCTTTGCCAGCTCGGTCCGGATCAGACCCGGTGCGATGCAGGTCACCCGAATTTTGTCGGTCGCCCATTCCTTGCCCAGGAGTTGGGCCATATTGATCAGGGCCGCCTTGGACAGGGCATAGGTGCCGATGCCCATGGATGGCCGGACACCCTCATTTGAGGTGATGTTAATCACCGCGCCCCCGCCGCGCTGACGCATGGACTTGCGACACAGGCGGGCCAAGTGCAGCGGCGCCCACACATTGGTCCGCATCACCCTGAGGAAATCCTCTTCGTTCTCCTCGGCCAGGGTCACGAGTGAAGCGCCGGCGGCGTTATTGACCAGGATATCGACGCCGCCGAACTCCTCAACCGTGGCCTGATACAGCGTGTCACAGTCCGCGCTGACCGACATGTCCGCCTGTACGGTCAAGACGCGGCGGCCGGTTGCCGCGACATCCTGTTTGGCCTGCTCCAGGGCTTCCAGCCCGCGCGCGGCAAGCACCAGGTCCGCGCCATGCTCGGCAAAGGCCAGCGCAATCGCCCGGCCGATGCCTTTGGAACCACCGGTCACAATGGCGACCTTGCCGTCCAGAGAAAAATCAACGATACCCATATGCCCCTCCTTTGAGCCTCGGTCATGCTAGAACGGAGCACACCAGCTGACAAGCCAAGAAGGAGGGAGACCTATGCCACGCTACCAGGGCGGCTGCCACTGCGGCCGGGTTCGATTTGAGATCGACGTCGAGATCGGCACGGTCCTTGACTGCAACTGTTCGATCTGCGCCAAGAAGGGCTTTCTGCACCTGATTGTTGACCCGTCGCAGGTGCGTATGCTGAGCCCTGCGGACGCGGTCAGCCTGTACCAGTTCAACACCAAGACCGCCAAGCACTATTTTTGTCCGGTGTGCGGCATCAGCCCTTACTACATCCCCCGCTCACACCCGGACAAGATTGATGTCAACGTGCGCTGCCTGGAGGGCGTTGAGCTGGAAAGCCTGACGATCGTGCCGTTTAACGGCCGGGAGTGGGAGAAGAACCGGGACAGTCTCAAAGTCTGACGGCCGGGTTCAGTCCAGGTCGAGCGTCACAAACCGGTATCCCAGGGCCTTGCCGTGGGCGACCAGGTTGCTCCGAATGGCGGGCTCCAGCAGCCTGACCCAGTCCTCGGCCGGCGCCTGGATACAGACGGTTTTGTCTTCAACCCGGACTTGGTATAAGGGCAGCCCGAGCGAGCGAAAGACCGCCGCCCAGGCGGCTGAGGGGTCGGCTGTACGGTCCGTCATGGGCGGCGAGTGTACTACAAAATCACATCCCGACAAAGGAGTGGGTATGGAACAAGCCGGGGTGATCTTCGATCTTGACGGGGTGTTGATTGACTCCGAGGGCCTGTACTACCGGGCCTATAGCGAGGTCTTGCAAGCCTATGGCGTCACGATCAGCCGGGAGGAATACGAGGACCACTGGATTGCCACCGGTACCGGACCGGAGTATATCGTCGCCAAACACGGCCTGTCGGTTTCTCCCCAGGAACTTCGCCAGCTGCGCTCGCCCGTGTACGTGAAGCTGCTGGAACAGGAGGGGCGGCTGATGCCCCACGTCGAACACACCCTGGCCGCACTGGCCCCGCATTTTGCCCTGACGGTGGCGACCAACAGCAATCGGGATGCGCTTGACCTGATTCTCCAGCGCTTCGGCATTGCGCGCTTTTTCCCGATGACGGTGGCCCGCCAGGACTACACCGGCGCCAAGCCCCTGCCCGACGCCTTTTTGACCGCCGCCCGCAAGCTGGGACTCGCGCCCGACCGTTGTGTGGTTGTGGAAGACACCTATAAAGGCGTGATGGCTGCGGTGAATGCCGGTATCGCCTGCATCGCTGTTCCCAACCAGTACACCCGTCGCAACGACTTCAGCCGGGCGTCTCTCGTGCTCTCAGACCTGGGAGCATTGACCCCCGAGGTCGTCCGTAGCCTCATCCAGATCTCATAGCTCGGTCATGCTCAGTTGGCATCGTCCCCCTCACCCCAGCCCTCTCCCCTTCCCCCTGTGCATTCTCTCTTCCCTCCGTGTTGCTTTTCCTCTATCCTGATCCCCGCCTGAGTTCCCGCGTTGCGGGAGAGACGAACGGCATAGCTGACAAGGAGGGGAATGCATGACGGCACAGTCAACCGATTGTTATGTCGAAGCCAACGGACTGAAATTTCACTACCTGGACTGGGGCAAGCCCACCAACCCCCCGCTGGTTCTCCTCCACGGAGTCGGCCAGACCTGCCATACCTGGGACTTGTTCGCCGCCGCCATGTCCTCCCACTTTCACGTCATGGCCTTTGACCAGCGCGGCCACGGCGACACCGACTGGGCGGCCGACAAAGACTACTCGCGCCGCAGCATGGTCAAGGATGTCGAGGGGTTTACCACCGCGCTCGGCCTGGACCGCTTTTTTCTGACCGGCATGTCGATGGGCGGGGCCAACTCGTTGTCGTTTACGGCCAACAATCCGGACCGGGTCGAAGCCCTGGTCGTGGTTGATGTCGGCCCCCGGGTCGAAAACAAGGGCGTGCAGAATATCCGTAACTTCATGAAGGATTTCCGCGAGTTCGATTCCCTGGACGAGGCGGCGGCGGTCATTCACAAGTTCAACCCCCGGCGTCCCCTGGAGATCATCCGCAAGTACACCGTGGTCTACAACCTCAAGCAGCTGCCGAGCGGCAAGTGGACCTGGAAGTACGACACCTACTTCAGCGAGGGCCACAGCCGGATCGATGTCAAACAGATGCAGCAGGAGCTGTCCCAGGAGGTCAAAAAGATCGCCTGCCCGACGCTGCTGGTCAAAGGCGCGGAAAGCGACGTGCTGTCGCTGGACGGGGCGCGGCTGCTCCAGACCGCCATCCCGGGCTCGGAGTTTGCCCTGGTCGCCGGGGCGGGCCACTCGGTCATGGGCGACAACCCGCCGGGCTTTGAGGCGGCGGTCCGGGAGTTTTATCTCAACAAGGGCTACCTCAAGGCGTAAATACGGGCAGCGCTCCTTGACCTGCCCCGTTCTCAAGGTGTGATGCAAAACGAAACCCACCCCGGCCTTCGGCCACCCCTCCCAGGAGGGGAACCACTGCCACCCATTCAGAGAGGTGTGTGATGGATCTCGGACTGCAAGACAAAGTCGTCATCGTCGGCGGCGCCAGCAAAGGCATTGGCCGAGCGGCCGCCCTGGGCTTTGCCCGCGAGGGAGCCAAGGTCACGATTGCCGCCCGCGACCCCGACCAGTTGAACGCCACCGCGGCGGAGATTCGCCAGGACACCGGCGCGGACATCCTGGCCGTGCCGAGCGACCTGTCACAGGCCGAGGCAACCGACCGGGTGGTGGATGAGACCCTGGCCCGGTTCGGCACCGTCCATGTGCTGGTCGCCAATACCGGCGGTCCCCCCATGGGTGGCTTTGACAACATGGATGACGCGGCCTGGGAGGCGGCCTTTGCCCTCAACTTTCTCAGCACCGTCCGGCTCATGCGACGGGTGCTGCCGCATATGAAACAGCAGAACTGGGGTCGCCTGCTGTCCGTGATGTCGATGTCGGTCAAGGAGCCGATTGACGGCCTGATTCTGTCAAACGGGGTGCGGCCGGCGGTGGTCGGCATGGCCAAGACGCTGTCGCGCGAAGTCGGCAGCCACAATATTACCGTCAACACGGTCCTGCCGGGCCTGATTCTGACTGATCGTTTGCGCAGCGGCATCACCGCCCGGGCCGAGCGGGCCGGCCAGTCGTTTGACCAGGCGCTGGCCTCCAGCGCCGCCAATATTCCGCTGAAACGGGTCGGCGACCCCCAGGAGATGGCCAACGTCATCGTCTTTCTGGCCTCGGAAGCGGCCAGCTATGTCAACGGGGTGAGTATCCAGGTTGACGGCGGGGTGGTGCGCGGGCTGCTGTAGCGGGGGTGTCTGCATGGACGCCATTGTGTCGGCCGCAATCGAGGCGGCCAAAGCCGGCGGCGAGATCGCCCAACACTATTTCGGCACAAACCTCAGCGTTGAAACCAAGGCCGATCGCACGCCGGTCACCCGCGCCGACCGTGAGACCGAGGCGTGCATCACCCGCATCCTGAGTCAGCGCTTCCCGGACCACGGTTTCCTGGGCGAAGAACTGGGCGAACGGCCGGGCAGGGACGACGCACGCTGGATCATCGATCCGATTGACGGCACCAAGAACTTCATTCGCGGCATCCCGTTTTTTGCCGTTTTGATTGCCCTGGAAGAAGCCGGCCAGATCACGGCCGGGGTGATGTATGCGCCGGCGCTGGGCGAGTTGCTGTACGCCCGACACGGCCAGGGGACGTTTGTCCGGGGCCAGGCGGCGCCAGCCAGTGACCGGCGGGTCCGGGTGTCGGATGTCGCGCGCCTGGACCGGTCCATGCTCATTCACGGCGGCCTGAACGACCTGAAGAGCCGCCCCTGCTGGCCGGCTTTTTTATCCCTGGTGGACGCGACCGCCCGGCAGCGCGGCTTTGGCGATGCGCTCGGCCACAGCCTGGTGATCGGCGGCCAGGCCGAGGTTGCGCTTGAGCCGGAGATCAAACCCTGGGACGTGGCGCCGACCAAGATCCTTGTGACCGAGGCCGGCGGGCGCTATTCTGACTTCAGCGGTAGTCCCTCGATTTATAGCGGCACGGCGGTGATCTCAAACGGACGAGTGCATGACGCCGTCATCGCCAGATTGCAAGAAAAAAGGGGAGAGTAGTTATGGATACGCCAATCGAAATCATCGAGTTCTCCGACTATCTGTGACCCTGGTGCTATCCTGCGGCCGTGCGCCTGCAAAAGATCAAACAGCACTACGGCGATAAAGTCCGCATCAAATGGCACCCGTTCGCCCTGCGTCCCCAGTATGATTCCCGGCCGTTTCAGTTTCGCGACAGTTATGCCGAGAATGCCTGGAAACGCGCCTCGGCGCTGGCCGAACCGGAAAACCTGTCCTACACCATGTGGCCGCACGAGGAGTTTCCGCGCTGGAGTATGCCGGGCCTGGAGGCCGGTGTGGCCGCCCAGCGTCAGGGCGAGGAGCTGTTTCTGCACTTCCACACCCAGCTCTTCCGGTCCTTTTTCATTGACAGCAAGAGTCTCATCGACAAGGACAACCTCGTTGCCGTGGCGCGGGCGTGCGGCCTGGATATGACCGCCTTTCTGCGCGACATCGAGGACAAGGCCTTTCAGGATCAGGTTCGCCAGCAGTGTGTTGAGGCGGTTGATACCCACCTGGTCAGCGCGGTGCCGACGGTCATCATGGGCGGCAAGAGGCGCCAGATCGGCATGGTGCCGGAAGACGCCTACTGGCAGGATCTGGCCGCCCTGGGGCTGAAGCGCTAATCGTGAACGCTGAACCTGACCTCGCCCGTGAAATAGACCCTGAAGCAGTCTTGTATTTTCGTAACGAGTTCCGCGAGGCCAGAGCCGCCGCCTTGAAAGACGCGGAAGGCTATCAACAAACGGAATTTCCTAGTTTAAGGTCTTGGTATTCTACGCCTTGACAAACCTGAGGGCATGATTGCACCATGTCTCCCGCAGTGGAAGACATGAACGACTATTACGACCCTCTCTCATGGGAAAACCTTATGGCTGCCTTGGTTGTTCACCTTGAACGCCAACCACGCATGGGCCTTACAGCGATTGATAATGTCCGCGGGCCAGGGGTGTATGTTCTATTCTACAGCGGTCTATACCCTGCCTATGCACCCATATCTGGAGGTCCGCAGCCAATATATGCCGGCAAAGCTATGCCTAAAGGAACTCGCAAAGGTACGGTCGAGAAAGATACGGGCCGGACCGCCTTACGGAGCCGACTAAGCCAGCATCGCAATTCCATTGAGGCAGCAACAAATCTTGACGTAAATGACTTTGAATGCCGGTTTCTCGCCGTTGTTCCTGTCTGGATTACGTTGGCTGAACAATTCTTGATCGATCATTATGGTCCGGTCTGGAATAAGGCCCTCGATGGGTTTGGTAACAACCCGCAAGGCAAGGATCGGGAAACTGGAAAAGCAAGTTTATGGGATACGTTGCACCCTGGTCGTGAGTGGGCAGCCAAGCGGGTTCGCACGCGGAGTGAAGAGGAGGTTTTTGCTCTAGTGGCCGAGTTTTTCAGAACGTGACCTATCGTTCGCAGGAATTTCCATTCCGACAGATAATCCAAAAACAGTGACGTTTTCGGGCATGGTGGGCGGCTTTCCATTTGTTGGAGACCATAGGCCCGGTGCGGACTTTGACAATCAAATCGCACACGACAAACCCAGCTTCCTCCGCCATTTGCATGAAGTCACAGTGCGGCCATTTTGAGCGGTGATTATTCACCATGTCTGTGATTTTGGCGAGGAGTAAGCCGTCCGGTTTCAAGACGCGCTTCGCCTGTTCCAAAAATGGCGGATAGAGATAGCTGAGACTCCAGTTGTGCGCCTTGCCACACTCGACAGTCGCCCCAAAATCTACATCAAATCGCTTCTTGCTCTTATCCCGTCCTTGTGGTCCCACATGCGGGGGATCATAGACGACCGCCCCGAATCTGCCGGATTCCACCCCGACCATCTTACGATTGTCACCGACGATGGCCGTCTTATATTTGGGGTCAATATCCATCGAAACAACGTCCCGCTTTGAGCCCTTCCAAAATCGCCCCGTATTATACGTCGCATCTAAGATCGGCTCTGGGGGAATGGTCGCATAAAACCTCAACATCGCTTCTAGCAAGTCCCCGTCATTTCCTTCCCATACGCTACTCAGCGGCTTGTAGCATGGGGCGTTCTTCTCTTGCATTGGCATTGCTCCAGTGGGGGTGCGGTTACTCGTCGAACGGTATTGGGATTGTCTCGTTCAGTTTGGGGAAGACGCGTTCTAGGCTGCGGTGAAAGCTGGTCCAGTTGGGAGCGGCTCGCATCAGAGCCGTGACGGCCGCTAGATGTTCTTTCAGTTGCGGAAGGTAACTTTTGCTCGGAATCTGCGATTGATGGCGTCGAGCAATTCTGCTGCTGTCAGGTCATATTCGTGTTCAAGCGGGTGTGCCATGAAGGGCTTCTTTTGTAGTCGAGCGCAACGTCCTCAATCAACGGGCTCTGATCTGATGTATTTTTCTCTACTGAGAGGCGAAGATAAAGCGAATATGAATCTTTGTCAAGCCTTCTCTATCTATTCATCTTGTGACATGCGGACCTTCCTCAGAGCGGCTTTCACGTCAAGTTTATCTGGAATATGGACACCGTATTGGTGGGTTTTGGCTGTCCCTCTGGCATAGGCTAAAGCCTGCCGGGTGCTCTTCAGAATCCTGCTTCCTGACTTACTCATAACGTCGTGCCCATTGTTTATAGGTCGAGGCGATTTCCGCTAAGATGGCTCACAGTTCATTCAGCCGTCAACACCCTTACGCTTGACAGACGATTTGTGGTCTTTCAAGCTGTGCGGAGAAGAGGGCTCACAAGGCAAAAGGAGCAAGCATGATTTCCCTGACCGTGAACGGAACCGAACATCGCCTTGAGGTCAGCTCTGACATGCGCCTGCTGTGGGTGCTGCGGGATATCCTGGGGCTGACCGGAACCAAGTTTGGCTGTGGCATGTCCCAGTGCGGGTCGTGTACCGTCCACCTCGACGGCGAGGCGGCGCGCTCGTGCGTCATCCCGGTCTCGGTTGCTGCGGGCAAAAACATCACGACCATAGAGGGCCTGTCCGCAGACGGCAGCCACCCTTTGCAGCGGGCCTGGGTTGAGCACCAGGTGCCGCAGTGTGGCTACTGCCAGACGGGCATGATTATGGCCGCAGCCGCCCTGCTGGCAAAAAATCCCAAGCCGACCGACGCCGATATCGACGGATCGATCACCAATATCTGCCGCTGCGGCACCTATGCGCGGATTCGAGCCGCGATTCATACCGCAGCCGGAAAGCCGGCATCAGATGCGGGAGCAAGCGCGTGACCCAGCCAATGAACGCCATCGAGGTCTACTCCAGGCGTGAGTCTCTATCCGATGCCGCAAGGCGTTGAGCACAGCACAGGAGGCGACGATGAAACAGCTATCCCGTCGTGCGTTTCTGTTACGGTCCGCCGCAGTCGGCGGCGGCCTGTTGTTGGAAGTCGTGCTGCCCGACCGTGGCGCGGCCGAGACCGGGCAAACCGGGCAAGCAGCCGCCGGGCAGAGCCCGGAGGTCACGGCCTGGATCCTGGTCCACCCGGACGACACGATTACCATTCGGGTGGCCCGGGTGGAGATGGGCCAGGGCAGTTTCACCGGCCTGCCGATGCTGGTCGCCGAAGAGTTGGCCTGCGACTGGAGCAAGGTGCGGGCCGAGTATGCGTCGACCAGCGAACACCTCAGGCGCGGGCGTATTTTTCACACCATGGCGACCGGCGGGAGTCGGTCAATCCGGGACAGCCAGGAGTATCTGCGCCAGGCTGGGGCGGCAGCCCGGATGATGCTGACTGAGGCGGCAGCCCTCCACTGGGGAGTGCCGCTCTCAGAGTGTGTGGCTGAGAACAGCCTGATCAGCCACCCGCCGACCCAGCGTCAGCTGAGTTTTGGAGCGGTGGCGGCCGATGCGGCCCGGCTGCCGGTTCCCGCCGACCCGCCGCTCAAGGATCCCGCGACCTGGAAACGGCTCGGCCAGCCTGCGGCCCGGTTCGATATCCCGGACAAGGTGACCGGTAAGACCGCGTATGCGATTGATACCCGGCTGCCGGACATGGTCTATGCGTCGATTGCCCAGTGCCCGGTGTTCGGCGGCCGGCTGAAAAGCTTTGAGGCCGATAAAATTGCCGACATGCGCGGATTCGTCAAAGTCCTGCCCCTGGACGATGCGGTCGTGGTGGTGGCCAGAGAGAGCTGGTGGAACGCCCATCAGGCGCTCCGCGCCCTGCCGGTTGAGTGGGACTTTGGCGATAACGCCACGGTCAGCAGCGCCGGCATCATGGACTTCCTGCGTGAGGGCCTGGACCTCGAATCGGCTCCTGTCTCGCGCCACCAGGGTGATGTAGACCAGGCCTTCGCCACGGCGGCCAAGACGGTCGAGGCCGAGTATTACGCGCCGTATCTGGAACACGCCACCATGGAGCCCCAGAACTGCACCGTGCTGTACACCGACGCGCGGGTCGATGTCTGGGCGCCGGCTCAGAACAGCGAGGCCACCGTGGCGGTGACGGCCGAGACGGCCGAGGTGCCGGTTGAGCGGGTCGAGGTCCACAAGGTCGATCTGGGCGGCGGCTTTGGCCGTCGGGGGCTGTATATCGAGTTTGTACGCCAGGCTGTCATGATCGCCAAAACCATGCCCGGCACCCCGGTCCAGCTGATCTGGTCCAGGGAGGAGGATATCCAGCACGGCCGCTATCGACCGGTCGCCCTGGTCCGCATGAGGGCCGCCCTGGATGCTGCGGGTGAGCCCAGCGCCTGGTACGTGCGCCAGGCCGAGCAGTCGATTTTCAGCACGGTGCGTCCCGGCCTGGTTCGGGACGGGGTTGACATGGTCGGAGTGCGGACCTTTGCCGACGCGCCCTACGCCTTCCCCAATATCCACATGGAATACGCCATGCGGAACACCCATGTGCCGCCCGGACCGTGGCGGGCGGTGGCCCATACCCACAACCCCTTCTTTCGGGAGTGCTTCATTGATGAGCTGGCTCACGCCGCAGGCCAGGACCCGTATCGGTTTCGCCGCAAACTCCTGGCCGGGGCGCCGAAAGACCTGGCGATTCTTGACGCGGTGGCCGAGGCAGCGGACTGGGACACCGCGCCGCCACAGGGGGTACACCGCGGCATTGCCGTGCAGGACGCCTATGGCAGCTATACCGCAGCCGTTATCGAGGTGTCGGTCAACGACGCGGGCGCCCTCCACATCGACCGGGTGCTGGTCGGCATCGACTGCGGCTATGTCGCCAACCCCGACTCGGTCCGAGCCCAGCTCGAGGGCAGCGTGGTGTACGGGCTGACGGCCGCGCTGTACGGCGAGATTACGATCAAGGACGGCCGGGTTGAACAGTCCAATTTCCATGACTACCAGATGATGCGGATTGCCGAGATGCCCAAGGTCGAGACGATCCTGGCCCCCAGCGGTGGTTTCTGGGGCGGAGCTGGGGAGCCGGGCATGTCCCCGCTGGCCCCGGCGCTGTGCAACGCGATTTTCGCCGCCACCGGCAAACGCATCCGCTCCCTGCCGCTCAAGCATCATGAGCTGCGCTGGGCATAGATGACTGCCTCGTTCAATCATTCACCGTGCGGGCGACTGCCGCGCCGCCGTCTGCTGGGCCTGCTGACGGGCCTGCCGCTGGTGTCGCTGCTCAGGCCGCGCCCGGCTTGGGCGGTCGAGCCTGCCCAAGCCATTGCCCAGGGCGCAGTGCCGGAAAAGCTGAGGCCGCTCATTCGCGACGCCACGGGCGGCGTGCCGCCCCGGCTCGGGCGGGTCAGGCTCAGCCTGCCGGCCCTGGCCGAGAGCGGGAATTCGGTGCGGCTCAAGGTCGAGGTCGAGAGCCCGATGACGGCGGCGGCCTATGTGCGGCAGATCCACATCTTCTCGGAAAAAAATCCCCGTCCGCTTATTGCCCGTTTCTCTCTCGGCCCGCGTGCCGGACGGGCCGAGGTGAACACGCGCATCCGGCTGGCCGGCACCCAGCGGGTGTTGGCCCTGGCGGTGATGAACGACGGGTCGGCGTGGCTGGATACGGCCGAGGTGGCGGTCACTGCGGCGGCGTGTGTCGAGGGCAGCTGAGCGGGCTATGGCGACGGCGAGAATACACGTTCCGCAGCGGCTCACAGCCGGCCAGATTTTTGAGGTGCGCCTGCTCATCCGGCATCCCATGGAAACCGGCCTGCGATATGACAACGTCGGCCACAAGATTCCAAAGAATATCGTGCATACGCTTGTGTGTCGGTATAACGGCCAGGAAGTGTTCCACGCCGAGCTGTTTCCCGGCATTGCCGCCAACCCGTATTTCTCGTTTTTCACTACTGCTGAATCGTCGGGTGAACTGGAGTGCACGTGGACCGACGACGCCGGAGTCACTACCTCCGAGCGGGTGGCCATCGCGGTCAGCCAGTGAAACCCCGTCCGATCCTGGGGCTGGTGGCATTCCTGGGGCTGCTGTTCGTTGCGCATCCGGCCGGCGCCGATTCGCCCGCCAGCCGTGGCGCAGCCCTGGCCTCGGCGTGTGCCGTGTGTCACGGTCCGGGCGGACGCAGCCGGGGGGCGATTCCCGGGCTTGATGGCCTGTCGCCCGAAGCCCTCAGGCGGGCGATGTATGACTTTCGGGCCGGACAACGTCCGGCGACGGTCATGCGGTACATTGTCGCTGGGCTTGCTCCCGCAGATATCGAGGCCGTGGTCGCCCATTTCGGGCAAGAGGGTGAATCCTGAGCAGTTCATCGCCGAGAGAGGAGTACTGCCACGCATGCCGGTGCTGACGCGTCGCCAGGTATTGGGCCTAGCCGGCAGCCTGCCCGTGGCCGGGCTGCCGAACTCCCGCCTGTGGGCACAGCCTTCCGGTCGGGTTGTGGTGCTCGGCGGCGGCTTTGGGGGGGCGACGTGCGCTAAATACCTGCGCCTGGCCGCCCCCGAGCTTGAGGTCAGCCTGGTGACGGCCGAGGAGCGGTTTATCAGCTGTCCGTTCAGCAACACCGCCCTGGTTGGTCTGCGCGACCTGACCTCCTTGACCCATGGCTATCGCGCGCTCCAGGACCGCTACGGGGTGCGGCTTATACACGCTCAGGCCACCCAGCTCGACCCGGCCCGGTACCGCCTCAGCCTGGCCGACGGCCAGAGCCTGACCTACGACAAGCTGGTGCTCTCGCCAGGCGTTGAGCTGCGCTGGGACTCACCGCACGGCTACGACCGGGCTGCGGCCGAGGTGTTTCCCCACGCCTGGCAGGCCGGGCCACAAACCGTCCTGCTGGGCCGACAGCTCACGGCCATGGAGGATGGCGGGCTGGTGGTGATTGCGGTTCCGGAGACGCCCTACCGCTGCCCGCCCGGACCCTACGAGCGGGCGAGTCTGATCGCCCACTATCTCAAGACCCACAAGCCCCGGTCAAAAGTCCTGGTCCTGGACGCCAAGGACACGTTTACCAAGGACCGGTTGTTTCTGGCCGCCTGGCAGCGCCTGTATCCCGGTCTGCTCGAATGGGTGGCGGGCAGTCAGGGCGGACGGGTCATCGAGGTCGATAGCCGGGCGGGCGTCGTCCGCACCGAGTTTGACGCATACACGCCGGCCGTGGCCAATATTATTGCGCCGCAGCGGGCGGCGGCGATTGCCCGCACCGCCGGGCTTGACCAGGACCGGGGCTGGTGTGCGGTCAAAGCCAGCAGCTTTGAGTCGGTCGTGCACCCGGACGTGCATATCATCGGTGACGCGGCCATCGCCAACCCCATGCCCAAGTCGGCCTTTAGCGCCAATATCCAGGCCAAGGCGTGCGCGCTGGCCATCGTCGCCCAGCTTCGCGGCCAGCCGCTCGCCCAGCCGGTGTTGATGAACACCTGTTACAGCCTGGTTGCGCCCGACTATGGCATTTCCATCAGCGCGGTCTATCGGGTTGAAAACGACACGATTCGGGTCGTGCCCGGCTCAAGCGGTACCAGCCCGCTCGATGCCCCCGACGCAACCCGCGCCCTGGAAGCCGACTATGCCCGATCGTGGTACGCCAATATCACGGTCGATACCTTTGGCTAGGATGTCTTTTGTCAATGCTCTTTTGGCCGTCCTGGCCGCTCTGTGGGGGCTGAGTCTCGCCTCGGGTCTTGCCGATGGGTCCGCTCCAACCCCCAAACCCGCTTTGCCGGCTGCCCTCAGCGCCCAGCCTGGCGATATCGAACGCGGGCGCCGTATCGTGCTCGACCGCGAGCGCGGCGACTGTGTGGTGTGTCACGCCATGCCGCTGCCCGGGCGGCAGTTTCACGGCAGCCTGGGGCTGCCCCTGGATGGCATCGGCAGTCGCTCGGGCGCGGCTGAGCTGCGCCTGCGGCTGGTCAACCCCAAGGCGCTCGACCCGCACACCATCATGCCGGCCTATCATGCCACCCGGGGTCTGCACCGGGTGCTTGGACCCTACCGCGGGCGGCCTGTTCTGAGCGCCCAGGAGATTGAGGATGTGGTCGCCTATCTCCTCAGCCTGCGGGCGGACGGGCCAGCCCCGCTGCCGGCTTCCCGTCCGCATCGCGTCGACCCCGACCGCACGGAGACAGGCTCGCCTACTGTAGTGGACGGTCGCCGTTCGGGCTATGTGTATCTGTCGGAGGAAAACCGACGCTTGCAGGACGACGCATTCGGCAATCCGGGCCTGCTGTGGGTCGAGCGGGGGAGTGAGCTGTGGACACAGCCGCACGGCCCGAGCCACACCTCGTGCGCCAGCTGTCACGCCGACCCTGCGGTCAGCATGCGTGGTACCCGAACCCGCTTTCCCCGTTTCGATACTCGTCGCAACACACTGATCAACCTCGAACAACAGATCAACCGTTGTCGTGAAGAACGGCTCGGAGCGGCCGCCTATGCGTATGAGTCCGAGGAGTTGCTGGCCCTGACCGCACTGGTCGGCTTTCAGTCGCGCGGCCTGCCGCTCCAGGTTGATATCGAGGGACCGGCCAAACCGTTTTTTGAGGCCGGCCGGGTGTTTTTTGAGCGTCGCCGGGGGCAGCTCGATATGGCCTGCACCCAGTGTCACGACGAGTACGCCGGCCAACGCCTGCGGGGTGATGTCCTCAGCCAGGGCCAGATCAACGGCTTTCCGATCTATCGCCACGCCTGGCAGAGCCTCGGCTCCAGCCACCGCATGTTTGCCTGGTGTAATACCGCCATCCGGGCCGAGCCGCTGGCCTATGGGACTGACGCATACGTCAATCTTGAGCTGTATCTGGCCTGGCGCGGGCGTGGCCTGGGCGTCGAAACGCCGGCTGTGCGGCGGTAGCGCATTTGCGGGTTGGCAGGGGCGACGTACCCCTACACGGCGTTGGTGTCGAGGGTATCGTCCGGGGTGTCTTCAGCAGCGAGGGGACCGACCTCAGGCAGCGCGGCCGCCGCCTCACGCACGTCAATCTGGCCGGTGACGGCTTGGTGGATGAGGGCCTGCTTTTGCTCCTCCAGCAGCGCCATCAGCTTCTGCTTGGCGCGAATGTAGCGCCCGATGCGCCGGTCGGCGTAGTCGAGGAAGCGGACGATGGTGATGTGTTCGGGGAGGGGCGGGAGGCATCCGTAGATCATTTTGAAATGCTCAGGTCGAAGGCTCCACATGTCGGAAGTAATGCCGTAAGACCATCGCTCCGCTTCTTTCGCAAACGCTGGTATTCTCAGCAGATAATGGTCACGGAGAGCATTGGTTCTTGTGGGTGTGCTCGATCATTCACCTCAGAAAACGTCGCGCGATTTGGAAGCACCTCCCAATGCGCCGGCACCTCCCCCAGCCACGGTACGCCGGAATCCTTCATCACGGGATAAGTCTTGAGTTCGGCGGTCATTTGTCAGTCGAAGAGCGTTTCGAATACTTCACGCTTGGAGAGACCGAGGAACTCTGCGACGTTGGCAATGATGGCGTCCAACGTCCCGATGTGAACATTCCGGTGCCGGGGCACGGTCACGGTGTGCCGGTTGCTGCCGACGGTCAATGTCAGCATCATGTGACTGCCCTTGGTTCGCGTCACGCGATAGCCATAATGGCGGGCCAGCAACTTGGCGACCTCGTTGCCCGGAAGGTCACGGGGCAGCCTCATACCGCGATGGCCTCCTCCTTGATGAGATGGAGCCTGATGACTCTTGGTGCGGTGTCTTCGTCGAAATGGCACAGCACCGCATCCTTCACCATGTCTTTCAGGTCGTCCCAATCATCGCCTTGGGTGAAAATGCTGTACCCAAGCGCTCGGGCGTCGTACCCGCCTTCAACTGCCTCCGTGACCTCGAAGATGATCTCGGCCGGTCTCATCTGTTCTTCCTCCGTTGTGTCCTGGTCGGTTTTTAATTTCCTACTCTTCGGAATTCAGCTGGTCGTTCACGATGATTGCCCCCTTGATCGACGGATCACAGCGTTAGAAATACAGCCGCAGCTGGGCGTAGTAAATACGCGGATACAGGCCGTACTCGCTCCGCAGGCGTGTGCCACGAATGCGGGCGCCCCACGGAAAATAGGCGCCCAGCCGCAGGTCGGCCTCATCGCTGATCGACACGCTGATGAGCGGGCCGACCAGGCCGCTCAGATCAAGCAGATTCCACTGGCCGAACAGGAAGCCCCGGACCAGGGGATGAAATTCATAGTCGAGCAGGCCGCCCAGGTAGTGCTGGCCGAGGTTGAAGAGTTCGCCCCGGGCCAGGCGTCGCGAGGTCGCCAGGCGCACGTACGAGGCTGCGTCAGCCTGACCGAAGCCGTTGTAATAGTATTCCAGGAGTCCGTACAGGCCGTTGAGAAAACGGTAGTCCACGCTGCTGACAGCCCGGAAGAAGGTCCGTCGTTCGGAGACCCGCCCGGCGTTGTTGCGGGTAAAGGTGAACTCGCCCCGGACGCCGACTCCCCGCAGCTGACCGTCAAAGAAGGGACCGACCACCAGGTCGTGGGAAAACCTGCCGGCCATCAGACCGAGGTCGAAATCCCGCACGCTGGTCTGGCCGCGCAGCCCCATGGCGTGGTGCCGAAAGCTCTCATCAAAGGCGGCGTACACGGCGTCGAGCTGGGAGAACTGGCCCAGCGAAACCTTGGCCCGGAAGGCGTCTATGCCGGGCTTGAACTCCTGGTCGATAGCGACCGGGGAGAAGGCCACAAACAGGTCGGCCGGCGTCCACACCCGGCCCACCCCCCAGGACACGGCCTGACGCCCGATAATGATATCGGCCGCAGGCAGGTTCAGCTGCACGTTGGCGCGATCAAAGGCATGACGCCACACAAAGCCGCTGTTGTGTCTGGCCGTCCAGTCGAAGGGCAACACGGCAGCGCTGTCGGTTTGGCGGTCGCCGGAAAACAGCCCCGCCCGGGTTTCTGAACTCGGATTGATGATGCCGACATGCTCGTAGTGGACCGTCCAGCTCAGCCAGCTGCCGATATCGCCTTCGAGCATCACCCGCGCACGGGTGAGGTCGGTGGCCGTATTCGACAGGCCGGGCAGGGCCGGCTCCTGGCCCAGGGCCAGGGTTTTAACGTAGCCGGTCAGGCGTAGCGGGCTGTCGGCGGGGTCATCCCACACGGCGCGGGCGTCGGGGGAGAAGCTCAGGTATGCCAGCACACCCACCAGCAGGCTGAAGCACAGGCGGGCCGTCATGACTCGGGTGCTGGGCTTGTCTGGCGCTCATCACTCACGATCCGGCCGTCCCGCAAGCGGATGAGACGCCGGGCGCGGTCCATGACCTGGGGGTCGTGGGTGGAAAAGATGAATGTCGTGCCGTGGGTGTGGTTGAGCTGGGCCATGACATCCAGCAGGGCCGCCGCCGTGGACGAGTCGAGGTTGGCGGTCGGCTCGTCGGCCAGGATAAGGGCCGGCTGGGTCGCCATGGCTCTGGCAACGGCCACCCGCTGCTGCTGACCGCCGGACAGTTGGGTGGGCCGCCGGTCTTCGAGACCACTCAGGCCGATTTCGGTGAACAGCTGGTCGATGCGCTCCCGCCGTTGCGCTTCGGAGACCCCCTGGAGCAGCAGGGTGAACTCGGCGTTCTCCCGGGCGGTCAGGACCGGGATCAGATTATAGGCCTGAAACACGAAGCCGATGTGCCGGAGCCGCAACCGGGCCAGCCGGCTGTTGGATAAGGCGTGAAAATCCTGACCGGCCACCCGCACCTGTCCGTTGTCGGCCCGGTCGAGTCCACCGATGATGTTCAGCAGGGTGGTCTTGCCCGAGCCGGATGGGCCGGCGATGGCCAGAAATTCGTCCGTGGCGATGTGGAGGTCAACGCCCCGCAGAGCGGGCACCTCCAGGCCGTCGGTCCGGTAGGTTCGGGTCACGTCTTTGAGTTCGACCGCCCAGTCGCTCATGGTTGTTCCTACATGGTTCGGAGCGCCTCTGGCAGCTCGGTGCGGGCGGCTTTCCAGGCCGGGTAGGCGGCCATCAGCAGGGCCAGCGCGCCGACCATGCCGACCGCCCAGACGATCCGTGCGACACTCAGCGACGAGTACAGGATCGGGTCAAAGACGGTCCCCGCAACCGGCAGGTCGGTCTCGGTGAAGACGCGCATATCCAGGCCATAGGTCGCAAAATACCAGTGACCGCCCAGCCCCAGAATCAGCCCCAGAATCAGGCTGAGCAGGATGAGGAGCACCGACTCATACATGACCAGGGTCAACAGCTGAGCCGGCTGGAGGCCGACTGCGGCACACACGCCGAGTTCGTAGCGTCGCTCCAAGACAGACATCAGCATGGTGTTCAGCACGCCCAGGCTGACCATGACCAGGATCATGCCGTTCATGACATAGTTGAAAGCGTCGTCGAGCCAGACAAATCGGACCAGCTCGGCCAGGGCTTGGCGCCAGGTCAGGACCTCAATCTCAGTCGGCGTGAATTGGGTCCGCAGGGCGTCTGCGGTCGGCACGGTGGCGCTGTCCTGATGCAGGAAAACGGCGATCTGACTGAGCTGATCGTCCGCCTGCAGAAATGCCTGGGCTGCCGGCAGGGCGAGGTGGACCAGATAGGCGTCCAGCTCGCGCAGACCGGTGTGGAAGATGCCGACAACCCGGAACAGACTGCTCTGAATCTCTCCTCCGCCCCCGTTCCGGCCGCCCGTTTGGGGACGGACAGCCTGGGCCATGAGGACGACTTTTGAGCCGATCCTGACCTTGAGCTTTGTGGCCAGCTCATCCCCGAGCACCAGCCCTGAGGACTGCTCACCGTCCAGATACGAGCCGGCGACCATGCGCTGCGGAATCAGCGAGACGACTTGCTCGGCGTGTGGCTGGACGCCGACAATGCCCACACCCGAGGCGTTGGCCGCAGAACTGAGCAGCCCCGAGGCCAGCAGGCGGGGGTTGACGCTGTGCAGGGCACGGTCGGTGCCCAGGGTTTGGTCAACGGTTGAGACGACGTGGGCGGGAATGAGCAGATCCTGGGACTGGCTGAGCTGATAGCCCTCGGCCTGAATCACCACATGACCGCCGCCCAGCTTGATGCCGTTGACGATCATCTGTTCATGGGCGCCGTCACCCAGCCCCAGCGACAGGAGCAAGAGACCCAGCCCCAGGCCGAGTGCCAGGACGGTCAGCATGGTTCGCCGCGCGTGTCGCCACAGGTTGCGCCAGGCCAGGCTCAAGAGCAGGGAGGCTCGTCGCATGGCTCACACCCGTCGCATGGCCTCGACCGGCCGGAAACGCGCCGCTCGAATAGCCGGATAGAGCGCCGATACCACGGCCACCAGCGCCAGCCCCAGCGCGGCCCGCAGATAGGTGGGGAAGTCGTGTTGGCCGTACCAGATGGGGTCGAGGACGACACCGGCCATGGACAGCTCTCCCATCACCGTGCGTAAATCAAGCCCATAGGTCTGGAGATACCACACCAGCGGCCCACCAAGGCAGGCTCCCAGGGCGACACTCACCCCGGCCAGCAGACTGGCCTCAAGTACAATCAGCAGGGTCATAGCCGTCGGCCGGAGCCCCAGAGCCATGAGCACGCCACACTCGCGGGTCCGCTCAAACACCGCCATCAGCATGGTGTTCATCACCCCGATGATGGCGACGAGGAAGATAATGGCAAAAAGAAAGGTGTTTGAGCTTTCGTTCATTTGGACATAGTCGGCCAGGGCCGGGGACAGCTCGGGCCAGGCCCGGACCCGGATTGGCAGCGTCCCGCCGAGCTGGCTTTCGAGTCTGCCGGCAAATGCGCTGGCCATGTCTGCGGTGGTGGTCAGCACACCGATTTCGTGAATCCGGTTGGACGTCAGGCTCAGCAGCTCCTGGCTTGCGGCCAGGGGCATCAACACGGTGTTACGGTCGATGGCCTCAGACCCGGTCCGCAGAATACCGACGACGGTGTACAGGTCATTGCCCATTGAGCCGTCCGCAGCCTGGGTGAGCAGGATGATCTCGCTGCCCGGCTCGACGGCAATGGTACTGGCCAGCTTCTCGCCCAGCACGACCTCATTGGCGCCGTCCGTGGCCTGCGGATTGAGAAAGCGGCCGCTGGTAAGACGGGTGTGAAAACGCGAAATCTGTTGCTCGCGGGTCGGATCAATGCCGAGCAGGTCGGCCCCGGCCGAGTGGTCGGTGCCGCTCACCAGCCCATAGCCGTACACCCGCGGGGCGGCGGCCAGGACCTGGGGCTGGCTGGTCAGGGCCGTCAGCAGCCCGTCAAGCTCGGTTCCCGTCCGTCCCCCCAGCGTATGGTGGAGCGAGCGGTCGGGGTAGTAGTCCGGGGCGTGGACCTGCATATGCGACAGTCCCATGCGCGTGCCGTTGTCGATCATCTGCCGGCTCAGGCCGTGCAGCAGGCAGGCGAACAGCAGCAGCATGGCATAGCCCAAGGCGATTGCCGTGACGCTGATGAAGGTGCGCCGCGGGTTGCGCCACAGGTTGCGCCAGGCCAGCTGCACGAGTCGGATGCTCACCGCTAGCGTTCCAGGTTGCGCAGGGAAAAGGTGTCGGCCGCAATCGGAATGTCGAACTCCAGGGCGTCATACACAATCACGGTCCGTTCCTGGGGTTTGTCCTGGGGCTGCATGACCATGCGGGCCGGCACCAGGCGGCCGCCCAGGGTGGTGTAGGCCGAGAACCGCAGCTCGCGCATCAGCGTCCCGTCCTCGTCGTAGTAGCGCTGCCAGGTCGGCATCAGGTCGTCCTGGCGTACTTCGAGCTCGATTTTCCCCCACACCACAGGCGCTTCGGGCCGGGGGGTGAGCAAAAATTCATACACCGGGGCGCCATCCCGGTCGCCCTCAAAGGCGATTTCCAGAAAATAGTCGCGCACGAGCTGGCTGTCTTTGACCAGATCGTCATTGGTGAAATGGCTGCCCATCCAGGAGGCCATCATCATTGAACTGGGAATTTTGATTGTGCGACTGACCTTGGGCAGATAGTTCCAGATATTATTGTCGACTTTCAGGGTGGCCGTGCCGGCTTCCTTTTTGGGCTGCTGTATCCGCACCAGGGCGTTCTGGGTGCCCTGGGACACGATCTGCATGGTCAGGCTGCGTTGCCAGTTTTCGGTCACGATCTGCATGGTCACGATTCCCCGGCTCGAATCGCCCCGCAGCAGGCGGTCAACCCGGTCCACAATCTCCCGGGCGCGCTGCTCATCGGTGGCAAAGGCCGGGCTGAACAGGCCGAGTCCGACGCTCAGGACGAGCAGCCGCAGGAACCTCGCGCGTCTTGTATGCACGGCCCTAACTTTGCATCCCTCCCGGTTGGGGACAAGCCCCCCGATGCTGATGAAGCTGGTCTCCAGCGTCCACCTCGTTTGACAAATTTGCCGTGCATGGCACTCTCAGGTCGAGTCCACCGAGCGCCACCCAGCAAAGGAGAACGATGATAAGCCGCTGAATCAAGAAGAAGTCATCGTTCCCCTTCGGAGAGAGCCGTATGCCTGCCGCACAGCACTTTGATCACAGCCCATATCTCGTCAGGCCGGGCCACAAGGTTCGCCTGAACGACTACCGGACAAAAGCCGGTCCCGAGTTCAAGAACAAGTCCGAGGCGCGCACGGCCCTGCGCGAGAATATTGCAGACCTGACAGAAGCCCAGCGCGTCCTGTGGGCGAGTGCCGAATACGCCTTTCTCATCATCCTGCAGGGACCCGATGCCTCGGGCAAGGACGGTCTGGTCCGGCATGTGTTTTCGGGCGTGAATCCGCAGGGCTGTGTGGTCCACAGCTTTGCGGCGCCCAACGAAGAGGAGGTCCGACACCATTTCTTGTGGCGGCCGAGCCGTTACCTGCCGTCCAAGGGCCAGATCAGCGTGTTCAACCGCTCGTACTACGAAGAGGTCTTGATCGTGCGGGTGCATCCAAAGTTTCTCGATGCCCAGCGCTTCCCGCCCGGCCAGCCCGGAGAAGACATCTGGCAGCTGCGCTTTGACGACATCAACAGCTTTGAAAAGGGTCTGGTGCGCAGCGCCACCCACATCCTCAAGTTCTATCTGCACCTGTCAAAAGAGGAGCAGAAAAAGCGTTTTCTGGCTCGGCTGACCGAACCCGAAAAACACTGGAAGTTTTCCGACGCCGATATTCATGAACGGCGACACTGGAAGGACTACCGCCAGGCGTATGAGGATATGCTGGGCCAGACCAGCACCGACTGGGCGCCCTGGTATATCGTTCCGGCCGACAACAAATGGTATGCCCGAGCCCTGGTTGCCGATATTGTCGCGGCTCGGCTCGGGGCGCTACCGTTGCACTATCCTCAGCTCGACCAGGACCAGAAAAGACGCCTGCTGGAGGCGAAACGCGAGCTGGAGAGCGAATAGGAGGCTGTCGTGCCGGACACTGAAGAGCGGACGTTTCGCCTGCGTTTTTCCCTGAGCGCGGAGATCCCGGTCGAAGCCTGGGACGATGAGGATTTCGAGGGTGATGAGTGGCTGGACGAGTGGGAAGTCGGGATCAAGCCCGGCTTGATCCGTCACGTCATGACCTATCTGCGGACGTTTGAGGGCTGGACCTGCCACCTCCGCAATCGTGGCCTGTCACCGCTGGACGAGATCGAGATTGTGCTCAAAAAAGCCTGGCCAAAAGACGCCTAGAGGCGCCCCATCGGGGCGCCTCTAGGTACCGTATCAGACCCGTCAGGTCCGTTAGACTTGGGTCGAGCCGAGCAGGTTGCCGCCCAGCGACGGATGGCCGAAGCGCTTGTCGCCCAGCACGTTGATGAGCGAGGTTTTGCCGGATTTGAGCGCCCGCTCCAGGGCGGGGATGATCTCGTCCGGGGTCTCGGCGTGCTCGGTATGCACCCCCATCGGCTCGAACACCTTGTCGTAGCGGATATTGGGCACCATATCGAACGGATCGGTCCGGCCCTTGAGCAGCGGCATTTGCTCGAAACTCGGGCCCCACGAGCTGTTGTTCCACAGCAGGCAGATAATCGGGAGGTTGTATTTGGCGGCGGTTTCCATATCCATGCCGCCAATGCCCAGGCCACCGTCGCCCGAGACGACAATGACCTGTTTACCCGGTCGGCCGAGCTGCGCCCCGATCCCCATGCCGACCCCGTGTCCGACTGGAGCCAGCGGACCGGCGTCCACGATTTGTCCGGTGGTATGGGCGGTGAACCACTGGCTGGTATAGCCGCTGAGGGTGAAGCTGTCGATGATCAGGGTGGCGTCCTTGTCAATGACCGAGATCAGGTCCTTGGTCAGCCGGTCGGGGTGGATCGGAACGTCAGTATGCGTCTTGGCCGCCCGTTCGCTAATCATGCGTTCGTAGTTCTGGCGTACCTCAACCATCTGTTGCAGCCATGGGCTTTCGCGTTTGGCGCTGAAGTCGAGCTGCATGGCCTTGATGGCGTCGATAATCTGGCGCAGGACAAGCTTGGGGTCGCCGACAATACCGACCTCGGCCGGGACATGCCAGCCCACGCGCTGCGGGTCGGTGTCAACCTGGATATAGGTGGCTTTGTCCGTCCAGGTCGGCGGTTCACCGAATTTTTCGCCGCTCCAGAAGCGAAAGCCGACCGCCAGCACCACGTCGGCGTTACCGGTAAAGGGCTTTTTCCACGCCCCACGGATGGCCAAATGACTATCCTCGTCCAGGGCGCCCTGACCGGCTCGGCGGCAGTAGACCGGCGTACTGGTCAACTCGGCCAGCTCTTTGAGTTCTTCCTGGGCGTCGGACCAGAAGATCCCGTCACCCCCGGCAATCAGCGGGCGCTGGGCCGAGAACAGCAGTTCGGCCGTCTTTTCGATGCTGCGCGGGTCGCCCTGTGAGCGAATGGCATCGGTGTCGTAGATCTTGGCCCCCCGACGCTGTTTGGTCTCGTCGTCGGTCTGGTACAGGATGTTGGTCGGGATTTCCAGCATGGAAACGCCCTGGGGCGGATTCTTTGCCTCGCGGAAGGCCTGGCGCAGGTCAACCTCGATCGTCGTCCAGTCCAGGACACGTTTGCCGAACTTGGCGAACGAGCTGACGACATCCGAGCCGTAGGCTTCCTGAAACGAGCCGATGTAGTCCTCGGTCGTCGGGTGCTGGCCGGACAGACACACCACCGAGCTGTTGGTCAGAGCCGCCCCGCACAGTCCGGTCACGGCGTTGGTCAGACCGCAGCCGGCGGTCACGCAACACACGCCCGGCTCGCCGGTGACCCGGGCGTAGGCGTCGGCCGCATACGCCGTAGCCTGTTCGTGGCGCATGTGGATCAGCTTGATGCCGTTATCGCGCAGGTTGGCCAAAATGGGGAAGGTGTGTCCGCCGTTGACGGCGAACATGTATTTCACGTTTTGTTCTTTGAGGATGCGACCAATCAGCACTCCTCCATCGACACTTGCCATACGACTGCCCTCCTTGTGGGTATGAAGACGGGGCATCTTCCCATATTTTTCCAGAACAAAAAAGGAGGGGCGGGTTTCAAACCCGCCCCTACCGTCTGATGGTCAGGACATCCAATCTATACGCGCAGGCGGCGAAGGCTGGAATGCATGCCCGCCCCCGCGGCGTATAGCTCGTCTGTCGGCTTAGGCGATAATGCCTTCTTTGGCCGCGCGCAGGAAGAATTTTGGTCTCCACAGCACGAGCGCGGCCGGTACGAAGGTACACGCGCCGAAGAAGCTGATGCCCATCCACAGCGCCAGCAACAGGCCCATTTCGGAACAGAAACGGATGCTGGCAAAGGCCCACAGCATGGTCGCGGTAATCAGGGTGGCGGCTGTAAAGGCGACTGCCTTACCCGCCGTATGCAGCCCCATACGGACCGATTCGCTGACCCGGTACGACTCCAGCTCTGTTTCGCTGAGATCCTTGCCGGCCGAATATTCCTCCATCGATTTGGCCACGGTTGAGCCGTTGTACTCTTCGACCGCCCGACTCACGATATACAGGCCGTAGTCAATACCGAAACCGACCCCGACCGTCACAATCGGCAGCGACTGGAGGTTGATCCCGATGTTGCGGAAGCCCATATAGGCGTGCACAACACCGTTGGCCAGGAACAGGCCGGTCATCATCACCAGCGAGGCCACCGGCGAGCGGTAGGTAAACATCACGATCAGGAAGATCGTGCCGAAACCCAGGAGCTGCATCAGAATATCGTTTCTCAGAATCTCTTCGTTGGCCGCCGCAGTCACCCCGATCAGGCCGCCGGCCAGGCGATAGTCGGCGGTGTCGAGCGGATTATCGTCCACATACTGCTGCACGAAGTGCATGATCCGGGCGATATTGTCGCCCTGGTGATTGGCGCAGTAAAAGGTCACCCGGGTGGTGGTATAACTCGGGTCAAGGAAGCGCCCGGTTTCGCCCGGCGGTGCGCCGGCAAAGAAGAAGAAGAACAGCGCGCTGACTTTTTGGCGTTCCTGCGGAATCACGCCCCAGCGCGGCTGCATATCGTAGAACGTCATATTGATTGACTGGATGATATCGGCCAGCGAGAAGCTGTAACCAATATCTTTATCGCGCTCCATGTAGCGCTGGAAGCTCTCCATATTGCGCAGCAGGGTGGGATCTTTGAGGACATCCTTGTCCCGGCCTTCGAGCACGATAATCAAGGGTTCAATGCCGCCAAAGAAGCGCTGAATTTCGAGGTGAGCCTGGTTATAGGGAGAATCCAGGTGCAGCAGCGGGGTGCTGGCGCTCGGATCGCCGATGGTCAGGTGGCGGACCTGGGTCATGGCCAGCAGAAAGGCGATCACCCAAAACACGATGACCGTCCTGGCGTTGCGAGGAACCACAATCCAGGTCGCGCATGCGCCAATCAGATTTTGGAACCAGCCCTCCTCTCGTTTAATGACTTTTTGTCTGTCAGGGGCTCTGAGGTAGTAGTAGACGACCGGGTTGAGCAGCAACTCACTGATCGCCACCGAGGCGACCCAGATGGAGGCCGAAATGGCGATCCGCTGCAGAATGACCACCGGCACGATGATGATCACCAGCATGCCCAGCGAGTCGGTAATAATACCGCTCAGGGTCGGCACAAACAGCTCGGCAAAGGCTGAGACGATAGCCTGTTCCTTATTCCAGTTACAGCGCCGGTACTCTTCATAGTAGCGCTCGTGCATCTGGACCGAGTGACTGACCGCCCGTGCCGTCACAAAGAAGGGAATCACCAGGGCCAGGGGGTCCATGGCAAAACCCATCAGGGACTGGATGCCTAAGCCCCAGAAGGCTGACAGAATACCGGTGATGGTCGGCCGCAGGGCACCCCGCCAGTCGTGGAAGTACAGGTACAGCAGGATCCAACACACTACGGTTGCGGCCAGAAAGACGTAGAACACCTCGTTGGCATAGTAGTAAATCCAGCCGTACAGCTGTGGCTCGCCGGCGACGTAGATCTCGTGGTTTTCGGTTTCAAACGGTTCTTTGACCGTCCGGGAAATTTGATCGAAGATCTCCTTGTAGTCGAGACGGCCCTCAATGAAATTGGCCTTGATCAGCAGTGCCCTGCCGTTGAGCGAGACGAGCTGGCCATAGATGGATTCGTCGTTGTAACAAATCTCCTTGATCTCGTTGACCTCGGCATCGGTCTTGGGTGGGCGGCGCATGACCGGTGGGGTGGCGATCGTGCCTCCCAGGACGGTGAGATAGCGGGTGGTGCGGTGACCGATCGACTCAATCTGGTCGTGGTTCACTCCCGACACCCGGTCAATCGCCTGGGTCATGTCATAGATCTTGGTCAGCAGATCTTTGGTAAAGACATCGCCTTCATTGACCTTGAGCATGATATTGACGTTGTTGGCGCCGCCAAACTGCTCGGCAAAGCGGAAGTGAACCTGAATCCAGGGGTGCTGGTAGGGCAGCAGGTTGCTGAACTGGGTGAACATTTCTATCTTTGAGGCATGATAGGCCATGAAGCCGGTCAGGAGAGCGACGCCAATGGTAATCGGCAAACGGAGCCGAATAAGCCCTTCGCCGAGGCGGTAGAGGGCGGGTTTTTCCTCAAACGCGTGGGAAACGCTTCCCTGTTCCGGGGTGTTCGTTTCATCAGCCATGGGGGTCTCCTTTTACTGGTCTTTAATCGGACGCCACGTTTTGCCAAAGTCGCTGGTCAGCAGGATACTCCCCTTTCCGCCGACCATCACGCCTTTGCCGCTCTCTGCGATATCAACCCCGTTCAACCAGGTAAACACGTCGGTATCGGTGGTTGCCGGTGTCCAGTTGTCGCCGTTATTTTCAGAGTTCAGCACCAGGCCGTTCGAGCCGACGAGAACCATGTCGCCATCGGAATCCGGCTGGACAAGATCGTAGATCGGTGTGTTCGGGAGATCGGCGTGCGTCCCCTCCCGAGAGATCCAGTTCCAGGTCTGGCCGCCGTCGGCGGTGGAGGCGACCGCACCGGCGCCACCAACGATGATGCCGTTATTCTGGTCGGTAAAATGAACGCGGAAGAAGGCTGCCAGCGACATCACATCCGAGGCTGCCACGCCCATCCTTCTCAACGACTCCAGCAGGCTACCGTGCTGAGAGCCCCAGGTCTGACCGCCGTCGGTGGTGTTGCGGACGTTGCCGTACTCACCGACCATCCAGCCGTGCTGGGCGTCAACAAAGTGGACGCCGTAGTACATGATATCAGGGACGGCCAGCCGCATATCGTCGTTGAGGCCGACCTCGGACACTTCGATGCGCTTGTACGTCCAGGTTTCCCCGCCGTTATCCGTCGAGATGACTGTCGATTCGTCACCACTCGCCCAACCGTGCAGCTCATCGGCAAAAGAGACGGAGAACAGGGTTTTCTCGGTCCCCGACTGCTGCTGGGTCCAGGTTTTGCCGCCGTCGCGCGAGTGGAGCACGGTGCCGTAGTGACCGACCGCCCAGCCTGCATCGTCGATGAATTGCACCTGGGTGAGCGCCCATTCCGCAGGCGACTCGATCTCCGTCCAGGTTTCGCCGGCGTCCTCGGAGCGGATGATACGACCGTTGTAGCCGACGATGACAAAGGTATCGCCCGTGGCGTGGGCAACATCGAAGAACTTGTCGGTGCGGCTGACCATGTTCTCCACAAATTCTTCGCCATAGTCTCGTTCACAGCCGGCGAGCCCAAGACCAAGTACGACGGCTAGGGCAAAGAAACTCAGACGTGTGCGGGCATTGCCTGCCCTATGCGTATCCATCGTCTGTGACCTCCTTTGAGATGGTGCGAGTGTGTTGATCCCCGTTAGGACGGTATGCCCTCCGTCCTTTGCACGGTTTTTCTGGAAAAGTCAAGGGTTCACGGGGAAAGAGAATTGCCGGTCTGGACAACACGGACAACGATGGAGAGCGGTTCGAATATGGTCATGGAAATTGAGGGAGAAGTGAGGTTCAGCCGGTCAAAAGTGGTGCAGGCGGGAGGGAACATGTCCCTCCCGCCTGGGTTAGGGCTACCTAGATGACGTAGTAGGTGAACTCAAACCAGACCATATCCTGGTTGGCCAGGTAGTTGAGTGCCGACCACGAGTTATCGTTCTGGCTGCCCAGGAACCAGGCCGTGCCAAACGACAGGTCGAGCGGCATGCTGCGCAGCTCACGCCACCACCACTGCGAGAACAGCAGCACGTGCGAACCACGCGGCTCCCAGGCCACCGCGTTGCGGCCTTCCAGCTTGCCCCGGAAGTAGCCGTTGCCGGCAAACGCCAGGGTGAACAGGTGGTTCCAGCGCTTGGAACCACAGCCGCGCACCGCGTCGCGCTTGGGCGCCAGCGGATCGTCCGGGTTGGCCGGGTCGTATTTGCCGTCGCCCTGGGTCCGCATCGCAGCGTCCGGTTCTGGGATGGCTGCCGGCAGCCCCTGGGCGAAGTTCCAGTTACACATGTTGTTGCTCATCCCCGAGCGGCCGGTGTTGTTGTACATCATCAACCACTGGCCGGTCAGGAAGGAGGTCTGGACGCCGAACTGCCCGGGCAGATGACGGGTCCAGTTCATGCCGGGATAGCTCATCAGGGACTGGATCAGGTCAAACCCAGCCATGCTGCGCCAGACGCCCGCGCTGTTCAGAATCCGGCCTCGGCGCCGAGCGCGGGAATTCGCGTCTATTGGATTTTCCTGATGTGAGGTGAGCGTCCTTTTGTTCATGCCCTCCTTGGTGCTGTAGCTCTGCTCAAAGCGGAACACGGCGCCGGTGTAGTCGAAGTCGTTGTAGGTCAGGGTGAAGCCAATGACATGCGAGTAGCGCCGCTGGTGGCTAAAGCCGTTGGTGCAGTAGGAATAATTCCGCCGGATGGCGTGCGCCTGCTTGGCCTCGTCGGTCGGCAGCCCGTTCTCGTCAACGTGGCGCTCGCCCCAGTCGTAGCCCAACAGGTCGGTGCCGTGCAGGCCGATGAACGTCCCGCCGTTGGTCCGGCCGTTGCCTCCCACATGCTGCTTACCGCTGGGCGACAGACAGCGCAGCAAACCTTCGCGGAAGCTGCCGGCGGGCTCAATCGCCGTCCCGTCGATCAGCCCGTCTCCATCCAAATCGTCCCCATACTGACTGAAATCGCTGACGGTGTTGGCGTTGGCATAGGTGAAGGGGACGAACAGCCAGTTTAAGGAGAAGTCGAGGTTGAACCAGGTGCTGCCGATAATACGGGCGCCGCCCGCGTGCCAGTGCCCCCGGCTGTGGTGGTGCGAGTTGCCCTTGGGCAGGTTGACGATGATGCTCGTCCGGTCGCCCGGGACATCGGCCGCACAGCGCGCGCCGGTCTCACACAGGAAGTCAGCCGAGTCAGTGCGGGCGTTGTTGCCGGTGATCTGGAGCGACCAGGGATGGTCGGAACGTCGGCTGCCAACCCAGGCCGGCCGGTAGGGCAGCATGCGGATCGTGCCGTCCGAACCCACCTGCCCGCAGTCGTGCATGGACCAGTCGTAGTACACCCCGTCCCTTTCGCAGCCGCGCATCTGGAACTGGTTGCGCCAGCCGTCTTCGAGCACGAGGTCTCTTGAGCCATACCGGAACTTGGGCGTGTAGAAGGCCTCGACTCCTACGCCCGAAACCCAGGTGCCGATGTTGCCGATGTCGTACAGGGCCTTGACGGCCAGACTCGGGCTGCGAAATTCGTCGAACTTCTCACCCACGCCGAAGTTCTGGTCAATCCGCAGCGGGTTGACAATATCAATCGAGCGGAACAGGTCGGACTCGCCCCACACAATCTGCTGATAGCCCCAGCGGGTGAACAGCTTGCCCGGCCCGATATAGCCGTGGTCGACGTCGACGTACAGATCCCGAAAGCCGTTCTCGGGCACCAGCCAGTTCGAGGTATGCTCTTCGTCATACAGGTTTTTGTAGTGATCGCGGATGACGTAGACCGGATCGACCCGGGACCGCCAGCGGGCGCTCAGCGAGGCGCTTTCTACCAGGGGGACGGGGATCTCGAATTTCCCGAAGAATTTGCCGCGGTGATAGAAGTTATCGTAGGTCAGCCAGATGAAGCCCTCATTCCGCCACTGGATCCAGTCAAAATGTTCGCTGCCATCGGTCTCGAAACTGTGGCGCATGCGGTACCAGGCCTGCAATTCGATGTCCGGTGCCAGGCGGACCGAAGCCCAGGCATCCGTGCCCCAGGTCAACAGCCCAAGTGCGCCGACCAGCGCGCCCAGGACGAGTCGTCGTCCTAGTGTTTTTGCTCTCCTCATTGCGATGTGCCCTCCTTGCTCAGGTTTTGTGAGCAAAAATCCTTTTTTTTCCCATCCTCTTCACTTCCTCATCCTCCAGTGCGCAGAAAGATATTCCTCCTGTGGATCATGCTGTGGATTATGAACCGGATTATGAACCTCCTCTCTCAGGTGTATGTATGCAGCAGGAAAAATACGTCTACCCTCCCTTCCATTCGCTGGTGTGGCTCGGTTGTACCCCCTGCCTGTCAAGAGATGCCCTCTCTTGTTCTGCGCTCTGCGCCTTATACCGAAAAGCGCCTGTTTGTGCAAGTTTGTTTACAATTTTATGACAGAATGAAAAAAATTGAGCAAATACAGGCACATACGTCATCCGAAATGGATGCGGGAGGAAAGCCGGGCTTGGGTAGGAGCGCGGATGCAGGGGCCACCCGCGCTTTTGTGACGGCGCCCGGTCGAAGACCGGGCGCGCCGGGGTGGGGGGGAGGAAGGGCGACGCACCCGTCGCCCCGCCTATGGCTAGATGAGGTAGTAGGTCGCCTCAAACCAGACCATGTCACGGTGGCTGAAGTAGTTGAGCAGCGTCCACGAGTGGCTGTTCGAGCTGCCCAAGAACCAGGCTGTGCCAAACGACAGGTCGAGCGGCATGCTTTTCAGCTCACGCCACCACCACTGCGAGAACAGCAGCACGTGCGAACCACGCGGCTCCCAGGCCACCGCGTTGCGGCCTTCCAGCTTGCCCCGGAAGTAGCCGTTGCCGGCAAACGCCAGGGTGAACAGGTGGTTCCAGCGCTTGGTGCCACAGCCGCGCACCGCGTCACGCTTGGGCGCCAGCGGATCGTCCGGGTTGGCCGGATCGTACTTGCCGTCGCCCTGGGTCCTCTTCGCGGGGTCCGGTTCGGCAATGGCTGCCGGCAGCCCCTGGGCGAAGTTCCAGTTACACATGTTGTTGGTCATGCCCGAGCGGCCGGTGTTGTTGTACAGCATCAACCACTGGCCGGTCAGGAAGGAGGTCTGGACGCCGAACTGGCCGGGCAGGTGGCGGGTCCAGCCCATGCCGGGATAGCTCATCAGTGACTGGATCAGGTCAAACCCAGCCATGCTGCGCCACACGCCGCCGCTGTTCAGAATCCGGCCCCGGCGCCGAGCGCGGTCATTCGTCATCGGTTGCTGATGTGAGGTGAACGTTCTTTTGTTCAGGGCTTCCTTGGTGCTGTAGCTCTGCTCGAAGCGGAACACCGCGCCGGTGTAGTCGAAGTCGTTGTAGGTCAGGGTGAAGCCAATCACATGCGAGTAGCGCCGTTGGTGGCTGAAGCCGTTGGTGCAGAAGGTGTAGTTCTGCCGGATGGCGTGGGCCTGTTTGGCCTTGTCGGTCGGGGCGCCGTTCTCGTCGAGGTGGCGCTCTCTCCAGTTGTAGCCAGACAGGTCGGTCCCATGCAGCCTGCCAAAGAAGCCGCCGCTGGTCCGGCCGTCGGCCGCGACCTGTTCCTTACCGCTGGGCGACACACAGCGCAGTAAGCCCTCGCGGAAGGTGCCGTCGGGCACAACCCCTGTCCCGTCATCTCCAACCGTCCCATCTATGTAGCCGTCGCCATCGAGGTCCGGTCCATAATTGCTGAAGTCACTAACGGTGTTGCCGTTGGCAAAGGTGTAGGGGATGTACATGTAGTTGAGGGAGAAGTCGAGGTTGAACCAGGTGCTGCCGATGATGCGGACACCACCCGAGTGCCAGTGGCCCCGGCTGTGGTGGTGCGCGTTACCCTTGGGCAGGTTGACCCGAGCACTCACCCGGTCGCCCGGCACGTCAGCCGCACAGCGGGCACCGGTCAGACACAGGAAGTCGGCCGAGTCCCTTCGGGCGTTGTTGCCGGTTGCCGCCAGCGCCCAGGGATGATCGGACCGCCGTTTGCCAAGCCAGACCGGTCGGTAGGGCAGCATGCGGATCGTGCCGTCGGCACCTGTCGTCCCGCAGTCGTGCAGAGACCAGTCGTAATACACCCCGTCCTTTTCACAGCCGCGTATCTGCTGCTGAATCCGCCAGCCGTCTTCGACCAGCAGGTCGGTCTGACCGCCGCGATACCGGGGCGTGTAATACCCTTCGATTCCCAAGCCCGAAATCCAGGTGCCGACGTTACCGATGTCGTACAGGGCCTTGAGGGCCAGGATAGGGCTGCGAAATTCGTCGAACTTCTCACCCACACCCAGGTTCTGGTCAATCCGCAGGGGGTTGACAATATCAATCGAGCGGAACAGGTCGGACTCGCCCCACACCACCTGCTGATAGCCCCAGCGGGTGAACAGCTTGCCCGGCCCGATATAGCCGTGGTCAATATCGACGTAGATATCCCGAAAGCCGTTCTCCGGCACCAGCCAGTTCGAGGTATGCTCTTCGTCGTACAGGTTTTTGTAGTGGTCGCGGATGACGTAGATCGGGTCAACCCGCGAGCGGTACCGCCCGCTGAACGAAGCGCTCTCTACCAGGGGCACGGGAATCTCGAATTTCCCGAACAGTTTGCCGCGGTGATAAAAGTTGTCGTAGGTCAGCCAGATGAAGCCCTCATTCCGCCACTGCACCCAGTCGAAATGTTCGCTGCCGTCAGTCTGAAAACTATGGCGCATGCGGTACCAGGCCTGCAATTCGATGTCCGGTGCCAGGCGGACTGAAGCCCAGGCATCCGTGCCCCAGGTCAACAGCCCAAGTGCGCCGACCAACGCACCCAGAACGAGACGGCGTCCCAAGGTGTGTGTTCGTCTCATCATATGCCCTCCTCGATACGGCCTCTGATACGGTTTCTGCTGCAACACGAAAGAGCCCTTGGGTAGACCTGCCCTCCTTTCTCCAGGGGACGTTCGCTGCATCCCCATGCCTCTCGATGAGAGAGGTGCCCTCTTCAGCGTGTCCCGGAAGTTTTGTGTGGTGCGCCTAGCCGATGCGGGCCGGAGTCTTGCCCCGCGTCCGTCGCTCCGGCTATGGCGACCAGCATGAAAGATTGTGTCATGTCCGTTCCCTCCTGTGTCCGTTGTGGACCCCCGGTCCGGCGTTGGGAGGGCCGGGTTACGAACACGCCACACGGGAATGTGGAGTGGGGAGAGAAGGAAGATTCTCAGTGCAAGTGACCCGATGGAGGGCCCCTATGCGGAATGTTCGCCGCCTACAATGCCAGACACGGGACGCAAAAGTCAATGATTTAATGCCACTCCTGAAAGGGGGACGAGAGCGGCTCGGTGCGTAGGGTGTGAATCAGGCTGCCCCGCGTGTGCCGACGATGGCTTCGCGTAAGCCGTCGAGCACGCCTCCGAGGTGGGCCATGCGTTCGCGCAACTCTCCCTGCTGGCGCTCGACTGCGGTCAGGTGCGTATCCACGACGGTGAAGCGGTCGCGCAGCTCGGTGCGGAGTTCACCCAGTTCGGCGCGCAAGCTGGTACGGAGTTCGTGTTGGTCGGCCCGTAGGCTACTGAGTTCGGCGCGGAGGCTGCGTTGCCCGGCGAGGATGACGCTAATGACGACAATTCCGGTTCCGAGGATGGCCAGCGCTTCTGTCCTCGTCGTAACCTTATTCGGTCAAGCCTTCGCCGGATGTTGGCGGCGCGGCCTGCGTCTGCTCGGCCGGGCCGGGAGTGAGGAGGCCGGCCTTTTCAGCCAGCTGCTGGAGGTTGGCGTTGGTGGTCATGACTGCCTGTTGAGCCTGGAGAAGATCGTTGTTGGCGCTGGAAAGCTGCACGTAGTCCCCACGCTCGGCGGCATCAACCGCAGCCGCAATGGCAAATTGCTGCGCCCGCCAGCCCTCAATGTACTGCTGATGGATGTCTGAGACCTGTAGGGTCTGGGGCTGATAGACTTCAAGCTCCCGGATATGGTTCTGGCTCATACCAATGAGCGGCCTCAGCACGTTAATCGTCAGATCGTCGTGGACAAAGTGGTCGCGGCGGACCGTTTCTATGGCTGTATTCATGCGGTTCTCAGTCAGTGACCAGTCCTGTTTTTTTTCAAGATAGCGCGTGATGTCGTCTTGAGTGCTGGACTCCTGGGGTGGCGAGCAGGCGCTCCACAGCACCCAACACAGCAGGCTCAGGAAGAACCATACTTTTCTGGAGAGGGACGGCATAGGGCGATGACAGAGCCTAGCCCTGTTCAAGGGCCTGGCCCTGCGCTGGCTCCTGCGCTGGCTCCTGCGCTGGCTCCTGCGCTGGCTCCTGCGCTGGCTCGGTGGCCTCGGGGCTGCCGTTTGGTCCGGCTGTGAAATCGGTGGCAGCCTCAAACAGGAGTTCTTCGTAATAGAACGCGCTATAGCCTAGCAGCACGATCTCGGAGGAGCCCTCTTTGCTGGCGTACACCGCAGTTGAGGTGGGGTTGCGACCACCAATAAAAATGGTGGCCAGCTCGCTCTCGGTCCTGCCCTTGAGAACGATGGTGGCGTGCGGCGGGTTGAGACCGTAGGCGGCCAGATCATCGGTCGCTTCCTGCACCACCCGGGTCTCTTGTTCCGTGGTCAGGTTTTCAATCAGGCTGGTCACCAGCGATGAGGTGGCGTAGCCCCCCAGGGGTTCAACTACCTGCCAGCTGTCCCCGTCGAACAGACACCGAACCACCTGTCCCTCACGGTGCAGCTGAAGCTCTTGGATAGAGTCCCGCGTAAAGGGCAGGAAACGACTTTGGGTCGGCGAATATTCTCTGAGGTGAGGCCTCTCACCGACCGGATCCCACACGAAGGCAAAGAAATACACGCCGAACACGACAGCCAGGCCGTAATAGATGCCAATTCGCCGCCAACTCATCCGCGCTGCCTCCGCCACACGAACACGCCGATGCCGATGAGCAGAAAGGAACTCGGCAGGATGGCCGTGCTGACAATGAGGATCCGCCGACCTTGTTCATCGGTCAGGTAGAACTGTTTCTCTCCTGCCGGCTGTCTGGTGGCTCGTTCGCCGACCTGACCGACGTCGTCGGCCAGCCAGTTGACGGCATTGATAAAGAGGTCTCGGTTGCCGCCCTGCTCGAGCAGAGCGTTGTGGGCAAAGTCGACATCGCCAAAGACCACGATCCGGCCGGGACGTCCCTCCTGCTCGCCATTGGTGAGAATCACTTCTCCGGCAATCGGAACCGGACCGCGCAGGTCTCGGCCGACAACAAACTGATACTCTTGCTGGGCTGAAATACGCTGCTCGGCGCTCCCGAAGCCGGACCCCGAGGTTGCCAGAATAGGTGCGGCTCTGATGCCTTTGTCGAGATCCTGGCGCACTTCAACCACCCGAGACAGGGAGAAGATCGGCGGGACGTTGACCGCTTTGAGCATATCGTGGGTGACGGCGGTCCGTGAGGCCCGAAAGGTAATGGCTTCTCCGGCATAGATCCGCTTTGAGGGATCGACAGCGATATAATCCAACAGGTAGACCCCGTATTGCTCCAGAAAGGCGTCGAGATTCGACGCATTACTGGTGGGGTCAATCATGACAAACAGCGCGCCCCCTCGTTTCAGAAAGGCGTCCAGGGCTTGCAGTTCAAAGGGCAGGAACGGATCTTTGGGACCGAGCAGGACAACGACCGCGGCATCGTCGGGTATGCCGCCGGTGTCGGCCAGCGAGATTTGCTTGGCAACGTAAAACTCATCCGCCATGGCACCCCGGAGTTTGGTATAGCCGTCTTCCGGTTGAGGATCGCTCAGCTCTCCCTCCCCGTGGCCGGTCGTAAAATAGATCGTCTTTTCCGCGCTGCGGGTGACGTGCAACAGGGCGGCGACAACGTCGTTCTCACCGGAGTTCAGGGAGGAGTGGCGGCTGCGGCCGGCTGATTCGAACACAATCGTGCCATACCGGCGTGCGTTGTACTGTTGGGCCGTGGCCGGGCTGCGGTTCATATCGACAATGGTGTAATGAAAGTGCGGCGACAGGGCCTCCATGCGGCCCAACATGTCGGCCAGAAAAAAATTCTCGGGGCGGTCCGGATGGATGAAGGCGATGGCCTGGACCTCTTGTTGCAGGTTTGACACCACATGCTGGGTGCGGGGGGCGAGGGTGAACTTCTGCTGCAGGGTGAGGTCAATGCGTCGGTTATAGTGGGCGAGGACCGCCTGGATGGCGATCAGCATGATCAGAAATCCGACTGCCCCGACAATGAGCTTGAGCGTGCTACGCAGATTCGTACTCATCGGCGTCCCTTCCATTGGCGAGATTCGAGCGAACGGAGGGTCAAGAAACTGAAGAACAACACGAAGGCGAGAAAGAAGCTGACCTCTTTTGCGTCAATGAATCCCAGGGCGAAGCCCTGAAAATGGGTGACCATGGAGGTTTGGGCCAGCCAGTACAGAAAGCCGTCGCGGGTGGCGCCCTCATTCCAGCTCAGGATCCAGAAGAATAGCAGCGTACACAGCGCGGCAAAACCGGCCACCACCTGGTTGTCGGTCAGCGAGGAGATGAACAGACCGCAGGCGATGCTGGCCAGGGCGATGAGGATGAGTCCGCTATAGCCGGCCAGGACGAGGGTCCAGTTAAACGGCTGAACCCAGTAGACCAGAACGGGATAGATCGCGGTAAAGGACAGCATGAACAGGGTGGCCAGGCTACAGGCGACAAATTTCCCCAGATACAGCTCGGCGTCCCGCATCGGATAGGTCAGCAGCAGCTCAATCGTTCCCAGCCGTTTTTCTTCGGCAAACAGCCGCATGGTCAAGAACGGGGTCGCCAGCAGCAGCATCAGGCGGATATCGGTAAAAAGGAGCTGCCAAAAATTTTCGATGATGTTGAGGCCGAACCCGAACTGCACATAGAAGATCAGGTCGGTATAGAAATAATAGCCGCTGACCAGCAGAAAGACGGCGGTGACCAGGTAGATGAACGGCGACAGAAAATACGAACGGAGTTCTTTTGTGACAACGGCCCGAAAGTTTGTCAGGAAGGTGCGTGCCTGTCCCATGTTCCATCCCCCTACGGAGGCGCTCACTCCGACCCGGTCGGGCGTCGTTACTGACTAGGCCGCCGGCCGTTGTTCCTCTGTTGTCAGGCGTACAAATAATTCTTCCAGACCAGCGGTGAGCGGATTGAGCTCGTGCAGGGGCCAGCCTCGGTTGACCACCAGCTCGGCGAGTTGGTGGCCGAGCGTGCGATCTTGTGAGTGGACGAGGAAGAGCTGGCCCGGCTGTTCATCCTCGTCCGGGGTGTCTTGAAGGATGACTTCGCTCACCCCGGGCAGGGCCTGCAGGGCGTTTTGAATATCCTGGACCGGACCTTCGACCCGTATTCGCGTCTGGGTGGCGGACTGCAGGCGTTCGCTGAGTCCCGCCGGGGTATCCTCGGCCAAGATTTGGCCTTTGTCGATAATCACGACACGGTGACAGATTTGGGCAACTTCGGCCAGAATATGGCTTGATAATAAAATCGTGGTTCTTCCGCCCAGGCTTTTAATCAGCTCCCGCATATCGATCAGCTGGTGCGGATCAAGACCGATCGTGGGTTCGTCGAGAATCAAGACCTGAGGCTCGCACAGCAGGGCTTGGGCGAGGCCGACCCGCTGGCGATAGCCCTTTGACAGGGTGCCGATGTGGCGGCGGGCCATGTGGCTGAGGCCACACACATCAAGCACGCGCTCGACCTGCCCACGCCGTTCCGCCCCGGTGGCCGTTTTCACCCGCACGCAGAAGTCCAGAAAAGCGCGGACCGTCATGTCGGGATACAGCACGACGTTTTCGGCCAGATAGCCGAGCTTGCGGCGCATCTCCAAAGACGCGATTTCCACGTCGTAGCCGGCGACCACGACCCGGCCCTCGGTCGGCGGGAAGAAGCCGGTCAGGATACGCATGAGCGTGGTCTTGCCCGAGCCGTTAGGGCCCAACAGACCGACGATCTCCCCTTCCTGGACATTAAAGGAAACCTGGTGGAGAGCCCGAACCTGACCGTAGTATTTGGTGACGTTGTGGACTTCGATCATACGGCTTCATTCATGCGTCTGGAGCTGCCATTGCTTCTGCTGCTGGCGCGGCAGCTTCGAGTTGGTCGAGCTGGGTTTGCAGTTCCGCGGCCTTGTTCTCTGCCTGTTCAACCTGACGTCTAAACGTATCGGTGCGTCGGCTGAGTACATCCCGTTCCTGGGTGACGGTTTTGAGATTCACTTCATATTCGGCGTTTTGCAGACGCAGGCTGCCGACCTCTCCGGGCAGGACTCCGGAGAAGAGGGTCGTGGTGAGTCCTAAGCGCTCAAACGCGATACCAGTCAAGACCAAGGCGAGCCATAAGACTCCGACACCGACATAGCCCCAAGCGAGCTTGGCGAGTGATTCGTCTTCCACACCTTGTTGTTCTTGTGTCTGTTCTTCTGCCATAGGTCCCTCTCTTTAGTTTGAGATATGAGGGAGTACGTAGCAAAAAATTGGAGAGGAGGAAAGGCGGTGGTCCTTTTATCGCATAGGCACGGGTGAGTGGACAAGGCGCCAAGGCGCCTTGTCCACTGCCGAGCGTTAGCGCGCGCTGCGGATCAGGAAGTTCACCGAGAAGGCCTCCGGGGTGTTAATCGGAGTCTGCTCGTTGAAGTACCATTCCTGGGTCCACTCGTTCGCAGAGCGGGCGTAGCCGGACGGCGCGTCCCACTTGGTGGCGTGCGCCAACTGCAGGTCAGAACCATGCCCGTGGGGGGTGAAGGCCCACACGTCTTCGTAGTTATATGTGGCGCCTTCCAGCGGGTTGGTCGGAAAGCCCTTGTACGGTGTGCCCACGTAGTTGAACAGGTTGAACCAGAACTTCCACAGCTCACCACCCTGATCGTACATCTCCGCAAAACTCATCCCCCAGAAGTCCTTGTCGATGTACATGATCCGCTTCGAGTAGGCATACTGGCTGTACGCTGACGGAATCCCTTCCGTCACGTACACTGACCGCCGCTCCCACGGCACGTTACAGGGGATGAAGGCTGTGATTCCGCTCTGGCCGTCAGGCTCAGCACACCACACGTTGCGGGTACCATACAGTCCGATATGCACCGGGGCCAGGATGTCTTTCTCGGCCAAGACCCGGAAGGTCCAGTAGGAGTGCTTGGAGTTGAACCCCCACAGCGAGTCCAGATCCATGTCCGTGCCCCAGAAGGCGTCACTGCGGTTGGCCACACTGATCCGCCGCACCCGCCGCAGCTCCGGCAGGTACATGTAGGAGTCATCCGGCACGTCCATCCCCAGATAGCGGTTGTTGAGCACGCCCGCGCCCTTGAGGTCGTTGGGAATGAACAACGGCCCGAACTGCTCGGTGTACCGCATCGGCGGGTTGTTGGGCACGACCGGCTTGGGATCGGTGTACAAACGGCCCGTCCACATCATGCGCCGCCAGAACTGTGACCCATAGGTCCGCTCCAACTCGCCCTTGCTGTTGACCAGCTCGCAGATCCACTCGGTGCCGACATTGTCCACATACTGCGGCTTCTGTTCCTGATTCCACATGACCTTGGCCCCAGCCAGCGGGTCGTTGAGGTCGATGTTGGGAAAGGGCACCCCGGCCACATAGTTGAACATCTCCCGCCCGTCGGGTGAGATCTCGACCTGGCCCGAGTACTTCTCGGTCGCTTCCTGGAAGAGGCGGGGCAGGGGGATCTTGATCGTCTCGATGACCCTGATCTCCATCCCCTCGTTGACGTACCACGCTATGCCCGGGATGATCAGATCGCCGGCTTCGGCGATATTATCTTTGTTGAACACCTCACCGGTGTATTTGTGCTCAGGCCCGATACATTCGACGAGATTACAATCTTCATACGCGGCGTTGACCGGAGCCGCCAGGCTGAACGCGCCAATGGCCAGCGCGGCACAGGCGGTTCCCACAAGTTGCTTCAGCTTCATAGGATTCCCTCCTTCCGGGGAGTCTGTTGTGCAGTTACGATGATGCGGGTGCCGTATGGTGGACCACGTTCCATAGCCTTATCCTCTCCATACCGCCAGACGATAGCAGACGACCCAAAAGGTCAATAGTCCGATCAGAGGCTTTTTTCACCGCCCTGGGGAGGGCTCTTCGCGGCTTCTCCGTTCCAGGATGCCGTCGATAATGGTCTCAAGATTGGTCTGAGAAACGGTGGTGACCCGGATCCAGCCGTCGAGAACGAGGCCGGGCACCGAATCGATCTGGTAGCGACGCCCCAGGGCCAGGCTCCGGGCGACCTCAGCCTTGCCGTCTTCGCCCGCCAGGCGGGTCAGCAGCAGTTCCGGGTCAAGGCCGATTCTGTCCGCCACGCGGGCCAGGCCGTCCCGGCTGGTGATGTCGAGCCGCTCTTCAAACTGGACCTGGAAGAGCGCCTGCTGCATTTCGTGTCCTAATCCAAACTCGTCGGCCACAGCATAGGCGCGGGCCGGAATGGAGGACTTGGGGTCGATGATCGGGTAGCCGAAGAACTCGACCCGCAAACGCGCGCCATATTTCTTCTGGAGGCTCGGGATGAGCTGGCTCACCGTCTGGTAGCAGGCCGGGCACAGAAAATCCTCGAAGACGGTCAGTCTGATCGAATCCGGTCGCGCCTCCTCGGGAGCGCGCCGGACAAAGTGGTAAGAGCCGGGGATGGAAGCGTAGTGGTCGAGCAGGTGCTCGTCGGCCCACCCCGGCTGGGCCAGGCACAAGACGCTCAGCAGGCCGAGTCCGAAGCGGGTGAGCCGCCGTCTCCAGGGGGAGTGAGGCATGGGTATGGCACTCCGTTTGTGTGGGCGGGTTTGCCCCAGGCTTGGAGCATACCCGCCCGCTCGGTGCAAGAGGTGGAGAAGCAGGTCCTTGTCTGCCCCTGCACTGGCGGGCTATAGTGCCGGGGTATTTGTCAGTCTCCGTGGAGTGAGGAGGATATCATGCGCCGGCTGTCGTTTGTGATGTTATCAATCTTTTTGGCCTTTTCCTTTGCCCTGGTCGCACTCGGTGGGGCAGCTCAGGAGGAGGGCCAGGGTGCCCTGAACGGCGTCAAAATCGGCTATGTTGACCTGGTTCGGGCCATGGCCGAGTGCGAGGCCGGCAAAAAAGCCCAGGACCAACTCAAGAAGGAAGTCGAGAATTCGGAGCAGCGTTTGCTGAAGCAGCGGGAGCGGGTCGAACAGCTCAAGGATGAGCTCGAAAAAAAGGCCATGGTCCTGCGCGAAGAGGAACGCGACGCCCTGGGACAGGACTACCGTCAGAGTCTGCGGGAATTTGAACGGCGCTACAAAGATGCCGAAGAAGATCTGAAGATCAGGGACAGGCAGCTGACCGGTCGGATCATGATGCAGCTACAACAGATTGTGGCCGAGCTGGGCGAACAGGGCGCCTATACGGTGATTCTGGAGGGCAATAACACCGTCGTTCTCTACGGCCAGCGGGATATCGACCTGACCGACCGGGTCATCCAAGAGCACAATAAGCGTTTCTCCCAACAGAGTTAGCCGCCCGGGGACGGGCTTTCAGTCCCCCGCCCCCAGGCCGGCCGCCTAGACCCGGGCGACCAGCTGTCGCAACACATAGTGCAGAATGCCGCCGTGCCGATAGTATTCGACTTCTATCGGCGTATCGATCCGGACGCGGACCGTGACCTCCTGGCTCTGTCCATCCGCCCGATGGATGGTCAGCGTCGCGTCCTGCTGAGGGCTGAGGTCGTCGCCGATGCCGGCCAGGTCAAAGGTCTCGCTGCCGTCCAGACCCAGCGCCTGGGCGCTAGTGCCGTCTGTGAACTGACACGGCAATACGCCCATGCCGACCAGGTTGCTGCGGTGAATCCGCTCAAAGCTCTGGGCAATCACCGCCTTGACGCCGAGCAGGGCCGTGCCCTTGGCCGCCCAGTCGCGTGAGCTGCCGGTCCCGTATTCCTGGCCGGCAATCACCACGAGCGGCGTCCCGGCCGCCTGGTATTGGATCGCCGCGTCATAGATGTCCATCTGCTGCCCGTCTCCATTGGCGTAGCAGTGGGTCACCCCGCCCTCGGAACCCGGCACCATCAGGTTTTTAATGCGGACGTTGGCAAACGTGCCCCGCGTCATCACCCGGTCATTCCCCCGCCGCGAGCCGTAGCTGTTGAAGTCTGGGACGCCGACCCCGTTGTCTTGCAGATATTGGCCGGCGGGCGAGGTCGGTTTGATCGCCCCGGCCGGACTGATGTGGTCGGTGGTGACCGAATCGCCTAACACGGCCAGCGGGCGGGCGCCGATAATCGGGCTGATGGTCCCCGGCTCGAGCCCGAACGCGGCAAAAAACGGGGGCTCCTGAATATAGGTCGAAGCCGGATCCCAGTCGTACAGGGTGCCGGTGGTGCTGGAGATGTCGTTCCACAGGGGATTGTCGGCACTCAGGTCGGCGTACAAACCGCGATAGGTGTGCGGCTCACGGGCGGCCTGGATGAGAGCCTGGATTTCCGTGGAACTGGGCCACAGATCGCGCAGGTAGACCGGCTGGCCGTCCGTGCTGGTGCCCAGCGGCTCGGTGTTCAGGTCGATATCGACCCGACCGGCCAGGGCGAAGGCCACGACCAGGGGCGGGCTCATGAGAAAATTGGCCTTGATGTTCTGATGCACCCGCGCCTCGAAGTTCCGGTTGCCGCTCAACACGCTGGCGGTGATCAGGTCATGGCTGGTCACCGCCGCCTCAATGTCGGGGTCGAGCGGGCCCGAGTTGCCGATGCAGGTGGTGCAGCCGTAGCCGACCAGGTGAAAGCCGAGCTGATCCAGATAGGTCTGGAGCCCGGTCTTGTCCAGATACTCGGTCACGACCCGCGACCCCGGACCCAGAGACGCTTTGACCGTGGGGCGAATCGTCAGACCCTTTTCAACCGCTTTTTGGGCGACCAGGCCGGCCGCCAGCATGACGCTCGGGTTTGAGGTGTTGGTGCACGAGGTAATGGCCGCAATCAGCACATCGCCGTGGCCGATATCGCCCGAACCCCCAGGGTCGTTGACAAAGGTAATCGTTTTGTCCGATGGAGATCTCCTGTGAACACGATTACCTTTGATGGGGTAGCGCTGACTAAGCTCGTCCGGCGACTTGGCATACCCGTTCTCGCTCGCCGGCTGCTGAAACAGGTCGGCAAAGGTCTGTTTCAGGTCCGGCAGATTGATCCGGTCCTGGGGACGTTTGGGACCGGCCACCGCCGGCTGGACATCGGCCAGGTCGAGTTCCAGAACCTGGCTGTAGCTGCACTGGTCTTTGCCGGGGATGCCGAACATGTCCTGGGCCTGGAAGTAGCGTCGAAAGGCGTCGACCTGCTCCTGGCTGCGACCGGTTGCTGCGAGATACCGGCAGGTCTCTTCATCGACCGGGAAAAAGCCCATCGTCGCGCCATATTCCGGGGCCATATTGGCAATCGTGGCGCGGTCGGTCAGCGGCAGCTGGGCCGCGCCCTGGCCGTGAAACTCGACGAACTTGCCGACGACTTTTGCCGCCCGCAACAGCTCGGTGCAGCGCAGCACCAGGTCGGTTGCGGTCACGCCCTCTCGCAGCGACCCCGTCATATGCAGGCCCACGACATCCGGGGTCAGGAAGTAGACCGGCTGACCCAGCATGCCGGCTTCAGCCTCAATGCCGCCAACGCCCCAGCCGACCACGCCCAGGCCGTTAATCATGGTGGTGTGTGAGTCGGTTCCAACCAGCGTGTCCGGATAGTACACCCCGTCTTTTTCCAGCACCCCCTTGGCCAGGTATTCGAGATTGACCTGGTGCACGATGCCGATACCGGGCGGCACGACCTTAAAGCTGTCAAAAGCCTGCATGCCCCATTTGAGGAATTGATAGCGCGCCTGGTTGCGCTCGAATTCTCTCTGCATATTCCGCTCGAGGGCGTTGCCGACACCGGCATAATCGACCTGAATCGAGTGATCGACCACCAGGTCGACCGGCACCAGCGGCTCAATCAGCTTGGGGTCTTTGTCCAGCTTGGCCACCGCCGAACGCATGGCCGCCAGATCGACCAGCAGGGGTACGCCAGTAAAATCCTGCAAGACAATCCGGGCCACGGTGAACGGAATTTCTGCCGTCCGGGTGTCGTGGGGTCCCCAGCCGGCGAGATTGCGCACGTCGCCTTCCTCAATGCGCGTCCCGTCGTAGTTGCGCAGCACCGATTCGAGCACGATGCGGATGCTGACCGGCAGGCGGGATATCTGGCCCAGGCCGTGGCGTTCCAGTTGGGGCAGGGAGTAAAACTGGGCCGTCTGACCGTTGCCCAGCTCGAATGTTTGCAGGCTATCAAAAAGATTGTGCGGCATGGCTCTTCCTTTTCCGGACAGGAATGAAATACGGCACCCGGGGTCCCCAGGTTCGGCACGTTTTGTATACGGCTTGGGGGGTACAAGGCAAGCCGGCGGTCTTTTCCCGGCTATGGATTTGGCGTACATCCAAGGGGAACGCAAGGGGAACGATGACGACCACCTCATCAAGAAGAGATCATCGTTCACCCTGCGGGCGAGAGCCCAGAACCCGGCGGAGGAGGCGCGATGAAAGTCCGTGCGACTGAGCTGCCCGAGATCCTGATTGTCGAACCTGAGGTCTTCGAGGACGAGCGGGGATTTTTTCTCGAAACCTATCACGCCCGCAAGTATGCCGAGGCGGGCATTCGGGCGGTCTTTGTCCAGGACAATCATTCCCGCTCGCGGCGACATACCCTGCGCGGTCTGCACGCCCAGGGGCGCCATCCACAGGGCAAGCTGGTCCGCGTGACTCAGGGTGAAATCTTCGACGTTGCGGTCGATATCCGTCCCCGCTCAGCCGCCTTCGGACGCTGGGTCGGGATGCGGCTGTCCGCTCAGAGTTTCCGCCAGGCGTATATCCCGCCTGGCTTTGCTCACGGCTTTTGTGTGCTGAGCGAGAGTGCCGAGGTGGTGTATAAGTGCACCGAGTTTCACGATCCGAGCGATGAGATCGGGATTGCGTGGAACGATCCTGAGATTGGTATTGCGTGGCCGGTGGCGGAGCCGATTCTATCCGACAAGGACAGAATCGCGCCGCGTCTGGCCGAGGTGGTCGGCGGGCTGGGCTGACAGGGCGGGACGTCCCCGACGGGATTTGAACCCGTGTCGCCGGCGTGAAAGGCCGGTGTCCTAGGCCAGGCTAGACGACGGGGACTGATGGCGGAGCGGAGGGTGTGAGCCGACCGGGGCTCGAACCCGGGACCCTCTGCTTAAAAGGCAGATGCTCTACCGACTGAGCTATCGGCTCGGTCTGGCCCAGAACATAGCTGATGACATCACGGAACTCAAACCCCTGCGGCGGGGTTCCTGGTCGTCCGGCGTTGACTTGCTCCTCAGCCGCCTGTTAGCGTTCGGTCATGACACGCGTTCGTTCACGTTTTGCCCCCAGTCCGACCGGCTATCTGCACATCGGCGGGGCGCGCACCGCGCTGTTTGCCTATCTGGCCGCCAAGGAGCACGGCGGCACCTTCGTGCTGCGTATCGACGATACCGACCGGCAACGCTCGACCCCGGAGTTCCAGGCCGACATTCTCGATGCGCTAGGCTGGCTCGGGTTGGAAGGCGACGAAGGCCCGTATTTTCAGAGCCAGCGCACAGCCCTGTACCAGGAGGCGAGCGAGCGGCTGCTGGCCCAGGACCGGGCCTACCGCTGTTACTGCACGCCCCAGGAGCTACAGGCCAAACGCGAGGCGGCTCTGGCTGCCGGCCGCCAGCCGGCCTACGACGGAACCTGCCGCACGTATACCCCGCAGCCCGGTGAGCGACGGGCGTTCACGCTGCGCTTCAAGGGGCCGAGAGAAGGCCAGACGGTCGTTGACGACATCATCAAGGGGCGGGTCGTTTTCGAGAACCAGGAACTTGACGATCTGATCCTGGTCCGCTCGGACGGCTCGCCGACCTATAATTTCTGTTCCGTGTGCGACGATGCCGACCTGCGGATCAGCCACATTGTGCGCGGCGATGACCATCTGACCAATACGCCGCGCCAAGTCCTGATCTTTCAGGCGCTTGATGCCGACCCGCCGGCCTTTGCCCACCTGCCTCTGATTCTCGGCCCTGATCGGGTGCGGCTCAGCAAACGGCATGGGGCGACTGCGGTGCGCGCCTATCGTGAGCTGGGCTATCTGTCCGACGCCCTGGTCAATTTTCTGGCCCGTCTGGGCTGGTCACACGGTGATCAGGAAGTGTTCTCACGGACTGAACTGCTGGATACTTTCCGTCTTGCCGATGTCGGCAAATCGGCCGGGGTGTTTAATGCCGAGAAGCTGGAATGGCTCAATTTTCAGTACCAGCAGGCTCGCCCGCCGGCCCAGATTCGCCAAGAGGTCCAGCCCTTTCTGGCCGACAAAGGCTATCGCCTGCCCGACCCTGGGCGGCTCGAACAGATGCTGGCCACGCTCCAGCCCCGGGCCAAAACTCTGTGTGAGTTGGCCGAGGCGGCGCATTTTTATCTCACTGAGCGGGTGACGTTTGAGGACAAGGCGGTCAAAAAATTCCTGACGCCAGACGGTTTGGTTCTGCTCGAACAGGTGCGTCAGCGGCTCGGTCGCGTTGCGGACTGGACCGAACACGGACTACAGACCGTCTTCAGCGGCCTGATGCACGACCTCAACCTCAAGCTGGGCAAGATCGCCCAACCGGTGCGGGTGGCGCTGACCGGCGGGACGGCGAGTCCGGGTATCTTCGAGGTCATGGTCGCTCTGGGTCAGGACCAGACGCTGGCCCGTCTGGATGCCGCCCTGGCGACCCTGGAAACGGGAAAAGGACAGATTTCGGCTTGACTTCGGCCCGGCGGTTCTTTATTTTTTGGGCTGTTGAGGTGTGGGCTAATTGGTAAGCCACCTGACTCTGGATCAGGCGATTGTAGGTTCGAGTCCTACCACCTCAGCTTCCAGGTCCCATCGTCTAGCGGTTAGGACGCCGGCCTCTCACGTCGGTAGCACGGGTTCGAGTCCCGTTGGGACCATTCTCCTGTTCGCTCTCTGGCTACTCGCCCCATTTCTCGGCAGACCAATCTGTGCCCCGGGCTGCTCGCCCGGCAGCGGCGCGTGCTAAGAATTTCCAGCCAAGAGAACCGGCCACGTCCGGCACCTGCCCCGGCTCTGGTATTCCTCGCTCGCTGTGCTAATTGGTATAAGAAATGCCTCAGAGCCGACAACCTGCAACATAACTATTCATCAGTGTTCAGGGGGTGGAGATGGATGAAAACAGCAAACATGAATTTGAGCGGCTGATCCAGGAAGATCGCGAGAACCGCGAGAGCAAGCACTGGAGCGGCACCTTTATCGACTACCTGGAACAGGTCAGACAAGACCCCTCCATCGTCAAGCACGCCCACGCGCGCATCTACGATATGGTCGTCCAGGAGGGGGCGACGGATATTAACGAAACCGACGACCCGCGCGTCAGCCGCCTGTTCAAGGACGAGTCTCTGAGAGTCTACAATTTCTTCAAGGACGAATTCTTCGGGATCGAAGAAACGCTGGCCCAGATTGTCCGCTACTTTCAGTCCGCAGCCATGCGGGGCGAGGAGAACCGTCAGGTCCTGTACCTGATGGGACCGGTCGGGGCGGGCAAGAGTTCGCTGGTTGAAAAATTGCAGCGCGGCCTCGAGGGCCTCGATCCGATCTACATGATTGAGGGCTCTCCGATGTTCGAGGAGCCGCTGCTCCTTATCCCCCGCCATCTGCGTCAAGAGTTTGAAAAAATGCTCGACGTGCGGATCGAGGGCGACCTGTGCCCGGTGACCCGCTGGCGGCTGCGCGAGGAGTTCAACAACGCCTACGAGAAGATGTCGGTGACCACGGTCGGGTTTTCAAAACGCAACCGGCGCGGCGTCGGCATCGTGCCGCCGGTCGATCCGAATAACCAGGACACCTCGGTGCTGATCGGATCGGAGGATATTTCCAAGCTCGACCGCTACTCCGAGGGCGACCCGCGGGTGCTCGAACTCAACGGGGCGTTCAACGTCGGCAACCGGGGCATGGTGGAATTTATCGAGGTCTTCAAAAATGAGACCGAATACCTGCACGCCATGATCACGGCCACCCAGGAGAAGTTTGTTCCCGCTCCGGGCCGGCACGGCACCGTGTACGTGGACACGGTCATTGTCGCCCACTCCAACGAGGCCGAGTGGCAGAAGTTCAAGGCCGACCATACCAACGAGGCGATTCTGGACCGCATCGTGGTGGTCAAGGTGCCCTACAACCTGCGTCTGTCCGAGGAGGTCAAGATCTACCAGAAGATGCTGCACAACTCGGACTTTCGGGCCAGCGTCGCACCGCACACCCTGGAGGTGGCGGCCATGTTTGCCATTCTGTCGCGTCTCGAACCCTCGGCCAAGTGTGACCTGATGACCAAGCTCCACCTGTACAACGGGGAAGAGGTGGTCGAGAAGGGCCGGACCAAGAAAATCACGGTCAAGGAGCTGCGCGAGGACGCCAAGCGGGAGGGCATGTTCGGGATCTCGACCCGCTTCATCATGAAGGCGCTCGACAACGCCCTGTCCGAGGGCGGCTCGTCGATCAATCCGATCAGCGTCCGTGAGGCTCTGATCCGCATGGTCAAGGCCATGGACGCCCCGGACGATACCCGCAAACAGTATCTCGAATTCCTCCAGGACGTGATTCACAAAGAGTATCTTGAACTGCTCGAAAAGGAGATCACCAAGGCGTTCGTCTACTCCTACCAGGAGCAGGCCGAAACGCTCTTCCAGAACTACCTCGATCATGCCGAGGCGTATGTGAACCAGACCAAGGTCATGGATCGCAACACCAAGGAAGAGCTGTTGCCGGATGAGGGCTTCCTCAAGTCCATCGAAGAGCAGATCGCCATCATCGGCTCGGCTGCGGACGGCTTTCGACAGGAGGTGATCGCCTATCTGTGGGCCTCGTCGCGGCGCGGCGATCGGGTGACCTACGAGAGCTATGAGCCGCTCAAGGACGCGATTGAGAAGAAGCTGATGGGCTCGGTCCGGGATATCAGCCGGGTCATTACCAAGGCCCGGACCCGGGACCAGGACCAGCAGCACAAGCACGACGCGATGGTCCAGCGCTTGATTGAACTCGGCTATCCCGAGGACAGCGTGGATATCGTACTGAAGTATGCGGCCAACCATCTGTGGAAGGACTGAGCCGGCCAGAGCGCATACCATCCGCCCACGGATAGGGGCTGGAGTGGAAGACTATGTCAGACACCATCTTTCGTCCCTACTCATCCTCTGACTCCCTGCGGTCCGACCGGAGCGCGACCGACCGTCAGCGCCACCGCCAGAAGGTCCGTGAGGCGGTCAGGGAGAATATTGCCGACCTGATCGCCGAGGAGTCCATCATCGGCAAAAACAAGGACAAGATCATCAAGGTGCCGATCCGGGGGATGAAAGAGTACCGCTTCATCTACGGCGAAAACGTCCCCGGTGTCGGCCAGGGGGACGGCAACTCCCAACCCGGTCAGGTGGTCGGCAAAGCCAACGGCGAGGGCCAGGGACCGGGCGAGGGCCAGGCCGGTGATCAGGCCGGGGTCGATTATTATGAAACCGATGTGACGCTCGAAGAGCTGATCGACATCATGTTCGAAGACCTCGAACTGCCCGACCTCGAACGCAAGACCCTGCGCGAAATTCCGTCCGAGCGGGTCAGCAAGCGCAAGGGCTTCCGCAAGATGGGGGTACGGGTCCGGCTCGACAAACGGCGGACGGCGATGGCCCGGATTCGGCGCAAGGTGGCGGTCATGCGGCGCGACGGCCTGACCGAGTGGGACCCCGAACAGCGCTTTCCGTTTCACACCGACGACATGACCTACCGTCACCTGGTCGAGGATGTCCGCCCCGACTCGAACGCGGCGGTGGTGTGTATCATGGATACCTCCGGGTCGATGGACACAATGAAGAAGTACCTGGCCCGCAGCTTCTTCTTTCTGCTCTATCAGTTTGTGAGCACAAAATACGACAAGGTCGAACTCGCCTTTGTCGCCCATCACACCGAGGGCCGCGAGGTCACCGAAGACGAGTTCTTCTACAAGGGCGAGTCGGGCGGCACCTTCATTTCCTCGGGCTACAACAAGGCGCTGGAGATCATTCAGGAGCGCTATCACCCGAGTCTGTGGAACGTCTACGCCTTTCACTGCTCGGACGGCGATAATTTTGAGTCCGACAATCCGGCCACGCTCAGGGCTGCCCAGGAGCTGTGCGAGATGTGCAACCTGTTCGGCTACGGAGAGATCAAACCCCTGGGCTCGCGCTATTACGAGAGTTCGATGCTCAATATTTTCCGGCGCCTCGAGGCCGACAACTACCAGACCGTCCTCATCGAGCGCAAAGAGGACATCTGGCCGAGCTTCCGGGCCTTCATGTCAAAAGAGCAGGGCGAGCGGACGCAGGCCAGCGCCAAGTCGGCCGCCGAACAGCCGGCTGAGTGAGGGACCGCCGAGGGGGACAGGTTATGGCAGACTGGAACGTGCGAGAACTTGAGCGCTGGGACGAGAAGATCCAGACCAAGGTCGAGGACTTCGGCCTGTCCTGCTATCCGCAGGAGTTTGAGGTGTGTGACCATTCTCAGATGCTGGGCTATATGGCCTATCACGGCATGCCGTCACACTATCCGCACTGGTCGTTTGGCAAGAGTTACGAGAAGCTGAAGACGATGTACGACTACGGGGTGTCGGGTCTGCCCTACGAGATGGTCATCAACTCCAGCCCGGCCATCGCCTATCTGATGCGGGATAACTCCTTGTGTCTGCAGATTCTGACCATCGCCCACGTGTACGGCCACAACGACTTCTTCAGGAACAACTTCACCTTCCGCCAGACCGGGGCGGAATCGACGATCAACCGCTGCAAAATCCACGCCGAGCGGGTCCGGGCGTACAGCGAAGATCCGTCAATCGGGGTGGAGAAGGTCGAGACCTTGCTCGACTCCGCCCACTCCCTGGCCATGCAGTGTCGGCGCAATCTGGCCATCAGGAAGCTCGCGCCCGAAGAGGAGCGCAAACGCGCGCTGGAAGACGCCCAGCCCAAAGACGACCCCTTCCAGACTATTCACAAACCGCAGGCCTATACCCAGCCCGATCTGCACAAAGTCCCGCTCTCGCCGGAAGAGGACATCCTGCTGTTCATCCGCGACTATAATCCGTATCTGAGCGAGTGGGAGAAAGACCTGCTGACCATCGTCCACGAGGAGTCGCAGTATTTCATTCCGCAGATGGAAACCAAGATCATGAACGAGGGCTGGGCCAGCTTCTGGCACCGTGAGATCATGAACAGCCTTGGGCTGCCCCAGGAGCTGTACCTCGAATTCCTGGTCCGTCACAATCAGGTCGTCCGTCCGCACCCCCAGGGCATCAACCCCTACCACCTCGGTCTCAAGCTGTGGGACGATATCAAGCGTCGCCACGATGAGCCCACGCCGGAAGAAATCGAGAAGTACGGCCGGCCCGAAAAAACGGGCTTCGAAGCGATGTTCGAGGTCCGCGAGGTTGACCGCGACGTGTCCTTCCTGCGGCGCTTTTTGACCGAAGAGCTGATGCGTGAGATGGACATGTTTCAGTACGAGCCGCGCGGCGACGAGCTGGTCATCTCACGCGTATCGGATAAGGACGGCTGGCGGGAGGTCAAGGAGACCCTGCTCAAGACCGTCGGCATGGGCACCGTCCCGGTGCTCAAGATCGAGGATGCCGACTACAGCCAGAACCGGACGCTGCACTTGAAGCACTACCACGACAGTCGAGACCTCCAGCTCGAACACGCCGAGCGCTGTTTGTCCTACCTGCACCGGCTGTGGGGCCACGAAGTCGTGCTCGAAACCGTCGTCAACGGCAAGCGGGTCATGCTGTCCCACAGCGACAAAGGCTTTGCCGCCCGGCCGCTCAAATAGGGTGCGCGTCTCAGGCGGCGATGGATTCCAGCAGCACGACCGCCTCGGCCAGCATGCCTTCCCCACGCCCGATATAGCCCAGCTTTTCGCCTGTCGTAGCCTTGATGTTGACCGCCGCTGGCTCGGCGTCGAGGGCTGCGGCCAGTCGCTCGCGCATCGCCTGTCGATACGGCGCCAGCTTGGGCTGCTGGGCAAAGACCGTAATATCGGCATTGCCCAGACGAAAGCCGCGCTGCTTGACCAGAGCCATGACGACGCGCAGCAGCCCGAGGCTTGACGCCCCCCGATACTGTGGGTCGGAGTCGGGGAAGTGTTGGCCGATATCCCCCGCCCCAATCGCGCCCAGCAGAGCGTTGCTCAGCGCGTGACACACCACGTCGGCGTCCGAGTGGCCGGCCAGGCCCTTGTCCCACGGGATATGGATGCCGCCCAGAATGAGTTTGCGGCCCGGCTCAAGGCGGTGAATGTCGGCGCCGTGCCCCACGCGAAATTGCACGCCACAGCTCCTACAGGCTGCGGACCATCAGAGCCGCAACGCGCTGGTTAAAGGCCGCCGGGTCGGGCAGTTCCGAGCCCTCGGCCAACAGGCCATAGCCGAACAACAGCTGGGCATACTCGCCGAGCGCGGCATCCTGGCTGTCGTGCTGATATCGCTCGTAGAGCTTGGTCAGAATCGGATGGCTGGGGTTTAACTCCATGATCCGCTTTTGTTTGGGCAGGTCGGTCTGGGTCTGGGCCAAGAGCCGTTCGAGCTGCGGGCTATGATCGTCCTCGGCGCCGACCAGGCACACCGGTGAGCTGGTCAGGCGGGTCGACAGCCGGACTTCCTTGACGTGCTCATCAAGCTTCTTATGGAGGGCTTCGAGCAGTCCGGCATAGTCCTGGGCCTGCTCTTTGAGGGCTTTTTCAGCCTCTTGCCGCTCGCTTTCGCTGCCCAGCTGGACCGTGCCCTTACCGACCGACTGCAAGGTTTTGCCCTCGAACTCGGTCACCGCCTGCACGACGAGCTCATCCACCGGATCGACCAGGTACAAGACCTCATAGCCCTTGTCCTTGAAGGCTTCGAGGTGGGGCGAGTTTTCAACGCTGCGACGCGACTCCCCGGTCAGATAGTAGATTGCGGTCTGCTCGGTTCGCATGCGCTCGACATAGTCCTTGAGGCTGGTCAGCTTTTCCGGGTCGTGCGAGGACGGGAAACGCAGCAGCGGCAGCAGGCGGTCCTTGTTCTCGGGGTCTGCACTCACGCCCTCTTTGAGCGTGCGGCCGAACTGCTCCCACACCGTGGTGAAGGTGTCGCTGTCCTTGTCGGCCAGGTCGGTCAGGGCGTCCAGCACCCGTTTGCTCAGCCACTGGCGGATCTGGCTGATATGGCGATCCTGCTGAAGCCGCTGGCGCGAGATATTGAGCGGCAGGTCGGCCGAGTCAACCACGCCTCTGAGGAAGCGCAGATAGCGCGGCAGCAAGTCCTCACAGCGCTCCATGATCATCACCCGTTGGGCGTACAGTTGCAGGCCAAACGGGGCGGTGTGGTAGTACAGATCGAACGGCGCCTGGGACGGCACGAAGACCAGCGCCTGGAATTCAAAACGCCCCTCGGCGCGGAAGGTCAGGGTCTTCAGCGGCGGGTTCCAGTCGTGGGCGACATGGGTGTAGAACTGGCCGTACTCTTCCTCGCTCACCTCCGACTGCGGCCGGGTCCAGATCGGCTTCATGGAGTTGAGGGTCGTATCCTCGACAACCACGCGGGTGGAGCCGTCCTCTTTGGGCGTGCCGTCCGCGTCGCGTTCCGGCTCATGGCGCTCCTGCTGCATTGTGATCGGGTAGGACACAAAGTCGGAGTGGCGTTTGACGATGCTGCTGAGCGTCCACTGCTGGGTGAAGTCGTCGAGGCCGTTTTCGGGGTCGGCGGGCTTCAGGTCCAGGCTGATCGAGGTGCCGTGCTGGGCGCGCTGGGCCGGGCTGAGACGATATTCCCCGTCGCCGCTCGATTCCCAGGCGGTGGCACTGTCCTGGCCGGCCCGGCGGGTGATCAGGCGTACCCGGTCGGCGACCATGAAAGCCGAATAAAATCCCACCCCGAAGCGCCCGATCAACTCGGCCAGAGCCTGCTCGGACTGCCCCTCGGCCCTGGCCTGATCGAGCAGGCTGCGGGTGCCGGACTGGGCGATGGTGCCGATGTTGACGATGAGTTCCTCACGGCTCATGCCGATGCCGTTGTCGTGGAGGGTCAGGCGGCGCGTGTCGCTATCGACCTCGATCCGGATTTCGGGCGTGTGGTTTTCGGCCACCAACTCCGGCTGGGTCAGGGCTTCGAAACGCAGGCGGTCGATCGCGTCCGAGGCGTTTGAGATGAGTTCGCGCAGAAAGATCTCCTTGTCGGTATACAAGGAATGGATCATGAGCTTGAGGAGTTGGGTGGTTTCCGCCTCAAAGCGATAGGTTTCGGCCTGAGCTTCCACGGTGTCTGCCTCCTTTGCGCTGCCGGGCTGTTCCTGCTTGAATAATCATTCCTGGGCTCACGTCAATCGCGCGCTTTCTTCCCGGGACCACTTCCTGCTATGAGCAGGGCATGTTGCAAGAAGAGTGAGCAGGAGAGCGAGCAAAAAAGGGGGAGCCAATGCACACAGCGGCTCGGTGCCTGGTAGGTATGGCCGGTCTGGTCATGGCGGTCGCCGGCGGTGGACTGGCCAACGCTGCGGAACAGACCACAGAGTACGATATCACCGAACCCGCGATGGGCTGTGAGGAGGCGCACCGGATCACCCGTCGGGCGCTCGAACGGCTGCACTATAAGGTGGCCGACGGCCCGCCGGCCACCGACACGGGGAGCACGATCAGCGCCCAACGGATGGGTTTCTGGGGCGAGCCGGAGCCGGTATCGGTCGCCATCTCATGCACGGCCGACGGGGTCCAGCTTGCCCCTCGGGCGCAGATTCCGCCGTGCGAGCAGGCCAACCGGATCATGCGCAAAGCGGTTGAAAAGGCCGGCTATGCGGTGACGACCTATCAGCCCGCGGCCCTGGGCGGGAGGGGCCGGGTTCGGGGCGAGAAGCCCGAGCAGGAGCCCCTGGAGCTGATCATTACCTGCGAGGTGGAGCGCAACCGGGTTATCATCGATACCAGTTCCGAGAGCCCGCTGATGGCCGCCGATGCCGGCTTCTATGACGCCTTTTCGGACTTCCAACGCGGCTTTTACGCCATGTTCCGGGCGGTGGTGGACGAGTTTGCCTACCGCCAGTCTGCCTACCACCAGACCCAGGTCGCCAACATGGATCAGGTCCAGGTCGGCATCGTGCCCATGATCCCGACAGATATTAAACGCCAGTTTGGCGACAGCCTGACCGATCTTCTTCCTGTCCGCATTACGCTTTTCAACTCAACCACCGATGCCTATATTCTGGACACCGACAACATCGTGCTGCTGGCCGATTCGGGCCGACGGGTCAAGCCGGCCGCCCCGTCCGAGCACGCCCTGCCCCAGCCGCCTCTGGCCAACCAGACGCTACCGCCCGGCAGCTATGTCGAGGGCTATCTGTTCTATCCGTCCGGGGTGTACACGGGCGCGCGCGGCTTTCTGACCGAGCAGAAACGCCAGGAGCGCGAGGGATTCAGCGTGCAGTTCTGAGGCGCTGTCTTGATCGTCGGCTTTTTTTCACATACGCTGACGGATCGACCAAGCGCCTTTCACACACTCTAGCTCAGCACTGACAGACGCCCATGAACGAAGCAAAAAACGACGTCCCTGAGAGTCCGCCCAGCCTTCAGACCGAGTCGCACGAACTCCAGCGCAAAGATTTCGCCAGCGACCAGGACTATGGGCTGCACTGCCTGCGCCACTCCTGCGCCCATGTGCTGGCTCAGGCCGTGTTGGAGCTGTTTCCGTCCAGCCGGCTGGGGGTCGGGCCGGCCGTTGAAAACGGCTTCTATTACGATATTGAAACGCCCCAACCCTTGTCCGACGAGGATCTGGCCCGGATCGAAGAGCGGATGCGGGAGAACATTGCGGCCGATCATGCTTTTGTGCACGAGAACTGGTCGCGCCAGGAGGCCGAGGACTATTTCGGTCAGCGCGGCCAGACCTTTAAGCTGGAGATCATGCGCGATCTGGGGCTGGAGGACTGCTCGATCTATAAACAGGGCGATTTTGTTGACCTGTGCCGTGGCCCGCACGTCCAACACACCGGACAGCTGCCCCACTTCAAGCTGCTCAAGATTTCCGGCGCCTACTGGCGCGGGGACGCCCACAACGCGCAGATGCAGCGCATCTACGGCACCGTGTGGCAGACCGCAGCAGAGCTGCAAGAACACCTCGAGCGGCTGGAGGAGGCCGAGAAACGCGACCACCGGAAAATCGGTCAGGACATGGAGCTGTTCGCCCTGTTTCCCTTCAGCCCGGGCTCTCCGGTGCTGCTGCCGAACGGCCTGACCGTCTACAAGCTCTTGCAGGACCGCATGGGCCGGTTGCTCAAGGCCGAGGGCTATCAAGAGGTGCGGGGACCGGTGCTGTGTCACCAGAGCCTGTGGGAGACCTCGGGTCACTGGGAAAAATTCAAAGACGATATGTTCTTGATAGAGCAGGAGGGCGGCGCGTATGGGCTGAAGCCGATGAACTGCCCGGTCCACATGAGCATCTTCAAGATGAAGACCAAAAGCTACCGCGACCTGCCGTTCCGCATCCACGACGAGAGCCCCCTGCACCGCAACGAGCTGTCCGGCACCCTGGCCGGCCTGGCCCGGCTGCGCATGTTCCATCAGGACGATACGCATATTTTTGTCGCCAAAGAGCAGGTTCCGGCCGAGATCGAACGGCTGCTCAACATGGTGGACCGGATCTATTCTGCCTTTGATCTGGAGTATTCGTGCAAATTCTCAACCCGGCCGGACAACTTCATGGGTGAGCAGAGCCTGTGGGATATGGCCGAAATCACCCTCCAGACCCTGCTCGAAGACAAGAAGATCCCCTACCAGATCGACCGGGGCGGGGGAGCCTTCTACGGGCCGAAGATCGATATCGATGTCAAAGACACCCTGGGCCGGGCGTGGCAGCTGGCCACCACCCAGGTCGACTTTCAGATGCCGCAACGCTTTGAGCTGAAATACGCCGCTGCCGACGGCTCGCTGCAAACGCCGGTCGTCATTCACTCCGCCATCTATGGCGCGATTGAGCGGTTCATGGCCCTGCTGATCGAAAACTGTGCCGGCCAGTTTCCGGTCTGGCTGGCCCCCGAACAGACCAGGATTTTACCGGTCAGTGACCGCTTCCAGGACTACGGCGAGGAAGTGTGTCGGCGCTTGGTCGACCACGGCTTGCGGGCGACCCTGGACACCAGCTCTGAAACCCTGTCGGCCAAGATTCATAAGGCTCACCCCTACCGTATCCCGTATCTGCTGATTGTCGGCGGCAAAGAGGTCGCCAACCAGACCGTGTCGGTGCGCACCAGAGGCTCGCGCAAGAACGAGGTGGTCGGCGTTGAGCAGTTCATCGCCCGACTGCAAGAAGAAGACCGCCGCGGCTTTGACTAGGCGTGTCCGTCGTGCAGCCCCTCCACAAACCGCCCCGGCTGCGGCTCGGTGATTGCATCGGTGTCATCTCTCCGGCCGCCGGGGTGGATGCGGAACGGCTGTACCGCGGCTGCCGGGCCTTGGAGGAACTGGGCTTTGTCGTCCGGCTTGGCGAGCATGTCCTGGCCCGCCACCGCTTTTTGGCCGGCACCGATGCGCAGCGCGCCCACGAGCTGTCCGCCATGTTCCATGACCCCACGGTACACGCGCTCTTCTGCTCCCGGGCCGGCTATGGAAGCGGGCGTCTGCTGCCCCGGCTTGATTTTCGGCTGCTGGCCCGGCGGCCGAAGATTTTTCTCGGCTATAGCGATGTGACGCTGCTGCTGAACGCCCTCGTGCAACAGGCAGGGCTGGTGTGCTTTCACGGCCCCCTGGTGGCGGGCGAGTTTGCCGACGGCCTGTCGGCCGGCTCCCGCTCCCACCTGCTGGGCCTGCTCAGCCACGGGACCGGCCAGGCGCGTCTGGCCTTCCCCACGGCGATCCGGCCGGGGATGGCCGAAGGACGTTTGCTGGGCGGCTGTCTGTCCGTTCTGACGGCCAGCCTGGGCACGCCGTTTGCGGTCGAGACACGGGGCTGTGTGTTGTTTCTTGAGGATGTCGGCGAGCGACCGTACCGGGTGGACCGGATGCTGACCCAGCTCAAACAGGCCGGCAAGCTCGATGGACTGGCCGGGGTGATTTTCGGCGAGATGAGCCGCTGCTGGGAAGAGCCGGGCGAGCTGGGTCCGCTGCTGGCCGTGGTTAAGGATATTTTTGTCGACGCCGCCTATCCGGTCGGTTTCGGCCTGCCGGCCGGACACGGAGGGGAGAATTTCGCCCTGCCGCTCGGAACGCGGGTGCGTCTCGATACCGAGCGGCGGGAGCTGCGGTTTCTGGAGCCGGCTGTGGTCTGAGAGATGGTGCTCGGCCAACACCGCTGCCTGGGCTGGAAGAACCAGAGGGCGAGCGGCCGAGCCATGCTTGAGGGCAGGCCGAGGCCAAGGGAGAGGCGAGGAGGCGAGGGTGGATTTCTCTTCGGTAGACAGACTGCTGACACGCGCAGTTCGACAAGCCGTCTTCCCCGGCGCCGCGCTGCTGGTAAGACGGGCCGGCGAGGTCGTCTACCGTCGGGCGTGCGGGCTGCGCTGCCGTGAGCCGCAGCCCGCGCCGATGACGGCCGAGACCGTTTTCGATCTGGCCTCGCTCACCAAGCCGCTGGCCACAAGCCTGGCCGTCTTTCTCCTGATTACCCAAGAGCGACTGCGCTTGAACGACCCGGTCAGCCGCTTGCTGCCCGATTTTCGGGGTGGGCAAAAAGACCGGGTGACGGTCCGCCACCTGCTGAGCCACGCCTCCGGTCTGCCAGCCTGGCGTCCCTACTTCGAGGCGCTCAGTAGCTCGGAACACCGTGCCACCGAGAGATCCTTGCTGGGCACCCGCCTGGGCCGTGAATGGGTCTACGCCCAAATCCAGCACGAACCGCTCGAAGCCGCGCCCGGCGAGCGGTCCGTATACAGTGATCTCGGCTTTATGCTGCTCGGCGCGCTTGTTGAACGGCTGAGCGGACACGCCCTCGACGACTACTGTGGGCAGCATATTTTCGCCCCCCTGGGTCTGCACACCACGACCTTTGTCAATCTGGACAAGCCCAGTCCCGGCTTTGCGTCATGTGCCGCCACCGAACGGTGTTCGTGGCGCGGACGGATAGTGTGTGGGCAGGTGCACGACGAGAACGCCTACGCCATGGGTGGGGTGGCGGGCCACGCCGGGGTGTTTTCAAACCTGGACGACGTGGACCGCTTGGTCGGCTGTCTGGTGGACTGCTACCACGGCCGGCACGCTTTCCTGCCCGCCGCCCTGCTCCACGAGTGCTGGCAGCGCGATGCACGCGTACCCGGTTCGAGCCGAGCGCTGGGTTGGGATACCCCCTCGGCTCAGGGCTCGAGCGCCGGCCGGCTGTTCTCCGCCCGCTCGGTTGGCCACCTCGGGTTTACCGGCACCTCGGTCTGGATCGACCTGGAGCGCCAAGCCTACGTTATTCTTCTCACCAACCGGGTACATCCCAGCCGCAACAATGCTGCTATTCGGACCTTCCGCCCACGCCTGCACGACGCCGTGCTGCGCGCCGTGCTGGGCAAAGATGAAGCAGAGCGCTGAACGATGAATGAACCCCCCCCCCACTCCCTCCCCCCCCCGGCTCACATCCACCTGATCGCCGTTGCCGGTGTCGGCATGGCGACGCTGGCCCTCATGCTCAAGGAACGCGGCTATCGGGTGACGGGTTCGGATCACGGCATCTACCCGCCGATGAGCGATGTGCTGGCTCAGGCGGGCATTGCGGTGATGTCGGGCTATCACGCCCATAATTTAGACCCGCCGCCCGATCTGGTCGTGGTCGGCAATGCGGTGTCGCGTACCAACCCGGAAGTCCAGCGACTGCTCGCCACCCGGATTCCGTATGTGTCCTTCCCGCAGGCCCTGGCAGAGTTTTTTCTAGCCGACAAGCGTCCCCTGGTGGTTGCCGGAACGCACGGCAAGACCACGACCACGGCGCTGCTGGCCTGGGTGCTGGAACGGGCCGGACTCCAGCCCAGCTTTCTGGTCGGCGGGCTGAGCCGGAATTTCGACCGGGGCTATCAGCTCGGGGCCGGCGCCTACTTTGCGATTGAGGGCGACGAGTACGACTCGGCCTTTTTTGACAAGGGGCCCAAGTTTCTGCACTACCGACCCGAGGCGGTGTTGCTCAACGCGGTCGAGTTTGATCACGCCGATATCTACACCGATTTAGCCCACGTCACCTCGGCTTTCTGTCGTCTACTCGACATTGTGCCGGCTACCGCTCCGGTCCTGATCTGCCACGATTTTCCCGCCGCCCTGGAGGTGGCGCGTTCGTATCAGGGCGAGTACGCCAGCTTTGGATTTCACCCCGAGGCCGACTGGCAGGTTCGTGACGCCGTTGACGACGGAAGCCGGTTTCACTTCAGCGCGCTCCACCACGGTCGGGAGCACGGCCGCTTTTCCCTGCCCTCAATGGGCCGCATGAACGTGCGCAACGCCCTGGGCGTGATCGCCCTGACCCACGCGCTGGGTCTGTCCGGCGGGCAGACCGCACCCGGCCTGGCCAGCTTTGGCGGCGTGGCACGCCGTCAAGAACTGGTCGGAGAAGCGCGCGGGGTGACAATCATTGACGACTTCGCCCACCATCCGACCGCTGTGGCGGTGACCGTCGAAGCCGTGCGGCTGCGCTACCCTGGGCGCCGTCTGTGGGCGGTCTTTGAGCCGCGCTCCAACACCTGCCGGCGACGGGTGTTTCAGCAGCCGCTCACCCGCGCCCTGGCCGCAGCCGACCAAGTGGTGATCGGTCCCGTTTTCAGCAAACCCCAGGACCCGCTCGCCGCCCAGGACCTGTTCTCGCCGGCCGAGCTGGTCGCCGATCTCCGTGCGGCCGCAAAGAGTGCCCATCAGGGGCGGAGCGTGGATGAAATCTGTGCTTTTCTGACCGCTGCCTGCCGGCCGGGCGACGTGGTGCTGATCATGTCGAACGGGGCGTTTGGCGGGCTGCCGCGCACATTGCTGGCCGCGCTGGAGGAAAAGACCGCTGACGCCGACGAGTGAGAAGCCCGGGCCGGTAGCCTCAGACACTCTCCGGTGCGGCCTGTTGGCAAAAGGATTCTGCCTCGCTCCGTTCGATCTGGAGGGTCGCGTGGTCAATGCCAAAGCGGTCGCGTAGACGGTGCGAAATCTGGTGCACGAAGCGGTCATCGGACCAGCGATGGGGAACGACCAGATGGGCGGTCAGGGCAACCTCGGTCGTGCTCATCGCCCAGATATGCAGATCGTGGACGGTGACCACATCCGGCAGGCCGGTCAGATAGGCTTCGACCGCCGCCGGATCGATCATGTCGGGTACCGAATCCAGGGCCAGATTGAGCGAGTCGCGCAGTAAGCCCCAGGTACTCATCAGAATAAAAGCGCTGATAATCAGGCTGATCGCCGGGTCCAGCCACAGCCAGCCCGTGGCCAGGATGGCCAGGCCGGCAATCACCACGCCCAGCGACACCCCGGCATCGGCCGCCATGTGCAAATACGCGCCTCGAATATTCAGGTCGCGTTTGCGGCCCGACACAAAAAGCAGCGCCGTGGCCGTATTGATCACCACCCCAAGCCCGGCCACCACGATAATCGTCCCGCCGCTCACCGGTCGCGGGGTGGACAGCCGCCCGAGCGCTTCCCAGGCAATCCCGCCCAGGACCAGCAGCAGCAGGATAGCGCTGAGGAGCGAGGCCAGAATGGTCGCCCGCCGAAACCCATAGCTGCGCCGGGGGGTGGGTTTGCGGGTGGCCAGGACGCTCGCCCCCCAGGCCAGCAGCAGGCTCAACACGTCGCTCAGGTTGTGTCCGGCGTCGGCCACCAGCGCCAGCGAGCCGGTCAGCATGCCGCAGGTCGCCTCAAGGATCACAAAGACGATATTGAGCGACACCCCCAGGCTGAAAGCCCGGTTGTAGTTGGGGGCTGGGGAGTGATGCGGGTGGGCCATGCCGACTGTCACGGTATCCCGAGACCAACACGAGTGCAAATCGGCGAGGCGGATGGGGTGCCGGCCTGAATCTGAATTGCAACACCGCTGCCGGCGCGTTACACTTCCGCTGAAAACGCGATGACCCGAGGAATCACAGCGATGCCGCAAGACGCGTCTCCCCCGTTCTTGTCCGCCACCCAGGATCAGACAGACGAACTGGTGCTTGAAATCCTACCTGCCCAAGGCCAGTGGAGTGGGGACGACTATCTCTGGCTCACCGACCATACGCCGCGACTGGTTGAACTCAGCGACGGTTACATTGAGGAGCTGCCGATGCCAACCGATCAGCATCAGACGATTGTGCTGTATCTGTATGAGCTGTTGGCCGCTTTTCTGAGGCCGCTGGGGGGGAAAATCCTCGTTGCTCCGCTCCGGCTCAAAATTCGAGAGCGGACGTTCCGCGAGCCGGATATTGTCCTGCTGCGTTCCGCGGACGATCCGCGCCGCCAGAACCGCTTCTGGCTCGGCGCGGATATGGTCGTCGAAATTGTCAGTCCGGATAATCCTGAACGCGATTTCGTTGACAAACGTCGCGACTACGCCCACATCCGGGTGCCTGAATACTGGATAGTGAATCCGCAGGACGAGACCATCACCGTGCTGCGCTCAGCCGGTTCTGCCTATGTCGAGCACGGACTTTTTGGGCGAGGGGCGAGAGCAACTTCTGTCGTGCTTGATGGTTTTGGGGTCAGTGTTGGTGCCGTTTTTGATGCGGAATGATCTGGCCGGGCGGCTGACCTGATCCAATGAAAAGGGGTGGAGGAGCACCGCTCGCCCGGTGCTTTCCACGCGCCTCCTCTCACTATACCGCCCACATCATACCGTCCACATTGATGCATGACCCGACGTGGGCGGTTCAGTGCAGTTCCATCCCGCCGTCCACATTCATGGCCTGGCCGGTCACGTTTTCTGCGCTGGCCAGGTACACCGCCAGCTGGCCGATGTCGGCCGGTGTCTGAGCCCGACCCAGGGGAATCAGGCTTGTGAGGTAGCGCTGCCAGGCGTCTTCTTTTGTTTCGTCGCCGCGTTTCATGGTCTCGGCCAGGTACTCCCACATCTGGGTACGCAGAATACCGGGACAGATCGCATTGACCCGAATGTTGGCCGAGGCGAGTTCTTTGGCCAGAGAATTGGTAAACCCCACCACGGCAAACTTTGACCCGCAGTAGTGCGATAAGCCCGCCGCCCCGTTCTTGCCGGCCACCGAGGCAATATTGATGATGCAGCCGGCTCCCTGTGCTTTCATGGCCGGGATGGCGGCCTGGCAGGACAGAAACACGCCTTTGACATTGACGTCAAACGTCAGCTCCCAGGCTTCTTCGCTCATTGTTTCGACCTGAGCGATATTCACCACCCCAGCGTTACAGACCAGGATGTGGAGAGATCCCAGCTGTTCACGCGTGTCTGCCACCATGCGCTGGGCGTCGGCTTTTTGGGTCACGTCAGCCTGGAGGGCGACGGCCCGTCGGCCCAGGTTTTTGATCGCTTCGACGGTCTCCTGAGCAGCGCTCAACCCACCGACGGCCGCGTTCTGGTACTGCTGAGCGGAGCTGCTCAGCTGCTCGATGTCGGCAATCGCCACGTCGGCCCCGGCCTCGGCCAGGGCCAGGCTGATTCCACGTCCGATCCCTCGGCCGCCGCCGGTCACCAGGGCGACTTTTCCGCTCAGTTGTGCCATGTGGTCTCCTTCCTGTGGGTGAGCCGGGCCTGCGGACCCAGCGAGATGACGGCGTTTGCAGGCTCATACAGCCGTCGGTAGGTACGATAGTTGCGGAGCACTTTTTTCACATAATTGCGGGTTTCGCGGTAGCTGATGTGTTCGACAAACTCGTCGGCTTCGGCGTGCGGGAAGCGGCTGCGCCACTTTTCAACCGCGTCCGGCCCGGCATTATAGCCGGCCAGTCCCAGGATCAGATTGTCCTCATAGCGGCTGAGCAGCTGGCGCAGGTAGCGCGTCCCAAGCGCGATATTCCGGTCGGGGTCGGCCAGACGCAGTTCCGCGCCCGGCAGGGGCTGGAGCAGTTTTGTCGCGGTGCTGGGCAGCAGCTGCATCAGACCGTAGGCGCGAGCCCGCGACACGGCCTGGGGGTCGAACAGGCTCTCCTGGCGGATCAGGGCCAGGACCAGATACGGGTCGAGCCCTTGGGCCTGGGCGTGGGTCTGGAGGACATCCCAGTAGGCCAGCGGAAAGTCGTAGCGCCGGCGTTTGCCGACCGCCAGGGCGCGGGCCAGCCGCAGGGCGCGGTGATGGTCCTCCAGCCGGTGGTACTCGGCCAGGAAGAATTGACGGAAGGCCGGGCTGTTGGGGGCGGTCTGGTGGAGGCGGTCGAGTTCGCGTCGGGCGAAGTCGATGAGCCCCAGTTGGGACAGGGCCTGGCTGCGCCGGTAGTAGGTGGCCAGACGCGCCGAGAGCGCCGGGCGCTTGACCGTGGGCTGGGCTTCCAAGGCCAGCGGCCGGGGCGCTTGGCCGAGGCGCTTTTCCGCCCATAAGGCGTAGTAGCCCTGGGTCTCATCCTGGATCAGCCGGCGATACAAGGCCTCGGCCCGGTCGTGTTTGGCCTGTTTGTCGAGGCTGCGCGCCTGCCAGTACAGGGCGCTGTGCGCTTCCGAGCTGTTGGGGGCCAGGCGGACGAGGCTGGCGAAGCCCCGCTCGGCCTGGCCGAACTCTCCACGCTGATAGGCCATCCAGCCCTGACGCCAGCGCCCGTCCCTAGCGACTGTGGTGGCGGGAAAGCGTTCGGCAAGCCCTTGGTAGATGCGGCTGGCGCGCGCATCGTCCTTGTGGGTCTGGTGGATGCGGCCGATGGCGTACAGGGCCTCGGCCGCCAGCTTGTGACGCGGAAACTGCTCGGCCAGGCGTTCAAACAGGACGAGCGCCCGTTCGTCCTGATCGGTATTCCACAGTAGTCTGGCCCACGCATACAAGGCCCTGGCGCTGTTTGGGGAACGCTCGGCCAGGGTTTGCAGGGCTGCGGCCGCGTCTTCGATCCGATCCTGGGCCTGATAGATTTTGGCTGTGGCGCGGAGTTCTTTGGCCGAGAGCTGGCCGAGCGAAAAGTGCTGCTCGAACCGCTGACTCAGGGCTGCCAGAGCCGGGCGGTCGGCCTCCAGGGCGAGCAGCTGCATTTCTTCGATGTAGCCCGCTGGAGCCGTGGGACGAAATCCCTCGGACGCCTGGCGGAGCCGCACGGCGTGCGTTTTGGCGGTGTGACCGACGCTGGACAGCGCGGCCGCGCGGCGCAGCTGTTGATACAGCTCATAGGCGGTATGGGTCTGGCCGGCGCGCTCCCGGGCCTGGGCGGCAACAAGCGTTGCCGCGTGCCGGACCGACTCCGGCGCCGTCTTGACGCTACGGGCGCGGTCGGCATGGCGGGCGGCCTCAGCCCAGTTTTTTTCCGCCTGGGCCAGCCGGGCCAGAGCCAGCCGGGCGTGGGCCTGCCAGGGGCTGGTGGGGTGCTCTTCCAGCAGTTGCAGCCAGGTGTGTTTTGCCCGGACGGGCTGACCGGTCTCGAGTTGGGCCTGGGCCAGGTAGTACAGGCTGTAGTCGGCCAGCAGCGGGAAGGAGGCCAGGGCTTGCTCCAATACACGCTCGGCCTGGGCGAAGCGACCGTCCTGGACCGCCCGGTAGCCCTGGCCAAAGAGCTGGCCGGGGATGGCCGGTGTCTGGCTGCGGCCAGGGTCGGCAGACCAGGCCCAGGTCAGACACGCCAGACACATCAGGCCCGCCAGCAGGGGAGTAAGCCTCAAGCCGAGGCTCAGCTTTTCTTGGGATGTTGAGGAAGACGCCATTTCCTATTATTGTCGTCCGTCATAGCAAAAAAGAGGTGAGGACGCGAACGCATGTGGACGAAAAACGGTGAACACAAACCGCAACCGGGCTGGCTGGCGGTGGGCTGTGTGCTTCTGGTGCTGGGCTGTAGCTCGATCCCGGGTTTCCGGTCTGAGCCCGAAGACGAGGGCGCTGATGTGGGCCAGCGGCTGTACCTGCAAGTCTCGCCCGAAGAGGCCCTTGATATCCTGACCGCACTTGCCCCGGAACACGGCTGGGAGGTCAAAAGTATTGGCAACCAGTACGACCTGACCGGCCCGCGCGGCAAGTATTTCCGTCTCGAAACCCAACGCCTGATCGGCGGCGCGTCCGAAATGAGCGGGGTGTTTTTCAGCGACGCCAAGGGCAGCTATGTCCTGGTCGGCAAGCGCGAGATGGGCTTGCCCGAAGACCTGGTCGCTCCGCTCAAGTCGGCCGTCGAGGCTGAGTCAGGCGCCGAAGCGCCGTAGCCGCAGCGAGTTGCCGATGACCGACACCGAGCTGAGGGCCATGGCCAGGGCGGCCAGCATGGGATTGAGCAAGACCTGGAAAAACGGGTACAGCACGCCTGCGGCAATCGGAATACCGGCTACATTATAGGCAAAGGCCCAGAACAGGTTCTGCTTGATCAGCCGCATGGTGCGGCCGGACAGGCGGAGCGCCGTCACCACCGAACCGAGGTCAGCCCGGACCAGGGTGATATCTGCGGCATCCATGGCGACATCCGTGCCCGTGCCGAGAGCGATACCGACATCGGCCTGGACCAGGGCCGGGGCGTCGTTGATGCCGTCTCCGACCATGCCGACGACGTGCCCGTCGGCTTGTAGGCGCGCGATCTCGGCAGCCTTGTCCTGGGGCAGCACCTCGGCCACGACCCGGTCGATGCCGGCCTGGCGGGCAATCGCCTCGGCTGTGGGCTGTCTGTCCCCGCTGAGCATTACGATATCCAGACCCAGCCGGCGCAGCTGCGCCAGGCTGGCCGCCGCCTCGGGTCTGAGCCTGTCGGCCACGCCAATCAGGCCGACGGCCCGGCCGTCCATGACCACAAACAGGGGCGTTTTGCCCGACTCGGCCAGGCGCTGGGCGTCCGCCTGGAACCGGCCGGCGTCAACCGCCCGTTCGTGCAGCAGGCGCTGGGTGCCGAGCAGGACGGCCCGGTTTTCGAGTCTGCCGCTCACCCCCTGACCCGGAAGGGCGGTAAAAGCCTGAGCCTTGGCCAGGCTCAGCCGCCGGGCCTGGGCGTGGCGGACAATCGCCTGGCCGAGCGGATGCTCGCTCGTGCGTTCCAGGCTGGCCGCTACCCGCAGCAGCTCGGTTTCCGCCATGTCCGGCGCAATCACGTCGGTCACCTCCGGCTGACCGGTGGTCAGGGTGCCGGTCTTGTCGAAGACCAGGGTGGTCAAAGCCTGGGCCCGCTCCAGGGCCTCGCCGCTCTTGATCAGCACCCCGTGCTGAGCGCCCCGGCCGGTGCCGACCATGATGGCGGTCGGGGTGGCCAGGCCCAGCGCGCACGGACAGGCAATAATCAGCACGGCGACAAAATTCATGACCGCAAGAGACAGCGGTCCCCACACCAGCCAGACGACAAGGGTCAGGCCGGCCAGGCCGATGACGCTTGGCACAAAATAGGCCGCGATGGTGTCGGCCAGGCGCTGGATCGGGGCTTTGGTGGTCTGGGCGTGGCGGACCAGGCGGACGATCTGGGCCAGCCGGGTGTTCTGCCCGACATGGGTTGCCTCAAAGGTGAACGCGCCGGTCTTGTTCAGGGTCGCTCCCACCACCGGCTGTCCGGCTCGCCGGTCAACCGCCAGGCTCTCCCCGGTCAGCATGGACTCGTCGATTACCCCGGTTCCGCTCAGGATGCGGCCGTCGACCGGGATCTGTTCGCCCGGGCGGACCGCGATGTGGTCGCCGACCCGGACCTCGGCCAGCGGCACTGCGACTTCACGTCCGTGGCGGACGAGGCGGGCGGTCTGGGGCTGTAAGTCGAGCAGACCCCGGATGGCGTCGGCCGCCCGTCCCTTGGCCCGGGCTTCCAGAAAGCGGCCCAGCAGAATGAGGCTGATAATCATGGCTGCGGTTTCAAAATAGACCTGGGGCGTCTGGCCGGCGGCGACGAACAGGCCGGGCGCCAGGGCCGCCACCGCGCTATAGCCGTAGGCTGCCGAGGTGCCGACCGCGATCAGCGTGTTCATATCGCTCGTGCCGTGGCGGGCCGCGTTCCAGGCGCCGCTATAGAACTGCCGGCCGAGCCACAACTGGACCGGCGTGGTGAGGAGCAGGAGCACCAGGGGATGACTGATGAGCGGCAGGCTCAGCATCGAGCCGAGCATGATCAGGCCGGTCAGGCCGGCGCTGAGGCCGAGCGTGCGCTTCAGTTCGGCCTGCTCGGCCTGCTGCTGTTGGTCCTGACTGGCCTGGTCCAGCTGCTCAAGGGCTTCAAAGCCGACCGACTGAATGGCCGAGCTGAGCGCGGCCGGGCCGGTCTGGTCGGACCGGTAGGCAATCAGCGCGTCCTCGCTGGCCAGGCTGACGCTGGCCCGCACGACCCCGGGAGTGGCCAGCAGGGCGCGTTCGACCTTGCCCACGCACCCGGCGCAGTGCATGCCGCGAATCCCGACGACGGTTGTTGTTGGCTCGCGTTCCAAAAGGGATTCGGCTGCCATGACGTTTCCCCTTCCCCCTCCTATACATCCTGCTCCAGAGCGCCAAGGTCAAGGCCCGTTGTTTGACCCGACCTGGGGGCTGTGACACAGTGGCGGGCCAGAAATATCGCCCTGCCCGGAACGGAGGACACACCATGGCCGATACCAAAACCGTTGCTGTCGTATGCGGTGATACGCGCGTCGATGCCCGGCTGCCGGACCGTACCGCGCTTCTGCGCGCCCCGGCGCCGCTGCCCGCCCTGGCCGATCCCCAGGCCGCGATTCGAGCCGCCCTGGCGCATCCGATTCAGCATGAGCCGATCACCAAGCTGGTCGGTCCGGCCTCAAAGGTCACGATTGCCTTTGACGATCCCGTGATCCCCCAGCTGCCGATGCAAGCCCCCGACTTTCGGGCCTTGGCCATTCCGATTCTGCTCCAGGAACTCGACAAGGCCGGTGTCCAGCGCCACAACATCACCCTGATCTGCGCCAACGCCCTGCACCGCAAGTGGACGACGAGCGAGCTGGCCACCATCCTCGGACCCGAGATCACCAACACCTTCGGGCCGAGCCGCCTGTTTTGCCATGACGCCGAAGACCCCGACAACCTGGTCGGCCTGGGCGAAACCCACCGCAGCATCGAGGTCGAGGTCAACCGGGCGGTTCTGGACTCCGACCAGGTCTTTTACGTCAACCTCACCAGCCTGCCGTTTCACGGCGGCTGGAAGTCGGTGGCGATCGGCCTGAGTTCCTTTCGCTCGATTCGCCATCACCACCGGCCGTTCCGGGCGGCCAGCGGCAAGTCGGTCATGGACGCCAAGCGCTCGGCGTTCCAGAAGCTGGTGGGAGAAATCGGGGCGGTCATCGACCGGGCGCTGGCCGCCAAGGGGCGTCGCATCTTTACCCTCGAATCGGTCCTCAACACCGCCCAGCCGGCCGAACTGGTGGCGGTCTTTGCCGGACACATCCCCGAGGTCCACGAGCGCACCCTGGACAAGCTGTACGAGCAGCAGGTGCTGTCCGTGCCCCAGCAGACCGATGTCGGCATCTTCGGCATTCCCAACCAGACCTACTACGCCAACCTGTCCAAGACCAACCCGATCCTGATCCGCAACCAGGCCCTGTCGTACAGTTTCGGCCTGTACCAGCAGCGTCCCCTGATCCGTGAGGGTGGGATCGGGATTTTTGTCAATCCGTGCCGGTCCGGCTTTCACGCCCGCCACCATCCCTCTTATATCGAGCTGTACGACGAGCATCTGTCCGAGACCCAGGACCCGTTTGAGCTGTGGGAGGTGTACGCCGACGATTTTGCCCACCGGCCCGAGTATGTCCACAAATACCGCTATGCCTACGGCTTTCACGGCGCGCATCCGCTGATTTTATGGGGCCAGGGCGCATTTCCGCTCAGGCATATGGGCCGCGCCTTTCTGGCCGGCGCCGAAGACCCCGAGGCCGCCCGGCGGGTCGGCTTTGAGCCCTTTGCCACGCTCGAGGAGGCGGTTGCCGAGGCCGAGGCGTGTCTGGGCAAAGACTGCACGATTGCCCATCCGTCGATGCCGCCGATGTTTGTCACCTCGGTCGGCGAAGGTAGCAGGTAGGTCGGATGAGCGGAGCGTAATCCGACGCTCCGCCCCACCGTGTCGGCTTACGCCTGCGGCTCACCCGACCTACACGGCTGCACATAATGGTGAATTGCTCTAGTCGAAGCGCGCGCGATAGAGGCGTTGGCGACGGGAGCTGTCGGCCAGCTTGCGGAACAGCCGGCCCCGAAAGACCATCAGGACGTACAACAGCCCGGCGTTCAGGGCGGCCACCAGCAGGGCGGCCGGCGAACCCGACAGCAGGCCGCTGAACAGGGTCGGAAAAGACAGCCGGCCGATCTCCAGCGGCGCGGCCAGGATCGACAGCGGCAGCACGACCGCCGATACCACGGCCAGCCCGACCAGCGGGACAAACCACTCCACCCCGTTGTCCCACAGAAAATCCAGACTTTCCTGGAGCATGGCGAAGCCGGCGCTGCGGCCCTGATAGATGATCTCGGGGATGGGGTTCAGAATGATCAGCAGGACCAGGTTGATAATGGACAGGATGGTCTGCGAAGACTGGCCCGGCACGACCAGAATGCCGAGCAGGGTGCGCAGGATGAACACGAAGAACAGAATGCTGATGACCGAGCCCCAGTACGGCCGCCAGCTGTCGAGCAGCTCTCGGGGCTGGACGCGGTTGCCCTGCACGACCTCGGCAATGAAGTAGAGATACGAGCCGCTGCACATGGCCAGCACGAAACCCAGGATAAAACCGCCGACTATGCCCAGCGGGGCGGCGAAGACGGAGGTCACGAGCAGGATCAGCAGATACACAAAGGGCAGCAGGGCGACCCACCAAGCGCGCTGAATTCTTTGCCAGGTTTCGAGGGCGGCGGTGGCGTACAGGCGCAGTGTGGCCCGGATCAGGGCAGCCCAGTCCATAGTCTGTCCGATCTTGTCCGATCTATGGGTAGGGCGTTCCCCAGCGGTCCTGGAACGTGACCTCTTCGAGCCCCAGCCGCGATACCGGCCCGAACTTGCCGACGGGATAGCCGACCGGCAGGATGGCAAACGTCTCGGCGTTGTCGGGCAGTTCCAGGATGCGCTTGACCTCGTCTTCATACAGCAGGTGGCGCGTCGTCAGGGTGGCGCCCAGACCGAGGCCACGGGCGGCCAACAGCATGTTCTGGATGGCCGGATAGATGGACGCGCCCGACATCTTTGGCAGACCGATGGACGCGGCAAAGTCGCCCACCAGACAGCCGACAATCAGCACCGGCGCCTCGTGGAAGTGCTCGGTCAGATAGACGACCGCTCTCAGCATGCGCTGTTTTTGCTGCTCGGTCTTGCCGGGCGGGGGCGGGTTGGACTCGTAGCGCGCCAACACCTGGTCGAGCGCCTTTTTGTACACGGCCTGGAGCTGCTGTTTGATGGCCGCATCCTTGACCACAATGAACCGCCAGTGCTGGACATCGCCCCCGCTGGGAGCGCCGAGCCCGGCGGCGATAATCCGTCGGATCAGGGCGTCGGGAACCGGGTCGGGTTTCAAGCGGCGCATCGCCCGCATGGTGTGCAGGGCTTCAAACAGACCAATGTCGTCCGCCATACAAGGTCCTCCTGTGGGGCTGCTTGTATCACGCGGGACCGCGGAAAGGAATTGCCGACCTCAGAACAGGTGCAGCGACTGGGCCAGAATGGTGGCTATGGCGATTGGCGCCACATAGCGAATCAGAAACAGCCAGCCGGCGTACAGGCGTTGGCTCATCCCCCCGACCATGAACTCCTGGCGGCGCACGGTCTGGCTGAGAACCCAGCCGGTGAAGACCGCGATCAGCAGGCCGCCCGTCGGCAGCATGTAGTTGGTGACAATATGGTCGGCCACACCAAAGAACCCGGCGCTCAGGGCTGAGGGAATGCCGCACAGGAAAATCACCCCGCCAATGAGCCAGGTCGCCCGGCTCCGGCTCCAGCCCATCTCGTCAATGCAGTAGGCGACCACGACCTCGAGCACGGAGATGGCCGAGCTGAGGGCGGCAAAGCTCAGCAGCACAAAAAAGACCAGAGCCAGCAGCTGTCCGGCCGGCAGCTGGGCGAACGCGGTCGGCAGGGTCTGGAAGATCAGCCCCGGCCCGGCGGTCGGCTCCAGCTGAAAGGTGAACACGAGCGGAAAAATCATAAAACCGGACAGCAGGGCGACCAGCGTGTCGCCGCCCGCAATATAAAACGCGGGCCGGACGAGGTCGGTTTCTTTTTGCAGATAGCTGCCATAGGTGACCATGATCCCACCGGCGATGCTGAGCGAAAAAAAGGCTTGACCCATGGCCTCCAGCACCGACCGGGCGGTCAGCTGATCCCAGCGCGGACTCAGCAGAAAGGCGATGCCGTCCCGCGCCCCGTCCGTTTGCACGGCATACACCAGCAGCCCGCACAGCATGACGAACAACAGCGGCATCATGATCTTGTTGCCGCGCTCCAGACCGCCCGCCACGCCACGCACGACGACCACAACCGTGGCCAGCATGAAAACGGCGTGCCAGCCCATCTGGCTCAGACCACTGGTGGTGAGGTCCGCGAACAGGCCGCTGATGGTCTCGGCCGACTGCCCGGCAAAGCTGTTGGTGAGGGACAGGGCGATGTAGTGGAGCACCCAGCCGCCGACCACGGCGTAGTAGGACAGCACCACAAAGGACGCCGCCGCCGGCAGCCAGCCGGTCCAGGCCCAGGACGAGCCCGGTCGCAGGGCTTGAAAGCTGCCGACAACATTACGCTGCGTGCGGCGGCCGATCAGAAATTCGGCCAGCATGACCGGAATGCCCACGGCCAGCACACAGCCCAGGTAGACCAAGACGAAGGCCGCGCCGCCGTTCTGGCCGGCGACAAACGAGAAGCGCCAGATATTACCCAGCCCGACCGCCGAGCCGATCGCGGCCAGGATAAAGCCGAATGAGCCGGACCAGTGTCCGCGTGCCTGCGCCATGCGTATCCCTCGCGGCCCGCCCGGCCGTGCGGACGGGCCGCAGAAAGGGTGGAGGAGGACTCCGCCCGTCTCAGGCTTGGTTCTCTAGTCGGCCGGCTGGTATTTGATCAGCACCCGCGAGCCGTCGGCAAAACCCGACCGAAAGCCGCTCTCGAACGACTGCCAGCCGCCGGGGTATTTTTGAGCCAGGCGCTCAAACAAGAGTGCGGTCAGCTCGGCGTCGTTGACAATGGAGCCGGTGGCGTCAAAGGCTGGGCCGTCACGGCTGCCCAGGGCGACCCTGGCCTTGGTACGGCCAGCCTCGATGCGTCTGGCCCGGTAGGTCGTCTTGGGCGTTCCGACCCACACCGCTCCATCGTGGTACATGTACCAGATCTCGGCCGGGCTGCCCAAGTCGCCGCTCTTCCGTTCGGTCGCAATATAGGCATATCTGCTGGTGGTGAGGGCCTGCTCAAGCTCGGCCGAGAGTTCGGCTGCGGATACCGGCTGAGACACGAGCAGCAGGCCACTGAGGGTGAGAAGGCTGCCTGCCAGGATTGCGCTTGCCCATACATGTCGCATGGTCTTCCTCCTGCCGCTATTCGGCTGCGAGTTCTTTGGCCGACTGAATCACCACCGGCGTGACGGGCACGTCGTCGTGCATGCCGCTACGCCCGGTGGCCACCGCCTCGATCTGGTGCACCACGTCAAGGCCCTCGACCACTTTACCGAACACGCAGTAGCCAAAGTTGGCCTGGCCCTGGTGGTTCAGAAAGTCGTTATCTTTGACGTTGATGAAAAACTGCGAGGTGGCCGAATCCACCACATTGGTGCGGGCCATGGCAAGCGTGCCGAGTTCGTTTTTGAGGCCGTTGGCGGCTTCGTTCTTGATGGGCGGCTTGGTGCTCTTCTGCTGCATGTCCGAGGTGAAGCCGCCACCCTGGATCATGAAGCCGGCAATCACCCGGTGAAAAATCGTGCCGTCAAAGAAGCCGTCGTTGACATAGCCCAGAAAGTTGCTGACGGTCTCGGGGGCTTCCTTGTCGTACAGCTCGATCTTGATCTCGCCCAGTGAGGTTGACAGTAGTACCACACATCCTCCTTTTGCATGCGGTCGGCGGCCCTAGCCGTCGGCCGGTTCGGCTGCTGCAACGACCGTGGCCGACTGAATCACAATTGGCTCCAGGGGCACGTCATCGTACCTGCCGTGGCGTCCGGTCTGGACGCCTTCAATCTGTTTGACCACATCGAGACCCTCGACCACCCGGCCAAACACACAGTAGCCGAAATTGGCCTGGCTCTGGTGATCCAGAAAGGAATTGCGGGTGACGTTGATGAAAAACTGGGAGGTCGCCGAATGGACGGCGTTGGTGCGCGCCATGGCGACCGTTCCCTCGTCGTTCTGGAGACCGTTGTCGGCCTCGTTTCTGATCGGCCGCTTGGTCTGTTTTTGTTGCATGTCCGGGGTGAAGCCGCCGCCCTGGATCATGAAATTGGGAATCACCCGGTGAAAGATCGTGCCGTCGAAGAAGCCGTCGTTGACATAGCCCAGAAAGTTCTGCACCGTCTCGGGCGCCTCTTTTTCGTACAGGCCGATCTTGATCTCGCCCATTGAGGTGGACAGGACGACGACCGGTCCGTCCGGCGGGTCGGCCTCGGAACAGGCCGGCAGGGTGATGAGTAGAGCACCGGTCAAAGCGATGATGCAGGCAAGACTCCGCATACTGTGGTTCCCCTCTCGCGTTGCGGTTCGGGGCTTCTTGTATCCCAGCCGGGGGGGGAAGAAAAGACCCTGGCGGGCCGGGCTCGCTCTTGAAGTCACAGGGCAAAAGGCAAAGGTCACACGCGCAGGCCTGAGGCAAGTATGGGCTACAGCCGCTCCAGGTAGGCGAGCACCTCGTCGGTGCGGACCACGTCGCCGTATTTGGCCCCAATATCAAACACGTTGGCCTCGTGCGGCTCCTCGGCGCGGTCGCCGATGGCTTCGAGCGGCACGATGGGGCGGAAGCCGTTGGCCAGGGCGTCCATCACCGTGGCCCGCACACAGCCGCTGGTCGTGCAGCCGGTGACAATCAGGGTATCGACGCCCTTCATGGTCAGGGTCGAGGCCAGGTAGGTGCCGAAGAAGCCCGAGGCGTACTTCTTGACGATGAGCAGGTCGTGGTCCCGGCGGTCGAGGCGCGGGTCGAGTTCGACCAGCTTGCTGCCCAGGGTCAGCAGGCGCAGCGACGGCACTTTTTCCGGCCACAAACCGGCGTCGTCCTGGCGGTGGGGATCGTAGCCGACCACGGTAAAGATGATCGGCACGGCTTTGGCCCGGGCGGCCGCAATGAGCTGGTTTGTAGCCGCCACCTCGGCGTCAAGATTGCCGGCCAGGGGCGACTGTTCCGGGGCGGTGAACCCCAGCTGCAAATCGACCACGACCAGGGCCGGCCTTTTGCCGTAGCCGAGGGTATGGCCGAGCTGAGCGCGCTGGTAGATGGCGTGTTTGTCCTGTGGCATGGCTGCTTCTCATTTCCGCTGGGGTTTGGGAGCCATGAAGACCAGGACGGTCAGCCGGCCCGGCCCGGGGTTGCGGAAGCCGTGCTCGGAGCCGGACGGAGCGAGCGCGATCTCGCCCGGACCGATGTCTCTGGTTTCACTGCCGAGCTGGACGCGGCCGCTGCCTTCGAGCACGTAATAGACCTTGTCCGAGCCGGTGTGGGTATGGGGCGTCTGCTCCTGGCCGGGCTCAAAGCAGTACACGTCGCAGAACATCCGCTCGGTGGTAAACAGGTTGACCTTGTGCATCTTCTCGGCCGCAAACGCGACCTGGGCTACTACGTGTTTGACACTGTCCATGGCTGTGCTCTCTCCGAAGCTTACAATCCCCGAGGCTGGACCACCTGGCCGACAAACCGCCCGCTCGGCGCCTGGCCCACAATCTCGCCGTTTTCCATGACCAGGGCGCCCCGCAAAAAGGTCATGACCGGAATGCCCTTGACCCGGCGTCCCTCCCACAGCGAATAATCGGCCCGCGAGCGCATACGGTCGATGCCCAGCACGGCTTCTTTTTCGGGATCAATGACGACGATATCGGCGTCGGCGCCCAGCGTCAGCGCGCCCTTCTTGGGGTAGACGCCGTACAGCTTGGCGGCGTTCTCGGACAAGACCTTGGCCAGCGTGACCAGATCGACCCGTCCGGTGTTGACCCCCTCGTTGAACATCAGGGGCAGGGTATCGGCGACCTGGAGGTTGATGCCGACCCGACAGTCCCAGAAGTCGCCGTCCGTCTTGAACGACGCCGAGTAGGTCAGGCTGTCCGTGCCGACCACCGACAGGCTGCCCTCTTGCAGACCCTGCCACAGGCGTTCGCGGTCGGTTGCAAATCGGATCGGGGGCTGGATTTTGGCCTTGCCGCCCATGCCTTTGGCGTCCATCTCGGGTGCGGTGGTGTTGAGAAAGCAGGCCACGGTCTCGCCCACGACGTTCAGGCCCTGGCTACGCAGCTGCTTGACCGTCTCGACCGTATGGGCGGCGCTGATGTGGACCGGATAGAGGGGCACGCGCAGCTGGTTGGCGATCAGGCCATAGGTATAGACCTGGACGCTTTCGGCCCAGTCCGGGCTGGACTCGGCCCAGGCGGTGAGCTGGTCGGCGCGGCCCGTCTGCCGCAGGCGGTCGATCAGAATACCCCGCACATAGGGGTCTTCGGCGTGAATCTTGGCAAAGGTCGGCGGCCCGCAGCGGGCCAGCTGTTCGCAGGCCTGGTGGAAGAAGGCCGGGGTAATGCCCTCGGGGTTCATGCCGAAGGCCTCGGCCTGGGAACCGGCGTAGCCGGTAAAAAATTTGTAGGACACGCCGCCCTTGTGGGCCACTTCCGGAATGTCGGCCACCTGGTCGAGGGTGTTGACCACGCAGGTGATCTTGAAGTCGCACCACGAGTGGCCGGTCCCGCACTGCAGAGCCTGATCGAACAGCTGCGGCAGCGGCTCCTGACCGATCAGGGTGGTGGTGGCGATTGTCGTCACCCCACCGATCAGACAGTCCTTGGTGTCGCGCAGGAAATCCTCGGTCATGGCGTCATCGCCAAAGCGGTCGGCAATGCCGAAGTGGACGTGGGGATCGAAGGTACCCGGGAAAATGATTTTTTCCCCTACGTCAATGGTCCGTTTTGCCTGGCCCAGACTCGGGCTGGCCCCCACGGCGACAATCTGTTCTCCTTCAATGGCGATGCCTCCCCGTATGACGCCGTTTGGAGTCACCACCAAGCCGTTCTTCAGGACGATGTCATGCGCCATGTGTGCTTCCCCCTTTTTCCCCAGGCGGAGCGATTATCCCGCCGCACCTAGGCGGCTGTCAACAATACTGAAGAAGACGGGTGGCGGCGCTAATAGCTGACCTTCAGCAAAAACAGGCCCTGAGGCGGCGCCGTTTGCCCGGCCTGGGTCCGATCACGGGCGGCAAAGATGCGGGCGAAGCCCTCAACGCTCAGCCGACCGCGCCCGACATCGTACAGGCTGCCGACGATATTGCGGACCATGTGACGGACAAAAGAACGCGCCTCGACCTCATAGGCCAGGACCTGCCCGGCCCGCCTGACCGTGCTGCGCAGCACCGTCCGCACCGGGTCGTGCTCAACCGAGTCGGCGCCCTGAAAGGACGAGAAATCGTGTTGGCCGACCAACAGACCGGCGGCCCGATCCATGGCGCCGATGTCGAGCGGCAGCGGCACATGCCAGCTATAGCGGGCCCACACGGCCGAGCGGTCGGGCCGATTCCAGATCTGGTAGCGGTAGGTGCGGCTGCGGGCGTCACGGCGGGGATTGAAGGTCTCGCTGGTGGTTTCGAGTCGCCTGACGGCCATATCCGACGGCAGGAGGGCGTTCAGGCTGTGCCGGAGCCGCCCGGGATCGCGCGTCTGGCTGGTGCGAAAGGCCACGACCTGGCCCAGGGCGTGCACCCCGGTATCGGTCCGACCGGCCGCCCGCACCCGAACCGGCTCGTTGAAGAGACGGGCCAGGACGGCTTCCAGCCTGCCCTGGAGGGTTTCCGCGTTGGCTTGTAGCTGCCAGCCATGGTAAGCGGTTCCGTCGTATTCGAGAATACATTTATAGTGCATGACGCGCGCCATCATAGCCAATTCGGGTGTGGGCAGACAGCGCTCACACCGGTCTGTCTGTCACATACCGGCTTGCAAACGCGCGACAAAATAGCATAGTCTTTCAGGCCGTTGTTCCAGTCGCCTGGAGCAAAACAGAAGGGAGAAGATATGGGCGTGTTATCCGGGTATAAGGTCGTTGAGTTTGCGGGCATTGGTCCCGCCCCGATGTGTGCGATGCTGCTCTCAGACATGGGAGCCGAGGTCCTGCGGATCGACCGGGCTGAGGATGCCAGCCTGGGCATCCCGACCGACGCGAAGTTCAATCTGCTGGGTCGCGGCCGCCGCTCGGTGGCGCTCGATCTCAAGAAAGAGGACGGCACCGAGGTCGCCCTCAGGCTGGTTGAGCAGGCTGACGCGCTGATTGAAGGCTTCCGACCCGGGGTGATGGAACGCCTGGGACTCGGACCGGACGTGTGCATGGCTCGCAACGAGCGTCTGGTCTACGGTCGCATGACCGGCTGGGGCCAGGAGGGGCCGCTCGCCCCGGCCGTGGGCCACGACATCAATTATATCTCCCTGGTTGGCGCCCTGCACTCAATCGGTCGCAAGGGCGAGGCCCCGGTGCCTCCGCTGAACCTGGTTGGCGACTTTGGCGGGGGCGGGGTGTATCTCGCCCTGGGCGTGGTCGGAGCGCTGTTGGAAGCCCACAAGTCGGGCAAAGGCCAGGTCATTGACGTGGCCATGATTGACGGCGCGGCATCGTTGATGACGGCGATTTTCGGGCTGCGGGCGGCCGGCCGCTGGACCGACGAGCGGGGCGATAACATCCTCGATACCGGGGCGCACTATTACAACGTGTACGAAACCAGCGACGGCAAATACATCGGCATCGGCTCGATTGAGCCCAAGTTCTACGCCGAACTCCTGCGGCTGACCGGCCTTGAGGGCCAGGAGCTGCCGCGCCAGAACGACAAGACCGCCTGGCCGGACTTCAAGGACCGCCTGACGGCCATCTTCAAAAGCAAGACGCGGGACGAATGGGACCAGATCCTGGAGGGCAGCGACGTGTGCTACGCGCCCGTCCTGAGCATGGAAGAAGCCCCCAATCATCCGCATAACAAGGAGCGGGGGACGTTCGTGGAGCTTGACGGAGTGCCGCAACCTGCCCCGGCGCCGCGTTTCAGCCGCACGCCGAGCGCCATCCAGCGGCCGCCGGCCAACCCCGGCGAGCATACCGAGGAAGCCTTGATCGACTGGGGTTTTGAGACCGCAGACCTTGAACGGCTGCGCACCAGCGGCGCGATCGGAGTCCGCGCTTAGCGCCGTGTGGACCGGCCCGAACCGATGAACGCCTTTTCTGGGGGCGCGACCGTGATGCTGGTTTGACGCAGCGGCCGCGCTCCCAGACTCCAGGAACGATCCGAGATTCCTTTGGCTCGATCTCGGAGATGGTGGGCTACGTATTCAGGCAGTCTGAGCGTGGCCGCCGCTGCCTCAGGCTTTCCCTTTCCACTTGAGTCCTTTATCGAACAGCACGATAAAAAGTCCGATCAGAACGAGCACGCCAAAGACCGAGAATGCCACGGTAAATGGATTCATTGCCGGACCTCCATACCATCAAGGATATACCCCAAGAGTCCGAGCAGGACGCCGATAGCCATTCTCCCGAGAAAGCCAAAAGAACCGAGACTTTCTGGTTTTGTAAAAGGGCCAAGAACCAGCAGTGTGAGAGCGACTTTGGCCATATCCCAGAAAAACTTTGCAAGGTTATCTTTTTGCTTGTCCGTCCGAATGATCTGCATCCGTCTCCACCCTACTGTAGCCTATACCAAGCTGTTCCAGGTGGGACAATGTGTCCGCCGAGTCGGGTGCGGTTGGGGAACGCGTTTGGCTCCGCCCGAACTGGTAAACGCCTCTTCTGTGAATGCAGGCGTCCCGCCTGCTTGAGGCAGCGACCGAGATGAAAGAGGCCTCACATTCGCTATGCAAAAAGAGAACAAGCAAAGAGAAACACCCCCGATGTCTGAAGAAAAGGGCCACGCCGTACGCCGTCTGTGCGGCTGGGTGTGGTGTATCGTCGCGCTGCTGTGGGCGGCGGATACGAGCTACGGTCACGACACACGTGGCCGGCAAGAAGCTGGGCATACGCACGCCGCGTCAACCCAACGGATGCCGCTGATGACGGTCACCGGGCGCCGTCCGATCAGCGCGGCCACCGAAACACGGGTGCGCGAAAGCGACTTTGCCGTCCGGCCGCATAACACGGCCTGGGAAATGCTGAATAATCTGCCCGGATTTGTGGCCGGCCAGCACGCCGGGGGCGGCAAAGCCATGCAGTACTTCCTGCGCGGTTTTGATAATGACCACGGCACTGACGTGGCCATCAGCGTCGATGGCATCCCCGTCAATATGGTCAGCCATGCCCACGGTCAGGGCTATGCCGATCTCAATTTTTTGATTCCTGAGATCGTCGAGTCCATTGATTACCGCAAAGGCCCGTATTTTGCCGACTCCGGGAATTTCGCCAACTCGGGCGCGGTCAACTTCATCACCAAAGACGATACGGTCGAAAATTCGCTCCGCGCCGTGGGTGGGTCATTCAACACCATGCGCTATGTCGGCATCCTGTCGCCGCGCCTCGGTCCGGTGCAAAGCCTGATCGCCAACGAAGTCTACTTCACGGATGGGCCGGCCAGGCACGGTGAGAATTTCGTCAAGTATAATTTCTTCGGCAAGTTTACCCTCAGGCCCAACCCGACCTCCAAGCTGAGTCTGTGGACCTCGCTGTATACCGGCGATTGGGACGCCTCGGGCCAGATCCCGCTCCGGGAGGTCAACAGCGGCCGGCTGGACCGCTTCGGTTCGCTCGACCCGAGCGAGGGCGGGCGCTCCGACCGGGAAAACGTGAATCTGATCTACACGGCCACCCCAAGCCCGGAGAAGAGTTGGTCCGTGCAACTGTACTTCAGCCGCTACCGGCTACGCATGTTCTCGAATTTTACCTTTTTCAGCGGCGACCCGGTGCGGGGCGACGGTATTGAGCAGCTCGACACCCGCGTGCTGTTTGGCGGCCGGGCGCAGTATCGGCGCATGTGGACGCTCGGCAGCCTGCTGCTTGAGAGCAGCCTTGGTTTTGAGACGCGTAACGATAACGCCGATGTCGGCCTGTTTCGACAGCAGCGCCGGCAGCGGTTTTTCACCACCCAGAAAGTCGAGGTGTGGGAGAACGCCTTCAGCGGCTACACCCAGCACGAGCTGTTTCTGCGGGAGTGGCTGCGGTTCATCGTCGGCCTGCGCGGCGACTTCTTTGTCTTTGATGTTGATGACCGGTCTCGGCGCGACGCGACAGACGCCCTACAGGGCAATGCGACCGACGGCATTGTCAGTCCCAAGGCCAGCCTGATCGTGTCGCCCTTTATCGACCCGTCAAGTTTCTGGCACCAGACCGACCTCTTCCTCAATTTCGGCATGGGCTATCATTCCAACGATGCCCGGGATGCGGTTCAGCCGGGGGGCAGCGGGCTGGCCCGCTCGACCGGCGCGGAAATCGGGGCGCGCACGAGGCTGTACAATCGGGTCGAGCTGGCCGCCTCGCTGTGGTGGCTCGACCTGGGTAGCGAGCTGGTCTTTGTCGGGGACGAGGGCACGACCGAACAGCGCGGTCCCACCCGCCGCTGGGGTGTGGATGTTGAGGCGCGGGCCGAAGTCCTGCCCTGGCTGCTGCTCGACTATGACCTGACCTATGCCGATCCCCGTTTTCGCGTCACCGGCGAGGCCATTCCCCTGGCGCCGACCCTGCTGATGAACGGGGGGCTGACGGCCTACCCGGTTGAGAATCTGTCTGCCGCCCTGCGGGTGCGCTTCCTGGACGACCGGGCCGCCAATGAGGACCGTAGCGTGATTGCCCGGGGCTATAGCCTGATTGACCTGCTGCTGCGCTACCGCTGGCGCAACATTGAGCTGTCTTTTGATGTGCTCAACCTGGCCGACACCGACTGGCGGGAGACGCAGTTTGCCACGGAATCCTGTGTGCGGCGCGAACTCGGTCGAGACAGCCGGTGTCCGCGCAGCGGTGGCGGGTCGGGGATTCTGGACACGAATTTCGTGTCCGGCTACGGCATCAATGTCCGCGGCGGGCTGACCGTATTTTTCTAGCCAGCCTCCCAAATCCCCAGACGGCCTTCAGAGAGAAAATACGATGTAGCAATCTACGATGGACCTGTTCGCTTGCTCATCCGAGACATGCTTGCCGATTGAGTCTCTCTCGAGGGGAACTAAGGATAAGGCGCGAGATTGGATCGTTCAGTGTGCTACTGGGGATCTTCCGACGCGACGGAGCCGTCGGCCTCGGGGGTTTCATCGGGATCATCGCTGAGTTCGATGGGATTCCCGAATTCGTCCAGGTCTTCGGGAAGGCGTTGAAGCTTCTCCGCAGCTCGCTGAGCCTTCCGTTCTTCTTTCGCTTTTCGCTTGGCTTGCTTGGCCCGTTCGCGGTTGCGCTTGGCCATGGCGAGCTGTGATCGTCTGGCTATCGGGTCCTCCTTGGGCTCAACGTCAGCGTAGGTACACTGCGGAGCGATGCCTAGAGTATCAATCCGCGCTCCACAATGTAACCCCTTGCACAGATGGGGCCAAAGGCGAGGGAGGAAATGCGCCACTCCCCACGGATGGTGGCGCTCCCCTTACACTCCTACTCTCCGTGGCCACGCTGCTCTTCTTGTACAAAGTCGAGTTGACGCCAGACCCGAAAAAGTCAGTCGCCCAGCTGGACCGGCGCGGGCAGCTCCTGGCGGCCAATCATCGCGCCCGGGACATCCTGACATCCTGCGGCAGGGCGATGGGTTGGTGGATCGGGACGGGCTGCTCCGCACCAGCCTGCCGGACGACCAGGCCCGCCTTGAGCGGCTGGTGGCCGGCGCGCTGCCGTCCGCCCGCCCCGCCGTCAGTGGGTCAATGATGCTGCACCGTCCGGCCACGTCGTCGAGGTTCGTGGTGCACGTCAAACCCGTGGGCGACTGGCAGGTGGACCTCGGGCGGCTGGTGCTGTCGATTACCGAGTTCGCCTGACCGCGCCGGAGCCTGCCTCCTCCCCCGGTTCTCCGGTGCTGCCCGCTCCTCCTCTTGCCGCTTTCCTCCCAATTTTGATAGTATTTGGTACGTGTGGAGAGGTTTTTGATCCCTCCTCAACCCGCACGCAAGCCCGGAGGTTCAGGCACATGAAACATGTCCTGGGCGCGTTCCCGTTCGCCCTCCAGTATCTCCTGCCCGTCTTTGTGGTGGTCGCCAGCCATGCGGGCGGCTGGGTCATCGCTATTCCGTTCTGGGTCTGGGTAACCATGGGCGACCTGAGCTTCGGACTGCGCACCACCAATCTTGACCCGTCCACGCCCGAACGCGAACTGTGGGCCTACAATCTGTTGCTGTGGTTGTGGGGGCCCTGCTGGATCGGTGTGTCGATCTATGTGTTCTGGCAGATTCATACCTCAGGGCATCTCTCCACGGGCGAGAGCATCGCGCTCACGGTCCTCCTTGGCAAAGTGGCCGGCCACACGATCGCCACCGGCCACGAGCTGATTCATCGGACGGCGAAGTGGGAGCGCAGGCTGGGCGAGGTCCTGATGAGCTCGATCGCGTTTGCGCACTACACAACCGAGCATGTGTTCATCCATCACCGGCATGTGGGCACACCGATGGACCCGGTCTATGCTGCCAAGGGCCAATCTTTTTGGAGCTATTTGCCTTGGGCGCTGTTCGGGAACCTGCTTGTGACGTGGCGCGCTGAATGCGACCGGCTCGCTCGGCTCGGTCTTCCCGCCTGGCATCCGACCAATTCGTTCTGGCATTACAGTCTGCTGACCGCAGCCTGGGTCGCGCTCTACGCCTGGATGGGCGGCTGGTTCGGTGTCGGGCTGTATCTGTTGCATTCGCTCGTCGCCGTGATCATCCTGCGCGTCATTGACTATGTGGAGCACTACGGGTTGCCTCGGCAGCTCCTGCCGAGCGGCAGATACGAACGCACCCAACCCCGGCACTCCTGGAACTCCAGCTATCGCGTCTCGAATTGGGCCTTATGGAACGTCCAGCGTCACTCCGACCACCATCGCGTGGCGGTCCGGCCGTACCCGCTCCTCCAACACTTCGGAGAAGACGCCGCCCCCCAACTGCCCTACAACTACACCGTGATGTTTGCCCTGGCCCTGATCCCTCCACTCTGGTTCAGGATCGTTGATCCGCTCCTGGATGCCTGGCGGGAGCGGTTCTATCCCGAGGTCGAGCCGGCCTCCTGGCGGGCGTACGAGAGCACGCTCTACCGAGCGCGACCGCGGCAGCTCGCGCTCGTCACGGAAATCATGCAGACCTCGACCCGCTGGAGTCGCTGGGCCGAGAGACATCCTCCGTTGCTTGAAAGCCTTGAAGACCGTGTCTTCACGAACCTGCACCTCCCGGACAACCTCGGCCTGGACGAGGAGTCCCTAAAGATCGCGCGGCGCGGGCTGGTCCGGCTCTTCTATGCCCAGGAGTTCGAGGCCGCCGAACTCAAGACCATTCTTGCCGAGTCGGCTCCGGTCGTAGACCTCGGTGAAGCCCTGGATGAAGCCCGCTCCTGGATAAACACGCGGGTCTTCCAGGTCGGCATGCACATGCTCCGCGGCAACATGGAACCTCGGATGTCGCAAGCGACCTTCGCCGCCATGATCGATACCTCAGTTGAGGTTGTCGTGGATGCTGTGGCCGAGGAACTCACGACCAAAGTCGGGACAATGCCCGGCGGTCAGTTCGCCGTCGTAGCGTGTAACCGTCTTGGCAGACGAGATGTGAAAGTCGAGGACGATCTGGAACTCTTGTATCTCTACGACGGTCAGTCAGGGGCTGCTGGCGGTCAGAACGGCTCCACCAATGGTATGCCACCGCAGCAGTACTATGACCGCCTCTCCACACAGTGCATGAAATCCCTCGGCTCACTCGCCCGAGAAAACCTGCTGTTTAGCAGCGTCGCAGCGCCGAACGGCAGGTTCAGCGGCAACGGTCCTGCCGCATCCTTGACCGACTTCCGGGAGCGCTGGCGGGCTGGAGCCTCGTTCACGGATGTCCTGGCCCTGGCGCAGGCCAGAGTGATTTACGGCGACGAATCAATCGTACGAGGCTTTCAGCAGCTCAAACGCGAGGCCCTGGCCGAGTTCCGCGAGCACGTCCAGAACGGGGGTGAGCTGGCCAGCCTGCGGGCAGGCTTGGCCGCCCCCGCCGGCACTGAAGGCGTGCCGCTGCCGAGGCATATCCGCGGCGGCTTGGACGACCTGGATCAGGTCGCGTCCTATTTGAAGCTCAGGCACGGGAGCACGTGTGATGGCCTGCTTGATCTTGATACCGGCGCGGTTTTCAAGCAGTTGTCGGGCGAGGGTGTGATCGATGCAGAAATCGCAAGAGATTTGGCGGATACGTCGAGCCTGCTGCGTAACATCGAGATCATTTGGCATATGATGGTGCGTGACCGCGGGCACGACACCGAGCTGACCGAGGCGATGGAAAGGACGATCTGCCTGGCCTGCGAGCAGGAATCCCTGAGTGCCCTGGCCAAGCGTGCCCAAGAAACCGCTGATCGCGCTGCGGAACGCATTGACAGCTTGCTGGCTGCCTCCTGAAGTCCGTCAGGCGGGGGACGGGGAGAGAGGAGTCCGCATGTTCTGGGTCGATCTGGGGACCCTTGCTCTGCTGGTGGGTGCGGTGGTGGTGTGGTGGTATCGCAGCTTCCCCCGCCGTCCGGCCCTGCTCACCGGGCTGGCGCTCGTCACGGCTACGGTGTCTGCCGTGGCGATGGTCAGCTTTCGATGGCAGGCCGGGCCGAGTGGTCTCACTGCCGTGCTCGTGCTTTTGCTCGTGCTGGCGGGTCGGTTCCGCCCGCAGGTCGTGAGCCACGGCTGGGGGTACGCCGCCTGCGGCCTCGTGCTGAGCGGACTCACGGTCTTCGCCGCCCTGACGTTCCACTGGTTCCCCATCGTTGACCTGCCGGAACCGACCGGGCCCTACCCGGTCGGGGTGCGAGACTTTGTGCTGACCGACCCCAGCCGGATAGGGCTATTCGACGCTGCGCCCGATCAACCCAGAAAGCTGTCTCTCCGCGTCTGGTATCCGGCCGAAACGGTCGAGGGCTCCGAGGTCTTGCCGTACTTCTCACGCCTCGAAGCCCAGACAACGGCGCGTGGACTCGGCGACGCCTCTCCGCTCGGTCCGCGCTTCTTTCCCTACCTGACGTACAGCGATACCCACTCCTACGTCGACGCACCGCTCAGAGCCGGTGCAGACAAGAGGCCCACGGTCATCTTCAGCCACGGCTACCGGGCATTCAAGGGACAAAACACGATATTGATGGAGCACCTTGCCAGCCACGGCTACATCGCCTACGCCCTTCAGCATACCTACGAGTCCTCTCCTACGGTCTTCCCGAACGGCGAAGTGGCCTGGATGGACCCGGCGATGCTGAAAAGCGTCAGAGACTATTTCGCAAGAGTGGAGCAGTCGGGATTTCCCCAGGAGTTTATTGAGGCGTATACCGCGCAGGACTTCGCAACGCGCCGGTCAGCGCAACTCACCCGTTACCGGCTCGCCTACGAGTCCGGGCAACGGCTGACGACGTTCAGTGCCCCGCTGTGGCTTGCAGACCGCCTATTCGTGCATGACGCATTGGAGCGGGGCGAGGTCCCCGCCGGCGTCGGCGCCATTGTGGCGGCAAGCAATCTGAAAGCGACGGGTTCGCTGGGCATGTCGTTTGGCGGCTCCGTCGCCGCTGCCGTCTGCCTGGTCGATACCCGGTGTGCGGCAGTCGTGAATATCGACGGTGACGAGCGGTATCAAACGACATTCAACACGAACATGCCGGCTCCGATGCTCGTCCTGCACTCGGACTATGATTTCATAGTGAAGAATTTTCCTGGCGGAGACGACGAGGTCGGGCAGGTCATCACCGACTTTGTCTACGAACGACACGAGACCGCCGGGCTCCGCTCCGACCTGTACCGGCTGTGGATCGAGGAGATCACGCACTACTCGCTGTCCGATTTCTCTCTCTTCATCGCCCGCAACGGGAATCCCATTGCCACCCGCTCGTTCGGTCGGCTGGACGGACGGCTGGTCAACCGGATTCATAACGATGTCGTCCGGTCCTTTCTGGACAAGTATCTGCGCGGCACCGACGGCGACTACCCCGCGTCCCTGGTTCGGAAATACGAACCCTGGTTGGCGAGACATGACTTAACGGAACTCCGCGAGTGGTGGCTGACAGAGCACCCCGAAGACACCACCGTCCGTGTCGTCCTCAAAACCGCCCAGGCCGATATCGAACTCGCACTCTACCCGGAGCGGGCGCCGCGGGCTGTCGCCCGCTTCCTCAGGCTGGTCGACGGGCGCCGCCTGGACGGCGTGTCGTTCCGACTGGTCGCCGCGGGAGCGAATGCGGGGCGTGCTGTCCTGGCTGTGGCTGCTCTGCCGGGCGACGCTGGAGAAACGCCGGCCAGTGGCTCAGGCTCGGAAGACGGGTCCGAGTCCATTCCTGTGGAGTCTCCCGCAATCACCGGCATTCCCTTTGAGACAGGCGTGGTCGCGTTCGGGCCTCAACCCACGGACCAGGCAGAGCCGTTGCTTTTCTTCAATGTCGGCGCTCAGGCCGATTGCGGCGGATGCGAGCCCTTTGGCCGCCTACTGTCCGGCTTGCGGATGCTGCAGTCCCGGCAGCGCGCAGCGTCGACGGAGGCTCGCCCGGAGTTGCCTGCTCCGCTGGTCATTGAGCGAGCAGTCCGCCACGCCGGGACTGATGCAGCCTTGGATTGAGATTCTTCACAGCCGGCATGGGGCACGGAAGCCCGGCTGAATAATTCTCTCAATCCTCCCGCCGTGCGTCGTCGATCTTTTCCCTGAGTCTGCGGATTAATCAGTCGCCCAACTGATACACCCGGGCCACATTCTCGCCGATGATCTGTCGGCGAGCCGTATCGGACAGTGGTGTGACGAGGCGTTGCAGGGCCGGCACATAATCATCGCTGTGATCTGGATGCGGAAAATCCGAGGCCCAGAAGAAGCGGTCGGCGCCGACAAATTCGATGATCTGCGACAGGGCTTTTTCGTCGGGGTCGGCCGAGATCCAGCACTGGCGGCGGAAGTAGGTGCTGGGCGATTCCTTCATTTGGGTCGAGCGTGACAGGGGACCCTCAAACACCGCATCCATCCGGTCGAGCAGATAGCCGATCCAGCCGGCCTGCGATTCCAGGATCACGGCCTTGACGTGTGGGAAGCGCTCGAACACGCCGTAGTGGAACAGGGAGACCAGGCACTGCTGCATACCCTGAGCGACCAGCACGTCAAAGTACCAGTTGAAATCAACCGGTTCACCCATCCGCAGATCGTCAAAGCGGGTGTGCACCGTATGGCTCAACGGCTCAAACGTGGGGTGGATGGCCAGCGGCACATCGAGTTCCTGGGCGGTCGCCCACAACGGATCGAAATCGGGATGACCCGGCGCTTTTTTGTCCCACGAGAAGGGCGCGATAAAGCCGCCCTTGGCCCCGGATTGCACCGCCCGTTCCAACTCGCGGGCCGCTTCCTGGGGGTTGCTGGCCGGCACATGAGCAATCGGGACAAGACGGCCGCCCGACTCGGAACAGAAATCGACAATCCAGCGGTTATAGGCTCGGCAGTAGGCGGCTGAGATCTCGGGGTCCTGGACTTCGGCCTCCCACAGCAGGCCAATCGTGGGGTACAGGATGGCTTTGGACAGTTTTTCCCGGTTGAGCCGCTCAACGCGTTCCTTGGCGTTCATGGAGCCGTACGGCGCGCCCCTGAGATAGGTGCGCTCGGGGCTGGGCACAATGTCTTCGGCGCCCATTGCGCCCATCATGCCCGGCAGGCCGGCACGCACCAGCCTGGACGCCTGCCCGTCGAACTCCAGGTATTCCAGCCCCTCGTCGTTGGTCCGAATCCGAATCGCCCGCTCCCGGTATTGGGGATCCAGATAGGTTTCCCATAAATCGGGCGGCTCCAGGATATGTCCGTCACAATCAATGGCCCCGTCAACATTAGCCAGATTTTCGGCCAGATTTTCTGTCGTCATGGGCAGTCCTCCTTGTTTCCATTCCCGTTCGTCATAGCCGAAATGCAGAGTCGGGACCAGAGCTGTCTCTCCGCAGCGGTCCGGGCGACGCCATGTGGGATTGACACCCACAAGCGGTGTCGGCTAATACATCCTGCTACCGGGCGAAAGTGGCGGAATTGGCAGACGCGCAGGATTCAGGATCCTGTGGGGTAAAACCCGTGGGGGTTCAAGTCCCCCCTTTCGCATTGGAGACGGGGCCACTCTCGTATCGAGACCGGCCCTTTTTTTGTGTACACTGGGGGGCGTCGCCCCCGGTCAGAGCTGGAAAGGCAACAGGCTCTTGACCCGCTTCCCCGAGGAGGCTCAGCATGCCGCAAGCCCTTGCGCCCCAATACGATCCGTCCGGCCTTGAGCAGCACATATCCCGGCAGTGGGCCGAGGCCAAAGCCTTTGCCGCCACCCCCGACGACAACCCGCACAGCTATGTCATCATGATGCCGCTGCCGAATGTGACGGGCGCCCTGCACATGGGCCATGCCATGGATAATGTCATGCAGGACATGCTGACCCGCTGGCACCGCATGCTGGCCGACAACACGCTGTGGATGGCCGGGACCGATCATGCCGGTATCGCCACCCAGGCGGTGGTTGAGAAGCGGCTGTTGGAGCTGGAGGGAAAAACCCGCCACGATATCGGTCGGGAGGCCCTGGTGGAAAGAATCTGGGACTGGAAAGAGCAGTACCAGGCCCGCATCGTCAGGCAGCAGCAGGCCATGGGTTGTTCGTGCGACTGGGACCGGCAGCGCTTCACCATGGACCCGGTGTGCGCCCGGGCCGTGTCCTGGACCTTTTTTCGGCTGTTTGAGGACGGCCTGATTTTCCGCGGCACACGGCTGGTCAACTGGGACTGTCATCTACAGACTGCGGTGGCGGATGATGAAATCGTGTATGAGACCGTCCAGGGCCACTTCTGGCACCTGCGCTACCCAATTATTGATCCCCAGCCGGGCGAGCCCGACCATGTGGTGGTGGCCACCACCCGGCCCGAAACCATGCTGGGCGATACTGCGGTGGCGTGTCACCCCGACCCGCGCGGCGCGCTCGAAGAGCTGATCGCCAAAACCCAGGCGCGTTTGGCTGCGGCCGGCCAGAAAGAGCGGGCCGAGATCGAGGCCGAGCTGGCCCGGCTGACCCAACGCCGCCAGACCCATCTGCCGCTGTTGGAGCGGCTGACCGCCATGGCCGAGGCGGGCCGCATAGTCCGCCTGCCGCTCCTTGACCGGCCCATTCCGCTGCTGTGCGATGAGTGGGCAAAACCCGAGTTGGGCAGTGGCTGCGTCAAAATTACCCCGGCCCACGATCCCAACGACTACGAGGTGTGGACGCGCCACAGCGAGACGATTGGTCTGATCAATATCCTGGACACCGACGGCTCGCTGAACGCCGCCGCCGGTCCCTACCAGGGGCTGGACCGCTTTGCCGCCCGCGACACAATTGTGGCCGATCTTGAGTCTCAGGGCTTGCTGGAGCAGGTCGAAGACCGCGAGACCGAGATCGGCCATTCCGACCGCTCCAAGACCCCGATTGAGCCGTATCTGTCTGAGCAGTGGTTCGTCCGCATGGGCGACGTTGCGGGTGAGGTGGTGTGTGGCCGTGGAACGGACAAGGAATTCACCACCCCGGGGCTGGCCCAGGCCGCGATTGATGCCGCCCAGGAGACGTGGCGTTCGCCGTCCGGACGGCAGGTCTCGTTTCATCCCGACCTACGCTACCGCAATACCTATCTCACCTGGCTGGCCGAGAAACGCGACTGGTGCATCAGCCGTCAACTGTGGTGGGGACACCGTATCCCGATCTGGACGATTCGCCTGAGCGGCCGGGCTGTGGCCGACACGCTGGCCTGGCTCGAACCCCATCTCGACCGACCGGATCTGGTGGCCCGCCTGCTGTACGCCGACGGCTCAAGCCGGCTGCTGCGGCCGGGTACGGATTGGCGCCCGAACGGGGATGCTGAAGACGCTGAAGTCCAACTGCTGGTGTGTCTGCGTGAGCCGGCCGAACAGGAGCAGCTGGCCCAGGAACTTGAGGCGGCCGGCTTCGAGCGCGACCCCGACGTGCTCGATACCTGGTTTTCGAGCGGACTGTGGCCTCACAGCACGCTGGGCTGGCCCGATCCCGACACCGCTGCGGTCGAGCCCGGTCAGACGCCCCTGGGTCAGCAAAACGGCGCGGACTGCCTGTCGTCCTACTACCCCGGCAGCTGTCTGGTGACCGGGCGCGATATCATCACCCTGTGGGTCGCCCGGATGGTCATCCTGGGCCTGTATAACCTGGGCGATGTCCCATTTACCGATGTCTTTATCCACGCCACGATTCTCGACGGCAAGGGCGAGCGGATGAGCAAGTCCAAGGGCAACGGCATCGACCCGGTCGATATCATCGAGCGCTACGGCTGTGACGCCATGCGCTACGTGCTGTGTGAGATGCAGACCGGCTCGCAGGACATTCGGCTGCCGGTCCAGGCCCTGTCGCCGTATACCAATACGCTGGTCGATCTGGCCACGGCCAAGCACGGCCGCACGATCTTCACCTACGTGTGTCCCGAGACCGGCAAAGAGTTTGACGTGCTGGGCACTATGCCGGATATCCCGGCGGCAAAACTGGTCAGCGAGCGGTTCGAGGTCGGCCGCAACTTCTGTAACAAGCTGTGGAATGCGACCCGGTTTGCCCTGCTCAACCTGGAGGGAGCGAGCTTCCGGCCGCTATACGCCCCAGACCTGACGCTTGAGGATCGCTGGATACTGTCGCGGCTGTCACGGGCCACGGCCGAGGTCCAGGCTCAGCTCGAAGCCTATAATCCGGCGGCGGCGATTGCGGCCGTCCGCGAGTTTTTCTGGTCCGAGCTGTGCGACTGGTATGTGGAGATGATCAAACCCCGCCTGCGCGAGTCTGGGGAGGCCGATCCGGCCCGTCAGGTGCTGGCCTTTGCCATCGATCAGGTCCTGCGCCTGCTGCACCCGTTTATTCCGTTTTTGACCGAGTTTCTGTGGCAACGGCTCAACGAACAGACGCCGCAACGCGGGATTGACCAAGCCCTGCCGAGCCCGCAGCTGCTGGCCACGGCGGCCTGGCCCCGCGCTCAGGCCGACTGGCAGGACACCCGGCTTGAGCACGAGCTTGACTTCTTGCGCGAGACGATCCGGGCGATCCGTGATATTCGCAGCCAGTACACGGTTGCGCCCAGGCACCCCCTGGCGGTCCGCATCAAGGTCGAGGCTGCGGACGCGCCGCCCGCCCGCGTGCTCCAGGCCGGGACGGCCCACCTGCGTTCCCTGGCCGGGGTCGAGTCCGTGCAGATTGGCCCCGATGTGGAGCGAACGACCGATGCGGCAACCGCCGTGGTGGGCGAGGTCGAGGTCTATGTGCTGGGGGTGGTTGACGTGGAGAAAGAACGCGCCCGGCTGGCCGGCCAGATCAAAAAACTGACCGGCAGCCTGGAGGGCACGCGCAAGAAACTGGCCAATGAGAAGTTCGTATCCCGGGCCAAGCCCGAGGTCGTGGCCAAAGAACGGGGCCGGCTGGCGGACATGGAGTCGCAGCTGGCGACCCTGCACGCCAACCTGAGCGCCCTGGGGTAAAATCCATGCATCCTTTTGATCATCCTGCCGTGACCCGTCTGATCGCCACCGCCCTTGAGGAAGACCTCGGTCGGGGTGACGTGACCACCGCAGCGACCATTCCGGCCGAGTGTCCGGCCGAGGGAACAATCACCGCCAAAGCGGCGCTCACCCTTGCCGGACTGCCCCTGATTGAGCGGGTGGTGCAGGCCGTGGATCCGAACGCCAGGGTCAGCCTGCGGCTCGACGAAGGCACCGCAGTCGAGCCAGGTACAGTAGTGGCCGAGGTGTGGGGTCGGGCGGCCGGTCTGTTAATAGCCGAGCGGACCGTGCTGAATTTTCTCCAGCACATGTGCGGTGTGGCAAGCCTGACCCGCCACTTTGTCGAGGCGGTTGCCGGCACCGCCTGCACGATCATTGACACGCGCAAAACCCTGCCGGGGTTTCGTTTGCTGGATAAATATGCCGTGACCCAGGGCGGGGGAACGAACCACCGGATGGGTTTGGACGACGGGGTGTTGATCAAGGACAATCACATCAGCGTGTGCGGCGGGGTCGGGCCGGCCGTCCGTCAGGCCCGGCAGCGGGCCTCGGCCCTGCTGCGGATCGAGGTCGAATGTGCCAGCCTGGAACAGGTCGGCGAGGCGTTGGCGGCCGAGGCCGACATCCTGCTGCTGGACAATATGACGACCCGAGACATGCGGGACGCGGTCCAGCTGGCAGGAGGCCGCGCCCTGCTTGAAGCCTCGGGCAATATGAGCCTGGAGCGGGTTCGGGAGGTCGCCCAGACCGGGGTGGATTTCATCTCGGTCGGCGCCCTGACCCACTCTGCTCCGGCCGTTGACCTGAGTATGGCGGTGTCGCCCCAGACCTGAGGCGTCCCCGGTCAGGAGTCCTCAGCCATGTCCGAACCAGACTTTGGTGTTGCCGTCGGGAGCCGACTCAAGACGCGTTTGCTTGGCAGACCGCTCCATTTCTTTGAGACAATCGACTCCACCAATACCTACGCCATGCAGCTGGCCGCCGAGGGCGCGGCCGAAGGCACGCTGGTGGTCGCCGACGCCCAGACCGGCGGCCGGGGTCGCCTCGGCCGCAGCTGGGTCTCGCCGGCCGGGGTGAACCTGTACTGCTCGCTTATTCTGCGCCCGCCTATCGCCGCCAGCCTGGCTCCCCAGATCAATCTGGTGGCGGCGGTGGCGGTGGCCGACACGCTGGCCGGGCTGGCCGGGCCGCCCCCGGCCATCAAATGGCCCAACGATGTGTTGCTGTCGGGTAAAAAGGTGTGCGGCATCCTGGCCGAGATGCAGACCCGGGGCGAGCACTTGCAGGCCATCATTCTTGGCATTGGGGTGAATCTCAACGCCCGGCTTGAGGCGTTTCCCCAAGAGCTGCGCGACAAAGCCTCCTCGCTGTTTGCGGTGACCGGCACGCCGGTTGAGCGTGCTGCCTTCGCCGCCAGCCTGCTGACCCACCTTGAGCAAGCCTATCTTCTCTGGTTAGAAGAAGGCTTTCCGGCTCTGCGCGCAGCCTGGGAGCGCTACGCCGCCGACCTGATCGGCCGCCAGATTGCGGTCGCCGCCCAGGGCGAGGCGATCAGCGGGACGGTCTTGGGCCTGGATACGGACGGAGCCTTACTGGTGCGGGAGCAGACAACCGACACGCCGCGTCGGGTGGTGGCGGGTGAGGTCAGCGTGATCGGCGGGTATCAACAGGGTGGAACACATGATCCTCGTGATTGACGTGGGCAATACCCACACCGTGCTCGGCATCTATCAGCACGACACGCTCAGCCATCACTGGCGTCTGACGACCGATGCCGGACGCACCTCGGACGAGTACAGCGTGCTGCTGAGCAGCGTCTTTGCGGCTTCCGACATTGCGTTCGCGTCGATTGAGGGTATCGTCGTGTCGTGCGTGGTGCCGCCGATGATTCGGGTTGTTGAAGAGCTGAGTCACGCCCTGTTTCAGCGCTCTCCGCTGATTATCGGTCCCGGCACCAAAACCGGCATGCCGATCCTGTACGACGTGCCACGCGAGGTGGGCGCGGACCGGATTGTGAACGCCGTGGCCGCCTATGAGCGCTATCAGGAGGCGACAATCGTGGTTGATTTTGGCACCGCGACCACGTTTGACTATGTGACGGCCAACGGCGAGTATCTGGGCGGCGCGATCGTACCCGGCGTCGGGATTTCCCTCGACGCCCTGTATACCAAGACGGCCAAACTATACCGGGTGGAGCTGACCAAACCGCCCAAGGTGGTCGGCCGCAACACCGTGCATGCAATCCAGTCGGGGATTTGTTATGGATATACCGCGCTTGTTGACGGCATGGTGGATCGGATTCGCCGCGAGAACGCCAGCCGCGCCCGGGTCATTGCCACCGGAGGATTTGCCGAATTGATTGCCGACGAATCGTCCACCATCGAAGCGATAGACGAGTTCCTGACCCTGGCCGGGCTTCGTATTTTATATGAACGCAACCACTGACACGGGGCGCCGCCGACCGCGTCCCGGCCGCGACACACAGGAGGGCTCCGATGGCTGATGACATCCGCCGTATTCGTACTATTGGTCTCTTGGCTGAGGGGGGAGCGGGGAAAACAACCCTGGCCGAAGCCCTGCTGTACGCCTCTGGCACCACGACCCGCCAGGGCCGGGTCGATGACGGCAACTCGGTGTTTGATTTTGAGCCCGAGGAGATCCGTCGCAAAGCCTCGCTGTCCACCGCCGCCCATTCCATCACCTGGCAGCGCCACGCCATCTGCCTCCTTGACCCCCCGGGCATGGCCAACTTTTTGTCCGACACGCGCTACGCCATGGAGGCCATGAGCGGAGCGGTGTTTGTGGCCGGCCCGGCCGGTCAGCTCAAGGTCGAGAGCGAGCGCGTGTGGGGCTGGGCCAACCTGTTACAGCTGCCCCGGCTGGTGTGCCTGTCGCGCCTGGACCGTGAAGAGGGCAGTCTGGAGACCGCCCTCGGCGGGCTGCGCGACACCCTCGAAGGCCAGTTTGTGCCGGTCCAGATCCCGATCGGTTCTCAGGCCGACTTCAGCGGCGTGGTGGACCTGCTGGCGATGAAGGCGCTGATGTTCAGCGGGGATAATGGGGCGGTTGAGGAGCAGGACATCCCCGCCGAGGTACAGGACGAGGCCGATACCCGGCGTGAGCAGCTGGTCGAGGCGATTGCCGAACTCGACGACGATCTTCTCAACCGCTACCTCGAAGGTGAGGACATCACCACCGACGAACTCAAACAGGGCCTGGCCAAGGCGGTTGCCGCCTCCCAGCTGTACCCCGTGCTGTGCGTGTCGGGTGGACAGTGCGCCGGCATCCAGCCCCTGCTCGATGCCCTGGTCGCCTATCTGCCCTCGCCCGACCAGACGCCGGCGGTGACCGGCAAACATCCCAAAAGCCAGGAAGATGAAGAGCGGGCGCCCGATCCGGCCGAGCCGTTTTCGGCTCGGGTGTTCAAGACCCTGGACTCGCCGACCGGTCGTCTGTCCCTGGTGCGGGTGTGTTCGGGCACACTGGCCAGCGACTCGGTGGCGTATAACGCCAGCCGTGATGCCAGAGAGCGGCTCGGCCAGCTGTTTGGTCTGGACGGCAAAAAACAACAGCCCGTGGCCTCGGCCCTGCCCGGTCAGGTGGTGGCCATTGCCAAGCTCAAGGAGACCCGTACCGGGGATACTCTGTGTGACGAGAAGGCGCCGATTGTGCTGCCGCCGATGACGGAGTTTTCCCCGGCGATTTCTTTTGCCCTGGGGCTCAAGGCCCGCGGCGACGAGGAAAAAATCCTGTCTTCTCTGAGCCGCCTGGCCGAGGAAGACATGGCGCTCAAGGTTGACCGTGATGCTCAGTCGAACGACATTCTGATTTCCGGCGCCGGCCAGCTCCACATCGAAGTCGTCGTCGACAAGCTCAAGCGGCGCTACGGAGTCGAGGTGGAGCTGAAGGCTCCGAAAGTCCCCTACCGCGAGACGGTCAACGGCACGGCCGAGGCCCAGGGGCGGCTCAAGAAGCAGTCCGGTGGACGCGGGCAGTTCGGGGACACCTGGATCAAGCTGGAACCTCTGCCGCGCGGCACCGGTTTTGAGTTTGTCGATAAGATTCGGGGCGGGGCGATCCCGCGCCAGTATATCCCGTCGGTGCAAAAAGGGGCGGTCGGCGCCCTGGCCAAGGGCTTTCTGGCCAGCTATCCCATCGTCGATGTCAAAGTGACGCTGTACGACGGGTCCTACCACGAGGTGGATTCGTCCGATATGGCCTTCCAGATCGCCGCTTCCATCGGCATTCAGAACGCCCTGGAAAAGGCCAAGCCGGTTATTCTGGAGCCGATCATGCAGATGGAGATCACCGTCCCCGAGGAGTATACCGGCGACATCACGGGCGACCTGAACCGCCGCCGGGGACGGCTCAACAATGTTGATGCCAAGGGCCACAATCAGGTCATTCAGGCCTCCGTGCCAATGGCTGAGATTCTGACCTACGCGCCCGATCTGCGGTCGATGACCAGTGGCCGGGGAACCTTTGAGATGGCGTTTTCGCACTACGAAGAGGTCCCCCACCATCTGACCGACAAGATCGTCCAGGAGTCCAAGCAAGCCCAGGACGAATAGCCGGGTGTGACATTGACAAGCCGAGTCCGCCTGTATTACAGTCGAAGCGTTGTCCACGCCTCAGGAGGGGCCGTATGGAAGTTAAAGAAGAAGAGCTGATCCGCTCGTTGATCGATACCGATCCCGAGCTGCGCCGCTGCTACGAAGAACACCAACAGCTCAAGCACCGCCTCGAACAGCTCCGCCAACAGACCCACCTGACCGAGCAGGAGGAGCTCGAGGAGAAGCGGATTCAAAAACAGAAACTGGCCGGAAAAGACCGCATCATGCAGATTCTGGCCCGTCACCGACAACGGACCGCCGCCTGAACGCGTCGCGATTTTTCCCGCCGTGTGAGTCTGTGTGAGGGGGGAGCGGGAGCGGTCCCCCCTCACTTTCTCCCGCACCCTTCCCCACGCCGAAAACCGTATGCGCCACACTATCTCCATACTTGTCGAAAACGAAGCCGGCGTCCTGGCCCGGGTGGCCGGTCTGTTCAGCGGCCGGAATTTCAATATCAGCAGTCTGTGCGTTGCTGAAACGACCGATGACACCGTGTCCAGGATTACCCTGGTCACCGACGGCGACGATCAGGTCGTTGAGCAGATCACCAAGCAGCTGCATAAGCTGATCTGCGTCATCAAGGTGGTCGATTTTCAGGACAGCCCGCACGTCGAGCGTGAGATGGCGCTCATCAAGGTGGCGCCGGATGAGCGGGCGCGCAGCGAGGTGCTCAATATCGTCAGTATCTTCCGGGCCAAGGTCGTTGACGCGGGTCCGCGTTCCTACGTCATTGAGGTGACCGGAGACGAAGGCAAGATTACGGCCATTCTGGAACTGCTCAGACCGCTCGGCGTCCGGGAAGTGGTCCGCACCGGCAGGGTTGCCATCCAGCGCGGCGTGCAGGTGCTGTCGGCCGCCAACGGGGGCGAGACGCTGGAACTCAACAAGCGAAAAATCCACAAGGAGAAGGCAGCATGAACATTTACTACGACAGAGACGCCGACCTGTCCCTGCTCAAGGACAAGAAGATCGCAATTGTCGGCTACGGCAGCCAGGGCCATGCCCACGCGCTCAACCTGCGTGATAGCGGCATGGACGTGCGGATCGCGCTGAAGTCGGGCAGTAGCTCGTGGCCCAAGGCCGAAAACGCCGGTTTTCTGGTCCAGGAGGTCGCCCAGGCGGCCAAAGAGGCCGACATCATCATGATCCTGACTCCGGACGAGGTCGCCAGCGAAATGTATGAGGCCGATATCAAAGCCGGGCTGCGGCCGGGGACCTGCCTGGCCTGCGCTCACGGCTTCAACATCCATTTCAAAAAGATCGTCCCGCCGGACGACGTGAACGTCTTCATGGTCGCGCCCAAGGGGCCGGGCCATCTGCTGCGCAGTGAGTTTGAAAAGGGCCAGGGCGTGCCGTGTCTGATCGCCATCGCCCAGGATCCGTCGGGCAGCACCAAGGATATTGCCCTGGCCTACGCCTCGGCCATTGGTGGCGGCCGGGCGGCGGTTCTGGAGACATCGTTCAAGGAAGAGACCGAGACCGATCTGTTTGGCGAGCAGACCGTGCTGTGCGGCGGCGTCACCGAACTCATGCGGGCCGGTTTCGAGACCCTGGTCGAAGCCGGTTATGCTCCGGAGATGGCCTTCTTCGAGTGCATCCATGAGATGAAGCTGATCGTCGATCTGGTCTATGAGGGCGGCATCACCAATATGCGCTACTCGGTCAGCAATACTGCCGAATACGGCGACATGACCCGTGGCAAGCGGGTCATCGGCGAGGAGACGCGCACGGCCATGAAGGGGATCCTGGCCGATATCCAGTCCGGCAAGTTTGCCGATGAGTGGATTGCCGAACACCGCTCCGGCTCGCCCAACTTCAACGCCCTCCGCGAGGCGGCCAAGGGCCATCAATCCGAGGTGGTCGGCACCCATCTGCGGGGCATGATGCCCTGGATGCAGCAGAACCGCCTGGTGGATAAGGCGAAAAATTAAGGGTGTGGCGCCGGGTCGAAGGCCCGGCGCCCCGCGTATGCACTTTGCGCCACAGGGATATCCCTGGATCTTGGGTCTCGGTTCGGCCTCGCTGATCCTCGGCCTGCTTGAGTTTCGTATTCCCAGCCTGGGGGTCTTCTTCCTGTGTCTGTTCGTCGCCTATTTCTTTCGTGACCCGAACCGCACGCCTCCCGAGGGCCAGCGTCTCATCGTTGCGCCCGCCGACGGCAGGGTCGTGACGGTTGAGCAGCCGTGTCAGGACCCCCGTTTTTTGCCCGCCCCGACCATTCGGGTGGGCATTTTCATGTCGCCGCTCGACGTGCATGTGAACCGTCTGTCGGTCTCGGGCCGGGTCGAGGCGGTCCGCTATCAGCCCGGAAAATTTCGTCCGGCCTTTGCCGAGGCAGCGGCCGAGGTCAATGAGCAGAATGCCGTGACCATCCGGGACGAACAGGGAGGCAGGATTGCACTGGTCCAGATTGCCGGCATCCTGGCCCGGCGGATCGTGTGTCGGCTGAAAGGCGGCGAGCGGGTCGAACAGGGCGCGCGCTACGGCATGATCATGTTCGGCTCTCGGGTCGATGTGTACTGTCCACCCCAGGTCGCACTGAAAGTTGAGGTCGGACAGCGGGTGAAGGCCGGCGAGACAATTCTGGCGGTCTATCCTCCGGCCACCGGCGGAGACGGAAGGAGCGCTACGGCATGACACAGGCCACCCCCCGGACAAAGCTGCGTTCCTTGCCGCGACGCAAAATGGGTCAGCCGCTGCGCAAAGGGGTCTACCTGCTGCCCAGCCTGTTTACCACCGGTGGGCTGTTCTGCGGCTTCTACGCCATTATTGCCACCCTGGGCGAGGCGTATGTGTTTGCCGCGATTGCGATGCTGGTCGCCATGGTCTTTGACGGGCTCGACGGGCGTATCGCCCGGCTGACCAAGACCTCGAGTAAATTCGGCGTCGAGTATGACTCGCTGGCCGATCTGGTCGCCTTCGGGGTGGCGCCTGGTGTGCTGGCCTACTGCTGGGCGCTCGAGTCGTGGCAGGTCTGGGGTTGGCTGGCCGCAGCCCTGTATGTCACCTGTGGGGCGCTGCGGCTGGCCCGCTTCAATGTCAAGTCTGAAACCGCGGATAAGACCCATTTTGTCGGCCTGCCGATTCCTGCCGCCTCGGCGGTGGTGGCCACGACCGTCCTGCTGGACGATTTTCTGGGTGGAGCCGGGAGCAGCGCCAAGCAGATTGCCCCGCTGGTGCTGATCTATACCCTGGCCGGTCTGATGGTCAGCAATATTCGCTACTACAGTTTCAAGGAACTCAAGCTGCGCGACCGCAAGCCTTTCTGGCTGCTGTTGCTGTCCATCATTGCGATTCAGATCATGATCGCTCAGCCGCACGTCATGCTGTTTGGCGTCTTCTGGTGTTATGCCGCCTCTGGGCCGCTGTGGCTGATGGTCCGGCTGGGTCGGCTCGGGTTGGGCAAGCTGAAAAAGGCGCCGCCCGCCCCCCCGCTGGAAAACGTTCGTCCGCTGCAGACGCTTGACACGGATAAGGAAGGTCCGTTATAGGTGGCGGGATACAGTCTGTAACGGAAACAGGATGATTACGCACAGCATGACTCTTGGACTGTTCGATGAGTTGGGGCGTGGCCTGCTGCCAAGCCTGCTGCTTAGCACCCCGCCTGCTGGTTCCAAGAGACACGCCTGAACACAAGAGCTGTCGGGGGCCACGGGCGGGATTTTCAGCCTGTGGCCCCGTTTTCGTCAAAAGGGCTGCGGGATACCTCGCAGCCCTTTTTTTGTGACATCGAAGGAGGACCGCTATGGAACGGGAGATTGTCCAGATTTTTGACACCACACTGCGTGACGGTGAGCAGTCGCCCGGCGCCACCATGAATATCGAGGAGAAGGTCATGGTCGCCCGTCAGCTCGAAAAGCTGAACGTTGATGTGGTCGAAGCCGGGTTTGCCGCGTCATCAGAGGGAGATTTTGAGTCGGTCAGGCGGGTTGCCGAACTGATGCCGACGCCGATCGTCTTAAGTCTGTCGCGGACCAAGGAGGACGATATCCGACGGTCAATTCAGGCGGTCGAGCGCGCCAAAAATCCCGGCATTCATATTTTTATCGCCACCTCGGATATCCACCTCAAGCACAAGCTGATGATGAGCCGCCAAGAGGCGCTTGACGCCTCGGTCTGGGCGGTCAGCTACGCCAAAAAATACCTCGACTATGTCGAGTTTTCTGCCGAGGACGCGTCGCGGACCGACCCCGATTACCTGGTCGAGATTTTTGGCGAGGTCATCAAGGCCGGGGCGGTCACCGTCAACGTGCCGGATACCACCGGCTATGCGGTGCCCGAACAGTACGGCCAGCTCTTCACCTTTCTGCGTGACACCGTGCCCGGGGGCGAAACGGTCAAGTGGAGCGCCCACTGCCACAACGATCTGGGGCTGGCGGTGGCCAATTCGCTGTCCGCCATCCAGCACGGCGCGCGCCAGGTCGAGTGTACGATCAACGGCATTGGCGAACGGGCCGGCAATACCTCAATGGAAGAGGTGGTCATGGCGCTCAAGACGCGCGAGGACGTCTTTCAGGATGTCACCACCCGTGTCGTCACCGAGCAGATCTATCCGTCCAGCCAACTGCTATCACAGATTACGGGCATTACCGTCCCCCTGAACAAACCGGTGGTCGGGGCGAACGCGTTTGCCCATGAAGCCGGTATTCACCAGGACGGGGTGCTGAAGAACAAGTTGACCTATGAGATCATGCAGCCCCAGACCATCGGGCTGGCCAGCAACAAGCTGGTCCTGGGCAAGCATTCCGGTCGCCATGCCTTTGTCGACCGGCTGCAAAGCCTGGGCATTGACTACACCGGGACCGACATGAACAAGGCTTTTGCGCGTTTCAAAGCCTTGGCCGACAAGAAAAAGAACGTCTACGATGAGGACCTGATCGCCATCGTCACCGAGGAAACCGTCCGGCTGCCGGATCAGTACGAGTTGCTGTATCTGAATGTGACCTCGTCGAGCATGGCCGTGCCCCACGCGACCGTCAAAATGAAGGTCGGCGAGGACGAGATCGTCGACAGCGCGGCCGGCGACGGCATGGTGGACGCCTGTTTCAAGGCGGTGACCAAGATTGCCGGTCTCGACCCCCAGCTCGAACGCTATACGGTCAAGGCGATTACCGGCGGCGCCGACGCCCAGGGCGAGGTGTCGTGCATGATCCGCGAGAACGGCACCTCGGTCAACGGTCAGGGCTCCCACACCGATATCATCATGGCCAGCGCCCTGGCCTTTGTGAACGCGCTCAACAAACTCTCCCACCGCGAGCGCTATTATCAGAGCCAGACGGCCGCCGGCCGGGAGGGGCCCTAGACAGCGGCTCACCGACCTACACTTGTATGAAAAGAAGGAGACAGCATGGCCCACAAAATTGCGGTCTTTGCCGGCGACGGCATCGGCCCTGAGGTGATTGGCGAGGCTCTGGAAACCCTCACGCTCGTTGAAAAGCGGTTTGGCCTGAGCCTGGCCTGTGAACAAGCCCTGGCCGGCGGCTGCTCAATCGACGCCCACGGCGTGGCCCTGACCGACTCTGCGCTGCGGGTCGCTACCGAGAGCGACGCGGTTCTGCTCGGCGCGGTCGGTGGTCCCAAGTGGGACGACCCGCAGTCTGCGGTCCGGCCCGAGCAGGCCATCCTGGGGCTGCGCAAAGAGCTGGGCCTGTACGCCAATCTGCGCCCGCTCCAGGTCAATCGCCACTTGGTCCACGCTTCGACCCTCAAGCCCGAGGTGCTCGACGGGGTGGATCTGATTGTCGTGCGCGAGCTGACCGGTGGGGTGTACTACGGTCGGCCGAGCGAACGCCGGACCGGACCGGACGGCCGTGAGGCCGTGGACACGATTTTCTATACCGAGGCTGAGGTCGAGCGGCTGATGCGAACCTCGTTTGAGCTGGCCCGCAAACGCCGCAAAAAGGTCACCTCGGTGGACAAGGCCAACATCATGGCGACCTCACGGATGTGGCGCGAGGTCGCCAATGAGGTGGCCAAGGACTACCCGGACGTTGAATATGAGGATGTCCTGGTCGATGCCATGTCGATGCATCTCATCCGTCGGCCGCGCGATTTCGATGTGATTGCCGCCGAGAACATGTTCGGCGATATTCTGACCGACGAAGCGTCGATGATCGCCGGCTCCATGGGCCTGCTGCCCTCGGCCTCCTTAGGCGAGGGCTCACGGGGGCTGTATGAGCCCATCCACGGTACCGCGCCCGATATTGCCGGCCAGGACAAAGCCAACCCCCTGGCCGCCCTGCTGTCCACAGCCCTGCTGCTGCGTCTGTCGTTTCAGCAAGAAGACGCCGCTCAGGCGATTGAGGCGGCGGTCGATGCAGCCCTGTCCGAAGGCTACCGCACGCCCGACATTGCCCAGCCCGAGTGTCGTCTGGTCGGCTGCAAGGAGATGGGCCGGCTGGTGCGTGAGCGGCTGTGATAGTCTCGTAGGCCGGCTGAGCCGGAGGCGTAAGCCGACAGGTCGGGGCGGAGCGTGCTGTCGGATTACGCTTCGCTAATCCGACCTACCGGTCAGCAGGTCGTACCAGTGAAAGGCCACGACGACCAGGGCGTGGGTGATCTGTCCCCGGCGAATGAGGTCTGGAATATCGGCCAGCGGGACCAGGACGACCTCGGTTTCCTCGGTCGTATCAAAGTGGGTCTCAAACCGCTTCTGCACGTTGCGGGCCACAAAGCTGTGGCAGCGGTTGGCCTGAATGGCTGGGTTGGGATGGATCGCACCCAGGGCGGTCACCTCAGCCGAGTCATAGCCGGTCTCTTCCTGCATCTCGCGTCGCGCGGCGTGGAGCGGGGAGGGGTCTTCCGCATCAACCATGCCGCCCGGAATCTCCAGCGTCATGGCCTCGACCCCGTGCCGGTACTGCCGAATCAACACCACCTGTTCGTCGGCGGTCAGCGGAATGATGTTCACCCAGTCGCCCGCCTCCAGGACGTAGAAATCGTGTCCCCGGCCGGTCCGGGGAGAGCGCTTATGGTCTTCCCGGAGCGAGAAGATCCGACACGAATAGACGATCTGAGAGCGGAGACGTTGCCAGGCTTTGAGCGTGGTTGAGCCGTCGGAACTCATGCCGCGTCCCGCCGACTAAAAGAGGCGGCGATACTCAATCGCCGGACACCGATCCATCACCACCGTCAGCCCAGCCTGCCGGGCTTTGCGGGCGGCGGCCTCGTCAATGACGTCGAGTTGGAGCCACAGAATCGACGCTCGCCCGGCAATGGCTTCGTCGGCGACCTGAGCCACGAACTCCGAGCGGCGGAACACGTCAACCATATCGACCGGCTCGGGAATGTCGCTCAGGCTGGCGTAGCAGCGCTGGCCGAGGATTTCCCGGCAGTTGGGATTGACCGGGACGACGGTGTGGCCCCTGGCCTTGAGCAGGGCGGCAATCTGGTGGCTGTCGCGGTCCGGGTCGGGCGAACAGCCGATCACGGCAATCGTTTTAGGCGTGGCCAGAATGTCGTAAATCTCGGGATCTGACGGGTTTTCAAAGGTATGCATGGGCCAAGCTTAACAGATCGTCGAAGGAGTTTTCCAGACAAGGACGCAGGGTTGACAGTTTTCAGGAAAACCAGAAAGCTAGGAAACATGAAATCCTTAAAACTCAGTTTTGACTTCCGCGACCAGCCGCAGCTCGTCGAGATGTTGCGCGTTCAGGCTGCGCGGGAAGGGACAACGCAAAAAGCGATTGTCGTGAGCGCCCTTGAATCCTATTTCGCCCATAAGTTGGAATCGACATTCGTCCTCACAGCTGCGGAACGATCCTTCCAAGAATGGGATAATGAGGACGATCAGGTGTATGACTCCCTTTGATATCGTATTGGTTCCATTCCCGTTCACGGATCTGAGCCGGACGAAGCAGCGACCGTGCTTGATCCTTGCAACAACAAGGCCGAGAGGTTTGGACGAACACTATGTGGTCGCCATGATGACGAGCCACCTGCGCGGTCTCCGTTTCGTCTCCGATGTTGTCCTCCGAGAATGGGAGAATGCAGGGCTGCCGAAGCCTACGCTCGTTCGTCTCGCGAAGCTCGTCACCATAGACAGAAGTCTCGTCCGCAGAAAAATCGGACGGCTTCACGCCGCTGACCAAAAAGCGGTACAGAAAAGTTTTCGCGCCTTATTTTCCCTTCTTTACGAAGTCGGCTCAGTCGGATGAGTGGAGCGTAAGCCGACCCCCAAGACTAGGATTCAGACACACAGGCGGGCTCCTCGTTCCGGTACGACAAACTGAGCAGATCGTCAAAGGAGTTTTCCAGACAGCGTTGAATCTCGACCATGCGGGCTCGAAAGGCGTCTTCGCCCTGCATGGCCGGATCGTCGATATCGCCCTCCTCACCGGCAAACTCCTTGAGGGTGTAGGTCGGTTTGCTCTCGGCCTCGGGGTAGGCGTCAAGCATGTCTTTCTGCTCCTGGGTCATGGTCAGGATCAGGTCGGCCTCGTCGATCAGATACCGGTGGCGTTTGAGGTCGGTCGAGACAAAGTCTTCGGCTTGCAGGTGAATGCCGTGTTCACGCAGGATCAGGCGCGCGTCGAGCGAGGCGTACATCCGATCCCGGGCGTAAATCGCAATCCCGCCCGAACGGATAGTGATATGCTCGACGTTCCGCTCCCTGAGCATTTTCTCAAGCAGGGAGTGGGCCATCACGCTACGGCTGGTGTTGGCGTGACAGACGATCAGCACGCGGTAGGGGTGGGGATGGGTCACAGGGGGCTCTGGGAGACGTGCGGCCGCAGGGCGCGGCCGCGGTGTGGGGTTCAGGATTTGAGTGACTTGAAGACCGAGCCGAGTTCTTCCTTGGCCGTTTCGCCCTTGGCCAGCTCGTCCTTGAGCTTGCCGCCCAGCTCGTTCGGGTCCCAGTCGCCGAGCTTTTTGACCGTTCCGGCCGAGTGCCAGCCCTTCATCAGCCACACGCAGCCGCCGCCGACACGGAAGACCTCGCCGTGGACCCCGGCCGCGTCGTCACTCGCCAGCCAGGCCACCAGCGGGGCGACGTGGTGGGGGCTGAAGTAGTCGTGTTCGCCCTCTTTGGCGTCCATCAGGCCGGCCGTCTGGGGCGTGGCGTCAACCGTCAGGCGGGTACGCGCCAGCGGGGCAATCGCGTTGCCGGTCACGCCGTATTTCTGCATCTCGCGGTCGACGATGATCGCCATGGTGGCGACCGCAGCCTTGGCCGGACCGTAGTTGGGCTGGCCGGGACTGCCCAGCAGGCCGGCGTCCGAGGAGGTGTTGATCACCCGGCCGTTCAGGATAGTGCCCGCCTTGTGCTGCTCGCGCCAGTATTCACAGGCGTGGCGGCTACAGTTGAAGGTGCCTTTCATGTGCACGTTGATGACCGCATCCCACTCTTCTTCCGACATATTGAAGATCATCCGGTCGCGCAGGATGCCGGCGTTGTTGACCAGAATGTTCAGCTGCCCGAAGGTATCGATTGCTTGCTCGACGATCCGTTTGGCGCCTTTGAAGTCGGTCACGCTCTCGGTATTGGCCACCGCTTCGCCTCCGGCGGCTTTGATTTCATTGACGACCTGTTGGGCCGGACCGACATCCGAGCCGGTTCCGTCGAAATGGCCGCCAAGATCGTTGACCACCAGCTTGGCGCCGTGTTTGGCCATGAGCAGGGATTCTTCGCGGCCGATGCCTCGACCGGCGCCGGTGACGATGGCAACCTTGCCGTCTAGTAACATGATAGGCTCTCCTTTTGCGGCATGTGCAGAGTAAAAAACCCTTCTTGTCTGCCTGACTTGCCCGGATTTGTCAACCGGTTTGGGCTTCGACCGGCGCCGGGCCGGAAAGGGAAAAAACAAAAAGGGGGAAGAAGCCTTCCCCCTTTTTGATATCCGTCAGACGGGCTGCGGTTTAGACGTCGTAGTATAGCGAGAACTCGTACGGGTGGGGCCGCAGGCGGAGCGGGTCGACCTCGTTCTCGCGTTTGTAGTCAACCCAGGTCTCGACCACATCTTTGGTGAACACGTCGCCCTTGAGGAGGAACTCATAGTCGCTCTCCAGGGCGTCGAGGGCGGCGGGTAAGGAACCGGGCACGGACGGCACGCCGGCCAGTTCCTCGGGGGTGAGCGAGTAGATATCCTTGTCGAGCGGATCGCCCGGATTCAGTCTGCGCTCAACACCGTCAAGCCCGGCCATCAGCATGGCCGAGAAGGCCAGATAGGGGTTGCTCGACGGGTCCGGAAAACGGACTTCGATGCGTTTGGCCTTGGGACTCGGCGAGTACATCGGGATGCGGACCGCAGCCGAGCGGTTGCGGGACGAGTAGGCCAGGTTGACCGGCGCCTCAAAGCCGGGCACCAGCCGCCGGTAGGAGTTGGCGGTCGGGGCGACAAAGGCGCACAGGGCCGGGGCGTGGGCCAGGACGCCAGCGATGTAGTGCAGGCCGAACTCACTGATCCCACCATAGCCGTCACCGGCAAACAGGGGCTGGTCATCTTTCCACACCGACTGATGGGTATGCATACCCGAGCCGTTATCGCCAAAGATCGGCTTGGGCATGAAGGTGGCGGTTTTGCCGTGCCGCTTGGCCACATTCTTGACGATATACTTGTACCACTGGAGCGCGTCGGCCATCTGGACCAGGGGCAGGAAACGCATGTCGATTTCGGCCTGCCCGGCGGTCGCCACCTCGTGGTGGTGCTTCTCAATCCGGATCCCGATGTCCTCCATCGTCCGGATCATTTCGGTTCGAATGTCCTGGTAGGAGTCTAGCGGCGAGACCGGGAAATAGCCCTCTTTGTGACGGGGCTTGTAGCCCAGGTTCGGCCCTTCCTCCTGGCCCGAATTCCAGCTGCCCTCAACCGAATTGACGTGGTAGTAGCCCTCGTGGGCGTTCTGGTCGAAGCGGACATCGTCGAGGATGAAGAATTCGGGCTCCGGCCCAAAATAGGCTACGTCGCCCACGCCACTCGATTTGAGATACGCCTCGGCCTTGCGGGCGATATTGCGCGGGTCGCGCGAATAGTCCTCTTTGGTGATCGGATCGACGATATTGCAGATCAGGGACAGGGTCGGGGTTTGACAGAACGGATCGAGGACGGCGGTGGCCGCATCTGGGATGACGAGCATGTCCGAGGAGTCAATCGACTGCCAGCCACGAATCGAAGAACCGTCAAAGCCGAGCCCGTCCTCGAAGATCTCTTCTTCGTATTCGCTCAGCGGGATGGAAAAATGCTGCCAGGTGCCGATGAAGTCCATGAACTTGAGGTCCACGATCTCGGCGTTTTTCTCCTGCGCTAAGGCAATCGCGTCTTTGGGTGTCATACGTCTCCTATCCTCCTGTACTCCAGTGCGTTCGGATTCGTCAGCTTACACGGCGTCTTTGCCGCGTTCGCCGGTGCGGATCCGGATGACGTCTTCAACCGAAGAGAGGAAAATTTTGCCGTCTCCGATCCGTCCGGTATTGGCCGCCTTTTCAATCGCCTCAACCACGCTGGCGGCCAGATCTTCTTCCACGATGATTTCAAGCTTGACCTTGGGCAGGAAGTCAACCACGTACTCAGCTCCCCGGTACAGCTCGGTGTGGCCTCTCTGACGCCCGAAGCCTTTGACTTCGCTGACCGTCAAGCCACGGACACCGAGGGAGTTCAGACTCTCTTTGACTTCGTCGAGCTTGAAGGGCTTGATGATCGCTTCAACCTTTTTCATAACGCCTTCCATAGAGTTGGCCTCCTCAAGCCCTCTCTAGTGTAAAACGGTCGGCTTGTAAAGCATCTCTAAGGAGCAGCAAAAACGATACCAAACCCCTCGGCCTCTGAATAGGCGGTTTCTGGCCCACGGCTCTCTTTTTCAGGCCCACGGCTTGCCTATTTCGCGGGCAGCGCTCTTTTTTTAGGCAGAAGAATCGGGCTCTTCAGGCGCAGTGTGTTTTCCGTCGGAGGCGAGTCGGAAGGGAGCCTCCTGGCCCTTCCACAGGCGCCTGATATTATCGCGGTGGCGGGCGATGACGAGCAGGGCCAGCAGCGAGACGGCGAACAGATAGGGCCGGGGATAGGCCAGAACGGCCAGCAGGGGCGGCACGGCGAGTGTCGCGGCCAGGGACGCCGCAGACACGATTCGGCTGGCGGCAAAGACGCCGACGAACACGACCAGGGCCGACAGGGTGGCCAGCGGAGCCAGGCCCAGCAGCACGCCGAAGCCCGAGGCTATACCCTTGCCGCCGGTAAAGCCCAGGAACATCGAAAACATATGACCGACCACCACTGCCACTGCAGTAGCGGCCTGAACGACCTCTCCAAAGCCGAGCAGCCGCACTGCCAGCACCGGGAGCAGTCCCTTTGCCATGTCGCCGGCCAGGGTCAGCAGGCCGGCCGTTCTGCCGGCCGTGCGGGCCAGGTTGGTGGCACCGATATTGCCGCTGCCGGTCTGGCGGACCGCGATGCCCAGGTGGCGGCCGATGAGATCACCGGTCGGGATCGAGCCGCATACGTAGGCGATGAGGGGAGACAGCAGACAGGCGACACAGGCGAAGTCTTGCATGGCCGATGCGGGAAGAAGACCGAGGGATGGAACAAACGTGGTCGGGGTGACTGGATTTGAACCAGCGACCCCACGGTCCCGAACCGTGTGCTCTACCAGGCTGAGCCACACCCCGACACGTCCCTCTCCTAATAGCGCCTGCCGGGGAAGAGGGTCAAGTAGGGGAGAGTGAGAAGGAAAGGCAAAGGTCAAATGGCAAAAGGCAAAGGTCAAATGTAGAGGGCGACCCGGCGGACCGCCCTCGGGGGAGGGGCCAAAGGCAATCAGACCAGGGAGCAGGAGAACAGAGGGCCGGCTGCGGCGAATCCGTTTTGCGTCAACAGCTGTCGGTCGGCTCGGTCGGATTGCACAAGCAGCTGTTGACAGCCCCGCCGCCGGGCTCGGGCCTTGGCAAAGTCGAGCAGGGCCTGAGCGATATCCGGTGCGGCAGCGGGACGGACGATGAGGTCAAGCAGAGCCTGCCAGCCGGGCGATCCCAGGGTGCGCACATAACACACCAGCAGCAGGCCCTGGACGGCGCCGGCCTGTTCGGCAACGTAGCAGTCGAGCCGCGGGTCACTCGCCAGGCGTCGCCAGTGGCGGGTTTCGGCGCGGCTGATCGACTCGGCCGCAGCCGGAGCGGCGAGGAGCCGCAGGGCCGGGATGTCGGTCCGTTTCGCGCGACGCATGCGGAGTCCCTCGTCCGATCGTTGAGCCATGGCCCGCCGTATGTAACATAAAGCCCACTGGTGCGGAAGGAACGCTACGGACCGCTATTGCCTCGGTTTGGATTGCTTCCCCGGAGGGGGATTGCTGAGGGTGGGGTGGTGACTTCGTAGGGGCGGGTTTGAAACCCGCCCCTGCCGTTTTCCAAACCGGGCACCGACCGCAGACCTGCCGCCCGCCGCTCTTTACGTCCGAGGGGGGACGGTTTAGGGTGCAGACACCGTGACTCCAGGCACCCCTGAAGCGCCGTTGAAGCCTATGTCCGCTCAGTCTCACCATCTCACCATTGAGCGCCTGTCCTACGGCCCGGCTGGCATCGGCCGGCTCGACGGCAAGGTGGTCTTCGTGCCCGGCACGGTGCCCGGCGATAGGGTCGAAGTTGCGATTGAGGAGGATAAAAAGACCTATGCCGTGGCCCGGCTGACGGCCGTCCGGCAGCCCTCGGCCCAGCGCCGGCAGCCGCCGTGTCCGTATATTCCCCGCTGTGGCGGCTGTCCGTGGCAGCACATAGACTATGCCGAGCAGCTGCGGGCCAAACAGGCGCTGGTCGAGGAGCACCTGCGGCGGATTGGCGGACTGTCCGCCCCACCGGTTCTGCCCATTATCCCCAGCCCCCGGGAATGGCACTACCGACACCGCATCCGGCTGCGGAGCGCCCCGCCGGCCCGGCTGGGCTTTTATCAGGCGCGCTCGCACGAGCTGGTTGAGATCGACTCGTGCCTCATCGCCGGGGAGACGAGTCCGCAGCAGCTGCGGACGGCGCGCCGGTGGTTGGCCGGGTTGCAAACGGTCGTGCGGCGGCTTGAGTTGCTGAGCGGCGAAGCCCGAACCGGACCATCCCCAAGTGTGCTGGTCGGCAATGCCGAGGGGCCGTTCCAGGCCGCTGACACCGAGACGTGTGAGCGTTTTGTGGACGACCACCCCGAGCTTGGCGGACTGGTGTTGTTTGGCCGTGGCTGGCGTCGTGAGTGGGGTGAGGTCGGGATCAGCCTGGACCTCGGGGTTGACAATCTCTGGCTGTCCGTCAGCAGTGGGGTTTTTACCCAGGTGAATCTGGCCGGTAACCGGACCCTGATTGAAACCGTGCTGCGGCTGGGCGACTTCAGCCCCCACGACCGGGTGGTCGAGCTGTACTGCGGGGCCGGGAACCTGAGCCTGCCGCTCGCTTCTCGGGTGGGGTCACTGCTCGGCATAGACCAGGATCGGGTCGCGGTCGCCAATGCCCGCGCCAATGCGGCACGGCTCGGGTTTGACACCCTGCGCTTCGTGCACGCCTCGGTGCGCCGGGGCATTGAGGCCTTGCTCGCCAGCGGACACCAGGCCGACGTTGTGGTGCTGGACCCGTCGCGGGCCGGAGCCGTGGACATCATCGACAGGCTGCCGCAGTTCGGGGCGCGCAAGATCGTGTATGTGTCGTGTGATCCGACCACCCTGGCCCGCGATCTGCGGCGTCTCGGACAGCATGGCTATCGGCCTGTCAGCCTGCAACCGATCGACCTTTTTCCCCACACCTACCACGTCGAGACGGTCGCCCTCGCTGTATTGACTTGACGATATTCAGCCCCTATGCTTCCTGGCGCCAGCGATGAGTTCCGGTGTGGCAGAGGACGCAGCAGGCGTGTGAGTCGGAGGTGAGCCATGTCAACGACGACCCAGAAAAGTCCCAACCCAGAAAGCCCCAAACGACCCAAAGTTACCCTGATTCCCGGCAAGGGAGTCTCTCTGACGATCAACTATCTGCTCGAAGACCGCGATGAACTGGAGTGGCTCGTCGCCGTTGGTCGCAACAAAAAGGGCGAGATTTTCTTCTACGATACCGGCGGGGATATTATCGAGGACCTTGGCGCGCTGGAGTATCTGAAACAGCGCCTGAGCCGGGCTCACCTCAGCGAAGAGTGGGATTAGGGGCGAGAAGCGGCCAGCGCAGAACCGGACACAGCTCCTTTCAGTCGTCCGGCGCCTCGGGTTGCCCGGCAATGACCTGCCCGGCCTCGATTGTGAGCGGCACCTTGGCCAGGAACTGACCGCACGGTGGACCGAAAATACACTCGCCGGTATCCGGCTCATAGGCCGCGCCATGGGTGGCGCACAGAATATAGCGGCCGTCCTCATTCAGAAACTGGTTTTCCACCCAGTCCATCGTCATCGGCACATGGCGGCAGCTGTTGACGTAGGCAAACAGCTCGCCCCCATAGTTCACAATGAAGCATTCGGTGTCCCGTCCGTTCACGGTGCGGATGAACTTCTTTGTACAACCGGGTGGAATCTCGCCCAGCCGAGCCACAACCCGCCCCCTGGTGTAGGCTTGTTCGTCGTCGTTCTGATACGCCACGTGTGTCTCCCGTCTCGCCCTTGTACCACACGGCCGGGGAGAGCATAAGAAGGCCAAGTCAAAAGGCCAAGGCAAATGGCAAAGGGCAAAGGGCAAAAACACTCGGTTTGCCTGCTGGTTGGCATGGCGTGGGGGCTGGTGCTGGTGGCGAGGGCCGTGGCCCAGGACGGCGCTCCGGTGCCGCCGCTGGAGGCCGGGCTGGTGCTGACCCTGCACCCGGTGTTCGTCCATTTTGCGGTGGCGCTGACGGTCTGGGGCTGTGTGCTGGACTGCGCGGGCAGTGTGTGGCGCCGGCCCGGCTGGCAGCGGCTCGGCCGGCCGAGTTTTTTTGCCGGGGTCGGAGCGCTGGGTCTGGCCGTGCTGAGCGGCTGGATCGAACAGCAACTGCCCCAGCCCAACAGTGCCTTCGATGCTCAGATCCAACAGATGCTCGTCTATCACGAATATCTGGGCTATGGCCTGTTCGGATTTTTTCTCGTCCTGGCGGTGGTGCGGACCCAGATTGCGGGCCGTCTGCCCCTGTTTTTCGTGCTGCTGACCGGTCTCGGCCTTGCCGGACTGGTCGTGCAGGGCCACTGGGGGGGAGAGCTGGTGTACCGCTATGGGACGGGAGTGCGGGCGGTCCACATCCTGAGCCAACCGGCGCCCGCACACGACAACGCCCCGAAGCAGGGCTCCGGGGCGTCTGGTGTGGACGAATAAGAGAGCTTAGAGCGTTTTACGATAGATTGTAGCCATGTGTTCCGTTCCCGTCATGCCGGACGTGATCCGGCATCCAGAGGGCGACAGGGTGAGAAGGCGAGATTCCCGCTTGCGCGGGAATGACGGACGGCTACACACAATCGTAATTTGCTCTAGCCGGCGGTTTCTTCAGCCACAAAGCCGCAGGTCTGGTGGGTTCCGTCACAAAACGGTTTGTTGGAGGACTGGCCGCAGCGGCACAGATACATGGGGTCTTCCTGGCCGGTGTACTCGGCCCGCTTCTGATCGGTGAGTTTTGCGCCGCCCCGCACCTCGTACGGGCCGTTTTTCAGCGCACGAATCGTCACATCTGCCATACCTGTCCCTCCTTGGTGTATGAAAAAGTGCCATATCGGTCTGGCGCGGGGATTATGGCATACCCCCTATCCAGCCGCAATCTCCGCCGGGCATTGTGAGGTCCACGGCCTCACTCGGCTTCGTCCTGGTGGGGGTGTGGCTCGGCCGGTAGCCCAAACGGCTCCAGCGACAGGCCGGTGTGGCCGGTCGTAATCAGCTCGCCGATCAGCTGCCCGGTAATCGGGGCCAGGAGAATACCGTTGCGGTGATGGCCGGTGGCCAGCACGACATTCTCCAGGCCGGGCGCCCGACCGAGTATCGGTCGCCGGGTCGGAGAGTAGGGCCGCAGGCCCGCCCAGCAGCGGCTGAGTGGGGCTTTGCCGATGCCCGGCACCACGCCGTCGGCCCACTCGGCCAGGCGCCGCACCGCTTCGAGCGTCACGTCCTTATCATAGCCGGTGAATTCAACCGTGGAGCCGAGAATGACCTCGCCGTTCTTGCGCGGCACCAGATAGCGGTCGTCGCTCGCAATGACGTGGCGGAGGTGGTTGGCGCGGATGGCCAGCATCTGTCCCTTGGCCGGCCGGACCGGAATCCTCAGCTCAAACAGCTCACCGACCTGGGCCGACCACGAGCCTGCGGCGATCACCACGCTGTCGGCACTCACCCAGTCGTCACCGACCCGGACCTCCGAGACCCGCCCGTTCCTGATGCGGGCCTCGGTGACCGTTGTGCCCGTGTGCAGGCTGACCCCGCGCTGGCTGGCAGCCTCAGCCCAGGCCCGGGCCAGCTTGCCGTTGTGCAGGTGGTGGTCTGCGGCAAAATGGACGGCCGCCCGCAGGGCCGGGGTGAGGCTCGGCTCGTGGCGCCGGGCCGCCTCGGCCGACAGCCAGCTGACGGCGTGGCCCTGCTCGGCGCGGAGTTCGTACAGCCGCCGGTAGCGCTGCTCGTCCGCCTCGGTCAGCAGAATCTCGAAGATGCCGGGGGTTTGATACTCGATATCGATCCCGGTGCGTTCTTCCAGCTCACGCACCAGGGCCGGATACAGCGCCTGGCTGGCGCGTTTGAGCTGATACATCGGGCCGCGCTTGGAGCCGCCGCTGGTGGCGGCCAGCATCCCGGCGGCGGCGGCGGACGCTTCCTGGCCGGGCTGCGCCTTGTCCACCAGCCAGGTCCGGACCTTGTGTCCGGCCAGATGATAGGCCACCGCGATGCCGATGACTCCTCCGCCGATAACGACGACATCCGTTGTGGTTGCCATGGCCGGGTATTGTACCGAGGGGGCGGAGAAAGAAAAGCTCAAGCCGGACTGCGGCTGAAGGCCGGCAGACGGCCGCCGAGCAGGGCGCCGAGGTCGGCGGCCGCAACCCGCAGGCCCAGATAAAAGGTCCCGAACAGACCGTATACGGCGCTGGCCTCATCAAAACGCATCTCATACACCAGCTGCTTGAAGACCTGCGGGTCGTCGGCAAACAGGTCCACCCCCCACTCCCAGTCGTCAAAGCCGACCGAGCCGGAAATGATCTGGTTGACCCGACCGGCGTAGCGGCGGCCGACCATGCCGTGTTCGCGCATCATTTTCTGGCGCTCGGCAATCGGTACGTGATACCAGTTGCGGACCTCGCCCCGTTTTTTATCCATCGGGTAGAAGCACAGGTAGCGCCGGGCCGGTATGGCCGGCGCCAGACGCGCGGCCATGGCTTGGCGCTGGCGTTCGCGTTCGGCCGCCACCGCCTCGTCCCAGTCCGGCGTATAGGGCTTGAGCCCCCGCTCGTGCAGGGCCGTATACAGCCGGACCGACGCCTCGTACAAGCCCAGTTCGACCGTTGACAGGTATGAGCCGCTGGGCTCCAGAAACTCCAGCAGTTTCAGCTGGGCGAGTCGGAGTTCGACCGCGTTCAGTTCGTCAAAGCTGGGCCGGAAATGGACCAGCAGCAGGTCGCCCTTGTGGCCGAGTTGGGAGAACACGGCGCTGGTGTCGGCCTGTTCCATGTCGGTCAATACGTGGGCGGCGTCTTCCACCATTGCCTGCTGTTCGACAGCCGCCACGGCGTTCCAGGCCGGCCAGCGAACACGGAACATCTGGTGCAGAATGGCAGACCCGTCAAGGGTGAGCGGCACGGGTGGGATAGGCTCGGCTGTCATACGCGCGTCCTTTCAGCATCGGTGTCTTTCATCTAACGGCTGTGGTCTGCGCTGTCAAAGCGCCAACGCTTTCTTCCGGCCGTGGGCCTGTGCTAGAGTCCGACGGTATTCCGTCTTGCGACAAAGGAGGGCACAAGCATGGCGAGACCGCTGGATGGCATTCGAGTGCTGGACTGGACGATTTTTCAGCAGGGACCGGTGGCAACCATGATGCTCGGCGACCTGGGGGCCGAGGTGATCAAAATTGAAGAGCGGGTCGGCGGCGACCCCGGGCGCGGGGTGATGCAGATTGCCGGCAGCAAAACCGGCGGCACGAAACGCAACTACTACTTTGAGGCCAACAACCGCCAGAAAAAAAGCCTGACCCTGGACCTCAAAAAACCCGAGGCGCGGGAGATCGTGTATCAACTGGTCGAGAAGTCCGACGTGTTCGTCCAGAACTTTCGCAAGGGGGTGGCGGCCAAGCTCGGCGTCGATTACCCGACCCTGTCCGGCTACAATCCCAAGCTGATCTACGCCAGCGCGACCGGCTACGGCCCGAATGGGCCGGATTCGGGCGAGCCGTCGTTCGACTACATGGGCCTGGCCCGCTCGGGGATCATGAACACGGTCGGTGAGCCGGACATGGACCCGATGAATATCACCGGCGGTATTGCCGACCAGATGGGCGCCATCATGCTCGCCCACGGCATTGTCGTGGCCCTGCTGGCGCGGGAGCGCCTGGGCGTCGGCCAGGAGGTGAACACCTCCCACCTGGGCAGCATGATGGCCCTCCAGGGCCTGAATCTGGCCTGCCGGCTGACCCTGGGCAAGGAGTTCAAGCGCTTTTATCGGACCGAGGCGGTCAACCCGCTGTGGAATCACTACAAGTGTCAGGATGGCAGATGGATCTGCCTGGCCATGCCGCAGGCCGACCGCTATTGGTCGGATTTCTGCACGGCGCTGGGCATCGCCCACCTGGAGAACGATCCGCGCTTTGCAACCATGCGGGCTCGGGGCAAGAACGCCAAGGAGTTGATCGCCATTCTGGACGAGATCTGGGCCGGCAAGCCGCGCGACGAGTGGATGACCATCCTGAAAAACGGCGGTGACTTCATCTATACCATCGTCAACAGCATCAACGACCTGCCCGACGATCAGCAGATGATCGACAACGACTATGTGGTCGATTACGACCATCCGTCCTGGGGACCGAGCAAGATCGTCGGCTCGCCGCTCATCCTGAGCGAAACTCCAGCCGACCCCAAGGCGCCGGCGCCCGAGTTTGGCGAGCACTCGGAGCAGATTCTGCTCGATCTGCTGGGTTATTCCTGGGAACAGATCGGTCAGCTCAGAGAGCAGGAAGTGATTTAGCGCCGAGCGGGGAGGAGGGCTGCTCCTCCCCACCCCGGCCTGCCAGGGGGGTGGGTTGGCCCACTCAGCCCTCACCCCAGCCCTCTCCCAGCGGGAGAGGGGGCGAAATGGGCAAACGGTTACGCCTTGGCGCTCGGCCGTGAGGAAACGTCCGCGTGCCAGCGCTTGGTGTTGGTATTGGCCTCGGGAATGCCCATCTTGGCAAAGCTGGCAAAATCGACCACACACAGCGCGGTGATATCGGCAATCGTGTACCGCTCTCCGGCCACATAGGCGCTCTGGCTGAGGCGGTGTTCCAAGCGCTCATAAAAACGCTCGACGCCGGCCTTCCCCCGGGCGGCTAGTTCGGGAATGGCCTGGACATTCTCCAGACCGGGCAGTCCCCGATTCTTGAAGGGGTCAAACGAGTTGCGAAACATTTCGCCCGTAGGATTGAGACCGTCGAATTCCATATGGCGCTGCCACGACTCGATCCGGGCCTTCTCCAAGGCGTCCCGGCCCATGAGGTTCGGCTCCGGCTGTGTCTCCTCGATATAGCGACAAATCGCGATGGTCTCGTCAATGCGACTCCCGTCGTCGAGTTCGAGCGTGGGCAGCAGGCCGCGCGGATTCACCGCCAGGTATTCCGGCTTGAGGTTTTCTCCTTCGATGATACTCACCTCGGTCTTCGGAATATCGACCCCCTTTTCCGCCAGAAAGACGCGCACTCGACGTGGGTTGGGGGCCATTTGGCAATCATACAGTTTCATACTGCTCTCCTTTCCTGTGGTGTGAAGAGTTGCTAGTCCTTGACCATCTGCATGAGTTCGAGGGTCGTGCCAAACGGGTCTTTGCAATACACCGCCTTGGCCGTGCCATAGCCCTCAAGGCTGAACGTCTGCGGGCGCGAGTAAAACTCCACGCCGTGGCTGCGCAGCGCCTCGTAGGTCTGGTCAATATCTTTGACCCAGAAGGCAATCTCGGTAATCCCGTTATGGGTGAGGCCCTCATACGGCTGTCCGCCCTGTCTGGCCGATTCGCTGAAACACAGCAACTCAACCGGGGCGCTGCGCTGGTCGTCTTCGTTGCGCAGAAAGACCGACCGGACCTTTGTGCCGGGCACCTGGATCATCTCGCTGATCTCTTCCCCCTCGACGCTGAAATCGCCAATCACTTTCAGTCCCAATACGTCCTGATAGAAGGCAATGGCTTTGTCCATATCCGGGACGGTGATGCCTACATGTGCAACAGCTCCGAGCATGCTGACCTCCTTATGGTCTGGGTGCCCGAGATTGTTCTGCCATGGCCGGTGGTTTGTCAAGCCGGCCAGACTGCGTCTCGAAAAGCCTTGCGGGGGCCGCAAGCCGAGTCCTATAATTCTTCGGCTGAGAGAACTCTTTCGTTGTCAGATTCAGCCTCACAGATGGTTGACCAGTAAGGAGGGATGAGCATGGGAAATTACAGAGTCATTTCATCCGACAGTCACGTCTTTGAGCCCCCGGATTTGTGGACCAGCCGGGTGGAGTCGAAGTTCAGGGAGCGTGCCCCACATGTGATCCATCGCTCGGAAGATGACACCGACTGGTGGGTGTGTGAGGGAATGAAAGGAGTGAGTGGGGGATCGGGCGGCTCCCAAGCCGGGAAGCGGTTTGACGCACCCGAGACGCTCACTATGGCCGATAAAATGGAGAACGTGCGGCCGGGGGGCTATATTCCCGCAGAGCACCTCAAGGACATGGAGTTGGATGGGGTACAGGCGAGTATCGTGTATCCGAGTCAGGGCTTATTGCTGTACAGCGTTCCCGATAGCGAACTGCTGTCGGCCCTGTGCCGAGCCTATAACAATTGGCTGGCCGATTTTTGCCGACCGTTTCCCGACCGGATCAAAGGCATTGCGATGCTCAACCTCGATGATGTGCAGGAGGGCGTGAGCGAACTCACCCGGTGTGCCAAGCTCGGGCTTGCGGGAGCCATGATCACGGTGGCCCCACCCGCCGGCAGGAGCTACAACCTGCCGGAGTATGAACCGCTGTGGGCGGCGGCTCAGGACCTGGCCATGCCCTTAAGCCTCCACGTTGCCACCAACCGGTCCACCTCGCAGAACCCGACCCTGGATCTGGAAGCCTTCGATCCGGCTTTTATCACCAACATCGACCACTGGGTGCGCATGTCCCTGGCCGCTATCATTTTCGGCGGGGTCTTCGAGCGCTATCCCCAGCTCCAGATCGGCTCGATAGAGCAGGAGCTGTCGTGGGTGCCGCATTTCCTGGACCGGCTCGATTACACCTACACCCAGCGCGCGCCAAGCACGGCGTGGCGGAAGTTCAAGACCGACCTGCTGCCCAGCGATTATTTCCATCGGAATGTGTTTCTGAGCTTCCAGGAAGATGCCCTGGGCATCCGCGACCGGCACCTGATTGGCGTCGATAACCTCATGTGGGGCTCAGATTACCCGCATCCGGAATGCACCTTTCCACGCTCGCGACAGGTGCTGGAAGAGATCCTGGCCGAGTGCAGCGAGGCGGAGAAGGCCAAGATTGCCGGGGACAATGCCGCCCGGGTGTACCATTTCGATTAAGCCTTTGCGGTGGATGGGCTCTGCCCATCCACCCTACGGGGCTGTTCCGCCAACGACCCTCTCCACGACTTGCGGAGTCATGCGGCGCGAGTCCTGCCCGGCGCGCTACAGTGTCGGGTGTCGCTCGTGCCATCCCGCCGCCTGTTCGTAGGCGTGGCCGACCTGGAAAACCGTTGTCTCATCAAACGGTCGTCCCGCCAGCTGGAAGCCAATCGGCAGCCCGGCGCTACTCACGCCGCACGGCAAAGCCAGGGCGGGGAAGCCCGTCAGATTGAACAACGGCGTATAAATGGCGAAGTCCGGCGCCATCAGATACAGGCCGGGCGACTCCGACCGGATCGGCGCCGGCGTCACCCCGGCGGCGGGCAGCATGAACACATCGACCGTCTCCAACTGTTGCAGCATGTGCGCGCGGATCTGCTCCCGCACGCGCTGACATTGCAGGTAGCCCGTGCCTCTGACCAAATTGCCCAGCGCCAGCATGAGGCGCAGGTCGGGATTGTAGTCCTGAGCCCGGGTCTGCATGTCGGCCAGATGATACGCGGCCGCGTCAGCACAGGCGAGCGGCCAGAACGTTGCCTGGAGTTCGGCATGGGTGATGGAGTCCACAGCGACGATCTCAGCCCCCAGCGTTTCCATTTGAGCCACGGCGGCATCGAATGCGCCGAGAATCTCCTCCCCACAGTTGTCCTGGAAGAGGCTGCGGGGAATACCGAGACGCAGGCCCTTGATATCGCGTCCCAGCTTCTCGCTGAAATTGGGCACGGGGATATTGGCCGATGCCGGATCGAGGGGATCGTAACCGGCACAGGCCTGGAGCATGAGCGCGTTGTCCCGAACGGTCCGGGTCATGGGGCCGGTATGGTCGAGATTCCACGACAGGGGGAACACGCCGACCCGGCTCACTCGGCCATAGGTGGCCTTCATGCCGACAATACCGCAGCAGAACGCCGGCCAGCGGATGGAGCCGCCCGTATCACTCCCCATCGCCCCAAAAATCAGTCCGGCGGCCAGCGCGGCTCCCGAACCGCTGCTCGACCCGCCTGGATCATACTCAAGGTTCCACGGGTTGCGGGCCGGTTGGAAATGTGAACTCAGCGTCGGTAAGCCGGCCGCAAATTCGTAGGTTGCCAGTTTGCCGAGCAGCAGTCCGCCGGCGTCCTTGAGTTTCGCCACCGTCGTGCAGTCCTGCTCAGCGGTATAGTCCGTGCGTAATTTTGAGCCGCCGGTCGTGCGGCCGGCTTCATAGATGTCTTTGACGGCCAGCGGGATGCCGTGCAACGGCCCCTTATAGTGCCCCGCCTGGATTTGTGCTTCGGCCTCCTGGGCAGCGGCCAGCGCCTCTTCGGCAAAGACGGTGACGTAGGCGTGGACCTGCGAGTCGAGCGCCGCAATGCGTTCCAGCATGGCTTGCGTCAGCTCAACGGGCGAGAGTTCTCCGCTTTTGATCAGATCGGCCGCCTCAGCCAGCGACAGGAAAGCGAGTTCCGAGCTGTGCTGTGTCATGCTTTAGCCCTCCACTTTTGCCTTGAAAATCAGAGCCGGTTCGGTCTCCGGTCGCACCATGCCCTGCACCACAGCTTCCCATTCGAGCAGGGTGGCATAGGCTGTGGTGAGCTGCGCAAGGTCCTCATTGCTGAGCGTGATGCCGACTTCCAGCAGCTTGGCTTCTACGAGTTGTCGGTGGTCCATCCGGTCCATAGTGCACCTCCTTACATGTGTGCGCGAAATCCCCACCCCGGCTCAGCGGCTCAGGCTGGCCTTGTCCGTCGGGTCGTACAGACCCAGGGACTGTTCGTACTTGCTCAGTTGCTCCTGGGGCAGGTACTTTTCCTCCCATTCCCGCACCTCGGGGAAGCCCACCAGGTCAAAGAAACGCAGGCCGCCCAGGGGGTGGTCCTTGGTCCGCTGGAGGAACTCCTGTTCCGCCTCGACGCCCCGCCGCTGAAAATCCTGGAGAAAATCCCACGAGGCGATCATCCCGGCAAAGGCGGCCAGGGGGGATAAAAGGCTGCGCTCAGCCCCAGCTGCTGCATTTCCTCCAGCCGCGGCGGTGGCTTGATCGCCACCAGCGTGGCCATCAGCGGGCCTTCGATCTCCTGGCGCACGATTTTCACCTCCTCCAGGGACTGTGGCGCCTCAAAGTAGACCACATCCACGCCCGCCCGCTTAAAGGCTTTCATCCGGGTCAGCGCCTCCTCCAAGCCGCCGCCCACAGCGGTGCGGGCATCGCACCGGGCGATGATCACGAAGTCGGGATCCAGCTCGTGTTTGGCCTCGACCGCCGCCCGGTACTTTCCGACCGCCTCCTCGAGCGGAATGATTTCCTTGCCTTTGACAAAGCCGCAGCGCTTGGGGAAGGGTTGGTCCTCGATGTGAATGCCGGCCACCCCGGCCTGGATAAAGGACTGGACGGTACGGCGCACGTTGACCGCATTGCCGAAGCCCTGGTCGGAGTCCGAGATGAGCGGCAGGGAGGTGGCGCTGGCCATCCGCCCGGCGTTCTGGACCATCTCGGTCATCGTGATCAGCCCCGCGTCGGGCAGACCCAGGACATGGGCGGCGGTCAGGGCGCCCGACATATAGGCGCACGCAAAGCCACACGCCTCGGCCATCTTGGCGTGCAGCGCACACCCTCCTCCGGCGATCACAAAAATCTGCTCTTGCTGAAACAGCTCTTGCAGGCGGCTTGTCTTTTTCATACGTCCCTCCTTTGGTTCTGGTGTCTACTCCTACAACAAGGAAAAAGAAACCAGTTTGCGAAGATTGACAAAACAGGATTGTCCGATTATGGGCGGGGAAGGTTTCAACCCACCAAAAGAAGGGAGTATCCATATGATCTACGAATGGCGGACCTACGAAGCAATGCCGGGCAAGCTGCCGGCGCTTAACACCCACCTCAAAGTTGCGGCGAACTTATTCCACAAGCATGGACTGGGCGTGCTGGGATTCTGGACCGAGGAGTTTGGCGTCAGCCTCCAGGTCACCTACATGTGGATGTATGAAACCTTTGAGGAAAGACAGCAGAAACTGGCCGCTTTTGCATCAGACCCGGCCTGGCAGCGGCAGGTGGCGGAAGAGACGGAACGGGAAGGCGCTCTTGTCGCCCAAGTCCACAACACGATGCTGTTACCGACCCCCTACTCGCCTGTCCCCCAGCTCAAGACACAGGTCCAGGAGTGGCGCATTTACGACGCGGTGCCAGGCCGTCTGCCCGACCTCCACAACCGCTTCGCCAACCATACCCTGGGCCTGTTTGAGAAGCACGGTATCGAGAATATCGGCTACTGGACCGAAGTCGTTGGCACCAGCAATCGGCTGGTCTACATGCTCGGCTACCCCAGCCTGGGCGACCGGGAACAGAGTTGGAAGGCATTCATGAAGGACCCCGACTGGCAGCGGGCACGGGCCGCGTCGGAGGAAAACGGCCCGCTGGTGGCGAAGGTCTCCAACACAATCCTGCGGCCGACTGGCTACTCGCCTGGAAGGTGAGGATGGGCGCTCGTCCCCGGCGGCCGTGTCCCGGTTCGCCGGTCGTTACCACCCCGGTCTTGGCGAGACCTACTTGCCGCGCTGCATCAGCCGGCTGAAGCTGAACAACTCCAGCGACAGGTCGTGGTTATAGCGCGACCTGTTCACGCTTGAGACCGTGGTGTGCTCGGTCTGGTGATCGATCCACGAGCGGCCGAGCAGAATCGGCGCCTCGACGTTGGGATTGTCCTGGGCGTAGCGCGGATGGCCGTAGCTGTACAGCAGGGTCCGCCAGTGCCTGCCCTCGGCATCAAACATGAGGGCGTACAGCGGGGCCGCAGTCTGCTGGTCCACATACAGCACCCGGCGGCTGTAGGGATGCCTGGGACTGCGCGGCAGGGTTTCCAGCACAGAGACCTGGCGCAGCTCCCAGGAATCGGTCGGATAGCCCCCGCCGCTTCCCCCGAAGCGCGCCGTCCGACCCCGTACAAAGCCCGGCACCAGGGCCAGCTGGCGGGCCACCAGGCGCCAGTCAAAGGTCGGGATCTGTTCGCCGACCACGTCCTCGGCAATCATGGTAAAGCCCAGGGCCGAGGCTTCGGGGTTGTGGCCGACGGTTCTGAACTGTCCGCTGTTGGGCGCGGTCATCCACTGGCCGATGGGACGCCGGTCGGTCTGGTAGCGATGGCGCAAAAAGCCCATGGCGTGGCCGGCCGGCGCCGAGGTCTGGTCAAAGGGAAAGCTGAGGAGCTGCACGTACTCTTTGGCCACAATCCCGCTGCTCTGCCAGTCCGCGACGTTATACTCCTCTCTGGCCCGGTACATGCCGAAGGCCTGGGCCGAGTGGCTGGAAAAGGTGTACTGAGTCTGGCCCTGGCTGTCGCGTGACACCGTGTCGGTCCACTGCTCGATACGGTCGGCGCTGTCCCGGTAGCGGATGTTCCAGGCAACTTTGAGCCCGGCCTGGGGATCGGTCTCGCTCAGCGCGGCAAAGGGCAGACCGGCCCGATAGGCCGCAAGCTCAGCACCCTCGTCCCCGAGTCGGACCTGATCGCCGGCGCCCAGGGTCGCCACGATATAGGCGGCGCTGGGCGGCAGGTCGGTCGTCTCCTGGACCACGATGGAGAAGTCTCCGTCGCTGACATGGCGCAGCAGCTGAGGCGGGAGCAGACCCTGGGCCGCCTGCCAGTTCTCGGCCGAGATGCGCAGCCCCGGCGTGATGGCCCCGGTCAGCGGGGTGCCGCGCCGGTAGGGGTAGAAGCCGTCCAGCACCCGCGCCCGAAAAGCCACGTCGCCGCGTCCGCTGGCGTGCCTGTCGGCCAGACCGCGGGCGATCACCAGCTCGCGCTCAATCTGCTGCCGGGACAGGCCGAACTCCGTGCGCAGCCGTTCGCGCGTAGCCGGGGCCAGGCGAGTATAGCGCTCGAGGCTCTCCTCGTACTCGACGACCGCCTCGGGATGCCGGCCCTGTTTGAGATGGGTCTGGGCGGTGCTGTAGGTATTAAACGCCAGCAAAAAATCATTCATGCCCAGCACGCCGGCCCGCGGTTGGGTGGGCGACGGCGCACTGCACGCCCACAGCGCGGCGGCGCTCAGCACGGCCAGGGCGCGGAAAAAACTGGTAGCGCGCATAGATCGGTCTCCCTGCGTCTGGCTCTATCCCCGTCTCCGCACGGGTGTCAAGCGGCGCGTGGCAGCGTGAGCGGCTGAAACCTGTTATGAGGAGGAGCGGGAGCAAGACTTACGAACACGGAGGTCGTAATGCACTGCATCCACTGCTGCCGAGCATCGCGCTGGCAGTCTTGAACAGCGCTGTCGCCCGTGTGTCCTGGAGGAGAAACGCCATGAAACTGGTGGAGATGGAAAAAAACAACTGGGTTTTCGAGGAAGATCCGGCCATGACTCTTGAGCTTCAGGAGCGGTTTTATCAAGCCGTGGAGGTCTGGGCGGACGGGCGTAGCGATGTCGCCCACAGAATGCTCTGCGCCGTCGTAGCCGAATGCCCGCATCACATAGACGCGATCCATCATCTGTCGCTGCTCTACCGCGAGCAGGGCAGGGAGACAGAAGCGTACATCTATTGTCACGCCGCGGTCGGTATCGGACTGCACGCGCTTCCCCAGAAATTCAGCTGGAAAACCGCGAGGCTGGAGTGGCCGTGGTTGGAGAATCGCCCGTTCCTGAGAGCCTACCACAGCCTCGGTATGTGGAATCTCGACAACGCCAGGTACGACGAGGCCATCGAGATTTTCCGGCGGCTTTTGTCGGTGAATCCAAACGACAACCAGGGGGTGAGGTATCTGCTGCCGCACTGCTGGTTTGAGAAAAACGCACCAGCGAGAATTGTGACGCACTGCCGCAAGTACCGGGATGACGGCGCTCCCGAAATCCTCTACTCGGAGGCCTTGGCGCTTGCGCGCCTCGGACGCAACGAGGAGGCGCGGACGGCGCTGGAGCAGTGTGTCGCTGAGCTGCCCCTGGTCGGCAGGGAGCTGCTGAAAAAGCGACATCGCAGGCCGAAGTCCGAGATAGAGGGCTATATTTCTCAGGGAGGCGCCGACCAGGCGTATTACTATTGGCAATCGTTCGGCAAGTACTGGTCGGAGACGGAATCCGCTCTGGAATTATTGAGGCAGGTTATGAAGCGATGAATCTTTTTCTCATTTTTCAGTACAGCCTTGTCGGTGCGTTTGTCGTGTTGCTGGGGACTTTCGTGTTGGTCATGGTCTCCGAAAGTGTGGCAAGCTATGTTTCTCCACTGTTTGGCCTGGAAGCGAAAAACGACACACTGACATTTCTCGGCATCGGCCTGGGCGGCGTACTGCTCGCCCTGCAAGCCCTGATGTCTTACAGACGCGCCAAGGCGCTGGAGGACACTGCCAACGCGCAGGCTGAGGCCGCAAAGGCACAGGCCAAGGCCACGGAAGAACAGGCAAAAGCCAACCAGAACACCGAACAAGGGCAGCGGCAGGAACGCTTGAAGAACGCCATTGAGCATCTAGGCCATGACTCGAAATCCGTGCGTCTAGCTGGTACTTATGAACTCAGGCTGCTCGCACGAGACATTGAGGAACCACTGTTCCGCCGGACCGTTCGGGAGATTCTCATCGCCCATATCCGCCGGACCACGGAGGAGGAGGAATAACGGATATGCGCAAGTCAAAACCCTCAGAAGAAATTCAAAGCTTGTTGGATATGTTCGTGCAGGACCACGAGATTTTTAAGGGCCTTCCTATCAATCTCCGAAGAAGCCGACTGAACGGAGCCGACCTGCAAGGCGCGCATTTAGAAAAGGCTGTCTTGGCTAAGGCGCACCTGCAAGGCGCGGACCTGAGCGGGGCGCACCTGCAAGGCGCGGACCTGAGCGGGGCGCACCTGCAAGGCGCGGACCTGAGCGGGGCGCACCTGCAAGGCGCGGACCTGAGCGGGGCGCACCTGCAAGGCGCTGTTCTTTATGAGGCGAATCTGCAAGGTTCGCTTCTTCGCGGGACATACCTTGAGGAAGCTAATCTTGGTAGTGCGCGCCTGCAAGGTTCCATTCTTCCTAGGGCGCAATTCCAGGGTGCTAACCTAGCTGGGGCGGACCTGCGAGGGGCTGGCAGCCAGGGAAACCTTTCCCTTACCTTCTCACAACGTATGCGGGCGTCGGCCGACAAAGAGAGCGCTCTTGCTGTGGCAACATTCGCGGGGGGATTGAGCCGAGAAGATGTAGAGGCCCTCGTCGAAGATTGGCCTGATGAAAAGGCAACGCAGGCACAAGAGCGGCTTGTCCCGCACCTTGATAGGGAGGCAATTCGTGAACCGTTGGAAAACAGTGGTGCCATTATCGGAGCCTACACCGCAGAAGAAGCCGAACAGTGGATCGCTGAATACGAAGAAGTGATGTCAGTATTCAACGAGGCAGACGATAACTAATGCCCACCCTGTACTGGCTGACCCGAGACGAAGACCTCCGCACCGCCTCCCACGTGCCGTATCGGCTGCTAGAGGAAGCGCCCGACCTGTCGGCGGGAGAGCCGGACACGGGTAACATGCTGATTCAGGGCGACAACCTGGAAGCGCTCAAGGCATTGCTGCCGTTCTACGCCGGGCGGGTGAAATGCATTTATATCGACCCGCCGTATAACACAGGCGCTGCCTTCGAGCATTACGACGACAATCTCGAACACACGCAATGGCTGGCCATGATATGGCCGCGCCTCGAACTCCTGCGCGACTTGCTGGCCGAAGACGGTTCAATCTGGGTGTCGATTGATGACAATGAGGCGCATTACCTCAAGGTCGTCAAAGTGTAGGTTGGCAGGGCGGCGGCGGATTCCGCTTCTACCGGTTCAAGCAGATGCCGTATGACGTGGAGGTAAGAACCTGATTGGTTGACGGGCATCAGGACAATTTGTACCTGATTGTCAGATCATGACTCCACAGGAGGGCAGAGGAATGCGGCAGACCTTTCGAGTGAAAGCCGCGTGGGACGCTGAGGCAGAAGTGTTCTACTCCCAAAGCGATATTGAGGGCTTGCACATCGAGGCGGCCACCCTTCGACTTGGCTCAGGACAGGCCCTGGATGAATTTGAAGTAATCATGTTGGACGTGACGCCCGAACTCATCATGGTGAACCATCGCACTTGAGAGGACAGTATCAAGCCGATTTGAAACCCTTTCCGTTCGTGCTGAGCGTAGCCCGTAAGGGCGGAGTCGAAGCATGGATGCCGGATCAAGTCCGGCATGACGAGCACCTAACGGCAGGGCTACAGCCCAACGTGGACCGCGCTAGTCGGCGTCAAGCTTCTCGGACAGCCAGACCTTGACCAGCGACTGGTAGGGGACATCCCGCTTGTTGGCCGCGACCTTGATCCGCTCCAGCAGATCGAGCGGCAAGCGCAGAGAAATCGCCTTGGTCGACGGTTTGAGACTAGGTAAGCGGACGCGCTCGGCCCGGCTCCAGTCCACGTACTCGGTCGAATCGTGCGTTTCCCAAAAGGCCCGCTCTTCGGCCTCGCTCTTGAAGCTGGGAATGGGTTTACGTTTCCTGCTCCATAACGGCTGCGCTCCTTGCGGCTCATATCTCGGGCGGAGATGACATGAACTACGGGTGCAGCACGGTCTTGCGCTGGGTGACGGCTTCGATCTTGTCCCGCGAGTACAGGACGGGAAAGTATTTGCCCGCCTGCCACAGTGGAACAAGGTCTCGGTAGTGCGGATCGTCGGGGTTGCCGGACTGTCCGGGCGCGTTCACGCCCAGCGAGCGATCCCAGTCCGACAGGTCGGCAATAATCCGAAAGGACGCCCCGGTCTCCTGGGCCGCGCTGTTGTCGGTGTTGTTGAGCGTGAAGTTATCCCCGCCTCGGGCGATGGGACCGACCTCAAAGCGTTCGGCATAGGCGGAGTTGACGGCCTTGCCGAGCGGGTGGGGCATCAGGATATGGTGATACTCGGCTTGGCCGTAGGCCCAGGCCTGCGGCTCGGGACCGAAACGCTCGGTCAGGCTCTGGACGGCCTGTTCCAGGCTGGTCAGGACAAACTGGTCGCGGCCGGCGGTCGGATCGTCGCCGTAGCGCTCGTCCGGGGCGAGCAGACTGGTGATCACGGGCTGGAGGACGATATCGGGAAAGTGCTCGTGCAGGGCCGAGGGAACGGAGCGGTCAAGAAAATTCTTCCACAGGCGCTCCTGCCAGGCCGCATAGATGCCGGCGGCGACCGAGTCTTTGGCCAGGATAGAGTCCCAGGCGCGCAGGGTTTCGAGCGCCTGCTGGACCGGCGGCTGGTCGGAGCGCAGACCGCTGAGCAGGGGCACGAGCGTGCGGGCCGGAATGGACAGCTCGTCGTTCTGCAGCCGCATCATGTCCATGGTGGTGAATTGCCGGCCGCTGGCCAGGACTTCCTGGGCGCGGGCAAAACGGTACGGCTCGATCCAGAAATAGCTGATCGGGTAGGGGTAGTCGGCCGGCAGGTTTTCCTGGTTGGCGGTGGCCCAGAACCCCTGGGGCGGGTTGAAGACGTGGGGCAACTGTTCGATCGGCAGATAGCCGTCCCACTCGAAGCGGCCGTCGCCCGGCACCGGCAGCAGGCCGTTCCAGTTCGGCCGCAGGGGAACGATGCCGACGGCCTGCCAGCCGATGTTGCCCTCCAGGTCGGCCCAGACCATGTTCTCCGAGGGCGCCCGGGAGTAGGAACACGCCTCGCGGAACTCCTCCCAGTTTTTGGCCTGGTCCATGCGCAGGCTGGCCAGATACGGCGCCCCGCCGATCTCCCGCCAGGCGGCGCGCAGGGCGTAGGCGCGCCGGGTGTCCGGGTCGGTCTTCAGGATCGGGCCGTGGCGGGTGTAGCGCAGCTCGACCCTGACCGGGTCCTGGCCTTTGACCGGTATCGTCTCCGTGTAGACGCGCATGTTTTGCCACTCGCCCAGGTAGCGGTACTGGTTCGGGTTGTCGGGATTGGTCTCGTACACGTACAAGTCTTCGGTATCGGTCGGAAAGATGGTCAGCCCCCAGGCGCCGTATTCGTTGTGGCCGATCGACACGCCGGGCAGGTGCGGCTCGCCGCCGCCAATCACATTCCAGCCCGGCGCGACCAGGTGGACCCAGTAACGGAGTGAGGGGGCGGTGATGGCGCGGTGCGGGTCGTTGACCATGAACGGCTGACGGCTCAGGGTGTGGGAGCCGGCCACCACCCAGTTGTTGCTGCCCTCGCTGTCGGTCTGTATCGGCTGGTCGGCGGGCGCGGCCGGCTCGCCAGGCTCGCCCGGGCCGGCGGGCGCGGCCCGGGCGGCCGGGTCCACAATATCCTCGGGCTCGAACTCCACCCGCTGTCGGGCAGCGGTGTAGTATTTGTCAACATCGGCCGGTATGGCGGCCAGATCCAGGCCCTCGGCAACGCTCAGGTCGGGTCTGCCGGGATGCAGATTCAACAGCTCACGCGCTGTGTCCGGTCCGAGGTCGGGCAGAACCCTGGCCAGACGCAGTTCGGTCTGGAGATTCAGAAAAATGCCGCCCAGGCGAGACACCACAATGTCCGGGGTCCAGGCTTGGGGCTGGATGCCGAGCAGCTGGAATTCGACCGGCAGGAGTTCGGGCTGTTGCCGGGTCTGGGCGATATAGGCGTTAATGCCGTTGACAAAAGCGGTGATGATCTGCTCGCCCTGGGGATGGTAGTGGTACATATCGAGGCGCAGGTCGCCCCGGGGTTGCAGCAGGCGCGCGCCAATATCACGGTCGAGCGCCTTGGGGCCCTGAATCTCGGCCATGGTACCGGTGACCCGACGACGCCAGATTTCGAGCTGGAACAAACGGTCGCGGGCCGCGTTATAGCCCTGGGCAAAGAACAGGTCGTCTTGGTTGCGGGCGTAGATGTGGGCGATGCCCCAGCGGTCGGTCAGGATTTCGACCGCTTCGTTGAGGCCGGGCACCTGCACCCGAGTCGCTTGCTCCTCGGCGCGGAGGGCGGGCAGCGGGAGGCTGAGAAGGACGGCAAGGAGGCTCATGACAATGACTCGGACACCACCAGATTTCATTTTCTCTGCTCGCGTAGCAACATGAGGATGTAGTCCGCTGCGGAGCTTAGCCAATTGCTCGGGGAGTGTCTACGTCAACGATCCGCAGCGTCATGTCTGTGTGGCTCGATTCTTCATTCTGGCGGCGAATCTGCCAGCGCGTTTTTGTGAGCCGGGATAAAAAATATTCATCATGGCTGACCAGCAGCAGACCGCACGGACAGTGCGGTCGCTGTTCTCCGTTTGGACCTTTTGACAATAGTGTTCTCCTCTGTTCAGGTATGCTCTCTGGTATAGCAAAACAGTACCCCCGCACACAATTTATCTCAGCCCGAAAGGAGGCTTTTTATGACCGTCGAAGAACGTCGCATCGCTGCCTTGGAATCGCTGGTTGTTTACTTAATCAAGGAGTCCGTAAGGTCTTCCCAAGGCGCTTCCTCTCTTCTTCTTTCTCAAGACGGGCAAGCTCGAAGATACCCGGCATTACTGCCTGAGTTCCGGGAGGTTGCTGATACCTCTCTCGTTCAAGCTCGTCTCGAAAAATTGGTAGACTTTGCACTTGGGAGGGCTGATCTTGATCCTGCATAACCTTTTTCTCCTGGAGCGGCTTCACGGCTCCCAATTTCAAAGAGATACAGTGCCCATGAAAAGGCTAGCGCATTTTCGGTGATTTCCGATGCGTCTGAAGAGGCGGGCGGGACGTCCGCGCTCCCAGCTGCCCCGCCCTCCCAATACCCTGCCGCCTGCGCCCCTCCGCCCATGACTCACAATAGGATGAAACTGCTCTAGGAGGTCATTGGACTCTGATCGTCCCGGAAGCGGTCCAGGGCGGCGAACAGCGCCTGGCGGAATTCTCTGGGTTTGAAGAAACTCAGCCCGCGACTCACGCCCTGGTTCAGCAGATTGGCAAACTGCCCAATGGTATGGAAGCGCTGATAGGCTTCAGCGGTGCGGAACAGGGGTATGATTGTTTTATTGGTCAGCAGGGGGTCGGCATCGGGCGGAAAGTCGCCGTTTTGCACCGCTCGCTCGTAATCGGTGGTGCCCGGAATGGGCGAGAAAGACGCCGGCCGGGTTTGGACGCCCAGGCTGTTGGCGTACAGCATCGTCTCAATGACCTCGTCCAGGGGCTGTCCGGGCAGGCCCATGATGATGTAGGTTTCGAGCTGGTGCGGGGCATAGCCGGCCTTGACAAGATGTTGGACGGCCCGCGTCATCTCACCCGGTGTGATCTTGTTGTAGATATCCCGGCGGCGTTCGGCCGCGACCGATTCCAGGCTCAGCCGGACGGTCGCGAAGTTGGTCCGGTACATCAGCTCGGCCAGCTCTTCGTCGATATAGCGGGCGTGCAGGCCGTTGGGGGTATGAAAACGGAGCGAACGGCGGCTGTGTGCAATCTCGCGCAGCATGGGTTTGATGCGCAGCCCCGGCTGCATGAGCAGGGCGTCGTCATAAAAGGCCACGTCGCGCACCCCAAAACGCCGGGTCTGGTCGAAGATTTCGTTCACAACGGATCGCGGTTGGCGCTGTCTGAAGTCCGCATCGACCTTATACGTTGCACAAAAAGTGCAGCGCATGGGACAGCCGCGCGAACTCATGACGACCAGGTAGTCGTTCTTGCGCAGCAGATCAAAAGCGGGCGGTGGAAAGGCGTCGAGTTGGGCCGGCAAGTCCTCCGCCAGGGCCGGCACGCCCAGGACATCGGCCAGCAGCTCGGCCAGCTTATACTCACCGGGGCCGGTCAGCACATAGTCGGCCCGAATGGTCCGCTCGGCGTGTTCGGGCATCAGGGTGGCATAAATTCCGCCCAGAATAATGGGCACGCCCGGAAACACCTCACGGCACAGTTCGACCACCCGCTGCGGACCCATATACCAGTAGGTCATGACCGAGGTGACGAGGATGGCGTCCGGCTGCGGGCGAGCGCTCAGCTCACGACGAAAAATATCTTCGGGCAGACCGTAGCGGGAAAACCGGCGGGGAACGAAACTCAGGCAGGCCGGGGTCGGTACGGTCTCCCGGTGGAAGTGACCGGTGCCGTACTTGCGCAGCTTGGGGCTTGTGCGTTGCTGACGGCGCAGCAGTTCGGGCTGCCACTTGTCCAGGCAGTCGATGACCTCGACCCGCACGCCGCGCTGACGCAGGAAGGCCGCGATATACAGCAGGCCCAGGGGCTTGGTCCACAGGTCGTAGGCTGTGAAATCGTAGATCCAGGGATTGATGCACAGAACGGAGGGTGTCCGCATAGTGACCCGATTCTGCGCCATTTGGCAGCGCCGGGCAAGCCGCGGTCAGGTCGGGTCTTGGGCCGGGTAGGGCTGCAACACCTGTTCGAGCGGAGAGGTGTGGTCAAAAAAGGACAGGGTGCGCAGCAAGACCCGATCAACAACCGCGTCGGGACACGAGGCGCCGCAGGTCAGGGCGACATCGAGCGGCCGCTTGGTCGGCAGCCAGCCGTCGGTGTGGGTGATCCGGTGGGTGTCCAGCAGAAAGTGGCGGGCCGTGTGTGCGGACACGATATCGTCGGCGTTCTGGATGAAATAGGTCGGCATGGCGGCCTGGCACAGCTCGACGATGTGGGAGGTGTTGGAAGAGTTATAGCCGCCGACGACCAGGCCGAGGTCAGCGCCGCGCTCAATCAGCGCATAGGTCGCGTTCTGGTTCTCGTTGGTCGCATAACACAGGGTGTCCGAGGTGTCGGCAAAGGTCTCGGCCAGCCGGTCCGGGCCGTAACGGTCGGCCAGAGCCTGGCTCAAGACCCGGGCGATCTGCCGGGTTTCCGAGGCCAGCATGGTGGTCTGGTTCACCACCCCGATCCGGCCGAGATGGCGGTCCGGGTCAAAGCCCGGGGAACATTTATGCCCGAAGTGGTCGAGGAAGACGGTCCGGGTCGCCGGTCCGAATGCGCCCCGGATGATATCCCCCAGCAGCCGGGCTTCGGTCAGGTCGAGGACCACCACGGTCGGCGCATTCTGCACGCTGTGGGAAAAGGTCGCCCGGGTTTCCTCGTGGGTGGCTTTGCCGTGCACGACGACCGTGTAGTGTCTGGTGCCGAGCTGGGCGCTGCGCTTCCACACCCGTTCGACGAACGGACAGGTGGTGTTGTAGGTGTAGGGATCGAGCCCTCGGGCGGCCAGGCTGGCCTGGATTTCGAGCGTCGTGCCGAAGGCCGGAACGACCACGATATCGTCCGGGTTCAGCTCGTCCCAGGCAATCAGCTGGCGGCCGGAAGAGGAGAACAGGAAACGCACCCCACGGTCCTGCAAGTCCTGGTTCACGTCCGGGTTGTGGATCATTTCGCTCAGAAAAAAGATGCGCCGCTCGGGATGGGCGGCCAGCGTCTGGTAGGCGATTTCCACCGCGTTCTCAACGCCGAAGCAGAACCCGAAGTGACGGGCCAGAATGAAACGCACCGGACCGAAGTCGAGCAGGCTGGGACTCAGGTCTTGTTTGCGCGGGTCCTGTTGCTGGCGCGCCTGTTTGACCCGCGAGATGATCGGGCTGGTATAAAAATCCGGGATGTCAAACTGGCGGGCCATGGCGCTGGATGCTTGTCGGGTCGGCTGGCGACCGCACGGTGCTAGCAGATTCGGGTCCGGCCCGCAACGGGCCGGGCGGCGGGAGCTAGCCGTGTCTGGCGATCACCTCATCGGCAAACCGCTCCAGGGCCGCGTCGGTGCTGTCGTGGCGCAGAGCCCGGACGTTGATCAACAGCCGGTCCACCCCCAGCTCCTGGTAGGCCGACAGGCTGTCGGCGCCCTGGCGGTAGTAGTCCCAGTAGGCGGTGATTTCGAGCTCGGCCCGATTGCGACCCTGACGGCGACACTCGTCGTCCAGCGCCCGCATATGGGCCCGGTACTCGTCCAGGTCCTTGCCGATCACATACCAGCCGTTGCCGTGGCGCACGGTGCGCCGGATGGCGGGCGCGCTCACCCCGCCGATGACCAGCGGCACACCGCCGGCTTGGGCTGGAGCGGGTTGCATCTGAAAGCCCTGCCAGCGGACGAATTCGCCCTGAAAATCGACCTCCTGGCCGCTCCAGACGGCCTTGAGGGCGGCCAGATACTCGTCCGAGCGTTTGCCGCGCTGCGCGAACGGGACGCCAATGGCGGCAAACTCCTCTTGCAGCCAGCCGATGCCCAGGCCGAGCATCAGCCGCCCCTGGGACAGGTGATCGATCGACGAGGCCCATTTGGCCAGATACAGGGGATTGGTCTGAGGCAGGATATTGACCCCGGTGCCGAGCCGCAGCCGGCTGGTCGCCGCAGCGATAAAGGTCAGGGCGACCAGCGGGTCGATGATCGCGGCATCGGGCCGAAACGGCACTTTGCCGCTGGGGTTGTAGGGATACACCGAGTCGTAGTGTTTGGGGATGATGACGTGCTCGGCCGTCCAGACCGACTCATAGCCGAGACGCTCGGCCTTTTGCACGAACGGAATCACAACCTGTGGGTCAGTGAACTCGCCCAGATTGATCGGGACGATACCGAATTTCATAGCCGCTTCCTTTCTCCTCGGGCGCGTGTGGCCGGTGGACGAGGGCGTCGAAGGCGTGGCGATTGCCGGCAAAAACGTTCAGGTCAACCCGGCCGCTGATGCCGGCCACCCTGCCCCTAGCACTGTACTGCCAAAAGGTCCAGCGGTTACGGAAGACGCCGCGGGGTGCCATCAGCACCTCCCTGACCCACAGCCGCTCGAGCGGCAGCCCCTGGAGATAGGCGTCGTAAAAATCGTACGTGGTGTAGACAACCGGCCGCGTCTGATACGCCTGTTCGAGACGATCCAGAAACACTTCCAGTTCGTGCCGAAACTGGGCCGGTGTGGGACGTGCCTTTGAGTTGCCGCTGAACTCAAGATCGACCGCCGGGGGCAGGGCTGCGACCTCGTGAGGAACGGTGGCCACAAAGTGGGCGGCCTGTTTGGCGCCGGGCGTGCGCAGGGTAAAAAAATGGTAGGCACCCCGTCTGAGGCCCAACCGGCCCGTTTCGTCCCAGTTGCGGACAAACTGGCGGTCAACCCAGTCGCCCCCCTCGGTGGCCTTCATGTACACGAAGTCAACCCCGGTTGCGACGACCGCCGGCCAGTCGATGCGGCCCTGGTGATGGGAGACATCGAGCCCGCGGATGGGATAGGCGGCCCGGCTCGGCGTATTCGGGATCCACACCCCGGTCAGGTAGAGCCACGCGCCGCCGCTCAGCAGCGTGCCGACCAGGGTCAAGCCGCCGATACCCAGCAGCAGTACGCGCAGCGCAGGTCGGGCCAGGCCTGGTTCGGTCGGGCTGTTGCGCTCAGCCACTACGCGACGCCACTTGCCCATGACACCTGACGCTGGCCGACCGGGGACCGGCTGTGGTAAAGAGCAGAAACACAAAGGAGGACAAGACCATGGCGATTCTGATTACGGGCGGAACCGGATTTCTGGGCCGCCATCTAACCCGCCACTTGCTGCAGCACGGCGAGCGGGTGGTGATTTTCGACGCGGTGCCCAACCGGCGGGCGGTGGCCGAGGTGGCCGATCAGATCAAGATCATCCAGGGCGACGTGATGGAACCGACGGCCCTCATGGACGCCATCCGCTCCAACGATGTCGAGGGCATTGTTCATCTGGCCTATTATCTGGGAACCGGAGGAATGCGCAACCCGCTGCCGTCGATCAACGTCAACTGCATCGGCACGACCAACGTCTTTGAGGCGGCCCGTCTGAGCGGTCTCAAGCGGGTGGTGTACATGAGTTCGGTGGCCGTGTATCCGATGCGCACGACGCTGAGCGGCCCGGCGCTGGACGAAGACGCCCCGCCCAACCCCGACGCCGATAATCCGGGCGGCCTGTACGGGGCGTGCAAGCTGTTCAACGAGCACACGGCCGAGTATTACGCCAGCGCCTACGGCCTGGAGCCGGTCGGCATTCGACCGACCTCGGTGTTTGGTGAGGGACGCGGCCAGCGCCGTGGCGCGGCCGGGGATCACTTCATGGTCCTGCCCGAACTCGCCCTGCTCGGCCAGCCGGTCGTCATGCCGCCCGACGAGCAGATCGCGGATTGGCTGTATGTGGCGGACGCCGCCGAGGTCTTCCGGCTGGCCTATCACGTCCAGAATCCTCCCCACCGTATCTTCAATATGAGCGGGCCGAGCCGCAAAACGGGCGAGATCACCGCCTATCTGCGCCAGACCCTGCCCGGCGCCGCTATCTCGGTCAGCGACAAACCGTTTGTGATGACTTCGCTGTTCAACACCGACCGGCTGCGCGACGAGCTGGGCTTTACGCCCCGCTATACGGTCGAGGAGGGGATTGTGGCCTATCTGAACGATGTCCGCCGGCGCGAGGGGCTGCCCCTGGAGCCGCGCTAGGCCGCGCGAGGGAAACGGCATGGACTTTGGGGTCAGTTTTCAAACCCATATTCAGCGCAGCTGGAAGCACGCCATGCTGGCCGAGCAGATGGGTTTTTCGCACGCCTGGTTTATCGACAGCCAGATGCTGGCGTCCGACGTGTACGCCTGCCTGGCCCTGGCGGCCGAGCACACCACGACGATTCGCCTGGGCACGGCGGTGGCCATTGCCGGGACACGGATTGCGCCGGTCATCGCTCACTCGATTGCCACTATCAACCAGTTGGCGCCCGGCCGCCTCATCCTGGGGCTGGGCACCGGCCACACCGCCTGGCGGGCGATGGGCCTGCCGCCGGCGCGGCTCGACGACTTCCGCCATACGATCGAGGTGTGTCGGGGCCTGTTGGCCGGCCGCAGCGTCGACTATCACGAGCGCGGCCGGACCCGCACGGTGCGCTTTTTTGACCTGGAGCACGGCTATGTCAACGTCCGCGATCCAATCCCCATCTATGTGGCGGCCGCCGCGCCGCAGGCGCTGGCCGTGGCCGGCGAGCTGGGTGACGGGATCATCACTATCAGTGTCTTATCCGCGGACACGCTGCGCGCCACCCTGGCCGGCGCGGCCCAGGGGCAGCGCGCAGTCGCCGCCGGCGCGGCCTGGCCGGTCGTGACCGTCGGCGTGTCGTGTGTCCTGCGGCCCGGTGAGGCTCTGGACAGTCCGCGGGTCATCGCCCGGGTCGGGCCGCGCATCGCGGTCGGCCTGCACTTCGGCTACGAGGCGGTCAAACACGGCAAGCCCGCCCCGGCCTCTATGCAGGCTTTTCTGACCCCGGCCTACCGGGCCTATCTGGACGAGCGCTGGCAGGAGATTCACGCTACCCACTCGCGCTTTCTGCATCCCGGCGAAGAGCGGTTCATCACCCCCGAGGTGGTCAGTGCGATGAGCCTGACCGGAACGCGGGAGGAGATCATTGCCCGCATCAGGCAGCTTGAGGCGGCCGGGCTGAGCCAGATGGTCATCTCGCCCCCCTGGGGGTATGTCGAGGAGAGTATTGTTGAGTTCGCCCGGGAGATTATCGCCCATTATTAGGCGCGCCGCGAGGCGTAAGCTCGGAAGGACTCTGTCTGAGAAAAAGCGAAGGAGAGCAGAGTATGACAGACCACAACTATAGCCGACCGGAGATGCTGGTCGAGACCGACTGGCTGGCCGAGCATCTCCAAGACGTATGCATCGTCGATTGCGATAACCGTGAGGCCTACCGCCGGGCGCATATTCCCGGGGCGGTGACGTTTCGTGGTCACCACTATCTCAAGGAAAAAGAGGGCGCGCCGCATATCATGGGGCCCGAGCAGTTTGCCGAAACCATGGGCGGGTTGGGGATCGGGGACGACACCCTGGTCATCGCCTATGACGGCTTCAGCGGGCTGTACGCCACCCGTCTGTGGTGGGCGCTCAACTATTATGGCCACACCCGAGCTGCGGTGCTGAACGGTGGCTGGGACGCCTGGCTGGCCGAGGGCCGGCCGCTGACCAACGCGCCGGCCAGGCGGGCTGCGGCCCGCTTCAGCCCCCAGGTGCATGAGGAGTTGATCGCCCGCTGGGAGTATGTCCGGGACTCGATTGATCAGGCTGACCAGGTGCTGCTCGACGTGCGCTCCGACGGCGAGTGGAGCGGGCAGAACGCGCGGGGCACAAAGCGGGGCGGACGTATCCCCGGCGCCGTGCACCTGGAGTGGCTCAACTCTGTTGATGATCAGACCAAGAAGTTCAAACCCGCCGCCGAGCTGCGGGCCATGTTTGCCGAGGCCGGCATTACCCCTGAGTCACAAGTCGTCACGTATTGACAGGGGGGTATCCGTGCGGCGCACGGACTCTTCACCCTGCGGTTGATCGGTTTTGACGCAGTCCGGAACTATGACGCCTCGTGGGCCGAGTGGGGCAATCGAGAGGATCTGCCGCTCGAAAAGGACTAGCGGGCCAGGAGAGGAATGGCCGCCGCCAGGGCCAGCGCGCCGGCAACCAGAATGACCCCGATCCCCCAGGCCGGCGCTCGGTGTCGGTCGAGCGTCGCACCACAGTAGACGCACGCGGACAGGAACGAGCCGCCGGTCACATACACCCGGTTCCACTTGTGGCACACCGGGCAGCGGGGTTTGGGACGACTTTGAAAAAGGGCAGCGAGTTGAGCCACGATACTATCCTCACCGGACGCTGGCCCAGCCTAGCATAGGCCGGTCGTGGCGTCGAGATCGGGCAGCCGCGGCCGCCCCTTCAGCGACGCGTTTCCGCCCGGTGGCGCTGACCCAGACGGGGCGTCACCACGGCCATGAGCTGGGGGTGGAGGAGCCGATTGCTGGCCACCAGCCCCTGCAGCAGGGTGGTGGCCTGGTTGAATATCACCGGCTTGCCACTCAGCGTGGTGAGCAGACCGCCGGCCTCTTCGATCAGTATGGCGCCGGCACACAGGTCCCACTCATTCTTGGGCACCAGGGTAAAGGTCGCATCGGCCTCGCCCTTGGCAATGGCAGCCAGCTTATGGGCCATACCGCCCGCCGGTCGGGCGCGGAAAAGGGATTGAAACGGCCGCCATTCGCCCCGTTTTGTCTCCGAGCGGCTGGACAGCACCGTGGCCTCGGCCAGGCGCTCGGTCAGGCTGACGCGCAGCCGTGTGTCGCCCGTGTCGCCCGTTCGACGCCAGGCGCCCTGGTCGCGCGCGGCCCACACCAGCTCGTCCAGGGTCGGGTAGTAGATCACGCCCAGCAGCGGCCGGCCGTCCTCGATCAGGCCGATCGAGACGGCAAACTCGGGGATTTTGTCAATAAACTCCTTGGTCCCGTCGAGCGGATCAACAACCCACACGCGGCGTTTTGACAGCCGGTCCGGGGAGTCGGTGGTTTCTTCCGACAGCCAGCCGTCGTGCGGAAAGGCGTGGTGGATGATCTGGTGGATGCGGTGGTTGGCCTGATGGTCGGCAAGCGTGACCGGGCTGTCGTTGTGTTTGTAGTCTACGCGGTATTTCGTTTCATACACCGCCCGAATCACCGTCCCGGCCGCCTGGGCGGCGGCCACCGCGGTGGTTTTTTCACGCGCCAGCCGGTCTGTCATACGCCCTACATCCCCAGCACATAGGCAAACATGAGCGGAGCCACAATCGACGCGTCGGATTCGATGATATAGCGCGGCGTTTCCACCCCGAGTTTGCCCCAGGTGATTTTTTCATTCGGTACCGCCCCCGAGTACGAGCCATAGCTGGTCGTGGAATCGCTGACCTGGCAGAAATAGCTCCACAGCGGGGTCTGGGTGCGGCGCAGATCCTGGATGAGCAGCGGCACCACACAGATCGGGAAATCGCCCGCAATGCCTCCGCCGATCTGATAAAAGCCGAGCGGGCTGGTTTGGCTCACCTCCGCATACCACTCGGCCAGAAAACGCATGTACTCGGTGCCGTTGCGGACCGTCTGGGTGCTGGTGAGCTTGCCCGTCATGCAGTGGCTGGCGAACACGTTGCCGGTGGTCGAGTCTTCCCAACCCGGTACGACGATGGGCAGATTTTTCTCCATGGCGGCCAGCAGCCACGAGTCTTTGGGGTCGATCTGGTAGGAGGCTTGCAGCGCGCCGGAGCGGAGAATCTGATAAAAATATTCGTGCGGAAAGTAGCGCTCGCCTCGCCGTTCGGCTTCCAGCCACGCCTCAAGGATGGCCACCTCCACCCGCCGCATGGCCTCATCCTCAGGGATGCAGGTATCGGTGACCCGATTCATATGCCGCTCGAGGAGGTCGGCTTCCTGGGCCGGGGTGAGGTCGCGGTAGTGGGGCACGCGTTCATAGTCATCGTGGGCAACCAGGTTAAACACATCTTCTTCGAGGTTGGCCCCGGTACAGGATATGGCGTGTACGCAGTCCTGACGGATCATCTCGGCCAGCGACAGACCGATTTCCGCCGTACTCATGGCGCCGGCCATGGCCACCAGCATCTTGCCGCCCCGGTCGAGGTGCCGCTTATAGGCGTCTGCCGCTTCGATCAGGCTGGCCGCATTAAAATGACGGAAGTGGTGTTTGAGAAAGTCGGTCACCGGCTGACTGCTCATACGCTCCTCCCTGCTCCAGACACGGACGAACCACCCGCAGGCTAGCATCCCGCTCCCGCACCGGCTAGCCCGAACCACCTCCGGCGTCGATGTCTGGTGGCTTGAGACACGCCCGCAGCAATTCCACGGCGACCTCGGTTGACGGCTCGGCACACGCCTGGCGTAAGCGCCGGCCGTGTGGACTTGCCGCCAAGGCCGCCTGCATCAGCCGCCGAAAATCGACCCGGAGCCGGGCGCTGTACAGCAGTCGGAGCAGCGCCAGCCGAATGGCATAGGCGTCTATGGCTTCTCCGGCCCGTAGCTGGGCAGGCTGATAGGCACGCGTTTCGTGCAGGTAGGCACGCGTTTCGGCGGGAACGTGGGCGTCGATTGAGCGACCGCTGGCCAGCGCGTGCCGAACGGTGGTGGCCGACAGGTCGTTGAGCGCGCTGGCCGCTGCGGACAGGCCAAAGAAACGGATGGCCGGACGAAAGATCCGATTGGCCGGCTGGGCCAGCAGCCGGCGGAATGCGGTCTGGTCCAGCTCTCCCCGGTTGGCGACGATCAGACCGGCCAACTCGAACAGTTCGCGCAGGGACGCATCTCTGTCCTGGTAGTAGCGGGGGTCGAGGATCTGAACCAACTTGTCCATACCGGTCAGGAAACACAGCTCAGTGTCCGGTCCCAACAGGCGGCGGAAGGCGCGGGCCTGTTCGACGTATAAGCCGCGGTTGACCAGCGCCACACGCATCGACGGTCGGCCGACGGCGTAGAGTGACAGCAGGGCCAGGCGATCCTCAAGACCCAGGCCGGTCACCTGTTCTTTATCAACGGTGCGCGTGGCCAGGCTCAGAAACACCTGGTCGAGTCGCCAGGTATGACAGACCTGTTCGGCCAGCTGGCTGTGGGCCAGGGTCAGGGGATTGAACGAGCCGCACAGAATACCGACGCGACGGGAACGGTGGGTCGGCCCGGACGCAAGCACCCGCACCTGGGGCGGTGCGCCAGGCTCCAGGCTGGTGACGGCCTCGCGCAGGGAAAACAGACGGTCCAGGTCATAGACGGCTCGGCTGACCTGGGATGCGCTGGAGGATGGCTGGCTCACACGACACGGCTCTCCGTGGCGGGCAGCTTATAATCCCCCGGCTGACAGGGCAAGCTGTGCGGCTGGCCGCCCCCCGTACTGATTGACCGGCTCTTTCCGTCCGTGATACCTTCTGGCCATGTCCGTGCGGCTCCGGCCGGGAGGGCTCTCCCGGCTTTTCATTCTTCTTTTCGGCCTGCTGTCGGCCTGCGCAGCCCGCGGCCCCACTCCGCCCCCACCCCGTCCGCCCGTTGCTCCCGTCCTCGCTCCGACGGCACCCACCATCCCTGGTAGTCCAGTTGTCTTGAGCGCCAAGGAGCGCGCCCTGGCCCACTTTCTCACAAGCCGCGTGGCCCAGGCGCGGAGCGATTACGATACGGCGCTGAGCAGCCTGGCCCGCGCGGTCGAGCTCGACCCCGATACGGCCCTGCTGCGCTTTCGCCTGGCCAAGCTGTACGTGCGGATGGGAAAGACCGAACAGGCCCTGCAACACTGCCGGATCGTGGTCGAACAAGAGCCCGAGAATCTGGAGGCGCAGATGTTCTTGGCCGGTCTGCTGTCTTCGACGCGTCAGGAAGACGAGGCCGCGGCAGTCTACGAGGCCGTCCTCGAGCGGCGCCCTGACAACCAGGAGCCCTACCTGTATCTGGGCACCTTGTACGCCAAGCAACAGCGCTTTGAAAAAGCCTCGGCGGTGCTGCTGGCGCTGGTTGAGCGCTACCCGCGCTCGCTGCTGGGCTATTACTACCTGGGGCAGATTTCGGCTGCGGCCGGCCAACTCGATACGGCCGAAACCTACTACAAAAAGGCCCTGACACTGAACCACAGCTCGGAAATGGTGATGCTCGATCTGGCGCTCGTGTACGAGATGCAGGAGCAGCTTGACCGCGCCCGCGACATGTATCAGCAGGCGCTCGACTTCAACCCCGACAGCGAGCAGGCGCGCAAACGCCTGGGACGCTTATTTCTTGAGGAAAAAGATCTCGACGGCGCCCTGGAGCAGTTTCGTGAGCTGGAAAAGATCCAGGAGCGGATTCAGGCCGACCCCCAGGAGACCCGGCTGCGCATCAGCCTGATCTACAGCGAGAAGGGCGAGTACGACCGGGCGGTCACCGAGCTGAATCTGGTGTTGACCGCCCAGCCCGACAATGCCCGGGCGCGTTACTTCCTGGGTGTCATCCTTACCGAGGCCGAGGAAGACGACAAAGCCATCGGCGAGTTGCTCAAGATCCCGACCGATACCGACTACTACGCCGATGCGCGTCTGTATCTGAGCCATATCTACCGGCGCCAGAAGAAGCTGGCCCAGGCCATTGTCGAGGCCACCCACGTCCTGGGGGTGAAGCAGGATAACCTCGAGGTGCTGGAATATCTGGCCGGCCTGGAGCGAGAGAACGACAATCGACCCCGGGCGATCCAAATCCTCGAAAGAATGATCAGCCTGGCTCCCACCAACGACGTCTACCATTTTACGCTGGGAGCCATCTACGACGAACACAAAGATAAAGCCCGCTGTGTCGCCCATATGCAGAAAGCGATCGACCTCAACCCGGAGAACTCCGCAGCGCTGAATTACCTGGGCTATACCTGGGCCGAGCAGGGCATTCGTCTCGATGAGGCCGAGGATCTCATTCGCCGGGCGTTGCAGGTCGAGCCCGACGACGGCTTTTATATCGACAGCCTGGGCTGGGTGTATTACCAGCGTGGGGAGTATCCCGAGGCCGTCAAGTATTTGGAGCGGGCCGTCGAGCTGGTCAACGATGATCCGACGATTACCGAGCACCTGGGCGATGCCTACGAGAAGGTCGGCCGGATCGGCGACGCGTCCCGCACGTATCGGGCGGCCCTGGACCAGGCGACCGAGAGCGATCAGCACAAACGCCTGCGGGATAAGATTGACAGCCTGGCCCAGCCCGGCCAGGAGACGCGTTCTTCCGGGCTCGAATAAAAGAGTACACGTGTCCTCCAACCACATGAGCACGTTGACACGTTTACTCTTTCGGGGAGGCTGAGTGCATGGTCGAGTCAGCCCGATCTTTCGGATCGATCCGGCCGGCCTGTGTGGTGCTGATGTGTGTGCTGAGCGCCTGCGGTGTCCGCCCGCCGCCGTCGCCGTCTCCGCCGCCCCCATCCTCCCCGCCTCCCGTTTCCAGAGCAAGGGCATTGCTTGACCAGCTGCACGACCGGCGCCAGGCACTCGTGCGTGTCCGCGGCTTGGCCCGGGTGAGCTATGCCGGCCCGCACGGAAAAGGCGCGGCCAGGCAGGCGATTGCGATTGCCGCACCGGACCGGTTCCGGTTCGAGCTTTTCTCTGCGCTCGGTCTGGCCGCCCTCACCAGCTGTAACGGTCAGCGTCTAGCCGCCTATTTCCCGCACGACAAGGTGGTCTACCGGGGGCAGGCAGACCCGCTGACGATTGCCCGTTTTACCCAGGTCCTGCTGTCGGCCCGCGAGGTGGTCAATCTGTTGCGCGGTGTCCCCGCCCTGCCTCCGACCGAGGCCGCCTGGTCGGAGTCTTTTGACCGGCAGTCCGGCTGGCATCGCCTGGAGCTGAGCGTGGCCGGGGTCGAGACCCACCGGGTGTGGTTTGAGCCCAGTACGTCCGTCCTGCGGCGTTGGGACAGACTCACGCCGCAGGGGCAACTCGTCAGCCGGGTTGACTTCGGTCGCTACCAGACAGTTCAGCGTCAGGCGTTTCCGTTCGAGATCAGCCTGTCCGATGTGTCCGGACGGCAACAGGTGACAGTTCTGTATGAACAGGTCGAACTCGACCCGGCCCTGTCCGACGAGCTGTTCTCCCTGGGTCTGATTCCCGGAGTCCAGGAGGTGTGGATCGATCCGGGCAATGTGGAGCCGCGCCAGGGCCGGAGCAATGGGGGCTAGGATTCCGTGTCCGTGAAAGAACAGAAGGAATGAGAATTTGTAAAAGCAAGGTGAGAGGGGCATTTTGCCTCATACATAGCGATTTCAGGGGGCCAGATACGCGCGTCCTCCGGCAGATTTTGTCCAATGACTAAAAAATGGGCAAAAAAACGCCGTAAGTACCTATTAAACCTGGATTACGGGTGTCCAATGGCTGAAAAAAGGGGCCGAAATTGGACACTTTGGCTTCACGATTGGACACTTTTGTCCAATAAAGGGCGAAAATATGCAGGCTGTTTTTAACCGAAGGCGTAAGCTGACACATCCGCTTGTCGGATTACGCTCCGCTCATCCGACCTTACTTGCTGGGTTTCGTCCTCTCCAGGTAGATCGGAGGGGAGGGGGGGGTGGGAAATTAAACTCTTGGAAAATCAATACCTTAGCTGAAAATGGGTCAAATTTGCCTCTATTGTGTCTATTTATGAGAGCGAGTGCGGAAGTACGTTACCGAAGCCCCGATCCAGCCAATAATTGCAATCCCTAACAGTGTCCAGTCAAACATGGTCATTTTTTATCCTCGGGTCAATCGCCTGATGGGAATTTGCTCAGCCAATTTTGGATGAGTTGCGCCGCCTCTTCATTGCCTTGTTCCGCTGCCAACTCTAAGGCGAGCTCCAAATCTGCACGTGCCTCCTCGTGTCGCCCCAAGCCGCTCTTGGCAAGTCCTCGATTGGCGTAGGCTTTAGCCCCTTGCGGATTGAGGGCGAGGGCCTTGTCAAAGTCCACAATGGCTTCCGTGTATCGCCCCATCCTGCTCCTGGCGAGTCCTCGGTTGAAGTAAGAGGGGGCAAGTTGTGGATCAAGGTCTAGGGCCGTGTCAAAGTCCGCAATGGCTTCCTCGTATCGCCCTAGACTACCCTTGGCAAGTCCTCGATTGGCGTAGGCTTCAGCCTCTTGCGGATCAAGGTCTAGGGCCGTGTCAAAGTCCGCAATGGCTTCCTCGTATCGTCCCAGCCTGCTCTTGGCGAGTCCTCGGTTGAAGTAAGAGGGGGCAAGTTGTGGATCAAGGTCTAGGGCCGTGTCAAAGTCCGCAATGGCTTCCTCGTATCGTCCCAGCTTGCCCCTGGCAACGCCTCGGTTGAAGTAGGCTTCAGCCTCTTGCGGATCAAGGTCTAGGGCCGTGTCAAAGTCCGCAATGGCTTCCTCGTATCGTCCCAGCCGGTCCTTGGCAAGCCCTCGGCCGAAGTAGGCGGAGGTAAGTTGCGGATTGAGGTCTAGGGCCGTGTCAAAGTCCGCAATGGCTTCCTCGTATCGTCCCAGACTGTCCTTAGCGCGTCCTCGGTTGTAGTAGGCGGAGGTAAGTTGCGGATTGAGGTCTAGGGCCGTGTCAAAGTCCGCAATGGCTTCCTCGTATCGTCCCAGACTGTCCTTAGCGTTCCCTCGGTTGTAGTAGGCGTGGGTAAGTTGCGGATTGAGGTCCAGTACCCTGTCAAGGTCCGCAATGGCTTTCTCGTATTTGCCTAATGAGGCTCTGACATTGGCCCTTTGAAAATAATTCTCGCTGAGTGCTTCTTTATTCATTGCCCTGGGCCTCCGCTTTTCTGATTTCCTCGGTGTAGTAATCCTCTGCAAGGTCTCTGTTGTAAGTCGATTCGGCGCGATTTCTTTCAAAAAAACCTGCCAAGTCCGAAAACAGGGTTTTTTCCGAAATACCCATCGTTTCCAACTCCCTCAACAACGTCTCCTTGTGATTCTTGGGAATCAGGATTTCCTGCTTAATCATGCTTGGTTCTACTTCAGGTAAACCAAACAAAAAGACAGACTGCTGCATGGTAATGCGTTGAGTATCTACGGCGGAGTTGTCTATAGACGGTTGCCAGAGATGCCATTGGCCGTCTCTCGCAAAAAACGTCTTGAGTTCTTGACCCAGGGCTCCTTTCGTTTTGACCTCCCTAACCTGGTCAGGTTGGGCATTGACCACAAATACTTTCCCGTCTGTGGCACTATCAGTCTCACATGCAAACCAGAGGGCGACCAGGGGATTGTACGTAAAATCTATCAGCCCGGTGGCTACTCTGTTGTGCTGCAAGTGCGCCATGCACTCCAATGCTGTCAGATTATTATAGAGGCGGGAGTAGCGGAGTTGAACTTCGTCAATAATCTGGTGGATGTATCCTCTGAAAAGAGAGGGCAATAGCTCAGGCTGTTTCAATGGTTCTTTTTGTAAGCGCCGGAGAGCCCCACTTTGTATCTGCCAGCGTTCATTCTTTTGGCCTCGGTAAATGTAACGGCTATCGTCAGTAGGAACCGCAATCTTGTTTATTTCTGTGATGTAGTCCGCCAAGTTGGTTATTGGTTCTTGAGCGCTGCCCATCTGTTTTCCTCTGAAATTTTTGTTTCCTCACTGGTCAGACGAGTATATGACCGGAACGTTTCACAATAGGTTGTAGCCATGCCAGTCCGCTCTCGTCATGCCGGACTTGATCCGGCATCCAGAGGCCGGGGCTTGGGGCTGGATTCCTGCTTCCGCAGGAATGACGGGCAGTTACGAGGCATCGTAAATCGTTCTCGCCGGTCAACTGCTTCCCTTTATGCCCCTCTACCCTCCAATCCTCCGCCCGGTCAGTCCCGGTTCGCGGGCGAGCAGCGCACGGACCGGCGCGAGTGAGGGCAGGCCGAGAACGGTACACAGGGCATCGTCAATGCTGATACGGACCGGGTCGGCATCCAACTGCGCCAGCGGGGCGAGGGATTTTGAGGCGACTTCGTCATAGGCGTTGGCAAGCGATGTGAGCTGGTCTTGCGTGAGGCTGCGTACATCAAGGATCGGCATTGATTCCCAGGCTGGCTGCTTCATCTGCATCCAGGCACTCCGCGTGACCGTCCGCCTGCCAAAATAAAAGAGCAAACTCAGGGTGGAATTGAGCCACACAAGTAACGCCTTCCGTTGCAGTTCATTCAACTGCAAGTCGTTGAAAGCCCACCACGTGTTGCCGAGCACTTTCTCCTCAAATCCCACCGCCAGAACCGAGTGGGTGATGGGCCATAATCTCTCGACGAGAAGTATTCGACCCGCCCGCTGCCAGAGATGAGACCCATAGCGTGGCCCACGCGGGGAGTCCTTCCACTCCAGCAGTTTGCAATTGGGCGTCTGGGCGATTGTCACCACCTCGTCCGCCTTGTGTCCCCAGAATCCCGGAAAGGGCGTCCAGTCGGATTTTGTGACCTTGAAACCCTCATGTATCCGCTTTCGATCCGGGCCGAGATCGCCGAGACCATCGAGGCGACACAGAGGAATCGGCATTTTTTCCGTTGAGCCTGGAATAGACAGCCTGCCCCGCGCTAAATGCCAAGAAACACGCAGCAATTCCACTTGGGCAAATAAGGCTCCGAGCCAGATGCTATCCGGCGACGCCGCAGGGAGCGTCATCAATTCGGCCAGTTTTCCTTCCCCCGACATTGCCCCGGTGATGCCAGCCTCTTCAATACCGACAACGGCCCCCACATGCTCAATCGCGTTTGCCAGGTGCATGGCCTCATGAATTGAGCGTGGGTTGCGCCACAGGCTGATGTAAGTCGTTCTGCCTGGCTTCTCGCCACTGTCGAGTTTGCGGGCGATGAACAGCAGTTCGGACAGGTCGGTGTTTTCCGAGAAATTGGGCCGCTCGGCGTCATGGCTCGAAACCACGGTTTCCAGGTGGTAGTTGTCGGCGAGCAGCTTGCGCGTCGGTCCCCAGGCTTCGCCCGAAGCGAGGGCCGCCGGTAGTACGAACGCCAGCCGTCCGCCAACCTCCAGGTGCTTATCGGCCAGGGCGACAAACACGCTGCCCAGTCCGGCTGTCGCGCTTGCCGGCAGGTGCTTGAGCCGCTTCTTGAGGTCTTTTTGCAGGACGCCGCGTTCATCCGGCAGGGAGCCGAAGAGCAGGTTGCCGCCCACGCTGCGGACAAAGGGCGGGTTCATGACGCACAGGTCCAGCTTGGGCAGGGTGGCGATCGTTTCCCGCGACATGGCCGCGCCGGTGCGGATGGTCTCAATCTGCGAATAGTCGAGCGCCATCTGTGTTCTGATCTCTCTGCCGTCAAGAAAATCCAGGCTGCCGAGACGTGCCTGCCCCTGGTCGACGCCGAGCGGCATGACGAACAGATTCATCCGCACGAAAGCGATGTCCGGGGCGAGCAGAGCCAGGGTCGAGGCGGTCAGGTGCACGGCTGAGGGCAGCACGTCATAGCCGTGCAACATATTTTCCATCAGTGCGCGATGCAGGGTTGAAAGTTCTTGGTGTCCCAGCGGCTTGTCTGAGGTCGCGCGTGTTCTGATGTAGGTGTCAGAGAATGCCTGGGCAGTAGCCATCAGCAGCGTACCCGTTCCGCAAGCGAGGTCGGCCACCTTGAATCGCGCCAGTTCGGCGGGGTCGCCAAAGTCCTGTTTCCACTCGGCGGCCAGTGCCAGCTTGAGCAGCAGCGTAGCGGCCGGCACCGAGGTGTAATAGGTGCCGAGATATTTCGCTTCGTGCAGCAGCCAGTGATAGATGCGGCCCATCAGGTCGTGGCGCAGGGCGGCCTGTTGCTCGCAAATGGATCTGGCCTGCGTCAGCACTGCACTGACTGCCCGCGTGGTGCTGGCCGCGCTCGGCAGTTCATCCAACACACGCTCACCAAGCTGGAAAATCGGCACATAGTTGATGTTCTCCCATATCCAGCGCCAATGCTTCGCAATCGCGCCAACGAAATCGGCTTCCTTTTCGATCTTCCGTAGCGGGCTGACCCGACCATCGGTCATTGCTAACTGCTCTTGAAAAATCAGTGCGTTGGCGAGAACGAGAGCCGAGACCTTGGCGGCGGTCTCGCGTCTGCCTTCGGCTTTGTCCGGCGTCTCGCCTTTTGGCGGTGCGATACCAAGAATGTCTGACAGGCGGTCGCACGCCCCTGCCTGTCCGAGCCAGAGCTGGGCAACACTGACCAGTTGGCCATGCAGTGCCTTGGCCGTCCGCTCAACAATATCATCCTGGCTGAGTGCCTCTTGCGCTCGGCGCAGGGATTCCATCAGCGAGGCTGGATTCCCCTCAAACCAGTCGTTGCCATCGGAGGTCTCCGTAATAATGCAGTACCGCAACCGCGCGTCGGAGAGCGTGTCAAGAATCTTCGTGGTCGGTGTCGTGCGAAGCGCGACGGGATAGACAGTCGCCGCCGCTATGTGGGCAATCCCCGCGCGAACACGCTTGCGGGCGTCGCCTAGGACGACCGATTCGGCGTTTGCTACATCGGCGAACTTGCCTTCAATGACCGCCCGCAGACCACGCAGCTGAAACAGCACGTCAGGCCTGTGCGTGCCGTGGAGGTGAATGGTTTCCGCGTCGGCGGTGACGCCGAGCTTTGAGATCAGCACCGCGAGCTGCGTATTGACGACCTCTTCACGATTGCGCTGCTGGCTCATCTGGACTGTGATGATGCTTGCATATGCGGCCTCGTATCCCTGCGTTGCAGAGCGACTCCCTGCCCGCCTCCCTTGCCGCCATAGTCGGGAAACGGCGCCTTCAACGTGAAACGCGCTAGGATTCCGTGTCCGACATGCTGTCCGCGGCCGGCGCGGCCACGGGCAGCACGTTTTGGGCTGCTCCGGCTCGCTCGAACTCGGGCACCTTCTTGACCACGAAGTCGACCGTTCTGCCCTCGTCGAGGGTTTCAAAGGCGAACCCCGGCTCAATATCGGTACAGTGAAAGAAGTAGTCCTGTCCGTCGGCGCCCTGGATAAAGCCGAAACCGCGCTCGGCGACCTTTTTCTTGACCAGGCCTCTGAGCGCTGCGCCGAGCTCGACCTGAGCACCGGCCCCGCCCGCTGCGTCGTTGCCGCTCAGGTACTCGTGTTGGATTTCCTGCCGTTGCTGGGCAAACGCTTCCCGACACGTGTCGCAGAAGAATTTCTGGCCTTTGCGCGGGTGGAAGGTCGTCCACACCCGGCGGTCGCCGGCGTGGCCGGGCGACTGGCAGTCGAGCTGGTGGCGTTCGTATTTGAGTTCCAGACGGTGGAGGAGGTCGTCCAGCCAGATGATATCAAAATCCTTGACCCCGGCTTCGTCCCGGGGGTCGGCGAACTCCGGCGCGCAGCTGCCCTGAATGCTGACCAGGGCCACCTGTTTGCCCAGCCGCCGGGCGTGTTGCAAGACCGGTTTGAAATCCTGATCGCCGACCACGGCCACGGCAATATCATAGGCGTTGGGCATGGCGGCGTAGTACAGGATGGCGGTGGCCAGGGAAATATCCACGCATTTTTCTTTGGGCTCGAACGGGTCGCTGGGGTCGCGATCAACCCGGCGCAGGCGCCGGCCGCGAAAGTTGATCGGAAAGGTCTCCAACTCGTAGTGGTACTCTTCTTTGAGCCGAAAGAAGAAATCCAGCCGCCGCTGGACGACCTCGTGGTCCTGCGGGTCATAGTTGGCGGCATAGCTGCCGAACAGGTAGGTGCGGACGACGTGGACGTCGAGTTCGTTCAGCTGACTCCGGAGCTCTTCGGCCAGGACCTGGGGCAGGCGGCCAAAGTCGAGTTGAAAGTCTCCCTTGCCATACGAATCGGCCAGACGGGGCGTGTTCGAGTACAGCCACGTCCCATCAATGAACAGCATTATTTTGAGCATCGCGTGCCTTCTTCTGACTGGTGTCCCCGTCTCGAAGATAGACGAGGGCAAAGCCCACCTGGGAGAGGCTAAAGGTTTTATTCGTCCGGACCCGGACCGACGCTGCTCCCTGGCCAAAACCGGACATTCCGGTCGCCCAGTCCGGATAGGCGTTAAAGGTATTCACGTGCTCGACATCTTGGACCGGCAGTAAAATGACGGCGTGGGCACCGAGCTGACAGGCTTCAAAACGGATCAGGTGTTGCATGCGGGGCAGCTCGTCCTGTTCGTTGCCGTACGACCAGATTTGGGCGATGGTTTCGTGGGCTCTGTCGGGCGGGGTTTGGAGGACCGCCATCTGACAGTCGTGGGGGCGGGGGCTGGGGTAGATCGGCGCGGTTCGCTGCACCCAGGCCACCGGTTTGCCCTTGGGCGAACACGCCGCCAGCAGACATCCCGACACGACCAGCAGACAGCAGCAGATGAGGTGCATGGCTCGCCTTCCTTTGTGGGCCGGAGTCAGCCAAGTGCCCCCACCATAAACCGCCTGACCGGACGGTGCAAGCGCCGCTGCGCCACACCGGCAACGACGGGTGAGAGCTGGACCGAGAAGGGACACACCACCTCCGCGGCATCGGTCTGCCGCACGATGACCTCGACCTGCCAGCTGTCGGTGTACAACCGCAGGCCGCCGCTCGACCGATAGCGACCCTCTCCTATCGGCGTGGCAACGAGTGTCGTGGTCGTGCTGCCCAGGGTCCCCAACTCCAGCAGCGGGGTGAAGGCAAACACCACCCGGCTGACCGCGACCGGCGGCTGGCCGGCGCTATCCCGGATGGCTGCGGTATAGGTGGGTGTGTCGGCCTGTCCGTAGCTCAGGGTGAAACGGACCTGTAAGGCGCCGCAGGTCTGGGTCTGAGCCTGGGAGGGCGGCGGTGGACGAAAACTGGGCTGGGGAGCGGTGGCGCACGAGACGAGCAGGGCGCCTGCCAGACCCAGCCCGGCGCACAGTCGGCCCGGGCAAACCGGCCGGCCACAGATCGCCGGTGTCTCCGACGCGGGGTGCCGGGAGAAGGTCATCGGCGGCTCAGGCGGTTCCGACAGGGGCGGCGTGAGGGACCGACTCCGGCGCCGCGTCGGGCAGGTGATGGGCGGTCTGCCAGGCGGCCAGGTCGTGCAGCGCCCGCTGGGCCAGGGCGGCCTTTTTTTCGCGTCCCCGCAAGCGTCGTGAGAGGGGGGGAAACAGGCCGTAGTTGGTGTTCATGGGCTGAAACTCGCGGCGTTCGCTGCTGGTGACATAGGTGAACAGGGAGCCCAGAGCGGTTGTCGCCGGGGCGACCAGGAGCGGTGCCTGTCGGGCGGAGCGGGCGGCGTTCAGACCCGCCAGCAGCCCGGCTGCGGCCGACTCCAAATAGCCCTCTACCCCGACCATCTGGCCGGCAAAGAACAGGTCGGCGCGGTCCCGAAACTGCAGGGTCGGTTTCAGCAGTCGGGGGGAGTCGATAAAGGTGTTGCGGTGCAGGCTGCCCAGACGCACAAACTCGGCTGCCTCCAAACCCGGGATGGTCCGAAACACCCGGCGCTGTTCCGGGTAGCTCATCTTGGTCTGAAAGCCGACCATCCCCCACAGGCTGCCGGCTCGGTCGTCCTGGCGCAGTTGGACAACCGCATAGGGGCGACTGCCGGTGCGCGGGTCGCTCAGGCCGACCGGCTTCAGCGGTCCAAAGGCCAGGGTGTCTCTGCCGCGTCGGGCCATTTCCTCGATCGGCAGGCAGCCCTCAAAATACACTGCCCGCTCGAACTCTTTGGTCTCGACTTTGCGGGCCGCCACAATGTCGTCGACGAGACGCTCATACTCGTCCCGGCTGAGCGGGCAGTTCAGATAGTCGTCACCGCCACGATCATAACGAGAAGCCCGAAACACAACTGCCTGATTGATGGAGTCGGCCTGAATGATGGGAGAGATGGCATCGTAAAAATACAGATAGTCCCGGCCGAGCAGAGCCTGTAGGCGGGCCGACAGGGCGGACGAGGTCAGGGGGCCGGTGGCCACGACGGTGACGCCGCTCGGTAGGCGGTCAACCTCTTGGCGCCGAATCTCGATCAGCGGATGACCGCTCAGCGCCTGACCCACCGTACGCGAAAACACCTCCCGATCCACGGCCAGGGCTTGGCCGGCAGGAACCCGCGAGGCATCCGCCGCGCGCATAATCAAGGAGCCCAGGTGGCGCATTTCCTGTTTGAGCAGTCCGACTGCGGTTGTCAGCGACGCGCTGCGCAGAGAGTTGGAACACACCAACTCGGCAAAGCCGTCGGTGTGATGGGCGGCGGTCGGCCGCACCGGCCGCATTTCGTATAAACGCACGGCTAGGCCGGATTGGGCGATTTGCCACGCGGCTTCGCTGCCGGCCAGCCCACCGCCAATGACTGTGATGGTTTGCATACCGGGTCAAAGCTCAGAAAACGGGCACCTCATACCGAAGGAGCATCGCCGCCATTCATCGTTCTGCATGCAGCGTCCCTCTTCAGCCGGCCACCTGTTCGACCGGCGGCTCGACTGTGGGCAGTTCCTGACCCAGCGGTGCGGTATAGTCGCACTCGTCACGAAAACAGCGCCGAACCGTACCGGCCCGCTTGGTTGTTTTTTCAACCACAAAGGGCGCCTGACACTGCGGGCAGGGCGTGGACACGGGTTTGTCCCACAGGGCAAACTTGCACTTGGGGTACCGGTTGCAGCTGTAAAAAGTCTTGCCGCGCCGGGACTGCTTCTGTTGCAGCTCGCCCTGCTGACAGTCCGGGCAGGCGATGCCCAGGGATACGGCTGCGGCCCGGCCCGGCTTTTTGATCGTCTTGCACTCCGGATAGCCCGAACAGCCCAGAAACTTGCCATACCGACCAAAGCGGACCTGCATGGGCCGGCCACACTCCTCGCAGGTTTCATCGGTCTGGGTTTCGGCCGTGTCTTGGGGCACGACGCGTCCCTGTTCGTCGCGGCTGAAGTTACGGGTGGCGGTGCAGTCGGGGTAGTTGGTACAGGCCAGGAACTCGCCGTTGCGGCCCCACTTGATGACCAGTTTGCCGTCGGCGCATTCGTTGCAGACGAGGTCGGTCGGCGTGCCCGCGCCTTTGACGTCCCGCATCTCTTTTTCAGCCCGTTCGAGGCTGGCCGAAAAGGGTTGGTAGAAACGTGCAATGGCCTGCTGCCAGTGCTCGTTCCCCTCTTCGATGTTGTCGAGAATTTGTTCCATCCCGGCGGTGAACTCGGCGTTCAGAATACCCGGGAAGGACTCGACCAGGAGTTCGGTGACCAGCATGCCGAGGTCGGTCGGCCGCAAGCGCCGTTGCTCGTCTTCAGAGACGTACTCTTTATTGAGAATCGTGCTCATGATTGACGCGTAGGTTGACGGACGACCAATCCCGTCCTCTTCCAGCTCTTTGATCAGCGTGGCCTGGGTAAAGCGCGGTGGTGGCTGGGTGAAGTGCTGATTGGGCGTTACGTTCAGCAAGGTCAGGATTTCCCCCTCAGTCAGCCGCGGCAGCTGCTTCTCTTCGTCCTCATCGGCCTTGGTTGTATCGTCTGTCCCTTCCGCATAGACCCGCAGAAACCCATCGAAGCGCATGACTTGGCCGGAGGCTCGAAACACACAGTCATTGGCCGCAATATCAACGCTGGTCTGCTCAAACTCGGCCGGGGCCATCTGGCTGGCCAGAAACCGGTTCCAGATCAGGGTATAGAGTCTGAGTTCTTCCGGCTTGAGATACGGGGCGACCGACCCCGGGGTGTGCTCCAGGGAGGTCGGCCGAATCGCCTCATGCGCCTCCTGGGCGCTCTTTGCCGAGCGGTAGCTGTTCGGTCGTTCGGGGACATACCGGGCGCCATAACTCTCGGTCAGATACTCCCGCGCGGCCGCCGTCATCTGGGGCGAGATGCGTGGTGAATCCGTCCGCATATACGTAATCAGTCCAACCTCTCCCCTGGTCCCGAGTTTCACCCCCATGTACAGGCGCTGGGCGATGCCCATGGTCCGACTGGGAGCAAAACGCAGCTTGCGGGATGCCTCTTGCTGGAGGCGCGAGGTGATGAACGGCGGGGCTGGCTTGCGGCGTCGATCACGCTTGGTCACACCGCTGACCCGCCACTCGGCACCGTCGATCCGCTTCAGCACCGCCTGGGCTGCCTCTTGGCTGCCAATCCGGACACTGGTGGCGTCCTCCGCCTCCTCGCCGACGCCAGTCGGCAGTCCGTCGGCATCGAGCGTCTGTTTGGCAGTCGTGTCCACCCGCAGACCGCCGACCTTGGCCAGCCGGGCCTCGAACTGCGGCGGCAGCTGGCCTTCGAGAGCGGCCCGAATCGACCAGTATTCGACCGGCTCAAAGGCGCGAATCTCTTGCTCGCGTTCGCTGATGATCCGCACCGCCACCGACTGGACACGCCCGGCCGACAGTCCCCGGCGGACTTTTTGCCACAGAATCGGGCTGATCTTATACCCGACCAGGCGATCCAGAACCCGGCGCGCGATCTGGGCATCGTAGCGTTCGCGGTTGAGTTCCTTGGGGTTGTTCAGCGCGTCTTTGACCGCCTGCTGGGTGATTTCGTTGAGCAGGATGCGGTAGAGCTTGGTCTCTTTCAGGCCGTTTTTACCGCCTATTTTTTCGGCAATATGCCAGGCAATGGCTTCGCCTTCACGGTCCGGGTCAGAAGCGAGGAAGATGCGCTGTTTGCCCTTGGCCGCCTTGCGCAGATCCTCAACCACCTTGGCCTTGCCGCGAATGACCTGGTATTGGGCGGCAAAGCCGTTGTCCACGTCCACCCCCAGCTTGCTCTTGGGCAAGTCCATGATATGCCCGACCGAGGCCTTGACCTGGTAGTCACGGCCCAGGTATTTGCCGATCGTCCTGGCCTTGGCCGGAGATTCCACAATCACCAGATTTTTCGCCATTTTACTGTTCCCACTCCCTGTCCTGGGCCGCTATACGGCCACAGCCACGCTCCTCCTGGTCCCTCATGCTCGGATAAAATGGGTGCCGGGCAGTTGGGTGACCATCCCCTTGAGTTCCAGCCCCAGTAATACCTCAAGCACGCGGGCTGGCCCAAGTCCACTTCTGGCAATCAACACATCAACATGCAAGGGCTCCCCGTCAAACAGCTTCACCAGCCGCTCCTCGTCCGGCTCAAGGGTGCCGGCCCCGGCTGGCTCAAGGCCGGACTCCGCCCCGTCGTGCGGTTCGGCTTGAAACGTGACCGCGGCAGCAATTTCGCTCAGGATATCCTCGACGTTCTGCACCAGTTTAGCTCCCTGTTTGATCAGCTCGTGCGGCCCCCGACTGCGGCTGGCAGTAATCTGGCCCGGCCCGGCAAACACTTCCCGGTTCTGCTCCAGGGCGCACCGGGCAGTTATCAGAGAGCCACTCTTTTCGGTCGCCTCAACCACCACCGTTCCCAGGCTCAGGCCGCTGATCACCCGGTTGCGGTAGGGAAAATGGCCGGCTTCGGGTCGGCTGCCCAGCGCGAATTCCGAAATCACCGCCCCGTGCCGGGCCATGTCGTGGGCCAAGCGTCGATGCTCGGGCGGGTAAATCACGTCGAGTCCTGAACCCAGCACGGCAATCGTGCGTCCCCCGGCTTCCAGCGCCGCCCGGTGCGCCTCAGCGTCAATTCCCCGGGCCAGCCCACTGACCACTGTCACCCGTCGATGGGCCAGATCGCGGGCCAGCTGTCTGGCCACCTCTCGCCCGTAGGCGCTGGCAGACCGCGCGCCGACAATGGCGATGGCGCTCTGGTCCTGCGGCGCCAGGCTGCCCCGGACATATACAAAGGGCGGCGGGTCATGCACATGCGTGAGATTCACCGGATATTCCGCATCAGCCCGGGTCACCACACGTACCCCGGCCTCGGCGATCCGCTCCAACTCGGCGTCAACCGCCGACCATTCATCGAAGCCGACAATAGCGCGGGCCACGGTCGGCTGGACTCCGGCCTGTGTCAGCCCTGCCACAGAGGCGGCGAAAACAGCCTGTGGCGATGCAAAACGCTCAAGCAGCATCCGGTAGGTGACATTGCCCACCCCGCGCACCGAACGCAGGGCCAGCCATTCGCGCCACTGCGCCGGCTGTACACTGAGCCGGCTTGGGCCGGCATCTTGTCCTGCGTTCTGGTCCAATTCCACATTCCCAGCCGAGAAAATGGCACAAAGTCGGGACCGACGCAAATCGCCGCATGTGGGGACTCTTGCGGAGCCAGAACGGCATTTGATACATGTGCCGATGCTCAACGCCAGCCCCCGTGTGAGCCACTATGTCAACGATTCAACAGCTGCTCGAAGAAAAAACCGCTGCGGCCCTGACTGCGGTCAGCGGCCTGTCGGCGCCCGCTCTGGTCAACCCGGCGGCCAATCCCAAGTTTGGCGATTATCAGGCCAACGGCGTCATGGCGGTCGCCAAGACGCAAAAGAAAAACCCCCGCCAACTCGCCCAAGAGGTCAGCGACAAGCTGAATCAGATGAATCGGAATCCCGACGAGATTCCGGCCAGCTGGGAGATTGCCGGACCCGGCTTCATCAATTTTCGTCTCGATCCCGGCTGGCTCGGCCGGACCGTCCTTGAGACCGCGCTCGACGCCCGACTGGGGGTGGAAGCGGTGGCGCGGCCGGAAACGATCGTAATCGATTTCAGCGCGCCCAATATCGCCAAGCCCATGCACGTCGGCCACATCCGCTCGACGATTCTGGGCGACGTGCTGAGCCGCGTCCTGCGCTTTCTCGGTCATCGGGTGGTGACGGACAATCATGTCGGCGACTGGGGCACCCAGTTCGGCATGCTGATTGTCGGCTATCGCAGCGTCTTGGACACCGACGCCTACCGCCGCGACCCGCTGGGCGAAATGGAGCGCATCTACAAGACGGTTCAGGCCCAGACCAAGACCGATCCGGCGGTCGCCGAGCGGGCTCGCCACGAGCTGGCCAAGCTGCAGCAGGGCGATGCCGACAATACGGCCCTGTGGCACGAGTTCATGGACATTTCGCGCCAGGCCTTTGAGCGGCTGTACGGCCGGCTCGATATTCGCTTCGACCACTGGCTGGGCGAGAGTTTTTATAATCCGATGCTGGCCGGGGTGGTGCAGGACTTGCAGGACAAACGCATTGCCCGACCCAGCGAGGGGGCGGTGTGTGTCTTTTATGACGATGACCCGCAGCTGGCCGAGCGGCCGTTTCTGATTCAGAAGTCGGACGGGGCTTTTCTGTACGCCACCACCGACCTGGCGACGATTCGGTATCGGGTCGAAACGTTTCAACCCGACCGCATTGTGTACGTCACCGACGGCCGCCAGCAGCTGCACTTCAAGCAGCTGTTTGCCGCCGCCCGCAAATGGGGCTATCAGCCCCAGCTCGAACACGTCTGGTTCGGCACCATCCTGGGCGAGGACGGCAGGCCGATCAAGACCCGCGAGGGGGAGCCGGTCAAGCTCGAAGCGCTGCTCGACGAAGCCGTCCAGCGCGCCCTGGCCGTGGTCCACGACAAAAACCCCAGCCTGTCCGAGGCCGAGCAGCACGAGGTCGCTCGGGTGGTGGGGCTGGGGGCGGTGAAGTATGCCGATTTGATGCAGAACCGGACGGCCGACTACCGGTTCAGCTGGGACAAGCTGCTGGCCTTTGAGGGCAACACGGCGCCCTATCTCCAGTATGTGTACGCCCGCATCCGCTCGATTTTTCGGCGCGGCGACCTGGCCGACTGGCAGCCCAGCCCGGATATCGAGGTCCGGCTTCAGGAGTCCCAGGAACAAGAGCTGGCCAAGCAGATGATTCGCTTTGGCGATGTCTTGCTCGAAGTCGAACGCGCCTCCAAGCCCAACCTGCTGGCCGGTTTCTTGTACGACCTGGCCACCAAGTTCAACCTCTTCTACCAGGCTCATCCGGTGCTGAAAGCGCCCTCAGACCAGCGCCCGACTCGTCTGTTGCTATGTCACCTGACCGCCCGCTATCTGAAGACGGGCCTGGAACTGCTGGGGATTCAGACCCTGGAAGCGATGTGAGGCTCTTATGCCGATAACCCGCCACACGCCCGACCCGGTCTCGATTGCCTACGACATTGTCGGCAGCGGCCCGCTGCTGGTCTTTCTGCACGGTATTGGCGGCAACCGAAGCAACTGGACCGGTCAACTCGAATTCTTCGGCTCGCGCTTCTGTGCGGTGGCCTGGGACGCCCGCGGCTATGGCGACAGTCACGATTCGCCCCAGACCCTGCGCTTCGGCGATTATGCCGACGATCTGTCGCGCTTGCTGGATCACCTGCGGGCCGAGCGGGCGCATCTGGTCGGCCTGTCCATGGGCGGGATGATTCTGCAGGACTTCTACGACCGGTATGCCGAGCGGGTCGCCAGCCTGTCCCTGGTCGATACCTCGGCCGGTTTTGGCGGAGTGCCCGAGGAGGTCACACGCGACTTTCTGGCCCGCCGTCTCGATCCTCTGGAGCGGGGCTTCAGCCCGCGGGATATCGCCCCGGATGTGGTCGAGGTGCTGGTGGCCGAGGGCGCGTCTGCTACGGTGCGGGCACAACTCCGGGCCTCGCTGTCGGCCTTACGGGTCGAGCCGTACAGGCAGGCTCTGCACGCCATTGTGACGACCGATTTCCGACCCGTGCTGTCGCGGATCAGCGTGCCGACCCTGGTCCTTGTCGGCGAGGAGGATCAGGTCACCCCACCCCCGGCCTCGGAATTTCTGGCCGACGGCATTGCCGGTGCCGCCCTGGTAAAAATTCCCGCCGCCGGCCATCTGACCAACCTCGAACGCCCCGAGGCGTTTAACGCCGCCCTGGCCGCCTTTCTCGACCGGCAGGCCGGAGGGGCGTCGGTGGTGTCGGCGGGCTGAGACGATTTTGCCGCGCCTGGAAACCGCGTAGGGCTCGCCATGAAAATCGACTTTCACTGCCACTCGTTTCCCGAAGCCTTCTTCTTGAAACTCAAAGACTACTATCCCGACGAGGTGGTCTTGGACCACGATGCGCGCGGGCGTCTGATCGGCATCTGGGCCGGCACGCCGCTGCCGGCCTGGGATCACGGCCAGCGGCTCGAAGATATGAATACGGGCGGGGTGGAGATCGAAATCCTGTCCAACCCGTCGATGTATATCCGGGTTGACGAGCACAGCCCGGAGCTGTGTCGTCTGGTCAACGACACCTATGCCGAAGCCTGCCGCCAGAGTCCTGAGCGTTTCAAAGCCTTTGCCAATATCCCCTTCAACTCGCCCCAGGCCGCCCTGGCCGAGTTGGACCGGGCGCTCAAGATGCCCGGCTTTGTCGGAGCGCTGATTACCTCTAACGTTGGCGACACCTATCTGCACACGCCGGAATTCTTTCCCTTCTGGGAAGAGGCCGAACGCCGCAAGATCCCCGTCTTCATGCACCCCAAACCGCCGCCCGGCTATCAGGACGATGACATCGCTCCGCTGCTGGCCTTTCCCGCCGATACCACCCTGTCAACCATGAAGCTGCTGTACGGCGGCGTGTTTGAGCGCTGGCCGAACCTGATCCTCATCCTCGCCCACCTGGGCGGCACGCTGCCCTACCTGGCCCGACGTATCGACCTCGGCTTTGACGATCACCACTTCTCAGACCGCTACCGCCAGATCCCCCGTCGGCCGAGCGAGTATATGCCCAAGCTGTACTTTGACACGGCGCTGGGCTGGCATAAGCCGGCCTTCGACTGCGCCTGCGCCCTGGTCGGTGTGGACCATCTGGTCTACGGCTCGGACTATTTCATGCAGGACAGTCCGTTCATGCGCTGGACAAACGAGTTCTTGGAGGGGTTGCCCCTGTCTCAGGACGACAAGAACAAGATTTATTACAAGAATGCTGAGCGCTTGTTGCGAGGATGACTGAGACGGCGAGATGGATTTAGGGCGCCTGTCCATCTACAACCTACAACCAGGATGAGGATAACGGGGATCATCAAACACGAACCTATTCCGCAGCACTTTCAAAATCTTACGGAGGCCGCGGACTTCTGGGACAGTCATGACGTGACCGAATATTGGGAGCTGACCAGAGAGGCGAGCTTTGAGGTGGATATTCAGCGCCACGTGTTTCTCACCGCGTTGGAGCCGGAATTGGCGAAGAAGCTGACAGCCTATGCCCATCGGCAGGGAGTCTCGACAGAGACGCTCATCAACGTGTGGCTGACGGAAAAATTGGCGGCGGAACAGCAGGAGTGAGGGAGTCGCTCGCCTCACCTCATTTCGACGGCGCTTTCCAGATTCCCCGCTCCTGCATCAGCCCAATCTGTTTGTCGATGACCTCGGCCTTGTACGCGGCGTGTTTGCCGGGGATACGGTCGAGATAGCGGTTCTTGGGATAAATCGGCTTCTCATAGATGAGCTGGGCCATTTCGGCTCGGATGTCTTTCATCCAATTCGTCACCTGGGCCGTGGCCCGGTGGTGGCGCAGGGCTTCGATGTCGATGACACCTCTGACATAGGTCGAGCCGTTGGTGTCGCGCTGCTTGCCGACGACCGTACCTTTGTAGTCCACAATCATGGATTGGCCGCTGCCGGCGTCGATGGGCGTTTGGCTGTCCGGGTAGAGATGGTAGCCGCCGATGTTGGGCGCCACCACGTACATATTGTTCTCCAGGGCGCGAGCCCGGTTGGAAATCTCGAACATGTCGTTCTGGGTGAACGGGCCGGGCAGGGAGGCGCGGTAGACCAACTCGGCCCCGTTCATGGCCAGGCCACGGCCGTTCTCAGGATAATTGCCCTCCATCGCCATCATGATCCCCAGCCGCCCAATCGCGGTGTCGGCGACCGGCCAGAAGGCGTCCAGGCTGCGACCATACTTGTCAATCCACCAGTCGAACACGTCGTGCGGCGAGACCGAGCGCTCGCACGGCAGCAGCGAAGAAATCTTGTAGTGCTTGAGGATGAGGCTGCCGTCCGGGTCGAGAATGAAGCCGACATTAAAAAACAGGTTCGGCCAGTCCTCGTGCCGGGCCTTGGCCTGAGCCATGATGAACACCCCCCACTGGCGGGCCAGCTCACCCAGCTGGTCGGTCTCCGGGCCGGGAATATCAATCGCGCAGGTGCGGGCGAACTCGGTGTGATCCACGTCCAGCACCTCGTCGTTGAAACCCTGGAGCGCCCCTTCCGGGATGGCCAACAGCCGGACCGGGATATCGAGGTTCGACAGCCAGAACGCGGCCGTGGTCAGGCTTTTGATATGCTCAATGTTTTTCTGCATATCCTCGCGCTTGCGAATGCCCCAGAATGTGGGCACTAATCCGACGGCGTTATAGGGTTCAATCATGCGCCTCCTCCGTATCGGCAGCCCTGAAGATACAAGACCGTCTTGGGCTTGTAAAAGGCGGGGCGTGCGCTAAAGGTGAGCCTAGGAGGACTCGCCTATGCAGACCGAAGAGACGCGCGCCCTGATCACAAGCTACTACGAAACCCTGCCGACCGGTGACCGAGACAAGCTGGCCTCGCTGCTGACCGAGGACGTGGAGTGGTATCCGCCCGAGAGTGCGCCGCTGGAGGTCGTCAGAGGCCGCGAGGCCGTGACCCGAGAGCTGGGTGGCGATACGCCCAAGCGCATCTTCGACATGAAGACCTTCCGCCTCAACATCCACCGCATCCTGGCCGACGGGGACACCGCCGTTGTCCAGCACTCCATTTCGGCCAAAACCCGCCAGGGCCAGCAGTACGACAACGAATACTGCTGGGTCTACCACTGTCGGGCCGGCCAGATCGCCAAAATCGAGGAGTACGCCGACACCCACAAGGCGGCGCGCATCATGGAGTGGGAAGACTGAGCTGCGGGTGTCGGGTCTGGCCCGGCGCTCGGCTCAGACTTCGAGGCTGAACAGCGTGGCCGCATTGCCGATCACCATCTGATACACCTCGTCTTCGGGCACGCCGACAAAGTCCTGGGCGATCTGGCGCTGAGATTTTGGAAACGTGCCCTCGGTGTGCGGATAGTCGGCGCCCCACATCAGGCGATCAACGCCCATCAGTTCGCGGGTCAGGATGCCGGCCCGGTCGTCTTCAAAGGTGGCCCAGAACTGGCGCTTGAAATAGCTGCTGGGCGGCGCGTCGAGCTTGGGCTGCATCCAGCGGTGATGATCTTCCCACCAGTGGTCCATCAGACGCAGGATGCACGCAATCCAGCCGATGCCGCCCTCGGAGATGATGAATTTGAGGCGGGGGTGGCGCTGGGGAGCACCGCTCCAGATCAGCTCGGTCAGGGCGTTCATGGGCTGAAACGCCTTCTCGTCCATGAAGGCCATGCCGGGACCGTTCTTGCGCGCCTTGGCGACGGTTGAGGCGCCGATATCCGCGGCCGTGCCCGAGTGGGCGACGGCCGGCAGGCCGACTTCTTCCAAGCGCTCCCACAGCGGCTCATAGTCCGGATGGATGTACGGCTTGACGGGCACGGCGGCCGGAATCATGACCGCTTTGAGGCCGAGTCGAGCCGCCCGTTCGGCCTCTTCGGCCGCCCATTCCAGGGGGCCCTGCATGGGCAGAATCGCCGCGCCGAGCAGGCGCTGCGGAGCGTAGGAACAGAACTCGCTGAGCCAGTCGTTATAGACGCGGACGGCCGCGCGCTGATAGGCGGCGTCGGCGATGCGGTAGAACATCAGACTCCACTGGCCGGGATAGATGACTTCTGCCCGCAGATGGTCCAGATCCTGGTCTTTGAGCCGCTGGTGGGGGTCTGAGGCGCCCGGCCGGGTATCCGCGTGACGGGCCACCGGCGACTCGACCTTGCCGGCGATTTTGCTCTCCAGGGCTGCCCCGTCAAGGCCGACAGCGACCGGATCGAGCCCATCGACAACGTAGAAGTCGATTGATTTGCGGGTTTCGATATGGGGCGCCCGGTCGCGAAAGCGGGCCTCCATGCGGCTGGTCCACAGATCGGCCGGTTCGACCACATGACCATCGGCTGACACGTATCCGCCGGCAAGGCTCCTCGACATATTGCGTCTCTCCTTCGCTGAACAGTTGGTGATAAAACGCCTGCGAACCGCCTGGTATCCTAGAGTATCGGTCTCGGCTTTGGCAAGACGCGCTGGCCGTGGCGGGACAGTGTTTGACTCCGGCCGAGCCAGCGGGTATAGCTCCGCAGTCAGACATGGGCACGTCAGCCCGGACAAGGAGAAACGGATGGTCAAGTTTGTTGCCTGCGCCCGTCGCAAAGCCGGTATGACAACCGCCGAGTTTCAGGATTACTGGAAAAACAACCACGGCCCGCTGGTCCGCAGCGTGCCCGAGTTTTGGGCCTATGTCCGCCGCTATGTCCAGGGCCACACGCTGAGTGACTCCGTGCCCGGCTTCCCGCCCCAGGACGAAGCCCCGTTCGACGGCATTGCCGAGCTGTGGTTTGACAGTGTTGAGGACATTGGCAAAGCCTTCAGCCATCCCCGCTATCTCGAAATCATTCGGCCCGATGAGCTGAAGTTTGTCGACTTTGCCAGCTCGCGCGTCTTCATTGTCGAGGACGTCGAGATTTCGTGAGGCTGGGCAGGCACGGGGGCCTGCCCCTACACGGCCACGCCCGTGCGCAGGGTCTACAACCCCAGGATCTCGCGCTTCATGGCCGCCCGGATATGACACGGGCTGCCGGCCATCTCCGAGATCCGCAGATCGGCCGCCACGCTGGCCAGTATCGCCGCCTCGGTCATATCGGCATCGGTCCGCTCGACCAGCAGCCGGGCCAGTTCGTCCACAGCCGCTCGCGCCGCAGCTTCGGCCGTCTCGCCGCTGCCCATGGTCTGGACCTCGTCCTGGGTGATGACGATCGGCTGGCTGAGGGGCAGTTCGGTGGCGACGTGGCAGCGCAGGGTGACTTCGGCTGCGATCTCCACCGCCGAGGCCGTGGCTTCGCCGTCGCCCATCCTGGCGTGCACGTCTTCAATGGTCAGCAGCCCGCCCTCGACAAACACCGGCAGAAAGACCGTTGAGCCAATCCCCAGCTGGCTGTTGCTCAGCTGGCCGCCAAAATCTCCGCACGCCCCGCTCGGCTGCGAGCCCTCGGCCGGGGCCAGGCCGATCTTGCTGATGTTGGGGATGAAGGGCAGGCTCAGGCTGTCGTTGTAGCGAATGCGGTTGCCCTCAATCGGGACGACTTTTTTCCGAAACTCGACCTCATCTTTGAGCAGGCCGAAGCCCGGAATGGCGACCACATAGCCAAAGCCCTGGGCGGCTTTGATGTCCAGGACTTCCACCGCCAGCACCTGGCCGGGCTGCACCCCCTCGATATGGACCGGCCCGGTCATGACCGTCAGCTGCTCCATGGGCCACTTCCCGCCCTCGTTCCAGTCCCGAAAGCGGTCGTTGGTCTCCATCACAAACACCTCCCCGGGCTTGACTGTGGCGGCTGCGGGATGGTCGGCGTCAAACGTGCGCACAATGTGTTCTTTGCCAATGGTTTGCATCTTCGGTTTCCTTTCTGTGACGATCAGTCGGCAATGGCGTCCAGCCCGGCCTGGGAGCAGGCGATGTCTTCGTCAACCGTCCCCCCCCCGACTCCGATGCCGCCAATGACTTCGCCATTGACCACAATCGGCAGGCCACCGCCGACCAGGGTCGCCCGCGAGAAGTGGGACAGGCCCACGACCAGCGACAGGTCGTCCTTGATGACGCCGTACAGGTCTTTGGTGCCGACGCCGAACAGGGCGGTAAATGCCTTGCGTTGGCAGCCCTCAATGCCCAGCAGCAGCGCCCCGTCCATACTGGCCAGGGCCTTGAGATTTCCGCCGCTGTCAATCACCGCCACGTTCTGTTTGCAGCCCAGCTCCTCGGCTTTGGCAACCGCCGCCGCCACCATCTTGGCGGCGGTCTCGTACGAGAGCATCTGTCTGGCATATGTTTTGGCCATAGGCGTCCCTCCTTTGCTGTTACAGGTCAACGATGATAGCCGCCCCGTCGGAAAGAACTCATCGTTCCCCTTCTCCGTACTCCGCTCGTGCGCCAGCGTCAAGTTTGCCGGGCCGGCCGGTTTGACAAAGACGGCCGAACAGCAGAATAATCGCCGGGAAACGGGAGGCTTAGCGTGTTTCGCATTCGCGCCATCCAAAACGCCCTGGCTCAGCACAGCCCGGCCGCAGGACCGTCCCGGCTCGACCGCAACCGGACTGCGGTAGCGCTCGTTCTGGCCGGCGTCGAACCCGACCTGCACCTGTGCGTGATCCGCCGTGCTGACCGGGACGGCGATCCGTGGTCGGGAGACATGGCCCTGCCGGGTGGCCGGGCCGCGCCCGAGGATGCCAGCCTGCAAGAGACGGCCGAGCGCGAGACGCGCGAAGAGGTCGGCCTTGTCCTGACGCCCGCCCAGCGGCTCGGCGCGCTGCCCGAAATATCCATCCTGCTGCGCGGCCGCGACCGGTTGCTGTTCCTGGCGCCGTTTGTGTATTACCTGGGGCCGAGCCTCGCTCCGCTGACTCCCAACAACGAGGTCGGGGCAGTGTACTGGATACCCCTGGCGCACCTGTGGGACGAACACAACGCCACCTCGCTCAATCTGCCGACCCCGGACGTGTCGCTGTGGTACCCGGCGATTGGCTACCGTCAGGAGGTCGTGTGGGGTATCACCCACCGGGTGCTGATGCTCTTTTCGGATGTCATCGGACATCCCCTGCCGCACCTGGAGGCCATCCCCGGACTCGGCCATTGACCGCTGCAGCGATTCGGAGGAGGACACCAATGGAGATTGTGGGCTATGCCGATCAGCTGAGTGTCGCCCCCCAGGACACAATTCGTTTTCATGTGAGCTGCAAGCATGCGAGCTACCGGGCGGATATTGTCCGCCTGATCCACGGCGATCCCAACCCGCGTGGGCCGGGCTTCAAAGAGGAACTCGTGCCGACGCCGGTCGGCGGCGAGTATCCGGGCCGTGAGCAGGTGCTCCACACCGGCTCGCACGTCGTCGTGCCTGACGCGCCGCAGCTGCATGTGTCCGAGGGCCTGACCCTCCAGGCCTGGATTTTTTCGACCACCTCCCAAAAGGGTCGGCAGGGGATCCTGAGCAAATGGTCGGAGGCCGACGGCGGTTATGCCTTGGTGCTGGACGAGAGTGGAATCTTGGCCGGTTGGCTGACCGATGCTGCCGGACACACCGAGCAGGTGCGGATCGCTACTCCGCTGCGTGAGGCCGAGTGGTATTTTGTGGCGCTGAGCTTTGACGCCCACAGCGGCCGGCTTGCAGTGTACCAAGAGCCGCTGCGCAGCTGGCCGCAGGATCAGACCCGGGCAAGCGAGACAGCCTCGACCGACAGCCGGGCCATAGCGGCGAGCCGGGCCGATTGCCTGGTGGCTGGCCTATGGCAGGCCGGCGCTGACGGCCAGGTCCGTGTCGGCCACCATTTCAACGGCAAGATCGAGCGCCCGTGCATGTTCCGGCGTGGCCTGAGCCGCGAAGAGCTGATCTCGCTCCAGCGTGGCGCCTCGCCGCTGGCCTTTGGCGATGACCTCGTTGCCGCCTGGGATTTTTCGCTCGATATGGCCTCCGACAAGGTCGCCGACACCTCGCCCCACGGCCTGCACGGTCGGGCCGTCAACATGCCCGCCCGGGCCATGACCGGCCACAACTGGAGCGGCAGCGAGACCGATTTCCGCGCGACCCCGCACGAGTACGGGGCGATCCATTTTCATGATGACGACCTTGAGGACGCCGGCTGGCAGGTGGATTTCAGCTGGACCCTGCCGGCCGACTGCAAGAGCGGGGTCTACGCCGCGCGCCTGCGCACCGAGGCCGGCGAGGACCACATTCCGTTCTTCGTCCGTCCGCCACGGGGCCGGGCCACGGCTGACGTTGCCTTTCTGGCTCCCACCAACAGTTACCTGGCCTACGCCAACGAGCATCTGAGCCAGATTTCTCCCGAGTTGGCCCCAAATCAGAATCGGGGAGAGCTGACTCCTGAGGATCGCTATGTGGCGGACAACGGCCTGCTCAGCCTGTACGACCACCATACCGACGGCAGTGGGGTGTGCTATTCCTCGCGTCTGCGGCCGATCATGAATATGCGCCCGCGCTATCACATGCGGACCCTCAGCTGCCCGCACCAGTTTCCGGCCGACCTGCACCTGATCGACTGGCTCGAAGCCCAGGGCCACGCCCATGACGTGATTACTGACGAAGACCTGCACGCCGAGGGCCTGGACCTGCTCGCCCCGTACAAGGTCATCCTCACCGGCAGTCATCCCGAGTACTGGTCGGGGCCGATGCTGGACGCCCTGGAGACCTATCTGCGTGGCGGCGGGCGGCTGATGTATCTGGGCGGCAACGGGTTCTACTGGATCACCTCGTCCGCCCCCGGCCGTCCCCACGTGGTCGAGGTTCGCCGCCGGGTCGGCACCCGCAGCTGGCAGGCCAAACCCGGCGAATACCACCACAGCACGACCGGAGAGCCCGGCGGCCTGTGGCGCGACCGGGGCCGAACACCGCAGCGCCTGGTCGGCGTCGGCTTCACCACCCAGGGCTTTGACAACAGCGCGCCGTACCAGCGTAAGCCCGCCAGCTTCGATCCCCGGGCGGCGTTCATTTTTGAGGGGGTCGGCGCCGAGGAGGCCATCGGCGCCTTTGACTCGCTGGTGTTGAACTACGGGGCGGCCGGTTTTGAGCTGGACCGCGCCGAGCGTTCCCTGGGCACGCCCGCCCACGCCCTGGTCGTGGCCTCCTCGTCCGGCCATTCGGACGCCTATCAACACGTGGTTGAAGAAGTCCTGCTCAGCGACTCAAAGCAGGGCGGCACGGTCAACCCCAAGGTCCGGGCCGATATGGTGTATTTTGAATATCCCAGGGGCGGGGCGGTCTTTTCGGCCAGCTCGATCGCCTGGTGCGGCGCCCTGTCTCACAACCGGTATGACAACACCGTGTCGCGGATCACCGACAACGTCCTGCGCCGCTTTGCCGCCGAGGGCCCGCTGAGCGAGTGAGTGAAGCGGGGAGAAAGATGAGATTCTCCAAATGGTGACCGAGCAATCGAGAACGAATGCCATCAGTACTTGCGTCCTTCCTCGATCATCTGGCGAACCGACAGTCCTTCCAGACTATGCGTTGCCTGAAACGCCTTCAGCCTGGCAATCGCTGCGCGTATGCTGCGCGTACCTTGAATGACAGCCGCAAGAGAGGCAACCGGCCGCTTCGGTTTGTCCGAGACGCGCCTATGAATCCACATAGCGGATAATCTGACGACTCAAACGACAATCTGTCAAGATCTGAGCCCGAGGGTGTCAGGCTTTGCCCAGGTGCTTGAGCAACCAGGCAATCGTCCGGGTGGTGGCGTCCGTATTCTCGGGAAAGGTAGTGATGCCGTGCGTGCCGTGCGGATACAGCGCCAGCTCTGACTCCACCCCGTTTTCGAGCAGGGAGCGGTGAAACTCCAGGGCCTGGGTGGGCGGCGTGTTCTGGTCGAGCGCCCCGGCGATGTTCAGGGTCGGCGTTGTCACCGCCCGGGCAAACATGGCCGGGCTGCGCTCAAAGAACAGGCCGCCCGGCTCGTAGGCGCTGCCGTTCAGAAAGTATTCGTCAAAAAAGCCGATCTGTGAGGTCCGATGCTGGCTGTACCAGTTGGTCACGGGCGAGTTGGAGACCGCAGCGGCAAAACGCTGATCCTGGGTGATGAGCCAGGCCGACATGAAACCGCCATAGCTGATGCCCATGGTGCCGATCCGCTGCGGGTCGGCCAGACCGTGGGCGACCAGGGCGTCGAGGCCGGTCAGATAGTCGTGGGTATCCTCGCCACCCATGTCGCCCTTGACCAGGCGGGCGAAGTCCTGACCCCGGGCGCTGCTGCCGCGCGGGTTGGGATAAAACAGCGCCAAACCGTGGTCGGCGAGAATCTTGGCCCCGCGCAGCCGCCCGTGCCAGTGGTTGCGGTAGACCCACACCGGTCCGCCGTGCACGTCCATGACCAGCGGGAAGGGACCGTCGCCCGGCGGCCGGACCAGCCAGCCCTGAAGTTCCAGCCCGTCACGCGCCCGCCACTCCATGGAGGAAATCGTGCCGGTGGTGAAGCCCTCGCTACGGCTGGCCTCGGTGGCCAGAGATAGCACAGTCTGGTATTCGCCCTGGGCCGAGATGCGCACCAGCTCGGGCGCGGTCTGATAGGCTTCGGCAAACGCCACGACTCCGCCCCCGGCCAGCGGCCAGGCGGTGGGATAGGCCCAGCCCGCGCCCGACAGGCTGCGGTGTTCGCTGCTCCACCACTCGACCGTGCGGTCGTGGGCCACATCGACCTCGCCGACGACGGTCTGATGACCGCGCAGGCCGACGTACACCAGATGATCGTCATCCCGCCAGGCCAGATGGACGAGACCGGCCTGCTTGGTATCGAGCGTCCGGGTGTGTCCGGTGTGGACATCCATCACCCGCAGTTCGCCGCACACCAGCCAGCGGTCGCTGCACACCGCCTCGGTATAGGCCAGCCAGCGTCCGGACGGCGAGCCGACCGGCCAGCCGAGCTGATCGTCGGGCGTATGGACCAGCGTTTCCCGGCCGCTGGCGGTGTCGATCAGATACAGCCCGGACTCATACCAGCTGCCCTCTGAGTGCGAGGCCGAGGCGACCGTCACAATCTGGGTGTCGCCGCACCAGTTGGCCTCCCACGGGTTGAGCCCCAGGCGGGTCAGCCGATGACACGCACCCGTCTCGGTATCGAACAGCCACACGCTGCGCCACAGGTTGTCGGCGTCGGCCGTCTCGACCTCCGGCAGCCAGTCGGGCAGGTCAGCCTGGGTCTCAACCGTCCGGCCGCCGCCCTGCATGCCGGCCTGATCGGCGCCAAAGCCGGCCAGGCCGAGCAGGATGTGGCGACTGCCCGGCGACCAGTGAAAGTACTCCAGGGTGCCGTCGAGGGCCGGGGCGGCGTGGGTCGGGCCGCTGCCGTCGGCGTTCGTCCAGTACAGCTGGAAATTCCCGGCCTGAGCCCGGTCGGACAGGAAGGCCAGCCAGCGGCCGTCGGGCGACCAGCGCGGCAGCCGGTCGCTGTGCTGGGCCGGGGTCAGCTGCCGCAGGCTGCGGCTGTCGAGATCGACCAGACACACCCGCGTGACCGGGGCCGACCGCAGGTCCTGGAACACCGTCCCGGTGAACGCGGCCCGGCGACCGTCGGGCGAGACCGTCGCCTCGCAGCCGTCGCTGACCCAGTCCGTACCCGGCTGATACAGGGCCGTGAAATACGCTTCGACCTCTTTGTACAGGGGCTGCTCTCTCAGGTCGCGTTCCATGTCACACTCCTCTGTTCAGGGCTGAGCGGGGGGACGTTGCAGGTGCCAGTCGGTTTCCTGCTGATAGGCCCAGGCCGTCCGCAACAGCCGGGCTTCCTGCCAGTGCGGGGCAACCAGTTGCAGGCCGACCGGCAGGCCGTCGCAAAACCCGCACGGCAGGCTCAGCACCGGGACTTCGGCCAGGCTGAACGGATAGGTGAAGCGGGTCAGCAGGCGGGTGGTTTCAACGCCCTCACTGGATTCAATGCCAGGCGCGGGCATGCCGCAGGTCGGGGCCAGCAATATATCGAAACGGGCAAAGGCCCGGTCCAGCTCCCGTTGCCAGCGGCGCTGCTCCTGACGGTTGCGCGCGTACTGACTGCCGCTGACCCCGGCGCCGATTCGCAGCCGGGTCAACACGTCCGGCCCAAAATCTTCGGCCCGCTCGGCCAGCCGGGGCTGATGGTAGGCTGCGGCTTCGGCCAACAGCATTTCGCTGGTGCGTTCAATCGTCATTTCGGCCCCGGCCAGCTCCACCTCCTCGACCTGGGCGCCAAGGTTTGCATACACCTGGGCCGCTCGGGCGATGGCGTCTCTGACCTCAGGCTGGGGCTCGGTCTGAAAATGACCGCCGAGCAGCCCGATGCGCAGGCCCTGCACCCCCTGGCACAGGCCGGATAGATAGTCGCCGGCAGGCTGATTGACACAAGTCAGATCCTCGGGATCGTACCCGGCCAGCACGTGCAGCAGGCGGGCTACATCCTCGGCCCGCCTGGCCAGCGGGCCGACCGTATCAAACGTCCAGCTGACCGGTATCACCCCCCGGTTGCTGATCCGACCGACCGTTGGACGCAAGCCGCACACGCCGTTCAGGGCCGCCGGGATGCGGACCGAGCCGCCGGTGTCGGTCCCCAGGCTGGCCGCTGCCATATCCGCGGCCAGCGCCGCGCCCGAGCCGCCGCTGGAGCCGCCAGGAATCCGGTCGGCATCCCAGGGGTTGCGACACGCGCCGTAGTGTGGGTTGCGGGTGGTGGCGCCGATTGCCCACTCGTGCATGTTCAGCTTGCCCAGCACGATGGCTCCGGCCGCTCGCAGGCGGGTGACGACCTCGGCGTCTGTTGCTGCAATATGGTCCTGCAAGAAGCGGCTGCCGGCCGTCATTCGCACGCCGGCAACGGCGTAGTTGTCTTTCAGGGCGATGGGGACGCCGTGCAAAGGACCCAGGCCGTCCGTGTCGCGCAGTGCTCGCTCGGCCGCTCGGGCGGCCGTTCTGGCCTCCTCGGCCATGACCGTGAGGTAGACGTTCAGGCTGGCGTTGCGAGCGTCGATCCGCTCCAGATAGCTGTCAACGAGTTCGACCGGGGAGAGTTGACGGGTCTGGACCAAATCCACAATATCAGTAATGCCGAGCTGGACGAGGTCGGATGGTGTCATGGTGTTATCCTCTGCCGTTGCGTCGTATTGTTGACGAAAGGCGGCGGATATTCAACGCTTGGCCTTGAGGAAGGGTTGTGATGCGCACGCGTTTTGTCGTTATTGGGGCGGGGATTGCCGGCGCGTCGGTAGGCTACTGGCTGTCCCAGCATGCATCGGTCCTCGTGCTCGAACGGGAAGAGCAGCCGGGCTACCACACCACCGGCCGCTCGGCGGCGATGTTCATCGAGACCTATGGGCCGCCCCTGGTCAGAGCGCTCACCCGAGCCAGCCGGGCCTTCTATGAAGCGCCACCTGCGGGCTTTACCGAATCGCCCATTCTGAGTCCACGCGGCGTGCTGATGATTGGGACCGAGGCCCAGCTCGGCCTGCTCGACGAGGCGTATGCGATTGCGCGCGAGGGCGGCTCCGAGGTCGTCCGTTTGTCTGCGGCCGAGGCTCACGCTCGCCTGCCCGTGCTGCGAGCCGAATACGTGGCCGGCGCCATCTACGAGGCCGACCCGGCCGATATTGATGTGAACAGCCTGCACCAGGGGTTTCTGAGCGGCATCCGCCACAACGGCGGGCAGGTGCTCACCTCGGCCGAGGTGACCGGCCTGCGCCGTCAGGCCGAGGGCTGGCGGCTTGAGACCACGGCCGGTGTGTTTGAGGCCGAGCACGTGGTCAACGCCGCCGGGGCGTGGTGCGACGAGATTGCCAAGCTGGCCGGGGTGGCGCCGGTCGGCCTGGTGCCCAAGCGGCGCAGTGCGTTCATCTTTGCTCCGCCCGAGGGGATGGATATCGGCGCCTGGCCGACCGTTGTTGATGCCGCCGAGCTGTTCTACTTCAAGCCCGAAGCCGGGATGTTGCTCGGCTCGCCGGCCAATGTTGACCCGACCGTCCCTCACGACGTGCGGCCCGAAGAACTCGATATTGCAACCGGCATCGCCCGCATCGAAGCGGCCACCAGCCTGACCATTCGGCGGCCGGCCCGGACCTGGGCCGGGCTGCGTTCCTTTGTGGCTGATGGCGAGTTGGTCGGCGGCTTTGACGCCAGCGCGCCCGGATTTTTCTGGCTGGCGGGCCAGGGCGGCTACGGCATCCAGACTGCGGCGGCCATGGGTCAGGCGTGCAGCGCCCTGCTGCTCGGCCGCCCGCTGCCCGAACCGCTGGTCAAGCTCGGCATCTCGGCCGCCGGCCTGTCGCCGCAGCGCCTGCGCGGCTAGGCAGAGTGGAGGCTGCGTGCCGCTGACCGAAGCCGATACCTGCCGCAAGTTTGTCGTCCCGAAGCTCCAACAGGCCGGATGGGACGGCGCGCCCCACGCCATCGGTCATTCTGATAACCTCGCAGCTGCTCACCACCGGCGTTGACGCACCGACCTGCAAGAATATCGTGCTGGCTCGCGTCGTCGGCTCAATGCCCGAGTTCAAGCAGATCATCGGTCGTGGCACCCGTCTGCGCCCTGACTACGGCAAGCTGGCCTTCAACATCATCGACTATACCGGCACGGCTACCGAGAAGTTCGCCGACCCGGCTTTTGACGGCGAGCCGGTCGGCGAGCAGGAAGCGGCCTTGACGCCGAAGGCGAGGTGTTTGAGGAGCGTGAGGTGCCGGAGCCCGATTTTGCTCAGCAGGACCTGCTGGAAGACTTCGCCGGTCTCTCGGAGGCGCATGAGGGACCATACGTCGAGCCGCGCAAGTTCCACGTTGATGGCGGTGAGGTCGAGATTCTTGAACATCAAATATGCCGAGCACGGCAGCGCGCAGTTCACGCTGCCCGACATTCTCGAAGTGCCGCCGTTCAGCGGCTGGAGCAATGTGCGTGAACTCGCGGCCCGCTTTGGCGGGAGCCGTCAGATTCGGGCTGCGGTCAACGACCTGCAATGCCGGCTGTACGCCGCCTGAGCCGGGGGACATGCTTCGGCTCCGCCCTTCCGGGCTACGCTCAGCACGAACGGCTTCACGTTCGCCCTGAGCCCTTCGACTACGCTCAGGACAGGCGTAGTGGAACGAAGTCGAAGGGCCTGTCCGGCGGCGGGACGCCTGGATTCCCGCTTGCGCGGGAATGACGGAAAGGATCGGCTGGCGATACGGAATCGTGAATTGCTCCAGTGGAACGTACTTAGTGGCTGGGGGTGTGAATTGCTGAGCGCTGTCGCTGATGGCATGATGCGGGCATGTCGGTTCAGATCACCATACGAGGCGTTCCCGAGGAAGTCCGCAACGAGCTTGCGGCTCGCGCAGCACTCCAAGGCCAGTCCATGCAGCAATTCCTGCGCTGCGAGCTGGAGCGGATCGCGGCACGACCCTCCCTTGGTACGTGGCTGCGGGAAGTCCGTGACCGCAAGGCAGCTATGGGTACCCGCGTTCGCCCCTCCCGCATCCTGAATGCCCGTAACGCGGACCGCCCATGACTCGGACCCTGCCGTTGCCCGACGCGCGCTGGAGGCGACCCACCCCGCCGCTAACGCGGCACCCCTCCGAGGAGGGGAACAGTCCCCATCCCCTCCGAGGAGGGGTGGCCCTGAGCTTGTCGAAGGGCCGGGGTGGGTTTCTTCTTGCCTCACACATCCAGAGGGAGAGGGGACAGGACAGAAGAAGATGAAAACTCCCCGCAAAAAAGCCGCGCCCAAGCCGCTGACCACGGTGCAGCGGCTCGACGGCATCATCAAGTCGGCGCACAAGATCATGCGCAAGGACAAGGGCCTGAACGGTGACCTGGGTCGCCTGCCCATGCTGACCTGGATCATGTTCCTCAAGTTCCTCGACGATATGGAGCGGATCGAGCAGGAGCGGGCCGAGCTGGCCGGGCGCGATTACCGCCCACTCATTGAGCCGCCCTACCGGTGGCGGGACTGGGCGGCCGGGGCCGACAGCATCAGCGGCCCGGACCTGCTGGCTTTTTTAACCACCGAGCAGACGACGCGGCCCGACGGCACTGCCGATCCCGGATTGTTCGGCTATCTCCAGGGGCTGCGCGGTGACAACGGCCAGGGTGCGCGACGCGATGTGATCGCCACCGTGTTCCAGCGTTTGACCAACCGCATGGAGAGCGGCTACCTGCTGCGCGACGTGATCAACCTGGTGGACGGCATCCATTTCGACTCGTCGGATGAAACCCACACCCTGGGCCGCCTGACTGAGATCGGCGAGGAGCAGCGCGTCAACGTCATCCTGACCAACCCGCCGTTTGGCGGCGAGGAGGAGGCCGGCATCCTCAACAACTTCCCGGACGACCGGCGCACGACTGAGACGGCGCTGCTGTTTTTGCAGCTCATCATGCGCCGTTTGAAGCGCGGCGGTCGCGGACGCGCCGCCGTGGTGGTGCCGAACGGCACGCTGTTTGGCGACGGCCTGTCGGCACGGATCAAGGCCGACCTGCTGGAGCAATTCCGGCTGCATACCATCGTCCGCCTGCCCGAAGGCGTGTTTGCGCCCTACACGGATATCCCGACCAACCTGATTTTCTTCGACACCAAGGGCTCGACCGAGACGATCTGGTACTACGAGCAGCCCCGGCCCGAGGGGCGCCGGAAATACTCCAAGACTGCGCCGCTCATGTACGAAGAGTTGGCCGACTGCCTGGCGTGGTGGCAGGACCGGCAGGAGAACGAGCGGGCCTGGAAGGTGGACGCCAAGGGGCTGGTCCAGCGCGATGAGCAGGACCGCGTCATCTCCTGCAATCTGGACATCAAGAACCCGCATTCGGGTGAAACCGTGGACTACCGCTCGCCCACCGAGATCGTGGACAGCATCATTGACAAAGAGCGGCGCATTCTGGCCATCATGGATGACATCAAGGCCGCGCTGGGGGAGGAGGGGTGATGGGCTGGCCAGTCGTCCGTTTGGGCGACATTGTGGAACAGCTTCAGAGGCCAACGCCCGTTGAGCCGGACAAAGAGTATCGGTTGCTGGGAATGCGTTCCCAGATTGGAGGCCCTTTTTTGCGCGAGATGAAGAGAGGGAGCGAGATTTCCGCGAGTGCTCTGAACCAAGTCAACGCTGGGGATTTCATTTACAGCCGTCTTTTCGCTTGGCAAGGCTCTTTCGGTGTCATTCCCGAAGAACTCGATGGCTGCTACGTCTCGAACGAGTTCCCTATTTTCAGTGTTGATGCTGCCCGTCTTAATCCGCGTTTCCTCGTCTTTTGGTTCGGCTTACCGCAGACTCAGAGGGACGTAGAAGCGGATTGCTTCGGATCGACGCCTGGAACCCGTAATCGTTACAAAGAAGAATACTTCCTTCGATTAGGCAGATCGTGACGCTACAGGCTCGAATGAGTCGTCCCGCGTTCGTCTTCCAGGCGTGCTCAAACGTCTCCTTAATCGAGTAGTCACGAAACACAAGGGCCGGCTGTCTGTCCCTCGCTTGGTCCCGAAAGAGATCGGCAAGCCCTTTGTCTTCCGTACTGAAACTCAGAAACACGTTGCGCGTCTGAGTGCGAATCTCGTCCATGTCTTCAGGCCGAAACTCGGTCGTCTGTGCAGGCTTGAGCTGCCCTCGGCGAATGGTTCCCGCCTGCTTGACACTTGCTACCAAACGCTCAAAGTCCTTCTGTTTCATAGCTCCTCTAAAGAAAGCGCCCAAAATCCTCTTGGGAGAGAATGCTGGATCGTCACATCTGCCGGGAGGGTCAGCCGCCGGCCTGTACGCTCTCCAGGTAGGCGGCTACGGCCTCCCGGATGTTCTCCAGCGCTTCCGCTTGGGTCTCCCCCTGTGAGTGACACCCCTTGAGAGCAGGGCACCAGACATGGAAGCCCCCCTCTTCTTCGGCTTCGACAAGAACCGTGTAACGCATTTTTACTTCCACTGAACCACTTGGAGAACGTTTCCACCTGCAATCAGGGTTGATTGCCTTGACTGGTCATGTAGCCTGGTTACATGAGGGAAATCAACGCGTCAGAGTTCAAGGCAAAATGTCTGGCTATTCTCGACGAAGTCGTACAGACCGGACAGTCGGTAACAATTATGAAACGTGGCAAACCGGTTGCCCAGCTTGTTCCGCCTGTCCCCAGACAGCACGGCTACCCGCAGGACGCCCTGTTCGGAACAGTGAAAATTCATGGAGATATTGTCGAACCAGTCCTGGACGCCGCCGACTGGGACGCTGAACGGGAGAAGATCAAGTGAAGGTGCTCCTTGATACCCATATTCTGATTTACTGGCTGGGGACCGATCTGCGTCTGTCAGCGGAGCAGAAAAGAGTCCTTGAGCAAGCCAGCCCTGAGAGCCCGCTGTGGGTCTCTGATATCACGCTGTGGGAGATTGCGACCTTGTACAATCTCAAGCGTCTCTCATTCCATCTGCCACTACGGGACTGGCTCGAAGCCGCGACCGCCCCACCCTTAGTACAACGGGTTGGCATCTCCCCTGCCATTGCTGCGGCAGTGGCTGCCCTGCCGTCTTCCTTTCATCGTGACCCAGCCGACCGCATCATTATTGCCTCGGCCCAGCTTCTCGGCGCAACATTGCTGACACGCGACAAACAAATCATCCAATCTGCTCTTGTTCCGACCTTGTAGGCATTGATGGGGCTCCGTCCAGAGACACAAGGCTCTCCCTTTACCCTGGCCTTATTCGACAGATTGATGTCTTACAGGTCCACCGAAATAACGGTGTAACGCACGCTTCCTCCTCTTTTGGCCCGGCACGCCGCTTTGTCAGGAGTCCTGCGCGGCCCAGCTGGTCTCGTAGTCGGTGCTCATCCGCACCTGGGCGCGCAGGTGCTGAATCTTCCACTCGCCGCCCACCTTGACGTAGTCGTCCTCGTAGCGAACCGCCTGCCACTTGGCCGTGGTCTCGCCGAAGGTGAACGGACCGATGAAGTACCATCGGCCCGTGGCGCGCTCACCCTCGACCTTGATGACCGGGTTCATCACCATGTGCTGGGAGAAGCTGATCATTTTCTGGAAGCCCTGGAACAGCTCCCGGATGCCGGCATGGCCCTCGCCCTTGCCAAAACCTGCCGCCTCCCAGATGCCGTCCTCGGTAAAAATTGTGGTAATGCGACCCGGATTATGATCGTCGTCGCAGATGTCGCAGTACTCGGCCTTCAGCTGCTTGATGGCCTCAATGTCTTCCATCCGGGTGAGACGTTGTTCGAGTTCCGTCGTGTCCATTGTCGTTCCTCCTTTGTCGCTCGGTTGTCGTTGACGCGGCCATTATAGCGACGCCCGGCACTCCCGCATACTGTGGCCGGGCGAGCGGAAAAGTGCTAAGGCTCGGCTTCATCCGGCCCGACAAGGAGTCCTTATGCTCATACAGCAGCCGACCGGCAACTACACCTTCATCAAAGGCATTGGTCCCTTTTGTTCGGGCTGTAAGGCCCAGCCCGGCTATGAGATTGTCCACGCCCGCTTTCATCCTCAGCCTGCCCTACAGGCCGGCTTTGGTCTGATTGAGCGCCACCTGCAAAGCCTCGGGCGTCCCATCCAGGCGCTGTGTGGCATGGAGCTGCGCATACCCCGGCCGCTGTCAGCCCGGGCGTTTGCCGAGTTCAACGCGCCGTATATCACCCGCCTGACCGACTGGGAGCTGCCCGTCGATGGGGTGAACCCGGTTGCCCGAACGAATGTAGCGCCTGCGGTCCACCCGCCTGCCGAACCTGGAGTGTACGGCTTCTCCTACACCGTTCCCAGCCAGTACCGGGGCACGACGTTTGTCCTGTCCGGCTCGGCCGAAACCCAACGCCGGTCCGACGGAAGCGAGGGCTACGAGATTGTGAGCCACGGGGATGTTTCGCCGGGGGGCCTGACCAGAAAAGCCGATCACGTCCTGGACATCCTGGCGGCTCGCCTACAGGAGCTGGAAGTCGGCTGGGCGGACGCCACCACGGTCCAGGTGTACACCGTTTGTGATATCCATGCCCTGCTCGAAACGAGCCTGCGGCCGGCTCAGCAGAGCCGCCACGGTCTCCAGTGGCACTACGCCCGTCCGCCAGTGACGGAACTGGAGTACGAGATGGACGCCCGGGGCGTCCGCCAGGAATGCATCGTGCCGGGCGTGTGAGCGACGCCTGGAGCAATTCACCATGATGTGTAGCCGTGTAGGTCGGGTTAGGCGGAGGCGTAACCCGACAGCCCGTACGTGTCGGATTACACTTTGCTAATCCGACCTACTACAGCCTAACGTGAAACGTTCTGGCCGAAGTCGTAGTCCTCGAGGTAGTCGCGCAGGCGGCTCAGCGCGGTTTCGAGCCGCTCGTGGGACTGGGCGAAGCACAGCCGGAAGTGGTCCTCGTTGCCCGGCCCAAAAGTGAAGCCCGGCGCCAGGCCGACGTTCTTCTCGGCCAGCAGGCTCTGCACAAAGTCCAGGCTGGAGCGCAGGCCGCGGACACGGGGAAAGGCGTAGAAGGCGCCCGCCGGCTCGCTCAGCTCAATGCGCGGGTGGGGGGCCAGCATCTGCATCACCATCTGACGGCCGGCCCGGTAGCGCTCGCGCAGCTCACGCACAAAGGACTCACCCTGGGTGAGGGCGGTGATGCCCGCCATCTGGATAAAGGGCGGAGCGCCGGTGTTGGAGCACTCGGACAGGGCGGTCATCTGCTCGCCGTAGCCGGCCGGTATGACCATCCAGCCCAGCCGCCAGCCGGTCATGGCAAACGCCTTGGAGAAGCCGTTGACCACGATGAGCGGGTCGTCGGGTTCGGCGATGGACAGAAACGAGGGGGCGACATCGCCGTCGAAGACGTTGCGGTGGTAGACCTCGTCGGCGATGATGACGATGCCCCGCCTGCGGCAGAAATCGAGCAGCCGCCGCTGTTCGTCGCCCGGCATGACCCAGCCGGTGGGGTTGCAGGGACTGTTGAGAAAAAGCGCCCTGGTCTGCGGCCGGGCGGCGGCGAACAAGTCGTCAAGCTCCAGCCGCCAGCCCTGCGGCTCGATCCGTTGGCGCACGAAGTCAAACGTCGCGCCCGTCATCTGGAAGGCGCGGTCGATGTTGGGCCAGTTGGGGCTGACGATCAGGCCGTGGTCGCCCGAGCCGAGCGTCATCCGCGCCGCCAGGGAGATGCCCAGCATGGTCGAGCCCGGCACGACGACGCGGCTCACGTCAAGCTCAATCCCGTACAGGCGGTCGAGATAGTCCTTGATTGCCGCCCGCAGATCCGGCCGTCCCGCCGGATGGTTGTAAAAGGTCAGTCCGTCGTCGAGCGCGCTCTTGGCGGCGTCGCGGATGAAGTCCGGGGTCGGCAGGTCGCCCTCGCCGAACCACAGGGGAATGACCGATGGATCGCCGATGCGGGGCAGGCCGACCTTGGTGATGCCGTTCTGGCGCAGGGCCTCGAATTCGCGGCGCAGGGTGCTCATGCCGTGGCCGTCCTGTTCCCCGAGCCGTCCGCACCACGGTTTGTCTGGTCCACGGCTCCCCGCCAGGGCTCGACCTCGACCCGGCAGTCGTAGAAGGTGCCGCCACCGCCCAGGTCGGTCAGCTTGGCCGAGGTCACGTTGTTCACATTGCCCCTGCCGCCGGACAGTTTGTCCCACCAGCCCCAGAAGGTGGCGACCGTGCCGGGGGCGACATTGGTCGAGATTGTGAGCGGCATGACGAACGCGCCCCGGGCGTTGAACACCCGGACTTCCGCGCCGTCTTGCAGCCCCCGGGCTGCGGCGTCGTCGGGATGGATTTCCAGGGTCCGGGCGGTGTTTTCCTGGCGGCGCATCACCGGCAGGTGGCCGTAGGAGGAGTTGAGCGAGTCCTTGTGCTTGCGGGGCAGAAAGTTGAGCGGGTAGGGCCCGTCGCTCAGCGTCTCGTGGGGCGGCACAAAGCCGGGCAGGGGGTCGAGCCCGTCGCGGGCCAGCTTCTCGCACCAGAACTCGAACTTGCCCGACGGGGTCAGAAAGCCGCCTCGGGCGCGTGGCAGCAGGTCCGGCTCGGGCCGGGTGCGGACAGTCGGCTGGCTGAGAAAGGCGTCGGCGGGCACCTGCTTTTTGAGCGCCTCGGCCGTTAGCTGGGAGGCCGAGGCGTAGACGGCCGGCTCGGTGATACCCAGCCCGGCGGCCAGCAACTGAAACACCTCGGCGTTGGACTTGGCCTCGCCCAGCGGTGTAATCGCTTGGGGACTGAAGCTGCCGAAATCGCCGCCATAGGCCAGGACGGCGTCGTCGTGCTCCAGGGGCGAGGTGGCCGGCAGCACGATATCCGCGTAGTCGGCGCTGTCGGTCAGGAACATGTCGTGGACGACGGTGAACAGGTCGGGGCGTTGCAGGGCGCGCCGCAGGCTGGTCTGATCCGGCAGCGAGGCGGCCGGGTTGCAGTTGTAGTTGTAGATGACCTTGATCGGCGGGTCGAGATCGGGGTCGAGCAGGTGCTCGGCCAGGCGCACCATGTTGATCTCCCGCGTGCCCGGCGGAGACAGGTCGGGCCGCATGGCCGCAGCCGTATTCTGGGCGGTGAACATCGCCCCGCCAAAATTGCACAGCCCGCCCCCGACCTCGCGCCAGGCGCCGGTCAGGGTCGGCAAACACGCCACCGCGCGGATGGCGGCCGCCGCCCCGCCGCTGCGCTGGATGCCGATCCCGATGCGGATGGCGGCCGGCCGGGTCGTCGCGTAGTCGCGGGCCAGCTCCTGGATCTTTTCGACCGGGATACCGCAGGCGGCTGACAGCTCGGCCAGCGACAGGCTGTGGAGCCGGTCAACAAAGGCGTCATAGCCGAGGCTGTAGTCGCGCACATAGTCCGCATCGACCAGCCCCTCGTGTTCGATGACCTTCAGCAGGGCCAGAGCCAGGGCCGCGTCCGTACCCGGTCGGATGAAAACGTGCTCGTCGCCGGCCCGGGCGGTGCGTGAGCGGTAGGGGTCAATCGTAATCACCCGCGCCCCGCGACGGCGTGCCGCCTGGACCAGAGGCCAGACGTGGAAACCGGTGTTGAGCGGGTTAGAGGCCCAGAAGATGATCAGTTTGCTGTTGACCAGGCCCTCGGGGGCAAAACCGAAAAAAACGTCTGAGTAGGCCAGCGCGCCGTACAGCCCGCCCGCGCAGATGGTCCGCGCCAAGGTTGACGCGCCCAGGGCGTGGAAGAAACGCCGGTCCAGGCCGTTGCTCTGATACACCCCGTTATTGCCGCGGTAGGAGTAGGGCAGAATCGCCTGCGGGCCGTGCTGGTCAATCGCCGCCCGCATCCGGCGGCAGACGGTGGCGATGGCCTCGTCCCACGAGATCTGCTCAAAGCGCGCTCCCGGCCCCTTGGGGCCGACCCGCCTGACCGGGTGCAGCAGGCGGTCGGGCGCGTACACCCGGTCGAGGAATTTGTTGACCTTGGCGCACAGTGCCCCGCGCGTAAACGGATGGTCTGCATTGGCCCGAACGCTGACCGCCCGGCCATGGTCTATGGTCACATCCATCAGACACGAATCGGGACAATCGTGGGGACACGCAACATGGGCAATGTGTGACATAGCTGCCTCCTCTGTACGTGTGCGTGTAGCACATGCGGGCCGGAGCGCGCAAAGCGGGGCGCTTAGGGTCGGAATTGCAGCACCCGCGGCGCCAGCCGGGCTGGCTGCGACACCAGCTTATAGGCCACCTCCAGCCACTCGCAGACCAGTTTTCGGGTGTCCCTGGGGTCGATCATCTCCTCGAGTTGAAACTTGGACAGGGGCCCCAGCGGTCCCCGGGCGTTTTCGATCCGGGCCATGAGTTCGTCGCGAAACGCCTGGGGATCGGCGGCTTCGGCCAGCTGGCGCTTATAGGCGGCCTCAATCCCGCCCTCGGGAGGAATACTGCCCGCGTCCGCAGCCGGCCAGGCGACGCGCATCGACGGTTGTGCGCGCGGGGTGGCGTAGTTGTTGCCGGCCACGCCAAAGCTGCGCCGCATCAGGACGGTGAAAATGGGGACGCGGACCTGGGCGAAGGCGATCATCCACTCGCCGCCGCGGCGGATCGTGCCGGTCGTCTCGTGCTCCAGACCGACGGCAAAGCCCGGGTTGTCGACCAGGTTCAGGATCGGCAGGTGGAACAGATCGCACAGATCCAGGTGGCGCGTCAGCTTGCTGCACCCGTCTGCGGTCAGCGCGCCGCCGTTGGCGTGCCGGCTGTCCGAGGCGATGACTCCCATCGGATAGCCGTTGAAGCGGACAAAGCCGGTGATCTGATCGGTGCCCCACAGCGGTCCGATCTCGAAGAAGGAACCGAGGTCGGCCATCAGGCTGATGGCTCTGCGCATGTCAAAGGTCGTGGTGCGCTTGCGCGGGATGAGGCTGAACAGCTCCTCCTCGCGGCGGTCGGACGGATCGTCGGAGCTGGGCGGCAGGACCGGGGGCGTCTCATACACGCTCGACGGCAGGTAGGACAGAAAACGCTTGGTCATCGCCACCGCTTCCTGTTCGGTCTCGGCCAGGTTATCCACCGAGCCGTTCCGACAGTGGACCTGCCAGCCGCCCAGCTCTTCTTTGGTGATGTCGTAGCCCATGGCGTGGCGCACGACCGGTGGGCCGGCTACAAACAGCTGGGCGATATCGCGGACCATGACCGAGAAGTGGCCCAGGACGGCCTTGGCCGCTCCGATGCCGACCACGCTGCCGAGCAGCAGGTTGACCACCGGCACGCTGCCCAGCTGCTCGGTGTACATGCTGCTACCCAGCTCCCCGGGCAGGGAGGAGCCGCCACCACCGGCAACGCGCGGCCGGCCGGCCTTGATCGCGCCGGCGCTCTCTTTGGCGCTGCTCTCGCCCTCTTTTTTCTGGGCCGGGACCATGGCCGCCACGCTGCCACCGCCCGACGAGCCGTCCAGCAGCCGCACCGAGGGCAGGCGCAGCTCCAGGGACAGGCGGTCCAGGTAGATGCTCTTGGCGCTGACCGCTCCGTCTGCGTGGCCGCCCCGCGAGGTAAAGTCGTCGGCGCACACGACCGCGGAGCGGCCGTCGATCTTGCCCCAGCCGCCGACATGGTTGGCGGGCGTAAAATCCAGAATGCCGCCGTCTTCGGCGTAGGAGGCAAATCCGGCCACGCTGCCCACCTCGCGGAAGCTGTCGTCGTCCAGCAGCAGTGCGATGCGCTCCCGGCAGGTCAGCTTGCCGCGGCCGCGCTGACGGACGACGCCGGGGTCGTCGGAGCCCGGCGCCAGCCGCTCCAGGGCCAGCCGTTGCAGGGCCGTGACCTGGTCCAGAACCGGAGCCCAGGTCTGGGCGCCGGCCGGCGGCTGTGGGTGGCGGGTGGCTGCGCCGTCAGTCGGGGTGAGCGCCATCACCACCTGTCCGGCCGCCACGTTGTCCCCGACGCTCAAGGCTTGGGCGGCCGTCACCACGCCCGCGCACGGCGCCGTAATCACGGACTCCATCTTCATCGCGCTGAGGATCAGCAGGGTATCGCCGGCGGCTACCACTGTGCCTTCCTTGGCTCGCAACTCCACCACCGCCCCGGCCATCGGACACGCGACCGCGCGTTGGTCGGGACCCACCTCCAAGGCCGGCGCGAAGGAGGCCGGCGGCGCAATGGATGGCACGCCGGGCGGCGCGTCCGTGCCCAGGCTGCGCGCCTGCTGTTCCAGCAGCGCCACGGCGCCGTTGTCCGTCTCTGAGGACGTGGGCGCCAGGAGCTGGGGTTCCTCGGCCAGCAGAGAGGTGCGGGCATCGCCGGCCCGGACGGCCGGGTGGGAGAGGATGGTCTTGAGCTGGGCGAGGTTTGTCGGCAGCCCGGCAATATGGAACTCGTCCAGCGCCCGCAGGGTCCGGTCGAGAGCCGAGGCAAAGGACGCCGAAGAACTCGAGGAACACACAACCTTGGCCAGCAGCGGGTCGAACTGGGGCGGTGGGGTGTAGCCGAGGTAGCCGCAGGCATCGACCCGTACGCCCGGCCCCGAGGGTTCCTTGTAGGCGCTCAGCGTCCCCCCGCCCCTGGCAACGACCCTGGCCTGGACGGCAAAACCGCGTGGGGCGCTCACGGCCCGCTGGTCGCCCAGACCCAGGGACTGGAGCGTTGCGCCGGCCGCAATCTGAAACTGCGCCTCGACCAGGTCTATGCCCGTCACCTGCTCGGTGACGGTGTGCTCGACCTGGATGCGCGGGTTGCATTCGAGGAAGAAGTGCCGGCCGGTTTCGGGCGCGACCAGGAACTCCACGGTTCCGGCGTTGACGTAGTCTGCGGCGCGGACCAGCTTGAGGGCGTCGGCCAACAGCCGCTCCCGGACCGGGCTGTCGAGCGCCGGCGCCGGAGCGATCTCCACGACCTTTTGGTTTCTGAGCTGAACCGAACAGTCCCGTTCGTACAGATGGATTGCGTTGCCGTGGGCGTCGGCCAGGATCTGAACCTCGATGTGTCGCGGTCGGCGGATGAGTTTTTCGATGAACACCGCGCCGTCGCCAAAGGCGGCCTGGGCCTCGCTGCGGCAACGCTCAAATGCCTCGGCCATGTCCTCGGCGCGTTCGACCGTGCGCATGCCGCGTCCGCCGCCGCCTGCGGCCGCTTTGAGCATGACCGGGTAGCCGAGCTCGGCGGCCAGCTGCACGGCCTCGTCCGCCGAGGTCAGGGGCTTCGCGCTGCCGGGCACGACCGGAATGTCCAGAGACCGGGCGAGCTGGCGGGCGCGCAGCTTGTCTCCGAACAGCGCCAGCGCCGCAGGCGGCGGACCGACAAAGGTCAGGCCCTCGGACGCGCAGCGCTCGGCAAAGCTCGCGTTCTCGGACAGGAAGCCGTAGCCCGGGTGGACGCAGTCGCAGCCCGCCGCCTTGGCCGTGTGGATCAAAGTCTGGACGTCGAGGTAGGCGCGTACGGCGTCTGCCGCCTCCCCGTTGCGGCTGGCGATCTCGCGCGTCTCGGTGGTGAACCGGGTGTGCAGCGACAGCGCGTCGACCGGAGCGTATACGCCCACCGATTCCACGCCGAGGGCGGCCGCAGCTTTGGCGATGCGAATGGCAATCTCGCCGCGATTACTGATCAAGACGCGTGTGAGGCCGGTCTCTCCTCGCCCGTGTTGACTCATCGAACCCTCCTTTGCCGGTGCGGCCGGGACCGCACGCCGACACGGTCGGCGTGATCTGGCGCCGTGGCTGGGCGCGCGCTCAGGATGCCATCAGCCACACTGCCGCTCAACCCGTCCCCGCTCTGCGAGTCGGCGGTGGCGGGCGCTCGCCGGGTCAACGCAGCGCTGGACAGGAGCCGTCCGGGTGTGCCATGTAGGGCCTGCATCTAGGGGCCATACCGGCACGGCGGAGGATAGTATGCGACACACCGGCACGGGAATGCTGATACTGGCGGTGATACTCGCGCTAGCGGGCTGGCCACCCCAGTCCGTCCGGGCGCAGAATACGCTCAGCGTCCTCGTTGAGGGCTACGTCAAGCCCATAGAGGGCCGTCAGCCCATGCCCGGCGTGTCGGACGACGGCGCCCGACACGTGGCCGGTACGGTCGTCCTGGTGCGGGGCGAGGCTGTCACCCTGGTGGCCGACCCCGGTATGGTGACTGATCGGGCGCTGATTATCGACGCGCTGAAAAAAGAGGGCGTCTCGCCCGAGGACGTGAGCCATATCTTCATCAGCCACCACCATCCCGATCACACGGTGAACATCGCCCTGTTTCCCAACGCCGAGCTGGTCGACTTTTGGGCGCGCTACAAGGGCGACCTGTGGCAGGACCACGGCGAGGAGTACGAGCTGGCGCCCGGCATCAGGGTCGTGCGCACGCCGGGCCATACCGAGGAGGACGCCTCTCTGGTGGTTGAGACCGACCAGGGCACCTACGTCCTGACCCACCTGTGGGCGTTTGCCGATATCCAGCCCGGCGAGGATCCGCTGGCCTGGAGCCAGGCCAGCCTCGACGCCAACCGGGAAAAGATCTTGCAGATCGCCGACTGGATCATCCCCGGCCACGGCAGCCCGGTGAAGAATCCCCACAAGGCAGAAGAATAACAGCCTTTCTCCGCTCCTGTACGGGATCGTGTTAATTGCCCGGCTGTTTCTCCAAAGGGGGACGGACCGTGCTGCTATCCCATTTGAAAATAAGAGATGATTGATTTGGACGACCTGGGGACTGGCAAAATTCCGGCTATTACGCCGGCGGTCGGAAATGCGCTGGCAGAGGCTGGGGCAATATGTCTGGAATCGCAAGATCATCAGCCAGGGGTTAGTCTCTCCGTTCGGGGCTATCGTGAACAAGCATGTCCCCTGACGTGGCAGCCGGCTACTGAACAAGCCCGGCGGTCCTGGAACAGTCCGGATACCGCTACCGAGAAAGGCGCTGAAGCCGTTGCAATCCTGATTGCGAAAGAGGTAATTGGTTATTCTGTCATACGGCAATCCAGAAAAGGGACGGGTTTCGACTACTGGATAGGGGAGGAATCCACCGAGGGTTTTTTGGACAAGGCCGGGCTGGAAATATCGGGGATTCGCCGTGGCGAGTACAGCCACGTGAGAGCAAGAGTCAGGAAAAAACTCAGACAGGCGAATCGGTCTAGGCAACTGCCGACATACGCGATAGTCGTGGAATTCGGAAATCCTCTCGCCGAGGTTCAAGAAAATGAGCGTCCTCGATAAACTCCACGACCAAGCTATGGAAGCGGCGTTTCTGGCCGACCTCGAACGGCGCAAGGGAAACGAAGAAGACGCGGCAAAGCTATTCGAGAAAGCCTTGGACCTGGAGCGTCAGGCTATCGCCGAAATGACAACTCCTGTTGAACCAACATGGTCAATCCTGCATCGCAGTGCGGGGTGGTTGGCTTTAGACTGTAACCGGCCTCGTCAAGCCGAACAGCTAGCCTGTCTAGCCCTGACCGGTGAGCCGCCCCCAGAGATTGCGGATGAATTGCGCGACCTTCTGGAGCAGGCTAACTCTCGCCGTCACCTTGAACTAAAAGGTCTCGCTTTGCAGGACGATGAACTTCAGTTCAGCCTATCGGGCCAGGAAATCGGGGTTGGTATGGCTGAGTGGAGTGAAGTATACGAGCGTATCAATAGTTCCTCACGACTGATTTACCGCATCGCTGAGTGGAAGCAAAATCGACCTTTCAGAAAGCGTGGACCTCTGCCTAAAGAAATACGAGAAAATTATCAGCCGCTGATTTCCGTACCAAGGAGTGGCAGTTTTGCCGTTACGCTAAAATTCGGGAGCCTAGCAGAACAGCGTTCACCTGGGACACCTGATACAGGAGCTATCATAGGCGAGTTTATGGACCTGATGGAAATGATAAACAGATCCCGCATTAGCGAAATACAGGAGCGTATTCCTGATTCTGCGTACCTACAGAATTTCTTCGGTCTGACAAAAAAGATAGCGCCGGATGGCGAGCGAGTCCGTCAAGTAGGTTTTACTGCAATTCGTAGCGGGTCGGAGCGCTCCGTTGAGCTCACCACTCCTGGAGGGGATTTCCCGGCGTGGGCGATTGTGAGTCGGTTATCACCATCGCTTGTGGTGCGAATGCCAAAGGCTGAAGCTGGATCAGCTGCGGAACTGCTATCAGATACCAAAGCTGAGCTGATCGAAATTCGTGGAGTCCTGCGGTATGCAGATGCGTTCGAGAAGAATGTTATTAAAATTGTTGATGCAGGAATAACACAAGACGTGGAAGTACCAGAAGGACGAATGGACGCTATTGTGGGTTCTATGTGGAATTCTCGCGTCGTGATCGACGCGACACGCACTGGTAGCACCATCACCCTACGAGACATCCGGTTGGACGATCAGGATTGATCCGATAGACTATGTTCCCCTTCTCCGCCAGCGTCTTAATCCCCTTCTCAAAACGTTTGAGGAGTTTACGTTCGGCGTCAGCTAAAAGGCGGACGCCCGGGGGCTGTACTGTGGTGTCGGAGATTCTTGCCTGTCTCGATCAGCGCTGCCGGCCCCAGCCGTTCCAGTAGGTGACCTCTTCGACCGGCAGCCGCTTGGCCGGTCTGAAATCGTCGCCCGTAAAGTGGGCCACCGGCAGCAGCGCGACCTGTAAGATCGTGTCCGGGATATCCAGAATCCCGGCCGCCTCCTGCTCGTAGACCAGGTGGACGGTGGTCCAGGCTGAGCCCAGGCCGCGGGCGCGCAGGGCCAGCATCAGCGACCAGGCGGCGGGCAGAATCGAGCCGTACAGCGAGGCGTGGTAGAACGAACTCGGCGTGGGAGACTGGAACAGCAGGGGGTAGTCTTTCACCTGGGTGTCGATGCAGGGGATGATGTGGACCGGAGCCTCATGAACGCGCTCGTTGAGGTACATGCTGGCGTCCAGCATGCGCTGCCACTGCCCCGCCCGCAGGCTGTCGGTCGGATACTGGGGCGGCTGCTGGTTCTGGAACGCGATATAATCGCGCATGGCCCGGCGGTAGACCTCGCCCAGCGCCAGGCGCTTGTCCGGGTCGGTCACGACCAGGAAGTACCAGCCCTGGGAGTTGACGCCGGTGGGCGATTGCAGGGCGATCTCGATACAGCGCTGAATCACCTCGGGATCGACCGGGCGGCTGAAGTCCAGGCGTTTTTTCACCGAGCGTGTGGTGGTCAGAACATGGTCTATGCTTGCAAGGTCCATGGGAGTCCCTCCTTTTAGGTCTGGTATGCCCACACACGGATGGACGTGGACATCACCGGCTGGCCTTTGACAAAGATGCCCTGGACGCAGAATAATCCGGGCAGACAAGGAGGTCCAGCCGATGGGCACGCACAAACACTACGCCGGCTATCGCTCCTACCAGTATCTGGATGCCGAGTCCGACTACAAAGCCTTCAGACTGGCCAAACAGGTCGGGCGGGTACCGTCCGCCCGAGTCACCCTCAGCCCCAGCCAGGAACAGCGCGCCCAGGACCTGTTGGCCCGGCACGTCGCCATCTCGATGCACGATCATCCGGTCGTGGTGCCCGAGGACGTGACCGAGATCTTTGAGCAAAAGCGCCTGGGACGCGACTTCAGCGGTTTTGAGGGCTTGGCAGCGTCCGGCCTGGACGCTGTTTTCGACAACCTGATGAACGGCCTGTGTACCATCACCTCGCATGCCGGTTGGAAGTGGAGCGACATCATCCACGACCTGGGTATGCGTTTGTGCGACCTGGCCCACCAGGACTTTATCGTCGTGTGTGACGGGGTGCGCGATATCCTGGCCGCCCACGAAACGGGGCGGCTGGCCCTGGTGCCGACCCTGGAGTCGGCCACCCCGATAGAGAACGAACTCGACCGGCTCGACGTGCTGTACGGCTTCGGCGTGCGCAGCATGGGCATCACCTACAGTGAATCGAACGTGCTGGGCAGCGGCCTGCGCGAGGCCGGCGACGCCGGTCTGACCGATTTTGGGCGGCAGGCGGTGGAACGCATGAACAAGCTCGGTATCCTGATCGATACCGCCCACTGCGGCGACCAGACCAGCCTGGACACGATTGAGGCCAGTCAGCAGCCGACCGTCATCTCGCACGCCGGCGCGCGAGCCTTATGGGACACGCCGCGCCTCAAGCCCGACCACGTCCTCGAAGCCCTGGCCGCCAAGGGCGGCGTGCTGGGCATTGAGGCTGCCCCGCATACGACCCTGACCGAGCGTCACCCCCGGCATACGCTCGACTCGTGCATGGAGCACTTCGAGTATGCGGTGCGTCTGCTGGGGATCGACCACGTCGGCTTCGGACCCGATACCATGTTCGGCGACCACGTCGGATTGCACCGGGCCTACGCCGCCCAGCTGTCGGTGACAAAAATCCTCGGCAACAAATCCTTCCAGCCGGTCGCGTATGTGGACGGGCTGGAGAATCCGGCCGACTTTCCCAATATCGTTCGCTGGCTGATCAAACACGGCTATAGCGACGAGGATATCGCCAAGGTCATGGGCGGCAACGCGCTGCGGGTGCTCAGACAGGTCTGGGTCCGCTGAGTACTGTGCTACCGTTTCAGCCCGAGGCAAAGCGCCCGGCTTCGACATCCTGGATGAAGCGCACCAGGTCACGGAAATAGGCGTCCTGGTCGTCGTACATGGCGCAGTGGCTCCCCCGCTCACAGATCGACACTCGGGCGTGGGGCATCAGGCTGGTCGGAGTAGGCCGAGCCGAGCTGGTCGTAATAGATCAGCTGGATGTCGTGCTGGGGCAGAAAATCCTCGAAGCAGGCGAAGTATTCGTGGGTACAGCCCGGCCCGCCGTGCAGCGTCAGAAGCGGAATCGAGCCCGAGCCCAGGCGTTTGGTCCACACCCGGTAGCCACCCGCAATGGGGATCATCCGAATACCGCCGGTCTTGACCTCGCTCACCGCACCCACCTGTGTTCAGATATCGTCAGGGTATGACGGCAATCGCCTCGACCTCAATCAGCAGCCCCGGAAATGCCAGGCCGGCCACAACAACGGCTGTACTGGCCGGTGGGTTGTCGCCAAAGATATCGCCCCGGGCCTCCAGCATGTCCATGAATTTGTCGGCGTCGGTAATATAGGTGTTGATTTTGACGACATGCTCCATCTTGGCCCCGGCAGCCCTGAGGACGGCCTTGATATTCCGAAATACCTGGCGGGTCTGGGTCTTCATATTCCCCTTGCCGACCAGTTTTCCCTGGGCGTTGAAGGCGACCTGGCCGGACACGTAGATGGTATTGCCGATCTGTTTGGCCTGGGCCAGCGGCAGCTTGTCGTCCCAGCTCCAGCCTGGGTCGATAATGCGGGCCAGGCCGCTGTCCGGGGCGGTGGCCTTCTGGGTGCGAGACGTGCGCCGTGCGGTTTGGGTTGCCATCTGCTCTGCTCCTTCCTTCCCGTACGCTACTTCAGTCCTTCTCCGCTGGGGTCGTCGATGATGAACCGCCAGGTTCCGTCGGCCTGCTTGCGGACGACCTCCACGCTGTGCAGGGGCGTGGTGACCGGCTTGCCGTCAGGACCCGGACTGGTGCTGCTGCCCTTGACCCGGGTGACGGCGATGGATCCGTCGGCGCTGGGGACGGCAGTGACCGACTCGATGTTGAACGTCGCCTCGGCGGCCATGAAGCCCTGCATGATCTCGCGGATAGCGGCCTGGCCGGTGACAACCTGGTCGGTAGACACCACAAAATTGGCGTTCGGCTCGTACAGCGCGACCGCCGTCTCAAGGTCTCCCTTTTGTATGGCGTCAATCAACAGCAGATCGCACTCTTCGGGTTTGTGTGCTGGCATGATGCTCTCCTCCTTTTTTCTGGAGCATGTCGCTCGGGCGTCTTCTCCTCCCCCCTGTGTAGCCCTGCCGCAGTCCTGGAGTCAAGCCAAAGCACGCGGAGGCAGGCAGCAGAATCAAGAGGGTGAGGCGCGACACTCCTCCGACGGGGAAGCGTCGCGCTCGGTCGGCTGCGCTCATGGACGGTCCGCACCGTTTGCCTCCAGCACCAGCCGGACTCCCTCCCATACCTGGCGGACCAGGCGCCGGGGGAGCGTCCCAATCTTCTCTCCCAGGTAGGCCCGGTCAATCGTCTGAATCTGGGTGACATTGACAACGCACGGCTTCGGCAGGTTGGCCTCGCCCTTACGCAGACGGACATTGCCGGGCAGGGCGGCGTAGCGCAACTGTGAGGTGAGCGCCGCAACGACCACAGTATTGAGACGGCTGTGGTTAAACCGGTCGTGCTGCAGAACGACAGCCGGACGACGGTCCCGGGGTTCTGATCCCTCGCCTGCAAAAGCCACCCAGTATATCTCTCCCTGGTGTATTACCATTCCTCTCTGGTCCACGGGTGCATGTCTGAAAACTCGTCGGCCGTGCGTTTCTGTTCCGCTCGGATCGTCTCATCGGCAAACATGGCGTCAATCCGGGCGGTGATGTCCCGGTCCCTTTTGGCTCGGGCTACCCGAGACAGGATGGTGGCAATGGTACGGCTGCGAGACTCGCCCCGCTGCGCAGCCAGACGGTCAACCGTTTCCAGCACGGGCTGGGGCAGAGAAATGGCGATCTTCTTCATGGGCATGGCTTCCTCCTCGTGGTCTGCCGTTGGTATTCCTGAGTATTCATACCATATGTCACAGGATCGTTCTCGAAAAAAGCGCCAAACGCGAAAGGCGTGTTTCGGGACGCAGCGGCGCGTCCGATTCGGCTTGACACCGCTCTTGGGCTGGGGCGATAAGAGCGTGTGTGGAGGATAGGCGCATGAACTTTCAGATCAGCCCGCAAGACGAACGGCTGCGGCAACGCAGCCGGCGACTGGCCCAGGGCTTTGCCGGCCGGGCGGCCGAGCACGACCGGGCGGCCAGCCATCCGCTGGAGAACTATGCGGCGCTGCGCCGGGAAGGGTTCTACGGACTGAACATCCCCCAAGACATGGGTGGGGAGGGAGTCGGCCTGCTCGGCTATTCGCTGGCCGCCGAGCAGCTGGCCCAGGGCTGCCCCTCGACCGCGCTGTCCTTCAATATGCACGTGTCGATTGTGGGGCCGCTGTTCGAGAGCCCGGACGTCTCGCCGGCAACCAAAGACTATCTCGCCGATCTGGTGGTGAAACAGCGCAAATTGATCGCCGGGAATTTCTCCGAGCCCAGCAATTCCGGCCTGCTGGCCACCTATAAGCCGGCCACGCTAGCCAAACGGGTTGCTGGCGGCTACCGGCTGACCGGCCGAAAAGCCTTTGCCTCCATGCTTGAGGCGGCGGACTTCTGTGCGGTCCTGGCTCATCCGGCTGAGGCCGCGAGTTCTGCCGCAGCCATTCTGGTCCTGGTTCCCCGCGAGGTCGCAGGACGGCGTGTCGATCAGGTGTGGGATACCCTGGGAATGCGCGCCACGCGGAGCGACTCGCTCATTCTGGAGGACTGTTTCGTGCCCGAGCAGGCCGAACTGTACCGGGTCGATGACGTCCTGCCCTTTATTCGCAACGCGGCGAACTGGTTGTGGGCCTCATATACTGCGGTGTATCTGGGCGTTGCCGCAGCCGCCTACGACGCGCTGCGCGAGATGGTCAGGCAGCGCGTGCCCAAGGGCTACAGCCAGCCGTTGGCCTACCACGCGGATGTCCGCCGACGGGTAGCTGAAATGAGTGTCGATCTGGAAGCGGCGCGGCTCATGACCTATCACTCGGCCTGGCTCAGCGATAGCCAAGGCCCGACCCAGCAGACCCTGGCGGCGCTGTTCCGGGCCAAGTATCTGGTTGGCGAGGCGGTGGCGCGGATAACCCGCACCGCGCTGACCGTTGGCGGAGCGCACGCCCTGTTCAAGACGACCCCGATAGAACGGCTGTTTCGAGACGGCGCGGTTGGGGCGATTCAGTTCCCGCCGAGCGACTTCTGCCTGTCCAGCGTGGGCAGCCTGGAACTCGGCCTGGACCCGCGCGAGGTCATGCCGCCGCTGAAGTAGGACCGAAAATTGCCCGGTCCGCGCCAGACGCCGGCGGTCTGACGGTCGGGCTGGCGGTGGGCCGCAGCGACCGTCGCGCCCCTCTTGTCAGGCGCTCAAAAACCTGCATTTTTTGAGAAACAGCGACTCTCGGCACGGTGCCTGGAGGCGCCGTCCGAGGGGGTGCCGTCGAAGGGGGCAGGGATGGAGGACTCAGCACGCGGCGTTATGCCAGCCCGGGGCAAACTCGGTGTTCTGCTGCCCGGCATGGGGGCCGTCAGCACGACCCTGATTGCCGGGGTTGAGCTGGTCAAGAAGGGCCTGGGACGGCCTATCGGGTGTCTGACCCAATACGGCAGCCTGCGCTCGGGGGCGGACCCCGAGGCCCGGCGCATTCAAGACTGTGTGCCGCTGGCCGACCTGGACTCGCTGGTCTTTGGCGGCTGGGATATTTTTCCGGACAACTGTTATGAGACGGCCCTGCACGCCGGCGTTCTTGAGCCGCACCGGCTGGCGCCCGTCCGCGAGGAACTCAGCGCGCTCAGGCCGTGGAAGGCGGTCTTTGATCAGCACTACGTGCGCCGGCTGTCCGGCCCCCACGTCAAGCAGGCGCCGAACAAATACGAGCTGGCCCTTCAGCTGCGAACCGACATCGCCGATTTCCGCACCGAGCATGGGCTGGCCCGGCTGGTGATGCTGTGGTGCGGCAGCACCGAGATTTTTCTGCAAACCGATCCGGTCCATACCACGCTGCGGCGTTTTGAGGAGGGACTGAAAAACAATCACCCGGCTATCGCGCCGACGATGATCTACGCCTACGCGGCACTTATGGAGGGGGTGCCGTTCGGCAACGGAGCGCCGAACCTGGCGCTGGAAATCCCGGCCCTGCGGCAGCTCGCCGACGAGAACGGCGTGCCGGTGTGTGGCAAGGACTTCAAGACCGGTCAGACCCTCCTGAAAACGATTCTGGCCCCCGGCCTGCGGGCGCGCAGCCTGGGGCTGCGGGGGTGGTTTTCGACCAATATTCTGGGCAATCGGGACGGTGAGGTGCTGGACGACCCGGCCTCGCTTCAGACCAAGGAGCACAGCAAGCTGTCCGTCCTGGATTCGATTCTCCAGCCCGAGGTCTCCCCGGACCTCTACGCCGACTATGAGCATCAGGTCCACATTCATTACTACAAGGCGCGGGGCGATGAAAAAGAAGGCTGGGATAATATCGATATTTTCGGCTGGCTCGATTATCCCATGCAGATCAAGCTGAACTTTTTGTGCCGTGACAGCATCCTCGCCGCTCCGGTGGCGCTGGACCTGGTGTTGTTGCTGGACCTGGCCCGGCGCAGCGGGCTGGCGGGCGTCCAAGACTGGCTGGGGTTTTACTTCAAGAGTCCGCTCTGCTCCACGTGCGCCCCTCCGCAGCACGACCTGTTCGCCCAGCTGGCCGTCCTCGAAGATACCCTGGTGTCTCTGGGTGGGCTGGCCGCCCCTTCCGCCGCGGGCGACGCCTGAGCGGCGTTGCTGGCCCGAGTCAGTCCTGGACTCTTTCTCCCAGCCGGCGTGCCGCATCGACCAGCGGCCGCACCAGGGCCGCAACATCCGGGTCGGCGATACTCGTGATCCCGGTCGGATTCGAGGCCAGCTGGTCGGTCTCGACCCGACGGTGGGCGATACGCCACTCGCCGTCGTGCTTGACCAGCCGGTCGAGATAGCGACCCTGGGCAAAGATCTTATAGCCGCCGGGCGTGGCCAGGGTGGCCAGCATGCTGCACTGCCCGGTGGCCTGTTCGCCCTCGACCTGGTACAGGAAGTTGGCCATCATGTGGCGGCAGCGAATTTCCCGGACATGCACGTCGGCGTAGCCCCGCAGGGCGGCCTGACCCTGCATGGCCCGCCGGCCAACCTGAAACACGCCGTCGGGGTGGAAGCACGCCACCCAGGCCTCGGGCTTGAGGTCGTCAATCGCGTGGGCGTAGCGGGCGAAGAGTTCTTGGATAGCCATTTTTTCGATCCAGTCCTGATCCATGGTGCGCCTCCTCAAGCCGCATGATAGCTCCGGTGCTTTCCAAGCGGCAAGCTCCGTTGTATCTTCATGCTTGACACAGAATGAGCACCAAGCCGATGCCAACAGCGACTGAGACGCCGCGCAATACAAACAGCACCCGAAATGACCGGAACAAACTCCGGCCCGAAGACCAGCCGGTTCATGGCTGGTATCGGTTTGTCCTGTCATTCCCACCCCATCTCGTCCGGGACTATCTCGGGCGTTTTGGCGTGGGGCCGTCTGAGACGGTTCTCGACCCCTTCTGTGGAACCGGCACCACCTTGGTCGAATGCAAGAAACTCGGCATTGCCAGCGTTGGAATCGAGTCGAACCCCATGGCGCATCTCGCCAGCTCGGTCAAGGTGGACTGGACGGCTGATTGTGCCGGACTTGTGGACTATGCCGAGCAGGTTGCCGCGTCTGCGAGAAAGACTCTGAAAGAACAGGGCCCGGATGGATGGACCGACCTGCCGCTGTTTGCCGCCGCTGAACCGAAACAGCCAGCCCTGGCCGAACTGCGTCCCGCGCAGGTGAAATTATTGCTCAAGAACTCAATCAGTCCGCTGCCCCTGCATAAGACCCTGCTGTTGCTGGATGCAATCGACCACCAAGGTGACCGCCGGATGCAGCAGTACGGCCGGCTCGCGCTGGCCGGTGCGCTGGTGCAGCATATCAGCAACCTGAAGTTTGGCCCCGAGGTGGGGGTTGGGAAGGTGAAGGATGACGCTCCGGTCTTCGATGCCTGGCTTGACCGTGTCCGGTCTATGGTGAGCGACATTGGTCTTGTCGGAGACCGGGCAGACGTTCCTGCCCATGTCATCAAGGGCGATTCCCGACAGACTGACCAGATTCTGGAACCCCAATCGGTTGACGCGGTCATCACGTCCCCACCGTATCCAAACGAGAAGGACTATACGCGTACGACGCGCCTGGAGTCCGTCATCCTCGGGTTGATACGCGACAAACAGGACTTGCGGTCACTCAAGCAGGACTTGGTCAGGTCCAATACGCGGGGCGTGTACAAGTCGGATACGGACGATCTCGAGGTTGCCGACCATGCCGAAATACGGAACATCGCCGAGGCCATTGAACAACGCCGGGTTGAGCTGGGAAAAACTTCAGGCTTCGAGCGGCTCTATCCACGCCTCACCCAACTGTACTTTGGGGGCATGGCGCGCCATCTTGCTTCCCTCCGCTCCGTTCTCAAACCGGGAGCACGACTCGCGTATGTGGTCGGCGACCAGGCCTCGTATCTGCGGGTCATGATTCGGACAGGTCGTCTGCTGGCCGACTTGGCGCAATCCTTGAACTACACCGTCACCGGCATTGACCTGTTTCGGACTCGACCTTCAACGGTGACCGGCGAGCAGCTTCGGGAAGAAGTCGTTTTGCTCGAATGGCCGGGGCGCTGACCAAGAGGGAGGTGCGCTATTCCGTCCCGGAACCGCTATGTGGCGATCATTGAGGCGATTTTCCACGCCAAGTATCGAGCTGGACAACGGGCAGTAGCGTTCGAGCGAGAGGATATAGTCACCTTCGCATCCCGACTGAATATCCGGCTGCCCAAGAATCTGGGCGACGTAGTGTACAGCTTCAGATACCGAACAGCGCTTCCGTCCAGCATTCTTGCCGAGGCGCCTGCGGGAGAGACCTGGATCATTCGTCCCGCTGGGCGGAGTCGATACCAGTTTGTTCTGGTGGCCGACCGGCCGCTCATCCACAATCCGAATCTTGCGGTGACGAAGATCCCCGACGCAACTCCCGGAATCATCGCGAAGTATGCATTCAACGATGAGCAGGCTGTCCTGGCCCGCATCCGCTACAACCGATTGATCGACATCTTCCTGGGGATAGCCTGCTATTCACTCCAAAACCATCTGAGGACGACCGTGCCAGGAATGGGTCAAGTAGAGACGGATAAGATATATGTGGGTGTAGACAGGAGCGGCTCTCACTACGTCATCCCTGTTCAGGCCAAAGGAGAGAAGGACACGCTCAGTAGAGTCCAGATTGAGCAAGACTTGGGCTTATGCGCTGCTCGACTCCCGTCTCTGGTCTGTCGGCCCGTTGGAGCGCAATCCATCCAGGATAACCTGATCGTGCTCTTCGAGTTCGAACGAGCGGATGAGGATATCCGCGTGGTTTCGGAGAAGCATTATCAGCTGGTACCGCCAGACGGCGTGACCGACGAAGACTTGGCCGCCTATCGCCAGCGTCTGTCGGACGTCATCAAGTAGACGGGTCTTTTTCCAGGGGGATAAAGCGCGCGATCTCAAAGCCGTTGGGAAGCTGGGGTTGTTTGTACAGCTCGACCGCGTTGGCTACCTCCATCAGCGACAATGTCAGCCACAGCAGGCGCTGTGCATCCGGGGGCATGTCATCCACTGGAAACTGATCGAGATAGGTCGCGCAGGCCTCCAGGCGTGGTCGCAGGGCGTCGTAAAAAGCCCGGATGGCGGACATTGGGCTTGACACGCGCTTGGCGGTCCGCTCGCGTTCGGTGGCCAACGCCCAGTCGCCATAGGTTTCCAGGTCTTGAAACGGCGCGGGGAAAACAGGGGCGGCGTGTGACATGGGCGTCTCGCTGTGTCAGGTCTCGACGTAGCCTTCAAGAACCCGATGAAAATGTCGGATCTGTATCTCCTCGTCCTGGAGCAACAGATACTTTTTTGCCCGTGAGGCCAGACCGGCCTGGATCTGTTCGTGGGCGAAGGCGTCTTCGTGGAGGATATCCCGCAGCAGACACTTCATGTATTCCTGCCCGATGCGCTGGCTGGCACGGGCTACGGGTGGGAAGTACAGGCTGATGTCCCAGCGGGTCTGATCGACGGCCAGCGGCCAGAAACTATAGGTGAGATAGTAATCCTGGGAGACGCCACGGAACAGCAGCAGGGCGAAATTCGGAAAGATGGTGTAGAAGTCAAAATCGCCATCAGCGGCAGGCGGCGCTCGGTGTCTGAGGAGACCAGACGGTAGGCCAGGCTTTCGACCGGCTTGGGGAGGCGGTCGGCCGGGACCCGGGACGAGTACACACTGTGATGGCGGTACAGTCTGACATCCAGCAGGCGGGGGAAGCGGCCGTCTTTGAGGGTGCACGAATCGGGGATGGTATGCCGGTGCTGGAAGGGCAGGTGGTACAACTCGTTCTGGGCGTCAAGGGCGACTTTCCAGTTGGCTTTCTCGGTGACGCTATAGGCGTGGGCGCGGGCGAGCTGTCCGAAGTCGGCCGCACCGAGCTGCTGGGTAATGCCGCCGAGATAGTGGGGCAGGCTCTCCTGCGGGTTGGCGTCCAGGTTGATGAAAATAAACCCCTGCCAGACCTCGGTCGCAACGGGGGTCAGACCGTGCTGGCTTTTGTCGAGATCAAAAAAGTTCTCCTCATCCGCAACCCAGGTCAGCCGGCCTGTCGTATCGTAGGTCCAGCTGTGGAAGCCGCACGACAAGACGCCCGGACACGAGCCTCGGTCATCCCAGACGAGCCTGTTGCCGCGGTGCGAGCAGACATTGTGAAAGGCGCGAACCACCTTGTCCGTGCCGCGGATGACGAGAATGGACGCCCGACACACCGCGAGGTCTTGAACGAAATAGTCTCCCGGTTTGGGAATCGCCTCCACCCGGCCAACGTACAGCCAGGTCCGACGAAAAACCCGCTCACGTTCGAGCTCGAAATATTCCGGGGAGATGCACGGCTCTGCCGAGACCGGGCCGGTGCCGACCTCAGGATATTTTTTCACCCAGCGTTTGTCAGCGATGACCATCTCCACGCGCGTCTCCTCCCGGCTCAAGATAAGGTCAAGATAAGGTCAAGATAAGAAGTGAAACAGTGTCTTCCCCATACCCTTCGGCCGGGCCGGGCGTCAAGGAGACATGACGCAACAGCGCCTTGTCGGCCCCGGCCGGCCGGAGTAGACTCGACGGCCATGTCACACGCGCCCCAGCCGGCGGCAGACGCGGCCGAGCCCCTGTTCACCCGTAATTTCCTGGTGCTGTGCGTCAGCACGCTACTGTTTTTCGAGAGCATGTTCCTGCTCCTGGCCGTGCTGCCGGTCTTTATTGTCCGCGAGCTGGGCGGCACCGAGGCCCAGGTCGGCGTGGTCGTGGGGGTGTTTGCCCTGGCTGCGGTCATGATTCGGCCGACATCCGGCTGGCTGGTTGAGCGCTGGAACCGCAAGCTGGGGCTGGCGCTCGGCGCGCTGGTCTACTGTGTCGGGCCGCTCCTGTACACCACGGCCGACTCGGTGCCGCTGATGATCGGCTACCGCTTTTTTCATGGCCTGGGGATTGCCCTGTTCACCACCGCGTCGAGCGTCCTGGTCGCCGACCTCGCCCCGCTCGCCCGCCGCGGCGAAGCCATGGGCTACTACGGCATGATGATGAATGTGGCGATGGCGACCGGGCCGGTGGCGGGTGCGGCTCTCGTTGAGCACAGCGGCTTCAACCAGCTGTTCTGGCTGTCGGCGCTGCTGGCCCTCGGCTGTCTCTTTGTGATCTCGCTCCTGGCCGAGCCCGTCCGCCAGCCGCCGCCCTCTGCGGCTCGGCTGTCTCGCCCGTCCCTGCTCAGCCGCTCGGCCGTCTTTCCCGGCTTTCTGGCCATCTGCATGACCATGTCGTTCGGCGCGGTCTTGTCCTTCCTGCCGCTGTTTGTCCAGGCTCGCCAGCTCGGCAACCCGGGCTGGTACTTTATCGTCTATTCGGTCGCCGTCATTCTGGCCCGCCCCGTGTCCGGCAAATGGTCCGACCGCTTTGGCCGGGCTCGGGTGATTATTCCGGGGCTGCTCCTGCTGACTGTGGCCATGAGTCTCCTGGCCCAGGCCACGTCCGTGGCCTGGCTGCTCGGCGTGGCCGCCCTGCAGGGCCTGGGCTTCGGCGCCGTGCAGCCGGCCCTGATGGCCTTTTGTGTAGACCGCGCAACCGAGCGCGAGCGGGGGCCGGCCCTGGCCACCCTGATGCTGGCGTTTGATATCGGCCATGGGCTGAGCGCGATTGGCCTGGGTGTGCTGCTCGAACAGACGAGTTTTCCGACCATGTTTGTGTTCACCGCCGGGGTGTCCCTGCTCGGTGCGGTCGCCCTGGCCGGCGCGTCCTACGGCTCAACGGCCACAGCTGCGGGGCGCGCGGACAGACCTGCCGCCACCACACCGGCACCAGGCCCAGACTGAGGATCGGCAGCAGCACCAGCCAGACCGAGCGCCAGGGAAACCAGCGCGGCGCCGGACTGGAAAAGAGCCAGCTGCCGAGTCCGGTCAGCAGCAAAAAAACGGACAGGGCGGCGCTGACTACGGCCAGCAGCGTCCGGCCCAAGCGGCGCCGTGCATGCTGGGGCGCCTGGCCCAGCGCCTGCTGCTGAGGCGCCCAAAAGCCCGGCGGGCGAACCTGGCGGTAGAAGGTCTGGAGCTGGGCGTCGTCGGCTCTGGCCGTGCGGAGCGAGGCCCATATGCCCGCGCCGGACGACACGCCGGCGACCAGCAGCAGGCGCAGGGCTTCATGGCTGTCAGGGACGGTCAGCAGCAGGATTGGGGCCAGCACGCACGAGACGCCGATGGCGGTGAGTTCTCCGACGGCGGTAATCCGCCACCACAGCCAGCGCAGGACCAGCATGACGCCCATGCCGGCCCCAAACAGCAGGCTGATCTTCCAGGCGGTTTGAATCGAGGACAGATGAAACATGATGAACAGGGCAATGACCAGCAGCCCGATATTGGCCCCACGGGCCACCCACACCAGCGAGCGCTGGCTCGGCTCGCGTCCCAGCCAGCACTGGCATATCAGGCGCCGGTAGATGTCGTTGCTCCAGTACGACGCACCCCAGTTCAGGTGGGTGTCCACGGTTGAGGCCAGGGCGGCCAGCAGGCCCAGCAACATCAGGCCCTTGAGCCCGGACGGCAGGAGTTCGGCAATGCCCCGGACAAAAGACGCCTCCCGGTCGGCGACCAGCGCGCCACCGCTCAGGCTCGGCTCGGGCGGCAGCAGCACGAGCAGGCCCAGGCCGATCGCAATCCACACCAGGCTGCGCACAAGGACCTGGGTCAGGGTGAACACCAGGCTGGCCCGCTTGGCGTCCAGGTCGCTCCGACAGGCCATACTGCGCTGGGCCAGGTAGCCGGTTCCGTCGGCATTCATCTGTACCAGCCACTGGAGGGCCAGGAGAGCCAGAAAGGCGCCTGACACGTCTTTGGCCTGAGACGGGGTGAAGGCCAACAGCTGGCTGGCCCGGATTCCGCCCGGGCCGGCCTGCCCGGTGTAGACGGCCGACAGCCGGGCGGCCAGGCCGTCCAGCCCGCCGACCTCGGCCAGGACCCAGCCGGCGTAGGCGGCCGTGGCCAGCATGGCCACGCCAAATTGCAGCACGTCGGTTGCCACCACGCTGCGCAGCCCGCCGGTGGTCGAATAGAAAACGGTTACCAGCACGATCAGGCCGATGGACAGCAGGTTGTCGGTTGAGCGAATCCACACCTCGGGGCTGGTATCGGGAAGCGTGGTCAGGGGGGTGTCGAGCCAGCGCACGGTCGCCAACAGCGGCTCGTACAGCTCGGGCGCGAGCCAGGCATGCCAGACCAGAAAGGGCTCGGCGATGCGGGTGGTGGCCAGCAGCACGATGGCCAGCACGGTGCAGTTGAAGATCGTGCCAAAATAGATCGCCTTCACCCCGCGCAGCAGCAGGGCGGCGGGCTGGCTGTAGCGTCGCTCGGTCAGCTCGGCGTCGGTCAGCACGCCGGCCCGCCGCCAGGCGGGCGCCAGGACAAAGCCGACCAGCAGAAAGGACAGGCCGTAGGACCAGATCCACCACAGCGAAAAAATGCCGGACACCGCCAGCAGGCCGGTACATAACAGCGGCGTATCCGCAGCAAACTGGGTCGCCGCCATGCTGATGCCGGCCCGCCAGCCGCTGAGACTCCGCCCGGCCAGAAAGTATTCTTCGAGATTCTGTGAGGCCAGGCGGCGGGAACGCAGGCCCACGACCACGGCGTACACCACGAAGGCGGCCAGCAGGCAGATGTCAAGCGTCTCCAGGCCCATGCGTGTGTCCGAATGCGGTCACATAGGAAGGGAAGAGTCATTTTACTCTTTCGGCCGCATGCATTATATTTGCCCCCGCCCACCGCGATCAACAAGCATGAACACGCCCCGTGTTGACCCCGCGCTTTCCCGCCTGCACCGCCAGTGGTGGGCGATCAGCCTTGTCTGCGGTCTGAGCCTGGGGCTGGGCTACACGCTGTTGTCCACCGGCTGGCAGCCGGCGGCCGCCCGGTGCTGGGCGCTGTCGGCCGGCTGTGTGATGGCGGTCGAGTTGGTTTTCTTGCGACGCTGGCTGCCGGACAACTCCCGACAGCCCGGCCAGCCCCTGCTGCCGGCCCTGGGTCTGGGAAACCTGCTGACCATCGGGCGCGGCCTGCTGGTCGGTCTGCTGGCCGGCTTTGTGAGCCTGGGCTGGCCGCCCGGCTGGCTGGCCTGTCTGCCGGCCGGCGTGTACAGCCTGGCCGCCGTCGGCGACTCGCTCGACGGCTATGTGTCTCGGAAAACCCACTACACCACCCATCTGGGCCAACGCCTGGACATGCAGGTCGATGCCCTGGGCCTGCTGGTGGCGACCGGTCTGGCCGTGCAGTATGGTCAGCTGCCCGTCTGGTACCTGGGGCTGGGGCTTGCCCACTATGGCTTTGGGTTGGGCCGGTGGTGGCGCAGGCGACGGGGAAAACCGGTCCACAGCCTGCCGCCGCGGAACGCCCGAGCCGTGATCGGCGGCTGTCAGGTCGGCTTTATCTGCGTTGTGCTGTGGCCCGTCTTCTCGCCCCCGCTGACAACGCTGGTCGGCCTGCTGTTCGTTCTGCCGACCCTGGTCAGTTTTGGCCGTGACTGGCTGGCGGTGAGCGGTCGGCTGGCGGCTGATGAATAGGGATATTGTTGCATTTTGCGGGAAATCGTGCATGTTCGTGTGTCGGTGAGGCGCGGGTAAAGTCGAAGGAGGGCCGACCATGGGTGAAGCAAGCGTTCAGCCGATAACGCGTGCCCGTATCCCGACTCCCGACGGGGAGTTTCAGCTGTGCGTGTATAAAAACGGGCAGGCCGACAAGGAACACCTGGCGCTGGTGCTGGGGGAGGTGGCGGAGCGTCCCAACGTGCTGGTCCGGGTTCACTCAGAGTGCTTCACCGGCGACGTACTGGGCTCGTTGCGCTGCGACTGCGGCTCCCAGCTGAACCGCTCCATGCAGTGGATCGCCCAGGAGGGGGCCGGCATCATTATCTATCTGCGTCAGGAGGGACGGGGAATCGGCCTGTCCGACAAGCTGCGGGCGTATAATCTCCAGGACCAGGGCTATGATACGGTTGACGCCAACCTCCTCCTCGGTCACCAGGCCGACGAGCGCGATTACGCCGTGGCGGCGCAGATTCTCAAAGACCTGGCCGTCCCGTCCGTCCGTTTGCTGACCAACAATCCGTTCAAAATCGAGAGCTTGCAGGAGCATGGGGTGCCGGTCAGCGCCCGCGTGCCGCTGCCCGCCCAGGTAACGTCTGAGAATGCCGACTATCTGCAAACCAAGGTCCAGCGCATGCACCATCTGCTGAGCCTCGACGCGGGCGCCCCGGCCGTGCCGACCCGCGCCAACGGAGCCCCGGCTGAGCCTCTGGCTGAGCCTCTGGCTGAGCCTCTTCGGTCGTCCACCCCCTACGACACCCATCGGCGCGCCCTGCTGGCGCGTATGGTTGACCATCGTCAGCGCACCGGACGTCCCTTCGTCACTCTGAGTTACGCGCAGAGCGTGGACGGGTGCATCGCCGCCCGCCCGGGCCAGCCTATGGCCCTCAGCGGGCCGCAGTCGCTCGTCCTGACCCACCGGCTGCGGGCCGACCATGAGGCGATTCTGGTCGGCATCGGCACAGTGCTGGCCGACAACCCGAGCCTGACCGTTCGTCTGGTCACGGGTCGCAACCCCCAACCGATCATCGCCGACAGCCGGCTGCGCTTTCCGGCCGACGCCACACTGCTCCAGCATCCTGACCGGGCGGCCTGGATTGCCAGCAGCCAGCAGGCCGACGGCCAGCGCCAGGCGGCCCTTGAGGCTGCCGGGGCGCGTATTCTGTGGCTGCCGCCAAACGCGCGCGGACAGGTCGATCTGGCCGCGTTGCTGGAACGCCTCGGACAGCTCGGCATCAACAGCCTGATGGTCGAGGGTGGCACCCGCATCATTACCAGTTTTCTGTCCGAACGGCTGGTCGATTCGGTCGTGTTGACCATCGCCCCAACCCTGCTGGGCGGGCTGCGGGCGGTACGCAAACTGCGGCTCCTCGATTCGGTCCATCTGCCGCGTCTGCGCAATGTCCGCTATCACCAGCTCGAAGACGACATCATCATGTGGGGCGACCCGGTGTGGGAAGCCCGAGAAGGGCGGGCGGCTCAGGAGCAGCCATGAGGCGCCAGGCCCTGTACTTCACCGCTCCGTATCGGCTCACGGTGCGGGAAGAGCCGCTGGCCCTGCCGCTGAGCGGACAAATCCTGGTCCAGACCGTGTTGTCGGCCATCAGCGCCGGCACCGAGCTGTTGGTCTATCGCGGTCAGGTCCCAAGCGACATGGCGGTCGATGAAACCATTGCCGCGCTGGGCGGCACCTTCGGCTTTCCGCTCAAATACGGCTACGCGGCCGTCGGGCGCGTCCTGGCCGTGGGGCCGGACGTGTCCCCGGACTGGGAGGGGCGGCTGGTGTTTGCCTTTCATCCCCACGAGAGCCACTTTGTGACCACGCCGGCCGAAGTGATGCCGCTGCCGGACGGCATGACGCCGGACCGGGCCGTGTTTCTGCCCAATATGGAGACTGCGGTCAATCTGCTGATGGACGGCCAGCCGCTGATCGGGGAACGGGTGGTAGTGGTCGGTCAGGGCATCGTCGGTCTGCTGACCACCAGCCTGCTGGCCCGGCTGCCGCTCGGCCGGCTGGTCAGCCTCGATAGCTACGCTGAACGTCGAGACCGCTCGCTTGGGCTGGGCGCCCAGGCCAGCCTGGATGCCGGGGCGGACGACGTGCTGGAGCGATTGAACCAAGCTGTCGAAGACGACGCGCCGGCCCGGGGCGCGGACCTGACGTATGAGCTGTCGGGCAATCCGGCCGCGCTTGATCTAGCTCTCGCCGCGACCGGCTTTGCCGGACGGGTGGTGATCGGCTCGTGGTATGGACACAAGCGGGCGGCACTAGACCTGGGCGGGCGCTTTCACCGCAGCCGGATGCGTCTGATCAGCAGCCAGGTGAGCAGTCTTGCCCCGGAGCGGACCGGCCGCTGGACCAAAGCGCGCCGTTTGCAGCTGGCCTGGCGGATGCTCGAACAGCGCCCGTCCGGGCCGTGCCTGACCGAGCTGATCAGCCACCGCTTTCCGTTTGGGCGGGCGCCCGAGGCCTACGCCCTGCTCGACCAACAGCCGCAGCACGCCCTGCAAGTCGTGCTGAGCTACGAGGCCTGTAAAGGGTGAACGTGTCAACATGTTCGTGTGGTTGGAGGGCACGTTCACCCTTTGTGAGAAACACGACAAGGAGGAAAGGCGTATGTACAAGGTTGCCATTAAGCGGGATTTCATGGCCCAGCACTTTCTGATCGGAGGCGACTGGGGGGCCGAGAATGAGTGGCACTCACACCATTACCAGGCCGAGGTCCAGCTGGAGGGCGACAGCCTGGATCAGCACGGCTACCTGGTTGACATCGTTGACATTGAGGCCAATCTGGACGCTCTGGTAGCCTATTTCCGGGACACGACCCTGAACGAAAAGCCCGAGTTCGAGGGCCTCAATCCCAGCATTGAGCGCTTTGCCCACATCTTCTGCCGGGCGCTGGCCGAACGCTTGCAGGCGCCGACCCTGACGGCCATTACGGTCATCCTGTGGGAGCACGAGAACGCCTGGGCGTCGTATCGACAGGAGGTGGCGTGCGGGTCGGGCTCCTGATTTACGGCAGTCTGGATATTCTGACCGGCGGTTTTCTGTACGACCGCCTGCTGGTCGATTATCTGCGTCGTGAGGGGGACGAGGTCGAGGTCATCAGCCTGCCGTGGCGGACGTATGGGCGTCACCTGAGCGATAATGTCTCGGCCGCCTTTTTCCAGCGCCTGTGTCGGGCGTCGTGCGATGTGCTGATTCAGGACGAGTTGAACCATCCGTCGGTGTGGTGGCTCAACCGCCGGCTGAAGCCGCGGGTCCGCTACCCACTGGTCAGCATTGTCCACCTGCTGCGTTCGAGTGAGGTGCGGCCGGCCTGGCAGAATCGTTTCTACCGCTGGGTGGAACGGCGCTACTTGCAGACCCTCGACGGTCTGATTTTCAACAGCAAAACGACCGGCCGTCAGGTCGAAGCCCTGATCGGGTCGGGATGTCCGAGTGTGGTGGCCTATCCCGGTTGTGATCATGTCCGGCCCACGCTGAGTCCCGACGCCATCGCCGCTCGGGCCGAGCAGCCCGGCGCGCTGCGGGTGCTGTTTATCGGTAACCTGATTCCGCGTAAGGGCCTGCACGTGCTGATTGAGGCCCTGGCCGGTCTGCCCCGGGCTGACTGGCGGCTCACGGTGATCGGCGCTCTGGACATGGACCCGGCCTATGTCCGTCGGGTACGCCGCCAGATTGACCAAGTCGGTGCTCGGGCTCAGATCAGCCTGCTGGGGGCCCTGCCTCACGAACACGTCGTGCCCCACCTGGCCAGTCACCAGGTGTTGGCCGTACCCTCGCTGTACGAGCCGTTCGGGATTGTGTACGTCGAGGCGCTGGGCTTTGGTCAGCCGGTCATTGCCACCACGGTTGGCGCGGCCCGCGAGATCATCAGCCACGGCCGTGAGGGCTTCCTGGTCGCGCCCGGTGACAGTCCGAGTCTGGCCCGCCACCTCAGTCACCTTCACGTCGACCGGCGGGACTTGGTACGGATGAGTCTGGCCGCCCGGCAGCGTTACCACAGCTGCCCGACCTGGGACGACAGCGCGCGCCGCATCCGTCAGTTTCTCTCGACTCTGGCCAGACCATGAGCCGTTCCCCGCGCTACTCCTACCCCCGCTACCTGGCGGCCAAAAAGCGCCTGGACGACCGCTCGCTCAACCGTCAGGTGTGGCAGCGTTTTGCCGAGCTGCTGCCCCAGACCACCAAGGATCGGCCCCTGCGCCTGCTTGAGGTCGGGGCCGGCATTGGCACGATGATCGAGCGAGTCCTGGAAGAACGGCTGCTGAGCCGGGCGACCTACACCGCTATCGACGTGGACGTGGCCAGTATCGGCGAGGCCGCCCGCCGTCTGCCGGGCTGGGCGGCGCAGCACGGATTGCGTGTCAGCCCAGCGAGGTCGCCGGGCTCGTCCTCTCAGGAGCGTGGCTGGCGGTTGCGCTTGCAGTCCGACCAGAGAGCCGGACCTGATGCTGTCCGGGATGTGATGGTTGAGCTGGAAGCCGTGGAGCTGTCAGCCTTCGTGCGTCGCGAACAGGGGAAGCAGACCTGGGACGTGCTGCTCGCCCACGCCTTTCTGGACTTGGTGGACGTGGCCTCGGTCTTGCCCGAACTGGTGTCCGTGCTGTCGCCCGGCGGGCTGGTGTACTCCACTCTGACCTTTGACGGGGCGACGATTTTTCAGCCTCAGATTGAGCCCCGGCTCGACGCTCAGATCGAGGCCCTCTACCACCGGACCATGGATCAGCGGCACGTCGCCGGGGCTCGGTCCGCCGGCAGTCGGGCCGGGCGGCAGCTGTTCGGCCATATGCGGACCGCCGGGCTTGAGGTGGTAGCGGCCGGTAGCTCCGACTGGGTAGTGTTTGCCGGGCCGGACGGCTATCCGGCCGACGAGGCGTATTTTCTGGGCTGCATTCTTGACACGCTCGAGACCGCTCTGGACGGCCATCCCGAGCTTGACGCCCGGCGCTTTGCCGACTGGCTGGTCCGGCGCCGTGCGCAGCTTGAGGACGGCTCCCTGGTGTATATCGCCCACCAGCTGGATCTGCTGGGCCGCCTGCCAAAAAAACCCCCTGCCTGAGCAGAGGGTTTTTCGAGAGCCACCCATCGGAGTCGAACCGACGACCTGCTAATTACGAATCAGCTGCTCTACCAACTGAGCTAGGGTGGCAGAATGGACAGGCGCGTCGATGAAGAGGGATAAAGGACCGCCGACACAATGTCAATCGGCCTTGTCCGGCGGACCGAGTCGGGCCAGCAGCTCGTGTGCCGCCCGGCTCGGCTCGGCCGCAGCGCTGAGCGCCGAGATGAGGGCGACGCCGTGGGCGCCCGCACTACGCACGGCCGCGATCCGGTCGGCCTGTATGCCGCCGATGGCGAAGACCGGAACCGGGCTGTGGCGGACCGCCTGGCGCAGCCGCGCCACCCCCTGGGGCTGGCCGTAGCCGGCTTTGGAGGGGGTGAAATACACCGGTCCGAAGACCACAAAATCGGCTCCCTGAGCGGCCGTGATTTCGTCCGGCGAATGGGTCGAGACACCGATCAGTTTGTCTGGGCCGAGTAGCTGGCGGGCCGTGCTGACCGGAAGAGAGGTCTGCCCCAGGTGGACCCCGTCGGCACCAGCCGCCAGGGCCACGTCGAGGCGGTCGTTAATCAGCAGCCGGGCCGCATAACGAGCGGTGAGGTCGCGTAGCCGGCCGGCCAGCCGGTACAGCTCCCCGCCCTCCAGGTCTTTCTCGCGCAGCTGAACGGCGCGGACGCCGCCGTCGAGGGCGGCGTGGACGACATCGGACAGGGGCCGACCGGCCGTCTGACGGCGGTCGGTGACAAAGTACAGGCGGAAGTCAATCAATTTATTCGAGGAGACCCTGGAGGGGGCTTGAGGCCGTGGCGTACAGCTTCTTGGGCATACGCCCGGCCAGGAAGGCTTTGCGCCCGGCCTGGATGCCCAGCTTCATGGCCTCGGCCATCAGGATGGGATCGTCGGCCGCAGCAATCGCCGTGTTCATCAGGACCGCGTCACAGCCCATTTCCAGGGCCACCGCCGCGTCCGAGGCGGTGCCCACCCCGGCGTCGACAATTACCGGTACGCTGCTGTGTTCGCGGATGATCTGGATGTTGTAGGGATTGCGAATGCCCAGCCCCGAGCCGATTGGGGCGGCCAGCGGCATGACCGCAGCGCAGCCCATGTCTTCGAGTTTTTTGCACGAGATCGGGTCATCGTGAATATACGGCAGGACGACAAAGCCCTCCTTGACCAGCACCTGGGCTGCCTCCAGGGTGGCCGGAATATCGGGGAAGAGGGTCTTGTCGTCGCCGATGACCTCCAGCTTGACCAGATTGCCGACCCCGGCCTCGCGGGCCAGACGGCAGGTCCGAATCGCGTCGTCCGCGGTATAGCAGCCGGCGGTGTTGGGCAGAATGGTGTAGGTGCCGGGATCGATATAGTCGAGCAGATTCTCCTTGCTCGGATCGGTGATATTCACCCGCCGTACCGCAACGGTGACGATCTCGGCCCCCGAGGCTTCAATCGCCCGTTTGGTCTCGGCAAAATCCTTATACTTGCCCGTCCCGACGATGAGGCGCGACTGGTACTCTTTGCCAGCAAGAATGAATGGGTCATGCATGGTCCATCTACCCCGTTGTGTGTCCGCGCTTATCCCCCGCCCACAAAGTTGACGACCTCAACCACATCGCCGGCCTGAAGGCGCTGCTGGCCATACTCGGTGCGGGGGATGATGTCTCGATTTACCTCGGCGGCAATGCGCTTATGGGTAAGACCCAGATCGTTGACCAAGTCCGCCAGCGTCCAGCCGTCCTGACACTCGCGCTCTTCGCCGTTAAGGACGATCCTCATAACCGCCCCACCATATGCCTTCGCCTGGAGATTGACAAGCCATACGGACCGTCCCTGGACAAGCTGCGGGGCTTTTGTTATTCCCCTCGCACATGCGCAGCCAGACAACACGGAGAAGCCTATGCCGAGCGTCAGCCGGGCGCTGATCAGCGTCAGCGATAAACGCGGAGTGGTCGAGTTTGCCCGCGGCCTGGCCGCCCTCGGTATCGAGATCGTGTCGACCGGCGGTACCGCCCGGGCGCTGACCGAGGCCGGTGTGGCGGTGGTGCAGGTCGAGGACTTTACCGGTTTTCCGGAGATGCTTGACGGACGGGTCAAGACCCTGCACCCGCGCATTCACGCCGGGATTTTGCACCGCCGGGACGACCCCCAGCATGTCCGGGTGATGGACGAACACGGCTTGCAGCCGATTGATCTGGTGGTCGTGAATCTGTATCCGTTTGAGCAGACGGTCGCCCGCCCGAACTGCTCGTTTGCCGAGGCGATCGAGAATATCGACATTGGCGGGCCGTCTCTGCTGCGGGCGACGGCCAAGAATCACGCCCACGTCGGGGTGGTGGTTGACCCGGACGATTATCCCCGGATTCTGACCGCGCTCCAGACCGACGGCGGCCTGTCGGCCGAGCACAGACTTGAGCTGGCCAAAAAAGCGTTTCGACTGACCGCCCGCTACGACGCGGCGATTGCCGATTATCTGGGCCGACTCGACGGCGACGAGGACGCGCCGTTTGGCGACACCGTCCACTTCCAGTACGTCAAGGCCCAGGATTTGCGCTACGGCGAAAACCCCCACCAGCGCGCCGCCTTCTACCATGCCCCGGAGATTCGGGAGGCGTGTATTGCCAACGCCCGCCAGCTGCAGGGCAAGGAACTGTCGTTCAATAATATCGTCGATGCCAACGCGGCTTTTGAGCTGCTGCACGAGTTCGAGCAGACTGCGGCGGTGGCCGTCAAGCACACCAACCCGTGTGGCGCGGCCACGTCCGAGACCTCGCTGGCCGAGGCTTTCCGCAAGACCCGGGCGTGCGATCCGGTGTCGATTTTTGGCGGCATTGTCGGCTTCAACCGCGAGCTTGACGCCGACACGGCCCAGGAAATCCTGGCTCTCTACCAGCACGGATTTCTGGAGATCGTTCTGGCCCCGGGCTTTTCCGCTCCGGCGCTGGAGCTGCTGGCCTCGTCCAAGCGTCTGCGTAATATCCGACTGCTTGAGATCCCGGCGCTGGCCGATCCCCAGCCGGCTCGCTTCGAGGCCAAGCCGGTGGTGGGCGGGCTGCTGCTTCAGGAGCGCGACCGCGGCCGTATCCGGGTCGAAGACTGCCAGGTGGTGACCCAGCGGCGCCCCAGCGCCGAGGAGTATCGGGCGCTGGACTTTGCCTGGCGGATCTGCAAGCACGTCAAGTCGAACGCCATTGTCCTGACCGGACCGGATCAGATCGTCGGGGTTGGGGCGGGTCAGATGAGCCGGGTCGATTCGGCCAAGATTGCCGTGTCCCGGGCGCAGGACTTGGGGCTGGAGACCCGCGGCTCGGTGGTTGGCTCGGACGCCTTCTTTCCCTTTCGGGACGGGCTCGATGTCACGGCGGCGGCCGGGGCGACGGCGGTCATTCAGCCCGGCGGCAGCCTGCGCGACGCCGAGGTCATTGCGGCGGCCGACGAGCACGGCATGGCGATGATCTTTGCCGGCATGCGTCATTTCCGGCACTAGCATGAGAGTCCTGGTTATTGGCGGCGGTGGCCGTGAACACGCGCTGGTGTGGAAGATTCACCACAGCCCGCGAGTGTCCCGGATCTACTGTGCCCCGGGCAATCCGGGTATGGACGGTTTGGCCCAACTGGTCGCGCTCAGGCCCGAGGACATTCCGGGTCTGGTACGCTTTGCCCAAGACGAGCGCGTCGATCTGACCGTGGTCGGACCCGAGCTGCCGCTGAGCCTGGGCATTGTTGACGCCTTCGAGGCGGCCGGCCTGCGCATCTTTGGCCCGCAGCGTCAGGCCGCGCAGCTGGAGGCCAGCAAGGCCTTCACCCGTGAGCTGCTCCGCTCCCGAGGAGTCGCCTCACCCGCCTTTTACTCCTGCACCGACCCGGACGAGGCGCACCGCTATGCGGCCGATGTCGGTCCCCCGCTCGTGGTCAAGGCCGACGGTCTGGCCGCCGGCAAAGGCGTGCTGATCTGCCCCACGCTGGAGGAAGCCGACGCCGCGATTGAGCGCATCATGCGCGAGCGGGCCTTTGGCGCGGCCGGCGAGCGGGTGGTGATTGAGGAGTTCCTGGAGGGCGAAGAAGTCTCCTTCCTGGCTTTGAGCGACGGCACGAGTGTGTTGCCGCTGGCGTCCTCGCAGGATCACAAGCGCGTGTTTGACGCCGACCAGGGGCCGAATACCGGTGGCATGGGCGCCTATTCTCCGGCTCCGATCATCACGCCGCAGCTGTCCGCACAGATTGTCGATGAGATTTTGCATCCCACCCTGAAGGGGCTGAGACAGCGCGGTATTGTCTACAAGGGGGTCTTGTACGCGGGTTTGATGATGACCCGGGACGGCCCCAAGGTGCTTGAATTCAACATCCGTTTTGGCGACCCGGAATGCCAGCCGCTGATGCTCCGCCTCAAGTCGGACTTGGTCGAGGTGCTGGAAGCGGTGATTGATGAACGCCTGGCCGAGGTGTCCCTGGACTGGGATGTGCGTCCGGCCGTGTGTGTGGTGCTGGCGGCTGACGGCTATCCCGGCGGTTATGAAAAAGGGCTGCCGATCAGCGGCCTGGACACGCTCCGCGACTGGTCGGACGGGGTGGTCTTCCACGCCGGCACGGCAAAGCAGGGCGACCGCTTTGTCACCAACGGCGGACGTGTCTTGGGCGTGACCGGCTGTGGTCGCGATTTTCAGGCCGCCCTGGCCACCACCTACGGCGCGCTTGAGCGGATCAGCTGGCCGGGCATGCACTACCGACGTGACATTGGTCGGCGGGCTCTCCAAGAAAGGCAATCGTGATGACCACACGCTATCCAAAAGAGATCACGACTGCCTTTTGCGCCGACTGACAGGACTCATGGCACACATTCGACCCTTTCGCGGTATCCGTTACAATCCGGCTGTGGTCGGCGACCCGCAAGCCCTGGTCTGCCCGCCGTACGATGTCATCTCCGAACACCAACAGGCCCGGCTCCACAGCCAGAGCCCCTACAACGCGATTCATCTCGACCTGAATCAGGCTGCCGAGCGCTACACCACGGCGGCCGAGCTGTGGCGCAGCTGGCGTGAAAAACGGGTCTTGATGCAGGAGCCGGAGCCCGCCCTGTACGTCTACAGCCAAGACTTCAGCCTGCCCGACGGCAGTCAGCGGCGGCGCACCGGGGTCCTGGCTGCGGTCCAACTCGAAGAGTTTGCCAGCGGTGTCATTCGCCCTCACGAGCAGACCTTTGAGGACGCCAAAAAAGATCGCCTGGCCCTGCTCGAAGCGTGCCAGGCTCAGCTCAGCCCGGTGTTTTTGTTGTACGCGCGCAAAGACTGGTCAATTGAACAGGTGCTGGCAGCAGAACTTGCCGAACCGCTTATCGCCGTCAGCGACGGACAGGCTAACCGACACACCGTCTGGCGGGTGACCGACCCGGCCCGGATTGCCGAGGTGGCGGCCGGGCTGGCTGCGGAGTCGCTGATTATTGCCGACGGCCATCATCGCTATGAGACCGCGCTGCGCTACTGTCGCGAACACCCCGAGGCTCCGCCCGACGCCGCGTTGCGCCACGTGCTGGCGTATGTGACCAACGCCGAGGACGAGGGGGTGGTGATTCTGCCCACCCACCGCCTGATTCACGACGCGCCCCTGCCGAGTGTGGATGCACTGCGGGCCGTTCTCAGCCGAGACTTTCGACTCCGACTGTACCCTCGGGATCGGACGGCCGAGTTCTTTGCCGCCCTGGGAGACGGTGCGACCGACTCAGAGCGACGAATCGGCTGTGCGCTGGCCGGAGCCAGACACTACTGGCTGTTGTCCTTTGACGAGCGTATCCATCGGGGCTCAAACCGGTCTGCCGCGCTGCGGGCGGTCGACGTCACGGTGCTCCACGACGTGCTTTTTCAGCGCGTCCTGGGCTTCACGCCTGAGCAGCAGGAAGAAACGGTCTCCTACACCAGCAGCGCCCAGGAAGCCCTGCAAGCGGTGACCGAGCAACGTTGTCAGGCTGCCTTTTTCCTGAACCCGACTCCGTATGACCAGGTGCAACAGGTGTGCGGCGGAGGGGAGACCATGCCCCACAAATCCACCTACTTTTACCCCAAACTCCTGACCGGCCTGGTGTTTTATAGCCTGGCGGTCGACGCTGGTGGGGGATAGGGGGCGGGATCTTTATCGGAAAAGCGGGGGCCGGCTAAAAACGTCGCCGTCCGCCGCCGCCACCCCGTCGCTCTTGCGGTCGGGCTTCATTCACTTTGAGCACACGTCCGAGGTGGGTCTGGCTGTCAAAGCGCTTGATGGCCGCTTCGGCCTCCTCTTTGGAACCCATCTCAACGAAGGCAAAGCCTTTGGATTGGCCGGTCCCGCGGTCCGTCACCAGACTGACACTGGCCACGGTGCCGGCTTCTTTGAGCAGCGTCTCAACGTCGGAAGCGCTGGCGCTGTAGGGCAGGTTGCCGACAAACAGACGGGTTCCACGCGAACGTGGCGGCCCGCCCGATGATCGGCCGGAATCGCCCCCGCCTGAGCGTGAACCTCTGTCTCGCGGACCGCCACGCATCAGGCTGGCTTCGTTGACCACGAGGTTGTTGCCCTCAACCTCGTGACCGTTCAGGGCTGTGATAGCGGCCTGGGCGTGTTCGTTGTTGGTCATCTCAACAAAGCCGAAGCCGCGTGACCAGCCGGTTGCCGGGTCGGTGATCAGCTCGGCAGTGGCAATCGGACCGAATGGCGTGAACAAGTCTTCCAATTCGGGAAAGCACAGACGTGAGGGCAAATTTCCAACGTACAGACGTGTGCTCAAGACGACCTCCCTGCCTAGCGTCTCAGATCATACCGCGTCGCGGGTGTCTTACCAGCGTTCACGACCCTCACGCGGGCCGCGCGGTTCCTTGGGTTTGGCCTCGTTGACCGTCAGCGGCCGCCCGTTCAACTCATACTCGTGGAAGCGCTCGATGGCCGACTGGGCCTCCTGGTCACTGCCCATTTCGACAAAACCAAACCCGCGCGAGCGGCCGGTGAACTTATCCATGATGATATTCACCGATGTCACCGCGCCCGACTGAGCAAAGAGTTCTTCGAGATCCTGATTGGTCGTGCTGAACGGCAGATTGCCAACAAAAAGTTTGTTTGCCACGTTTTCCTCCGTCGTGGTAAAAAAAGGCCCGGAAACCCATGAGCGGGTTCCCAGGGCCTTTACTCTCGAACCAACTCACTCAGCGAATACATGGTCAGCTGATGACCGCCCGCTACTGTAGCAAATTCTGTCCGGCGAAACAATGCGAAAGAGCGGGGCACAAGACGCCGGTCTGCGCGGCTGGGTTTCCGGCTAACTCTGGGCTTGATTGGCAGCGGTAAACAGCTTGCGGATATCCCACAGGACAACGGCGCCGACCAGCACAACCTGTGGCGCATCGTTGATCTGGGCGTACAGGCTGCTCTGGACCGGATTGCGGGTGCCGATCTGTAGGCGGCGCGTTTCCTGGCCGTTCAGCTGGAGGGTAATCGAGGCCTGGGGCGGCTTGAGGCCGTACTCGGCCAGTTCGTCCTGTATCCCCTCGACGTTGCCGAGGTGGAGCAGCTTACCGAGATTGGTCAGAAAGTCCTGGACCGCTGCGGGCCGGACCGCCCCTCCGGTTGCGGCCACCTGCCAGCCGTCCTGGCTGCGCTGGCAGACCAGGTGTTGCTGGTTGTACACCAGCTCGATCCGGCTGACCTCCTCGGCCGTGAAGTTGAGGGCCGGGCGTTCCCGGTCGGTCGCAGCCTGCGGCCCGCCGAGCGGCCGGCTTGCGGGAGCACTGAGATAGGTATAGCTGCCCAGGCCCAGCGCAATCAGTCCCAGGAGTATGACCCGTCGACTTTCTGCTGACAGCTTCATCCGCGCTTTCTCCGTCGAACGGCGACAAACAGGCCGGCGGCCAGGACCAGGACAGGTTCCAGGACGACCATCAACCAGAAGAAGCGATTCTTCTGCAACTCGGACAGGTATAAGCTCTGGCGGGGGGTCGAGACCCGTTTCTGATCGGGAATGCCGCCCGGGTTGCGGCCCATGCTGATCAGCTGCTGACGATCCAGCATCCAGCCGACCGTATTCATGAAGAAGTCAACATTGCCGGGAATGCGGGCATAAAAATTATTGACGAAGTCCGAGTCGCCCAGCACGACCAGTTTGCCCGACTGCTCGGCGCCGACCCTGGCGACCGCCGCGACCGGGATGGGGCCGCGTTCGTCCTCGCCCTCTTTGAAGTGCAGCCCTTCCTGTTCGGCCCGAGCCCGGCTCTTCAGCGCCCAGCTGTCCTTGCTGGAGAAGGCAAACGGCGTGGCTTGGCCGTCCGCAGCGCGGACCGGGCGGGTGTAGGGCAGGATCGGCGAGCCGCTCAAACGGCGGGGAAACACGTCTTCGGCAAAATCCGAGATAATCGGCATCAGCGGCTCTCCGCCGGCCACGCCGCGCTCTTCGTCAATCACCACGTCGTCGGCCAGGTGCAGTCCGAACCGCGCCAGGTAGGCCGACAGGCGGGGTACGGTAAAGGGGTCGAGCATCAAAAAGGCGTTACCGCCGGCTTCGAGATAGCTGGTCAGGGCCGTCAGCTCGGCCGGCGCCAGGTCATCCTTGGGTCCGCTGACAATGACGAGGTCGGCGTCTGCGGGCACCTGTTGCGTCCGCAGCAGGGCCAGGGGACGGACCTGGTAGTTTTCGGTTTCCAGGACCTGACGGACCACCCCATAGCCGTTGCGTTCCTGGCCGTCGCCCGGATTGTTCTCGCCGTGACCGACCAGGAAATAGACGATCTTCTGAGTCTGTGAGACGCGCAGCAGCGCGTTCAGCATGCGTTCCTCATCCACCATCGGCAGGGTGACCCGATTATCGGACGACTCCAGCACAACCGTCCCGTAGGCCGTGACCCCATAGCGTTGGGCCAGGCCCGGGGCGCGGTCCAGGTCGTACAGCCGGTACTGGAACAGCGCGTTTTCGTGGTGCATCAGACTGAGCAGCTCGTCGTGCTTTTCGCGGTCGCCGCGGCGGTAAAAGACGCTGGCCTGGATGGGAAAGGTGATGCCCTCCAGGGTCTGCACGGTGATGGGGGCCAGGCTGTATTTCTGGGTCGGGGTGAGATCAAAGCGGGCGTTCCAGCGGCCGAGCAGGCTGCCCAGCGAAAAGACGATCACCAGCACAAAGGCGATCTCAAGCCCCAGCAGACAGCCGCGCCGCACCGTCTCCGCGCCCGGCCACAGACCGGCTCCGGGGTCCGGTGCGGCCCCATCTTCTAACGTGTTCCGCGCCATTTCCTCGACTCCGTGGATCGGAGGGTGAGATACAGAAACACCAGGGTGACCATGACGAAGAAGAAGACATCCTTGGTGTTAATCACGCCCTTGGCAAACGACTCAAAGCGGTCAAACAGCGAAATCCCCAGCAGCTCATCCCCGACCGCCTCCTCATTCCAGGTCAGAAACCACCACGAGACCAGCACCGCATAGGTCGACATGGCGCTGACCAGCTGATTCTCGGTCAGCGACGAAATAAACGTGCCGCAGGCGATAAAGGCCGCGCCCAACAGCAGGATGCCGAGATAGCCGGCCAGGGGTGGTCCCCAGGCAAAGGCGTGGATCGTTGACAGCAGCAGGGGGTAGAACAGGGTGGCGGCGACCATCAGGAAAAACACAAAAAAACTGGCCAGAAACTTGCCCAGAATGATGTGGGAGTCCTTGAGCGGATAGGTCCACAGCAGCTCGATCGTCCCCAGCTTTTTCTCCTCGGCAAACAGGCGCATGGTCAGCAGGGGCAGGATGAGCAGGCTGAAAAAACGCACGTCCTGAAAATAGTAGAACCACAGCGAGGTGGTGATATCCATGAAGTCACCGAACAGATCGTAAAAGATCATATCGGTGTAGAAAAAATACCCGGCCAGGACCAGAAAGGCCATGGACAGGGCGTAGGCGATGAATGAGCCGTAGTACAGTTGCAGCTCTTTTTTGAAAACGCACCAGAATTTCATCGTTCCGCTCAGTCTGACGGGCAACCACAGGGGGGTGCCCCTACTCGGCAACCACACGCCCCTACGTTTGTTCTTCCTGGGCCTGCCGGATCAGCTGCAAGTACATATCTTCCAGGGTCGGCTCCAGGGAGCGCAGTTCCAGCAAACCGCAGCCCTGCTCAAGGACCGCCCGGCTGATCTCGGCCCGCACCTCCTCGTCCTGGTATTCAACGATCCAGCAGCCGTGTCCGTTGGCTTGGGCGGGTTCGTCGTCCTGGTCGGCCCGCACCTGCTCCACGCCGGACAGCCGAGCCAGCACGTCCGGAACAGACTGGGCCTGGGCGCCGCTCACCTCGACCCGAAGCTGACGGTTGCGGCCCAGCTGGCTGCGCAGGGTGTCCAGGGATTCCGAGGCCAGAATACGGCCGCGGTTGATAATGATGACTCGATCACACACCGAGCTGACCTCAGACAGGATATGGGTCGAGAGAATGACTGTTCGCTCCGAGCCCAGGTCACGGATCAACCTGCGGATCTCCACCACCTGGGCCGGATCGAGACCGATCGTCGGCTCGTCGAGGATCAGGACCTGGGGCTTATGCATCAGCGCCTGGGCAATGCCGACCCGCTGGCGGTAGCCCTTGGACAGGTGGCCGATGATGCGACCGCTGACCTCTCGCAAGCCGCAGGATTCAATAACGGCGCCGACCGCGCTTTTGCGTTCAGAGCGGGGGACATCTTTTGCCTCGGCCACAAAATTCAAAAAGCTCTGAACCGGCAGGTCGGGATAGACCGACACCCGTTCGGGGAAATAGCCGACCAGCTCTTTGACCTGGTGGGCGTGGCTGACGACATCATGGTCGCCGACACTGGCCCGCCCCGAGGTGGGCGGAAAGAAGCCGGCCAGAATGCGCATGGTGGTGCTTTTCCCGGCCCCGTTCGGGCCCAGGAAACCGATGACCTCGCCGCGGGAGACCTGAAAGGAGACATTGTCAACGGCCAGGATGGGGCCGAAGCGCTTGGTCACGTTTTCAACGCTGATCATACTCATAGGGACACAACCTCTCAAACGGCGTAATTATTCCTAGCCGAATACTATTGAGCCCGTTTCTGTTTTCCTGAGATTCGATTTCAGAGGCATACCCGCCATTTATCCAAAACGCCCCGAACGGTTCAAGAGTTGCACCGCAGGCCCCATCCTGCATAGGGACACATCCCTGACCAAGGCCACTCCATCAAACTCCGTCAATCATTTCTCGGTCGGGGCTGTCGGCACGATTTGAACAGATAGCATTTTTTGCTATCGTTGAATGGATGAATCGGCGGCATCAGAGCACCTTGAACGAGATTTTCAGCACGCCGATTTCTGGGACATTGGAATGGAAGCGTATTGAAGCCTTGTTCAGGGCACTTGGAGCCAGAGTCATTGAAGGGAGAGGCTCACGGGTACGGTTTGAGCTGAATGACGTTGTCGCCACTTTCCATCGTCCCCATCCTCAGAAAGAAGCCAAGCCCTACCAGGTGCGAGACGCCCAACATTTTCTCCAACAGGCAGGAGTAAAGCCATGAACACGATGATGTATAGAGGCTATGCCGCTCGCATCGCCTATAGTGAAGACGACGGCTGCTTTGTCGGCCATGTTGCCGGGATACAGGATGTCGTGGGCTTTCATGGCGAATCGGTCACAGAACTCCGCGACGCTTTTGAAGAAGCGGTTGACGATTATCTCCAGACCTGTGAAAAGCTGAACCGCTCGCCCCAAAAGCCTTTTTCCGGGAATCTGATGTTGCGCATTCCGCCAGAGATGCACGCCGGGATTGCCATGGCGGCTGAAGTCAGTGGCAAGAGCATCAACCAATGGGCGGCTGAGACATTCGCCGATGCCCTTCAGACGGATTGACGATAAACCCAGCGCCGGAGGTCAGGTGGGTGAAGCGTAATCCGATATCTCCTTGCCACAGTCACTTTTCACCCGCCCCGCGTCAGATTCAATTCCAGCAGTTCACGTAGGGCGCCGTCGTCGGAAATATTCGCAGACCAGCCGTAGGCCGCTGCTACCGCAGCACTCTCATAACCGCGTGCGCGTCCACAAGCGTGGCATCGGCCGCTGTGGCGGTATCAAGCTTCGCTTCTGGAATGAAGAGGACACGAATGATCTCAGCGTCGGCCGCACCAGGAAGAATCCTGGTGGACGCTGGCGAGAGTCTCTCCGATACCTTGCCGGGCTTTGCCGACCACTTCACCTCACCGACCAGGAGACGCTGGCCGTCGACTGAGTGCGCAACGGCGTCGAACTCGGGTGCGTTGCCGTGCCAGTAGCGTTGCGCGGGTTCGAAGGGGCCGAATCGAGCGAGTGGTATGTCGCAGTGGTGGAGCATAGGGACAGCCATACGACACAGTTCCTCCCAGGCCAGGTTCAGTAGGTTTCCAGGTTCGCTCGGTATCGGCGCCAATAGCGCAAGCGCGTCTCGCGGCTCATCCAGCACGAAGGGACCCTGCCAGCCGGCCTGGTCAGCTTCTGCAGAAAGTCGCAGGAAAAAGGAGCGCCAGTCCGGATAGTCGACGTCGGCGAAACCAGGGAATCGTTCAGCGACCGCCGTCGCAAGGTAACGCCGTTGCATCGAAGGGGCAGATTGTTCGGCAACCGTGTACAGACCCTTGTGACGACGCGACCACTCAATGAGCAAGCGCGATTTCCCTACACGACGACGCCCCCAGATGACGGCGAATGCCCCCGGTTGTGCCAGCGCCCTATCCAGACGCCGCATCTCGTCGTTCCGGTTGAGAAAATTCATTCAGGTATTATTATGCATGGCGGCATTATGTCTGCAAGCATAATAATGGCGTACTCATCTTAGTCAAGGAAGGAAGTATGGGCAGTCCTCAGCCGAAAAAGACGGCGCCAAAAACAACACGGGCGGCGCATCCGCCGCCCGTGTCAGAACTTCCCGTGGGCAGCTGCCCACGGGCGTAATGCCAGCTGTCGGTTCGATCAGTACAGCAGGTACTGCAACTCGAACCAGATGCTGTCCTTGAATTTGAAGAAGCCGATTCCGGTGTATTTGCCGTCAATGAAGTTGTAGCGGATGCTGAGCCGGAACGGATCGTAGAACCACCAGTCGAGGCCGGGCTGCAACAGGTAGGCGCCGGCCATGTCGTAGAAGACGACAAAGCGCGGCCGGACGTTACCGGCGTTGTAGCTGGTCGTGATGGCCAGGGTGAACATCTGCGAGGTGGACTGTAGCTGCAACAGTCGCTTGAAATCGCACGGCGGAGTGTTGTCTCCTGCTGGCGTGAGACATTCGGCTGTCCGGTTGCCGATTCCACCAAGACGGTCCGAGTCTTCTCCTCCGGTTGGGGCGGCCGAACGCGCGGTTACGCCGATGGTATGCGAATCGTTATCTCGTCCGACTGGAACGCCTTTTTTGTAGCGCTTGACGTTGTTGGTGTGACGGTGGAAGTACTGGCCCGAGAACACAAAGCTGTTGCTCTTGTTCAGGAACCGAATCCACTGAATGTGGTCAATACCGAGGACAAACGCCCACTGGTCGCGGCTCGAGTGGTGGCCGCTGCGGCAGCCGCGGATGCCGTTGGCTCCCCAGCCCATGTGATCGTCACAGTTGCCCTCGCCGGCCGAGAGCCCATCGGCCAGATAGCGCGGATCGTAGAGCAGATGGCTGGTCATGCCCGCGTGGTGCAGGGGCCGGGTCATGAAGCGCTGCATGTTTGTCAGCGAGTTGCTGCCGCCACCAAACTGCTCACGCAGCAGGTTGTTGCGGGTATAGGTGAACTCAGCCCGGATGGTGGTGTACAGGTAGAACAGCGGGCTGCTGCTGTCCACAAACATGCTGGTCAGGGCGTTCAGCGGGAAGGACAGGCTGCCGCCGGTGATCTGCACCCGCTTGGCGTGGATGGGGACGGGCAGGTTTCGCTCGACCGTGCAGGGGGTTCCGGCAAACAGACCGCCTGGGCCACCCCGATGGCACGGATCGTTGGGTCCCCAGGGGTTGTTCTCCGGGGTGGCTGCCAGCCCGGTCAGGGCGGTGAAGGCGTCCGGCAGCGTGTCATAGGCCAGGTGCATGGGGGTCGGGGAGCCGATCGTCGCATCGCTCAGGATGCTGTCCGACCAGGTGTAGTAGTGGGCCAGCGAGAAAGTAAAGTCGCGGATCGTACCGATGATCCGTCCCCCGCCGCGACTGTCGGCGATGCTGCTTGACGGTCCTCGCGCACGGGTCGAACAGTTGAACTGGTTGCCGTTGCTCATAAAGCCCAGGTTGCCGGCTTTCTTGAGCGCCTGGCCATAGATCGGCCCGCCGCACGGCATGCGATGGACGCTGACCGGCGAGGTGTTGGTCCGCACACTCCACATGCTGCCCTGGTGCAGGGCGGGAATTGCGGCTGTCCGATGGTCGGGGGCGACGAAGCCTTCCAGGGTCAAGTCCTGAATCGGCCCGACCCGGCCAAAGTTCCACTGCGCCCGGACCATGAACAGCGGGATGCGCCGTTCGTCGAGAGGGGTGGTGAACCCGCCAAAGCCGTTGTCGAGCGGGTTGATCTGGTCGAGCAGCCGGAAGGCGTCGGCTTCACCCCAGGACAGATTCTGGCGTCCAACGCGTAAGAACAGCGGGCCCTTGGTGATATTGAAATACCACTCGAACAGGCGCAGCTGCTGGACCTTCTTTTCCAGAAAGTTCTGGCTGCTGACATAGCCGAATTCTTTGTAGCGGGTCAGTTCGCCGGGGTATTTATTGACGAAGTAATTGCCCTCGGCATCCATCCGCCGGCCGTAGTACTTGTCCCAGAACTCGGTGCCGCCGCCGCCGTCGAGCTGCCGGCGGGCCGACGCGCCGCCGTACTCCCAGATGCCCTCGAACTCCTCACGGACGTTGAGGTAGTAGTCAAAGGCGTCGAGGTTCACGTACTGGAACAGGGTGCCGATGGTCGGGAACTCGCGCGACAGGCGGTTCAGGTTATGCCGCCACTCCAGGGTCAAATAGTTGCGGTGCTGGACCACGTTGCCGCGTTTCCACAAGCCTTTGCCGGTACCGATCTGGTCACCCTTGCTGGTCTGAATGGTGGCTCGGGTATAAGCCTGGCCGGACAGGCTCATCTCGCGGCGCTCGTCGAAGAAATAGCCCCAGGCGCTCGGGGCCGATAAGAGTAGGACAATCCCCGCGGCCAACAGCCGCCTCAATCCCTGCCTATACCCCCTCATAAGAAACCCTCCTTTGTGTTAGGCAAGTCTACCGTCTGCCCGGTCAGCAGCAGAACCCCCTCTGCTACCGCAGGCTCATACACCCGTAGAAAACAGCTTGTCAAGTTTTTTCCTAGGCCCGCAGCTCCATGCCGATATTGTGGCGCGTTGACCACATGTGCTCGCCGATGGCCACCACCAGGGCCAGAATGCCCAGGCTCAGCAGGTCGGCATAGTCGGTGTAGACCAGGACGGCCGACGGAATGCCGATACAGGCCAGAATGACCAGCATGACCTTGTTGGGCAGCGGAAAGCGCGGCTTGAGCAGCGAGACCGTGCCGGGAATGAAGGCCAGCGCCCCGACCACATGGAAGAACAGCAGCAGGGTCAGCAGCACAGCCATTTCCGACTGAAACTTCATGGGGAAAAAGATCCAGAAAATCACGCTGACGGTCAGTGTCGTGCCGGTGAACATGATCGCCCGGCCGGTCGTCATCAGCGCCTCTTCGATGGCCCGGTCGTGGTCGCCGAACTTCTGGTACTCCTCGACGATCCGCGACAACACGTAGTAGCCGTAGTCAATGCCGATGCCGATGCCGACTGCGGCGACCGGCAGCGAGTTGATGTTGGCGTCAATGCCCATGGCGTACATCAGGCCCTCGGACAGCGGCTGGGCCACAATCGAGGGAATCATCACAATCAGGGCGCCAACCACCGAGGCGTAGGTCAGCATGCTGAGGGTAAACACGGTGACCATGACCAGGATCAGATTCCACTTGTACGACCACTCGACCTCGTCGTTGATAGCCGCCAACACCCCCAGCAGGCCGCCGGCCAGTCGGAAATTCAGGTCCTCGACCGGGTTGTTGTAGATGAACTCCTCGGCCATGGCGATCGAGCCGGTGACCGTGGCGTGGTTGTAGTCCTTGTAATAAATCGTGACCGTGGCGTTGGTTGAGGTCTTGTCGATAAAGCGGTCGAGGTCGTCCGAGCCGACCGTGTTCAGGAACTGGTAGAAGATATTGCCCACGTCGCGCGGGTTGTTGGGAATGATCGCCCACTTGGGGATGCCGAGCTGAAACAGCTGGTACAGCCGCCGCGCCCAGGTGGTGATGCTGATGCTGCCGCCGACCATCTCCTGTTCCTGCATATAGCGCTGGAATTTTTCCAGGGTCAGCAGCGCCTCGGGGTCTTTGATCACGCCCTCGCGCTGGCCTTCGGCAATCACGATCAGGCGCGAGGCGCCCACGAACTGGTCGTTCACCTTGTCGTACGACACGTTGTACTCGTGGGTGTCGTACAGCAGCGCCTTGCCGATGGACACGTCGCCGATTTTGAGGAACTGGGCGTAGAACATGCCGCCCAACAGGGCGACCGAAAACGAGCCGATCACCCCCCAGCGATAGCCGCCGTAGCTGATCTTGACCATGAAGCGGTTGATCGTGTTGTACAGCTTGTCCGAGAAGCGATGGCCCGATTTGGGATCGTTGGGCGGGGGAGGAATGAAGTACAGGATGATCGGGTGCAGGGTGACGACGCTGATGGAGATGGTGAAGATCCAGAAGCTCGACACATAGGCCAGTTTCTGGATGAGCGGAATATGGGCCACGGCCAGGGTCAGGATGGCCAGGCCGTCCGAGGCGATCGACACCAGCGCCGGGCTGAACAGGCTCAGGTAGGACGACAGAATGGCCTCGTTTTTGTCTTGCAGGCGGTGGTATTCTTCGTGGTAGCGCTCCATCGACTGCACCGAGTGGGACAGCGCCCGGGCGGTGATCAGGACCAGTACGACCAGGACCAGAGGGTCGATGTTGAAGCCGAAATAGCCGGCAAAGCCCAGAGCCCAGACCGAACTCAGCAGGCCCGAAAACAGCGGTACCCATACCCCGGTAAAGGTCCGGAAGTAGAACCACAGCATGCCCAGGATGACGAGCGTGGTCAGTCCGATGACGAACAGGATGGCGTTTTTGTAGCTGAACACCCAGGCGTACAGCATGGGGAAGCCGGTGACGTACACCCGGTGCTGGCCGTCGGCCTCCAGCTCGGCCTTGAGGGTCTCCATCCGGCTGAAGAGGTTCTCGAAGTCAATGCCTTCTTCCCAGAAGCCGGCCGTGATCAGAGCCGAGGAGTTGTCCTCGGCCACATAGAAGCGGTGCACGCCCTCGTTGGTATACACCGCCTTTTTGATCGGCTTGACATCATCGGCTGTCTGCGGCGGCGCCGGATACATGATGGGGTAGGCGGTGATGGCGGCGCCGCTGATCTGGATGTTGCGCATCTTGGGGTGGGTCAGCGACAGGATCTGATACGGGTTGACGCCTGCCGTTTCCAGCACATAGCGGGTCGCCTTATCGATCTGGTTGATCGAGTGGACGTTGAAGATGTCGCCCTCGTTGGCCTCGATGACGACGCTCAGGATGTTGGCCGTGCCAAACATCCGTCGGTACTCCTGGTACAGCTGGATGTACTCGTGGGTCGGCGGGTAGAAATCAAAGAAGTTGGGCTGGACCTGCATCTTGGTCACGTGAAAGCCCAGAAACAGGGTGGCCAGCGTCAGGACGGCCAGCACATACCAGCGAAATTTGAGGAGAAAATTAATGTATGCTTCCATCCAGCTGCGCGGGAGCATAAGACCCTCCTTGGAACACGAAACGAAACCGACGAGCCCGTCCGTTTTTTAGCGGGTGAACCGCCTGCCGTAATCAATGCTCTTGCCGTCGATGTGCAGCACCAGGCCGTTTGAGCCGGCAATAATGCCTTTGGAATCGGACGGGCTGAGCGACAGGCCCATCATCCAGTACAGGGCCAGTTCCTCGGGCGCCTCAAACAGCTTCCAGTTCTGGCCGCCGTCGGTCGAGTGCAGAATGACCCCCTCGTCGCCGACCGCCCAGCCGGTCTGGCCGTTGAGGGCCAGGTTGTACAGCGCGGTCTGGACCGGGCTCTCGTAGCGCTGCCAGGTCTGGCCGCTATCGCTGCTCTGGACGATCGTGCCGTCCATGCCGACGGCGCACACCCTGTTTTCGTCAACAAACCCCACGCCCAGGAGCGAACTCTCGGAGCCGGTTTCTCTCCTGGTCCAGGTCGTTCCGCTGTCTTCGCTGACCAGGATAACGCCCATTTCTCCGGCGACCCAGACTTTGCCCGAGGGATGCATGCTGACCCCATACAGAAACACATCCTCGCCCAGGGAACGGTCGGTCCAGCTCTGTCCGCCGTCCGTGGTCTGCAAGACGATGCCGTAGTCGCCGACCGCAATGCCGCGCTGGTCGTCCACAAAGGCGAGGTTGAACAGATGGTGGGTTGTGCCGGTGGTCTGGCGCTGCCAGGTGTTCCCGCCGTCGGTGGTGTGGAGGATGAGGCCCGACTTGCCCGAAATCCAGCCCTCCTGCTCGCTGACAAAACTGACCCCGTACAGGGGGTCGATGTAACCGCTGTCCTGCCTTTCCCACTGCCGGCCGCCGTCGGCGCTGTGGTAGATGGAGCCAAAGCTGCCGACCGCCCAGGCTTTTTCGGTGTTCAGCAGAAAGGTGGCATAGATATGGTCGCGCATACGGTCGACCGTTTGGGCGCTCACGGCTCGTGGAGAGCCGCCGAGCAGAGCCACCGCCAGGGCGACTCCCAGGAGCTGTCGGAGTGCAGAAGCATTCCTCGTCATGGACTGAATCCCTCCCCTTATGCGACGCCCAGGGGCAGCCCATGCGGTGCCCCCGGAGTGCTCCCCTCTTAGACTACCCAAGAAAGAATTGTCAACAGGCTGGTCTGAATTTTTAACTGGTGAGTCAAAATATCCGACTGGCGGGTGTCGGGGGACTGGGAGAGCCTGGTCTCTCTCGCTCCTGGGGGCTCTCCCGTGCTATACTCGACCCGCTTTTTCTGGAGGGGAGGCATGTCGGAATACGGATGGGCAGAGCGCTGGTGTCGGTTGCTGCTACGCCGGCGGTGGCTGGCCGTCCTGGTCGGTGGGGCGGTGCTGGTCTGCGGCGTGTCGGCCGCCCGGCAGCTCAGTCTGAGCGTCGGCATGACCGACTATTACCCCGCCGGGCACCCCCATATCCGGCTGTATCAGGACTTCCCCGAAATGTTGCAGATGACCAATGCCGTGGTCGTGCTCGTCTCGGTCAGAGACGGAGACCTGTACAATAGCGAGACGCTGGGCAAGATTCATCGCCTGACGGTCGGCCTGCTCGAGACCAAGGGGGTGAATCCGCACGCGGTCGTGTCGCTCACCCATAGTCGCCTCAACGATATCAAAATCCGGGACGGCATGATCAACATTCTGCCGGTCGTTCGCAACCCCACCCAGCCTCAGAGCCCGCAGGAACTGGCTCAGATCAAGAATGCGGTGTACACCAACCTGGGTATCCGCGGCGTCTACGTGTCAGAGGATAATAAAACCGCCCTCATCCGGGCCGGCTTCTGGGACGCCGAGGTAAGTGCCCGAGACGTATTCAGCCGGCTGCGGCGCTTTGCCGCGCAAGAGCAGGACGCCAACACCGAGGTCGCCTTTGCCGGCAATATCGTCCTGGCCGGCTGGTTGGGTGAGGCGGGGCCGCGCGTCGTGCTGGTGCTGGTACTCAGCGCCCTGGTTGCGCTCCTGCTGGCCGGGGTGTGCGGCATCCTGCCGGGGGTGGTGCACACGCTGGGCGGGGTGCTGATCGTCTCAGGTCTGGCTGCGGCGTGCGCCTTCGGCCTGCTGGGTCTGGCCGGGCGCTCGCTCGAACCCCTGGCCTGGCTGATGCTGTTTCCGCTGGCCGTCCGTGGCCTGTGCCTGGTGCTGGGCTGGACCGGCCGGGTGACGAGCGAGCGGCAGACGAGCCATGAGCAGCCCGAGGCGGTTGTCCGCACGGCCCGCGCGCTGTGGCGTCCGTGCAGTTCGGCCCTGACCATAGATGGTCTGGCGCTGGGACTACTGGTGTGGTGCTCGGACGTTCCTGCCGTTCGGACCTTTGGCCTGCTGGGTCTGGGCTGGCTGGTCGGCCTACTGGTGTCGGTGTGGCTGGTCCTGCCGGCCTGGTCGGCCGGTTTTCGATCCGGCCTGCCCGGTTCCGCACAGCTGCCGCTGATCGCCCGTATGACGCCGCGCCTGCGCGCTAGCGGCCAGACCCGGGTGCTGATCCGCACGGGCTGCATCGCGCTCGGCTTTTTCGGCCTGCTGGCCGCCCTGCAGCTCCAGGCCGGGCGGTCGATGTTGGGCAGTCGGCTTTTTCCGACCGCCCATCCCTACAGCCGTGCCTTCGATCTGCTCAACCGCGATTTTATCGGCGTCAATCAGCTGATCGTGGTCGCCCACACGCCGGGTGAGGCGGGTTTTCGCGATCTTGGCGCCCTGCAAGTCCTTGAGGCATTTCGGCTCCATATGGCCGCCGACCGTCAGTTCGGCGGAGCGGTGGCCGTGCCCGGTTTTGTGAAGTCCATCACCCGCATGTTCCACGAGAATATCCCCAAGTGGGCGATGCTGCCCGACGATATCAGCTCGACCGGACAGATCATCTTTCGTATCGTGGCCGGGGCAACCACGCCGAGCGAGGTCGAACGTTTTCTATCGACCGACTTCCGGACCACGGCGGTGACGCTCTTTTATCGGGACTATTCTCCGGGGCTGGTGGAGCGCAGCCTGGCCCGTATCCGGTCCTTTGAGGGGCCGAATACGGGCATCCCGGTCGAGTTCCGTTTCGGCGGCGGCCTGCTCGGGGTGATGGCCGCCATCCATGCCGGGGTGGCCCAGGCCTACTGGTTGCTGTTCGCCGGGCTGCTTGGCCTGGCGTTTTGCGGCGGGCTGATCGGCCTGGGCAGTCTGCGCGCGGCCGGTCTGCTCAGCCTGGCTGTTGTATTATCGCAGGCGGTGATGCTGATCGTGCTGTGGGTGGCCACTATTGATCTCAATATCCATACCCTGCCGGTTATCCTGGCCGCCATGGGCGCGGTTGTACTGCCGGCCAGCCTGGCCATTCGAGCCGACGCCGACACCACCCCTGCTTCGGAAGGCTGGGACGGGCTGGGCTATGCCCTGGTCGCGCTGGCCACGGTCAGCCTTGGAGCGGCGCTGGTATGGCTGTTCTCACCGCTGCGCTTGCAGACCGAGATGGGCCTGTACCTGTTGGTCTTGAGCCTGGTCAACAGCCTGCTTCCGTTCTCGCTCCGGGCGCTCAGCCGCCCGGTCGAGTCGGCCCAGACCCCGGAGCCGACAGCATGAACGACCAGGCACTACGGCTGGACGCCTCGGCGCTGATTCTGGCCGGGGGCAAAAGCTCCCGCATGGGCCGGCCCAAGGCCCTGTTGTCGTTTGGCGGGGAGCCGCTGATCGTCCATACGGTTCGCAGCCTGGCCACCCGCTTTGCGGATATCGTGGTGGTGGCCGCCCCGGGACAAGATCTGCCGCAGCTGCCGGTGACGCTGGTCCACGATACGGTTGCCTATCAGGGACCGGTCGGGGGGATCTCTTACGGCTTGCAGGCCACCCGTCGAGAGGTCTGTTTTGTCACCTCATGCGATGCTCCGTTTCTCAATCTGGAGCTGGTGGCGTGGCTGGTTTCACTCAGCGCCGACTACGATGTTGTGGTTCCGGTGTGGCAGGACCGCTTGCAACCCTTGCACGCCGTCTACCGACGCAGCCTGCTTCCCCGGCTGCAAGCCCAGCTTGCGCGTGGCCAGCTGCGACCGGTTGCCCTGTACGACACGGTTCGGACCAGGCGGGTCGATCCCCAGGAAATCCGCCAACTCGATCCCCAGGGCCACAGCTTTCGCAATCTGAACAGTCCCGAAGACTATCAGGCTGCCCTGGAGCTGTGGCCGAGCCTGCATGGCGGTGTGAGGTGTACGGTTGAGCTGTTCGGGGTCGCCCGGCTCAGGGCCAAGACCGGTTCGGTGTCGCTGAGCCTCCCGGCCGGGGCCGACCTGGCCTCCGTGCTGGCCGCCTTGGCCGACCGCCTGCCGGCCCTGCGCGGGTCGGTGCTGAGCCAAGACGCCCGGCGGCTGGGCCGGGGCTTTGCGTGTAATGTGAACGGCGAGGCCTTCATCACGGACATGCGGACGCCGGTGGGCGAGGGGGATAGTGTGCTGATTGTGTCGAGCGACGCGGGCGGCTGAGGCAGAGACGGAAAAGGCAAAGGTCAAAGGTCAAAGATAAGACATCGTTCCTCTCTTCTCTTTCTTTTCGGCCGTCGATTTCCTACAAAGGCAGTATGTACGGATTCCACGGTCGCCTAGTGCATATTGATCTCACGCGCGGGACCGCCAGCTGGCACGCGCTGGAAGAATCGCGTCTGCAAGCCTTTCTGGGTGGCATCGGGCTTGGCACGAGTCTGCTGTACGACTATGCGCCGCCGGGGGTCGAACCACTTGCGGCGGACAATCCGCTGATCTTTGTCAGCGCGCCGCTGGTCGGCACCGGGCTGACCACCACGGCCAAGCTGGCGGTGGTGACCAAGTCGCCGCTGACCGGCGGGATTGCCGACTCGTTGTCGTCGAGCTTTTTTGCCCTGGAGTTGAAACGCCTGGGCGTGGACGCGCTGATCGTGAGCGGTCGGGCTCAGGCGCCGGTCTGGGTCTGGATTCGGGACGAACAGGTCGAGATCCGCGAGGCGGCCGGGCTGTGGGGCAAGAGTGCCCAAGAGACGCAGACCTGGGTGCATGAGGCGCTCCAGACCGCCGAGGCGCGGGTGGCCGCGATCGGTCCGGCCGGAGAAAACCGCGTCCGCTTCGCCACCATCAGCAATGAGGGCCGGCATGCCGGCCGGGGTGGGGTGGGGGCGGTGATGGGGGCCAAAAATCTCAAGGCGATTGCCCTGCGCGGACAGCACAAAACCGCGGTGGCCGACCCGGCCGGGGTTGAGACGCTGGCCACGGCCCTGCGCCGCCACAGCCTCGGCCCGCTGACCGCCAAATACCGGGAGATCGGCACGGTGGCCAACCTGTCGGTCTTCAACCGCCTGGGCAGCCTGCCGACCCGGAATTTCCGGCAGTCCAGCTTTGACCGGGCCGAGGCCCTGAGCGGTGAGCAGCTGTTGGCCAATACCTTCAGCCGGGCGCATGGCTGCGCGTCGTGTACGATTCGGTGCGAGCGTTTGTTTACGGCCTCGAGCGGCGCGGAACAGCGCCTCGAGTATGAGACGCTGTTTGCGCTCGGGCCGCTGTGCGGCATTGAAGACCCCGACGTGGTGCTGCAAGCGGCCGGCCTGTGTGACCACTACGGTTTGGATACGATCAGCACCGGCGGCACAATTGCCTGGGCCATGGAGTGTGCCGAGAAGGGTTTGTTTCCCCAGGCTCGGGCGGCCGGCCTGGGCTTTGGTCGGGCCGAAGCGCTGTTGGCGACGATTGCGGCGATTGGGGAACGCCGGGAGCTGGGAGAGTTGCTGGCCGAGGGCTCTAAGCGCGCCGCCCAACAGCTGGGGCCGGAAGCCGTGCGCTGGGCCATGCAGGTCAAGGGTATGGAGCTGCCCGGCTATGAGCCGCGCAGCCTCAAGACCATGGCCCTGGGGCTGGCGGTGAGTCCGCGTGGGGCATGCCATAACCGGTCCGGGGCGTATGAGGCGGATTTTTCCGGGCAGGTCGACCGCTTGCGGGTCGATGATAAGCGGGGGCGGCTGGTGGCTGCGGCCGAGGATTTTTCCGCAGTTCTGGACTCGCTGATCGTGTGCAAGTTTCTGCGCAAATGCTTCAGCGACTTCTACCCCGAGGCGGCGACGCTGCTGAATTATGTCACCGGCTGGTCGGTATCCGACCAGGACCTGCGTCGGGTTGGGGAGCGTATCAACACGCTGAAAAAGCGCTTCAACATCCGTGAAGGCTGGCAATTGCAGGACGACTGGCTGCCGCCCCGGCTGCTGAGCGAGACCCTGCCGGACGGGGCGGCCGCGGGTGTGGGGCTGACCCCGGACGAACTGCGCGGCATGATTCAGAGCTATTATCAAGCCCGTGGCTGGCGGCCGGACGGCACGCTTCCCGCCCACAAACTCCACGCCCTGGGGCTGGCCTGAGCCTGGGCCGGGCCGATGACCTCGCCTCACACCGGCCTATGCTTTCTCCCCCCGGCTTGCTATGCTGCCGGCTACTATCGAGTGTTTCGCAAGGAGGAACGCATGCACGCAATACGAAGACGCCGTCGCCCCGTCATGCAGTTGGCGTGTCTCTGCGCCGCTCTCATCCTGGTAGGAAATTGGGCAGCGCCCGCTGCGGCCCGGGCCACCGAAGACCAGAGCTATCAGGCGATGGTGAACTGGCTTGAGCACCACCGCGAAGCCCCACCGACGTTTGAGCCCGGCCAGACCCTGGGTCTGCAAGATCGGGAGGCGCTTGAACCCTTCATCCCCCAGTCGGCCTGGGAATACTACTTCTTTGACGACATGGAGATGGAGATTGCCGCAACGGGTGAGTATCCGCCGTCGCCCGAGTGGGGCAAAAATGTCGTGCCCGGCTACTTCCTGGACGAGCAGGGGGTGCTGGTCGATTTCAAGGGCGGTGGGTTCCCGTTCCCCGACATCGCCCCGGATGACCCCCAGATTGCGCTCAAGGTCATCTGGAACATGCTGTGGCGGCCGGGAACCGACGACTATGTGATGCCGATGGTCGCCTGGTCGCGTAGCGAACACGGCCAGCTGGATCGAGAATTTGAGTTCACCTCGGTCAACGCCAAATATGCACGCGGTGCCAACTGTCTGGTACCGGGCTATGAAGAGGTCCGCAGCAAGATGTTGATGGAGTTCCGCTCGCCCCGCGATATGACCGGGGCCAAGAATCTGTCCATCACCTACGTCGATCACTACAAAGAGGACAGCGGCTGGATGTATATGCCCTCGGAGCGCAAACCGCGCCGTACCCTGGCCTCAGAGCGGACCAGCGAGATGATGGGCATGGATATGATCCCGGAAGACATGATGGGCTTTGGCGGCAAAGTCTATGAACAGAACTGGACCTACCTGGGGCGCAAGAAGGTGTTGGCGACGATCAATGTGGAAACCAACCCGGAGGCTGGCGGTCCCCACCTGTGGGTGCCGAACAAGGCGCGCTGGGAGGTGCGCGACAGCCACGTGCTGCTGATTGACCCCAAGAGCGAGGATCATCCCTACAGCCACAAAATTGTCTTCATCGATGCCGAAACCTACTGGACGCTGTGGATGGTGACCTTTGACCGCCAGGACGACCAGCTGCTGCGGCTGGCTCAGCACTTTCTGAAGTACTCGGAGAGTTATGCCTACGAGACGGCCATGCAGGCGCCGTATCTCAAGCAGGACTTCTCCAACAACGTCGGCCACCATGTCTTCATTCATGTCGGTGAGGCCGACATCAACGCCAAGAAGCCGCACGCGACCTACTCGCACTGCTATGTGATGAAGCGCCTCTTCTCGGCTGGCCGGGCCAAACAGTATTACTCGCTTCGCAATATGGCCAGCGGCCGGCGCTAAGGAGAACAGTGATGAGAGCGTGGTGGACAGTTGTCGGACTCGCTATTGGGCTATGCCTGCTGACCGACGCCCAGGCCCAGACAGATGCTTTCCGGCAGCGTGCGCTGGAGCGTTTTTTCCCGTATGAGGCGGGCACGCCGCAGGTCGCGGGCGTCCAGCCCGGCATGACCCTGGACAGCACCAACGCTGCGGCGGCAGCTGCGGTGCTGCCGCCCGAGATTCTCCGCTATGTCGAAGCCGGGGATTTCTCGATCACCGTCCAGGAAACGACCAATCTGCCGACCCGCCAGGCTTTCCTCGACGCCACCCTGCAACACGCCGAAGGGGTGGTCGTGGCCGAAGACCTCCTCCAGAACTATGTGTCCGGTCTGCCCTTTCCCATCCTGGAGGCCGACGACCCCCAGGCCGGTCTCAAGGCGGTGTGGAATCTGCGCTACCGTGACCAGGGTGATACCAGCCAGATGTGGGCCGTGAGTGGACTGCTGAACGACGCCGGCACGGTCGAGCGTAGCGAGCGCTTTTCCTTCATGGCGCGCTACGGCATGCACCGGCCCGACCCAGCCTGGAATGTTGCCCAGTGGGAGCGTCAGGGTGTCTTCTCAAAGAACTACTCGCTGATGGTGGCGCCTTCTGACATGGAGGGGAATCAGCTGGTCGCCATCACCTATGACAACGACACCCAGCCGAACGAACAGTGGGCGTACGATCCCCAGAGTCGGCGGACGCGCAAGATTGTGTATACCCCGTATGTCTCGCCCGAGCGGGGCGTCCTGCTGATTGAAGACCGGAGCGGCTTTATGGGCTATATCTCCGACTACGACTGGACCTTTGTTGAAGAAAAAGTCGTGTTGGCCCCCGGCCCGATCAAGGCCGATAGGCCGACCTGGGGCGGCAAGGCCAACTGGTATCTGGTCGATCCGTGGGAGCTGCGTCTGGCGGTCGCTGTCGAAGGGAAGCCCAAGAGTGGCCATCCCTTGTACAGTCGCCGGGTGCTGTACATGGATGTCCAGACCGCCCTGCCGCTGTACGCGCTGACCTACGATCACGACGGCGTGCACAAGCGGACGTTTTTTATCGTTGCCCGCCACCCGGACTACGATCCGTGGGACAACAAGGAGTGGTTTTCCCAGATCGCGGCCCAGGGTTCGATCGACTACCAGTTGCAGCGGGCCAATACGTTCCAGATCTACAAAATTTTCATCAACCGGCCGATGAGCGCCACTCAGTTCAGCGTGATGACGCTGATGCTGCAGGGCAAATAGCGGGTTTCAAACCCGCCTCTCCTGTATCGCTTGAACGAAGGCGCCAGCGGTGGTGAAATCGCCCGGCTGGAATTCTCCTCGCAGGCGTCCCGCCAAGTGCCGAGCATCAATCTCGGAAGGGCACAGTTCCCGCTCTTCATGCCCAATACGAACCCCGCTCCAGACGTCGGTTTCCTGAACCGCCCGCTTCAGGCGTGGGTCTGCACGAAATCAATCACGACCGGCGCGGTTTGCTCCGGCTGTTCAATCATGTGATAGGTCCCGCCGCCCTTGTCGATCAGCCTGACCTCGGCCTGCGGGCAGTGGCGGGTGAAGGCTTCGAGCGCGGCGCGCTGATTGGGCATATCGGCCCCCAGCTGACCGGAGTTGCCCATCAAGACCAGGACCGGCATGCGCAGCTTGGCCACATCGGCCGTCAGGTCGGTGTGGGCGAAGGTGTCCAGGGTCTTGGCCAGCGAGGCCAGGCTGAAGTTGCGCTGAAACGACTCGATTTCAAACACGGCCAGCTCGTTGGCCAGACCACCGAACACGTTGTGCTCGGCGCAGCCGATCCACTGCGTCAGGCGTCCCAGCGCCCCATAGCCAAAGGTCTCGGCAACCTCCTGAAAGAGCTGAAACATGCGCCGCCCGGCCGGGCTGGAGAAGACGCCCGGATAGGTGATGAGGCTTTTGACCCGGTCGGGATAGCGGGCGGCAAATCGCACCGTCAGCGGGGCACCGGTTGAGGTGCCCCACAGGTGTACGGCGGGCAGACCGACATGGTCAAGAATCACGGCCAGATCGTCAACCCAACGGTCGAGGGGATAGCCGCCCGGCCAGGCCCGGTCGGAGCGTCCGGCCCCGCGATAGTGCCAGTCAATGACTTGCAGCTGCGGGGTGAGCAAGGGACGAATTTTGGCGAACTGGTCGTCGAGCAGGCCAAAGCCTCCGCTCAGCACCAGGGGCTCGCCCGCCCCGCTGACGGCATGCCACAACTCCACCCCGTCATCGTTGGCAAACGGCATTTATTGTCCCCCGAAGCGTTGCTTGACCCAGCCCTGATCAAACGGGGTCCAGAAGTTCGGGATCAGGCGCAGCTGATGGATTTTCCACTCGCCGCCCTGCCGCACGTACTCCTCTTCGTAGCGCGCCGAGCCCCAGACCGCCTGCGCCCCGCCTTCCGACAGCATGGTACACGGCTCCAACAGGTACCAGCGGCCGCTGGCCCGGTCGCCGTTGACCTCGATCTGGGGGTTCATCACATAGTGGACGGCAAACGACAGGCGGTCGGGAATGGCGCGGAAAAAGGTGCGGATCGCGTCCCGGCCCTCATAGTGGCCAAAACTGCCGCCGTCCCAGCTGGCGTCCTCGGTAAAGCAGCCGACAAACGCCTCTTCGTCCCGTTCATCGGCCCCCGCGCAGTAGCGGGCTTTGAGCTGTTTGATGGCTTCGATGTCTTCCAGGGTCTGGATGCGTTGGTCGAGTTCTTCGAGTTGCATGGCTGCTCCCTCCTTGCGCTGAGCCGAGCTTAGCCCTTGGGCCCGCTCGGGGTCAAGCCGAACCCTGCGCTCTACCTTGACGCTCCCAGCGTTTCCTCTTACACTCCGGGCTGCAACGGGGGGTGGGGTAATGGAAAAAGGCGAACCGGGACGGGTGCTTGTGCTCCACGGCCCGAACCTCAACATGCTCGGGCTGCGCGAACCCGAAATCTACGGCTCGACGACACTGGCCGACATTGACGCCAGTCTGCACGAGTTGGGCCGCGAGTTGGGGCTTGAGGTTGATACCTTCCAATCCAACCACGAAGGAGCCCTGGTCGACCGGATTCAGGCCGCCCGCGAGCGCTACGGAGCGATTCTCATCAACGCCGGGGCGTATACGCATACCAGTGTGGCCATCCTGGACGCGCTGCTGTCGGTGAGTCTGCCGGTCGTCGAGGTCCATCTGTCAAACCTCTACACGCGCGAGGCATTTCGTCACCACTCCTACATCGCCCGGGTTGCCGTCGGCCAGATCTGCGGCTTTGGAGCCGACAGCTACCTGTTAGGGCTGCGGGCGGCGGCCGGAATACTGAACAATGGAACTTGATGATATCAGAAAGCTCATCGACCTGATGGAAGAAAGAGGCCTGGCCGAGCTGGAACTCAAGAACCGGCTCGGCGAGGTCCGTCTCGTCCGCAATAGTGCCCGTCCGGTTCAGGCGGCCGAGCCCGTGGCCTCGCCGCCTGTCGCTCCGGTCGAGGCTCCGGCGTCGAGCCCTGCCACTCCGGAACCGGTCGAGCCGGGTCTGGCTATTCGTTCGCCCATGGTCGGTACTTTCTACCGCGCCCCGAATCCCGACACCGAACCCTACGTCGAGATTGGCAGCGTGGTTGAAAAGGGAGCGGTGGTGTGCATCATCGAAGCCATGAAGATGATGAACGAGATTCAGGCCGAACAGCGCGGACGGGTGACCAGGGTCCTGGTCGAAAACGCCGAGCCGGTCGAGTATGAGCAGCCGCTGTTTGTCCTGGAGCCGGTCTAGGCCCGGAGCGGGCTTCCCTCGCACCCGCTCCGACCCGAAATGGAGTGCCCGTGTTCAGAAAAGTCTTGATTGCCAACCGGGGCGAGATTGCGGTTCGGATCATCCGGGCCTGTCGCTCGCTCGATATTGCGACCGTTGCCGTGTATTCGACGGTCGATAAGGACGCCCTGCACGTGCGTCTGGCCGACGAGAGTGTGTGTATCGGACCGCCCGCGCCGGCCAGCAGCTATCTCAATATCCCGGCGATTGTCAGTGCGGCGCTGTCCTTTGGCGCCGACGCCGTGCATCCGGGCTATGGCTTCCTGTCGGAAAATGCGGATTTTGCCGAAGCCTGTCAGCGTTCCGGGCTGGTGTTCATCGGTCCCCGGGTGCGCAACATCAAACTCATGGGGGATAAACCGCGCGCCCGGCGGATCATGGAGAAGGCCAAGGTTGCGGTCCTGCCCGGCACGACCGCTGCGGTTTCGGATGTCCGTGAACTCCAGGCGGTGGCCGCCCAGATCGGTTTTCCGGTCCTGCTCAAGGCGGCAGCCGGGGGTGGGGGGCGTGGCTTGCGCATTGCGCACGACCCGCATGAGTTGGCGTCCCTGTTCGAGATTGCCCGCGACGAGGGGGAGAAGGCGTTCGGCAACGGCAGTTTGTACGTGGAGAAGTATTTGGAACAGGCGCGGCATATCGAGTTCCAGATTCTGGGCGACCAGCACCGCAACGTCATCCATCTGGGTGAACGTGAGTGTTCTATCCAGCGTCGCTACCAGAAGCTGATTGAAGAGGCGCCGTCGCCGGTCCTGACCAAGCGACAGCGGGACCGGATGGGGGCGGCGGCGGTCAAGGCGGCCCGGGCTGTCGGCTATACCAATGTCGGGACAATCGAGTTTTTGGTCGATGCCAGAGGCCGGTTCTATTTCATCGAGATGAATACCCGGGTTCAGGTCGAACATCCGGTGACCGAGATGACCACCGGCATCGATATTGTCCAGGCCGGGATTCGCTCGGCCGCAGGCGAGCCGCTGGCCTGGAAGCAGCGAGACATCACCGCCCGCGGTCACGCCATCGAGTGTCGGATCGTGGCCGAAGACCCGCGCAGCATGCTGCCCTCACCGGGCAGGATTCGTGGCTATGCCGCCCCGGGTGGGATTGGTATCCGGGTCGAGTCGGGCGTGGCCGACAACTCCCTGGTGCCGATGCATTACGACTCGCTGGTGGCCAAGCTCATCGCCATCGGGGCCAGCCGTGAGGAGGCGATCCGGCGTATGCGGACGGCGCTGGCCGAGTATCAGGTCGGCGGGATCAAGACCAATATTCCCTTTCATCAGCAGATCCTGCAGGACCCCGATTTTCTGGCCGGGAACATTCACACCAAGTACCTGGACGAGTTCCTGGCCGCTCAGCACGAGGCCGACCAAGACGCGAGCCCAGACACGGTGATTCGGCAGGTCGCCTAGCATACGGGGAAGCCGACCATGGCTGACAAGGGATATGTGGGGCGCTGGGCGAGGACGCTGGCAGCCGTCGGGGTCGGGCTGTGGGCCGGTCTGGTCCAGGCTCAGGACCCGGTCCCGAGTCCTACAGCCCAGCCCGCTCCGCAGGTGGTGGAGCCGGACACTGCGGACGACAGCCCTGTCCCAAGGGCCGCGCCACGGATCGTGTTCGAGCAGCCGGTGCACGACTTCGGCACGGTCGAGCAGGGCGCGCAGGTGACCCACCTGTTCCGCTTCCACAACCGGGGGGAAAGAGACCTGCGGGTTGAGTCGCTCAAGACATCGTGTGGCTGTACTGCGGCCATCATCTCAGACAGCCGCATTCCGCCCGGCGGACGGGGCACGATCAGCGCGACCTTTGATACGGCTCAGTTTCTGGGCGAGAAAAAGAAGACGGTTGTCGTGCATACCAACGATCCCCAGCGGCCGGCCACGACGCTGACCCTGCAGGGCGAGATCCGGGTCGAGGTGGCGGCCGACCCGCCCCAGCTGTATGTCGGCCGGCTGGCCTACGGCAAGGCGGTCAGCCGACGGGTTGCGATTGTGGTCGACGCCGACGCGCCGGTCGAGATCACCCAGGTTGCCAATACCAACGCTGCGGTTACGGTGCGGACCGAGCCGCTCGAACGGGACGGCCAACGCGGCAAGACCCTGATCGTCACCGTGGCCGAAGACGCTCCGCTGGGTCGCCTGAACGACCAGATCACCGTGACCACGACCAGCACGAAACGTCCGTCTGTCGTCATCCCGGTCTTTGGCAGCGTTGAGGGTGAACTCGTTGTCCGGCCGCCCCAGGTCACTTTTGGTGTTGTGCCGCCGGGCACCGACACGACCCGCAGCGTTACCATCACCAACCGGTCCAAGACGCCGGTCCGCATCAGTCGGGTCGCCAGCACGGCTGAGCGGGTCGCCGCCCGACTGGCAACCGTCAACCCGGGGCTTGAGTATCGGCTGGTGATGACGGTCCCGGCCGACAGTCAACCCGGTCGCATCCAGGGCGACCTTCGGGTCTTTACCGATCACCCGCTGGAAAAAGTGCTCAGCATCCCGTTGTATGGGCGCGTGGCTGAGCCAGCCCAGGCGCGGCGTTGAGACCGACGCCCGCGTGTATCTCCACGACTATGGCTGCTGACCCGCTCGTTTCCGCTGAACTGCATCCTCTGTCCGACACCCAGGCCGAGGTGTTGGCCGACCTGCCCAGGCTGGGGCCCGGACAGCGACTGCGCATCGCCGGTCTCAAGGGCGCGGCGCGGGCCTTTTTTGTCGCCCGCTGCCTGCAACACCAGCCGCGCCCGACCCTATGCGTGCTCGACTCGGACCAGGCCGCAGAAGCCTTTGCCGCAGACTTGGGGCTGTTTCTGGGCCAGCCCGAGCCGAACGGAGCGGACCGCCAGACACCGCTCGCGCCCCACCTCTACCCGGCCTGGGACGTGCCCGCCTTCGAGGGCCTGTCGCCCAGCGGTGATGTGGTCGCAGCGCAGCTGGAGGGCCTGTACTATCTGCTCTCGCTCAGCGCCCCGGTGATCGTCACCTGCGCTGAGGCGCTCAGCCAGCGGGTGATGCCCCAGGAAGAGTTCATGACCGCCACCCGACGGCTCGGCCGCGGCCAGGAGACGCCGCTCACCGAGGTCGCTGACACCCTGCTGGAGTGGGGCTACCGGCGGGTTCCGGTGGTTGAGGAAAAGGGCGAGCTGAGCGTCCGGGGTGGCCTGCTTGACGTGTTTCCGCCCCTGTCCGAGGCGCCTGTCCGGATCGAGTTCTTTGGCGATGTGGTGGAGTCTGTGCGGACCTTCGATCCGTCCTCGCAGCGCTCACGATCTTCGCTCGACGAGGCCATGCTGCTGCCGATGCGTTTTTTTTCGGTGGCGCGTTTGCAGGCCGCCAAACGGCCGATTGAAGCCGCGCTGGCGGCCGGCGAACTCCCCCACCGGGAACAGCAGCGCCTCATCGAGAATGTGAAAAGCGGGCTGTTGTTCCCCGGCGTCGAAGCCTTTTTGCCGTGGGTGTATCCCGAACTGGAGAGTGTGTGGGACTATCTGCCACGAAACACGCTGGTCTGGCTGGTCGACCCGCTGGCTCTTGAGGCCGGTCTGGACCAGGGCTGGGAGGCGCTCAGCCAGCGGGCCGAGGCGGCTCACCAGCACGGCCATTTTGCCGCCCAGCCCGAGCAGCTGTATGTCCGACCCGACGGTCTGCGTGAGCAGCTCGCCGCCAGCCCGGTGTGTGAGCTGCCCGGGCTTGAACACCGGGAGGCCGACCGGACGGTCAGTTCCTCGCTGCTGCGCAGCGTCCTGCCCAAGGCCGGTGCGGGTGGCTTGGCCGGCCTGGCAGAACGGCTGCGGCAGTGGCAGGAGGAGCGCGCCCAGGTGTTTCTGAGCGTGTCGAGCCGGGTCCAGGCCGCCCAGCTCCAGGAGTTGCTGCTCGGCCATGAGCTTGAGTCGCCAATCGTGCCGGCCGCCGAGTGGCACACCCTCGCGCCCAAGCCCGGCCTGACTATTCTGACCAGTCCCGTGTCCCAGGGTTTTGTGCTGCCGGCCGACGGTCTGGTGTTTATCGCCGAGGAGGAGATCTTTGGCGAGCGTCGCCACCGCCGCCGTGCTCGTCCGCGACCCGTTGCCGACTATCTGACCGGTCTGAGCCAGCTGCGAGTCGGCGATTACGTGGTCCATATCGACCATGGTATCGGCCGCTATCAGGGGCTGCGTCACCTGTCGGTGGCCGATACCGAGGGCGATTATCTACAGCTCGAGTACGCGGGTGGAGATCGGCTGTACCTGCCGGTTGAGCGGATCAATCTGGTCCAGAAGTACGCCGGGAGCGGTGAACGCAGCCCGGCCCTCGACCGTTTGAGCAGCCAGAAGTGGGAGCGGGTCAAGCGCAAAACCAGGGAAGCCATCCTGGCCATGGCGCGCGAGCTGCTGGAGATGCACGCGGTCCGGGAGGCCACCCAACGGCCCGTCCTGGCGGTTGATGGCCCGGAGTACCGGGAGTTTGTGTCCGGCTTTCCGTTTGAAGAAACGCGCGGTCAGCAGCTGGCCATTGACGATGTCCTGGCCGATCTCAACAGCCCCAAGCCGATGGACCGGCTGGTGTGCGGCGATGTTGGCTACGGAAAGACCGAGGTCGCTCTGCGGGCCGCGTTTCTGAGCGTGCTGGGCGGCAAACAGGTGGCGGTGCTGGTGCCGACCACGGTCCTGGCCCAACAGCACGCTGAGACCTTTGCCCGCCGCTTTGCCGACTATCCGGTGCGGGTCGAGGTATTGAACCGTTTTCGTTCGGCCCAGGACGCCAGAGCCGTGGTGCGCGGCCTGGCCGACGGTCAGGTCGATATCGTCATCGGTACCCATCGGCTGTTGCAGCGAGACATTGTGTTCAAACGGCTGGGCCTGATCGTGATTGACGAAGAGCACCGCTTTGGGGTGGCGCACAAGGAAAAGATCAAGAAGCTGCGCCACCTGGTCGACGTGCTGACCCTGTCCGCCACGCCGATTCCCCGCACCCTCAATATGGGCCTGATCGGCCTGCGCGACCTGAGTGTGATCGAGACGCCGCCGGTCGACCGTCAGGCCATTCGGACCTATGTGACGCGCTTTGACGAGGATCTGATCCGGTCTGCCATCCTGCGTGAGCTGGAGCGGGGGGGACAGGTCTTTTTTGTCCACAACCGGGTAGAGACGATTGAGCGCATGGCCGACCAGCTGCGGGCGCTGGTGCCCGAGGCCAGCCTGGCGGTTGGCCATGGTCAGATGGCTGAGCGCGACCTCGAAACGGTCATGCTCGACTTCCTGCACCACCGGACCAATGTGCTGCTGTGCTCTTCGATCATTGAGTCGGGTCTTGATATTCCGACTGCCAACACGATCATTATCAACCGGGCCGACCAGTTCGGTCTGGCCCAGCTGTACCAGCTGCGCGGTCGGGTCGGCCGCGCCGCCCAACGCGCCTTTGCCTACCTGCTGATCCCCGGCCAGCACCGGCTGACCAAGGACGCCAGCCGGCGTCTGGAGGTGCTTGAGGAGCTGGACGATCTGGGCGGCGGCTTTCGCCTGGCCGCCCACGACCTGGAAATCCGGGGCGCCGGCAATCTGCTGGGCAAAGAACAGTCGGGCAATGTCACGGCGGTCGGCTTCGAGCTGTACGCCCAGATGCTGGAAGAAACCGTTACCGAACTCAGAGGCGGGCGCATCACGGTCCAGATTGAACCCGAGATTCAACTTGGTATTCCGGCCTACATTCCCGAAGCCTATATCCCGGACGTCAATCAGCGTCTGGTGTTTTACAAGCGGCTGGCCAATGTCGAAGCCCGGGACGAGTTGGAGGAACTCGGCGAGGAGCTGGAAGACCGTTTCGGCCCTCTGCCCGAACTCGTCTTGTCGCTGATTGAGGTGATGGACCTGCGTCGGGTCTTGCGCGCCTGTCTGGTCACCGCCGTCTCAAAACGCGCCGAGTCGGTCACGATCCATTTTCACCCCGATTCGCCGATCAAGCCCGAACGGCTGGTCGCCTTCCTCGAGCACGACAAGCGGCCCTCGCAGCTGACGCCCGACCTGCGTCTCAGCCTGGGGCTCAAGCCGGGCGAGGATGTCATCCGGTCGGTCAAGACGCTCTTGCACGACCTGGGCGAGTCGTGTTAGCCCAAGGGCGTCTGCCACACGCTCGACCTCGGGAGACAGATGATAATGAAAAGACTCGTTTTTGTGTTCGCCGTCCTGGCCACCGCAACGATAGGCCAGGCTGAAACCATCAACCGTATCGTGGCCACCGTCGACGGGCAGCCGGTCACGCTGCGGGAACTCGAGGCCTACAGTGGTCAGATGAACGACCGGGCGGCCATGATGTATCCTCAGGGGACGGCCGACATGAGCCAGCGCGACTTTCTGGACGCCCTGCTCATGAACAAAATGATCGAGAATGAGGTTGATACACAGGGACTGCGGGCCAAAGCCGTGGATATCGACAGCTATATCGAACGGATCAAGAACCAGGGCGGTCTGGACGACGAACAGCTGGAAGCGGCCCTGGCCGACCAGGGCATGAGCATGGAGCAGTACCGCAAGCAGATCGCTCAGGAAATTGAGCAGGCGCTGTTGATGAATAAGGAGGTCGGCTCTCGGGTCAGTGTTCCCGATGAGGCTGTCCAGCGCTATTACGAGGCTCACCGCGAGGACTACGCTACCCCCGACCAGGTTCGTATCCGGCATATTTTTCTGCCCCTGTCGCCCGGCGCCGGGGCGGACGAGGAACTGAAAATGTCGACCCTGATGGAGACCCTGCACGGCCGGGCCGTCCGCGGCGAGGATTTTGCGATTCTGGCCTCGACCTATTCCCTCGGGCCGGGCGCGGACCAGGGCGGCGACCTGGGGTTTTTTGAGCGCGGTCAGATGGACTCCGATATCGAACGGATCGCCTTTTCGATTGCTGAGGGAGCGATCAGCCAGCCTTTTCTGACTCCGGCCGGAGTCCATATGATCAAGGTCGAAGAACGCGATACCGAAGGGGTGAAACCCCTGGCCGAGGTGCAGGAAGAGATCCGGACTCAGCTCTACAGCACGGAGCTGAGCAAGCGCTACCGCCGCTGGTTCCAGGACGACCTGCGCTTCCGTCACCATATCGAGGATTTTCTCACCGACCCGGAAGGGGTGCCCTACACGGGTGTGCAGCGTGTCCGGGAGGCTCAGGAGCTTGAGGACGACCTGTTGGACGAAGAGGACGCCTACGCTGAGGAGGAGGACGCGGCCGCGCCTGTTGCCCAGGCCCAGGACGAGCCCGAAGAGCCGGGTTTCTTCGGCCGTTTGTTTGCGGATGACGCGGCCGAGGAAGACGGAGAGGCCGAGGTTGCCGCGCTTGACGGCCAGGCCCAGTCCCAGGCCCAGCCCCAGGCCCAGGACGAGCCCGAAGAGCCGGGTTTCTTCGGCCGTTTGTTTGCGGATGACGCGGCCGAGGAAGACGGAGAGGCCGAGGTTGCCGCGCTTGACGGCCAGGATCGGCCCCAGTCCCAGCCCCAGGCCCAGCCTGAAGATCCGGGTCTCTTGAGCGGTCTGTTTGCGGATGACGAAGAGGAAGAAAGCGAGGAGGTCGCAACAACTGCGGCCGAGCAGGCTGAGCCCGCCGCCCAAGCCGGCGAGGAAGAGGGCGGGAGCTTTCGGCTGCCGTGGTTTTAGCGCGTGGTGCCCCCGGCCTGGGCGAAGGGTAAGTGCGTGCCCGGACACTCCGACCCGCCGCTCATCGGCGTCACCATGGGTGACCCAGCCGGCATTGGCCCCGAGATTGTGCTCAAGGCGGTCCAGACCCTCGAATCCGGGCTGCGTCTGGTTGTCCTGGGCGACCTGAGCGCCCTGGCTGAAACCGCTCGTCGTCTCGAGTTGCCGCTTCGACCGCTCAGCTGGTCTGTGCCCCAGCCCTATCCCCCAGATCCCGAGGTGGTGCCGGTGCTCCCCCTGTCGCGCCTCCCGGCTCAACACCGGATGCCCGGCCGACCGACTCCGGCCGGCGGCGAGGCGTCCTACCGTTATGTGGAGACCGGGGTTGGCCTGGCCCGCGATACGACCATACAGGCGCTGGTGACGGCGCCGATCAGCAAGGCCATGTGGCGGGCGGCGGGGCGAGATTACCCCGGCCATACCGAACTGCTGGCCAGCCTCACCCACAGCCCGGACGTGCGTATGATGCTGGTCGGGAGCCGTCTGCGGGTCGTTTTGGTGACGACCCATATTCCCTTCACCCAGGTGGCTACGGCCCTGTCCAGCCGCCGCATCGTGACCAGCCTGGTCCTCACCGCTCGGCACCTGTCTCGCTTTCACGGTCTGAGCCGACCGCGCCTGGCCGTGGCCGGGCTGAACCCGCATGCCGGCGAGGGCGGGGCGTTCGGCGATGAGGAAGACCGCCTGATCAGTCCGGCGGTTCGACGGGCGGCTGAGCAGGGACTGTCGGTGGTCGGCCCCTTGCCGGCCGATTCGGTTTTTGTCCGGGCGGTCAACGGCGAGTTTGATGCGGTGATCTGTCAGTACCACGATCAGGGCCTGATTCCGCTCAAACTGCTGTCGTGGACCGATGGGGTGAACGTGACCATCGGCCTGCCGATCATCCGCACCTCGCCCGACCACGGTACGGCCTTTGATATTGCCGGGCGCGGCACGGCCGACTCCCGCAGCCTGCAAGCCGCAATTCGGCTGGCCGGCCACATGATCGCACGGACGGGAGGGCGTGCAACGCCATGAGTCGTGTCAACCCGGCCATTTTCCGGGAGTACGATATTCGAGGGGTGGCCGAACGGGACTTTGATGCCGACTTTGCGTTTGCCCTCGGCCGCGCCTATGGCAGCCTGGTTGTATCGCGCGGGAAGCGCCGGGTTGCGGTCGGTCGGGACTGCCGGCTGAGTTCTGATGGCTACGCCGCCGCGCTGCGGGACGGTCTGTGCGCGACCGGGCTTGCGGTCTTGGATCTCGGGGTGTGTCCGACGCCGCTGCTGTATTTCTCGCTCCACCACTACGGTCTGGACGGGGGAATCCAGGTCACCGGTAGCCATAACCCGGCTGACCACAACGGATTCAAGATCTGTCTCGACAAAGTCACGCTGTACGGTCGGGACATTCAGCGCCTGCGGACTCTGATTGAGCGTCAGGACTTCGCCTCGGGCCAGGGCCGACAGGTTCCGACCCCGATCATTGGCCCCTACCAGGAGTTTGTGAGCCGACAGTTCGGGCGTCTGGAACGCGGGCTTGCGGTTGTGGTTGACGCCGGCAATGCGACCGCCGGGCCGGTTGCGCCGTCAATCTTTCGGGCCCTGGGCTGCCGGGTGACGGAGCTGTTTTGTGAGCTGGACGGCCATTTTCCCAACCATCATCCTGACCCGACCGTGCCCGAAAACCTGGAACAGCTGATCTGGACGGTCAAGCACACCGGGGCCGAAGTCGGCTTGGCCTACGACGGCGACGCCGACCGCCTCGGCGTGGTCGCTCCGAGCGGACGTATCGTCTGGGGCGACGAGCTGATGATCCTGTTCGCGCGCGACATTCTGGCCAGCCATCCCGGTGCCGTGATCGTGTCTGAGGTCAAGTGTTCCCAGACGCTGTTTGACGAGGTGGCAGCGCGGGGTGGGCGACCCGTCATGTGGAAAGCCGGCCACGCGCTGCTCAAAGCCAAGATGCGCGAGACCGGGGCGCTGCTGGGCGGAGAAATGAGCGGTCATCTGTTTTTTGCCGACCGCTATTTCGGCTATGACGACGCGATCTACGCCTCGTGTCGGCTGCTGGAGCTGCTGAGCCGAGCCGAGTTGAGCCAGCTGCTGGCCGACCTGCCGTCGTCGGTGACCACGCCCGAAATTCGGCTGCCCTGCCCGGACGAACTCAAGTTCGCCCTTGCCGAGCGGGTCTGCCGGCGCTTGCGCGGCAGCCATGACATCACCGATATCGACGGAGTGCGGGTCAGGTTTGCGCACGGCTGGGGACTGGTCCGGGCGTCGAACACCCAGCCGGTTCTGGTGCTGCGCTTTGAGGCGACGACCCAGGCCAAGCTGGACGAGTACCGGACCTTTATTGAAGGGCTGGTGGAGGAGGCACGGCGGGAACTGAGAGAATCGGACGCGAGCTGAAATAAATCTATGGCCAAACCTCTCTCACCCACTTTTGCCGAGTTGTTGGAGAGTCCGGGACTTGCATCATTGTGAACATGAGCGATTCTTGACAAAGACCAACCGATTTACGGAAAGCGTAAAACAGAGAAGACTGACGAGCGACATTTCGGCTTGCCGCTCTTCGAATGGGAGGAGACTGTCCCATGCAACGGGAGTACACGGTAGTCTACCAAACTATTGAGGATGGCTGGATTATGGCGACCGTACCCGAGCTGCCGGGCGCGGTTACCCAGGGAGAGGATATAGAAGAGGCGAGGGAGATGATCAAAGAGGCGATTGCACTGCTTGTTCAGAGCTATCGCGAGAATGCCAGGAAAGACGCTCCCGGTAATGCAATGTGGGAGACGCTCCGGGTGGAGATCTCGGCGGCATGAAGCGACGGGCGTTACTCCGACACCTGGAGCGTCACGGTTGCTACCTTGATCGAGAAGACGCTAAACACACGATCTATCGGAATCCCGAGACTGGCCGGTGCGTCGCTGTCCCACGTCATCAGGAGATTAAGAACACGACCGCTCGGACCATTTGCGAACAGCTCGGTGTCCCTCACCCATAACAAGAAACACCTTCCCTGGCTCTTTCCACACTATGCCAAGGTTTCAGTTCTGCTCCAGCGTCTTGCGCAGGGTCTCCAACTCGTGGGACAGCCGGCCCTGCTGGCGGGAGAGAGAGAACATATACACAAAGACGATCAACCAGAACGCGCTGAACGCGCCAAACAGATACCACATGCTCTTCTCTCTCCTCGGCCTATGATATGGCCAGCGCTCGGCGTCGTAGCTCGTCCAGTTCGGCAGTCAGGTGCAGGCCGCGCAGACGCAGCCACATGATCCAGGCGAACAACACCAGGAAGGCGGCGCTGCACACCAGCAGCGTCCAGGCCATCTGCGGCGCCATGGTTTCAACCTTGGGGTGAATGCCCCGCCACAGACGGATGGCGATGTACAGCAGCGGGATGTTGAAGACCCCGACAATGCCCAGGACTGCGGCGTAGCGGGCCACGTGTTCGGTGTCGCCGCCAATCTGGCGCAGCAGAATATACGCGGCGTACACGGCCCACAGGACGAGCGTCATCGTCAGCCGGGGGTCCCAGGTCCACCACACGCCCCAGCTGGCCCTGGCCCAGACCGAGCCGGTGACGATGAACAGGGTACAAAACAGCATGCCGACCTCGGCCCCAGCCCGGCCCAGCAGGTCGGCCCGGCGTTCGCCCTTCCATAAGAAGGCGACGCTGGCCCCGGCCACAATAAAAAAGCCGGCAAAGGCATTCCAGGCGGCGGGCAGGTGATAGTAGAAAACGCGCTGCACGACTCCCAGATTTCTCTCCGTCGGGACGTACAAAAAGATCATGCCCAGGGCGACCAGCATGGACACACAGCTCAGCCAGGGCAGGACCGTATCGGCAAACGGGGCAAATTTTTTCATGCGTATTTCTCCCGCCGACCGCCGTGTCTCTTACTCGTACACCGCCGGCCCAAACAGCAGCCAGCCGGCCACCACAAAGACGACATCAAAAGCGATCAGGACCCGCAACCACACCCCCGTCCACTCTCCGCCGCTCAGGAGCGCGCCCGTGGTCTGGACGGCTGATAGCAGAAGGGGGACGAGGAGCGGCAACAAGACCAGGGGAAAGAGCACCTCACCGGCTCGGGTGCGCACGGCCAGGGCAGCGAATATGGTCCCCAGGGCTGAAAAGCCGATAATGCCCAGCAGAACGATAAACGGCAGGCCGAGCAGAGACCACGACACCGGCAGACCGCACAACACAATGGTGATCGGCACGACAATCGCTTGGACCAGCGACAGAAAAACAATGTTGCCGAACAGCTTGGCCACAAAGATGTCACTCGGCGCAATGGGGCACAGCAACAGGCCCGACAGACAGCCCCGCTCCTGCTCGATCAGAAAGCTGCGCTGCAGGCTCAGCATGCCGGCAAACAGCAGCCCGACCCACAGCACCGCCGCGCCGATGTGTGGGTCGCGGGCCTGTTCGGGGCCGAGGGCGAATATCCACACCAGCACGATCAGCACCGCCAGCACAAAAAACGACGCCAGCCGCTCCTTGGTCCGCAGCTCAAGCCGCATGTCCTTCCACACAATCGCCCACATCGGTTCAGTCCCGCCTGCCGCGTGTCGGGCGGCGGGTGAGATCGGTGTAGATGTCGCGCAACTCGGCCACCGACGGCGTGTCGGCCGCCGACTGCCACACGATGCGGCCCCGGCACAGCATCAGGACCCGGCTGCACAAGGCCAAGCCGCGTTCAAAATCGTGACTGCTGAACACGATTGTCTTGCCGGCCTGTCTGGCCCGCAGCAGGCTGGCGTGTAACAGTTCCAGGGCCTCGGCGTCCAGGCCCGTGTAGGGCTCGTCGAGCAACAGCAAATCGGGCTCGTGCAGCAGGGCTCGGGCCAGGGCCAGGCGCTGTTCCATGCCGCGCGACAGGCTGCGAACCGGCGTGGTCGCCCAGTCTTGCAGACCGACGTATTCGAGCATGGCCTGAACGCGGGCCGCTCCGTTGTCCAGGCGGTAGGCGTGGGCATAAAAGCGCAGGTTCTCAAACGGGCTCAGGTCGGGGTAGAGAAAGCTGTCGTGACCCACAAAGCCGATACGTCTGCGCACGCGCGGGTCGTCGGCCGGCAGCGCGAACAGCCGCAGGCTGCCCGACGAGGGCTTGAGCAGGCTGGCCAGGAGACGCAGCAGGGTCGTTTTGCCCGCGCCGTTGGGACCGAATACGGCCACCGCCTGTCCGGCCTCAACCGTGCACGAAATGCCGCGCAGGACCGGCGTCCAGGCAAACGTTTTGTGCACATTTTCAGCCGTTACGATACACCCGTTCATAGCCGAGCCGCCCACCCCCCGGACGCCATGACCGACCGCCTGAGTTTCGCTTGACACGGGCCGGGCGGTATTCTTTCATAGGGGCCGAACAGGGAGGACCTATGACCGGGACAATCAAAAAGATCATCAAGGCCAAGGGCTTTGGTTTTATCACTCCTGATGAGGGCAATGAGGATGTGTTTTTCCACAGCTCTCGTCTGGCGCCCAAGATGTATTTCGAAGACCTGCGCGAGGGCGACGAGGTCGAATTCCAGGTTCGCCCCGGCGAAAAAGGTCCTCAGGCCTTCAACCTCAAGACTCGTTAGCCCGAGCGGTCTGGCCCCGCTCCAGCCGGTCGAGTTGGGCCATGGCGTCCAGGGCTCGGGCTTCATACTTGTCACGCAGCACGCGATAGTCCTCATCGGTGAGCTTACCGGTCTGGAGGTCAAACTCGGCCTCCTTGAGGGCCGCGTAGGCCTGGCTTTTTTGTCCCTGCCAGCGTTCCAACTCGGGCGCGCTCGCCTGCGGCCGGTCGGTCCTGACCCGGCCCGGTCGCAGCAATGGCAGGGCAACCAGCGCGGCAACGCTGGCGATAAGCACGAGGCCGGCAAAATACAGCACAAAGGACATACATGCCTCACGGCCGGGGCGGGTAGAATTCCTGCTCAGCCGTCAAAGTCGGCCAGCTCCTTGTTGAGCCGCTCCCGATAGGCGTCGGTGGCGGCTGGGACGGTGGGCGGTGCCGGCGGCGGTCTGCGCCTGGCCCAGCGCAGGCTCATCACCACGATCACCAGCCCTCCGATCAGGACGGCTGCAAACGGGGTGATCCAGGCCGCCAGGTTAAAACCGCTGGTGGTGGGCGCGGACAGTATCTTTTCCCCGTAGTCGGCGACAAAGGCGGCCAGAATATCTTCACGGCCTTTGCCCTCAGCCAGGAATTGGGCGATCTCTTGTTTTCGGGGGATGGCAAAACCGCACTGCAGGTGGTTACAGCTATGGACCGTGAGCCCGCATCCACACTGGCAGGTCAGGGCTTCCTCCAGTTCGGTCTGGGTGGGACGTGGGCCGGCGCCCAGGCTGAGGCCGAAGACGCACAACACCAGGACCAGGCGGCTAATCGGCAACAGCCTCTCCCTCCATACGTTCGGTCGTACGGGCCAGGGCCAGAGCCTGGCGTTCGGCCGGATTGGGGGCCAGGATGATACACGTGCCCAGGATCAGGACAAAGCCGCCGATCCAGATCCAGGACAGGAGCGGGTTGACAAAGACCTGAAAGGTGGCCAGGCCCGACGGAGCGTCATAGCTGCCCAGCACAACGTACAGATCTTCCAACAGGCTGGGGCGAATCGACACCTCGGTGGTCGGCTGCTGTTGCTTTTTATACACCCGTTTTTCCGGCCGCAGGGTGTCGAGTTGACGCCCGTCCACAAATACCCTGACTGTGGCGATCTGGGCCGAGTAGTGGGCGTCGTCGTAGGGCGTGATGCCGGCGTATTCCAGGCTGTAGCGTCCAATCTCAAAGCGCTGACCGTCTTCTACCGTGCGTTGGTCCTCGAGCTTGAAAAAGGACGAGCCGGTAATGCCGATGCTGATCAGTACCACGCCGACGTGGACCACATAGCCGCCGTAGCGGCGCGGGTTCTTGCCCACCAGTTTGCCCAGCGCCTGGGGCGAACTCTCGTCCAGCATGGCCTGGCGGGCCCGCGTGCCGCGATAAAACTCGACGATAATGGTGCCTAGCACAAAGCCGGCGATGGAGAAGACGGTCACGGCGTAGTAGTGGCGGTAGCCAAAGAGAAAGAAGAGCAGCCCGGTCGCCAGCCCCCACGCCAGCGGGGCGGTGAAGTTCCGGCGCAGACTCTTGATGCTCGCCCGCCGCCAGGCAATGACCGGGCCGACGCCGGTCAGAAACAGCAGCGCGACTCCCAGCGGGGCGTTGACCTGATTGAAGAAGGGCGGTCCGACGGTGATTTTGACGCCCCGCACCCATTCCGAAAGAATCGGAAAGACCGTGCCCCAGAAGGTAGCGAAGGCCAAGCCGACAAAGACCAGATTGTTCAGCAGAAAGGCCGATTCGCGCGACACGATGGAATCCAGCTCGTTGTCGCTTTTGAGCTCGGGCAGACGGTACACCAGGAGGCCGAACGAACCGGTCAGGACCAGCACCAGAAAGGCCATGAAATACGGCCCCAAACCGGACTGGGTAAACGAGTGGACCGAAGAAATCACCCCGCTGCGGGTCAAAAACGTGCCAAAGATGGTCAGCGCAAAGGTGAGGATGACCAGCACCATGTTCCACACCTTGAGCATGTTCTTCTTCTCCTGGATCATGACCGAGTGGAGGTAGGCGGTGGCCGTAAACCAGGGCATGATGGCCGCGTTTTCAACCGGGTCCCAGGCCCAATAGCCACCCCAGCCCAGGACCTCATACGCCCAGCGCCCGCCCAGCAGATTGCCCATTGACAGGAAAAACCAGGATGTCAGCGCCCAGCGCCGGGTGGTCTGAATCCACACCGGGCCGAGTTTGCCGGTCGCCAGGGCGGCCATGGCAAAGGCAAACGGGACGGCGGCGCTGATATAGCCCAGGTAGAGCGCCGGGGGGTGGATGGTCATCCAGTAGTTTTGCAGCAGAGGGTTTAAGTCCGAGCCCTCGGCCGGGGTAAACGTCAGCCGCTCAAAAGGGGGGGTCAGAAAACACAGCAGGCCCAGAAAGAAGAGGCTGATGGTCATCAGGCTGGCGGTGACATACGGCATCAAGTCCCGGTTTTTGTCCCGATTCTGGACCTGGACGATGGCGCTGAAACACACCAGGATCAGGGTCCAAAACAGCAGCGAGCCCTTTTGGCCGCCCCAAAAGGCGGCAATTTTATACTGAATGGGCAAGGTCGAGCTGGAATAGCTGGCCACGTACTCGACATTGAAATCTTCGCTCAGCAGGGCGTGGATGAGGGCGGCTGAGGCAATGACCACACAGCCGCACACGGCATACACCGCCTGCGCGCCGCTGGCGATCCACACCCGACGGCCTTGCCGCGCACCCCACAGACTGCTGGCCACGGCATAGGCCGCCAGCACCAGGGCCAGATACAGAGCGAGAGAACCAAGATGTGTCACGGCTGCGTCATACAGGTTCAGGGACGGCGGGAGCGCTCAGGAGAGCGAAGCCGGGTGCACGGCGAACGCTGATGTCTGCGATTGGCTATCGGCGTTTGCTTCGTCGAGTTCAGCCTCATACTTTGATGGACAGCTGGTCATGACGGTCGTGGCGTGGAGTGTGTCTGCTCCGGGCGTGTACTCGCCTTCCACGATCACATCCCGCCCCTCGGCAAACATGTCGGGCAGCACGCCCTGATAGTGTACGGCCAGACCCCGGTTCGGGGTGTCGACTGGCTGGCCGTTCTGGTCGAGGCCGATCATGGTGAAGTTGAGCTTGAGATTCTTGGGATTCCAGTCAACCGAGCCGCTCTTGACCCGCCCGGCGACCCGGACGCCGGCGTTTGCCAAGGCGTCCTTCTGGGGCAGGAATTCTTCCAGAGTCAGGTAATAGGTGCTCGTTTCACGGATACCGGTATACATCAGGTAGCCGACCGCCGCTATCATGAGGGCGACACCGACGAGAAATTTTCCTTGGGTCGTCATCAACCTACAGCTACCGTATTTCCTGTTTGCACGCAAGCAAGCTGCCGCTCGAATTGATTGACTTTCCGGTCGCCATTTTATATGTGGGGGGAGCCCATACACGTCTTCTGGGACTCCTATGTTTGAAGCGCTGAGCGAAAAACTGGACGCCGTCCTGCGCCGCGTGCGCGGACCGGGAAAACTGACCGAAAAGAATATCGAGCAGGCGCTGCGTGAAGTGCGTCTGGCGCTGCTCGAGGCCGACGTGAACTTTCGGGTCGTCCGCGACTTTGTCGAGCGGGTCAAGACCAAGGTCCTGGGCCAGGAGGTCACGGCCGGTCTGTCGCCCGGCCAGCAGCTGGTCAAAGTCGTCAACGACGAGTTGATCGAGTTGCTGGGCGGACAGCACGCCGAGCTGAACCTGTCGGCCGCCCCGCCGGTGGTGATTCTGCTCGTTGGGCTGAACGGCTCGGGCAAGACCACCACTGCCGGCAAGCTGGCCCGCTATCTCAAGGCCGAACAGGCCCGCCGGCCCTACCTGGTGCCGGCAGACACCTTTCGCCCGGCCGCCATTGATCAGCTCCGCATCATTGGCGAAGAGGTCGGGGTACCGGTGTATCCGACGCCCAACGACGGGGCAGCCACCGATCCGGTCAGGATCGCGGTCGCCGGTGTTGACGCCGCCCGGCGCGAAGGGGCGGATGTGGTCATCATCGACACCGCCGGGCGCCAGCAGGTTGACACCGATCTGATGCAGCAGCTCGGTCGGCTCAAGGCCGCCGTCACCCCCCATCAGATCCTGCTCGTGGCCGATGCCATGACCGGCCAGGAGGCGGTCAATGTCGCCCAGGGCTTTCACGCCGAGCTGGCGCTCGACGGCGTCATTCTGACCAAGGTCGAGGGCGACGCCCGCGGCGGGGCGGCCCTGTCGCTACGCTCGGTGACCGGCAAGCCGATCCTCTTCATCGGCATCGGCGAAAAGCTCGACGCCCTGGAAGCCTTTTATCCAGACCGGGCCGCGTCGCGTATCCTGGGCATGGGTGATGTGCTGTCGCTGATCGAAAAGGCCGAAAAGGTCTACGATCAGGACCAGGCCGAGGTGCTCGAAAAAAAGCTGCGCAAAAATCAGTTCACCCTGGCCGACTTTGCCGAGCAGATGCGCATGCTCAAAAAAATGGGCTCGATCTCCGACCTCATGTCCCTGCTCCCGGGCGGCAAAAAGGCCATGCAGAATACCGACATGGACCAGGCCGAACAAGAGTTCCGGCGCGTCGAAGCCATTATCTCGTCCATGACCAAGCAGGAACGGCGGCGGCCCGAGGTGTTGAACGGCAGCCGGCGGCGGCGGATCGCCAACGGCAGCGGGACCCGGGTGGCCGAGGTGAACCGCTTCCTCAAGCAGTATGCCGAAGCCAAGAAGATGATGCGCAAACTGTCCCAGTTCGGCGGCATGGGCCAACTCGGCGATCTGCCCGCCGGGGCCGACCTGAGCCAGCTCGGTCAACTGGGCCAGCTGCCGAAAAAGGCCGGCAAGTCGGCCAAAAACTCGGGCCGGCCGGGCAAGATGAGCAAACTGGCCAAAAAGGCCCACAAAGCGCGCAAGTCGCTTTCATTCTGGGGGTAAGAGGAAACAACCTATGGTCAAAATTCGGCTGGCCCGTCACGGGGCCAAAAAGCGTCCCTTCTATCGTATTGTTGCGGCTGACTCGCGTTCTCCGCGTGACGGCCGTTTTATCGAACAACTCGGGTTCTACGATCCGACCAAAGATCCGGCCGTGGTGCAGCTCAAGACAGACAAACTGAAAAAATGGCTCCAAAACGGCGCTCAACCGACCGACACTGTTGCGCGGCTGATTCACAAGGCCGAGCAGGAACCTGTCGCCTAGAGCGCACGGGGAACACCGTATGAAGGATCTCGTCTTATACCTGGCCAAGGCTCTGGTGAACCATCCCGACGAAGTCGAGGTGAACGAAATACCGGGCGAGACCGCCTCGATTCTTGAACTCCGCGTGGCAAAGGACGATCTGGGTCGGATCATTGGCAAACAGGGACGGACTGCCAAGTCGATCCGGACGCTGCTCAATGCCGCAGCCTCACGGACAAACCGCAAAGTTGTCCTTGAAATCGTCGAAGAAAAATGACACGCCGGGCGCTGACTGCCTTGTTCCGCTCGGTCGTCTGGTCAAGACTCACGGCGTAGGCGGAGAACTCCGTCTGCGGCCTTACGCGTTCCCCTGTCCGACCCTCACAACCGGTCTGGTGGTCCAGCTTCAGGATCGCGCCGGGCAGCTGATCCCGGCGCGGATCACCCGGCTGCGCCCCCGCCCTCCGTTTCTGCTGGTCGCCTTCGAGGGCGTGGTCTCACGCGAGCAGGCCCAGGCCCTGTGCGACCGCACGGTTGCGGTTGGCGAGCACCAGCTCCCCCCGCTCCAGGACAACGAGTTCTACTACTATCAGGTGGTCGGGCTCACCGTCCTGACTACCGCCGGACAAGAACTCGGCACGCTGCGGGAGGTCTTCTTCTCCGGCGGACACGATGTCTGGGTTGTGCGCCAGGGCAGGAAAGAGTACATGATTCCCGTCACCCAGGAAGTCGTCCGCAGCATTGACATCCCCGGCCGACAAGCGGTGATTGAGCCTCTGGACGGACTGCTTGACTGAGATCGCTATGCAGTTCCACGTACTGACCATCTTTCCAGAATTCTTTACCTCGCCGCTGTCGGCGAGCTTGTTAAAGAAGGCTCAAGACCGGGGGCTGGTGACGTGTCATGTCCATAATCTGCGCGACTACACGGCCGACAAGCACCGTTCCACCGACGATGCGCCGTATGGCGGCGGCCCTGGCATGGTCATGAAGCCCGAGCCGATCTTTGCCGCGCTCGAAGCGCTGGGGCGTCGGCTGGAGCGGCCGAAACGTCTCCTGCTCTCCCCCCAGGGCACGCCCCTGACCCAGCAAAAGGTCGGCCAGCTGGCTGCCGAACAGACTGTGGTCCTAGTGTGCGGACGCTACGAAGGGATCGATGAGCGGGTCCGAACGGTGGTCGATGAGGAAGTGTCAATCGGCGACTATGTGTTGAGCGGCGGAGAAATCGCCGCCCTGGTCGTCATCGACGCGGTAGCTCGTCTCGTCCCCGGGGTGGTCGGTCGCCAAGAATCGACCCAGGACGAGTCGTTCAGCACCGGACTGCTGGAATACCCCCAGTATACCCGGCCCGAGGAGTTCAGAGGGCTGCGCGTGCCCGAGGTGCTGCTATCCGGCCATCACGCCGACATTGCCCGTTGGCGACGCCGTCAGGCGCTGCTGCGGACTCGTGAGCGCCGCCCCGAGCTGTTGGATACGGCCCCCCTCAGCCTGGAAGAGAAACGCTGGTTGGCCAAGCCGGGATTGTCGCCCACCTTTGGGGAAGAGTAAACGTGTCCTCCAATAGAGCAAAGTTGTTGACACGTTTACTCTTTGTGACACATGGCTGAGCTGTACCTGGCCCTGCTCCACCACCCGGTGTACGACAAAGAGCGCAAGGTGGTCACCACCTCGATCACCAATATGGATATCCACGATATCTCTCGCTCGGCAAAAACCTATGGCGTCAAGCGCTTCTTTGTGGTCAATCCGGTTCCGACCCTGCGCGCCCTGGCCGAAAAGATCCTCGATCACTGGCGGGCCGGCTACGGCAGCACCTATAACGCGACCCGCAAAGACGCGCTCGAAATCGTGTCCCTGAGCCAACGTCTGGAGGACACCCTTGAGGCTGTGCGGCAGGAGACCGGGGAGCGGCCGCGGCTGATCGCTACCTCGGCCAGAGACGGCGGCACCCGCCTGTCGTTTGCCGCACTGCGGCGCCGACTTGAGCAGGTCGGCCCTCCGGTGTTGATCCTGCTCGGCACTGGCTGGGGCCTGACCGAACAGGTTTTGGACCAGGCCGACGACTTTCTTGAGCCCATTCGCGGCAGGGGAGGCTATAACCACCTGTCGGTCCGGGCCGCAGCGGCAATTATCCTGGATCGTCTGTTGGGAGCACCGCAGTGAACGCTGCTCTCTTCGTGTTGCTTATGTGGTCATCGTGTGGTCGCTTGACCGACCGACAGGGGCAGGCTAAGCTGGCCGGCTCTTAGACAGAGACGACCCCAGCGCTTGGCATTCAGCCATCGGCGTTCAGTGAGCACATGGAGCAAGATTGACCAAGGCGGGCAAGCTGATCCCTGCCCGTCGGATCCGCCCCGACGTGCTGACCGCCCACGACGCGCAGAGAGGAACATGGCCATGAGCACGAGTATTGATCGGCTTGAAGCCAGCCAACTGAGAACAGACCTGCCCGACTTCAAGCCTGGCGATACGATTCGCGTCCACGCCAGAATCGTCGAGGGCGACAAGGAACGGATCCAGGTCTTTGAGGGCGTGGTCATCAGCCAGGCCAACAGCGGCAACCGGGCAACGTTTACCGTTCGGAAAATTTCCTATGGCGTCGGGGTTGAGCGCGTCTTCCCCCGCCACTCGCCACGGATTGACAAGATCGAGGTAACGGTGCGCGGCAAGGTCCGGCGGGCCAAGCTGTACTACCTGCGCGGGCTGCGGGGCAAGGCCGCCCGGCTGAAGGGCGAGCGCGTGCGTCCCGTGTCTGAGGGGAAAAAGGCCAGAGCTGCGGCCCAAGCTACGCAGACCGCGCCTGCCAGTCCTGAGGCGGCTCAGCCTGCGGAATAGTCCCCCCGCGAACTGCGGCCGACCCGTCGGCGTTCCCACCACACCAGGCCGGCCACCACCCCGACCAGCGCAATCGGGCTGGCATAGCCGTAGGCGGGCGAGGCGTAGCCCAACAGCTCGTCAAAGCGACCGATCAACAGCGACATGCGGGCCATGACCGTATAGCCGAAGGCCGCGCCAAAGGAGACCATCAGGAAGTACATGCCGGTGCGCGCCACATACCGTGTGCCCGGCCCATGCTCGACCGAGAAGAAAAAATAGAACAGCACGCTCACCACCCCGACCAGGATCAGGCCGGCGTTCAGCTCGGCCAGACCAAACGACCAGCCGCCGGGTCCGACCGACACCAGCGGGGTGAGGGTGCCCTGGACCTGTTGCAGGACAAATGAGGACAGAAATCTGGGGATGGCCACCCCCGAACTGATGCCCAGGATAAAGGCGAACGCAATCCGGCTCAGCCAGGCCCAGGCCGGCACCAGACGCGCCAGCATGAACAGGCCCAGCCCGGCGGCGATCAGCAAGGACCAGTCGGCCTGCTCGACCAGCGGCACATACAGCTTTTTGAGCATCACCTCGTGATAGGTGATGGTCAGCACATAGCCGACCGAGACGCCGACAAAAATGTGTTCGGCCAGTTTGAACAGCGGGTTGTCCTTGTACAGAAAACTGTAGATGAAGAGACTCAGCAGACTGGCTACCCAGGCGCCGAGCAGGATTTCGCTACTGACCGACTGGGGACTCATGACCCGCGTCTCCCCGACCTGCGTCCGGCGCGGTCGCTCAGAAAATACAGGCCGTTACACACCACGATCAGCCCGATAATCAGAAAGTGGGTCGCCGACTGGGCGTCCATGCCGGCGCGTGCCTTGCCCGGCCTGTCGAGCAGGGTTTCATACTCGGCCGCGCCCCGCAGGCCGCCCAGCAAGCCCTGGATCTGGCCGGTATTGAGCAGCGGATAAAACTTGGGCACGCTGACCGCCACACTCCCGCCGCCCAACTCAAAGCCGTATTTCTCCTTGCCGTACACGTACCAGGTATCGAGGCCGGGAAAACCGGCGCTCAGGCTGAAGACATACGCGACATCTTGCAGGCTGCGAATCTCGCCCAGGACCGGAATCGTGGGTGTCGGCGTGCCATAATAATCGGTCGGAAAGGCTGCATACAGGTCCTGACCCATGCTGAGGATGGCGTTGGCCTCGCCCGGCGCATAGCCCAGAAACACATAGTCCTGGCCGTACACCTTGCCAAACTCCTGACCAATCCGGGTCAATTCCGACTCGGCCATGCTCGTTCCGGTCGGCCACAGGGTGAGACCGATGAGGCGCAGCTTGCGGCGAAAGGCATGGCGCAGGATGGCGACCGTCATCGGCTGCAACTCCGGTTTGGAGGCCGGGTCATAGTCGAGCGAGATCACTACTCTGGCGCCCTCGGGCAGACGCTCGATATAGTCGTAGACCCGTTGCACCTCGGCCGAGACCCGGACCGGCAGGCCGATCGGGTAGAGCAGCGGAATGAGGATGACCAGACCGATGAGAATGAAAATGAAGCGGCGGTCGAGGCTGAGGATGCGGTCGGCAAAGTCTCGCATTACTCGTCCTCTCCGCCCAGATAGGCCCGCTCAATGCCGAAAATAATCTTGATCGAGGTCGCAATGCCGCCCAGGCTGACGCCGATCAGGATGGCCCGTTGGGCTGCGGTGTTGGGCACCTGCATGATCCAGTCCGAGAGCTGGCCCAGGCCGGCCAGCAGATATTCACCGAGCGGGACCCGGCCGGCCATGACGATGATGGCGGCCAGCAGCAGGACGCTCGCCTCGGGGCTGCGGGCCCGAAAGGCGCGGTAGGCCGCCGAGGCGACAAAAAAGGCCAGCAGCGAGAACATCGTGCTCTGCAGGGCGACGATGACATAGCTGTACAACCAGCCGAACAGGCTGCCCTCGGAGACGCCCCCGGACCACAGGCCGGCCCCGAGGACGATCAGCATCGACACGAACAGGACGCCGCTATAGCCCCAGCCGGCCTCCTGGCGGGCGATCCTGAGGTAGTGGACGCGCAGCAGGCTGCCGACGCCGAGGATGATGGCAAAGCCGGCGATGATCTGGTTCCAGATCGAGGCTTCGGTCAGCAGCGCCTCCGAGACCGGGTGGGGGATGTAGTACTGGGCGGTGAAGGTCAGCCCCAGCACAAAGGCGATCAGCAGCGGCAGGGTGCGTTTCCAGAAGGTCATACGCTTTTACCGAAAATCCGAGAAAATTTGCACCAGCATATCCACCCCGGCCAGCGGGCTGAACTCCTCCAGGCTGAGGGCCAGGCTGCCGACCAGCAAGACCCCCAGCAGCACGGCCTTGCCCAGGTCCTGGCCGCGCAGGGTGCCGACCAGGGCCGGCTCACGGGACAGATAGGCGCTGGCCGCGTACAGTTCCTCGCCGATCAGGGTATAGTCGCAGGTGGTGATGAAAAACGGCAGCTGATGGTCGGCATCGGTGCCGGCGATCTGGATCGCCCCGGTTGACGCTCCGGTTTCGGCCAGCAGCAGGGATTCGGCGTAGTAATAGCCCATGAAGATGTTGGCCGCAGGTTTGTCGCGCAGCATGATGCCGTCGACCGCTGCGGTATACGCAAACTGGTCCTGGGTGATGAAGAAGTTGGTCTCTTCGGTGTAGGCGTCCGGCCGGCCGGCCGTCAAATAGGCTTCTTTGACCATTTCCTGGCAGATGGCCATGACAATCGCCGAGCGGTGGGGAACCCGCAGCTCGGCGCCATAGCTGGCCACCCGCTTCGACACCTCGCCCAGAATGACCGTGGCGGCGATGGTTGACAGGTTGGACGGATCGCCGCTGCCGTTCAGTTCGCCACTACCGGTCAGATACAGGACCGGCCGGCCCATCTCGGTCGCTCGCCCGACCGCCTCTTCGACCGCCTCAAGGCCGGGGATGCGGCGCAGAAAGATATCCGGGTTGTTGCGGGCGCGGCGAATAGACACCAGCACGGCCGCGCCAAAGGCCAGGACCAGGACCAGATTGTTCAGTTTCGACCAGCGAAACAGGTTGGCCCGGGGGGTGGCCGAAACCGTCCGGCTCTCAAAACGGTGCTGGCCGGCCAGCAGAACGAGCCTGAAAAACGCCGCGCCGTCCGTATCCAGTTCGACTTCCAGCCGATGCCGGTCGGGCCGGGGCGAGCCCCACACCCACCACGGGCCGGCCAGCTCGGTTTCGTAGTGGCTGGTGGCGGCAAACTCGACGAGCGGGCTGAACGGACCGTCGGGCTGTTGGCCGTGCAACACCTGATAGCTGGCCTCGGCCGTTTCGGCCGGCAGCGCCTGCCAGCGCAGCACAACGCTGCCCCCGGCATCGCCCGGCGTATCAAATGCCTCAAGTGACAGGTCCTGCGCCATATCCTGGCCAAAGACCGGCACGGCCGCCAAGACAGCCCAGCAAACCACCAGCCGGCACAGCCGCAAAGGCTTATGGCCGCTCATACACCACTCCCTGGCCCTCGACGATCTCCACATTCGCCCGCGGAATCGTCACCTCCCGCCCGTCGGTCAGGCGGGCAACCAGAACCCGCACCCGACTCTCGGTCGGGGTGGGCTGCAACTCGGCCGGCAGCGCCTGAACCCGAGCCAGCACACCAAAGTGGGGCTCCCGAATAATCCGCACCATGTCACCGATGTGTATGCCCGAGGGCTCGGCCGTTTGGCCTTTTGGCGCGTTGCCGGCCGCTTCTTCCCGCCCGAGCGGAATAATCACCTCGGGCCGCATCACTCCGGCTCGAATCTGGGTCGCCCCGCTGCACGACGCGGGCTGCCCCTCTTTGGCACTCAGCAGCTCGAAGCTGCGGGTGGCCATCGGGATGCAACCAAAACCCTCGGTGACCAGGAGGCTGAAGCCGAGTCGTTCGGTCCCGGTAATGGCCGCGCCCAAGTCATAGCCCAGCAGCGCTTTCAGATCCTGGTCATGGACGCCGCCCACGACCAGGGCATGAACACCCAGGGCTCTGGCCCTGGCAAAGGTGTCGGCTTGGGCCAGCGCCCCACCGATCACGATCCGGCCGGCGTGTTCCGGCCGCAGATGCTGTGGGGTCAGGATTTCATCCGGCCGTGAGACGGCCCGGCTGAGCCGTCCCGTTGTTTCTCCGCCCAGCCCGAAAATCGCCTGGACCAGGGCGCAGCGTGTCTCCAGTACCGCCCCCTGGCCGGGAATGACCTCGACGACCGTGCCGTCGATATAGGCCGACAGGCGAATGACCTCGGCCGGCTCGCGCAAAAAGACCTGGCCGCTGACCGTTGAGATGCTGTCAACCGTGCCGCTGACCGGAGACCGCACCTGGGTCTGCAACCATCGCAGCCAGGGAGTATTTTCGGCCAGGACTTCGCCCTTTTCGATGGTCTCGCCCTCTCGTTTGCGCAGATAGGCGTGGACCTCGGCCGGCGCGATGCTGAGCCTGTTGACCACGTTGACCGGGTAGACCGCGCCGGGCAGTTCGGTGTGGGCCAGCTGGGTTCGGGCTGTGACCCGCTCGCCCTGAGCGACGACAACCTGGCCGGGGATGGGCAGCAGGCGTTGCTTGCGAAGAGTGGTGTCGGCCGCAACGCGCAGGCCGGGGGTATAGGCGTGGGCCATGGCTCAGTCCGAATCGGGGTACAGGTCGAGCGCGGTTTGCCAGGCCCGGAGCTGGGCGGTCCGGCCGGCCTCGTCTGGAGCAAGGCTGAGCGGCCGACCCCGGGCGTCGAGCACGAGGCCGACGGTCCCGCCCACGACCGGCGCACTGAGGGCCTTGCCCGGACCGGCCCCAAAGTCAAAACCCCGCCTGGGCTTGAGTTCGAGCCGTGCCTGGCGGCCGTCGGCCAGGCTGAGTCGCTCCAGGCTGCCGCAGCTGAGGCTGCCGTCAATAGTCCGCCCGTCGGGCTGGACGAGGCGGTAGGAGAAGCACGGCTGGCCGGCTTTTCCACGGCCGCTCGGAGCGACGCAGGTGCCGAGCGGGATTAAACAGTCCTTGAGCAACACCTCGGTCGCCGCCTGTTCATGGACGGTGGACAGCACCCCGAGGTGGGGCATCATGAAGATACTATCGACCGCCAGCCGGGTAATGCCGAGCGGTTCATAGGCGTCGATCAGCATCAGCATGGCCTGGACCCGACGCGGGGCGTGGGACAGGCTGCCGCCGCTGCCGATAATCAGGTCCAGGGCCAGCATGTCTACCAGGCTCTGGCCCGAAGCGGTCTGGGCAAAGGCGTCGGACACCGAGCGTTCCTGCTGAACGCCCTTGAGTTCTACCGCCAGCTGTTTGTGGTGCTCCAGGGCCAGACGCAGCGCCTCGCGGGCGAGCGCCTGCTCGATCTGGAGGTCCCTCACGGTTTGTGGGATGGTTGTCGGCCGGATCATCTTGTTTTTGATCTGGTTGCGCAGGCTTTGCTCGTCACATTCGAACGGCAACCAGCGTCGGACCTGGTCCAGGCCGGCCTCGGCCAGAACGTTGGCCACACTATAGCTCATGCCCAGATTGGCGCTGACGGTCCGGTTGAAGATCGTCCGAAAGACCGAGAAGACATCGGTGGTGGCCCCGCCGATATCGACCCCGATGACGTTCAGCTGCGTCTGGCGGGCCAGGGTCTCGATAATCATTCCGACGGCCGCCGGCGTCGGTATAATCGGTGCGCCGGTCCAGTCCATCAGCCGCTCATAGCCCGGCGCCTGGGCCATGACGTGTTCGAGAAACAGGTCGTGGATCGTGTGCCGGGCCGGCATGAGGTTTTCGCGCTCCAGAACGGGCCGGATGTTGTCGGTGATGGACAGGGCCGCCTGGTCGCCCAGAATGTCTCGGATCTGCTCCCGCACCGCGCTGTTGCCGGCATACACAATCGGCAGCTGGTAGCCCAGACCCAGGCGTGGTCGCGGCTGGGCCGCAGCAATGTACTCGGCCATCTCGACCACGTGGGAGACCGTGCCGCCGTCCGTGCCGCCGGCCAGCAGGATCATATCCGGGCGCAGACGGCGGATGCGCTCGATCTTTTCATAGCCGGGCCGTCCATCGTTGGAGGCCAGACTGTCCATCACAATCGCCCCGGCACCCAGGGCGCAGCGCTGGGCGCTCTCGGCACTCATGCTTGTGACCACGCCGGCGACCATCAGCTGGAGACCGCCACCGGCGCTGCTGGTCGAGACATACATATCGACCCCGGTCTCGGCCCGGGCCGGGGTGAGAATGCGCTCGCCGTCAAGAATCGTCCGGCCGGACAGGTCTTCGACCTCCTGAATGGCGTTCAAGACCCCGCGGGTGACATCCTCAAAGGGCGCTTCGACCGTTGTCGGGGCTTCGCCACGGTGGGTCTGGCGGTATTCCCGGCCGCGCTTCTGGATCAGAATGGCTTTGGTCGTAGTGCTGCCACAGTCGGTGGCCAGGATGACGTTGAGGTCGCGCGGATTCATGCCCGGTGGGAGAGCAGGGCGCTGAGCTGCTCAAGGCTGTCGCGGCGTTCGAGCAGGACGGCCAGGCGTTCCAGCTCGGTTGGGTTGCACACCAGCTCCAGGAACGGACGCAGGCCGTGCAGAACCTGGCTGCCGATGAAATTGAGCGGCCCGACCGATTCCAGAAACAGGATGGCCGGCGCCTCCAGGCGCCGCTGGGCGAGGCGTTGGGCGATGTGTTCCAGCAGCGCGCGATCCTCGGCCGTCAGCGGCGCGGAATGGGCCGGCAGGGCAAAGGCATGGTTGAGGGCGCGGCCCAGTTTTTCCCAGACAGACACGCGCTTGTATATCTCAGATTTGTTGTAGCGGAGCAATGGCAGAGGAGAGGTCTGCTCCTGACAGTCAGGCAAGAGTCACGACCCTTTTGTATGGCGCCGGGAACGCCGCCTCCAGCACGGCCGAGTTGGTCTTGGGGCTGACCATCTCGGCCGCACGGGAGACGGCTGCTGCGGGAGCCTGGCCGGGATCACCCGAGGTCGTAGCGATCAAGGTTCATCACCTTGTCCCACGCGGCCACGAAGTCGCGCACGAACGCCTGCTGGCCGTCGCCACACCCGTAGACCTCGGCGATGGCCCGGAGTTCGGAGTTCGAGCCGAACACGAGGTCAACCTCGGTGGCCGTCCACTTGACCTTACCGGTGGACGCATCCCGGCCCTCGAACGTACCGTCGGACGACGCCTGCCACTGGGTGCTCATGTCCAGCAGGTTGACGAAGAAGTCGTTGGTCAGCGTCCCCGGCCGGTCGGTGAACACGCCGTGTGCGGACTGCCCGGTGTTGGCGTTCAGGGCGCGCAGGCCGCCCACCAGCGCCGTCATCTCGGGAGCCGTCAGCGTCAGCATGCAGGCCCGCTCCACCAGCTGCTCCGCCGCTGATGCTCCGTTGCCGTCCTTGACGTAGTTGCGGAAGCCGTCTGCGGTGGGTTCCAGCACCGCAAACGACTCTACGTCGGTCCACTCCTGCGTCGCGTCGGTACGGCCCGGGGCGAAGGGCACCTGCATGCTCTGCCCGGCGTCGCTGGCAGCCTGCTCGACGCCCGCGCACCCGGCCAGGACGATCAGGTCAGCGAGGGAGACTCGCTTGCCGCCGGTCTGTGCGGCGTTGAACTCGGCCTGGATCCCCTCCAGCGTCGCCAACACGCCCGCCAACGCGGCCGGGTCGTTTGCCTCCCAGTCCTTCTGCGGCGCGAGGCGAACGCGAGCCCCGTTGGCGCCGCCGCGCTTGTCGGTGCCCCGGAACGACGCCGCCGAAGCCCAGGCCGTCGAGACCAGCTGGGACACGGACAGGCCCGAGGCGAGGACTTTGGCCTTGAGGTCGGCGATGTCCTGCTCGCCGATCAACTCATGGTCGACGTCCGGCACAGGGTCCTGCCACAGCTGCGGTTCTTCAGGGACCAGTGGGCCGAGGTATCGGCTACAGGGGCCCATGTCGCGGTGGAGCAGTTTGAACCATGCCTTGGCGAAGGCGTCCTCAAGGTCCGCCGGGTTTTCGAGAAAGCGCTTCGAAATCGGCGCGTAGGCCGGGTCCATCCGCAGCGAGAGGTCTGTTGTGAGCATGAACGGGGCGTGCTGCTTGGCCGGGTCGTGAGCGTCCGGCACCACGGCCACTTGGCCCGCATCCACCGGCTGGTACTGCGACTTGCCGGCCGGGCTCTGCGTCAGCTCCCACTCGTAGTTGTGCAGGTTCTCCATGAAGTTGTTGTCCCAGCGGGTGGGGTTGGTGGTCCAGGCGCCTTCCAGGCCGCTGGTGATCGCGTCGCCGGCCTTGCCGCTGCCGAAGCTGCTTCCCCAGCCCAAGCCCTGCGCCTCTATGCCGGCGCCCTCCGGTTCGGCGCCGACGTGGGCCTCAGGGGCAGCGCCGTGCGCCTTGCCGAACGTGTGGCCGCCGGCGATGAGGGCGACCGTCTCCTCGTCGTTCATCGCCATGCGGGCGAACGTGGTGCGAATGTACTTCGCCGCGAGATTGGGGTCCGGGTTGCCGTTCGGCCCCTCCGGGTTGACGTAAATCAGGCCCATGTGGTCGGCGCCGAGGGGTCCCTGGAGCTCGCCATCGGCGTCGTGGCGCTGGTCGTCGAGCCACGTCGTCTCAGCCCCCCAGTCGGTCTCGTCCGCCTCCCAGACGTCCGGGCGCCCGAAGCCAAACCCGAAGGTCTTGAAGCCCATCGACTCCAGGGCGCAGTTGCCGGCGAAAATGATGAGGTCGGCCCACGAGAGGTTGCGGCCGTACTTCTGCTTGACCGGCCATAGCAGGCGGCGCGCCTTGTCCAGGTTGCCGTTGTCCGGCCAGCTGTTCAGCGGCGCAAAGCGCTGGTAGCCCGAGCCGCCACCGCCCCGGCCGTCGGCGATACGGTAGGTGCCGGCGGCGTGCCACGTCATGCGGATGAAGAGCGGCCCGTAGTGGCCGTAGTCAGCCGGCCACCAGTCCTGCGAGGTCGTCATCACCCGTTCGATGTCCTGCTTCAGCTCCTCGACATCAACGTTCTTGAAAGCCTCGGCGTAGTTGAAATCCTGGCCCATCGGGTCCGACCGGGAAGAGTTTTGACGAAGTGCCTTCAGGCTCAGCTGATTCGGCCACCAGTTTTGGTTTGTAGTCATGGCATCCCTCCTTCTGGCAATCTGCCGACTGTAATGTGACTCTCCAAAAGCGTGAGGCGTCACCTGCATTATAGCTCCAAGCGTGAACCCATTGGAAGCCTACTGGAAGCCCAACGGCAACCATAGAACCGGCCCGATCCCCATGACTATCGCAGGTGCCCGGAACGGCCACCGGATCGAGCAGGACGGCTCCATCTATTAAGAACCCCAACCTGCGCCAGCGCTCCTCCGTACGATTGAGAATTTCAAGATTCCGTATCTTGCTGCGGACGGCCGAATGACCGGGCCGGCAGGCTGCTCGCCGAGCGGCACCAGGCCGGTGCGGGGCTGCCGCGCCCGGGGCCGGAGCCTCCAGGCGGAGCGCGGCGCCAGGCTCGTCTCCGGGCGCTGCGGCGCGTGACTGCTCCCCCGTGGGGGTAGTCATGAGTGAAGGAGACTGGTATTTCTACTGGCCTTAGGAGAAAATCCTGGTATTTCTGTTAAGGGGCTCCGCTCCCGGACATGGAACCTCCGGCAGGGACTGTGGCGCGGTAGTGCCGCGCGAGCTTGGGGCGAGGAGGAAAGCATGAAGGCATCAGTGACAGCAAAAGCAAGAATGTTCGTAGTGAGTTTTTCCATCCTCGCCGTGTGGATGCTGCTGCCCCCCCCCCCGCTCAGGCGCAAGTAGCCCCCACACCCCCCAGTTGTTCTGTGCCGAGCAGCGTCACCGATGACAGGGCCGCCACGGAGCCGAATCTTGAGGTTGCGGCGACTACAATAGATGTAGATACCCTTACTGTTACTCTTACCGGTGATATCTCGGCAGAGCGGGAGGTAGATTACTTCCAAATTATAATCCCCGACTTGGTTGTGGGGGAATTGGGCGTGATAGCATCCGGTGCGGTCGGACGGACAGTCGCGCGCCTCTGTCGGGGCAGAAGTATTGTTGCGACGCATCCCGATATGGCGACTGGTCCTGATGATACTGATGAGCCCCATGCGGACATCATGATGCAGAAGGTCACGCCGGGAACGTATTACGTCGTGGTGAGAGGACAGGACGTAGATGCGGGCGGCGTAAGAATACCGTCGGGTACTGCACATCCGACAGGAGGCTACTCCCTGGCGGTCTCGTTCAGCGGAGTGTACCCGACTACCGCCGGAACCTCAGCCGCCGGCTCGTTGTCGTCTCGGGGGGAGTTGGACTCATACGGGCTCACTACCAACAGTGCCGGACTGCTGACGGTGAAAACGACGGGGAATACGGATACGCAAGGAACGTTTAGCGGTAGTGGCGATACGGACGCGACCGACGAGGCTGGCGGCAGCGGGGGGAATTTCCAGATTATCGCGCCCGTCACGGCCGGGGACAAGACCGTGTCCGTACAGGGGCAGAGCGCGACGACGACAGGAGATTACACCCTGGACGTGGACTTCGAGGTCGCTGAAACGCTTAGCTTGACTGACTTAGCCGTCACTGACAGCGATGGTAACGATATTAAGAGCGGGGAGGCCGACTACTTCTTTTTTAATGTTGGGAGCGGCGAACGCGGCTTGATGACCATACAGACGGTCAAGCACGCCTCTATTACATCTGGGGCGGGGACGAGTACCAGAGGCACGCTGTATGGGCCGAAGGGTCTGATTACGACGGACGACAATAGTGGCGCCGGCGGCAATTTCAAGCTCAGCGCACCAGTCGCGGCGGGGAATTATATTGTCAAGGTGGAAGGGCAGAGCGCAGGGCCATATACGTTGGAGATATTCACCCGCTTTGGAGCCCCAAAACACAGGTACGGCCAGTGTGACTCCCGGTACAACGACTGAGGATGTGACAGTGAGCGCACCGGGGGCAGGCGCTCAGCCGCATGTGGCCTACTATCAGATAGCTGTTCCCACCGCAGGCACCCTGCAAGTGCTGACGACCGGGGACGTGGACACGGTTGGCACCCTCTATGGGCCGGACGGCCGGGAGATTGCCACGATCGAGGACGGTGGCAAGGACAACAATTTCAAGATCACGCGCTACCTCGAAATGGCGGGGAATTACATTGTAGTGGTGTCCGCAGCGGACCGAACGACGGCCGGGACGTACAAATTGCAGACGGGCTTCATCGAGGGCGTTGAGGTCGATCAGCCTAGCACCGGTGGCAATGGCGGCGGTGGCGGCGGCGGCGGTGGTGGCGGCGGCAGTGACACGACGCCTGACCCCGACGAGATCGGCGCCTTGGACGAACCCCCCAACGGGGGAGTCAGAAGCGGCGTTGGCATCGTCCGGGGCTGGGTGTGCCAGGACGATGGGGATGGTGTGCAGATTCGCATTCTGAATGCCGATGGCCGGCGCGTCACCTCCTTCACCGCCCCGTATGGCTCGGCCCGCAACGATGTGCCTGTGGCCGACCGGTGCGAAGACCAGCGCTCGACCAATGTCGGGTTTGCCGTCCAGTTCAACTTCAACCTGCTGGCCGAGGGAACGTATCGGATGCAGGCCTTTGTGGACGACGAGCAGGTCGGCCCGAGTAGTGGGGGGCAGACCAACACATTCCGGGTCGTCCGCATCTCCAACCAGGAATTTCTGGAACGGGTGCGGAGCGGCAGGGTGCCGGTGGAGGATTTCCCACGCCCTGGAGAAACCACGGTGCTGGAGTGGGACCAGCAGTCCCAGAACTTCCAGATTGTGGATCACGAGTAGAGAGAGGTCGGTATGCGCTACCGCATCACGATCAAAGGCACCGAGCCGCTGCTCCAGCATAACGGCGCAGCCAACCTGGACACCCATTCGCCCATCAATCAGGAACGGGACGAGATCGTGCGCCGGCTGCGCTCCGACCGGACCGTGTCGGACGAACACCGACTCTCGGAGCTGGAGTGCCAGCTGTCGCTGTGGCTGGACGAAAACGACCGGCCGACGATTCCCCAAGCCGCCCTGCGGACCATGTTGGAGACCAGCGCCAAGAAGCTCAAACAGGGCCCGCGGGTGCGGGAAGGGCTGATGGTCACCCAGGTCGAACACTTTGACTACGATGAAGAGCAGTACGGCACGACGCGCAACCAGCTCGGCAAGACCACCCAGTTTCGGACGGCGGTCGTCGTCAACCGCAATCGCATGTTGCGCACCCGGGCCAAGTTTGACGAGTGGGCGTGTACCTTTGTGGTCGAGTGCGACGAGGCGCAGGTGGACCAGCGCCATCTCAAGACGTGGCTGGAGATTGGCGGCCGCCGGATCGGCCTGGGCGATTGGCGCCCGGAACGGTCCGGCACCTATGGCCGGTTTGAGATACAGCGGATTGAACCGTTGCGATCCTAACCCGACCTGGGTGTTTCAGTGAACGGGGCTGGGCGGGGCGGGGCGAGGCAACGCGAGGCAGGACATGGCAAGGCAGGGCTTTTTCAGCAAGGCGGAGAGGGGCCGGGTGCGGCGGTATCCTGGGGCTCTATGACCATCGCGGGGGCCTGGGACGGCCGCCGGATCGAGCAGGGCGGCTCCATCGTCGTCGGCCTCCGATAAGAATCCGAACCGGCGTCGACGCTCCTCCGTCGATGAACGCCGGTCCTCGATGATGAGACGAGGGCTACGAATCGGTACTCAGCAATTCGGCCAAGCGCTCATCGGCGTGGTACACGACAATCACGCGTTCGGCGAAGTACCACTCTCCACCCTCACGGACAAAGCGGTCGTCGTAGCGACCGATTGCCTGGCGTGGGGTGGTTTCGTCTTTGGCGATGAGGTCGGCGTCCATGTAGGACACAACCCGCGCCTCGTCGCCATTCAGGTCAATCTGAATGTTGGAAATCTTGTGCCGGAGGTGGGTCAGCCTGGCACGAAAGTATGTGTGGTAGTTCACGAACCATTCGCGCACGGCCTCACGCCCGTTATACCCGTCGTTGTCTTCAAGGCTGACCGCTAAGCGCCCGTTGGGGTGAAAGAGCGCGGCCACGTCATCCGCGCTGCCGCGATCAACCGCATGACAATACCGGTCAATCACCCGGCGGATTGCGGCTTCGTCCATGACTCGGCGCATTTCATCACTCATTGTCTTGCCTCCTTCGTACGGTGTGTTCTTCCTCAAGATCGGCTGACCGGAACTTCACGGTCTGTCTTATCTGATAGTCGTCAACGGTCAAGCCGTCGCCTTTGCCAGCGGGTCAGTGACTGTACAGATGACACCACACCCGGTGCTCGACGCCGTTGTGCCTGAGCCGCACCAGGGGCGGCTCAACGGTCTTGCAGTGGTCCATGGCCTGGGGGCAGCGGGTGTGGAACCGACACCCGCTGGGCGGATTGGCGGGCGAGGGCACGTCGCCGCGCAGGACGGTCCGCCGGCTGCGGGCCTTGCCCGGGACCGGAATCGCCGACACCAGAGCCTGGGTGTAGGGGTGCCGGGGCGCGTCGATCACCGCCCGGGTTTCTCCCATCTCGACCAGCCGGCCCAGATACATGACCGCCACCCGCTGTGAGATATGGCGGATCACGCTCAGGTCGTGAGAAATGAACAGGTAGGACAGGCCGTAGCGACGGCGCAGATCAACCAGTAGGTTGATGATCTGGGCCTGGATCGACACGTCGAGGGCGCTGACCGCCTCGTCACACACGATGAATTCGGGCTGGAGCGAAATGGCCCGCGCAATACTGATCCGCTGGCGCTGGCCACCCGAAAATTCGTGCGGGTAGCGGTACAGCGCGCTGGCATCCAGACCGACCTCGTGCAACAGACGGGTGGCGACCGCGTCCAGGCTGCCGTCAAGCTGGCCGTGCTGTCTGAGACCCTCGGTGACAATGTCGCGTGCCGCCAGGCGGGGGTTGAGCGAGGAGTAGGGGTCCTGGAAGATCATCTGCAGCCGCCGACGCAGGGGGCGCAGGGCCGATTCGCCGAGGCGCAGCAGATCCTGCCCGTTGTACATCACCCGGCCGCGGCTGGCCCGCTCCAGGCGCAGCAGCGTCCGGCCCAGGGTGGTTTTGCCGCAGCCCGACTCGCCCACCAGTCCCAGCGTCTCGCCCGGATAGAGGTCGAACGACACGCCGTCGACGGCCTTGACGTAGCCGCGGCTGGGCGAGAACAACAGCCGGCGGATGGGAAACCACGTCCGCAGGTCTTGCACGCTGAGCAGCGCTCGGCCCGGACCCGTCTCAGCCATGCCGGTCCTCCCCGTCCGAGAGTGGCTCGGTGGCGCGGAAACAGGCGACCTGCCGGCCGTCGGCCAGCCGCTCCAGCGGCGGCGCTTCAGTGTGGCAGCGTGCAATCGCAATCGGGCAGCGGGCGCAGAAGTGACAGCCGGGCGGATAGTCCAGCGGGGAGGGCACCTGGCCCTCAATGGCTTCGAGCTGCTCGATCTCGGCGTCCAGCCGGGGCATGGCCCGCAGCAGGCCGCGGGTGTAGGGGTGGCGGGGATCGTCGAACAGCGCGTCCTTGTCACCCGCCTCAACAATGTGTGAGGCATACATCACCAGCACCCGGTCGCACAGCTCCCAGATTACGCCCATGTCGTGGGTAATCAGCAGCATCGAGGTATCGTCGGCCTTCATCTCCCGGATCAGCTCAAAGACCTGAGCCTGAATCGTCACGTCGAGCGCCGTGGTCGGCTCATCGGCGATCAGCAGAGCCGGGTGCAGCATCAGGGCCATGGCGATCATCACCCGTTGGCGCATGCCGCCGGACAGCTGAAAGGGATAGCTGTGCATGCGCTCGGCCGGCTCGGGAATACCCACGCTGGCCAGCCAGCGGGTGGCGGTCGCCCCGGCCTGGGCTTTGCTCAGCCCGGGCTCGTGGCCGCGCAGGATTTCGACCATCTGGCGGCCGACCCGTTTGAGCGGCGACAGGGCGGTCATCGGCTCCTGGAAAATCATGCCGATCTGCTTGCCCCGAATCCGGCGCAGCGCGCTGAGCGGCAGCGACAGCAAATCCTGGCCCTTGAACACAATCCGGCCGCGTGCGAAACGTCCCGGCGGGCGGGGAATCAGGCGCAGGATGCTCAGCGCGGTGACCGACTTGCCACAGCCCGATTCGCCCACGATCCCGACCACCTCGCCCGCCTTGACCTCAAACGACACGTTCTCGACTGCGGTCAGCAGCCCGGCTTCGGTGGCGAACTGCACGGTCAGCTCTTTGACTTCCAACATCACGGGTTCTACTCCAGACGGCTGGCGCTGCGGGGGTCGAACGCGCTGCGCACGCCCTCACCGACAAAGACGCCCAGCAGAATGACCGAAAACAGGGCGGCGAACGGGTAGACGATCAGGTACCAGGCGTCGGTGTGGACCTGGGCCTGGCTGAGCAGCTCGCCCCAGCTCGGGGTCGGCGGCGGCAGGCCGAAGCCCAGGTAGTCGAGCGCGCTGAGCGCGCCGATTGCGCCGACCAGGGAAAACGGAAAAAAGGTAATAATCGGCACCAGCGAGTTGGGCAGGATGTGACGAACGATGATCCGAAAGCTCGGAATGCCCAGACACCTGGCAGCCTCGACAAAGGCGGTTTGGCGCAGCTTCAGAAACTCGGCCCGCATGTAGTAGGAAATACTGATCCAGTTGAAGATGGCGTAGATGAACAGCAGCAGGCCAAAGCTGCGGCCAAACACCGAGCCCATCAGAATAATCACATACAGAAAGGGCAGGGCGCTCCAGATCTCGATCAGGCGCTGGCTGGTGATATCGAACCGGCCGCCAAAATAGCCCTGGACCGCTCCGATCAGAATCCCAATCGCAAAGGTGGCGGCGACCAGGATAAAGCCGAAGTTGAGCGAGATGCGCAGCGCGTACAGAATCCGGGCAAACACGTCGCGGCCGGCGTTGTCGATGCCCATTGGATGACCGGCCAGGGGCGGAAACGGAAAGCGCACGTCGAGCCGGTCGAAGCGCGCCCGAAAGCTGTGGCCGGCCAGCCGCAGGCGCTGGTCCTCCACCACCCGCTCCAGGCGTTGGGCCGCAGTCGCGGCGATGCGCGTCCGTTCAGCCTCGGACAGCCGCGCCCACAGCTCGGAGTCGGCAGTCTTGAGGCGACGGTCCGGGCCAAAAACCAGTCGGGCCGGGCGGGCGTCGGGATCGGCGGGTTCGCTCAAGCGCAGCCGGACTCTGGTCGGTGGGCGTTGCCGGGGCTGGTAGGCGCGCAGCGAGACCAGGGCCGGCTGGCCGGCGTGGCTGTGCAGTTGGGTGGCAAAGGCCGGAGCCGAGCGGTTGGCAAAGCGCCGGGCAAGCGCGTCGCGCAGGTCTGGGCCGAGCGGCCAGACGCTGTCCAGGCTCTGGCCGCGCAGGGCGCGGTCGTTATCGGCGGGCATGAAAAACGTGAAGTTGGTGGCGCGGTTGATGCGCAGGTCGGCGCGCAGGTCGACCGTCCCGACCTGAGCCTGGGGGGTCAGGCTGACCGTGACATCGTGCGAAACCGGGAGCGACTCGGCCGGAATGATCTCGTTCGGGCCGAAACGGGCCGGCGGGAAGAGCATGTAGTTGTCGGGCTTGTCGGCAAAGCCGGGCAGCTGGTTCAGCTTTTTGTAGTCGGGCGGGGTGAGCACCCCGTTGTGCGCAAAGCGATCTTCGGGGTAGACGCCCAGATTGAGTCCGAGGGCGGTGTAGGCGGCCAGAAAGGGGAAGTAGGACCGGCCCTCGTAGCGGACGTAGTAGGGGTTGGCGTTGCACACCAGCTCGGCCGCCAGACCCAGGGCGTACAGGCCGACCAGCAGCCACAGCGAAACGTAGGCGCGCCGCAGCCGCTTAAAGGCGCGCAGCCGCTGCCGGTTGATCGGATTGAGCATGGACAGCCCTCAGCGGCCCTCAAAATTGATCCGCGGATCGATCAGCACATAGGCCATGTCGGTCACGATATTGCCGATCAGGGCCAGGCCCGAGGTCAGGCTCAGGATGGCCATGAACACGGCGTAGTCGCGGCTGACAATGGCGTCGAGACTCAGCTTGCCCATGCCGGGAATCTCGAACACGCTTTCGATCAGGACCGAGCCGGCAAAAAAGACGCTCAGAATCCCGCCCAGGCCGGTCGCAATCGGGATCAGGGCGTTGCGCAGGGCGTGGCCCCAGATCGCCCGGCGCAGGCTGCCGCCGTGGGCCAGCACGGTCCGCACATAGTCCTGGCTGATCTGCTCCAGCAGTGAGTTTTTCATCAGCAGGGTCAACACCGCAAAGCTGCTCAGCATATAGCACAGGACGGGCAGGAACATGTGGTGGACCCGATCCTTGAGCTGCTCCCAGGCCGACATCGTGGCAAAGTCTTCCGACTCAAAGCCGGAGACGGGAAACCAGTCGAGCGACGGAAACAGGCCGAACACGTCGTCGGCCGTGCCCGACAGCAGCATCTTGAGCAGCATGCCAAAGGCAAAGGCGGGGATGGCGTAGCCGGTAAACACCGCCAGGCTGCTCAGCACGTCGAAGGTCTGCCCGTCGCGCAGGGCTTTGGCAATGCCCAGCGGGATGCACACCACATAGGTCAGGATGAAGCCGATCAGGCCGAAGATGAGCGAGACCCGGAAGCGCGACACAATGACCTCCCAGCTGGGCTGGCCGCGCCACTTGTAGGACTCCATCAACAGCCCGGCGCGTTTATGCCACAGCCAGTCCCAGTAGCGGGCCAGCAGCGGTTTATCAAAACCGAACTCGGCCCGGAGTTCCTCCAGCAGTTCCTGGGTCAGGGCCGCACTGGCCTGCCCCCCGCCCCCGGCCTCGACACCGGCGCCGACTCTGAGCTGGGCCAGAAGCTGCTCAATCGGCCCGCCCGGAACAAACTGGCACAGGGCAAAGACAATGAAGGTGATGCCCAGAAAGGTCGGCACGATCAGCAGGACACGCTTGATGAAGTAGTCGAGCCGTTCCATGACGATGCGGGCGCACGCTGATGTCTGCCTCGGCTCAGCCCCCGGCTGCGGGCGCGAACACGTCCTCGAAGCGCACCTCGGGCGGCTTGGGGGGCAGCGCCTCGCCGTTGGCCATGGCGGCGTCGAGGTCGGCCACGGAGTCCTCGTCCAGCCACCAGTAGGTCAGGGCCGAATACTCGTTGCCGTACTTGGACAGCAGCCAGTCCGGGGTGCCGAACTTGTTCCAGTACAACAGGCGGATGTTGTCCGAGTACCACAGCAGCAGGTAGGGATAGTCGGCAAAGATGCGCCGGTCGATTGTGCGCAGGATGTCGTTGCGCTGCGTAATGTCGAAGATGGTCCGCTGCCGGGCGATCAACTCATCGACCTGCGCGTCCTGAAAGCCGGTGATATTCGAGCTGGTGTTGCGCTCGGCCTCGGCCCCGGACCACAGCTGTTCGGGGTCGCGGCGCAGGCTGGCCCCCCAGGCTGCCCAGGTCATATCAAAGTTGAAGGCGTCCATATCCTTGGCCCAGGCGGCCAGGTCCTTCTGGTCGATGTGCAGCTCGACGCCGACCTGTTTGAGGCTCTCGCGGTAGATGGCCAGAAAGCGGTTGGCCGACGCGTCGCGGGTCAGAAAGCTGACGCCCAGCGTGCGGCCGTCTTTCTCGCGCTTGCCGGTGGCCGGGTTGACCGTCCAGCCCGCCTCGTCAAGCAGGGCGCGGGCCGTCTCCAGACTGTACTCGGTCAGCGGGTTGGGCGTGGGATTGGCCCGGGTGTACAGGTCTTCATAGTACGAGCGGTGCAGGGCGTAGTCGTTATACATCAGCAGCTCGTTCATCCGTTTGCGGTCGATCAGATGGCCCAGCGCCCGGCGGACGCGCAGGTCGTCGTAGGGCGCCCGGCGCAGGTTGAGGGCAAAGCCCTGAAAGCCGACCGGCGCGGCGTTGAACACGCGCTGTTTGACGATCCAGTTCTTGTCGAACCTCTCGCCCCGGGTTTCTTCAACCCAGATGCGCGAGGTATACACCGCGTACACATCAATCTCGCCCTTTTTGAAGGCTTCGAGTGCGTTGGGACGCTGGGCAAAGAAGCGAAAGCGGATCGTATCAAAATTGAACTTGTGCTGGTTGCGCTGAAAGGCCCGTTGCCACCAGTCCGGCTGCCGGCTCAGGCTGACCGACTGACCGGGCCGGCGCCGGGCTATGCGGTAGGGGCCCGAGGTGACCCGAAACTCAAAATTGAGGTCGTCGAGCGGGGTCTCGGCCAGCAGGTGGGCGGGCAGGATGGCAAAGCCGCCCAGGGTGCTGAGGTTGTTCCAGTGGACCTGCTTGGCGGTGAAACGGATCTGGTCGGCGGCCACAACCGTGGGCGACGCAAAACGGCTCAAAAACAGCCGGACCGGGCCGGTGCGGGGGCTGGCCAGAATGGCGTCGAAGGTGGCTTTGACATCGTGGGCGGTAATGGGCTGGCCGTCGCTCCAGCGGGCGCGCGGGTCGAGCCAAAAGGTGAAGGTTTTTTTGTCGGCGGCAATCGACCATTTGGCGGCCAGGTTGGGTTCGTCTTCAACCGTCACCGGATTGGTGCTCAGCAGCGACTCGTACATTGCGCCAAAGATCAGCTGGACATGGCTGAAGCCGTCCAGATAGCCGTTGAGGCTGCTGGGTTCCTGAGCCAGAAAGAAGGTCATGTTGCCGCCCGGAACGGCGTCCGGGCTGGCCAGCGGATCTGGGGCGTCCCGCCAGTCGGGCGACGGAAAGACCTGGGCGTCGGCCACCGGAGCGGCGGGCTGTTCCTCGGCCGGCGCCAGCCGTGGCGCCATGACCAGCCACAGACTCACCACGGTGAGAATGCTCAGCAGGCCCGGTGTCCGGCGGTTGGTGTGTGTGTTCATGATCGTCTCCGTCCTCACTCCTCGCGCCATACTTGCCGGCAGGCCGGCGACTCAAATGTAGCCTAGCCGGAACGCCCAGACTTGGCTACTCCTGTTGGCTACTCGTGTTGACTACTCCTGGCCGTGCGCATGGCTGAGCAAGGCAAATCGGTGTATGATGCGGGCACTTTTTCGCTATGGAGTATGGCTATGGCTGAGACCTACGACATCATCATCATCGGCGGCGGGGCGGCCGGATTCAGCGCCGGCATGTACGCGGCCCGGGACGGCTGCCGGACCGTCCTGCTGGAGCGCTTCTCGGCCGGCGGCCAGGTCCTCAACTGCGAGCACATCGAGAACTATCCCGGCTTCCCGGACGGAGTGGCCGGCTATTCCCTGGGTCCGCTGTTGCAGCAGCAGGCCATGAGCTTTGGTATGCAGATGCAGCTGACCGAGGTGGCGTCGGTGCGTCTGGAGGGCGACGCCAGGGTGGTGGTCACGGACGCCGGCGAGCTGCGGACCAGGGCGCTGATCGTGGCCACCGGTTCGCGCTTCACCAGCCTGGATATTCCCGGCGAGGAAGACTTTGCCGGCAAAGGCGTGTCGCACTGCGCGTCGTGCGACGGTGCATTTTTTATCGACAAACCGGTTGTCGTGGTCGGTGGCGGCGATGCTGCGGTGGACGAGGGCCTGCACCTCACCCAGTACGTCTCCCAGGTCACGCTGGTCCACCGGCGGGACACGCTGCGGGCCTGCCGCGCCCTGCAAGACCGTGCCCGTCAGGCCGATAAGCTCAGCTTTCGGTGGAACACCGCGCTCAGGGCGATTGAGGGCGGGGAGGGTGTTGAGCGGGTGCAGCTCGAAGACCTCCAGACCGGCCAGACCTCCCAGCTGGAGGTGGCCGGCGTGTTCATCTACGCCGGGCTGACGCCCAACAGTGGCCTGCTCGACGGCATTGTGGATTTGAACGGCAACGGCCAGATCGTGACAGACCTGCGGATGCGCACGGCCGTGCCGGGCATCCTGGCCGCCGGCGACGTGCGCGGCGAGTCCTCGCGCCAGCTCATCTCGGCGGCCGGCGACGGCGCGACCGCAGCCCTGGCCGCGGTGCGCTACGTGCAGACCGGGGAGTGGGCCGGCTGAGCAGTCCGTATCCAACCGGCAAGCAGGAAGCCGAGATAGACCGACTGGTGTATGGGCTGTACGGACTGACGGCAGCGGAGGTCGCGGTGGTGGAGGGCGAAAGATGAGCGCATCTGAGCGACAAGACAGAATCCCGGATATCCGAGCCCTGATTCAAGAGATTGAAGAACAATCCTCCGACAACGATTACATTTACCGAGGCGAGCCCGAAAACTATGAAAAAGTGTCTTCAAGCCTTTACCGTCAATATCGTGATATTGACGTGGAGCATTTCAACATAGAGGTTGTCCAAAAAGAGATTCTGGACAAGGCCAAAGAGTACACTCGGGAAACCGACGAGTTTGAAATCCTGGCGGAACTGCAACACCACGGCGGAAAAACCAACCTCATAGATTTCACAATCGACTACCGCATAGCCCTCTTTTTCGCCTGCGACGGCTCCCATGACAAAGATGGCAGGCTTATCTTGCAGAGAAGAGAAGCGATACGAGATCAGATCAGGCGGCCGCAAAACCCAGCCAACCGCGTCATCGCTCAGAAGAGCGTCTTTGTGCAACCACCGAGAGGCTTTGTTGAGCCCGATGCGGAAATCAACGTCCCAAAGGACCTCAAACAGCCCGTACTGAACCATCTGCGGAAATACCACGGCATATCCACCGAAACCATCTACAACGACCTGCACGGCTTCATCAAAAATCAGGGAATCCACCAAAGCGCCTACACGGAGTTCTACACAGCTCGCGCCTCTTCGGACGCGACGAGACGAATAGAGCAACAATGAGGGGAGTGAAGTTGCTATGAACGAAAAGAAACAATACTCCTACGAGAAGGCTATAACACACTACACCAATGCCTTGGAATTGAATCCGAATTTTGCCGACGCCTACAACTACCGAGGAGTCGTCAAGGCGCACCTTGACCGGTACGAGGAGGCCATTGCCGACTTTGATGCGGCGATACAGATCGATCCGCACTATGCCGATGCCTATTACAATCGAGGAAACGCCAAGGATAGCCTAGGCCGGTACAAGGTGGCGATAGCGGACTATGACGCGGCCATCCGTCTCAATCCGCAAGATGCCGACGCCTACCACAACCGAGGAGTTGCCAGGGAGAGGCTAGGCCAGCACGAGGCGGCGATGGCGGATTACGATAAGACCATCGAATTGAGGCCGGACCTGGCCGACGCCTACAACAACCGGGGCAATGTCAGGTCTGAACTCGGCGAGCACAACTCGGCTCTTGCCGACTACGACCAAGCCATCGAGCTCAAGCAGGACTTTGCTGAGGCGCACTCTAATCGGGGAATTACCAAGCAAAAACTCGGACGAAACGAGGAAGCCTTGGCGGATTTCAGACGAGCGCTGACGCTGGCGCAACAGCAGGGAAATGAGGAACTTGCACGACACATGGAAGCAAAAATAAAGGATATCGCCATATCCAGCGCAGACCCGCCATCATCGTCGGATCGTACCCTTAACGCGCTGAGATCGACGGCGGGCGCGTGGAAGGGAACCCATGATCCAGAGACCTTGAAGCAGGCGATCTCCTCCGACCGGCTCGCCGCCTCTCGACCTCGGCCAAAGTTGTGAGTCATGCGCTATCTTGTGGACACGGACTGGGTTATTGACCACCTGCACGGGCGCGCTCGGGTAGTCAAGCGTCTTGAGGAACTGGCCCCGGGCGGGATCGGCCTGAGCATCCTGTCGCTGGCTGAGCTTTATGAGGGCGTGTACTCTTCTACGGCCCCCCAAGATAACGAAAGGGCGCTTCAGGATTTCCTGGGTGGCGTTGATGTCTTGACGCTGGACGACGGCATCTGCCGGATATTTGCTCAGGAAAGAGGCCGGCTGAGAGCCGCTGGGATGCTCATCGGTGACTTGGACCTTCTGATAGGCGCTACGGCGCTACACCACGGTCTCACCCTACTCACCAATAACCGCCGACACTTTGAACGCCTGACTGATCTGGATATCGTCTCTGTGTAACGCCGACATTAGTAAGAAAGATGATTCAAGCGTCACGGAAACGCTGATCGGTGACGCCACCCAGAGGGCGAGGGAATGCTGATGAACGGCCTGGAGAAAGTCGTCAAACACCTGGAGATGACCCAGGCCATCATCAACCGCTTGGGCAGTAACTCTTTCCAGCTCAAAGGTTGGAGCATGACCCTCATTGTGGCCGCGATGGTCCTCCTTGCCCGCTACGACTTGCAAAACCCCTGTATCATCCTGGCGGTCATCCTCCCCATTCTTGGATTCTGGACGGCTACTTTCTGTGGCGGGAGAGGTTGTTCCGAGAGGTCTACGATGAGATCAGGCAGCAAGACGACACCGACTTCAAGATGGATGCGATGAAGCACCGGGACAAGCCCAAATGCAGCCGGGCCTCCGCCATCTTCTCGGTCACGCTTGTTGTTTTCTGCTCGGCGGAGGTGCTGTTCGCCCTGCTCGTATTTGCGATAAGTTGAACGGAAGTGTTATGAGAAAGCGACGTAGTGAGGGATGAACCGAGAGGGCTTTGAGTATGGCCAGCCAGCAACAGATCGCTGCATTCAGCGCTGAAGTGGTCCGCAACGGCGTTGCAACAGTAACGTGGTGCGCGCAACCCCTGGAACAATCGGAAGCGCAGAGCCGAAATTGGCTCGCAAACCTGAACCCGGGCCGCAATAGAGACGAGTTGCGGCGCACCGCACGAGAACTAGCCGGCGGCTTTCGTAAAAGGCACGACGCCGTGACCGCTGTCTGTACCACCTTTCAGGACCGCCTCCTGAAAGCAGCCAGAGATTTCTCGCCGGGCCAGGAAATGGACCCCGACGATATTGCGGTGCCCGAGCTGGAGAAAGGCGAGGCATACTTCCACAGGGAGAGGGAAGACTTGCGCGATATCAGGGACGTTCTACAGCGGACAGGGGGGCCACAAGCATACGGCGCCGAGGTTTTCGCAGAGTTGGAACGCCTGGATAAGCTGTTCGAATATGTTGTCGCCTCGTTCCAAGAGCTGCGCTGGATCATCATGATTCACGACGGATCGCTCGCTCAGAACACGGAAAAAACATGCCAAGACGGGGCGGAGTTTATGGCGTCTGTGGAAAAGCTCTAGGTCATGAGCCCGCGTCAGTTGCGTGTTACTGGGTTCGCGGAGCCAAGCCGCAAGTTTGCCAGAATGGTCCGGCGCCTGGACCAACGGATGAAAGAAGAAAGGCGGCGCCCTTTACCCCGCTGGACGGCGGGCACACCACCACAACTGACTTGTCGCCTGCGGCTGTTGATGCAGAAAAGGCATGAATGGCGGTAACATAAAGGGGGAAAAACCATGAATATCAATGCCAGTATTATAGATCAGAGAGTATCCGGCATTGTTGAAGATCACCCAGAATGGCTGCCTGAAGGGGACAACAACAAAAAGAAGTCGGCGGCATTCGTACTCCTGTGCATGTCAGTCTGCCTCGATATGACACTTGAAGAAAGTACCGAGCTGCTGACCGAGGGCGGGAATGACGCCGGCGTCGACGGGCTTCATGTGGGCGAAGTTGAGGACGGTGAGTTTCTTGTAACAGTGTTCCAAGGCAAGTACAAAGTCAAAGACCTACGTGGGGAAGCAAACTTCCCGGAAAACGACGTACAAAAGGCTATCAGTACTGTTCAAGCGCTCTTTGATCCGTATCGGAAGATCACACTGAACGAAAAGATTAAACCCAAGATTGAGGAGGTTCGCTCACTGATCCGCGATGGAGATATACCCAATATTCGAGTCATTCTTTGTAACAACGGAGCGAAATGGACGGACCAGGCAGATATGTGGGTGGCTGAAGCCAAAAAAGATTATGACGACAAATTGGAGTTCACGCATTTCAACCATGATTCTGTTGTCGGCATCTTGCAGCGCGGCCAAAGTGTGGATACGGCTCTGACGCTCAGCGGGGAAGCTATAGTAGAAGATATGAATTATATGCGCGTGTTGGTCGGACGAATTTCCGCTCAGGAAATCCAACGCCTGTTCAACGATCACGGAGATAAACTCCTGGAGCGCAACATTCGCCGTTACCTCGGGCTGCACACCAATCGTGTCAACACCGCGATTAACAAGACACTTCGTGACTCAGAGAAATCCGACAAATTCTATTTCTACAACAATGGCGTTACCGTAGTCTGCGACCAGTTTAATTACAACGCTTTTCAGAAGAAGGACTACAAGGTGCAACTCAAAAATATGCAGGTGATTAACGGGGGTCAAACCTGCAAAACGATTCAGCAGACACTGAATGATCCGCAGCTCTCTTTCTTTCCGGTTGGCGAATCGGCATACGTAATGATTCGTGTGTATCAGTTACCCGATACCAACCAAGAATTTATCCGGGACATTACATACGCTACCAACAGCCAAAATCCGGTAGACCTCAGAGACCTTCGTTCCAACGACGAGATACAAAGGCAATTGGAACTGGGCATGTCAGAGCTGAAATTAGGCTATACGTATAAACGCCATCGGGAAGAAGGGGGGAGCGGTTCGGCGGTCATCACTAGCTCAATTGTGGCAGAAGCCGTGCTCGCCATCTGGAGGAAACGGCCACACCAAGCCAAGTTTCGCCGCAAAGAACATTTTGGTAAGCTGTATCAGAACATTTTCACGGATCTCAATGCTGCTCAGGCACTGCTTGCCGTCTTGATCTTCAGGGAGGTCGAAAACAAAAGGAAACGCCCGACAACGAAAACACCACCAGAGTTTCTACCCTATGCGTCGCACTATATCTCCATGCTGATCGGCCGTGAGCTCTTAAGCGATAAAGGCACGACCTTTGGCCAAATTGCCCACCGAAACATTCGAGATCTCTTACAGACGTTCAAGGATAACCACGCTCAATACCATATGAATGCAATCCGATCCCTGGAGGAGGCGTTGAAGGAGTGCTATGGGGCTAGAGACGTTTCGCTCCAACAATTGGCAGCGACCTTCAGGCGTGGCGACTTGATGGAGATGCTTTAACAAGATAACGCAACGAGAGAAAGTCAATATGAAAAGCAGCACCCCGACAGGAGGAACTGATGCAGGCATTCGCGTACCCGAACTCACCCTATCCGATCCGTGACGATTTACCCCGGACCTACCGGGCGGCCTGGCAACAGCTCGCCGCGCCCGGAACCTGGTGGTCGGGCGCCGAGCGGGTGGCCCTCGCCCAGGAAACGAGAAACGCGCTGGGGTGTGAATTCTGCGCCCGGCGTAAAGCCGCCCTGTCGCCCTTCACCCCGCTGGACGGCGGGCACACCACCACAACCGACTTGTCGCCTACGGCCGTTGATGTCGTGCACCGTCTGACCACCGACCCGTCCAGGCTGACCGATACCTGGGTGGAGGAGGTGACCGCCAACGACCTGAGCATGGGCCAGTATGTTGAGGCCATCAGCGTCGTTGTCACCACACTGTGCATCGACGCCTTCCACCGTGGGCTGGGGTTCGAGCTAGAGCCTCTGCCGCAACCCGAGCCGGGCCAGCCCTCGCGCTACACGCCGCCCGGACTGGAGCGTAAAACCGCCTGGGTGCCGATGATTGAAATGGCGGGCGAACAGGAGGCCGATCTGTGGGGCCGCGCCAAGATGGCGCCGAACGTGCTGCGGGCCTTGAGTCTGGTGCCGGATGCGGTCCGTTCGTGGAAGGAGCTGTCGGACGCCCAGTATATCCCGCTGGCCGAGGTGCAGCATCCGGCCTCGGACGGCGGCCGGGCGATCTCGCGCGCCCAGACCGAATTCATTGCCGCGCGGGTGTCGGCCCTCAACGACTGCTTTTATTGAACCACCTCGCATACCGTGCTGCTCCGTGCGAACAGCAAGCTGCATGACGAGAGCCCGAACCTGCACGCGATCACCAAAGGGACAGCGGTGGAGAGCGGCGTTGCCCACGGCGAACTTCTGTCCGAGCTGGTCGAGTTGAGCCTGGATTACCGCCACGACACGGCCGAGGGGCTGGCGGCGGTCCGGCACAAGATCGCCGCGGCCATGAGCCCGGAGGCGCTGGTGGATGCCGTAGCGGTCATCGGCAACTTTCAGCGCATGGTGCGGATCGCCGACGGCGCGGGCATCCCGCTTGATGCGCCGATGGTGCTGATCAGCGCCGACCTGCGCGCCGAACTTGGCTACAACAGCCTCAACTCGGCCAAGAATACCCCTGAGACGGGACGGGTCATGGGCTGGCTGGGCCGCCTGCTCAGGCCGCTCATGTTCAAACGTCTGGCCGGCGGTCGCGTCTGAGCGCATGGCCAGCGTCGGCCACCCTGGGTGCGCTCATTCCTGGTACAGATGGCACCACACGCTGTGGTTCTGGCCGAGCCGGGTGTGAGCCGGTTCAACGGTCTGACACTCGGGCCGAGCCGAGGGGCAGCGTGGGTGAAAATGACAGCCGCGGGGTGGGTTGATCGGCGAGGGCACGTCACCCGACAGACGAATTTTTTCCAGGCCGCTGGCCGGGTCGAGTTTTGGTACGGCCGACAGCAGCACCTGGGTGTAGGGGTGACGCGGGCTGCGAAAGACCTGCTCGGTTGTGCCCCGCTCGACAATCCGGCCCAGATACATGACCGCCACCTCGTCGGCAAAGTATTCGACCAGCCCGAGGTTGTGGGTGATGAACAGATAGGTCAGACCGAGCTGGGCCTGGAGGTCGCGGAGCAGATTCAGAATCTGGGCCTGGACCGACACGTCGAGGGCGCTGGTGGCCTCGTCGCACACCAGAAAGTCCGGCTCGACCGCCAGACAGCGGGCAATCCCGATCCGCTGGCGCTGGCCGCCCGAAAACTCGTGGGGGTAGCGGTGGATCATGTCCGGGTCGAGGCCGACCTGGGTCAGGAGGTGTTTGGCCCGTTCTTCACGCTCGGCGCGGTTGTTGCCAATGCCGTGGGCGGCCATGCCTTCCGTGACGATTTCGCCGACCATCATGCGCTGGTTGAGCGACGCATAGGGATCCTGAAACACGACTTGCAGCCGCCGCCGATAGGCGTGCAGAGCCCGACGACCGAGGGCGGTCAGGTCGGCGCCGTCAAACCACACCTGGCCCGCGCTGGGCCGGATCAGCTGGAGCACGGCCTTGCCCAGGGTGGTCTTGCCACAGCCCGACTCGCCGACCAGAGCCAAGGTATGGCTGCGGCGGATGTCGAGATCGACCCCATCGACCGCCTTGACCGAACCGATGGTGCGTTTGAGGACGCCTCGGCGGATGGGAAAGTGGACCTTCAGCCCGCTGAGCCGCACCAGGGTCTGATCCGAGGCGGGCTGGGCCGGACTGGGCTGGGGGCGGGCGGCCACGGCGGCGGGAGTCGGGCGACCTTCCCGGCCCTGCGTGTCATACAACAGACAGGCGGCGGTGTGGTCTGCTGCCACCGTCACCAGGGCTGGGTCGTCGCGTCGGCATCGGTCCTCAACCAGGTGGCAGCGGTCGGCAAAGCGGCAGCCGGGCGGAAACTGGGTCGGCGCGGGCACGCGGCCCTCAATGGTTTGCAGGGCGTGGCGACGCTGCTGGCCGGACGGCAAAGACTGGAGGAGCCGGATGGTATAGGGATGGGCCGGATTGGCAAACAGCCGCTCGCGGGGGGCGTGTTCGACAATTCGCCCGGCGTACATGATCGCCACCCGGTCGGCCGTCTGGGCCACAACGGCCAGATCGTGGGTGATGAGCAGAATCGCCATGCCGTTGCGTTCTTGCAGGCTTTTCATCAGCTCCAGAATCTGGGCCTGAATGGTGACATCCAGGGCGGTCGTCGGCTCGTCGGCGATCAGCAGCCTGGGGTCACCGGCCATGGCCATGGCGATCATCACCCGTTGTTTCATGCCGCCGGACAGCTGGTGGGGATACTCCTCAAAACGCTTGGCCGGGTCGGGGATATTGACCTGGCCGAGCAGCTCAATCGCCCGCTGACGCGCCTCGTCCGGCGTGTGCTGCCGGTGCTGGCGCAGCGACTCGACCAGCTGAAAGCCAACGCTCAGGACCGGATTCAGGGCGGTCATCGGCTCCTGAAAGATCATCGCCAGCTGGCCGCCGCGCAGCCGGCGCTTGTCCGTCTCGGACAGTCGGGTCAGGTCCCGGCCCAGGTACTCGATACTGCCGCCGGCCTGATAACCGACCGCCTCGGGAACGAGCTGCATGATGGACAGCGCGGTCACGCTTTTGCCGCTGCCCGACTCGCCGACCAGGGCCAGGGTTTCGCCTCCGGCCAGCTCAAACGACACCCCATCAACCGCCCGGGCCGGGCCGGCCTTGGTCCGAAAATAGGTCTTGAGGTCGCGGACCCGCAGCAGCGGGCCAGACGCCGTGTTTTCCTGTATGCCGGTGCTCATCAGCGTTTCCCCTGTCCCTCACTCCGTCCGCAGGCGCGGGTCGAGCGCGTCCCGCACCGCATCGCCGAACAGGTTGGCCGGCAGAACGAGGCCGAGCATGAAGACCAGGGCGGCAAACAGGTTCCACCACACGACCGGTTCGCGGGCCAGTTCCAGGCGGGCCTGGTTGATCATATTGCCCCACGACTGCATGGACGGATCGACCCCGATCCCGACATAGGCCAGCACGGCCTCGGCCAGCACCAGACCGCTGAAGCGCAGGACAATGGAAATCAGCACAATGTGCATCACGTTGGGCACCAGATGGCGCAGCATGATGGTCAGGCGGCTGAGCCCGAAGGCCTCGGCCGCCTGAATGTACTCAACCGTCCTGAGTTTCAGCACCTCGGCCCGGATCAGGCGACACAGGCCGGTCCACGAGGTAATGCCCAGAATCACGCACAGGTAGACCAGGCGCTGGTCGGCCGAGATCAGGGTTTCCTGCTCGGCCAGGCCGACCTGAAAGATGAGCATGGCGGCGGCGATCAGCAGAATATCGGGAATGGACGACAGGGTGGTGTACACGTACTGAATGCCGTCGTCCACCCAGCCGCCCAGATAGCCGGCCAGGACGCCGCACAGCAGGGCAAACGGGGTCACAATCAGCGTGGTCAGGGTGCCGATGATGAGGCCCGTCCGCACGCTTTTCAGCCCGATATACAGGACATCCTGACCCGTCTTGTCCGTGCCCAGGATGTGATAGTGAGGGCTGAGGGCCAGGACTTCGGCCACCACGATCACCACCAGGCCGCAAAACACGCCCGGCCACACGCTGCGCCAGCGCCACCACACCAGCCCGACCAGCAGCAGCCCCGCGCCCAGGCCCCAGCCCAGCCCGACCACCAGCCTGCGCCCGATATCGGCCGCCCGCTGGTCGGGATCGCTGAGGTGGCTGCCGGCGTGCTCAAGACGGGGATAGATGCGGGTCTGACCGCTCGGGGTGTGGCGGGTTTCTTTGCTGAACTGGTAGACGGCGAACGGGGCCGAATAGGTTTTTTCGGTCTCGGCGATGAAGCCCTGCGTGAGCACGTCGAGTACGCTGTGGATGCCGCCGCCGTGTGGGTTGTCGGCCGAGATCAGGCGCAGGTGCAGGGTGTCCAGCAGCCCGACCGTGGCGTACACACACACCACGCCAAAGCTGAGCATGGCCAGCCGGTTGGCAACGACCTGACGCACGGCGCGCCGCCAGTACTCACGGCGCAGGGCCAGACGCAGCCACACGCCGCCGCCGAGGAACAGCAGGTAGATCAGCAGATCGCTCCACAACACGACCGGACGAAAGCCCAGGGCCAGCCACAGCGCTTGGAGAGGGTCGGCCACAGCGTTTACTCCAGACGGACGCGCGGGTCGACCAGGGTGTAGCTGATGTCGGTCAGCAGCAGGCCGACGATGTACAGAAACGAGCCCAGCGAGACCATGGCCTGAACAATGGCGAAGTCCTGGCGCTGAATGGCCTCAAGCATGAACGAGCCCATGCCCGGAATGGCGAAAAATGACTCCAGCAACAAACTGCCGGCAAACAGAAAGGGCAGGCTGACGACGACATTGGTCAGGATCGGAATCATGGCGTTCTTGAGGGTATGGACAAACAGCACGGTCCGTTCGGGCAGGCCCTTGGCCCGCGCCGTGCGTACATAGTCCTTGCCGATCTCCTCCAGAAAGATGGTCCGATAAAAACGCACGCTGCCGCCCAGGCCCATGACCACCGCAATCAGGACCGGCAGGACAATGAACTTGAGGGAATAGATGCCCGAGTCAAAACCCGAGATGGGCACCAGGCGGAGCGCTTTGGCAAACACGACCTGACCGGCGATGATGTAGAACAGGGCCGAAATCGACATCAGCAGCACACACAGCAGCACGCCCCAGTGGTCTACATACGTCCCCCGGTACAGGGCCACGCCCATGGCAAAAAAGATGTTCAGCAGCAGACCCAGCACGAAGGCCGGCAGGGTGATACTGAGGCTGGGACCGATACGCCGGAAGATCTCCTGACCGATGTCGCGCCCGTCGTCCGAGCGGCCGTAGCGGAAGAACAGCATGTGAACCGAGCGCTGGAAAAAAATGGTCCGGGTCAGGCGGGCCGCAGCCGAGATGGGCGCCTGGTACTCGACGATCAGCCGGTGGCCGGGGGAGGGGTCGGAGACGTGCAGGCTGAGCCGCAGGACCGGCGGCGGGGCGTCCGGCATCTCCGCCGGGGGAGCGATGCGGAACACAAAACGCTGGGGGTCGGGGCTGGGCGGCAGGTCCAGGCTGCCGTCTGCGGCAAAGCCGTCGGGCAGGATCAGGCGTAGCGGCTGGGAGCAGTCGAGACGCAGGCTGCGGATCGGATCGCCGGACAGCGGGGGCGCCTCGACGACCAGCGCGTAGCTGCCGCTGCCGGCCGTGCGAAACTCGGCCTGGGTCTCGGGCCGGGTGCCGAGCACGGCTCCCAGCCGCTGCCAGCCGGCGTTGTAAAAATAGGGCAGGTCGAGCGAGCGCTCGCGCTTCCAGCCGTCGATCTGCTCGGGCGTGACCCGCTTCTGGCCGAGGTGGGCGCGAGCCATATCGTCCGGCGAATTCACAAAGAAGAACAGGACAAAGACGATCAGGTTGACGCCGACCAGGATGGGCAGGGCGTACAGCGTGCGGCGGACGATATAGGCGATCATGGGGCGTCGGCTCGTGTCCGGGCCGGCCGGCCACGGCGGTAGATGGTGAGGGTGGCCGGGATCATCGTCAGCACGAACAGGCCGGCCAGAATCCATAGCGGCAGGGTTACCGGACGATTCCAGTCCTGGCGGCTGGCGTGTCTGAGCGCGGCATCGACCCGTTTGTATTTGAGCGAGTTGCGGCCGAACAGCATGGGCTTGGCGTTGTGATACCAGGCCGGGTAGAGGCCGTAGACCACCGGGTGCATGCCCCACACCCAGGGCGCGTCGTGCTGAATGATCGCGGTCATCCGCTCGATCAGGGCCAGCCGCCGGGGCGAGTTGCTCATGTTCTCCATTTCGCGGAACAGCGCGTCAAAACGCGGGTTGGCATAGTTGACGTGATTCTCGCCGCCGTAGTGGGCCCGGCCGTTGGGACCGTACAGCAGGAAGAAGAAGTTCTCCGGGTCGGGATAGTCGGCGCCCCAGCCCCAGCGAATGATCTGGAAGTTGCCGGTCCGGACCTTGGCCTGAAAACGGTTGAAATCGGTCGAGCGGATCTGGAGCTGAATGCCCAGGCTGGCGAACTGCTTGCGCAACCAGTCGAGCGGCGCTTTGGAACCCGGCCCGGCCGCCACCGTATCGAAGAACAGGACCAGCGGTTTGCCGTCGGCGGCCTGCCCGTTGGCATAGCCGGCCTCGGCCAGCAGCCGTTTGGCCTCGTCCAGACTCTTGCGCTGCGGCTGGCCGAGCCGGGCGTCCCAGTCGTAGACCACCGGGTTCATGCCAGCCCGCCCCGCCTGGTAGCCGAACAGGCCGGGCGGCAGCAGACTGTGGGCCGGGAGGCCGCGGCCGTTCAGAAAGATCTGGATATACTCCTCCATGTTCAGGGCAATCGACACCGCCTGGCGCAGGCTGCGCCGCTTGTCGTCATAGCCGCCGATGACATCGTCCAGCATATTAAAGCCGTAGTAGCTGATGGACGGAGACACCGCGCTCAGCAGCCGGAAATTGCGCTCCCGCAAAGCCTCGGCCAGTTCAAGCTCGCCGCTGGGATCGAACTGCACGACCTGATCGAAGGCGTCGGGGTTGATCCCGGCCCGGTCGTAATAGCCCTGAAGAAATTTGTTCCATTCCGAGATCGGCTCTTTTTCCAGCACGTAGACCAGCTCGTCAACAAACGGCAGGCGTTTGCCGCTGTCGGCCAGCAGCCCCTGTGCCTCGTCCTCGGGCGTGCCCTGGCTGGGATAGGCTTCGTGGTGGAAGTTGGGGTTGCGCCGCAGCACCATGCGATAGTTCGACTGGTTGACGGCCAGGCTATAGGCGCCGGTGCCGACCGGGAAACGGTTCAGCGTAATATTCTGTTCCAGGGCGGCCGACTGGCTGTAGAACCGGTCCGCCTCCCAGGCCATGGGGGCAAAAAAGGGCATCGCCAGCCAGTACACGAATTGGGGGTATTTGCGGCTCAGGCTGATCCGCAGGGTGTGGGCGTCGAGCGCCCGGACGCCGGGCAGCTCGTACTGGCGCAAATCCAGGTAGATCGGATTCGTGCGCTCGTCGGCCTCCTGGTTATACAGCGCCCCGGCCGCCCGGCGGCGCTCCTGGCGCAGCCGCTCGACTTCCCGGCCGAGCCGCTGGTGAAACTCCTGAAACCCCTCGATGTAATTGCTCAGCAGAGAAAAAATCGGGCAGGCCAGCAGGGGCGAGGCCAGCCGTTTGATCTGGTAGACATAATCGTCGGCGGTCAGCTCGCGCGAGCCGTGCTGCGGCAGCTCATTCGGATGGCTGATGGGCGGAAAGTGCTCGCCGGGCTGGAGGAACCAGCGGTAGCGCCCGTCGGCAGTCCGGGCAAAGCTGGGGTGATCCTGGTAGCGAATGCCGGGTGTGATGGCGATGGTGTAGACCGCCCTGGCGACCTCGCGGGCCGGTGCGGTGGGGGGCAGCAGTCGGCCCTGGGCATCGTACAGCTGGGCCTGGGGGACGGCCGTGGCGGTCAGCGGCACCAGGCTGTAGGGGCGTTTCAGAAAGTGGTACTGAACCAGGGTCTCATAGATCTGGCTCAGGACATCAAGCTCGTTGGAGACATAGGCCAGGGCCGGGTCGAGGTGTTTGAGGTCTTCGCGGAAGGTCTCGTACAGGACGTTTTTGGCGGCCTCGTCCGGCCGGTAGGGATTATTGGTGCAGGCCGTGGCCAGGGCCACGACGAGCAGCCAGACAGGCATGAAGCGGGGCATGGGTCTGTCAGGTGTCCTGCTCATCTTGCCAGTACGGCTCATTATCCAGCGGCGGGCAGGTCTCGGCCAGCTGGAACAGCACGCCACAGGCGCTCTTGGGCGAAATGAAGGCTTCGATGAAATCGGGTCCGTCCAGGTGTTTATCCACCACCCGCAGCCCTTTCTCCTCCAGGCCGGCGACCTTTCTTTTCAGCTCCGGCGTCTGCACGGTGAGGTGGTGTACGCCTTCGCCCCGTTTTTCCAGATACCTGGTCAAAAAGCTGTCTTCGGTGGCCGGCTCAATCAGCTCGATGGTGAAGTTGTGCAGGTCGAACACCGCAAAACGAAAACTGCCGTCGCGCGACGTTTTTATAAAGCGGAATCGCGCTCCCAGCGTCTCTTCAAAAAAGGTCCGCGCCCGCGCAATGCTGTGAACCGCAATACCGATATGATCCAAACGGCCAATCTGCTCCGCCATCCCCTGTTCTCCTTTCAGTGAAGAGGAAATGTGTCGTCCAGCCGCATGAATGAGGGTGACACGTTTCCTCTTTCGAGGGTTTAGCCTGTCAGGCTCGGACGGGCAAGCCGGTTGGTGATCAGTGGTGAGTGGTCAGGGGTGCCCCTTCCCGTTTGACTCCCCAGTATCGAAGCGCCCATAATGCGTGTCCGAAAGGAGAGCGCCATGGCCCAGGAGTACCCCGTCCCCGTTGGTCCCGCACCGGGTTCTGTTCAGAGCTGGATTGAAGCCAGTCGGCCCTTCTCGTTTACGGCGTCGATGACCCCGGTCCTGATCGGCTCGGTGCTGGGCGCGCTCGACGGTCGGTTCTGGTGGGGTCTCTTTTTCCTGGCCCTGATCGGCTCGCTGTTCATCCATATCGGGACCAATATGATCAACGACTATTACGACCACCGGAGCGGGGTTGATAGCCTGGAGTCCAAGAGCGGCAGCCAGGTGATTCAGCGCCACCTGCTGGCGGCCGACCAGCTGTACTGGGGCGGGCTGGTCAGCTTTGGGGTCGGCAGCCTGTTCGGCCTTGTCCTGGTCGCGCTGTGCGGCTGGCCGATCCTGGCGCTGGGGCTGCTGAGCGTGCTGGCCGGCTATTTTTATACCGCCCGGCCGCTGTCGCTGGCCTATGTCACGCTAGGTGAGGCAACCGTCTTTGTCTTCATGGGGCCGGTCATCATCATGGGCGCCTACTATGTGCAGCGCCAGACCTTCGCCCTGGACCCACTGCTGATGTCGCTGCCGGTCGGCTGTCTGGTGGCGGCGATTCTCCAGGCCAATAATATCCGCGATATTGAGGCCGACCGGGGCCACGGCAAAAACACCCTGGCCACCGTCATCGGACGCCGGGCCGCGAACTGGGAAATGGCCGGCCTGGTGTACGGCGCTTTTGTGCTGACCGTGGCGCTGGTGGCGCTGGGCTACGCGCCGTGGCCGGTGTTGCTGACCCTGCTGGCCCTGGCCCTGGCCGTTCCGGTCGTGCGGACGATCTTTCAGACCCCGGAACTCAAGGATCAGGAGATTGATGCCCAGTCCGCCCAGCTCCATCTGGCCTACGGAGCCCTGCTGATCCTCGGCCTGCTGACGAGCCGCTTTGTGCTCTAGGCTCTGGACTCATCACCAGTGCGGTAGCCGTCGGCTTGTTACAGCCAGCCGTATTCGATACTCTCGCACGTCCCTCAACGAACCGACAGAAAGGACCCAACTGAATGACAGGCACGCGCACGGCTGAGACACCGCTGCATAGCTTCGATGACCGCAACATGCGGTGGTACAAACTGGGCGATTTCGAGCATTTTGTATTTGCCATGCTCGATGTTGATACCGAAAAGCTGATCGTCGACTTTATTCTCAAATTCCCGGCTCACGAACAGATATTTCTGCATAGGCACTTGGCGCTCACCAACACCCTTGTCGTGCAGGGCGAGCACCGGCTGTATGAGCCTGACGGCTCGCTCCAGGAGATTCGTCCAGTCGGCAGCTACACCTCCAGCCCGCCGGGCGGTCCGCATCGGGAGGGTGCCGGCGATGGCGGGGGCGTCGTCTTTTACAGCGTGCGGGGCAAGGACGGCGTTCTCTTCGAGGGGCTTGACGAAGACCTCAAGGTCAATGTGACACTCAGCCTGGACGATTTTGTCGGCGCCTACGAAGAACAGAAAAAAGCACGGTAAAGAGCGCTCCAAGACCCGACTCACCGTTCCTGCACAGTCTCACCTCCGCGTTGACGGCTTGGGGTGAGACTTGGCCGTGCGTTGCTTTCTGTTCCGTTCTTGTCGAAACCCTCAATTCATGCGGGGGAAGCCCATCCGGCGCAGCCCGAGTTGACAGCCCCAGGGCGCGATCTTACCGTAATGGTAAGACTTCGCTACGGAGGTGCTGATTGATGCTACGCACGACACTTTTGCTGGGGGCCCTGACCGGGCTGATTCTGCTCTTCGGTCAGTATATGGGCGGCCAGGGCGGTCTGGTGATCGCCTTTGTTTTTGCCGTGGTCATGAACTTCGGCAGCTATTGGTTTTCGGACAAGATTGTCCTGCGCATGTACGGAGCGCAGGAGGCGAGCGAGGCCCAGGCGCCGCAGCTGCACCGCATTGTGCACAATCTGACTGTGCGGGCCGGGCTGCCGATGCCCAAGCTGTACGTCATTCCGTCCGAGGGCGCCAACGCCTTTGCGACCGGCCGTGATCCCAACCATGCGGCCGTGGCCGTGACCCAGGGGATTCTGCGCCTGATGGATGAGCGTGAGCTGACCGGGGTCTTGGCCCACGAGCTGGCCCACGTCAAAAACCGCGATATTCTGATCAGCTCGGTCGCCGCCACCCTGGCCGGGGCGATCATGATGCTGGCCAATATGGCCCAGTGGGCGGCGATTTTCGGCATGGGCCGGAGTGAGGACGACGAAGACGGCGGGGGCATGCTCGGGATGCTGGTGATGGCCTTTCTGGCCCCGCTGGCGGCCATGATTATTCAGATGGCGATTTCGCGCACGCGCGAGTTTGCTGCGGACCGAACCGGGGCGGCGATGAGCGGTGATCCGTTGGGGCTGGCTTCGGCACTCTCCAAGCTCGGCCTGGCTGCGGAGCGCATCCCGATGAACGCCTCGCCCCAGACCTCGCACTTCTTCATCGTCAACCCGCTGAGCGGTCAGTCGGTGGCCCGCTTCTTCAGCACCCACCCGCCGCTGGAAGAGCGCATTGCCCGCCTGCGGGCACTGGCCAGGTAGCCATTGCAGCCGATCAGAGCGGCCGGGGACGGCGACGCGTCCCCGGCCAGCGCGGCCGTCCTGCGGGACGGCTTTCTTATTTAATCGCCAAAGGGTTGAGCGGGCTGCCGACCGCGTTGGGGATATGCAGCGGCGGGGCGACCCACAAGAACTCGTACACACCGTCGGCCGCACAGTCTTTGGCCAGCTCCTCAAAGGTAAAAATCTCACCCAGCGTCAGCCCCAGGTCTCGGATCGCAACCTGGTGGAAGGGAATGAACTCACCGTCCACCTCTGAGGGCAGGCGCTCGACGGCGATATTGTCCACCGCAATGCACGAGATCTCTTTGCGGTGGACCCACTCGGCGGTGGCCACCGACATGCCCGGCTGGGCGTGAAAATAGGCGTCTTTGGCCTCGGCCGTCTCCAGGCCGTACCAGTACGGCACCCAGCCGGTCCGCAGGCATAGGGCGTCGCCGCTTCTGATGGTCACGCCCTGGGCCTGGCAGCAGCCGTCGAGGTCGTCGATGCTGATCGGATAGTCCTTGGGCAGGTGGCCGTCGGCTTCACAACCCTTGTAGCGAACCATGTCGAGCAGGACGCCGCGGGTGACAAACGACTGGTACAGCTTGCCGATATCGTTGCGGGCCGCCCCGCCGTGGGCGGTCACGGTGCTGGTGTCGGCGTCGTTATAGAATTTGCCGTCGTAGCCGACGTGGGCCAGGCTGTCCCACTGGGTCGAACCCTGGAGATACATCGTAATATAGTCGTCGTTGGCGATGGCCGAGCCGGCCAGCCCAACCTCGCTCACGGGCACGTTCAGGATCGACATGAAGCGCTGCGGCGGGGTGCGGGTCGGAAAGACCGGCCCGTTCTGGTCAATCGGAATACAGCAGCAAAAGACCGCGCCCTTTTTGACCAGCTGGGCGGCCGCCACAATCACCTCCGGGGTGATGAAATTGGCGGTGCCCTTTTCGTCGTCCTTGCCCCAGCGTCCCCAGTTGCTGACCTTCGGAATGGCTTCACGTCCTGGCATGGCATCCTCCTTCTCTGAGCCGAAAAGATGGCTGCTGTTATAGCCAGCTTGGCGCCGGTTTTGTAGAGGCGCGCCCAGCGGCTTGACGCTGGGGCCGGGCTGCCGTACAAGCGGGCCAAACCGTTACACAGGAGGCGATGTATGCCCGGACCGCTGGCTGGAGTGAAGGTCATTGAGATTGCCCAAGAGATTCAGGGCCCGTATGCCGGCCTGTTCCTGGCCGATATGGGCGCTGACGTGATTAAGATTGAGATGCGCGAGACCGGCGACCTCAGCCGCTTTATGCTGGTCCAGCTGATCGCCGGGCCGGACGCCCGACACGCCGATTTCAGCCATTATTTTCTGGCCATGAATCGGGGCAAACGCAGCCTGACCCTGGACCTCAAAAAGCCCCAGGCCAAACCGATTCTCGACCGGCTGCTGGACTCGGCCGACGTGCTGCTGACCAACTATCGGCCGGGCGTGCTGGACCGCCTGGGCTTTGGCTATGAGGCGCTGTCGAAACGCAACCCGGGGCTGATCTTTGCCCAGGGCTCATCGTGGGGGCCCGAGGGACCGTGGGTCAGACGGCCGAGCCGCGATACCCTGGCCCAGGCGGCCGGCGGGGTGATGGCCAAGAACGGCATGCCGGACGACCGCCCCCTGCCGTGCGGCAGCCTGGTGGCCGACCATTCGGGGGCGTTCATGCTGATGGCGGGGATTCTGGCCGCGCTGTACGCGCGTGAGAAAACCGGCACGGGCCAGAAGGTGGACGCGTGTATCTATGGCACCGTGATTGCGATGCAGCCGATGGAGATCAACTATACCTCGGTCAGCGGCCTGGAGACCCGTCGGGCCGGCCGGGGGCATCAGTTTCTGCAAGGCGTGTGGGGCTCGTTTCCGACCCGGGACGGCTGGATCTGTCTGGCCGGGGTGGACGACAAGCGCTGGCCGGACTTCTGCCGGGTGATGGGCATTGAGCATGTCCGGGATGAGCACGAGTACAGCGACAACGTGATTCGGAACTTCCGGGGCGACAAGATTGAACAGCTCCTGGACGAGGTCTTTCCGACCAAAACGACCGACGAGTGGATGGCGCTCCTGAACGCCATCGATGTGCTGGCCACGCCGGTGCAGAACTACCGGGATATTCTGAACAGCGAGCAAGCCCTGGCCAACGGCTATATCTCGGAGATGGACCATCCCCAGATCGGGAAAGTGAAAGTCGTCGGCACGCCGCTGTCCCTGAGCGAGACGCCGCTGAGTACCGCCACTCCGCCGCCGGAGTTGGGTCAGCACAGCGAGGAAGTCCTGCTCGAAGCCGGGTTTTCGTGGCCGGACATTGCCGAGTTTCGCTCCAAAGAGGTGGTGTAGCCGCTCAGGACCGGCCGGAACGGACGGCCTCCAGACGGTCGAGCACAGCCGGGATGTGGCCGAGATCGCTGACCGAGAGAGCGGAGCCCGGCCTGGATGGCTTGGCCCGGCGGTCAATCAGAACCGGCTGGAGCCCGGCCGCCCGGCCGCCCAGGACATCCATCTCGTAGCTGTCGCCGACGTGAACGGCGCGGTCGGGGGCCAGCCCGTGGCGGGCCAGGGCGTGGCTGAAGATGGCGGGTTCCGGTTTGGCCGCTCCGACCTGGGTCGAGATGACGGTCGGATCGAAAAACCGGGCAATCCCCAGCCCGTCGAGCAGACCGAACAGACGCGAGTCAAAGTTTGAGATCACCCCCAGCCGCACACCCCGGACGTGCAGGGCCTCCAGCGCCGGTTGGGTATCGGGGTACAGCCGCCAGGCCCGGGGCTGGGCGAAGAAGTCGTATAACTCGTCAAAATAGGCCTCAAAGGCGGGAAACGGTCCGAGCGGGGAAAAGACCTGGCGGACCAGGTCTTGCCACCACTTTTTCTCCAGAGCGGGAATCTCGCCGGCTGCGGCTCCGGGAAACGCCATGGGCCGGGCGGCGGCAAAAGCGCGGCCAAAGCCGGCCTCAAGATCGGTCACGGCGACCGTCTTGCCGTGCGCTTGGGCCAGGCGGGCGTAGATGCCGCCGACAGAGCCGTTGACGGCGATCAGCGTCCCGGCCGCGTCAAAGAAGACCGCTTCGATCCGGGTCATGGTCACAGCCGCCTTCTCATAGCCGCTTCAGCTGCTCGTCCAAGGCCGCCAGCAGGGCCTCAAGGTCGGCCCGCTCGGTGTAGTAGTGGATCGAGATTCGCAGGCCGCCGATCCCCGAGCAGTAGCGGACGGTCGGATAGATCTGCTGGGCTTGGAGAGCCTGGTCGAGCTGATGGACGCGTTCGGCCTCGGCAAAGGGTTCGCAGGTGATAATGCCGGACCGCAGGTGAGCCTCGCGCGGTGTCCAGACCCGAATGCCGCGCCGGCTCAACTCCTCAATCAGAAATTCACCCAGGCCGAGGATATGGTCGAGCAAGGCGTCCCGGTCGAGTCGATTCACGTAGGCCAGGGAGGCGGCCAGGCCAGCCGTGCCCAGCATCTTGGGCATGCCGTGGATTTCAAACCGGCGGGCGTCCGGCGCCAGGGGCAGGGACACAAACGGGGTCAGGCCCGGGTCGCCCAGGTACTTGACCCAGCCGCCGGGCGGCTCGTCATAGGCAAACAAGCCGTGCGCCAGGCCGGGCTGCAATGTGTCGTGGACTCGCTGGGAGATGTACAACAGGCCGGCGCCGAACGGGGCGTTCAGCCACTTCTGGCCGCCGGCGGCCAAAAAATCGACCCGCAGCCCGGACAGGTCGAGCGGAATCGCCCCGAGCTGCTGGATGGCATCGACGACCAGGAAGCAGCCCCGCTCTTCGGCCAGCTGAGAAAAGGCGGCCAGATCCGTTCGCAGGCCGTTGATCCACTGGACCGAACTGACCAGCATGAGCCGGGTGCGGTGATCGACCAGGGCGGCGTAGTCATCGACGCTGACGACGCCCCCGGTGTGGCGGGCGACGCGGATTTCGACCTGGCTGCGCTGCTGGGGGTGGGCGGCGCTGATCGCGACCTGCGGATACTCCAGATCACACAGCACGATGTTATCGCCGGGCTGAAAGGGCAGAGCGGCCAGGGCGATATTCAGTCCCATGGTCGTATCGTCGATAAACGCGATTTCCGGGGGGCTGACGCCGAGCAGCCGGGCAGCCTCGTTTTTCGCGCTGGCGGCCGCCTCGCCCAGAGCCCGGTAGTAGGCGCCATAGCCCAGCTGAGCCGGGCCCTGGCCCAGCAGCCCGCACACCTCCTGGACGGCGTCGAGGGCCGAGCGGGGCGGCAGGCCGACGCCTGCGGTATTCAGATAGACTTGCTGCGAGGTGCCCGGAAAATCCGCCTTAATGGCCGTGACGTCAAGCATGGCGCTCCTGTGGACGGCCGACGGCCGAGCCGCCTCCGTCGGCCTAGTGGTACAACACGCCTTCTTCCGAAGAAGACCGAATTTCGTTCAGCAAGCGGTCGATAGCGGCACGGGTCAGCTGTTGGTTTTTTGTGAGACGCTCCTGGCTGTCCCGCAGCTGCTCGGCGTCTCTGCGCTTGCGCGCCCGAAAGTAGTCGAGCTGAATCTCGAGGCGCTCGGCCAGCAGACGGTCTACCACCGCCAGGGACGGCAGATGGGTGACGCTTTTGCCCATCTCGTCGGCAATGGTCAGCAGGCGGCTCAGCAGACCGCTGTGGTAATTGGCAATATCGGACAGCAGCTCGGCATCGCGACGGACCGGACGGAGAAAAAACGCCTCGCCAAACAGCCGGACGGCTCCGGCAAAGTCGCCCTGTTCGATCAGGGCGTCGCCCCGGCCGCAGCGCAGCCCCGCCCGCCGAAAGGCGGCCCGCTCAAGAACTCCTCCGAACACGGTCTGGAAGGCGGCCAGCAGCACCAGCACGAGCGGCACGAGTATGCCAAGGCCGAGCACGAGCATGCCAAGGCTGAGCAGCAGGGTCAGTGGGGATGTCGTGGCTTCAACGGGCGGCATAGGCGTGAGCCTCCCCTCGGACACAATCACAGCTGGCCAGGCCGAACAAGCCCCCGCTTTGGACTCTCACGCCTGTTGTGTATGATGAGCGCTCATGCCACGCACCACAACACGGCTGATAGGCGCAAACCTGCTGCTCGCCGCTCTCGTCCTGTCCGGGCTGGGCAGTCCACCGGCCGCGGCCCAGCCTTTTCCGCCGCCCGGTCTGCCATCCCACCCGAATGCCGCCGTCCAGGAGCACATGCGGCGCGGCAACGACGCCATGAGCCGGGGCCACTGGGAGGCTGCTGTGGTGGCCTATACCAAGGCCCTGCGAATCGACCCCGAACTGGTCGAAGCGCAGACCAACATGGGCATGGCACACTATTTTCACCGCAATATCCCTGCGGCCGTGGGCGCCCTTGAGCAGGCCCTGGACATGCAGCCGGACCGGATCGATGCCGCCCACGGTCTGGGCCTGGCCCTGTATGACGGCGGGGATCTCGACGGCGCGATTGAAGCCTTTCGCAAGGCCACCCGGCTGAACGCCCAGGCGTATTACAACCTCGGCAACGCCCTGGAACAACGCGGTGACATCGAGGGCGCGCGGGACGCCTACCGCCACTATCTGGCAACCCAGCCGTCCGGCGCCGAAGCCGCCGCCCTGCTCCAGGCTCTCGAATCCGGTAGCAGCCCGACACCGGCTGCGGGCTCGGCTCAGGATCATTTTCAGCGCGGCGTTGACCTGCTGGCTCAGAACGATGCCGCCGCCGCAGGCTCGGCGTTTCTGACGGCCATGCGCCTCAAGCCGAATTATGTCGAGGCCTGCAACATGCTCGGCCAGGCCTTCCGTATGCAGGGCAAGCTCAGCGAAGCCATGGGCGGGTATATGATGGCCCTGCGCCTGGACCCCAATTTCGGTGCGGTCCATCGCAACCTGGGCCAGGCGTTTGAGGAGACCGGCAACCCCCAGGCGGCCGCCCAGGCCTATGACCGGTATCTGGTCCTGGTACCCGGAGCCGACGACGCGGCCGAGATTCGGGACAAGATTGCGGTGCTGCGCCGTCAGCCTCGCTAAGAGTGAGTCTCACCCCACGTGGCCCTTGTGCCCGACTGGACGAGCGGTTAAGCTCGCGCCGAGGAGGGCCACGGTCATGCGGACGATTCTGCCAAAGACGGGTGGGGCAGACCCCCCGTGCTCAGCCGCTACGCCATTCCCATCGCGTTCCGTCCGGGTGGGCCTCCTCAGCCTGTTGCTCCTAGCTGTGAGCGTCGGTCTGACCGTGTCCCAAGCCCCGGCCGCTCAGGACGAGGCTGGTGGCGGGCAGGCGACCTCCGTTTCTGCGGACGAACGGCCGCCCGAAAATCCCGAGTCGGCTCCGGCGCCCGAGCCGGCTCCGGCCCTGCCTCCGGCCGACTGGACCAGACGTGTCCTGACTGTGACCGTCACCGATTTTCAGGGCGCATATGTTCCAGACCTCGAACCCCGGGACTTCCGCCTGTATGTCGATGGCGTGGCGCAGAAGATCGTCTACTTCAATACCGGTCGCCGGGAGCCGGTGAGTCTGGGCCTGGTGGTCGATGGCAGCGGCAGCATGCGCGCCAAGCGAGGTCCTGCCCGTCACGCCCTGCGGGGTTTCATTGAGCAGATCAAACGCGGCGATGAAGTCTTTCTCGAACAGTTCAGCCACCAGCTGACCCTGCTCCAGGACTTCACCGACAGCCGTATGCTGCTCGCCCAGGCGATTACCCAGCTACGCCCGCTGGGTGGCACGGCGCTGCACGACGCCATTGTGGACAGCCTGCAGCGGGTCAAACGTGGCCGCCATCAGAAAAAAGCCCTGGTTGTGATCAGCGATGGCTATGATACCGCCAGCCTCACCCCGCTCGCCGACATGCTCGACGCCGCCCGGCGCTCCGGGGTCCTGATCTATACCATCGGTATCGGCAATCCCCACAGCTATCTGGGCGACCGACGGCGCATCATGATTGGCCGCTTCGCCATGCTGCCGAATCAGGGTGTTGAGCGGGTCGATGTCGAGACCCTGCAACGGATCAGCACCCAGACCGGCGGGAAACATTTTCTGCTCAATACGGGTGACGACTATGGTCTGCGCGACACGCTGGTCCGGGCCACCCAGACGATCTCCCAGGAGCTGCACGCTCAGTACAGCATCGGCTATGCGGTCCGGGAGGCTGGCGGGACGCACCGCGTACGGGTGGAAACCGACCGCGACGATGTGGTCGTCCGCGCCCAACAGACGCGGGTCGAATAGCCGGGCGGCTACTTTTTCTTGAAAAAGTGCTCCCTGACCTTCTCGCGGTCGAGCGGACTGATCTCCAGCGTATCAAAGATACTGGCCAGGGCTTGGATGCAGCGCACAAAGTCGGGCCACACCGTGCGGGGACCGGAAAAGCTCAGATGGGCCGACTCGATCCGCTCATGGGTATGCTTCACCCCACCGCTGCTCGTGCTCTCCACCTCAAAAGGCTGGATCGGAGCCTTGATAGTCAGGTGAAAGACGTCGTCGTCGTCCTCTCCGACCGGGCGACGGAGTTCCATGTGCAGCTTGCCCTCGCCCCCGTCAACCTCAACGATGTACCACTCTCCCGGGTAGGCGCTCGACACCTTGATATGGGGGATTTTTTCTGATGAATCGTCTGCCATAACGCGCTTCCTCGTGTCTGACTCAGAGAACGGATGGGCGGCTGCCATACATATCGACACCAGGCCAAAAAGAAAAGGGCCTCAGGGCTGGCTGAGTTCGGTCACGCCGATGTTGAGCCTGGGGCACTCCGGGTTCAAGTGCGCCAGGACCAGACCCCCAACTTTACGGGGGCTGTTTTTTGGCCGGTATCCGCCTATAGTACAAGGCTCGGCTGGGAGTGTTCCGTTGACCTGTTGCGTCTTGCGGGGGGCTTGTCTATGGCGACGATTTTTGTCCATCCGACCGACCGGGCGGCCGATGCCGCTTCCCTCAGCCTCGGCCTGTCCCGGTCTCGACCCGGCGATGTCGTTGTGCTCGGGGCGGGCCGCTATGGGCCGAGCCCGAGCGGAGAGCGGCTGCCGCTGCGCATTCCGGTTGGCGTGGCGGTCGAGGGGAGCGGTGCCGAGGACTGCATTCTCGACGGCGAGGGCCAGTTCGAGCCGTCTTTCGACCCGATTCGGGCCGCCCGGTCGGTCGTGCTTCTTGAGGACGGAGCCAGTCTGGCCGGCGTGACGGTGACCAACGGCGGCGGCCACGGGATCGGCGTCCCGCTCGGGGCGAACGTCACGACCCGCAACTGCCACCTCAGCCAGCACGGCGACCACGGGATTTTTGTGGGCGGCGCAACCCAGGCCGCTATCACTCACTGTGTTTTCGAGCACAACGGCCTGAAGCGCTTTGCGCCCGAGCTGCCACGCGGGGCGGGCGCTCGGCAGGGACATCATATTTTCGCCGAGGCACGCCACGGCCAGGCCAATCAGCTGCTGATCAGCGACAACACCATGCGGGACTGTTTTGCCGACGGGATCGCCTTCGTGTGCTTCTTCCCGGAGCCGAACGAGGTGAGCTTCGGGGCGCGCATCCTGCGCAATACCATAGAGGCCAGCGAGCGCGGAGGGCTGCTCTTCTCGTGCTCATTCGGGCCGTGTCAGAACCGCTACCAGATCCTGGCCGTAGATAATGTGCTCAAGGACAACCAGCAGTTCGGCCTGAATATCATGACCGCGGTGCCGTTGGCTGACCGGGTCCCGCAGCACAACCACCTGAGTGGCCTGATCGCCGGCAACACTATCTCCGGTAGTCCCCTCGGTCTCGCCGTCCACGGTGCGCTCGGCGAAGCCCACCACAATCGCTGCGAAGTGACGCTGGACCGCAATCGCATCACCGGCTGTCCCACCAACGCCATCCGACTGGTCGGGGCCAGCGGCGCGCCTGGGCTTGCCAGCCGCAGCAATACGCTCGAAGCCACGGTCTGCCGCAACAGCCTGTCCGGCCGGGTGGTGATCCAGGCTGCTGGTGGCCCGGCGGACGCCAGGCTGGAGGAGAACAATGTCAGCGTGCGGCTGCGCGGCAATACCGGAACGCCAGAGCAGGCGGTGCGGGTGAGTGACGGGCCGGCCGGTAACACGGTCACGGTCCAGGACGGCAGCCAAGCCTATCTGCGTACCCGGGACAATCTGATCTAGCTGATTTCGGGCTGGGCGCCGAAGTCCTTGCCGGTGGCCCTGAGGACCCGGCGGATGACTGCCGGGTCGCAGTCGAACGGAATCGCCGGCGGCTGGGGAAACGCCAGACCGGGCAGCCAAAAGGGCAGGCGTCTGATCCGTGTGTTATACACCTCGGCCAGCAGGGCCGGCAGGTGGATCACATCCTCCAGGTTGTAGCGCAGCAGCGTCTCCAGAGCCCCGGCCTGGCCCTGCACATGGTACTGCCACAGCAGCACCGCGCACCAGCCGTCCAACAGGGCCAACGGCCCCTCGCGTTCCAGCCCCAGCCGCCGCTCGATTTTTTTCAGCCCGCCCGTGTACCCCAGGGCGGCCAGTGGATGGCGCAGATCGATATGTGCCTGACGGAGGGGCAGACCCAGCTCGCGGCGGATGAACGGCAGGTCGAAGGCCTGCCCGTTATAGGTGACGAGCAGGCTGAACTCCTCGATATCCGCCCCAAAGCAGGCCAGGTTGTGTCCCTGCACGTAGGCCCGCGGCTGGTGTCCGTCGTACACGCCGATAACAGTAATCGCGCACTCGTGGGGAGACGTTCCGGTCGTCTCAATATCGAGATAGGCCACCCGTTGACAGAACTCCGGATACAGGCGCCAGTGCAGGGCCGGAGCCAGCCGTTGACTGAAATACTGCGCGTCGCGGCGTCCCAGGTGGTGCAGTGACTGTTCGAGCTGACGACACAGCGCGTCGCGCTGCTCCTGCCTCAGCGGCGCCCGCTGGGGCGCATCCAGAAAGGTCTGCCAGTTGGTCAGGCCGGCCGCCCAGATTTTTTTCTCGGTCTTTTCTCCAATGCCGTGAATGTGTTGGAAGGTCGAGGTGAGCATTGGTGAGACGGGCTGAATAATGGGGGCACGATTCTTCGCTCAGCGCCGGGCGCAGTCTAGCGCGTTCTGGGCCTGGCAACAAGAAGTCCGAACCCCGGCCGCGGGCCATTTCTTCTCGGGCGGGATTGGGGTACAAGGGAACGCAGTGCGGTGTGGGCAGGAGATGAGGATGGACAAGTGGGTTGGGGTGGTGTGGCTGGTGGTGCTGTGTACGGCCTGTGGGCCGCGCGAGCCGACTCCGCCTTCCTCCCACTTTGTGGCCTGGAGCCAACAGGAGTTGAGTCCCAGACGGCTGTGCGTCCTGCCCTTTACCAACGAGAGCGGTCAGCCCGATGTCGGCGGTCAGGTACGCCGCAGCTTTGCCGGACACCTGAGCATCAAGCGCTTTCGTGATGTCGAGCTGCATGAGATCGACTCCAGGCTGCCGTCGGACTGGCGCCAGCTGCCGGCCCAGTCGCTGGGCGAAATCCTGGGCTGTCACGCCCTGGTATATGGGATCGTGACTCAGGCCGACCGCCTCTATTTGGGACTGTACGCCGATATCGCCCTGGACGGCGGTATTCTGCTGATCGATACCCAAACCGGCCAGACCCTGGTTGAGGAGTCCTACGCCACCCGTTTTCGGCACGGCGAGGTGCCGCTGTCTCTCTTCGGTATCGCGCCGAGTGCGGTGCTGATGCTGCGCCATCTCACCAACGAACAAATGCTGCGGGCTATTGATGACCTGGGCCGCAATCTGGCCGCCCTGGTTCCCGACCTCCCGCCCCCGCCGCCCGTGTCGGGTCTGGACCCCACAGAGACAGCGGACACCCCCTCCGCCGCGCCAGACGGGGCGGTCGTGTATCAGCTCCAGGTCGCTGCGTTTCGTTCGTCCGAACGGGCGGCGCAGGCCGTGCGGCTGTTGCGGGACGAGGGCTACCAGGCCGAAGTCGTAGACCTGCCCGGAGCGGACGTGCGCTGGTATCGGGTGGTGCTCGGTCCGTTTCCCTCGGCCGCCCGTGCCGAGCGGGTCGCTGCGGCCATCGGCCGGACTCTCCCGTTTTCACCTCTTGTGAGAATCTTGCCTCCGCGCTAGCCGGCCCATCCCCTTGTCTTGGCCGGTCCGGGGTGCTTTAACCCAGGGCAGGAAGACTGTGCGGAAGGGGAGAGACAGCGATGGCCGGACGATTTGATGGCAAGGTGGCCGTGATTACGGCCGGCGGCTCGGGCATTGGCGCGGCGACCGCCCGCCGGTTCGTGCAGGAGGGGGCGGCGGTGGTGGTTGCCGACCTGAGCGGCAAACGCGCCCAAGCCGTAGCCCAGGAGCTGAGCGACGGCGGTGGTAGGGCCGTATGGTTGAAGATGGACGCGGCCGAGCCCGAGGGGGTGGAGGCGACCGTCAACCTGGCGCTCGACAGCTACGGCCGGCTCGACGTGATGTTCAATAACGCCGGCCTGGCCGAGCTGGGACGCCTGGAAGAGTACAGCCTGGAGGGCTGGAACCGGGTTCTGGCCGTGACCCTGACCAGCGTCTTCCTGGGCATGAAGTACTGCCTGCCGATCATGCACCGACAGGGGGCGGGCACGATCATCAACACCGCGTCCATCTCGGGAACCGGGGCCGACTATGGCATGGCCTCGTACAACGCCGCCAAGGCCGGGGTGATCAACCTGACGCGCACCGCCGCGATTGAAAATGCCACCCGCAACATCCGGGTCAACTGCGTGTGTCCCGGGGCGATCAATACCCGGGTAGCACAGCTGCTGGGCGGTGAGCGGGCCGATGAGTTTCGCCGCGTCCAGGGCCAGGCCCACCCGATCGGTCGGATGGGCGAGCCCGAGGAGATTGCCAATACGGTCCTGTTTCTGGCCTCTGACGAGGCGTCGTTTATTACCGGCGAGGCGATCCGGGTCGATGGCGGTGTGACCGCCCGGACCGGTCTGCCCGACCTGTCGCGCTTCCGACGCGACTAGGCGTATGGACTGGAACGCCTTACGCTCCGCAAAAGACGCCGAGCTGGCGCGTCTGACCGAGTTGCCGCTGCGTGAGGTGCGCCCCAGCATCCGGTCCTTTGCCCAGTATGTCACCACCCATAAGCAGGAGCTGGCCTGTATTGCGGCCCTCAAGCGGACCGATCCCCGCACCGGCCGAAGCTGGTCGCAGACCGACCTGGTAGCCCTGGCCCTGACCTGTGACGAGGCCGAGGTCGGCGCGGTCGGCGTGTACACCGAGCCGAGCCTGTTCGGCACCTCGCTCGACGACCTGCGGGCGGTATCGGAGGTCGTCAGCGCGCCCGTGTTGCGGCTCGACCTGATCATCCATCCGCGCCAGATTCTTCACGCCCGGCTATGTGGCGCGGACGCGCTTGTTGTGTGGGCAGGCGGGCTTGAGGCCGAGACCTTGAGCCGTTTGATTAACGTCGCCAGCGCCAGCCATGTGACGCCGGTGGTCGCGGTCCAGACCCCGGCCGAGGTTGACTTGGCGCTGAGCGCGGGGGCGTTTGTGTTGGGCATCAGCTCACCGTCGGGCGGGATTGAGCCGAAACGGATTGAACGGCTCGCCGCTTTGATCCCGCCCCACAAGACCGTCATCGTCCTGGATGAGCTGGCGGCCGCCGACGAGTGCGCGGCCCTGCGCGGCACAGTGGACGCCGTGCTGGTCGGCAATCTGCTGCTCGACGCGCCCGACGCCGGGGCGCTGCTGGCCAGCCTTGCTGAACACTGACAAAGGAGGAAGCGCCATGAAATTTGGTCTGATGTATGAAATCCAGATCCCGGAACCCCACTATCCGGGTATCGAACAGGACACCTATAAGCAGGTCATCGCCCAGGTGATGCTGGCCGAGGAAATGGGCTTTGAGCATTTCTGGACGGTCGAGCATCACTTTCTGACCGAGTTCTCCTACTGTCCGGCCCCCGAGGTGTTGTACGGGGCGATTTCCCAGCGGACGAGTACGATTCGGATCGGCCACGCGGTGGCGCTCCTGCCGCCCCAGTACAACCATCCGATCCGGGTCGCCGAGCGGGCGGCGGTGCTCGACATTCTGAGCGACGGGCGGATGGATCTCGGCACCGGACGGTCGACCACCCTGATTGAGATGGGCGGCTTTGAGATCAACCCGGAAGAGACCAAGGCCATGTGGGAAGAAGCCATCGGCATGATTCCGCGTATGTGGACGGAGGAGACGTTTTCGCACGAGGGCCACTATTTCAAGGTCCCGCCGCGTTCGGTCATTCCCAAGCCGGTCCAGAAGCCCCACCCCCCGCTGTGGGTCGCCTGCGCCCAGCCGGACAGTTTTGCCAACGCCGGCCGCAAGGGGATTGGCGCGCTGTGTTTTCATATCGGCGACCCCGAGGAGTTGCACCGGCGGGTGGAACTCTATCGGCAGGGCATCCAAGACGCCGAGCCGGTCGGGGCGTTTGTCAACGACAACGTTGCCGCGCTGGGGATCGTGCACTGCGCCGAGACCGACAAACAGGCCCGCGAGGTCGGCGGTCCGGCCGGTCAGTGGTTTTTGAACAAGTCGGTCCAGCTGTATCGGCCGTGGCAGGAGCAGGGGGTGGAGGTGCCCGACTCGTATAAATTTGCGGTCGGCGCGGTACAGGGCGAGCGGACGGGCAAGACGCTCGACGATCTTATTGAGGGCGGGACCTTTTGTATGGGCGACCCCGACACCTGCATTCGCATTCTGAAAAAATACGAACAGACGGGTATCGATCAGGTGTTGTGCTTCATGCAGTTCGGCGGCATCCCGCACCAGAACATCATGGACTCGCTCCGCCTGTTCGGCAAATACGTGATTCCCTACTTCCGGCCCTAGTCCGTGTGGCAGGGGCGACCGGCCGGTCGCCCCTACTGGTCGTACTTACGCAGCTCCAGGCGCGCGATCTGGTTGCGGTGGACCTCGTCCGGACCGTCGGCAAAGCGCAGGGTGCGCGCCTGGGCATAGGCTTTGGCCAGGCCGAACTCTTCGTCCACCGCTCCCCCGCCGTGAGCCTGCATGGCCCAGTCGATCACCTTGAGGGCCATATTGGGTGCGGCGACCTTGATCATCGCAATTTCGGCCCGGGCCGCCTTATTGCCGACTGTGTCCATCATGTGGGCGGCTTTGAGCGTCAGCAGCCGGGCCTGTTCAATGGAGATACGCGCCTCGGCGATCCGCTCCTGGGTGACCGTCCGTTCCGAAACCGGCTTGCCGAAGGCGACCCGCGCCTTGGCCCGTTTGCACATCTTCTCCAGGGCGCGCTCGGCCTGCCCGATGAGCCGCATGCAGTGGTGGATGCGGCCCGGGCCCAGCCGGCCCTGGGCGATTTCAAAGCCCCGGCCCTCGCCCAGAATCATGTTCGAGGCCGGCACCCGGACATCCTTGAACTCGACCTCGGCGTGGCCGTGGGGTGCGTCGTCATAGCCGAACACCGACAGCATGCGAATGATATTGATGCCTGGTGTGTCGCGCGGCACCAGGATCTGCGACTGCTGCAAGTAGCGGCTCGGGTTGTCGGGGTCGGTCTTGCCCATGAAGATGATGATCTGACAGCGCGGATCGCCCATGCCCGACGACCACCATTTGCGGCCGTTGATGACATACTCGTCCCCGTCGCGCGTGATGCTCGACTCGATATTGGTCGCGTCGGATGAGGCGACCGCCGGCTCGGTCATGGCAAAGCACGACCGGATGTCACCGTTCAGCAGGGGCTGCAACCAGCGATCCTGCTGCTCCCGGGTGCCGTAGCGTGACAGGACTTCCATGTTGCCGGTATCCGGGGCCGAGCAGTTGAACACCTCGGACGCCCAGTGCACCCGGCCCATGATCTCGGACAGCGGCGCGTATTCCAGGTTGCTCAGGCCATAGCCGTAATCGCTCTCGGGCAGGAACAGGTTCCACAGGTTCTGAGCCTTGGCCTTTTGCTTGAGTTCTTCCAGAATGGGCGGAATCTGCCACCGGTCGCCCTGGCTGTCGAGCTGCTCGTAATACGTTTTTTCGTTGGGGTAGACATAAGCGTCCATGAAGCCTTGGACTTTTTGGCGCAGCTCTTCGACCTTGGGCGAGTATTCAAAATCCATGCTGGGGCTCCTTCCGTGGCCGGCTTGTCGGCGCCCGCCACCTTAGGAAATCGCCGGGTTGAAGTCAAATACGGGTGTCGGCCTCAGGCCTCGGTTTGCTGTCCTTCTCCCTCCGGGACGGCGGAGCCGGCAAACGCAATCGGCCGGATCGGCACGACGAGCAGGATGGCCGTGCACACGCAGCCGACCCCGGTGGCGACAAAAAACGGCAGGGTCCAGGTGCCTCCGCCGGCCAGCATGAAGCCGGCGGTCATCGGACCGAAGATGCCGGCAAAACTGCCCAGGCAGTTGATCATGCCGAAGATGGCCCCGGCAAAGTGGGGGTTGAACTCAATCGACACGGTCGTATAGCCGGCCACCGCACTGGCAAAAAAGAAGTAAAAGACGATCAGGAACAACACGCACAGCGTGGTTGAGGGCACCACGGCCGCGCCGAGCAGAAAGGGCAGGGACACGCCGACCCCGAAGCCGGCCAGCCGGGCCCGGGCAAACTGGGCGCTCCAGCCCTCGCGCAGCAGCCAGTCCGACACCGCGCCGCCGCCGAGGATGCCCAGGAAGCCCGCCCCGTGCAGCAGGACGCCCATGAGGCCCATCGTTGCCAGCGACATCTCGCGGCCCTCAACCAGATAGGTCGGAAACCAGAACAGGAACATCCAGCCGATGTAGGCATAGCCCATATAGCTGAGACACACGGTGAACAGCGGCCAGCTGCGAAACAGGGTTCTGATGGGCAGCGGCTCGCTCGGCTTGGGCGACAGATTGGACTCGATATAGTCCCGTTCGGCCTGGCTGATACGCGGGTGTTCTTGGGGCGTATCGGTCGCGTACCACAGCCATACCGCAGCCCACACAAAGCCGAGCACGGCGTTGAAATAAAACACGCTCGGCCAGCTGAACTGGACGACGATCCAGGTCGTCAGCGGATAGGCGATCATCTGGCCGACGGTGATGCCCGAGATACTGATCGTCTGCGCCCGGCCAAACTCGGTGCGTGGAATCCAGCGCGAGTTGAGCGAGGTCAGGGCCGGAAAGGTCAGGGACTCAAACGCCCCGACCAGGAAGCGCATGCCGATGAACAGCACAAAGCCCAGCTGACCCAGCGGAGTCAGGGCGGTAAACAGCGAAAAGCCGCAAAACGCCACGGCCAGCACCTTGCGGGCGCTCCAGCGATCAGCCACCAGACCGCCGGGAATCTGGAACAGCGCATAGCCGACCAGAAAGGCGGAGAAGACCAGCCCGAAGCGGTCTTTATCCCAGTTGGTGGCGGCCATGATGACCGGTGCGGCGACCGAGATATTGACCCGGTCGATGTAATTGACGACCGAGCTGCAGAACAGCAGGCCGATCATGTTGTAACGAACCGGTCGTGCCATGGTGTCCCCTCCTTCGCCTCCGACCGCGGACAGCCGGGCTGACTCTACTATGGGTCGGGAAGAGGGGGCAAGTCTGGATGAGACGCTATTCATCAGCCGAAATTCCCCGCGCTCGGGCGCGTGCTCATTCCCGCCTTTTTTCGTCACCGGAAATCGGTCATAGTCCGGGCATGAAACGCTACGGCCCGGGGTTTCTGGTCGTTGCCGCCTTTATCGGACCGGGCACGGTGACAACGGCGAGTGTGGCCGGGGCCCGCTTCGGCTATAGCTTGGTGTGGGCGCTCATATTTTCGGTCCTGGCCACGATTGTCCTCCAGGAGATGGCCGCCCGGCTCGGCCTTGTCAGCCGTCGGGGGCTTGGCCAAGCCCTGCGGACGGTCTTTGCCGACTCTCGTCTGCGGTTGCCCGTGTGCGCCCTGGTCGTGGTTGGTATCGGTGGCGGCAATGCGGCGTTTGAAACCGGCAATATCACCGGAGCGGCCGCCGGTCTGGCGCTACTGAGTGGTGGCCCCGCTCAGCTGTGGGCGCTGGGCATCGGACTGCTTGTCGTCTGCCTGTTGGCCCTGGGAACCTATCGGGCGATTGAGCGCTGCCTGCTCGTCCTGGTGCTGGGCATGAGCCTGGTGTTTGTCCTGACCGCCGTGCTGGCCCGTCCGTCTGCGGCCGAACTGGTCCGGGGTGCGGTGTGGCCGAGTCTGCCCGCCGACTCCGTGCTGCTCGTTGTGGCCCTGATCGGCACGACGGTCGTGCCCTATAACCTGTTCTTGCACGCCGAGGCGGTACGGGAACGCTGGGCCGACAAACTGCCTCAGCCGACAGCGCTGCGCATTGCCAGGCGTGATACCTGGCTGTCGGTGTCGATTGGGGGCGTGATGACCCTGGCGGTTGTCTCAACGGCCGCCAGCGCGTTTTTCGTTCGCGGCATCCCGCTGGACAATGTCGGGGCTATGGCCGACCAGCTTGCGCCACTGCTGGGTTCGGCCGCCCGGTCTTTTTTTGCCGCCGGCCTGTTGTGTGCCGGCATCACCAGCGCCATCACGGCTCCCCTGGCTGCGGCCTACGCCACGGCCGGCGTCCTGGGCTGGCAACGCGATCTGCGCAGCTGGCGGTTGCGGGCGGTGTGGGGCGTGATTGTGGTGATTGGAACCGGGCTGGCGGTGGTCGGCCAGAGTCCGGTGGCGGCGATTATTGTCGCCCAGGCGATCAACGGCGTGCTGCTGCCGGTCGTCGCCGTCTTCTTGCTGATCGTGATGAACCGCCGAGAACTCCTGGGCGAGCACACCAACGGCCGGCTGGCCAACCTCTCAGGCACGCTGGTCGTGGTGGTGGTGTCGGCCTTGGGACTGTTTCAGCTGTGGACTGCGGCCGGGCGCCTGTTGCCGGGCGGCTGAGCGGCCGACCCCGCGCCACGCAGCCGTGCTTCGCTACACCTCGAGCACCAGGCCGTCGGTCGCGCACTCCAGACTGAGCTGGGGCAGACGCTCCAAGACCTCGCGGCCAAGATGGCTGAGCAGCAGGCGTTTGCAGCCCAGGTGGGGGGCGTGTTCGGCCAGCTGCGGGTAGCTGATGTGATACGAGGTCCGGGTCTCAAAAAAGCAGCACTCGCAGATAAACAGATCTGTGCCCTGGGCGTGGCGGACCAGGTCTTCATTCCAGCCACAGTCGCCGGAGTACAGGAGGGATTTGCCGTCAACCGTCAGCCGGTAGCCCAGGGAAATTTCGTCTACCTGATGCGGGACGCGAAAAGGCAACAGCTCAACCCGACACACCCGGGCCGGGCGGCCCGGCGGGAGCTGATGAAACTCCAGGCCAAAGGGCGGATTGCGAGCCGACAGCTCGCCGTACATGACACGGTGAAGGGCCAGGACGCGCTCCTGTATGCCCGGCGGCCCGGCGATGTGCAGCGGACGGCTGCGCGGCTGCTCATACAGGTATTCGAGGAACAGAAAGGGCAGACCGCCGAAGTGGTCGCCGTGCATGTGACTGATGGCGACAAAGTCGATCCGTTCGGCCGGAATCCGCAGCGTTTTCAGCGCCAGCAGCGTGGTCGTACCGCAGTCCAGCAGAAACGTGGCGCTGTCGGTCTCGACCAGATAGCCGCTCTGGCGCTGACCGCCGCTGCTGAAGGCGTCGCCCGCGCCCAGAACCGTGACCCGCATCGTTCTGCCTCTACTTTCCGGTCTGCCCCAGGGCTGCAATCAGGCTCGCCTCGTCCAGGCTGTCCTGCTGCCCGGTGGCCAGATTCTTGAGGCTGTAGGTCTGCCGGGCCACCTCGTCCGGTCCGATGATCAGGGCGTAGGGAATATCCAGCGTGTCGGCGGTGGACAGCTGCCGGCCGAGTTTGGCCTGTTCGGGATACAGCTCGACGGTGATCCCGGCCTGGCGTAGCCGGGCCGTCAGACCGGTTACGGCAGCCAGCGGCGTGTCGGGCAGCGGACACACCATGACCTGCGCCCGCAGCTGGAGGTCGGGGAACATGCGGCCGTCTTCCATCAGCAGCAGAATCCGCTCCAGGCCCAGCGAGAAGCCAACCGCCGGGACCTGTTTGTTGCTGAACATGCCGACCAGATTGTCGTAGCGCCCACCGCCGCCCAGCGAGCCGCTGAAATCCGGCGAAATGATCTCGAAAATCGGGCCGGTGTAATAGCTGAGACCCCGCGCCAGAGCCGGGCTGAAACGCAGCAGCGGACCGGCAGGGGTGTCGGCGCTGAGCGTCAGAAGCGTGTCCAGCTCATCGAGCGCCTGGCGGGCTTCGGGCGTGGTGAGGGCGGCGCGCAGCTCACGCAGGATGCGGGTGTTGTCGGCCTGCTCGGTGCCGGTCGTCAGCGCCAGCAGCCGCTCGGCCGCAGCTTGGCTCGTGCCGCGCCGGATCAATTCCTCGCGCACCCCGGGCGGGCCGATTTTGTCCAGCTTGTCCAGGGCAATCAGGGCCGAGCCTTCCAGGGCCGGGTCGATGTCGGCCGCCTCAATCAGGCCGCGTAAGAGCGCGCGGTGGTTCAGGGCGACGGCAAAGCCGGCAAAGCCGAGGGCCAACAGCGCGCCGCACACGGCATTAATGACCTCGACCTCGGCCAGCAGCGAGCCGGTGCCGGTCATATCGACATCGCACTGGTAAAACTCCCGAAAGCGTCCCTTGGCCGGCCGGTCGGCGCGCCACACCGGCTGGATCTGGTAACGCTTGAAAAAGCGCGGCAGCTGCTGGCCGTAGTGGGCCACCACGCGGGCCAGCGGGACGGTCAGGTCATAGCGTAAGCCCAGCTCGGCCAGGGCGGCCGTATCGACCGAGGGCTCGGCCAGGGCTCGGCTCAGCTTGTCGCCCCGGTGCAGCAGGCGGTACAACAGCTGGTCGCCCTCTTCGCCGTATTTGCCGAGCAGGGTGGACAGATTTTCAATCGCCGGCGTTTCGAGCGGCACGAAGCCGTGGCGTTGAAACACGTCCTCTATGGTCGCCACCACATAGCGGCGTCTGGACACGGCCTCGGGCAGATAATCACGCATCCCACTCGGGGGCTTGGTACTTGGCATGGCTTCCAACTCCTTCGCGCTCCCCGGTTGGAAATCAAGATATGGCCGGCTGGTCAAGGTCCCGGCGCCTGCTCGCCGGCTTGGCCGGCGTTGTACTCAGGGCAGGCTGTAGAGAGAATTCACATACTCTTCAGCCTCGCTCGCTTCCCACAGCAGATGCAACCACTCCGCCGCTCTGCCTACCGGAAGCTTTCGCGAGACAATGAGTAGGCCCGGAGAGGTGTGATTGGCGACAAACCGGGCGAAATGCCCTGGCATTGTTCTCCGGTCATGTGACACCAGAAGGCGGCCTTCCCGTGCGGCGAGTTCCAGCACGCGGTCATCCGGTACGCGTAGATGCAGGCCGAGTGCCGGAGCTGACTGAAAATCGATATCTTGATTGAGGCGTCTCGTTGCCGCAACAATGCGCTGGTCAAGATCGTTATCGGCCTGAAACCGGATTTTCATGAGCAGAAGGCTGAGCAGACCGAAGCAGGGCGTCGAGTTTCCGACTCAGACGCGGATGCTCGGTGCGGACACGTTGCCGAAAGCGTTCCTCCTCCTCCTCCGCGGTTTTGAGATAGACATCAATCTCGGCACGCTGCGCCAGGTAATAGGTAATCGTCCCATAGACCTGTTCGAGGCTGAGCCCCGAAAAACACTCAGCGATGCTCTCTGGCGAGAGTCCTTCGCGGAAGCGATACACGACCGAGTCCAGGGACACGCGCGTGCCCTGCACCCAGTAGCCGCCTTCGCGTTGTTCAACGTATGCGTGGTACATCAATGCCCCGAGCCGGCCCAGATATTTCTCCCGGCACTATACCGCCGAGGTACCGCAAAGGCAAACCTTGGCCCGCTCTGCCCTCTTCCTTCGCAGGGAAAAGCCCGATACTCTCTTCCCCGACGGAGAAGGATGTGGCCCGGTGGCCGCACCGGTCTTCAAAACCGAGTTGCGTGGCGTAAGTTGCGCGGATGGTTCGACTCCATCCCTTCTCCGCCAGTCTCGTTCAGTCGGTGGCAGGAAGCAGTTCGTGAGGCTGAAAAACGCCCCGCAAATCCAACATGAAGGCGTCGTCCCGAATCCGGCCCAGGATGGGCGTGGGCGCGGCTCGAAACCGGGCCGCGATATGCTCGGCCGAAAGCCGGGGGTGACGAATCACTATCGCCCGGCTGGGCAGGTTCTGCTCGGGCAGGGCCCCGCTGCCGATCTGAGCCGTGGCGTCTTCGAGCGTGAGGCGGAAGTCTCCACCCAGCCGATCCTGTAGAAGCGCCGTGGCCTGGGCGGCAATCGCATCCAGCTCTGCCAGGGGGCGGGTGAGCCAACGCAGGGTTGGAATCGCGTCGCTCAGACACGGCGACTGGCGGTACAGCCGCAGGGTTGCCCCCAGAGCGGCCAGGGTCAGCTTGTCGGGCCGCAGGGCGCGTTTCAGCGGGTTGGTCTTGATACGCGCAATCCACTCCCGGCGGCCGACAATCAGCCCGGCCTGCGGGCCGCCTAACAGTTTGTCGCCGCTGAAGGTCACCAGATCGGCGCCCGTCGCTACCCGCTCAGACACAATCGGCTCTTTGGGCAGGCCGTAGTCGGACAGGTCAACGAGCGCCCCGGCGCCCAGGTCTTCCATGACCGGAATCTGGTGGGCGTGGCCGAGGGCGACGAGGTCGGCCAGGCTGACCTCGCTGCTGAAACCGACGATTCGATAATTGCTCGGATGGACTTTCAGCAGCACGCCGGTCTCGGGCCCAATCGCCTCGGCGTAGTCGTGGGTGTGGGTGCGGTTGGTGGTGCCGACCTCGCGCAGCACAACACCGCTTTTGCGCATCACGTCAGGAATCCGAAACGCGCCGCCAATCTCGATCAGCTCACCGCGTGAGACAATGCCCTCTTTGCCTTCGGCCACCGAATTCAGGGCCAGCAGCACGGCTGCGGCGTTATTGTTGACAACGGTGGCCGCCTCGGCGCCGGTCAGGGCCAACAGGTCGGCCTCAATCAGGGCGTCGCGATCCCCGCGCCCGGCCGCGCTCAGATCGTACTCCAGGGTCACCGGCGTGGTGGCCGCGCGGACGACTTCGTCCACCGCCGATTTTGCCAGCAGCGCCCGGCCCAGATTGGTGTGCAGCACGGTGCCGGTGGCGTTGATGACCGAGCGCAGGGGCGAGCGTTCGGCCTCGGCCAGCCGCTGCCTGACCCTGTGGCTAATGGCCGACTGCGTCAGCTCCTCGCTCAGCGAGCCGTCCAGGATGTCTCGGCGCAGACCGGCCAGTACGTCGCGGACGGTGTGTGTGATATAGCCACGCTGGTAGCGTTGGAGGAGAGGGTGGAAATCGGACGATGAGACCAGCTTTTCAACTGCGGGGAGACGGCGCAGCAGCTCGCGAGCAGCCTGCTCGGTCGCGTGTGTGGCGGTCTTCATGGCGCGGCCACCTTGGCATATGGGTGTGCCTCTTGCAACTGTGGGGAGGGGAGGCTAGCTTTGCCTCACACAAGGAGGGCCGTATGGCGATCTCAGCAGCAGACTACCAGGCCATTATCAGTGCTCAGGAAGAAAAAATCCTGGTCTTCCTGCGGGCTTTCGAGTGGCTGCAAGAGCACATGCATCTGGGCCAGATCAAGCAGGCCAAGCAAGACGTGTTTGACCGGGCCGGGGGCGATGTCTTTCCCCCCTGAACGCCGCACTCGAGGGCCTCGAAGTGCCGGACGGTCGTGAGGCCTTCCACAAGAAATGGCTGGAAGCCCTGGAACAGCTGGAAGATGCCTACACCTCTTTTCTGACCGGCTCCGAGGCGAACTTCATTGTCGCCTATATGCAGAGCCGCCGAGCCTTCTCGCTCGGCAAATACGTCCTGTACGAGCTGCGCGCCGAGCTGTCGAAGCTGCGGGAATACTGGGTGCTGCCGGACGCTCTGGCGCGCTGGGACGAGCTGGAGACGCCGGTTGCGGGTGTTGAGGCCCAGACCGGGGTCATCCACCGGCCGAGTACCGACAAGCACGCCGAGTATTCGCTGTACGTACCCGAGTATTACGACCCGAGCCGCTCCTGGCCCCTGGTGATTACCCTGCACGGCGGGCATGGCCGCGGGGACGACTACCTGCTGACCTGGCTGCGGGCGGCCAAGAGCGCGGGCTATATCGTGCTGTCGCCCAAGTCCTTGGGCGGAACGTGGTCCTTACAGCGACCGGGGGTTGATATCCGCTCTATTCTGTCGATGGTCGAGACTCTGCTCGACGAGTACAGTATTGATATTGGCCGGCTGTTTGCCACCGGCCTGTCTGACGGCGGCTCGTTCAGCTATGCGCTCGGGCTGAGCTGCCCCAAGCTGTTTGCCGGCGCTGCGCCGATTGCCGCAGCCGGCATGATCGTCGGCATGTTTAATCTGGACAAGGCCAAGGATTTGCCGATCTATATTGTCCACGGCGGCAAGGATTTCATGTTTCCGGTGGCCACCGCACAGATGGCCTACGAACTGCTCCAGAAGAGCGCCTTCACCAAGGTGAAGTATGAGGAGCTGCCCGACTGGGGCCACGCCTACACCTACTCCATCAACGACACCCTGGTCTTGCCCTGGTTCAACAGCCTGCCGTCGCGCCAGCCGCAGGCCAAAGACTCGGCTGAAGACTAGGCGGGGCAAGGCGCCAGGCGGACGGGGAGGGGCTGACCGGCACCTTCCCCGGAACCTGTCTCACGGGTGGGGTGGAATATCGCTCAGGATAGTCAGCTCGGCATTATCATTCTCGCCGCCGGCCTGGGCAAGCGGATGCGTTCCGCACAGGCCAAGGTCCTGCACCGCGTGGCGGGCAAACCCCTGGTGTCGCACATCATCCATGCCGTCCAGCGCCTGCACCCCGAGCGCCTGGTTGTCGTCGTCGGCCACCAGGCCGACGCGGTGCGGCAGGCGTGTGGCGGTGCGGATGTCCGGTTTGCCGTCCAGCCCCAACAGCGCGGCACCGGCGATGCGGTGCTGGCCGCCCAGTCGGCGTTTGTTGACTGGCAGGGACAGGTTTTGATCGTGTGCGGCGATACGCCGCTGCTGACCACGGCGACCCTGGCCGGCTTTGTTCACGACCACCGGACGACGCGAGCGACCGTGTCGGTCCTCACCGCGCGCGTGCCCGACCCGGCCGATTACGGTCGGGTGATGCGGACACCGGACGGTCGGCTGAGCAGGATTGTGGAGGCGCGCGACGCGTCCGCCCAGGAACGGCAGATAGATGAGATCAACTCGGGCATCTATTGTGTGCAGGCCGCATTTCTGTTTCCCGCCCTACGCGCCCTGCGGCCCGACAATGCGCAGGCCGAGTACTATCTGACCGATATCGTAGCCCAGGCCGTGGGGGCCGGGCTGCCAGCCCGGGCGGTGTTGGCGCAAGACGCCGGAGAGATTGGTGGAGTGAATTCCCGGGAGGATCTGGCCGCTATGGAACACACCAAACAGGATCAGCTGCGTAAAAAGTGGATGGCCCGCGGGGTGACGCTGGAAGACCCCCAGACGGTCTATTTTGACGAAGACGTGACCGTCGGCCAGGATACGGTCATCGGACCCAACACCCAGCTCAAGGGCCGGACCCGGATCGGCGCCCGGTGCCGGATCGACGGCAGCGCGTATATCGAGAATTGCCAGATCGGCGACGATGTCCACGTCCTGTTTTCGGTCGTCCTGTCCGACAGCCAGCTGGCCGACCGCAGCTCGGCCGGACCGTTTTGTCATCTGCGCGGTCAGGCCGTGCTGGCCCCCGAGGCCGAGGTGGGGAATTTCGTGGAGGTCAAGAAGTCGGTCATCGGCCAGCACACCAAGGCCAAGCACCTGGCCTATATCGGGGACGCCGAGATCGGCAGAGACGCCAATATCGGAGCTGGCACAATTACGTGCAACTACGACGGCTTTCGCAAGCATCGGACCCGGATCGGCGACCGGGTCCAGGTTGGTTCCGATACCACCCTGGTCGCCCCGATTACCATTCATGACGATGTGTATATCGCCACCGCGACCACCGTGCGCCGCGACGTGCCGGCCGGAGCGCTGGTGTTCAACCCCCGCCAACAGCACACGCGCCAGGGCTGGACTGCGGCAAAGCGGGCCAGAGAGACAGACAAACAGACCGAGAAAAAAGACACCGACGGCTAGGGACCAGGGACATGTGCGGCATCATCGGCTATGTCGGCCACCGTCAGGCTGCCCCGCTGTTGTACCAGGGGCTGCAACGTCTGGCCTACCGGGGCTATGACTCGGCCGGGCTGGCGGTGGCCGGCAACGGCAACGGGATCGTGCTGCGGCGCTCGGCCGGCAAGCTGGAGAACCTCGGCCACGTCCTGCGCGCCGAGCCGGTCCAGGGCACGGTCGGCGTGGGCCATACCCGCTGGGCCACCCACGGACGACCGTCCGAGGAGAACGCCCACCCGCACCGCGCCGGACAGGTGGTGGTCATCCACAACGGCATTATTGAAAACTATCTGGAGCTGCGCCACGAACTGCTCGCCCGGGGGCGGCGCTTCAGCTCGGAGACCGATACCGAGGTGATCTCGCATCTCATCGACCAGCATATCCAGGACGGGCTGACTTTTCCCGAGGCGACCCGGACCGCCCTGAAACGCCTGGCCGGTTCGTTTGCCATTGTCGCCCTGTGCGAGAGCCAGCCCGATACCATTGTCGCGGCCAAGAATGCGACGCCCATCGTGGTCGGTCTGGGGGAGGGGGAGAACTTCATTGCGTCCGATATCCCGGCCCTGCTGGACTACACCCGCCAGGTTGCTTTCCTCGACGACGGCGACCTGGCCGAGGTCAGCCGTGAGGGGGTCCGTTTCTCCAACTTTGACGGCCAGCCGGTCGAGCGCGCGCCGCGCCATGTGAGCTGGGACGCGCTGACCGCCCAGAAGGAAGGCTATAAGCACTTCCTGCTCAAGGAGATTCACGAGCAGCCGCAGGCCATTATCGACACCATGCGGAGCCGTATCCGAGCCGAGGAGGGCCATGTGTGGCTGGGCGAACTCGAGGCTCACGGCCAGGCCTGGACTCGATCAAACGCGTTGCGCTGCTGGCCTGCGGGACGGCCTGGCACGCGTGTTTGCTGGGCAAGTTTTTCCTGGAAGAGCTGGCCCGTATTCCGGCCGAGGTGGATTACGGCAGCGAATTTCGCTATCGCAACCCGCCCCTTGACGCCGACACCCTGGTCCTGACCGTGTCGCAGTCGGGCGAAACGGCCGACACCCTGGCGGCGCTGGAAGGTGGACGGGCGGCCGGAGCCACAACCCTCACCGTCTGTAATGTGGTCGACGCCTCGATCCCGCGCAAGGCCGACATGGTCGTCTATACCCACGCCGGACCGGAGATCAGCGTCGCCTCAACCAAGGCGTTTACGACCCAGGTCACGGCCCTCTACCTGCTGGCGGCATATCTTGGCCGACGGCGCGGCGTGCTCGACCAGACCACCGGTCAGCGGCTCCTCGAAGACCTGGTCAACCTGCCTGCTCTTGTCCAGCAACTCCTGAATACAGAGCGCAGCATTGAAAAAATTGCCAAAAAATATGGCCATGCCGACGATTTCCTGTACCTGGGGCGGGGGGTGAATTATCCCATTGCGCTGGAAGGGGCGCTCAAGCTCAAGGAGCTGTCGTATATCCATGCCGAGGGCTATCCGGCCGGAGAGATGAAACACGGCCCCATCGCGCTGATTGACGACCAGCTGCCGGTGGTCGTGCTGCTACCCAAAGACGCCGTGTACGCCAAGACGCTCAGCAACATGAAAGAAGTCGAGGCGCGGGGCGGACGGATCATCGCTCTGACCGACGCGCCGTCGCCCGAGCTGGAAGACATCGCCTGGGAAGTCGTTCAGGTTCCCAGGACCCACCATCTGCTGATGCCCATCGTGCTGACGGTTCCGCTCCAGCTGCTGGCCTACCATATTGCCCTGTACCGTGGCACCGATGTCGATCAACCCCGCAACCTGGCCAAGAGCGTGACGGTGGAGTAGCGATTCCGTGTCCGGGAGAAACTGCTGAGCATGGATGTTGCCATATCGGTTGAAGGGGTTCCCATCCGTCTGACGCGCGAGCGATGGTTTCACATCGTCGAGAACCATGATGATATGGCAGGGTACTTTGAAGATGTGATTGACAGCGTCGAGAATCCTGATTTCATCCTTCGTGGTTATCGAGGCTCGCTTGTTGCGGTGCGGAGCTATGAGCGCAGACGATATCTGATGGTCGTCTATCGACAGCTGTCTCTCGATGATGGTTTCATCATCACCGCGTATTTTACCGGCAAGATTGACACAAAGAAGGCGCTATGGAGAAAGAGCTAACTCCCGAACACGCACAATCACTCTCACGGGCAGTCCCTTTCCTGATCGGTTTTCCTGCGTCGCGTTTCTGGGTGGATTATGACAAAGAGGCTGACGTGCTCTACATCAGCTTTGCGCGTCCCCAGGAGGCGACGGATACGGAAATGACCGATGAGGGGCTTCTGCTACGCTACCGGGACAGTCAGCTTGTGGGCGTGACCATTTTGGACGCTTCGACACGAGTTACACGGTAGGAGGCTATTGAAAAGCTCTCTACTCTGCTTCCTGCTATGCCCCCGCCGTCACATAACCGGATTGAAGTGTACGCATTACTTTGGCTGACAAAGGAGTGCGAAGGACGAATCAGAGATTTTTTTCTTTCTGTGGGTGTCCCAATCCACGTGATACAGCGTGGTATGCACCTCTCTGTCTATCGTGGCTACGGACCGCTATCCGGCCTATCCCCAATGACAAAGCCCCTGACAATAAGGGCAGATGTGGCCGAGAACGTTTCATGGTCTTGGCACCCGGTGGAGAAGAACCACGTCCCGGACTAGACCCCGCAGAGCTCAGTCGGCATCCGGCCACGAGAAGGAATAGTGCAATTCCTGATATACAAAAAATACGGGAGTATTTATGAACTTGAAACGCCCAGACGTACGAAAAAGTGGACCAGCTGTTTGGGTGCATCTCGCTACCACCCCACATAAAACTCCTACTCCCGGGAAATGGAATTGAAAGAGATATGAAGCTTGGGAGAGTCGTTTCGCTCAGCTTTCCATGAAATCTGTTTTGGCAAGTACGAGGTCAAGGTGAGGAAACTCTGAAGATACGTTAGCGGCACTTTGCCATAATGAGCCCCACCCTCTACTTCTTGATCCCGGCCAGCTCGCGGGCATAGTCGGCTGCGGTCGCAAAGTCGTACTCGCGGTAGGTCTGGAGCTTCTCGGCTTCCAGCGAGCCCTCGGCGTGGACGGCCAGCACCTCCTGATAGCCGCCGTAGTCACCGGCCGTCAGGTCAGAGATCAGGTTCAGCAGCCGGACGCGTTCTTCGGCCGAGGTGCCTTTTTTGCCGCCGTAGTATTTTTCCAGATACGGGCCGGTCGCCTCGCTCCGCCAGTCCTCGGCCGCCGGGCCGGTCACCAGCAGACCACCGCTCACGTCCTGCACCATCTGTACCGCCGTGTGATAGTTCGAGGCGAACTGGTACTTGGCGACGTTGGTCAGCAGGGTGTTCGGCACCGCAATGTCCGGCGCCACGACTTCGTGGTTGTGGGCGGCGGCGAAAATCAGGCCCTGGACCGTGGCGTGATAGGTCGCCAGCTTGGTCAGCTTTTCCCGGATGTGGCCGGCCCGTTCAATGCCGTTGTACTCGGCAATCGCCTGGGCCGCGCCGGCCAGCAGTTCCAGCAGGGGCAGCTTATACGACACGGCGGTAAAACGATGGAATTTGACGAAGGTCAGGGCCAGGAAGCCGGCCGCTTCGGTTTCGCCGTTCAGGAACACGCGCTCCCAGGGCACGAACACATCGTCAAACACGGTCAGCGTTTCCATCATCTTGTGACTGGCGCTGATCGGGAACTCAAACGGGTCTTTGGGTATCCCGCCATAGGAGCTGGCCAGCAGCTTGAGTCCCTTGGTCGCGGCCGGCAGGGCAAAGGCCACGGAGTAGGCGCCGTCGTCCGGCTTCATCGCCCGGGTCGGCAGGACGATGACCTCATCGGTGTTGGTCAGGACCGAGGTATGCGTCTTGGCGCCGCGCACCACAATGCCGTCCGCGCGCTCTTCCACCACCCGCAGGTAGTAGTCGTCGTGCGCCTGACCCTGGGGGCCGAGCCCCCGGTCGCCCTTGACATCGCTCTGGGCCACGGCCACGCCGTAGTCCCGGTCGCGGCACAGCTCGTAATACTTGCGAACCCGTTCCCGGTATTCGGGCTTGCCGCGCTTGGCCATTTCTTCGGCGACAACATGCAGGGCAAACAGGGCGTCGGTGCCAATCTCTTTAATCAGCACGACCAGGGTCGCGCCCTCGCGAGTGCTGGCCGCAATCAGCCGGCTGCGTTGCAGCAGGTCCTCGGTATTGCGGGGGATGTGATAGTAGCGTGAATAGTCGCCCAGGTCGGGATCGCTGACCACGGCCAGCTCCCGGTAGCGGGGGTCTTCGGCCAGCTGGTAGTCGATACAGGCGTGGTTGACCGCCTTGCCGATGACCGGATGGGCGGTGACATCGGGCACCAACTCTCCCCGATAATAGACCTCGCGGCCGTCCCTCAGGGCGTCTTTGTACTGTGCGGGTGTGCGCAGACCCATCGTCTTGTCCTCCTGTTCAGATGACCACCTCGAGCTGCACGATCAGGTTGTCGCGGTCACGTAAAAAACCGATGCCGTTATACTGTCCGTCAATGTAGTTGTACTGGATAATGAAACGGAACGGGTCGCGGGTAAAGGTAATGCCCGGCTGCACCAGCCACGCGCCCTGCCAGTCGTACAGAAAGATCAGGGCCGGCGAGATGGCGCCCGAGCGGTAGGCGGTGGAGATGGACAGGGTATTGACCAGCTGATGCTGGTCCATGTTCACGAAGGACGTATTCCTGCGGTTCGGATCGAGGACCGGGATGGCGAAGGAGCCAAAGCCGAAGCTGTCCCTGACCGAGCTGAGCTTGGTGTCGTTGAAATCCAGGATATGAGTGCCGAAAATCTGGCCGCTGAGCACAAACGACTGCTGGGGGTTAAGCAGCTGGATATAGCGGTCCATGTCCATGCCCAGCGACCAGCGGATCACGTCCGAGCGGTCGATGTCGCTCTTGTAGCGCAGACACACGTCGTTGCCGACCGAAGGCGGGCAGGCGACCTGACTGTAACCGGGGGTGAGGGCAAAATTGTCCGGGTCGGCGATCGGCCCCAGCAGCTGACTCGGGCTCGCGTTCTTGAAAAACGGCTCGGCGTAGAAATAGGCAAACTCGCTGCGCACGATGGCCGACAGACTGGGCAGGCCGAAGGTCAGGGTGGCCCCGCTGATCTGGACCTTGGGAAACAGGATATTGGTCTGAAAATTATCAAACAGGTAGCGTCCGACTTCCCCCTGTCGGGCCGCCTGGCGGAATTCGCTGAGCCGGAGCGGCGAACCGCCGGCCGGGGTGACCACGCGTCCCGTCGCCCCGTCGAGATAGGTGTAGTAGTGGGCCACGGTGAACATGAAGTCGCCCCACACGCCGACGACGCGCCCGCCGCCCCGCATATCGGTGAAATTGCGGGCCGGTTTTTTGAGGGCAGACCGAATGCCGGCCGGGTTGGGGGTGGACCACGGCGAGCCGGCCGGGGTGGGCGTGGAGACCTCGTCGTCGGCGACCATGAAGCCCTCCAGGTTGAGTTCCGACAGCGGCCCGACGCCGCCCAGACCGTACACCACCCGCAGCATGTCGAGCGGGATACGGCGCTCGTCCAGGCTGACCAGAAAGCCGCCAAAGCTGGCGTCCAGGGGATTGATCTGGTCCAGCAGGCGGAACACGTCGGTCTCGCCCCACGACAGGTTCTGGCGGCCGATACGGACAAACAGCGGCCCCTTGGTATAGTTGATATACGCCTCAAACAGCCGGTGCCGACTGCGCCGGCGCTGGCGTGTATCGTCCTGGGTACAGCCGAAGGCCTGGGGCTTTTTCTGTTTGACCTTGCTCGCCGATCCGCAGTCGCTCAGCAGCGGAAAACGCTCGCTGAATACGTCCGGGCCAAAGTCCCACACCCCGTCGTACTCGCCACGATAGGTCACGAAATACTCGAAATCGTCGGGCGCCAGAAAGCTGAGAGGGCTCAGCAGGGACTGGAGTGTGGCCAGCGGGCCGTCAGACCGGCCCATGATCAGGTCGGTCAGGTTGTGACGCAGCTCCATCTGGACGAAGGTCCGGTTTTGCAGCATGTTCCAGCTGTTATACGGCGTCTGGATGCGGGTATTGTCGGCCGCACTGTTGACCGCCATGGCCGTCCGGTTGTACACCCGGCCGTTGAAACGCATGGTTTCGGCCTCGTCGACAAAGATCGCCCAGGCCGAAGAGGTGAAGAGACTGAACAGGATGCCCACACCCAGGCCCAGCCACACCGAACAGGTCGTACCGGTATTTCTCATAAGTGCTCCCCAAGTCGGGGCAGCATAGCGAAAAGCCAGGGCTGCTGAAAGTAGGGTTTGGGGGCGGGCTAACGCAGCGCCACCGCCCGTACCTGGTCGTAATCGGTCCAGCCCTGGAGGACCTTGCGAATGCCGTCCTGGACCAGAGTGGTCATGCCCTGGGCCAGCGCGACCTGGCGCAGTTCGGCGGCGGTGGCGCGGCTGTGGACCAGGCGTTTGATGTCATCGCTGGCGACGAGGAGTTCGTGCAGCCCCAGGCGTCCCTTGTAGCCGGTGTGCTGGCACGCCTCGCAGCCGCGTCCCCGGTACAGCACGAAGTCGGCGGTGTCGGGCAGGTCCAGCTCGGCGAACGCGGCCGGACCATAGCCGGCGGCCAGGGCCTCGTACTCCTGCCTGGGCGGCCGGTAGGGTTCCTTACAGTCCGCGCAGATGGTCCGGGCCAGGCGCTGGGCCAGGATACCGAGCAGGGCGTCGGCAAAGTGAAACGGGTCCATGCCCATTTCGAGCAGGCGGGTGATGGTCTCGGCGGCACTGTTGGTATGCACGGTGCTCAGGATCAGGTGGCCGGTCAGGGACGCCTCGATGCTGATCTGGGCGGTTTCCCGATCCCGGATTTCGCCGACCATGATCACGTCCGGGTCGGCGCGCAAGAAGGACCGCATCGCCGCCGCAAAGTCGTAGCCGATTCTGGGTTGGACCTGGCTTTGGCGCAGGCCGTACTGGGTGATCTCGACCGGATCTTCCGCCGTCCAGATTTTTCTGTCGGGCGTATTGATGGCGCCCAGGGCCGAGTGCAGGGTGGTGGTTTTTCCCGAGCCGGTCGGACCCGAGCACAGGATCAGGCCGTAGGGCTTGTCGAGCAGGGCTCGAAAGGCGGTGAGGTTGGCGTCCGCCATCTGAATCTTGTCCAGGGGCAGGGCCTCGCCCGCAGTCAGAATACGCAGGGCGACATCCTCGTTGTCGGCGCCGGCGGTCGGAATCGTGGCCACCCGCAGCTCGATCTCTCTGGTCGGCAGACGGAACTTGAGCTTGCCATCCTGGGGTTTGCGCCGCTCGGCAATATCAAGATTGGCCATGATCTTGAGACGGGAGGCCAGGGGACGGCGATACTGGGCCGGAACCTTGAGGTATTCGTGACAGCGGCCGTCGACCCGGAAGCGGATCAGGGTTTCTTTCTGCTCGCCATAGGGTTCGAGGTGGATGTCCGAGGCGCCCCGCTGATAGGCTTCGCCGATCATGCGGTTGACCAGGCGGACCACCGCGCTGTCGTTCTCGTCGGGCGCCTCGGCGGTCGGGGCGCGGGTCGGCGATTCCGCCGCCAGCTGGCGCAGAATGGCCTGGAGCGAGTCTCCGCCGGCCGCCGGCTCGCGTTCGCCGACCAGGGCCCGGCTGATCTCGCGGATGTCCTCGACCAGGCCGATCCGGTAGGCGATCTTGAGGCCCGGGAAGAGCCGCTGGATATCGTGGCGGTACTGCGCCGAGTGGGGCTGGCTGGTCAGGATTTCAACGCCGGTGTCGGTCGCCTGGAGCGGCAGCCAGTCGTTGTTTTGCAGATAGTTGACGCTGATCTTCCCGGCCAGGTCGGCGTCAATCACCAGCTGTGGGCTGGGTTCGAGAAACGGACAGCCGTAGTACTGGCTCAGCGAGCGGCCGAGTTCGTGTTTGCTGATCTTGTAGCGTTCGAGCAGGATGGCCTCCACGCTGCGGCCCGACTCACGCGCGCGGTCTTTTGCCTCGTTCAGCTCGTCCTGGCTCAGCAGGCGGGCGGCCAGCAGATAGTCAAACTTGTGGGGCTGGCGCTTGGCCAGCTGATACTGGTTGTGCAGCGCAATACCGAGGGTGCGGGCCAGCTCGCCGACTTTTTCCTCGTCGGCCTGGGAAAAACGCGCCGCGCCCGTCTTGTTGAGCAGTTGCAGAACGCCGGTCAGCGCGCCGTCTGGACCGCACACCGGAACCGTCAGGACTTGTCGGGTCCGCACCCCGGTTTTTTCGTCCCAGGAGCGGTCAAAGCGCAGGGCGGGGTGGAGGCGGGCCAGCTCGGCGCTATCGTAGGCGTCGGCCAGATTGACCGTGCGTTTGCTGCGGGCGACAAAGCCGGCAATACTGCGCTCGTTCAGGTCCAGCCGGATTTCCTGCGCGCTGTCCAGATCCAGAAACCGGGAGTAGAGTTCACGCGTGTCGTAGTCCACGGCGTACAGGGTCAGGTGCTCGGCCTCGAACAGGGTCAGCATGTCGTCCCGCAGGCTGATCAGCAACTGGTCGATATTTTGGGCCGCATGAATGCGGTTCATCAGCTGTTTGAGGCGTTCGGTGTAGGCGAGCCGGTTCTGCAGGGCTGTGACGTGCTCTTCCGGATGTGAGCGTGATTTCATACAAGCCTCCTGTCTACAACGGAACTTGCGTGCCGTATCGCACCCTTGGCGTCTTTTTGTCAACGCTGCGCCCGCGCCTTTTCCTGGCTGGGGGGGTGTGGTAGACACTCGGGGCATGACTCTGGCACAGGTTTTTTGGCGGCGTCTCAGCCGCGACGGCAGCCGACCGGTCTTTGAACGGCTGGAGCCAAACGGACAGGTGAGCTGGCGACAAACGCGTGGCGAGCTGTTGGAGGACGCCTCGCGCTGGATGGCTGCCCTGCGGGCGGCGGGGGTCGAGGCCGGCGACCGGGTGGCGCTGTCGCTGGGCAAGGCCGACGGCCTGGTCACGGCCCATCTGGCCATCCTGGGCCTCGGGGCCGGGGTGGTGCCGCTGAATCCTGCCCTGGCGCCGCGTGAGGCCGAGGCCGTCCTGCGCCGGGCCGAGGTCAGGCTGGCCATCACCACCCCGCAGACGCTGAGCCGGGCGCCGGGCATGACGGCTGCGGTCGCCGGGCCGTGGTGGGTGAGCGGCAGCCCTGCCGACCAGCCCGCGGGAACGAGCCTGGTGTCTGATATCCTGGCCACGGTCCAGGCCGGCCCGGAGCCCATTGAGCGGGACGAGCAGGAGTTGGCGCTCCTGCTGTTCACCAGCGGGACCACCGGCACGCCCAAAGGGGTGGGCCTGACCCACCGGAATCTCCAGGCTAATCTTCAGGCCCTGCTGGTGGACACCTGGGAGATGGGGGAAGACGACCGCCTGCTACACGCCCTCCCGCCCCACCATCTGCACGGCTTGGGGCTCGGTCTGTACGGCAGCCTGTACACCGGCTGTAGCGCCGTTCTGCTGGAGCGTTTTGAGCCGGCCGTGGTCGTGCGGGCGCTCGACAGCCAGCGCATCAGCGTGTTCATGGGCGTGCCGACCATGTACCACCGCATGCTGGATGTCGAGGACGAGGTGTCGCTGGCCTCCATGCGGCTGTTCACCTGCGGTTCGGCTCCCCTGTCGGTTGAAACCTTCCGCCGCTTTCGAGCCCGCTTCGGCTTTGCCCCGGTTGAACGCTACGGTCTGACCGAGACGGTCATCAATACCTCCAACCCGCTCCGCGGGCAACAAAAAGCGGGCAGCGTCGGGCTGCCGCTGCCGGGGGTGGAGGTCGGGGTGTTTGACCCGGAAACGCGCCGCGCGCTCGACGACGGGCAGACCGGCGAGCTGTGGGTCCGGGGCCCGAATGTGTTTAGCGGCTACTGGAAGGACGCCGAGGCGACCGCCGCCGCTTTCGATGGCGACTGGTTTCGGACCGGCGACCTCGGCGCGGTGTCCGCAGACGGCTATGTGTCGATTCTGGGCCGGATGAAGGAGCTGATCATCGTCGGCGGCACCAATGTCACCCCCGGAGAGGTTGAGGCGGTGTTGGAGCTGGAGTCCGGGGTGCACGAATGCGCGGTCGCCGGCCTGCCCGACCCGGACCTCGGCGAGATCATCGCCGCCTTTGTCGTGCCCCGCCAGGGACACGACCCGGCCACGCTGGAGGCCCGACTCAGGACGCGGGTCAAGCAAGACTTGGCGCCCTACAAGCGGCCGCGCCGCTACCGTTTTCTGGATGAGATTCCCCGCAACGCCATGGGCAAGGTGGAGCGGGGCAGGCTCAAAGACCTGGGCGGTCAAGACTGAGCGAGGCACTCCTACGCCCTGTGTGGACAGAGGAAATCATGAGTACGAGAGACAAAGCGTTCGGCAAGACTCCCGCGCCACGCTCGGGCGTCAGCCGTCGCTCGTTTCTGAAGGGCGCCGGCGCCGCAGGCCTGGCCGCGAGCCAGCTCGGCCTGCCCGCCCTCGAGGCCGAACAGACCCGGCCCGACGAGGTGACCCGCCTGGGCCCCGACCCGGTTGCGGTCCGCTTCCACGTCAACGGTCAGCCGTATGTGGCGCGGTGTGAGCCACGGGTGACCCTGGCCGACGCGCTGCGCGATCATCTGGGGCTGAGCGGAACAAAAGTGATCTGCGATCGGGGCGCGTGCGGCGGCTGTACGGTGCTGCTCGACAACGAGGCGGTCGTGTCGTGCATGCTGCTGGCCGTTGCCGCCCAGGGCAAACACATTCAGACCGTTGAGGGCCTGGCCCAGGGCGACCGGCTTGACCCGCTGCAAGACGCCTTTATCGCCCATGACGCCCTCCAGTGCGGCTATTGTACGCCGGGGATGTTGATGAGCTGCAAGGCGCTGCTGGCCCGGAATCCCATCCCCAGCCGGGCCGAGATCACAACCGCGATCAGCGGCAATATCTGCCGCTGCGGCACCTATCCGCACGTCTTTGCCGCAGTCCTGGCCGCCTCGGGACAGCACGACGAGGGCTAGACCATGGCCCGCAGCGTTGCACTGAAAATCGGCTACCAGGGTCATTTCACCACGGTGACCCGCTCCATCCCCGAGGACGAACCCCCACCCTGGGACGCCGACACCCGACTGCGGGTCGTGGGCCGGCCCGTCCCTCGGATTGACGCCCGCGAGAAAGTCACCGGCCGGGCCAGCTATACCCGCGATCTGCGCCTGCCCGGCATGCTGTACGGGGTGATTATCCGCTCGCCGTATGCCGCCGCCGAGGTTGAGGCGGTGGATACCTCGGCCGCGGAAAACATGCCCGGGGTGCGGGCGGTCTATGTGCTGGAGCGTAACCGGGTGCGCTACCAGGGGCACGAAATCGCCGCCCTGGCCGCAGACAGCCAGGACCAGGCGCGTGACGCGGCGCGGGCGGTGCGGATTCGGTTCAAACCCGGCCCGTTTGTGGTCAGCCTGGACCAGGCCATGCGGGCCGACGCCCCGCTGGTGATGCCGGCCGGGCCGGCTGCGGGCGAACAGGTCAAGGCCCGGACCGGAGTGCGACCGGTCGGCCTGGCCTGGGCCGCCCAGGGACCGGCCCAGCAGGGCAATGTCGTCGGCCCGGCCGCCGGCTCGCTGTTCGGCAAAAATCGCGGCGACGTGCCCCATGCGGTCCAGATCTCGGACGCCGTTGTTGAGCAGGAGTTTCGCACCCCGGTGCAGACCCACAGCTGTCTGGAGACCCACGCCGCAGTGGCCTATTGGGAGGCCGCCGACCGCCTGGTTGTCCACTGCGGGGCCAAGTCGGTCACCCGCGCCCGGGCCGAGTTGGCCGACTACTTTGGGCTGTCGTACGCTCAGGTGCGGGTGCGCAACGACTTCATCGGCGGGCATTTCGGCACCAAAGCCTCGGCTCTGCCGTACTCGGTCATGGCCGCCCAGCTGGCCAGACAGGCCGGCCGCCCGGTCAAGATCGTGCTGTCCCGCCAGGAGGAACACCTCGTCGGCGGCAACCGTCCCCAGAACCGGATGCGGGTCCGGGTGGCTGGCATGCGGGACGGCACCCTGGCCGCCGTCGAACTGGTCAACCACGGCTCGGCCGGCGCGGGCTTTGGCGCAGGTGCGGCCGGGCCGTTTTTCAGCGTGTACGACTGCGCTAACGTGGCGGCTGCGGATTATGACGTGCTGATGAACACCGGCCCGGCCTGCGCCTTTCGGGCGCCGGGTCATCCCCAGGGCGCGTTTGCCCTGGAGGTGGCGATCGACATGTTATGCGAGCGCCTGGGCCACGATCCGGTCGAGTTTCGGCTTCTCAACAGCTGCGAGCGCACGCCCTGGCGGGCCGAGGAGCTGCGCCTCGGAGCCCAACGCATCGGTTGGAACACCCGCCGTGACCCGATGCCCGGAGCGGGGCAGGGACCGCTCAAGCGCGGGATCGGAGTGGCCAACAGCGTCTGGTACAGCGTCTACAACCCCGGCGCCCAGGTCGAGGTCCAGCTCAACAAGGACGGCAGCGTGGTCGCCTTGACCAGCACCTCGGCGCCGGGCGGGGGCTCACGAACGGTTATTGCCCAGGCGATTGCCGAAGAGCTGGGACTGGAAGCCCGGCACATCGAGGTGCGTCTGGCCGACGCCGACTATCCTTACTCGCCGGCTCCCGGCGGCAGCAAGCTCACCTCGACCGTCACCCCGGCCGCCCGTCAGGCCGCCTATCGGGTCAAACACACCCTGCTGCGCGGCGCGGCCCGACACCTCGGGGTCGGCCTCGAGACCGTGCGCCTCGAGCCGGGGGGGACGATTGTGGCCGAGTCGGGCGAGCGCCTGGACTGGCCACAGGCCTGCGCCCTGCTGCCCGGCGGCAAGACCGCAGCCCTGGGCGAGCGGCCCGACGATTACGACGGACCGGCCGTGGCCTTCCCACGCCTGTCCATGGGCCACGACCTGATGGCCGGCGTGCAGTTTGCCGAGGTGACGGTTGACGAGCGCCTGGGACAGCTGACGGTCGACAGGATCGTCGCCGTTCAGGACTGCGGCCGGGTGTTCAACCCGCTGCTGGCCGAGAGTCAGCTACAGGGCGGCATCATCAACGCCCTGAGCTTCGGTCTGTTTGAGGAGCGGGTCATGGACGAACTGGAAGGCCGGATGCTGAACCCCGACTTTCTGTTCTACAAGCTGGCCGGCGCGCGCGAAATGCCGGACATCGACACGGTATTGCTGAATGTCTACCAGGGCCAGACCAGCACCGACGCCCGCAACCTCGGCGAGCCGGCCAAGGTTGCCACCATTGCCGCCGTCGTCAACGCCGTCTACAACGCCACCGGCGCCTGGATCACCGAACTGCCGATTACCCCGGCCCGGCTGCTGGCCGCTCTGGCCGCGCGTGACCGACGCTGGCAGACCTGAGCGGCGCGTACAGGAATGAGCATGGACCGTTTTGCCTACATCCAGGCCGAGACCCCGGCCGCCGCGCTGGCCGCCCTGGCCCGCCACCCGCAGGCCGTGATCAAGGCCGGCGGGGTCGATGTGCTGGATCTGATGAAGGAGCGCATTGTGACGCCGGCCGTGGTCATCGACATCAGCCGGGTGGCGGACTGGAGCGGGGTCGCGGTCGAGCCCCAGACCGGGACGCTGCGGCTCGGCGCGCTGACCAGCCTGGCCCAGCTCGCCCGGCACACCGAGGTGCAGCGCCACTGGCCGGCCCTCGGCCAGGCCATGGCCAGCGCGGCGACGCCGCAGATCAGGAATATGGCCACCCTGGGCGGCAACCTGTGTCAGCGACCCCGCTGCTGGTATTTCCGTCAGGAGGCCTACCCGTGTCGCAAAAAGGGCGGCTCACGCTGTTTCGCCCAGGTCGGCGAGCACCGTGACCACGCCATTTTTGCCAACTATACGTGTACCAGCACCCACCCCTCGGCTGCGGCCGTGCCCCTGCTGGCCTACGCTGCCGGGCTGGAGATGGTAGACCGGACCGGAACGCAACGGAGTCTTCCGCTGTCCCGGTTTTTTGTTGCTCCCGAGCGCGACGTGCAGCGGGAAAACGTGTTGCGACCGACCGAGTTCCTGACTGCGGTGACGCTTCCCCGACCGCCTGAGGCGGACGCCAGCGCGTACCTGAACTTCAAGCACAAATGGTCGTTTGACTGGCCGCTGGTTGAGGTTGCAGTAGTTTTGCACAGGGAAGCCGAGCTGGTGAAAGACGCCCGGATTGTGCTCGGTGCGGTCGCGCCCGTTCCGTTTCGGGCTCAGGCTGCCGAGCACGTTCTGGAAGGCCGGGCGGTCGATGCCGAGCTGGCGCGTCAGGCCGGCCAGGCCGCCACCCGGGGAGCCACGCCGCTGGCCCACAACGCACACAAAGTGACCCTGCTGGCCGAGCTGGTGCGGCGGACCGTGCTCAAGGCGGCCGGCCAGCTGCCGGACCAGGACGAGGTGATGGTCGTATGACCAAACCCGCCCCCTTTCAGCCCAACCCGATTCGCGCCCCCGGTCCGCCGTGCCGGTTTCTGCGCATGCAGAGCGCCTTCCGGCTGGGGCCGACCGAGTACGATGAGACGACCCGTTTCTGGTGTGTACGGGCCTTGGATAACTGCGGGCCCGACGGAACCGCCGTCCACGCCGCCTGGTGTCAGGCCGGCCGCAGCTGTTACAGCGCGCCGCCGACCCGGGTCTGAGGCGGGCTGTCTCGGTTTGGAATGTTTGCCCTGCATGGCCTCTGTGACTGAGGCACCCGCGCCGGAAAAATCCCCCTTCTTCAACATGCGATGCGCCTGATCCGGACTCTGCTCTTGCCAGCCGTGCGATAGGAGTGACCCCCCCGCCGCTCACGTGGCACCCCTCCCGGGAGGGCGGGAAGCTGACTCCTGAGAGGGTGGGGAGCTGGGGCGGCAGTCTTGCTCCCTCTCCCCATGAGGGCTCATGGCACGACAGTTTGGGGCAAGAGGGGGAGCTGAGGAACGAAGCGGAAATCGTCAGGCACGGGGCGGCCTAAGGCGAGCCAGCGCGAGAAGAAGCGCAAGCCGAGTTGGAGGACACTGTACTGGCGGCGGTGGCCGCGGGTCAGTTCGCGCCGCAGCGCCCGCGAGCGCACCACCTGGGTCCCTAAGCTGCTCATCCAGGCCGTCGCCAGCGCCAAGACCAACCAGAGCCGGTTGGCATGGGCGGGGAGCCGGATGTGGCTGCGCTGCCACTGCCAGCCGCTGGACTTGAGGTCCTTGAAGGCGGCCTCTTCCCACATCCGCAGGCCATACCAGGCCGCCTGCGCCCGGGGCCAATTGGTCACTAACAGCCAGGGCTGGCCGGCGCCCCGCCGCCAGTGCCCCACGACCCAGTAGGAGCGCCAGCCCGCTTTCTTGAACACCCGGGCCGGCCCCTGCCAGCGTGTGCCAGGAGTGGGCACCAACTCCCCCACCTCCCGCTCCTGGCCGGCGACCTGAACGTGCACCCGCCGTTGGACCCGGACCAGGAAATACCACCCGCGCCGGGCAATCGCCTCCAGCAAGGCAGGACTCGTGCCCAGCCCGCGGTCGGCCTGGACGAGGATGGGCCGGTGCGGCGGCAAGATCGGGGCGAGTTGGTCCAACAGGCGCGTGATTACCGCCACTTGCCCCAGCGGCCACGCGGTGGGCCGATAACACCACCACGCCACCGGTAAGGCCCGCCCCCGATAGGCAATACTGACCACCATCGCCTTCAGATGCTCCTGTAAGCTCGTCTCATCCACCAGTAAAACAATCACCGCCCGCGACCGCAGGCGGGCCACGATCCAGGCCGCCAGCGCCGTGGCCCCCGCTTGCCAATCCACCCGGGGGTTCGCCACAAAGCGTTGTAAGCGCCGCTCCACCGTATCCGGTTTCCCCCACTGCGGCAGCGCCTCCGCCACCCGGCGCAAGGTACACTGCCGACTGGTCACGACCCCCCAACTGAAGGCGGCTAACACCTTTGCCTGCGACGCCCGCAGATGCGGAAACTGCCGTGCAATGCGGGTGGTCCACTGATATACTGCGCCCTGCTGACTCATGGCCCCCTCCGGCTGGCTTGGGATGGTTGCTCACCCAACCATGACCGGAGGGGCAGCCATGGGTCAACCGGCTCGCTCCCCAAACTGTCGTGTCCTCAGCCCTCACGGGGGGGAGGGAACCTGCCGGGGTGGGTACCTGCTGGGCCGCTGGGTAACGCAATATGCATCACCCCTCCGAGGAGGGGATGGGGACGGTTCCCCTCCTGGGAGGGGTGGCCGAAGGCCGGGGTGGGTTCTTTGACGCCTCGCGCGTTGACAAAGGGGAAGCGCGGGAGCGCAGGGGGAGTGCTGGAGGTAGCGAGGGAGCTCGTAGGGTCGGGTTGCAGACACGTCCCTCCCGCTGACCTCGCCGCGCTTCCTTGCTACAGTGCCGGCGTGCCGTCCCCCGCCTCACCTGTCCCGCCGTCGTCCCGTTCCGGTCTGGTCCGCAAGGGCCGGCCAATCGTTATCGCCACCCTGCTGAGCCGGCCGCTGGGTTTTGTGCGTGAGGCTGTCCAGGCCGCCCTGTTCGGCGCCTCGCGGCTGACCGATGCCTTTCTGGTTGCCTATAACGTGCCGGAGATGATCCAGACCCTGTTTTTCAGCGGCGTGCTGAGCAATTTCTTCGTACCGGTCATCACCCGCTACCGAGACCGTGCGGCCGAGCTGAACCGGGTCTTCAGCCTGTCCCTGGACGCCGCCTTTGGCATCGCCCTGGTGCTGGCCGGGGTGTGTTATGTGGCCGCCCCGGCCATCCTGACCGTCGCCGCTCCCGGCCTGGGCGGGGAGGATCATGATCTGGCGGTCTTCCTGTTCCGGCTGATGCTGCCGATGCTGGTCGTGCACTGCCTGCTGGCCGTAATCAAGGGCACGCTGAACAGCCTGGATCACTACGCCATGCCCGAGTACGCCGGGGTATTTTTCAATCTGGTCATGATCGGGTGTGCCCTGAGCCTGACCGGAGCCTACGGCATTCGCAGCCTGGCCATCGGGGTGGTGGCCGGCAGCCTGGTCCAACTGGTCGTGCAGATCCCGGCCCTGGCCCGCGCCGGGCTGCGCTACCGACCCAGCTTCGCCTTTCGTCATCCGGCCCTGCGCGAGATGGGCGGGCTGGTGCTGGGCGCGTTTATTGCGACGGCGGTGGTGCCGATCAACGCCTTTATTGCCCGTGCCCTGGCCTCGACCCTGGCCGAGGGCAGCATCTCGGCCCTGGCCTACGCCTTCCGCATCTTCCTGCTGCCGGTGAGCCTGTTTGCCGTTCCGGTGTATACCGTGCTGCTGACCGACCTGTCCGCCGCCCATCAGGCCGATGGGGCTGAGCGGGAGTTCAAGGACAAAGCCGGCGCCGGCCTGTCCCTGCTGTTTGCGGTCGGCCTGCCGGCCACGGCTCTTGTCGTTGGCCTGGCCACGCCGATCACGCGCCTGCTGTACCAGCGCGGCCAGTTCACGCCTGAGGATGTCGTGCTGACCAGCCAGGCGCTCGTGGCCTACGGCGTCGGGATCGTGGCCTACGGCACCAGTCAGGTCATGGTCCGGCTGTTCAACGCGACCAAGGACACCCGCACTCCGGCCGTGGTCGGTCTGGTCTCGGTCGGCCTCAACGCGCTTGGCGGCTGGCTGCTGATGCAGGTCTGGGGCCACTGGGGCATTGCGCTGATGATCTCGCTGGCCTCGGGTCTGAACACGCTGATCCTGTACGCTATTTTCCGCCGCCGGCGCGGGCCGCTGAACGAAGCCCTGCTGGCCCGTCAGTTCGCCACCCACTTCCTGCTGGCCGCAGCCCTGGGCGGGTGTGTGTTTGGCTTGAGCCAGCCCTTGGCCGCAGTGCCGGGCTCGCTGATGACGCCGCTGCACCTGGCCCAGCTGGCCGCCATCGTCGCCGCCGGGAGCGGGCTGTACCTCATACTGGGCTTTGTGTGCAAGGTCGAAGAAGTGTGGGCGCTGTGGCGGCTGCTCAGGCGCAAGCTGGGAGACGCCTAGAGCAAATTACGATTCTATGTAGCCGTCCGTCATTCCCGCGCAAGCGGGAATCTCGCCTTCCCACCCTGGCGCCCTCTGGATGCCGGATCACGTCCCGGCATGACGGGAACGGAACACATGGCTACAATCCATCGTAAAACGCCCTAGCCCGTTTCCCGATTCCGTATAGTCCTTCGACTTCGCTCCGCTACGCTCAGCACGAACGGGAGACCGGCTGCCCCTCCTTCGGAAAGCGCGCTGCAAAATCCGCGTCGCTGAAGAGGGGACCGAGCTGGGGCACGGAGCTTCAGAGAGACATTCCCTATCCCCCCTTTCCCAAGACACCCCCGGCTGGGATTCAGCCCGGCGGCCATACGCGCCCCCAGATAGGTGACCCAGGTCTCGACTTGTGCTAATTGGGGAGCCGACCTTATATATTCACTAGTTTAGAAAGAAAATACTAGTAGAAATACAGGTAGTATATCAGTTTGAAAAAGGCTGCCCAGGAACAACGCTGGCCTCCTGGGACAGGCTTCGCTGTCTGCTCAAAGCGGGGAAGGCAGATGGATATACAGGAGGATGATTGTGGCTGGGAAAGACGCCGCTGGTACTCTGGAATTTGGACAATCCAGCACGATCGAGGGGTTCGCGTCGAAAGCGGTTTCCTCCGACAACGATGCGAACTCTAGCGTCATCGTACGCGAACTCGTCCAGAACAGCCTGGATGCAGCTCGGTTAGCAGAGCGGGACCAGGTTAAAGTCGACTTTGTCTTTGACGAGATAAAGCTCGCTGACATCCCCGGCATCGAAGCCTACAAGCGAGCGTTTGAGGCCGCAAAGAAGACTCACGCCGATTCCATTCAAGCAGCGGAAGGGCAGGTTGAGCGGATCATGGAAAGCCTCGGGCAGAACCGTGTTCCTATCCTGCAAGTCCTGGATAACGGCATCGGCCTTAGTCCTGGGAGTATGAATGCCCTCTTGGGCGACGGGTTGACCGACAAGGCCGGCGCGTATGCGCTATCCGCCGGGTCTTACGGGCTGGGACATTTCACCGCGTTTCCCGCTTCGGATATGCAGTACATACTCTATGGTGGCGTCACAAAAGACGGCACCCGAACAATGTCTGCCCATGCGATTCTCGCTGCCCATTTCGTTGATGGAAAGGACGAAATCTGCGGCAAGGATGGGTACTACATAACCGGCATCAATCCTCGTGATATTCGCAACCGCTACCGATTTCCCCAGGGGCATGAGGTTCCATCCGCTGTCAGCGAAGCTTTAGATCGCGTCCAAACGCAGCACGGCAGCGGCTCGGTCGTAACGCTGCTTGCCTTTAACGATTTCCGGGATAGCGAAAATGCTCCAGATGAGATGGTCATGAAGGTGGTAGCGCGACATTTCTTCCCGGCCATTCGATCAGGACGGCTGACTGTCCATACGAAGCGTGGCGGCGACTCGCAGACGCTGGACGAAGCGAAGGCGAAAAATCTGCTGGAACTCGGTAAGAACGAGCGCCGCACCGGCACGGATACAATCAATGGCAGCAAAGCCTACGCTATCTACAGAACGCTGACATACGGCGAACCCAAAGTGATGGAGACCACGTTCGGGAACATCGGGCTGTACATGAGAGCTGCTGACCCGGACGAAAACACACGCCTCAGCCTGTTCCGGAGCGGCATGTTTATCACCGACAAGCAATTGCCGTTAAACCAGCCTGGCGTCTACAGCAGTTACCGAAGCTTCAACGCAGTGATCCTCATCGACCCACCGACCGCGGGTGGTGACAGGGCCGCGTTTCAGTTAGTCCGCCAAGCCGAGGGCGAGAAACACGAAAATATTCGCAAACAAAGATTGCCGAAAGAAAAGCAGGCAGATTTCGGGAAATTGTTCCGAGAAATTCGTGAATTCGTCCAGGATATGGCGACACGCGATGAGGGCGATTCGTATAGGCCAGAGAATTTCATGCTGCTCGATATGAACCTGGAGCAGACCCAACCCGCGTCTGCGAGACAAAGCAAATCGCCCAAACCGAAAGGAGGCAGCAAGTTCATCGAAGTGCCAGAGAATATCGACGATATTGCTACCCTAGGAGGTCCCCCCGCTCCTAACCCCGGCCCCGCTCCTGAGCCTGGCCCCGATCCTAATCCCAATCCTGAGCCTGGCCCCAGTCCCGAACCCGGCCCCGGTCCTAACCCTGACCCTACCTCTCGATTAGACCGCAGTGGCAGAAGGGTCCCCGTGCGGGTTGCAGCCCGACGTCAGGGGGACAGGGTGCGACTCATGGTGCATGCAACGGAAGACGTCGCAAACGCCGCACTCCGAATTATTCTGGACCAGGGGACGGACGCATCTTGCACCAGTCCGTTACCAGACCGATACCTGAAAATTGCTCCCGACGGCGCCAATGGTAGCGGCTCAGAAATACCTCTCGGTAGCTTGGTGGATGGACAAAGGCATCAGGTCGAAGTGACTCTCAAAGACAACATTCCCGATGGTGCTGTCCTCAAGGTGGACGTAGTCTCGCGCAAGCCACTGAAATAAGGAGACGGCCGACGTATGAAAACAACTATACCAAAAATTTTCCCGTACCCGGTTATGGCCTCCGGGGGGATGGACTACGCAGAGGGCCATGACTACGAGACGAAACAGTTGGCCAGTGAGCCCGACGATCGCGGAGCGGTTCTCATTGAGCACCGCGTGACAGGCGAGAATTTGGTGGCGCAAATGCTGAAGAAAGGCCAAGCTGCTTTCTCTTGCACGATCACCGCTCCTTCGTGCGCCTACCGTCGCGTATTTGCGTCGGACAAGACACCGGAGGAAACGCAGGACAGTGTGGTCGTACAGCAACGCCTTGAGTTCATTACCGATGACTTCGGACATCCCATCATGTTTCAACCAGCAGTCATGGCAAGAGTCGCTATCGATCCCTTCGAGGCCCAAGAATCTCATGGGCTGAACGGTATCTGGCTAGGAGAGCAAATCCAGATGCCAAAGGCGGCGATAATTGCTACGGGACCATTCTGGAAGGCAGAGAACGAGATTGAGAGCATACTGAAGATCAAGGTAGCCCCTGAGGGAAAATTGCCGCCCGGTTGCTACCAGGTCGAAGCCGTGCCAGAGCAGGGATTCTACTTTGAAGTCTTGGTCTCACCTGACCTATTCGAAGGACTGAAGCAACCAGGGAAGTCCTTTCAGCACCGTGAGAGTCTCTATGCCGCAGCTTTGGCTCAGGGGCTGGTCAGACTCCACCAAGCATACGAAAAGCGCGAGGAGTGGATCGATCAATCAAACCTGCGGCTCCTCTACGGCATGCTCAAGCAGAAGAACGCGCCGACCTGGGATGAGGAGGATTTCGATGCAAATCGGGCCAACCGGGCAGTCGCGCTATGTCATCCTCATCGTATCGACGTCACGTTGGGTGTTGAGGACGGTGACTAAGGAGGCGCGGGCGTGCCAGATCAAACCACAACCGACATCCTCCTCTACAGCGCGGCGGAACTCTCTCGGGAGCGGGATCTGCTCATCGACAAGAAAAGTCTGCAAAAGGGGACGGAGCTGACGCGGCGCCGAGAAAAGCTTGCGCGTGCGGCAGAATCGGAAGACCCGAAAGCGTTTTTAGCGTGGTTCGGCGAGATTGAAAAGAAAGACGTAGGACCGCCCGTACGGTTCCGCCCTTCCGACCAGCGGCTGACCGGACAGGAAGTTGCAGACCCACCTTTGTCTACCGAACGCAGCCATTTCGATCTCCTCCGCGATCTCCCCCCACGCTTTGCCGCCCTCCTGTCTTTCTGGACCTCCTACCAGGTAGAAATGGTTCGCCGGAGCCTGATTGATCCCGCCGACCTGGCACGCAGTCCAGGAGGACCGTCGCAAACTGGGCGTGCTCTCCTGCAGAAGGCGATTCGACAGAAAGCAAAGCGACGGAAAAACAAGAGAAAGAACCTGCTGGATCAGTGCATCCGAACCATCCTGCGTCAACTCGGCGGTCTGCCGGAAGTACGGGGCAACGTCACGGTGTTTGTGGACTGTCGTCTGTCTCGGGCGTGGTGGCGGGGGCACATCAGCCATCAGGTCGCGGAAGACCTCGGTCTCGACGTGGAATCCGTATGGGCATTCCTCCGGATTCCTGATGGAGCCTGGGAGCAATTGACGCAGCACAGCGTGAGAAAACTGACGGTGGTTGGTGATCGCAATATACGCTCCGCACTGATTGCCCGCCTGATGGAATCGGATCTCGCCGATGACACCAAAAAACGCCGCGCGCGAATTCAAGGATTCCTGTCGAACGTTGGCGTACGTTGCGCTTATCAGGCGTTGGGTCTGCTGACTCCACAGGAGAACCTCGCTATTTTCCGTGAGATAGAGATATGACTACCACGAAGCGAAATGCGATAGCTCCGCTGCCAAAGCTACGCGGTGTGACTCCGATTACGCTGAGGTATGACCGCGCCGACCACCGCGGCTGGCCTCATGTCGTAAAATTCTCGGGCGGCCGGTCCAGCGCGCTGTTACTCTTCGGTCTGCTGTACGGCCGACAGCTACGTCCATCCAGGGGCGATGTCATCGTCTTCAATAATACGTCGGCCGAACACCCCGCGACGTATGCTTTCGCCGCTATCTGCAAGCGGATCGCCGAAGAGCGGTTCAACATCCCGTTCTTCTGGACTGAGTTCCAGACCTATGAAGATGCCCGGCGCGGCCAATGGCGGCGGCTGCCGAGCTACAGGATGGTCCATCCTTACCACTACACGAAGAAGCGACCACGCGGTTATCGGCGGCAGGGAGAGGTCTTCGAGGAACTCATCTCCTGGAAGCAGACGCTGCCTACACGCTTCGCCCGGACCTGCACGGAGTACATGAAGCTGCATACGACCGCCCGGTTTTTGGAGGATTGGTTTGGGCGGCTCCCTACAGACGATCCACAGTCGGCCAAGTCATCTAGCCGTCACTTGGGACACTGGTACGATACGTCGAAGATGGTCCTCTCGGCGTATCGGGATAGACAGGAAATCGCACGCTACCATCTGGAACAGCCCCATACGCGCCAATGTCAGCGATTTCAGGACTTCACCAGGGCCAAGCTGGGCAATATCAGGAACCGCAACCTGACAGATAAGGTGCTCGACCGGATGGCTCCACTCAAAGGGGATGGGCATGTGGAGTTCTTGTCGCTGGTGGGTCTGCGCGCCGATGAGCCGCGGCGGGTCGCTCGGGTACTGGAGCGCAACAACGTTGTTGCCGACGTAGAGCGCTTGGCGGACGGTGAATACGTCTACGCCCCGCTCTTTGAAATGGGCGTCGGGAAGACCGAGGTATTCGACTTCTGGGCAAGACAGTCGTGGGATCTCGCCATCCCTCACGATATCAATCTGTCGAACTGTGTGTACTGCTTCATGAAAGGGGAACGTGCCCTGCGGGAGATCGCTGCCAACGAAGGACACCGGAAGCGGCGGCGCAGTATCGCCCCCCAAAACATTGCATGGTGGGCAGACATTGAGCGGCGCTACGCTCGTGTGCGCCCGACTCGCGACACCCCCGGCTCTTTTACCCAGTTCGGTTTCTTCGGAGCAAACAGACTGGCTTACGACGAGATCATACACACGAGGAAACTCCCACCTGAGCAGGTGGCTCCGTCTGCGTTGCCCTGCGACTGCACCGACTGAATGAACACAATCTACCTCGACCATCAGGCGACAACGCCCGTGGACCCCAGGGTGCTGGAGGTAATGACGCCTTTTTTTACGGACCATTTTGGGAATCCGCACGCCAACACTTATGTGCGGGCACTGCACGCGAGGCGTGCAGCGGAAGACGCACGCCAGGATGTAGCCGCCGCCGTCGGCGCCAAAGCAAAAGACCTTGTATTCACGTCTGGTGCCACGGAGTCGAACAATCTCGCCATTCTGGGTATCGCCGCTGCCGCACGAGGGACCCGGCAACGCGTTGTGACGCAGGCGACTGAGCACCGGTCTGTTCTGGACCCCATCGCATCGCTTTCGGAAGATGGATTTGAGGTCGTCACCATCGGCGTTGGCCGCGATGGCATCGTTGACCTTGCGGCACTGAGGCAGGCTGTAGACGCTAAGACGCTCCTCGTGTCGATCATGCTTGTCAATAACGAGACCGGCGTCATACAGCCGATTGCGGAAATTGCAAAGATTTGCCAGGCGGCCGGGGCGTTACTACATTGTGACTGCGCCCAAGCGCTTGGGAAAGTTCCGGTAAACGTCAAGGCTTTAGGCGTGGACTTCGCGTCCTTTTCCGCTCACAAAGCGTATGGGCCGAAGGGTATCGGGGCGCTGTATGTTAAGAATCTTCGCAAGGCCCCTATCCGGCCGCTTTTCAGGGGTGGTGGGCAAGAAGGAGGATTGCGGCCCGGAACGCTGCCTGTCCCATTGTGTGTGGGATTCGGCGCTGCGGCTCGGCTCGCTGCATGTGAACAGGCAGCATTCGCTGCCCGGGCCACGCGGCTCCAGAATCGCCTGTGGGCGGGTATCTGTGAGGCCGTGCCCCAAGCTCGCCTCAATGGTCACCCCGAGAACCGCGCGGCCGGCTGTCTCAGCATCTGTTTTCCGGGTGCCCGGGCCGACGCGCTCATTGACACGTTTGCTGGAATCGACGTGTCTACCGGCTCTGCTTGTGAGGCTACCAAAACCCGCGCATCGCACGTATTGAAAGCAATGCGCTGCTCCCGTGCCGACGCTGACGCAACGATACGCATGAGTATCGGGCGTTTTACGACAGAAGCTGACGTTGACCAGATCATCTCGATTATAAAACGGGAAGCTAGCCCATAGGAGTCTTTTATGGCGGGCGTTCGTGCGGATCATCACAATATCGAAGAGTGGCTTGAGCTAGTCCAGAAAGGTTCCGTCCAGTTGCCGGATTTTCAACGCGACGTAGTCTGGAGCTACCAGAGAGTTGTAGATTTCCTGAACGCAGCGCTTCGAGGCCGTCCAGTGGGATGTCTGTTGGTGCTCAAAATTGATCCTCACGAGCAGCCGCCATTCGATCCTCGACCTATCGAAGGCTCCAGCATACCTCAAGACGCTGCCTGCGAGTATCTGATACTGGACGTCCAGCAGCGGATCACGGCATTGTGGCGGGCGTTGATGGACGACGAAGAACGCCAATACTTCATACAGTACAAGCCGGGCGAAGACGGCGACGGCAAGGTAACGTCGCGTCGAAAGACGAACAAACAAGCGTGGCTCAATGATCCTAAGAAATGTCTGGAGCGGGGGCTCGTGCCGGCTACGCTTCTCCGCCATCCTCTTATAGACAATCGTGCCGAGGTCAGGGCCTGGGTTGACAAAGCATATGCTGAGCCGGACGGCAGTACTAAAGACCTCAGCGCTGTCCGAGATTTGGAAGATTGGATAGCCGCACGGAGCGAAGCCCTCCGTACCTTCGCGATTCCGTTTCTGCCAATGCCGAAGGAAACGAGCGAGAATGAGGCCATCGAAACGTTCATCGAGTCGAACACCTCCTCACAACGCCTCCGCAAGTTCGACATCGTCGTCGGCCGAATGCGTCGTATTCACCAATCGAAACTGCGGGAAGCTCGGCAGAAAGCGTATGAGAAGGTAGACAATCTCGAAAGATACCTGGATGAGTCCGAGGTTGGCGACCTGTTGCTCAAAATTGCCTGCCTCAGAACGGAGCAAACGCCAGTTGAGAGTCACTACGAGAGGTCAGACGTGATGGATGATCTCAAGGACAACATTGACTCAATCATCGATGGCTTGACATGGACAATTACACTATTGGACGAGGATGGGATTTGGGATAGACAGCGGCTGCCGTCCGTCGTCCCTTTACGTGTATTACCTGCACTGCATAGCGTTTTACCTGCCGAATCCGCTCGTAGGGCAGCCGCAGACAAAATCGCTCGTGCGTATCTGTGGCGTGCGTTTTTGACGGAGCGCTACGGGTCTACAGCCGCAACGTTGTTACGAGGAGACTACGACGGTCTTCGCAAGGTATTCCAGAACAGCAAGAGGAAGCTATCGAGCGTGCCTATCTGGAACACCGACGAGTACCCGCTCCCTGGGGTCAAAGACCTATTGAAACTCGGCTGGCCCACACATGTCGGAGCTCGGTCGAGGGCGCTACTCGCTGTCGCTCTACGCTGTGGGGCGCGTGATATCGGATCGAACAGGAAAGTGTTGAAAACCAACATCTCACAACGCCAGTATCATCATCTTTTTGCGCAAGCATATCTGGAGAAAAAAGCTCCCCGTTCCAACCCTGATCTCGCACTAAACTGCATCCTCATTGAGGCCAAAACGAATCGGGAAGCGTCCGATAAGCCGCCTCTGGAATATCTGAAGAGTCGGTTGGTTGAGGTGAGCGGAGTGAAGATCACAGAGAAAGATATTAAGAGGCGGCTGGAGTCACATCTGGTTCCTGCTACGCAGCTAGGGACTCCGACCATCCGTCCGGTATCGCGCCAGTACGACGAGTATCTCAAAGCGCGCGCAGCGTTCATCCTCCCGCATATGCACGCGCTGGCCGATGGCAAGGATCTCTAATCGTCAGCGGATTCCGTGAGCTGGGCAGGGATTAGCAGCAAAGAGTACCTACAATGGACTTCAGCGTCGGTCATACAGTCGAGGATTTCCCTACTGACTCTTCTATCCCATACAAAGAAAGTGGGGGGGGATTTCCCTTGCCGGGTCTCGCAATGACGTAGCTGTAAGGGCGGAAGCCGACAATCTGAAAAAGGCAAACATCCACGTTGTCCCAGCCCCCCAGCTCGTCGAGTTTCCTTTGTTCGGAATATCCAGATTCCATTCATTATCGTTCTCCTTTCGAAGTCGGAATCCCCAATCAGCTAGAGCGTTTTACGATAGATTGTAGCCATGTGTTCCGTTCCCGTCATGCCGGCCGTGAGCCGGCATCCAGAGGGCGCCAGGGTGGGAAGGCGAGATTCCCGCTTGCGCGGGAATGACGGACGGCTACACACAATCGTAATTTGCTCTAGCCTACGGCCCCCTGTCGCGCCCGACCTTCGGGTTGGGCGAGGATTGAAACAGGCCCCTTCTCGGGTCAATGAACAACCATTTACGGACCTATAAGCGACCGATTTTGCCCAGGCGGCGGACCAGGCGCGTTGTGTCAACCGCACGAATCTGATCCGGGACACGCTGAGCGCTTTTCTCCAGAAGAGGGAGTCACGAGAGCAGTTTCATCAGCGCAACAACGGCAGTGACGATCCCGACCGGCATGGCCCACAGGTGCTTGTCGAGAGATTCGACTTTATCAACGAGTGTGACTTCAAGTCCTCACAACCTTGCAGCAATGGGCCTCTTCCTGTAGTGGTCAATGCGTGTGTTGCAGATGATTACTCCAAAAAGGGGATGGGACTGCGTACGCTGCGCGTCCCCTATAACATCGTAAACCCCTGATTTTCCTCACCTCCATCGAAAAAAGGGGGGGTACGGCCAGCGCTCTTGAGGAGGAAGCCCGATGATCAAAGGATTTGCCCTCATTCCCAAGCGACCCGATATCAGCGACGAGACATTCCACACCCACTGGCGGACGATTCATGCCGACCTGGCGGTCCGCATCTCGGCCCTGCGCCGCTACGTGCAGAGCCACCGGATGGCCCACGCGATTCCGGGCTTCTCCTCGCCGTATGACGGCGCGGCCGAAATCTGGTTCGACGATCTGGCCACCGCCCAGGGGCTGAAGGACAACCCCGAGTATGTCAACGGGGCGTTTCAGGACGAGCCGAATTTCATTGACGTACCGAAACTGCGGTTCTTGAATACGCGCGAGAATGTCGTCGTGGCCGGTCCGCCGCTGGCCAAGGATACGCCGGTGGTCAAGGGCGTCTTCCTGCTCAAACGCAAACCCGGCCTGAGCGTGGCCGAGTTCCAGGATCACTGGCGCAACACACACGCGCCGCTGGTGCCCAAGACGCCCGGCCTGTGCCGCTACGTGCAGTGCCACGTGTGCCCCGAAAGCTATGACAACGATACCCCAGCGTTTGATGGGGTGGCCGAGCTGTCGTGGCCGGACCTGGCCACCTTTGCGCAGTCGTGGGCGTCCGACGAACTCCAGGTTGAGCAGTTCGAGGATGTCCGGCGCTTTGTTGACGGCCACAACTCGGTCGGCTTTCTGGCCGAGGAAAACCGGGTGATCTGGCCCTGAGGACGACACCATGGATCAGACCCGACTGCTCGATATTTTTCGCACCGCCCTGCTGAGCCGGCGGTTTGAGGAACGCATTGTGAGGCTGGCGATGGCCGGCGAGATTCCGGGCACGCTGCACGCCGGCGCCGGCCAGGAGGTGTGCCAGGTGGCGGCCATCGCGGCCTTGGACAGCGAGGATTACGTGCTGTACGGCCATCGCGGCGTTGCCTACATGCTGGCCCGGGGGGTGAGCCTGAGCGGGATTCTGGCCGATATGGCCGGCAAAGAGGGCGCGACATGCCGGGGTAAGGGCGGGGTCATGCACGTGGTCGATGTGGACAAGGGCGTCCTGGGCGAGAGCGGCACCCTGGGTGGCGGCTTTGTGATTTCGGTCGGGGTGGGCATGGCCCTCAAGCGCCGCCATCCCGGCCGGGTGGTGACCTACTTCTTTGGCGACGGCACCTCCAACCGGGGCACCTTCCACGAGTCGCTCAACTGGGCTGCGCTGCAAAAGCTGCCGTGCGTCTATGTGTGCGAGAACAACGGCTGGGCCGTGTCGGTGCCGACCAGCTCGTCCACCGCCGTCCCCGACATCTCGGCCCGGGCCGCAGGCTACGGCGTGCCCGGAGTGGTGGTTGACGGCAACGACCCGGCGGCGGTGTACGAGGTCATGCAGCACGCCATTGAGCGCGCCCGGTCCGGCCAGGGGCCGAGCCTGATTGAGGCCAAGCTGACCCGACTGCAGGGCCATTTCGTGGGCGACCAGCAGACCTACCGGGCCGACGCCGAACAGGCCCTGGAACGCGACCCCCTGCCCAGGCTGGAGCGCGGCCTGCGTGACGCCGGCGTCCTGGACGCGGCCAACCTGGCCGAGCTGGAGGCCGATATCGAGCGGCAGATTGACGCTGCGGTTGAAACGGTCAAGGCCGCCCCGCTGTTGGCGCCGGAAGTCGCCCTGCAGGATCTGTACGCCGAGGGCTAGGGCTATGGCAAACATCACCTACAGTCAGGCCATCAACCAGGCCCTGGCCGAAGAGCTGGCGCGCGACGAGAACGTCATTGTGTACGGCCAGGACGTGGCCGTGTGGGGTGGGATCTTCAAGGTCACCCAGGGGCTGTACGAGCGCTTCGGGCCGGAACGGGTGTTTGACTCGCCGATCTCCGAGAATGTCATGGTCGGCGCCGGGGTCGGTGCGGCGGCCATGGGGCTGCGGCCGGTCGTCGAGTTGCAGTTCGCCGACTTTATTCTGACCGCCGGCGACGAGGTCTTTCTGAAAGCCGGCATGTGGCGCTTCATGCACGGCGGGGCGTTCCGCGTTCCGCTGGTCATTCGCGCGCCGTCCGGCGGCTCGGGCTTCGGGCCCGAACACTCGGCCTGTCCCGAGGCGTTTGTGATGCACGCCCCAGGGCTGTTGTGCGCGGTGCCGTCCACGCCGGAAGACGCCAAGGGGCTGCTCAAAGAGGCTGTCCGGCTGGATAATCCGGTGGTCTATTTTGAGCATAAGCTGCTGTACGCCATGCGTGGCGAGGTGCCGGACACCGACTATACGACGCCGTTCGGCAAGGCCGTGGTGCGCCGCCAGGGTGAGGCGGTGACACTCGTCGCCTGGCAGGACATGCTGCGGCGCAGCCTGACCGCAGCCGAGCGGCTCAGTCAGGATGGCATTGAGGTCGAGATCATAGATCCGCGCACCCTCAACCCGTTCGACCGCGACACGATCATCGCCTCGGTCCAGAAAACCGGCGCCTGCCTGGTCGTCGAAGAGGCGTATCGGACCCTCGGGGTCGGAGCCGAGATTGGGGCGCTGCTGATGGAACACGCCCTGCCGTATATGGACAAGCCGTTCAAGCGCCTGGCCATTCCCGACGTGCCGGTGCCCACCAGCCAGCATCTGGTCGATGCCATCGTTCCGTCGGTGGACGACATCTGTGAGGCGGTGAAAGACCTTGTCGGCTGAGGCCTCCAGCGCAGTCCAGAACACGCCGGTCCTGATGCCCAAGATCGGTCAGGCGATGACCGAGGGGACGGTGATCGCCTGGCACGCCACAGACGGCCAGCGGGTCGATACAGACGCGCTGCTGGTCACGGTCGAGACCGACAAGGCCAGCTATGACCTCGACGCTCCGGCCAGCGGCCGGCTGCACATCCATGTCAATGAGGGCCGGGAGGTGGCGGTCGGCACGGTCCTGGCCGAGATTGGCGACGCCCCCCGCCGGACTGCTGCCCCGCCCCCGTCGGCCCCGTCTCCGGCTCGGACGGACCACGCCCCACCCCGTCGGCAACGGGTGCTGGCCTCGCCCAAGGCCAAACGCCTGGCCGCCCGGCACGGGCTCGATCTGGCCCTGCTGACGCCGTTGAGTCCGGACGGCATCCTGTCTGCCGCGGATGTCGAGCGGGCGCTGGCGGCCGCGCCGGCTGAGGCGTCGGCCCACGCTGAGCGCCGCCAACTGACCGGCATCCGCAAAACCGCAGCCCGCCGCGTGCAGCAGGCGTGGCAAACGATTCCTCATATCGTCCAGATGGTCGATGTCGATGCCGCCGGGCTGATGTCGGTCCGAAACCGATTCCGGGACGAGGCGCCTGGGCTGAGCCTCAACGACGTGCTGCTTCACACGGCGGCGGGTGTTCTGGCGCAGCAGCCCCAGCTGAACGTCAGCCTCGAGGCTGACGCGCTGGTCGCCCACGACGGGGTGGATATCGGCTTTGCGGTCGATGCGCCCCGGGGTCTGCTGGTGCCGGTCATCCGCCGGGCCGATCAGCGCTCGCTGGTTGACCTCGCGGCCGAGAGTCAGCGCCTGATCGCGGCCGCAAGATCTGGCCGGCTGGCTGCCGACGACATGGGCCGGGCCAGCCTGACCGTGTCCAACCTGGGCATGTACGGCATTCGCTTCGGCACGCCGGTGATCAATCTCGGCGAGCCCATCCTGATCTTTGTTGGTGCGGTTGAGGATCGGCCGGCTGTGGTTGATGGCCGGCTGGTGATTCGTCCCACGCTGACGCTCAGCATCGCCTATGACCACCGGCTGGCCGACGGCGTGGCTGCGGCCGGGTTTACCCAGGGCCTCAAACGCGCGCTCGAAGACTTGGGCTCGGCCGGCTCGGATACGACCCAAGCCGGGCTTGACCGACGGGAAATCCGCGCTGTCTCGGATGGTGACGCCTATGCCGTTCATGTCCGTGCTCAGAACCATGGCTGGACCCTGGACGAGCCGGTTGACGACGGCGGTGGCGATGCCGGTCCCGACCCGGTGTCGGCTTTTCTGGGAGCGCTGGTGGCCTGCCTGACGATTGCCTTCAAGGCCACGGCTCGTCGCCGGGGTGTGACGATCGAGCGGATTGAAGGCCACGTCCGGGCCAATCCGACCGGGCATCTCAAGGACATTCGGCTGACTCTGGAGGTCTGGGCGCCGGCTGATGAGGCGCGGCTCCGGGCGCTGTTGGAGCCGGCCACCCGCAGCTGCTATGTGAGCCGGACGCTCGCGCCCGAGCTGGACTATCGGGTCGAGCTGGCCGTGCATCGCAGCGGGTAGGGGCGGGTTTGAAACCCGCCCCTACGAGGCCGCCTCCCTCCCGACGAAATGTTCCTGCGTTTCGCGCTGTTCTCTTTGCCACCGTGTGCGGCACATTGGCCCGGCATGGGCTCTTGCCGGCCTTGGGCTGGAGGCACAACCCACCCCGCCGCTCACGCGGCACCCCTCCGAGGAGGGGTGCCGCCCCATCCCCTCCTCGGACGTGTGATGCGTATTGCCGCGTCAGCCGACGAAGAGCGTGGCGAAGGCCAAGGCGGGCCGGTCGAAGAGGTGGTTGAGCCAGTGGCCAAGATTGACGGCGGCGAGCTTGGCCGCCAGGCGCGTCAGCACGCCCCGAGGGCTGCGGGCGCCCGGGAAGTGCAAGCCAAAGGAGCGGATCAGATGGCCGTTGATGGTCTCGACGATCTGACACCGGCGGCGATGCTGGCGGCGGGCCGGGGCGGCCGCCGGGCCCGGATAGTCCTTGGGCGTGGTCAGGGCGGCTCCATAGTCGGCGTGCCAATGCTGCTGCCACCACCGGCCCCAGAAGCCCTTATCGGCCAGATACCCCCCGCGCCCGGGCGCGCCGGCCCCCTGCGGCGGCCAGCGTGGGCCGGTGGGCCCGACATACGGCCGCCCGTTGGGCCGACGCGGCGAGGGCAAATCGGCGACTTGGAGGGGGGCCGCGTGGGGATCGGCCCGCCAGCCCAGCAGCGCGTCGGCAACCCACCGCTCCTCGGTGTTGGCCGGGGCTACGACAAAGCCCGTGACGACGCCGGTGGGCGTGACGGCCACGAGCAGCTTGCAGCCGTAATACCACTCCTTATCGCTGCCGCCCCGCCCGATGGCGGCGATTGCCCCAAACAGCCGCTGCCGTTGCCCCCGGCAGCGCCGCAGCAAGGGCACGGCCACCGTGTCAATGACCTCATAGGCTGCGCCCGCCGCCCGCAGTTCGCGCGCCACGAGCGGGACCAAGGCCACCAGCTGCTCCGCCACGGCCCGACACCGCCGGTTATAGGCACTCTGGCTCAGGAGGCGCGGGAAATACGCCCGCCAGTGCGCCCGCGCATAGCGCAGAAAGGCCCGCTCCGAGCGGCCCCACCACTGCGCACACAACGCCAGGGTGAGGATCTCGCTGTCCGACACCGTTGGCCGGGCCCCCGGCCGCCCTGGCCGACGGAGCCCCGGGCGCTGCTGGTACAGGTCGTCCACGATGGTATAGAGTGCGACCAGGAACGTGTCGAGATCGATGGCCATAGCTCACCTCCTGTAGTGGGGACTGTGAGCTTAGGCTATCCTCGACACGCTCCCTATAAAGGCCCCTCTAATCTGCATCACACGTCCTCGGAGGGGTGGCCGCAGGTCGGGGTGGGTTTTTTTTGCATCATACGTTGCCAACGGGGGATTTTCTCGGCGCGGGTAGCGGAGTGAGAGCAGGCCGCTGCCGGCTCTACGGGCAACCCTTTCTCAACTGGGACAACACCAAACCCTCTGAACAGGCGCATCCGGCTCTTTATTCGGCGAAGGCGGCCTTGAGCGCCGCTGCCGCCTCTTCACGCGCAATCCTGGCCGGCTCGATGGCTGGGGCCATGCCCATGAAGCCGTGAATCAGACCCTCATAGCAGGTGTACTGGACGGCCACCCCGGCCTCTCCCAGTCTGGCCGCATAGGCGGCGGCCTCGTCCCGCAACGGGTCGAACTCGGCTGCGGCAATGAAGGCCGGCGGGAGTCCGCCGAGGAGTTGGTCTGAGGCCCGCAGCGGCGAGGCCAGCGGGTTGTGGCCGTCGGCCGCCTCGTTCAAATACTGCTCCCAGAACCAGGCCATCATGTCGCTGGTCAGGAAGTAGCCCTCGGCGTTATCCCGGTACGACGGCGTATCAAAGGCGTGGTTGAGCACCGGATACATCAGCAGCTGGTAGGCCAGGCGCGGCAGGCCCTGCTGGCCGGCTTTGAGGGCCACCGCAGCGGCCAGGTTGGCGCCCGCGCTCTCCCCGCCCACGGCAATCCGCGCCGCGTCTGCGTTGAGCGCGGCGGCGTTCAGCGCCACCCAGCGGGTGGCCGCATAACAGTCGTCGATGGCGGCCGGAAACTTGTGTTCCGGGGCCAGGCGGTAGCTGGACGAGACCACGATGCAGCCGGCCAGGTTGGTCAGCGCCCGGCACGAGGCGTCAACCGTATTGGGACTGCCGACCACCCAGCCGCCGCCGTGAAAATAGACCAGGACCGGAAACGGACCGTCGCCCTCCGGGCTGTAGATGCGTACCGCCTGGGGGCCGGCCAGACCCGGAATCTTGCGGTTTTCGACCGCGCCGACCGCCTCGGGTTCGGTCGCCGGAGCGCGCATGTCTTCCATCAGGGCACGCGCCTGCTGGGGCGGCAGGGTGTGCAGCGGCGGAATAGTATCGGTCATGACCGTCAGGGCTTTTTGGACCTCGGGATGGAGTGGCATGCCGGGATTCTCCTGTTGTTCAGGCGTGGACAAACTCACCGACCAGTTGGCTGAAGGCGTCGGGCTTTTCCAGCGGCGGGCAGTTGCCGCACTCGGGCAGGACTTCCAGACGTGCGCCGGGAATCGCCTGCTGGTAGCGCTGGCCGCACTCGAGCGGCACAATCCGGTCGTCGCGTCCCCAGACGACCAGGCTTGGGATGTTCAGCCGGGGCAGTAGGTAGGGCAGGCTGCGGTCGTACATATACGGCTTCCAGCAGTAGCGCACCACGGTTTCCTGGTTTTGGGTCAGCATATTGCGCTCTTCCCTGGACGGCTTGCGGCCGAACAGCTCGTCGTATTCGGGCACGTTTTTGGGTTCGAAGTAGGTCAGCTGACGTGTGCCCTCCAGACCGTGCAGAAAAATATCGGTAATCTCGCCCTGCTGGGGCTGGATGCCGGCCGCATCGACCAGAATCAGCCGGTCGATCAGCTGGGGGCTCATGACTGCCATTTCGGCCGCCAGCCAGCCGCCGATGAAGTGGCCGCCAAGGGCAGTTTTCTCCAGCCCCAGGGCCTGGACCAGCCACAAGGAGAAGCGCGCCAGATCGAAAAAGCTCTCGACCCAATCCGGCCGCTCGGACGCGCCAAAACCCGGCAGGGTCGGCGCATACACGGTACACTGCTCGGCCAGCCGGTCGTGGTAGCGACGCCAGCCCAGGCTGCCCTCAATGCTGTGGAACAGCACCAGCGGGTCGCCCCGTCCGCCCTTCAGGAGCTGGATTTTCGCTCCGGCCACCTCGACAAACTCTTCTTGGTATGGTGTTGGCATGCTGTTCTCCCTATGGTGCCTGCTCAAACGGTCCGGGCAGGTCGAGTTCCTGGCCCATTTCCCTGACCGCCGGCAGCACTTCCTTTTCCATCAGTTGCAGGCAGCGCATGGTGTCGGCGTGGTTGATCGTGCCGTCGTTGGTCCACACGCCCAGGATGCCCGGCCGGACCTCGGTCAGCATCTGGCGGATCTTTTTGATGACGGTGTCCGGGCTGCCGACGATGACCCGGTTGCTCTCGACCACCTTGTCCCAGCCGGCGGCGTCAACCCCGCCGTACAGCGGGTCGGGGCGCAGCGAGTGTTTGTACTGCTCGATCAGGCGCCGGGTGCCCTCGCGCGAGTTGTAGCCCGGCGGGGCCATGAAGTCGCCCGGCAGCGGTACCCGGCCGACGCCGGCGTTACCGACCAGAAAGCCCTCGCCGACCTCATAGGCTTTTTCGTCCGTGTCCTGGACGTGGATGCGCACCAGATAGCCGAAGTTCTGCGGTCCCGGGCTATAGCCGACCTCGGCCGCGGCCTGGCCGTAAATCTCCATCATGTCCAGGGTGACCTGGGGGTCGGTCTCCAGATAGATGTACGGATAGTGGTGCCGGGCGCACCACACCAGGGTCTCGGGACTGCCGACGCCCGGAATCCAGATCGGCGGGTGGGGGTCCTGGAGGGGGCGTTCAAAGGGGTTCACGACCCGGAACTGATAGTGCTTGCCCTCCCAGCGGAAGGGGCCCGGCGTGGTCCAGGTTTTGATGATCAGGTCGTGAGCCTCCTGGAAGCGCTCGCGGTTGTAGGCCGGGTTGGTGTTGGTCGCCCAGCTCTCAATGCCGGTGCCGCGCACGAAGCCGGAGATCAGCCGCCCGCGCGAGATCATGTCGATCTCGGCCAGTTCCTCGGCCAGCCGAATCGGGTTGTCAAAAATCGGCAGCGGGTTGCCGAGCAGCACAATCTTGGCGTTTTTGGTCGTGCGGGCCAGGATGGCGGCCTCCAGGTTCATGGCCGCGCCCATGCACGTCGGCGTGTTGTGGTGCTCGTTGAGCATCAGGCCGTCAAAGCCGATTTCGTCCGCGTACTCGTACTCGTCGAGATACTCGTTGTACATGTCCGAACCCAGGCCGGGATTGAAATGCGAGTTGGGAAAGGTCAGACGCACGGAGCTGCGAAAGCTGTTCCGCACATCCTCTTCGGTGTACGCCACATACGCGCGTTCGGTGAACCGCATCAGAAACATAGCTGGCCTCCTCTGTGTGCTCAGGCTGGACGCTGCTGGCGATGCGGCGGTGGTCGGCGTCCAGCCTGCCAGAACACTACCCCGGCTGGCGGGCACATGGCAAGCCGGCGTTTGGACGATGGCCCGGCCCCTACTGCCGGCCGGTCGAAGGTGGTATACTCGGCAGCCCCAAAACGGGCGACACAGAAAGGACGAGGCGATGAAAGACGGTTTCCGGGTGATTGACAGCGATCTGCACGTGATTGAAGCGGGTGACGTATACGAGAAGTATTTTGACGAAAAATACCGCGACCAGCGGCCCAGGTATCTGGGCTGGAGTCCGACCAATTTCCCCCACTGGCAGGTCCACGACCAGCTGATTCCGCCCTGGGCGCGCGCTGACGACGTGATCGGCCCCCAGAAATTCCTCGACGCGCCGACCGAAGACATCTACCGCTCGGTGCGCGAGCGTAAATACGAGGCCAGCGCCACGCTCGAAGCCATGGACGCCGAGGGCATTGATATCGGGGTGGTGTACCGGACCTTCGCCCATATGGTGGTGTCGATCGACGACCTTGAGCCGGACTACGCCGCCGCCTGCTGTGCGGCCTTCAACAACTGGCTGGCCGACTACTGCCAGACCAATCCTCGGCGTCTCAAGCCGGCCGCCATCGTGTCCCTGCACGATCCCGAGCTGGCTGCGGCCGAGGCGCGCCGGGCGGTCGAGCACAAGGGCCACGTCGGTGTGATCCTGCTGCCCATGCCGGTCAACGGCCGCTATTTCAACGCCCCGGAGTGCGACGTGCTGTGGCAGGAGATCTGTCGTTTGAACGTGCCGCTGGCCTTCCACGGCACCAGCGGCGGGGCGTCCAAGGACTACGCCAGCAACCGTTTTCGGGGCCATCCCAACTTTCGGACCCTCAACCACTCGTCGGCCTTTCCGATGGAGTTGATGCTGGCGCTCGGGGCGATGACCGTGGGCGGGGTGTTGGAGCGTTTTCCCGGCCTGCGGGTCGGCTTTCTGGAGGGCAACTGCGGCTGGTTGCCGTGGTGGCTGAACCGGCTGGACGATCAGTGGGAGAAATACGGCGGCGGCGAGTCGATCAAGCTGCCGGCCCTGCCCAGCGAGTATTTCAAGCGCCAGTGTTTTATCGGCACCGACGTGGACGAGGAGTTGCTGGGGCTGGTGGTGGACGAGATTGGTGACGATAACATCGTCATGTCGGTCGATTATCCCCACGCCGACGGACCCTTCCCCAACGGGATTCGGACCTTTCTCGACGAACACCCCCGCGTCAGCCAGGAGTCCAAGCGCAAGATCATGTGGGATAACTGCCTCAAGCTGTACGGGTTTTCCGAACAGCAGCTGACCGCCGCCTAGGCCGTTTCATGTCGCTCTGCGGCTGGGGGCCGACTGCGGTGGTGCCGTTCTCGTAATACCAGGCGACCGCATCCCAGTGATCACCGCCCGCAGAGGGGTTGCCTCCCGTGTCTGATCTGCTCTACGAGCCTGATGAACGCCCGCCGTATGCGCTCGCCTTTGGCATCAGCCTGCAACGGGCGATGACCATGGCGCCCAGCCTGGTGCTGATCCCGACCATTATCATGCGGGCGGCAGAGCAGGACGAGACCTACCTGGCCTGGGCCATCTTCGCCATGTTGCTGGTCAACGCCGCGACCACGGTCTTGCAGACGCTCCGCCTCGGGTGGGTGGGCTCCGGCTATCCGCTCGTCATGGTGACCAGCAGTGCCTTCATCGGCGTGTGTATCAGCGCCCTCGGGGCGGGCGGGCCGTCCCTGATGGCGACCCTGCTGCTCGTGTCCGCAGGATTTCAGTTCGCGCTGGCCACCCGTCTGTCCCTGTTGCGGCGCTTCATCACGCCGATGGTGACCGGAACGCTCCTGGTCCTGATCGCCGTCTCCATCATGCCGGCCATCTTTCGGATGCTGACCGCCGTGCCGGCCGGGACGCCGTGGGCTGCGGCCCCGACGAGCGCGGCGGTCACCTTTGCCACGGTCGTGGCGCTCCTGCTGCGCGCCTCGGCCTGGGGGCGGGTGTGGGCGCCACTGATTGGAATAGCGCTCGGCTGCGCCGTGGCCGCGCTGTTTGGCCTGTACGACCCGGAGCCGATCCGGGCTGCGGCCTGGATTGGTTTTCCCCTGAACGCCTGGCCAGGGCTGGACCTGAGCTTCGGGCCGGCCTTCTGGTCTCTCCTGCCCGCTTTCCTGTTCGTCATGCTGATCGGCACGACAGGCACCCTCGGCCATGCCGTCTCCACCCAGCGGGTCTCGTGGCGCCAGCAGCGGGCGACCGACCTCCGCTCGGTCCAGGGCGCGGTGGCCACCGTCGGTGTGAGCAATCTGCTGTGCGGCCTGGCCGGGACGATCCCGACCGGGACCGCCCCGTCGAGCGCCCCGTTTGTCGAGCAGTCCGGCGTGGCGGCGTGCCGGGTCGCGGTGTGCGTCGGCCTCGTCTTCTGTGCCCTGGCCTTTCTGCCCAAGCTGATGGCCGTATTGATCGCCATTCCGAGCCCGGTGGCGGCCGCCTATCTGGCCATTTTGTTCGGACCCATCCTGGTCCAGGGCATGCAGCTGGCCCTCCAAGGCGGCAGCGACTCGCGCAAGACGCTCATCATCAGCATGGCGGTGTGGGTCGGGATCGGCTTTCAGTCTCAGGCCATTTTCTTCGACTACCTGAGCGGGACGTGGGCGGTCCTGCTGGGTAACGGCATTACCGCCGGGGGCCTCATGGCGGTGGGACTGACCGCCTTCATAGAGCTGACCGGTTCCCGCCGCCGCCGGCTCGAAATCGAGCTGGGGATCGCCGGCCTGCCCGAGCTGACGGAATTTCTGCGTGAGCTGGCGGCTCGCCTGAGGTGGAGCGAGGAGGCGACCCAGCGGCTGTGTCTGATCGGCGAGGAAGCGCTGACGAGTCTGATCCAGCAGACGGAGGCCAAGACGGTGGAGCACGCCACACCGCGTCTGCGGGTGCTGGCCCGCCAGGACGGGGCGGCCGTGGAGTTGGAGTTCGTGGCTGCGGTCGGCGAGGAAAACCTGGAGGATCACATTGCGCTGCTCGGGGACCGGGTGGAGACGCCCGACGAGCGGGAATTCTCGCTCCGGCTGCTGCGCCACTTTGCCTCGTCGGTCCGTCACCAGCAGTACCACAACATTGATATTGTGACCGTGCGCGTGGACGGCGAGGGCTAGGGTCTGAACCCTAGCCCGAGTGGACGACCACGCCCTAGGCGGCGTCCGTATCGGGCTGGCCGGCCGGGAAGGCGATTGCCCGCAGCTCCTCGCCGGTCAGGGTTTCCTTGTCCAGCAGGGCTCGCGCGGCGTCCTTCAAGATCTGGGTCTTGGCGCGTAGCAGGGCGGTCACCCGCGCGTACTGGGCGTCGATGATGCGCCGGATTTCGGTGTCAATCGCCCGCGCGGTTTCCTCGCTGTAGTCGCCCGGACCGGGGCTCTGGCCGTTTGGCAGAAACATTGGCTGCTGGTCTTGATCGAAGCTGATCTGGCCCAGCTGCTCGCTCATGCCGTAGGCTTTGATCATGTTCTTGGCGATATCGGTGGCTTTGAGCAGATCGTCCCGCGCGCCGGTTGAGATCTCCTGGTAGATGAGCTCCTCGGCGACCCGGCCGCCCAGGTACACGGCGATTTTGTTCTCCAACTCGGATTTGGTGATGACAAAGCGGTCTTCGGTCGGCAGCTGCAAGGTATAGCCCAGGGCGGCCACGCCGCGCGGGATAATCGAGATCTTCTGGACCTCGTCGCTGCCCGGCAGCGACAGGGAGACCAGGGCGTGGCCGATCTCGTGGTGGGCAACGCGTTCTTTTTCGGCCTGGTTGAGGACCCGGTTCTTTTTTTCCAGGCCGGCGACCACCCGCTCAACCGCCTCCTGCAGCTCGGGCAGACCGACCGAGTCCTTGTTCATGCGGACCGCCAGCAGCGCGGCCTCGTTGATGATGTTGGCCAGGTCGGCCCCGGCAAAGCCGGGGGTCATGGCCGCCACCACGTCGAGGTCGGCGTCCGGGTCGAGCTGCACATTGCGGGAGTGGACCTTGAGGATCGCCAGCCGCCCGATCTTGTCAGGCCGGTCCACCACCACGTGGCGGTCAAAGCGTCCGGCCCGCAGCAGCGCCTGGTCCAGAATCTCCGGCCGGTTGGTGGCGGCCATCAGGATCACCCCGGTCCGCTGGTCAAAGCCGTCCATCTCGACCAGCAGCTGGTTCAGGGTCTGTTCGCGCTCTTCGTGAGAGACCGGACCGATGCCCCGCGCCTTGCCCAGGGCGTCGAGCTCGTCGACAAAAATAATACACGGCGCCTTTTCCTTGGCCTGGACAAACAGGTCGCGCACCCGAGCCGCGCCCACCCCGACGAACATCTCCACGAACTCCGAGCCGCTGATCGAAAAGAACGGCACGCTGGCCTCACCGGCCACGGCTTTGGCCAGCAGGGTCTTGCCCGTGCCTGGCGGCCCGACCAGCAGGATGCCCTTGGGAATCTTGCCGCCCAGCCGGGCGAATTTTTCGGGCGTCTTCAGAAAGGCGATCACCTCCTGGAGTTCGGTCTTGGCCTCGTCCACCCCGGCCACGTCGTTGAAGGTGACCTTGACATCCTGCTCCATGTAGACCTTGGCCTTGCTCTTGCCGATCGACATGAAGCCGCCGCCCAGACCCTGTTTTTGGGCAAAGCGGCGCATGAAGAACAGCCAGATGCCGACGAACAGCAGGACCGGGACAATCCACGACAGGAAATCGCGCACAAAGGTCGTCTCGATTTCCCCGGCGAAGCGGATCCCGCTCGTCGCCAGTTTGTCGGCCAGGTCGGGTTCGACCCGAATGGTCACAAACTGCTGGGGCTGGCCTTCCACGGGCTGCCGCAGCGTGCCCTGGATATAGTTGTTGGAGATCCGGATTTCTTCGATCAGGTCCTCGTCAAGGTAAGCCTGGAACTGGCTGTAGGGAATCTGTTCGATCCGGGTGGCCTGGAGCCACAGGTTGTGCAGCAGAATCACCCCCCACAGAGCGATGAACACATACCAGATATTAAAACGGCTCTTCTGGTCCATTTTCTTCATGGGCTAATTCTAAGGCTCCTGAGGGGGTGCATCAAGTCTCTGTGGCAGAGCCCCGGCCCGAACGGGTCGGGGCGGGGCTGCGCGCAGCGCCAAGCAGGGCATCGATGTCCAGGGCTGCGGACAGGCTGTCGGCCAGCTCATCGAGAGCCGTCTCGACGCTGACCTCATAGTCCAGGGTTGAGGCGGTATGGCTACGGATACGCTCCAGCCAGGCGCGCCGGTAGCCGTCGTTGGCGAACAGGCCGTGCAGGTAGGTGCCTTCGAGCCGCCCGTCCTGGCTGCGCGCGCCGTCGGCGCCGGTCTCAAGCTGAAACAGCGGCCGCTCCAGGGCTGGCCCCCGGGATTGGCCCATGTGGATCTCGTAGCCGGCAACCGGGGTGTCGGTCAGCACGCAGCGTCCCCGGGCCGGGCGGACGGTTTTCTCCTCAATCATCGTGGTCTCAAGCTCGAACAGGCCCAGCCCGTCCACCGAACCGCCCGGGCCGTCCACCCCGGCCGGATCGTGGACGCGGCGGCCCAACATCTGGAATCCGCCGCACAGCCCCAGCACCCGGCCGCCGCTTCTGACGTGGGCCATGATGTCATGGTCCCAGCCCTGGGCGCGTAAAAAGGCCAGATCGCCGATGGTCGATTTGGTGCCGAACAGGATCACCACGTCCACGTCGCGCGGAATCGGTCGGCCGGGCGGCACAAAGCTGAAATCGACCTGCGGCTCCAGGCGCAACGGGTCGGCGTCGTCAAAGTTGGCGATGCGGGACAGCAGCGGGGCGGCAATCCGAACCCGTCCGGGCTGCGTCGGGTAGAGCTGGGGCAGCGGCACGGCGTCTTCGGCCGGCAGACGCGAGGCTGCCGCAGTCCAGGGGATGAGGCCAAAGCACGGCCAGCCGGTACGCTGCTCAATGACCGCAATGCCGGCCTCGAACAGGCTCGGTTCGCCCCGAAACTTGTTGACCGCAAAGCCGACGATCAGGGCGCTGTCCGCCGGGTCGAGCACGGCCTGGGTACCGACCAGAGCCGCGATAACGCCCCCGCGATCAATGTCGCCGACCAGACACACCGGGGCCTTGACGTACTGGGCGAAGCCCATGTTGGCAATATCGCCAGCCCGCAGGTTGACCTCCGCCGGGCTGCCCGCCCCCTCGACGATGACCAGCTCGTGCGCCGCGACGAGCCGGCCGAAACTGTCCATGACGGCGCCCATCAGGCGCTGGCGGCCGGCCGGGTAGTCTGCGGCGTCCAGTGCTGCCGACCGGCCGGCCGTGGACCACGATCTGTGCGCCCCGGTCGGTGTGCGGTTTCAGCAGCACCGGGTTGAAATCGGTGTGCGGCGCCAGCCCGGCCGCCCGAGCCTGTACGGCCTGAGCCCGCCCAATCTCTCCGCCGTCGGCACACGCGGCCGCGTTATTAGACATGTTCTGGGGTTTGAAGGGCGCAACGCGCAGCCCCCGCCGCCTGGCGATGCGACACAGACCGGCGACGATAACGGACTTGCCGACATCGGAGCCGGTCCCCTGGATCATGATGACCTGCGCACTCATCCCGGCTGTGTCTATCACAGCCTCCGCCTCCCGTCCGCCCCCGCCTGGGGCGACGCTCAGGTGTTGACTGTCGAGATCATCCGTGGGGTGCATGGGCGGCGGGTGACGAACGACGACACGCAAGGCTAGGGTCAGGACTCATAACCAGTAGAGGATGATGGCGGCCAGGATGACGGTGGCGCGGTAGTTCTGGGCGAGCTTGTCGTAGCGGGTGGCGACCCGGCGCCAGTCTTTGAGGCGGCCGAAGGTGCGCTCGATCACATTGCGCTCCTGATAGGCCACCGGATCGAAAGGATGTTTGCGCTTGCGGGTCGGGTTGTTGGGGATGATCGGGCTGGCAGCCGCGCCGCCACAGCCACGCCCGGAAGGTATCGCTGTCGTAGGCCGTATCGGCCAGGCACCGCTGGGGCGTCAGGGCGGCGACGAGGGCCGGCGCGACGGGGACATCGCCTTGATGCCCGGGGCGGACGAGCAGCCGGCGGGGGCGCCCGGCCGCATCGACGGCCGCGTGGACTTTGGTCGTGCGGCCCCCCCGGGACCGGCCGATGGCTTGGTGGAGCGCCCCCCTTTTCCCCCGGCTGCCGACCGATGCACTTTGACCGGCGTGGAATCCAGCAGCAGGGCGACCGGCGGGCCACCGGTCGCGGCCAGGTCCGCAAACACCTGGTCCCAAACCCCTTTGCGCGCCCAGCGTACGAACCGGTTGTACAGCGTCTTGTAGGGGCCATAGCCCGCCGGCGCATCGCGCCACCGACACCCGCTCTGCAACACGTGAATGATCCCCGAGATCCCCCGCCGGTCGTCCACCCGGGGCACGCCCCGCACCTTGGTTGGCAACAGCGGCTGGAGCCGCGCGAATTGCCGATCAGACAGCCAGAAATGGTTCGGCATTGCCTCGTCCCTCCCGCGTGGAGGAGATAGAAACACGATCTGCTCTCTAGGAACACCCCCGTTATGAGTCCAGAGCCTAGCGGCCTTCCCCCGGCCCGCGCTGAGCAGTCGCTGGTATGAGGACGCTCAGCGCCTGCGGAATCGCCTTCAGTCTGGCCGGCAGGGGGCCGACCCGTTCCCCGTCGGCATAGATATCGCCGGGCTGCTCGGCGTGAATCGTCATGGCGCTGCCGCACAGCGTCTCCACCCCGGTGTGGTAGACATGCCGGCCCGTGAACACGCGGGGAAACACGGACAGCAGCTCGAGCCGGCCCATCCCGTTCACCACACACGCGTCCAGCTGTCCGTCGTCCGGCCGGGCGGCCGGCACCAGAGCCATGCCCCGGCCGCTGCTCCAGGTATTGCCGACCGCGATCAGCCAGCTGTAGCAACGGCGGTGGCCGCCTTCGTACTCCAGGCTGAAGAGCTGGGGCTGAGAGCGGAAAACCGTGGCAAGCGTGAGCAGTGTATACACCCCGTTCATCCGCAGACGGGGCAGGGCGTTGGCCCGGCGGTTGATCTCGGCGGCAAGGCCCATGACCGCCATTGAGAAAAAGTACCGTCCGTTGGCCTGTCCGACATCAATCCGCCGCTGCCGGCCGGCGGCGACCGTGGCGCAGGCGGCCGGAGTATTGAGCGGGATACCTAGTCCCCGCGCGAAATCGTTGCCCCTGCCGGCCGGAATGATGCCCAGCGGCGTCCCGCTGCCGACCAGCTCGGCGGCGACCTGACTCACCAGCCCATCGCCGCCGATACCGACCACCGCAGCCGCCCCGTCGGCGAGCGCCTCGCGGGCCAGCCGGGCGGGCTCGTGAGGTGAGGCGCTGTGGCAGACCTCGTGGGTCACTCCCTGGCCGGCCAGCAGCTGAGCGGCCTGTTTTGCCACTGCCCTCCCCCGGCCCCGGCCAGAGCTGGGATTAACAATGAGCCGAATAGCTGGCATCACCCCGGACTGCCGGACGCAGGCGTGCCCGCCCCGTTGGTTTGCTCATCTCTCACCACCCCGCTCAGAATGGGCCTGCACAAAGTTCTGACTGCCGGACGCAGCCATGCTGGCGGTGGCCGAAATTTCCAGACACAGGGCGGTGGCGGCAATGAGCTGGGCAAAACGGTAGACTTTGCCCGAGCCCAGGCAGTCCATCAGACGCAGATACGCCTGGGCGTGGGGCAGGCCCGTCCCGCCTCCGAGCGTGCCGACTTCCAGGCCGGACAGACGGATCGTGATATGGATGCCGTCCCCGGTCCGGGAGACCGAATCGTGGGCCATGCTGCTCGTTCCGACCATGCCCAAATCCTGGCCGGTAGCGGCAAAGATGGCCGCCACCGCCGAGGCCGGCGTAAAGGCAAAGGACTGCATGCCGCTGGCGTGCGAGCCGTGCAGCCCGGCGTGTTCCAGGGCCAGCACGTCGTCGGCCCGCACATGCAAGACCCGCCACAACACAGCCTCGGGCAGCGTGGCCTCGGCCACGACCACCTTGCCGTGACCGGGGAACTGGAAAAAGGCGTGGCTGGGCTTCTTATCGCCACCCATATTCGTTTCTACAAAGACGTGCAGCGGTTCGAGTCCGGTCTGGCGCGCAAAACGCTCGCGGATAAATCCCTGGTTCAGGGCGTAGGCGTTGCGCGTCATCATGTTCGGGCCGCAGGCGTCGCCGGTGGTAAACCGATACAGCACGTGACACATGGGCCCGACCACATGCGTCTCCAGCCCGCGCAAGACGGCGTGTGAGCTGACGGGTGGAAGGGCGGCGGACGGGGCGTGCCGGGCCTGCCGCAGCCAGGCGACCATCTCCGTTTGGCGGTCGGCCAGCCAGTCGGCCAGGCGCAGCGCCTCCTGGGTCGAGCCAAAGACAAAACACGAGTCCCGGGTCATGCGGTCGGCCAGCACATGGGTGTGGATGCCACCGGCCAGCCCGACGGCGCGCACGCCACGCTGGACCGAGGCGGACAGGCCACCCTCGGTATGAGCCAGCGGGACAAACACGTCTTCATCCGTTCGTCCCGACTCCTGAACGCAACCCGTTTCATCCAGCCTGTAGTCGCCCAGGTTGACGGCCAGCGGACCGACCACCCCAACGGGCAGGACCATATGGCCGCTCAGACACTCCTGAAAACGGCCCAGCACAGCCTCCGGGACCGGCCAGTTCAGCACATGATGATGGTCGGCCTCCCAGTGGGCCAGGGCGCGCAGCTGGTCTTGTCGGTACTGAATGGTGGGGGGGCGATTGGCCCGTGGCCAGCGCAGGCCGGGCTGACTGCGGGCGGGGCGCGCTTTCACGCCGGGTCGTCCTGCGGCGGCTCGTGGAGCTGCATGCGCCGGACCTTCTTCTCCACGTCGTAGACCACCGCGTCAAAGAGCAGCTTGCCGTCAAGGCCGACAAAATCGGCCTCGTCCTTCAAGCCGGCGTGGACGGCCCGCATCAGCTCGATCACCTCGTCCCGCATCTTGAGAAAGCCGGGCTTGAGTTCGGGTTTGCGCTTGAGTTCGTCGCCCAGGTACAGCTCGGCAAAGGCCAGGTGGCGGGCTTCGTCAATGATGATGCGCCTGGCAAACTCGGCGAACAAGGAGGTCGGATGGGCTTTGACCAGAATGCCGTAAAAGTGGCGGGCCAGGATATCGCTCAACAGAATGCCCCACAGCCACTCCACCTTGTCGCGCGACTGAAACAGCCGGGCCTGATAGCGCAGCATGACTTTCAGGTCACGGATCTCCAGCGGACGGAGACCCATCTTGTTGTAAAAGCGGGTGAGCATCTCGAAGTGGCGGGCTTCGTCGAGCAGAAAGGTCGAAAGGTAGAGCTGGGCCTCGGTGTGATGGATGGCAAAGAATTGCGGGATGACCGAACTCGCGCCGACCATCGCCGTCTGCTCGCCCAGGTAGATGGGGGTCAGCACGTGGGCGAAGGCGCGCTGCTCGGCCTTGTCGAGGCCCAGCGGCTGGTCCCAGTCAATCACCGACGCCGACCACTGGCCCTCCACCCCCTTGCGGAAGAGTTCCATGAGTTTGGTATTATCAACACACGGAAACACCCGAATCACGATCTCCCCCTATCCCTCATCCGATCCGGTCAGTCCCAACTCACTACAGACCGTAGGGCAGCCCCCATATAGCAATCCTGAGGCTGGCGTACAAGCATCATCGTTCGAGACGCCGCCAAGCCAAGTCAGTCCTCCCGACCCCACAGCCAGGCAACAGTCCGCCAGCCGTACTGCACACCCGAGACAACAGTCGCCCCTCCGGCCAGCCCCCAGACCGTCCAGACCAGCAGGCCAGGCAGCCAGTTCGGCGACAACAGCTCAACCAGCGCCATGCTGACTGTCATCAGCACGAAAAAAGTACCCCACTTGCCAACCCGGCTCGGCTTGATGCGAATCGTGCGGCCCGTCCACAGGAAGATGAGGCCGAAGCCGCCGACCAGGGCCACATCCCGGCCCACCACCAGACAGGCCAGCCATATCGGAACGCTGCCTATCAGCGTGAGCATGACCAGGCTGCTGCCGGCCAGGGCTTTATCGGCCAGGGCGTCAAAACGCTTGCCAAATTCTTCGGCGTCACTGCCCACATAGCGCGCGACCTGTCCGTCCAGCCAGTCGGTCAGGCCGGCAAAGATAAAGGTGCTCAGCGCGGCCGCGTAGCGCTCGCGGATCAGCAAAAACAGCAGCACGGGAATAGCCAGGACACGCAGGGCGGTGATCAGATTGGGCAAGACCCGAGGATGGCGCAGCTCTATGGAGAAGGACGAGCTTGTATTCACGCGTTCAGCTTCTGTCCGACCAGCCCGGCTGCGGCCAGCCTCTTGCGGAGCTGTCCAGCTACCTTGGCCGACACCCGGACGGTCAGCCGGACGCTCGTGCTCGTATACGTTTGTTCCACCACCGTGCCATTTGTGTGCAGAAAATCCAGGACTTGTCCAGCGCCCAGGGGCAGCTCCAGCCGCAGCACCTGCCGCTCCCGTTCCAGATGGCGCGCGATAGCCCCGAGCAGGGCTGCGGTGCCGGCTCCCCTCAGGGCCGAGATGCCAAAGCAGGTCTCGCCGTCGGCGCCACTGGCCGTCGGCGCCTGAGCCGCCCCAAGCCCGGGCCACACCACGTCTTCGGGGGGCTCGGCCGGCAGCCGGTCCAGTTTATTCCAGACGGTCAAGGTCGGGATGTGGGCCACCCCGATCTCTTCCAGCACCCGCTCGGCGACCGTCTTTTGCTCCAGGCAGCGCGGGTGGCTGGCGTCAATCACGTGCAACAGGAGGTCTGCCGTCCGCACTTCTTCGAGGGTTGCCGTGAACGCGTCGATGAGCTGGTGGGGCAGCTTGTTGATAAAGCCAACCGTATCCGTCAGCAGCACGGTCTGGCCGCCGGGCAGGTCGAGGCGGCGACTGGTCGGGTCCAGGGTGGCGAAGAGCTTGTCTTCGACCAACACCTGCGCCCGGGTCAGGGCGTTCATCAGGGTCGATTTTCCGGCGTTGGTATAGCCGACCAGGGCCAGACACGGAAAGGGAACCCGGGCGCGCTCGTGACGGTGGAGACCGCGCGTCCGCTCGACCTCCCGCAAACGCCGGCGCAGGCTGGCAATGCGCTCTCGAATGCGCCGCCGGTCAACCTCGAGTTGGGCTTCTCCCGGCCCCCGGCTGCCCAGCCCGCCCCCGAGTCGCGACAGGTGCGTCCACTGGCGGGTGAGGCGTGGGCGCAGATACTCGAGTTGGGCGAGTTCGACCTGCAGTTTCCCGGCCTGGCTCTGGGCGCGCTGGGCAAAGATGTCCAGAATCAGCTGGCTGCGGTCTACAACCTTGAGACACAGGATTTTTTCGAGATTGCGCTGCTGGGCCGGGGACAGGTCGTCGTCAAAGATTACCACATTGGCGTTCGTGGCGGCGCTCAGCTGCTGGACCTCGGCCAGCTTGCCGCTGCCGATATACGAGGCCGGCTGCACACCGTTGCGCAGCACCTGGCGCACCTGACCGGCCACCTCAAGGCCGGCCGTGTGACTCAGCCGGGCCAGTTCGTCCAGGGACTCGTCGAGTCGCAGGGCGCCGCCGGGCGCGCTCGTCCCCGCTTCGGCACCGACCAGCACGGCGCGCTCGGGTCCGGCCACAACTCGGGGGTGATGACGGTCAGCGTTGCGGATGCGCGCCATGGCCCGGACCAGCCCAGCGGTTCAGCGGAACGACGCTACCCCACTGCCAAAGACATCCTCGACCGCCGACAGCATGGCCCGGGTCGGAGCAACGCACAAAGTCTGAGGCAGGGCGATAATCGTTTCGCGGTGATCGGGCCACAGGAGGTGTAAAAAGGCCGGACAGCCTCCCTGGTGCTGGGTCAGCGCATCCCGTAGGGCCAGCAGATCCTCTCTGGTCGTGACCTCGGACGGGACCTGAATGTGGACCTGGCTGACCTCGCCTTTGGCCACCGATTCCAGCGGCACCAGCTCATCGGCGATAATCTGACAGCGGTCTTCGTCCACATCGAGCGCGCCGCTGAGACAGATCGGCTCGTCGGCGTGCAGGCTTTGCTCATACTTGCGATAGGCTTCGGGCCAGACGATCACCTCCACCACCCCGGCCTTGTCTTCCAGCGTGAACGTGGCGTAGCGGTCGCCCTTTTTATTGTTCTTCAGCTTGAGCGTCTGGACCATTCCGGCCAGGCGCACCTTCTCCTGGTGGGCGCGGCCTTTTATCAGGGCGGTGGTCAGCGACACCACCCCGTGCAGGCGGCTCTCGTAGCGGTCGAGGGGGTGGCCGGTAATGAAGAAGCCCAGGATTTCGCGCTCATGGTTGAGCTGCTCGCCCTCCGACCACTCGGCCGCCTGCGGCAACTCGGGCCGGGTCGGATCCTTGCCGCCGCTGGCCGCAAAGAGGCCCATCTGGGCGCTGTTCGCCCTCCGCGCCTCGTACTCGGCCCACTTCATGATCGCCTCACAGCCGGCCAGCAGCTGAGCCCGTGGCAGGCCAAAGGAATCGAGCGCACCGCACTTGATCAGGCTTTCCATGACCCGTTTATTGACCTGCGGCCCCTGCACCCGTCGGTTGAAGTCGTACCAGTCCTCAAACGGTCCGTCCTGGCGGGCCTGGCAGATGACCTCGATCGCCTTCGAGCCCACGCCCTTGACCGCCCCCAGGCCAAAACGAATGCTGTCCTCGCCAACCGTGAAGCCCTCGTCGCTGACGTTGACGTCGGGCGGCAGGACCGGGATGTTTTGCAGGCGGCAGTCGGCGATATTTTTGTAGGTCTTGCTGGTATCGCCCATCTCGATGCTCATCAACGCGGCCATGAACTCGTGGGGGAAGTGGGTTTTCAGATAGGCGGTCTGATACGACAGAAAGGCGTAGGCGGCGGCGTGGGACTTGTTGAAGCCGTAGGCGGCAAAGGTTTCCATGGCGTCAAAAATCTGGCTGGCCGTTTTTTCCGGAATGCTATGCTGCCTGGCTCCGGCCAGGAACTTGCCGCGCTCCTCCTGCATGACCTCTTTTTTCTTTTTGCCCATAGCCCGGCGCAAGGAGTCGGCGTCGGCCAGCGAGTAGCCGGCCAGGATCTGGGCGATCTGCATCACCTGCTCCTGGTAGATGGTCACGCCGTAGGTTTCCTTCAGCACCGGTTCGAGCAGCTTGTGGGGGTAGGTCGTTGGCTCCTTGCCGTGTTTGCGACGGATGAACTGCTCGGCCGCCCCGCTGTCCAGGGGGCCGGGTCGGAACAGGGCGATGACGGCAATAATGTCTTCAAAACAGCTGGGTTTCAGCTGGGTGATCAGCTTGCGGATACCGCTGCCCTCCATCTGGAAGACCCCGACCGTATCGCCGTGGGTCAGCTTGCGGTAGGTGGCCGCGTCGTCCTGCGGCAGGGTGCTCAGATTGATCTCACGGCCGCGGGTCTTTTTGATCCGACTGACCGTATTGGCCAGCAGGGTCAGGGTCTTCAGACCCAGAAAATCGAACTTGATCAGCCCGATGGCGTCAACCTCGGGCCCGGCGAACTGGGTCAGCACGCTGCCCTCTTTATCCACAAACAGGGGCAGGTGATCGACCAGCGCGGTCGGCGAGATGACCAGCCCGGCGGCGTGCTTGGAGGCGTGGCGGAGCAGGCCCTCGAGCTTCAGCGAGTAGGCGAACAGCTTCTCTTCGCGCTGGCCGGCGGTCCGAATCTCGCGCAGCCGCGGCTCCATTTCCAGCGCCGCCTCAAGCGGAAAATCCTTGCCCTGTTTGGGCGCCGGATAGAGCTTGGCCATCCGGTCGGTTTCGCCGAACGAGAACTCCAGGGCGCGGCCCACGTCCTTGATGGCCTGTTTGCCCTTGAGCGTGCCAAAGGTAATGATCTGGGCGACCTTGTCCGAGCCGTATTTGTCCTTGATGTACTGGATCACCTCGTCCCGGCGCTCAAAGCAGAAATCAACATCAATATCCGGCATGCTCTTGCGACCGGGGTTGAGAAAGCGCTCGAACAGCAGCTGGTAGCGAATCGGATCGACATCGGTGATCTGCAGACAGTAGGCGACCAGGCTGCCGGCCGCAGACCCCCGGCCGGGACCGACCGGGATGCCCTGGGACTTGGCGTACAGGATGAAGTCGGACACGATCAGGAAGTAGCCGGCAAAGCCCATGTCCTCAATCACCTTGAGCTCGAAGGCCAGCCGCTGGCGGTATTCCTGTTCGGCCTCCGGGCTGAATTCGGGATTGGCGTCCCGGATCAGCCCCAGGCGCTCCTCCAGCCCCTGTTGGGCGGCGCGCTCCAGGTGTTGCTCCAGGGATTCATGCTCGGGAATGGCAAAGACCGGGAACTTGAACTCGCCAAACGACAGCTCCAGATTGCAGCGCTTGGCAATATCGAGGGTCGCGTCAACAGCCTGGGGATGGTCGGCAAACTCGGCCCGCATCACCTCGGGCGACTTGACGTACAGCTGATTGGTTCCCAGACGCCAGCGTTTGTCGTCGGACATGACCTTGCCGCTCTGCACGCACAGCAACACCTCGTGGGCTTCGGCGTCCTCGGCGTGCAGGTAGTGGCAGTCGTTGGTGGCCACCAGCGGCAGCGACAGCTCGCGGGCCAGTTCGATCAGGGCCGGGTTGAGCTGTTCCTGCTGGGGCAGGTGGTTGGCCTGAACCTCAATGTAGAACCGCTCGTCAAAAATGGCCGCATACTCCTCGGCCACCTCGCGCGCCGACTTTTCCCGGTTGCCCAGCATGGTCCGCGCCAGCTCACCGCTCAAACAGCCCGACAGGGCGATAATGCCGCTGTTGAGTTCGCGCAGCAGGGCCTTATCGACCCGGGGTTTGCGATAAAAGCCGTCGGTGTAGCCGGCCGTGACCAGACGGCACAGGTTACGGTAGCCGTCCAGGTTCATGGCCAGCAGGACCAGATGAAAATTGCCGCCGTGCTCGTGATTGTCGGCGCCCGAGACATTTTTGTCAAAGCGGCTGTGGGGGGCGACATACACCTCACAGCCGATAATCGGCTTGACCCCGTGCTGGGCTGCGGTGCGATAAAAATCGACCGCGCCAAACATATTGCCGTGGTCGGTCATGGCCACCGCCGGCATGTCATAGGCTGCCACCTGGGGCATCAGATTCGAGACCTTGTTGGCCCCGTCCAGCAGGCTGTACTGGGTATGCAAGTGCAGATGAACGAATCCCATTCCGACTTCCCCTCCGTCACCGCTCGGGCGTCACCGCTCGGGCGTCACTCGGCGGTTCCTCATTCCCACTCTATGGTTGCCGGCGGCTTGGACGAAATATCCAGCACGACCCGGTTGATGCCTCGGACTTCGTTGATGATGCGGTTCGATATGGTGTTCAGCAACTCGTGCGGCAGCCGGGCCCAGTCGGCGGTCATGCCGTCTACGCTCTCGACCGCCCGGATGGCGACCACGTTCTCATAGGTCCGCGCATCGCCCATCACCCCGACGCTTTTGACCGGCAGCAGAACGGCAAAGGTCTGCCACATCTTGTGGTAGAAATCCGCCGCCCGGATTTCCTCATCGACGATGGCGTCGGCCCGGCGCAGCAGCGCCAGCTGTGACTCCTCAACCGCCCCGAGTATCCGAATGGCCAGGCCCGGGCCGGGAAAAGGCTGGCGGCCGACGACTTCCTCGGACAGCCCCAGCACCCGCCCCAGCACCCGAACCTCGTCCTTGAACAGCTCGCGCAAGGGCTCGACCAGGGCCAGTCGCATGCGCTCAGGCAGGCCGCCGACGTTGTGGTGGCTTTTGATGGTGGCCGACGGGCCCCTGAACGACACCGACTCGATCACATCCGGGTACAGCGTGCCCTGGGCCAGGAAGTCGGCTCGCAGCGGTCGGGCGGCTTCCTCAAAGACATCGATGAAGGTGTGACCGATAATCCGACGCTTGCGCTCCGGGTCTTCGACCCCGGTGAGGTTCTTGAGAAAGCGCTCGGCCGCATTGACGCACCGCAGCCGGATGCCGAGACCCGAGAAGGTCTGCTCGACCTGCTCGGCCTCGCCCTGGCGCAGCAGACCGTTATCGACAAAGATACACGTCAGGCGCTCACCAATCGCCCGGCTGAGCAGGGCGGCCACGACTGCGGAATCAACCCCGCCGCTGAGCCCGCACACCACCCGCCCGTCGCCGATCTGTTGGCGGAGGCGGGCAATCTCGTGCTCGACAAAGCCTTCCATGGTCCAGTCGGGCCGACAGCCACACACCCGAAACAGAAAATTATGCAAGACCTCGCGGCCGTGCTCGGTATGCGCCACCTCGGGATGAAACTGCACCCCGAACAAACGGCCCGAGGCGTCGCGGCAGGCGGCGATCGGAGAGTTTGGCGAATGGGCCAGCACCGACCAGCCGGTCGGCAGGCGCTCGGACTTGTCGCCGTGGCTCATCCAGACCTGGCTGGAGTCGGTGTTGGAGAAGCCGGCGAACAGGTCACGCGTATCATCGACAAACAGCCGCGCCGCCCCGAACTCCCGCCGCTCAGCCCTGACCATCTGAGCCCCGGCCAGCTGATGCAGGACACCCATGCCGTAGCAGATACCCAGAAAAGGCACCGGCGTATCGACCACCGCCGCCTCCAGCCGGGGCGCGTCGGCCTCGTACACACTGGCCGGCCCACCCGACAGGATAATGCCCTGGGGTTGCAGCTTACGGATGGCCGCGGCCGCCGCCGAGTAGGGATGAATTTCGCAATACACCTGGGCTTCCCGCACACGGCGGGCGATCAGCTGGGTGTACTGGCTGCCAAAGTCAAGAATAAGAATCATAAGACGCTGGAGGACAGACAGCCCCTACTCCATGCGGTAATTGGGCGCTTCCTTGGTAATAATCACGTCGTGCACATGGTTCTCGCGCAGACCGGCCGGGGTGACCCGGACGAACTGGGCCTCGGTCCGCAGCTCGGCCAGGGTCCGGCAGCCGGTATAGCCCATCCCGGCCTTGAGGCCGCCGACCATCTGGTCGATAATCATGCCCAGGCCGCCCTTATACGGCACCCGGCCCTCAATACCCTCGGGCACGAGCTTGGTGGCGCTCTCTTCGTCGTCCTGGAAATAGCGGTTACGACTGCCCTCCCGTTCGCGCATGGCCTCCAGGGAGCCCATGCCGCGGTAGAGCTTGTAGGTCCGACCCTGGTACAGAATCGTCTCGCCGGGACTCTCTTCGGTGCCGGCAAACAGGCTGCCGATCATGACCGCGTGGGCGCCGGCGGCCAAGGCCTTGACCATGTCGCCGGAAAAACGGATGCCGCCGTCGGAAATCACCGGCACGCCGGCGTCTTCGGCCACCCGGACGCTCTTGGTAATCGCCATCAGCTGCGGCACGCCAACGCCCGACACGACCCGGGTGGTACAGATCGAGGCCGGCCCCATACCGACCTTGACCGCGTCGGCGCCGGCTTCAATCAGATCGCGGGTGCCCTCTGCGGTGGCCACATTGCCGGCTACGACTTCGATCCCCGGAAAAGTCCGTTTGAGCATGCCGAGGGTCTCAATCACACTCCGGGTATGGCCGTGGGCGGTGTCGATGACCACCACATCGACCCCGGCCGTGACCAGGGATTCGGCGCGCGCCTCTCGATCCTCGCCCGTTCCAATCGCCGCACCGACCCGCAGCCGGCCAAACGGATCTTTACACGCCAGGGGGTGCTGGCTGGTCTTCTCGATATCCTTGACCGTGATCAGGCCCTTGAGGTGCATGTCCCCATCAACGACCAGCAGCTTCTCGATTCGGTGGCGGTGGAGGATTTCTTTGGCGTCTTCGAGGCTGATGCCGGGTTTGGCGGTGACCAGGCGGTCCTTGGTCATGACCTCGGCCACCAGGCGGTCGAGGCGTTTCTCAAAACGCAGATCCCGGTTGGTCAGAATACCGACCAGGGTCTCGTTTTCGGTCACCGGCAGGCCCGAAATATGAAACCGCTCCATGATCTCCCGGGCTTGGGCGATCGGCTGGTCGGGCCGCACCGTAATCGGGTTGGCGATCATCCCGCTCTCGTGCTTTTTGACCTTGCCGACCTCTTCGGACTGGGCATGGATGCTGAGATTGCGGTGGATGATACCGATGCCGCCAGCCTGGGCCATGGCGATCGCCGCCCGTGATTCGGTCACGGTGTCCATGGCTGCGCTGACGAGCGGGACGTTGAGGCTGATCCGGCGGGTCAGCGCGGTCGACACATCGGCGTCTTTGGGCATGAAGTCGGACGCCGCCGGCAACAGCAACACATCGTCAAAGGTGAGTCCTTCTGGAATCTCGGCAGGTAGCATAGCTGGGCTCCTCACAGGCTGACGCATGCAAAAAAGCCCATCTCAGCAGAAAAGAGATGGGCTTTCGGTTCTGACTGGGCTTGCCGCTACGAGCATGGCTTTTGATATCAAAGCGCTATCCCTTTGACAAGAGCACCGGCCGGCCCACAAGATGTAGTGGTTAGGGCTTGAGCGCTCAGGCACCTTGTTTCTTCATTGCGGCGTAGGTCGAATGGTCCATCCAGCCCCGGACCCGACGCGGACTGGTGACAACCGACACATCGTCGAGCACCCGCGACTGGCAGGCCAGGCGATAGGTTTTCCCCTCCCAGCCGTTCTTTTTTTCATCCGTTATGGTGCGTTCGGACAGAGCCCGATGGTCGTCGACCTGGACCCGGCAGGTGCCGCACAGGCCGCGCCCGCGGCAGTTGAGCAGGCTATCCGGAAACGCGTACAGGTCAATCTTGTTCTCCAGCGCGAGGTCCCGCAGGTTCGCCCCTTCGGGCACCTCGATACTCAGCTCTTGCTTGACAAATGTGACCAACGGCATGCGCTTGCAGCCTCCTTTGGAGTCATGTAGGCAGTACTATGTATCTGGTTCAGGCCGGCAAATCCAGGGGAGCCTATGCACGTGGATATCAGTTGTCAAAAATGTGGCCAGCGCAGGCGCATGGATATCGGTGCCCCCCCCGCCAGCAACGCAGCGGGGGACCCGACCGAGCAGGAGCTTGAGGAGTATCTCCACCTGCTGCGCGAGCGCTTATCCCACCAACCCAGCTTTGCGTGCTTTGGCGGACATTTTGAATTTTCTCCGCCCCTGCCCCAATTCTGGGAAATTCACTGGGACACTCTCGGCGACGCGTAACACTCCTGGTACGATGACCATATTATACACATACAGGAAGTTCGCATGACACAAAAACAGGAACCGTCCGAAGACTTTTTTGATGCCGCTACGGCGCCCCAGGCCTCGCAAGACGTGGCCCGCTGGCGGCAGGACCCGCACTACCGTCCACCGTTCGAAATCATCCGCTGGCGCGTAGTTGACGAGGAGTGGAAAGGACGCCGGGCCATAGACGCGGTGGTGGTTATCGAGGTGAACGGCCAGGAGAAGATTGAAGCCGCTCAGGGCGTGGGCGGCGTCCAGGCCCTGGACTCGGCGCTACGTCGGGTCTTGCTCCACTATTTTCCGGTGATCGAGGGGGTCCAGCTCGTCGAGCTGTACACCCATCGGGGTGGACGGGGCACCGCCGCCGAGGTGGTGTCGATTATGAAATTCAGCGACGGGCAACAGCGCTGGAGCACCATGCGTACGTCGCGCGACCTGCTCGCCTCGGCCTGGATGGCGCTGACCGACGGCTATGAGTGGGCGATTACCACTCTGCTGAACCGGCACCACGAGGAAGACTGAGCCGATACGGCCCAGCCAACTCCTCCTCAGCCCTTTTTGAGTGGCGTGCCCCACTGATCGACACAGGTCACCTCCTCAGCCGGCACACGCGTCACCGGCCCAAATCGGCCCATGGGATAGCCGATCGGCAGCAGGGCATAGGTCGAAATGTCCTCGGGCAGCTTCAAGACGGCCCTGATTTCTTCTTCGTGGAGCGAGGCAACCGTTGTCAGGGTGGCACCGAGTCCCAGGGCCCGACACGCCAGCAACATGTTCTGGACGGCCGGATAAATACTCGAGCCGGACAGGCGGGCCAGACGGGCCGCCAACTCCGGCGGCATGGGCCGTTCTTTGAGGCAGGCGAACAGCAGGACCGGAACCTCGGCCATGTTCTGGGCCAGATAGGCGGCAGCGCTGATCAGCCGCCGAAATTTTGTGTCTTCCATGTGTTCGGGTCCGGGCCGGTCGGCGTACATCGTCTCAACCTGGGCCCAGCCTTTTTGGTAGACTGCGGCGACCTGTTTTTTGATGTCCGGGTCTTTGACCACCACAAAACGCCAGTTCTGGGTGTTGGTGCCGCTCGGCGCCCGAATCCCGGCGTCCAGGATCTGGTGAATGAGAGCGTCCGGAACCGGATCGGGTTTCAGGCGGCGCATGCTGCGGGTCGAGGCCATGATGTCAAACAGCTCGTGTTGGGCCATGTTTTCCTCCTTATCAGCCTTGTCGAAATCCCTGCGCACAGCTACAGTGCGTGAAGTTCGGCCAGCGTTATTGTGCGCGTCCGGTTCGGGCGTGTCAAACTTCGTGACCACTGCCGGTTTTGAGGAAGCGACCGAGAAAGTGAGTAGACGTATGCAAGAGTTCATGTGGCTGAGAGCTTGGCTGTTAGCCCTGATCGTACTGCTGGCTGCCTGCGGCTCGCAGCCCAGCTTGTCCGGCCCAGCCTTACAGGAGAAATACCCGGACAAAAAATACATCGACATCGACGGGGTAGCCCTGCACTACGACCAACAGGGCCTGGGCCGACCGATGGTCTTGTTGCACGGGCTTGGCGCCTCGTCCTACGTGTGGCGCAACATCATCCCGGGTCTGACCTATGGCACGACCGTCTATACCCTCGACCTGATGGGCTTCGGCTACTCGGAAAAGCCCCAGGATCGGCGCTACGATATCGAGACCTACGTCTCCCAGCTCGACGCCTTTCTGCAAGAACTCAACCTGGAAAATCCCATCCTTGGGGGTCAGGGAGCCGGAGCCCTGATCGTCGCCCTGCATGCGGTTCGCAACCCGGGGGCAGTCCGCAAGCTGATCCTGGTCGGCGCCCCGCTGTACGAGGCCAGCCCGACGCTCAACGTCCGTCTGCTGGGCCTGCCCGGGCTCGGCCAGCTGTTGACCGGCGACTGGTTTCTCAAACGTATCTTCCGGGCCGGGGTGGAAACTCAGGAAAAGATGAGCGATATCGCCCTCAGACCCTATCTGGCGCCCTATCAGGACGATCCCGGAGCGCGGGTCAGCCTGCGAAAGTTTATCCGGGAGTTTGACGCCGAGTCGGTCCTCGAAGGGGAAATCACCCCTCAGCTGTCTCAAATGGCCGTCCCTACCCTGCTGGTCTGGGGGCCACACGACGCCATCGTCCCGCTTGAGGTCGGCCGCCAGCTTGACGAAGACATCCCCAATTCGGACATCTCGGTTATCTTACGTAGCGGCCACTATGTGCAGGAAGATCGTCCCGATCTGGTTCGGGCGGCCTTCAAGGAGTTCCGAGACAAGAGCTGACTTGCGCCTGGGATCGGCATGCTGCTAGGCTGATTCACATCTCAAGAGACCGAAATGGCGGACCACTGGTGAAGACACGACTTGCCATCAGGATTGTAGTTGTCTCACTCGCCCTGCTTGTGGGCGCCGTCCCCTGCGCGCCCATGACACTCGGTGCGCAGGCCGAGGAAGCCCACGATTGCTGTGACGATTCGCACACCCACGCCAGGAATCATACAACGCCGTGCGACCTGCTGTGTGTCTTGACCGGCACCCCGGCCACGCTTTCCCAGCAGCCCGCCGTTCAGCACTACCAACTCGTCAGTTCCGCCTCCCCGCCAGCCGTCGCCGACCCCGCTGCCGGCGACGGACCGGGAGTCGGCCTTCCCGCGCTTGGGCACTGGCCTGACCGCAGCCCGCCCCTGTACGTCCGACACCAAACTTTCCTCATCTAGACCGTTCTTCAGCTGAGTCGGCTCGAACCACCCAGGCTTCGTCTGCCTGCGGTTCGAGTACGCCTGCCCACTTTCAGGCCACGCTCGTCGTCCCCAGGGAGCCGGGCGAGGCCGCTCCACACTGGAGGAAGGGAATGAAGAAGGGAGTGCTGCTCTACTTTTGCACGTGGCTGTTCCTGTCGGCGGCCGGCCTGGCGCGGGCCGACACGCCAGCCTATGCGACCAATAACGATCCGACGCTGGCGGCTCTGGTTGAGGAAGCGCTTGAGAGCAATCCGCAGCTCCGCCAAGCCTGGCTGGACGCTCAGGCCGCGCAGCTGCGCATTGCCCAGGTCACCGCTCTGCCGGATCCAAGCCTGGCCGTCACTCAGCATGTGCGGTCCCCGGAGACCCGGGTCGGTCCGCAGACAACAGTCGTCGCGCTCAGCCAGAAGTTCCCGTGGTTCGGCAAGCTGTCGGATCGGGGCAGGATTGCGGCCAAGCAGGCCGGCGTCCGTGATACGCTCTACCAGCAACACAGGGCCGAGTTGGTCCGCCAGATCAAACTGGCCTACTACGACCTCGGCTATATTGATCAAGCGCTCGGCATCACGGCCGAACAAGAGCAGCTCCTGCGGCATTACGAAACCCTGGCTCAGGCGCGCTACGCCCAGGGGGTCGGCCTGCAGCAGGCGGTCGTCAAGCTCCAGGCCGAGATCACCCAGGTCCTGAACCGCCGCCAGGAACTCCTGCGCCAACGGGTCGAGCGTGAGGCTGGGCTGAATGCGCTGTGCGACCGACCGGTCCACACCTCGATTCCGGCCATCCGCCCCGGTGACCGGCCAGCCGTCCACGTCGACAGCGACCGGCTGTCTGCAATCGGACGCGCCAGCAGACCCGAGGTGAGGGAGGCCGTGCTGCGGATCGAGAGCAGGCAGAGCGGCGTGCAGCTGGCCCGACGCCAGTACTGGCCCGACTTCACCCTGGGCGCCAGTTGGGGAAATGTCCGCAGCCGGCCCAGAGCGGGACTGAATCGACCAGCCGGCAACGGCAAAGACGTGTACAGCCTGAGCCTCAGCCTGAGCCTTCCCATCTTCCGCTCGAAGTACGACGCGGGAGTGCAGGAGGCAAGCCAGCGGGTTGCAGCGGCAAAGGCTGTCCACCACAACGTGGTCAACACGGTTGACGCCGCTGTCCGTGCGGTTGGGGTCCGGCTGCGCATGACCGATGAGCAGATCGCCCTCTTCGAGAGAGCCTTGCTGCCCCAGGCCGAACAGGCTTTGCGCTCGACCGAGGAGGCGTATGCCACCGGAACGACGGGGGTGCTCGAACTGCTGGACAGCGAGGAGGTCCTGCTCGAGGTCCGGCTCGGCCTGGCGCGCCTGGAAACCGCTTACATGCAGGCCCTGGCTGAGATGGAACGCGCCATCGGGTCGGCCTTCCCGGAGGAAAGACCATGACAAGGCTGGGCGGTTTTGTATTGCTGCTCGTTGGTGTTGGCCTCGGAGTCGGCGCGTCGGTCCTGCTCGGCTGGGAGCGGTTTGACGCGCTGCGGGGTGCGCACCCTCACGCCGCACCGGCCCCAGGCGAGCGGAAGATTCTGTATTGGCGCGCTCCCATGGACCCGAACTACACCTCAGACCAACCGGGCACGTCACCCATGGGCATGGACCTCGTTCCGGTCTATGAAGACCAAGCCCCACAAAACGGTGGGGTTCGGGTCAGCCAGCGCTTCTTGCAGAACTTTGCGGTGCGGACGACACCGGTCACGACCGGTGCGCTGCCGGTCTCGATCCGCACCGTCGGCGTCCTGGCCCACAACGAAGAAAAGCTCGTGTCCGTCAACACGAAATTCGAGGGCTGGATCGAGAAGGCGCGCGTCAACAACGTCGGTGAACTGGTCGAGAAAGGCGACCTGCTGTTCGAGATCTACAGCCCGCAGTTGCTCACGACGCAGCGTGAGTACCTGGCGGCGATGGGCTATGTCGAGCGGCTGCGCCAAAACAGGGCCTACCCTGAGGCCGTCGTCCGCGCCGAGTCTCTGCTCGAAGCAGCCCGGGAACGCCTGCGCTACTGGGACATCACCGAGGAGCAGATCGACACGCTCGGAGCTTCGAGAGCGGTGACCCGCACGGTCCGCTTCTTCTCCCCCTCTTCCGGGTTCATTGTCGACAAGATGGGCGACTCCTTGGAGGGCATGAAACTCAGCCCGGGCATGACCGTCCTCAAGATCGCCGACCACGCCACGCTGTGGGCCAAAGCCGAGTTCTACGAAAACGATGTACGCCATGTGCGTGAAGGCCAGCGGGTGCTGATCGAGGTCGACGCGTTTCCGGGCCGGCGCTGGGACGGCACGATTCTCTTTTTTCGGCCGGCCGTCAACCAGCACACGCGGACCCTGACCGCCTTTGTCGAGGTCGCCAACCCGGGCCTCCGCCTGAGGCCGATGATGTACGTCACGGTCTCCGTCCAGGCTGGTGGATCGACCCGGGCGGTGATAGCGCCGGCCGAGTCTGTCCTGCACAGCGGGGAACGAGCGGTCGTCATCGTCGCCAAGGGGGGCGGTGTGTTTGAGCCTCGGGAGGTCGAGCTGGGCCTGGCCGGCGGGGGCATGCAGGAGGTCACCGCCGGGCTCTCCCCCGGCGAGGCGGTCGTGGTCTCCTCGCAGTTTCTGATCGACTCCGACAGCAATCTTAAGGCCGCCATCTCGCAGCTGCTGAACGACGACGCCTCCGAGCAGCCCGGGCCGGCTTCGGCGCCAGCCCACCATCATCACTGAGGAGAGGGGCGATGTGTGGACGCGTCATTGACTGGTCGATCACCAACCGCTTCCTTGTTGTGCTCCTCGGTCTGCTTGTCGCCGCAGCCGGCGTGTCTGCGCTGTTACGAACACCGCTCGACGCCCTGCCCGACCTGTCCGACGTTCAGGTCATCATCTATACCGAGTACCCGGGCCAGGCGCCGCGCATTGTCGAAGACCAAGTGACCTATCCGCTGACGACGCAGATGCTCGCCGCGCCGTTCGCTCAAGTCGTGCGGGGCTATTCGTTCTTCGGCTTTTCCTTTGTCTACATCATCTTTGAGGACGGGACCGACCTGTACTGGGCCAGGAGCCGCGTCCTCGAATACCTGAATTCCGTCTCCGGGCAGCTGCCGCCGGGAGTCACGCCACGGCTCGGCCCCGACGCCACGGGCGCCGGCTGGGCCTTCATGTATGCCTTGAAGTCTGACCGTCACGACCTGAGCGAGCTGCGTTCGATCCAGGACTGGTTTCTCAAGTATGAGTTGACCAGCGTCCCGGGCGTCTCAGAGGTCGCCAGCGTCGGGGGATTTGTCCGGCAGTACCAGATCACCGTCGATCCGAACCGGCTGCGGGCCTACGACATCCCCATCTCCAGGATTCGCGCCGCCATTCAGCACAGCAACAGCGACGTGGGAGGGCGTTTGCTGGAAGTGGCGGAGAAAGAGTTCATGATCCGCGGCCTCGGCTACCTTGAGTCTCAGGACGATCTGCGCAAAATCGCCCTGGGTGTGGACCGCAGCGGAACGCCGATCCTGCTGCAAGATGTGGCGCGGATCGGTGTGGGCTCGGAGACGCGCCGCGGGCTGGCCGAATGGAACGGCGAGGGCGAGACCGTGGGCGGCATTATCGTCGTGCGTTACGGGGCAAGCACCCTGCGCGTCATCCGCGACGTCAAGGCCAAGCTGGAGCGGCTCAAAGCCGGTCTGCCTCGGGGCGTTGAGATTGCGGTCGCCTATGATCGCACGGCCCTGATCAACCGGGCGGTTGACAGCCTGCGGACCAGCCTCAGCCAGCAGTTCCTGATCGTCGGTCTGGTGTGCCTGCTCTTTCTGTTCCACATTCGGAGCGGACTTGTCGCCATCATCAGCCTGCCGGTCGGCATGCTGATCGCTTTCATCGCCATCTTCTTCCAGGGGCTCAGCGTCAACATCATGTCGCTCGGCGGCATCGCCGTTGCGGTCGGAACCATGGTCGACGCCGGTATCGTGATGGTTGAGAATGCCCACACCCACTTGGCGCGAGACCGGCAGCGACGCCCGCACTGGCAGAGTATTGCCGCCTCGGCCAAGGAAGTCGGCCCCTCGCTGTTCTTCGCCCTGCTCGTGATCACGGTCTCATTCATGCCCGTGTTCACCCTGGAGGCTCAGGAAGGACGGCTGTTCAAGCCGCTCGCCTTCACCAAGACCTACGCCATGGCGGCCGCAGCCCTGCTGTCAGTCAGCCTGGTTCCCGTTCTGGTCGGCTACTGTGTGCGGGGCAGGATTCTGCCCCAGGACCGAAACCCGGTCAGCCGCTTGCTCATCTCCGTATACCGGCCGGCCCTGAGCTGCGTCCTGCGTTTCAGGTCCTCCGCCCTGGCTGTCGCAGGTGTGGCCTTGGCGCTGAGCTGCGTGCCCTTCTCCCGGCTTGGTTCGGAGTTCATGCCCCGGCTGTGGGAGGGCGACCTGCTCTACATGCCAACCACGCTGCCGAGCATCTCGATCACCAAGGCGCGTGAACTCTTGCAGCAGACCGACCGCATCATCAAAACCTTCCCCGAGGTGGACAAGGTTTTCGGCAAGGTGGGCCGGGCCGACTCGGCAACCGATCCCGCACCGCTGTCGATGATCGAAACCACGATCATGCTCAAGCCGCAGAGCGAGTGGCGGGCCGGCATGACGCCCGAAAAACTCACCCAGGAGTTGAACGCCGCGATCCAGGTCCCCGGACTGACGAACGCCTGGACGATGCCGATTGAGGCCCGGATCGACATGCTCTCGACCGGCATCAAGACGCCGGTCGGGATCAAGATCGCCGGTCCCGACCTGGCCGAGCTGGAGCGGCTGGGCCAGGAGATTGAGGCGGTCGTCCGGGAGCTGCCCGGAACACGCAGCGTGTACGCCGAGCGGGTGATGGGTGGCAACTATCTCGACTTCAAGATCGACCGTGAGGCCATTGCCCGCTACGGTCTGACGGTTGATGACGTGCAGCAGGTGATCCAAACCGCCATCGGCGGCATGAATATCACGACCACCGTCGAAGGGCTTGAGCGCTACCCGGTCAATCTGCGCTACAGCCGGGAGCTGCGGGACGACCTGCCCGCGCTACGCTCAGTTCTGGTGCCGACTCCAGCCGGTCCCCAGATTCCGCTGGGACGCCTGACCAGCCCGCGCTACACTGTCGGCCCGCCGAGTATCAAGACTGAGGGCGCCAGGCCGAACGCCTGGGTCTATATTGATATCCGCAATACCGATGTCGGGAGCTACGTCACGGCCGCCCAGCACGCCGTCGCCGCCCGGATAGCGCTGCCTGTCGGTTACACGCTGGCCTGGAGCGGACAGTACGAGTACATGCAGCGCGCCCAGCAGCGCCTGGGCTATGTGATCCCGCTGACCCTGCTGCTGATCTTCGTCCTCATCTACCTCAACACCAACTCCGTCACCGAAACGCTCTTCGTGCTGCTCGGCGTGCCGTTCGCCCTGACCGGGGCGATCTGGCTGCTGTACATCCTCGACTACAACCTCAGCATCGCCGTCTGGGTCGGCGTCATCGCCCTGGCCGGACTCCACGCCGAGACCGCCATCGTCCTGCTACTGTACCTGGACCTTTCCTACACAGACTACCGAGAGCGCGGTTTGCTCACCGACCGCAGGGCTCTTGTCGAAGCCATCACGGACGGAGCGCTGAAACGGGTTCGACCGATTCTGATGACAATCGCGACCGATGTGGTCGGGCTGCTGCCCATCATGTGGAGCAGTGGCGCGGGAGCCGATGTCATGAAGCGGATTGCGACGCCGCTGGTCGGCGGCATCGTCACCTCCGGCATGGTCACCCTGCTCGTCTACCCGGTCGTGTACTACCTGTGGAAAGCGCGCAGCGTGTCACGGCCGTCGCCCTGACGCTCTTTTTTCCTGGCAGCAAGGCAATGCCTCTCAGGGAGAGATCGTGGATTACCATGAAGATCGCAAGGACTTCAGAGCAAGAAGGAGCCACACACATGAGTAGACCGGAGACACACAGCCCCAAGAAACTCCCTCCTATTCATCCCGGCGAGATTCTCAATGAGGAGTTTCTTCGCCCCATGCAGATCACCCAGTATCGACTCGCCCAAGCCATCGGTGTGGATGCTCGCCGAATCCATGCGATTGTTCACGGCCAGCGGTCCATCACCGCGGAGACAGCCCTGCTGTTCTCACGTTTCTTTGGCAACTCGGCAGAATTCTGGATGGGACTTCAGAGCCAGTATGAGCTGGAGAGGGAGCAGGATCGCCTAGCCGATAGGCTCGATCAGGTGACGAAGCACCGCATCCAAATCACGGCCTGAGCCGCCTTCGCCGTGGAAAAGAGAGAAATCCGCCGCCGTTTCCGCTCGATGTGACGGCCCACGCTTCCATAACCGGGGCAGACCTCGGACGGACGCGAGGCGCCTGAATTGACATCATGGACCTTACCTGTCTAAATTAAGTCACCTGCGGACGAAAGGAAGAGCCCGATGAGCTACGAAGAAATCGAATTTCAGAGAGAGTGTGAAGTCGTGCAGATCCCTCAGGGCACGACCGTCATCATCCCCAAGGGGACGCCGGGCGTGATTACTCAGGCCCTGGGCGATACCTATACCCTCCAGCTGCCAACCCTGGGCGGCTTATACCGGGTATCCGACGCGGATGCCGACGCTATCGGCAAAGAGCCTAGTACCACAGCAGAAGCGAGCCCGGAAGCGGGCGATGGCACCCTCAGCGAAGAGCAGGTCTGGGCCGCCCTCAAAAATGTCTATGACCCGGAAATTCCGGTCAATATCGTGGACTTGGGGCTGGTGTACGACATGCAGCTGCAGTCGCTGCCCAGTGGCGAGAGCAAAGTCGAGGTCAGGATGACGCTCACCGCGCCGGGCTGTGGCATGGGTCCGGCCATTGCCATGGATGCCCAGCACCGGATTGAGGGGCTGCCGGGGGTCGAAGAGGCCGACGTGCAGGTCGTGTGGGATCCCCCCTGGGGACCGGAGATGATCTCGGCCGAGGGCAAGCAACGGCTCGGCATTGAGGACTGATTCCCAACGCCCTCTTCCCGTCCGGGGAGAGGGACTGCCGGCCTAAGAGCCTCCCCGCCCCCGCTCGGCAAAGAAAATCACGGTTGCGGCAATAATGATCCCCAGAAACGCGCCCATCAGCAGGGGGTTGCCGCCAAACAGTTCACGTAGATAGCTCATCTCTTCTCCCGCCTGTCCCCTAGCCGCTCAGCTCCGAGCGGACCAGCCACGCCCCGTCTGCCAGAGCCTTCATCTTTCCCCGGGCTGCGGTCCGTGAACGCGGGATCATCCCGCAGTCGGTACACGGATAGAGGTGTTGCGGCTCGACATAGTGCAGGGCGGTGCGAATGCGGGACGCGACGGTCTGCGGGGTTTCGATCTCTTCGGTCCCCACATCAATCACCCCGACCATCAGATCCTTGCCCCGAGCCAGGGCCAGGACCGAGGGATCAACCCCCGACGCGGCGCACTCGACCGAGATCATGTCGATGGCGCTGGTCCGCAGCAGGGGCAGCGTCCGTCCGTAATGACTCCAGTCCGTATTGTGGCTCTTCCACTCGACCACCAGGGGAATGCCGTAGCCATAGCAGATATGGACCGCGATTTTAGCCCTGACCCCCTTGGCCGCCGCCTCAAGGGTGCGGATACCCCAGTCTTCAACCGCGTCGAGATAGATATTGAAACACGGTTCATCGAACTGGACGATGTCGCAACCGTTTTCGGCCAACTCCAGCGCCTCTTCGTTGAGCACCCTGGCGATCTCGGCGGCCAGGGTCTGACGGTCCCCGTAGTGCTCGTCGGCCAGGGTGTCGGCCGTGGTCATGGGTCCGGGTAACGTCACCTTGACCGGCTTGCTGGTCTGGCGTTTGAGAAAACGCAGGGCGTCAACAAGAATGGGGTTGGGCCGTCGGAGCGGTCCCACCACCCGGGCTGCATCGACCTGGATACCGTAACGATTGCCGCGGGTGTCGATCTTGGCCAGACGCTCAAAATCGAGGCCGCTCAGTCCCTCGCAAAAGCCCCAGATGTAATGTCGGCGACGCTGCTCGCCATCGGTCAGGATATGCAGTCCGGCCCTCTCCTGGTCGGCAACCGCCAGCACGACCGCGTCGTCACAGCCCTCGGTTCGCTGCGCCTCATCGAGCTGCCAGGACACATACATGCGGTGGGGCGGCACCAGCCACGTCGGGCGTGGCAGGCTGCCGACAATCATGGTGTGTAGCATGCCGGGCTCCTCTACAGCTCCTGCTCCCGATACCAGTCCAGCGCCCGCATCACCGGCGCATCGGTAAACGAAAACAGGATGGCGTCCGCACTGGCCGACCCGTTTTCATGCCAATGGCTCGCCCACAGGGGCAGGGCAAACACATCGCCCGGGGCCCAGTCATAGACGCGGTCGTCGATGACAGTTCGGCCGTGGCCCTGCACGGCCAGATACACCGCGCTGGCACTGTGGCGGTGCGCCTGGGTTTTTTGGCCGGGCCTGAGGCGTTGTAAAAAGCTGGCCATGGTCGGCAGCGACGGCCCACCATTGACCGGATTCACATATTCGAGCAGGCTGCCGTCAAACGGGCTTTCTTCGTCTTTGCCCAGACTCATCAGCATTTCATGGGCGTCGGTCCAGGCGTATTTCAGCAGCCCGGACCGGCCAGTGTCACTCGGCCGCTGCCAGCTGGGCAGCAGCCCGCCCTTGCCGTACACGGCCGCAGACGTGTTGAGCGGCTTGGTCACAGGCTGGGCTTCCTGGGAGAACGGCTGGGTGAAGATATTTTCCAGCAGGGAGGCCAGCGGAATGTCCAAGCCGTCCAGCCACACCACGGGCTGGTCGCCCTCGCTGCCGTGATCGTGCCAGGTCCAGTTGGGGGTGAGGACAAAGTCACCCGGGGCCATGGTCATTTTATCGCCGTCAACGACCGTATAAGCGCCCTCGCCTTCCATAATAAAACGCAGGGCGTTGGGCGTATGGCGGTGGGTCCGAGCGATTTCTCCGGGCAGGATGAGCTGCAAGCCGCCGTACAGGGTCGTGGTCGTGGCCACGCGGCCCTCCAAACCCGGGTTGAGGAGCATCAACACCCGCCGCTCGGCCTCGGCGGCCGTCACCACCTCACCCGAGCGCAACAGGTGGGGGCGCAGCTCTTGCCAGCGCCACAGGTGGGGAACAGCCTGGGTGCGCGGCTCAGGGGTGAGGATCTGGCCCAGCACCTTCCACAAGGGACCGACGTTGAAGCGTGACAGGCCGTCGAGAAAAGCATTGGCCTCGTCCGGGCTGACCGATGGGGGTGCGCTGTGTGTCATACGCGGGCCTCCTGTCAGGCGGACAATAGCCTGCCGGGGGCGACCCGGTCAATGTTGGGCAGGTGCCCGCCCTACGCAGATGGCAGCAGGGTTTTGACCCGGCTGCGGCGCAGCTGCTCAAAAATGCGTCTGGTCGCATCAGAGCGGTTCAGCGTATAGAAGTGGATACCGGGAGCGCCGTTTTCGAGTAATTCTTCACACTGTCGTCGCGCCCACTCGATCCCGATTTCGAGCGAGGCATCAGGATCGTCGGCAACCGGTTCCAGGCGGCTGCCCAACTCGGTCGGAATCGTTGCTCCACACAGGCGCGTGATGCGGACAATCTGGCGATAGTTCACAATCGGCATGATGCCCGGGATGATCCGGCACGGAATGCCGAGCCGGCCGGCGCGGTCCACAAAGTCGAAATACTCCCGGTTGTCGTAAAAGAGCTGAGTGATGACGAAATCCGCGCCACAGTCAACCTTGTACTGGAGACGCAACAGATCGAGTTCCCGGCTTTCGCTCTCGGGGTGGGGCTCCGGGTAGCCGGCAACGCCAATGCAGAAGTCCCCGTTGGCGCGGGTGAGCGAGACCAGCTCATTGGCGTGGGAGAAGCCGCCGGGCGCCGGCTCGAAGCTGGCTTGGCCGCGGGGCGGGTCGCCCCGCAGACACATCACGTTCTCAATCCCCCGGGCCTGAAATTCCTGGAGGATGGCCCGTAGCTCGGCCTGCGTATGGCCGACGCAGGTCAGGTGGGCCATGCCAACCAGACCCAGCTCATCCTGAAAGCGGCCTACCAGATCAATCGTATTTTTGCGGGTCGAACCGCCCGCCCCATACGTCACCGAAATAAAGCTCGGTCCGAGCGGTTTCAGCTCATTGGCCCGGACAAACAGCTGCTCAACATCGGCCGGGTTTTTGGGCGGAAAAAACTCAAAGGAAAACGTTTGGTCTTGGGTCTCAAACAGGCGTCGAATTTTCATGCCGCCCAAAGATAGCCCAAAGCGCCCGGCCCCGAAAGCGCGGAGATGCGTACAACCTCAAGAATGCCGAGCAAAAAACTCTGCAATCCCGGTCTTGCTCATTTTCCCTTGCGCAACCTCAAGCACCAGCTCCACCAACGCAGCATTGGAGACGGCAATGTCGATGCCGTTCATCTTGAGGAAAACCAGCGCAGCCGCAGTCCCCACCCTTTTGTTGCCATCTACGAATGGGTGATTTTGGACAATGTGAAACAGATAGGCTGCGGCTATTTCGAAAAGCGTAGCGTGCAGATACCGACCGCCAAAGCTGGACTGAGGAACGGCAACAGCAGATTGAAGCAGGCCGAGGTCTCGTAAGCCAGAGCGTCCGCCATAACGCTTGATTTGATCGGCATGGATCTCAAGGATTTCCTCCACGGTGAGAAAAACAAGAGCCATCTCCTACTCGGCCAGTTTCTTGAGGGCAGGGCCGTAACGCCGGTTGACTTCCTTTAGGGCTGTTCGGAAGCTCTCTTGACGCTCGCCTGCCCGGAGAGGCGGTTCCGGCTCTTCCACCGATTCTGTTAGAGCCTCTTTTTGCTTTTCTGCTTTGAGGAGTTCGGCGAGAGCAAGATGGATCAGCTCACGCGTAGATTTGCACCGAAAAACACGCATACATTCCGCAACAAGACGGTCGTCCAGATCAATACTTGTTCTGCTCATGGTGTGTCGCTCCCTGCCGCCACGCCTGACAGTACGCTGTGTCAAGGTGTCGAATTTTCATGCCGCCCAAAGATAGCCCAAAGCGCCTGGCCCCGAAAGCGAGGGGGAGATCGCCTCATCAACCAAAGGAAGTAGACAGATTGGTGCAGACGCTCTCAGCGGAGGAGCCCCACGCCGTCAAGAACGTCGCAGGTTCGCCGCTTTGGCTTTACAATCCGGCCCGGTCCGGTGTACCATCCGGCCCGGGAAGTCTGGCACAAGTCTGGCACAAGGAGGAGCTATGCACGCACTGAAAGATCAAGCCTGTATTGTGGGGGTCGGCGAAACCGACTTTACCCGAGGCTCGGGGCGGACCGACCTGTCGCTCATGCTCGAAGCCTCAATGCGGGCCATCAGCGACGCCGGCCTCAGCCCGCACGATATTGACGGCATCATCCCGCCTCCCCTGCCGTCCACCGCCGAACATTTTGCGGCCAATCTGGGTATTGAGGACCTGCGCTATTCGGTCACCGTCCACATGGGCGGCGCCAGCCCGGTGACCTCGCTGCAGAGTGCGGCCATGGCCGTGGCCTGCGGGGTGGCCAATAATGTCCTGATTCCGCTCGGCTGGAATGGCTACTCGGCCATGCGGGTCCGCAACCTGGGGCGTCCCGAAGGCGGCAGCGGCAGCGGAGCGCCGGGCGTCATGGCCACCACGATTGGCGAATACTACCTGCCCTACGGCGCCTCGGTGCCCGTCCAGTGGTACGCCTGGCTGGCCACCCGTCACAAAGAGCTGTACGGCACACCGGACGAAGCCATGGGCTCGGTGGCGGTCGCCTCACGCAAGCACGCCCAGTTGAACGACAAAGCCTATATGTGCGGCCGCCCGCTCAGCATGGACGACTATTTGAACGCCCGCTGGGTGGCCAAGCCGTTCCGGCTGTTCGACTGCTGCCTGGAAACCGACGGCGCCTGCGCCGTGGTGCTCACCTCGCCGGAACGGGCCAGAGACCTCAAGCACGATCCGGTCTATCTCTCGGGCGTGGCCGAGGGTCACCCCTATCCGGCCGACGATATTCCGTCGCGGCCCGACCCGTTCACCATCGGGCTGAGTTTTGCCGCGCCAAACGCCTTTCGGATGGCCGGCGTTGAGCACAAGGATATTGACTTCATTGAGATCTACGACTGTTTCTCCTACGTCGTCCTGCTCCAACTCGAAGCTCTGGGCTTTTGTCAGCGCGGCGAGGTCGGCGATTTTGTCCAGGGCGGCCGTCTGGAACTCGGCGGGAACCTGCCCATCAACACCCACGGCGGACTGCACTCGGAAGCCCATGTGTGGGGCATGAACCACATCACCGAGGCCACCCGCCAGCTGCGCCGCGAGGCTGGCGAGCGTCAGGTCAAGGACGCCGAGCTGGGCCTGGTGACCGGCTGGGGCGATTTTGGGGACGGCAGCCTGGCCATCTTACGGAGGTAGACATGGCACAAGACGCGAACGCCTACTCACGCCCCCTGCCCAAACTGCGCAACAGCATGGCGGTCGAGTTCTACGACTACTGCAAACAGCACCAGCTGCGCTTCCAGCGCTGCACCGACTGTGGCGCCTGGCGTCACCTGCCGCGCGACATGTGCGCCAAGTGCGGGTCTTTCAACTGGGAGTGGGCTCAGTCCAGCGGCAAGGGCAAGGTCTTCTCGTGGACGACCGCAATCCAGCCGATGCTGGCCCAGTTCGCCGACATGGTGCCCTACAGTCCGGTGGTGATCGAGATGGAGGAAGGCGTGCGGCTGGTCAGCTGGCTGACCGATGTCGAGCCCGACGACCTCAGGCTGGATTTGCCGGTCGAGGTCGTTTTCGACGATGTCACCCCAGAGGTCACCATGCCCAAGTTCAAACGCGCAGACTAGCGGTCAGCCGGCCGCTTCACCGAGGTAGCGACATGGAAGCATTCCAGGGCTTCAGCCTCCCCCCCGAGTTGAGCCTGCTCCGGGATCAGGTTCGGCGCTTTATCCGCGAAGAAATCATTCCGCTCGAACAGCAGCTCGACCCGGACGCCCCGGATCTGCCGGAGGCCGACTATCAGCGCCTGATGGCCAAGAATAAGGCGGCCGGCCTGTGGTGCCCGGCCGCGCCCGAGCAGTTCGGGGGCGGAGGGGTCAACACCTTTGGCATGTCGGTGGTGCTGGAAGAAATGGCCCAGCACCGCATGGGCCTGTACAACCCGGGCTGCGGGACCTTTGGCCGCTATCCGCCGGCCCCGATCTACGCCGGCACCCCGGAGCAGATCCAGCGCTACGCCATCCCGACCCTGCGGGACGGTCTCAAGACCTTTTTCGCCATCACCGAACCCAGCGGCGGCTCGGACCCGGCCGGGGCCATTCAGTGTCGGGCCGTCAGAGACGGCGACTCGTGGGTCATCAATGGTACAAAGATTTTTATCTCCAACGCTCACCTGGCCGAATGGGGGGTGGTTTTTGTGCGGACCGATCCGGACAAAGGCCGTAAGGGCATCAGCTGTTTTATTATCGACAAGGACACGCCGGGCTTCACCCCCCGCCCGTTCAAGACCATCCGCACGGTTTCGGTTCCCAACGAGGTCTCGTTTGAGGACTGTCGGGTGCCGGCCGACAAGATGATTGGGGAAGAAGGCCAGGGGCTGTTTCTGTGTTTCGATCTGCTGACCAAGGCCCGCTTTCCGTATTCGGCCGCCAATCTCGGCGTGGCGGTCGCCGCCCACCGGATGGCCATTGAACACGCCAAACAACGCGAAACCTTCGGGCAGGCGCTGAGTCAGCGCCAAGCCGTCCAGTGGATGCTGGCCGATGCCGAGGTCGAGCTGCGCGCCACCCGCTGGCTGATCTGGGAGGGCGCCTGGAAAGCCGACCGCGGAGAAGACGCCCGTCTTGAGGCCTCGATTGCCAAGCTGTATTCGAGCGAGGTCCTGGGCCGGGTGATCGACAGCGCGGTCCAGATCCACGGCGGCTACGGGGTGACCAAGGAGTTTCCCCTGGAGCGCTGGTATCGGGAAGCCCGGGTGCGACGGATCGGCGAGGGTCCCTCAGAGGTTCACCGGATGGTGATTGCCCGGTCTTTATTCAGATAACTCTCGCAGATAAGCCTCGCCCCAGGAGCCTGCCATGGATATGGAAATTCTCAAGACCGACATCAGCGATTTTGTCGCCACCGTCACCATCGACCGCCCGCCGGTCAACGCCATGAACCGCCAGATGTTCGACGAAATTCAGGCCGCGTTCGACGCCTTGAACAATCGCCCCGAGGTGCGGGCGGCGGTGTTCACCGGCGCTGGCAAGTGCTTTTGCGCCGGCGCCGACATGAAAGCCCGCTCCTCCTCGCTCGAAGGCCGGCAAGCCCCCCGGCCCGGAGCGATGTGGGCGCACTCACGGGCGGCCCGCGAGGCATTTCACGCCATCCTGGAGTGTTCGGTGCCGGTGATCGGGGCGATCAACGGTCCGGCGCTGGGCGGCGGACTGGCCCTGCTGGCCTCGTGCGACATGCTCATCGCCTCCGACAAAGCCCTGGTCGGCCTGCCCGAGATCGATGTCGGCCTGCTCGGCGGCGGGCGCCACACTCAGCGTCTGTTCGGGGTGTATAAGGCGCGCAAGATGATGTACACCGGCGAGCGGATCGGCGCTCAGGAACTGTACCGGCGGGGCATTGTGGAGGCCGTGGTTCCCCCCGAGCAGCTCCTGCCCGCAGCCCAGGCCCTGGCGCAGGAGATCGCCGCCAAAAGCCCGCTGGCGATCCGTCTGGCCAAACACGCCATGAACAGCATCGAGTTCATGGATCTGCGCGACGGCTATCGGTTTGAGCAGAACATGACCCACGAGCTGTCCGGCAGCCAGGACGCTAAAGAAGCCGCCCGGGCCTTTGTCGAGAAACGCAAGCCGGTCTTTCAGGGACGTTAGGCTACAGCTGGAGCGGGATCAGCAGCAGGGCCAGGACGTTAAACACCAGCATCAGGCCGGCAATGAGAAAGCAGTAGCCCATGATGTCGCCAAAGCGCAGACCAGTGACGGTCAGGATGGGAATCGCCCAGAACGGCTGAATGAGATTGGTCGTCATATCGCCGTAGGCATAGCTCAGCGTCACGGTTGGAATCGACAGCCCCAGGGCGTGCCCGGCCGGCAGGAGGTAGGACGCCTCGACAATCCACTTTGAGCCGCCGGACGGAATAAAGTAGTTCAGCACCGCCGAGTAGGCATACACGATCAGCGGGAAGGCGCGTGGCGAGCCGGCGCTGATAAACAAGCCGGTCAGCGCCTGGCCCAGCTCGGTATACGCCATCAGACCGAAGATACCGGCGTACAGGGGATACTGGATTACAATCCCCCAGGTATTTTTGATCCCGTCCTCGCACGCGGCCAAAAACGACTTGGGATACCAGTGCAGCAACAGGCCCAGGGCCATGAACAACAGGTTGTAATTATCAATCGTCCAGGCTCGGCCGAACCCCAGGCTGCCGATCTGTGAGGCCAGATACAGCAGCATGGCTGCGCTGGCGATCAGCGACCAGCCCGGCCACCACTCCAGACGTTGGGCCGGAATCAGGCGTGACGGGCGGGTCTGGGCCACATGACCCGAGTCCAGACGCCGGGCCTGGGTCTCGGAGACGCTGACCGCCTCGGCCGCCGGCGGCACCAGGGCGGCGACAATCAGGATGCCGGCCAGGCCGGCCAGCAGCGCATAGCCGAGATTGAACGGCGCAAACAGGGTCTGGGTGATGGGCACGGTTTCGGTCAGCACGCCGGCCTGGATCAGAAAATTGTCCGGCGTGGCAAGGATGAGCGGAGCCGAGCCGGACAGGCCGGTATGCCACACCGTACCGACCCCCAGGTAGGCACAGGTAACCAGCAAACGGAAATCGACCCGGGGGTTGGCTCTGACGACAAAGGGCAGAAACGCGGCGGTCACGACCAGACTGAAGGCCCAGTTGAGCCAGGCGGTGAGGGTAGAAAAACACGCCATCAGGACAATTGCCTGACGGGGTCGAGTCGGATCGGGCCGGCCGGCCATCCACACGAAGGCGCGTTTCAGCGGCGGAGAGACCGCACAGGCATAGGCCAGGACCATCATCAGGGTGAACTGCATGGCCAGGCTGAGCAAGGCCCACAAACCCTGGCCCCAAGCCTGCAGGGCGGTCGCCGGCGAGGCGCCCCCGACCGTCATCGCCAGGCCGGCGACGCACAGGCTTAGCATGACCGCAATCACCCACGAGTCGGGAATCCAGCGCTCCGTCCAGCGGGTCAAGGCCAATCCGGCGCGTGCCAGCACTCCCATGCTCCCTCCCCTTCGTCTGCCGACTCCCGGAATCCTCGATGCTGGGCCGCATGGCGCGGCTACGCGCGGCGGGTGGATACGTCGGACAGGCCCAACTCGTGCAGCATACCCGGCCGATTGGTCCAGCCCTTGGAGACTTTGACGAACAGCTCCAGAAAGACCTTGCAGCCAAAAAAGGCTTCCAGCCGCCGTCGGGCGGCCTGACCGATTTGCTTGAGCCGAGTGCCGCCTTTGCCGATCACAATCGGCTTTTGCGAGGCGCGTTCGACATGGATCGCAGCCCGAATGACGAGCAACGACTTGTCGGGCCGCTCGGTAAACTCTTCGATAACCGCTGCCGTGGCGTACGGAATTTCTTGCTGGGTGTTGAAAAAGAGCTGCTCGCGGATCATCTCCTGGGCCAGCATCCGTTCGCTCTGATCGGTCAGTTCATCGCTCGGATACAGAGCCGGACCGACCGGCAAGGGCTGGATCAGGGTGGATAGCAATTCAGCGGTATTCGTATCGTGCAGGGCGCTGACCGGAACGACTTCCCGGCCGGGCAACAGGCCGGCCAGGCGGTCCAGCACCGGCAGTAGGGCTGGGCGGGGGAGCAGGTCAATCTTGTTGGCCACCCCGATAACCGGCGTAGACAGGCGGCTGAGACGGGCGGCAATCTTTTCGTCACCGTCCACAATGCCGCGCTGGGCATCGACCAGGAACAGCACCATATCGGTCTCTTGCAGCGCGCCCAGGGCCAGCTCGACCATGTGCCGGTTGAGGAGCGAGCCGGTGTGGTTATGGATGCCCGGCGTATCGACAAAGATCAGCTGGGTCTGCGAAAGCGTCTTGACCCCGATCAGCCGGGTCCGGGTCGTCTGCGGTTTGGGCGTGACAATGGCCAGCTTCTCCCCAACCAGGGTATTCAGCAGCGTCGACTTGCCGACATTCGGACGGCCGATCAGGGCAATAAAACCGCACCGGTACTGGCCAGGGGACGCGGTGTCGCTCACGGGACAACTCCTCCGGTTCGGGCAGAACCGGGCAGGCTAGGCTGAAGCGCCAAAGACCACCTTGGCAATCCGCCGGCGCCCGACCTGGACCACCTTTTCGCCCTGAGTCGGGACCTTCAGATTCGGGTTGTCCAGCCGCTGGCCGTCGATGCGCACCGCTCCCTGTTGAATCATCCGCCGCGCCTCACTGGTCGATTTTGTCAGGCCGGTCTCGCGCAGCAGATGACAGATCCAGACCTCGGGCGCAGTATCGGCCCAGGCGATCTCTTGCAGCTCGCTGGGCAACTCGCGGCGCTGGAAACGTTGGGCGAAGTCGGCCGCCGCCCGTTCAGCGGCGGCGCTGTCATGAAAGCGGGAGATCAGTTCGGCCGCCAGCTGCTTTTTAGCCTCCATGGGATGGATCGCGCCACGCTGAATGGCCTCGAGCCGGTCGCTATCGACCGTGCTCAACAGCTCATAGTACCTGCCCATCATGGCGTCCGAGATCGACATGATTTTGCCGTACATCTCGGTGGGAGGATCGGTGATGCCGATGGCATTGCCGAGCGATTTGCTCATCTTCTGCACCCCGTCGGTGCCTTCGAGCAGGGGCAGGGTCAGAATCACCTGCGGCTCCTGGCCGTGACCGCGCTGGAGTTCACGCCCAACCAGCAGGTTGAAGCGCTGGTCCGTTCCCCCGACCTCGACATCGGCCTCAAGCGCAACCGAGTCGTAGCCCTGGACAAGCGGATACAGGAGTTCATGGACGTGGATGGGCACGCCATCCTTGTAGCGTTTGGAAAAATCGTCCCGTTCCAGAAGACGGGCGACCGTGTACTGGCCGCACAGACGGATAAAATCGGGCGGGGTAAAGCCGTCCATCCACTCGGAGTTGAAACGCAGCTCGGTCTTGTCCCGATCCAGGATCTTGAAAACCTGCTTGGTATAGGTTTCGGCGTTGTCCAGGACCTGCTCGCGGGTGAGCGCCTTGCGGGTCTCCGAGCGGCCGGTTGGATCGCCGATCATACCGGTGAAATCGCCGATCAGAAAAATCACCACATGCCCCAGCTCCTGAAACTGGCGCAGCTTGTTGACCACCACGGTATGGCCGAGGTGCAGATCCGGGGACGTTGGATCGACCCCGAGCTTGATCCGCAGCCGCCGCCCCGTCTCCAGCTTCCGTTTCAGTTCCTCAAGCGGAATGATATCAACCGTGCCGCGCTGAATTTCTCGCAGCTGGTCCGTAACCGGCAGCGCCATGTCGTCTTCACTCTTTCCTTTCACTGTGGCCGATGATCTGTGCTTGTCCAGAGGAGTATCATCGTCCGCCTTGTCGCTCAGCGGGCAAACTCGGTCGCCCGCATCTCCCGAATCACGGTGATCTTGATCTGGCCCGGATAGGTCATTTCGTCTTCGATCTTGTGGGCCACCTCGCGGGCCAAGACCGCAGCCTCGCCGTCGGTGACCGAGCCGGGGCTGACAATGACCCGAACCTCGCGGCCAGCCTGCACCGCGAACGACTTTTCGACCCCGCTGAAAGACCGCCCGATCCGCTCCAGATCCTCCAGACGACGGACATAGCTTTCGAGCACTTCCCGTCGCGCTCCGGGTCGGGCTCCGGACAGCGCATCGGCCGCATCGACCAGCGGAGCCAGCACGGTCTCGGCCTTGACCTCTTCGTGATGGGCGGCAATGGCGTTGACGATCTTTGCCGACTCCCCGTATTTGCGAGCCACATCACCGCCAATGATGGCGTGTGAGCCCTCAATTTCGTGTGATACCGCTTTGCCAATGTCGTGCAGCAGCGCGGCTCGTCGGGCCTGTTTTTCATTCAGGCCCAACTCAGCGGCCATGATCCCGCACACATAGGCGGTTTCAATCGAGTGCATCAGTACATTCTGGCCGTAGGAGTAGCGATATTTCAGCATACCGATGAGCTTGATAATCTCCGGGTGCACACCGTGGATACCCAGCTCCAGGACGGCCCGTTGGCCAGCCTCACGGACCGCTTCCTCAACTTCTTCTTCGGCCTTTTTAACCACTTCTTCAATTCGGCCTGGGTGAATCCGACCGTCTGAGATCAGCCGTCCAAGCCCGACCCGGGCAATTTCTCGACGGATGGGGCTATGGCTCGAAATCAGCACCGCTTCCGGCGTATCGTCAACGATCAGGTCAACACCGGTGGCCGCTTCAATGGCGCGGATGTTGCGCCCCTCGCGGCCAATGATCCGGCCCTTCATGTCGTCGCTGGGCAGGGGGATCACCGCAGTGGTGCGTTCCGACACAAACTCGCCGGCCAGCCGCTCGACCGCAACGCTGATGATCTTCCTGGCTCGACGTTCGGCCTCCTCACGGGCCTCTTCTTCGACCGTCATGATCTGGCGCGCCGCCTCAGTACGGGCGTCACTCATCATTTTTTCCAGCAGCACGTTTTTGGCCTCCTCGCGGTTCATACCCGCAATCTGCTCAAGCTGCTGGCGGGTCTCCTCGATCAAACCCTGGTACTCCTGGGCTTTCTTGTCGATCGCCTCTTCTTTGGTCTTGAACCCCCGCTCCCGATGCGACAGCTCGGTTTCCCGGTTGTCCAGGGTCACCGCTCGCTTCTCGAGAGTTTCCTCACGGCTCTGTAAACGCCGCTCGCTCTGCTGAATTTCCTTTCTCCGTTCGCGCTGTTCCTTCTCAAACTCCGTTTTTGACTGCAAGAGCGCGTCCTTGGCCTGGACCTCGGCTTCCTTCTTGATAACGGACGATTCTTTTTGGGCCTCCTCTACAATGAGCTTCGCCGTTTCCTCGGCCTTGACGATCTTCTCGTGCTGCCAGCGTTGGCGCAGCAGTCCGAGCGCCCACGCCCCCGCACCACCACACACCACTCCAATGAACCAATAGAGTACTGACCTCATCTGTCACTGACCTCCTTCCATCCCCAGGGTCGGAGGGCCTTTACATGTGTAAAACCACCTCCCAGCGAGTTGTCAGCTGCGTGAGGGGGATCTTCGCCCTCCCTCAAATTGCCTGGCGGAAGAAGCTTCCACAAGGCCCTCATGGAGGAGGAAATCGGCCTGGAGGACTGGGGGAGCGTCTCAGTCGGGGTCAGCCGTTTGGCAAATCCCGCTGAGAGAGCGTGGAGACGTGCGATGAGGAAGACACAACGTATTACGAGACAACACGGCCATTGCTTACGTCTTCGTTCTGTTCACTCTGCTCGATCCGTTTAAGCAAAACCGTAGACAGACGTTCTGTTTCTTCTTGGAGTTCTTGTTCTCGCTGACTGGCTTTGTGCCACTCATCTGCAATGCTCAGAGCCGCCATAATGGCAACCCGCAGGGGAACGACGGTTTTGGTGTTGGCCGCGATATCGTGCATACGCTGGTCAACAGAATCGGCCAGCTGCCTCACATAGTCGGCTTGCTCTTCGCCGGCCACCGTGAAGGCCTGGCCAAAAATCTCGACCTCAACCAAGGCTTTCATCGCCTCCCCCCTCGTCGCTCAGCGCTATTCCGAGCCCGTCGAACTGACCCAGAATCCGTTCCAGTTTGGTCCGAATTTCCTCTCGCTCCTGTTCGTACTGCTGAAGCTGTTCGCGCAGGCGATCGTTTGCCTCCTGCTGCTCGCTCAGGCGTTGGCTCAGCATCGCCTTTTCCCGGCAAATCCGCGCGTGACGCTCCAGCATTCCATCAAGCTTTTCCTCAAGAAGTTTGAGGCCTGGTATAGCCATATCACCCAAAAGTAAAGGAAAAGTTCAAGCCGAGTGTATGGCTCTTCGCGCTGTGAGTCAAGGGAACATCAGGAGTCCTCAGCAGAAAAAAGCGCCTCGACGAAGGCCGTCGCCTCAAAGTCATGCAGGTCTTCGGCGCCCTCGCCCAGGCCAATGCCCCGAATCGGGACGCCGAGTTGCTCGGTAACGGATAGCACCACTCCACCCTTTCCCGAGCCGTCCATCTTGGTCAGAATGACACCGCTGAGCGGAAATGCAGCCTGAAAGGTCCGCGCCTGGCTCAGCGCGTTCTGGCCGGTGGCCGCGTCAAGGACCAACAGCACCTCGTGAGGCGCCCCCTGGAGTTCCTTGGCGATCACCCGGTGTACCTTTCTGAGTTCTTCCATGAGCGGCGTTCGGGTATGCAGCCGTCCGGCGGTATCAATCAGCACCACATCAACCTTACGGGCGATACCGGCTCGAATCCCGTCAAAGGCCACCGCTGCGGGGGAGGCTCCGGTCTGATGCTTAATCACCTCCACGCCCAGCCGGTCGGCCCAGACTTCGAGCTGCTCAATGGCTGCGGCCCGGAAAGTATCCCCGGCCACCAGTAGAACTGTCTGGCCTTCCTGCCCAAAGCGGGCCGCCAGCTTGGCCAGGGTGGTCGTCTTGCCCACTCCATTGACACCGACCATCAGGATCACCCAAGGCCGGGCTTGGCCGAGCAGCGGGGGGGCGGCGGTCGGCAGAAGCCGGAGCATCTCGTCTTTCAGGTAGCCCTTCAACTCTTCTCCGTCGGCCGGGCGCTCGCGCCGGCAGCGTTCTCGCAACCGCTCAATCAGGAGCAGGGTCTCCTGCACCCCAACGTCCGCGCCAAGCAAGACCTCCTCCAGGTCGTCAAAAAGCGCGTCGTCAATCGGCCGACCGCGCAGGATTCGATCCAGGGGCGCGCGCAAAGCCTGGCGCAGACGGGACAAGCCACGTCGCCACACCGACTGTTTCTGCTCTGGAGGAGTTTTTTTTCGCCACGACAGCGCCATCAGGACAGACTCACCGAGACCACGCTTGAGATGCCCGGCTCCTGCATGGTCACACCGTACAGGGTCGAAGCAGCTTCCATGGTCCGTTTATTATGGGTGATTAAGATCACCTGGGTTGTTTGGCTGATTTCTCTGACCAACTGGTTGAAGCGCCCCACATTGGCATCGTCAAGCGGGGCATCGACCTCGTCCAGCACACAAAACGGACTGGGGCGGATCAGAAACAGGGCGAAGGTAAAACTCAGCGCAGCCAGCGCCCGCTCGCCGCCAGACAGCAGCTGCAGGGAACGCAAGCGTTTGCCGGGCGGCTGGACCGAGATTTCTACCCCGCTGTGAGTGGGATCGTTTTCATCCGTCAGGCTGATCTGGGCGCTACCGCCCTCGACCAGACGTTCATAGACATGGCGAAATTTCGCGTCAGCCAATCCAAACGTCTCTCTGAAGCGGTCGCGCGACTCGCGGTTGAGCTTGGCAATCGTTCTCTGCAGATCGGCAATCGAGGCCTGCAAGTCGGCCTCCTGTTCCTTCAGCGACGTGTGACGCTGTTCGACCGCGACCAGTTCAGTCGCCGCGCCGGGGTTGACCTCGCCGAGCCGGCCGATCTTGTCACGCAGCTCTTGGCGGCGCGCTTCGGCCGTCTCGGTCTCAAGCTGGGCGCTCACATACTGGGCCAGCACGCCAGGAACGGCAATCTCATAGCGTTCGTAGCCGGCCGTATTGATGTGATCGCAGCTGACCCGTTTTTCAGCGCTCTTGACCTCAAGCCGAGTCTTCTCTTCCTGGAATTCGAGCAGGCTGGCCCGGCACTGCTCAAGTTCCTCTTCATACGCGCGACAACTGGCGCGCAGCCGGGTGCAGGCTTCTTGCTGGCGCTCGTGTTCCTGGCCCACGTTGGCCAGTTCGGTCTGCTGCTGGGCGGCACGGGTGGCCTGCTGTGTCAGCTCAGTCTGAATCTGGTCCGCCTCGGCCTGGGCGGCGCGGTGTTCGGCCTGACAGGCTGTCGCGCGCTCGGCCAGCTCGGTCTGCTGCTCTTGCAGCCGCGAGCGCTGGGCGCGCAGTCCCTCCTGACGCTCACGACGCTCGGCTACCCGCACCCGCAGCTCGTCACACACCTCTCGCTGGTGTTCGAGGGCAAGTTTGGCCTGGGCGACCTGCTCCTGCCGTTCGGCCAGCCGGGCTTCTCGTTCTTGACGCTGGTCGTCCAGCTCAGACTCCCGGGCGGCCAAGCCGGCAATTTCGCTCCCGAGTCCGCTCTGCTCCTCCTCCAGGGTCTGACGTTCGTAGCCGATACTCTCTTTCTTATCCAGCAGACGGCGCTGTTCGCCCTCCAGTTGGGCGGCCTGAGCGTGCAGGGCCTGTTTTTCTTCGCCCCAGGCGCGGGTCTGGGCCTCTAAGCGGGCCAATTCACCCTCCAATTCCTGACGGCTGCGTTTGGCTTCCCGGCGTCGTCGTACCAGGTCGGCCACCACGCCGTCATGCCGCTCGACCTGGCGGTGCAGGTCGCGGATTTCCCGACGGCGCTCCAGCAAGCCCTCTTGGACGATGCCCTGACTGCCGCCGCTGACCACCCCCTGGGCGGTCAACACCTCGCCGCTGGGTGTCACAAAAGTCCGCGGCTGACGGTCACGCTGCCAGCACTCCAGACCGGTCTGTAAATCGGGGACCAGAAAGGTATCGGCCAGCAGTGCCTCGACCACGTCACGACCCTGGGGCGCAACCGACAGCAGGCTGAGCAGGGGAGTCAAGCCGTCCGGCTCGCTGGGCGCGGGCATGACCACGGCAAGCCCCTGGCCGACGGTCAGCGCATGGCCGTTGTGTTGGGACGCGGGCTGGGGACCGCTCCGGGGTTGGAGCGGGATAAAGCTGCCGTGGCCGGCCTCGGCCTGATGCAAGTACTCGACTGCGGTCAGCCCGTCGCCAACCTCGGCAACCACGACATACTCGAGTTTCTCGCGCAGGACTGCGGCGACCGCCCGTTCATAGCTATGCGGAACCTCAAGCATCTGGGCAACCACACCGACCACCCGGGTCAGCGATTCCGCCTCAGCCATGATGGACTGCACCCCGGGCGCATAGCGCTCATAGCCCTGCTCCATCTCTTTGAGGGTAGACAGCCGGGTTCGCAACTCGGCCTGCTTGGCCCAGGCCCCGGCCAGCTCTTGTTCCAGCCGTTCCCCGACGCGCACCACCGCCTGTAAGCCGTCCGTCTTCTCGCCCCGCTCACGCTGGCCGAGCCGCAGGCATTCGTCCAGTTCGGCCGCCCGCGTGTGGGTCGTCGCCAGACTCTGCTCGATGTCAGCCAGACTGGTCGACGCCTGGTGGGCCTCGGTCGCCAAGACCTGGAGGCGATCTGCCAACTCCTCCCCCCGGCGCCGGGCGTAGGCCAGCCCGTTGTGTACCTGGGCGTGCCGGGTCAGCACATCGACGATCTCGGTTTTCAACTCTTCGGCCGCCGTCTCCTGGCTCACAAGGGTGTCTTGCAGGCGGCCACCGTCCTGCTCGTGGCGGCTGAGCACTGCTTCTTCCTCGGCCAGCTGGGTCTGACTCTGACGGGTCTGTTCGGCCAGACTCTCGACCTCGTTCTGCACCGCACTGCGACGCTCCTCCACCGCCGCCAGCTCGGTTTGAGCCGCGCCGGCGCGGTCGGCGGCCCGCTGTTCCTGGTGGAGGAGAAACTCCTTGCGCTGTTCGCCCTGTTGCAGGGCGCTGCGTATGGCGTGAACCCGCTCCTCACTGGCGCGCAGCGCAGCCTCCCGGTCTTCCAGGGCCGTCTGCGCCTGGACACGCTCGGCCTGGAGCTGCCGCGTCCGGTCTTCGAGAGCGGTCTCCTCGGCTAAGACTGCGGTCCGGCGCCGGTCAAGATCGACCAGTTCATCCAACAGGGTCTGGTAGGCTTGGCACAGCAGGGTCAGGTCTACGGTTTGCAGTTCCTCCTGCAACGCTTGGTACTGGGCAGCCTTTTTGGCCTGGCGCCGCAGCGTGCCCAGCTGCCGCTCCATTTCGGACAGCAGATCGGCCACCCGGGCCAGATTATCCTGGGTGCGCTCGAGCTTGCGCTCAGCGGCCAGCCGCCGGCTGCGGTATAAGCTGACGCCTGCGGCTTCTTCGATCAGCACCCGGATATCGTCCGCTTTGGCGTTAATGAGATGTTCAACCCGGCCCTGTTCGATGATCGCATAGGCTTTGCTGCCAGCCCCGGTGCCGAGGAAGAACTCGACAATATCCCGCAGCCGGCACGGGATATTGTTCAAGAAATACTCAGAATCACCCGACCGGAAGTAGCGGCGTGAGATCATCATCTCGGTCCAGCCGTTGCCGGCCTGAGCCGTGACGGGGCTGCCATTTCCAAGCGCCGCCGGCTGCCGGGCGACCGGGGTATCGGCATTTTCGAGCAGGAGCTTGACCTCGGCCATGCCCAGCGGAGGATTGCCCTGGGTACCGGCAAAGACAACGTCACTCATTTCGACGCCCCGCAGCTGACGCGAGCTCTGCTCGCCCAGGACCCAGCGCAAGGCGTCAACCACATTCGACTTACCGCACCCGTTGGGGCCGACAATAGCCGTCACCCCGGCCGGAAACGTCAGCGTCGTCTTGTCTTTGAAGGATTTGAATCCAAGGAGTTCAATCTGTTTGATCCTCATGACCCCACCTCCCCACTCCTCCCCAAGCCCCCGGCCGGTTCATCCGCAAGGGAATGGGTTCGAGGATTTATCGGGTCACTATATCTTGTATGGGGAAAAAATCCAGCGCGGGCCACGCTTGCCTTTTCCTGCCCCGAAGACTAGCCTGCGGAAGGGAGTTTTCAGATCGGACCCCACTCCCCAGTTCGGAGGAAGGGTGCTTACAGCCGTTTCGTTTTTCCGCTGGCCTCGGCCCGTCAGCGCTATCGGTCTGCTGCTTATCTCCATTCTGCTTTCCCCCGCGTCGGCGGCCGATACGCCGCTGTTTCGGGCTATCAGCGCCGTGGCCAAGCGCCACCATCCCCAGGCTCTGGTCCTGCCGACCATGCTGGCCGGCTTTACCGACAGCCGCTATTTTCGTGAAAAAGGCATGGTCAGCTACGGTTTTTCGGGCATTACGCTGCAAGCCGGGGAAAACTACGGGGTGCACGGTCCCAACGAACGGGTTCCGCTGGCCAGCCTGGGTCGGGCCGCCCAAATCCTGTTCGAGGTCTTGCAGGAGCTTGACGCAGACGCGGGGGAGACGGCGGGATGACACGACGGACGTTTGTCCGCAGCATGGCGGCCGCTGGCGCGCTGGTGTCCATGCCGCACTTCTTGAAACGCAGCGGAGTCAAGGCCGCCCACGACCTGCGTCAGCCCGCCCCGGCTCAGCCCTTTCTGGACTGGTTCGGGGTTGACCGCCCTCTGATTGAGCGGGTCTTGCGCGAGTTGGGAAGCCGCGGGGCGGATACGGCCGATCTCTATTTTCAGCATCAACGCCTGAACACCGTCGTGCTCGAAGACGGCATCATCAGCCGTGCCAGCTCCCATATTCAGCAGGGCGTCGGCCTGCGCAGCGTGGTCGGGGATCAGACCGGCTACGCCTTTACCGAAGATATCAGCCTGCCGTCCATGCTGGCTGCGGCTCAGACCGCAGCGGCGATTGCCGGGCAGACCCGTGCCGTGGCGCCCATCGCCTTGAACGATACACACATGGGCGATCTGTACCGCGTCCAGGTTCCGTGGTCAGAGGTCGGCATTGGGCACAAACTGCCCCTGCTGCGTCAGGTCGAAGCCTTGGCCAAGGCGGCCGACCCGGCCGTTGAAAAAGTGCGTATTTATTGGGTCGATGCGGACGAACGGATCATGATCGCCCGCCTCGACGGCAGGATCGTCAGCGACCATCGGCCCATGACCCGCCTGTCGCTCCACCTGACCGCCCGGAAAAACGGCCAGGTCCAGACCGGCGGAACCAATATCGCCGCCCGCCAAGATCTGGGCTGGTACACCCGGGAGCGCCTCAGACAGCTGGTATCCGAGGCGGTCGGACGGACCCTGATCCTGTTTGAGGCCGGCCACCCGCCGGCCGGCGAACTGCCGGTTGTTCTGGCCGCCGGGGCGAGCGGAATTCTGCTGCACGAGGCGATCGGGCACGGACTGGAAGCCGACTTCAACCGCAAAGGCGTCAGCATCTACTCGGATATGTTGGGCCAGCAGGTTGCCGCCCCGTTCGTCACCGTTGTCGATCAGGCCACCCTGGCCCACGAACGTGGTGCCCTGAACTACGACGACGAGGGGCAACCCTGCGGCCGAACAGTGCTGGTTGAAAACGGCATCTTGAACGCGTATCTGCACGACGCGATCAGCGCGCGTCACTACAAAACACCCCCGACCGGCTCCGGGCGGCGGCAGTCCTACAAGCACGCACCGCTGCCGCGCATGACGTGTACCTTTATGGAGAACGGCCCCCACAGCCGGGAGGAGATCATCCGGGCGGTCAAGCGCGGCATTATCGCCGAGACATATGCAAACGGCCAAGTTCGGATCGGAGCGGGCGATTTTACCTTTTTTATCAAAAACGGCTGGTTGATCGAAAACGGGAACATCACCGCTCCGATCAAAGACTGTAATATCATCGGCAACGGGCCTGAGGCACTGACCAGGATCAGCATGGTGGCAAACGACGGGCGACTGGATACCGGCGGCTGGACGTGTGGCAAAGACGGCCAGAGCGTGCCGGTGTCCCAGGGTATGCCGACCGTTCTGGTCTCCAGCCTGACCGTCGGTGGGGTCAATGCCGGCTGAGCTGCTCGAGCGCGTCCAGCAGACCGTCGAGGTCGGCAAGCAGGCTGGGGCCGACGACGTCTTTGCCACCCTCAGCCGCAGCCACACGGTTGAGTTCAGTTGGCGCGACGGCGCGCTCGAAAAAGTCAAAGACACCACCTCGCGCAGCCTGGTCGTGCGGCTGTTCGTCCAGGGCCGCTATTCGTCCCACACCACCACCGATCTCGCGCCCGACCGGGTTACCGCTTTTGTGGGCCAGGCGCTTGCCCTGACCCGCGCCCTGGAGTCGGACCGCCATCGCACCATCACCCCGCCCGAACTGTACGCCGGGCGGACCGGGTGCGATTTGGAGTTGCTTGACCCCGGCGTTCAAGCTATCAGCCGCGACCAACGCCTGGCCTGGTGTGAAACCATGGATACGGTCGCCCACGGCCACAGCCGCCTCATTTCGGCCACGGCTGTGGTGTCTGACGCTCACAGCCAGGAGGCGGCGGCAAGCTCAAACGGCTTTAGCGCTGTCTCCGCCGCCAGCTTGTGCTGGCTGGGCAGCCAGGTCACCCTGCGGGATCAGGCTCAGCGTCGGGCCGAGGCCAGTTTTTATGCCGGCGCCCGGCATCTGTCCGACCTGCCGGACGCCGAACAGGTGGCCCGGCGGGCTCTGGGACGGGCCGTCCTGCGCCTTGGGGCCGACAAAGGACCGACCCAACGGACACGGATGGTGGTGGACCCCAGCGCGGCGACAGCGCTGGTCACCCGCCTGCTGAGCGCCGCCACCGCCCATAGCGTTCAGCAGGGCCAATCGTTTTGGGCCGACCTGCTCGGCCAACCGGGGTTCAGCCACAAACTCACGCTTCTCGACAATCCGCTCCGCGTCCGCGGGCTGGCCTCGCGCTATTACGACACCGAAGGCATCGCGGCCAAACCCTTCACCCTGGTCGAAAACGGGACCGTCCGTCAGCTGTATGTTGATCCCTATTACGGACGCAAAATCGGCCTGCCGCCAACCACCGGCTCCCCCTCCAACCGGGAAGTCCGGCTCGGCCGGCGCGGCCTCGATCAGATTGTGTCCGATGTCGGCAGCGGGGTGTATATCACGTCCTGGCTGGGCGGCAACGCCAACCCGACCAGCGGAGATTTTTCCTTTGGGCTGCGGGGCCACCTGATTGAAAACGGCATAATCGGCCGACCGATCCGTGAAATGAACGTAACGGGCAATCTGCGCCAGCTGTTTCAGCACATCGCCGAAATCGGCAATGACCCCTGGCCCTACTCCCCGGTTCGAGCGCCCACGCTGGTCTTCGAAGACGTCCAGTTCAGCGGAACCTAGCGGCCCGGCGCCCGGCTCATCACTCCGGGCGTCGGCGCCCCTCCCCTCCGCTTCCGCCTTGATTCCCGACAAGCCCGGGTGGTAAACATCGGAGTCAGTCTAGGCCAACCGAGGAGCAGCAGCTATGAAGACACGCGCGGCAGTCGCCTGGGAAGCGGGCAAACCCCTCGAAATTGAACAGGTGGACATTGAAGGCCCCCAAAAGGGCGAGGTCATGGTTCAGCTCAAGGCAACCGGCGTCTGTCATACCGACGCCTTCACCCTGTCCGGCGACGACCCCGAAGGCGTGTTTCCGGCCATCCTCGGCCATGAGGGGGCCGGCGTCGTGGTTGAGGTTGGCCCGGAGGTCAGCAGCGTCAAGCCGGGCGACCATGTCATCCCGCTGTATACCCCCGAAGACCCCAACTGCCCGTTTATCAAATCCGGCAAGACCAACCTGTGCCAGACGATTCGCGGCACCCAGGGGCGTGGCCTGATGCCCGACGAGACCAGCCGTTTTTCCTCACGCGGCAAGACGATTTACCACTACATGGGCACCAGCACCTTCAGCGAATACACCGTCCTGCCCGAAATCGCCACTGCGGTGATTCAGAAGGAAGCCCCACTGGAAAAGGTGTGTCTGCTGGGCTGCGGGGTCACGACCGGCATCGGGGCGGTGAAAAACACGGCCCAGGCCGAACCCGGCAGCACAATTGCCATCTTCGGGCTGGGCGGCATCGGGCTGGCCGTGGTAGTCGGCGCGGTCATGGCCAAGGCCTCGCGGATTATCGCCATCGACATCAATCCGGCCAAATTTGCGTTGGCCAAAAAGTTCGGGGCGACCGAGTGTGTCAATCCCCAGGACTACGACGCCCCGATTCAGGATGTCATTGTCGATATGACCGACGGCGGCGTGGACTACTCGTTTGAGTGCATCGGCAATGTGAACACCATGCGGGCCGCCCTGGAGTGCAGTCACAAGGGCTGGGGCGAATCGATCATTATCGGCGTGGCCGGTGCCGGCCAGGAGATCTCGACCCGCCCGTTCATGCTGGTCACCGGTCGGGTGTGGCGCGGGACAGCCTTCGGTGGCGTCAAAGGCCGCTCGGAACTGCCCTGGTTTGTCGATAAAGCCATGGCCGGCGACATCCCGCTCGACGATTTCATTACCCACACCATGCCCTTGGACGAGGTCAATACCGCCTTCGATTTGATGCACCAGGGCAAGAGTATCCGCTCAGTCGTGCATTACTGAACACGGCCACGCCAGGAGACAGCTATGCGCAGAGATAACGCCGTACAGACCGATCATCCCCCACGCCTCAGCCGGCGCGACGCGCTGCTGGGAGCAACCAGCCTGAGCCTGGCCGCGCTGGCCAGCCCGGCCTTTGCCGACACCGCTCATGAGCACGCCGCTCCGGCGGCCAACACGGCGACCCGCCACCGCTCCCTGGTCCTGACCGCGCTCGAATGCGTCGGCATCGGACAGATGTGCCTCCAACACTGTTTTCAGCAGTTTGCCGCAGGCGACACCTCGCTGGCCGTGTGTGCCATGCGTAACCAGGAGATGATCGCAGCCTGCCAGGCCCTGGCAACGCTGGCGGCGGCGAGTTCAGCCCAGCTGACCGACTTCGCCCAGGTGTGTAGTGCCATCTACAAAGCCTGTGAAGACGAATGCCGCAAGCATCACCACCATGCCATCTGTATTGAGACCGCAGAGGCGTGTGCGAAGACCATAGCCGAGTGTGAAAAGCTGACGGCCTGACAGCCCGCCACCCGGCGGGCAGCACCGTCTATGCTGGCTTGTCCATCAGAAACTCGGTAGTGCGTCATTTTGAACTGCTCTTTTCGAGGAGGCCGCTCCTGACGCAGTAGCAGAAACTCCCCCACCTTGGCCCCCCGCCATCGGCTATGCTATAAGGACGGCTCGCATCTGGCGACAAGACCACACCGAGGAGACTTTTTCATGTCGAGACTGTGTCCAGTCACTGGCAAACGCCCACGCACCGGGAACAATGTGTCCCACGCCAACAATAGAACGAAACGGCGTTTTCTTCCAAACATGCAGACCCACAAGTTCTGGCTGGCGAGCGAAAAACGCTGGGTGCGTCTGCGTCTGAGCGCGCGTGGGATTCGGACGATTGATAAGCTGGGCATTGAGCGGGTGTTGAAAGACATGCGCCAGCGCGGCATCAAAGTGTAGACCGACTTGACAAGGGGAGGACGAACGATGCGTGAAAAGATCAAACTGGAATCGTCAGCCGGAACCGGCCACTTTTACATTGCGACCAAGAACAAAAAGACCATGGCGGACAAGCTCGAACTCAAAAAGTACGATCCGGTGGCGCGTAAACACGTCATCTACAAAGAAACCCGCCTGAAATAGCGACGCTCCAGGCTGCAACAAAAAGGCCGACATGCGCTGTCGGCCTTTTTTCGTGCTGTCGGCGGATAGCCGGCTCAGTCAAGCACCTTGCCGGTCCGTTTGCTGATGCGGACCTTCTTACCCTCAACAATCCTGAATCCGACCCGGGTCGGGCGACCGTCCTCGGGGTCAAGCGGCATGACGTTTGAAATGTGCAGGGGCGCCTCTTTTTCCACAATGCCGCCCTGCTGCTGTTGCTGGTTCGGCTTGATGTGGCGTTTGACCATATTCAGGCCCCGGACCGTGACCCGGTTCTGTGTGGGAAACACCTGAAGGATTTCGCCCGTCTTGCCCCGGTCCTTGCCGGCCATGACCTGGACGGTGTCGTTTTTGCGGATACGGCTTGCCATCGGTTTGTACTCCTTACCCAGTCGGAGCGGCTATCATACACGAAGATGCCGACAAGGGAAGTTCCCCTGTTGGATTCAGGCGCACCTGTCGCACAGCCCCTTGAGTTGGACCTCGACCTGTTGGGCGCGTACCGAGCGGGGGACCGCTGCGGCCGGCTCGATCCGCACGCTCATCTCGGGCAGGCACTCCACCTCGCCGCAATCGGTGCACATGAAGTGCGGATGCTCGGTTTGTTGTTCGACCTGACCCATCCGGCGCGGTTCATACCGCCACACGTGGTCGCCGACATCCGTCCGCAGCAGCAGGCCGACCTCAGTCAGGTCGACCAGGTTGCGGTAGATCGTGGCCCGGTCAAACCCCCGCTCTTCCAGGGCGTCAAAGATTTCGGCATGACTCAGCGGAGTCGTCATTGATTGCAGATAGCTCAACACGGCAATCCGGGGCATCGTGCCGCGCAGCCCGGCCGCGCGAATACTGGCCCGTATTTCGCTGACCGAAGGATGAGAGGGCTGAGATGACTTCATCGGTCTGCTCCTTGATTTTCACTGTATAAAGGCCGCCTCGGTTTGGCAATGAGAACGGCCTCAGGGTCGGGGCCGCGTCACTTGACGCGCGGCGACGGGAGGGTGGCACCTGGTGAGAGCGAGTGCGAGATCCTCGGGGGCAAAGCCGTTGCCGATGAACACCAGGTGGTCCGGCGGTTGGGGCTGGAGGCTGACTTCTCCGATCCCGACCTCTTCTCCATCGTAGTGAAACAGCCACTGCTTTGTCGGGTCGGTGAAACGCACAAAGCCTTTGGCCCGCCAAATTGTTTCCGGCAAAGCTTGGACAAGCTCTATAAACCGCTCGGGCAGGAGCGGGCCGGGGCAGGCGTAGGTATAGGAGTGGAAATGGGCGTGGTCCGGCGCCGGCGTGTCCATGCCGGGGAGGTGCAAGACCTCTCCCTGATGACCGACAAGCCGGGAAAAATCCATCCGTCCGTGCGTGGTTCGCACCACCACGGCGCGTGGATTCTCACCGCGGACCCGCGTCTCCAAATCCACCAACTCAGCCACCGGCACGACATCTGCCTTGTTGATCAGGATAAAATCGGCCAGCCGCAGATGCCGCTGAAAATGATAGCCCTCGGCCGCTGTTCGGCGCGCACTGCTGCGCGGGTCAATCACGGCGGTCAGGCTTGCCATACGGACGAGCGGCAGGAGCTCGGGCTGCGTCAGCTGGTCGAGCAGTTGCAGGGGATCGGCCAAACCCGTTGTTTCAATGCAAATCGCCTGCGGCCGGCCTGCCAGCACCTCTCGGAGCGCCAGGGACAGGTCGGGCCGGAGGGTGCAGCAGATGCACCCGTCGCTAAAAGCCCGGACCGTATAGCCCTGCCCGCGCAGCAACTCAGCGTCAATGTTGATCGCCCCGTAGTCGTTGATCAACACGGCCGGCCTCAGCTTCTGCCCCGTCATGTAGGCGAGAAGGCCCTGCAAAAACGTCGTCTTGCCGCTGCCCAGGAAGCCCCAGACGACATGCACCGGAACCCGCCGGGAATCGTCCAGGACGGTCTCCGTTTTTCCTTGACGGTTTTTCTCGCGTCTTGTCATAGCCTTGGCCCGGGGCTTGTTGATACGCTGCCAACGCCCTCGCCCGTCACACAGCACTCATGGATGAACCACAACGCAGACTAGCATCGACGCTCTATTTTTGCAATATAATTGCAAATACAGTCTGGGCTTATTTATGATCGTCGGCAGTACGATCCAGGCGCCAAGAGGAGCATTGTTCGATCATTTGGTGTACAATCTCCCGGTCCCACACAGTCCACCCACGGAGTAGCGCCGACATGGCCCAGCCCCAGCCACCCCCCCTCAATCAGGACCCCAGGCCCTCACCCCCAACTGGGGCGCATGACACGCGTGCCCCTGCTGAAGAGGCTCGACCCGACAGGCGAGGAGGTGGGCTGGACCGGCTGCGGCCCTACCTCCAGCGCGCTCACGCCAGGAGTGCCGAACGCTGGGCCAGAGCGGTCGCCAAGTGCGTCACCGTGGATCACCTGCGGCAGGTCATGGAGAGGCGTGTCCCGCCAATTGTGAGGGAATACTATCGCGGCGGCGCCGATAACGAAGTCACGCTCAGGGATAACGTCGAAGCTTTTCAACGCGAACGTTTCAAGCCGAGGTCCGGGGTGCAGCTCGACGCGGTAGAGATGCGGACCCAAATCCTCGGGCATAGCATTGCCCTGCCCGTTATCGCCGGGCCAATAGGCAGCCCCAGGATGCTCTGGCCGCGTGGCGAGGCTGTGGCGGCCAAGGCGGTCGGTGAAGCGGGAACAATATGCGCGCTGTCAACCCTGACAGGCACCGACCTGGAAGAGGTCAGAGCCGCCTCCCAGGGACCGTGTTGGTTTCAGCTGTATCTGGTCGGCGGCAAAGAGGTGGCGGCCAGAGGCATTGAGCGGGCGAAAAACGCCGGCTACTCCGCCCTGGTTCTGACCATTGATACCGCCGTGCCCGGCAACCGTGCCCACCACGAATGGCTGGGCGCCTCGCAAGCCATCAACGGCACTCCCCTTCAGAAGCTGCAATTCGGACCGCAGATGCTGCGCCATCTGTCCTGGCTGATGAGTTTTTATGCGGACGGCGGCATGATGCAGTTCCGGAACGTCATCCTGGACGATGGCCAGCCCATGCCCTACGCCGATATTGGAATGCAACTGCGCGCTTCCGTCGTCACCTGGGAGCATCTCCCCTGGATTCGGCAAATCTGGGGCAAGGACAAACCCATTATTGTCAAAGGAATCCAGTGCGCCGAAGACGCCCGGCTGGCGGTCGAACACGGCGTGGACGCCATCGTCGTCTCCAACCACGGCGGACGCCAGATGGACCGCGTCTACCCGACCCTGTCCATGCTCAAAGACATTGCGCCGACTCTGCGCGGCTCGGGGATGACGGTCCTGCTGGACGGCGGCATTCGTTCCGGTGCAGACGTCGTCATTGCCCTGGCCCATGGGGCCGATGCCGTGCTGGCCGGGCGGGCGTACATCTACGGTCTCGGCGCCGGTGGCGAGGCGGGCGTGCGCAAGGCGTTCGCCATCCTGAAAAAAGAGATTGAGGATACCATGCGACTCCTGGGCTGTGCGTCAATCCACGATCTGCGGGCCGAGGAGCACCTGCTGCCGTATCCCTTTGGCGGATAGACAGTGCGGAAAACTTCATCATGAGATCGTCGAGCGCGCGCACCGCCTCCAATCCACTCGCCGTGCTGAGGATCGTCTGGCGGCTCCTGTTCGTTGTCCTGCTGGGGATGAGCGGCGTCCTGCTCTGGCGGGCCTTTGATACCACGTCGCCGCCCGGCTCATCGGACCGCTTGCCGGTCCACCAGACCGTGCCCGACTTTCGTCTGCTGGCCCACAGTGGACAAGCCTTCGGCCGCCAGCTGCTGTCCGGACATATCTGGGTCGCCAACTTTGTGTTTACCCGCTGTCCGGGCGTGTGTCCCCTGCTGTCAAGCCGGATGGCACGGCTGCAAACCAGGCTGGAAGAAACCGACCAGCCCTCGATTCGGCTGGTCTCTTTCAGTGTTGACCCGGAATGGGACACGCCGCAGCGGCTCAGCGGCTATGCCGACCGATACGGCGCGGACGCCGACCGCTGGACTTTTCTGACCGGCGAGCTGAGCGTCGTCCAGCCCTTGGTCCAGGACGGTTTTCAACTGGCGATGATGAACGCCCCTCCAGACGGGTCTCATACAAGCCATGGGCAGACCAAACGGCTCGAACAAATCGTCCACAGCGACCGTTTTGTGCTGGTTGACCCCGAGTTTCGTATCCGCGCCTATTATCGGGGCGATGAGACAGATGTGGTTGAGCGGGTGATGCGCGACATCGAGATCCTGCGCCACGAGTACCCGCCCATTCGCTGACGACACCCCCTCTAGCCCTTGGTACAAACGTAGTAATTGTTCAGCATATCCTGCTTGACATTTTTTACCGTGACCTGGTGAAACCCCGCCTCGCTCAACAGCTCCAACGCCTTGTGCTTGCCCCACATTGCCCCGAGGCCCTCACCACGGAGGGCCAAAGAGACGGACATTCAATGCATACACGAGACGGTGTACATCATCGGTCCCAAGACGTGGTCAAGGTTCTCCTCCAAATGGCTTGAGCTGTTGACGTCCACCATCAGAAACGTGCCGTCGGGCCGCAGGGCCTCGGCAATCCCCCTGAGCACAGCCCGGGGCTGCGCCTGGTCGTGGATAGAGTCGAAAGCGGTAATGAAGTCATACAGACTCACATCGCCCAATTCGGCCGCGTCCCTGACGGCAAACTCGGTGTTGGTGAGGCCCCACTCTTGCGCTTCCGCCTGGCCCGCAGCGATGCCTTCCTGCGAGAAATCGTAACCGGTAAAGCGACTGTGCGGAAACGCTCTGGCCATGAGATTGACCGCATGACCGCTGCCACACCCGACGTCAAGAACGTCGATGCCAGTGTGCAAACGGTCGACCAGCTGGGAGACGAGGGGCAGGGTGATGTCAACGAGCGATATGTCGTGCACGGATCCGCTTATCTCGGCCATCAGCTTGTGAAAGTCCCCGTAGGCCGAATACGGCACGCCACCCCCGGCACGAAAACTGTCAATGATGCCCTGCTGAACTCTGGCCACCATCGGGATCATTTGCATCATCATCGCCAGGTTCCTCGGTCCGGCCGCCCGGGTGATGGCGGCGGCGTGCTCGGGCGGGAGCCGATACGTTTTGTCTGCCGGCTCGTAGTCCACAATCCGGCCGGTCACCATGGCACCGAGCCACTCGCGCACATAGCGCTCATTGAGGCTACTCGCCTCTGCTATCTGCTCACTCGTGGATGGGGCTAAGCCGGCCAGGGTGTCAAAAAGGCCGACCTGATGGCCGATGACGATCATCTGGGCCACGCTGGCGTCGTTGAGGATACCGAGCATCTTTTTGGAAAAGGCCTCGGCTTTTGCTTGGTCAAAGTGTGAATCTGCCATCACTCGCTCCTTTCTTTTGTGTGCCGGTTGTGTCACACCTCGCCCGGCGCTCGCAAGAGGGCACTGCCGCCCTGCTTTCCCTGGCCTCGGGCGTTTGTTGGTTTCAAACCTCTTGACACCAACAATACTTGCTATAGAGTTGCAACAGTATCCATGCGGCAGAAACAGCGTAAAGCATTATGGCGGAGAGGGTTCATACTACTGAGCCTGCTCGCCCTGTTGTGTGCGTCTTCCGCCGCCGCTGCTCATATCCACGGCCAGGCTGGCGGCAGGCTGGCCCAACAGGAGTGTGTGCTGTGCGTGATCGGAGGGCAGAGCCCTGCCCTGCTTGCCCACCTCCCGACTGCTGCCGCCTACCTGTCCGCCATCGTATGTCTCTCCCCCACGGTCGAGCAATACACCGCGGCCGACCATCACCGCTCTGCTAGTCCACGCGCCCCGCCTGTTGCGTCATAAGCGCTCGCCTGATCGCGACCTTCAGTCGCGGCTGTCCGCCACTGAAGGTCGAAACCGACTTACACTCTGTGAGGTGCCGCGCCAGGCTCGGCGTGGGTCAACCCCGCCCATGGGGACGGAGACCATGCCGATACTGGCGGCCCGCTGTTCCGCGTTGCCTCACCCACACCTCTGTCAGACAGACGAGAAAGAAGTAGGAAAATCGTAATGAGGAGTACATATATCAGTATATTGTGCCGGCTCGTTTGTGGAGTCGCCGTTTTGACAGGCAGTTTGCTCGCCGTCGCAAGTGTGCGGGCCGATGAATCGTCCGAGGTAGAAGCCCTCAGGGAGCAGGTCCAGAGCCTCCAGGAGACCGTACAGCAGCTGCAAAAGACGATGCTCAAGATGCAGCAAGACACCACCGCCAGCGAGGAACGCGTCCAGCAACAGGTCGAGGCGGTTCGCCAGCGACAGGCCGAGGCTTTCGCCGCCCAACTCGAGTCCCCGCTCGACAGAGCCATCCAGGAGAGCCAGGCCGAAGGTCGCCAGCCGCTGCTCACGGCGGCACAGCCGGAGGGTCTGTGGTCGCGCCCGCTGGGTGGCGGGGCGCAGCTGCGTCTGATTGATGTGGCGGCCGATATCTTATTCTACGCCGGCGGTTCGAGCGAAAGAGACGCCGCGCTGTCGACCCTCCAGGGCGGGGCGCACGATCCGAACCGACGCGGCTTCACCCTGGGTCAGGCTGAGATTGCCCTGTCGGGAGCGGTAGACCCGTATTTTCGGGGCGACATGATCATGATCACGGCGATTGACCCGGTCGAGGGGGAAACCATTGTCGAGCTGGAAGAAGCCTTTCTGACGACCACCTCCCTGCCCTACAATCTCCAGCTCGAAGTCGGCCACTTTTATACCGAATTTGGCCTCATCAACCCGCAGCATCCCCATCAGTGGGACTGGATGGACCAGCCGGTCATCAACTCGCGCCTGTTTGGCGGCGACGGCATGCGTCAGACCGGCATTCGGGCCTCGTGGGTCACGCCGACTCCGTGGTTCTCGGAACTGCACTTCGGCATGCAGAACGCCAACGGGGTCAATATGACGAGCTTCCGGGGTGATCGCCACACCCATGCCGGCGGAGGGCATGACCACGGAGCCGAGGGTCATGAGGACGAGCACGACCACGGAGCCGAAGACATGCACGAGGACGACATGGCGTCCCTCGGCAATGGGCACGAAGACGAGCACGACCACGACCATGACCACGGCCACGAAGACGAAGACATGCACGAAGACGAACACGGCCATGAGGACGAGCACGGCCACGAAGACGAAGACATGCACGCCGCGCTTGCCCTTGCCGGCGACCTGATTGGCGGTCGGCCGCGGGGCGGCAAGAATGTCTTCAAAGGCTTTGGCGATTTCGTGTATCTGACGCGCTGGAACAACTCAATCGATCTGACCGACGACATTACCGGGACGTTTGGCCTTTCGGGTCTGTACGGACCAAACGCGACCGGGGATGACGCCGATACCTGGATTTACGGCCTGGATATGAAGTGGCGCTGGAATCCGACCGGCAGCTTCCGAGGCTGGCCGTTCCTGACCTGGCAGACTGAGGTGATGAAGCGCGATTTTCACGCCGACCTCTTCACCGGCCAGACCGAAGACGGCGATGAGAGCAGCCTGCACAGCCGGACCTTGAAAGACTGGGGTTTGTACACCCAGCTGATGTACGGTTTTCGCTGGGGCTGGGCAGCCGGACTGCGCTATGAGTATGCGGGCGGCAGCGGACGCAGCCTTGGCGGCCGACGGAACGATCCGTATCGGGACAACCGTCACCGCTTCTCGCCCCTCCTGACCTGGCGACCGTCAGAATTCTCACGCATCCGCTTGCAGTACAACTTCGACGAGGCCTCGCATCTCGACAACAGCGCCCACAGCGTGTGGCTCGGTTTCGAGTGGCTGTATGGCGCGCATCCGGCGCACAACTTCTAGGCGCTGGACCTTGCCCAGTGAGCTGAGACAGAGAAGGAACTTCTTATGCTGACTCATATGAAATACGGATTCATTGTTTTGAGCGCGGTCTTGAGTCTCTTTTTCGCTCCACTCGTCCACGGCCAGGTGCTCAGGGTATGCGCCACCGTGCCCGAGTTGGGGAGCCTGGTCCAAGAGATCGGTGGCGATCAAGTAGAGATCACCGTGTTCGCCAAGGGCACGGAAGACCCCCACTTTGTTGTCCCCAAGCCGAGCTTCATCAAAGCCCTGAGCCAGTGCGACGCCTATGTCCAGATGGGCTTTGACCTGGAAGTCGGCTGGGCGCCGCCCCTGCTGCTCAATTCCCGCAACGCCCGGGTGCAGACCGGAGGCCAGGGGCATATCGACGCCTCGGTCGCGGTCGCTCCGCTTCAGATTCCGACCGTGACGGTTGACCGCTCCATGGGCGACCAACATCCGCTGGGCAATCCCCATTACTTGCTGAGCCCGCTGAACGGCCTGCGGGTCGCCGGCCTGCTCCGCGACCGGCTGTCGGCTCTCCGGCCCGGCAGCGGTCAGGCTTTTACTCAGCGTTACCAGGATTTTCGGCGCCGCCTCGGCATTGCCATGGTCGGAGAAGCGCTGTTCAACACCTACGACTTTGAGAAGCTGGCCCTCCTGGCCGAACGCGGTCGGCTGGGCCAATTCCTCAGCAGCCAGAACCAGGAGTCCCTGCTTGGCGGCTGGTTGGGGCTGATGCAGCCCTACTATGGGGAAAACGTCGTCGCAGACCACAATGCGTGGCCCTATTTTGCGCGTGTGTTCGGGCTGAATATCCTGAGCCATCTCGAACCCCTGCCGGGTATTCCACCGACCACCAGTCACCTGCAAGGCGTTGTCGAGCTGATGCGGGCCAGGGAGGTCAAAGTCGTGCTGGCGGCAGCGTATTACGATCCCCGCTATGCCGAGTTCGTCGCCACCAACACCGGAGCAGCCGTCGTGAATATGGCCAACCAGGCGGCGGCCCGGCCCGGCACAGAGCAGTATCTCGATATGATCGACTATAACGTCACCCAGCTGTCCGCAGCGTTGAGGGGAGCGACATGAGCGACAAGGGCACCTCAGACCTGGTCATGGCCGATGTCAACCGCTTTCATCCGTGGATTGACCAGATCGGGGTCGGACTGTCTCTGACGTGTGCCCTCCATTGCCTGGCTGCCCCGCTTCTGCTGACAGCACTGCCGTTGTTCGGATTGCGTTTTGTGGCCGACGACCTGACAGAAGTGGTCCTGCTCAGCTCTGCTCTGGTCCTGGCAGTCAGCAGCCTGTGCTGGGGATTCCAGCGGCATAAGAGCGGCCAGGTGTTTTTGCTGCTCGGGCTGGCCGTGCTGCTGCTTGCCGGGGGCAGGCTGTTCGCCCAAGGCAGCTCGGAGAGTATGCTGGTGGTTGCCGGGGCCATGATCCTGGCCGCCAGCCATGCGCTGAACTGGCACCTGTGCCGCAGCTGTCTGGATTGCCAGCACCCGGAACACCAGGGTATAGCCCTAGGTATGGCAGGCCCTGAGATTGTGCTCCACACACACGACTTGTCCCTCGGCTACGGCCCGAAGACCGTCTTCGCCGGTGTCAATCTGACCGTCCGAGCGGGTGAGTTCTGGTGTTTCCTGGGCAAGAATGGGGCCGGGAAAACCACGCTGTTGCGCGGCCTGCTGGGGTTGCTTCAAGCCCAGGCCGGACAGCTCCAGTTTCATCCGGAACTGGGCTGTCGCGAGCGGATCGGCTTTGTCCCCCAAGACTGCGAGGTCAACCCCAGCCTGCCGATGACGGCGCGCGAATTTGTCCTGCTGGGACTGGTCGGTATCCGCTCGAAGCGCCTCCAACAAGACGAGCGCCTGGCCTGGGCCTTGGACAAGATGGGCCTTACGGATCTGGCGGACGGGGACTACTGGGCGCTGTCCGGCGGGCAGCGCCGACGCGTCCTGGTTGCGCGCGCCCTGGTCCGTCGCCCGACGGTCCTGATTCTGGATGAGCCGACGGCAAACCTTGACCTGGCTATGGAAGACACGTTCGTCCAGACCCTGGCCGCCCTGCACGCCGAGGAGCGCAACACCATCCTGTTCGTGACCCACAAAATGGATATCGCGGCCCGCTGCGCGACCCATATTGGGCTGTTCACCGGTGGCACGCTGGTGGCCGGTCCACGCGACCAGGTGCTGACCGACCAGAACCTCGAACAGGTATTCGGCCAGGTCTCCGGGCTGACGGCGCCTGGCGCCGCGCTGGACCGCTGGCTCCTCGACCGAGCCTACACTCAGGCGTCCGGGCTGACGGGCACGGCTGCGCGTCTTTTGAAACAGGACGATTTCTCGAAACGCTCTCAATCTTCGCCAGACCACTCGGAGACGGGATCAGCGCTCCCGTCTACGGATGGAAGCCCGGAATGATCGAGAACTTTTTCGATTCGTGGTCGCTGTTTCAGCACGCGTATCTGTCCGGCTGGTTCATCGGTCTCCTGCTGTCCCTGCTCGGCGTGCTGGTTGTCGCCCGCGATCAGATTTTTATCGGCGCGGCCGTCTCCCAGGCATCCATGCTGGGTATTGCCGTTGGTCTGTGGCTGGGCAGCGCGCTCAGTCAGGATCCTCACAGCTGGTGGCACTCCGATTTTTTCCACTCAGTAATGGGCGGCGTGTTTGCCGTGCTGGCGGCGCTGCTGACGGCCACCGGCAGCCGGGGCAGCGGCCGGGAAACCCACGAAGCCATCACCGGCTGGGTCTTCCTCGCCTCGCTCAGCCTGTCCATCCTGCTGATGGCCCATAGCCCGATTGGCACCGAAGAAATCAACCGCCTGTCGGCCAGCACCATCATCGGCGCCAGGCAAACCGATGTCTGGATTTTTGCCGCTATGTTCCTGGTCACCGCCACGCTGCTGTTTGCCTATACCCGCCAAGCCCTGCTGCTGATTCTCGATCCCGCCATGGCCCGCGCGGTCGGCTTACGGGTAGACGTGTGGAATCGCCTGATTGCGGTCTGGCTGGGGCTGATCGTCGGGTTCTCTATTCATGTCTCCGGCGTGGTGTTCAGCTTTGCCAGTCTGGTCCTGCCCGCCCTGGTGGCCAAAAATGTGTGCCGTGAAACGCGGCATCTGTTCGCAGTCGCCCCGGCCGTGTCGCTGACGACGGGGATCCTCGCCTTTGTTCTGGCCAACCACTACGACTACCCGCCCGGGCAGATGGCGGCGGCGTGTCTGTCTGGGCTCGTGGTGGGTGCCTGGCTGTTTCGTTGGCTCAGGGCTCGGTAGACGGGATGAGAAGGCCGAGCGGCAGGGACAGGGGATGATTTCTCCCGACGCACCAGCCAACCGCTGGCTGCGGATCGGCCTTGGCCTGGTCATTGCCACCATGCTGTATAACATCGTCGAAGCGATGATCGCGCTGTGGGCCGGCAGCCGGGCGGCGAGCATTGCGCTGATCGAGTTTGGTCTGAACAGCCTGATTGAACTCAGCGCTGGCGGGATCTTGTTGTGGCGTCTGAGGCTCGATCTGCAAGGCGTCACCGCAGAACGCGTTGCCCGCGCCGACCGTCGTGTACATCAGTTCGTAGGAGCCTCGTTTTTCGCCCTGGCCGTGTATGTGCTCGGCCAAGCCAGCTGGATGTTGTGGCGCCAGGCGGCTCCTGACGAAAGCCCCATCGGCATCATCCTGGCCTGTCTGTCGCTGACGATTATGCCGCTGGTGTCGTTTGGCAAGCTGCGGGCGGCGGCGGTTGTCGGCAGTCGGGCTCTACGCGCCGAGGCAAAAGAAACCCTGGCTTGCTCATATCTGTCGCTGACACTGCTGCTCGGTTTGGGCGCCAATGCGGCGCTGGACTGGTGGTGGGCCGATCCGGTCGCCGCCTTAGGCATGCTGCCCTGGTTGATCAAAGAGGGCAGAGAGGGGCTGTTCGCTCCGTCCTGACAGGGGCGACACATGCCTCCCCCCTCCTTACAACTCGGTCGCAGTGGTGTACCCTGACCGCGCTTATGATTGCCTTCTGGATTGTCGGCGCCACGTGTGTCATCACCCTGGGCGGCGGGCTGCTCGCCCTGCGTTTTCGATCTTATCAAGGGGTCTTGTTCGCCTTCTGTGCCGGGGCCTTGATGGCCGGGGCCTTGATGGAAATTCTGCCCGACGCCTTGGCCCTTCTGGCTTCGACCGACAGCGCTTTCCAGGCCCATCACCTGCGGCTCGCCTGCGTATGCGGCTTCTTGTGTTTCTATGTGCTTGAGTACGCGACCCACCATCGAGAAACGCCTGAGGAGCGGGAAGCCCATCACGCCCACGCCCCCCATGCCGGCGTGCTGGGAGCCTTCGGCATCATGGTTCACAGCCTGATTGACGGGTTTGCCATCGGCAAAGGCTTTCATATCCATGACCACGTCGGCTGGGCCATCGCGCTTGGGGTGACCCTGCATAAACTGGCCGACGGTGCCAGCGTGGCGGGCCTGATGTTAGGCACCCGGCACTCAACCCGCGCGACGACGGGCATGCTGGCTCTGACCGCTATAGCCCCCCTGTTTGGTGTGTGGCTCCAAGCCTATGTGACGCTGGCCACCCCGCAGCTGGCCTTGATGCTGGGCTGGTTTGCCGGCGTGTTTCTGTATCTTGGCGCGAGCAGTCTGCTGCCGGCCGCCCATGATGCCAGCCACTCCCGCCTGCTGCCCGTCGCAACGCTGGCCGGTGTCGTGTTTATTTATGGCGCCCAGATATTGGCCGGGCACTAATCTGCAACCTGTTCCGTCTCGCCCAGCACCACCGCGCCGGCCTCGCTCAGCTCCTGAATCTCGGCGTCCGAATAGCCCAGCTCACGCATCAGCTCAGCCGTGTGTTCGCCGAATAGCGGCGAGCGCCGGGTGAGCCGGGCCGGCGTCTCGGACAGTTTTACCGCCGGACCGAGAACCTGGACCTTGCCGCCAACCGGATGGTCCATCTCCTGAACCATGCCACGAGCCTGAATATGCGGGTCGTTGAAGACCTCGGCGTAGTTGAGGATGGGCCCGCACGGCACGCCGGCTTCTTCGAGTACGGCCAGCCAGTGAGCGCGGGGCTTGGTGCGGGTCACGTCCTCAATATCCCGGGTCAGCAGGTGGCGGTTGACGACCCGTTGGCGCTCGTCTTCGTACTCCGGACGCTCGAGCAGCTCGGGGCGACCGATGGCATGGGCAAAACGCTGCCAGGTGCGGGTGTTGGCCGCGCCAAGATTGATGTAGCCGTCCGCGCACTCGATGGCTTGATACGGCGCGGACAGGCGGTGGGCCGAGCCCATGGGTTCGGGGATTTCGCCCCGGGTGAAATACTGGGTTGATTCCCAGATGGAAAGCGCAATCCCGGCTTCGAGCAGCGAGGTGTCGATATACTGTCCCTGGCCCGTGTTTTGGCGATGGATGTAGGCGGCCAGAATCGCCTGGGTGGCAAACAGCGCCGCCCCCAGATCGGTGATCGGCACACCGCACTTGACGGGTGGCCGGCCCGCTTCTCCGGTTACCGACATGATGCCCGACATACCCTGGGCGACAAGGTCGAAGCCCCCCTTTTTGGCATACGGCCCGGTTGCCCCAAAGCCCGATACCGAGGCATAAATCAGGCTCGGGTTGATCTGGCGCAGGTCGGCGTAGCCCAGGCCAAAGGCGTCCATGACACCGGGGCGATAGTTCTCGACCCAGATGTCGGTCCAGGCCGCCAGCCTGCGGGCGAGCGCCTGGGCCTGGGGATGTTTGAGGTTGAGGACCATGCCGCGCTTGTTGCGATTCATGGCCCAGAATGATGTGCTCTCGGTCCCCTGGCGTCCGCCCATGCCGCGTGTTGAGTCCCCGCTCGGCGGTTCGATCTTGACCACGTCGGCACCGAGGTCACCCAACAACAGGGTACAGAACGGCCCTGCCATGACCTGGGTGAGGTCCAGAACCTTGACCCCGTGGAGTGCCTGTTTCACCGTATCACCTCCGATAGACTGCGTTCGTATACACCGGTTCGGAGCACCTGCGCAAGACTGACCGAAGATTCCGGAACCCGCCTACCCGACGGCGGCTTCGCCTTGACCTAATAGTCGCTGCTCCGGCGTCGCTCCCCGTAAACTTTATAACCGTATACGACCACACCCTTATCAATACGGATGGTGAATCCGCATTTCGGCTGAATACACACCCAGACCTTGTATTCGAGCGATGCGCCACGTGGCCCAAAGTCAGACAGAGGCACGAGTATACCCTGACTGCATTTCCGACACCGAGGTAAATCCACTCCTAGCGCCTCCTGGTGCAAACGATTGCAGAATCCATACGATCAGTATGGCAGGAAAAAGACGTGAAAAACAAGAGCATGGGCTTGCCACACCCCACTCTTTTAGGCTAGGCCAGAGAACACACCGCACAGAGGGAAGCGCTATGGACGACACCGCCGCCGTGCTGGCCGCCAACCGGGCCTTCTATCAAGCCTTTGAAACGCTGGAGCTGCGTGAGATGGAAAAGATGTGGCTGCAGGAGAGCTATATCAAATGCGTCCATCCGGGCTGGCCGCTGCTGTGCGGCTGGGGACCGGTGATGGCGAGCTGGGAACGGATTTTTACCAATACGGAGTCAATGCGGTTCAATCTGAGCGATGTCCGAGTCGAGGTGCTGGGCGACTTGGCCTGGGTGGTGTTGATCGAAAACCTCGAATCGAGCGGACCGGGTGGCGGCTCCCGCTCTCAGGTGTTAAGCACCAATGTCTTTGAAAAGCGGGCCGGCGCATGGTTGATGGTCCATCACCACGGGTCACCGATTTTTGCCCCCCCGGCGCCGCCCGAAGATCAGCTGCACTGAGTGAGGTTTCAACATGTTCGTACAGGCCACACAGCTGCGAGTGGGAACGCTGATTGTGTATCGCGACGACCTCCACCGTGTTATGGAGTTGATACACGTCACTCCGGGCAATAAGCGTGGCTTTGTCCAGACCAAGCTGCGCAACCTGCGCACCGGTCTACAGACTGAAAACAAGTTTCGCTCAGACGACAAAATCGAGCGGGCGACGCTCGACCAGCAAGACATGCAGTACCTGTATGAATCGAGCGGGACCTACCATTTCATGAACGCCGAGAGCTATGAACAGATAGAGCTGTCACAAGACAACCTGGGCCAGGCGGTCCAATTCCTGACCCCCAATCTGATGATCAAGGTTGATCTGCATAACGGCCAGCCGGTCGGCATTTCCCTGCCCAAGACCGTAGACCTCAGGGTTGAGGACACGCCCCCCTCTCTCAAGGGCGCAACCGTCAACAACGAACTCAAACCGGCCACGACCGAAACCGGCCTGGTCGTTCGCGTACCCGGTTTTATTGAAATTGGGGAAACCGTCAGAGTCGATACCGAGACGGGAAACTATCTGTCACGGGCGAAGTAGCGGTTCGCCCGTCTGCGACGGATGGCCCGCCCCGTTGTTCGGGATCTGGTGTCCGTTGCGGGTCTGCTTCTCATTCTTGGCCACGACAACGGTAAACAGCGACAGCGGAGACGTTTTAAACCGCTGTTCAATCCGGATCGGCACGCCGTCAAAGGCCTGCTTCAGACGCAGCGACGCGCTCCAGCCCAGACGCCGGGTGAGCGGGTCAAGCGCACCGACAATCGGCCCCAGCACCGGTTTGGTGGTCCGAAAATGGTTGATGATGACGACCTTGCCCTCGGGCTTACACACCCGATGGATTTCCTTCATCATGCGAACCGGGTCAGGCACGACGCTGATGACGTGGAATGAGGTCACGTAGTCAAACGTATTATCCGGAAAATCGAGGTTGAGGGCGTCCATTTCCCTGAGCTGGATGTGACGCCAGCCGTTATCAAAGGCTTTTTCCCGCGCCCGCTCCAGCATATCGGGTGCCAGATCAATGCCCGTCACCTCGCAGTGGGCGGGATAGGCGGCCAGCGACAGCCCGGTTCCAACACCGACCTCAAGCACCCGTGCCCCCGGCCGGATATTCAGGGCCTGAACGGCATTCACGATCCGCTCGGTGAAAAGTCGCGTAAAAATCCGATCATAAAAATGGGAGAAACGAGAGTACATTTTACTCTCATGAGGATTTTTCAGCACCCCTGCTTTCTGCCCAGAACTCACTGCTCCCTCCCTGTCCCAGCGACAACTCTCCCCTGCATTAAGGCGCGGGGTATACCACACCCCTGCCATATCGTCAATGCAGACAAGAACTTGCGCGCCTCTGAGGCCCGCCGGGAGGAGTCACTGTGAGGTCTCGCGCCCAGAGCGACACACGCCATTCCACACCCAAGATGGCGGGCCGGCCTCAGCGTCGTCTGCCCTCCCCGCTCCACAGCAGAACAATCGGGCTGGCAACGTAGATCGAGGAGTAGGTGCCAATCGTGAAACCGACCAGCAGAACGAAGGCAAAGCCGTTGATGACCGATCCGCCCAAAAAATACAGGGCCAGAAGGACCATCAAAGTTGTTCCGGAGGTAATCAGCGTCCGGCTGAGCATCTCGTTGATGCTGCGCTGAATAATCGTCGCCAGGGTCTCGCGGCGCATCTTGCGCTGATTCTCCCGAATGCGGTCACACACCACCACCGTGTCGTTGACCGAATAGCCGATGACGGTCAGAAAGGCGGCGACGATCGGCAGGTCGAACTCCACATCCATCAGCAGCAGCGCGGTCGCGGTGATGAGCACGTCATGAAACAGCGCCACCGCCGCGCCAACGCCGAAGCTGAGCTGAAACCGAAAGGCAATATAGGTGCCCATGACCAGGGCCGCAAACAGAACGCTCAGAATGCCCCGCGTGCGCAGGTTCCGTCCGACTTTGGGCCCGACCGTTTCCACCCGCTGGACGGGCAGCAGGCGCTCACCAAAGTATTCCTTGAGAGTGTCCTGGACCTGGACGGAGGGGCTGGTCTGGTCCTCGTCCGTGCCGATATCCGTCTCGGGCTCCGCCATACGGATCAGAAACTCATCTCCAGACAGGCCGAAATCCTGCACCGACAGATCCTGGATATCGGTTGCGGACAGCACGTGGCGGACTTCGGCAATCGTGGGTGGAGCGCTGAACTTCACGTGTACGATCGTCCCGCCGGCAAAATCGACCCCATAGGTCAGCCCGCCCCGGACAAAAAAGGTGGCCAGACCGATCAGGACCAGCAGGCTGGAAAAGACGGCGGCTATTTTGGAATAGCGCAGAAAGTCGATATCGGTTCCGGGTCTGATCAGCTCCATCTAGACACTCAGCTCCACCAGGCGACGCCTGGATAAGAAATAGTCGTAGACCATCCGGGTCACCACCACCGCAGTAAAGACGGTACTCACAATCCCGATGCACAGCGTGACGGCAAAGCCGCGGATCGGTCCCGAGCCAAACTGAAACAGAATCAAGCCGGACAGAAAGGTCGTGATATTGGAGTCCAGGATCGCCGGGCGGGCGTTTTCATAGCCGGACTCAACTGCGGCCCGAGCGCTCTTGCCGCGCCGCAGTTCCTCCCGCATCCGCTCATTGATCAGCACATTGGCATCAACCGCCATGCCAACCGTCAGAATGATCCCGGCAATACCGGGCAGGGTCAGGGTGGCCTCAAACATGGCCAGGGCGGCCAGCAGGTACAGAATATTGAGCCCCACCGCAACATCGGTCAGCACCCCGGCCAGCCTGTAGTACATGATCATGAACACCACCACGATAATCCCGCCGATGATGAAGGAGCGCACCCCTTGACGGATGGAGTCCTGACCGAGCGAAGGACCGACGGTTCGCTCTTCGGCGATGGTCACCGGAGCCGGCAGTGCTCCGGCCCGCAGGACAATGGCCAGGTCACGGGCTTCTTTGATATCGAAGCTGCCCGTGATCGCGGCCCGGCCACCGCCGATGCGTTCATTGATGCGGGGCGCCGAGTACACGGTATTGTCAAGAATGATGGCCAGTTGGCGCCCGACATTGGCGCCCGTAATTTCTTCAAACACCCGGGCGCCCGCGCCGCTCAAAACCAGCTCGACATACGGTCCCTCAATATCAACGCTGGGACGCACCCGCGCATCGGCAACCGCCTCCCCGGTCATCAAGGTCCGCTCCTCAAGCGTATATTCGGAGGTCATCACCTCGCCCGAGAGCGGATCGCGATCCTGTCCGCGCAGGGTGACCGTGCCCGCCCCCTGCGCGTCGGCATTGGCCACCAGCTTGAACTCCAGCACCGCAGTCTGACCGATGAGCCGTTTGGCCCGCGCGGCGTCCTGGATACCGGGCAGCTGAACGACGACCTGTTCCTCACCGCTGAACTGGTCGGTCTGGCGCTGGACAATCGGCTCGGTCACCCCGAACTGGTCAATCCGGTTGCGCAGCGTCTCAAGCGTCTGATCGATGGCGTATTCGTGCAAGGTGCGGACCTGACGGCTGTCATAGACCAGCGTCATCTGGCCGTCTCCGGCCGGCGTCTGCACCAGATTGGGAAACTGCTCGGACAGCACGGTTTGGACCTGATTTGTGGTGTCCTGGTCGGGCGTCCGCAGACGCAAGGTGTGGTTATCGCGGCTGAGAGTCGTCCCACGAATCGACGCGTCGTCAAAGGCGCGCTGGATCTCGGCAATGGTCCGGTCGAGATTGTTCCTGAGCGCCTCGTCCAGGTCGATCTCCAGCAGAAGATGGGTGCCCCCCCGCAGGTCAAGCCCCAGCCGGATCTGGCTGGTGGGAAGTATGGTGCGCCACCAGTCGGGCACGGCCGTCAGCGAGGGCATCAGATAGACGAGTGCCCATACGGTCAGGCCGGCAACCAGAGCGATCCGATACCCAATGTTGGTCATCCCTTCTCCTTCCCGTCCCGTCCTTCTTTGGTGTCTTTTCTGGCTCTGCCGCCCAGCAGGGTTTCAATCCGCGAACGGTCGATCCGAACGCGGACATTGGACGCAATTTCGAGTCTGACATCGGTCTCCCCGAGTTCGACGATTTTTCCGTACAAGCCCCCGGCCGTGACGACTTCGTCGTTGCGTTTCAGATTCCCCAGCATGGCTTTATGGGCTTTCGCCTTTTGTTGCTGAGGTCGGATCAACAGAAAATAAAACACCGCAAAGACCAGCAGCAGGGGCAGAAACTGGACCAACGGACCGGGGCCGGCAGCGGCGGCTCCCTCTTGGGCATAGGCTAGACTTCCCATAGCGCTTCCCCTTCTTCGGACGATGTGGCCTTGGCGTCTGCGGCCGGCTTCGGGCCGGCCAAAAACGGTCGGGCGAAGTCGGCGAACCGGCCGGCGGCCAGGGCTGCCCGCATTGTACGCATCAGCGACTGATAAAAATAGAGATTGTGAATCGTATTGAGCCGCGCCGACAAGATCTCACCGGCAACGGCCAGATGGCGCAGATACGCCCGCGAAAAGTTCCGGCAGGTATAACACCCACAGCCCTCCTCAATCGGCCGCGGATCGGACGCGAACTCAGCGCGCCGAATATTCAGCCTCCCGGTCCGGGTAAACAGACTGCCGTTACGCGCATTGCGGGTCGGCATGACGCAGTCGAACATGTCGCAGCCGAGCGCCACATAGCGGACGAGCTGGGTCGGCGTGCCAACGCCCATGATGTAACGCGGCCGGGCGGCGGGCAGAAAGCGCACGGTATGGGCGGCAATGGCGTGGGTGACCGCCGGATCTTCCCCAACGCTGAGGCCGCCGATCGCATAGCCGCAAAACCCCAGCTCCACCAGAGCCCGGGCGCTGTGTTCACGCAGCTCGGGAAACACGCCGCCCTGGACAATCCCAAACACGGCCTGATCGTCCCGGGTCCTGGCCGCTCGGGCTCGCTCGGCCCAGCGCAGGGTCAGGGCGTGGGCGCGCTCGGCCTCCGCAAAGCTGACCTGGGCCGGCGGGCATTCGTCCAGGACCATGGCGATATCAACCCCCAGGCGTTCCTGAGCCCGGATGACCGATTCCGGGGTCAGCAGGTGGACAGAACCGTCCAGATGGGAGCGAAACTCGACCCCCTGTTCGCTCAGCCGGCACAAACTTTTCAGGCTGAAGACCTGAAACCCGCCGCTGTCGGTCAGAATCGGACCATCCCAGGCCATGAAACGGTGCAGTCCGCCGGCCTGCTCAATCCGCTCAAGCCCCGGCCGCAAATACAGATGGTAGGCGTTGGCCAGGATGATTTCGACCCCAATTTCGCGCAGTTCGCGCGGGGTCATGGCCTTGACGGTTGCCTGGGTCGCCACCGGCATAAAGGCGGGGGTTTGCACCCGACCGTGAGCCGTCATCATACAGCCCAGGCGTGCCTGGGTGTGGGAATCGGTGTGGGTCACACTGAAACGAAACATGTCGCGCTAGTCTTGCCGGGCCGTTGTATGCGTTTTTGGGCAGGCGTGCAACTCACCCGGCTGGGAACGCCGATGGTTCCTTGTCGGGGCATGTGGCTGCCCGCCACCTCGCGCCGACGGTCCAGAGGACAGGCAGGGGGCTCCCCCTACACAATCAGCATACCGTCCCCATAGCTGTAAAACCGGTAGCCCCGGGCCACAGCCTCGGCGTAAGCGCGCAGAACCCGCTCCCTGCCGGCAAAGGCAGACACCAGCATCAGCAGGGTCGAGCGAGGCAGGTGAAAGTTGGTAATCAAGCCGTCAATCACCCGGAAGCGAAAACCCGGATAGATAAACAGCTCGGTCTGCCGCCAGCCGGCCTGGACCTGACCGGCCGGGTCGCAGGCCGATTCAAGGGCTCGGGTGGTCGTCGTGCCGACCGCGACAACAGTCCGCCCCTGGGCTTTCGCCCGATTGATGCGTCGGGCGGTCGCATCACTGATTGAGAATTCCTCCTGCTCCATGGCGTGCTCCTCCACCCGTTCAACCCGAACCGGCTGAAAGGTGCCGAGGCCGACGTGCAGGGTCAGAAAGGCGGTTTCGATACCGTGTTCGACCAGACGGTCGAGCAGCGCCTGGGTGAAATGCAGTCCTGCGGTTGGGGCGGCCAGCGCTCCGGGCGTGCGCGCGTACACAGTCTGATACTGCTGGCGATCTGCGGCGCGTCCGCCCGCAGGGCGTTTGATGTAGGGGGGCAGCGGCAGCTGGCCATGGCGCTCAAGCAGTTGACGGAAATCCGCCCCGGGAAAAAACTCCAGCCTCCCCCGCCCGGCCTGCGGCGCGGTCTTCCACTCGGCCCGCAGCTCGTCCGAAAAAACGACCCGCGCTCCGGCTCGGACGTGCTGTCCGCCCCGGCACACCACGTCCCAGACCTCGGCTTGGCCCGGCTCACGACGCACGAGCAGCACCTCAAGCTGCCCGCCGGTCTCTTTACGACCCAGCAGGCGGGCCGGCACCACCCGGGTGTCGTTCAGGACCAGCAGACTGTGGGGCGGCAGAAGAGACGGCAGGTCGGCAAAGCGACGGTGGGCGAGCCCCACCTGGCGGCGGTCGAGCACGAGCAGCCGGGAGCTGCTACGCTCCCGGACGGGTTCTTGGGCAATCAGCTCGGGGGGAAGCTGATAGTCAAAATCGGCCAGCCGCAGGCTGCCGTCATTCGGCGCCTGGCGTTCAGCGACGCTATGCGGTTTGATCTTGCCCACCACCGGACCTGCCCAGGAAGGGCTGGAGGAGATCAATCGGCACCGGGAACAGGGTGGTCGAATTGTTCTCAGTCGCCACCTCGGACAAGGTCTGGAGATAACGGAGCTGGAGCGCGATGGGATGCTGCTCGATAATGCCAGACGCGTCGGCCAGGCGCTGGGCAGCCTGGAATTCGCCCTCGGCGTTAATGACCTTGGCTCGGCGTTCGCGCTCGGCCTCGGCCTGGCGAGCTATGGCCCGCTGCATCTCCTGGGGCAGGTCAATGTGCTTGACCTCGACCAGCGACACCTTGATACCCCACGGGTCGGTTTGGGTATCCACGATTTCCTGCAAATCGGTATTGACCTTATCCCGCTCGGACAGCAGTTCGTCCAGCTCGGCCTGCCCGCACACGCTGCGCAGCGTGGTCTGGGCCAGCTGTGAGGTGGCAAACAAATAGTTCTCGATTTCGACCAGGGCTTTGCTGGGGTCGAGCACCCGGAAATACAGCACCGCATTGACCTTGACCGACACGTTGTCGCGGGTAATGACGTCTTGGGACGGGACATCAAGGGTCAGCGTTCGCATATCAACCCGGACCATGCGTTCAATAAAAGGAATCACGTAGATGATGCCCGGTCCCCGATAGGGCACCAGACGGCCCAGACGAAAGATTACCCCCCGCTCATACTCGGATAAGATTTTGATCCCGCTGATCAGAATGACCAGCGCGATCAGGAAGAATGTCGCCATTGATCCAAAACCAAACATAGCCTTGTCTCCTTTAGCCCCAGGTGGCTCTGTGCACCTTCAGGACCATATGGGCGACATCGACAACGCGGACCGCCTGGCCCGCCTCAATGTCGTCCTCGTCGCTCTCCGCATTCCAGTACTCGCCGTGCAGCCACACCTTGCCGCGCGGCGCCAGGCGTTCCCGCACCTCGCCAAGCTCGCCAATCAGCCCCTCGGTTCCGGTGACCGGACGCCGGCGGTAGGCTTGCATCGACAGGCTGCCGACAATCAATATGAACAGCCCGACGCCGAGGGCCGCACCAAAAATCACCCCCCGGTCCAGCGCCAACTCGGCGTCGGGCGAGTCGAACAGAAACAGCGAGCCCATCACAAACGCGACGAGGCCGCCTACCCCCAGGATACCGAAGCTGGGCAGGAACAGCTCGGTCACCAACAGGGCCAGACCGAGGAAGATCAGCACCAAGCCGGTGTAGTTGATCGGTAAGACCTGAAATGCGGTCAGGGCCAGGATCAAACACAGCGCCCCGACCAGGCCCGGAAACAGCAGGCCGGGGTTGGAAAACTCCAGATACAGGCCCAGGATGCCGGCCATCATCAGCAGATACGCGATCTGGGGATGGGCCAGGATGTTCAGGACCTTGTGCTTGAGACGCATTTCCTGGCGGACGACATAAAAGGCACCGCCGGCCCCTTGGGCGGCGGCAAAATTCAGCGTCTGCTCAGTACTGCCGACCTCGACCGTCCGGCCCGAGACCTGACGCAACAGATCCTGCACATCGCTGGCCACCAGGTCGATGACCTGTTTTTCCAGCGCTTCGGTCTCGGTAATGGCCACACTCTCGCGCACTGCCTGCTCGGCCCACTCGATATTCCGGCCCCGCCGCCGGGCGATCGACTCGCTGAACGAGGCGGTGAAGTTTTCGACCTTCTCCCGCATGTCGCCCTCAATATCCTGCCCGCCCCCGGCGACCGGGTGGGCGGCCCCGATCGTCGTGCCGGGCGCCATGGCCGCAATTGTCCCGGCCATGGTGATAAACACCCCGGCCGAGATCGCGCCCGACCCGCCGGGAGCCACATATACGATCACCGGCAGCGGGGCGTCCAGCAGATCCTTGACAATCGTCTTGGTCGACGACAGCAGGCCGCCGGGCGTATCGAGCTGCACAATCAGCGCCAGCGCTCCCTGCCGCGCGGCCTGCTCAATGCTCTCCCGGATAAAATCCGCCACCGCCGGATTAATGGTGGCATCGACGACGATCAGACTGATATGGCTCGAACGCAGGCCGGCCAGCGGCGCGCCCTGGGCCTGCCCGGCGGTCTCTTGAGCGGCGGCTCGGGCCGTGCGCGTCTCCGCCTTCCCCCAGCTCATCAGCAGGACACCGCACAGGACGAGACACAACGATCCAGCAGTGTGCTTCGGCATCGTTCAGCGGTCCTTCCCAAAAGTCCGTATCCTGTTGCCTCGCGTCACGCGACTTTTGCCTTTTCAGAGTCGTCCCATCTCCCGCAATACGGCCTTGATATCCTGCCACACCAGACGCTTATCCCGGGGGTTACGCAGCAGATAGGCCGGATGCAGGGTGGGCATGAGTTTGGTGTCCTGGTAAGTGTGCCACACTCCGCGCAGTCGTGAAATCGGGGTTTTGGTCTGGAGCAAGGTCTGGGCGGCAAACGCTCCCAGGGCGACAATGATACGCGGCTGAATCAGCTCGACCTGCTTGCGCAAAAACGGCTCGCAGGCGGCAATTTCATCCGCCTCGGGGTTCCGGTTGTGAGGCGGCCGGCATTTGACCACATTGGCGATATAGACCTCCTCACGGCGCATCCTCATGCCCTTGGTGATAATCTCGGTCAGCAGCTGTCCGGCCCGTCCGACAAACGGCTCGCCTCTGAGATCCTCGTCAGCGCCCGGCCCCTCGCCAATGAAGACGAGTTCGGCGTGCGGGTCGCCGACGCCAAAAACGATCTGGGTCCGGTGCTCACACAGCTTACAGCGTCGGCAGTCACCTATCGCGTCCCGCAGCGCGGCAAGACTGTCGAGCGCCTGCCCATCAATATCGGCTGGCGACGCGATGGGCCTGTCTTCGGCTGGGCTCGGGGGCTGGGGCCGAGCCTGAGGCTGGGCCTGGGGACTGGACATTTGGAGCGTGCGCGGCAGGCCGCCCAGCCCGCCCTCTTTGAGGACCTCGACGTAGTGCTGCAGGGAATCGGCGATGGAACGAAGCTCGGTACGAGCGGCATCGGCAGTCATGGTCTCGCTCGCCCCTAGGCGGTCCGATCAACCAGCTGACGAATGAAACACCGCAGGCTGTCCACATAGGCCGAGGCCTGCAAGTCGGCCAGCGATGTCAGCGCCTGCTGAGCGTAGGTCCGCGCCCGGAGTTTGACCTCGGCCAATACCCCGGACAGCCGGATCTGCTGGAGGGCGGCGGCGACCTCCTGATGCGTGGCCCGGGCGTTTTGAAAAACCCGTTTGACCTCGGCGTTGGCTTCGAGGGCCAGCACCACGGGCAAGGACGGGTTGCCCTCTTTGAGATCGACGCCGACCGGCTTCCCGGTCAGCTCTCCGTCCCCCTCAACATCGAGCAGGTCATCCACAATCTGAAACGCCATCCCGACACAGTAGCCGCACGAGGCCAGACGCTCGACCACTTCGGTCGGGGCTCCGGCCAGATAGGCGCCCAGCCGGGCACCCTGGGAAAACAGAGAGGCGGTCTTGCGCGAGATGATTTCCAGGTAATCCTCAGCCGTCACCGCCGGATTACGGCGAAACCGGCCCTGCATGACCTCACCCTCAGTCAGGCTGATACACGCCTCGGTCGCCCAGGCAATGACCCGTTCCTCAAAACGTCCGCACAGGGCAAACGCCCGTCCAAACAAAAAGTCTCCGGCCACCAGGGTATCTGACAGGCCGAAGCGCTCCAGCGCAGACGCCTTGCCCCGGCGCACCCCGCCCCCGTCGATGATGTCATCGTGGAGCAGCGAGGCCGAATGAATGAGTTCCAGAGCGGTGGCAATATCGACAATGTCGCGCGGGTCTTTCCCTCCGCAGGCACGAAAAACCAGCAGGGCCACCCCTGGCCGCGCTCGCTTTCCGCCCGCGTCAATCAAGTAATGCCCAATCTCGCTCAGCAGGGGTTCCCGAGAATCCAGGAGTGTGGCCAGGCGCTGTTCAACCTGCGCTAATTCTTCCCCGACCAAGGCGTGTGGAGCAAGTCGGGAATCGAACTGGGGGTCGGAAGAAGGGGATGGTTTTATAGACACAGGTGTACTCAAAACAGGCAGCGCTCCCGAAGAAAAAACTCCCCAGGGTGGCCCTCATAATGCCAAAGGGGGGGAAAAGGTCAAGGAGAGCGCAGGCGAGCGCGACCAGCAGGGCGCATGTCCGATTGTCGAGATTTCACGGCGGCTGGCAAGAACTGGCAGGCTGCGAACCATCCACGCAGCAGAGAGCAGCACGGGGCGAGGACAGCATTGGCTTCACGGGCCCGGCTGGGGAGAGACGCCTCGGTGCGGAAGAGAGCGACGGCGTGGACGCAATGACGCCCCTCACCTCGCTTCCACCACCGCTTCCTGGATTTCCTTCAACGACCGCCCCTCGGCATCCTTCCACTCAAGACGCCCATTAGCAGGCCTGCCCAAGAGGATGGAGGCGGCGGTGGAAGGCGAGGGGAAGCCGTAGTCTTGGTCGAACTGGTAGGCGGTGCTCGTCTCCTTCAGAATATTCCGGGCCAAGAGGGCCTTACGCAACTCAGAGAGGGACGGACGGAGCGAAGCCACCTCTTCCTTGACCGCTTGTGAACCGGCACGAACGACGAAATCGTTTGCCCCTTCATACCCGCGGGCTCGGACCCCTTTGCCGGTCAGAGAGAACTCGTGACTCTTGCCCGTTGGGTCCTGCGGTTTTTCAAAAAAACGCACGCCGACAACCGGCAGACACAGCAACATGTCAGTGAGGTACAACTCCGCGTCGGCTCTATCCGCATCCGAGAGTGCCGGCTTCTGGGGGATACTTGTATTGTCCAGCTCGCAGCGCTTGGCCTCGGCCGCAAGTTCTACCAGGCGTGCTTCGAGATACTGGATATGTGCCTTGTTCAGACTCTGGTCTTTACTGGTGAAGGCTACTCCGTGAGTCCAGAAATCCTTGGCTTTTGCGTGCTGGGCCAGCCGAGCGTCTACGTCACCCTCACCTACGTAGACGCTCGGCAGTTGTTCTGAGTCGCCGGGCCCCCAGAGTACATACACGCCACTGCGCCCGAGGTCTTCCCGACGGCGAACGTCCGCGAGGCGCGAACGGGGAAAGACAAGGCCCTGTCCTGTCCAGCCCGACTTCTCGATCACACGCAGGCCTTCCGGCTCGCCAAAGGGAACGAAAATTCTTACCGAAAATCCCAATCGATCATGCATGACCCTGCTCTCCTACCGAAACTCTCTCGCCGGAGTGTCCACAGACTATTCGCAACAAGAAAGCCGTACCAGCCTATAGCACCTCCGTCAAATACCGTGCTCCAAGGAACACCACCCGCTGTTTACTTGAGCGTAGGGGTGTGCTTAGTGTTCCGGCTGCGGAAAAAACCTCCGGCCGCGGGCCACGACAGGCTCCGCCCGACGTTCTGCCTATGCTCCCCCCTCCCGTCAGCTGTCAGCCTTGGCTCGGGCTGGCCATTGTCAGCTATGTGGTCTGCGCCGTCGCCCTCAGTATGCACGGATTTCTGCGCCGGTCCGCCCCAGCCTCCGAGTCACGGCGAGAGATCATTGTCGGCTGGATGCGGGCGGAGTTGGCCGCGCTTGAACCCGGGCTGGAGCGCCTGGGGCTGTCTCCCCTGGCGCTGACCTACAGCCAACTCGGTTTCAGCGCGCTGGCCGGGCTGGCCTATGCGCGGGGCGCGATCTTCACCGGTGGCTGGTGTGTGCTGGTCAGCGGCATTCTCGACCTGCTCGACGGCAGTCTGGCCCGGCGAACCGGTCGGGTTTCGCGGCGCGGCGCGTTTCTGGATTCGGTCACTGATCGCTATGCCGAGTGTGTAACCTTTGTCGGGCTGGGCATTTTTTTCGGGACGGCCTGGATGGTCTTTGTCGTAGCGCTCGGGCTGTTCGGTTCGCTCATGGTCAGCTACACCCGGGCCCGAGCAGAGGGGCTGGGGGTGGAGTGTGGCGGAGGGCTGATGCAGCGGGGGGAGCGCTACGTGCTGCTCAGCCTGTCGTCTTTTCTGAGTGTGGCGGTAAACCACCTGTGGTGTTCCTCTTCCCATATCGTCTTGATCGCCTGCCTGGTCTTCATGGCCGTGGCAACCAACCTGACCGCCGTGTCTCGGGCGCGGAGCGTCTCGTCAGCCCTGCGGGATGAAGACCAGCGATGAACACCTCCCCCCTTCCCGGCAAAGCTGGGCGTATCCTGGGCAGTCTGGCCACCATGCTGGGCGCGGGCATCGTGCTGGACACCTCTTACCAGTCGGTCGGAATGGGTGTAATACTGGCCGGGCTGGTCCTGCTCGGGCTGGGCTGGCTGGCGCACTGGCGGGCCCCCACATAGACACGGATCGAGCGGATACGACAACGGCACAAAAGGCGGTAGCTTATGCTGGACGGCAAACAGATTGTCTTGGGCGTCAGCGGTGGTATTGCAGCCTACAAGGCGGCCGAAATCGTTCGCCTGCTGGTCAAAGCTGAGGCCGGCGTTCGGGTCATCATGACCAAAAACGCCCAGGAATTCATCACCCCGCTGACCCTCCAGACCCTGTCGGGCAATCCGGTCTCAACCGACACCTTTGACCTGACCCAGGAGTCCGAAATCGGCCACATCCGCCTGGCCGATACGGCCGACCTGGTCCTGCTTGCCCCGGCCACGGCCAACCTGCTGGCCAAACTCGCCGGCGGCTTGGCCGACGATCTGCTCACCACCGTTCTGCTGGCCACCACCGCTCCGGTTGTGATTGCGCCGGCCATGAACGTCCACATGTATGCCCACCCGCTGGTCCAAGCCAATCTGCAAAAGCTGGCCGGCATCGGCCATCACCTTGTCGAGCCTGGAGCCGGAGAACTGGCCTGCGGCTATGAGGGCCAGGGCCGGCTGGCCGAACCGGCCGATATCGTCGAAGCCGCCCGCGCCGTCCTGACCACAAAAGACCTCACCGACGAGCGCATCATCGTCACCGCCGGCCCCAACTGTGAGCCGATTGATCCCGTCCGCTATATTACCAACCGTTCAACCGGCAAAATGGGCTACGCCATGGCCCGTGTGGCCCAGCGGCGGGGCGCGCAGGTAAGCCTGGTCAGCGGCCCCACCGCCCTGCCTCCCCCGCGCGGGGTCGATTTTTACCCGGTCCGGACCGCCTGCGAGATGCAACAGGCGGTTCTGACGGCCTATCCGCAGGCAACCATGGTCGTCTCCGCAGCCGCCATTGCCGACTATCGCCCGGCCACGGTCGCGCCCCACAAAATCAAAAAGGGCGCCGGCGGGTTCGTCATCGAACTCGACCGCAACCCGGATATCCTGGCCGGTCTGGGTCGGCAGAAGGGCCAGCGGCTGCTGGTCGGTTTTGCCACCGAAACCGAAGAACTGGTGCCCAACGCCGAGCGCAAACTCAAGAGCAAAAATCTGGACCTGATCGTGGCCAACGACGTGACCCAGGAAGGCGCGGGCTTTGCCTCCGACACCAATATCGTGACGCTGCTTGACCGTACCGGTCGGGTCGAGCCACTGTCGCAGATGAGCAAGGAGGCGGTTGCCCACGCCGTTTACGACCGACTGCTGCTGCTGAAACGATAAATACCACAGGCTGAACGCTGAACGGCAGAAAAAACGACCTTTTCCGCTCAGCATCCAGACTCCTGCATTCCTCCTTGTCTTCCCGTGTCTTCGCCCAAACCAGCCAAGCTCCTGGTCGGTTTGCTGTCTGCCGACCCGGCTCTGTTCGACGCGGCCGAACAAGCGCTTGAGCCCGACTATGGCCCAGCTGACTTCAGGAGCGAGGTCTCCCGCTGGGACACGACCCGTTACTACGAGGAGGAGATGGGTACGCATCTGCTGCGCCAGTTCATGAGCTTTGGGCGGCTCATCTCTCCTGCGGCGCTGGCCGATCTCAAGCGACACACCAACCGCCTCGAACAGTCCTTCTCCCGCCCGCCAACGGCCGAGGGCGCCCGCCGCCTGAACATCGATCCGGGCTATCTTGACGCCACCAAGCTCGTCCTGGCCTCGACCAAAGACCAGGCCCACCGCATCTACCTGTCCCAGGGCATCTACGCCGAGGTCACCCTGCGCTACCACCACGGCGCGTTTCATGCCTTTGACTATACCTATCCGGACTACTGCTGGCCGCAGACACTGACGTTTTTGAAGCGCCTGCGCCAGCGCTACCTTGAACAGCTGCGTCAGCACAGGGCGCCTCCCGGTCCAGAAAGTCCTGGGTGAGGACGCATCCGGGGGCCGCCTCGCTTGCGCCGGGCGTGGGGTTCGGTGATGATGCTCAGGCTTTTGGTGCTGTCCGATCAGCGGCGCCCAACAAGGAGGTGAGCCATGCGTGAGAACAGAGTTCGCACACTATGGGCCGACGACCGCCCGGTCGTAAACGGTTGGCTGGCAATTGCCAATTCGTACAGCGCGGAGGTGATGGCGCACGAGGATTTCGACAGCCTGACCATCGACATGCAGCACGGCATGGTCGATTTCCAGGCCGCGGTAGCCATGTTCCAGGCCCTGTCCACGCGCGACTGCACTCCACTCGCGCGCGTGGCGTGGAACGACCCGGCCCTGATCATGAAGAGCCTGGACGCCGGCGCCTACGGCATCATCTGCCCGATGGTCAACACGCGGGAGGAATGCGAGCGCTTTGTCGGGGCCTGCCGCTACGCGCCCGTGGGCTATCGGAGTTTTGGTCCGGCCCGCGGCATTCTGTACGGTGGCGCCGATTACGCGGCCGAGGCCAACGACACGGTCGTCACCCTGGCGATGATTGAAACCGCCGAGGCCATGGCCAACCTCGACGCCATCATGTCGGTGGACGGTCTGGACGGAATTTATGTCGGCCCGAGCGATCTGGCCATCAGCCTGGGCCATCCGCCCTCGCCCGAGCCGGTCGCGCCAAACGTGCTTGAGGCGATTGACAAGATACTGGCCGCAGCCACGCGCAACGGCGTCAAGGCCGGTATTCACTGCCCGAACGGCGCTTCGGTGCGTGAAAAGTTTCAGCGGGGCTTCCGGTTTGCCACCGTCACCAATGACGCGCGCCTGATGGCGATGGCGGCCAAAGCCGAGATAGCCGCAGCCCGCGCTTAGGTATCCAGCAGGCGTCGGACGGCGCTTGGCAAACGGCTGACCCGGCCTTCGTCGTCAACACACGCGTGCAGGGTATGGCCCTCGGCGATCAGCTCGGCCCGGCGCGTGATGCGGTAGCCAAAGCGGATGCTCGCCCCCCTCACCTGCTCGATCTCAGTCTTTACGGTGAGCACGTCGTCAAACCGGGCCGGCAGCCGGTAGCGACAGCACGCCTCACGTACCGGGAAATGTACTCCTTCGGCCTCAAGCTGCTGGTAGGGCGTTCCCAGACTACGCAGCAGCCCGACCCGGCCCTCTTCAAACCACGGCAAAAACGCCGAGTGGTGAGCCATGCCGGCCTGATCGGTCTCGGCATAGCGGACGCGGAGCGTATGGCTGTGCACGACATGAGTTATCGTGATCTCCTTTTGAGGCTGGCGGTCATCACGATGACCTATTGCCGGTAAACGCGCCGTGCATCCGCCACAGGCCGCGCCCCGAGTGGTCGGCTCTCCTCGGTAATAGCCGTGGGCCTATCTTCCCTGCCAGTTCGGTTTGCGCTTCTCGGCAAAGGCGCGGGGCCCTTCTTTGACATCTTCCGAGTAGAACATCTGCTTCAGGGCCGGATAGGAGCCGGCCAGGGCCTGATCGAGCGGCTGGCCCAGGCCCTGCATCGCACACTGTTTGGTCGCCCGGACCGACAGGGGGGCGCACTCCAGGATTTCGGCCACCCAGCGGTGAGCCGTATCCATCAGGTCTTTGAGCGGCACCACCTCATTCACGATGCCCAGCTCAAGCGCCTGCTGGGCGGTCATGTGTTTCCCGGTCAGCATATAGCCCATGGCGATTTTGAGCGGGATCTGGCGCGGCAGACGGTGCATCCCGCCAGCCGCAGCGGCCAGCCCGACCCGCGGCTCGGGCAGACCCAGCCGAGCGTGGTCGGCCGCAACAATGATGTCGCAGGCCAGCGCCATCTCAAACCCACCGCCGAGGGCAAAGCCGTTGACCGCAGCAATCATCGGCTTATCAATGTCAGTCCGGTCGGTCAGACCGCCGAATCCGCCTTTTGGCGGCGGCCCGGTCGGCATGCCTTTGGAGGCGGTGTACTTCAGATCGTTGCCGGCCGAAAACGCGCGTTCTCCGGCTCCGGTCAGCAGAATCACCCACACATTGTCATCGGCAATGGCATCATCCCATATGCCCGACAGCTCGACCGTGGCCGGCGGATGGACCGCGTTCATGACCTCCGGACGGTTCAGGGTAATCGTGGCAATGTGGTCCTTTTTTTCATAGAGCACGTATTCGTAGGCCATACTTCCTCCTCGTGTATCGTCAAGCGCACGTGCGCGGCGCGGCTTGGATACTAGCGTTACCCCGTGCTAAAAGCAACAAAATGTCCGCCACAGCGCATAGAGAGCAGCCCCCTCTTTCCGGCCAGGTCGCCCTGATCACGGGCGCGGGCCGGGGCATAGGCCGGGCGATTGCGCTGCGGCTCGCCCGGGCCGACATCGCCCTTGTGCTGGCCGCCCGGACCGAAAGCCAGCTCACCGAGACGGCCCATCTGGCCCGGCAGCTGGGCGTCCAAGCCCTGCCCCTGCCGACCGACCTCACCCGGGATGAGCAGACCGAAGCCCTGGTCACCACCGCGCTGGAGCGCTTCGGACACCTCGATATCGTGGTCAATAACGCCGGCGGCGGGCCACCGCGCACGCCGGTCGTCAAAGCCCGGCCGGCCGACTGGGACGCCACCCTGCGGACCAACCTGTGGGCAACCATGCTGGTCTCAAGGCTGGTGCTGCCGGCCATGCTCGCCCAAGGACGGGGGACGATCATCAATATCTGCTCACAGGCCGGTCTGGCCGGCCGGGCCGGCGAAGCCGCGTACGCGGCGGCCAAGTTCGGGGTCCGGGGCTTCAGCCAGGCCCTGCTCGAAGAGGTGCGGGAAAAAGGCATCACGGTTTCGACGATCTATCCCGGCTATGTCGATACCGCGATGATTCCCCACAACAAACGGCTTCAGCGTCACAAAATGCTCAGCCCTGACGACGTGGCCGAAGCCGTCTATCAGGTCGTGGGCTCACCGCCGCGCTGCTGCCCGGTCGAACTCGTCCTCCAACCGCAGCACGATCCCTTACGGGCCTGAATGAACATCTCCGGCAAAATCGCCCTTGTCACCGGCGGGGCAAAGCGGGTCGGCAAGACAATCGTCCAGGCGCTGGCCGCCCGGGGCTGCCATCTCGTTGTCCACTACCACCGTTCCCAAGCCCAGGCCCAAGAGACCGTCCGCGCCCTGCGGGCCGCCGGTCATCGGGCGCTCGCCGTGCAGGCCGACATCACCAAGGAAGACCAGGTTGAAGCCATGGTCGAGGCGGCCACCGCCCACTTCGGCCGGATTGACATCCTGGTGAACAACGCGGCCCTGTTCTACCGCACCCCGGTTGAGACACTGACGATCGAGGACTGGGAGCGGGTCATGGACGTGAACCTGACCGGGACTTTTTTGTGTGCCCACAAGATCGGGCTGCGGATGCGCGAGTGGGGCTGGGGACATATCATCAACATCGCCGACGTGGCCGGGGAACGCCCCTGGGCCGACTACATTCCCTATTCGGTGTCAAAAGCCTGCGTGCTGACCTTCACCCAGGGCCTGGCCACGGAACTCGCCCCCCAGGTGATGGTCAACGCGGTGATTCCCGGTCCGGTCTTGTTCCAGGAGGATACGCCCGACACCGTTCGGCAGCGGGAGATTGACAAGACCCTGGTCAAGCGGGCGGGCAGCCCACGAGACGTGGCCCAGGTCGTGGTTTTTGTCGCCGAGTCGGACTACAGCACCGGGGCCAGCTTCCACGTTGACGGAGGCAGGTCGCTGACCTAGGCACGGGGACCCACCACCGTCCTCTCGGCTCTGCTCTTGCACGATTCAGACCATGATGAGGAAGGAGGCTAGGTCATGAAGCTTGAATATTATCAGGACGTCGATGTCCCTATATCCGGTTGTCCTCCTCACCCGTGGCAGACACGCGCGATATTGCCGCTCTCGCGCTCGGGGACTTCGATGCCGAGGAGTGGCGCGCTCCGGTGCTCAGCCGCTCTACAATGCTAGAGCAGCCGGGTCATGAAGACGCTGTTCGGATCGTCCGAGTAGTCGCCGAACGGCGGGCAGGTCGAGAACCCGTGACGGCGGTACAAGGAACGGGCAGACGCGAACGCCGGCATTGAGCCGGTCTCCAGACTGACCCGGCGATAGCCGCGCCTGCGTGCCTCATCGAGGAGGTGGAGCAGGATCGCCGCACCCACCCCCTGGCCGCGAAATGCTGCGGCCGTATGCATTGACTTGATTTCGCCGTGCCCCGGCTCCAGCTCCTTCAGCGCACCGCAGCCGAGAAGCCCGTCGCGCCGCCACGCCGTCCATACGCTAACGTCCTGCCCTCTCAAGCCCTCCAGGTCGAGCGCATGAACGCTCTCCGGTGGCGATACCGAGAACATGAGGGCCAGGTGCTGTTCCAGCAGGGCGATGATCTCCGGCCCCTGCACATCGTCTTCTCGTATCGTGAGGTCCATGCTGAGCCTCCGGTGAGATCGGTCTTGCGTGCCACGATAGCATTCAGTTTGCCACTCGGGATAGCGGCCGTATCGGCTGAGAGGCGATCCGAAAACACTGATTCATAATTCAGGCCTCCACCTCACAACTTGAGGATCTCACCCGGTTACAGCCGTGGCCTTGCGTCGGCCAATCAGCGAGGGCTATGCTGCGGCGCTATGCAGCTGTATACCAAAATCCTGATCGGCATGGTTGTGGGGATCGTCATCGGCCTCACCCTCGGCCCCAACTCTCCCCTGCTCAGCCAGGATTCGCCGAACGGCGGGCAGGTATACAAAATCTCCGACGCCTCGCAGGTCCACTTTCAGCGCGACCGGGACGCTGCGGACTCGGCCGTTGGGCTGCCGAACGGGGCGGCCCTGCGCTTCATGGCAGAGGAGACGCAGACCGAAACCCGCCTCGACGCGCATGGACAGTCGGTCGAACTTCCGGTCTGGGTCAGGGGCTCTTTCGTGTATGGCCGCGCCATTGCTCTGCGTGATCGGGACGGAACGATTCACACCGCTCTGGGGAGTCCGCACATGGGCGACCCGGTCGAGGGCTGGCTGCGGATTGAGGCGACCCCGCTGCGCAGCGGCGGCTTTGCCCTGTCTCCCCAGCCGATCAGCGCACTCGGCGACACGCTGATCTCCTGGCTCCGCCCCATCGGCGCGCTGTTTCTGCGACTCATCCGCATGGTCATCGTGCCGCTGGTGTTCGCCTCCCTGCTGGTTGGCGTTGCCAGCCTGGGCGATGTGCGCAAGCTGGGCCGTTTGGGCGGCAAAACCCTGGGGCTGTACCTGACGACGACCGCCGTGGCCGTCACTATCGGGCTGGTCTGCGCCAATATCGTGCAGCCCGGTGATTTCCTGAACGAGGCCGACCGGGTCTCCCTCCTGGCCCAGTTCGACTCGGCTGCGGGCAACCGGGCTTCCGCCGCAGCCGAAGCTCCTTCGACCATCGACACCGTCCTGGCCATCATTCCCACCAATCCGGCCGCTTCAATGACCGAGGGCAATATGCTCCAGATCATCTTCTTCGCTCTCGTGTTCGGCATTGCCCTGACCCTGCTGGGTCCGGGTCAGGCCACGCCGGTCGTCACCTTTTTTGACAAGGTCCAACAGGCCATGATCGTCCTGATCCAGCTGGTCATGGAACTCGCCCCGTTCGGAGTTGCCGCCCTGGTCGCCGAGGTGGTCGGCCTCAGCGGCCTGAGCGTCCTTCAGGCGCTGCTGGCCTACGGCTTGACCGTCGTCCTCGGCCTGGCCATTCATGCCGGGCTGGTGTACGGCGGGCTGGTCCACAGCCTGGCCAGGGTCCCCTGGCTCACCTTTATGCGGACCATCCGCCAGGCTCAGCTGATCGCCTTCTCCACCTCGTCGTCGTCAGCCACCCTGCCCGTCTCACTCCAATGTGCCGAACACAAGCTTGGCGTCAGCAACCCGGTCGCCAGCTTCGTGCTGCCCCTGGGCTCAACCGTCAATATGGACGGCACCGCACTCTACCAGGGGGTGGCGGCGGTCTTTATCGCCCAGGTGTTTCAGCTCGACCTGTCCCTGTCGGCCCAGCTGACCATCGTGCTGACCGCCACCATGGCGTCCATCGGAGCGGCCGGCGTGCCCGGAGCGGGCATGATTACCCTGGCCCTGGTGCTGACCACCATCGGGGTTCCGATGGCCGGCCTGGCCCTCATCCTGGGTATCGACCGGCTGCTCGACATGTGCCGGACAGCCGTCAATGTCACCGGCGATCTGGCGGTCACCTCTGTTGTGGCGACGAGCGAGGGAGAGGTGTTGACCCCACGTCCCGACGCCCCGCCGGTAGAACTGGCCGAAGCGGACTGAGCGTTTATGGGTCAGCCAGAAACTCGCCGATGGCTTGAAGATACGCGCTGCCGCCGACCAGATGCAGGTCGACGTGCCCGCCGTCCGTCACGGTGTGAAAGCGTTTGGGGGAGTTGGCCACGGCAAACAGCTCCCGGCCCTGTCGATACGGAATGACCTGATCGTCGGTGCCGTGAATGATGAGCAGCGGGCTGTGGAAGTCCGAGATCACCCGGGCGGTATTGAGCTCGTGCTCGACCACAAAGGCCAGGGGCGGCAGCACCAGATCGCCCATCGCCCGCAGGGAATAGAACGGCGCCAGCAGAATCGCCCGGTCGGGCGGCTGCTCAACACCAACCTCGACAACGGCCGCACAACCGAGCGACTCGCCGACATACACCAGCTGCTTTCCGTCCGCCCAGCCCCTGTCCTTGACCAGCGCCGCCGCCGCCCGGCTGTCGGTCAGAAAATGGGCCAGTGTGGGTTTGCCCCGGCTGTTGCCATAGCCCCGATAGTCGAACATGAAGTGCCCGACACCGAGATGGTCGGATAAGAGCCGGGCGTGCTCAAGCCGGTGCCCGATAGTGCCGGCGTTGCCGTGAAACCACACCAGCAGGGCCGGACCGCTGCCGGGCAGATACCAGCCGTGCAGGGTGCGGCCGTCGGGCCCGCCGAACCAGACCTCCTCATACTGAAAACCGTACTCGTCCGGCCAGATCGTCAGCTTTGAGCCGGGATGAAAGATCAGCCGGTTTTTCAGCCATTCGAGCGGCGCGCCAAAGAGCGACAACAGCGCAACGCCCAACACGCCGCCAAGCGTCCCAAGACCTGTTCGACTCACCCCGTCCTCCACACAGCCGGGCTTTGCTTGACAATTCCCCGGCGGCGCGTGTCTAATACGCTCTCCCAAAGGGAAACGTGATGTCCTTCAGCTGCCATCGGGTATCACGTTTCTCTTTGCAGCCACCTGGTCGGTCCAGCTTGGACGCCCAACAGGAGGATGACATGGCCGCCAACAAAGTCATTATCGAGGTCCGCATCAACGAGTACACCATGCGGGACGACAACCCCCATGTGCCCTACAGCCCGCAAGAGATTGCCGACGAGGCCCTGGCCTGCTGGCGCGAGGGGGCAGCCTTCATCCACTACCACGCCCGCGACCCCCAGACCGGCGCGCCCTCGGCCGACCACGGGCTGTACGCCGACACGGCGCGACGCATCAAAGACCACAGTGACCTGATCACCATGCCGACCCTGGGCGCGTGGTGGATGCCGTCGCCCGAGGAGCGGATCTCGCACATTGTCGAGATGGCCAAAGACCCCGCCACCACGCCCGACTGCGCGCCGATCGACATGGCCACCAGCAACGTCGATACCTATGACGCCGCAGCCAAACGCTTCAACACCACCGACACCGTCTACCTGAACACGACCCAAACCTGGGAGTATTTCGCCACCACGATTCGTGACGCCGGCGTCAAGCCGGTCCAGGCCCTGTGGAACATCAGCTCGGTCCGCCACACCCAGGCATTTGTTGAAATGGGCCTGTTCGAAGAGCCGCTGTACACCGAAATCGTGCTGACCGAGGGCGGCATCCTGGCCGGCCATCCGGGAACGATCAAGGGACTGGAGGCGTTTCTCGACTTTATCCCCGAGACCGACGCCTGGCAGTGGTCGGTCATGTCCTACGGCGGTAACCTGTTCCCCATTGCGGCCGCAGCCATGGAACGCGGCGGGCACGTGTCCATCGGCCTGGGCGACTACCACTACCGCGAGATGGAACTGCCGACCAACGCCCGCCTGGTCGCTCGCCTGGCCCAGCTGGCGCGCGACATGGGGCGTGAGGTGGCCACGCCGGCCGAGGCGCGGAAGATGCTGGGTATCCGGGCAGCCTAAGACGTGCTCACGTTCTTTTTTTATACAGCCCCTCCCGACCGTGGCGCAGGTCCTCCCAGCTCAGCCCTTCCTGGGGGGCGTCCTGCCCGCCCATGAAGCGCGTGCTGGCCTGGACGTAGGTGTCGATCTTCTCTTCGTCGGCCAGCGCCTGGGCGCTGAGTTCCAGGTACTCGCGCATGACAAAGTCACCGCCGCCGGGATGAAAGACCTGTCCGTCGCCCCGCTCACACGCCGCGGCCAGCTGCTGGGGCGAGACGCGTAGGGCCAGGGCCTCGCCCAGCACGAAGGAAAACGGCTTTTCGTCCACATAGTAACAGCGGCCGCCAAACATGGCTTTGCTGCTGACGCCGGGTACGCCCAGGCGGGCCAGGGCCTCGTCGAGGGTGAGCTGGTGACGCGGTGGCGGCCGGCGGCGCGCCGCGGGCCGGGCACGGGCTTGTCCTCTTGGCATACCGCCCAGGTATAGCAGGCTGTGGCTTTGCTTGCATCAGTCCCGCCTGCTGTGCCACTATAGCGCCGAGATCAATGCCGAACGGCTGACAAAGGAGGGACGCCATGCAGGCCCTAGATCACATCAAAGTTCTTGATCTGACACAGTTTGAGGCTGGACCGTCGTGCACCGAGATTCTGGCCTTTCTTGGGGCGGATGTCGTCAAGCTCGAACCGCCCCCCGGCGGCGATCAGGGGCGCTATCTGATCACCGACAAGCCGGGCCTGGATTCACCGTACTTCTTGCTGCTGAACGCCAATAAAAAAAGCATCTCGCTCAACCTGAAGAGCGAAAAAGGCATGGCTCTGTGCAAAAAACTCCTGCCCCATTTTGACGTGCTGGTCGAAAACTACGGCCCCGGCGCCCTCCAGCAACTGGGCCTTGGCTACGATGTGGTGTCCGAGATCAACCCCCGCATGATCTATGCCCAGGTCAAAGGCTTCGGCACCTACGGCCCCTACTCGGGTTTCAAGAGCTTTGACATGATTGCCCAGGCCACCGGCGGCGCCATGAGCATCACCGGCACCCCGGACACCCCGCCGCTGCGGCCCGGTCCCACCATCGGCGATACGGGCACCGGTATTCACTGCGCCGTCGGCATTCTGGCCGCCCTGCTGCAACGCGAGAAAACCGGTAAAGGCCAGCGGCTTGAGGTCGCCATGCAGGACGCGGTCGTCAACCTCAGCCGTATCGGCATGATGGGCCATTACTACGGCAGCGTCCCGGCCCCCCGTACCGGCAACCGGGTGCCGAGCCTGGCCCCGACCGACCTGTACCCATGCGCGCCGGGCGGCCCGAACGACTACGCCTTCATCATCACCACCACTCCGGCCATGTGGGAAATTCTAGCCAAAACCATCGAGCGTGAGGATCTGCTGACCGATCCCCGGTTCGCCGATCAATCCAGCCGTAACAAACACGGCGAAGAACTCAGCGCCATCATCTCAGCCTGGACCACCGGACGCACCAAGCACGAGGTCATGAAAGCCCTGGGCGAGGCCGGCGTGCCGTGCGGCGCGGTGCTGGACAGCGGCGATATTCTGGAGAACGAGCAGCTCAGACAGCGCGGCATGATCACCACCATCGAACACCCCACGCGCGGCACATTCACCATGCCCGGCTGTGCGGTGCAGCTGTCAGACTCGCCGACCGAGGTCAAACCAGCCCCGCTGCTCGGCGAACACAACGCCGATGTCCTGGGTAAGCTGTTGGGCCTGACACAGGCCGACCTGGCGGGACTCAAAGAGGACAAGGTTGTCTGACAGGAAATGATGAATGCAGACGTATGAATGCTGGACGGAAAACACGAGGTTTTCAGCCGTTCAGCTTCAGTATTCAGCATTCATCATTTCGCTCTTCCTGCTCGCCTGCGCCCCGCCGTCGCCCGAGGTCGTCGTATATCCCCACACCGGCGATCCGGTTCGGGTCAGCGTAGAAATCGCCGACACCCCGCAGACACGCCGCTACGGCCTGATGTACCGCACCACACTGCCCGACCGACACGGCATGCTGTTCGTCTTTCCCAGCCAGACCGCCCAGTCTTTCTGGATGAAGAACACGCCTCTGTCACTCGATATCATCTTCATCAACGCTGCCCACAGCATTGTTCACATCGCCGCCCACACCACCCCGTTTTCCGAGCGACCGATCCCCTCCCCACAGGCCGCCCAGTTCGTCCTCGAGGTCAAGGCCGGATTTTGCGAGCGACACGGCATTCGCCGCGGCGCCCGGGTCGAGTTTGTCCGGGTGCCCACGCCCCCGAGCCGCTGACGGCATCTTCCATCCAGCATTCCTCCTTCCCCCTTCTCCCCTACCTTCCTTGATCTTTTGTGCCCCTCATACTACAAGGTCTGAGTTCCAGCTTCGCAGGGAAAACATAGGATTATGGTATGGGCTTGCAGGACAATCTCCACGAATTGACCCGCCGCAACGAAGAAGCGCTTCAGGGCGGCGGTTCGGCACGGATTCAGCGGCAACACGATCTGGGCAAACTCACGGCTCGGGAACGGGTCGAGCTCCTCCTCGACCCGGGCAGCTTTGTCGAGCTCGACCGGTTCAAGACCCACCGCTGCACCGACTTCGACATGGACAAGCAGAAGACCCCCGGCGACGGGGTGGTCACCGGCTACGGCAATATTGACGGCCGGCAGGTCTTTGTCTTCTCCCAGGATTTTACGGTGTTCGGCGGCAGCCTGTCGGGCGCGTTTTCCGAAAAAGTCTGCAAGGTCATGGATCTGGCGGTAAAAACCGGCTGCCCCATGATCGGCATTAACGACTCGGGCGGAGCCCGCATCCAGGAAGGCGTGGCCAGTCTGGCCGGCTACGCCAACATCTTCCACCGCAACGTGCTGTCGTCGGGCGTCGTGCCCCAGATTTCGGCCGTCATGGGCCCGTGCGCGGGTGGCGCGGTCTACTCTCCGGCCATGACCGATTTCATCTTCATGGTCGAAGACACCAGCTATATGTTCATTACCGGCCCCGAGGTGATTCGGACCGTCACCCACGAAGAAGTCAGCATGCAGGAACTCGGCGGGGCTTCGACCCATAACGCCAAAAGCGGGGTGGCCCACTTTGCCTCGCCCAACGAGCGCGAAAGCCTGCATACCATCCGCGAGCTGCTGAGCTTCCTGCCCAGCAACAACATGGAAGACAGCCCGGTCCGGCCGACCAGCGACGACCCCAACCGGCGCGACGAAAAGTTGAACAGCCTCGTCCCCGATAATCCGAACAAACCCTACGACATCAAAGATGTCATCACGACCGTGGTCGACGAGAACTATTTCCTTGAGGTGCAAAAAGACTACGCCCGCAATATCGTCATCGGGTTCGCCCGCCTCGGCGGTCGCACGGTCGGCATTGTCGCCAACCAACCGGCCTTCCTGGCCGGCGTGCTCGACATTGACGCCTCGGTCAAGGGCGGCCGTTTCGTGCGTTTCTGCGACTGCTTCAACATTCCGATCGTGACCCTGATCGACGTACCGGGCTTCTTGCCCGGCACCTCACAGGAGTATGGCGGCATCATTCGCCACGGGGCCAAACTGCTGTACGCCTACTGCGAAGCCACCGTCCCGCTGGTCTCCATCATTACCCGCAAGGCCTACGGCGGCGCCTATGTGGTCATGTCGAGCAAGGAAATCGGGGGCGATGTCAACCTCGCCTACCCCACCGCAGAGATCGCCGTGATGGGTCCGGACGGCGCGGTCAACATCATCCACCGCAACGCCATCAACAAAGCGACCGACCCCGATACCGAGCGCGAAAAGCTGGTCGACGAGTACCGTCGGACCTTTGCCAACCCGTTCAAGGCGGCCGAGATGGGCTATATTGACGAAATCATCATGCCCGCCGACACCCGTCCGCATCTGATCCGCGCCCTGGACATGCTGCACAACAAGCGGGACAAAAACCCGCCCAAGAAACACGGCAACGTGCCGCTGTAAGAGCCGGGCGAGGACTGGACCATGTTCAAGCGTATTCTGATTGCCAATCGAGGCGAAATCGCCGTCCGGGTCATTCGAGCCTGCCGCGAGCTGGGCGTGGAAACGGTCGCGGTGTATTCCGAAGCCGACCGCACCGCACTGCACGTCCAATACGCCGACTATGCCTACCCGATCGGTCCCTCGCCGTCCGCCGAGAGCTATCTGGTCATCGACAAGATCATCGAAGTCGCCCAAAAGAGCGGGGCCGAGGCGATCCACCCCGGCTATGGCTTTCTGTCCGAGCGAGCCGCGTTCGCCCGCGCCTGCCAGGAAGCCGGCGTCACCTTCATCGGTCCGACCCCCGAGGCGATTGAACAGATGGGCGACAAGGTCACCGCCCGGGGCATCATGCAGCAGGCCAAGGTGCCGGTCGTTCCGGGCACCGACGTGCTCGGCGCTGAGGATGAGGTCGTGGCCGCGGCGCGCGAGATCGGCTTCCCGGTCATGTTCAAGGCCTCGGCCGGCGGTGGCGGAAAAGGCATGCGCCTGGTCAGCGCTGAGGACGAAGTGGCGTCCGCCCTGCGCGGGGTGCGTTCCGAGGCCAAGTCGTCGTTTGGCGATGACCGCATGTATATGGAAAAGTTCGTGGAGAAACCGCGCCACGTCGAGGTGCAGGTCCTGGCCGACACCTATGGCCATACCCTCCACCTGTACGAGCGGGAGTGTTCGCTGCAGCGCCGCCACCAGAAGGTGATTGAGGAAGCGCCCTCAACCGCGATCAGCGCCGAGGTGCGTGAACAGATGGGGCGGGTTGCGGTTGAGGCGGCCCGGGCGGTCAACTATGTCGGGGCCGGAACGGTCGAGTTTCTGGTCGATGCGCACCAGAATTTTTATTTTCTTGAGATGAACACCCGTATCCAGGTTGAGCATCCGGTTACCGAGCTGGTGACCGGTGTCGATCTGGTCAAAGCCCAGATCGAGGTCGCCGCCGGTGAACACCTCAGCGTGCAGCAGGACGAGATCAAGCAGCGCGGCTGGGCCATCGAGTGCCGGATCTACGCCGAAGACCCGGCGCGTGACTTCTTCCCCTCGCCGGGCAGGATTCAGGTCTTACGGACGCCGGGCGGCAGCGGCATTCGCGACGACAGCGGGGTGTACGAAGGCTGGGAAGTCCCCATCTTTTACGATCCCATGATCTCCAAGCTGTGTACCCACGGCAGTACCCGCCAGGAGGCCATCCAGCGCATGCTGCGCGCCCTGCAAGAGTATACGGTCGAGGGCATTATCACCAATATCCCGTTTCATCGCTGGGCGCTCCAGCACCCCCGTTTTATCCAGGGCGACCTGGACACCGGCTTCATCCCCCAGGAATACCACGGCCTGGCCTTTGAGGAGGACGCCCTCCATCAGGAAGTCCTGCTGTCGGCCGCAGCCCTGGCCGCGTATCACAAAGACCAGACCGTTCAGCGCAGCCAGCCCGACAGCGCCGGCGGCCGGGTGTCGGCCTGGCGTTCGATGGGCTGGCGCGAGGGCCTGCGCTAGCACACAGAAAGACGAATCATGGCCTACATCGCAACCCTCGGTGACCAGACCCATACGATTGAGGTCCAGGAACTGGAAGCCGATCATGTGTATCGGATCGTCATAGACGGCAAGGAACGGATCGTTGACGGCCGCCAGCTGTCGGCCCATATGTACTCGCTGTTGGTTGAGGATCAGTCATTCACCATTGACGTGACCGAAAAGGACGACCAGTACACCGTCTCGTGTGAGGGCAAAACCTTTCAGTTCAGCCTGCTTGACGAGCGGCGCGCCCTGCGTCCCGGGGAGGGCAGCAGCAGCGGGGTGGGTGACACCGAAGTCCGCTCGCTGATGCCGGGAAAAATCGTCGAGGTCCTGGTCAGCGTCGGCGACGAGGTCGAACAAGACCAGGGCGTCCTCATCATGGAAGCCATGAAAATGGAAAACGAGGTTCGTGCCTCAACGGCCGGTACGGTCACAGCCATCCTCGTCGCCGAAGGCCAGGCCGTTGAGGCGGGAGAGCTACTGCTTGAGCTGGAGTGATGAGCGACACCCTCTCCGCGACCGAGCACGACCGCCTTGCCCCTTTTTTCACCAACCTGCACGCGCCCATTTTCGGCCTGAAACTTCCCCAGGAAGTAGCCGGAGCCCTGTTCTCGCGCTACAGCCGGTCGTCCAAAAGCCTGCGCAGAATCTTCCTGGACGAGTTTCTGAGCCAGGCCGACCTCCCGCTCGGTCAGGCCGACCAGACCGGCGCGCTCGACAAGGCCCGGGCGTTTTATGAGCGGGTACTGATCGGCTATGGCGACGACTCGGTCGCCCAGCTCGGCGGCGCCCACATTGCCTGCGAGAACGTCTCAAACGTCGCGGCCAAGCTGCTCGAAGACGCCCGTATCGGGATTGCTCCGCTGGAAAAATCGACCCGCTATGTGCGCTTTGATACGACCGATCAGGCCGGCGAGTTTCTGTTCGCCAAAGAACCGGCCATCATGGCTTCGTCACACCGGGACGCCTACCTCGCCGGCCTGCGCCGCTTGTTCGAGACCTACGCGAAGCAGATGGAGCCGATGATCGCCTTCATGCGGCGCAGTCTCCCCATAGAGAGCGTCGAGTGGAAACATCCGCAAACGGGCGCCCCGCTCACCTATAAAGAGACCGCGTCCGACGCCAGGCTGCGCCGCTGGGCCGAGGGCGCCTATCGCTCAACCGTGCGAGCCCAGGCCTGCGATGTCCTGCGCCAATATCTGCCGGCCGCCACGCTGACCAATGTCGGCCTGTTTGGCACCGGCCAGGCTTTTGAGCATCTGCTCAACAAGCTCTACTCGCAGCCGCTCGACGAGGGCCGCAGCATCGCCCACGGCATGCAGGCCGCGCTGAACGCACTGATCCCCTCCTTTGTCAAACGCGCTCAGAAAAACCCCTATTTTGCCGACACCTACACCGCCGCCCGCTCGGCCGCCGCCCGGCTCCTGGCCGCCACGCCGGTCACATCCAGCCGCCCGGTCCAACTGCTGGATTGGGACGCCGACGCCGAGGACAAGGTCCTGGCCGCCATCCTCTACCCCCACCTGCGTCACCCCCTGAGCCAGGTTCGCGACGCGGTCAAAAGCCTGTCTGCGGAGCAGCGCTCCGGGCTGTTCGACGAGTACATCCGCCGCCGCCGCCACCGCCGCGACAAACCCGGCCGCGCCCTGGAACAGGCCTACTACACCTTCGATATCATCGCCAACCTGGGGCTGTACCGGGACCTCCACCGCCACCGCATCCTGACCCAGGAGCGCCAGGACTTCACCACCGTCCACGGCTACGACACGCCGCAGGAAATCGAAGAGGCCGGCTTCCAGGCCGACTTTGTCCGCAGCATGGACCACGCGGCCGAGCTGTACGGGCGGCTCCACCGCGAGCTGCCCGTCCAGGCCCAGTACGCCGTGCCGTTCGCCTACCGTATCCGCTGGACGATGAAGCTGAACCTGCGCGAAGCCGTGCATATCGGCGAGCTGCGGACCCTGCCCCAGGGTCACCCGGACTACCGGCTGATTGTCCAGGACATGTGGCGCGAGATCGCCAGGGTCCACCCGCTGCTGGCCGGCAGCGCGAAATTCCTGGACTGGAATACCTACCGGCTGGGCCGACTCCAGTCGGAGCTGCGGACCGAGTACAAACGGGACACAGCGGCGCCTGGTGAAGGATGAAGACTGCCGAGCGTGTCCGTTCGTTCAGCCTTCGGCATTGCTGCTCATTCCCACTTGACCTGATGTTCCCGGGCGACAAAGCTAATCGCCAAATCAAGGTCGAGAAACTTGCCCCCGTCCGGCCACGATTCGTTTTGAAACTCGTCCGAGTCGAGCATGGCCTGATACGCCTCGGGACTGTCCAGCCACAGCTGGGCCACCCCGTCCCAACGCGGTTCGGCGTACTGGTAGGCGGCGTCAACGGTGTGGCACTGGACATAACGGCGCAGGCCGGGCAGCCGCTTCACAATCGGCCCGTGGACCTCGACCCAGTAGTGGCGAAAGTCGGCCAATGACATGCCGGGTTTGCGCCTGAGCTGAAAAATCCCTTTGGTCAGGCCGGGGGTCTGCGGGCCGTCCAGAATGACGTGATCCCGGGTCACCAGCCACTCGACCCGGTTCATGTCGATGAAATTGGGCTCATCGGCCAGCGCGCCGTCCACATATTCGGGCGTCTCGCGCAGGGCCTGAAACGCGGCCTCGTCCTTCAGCCAGGCCTCGGCCGCGCCGTCATAGGACGAGTTGGTGTCCGCAAACGGAATACGGTGGCTCTGTTCATAGCGCACCAGCTGCGGGATTTTGGCCGCAATCGGGCCGTGGATGTCACGCCAGTAGCGGTGGAACTCGGCCTCGCCGAGCGACGCTTTTCGGGTAATGAAGTACAGCAGGTGGATCATCGGGGCCTCCTTTCTCAAGCGTTTCCCTTGTATGGCTTCGCCCGCCCGTTTTCCATCCCCCCGCTGCCGCCCCCCTCGGGCCGGCTTTCACGGCCACCAATCCGGCTCTATAATGGGCAGTCTCAAATACGTGCGGACGAGGGGCAGACAATGCAAATCCTTGTGGCAGAGACGGCCGGCTTCTGTTGGGGAGTCCGGCGAGCCTTGGACCAGGCGGTTGAGCTGGCCAAAAAGACCGATGGCCCGGTCCAGACCTTCGGGCCCCTGATTCACAACGCCCAGGTCATGGAAGAACTCACCGAGCAGAACATCCACGCCTTTGAGCGGCCGCGCGATGTCCGTGGCGGCACGGTCCTGGTGCGAGCCCACGGGGTCCGTCCGGAGGCGTTTGACCAGCTCCGGGCCAGCGGTGCCGACGTCTACGACGCGACCTGCCCACTGGTGCGCAAGGTACAAAAAATCATCACCAAGTACAGCAAGGACGCGTATGACATCGTCATTGTCGGCGACGACCATCACGCCGAGGTGACGGGTCTCAAGGGCTATGCCTCAACCCGCTGCTTTGTGGTGGCCGATGAGGAGCAGGCCGCCCGGCTGCCCGAGTTTGACCGGGTGTGCGTGGTGTCGCAGACAACCCAGAACGATGAGACCTTTGCCCGCACGGTCGAGGCCATCAAACCCAAAGCGCAGGTCATCCGGGCGACCAACACGGTGTGTGAGCCGACCCGGGATCACCAGAGCGAGACGGTTGAACTGGCCCGTCAGGTCGATCTGATGGTGGTTGTCGGCGGCCATCACAGCGCCAACACCTGCCGCCTGGCCGACCTGGCCGCCAAAGAGGGCGCCCAAGTCTTGCACATCGAGACCGACGCCGAACTCTGCGACCACGATTTCAGGTCCTATCGGTCGGTGGGCGTCACCGCCGGAGCCTCAACCCCGGAGTGGATGATCAACCGGGTGGTCGACCGGCTGGAGTCCTTCAACCCGGAGCCGGTCAGTCGGCTCAATACCTGGCTCAAGTCCCTGATGGGAGTCCTGGTCGCCAGCAACGTGTATGTCGGTGTGGGCGCGGCCTGTCTCAGCCTGGCGGCCAGCCTGCTGCTCATCCCCCACCTGTCGGCTGAAAGCCTCCTGCCGCTGATCGCCACGGCCGGCTTTTTCATCCTGGCCATGCATACCGTCAACCGCTACCAGGAACGCTCGCACTACAGCGGCTGGGGCAGCTTCTCGCCACGCGCCTTTCAACATTTTCAGCAGGCCATGTTGGGAGTCGCGGTCATCTCTCTGACCGCCGCCCTGGGGCTGGCCGCCTCGCTGGGGCTGGGACAATTTCTGGCCCTGGCCATCTTTGGCGGTCTGGGCGCCATCTACGGCATGAAGCTCATCCCCCTGTCGTGGGCGCGGCATCTGATGGGTATCCGCAGCATCAAGGACCTGCCGGCCTCAAAAGACTTGGCTGCGGCCCTGGGCTGGACGGTCGCCTGCGTGGTGATTCCGCTGATCACGGTCGGCAGCAGTTCGGTCTGGCGGGCCGCCGGGGTGCTGGGCTTTGTCTTCCTGCTGGTGTTTTTACGCGCCGCCCTGATCGGGGTGCGCGACGTGCAGGGCGACAAGATCATGGGCATGGAAACGATCTTCAAGGTGGTCGGCAAACGCCGCACCAAAGCCGTGCTGGTCGGGGTAGTGGCAACCCTGAGCGGCTTGCTGCTGGCGCTCAGCCTGCCCTGGCAGGGCCTGCAGCCTGCCCTGGCAGGGCCTGCCCCTGGCCGGGTGTCTCTTTGTCGTGATTCCGTACAGCTGTGCGGTCAGCTGGGTGTATCACCAGCGTCTGCTGCCCAAGGGCGCGCCGGGCGAGATTTTTGTCGATGGGCAGTTCTTATTGGCCGGGGCGATGACCCTGGTGTGGCATCTGTGTCAATAGCTCGCCCCCACGGCCGCCCCGGTGTGAGCCTGCCCTTTCTGGCTGCAACAGACCTGTCCGCGTGTCAGAGCGCGGTCCACCACGCAAAAAAGGCCAGCTTACGCTGGCCTTTTGCTGTCAGTCGGTCGGGTCGGAGCTAGGCCACGGCGGCGGCGCGCTTGGCCTCATCCTCGGCCGTCGGCCCCTCAACCTTGTAGAGCTTTTGTCCGTTGTCCCACAGGATCTTACGCCGGATGTCCTCGTCGCAGTCATCCAGCCCGTGCTTGATCCGGTCATGCACCTCGTCGCCGTACAGCGAGGTCGGGTGCGGGAAGTCGGTCTCGAACATGATCTTGTCGGCACCGACCTTGTCGATCAGACGCCGCGGCGCGATTTGCTCGAACCAGTAACAGGCGTAGATATTGCGGGCGAAATACTCGGAGGGCAGCATGTCGAGGTCGGGCCGCTCTTCGGGCACGCGGTTGCCCAGGAACTGATAATCGAGCGCTTCGAGGGCAAACGGAATCCAGCCGATCCCGCTCTCGACCGAGACGAACTTGATGTCCGGGTAGCGCGACAGCACCCCGGACACGATCAGGTCGCTCAGCTGTATGCCGTTACGCATGAAAATATCGACCGACAACTCGGCAAAGGCGGTCATTTTTCCGTACTTGGCAACCTTGTCACGCCGCAGCCCGCCGTCCATATTGCCCGAGCCGATATGAAAACTGATCGGCAGATCCAACTCGACGGCAACCTCCCACAGCGGGTTCCAGCTCTCGTCGCCCAGCAGGGGCTGCCCCAGGGATTGCGGCTCGCCGGTAAACAGAATGCCCTTGTGGCCCATGGCGGCGCAGCGCCGGACTTCTTTGACCGCCTCAGCCACGTCCCAGAACGGGGTTGAGGTAATCGGCAACAGGCGCCGCGAATCGGCCGAAGCCCACTCGGTCTGCCAGTCGTTATAGGCTCTGACACAGGTCAGCTTCAGCTCTTCATCGTCAAGCCGCAGAAACTCCTGGCTGCCAAACCCGCCGACATTGGGGTACATGACCATCGCCCAGATGCCCATTTCGTCCATGTATTTGAGCCGTTCCTTGGCGTCGTAGGCGCCGGGGTGCATCTCTTCATAGCTTTTGGGCCAATTCATCATGTCGCCCACCCCGGCCGTTGCGGTCAGACCCGGATTGGCAACACGCCGGTCACCAATGAACCACCACAGCCGGCCTTTGGCGTCGGTGTCAACGCGGGGCACGGCATCCTTCATCCGCTCGGGCACCCGGCTGGTCCACAGATCGGGCGTTTCCGTGACATGGGTATCAACATCAATAATGGTATAGCCGCTCATGCTCTTCCTCCTTCAGCTGCCGGACCGTTCGGACCGGTGCTCGGCTCACCTAGGCTTTTTGACCTCGTTTTTGTACTATACGAAGCCTGCCCGCAGGCATAGACTGGCCGGGTGGAGAAGTCAACAGGCGGAGGAAACCATGATTGACCATATCTCAATCAGCGTGCGTGACCTGGCCCACAGCACCCGCTTTTACCACACCGTGCTGGCCAGCATCGGCTTTGACAAGCTGGTCGAACGCCCCGACACGACCGGTTTTGGCAAGAAATACCCCGAGTTCTGGCTCAACCGTCGCGCACAAATGGAGCCGGTGGGCGAGGACAGCGGGGTGCATATCGCGCTGCGCGCGACAAGCAGAGAGTCGGTTGACCGCTGCCATGCGGCCGCTCTGCAAGCCGGAGCCGAGTCCGACGGCGAACCGGGGTTTCGGCCCGAGTACCACGCCAGCTATTATGCGGCGTTTGTTCGCGACCCCGACGGCAACCGTATCGAAGTGGTGACCTTTGTGACCGACACCGACTGAGACCCGCACGAAAGGCGCTCCCCCATGGCAGACCATCCCATCAGTCGTTACCCCGTCGCCCGGCTGGAAGATTTGCCCCAGGACATCCAGGACCGGATCGGCGCGGTCCAGGCCAGGGCCGGCTTCATCCCCAACGTGTTTTTGGCCCTGGCCCACCGGCCGGCCGAGTTCCGGGCGTTTTTTGATTATCACGACGCCCTGATGCTCAAAGACGGCGGCCTGTCAAAAGCCGAACGGGAGATGATTGTGGTGGCCACCAGCGCCGCCAACGACTGTCAGTACTGTGTGATCGCCCACGGGGCGATTCTGCGTATCCATACCAAGAACCCGCTGATCGCCGACCAGATCGCGGTGCACTATCGCCAGGCCGATATCACGCCGCGCCAGCGGGCGGTGTTGGACTTTGCCGTCAAAGTTGCCCTGCGCCCCCAGGACATCGAAGACACCGACCGCAGCCGGCTCCGCCAGCACGGCCTGAGCGACGAAGACATCTGGGACGTTGGCGCCATTGCCGCCTTTTTTGCTCTGTCGAACCGGATGGCCCACCTGACCGCCATGCGACCCAACGACGAGTTTTACACCATGGGACGCGGCCGCTGATACGCCTCAGTCCTCATCCTTGTCGTCCCGTTCGAGCACCTGGCGCAGCTGCTCGGGCGGAACGGCAATACGCACGCCGGCCCGCTCCTGCTGCAGCAGCATGGCCGCCCGCGAGTCTCGCTCCCCCCAGCCCCGGCCCAGCGCCTCGGTCAACTCGTCCCAGGCCAGGTTGGCCATGGGCATCGGTACCTGTAGCTCGCGGCCCAGCTGGGTGGCCAGGCTGACATCCTTATGGGCCAGCCTCAGGGCAAAGTCGGGCGGGTCGTAGTCGTTGGGCAGAAAATGGCGGGCCAGGCCGTCAAAGGTCCGCGTCCGGCCCAGCGCCCCCTGACGCACCGCCTGCCACAGGGTCAGCGGCTCGACACCGGCCTTCACCCCCATAGTGAAGACCTCGGACAGGACGCGGTTCAGCATATAGCCGGCGCAGTTGTGGACGAGCTTGGCGACCGTGGCCGAACCGACCGGGCCAACATAGCGGGCCTGATCGCCGATCACGTCGAGCAGCGGTTTGTAGCGTTCGAAAATAGCCCTGTCTCCACCGACCCAGATGGCCAGCCGGCCCGTCTCAGCCCCGCGCGACCCACCGCTCACCGGGGCGTCCAGCAGGTGCACCTCACGCTCGGCAAACACCGCGTGGAGACGTCGCACGACCTCGGGAGCATTGGTCGAGAGATCGAAATAGGCGCTGTGGGGCCGCAGGGCATTGAGGAGACCCTGCTCACCCAGAGCAACCTGCTCGATATCGGCCGGGGTGGGCAGCGACGTGAAAACCAACTCCGACCCCTCGGCGACCTGCCGAACGGACTCGGCCCACGTCGCGCCCGCAGCCAGGTGCGGCTCGGCAGCCTGACGGCGGAGGTCGTGAACGATCAGTTGATAGCCGGCCCGTTGGAGGCGGGCGGCCATCCTCGCCCCCATTGTCCCCAGCCCGATAAAACCGACCTGCATGACAGCCTCCCCCCAGCCGGGCAATGCCGGGCTCAGTCTCTGGCCGCAAACACGTCGTTGGCGATTGTGGCTGCGGTCATGGCCGTCGGCCAGCCGGAGTAGAACGCCAGGTGGGTGATGAGTTCTCCGATTTCTTCCTGGGTGACGCCGTTATCCAGGGCACGTTGCAGGTGGAGGCGCAGCTGCTCGGGCCGGTACATCGACATCAGCGACGCGACGGTAATCAGACTCCGGTCACGTTTGGACAAACCGCTGCGCTCCCACACATCGCCGTAGACGACTTTTTCGCTCAACTCGATAAGCTTGGGGGCAACCTTGCGGGCCTTCTCTCGTGCGGCGCTGACCACCGCTGTCGTGTCTGCCATGGTGTTCTCCTTGTGGATGGGTTTCTTGTCACACAAAACGTGGCTGGGTGTAGACCGGCAGCCCAAAAGCGCGCCGCCCGAGCAGGGCCTTGCCCTCCATACCGGCGAACGGCTGGTGGATGATGGCGGCTCGGGCGTCGCGGTACATCTGCTCCAACGGGTTCTTTTTGAACAGCGCCGCCCCGCCGACCATGCGCATGGCTTTATCCACGATCTGAAAGCTGCTCTCCATCACAAACTGGTAGCAGGCGATCAGGTTGATCAGATCATCCCCGACGCGACGCTCCAGCGTGTCGTGGGCGGCCAGCGCGTCGTACAGCATGGCCCGCGCCGCACGCAGCCCGATCTCCATTTCGGCCGCCAACAGCTGATTGCTTGGATAGTGCGTCATGGGCTGATCGAACGGCTCCTGACGGCGTCCCGCCACCCAGTCCATGGCGTAATCGCGGGCAGCCTGGGCCAGGCCCAGGTAGCACGCCGGGCCTGAGGCGACCCACCACGAAGCCGTGATATTGGCCAGCGCGTCCCAGGTCTGGGCCGGACGGAGGACGGCCGCGTCATCAGACACGAACACATTGTCCCAGACCACGTCATTGCTCTGTGACGAGCGGATGCTCAGGGTATCCCAGTTGGTCTGGACCTGAACGCCCGCGTCCGAAGTGGGCATGACACACAACAGGCACTGGGGACCCGTATCCGGGTCGTCATAGCGGGCCGTGGTCAGGGCATAATCCGCCCCCGCCGACATTGTGCCAAACCCGCTCCGGCCGGTGATCCGGTAGCCGCCGTCCACCTTGGTTGCCCGCCGGGTCGTGTCGTTGATGCCGGCAAAGCCGACCGAACTGTTCATCCGGGGATCGCTGACCGGCCCGCAGAAGATGAGTGTATCGCTGACCGTCGCCCGGAGCAGCGGTTCAATAGCCTCAAGCTGGGGTCCCTGACCGCGCTGGTTCAGCCGCCACAGATCGGCCAGCAGGCCGACGACAATGTGGTGCATATTCACCGCAATGGCCATCGGCAGGTCGCCCTGGGACAGGCGTTCCTGGGTCAGGGTGAAGTCGTGCGGCAGCCCCCCTCCCCCACCGAGTTCCTCGGGCACCAACATTGCCGTGTAGCCGGAGGCCTGCATCGCCGCGACATTCTCATGCGGGAAACTGCTGTCCCGGTCATGCTCGGCAACGCGGGTTTTGAAATCTTCGGCGTGGGCGGCGGCAATCTCGAGGAAACGCTGCTGGCGCTCGGTCGTGTCTGGCATACGCTATACTCCTGCGTTCGTGGAATGTGTGGCCCGCATTATGGCCGTCCCCTCGCCCCTCGGCAAGGACGGGGCCCGCGCCTTGCGATACACACCGGGGTATGCTTTGACAGGGAGCGATTCGACGAAAGGAGCAGAGAATATGGCAAAGGTGCAGACAGTTCTGGGCGACAAGACGACGGACGATCTGGGCTTCACCCTGATCCACGAGCATCTGACCGTGGGTTTTCCCGGCTACGAGTGGGACAACTGGCGTTTTGATCGCAAAAAAGAGATCGCCGGGGCGGTCGAAAAACTGCAAGAGATCAAATCCCTGGGCGTCACCTCGTTTGTCGATCCGTGCCCCATGGAGCTGGGCCGCGACCCCGAGTTTGCGGCGGAATGCGCCGACAAGGCCGGTCTGAACGTCATCATGGCGACCGGGCTGTACAACGAGGCGCTGGGCATCCCGCCCCACTTCCGCAGCCTGGCGGCCGACGATATTGCCGAAGTCTATGTCCGCGAGATCACCGAGGGCATGAATAAGACGGGCATCAAGGCCGGTCTTATCAAGACCGCCACCGGCGGCATTCCGGGCATGACCGAGACCGCCACGACCCTGGGCAAACACGAGGAAACCTGTTTGCGCGCTGCGGCCCGGGCCCACGCCGCGACCGGGGTGCCGATTCTGTGCCACAACGACGAACTCGGTCCGTTCGGCCGCGAGACGCTGGACGTCTTTGAGGAGGAAGGGGTGGACTTCAACCGGGTGCTGATCGGCCACGCCTGCGGGGTCGGCGACATGCGCTACTACTTCGACATCCTGGAGCGCGGGGCGTGGCTGGGCTTTGACCGCTTCGGCATCGACGTGATCGCGCCGGACAAGATGCGCCTGGCCTCGCTGATCGGCCTGCTGGCGGTCGGCTATGACCGGGTCATGCTGTCCCACGACGCCGTGCACTGCCTGATGGGCCGACCCAGCAAGACCTGGGACGATTTTGTGGCGGCCTGCCCCAACAACAACTACAGCCACATTCTGAAAAACATCATTCCGACCCTGAGCCGGGCCGGGGTCAGTGAAGGCACGATTCAGACCATGACGGTCGAGAACCCCAAGAGCTATTTCGGTGGCTGAGACCTGCGGGAGCACACCCATGTCCTGCGTCCTGTACGACAAAACAGACCACATTGTCGCGCTTCCCCCCACCGTGAAAAGCGCAAACCCAACTGGCGCATGAAATAAAGGAGCATACCATGGACGTTGGCCTGCTGTTTCCCTTTCGCAATCCCCCCCAGTGGCGCAAGCCCTTTCCCGAGTTTTATGCCGAACAGCTCAAACAGACCCAGATTGCCGAAGACCTCGGCTACGACACGGTGTGGCTGACCGAGCACCACTTTGCCGAGGACGGCTACTCGCCGTCCCTGCTGCCGATCGCCGGCGCGATTGCGACCATGACCAGCCGGGTGCGGATCGGCACCTTTCTGCTGCTGCTGCCCCTGCACAACGCGGTGCGGGTCGGCGAAGACGCGGCTACCGTCGATGTCATCTCCAACGGCCGCTTCGATATGGGCTTTGGCCAGGGCTATGCCCCGTCCGAGTTCGAGGGCTACGGCATTCCCCGCAAAGAGCGCGCCTCGCGGCTGGAAGAAGGCATCGAGGTCATTCGGGGCATGTGGACCCAGGACCCGTTCTCCTACCAGGGCCGCCACTACGACCTGAAGAACATCAGCCTGGTGCCCAAACCGGCCCAAACACCGCACCCGCCGATCTGGATTGGAGCCGGGCAGAAAAAAGCCGTAGAGCGGGCCGGCCGCATGGGCTGCCACTTTCTGGGCACCTCCGATCCGACCGCGCAGGAAACCTACGATGCGGCGCTCCGCGCCCACGGCCATGATCCCAAGGATTTTCACGCCGCCCAGCTCCGCTGGGTGCATGTCGCCGAGAGCCGCGATCAGGCCTGGGACAACATCCAGGACCACCTGCACTACATGTTGAGCTGGTACGGCCGCTGGCTGGCCGAGGCCAAGGATTTTGCCGGCGCCGAAAAATTCGCCCAGCTGCCGCCCGCCTCAGAGCTGCGCAACGTCACTGATCAGCTCATTGGCGCGCCCATCGTCGGCACGCCCGAAGAAGTCGGCGGCGAGCTCGAACGCATGACCGCCGCCATCCGCACGACCCATATTGTCATGGGCATGCACCTGCCCGGCCTCGACCCGGCCAAGAGCCAGCAGTCAATGGAGCTGTTTGCCAAGGAAGTCATGCCGAGCCTGCACTGAGCATGAGTCGGTCTTGTATGTCGGCTGAGCCCGAGGCGTAAGCCGACGCGACCGTACGTGTCGGATTACGCTCCGCTCATCCGCCCTGCTCATCTGGGCTTGCGTCAGGCGTCCAGGTCGATTTCTGGCGGAGAATCAGGAAAGACGGCAGACCGGACAACGAATGATACGGCGTATCCTCACGGTTGTGGCGGTCGCAGGGGTTCTCCTCGGGCTGCTCGCGGCAGGGGGATGGTTCATACTCCAGCCTCCGCCGATTGCGGTTCCGCGCCAGGAGCGGCTGGTGTTTGCCGATGTGACCGTGCTGAACCCGGGGCTTGACCGGCGAGCCGGACAGACTCTCACGGTCCAGGACGGGCGGATTGCGTCGATTGCGGCTGATGCTCCTGCCGGCAGGGAATCCGAGGCGATCACCCCCTTTGCCGGCGCCCACGCGCTGCCCGGCCTCATCGACATGCATGTGCACAATGTGGCCGGCGAGTGGGAACTCTTCGGGCTGCTTTTTCTCCTGCATGGGGTGACCGCAGTGCGCGACACCGGACGTTTCGATACAACGCCTGTCGCACAGCGACAAAAGGTCCTGGATGGCGTGTATCCTGGGCCGCGCTTCTTTGCCTGCGGCCCCATTCTCGACGGCGACCCTCCCTTCTTGCCCTTGCATTGGCCTGTCGGTAGCCCGGCCGCCGCCCGAAAAGCGGTTGATGAAGTCGCAGCAGCGGGCGTCGATTGTGTGAAAGTGTACTGGTCCCTCTCCCCGCCTGTCCTCACGGCGATCCGTCACGCGGCGCAGCGGCATGACCTGCCGGTTGCCGGGCATATTCCTTTTGCCGTCCCCTTTGAGACAGCCGGCCTGGACGACGTTCAGCATCTGACTGGAGTCCCGCTGCACGAAGACGACCCGGACGCAAGCGCGGCGACGCGGCTTGGGGCCTGGGCAGCGTCCTGGCGGGACCTTGATACAACGCGGATTGACTTCATTGTGCAGACATCAGTGGAGCAGAAACTGGTTCATACACCCACCCTTGTCGTGTGGGCTCAGGCAGCGCGGTCGCTCGACTACGCGCGGCTGCTCGATGACCCTGTGGCGCAGTTGTTGCCGCGCTGGTACCGCGCGGTCTTTTGGCGACCGCTTGACGCTTTTCTGCCCGCCTATGCAAGCCTCGGCGAGGCGCTGCCGCAGATGAAAGAAACGGTCCGACGCCTGCACGAAGCCGGGGTTCGCATTCACGCAGGAAGCGACACGCCCCTGTCGTTTGTTGTCCCGGGCGCAAGCCTTCACGAAGAACTCCGCCTGTTGGTAGAGGCTGGTCTCACGCCTGAGGAAGCCTGGCTGGCGGCGACGCGCTGGGCCGGGGAATTCCTGGGCGTGCCCAAACTGGGGACACTCCAGGCCGGCGCCCCGGCAGATTTCCTCCTCTTCCGCGAAGATCCCACCCAGGACCTGGCCGCGCTCTCAACTCTGGAAGCCGTCGTCGCCCAGGGGCGGCTCTATCCGAAGTCGGCGCTTGACGAAGCGTTTGCGCGCCACCGCGCGCACTTCAGCGGATGGCTCTACGACCGGCTGACCATGGCCATGGCAGCCGTCCTGGCATGGATGGGGTCACCGCATTCAGACGCTCAGAATCGAGCCCTTAGCGGGACTGCTGAGCCCTGAAGTTGACACTTTGGCCGGAGAGCGCGGCGCAATGAAAGACAAAACTATTACCAGCATGTCACTGAGGGAAGTGACCCTTCGGAAGGATAAGACCAGAACCGACTGGCCACGGCTGTGGCGGGAGCGCGCTGCCGGGAGCAGCTTGCCTGCCTGACCTCTCAGTGCAATACTCGTAGCGCACGTATCATCCAGGAGTATCTACCATGAGGGCTGTCTCCCTTCGTTTGCCCGATGACATCGCGGCGCGGCTGCACCAGTTGGCCCAGCGCACCGGCCGGACCAAGACCTTCTACATGCTCGAAGCCATCCGGGAGCACTTAGCCGACCTCGAAGACCTGTATCTCGCCGAGCAACGGCTGCGCGACCTCCGGGCCGGGAAGTCGCAGACCGTCCCGCTGGCCGCCGTGCTGGAGGACTATGGCGTGGCAGGTAGAGCTTGACCGGGCCGCGGTGCGGGACTTGAAGAAGCTCGACCGCCCGACGGTCCGGCGCATCTTGACCTTCCTCCAGAGCCGTGTGGCGGCCCTGGACGACCCGCGCAGTATCGGCGAGGCCCTGCGGGGCTCGCGGCTGGGCGAGTTCTGGAAGTACCGGGTCGGCGCTTATCGGATCATCGCTCGGATTGAGGACGCGGCGGTACGTATTCTCGTGGTGCGGATTGGCAATCGGCGGGACGTGTATCGGTGAGGGTGCCCTGGGCCTCACAGGACCGGAGCGCGCGGTTGGGCGGCGCTGTGTCAGGAAAGGGTCGTTTACTGACACACCGGAGACGGGATGCGTGCCGGACCGGGCGAGAGCGGCCCGCTCCGGCTGATAACGGGCAATGTGTCCACTTTGCGGCGGCGCCAGCGGCGGCCGGTGGCCTCTGGGCGGCCGGCGGAGCGCCGTCATTCCACCCCGGTGATGACAAAATTCTGCGGCCCCTCCTGCCATTCTACCGTGGTGGTCTGGCCGACCGTCGGGAAGTCGGCGATCTCGTGCGTCCGGCGCAGCCCCCGGGCGAACTCCCCGGCCAGCGGCGTCACCGTCACGGTGCTGTGGGCAAACGCCTCCCCATCCGCAGAGGCTCGCACGGTATGCTGCCCGTCGCCCAGCAGGTTCCAGTTGAACAGCAGGCCGAAGCCATTGGCCGTATCGCCGCAGTGGTCGGCCGTGTCGGCCCGGTCGGTGCCGGAGCCGGCCTCGAAGGGCAGCGTGTCGTCGGTGCCGCCCGGCTCGAACACGATCTCGACCGTGTCGGCCTCGCACACCCAGCCGGAAATGACGCCCAGGCCGCTCTGGAACGACCCCGGCGCGGGGTTCTCCAACCGCGCCTGTTCGGGCGTCAGTTGTTCGCCCCCGCCGTCGCCGCCGTCGTCGCTGGCAATGACGAAATTCTGCAAGGCTTCCGCCCAGCGCAGGGTGGTCGTCTGACCCACGGCGGGAAAGTCGGCGATCTCCGAGGTGGCCGCCAGCCCCCGGCGATACTCCTGCTCGGCGTGGGCGCCGAGCGTGGTGACGGTGATGGCGCGCTCGGCAAACACCACGGCGCTGATGACCACCCGCACGGTATGGACGCCGTCACCGAGCAGGTTCCAGTTGAACAGCAGCCCAAAGCCGGTGTCGGTCGTCTCGGGACCACACGCCGGTGCCGTGTCGGCCCGGGCCGTGCCGGTGGCCGGGACCAGCGTCACGGGCGCGCCGCTGGCCGGGACCAGTTCAATCTCGACGGTGTCGGCGGCGCACACCCAGCCGGACAGGACGCCCAGCCCGCTCTGCGGGGAGTCTGCGGCGGGCGTATCGACAAAGGCCGGGGTGTAGGCGACCAGCAGGCGGTAGTCCCCGAAGCTGGCCCCAGCCGACACGGCCAGGTAGTAAGTGCCGGGCGCAACGGCCACGCCCAGCGCGAAGTTGCGCCCCGTGCCGCTGTCGGTGTCGTCAATCACGAGGGTCGGGTCGCCCTCTTCCGGAGCCTGGTACAGCCGCCCGGTGGTGTCGAGTCCCCCGGAGGTCGAGGCGGTCAGCACGCCGGCAGCGGGCAGATCGAGGCGGAAGGTGTCCACATCGGTGCGGCTCTGGAGCCGGGCGTCAAGCCGGCGCTGCAGGACGCCGGTGGTGTAGCCACGGGGAGTCAGGCCGGTGGCGTCGTCCAGGGTGTCGCCGTGCCGGTCGGGGGTCTCCCCGCCCCCGCCCCTACCGCCACCGGTGGGACCACCACCGGTGGGACCGCCGCCGGTGGGGCCGCCGGTGGTGGGTGGGCGGGGCGGCGGAAGGGGCGGCGGTGGAGGGGGCGGCGGCTCAGCGACAGCGGTGACGAACACCCAGGGCCGGGCCTGCTTGATCGCCAGGTGATTGGCACTGGTGATCTTGAACTCGATCTCCATGGCGAACGGTTCACCGGCGGCCGGCGTGTACAAGCCCTTGAAGTGGTTGTGGAGCGCGGTGAGGTGGAGTTGCAACTGACTGAGGTGGGCGGGGCTCATGAGCAGTTGCCCCGGCTCCACCAGGTTGGAGGTCGCCAGTACGCGATAATACCGAGACCCCTCGGTCGGGAACAACAGAAGTTCCTCGGGCACCGAGTGGGCCTCGGGATTGGTCACGAGGTCCTCGCCGACCTGACTGTTGACGTAATAGCCCCCGGAAGAACCACTGAAGGTGGGGTTGAAGCTGACCGCCACGCCGTTGACCACCTCGTCGGTGTAGTTCGGATGCACCAGCACCCCCATCGCCGTCTGGCGGTGGTCAATACGATGAAACTCCCGCTCGGTGAAGGCCCGGAAGGTCCACAGACTGGCAAACACCTGCTTGAGGGATTTGTCGATGCCGTCCTCCACGGTCTCGGCCGGCTTCTGGGTGTAGGAGGCGTACAGGCCCGCGCCGTTGAAGCCCGGCAGGTCTTCGTTGTTGGTACTGGAGCGGTAGCGCAACGACTGGCCGTCCGGGTACGTGGCGTGCATCTTGGTCAGGGCGTCCTTGATCCACTGCGGCGCCGGGGCGTCTTTGATGGCGTCGCGCAGATCGTCAAGCATCTCTTCTTGGATGGCGAAGTCCGTCTGGAATTTCGTGTGGGCCAGCATGGCCTGGACGGCCTCGATCAGTTTTGTGTCGGCCGCCAGCGTAATCTTTTCCGCAGCGGGGCCGCTCCGTTTCCCCAGGACGGTCTCTTGCCCCAGGGCGGTCTCGTTCATGAACCGGTCGTAGAAAGAGAACGGGATGGCAAAGCCGGTAGGCACGGTGCCGGCGGGAAAGCCCAGCGTGCCCAGCACGGCCACGTTGGCGGCCTTGACGCCGAAGGCGGTCCAGTCGGCAAAGCCGACTTGGCTGAGCGGGGTGATCGTGGTGACCGACAGGTCGCGCTGGGGGGTCTGAGGCCGGGCGGGCCGGGCGGCCTCATAGTGCGTGTCCACTTCGGCTTTGGTGGCGGCGCGTAGCGTCCAGCCGCTGTCGGTCACCTCGTAGCGGACGTAGGAGTCGAGCAGAGCGGGGATGGGGGCGGTGGTGGCGGCGTTGCGGATGAAGGCGTTGGGAATGCGGTTCTGGACGGCCCGCAGGTTGACGTGGGAGAGCGGGGTCTGAGGCACGGTGGAGATGAGGCCGGCCACGCGCGGCAACTCGTTGGGCAGCGCCTCGTAGAGCACGATGTCGCGCGGGTGGGGCCGCTCGTCGGCGTCCAGGGCGCGCAGCCGGCCCAGCCCGACGCCGGGATTCAGGGCCTGGAAGGAGACATCGACGTCGATGTCTTTCTCGAACACCAGGAAGAGGCGGGTGGCCCAGTCCGACGGCAAGTCGGACTAGATGGCCGGAAGTGCAGAATTTGGAATAAACAAGCCCAGGTTGTCATCGAGCAGCGGCACACTGGCGGCGAGCAGCGTATAGGCGTGCGCCGCCATACTGAAGGGAAAAGTCACGCCGGTTCGTAGACCCAGTCGCCCTCTCGCACTGTACGCATTGAAAAATAGAAGGTAGACTCCCGCGCTGCCATCGGAGGCACGGAGGGACGGGCGATAGGTGATATGAGCGTAGTATCCCTCGCCCGGAACAAGACCTACGGCCTTCAGGAAGTCTTCATGCGCCGGGTACTTGTTGGTGTTCATGAAGTACACACCCGGCCTGTCGGTACCCAGGTCAACCACAACGAACTTGAGGGCAAACCCCGAGGCGAGCGCTTCGAAGGTGGCATGGTCGGGAATGATTATGGCGCCGTCGCTGAGAGCGAGGGCCTTGGCCGGGTTCACCGGGTTGCCCTTCGGGTCGGCCAGCTCGGTGAGGTCGTCAATGCAGTCGCCGTCCACGTCCGCTGGGTCGGCGACAAGGTACTTCTCCACCCGGTAGCGCGCGACGGGCAGGGCCGCGATGTTCTCGGAGAGCGTCGTCGTGCCCGCCTCCCCCACCTTCACCGCCACCGGCAGTTCTCTCTCCGTGCCGTCCACCGTGTGTTTCACATAGAGGACGAAGTACTCCGCCGTCGTGGACGGGACGACGATGGGCACGGTCGTGACCGCCACTGCGGTCGGCGTCGGGTTGGGACACGGCGGGTCAGTGCCATCCTGGGCCAAGGCGGGGACGGCCAGGTTGAGACTCAGGGCGACGAGGGTAGCGCACAACCGCCGCCTCATCGCCAGCCCTCCGAGTGGAGAGTGGAAAGCATCTTTGGTCTTCCTTCCACCTTATCAAGGAGATACCGGTAAAAATATGAGTATTTTCTCTCAAAAACCAGTAAAGATATGTGGATTTATTGCTCATGACTACCCCCCGAGGGAGCAGTCCCGCGCCGCGGCGCCCGGAGACGAGTCGGGCGCCGCGCTCCGCCTGGAGGCCCCGGCCCTGGGCGCAGCGGCCCCGCCTTGATGCCGCGCGGCGAGCGGCCTGCCGGCCCGGTCCTTCGGCCGTCCGGGTGCGGGGCTGCTTGTGCCGGGTCCCAGGAAAGGAGGGGATACTGTTGGCGAACTCAAAAGAGAGCAAAATCCGCTATGAATCTCGCTTCTTTCGACTGGGATGAACCTCAAAATCCTATGCCGGAAGGCGGTTGCAGGACATTAAAATAGGTTCGCCAACAGTATCGGAGGGTTTTCTGACACAGCAAGAAGACGGGCCGGGCCAGGGGCGGAAACGGGCTGGACAGAGGGCTGAGAGGGGCAGATGGGGGCGATTTACCCGTCTCACAAATCTGCGTGCCATAGACGCGATGACACGACACAGAAATGGGACTCGACCGACGGGCAGGAGGAGAGACGGACAAGGACGGGCGAGCCGGGCAGAAGGCTGGAGGCCACCTCAGCGCCGGCCGCTGACCATATTGCGCAGCGAGTAGAACTGTTTGGCTCGACCCGGCGAGAAGAGGCGTTTCATCACATAACAGTGCGAGTAGGTCGCGTGCGGCTTCTTGGCGTTGATGTCCGTCTCGCCGACATGAATGAAGACGTAATGACCAACATTGTTGGAGAAGTCCTGCTTGAGATAGGGCGCCTGCATGGCGGGCTCATTGGCATAACTCTCCGAGTACTTCAGAAAGTGCTGGCTCAGCCGCAACAGCTGGTCGTCCCGGCGGTCAAAAGCAAACATCCACAGCGTCCAGTAGGTTTCCGTGTCGATGAAGACAATCTTGTGGCTGTATGGATGGGTGTCGCTCTTGGGATCGATCAGCAGCACATGGGTATCGCGTAGCTCCCAGCGCGCCTGGTTCGGCACCCACAGGTGAGGGCCGCCGGCCGCCGGGTTGGTGGCCACATTGATCGTTGCCAACACCTTCTTCCGTCCCAGGTAGGTCCAATTCTGTTCATAGACTTTGCCGCCAAAGCCCATCGCGTCTTCCATGGTGAAATCCATGCCCATCACCTCGCTGGTGCGCTCCGAGGCCAGGGTGCGGCGCGGTTTACGTTGCGACGGCAGATACATCCAGCCGCTGTCTTCTTTGTAGTGATCGACGTAGGTGATGGACAGGTTCTTGGCCCCCGTCATATCCCTGGGGGAACGGAACTCCATCAACATCTTTCTACGCACCTCTTCATAGCCCGGCACCAGGCAGTTCGCACCCCGCGCATACTCGGCGCTGACCCCGGTATACTCGAATTCCCGATCAAGCTTCCCGTGCTCGCTGCGTGACCAGGCGACCATCGGCATCACATAATCATCCTGCCCGGGCCGCCACAGCATGTTCCAGATGACCTTGACCGCAATCCGCGGGTCATCCGGGGCGATGTCGGGAAACGGGAACCCGCCGCCCTTGAAGTCGACCAACACGCCCTGCTCATCCAGAAAGTAGCCGGGCACGACGTTTTGGCCCCACTCGGGCGGAGGTGGATACTCGCCTGTTTCGGTGATGGCCATCTCCATATCGTCAAAGAAGTAGTACTCCCAGGCCGACTGGGGGATGAACGGTTCAAGCGCCTGGCGGATGACGCTCCGCTCATCCGACCGGCGCAGCTTTTTATAGATCATTCTTTCTCTTGCGGTTACAGGCTAGAAGTGATGCCGAGCTGCACTAAACGGTTCATTCAGGGAGGGCCGCGTCGCTTATTTCTACGAGCGGTTCACCCTTGTGCAGCAGAGCTATCGCCACAGGGAAACTCTTCATCAGGATTTCACGCAGTCTCGCATTTGAAGTGTTGCCACAGGTGACCCACAACACTTGGGGTGGAGGTCCCAGGCGCTCAACAAGCAGACGAAAATCTTCGTCTTTACTCATCACAACAACTCCGTCCTCTCGGGCCGCATTAAAGATAGCCAGATCCTTGGCCTCCCGGAGTCCTAAGTCACGAATGGAGTAAGCTTCAATCTGGAACGTCTCTTGAATCCAGCGAGCTAGCGCTGGAGAAAGTTGGGCATCGATCCACAGAATCACGCTGCTACCACAGGATGATCGAGACGACGGCTTGCAAAACGAAGACAGGCCAGTACATCCTCAAGCTTCAAGTCAGGAAGATCTTCGAGAACCTGCTCTGGCGTCAAACCGTTTGCCAAAAGATCCAATACATCAGTGACCCGAATACGCATGCCGCGGATACAAGGGCGGCCGCCACACTGTTCGGGATCAACAGTTATTCTGTCTGATAGCTTGACCATAGTGGAACTCTTCTTAGGAGACTTTCTTCACAAGACGAGAGCCTCTGGAAGCCGACTTCGGCTCCACAGAGACTCTTCTGACTGAGCTGTCGGGGAATACCTAGGCTGCCATCAATTCGGCCAGGGCCTGTGGGTCGCTGACCGGGGCCGGCTCGCCGCCGTTCAGCGCGACCGAGCCGGGGGCTCGCTCATACGGGCTGACCAGACCGAGCGATTTGCCGTGCTCGCGCATGGCCGGGATGACATCGCGGTTGATCAACTCCAGGCAGCGCTTGCGGTCCCTGGCCGGAACCGGACCGTCGAGCCAGAAGGAGAAGATGCCGGGCCGCAGGATGTCCTGGATCTTCTTGAGCTTGGGAATCACGTTGTCCGGCGTGCCGGCGATCATGACCATGTCTTTCAGCACATCGGGATAGCCGCTGTAGATGATGTCCTTGACCCCTTCGACCTCTTCGTCGGTCTTCTCAAAGCCCTCGCCGTACAGCGGCTTGGCGGACGCGTTGACACCGAAATTGCTCTGGGCCAGACGCCGGGTCGCCGCCTTTGAGTTATAGCCCGGCGGGAACATCCATTCCGGACGGGCAAAGTGGGCAAACGCCCCGCCGTACAGAATGCGTTTGCCCATTTCCTCGGCCTTCTCCTGGGTGTCAGCCACCATCACCGGCTGCAGATAGCCGAAGTTCTCGGGTCCGGCCTGGTAGCCCTCGCGAGCCGCCGCCTTGGCGTAAAAGTCCCACAGCTCCAGGGTCGGCTCCAGGCGGGTGGCCAGCGCCACATACGGGTAGCGCCGCTTGGCGCACCAGAAAACCGTGTCAGGGCTGATCAGACCGGGAATCCACATCTGCGGATGGGGCTGCTGATACGGCAGCACCCAGGGGTTCACATGCCGGAAGTGGAAGTGCTTGCCCTCATAGCGGAACGGACCGGGTGTCGTCCAGGCTTTGAGAATGAAGTCGATGCCTTCCTCGAAGTACTCGCGGTTGAGGGCCGGGTTGGCGTTGTTGGCCAGCTGCTCGGAGCCGGCGCCGCGCACCCAGCCGGTCACCATGCGGCCCTCTGACACGAGGTCGATCATGGCCAGCTCTTCGGCCAGACGCAGGGCGTTGGACACGGTCGGCACGGGGTTGCCGAGCAGGGCGATTTTGACCCGCTTGGTGGCCTTGGCCAGAATGGAAGCCTCAACGTCCATGACCGCCCCCAGGCAGAACGGCGTGCCGTGGTGCTCGTTCAGCATCACGCCGTCGAAATTCAGCAGCTCCTGGTCGGTATAAATCTTCTCGTCCAGGTACTGGTTCAGGAGCCGGGCGCCATGCTTACGGTCGAACAGGCGGTTGGGCGCGCCAAAAAAGCTCCGCCTGCGGACGATGTCAGTTTCCAGTTCGTTATACCTGGCCAGATCCTCCTCGGGATCGTAATGATAGGCCCGCTCAGTGAACCACATGAAATGCATACGCTGTCCTCCTCATTGCAGCTTCTCCCAGCCCTTGGGACGGCCGGGACATCTTTTCTCTACTATCTTCAGCGCCGCCCCAATAAAAGAGGGGCGGCGTGCCTCAGCTGATGCCGCGCCGGGCTGGGGTCACCCGGCCGATGTCGTAGCCGTCCACCACCTGGGGCTGGCCGAACTGTTCGATAGCCGGCGCGACCTCGGCCAGAGACAGGGCCAGCAGGAACAGACGCCCGGCCTCGGCGGGCAGCTCATCCGGCGGAAACTGCGCCAGGTAGGCGAAGACGGCATCCATCCGGGCCAGCAGCGCGTCATAGAACGCCTGCAACTCGTCCTGGCTGCTGGCCTGACGCTTGTCGCTGCGCTCTTTCTCGGTCGCCAGGCTCCAGCCCAGCCACGGCTCCAGGTCGCGGAACGCCTCGGGCAGACCGGACTCAGGCATGGGCGGCCTCTTTTCTGGTGCCGGCTGAGACAGGCTGGCCGGCGATCATCTGTTCGACCACCCGGTGACTGTGACGAACCAGGATTTCCTCATCCTGGAGGTGGAATTCCTTTTTGGCGCCCGAGTCCAGCATGCGCTGGGTTTCCTCCAGAGTCCGGCCGTCCTCCAGGATGATATCGCGGAAGAGGACGTGACCGTACTCCTGCATGAAACGCTGGCCCACGGTCCGGGCTCTGGGGAAATACTGGGTCGAGTGCCAGATTGTCCGGTCCACTGCGATGGGCCAGAAGTTATGAGTGAAGTACGAGCCCTCGGACACGTCAACAAAAAAGCACGGAAAGATGACGTTCAGATCCAGCGTCCAGTCTTTGTGACGCAGCGGATTCACCCCGGCCGGCAGGGCGTTCATGTCAAAATCCTTGCGGATCAGAAAGGTGCCGTGCCTGAAGGCCAGGGACGCCACCGGCGTCGGCTCAACGTCCGTATTGCCAAAGGCCGAGGCGCTGCCGTGGCGGGGATGGAGCCGAAAGTCCAGGGCATGGGCGTAGGGGTTGGCCGGGCTGGTGAAGGAGTCGGGGATGGACCGGCGGTGTAGAAACCCGACGTGGTAGATTTCCTGAAAGGCGTCCTTGACCAGCTTCCAGTTGGCCCGCACCTCGGTGGTCCACGAGGCGCTGGTGGCCGAAATCTCGGTAAACGGATAACCGTCCAGGCTGCTGCCCAGTTCGCCCAGGTATTCGGTCAGGGTTTCCTGCGGCTGGGGATCGACATTGATGAAAATAAAGCCCTGCCACACCTCGCAGGCAACCGGCGTCAGGCCCAGCTCGTCTTTTTGCAACCCGAAGAAGTTCTGTTCGTCGGGCACGAATTTGAGCGCGCCGTCCAGGGCGTACGACCAGCCGTGGAACTTGCAGGTGAACAGCTGGCATGAGCCCCGGGCATCCCAGGCAATTTTGTTGCCCCGGTGGGAGCACATATTGTGGAAGGCGCGGATGTCGCCCTTCTGATCTCGCGCGACCAGGATCGAGGTCTGACACACGGCGATATCTTTCACAAAATAGTCGCCCGGCTTGGTAAGCTGTTCGACCCGACCGACGTTGAGCCAGACCTTCTTGAAGATATGTTCCCGCTCCAGCTCAAACTGCTCGGGCGAGGTGAAGACTGCGGCGGCAAGCGGTTCCCGGTCGAGATGCGGATACTTGTCGTGCCACTTCGCGCCGTTCGCCCCGCCGTTTGTCGTCGTCACCGAGCCGTTTGGTGCCGTGTTTGTCATGCTCTTCCTCCTTACGTTCCGCTCACTCATCGAGATAGCCGCCTACTATACGTCAAACCCTCTCCCAAGAAAACTCCGCAGGGCTAGGCGCACGCCTGAGCCGGATGGTATACAGGCTGAACCCAGCCGGGGGAAAGGACACCGCCATGTCAGCACGCGAGCCTCAGAATACCCAGTCGCCCTCCACAACCGGCCCCGAGCTGGTCAAACGCGCGAAATCCCTGATACCGCTGCTGGCCGAACACGCCGCCGAGGCCGAACGGCTACGCAAGCCGGTCGATAGCGTCATCAAGGCTCTGGAAGAGGCCGAAGTCTACAAGCTGATGGTGCCCAAATGCTACGGCGGACTGGAACTCGATATGGATACCTTTTTCGAGGTCGGGGTGGCCCTGGGCGAGGGCGACGCTTCAACCGCCTGGGTGTCCAACTTTTATATCGAGCACAACTGGATCTTCAGCCAGTTTCCCGAGCCGTTTCAAAAAGAGCTGTTTGCCTCGTGCAGCTATGTGCTGGCCCCGGCCATGATCTCGCCGACCGCCACCGTCCGTCCCGAAAAGGGCGGCTTTCGGATTAACGGCCGCTGGCAGTGGGGAACGGGCGTGATGCACGGGGACTGGGTAATACCGGGCGCGACCGAGATCAGGCCCGACGGCAGGCCCGAGCCACGCTGGTTCGCCCTGCCGATTTCCGAGGTCCGCGTCGAAGACACCTGGTACGTTGACGGCATGATCGCCACCGGCAGCAACGACGTGGTCATTGACGACGTTTTCATCCCCGAGGAGCGGGCGGTGTCGATCCGGGAGATGATGAGCGGCCACGGGCCTGGCTCACGCATCCACGCCGGCCCGCTGTACCGGACGCCGATGATGCCGGTCCTGACCCTGGCCGCCACCATGCCGGCCCTGGGCCAGGCAAAAGCGGCGCTGCGGCTGTTTCGAGACCGGCTGACCGAGCGGGTGCTGCTCGACGCCAGCAAACAGCTTGACCGGTCGGCCTCACGCATGCGGCTGGCCCGCGCCGAAACCGAGGTGTGTCAAACCGAACTGCTGCTGCGGCACCTGGTTGACGACGTGTGCGCCAGGCGCAACGCAGCCACACTCGAAGACCGGGCCCGCTGGGCTACCCAACTGGCCATGTCCGTCCAGCAGTGTAAAAAAGTCGTCCAGGACATTGTCGAGGCCAGCGGCGCGCACGCCCATTTTCAGGACAGTCCGCTCCAGCGCACGCAGCGCGACCTGAACACCCTGGCGTGTCACTTTGTCTTTGATCTCGACGGCAAGCTGGAATCCTACGGGCGGCTGTTGCTGGGCCAGGAATTGCCGGGCGGCGCGCTGTTCTGAGCTTTTAAACAAGGAGACATGACATGCCAATCACCGAGCATACGGTCAAAACGGACGGCCATACGAGCTTTTATCTGGCCGCCGGTCCCGAAGACGGTCCGCTGGTCATCTTTGTCCACGGCTGGCCGGAGCTGTCCATCAGCTGGCGCCATCAACTGCCCGCCCTGGCCGCCCTGGGCTTTCGCACCCTTGCCCCGGATATGCGCGGCTATGGACGCTCGTCCGTGTATCCCCACCACCACGACTACGCCCAGGACAAGATCGTCGGTGACATGATCGGTCTGCTCGACGCCCTGGGCGCCGACAAAGCGGTCTGGGTCGGACACGACTGGGGCAGTCCGGTGGTGTGGAACCTGGCCAGCCACCACCCCGACCGCTGCCACGCGGTTGCAAATCTGTGCGTGCCCTACTACACGCTCGAACGGGGCCTGGACCACACCCTGAGCCTGGCCGACCGTGAGCTGTACCCCGAGGCTGAGTTCCCGGCCGCCCAGTGGGACTATATGCGCTATTACGAGGAGAGTTTTGACGAGGCCATCGCCCCCATGGACGCCAACGTTCCGGCGTTTGTGAAGCTGCTGTTTCGCAAGGGCAACCCGGACGGCGAGGGAAAACCGGCGGTCACGGCGACGGCCCGGCGCGAGCGCGGCATGATCGGCACGAGCGCGATTCCCGACCTGCCCCGGGACGACGATATCGTCAGCGCCGAGGAACTCAGCAGCTATGTCTCGGCCCTGGAGCGCAACGGCTTTTCCGGTCCCAGCTCGTGGTATATGAACCACGCGGCCAACGCCGCCTATGCGCTGACGGCCCGCAACGACGGTTACCTCGACCTGCCAGTCTTATTCTTGAATGCCCGCTACGATTACGTGTGTGAGTGCACCCACTCCCGGCTGGCCGAACCGATGCGCCACTACTGTCGGAATCTGACCGAGGTGACACTGCGGACCGGGCACTGGATGGCCCAGGAGAAGCCGCGTGAGGTCAACGCAGCTCTGGTCAGGTGGCTGGCTACCTCGGTTTCCGCGATCTGGCCGCAGGCAAAAGAATAGGACGCGGGCTCACTCCCTCTCCCCTTGGGAGAGGGCCGGGGTGAGGGTCCTGTCAGGAGCGAATGCCGTAGAACTTCCGGCCGTTGTCGCCCAGGATCTTGTCCACCGACGCGGTCGGTAGGGACGACAACACGCTACGGATCTTCTGGATCGGCTGGACAAAGCCCTCGGCATGCGGGTAGTCCGAGCCGGTAAAAAAGCGGTCGTCGCCCAGGAACTGGACCATCAGCGGAAACATCTTCTCTTCGGGGTCGCCGTTGATCCAGATATTGCGGGCCAGGTACTCGCTGGCCGGTCGCTTCATCTGTGAGGTGTGGCCCATATACTGGAAGCGGTAGTCGAGCCGCTCCAGCCACTCGCCAACCCAGCCGACCATGGCCTCGATCGTGGCCACCCGCAGCCTGGGAAAGCGCTCAAACACTCCGTCGTAGACCAGCGTGGTGAGCGCCTGGCGCGGGTCCTGGATGATATTCATGGTCACGTACATGAAGCCCGGATCGACGCCCTCGTAATACTCACTGCCGGTGTACTTGGGGTGGATGACCAGATGCAGGCCGATGCTCAGGTCCAGGCTCTGGGCGGCGGCCCAGACCGGGTCGAAATCCGCATGCCCGAAGCTTTTGCCGTTGACCGGGGCGGCGGCGATAAAGATCGTCCGGCAGCCGAGCTTGGCCGCCCGTTCCATTTCACGGACGGCCAGTTGGGGATCGCGCAGCGAAATATGGGCGGCCGGGATGAGACGGTCGAGCCGGCCGGCGCATATTTCAAAGGCCCAGGTGTTGTAGGCCCGGCACAGGGCGTCGGCCAGATACGGGTCCTCGACCTGGCCCTCCCAGAACAGGCCCAGGGTTGGATAAATGACCTGGTAGTCGAATCCCTCTTCGTCCAGGTAGGTGACGCGCTTGCCCATATCCTGCCAGGCGTCGGAGTAACCCAGGTAGCGGTCAAAGGTAGACAAGTCCTTGCCGACCTCTTTCTGGCCGTAGCCGACGACCGCAGCCAGCAGCTCGTCCACATCAATCGCCTGCATCGGTTTACCATCGACGAGGAGCCGTTTCGTCCCCTCAGCGTCCTGCCGCATACACATGGTCCGCTCGCGGAAGGCCGGGTCGGTATAGCGCTCGAATACGTCCAATGGTTCGATGAAATGGCCGTCACCGTCGATGAATCGCATAGCTGCTCTCCCTTTGAGAAACGTTCTCTCCCACAGGAGCAGACACGCCTCGGCTGTGTCAAGAGCATGGCGTCGCTGACCGGGCGGTGCTAGGCTGCCCGGCACCAACCAGCAAAGGAGAAACCGAGCATGTCCAACCGCCAGATTGTGGTCAGAGAGTTACCCCAGGGACCGCTTCAGGAACGCCACTTCGAGCTGCGCCAGACGGCCCGGCCGCAGCCCGAACCGGGACAGGTGTTGACCCGAACCGTGCTGCTGTCGCTCGACCCGGCCAACCGCGCCTGGATGCAGGGCGCGACCTACCGTGCGCCGGTTCTGCCCGGCGAGGTCATGTCGGGCTTTACCCTGGCCGAGGTCGTCGAGTCCACAGACCCGCGCTTTGAGGCCGGCCAGATTGTCGAGTGCGAAAACGGCTGGCAGGAGTTTGCCTGCCAGCCGGCCGACGCCCTGACCCCGGTTCGGCGACGTACCGCCCTGCCCCACCACATGTCGGTTCTGGGGCTGACCGGTCTGACGGCCTACTTCGGTCTGCTGGAAGTCGGTCGGCCGCGGCCGGGCGAAACCGTCCTGGTCTCGGCTGCGGCCGGAGCGACCGGCAGCGTTGCCGGTCAGATTGCCCGGATTGCTGGCTGCCGGGTGGTCGGGATTGCCGGTTCGGACGAAAAATGCGCCTGGCTGACCGATGAACTCGGTTTCCACGCCGCCATCAACTACAAGACCGAGAAAGTCTCCAGAGCCGTCAAACAACACTGCCCCACGGGTGTGGATGTCTTCTTCGACAACACCGGAGGTGAGATTCTGGAGGCCAGCCTGTTTCGGATGAACCAGGGCGGCCGGGTGGTGTGCTGCGGGGCGGTCTCGCAGTACGACACGAACAATCCCGCACCCGGCCCGCGTGGGGTGCCGGGACTGATCATCACCAAGCGGCTGCGGATGGAAGGCTTTATCGTGATGGACTTCTTCCCTCAGCGCGAGGCAGCCGAAGCGCAGCTGGCCGGCTGGCTCGAAGCCGGCCAACTGGTCGCCCGTGAGGATATTCTGGACGGTCTGGAGTGCGCCCCCCAGGGATTGATCGGACTGCTGGCTGGCCACAACATCGGCAAACGCCTGGTCCGCGTCGGGCCTGAACCGGCCGAGGTGTGAGGCGCGGGCGGCTCACGCCACCTCAAACAGGCCAGCCGCGCCCATGCCGCCACCTACACACATGGTGATGACAACGTAGCGCGAGCCGCGGCGTCGGCCCTCGATCAGGGCGTGGCCGACCATGCGCGAGCCGCTCATGCCGTACGGGTGGCCGATCGAGATGGCCCCGCCGTTTACGTTCAGCTTGTCGTTGGGAATCCCGAGCTGATCACGGCAGTAGATCACCTGGCAGGCAAAGGCTTCGTTGAGTTCCCACAGATCGATGTCGTCCATGCTGAGGCCGTTGCGTTCGAGCAGCTTGGGCACGGCAAAGACCGGCCCGATGCCCATCTCGTCGGGCTCACACCCGGCGACGGCCATGCCCCGATAGATGCCCAGCGGCTCAAGACCACGCTCCTGGGCGTGCCCGCGTTCCATCAGCACACACACCGAGACACCGTCTGACAGCTGGCTGGCATTGCCGGCCGTGATAAAACCGCCCTCGCCCATGACCGGCGGTAGTGCGGCCAAGCCCGAGGCGGTGGTGGACGGCCGGTTGCACTCGTCCCGGTCGAGGGTGATGTCTTGGCGCGTCTTCTCCCGGGTCTCCTTATCGGTAAACAGCTTGGTCACGCTGACGGGGATGATCTCGTCGTCAAAACGCCCGGCCTGCTGCGCCTCAGCCGTCCGCAGCTGGCTCTGGAGGGCGTACTCGTCCTGGGCTTCACGCGAGATGTTGTAGCGCTTGGAGACGACCTCGGCCGTATCAATCATGGCCATGTACAGCTCGGGCGCATGGGCCAGGGCGTTGGCGTCGGAATTGCGGTAGACGTTCTGGTGCTCGTTCTGCACCAGGCTGATCGACTCGATGCCACCCGCCAGCACGGTCTGCATGCCGTCGGCAATAATCTGCTTGGCCGCCATCGAGACGCTCATCAGCCCCGAAGAACACTGGCGGTCGATGGTCTGGCCCGACACGCTGACCGGCAGACCGGCCGCCATGGCGCACTGGCGCGCGACGTTAAAGCCCTGGGTGCCTTCCTGGAGGGCCGCACCCATGATCACGTCGTCGATTTCAGTCGGCTCGACCTTGGCCCGTTTGAGGGCTTCCTTGAGCACCGGGGCGGCCATGGTCGGCGCGGCGGTATCGTTGAACGCGCCACGGTAGGCTTTGCCGATTGGGGTCCGGGCGGTAGATACGATGACGGCTTCTCTCATACGAGTATTCCTCCGTGTGTGATGTTGAGCCTAGTAAGTGCCATCTTCTCCGGTGGCACGCAAGCGGCCGGCTTCCTTCTGTGGAGGTCGGCGTGTCCTAGCCCAGGCGTCGCACCATGCAGCTCACCCGGGCCGCCTCGTCAGGACTCATATCAGACGGGACGAGCCGTTTGTCGACAACCAGCGTTTTCAGCTCGGCATCAACCCAGCTGTCAGCCTGTTGAAAACCGCGCTCCTGGTAGGCTTTGGCCGTTTGGCCACCCATGAACGCCATAATCGGACGGGGAGCCGGAACCGCCTTGGCCACCAGGGCTGCAAACCCGGCCCGGGTCGCCCAGTCGAGCAGGCCGTCAAGCAGCCGCAGACCAATGCCGCGGCCCTGGTAACGGGGGTCTCTGTCGTCGGTGTCGTCAAGCTGGCCCACGTGGTAACAAAACACGGCCAGGGTTTGCTCCGGCAGGTCCAAGTCGCGCGCCCCAAAGTCGGCCCAGTACAGGGGATGCCACAGGCCCTGGGGCGAGCGGGTGCCGGGCACATAGCGACGGAACTGGAGTTGGCCGACGTGTTGCGCCCCGTCAAACGCCAGTATGGCGCTGGAGCCGATATCGGCAATGCGTTGGCGTACTTCTTGGGGTTCACCCTGATGGCCGATAGGCACCGCACCGATGTCGGTGGCCGCCATAGGTCGGAACACAATCGTGTCGCTTGGATTACTCATGGGTCACCGTGTCACGTGGATTTTGTACGTGCCTCGCAGACAACAGGCTACAGTGTCCATTGCCAGAAGGATAGTGCTTTGCCGCGCTGACGGGAGTGTGGTATGGCCTACGGCAGGGAGGCCAGGGACCTATGCCGCTCGGAGAACTACTGTGTGAATACGCCGGTACCATCACCTCGGTCAAAGTCCTGCCCTTTGAGGGCACCGAGTTCGGGGCCAAATACGAGGTCACCCAGACGGGCAGCTCGACCGGCCGGCTGCATACCTCGGCAATCGGCAGCAACTATGTCCAGGTCCACCCGGACGGGACGAGCACGACCAAATACTACGGCATCTGGACGACCCAGCAGGGCGAGACGATCCTGGTCGAGTCGGGCGGGATGAGCACGCCGCTCGGAGACGGACGGGTCCGCTTCGGCACGACGGTCAAATTCAGAACCCGCTCGGAAGCCTACGCCTGGCTCAACACGACCATGGCCGGCTTTGAGGGCGAAGGCAATTTCTCAAGCATGGAAATCAGCGGCCGGATCTACGAGTGGCGCTAAGCGCTCGCCCCACAGGAGACCTTGTGATGCGCTCGTCCGACACGGTTCCAGTCATTGACATCAGCCCATTCCGGGTCGGGGCGAGGCCCGGAGCCCCCGAGGCTGCCGAGGACCGGCAGGCCGTTATCGACCAGGTCAGGCAGGCGCTCGAAACCATCGGGTTTTTCGTCATTACCGGCCACGGCCTCGCACCCGACCTCCAGGCCCGCACCCTGCACGTCGCCCGAGAGTTTTTCGACCTGCCGGAAGACGAAAAACTCCGCTACTGCCAGGTTCCCCACAGCTTCATGGGCTATAACCCGGTGGGCGCGGAGCGGGTCGCCTACGCCCATCACGACGAGTCGGCCCCGGACCTGAAAGCAAATTTCACTATGGGTCGCATGGATGTCGATGAACGCGACCCGTACTACGGCTGCGAGACCGGCCGCCACATGTTCCAGCCGAACATCTGGCCTGTTCGTCCCGCCCGGTTCCGGTCGGTATTGACCGAGTACTCGGCTGCGGGCGAAGCCCTGGCCCTCTGTTTGATGGAAATCTTCGCTCTGGCCCTGGAGCTGCCTCAGGACTATTTCGCCAATAAAATCGACAAGAGCATGAACTTCCTGCGGGTGCTGGATTACCCCGCCCTGTCCCAGTCGCCCCGCCCCAAGCAGTTCCGCATCGGCCCGCACAGCGACTACGGCACGCTCACCCTGGTGACCGCCGACGGCCCGGGGCTCCAGGTCAAGACGCGGGCCGGCGAGTGGGAAGACGTGCCGTATGTGGCGGACGGCATTCAGGTCAATATCGGCGACATGATGGAGCAGTGGACCAACGATCGCTGGGTTTCGACCCAGCACCGCGTCCTGGTGCCGGACGATCCGGCAGCCCGCCGTCAGCGACGCCAAGCCATCGCGTTTTTCCTGACCGCCAACTACGACACCGTGATTGCCCCGTTTGAGACGCTGGTCGACCGGGCGCATCCGGCCCGCTACGCCCCGGTCAACGCCGGACAGGATTTGGTGGACAAACTCGTTCGGCAGTACACCCGCGAGGACCAGGAAGAGCAGCCCGAAAAGCAGCAGGCGCAGCAGACCGTCTGACACACAAGCGTCCCCGAGGAAATGACTGACACCACAAGGAGGAAACCACAATGGAAGTACATGGAAGCTGCGAGCCGAAGTTTCAAGCCGTCCGTGAGGAATTTGCGCGCAATTTTCAGGACCGGGGCGAGGTTGGCGCCTCGGTGTGCGTCACCCTGGACGGCCAAACCGTCGTCGATCTGTGGGGCGGTCAGGCCAACACCGAGACCGGCGCGGCCTGGAATGAGGACACGGTCAGCATTGTCTTTTCCTCGACCAAAGGCGCGACCGCGATCTGTGCCCATATCCTGGCCTCACGCGGCCAGCTCGACCTTGACGCCCCGGTCGCCACGTACTGGCCGGAGTTTGCCCAGTCCGGCAAAGACAACATTCCGGTCAAAATGCTGCTGAATCACCAGGCCGGTCTGCCCGCAGTGCGCGACCCGCTGCCCCAGGGCGCCTATGCCGACTGGGATCTGATGGTCAGCACGCTGGCCAAACAGGAACCGTTCTGGGAACCCGGCACCCGTAACGGCTACCATGCCCTGACCTTTGGCTGGCTGGTCGGCGAGGTCGTGCGGCGGGTGTCCGGCAAATCGCTGGGCAGCTTCTTCCGGGACGAGATCGCAGCCCCGCTCGGCCTGGACTTCTGGATCGGCCTGCCCGAGGAGAAAGAGCCGCGGGTGGCGCCGATGATTGCGGCCGAGCCGGCCTCGGACAGCCGATTCTTCCAGGAAGTCGCCAAACCCGGCTCACTCCAATCCCTGGTCCTGCTCAACGCCGGAGGCTATATGGACGAGGTTGACACGCGGGCCGCGCATGCGGCAGAGATTGGCGGCGCCGGCGGCATCACCAACGCGCGTGGACTGGCCGGCATGTACGAACCCCTGGCCCTGGGCGGCAGCAAGGGCGCGGTCGAACTGGTCAACGCCGAGACGCTGGCGCGGATGGGCCGGGTGTCCTCGTCAACCGGCCGGGATGCGGTGCTGGTGATGCCGAGCCGGTTCGCCCTGGGCTTCATGAAAACCATGGACAACCGTGGCGAGCCGGTCGGGGTGCAGGACAGCGTTTTGACCTCAGAAGAAGCCTTTGGTCATGTCGGCGCCGGTGGCTCGTTTGGCTTTGCCGATCCAAAAGCCGGCATGTCGTTCGGCTATACGATGAACCGGATGGGGGCGGGGGCCGGGCTCAACGAGCGCGGGCAGAGTCTGGTGGACGCGGTGTACCGGGCGCTCGGCTATACATCCAGCGACTCGGGCGCCTGGAACTGAGACCAGCGGTCTGGAGGTGGCCCGTCCGGCGGGCCGCCTCCGGGCAGCCCTACCCGTATCGAGCCACCACGCTGCTCCCGGCAAGCTGTTTGTAGCGAAAGCAGTGTGTCAGATGATCGTTCACCATGCCGGTCGCCTGCATGAAGGCGTAGCAGATCGTTGACCCGACAAAGCTGAAACCACGCCGCTTGAGGTCTTTGCTCATCGCCTCCGACTCGACGGTGCAGGCCGGCACCCGCTTAAGCGAACGCCAGCTGTTGTGGCGGGTGCGGCCACCGACAAACCGCCAGATATAGGCGTCAAAACTGCCGGCCTCTTTCTGGACATTGAGAAAGGCCCGGGCATTCTTCACCGCAGACTCGAGCTTGAGCCGATTCCGCACGATGCCGGGGTCGGCCAGCAGCCGTTCGAGCTTGCGGGGAGTGTAGCCGGCAACACGAGCGGGCTCGAAGTTGTCAAACGCGGCCCGGTAGTTGGCCCGCTTCTTGAGAATCGTATCCCAGCTCAGACCAGCCTGAGCACCCTCCAGGATGAGAAACTCGAACAAGGCCCGGTCGTCGTGGACGGCGACGCCCCACTCCCGGTCGTGGTACTGCACGGCCAGCGCATTCCTGGCCCAGCCGCACCGAACAAGCGGCGGGGCGGTTTTCTGAGCAGGCGTGTGTTCGGGTTCAATTTCCGGCCCTGAGTGGGTCAAGCTCCATCCCCTCGTGCCGCAGTAACCAGCGCTTGCGCTCCAGACCGCCGGCATAGCCGGTCAGGCTGCCGTCAACGCCGAGCAGACGGTGGCAGGGCACGACAATGGCAATCGGGTTCAGCGCATTGCTTCTGCCGACCGCCCGGTAGGCCCTGGGCCGGCCGAGCCGTGTCGCCAGTTGCCCGTAGGACAGCACACTGCCCGGCTGGATCGCCCGCAGCGCGGTCCACACCTGTTGCTGAAAGGCGGTTCCGCCCAGGCTGAGCGGAATGGTGTCAAGACAGCCGATATCGCCGTCAAAATAGGCCCGGAGCCGGCTGCTGAAGCCGTGGGGAGCGGTCACCTCGGACAGGCGATAGTCCCCGTAGCGGCGTCGGAGCAGACACGTCATCCGCTCTTCGGCATCGGCGTAGTCGAGGGCGCACAAGCGCTGCCCGTCGGCTACGATCAGCAGCGTTCCCAGGGCCGATTCGAGCCGGTCAATCGCCAGTTCACGCATCGGTTTGTGATAGCGTCTTTGAGCGGCCGGTGTGAAGCGCGGTTCAGCTCTTTTGCTCAGCCCTTGCTCCACAGGTGCTGGGGGGCTACAGGCCGGCAATGGCGTCCTTGACCGTCTCCCACTCGGCAATCGGCGTAAAGCGCCGCCTCAGCACATGACCGCCGGTAATGCCCCGCAAGAACGGGCCGACCGTCGTGGTGTGATCCTCGATATCGAGCACCATGATGAGTTTCGTTTCTTCATTCGAGACCCAGGGTCCGGCGATTCTGGTCACGCCGGGCGGAAAATTCTCGGCCAGCAAGCCGTCTATGGCCTGCACAATCTCCTTGGCCCGGTTGACGCTGTCCACGTTCAAATACAGTTCCGCCAAATGTAACGCCATCGGTACTCCTCCTTGTGGGTACTCAGGTATCGTCTGACCAGGACTCAATCTCCACCAGGGCATGGGCGATGCGGTGCCGCAGCGCTTCGGCCGACTCCGGCGTCCAGGCGTAAAACCCCTGGCCTGTTTTCACCCCCAGTTCGCCGCGCTGCACCTGCTCGGTCAAGACTGGCGGTAGCTCCGAGGCGTTCGACAGGTGGGGATAGACGCCGGCCATGGCCGCAGCCAGCAAATCCCAACCGGCCAGCTCAAACACCTCGAAGATACCGGCCACCGCCCAACGCCGGCCGATGCTGTTTTTGAGGGCTGTATCAATGTCCCGGGGGCTGGCAATCCCTGCCTGGACCAGCCACAGCGCCTCGCGCAGCAGCGCCCCCTGGAGTCGGTTGAGAAGAAATCCGGGCACTTCTTTTTGGACCACGACCGGACGCTTGCCGACCCGGGTCAGCAGCGCCCTCATGGTCTCGACCGTCTCGTCCGAGGTGGTTGCGCCCCGAACCAGCTCGACAATCGGAATGAGATAGGGCGGGTTGGCGTAGTGGGAGATGACCAGCTTATCCGGGCGCCGGGTTGCGGTCGCAAACTGGCTCAACATCAGGGTCGAGGTGTTGCTGGCCAGAATCGTGCGCTGCGGACACACGGCGTCCAACTCCTGAAAGATACGCCGCTTGAGGTCTGCGTCTTCATACACCGATTCAACGACCACATCGGCCTGGCTGACTGCGGTTTCAAGATGAGGACTGGTACGAATCCGCTTTGGTACGGCCGCAGCCTGGGGGGGCGACACCACGCCGAGCCGAATCAGGCGGTCGAGGTTGGCCGTGATATTGTCGAGCGCGGTGTCCAGACTCTTTTGGGTGCGGGAGTGCAGCCAGACCTGATAGCCGGCAAGGGCAAACTCCTGGGCAATGCCGTGACCCATCAGCCCCGCGCCCACAACAGCGATACACCGGATATCGTCAGCATCCATCACTTTCTCCTGTTCGCGTATCCGCCAGACATTAAGTGTCAGAAAACACCGAATGCCGCTAGTGACTGCGGGCATATTTTGCCCTGCCAGGCGGCCGGAAACACCCCGACGCTGCCGCGCGCCTGATGCACCGACAGGCCGAACAGTCTGCTTCAGCCTTGCCGTCCTTGGCTCGGGTGGGCTAGACTCGGACCAAATCCGTACATGCAAAGCGAGGGTTTCGTATGGCAAAGAACACCGTGCTCGTTGCCGGAGCGTCCGGTCTGGTCGGTTATGCCGCAGTCCGACATTTTTCCAGCCTGCCGGACTGGGACGTGGTAGCCGTTTCCCGCCGCGCGCCTCACAACCAGGACGGCGTGCGCTTTGTGTCGGTCGATCTGACCGACGCCACACGCTGCACCGAGGTCTTCAGCCAGCTGCGCGAGGTGACACACGTCGTCTATGCGGCGGTGAACGAGAAACCGGGCCTGATTGAGGGCTGGATTGACCCGCAACAGATGCAGACCAACCGCAGCATGCTGGTCAACCTGTTCGAGCCGCTCGAAGCCGTGGCCACAAACCTGGAGCACGTCTCGGTGTTGCAGGGCACCAAAGCCTACGGCGCCCATATTGAGCCCTTTCCAGTCCCGGCCCGCGAGCGCTGGCCGCGCCACCCGCACGAAAACTTCTACTGGCTGCACGAGGACTACATCAAAGACAAGCAGCAGGGCAAAGCCTGGCACTGGTCCATCTGGCGTCCACAGCTCGTCTTTGGCGAAGCCATAGGCAGCAATCTGAATGTGATTACCCCGCTTGGCGTGTACGCGGCGCTCCTGAAAGAACAGGGCCGGCCCCTGTCCTACCCCGGCGGCGCGCCCTATGTCTTTGAGGCGATCGACGTCGATGTGCTGGCCCATGCCCTGGAATGGGCGGCCGAGGCCGACGCCAGCCATAACGAAATTTTTAATATCACCAACGGCGATGTGTACGTGTGGGAAAATGTGTGGCCGGTGCTGGCCGAGGCCTTCGGCATGGAGGTCGGCCCGCCCCAGCCGTGTTCGATGGTCGAGGAGCTGCCCAAGCGCCAGGACGAGTGGGCGGCGATTGTGCAAAAATACAATCTCACCGCCCCGGCGGACGTACGGGAGTTTGTGGGCGAATCCGCAGCCCTGGCCGATTTCTCCCTGGCCTACGGCAGAGACGAACCGCCGCCGTCCATGCTGGTCAGCACGATCAAGCTGCGCCAGGCCGGCTTCCACGAGTGCATGGACACCGAGGATATGTTCCGCAAGTGGATCAAGCGCTTTCAGGAACTGCGCTGGCTGCCGCCGCTGGGCATGTGAGGGGGCGTGCCACCCAGCCCAGAGACACGCGTTGAGATGAGCAAGGAAACGGATGGAGCCTGTTCTGTCCGCCTGGATTGCCGCCCGCCTCGTGGAGAACGTATGGCTGTGAATACAGAGCCAAAACTGGTCTGGCAGGCAGAAGGCTTGGAGATCGATCTCTGGCCACTCCGAGGGCTGTGGACCGAAGAACAATATCTCCGCCTCACCGACCAAACGAACCGCTTGATCGAGTTCAGCGACGGATATGTAGAGCTGCTGCCGATGCCGACACGCAAACACCAGGCTATTTCACGCTTGCTCTTTCTCGCTCTTTTGACCTTCGTCCAGCAGCGAGGCGGTACGGTGTTCTATGCGCCCCTGCGTGTTCGCGTTGCTCCTGAACGTTTCCGCGAGCCTGACTTGGTGGTCCTCCTGGACAAGAACGACGCCCGTAACCAGAATGCGTTTTGGCTGGGGGCCGACCTTGTCGTAGAGATTGTCAGCCCGGATCATGTAGAGTGTGACACTGTCATAAAACGGGCAGACTACGCGGCAGCGGGTATCCCCGAGTACTGGATCGTGCAGCCTGAACGGGAGACGATCACGGTCCTCACCCTTGGGGACAAGGCGTATGAAGAACACGGAATTTTTCGCCGTGGCGATAGAGCGAGGTCCGTCCTCTTGCCGGGTTTCACGATACGCGTCGACGAGGTGTGTCGCGCCGACGAATAACGAATCCCGGCTGGAGAGGCTTGTGGGCCAGTCCGATGTTTCGCTCAGGCCGCAACCAAGCGCCGGGCCGGCGTTGCCACCCACTCGACGATGTGCCGGGTGGCCTCAAGGACATCCCCGCACCAGCGGTTGAAGAAATCGTCGGACAAGGGCTGATCGAGCGGAATCGTCTCGCTGGCCGACAGGGCTTTGGCCCCGTCAAAATTCACATACGCCAGTCGCGCCGTCAGCTCTTCGGCCGGCCGCTGGAACGCGGTGCCGGGCAGGACCGCCACCCCGGTCTCTTCGAGTAGATGTTCACACAGGCTGTTGCTGTCCTGGATGCCGCGTTCGGCCAAGCGCTGGCCAAAGGGAGAAAAATCCGGGAACAGGTAAAATGCCCCAACCGGCGGTCGTACCCGCGCGCCGGCCCGTTCCAGGCTCTCCGCGCAGCGCTGCCCCAGCCCGGCCAGAATCCGCCGCACGTGCCACAGGTAGCGCTCAATGGCCAGACCGTCCTTGAACGCCCGCACCGCAGCAAACTGAATCGGCGTACTGACCGAGGTGTAGGTCTCGCTGGCCACCGCAGCCATGGCTTCCATGAGCCAGGCCAGGTCGGGCGGAAAGGTGAAGGTGCCGAGTCGCCACCCCCCAGCTCCGCACCACTTTGACAAACCCGAACTCACAATTGTCCCCTCGGGATAAAAACGGGCGACTGAGACATGTTCGCCCCGATGGTGCAGCTGCCCATAGATCTCGTCGGACAACAGGATGACGCCAAAACGACGGGCAACTGCGGCAATCTCCTGCAACTCGTCCGCGCTGTAGCTGCCCCCCTCGGGATTCCCCGGATAGTTCAGCACCAGCAGACGCGGCCGGTCGGCGTCCTCCTGACAGATGGCGGCCAGCTGTCGTGGCGTCACCCGCCAGTTGTCGGCATACCGGGTCGGGATCAGCTGGATGGGCCGTCCGAGAATCTTGGCCTGCGGGACGTATGACACCCAGGATGGGGAGGGAACGAGGAGTTCGCCGTAAAAGGTCAGCTGCAACAGAAACAGCAGCTCCTTGGAGCCGGGCCCGATCAGGACACCCTCGGCCTGGGTATCGATCCGATCTTTTTTGCGGTGAAACTCGGCTACCGCTTCGCGCAGAGCGGGCAGCCCCATCACCGGCAAATAGTCTTTTTCGCTGGCGTGCAGCGTCAGGGCGTCAACCACCTCGGTCGGCACCGGAAACGGTGACTGGCCGAGACCCATTTTGTAGATGCGCCGCCCTTCTTTATACAGGGCGTTGCTGCGTGCGTTGACGGCAAGCGTGGCAGACTGTCGCAGTCCGCGGACATTCAGGTTCAGGCCGACTGCTCGCCTGTTATGGGTATCCTCCACAGCCTCCTCCTCTCCACATACGCGCCGGCCGCCATACCGTCCTTTCAACGATGGGACGGTTCAGCCGGACGCTTCCCACAGCCACAACGAGTTACATATCGACAGCCTACCAGATCGGACACACAAAGAAAATAAAGCAGACCGCCAAAATCAGCCGACAGGTGCAAAAAATATACACGTCTGCTATGTGCTGGGGGCTGTTTCTTGCTCGCAACACCCGAAGGAGGATTGGCGTATGGCTTGGGACTTTGAAACAGAGCCGGAATTTCAAAAAGAACTCGACTGGATAGCACGCTTTGTCAGGGAAGAAGTCGAGCCCCTGGACCACGTCCTGGGCAACCCGTATGACATTCAGAATCCGCGCCACCGGAAAATCGTGCCCGCGCTCCAGGCCGAGGTCAGACGCCGCGGCCTGTGGGCCTGCCATCTGGGTCCAGAGTTGGGCGGTCCCGGCTACGGTCAGCTCAAGCTGGCCCTGATGAACGAAATCCTGGGTCGCGCTCGCTTTGCGCCGATCGTGTTCGGCTGTCAGGCGCCCGACACCGGCAACAGCGAAATTCTGGCTCACTACGGCACCCCGCAGCTCAAGGAACAGTTTTTGACCCCGCTGCTCAACAACGAGATCGTGTCGTGCTTTTCCATGACCGAGCCGCACGCCGGAGCCGACCCCAAGATGTTCAAGTGTCGCGCCGAGCGCGACGGCGACCAGTGGGTCATTAACGGCGAGAAGTGGTTTTCGTCCAACGCGCGCTGGGCGAGCTTTCTGATCGTGATGGTGGTGACCGACCCGGACGCCGCGCCCTACCAGCGCATGTCGATGTTCGTCGTGCCCACAGACACGCCGGGCATCAATATCATCCGCAACGTCGGCATCGGCGACGAGCGTGAGGACGAGGGCGACCACGCCTATATCCGCTATGAGGATGTCCGCATCCCGGCCGACCATATCCTCGGCGGCCCCGGCCAAGGCTTTGAGGTGGCCCAGACACGGCTCGGCGGCGGGCGCATCCATCACGCCATGCGCACCATCGGCCAGGTCAAGAAGTCCTTTGACCTGATGTGCGAGCGGGTTCTGTCGCGCGAAACCCAGGGCGAAATCCTGGCCGCCAAACAGATGGTTCAGGAAAAAATCGCCGACTCATGGATCGAGATCGAGCAGTTCCGGCTGCTGGTCCTGCGCACCGCCTGGCGGATAGACAGGTACAAGGACTACCGCAGGGTGCGCAAAGACATCGCTGCGGTCAAGGCTCAGATGCCCAAGGTCTTCCACGACGTGGCCTGCCGCGCCCTGTACCTGCACGGCTCGCTGGGTGTGTCCAACGAAATGCCGTTCTCCAAACAGATCACCGAATCCTTCGTCATGGGCCTGGCCGACGGACCGACCGAGGTGCACAAGATCACCGTCGCCCGCCAGGTCCTGCGCGACTACGAGGGCACCAAGGCTCTGTTTCCGACCGGCCACCTGCCGGCCCTGCGCGAGCAGGCGATTCAGAAGTACGGCGAGCTGCTGGAGCTGGAAGTCGGGAATTTGTAGGGGCGGCTTGCTGAGTTCGGGGACGACGTGATTCCTAATCCGCATCATCGAGTTTTTGAAGTAGTTGCTCGACTTTGGCTTTGAGCTGGTCGTCTCCAGCTCTGTCCGCCAAGTCCAGTGCAAACTTGAAATCGGTCTGGGCAGCCTCAAGTTGCCCAAGGCGACTCCTAGCTATGCCTCGGTTGTAGTAGGCGGCTGCATAATCAGGGCTGAGATGAATCGCTCGATCCAAGTCGGCAATCGCGGCCTCGTGTTGCTCTAGTTTACCCTTCACGCTGCCCCGATTACGGTAGGTTTGGGCGTCGTCCGGCTTGAGACGGAGGGCTTGATCCAAATCGGCAATTGCAGCCTCAAATTGTCCAAGCTTGCCTTTCACAACGCCCCGGTTGCAGTAGGCTTCGGCATCGTCGGGCTTAAGACGAATCACTTGGTCGAAGTCAGCGAGCGCAGCCTTAAGTTGTCCAAGCTTGGCTTTCACAACGCCCATATTGTAGTAGGCTTCAGCGTAGCCGGGCCTAAGACGAATCGCCTGGTCATAGTCGGCGACCGCAGCCTCATATTCTCTAAGGCCGCCTTTCGCTATAGCCCGATTGTAGTAGGCCTCAGCAAAGTCGGGCTTGAGACGAATCGCTCGGCTAAACGCGAAAATCGCTTCTTGGATATTATTCTTCTCCAGCATCTTCGACACCTCTTTCATACAAGAGATAGCCTACAGAAAGCCACGCACGAGCGGCAAGATCGGGATCGTTTCCTTCCGCGACATTAGCGATGGAACGCCACTTTTCAATAGCATCATCCATCCTTCCTGCCTGTTGCAGCGAATAGGCCTCGGCTATAGCGCGGTCCATCAGGGACGCTTCGGGATTCCGTCGAACTTCCTGCACAGCCTCTGCGGCCTCTCGGGCTCTATCAGGTTCGCGCTGGACCCGACCGAGCTGGACAAGAAGCGGGTCGTCGTCGCGTTCCGAATCCTCGGGATCAAAATGATACCGTCGCTCGACACCACCGCCGGCAGCCGTCCTCATGATGCTCTCGGTCTCTTGCCTTGCTTCTTCGGCTAGTTTTTTCTGTTCGTTGATTTCCTCAACACCTTTTCGTGCTTCCTCAGCATAATTCTTTGCTTCGGCTTCGATTTCCCGAAATCTGCTGAAGCCAATGATACTGAGGAAGGCGGCAAGGGCACCTAGCAAAGTGAGGAATAGGGCAGTCGCAGTCAGCCACCAATCTATTGTGTCGGCCCTGTCATCCAGAAGTTCACGCCTGAGTTCGTTTCTAAGTTTGTCGAAACGGCGTTGGATTTCGGCATCACCGGCGGTGTTGTCCAGAGTTTGTGTGTCTTGGACCGTGGGCGACGTATCCAGCGCGGGTTTTCCCTGAGCGGCCAAAGGGATGGGGGCCTGCGTGGACGGAGTTGTCTGACCTGCCACGCCCATCGCGACGAACGCCAAAGCAAGCACGACTACCCAGCCCCATATCTTGGAAGGGTCTCCCCTCTCAGGGGAATACCAGCCCACAGCTTCAGGCCTCATTCAAATCGCAAATCGTTCAGCCGCCAATATGCATCCGTGTCTTTCAACTTGTCATTTTTTTCGATCAGGTCGAAAGCAGTCCGGTAGGTCGGATTAGCAAAGCGTAATCCGACAATTCCGACATACCCTTTCTGCGCTATTCCCTCGCTCTCGTATCCAACTATCCCTCCCACACTATGCAGCAGATCTGATGTTAGGTTACGCTTCGCTAACCTAACCTACAGGGCTCGCTCAGTAATCAGGCCAACTCCGAACGGTTGCGCGAGTGAACGAACCCTGCTCATTCGTCATTCCTCATGGGTTCTTACGAGGTATCTTCTGCCTCGTCTGATGACAATTTTTCCTGCAAATAGAGATTGAGAAGAATTGCGGGAGAAACTCCCTCAGAGAAAGCACGTTCTTGGAGGCGTTTCATCAGACCCCGCGAGACTGGACAGTAATAGACTTCTCGCTCAATCCGTATATCTCCTTCCTCGATGTCAACCTCTTGGGTGTCGGAGAAGTCAAGGAGGCTGTGTTCATCCCAGAAGTCAGAAGCTTCAAGGATGTTCATCTCACACATTCTCCAGACTCAGCTCCGTATCCAGCTCGGAGTCAAGCTGCACGCCCAGGGTGTTGAGGGCCATGGAGACCAGATTGTACTGGCCGATGGCAAACACGATATCCATCAGCTGCTGGGTGTTGTAATACGCGCTCAGCCCCTGCCAGGTCGCGTCGCTGACGAAGGCGTCGGCGTGCAACTCGTCGGTCGCCTTCAGCAACAGCCGGTCCTGCTCGCTCCACTCCGGTGCGTCCGGGCCCTGGGCGATGCGGCGCACCTCGTCTTTGCTCATCCCGGCGTCAAGGCCGATTTTGACGTGCTGGGTCCACTCGTAATTGGCCTGGCACAGATAGCCGATGCGCAAGATCACCAGCTCGCGCTCACGGGCGGGAACGGTCGATTTGAACAGCACGTGATTGGCAAATACCAGCCAGCGGCGGAACAGGTCCGGATGATGGGCCATGGTCTTGAAGATATTGAAGACCGTGCCCGCTCCGACCATGGGGCGGAAAATCTTTTGGACTTGTTCGTCCCAGTCGTCTTTTTCCAGCGGCGGGACACGGGGGGTGTCAAGTCGGGTGCTCATGGGGTCCTCCTTTAGACGCGCTAGATACGCGGCGTGCCTTCCGGTTCGAGAATGACCGGATTCTCAAGCTGGCCGATTTTGTCGATGCTGATCCTGACCGTATCGCCCGGTTTGAGCATCTGGGGCGGCTTCATGGCAAAACCGACCCCGCTCGGCGTACCGGTCGAAATCACGTCGCCCGGCTCCAGGGTAAACGCCGTCGATAAGTGCTCAACCAGCTCAAAGCAGTCAAACAACAGCTCGCGTGTATTGGAGTCTTGACGCAGCTCATCGTTGACCCAGGTCTTGATGGCCAGGCCGTGCGGGTCGCCGATCTCATCGGCGGTGACAATACACGGTCCGAGCGGGCAGTGGGTATCCCACGATTTGCCCATCGTGAACGTCGGCACCCGTAGCTGCCAGTCACGGACGCTGACATCGTTGGCAATCGTATAGCCGGCAATCACCTCGGCTGCCCGGCTTTTGGGAACGTGGCGACAAAAGCGACCGATGACGACCGCCAGCTCACACTCGTAGTCAACCTGATCCGAGGCGCGCGGAATATGAATCGGATCGGTCGGGCCGGTGACCGAGGTCGATTGTTTGTTGAAGATCATCGGCACCTCGGGCGTTTTCATGCCAGCCTCGGCGATGTGATCCTTGTAGTTCAGGCCGACGGCCAGAATCTTGGGCGGGCGCAGAATCGGCGTTTCGATTTTCGCCTCGCCCAGGGCAATGCGGCCAGCGCCGTTGCTTATGGCCTGGCGGGCCGCATCCAGGGCCGGGCTCCCGGCCTCAAGAAAGGCGCACATTTCACGCGGCAGGTCGGGTGCGGCTGCGGACAGGTCTACCACCGCCCCATTGTCCAAGACACCGATACGGGTCGATCCGGCGTGGGTGAACGTCACGAGCTTCATACTCTCTCCTCCTTTTGAGCGCAGCGCGCTCGTCCCAGGGTCTTATCAGATCGCTCACAGTGCGGCGAGGGAAGCCTGCTCCTTGAGCCGGGGGTAGACTTCGCGGGCAAACAGCTGCATGCCCCTGACGGTTTCCTGGTGGTCCAGGTAGCCGGCCTGGCCCATCAGCAGGATGTGGCCGAAACCGCCGACATAGTCGGAGAACTTCATGATCTGTCGATACACGCTGTCGGGGTTGCCGGCAAAAACCAGCCCGTTTTCCATGAAGCTCTCCAGGCTCGGATTCTGGAACATTTTGAAGATGCCGCTCGCCCCGCGCAGCGCCCCCACGCTGGCTTCCGTAGTGTGATAGCCGGGCGGGCTGGTGAACTGGGGCGGCACCTTGTTGGACTCGACATACCACATGAGTTTGCGCGCCCCGGCCAAGCCCGCCTCGTCAGTCTCGCCGGTATGCACCAGGGCCGCATAGGCCAGACGGTCGAGGCTGGGCGGGGCCAGGCCCAGCTCGGCCCGGCGCTCACGGTAGGCGTCAAAAATCGCCTTGGTGCCCTGAAAGCCGGTTAAAAAACAGGCTGCCACATGACCGTGCTCACTCGCCTTTCTGGCCGTCGCCGGGCTGATGGAGGTGATCCAGACCGGCGGATGGGGCTGTTGGTAGGGACGCGGCCAGATGTTGACCTGACGGTGGTGAAAAAACTTGCCCTCCCAGTTGAACGGCCCGTCATGGCTGGTCCAGGCTTTGAGGATCAGGTCGTGAACCTCCCAGAAGCGCTCGTGCATGCGGGTCGGCGGATGGTTGCCGGCCGAGATTTCGTACGGCACGCCACGCACGAAGCCGACTTCGAGCCGCCCCCGCGAGTAGACATCGACCATGGCCATTTCCTCGGCCACCCGGACCGGCTCACGCCGGTTGGCAATCGGGTTGCCCAGGATCAGCAACCGGGCGCGTTTGGTTTCGCGGGCCAGAATGCCCATGATGATCGGCGCCGCAGGATTCAGGTTTGTGGCGGTCTGATGATGCTCGTTGACCATCACCTCCAGCCCCAACTCATCGGCAATGACCCACTCGTCAATGAAGCGGTGATACAGGTCGGCGCCGAGTTCGGGATCGTAGTAGCGGTTGGGAAGAGTGACCCGGATCGAGCTGTAGTCTTTCGCATCGGGCAACAAGTGGTAGGCGTTCTCACTGAAGTGCCAGGCCTGCATGCGTGTCTCTCCCTCCTTGGTCTTGCCTTTCCTGGCCTCGCCCGGCGCCGCTCAGCCGAGAAAACGGCGGACGTGTTCAGCCAGGGCGGCCGGCTGTTCGAGGTGGGGCCAGTGGCCGGCCCGCTCAACGATTTCCAGACGCGCCCCGGGAATCGCCTCGCGATAGGCCACGCCGTAGTAATCGGGCAGCAAGAAGCGGTCGCTCGCTCCCCACACCAGCAGGCTCGGAATACGAATCCGGTGTAAGCGCTGGCGGAGCTTGGGGTTGTGAAAATACGGCTCCCAGACGTACAGCGCCGTGGCTTCCCGGTTGCGGACCCTGACCCGCAGTTCAGCGTCGGACAGCGTGCCGTGGTCAACCGCCGCCCGGCCGGGATCGTGGTACTGCAAGCGCGCCACCTCATCCGGCGACAGGGCGAAAATATCCGGGATGTCGCGCGTCTCGCGGTCGCCGATTTTGATGCCGGTCGGCGCGACCAGGACAAGCCTGGCCAGCCGCGCGGTGCTTTTAACGGCCAGCTCGGCAGCCACCCAGCCCCCCAGCGAACAGCCAACAAGGGTCACCCCGCGCAGGTCGAGCGCTTCAAGCAGGTCGAGGTACAGATAACTCAGATCATCGACCGTATCGATTGTGTCCACGTCTGCGGCATGGCCAAAGCCCGGATGACAGGGCGCAATCACCCGGCCCTGCTCGGCCAACAGAGACACGAAGCGGCCCGCGGGTTCAAGGCCCGACTCACCGTGCAGGACAAGAAGGGGACGGCCCTGCCCCCGCTCCACAAGGGTCAGCGGTACGCCGTGGATCGTCCGTTGGGTCAGGCCAGCTGTTTCAGCCTGTGTCATAGCCTTCCTTAGCTAGCACGCCTGCCTTGGACGGTCAGCCCCTCGACTTCGCTCAGCCCAGGGCCGCCAGGGTCGCCCTCGCCTCTTGAGCGTCCGGTGTATCAAGCCCTTCGCTGAACCAGCCGTACACCGACTCCAGAATGTGTTGCGCCTGCTGGGTCTTACCCTGCCGCTGCCACAGGCGGCTCAGGCTGAGGGCGGCCCGCAACTCCCAGGACTTTGCGCTCTGACGGCGGGCGATTTTGATAGCCAGCAGCAGACAATCCTCAGCCTCCGAAGAAGGCGCCTGGGGGCTGGACGGCCCACGCTCACGGGCCAGCAGCAGTTCGCCCCGCAGCCGGTACAACTCGGGTTCGCAGAAGCGTTCGTCCGTCGTGCGAATGATGCCCAGCGCCTCGACCAGAGCATCCAGACCCTGCTCGGTCTGACCGGCCAGGCCGTAGGCATCCGCCAGCAGGCCGAGCAGATAGGGCCTGCCCCAGCCGTTCCCACTGTCCTGAGCACAGGTCAGGCCCTGGCGGATTCGCTCTATGCCCTGTTCCGTCTGTCCCTGCCTGGCCAGCGCCCAGCCCTGGAGCACGCTGGCCACGGCAGACGGGAAAGACAGGCCGTGTTCGGCAGCGAGACTCAGCCCCCGGGCCGCCGGCTCGTGGACCAGCTGCCACTCGCCGCGCTGCTGATGGAGCCAGGCAGAGCACACGACCGCCCAGGTCAGCTCGAGCGGCGAGGCCGCCTCCTGGGCCATACTCCGGGCCTGTTCGTCCAGGCTCAGCGCCTGCTCGGGGTAGCCCAGATACCACACGGTCCAGGCCGCCAAAGAGCAGGCCGTTGTTTTGGGGTTGGCGCCGTACCGAAGCGCCAGGCTGCGATGTTTGTTGGCCTGGTACAGGGCAATCGACTGCTCAAAATGTTCCAGCGCGGTCGCATACTCGCCCAGCCACAGACAGACCGACCCGAGGCCGGCGTGGGCGCTCAGACGCAGGGCGCGTTCTCCGGCCTGTTCGGCCAGGCTCAGCTGTCGCTGGGCCAGCTCGCGGGCGATCTGGTACTCGGCCCGTTGCGCATAAAACTGTCGAACGGCAAACAGCAGAGGAGACAGAGTCCTGTCGTCCGCCAGTTGCGAGGCCAGTTCGCGCGCCCGCCCATAGGCACGCTCGACCTCGGGCGCGGCCAAGTGCTGAGCGGTCGCCAACACCCGGCCCAGCCAGGCTTGCAGCGCAAACTCGAACCGCTGGCGGGCTGCCGCATCGGGCAGCCTCGGCAGCGCGGCCAAACCGTGGCGCAGGTGCTCGGCCGCCTCACCGTAGGCCGCCCGACCATACGCCTGTTGCCCGGCCTGGAGCCAGGAGGCGACGGACGGCTCGCCGGCCTCGGCCTCGGCATAGTGCCGGGCCACGCACTCCGGCTGGGTCTGGGCCAGCTCTGAGCCGTGCTGAGCCAGGAAGCTGGCGTAGTGGTGGTGGTATTTCTGGCGCACTGCGGGGGGCGTCTCGGCATAGGCGACCTGGTGGATGACCTCGTGGGCAAAGCGATAGGCGGTCTGGGGAAGCGCTCCGTGTCGGACAAGCAGGCCGGACCGGACCAGCCGGGCGCACTGCTCCTGGAGGAGTGTTTCATCCGTGGCCAGCAGGGTCCGCAGGGTGTCATACGAAAAGGCGGGTCCCAGCACGGCCCCCAGTTGGACGACCTCCTGGACCTGGGGCAGTCGCTCCAACCGGGCTGCCAGGGCCTGGTCCAGCGTCGTCGGCAGCGTCAACTCGGCGAGCGGAGCCCGGCGGCCGGCGTGGCCGTTGGCCGGGTCCGGGTCAAGGACGAGTTTGGCCAGCGTCTCGGCAAACAGCGGAACGCCCCCACTCGTCGTGCCGATAGCCTGCACCAGCTCGTCGGACAGCACCGCTCCGTCCGCCACACGCCTGACCAGGGCTTCGGTATCGAGGCCCTCCAAAGGATCGAGTGACAGCTGGGTCAGATACGAACGGTCCGACCAGGGAGCGACAAATTCCGGTCGAAAGGTGCATACATTGAGCATCTGCGCCTGGGGCGTCTGCTCAATCAACAGACCGATCAGTTCCAGGCTGGACGGGTCGGCCCAGTGCAGATCCTCCCAGCATATCAAAACCGGCGTGTCTTGAGCCTCGTGGAGCAGCCAGGCACTCAGCCCGGCGTACAGCGCCCGACGTTCCAGGTGGGGAGAGACCAGCCGAGAGCCGGGGGCGTCGAGCGGAACGGCCAGCAGGCGGGCAAAGGCCGCCAGCATCTCATCCGCCGTCAGATCGTGCGCCCGCAGAAAGGTCTCCAGCCGCTCGCGCCGATTTTCAGCCAGCCGCCACTCCAGGCGCTGCCGCAGATGTTCGACAACCGGCCACAGCGCGGACAGCTGACGGTCGGACCGGCAGCGGAAGCTGAGACACGTCGCTCCGTCCTGCTGCGCGTTATGCGCCAGCCAGCGCACCAGCTGGGATTTGCCGATCCCGGCCTCGCCGCTCACCAGCACGACTTGACCGAAGCCTTCCTTGCTCTGCTCCCGGCGCAACTCGCACAGTCCGACTTCCACATCGCGGCCGAACAGAACGGGGGGAGACTGAGGCGGTTCCTCAGTCGTGTCTGTCATGGCGTCTTGGGTCGGGTCGGACGCCTGCGCTTCGGTCGAGCCGGGCTTGGCCGCCGCAGGGCTGGCTGGAGTGTCTTCCGGCACCGGGCTGTCAGCGTCGACCGGCGTCGGGACGGGCGGGGACGGCGGCGAGCTGTCCTGGTGGACATGGACGGGACGAGTATCCGGGGCGGGTGGAAGAGGTTCATCCCCAGGCCGGTCCTCGCCGATCCACACCAGGCCCTCCCCGCCTTCGTCTGCGGCCAGGCGTTTGAAGACGAGCTCGGCGCGCACGTCTTCCAGTAGCGCATCGTCGCAGCCCAGACCACGTTTCAGCGCACGATAGCTGATCCGCCCCTCCCGCTGGAGACGGGCGATCACGACCGGAAGCACCTGCCACAGATCGGATGCGTCAAACCCACACCGGGCGCAGCGCATGCTGGTGTGTCCCTCCCTTCAGCCCACAAAGAACGAGTCGTGTACAGGGTTCGGGCTCGGGGATCAAGCGGCCCCCCCTGCCCTCGCCCCCAGCTGGCAGACATGCTAGCCTGCAAAGCGCAAAAACACAAAAGAAAGTGCCAGCCATGAGCCCAGACCAGCTACTGACACTGTGGTTTGCCGACACCGTCGCTGACGCCCAGGCGGCAGACAAACGCTACGCCTTTTGGTTCGAGGCCAGCCCGGACACGGACGCCCTGATCCGGGATCGATGCGCCGGGCTGTACGCTCAAGCTCGGGACGGCGGGCTCGACGCGTGGCAGACCACGGCCCGCTCCTGTCTGGCGCTTATCATTGCCCTGGATCAGCTGCCGCGCAATCTGTTTCGGGGCACGCCGGCGGCGTTTGGCACCGACCCGCAGGCCCAGCGGCTGTGTCAATACGGCCTGGACAACGCGTATCTCGCCCAGCTTGCCCCGGCTGAGCAAGCCTTTTTCCTCATGCCCCTGCAGCACGCCGAGGATCTCGCCCTCCAGCACGAGTCGGTCCGACGCTGCGAGACCCTGCTGGCCCAGGCCACGCCCGACTGGCGGGCGTTTCTCGAATCCTGGCTCGGCTTCGCCCAGAAACACCTGAGCATTATTCAGCGCTTCGGCCGCTTTCCGCACCGCAATCTCATCCTCGGGCGTCAGTCCACGCCGGACGAACAGGCGTTTCTGGATTCGGGCAGCGGCTCGTTCGGCCAGGCGCCGGCAGCCGGACCCGAGCCCGGATCGTCCGACCCGCCCTAGCCGTCACGCCCTCTCGAATTTCCGCCCCGAAAATGCTAGCGTCTGCCGCGTCGTCGCCTCACACCGAGGCAGAGGAGGGACACACATGGAAACACGTCCGCTGGGCTCATCGGGCCTGCAGGCCAGCGTTGTCGGGCTGGGCTGTAACAATTTTGGCATGCGCATTCAACTCGAAGAGTGCCGGGCCGTCATTGACGCGGCCCTTGAGGCCGGGATCAATTTTTTTGACACGGCCGACCTGTACGGGTTCGGTACGTCCGAAGAGATGATGGGCCAGGTACTGGGCAGCCGCCGTAAAGACATCGTCCTGGCCACAAAATTCGGCGGCGTGGCCAAGGTCAGGAAAACCGGCGAAGCCTGGGGCTCGCGGGCCTATATCATGGCCCGGGTTGAGGACAGCCTGAAGCGTTTGCGGACCGACTGGATCGACCTGTACCAGATGCACTACCCGGACGAGACAACTCCGGTTGAGGAAACCCTGGAGACCCTGGACGAACTGGTCCGACAGGGCAAGGTTCGGGCTATCGGCCATTCCAACTACACCGGGACGATGATTGAGGCTGCCGAGAGCACGGCCCAGGATCGGAGCTTTGCCCGCTTTGACACCGCCCAGAACGAGTGGAGCCTGCTCAAACGCGAGGTCGAAGACGACGCCATCCCGGCCTGCGACGCCCATCAGCTCGGTCAGCTGCCCTACTTTCCCCTGGCCAACGGCCTGCTGACCGGCAAATATCGACGTGGCCAGGGCTTTGATCCCGATACCCGCCTGGGCGCGATGGAGCGCTTCCAGAGCTGGGCGACAGACGAAAACTTCAGCAAGCTTGAGGCGCTTCAGACCTTTGCCGAGGGACGCGGCCACAGCCTGCTGGAGCTGGCCTTCTCGTGGCTGGCCGCCCAGCCGTGCGTCGCCTCGGTCATTGCCGGGGCGACCAAGCCGGCCCAGGTGCGGGCCAACGCCGTGGCTGCGGAGTGGCAGCTGTCGGCCGAGGACCTCAAAGACATCGACGCCATCGTCCCCCAGGCCTGAGCCGCAGCGGAGGAATCGGCATGGAATATCGCACCCTGGGCGGCAGCGGCGTAAAAGTCAGTCATTTCTGCCTCGGCGCCATGATGTTCGGCACGCTGGGCAATACCGATCACGACGAGTGCGTGCGGCTCACCCAGACCGCGCTTGAGGCCGGGATCAACTTCATCGACACCTCCGACGCCTATTCGAGCGGCGAGTCGGAACGCATCCTGGCCAAGGCGCTCAAGGGCCGACGGGACGAGGTGGTGTTGGCTACCAAGTGCTTTTTTCCCATCGAACGGGTGGGCCAGTTTTCCAGACCGGCCACCAACGTCAACCTCGGCGGCGGGTCGCGGCGCTGGATCGTGCGGGCGGTCGAGAACAGCCTGCAACGGCTGGAGACCGACTATATCGACGTGTATCAGCTCCACCGGCGCGACTGGGACACCGATCTGGAAGAATCGCTGGCCGCCATGACCGACCTCCAGCGGGCCGGCAAGATCCGGCTCATCGGCACCTCGGCCACGCCTGCGGAGTGGATTGTCGAAGCCCAGCGTCTGGCCGAACAGCGCAATCTGGCCCGGGTACGCAGCGAGCAGTGCATCTACTCCCTGCTCAGCCGGGGCAGCGAGGTCGGCGTCTTCCCCACCTGTCAGCGGCACGGCGTCGGCACAATGACCTACGCACCCCTGGCCGGCGGCTGGCTGACCGGCAAATACAAGCGCGACGAGCCGCTGCCGGCCAACAGTCGGGCGACCGGCCGCCTGGGACGGCTGGGGGTGTGGAATGCAGACCGGCCCGAGGTACAGCGCAAGTACGATTTAATTGAGCAGCTGTCCGCCCTGGCCGACGAGGCCGGCTACTCGCTGACCCATATGGCTCTGGCCTTCGCCGCCGAACACCCGGCCGTCAGCGCCGTCATTATCGGTCCCAAGACCCTGGCCCAACTCGAGGATAATCTGGCCGCCTCAGAGCTGCGCCTGCCCACCGAGGTGCTCGACCGCATTGACGCCATCGTGCCGCCCGGCACCCGGATCGACCCCAAGGAATCGATGATCCCCATCCCCTGGCTTGAGAATCCCGGGCAGCGGCGGCGGCCCCGATAATTTCTCTCAAGCCGGACAGGCGAGCGGCGGGCTACCTGGTGGGATGCGACAACAGGCCGGCCAGGCGCTGCATGAACTGCCCGACCCGCTCGCCGCCCCGGTGTTGGGAGAGTGCTTCCAGCTCACCCCTGTCCAGCCAGATGCCCTGGCAGTCCGGACATTCGTCAATCGTGACCGCGTGGCTCTCCCGCTGCCCGAGCCGCGCCCCGCACGCAGGTGGACGAGTTCACGAAAGACTTCCTCTCAGATTACTGGAAAAAAAAGACGGAAACATATACTAATCAGATACAGGACAGAGCGCGCGGAAAGTCAATCTGGACGACGCCCAAAAATGTCTGGCCCGCCCGGCAACACGCCGCCTGTCCGGCCGGCAGACGAGAAGGAGGTTGGCATGAAAACTGTCAGAGAGATTATGAGCGCCGAGGTGACGACCCTGGGGCGTAACGATACGCTCCAACTCGCCCAGGACATCATGACCCTGGGCCGGGTGCGTCATTTCCCGGTTCTGGAGGACGGCGAGGTGGTCGGCGTGATGAGCCAGCGTGATCTGTATAAGGCTTCGCTCGGCTCGGTGATGAAGTACGGCGAGAAAGCCCAGCGGGAGTTTCTCGACACCATCGCCGTCAAGGAAGTCATGCACTATCCCCCGGTGACGACGACCCCGCAGGCATCGGTCAAAGAAGCCGCCCGGTTGATGCTGGGGGAAAAGATCGGCTGCCTGCCGGTCATTGATGGTGCGGAACTGGTCGGCATTGTGACCGAGACCGACATGCTCAAGCTGGTGGCCGAAATGGATTAGGAGCATCCCAGCCAAGGAGGAAGAGCGATGGACGAAAAAGACCGGCTCGGCCAACTCTTGGACAAAAAAGAGCGCGCCGAGGAGAATCGATTTTTTGCCGAGCGTGACCGTGAACTCATTGAGCAACTCAGACGAAAAAAGGCCGAGGAAGAAGAGGCCAGCCCGGAGCCGACGCCTCAGGAGGCCAGCCCGGAGCCGACGCCTCAGGAGGACAGCCCCATGCCCGAACCGTTTCGCAAGATTCTGACTCCCGTCTATTTTGATGAAACATCCCAGGAAGCGCTTGAATACGCCCGGCATTTTGCCCAGCGGAACGGCGGCAGCGTGTCGCTGCTGCACGTCGTGCCGACCGATGAATTCCATCTCCTGCGGCGGGTGTACGAGCCTGAGAAAGGCGGTGGCGCAGACCCGGACTGGGCCGAGAAGATCTCCCGCGAAAAACTGCAAGCCATTGCCCAGGAACACCTGCAGGACACCCAGTACGACATCCTCACCCGCCTCAACAGCGACCCGGCGGCCGGCATCCTTGAAGCCCAGCAGGACATTAACGCGGATCTGGTCGTGATGACGACCCACGGACGGACGGGCCTGTCGCACCTGATCCTGGGCAGCGTGGTCGAGAATGTCGTTCGGGAAACCAGCGGCCCGGTCTTTGTCTCCCGGCACGGCGAGCATCCGTCCGAGACCCTGGCCTTTCAGAAGATTCTGGTGCCGGTCGATATTACCGAGCAGTCCAGCACGGCCCTGAGCCACGCCCGTCAGCTCGCCGAGCAGTATGGGGCGACGGTATATCCCCTGCACGTTGTCCCGGCCGCAGACAGCGACCTGCTGCTGCGCGAGGTGTATCGCGCCGGCCCCCAGGCCCCGGCCGATCATGTGTACGCCGAAAAGGTCGCCCGGCAAAAGCTCGAAGAACTGGCCCAGACCCAGCTGAGCGGGGTCCAGACCCAGCTCGAACTCCACGTCAGCGACGATCCGGGCCGGACCATCATCGAAACGGAGAAGGCTGTTGGCGCGGATCTGCTGATCATGGCCACCCACGGTTTCAGCGGCATGTTCCACCTGCTGCTGCGCAGCCTGACCGAAAAGATGATGCGCGAGGCGGACTGCCCGGTGCTGGCCCTCCACCAGTAGGGACGGAGCACGTCCGGCATGGGCCAAGCCCCGGTGACCCAGACCATGACCCGGACCGCCCGGCGGCGGTTTTTGTCCGCCCTGTCCTCGCTGGCCATGCTGGCCGGCTTGGTCGGCGGCTACGGCGCGTTTGCCGCCCTTGCCGGCCGGTTTTTGTACCCCGTCCGCTCAGGCTCGAAAAACTGGCTGTTTGTCGCCCCGGCTGACCGGCTGAAACAGGGCGACACCCTGCGCTATCACGCCCCGTCGGGAGCGATGATCAATATCACCCGTCAGGGCGCGACTGGCAGCGCTGGCGATTTCATCGCCCTGTCCACGACGTGCCCCCATCTGGGCTGCCAGGTGCACTGGCAGGCTCAGCCCCAGCGCTATTTCTGCCCCTGCCACAACGGCGTGTTCGACGCCTCTGGCAGGGGCACCAGCGGCCCTCCCGGTGAAGCCGGCCAGACCCTGCCCCACTACCGCCTCAAGCTGGAGCGCGGCCTGCTGTTTATCGACGTGTCCGGGGTTTCTGCCGCCTGAGACCCATGCCGAACACCCGCTTGAGCAACTGGTGGGCTGAGCGGCTGCCCGTGTCCGGGGCTCAGCTCCGGGAACTGACCAACGAGCCGGTGCCGCTGCATCTCAAGCGCTGGTGGTTTGCCTTGGGCGGGACGCCAGCTTATCTGTTCGTGGTCCAGATTGTGACCGGCCTCCTGCTCGCAGTCTATTACCAGGCTTCGTCCCGCACCGCGTACGAGTCGGTCCAGTATATTACCGACGAGGTAGCCTACGGCTGGTATGTCAGAAGCGTCCACAAATGGGCCGCCACGCTGATGATTGCCGCGGTGGTGTTGCACCAGCTGCGGGTCTACTTCACCGGAGCCTATCGCCGGCCGCGCGAACTCAACTGGATGGTCGGCATGCTGCTCCTGCTGTGCACCCTGCTGACCGGCTTCACCGGCTATAGCCTCGTGTATGAACAGCTGAGCTATTGGGGAGCGACCGTCGGCGCCAACATTGCCGATACGCTTCCGCTCATCGGCGGCTTTCTCAAGCAGCTGCTGCTGGCCGGACCAGCTCCCAATGCGCACACGGTCTCGCGCTTTTTTGTCCTCCACGCCGCAGTCCTGCCAGGGCTGATGGTCCTCTTGATCGGGCTGCATATTGCGCTGATTCGTTTGCAGGGCATCACCGAGTTGCACTTTGAGGACGAACCGACCCCGCCCCGACACTTTCAGTTCTTTCCCGATCATCTGTACACCGAACTGATAATCGGGCTGATCCTGATGATTGTGCTGAGCGCGCTGGCGACGATTTTCCCGGCCGTGTTGGGACCGCCGGCCGACCCGTTCAGCACGCCCGAGGTGATTAAACCCGAGTGGTTTTTCTATGTCGCCTTCCGCTGGCTCAAGCTGTTCAGCGGCACCGCTGCGGTCCTGAGCATGGGCTTTGTCGTGTTCATCATGTTCATCTGGCCGTTCATCGACGCCTGGCTACGCCGCCATACCCGTTTTTCCGAGGCGAGCGTATGGATCGGGATTGCCGCGTTCGGCGCCATCATTGGCCTGACCGTCTGGGAGGCGGTTGTCGCCCACTGAGTTCGGGGAGGAGCCGATGTCACTGACCCACAAGCGGTTCATTATTGGCGCGCTCGGAGGCGTGTTTCTCCTGTCCCTCGTCTTCGTGCAGTGGATGGAAGTCGCGCGCAAGCAGCGCGAAGCCGGGCTCAGACCGCCGGATATTCTGGTCCCGGCCAGCTCCCAGGCGTGCGTGGACTGCCACGCCCAGGCCAACCCCGGCATTGTCGGCCATTGGCAGGCCAGCAGCCACGCCGAAAAGGGGATTGCTTGTGTGGAGTGTCACGCTGCGGTTCAGGCCGACGCCGACAGTTTTGTTCACTACGGAGCGCTGATCGCGACCGTTGTCACCCCGCGCGACTGTGCGGCCTGTCACCTGACCGAAGCCCAGGAGTTTGCCCACAGCCACCACGCTGCCGGCGGGCAGATTCTGGCCTCGCTTGACAATTTTCTGGCCGAGACGGTCGAGGGTTCCCGCGTTCCGTTCAACCCCCATTCTCCGCTCGCCCCGCAGGCACTGCTGGGTCGCCCCCAGATCGACGGCCGGCAGGTCAACGGCCAGGCCGCCGCCTTCAGCGGCTGTCAGCAGTGCCACGGCTCAAAAATCGGCCTCAAATCGACCGCCGGCGGCATGATTACGGTTGACGACCTCCAGCCCGATGCCAACGGCCACCCGACCAACCTCGACGCGGTGGCGCGTATTGTCCGAGACGACAATGGCCGGCCGCTGTTCGACCCCCAGACCTGGCCCAATACCGGCATCGGCCGGATCAATCTCGACGGCTCGCTCGGCTCGTGTACCGCGTGTCACAGCCGCCACGACTTCTCGCCCCGGCGGGCGCGGCAGCCCGAAAACTGCGGCAAGTGCCACCTCGGCCCCGACCATCCCCAGAAGGAGATTTACGAAGAGTCAAAACACGGCGTGGCGTATCGCGACCTGCGTGACGCCATGAATCTGGACGCCGACTCGTGGGTGCTGGGGCAGGACTATAGCGCCGCCCCGACCTGCGCCACCTGTCATATGTCGGGCCATACCCAGAATCGCGGCAAAATCACCCACGATGTGGGCCAGCGCATTTCGTGGAACAACAGGCCGCCGGTGAGCCTGGCCATGGACACGGATATCAACAACGCGCTGGTCAAGACCCAAGACCCGGACCAGCGGCGCGCGCGCATCCACGACTCCGCAGCCCAGAAACGCGCCCGGATGAAACAGGTCTGTTCGCACTGCCACACCCCGGATTACATCAACGCCTTCTACCGGCAGTACGATAATCTGGTCGTGCTGTATAATGAGAAGTTCGGCAGGGCGGGCCAGCAGCTCATGGCCGCACTGAGCGAGCACGGCCTGCTCAGCCCGACCCAGTTTGACGAAGAGATTGAGTGGACGTGGTTTTTCCTGTGGCACCACGAGGGCCGCCGGGCCCGCCACGGAGCGGCCATGATGGCCCCCGACTACGTGCAGTGGCACGGCATGTTTGAGGTGGCCGAACGCTTTTATATGGAGCTGATTCCCCAGGCCCGGGAGCTGACCGCCCATGCCGCGGCCACCGGCCGCGAGCGACAAGCGGCAGCGGTCAAGCACGTTATCGAGGCGATTCTAGCCCGGCCCGAGCACCGCTGGTTCACGGACGGGGCCGAGGAACACGCCGAGCGCATTCAGCGCCGGATGCACCAGCGCTACGGCCAGGACGGACAGAGCAGCGCCGGGGGCTCAGCACCGCGCTGAACAGCCGCCCGAGGGTTCCGCTGCGGAGGCCGGACCAGGCTTGCCAGCCGCAGACGGTGGAGTGTGAAATAGAGGAGGAATGGGGTGGGCAGAAGGCCGAGCCCTTACGCCGGGGCGGTTCTGCCCACCACCAGCACCGGGCAGGGGGCATGCCGGACCACCCGCTCGGCCACACTGCCGAGCAGCACATGGCTCAACCCGGTCCGGCCGTGCGAACCCACCACAATCAGATCGCTCTTGGACTGTTCAGCGATGGTGCAGATCTCGTGAAACGGCGAGCCGACCACGACCGTGGTCGTGATCGCCACCCCCGGCTTCTCAGCCTGACCGGCCATGGCCGCCGCCTGTCGCTCGGCGTCAGCCCTCAAGCTGCCCTCATAGCTGGCCGGATTGAATCCCCCTTCGCCGAGCATCATCGGCGGGTAGTTTGGCGTAGGGACGACGTGCAGCAGTTCAAGGCTGGCCTGCCACGTGTCGGCCATCTCAACTGCCCAGGCAAAGGCCCGGTCCGAGTGCTCAGAGAAATCGGTCGGAACCAGAATAGCGTTGATCTCCATCAGATGTTCCTTTCTTAGGGCAGAGTCAGTTCCGGTCCACCCCGCTCAGGCCGCAGGCCGCTGATGGACCCGCCGGTCTTTTTCGTCCCCCGCTCTTCCTCACCGACGACCGGCATCATCCCTGCGGTCCGGTCAGGTGCTCGCCCCAGGCTGCTATCTGCTCTCGGACCGGCCCGTCGGACACAAAACGTTTCGCGCCCTCAAGGAGCGCCTGTTGATGTTGTGGAATGGAGAGGGAGCGGTCCATATGGCGGGCCATGAGTTTGACCGCCGCCCGCCCCATGAGGACGAGGTCGCGGTAAATGGTATTCAACTCGGATTGCTCCAAGCCCAGCGCGATAGCAAATGCGGCGTCCTGTGTTGCGCCCTGTTGAGCCTGCTCTTCGGCTTGGCGCAGTTCTTGGTCCATTTCGGTCAGCTTGGCTTCAAACTCCGGCATAAAATAGCCGGGGTCAGAATCAACCTCCAGGGCCGCCTTTTCGGCTTCCAGAATTTTGGCGTGGTGCTTTTCCTCCGCCGCCATGCCCAGCCAGTAACTTTTCAGCTCGCGCTCTTCGGACTCGTTGTGGGCAAACTGGGTATAGATAGCGGCCACCCGTTGTTCGAGCTGACTGCACCGTTTCAGCACTTCTGTCATAAACATCCTGATTCCTCCTTGAGCAGTTGCAGTGTATCTCTAGCACGGACCGTGCCGCAGCCGCGCAGGCTGACCGGCCCTGCGGCAGGGCCTTCTGCTTCTCAGCTCTGAGAAAACCCGGTCCGTTTTTCTCAACAATAAGACACAGGCTGGACACGCGGCCGGCCAGCGGGTGGCCTCTTTCTTGCTCTCTCTTGATTCGGGAGGCAACGAGCTATGCAGATAAGAAAAATCCTGGTTCCGTACGATTTCTCTCAGCATTCTGAACACGCTTTGGACTGGGCGATCGAGTTGGCCGAAAAATGGCAGGCACGGCTTGAGCTGATGCATGTCATTCATATCTTGCCGCGCGCCGTCGCCCTCTCTGACAACGTGTACGCGCGCGTTGAACAGAATCAGCTCGCCAGCGCCCAAGAGAGTCTTGAGGCGATTCGGGCGAAAAAAACGGAGGGGAAGACGGTGCTGCTCGACTGCCAGGTCCGCCGAGGCATGCCGTCCCAAGGGATTTGTGACGAGGCGACAGCGCAAAAAGCAGACCTGATTGTGATGGGCTCACACGGACGGACCGGGCTCTCGCATGTGTTGGTCGGTAGTGTTGCCGAGTGGGTGACGCGCTATGCGCCCTGTCCAGTGCTGGTGACAAAGCTCTCAGACCTGGCCTGATTGCGCTACCGGTCTGTAAAAAGGCGCGGGAAGCCATGCCGCGAGGAGGAACACTGTCCGTGGCTATCACCCGCCCGGCCGCTCGGCTGCCCTGGACATCAGCCCGATTTCCCAGCCCGATACCGGCCGCTAGGGCGTTTTACGATAGATTGTAGCCATGTGTTTCGTTCCCGTCATGCCGGACGTGATCCGGCATCCAGAGGGCGCCAGGGTGGGAAGGCGAGATTCCCGCTTGCGCGGGAATGACGGACGGTTACACACAATCGTAATTTGCGCTAAGCGACCGGCGGGCTGCGCATCCTTTAGGGATGGGCTTCGATCTCCACCTTTTTGCTGGTCATCTCTTTGGGGGTCGGTATGGTGATGTGTAAAACTCCGTCCTTGTAGCTGGCTTTGATCTGTTCGGCATCAACCCCGTCGGGCAGGGTCATGGTCCGGGAGAACTTGCCGTAGCCGACTTCCTGATAGGTATAGTCATCTTCCTCCTTCTTTTCCTCTTGCTTGCGTTCTCCCTCGATCTTGAGCTGATTACCAGTCACCGAAATCGACACCTCCCGCGGGTCAATTCCCGGCAGGTCTGCCTTGACCACGATGTTACCGTTACTCACCCGGCTCTCAATCGCTGGCAGCAAGGTCTCTGTGTCCCACACTGGCCGCTCGCGGTCCCAGGGTCCAAAAACACGCTCGAACATGTCCTCCATACGTCGTTGCATCGTCTCCATCTCACGCAGCGGTCTCCACGGGGTTAATGCTCGCATAACAAACCTCCTTCCAGGTGATGTCCTACCGAGGACAAAAAGCAAAGAGCATGCCAATTTTCCTCAGGCATAGACCCCTGACTGACAGGGAAATCTCGTGAATTCTGATATTGCAGCACTAGGAATAGCCCTTGGCTTGGGCTTGCTGGTCGGGCTACAGAGAGAACGATCACAGTCGCCTATTGCAGGCATACGCACCTTTGGTCTGATCACGCTTTTTGGTGCGCTTTCCGGTTTGATTACAAGGCATTTCGGTCATGTCTGGGTCCTTGCGGCTGGCCTGATCGCGCTTGCCGTACTCCTTGCTGTGGCAAACATCTTGCAGAGACAGGATAACGAGTCAGGTATCGGTCAGACGGCAGAGATCGCGGCATTGCTCATGTATATGATCGGGGCGTACCTGATGCTGGGAAATATAACTGTTGGTGTTGTGGTCGGCGCGGTCGTGGCTCTCCTGCTCTACCTGAAAAAGTTCTTCACCGAGCACATTGCCCGCCTTGGTGAAAAAGACCAGCAAGCGTTTATGGTCTTTGTCGCCGTTTCGCTTGTCGTTCTGCCCATCCTGCCTCCAGGCACCTTCGGTCCATATAATGTGCTGAGCTTGCGTGAGATCTGGCTCATGGTAGTCCTGATCGTCGGCATTAGCGTGGTGGGATATTTTGCCTATAAATGGCTCGGCAAGGAGGTGGGAGCGGGCCTCAGCGGGGTACTCGGAGGTCTGGTCTCCAGCACCGCCACCACGATTACCTACGCCAGGCAAACACAGGAAAATCCCGCGCTGTATCGGTTGGCAGGGTTTGTGGTCACGACCGCCTCAGCTGTCGCTTTCGTGCGCATACTCATTGAGGTGTCCATAGTCGCACCAAAACACCTACCCGTTGTCGCCCCCCCCATAACGGTTATCCTGGGCATCTTCGCCCTGATTTCCATCGGTCTGTTCTTCGCCACGAACAAGCAAACCCACCAGCCTGTCCCTGATCCACAGAACCCGGCCCAATTTCAAACTGCCCTGATCTTTGCTGTTCTCTATGCTGTTGTCCTGGTCCTCATTGCTTTCGCCAAAGAGGCCCTCGGCTCAGGGGGGCTTTATGCCGTATCCATTCTCAGCGGACTCACAGACATGGATGCCATCACCCTCTCGCTCGCCAACATGATGAATGACGGGCGGATAGTGCCCGAACAGGGCTGGAAACTCATTCTCAGCGCCGGACTGGCCAACCTCTTTTTCAAGATGGGGATGGTAGCGGCAATTGGCGACCGACGCCTTTTGCGCATCGTCGTGCCAGCATTTGTGGGTGTGATTGCAGCGGGAGTACTGATTTTAATGGTGTGGTAGTCGGGAGGGCGCCGTCCATGTGTCAAGATTGTGTCAAGCCTGGAAAATTCCTACTTCGGGAGAGTGACAATGAACGAAGACCGGCAGCGGCGATTCATCCACCATCTTGAATATCAAGCACGCAGATACAAAGGGATTCTCGAAGACATATTCGGGCAGTGTGATCCGAATTTCGCCTTCGGCTCCGTTCGGAAGTCGTCGGACAACACGCCCCACACACACTTCCCGAACGGATACCATCCTCTTCGCAGTGGCCGTATCGTAGTAGACATCCACATTCCCGACCGGCCTTGGGAACATGGCAGCTTCGACCAGGGCACCTGGCAGGTTGCACACGAATGTGTGCATCTTCTAGACCCTTGGGCCGTCGGCACTATCTATCTCGAAGAGGGTTTGGCCAGATGGTTTCAGGATGAACCGCGATTCCACGACGCTATGGTGAAAGGGTATATCGCAAGCAACAAGGCGCCCTCGCTTCACTATGACGCGGCAAAGCACCTCGTTCTCCGCTGCATGCCGCAGTTAATCCCAGCGGTCAGAGGAATCCGGGCATCAGGCATCAGGATTCGGGACATTGCTGCGGATGTGCTTGCCGCCCGTTTGCCGGACGCAGACAAGAAGACGGTTGAGAGCCTGTGCGCCAGGTTTCCGAGAAGCGACCCAGCGCGGCCCTGAGCCGTTCTTCGGGTCACTCCCCACGCTCGACCGGACCCGTGGGACTTGGTGAGGGAGTCGCCGGCCGCCTGCAACCCCCCTCGGCGCGGTGCAGCCCGCCCGGCTTGCTGGGTCCTGGGCGCTGAAGCGACGGCTGGTTGCAGTTTCTCGGCAGATCGAGAAAGACAACCATGGAATATATCCATATCCTCATGGTCGGAGTGACTGCCGTCATTCTCTTCGTCTTTGGGTTGGAGAATTTTTCCACAGAGATTGAACAGATTTCCGGCGAAAGATTCCGCAGATTCCTCGCCAGGGCGACGAACATTCCGGCCACAGGCGTCCTCATCGGCGCCCTCGTGACCGCCGTCATTCAGTCCAGCTCCGCGACCTCGGTGATCGCAGTGAGCTTGGTCAATGCGGGAGTCCTGTCGTTCAGAAGCAGCGTTGGTATTGTCTTTGGAGCAAACGTTGGGACCACGATTACAACCCAACTGGTCGCGTTCGAGTTGACCGCGTTTGGACCCGTATTCATTATTCTGGGCTTTGCGCTCTCGTTCATTCCCTCGCGCATTGCCATCTTTGGCAAATCCGTCTTTTACTTTGGCTTCGTCTTTTTCAGTCTCAATCTTATTGCTACTTCGCTCGAACCGCTTCAGCACGAACCAGCGCTGACCGATTACCTCATGCGGCCGCGGAATCCGCTCGTCGCCATTCTGGTAGGCGGCCTCTTTACGGCCATAGTGCAATCGAGTTCTGTAACAACAGGACTGGCAATCATTTTTGCGCAACAAGGCTTAGTAAGCCTCGAAAATGCCGTTCCGCTCATCATGGGCGCCAACATCGGCACCACGGCAACCGCCTTGATCGCAATGTTGAACATGGACCTTGCCGCCAAAAAGACGGCGCTCAGCCACTTCATTTTCAATGTCGGCGGCGTTGTCATTTTTCTGCCTCTTCTCCTGCTGTTCGGAGATCGGCTGAATGCGTTCGGTGTGAATCCAGCCGTTGCGCTGGCCAATATACACCTCGTCTTTAACGTCGGCACGAGTCTGATTTTCGTTGTCCTCATCAATCCCTTTACACAACTCGTCGATGGGCTTTTGGGCGAAGACAAGACGGATTTCAAGCGATTAGTCCTTCCGACGTTTGATGGGCAAAGCGCTTTCGAGAAGGTGCAATCCGATTTACGTCAGAACCTGCCTGATCTCTTCGCCTTTTTGCAGGAAAGCTATAATCTTGTGACGCTGAGCATCGAGTCCAACTACCGGAGTATCTTCGAGGCGTCCGCCAAGCGCCTGGAGTACATCAGCTTCCTGGAAAAGGAGTACATCGGATATTTCTCCACAGCCGTCGCCTCCGTCACCCAGGAACACGAATCCAGGGAATTGCTGAGACTGCACGCGCAGTTTGATTATCTGTTTCAGATCTACGATTCCATAGACGATATTTTCAACACAAAGAAAACCATGAGCGCGCACTACGTTGAGTTGAAGAGCGACACCCTGCTCATGGTCAGGAAACTTTCCAGTCACATGCTGGCGCTGTTCGATGATATGTGCAAGTCACTCGCGGAAGGCAAGCGGTTGGATGTCACGACGAGAGTCGAAGAACTCCAGGAGGTGCTCGACGAGATCAACCGGGACTTGCTGCCCTTATTGGCCCGCTCCAGTCGGCCTGATGCCGGCACCCTCTCCAATTTCGTTACCTATTCCATACGTCTCAAGGACAAGGTGGTCAATTTTGCGGCTCTGCATAACACCGGACCGATGGACCCGGACGGGACACGTCCAGCCGGAGCGAAAGACTCCGCCTCCAGCCGAGAAACCGCAGAAAGTCCCTGACGGCTTCTCACTTCCTTGGCCGGGACGGTGTATTACCCCAGTCCATAGGCCAGCATGGCGTCGGCAACTTTTATGAAACCGGCGATATTCGCGCCTTGCACGTAGTTGACAGAGCCGTCATCCATCTTGCCGTATTCCACACACTGCGAGTGAATCTTGTGCATAATGTGCTGGAGGCGACTCTCGACCTCCTCCCGCGACCACCAGAGACGGAGCACATTCTGGCTTTGCTCCAGCCCGGAGACCGCCACCCCGCCGGCGTTGGCCGCCTTGGCTGGACCGTACAGGATATTGGCGTTCAGAAATGCCCGTACTCCGTCCGGTTCGGTGGGCATATTGGCTCCTTCAGCGACGGCGAGCACCCCATTGTGAACGAGTAGCCGAGCTTCGTCAGCGCTGATTTCATTCTGTGTCGCACATGGAAAAGCCAGATCGCACGGGACTCTCCAGGGGCGCCTGTCCGGACAATATGTACAGTCAAATTTCTCGGCGTACTCGGCAATGCGCCCCCGACGGACTTCTTTCAGGTTCTTGAGCCACATGAACTTTGCTGCGTTGATACCCTTGGGGTCATAGATGAAACCACTCGAATCGGAGGCGGTCACAACCTTGGCTCCCAGCTGGATGAGTTTTTCTATGGTGTACAATGCCACATTTCCCGAACCCGAGACGACAGCCGTTTTGCCCTCAAAGCAGGTGTCTCTCGTGGCCAGCATGTTTTGCATGAAATAGACGCACCCATAGCCTGTGGCTTCGGTCCGGATCAGACTCCCGCCGAACGATAAACCCTTGCCCGTCAGAATCGCGCTGACCTCGTTTGTCAGGCGTCGGTATTGGCCAAACAGGTAGCCAATCTCACGTGTTCCGACTCCAATGTCTCCGGCCGGCACGTCTGTATGTGGACCAATATGACGGTACAGCTCAATCATGAGCGAATGACAAAATCGCATGATTTCGCGGTCGCTCTTGCCTTTGGGGTTAAAATTTGCCCCGCCTTTACCGCCGCCCATTGGGAGGGTAGTCAGACTGTTCTTGAAGACCTGCTCGAAGCCGAGGAATTTCAGAATACTCAGCGTGACCGACGGGTGGAAACGCAGGCCGCCCTTGTACGGGCCAATCGCATTATTGAACTGCACCCGCCAGGCTCGGTCGGTTCGAAGAGTGCCCCGGTCGTCTTCCCAAGGAACCCGAAAGATAATAACCCGATCTGGCTCAGTCAGGCGTTCAAGAATTTGGGCGCGTTTATACTCCGCGTGTTCGAGAATGAACGGGATGAGGGATTCGGCCACTTCCTGGACCGCCTGATGGAACTCGGGCTCACCGGGGTTGCGTTTGATGAGTTCAGCCATGAATCGGGCGCATTCGTGTTGGACTGCTGTGGTTGCACGCATGGGGCTGTACTCCTTCTTAAAGAGATACGTCACGGAATTGTTCAGCAATACCTATGCCAGAAGTCCTGAGCGACGCGGAATTTTCACCCCGTATTTCCCATTTTGGGGAAAGTGGGCTGCTCGGCTAGGCAAGGTTGACAACGGGGCGAGGGCAGGGGCGGAGGGGCTCTTCACAGAGACCCCGCGCTTAGGGCGTTTTACGATAGATTGTAGCCATGTGTTCCGTTCCCGTCATGCCGGACGTGATCCGGCATCCAGAGGGCGCCAGGGTGGGAAGGCGAGATTCCCGCTTGCGCGGGAATGACGGACGGCTACATAGAATCGTAATTTGCTCTAGGCTTGGGCCGGAATGGCGAGGTCGTCCAGTTTGCGGTACAGCGAAGACAGACTCACACCCAGGAGTTCTGCGGCGCCTCTCTTATCCCCACCCATCTTGCTGAGCACCTTTTCGATGTGCCTCCGCTCATAGGCCCGCACGGCTTCTCTGAGATTATCGCTGCTCTGCATCAGGGGGGTTCCTGCGAGTTCCGCATCGTGTGGCAGGTCAGCCGGCGTGATCCATTCTCCGTCGCCGAGAATCATCGCCCGTTCCAGGACATTGTCCAATTCTCGGACGTTCCCTTTCCAGGGCAGCGACAGCAGCAGCTTCATGGCGGCGTTGCCCACCCCTTTATACGCGGTCTTCAGCTTCCGGTTATGCCGCTGCACAAGATAGTCGATCAGGGGGGGAATATCTTCGCGGCGGTCACGCAGGGGGGGAAGGGACAGACCGATGACATGCAGACGGTAATACAGGTCTTCGCGAAATTGACCGCTCTCAACTTCCTGCTTGAGATCGCGATTGGTCGCCGCCAGAAGACGGACATCGACCGTGACCGGAGTGGTCGCGCCCAGCGGCAGGATTTCTTTCTCTTCGACCACGCGCAGCAGTTTGGCTTGCAGGGGCAGTGGAAGCTCACCAATTTCGTCCAAGAAAACCGTGCCTCCCCGGGCACGCTGAAACAGCCCGTCGCGCGCTCCGGCCGCGCCCGTAAACGCGCCTTTGGTATGGCCGAAGAGCTGGCTTTCCAGCAGGGTTTCTGGAATCGCACTGCAATTGATGGGCAAAAACATCTGTTCTGGGCGGTCACTGTGGGCATGCAGCAGGCGCGCCACGACTTCTTTGCCAGTCCCGCTCTCGCCAGTGATGAGCACAGTGGCGTTCGTTGGCGCCACTTTTCCGATCAGTCGCACCACCTCCTGCATGGCTGGACTGCGGCCAACCAGCCGCTCAAACCGTGCCTCTTGATTCGCCTCCCGCCGCAACAGCTGCAACTCCCAGGCTTGTTGCTTATAGGTGAGGAGGCGGTCGATTTTATGCAGCAGGTCCTCAAACAACAGGGGTTTGAGCAGATAGTCCTGGACGCCCCAGCGCAGGGCTTCGACTGCGGTTTCGACCGAGCCATACGCCGTCATCAGCAGCACCAGGGTCTGGGGCGCACGCTCGCGGACCTGCCGGAGGACCGTCAACCCGTCGCTGCCAGGCATCTTGAGGTCACACAGGATGAGGTCGAGATCCAGTTCTTCCAAGAGCTGGACCGCCGCCTGTCCATCAGCCGCCTCGTAGACCTGATAGCCTTCCTCACTGAGGATTTCGACGAGGCTGTCGCGCGCCGCAGCTTCGTCCTCGGCGACTAAAATGCTCCCTCGCATCTCTCTCAAGGCTCCTCTGACTCTCCTCCTGGTACTGTCCGCTTTGTGAGTGGCTGGCGGCATTGGCATGACCCAGTGGAGGCAGTGCGATGTGGTTGCCTCCACCGTAGCGAAAGGCCGCCACGGTGTCGAGGACCAGTGTCAGACGCCGCCCAGCTGGCGCTCGGCCAACTGGGGAGGCTTCTTCCTTCACAGAAAGTCAAACACATGCTGATACTTTGTCCGCACCGTCGCCTCACATTCCGGGCCGGCCAGCTTGCCCCCCTGAATCACAGCCCCGAGCAGCCTGTACAAGGCCAGCGCTTCAACCGGCCCAAGCTCGATCTCTCGTTCGCGGCTGCTCAGGTCGGTGAACTTCACGAACACTTGGTCGAGCGGGCCAGCTGTGCAGGAATGGATCGTGTGAACAACGAGGTGCTTTTTCATGGGCGGCTTCCTTCTGTGCGGGTCCACCAATCACCCCGGATGACGGAACACGAAGAGGCGCACCGGGAGCGCTGGTCGAGAAAATCACACGAGGCTATGGAACCCTCCTGGCGTGCGTCTTCACAAAGGTGCTCCGGACGTACTTGCTCTGGGCAGGGCTCTCTCCGTTCTGCTCGTTTTTCATGGCCCGGACTTCTCCGAGGAGCATCCGAAACGAGCGCGCGATGGATTCCAGGGCGGACAGCTGCCGACGCTGGATATCTCTGATCTCCTGTAACACGAGAGAATGGTGATGTTCTGGATGGTTCACGGTCCCCCTTTCAAGCTGAGTGGATGAATGCGGCCAGTCCTCTCCTCTTCGCTCAGCCGCTCGACAAGCTCGCTGAGTCTGTCCTCTACCCGGTCTGCGGTATCAAGAACGAGGTGGGCGGCGGCGGGCAGGTCGTCGAACGGCGGAAACGCAGCCCAGGCCCGTTGGGCTATGGCCCAGGTGGCGTCTGATACGGCCTCCGCTTGGTGCTCTCGTGCTCGCAGCCGGCGTTTTACTTCCTCCACGCCGGCTCGGCACTCGACGAAGAGGACAGGGACCTGTAGCCGCCCGCCGAGTTCGAGAAAGGCCCGGCGGTCGGTTCGGTTTTGACACGTCGCGTCGATAATCACCCCACGTCCGGCCCGCAGCTGCTCTTGGGCGTGGGCGCGGAGCCGGGCATACGTCTGCCGAGTCACTTCCTCGGCGTATATCCCGCCACGGTAGGGGGCCGTCCTGCGGTGGGTGGGCGCGATGCCTGCCAGCCGCTTACGGATCAGATCGGAATTGAACACGACAAAGCCGGTGTGATCACTCAGGAGCTGCGCGACGGTCGATTTGCCCGTGCCAATCCGGCCACATACGATCAGCAGGGCAGGAGCCCGTTTTCCCCGAGCATAGCGGGCGGCCAGGCGGAAGGCGTGCTGGGCGTGAAGCCGGGCGTGCGTTTGTTCGGACGCTGATATCTCCGGCTCTCGGCTCTTGAGACTGGCCACCTTGCCCCGGACAGCGGCGCGGTGGCACTGATAGAAGGGTAATAAGTCAAGCAGGGCCTCATCGCGGGTCCGGGCGCGGTAGGTCCGGACCAGTTCTTCTGCTAAGGCCGGGGCACCGTGCAGCTCCAGGTCCATGGCCAGAAAGGCCAGGTCCGAGGCCACGTCACAGCTCCGCAGGCGCGGGCTGAACTCAATACAGTCGACGATGACAATCCCCTCGTCGAGCACGTACACATGGTCACAGCGCAAATCGCCATGCCCGTCTCGCACACGACCAGTGCGGACGCGCTTGTCGAAGAGAGCCCGCTGAGCCGTGAGAAAGTCCCGGCCAAACGTTGTGATGGCCGTAAACTGTCTCTCACTCAGCGTCTGACCGATGAAGGGGCGGATGTCGTCAAAGTTCTCCTCCAGCACCTGCCCGATGACCTCGGGGGTTCCGTACTGGGCGGCTACACCGGTGGCTGCCGTGGCGTGAAACGCGCCCAGCCGCTCCGCCACGGCGCGTATGCTCGCCGGCGGCATGGTGTCGGCCGCCACCAAAGCCCCGAGCGTTCGCTCGGCGGGCAGCCGGCGCATCTTGACCAGGTAGTCGACCACCACGGCATCCGCCGAGGGTGGCCCAGGCGGTTTTTCCTCGACCCAATAGTGCTCCCCCCGCTGCCACACGGGCACGACGCCGAGGTAGACGGCCGGGGCCAGACGCTGGTTGAGCCGCACCTCTTCTTGGCAATAGTGCTGGCGTAAGGCTAGCGTCGAGTAGTCCAGAAACGAGGCGCGAACCGGTTTTTTGAGCTTATAGACAAGGGCGTCGGCGATAAACACGGTCGAAATGTGGGTCTGGACTCGCTCGACGTGGCTGGGGCGAGGGGTGTAGGACGCAGGCTGGGACAAGGCCTGCACGAGGTTTGAGTACGAATCCGAACGCTGTGCGGGGAGAGACATCGCCGCTTTCCCTTCAGCCATGCACGCCGAGGACCGTGTAGCCCTTGGCCTGCAAGGCCGTGCGGACCGCGTCCTTGTCAATTCCACAAAATCGGATGTAGAACACGTCCTGTTTGCCTTTTGGCTCCAGATAGGTCCCCACCCCCTGCACCGTTCCGCCCAGGTCGGTAATGCAATCGGCGGCCACGGGCAGCTTGAGGGAACTCCCCTCTTCCACCAAGTCAATTCTGACACTCCCGTCGGTGGTCGCTCCCAGCACCTCCCGGAACGCTTGCACGACATCGCTCACCGTAATGATACCAACCACCCGGCCCGCTTCTACCACAGGCAGGCCCCCGATCTGCCTGGTCAGCATCAGGCCGGCGGCTTCCTCGACCGGCGTGGCGGGGGAAACGGTTACGGCCGGAGCGGTCATGGCCATGCTGACCCGGGTCCGAGCCTCGCTCCCGGCATGGCCCCGAATATCCCGGTCCGTCACAATCCCCACCAACTGCCCGGCGTCTTCGACGGGCAGACGCCGAAAGTGGCCCGCCTGCATTGTTGCTCGGGCGCTTGCCAGGCTGGCGGACGGGCTGATGGTGACCGGGGGGTGACTCATGCGATGGCGGACCAGCATACGCTTCTCCTCTCCGGGGGCAGTCCCAGTGTATCTCTGGCACGGACCGTGCCGCAGCCGCGCAGTCGGACCGGCCCTGCGGCAGGGCCTTCTGCTTCTCAGCTCTGAGAAAACCCGGGCCGTTTTTCTCAACAATAAGACACAGGCTGGACACGCGGCCGGCCAGTCGGCGGCCTCTTTCTTGCGGCGACAAATCCGAACCGCTCCCGGACGAAGCCAAGCACTGTCCAGACACACAGCTCATCTTCAGAGACGGGGCGTCGGTCCTGCTCGGCTCCCAGGTCCGGCGAGGCGTTCCCTTTCAGGCGATTTGCGACGAGGCGACAGCGCAAAAAGCAGACCTGATTGTGATGGGTTCCCACGGTCGGAGCGGGCTTTCGCACATATTTATCGGGAGTGTCGCCGAACGGGTGATGCGCCATGCCCCGTGTCCTGTGCTGATAACAAAGCTCTCGGAACAGGCTTGACAGGGGGTGAGGGAGTGGAGAAAGGTGGTGGCTGGGGGCACGCATCAGATGGCACAGTCAGGCCGGCTGGAGAAGATCGTTTCGCAACTGATCGAGCAGTATACGCGCTCAGTTCAAGAGGCTTTGGCTGGGAGAGCCCTGGCGACCTCGCCCGCTGAGGAGCCCAGTGATAGCGTGCTCCGGCAACTGAACCGGCAATTCGAGCGGCAGCTCACAGCCGTGACACAAGACGTGCAACGGGCCGAGGCGGCGAGCCAGACGCGGGCACGTCAGCAGGCGGTTGTGGCCGAACTCGGACAGCGCGCGCTTGCCGGAGCAGAGCTGTCGGAGCTCATGGACGAGGGCTGCCAGCGTGTGGCAGCGACCCTGGAGGTGCCGTACTGCAAAATCCTGGAACTGCTGCCGGACGGCGCTGGGCTGCGTCTGCGTTCGGGTCTGGGCTGGAAAGAGGGGCTCGTCGGGCGGCTGATCGTCGGCGCCGGAACCGACTCCCAAGCCGGCTATACGCTGGGCGCCGGCCAGCCGGTGATTGTCGAGGACCTGAGGACGGAAACCCGCTTCAGCGGGCCAGCTCTCCTGCACGAACACGGTATCATCAGCGGGGCCAGTGTCATTATTCAGGGCCAGGCGCGGCCGTTTGGCGTTCTCGGGGCCCACGCTTCGACACGGCGTCACTTCAGCCGCGACGATATGTATTTTCTCCAGTCAGTGGCCAATGTCCTGGCCGAGGCGGTCGAACGCAAACGCGCGGAAGCCTGGTTACTGAGCCTGATCCAAACGACTCAGGATGCGGTGCTCTCCATCGACCGACAGGGGCGCATCATCCTGTTCAACCCCTCGGCCGAGCGCATGTTTGGCTATGCCCAAGCCGAGATCATCGGGCAGAAGATCAACATCTTGATGCCGGCGCCGTATGCGGGGGAACACGACGGGTATATCGAACACTACGAGCGAACAGGGGAGGCGCGAGCGATTGGTCGGACCCGCAGAGTAGAGGCGAAACGCAAGACTGGGGAACTCTTTCCCATTGAACTGTCCGTCGCCATCGCCCGGACTGAGACCGAGACCCGCTACAGCGCTTTTATCCGCGATATTTCCGAGACCGTACAGCTCCAGGAGGGGCTGCTTGAGCGGGAACACCTGGCCGCTATCGGGACGACCGCAGCGGCGTTTGCCCATGAGGTCGGGAATCCACTGAACGGCATGTCCCTGACCGCCCAGATTCTGGAACGGCGGCTGCTCAGACGCGCAGAGCCGGTGGAGGAGAATATCCGCACCCCGCTGTGTACTTTGATGGGTGAGATTCGGCGTCTGTCGCTGCTGTTGGACGAATTCCGGACGCTCGCCCGTCGTCATGTGCCGGAGTGCCGCCCCTTGCACCTGGCCCAGCTGGTCACAGAGGTACTGACGGCCGAAGCCCCAGGATTTGCAGCGGCTGGGGTGCAGCTCAGATACCAACTCCCGCCGGACCTGCCCCTCATCTCCGCGGATAGTGAAAAGCTGAGACAAGCCGTATTGAACGTCTGTAAAAATGCGCTGGAAGCCATGCCGCAGGGAGGCACCCTGTCCGTGGCTATCACCCACCTGGACTCCCACCTGCGCCTGGACATCAGCGATACTGGTGTTGGTATCCCGGAAGGGATTGATATCTTTGAGCCGTTTGTGACGACAAAGGCGCAGGGGACGGGGCTCGGCTTGACGATTACCCGCCAGATCCTTGCCGCCCACGGTGGTTCTCTGACCTATCAGAGTACGCCCGGTCAGGGAACACACTTCGCCCTGACCCTTCCGCTCTCCCCGCCCGAAACCGGCCCTTAGAGCAAATTACGATCCTGTGTAGCCGTCCGTCATTCCCGCGCAAGCGGGAATCTCGCCCTCCCACCCTGGCGCCCTCTGGATGCCGGATCACGTCCGGCATGACGAGAGCGAAACGGCGTGGCTACAGCCTAACGTAAACCGCTCTAAGCGACCGCTAACCCTGCTGTTCCGCTCTCGTCCTACTGACCGTGAGCCAGCCTCCCTGCTGCGGCAGCATACGCCAAGGCGCTGGACAGGCACCTCTCAGCGGCCGGTTTTGGGGCGAGTCCGGGGCGACGTGCCTGCCTGCAGCAGGCGCTGCAAGTATTCCAACAGATCGGTGTCGGTCAGAATGCCGACCAGTTTCTTTTTCTCAACAACCGGCAGACAGCCGATCTTTTCAGCCAGCAGCAGCCCGAGGGCGTCCTCAATCTCCGTGTCCGCCTCGACCGCCACCACGTTTTTGGACATCACATCGCGAACCGCGACCTTGCCCAGCCACTGCTGCTGCTTATGGGCCGAGACCTTCAGCAGGGACGACACCGACGCCCGCAGCAGGTCTCGTTGGGAGACGATACCGACCAGCCGGCCGTCGGCCTGGACCACCGGCAGATGGCGGAAGCGGCCCATGCCCATGATGTCTTCGGCAACGTCAAGGGAGTCGTTCGTTCGGAGCGTGGCGATATCGGTCTGCATCAGGTCTTTGACGTGCATGTCTGATCCTCATGTGTGTTGACGATCTCCGGGTCGGTCCACTCCTCAAACGCGCCGGGCTCATGCCAGCGGCGGCTGACGATCAGCGTGCCGGCCTGGGAGCGTTTTTTCCGAAAGCCCAGCAGGTGGAACACCTCCAGCCCGTACCAGCGCGCAATGCGCAGGTCAACAATAAGCGTGGCGGCCAGGTCGGGATGCCGACGCACCCCAGGCAGGACGGGCAGGAGGCGTTCGAGCCGCAGCCGACGCAGCCACGCCGCCAGACCCAGCCACACCGGCCGCACGGCTCTCACCACAAAAAATCCATCCGCCCCCTGGCCCTGGTAGAGCGGCATCAGCATCTGCCCGGACTCAGCGGCCCGGATCGGCCCGTGGCGGTCATGGGCCAGGAGCTGGCCGCGTCTGACCGGCTGGAAGTTGGTGAAACCGGGCTGCATCACAAACGCATCGCCGTCTTGAATCAGGTGGTGATGGCGGATTTCCACGACCGCAGGACGGGGCTCGCTCGGCGCGGGCGCGGCGGTCGTCGGGATACAGCCGGCGGTGGCCAACACACTCCAGATTGCCGCTACATGGTTCTCGACCGCGCTCGGCGCAGCGTGCTGACCGGCCTCAAAGCCGATCGCCACGTGGCCCCGCTCGCTCAGATAATTCAGCAGCGTGCCCCCCAGCTGTTCTTCCAGGCCCAGAATCACCGCAGCCCGGAGGCGGAACGCGAAGCGACGGTTGAGCAGCGTGTCGCCAATCACCACAAACGGCCGGCCGGCGGCAGAGGTGGTGTGGAGGTCGAGGAAGACGACCGGTCCTTGACGCCGGGCCAGCTGGGCTTCAATCTCTTCCAGCAGCTCACGCTGTTCCACGTCTTCCGCGCCCGTGTCCGCGGAGCGCTCCTGGCCTTGCAGCCGCTGCACACGTTCGGGCGACCACAGCCGGTTGAAGTCCTGGTCAATATACCGACAGCCACGCGCCAGCGCCGCCCGGTTGCCGGCCAGCCCCACAAACCTGCCCCGAAAGGGCAGGTTTGACGTGTGTAAGCTGCCCAGCACCTGTTGCAGGGCCAGCACCCCGGCCGGCTCATTGCCGTGCATGCCCCCGATGCTCAGCACCAGCGGCCCGGCGGTATGTCCGCCATAGCTGCCGAGCAGGCGGGGAAAGGGGGCGGACTGGGCTGCGGGCTCAGGCGTCATGTGTGGCCGACTCCTGGCCGGCCTGTTCGAGCAGCCGAGCCGTCATAGTGAGAATATCGCGTTCGGTCACAATGCCGACCAGGCGCTCATGTTTGACCACCAGCAAATAATCGCTGTTTTCCTGGCGCATCCGGGTGACCGCGTCCAGGACCAGGGTTTCCGGGGGCAGCGTCAGCGGTTTCGGCTGCATGACGGCGCTGACCGGCGGCGGCTCACGGTCGGTCTGGGGCAGGCCGTGGCGCAGCACCTCAAAGCACGAGATCAGCCCCGCCAGCCGGCCCTGTTCGTCCTCGACCGGGATGTGGCGAATCCGTTTCCAGTCCATCAGTCTGGCCACCAGGTCGAGCGGTTCGTCGGGATGGACGGTGAACAGATCGGTGGTCATGAACTCTTCAATGCGCAAGGCGTGCAGCTTTGCGCCGTGGCCCTCTGTGAGGTCGGCGAGCGGCCATTCGTGCACGGGTGTTCCCTCCCACTGGCGGTTAATGGTTGCGGCGGTCAGCGCACTCAGCCGCGCCGCCTGGGTATCGGCGTCCCGCATATCGGCCAAAGAGCGCAGCAACCAGGACGCTCCGGTTCGGCCCGAGGCCACCCGCTGGGCGATCACGTCGAGGTAGCGCTCAATGTCCGCCCGGTCCAGGCCGGCCGCGCTCAGCCCGTGGCGCGCCAGCGGCAACAGCTCGCGGACGATCAGCTCACGGGCCGGCACGCTTTTCCCGTCGAGCCAGGTCAGCTGGGCGTCGAGCCCGGCCTGCGCCGCAGCCAGAAAGTTGGTCTCGGCGTCATGGAACGACAGTTTTGTGCTGATATCCCCGTAGCTGTCCTGTCCGCCCCGCAGCAGGCCGAGAAAGAAGGCGGCGTTGGCCACCTCATCAACAACCGTCGGGCCGGCCGGCAGAACCCGGTTCTCAATCCGGATATGAGCCGTGCCTTCACCGATGCCGAAGCAGCCCCGGTTCCAGCGATAGACCGTGCCGGTATGGATACGCAGGGCCTGCAAGCTGGGCAGCCCGCCCTGCCCCAGCACGGTCCAGGAGTCCTCTTCCAGGGACGTTTCCAGCAGGACCCGGAAGCGGGCCAGATCCTCCTGGATCAGCTCCAGGATGGAGTGCTGCAACCACTGCTGGCCAAAGCTGACCCGGGGGGCGCGCTCGCGCATATGATGGCCGGTGCTGCGCGTATCAACCGCCTGTTGAAACAGCGGAATCCGCGTCTCCCGCCACAGCCGGCGGCCAAACAGCAGCGGCGAGTTGCTGGCTGCGGCCAGCAGCGGAGCGGTGACGGCCTGGGCGATGTTGTAACACTGGGCGAACTCCGCCGGTTCGACCTGGTAGTGGACCTGAAAACTCGTGCAGGCCGCCTCCAGCATGACCGAGTCATGTCTGACGCTCAGCTCATCCGCCCCCTTGAGCTGAAACTCGTAATCGCCCCCCCGCAGCTGGGTCAGAGCCGTATTCAGCTCCCGATAGCGCGGCTTGGGGGTCATATTGCCGAGCGCCAGATCGGACTTGCGCAGGGTCGGCAAAATCCCGGTCAGGACGAGCTCGGCTCCGAGCCGCTGGGCAACCGCTCTGGCCTTGGCCAGCAGGCTGTTGAGCTGGCGCTCGAGCTGACCCAGGCAGTCGGCTCCAAAGACCAGGGGATCAAGATTGATCTCGAGGTTGAACAGCCCCAGCTCGGTGGTGTAGTGCGGGTCTTTGATCCCGTCCAGGATGTCCAGTGCCAGCGGCGCCGGGCGTCGGGCGTCGTCCACCACAAAGAGTTCCTGCTCCGCCCCGATGCGGTGGATGCCGGACTCGATCATCCCCTCGCCGAGCATGTGGTCCAGCGCCTGGACATCGCGCAGCAGGTGCGAGATGAACCGGCGGCGCTGGGCGGCATTGCGGTCGTGGTGTACGTCTTGAATTCCCACAGCCCATCCCTCACCTTCGTCCGCTGTTCACGTGTGGCTGGTCAGACCGTCAACTGTCGAGCCCGTACAGCCGGGCCGCGTTGCCGGCCACCATGCGGGACACCTCATCGTCCGGCACTCCGGCGAAATCTCTGGCGATCTGCTCCTGTGAGCGGGGAAACGTCCCCTCGGTGTGGGGGTAATCCGCGCCCCACATCAGACGATCCACGCCGAGCAGCTCACGGGTCAGAATGCCCGCCCGGTCATCCTCAAAGGTAGCCCAGAACTGACGCCGAAAGTACAAGCTCGGCGCCTCGTCGAGCCGGGGCTCCATCCAGCGCCGGTGGTCCTGCCACCAGTGATCCATATAGGTCAGGACCGAGGCGATCCAGCCAATGCCCCCCTCGGCCAGGACAAAACGCAGCCCGGGATAGCGCTGCGGCACCGCGCTCCAGATCAGGTCGGCCATAGCCCGCATGACCATCCCGATCTTCCCGTCCACCAGCCCCACGCCAAAACCGATCCGGTCGCACTTGAGCAGCAGTTCTTCGCCGGTTCCGGTCCCGGCGTGGGTCGAGACCGGCAGGCCCAGCTCCTGCAGGGTCGCCCACAGCGGCTCATAGTCGGCGTGCGAGTAGGGACGCTCCTCGACCTCGCCCGGGATTGAGACAGCTCGCAGACCGAGTGTGGCCACCCGTCGGGCCTCCGCGCAGGCCCACTCAATCGGCCCACGCAGGGGCAGAAAGGCCGTACCCAACAGACGCTCCGGGGCGCTGGCACAGAACTCGGCCAGCCAGTCGTTATACACCCGCATCACCTCGTGTTGATATTCGGCGTCACGGATATAGAAGAAATGCAGGCCCAGCATGCCGGGATAAATCACCTCGGCCCGCACGTGGTCCAAGTCCTGGTCGGCCAAACGCGCCTGAGGGTCCCAGGCGCCCGGCCGGGTATCGGCGTGCCGGTGTCCGAGCGAGGAGTGAATCTCACCGGCGATTTTCTCTTCGAGCATCACCCCCTCCAGGCCGACCGGCAGCGGAGCCAGGCCGTCGATCAGGTAATAGTCGGCCTCGGGCCGGGACTCGACCCGTGGCGCACGGTGACGAAAGCGGGTGTCCATCCGCCGGGTCCACAGGTCCGGGGGTTCGACCACATGGCCGTCGGCCGAGACATAGCCGTCCTCGATCCCCATCGTCATAGCGAGCCTCCTGCGCAAGTGTAGCGCACAGCTTGACACGCCCGGCCGGAGAAGGCCAGGGTGCTACGGCCAGCCGCACCCCCACGAAGCCACCCGCCCCCGCCCCCGCCCAAGCTCGTGCCACCGGAAATAATCGGGACCAACAGAGTGCCCTCTCCCCCAGGCGCAGAACTAGACCGAATCGGTATCAGAGCTGGAAGTTCGGCGTGAAAGATAGGCCACGACCTCCTGCTGTCGCTCCTGCAGTTGGAGCAAATAGGGAGAGGCGAGTCGTTGATAATCAAACGGCGAGTGGGTCGCTCGCGCAACTTCCAGAAAGCGCCAGATCGTTTGGATATTCTTCTGGGCTTGGTGGAGTTGCGTATCATTCACGATCATACATTCACCTCGATAACAGGCTGGACAGCACCGTTTCGATCATACGAAAAGACCATACGCATTGCATCCAGCTGTTCTTGCCCAATCGCTTCAGTGACCCAGAACACGTCCGCTTGATACGACAGCCGACAGGAGTCATGCAGGAAAACCTCAAGATGAGGAGGCGTCAAGTGCATGGTTGTAAATCCTGCTGCCATAACGGCCATACAGTCAAGATCGTTAGGGACAGGTTTATCCGTTGCGAAGCTCCCAAACAGATACAAACGGCGTAGCTGTCCAGTCTCGGAAAGGAGACGAACAAGGGTTTGAAGACGAGTGAATAGAAACTGTCTTCGGGGTGTGCTTTCGCCGTACCGCTGGTAGATTTCTTCGAGAGAGAGTGTCTGCACGTATTTCCCGACGTCCCTTCACTCCTCGGCTGTCTTCTCACTCTTCTTGACGAATGCCGGTGTCGACTTTCATTCTCTACGAGCGCTGACCGAATGCGCTGACCGTCTCGGACCTGGGATCCCGGCGCTGCCAGCCTCCGGCTGTGACCGTCTGAAAGAACTCCTCCAGGAGTTGATTGAAACGCTCGGGTTCTTCGAGATTCAACAGGTGGCCGCTTTTGGCCAGGATGCTCAGGCCCGCATACGGCATAGTGCGCTTCAGATACAGGTTCACGTCGAGACACGACTCGTCTTCATCGCCGACCAGCAACAGGGTCGGGGTCGTCATGGCCCGCAGCTCAGCCGCAAAATCGTACAGGGATGGGCGCTCGGCCTGGACGTGGCGCAGGGTATAGGCCGAGCCGCGGGCCGAGTGCTCCGACAGATGCTGGGCAAATTGCTCCCACACCTGGGGGTTCTTGTTCTGGAGTTGCACCCGGCTGGGACCGGTCGCAATGCCCGCCGAATCCACCGAATCGCTGGCCAGCATGGTGTCGGCGACTTTCCGGGTGTCGGCCAGAAACTGTTCCCGCGTGTGTGGATACGCTCCAGACCCCCCGCTGGCAAAGACGAGGCCATGAACGCGCTCTGGATGCTGCATGGCGAACATCAGGCCTGTGTAGGCGCCCATGCTGAGCCCGACCACAAAGGCGCGCTCAACACCGAGCGCGTCAAGCATACTCCCGTCACATCATCGGTTGACAGCTGCTGACCGTAGCGCTCCTCGTCTTCGGGCACCTCGGACGGCGGGTATCCGCGTGCGTTGTAGGTAACGCAACGGTAGCGGGCGGCAAAGTGCTGGACCTGGGGCGACCAGCTACGATAATCGCCGCCAAACTCATGAGCAAACAGAATGGCATCGCCAGCGCCCGTCTCCTCAACATAGAGCTGTCACGCCGTTCGTCTGTATATGGGCCATTGCGTGTCCTTTCCGTTATCCGGTGTCTATCTCTCAGCTTTAGTACACCAGCCGTCCCAGGGCAAATCCGAGTGGTCAGCCTATCGGGGCCGTGCTTGAGGATGAGCTGCTGATGCCCCAGGACGCCCGAGTGGCTGTGCCGAAAGCCCTGGAGGGTCTGGCCCGGCTGGCCAAGAACGGGCTGTCCTACCCCATTCCCCAGTACGGCATCCAGAGCGATGCGCGGGCGGGTCTGGGCTTCAGCTACAAAGACGTGAAGTAGGCCGTCTTGCCTGAACCGGCCCTGGAGCGTTTCAGGGGCTGTGACCCAGCAATTCGACCAGGTAGCCCGGATGCAGAGCAAAGACGTGCGGACGGGGAATGCGTCGCACCCTGGGCGTGGCGGCAGGGCCAGCGGCAGACATTGACGGAACGGCGCGCCATCAGCCGGAGCGGGCAGCCATCGCCCTGTATGGCTGTCGGGAAG
>CBDBEO010000003.1:0-12191 GCA_965204455.1 uncultured Binatia bacterium (SeqCode) | reverse complement strand
GCGACGTGGACGGACGCACCCGCAGTTCCCGCAGCGTTTCGTCGTCGAAGGGGTTGCCGCCGGACTGGAGCGTGGCAATCCACGACTCCCGGCTGGGCCGGTAGTAGGGGCGGCAGGTCTCCTTGACCGACGTGTCCACCCAGTCCAGGAAGATGCGGAAGTCCTCGATGGCCTCGTCCTCGTGGCCCATCACGGCGTTGGCCAGGCCCCGGCTGTCGTGGTATGGGCCGTCCGGGTCGTACTCCAGCGCCAGGTCGCAGTAGGGCAGGGCCAGTTCCGGCTGACGCTGCACCCCCAACTGCCAGCACAGCGTATTGCTAAAAGCCGGGTTGCGCGGCTCCCGTTCCTGCGCCGCCTGAAGGTCTTCGGTGGAAGCCTGCCAGTTTTCCAGAGCGGAGTAGACCAGCCCCCGATTGTAGTAGCCCGTGGCCGAGTCAGGCGCAAGCTCTATTGCCCTGGTGAAGTCGGCAATTGCCAGCTCCGTGTCCCCCGCCTGCCCGCGTTGCAGGTAGGCGTTGCCCCGGTTGACCCACGCCGTCGCCAGTTCCGGTTGCAGCTCGATGGACTTCTCTAGATCCTCAAAGGCCAGGTCAAGGTCGCCGGGCTCGCCCCGGTCCAGGTACACCGCCGCCCGGTTGACGTAGGCGCTGGCGGATTCGGAATCCAGGTCGAGGGCGCGGTCGAGGTCGTTGAGGGCGCGGGCTAAGTCGCCCGGCTGACCCCGGTCCAGGTAGGCCACGGCGCGGTTGTAGTAGTGGGAGGCCGTCGGCGGCGCGAGGTCCGCTGCCCGGGTCAGGTCGGCGACAGCCAGATTGGCATCGCCGGGCCGTCCCCGCTCCAGGTATGCCAGCCCCCGGCTGCTGTACGTGTCGGCCGAGCGCGGCTGGACGCTCAGCACTTGCGAGAACCGCCAGATGGCCTCGTCCAGGTCGGCGTACTCCCCGCCAAGGTAGGCCAGCCCCAGCCGGTAGCGCAGGCCCGCCAGCGACGCCGGGTCGGAGGGTGGCTCGGCCAGGGCCTGGACCAGCACCGTCTTGGCCTGGTCAAACTCCCGCTGCTCCAGGTACAACTGCCCCAGCGTCAGCAGGGCCAGCGAGCGTACCTCGGCGGTCAGGTCAATGTTGATGGCCGCGGGCAGCTCCGTGGGAGACGATGCGATGTCCACCACCTGCGGGCCGTGGGGCTGGCTCTGGCTGCGGGAGCTGGTTATGTTGGCCACCACGCGCCGCTGTCGTACTCGCCCCAGATGACGATGGCGGCCCCGGCCTTCTGGCCTGCCTTCGCTGCGTCGGGGCCGTCGGTAATCGCCTCGGGCCACTCGACCGTCCGCACGTCGTTCAGCCCGGCGGACGCTATCTCCCGGTCTATGCTGCCCTTCAGACGCCCCTGCACGTTGAACCCCTGCTGCCCCGCTGTGTAATTGGCGAAGGGAGCAATGACAATCAGCGACTCCCGGCGGTGGCCACCGGATAGTCCGGCCCGCCGGTCAGCCGCAGCACGGCAACGCCCCCGGCGACGATCGCCACGGCCGCGACTATCAGGGCTGCCAGCAGGATGCCCCGCATCCTGCGCCGTCCCTGTGCGCCCGCCGGGGCAAGAACCGTCGCCGCGCCGGTGGCGGTCACCGGAGCAGGTCCCCCAGGGACTGCACCCGCTACGGCCAGCGCTGCGCCCTGCGGCTCCGGCATCGGTTCCGATGGAGGCGCGCTCTCCGGCTGGAACTCCGCCGACAGCAGCAGCTCGTCGCGCTCCCTCGGCGTCAGGCGCAGGATTTCGGCGCAGCGCAGCACGTCTTCCCGGTAGCGGGGGCGCGCGGTTACCCCTTCCTTCCAGCGAATCAGCGTCAGGCGGCTGATGCCGATGCGCCGGGCCAGGTCGGCGTCGGAGATGCCGACCCGTTCGGTGTGGGCGGTCAAAAGCTCGGCAAAAGTTGGCAAGTGTAACAACTCCGATACACAATACGGGCTGATTGTTACACAACTGTCGTCGTGTGTGCATATGGTGAAAAGCAAAAATCCTCATCGCCAAATCAAATTACGGAGGCGATGAGATGCACTCTACATTCCTGAAAGCGGTCATCCCCTTGGCAATGGCCCTGCTGCTGGCCGCGGCGGCCTGCGGCGCTGGAGAATACTACGAACCGACTTCGGCTCCGGCGGCCACCTCCGCCCCGGCCCCGCAACAGCAGCCCGTGGTCGTGGCTACCCAGGGCGCGCAGACCGAGGGTTTCAACACGATTGGCGGTTCGGCCACGGTCAACGACGCCGCTTACGACCTGACCTTCTTCCGGCACTACGGCGTCAACCCCTTCATAGATACCGAGGACGACCACCTCTCCACCTTCGCCATAGACGTTGACACCGCGTCCTACACCGTGGCCCGGCGCTTCCTTAACGACGGCAACCTGCCCGACCCTGACTCGGTGCGGGTGGAAGAATTCGTCAACTTCTTCGACCAGGGCTACGAAGTCCCCACCGACGACGCCTTCGCCATACATATCGAGGGCGCACCCTCGCCCTTCGGCGGCGCTAGCCACTGGCTGATGCGCGTGGGCCTGCAAGGGCGGGAGATTCGCGAGGAACAGCGCAAGGACGCCACATTGATCTACACCATAGACATCTCCGGCTCCATGGCCCGCGAGGATCGCTTGGGGCTGGTGAAGCAGTCCCTCCGGCTGATGGTGGACGAACTCCGCTCCAACGATGAGGTCGCCATCGTGACCTATGGCGACCGTGGTTCGGTGCTGTTGGAGCCGACCAGCGGCCGCAACAAGGGCGAAATCCTGCGGGCCATAGACTCCCTCAGCCCCGGCGGCTCCACCTACGTCGAAGACGGGCTGAAGGTGGCCTACAGGCTGGCCGTGGACGAGGTCGCGCCGGGACGCATTACTCGCGTTATGGTGCTGTCCGACGGCGTGGGCAACGTGGGCAACACCGGCCCCGACTCCATCCTGAACCAGGTGCGCGACTACGTTGAGCAGGGCGTCACCCTCACCACCGTCGGCTTCGGCATGGGCAACTACAACGACATCCTCATGGAGCAGCTCGCCAACGACGGCGATGGGGCCTACTACTACGTAGACACGCTGTCAGAGGCCCGGCGCATCTTCGTGGACGACCTGACCGGCACTCTCCAGTACATCGCCAGGGATGCCAAGGTGCAGGTGGACTTCAACCCCGACACCGTCAGCCGCTACCGCCTGCTGGGCTACGAGAACCGCGACGTGGCCGATGAGGACTTCCGCGACGACACCGTGGACGCCGGCGAGATAGGCGCGGGCCACAGTGTCACCGCCCTGTACGAGCTGAAGCTCCGCGAAGGCGCCGAGGGAACACTGGGCACTGTCTATATGCGTTACGAAGACGCCAACCTCGACGAGGTAGAGGAAATAAGCAGGCAGTTCCTCACCGGCGACCTGGCCTTTTCCTTCGAGGAAGCCTCGAACCGCTTTCAGCTCGCGGCAGTGGTGGCCGAGTTCGCCGAGGTGCTGCGCGGCAGCTACTGGGCCCGCGAAGGAACGCTGGACGCCGTGGCCGACGAGGCCCGCCGGTTGCAGCAACTCATGCCCGGTGCTTCCGACGTGGCCGAGTTCGCAGGACTGGCGGCGCAGGCTGCTCGACTGCAGTAGCATCTTCTTTACCAATTACAAGATAATCCCCCCGCTATATGGGGGGATTGGTTTTTGCTGCGCGGGTTCGGGGTGGATCAATGTAGCTGAGGCACTCACGGTTCAGGCACTCAGGGCCGTGACAGTCAATTGGCAGCCCACAGCCCGCAGCGCGGCATCCATATCGTCCAGCCGTGAGCGGTGATTTATATCCGTAGCCCGGTCCACTTGCGTCAAAGTCCAGCCGAGCCGCCGAGCCAGTTCGGCTTTGCCGATACTTTGGTCTCGCATCCCCTGGTACAGCATTACTTTGGCCGTAATAAGTGCCGGAAGCACCACACAATCAGCGCCTTGCGATGGACAAGGAATGTCCTCGCGGTCATATATGCGTGCGGCGATGACCTCCTGCAAAGCGTCAACAGCGCGGGCGAGAGCCTCATCGCGGTCATACCCAAAGGTAGTAAGTTCAGGAAAGTCTGGGGATGTGACCAGGAAAGTGTCATTATCGTCTGGTTCAATATGCACTGGATAAGCGAGCATCATTCCAACCCCAAGTCTTTCTTGATTTTGGCAACCACTCCTCGGCCCAGTTCCTTGCGTCCGCCGTGCATCGGCAATTGTGTCTTGCGGTCGCCTAGCCGGACTGTTACGTGACCGCTTCCTCCCCGGTGCGGATGGAAGGTGCATCCCCGCGCCTGGAGCCATCTACGAAGTTCATTCGAGTTCACAACGCTAGTATATGACAATTTTGCTCGCGCTTGTTCCACTTACAGTATGATAAGAGACAAACCACGAATACCATTGGAGGAAACCATGAAAGTAGGATTCATCGGACTGGGAACCATGGGCGCCAGCATGGCCTACAACTGCCTGCAGGGCGGCAACGAGATGGTGGTACACGACATCCGGCGCGAGTCGGCCACCCGGCACCTGGAGGCGGGCGCGGATTGGGCCGACTCCCCCCGCGAGGTGGCCGAGGCATCGGAAATCGTCTTCACCTCGCTGCCCGGCCCCACCGAGGTCGAGGCCGTGGGCCTGGGTGAAGACGGCATTTTGGAAGGCATGAGCGAGGGCAAGGTCTACTTCGACCTCAGCACCAGCACCCCCACGCTGATACGCCACATCCACGAGCAGGCCGCCGCCCGGGGCGTCCACGTTCTGGACGCGCCGGTCAGCGGCGGGCCCCGGGGCGCGGCATCCCGCAACCTCGCCATCTGGGTCGGCGGCGACAAGGACGTGTTCGACCGCTGCAAGCCCGTCCTGGACAGCATCGGCGACAAGGCCTACTACGTCGGCCCCATCGGCTGCGGGGCCGTCGCCAAGCTGGTCCACAACTGTACCGGCTACATCGTGCAGGCGGCGCTGGCCGAGGTGTTCACCATGGGCGTCAAGGCCGGCGTGGAGCCGCTGGCCCTCTGGCAGGCCGTCCGTAAGGGCGCCCAGGGACGCCGGGGAACCTTCGAGGGCCTGGCCGAACACCTGCTGCCCGGCAAGTTCGACCCGCCCGACTTCGCCCTCCGCCTGGCCCGCAAGGACGTGGACCTGGCCGTGGGCGTGGGCCGCGAGTACGACGTCCCCATGCGCCTGGCCCAACTGACCCTCCAGGAAATGACCGAGGCCCTCAACCGTGGCTGGGGCCACCGCGACTCCCGCGTAGCCATGCTGCTGCAAGAGGAACGCGCCGGCGTAGAGGTGCGGGTGGACGAGGCCCTGCTCAACGCCGTGCTGGAGGAGGAACGGCAGGCGGGGTAGTATCATTGTTGATATGGAAACCATCGACGACCCGTCAAAGTGGAGGAGCCTGTGATTATCACCCGCTTGAAGCTGACCAACTGGCGCAACTTCACTGACGTGGATGTGCCCCTCCAGGATCGCGCGTTCATCATTGGCCCCAATGCGTCGGGCAAGTCCAACTTGCTCGACGCCATCCGCTTTCTCCGAGACGTAGCCAAGCGCGAGGGTGGTGGGCTTCAGACGGCTGTAAGCAGGAGAGGTGGATTTCGTCAAATACGCAGTCTATCTGTGCACTCGGGTGGAGGTGTTGGGATTGAAGTCCATTTGAGTCGCGATTCGGGTGAATCTCCTGAATGGGTATATCGACTAGTTTTTGCCGTTGAGCAGCGCGGCAATCATCGTACGCTCGTTCAGGAAGAAGTCGTCATTCAAAATGGCCGAGTCCTTTTGCGACGACCAACCAAAGAAGATAAGGATGACTCGGAGCTCCTTACTGAGACAGCGCTAGAGCAGGTCAACGCGAACCGGCAATTTCGTGATGTGGCTGAGTTTTTCAACGAAATCACCTATCTGCACCTCGTACCTCAGCTGGTACGTCACGGTGCCGAAATAGGCGGAAATCGGCTGGAAAATGACCCATTTGGGCAAGGGTTCTTGGAAAGAATAGCTAGTACCAACAGCAAAACTAGACAAAGTCGGCTTAGGAAAATCGCTGCCTCGCTTTCGCATATTGTGCCGCAGTTGCAGGAAATTACTTTCGAGAGAGACTCAACGACCGGGCAGCCCCATCTGAGAGTTCGCTTCGACAACTGGCGCGCCCACGACGTATCGCAGAGAGAGGACCAGCTTTCCGACGGAACTCTCAGGCTCATAGGTCTCTTCTGGTCATTGTTGGACCGGGGGGGCCCACTGTTGTTGGAGGAACCAGAAATTTGCCTAAATAGAGACATTGTGCTGCGTCTGGCAGATCTGTTTTGGAGGTTGAGCCGCCCCGATCATCGGCGGCGCAATGATCGTAGGCAGGTGATTCTGACGACTCACAGTCCAGATTTGCTTGGTGACCAAGGAATTGATGGCTGGGAGATACTTTGCATTACGCCGGGTAAGGATGGCTCCACGGTGCAACCCCTTGCAGCAGATCCACGCATTCGAGAGGTTCTCAAAGCGGGCGTTATACCAGGTGAGATAGCGCCGTTCCGCAACCAGGCAATTCAGCTGCCCATGCACCTAGGACTGTCTGCATAAAGTCATGCAAATTACCGTTGCAGTGGAAGACATCCTTTCAAGGGCAGTGGCTAGGCGGCTCGTAAAAGAATACCTCCCATTAGCGAATATCTTTGGGGAATTCGTTGCAGGCGGGTCTATTGAAAGCCGCATTCCAGGGCTGAACCAAAGAGCTTTCCACGTGGGGCCAGTGCTGGCGTTGGCGGATCTGGATAGGCCAATGAGTTGTCCGGCTGCTTTGGTTGGTCAGTACAGTGGTGGGCTTGCGATTTCGCCGAGAATGCTCATTCGAGTTGCTGTACTAGAGGTCGAATCGTGGATATTGGCAGACCGAGCTGGAATTGCAGGATGGTTGGGAATTTCCGCCAATGCTGTTTCCCGCAACCCAGAAAGCTTGATTGATCCCAAGCGGTCTTTGGTTGAATTAGCAAACCGAAGCAGAAATCGTCTCTTGAAGGAGGCGATTGCCCCGCGGAATGTAATTGGCACGAACCGTACGGGCCCAGGATACAACGAAACAGTCGGCGATTTCGTAACCCGCCTCTGGAACCCAGAAGTCGCTCGCGGCAACGCCCTTAGCCTCGACCGGGCCATCCTCCGCATCGCCGAACTTGCGGCGCCCTAACCCCCAACCGTCCACCGCAGGTTCGGCCTTCGCGCGGCCAGCGCCTCGTCGAGGCGCGCCACCGGCGTGGTGTGCGGCGCGTTGCGCACTAGGTCCACGTCTTCGTCTATCTCCGCGTTGATCTGTTTCAGGGCCGCCACGAAGTCGTCGATAGTTTCCTGCGTTTCCGACTCGGTGGGCTCTATCATCAGGCACTCGGGGACTATCAGCGGGAAGTACATCGTGGGGGCGTGGAAGCCGTAGTCCAGCAGGCGCTTGGCGATTTCCAGTCCGCCCGCGCCTCTGGCCTTCTGCCAGTCGGCGGAGAACACCGCCTCGTGCATACAGGTGCGGTCGTAGGGCAGATGGTACACGTCCCGCAGCGCGTTCATCATGTAGTTGGCGTTCAGCACCGCGTTGCCGCTGATGGAGCGGACGCCAGCCGCACCCAGCGTGCGGATGTAGGTGTAGGCCCGCACCAGCACCCCGAAGTTGCCGTGGAACCCGGCCAGCTTGCCGATGCTGTTCTCCGGCTTCGCTAGCGCGTATCCGTCCGCTTCCGACCCGGTCACCACCGGCGCGGCCAGGTACGGCGCCAGCCGCTCCGTGGCGCACACCGGCCCGGCGCCCGGCCCGCCGCCGCCGTGGGGCGTGCTGAAGGTCTTGTGCAGGTTCAGGTGGCAAACGTCGAAGCCCAGGTCACCCAGCTTTACCCGGCCCAGCAGCGCGTTCATGTTGGCCCCATCGCCGTAGACCAGCCCGCCGGCTTCGTGGACGATGCGGCAGACCTCGACGATGTTGGTGTCGAACAGTCCCAGGGTGCTGGGAAGCGTTATCATCACCCCGGCCAGGGTGTCGTCGGCCACGTCGTGCAGCGCCTCCAGGTCCACGTTGCCCTGGCTGTCTGACGCCAGCTCCACCACCTGGAATCCGGCCATGGCCGCCGACGCCGGGTTGGTGCCGTGAGCACTGTCGGGGATGGCGACCTTCGTCCGCCCGGTCTGTCCCTGGGCGCTCAGGTGCGCCTTGACCATCAGCATCCCGGCCAGCTCGCCGTGGGCACCGGCCAGCGTGGCCAGGCTGACCGCTGGCAGCCCGGTTATCTCGCCCAGGAAACCCTGCAAACGGTACAGCAGTTCCAGCGCCCCCTGCGACTGCTCGGCAGGCTGCAACGGGTGGATGCCCGCGAACCCGGGCAAGAAGGCAGTCTCGTCGTTAATCTTGGGGTTGTACTTCATCGTACAACTGCCCAAAGGGTAAAAATGCGTATCTATCGAGAAATTGCGCTGGCTCAGGCCAGTGAAATACTGCACCACCTCCGGCTCGGATAGTTCCGGCAGTGGCAGTTCGTCGCGCAGCAGGGCCGCGTCGGGTAGCGGCTGCGGCGGCACGTCGGACTCCGGCAGCACGCTTCCCGCCCGACCCGGCACGCTGCGCTCCATCAGCAGTTTGGAAGTATCCCGGTTTCCGCCTTGACGCATTTCTCAGGCTTCTCCTATACGGATGCCAGGGCCGAAGCCAACTGGTCTATATCGTCCTTGGTATTCATCTCCGTCACGCAGAGCAGCATCCCATTGGGGTAGCGGTCGCTTACGTCCAGGCCGCCGAGGATGTTCTGCTCCATCAGCCATCGGTTGATCTCCGCTGGCGGCTGCGGACATTGCGCCACGAACTCGCGGAAGAAGGTGCCGTCGTTGGCTATGGAGTAGCCCGTCAGGGCGGCTATCTGCGACGCGGCGTACTGCGACTTCTGGTAGCACAGCTCCGCCACCTGCCGCAGGCCGGACTTGCCCAGCGCGGCGAGGTATATGGTGGAGGCCAGGGCGTATAGGGCTTCGTTGGTGCAGATGTTGGACGTGGCCCGCTCACGGCGGATGTGCTGCTCCCGCGTTTGCAGCGTGAGCACGTAGCCCGTCTCGCCGTTGCGGTCCACGGTGCGGCCCGACAGGCGGCTGGGCATCTGCCGGATGTACTCCTGCTTGGTGGCGAACAGCCCCACGTAAGGCCCGCCATAGCTGGGCGGAATCCCCAGCGGCTGCCCTTCGCCCGTGACGATGTCGGCGCCGTAGTGTCCCGGGGGCCGGAACATTCCCACCGCGATGGGATCGCACGACACCACCGCCAGCGCCCCGGCGTTGTGCGCCGTGTCCACCTGCGCCCCCAGGTCCTCGATGCCGCCGTAGAAGTTGGGGTACTGCGTAACCAGGCAGGCGGTAGCGTCGTCCACGCCCGATGCGGCGTCGCTGACCGTCACCACCTCCAGGTTCTGCGGACGGCAGTAGGACTCGATGACGGCCCGGTAGGCTGGCGATACGGTGTCCAGCACGGCGATTCGCTCGCGCCGTGCTACACGGCAGGCCATGAGCGCCGCCTCAGCCAGGCTGGTTGCGCCGTCGTACATCCCGGCGTTGGCGACTTCCATGCCATACAGGTTGCAGATGAGCGTCTGGAACTCGTAGATGACCTGCAAGGTGCCCTGGCTTGCCTCGGCCTGATATGGGGTGTAGGCAGTGATGAACTCGCCGCGGGTCACCAGCGACTTGACGATGGCCGGTATGAAGTGGTGATACGACCCGGCCCCCAGGAACGACGGCCCGCTGCCCAGCGGACGGTTGCGCCCGGCCAGCGCGCCCAGTTCCCGCTGTATCTCCAGCTCCGGCATCGGGTCGGGCAGGCGCAGCGGCGGGTTGCGGTGTTCCGCCGGAATGTCAGCGAAGAGGTGGTCTATCGAGGAAACGCCGATGGATGCCAGCATCCCTGCCTGTTCATCTAGGGTGTTGGGAATGTAGTGCGACTGGAAGTGCCCGTTGCCGCCGCCGTTGACGGCGCTGCTGCTCATCAGTGCAGCCCGGCGATGTAGACGTCGTAGTCTTCCGCCGACATCAGCGAGTCCAGTTCCGACGGGTCCGACATGGTCACCCGCAGCAGCCAGCCAGCGCCGAAGGGGTCGGTGTTGGTAAGCTCCGGCTGGTCAGCCAGCGCCCCGTTGACCTCTATGACCTCGCCGCTCACCGGGGAGAACAGGTCGGAAACGGCCTTCACCGATTCCACCTCGCCCATCTTGCCCAGGTGCGTAATCCTGTCGCCAACCTTGGGCAACTCGAAATATACGATGTCACCCAACTGGTCCTGGGCGTAGTCGGTAATGCCTACCAGCGCCCTGCGGCTGTAGGCGTCCTCTACGATAATCCACTCATGCTCTTCGGTGTAGCTGCGGTCTGTCGGACTCAAAGGTTCCTCCGGTTTCCGTTTGATGTTAATTGAGTGGACCTTGCCACCCTTCTATAAGCTCAGGCTATTCGTCGCTCTCATCGAGAGCGTCAGCGGCGCGATTGAGAGCGACCTCGGCTCGGATTAAAGCGTTGGAGCCAGCGTCTATGGCCACCTGTGCGGCGGCGGCAGAGGCGGCCACGCTCTGTAGGGCAGCAGATGCCGCAGAAAAAGTGCGGGCGGCCTGTGCATGGCACTCGGCGGCCTCCCGCAGGAGAGCGCGGAGAGTAGGTTGGGAGTTGTTTGTCATATTGTTACCCTTGAAAGCAGGCTATGCGGAACGGCCGGTTCTTGACCGCCGGGGGCGGCGGTAATGGGGAAGGGCAGTAACGGTAATCTCTTCGATGAGGCCCCGTTTGTCCATTTCGAGGACGGTTCCCGGTCTTGAGTATTCCGGGAAAACGTAGCCCATCCCCAGACTGGTGTCAAGGGTAGGCGAATAGCAGCCGCTGGTCACCTGGCCTGCCGGAACTCCCAGCACGGAGAGGGCATAGGTGGCCCGGGGCGCCGACCTTCCCGGCAGTTGCAGCCCGACGAGCGTGAACCGTGAGCCGTTATCGCGCTGCTTAATCAGCGCATCGCGCCCCACGAAATCCTTGTCGTAATCAATGAACCGCTCCAGCCGCGCCTCGACGGGCGTGGTGGACTCGTCCAGTTCGTGGCCGTGCAGGGGCAGGCCCGCCTCCGTCCGCAGCACGTCCCGCGCCCCCAGCCCGCAGGGGACGGCCCCCGCGCCGGTGAGCGCCTGCCAGATGGCCGGGGCCATAGCGGCCGGGGCCAGCACCTCCACGCCGTCCTCGCCAGTGTAGCCCGTGCGACCCACCAACACATCGGCGCCGCACATCCGCGTCTCCGTCCACGCAAAGGGACGCAGGCCCGGCAGCCCGTTTTCGCAAAGCTCCGCGGCCATCCCCAGGGCGTCCGGCCCCTGGCAGGCCAGCAGCGAGGTCTGCATCGTCTGATCGTCTATGGTCACACCGCCGGAGAACCGCTGCCCGACGACTAGCCCGAACCAGTCCAGCACCCTATGGCGGTTGCCAGCGTTAGGGATAAGCAGGTATCGCTCTTCGCCCAAGCGGTAGAAGATAGTGTCGTCAATCACCCCGCCCCGCTCGTTGCAGATCATGCAGTAGCGGGCGCGTCCTATTTCCAGGGTTGAGGCTGACCCGGTAAGCGCCCAGTCCAGGAAGTCAGTGGCCGACTTACCGGAAATGTACGCCCGCCCCATGTGCGACACGTCGAATATCCCGGCGCCGGTACGCACCGCCCGCACCTCGGCCAGAATCCCCGCCGGATACTGCACCGGCATATCCCATCCGCCGAAGGGCACCATCCGCGCCCCGGCGGCAACGTGCGTGTCATAGAGAGAAGTGCGAAGGTTGGCTGAGTCCAAAGCGAAGGCCCTCAGTTACCGCCCATAACCGGCGGCAGAATGTGTACCGAATCCGTCACAGAAATGATAAACAACCCGCCCCGCCGCCGCAACTTTGGCGCCTTTAGGTACAGCCCCAAAGACAAACTCTAATCCGTTGGTATCGCCATCCTTTCCCCTGCCCGTTGCAGCACGGCGTATTCCTTCTCAATCTGCCGATGGAAGGAGTCGGGAATCTCTTCCCACAGGAACAGGTCTACGCGGATGGGCAGGTCGCTTTCCTCGAAGGCTTCTCGCAGGTCGTTGGCTCGCAACGACTGCCCCGGCGCGGTGAAAGCCACTAGGTCCAGGTCGGAGTAGCGGCGTGGGTTGCCCCGAAC
>CBDBEO010000002.1:0-20673 GCA_965204455.1 uncultured Binatia bacterium (SeqCode) | reverse complement strand
CCTTTACGACTAAGTTTTCGGCTTCGCCAAAGGCAGAATGCAAACCCCCAAAAAAAACCCGGTGAAATACCACAGTGAACACCCTACCCTTTTTTGCGGTGCACGATGCGATGAATAGCGCCAACTGATAGCCCCAATTGACGGGCCACCTGCCGCATGCTCATTCCGCCCTGTACAGCTCGCACGATAGCGCGGTCGCGTTCCAGGTTGTCATGGCGCCGCATGCGGCCCCAGGTGACGCCGCCGCGCCGCCGCTGCTCAGGCGTCCACGTCCGGTGATGCGTCGGCCCGCCACCGCTCCATACCCACGTCGAAACGGACAACGCCAGCTTGTCCACCTCCCGCACTGGAAGCGGTCGCCGGAACTCGATGTTGCGCCTCTGAGCATACACCCGGACCAGCTCATGCCAGACGTGCATGCTTTCCGGCTTCGCCTTCGCGTAAGACCAGAAGCGCACCACGTCGAACAGGCTGTTGTTGCGGTTGCCCACCCCGACGCTCCCCAGGTCGATCCCCGGCATGGGCACGTTCCGCGTGTACGGCTCGCCTGGATCGGCCGGCCGCCGGTAGTTCTTCGTCGCCGGCGCCAGGATCAGATCGGCGGGGAACAGGCACGGATCGGATTGTGAACCAGGGCAAAGAGCAGCTGCACCGGGCTTTGCGGATGCCACAGCCGAAGAAAGCCGTTCGACCCGCGTATCTGGCCGCCGCAGCCGAAGGCGCTCCAGTTCCCGTTGCGGCGGGGTTCCGTGTCCCGGTAGTACAGGTGACAGTGATCGACCTTACCCGACACCAGGACGACCATAGGCGGGTGGAACAAGCAGAGCTGCACCGGCTCGCCGCGGTCGACGTCCAGGGCCGTGTTCTGGAGGCTCCAGGGAACGATGCCGAGTTCAGGTGAGTGCAGGACGGTTTCAAGCGCCGGTCGGCGTTTCAGGTAGCCTTGCCAGAGGGGTTTCTTGTCGGCCAGGAGGACGAAGTGAGCGCCCCGGTCGTGCAGGTAGGCCAGCGCCCGCCGCGTCTCTTCGGGATGCGGCGACGTGGGCGATTGTGTGCCGGGGAAGGTGCGGGAGGTCTTGCTTGCTTCGTGAGGTTCGGTAGAATGGCATCCGTTGCTGCCCCCCTTCGCTCTTAGGGGTATCAACACCGCTGCACCCCGCCCTTACGGGTTTCAGCACACCACCCGTTGCCTTCAGCAAGCAACGGACAGCACGAGGCAAGGCACCTTCCTAAACCCACTCCAGGGAGGTGCCGACCCCGCCTTTATAGCACGATTCGCAAAACGCCCAAACTATCCCACTCCGCCCCGGCCCCATCGAACTTCCGCCTTTGATCACAGGCCCAGCCGCCGACGGATGCGTTGCGCAGCCATGCCGCCTTCGGGCGCAAAAAAGCCCCTCCGGAAAGGGTCCCGGAAGGGCTGCTGACTGGTTCGTATAACCCCGGGTTATGTAAACCTCCCGTCAGTCTCGGAAAGGCACACTGCCGGTTGTCGCATCCCACAACTCCCCGTTCATGCCGTAGCAGGGATCATCCGCCTCAAGAAAGTCATTGGCATTGCTCTCCACTTTCAGCATCAGGCGGCCGTCGCGCCGGACCTCCCCAACGACCGTATAGGTAAGGGTGTCGCCGCCTGCCGTCCTGTACGTCCAGTAGCTGCCGGCCGTGTACTCACCCAATCCGGAGCGCTGGTCATGTGCCCATAGCGCGCCGGCTCCGGCCAGCGCCAAAACAGCGATTGAAGTGATCTGCAGACCCAAAATTCTCATTTCCCGCAGCTCCTTTGCTAGAGTGCGCTACAGTCGGTGTCCCACGCTGACCCCGCCAAAACACCTCAGACCCAAATTTCCGCCCCCCCAACTACCGATAAGCGCCATTATGTTAACTTTTCCGGGATCGGAAATCCGCATAGATACTGGACTTGCGCGCATTCGCCCCAGAGGCCCGCGGAACGCCCCACCGAATACCCGAATTCGTCAGAATCGGCCCGGATCGGTGGGGAGGACGTCGCCCAGTCCGCCCCTTTTTGCACCCCAGGTGGGGGAATCTTGAGCGGCCGTCAGCGGCGGCGGCATGGCAAATTAGAATAGGCCGAATTTCGCCCCAGAATCGCCCAGAGGCGATTTATCTGGACCATCCCTCCTTCTTCCCCTCCCTCCCAACTCTATCCTGCAAAAACGCAATACAGGCCATTCTGGGCCGTATTTCAGCCACAAATCACAGAGAGGAACACACCAATGATTCGCATCCGGACAACAAAAAGCCCTGGTCTCAAGACCAGGGCACGCCAAGCCGGATCTTATCAGCGTTACGTAACGACCTTTCCTGATATGTCACACTATGGCCGTCACTACCCCGCGTGACACTTTACGAAAGCCTCTACCCGCTTTGTGGCTTCCTCGGCCTGCCGAAGCGGTGTCTCGGCTTCGGGTGTGCACGCGAGTAGTGACGGCCCCCCGATTCGAGCGCCTGCACCTTTTCCTGGTAGTAGCCAAGGCGCTCGCGAGCCTCAAGCAGGTCGGCGCGGCGCAGGCTGCCGTGCTGCCTCCGCTTGCTCTCCGCCTGGGTACACGACAGGCAGTAGTCGTTCGGAAGCCGTCGGCCCGTCTGCCTGTTGCACTTGGGGCAACGTGGGAACTCGCCGAAGGCCCGGCCCGTCAACAGGTCGATGCCCAGGCGCGCCGCGATCCGGTAGACCGCCCGGCGGTGCCACTTGCCGCCTGCGGGTGCCGGGATCTTCGCACCCTTCAACCGCGCCAGGGCAACCGATATTGCCCCGTTTCCCTTCCCCACGCCTTCCAGGACCGGACGGCACCGCTCATCGTGCAGGACCTGCCTCAGCTTGCGCTTCTGGTAGCCGATCATCCGGTCATGGCTGGTCAGCTCGTACTTCACGACCCCTTCCCCTCTCAATCGCGCCCGAAGCCGCGCGGCGGCTCCAGGGCTTCCAGGTCGCCGAAGTCGTACTCGCAGATGGCCGCCAGGCGTTCGGCAACCGGCGACGCCTGGAGGCTGTCGGGCAGGCTGTCAAGCCACTCCTGGTACTCGGCCTGCAAGTCCACGAGGGTCTGGACGGCATCGCGCCAGCGTTGCGGTCGGCTGCGGCGGTCCTGTGGCCGGCGGTAGTGCACGCGCGGCTGCTGTTCCTTGCGGCGGTCGCGGTAGCGTTGCTGTCTCTCTGCGTTGCTGAGTCCCATGTGCCTACTGTAGCCCGTTACGTAACGGGCCGTCAAGCGGTTTCGACACGTCCCCTGCCTCCAACCGCGGGGGACATGGATGCCTGCCTGCGGTCGAACATCAGCCCTCTTTGCGCGGCGGCGGCTCCGGGCGCTCAAGACCGGCTTCGACGATGCGCTGCAGATCGGCGGCGCGTTCTGGCAACAGGTCCACCACCTGGTCGCGCCACCGCCTCACCGTGTCGATCAGCATGACCTCGGCGTTGCGGCGCTGCGGACCCTTGCCGTTCGCCATCGTGTACGCACAACCGGAGACGAACATGCGCCAGCCGTTCTTGTCCAGTTCGCGGTCCATTTTCTTGGCCAAGTCCTTCGCCCGTTTCTCCCTGGTCGGCAACAGGTCCTCGTCAACCCCATGCTCGACTTGGCGCCAGATACGAGCCGCCAAGGCTTCACCCTCCTCCGTCACGACCTCCTCCTTTCGCACATACTTGCCTCACCGCGGCAGGTGCCCGCTTCCGAGGCAATCCGTCCAACTCGAACGGGCGCTGACGCTTGGATACCGGCAGCAGCCGGTTTTCCCTTTGCCGGTGTGGAAAACGACGACGCCATCCTGGTGCTGCGGGGAATTGCGTCACTGCGGCTCATTTCCTCTGCCGCAAATTCAGGACGATTTGTCATGCTGTTAGTTGGCCGTTGTGCAGCAAAACAGGAACCTCGACCGCGTAGGACGTGACATTCCCGGTGTCGTCAGTACCCGCTGCGCAGTACTGACGACCCCTAAACCTTCCCCCTCACAACGCCTACTTCGGCGAGGGATCGGGGCAGTGATTCACGAGCCGCAGCCTGTCGTCCCGCTTCGATACCCTCGCGCACGAAGGACCGTAAGCCTCGCCACGTAACCCCCCGGCGCTCACCGATCCGCCGCACCGCATTCGCCGACCACCTCGACCGCGGCGGCTGGACACATTCGATCTCCAGGAGTCGCGCAATCAGGTCCGGGCCATAACCCATGCGCCGCCAGAGTTTGATCCAGGGCAACACCAAGGCATCATGGCGTTCGACCCGTTGTTGAATGGCATGCAACGCTGATTCAGTTCGCATCGAGGTCCTCACATCCCTCCGCCCCAAGCCGTTACGTAACGGATCAAACAGGGTGCACGGATAGGGTACACGGTGCTCACTGATTTCGACTTGGTGCTGCTGTCGGAAGGTCGGATTGCCGGTCCCGCCGTCCACGTGCCGGCCAGCCCAAAAAGCGCGTCACGCCCCCCTCCCTCACAGAGTCCAGCCAAGACTCATGCCGCCCTTACTCAGCACTCTCGGCGTCCCGCGCATCGAGACGCCCTTCGAGGTGGGAAATCCGTCTCTCGAAAGCGCGAAGCACCTCGAACAGCTCATCGAAACGGCGGTTGAGGTCGTCGTGCTGACGGCTGTTTTCAACCTGCGCGGAATCAAAGCGGGTATTCGTCTCCGCCTGCAAACGATCGATACGGCCGTTCATCTGGTTGAACATCACCACCGTACCCACCAACAGACCCATCACAGCCGACCAGAACTCGATCCGCGTCATGCCTCCTCCTCTCCATTTTTCGTTACGTAACGGCTCAAAAGGTTTTGAGGCAAAAATCCCTTCCCCCAGACCCCCAACCCTAAAACCGGCTGTGTAAAGCATGGAAATTGTGGAAAACAAAAACCGCGTTTTCCACGAATTTCAACACTTTACACAGCCTTTACGACTAAGTTTTCGGCTTCGCCAAAGGCAGAATGCAAACCCCCAAAAAAAACCCGGTGAAATACCACAGTGAACACCCTACCCTTTTTTGCGGTGCACGATGCGATGAATAGCGCCAACTGATAGCCCCAATTGACGGGCCACCTGCCGCATGCTCATTCCGCCCTGTACAGCTCGCACGATAGCGCGGTCGCGTTCCAGGTTGTCATGGCGCCGCATGCGGCCCCAGGTGACGCCGCCGCGCCGCCGCTGCTCAGGCGTCCACGTCCGGTGATGCGTCGGCCCGCCACCGCTCCATACCCACGTCGAAACGGACAACGCCAGCTTGTCCACCTCCCGCACTGGAAGCGGTCGCCGGAACTCGATGTTGCGCCTCTGAGCATACACCCGGACCAGCTCATGCCAGACGTGCATGCTTTCCGGCTTCGCCTTCGCGTAAGACCAGAAGCGCACCACGTCGAACAGGCTGTTGTTGCGGTTGCCCACCCCGACGCTCCCCAGGTCGATCCCCGGCATGGGCACGTTCCGCGTGTACGGCTCGCCTGGATCGGCCGGCCGCCGGTAGTTCTTCGTCGCCGGCGCCAGGATCAGATCGGCGGGGAACAGGCACGGATCGGGATTGTGAACCAGGGCAAAGAGCAGCTGCACCGGGCTTTGCGGATGCCACAGCCGAAGAAAGCCGTTCGACCCGCGTATCTGGCCGCCGCAGCCGAAGGCGCTCCAGTTCCCGTTGCGGCGGGGTTCCGTGTCCCGGTAGTACAGGTGACAGTGATCGACCTTACCCGACACCAGGACGACCATAGGCGGGTGGAACAAGCAGAGCTGCACCGGCTCGCCGCGGTCGACGTCCAGGGCCGTGTTCTGGAGGCTCCAGGGAACGATGCCGAGTTCAGGTGAGTGCAGGACGGTTTCAAGCGCCGGTCGGCGTTTCAGGTAGCCTTGCCAGAGGGGTTTCTTGTCGGCCAGGAGGACGAAGTGAGCGCCCCGGTCGTGCAGGTAGGCCAGCGCCCGCCGCGTCTCTTCGGGATGCGGCGACGTGGGCGATTGTGTGCCGGGAAGGTGCGGGAGGTCTTGCTTGCTTCGTGAGGTTCGGTAGAATGGCATCCGTTGCTGCCCCCCTTCGCTCTTAGGGGTATCAACACCGCTGCACCCCGCCCTTACGGGTTTCAGCACACCACCCGTTGCCTTCAGCAAGCAACGGACAGCACGAGGCAAGGCACCTTCCTAAACCCACTCCAGGGAGGTGCCGACCCCGCCTTTATAGCACGATTCGCAAAACGCCCAAACTATCCCACTCCGCCCCGGCCCCATCGAACTTCCGCCTTTGATCACAGGCCCAGCCGCCGACGGATGCGTTGCGCAGCCATGCCGCCTTCGGGCGCAAAAAAGCCCCTCCGGAAAGGGTCCCGGAAGGGCTGCTGACTGGTTCGTATAACCCCGGGTTATGTAAACCTCCCGTCAGTCTCGGAAAGGCACACTGCCGGTTGTCGCATCCCACAACTCCCCGTTCATGCCGTAGCAGGGATCATCCGCCTCAAGAAAGTCATTGGCATTGCTCTCCACTTTCAGCATCAGGCGGCCGTCGCGCCGGACCTCCCCAACGACCGTATAGGTAAGGGTGTCGCCGCCTGCCGTCCTGTACGTCCAGTAGCTGCCGGCCGTGTACTCACCCAATCCGGAGCGCTGGTCATGTGCCCATAGCGCGCCGGCTCCGGCCAGCGCCAAAACAGCGATTGAAGTGATCTGCAGACCCAAAATTCTCATTTCCCGCAGCTCCTTTGCTAGAGTGCGCTACAGTCGGTGTCCCACGCTGACCCCGCCAAAACACCTCAGACCCAAATTTCCGCCCCCCCAACTACCGATAAGCGCCATTATGTTAACTTTTCCGGGATCGGAAATCCGCATAGATACTGGACTTGCGCGCATTCGCCCCAGAGGCCCGCGGAACGCCCCACCGAATACCCGAATTCGTCAGAATCGGCCCGGATCGGTGGGGAGGACGTCGCCCAGTCCGCCCCTTTTTGCACCCCAGGTGGGGGAATCTTGAGCGGCCGTCAGCGGCGGCGGCATGGCAAATTAGAATAGGCCGAATTTCGCCCCAGAATCGCCCAGAGGCGATTTATCTGGACCATCCCTCCTTCTTCCCCTCCCTCCCAACTCTATCCTGCAAAAACGCAATACAGGCCATTCTGGGCCGTATTTCAGCCACAAATCACAGAGAGGAACACACCAATGATTCGCATCCGGACAACAAAAAGCCCTGGTCTCAAGACCAGGGCACGCCAAGCCGGATCTTATCAGCGTTACGTAACGACCTTTCCTGATATGTCACACTATGGCCGTCACTACCCCGCGTGACACTTTACGAAAGCCTCTACCCGCTTTGTGGCTTCCTCGGCCTGCCGAAGCGGTGTCTCGGCTTCGGGTGTGCACGCGAGTAGTGACGGCCCCCCGATTCGAGCGCCTGCACCTTTTCCTGGTAGTAGCCAAGGCGCTCGCGAGCCTCAAGCAGGTCGGCGCGGCGCAGGCTGCCGTGCTGCCTCCGCTTGCTCTCCGCCTGGGTACACGACAGGCAGTAGTCGTTCGGAAGCCGTCGGCCCGTCTGCCTGTTGCACTTGGGGCAACGTGGGAACTCGCCGAAGGCCCGGCCCGTCAACAGGTCGATGCCCAGGCGCGCCGCGATCCGGTAGACCGCCCGGCGGTGCCACTTGCCGCCTGCGGGTGCCGGGATCTTCGCACCCTTCAACCGCGCCAGGGCAACCGATATTGCCCCGTTTCCCTTCCCCACGCCTTCCAGGACCGGACGGCACCGCTCATCGTGCAGGACCTGCCTCAGCTTGCGCTTCTGGTAGCCGATCATCCGGTCATGGCTGGTCAGCTCGTACTTCACGACCCCTTCCCCTCTCAATCGCGCCCGAAGCCGCGCGGCGGCTCCAGGGCTTCCAGGTCGCCGAAGTCGTACTCGCAGATGGCCGCCAGGCGTTCGGCAACCGGCGACGCCTGGAGGCTGTCGGGCAGGCTGTCAAGCCACTCCTGGTACTCGGCCTGCAAGTCCACGAGGGTCTGGACGGCATCGCGCCAGCGTTGCGGTCGGCTGCGGCGGTCCTGTGGCCGGCGGTAGTGCACGCGCGGCTGCTGTTCCTTGCGGCGGTCGCGGTAGCGTTGCTGTCTCTCTGCGTTGCTGAGTCCCATGTGCCTACTGTAGCCCGTTACGTAACGGGCCGTCAAGCGGTTTCGACACGTCCCCTGCCTCCAACCGCGGGGGACATGGATGCCTGCCTGCGGTCGAACATCAGCCCTCTTTGCGCGGCGGCGGCTCCGGGCGCTCAAGACCGGCTTCGACGATGCGCTGCAGATCGGCGGCGCGTTCTGGCAACAGGTCCACCACCTGGTCGCGCCACCGCCTCACCGTGTCGATCAGCATGACCTCGGCGTTGCGGCGCTGCGGACCCTTGCCGTTCGCCATCGTGTACGCACAACCGGAGACGAACATGCGCCAGCCGTTCTTGTCCAGTTCGCGGTCCATTTTCTTGGCCAAGTCCTTCGCCCGTTTCTCCCTGGTCGGCAACAGGTCCTCGTCAACCCCATGCTCGACTTGGCGCCAGATACGAGCCGCCAAGGCTTCACCCTCCTCCGTCACGACCTCCTCCTTTCGCACATACTTGCCTCACCGCGGCAGGTGCCCGCTTCCGAGGCAATCCGTCCAACTCGAACGGGCGCTGACGCTTGGATACCGGCAGCAGCCGGTTTTCCCTTTGCCGGTGTGGAAAACGACGACGCCATCCTGGTGCTGCGGGGAATTGCGTCACTGCGGCTCATTTCCTCTGCCGCAAATTCAGGACGATTTGTCATGCTGTTAGTTGGCCGTTGTGCAGCAAAACAGGAACCTCGACCGCGTAGGACGTGACATTCCCGGTGTCGTCAGTACCCGCTGCGCAGTACTGACGACCCCTAAACCTTCCCCCTCACAACGCCTACTTCGGCGAGGGATCGGGGCAGTGATTCACGAGCCGCAGCCTGTCGTCCCGCTTCGATACCCTCGCGCACGAAGGACCGTAAGCCTCGCCACGTAACCCCCCGGCGCTCACCGATCCGCCGCACCGCATTCGCCGACCACCTCGACCGCGGCGGCTGGACACATTCGATCTCCAGGAGTCGCGCAATCAGGTCCGGGCCATAACCCATGCGCCGCCAGAGTTTGATCCAGGGCAACACCAAGGCATCATGGCGTTCGACCCGTTGTTGAATGGCATGCAACGCTGATTCAGTTCGCATCGAGGTCCTCACATCCCTCCGCCCCAAGCCGTTACGTAACGGATCAAACAGGGTGCACGGATAGGGTACACGGTGCTCACTGATTTCGACTTGGTGCTGCTGTCGGAAGGTCGGATTGCCGGTCCCGCCGTCCACGTGCCGGCCAGCCCAAAAAGCGCGTCACGCCCCCCTCCCTCACAGAGTCCAGCCAAGACTCATGCCGCCCTTACTCAGCACTCTCGGCGTCCCGCGCATCGAGACGCCCTTCGAGGTGGGAAATCCGTCTCTCGAAAGCGCGAAGCACCTCGAACAGCTCATCGAAACGGCGGTTGAGGTCGTCGTGCTGACGGCTGTTTTCAACCTGCGCGGAATCAAAGCGGGTATTCGTCTCCGCCTGCAAACGATCGATACGGCCGTTCATCTGGTTGAACATCACCACCGTACCCACCAACAGACCCATCACAGCCGACCAGAACTCGATCCGCGTCATGCCTCCTCCTCTCCATTTTTCGTTACGTAACGGCTCAAAAGGTTTTGAGGCAAAAATCCCTTCCCCCAGACCCCCAACCCTAAAACCGGCTGTGTAAAGCATGGAAATTGTGGAAAACAAAAACCGCGTTTTCCACGAATTTCAACACTTTACACAGCCTTTACGACTAAGTTTTCGGCTTCGCCAAAGGCAGAATGCAAACCCCCAAAAAAAACCCGGTGAAATACCACAGTGAACACCCTACCCTTTTTTGCGGTGCACGATGCGATGAATAGCGCCAACTGATAGCCCCAATTGACGGGCCACCTGCCGCATGCTCATTCCGCCCTGTACAGCTCGCACGATAGCGCGGTCGCGTTCCAGGTTGTCATGGCGCCGCATGCGGCCCCAGGTGACGCCGCCGCGCCGCCGCTGCTCAGGCGTCCACGTCCGGTGATGCGTCGGCCCGCCACCGCTCCATACCCACGTCGAAACGGACAACGCCAGCTTGTCCACCTCCCGCACTGGAAGCGGTCGCCGGAACTCGATGTTGCGCCTCTGAGCATACACCCGGACCAGCTCATGCCAGACGTGCATGCTTTCCGGCTTCGCCTTCGCGTAAGACCAGAAGCGCACCACGTCGAACAGGCTGTTGTTGCGGTTGCCCACCCCGACGCTCCCCAGGTCGATCCCCGGCATGGGCACGTTCCGCGTGTACGGCTCGCCTGGATCGGCCGGCCGCCGGTAGTTCTTCGTCGCCGGCGCCAGGATCAGATCGGCGGGGAACAGGCACGGATCGGGATTGTGAACCAGGGCAAAGAGCAGCTGCACCGGGCTTTGCGGATGCCACAGCCGAAGAAAGCCGTTCGACCCGCGTATCTGGCCGCCGCAGCCGAAGGCGCTCCAGTTCCCGTTGCGGCGGGGTTCCGTGTCCCGGTAGTACAGGTGACAGTGATCGACCTTACCCGACACCAGGACGACCATAGGCGGGTGGAACAAGCAGAGCTGCACCGGCTCGCCGCGGTCGACGTCCAGGGCCGTGTTCTGGAGGCTCCAGGGAACGATGCCGAGTTCAGGTGAGTGCAGGACGGTTTCAAGCGCCGGTCGGCGTTTCAGGTAGCCTTGCCAGAGGGGTTTCTTGTCGGCCAGGAGGACGAAGTGAGCGCCCCGGTCGTGCAGGTAGGCCAGCGCCCGCCGCGTCTCTTCGGGATGCGGCGACGTGGGCGATTGTGTGCCGGGAAGGTGCGGGAGGTCTTGCTTGCTTCGTGAGGTTCGGTAGAATGGCATCCGTTGCTGCCCCCCTTCGCTCTTAGGGGTATCAACACCGCTGCACCCCGCCCTTACGGGTTTCAGCACACCACCCGTTGCCTTCAGCAAGCAACGGACAGCACGAGGCAAGGCACCTTCCTAAACCCACTCCAGGGAGGTGCCGACCCCGCCTTTATAGCACGATTCGCAAAACGCCCAAACTATCCCACTCCGCCCCGGCCCCATCGAACTTCCGCCTTTGATCACAGGCCCAGCCGCCGACGGATGCGTTGCGCAGCCATGCCGCCTTCGGGCGCAAAAAAGCCCCTCCGGAAAGGGTCCCGGAAGGGCTGCTGACTGGTTCGTATAACCCCGGGTTATGTAAACCTCCCGTCAGTCTCGGAAAGGCACACTGCCGGTTGTCGCATCCCACAACTCCCCGTTCATGCCGTAGCAGGGATCATCCGCCTCAAGAAAGTCATTGGCATTGCTCTCCACTTTCAGCATCAGGCGGCCGTCGCGCCGGACCTCCCCAACGACCGTATAGGTAAGGGTGTCGCCGCCTGCCGTCCTGTACGTCCAGTAGCTGCCGGCCGTGTACTCACCCAATCCGGAGCGCTGGTCATGTGCCCATAGCGCGCCGGCTCCGGCCAGCGCCAAAACAGCGATTGAAGTGATCTGCAGACCCAAAATTCTCATTTCCCGCAGCTCCTTTGCTAGAGTGCGCTACAGTCGGTGTCCCACGCTGACCCCGCCAAAACACCTCAGACCCAAATTTCCGCCCCCCCAACTACCGATAAGCGCCATTATGTTAACTTTTCCGGGATCGGAAATCCGCATAGATACTGGACTTGCGCGCATTCGCCCCAGAGGCCCGCGGAACGCCCCACCGAATACCCGAATTCGTCAGAATCGGCCCGGATCGGTGGGGAGGACGTCGCCCAGTCCGCCCCTTTTTGCACCCCAGGTGGGGGAATCTTGAGCGGCCGTCAGCGGCGGCGGCATGGCAAATTAGAATAGGCCGAATTTCGCCCCAGAATCGCCCAGAGGCGATTTATCTGGACCATCCCTCCTTCTTCCCCTCCCTCCCAACTCTATCCTGCAAAAACGCAATACAGGCCATTCTGGGCCGTATTTCAGCCACAAATCACAGAGAGGAACACACCAATGATTCGCATCCGGACAACAAAAAGCCCTGGTCTCAAGACCAGGGCACGCCAAGCCGGATCTTATCAGCGTTACGTAACGACCTTTCCTGATATGTCACACTATGGCCGTCACTACCCCGCGTGACACTTTACGAAAGCCTCTACCCGCTTTGTGGCTTCCTCGGCCTGCCGAAGCGGTGTCTCGGCTTCGGGTGTGCACGCGAGTAGTGACGGCCCCCCGATTCGAGCGCCTGCACCTTTTCCTGGTAGTAGCCAAGGCGCTCGCGAGCCTCAAGCAGGTCGGCGCGGCGCAGGCTGCCGTGCTGCCTCCGCTTGCTCTCCGCCTGGGTACACGACAGGCAGTAGTCGTTCGGAAGCCGTCGGCCCGTCTGCCTGTTGCACTTGGGGCAACGTGGGAACTCGCCGAAGGCCCGGCCCGTCAACAGGTCGATGCCCAGGCGCGCCGCGATCCGGTAGACCGCCCGGCGGTGCCACTTGCCGCCTGCGGGTGCCGGGATCTTCGCACCCTTCAACCGCGCCAGGGCAACCGATATTGCCCCGTTTCCCTTCCCCACGCCTTCCAGGACCGGACGGCACCGCTCATCGTGCAGGACCTGCCTCAGCTTGCGCTTCTGGTAGCCGATCATCCGGTCATGGCTGGTCAGCTCGTACTTCACGACCCCTTCCCCTCTCAATCGCGCCCGAAGCCGCGCGGCGGCTCCAGGGCTTCCAGGTCGCCGAAGTCGTACTCGCAGATGGCCGCCAGGCGTTCGGCAACCGGCGACGCCTGGAGGCTGTCGGGCAGGCTGTCAAGCCACTCCTGGTACTCGGCCTGCAAGTCCACGAGGGTCTGGACGGCATCGCGCCAGCGTTGCGGTCGGCTGCGGCGGTCCTGTGGCCGGCGGTAGTGCACGCGCGGCTGCTGTTCCTTGCGGCGGTCGCGGTAGCGTTGCTGTCTCTCTGCGTTGCTGAGTCCCATGTGCCTACTGTAGCCCGTTACGTAACGGGCCGTCAAGCGGTTTCGACACGTCCCCTGCCTCCAACCGCGGGGGACATGGATGCCTGCCTGCGGTCGAACATCAGCCCTCTTTGCGCGGCGGCGGCTCCGGGCGCTCAAGACCGGCTTCGACGATGCGCTGCAGATCGGCGGCGCGTTCTGGCAACAGGTCCACCACCTGGTCGCGCCACCGCCTCACCGTGTCGATCAGCATGACCTCGGCGTTGCGGCGCTGCGGACCCTTGCCGTTCGCCATCGTGTACGCACAACCGGAGACGAACATGCGCCAGCCGTTCTTGTCCAGTTCGCGGTCCATTTTCTTGGCCAAGTCCTTCGCCCGTTTCTCCCTGGTCGGCAACAGGTCCTCGTCAACCCCATGCTCGACTTGGCGCCAGATACGAGCCGCCAAGGCTTCACCCTCCTCCGTCACGACCTCCTCCTTTCGCACATACTTGCCTCACCGCGGCAGGTGCCCGCTTCCGAGGCAATCCGTCCAACTCGAACGGGCGCTGACGCTTGGATACCGGCAGCAGCCGGTTTTCCCTTTGCCGGTGTGGAAAACGACGACGCCATCCTGGTGCTGCGGGGAATTGCGTCACTGCGGCTCATTTCCTCTGCCGCAAATTCAGGACGATTTGTCATGCTGTTAGTTGGCCGTTGTGCAGCAAAACAGGAACCTCGACCGCGTAGGACGTGACATTCCCGGTGTCGTCAGTACCCGCTGCGCAGTACTGACGACCCCTAAACCTTCCCCCTCACAACGCCTACTTCGGCGAGGGATCGGGGCAGTGATTCACGAGCCGCAGCCTGTCGTCCCGCTTCGATACCCTCGCGCACGAAGGACCGTAAGCCTCGCCACGTAACCCCCCGGCGCTCACCGATCCGCCGCACCGCATTCGCCGACCACCTCGACCGCGGCGGCTGGACACATTCGATCTCCAGGAGTCGCGCAATCAGGTCCGGGCCATAACCCATGCGCCGCCAGAGTTTGATCCAGGGCAACACCAAGGCATCATGGCGTTCGACCCGTTGTTGAATGGCATGCAACGCTGATTCAGTTCGCATCGAGGTCCTCACATCCCTCCGCCCCAAGCCGTTACGTAACGGATCAAACAGGGTGCACGGATAGGGTACACGGTGCTCACTGATTTCGACTTGGTGCTGCTGTCGGAAGGTCGGATTGCCGGTCCCGCCGTCCACGTGCCGGCCAGCCCAAAAAGCGCGTCACGCCCCCCTCCCTCACAGAGTCCAGCCAAGACTCATGCCGCCCTTACTCAGCACTCTCGGCGTCCCGCGCATCGAGACGCCCTTCGAGGTGGGAAATCCGTCTCTCGAAAGCGCGAAGCACCTCGAACAGCTCATCGAAACGGCGGTTGAGGTCGTCGTGCTGACGGCTGTTTTCAACCTGCGCGGAATCAAAGCGGGTATTCGTCTCCGCCTGCAAACGATCGATACGGCCGTTCATCTGGTTGAACATCACCACCGTACCCACCAACAGACCCATCACAGCCGACCAGAACTCGATCCGCGTCATGCCTCCTCCTCTCCATTTTTCGTTACGTAACGGCTCAAAAGGTTTTGAGGCAAAAATCCCTTCCCCCAGACCCCCAACCCTAAAACCGGCTGTGTAAAGCATGGAAATTGTGGAAAACAAAAACCGCGTTTTCCACGAATTTCAACACTTTACACAGCCTTTACGACTAAGTTTTCGGCTTCGCCAAAGGCAGAATGCAAACCCCCAAAAAAAACCCGGTGAAATACCACAGTGAACACCCTACCCTTTTTTGCGGTGCACGATGCGATGAATAGCGCCAACTGATAGCCCCAATTGACGGGCCACCTGCCGCATGCTCATTCCGCCCTGTACAGCTCGCACGATAGCGCGGTCGCGTTCCAGGTTGTCATGGCGCCGCATGCGGCCCCAGGTGACGCCGCCGCGCCGCCGCTGCTCAGGCGTCCACGTCCGGTGATGCGTCGGCCCGCCACCGCTCCATACCCACGTCGAAACGGACAACGCCAGCTTGTCCACCTCCCGCACTGGAAGCGGTCGCCGGAACTCGATGTTGCGCCTCTGAGCATACACCCGGACCAGCTCATGCCAGACGTGCATGCTTTCCGGCTTCGCCTTCGCGTAAGACCAGAAGCGCACCACGTCGAACAGGCTGTTGTTGCGGTTGCCCACCCCGACGCTCCCCAGGTCGATCCCCGGCATGGGCACGTTCCGCGTGTACGGCTCGCCTGGATCGGCCGGCCGCCGGTAGTTCTTCGTCGCCGGCGCCAGGATCAGATCGGCGGGGAACAGGCACGGATCGGGATTGTGAACCAGGGCAAAGAGCAGCTGCACCGGGCTTTGCGGATGCCACAGCCGAAGAAAGCCGTTCGACCCGCGTATCTGGCCGCCGCAGCCGAAGGCGCTCCAGTTCCCGTTGCGGCGGGGTTCCGTGTCCCGGTAGTACAGGTGACAGTGATCGACCTTACCCGACACCAGGACGACCATAGGCGGGTGGAACAAGCAGAGCTGCACCGGCTCGCCGCGGTCGACGTCCAGGGCCGTGTTCTGGAGGCTCCAGGGAACGATGCCGAGTTCAGGTGAGTGCAGGACGGTTTCAAGCGCCGGTCGGCGTTTCAGGTAGCCTTGCCAGAGGGGTTTCTTGTCGGCCAGGAGGACGAAGTGAGCGCCCCGGTCGTGCAGGTAGGCCAGCGCCCGCCGCGTCTCTTCGGGATGCGGCGACGTGGGCGATTGTGTGCCGGGAAGGTGCGGGAGGTCTTGCTTGCTTCGTGAGGTTCGGTAGAATGGCATCCGTTGCTGCCCCCCTTCGCTCTTAGGGGTATCAACACCGCTGCACCCCGCCCTTACGGGTTTCAGCACACCACCCGTTGCCTTCAGCAAGCAACGGACAGCACGAGGCAAGGCACCTTCCTAAACCCACTCCAGGGAGGTGCCGACCCCGCCTTTATAGCACGATTCGCAAAACGCCCAAACTATCCCACTCCGCCCCGGCCCCATCGAACTTCCGCCTTTGATCACAGGCCCAGCCGCCGACGGATGCGTTGCGCAGCCATGCCGCCTTCGGGCGCAAAAAAGCCCCTCCGGAAAGGGTCCCGGAAGGGCTGCTGACTGGTTCGTATAACCCCGGGTTATGTAAACCTCCCGTCAGTCTCGGAAAGGCACACTGCCGGTTGTCGCATCCCACAACTCCCCGTTCATGCCGTAGCAGGGATCATCCGCCTCAAGAAAGTCATTGGCATTGCTCTCCACTTTCAGCATCAGGCGGCCGTCGCGCCGGACCTCCCCAACGACCGTATAGGTAAGGGTGTCGCCGCCTGCCGTCCTGTACGTCCAGTAGCTGCCGGCCGTGTACTCACCCAATCCGGAGCGCTGGTCATGTGCCCATAGCGCGCCGGCTCCGGCCAGCGCCAAAACAGCGATTGAAGTGATCTGCAGACCCAAAATTCTCATTTCCCGCAGCTCCTTTGCTAGAGTGCGCTACAGTCGGTGTCCCACGCTGACCCCGCCAAAACACCTCAGACCCAAATTTCCGCCCCCCCAACTACCGATAAGCGCCATTATGTTAACTTTTCCGGGATCGGAAATCCGCATAGATACTGGACTTGCGCGCATTCGCCCCAGAGGCCCGCGGAACGCCCCACCGAATACCCGAATTCGTCAGAATCGGCCCGGATCGGTGGGGAGGACGTCGCCCAGTCCGCCCCTTTTTGCACCCCAGGTGGGGGAATCTTGAGCGGCCGTCAGCGGCGGCGGCATGGCAAATTAGAATAGGCCGAATTTCGCCCCAGAATCGCCCAGAGGCGATTTATCTGGACCATCCCTCCTTCTTCCCCTCCCTCCCAACTCTATCCTGCAAAAACGCAATACAGGCCATTCTGGGCCGTATTTCAGCCACAAATCACAGAGAGGAACACACCAATGATTCGCATCCGGACAACAAAAAGCCCTGGTCTCAAGACCAGGGCACGCCAAGCCGGATCTTATCAGCGTTACGTAACGACCTTTCCTGATATGTCACACTATGGCCGTCACTACCCCGCGTGACACTTTACGAAAGCCTCTACCCGCTTTGTGGCTTCCTCGGCCTGCCGAAGCGGTGTCTCGGCTTCGGGTGTGCACGCGAGTAGTGACGGCCCCCCGATTCGAGCGCCTGCACCTTTTCCTGGTAGTAGCCAAGGCGCTCGCGAGCCTCAAGCAGGTCGGCGCGGCGCAGGCTGCCGTGCTGCCTCCGCTTGCTCTCCGCCTGGGTACACGACAGGCAGTAGTCGTTCGGAAGCCGTCGGCCCGTCTGCCTGTTGCACTTGGGGCAACGTGGGAACTCGCCGAAGGCCCGGCCCGTCAACAGGTCGATGCCCAGGCGCGCCGCGATCCGGTAGACCGCCCGGCGGTGCCACTTGCCGCCTGCGGGTGCCGGGATCTTCGCACCCTTCAACCGCGCCAGGGCAACCGATATTGCCCCGTTTCCCTTCCCCACGCCTTCCAGGACCGGACGGCACCGCTCATCGTGCAGGACCTGCCTCAGCTTGCGCTTCTGGTAGCCGATCATCCGGTCATGGCTGGTCAGCTCGTACTTCACGACCCCTTCCCCTCTCAATCGCGCCCGAAGCCGCGCGGCGGCTCCAGGGCTTCCAGGTCGCCGAAGTCGTACTCGCAGATGGCCGCCAGGCGTTCGGCAACCGGCGACGCCTGGAGGCTGTCGGGCAGGCTGTCAAGCCACTCCTGGTACTCGGCCTGCAAGTCCACGAGGGTCTGGACGGCATCGCGCCAGCGTTGCGGTCGGCTGCGGCGGTCCTGTGGCCGGCGGTAGTGCACGCGCGGCTGCTGTTCCTTGCGGCGGTCGCGGTAGCGTTGCTGTCTCTCTGCGTTGCTGAGTCCCATGTGCCTACTGTAGCCCGTTACGTAACGGGCCGTCAAGCGGTTTCGACACGTCCCCTGCCTCCAACCGCGGGGGACATGGATGCCTGCCTGCGGTCGAACATCAGCCCTCTTTGCGCGGCGGCGGCTCCGGGCGCTCAAGACCGGCTTCGACGATGCGCTGCAGATCGGCGGCGCGTTCTGGCAACAGGTCCACCACCTGGTCGCGCCACCGCCTCACCGTGTCGATCAGCATGACCTCGGCGTTGCGGCGCTGCGGACCCTTGCCGTTCGCCATCGTGTACGCACAACCGGAGACGAACATGCGCCAGCCGTTCTTGTCCAGTTCGCGGTCCATTTTCTTGGCCAAGTCCTTCGCCCGTTTCTCCCTGGTCGGCAACAGGTCCTCGTCAACCCCATGCTCGACTTGGCGCCAGATACGAGCCGCCAAGGCTTCACCCTCCTCCGTCACGACCTCCTCCTTTCGCACATACTTGCCTCACCGCGGCAGGTGCCCGCTTCCGAGGCAATCCGTCCAACTCGAACGGGCGCTGACGCTTGGATACCGGCAGCAGCCGGTTTTCCCTTTGCCGGTGTGGAAAACGACGACGCCATCCTGGTGCTGCGGGGAATTGCGTCACTGCGGCTCATTTCCTCTGCCGCAAATTCAGGACGATTTGTCATGCTGTTAGTTGGCCGTTGTGCAGCAAAACAGGAACCTCGACCGCGTAGGACGTGACATTCCCGGTGTCGTCAGTACCCGCTGCGCAGTACTGACGACCCCTAAACCTTCCCCCTCACAACGCCTACTTCGGCGAGGGATCGGGGCAGTGATTCACGAGCCGCAGCCTGTCGTCCCGCTTCGATACCCTCGCGCACGAAGGACCGTAAGCCTCGCCACGTAACCCCCCGGCGCTCACCGATCCGCCGCACCGCATTCGCCGACCACCTCGACCGCGGCGGCTGGACACATTCGATCTCCAGGAGTCGCGCAATCAGGTCCGGGCCATAACCCATGCGCCGCCAGAGTTTGATCCAGGGCAACACCAAGGCATCATGGCGTTCGACCCGTTGTTGAATGGCATGCAACGCTGATTCAGTTCGCATCGAGGTCCTCACATCCCTCCGCCCCAAGCCGTTACGTAACGGATCAAACAGGGTGCACGGATAGGGTACACGGTGCTCACTGATTTCGACTTGGTGCTGCTGTCGGAAGGTCGGATTGCCGGTCCCGCCGTCCACGTGCCGGCCAGCCCAAAAAGCGCGTCACGCCCCCCTCCCTCACAGAGTCCAGCCAAGACTCATGCCGCCCTTACTCAGCACTCTCGGCGTCCCGCGCATCGAGACGCCCTTCGAGGTGGGAAATCCGTCTCTCGAAAGCGCGAAGCACCTCGAACAGCTCATCGAAACGGCGGTTGAGGTCGTCGTGCTGACGGCTGTTTTCAACCTGCGCGGAATCAAAGCGGGTATTCGTCTCCGCCTGCAAACGATCGATACGGCCGTTCATCTGGTTGAACATCACCACCGTACCCACCAACAGACCCATCACAGCCGACCAGAACTCGATCCGCGTCATGCCTCCTCCTCTCCATTTTTCGTTACGTAACGGCTCAAAAGGTTTTGAGGCAAAAATCCCTTCCCCCAGACCCCCAACCCTAAAACCGGCTGTGTAAAGCATGGAAATTGTGGAAAACAAAAACCGCGTTTTCCACGAATTTCAACACTTTACACAGCCTTTACGACTAAGTTTTCGGCTTCGCCAAAGGCAGAATGCAAACCCCCAAAAAAAACCCGGTGAAATACCACAGTGAACACCCTACCCTTTTTTGCGGTGCACGATGCGATGAATAGCGCCAACTGATAGCCCCAATTGACGGGCCACCTGCCGCATGCTCATTCCGCCCTGTACAGCTCGCACGATAGCGCGGTCGCGTTCCAGGTTGTCATGGCGCCGCATGCGGCCCCAGGTGACGCCGCCGCGCCGCCGCTGCTCAGGCGTCCACGTCCGGTGATGCGTCGGCCCGCCACCGCTCCATACCCACGTCGAAACGGACAACGCCAGCTTGTCCACCTCCCGCACTGGAAGCGGTCGCCGGAACTCGATGTTGCGCCTCTGAGCATACACCCGGACCAGCTCATGCCAGACGTGCATGCTTTCCGGCTTCGCCTTCGCGTAAGACCAGAAGCGCACCACGTCGAACAGGCTGTTGTTGCGGTTGCCCACCCCGACGCTCCCCAGGTCGATCCCCGGCATGGGCACGTTCCGCGTGTACGGCTCGCCTGGATCGGCCGGCCGCCGGTAGTTCTTCGTCGCCGGCGCCAGGATCAGATCGGCGGGGAACAGGCACGGATCGGGATTGTGAACCAGGGCAAAGAGCAGCTGCACCGGGCTTTGCGGATGCCACAGCCGAAGAAAGCCGTTCGACCCGCGTATCTGGCCGCCGCAGCCGAAGGCGCTCCAGTTCCCGTTGCGGCGGGGTTCCGTGTCCCGGTAGTACAGGTGACAGTGATCGACCTTACCCGACACCAGGACGACCATAGGCGGGTGGAACAAGCAGAGCTGCACCGGCTCGCCGCGGTCGACGTCCAGGGCCGTGTTCTGGAGGCTCCAGGGAACGATGCCGAGTTCAGGTGAGTGCAGGACGGTTTCAAGCGCCGGTCGGCGTTTCAGGTAGCCTTGCCAGAGGGGTTTCTTGTCGGCCAGGAGGACGAAGTGAGCGCCCCGGTCGTGCAGGTAGGCCAGCGCCCGCCGCGTCTCTTCGGGATGCGGCGACGTGGGCGA
>CBDBEO010000001.1:0-952604 GCA_965204455.1 uncultured Binatia bacterium (SeqCode) | reverse complement strand
GTCCAGGATGTCCAGTGCCAGCGGCGCCGGGCGTCGGGCGTCGTCCACCACAAAGAGTTCCTGCTCCGCCCCGATGCGGTGGATGCCGGACTCGATCATCCCCTCGCCGAGCATGTGGTCCAGCGCCTGGACATCGCGCAGCAGATGCGAGATGAATCGGCGGCGCTGGGCGGCATTGCGGTCGTGGTGTACGTCTTGAATTCCCACAGCCCATCCCTCGTGTCTGGGTTGGTTCTTATACACGCGCTGAACGGCTCGGACAATCAAGGTCGCCGACGCCGAGCCGCCACGCCCGATATGTCCAGCCGCGTCGTCTGTAGATTCGGCTACGCCTTAGGCTGGATTCTCGCGCCTTCTACATCCCATTCGCCCAGGCGCATCTTCTCCTTCAGACAGGAGTCACACACGTTAATCTGCGTCCGACCGGGAGAACCCCATACCGCCGTAATAGGCTTTGGTTGTTTGGCCGTACAACGCTCAGTTTGTACGGCGCACACGCCAACAAGAACAACTCCGCTTGGTTCAATCTTTTTCATCCCTCTCTCCTCTCTGATTCTGCAAGGCGATCCATTGAACGAGCCGATCTCTTGCATCTTCGACCAAGTCTTCACGGTCTTTCTTCCCGAGCGTAGGGGTGAAGGAGGCGCGGAGACTCGTCTCCGCCTCGTCTATGAGGACATCAGGTAAATCTGTTGGGCGCCGGTAACCAAGCTGGAAGCGTTCAGCGTGGGCCAATTCATGAGCCAAACAAGCCAGTGGCGACATCCGAGAATTTGCGTCTACTCCTTCCCCGGGGAAAGCATCCGCCCCCAAGAAGACTTTGTTCTGCTCCTCGTTAAAACGGGTTCTGGAGAGATTATCGGACGCTCCCGAGACATCAAGTTGTGTCTGAGGCGCCGCTTCCAATACAGCCCAAACCTCCATGCAGTAGGTGATCTGTCTGTCTGTCAATCCGGTCTGATTACGTCCTACGGCAAGCATTGTGGTGCGCTTTTCAGCCCACAAGCCGTGTGACGGCTAGCCCGTCACACGTCGAGCCCGTACAGCCGGGCCGCGTTGCCGGCCACCATGCGGGACACCTCATCGTCCGGCACTCCGGCGAAATCTCTGGCGATCTGCTCCTGTGAGCGGGGAAACGTCCCCTCGGTGTGGGGGTAATCCGCGCCCCACATCAGACGATCCACGCCGAGCAGCTCACGGGTCAGAATGCCCGCCCGGTCATCCTCAAAGGTAGCCCAGAACTGACGCCGAAAGTACAAGCTCGGCGCCTCGTCGAGCCGGGGCTCCATCCAGCGCCGGTGGTCCTGCCACCAGTGATCCATATAGGTCAGGACCGAGGCGATCCAGCCAATGCCTCCCTCGGCCAGGACAAAACGCAGCCCGGGATAGCGCTGCGGCACCGCGCTCCAGATCAGGTCGGCCATAGCCCGCATGACCATCCCGATCTTCCCGTCCACCAGCCCCACGCCAAAACCGATCCGGTCGCACTTGAGCAGCAGTTCTTCGCCGGTTCCGGTCCCGGCGTGGGTCGAGACCGGCAGGCCCAGCTCCTGCAGGGTCGCCCACAGCGGCTCATAATCGGCGTGCGAGTAGGGACGCTCCTCGACCTCGCCCGGGATTGAGACAGCTCGCAGACCGAGTGTGGCCACCCGTCGGGCCTCCGCGCAGGCCCACTCAATCGGCCCACGCAGGGGCAGAAAGGCCGTACCCAATAGACGGTCCGGGGCGCTGGCACAGAACTCGGCCAGCCAGTCGTTATACACCCGCATCACCTCGCGTTGATATTCGGCGTCACGGATATAGAAGAAATGCAGGCCCAGCATGCCGGGATAAATCACCTCGGCCCGCACGTGGTCCAAGTCCTGGTCGGCCAAACGCGCCTGAGGGTCCCAGGCGCCCGGCCGGGTATCGGCGTGCCGGTGTCCGAGCGAGGAGTGAATCTCACCGGCGATTTTCTCTTCGAGCATCACCCCCTCCAGACCAACCGGCAGCGGAGCCAGGCCGTCGATCAGGTAATAGTCGGCCTCGGGCCGGGACTCGACCCGTGGCGCACGGTGACGAAAGCGGGTGTCCATCCGCCGGGTCCACAGGTCTGGGGGTTCGACCACATGGCCGTCGGCCGAGACATAGCCGTCCTCAATCCCCATCGTCATAGCGAGCCTCCTGCGCAAGTGTAGCGCACAGCTTGACACGCCCGGCCGGAGAAGGCCAGAGTGCTACGGCCAACCGCACTCCCACGAAGACATCCGCCCCCGCCCAAGCTCGTGCCACCGGAAGCAATCGGGACCAACAGAGTGCCCTCTCCCCCAGGTGCGGAACTAGACCGAATCGGTATCAGAGCTAGAAGTTCGACGTGAAAGATAGGACACGACATCCTGCTGTCGCTCCTGCAGTTGGAGCAAATAGGGAGAGGCGAGTCGTTGATAATCAAACGGCGAGTGGGTCGCTCGCGCAACTTCCAGAAAGCGCCAGATCGTTTGGATATTCTTCTGGGCTTGGTGGAGTTGCGTATCATTCGCGATCATACATTCACCTCAATAATAGGCTGGACAGCCCCGTTTCGATCATACGAAAAGACCACGAGCATTGCATCCAGCTGTTCTTGCCTCACCGCTGATGAATCCTCACCAAAAGCTGTCATGCCCGTTCAAAAAACGCTTAAAATCTTATCGTGGCAGGCGGTTCTGCTTTGCGAGCCTGTTTAATCGCCCAAATACGATGCCATTTGTAAATCTGCCCTTCTTCAATGATTGCGAATCCAAATTCCTTCAAGCTCTCGACGAAGCGATTCCGGTCATGGTGCTCGGCTGGATGCCAGACCAACAGCTGACCTCCCAGCTTCAACGTTCGGTAGGCTTCCTTGATATAATCGGCCAAATTCGATCCCATCAGCGACAGGCTAAAGACAGCAGCGTCCAAAGTGCTCTCCTCAAGAGGAGTATTTGCCATGTCACAACTCACAATATCTGGACGGATGGCGACATGATCGAAGGAGTGGACGGTATGAATGTCCCTCAGTTCTTCGGATAATTGCCCTTGCCCGCAGCCGAAGTCCCCGAGGATGGCACCTTTCGGAAGATTTTCTTTGAGATGTCCGATGCTCTCGAGGCGGGGATTGACCTGCCACGTTTTTTCACGCTCAAGCATTCGGGTATGGTAGTAGCACCATTCTTCAGGATTGTCTGTCAGACGCTCGTGGGTGATTGAGGAACGGGTCTTATTCCACCGAGCGTTCAAATTCGCGAAGTCTCCATACGAGGAACGACGCCTCCGCGTGTCCTCCTGGTTCGACTCGTCCAAGGGAACCCGGATTTCTCGCCGACGGATTTTTTGTAAGCCCTCCTCGGATAGGCGTCTGAGCCATCCCATCCAATACTGAGTTGCCTTCGCTGGCGTCAGCTGGCCTTCAGTATCCGGAATTTCACCATCTACAGCGGCCTTTGCAATATCTCTTTTATTTTCAAGCCTCGACAGCCTCGACTCGCACCAACTCCACTCTTGGCCAGAGCTTAGGATTGCATAAGTCTTGGGAATGTGAATATCAAGCCGATCAAATGCGAAACCTTCCCTATCGAACCTGCCGACTGCCTGCTCATAATCCGTATTCGTCCAGGGTAAAGTAGCAAAGATCACGTTGTTACAGACGTACTGCAGTTCATCGACCCCTGTCCCAAGAGTGCGAATCGACGCAACGAGGACCTCCGTTTCTCCCTTCAAGAACTGCTGGAGGCTGTCTCGATAGCTCTCATCCGTGGCGAGCTTCTCTCCACCCGTGAATATCCCTACCGAAAAGCCCGCTTGCAAAATCCCTTCTCTCAAATACGGGACGATGTCTTTTACATATTCCGTGAAAACCACGGTCTTTTTCTGGAGTTTTTGCTGGATAACCGGCCAGCGAGCTTTCACTAATACAGCTTCGACCTGCTGAGGATGAGGATGAGTTCCCAAGTTCAGCAGTTCTCCAAGATAAGGTGTCGCATCAATCGGGTGAATTTGCGGTTCGCGTGACTTTTCGCGTTTGGGCATCATACGGAAGCCCAGTGTTGTAAACCTCTGATAGAGCCGCATGCAGTTCTGTGCACTTGCTTTTTCGCCGATTTCGTCATGGCGGACACTCGTTACAAGCTCAACGAGGGATTTTCCCTCCTGAAGATTGTTGATTACCGGTGTAGCGCTCATCCCTAAGACACGAGGTTTAGCCCGATTTTCGGGAATGTCAGTGATTAAGCCTGTCACAAGCCTACGCCGCTGAGTTTCTTTCTCTAGCTCTCGCTGCTTCACCTGATGCAGCTCGTCGATGACCACCAAGTCCAGAGGATGGGTTTGGGTGAAATTCTTGACAGCTCCCTCGTATCGGTCTTGGAACATCTCGTGGTTCACCACTACATAGCGTGGTAAATCGGAAGAGCGCCACGTCGGCTGCCAATTCCTTGGTTTTGTAATCACCTCAGATTGCGGAAAGGTATTCAAAATTGCATTCTTCCATGGCTCAACCGTCGTATTTGGACATGAAACAAGGGTGAGCCGGGCTCCTATCACACGACTTGCAAGAATAGCCGATAAGGTTTTGCCCGTTCCTGTACCACTGAGATTCAGCACTTGCCCTTGGGTAAGAGTCCTATAAGCGATAAGCCTCTGCATCAGTTTTGGTCGGCGCGGAGTCCCTGTCGCATCTGTAAAAGAATATCCTTTTGGAATGGGAAGCTGTTTGCAGCGCGTATACTCGTTTATGAAATCGTCTCGCGCGGCTTCGCTGTAGGTATTTCCACGATGATTCTTGGCTTCGCTCAGAGCTGATTCCTCGTCGTAAAAACACCTCTTCCAGAGTTTATCCGCTGCTTTGGCTATAAGAAACTGGACAGCCTCTTCATCGGAGGACGCGTGAACTAATGCGTCTGTAGCAACCCTCAAAGCATCTAGGCTATCTCCTGTTGTCGGTATCGGGACTTGGCGCTCAACATCTTCGGAATACGATTCGTCAGAAGGATTATCGGCTTTTTTCTTATGATCGGTCTTTTGTGGCTTCTTCCCTGCAACCTGAAAAGCTTCCTCCACACTACCTATTTCCGGGTCGAGGAGTGTTTCGACCAGTTCTCCTTTTTCGTCTCCCAGCCACCTTTCAACCTCGTCTTTAGGCAGAAAGCCCGATTGGACAGCTTCAATCAGATTGTCGAAGCTGCGGCTACGATGAAGGTTCTCACCCGTCCTAGCAATTCCCTGTTGTTCAAACAGTACATATATCTCTGACGGAGATAGCGAATACAGGGCGTCGCCCAAGGATTTGACGAAGGATTTAACGAATGGAAGCGTGATTCGGTGGACTCCTTTGGCGTATTTGAGCCCGCAGAGCTGAGAGACCTCAAACCAGCTTCGCGAAGGCTTCTCGGAACTTGGGTTGCTCGATCTCGTAATAATGGAACCGATAGTCGCGGGATTTGGAGCGTGTTTTTTGCATTCGGCCATTGTCGGCATAACATCGGGGTGGCCTTCCTCTCTTGCAACATCGCACAGAAACTCCCTTATCCTTTCATCAGTCCAATAGGTCCTCGACCCGTCAGGGGAAACTATTTGGCCTTGATAAGATAAGCCAGCAAGCTCAGCGATTTTTGACTGACCGCCGAATCTCCCAACAATTCCCCGAAGATCTTGGCGACCATGGTCCACCATTTCCTTCTGCATCGGCATCAAACCTGGCTTTCCGAGAGCTTTTGCAAATTCTCGCACCTCATGGATGACACGCTCGAGACTCCAGGTTTTTTGGATGCTAAGTTCAGGTGTTATATCGAGATCCAACTTTCTTGCGATTTCTAAACGTTGGGCGGGATTTAAGCCATATCCTTTTTGATTATCCGCGAAGTGCTTGATTAGCGTCTTGGCTAATTTTGGATGATATCGGTCAATCTCTTCATTCTCTGGCAGTCTCTCCCCATTCCCGGCCCGTGCAATTAGGTGACGGATTGACTTCTCGGCCCATATCTTTGAATCGATATCCGTGATGTAATCTTTGTATTTCCTAAGTATTTGACGGACGCGCTCCCTTGTGAGCCTATATTTCTTCCCGATCGTCTCTAATGTTTTACCGGAAAAATAGAGCCAAGCCATTTCAGCATGGTGAGTTTTGTTACTCGCTAGAGTCTGAATTTTCTCTTCTAAAAATTCAAGTTTGATACGATTTTCAACATGCGCAGCGGTATAATCTTCCAATAATGGATCGAACACACCAGGATATTCGCTAGCTAGAGATTTCACCAAGTCGATTCTTTTCTCGTACTGTGGTGCCTCTGGAAGATTTCCTAAGACGTGCAATTTTACGAGCTTCAAAAGTTCATCCGCCGCGCCACGAGTCAGATTCTTTGTTTTAGCAATTTTCGAGCGGGCCTCCTCCCCGGCATCAAGAATCTCACCGACTGTCTCGAAGGGCAGCTCATTCTCACTTGCCGCCAGATGAATCCGCCTCGACAGCTGTTGCGAGGTAACTGCCTTGTTTACCAAATCAACGACTTTGAGATTTCTGACTTCAGGGTCATCTGTTCTCTTCTTTCTCTCGATGCGAGTCGGCAGCTTGTCAGACAACGCCCTTTCGAGAATGGTTATCAGTTCCTCAGCCGTCTTCTTCCCTAAGTTCGCTATGCTCTGAATCTGCCTGGTCGCGTTGTCTCCGGCATCAAGAAACTCCTGCACCGTCTCAAATGGCAGCGCCTTTTTCCTCGCTGCTTCGTTAATGCAGTTGGACAGTCTGACAGAAGGAGAGGATGCGTTCACAATATCGACAATTTTTAGAGCTAGAATATCTGGATCAATGCTTGCCGTCTCATCTCTTTTAGAAGACTCTGGTATTTCTTCCGGCAGCGCTTTTTCGATGATCTCGATGAACTCATCAGCACTCTTCTGGCCCAAATTCTTCAAAGCTAGCATCTTCTCGCGTGCGTCGCCTCGAACTTCAATAAATTCCCCTACCGTCTCGAATGGCAGCGCCTTTTTCTTCGCCGCTTCGTTGATGCAGTTAGACAGCCTGACAGAAGGAGAGGATGCATTCACAATATCGACGATTTTCCGCTCTTTGATTTCTGGTATTTCCACAGTTTCGTGTCTCTCCCTCAACGATCCCATCACAATTTATCCCCCCTACGAGCGCTGACCAAACGCGCTCAGCGTCTCGGACCTGGGATCGCGGCGCTGCCAGCGTCCGGCTTTGACTGTCTGGAAGAACTCCTCCAGGAGTTGATTGAAACGCTCGGGTTCTTCGAGATTCAACAGGTGGCCGCTTTTGGCCAGGATGCTCAGGCCCGCATACGGCATAGTGCGCTTCAGATACAGGTTCACGTCGAGACACGACTCGTCTTCATCGCCGACCAGCAGCAGGGTTGGGGTCGTCATGGCCCGCAGCTCGGCCGCAAAATCGTACAGGGATGGGCGCTCGGCCTGGACGTGGCGCAGGGTATAGGCCGAGCCGCGGGCCGAGTGCTCCGACAGATGCTGGGCGAATTGCTCCCACACCTGGGGGTTCTTGTTCTGGAGTTGCACCCGGCTGGGGCCGGTCGCCATGCCCGCCGAATCGACCGAATCGCTGGCCAGCATGGTGTCGGCGACTTTCCGGGTATCGGCCAGAAACTGCTCCCGCGTGTGTGGATACGCCCCAGACCCCCCGCTGGCAAAGACGAGCCCCTGAACGCGCTCCGGCTGCTGTATGGCAAACATCAGGCCGGTGTAGGCGCCCATGCTGAGCCCGACCACAAAGGCGCGCTCAACACCGAGAGCGTCAAGCACCCCCGTCACATCATCGGTTGACAGCTGCTGACCGTAGCGCCCCTCGTCTTCGGGCACCTCGGACGGCGGGTAGCCGCGCGCGTTGTAGGTAATGCACCGGTAGCGGGCGGCAAAGTGCCGGACCTGGGGCGACCAGCTGCGATAATCGCCGCCAAACTCATGGGCAAACAGAATGGCATCGCCAGCGCCCGTCTCCTCAACATAGAGCTGTACGCCGTTCGTGTGTATGTGGGCCATTACGTGTCCTTTCCGTTATTCGGTGTCTATCTCTCAGCTTTAGTACACCAGCCGTCCCAGGGCAAATCCGAGTGGTCAGCCTGCCGGGGGCGTGCTTGAGGATGAGCTGCTGATGGCCATGCCGCCCGATTATCTGCCGAAAGCCCTGGAGGGTCTGGCCCGGCTGGCCAAGAACGGGCTGTCCTACCCCATTCCCCAGTACGGCATCCAGAGCGATGCGCGGGCGGGCCTGGGCTTCAGCTACAAAGACGTGAAGCAGGCCGTCTTGCCTGAACCGGCCCCGGAGCGTTTCAGGGACTTTGGCTCAGCAATTCGACCAGGTAGCCCGGATGCAGGGCAAAGGCGTGCGGGCGGAGAAATTCGTCGCACCCTGGGCGCGGCGACAGAGCCAGCGGCAGACATTGACAGAACGGGCGCGCCATCAGCCGGAGCGGGCAGCCATAGCCCTGTATGGCTGTCGAGAAGACCATCGGCCGTACAGTCTCATTTTGCGGCCGAGTCATTGAGTATCTCCGACACAGATTCCCCGCTCAGTCCCCCTACCCGCCCCGCCTGCCGGCTGTGCCATTTAACCCTCGGATACTGTTGGCGAACCTATTCTGATGTCCTGCAACCACCTTCCGGCATAGGATTTTGAGGTTCATCCCAGTCGAAAAAAGCGGGATTCATCGCGGATTTTGCTCTCTTTTGAGTTCGCCAACAGTATCCCCTCGTTTCTCAAGACAAGGCACAGCAGCCCCGCACGCGGGCGGGCGGGACCGCCGCGCCTATGGCTGGGGCCTCCAGGCGGAGCGCGGCGCTAGGCTCGTCTCCGGGCGGCGCGGCGCGTGATTTTTCCCTCGCGTTATGCTAACAAGTGGGGATAGACTAGTATTTATGCTAGTCTATGAAAGTAAATTCTCATATTTCTACCAGGAGGGAAATATCCATGGTTCGACGTGGCGTAGCGTTTTTTATTTCGGCGTTAATCCTGATACCGGCTGGCGTTGCCATAGCCGAAGACGACCGCTGTGAAGGTGTAGAGCCCGAAATCGTCATGCGGCCCCTTACGCGTTGTGAATGGCAACGGCGTTCGCCCCGCCCCGAGGATGAGCACGTCTGCGATCCCGTCACCTTAACCGGCACAAACGGCCCTGACACTCTGTGGGGCAACGGTGGCGACGACGTTCTCATCGGCAAGAAAGGCGACGACCGACTAATCGGCGACGGTGGCAACGACGAGCTGCTCGGCGGCAAGGGCGCTGACACACTGGACGGCGGCCCTGATGATGACCTGCTGCTCGGCGGCAAGGGCGCTGACACACTGGACGGCGGTAGGGGTGATGACACGTTGAATGGCGGTAGGGGCGACGACACCTATACCGGCGACATTGGCCATGATCGCTTCGTATTCAAATCTTCGCACAAAGGCGACAAGATCATCACGGATTTTGATGTGTGCTTTTGGAGTGACTACATTGTGCTGACCGGCGGAAACTGGCCGACCGTGGCCGATATTCTCGCCAGCGAAGAGGAAGATCCAGCCGGTTACTTTGTCTACAGGCTACGCCGCGGACTGACGGTGGAGACGGACGTGCAACTCCGGGCAGAGGATTTCGTACTGGAGTAATTGGGAAGGATAAGGGACGTCTCGCTGTAAACTGCCTCTTGCGGACAACGCCGCCGCTTTGCCGACTTCCCGATCCCGGGTCAGCGGGAACTGGCGCCTGACGTTTGCGTTTGCCGATGGCGACATCCACGTCCTGGACTATGAGGACTATCACTCATGACGATGCATAATCCCCCGCACCCGGGCGAGTTTCTCTGGGCGACCTACCTAGAGCCGTTCGCTATCAGTGTGCGGTCGCTGGCCAAGAGTTTAGGGGTGAACCCGGGCGAAGCAGATCCGGCGGAAGCTCCGGTTCGGGCCGCGAGCCCAGCACGAGGCGCTCCAGACGGCGCGGGTCCAGCATAGCAGCGATGCTGGCCACCGCTTGTCTACCAAGCGAGCCGGTATCGAAGGCACGCTCTCCCAGGGGGTGCGGGCCTTTGCCCTCCGCCGTCCGCGCTCCCTCGGCCACGCCAAGACGCGCTTGCAGCATATCGCTACAGCGGCCGCCATGAACATCGACCGCCTGGTGAATTGGTTGGATGAGACGCCCCAAGCCCAGACCCGTATCTCACGGTTCAAAGCCTTGGCCGGCTGACACATTCACCAACAGTATCCGACCCTTTGTTGGGACACGGAACCGTAGCCGCGCACCGGCTGTAGATACTCCCTCGTCCCGCTGTTCCTGCTGGACGCCGGCGAGGCCGCGCAGATTGTCGAGATCGAGCGCGGGATGGCGTGGGAGACCGCCGAGTTGACACTGTCCGCGTGATCGGCCGCATTTGTGTGCGCGGCCACATGAGCCAGGCCCCTAATTGACACACCCGCCCACCTGTGGCGCAATCCGGGGGCATTTACTCTTTACAGCAGACCGGCGCGCTCTGCACGGGCAGACCGCGCCGGAGTCGGCTTACGAGACACAAGGAGGAAAGAGGAATTATGTATCGCCGTATGCAGCCCCTGATGAGTTGGTGGATTGGACTCATAGTGTGGATCGGGAGCGTCGAGACGACGCCTGCCCAAGCCCCGCCGGCTCCGGAGGCGCCCGGCGCCACGGTGCCGGCGGAACTCCAGACGTGGCTGGCGCAGACCGCGCCGTCACGGACACTCCCGCCTGGGTCCTATCCGGCCGACCACCTGTTCGACGTGCTGCCCCCGCACGCGCCCCAGCTGCTGGCCGCCGAAGTGGCCAGTGGCGCAGTCCCGGCCCTCGAGGTCACCGCCCCGCAGGTCTATGAGGTCCCGGTTTCGGACCGGACCCATCAGCTGGCCCCGAATGGCGACCTGGACGATACGACGCAGTGTGGCCGCGCCCTGCCCTTTCCCGGCCTTGTGCCCAGCGTCGACCGGGCCGGGCTCAAAGCCGTGTGGAACCTGTTGTGTCGGAATCGGAGCGGGAGCGTCGAGTATGTCGCCCATGCCCTGCGCGGCGCCGGCCCGAATCCCCATCGCACCCTGGTCATCAATGGCCGCTACGGCTTTGGCCCGCAGGGCTTCGGCGGCCACGCCTTCATGCTCGCCCCCAACGAACTCAAGGGCAACCAGATGATGGCCTGGTTACCGTGGAAACGGGCTCACCCCGAAAGCCTGTATATGTACCAGGTCGAGTCTCGGCGGGCGCGCGAGAGCTCGACGACGCGCGGGGAGAGCATGGCCGGCACCCACTTCACCATGGAGCATGGGTTTGGCTGGGAAGGCCAGTACTATGTGTATGACTGGGTGCTGCTGGGCGAGCGCCCGGTGCTGACCGTGCTCGACAGCCGGCACACGGCGCCCCACTACTTACCCGGCAACCGCTGGTTCCCGGATGACCAGTGGCAGCTGCGCCCGACCTTCCTGGTGGTCGGCAAGCGCGCCCACAGGCAGGCGGGCTCGGGGTATGTGGCGCTGTGGCTCGACACCGCGACGTTCGAGCCGGTGTGGACAGTGTTTTATACCGACGCGGGGATCGCGGAGACGATCACCGTGTTCACGTTCACGTGGAGTGCGGCGTACCGCCGCCACGTCATGCTCGCCCAGAGCACGGTGGAATTAGACGCCACTGGCGCCCCGGTGGGGGGGACGGTGTTCGAGGCCCCCTTGTGCAGCATTCTGCACTATCCAGAGCGGCATGTGGACGCCTCGACCTTCAGCGGCCAACAGCTGGGCAAGAAACCGATTATCTGGGGGCAGCGCCCGGCGGGGTGTGAGTAACGCCTGCCGGGCTGGGCCACAGCCACCTTGGCTGGCGGTGAGCCGTGTCCGAATCCACGATTCTCCGACCCTGCTGCGGCCCGGCCGCTTTGCGGTCGCCCCCGCCACGCGGTAGACTGACCCCCTTCCTCTCTCCGCTCCTGGGGTGGGGACCAGGAGCAGCAGTGGTTCCTAAGGGGCCAGCCACATCACCAGCAAGCCCATCAGCACGGCAGCGCAGAGGCCGACCAAGAGTTCCAGTCGCTGGTTGGGTGGCACAGCACGGCGGCTGTAACATAGAAAGCGACAGAGGCATACTCGCATTAAGCATGTTTACCCCTGGGAGGGGAGCGAGAACAAAGTTCTGGTTCGCCTGCTGCCAGATCAGGCGGACCGCTTCGCCGGGCGAGGGAAAGTCTGCCACCACGGTCTCCCCTTGCCTGCCCTGTAGAAACTCCACCCCCAACGTTGTCACCGTAAACGTCGCCCGCCCGAACTCGGCGCCGTCCGCCAACGCCCGCACCGTATGCACCCCATCGCCCAGCAGGTTCCAGTTGAACAACAGCCCAAAGCCGTTGTCCGTGTCTCCGCAAACCGACGCCGTATCCGCCCGGGCGGTCCCGTAGGCAGCGGCGATTCGCGCCCCGCCGTTGATCTCCACCTCGACTACGTCCGCCTCGCACACCCAGCCCGACAGCAGGCCCAGGCCGCTCTGGAAGGAGGCCGGCCCCGGGTTCTCCAACGCCCCGGTCGGGACGCTGACGGGACTCGGCGGACTGGCCGGCGGGGGCTCCCGGTCCAGCGGCGCCAGCACGAAGTTCTGGCTCGCCTGCTGCCATACCAGCCGCACCGCTTCCCCTGCCGTAGGGAAGCCAGTGAGGACCGTCTCGCCCCCGGCGTCCGTAACGAATTCCTCGCCTAAGGTCGTGACCGTGAACGTCGCCTGGCCAAACGCGACACCGTCGGCCAGGGCCACCACCGTGTGCACCCCGTCCCCGAGCAGGTTCCAGTTGAACAGCAGGCCAAAGCCATTGTCGCGGTCTCCGCAGACTGACACGGTATCCGCTCGGTCAGTGCCATAGGCGGCCGCCACCCGCTGGGCGCCGTTGATCTCCACCTCGACCATGTCGGCGTCACACACCCAGCCCGACAGCAGGCCCAGGCCGCTCTGGCGCGAGCCCGGCCCGGGGTTCTCCAACGCGCCGACCGGCTCAGAGTCGGGTTCAGGTTCCGGGTCCGGCTCGGGAGCTGACCCCCTGCCACCACCGCCTCCACCACCGCCTCCGCCGCCTCCACCACTGCCTCCACCGCCACCGGGACTCCGACCCGGCGAGACCACCGACTGGGCAGAGACCGACGCATCCGCCACTTTCGCTACGTCCTTGCGCGTCCCCTGATTGTCGGTATAGGTCGCCGTGGCCCGCAGATAGTGGCCGAGGTCGGCGTTGTCTGGCGTATAGGTTTCCGTCGTGGCCGAATCGCAGTCGGCGGTGGTGGTATCGGTCGGAGGGAAGGCGGGGAAGAGGGACCGTTTCCAGCACCACTCGGTGGTGGCCGTGTCTACCCCGTCCCGGTCGCTCACCGTCGCCGTCAGCGCTGACCCGACCTGAGGCTGGGACGAAGACAGGCGAATCTCGCCCAAGGCGTCCGCCACTGTGACCATAACAGGCAACTTGCCAGTAAAAGTCCCATCGGAGGCTTGCACGGTGACCGCATACTCTTTGTTCGTGTTGACATCCGTCGGTTGCTCGAAGTCCGGTGACGATTTGAAGCGCAGCACCCCGTTCGCGATAGTGAAGGCATCTTTGTCGTCGCCATCCACTGACCACTCCAGCCGGACATTCGCCGGGTTGCTCGCCGTGTACGTAGCTACCGGTCCCGAGCCACCCTCCACGTACGCTGGGGCGATCTCTCCCTTCACCTCCGGCGGGTCGTCATCCGTGATGGTCAGCGTGACCGGCCCCACGGTCGTCGACCGCACGCCTTGGTCGTTCTCTGCCCGTGCGGTCACGCGCACCTGCTTGTCCGCCTCATCCTCTGCGTTATCCGCTGCCGTCAGCGTCGCGCTCCCGCTGCTCACTATCTCCCCGGCCAGAATCGTCAGGCTTGTCCCGCTCAGCCTGAAGTCGGCATCCACCGCCGGAGGCACGGCCGTCGCCGCCACTTCGACCGTCGTATCCTCGCTTGACGGATGATTGAGCGTGGCCCTGACAGTCGTGCTGTTATCCACACCGCTCTCGCTGATTGGGTCCGCCGCCAGCTCCAGCGTCACCGTCGGCGGATTGTCGTTGTCGGTGATGGTCAGCGTCGTCGGGGTCACGGTCAGCCCCGCCGCGTTGCCCTCCACCGTCACTGTCTCGTCCGGCTCATCGGTGGTGTCGTTCACTGGTGTCAGGGTGAAGGTCGTCGTCCCGCGCTCCTGCCCCGCCGCAATCGTCAGCGTGGGGACGGCCGACACCGTATAGTCCGTCGTCAGCGTGGCTGTGTCGGCCGTGACCATCACGGTCACCTCGGTAGGGGCCGAGCGGGGCGCGCCACTTAACTCGCCCGTCACGGTCACCGTCCGGGCACTGCTGCCCTCGCCCACGGCCTCCGGGGTTACGCTCAGGGTCACACCGGTGGACGGACTCTCGTCGTCGGTCACATCCACATCCACCCCGGCCACACTCTCCCCTTCGTAGTCACTATCGGAGGCGGTGTCCGTCACCGTGTGGCTGATCTCCGCCGCCACGGCCGGGACGTTGGTCACGTCGTCGTCGGTCGTCCGTACCGTCACCGTCTGGGCGGTGTCCCAGTTGCCGGTCGTGAACGTCAGACTCGCCTTGTCCACGCTGACCGTCGTCTCATCGGACGCCACGCCAATCGTGACCGTGGCAGTCGGCTCGGAGTCCAGCACCACGGTATAGGTGCCGGTGCTGCCCTCCCGGATGGACAGCGCGGTCTCGCTCACCGTCACCCCGCGCGTATCGTCATCCATGATCGTCACCTCCGCCGCCTCCACCGTCAGCCCACCGCTGGCCGTTCCACTCACCATGATCTCTGCATTATCCGCGTCGATATCGTTATCCTTCGCCGTCAGCGTCACGGGAGTCCCCGTGCTCTCCGTCTCCCCCGCCGGGATGGTCAGGATTCTGGGAGCACTCAGCGTATAGGCCGACGCGGTCGCAACCGTCACCACGATCTGCACGCTGGAGGCCCGGTCCAGGGTCGCTGTCAGCGTGCTCTGCCCGCCGTTTTCATCAATCGGAGTATCCGACACCACCAGCGTCACGACCGGCGGATTGTCGTCGTCCGTAATCGTCAGGGTCTTGTTGGCCGGGTCCGTAACCCCCAAGGCGTTCTCTGCATCCGCCGCAATCGTCACTGTCTTGCGCTCCGGCCCGTCGATCTCGTTGTTCACCGCCGTCAGCGTTACCGTGCCCTGGGTATCCCCCGCCCGGATGGTCAGTGGGTTCGAGCTGAGCGTGACGGTATCCGCCGGGTCTGCCGAGACCGTCACGGTCGTAGCCTCGCTCGACGCATGGCTCAGCTTGACCGTGAGCGTACTCCCCCCGCCGTTCTCATCAATCTCATCATCCGACAGCGCCAGCGTCACCGTCGGCGGCCCTTCATCGTCGGTAATCAAGAGCGTAGCGTCAGCCGGATGCCCGGCGATGCCGTGCGTATTACTCGCCGTCCCCCTCACCGCCACCTGCTTGTCCGGGGCGTCAGTAGGGTTGGCGGTGTCGTCCACTGAGGTCACGGCCACGGTCCCCGTGCTCGCCGTCGCTCCCACCGGGATAGTCAGCGTGGTGTTGGTACTGAGCGTGAAATCGCCCGCCACCGCCGGACTCACGGCGCTCGCCGTGACTGTCACCGTCGTCTCCTCAATCGACGGATGGCTCAGCTCCGCCGTGACCGTGCTCACCTGGTTCGTCTCGCTGATCTGGGCGGGTGACAGCGCCAGTTCTACGGTCGGGGCCGGGTCGTCGTCCTCGATTGTCAGGTCCACCGGGGCCGGCATCCTCACCAGGCGGTTGCTCGTCGTCCCACTCACCTGCACCGTCTTCCGCTCCGGCCCGTCTACATTGTTGGGCCTGGCCTTCAGCGTCACCGTGCCCGTGCTGCCCGTATCGCCTGCCGCGATGGTCAGCCCGCTCCCGCTCTGGACGATATCGCCTGCCGGGGCGGAGACGGTCACGGTCGTGTCGGCGCTGGATGCCGCGTCCAGGGTCGCCGTGACCGTGCTGCTCTCCATGCCGTCCTCACTGATGGAGGTATGGGACAGGTGGAGCGTCACCACTGGCGCGGCCTGCACCTGGGCCGTCACCGCTACCGCGCTCTTCCCGGTCCCCTGGCCGTCGGTATAGGTCGCGGTGGCACACAGATACTGATTCACGTCATCCGTCCCCGGCGTGTACCGCGTGGCGGTCTCTCCAGCGAGGTCGCTCCCAGGGCAATCGTTGGTGGCGGAACGGGACCACTGCCAGGAGATGCCACTCAGACCACTGTCGAGGTCACTTAACGTCGCGGTCAGTTGGTGCAGTTCCCGCGCCGGCGTCCCCGACAGCGTCACCGTGCCCGCTTCGTCCAGGTTTACGACGGTGATGGTCACGGCGATGTTGGCGTCCGTGGCCGTGTCGGCTTCGCCGTCGCTGTCCTTACCGTCACTGACTGACACGGTGACCCGGTAGCTATTCTTGGTCTCGTAGTTCAGGGCGGCCTTCGTCTGCAACTGGCCGGTGGCCGTGTTGAGATCGAAGGACGCAGCGTCGGTCCCACCCAGACTGTAGGTCAGACTGGTGTCGTCGGTGTCGGTGGCGGCCACCGGAGCACCGATGGACTGTCCTGCTCCCGTGTTCTCGTCCACGCTGCGCATGGCGCTGCTGCCCTCATCGAACGCCGGTTTCTGGTTCGCGGTCGCGGTCACCGCCAGCCGGGCGCTGCGCGTCGCCTCTCCGCCTTCTACCAGGGCGATCACCTGGTAGTGGTATTCGCTCCCCGATGTCACCGTTGTATCGGAGTGGGTCGTCGTGCTGAGGCCCTCGGCGAGGGAGGTGTCATCGCGCGTGACGGTGTAGGTCACGGCCGCCGACCCCGCAGTGTTCGTGACCGCCGTCCAGTTCAGGGCGACCTGGCCGACCGTTGATGTGTCGGGAGTCAGGGTCGGGCTTTCGCGGAGTTGCTGACCGAACTCCTGCCAGGTTGCCGACCCGCTGCCATCGAAGTTCACCTTGAGTACCGGATACTGGCCGCCCGTGCCGAAGTCCCAGAGATCGTCGTCCGTGCCGTCGGCGTCCAGGTCGACGTTCCAGTCCGCGTAGATACCGGTGTAGTCCGTGGGGGTCTGCAAGGCCGTGGTCGTCTTCCCCTCGCCGTGGTCCCCGCTCGTGTGGCCCGAGGTGTGCGTGTCCCAGTAGCTGGCCGTGATCGTCAGATCGTTTGCTTTTTCTCCGACCAAGCCCCCAACATGACTTCCATTGCTTGCCACGCGCCCCGTGGCGTAGCTGGCCTGGATGTTGCCGCCGGCGGAGGACCCGACCAGCCCCCCGACCTGGTTATTGCCTGACACCGATCCCGTGGCGTAGCTGGCCTGGATGTTGCCCCCATCATCCGCCCCCATGCGACCGCCCAACCCCCCGATCCAAGCCACTCCCGATACGCGCCCGGTGGCATAACTGGCATAGACGTCGCCGGAGACCTGACCGACGAGCCCGCCGACAAGGGAGTTGCCAACTACCTGTCCCGTGGCGTAGCTGGCACGAATCTCGCCGAAGTTTATGCCAACCAAGCCCCCGATCCCGTTTCTTCCTTTCACCCGCCCGGTTGTCGAGCTCGCGGTAATCCTCCCCTGGTTCCACCCGACTAACCCACCGACATGGTCGTGCCCCTCCACCGCGACATCACGCAGCCGAGCCTGGCGGATGTCACTGGACCGGTCGGCGAAACCAAACAACCCCACCTTGTCGAGACTGCTCCGCTTAATAAACAGACGCCGGATGGTGTGCCGATTGCCCTCAAAGGTCGTACGGAATCGGAATCCTTCGGCTTCAGTCCCGATGGGCTGCCAGCCGGCACCACCGTTCCAGTAGTCGTCGTCCGCATCGACCTGCCCGTCCCCATCGGTGTCGAAATCCAGGTCCGCCGTCAGTTCATATCCACCGCACCCGCCGCTGGTGGCGCCGCACACCACCCGCGTCGCGTCGGGAAACGCAGTGGCATAGGCCGTCGCCCCGGCGGTCGTCGGGGTGCCATCGCCGTCCAGGTCGTGGCGTATCGCATCAAGCTGCGCCAACGTCTCGATCTCGATCAGCCCGTCGTCGTCCGTGTCGTAGACCGGTTCCGGGGTGTTGTTCGTCAGGGCGTAGCTGGAGAGGGTGGCCGCGGCGTTACCCGCCGCATCCCGCAGCGAGGGGCTTCCCAATAATGGGGAGTAGGTCAGCGTCACGCTGTCATCATGGGTGACCTCGGAGACCAGTTCCAGCGTCACGACCGTATCGGACACCGCAACGGAGGCGATCAACACGGTTGTACCACCGGCCGTGACCGTGAAGGCGTTCCCCCACGGGACCGCGGTCGCATCCAACGTCTCGTCATACGTCAGCGTCACAGTGTCTGTGTCCACCGTCGCGCTCTCCAAGCCCGGCGTGTCGCCATCTACGGTGTGGTCGCTGTCGGCCGCGACGGCCGTATGGGTGAGGGTGGCATCCTGGGGTGTAGTTTCCTTATCCTGGATCGTTCCCCCGTTCAGGGCCAGGCTGTCCGCGACGACGCTCACCCCGTCGGTATCGCTCTCGTCGGCCACCACCGTGTAGGTACACGTCAGCACCTCGCCCGCAGCGTCTTGACACAGTGCCGTCCGCGTATTCGCCCCGACCGTCAGTTCGATGGAGGGCGTGCCGGTCACGCTGATGGGCTTGGTGAACACGACCGCCACCGCAATCTCTTCGCCGACGGCGTAGGCCGCTCCGGGGTCCGAGATGAGCGACACCGTGCTGACGCTCGGCGCGGCGGACACTGTGTCGTTATCGGTCAGCGTGACCCTAGTCGTGGCCTGGCTGCCCACCGACACCCCGGCGGGCAGCGGGGCGCCAAAGCCCAGGGTGACCGTCTCTTCGTCCTCCTGACGGGTATCCTGGGTGGCCTGGAAGGTGACGGTGCGCGAGGTCTGGCTCGCGCCAAACGTCACGCTCTCCGGCACGGTATAGTCGCCGGGCCAAGCCCCGTCCAGGCTCGTAGCGGTAAGCGGGATGGGAATGTCGAGGGTGCGGTCCGGCGCGGCGTCCAGTTGCACGGTGACGGTCACCGCCCCGTCTTCGGTCACCGCGTAGGTTTCCGCAGCGAAAGACACCTGCACGGCCCGCCCCTGCCGAAAGTTTGCCACGGTGTCTCGGGTCGTATTGAGCACCCGCGCCGCATTGGCCGGCCCATCAATCGCGGTCGAGTCCATATTGCTATCGGTGAGGAGCACCCCCATGGGGTCGCCGTCATCAGCGGGCGGACAGGCGTCCGGATAGCAGTTGGCCGGATTGGAGAAGAAGTGCACTCTGTCACAATCGAAGGGGGGACTTTGATCACGACACTGATCGTTGGTCGCCATGATCGTGCGCCAACGCTTGGATGTCGACGCACCCGACTCGAATGCCTCCTGATTCACATAGCCATACGCGTCGGGCTGCACTGTTTCGGTGGGGCACCCAGGCTCGACCGGGTCGTAAAGGTCAGGGTCGTGCTTGCACTTTTGATACCGGTCATGCCAGAGCCCCATGATGTGGCCCAGTTCATGGACGAAGGTGGGCGCATTGACAATGGAGACACCGAAAGCGCGGCTGGCGAATTCCACTCCCTGCGTACCCAGTATGTATGCTAGTCCAGTTATGCTTCCGCTTCCGCTCCGCGCACGAAGCAGCATGACGATGTCCGCATGGACCCGGTCACGGATGGTGTGGACTTCGTCCAGATAGCCGTCCGACGGCTTCCGGAGACGCTCAAGATCTGTGTTGAGGGTCGCCGCCTCCGTGTAGGCTACCTCTTCCGCCGCGACCAGCGTAATGGTCTGGTTCACGCCGCTGTCCACGTAGGCCGTATTGGCCTGGGTGACGAGGTTTTGGATCGCCATCTCGGCCTCCAGCTCGGTGGTCCAACTCTGGGCGGTTTTCGTGGCAGTCGTGTAGAAGACGGCGACATCAATCACCGACTGTGCATACACCATCCCCCCAGACAGCAGGAGCATCACCACCGCCAGCAGCAGACGTGTGATGTGTCGGGAGGAAATCCGGAACGGCAGCGAGGGTATCAATGCTGGTGGTCCGTCTCGGCATGGGGCCCCTCAACCCCACAGTTGAGCGGCGGCTCATTCACCTCGCTGATGGCATACAATCCGTCACCGACCGAGCGAATCTGGTAGGTCGCCTCCAACGTCCGCACCGTCCCCGCCACGGTCTCCCCGTTGACCACCAACGTCATGGTGCCGAGCGGCTCTTCGACCAGGTGGCCCGCCACGGAATAGCCCCCCGAAAACGTCGGCGCGGTCCGTTTCACCACGCCCGTGACGACCACATCGTCGAACAGATTGAAGGTCAGGGTCGTGCCGGGAGCGGGTACTGAGCCGGAGCTTTTGGGGGACGAGCCCGCATCCCTGGTATGAACCGCCTGGCTGGGAGGTGCGGCCACGGCGCTCTGGGCGTCCTGGACTTGCCCGAGGTCCATGGTCACGACCCGGCTGCGCAGGGTCAGGGCGTCAGCGGAGATGGACGGCGGGGGCGGATTATCGACTGGCGCAAAGAGGTCGGGGGGCTGGGCCTCGGACGGTGGCGGGACCAACGTCATCAGGACCGCGACCGTAACCGCTGCCGTGAACCGGACGGACCGGTTCGTGCGGCCGACCTGGAATCTGTGGGCTCGCACACCCCGTACCATGGGTTCTCCTCCTCATCAGACAAAAATTCCCCGGTTCATACCCCATCGGTACGCAAATATCGCTGCCCAGATGGGCAGAAATCCCCGGAAAAATGAAAAAATGAGGAAAGGTCTGAACCGACGCGCCCCCGGTGGGGCTCACTCCACGGCGGTGATGACAAAATTCTGGCTATTCTGCTGCCAGGTGAGCGTCACCGTCTCGCCCGGATGCGGAAAGTCTGCCACCACACACTCTCCGGCGGCGCCCCGCATGAACTCCTCGCCCAGCGTCGTCACCCGCACCGTCGCCCGGCCCAACTCCATGCCATCCACATGGGCGACGACCTCATGCTCCCCGTCGCCCAGCAGGTTCCAGTTGAACAGCAAGCCAAAGCCATTATCCGTGTCCCCGCAGCTATCCAGGGTATCCAAACGCTCGGTGCCGTAGCCGGCCACCTGCGGGGCCAGGTCGCCGATTGTGATGAGCACCTCGTCGGCTTCGCACACCCAGCCCGAGAGCACCCCAATCCCACTCTGAAAGGAGTTGGGAGTCGGGTTCTCCAGGTAGCCTACCCCAGGCGTCCCGGCCTGGACCGAGCCACGCGGCACGCCACCCTCGGCCACGACAAAGTTCTGCTGGGCCGCCTGCCACACCAGGTGGACACTCTCACCAACGCTCGGAAAGTCGGACACGGTACATTCGCCTTCGACGCCCCGCACAAACTCCGCGCCCAAGGTCGTCACCGTCACCGTCGCCCAGCCCAGTACGAGGCCATCGACGAAGACCACCACTTCATACTCGCCGTCGCCCAGCAGGTTCCAGTTGAACAGCAAGCCAAAGCCATTATTCGTATCGCCACACACGCCCGCCGTGTCCCGGCGCTCAGTGCCATACGCCGCCTCGTGCCGCCCAGCCCCCACAATCTCTATCTCGACCTCTTCGGCCTCACACACCCAGCCCGACAGCACCCCGACGCCACTTTGGAACGACGCCGGTCTCGGATTCTCCAGAGTGCCCCGCACGAAGGTGATGGCGAGGGCGTACGCCCCGGTCACGCCCGCCTGACCTTGGACAGCCACGACCACGGGGCCAGCCTGGACGAGCACTCCCAGCCGGTCATGCGCCTGCCTTCCGCCTATCGGACCGGATGCCCAGACCACGCCGTCTTGCAAGATCGTCCCCTGGAGCGGCCCCGCGCCGGTGGTCTCGACAAAGACGAGCCCGCGCTCAGGGATAGTGACCGTAAAATAATCCACGTCAGCGGCCGGACAGATGGCCCCCGCCGTCAGCGTGTCCAGGGCAATGGCGCTTGCCTGGGCAGCAGTGTTGCCGTGCTCATCGTTCCCCGTGCAGGCAGAACCACCGCCCCTGCCCCCCCCGCCGCCTCCGCTGCCTCCGCCGCCTGTGGGAGGCCGCACCGGGGCGGCCTGCACGATATCGGTCAGCGCCGCCGGGGCGCTCCTGCCGGCCCCGAAGACATCGTCGATGTACGAGGCCGTGACCCGCAGGTAGTGACTCAAGTCGGTGGCCTGCGGCGTGTAGACGGCCGAATCAGCCCCTGGGATCGGGATCCAGGTTGTGTGGTCTGCGGAAGCCGTCCACGACCACGTCACGCCGGAAACGGTGCCGTCGGGATCGGTCAGGGTAGCGGTCAGGGCACGCCCTACCTGCGGCTGCGTCGTTGACAAGGTGATCAGCGCCGGCTCATCGACGTTGTGTAAAGTCACCTGGAGGGGTGCCTCTGCAAGGGCTGCCTGTGCGTCACCATCCACCTGCACGCTGACTTCGTAGGTCCCGTCCGTGTCGGCGTCGTCCGGCGCCTCGAAATCCTTCGCGGCTCTGAAAGTCAGGCTGCCGGCGGCACTGAGCGAGAACGCGTGCCGGTCTGCCCCGCCTGCCGGACCGGACGGAATAGACCAGGTCAGCGAGGTGCTCGACGTGCTGGACACGGACGCCATGAGCGTGGCGACAGCGGTCGTTCCTTCTTGAACCGCGAACGGCCCGACACTGGTAATCCTGAAAATGGCATTCGTGGCAGTCAGGACCGCTTCGTTGGACGAGGGACTGGCCCCGCCCGCGTTCAGCGCCTGGACTTGATACCGGTAGGTCTCGCCGAGCGTGATGGCGGTATCGGTATAGGTCACGGCCGCTCCGCCGGCCTCGTAGGTGTCCGCAACATACACCTCCTGCGGACCGCTGCCCGCTCGGCGCAGAATCCGGTAGCTGGTGACCACCCCGGTCGTGGGGGCCGTCCAGTGGAGGGCGATCCCGCCGGTGGTGATCGTCGCCGTCAGGTTCGTCGGGGCGCTTGGGGGTGCCGGGGGCGTATACGGGGCGCCGTTGAGGCGCGTCAGGCGGGTCAGCCGACTCAACACTTCGGGCGAGTAGGACAGGCCGGGGTTGTTGTTGAGACGGAGCGTAGTCAGGTCGGACAGGGCATCGAAGAAACCCGCCGGCAGCGCGGTCAAGGCATTGTTGCTCAGGTCCAGCGTGGTCAGACTGGACAGGACGTCGAACACCCCCGGCGGCAACGCACTGAGGTTATTGTCACTCAGGTCCAGCGTGGTCAGACCGGACAGGTAGTCAAACACGCCGGCCGGCAACCCGCGCAGAAGATTGTTGCTCAGGTCCAGCGTGGTCAGACCGGACAGGTAGTCAAACACGCCGGCCGGCAACCCGCGCAGAAGATTGTTGCTCAGGTCCAGCGTGGCCAGTCGGGACAGGGCGTCGAACACCCCGCCCGGTAACGACTCGAGCTGATTCCCGTGCAGGTCCAGTGTGATCAGGTCGGGCAAGGGGTCGAACACTCCCGCCGCTAACAATTCCAAATCCGTCTCGCGCAGATTCAGCACCGTCAGGCTGGACATTCCGGCGAAATCATCCGCCTGCAACGTGTGCATCTGTTGCCCGCTCAAGTCCAGGACGGTGATCGCCGCCAACTTGACAGCTGAAAAGGGAGCGCAGGTGATGGTGTGGACCTCCTCTACTATTGCGGTCTGCACGGGCTCTGTGCGGTCGCAGAGGTCCACCACCGCCGTCAGCGCCACAACCGCTTCGTTGGACGAGGGACTGGCGCCCCCCGCGTTCAGGGCCTGGACCTGATACCGGTAGGTCTCGCCGACCGTGATGTCGGTGTCGGTGTAGGTCACGGCCGCCCCACCGGCCTCGTAGGTGTCCGCGACATACACTTCCTGCGGACTGCTGCCTTCTTGACGCAGAATCCGGTAGCTGGTGACCGCCCCGGTCGTGGGGGCCGTCCAGTGGAGGGCGATCCCGCCGGTGGTGATCGTCGCCGTCAGGTTCGTCGGGGCGCTTGAGGGGGCGGGAGGGGTGTACGATGCCCCGTTGAGTTGCGTCAGGCGGGTCAGCGGGCTCAGCAGGTCGGGCGAGTAGGACAGGCCGGGGTTGTCGGCCAGGTTCAGCGTAGTCAGGCTGGACAAGTGGTCAAACACGCCCGCCGGCAGCGCGGTCAACGCATTGTCGCTCAAGTCCAGCGTCGTCAGACTGGACAGAGCATCGAAGACGCCCGCCGGCAACCCACTGAGGTTATTGTCACTCAGGTCCAGCGTCGTCAGCCCGGACAGGGCGTCAAACACGCCCGCCGGCAGCGCACTGAGATCATTGTCGCTCAGGTCCAGCGTGGTCAGACCGGACAGCCCGGCGAAATCACCCGCTTGTGAAGAGGTGATGGACGCTCCGCTCAGGTCCAGGGTGGTGAGCGCGGCCAGTTGGCTCGTTAAAACGCGGCCACAGGCGGTGCCGGAGACCTGCGCCAGGAGCGCAGTCCGGACTGGCTCGGTGCGGTCGCAAATGTTTGCCACGGAGGACATGGTCGCGACCGCCTCGTTGGACCCGTCGCTGGCGCCGCCCGCGGTCAGCGCCTGGACCTGGTAGGTATAGGTCTCACCGGCGGTCACGGCAGTGTCGGTGTAGCTCACGGCCGTCCCGCCGGCCTCGTAGGTGTCCGCGACATGGACGGCCTGCGGAGCGGTGCCCACCTGGCGCAGAATCCGGTAGCTGGTGGGGGTGCCGCTCGCCGGGGCGGTCCAACTGAGGTGGATGCCCGCGGCTCTGACCGTTGCCGTCAGATCGGTGGGGGCGCCGGGAGGCGCCGGACGGGTGTAATGGCCATAGTTCAGCCGCGTCAGGTTGGTCAGCGGGCTCAGCAGATAGGGCGAGTAGGACAGGTCGGAGTTGTCGACCAGGTTCAGTTTGCTCAGACTCGACAGAGCACCGAAGACGTTCGCCGGCAGACCGGTCAGTTCATTTTCTGCCAGGTTCAGTTCCGTCAGATTGGCCAGGGCATCGAAGACGCCCGCCGGCAGACTGGTCAGATCATTTTCGTGCAGCAGCAGGGTGCTCAGATTCGTCAGCTTGTCGAACACCCCCGCCCGCAACGACGTCAGATCATTCCTGTAGAGATACAGCTTGGTCAGGTTGGGCAGGTGGTCGAAGATGCCCGCCGGTAACGTCCTCAGATCATTGAAGTATAATTCCAGCGTGGTCAGCTCCGTCAGTTTGTCAAATATGCCCCTCGGCAACATCCTCAGTTCATTGGCGCAGAGGTCCAGCGTAGTCAGCTTCGTCAGCTTGTCAAACACCCCCGCCCGCAACGACGTCAGGCCAGCGACGTCCAGATTGAGATACGTGAGGTTGGGCAGGTGGTTGAAGACGCCCGCCGGCAACGTATCCAGACGACTGCCGCGCAAGTCCAACCTCTTCAGGCCCGTCATGCCGGCGAAATCATCCGCTCGCAACGAGGCTTGCAGGTAGCGATATCCCAGGTCCAGTCTGGTGATTGCTGCCAACTTGTTCGGTGAGACCAGGGCGCAGTCGGTGGCGATCACCACCGGCTTGGCCAGTATCATCCTCTGTATCTGTCTGGTGCGGTCGCAGATGTTCACAGGCACGAACGCTCTCGCGATCGCCTCGTTGGACCCGTCGCTGGCGCCGCCCGCGTTCAGCGCCTGGACCTGGTAGGTATAGGTCTCACCGGCGGTCACGGCAGCGTCGGTGTAGCTCACCGCCGTCCCGCCGGCAGCGTAGGTGTCCGCGACATAGACGGCCTGCGGAGCGGTGCCCACCTGGCGCAGAATCCGGTAGCTGGTGGGGGTGCCGCTCGTCGGAGCGGTCCAGCGGAGTGTGACCTGTCCGTCGGTGAACGTTCCCGTCAGGCCAGTCGGGGCACCGGGAGGGGCCGGGGGGATGTACGCTGTCCCGTTGAGCTGCGTCAGGCTGGGCAGCGCGCTCAGCAGATAGGGCGAGTAGGCCGACGCGTCGAGAGCGTCGGGCAGGTCCAGCGTGGTCAGGCCGGTCATGCCGACGAAATCACCCGCTTGCAACGTGGTGATGGACGCTCCGCTCAGGTCCAGGGCGGTGATTGCTGCCAGCTCGCTAATGGAAACGAGCGTGCAGTCGGTAGCGGTGACCGCCGCGAGTATTGCGGTGCGCACAGGCTCAGTGCGGTCACAGATGTCCGCGACCGCGACCGCCTCGTTGGACCCGTCACCGACGCCGCCCGCGTTCAGCGCCTGGACCTGGTAGGTGTAGGTCTCACCAGCGGTCACGTCGGCGTCGGTGTAGCTCACCGCCGTCCCGCCGGCAGCGTAGGTGTCCGCGATATAGACGGCCTGTGGAGCGGTGCCGGCTTGGCGCAGAATCCGATAGCTGGTGGGGGTGCCGGTCGCCGGGGCGGTCCAACTGAGACTGATGTCGGCGGCTCTGACCGTTGCCGTCAGGGCGGTGGGGGCGCCGGGGGGCGCCGGACGGGTGTACGCTGTCCCGTTGAGCTGCGTCAGGCTGGGCAGCGCGCTCAGCAGATAGGGCGAGTAGGACAGGTCGGAGTTGTTTGCCAGGTTCAGTTTGCTCAGACTGGCCAGGGCATCGAAGATGCCTGCCGGCAGACTGATCAGTTTATTGCTTCCCAGGTACAGTTCCGTCAGCCCGGTCAGCCCGGCGAAGATATCCGCCGGCAGATCAATCAGATGATTTCTTTCCAAGTACAGCTTCTTCAGCCCGGTCAGCCCGGCGAAATCGCCAGATCGCAAGGAGAGGATGCCAAACCCAGTCGCGCCCAGGATGGTGATCGCTGCCAGCTCGCTCGTTGAAACATCGGCACAGTCGGTGACGGAGACCTGCGTCAGTATCCTGGACCTCACCTGTTCGGTGCGGTCGCAGATGTTCACGGTCAGCGCCGGGTCGTCCGCCTGGGCCACAACGACCGGAGGCGGGGTCAGGATACCGGCAAAGAGCGCCAGAACGCTGCGGAAAGCGACCCGCAGCGGCCCGAGCCGGGGGTGGTGGTTCGTTCCGAACCGACGCGGCACGCCAGAGCCCTGAGCCCGGTTTGCTCCCAGGAGCAGCCCGTGCAGTCTCTTGCCGGAATACCGGAGGAATGTGAAGAGGGTCTCGGTCTGAAAAATTCTGGCCAGGAAAAACGAGCGTTTCTCCGCATCATTCCTGCCGTACTGGGTTGTTTGCATAGGAAAAAGTTTCGAGTCATTTCCCGGTTCGCTCGACCCGTGCGATGACACAGTGCTGTTGGTTCTCCTGCCCTCCCAGACGTGTGATGCGTAATCCCAGAAACCAGCGGAGAGCACCCACCCCGCCGCTAGCGCGGCACCCCTCCCAGGAGGGGAACCGCCCCCCATCCCCTCCTGGGAGGGGTGGCCCTGAGCTTGTCGAAGGGCCGGGGTGGGTACCTGCCGGGCCGCTGGGTAACGCAATATGCATCGCACGTCCCAGGCGGATTTCCTGCACCAGGTAAAAAGTTCACTGCCTGTACACGATCGGCAGGAAAAATGCGCTGCCCAGATGGGCAGAAAGGACCAGAAAAATGGAAAAAAGACGGGAAAACCCGGGCGCCACAGCGTTTCACCTTAGGCTGTAGCCCTGCCGTTCCGCCCTCGTCATACCGGCCGTGCTCCGGCCTCCCTGCTTCGACTTCGCCCTTGCGGGCTACGCCCTTCGACACCGCTCAGGACAGGCTCAGCACAAACGGCCGCCCGTTCGCCCTGAGCGTAGCGGAGCGAAGTCGAAGGGCCTCGCTAGGGGCCGGGCGCCCGGATTCCGGCTTGCCCTGCGGCCCGCCGATTTGGTCCGTTCCTGCCCATTTGAGCAGAGACACGGGGAAAGGGCCTATGCTATGACCGCCACGCTATGCCCTTCGACCAAGGACGGTGAGCGAACACCCCCTGAATTTGCCTCCGGTAGTCTGTGAGAGAAAGGAACCCGAAGATGCAACCTGGAACCTGGCTGACCCCGACAGCGCTGATGCTGAGCGGCCTGCTCGTGCTGGCCGCCATCTGTTCCGAGGGGCGCGAGGCCCTGGCCCAGACGCCGCTCGATTGCCCCCTGCCTGCCGGCGTGACGCCGCCTGCGGACCCGCGCGTGACGGCGCAACAGGTGGAAGACGGCAGCGCCAGCCTGGCCGACTTCGCCCTGGCCGCGCGCGACCAATTTGTCAGCGAGGTCGGGGTCGCGTCCCCAGGCCGGGGAGCCTACGTCGGCTGCCTCCTCAGGCAGGAGGGCAGTCCGTGGCATTCCGGTTCCACGTACCTCATAAGCCTGACGCTTGACGGCAGGGTGTACCTTCACGCCAAGGACATGGCATTGTCGGGCCGGCAACTCACCCCCGTGATTTATGGAGCGATCCTTGAAGCATTGGGCATCGACCCGGCCGTCCTGACCGACCTTGCTGCGGCTCAGGCCGCCTTCACTGTCGCCGCCGCCGGGAATGGCGGCCCGTTCGACGTTCCCGGTCTCCCGGGCGCCTCCGGCTATGCCACCGTATATGTCTCGGCCAGGCGGGACCCCGTCGTGCTGCTCACCGGATTCGATCTCGCCTCGTCCCACTTGGCTGAAGAAGAAATCGAGCACGTCGACCCGGCCATTACGGCCAGGGACGTGGTGGATCGCGCCACCTTGAAGGCCTTCGTCATGGCCGCAGGGGAGTACTGGGGCTCACTCCGGGAGTCCGGCGATCTGGCCGCTTTCTCGAAAGCTCGGATCGCCCTGCGGGATCCGAACGGGCCCTGGCGACACGGCCCCGTGTACGTCGCCATCATGGAACGTGCCAGCAGGCTGATCGTGTTTCACGGCGGGTTTCCAGACCGGTTCGAGCTGCGCAGCGGAGGCATTGCCCGTGACGTAGCGACCGGAGAACTCATCGTGGAGCAGCTCATCCGCGCGGCGGAAAGTGGCCCGGACGGCGGCTTCTGGGAGTATTACTTCGACAACCCCGCCGACGATGCCGACAGCGTCGAAGTCCCCAAGGTCGGCTACGCTCGGGTGTTCACCGCCGCCGTCCCGTTGCCGGACGGCAGCACAGTCTCAAGGGACTTCATCGTCAATTCGGGGTTTTATCTGCCCGCAGCGGATCTGGGGGATGTGGGGGGGCGGCTGGAGAATCCAGGTCCGCACGCGTTTCAGAGCGGGATAGGCGCGCTGTGGGGCTGGGCGTGCGAAGCCGAGCAGGTGGAGATCGAGATCAAGACCGAACAGGGGGAGTTCGCGTGGCACATGGCGGCGTATGGCCTGGAGCGGGGGGATACGCTGGATACCTGTGGGGACACGGATAATGGGTTTGTGTTGTTGCTCAACTGGAACCTGTTGGGCGCTGGCGCCCATACCGTGACCGCCTTGGCCGATGGGGTCGAGTTGGGCCGGACGACGGTCACGGTAACGACACTGGGGCAAGAGTTTGTGGAGGGGGCTGTGGGCGAATGTGTGGCGGACGACTTCCCGCACCCGGGGCAGAGTACCCTGTTGGAGTGGCAGCAGACCGGTCAGAACTTCGTGATTACGGATGTGCAGGAGGAGTGACGTATACGTCGCCCCTCCTTGGTGCTCTGACACGGCGGTCTCGTCCGCTACAGCAGGCGGCTGCGAGTCCCCCCGATCCGCCGAGAGACGACACCGGTCAGTTGCCCAGGTTTACACCGCTGCAGCCAGCCGCTAGGCGCGGTTCACGATGAGTTGCAGCCGTGCCAGTACGCTTTCGTCATGCCGGACTTGATCCGGCATCCAGAGGCCGAGGAGCTGGGGGCCTGGATTCCCGCTTGCGCGGGAATGACAGGCGGCTACATAGCATCGGAATTTGCTCTAACGGCCCCCCGTTCATGCTGAAAGGAGGCGCCCATGCTGCAAGCAGCCTCTTACATTGGGATCGCTTGACACAAGAACGTCGTGTCTGCGCCCCGCTCCCTGGGATGCTACCGCAGTGGGGCCAGCACGAAGTTTTGGGTGGCCTGCTGCCAGACCAAGCGTACCTCTTCGCCTGGATTCGGGAAGTCGTCCACCACGCACTCGCCCACAGCGTCCCGGACAAACTCTTCGCCCAGGGTCGTCACCCGCACCACGGCCCGGCCCAGCTCCGTGCCATCCACCAGGGCGATGACTTCATGGTCGCCATCCCCCAGCAGGTTCCAGTTGAACAGCAAGCCAAAGCCGTTGTCCGTGTCGCCGCAGACATCCAGCGTGTCCCGCCGCTCGGTGCCGTAGCCCGCCGCCTGTGGGGCCAGGTCGCCCAGCGTGATGACGACCTCATCGGCCTCACACACCCAGCCCGAGATAACGCCAATGCCACTCTGGAACGAGTTGGGACTCGGGTTCTCCAGGAGGCCCACCCCGGCCGTCCCGGATCGGGAAGCCCCTGTCGGCGCGCTACCTTCGACCAGCACAAAGTTCTGCTGTGCTGCCTGCCACGCCAGCGTGACGGTCTCACCCACCGTGGGGAAGTTCTCGGCTTCACAGCTGCCCGCAACGTCTCGGAGAAACTCCGCCCCCAGCGTGGTCACCCTCACGGTCGTGCGCGCCAACTCGATGTCGTCCACGAACGCGGCCACGGTATGCTCGCCGTCGCCCAGCAGATTCCAGTTGAACAGCAGCCCAAACCCGTTATCCGCGTCCCCGCAGAGCGTTTCGGTATCCCCTCGGGCCGTCCCGTACGCCGCCTCTTGCGGCGCCCCGTTGAGTTCAATCGTCACGGCGTCGGCCGCGCACACCCAGCCGGAGATCACCCCGATGCCGCTCTGGAAGGAGTCCAGCCCGGGGTTCTCCAGATGGCCGACGACCAGCCGCGTCTCCAAGGTATAGCTCCCGGTTCGCCCACTGCCCGCCACGGCCACTACGACCGACCCGGCCCGGACGCGCGTACTGAGACGAAAGTTCTGCCGCACCCCGCCGTGATCCGCGCTCACCAGTTCCGCGCCCGCCTGCCAGACTGTTCCAATGGTATCGGTCGGCCCCGTGGTCTCGACCACCAAGAGTCCAGCCTGGGGCACAAGAAGCTCGAAATAATCAATATCGTCCGCCTCGTTGATCTGTCCGATGGTGGACGATGCCCAGGGGGCAAAACTGTCCAGCCGGACGAGAGTGGCTTGGGCGGCGGTATTGCCATGCAGGTCGCGGCTGCTGCCCCCGCCGCCACCACCCCCACCTCCTCCGCTGCCGCCCCCGCTGCTGCCCCCACCTCCGCCGCCGCCCCTACCGGGGACGGGAGGTGGCGGTGGCGGCGGGGAGGACGAGACCGTGATGAAGACCGGGGTTTCGTCGAATTCCCCGGACGGGTCAGTGGCCGTCACGGTAAGCTCGTAGGTCTTGGAGTCCTCGGCCCTTGCGCTGATCGTCCGCTGTTCGGGTGAGCGCGTTGCCGCGTTGGCACAGGGCGAGAGTCCCTGCGGACCGACTGCGAGCTGGCCGCTGATCCAGTCAATAACGAAACAGGCTGTGGCCGACTCATCCTTCAGGGTGTAGGTCAGTGGGTCCCCAGGGTCCTCGGCCGTCACCGGGGCACCGACGCGGCTGCCCGCCCCCGCGTTGGCGCCGACGGTGCGGGTGGGCGGGGACGCGGGAAACTCCGGGGGAGCGTTGGTGGGCGGCGCCAGCCGCACCGCATGAGGCGAGACAAGCTGTACGCTCTGATCGGTCCCGGTCCCGTCGGTGTACGTCACCGTGACGCGCAGGTACGCGCCCACGTCATCAGTCTCCGGCGTATAGCTGGCGGCGGGCGTCCCCTTGACGGACTCCCACGTCCGCCGGTTGTCCAGCGACCGCTCCCAGACCCAGTCGGTGGAGACAAGGCCGTCGGGATCGGTCAGGCGGGCGGTCAGTGCGGTATCCACCTGCGGCTGGACCGACGACAGGGTCAGGTGGCCCGCTTCGTCTTCGTTGGTCACGGTGACCGTCACGAAGAGCCTATCCGTCAGCTCTCCATCGGAGGCGACCACGGTCACAAGGTAGCTGTCGTCCGCCTCGTAGTCCGGCGGAGCGAGGAAGCGCAGCACCCCGCCGCTGAGGGTGAAGGCGTCGGCGTCAGTGCCTTCCAGCGTCCATTGAATCGAATCGCGCTCCGGGTCGGTCGCGCGGTAGGTGGCCACGGGTCCCGTGCCGTTCTCCATGTACGGGTCGGGGCTGGCCGGTCCGGTGATTGCCGGTGCCTCGTTCACGTTGGTGATGTTGACGGTGACAGGCTGCCGCACAGTATGGCTTCCGGCAGAAGCTTCCACGGTCACGGTGTAGCGGTTGTCCGCCTCGTAGTCGGGCGGGGTGTTGAAGGTGAGGACTCCGCCGCTGAGGGTGAGATCGTTTCGGTCCGCTCCCGCGAGTGCCCAGGTGATCGATTCCTGTTCCGGGTCGGTCGCGCTGAAGGTGGCGACTGTCTCGGTGGCGTTCTCCTCGTACGGGACAGTGCTCGGCCCCGTCAGTGTGAGCGGTTCATCGATGTTGGTGACGGTGATGGTCACTTCGATGTCGTCGAAGTCTCCAGAGGGGTCGGTAGCCGTCACGGTGACGGCGTAGCTCGGTGTCGTCTCGTGATCCAACTCGGCTTTGGTCCGCAACTGGCCGGACCTGCTGTCGATGGCGAAGACGCTCTCGTTCGTAGCGTCCAAGGTGTAGGTCAGCGGGTCGTCGTCCAGGTCGGTGGCCGCTATCGGGGCGCCGATGTTCCGCCCGGCGGCCGTATTCTCCTGGATGCTACGGGTCGTGGTAGTGTCTGAGAACCCCGGCGCGTTGTTCTCGCCCGGCCTCGCCCGTACCCGGTTGGTGGATGTGCGCTGGAGGTTTTTGCTGCCGGGCTCCCCATGCCCGTCGGTATAGGTGACCGTGACCCGCAGGTAATGATTCATGTCCTCGTCCGCCGGCGTGTAGCGGTCCGAGGTTTCCCCATCAATCTCCGTCCACGTGCTCCGGTTCGCAGACCGCTCCCAGACCCAGATGATGTCGGAGGCGCCGTCAGGCTCGGTCAGGGTGGCGGTCAACGCGGTCTCGACCTGCGGATACTCCGACGACAGGCTCAGGCTGCCCGCTTCGTCCAGGTTGGTGACGGTGATGGTGAGGGATTGCGTCGTGGTGAGGTTGCCATCGGAGGCGATCACGGTCACGGCATAGTCGTTGTCACCATCGGCGCCGGCGCGCGCCTCGTAGTTGGGAGCGGAGTCGAAGTGCAGGATGCCGTTGCTGATGGTGAAGTCATCGGCGTCGGCCCCGTCCACCGACCACAGGACGGTCGCCCCCTCCGGGTCGGTGGCGGTGTAGCGGGCGACCTGGGCCGTATCGTTCTCGTCATACGGCGGCACGCTGGTCGGCCCCGTCAGCGTGGGCGGTTCATCCACCGGGGTGACACGGACGGTGACATTCTCCTCGACGGTGTGAATTCCGGCGGTGGCGCGCACGGTCACCACATAGACGTTGTTGCGGTCGGCGTCGGCGGGCGCCTCGTAGTCGGGAGCGGTGGCGAAGCTCAGGACGCCGCCGCTCATGGCGAAGGCACCCCGGTCGGCTCCGGCCAGCGACCACATGGGGGCCACCCCCTCCGGGTCAGTCACGCTATAGGTGGCGACCGCGCCGGTGTCGTTCTCAGGATACGACGCGACGCGGCTCAGCTCGGTCAGCGTATGCACTTCATCCACGGGGGTGACGGTGACGGTGACATCCAGGGTGGCGGCGTTGGTAGGCCCATCCGAGGCTCGCACGGTCACCTCATAGATATTGTTATCGCCAGCGTCGGCGGGGCGCTCATAGTCGGGTACGGCGCTGAAACTCAGGACACCATTGCTGATGATAAAGCTGCCGCTATCAGTCCCAGTCAGCGACAGCCAGGTGACGGCCTCGCCCTCCGGGTCGGTGGCGGTATAGGTGGCGACCGGGAGCAGACCGTTCTCGGCATACTCGACGCTGGCTTGGCCGGTCAGCGTGGGCGATTCGTCCACGTCTTCGACGGTGATGGTCACGTCAATGGAGTCGGCGTCTCCAGAGGGGTCGGTGGCCGTCACGATGACGGCGAGGCTGGGTGTGGTCTCGTGGTCCAGGGCCGCCCCCGTGGCGACCGACAGTTGGCCGCTACTGCTGTCGATATCGAACGCACCGGCGTCGGCGCCCGAAAGCGTGTAGGTCAGCGTCGAGTCATTGGGATCAGTTGCAACGACGGGGACGCCGACGTTCGTGCCGGCGGACGCATTCTCGTCGACGCTCCGGGTGGTGGCGGTGCCGGCCGGGAAGTAGGGCGCGTCACCGGAGGGCGTCTCGGTGGCCGTCTCTGACCAGGCGCCGGCGCCCTGATCGCTGATCGCTCGCACCTGCACGTCGTAGGCCACGTCACTCTCCAGGCTGCTGAGGGTGTATTCCAGATCGTCCCCGGCGGTCCAGCCGGTGTCCTCCACGGTCCAGTTGGCGTCGTCCGTCTCGTCCTCGCTGGCCTTGAGGTAGCGCACCTCATAGCCGGTGACGGCGGAGACGCCGGGGTTGTCCGGCGCCTTCCAGACCACGGTGAGCGAGCCGGGCCCCGGTGTCACGGCGTCGATGTACGGGGCGCCGGGGGTGGACCGGTGGCCGTAGACGGTCAGACTCCACGAATCCAGCCGGCCGGGCGACCCGCCAGCTATGCGGTCGCTGATGCGCAGCGTCCACGTCCCGGCCGGATCCTCGCCCAGGTGCCTGGCCGAGCCGAACCGGAAGCTTTGACGTAAGCGGTATGTGCCAAATGGGGTGGAGTAGGGAACCGACAGGACGGACACCGTGCCCGACGGGGAGACCAACTCCACCTGCAAGTCCCGAAAGGAGCCGTGGTCGAAGTCGGCGTTGATTTCGACGAACTCGATGAACCCGACCTCGGAGCCCAGGCTGATGCTGTTGCTGACCGTGCCGCTGGTGGGAACATCCAAGTTAAGGGTTTCGGACGACTCCACCGTCTCCTTCTCCAGCGTCGGCAGATTCGTCCAGTCATCGGCCAAATCCACCGCGGCTTCAGCATCCACCACCCCAAAGCCGTACTCGTGGTTGAAGTGGTAGGTCTCCGTGTCGGAGCCGTACTTGAGCGCTCCGTCCTCCCAGCCGGTATTGTCCGGGTCGTTCTGGCGGGCGGACGCGGCCAGGATGAGCTTCACGTCCCGCCAGGTCAGGGCGGTATTGGCGCTGCGCACCAGCGCAGCCACACCGGAGACGATGGGGGCAGCCGCGCTGGTGCCACCAAAGTTGTTTCTATAGGAATCGTCATTGTCGGTGGTGGCGATCCCGTGGCGGTCGCGGGTGAAGTCGCTCGACGGCGCGCAGACCCACAGGTTGGCGCCCTCTTCCGAATACTCGGAGCGCTTGCCCTGGTCGTTCACCGCGCAGGCGGCGGTCACGCCGTAGTGGTTGGCGTATCCGTCGTAATTGGAGTTGTCCCCCCGTAAGGCCCCGTTGCCTGCGGCCCAGGCATAGAAGATGCCCTTATTGTCAGCACCTTCCGTGATGCCTTTTTCTATCGCCAACTCCCAGATGCCGGGGGCGGTGTCCAGTCCATACCCGTCGCCGGGTCCCCAACTGTTGTTGGAGACATCCGTGTTCAGGTCGCGTTGCATGGCGTCCGCTTCGTTTTCATCGGTGAAATCCTGGGCGAGGTTGTAGCCGTAGAGCGTCGCCCTGGGCGCCACGCCCCGCACCCCCAGGCTGTTATCCCGCGCCGCGATGATGCCCGCCACCGCCGTACCGTGGTCTTCAAAGGGATGAAATATGCCGGTCGCGTCTTCGTCCGCGCCGGCGGTGTAATCGTGGTTGCGCGCCGTATTCACGTTGGCGCTCAAGTCCTCGTGCTCATAATCCATGCCGTCGTCGACCACGGCCACATTGATGCCGGCCCCCAGGGTGCCATCGTCCCAGACCGCTTCGGCATTGATGTCTTCGTCTGAGGTTCCCCCTTTGAGTTGCCCCGCGTTGTCCAGGTGCCACTGGCAGCCGTACAGCGGGTCGCTGACCGTACTGAGCCGGTCAATGTCCGCACAGCGATCCAGAAAGTCCACATAGGAAAACGCGCGAATGGCATACGACCCGGTGTCGCCACTGTCCGAGCTGACCTTGATGTAGTAGGTGCCCGCGTCGAGGCGGTCGTCGAGGGAAAGGATGTGTGGTCCGACGCCCCCAAACGATGAGTCATGCAGAGTGGTTGAAACTGCGTTGCCGTTTTCATCGAGCAACTCCCCGTCGATATCCACCGTTTCACTCACGGCTCCCAGGAAGATATTCGTGGCTTCGGTGAGGTCGAAGCGGAAGTAGTCCGCATCGCTTGATGGGTCGATGCGACTCGCTTCTGCAACGGAGCGCTCAATGTCCAGGGAGACAGCGTCAGCGCGTGTGTTGCCCGGCTCATCCCCCTGGTTGACATGCACGGTGTACCACCCGGTGCCGTCCCCGCCAAAGTCATAGACCCCGATGTAGTACGTCCCGGCCTCGAGGCGGGTGCGGATCAGGAATGCAAGCTCATTCGGCCGCAGATACCCATCGTCGTTGGAGGCAATCACCTCTACCTCGCTGTCAAAGAGATACCCGACCGTATCTCTCACCAGGCCGGTGGTCCGAATGACGATCTCGGTTGTTTCCGCAAGCGTGAAGGTGAAGTAATCCGTGTCGTCACCAGGGTCGATAAGCCCGCTCTTCGCCCCGTTTCCATCGTCGTCGAAGACTATTTCCTGTGCGTTGTCAATGCTGCTGGTATCGACCATCGTCCTGGTACGCAGGACGTAGGACCCGGTGGTTTCTCCGTAGCTGGACACCTTGATGCGGTAGGTGCCGGCGGCGAGCGTCTCCCACATGAAGAAGTACAACGGGTCGCCGGAGAATGGGGCGTCATCGTTACTGTCGATCACCGCGCCACTGCTGTTCTGGAGTTCGCCCACGGTATCGAGATCGCCGCCCGTCCAGATGAGGAGGCCGGTCTCTTGGGTCAGCGTGAACGTGAAATAGTCCACGTCGGTTCCCGTGTCGATCACGCCGCCCATCGGGGTGTCCAACACCAGGCTTGTCGCCCCCGAGGTCGTGTCGCCGTGATCGGAGGTGGTGCCCGTTGCCGTGGCGGACCAGGCGCCGGCCCCGTTCTCGTTGACCGCCCGCATCTGCACGTCGTATTCCGTGCTGTCGGTCAGGCCGGCGAGGGTGGTGGACAGCGTGCCGTCACCGGACTCCCAGACCTTTTCTCCGACGATCCAGTTGGCGTCGTCCGTCTCGTCCCCGGCGGTCTTGATGAAGCGGAGATCGTAGGCTTCGATGGTCGCGCCGCCGTCGGAGGTGGGCGCGGTCCAGGTCACGGTCAGGGTCAGCCCAGAGGTGTTGCTGCCTGCCGTCACCGTATCAATGGTGGGCGCGCCAGGTACGCTCGTCTGCGCCCAGACTTCACCGGAAACCAGCAGCAGCCACCACAATCCCCACACTGCTATCCGCAGCAGTGTTTTCACCACGTCCAATCGCATGGCTTGGGTCGGTTGCTCACCTGGTGGTGTGGTCTCGCCACCAGTTGGGGCTGGAAATGCGCACCCCCTCCTGCGCGGCCAGCGTGTTGGCCAACTCCAGGGACGGAAAGCCCGGCGCGGTCTCGACGAAGAAACTGTTGGGCGCGATCTCCAGGGCCGACACCTGGCTCAGCTTGATCCGGTTGCGGGCGAAAAAGGCACTGGTCTGTGCCGTGCTCCACTCCGCGTCCAGTACCAGCAGCACACCGCCGGGCAGGGTCATCAGGGCGCCCGAGGACTCGGACCGGAACACCGGCTGTCCGCTGCTCCGCCGGGAGCTGTCCTTAGTGACGATGTGCGCTCCGCTGCTTCTGGCGACGCGGCCGTCTCCGCTCACCTCCAGGTCGGCCTGGAGCCGCACCTGCACGGTGCGGTCGCCGTCTTCATAGGTGTAGACCTGCCCCTGAATAGAGGCACCGCGTGGCTGGGGACCGTGCTGTTTGCGGGCGGGAGAGCGCTTGTCGGCGAAAGGCGGCTCCAGCGGGGCGGGCTCGATAGGCAACTCCTGGGCCAGTAACGGAGGGAGGGGCTGAGCGACAGCGACGGCTATCGCTCCGGCAACAAATAATCGTCTCATCTTCAGCGGGGCAACTCCGGTCATGCAGCGCATCGCTGCGAGATATTCGTGTCGGTCCTCCCGTGACGTGCGATGCCTATTGCGTTACCCAGCGGCCTAGCAGGCACCCACTCCGGCCCTTCGACAAGCTCAGGGCCACCCCTCCCAGGAGGAGACCTGCCCCATCCCCTCCCGCTGAGGACACGGCACTTTTGCGCAGGCGAGGCAAAGGGCTGCTGCCGGCAGCGGGCGTGTCAACCCACCCCGGCCTACGGCCACCCCTCCCAGGAGGGGAAGCACCGCCCCCCATCCCCTCCCAGGAGGGGTGCCGCGTGAGCGGCGGGGTGGGTTCTCTCCGCTGGTTCCTGGGATTACGCATCGCACGTCCCGTGACGGAGAAACGGACACGCGCCCACGAGGGGCGCCGGTGTGACCGCTCGCTCCGTCGGCGGCGGCGCAATACCGTCCGCCCCGTTTCCGTGCTCACGGGCAGTGTACGAAAAGTTTCACCCGCCGCGCGCTGCCCATGTGGGCAGAATTGGCAAGAAATATCGGCAAAAAAGGGACAAGAAGGGCGACATACGCTGACGGGGGGAGATAGTCCCGTGCCGTGAGGAGACGGCGGAGGGTCAGGGGCTGACTACGCCCCCAGCGCCCGCCCTCACTCCACCGCCGTGATCACGAAGTTCTGTTGGTTCTGTTGCCACTCCAGCGTCACGGTCTCGCCGGGCATGGGAAAGTCCTCAACGGTACATTCGCCCGTGGCATCTTGCACGAACTCCTCGCCCAGGGTCGTCACCCGCACCGTCGCCCGGCCCAGCTCCGTGCCATCCACCGTAGCGATAACCATATGCTCCCCGTCGCCCAGCAGGTTCCAGTTGAACAACAGCCCAAAGCCGTTGTCGGTGTCGCCGCAGACCTCCAGCGTGTCCAGCCGCTCGGTGCCGTAGCCGGCTGCCTGTACGGCCAGGTCGCCGAGCGTGATGGTGACTTCGTCGGCGGTACACACCCAGCCCGAGATGACGCCAATGCCACTCTGAAAGGAGTTTGGACTCGGGTTCTCCAGGGAGCCCATTCCAGGCGTCCCGGATTGGGTCGGGCCTATGGGGGCAGCGCCCTCGGCCAGCACAAAGTTCTGCTGACTCTGCTGCCACACCAGCCGCACCCTCTCGCCCCGACTCGGAAAGTCGGACACGGTACATTCGCCGGCCACGCCCCGCAGAAACTCAGTGCCCAGTGTGGTCACCGTCACGGTCGCCCGGTCCAGTTCGACACCGTCGACATAGGCCACCACGTCATCCGCGCCGCCTCCGGCAGAACCGCGACGCCACCAGCGCCGGCACCGGGCGACGCCCCACGTCCTCGGGGCGGACGCGGCAGACCCCGCGCCCCGGGTTCCCGTCAGGCGTCGGTAAACTCGGTCAGCGACAACACCAGCCGCACCAACGCCGCTTGCCCCGAGAGCCCCTGTTTTCTGTAGATCTGCTTGAGCAGAAACCGCACGGAGTTGGCCTGACGGCCCGTCGCCTGGGCAATGTCGCGCACGCTGGCGCCCTCGGCCAAGGCCGCCGCCACCCGACTCTCCGCCGGCGTGAGCCCCAACACCGCCGCCACCACGGTCGGATCGATCCGGGCCCGGCGGCCCGGCTCGACGATCAGCACGAGGACGGCGACCTGCCGCGCCCCATAGGCCCAGTGACGGGCGCCGACCGGGATGACGTGCACCGCCAGCTGGGGCAGACCGGACGGGCGCCGGATCAGCATCGACCCGCTCAGGGCCGGCCCCCCGGCCGCCGGCAGTGCCTGCGCCATGAGTTGCCCCAGTTGGTCGGTGTCCGCCGACAGACGGGCTCGTAGCATACCGCCCCAGTCAACCAGGCCGTCGCCGCGCCGCAGGAGGGTGCGTGCCCGGTCGTTGGCTGCGAGGATCCGCCCCCACTGATCCAGGTGGAGCACCCCAATCCCGGTGTTGTTGAGTAGCTCAGTCAACGACGCGTTCAGAGCCGCCCTCTCGCCCAGCGCCTGCCGGACGCGGATGAATTGCCGGATGTGGGGCAGCAGGCCTTTGATCAGCGCGAGCTGATCCGCCCCCCAACCGCCACGGGTGACGGGGTCGGCGAGGCACCACCCGATGTGGGAGCCCGCCGGCCCGTCCAGCCGCACCCGCACGCCATCCTGATAGCTGCTTCGGAGCAACGCCTCGTTGTAGGCGCGCGAGGTCCGCAACTCCTCGGCGGTGTACAGGGCAGTGGAGTGCACGATGTGGCTGTCGGGCAGTTGCCGGAACCGCGGTATGCTCTCGTCGAAGGGATGGTAGACGCTGAGGTATTCCCGCTCCAGGGCGACATACCGCTCTCCCCGGTAGTAGAGTCCGACGAAGGCAACCCGAATGTCGTCCTTGGGGCCTCCGCCGACTAGCAGGGTATTGCCCTGGCTGCCGCAGGCCTCATCAATCAAGGCCGAAGCGGCCGGCCACTGGGCAGCGTCGAGGGCGGCTGCGTGTAACGAGGCGAGGATCCGGTCGAAGGCGTCTTGACTACTCATGAGGCGTCAGGGAAACACACGGGGCCTGATAGCGATGCGGTCCGGCTCACGAACGGCTGGCCGTTACGAGCGCAGCTTATACACAAGCTGCATAGAAAAATCGCTGCCCATATGGGCAGCGATTAGGCAAAAAAGATGAAAAAATGGACGAAATACCCCCTAAATGGGTAGTATTATTCCCCGACTGGGCTCACTCGACGGCGGGGACGACACAGTGCTGGCTGGGCTGTTGCCATTCCAGCGTCGCCGTCTCGCCCAGACTCGGAAAGTCCGCTCCCGTACACTCGCCCCCGGCGCCCCGCCGATTTTGTGCCCTTTCCTGCCCGTTTGGGTAGAGACACCGGGCAGGGACTGATGCTATGACCGCTGAGCCGTGCCTATCGAGCAACATTGGCCCGACCGCCGAGTCGGCCTCAGCGCCGCCGGGGGGATGGGCCTGCTGGTCATGTGGCGGGCGCCTTAGAACGTTTCCCGTTAGGCTGTAGTAGGTCGGATGAGCGGAGCGTCATCCGACACGGACGGGCTGTCGGGTTACGCCTCCGGCTAACCCGACCTACACGGCTACACATAATGGTGAATTGCTCTAGGAACCGACGCCGCTCCTGGGCCTCCCCGTCCCAACACCCCAGGAGCGGGGGCTTTTCCATCCGGTGTGTCGATCACCCGGCTCCGCCCTTGGCATCCCCCACATCAGCCAGGGGCGGGGGCCGCCTCACCGGTCTGATCCCCGGTGGGGCGGCTGATACCGGCCACAGGGTAAAACGTGGGTGCAGGTGGGTGACAGGGCCGCCTGTCTCCCGCGCCGTTCCATGGCGGCGGTCCACTCCTGGCGATACGCCAACAGGGCACGGAACACCGCCCGGCTCCGCTCTCGGTCCCGCCCCGCTGGAGTGGCGCGCTGCGCCTGACGCTCAGGACCAACGGCCTCCCGTTCGTGCTGAGCCTGTCCTGAGCCCCGCCGAAGGGCGGAGCGAAGTCGAAGCAGGGAGGCCGGATCACGTCCGGCATGACGGGGGCGGAACGGCAGGGCTACAGCCTAACGTGAAACGCTCTAGCCTTTTGGCAGGCCCAGCACCCGCTCGCCCATGATGTTGCGCTGGATCTCGCTGGTGCCGGCCGAGATAGTGTACTGACGGGCGCTCAGCATCCGGTTGAACCAGCGCGGGGCGTCGGGAACTACATCCGAGGGCTGATTGACGGTGGTGTGGACACCCAGGAGTTCGGTCGCAAACTGCGCGATACGCACCCCCAGCTCAGACCCGCACAGCTTGAGCATCGAGCCTTCCGGTCCCGGCGGCTGGCCTTTGAGCATGCGGGTGATCCCGCGCAAACGGGTGTACTTGAGGCTTTCGCTCTCGGTCTTCAGGCCGGCCAGCCGCTGGCGCACCCAGGCATGGTCCCAGGCCGGCTGGCCGTCGATCGGCACCTGTTTGGCCAGGCCGACGAGGCGCATGATCTGATCGTCATAATTGCTCACCCCGGCATACGCCCGCTCGTACATCAGCGTAGTGACGGTGACCTTCCAGCCCTCGTTCTTGTGACCCACGAGGTTGGTCTTGGGGACTTTCACGTCCTCGAAAAACACCTCGTTGAAGTGGGCGTGACCGTTCAGCAGGACCAGGGGTCTGACGGTGATGCCCGGCGTTCTCATATCGGCCAGGATATAGCTGATGCCTCGATGCTTGGGCGCGTCGGGGTCGGTCCGCACCAGCATGAAGATCCAGTCCGCGTACTGGGCTCCAGAGGTCCACACCTTCTGTCCGTTGACCACAAAATGGTCGCCCATATCCACGGCCCGGGTTTGCAGGCTGGCCAGGTCCGAGCCGGCGCCGGGTTCGGAATAGCCCTGGCACCAGATCAGCTCACCGCTCAGCGTGCGTCGCAGAAAACGTTCCTTCTGTTCCTGACTGCCCCACTGCATCAGGGTCGGCCCGCACAGCGAGATGCCCGAATTGCCCGGCAGGACCGGGGCGCGGGCTCGGGTGTACTCTTCCTCGAATATCACCTGCTCCATGAGCGTGGCGCCACGCCCGCCGTACTCCTGCGGCCAGGCGATGCCGACCCAGCCCGCGTCATACATCTGGCGCTGCCAGACCCGACGGCGCTCGAAGGTCTCACGGTCGGGGGCGATGCGCTCGTCCTTGGCGTCGTCAACACACAGCTCGGGCGGCAGGCTGGCGTCCAGCCAGGCTCGCAGTTCGGCCCGAAAGGCGTCCTGCTCGGGCGTATAGTGAAAATCCATGCGCCTCTCCTGGGAACAAAAAAAGTGGGGACCGAGCCCGGGGTCGGTCTCGTGGTCCCCACTTTTGCTTTTCGCAATGGGGAATCGTGATGACCGCACGCCTCAAAAGGAGATCACGATTCCCCATCCTTTCTCATCTTGGCAGATACGGGCTGGGCTAGGCCGAGGCGGCCAGCTCGGTGTGGCCGTTCTGATTCGTGGGCAGTTTGAACGCCGCGTCGTGTTGCAGCACCGGCAAAATTCTCTCGGCGAACAGCTGGTAGCTGCGGCGCAGTTTATCAATCGGCATGCCACCGAAGCCGAAGGTGTTCACCACGTGCTCCAAGGCGACGGTCGAATGCACGTAGCGGAACTTTTCCAGCACCTGCTCGGCCGTGCCGGCCGCGTGCAGGCTGCGATAAAACGCCACCGCCTTGGCCTTGGCCTCTTCGTCGGCGTTCAGCTTGGCGTAGGTTTTGGCCATCTTGCCGTAGAACTCGTAGCCCTTGACCTCGTTCAGGCGGCCCGAGGAGAAGCGGTAGTGGTTTTCGATGGAGTCAAACATGGCGCCCATGTGCACCTGGGCCAGGTCTTCGGCCTCCTGAGCGTCGTCCGACACCAGCACGTTGAACAGGCCGATCGGCGGACGCGGCTGAAAGCCGCTGGCCAGCGCATTCTCGACATAGCGCTGATAGTCGGCGGCCGTATCCTCCCAGCTCCGCTGGGCGATGATCAGCACGCCGAGCCCCAGCTTGGCCATGATCTCGGCCGACTCGGGGCTGACCGATGAGGCGTAGAAGCGCTGCTCGGGATGCGAGATCGGACGCGGGCGGATCTGGATTTCCGGAATCTGGTAGTACTTGCCGTCATACGAGAAGCTGTCCTGGGTCAGTCCCTTGCGCACGATCTCCGCGCACTCGACAAAACGCTCCCGCGACTCGTGCATCGGAATGCGGTAGCCCTCGTACTCGACCGTGGCCGCCCCGCGGCCAAAGCCGATAATCGTCCGCCCGTTTGACAGCACGTCGAGCAGAGCGATTTTTTCGGCCACCTCGACCGGATCGTGCCACGGCAGCACGATGACCGCCGTACCGAGCTGGACGCGCTTGGTCCGACCGGCAAAATAGGTCAGCATCTGGGTCGGGTCGGGCGACATCGTATAGCCGGTGAAGTGGTGGTCGAGCGCCCAGATCGAGTCAAAGCCCATGTCTTCGGCCATATCGGCCAGGGCCAGTTCCTCCTGGTAGGTCTGGAAATCGGGCTTTCCATTGAAGCTCGTCAACTGGGGTATCATGCCAACTTTCATACCGTCCTCCTTGTTTTTGCCGCCCGTGAGCGTGGCGGCTACAGTGTCGGGCTACAACGCTCCACAATGATACAAACGGAAAAAAGATGCAAGCAGACACCGCCCGAGCGGACGGGGCTGGAACGCTTGCCAAACCCGCCAATCCCATGCATGGTCTTGGCTGCATGTATTATTTCTTGAGCTGGACGACCGGTCATACCGAGGTTGATCGCCTGCTGCGCCGGGCGGTGTCGGACTGGGAGCGGCTGGCGCTTCAGACTGACCTGACGGCCTCGGAACAGCTCGACGCCCTGCCCCCGGAGCTGGTCGGCCCCGAGGCCGGGATTCCCTCCAACTGGGCCGCGACCTACTACATGATGTCGCCCGCCGACCAGGTCTTGCTGGCCTTTGCCTGGCTCCACTGGTGGCAGCAGTCATCAACCGAGGAGCCCGGCTTTGCCGGCTGGCTGATACAGGGTCCCGGCTTCTCGCTCAACCATGCCGCGCTGCTCAAGGTCCTGACCCAGCACTGCGGCGGCGTGTTGGGCATTTTGCACGGCCTGCTGGACAGCCTGGTCGAACACGCCGGCGACTGGGACGGCGACCCGGCCGGGCGGCCGGAAGTCGTCAGCCTGCTGACCAGCCTCGACGCTGAGTATCGCTATAATATCCACGACCGCGAGCTGTGGCCGGCGGTCCTGGACCTGACCCGGACGGGCTGAATCGCCCCGTGGACGCGAGGAACACGCCATGCGCGACCAGACACAGTTTCCGCTTGACGACAGCCGCCTGCCCCGAGCCTGGTACAACATCAACGCCGACCTGCCGCTGGCGCTGTCGCCGCCCCTCCATCCGCAAACCAGACAACCGGTCACTCCCGAATTTCTGAGCGACTTCGTCATTCTTGAGCTGATGGCCCAGGACATGAGTCGGGAGCGCCATATCGAAATTCCCGAGCCGGTGCGCGACATCTACAAGCTGTGGCGGCCGACCCAGCTGTCCCGCGCCCGCCGTTTGGAGCAGGCCCTCCAGACCCCGGCTCATATCTACTACAAATACGAGGGCAGCAGCCCGGTCGGCTCGCACAAACCGAATACCGCAGTCGCCCAAGCCTTCTACGCCAAACAGGAAGGCGTGCGGACCCTGACGACCGAAACCGGAGCCGGCCAGTGGGGCTCGGCCCTGGCCATGGCCTGCACCTTCTTCGGCCTCGGCTGTGAGGTCTACATGGTCCGCATTTCCTACGACCAGAAACCCTACCGCCGGCACCTCATCGAAACCTATGGCGCGCAGGTGTACGCCAGCCCGTCCGAGCGAACCGCAGTCGGCCGCCGGCTGCTGAGCGACAACCCCGCCCACCCCGGGGCGCTCGGCATTGCCGTGTCAGAGGGCATCGAAGCCGCCCAGACCTCGGACGGCCACACCAAGTACAGTCTCGGCTCGGTGCTGCCCCACGTGTTGCTGCACCAGACCATTATTGGCGAGGAAACGCTGCAACAGCTGGAAATGGCCGGCGAATACCCGGACATCGTCATCGCCTGTGCGGGCGGCGGCTCAAATTTCGGCGGCTTTGCCTTCCCGTTTCTTCGGCACAACCTCAGACAGGGCAAAAAGACCAGGATTATCGCCGCCGAGCCGGCAGCCTGCCCGACCCTGACACAAGGCAGCTATACCTGGGACTGGGCCGATACCGGCGGGGTGGCCCCCATCTGCCAGATGTACACCCTGGGCCATTCCTTTGTGCCGGCCACCATCCACGCCGGCGGCCTGCGCTACCACGGCATGTCGCCCCAGATCAGCGCCCTGCTCCACGCCGGTCTCATCGAAGCCGTGGCAATCGACCAGCTCGATACGTTTGAAGCCGGGGCGATGTTTGCCCGGACAGAGGGCATCCTGCCTGCCCCGGAGGCCAACCACGCGATTCGCGTGGCGATCAACGAAGCCCTGGACTGCCGAGAGCGCGACGAGCAAAAAGTCATCGCCTTTAATCTCAGCGGTCACGGCCACTTTGACATGAGCGCGTATGCCGACTATCACGCCGGCAAGCTGCAAGGCTACGCCCACCCGACCGAAGAAATTGAGCGAGCCATGCAGCAGCTGCCGCAGGTGCGTTTTCCTGGGGTCTCATGACGCTGGGTGATAAGGTCCTGAAACAGCTGGGGAATTTTGACCAATAAAATCAGTGCCTTACAGAGCAAAATGAGCCAATGGCCTTGTCATACATCGTTTGATAAGAGAGACAGAGCCAGACGGCCAGAATATCTCTTGCCATGCGCTTGAAGGCTGGACATCCAGATTGTGATGAGAATTGTCCTGGTTAGGGTGACTATTCAGGAATTTCAATGGCGTGAACCTTGGAGAGATCAATGGCGAAAAAAAGAAGAAGAAAACCAGTATGGCAGTCATCCTTGAGAAATCCAGGAAAAATTCAAATCAGAACTGGACGAGCCAAAAACCATGAAGAACTCGCGAACGATCTCGTTCACGTATTTGTGGATGACCAAAACTTGTTTTGGGGAATTGTCAACGATTCTTATGGGCCACATTTCAGAATCGATTTTGGAAGGCTCCTCATTGAAGCGGCTAAGGCACCGGACGGACACACGCGAGGAGTCTCCAGCGCCTACATTGCTGGCGTTATCCCGAACGACGATTCGTTTTGGGAAGCCGTGAAATCCCAAGGGTTCGAAGTGCGTCGAGGGTTTTTAGGCTCAGAGAACAGATCGAAGCAAGATGATGCTTATCTGATTAGAGATTTGACAAGAACAGTCTGTAAAAAAGAAGGTCCATCGACGATTGTCCTCGTTGCTGGGGATGCTGACTATGTACCTCCTCTGGAACTCGCACTCGAAGAAGGATGGCGAGTTGAAGTTGCGTTCTTAGACCGAGGAGTGTCGAGTGCGTTGGAGCCTTTTACTCACGAATTTAGGGTCATATCACCATCAGCGATTGAGCATAGCCCATACTAACTACTGAACGAGCCAACATATCGGTTGAAGTCTAATTGTGCATCCAGCACATTAGGCGTACATCCGAACATGTTGTCACAGTACACTTGAACAACAAATTGGTATCGTCCATTTCCCAAAGGCTCCCGCGTCACACGGGCCGCGATAGACGTACTATGCTCGGCTGGATTGTAAGTTTCAATCAGGACGCTGGTTACAACTTGAATCTTGTATGCTGCATTCTTCGTCACCCATAGTTGAGCAGCCTCCCACTTCACAGTGCACTCTTTTTCCGAACTGCATATAGGGACCGTTTGACGAAACTGTTCGAGCTTCGCTTGGTATTGCGCTTGGTTAGCTGCTATCTGAGCACAGCCGGTGGCCGTCAAGAGAACTCCAACAACGAGCGAGCAGATAGAATTTCTAACTTTCTTCCTCTTTCTCCGTAGTCCCATTTTCACGCTTTGTGTGCTTTCTCCACCCACACCGAATGGTGGTTATTATATTCAGCAGGCGATCCAACTCAACGGGTTCTGTGCTGATATAAACAGGTGTGATGGTGCCCAAGAGGAGCAGAAATGTCAACTATCCGTACCGTAGATTAAGAAATTCCGAAGGACCTCATCCCCTGCGGGGCGGGAGAAGAATATCCAGTCCAGCCGGAAAGGTGTGACCTCAGCCTTCAACTGTTTCGGGCCATCGCCCGCATCACGGCCAGTACCGTTTCACAATCTCCCCGTGCCCGATGCGTGGGACTAGCTATAGCTCCCTCCTGTTCTGCTGCCATTTCCAGGCTGTGCGCGTGGTCCGGTCGTAATATCCGATAATCGGCAAGCAAATCGTGCCAAGGGAGTTCTGGCAGTGTCCGACCTGTCCGCTTTGCGGTCTGCCTCAGAATCTTCTTGTCAAAAGGGGCGTTCCAGGCCAGCACACAGGACGCACGGCGTAGGACCTTCATCAAATCCTTGTGAATCTCTGACCAAGCCGGCGCTCCCGCCTCTTCAAGCCTCTCCCGTGACAGCCCATGTAGACTGTATGCCCCGCTGGAGACCGGTCCCTGCGGCAGACTCAGCGACTCAAACAGGCACCTACCCGTGGTGTCGATCACGGCCACCTCAATGACTTCCGCTTTCGTTCCTAAGCCTGTTGTTTCGGTATCGAGGATTAGCACGTCTCGTCGATTCAAGAGCTTCGGCCAGAGCCAGGAATTTTTACGGCGCCAGCCTAGGAGGACATACAGCAGGACTACGATAGCGATCACGCCGAGGACTTGCCCAGTCATATTCTCCTTCCTACATCCCTTGAGCGTCCGAATTGGTAGTGGTTCAGTTTGAAAGGTAAGCGAACAGCCCAGGTCCAGCGGCCAAGAGAAACGCGGCGACATATTCCATCATTGGAGGTCCCCGAGGCGCTCAATTTTGCGCTCCGCGGTTCTTTTCCGCCGCGTGGCAGGTGAATAGACACCACCCTACTCTTCCCCGTAGCCGAGCTGCTCGTTGAGGCGCGCAATGGCTTCGACATAGCCGCTGGCCATGTCCCGCACCACGTCGCGCGCCGAGCGCAGGCTGTTCTGTTCGCCAATGCCCTGGCCGGTCGGATAGGTGTACAGCTGGTAGGCGCCGGACTCGGGCGTCGCCCCCGGCGCTTTCATGCCGCGATCAATCCGGCGCAGGTAATTATAGGCCAGGATGCTCTGCAAGGGAGTTTTCAGCGGCTCCGGGGTGTCCTTGCGCTCCCACTCGTCGGTCCACCTGGAGCGCAGGAAGCGGGCGTGCTTGCCGGTCATGGATGTTGTCCGGACCGTGCTGCCGGAGTCGGCCGCCAGCAGCTTGTCCTTGGCCATCCGGTCCAGTTCGGACTCGGTCGTGGTCAGCCACACCGTTCCGCACCACACCCCCTGGGCGCCGAGCGCCATGGCCGCAGCCATCTGGCGACCGTTGCCGATGCCCCCCGCGCCCAGGACCGGCGTCGGCGCCACCGCGTCTGCAATCTCGGGGATCAGCACCATGCCGCCGATGTCTCCGGTGTGACCGCCGGCCTCGTAGGACTGGGCGATGATCACGTCAACCTGGGCGTCCTTATGGCGCACGGCATGACTCCTTTTGCCGGCCAGGGCGCCGACGAAGATGCCTTTCTTATGCGCGGCCTCAACCACATAGGCGGGCGGGGTGCCGAGCGCGCTGACCAGAAACCTGGCCTTGTGCTCCAGGGCAATATCAATGATCCCCCTGGCCTCTTTCTGCGAGTAGCGCAGCCCGCGGCCCTTGGCCGACGGCGCGTCGGTCGGCAGCTCGGGCACCCCGGCCTGCTCCAGCAGGTCGTCGAGAAATTGCTTGTGCGCCTCAGGAATAAGCGCTTCGAGCGATTCGCGCCCCAGCCCGCCCTTTTCGGCGCCGACATAGTTGGCCGGCATCATCAGATCGACCCCATACGGAATATCGCCCAGCTGCTCATCGATCCAGGCCAGGTCAATCTCCAGCCGCTGGTCGGTATGAATCGCCGCTCCCAGAACGCCGAGTCCGCCCGCCTTGCTGACCGCCACGACCACATCCCGGCAGTGGGTGAAGGCAAAAATCGGGAACTCGATTCCAAACATTTCCGTCACAGTCGGCATGTTGTGCTCCGTGCTCGGCGTCCGTCCCGCCTAGTCCACCGGCGGCAGCCATTTCAGGTCTTGAAAGCGCTTGATCCACTTGCGGAAGCAATCCTCGGTGTCCATGCAGTCGGCGAAGCCGGCCTGACGCAGCTTGATGGTGCTGACCAGCATGGGCGGCGGCGTCTGATCCCTGGCCCCAAAGCCAAACGCGAAATCGGCCAGAATGAACGACTGGCCCACGTACTCGGTGAGACTTTTCGGGGCGCGCAGCTCATACTTGTCCACAATCGCCGCCCACTCGGCCTCTCGCTTGGGCATTTCCTCGGCCAGCGAGCGCGGCTCGGGCGGCCCGACCGGCATGCCGAGCGCCTCGGCAATGGTCGGCCACACGTTCTGCCACGCAAACACGTCGCCATTGGTGATATTGAAGATTTCGTTCTGGGCGGTCGGTGCGCTCGCCGCCCACTCAAACGCCCGGGCATGGACATCCGTATCAATGGCCTCGAACAGGAACGGCGGCCCGCCCGGAAAAGACAGCGGCAGTCCGGCTTCGCGGCGCAGTGCGGCATACACTCCCAGGGCCGGAAACACGTTCATCTGGCTGCCCAGCGACTCGCCCAGAATGAGCTGCGGGCGCCACGTCGTCCAGTGCCACGGCTTGCCGATCTGGCGGTCGCGCAGATAGTCCTGCTGCAACCAGTAGAAGTTCTCATGCGGATGCCGCGGCCAGCGCTCGCGGGCCGGCACCGGAAACGGCTCAATATGTACGCCGTAGGCCTTGGTGCCCTGGAGCAGCGAGACGTGCTGCAAGTCTGTGGCCGCCGCCTCCAAGGGATCGAACAGATTATCGAGCATGGCCAGATTGGTCTGCATCTGATCCTGCTCAAACCAGCCCTCGACCAGCCCCGGCTTCTCGTACAGCGCGGCATACACCACATGGGTCACGTCGGACATGTGGCCAAACACCTCGGCGCAGCGAGCCCGATCCTGGAGATCGACCGAAATGACGCTTGCTCCTTCGAGACCGTCGGGAATCCGGCGCGACACGCCGACCACGTCCCAATCCTCAAGCTGAGCGAAATGCTTGACCGCAGCAAAACCGACCAGCCCGGACGCCCCGGCGACCAACATCTTTTTCTTTGGCATACACACCTTCCTGTCATGCAGTCCACCGTCTTAATGCCGGTCAACCCAGTCCCGGCTCTCCGACAGCGCAAAATCGTCGGCCTCGTCCTCACTGGCGAAGCTCTGCGCACCCTCGCTGAGCGGGAAATACTCGTGCACCACACCGTCCAGCAAACGGAATACCCGGGAACCGGGTTGCCACTGCCCGGAGTCGAGCTGTTTTGACCGGGGCTCGATAATGAATCCGCCGTACGATTCGCTGACCCGCATGCTGAGACCTCCTCGCTCTCTTTCGGTCTTTTTCCCGTCCGTTCATACCATCAATAGGCGGGCACGCCTATTGAGAAGGCATACACGCGATTTTGTGGCGCGGGGGCAATAACCGGGCTTGCTCTTAAACAATGGTATGATACGGTGGTTTGAAACGAGCGTTTGAATGATGCTGACAGAAAAAAGCAAAACCACCCGCCAGAAGCTGCTGGCCGTCGCCACCGAGGTGTTTGTCAAAAAGGGCTTTCACGCGGCCGGCATACGCGAAATCTGTACCGCTGCGGGAGCCAACCTGGCGGCCGTCAACTATCATTTTGGCGGCAAAATGGAACTCTACAAGGCGGTCTTGTCGCACGCCTTTGAAAACGCCAAGCCGCCACGGCCGATGCCCACCCTGGCCGATGACCCGAGCCACCCCCAGGCACAGCTGCGGGCCTGGATCGTGTGGAATGCCGAGCGCATGCTCGGCGCCAGAGGCCACGCCGTGTACGAGCTGATCGTCAGAGAGCTGCAAGACCCGACCCCGGCCTTTGACGAGCTGCTGGAGCGCTCCATACAGCCCATTTATGCGGCCGGCGAAGCCCTCGTGGCGGCGGTGCTGGGCGTGAGCCCAGACCACCCGTTCGTCCAGCTGTGCTGTACCAGCGTGTTCGGCCAATGCCTGATCTACCGCTATTCGCGCCCGATCATCGAACGCTATCAGCGCCACGCCAGCCAACAACAGCTCGACATGATTCAGAGTTTTCTGGACCACGACCCAGCCCTGATCTCCGGCCTGGCCGAGCATATTGCCAACTTTTCGCTGGCCGGCATCACAGCCCAGGCCAAACGAATCGGGAAAAACTAGAGCCCCATGTTGCGCCGCTTCCCTCCCCCGCTCTCTCAATCCCGGCCCTCGGGTCCGGCTCAGGCCCGCCTGCGGTCCGGTGCAGCGCTTCCGCCTCGGGCAGAGACCGGCGACCGGTCCGGCCCGCTCCAGCCCTGGGCCGCAGCCCTGCTCGTCCTGGTGCTGGTAGCTGTCGGCTGTAGCCCGTATCAGGTCCGCAGCCTGAACCGGCCCGAGGTTCCGGTATCGAACACCTATCATCACGCCCTGGACGGCGAACGCGTGATCGGCCGGTGGTGGCAGGAATTCAACAATCCAGCCCTCAACACCACGGTTGCGTCGGCCCTGGACAACAGCCTGGACCTCAGACAGCTGTGGAGCCGCCTCACCCAGGCCTACGCCCAGGCCCGGATTGAGGGCGCCGAGGTGTTCCCGTGGGTCGATCTGAGCGGCGGCGCAGCCCGGACGCATCAGCTTGACCGCGATCCCCAAGACCCGTTCGGCGGCCGGGCCGGCTCATCAACCCGGATTACCCATACCGACCGCTACTTTGTGTCCACCGGTCTGTCGTACGAGATTGACGTGTGGAAACGGATTGCCGCCCGGCGCCGCGCGGCCACGCTTGAGTATCGGGCCAGCCGCCAAGACCTCGAAGCCAGCGCGCTGTTTCTGACCGGTTCTGTTGTCGACGTGTGGTTCATCCTCCAGGAACAGAAGGCGCTCCTGGCCCTGCTCCAGGAACAGATCGAAATCAGCCAGGAGCTGCTCGACCTGACCGAGGTGCGTTTCGGGGTCGGCGCCGGCTCGGCGGTCGACGTGCTCCAGCAACGCCAGCAGCTGGAGGCCACCCGGGCCGAGATCCCGCTTGTCCGCTCACGCCTCAATACCGCCTACAACCAGTTGGCCGTGCTGCTCGGCGCCAGCCCGGGCGCGCTCGACACCCGTATCCCGGACGGCGTTCTGCCGGACCTGCCGCCCTTTCCGCAGCTGGGCGAGCCGGCCACCCTGCTGGTGTCCCGGCCGGACCTGCGCTCCGCTCAGCTGCGCTTGCAGGCTGCGGATTTTCGGGTCGCCACCGCAGTCGCCGAGCGGCTGCCGCGGCTGGTGCTCGACCTGTCCTACGAGTTCAGCGCCCGCAGCTTTTCGACCGTCTTCCGCCAGGAGGTCGGCTCCCTGGTCGGCAACCTCGTTGCGCCCGTTATTGACGGCGGCCTGCGCCGCAACCAGGTTGTCCGCCACAAGGCGCTGACCCGAGAGCTGCTCGACCGCTTCGGCCAGCAGTATCTGCAAGCCCTGCTCGAAATTGAAGACGCCCTGGTGCGTGAGCGTTTTCAGGTTGAGCTGATCGCCAACCTGGAGAGCCAGATCGGACTGGCCCGGAGCACGCTGCAACAGTCGCAGTCGCGCTATGTCAACGGCTTGATCAATTACGTGACGGTCCTGCTCGCGGTCCAATCCCTACAGGGCTTGCAGCGTCGCCTGATCAGCGAAAAACGCTTCCTGCTGAGCAACCGCGCCGGCCTGTACCGAGCCCTGGGCGGACACTGGACAAGCGAGTTGACCGCTCCTGCCAGCCTCCAGTTGGCCCAGGCCGCAGCCGCGAGGACACGGCCATGACTCGCCGGTCATTTCCCGAATGGGTGAAGCGGCTCTTCCAGGTTCTGCTCCCCGTCCTGATTCTGGGCGGCGGGCTGATCGGCGCCCGGGCGCTGATTGCCGCGCGCCCGGAGGTCAAGAAAGCGACCCAGCAGGCCAGCGCGACCGTTGTCGAGGTCATCACGGTTCAGTCTGAAGATACCCAGGCTGTGATTTCGGCCTTTGGCACTGTGCGGGCGCATCAGGAACTCAGCGTTCAGCCCCAGGTCAGCGGCTCTGTGGTTGAGCAGCACGCCAGGCTGCTCAAAGGCGGTCTGCTACACGCCGGGGAGGTCTTGCTGCGGATTGACCCGCGCGACTACGCCTACTCGGTCGAGACCCAACAGGGCGCCCTGGCCAAGGCCGAATTCGAGTTGGAACTCGAACGCGGCAACCAGGTCATTGCCCAGCGCGAGTGGAATCTTCTTGAGTCATCGATCGAGACCAGCGAAATGGGCAAACAGCTGGCCCTGCGCCAACCCCATCTGCGCGAGAAACAGGCTGCGGTGGCGGCGGCCAGAAGCCGGCTGGCCAAGGCCGAGCTGGACCTCCAACGGACGACGCTGAGCGCCCCCTGCAACGCCCTGGTGTTGGACGAGTCGGTCGAGGTCGGCCAGCTCGTCATGTCCCAGACGCCCGTCGCCCGCCTGGTGTGTACCGACGCGTTTCGGGTTGAGGTCAGCATCCCCATGCACGAGCTGGCCTGGGTCGCTATCCCCGGTTCGACCCAAGCCCGGGGCTCGCATGTGCGGGTGATCCGGGACCTGGGCAGCGACAAGACCGCCCAGCGTCAGGGCGTGGTGGCGGGCCTGCTCGGCGACGTGTCGGAAAACGGCCGGATGGCGCGGCTGCTGGTCCTGGTCGAGGACCCCCTGAGCCGCACCACAGCCCAGAACCAACAGCTGCCGCTGCTCCTGGGCGAGTATGTGCGGGTCGAAATCGACGGGCCGCGACTGACCGACGTGTTTGTCGTGCCGCGCAACACGCTCCGCGAAGGCGGCCGGATGTGGGTCAAAAACGGGAACAACCAGCTGGAAATCCGCCAGGTCGAGGTGGCGCTGAGCCGACACGACTCGCTGTTGATCCAGAGCGGCCTGCGGGACGGCGATCAGGTCATTACGAGTCCGCTGCCCGTTGCCCTGTCCGGCATGCTCTTACAAAGTCCGGCCGACGGCCCGTCCTCGGTCTCGTCTCCGGCTCAGCCGACCGAGCCGAGTCCCCCGGCCGCCGACGAGGGCCAAGGCTCGGTCTGAACGAAACGCCATGGAACACCCAAGGTCCGACCCGGCCCCGTCAGCACCGTACAAGGGGCCACTTGCCTGGATGGCGCGCAACCATGTGGCGGCCAATCTGGTCATGCTGATCATCGTGTGCGGCGGCTTCATCGCCAGTACTCAGGTGAAGCAAGAGGTCTTTCCAGAATTTGCGATGGACTTCATCACGGCCTGGGTGCCCTACCCCGGGGCAAGCCCGGCCGAGGTCGAGCAGGGCATCGTCCTGTCGATTGAGGACCGGGTGCGCGGCATCGACGGGGTGAAAAAAGTCACCGCCACGGCGCGCGAAGGCTTCGGCACGGTGGTGGTCGAACTGCTGTCCGGCGCCGATTCGGGCAAGGCGCTCCAGGATGTCAAAAACGCGGTTGACGGCATCCTGTCTTTTCCTGAAGAGGCGGAAAAGCCGGTCGTCAGCCTGGTCGAGCTGCGCAACCAGGTGCTGAGCCTCATGGTCTCCGGCGACCAGGACGAACAAACCCTGCGCGACCTGGCCGAACAGATCCGCGACGAGCTGCTCCAGCGGCCGGACATCACCCTGGTTGAGCTGGGCGCAGCCCCCCGGCTCGAGATTGCCGTTGAGGTGCCCCAGCGCAATCTGCGCGCCCACAACCTGACCCTGGGCCGGATTGCCCGCGAGATCCGTGAAGCTGCGGTTGAGCTGCCGGCCGGCGGGCTGAAGGCGGCGGGCGGAGAAATCCTGCTGCGTACCCAGGAGCGTCGCGATTATGCCAGCCAATACGCCGATATTCCGGTCGCCTCCGCCCCGGATGGGTCGCGCATTACGGTCGGCGATATTGCCGAGATTACGGACGGGTTTGAAGATTCCGACTTCGAGGCTTTTTACAATAATCAGCCCGCCATCCAAATCGACGTCTATCGGGTGGCCAAGGAAACCCCGCAGTCGGTTTCGGCCGGCGTCCGTGCCTACCTCGACGAGATCCGGCCCCGCTTGCCGGCCGGAGTCAGCCTGACGATCTGGAACGACTTCTCCGAGATCTACCGCGACCGGATGGGCCTGCTGTTGAAAAACGCCTTTCTCGGCCTGGCCCTGGTCCTGCTCCTGTTGGGCTTGTTCCTCGACCCCAAGCTCGCCTTCTGGGTCACCCTGGGCATCCCCATCTCGATCATGGGCGCCTTTCTGTTCATGCCGCTGAGCGGCGCTTCGATCAACATGATCTCGCTCTTCGCCTTTATTATTACGCTCGGCATCGTTGTTGATGACGCGGTCGTCGTCGGAGAAAACATCTATGAGAGACGCCAGCGCGGCCTGCCGTTCATGCGGGCTGCGGTTGAAGGAGCGCGCGAGATCGCCGGACCGGTGGTGTTTGCCGTCCTGACCAATATCGTCGCCTTTCTGCCGCTCATGTTCGTGCCCGGCCCGGCCGGGAATTTTTTCCGCAATATTCCGGCGGTGACCATCGCGGTGTTCACCGTGTCGCTGATCGAGTCGCTGTTTGTCCTGCCCGCCCACCTGTCGCGCCAGCACAAACCGGGCCGGGTGTGGCAGATTCTCGGCCGTCCCCAGCTGCTCTTTGACCGCCTCCTGCAGGCCTGTGTCCGGCGGGTCTACCAGCCGCTGCTCCGAACCGCGACCACCTACCGGTATGCAACCCTGATGACCGGCATCGCCACCCTGCTGCTGGCCCTGGGCGCGGTCGGGGGCGGCCACATTCAGTTCAGTTTCATGCCACGCATTGACGACGATCTGATCACCGCTCAGGCCACCCTGCCGTTCGGTGTTCCGGTAGAGACCGCACGACGGGTGCAGGGGCAGCTGCTCGACGCCCTGCAGGTGGCCGTCGATACCCACGGCGGGCCGGATATCGTGTACGGGACCTACACCCAAATCGGAGCGGCGCTGCGCTCGCCCGGGCCCGAAGACGGGCCGCCCAAGTTGGGCGGCAGCCATCTGGCCGGGGCGCAGGTCGTCCTGGTGCCAACCGACCAACGCGCGGTCAGCGGTGGCGAGTTCGCCAACACCTGGCGGCAGGCGGCCGACCACATCGCCGGTCTGGAGTCGCTGACCTTCAAAGCCGAAACCGGCTTTGGCAGCGACAGCGCCCTGGACATTCAGCTCACCCACCGCTCGCGCGACATTCTGGAGAGCGCCGCCGCCGAGTTGGCCGGCCTGCTGTCCGGCTACGCCGGCGTGACCGATATCGACGACGGGGTATCGCACGGCAAACCCCAGCTCAGCCTGACCGTCAAACCCGAGGCGCGTAGCCTTGGCATCAACGCGACCGATCTGGCCCGCCAGCTGCGGAGTTCGTTCTACGGGGCTGAGGCTCTGCGCCAGCAGCGCGGCCGCAATGAGGTCAAAGTCATGGTCCGGCTGCCCGAACACGAACGCCGCACCGCCCATACGATTGAGCAGCTGATGATTCGGACGGCTCAGGGCGGTGAAATTCCCCTGCTGCAGGCGGCGGCGGTGGAGTACGGACGGGCGTATACCGAGATTCGCCGTCGCGAGGGACGCCGCATCATGGCCGTCACGGCCGATGTGGACGAGGAAGTCTCCAACGCCAATACGGTTGTGGCCGCCCTGGAGCAGAATGAGCTGCCGCTGCTGATGCAGAAATACCCCGGCCTGAACTATACCCTGGAGGGCGAGCAGGAGTGGCAACAGGAAGCCCTGGGCGCCATCGCCCTGGGGTTCGTGTTCGCCCTGCTGGCCATCTACGCCCTGCTGGCCATCCCGTTCAAGAGCTATATCCAGCCGCTGATCGTGATGCTGAGCATTCCGTTCGGCATTATCGGCGCCATCATCGGCCATGTCCTGCTGGGCTATGAGCTGAGCATGATCAGCCTGTTCGGCATTATCGCCCTGGCCGGGGTGGTGATTAACGGCGCGCTGGTCCTGGTGGTGACGGCCAATACCCTGCGCGACGGGGAACAGCTCGACCCGGTGGCGGCGATCTGTCAGGCCGGCGGGCGGCGTTTCCGGCCGATTCTGCTGACCTCGCTGACCACCTTTTTCGGTCTCATGCCGATGATTTTCGAGACCTCGATGCAGGCCCGCTTCCTGATCCCGATGGCGATCTCAATTGGCTTCGGCATCCTGTTTTCGACCGTGATTATTCTGCTGCTCATCCCGGCCGGCTATCTGATCCTGGAAGACCTGAAACGGCTCCCGCGTCTGCTCCGAGCCCCCGCTCCGCAGCCCCGCTCCGCAGCCGTCCCACCGGCGGCGGATATGCCCCAGGCCGAAGGCGCCCCGCAGCCCGCCCCGCAGCCCGACTAGAGCATTGTGCTTTTAGGTTGACGCATAGCCGGCATGGGTAAAGGAATGGCTACATTCCTCGGGCCCAAACCGGGACACACCTATCTGCTGGCGTGAAGATCGTCGCCGACTCAATCTATTCACAGAATGCTCTAGGCCGGAGAGTGAAAGAGGCGGGAGTGTCGATCAGGCGGCCACACACAGCTGCTCCTCTCACCGACTGAAAGAGCAACCAGAGCCTGCTCCACCTGTTCGCGCTCGACCGGTCACTGTCCCGTACCGCTCTCCGAGGGCGGGGCCAGGACGAAGTTCTGATTGGCCGCCTGCCAGATGAGCCGGACATCTTCTCCCAGCGTGGGAAAATTCGGGACAACTGTCTCACCCACGGCGTCGGTGACAAACTCCTCACCCAGGGTGGTGACTGTAAACGTTGCCCGCCCGAACTCATCCCCGTCAGCCAAGGCCACCACCGTGTGGATCCCGTCGCCCAACAGGTTCCAGTTGAACAACAGCCCAAAGCCGTTATTGCTATCCCCACAGTCCCCCTTCGTATCCGCCCGGTCCGTACCCGAGGCGGCCGCAATACGCGGCCCGCCGTTGATCTCCAATTCGACGACCGCTGCCTCGCAGACCCAACCGGACAGGAGGCCGATGCCGCTTTGGAAGGACGCCGGTCCCGGGTTCTCCAACGCCCCGGTCGGGCCGCCGGCGGGGCTCGGTGGACTCACCGGCGGCGGACTCCTGTCCAGAGGTGCCAATACGAAGTTCTGATTGGCCTGCTGCCAGACCAGCCGGACCGCTTCCCCTGGCGTGGGGAAATCGGCGAGGACCGTCTCGCCCACAGCGGCCGTGACAAACTCCTCGCCGAGCGTCGTCACCGTAAAGGTCGCTCGGCCAAACGCCACACCGTCGGCTCGGGCCACCACCGTATGCTCTCCGTCGCCCAGCAGGTTCCAGTTGAACAACAGCCCAAAGCCGTTGTCTGAGTCCCCGCAGGCCGATGTGGTATCGGCCCGGTCGGTACCATAGGCGGCCGCCACCCGCTGAAAGCCGTTGATCTCCAGCTCGACCACGTCGGCCTCGCACACCCAGCCGGACAGCAGGCCCAGGCCACTCTGACGCGAGTCCGGGCCCGGGTTCTCCAACACGCCGACCGGCTCCGGGTCAGAGGATTCGCGGTCATCCTCCTCGCCGGGACCGGGACCAGGACCGGGACCAGGACCAGGACCGGGACCAGGACCGGGGCCGGGGCCGGGACCAGGACCGGGACCGGGACCGGGATCCGAGACCAGCTCATCCGAGACCGCCAGCGCTTCCTTGTTGAGCGTCCCGTCACTGTCGGTATAGGTCGCCGCGACCCGCAGATAGTGGTCGCGGTCGGCGGTCACCGGGGTGTAGGTGGCCGTGGTCGTCGCGGCGCAGGCGATCCGGAGCGTACTGGGATCCGGGGGAAAGTCACGGTACAGGGACCGCTCCCAGCACCACTGTGTGACCTCGCCTACTCCGTCCGGGTCACGCAGCGTGGCGGTGAACGATGTCCCGGTCCGGGGTGAGGTCGAGGACAGGCGGATCATACCTGGGGCATCCGCTACTCTGACGGTGACATCCAGCGTCCCGGTCAGGGATTCGCCGGGCAGACTCGTAGTGTCGGTGGCTTCGACCGTCACCTGGTAGCGGTTGTCCTCGCCGATATCCCGCGGCCGCTCAAAGTCGGGCGGCGCAGCAAAGCGCAGTATCCCGTTCTGAATGGAGAAGTGGGCAGCGTCCGGCCCCGAGACCGCCCACACCAGCCGGACAGTGGCCGGGTTCGTCGCGGTGTAGGTGGCGACCGGCTGCGTCCCACGCTCGGTGTGGTTCAGGGTGATCTCGCCGTCCACCTCCGGCGGGTCGTCATCGGTCAGGGTCAGCGTCGTCGTCTCCAGCCGGCCCACGCCTTGGGCGTTCGTCACAACACCTGTCACGGTGACGTGCTTGTTCCGGGCGTCCACGTCGTTAGCGACTGCGGTGAGCGTGGCGCTGCCCGTCGTCTCGCCCGGCGCAATCGTCAGCGGGTTGGCGTCCAGCGTGAAGGCATCCGGCGGCTCCGTCACCGTCACCTCGGTCTCTGCACTCGACGTTCCGTTCAGCAGGCGTGCCGTCAGCGTGGTCGTGCCGCCGTCTTCGCGAATGCGGTTGTCCACCACCTCCAGCCGCACTGTCGGCGGATTGTCGTTGTCGGCGATAGTCACCGCCACGGTCGCCGGCGTCACCGTCAGGCCCGCCACCGTGGTGGTGCCGCGCACCGTCACGGTCTCGTCCGGCTCATCAATGGTGTCGTTCTCTGGTGTCAAGGCGAAGGACGCCGTTCCACTCTTGGTGTTCGCCGGAATCGTCAGGGTGAAGGTTGTCGGGTCTGCGGTGAAGTCCGTGCTCTGCGTGGCCGTGCCGGGCGTGACCGAGACGGTTACGGCAGTCTCCTCCGTACGTGGTGCTCCATTGAGCGTGCCTGTCACGGTCACGGTGGTCCGTCCCGCCCCCTCCGACACCGTCGCAGAGGCCGGGCGGCTCACCGTCAGCTGGACCTCGTCAGACGGGGCCTCGTCGTCTTCAACTGTCACGGCCACATCGGCCACGGTCAGCGCCGGCGTGGTGGTGTAGTCCCCGCCGCTGACCGTATGGCTGATCGTCGCCGACTCGTCATCCGATCCGCTGTCCTGTTTCGCCTCCACCTTCACCGTCTGCGCTGTGTCCCACCGTCCCGGCTGGAACACCAGCTCAGTCCGGTCCACGGTCACGTCTGTGTTGGACGGCGTGGCGACCGCCACCGTCACCGCCGCCGTCGGCTGTGAGGTCAGGGTCACCGTATAGGTGTTGGATGCGCCTTCGTTCACGGTCAGCTCTGTCGGCCTGACCGTCACCCCGCGGGTATCGTCGTCGGTGATCGTCAGCGTGACCGCATCCGGGGCGGTCACCACGGCGTTGTTCGTCGTCCCCGAGACGGTCACCGCTTTGGTCTCCGGTCCGTCCACGTGGTTGTCCCTGGCCGTCAGGGTCACGAGCCCTTCGCTGCTCGTCTGGTTCGCCGGGATGGTCAGGACCCGGTTACTGCTCAGCGTGAAGTCGCCGGCCACCGCTGGACTCTCCGCTGTGGCTGCGACCGTCACCCGTGTCGCAACGCTCACGGCCCGGTCTAATGTTGCCGTCACCGTGCTGACCCCGCCCTTCTCCGTGATTGAGGGCGAAGACAGGGTCAGGGAGACCTGCGGCGCGGCCTGCACCTGAGCGGTCGTGGTCGTCGTCTCGGTCCGCTCTGTGCCGGTGCCGTCGGTGTAGGTGGCCGTGGCCCGCAGGTACTGCCCTACATCGGCCCTCTGCGGGGTGTACTGGTTGGATGTCTCCCCGGAGATAGGGGTGCCGGTGCCGGTGCGGGTAGTGGCCCGCGCCCACTGCCAGGTGACGGAGCCCGTAATCCCATCGAGGTCGCTCACCGTGGCCGTCAACGTCTGCTTCTCCTGCCGTGGGCTCGACGACAACGTGACCATCCCGGCTTCGTTCAGGTTCGTGACCATGATCGTCACGCGGATGCTATCGTCATCGGCTGAGTCATCCGTCCCGGCAGCATTCTTGCCGTCGCGCACATGCACGGTGACCTGGTAGGACCGCTTGGTCTCGTAGTCCAAGGGCTCGCGGGTCTGCACCTGGCCGGTGTCGGAGTCAATGAGGAACACCCCCGCATCGGTCCCGCTCAGACGATAGCTCAGGTCGGCGTAGGTCGCGGTCGCGGTGTCCGGGTCGGTCGCCGCCACCGGTGCACCGACGGCCTGGTCCCGTGGCGTATTCTCGGCCACGCTCCGCGTAGTGCTGGTCCCATCGTCGAACGCCGGTGCCTCATTCACGTCGGTGACGGTGATGGTCACATCAATGGTAGCGTCAACGGTGGCGTCGGGCACCCCGTCGTGGACCGACACCCTGACGCTGTAGCTGTCCTTGGTTTCGTGGTCCAACGCCGCTTGTGTTCGCAACTGGCCGGTGGACGTGTTGATAGCGAAGTCGTCCGCGTCCGTTCCGCTCAGGCTGTAGGTCAGGGTATCGCCGTCAACGTCGGTGGCCTTCACCGGAGCGCCGATGTCCACATTCGCTCTGGTATTTTCGGCCACACTCCGTGCGCCATCCTCGGTAGACGGGAACGTCGGCGCCTGGTTGGGCGCGAGAACCACCGCCGTCCACCCACTGCGCACGGTTTCTCCGCCATTGACCACCGCCGCGATCTGGTAGGTGTCCGTGGCGCCGGTGGTGGTGTGCTGAAGGCCGCTCATGTTCTGCGCGACCATCGAAATGGTTGTGCCGGTGTTGCGGTAGACGGTGTAGGTCACGGTCGGCGCCGGGTTCCAGTGGCTCACGTCCACTGCGGTCCAGGTCAGCACCACCTGTGTCGCTGAGCCCGTAGCCGTCAGGGATGGCCCGGCGCGGAGCTGATAGCCGAAGTCCTTCCAATCGCCTTTCCCCCTGAGTGCGGAATACTGGCTGGCCGTGCCGTGGTCCCAGGTGGTCGTGGAGCCGGTGGTGGCCTGCAAGGCCGTTGTCGTCCGCCCGGTGCCCCCGGCGCTGGTCGTGATTCCTGAGGTCGTCGTGTCCCAAGAGCTGGTCGTCACCCTGTTGACCGCTCCCCTGCCGATGCTGGCACCCACCAGCCCGCCGGTCGCGCCACCGCCCGACACCGGTCCGGTCGCATAGCTGCCTGTAAGCGTGACACTGTGGGTGCCCACCAGCCCGCCGGTCGCGCCACCGCCCGACACCGGTCCGGTCGCATAGCTGGCCGTGATCGTCCCCGAGTTGTAGGCGGCCAGCCCGCCCGCATGACGACTCTGGCCGGTTACCCGAACCGCTGCATAGCTTCCCGAGATCACGCCGCTGTTGCTGCTCACCAACCCGCCCGCATTTCCTGCCCGGACTTGGCCCGTCGCATAGCACGCCCGAATCGTGCCGCCGTTGAAACCGACCAGCCCGGCCCCAAACCCATTGCTGATTCTTGACGAGGTCACATCGACCTGCACCAATCCAACATTGCGAATGACGGCAGAGGAATCCGTCGCGCCGAACAACGCAGGTGTCCCACGGATGGCGTTCGTGTAAGTCCGGTTGACGTATAGATTCGCAATCGTGCGACCGTTGCCCTCAAAGGTCGTGTCGAACGGCGCCAAGGTCTCTCCGATGGGATCCCAGCCGAGCCCGCTGTTCCACTTCCCCTCGGCATCGAAGTCCAGGTCGGCGGCTAACTCATACCCCGTGCACCCGCCGGCACAGCGCAGCTGCGTGCTGGCGTCCGGGAACGCCGCGCTGTACGTGGTCGCTCCGCTCGCGCTGGGGTCGCCATCGCCGTCCAGGTCGTACCGCATGGCATTGAGCTGCGTCACGTCCGATATCTCAATCAAGCCATCCGTGTCGGTGTCGTAGGGCGGCACCTCGCTCGTCACGGCCTGGTTGGAGACGGCCGCCGCCGGGTTGCCCAGCCGGTCCCGAAGCGGCGGGGTGCCCGGTGTGTAGCTGATGGTCGCCCCATCCTCGCCGTAAGAGACCGTCCGGCTCAGGGCCAGCGTCACTTCACTCCCGCTCACCGCCACAGCGGTGACGCTGCCGTGCCCCACGCCATCGACCCGGATCGTGAACGCGCTTGTGGGCGGGACGGATGCCTCGTCCAGCGGCTTGTTATAGGTCAGGAGCAGCTCCGTGAGGTTCGCCTTTGCGCTCTGGAGCACCGGTCCGACCGCGTCGACGCGATGGTTGGCGTTGGCCGCCACCGCGCTGTGAGTCCGAACTGCGTCCTGATTGGCGCCGTCCTGGATCGTCCCGCCGTTCAGCAACAGGCTATCCGCGTCGATACTGACTCCGTCGTCATCACTATCGCCATCGGCCACCGTATAGACGAACCGCACCACCTCGCCCGCGCTGTCCCGATACGTCGCCGCACGCGTGAGCGTCCCCACCCGCAGCCTGAGTTGCGGTTCGCCCGTCACTGTCACGGTCTTGTTGAACCGGACGCTGGCCTCAATCTCGTCATTGAGCGTGTAGAGCTTATCCGGTCCTGGGTCTGAGGTCAGTTCCACGCTGAGAATGCTCGGCGCGGCTGTGACCGTGTCGTTGTCGGTCAGAGCAATAGTGGTTGCGGACGTGCTGCCCACGGTCACGTTACGGGGTAGCGGCGTGCCAAAGGTCAGGGTAACGGACTCGCCGTCATCGTCGGCGGTGTCGTTGAGCGCCGTCACGGTGAAGGTTTTTTCGGTGTCGTTACTGCTAAAGATCACAGAGGCCGGTACGCCGGTGTAGTCGTAAGCCGTGGCGCCGGTGCCCGCCACCGTGAGCGGGATGTCAATCGGGCGGGTGGGCGCAGCGCTCAGTTCCACCGTCACGGTCGCTGCGGCCCCGCCCTCGGTCGCCGTGTGCGACCCGGCGCCAAAGGACACGGTGATGTCCGGGGCTTGGCGGAACTTCGCCACGTAAGCGCGCGTGCGGTTGAGGGCGCGCACGGCGTCGGACGGGCCGTCCAGCGCCGTCGATGGCGCCAGACCGGCGATACCCAGGGGATCGCCCCGGTAGGTCCGTTCCGGGTTCGAGAAAAGGTGCGGCGTCCGCCAAGCGCGGCACTGATTGGGATACGCCATGAGCGTGCGCCACCGATTGATGGGCGAAGTCTCGTCACAATGGATATAGCCGTAGGCGTACGGAAACGCTCCGTCCCTGCCGCATCTCCCGCCAGCGCAGGCCACGTGGACCACATACCGGTCGTGATGCAGACCCATGAGGTGGCCCAGTTCATGGGCGAACAAGCGAGTGTTGGCGGTGCTGACGCCAAACGCAGAGGACGCGAAGCCGGTCGACACCGTGGTCATGAGTTCCGCCAGGCCCGCAGCAACGCCAGTAGGCCGGCGGATCAGCATGACGATATCTGCGCCGACGCGGTCGCGGATGGCGTGCACCTCGTCCATATAGCCGTCGGATCGAGAGGTGAGACGATTAAGGTCGGTCAGGCCCGTCACTTCCGTGTAGTCCACCTCCTCCACCGCCACCAGGTTGATCCGCTGGTTCACACCGCTGTTCCGATAGGCCGTGTTGGTGCCGGCGACCATGCTGTCGATCTCGTCTTCAATCGCCTGGGTTCCGCCTTCGGCATTTCGGGCAGCGGGCGTGTAAAAGACCGCTACGTCGATGACGGATTGCTCGGTCGGTGGACAGATCAGGCCGCTCTTGGAGGAGAGCGTTCCCCACCAGGTTTGAAAATCGTCAGTGTCCGGCGCGCACAGTTCGGTGTCCTGTATCCGCACGCTGGTCAGGCTCGTCAGTTCGCGCAGCCCGTCCGGCAGGGCGCCGCTCAAGGCCCGGCTGCGTTCGAGCAACAGCGATTGGAGGCTGTCCAGATCTGCCAACTCCGACGGCAGGGCGCCGCTCAGGGCGTTGTCCTGTAGATTCAACTGTTCGAGTTCGCTCAGGTCGCCCAGGGCTGTTGGCAGCGTGCCGTCCAGGCTGTTGTTGTTCAGCACCAGGCGCGTGACGCGGCCGTCGCTGTTGGTCGTCACGCCGTGCCACGAGGACAAGGCTTCCTCGCTGTTCCAGTTCGTATTGGCCGTCCAGTTCGCACCGTCGGTGGCATTGTAGAGCGCCACCAGCGCCGCCTTGTCGGTGGCGACGGTGTTCTGAGCAGAGGCGGGGTCAGCCACACCGAGCGGCAGGGCGGCCAGGAGAACCCACAGCAGGTGCTTGAGATAGGGCAAGAGTGGTCAGACCTCCGGCAAGGAGGCTATCAGTGCTGATGGTCGGTCTCGGAATGAGGCCCCTCCACCCCGCACTCCAGCGGTGGCTCCTCGACCTCGCTGACGGTAGACAGCCCCGCACCGATAGAGCGAATGCGGTAGGTCCCCTCCGGGCTCTGCACCGTGCCGACGACCCGATCACCGTTGACGACCAGCGTCATGCTGCCCAACGGGTCACCGACCAGACGACCCGACACCGCATACCCCCCCGAAAAGGTCGGGTCCGTCCACTCCACAATGCCTGTGACCACGGTGTCGTCGAACAGATTGAAGGTCAGGGTCGTACCCGGCTCGGGCTCCACACTCCGCTTGTCGGTGCGCGCGGCCATGGCTCTGAGGTGCGGGGTCCGGTCGGGCGGAGCGTCCACCGCAGCCTGGGCACGGTCGAGCTGTCCGAGGTCAACCGTCACCACCCGGCTGCGCAGCGTGATATCGTCGAGTGGGCCGGATGGCGGCGTTGCATCGACCGACGTAAACAGGTCGGCACTCTGGGCTTCGACCGCCGGCGCGGCCAGCGCCATCAACACAGCGACGGTGCCCGCTGCAATACTTCGTAGGCGTGTCGCAAACATGTTCCGCTCCTTCTCTTCCTGCTGTTTCTCCGCTCTCTGTCGTGCTTTCGCTGGTGTGATCGGCTGTCGGCATCAATGGCGGGATCGATACGGGAGACGTGTCCCGGCGCGGCGATCAGCACCAGCGCGGCGACGCGTCGCGCACCAAAGTCCAGCTGCGGGACAAGCACGGGTTTGACGTGCACCACGAGCGGCGACAACGTAGACGCCCGGCCCCTCTGGACTACTCGTATTTATACAAGTCTTTAGCGCTAAAACCTACAATAAATACCAGGTCCAAGCAAGTGTGAGGCTGGTCGGGGTAGTGTCCTAGCCCAGTGCACGTGAGGCTGTAGCCCTGCCGTTCCATGAAGAAGTCGGTCAGCCCGTCGGCGCCCTCGACCTGGAGCGTGCTGGCCACGTCGGCGTAGCACTCGTAGCCGAATACGGCTTCAACAACTTGACAAGAACCGAGCGGCGCAGAAAGATGCACTCGGCACCAGCGACAAAGAACGGGATTGCATGCAGGACTCGTTCCCGCTCTGAGCCAGCGGGGCGAGAGATATATCCAATAAAGGGGACCTTACTATGAAGCTTGCGCTGTATCTGCCGAATCTCCGCGACAAGATCACGGTCAGCGAAATCGTAGACCTGGCTCTGGAGGCGGAGACGCTTGAATTTGACTCGGTGTGGTCGCTGGACCGTATCGTGGTACCCGAAGCCTCAGACCGCCAGGAACTCGAAAAGTCGTTCGGCTTCATGGCGGAGTTTCCAAAGGCGCTGCCGGTGAGTGCCCGGGCAGAGTTCCTGCATGGCATGCCGCTCATTCCGTATCTGGCGGCCATTACGAAACGCGTCCGTCTGGGGGTCAGTATTATTGTCACGCCCTACCGGGCTCCTGGCGTGCTGGCCGCAGAACTCGCGACCTGGGATCACCTCTCGGGCGGGCGTCTGAACGTCGGGGTCGGCTCGGGCTGGATGCCGGAGGAGTTCGCCGCGTCAAGCGCCGCGCATGTCTATAAGAAACGCAACACCCACGTGAGAGAAACGATCGAAGTGATGCAGGGAGTCTGGACCAACGAGCTGTTCGAGTACCACGGAGAATTCGCCGACTTTCCAAAATGTGGCTTTGGCGTGAAGCCCGTCCAAAAGCCACGGCCGCCGATGTTTTTCGGCGGCTTGGGCCGGCCCGACCTCGCAGCGGCACGAGTCGCCACGTATGGCCTTGAAGGCTGGATCGGGATCATGGACACCCCGGAAGCGATCGCGGCCTGGCGGACCGCCATTCGGGACGAGTTGGAGAAACTCGGCGGCGAGCACAGCATCGACGACATCGAAATTTCGAGCATGCTGCCGTTTGAGATCACGCGCGACAAAACGGACCAGACGCCACGCGGCAAGCTGACGCCCACGCTGGTCGGCACAGCCGAGCAGATCGCGGACAATCTCAAGCGCTATCGGGACGCCGGGCTGACGCTGCCGCTCCTGTGGCCGCCGTTCAGCGGCACGCCAACCGCCAAGACCATCGGGGATATGCGCCGCCTCGTCCACGACATCCTGCCCAAGGTCTAGGACCGGCTCGGCGGTTGTCGAGCTGTGAGCCTTCAGAGCACCAGGCTCGGACCGCCGTTCCTGCTCCAGTGTTCGTTAAGGAGCAGGCTGATGTTTTTCATGAGGAATGCCCCTCCAGCCGGAACAGCGCAGGGGTGGCCCGGAGGGCCGGGGCGGGGTATCCCTCACTCCCTGTCGGGCATGACAAAATTCTGCTGGCGCTGTTGCCACTCCAGCAAGATGCCCGGTCTCTTGCCCACACTCAGGGGAACTCGGCGACCGACAGGACCAGCCGCACCAGGTCTGCCTGCCGGCAGATGTCCAGCTTGTGACAGATTTGCCCCAGGCGCCGATAGACGGAGGCTTCCGTGCACTCCGTCGCTGCGGCAATCTCGCGCACTGTCCGGCCTTCCGCCAGCCAGACCGCTACTTGGCTCTCCACCTGTGCGAGGCCCAGGCTCGCGGCCACCGGGACGGGGTCAATGCGGGATTGACGCCCCAGCTCGGTAATCAGCACCAGGACGGCGATGTGGCCAGCCCCGAAGTCCGACTGGCCGGCACCTACGGGCTTAACGTGCACGATGAACGACGGCAGCGCGGAGGTGCGGCGGAGTAGCATTGCCCCACCGACGGCGGCTGTGGCAGACGGGAGCGCCCCGGCCACCAACCGCTCAAGCCGGACATGGTCGGCCGGTGCACGGGCGTGAAGAAACCCGCCTCGGTCTGACACCGCATCGCCCTGTTGCAGCGTGGCGCGAGCCCGGTCATTCGCCGCCACGATTCGCCCCCGGCGGTCCAGGTGGATGACACCAATCCGGGGGGTGTCGAGCAGGTCGGTCAGCGTGGTGCTCAGGGCTTCAGCGCCGCCCAGCGCCTGCCGGACGCGGACATACTGCCGGATATGGGGGAGCAGCCCTTTGAACAGCGCGAGCTGCGTAGACCCCCAGCCACCCGGAGAGACGGGGTCAGCGATGGCCCAGATGACAGAGAAGCCATCCGGCCCGGCCAGGCGCACGTGCAAGCCATGCTGGGCGCTGGCCCGGACCAATGACTCGTTGTAGGTGGGCGAGGTCTTCAGCTCCTCGGCCGTGTACAACGCGGTGGTGTGCACCAGCCGACTGTCGGGCAGTTCCTGCAAGCGCGGTATGCTTTCGTCTGTGGGGTAGTAGCTGTCGAGGTACTCGCGCTCCAGATCTTCGCGGCGCTGGCCCCGATAGTAAAGCCCGATGAAGAGAGACCGGACATCGTCCTTCGGGCCTTCGCTGACGAGGATGGCATTGCCTTTTGCGCCACACGCCTCATCAATCAAAGCCGAGGTGGCTGGCCACTGGGTCTCGTCGAGCATGGCGTCGGATAACGACGCCATGATGCGCTCGAAAGCATCCTGGTCGTTCATACCGATTCTTCCTTACTCCGCTTGATTCGTTATTCATCACCGGGATCACGAGTGAGCCGGGACGAACACCGACAGCTGACCAGCTTCTGGTATTGGTAGGCCGCGCCGACCAATACGGACTCCGCACGGAGACAGATCTCAAGGGTTCGGGAAGGTTAACCGTCCATTCTGATTGTATGTATTGAGTCTACAGGTAAGGTCATCAGCGTGTCAACCAGAGCGGCGCCGGACAGACCAGGCGTGGCAGACACCTGTTGGCACCACGAGCCCCGGACACGGCTGAGTTGCGCGTGGCCGGTCCGCTAGCCGGGCCGGGGTCGGAACAGCGGGCGGGCGCGCCACAGCAACACCCCCAGACCTGAGATCACCACCGCTTGGAGCAGCCCAATCGGCCAACCGTTGCCCCGCTCGCTCCACTCGCTCCACACCAGGTGGGCCAGCGCGACCTGAAACACGTACACCGCCGCCCAGGGCCACATCCAGGCCGCCATCTTCCAAAAGCCCCAGGCGCCGGCCACAAACAGCGCCGCGTGCAGTCCGCCGGTCGCCTTGGCCGCCCAGCCGTACAGTTCGATGCCCAGCACGACCTCAACGTCCTCGGCCAGAGGACGCAGCGCGACCTCTATGGGCACGCCAATAGCCAGCACCACGCACCAGGCAAACACCAGGTTCATCCACCACGGACGGCGGGACAGCTCACGCTGCCATGTCGTGCTGGCCATTGCCTTAGCGCCTCAGATACTGCTCAACGGCCCGCTCATTCCAGCTCAGACCGTTGCCCGGAGTCGTGGCTATCACCGCCTGGCCGTCCTGAATGCGCAGCGGCTGGTCCAGGATGGCGTTGGCCCAGTCCATGTATTCGAGCCAGTGGCTGGTCGGGGTGACCGCCAGCAGATGAGCGCTCAACTCGGGGTACAAATGGCTCGAGATCGGCAGGCCGACCGGCTCGGCCAGCGCGATGGCCCGCAGCCAGCCGGTGACGCCGCCAATTTTGATCACATCCGGCATGAAAAAATCACACGCTCCGGCCGCCAATGCCTTGGCCATGTCGCTCGGCCCCCAGCAGTTCTCGCCAATCTGGATCGGCGTGCTGGCCGTGGTCCGAATCTGGGCGTGACCCGCATAGTCCTCGGCCCGGGTCGGTTCCTCGATCCAGTACAGCCCCTCGGCATCCAGCCGTCGCGCCCGCTGCTGGGCTTCGGGCACGGACAGCGACTGGTTGTAGTCGGACATGATCAGCACCTCGTCTCCAACCGCCTGCCGCACGGCTCGGACGGCGGCCACATCAGCCGCACTGTCCGGGTAGCCCAGACGGACCTTGACCGCGCCAAAGCCGGACGCCATCAAGTCCCGGGCTTCGGCCAGCAGGTGCTCGGGAGTGCTGATGCCCAGGCCGCAGCTGTTATAGGCCGGTATCGGCCGCTCGTGTCCGCCGAGCAGGCGCACCAGCGGCAGCTCGACGGCCTTGGCCAGGATGTCCCAGGCGGCAATATCAACCCCGGCCATGGCCATACCGACCAAGCCCTGGGTGCCGAGCAGCCGAAAGCGCCCCTGGAACTGTTCGGCCAGGGTCAGAGGCGAGACGGGCTGGTTGACAATCAGCTTTTCAAGCTCGTCGAGCAGGGCGACCAGAGGCTTCAGCGTGACCGGGGTATAGCCGAAAATATAGCTGCGCCCGGTGATGCCCTGGTGGGTTTCCAGGTCGAGCAGGACGAGCGGGGCAATGCTGACCTGTCCGCCGCCGGTCAGCAGCGGACGTGGCATCGGCACCTCAACCGCCCGAGCGCGCAGGCTGCGAATCGTACACGTATCGGCTGCCATTACTTCTCCTCCACCGGCCGGGCGATCCACTTGGGATTGCTGATGACGAGCTTGTCATGCGTCGTCTGCCGCAGGTGGGCCAGCACCTGCTCGCGGTACGGCCCACCGTCGGCCTCGCCGTTGCGGATGCGCGCGCACAGCTCGGCGGTCCGCTGCCAGATCGCGTCTTGCAGCGCCGCCTGGCGAGCCGGTCGCTCGGCGGCCGCCAGCAGCCCGTCCAGGCGCTGCCACTCGGCGGTCGCCTGGTCTTCGGCGTGTTCCAGCTCACGCATGACGATGCGCAGCACGTTGGCCGCCACCCGACCGTAGAACTGGCGCGAGCCCGACAGGTTCGGCACCACCTCCTGGTCGAGCAGCCGGGTGACCGCGCTCAGCAGTTCGGGGACGGTCGGACGATCTTGCATTAGTCCTCCATCAGGTGCAGCAGCTCCCACTCGGTCTCGGCCGTCCGCCGCCCGATGGCCGCCAACTCGACGCTGGGATTGATGCCGTCCAGATACGGCTGGGTCATGTTCAGACAGATCACGCCCCAGCGCAGGTTGCCGAAAATCTCCCAAAATTTGAGGCGCTGCTGGTCGAGCGGCCAGCCGCCGGCCTCTGCATAGGCGCGCTGGAACACCCGCCGCGTCCCGACCCCGCCGACCGGCAGATGATCGTTGCCAAAACGCCACGAGCGCACACAGATCCAGCCCAGATCCTCCATCGGGTCGCCGATATGGGCCAGTTCCCAGTCCAGGATCGAGCGGACGCCCTCCGGACCGAACATGATATTGCCCATCCGGTAGTCGCCATGGACAAAGACCCGCTCGCGCTCGTGGGGCAGATGCTGGCGCAGCCAGCGAAAGGCCAGCTCAAAAACCGGGTGGGGTTCGCGGGCCATGGTCTCGTACTTCTCCTCGTAGCGGGCGAGTTCTTCTTCGGCTGCGGTGTTGGTTCCCTGCGGGGCGGGCAGATCGCCCAGGCCGTGCTTGTCCACCGGTACCCGGTGAATACGGGCCAGGATCGCGCCCAGCTCGGCCGCCACGACCCGGCGAGCCTGGGCGTACTGGGCGTCGCGGAACAAACGCCGCGGCAGGGTTTCGCCCTCAATCCGCTCCATGATGAAAAAGGGCATGCCCAGGCTGTCATCGCCCACAAAATACGGCTTGGGCGCCAAGACTCCCTCAGCGTGGGCTGCGGCAATGACCCGGTATTCCAGGCTGCGGTCCATGAAACCCTGCGGCCCCTCCTGGGGGTCGCCGCGAATAATCAGCGGCAGCGTCTGGGTCTGTCCGTCGGCTTTTTCAACCCTAACGTCAAACGACCAGGTCTGGCGTGACGCCCCGCCGGTCAGCAGCCGCAGGTCTGTGACCTCAAGCTGGGTGACCGCCTGGTGCTGCTGCTGGGGAAAGGCGCGGAGCAGAAAATCGGTCAGGACCGGGGCCAGTTCCTGGGAGGTCGGATAGGTGGTGTCACGACTCATTACACACGCCTCAGGTTCGTTTTCCGGCCCCGTCCGTCTCGTCGGGTTCGCCGGGCCGGTGCTGTTGCCAGCCTCTTCCTAAATCGGACACCCGTGTGCCGTCAAGGTGGCCTCTCCCAATTCAAGACCGAATCTGCTATCAGAGGAGGCGCAATCCCACTATCCGGAAAAGGAGCGGCGAGTATGAACTTTGGATATTTTACTGAGCGGCCGTATCGCTGGGTTGACGAAGACGAGGTGCTCAACCACGAGGGCTTCTTCGCCATCCCGAACGAGCGCTTCGACCGGGACAAAGCGGCGGATGACTACAACTACTTTCTCGACGAATACTGTTACGCAGAGGAGATGGGCTTTGATTCGCTGATGCTCAACGAGCACCACGGCAACCCGTTCTGCATGGGCAGCGTGATGAACGTCGAGGCGTCCATCCTGGCCCGGATTACCAACACGGCCAAGATTGTGCTGATCGGCAACCCCCTGCCGGTCATCAAGCACCCGCTGCGCATGGCCGAGGAGTTGGCCGAGATCGACCTCATTTCGCGCGGCCGGCTGGTCACCGGCTGGGTCCGGGGCGCCGGCAGCGAGCAGTTCTTCAACAACGCCAACCCGACCTACAACCGCGAGATGTTCAACGAAGCCCACGATTTCATCATTCAGGCCTGGACCAAGCCCGGCCCGTGGCGTTACGAGGGCAAGCACTTTCACTATCGCCACGTCAACCCGTGGGCCCTGCCCTACCAGAAACCCCACCCCCAGATGTGGATTCCCGGCGTACTGAGTCCCGAAACCGTCAGGTGGGCGGCCGAGCACAACTATCCGTACCTGGCCCTGGTGACCGCGCTCAGCCCGACCTGTGATCTGCTGGACTTTTATGCCGATATCGCGGCCGAGAACGGTTATCAGGCCGGTCCGGAAAACTTTGGCTACCTGATCGGGGTGTTCTGCGCCGAGACCGACGAAAAAGCCCAGGAGCTGGGCAAGGGTTTTCTGTTCGGCGGCGGAGCCAGCGCGTTTTCACGGCCGGAACACACCCTGCCGCCGGGCTACAACTCCAAGAACGCCATCCGGCTGCTGGCCAAGCGACCCAGCGGCGGCTGGGTCGGGGTGGACTCCGACCGGCTCAAAGAATCCCAGCACGGCAGACGCGGCCGGACCAAGGATCTCAACGAGGTGCGTCAGAAACTGCTCAAATCCTACAAGCGGGCCCAGGACGACTACCTGATGATTATCGGCTCGCCCAAGACGGTGATCGAGAAGGTCAAGACGATGATGCGCGTGCTGCGGCCGGGCGCGTTCTCGTGCTTTAACGTCCAGGGACCGGTCAGCAACGAAGACCGGCTGACCAGCGTCCGGCTGCTGGCCCAGGAGGTCAAGCCGGCCCTTAAAGAATACGCCAAGGAAATCGGCCTGATCGATCCGTTCACCCGGCGGCCGGGCTCGGTCAAGCTCAACCCGGGCACCAAGCGGATGCCGGTCGTGGACCGCACGCCGCTGAAAGACCTCAACATGCTGCCGAACTAGCCGGCCGGCACGGTGGTTCATCGCAACAGACGGGATGAACCACCGTGAGGGGCATCCGCCCCTCGGCCCGTCGCCGCTTTTTCGGTTCCGCCCCTTCCCCGCTGCCCCCGCCACGCTCAGGAGACCCGCATGAATTTGCGCACGCCCGGCGTTTTTTGTTTTCTGGACGGCCTGAGCGGAGACCAGGCCGGCCAGTTTGCCCGCCACGTCGAACAGCTGGGTTACAGCGCGCTGTGGTTTGCCGAGGCGCCGGGCGGACGCGAGAGTTTTTCGTTCGCCTCGTACCTGCTCGGCCAGACCGAGCGTCTGATCGTGGCCACCGGCATAGCCGTGATCTACGCCTATGAGCCGATTGCGGTGGCCAACGCCAGCCGGACGCTGGGCGAGCTGTTTGCCGACCGGTTTGTCCTGGGGCTGGGCGTCAGCAACAAAATGGGCAACCAGCGCCGTGGCATTCCCTACGCCAAGCCGCTGAGCTTCACCCGGGAGTATCTGCAAAAGATGCGCGCCGCGCCGTACGGCGGTCCCCCTCCCCGGCCCGAGCCGCCCATCGTCCTGGCCGGCATGATGCCCAGGATGCTGGCCCTGGCCGCCACCGAGACCCACGGCACGCACACCTACTTCACCACCGCCGAACAGATCGCCCACACCCGCCAGGCCCTGGGACCGCAGCCGTGGCTGTGCGCCGCACTCGGCGTGATGCTGGAAACCGACGCGACCAAGGCGCGCCGGGCGGCCCGCGGCTACATGCGCACCTACCTGGCCATAGGCCACTATGTGCAGCGTTTGCGGGCGGTCGGCTTTGGCGACGCCGACTTTGCCGACGGTGGGAGCGATACGCTGGTTGACGGGCTGATTGCCTGGGGCGATGCGGAGCGTATTCGGCAGCGCATCGACGCCTACTATCAGGCCGGAGCCAGCCATGTGTGCCTGCTGCCGCTCAGCCCCGAGGGCGGCATGAACCCAGACCAGCGGGCGCTCGAAGCGCTCGCTCCACACTAGAGGACGGACTCATGCAAACCCAACGCGCCGTTGTTGTTGACCCCGAGGCGGCGGGCCGCTTGGCCCTCCACGAGCTGCAAGCCCCGACCCCGGCCGACTCGGAAGCCCTCATCCGGGTGTACGCCATCTCGCTCAACCTGGGCGAAACGCGCCGCGCCCTGACCGTGTCGGAGGCTGGCGCACGGCCCGGCTGGGATCTGGCCGGTATTGTCGAACGGGCCGCGGCCGACGGCTCCGGGCCCCAGGTCGGAACGCGGGTGGTCGGTTTCGTACCGTCGGGCGGCTGGGCCGAACTGGTGACCGTTCCCACCCACTCCCTGGCCGAGCTGCCGTCGTCGGTGTCGTTTGCCCAGGCCGCGACCCTGCCGGTGGCCGGCCTGACCGCGCTGTACTCGCTGGAAAAGGGCGGTCCGTTGCTCGGCAAATCGGTGCTGGTGACCGGCGCCTCAGGCGGGGTCGGGCATTTCGCCTGCCAGCTGGCGCGCGAGGCCGGCGCCCGCGTTATCGCCTCGGTGCGCCGTCAGGAGCGAGTCGTCCAGGCTCAGGCGGCCAAGGCGCACGAGGTGGTGGTCGGCGCCGATCTGGCCGATGCCAAAAAACTCGGTCCCTACGACCTCGTCATGGAATCGGTTGGCGGTCAGTCGCTCAGCGCCGCCCTGAGCCTGCTGGCCCAGGACGGCGTGTGTGTGCTGTACGGGGTGTCGGAGTCGCCCCAGGTGTCGTTTGAGGCCCGGCAGTTCATGGTCATCGGCGGGGCGTCGCTGTACGGCTTCATCCTGTTTCACGAGGTCAAGCGCCGGCCCGCCTCACACGGCCTGGCACAGCTGCTGCATCTCGTTGAGGACGGCCGCCTTGAGCCGCCCATCGAGGTCGAAGAGCCGTGGACCCGGATTGCCGACGTGGCCCAGCGTTTGTACCAGCGCCAGATTGGCGGCAAGGCCGTACTGCTGGTGTCGTAAAGCGTTCGCAGAGAACGCCTGTTCGATATGAGGGCGTTCTATCGTCCAAGTTGATCTGTCCACTTTATCTTGTCATCAAGAAACCTTGACCGGTTATCGGGGAAGCTGCCGGCCTGGCTTATGGCATGCCCGGCATAGGCCGATCTGGGATGCACACCCATTACTCGACTGTCTTTATGGCGTGAGCGCCAGCGGATGCCCAATAATCTGACGATCAGCGGTGAGGAGTTTGAGGCCTTCTTCCTGGGCCTGAACCAGTAGGAGTTCGTCGAACGGGTCTTTGTGAGCGATGGGGGTTTCAAGCTCCCGCGCGGCGTGACTCACGGTCATTGGAAGAAAGACCACGTCCTGATCTTCGAGCACGGCAATAACATCATTCGGATCAAAGGGGCTTTTTCGCCCGCCGGACCGATAACGGGCCTGGAATTTCAGTCGCATCTCCCAGATCGACACGGCGCTCGCATAAATCTGTGCCGCCTGATTCGTGAGGATCAGGCGTTCGGCGTCGGAAAACGCCTCGGGTGCGGCCATCAGATTGTAGAGATAGGAGGTGTCAAGAAGAATACGCACGGCGTTAGCCTACTCCCTCTTCGAGCCCAAGAGCTTGGCGGCTCAACACCGGATCGTCGAGGTCCGCCGTCCAGACCTCTCCGTCTCCTTCCAGCCCGAAGTGCCGGCGCGCCGCATTCAACTTATCGAAATCGATCCCACCACGTCTGCGGAAGCGCACAAGCTCAACTGCCGGTTCGCCGTACTTTGTAATAATAACGCGCTCGCCGTTTTGAGCGGCGGCGATGAGTTCAGACAGGCGCGCTTTTGCTTCGCGTAAGGCAAGTTCCACAGGATGACCTCCAAACGACTCAAATCGGCCTTAATATGTACCTAATGGTATCCACATACAAGACTACAATGTGACTACACAGTTGATCGGTGAAGGGCGCAGAGACAGTTCACCCGCTCCGAACGTCAACCCAGGAAACTGTAGACCGCCTCAACAAAGGCGTCCGCCTGCTCGTACGGCAGCATATGACCGGCCGCCTTGATGAGCGTTTTGCGGGCGTGGGGGATGTGGGCCTGAAAGCGGTCGGCATACACCGGCGGGATCAGACGGTCACTCGTGCCCCAGACCAGAAGGGTCGGCGCGCGCAGACGGTACAGACGCTTGGACAGCCGGCGGTTGGGAATCGGAAAGAGGATCTTGCTGGCCGTGCCCATCCGCCGGGTGTTGCCGATATAGAACTCCTTGAGCGCCTCGGGGTCTTTGAGGTCGAGCCCACCGGTCAGCATGGCCTCGCCGGCCGCGCGGTCGTGAAACAGGTACTGGGCGAACTCGTGGGGCAGAAAGGAAAACAGGTCGGGAATCGGCTGCTCGGCAATCCACAGGCCGGCCGAGGCGACCAAGACCAGTTTGTCCACATCGCTGGGCGCCACACAGGCCATTTCGGCCGCGATCATCCCGCCCATGGAGTGACCGATCAGATGGGGCTTGGACAGCCCCAGGGCGCTGACCACATCCCAGCCGTGCAGGGTGAAGTCCTGCATATCCTCCAGCAACTCTTCGCCGCTCGACTCACCAAAGCCCGGCAACTCGGGGGCGAAGACCCGGTAGTGCTCGGCCAGGCGGTCCAGGAACGGCTCCTGACCGAACAGGCCGCCCGCCCCGTGCAAAAAGACCAGCGGCGCGCCGCTGCCGGCCTCAAAGACACGCACCGTGATCCCTGGCCGAGTCTCAATCGTCCGGCTGTTCACAGCGGAATCCTTCCGTTGGCCCGGGCCTTTTCGATAGTCGTCTCGGGCTCCAGCCGCTCGTCCATGGGCTTGCACCACCACCGGTTGTCATCCTTCCAGGCCGGCCACATGTCGCGCAGCTGGGGCATGACCTGTTCGGCAAACAGCTGGGTCGAGTAGCGCGTCTTCCAATCCGGCATATTGCCGATGTGGATCAGGCAGAAGATATGTCCGACGTGCAAGCCCTGGATCATGTCTTTCATCCGGTCGCGCACCGTCGCCGGGCTGCCGGCAATGACGTAGCCCTCGTCGAGCAGCTGCTTCCAGGTCAGGGTCGGAAAGGTCTGCTGCATGTCCTCGCTCAGGGCGTTCAGGACATTCGCCTTGATGGTCTTGATCGTCCGGTAGCCCGGCGCGTCGGCAAAGCCGTTGTAGACGTGCAGACACCGGTTGTAGAAATAGCTGACGTGCTCGGCGTACAGTTTTTCGGCCTCCTGGTCGGTGTCGGCCACACAGATGGTCTGGGCAAACGCGCCCCGGTACGGCGACTCGTCCTTGCCGCGGGCGGCAACCCGGTCCCAGTAGCCGTCCAGCAGCTGCTTGCCGCGCAGATAGCCGGTGAACGACAGGTAGGAATAGTTGTAGTCGTTATCCAAACAGAAATCCCAGGTTTCGATTGAGCCGCCGCCCGGAATATAGATCGGCGGGTGCGGCTGCTGGACGGGCTTGGGCCAGCAGTTGACCCAGCGCAGCTGGTTGTATTTGCCGTCAAAGGCGAAGGGTTCTTCCTCGGCCCAGGCGCGCATGATGAGTTCGTGCGCCTCGGCGTATTTGTCGCGGGTGATGGCCGGAATCTGGCCGTAGCAGTAGTTGGTGTCCATGGACGTGCCGACCGGGAAGCCGGCCAGCAGCCGACCGCCCGAAATCACGTCCAGCATGGCGAACTCTTCGGCCACCCGGATCGGCGGGTTGTACAGGGCGATCGAGTTGCCGATCACCGCCAGGGCCGCCTGCGAGGTCCGGCGGGCCAGGCCGGCGGCAATGATATTGGGCGAGGGCATCAGGCCGTAGCCGTTCTGGTGGTGCTCATTCACGCCGATACCGTCAAAGCCCAGCGAGTCGGCGTATTCGAGCTGGTCCATATACTGGTGGTAGACAAAATGGCCCTTTTTGGGGTCGTAGAGGCTGTTGGGCAAATCCACCCACACCGAGCGATAATCCTCTCGGAAATTATCCGGCAGATGCGGCCACGGCATCAGGTTGAACCAGGTAAACTTCATAACGACCTCCTCAAAAACGGGTTTGCGAGATATGGCTGCCAGCGTCCTAAGACTACGTTGAAAAGGTGCCAGCGTCGAGAGGGGACTCGCCTCGGACAGGCATAGGCAACCGAGACATTTCACCCAGCTGCCCAGGCGCACCCTGTCCTGCTATCCGGGATTTACCCCACCATCATTGAGTTGTACATTTGCTGGTGCGGGAACTCAAAGAACACTGAGCGAAACGGGGCAAGCGCGTGAAATTCGGCATTCTCCAGTTCTTCAGCTGGCCCGGCCGGCGGGTCAGCCTGCCGACCGTGTATGAGCGGACGCTGCAGCGCATCGAGATCATGGACCGCGCCGGCTATGACGCGGTGTGGCTGACCGAGCATCACTTCACCGATTACAGCGTGTGTCCGTCCATTCCGGTCATGGGCAGCTATGCGGCGGCCAGAACACAGCGGCTGCGCATCGGCGCCGGGGTGAGTCTGGCCGCCCTCTACCACCCGCTGCGCCTGGCCGAGGAGATTGCCCTGCTCGACATCCTGTCCGGCGGGCGGGTCAACTGGGGCGTCGGACGCGGCTTTGATGTCAATGAGTTTCGGGCCTTTGACGTTCCGCTGGGCGAGAGTCAGGCCCGCTTTCACGAGAGCGTCGATATCGTGCTCAGAGCCTGGACAGATGAGCGGCTGCACTACACCGGCCAGTACTACGCCTTTGACGGGGTGGAGGTGCTGCCCAAGCCGCTCCAGCAGCCCCACCCGCCGGTGTGGACTGCGGCGTCCTCGCCGGCCGCCATCGCCTGGTCGGCCGCCATGGGCCACTCGATTCTCATGGACCCTCACTCGACCCACGCCGAGATCGGCCAGAAATGGACCAGCTATCGGGATCAGTTGGAACACCACGGCCATTCGATCAGCGGGCGAGATATCCCCATGGCCCGTCTGGTGGCCGTCGCGCCGACCGATGCCGAGGCCAGGCAGGTCGCCAGCCAGGGCGCGCGCTGGCTGATTGACGCCTATGTGGACCCCAAACGCTTCGGCGTGGTCGGCGATCCGGTCCAGAACTATGTGGACCGGGTCATCATTCACGGCTCGCCCGAGCGGGTGGTCGATGAGCTGGCGCGCCTGCACCAGGACATCCACCTCGACTATCTGATTGGCGCGCCGCTCAGCCATCAGAGCTTTGTGCTGTTGACCGACAAGGTGCTGCCACGCCTGAGCTGAATGCAGGTCTGAAGCTCCACCGACTTGCATCCGGGGCTATCGCCAGGCATGTTTGATCGACAGAACGCAATGCCAAGAACAAGGAGGACAGCATGGCACTACCCCAAGACATTACCCCATTTAACAGCGAACTCATGGATTCGCTGGCCCGAACCGCAGACATGGACTGGATTCCGAACGAGCTGGATCCCGAACGCGCCTTCATGAAAGTGCTGTGGACCGGCTCGGAGTCGGGCAGCTGGGCGGTCCTGTTCCGCTGGCTCAAGGGCTATGCCGCACCGCCGCACAAACACCTCAGCGCCTCCCACACCTTCATTCTGAAGGGCAAGCTCCAGGTCCGGGACGGCACGCTCAACGCCGGCGACTATGTGTACGAGCCCAACGGCATGATCCACGGCGCGACCACCGCGCTCGAAGACACCGAGTACCTGTTCATCTGCAACGGGCCGGTGCTGTTCTTTGGCGAGAACCAGTTTGAAGGCTATATCAGCTGGGAAGAACTCAAACGCGCCCAGGACGCGTTCGAGGCGTCCAAGCCACGCACCAAGCGCACCAGCGCCAAGCGGGCCACCACCAAGCGGGCCAAGCCGCGCAAAAAAGCCGCGTAGCAGGCTGAAGGGGCGACCAATCGGTCGCCTCTGCGGTATCAGAGTCCGTGCTGGAAAATCTGCCAGAGACGCATGAAAGAAATCGCTGCCAGAGAAGCCAAGAAGCGGTTCGGTTACTTACTGGATACCGCCCAGAGCACGCCCGTCTGCGTGACAAAAAAAGGCAGGCCGGTCGGCGTTATGATGTCGATGGAGCAGTACCAGCGGCTGCAAGGTGCGGCATGGGAGCGCTTGACCGCGACCATGGACCGCCTGGGAGTCGAGGCGACTGCGAACGGTTTGACCGACGCCGAACTCGACGCGCTCCTAGCCGATGAAAGCTGAACGTATCGTTCTTGACACGAACGCTACGACAGGCCCATGCCGCCGTCGACCAGCAGCATCTGGCCGGTCATGTACGAGGCCAGCGGCGAGGCCAGAAACAGGGCGATGCCGCCCATCTCTTCCGGGCTGCCCCAGCGTCGTAGCGGGATCTCGTTCAGGGAGTCTTCGTAGCGACGCGGATGATCCCAGGTCACCTTGGTAATCTTGGTGACGATCAGGCCCGGCGCGATGCCGTTGACCCGAATACCGTCGCGCGCCCAGGCTTCGCCCAGGGTCATGGTCAGGGTCCGCAGCGCGCCCTTGCTGGCGCTGTAGGCGGGGTTGCCGAAGACGGCAAAAAAGCTCGCCCCCGAGCCCAGGATGACCACGCTGCCCTTGGTTTCCTTGAGCATGGGGTGGAACTTCATACAGCAGTTCATGACGCTCATCAGGTTCACGTCGAGAACCTTGCGGAAGTTCGGCATCTGAAACTCGGCCTGTTTGTACATCACCGTGCCCTGCGAGGCGACGAGCACATCGAGCTTATCGAAAGGCGGCTGGAAGGCCTGCACGTTGTCGTCGTGCGACACGTCCAGCTGAAAGTAGTGCAGCCCGCTCAAATCTGAAACGTCTTCGGCCGTATAGTCCTCGGCAGACGCCCGGGTGCCACACACGTACACCTCGGCTCCGTGGTCTCGGAACTGACGGGCAATGCCGTTGCCAATCCCGCTCGAACCGCCGATGACCAGAACCGTCTTGCCGCTGAAATCAATTTCGTTCATGGTGCCGCTATCCATCCGTTGCTGTATTTCAGCGCCACCCGGCGCCGAGAATGCTTTGAGGCTGCTTTGTAGCATCATTGCTGGTATACACCAACACGGTTACACAAAGGAGGAACACAGCATGCGTATCGGTATGATGATCGGTGAAGGAGCCGGAGAGAGCCCGCCTATGGACGAGGTCATCCAACGGGCGCAACGGGCCGAGGCGGCCGGCCTGCACTCGGCCTGGCTGGCCCACGCGTTTGCCCACGACGCGATCGGCCTGCTGGGGCTGGTCGGACGCGAGACGAGCCGGATCGAACTGGGCACGGCCGTGGTGCCCACCTACCCGCGTCACCCGGTGGCCATGGCCCAGCAGGCGCTGACCACCCAGGCGGCCAGCAAGGGGCGCTTCACCCTGGGCATCGGCCTGTCGCATAAGTTTGTCATTGAAGACATGTATGGTCTGGCCTATACCCGCCACCTCAGCCACATGCGCGAGTACATGGCGGTCATGCGGCCGCTGCTCGACGGTCAGCCGGTTGACCACGACGGCCAGGAGTACCGGGTCAAGGCGAACATCAGCGTCCAGGGCGCGAGTCCGGTGCCGGTCGTGCTGGCCGCCCTGGGTCCCAAGATGCTCGACTTTGCCGGGCGCGAGTCGGCCGGCACGGTGACCTGGATGGCCGGTCATAAAGCCCTGCGCGAACACGTCGTGCCGCGTATCACCGACGCGGCCAGAGCCGCCGGTCGGCCCGCTCCGCGGGTGATTGCCGGTATGCCGCTGGCCATCACCGACGACCCGGCCGCAGCCCTGGAGGTGGCGGCCAAGGTGTTCGCTATCTACGCCCAGCTGCCGGCGTATCGGACCATGCTGGACCGCGGCGGTCTCGGCCAGCCGCCGGAGGTCGCGCTGCTGGGCGATGCGGCAACGATCTCGGGCGAACTCAGGCGTCTGGAAGATATCGGCGTGACCGATTTGTGCGCCTTTGTCTTTCAGGCCGACGCCGGGGCGTTCGAGCGCACGGTCGATTTTCTGGCTTCGCTGTGCTGAGCGGACCGTCTCAGCCGGCCGTCTCAGAACTTGGCCCCCAGAATGCCCTCCAGCCGTAGCCGGACCTCCCGCGTGGTCCGCTCAGGATCGGCGATGATATACAACCGATCCTGGCGGATGCCCTCAAGCGTGATGTCGGCCAGCCGTTCGGGCGTCATACCGATTTCCTGCAACTGCTCGTGGCGGGTCTGACGCCGCTGGATCAGAGCCGCCTGGGCCTCTTCGCCGCGCGGCACCAGCAGGTCTTGGGGGCGGTTGCGGTCAGCGTACAGAATATTCGTCGCGGTCGCCCCGGGCACCAACACGGCGGCCCTGAGCTTCGAGCCGGCCGCCCGCAGATCGTAGCGCAGCCCTTCGGTCAGGCGACTCACCGCGTGTTTGGTGACACCATACACCGAGCTGGTGCCGGTCGTCAGGCCGACCACCGAGCTGGTATTGAGAATCAGCCCCTCCTCGCCGTGCTCAATCATGCGCGGCACAAAGGCCTGTATGCCGTGCAGCACGCCGTACACATTGACCGCCATGATCCACTCCCAGTCCTGGTCGGGGATGTCCCAGATAGGGCCCAGCCCGCCGGACACGCCGGCGTTATTGCACACGATATGCACCCGGCCGAAAGCCTCGAACGCCCGGTCGGCCAGGGCAAAGACGGACGCTTTGCGCGAGACATCGGTCTTGACCGCCAGCACCGACGTACCGCCTAGACGCAGCTCCTTTTCCACCTCGAGCAGGGCCGCCTCTTCGATATCGGCCAGCACCAGCTTCATACCCTCGCGGGCAAAGCGCCGGGCCAGGCCCTGACCGATGCCGCTGGCCGCCCCGGTAATGACCGCCACCCTGTCTGCCAAATCTTGCATGTCGCGCTCCCGTTCGGAATCGGGCACTCCGTCCGGGGTATTCCTCAGCCGGGACCGCCGCCCAAGCTATCTCTGCCCCAGCTGGCGATACACCTGCGTCTCGAAGCCATCCAAGACCCCTAATGCCGTGGCATCAAAAAAGGGCAGGATTTGCATCATGATGACGCCGGCGACCTTTTTGTGCGGATCGATCCAATAGTAGGAGTTGAAGATGCCGGCCCAGCTGAGGCTGTCGGCCGAACGACCGGTGTCCAGCGCCTGGGTGTTGATGAGAAAGCCCAGCCCCCACTTTTTATCCTGGCCGGGGAAAAACTCGATGTCGTTGGATAGAAAGGGTATCGCGGTTTGAGCCCTGCCGACGCTCAGCTGGCCGATATGGTTCTCGCCCATCAGGCCGACCGTCTCGGGCTTGAGCAGCTGTGCACCGTTGTAGGTCCCACCGTTCAGCAGCATGCGTACAAAGGCCAGATAGTCGCCCGCGGTTGCGTACAGCCCGCCGCCGCCGCCGAAAAAGCGGCCGTCAAAGGGCAGCTCAAACTCAATCTGGACGAGCGAGCCGTCATCCTGGCGCTGGCAGACATTGACCAGCCGGCTGCGCTGGTCCGGGCTCGGCGAGAAACCGGTGTCGGTCATGCCCAGCGGCTGAAAAATATGCTCCCGGCAGTAGGCGGCCAGGTTTTGTCCGCTCAGGTGTTCGACCACGCGGCCGACCCAGTCGGTGCTGATGCCGTACTCCCAGCGCTGTCCGGGATCGAACATCAGGGGCGAAGCCAGGAACCCGTCGCCGCCATCGGTAAAGCGGGGGATGGAGGACTGTTCGGCGAACTTGATGAACTCGGCGTTCCACATCTCGTAACAGTAGCCCGAGGTGTGGGTCAGCAGGTGTCTGAGGCTGAGCGGGCGGGCGGCCGGACGCAGCCTGGGCGTGCCGTCGGCCTCAAAGCCGTCCAACACCTGGCGCTCGGCCAGCTGGGGAACTTTTGTCTCCAGGGCTTCGTCGAGCGACAGCCTGCCCCGCTCGACGAGCTGCATGGCCGCCACCGAGGCGACCGCCTTGGTCATCGAGGCGATGCGGAAGACCGTGTCGGTCGTCATTGCCGGAGCGGTGGCGTCGCCGCGTCTGCCCGCCGCACCCTGATAGACGATGTCGGTGTCGCTGGCCGCCATGGCGACCAGGCCGGGCACCTCGCCGGCTTCGACCGCCTGCTGCAGAACCGTGTCGATGGGTGTCATGCTGCTCCCTCCTGTGCCCGCATTGTCTGAGCGGACACCTGCCTGTCCGGCGTCCGACCGACCGTGTCCAGCCAGCCCAGGACGGCGTCCTGAAACGCCGGCAGACTTTTATACAAGCGCCACCAGTCGGGCATGCCGCGCAGCGCCCGCGCCATGGCCGCAGCCCGCTGCGGGTAGGCGCTCAGATGCTTCAGAGGTTTGACATAGATCCGAATCGTAAACACGATATCCTGACTGCGCGCCAGCCGCCGCAAGGTCTGACGCTCCATGCGCAACCACAGTTTTTCGCCCGCGTTGTCGGCCGTAATGTCTGGATTAAAGCCGCCCCGGCTGTGGCCGCTCGACTGGAACAGCGTCGGGTCGTCAACCAGCCCCCAGTTGAGTCGCCACACCGGCTTGCGCATGCGCGCGAAGTAGCGGTTCATGGTCGAGTCGAGCCGTTCCCGGTAGCCGGGCGTTGGAGCGTGGATCGCCGCCAGCGAGCGGCCCATCTTTTCGGCCAGATGCCAGCGGGTGGGAAAACACACCGACGCTCCGACCAGGCGATAGATGTCAGAGTCGGGCTCTTTGTGCATCAGGCACAGGTCCTCCTGGACCAGACGCCCGGCCAGGTCGAGCGGGTGCAGCCCGGACCCGGCCAGATGCCAGGACTGACCGCTCACCGCATTCCGCAGTTCGTCTCCGCTGCGCTGGTACAGGCGCGGGAAGCGGGCCGGCAGGTGCTCGGCCAGCAGATCGAGGACTTCTTGTGAGCCGTGCTCGGCCTCGGGCCGAAGCTGGACGACCTCGTCGTAGCGCTCGGCCAGCAGCCGCTCCTTTTCGGCCAGGTCGACGGCCAGGTGAGCGTCGGGTTCGATCCAGTCCTTGAGGTCCAGGGGCAGCAGCCCCATGGCGACCCGGAAAGGCTGGGCCGTGTAGGGCGTATAGTCCGGCTCGGGCGGAAAGACCGGTCCGGGCGCCGCAGTCTCAGTCTGTCCACAGCTGGTCAAGAAAGGCTCCAAACTCGGAGTTGAATGCCGGCGCCTGCTCGATGTTGGCCGCATGCCCCGCGTCGCTCAGGAGCACCTTTTTTGCGTGCGGAATTTTTGCGGCCATATAATCGGTCGCGGCCAGAAAGGGTTTGTCCCGGTCGCCGATCATGACCAGGGCCGGCACGTCGATGGAGCCCAGGCCGTTCATGATCCGGGCGTCGTGCTGGGTCAGGATGCCGCGGGCGGCATGAGCCAGACCCTGGGCCGAGCGGTGCGAGCCGGCCCGCACCTCGGGGCTCCGGCCCAGGGCGTCGAGCCCCTTTTGCTCGAACGTATCGGCGAAAGACCGCGCGCGCTGATTCCACGCCTCGCGGGGCGGGTCCTTGCGAAAGCCGGGCCCGGTACCGAGCAGCATCAGGCCCTTGACCCGCTCGGGATGGGCGCAGTGAAACGCCAGCGACAGATAGCCACCCAGCGAGTGACCGCCCAGCACGGCCTGCTCGACGCCCTCGGCATCCAACAGGGCGAGCATATCGGCGACCGACAGGGCCTCGGAGTAGGCCGCCGGGTCGTCCGGGCTGTCCGACTGACCGTGGCCGCGCAGGTCCCAGGTTATGAGCCGATAGCGCTGGGACAGGGCGTCGACCTGGGGCTGCCAGGCTGCGGTTGTGGCGCTGAAGCCGTGCGTCAGCAGCACGGCCGGCCCCGAGCCGTGCGTTTCGTAGTAAATATGAACCCCGTCACGATCAAGCCTTGGCATGCCGCGCCTCCATTCAGAACCGTCCAGAATATGCTAAGCTCGGCATTGCATCACATTTGCCGCGTCAGGGAAACCGTTTGGAAACCGTCTGGAGGATGCGCCCATGGCCTCTGCCCGCCCCCAGCTGTACACCAGTGACGCCGCCCAGCCACCCCGACTGTGCGCCAAGCGCTGCCGCGCCTGCGGCTATACCTTCTTCCCGCCCCACGCCTACAGCTGTGAGTCGTGCGGAGCGGCCGCAGAGCAGATCGAGCCCCGGCTGTTGGCCGGCAGCGGCGTGCTACAGGCCAGCGCAACGGTCCACGTCCACCACGACCCGAGCACGCCAACCCCCTTCACCGTTGCCTCAATCAGCCTGGACGACGGCCCCACCATCCGAGCCCTGATGACCTGCCCGACCGACGCCGAGCTGTCGCCCGGTGATCGGGTGCGGGCGGTCCTCGTCTCCACCGATTCGGATGCTGATGGCAACGCAGGGGCCGAACTCCGGTTTGAAAAAACTTCGAAAGTCGAGGCAGCCTGATGGGCAGAACATTACGAGACCTGCGTCCGGTGTATGTGGTCGGGACGGGCCTGCACCGCTATCAGCACAAAAGCGACACCACCTATGTCGAGCTGGGTCTGACTGCGGTTCGGGCGGCGCTGGACGACGCCGGCATTGACTGGCCGAGCGTTGAGGCGGTGTACAACGGTACGGCCCAGTTGGGTATTGCCCCGACCCGGATCATGCTGCGCCACCTCGGCACGACCGGCATCCCCATGACCCAGGTTGAAAACGCCTCGGCCTCGGGCTCCTCGGCCTTTCGTCAGGCCTGTCTGGAGGTGGCCGGCGGGGTGAGTGATGTCGTCCTGGCCATGGGGGTGGATAAGCCCGAGGGGCTGCGCCTGGCCTCACGCAAGGCCGGGGTGGCGGATCTGGTTGGCGCACGCGCGGTGCCGTTTACCCATTTTGCCCTGCTGGCCAACGCCTATATGCACCGCCACGGGGTCGGCCCGGAAATAATTGCTGCGGTGGCGGTTAAAAACCACCGTAACGGCGCCAACAACCCGTATGCCCAGCGTCAGCAGGAACGCAGCCTGGAAGAAGTCCTGGCCGGCCCGTCCATCTCCGGCTCACTGACCCGCTTACAGTGCTGTCCGGTTGGCGAGGGCGCGGCGGCGGTCATTGTCGCCTCGGCCGAGGCCATCGAACGGCTGGGCATCAAGCGGGCCAGAGCCGTCCGGGTTCTGGCCTCGACCCTGCGGACCGAGCGGGTGTACGGCGGGGGCGCAAACTTCGACGCCGAGCTGACGCGCGAGACGGTCGCCCAGGCGTATGATGAGGCCGGTATCACGCCGGCCGATCTGGATGTCATCGAACTCCACGACGCGTTCAGCATTGAGGAGTTGCTGTACGTCGAAGCCATGGGCCTGTGCGTCGAGGGCGGGGCGGCCGGGCTGCTGGAGAGCGGCGGGCTGGATATTGGCGGGCGCTGCGCGGTCAGCCCGTCCGGCGGGCTGCTGGCCATGGGTCATCCGATCGGACCGACCGGGGCCGGCCAGATTGTCGAGCTGACCCGTCAGCTGCGGGGCGAGGCCGGCGTCCGCCAGCAGCCGAACGCCCGGACCGGCCTGGCTCACATGGTCGGCGTTGGCGCGGTGTGTGCGGTCCATGTGCTGCAACGGGATGCGGCCTGATACGCGTAGGAGGAAAAGACCATGCTCGGTATTCGAGGAGTGTATGAAGTTGCTTTGCGGGTCAAGGACTTGGCCCAGGCCGAAGCCTTTTACTGCTATACGCTGGGTCTCGAAGTCGGCATACGGGACGACGCCCGTAAATGGCTGTTTGTGCGGGTCGGCGGACAGGCCGGCATGATTGTGCTTCAGGAAGACCCCCAGCACTGGTCGGCCCAGCACCTGGCCTTCACGGTTCGTGAGGCCGATCTGGAGCGGGCCGTGGCCGTCCTGCGCGACAGGGGCGTTGCCGTCGAAGGCCCGGTGACCCACGACTGGATGCCGGCCAAGTCGGCCTACTTCTCAGACCCGGACGGCCACGCCCTGGAGCTGTGCGCCCCGCTCACCCCAGCCTGAACCCTCACTCGCGCTGGAAAAATCTCCCTCAATCCCCCTTTGACAAAGGGAATTATACCCAATCCTTGACAAACGGGGGATAAACACGTGACACGAGCAGACTTGTATCTTCTTGCTCTCAAAGACGAACACAAGCGCAGGAAGCTAAGGCGTAAGAAAGAAGTTTTCAGACAGCTTTTCAAACGTGTCTATGAACCCCCGTTGGAAGTCCGGCTCAGGTATGGTGTCAAGAGCAGTCACAGAATGTATGTTGCCGCTTGCATTCGTAACGGAATCGAGCCATAAGCGTAGCCGTTCCTCTACATTCATGCGGATGCTAGTTTTGAAACCCTCAACGGCGGGATGATTGAGCACCTCGTTGAGGACCATTTCCAGGCAATGTATTTTGCCCTGTAGATATAGTTGTGTTTCTTCTTCCTTAGTCATATCACTCCCCCTCGGATGATACTCGTCGTTGAGTAAAGAAGGTGCTGAGTATGGCTTGACTCACCTGCCAGACTTCTAGCAGGTCTTCGGTTGTACCTGGCACTCTGAGACCGCACATTTGTTTCTTGGCATCCCAAATCAGTTCGTAATCGAGACTCGGCTGATTAGCATCGTCTGAATTGAGATGTACTCGTATGTGGTGATTATTTGTATTTTTCACCAGGATAATGCGATTTATGAAATTGGGGTCGTCACCTTCTACAATCCTAAATCCGTGTTCGTCTGTACGAACAATGTGAGCAGTGTCTCCATACTCATTACAAGAGTATTTGACATATTTTCGCTTCTCGAAAGGAAGTGCGTTTATGTCCTTTATGTCCGCTTTCACAGCTTCTATGAGAGCAGTAAACACCGCATCGAGATTGCAGTCGGCCAGCAGTTCTGCCCAGTTTGGTTTTCTCTCGCTCATGTAGTCCCCTTTCTCAGTTATACTTGCCGTTTCCAATCCTGATTTCAAGCCCCTTACCTCTAAGTCGAATGATTGACAAACACTGTTTTATCTGGTATAATCATGGGTAGAAATTGAGTAAAGGACATACCCATGAAACAGAGAACGTTGTCGGTCATTGAACTGTTCAAAATGTTCCCGACTGAGCGAGAAGCGAGACTGTGGTTTGAGGAAATCAGATGGGGCGAGGATGGGCGGGTCTGCCCTAGTCTGGATTGCGAATCGACCAGAACGCGCCGCGTCCCGAACAGAACGCCTGCACCGTATTGGTGCTCTGACTGTCGGAGCTACTTTTCGGTGCGAACCAATACCCCGATGCAGGCGAGCAACCTGCCTCTGCGGACCTGGCTCTTTGCAGCCTACCGACTGGTGACAAGTCCAAAAGGTGTCAGCTCCATGCAGCTTCACCGTGAGCTTGGCATCAATCAGAGCCACGCATGGCATCTAGGCCACCGCATTCGGGAAGCCTGGAATGAATACGCCCAGCGTTATTTCGGCCCGGTTGAAGTCGATGAAACCTACATCGGCGGTAAAGAGAAAAACAAACATTCAAACAAGAAACTGCGAGCTGGGCATGGCACGGTCGGCAAGTTGATCGTGGTCGGCATGAAAGACCGCAAGACCAAGAAGGTACAGGCTACAGTCGTTGAAGGTACGGACAGAGAGACGCTCGGTGGATTTGTGAGGAGCAGAACAAAGAAAGGCGCGAAGGTCTACACCGACGACCATAGCGGCTACATGGACGTGCCGAATCACCGGATTGTCCGCCACAGCGTCCGAGAATACGTGGACGGTCAGGTCCACACGAACGGTATTGAAAGCTTCTGGGCATTACTCAAACGCGGGTATATGGGCACGTACCATCACATGAGCGTCAAGCATCTGCACCGTTACGTCAACGAGTTTGCTGGGCGGCATAACCTGCGCGGCCTAGACACCCTCAAGCAACTGACCATGCTTGCTATGAGCATGGTTGGGAAGGTGTTGCCCTATGACACCCTAACGGAGAGGAAATCTCTGGCGGACACTATGGAGGACACTCTACTGAGAAACGTTTTTGGAGTGGGCACACGGCGAAGTTGTGACCGTGAACTTCGTGAAACCCTTGAATCCACCTTTTCGTATGACGAAGAAACAGGCCGCTACTCGTGGGATTAGGTCAATCAGGATTAATTCTCACACTGAAAACGCCCCTCCTTGTGGAGGGGCGGGAAAAAAGGAAACGGCTTCAGGCTGTTAGAGATTATACTTACTGGCGAGGAAAGCCGCCGACCTGACAAGCCGCTTGTGCAAAGCTGCCGCAGCGTTCCGCACGATTTGGGCGTATTCTTCATGGGAGGGATAAAGCGAGCAGGGCACGATCTCCACGAGTAACTCGGAATCTCCCCCTATGCTGCCAGTGATCTCAAACTCCACCTTTACCTGCTCGTCTATTTCTTCCGGCAGCAGGTCTTCAAAGAAGTCTATCGCGCTGAGGCGTATAGGGTCTTCTGGCATAGTGTCCCCCTTGCTGCTAAAGTCCATACTGCTGAGAGAGATTGGCAGTTGCTCTCAGCAGCCTCGTGTGGAGGGCCTTTGCGGCGTCTCGGATTATTCGGTCGAAGTCTTCGCAGGAAGCGGGGCAGTGTACCCATTCCCTCATGGAAAGCGTTTCCCCGTCTTCCTGCCCATACGTAATCTCAAACTTGACCATAGCCCTATCCCCATCTTCTTCATAATGCTCCTCGAAGAATACGCGGCTGACGCGAACAAGGTCTTGCGGTTCAGACATGTTGGCCTCCTTGCTTCGCCTCTCGCAGAATACAAATCCGTTCATAGCGTTTGTCTAGCTTCTCCCCCTTGTACTTCCAGAACCGACTAGGCTGATCTCCGGTGCTCCGCTTGCGCCCAAGTTTTTTGAGCATGTAGCCTGTCAGGTCTTTGAACGAGATTAAGATGCCGTCACACTGGACATGCTTCATGCCCAAGACTTTGACGACTTCCCCTTTGCGTTTCCAGAACACTACGACCGGCTTTCCATGCAGACAGAAAGACGGTTCTATCTCAGCCCCGATAGGAACGTCAGCATCAGGGAACGTGAAATCTGGTCTCTTTTTGCGTGGCATTGTTTACTCCTTTCTCAGTTAGAGCCACTGCTTTTTCTCAACCACGTACAGCCGCTCAAAGTCCTCATCGGATTTCGTCAGGTAGATAATCCCCTCAATGAAAACGATTGGACCAATGACCACGAAAGGGATGAGAAGAATCGTACCGACCAAGCAGATAATCCCTGGAACTGTGAAGCCCAAGTAAAACTTGTGAATCCCGAACGGCCCAAGGAAAATTGCCAGCAGTCCGGCAGTAAGTCTACTTGGTGCGCCTGACGCAAGGCCACCGGAAGCCTGACTCAACGCGACATAGACCTCTTTGGCTTGGTCGCCATCGGTGTCGAAGTCAACAGCCATGCCGCGAGCAGGGGAGCGATCTCCCTTCCATTCTGCTCCGGCAAAATGGTAGCGTGTGCCGTTCTCTCCTGAGATCGTGCCGGTATTTTCCTGCACTGAAAAATCTAAGATTTGTCCTTTCACAACGAATCTCTCCATTCCCAGCCTCATTTTTAGTGGAGGGCAATCAAGAGATTGCACGAACAAGGGAATAGCGACCGACACGGAGGTGTGCCGGGCCATTGCTAACGTCCCTCGGAAATGGAGGTGTCCCCGCCTATTTGCCTAGACTCGGGGAGCTACCCCTCGTCGGGCTATGAGGCTGTTCTATTCAGCGGGTAGCCCGACCTAAGTCGGGAGTTCCCGAAGAACGTTAGCAAGAACGATCATACGATGGACGGAGGGGAAAAGTCAATCTGACGGAGGGGCTGTTGGTGGGAGGCAGGGGCACCTACGCTGACAATTCAGATTGTCTGTTGAAATGCCGTTCACGATCCGTATAGTAGGGCGAGAAGGGGTCAGCCATACCCCTTTATCCTTCTCGGAATTGTGAGGACCTTCCTATGAAACGCGACATGCAGCTCATCCGCAAAATCCTTGAATATCTTGAGGGCAAGTGCCAGGGTGACGGCCAGTTGATTCCGGTGCCGTCCCTTGATGGCTACGCAAACGACGCAGTTAGCTACCATGTTGGACTCTGCATCCAAGCAGGGTATATTGAGGGGAAAGATCAATCGTTTGTCGGTGCCGCCCCCATGTACGACATGATCTGCCTGACGTGGGATGGACACGAAAAGCTGGCTGAACTTCGGAAAGCCTGACAAGGAGGATTATTGGCTAATCCTCTAGGGGACTGTGGGCCGACGCCGACCGGGGGATGCCTTTGTGCATCACACCACCCCGATAAGTTGACGGCCACACTGGAGGGCATCGGGACGCGGCTACTCGGGCTGCGCTGGACAGAATGAAAGGGGGATTTTGACTATGCGTACACCCTCAAGGGATACTGCCGGCATCAACGAGGAATGGTTCAAGTGGCATATCGTCCACATTATAGAAGTGGTCATCCTGATCATTATTGCCTTCGCCGTCCACGGGCAACTGAGAGAACAGCGAGCGCAGCAACAACATGATTCAGAAGCAGTCTCAAAAATACTGGCGCAGCAGGATGACGAGGCAGGCAAGCTGCACGAAGCCGAGATAGTTGGCGGCATGATATTCATAGCGGACGACCAGCCGCCGGAAGTTACCCAGCCAGGCGAAGAGCCGCTCGACCTTCCACCGCCGCTTGCACCGGCGGAGCGAGCGGCCATCCTGGGTGGGCGGTTTCTTGCGGTTGCGGCGGTGCGGAGCAATCATGGCGATGCCTAACTCGCGCAGGCAAGCGTCAAGCGGGTCGGAGTCATAGGCGCGGTCGCCGATGAGGCGAGCCGGCAGCTCCGCCACCAGCCGATCTTCCAGCGTCGCCACTACAAGGGTGACCTCGTGGGGCGTCGCGCGCTCGGTACGGACGGCGAGAGGCAGACCAGTGCGGTCTGCCACTGCCAGGAGCTGCGTACCTTTGCCCCGCTTGGTCTTGCCCACGCCAGTCCCCCCTTTTTGGCGACGATGAACGTGCCGTCGATGAAACATTCACTCAGGTCAAGGCCGCCCCGCTCCTGCACGTCTTCCGCAAGGGCCTGCAGGACCCGTCCCAACGTGCCATCCCGCACCCAGCGTTGAAAGCGCCGATGGCAGGTCTGATACGAAGGAAAGCGGTCGGGTAAGTCTTTCCAGCGGGCGCCCGAACGCAGAATCCATAAAATCCCGTTCAGCACGGCGCGCTCATCACAGCGGGGCCGCCCGCGCCCGTCCGCCCGTCTCGGCGGCTTGGGCAGCAGGGGCTCGATCAGCGCCCATTGTTCCTCTTGTAACTCTTCACGGCGGACCATCAGCCTCTCCTTGTCCTTGACCGCCCCCATTCTAACTCATCGGACAGGTTTTTGAGACCGCTTCTCACTCGTTGCGGCAAAAGAGTCACTCCATAGCCTCAATAGTCTTGCGCTGCGCTACCCGAAGCAATTTGGATCAGTCCTCTATCCTGATTTCACAAAGGAAAAGGCCAAGCAGTTGACGGCAGCTTATGCCAGTCTCCATGCGCTTGAGGTGATCTATCGTATGAGAAAAGCAGAAGACCCCCCACCAGATGAAACGCGACTCAGGGCATTCCTGGTGGGATATACAAAGTCACCGGCAATGAGAGCCGCGTGGTGTGAGCCAGTGGCGCGGGAAGCCTTTACCAGGTATTTTCAAGAAGTCTTAGAGGGCGTGATCGACTGCCCGATCCCCCCACCCGCCCCGAACCAAAGCCAGAGAAACAAGACGAATGAGTAATCGTTGATTAAATCGAGCCTCTCAGCTCGGATTACTTCCTGTCAAGGATTGGGTATAATTCCCTTGACAAAGGGGGAAGCCTGTCCTGAGCCCGGCCGAAGGGCGCGCCAGCGCAGAGAGATTTCTGAGGCAGAGTAATCCTCCTCCAGAGAAGCAATGTGAACGGAGACACGACCAATCAGACACGTCCCCGCTCGCCCTCCAGAAGATAGGCTTTATCGCCGGGTGCAGCCCCAGGCCCGCACGATACACGAGGTGCCACCTTTTTTGCGGCATTCGTCGGTAGCCCGGTTCTGCGCGCCCGCGCCCGTGTCATAGCCATGCGCCCAGCCATAACTCGTGCTGCCCTGCGCCTGGTCGGCGGCAAAGGCGGCGCACTCGTTGCTGAAGCGCATCACAATACCGCAGTTGTTCCCGCACTCCCCCAGCGCGCGGCGCTCCGCCGCCTGGCTCGTCGCATAGTTGATGGCCCAGCCCCAGGACGGCCCCTGGTTCGAGTCAATGGCCAGCGCCCCATGCTGAGGAGGCTTCGGAGGATCGGCTTTTTTGCCGCTCGGCGTTGACGATGGCGCCTTGAAGCCGCCGAGCATGCCGGTCAAGCCGCCGGTGTTGGCTGGGGGCGGATTCCCCGTCTGCTGGCGCTGCGAACCGCTGGGCGGTGCCTGTGCATTGCTCCCAAACCGCCCCAGCAGGTCAATCACGCTCAGCGTCTCCACGAATTCCATGAACACGTCGGCGAGCTGGGTAGCGTTCACGGCATGATGGTAGGTGCCGCCGGTTTGGGTGGCGATGTCGCGCAAATCCTGGGCGGCTTGGGAGGTTGGGGTGATGCCGAACCCAACCGTCTCATGACGGAAGATGACCCCGCTGGCCTGCAAGCTGGCCATGGCCTGGCCAACATCGCCACAGTCGTTCTGGCCATCGGCCAGCAGCATAATCATCCGGTTGGACGCGCCGGCGTTGCCATGGCTGGCCATGTAGCGGTTGGCGAAGCGCAAAGCGTCCGCCATGGGCGTGCCGCCGCCCGGTTGCAGGCAGCGTAGGCTTCGGTGAAACGACGCCGGCCTGCGGCAAGTCGTTCGAATGCCTTCCAGCCAATGAGCACCGCCACGGGTTCGCCGTGACGGGTAAACCCTACCACGGTGCCGCTCTCCGCCGCGCGGACCAGGCTCGGCAGGTTGCGGCGCGCCGCGGCAATCGAATGTCTGTCGGTCATCACCGTCTCCCTTATGCCTATAATTATGTACACTATAGCGTGGTGCTCATAGTGACAGAAGCGCGAACCCAGCTTTGGGATTACACGAGTTGGGCCTACGAGATCGCCAAGGCTGCACCTTCCTATTCACTCATCGCCTTCCTCTTTATCTGGCACGGTGGATGCCGACGTGCCAGCAGTGTCAGAACAATCCACTGAGCGCCTGCCGGGGATCGACCGCACGGATTGGAGAACGCGCATAGTCCTTGACGTTCCGCGTGACGATGAGCCGCGCGCCACAGGCACGAGCGGCAGCCACCTGCAACGCATCCTCAAAGTCCGCCATCGGCAGATCTGCCGCGTAACGGAGAGCCTCGGTGCCGGTCGCTGCCACCGTCACGAAGCGAGTCAACTCGACAAGAAAATCACGGGCGCTGCCTCCGCCGCGCGACGGGGCGACGAGGTAATAGAAGTTCGACACCGTGTGCCATGCAATGCAGGCACTCTCTGCACCGTGCTCAATCCGGTCCAGGAGTTCCGCAGCCGGGTCGGCGTGCGGGCGTCTGTCGAGGGCGATGTCGATGAGGACATCGGTGTCCAGGAGGATCATTGCAGGTATTTCTTCGCCAGGGCGTCGTAACGCGGGTCGTCACGTTCCGCAGCTCGAAACGTGCCCCGCCAGCGCGAGGTGAAGGACGGCGCGTGCTCGCCCGCGACCTCCCTGAGCGACTGCTCAATGAGCGACGACAGCGACACGCCTCGGGAACGGGCGTAGCGTTTGGCTATCGGGAGGAGGGCAGCGTCCACGGTGATGGTGAGCTTTTGCTTCATCGTGATGTGGTATCCCTTCTCTCAGTATACTGATTCTGTAGTGAAGTATACGTGTATATGACTGCGGTTCAAGGCTCTCAGGGGGGGCGAAAAGCGTCCGCCCCCCGTTTTTCGCTACCGATCAAGTACACTCCTCCTTTTCGTTGCCCCAGGGACACTCTCCCACCAAGTCAGCCCCAGGCGCGGCGTCAACGCTGCCTGCGCTCTGGACACATGCTACCAATCCCAGATCGAGTGTGGTATCGAAGCCGGGTTGGGAGGGAGCATGATCGAAGTCAACGGGATGGCCCACGTCATCCTGACGGTGAGTGACTGGGACCGCTGCCGGAGCTTTTACGAGGCAGTGCTGCCCTTTCTGGGCCTCAAGCAAGCCTTCAGCGGCGCGGACATGATCTACTATGTCGGCGGTCGGACCGCGCTCGGTGTGAGCCGTTGCGACGACGCCTATGCCAAAGACCGCTTTGTCCAGAACAGCGTCGGCCTGCACCACCTGAGCTTTCGAGCCCGCAGTCGGGAGGACGTTGACCAGGTGTACGCCTTCCTTCAGGACCAGCACGCCACCGTCGTCCATCCGCCCGAGGAAGGGCCGTGGGCACCGGGCTATTACTCGGTGTTGTTTGAAGACCCGGTCGGCACCCGCCTGGAGGTCAACTACGTTCCGGGCAAGGGAATTTTCGCCGACGGTGCCGGCTTCAACCCGGCCGGGGATTACCACTAGGAACTCGGTCAGACCGCGTTTTCAGACAGGGGTACCACTATGGAGGAGGAAACGCGCTCAGCAACGGCCGCACCGTGCATCTCGGTCATCCTGCCGACCTTTGAGCGCGCCCACCTGCTGCCCCGCAGCCTGCGCTCGGTCCTGGCCCAGACCTTCAGCGACTGGGAGCTGATCGTCATTGACGACGGCAGCACCGACAACACGGCCGAGGTCGTGCAGGACTGGCAGCGCAAAACATCCCGGCTGCGCTATCTGCACCAGACCAATCGCGGCGTTGGCGCCGCCCGCAATCTCGGCATTCAACACGCCCGCGGGCAGTATATCGCCTGCCTGGACAGCGACGACGAGTATCTGCCCAAGCATCTGGAGACGCGGCTCAGGCTGCTGCGCCGCCACCGACTCGACCTGGTGCAGGGCGGGGTGCGTGTCCTGGGCAAAGACTGGACGGTCGATTTCTTCGATCCCCAACGGCTGGTCCGGCTGTCCGACTGTATTATCGGCGGGACCCTGTTCGGCCGGCGCGACGTGTTTGTGGCCTTGGGCGGCTTTGGTGACCTCAACTACGGGGAAGATCTCGACCTGTGGACCAGAGCCCGACGGCGCTTCAAGGTCGCCACCTTTCGGACCCCGACCACCTACTGTCTGCACGAAACGCCCGACAGCCTGCGGATCGCGCGCTACCAGGAATGGGCCGACCAGCAACGCGCCTGAGCAGCGCTCCTACTCGGCGCTGGGCAGCCGCTCGCGCAGCACATAGACGCCGAGGTAGAACAGCGGCGTGTCCAACACGGCAAAGACGCATTTGAAGGCGTAGGACGACAAGACCAGCGGGATCAGCTTGGCCACCGAGTCGATCTGGCTGCCGAGCCCACCCGAGGCGTACAACACGAACGAAATCAGGACCGTATCGACGAGCTGGCTCAGCAGCGTCGAGCCGTTGTTGCGCAGCCACAGGTGGCGTCCCCGGGTCAGCCTCTTCCAGAAATGAAACAGCTGGACATCAACCGACTGGGCGACCAGATAGGCGATCATCGACGCCACCACATTCGGCTTCATGAACGCGTACACCTGTTCAAACGTGGCACTGGCGCCCGACACCCCGGACGCGTCCGGCAGCGTGTGGCCAAACCACATCAGGAACAGCATGAAGAGGTTCATGCACAGGCCGACCCACACCAGCGCCTGGGCTCGTCGGCGGCCGTACAGCTCGCTGATCAGGTCGGTGGCCAGAAAGGTGAACGGATAGGCCAGCAGGCCGGCCGGAATCACAAACCAGCCCAGATCAACAAACTTGGTGATGCCGACGACATTGCCCAGGGTCAGCGAGGTGAGAAAAATACCGGCCAAAAAGGAATAGAAGACATAGCTGGAATGGACCGACCAGGTCGAGGCGGCAGGCTCATCTTGCTCCTCTTGCATACAGGCCAGACACCCAACCATGAGCGCTGCGGTTTTGCAAGCTGCCTCGAATCGGCCTGCTGTCTCAGACTGGCAGGAAAGAAATACAGAGTGAGGCCCTATCCAATCGGACCGCGCCTCGTCCGCCTGCCCCTTGGAATTGCAGACGGAGGCGTTGTTTGACACACTGGGAGCCATCGAAAGGAGGAGTGCGATGAGCGATACACCACCGGTTGGTCCTGAACCGTATGTCGGAAAGGTGCTGGAGCGTCGGAGCTTTCCGGTCAGCCAGCAAGCCCTGGACGATTACTGCCAGGGTTTGGACCTCGACGCCGCGGTCCAGGTGCCGTCCATGCTGGCCAGCGGCACGGACAACGGCTATTTCGATCAGATCTGCTTCAGCAACCACTTCGGCCATCTGTGGATGCGCCAGGAGTGGGAACTGTTCGCCCCGCTGCGAGTCGGACACGACTATAAGACCAGCGGCCACATTGCCGATATCTATCAGCGCCGTGACCGCAAGGTCGTGCAGTACGCCGTTGAGCTGCACGACGAGGCGGGCGGGCTTGTTCTGCGCAGCCAACACCACCAGAGCTTTCTGCTCGACCAGCAGACCGGCGAACTCCAGTTTCGCGACCCCAAGGCGAAGCCTGGCGCCCGCACGTTCAACGTGCCCCAGGGCGAACCCTTCGGCTCGCTGGAACGCACAATTACGCTGGACATGTGCGACCGCTTCTTTGGCGGCGACGTCAATTACCACACCGACCGTGAGGCATCGCTGAAGCTCGGTTTTCGCAACGTGGTGGTTGGCGGGCGGATGACCATGGCCTACGCCGGCCACGTTCTCGAAGAGCGCTACGGCGCAGCCTGGCTGAGCAGCGGGCGGATGGACGTGAAGTTCACCAACCCGGTGTGGGAAGAGGATACGGTGATTGCGCGTGGCGTCGAGCTGGGTCAGCTGGAGGACGAGCCCGACCGGACGGCCGCCTTTGTGTGGCTGGCCAAGCCGGACGCTACGGTCGTGCTGATTGCCAACGCGAGTGTCCGGACAGCCTGACTGTTGCCCGCCTCCGAGTGCCCTTGGAGCAATTCACCATTAGGTGTAGCCGTGTAGGTCGATGGGATGGACCCTCCCGTTTCCATTGCAGCTCCGAGGAGCCAGGATGGAGAACAACGACATCCATCGGGAGTAACAGGAGGGACCACGATGCAGGCTACAACAATCGGGCTGGATATTGCAAAGCAGATGTTCTTTGCTGTGGGCAAGGATAGCCGAGGGCGGCAGGTATGGCGCAAGCGGTTACGGCGGGCGCAGGTCCTAGCGTTCTTCGCCCAGCAGGCCCCCTGTCTTGTCGGACTGGAGGCGGGGGGCGGGGCGCAGTATTGGGCGCGCCAGCTCCAGACGCACGGGCACACGGTCAAGGTGATGGCGCCGCGGCATGTCAAAGCGTTCCGGCGCGGGCAGAAGAACGACTACAACGACGCGGGCGCAATCGGCGAGGCGGCGGGCCAGCCGGCCGTGCGCGGGGTGCCGCTGAAGAGCGCGGCGCAACAGGACTTGCAGGCGTTGCACCGGGTCCGGGACGGGTTGGTCCGGCAGCGCACGGCGGTCGTGAACCGGGTGCGGGGGCTGTTAGCGGAACAGGGGATTGTGCTGGCGGCGGGGATCGGCCGGTTTCGCCGGCTGCTGCCCGCCCTGGTGGAGGAGCAGGCGACGCCCGCGCTCTCGGCGGTCGTACGGCGGCTGGTGGGCCGGGAGTATGAGCGGGTGCGTGCCCTGGATGGGGACATCAAGGACTTGGAGCGGGAACTCGTCGCGGCGAGCCAAGCAGATGCGGCGGGGCAGCGCTTACAAGCCGTCCCGGGGTTCGGGCCGATTGGCACGACGGCGCTGCTGGGAGCGGTAGGCGATGGGCGGGCCTTTCGGTCCGGGCGAGAGCTGGCGGCGTGGCTGGGGTTGGTGCCCCGACAGCACACGACCGGCGGCAAGCCCCGGCTGTATGGGATCAGTAAGCGGGGCGACAAGCGGCTGCGGGCGGTACTCATTCACGGCGCGCGGGCGGTGGTGCGCCACGCGGCGCGCAAAGCCGACCCGTTGAGCCGCTGGATTCGGGCGGTGCAGGCCCGCCGGGGGACCAATGTCGCCACGGTCGCCTTGGCCAATAAGTTGGTGCGGATCGCCTGGGTCCTGCTGGCCCGGGCGGAACCCTACGCGCCAGTCCGGGCCGCGGCGTAAGCCACGGGGCGGTGGGCCGGCCCCACGACACGTTCCTTCCTCGGGAGTGCGAAGGCAGTGAACAGTATGATGACACTACAGGATATCGGCGTCCTGAGAGCCTGGGCTAAGCCACGGTCCTGGCAGACCGCTAGGTCGAGAAGGCCAGGGCGCGCGGACTTCATCATGGGCCGAGGCGGACAACAGCCTCATTCACAGCCCGCATATACGGCTGCATCCTTGTCCCTGTCATCCCTACCCCCTGCCTTCCCAAACGGGAGAGGTCCATATACGGGTTAGCCGCAGGCGTAACCCGACAGCCCGTCCGTGTCGGATTACGCTCCGCTAATCCGACCTACGACAGCCTAACGTAAACCGCTCTAATCTGGTGGGGTGGGCAGCTCCCGCTTGAGTACGCCTTCCTCTTCCAGGGCCTGCACCTGCTCGGCGGCATAGCCGAGATAGCGGCCTAAAATCTCGGCGTTATGTTCTCCCAAAAAGGGCGCTTCGAGCGGCAGCAGATCGGGGAATGCGGAAAATCTGAGCGGCATGCCCGGAATCTGGAACTCGCCAAACGCCCGGTCGGTGACCGTGCGGACGGTCTGACGCTGACGCATGTGCGGATGGTTGACGGCCTGCTCGACCGACAGCACCGGCGCGACCGGGACGCGGGCCTCCTCAAGCGCGCGCAGGGCTGCCTCGTCGCTGGGCATTGAGGCGATCCAGTCTTCCAGAATCCTGACTACGGCCTGGGTATTTTGCAGCCGTGCCTCGTTATCGACAAAGCGCGGGTCGTCGGCAAGCTCGGGACGCCCGATGGCCTTGCATACACTCGGCCACTGGTGCGGCAGGGCCATGATAAACACATAGGTCTCACGGCCCTTGTATAAGCCGCTGGGACAGATCGCATAGTGCTGGGTACCCGAGCGGGTCGGTTTGATGTCACCCCCGCTGGCCGAGTACATCTGGACGTTGAGTTCGTGGCAGTGGAAGTAGGCGTCGAGCAGGGCAATATCCACGTACTGGCCCTGACCAGTTCGCTCGCGGTATAGCAGGGCGCCGTTAATGGCTGCGGTGGCGTGGACGCCGGTGCTCACATCACCAATCCCCGGCAGCGGAAAATACGGCTGGCCGTCTTTCTCGCCAATCATCGAGGTAATGCCGGAATACGCCTGGGCGATATAGTCATAGCCCGGCAGATGGGACAGCGGGCCGCTCTGACCGAAGGCCGAAATCGAACACATGACGATCTTGGGATTCAGGGCTTTGACCGTCTCATAGTCCAGCCCCAGGCGTCCGATCACGCCGGGCGCAAAGTTCTCAACCAGCACATCGACCTGTGTGACCAGCTGTTTGAGGATCGCCAGGCCCTTGGCGTGTCTGGCGTCGATGCACAGGCTCTTCTTGCCCCGGTTCTGCTGAATGAAGTAGGCGCTGCGGCCGTTTCTCAGATACGGCAGGCCGCGCGATATCTCGCCGTCGGGGGCGAGTTCAACCTTGAGAATCTCGGCGCCCATCTCGGCCATCAGTCGGGTGACCGTCGGACCGGCCAGGACCTGGGTAAAGTCCAGGACTTTGTAGCCATCAAGGATATGTTTGAGTTCTGCCATACAGTCCTCCTTGGATATGGTCGGACAGTATGGCACTCCACAGCTGACGGAGCCAGGGTGGTCCGGCGGGTCTCGTTTGCGGGTCTCGTTTGCGGGTCTCGTTTGAATGAGGTGAGAAGAAGAAGCGCCCGGACGGGCTGTCCGGGCGCGTGCCAAGAGAACAAATAGCGACTATTTGGCCGCAGCCAGCGGCTGTTCGGCGAAGCTCACATCAACATCCGTGGCAATCTTCTTGTGAGGATTGTACTGCGGGATGATATGCTCACCGATGCGACGAATGGAGCGCATGACGTTCTGGTGTGGAATCTCCCCCATCTGCTTGAAGAAGATGACCTGGTCGAGACCATTGTCGCGAAATTTCTCCAACTTCCGACTGACTTCATCCGGATTGCCGACGGTCACCATCGGATGATCTTTCAGCTGTTGATCGCTGAGATCGTTGGCGTCCTCGCTCAGGTCAAACAGCTGGCGCAGGTACTCGTAGGAGTACAGATTATTTTTGGCCATCAGCGGCTCAAACAGCTTGGCGATGTTGTGCAGGAACCAGCGTGCACCATTGATCCCAATTGCCTCTTCTTCTTTGCTTTCTGATACGTGACACATGACCACACCAGAAAACCGGTCATTGATGACCTTGGTCACCACATCATTGCGGGTCTTGTTAGTGTCACGATAGATCTGCATGGTTTTCTGGACTTGTTCCCAGTTGAAGTTGAAACTGAGCACCCCCAGCCCGCGGTTGGCAGCCATCTCGTAGCTGTCCGGGGCGGTACAGGCCATCCACATCGGCGGATGCGGCTCCTGGATCGGCTTGGGAATGACCATCCGAGGCGGTACCGTAATCGTCTCGCCCTCGTATTCCAGAATCTCGTCCGTCCAGGCTTTGACAATGACATCGAGCGCTTCCCGGACTTCCAGGCGCGTCCGATCATAATCAATACCAAAGCCATCCAGCTCCTGGGCGGTCGTCGAGCGGCCGGTGCCGAGGTCCATCCGACCATTACTCAGAATATCGAGCACGGCGGCTTGCACCGCGACTTTAATCGGATGGTTGAAGCGATGCGGCAGCAAACGCACCCCGTGTGCGATCCGGATATTCTTGGTCCGCTGGGAAACGGCGCCGTAGAATACTTCGGGGGCCGGGCTGTGCGAATACTCTTCCAGAAAGTGGTGCTCCACTTCCCAGACATAATCGAAGCCGAGCTTATCCGCCAGTTCTATCTGGGCCAAAGCTTCATGGTAGATGTTGTAGCTACTGAGCTTGGTCCACGGTCGTGGGGTTTGCATTTCGTACAGCATACCAAATTGCATGTGAGCCTCCTTTTTCTGCACGGCATTATCCAGGACTGTGGCCATACTCTGCCTGGATTTTACACAATTTTCCAGCCCTACCCTCTGCCTGCTCCTTGCCCCCTGTCACTTCGCCGTTTGCGCCCGGCGCCGAACGGTTTCCTCCAGGTCGAGGCTCAGGGTATCGGGATCGATCACCACCCCGTAATCCTGTTCGGCCCGTTCGACGCTGAGGTACTCGTCGAGCACATCGTCCAGGACTTTCTGCGGGTCGCGCCGAAACGGGTCGCCCCAGCCACCGCCACCACCCTTGAAGGTGGCAATGATCGAGCCCGGCGGGGAGGGTCGGTTGGCCGCCGACTCCAGCACCTCTTCCTCGTGTTCGGTGCCCCAGTTGAGCACATAGCGGCTGCTGGCGCCGTCCTTGCCGCCGGCATAGCCCGGCGCGGTATGCCGTACCCCGGTCAGGGCGACATTGATGATCGACTCGTCCCGCACACTCTCGCGCTTCATGGCAAAGCCGGGCACACCGCGCCACTGGCCGGCGGCGGCGGTGTCCGCAACGTACTCGTACTGGTGGTAGAAAAACGGAAACTGGATCTCGCTCATCTCGACCGTGGAATAGATCAGCCCGCACATCGGCGCCGGCCAGCCGCCCCAGCCGTCGCTGCCCCGGGTGCCGCTGGCCGCCACCAGGGTGTTGCCGTACTCGATGGTCACAAACATCGCGTCGTAGCGCGAGTCGTGGCCGTAGGTCGTACACAGGCAATAGTTCAGCGACACCGCCCCGGTTCGGTCGGGAATCGCCTGCTCCAGGGCGCGCATCGTCGCCGTGCCGATATCCCCACCGATGACCACCGTACTGAACATGCACGGCGCGGGCGGCAGCGGGTTGACCACCGTACCCTCGGGCGCGCTGATGCGGACCGCCCGGAACACCCCGGAGTTGACCGGAATGTCGTCGGGCAGGACCGAGCACAGGGCGGTATACACCCACGACGCGGTGTTGCCGAACGGGCTGTTGACAAAACCCGGCGTTTCGGGACTCGAGCCGGTAAAATCGACGCTCAGGTCCGAGCCCTCGATGTGTATCGTTGCCGTGACCTCGACATCGTGGCTGCCCAGGCTGTCGTGGTCGAGGACGGCGGTGCCCTGATACCTGCCGTCGGGCCACTTGGCGACCTCGGCCCGGAAGCGTTTTTCGGCGTAGTCCAGGGTGTACTCGATACTGTCGTTGACCACCTCGCCGCCGTACTTGGCAAACAGGGCCTGAATGCGCTGTTCGGCCAGATTACACGCCCCGAACATGGCTGCCAGGTCTCCCCGCAGTACCTGCGGAATACGCGAGTTGGCCAGAATCCAGTCCAGAACGTCCTCGCGCAGCTGTCCCTTCTCAAACAGTTTGATGGGCGGGATACGCAGGGCTTCCTGCCAGATGTCCCTGGCCTCGGGATTATAGCCGCCGGCCACCGGTCCGCCGAAATCGGCCATATGGGCGCGGACGGACGGGAACAGCACCGGCTTGCCGTCAAAAAAGACGGGCTTCATGACCGTCCAGTCGGCGTGGTGCGTCCCACCGTAATAGGGATCGTTGACCATCACCACGTCGCCCTCGTGCAGGTCGTCACCAAAGGTGTCCATCAGCGCTTCGACCGACAGAATAGAGGCAAAGATATGGACCGGGATGGCCGTCGCCCGGGCAACCAGGCGGACAGCGTGTCCGTCGTAGAAGAACACCCCGGTCGAATAGTCGTGGACCTCGTTGAACAGCGGATGGACCGCTGTGCGCTCCACCGTCTTGCTCATTTCCTCAGAGATTGCCTCCAGCGAGTCTTTCACTACCAGAGCGGTGATACGGTCAACCATGAGTGCTCCTCCTGTGCCGGTGTGTCTCGTGGAGATTGCTACGACTGTTGAGACATCTCGGTCGGGAACGGACAGCCCGGACGGCCACAGCCGCTGATGCGAAACGGCAGCGCCGGCGGCCTAAACGCAGTCTCCAGCCGTGCGGCAGGAATCTGTCCGGCCCGGGCCTGGTGTAAAGCCCCACGCACCGCCTGGGCGACGGCCAGGCTCGGCTGGTAGGGCGACCAGCCGACCGACATGGGGAGCGTGGCGTGCAGAAAACTGTGCTCGGGAATGACACAAGACAGGCGACGCAGCAGCCCGTCATTGGCCGGGATTGCCGGCCACACGGCCGTCAGGGGCAGCAGGGCGGCGGCGGTCGTCGTTGCCGGGGTGCTGTTCACAAACCCTTTGGCTGCGGCCGAGCTGTCGCCGAAGTCGAGACGGAGCGTCCCATCGGCAAGCGACAGCCTGAGCGCGACCCGGAACGCGTCGTCTTCCAGACACGAATGGACCGGCCCGCTCTCGGCCCGCCACTCCCCAGGCGCGATTTTCCCGAGTTCGGCTCTCACCTGCCCTTCGGTGTCGGCCAGGATGTCGTGCAGGGCCTGCGTGTAGGCGCCGGGCGAGTACTGGGCAGCCAGGGCCCTCACCTCGTTGTGGCACGCCTCCAGGGCAGCCACCACCAGCTCCAGGTCTTTTTCGATCAGATGCGGCAGGCGGCTGTTCAGCGTCAGCATGGTCAGCGCGTCCCGCTGCAACACCCCGCCACGGTACAGGCGTATCGGCGTGACCCGCACCCCCTCGGCCCAGATTTCCAGCGCCCGGGGAAAATAGCCGCCCAGGGCGTTTCCGCCGATATCGGCCAGCGGGACCTGAAACGCGGCATAGCCGAGCCGGCGACCGGCGGCGAATACGGGCTTGACCAGGGCCGCGTCCTGCACGTGGCTGCCGCCGGAAAAGGGATCGTTGGTCAGGACAATGTCGCCCTCGGCCAGCGTGTCTCCAAAATAGGCCACCACCGAGCGGGTGACCGCACCGAGGATGCCGAGACGGGCCGGGTTGTCGATGGCGACCAGTCGGCCGTCGGCCGTGCTGAGCGCGCAGGCGAGGTGGCGTCGATCAATCAGGGCCAGGGACGCCAGCGAACGGAGCAACCGGGGACGGATGCGCTGGAGGATCGCCGCCAGCCCCTTTGCAAGAGTCTGATCGCTCATCTCATACCACCTCAATGACATAGCTGAGCTGTTCGTTGAGGGTCGCCCGTTGGCCCGGCAAAATCACAATCGAAGTCTGTTGCTCTTCGATCACCGCCGGCCCCTCGATCACATTCCCCGCCACCACCCGGTCGCCGTCATAGATATCGGTGTCCACATAGTCCAGGGCAGACACAAAATAGACCGGCCGTCGGCCGCTGTGGGCCGCCAGCGGGTCGGCGGCTCCCGGCCGGGCGGTTTGCAGGCCGGGCTTGGGGCGGACGCCGATCAGGTCCAGGTGGACGTTCAGGATCTCGACCTCATCCTGCGGCTTGTCGAAGGTGTACAGCTGACGGTGGAGGGTGTGGAAGCCGTCAATCGTGGCGGCCAGCTCGGCCGGCCCGATTCGGCCGACTTGGCCGACTTGGCCGACTTGGCTGGGAACCTCGACCGTGACCTCATGGGTCTGTCCGACATAGCGCATGTCCAGGGAGAAGCGGGCCAGAATCGTGTCCAGCTGAGAGCGCTGGCCACCCAGCGCCTCCTCGGCCTCGGTTTGCATCCTGCGGAACAGCGCGTTCAGGTCGGCCAGATCGAACTCACTGCCGCGCGCGTAAAAACTCCGTACCCGGCTCACCCGCAGGTCGGATAGCAGATCGCCCAGCGCGCACAGCACTGGGGCGGTGCCCTTGGGCACGATAATCGTCCGAATGCCCAAGGCGTCGACCAGCGCCCCGGCGTGGACCGCGCCGGCGCCGCCAAACGCGGTGAGGGCGAAATCGCGCGGGTCATAGCCCTTGGCCAGCGAGACCTGACGGACGCTGTTGCTCATGCTGTTATTGACAATCCGAAAAATGCCGCCGGCCGCTTCGAGCACCGACATGCCCAGCGGCTCGGCAATCCTGCTCTCAATCGCCCGCTCGGCCGCAGCCGCATCGAGCCGCATGGTCCCACCCAGAAATGAGGCGGGGTTGAGGTAGCCCAAGACCACATCGGCATCGGTGACCGTGGGCTCGCGTCCACCAAAGCCGTAACACGCCGGCCCCGGATGCGCCCGAGCGCTGTGCGGACCGACGCGCAGGGCGCCGCCCTCATCGACCCAGGCGATGCTGCCGCCACCGGCCCCGATGGTGTGAATGTCGATGAACGGGACCGCCACCCGATAGCGGCTGATCCACTGCTCGGTGCCGATTCTGGGCCGGCCGTCCTGGACCAGGCACACGTCAAAGCTCGTCCCGCCCATATCAACGGTGATGACATTCCGAAAGCCGGAGCCCTGACCGAGCTGGGCGCCGGCCACCACACCGCTGGCCGGCCCGGACAGCAGGGCCTGGACGCCGTGCTGACTGGCCTGCCGGATGCCGGCTATGCCGCCGTTGCCGTGCATGATGAACAGCTGGCCCTGAAAGCCGCGTTCCCGGAGTTCTCTCTCCAGCCGTTGCAGGTAGACCCGCAGCCGGGGCGTCACATAGGCGTCGCCCAGGGTGGTGCTGAGCCGCTCGAACTCCCGAACCTGGGGCAGGATTTCGGACGACAGGCTGACGTACACGTCGGGCAGCATCTCCCGAATGAGGTCGCGTGTGCGCAGCTCGTGGACCGGGTTGACGAACGAAAACAGATAGGCGACGGCAATCGCCTCAACCTGCATGTCGGCCAGACGGCGGACCGCAGCCCGGACTTCGTCCTCGACCAGCGGCTTGACGATGGCTCCGGCAGCGTCGATCCGTTCGGTCACGCCCAGCCGACGCCGGCGCGGGACAATGGGGTATGGGGCCGGCAGACGAATATCAAAGGCGGCTTCCTTGTAGTTGCGCCGGATCTCGATGATGTCGCGGAATCCGGCCGTGGTGATGAGGCCGACATCCGCCCCGGTGTATTCCAGCATGGTATTGGTGGCAACAGTCGTGCCGTGCACGATGGTCGAGATCCGGCTCAGCAGCTGCGGGCTGTCGAGGCCGTACCTGGCCGCCAGCTGCTCAATCCCGGCCAGAACGCCAACGGCTTGATTTTCAGCCGTGGACAAGACCTTCTGAATCTCGATATGGCCGGCCTGGTCGGCGCACACCAGGTCGGTGAAGGTCCCACCAACGTCGATCCCAAGCTTGTACATGCGTATGCCACCCCTGCTTTACAGACCGGACAGCCAAGCCTGAGACGACTGCCCTGCCCTCCTTGCATAGCATGGCGGGCTGCCAGGCTTCTAGGCGACGCAGCCCCAGGTGTGCTACACACCACCCATGTCTACACAGAAACGCCAGCTCCAAGCCGCCTATGCGGTGGCCGGCGAAGAGATTCCGATCATCGACCTCGGGCCTTATCTGAGCGACCAGCCCGGCGCGGCCGAGACGACCGCAGCCGAGATGCGCGACGCGCTCGAACACATCGGGTTCTTTTTCATTATCAACCACGGCATTGCCACAGCGCTGCGCGAGCGGACGGTCGAGGCCACCGCCCGTTTCTACGCTCTGCCGCCGGAAGCCAGAATGGCGCTCAAGATCAACCGCGCCGGGCTGGGCTATATCCCGTCCAAGGGCGAGTTCGGCAGATATTCCCGCTATTACACCGGCACCAAAAAGCCGGACCTCAGCGAAGCCTTTCTGCTCCAGCGCGACTGGGGGGCGCGCCGGCCCCACACCCGCAACCAATGGCCGGCGGACGAGCCCGAATTTCAGGCTGCCATGCAAAATTTCTTCGACGCCACAGAAGACCTGAGCCTGCGCATGCTGCCGCTGTACGCCCGCGCCCTGGAGCTGGCACCGGACTTCTTTACCGACAAATTTCCCAGGGATCGCTGTCTGAACGTGCTGCGCGTGTCCCACATGCCGCCCGACCCGCTCGACGACAACCAGTTCAACATCTGCCCCCACACCGACGGCTCGTTCATGACCCTGCTAGCCACCTCGGACCAGCCCGGTCTGGAAATCCTGAGCCAGTCCGGGCGCTGGATCACAGCCCCGCTGATTCCAGACGCCTTTGTGGTCAACTCGGGCGACCTGCTGGCCCGCTGGTCGAACGGCCGGGTATTGTCCACCCCGCATCGGGTGGTCAACACCTCGGGCGCCCACCGCTACTCGATTCCGTTTTTCTTCCAGCCTGCGGCCGACACCGTCATCGACTGCCTCCCGACGTGCTGCGGGCCGGACAATCCGCCCAAAAAACCGCCGATTACCTGCGGCGCCTATGCCAAGAAGTTTATTGAGGCGAGTTTTGCCCTGGGCGATACGATCTATAACGACAAGGGGGAGTTGGTCTCAACGGCCGGCTGACACACCCCCGGCGAGGAACGCACCGAGGAGGAAGACATGCCCGGCGTGAAACACGGCCAAGTGCTCATTACCGGCGCGGTCGGCGGCCTGGGGACGGCCATGGTCCGCCGTCTGCTGCAAGAAGGCCATACGGTCATCGCCTGCGACCGGAACGCGGAGGCGGCCGGCGAATGGCTCGAACGGCTGCCGGCCGAGCAGCAGCCCAGCGTCCGCTTCGAGCCGCTCGACGTGACCAGGGAAGACCAGGTCGAGGCCCTGGCCAAGCGCCTGGGTGACGACGGCGTCCATGTCGCCTACCTGATCAATAACGCCGGGATTTTTGGCGCCGGCACCGAGTCGCGGGTGTGGGAGCGCACGCTGCGGGTCAATATCCACGGCACCTTCTATATGACCCGGGCCTTCAGCCAGGCCATGGTCGCCCGCGGCTTCGGGCGGATTGTGAATCTCGCCTCGCTGTCGGCCTACGCCCCACCCAGCGAGCAGGCCCCCTACTCTGCGGCCAAGGCGGCGGTGACCGGCTACACCCGCTCGGTCGCCCTTGACCTGGCCCGCCACGGCGTGACGGTCAACGCCCTGGCTCCGGGCTTGATTCTGCACGACGGGTTGAAGGCCGTGTTTTCCGAGGCCGAACTGGAAAAGCTGGCTCGCCCCATTCCAGCCGGCCGGCCGGGCAAACCTGAGGAAATTGCGGCCACGGTCGCCTTTCTGCTGTCGGACGACGCAGCCTATATCACCGGCCAGACCCTGCATGTGAACGGCGGGCTGTATTTGCCGGGCTGAGGTCTGCCGCCCGTGGGGATTCGGGCTAGCCCGGAGCGCCAATTTGGTCTATAGGTGAATGAACGTTCAGACAGACCCAGACGAGGGTTCTTACCCAGTATTGTAAGGAGGGAAGCATGGCCGAATACGATCTTCACATTGCGGGCGGCACGCTGGTTGACGGCAGCCGGGCGCCACGGCGCCGGGCCGACATCTGGATCAAAGACGGAAAAATCGCCCATATCGGCACCGATGCCCCCGGCTTTGCCGACCACACCATCAAGGCCGACGGCCTGATCGTCGCCCCCGGCTTTATCGACCTGCACACCCATTACGACGCCCAGATTCGCTGGGACCCGTACTGCACCATCTCGGGCTGGCACGGCGTCACCTCGGTCGTGCTGGGCAACTGCGGCTTTGGCTTTGCCCCGGTCAAACCCGATTTCCGGGAACGCTCGATGCTGACCATGACCCGCACCGAAGCCATTCCGTATGACGCGATGAAAGCCGGCATGGACTGGGACTGGGAGACCATCCCGCAATACCTTGACTCGCTCGACCGCTCGGCCAAGGGCGTGAACTGCATCCAGTACATGCCGACCGCCTCGTTGATGACCTACGTCATGGGCCTCGAAGCGGCTAAGAGCCGGCCGGCGACCGCAGCCGAACGCCAGGAGATGAAGCGCCTGCTGCACGAGGGCATGCAGGCCGGCCTGTGCGGCTTTTCCATCCAGCGTCTGGGCCCGGACTCGACCCAGGCCGACTATGACGGTTCACCCATGGTCACCGACACCATGGCCGACGCCGACATTCTGAATCTGGGCGAGGTGCTGAGCGAGCGCGGGGACGGCTTCATCCAGATCACCCAGGCGACCGGCAACATCAAAGACGACCTGCGCTTCCTGGAACAGCTGGCCGCGACCGCCAAACGGCCGATTCTGCACAACGCCATCGTGCCGGCCCGCAAAGACCCCAAGGTCCATCGCCGCAGCCTGGACTGGCTGGAGCGCTGCCGCGCCCAGGGGCTGCCCATCTACGGCCAGACCGGCACCATCCGGACCGGTTTTGCCTTCACCCTGGAGCACTGGAACCTGTACGACGCCAGCCCGGCCTGGCGCGAGCTGACGACCGGCACCAAGCAGCAGAAGCTGGACAAGATGAAGAACCCGGCCCTGCGCGAAGCCGTCAAACGCGAGGCCGAGGAGGCCGACCGGCGCCTGCAGATCATTCAGGCCGGAGTCGGCGGCGCCATCCCGACCCTGCTGGTCCAGAGCGTCAACAACCAGAACGCGCTGGAAAAATACGTTGGCAAATCCCTGGGACAGATCGCCGAGGAAGAGCACAAGACGCCGATTGACGTGATGCTCGACCTGTCGCTGGCCGGTGATCTGAACGTCGAGTTCCTGGGTCCCAACAAGGGCTTCAACGCCCAGTACATGGCCGAGATGATCAACGATTCCGACTACACCTTCCCCGGCGTGTCCGACGGTGGGGCGCATACCAAGTTTTTTACCGGCGGCGCCTTCACCACCGATTTCCTGAACTGGCTGGTCCGTGACGAAGGGCGGATCACCCTGGAAGAGGCCCACTACCGGCTGTCGGCCCTGCCGGCCAAGGCGGCGGGTTTCCGTGACCGGGGGGTGCTGAAACCGGGCGCCGCCGCCGACGTGGTGGTGTACGATCTGGACGGGCTGGGCATTGAGCCGGACTGGATCGGTGAGGTCTCCTACGACTTCCCAGGCGGAGAATGGCGCCGCGTGCAGCGCGCCAAGGGTTATCACGCCATTATTGTCAACGGTCAGCTGACCTTCAAAGACGGCGCGTGTACGGGCGCCACGCCGGGCCAGCTGCTGCGTCACGGCCAGGGCCACAGCGCATAGGCGGCAGAGAGGACACACCATGCAATACGACGTACTGATTCGGAACGGCAGTGTTGTTGACGGCTCGGGCCTGCCGCGCTTTCGGGCCGATGTCGGCATCGTCGCCGGCAAGATTGCGGCGATCGGAAAAATCCGCGACAGCGCCAAGGAAGTCATTGACGCCGAGGGCCATGTGGTCGCTCCGGGCTTTATCGACGGCCATACCCATATGGACGCCCAGGTCTTCTGGGACCCGCTCGGCACCTGTTCGTGCTGGCACGGCATCACCAGCGTGGTCATGGGCAACTGCGGCTTCTCGCTCGCCCCGTGCAGCGAGGACAAGAAGCTGATGGTCATGCGCAACCTGGAGCGGGCCGAAGACATCTCGCCCCAGGCCATGGAAGCCGGTATCCGCTGGAGCTGGACGACCTTCCCGGAATACCTCGACGCGGTCGAGCGTCTGCCCAAGGGCATCAACTACGCGGCCTATATGGGCCACTCGGCCCTGCGGACTCACATCATGGGTGAGCGCGCCTTTACCGACGAGGCCAGCGACACCGACCTGGAGGCGATGAAGAACGAGATGCGGGCCGCGATGCAGGCCGGCGCCATCGGCTTTACCACCTCACGCACGCGCAACCACCAGACGCCCGACGGCCAGCCGGTGGCCAGCCGCCTGGCCAGCTGGGACGAGGTGCGCCAACTGGTCGGCACCATGGGCGAGATGGGCAGCGGCGTGTTTGAGATCGCCGGCGAGGACACCGGCCTCAACCCGGACCGTATCCAGGATTATCTGAACCGGCTCAAGGCCCTGGCCGTTGATACCGGCGTGCCGGTCACCTACGGCATGTTCAGCGCGCCCAAAGCGCCCGACTACTGGCGGCCCTTCTTTGCCCTGGCCGACGAGACGGCCGAGGCCGGCGGACGCATCTTCGTGCAGGTCCACAGCCGTTCCATCAGCGTGTTGCAGTCGTTTGAGACGGTCACCTCGTTCGACAAGCTGCCGGTGTGGCGTGATATCCGCACGCTGCCGCTGGCCGAACAGGAAGCCGCCTTGCGCAACCCGGACATCAGACGCCAGCTGATCGAGTCGGCCAACAACCCGCCCCAGGACGGCGGGCGGGCGGTCGGCGCCGAGGCGCGGGCGGCCAATTTCAAGTGGCTGTTTCCGATCATGGATCGGGCGGTTCCGCCCTATCGGTCGATGCAGGACATTGCCCAGGAGCGCGGCCAGGACCCGGTCGAGACGTATATCGACCTGGCTCTGGAGAAGGGCCTGAAACGCTTCTTCATGCAGCCCCTGACCAACACCAACAACGACCACGTGCTGGAGATGATGCGCCACCCCCGCTCGGTGATTACCTTCTCCGACTCGGGCGCCCACGTGTCGCAGATCATGGACTCGTCGCTGCAAACCCACCTGCTGAGCTACTGGGTTCGCGACCGGGAAGCGATGAGTCTGGAAGAAGCCGTGCGTCAGCTCAGCTTCGTGCCGGCCTCGCACTGGGGTTTGAGCGGCCGAGGTCTGCTGCGCGAGGGCTGGCAGGCCGACGTGGTGGTCTTCGATCCCAAGACGGTGGCGCCCCAGGTGCCGACCCTGACCTACGATCTGCCGGCCGGCGCCCGGCGGCTGAAACAAAAAGCCGACGGTTTTCTGGCCACCGTTGTCAACGGTGAGGTCGTGCTGCGCAACAACGAGCACACCGGCGCCCTGCCCGGCCAGCTGCTGCGCGGCCCCTTGGCCAGCCGCTAGCCCCACGCCGTCTCAGTCCTGGCAGGTCCGCCTTCCCGGCGGGCCTGCTCCCTCCCCCTCCCCTTTCCCTGGCAAGGCTTAGGTATTCATATTAATGGTTCATCCACAGGCAATACCGCATGAAAGCCATCCACATCACCCTCGACAAGCGGCTCTTGGAAACGCTCGACCGGGACGAATAGGTCAGACACAACGGCCGCTCCGCAGTAATCCGCCGAGCGGTGGCAGACTATTTGCGGAAGAAGGGCCGGAATTCGATTACCGAAGCCTATCGGCGTGGCTACGGCGAACACCCGGCAGACTCAGACCTCGGCAACTGGACGGATCGGAGGCCATGGCCAGACGAGTAGCAATCGCTAGAGGAGAGAAGGGAGATTGTATTCCAGGCTCATCCCTACAACGGCTGAGGGTCGGAAAGGAGAGTCACCATGAGTCGTATTTTCGGGGTGACGGGTGAGTTGTTCACCCGTCACCCCGGCCAATAGGGGAATTATGTACGGTGTTCCCCTCATTTGACACTAAACTGTCTAATTAGGGAAATGATGTAGTGTGTTCCCCACTTTGCTGCTAAGCTCGTGCGAAGATGGCTAACGAGACGTCCTTGGAATCGTCATTTTATGAGCAGATGGTCGAGCACGTCTTCCTCTCGGAGGTGCTGCAAGAGGCGTGGTATAGGTTCAAAGAGAAAGTGGCGGTCTTACGGCCAGAAGTGGACAACGAGGGATACGATCTCGTGCTGGAGTGTTGCGGCGTGGTGCGCCATGTGCGGTTGAAAACGTCCCAGAGCGATGCAAAAACGGCGGTCCACAATGTCTACATCGCCTTAGCCGACAAGCCGAGTGGCTGCGTGGTCTGGTTGCTGCGCCAAGAAGGCAGTGAAGACCACCGAATGACGCTTATGTATCGTTTCTTTGGAAGCGATGCCGGAGAGCCCTTGCCACCGCTTCAGGACTTTAAGACCGGGAAGCACACAAAGGGCAATAGTATGGGAGAGAAAACGGGCCGGCCGAATATCCGTGTGGTTCCCAAACGTCACTTTGATGAGGTGGAGAATATTCGCGCGCTCTTAACACGATTGTTCGGACTGTAAGCGACTGGAGCCCTGGCTCCTTCCTCTTTGTGAGGGGAACACCGTACTAATTCCCGCCAGTAGCGCGGGAGAAAGATGCTATCTCCAAGTTCTCATAGTGCTTCTCGAAGTTGACCCGGACATTCCGCCCGATGTAGGCGGAGCGCAATATGAGGCCCCCGATCAGATCCTTCCCCTCGTCTGTCAGCTCCACGACGTACTTCTCTGGACAGCGCGCTACTATCCGGAAGATACCCCCAAATAGCCACCGGTCTGACCGCTCATAGTGGGCCAGGGTGAAGACGTAATCCCGATTGAACATGTTGTTGCGCGGCCTATACACCTGCCAGTTGTGCCAGTCGGTCCATGGTTCCCCGGCGCGCAGCTTCTCGTAACTTCTCAGCAGCACGTCTACCGGTTCCTCAATTCCGTTGTGCCGGGCGAAATGGAGCTTGTAGGCCGTCGGATCGGCAATGGGTAAGAGGTCGGGTAGGAATTTCACCATCATCATTCCTTTCTGATATGACATGGGTCTGGGCCTGGACGCGCCCCCCTCTTAATCAACAACAGAGCCCAATTCTAATTGTGGAGCGAGAAAAATAGAGAGATCGTCCCTTTCACGCCAAGCATTGTATTGTGGCTTGGAAGCCAAAACAATTTCCAGTTTGCCGGTGCCGGTGAGATCGGTAATAAAAGAGGAATGCGGCCAGGGGATGGCCGTGGAAGTATTCAGGCCCGCTACTCTCACACACGATTGTGCGTTCCGGAAAATATGCCCTGGTCTGAGTGCGACGTGGTACCTTGAGACCTGTCTCCATGGTCCGCGTCCTTGGTTGGGATAAGTAACTTCTGCCCACCAGGAATCTATTGCTTTTATTTTCTCTCTACACTGAATACGATTTTCTTCTCCCCAATCTCTGCCATCGCATTTCGCGTTCGGGAACATTGCATCCAACCAACCGCCCCCGGCTTCATTCAGGTCCGCCGGCACGATCTTGAAGCCAATTTCGGCGGTGTCTTTGTTAATGAAATACTGAAGGTGCTGGCCGCCTTCGTATGCCAGTTCAGGTCTGTTGACTCGTGTCTCCGCATAAAAATCGTCGTCTTCTCCGTCATAGATGGTGATCCCCCCGCCCACACCAGTCAGGTTGAACACCCATACATGGCCGGTTTCATGCAGCAGAGGCGTACTGGTGCAAATTTTCCCTACTGCCCCAAGCCTTTCAGGTAAATCTCTTTTGGATATGAGGCGTTCGGCTTCTCCAACTTCGTGTGTTGCGATCCATGCCTCTGGCTCAAAGATCATGGAGAAGGAAAAGGAGCTGTACCAGGTCACACTATCACCCCTGACCAGAGATTCCTGGTATGTGGGAGGAGGAAGGGCCAACATCCCTTTGTATTGGACCAAATCCTGATCGCCGGCATACGCGCCGTCAATGATCTGTATTTCGGGATAGGGTACGGGGAGATTGTCCGGAGCAGGAGTGTTCTGGCCTCCATTGCTGGGACACGCATCGTCGGGGCGACAGTCAGTGGTGTACATGCCCTCAAAATGTTGCGTTGCGGTAGACCAGGCAAAATGTGTCACTTGATCTGGGGACGGAAAGCCAGGCACCTTGATCCGCGTCCCCTCTTGGTCTTGTATGAACCCCTCCCCGATCTCTCCGACTGTGAATTTCCGAGAAGCAAATCGTTGCCCGTTGTCCAGTGCAGTAACTTCGGTACACCCAGCCCAGTGCTCCCAGTTGACCTGGATAATCCAGCCGTTATCTATTCTTCCGTCACACACTTCTCTGGTGTCAGCACGCGGCATGTTTTGGGCGGGATCGAGATCGTGAATATAGGGGCTACATAGCACCTTCAACGTAATATCGTTGGAGTTACACTTCCAACCAGAAATGAAGCCAATACCACTGACAAACGCAGACGGGGACTCAATCACGCCGCGGTCGGGCGCTTGCGCCCAGACGCTTGTTCCCCAAAACACCCAGAGCCCGACCAGGATTCCTCCGATCCCTTTGCCTCGCACCATAGCCCCATCCTTTCTGCGTCAACACCTTGCCCGCTTCGCTCTTCGTCAATCCGCATCCGGAATCACACCCAGGATATGCCAGGCATCCTTGCCCGCTTCCACATCTTCCACCGGGATCGCAGTATGCTTGGAGTCTGGAGTGTTGGGCCGGCGGCCCCCGATGCTCTCTAGCCAGGCGTTATGAACCTCCACCTTCCTCTTGGCGGCATCCCGGAGCCGCACGATATAATAGGCTGGCTCCGACGGCTGAAGGTCCACGAGGATGAGGAAATCGTCCTCCGGAGCCTGCTGCTCGGCTTCGGCTTTGTCGATATTCCACTGCCACACCTTGACTCTTTTGGTCTTGACCAGAATGTTGACCGTGCGGCTGGTATCCGGATGCCTGGCCACAACAGCCACGCGCGCGCGTGGTGTCGTCAGGGTGGCCAGGGCACCCCGGCGGTTGAGTTCGTCCGCCACAAGTGATCTTCCCACGCGGCTCACCTGATGCCGGGCCAAGTCCTTCCATCGTCTCATGATGTCTCATCCTCCAGGTAAAAGGTTGCCGAGGCGGCCCAGCATTGGGACGGTTCCGACCCCATCCGGCGCATGCACCGCTAGAGCCTTCTGCGAATAGCTTGAATCAGCCGCGTCTTTGTCGCACACTGGGGGGGGCGTGCCGGCGGAGCGCGACGGAAGGAGGGAAGAAATGGCCCGAGCGTATGCGCAAGATTTGCGGGATCGCGTGATTGACGCGGTGGAAAGTGAGGGACTGAGCCGGCGGGCGGCAGCGCGGCGGTTTGGGGTCAGTGCGGCGGCAGCGATCAAGTGGCTCCAGCGGTTCCACCGGACCGGGGAGCGGAGGAGTGTGGGCACCGGGGGGCATCGGCCTTCGAAGGTGGAGCCCCACCGCGCCTGGGTGCTGGCGGTGCTGGCGGCGCAGCCCGATATCACGCTGGCCGCATTGGCGGCCCGGCTGTGGAGGGAACGCGGCGTGCGGGTAGACACCAGTATGCTGTCCCGCTTCTTCACAGGGGCCGGGATCAGCTTTAAAAAAAAGCCTGGTGGCCGCCGAGCAGGAGCGGCCGGACATCGTGCGCCGCCGCCGACAGTGGCAGCGCACGCAAGGCCAACTTGACCCGCGGCACCTCGTGTTCCTGGATGAGACCTGGGCGAAGACGAATATGACCCGCAGCCATGGCCGCTGCCGCCGGGGCCAGCGGTTGCGGGCGACCCGCCCCCACGGGCACTGGCAGACGCTGACCTGCGTGGCGACGCTGCGCCACGACCGTGTGGCCGCTCCGTGTGTCTTCGATGGCCCGCTGAATGGCGCCTGCTTCCTGGCCTATGTCGAACAATGCCTGCTGCCGACGCTCACCCCGGGTGATATCGTCATTATGGACAATCTGAGCAGCCACAAGAGTCCGGCCGTGCGGGCGGCCCTTGAGCGGGTGGGGGCCACACTCCGTTTCCTGCCCCCCTACTCCCCCGATCTCAACCCCATTGAACAGGTCTTCGCCAAGCTCAAAGCTTTGCTCCGTCACGCGGCCGAACGGACCGTGGAAGCGACATGGCGGCGGCTCGGGACCCTGCTTGACCGCTTCGGCCCTGAGGAATGCCGCCACTACTTCGCCCATGCTGGGTATGCGTCTACCTAAAAGCAGAAGGCTCTAGGGCCTGCTGTGGCGAAAAGAAGACCGTCAGGGATGTGTGGCTTGTCGCGCCCAGTCTCGCAGTCGGCGCGACCAGACCGTGCTTTTCAGCTGCGTACTCGCCTCAAGGAAGTCAGCCACCACACTGCTGGTCAGCGCTGGAAGCGCCCGGCTCTCCTGTGCGGTCTCGTAGTCCTTGCCGGCTAAGATGAAAAACGTCACCCGTGTCCCGTCATAGCGCCACACCTCGGGAACGCCGATATGGGCATAGACGGGAAACTTGTTCAGCGAGGGGCTGGTGATGTCGATTTCAATGATGAGGTCGGGCGGCGGGTCAGTATCGAGATCAATTTCAGCCTTGCCGCTGATCCGCCCCTCATTCTGGATGTAGAAGCAGGAGGCGGGCTCAAATCCCCGGGCCAGATCCCGTCGTTTGAAGGTCGTCGAACCGGCATTGATGATATCGACCTGCATCTCCTCGGCGACCACCGAAACAAGCTGGGCCAGGGTTCGATTGACCGTTTCATGCTTGAAGGACAGGACCATGATCTCAAGTGCTCCCCGGTCATAGGTGAAGTGAGCGGCGTGACTATCTTGAAAGTCTGACAGCAATTGCTCGTAGGTCTCCCAGCTGATGCCGTGCAGAATGACTCGCTGCCCCGCTTCTGGAGACGCAACAGACGCATCGGGAGTCGGGGTAAGCTCGGGCTGCACCCTCATCAGGCTTTCCTCGTCGCTCTTCTCGGTCAGGGCTGGCGGTCCAGATTACCGGGCCATCTTTTTGGGATTCGGCTGGACATGGCCGCGCATCGGGTGTGGCTGGTAGGGTTCTTCCAGGGCGGCCACCTGCTCCGGGGTCAGCCGAATATCCACGCTGGCAAAAATCTCTTGCAGGTGCCGCGCCTTGGTCGCCCCGATGATAGGCGCCATCACTCCCGGTGCCTGGAGAATCCAGGCGCAGGCAACCTGGGTGGCGGTCACCCCGTGTTCTCGGGCGACCCGCTGGGCGGCCAGGGCGACCTGATAGTCGTTGTCGTGGAAGTACAGATTTTTTGCCACCTTGTCCGTCTGGGCGCGCCTGGTATCTCCGCTGTCCGGGTTGCGCGCCCGCTCGCCTTCGAGCAGTCCGCGCGCCAGCGGGCTCCACGGAATCAGGGCCACGCCCTGGTCGAGGCACAGCGGATTCATCTCGCGTTCTTCTTCGCGGTAGATGAGATTATAGTGGTTCTGCATGGCCACAAAGCGCTGCCAGCCGTGCTCCTTGGCCGTGTACAACGCCTTGGAAAACTGCCAGGCGGCCATGCTGCTGGCCCCCAGATAGCGGACCTTGCCCGACCGGACCAGGAAATCGAGCGCGTCCAGCGTTTCCTCAATCGGCGTGGCGTAGTCCCAGCGGTGGATCTGGTACAGGTCGATATAGTCCATCTTGAGCCGACGCAGAGAGTTCTCGCAGGCTTCGATGATGTGCTTGCGGCTCAGCCCGCGCCGGTTCGGCCCCGGCCCCATCGGACCGTTGACCTTGGTGGCCAGGACAATATCGTCACGCGCGGCCATCTCGCCCAGCCAACGCCCGGTGATTTCCTCGCTGACCCCGATGGAGTAGACATCGGCCGTATCAAAAAAGTTGACGCCGGCCTCAAGAGCGAGCGCAAAATGCTCACGCGCCTCGTCCGCGCCCAGCGTCCACTCCCGCCATTTGCCGTCGCCGTAGCTCATGCAGCCGAAGCAGATGCGTGAGACGGTCAGGCCGGTATTGCCCAGTCGTGTGTATTCCATACGTTCTCCAGTGCCGTGGGATCAGAGCCGTGGCGCCACACTTGCCCACATCGCATGGTGTGTCAAGCAAAAACAGACTGTGGCTCATTCGGGCCAAGGCGGACAGGCTTGCAAGGGCCGGACAGGGTGTTAGAAGGATGGACAACGAAGCCGAGGATGAAAGAAAATCAAATGATAATAGGAACGGGCAGTATTCAGCAGGTGGTCGCGCAAATCGTTCAAGAATTCCACCCTGAACGTGTGACTTTGTAATGACCAAAAAATATTTGTGAAAATCACCGAAAATTTATTTTCCATTTCCAGTGCTAATCTTTTCCACTTTATACGTATCAGGAGGCACCCGATGAAGCGGCGTTTCATGGGCCAAAGTGCGCTCGTTCAGGGAGTTACAAGTACACCGTGCCGCCATCGACCATGATCGTTTGCCCGGTGACAAATTTACTCATATCACTGGCGAGGTACAGAACGGTGCCCACCAGATCCTCGGTTTCGAGGGTCTTCCGCAAGGTCTGATTACGCTTGACGGCTTCGGCAAAACGGTCGCGATTTTCCTTCATTATTTCACTCGTTCCTGGCGTATCAACCATGGTGGGCGCAATCGCATTGACACGAATGTTGTCCCGCCCCAGTTCACGCGCGAGCGCACGGGTGAAGCCGATGACTGCGCCTTTCGACGTCGCGTAGTGCAAGGCGTTGGCGATCCCATAGACGGCCGCGAGCGAACTAATATTGATAATACTACCGCCTCCTTGCTGTTGCATGGTTGGGACCACAGCCTTGCAACACTGCCATAATCCTTTCACGTTAACCGCCATACACGCATCCCACTCGGCTTCGTCAAGCGTATGAAACCTTCCCGCATTAAGATTGCCATACATTGCGGCATTGTTGACGAGAATATCGATGCGTCCATAGGCATCGAGCGTTGCATCAGCGATAGCTTTGGCGCTGTTCGCGCTGGCGACATCGGCAGTTGTTCCTATCGCGCGTCCACCAGCAGCTACAACGTCGCCCACTGTCTCGGCGCACTCGCGTATATCTGTGGCCATCACTGCAGCTCCTTCATGGGCGAGCGCCACACAGTAGGCGGCACCGAGGCCACGTGCTGCTCCCGTGACAATCGCCGCTTTTCCTTCCAAGCTACCCATTTCGTCCTCCTTACTATCGTGTAAATTCCTTAGGGCGGGACCGGACTATAAAATAGATGCGATTATATTGCAAATAGAGCGACTGGGTCGCGGTCCACTGCCGTCCCGCCGCTCGTGAAGCGTGATCTGTCCGCGCGAAGGAATATGCGGAAGCCGATAACTCACGAACGTATCGCCGAGTCGCAGGTCATCAAGGTGCCGGCGGACGTCACCAAAAAGATCATCTGTGACAACGCGGCCAAGCTGTACCGGATTGAGCTGACCTAGAGCAAATTACGATTCTGTGTCGCCCTTCGACTTCAGGCGCGCTGCGCCTGACGCTCAGGACCAACGGTCTCCCGTTCGTGCTGAGCGTAGCGGAGCGAAGTCGAAGCATGGATGCCGGATCACGTCCGGCATGACGAGGGCGGAACGGCAGGGCTACAGCCTATCGTAAAACGCTCTAGCCGGTTTCTCACGCTTCCCACGTCCGGGTGGGCAGCCTCGAAGAGGTGTTGCCCTGCGGAGACGGATTCTTTGGGCAGTTAGGGAATCAAGACAACTTTCCCCATGCTACGCCGGGCGGCCAGATACCGATGGGCATCGGCCGCCCGGGCGAGCGGAAACGTCCGGTCGAGGACCGGCCTGAGGGTGCCAGCCTGGACCAGGGCCAGCAACTCCTGCATCGGCTGGCGGTGGAGGGCGGCGTGCCACGGCGGCAGGCCCAGATGCAGACCGCTGATCGTCAGATTGCGGGTCAGAATCTGGGCGGCATCGAGCAGAGGCAGGGAGCCGCTGGCCCGACCGTACACGACCAGCCGGCCCAGCGGCACCAGGCAGTCCAAACTCCGTGTCAGCACGTCACCGCCGACACACTCCAGCACCACATCAACTCCGCGTCGGTCGGTCATGCGCAGCACCTCGGACACGAAGTCGTGCTCGGTGTAGTTGATGACTTCCTCGACGCCCAGCTGACGTAAGCGTTGCAGCTTGTGCTCGCTCGAAGCCGTGGCAAACACACGGGCGCCCCACAGCTTGGCCAGCTGGACGGCGATCGTGCCGACCCCGCTGGCCGCAGCCTGGACCAGGACGAAATCCTGGGGCTGAATACGCGCGCTGGTCTTCAGAATGTGATAGGCGGTCGCAAAGACGACCGGCATGCCGGCCGCAGCCTCAACACTCAGGCAATCGGGCAAAGGGTAGACCGCGTCTGGCGCTGCGGTGGCATACTCGGCATAGCCACCATCATTGACCCAGGCCATGACCCGCTCGCCGACCCGCAGCGTGCTGACCTCAGCGCCGACCTGAACGACTTGGCCGGCCACCTCCAGACCGGGCGTCAGCGGCAGCGGAAAGGCTGACGGATAGCGCCCCTGGCGCCGACCGAGGTCAGAATAGTTCACCCCGGCCGCAGCCACCTTGATCAGAACCTGCTCGTCTCCAACGGCCGGCTCAGCCACCTCCTCATAGCGCAACACCTCGGGCCCGCCGAACTGATGAAAACGAATGGCTCGCATGTGGACCCGGAGACGGGGGTCTTAAAACACGGCCAGCGGATTCACCGGCGAGGCGGTTCCCTTGACCAGCACCAACGGGGCGATGACCGACAGAAACGTCCAGCGCGAGCGCTGGGCGCAGGCCTGGGCGACGACCTCAAGGTCGCAGTTGTCGATCAGGTGCAGGCCCATAGCCACAATCGTGACGGCATGGATGGGCAGCAGCAGCTTTTCATAGCCGCTGGGCAGCACATCGCTGGCGCCGTCGCCAGCCATGGCGGCAACTTCGCGGGCGTGCAGCCACGGTAAACAGGCCGCCCCGAGTCCGGCCATGCCCTCGTTGAACGAGTCCCACGGCCCAGTGGCTTTCAGCCGCGCATGGCGTCCGGTGCGGACAAACAGCACATCCCCGCTCTCGACCCGAAAGCCGCCGGCCTGCTCGGCCTGGTCAAGATCGGCCGGGGTGATTTCCTCTCCCGGTTCGAGCCAGTCCTTGCCCTTCAGCCGGGGAATGTCGATCAGCACCCCCCGAGACACGATCCCGTCTTTGAGCGCGTCAATGGCGCCGTTCTGCGCGCCCTTGGCCCCGACGTCCTCGGACGGATAGCCGTTATACATCTGGCCCTTGTGAAAGACGTGACACAGCGCGTCGAGGTGGGTGTTGGCCAGGCCGTGCGGGGCAATCGCAAAGTAGTCGGCGCTGTACGGAATCGGCGCGGCACTGCTCTCTTCTTTGGACCCGGTCTGCATCATGAGGTGCATCACCGGGGTCGGATTATCAGGGCCGGGTTCGGTCGCCAGGGGCAGCGACATGGACACGGCCTGCCCGTCCTGGATGAGGGCCGCGGCCTGAGCCCGCTTTTGCGGCGTAATATAGTTGAGCGCCCCCAGCTGGTCGTCCTGACCCCACTTGCCCCAGTTGCTGAGGCTGGTGAAAAACCCGTTGACTTGTGCTTCGCTCAGATCACGGTTGGCTGCCATAACCGTCCCTCCTTTGGCCGGCATCATAGGCAGCGCCCGTCAGAGCTGTCAAGAAAAACAGGCTGGCCAGCCGGTGGACGGCTGTGCTACACCTGGACGGGCTCTGAACACCGGCTGAGCAAACTGAAGATGGACCTGCTGACTCGACTCACGGACGCGCTGACCGCCCACGGACTGAACCTTATCGGCACGACGAGCCGGATGGCCTACGAGGCGCTCGTGCCCGCCAGATACAGCCTCAAGCCGCTCCTGGCGCAGACCCGGAGCGTTATCGTCATCGGCAACGGAGGGGGCGCTTTCTGGACCGGCTTCCGCCCCTATGCGGCCCGTCATGCGGGCGACCCGCACCCGCTGGATGACTACACGGTCGACGTCGTTGAACGCAGCCTGACGCCGATGCTGGCATCCTCGGGTGCGCGCTACCGGTATGCCTATCCGTTTCGTTTTTGGACCGAGCCGGTCTCGTTCATGCACCTGGCTCAGGCTGCGGGTCTGGCCGGGCCAAGTCGGCTGGGCATCATGATTCACCCGGTCTACGGTCCGTGGCTGGCCCTGCGCGCCGCAGTGCTGCTTGACCGAGACCTCCACCTCCCGCCCCCGGCAGCGGGCTTTGATCCCTGTCCCGACTGCGCTGACAAGCCCTGCATCCAGGCCTGCCCGGCGGGTGCGATCAGCGTCGGGCGCGGCTGGGATATTCAGGGCTGCGTCCAATACCGGCTGACGGCCAGCCAGGACTGTGCGGACGCGTGTCACGCCCGCTACCAGTGCGTGTATGGCCGGCAGCACCGCTATCCGCCCGACGCCCTGCGCTACCACCAGGCCCACAGCCTGGCCACTATGCGAAAGTATGGGGAAGACAAGTAGGGGCGAAGCTTCGCCCCTACTTTTGACATTTGCCCTTTGCCTTTTGACTTCTTGCCTACGCCTTGGCGCTGGGCCGCGCCGACACGGCTTCATGCCAGCGCGCCAGATTCTTCTGCTCGGGCGCAATGCCGAGCTTCGACACCCGACCAAAATCAACCGCGCACAGGGCGGTAATATCGGCCACACTGAAGCGTTCGCCGGCGACAAACTGTCGGTCGGCCAGGACCTCGTCGAGCCAGGCCAGGTTCTGGACGGCCCGCCGCTTGGCCACCTCGGCATACTCGGGGCACTGCTCAATGCGGCCCTTGAAAAACGCGTGGTGCTGACGGAACGAATCGGCAATCGGCAGCAGGAGTTCAAACTCCATGCGACGGTCCCACATGGCCACCACGGCCCGGTCGGTGGCGTCAACGCCCAAGAGCGGCGGCTCTGGCTGGATTTCTTCAAAATAGCGGCAGATGGCGGCGCTTTCGGCAATACAGGTGCCGTCGTCCAGCTCCAGAACCGGCACCGTGCCCATGGGGTTTTTCTGCCGGAACTCAGCCTGACGGTTGACGGCGTTCATAATATCAACTTCCTCGAACGGGACATCGAGCCCTTTTTCGGCCACAAAGATGCGAACCCGGCGCGGGTTGGGAGCGGCTTTGCTGTCGTGAACTTTCATACCATCCTCCTTGCTGAAGTCTGGGCTCAGCCTACACCAGCCACCACACCGGAGCTAGACGGGCGGGCGGAGACCGCTTCCGGCGGAGCCCGATGTAGGCTATGCTCCGCCCCAGGAGACGTGCCATGCCCCAGCCCGACCCGGTCCTGCAATCCGAAGCCTTTGAGCTGAGCGACGCCGTCCAGGCCAACGAGTTCTACCAGGACAAGGGCTGGACCGACGGTTTGCCGATTGTTCCGCCCACCGCCCACGGGGTGCGCGCCTGTCTGCGGACGGCGGGACTCAGCCCGGATGCGGTCATCGGCACCGAACGTGTTCGGCAGCGGCCCCTGACGGCCGAAAAGGTGGCGATCAACGCCGTCATGGCGGGCTGTCTGCCCAGCTACATGCCGGTCCTGGTCGCCGTCCTGCAAGCCATGTGTGAGGAGCCGTTCAATCTGCACGGCAGCACGGCCAGTACCGGCGGCAGCGCCCAGTTCATCGTGGTCAACGGCCCCATCCGCCAGATCCTGGGCTTGAACGCCACCCATAATGTGCTGAGCACCGGCAACCGGGCCAACGCGACGATTGGCCGGGCGGTGCGCCTGGTGCTGATCAATGTGCTGGGCTGCGTACCCGGCCAGTTGGACCGCTCGACCCTGGGCCATCCGGGCAAGTATTCGCTGTGTATCGCCGAAGACGAGGAAGACAGCCCGTGGCTGCCGCTGGCCGAGCAGCGCGGCGTGGCCGAGGGTGTGTCAGCCGTCACCGTGATGGCCTGCGAGTCGCCCCACCAGACCATGAACGAGTGGACTCACGACCCCGAGGAGATCGTCGAGACCTTTGCCGCTGAGATGCGCCACAATATGCTGACCTACTCGATCTGGCCGGGCAACTACGGGCTGGTCATTCCCAAACAGCTGCGCGAGTTGCTGGCTGCGGCCGGTTGGCAGAAACACGACATCCAGGACTATGTGTATCGCCGCGCCCGGGTCAAACGGCGCGACTGGGCCGGCGTCGGCAAGGCCGCTATCGTCAACCGGGGCGGCGGACCGGACCAGGAATTTTGCGCCTTGCGCGCCCCGGAGGACCTGTTGGTGGTTGCCGCCGGCGGGCCGGCGGGCGGCTTTGGCGCGGTCGTGCCGCCCTGGTTGGGCTCCAAGGCGCTGGCGGTGACCAGGCCGGTCGCGCCGCCGGGAGGAGAATAGGCGTATGAGTATCCGTGTTCTGAATCCGACCTTTGAGCAAGCCGTGGACCACAGCGGACGGGTGCCGCGTCTGACCTCGCTGCACGGCTGTACCCTGGGGCTGTTGGACAACAGCAAAATCAAAGTCCGTGAGCTGCTCGACCATATGGAACAGCTGTTGCGGACCGAGTATGGCGTGGCCCATGTGGTGCGGCTCAGAAAGCCCGACGCCAGCCGGCCCGCCCCCCCAGAGCTGGTGGCCGAGATGGCGCGGTGTGAGGCCGTCATCTCGGCCGTCGGCGATTGAGGCAGCTGCTCGTCGTGCAGTTTGCACGACGCCCTGAGCGCCGAAAAAGCCGGCGTGGCGGCCACCGCCATCATTACCGACCGCTTTGTCCAAACCGCCCAGGTCATGGCCCGGGTTTCGGGCATGGCGGAGTATCCGTTCGCCGTAATTGCCCACCCGATCGCCAACAACAGCCAGACCGTGCTGCGCGACAAGGCCCACCAGGCGCTGCGCCAGTGTGTGGAGCAGCTGGTGCAGGGCTAGGCCATGGCTGTGAAAAAAGCGTCCGCCAAGAGCGGCAAACACGCCCTGCGGGAGGAATCCATCCTCCAGGCTGCGGCCGCCTGCTTTGGCGAGCACGGCTACCGGGCCACCACCCTGGAGATGGTCGCCGAGCGGCTCGACATCTCGCGGGTGACCCTGTACCGCTACTGTCCGAGCAAAGAAGAACTGCTGATTCGGGTCTTTGAGCGCTCCATCGCCATTTTCCAACGCGGCCTGCGCCACATCTGCGAACAAGATATTCCGCCGGCCGAAAAACTGCGCCAGATCATCCGCCATCAAGTCCGCCTGATGGCCGATCACCGCAATTTTCTGACCGTCTACTTCAGCGAAGAGGGCAATCTGCCGCCCGAGATGGCCGAGCGCTCGCGGGCCGAGCGACGGGTCTACGATGGGCTGATCGAGGGGGTGATTCGCCAGGGCGTGGAGTCCGGCCAGTTTGCTCCCCTGCCGGTCAAGCTGCTGTCGTTTGCCATCCTGGGCATGTGCAACTGGCTGTACCAGTGGTACCAGCCCGACGGTCCGCTGGCCGCGGATGAGGTGGCGCGGATCTTTATTGACCTCGTTGAGCACGGCTATCTGCGCGGTGACCCGCAGCACGAGCTGTTGTCCGGCCTGGAGCGGGTCGAAAAAACCCTGAGTTCCCTCCAGCAGCAGCTCCAGCCCGCCTCCCGTTCCGACCCGCCGGCCTGACACGGACCGCTCCGGCCGTGGCCGCTGGTCGGTCGTGTAACCCAAACGCCTGTCTCAGGGGTCTAAAGAAGTATGCACGGAGCCGGGGGAGTGGAAACCGTCGAGGCCCGGGTTGAGCGGCCAGACGCCGGGCAGCTGGAACTGGAACACCGCTTCGGGCTGCTGGTCAGCTCGCATCGGGAACGCGCCAGACGCCTGGCCTGGCGGCTGGTCGGTGGCGACGCCGGGGCGGCCGAGGACATCACCCAGGACGCCTTTGTCAAAGCCTATCAGAAGCTGAACACATTTCGGCACCAGGCTCGCCTTGAGACCTGGTTCTATCGTATCCTGGTCCGCCAGGCTCAAACCTACCGTCGCTGGCGTGCGGTGCGCGACCGCTGGCAGCAGGTGTGGAATCCGTCCGGCTCCGAACACGTCCCACAGCCGGTCGGGACGGACCCGGAGGGCGCCGACCCTTTTGTCAGACGACGCATAGCCGAGGCGCTGGGACGTCTGAGCCGCAGTCAGCGCGAGGCGTTTGTCCTGGTCCACCTGGAGGGATTCACCGTTCGTGAATGTGCCGAGCTGATGGGCAAGCCCAGCGGGACGGTCAAAAGTCACCTGCACCGCGCCCTCGGCCATTTGCGGACCGAACTGGCCGACCTCAGCCCGTCAGGGGCTGGGCCGACCACGGAGCACGACCGATGAGTACAGCGCCCACACACCGACCGCCTGGGCGGACCGACGCGGAGTTCGTCAAACGCCTGGCCGACCACTATGCCCCGTCCCCCCTCAGCCCAGGCCAGCGGGCCGTCTGGGACACGGCGCTCGCCGCCCGGCTTGAAAAGCGACGCCGGGCAATGGTCCTTCCCGGGCTGGCAACGGCCGCGCTCGCTGCCGCGCTGGTGTTCGGCCTGGGCGGATGGTTTGGACTCGAAAGGAGCGGCCCGTCGGTCCGCCCCGCCCCAGTCGTGTCGGCCACAGCAACGCAGACACTCGGCGTGTCTGCGGAAGATTCGGCATCTGACCTCCTGGACGACTGGGAGTACCTGCTGGCCTTGCAGCCGGCCGACGCCGAAGAGGACGGGCAGCTGCCGGACGACTATGCGGCGATCGCAAGCATTTTTTTGGAAGGCTGAAGAGAGAGGAGACAACATGTATCGTATTGTGTGTGTGTGCGTACTGCTGCTCGGGCTGAGTGTTTCCGGGGCCAGCGGCGAACAACCGGGACGGTCGCGGCACGCCGGTCCTCCGGCTGCGCGTTTTATCGAAAAACACGCCGAGCAGCTGGGGATCGACGAAACCACCCGGCAGGCCATCCAGAGCCTGGTTGAGGAGGCGCGGACCAGGGGCCGGGAAACCCGCGCTTCCCTGAAGCAGGCGCGGACCGAGCTACGCGCGCTGCTGGAACAGGACAGCCCGGACGAAGCCGCAGTCATGCAGCACGCCGAACGGCTTGGCGCGCTGAGAACCGAGGTCCGCAAAAACCGCCTGCGGGCGATGCTACAGATTCGGGCGCTGCTCACCCCGGAACAACGCCAAGCCCTGACCGCACTACGCCAGGAAAAGCGCCCCGGTCACCGACGCGGGGGCCGGTTTGGCGCGTGTCGGGCCAATCTTGCCGAGCTGTGCCCCGAGGCCGAGCCGGGACAGGCCGCGCTGCAATGCCTCAGCGACAATTGGGCTGCCTTGGCTCCAGGCTGTCAGGCCGTGTTTGAACGCGGCCGGCATCGGGACAAACGCAGATCGGGACGGCCGGACTGAGCCGCGCCAGCCTATGTCCCGGACTGCTCCGGCGGCGCGGCGGACGGCACGGTGTGACGGTCGGCCGTCCCGGACGGATTGGTGTAGATATCGTTGAGCTGTTGGACGCAGTGGTCGGCCTCGGCCCGGACCCTATCGACGATTGCCCGGGTCTGGGCGTTCCAGGCTGCCGGTTCGGTCTGAAAAATACTCCGATACCAGCGCGTGCTGTGCTGAAAGGCTCCGACCAGATTGTCCACCTGCCGGTCGGGCTGGTTTCGACGCAGGCCAGCGACGATCCGCTCGCGCACCCGGCGGCGAACCTGCCAGTGCCCATAGCCGGCCACGACAGCCGCCACACCCAGGCCCCAGCCCCCCAGCCCGAGGAGCAGCTCGCCGAGGCCGAACCAGACCAGCAGCCCGAGCAGGACCAGCCCCCCTCCAAGCAGCAGCCCGTCCCGCCACACGACCCCTGTCCGCCAGTCGCGCAGCATGGCCCGCAATTGAGGAATCAGCTGCCGCTCCAGCTCGTTCGCCGAGCGCTCCAGGGTCCCCACCACACGGTAGGCCTGGGCGGTCCGCACCTGCTGGATACGGGCCTGGAGTTCGCCGTAGTCGTGCTCCCGCAGCGCCTCGTACCGGGCGCGGACCTGGGGGTCGGCAATCGGGGCCGCCGCCGAACGGCTGTAGATGTGATAAAAACGCCCGGCGGTCAGGCCCTTTTGGGCCAGGCCGCGCTGCCAGGCGGCCACCACCTGTTCGGCATTATCGTCCTGGGCGGTCGCATCCAGATGGTTCAGCACATACAGAAATTTGCTGGAATCCGTACGCCGGATCGTCTTTTCGACCAGATGCTCAAGCGTATCCCGCATTGAGCCCGCCTCCGGGTGACGGGCGTCAAAAAAAACCAGCACCAGGTCGGACAGGGCGACGATGTGGTCGGTCAGACGCAGCACTGCGGTGCGTTGCTCGTCCGCGTCAAAGCCGGGGCTGTCAATGAAAATCCGGCCCCGGACCACTTCACTGGGACAGGTCTTGAGCTGGAGATAGGCGTCCATGCGGCCGCCCTCACCCGGCGCCGAGGCCTCGAGATCATGGCTGATTTTGTAAAACGGGAAGCGTGGGTCGGCGTCCAGCGCCAGGGCCGGCAGCGCCCGCACCTGGGCGTCCTGGCCGTAACACACGACCGTGAACTTGTCATCAACAGCCTGGTTGCCGGTCAGCTGTAAGGGGTAGTCGAGATAGTCGTTGAGGAAGGTCGATTTGCCGGCCGAGTACGTCCCCAGGACTGCGATGATGGGCCACCACGGCACCTGACGGGTGTAGGACTCGGTGGGCGAGAAAAATCCCAGCCGGCGGGCGACCCTATCCAACTCGCGCAGGCCGGCTACCACGGCCAGAAAGACCGGTCCCTCCTCCTCCAGTTCGTTCTGGATATGTGTCTCGAGAGCCGCCTCAAGGCGGTCCGAGTGAACGGTCTTGCGTCCGAATACCACGCGCTTCCCCTGCCGCCGAGACGCCCGCGCAGCGGAGTACGAATCTGCCCCGAGCGTCGCCCGCCTGGAGCCTCAGGCGGCGGCCTGGGCTGCCCGCTTGGTGACAAAGCCCGGCTTGAACAGCGCGATCAGCACCGGCAGCAGGGTCATCGTGGCCAGAAAACTCACCCCCATCCACAGCGCCAGCAGCAGCCCCATCTCACCGCTGAAACGCAGGCTCGACATGGTCCAGAACAGGGTCCCGAGCACCATGGTCAGGGCGGTGAAGGTGACCGCCTTACCCGAGGTCACCAGCGTCCGCAGGACGGCCGCGTCCAGCCCCTCTCCGGGCTTTTGTTCCTCGATAATCCGGCTGACGATGTACAAGGCATAGTCAATACCGAACCCGACCCCGACCGTGACGACCGGCAGGGTATGGATGTTGATGCCGATATCCCGCGCCCCCATATAGGCGTTGATGATCGCGTTGGCGACCAGCAGCGGCAGAATCATGTACACGCCGGCCAGCAGCGACCGGTAGGTCACCACCAGAATGAGGAAGATCGTGCCAAAGCCGAGGATGTTGACCAGGATGTCGTTTTTGAGCAGCTCCTCGTTGGCCGCAGCCAGCACCCCGATCGGTCCGCCGGCCAGACGGAAGCGGGCGGTCTCCAAGGGGTTGGCGGCAATATACTCGCGCGCCCGCTGGATGATCCGACGCACGGTATCGCCCTTGTGGTCGCTCAGATAAAAATGGATGGGTGCGTGACGGAACTGATAGTCGATGACCCGCGCGCTCTCGCTGTGCGAGACGCCAAAGAAATAGCCCGAGATCGCCATCAGCACCTGGGGGCGGGACCGGGGCAGGACGTTCCACTTTGGATCGCCGGTGCCGTTTGTTGCGCCGAGGATATCGACAAACGAAAAACTCGCACCGACCGCCGGGTCGCGTTCGAGGTGGCGCTGGAAGCTCTCGATCCAGGGTAGCACCTCGGGGTTTATCAGCGACGGCTGGGAGTCGCGCCGCTCCAGGATTTCCCGCGCACTCAAGCCTTCCTCGGACGCACCCGTGTCCTGGGGCAGGGTGCGTTCGGCCATGACCATCAGATTTTCCACCCCGCCGAAGGTTTCCTGAATGCGGGCATGGGCGGTGTTGTACGGAGAGTCGCGGTACAGCAGGGGCGAGATCGCGCTGGGATCGCCGATGATCAGGTTTTGCCAGAAATAGACGCTGCCGACCATCAGCCCCAGCCAGGTGGCCAGGGTCAGGGTCTTGCCCAGCGGCGTCAGTAGACCCGAGGCCAGGCTGCTCAGGATGCGCTTGAACACCCCCTCCTCGCGCTTGAGGACGATTCGCACGTCGGGTTCGCGCAGGTAGTGGTAGACGATCGGATTGAGCAACAACTCGCTGATCGTAATGGCCAGGATCCACACCGCCGCGCTGATGGCCAGCTTCTGGAGCAGCACGATGGGGACGAACAGGATGACCAGCACCCCCAAGGCATCGGTCAGAATGCCCGACAGGGTCGGCACGAACAGCTCGGCAAAGGCGGCCACAATCGCCGGTTCCTTCTGCCACTCGGCCTTCTGATATTCCTCGTAATAGCGCTCGTGCATCTGCACCGAATGGCTGACCGCCCGGGCGGTAATGAAAAACGGGATGACCAGCGTCAGCGGATCGAGGCTGAAGCCGATCATTTTGATGAAGCCCAGCCCCCAGATGGCCGACACGACCCCGGTGATGGTCGGTCGCAGGGCGCCCCGGATGTCGTGGAAATACAGATACAGACAGATCCACATCAGGAGGGTGGTGGCCAGAAAGATCCAGTACACCTGGGTGGCGTAGTAGTACACCCAGCCGTACAGCGCCGGGTGGCCGGCAACGTGGATGGTCGTGTTGTCGTCGCTGAACGGCTCGACCACCGCGCCCATGACCTCGTCAAACAGGCGCCGATGATCGATCCGGCCCTCAATGAACGTGGCTTGCAGCAGGGTGGCTTTTTCGTCGAGCGACACCAGCACGCCGTACAGGTTCGGAGTGGTGTAGACGATCTCCCGCACCCGGCGCACATCGTTCTCGTTCTGCGGGGCGCGTTCCATGATCGGCTCGATCTCGGTCAGGCCGCCGCCCTTGAGCTGGATGCGCCGGTTGGTCCGGTGGGCCAGGGAATTAATCAGGTCGTGGTTGACGCCGTAGATCGTATCGAGCCGCTTGGTCATCTCAAAGACCTTGCTCAGCGTCTCACGGGTAAAGATGGTCCCTTCCTTGACCTCCAGCATGATCTGGAGCGTATTCGCCCCGCCGACCTCTTCGGCATAGGCGTTATGGGTCTGGATGAACTCGTGATCCTGCGGCAGCTGTTCGTCAAAACGGGTGATCAGATCGAGTTGGAAGGCAAAGGCGGCAAAGATCAGCGTCGCTACGGCGACAACGCCCAAGACGATCTTACGCCGCGCGATCAGCTGTTCGCCGAGGTGGTACAGAAAAGCCTGGTCTGTGTTCCGCTCTGCTTCACTCATGGCATGCTTCCTCCTGGCTGGTGTCGGTCAGCCCGTGGCCCTGACCATCCCATCCAAACCAGACCGCGTCAAGCACCGTTCAGGGTCGGCTCGCAACAGCGATCACGCCCAAGACCGATCCCAAGACCGATCCCAAGACCGATCCCAAGACCGATCCCAAGACCGATCCCAAGACCGCCGCCGCCTTGCAAAGCCAACAGCCAGGCTCTAGGCTCGGCGGAGACGGTGTCACAGCGCAAAAGCGGGGCTCAGCGATGTCACAGGCAACAACACAGACGGTCTTGAGCGTTCCGTTTCGGCTCAAGGTCGAGGCAGCTCGGTTGACCGAGCAGCAGTTCGTCGAGCTGTGCCGGGAGAACCGGGAGTTGCGCTTTGAGCTGACCGCCAGCAAGGAGCTGGTCATCATGGCGCCAACGAGCTCAGAAACCGGCCGTCAGAACAATGAAATTGCCTACACGCTGACGTCCTGGGCCAAGAAAGATGGAAGCGGACTGTCTTTTGACTCTTCGACCGGCTTTCGCCTGCCGAACGGGGCCATCCGCTCACCGGACGCCGCCTGGATCAGGCGAGACAGCTGGCACGCCCTCAGCCCGGAACAGAGACGAGGGTTTGCTCCCCTGTGCCCGGATTTTGTGCTGGAACTGCGCTCGCCGAGCGATCAGCTGCCAGCCTTGCAGGACAAGATGCGGGAGTATATCGACAATGGCGCGCGCCTGGCCTGGCTGCTCGATCCGTCACAAAAACGGGCGTATATCTATCGGCCCGGGCGACCGGTCGAACGGCGCGACGATCCGCCCACGCTCGAAGGCGACCCGGTATTGCCGGGCTTTGTGCTGCGCCTGGACGTGCTGGACTTGTCCTGAATGAGGTCGCCCCTCGATTCCGACAGCTCAACTTGGCGTGGTCGCCCCGCTAGAGCATTCTGTGAATAGATTGAGTCGGCGACGATCTTCACGCCGGCGGATAGGTGTGTCACGGTTGGGGCCTGAGGAATGGGCCCATTACTTCACCCGTGCCGGCTATGCATCAACCTAAAAGCAGAAGGCTCTAGCGCTCCAGTTCGGTGTTCCAGTACGCCGCATCGACCTCGCTCAGATACGGCAGCCACTCCCGGTAGCGCTTGAAGCTGAAGGTCTCGATCATGAACGGCGTCCATTCCGGCTGAACCGGCCTCTTGATCAGCCGCATGCGGGTCTCTTCGAGCAGCAGACCGCCCTTCTTGCGGTTGCAGGCAAAACACGAGCACACCACGTTGTCCCAGCCCGAGGTACCGCCCTTGGAGCGCGGAACGACATGATCGAGGTTCAGCTCAGAGCGTGGCAGGCGCCGGCCGCAGTACTGACAGGTGTTCTTGTCGCGGGCAAAGACGTTGAAGCGCGAGAAACGCACCCGCCGCTTCGGCACCCGGTCGTAGGCAACCAGCAGGATGACACGCGGGACCTTGATGGCCTGGCCGACCAGACCGATGGTTTCGTCGTTCAAGGATGCCGACAAGGCGCTCCAGCTGTTGAAATCGAAGGTCTGGTACTGATCGTCAACGGCTTTGGCCACCCCCTGGTAGAGCAGGGAAAACGCGCGCCGCAGCGAGGTGACGTGGACAGGAAAGTAGGATCGGTTGAGCACCAGCACCTTGGTATTGAGTACACTCATGGCTGCCATGTCTTTCCCGAACGAGCCGTCTTTTCACGGCTTGTAAGTCACTGACGGATAAGAATTTTTCCCGCCACCGTAACCGGCCCCCGGTGGGCTGTCAAGATTTTGGGGCCGGGCCGACCGGGCAACAGACACGAAAAATTCATGCCGGGCAGACGGCTGCCGGGCGCCGCTGGCCTTCACACTGGCGTCGGGCGGCTTCCTTGTGTATAGTTGGCGTCTGTAAAGGCGACACCGTGAAGACATCCAGCCATCTCCGAGATGCGTATGCGACTCTCCTGCCCCTGGTCAGCCAGCCCGCCCGCTATACCGGCGGAGAACGGGGGACGGTCGTCAAAGACCCGGCCCAGGTCCGGCTGCGTTTTGCCTTGGCCTTCCCGGAAGTCTACGAGGTGGCCCAGTCCCACCTCGGGCTCCAGATTCTGTACAACCTGCTGAACGAGCGGCCGCACCTGCAAGCCGAACGGGTATATGCGCCGTGGGTGGATATGGAAGCCGCCCTGCGCCAGCGCGGGCTGCCACTCGTCTCACTCGAGACCTATACCCCGCTGTCGGCCTTCGACATTGTCGGCTTCAGCCTCCAGTACGAGCTGACGTACACCAACATCCTGATGATGCTGGACCTGGGCGGTATCCCCCTCCTGTCTGAGGATCGGGACGAAACCCATCCGCTGATTATTGCCGGCGGGCCGTGCGCCTTTCACCCCGAGCCGCTTGCCGCCTGCATTGACGCGTTCCTGCTGGGCGACGGAGAGGAAGCGATCTTTGATATTTGTGAAGCGTATCTGGCCTGGGACGGAACAAACCGGACGGACCTGCTGACCGCCCTGAGCCGTATCCCCGGCGTCTATGTGCCGGCGTTTTTCCGGCCGGCGTATAACCAGGACGGTACGCTCAGCGACATTGCCGCCCAGTTCCCCGACCGGCCGCTCGTCCACAAGCGCGTCGTCACCGACCTCAACTCCATCCCCCAGCTCACCCGGCAGGTTGTGCCCAACGTCAATATCGTTCATGACCGGATTGCGGTCGAGGTCATGCGCGGCTGCGTACGCGGCTGTCGTTTCTGTCAGGCCGGCTATATCTACCGCCCCCTGCGTGAGCGCGACCCGCGCGCCCTGCAGCAACAGATCGATACCCTGGTCGAAGACAGCGGCTATGAAGAGGTCTCGCTGCTCAGCCTCAGCACCGGCGATTACAGCTGTGTCAACCCGCTGCTGCGCGAGATCATGAACCGTTTCTCTGGCCTCAAGGTATCGGTGTCGCTGCCGTCTACCCGGGTTGACGCCCTCTCACCGCATATCCTGGAAGAGATCCGCCGGGTGCGCAAAACCGGCTTTACCCTGGCCCCGGAAGCCGGCACCCAGCGGATGCGCGATGTCATCCAGAAAGAGTACAAAGAGGAGGAGTTGCTGGAGGCCGCCCGGGTGTTGTTCGGCCTCGGCTGGAAGAGCGTCAAACTCTACTTCATGCTCGGTCTGCCGGGCGAAACCGAGGAAGACCTGCGCGGCATTGTCGAGCTGAGCCGCAAGGTCTCGGCCGTGGGCAAACACCGCCGTCAGGTCACCGCCAGCGTCTCGACCTTTGTGCCCAAGCCGCATACCCCGTTCCAGTGGGCGGGCCAGGTCAGTCTGGAGGAAACCGAGGCGCGCCAGCAGCTGCTGCGCCGCGAACTGCGGCGGGCCGGCATTCAGTTCAAGTGGCATGAGGCCCGGCTGTCGTGGCTGGAGGGCGTGTTTGCGCGGGGCGACCGACGGCTGACCGGCCCCCTGCTCAGCGCCTACCGGCTGGGCTGCCGGTTCGACGGCTGGACCGAGCAGTTTCGGCTCGACCTGTGGCAACAGGCCTTTGCCCAGCACGGTGTGGACCCGGACTGGTATCTGCGCCGTCGTCTGCTGGACGAAAGCCTGGCCTGGGATCACCTCGACAGCGGGGTGACCAAGAAATGGCTGCAACGCGATCTGGCCAAGGCGTTTGAAGGAACGCTGACCCCGGATTGCAGCGTCGAGCGCTGCTCGTACTGCGGGGCGTGCGATTTTCAGACTGTCCGCAATGTGACCTACCATCTGAGCGGGGCAAAAGGGGCCGAACATCGCGGGCCGGACGTTGACGGCTGGGCCAGACAGGTGTTGCCGGAGCACAGCCTGTGGGGCACCCGGCAGTGGCAGGCGATGCAGGAGAAGCGGGCGGACACGGGGGAAAAGGCAAAAGTCGAAGGGCAAAGGGCAAAGGGCAAAGCGCCCTCCCCCAGCCCCCAGGGTGCAGGGCCGGCTTCAGACGCTCCCGTTCCCAGCGGTAATGCCGAGGAGTGGCTGGCCGGCGATCCCAACACCATCGCGGTCAGCCAGGGCGACCACAAGGCTGGCGTGGTGCGTATCCGGGTCGCCTACAGCCGGCTCGAGGAGGCGCGCTTTCTGGGTGCGCGGGAACTCATCACGGTGCTGACCCGGGCAGCCCGGCGGGCCAAACTGCCCGTCGCCTACAGCCAGGGCTTCCACCCCAACCCACGGATGAGCTTTGGCCCTGCCCTGCCGCTCGGGATGGAGAGCGAGGAAGAGTTTTTCGATATTGTCCTGACCGAGGCGCTTGCTCCGGACGAGCTGGCCGAGCGGCTGCACGCCCAACTCCCGGCTGGCCTGGCTATTCAGCGGGCCGAAGCCATCGCCCTGAAGGCGCCGAGTATCGAAGCCAGCATACAGGCCAGCCGCTACCGGCTGACACTCGACTCGCTGCCCGCCGACAAACGGACCGCTGCGTTCTGGACCCGGTGTTTCAACCGGTTTGCCGCCGCCCCGAGCTTTCCGCTTCAGAAACGCAACCGCCGGGGCGTCAAAACCCTGGACGCCAAGCACTGCGTCCGCCAGCTCGGGCTGAGCACGCCCCACACGCTGAGCCTTGAGATCGCCGTCACTCCAAAGGGAACACTCAATCCTCAGGAATTTCTCCGCGCCCTGGCAGACTTATCCGAGGAAGAGGCAAAAATCCTGCGGGTGACAAAAATTCAGACCGTATTTCATGCCCCCGCAGAGGTGGCAGTAGACCCGACAGAAGCGGAGCGGCCACCAGCCTCGCTCACGCCGCCGGCTTCTGCACGAAATGGATAGACGTGCCGCAGAAAATCATCATTAACTCAACCCCCTACGAGGCCAGGGTGGCTCTCCTGGAGAACGACGCCCTGGTCGAAATTCACATCGAACGCACCCAACAGCGCAATATCGCCGGCAATATCTATCTTGGCCGCGTCACCCGGGTGCTGCCCGGCATGCAGGCCGCTTTTGTCGATATCGGCCTGGAAAAGGCCGGCTTTATCCACGCCTCGGACCTGTTTGGCGGGACGCTGCCGGCTGGCTACGCCGAGGATGAGGACGAGGACGCCGCCGGGGCGGACGACGGAGACCTGGACACCGCCGCGCTGAGCGCCGCCTACCGGCAGTATGGAGCGGAAGACCCGGACGAACTCGCCGAGACTGACGCGGACGACGAGCCGGACGACGCCCAGACCAAACGGAGCCCCTCGACCAGGACCGGTTCGGGTGGGCGTGGGCGACGCCGGCGTCCCTCGGCTCCGCTGCTGCCGCTGGAAGAGAAGATCAAAAAAAATCAGGAAATCCTGGTCCAGGTCGCCAAAGAGTCGATCGGCACCAAGGGGCCGCGGCTGACCTCTCACATCTCTCTGCCCGGACGCCATCTGGTGTATACCCCGACGGCCGGTCACATCGGCGTCTCGCGCCGCATTGCCGACCCCAAAGAGCGCAAGCGTTTGCGCGAAATCGTGGCCGACATGAAGGCCGAGGGCGGCTTCATCGTCCGCACCGCGTGTGAGGGCCTGACCAAGAAAGAGATCCAGGGCGACATGCGGTTTTTGCTCAGGCTGTGGAGTGGTCTCAGCAAAAAACGCGAGACCAACTCCGCCCCCGCGCTACTGCACGAGGACATGGACGTCACGCTGCGCATTATTCGAGATCTGCTGACCGCCGAGGTGGATCAGGTGGTGGTCGACAATCCCGACGACTATGAACGGCTCAAAGAGTTTGCGGCCACCTTCCTGCCCCGCTCGCGGAGCCGCATCCAGCACTATGACCGGCCGGAGCCGATCTTCGATCACTACAAGGTAGAGCCCCAGGTCGCCAAAGCCCTGGAGCGTCGGGTGGAACTCAAATCGGGCGGTCACATCGTGCTCGATCAGACCGAGGCGTTGACCGCCATTGATGTCAACACCGGTCGCTTTGTGGGCAAGCGTGACCAGGAAGAGACCATGCTGCGCACCAACCTGGAGGCCAGCCAGGTTATTGTGGAACAGCTCCGCCTGCGCAATCTGGGCGGGCTGATCATCGTGGATTTCATCGACATGGAGCGGGCAGCCAACCGCAACAAGCTGACCGAAACCATGCGGGCGGCGCTGAAAAAAGACAAGACGCGCAGCAATATGCGCAAGATCAGCGAGCTGGGGCTGGTCCAGATGACGCGCAAGCGCACCCGTGAGAGCCTCAAGCAGCAGCTGTGTGACCCGTGTCCGTACTGTAACGGCAACGGCGTCCTGCGCTCGGTGCCAACCCTGGCTTATACGATCTTTCGCCATCTGCCCAAGGCCGCAGCCTCACATCCGCACGCCTCGACGCTGATGATTAGAGCCCATCCCGAGGTCGTCACCTTTTTGTACGACGAAGAGAGTGCCCACCTTGAGGACCTGGAACGGCGCCTGGGCAAGCGCTTCTTTTTGCGGGCGACGCCCAGTATGCATCTCGAAGAGTACACCGTCGAAGCCGTCGGTCCCGAGCCGGCCCCGCCGTCGCCGAGCAAGACCGGCAAGCGCGGAACACGCTCGCGCAGCCGTCGGGCTGCGGCCTCAGACAGCGGCTGAGCCGGAGCACATGTCCTTGTGCGGCGCGCCTACCAGGCTACGGCGTAGCCTGGGCGACGCGGATCGGCGCCGGCCGCCAAGACACCGCTATGCGGATCACGCTGTGTGACCACCGCCCCGATGCCGCACGCGCCAACGCGGTTGATGGTGTGCCCCCGGGCAGCCAGAGCTTCGGCCACCGCGTCTGAAAAACCCGCTTCGAGGTTGAGGACACCCGGGTAGTAGACACGCGGGTAAAACGAGTTGGGCATACTCTGGGTCGAAAAGCGGGGGGCTTCCACCGCCTGTTGGGGATTCATGCCAAAGACCAGGACGTTGAGCATCAGCTGTAGATTGGCCTGGGTCTGGTCGTCGCCGCCCGGGCAGCCGAAGGTCATGATCGGCTGGCCGTCGCGACAGACCAGATAGTTCACCAGGGTCGTGCGGGGTCGCTTGCCGGGTTGCAGCCCGTTGGCGTGTGTGGCGTCGAGGAAAAACATCTCACTGCGGGTGCTTAGCGTACAGCCGAGCTCCGGTACGAAAGCCGATTTGCGAAACACGCCGCCGCTAGGAGTGAGACACACGATATTGCCGTCGCGGTCAATCACCGCCAGATGGGTCGTGCCTTCGTCCGAGGCGGGCGGACTGCCGGCCGTCGCCACCTGCGGCGCACGGGACGCTGGGCTCGACGCTCCGGGTAGCGCCCCACACGCGGGCAGTTCCGGACAGGCCTGCGCACCAACGCCTGTCACGCGTTGTGCGGCGTAGTCCTTGTCGAGCAGACCTTCGAGCGGCACGGCGGCGAACAGGGGATCGCCGTAGTAGCGTTCGCGGTCGGCAAAGGCGAGCTTGAGCACCTCGGTGAGAGTATGCACGTAGGCTGGGGAATTATGCCCCAGGGCGGCGAGGTCGATGTGTTCCAGCATGTTGAGCGCTTGCAGCAGAACGGCGGCCTGGGTCCAGGTCGATTGGGTATGGATGGTGCAGCCGGCAAAGGTGGTGTGGATAGGCGTTTCAAAGCGCGCCCGATAGCGCGCCAGGTCGCCAGGCTGCAAGAACCCGCCGACACGTTCGGAGAAGGCAACTACGCGCCGGGCGATTTCTCCCTCGTAGAACACCGTACGCGCCGCCCGCAGGCCGTCCCGACGCGAGCCCGGCGTTTTCCCCTCGGCTTCAACCAGCAAACGCAGGGTCTGGCCGAGTTGGGGCTGGACGAACAGGCTGCCCACAGCCGGAACCTGCCCGCCGGGATAGAACACCGCCGTGCCGCCAGGCGGGTAGAGTTCGAATTGCGCCAGGGTCTCCGGGTCCTGGAGCAGGCGGTGCATGTATTCATACATGGGAAAACCGCGCTCGGCATAGTCGATGGCCGGCGTCAGAACCTCCCCGAGCGTTTTGGTGCCGTAGTGCTCCAAGAGGAGCAGGTAGGCATCGACCACCCCTGGGACGGTGAAAGACAGGTGGGCCCGGGCGCCCGGGCCGGTTGGAATCTTGTCCAGACCGCGGGCGCGAAAGGCGTCTACGGTGGCGGCGTGTGGAGCCACGCCTTGTCCGCTCAGGGCGCGCAGCTCGCCGCTGGCGGCGTGGTAGAGCATGCCGACCCCTTCGGCGGCCAGGGAATAGGACGCCGTCGGCTCGATCACGGCCGCAGCCAGGCCGGCGGCCGCAGCGGCATCGAAGGCATTGCCGCCGCTCAGCAACATGCGCATGGCGGCCATAGAGGTGAGGGCATGGCCGCTGGACACGATACCATGGGTGCCGTCGATCACCGGCCGGCTCGTGGTGCGGGTCACGTCGGTATGTTCACGATCATGGGCTATGGCCACACGTCACCTCCTTGGCAACAGAGCCCGGAGCAGGCCCCGCACACTGCTGCGCCTCGATGTAGAGGCTGCCTGCTCGGCAGCGTTAGGGTGAACAGACAGAAACATACGCTGTTGTGACACTACGGTTCTGCTAAGACGGAGCGCCGAGTTTCGCAAAGAGGCGTCGGTACCACGGAACGCCGGCCGCCTTGAGGCGCTCCCGTTCCTGCTGGAGCCGCTCCCTGTCCCGTTCCCTGGCGATTTTGACCAGGTAGCGCTCACCCGTGGCTGCGTGGCAGGCTTTGTATTTCTTGCCGCTCCCGCACGGGCACGGATCGTTGCGGCCGACCTGCGGGACGGAACGCGGCCGGGTTTCGACCGGCTTGCGGTTCGGCAAGGCCGAAGACAGCCTGATCCCGTGACGTTTTCTGGCCATACTCCACCCCCCTGAGCCCGTCGGCCGTCTAGGCGAGCGTGACCCCGCCGTCGACAATGATATTCTGGCCAGTCACAAAATCCGAGGCCGGCGCGGCAAGAAAAATAGCCGTCCCGAGCAAATCCTGCGGTTCACCCACCCGGCGTAGCGGAGTTTGGCGAATCATCTCCTGCTCGACCTCGGGTCGGGTCAGATGCGGGGCGGTCATGCCCGTCCGAATATAGCCGGGGCTGAAACAGTTGACATACACCCGATGTCTGGCCCAGCGCATGGCCAGCACACGGGTGAGTTGAATCACCCCGGCCTTGGCAACCGAGTAGGTCAGGCCCGAGTTGACGACCAAGCCCGAGATGGAGGCGGTGTTGATGATCTTCCCCCCACCGTGGGCGATCATGTGCCGGCCGGCCGCCTGGGCACACAGGAAGACCCCGGTCATATCGACATCCAGCTCGGCCTGCCAGTCCTCCAGACTGAGGTCTTCGGGCTTCACGATCTTGAGAATGCCGGCATTATTGAACGCAAAATCGAGTCCACCGAGCTGCTCGACAGTAAAGTTGACCAGCTCCTCGACCGCAGCCGCCTGGGCGACATCGGTCTGGAGCGGATAGGCCTGCCGGCCGCTGGCGCTGCGAATCTCGTCCACAGCCTGGTGGGCGGCGTCCGGGTTGATATCGCTGACCACGACCGACGCCCCGGCTTCGGCCAGACCGCGCGCAATAGCTCGGCCGAGCCCCGAGCCCGCTCCGGTGACATAGCCCCGTTTGCCCGACAGGTCGAAGAGAGGGTGTCCGCTCATATCGCATCCTTTCCGTCCCCTCTTGTATCCAGCCGTCGGGGGCGAGGCAAGACACGGCCGAGGCGATCTTGATTGAACGCCTTGGCCACACATGGCATACCTGGAGCAGCCGACTTTAGCTGGACATGCGACCGAGGAGCGTCCGTGCGTCAGGCATTACTCGACATCCTGGTGTGCCCCGAAACCCGTCAACCTGTCCACCTGGCCGAGACAACGCTCCTCGACCGGCTCAACCGGCGTATCGGTCAAGGGAGACTGGCCAACCGGGGCGGCACACCCATCACGACTCCGCTGGAAGCCGCGCTCGTCCGTGAAGACCGGCGGTGCTGCTATCCTATCCGGGCTGATATCCCGGTCATGCTGATCGACGAGGCTATCCCGCTGAGCGGTCTCTGCTGACGGGACCGGAGAATCCGCGACGCCTCTCCCGAGTTGCATGGCCGTCCGGTCGTCTGGTAGAGTGGGGTGTCTTGAGGCAAGCGGAGATGAGGAAGCGGATGGAAGCGGGAATGCCTCTCGGATGGGGATGGTCATACCCCACATCTTCCCGCCCCCGGTCGCGGGATCGTATGCGAGGTCTGAGCGGTTTACGTTTGGTGACGCTGGTGGTCAGCCTGGGCCTGTTGCTGGGCAGGGCCGATGCGGCCGGTCTGCGCGTCCTTGAGCGGGTCCACCATACCTCAGCCCGGGAATACACCCGGGTGGTCATCACCCTGTCTGGAGAAACCCGCCATCGCCTGTTCACCCTGCCGGCCGACCCGGCCAGTCAACGACCACCGCGTATTGTCATCGACTTCTCCTCCGCCGGACTTGGCCCACGTACCCCGCGGACCATCCCGATCCATCAGGGCCTGCTCAAGCAGGTGCGCACCGGGCAATTCGATCCGAGCACGGTCCGGGTTGTCCTGGATGTCGAGCGGCACGACGAACACCGCGCCTTTGCCCTGTATGCGCCCTACCGCCTGGTTATTGATATACGCGGGCGTCAGCCTCAACCGGCCCCGCCGGCAGACCGGCAGGTCGAGCGGAAGAAGATCATGATTGATCCGGGCCACGGCGGCAAGGATCCGGGGGCCCTGGGACGCAACCACGTCAAGGAAAAAGATGTGGTGCTGTCGCTGAGCAAACACCTGGCTCGCAAACTCGAAGCCCGTCTGCCGGTTGAGGTCCTGTTTACACGGACGAACGACACCTTCATTCCCCTGGAGGAGCGAACCGCCCGGGCGAATGCGGCCGGGGCCAGCTTATTCGTCTCGGTGCACGCCAATGCCAGCCACAGTTCCAAGGCCCAGGGGATTGAGACCTACTACCTCAACAACACCAACGACCGGGCGGCCAGACGGCTGGCCGCCTTTGAGAACGGCCTGCTCCACCTGGCCAACCCGGTTCCGGCCAAGACCTACGTCTCGAACCTGGTCAGCGCGCTGCTGCAAAACGGCAAAGCAGACCCCTCGATCGACCTGGCCCGGCATCTCCAAACGGCCATGGTCGCCCAGGCCAAAAAGCGCAACCCGCAGGTCCGGAATCTCGGCGTCAAAAAGGGGCCGTTTTACGTCTTGGTCGGGGCGGATATGCCCTGTGTGCTGGTCGAGGCAGGGTTTCTGACCAACTCAAAAGAACGCCGCCTGCTGCTGTCCCCCGCCTACCAGAACGACCTGGCCGAAGGCATGTACCAGGGGATCGCCAAATTCCTCAGCCAACCGGACAAAAACCTGTAGGCCGGGTTGTCGGTCAGGGCGTGGCAGCCTGCCGACCGGCCAGAACAATGAGCAGACCGGCCAGCCCACAGCCGAGGCCGAGCACCAGGACGAGCCAAGCGGGCTGAAACGGAATGGACGGCGCGTGGCCCGACCCGGCCAGCATGGTAAACACGAGCGGCACCGACAGCACGGTGTTGATGCGCGCGGCCAGGAGGGCAGTCCTGGCGCGTGGCGGCCGTTCCGTCTCAGCACCTTCCCCCGTCCGACTGAGGACAGCCTGGTAGATCGGCCAGATCACGAACCACACGTTCCACCACATGATCGTACCCAGAACCGCCCCGCAGCTGATCCACAGCCCAGCACTTGAGCCCAGCAAACCGCCCACACCGCTCAGGCCGCTGCCGAGCACAAAATACTTCCACACCAGCAACACGTAGCCCGACAGAAAGGTCAGCATCGCTCCCCAGCGAAACCATACCAGGGTGGGAAGCGTGATATGAGAGATGAGCTGGCCGCGGAGCGCCGAGCCAAGCCGGACATGGATGAAGGTCAGGAAATACAGCAGACCGATCCACGTCACGCCGGCCAGGATATGCAGCCACCGAAACAGCGCCTGGACAAGGTCGTGGCCATCAACCAGCATGCGCCTGTTGTGTCACACCCGGTCGCGGTGTGACAAGCACCCCGCCACCCGTCGGCAAGCGATGCGGACGGGCTTGGCAGACAAGGCCGAGATGCGTATGCTGGGGTGGTTTGCACCCGAACCTCAGGAGGAAACCCATGGCCGAAAGAGGAAGAGGCGCCAGAAAAGACAAAGATTCGCAGCACAAACGCCCCTGTCCGGTGTGTGAAGAAAGCACTCGGGTTGTCCAGTACGCGGGTTTTGGTTCGAAGAAGGGCTTCTACTGGGCGTGTGAGAGCAAATCGTGCGATTACGCCGTCCGGACCCGCTGAGCCGTGTCAGCTCGTGATAGACCCGGCCCGGGCCGTAGCCCAGGCCAAAGCACCCATACAGCCTCCCCCATGCAACGCGCAAACAGCCCCGAGTCCGACGCCCCGTGTGTCTATATCGTCAGTCACGGTCCGGGCTGTCTGGACGGTGTGGCCGCAGCGGTGGCGGTTGCCCGCTACCGGGCCGGGGCTCGGCTGATTCCCCGTTTCGCCTCGAACAGCCGCATTGATCAGGTGCTGTGCTCGATCAGCCCGGAGCACACCTCTGCGGGCAGCGAGGTGTGGATCACCGACATTTCGTGGACTGAGGAAGCGACCAACGCGCACCTGCGGCAACTCGCCGACAGGGGCGTCAAGCTGTACTGGTTCGACCACCACCGGACGGCTATCGCCCGGCATGCCAGCGGGGCAATTCATGCTCCTTTCACCGACTATGAGCTGAACGAGGCCGTGTCGGGCGCCCGCCTGGTGTACGAATATCTGGAGCGGCAGCTGGACGCCAGCGGCCAAGCCAACGAGACGTTTCGGGCCTTTGCGCCGGTTGTGGCCCAGGCCGATGACAACGACCGCTGGATCCACGCCATCCCCGGGTCACGCGAGTTGGCCTTGACCGTCAGCACCCTGGCCGGCACCGACGACGACAATCTCGACGCCTACCACGCCCTGCTTGATATTGACGCCGATATCACCTACAGCCCGGCCATGCGGACGGCCTACGAGCAATCGACCCGCGAGATCAAAGACAGTTTCGGCCTGGCCCAACGCAGCAGAGTCCGGCGGGCGGGACCGGACGGCAGCAGCCTGGTCTGCGCGGTGTGTGACGGCTATCCGAGCGAAATCGGGGACAGCTGGGGCAAACAGGTGACCAACACCGTCTTCGTCTTCTATGACCGCAAAAACGGGGGGATCAGTTTACGCCGCTCCCCGGACTGCCAGGTCGACCTGTCCAAGCTGGCCCAGATGTTCGGCGGCGGTGGCCATCCTGCGGCTTCCGGCTGTCGGCCGCACGAACTGCCCGAGTTGATCGCCCATAGCGTCGCCGGGTTGTTCGCTTCGGGTTTGCAGGACTTGCTCGATGCGGACCGCACAGACCCGGACTAGGCCGCACGGCCAGTCTTCTTTTTGCGAGCCGGGGCAAGCTCATAGTCGTAATCAATAGTCAGCGGCGCATGATCGGAAAAGCGCCGGTCTTTATAAATCCACGTCTGGCGGGCCTTGGCCGCCAGGCCAGGGGTGGCGATCTGGTAGTCCAGCCGCCAGCCAACGTTCTTGGCCCAGGCCTGTCCCCGGTTTGACCACCAGGTGTACTGCTCGGGTTCGTGATTCAGGCGGCGGAACACATCCACAAAACCAATCTCATCAAAGACGCGCGTCAGCCACTCCCGCTCCTGGGGCAGAAAACCTGAATTCTTCTGATTCGAGCGCCAGTTTTTCAGATCCTTCTGGGTATGGGCGATGTTCCAATCTCCGCACACCACCACGTGTCTGCGGCTGGCCCGCAGCGCGCGCAGCTCGGGCGAGAGGCGTTCCATAAACGCGTACTTGGCCGCCTGGCGCTGCTCTGAACTCGACCCCGACGGCAGGTACAGCGAAACCAGGCTCAGCCTGCCAAAATCGGCCCGCAGGTAGCGTCCCTCGGCATCAATATCGGCGTGGCCCCAGCCGCAGCGCAGGGCATCTGGCGGACGCCGGGCATACACCCCAACCCCGGAATAGCCGCGCTTTTCGGCCGGATGGAAATAGCCGCTCAGCCCCGGGGGCTGACGCAGGGCGGGGGACAGATCGGCCTCCTGGGCTTTCAGCTCCTGGACACACACCAGATCGGGCTGTTGGTCTGCCAGCCACACAAAAAATCCTTTGCGGGCGGCCGAACGGATACCGTTGAGATTGCACGAGATAATACGCATGAAGCCTTCCTGCGATTAGCCGGAGCGCGGTCGGGGAACCGGATCGCAGCCACCGGCACACCAGGGGTGACAGCGGCCGAGCCGTTTGAGGGTCAGGCCCAGGGCGTAGAAAAAGGGGTGGAGCTGAAAGCACTCGATAGCGTACTGGGAACAGCTGGGCGAAAAACGGCAGCCGGCCTGCGGACCGAATACGGCCAGCAGGAGTGGTGACACCAGGCGCTGATAGCCGCGCAGCAGGCCGATCAGACTCCGTCGTCCCATCGCGCCGAGACCGGCCCGGATGCCGCAGGCTGCTGTGTCACGCTGATCCACGCGCCCAATCTATCCCAGCCGCAGCCAAAAGGACACCGGCGGCCAGGCTGGGAGAGGCGACTAATCTTGACAGTCTCAGCTGTGCTGGATAAGACGGGGAATAGTAAATTCCAGAGAGGAGGATTACATGGCAACACCTCAACCTGCCGTGCTGAACAGGGATATGGGGAAGCACCAGTGGTACGTTCATCTAAGTCGTCTGGACGGCGCAGATATGAGTCGGATCAAGGCTGCTGTCTCGCAACTGCGCAAAGACTGCGATGATCAGGGCATCAACCTGACCATCGGTGTTGGTCCCGGCCTGCTACCAGACCTGACGGATGATGTGCCCAACGATTTTCAGCCCTACGAAACCTTCCGGTCTGTTGATGGCAGCGGCAAAGAGGCCAAGGGGACCCAGGAAGAGCTGCTGTTCTGGCTGAACCACGACGACAAAGACAAGGTCTGGAAGACACAGTATGACGCCCGCGAGGCGCTCAGGGAAGACATGCGCGTCGCCCGCGAGACCATGACCTTCATCTATGGCAACTCCTTTGACATGACCGGCTTCAAAGACGGGACCGGCAACCCCGACCCCGAGCGCGATGTCGAGGTGGCCATCGTGCCGGACGGCGAACCCGGCGCGGGTGGCAGCTTTATCATCGCCCAGCGCTGGATTCATGACCTGGAGGCGTTTAATCTGCTGCCGGTCGATGAACAGGAAAAAGTCTTTGGTCGGACCAAGGGCGATGAATCCGCCAAGCTGTCTCCCTTGCCCCCCCACTCGCACCTGGCGCACCACGAGCTACGTGAGGGCAAAACGGGCGATGAGAGCACGCCCAAGCGCGACGAGATCTCCCGCCGGTCGACGCCCTACGCCTTCCACGATGGGACGGTCGGCCTGTATTTCATGGCCTTCTGCAAGGCTCAGGCGCCGCTGCGCGAGCGCATGCGGGCCATGTATGGGATGGACGGTCAGGTGCGTGACCGGCTGACATCGTACAGCAACCCGGCGTCGGGCTCGTTCTATTTTGCCCCGTCGGTCGAAACGCTTGACAAGGCGCTGTCGTAAGGCAGTCCTCTGCCTCGCATCAAACGGGGTCTCCCTGAGGGGAGGCCCCGTTTTTTTGGCTCAGCATTTTTCCAGGCTGAACACCGCAGTCGTCGCCCGCAGATTCTTATAGCGGACATTTTTCAGGCGGCGCGTGTGGGCCAGATAGCGCTCCTGCGTAATACGCACCCCCAGCCGGCAACAGAAGTCGCCAAAATCGGCCACCGTAAAGGCCTGCCAACGGGGCGTCTCGTGCCAGCGTTCGGGCAGGTCGGAGGCGTGCGGGATACGCCCGGTCAGCAGCAGCTCAAACCGGCACCGCCAATAGCCCCAGTTGGGAAAACTGACAATCGCCTGTTTGCCGACCCGCAGCATCTCCTCGACGATCATGGCCGGATCGTCCAGAAACGGCAGCGTCTGGCTCAGGATTACATAGTCGAAACTGGCCGCCGGATAATCGGCCAGCCCCTCTTCGAGGTTCCCCTGGCGCACGCTCAAACCGCGCCGGACGCAGGTCAGAACTCCGGCCTCGCCCAGCTCAATGCCCCGTCCGGTCACCTGTTTCTCGCGGACGAGATATTCCAACAGGGCACCATCCCCACAGCCCAGGTCAAGAATACGGACCTGGGGGGGGACCATCTCGGCAATCACCAGCAGGTCGGAACGCAGGCTGACAGGGTTCACGGGGCGGCCCGGGGGCAGAACGCGCGGAGCAGCGGCACCCTCATGCGGCCACCCCGGTCTTGCGCCCTTTTTGATGGCGGGTCGGCGGATGGGACGAGGGGCCGGTGGGCAGAACGATGTCCTCATCGTGGACCAGGCGGTCAAGGAAACTGCCGAGTAAGCTGGTCATGGTCTCGACTTCAAGCAGGAACGCGTCGTGTCCCCACGAACTCTGCACATCGAGATAGGTGACATCGGCCCCGGCGGCGGTCAGCGCGCTGACCAGCTCTTTGCTGTGATAGCTCGGGTACAGCCAGTCGCTGGTAAAGCTGACGACCAGGTATTTGAGTGCGGCCGAGCTGGCAAACACGGCGGCCAGGGAACCGGTCGCGGCGCTCAGGTCGAAATAGTCCATCGCCTTGGTGATATACAGATAGCTGTTGGCGTCAAACCGACGGGTAAAATTATTGCCCTTGTATTTCAGATAGCTCTCAACCTGAAACTCGGTCCGAAATTCATAGCCGTAGCGGACGCGGTCCTGCAAACGGCGGCCGAACTTCTGCTGCATGGACTCTTCGCTCAAATAGGTAATGTGGCCGACCATCCGGGCCACGGCCAGCCCGGCGTCGGGCTTGACCTCGGCGTTATAATAATCGCCGTTATTCCAGGCCGGGTCAGCGTAAATGGCCTGGCGACCGACCTCGCTCAGCGCAATCAGCATCGGGCTGTGATGGGCCGTGGTGGCGATCGGGATGGCCGCCCGGACGCGCTGCGGATACGCGGCCGCCCACTCCAGGGCCTGCATGCCGCCCATCGAGCCGCCGGCCACGCATAGCAGCCGGTCAATCTCCAGGTAATCCACCAGCCGAACCTGGGCGCGAACCATATCGCCGATGGTCACCACCGGAAAACGCATGCCGTACGGCGTCTGGGTGACCGGGTCGATATGGGTCGGACCGGTCGAGCCGTAACAGCCGCCCAGGACGTTGCTGCAGATGACAAAGAACCGGTCGGTATCAAAGGCTTTGCCCGGTCCGATACAGTCGTCCCACCAGCCCAGGCGCCCGTCCTCGGGCTCGTGGTGGCCAGCGGCGTGGGCACTCCCGCTCAGCGCATGGGTGATCAGAATGGCGTTCGAGCGGTCCGCGTTCAGCTGGCCATAGGTCTCATAGGCGAGGCTGACCGGGCTCAGCGTAGCCCCGCTGTCAAGCGGAAACGGCTGCTGCTGAGCGAAGGTGAATTGGTGCGGCTGGACAACGCCGACATCGCCGGTACTGCTCATGGGTTGTCTCGGTCAGCTCTCCGCCGGAGCGCTAGCTGCTGGCCGCCCTGAGGGCCTGGTCCAGGTCCCACACAATGTCATCAATGTCTTCTATGCCGACACTCAGCCGGACGAAATCGGGCGACACCCCGGCGCTCAGCAGCTCGTCCTCGTTGAGCTGGCTGTGAGTCGTGCTGGCCGGGTGAATGGCCAGGCTCTTGGCGTCCCCGACATTAGCCACATGACTGTGGAGTGTGAGGCTGTTGATGAAGGTCTCGCCCGCCGCACGTCCGCCCTTGATCCGAAAGCCCAGGATCGATCCGGCGCCGCGGGGGAGATATTTCTTGGCTCTGGTGTGGTCCGGATGCTGGGCCAGGCCGGGAAAGGCGACCGACTCGACCCCGGGATGGGTGTCGAGAAACTCGGCCACCTGCTGGGCGTTTTCGACATGCCGCTGCATACGCAGACTCAGCGTCTCGACTCCCAGCAGGGTGGTGAAGCTGTCAAACGGCGCCTGGCAGCCACCCACGTCGCGCAGGATCTGCACCCGGGACTTGAGAATCATGGCCGGGGCGCCCAGGTCGGCGTACACCAGGCCGTGATAGGACGGGTCCGGTTCGGTGAAATTGGGGAAGCGTCCGCTGCGCCAGTCAAAATTGCCGCCGTCAACAATCGCCCCCCCAATCGCCGTGCCGTGCCCGCTCAGAAACTTGGTCGTGCTGTGGGTCACAATGTGCGCCCCCCACTCAAACGGCCGGCACAGGTAGGGCGTGGCAAAGGTGTTGTCGATCATGATCGGAATATGGTGGGTCCGCGACACCTCGGACACCTCGTCAAACGGAAAAACCGTAATGTCCGGATTGCCCAGGGTTTCACCGTAGAGAATCTTGGTGTTGGGCTGGACCGCAGCGGCAAACTCCTCGGGTTTGGTCGGATCGACAAAGGTCGTCGTAATCCCCATGCGCGGAAAGGTGTGGGTGAACTGGTTATACGTCCCGCCGTACAGGCGGCTACTGCTGACGATATGATCGCCCTGCCCGCACAGGGCCATGATGGCCATCATCTGGGCCGCGTGGCCGCTGCTGGACACCAGGGCGCCGACCCCGCCTTCGAGCGAGGCCAGGCGCTGCTCCAGAACATCGTTGGTCGGATTCATGATGCGGGTATAGATATTGCCGGGCTCTTTGAGAGCAAACAGGTCGGCCGCGTGCCCGGTGTCTTTGAACTGATAGCTGGTGGTGTGGTAGATCGGCACCGCCCGACTGCCGGTGGTCGGATCAGGCTGTTGGCCGGCGTGCAGCTGACGGGTGCTGAATCCGTATTGGCGATCATTCGTCTGGTTGGCACTCATGCGTCATTCTCCCTCGTGATGCCAGGCTCGGCCGCGCCCCTCTTGCCAAGGTGGCTGGCGTTCGTCCGAGTATAGCGGGAGAAGACGCGGGGCAGCAAGACGCTGAGCGTTGCGGCCCGCGTTGCGGGACCCGGTACGGCTGGCTATGATGCCCCCATCGGCCTGTCACCCACAGGCGAAGGAGGACCCCATGCCAGGTAAATTCTGTGTTTCTCTCACCCACGCCAAAGACAACCCGGATAAAGCCACCGTCGCCTTTGTGATTGCCAATGCCGCGGTCGGCTCCGACCAGGAAACCCTGGTATTCTTGAGTACCGAAGGCGTGCGTCTGGCCGTCAACGGTTATGCCGACGATATCCGCGAAGACGGCTTTCTGCCCCTCAAAGAACTGATGACGAACTACGCCGAAGCCGGCGGGACGATCTATGTGTGCTCGCCGTGCTTCAAGCGACGGGGGCTGGACGAAAACAGTCTGGTTCCGGGGGCGAAGATCGTCGGCGGGGCCAAGCTGATCGAGTATCTGGCCGACGGCACGCCGTGCGTGTCGTACTGATCCGAATCGTTCTGCCGCTTGTCGCCGCAGCTCAGAGACGAGGGCGCAGGAGTCATGGCCATGAATGAGCAACAGCACCCGTGCCAGCCGCACGACAGTTTTGACGGTGGTGATCTCGACTGCGGCAACGGCTTGCTGCTGCTGATCCGCAAACATATCGATCCGCTCACTCCAGGCCAGCTGCTCGAGATCCTGTCAACCGAATCCTCGGTCGTCGAAGATCTGCCGGCCTGGTGCCGTCTGACCAAGAATGAACTGGTGTCCCATATCCGGCGCGGTCAGCAGAACAGTTTTCTGGTTTCCAAAGGACCGTACCGCGGGCCGGCCGACCGGGTGCCGACACCGTCGCCTGTCCAGAAGCAGCGGCCCAAAAAAATGCGAACGCCGCGCACGGACAGAGAACCGGCGCCGATCACCCAGCCGATCAAAGAGGTGGTCATTCCCGACCAACTGCCGGCCCCTCAGCCTGCTCCGGCTATTGCCCCGCTGTCGGTCATGAACATCGGCAGCTGGCCGCGTCCGCCGTGGTTGCTGCGGGCGCTGAACGACCATCTCGAAGGGCGGATGCCGGACGACGAATTTTCACGCACGGCCGAAGACGCGGTGCGTCTGGCGGTTGCCGCCCAGCAGCGGGCCGGAGTCCAGGTCGTGACCGACGGCGAGCAGCACCGCGACAACTACGCCAGCTTTGTGGGTGGCCTGCTCGACAACTGTCAGCTGATCCCCATCACCGACCTGCTGCCCTATGTGGACGATCCGCACGAATTTGAGCGCGAGCTGCGCGCCCTGGACGTACCGGCCGGCAGAGTCCGACATCCCGCAGTGTTCGGTCCCCTGGGGCGCAGCCGTTCGCTCACCGTTCACGAGGCCGAGTTCTTGCGGGGTCTGACCCCGGCACCGCTGAAAGTCGCCCTGCCCGGCCCCTACCTGTTGACCCGGACGATGTGGATGGAGTGTATCTCAGACCGGGCCTACGACACCCGTGAAGACCTGGCCACCGACATCGTCCGGGTGCTGCGCGAGGAGGTGCATCATCTGCTGGCCGCCGGCGTGTCCCTGGTCCAGCTTGACGAGCCGGTTCTGACCGAGGTCGTCTTCAGCGGCACAATCACCAACCGCAGCTTCATGTGCGGCGCCCTGGGAGAAAAACGCGAACCCGCAGCCGAACTCGCCTTCGCCGAATCACTCATTCAGCAGGTCGTCGCCGGTCTGCCGCGTGAACGCCTGGGCATCCACATCTGTCGCGGCAACTGGACCCCGGACGAGAGCGTTGCCCTGGCCGGCGACTACGTGCCGCTCATGCCGCTCCTGCAAAAACTGCCGGTGGGGACGTTTTTCCTCGAAATGTGTACCCCACGGGCCGGCGATATGGAGGTCCTGGCCGCGCTGCCGGCCGAGGCGCGTATCGGCGTCGGCGTGGTCAACCAGAAGCATCAGGCCACGGAAAGCCTTGAGGAGGTGCTGGCCAGGGCTGAGCGCGCCGTGACCCTGTTCGGACCGGAACGGGTGCTGCTCAACCCGGACTGCGGCTTTGCCACCTTTGCCGACAACCCCATCGTTTCGGCCCAGCAGGCCGAGCACAAGCTGGCGGTCATGGTCGAAGCCGCAGCCCGGCTACAGGAGCGCTATGCACTGGAGACCCGTTGATACCGACACAGCAGGCCCTTTCTGTGATGGCCGCCTGCTGCTACAAGCCGTCTGAGAATCTAGATGCCCTTCGGGAGACGAAAATATGACACAGCTCCGCATAGAGGGTGAGGTTTCCTCCCCCCACACTTTCAGCTTCAGCGACTTGACTCGGCTGCCCGGCCAGATCGCCGATGTCGGACAACTTGTACCCGGCCGTGACGGCGGCGGGATTCGCCTGCGGTCTCTGCTCGAGCGGGTCAGCCCTGCGGACAGCGCTCGGTATATTACCCTCGAATCCAGCGATGGAAAATTTTCGGCCAGCCTGCCCATCACAGCCGTGCACGACGCCATTGTCGCCTATCGGCTGGGGGATGCACCGCTGCCGGCCAAAAAAGGCGGCCCGTTTCGCTTTTTTATTCCCGATGTCGAGGGGTGCGAGATCGGCGAGGTTGACGCGTGCGCCAACGTCAAATTTCTGGGTCGCCTGCACCTGAGCCATGAACCCGGTCGGGATGTCCGTCCGACCAGCCCGGCATCGCACCAGGCTCACCACGAACAACCGGGCCATGAGCACCTGCCCAAAGACTAGGCCATGCCCCTCGACGTGCCGCCGGCCAAGGCCGGCGTTGTGGCCATCCGCCCCACGGCCACGGCCGAGCCTGAGGTGTTGCTGATCACCAGCCGCAGACATCCCCACAGCTGGATTTTCCCGGTCGGCACGGTCGAGCCGGGAGAAAGTCTGGAGCGGGCAGCCGCCCGGGAGTGCGCCGAGGAGAGTGGCTATACGGTTGAGATTGGACGCCTGTTAGCCACGCTCAGATTGGCAGGCGAAGCTGGAGGAGCGGCGCAGCCATTTTTTTTCTTTGCCGCCAGCGTCACCGGCGAGTGCGCGACGTATGAAACCGACCGCCAGCGGCGCTGGGTTCCACTTGCCGGCCTCCAAGTCGCCCTCCCCCCAGTTTTTCTCCCGGTTGCCCGAGCTGCCGTTCAGGCGTTCAGCAAGCCTACCCATAGCTGATGACACCCCACCAGCACCGATCTCGACACCGTGAATGCGCGGATGGTGAGGGCGTAATCGAGTGTCACCTTGTGACACTGCCCCCAACACCGGACCCGACGCCGTGAACGGGAAACAGCGCCCGGTAGGTGTAATACTGCTTCTCGTGGCACCGCCCCCAACACCGGACCCGACGCCGTGAACCCGCCAAGGTCAAGCAGTTTTGGAAGCAGATGGGGTGGCACCGCCCCCAACACCGGACCCGACGCCGTGAACGGCTGGCCTCTAAGGCCGTGATGTTGCACGGAAAAAAGTCCACGTTGCGCAAACCGATCTTCTGGGGTCAGTATATTTCCGCTCATTGCCGGGCCTGTTCCGATTTTGTCCGTGTTTTCAAGCGTTTCCGAGCAACGCGGACCTTCCGGGGTTCAGCCGGCGCTTGGGGTTCGCGTTCAGTCCGGTCTTGGGGGCCTGCTCGCTCCGCTGAGCGTGCAATTTCCTGCTTCACCGACACATGACTAGCTGCTCTCGCGGAATACGCGGAAGCAGCCCCGTCAGCGGTATCTCCACAGGCGTCATTTTTATCCGTTTGCCAGTGCCCACGGCTACGGAGTTCGGCCAATGCGACGCCTCGCAAATTGAGCGCCGCGTTCAAATCTCTGTTTATCTCCAGGCCACACATATCACACCGATAGACCCGCTCATTCAGGGTGAGCGTGCGCTTCTTCTGCCCACACTGTGAACAGATTTTCGATGATGGATACCATCGGTCTGCCTGGATGACTGCGCCGCCCTGCCCTTCCATCTTGTAGGGCAGAAGTGACAAGAATTGGCTCATGGCCTGATCCCCGATCCTCTTTGCCATGTGGCGGTTGCGCATCATCCCCTTGACGTTGAGGTCTTCGACTCCCACAAACCGAGCGCGCTTGGCTATCGCAGTGCTCGCTTTGTGGGCATAGTCTTTGCGGCGACACTTGATATGGTAATGGAGTGTGTTCACGCGGCGCTTGGCCTTTTCATAGTTCCTGCTTTGTGGTTCTCCTTTCTTCTGCTTTTTCCATCTCCGGCTCAGGCGACGCTGTGCTCCGGCGAGCTTCTTTTCCTGCTGACGGGAAAACCCAGGCGTCTCTATCTTTTCTCCATCACTACACACCACAAACGTCTTGAGTCCGGGGTCAATGCCCAGGACTTCCGCCTCTGAGGTTGACGGTCTCGGCGGCACATCCGCCAGTTCACACAGACACACGGCAAACCAACGGTTATTCTCCCGTTTGACCGTGACCGACTTCAGCCGCCCTTGGAGCGGGCGGTGCTTGGTCCAACGGAGCCGACCGAGGCCACAGGCTTTCGCTTTTGGGAGCCAGACCCCGCGTTTCGTGGACGTGATGTTTCCCTTTGGATTCTTTTCTGTCCAATTGTGTGGGAAGCGCAACGTATTGTGGCCTTCAATATGGCGGGACCGAAACTTGGGAAAGCCTGCACCCTTCCCCCCTTTCTTGACGCGCTTCAGTGCGTTGTCGAAGTCTTGCATCCGCTGGTGCAGAGCTTGGGCGGGCGCGTCAGATAGCCAGGAGTGTTCCTGTTTCCACTGTTTTTTGAATCGGTAACTCAGCCCGGTTCCCTTTGTTCCGTACCAGAGAAACGTCTGGTCCTGTTCATACTGCTCTTTGTTCAGTTCCAGGCAGCGGTTGTACACCCAACGGCCCGCGCCGATCCACTGCCAGAGGATGGCTTCTTGTTCGGGCGTTGGATGGAGACGGTAGACAAAGGCTTTATTCATCGTCTTCACCGCTACTCACAACCAGACAACATCATGCAGTAATTCTCACGCAGCCGCGCGAGTGCGCCCAACGTTCCGTTTTTACTCTTGGGTCACCCGCAGGACTTCGGCCACCGTAGTCAGGCCCTGGCCTACCGTCCGCCAGCCGTCGTCGCGCAGCACGCGCATCCCCTGGGCGGCAATGGCCCGGTTTTTAATCACGTCGGCCGAGGCGCGTTTGAGGATCAGCGGGCGGATATCTTCATCGACGGTCATCAGCTCAAAGATGCCCCGCCGGCCGTGGTAGCCGGTGTTGGCACAGATCTCGCAGCCGACCGCGTCATAGCTCAGAGACGGAGCGGACGACACGCCGTTGGCGACACCGTTTGACCCGAGCCCATGCTCCTCGAACTCTACCCCGCTATGGCTGGGACGGCGGCACTGGCGGCATAATGAGCGGACCAGGCGCTGGGCCATCACGCCCAGCAGCGAGGAGGCCAACAGATAGTCCTCAACCCCCATCTCCAGGAGCCGGGTGACAGCCCCAGCGGCATCGTTGGTATGCAGGGTCGAGAATACCAGGTGACCGGTCAGCGCGGACTGGATCGCTATCTCGGCGGTTTCATAGTCACGAATTTCACCGATCATAATGACGTCCGGGTCCTGGCGCACGATGGAACGCAGCCCCGAGGCAAAGCTGAGGCCGATTTGGGGTTTGACGTGGACCTGGTTGACACCGCTCAGCTGGTACTCGACCGGGTCCTCGATGGTAATGATCTTTTTGTCGGGCGAGTTGATTTTGTCCAACGCCCCGTACAGCGTCGTCGTCTTTCCGCTCCCGGTCGGTCCCGTCACCAGGATCATGCCGTAGGGCTTGGCAATCATGGCCTCGAACAACTCCAGGATATCGGTCGGGAAGCCTAAGGATTCGAGGCTGAGCGTAATACTGGAGCGGTCGAGAATACGCAGCACAACGCTCTCCCCGTACAGCGTCGGCAGGGTCGAGACTCGCAGGTCGACCCCACGGCCGAGCATGCGCAGCTTGATCCGCCCGTCCTGGGGCAGGCGGCGTTCGGCGATATCCAGCTTGGCCATCAGCTTGACGCGCGAGATGAGGGCGGCCTGCATCCAGCGCGGCGGAGACTCAATATCGTGCAAGATGCCGTCAATGCGGTAGCGGACACGCAGTTCCTTCTCAAACGGCTCAATGTGGATATCTGAGGCCCGCTGCTCCATCGCCCGAGAGATCATGACGTTGACGAGGCGGATGACCGGGGCCTCGCTGGCCAGGTCGCGCAGGTGGGCGACAACGTCCTGATCCTCTTCGAGATAGCCGCCCTCCCCGTTGTCCGCTTCCAGGCCGTCGGGCGACCCGTCGCCCTCGGTGTCGTAGGCGCTCAGTGCATCGAGCAGCTCACGTTCGCGCGCCAGCCGGCGCACCACACGCAGACCGGTCGCCTTCTCCAGGGCTTCGATCGCGTCGACATCCCCCGGGTCGGCCATGGCGGCGACGAGCTGGCCTTCCTCGACACGCAGTGGACAGATGCGTGCCTGGCGAAAATAGGCCGGGTTAATAGAGTCGAGGGCGGGAGGATCCTGCGGAAAGTCGCGCACTCCGATCAGCGGCGCCCGGTAGTAGTCGGCCAGCACGGGCAGCAGATCGTCCTCGGACATGAAGCCGAGTTCGAGCAGCAGACGCTCCATGGGTTCGCCACGTTCCTGCTGGACCAGTTGGACCCGACGCAGATCGTCGGAGGACAGCTTGCCGGTCGCCAGCAGCAACTCATCGAGCCGACTCATCACGCACTACCCTAGTAAATCAGCGACCCCAGGCGCTCCCAGCGCACCCAGCGGTCGGCCCCGTCCCAGGACCAGTAGATCAGAAAGGCCTTGCCCTTGACATCGTGCACATCGACAAAGCCCCAAAACCGGCTGTCGTGGCTGTGGTCGCGGTTATCACCCATTACAAACAGCCGGTTGGCCGGGACGCGAATCGGCCCGACGTTATCGCGTGGGCCCGGCCGTTCCTGATCGGCTTCGGCGAAGGTGGCATACGGGTCGTCGGCCGGCCGGCCGTTGATGAACAGTTGTTTGTGGCGGATCTCGACCGTATCTCCACCAACCGCCACCACCCGTTTGATGAAGTCTTTGCTGCTGTCTTTGGGGTAGACAAAGACAATGACGTCACCGCGCCGGGGTTGCCCCCACTGAACGAGGGGCAGATCGAGCGGGTACGGCAGACGCAGCCCGTACAGAAACTTGTTGACCAGGATGTGATCGCCGACCTGGAGGGTTGTCAGCATCGAGCCCGAGGGGATTTTAAAGGCCTGGACGATGAAGCTGCGGATGAACAGGGCCAGCAGCAGGGCCACCAGCAGGGCTTCGGTATATTCCCGGACAACAGATTTTTGCCTGAGCCGGGCCCGCGAGGCAGCCACCGGCTTGTCTCCGGCAGTCGGAGGGTCCGGCTCAAGGGCGACCCGTGCGGACGGTTTGTGCTTGGCCATAGCCCGCCTAGCGCCCCCGGCACGGACCGTTGGCAAAAGGTAAACGAGGATCTCTGCTCGACGCGGTGGTCATCATCGTTCCCCTTTTTCGCCAACCCGCAGCAGGGCCAGAAAAGCGTCCTGGGGAATCTCAACCCGTCCGACTTGCTTCATACGCCGCTTCCCCTCTTTCTGCTTTTCTAGCAGTTTTCGCTTACGTGTAATATCCCCTCCGTAGCACTTGGCGGTGACGTTTTTGCGTAGCGCTTTGACGCTTTCGCGGGCGATGACCTTGTTACCGATGGCCGCCTGGACCGCCACCTCAAACATCTGGCGCGGAATCAGCTGGCGCATTTTCTGGACCAGCTCACGCCCCCGGCTGTAGGCCTGATCGCGGTGGACGATCAGCGACAGGGCATCGACGATGTCGCCGTTGATGCGCACGTCGAGCTTGACCAGATCGGCCGGCCGGAGGTCAAGCAGCTCGTAGTCGAGCGACGCATACCCCCGGGTGACCGACTTGAGGCGGTCGTGAAAGTCAACCACGACCTCGTTGAGTGGCAGCTCGTACAAGACCATGACGCGTTGGGGAGCCGGGTATTTCAGCTCGCGCTGGACGCCACGCCGTTCCTGACACAGCTGGAGGACGTTACCCAGATAGTCGGTCGGGACGTGGATGGTGGCCAGAATGAACGGCTCTTCAAGCGCCGCAATCTCCTGGACCGGGGGCAGCAGCGCCGGATTATCGACCAGCAGCGCTTCGCCGTCCAGCGTCCGCACCCGGTATTCAACCGTCGGCGTGGTGGTGATCAGATCCAGACCAAACTCGCGCTCCACGCGCTCCTGGACGATTTCCATGTGCAGCAGACCCAAAAACCCGCACCGGAAGCCAAACCCGAGCGCCAGGGAACTCTCTTTCTCATAGCTCAGCGAGGAGTCGTTCAGCCGGAGTTTTTCCATGGCGTCGCGCAGCGCGTCATACTGGTGGGACTCGACCGGATAGAGGCCGCTGAACACCATCGGCTTGACCTCCTTGAAGCCGGGCAGCGGCTGTCGGGTCGGGCGCTCAACGTCGGTAATCGTATCCCCGACCCGGGCCTCGGTCACCGTCTTGATGTTGGCCATCACAAAGCCCACCTCGCCGGGCCCCAGCGTGGACACGGCCAGCGGTCGCGGGGCAAACACGCCGATCTGGCCGACCTCGTAGACCGTGCCGGTTGACACGAACTGGATACGCATCCCGGCCCGCAGCACACCGTCAAAGACACGCACCTGGACCACCGCGCCCTGGTAAGGGTCGAACCAGCTATCAAACACCAGGGCGCTGAGCGGCCGCCGGGCGTCGCCCTGAGGCGGGGGAACCGTCCGCACGATTCCTTCCAGTACCTCGGGAATCCCGCGCCCGTGTTTGGCGCTGGCCAGAACGGCCTCGCTGCCGTCCAGACCGATCACGTCCTCTAATTCGGCTCGCACGCGTTCGGGCTCGGCGCTGGGCAGGTCTATTTTGTTGATGACCGGCAGAATTTCCAGCGAGTGGTCCAGGGCCAGATAGGTATTGGCCAGGGTCTGGGCTTCTACCCCCTGGGCGGCATCAACAACCAGAATGGCGCCCTCGCACGCCGACAGGCTACGCGAGACCTCGTAGGAAAAGTCAACATGGCCGGGGGTGTCGATCAGATTCAGGCAGTAGGTCTCGCCGTCCTGGGCCTGGTAACGGAGGCGCACCGTCCGCGCCTTGATCGTAATCCCCCGCTCCTGCTCCAGATCCATGGTATCCAGAAACTGGGTCGCCTCTTCGCGTTCGCTGATTGAGCCCGAATATGACAGCAGCTTGTCGGCCAGCGTCGATTTGCCGTGATCGATGTGGGCAACAATGCTGAAGTTGCGAATCAGGCTGCTGTTCATGACGTCCCGCTATCCGTCCTGCCGGTCTCGAAAGAAGGCCACCGTCCGCTCCAGCCCATCAACAACCGCAACCTGCGGACGCCAGCCCAGTATCTGCGCGGCGCGATCCCCGGCCAGGACACTCCGGCGCTGCTCGCCGGCCTGGGCTGGTCCATGTTGCTCGGCGGCCCCGGCCCCGGTCAGGCGACGCAACTGCCGAAACAGCGTGTTGACGCTGGTCTCCCGTCCAGTACCAATATTCAGCGCGCCCGTATAGTCCGCTCCCAGCGCCGCCACATTCGCCCGCGCCACATCGTGGACAAACACGTAGTCACGCGTCTGCTCGCCGTCGCCATGAATCACCGGCTGTTCTCCGGCCAGCAGGCGCTGGCTGAAAATCGCCACCACCCCGGCCTCGCCGTGCGGGTCCTGGCGTGGACCGTAGATGTTGGCGTAGCGCAGCGCAACATACGCCAGCCCGTATGCGGCATGATAAAAAGACAAATACTGCTCGCCGCTCAGCTTACTCACACCATACGGGCTGATCGGCCGGGTGGGATGACTTTCATCGGCCGGAAACACCTGCTGCTCACCGTACACCGTTCCGCCCGATGAGGCAAAGATAAGCTTGCTCACCCCGGCCTGGTGGGCGCCTTCGAGCACGTTCAGCAAGCCGAGAATATTCACCCGAGCGTCAAACAGCGGATCGGCCACCGAACGCCGCACGTCCATCTGGGCGGCGTGGTGGTTGACGACCTCGATTTTTTCTTCACGCAGCAGGCGCCGCACGTCCGGGTCTTGGATGGCGGCTCGGACAAAACGCGCCCGAGGGTGGAGGTTTTCGCGCTTGCCGGTCGATAGGTCATCAACCACAACAACCGCATGACCGGCCGCGATATAGGCGTCCACAACATGGGAGCCGATAAAGCCCGCCCCCCCGGTTACCAAAATCCGCATGCCTGCTCCTCGTGTCCCGTATCCGCCTAGTCGTGTTCGAGCCGGTCCCGAAAATAGGCAATGGTCTGTCTGAGTCCGGTTTCGAGGGGGACTTGGGGTTGCCACTCCAGCACACGCCGCGCCAGACGAATATCCGGTTGGCGAACCTGAGGATCGTCGGCCGGCAGCGGTCGGAAGGCAATCCGGCTGCGGCTGCCGGTCAGGGAGATAATCAGCTTGGCGAAATCCAGCACCGACATCTCCTGGGGATTGCCGAGATTAACCGGTCCGTCGTAATCCGAGCGCAGCAGGCGGCAGATTCCCTCGACCAGATCCGTGACAAAGCAAAAGCTACGGGTCTGGCTGCCATCACCATACACGGTCAGATCCTCGCCCCGCAGAGCCTGGGAAATAAAATTGGGCACCACCCGACCATCCCTGAGGCGCATTCGCGGCCCATAGGTATTGAAGATGCGCCCGATGCGCGTCTCAAGGCCGTGACTGCGCTGATAGGCCATGACCAGCGCTTCGGCAAAGCGTTTGGCCTCGTCGTACACCCCACGCGGCCCAATCGGATTGACGTTGCCCCAGTAATCCTCTGTCTGGGGGTGGACGAGCGGATCGCCGTAGACCTCGGAGGTCGAGGCCAGAAGCAGCCGGGCGCCCTTTTCTCTGGCCAGGCCCAGCGCCTTATGCGTGCCGAGCGAGCCGACCTTGAGGGTCTGAATCGGTAATTCCAGGTAATCGGTCGGACTCGCCGGAGAGGCAAAGTGGAGGATCGCGTCCAGCTCGCCCTTGACGTGCAGATACGTTGTCACATCCTGGGGGATGAAAGAAAAGCGGGCGTCGGCGAACAGATGGGCAATATTATCGGCGTTGCCGGTCACCAGGTTATCGATACAGATGACCTCGTGCCCCTCGGCCAGAAAGCGCTCGCACAGATGCGAGCCAATAAAGCCCGCTCCACCCGTTACGACAATGCGTGCCATGCCTGCCTCACGCTGCGGACGCCGTATCCGAGGAGGTCTGGCCGACGGCCCGACGGCCGACCGCATAGTAGCGAAAGCCCGCCTGGTCCATTCTCCTCGGCTCGTACAGATTGCGGCCGTCAAAAATGATCGGCGTCTTCATCACCGCCCGCATGCGGGCAAAGTCCGGTCGCCGAAACTCGTTCCACTCGGTGACAATCAGCAGGGCGTCCGCCCCGTCCAGCGCCTCGTAATTGCCCCGGTGGTAGGACACGCGCGCGCCAAACAGCTGACGCGCCCGGTCGAGCGCCTCCGGGTCGTGGACCGCCAGGCTGGCCCCGGCGGCCAACAGCGCCTCGATGATAACCACCGACGGGGCTTCGCGCATATCGTCGGTACGGGGCTTGAAGGCCAAGCCCCAGATGGCCAGCTTGCGTCCGCTGAGATCGGCGCCGAAGGTGTGCTGGACCTTGTCGACCAACAGCCGCTTCTGCCGGGCGTTGACCGCCTCAACGGCCTTCAGCAGCGAGAAGTCCACGCCGTGGTGTTCAGCCGTCCGGATGACTGCCCGCACGTCCTTGGGAAAGCACGAGCCACCGTAGCCGACGCCGGGAAACAGAAAGGCATGACCGATCCGCCGGTCAGACCCCATGCCGCGCCGCACCTCGGCCACGTCAGCCCCGATTTCTTCGCACAGTCGGGCGATTTCGTTGATGAACGAAATACGGGTGGCCAGAAACGCGTTGGCCGCGTACTTGGTCATTTCTGCACTGCGGTTATCCATGACCAGGATCGGATTGTCGGTGCGGACAAACGGGGCGTACAGCTCCTGCACAACGGACAGGGCGCGCTCGTCAGCGCCGCCCAGGACAACCCGGTCGGGCTTCATGAAGTCTTCAACGGCCGCCCCTTCCTTGAGAAACTCAGGATTCGAGATAATGTCAAACGGATGCGCGGTGAGCGCCGCCATCGCCTGCTGGACCGTCTGAGCCGTCCCAACCGGGACCGTACTCTTGAGGACGATAATCCGATAGCCCGGCATGGCGCCGGCAATGCTCCGAGCGGCCTCGACCACCATCTGGACATCGGCCGAACCGTCGCTGTCAGCCGGCGTGCCCACGGCGATAAAGCACACCAGACTGTCCTTGACCGCTGCGGCCAAGTCGGTCGAAAACCGCAGCCGGCCGTCCGCAGCGTTGCGTCGCAGCAGCTCGGCCAGACCGGGTTCGTAGATCGGCACCCGGCCGGCGTTCAGCTCGGCGATCTTGTGCCGGTCGATATCCACACATACCACCTCATTGCCGCTCTCGGCAAAACAGGTTCCCGCCACCAGTCCTACATAGCCGGTCCCAATAACACACAGCCGCATAGCCTCTCCTACCCCCGGAGCCGACGACTCCCGGTTCTCATTCCAACACGTCTCTAATCCAGTAGATGGGCTTCTCCTGGCTCTCGTGGTAGGTGCGGATCAGCATCTCGCCGATCAGTCCCATGGTCAGGAACTGGACGCCGGTCACGACCAGCAGCAGACCCAGCAGCAGCAGCGGGCGGTTGGACAGCTCAACGGCGAAGAACAGGCGCTGCACCCCCAGGACGGTCGTAATGAGGCCGCCGACCAGGAGCGACACAAAGCCCAGCAGACCGAACAAATGGCTCGGGCGGGTGGCATAGCTCGACAGAAACTTGACCGTCAAGAGATCCAGGATTACCCACAGGGTCCGCGCCAGACCGTATTTGGAAGTGCCGCGGGTGCGCGGATGATGGGTGACCGGCATCTCGGTAATCGTCGCCCCCAGATCGCGGGCCAGGGCCGGGATGAAGCGGTGCATCTCGCCGTACAGCTTCAGGTCTTTGGCGATATGACGGCGGAAGGCTTTGAGGGTACAGCCGTAGTCGTGCAGCTTGACCTGGGTCAACAGCGAGATCACCCAGTTGGCAATCTGGGACGGCAGGCGGCGCTGCCAAAACGGATCCTGTCGATCAACCCGCCAGCCGTTGACCAGATCGTAGCCCTCGTTGAGCTTGGCCACCAGCTTGGGGATATCGGCCGGGTCGTTTTGCAGGTCGCCGTCCAGCGACACAATCACCTCGCCCCGGGCATGGGCGAAGGCGGCCGCCAGGGCGGCCGTTTGGCCAAAATTCCGCCGAAAGCGCACGACTTTCAGCCAGCTGTAGGCCTGATGCAGCTCGACCAGGATGTCGGCACTGCCATCGCTGCTGCCGTCATCGACCATGATCACCTCGTGGCTCCAGCTGCCTGCCGACAAGACCTCGGACAGGGTCTGACACAGCGGCCGCAGATTCTCGGCCTCGTTGTAGATCGGCACGACCACCGACAGATACGGCTCCGGGTCGGGGTTGACGGCTGGTGGAGCCGGGGCTGCGGGCTGGGGCGTTGTCGTGTCATGCGTCATGGCTGAGCCGCTTAGAGATACTTACCGATCAAGAGGTCAAGCTCGCGCTTCAACTCGGCCGGAATCAGACTCCGGTCGGTGATAATGGCGTCTTTCAGCGCCTGGGCGCAGGCACAGGCCTGACGGTCCGGGAGTCGGGCGGCGGCTGTGCGAACGATCTGCTGGGCGGTCGTGACATTCGTGTTGAGAATCGCCAACACCTCCTCGATCACTACGTCGCCGGCCTCGGTGTTCCAGCAGTCGTAGTCGGTGGCCAGGGCCAGGTTGGCGAAACACAGCTCGGCCTCGCGCGCCAGCTTGGCCTCCTGAAGACTGGTCATGCCGATCACATCGGCCCCCCAACTCCGGTACAGAAAAGACTCGGCCCGGGTCGAAAACTGGGGGCCCTCCATGCACACATAGGTCCCGCCGGCGTGAATCGCCGCCCCGAGTCCGCGGCCGACCTCGGCCAACAGCCCCGACAGCGGCGCGCACACCGGATCGGCAAAAGACACATGGGCAACAAGGCCGCGGCCAAAAAAGGTCCCGATCCGACTCCGGGTCCGATCAATGAACTGATCGGGAATGACCAGATGGCCGGGCGCAATGTCCTGCTTGAGACTGCCCACCGCCCCGACCCCGATCAGGTATTCCGCGCCGAGCTTTTTCATCCCGTAGATATTGGCTCTGAAGTTCAGCTCCGAGGGCAGGATCCGGTGGCCTCGACCGTGACGGGGCAGGAAGACCAGCCGCACGTCGCCCAGCTCGCCCACAAAGTAGTCGTCCGAGGGCGCGCCAAACGGGGTCTCAACCGACACCCATTGGCCGTTGCTGAGCCCGGTCATCTGGTACAGCCCACTGCCGCCGATTACACCGAGTGTTGGCATGCCTGTGTCCTCGTTGTTCTGAGCGCGCTGTCAGCCCTGGGTCGCCAGTTGGCCGCAGGCGGCCAGGACATCTTGGCCGCGGCTTTCGCGTATCGTCGCCAGCACACCTTTGTCCAGCAGGAGTTGGCGAAAACGGTCGATGTGGAGGCGCGGGCTTGAGGCAAAATCCGAGCCGGGAAAAGCGTTAAAAGGGATGAGGTTGACCTTGGCAGGGATGCCGTGCAGCAGTTTGACCAGTCGCCGGGCGTCGGTCAGACCGTCGTTCACCCCGGCCAACATAGTGTAGGCAAAGGTCAGACGCCGCCGCGAGCGGGCCGGCAGACTGCGGCACGCGTCGAGCAGCTGCCCGAGCGGATAGCGGCTGTTGACCGGCATCAGCCTGGCGCGCAGTTCATCGGTGGTCGCGCTCAGCGAGACGGTCAGATTGACCCGGGTCTCGTCCAGCAGACGCTGCATCTGCGGCACCAGCCCAACCGTGGAGACCGTGACCCGGCGGGGAGAGAAATTAAGCCCCCACTCGGCGGTCAGTACCTCAATGGCCTTCACCACCTGATCGTAGTTGGCCAGCGGTTCGCCCATACCCATGAACACCACATTCGTCAGTTGCTGGTCAGCATCCAGCCCGCGCTGGATCTCCCACACCTGACTGACGATCTCCCCGGCGGTCAGATTCCGCACCGGCCGCATCCGGGCCGTAGCGCAGAACTGGCACCCCATCGCACAGCCAAACTGGGACGAGATGCACAGGGTATTTCGCCCCGGAGCGGGAATCAGGACGCTCTCGATCCGCCGTCCATCGGCCAGACCAAACAGATATTTGCGTGTCCCGTCGGCGGCTGCCGAGGTTCGCACACGGGCCAGACGGCCAATCGAAAAGACCGTTGCCAGCCGTTCCCGCAGGGCGACCGACACATCGCTCATGTCGGCAAAGCTGGTGGTCCCGTGCCGGTAGAGCCAGCGCAGGATCTGCCGGGCCCGAAAGGCGGTGTGGCCGTTGTCGAGGCACCACCGCTCAAGCTCGTCCCGGCTGAGTTCTTTAATGTCGTGTGACATTAAGACGTGTGAAGCTCCATCTCCCCAAAGAAGTAGGCGATTTCCTGGCGGGCGGTATCTGGCCCGTCGGAGCCGTGGACGGCATTCTTCTCGATGTCGGTCGCAAAGTCCTTGCGAATCGTCCCCGGCTCGGCCTCGGCCGGGTTGGTCGCGCCCATCAGCCGCCGGTTGGTCTGGATGGCGTCCTGGCCTTCGAGCACCGCAACCAGAATGGGTCCGGACGACATGAAGGTCGTCAGGCTGTCAAAAAAAGGGCGTTCCTTATGGACGGCGTAAAACCCCTGGGCCTCGGCCTTGCTGAGCTGGAGCAGCCTGGCCGCAATGATCTTGAGACCGGCGCGTTCAAACCGACCCAGAATCTCACCCACAACATTCTTTTGCACGGCGTCTGGCTTGATGATCGACAGGGTACGTTCCTTCATGCTGGTCCTTTCTTCAGCGTCGGGCCAGTGTAGCGGGAGGCCAAAAGGGGGTCAACGCGCCGCCCGGTTTGGAATCTCCCCGTCCGTGTCGCCCCGTTCAGGGCAGATTTAACGGCGGCGGCGGCGGGGTGAAGTGCAAACCACACTGACGGTGGGATTTTTTGACCGCAGCCCAGTCGGGCGTGTCGTCGAGCAGGGCCAGCCCGGTCCGGGCGTGGCACGCTTCGGCGTGATAGCCGAGTTGCTCGGCCCTTTCCAGACAGCGGCTAAAAGCGGTCTGGGCAGTTTTGTGTCTGCCCCGCAGCAGCGCCAATTCGCCTGTCCCCAGCCGACAGTAGATGCCGCCACGGGCATCCCGGGTTTTCCGGAACAGCTCCCGAGCCCGGGCATAGATCTCGGTGCTGCGAGGATAATCGCCGCGCATCTTGTGGACGGTCGCCATCGCCCAGACGGTATAGGCAAAGCTGGCGGTATCGCCAATACGGGCGTAGAGCTTCTCGGCCCTGGCAAACAGCTGCATGGCCGTCGCATAGTCGCCGCGCATACGTGCGGCATTGCCCAGCCCGCAGTAGGAATAGGCGCGTCCATAGGTGTCTTTTTCGGCCTCGAACAGCGCGTTTGCCCGCTGATAATAGTCCTGGGTATCGGCAAAGCGGCCCATCAGACGCGAAGCGCCGCCCAACCCGCACAGGGCATAGCCGGTACCGGGCTCGTCGCCCTGCTGCTGGGCCAGGGCTAAGGCATGCTTGAAATACCTGATCGCCTTACGTAAGTCGCCGCAAAAGCGGTAGGTACTGCCAAGCGCCCACAGGGCAAATCCCTCACCCTGGACAGCCTGGGCGCGACGGTACAGCCGACGGGCGTGGCGGAGGTAGAGCAGGGCTCGTTCGGGATTGCCCTGGGCGCGCAGACTGAGGCCGAAACCGGCCTGGCTCTCGGCCAAGCCTTCCGGGTCGCGCAACGCCTCGGACAGGGTGACCGCCCTGGCATAGGCCCGTTTGGCCAGACCGAAGCGCCCCAGCATACGCCGACAGTCGCCGATGCCGATGCAGGCATCGCGCTCTCCGTCGGGATCTCCCTCGCTGGCATAGACGGTCCGGGCCTGGCGGTAGAGGTCGAGAGCGGCGGCAAAGCGGCTGGCGTGGCGGGCGCGCTCGGCGCGCTCAAACAGGCGCTCGGGGTTCACGAACCGGCCGGCTCCTCGACCGCGATGCCCATCGCCCTGGCCATGGTTACCCCCATCTCGGCCGGGCTGGGAATCGTATGCACGCCGGCCTGCTCAAAGGCTCGAATTTTTTCTGCGGCCGTGCCCGAGCCCCCGGCAATGATCGCCCCGGCGTGGCCCATGCGCTTGCCCTTGGGCGCGGTCTGGCCGGCGATAAAGGCGGCCACGGGTTTGGTCATATGAGACTGAATGAAGGCGGCCGCGTCTTCTTCGGCGCTTCCCCCGATTTCACCGATCAGCACCACTCCTTCGGTCTGCGGGTCGTCCTGGAACAGGCGCAGCACATCAACAAAGCCGGTGCCGTTCACCGGGTCGCCCCCAATGCCGACACAGCTGGACTGCCCGATCCCGAGCTGGGTCAGCTGATGAACCGCCTCGTAGGTCAGCGTGCCGCTGCGCGACACCACCCCGATATTGCCCGTCTTGTGAATATAGCCCGGCATGATGCCGATCTTGCACTCGCCTGGCGTGATGACGCCGGGACAGTTGGGGCCGATCAGACGGGACGCCTTGCCTGCCATATAGCGTTTGACCCGGATCATGTCCAAAATAGGAATGCCCTCGGTGATGCAGATCACCAGCGGAATCTCGGCGTCAACCGCCTCAAGAATGGCGTCTGCGGCAAACGGCGGGGGCACATAGATCACCGAGGCGTTGGCGCCGGTTGCAGCCACCGACTCGGCGACGGTATTAAAAATAGGAATGCCCTCAAAATCGGTCCCCCCCCGGCCCGGGGTCACGCCGGCCACCATCTGGGTGCCATATTCCCGGCAGGCCCGGGTGTGGAGCTGACCGGTTGAACCGGTAATGCCCTGGGTGACCACTCTGGTCTCTTTATTCACAAGAATACTCACGCGACTTCTCCACAGGTGAACGCTGATCTCTTCCTGATGAGGGAGTCATCATCGTTCACCTTTCTCGTCTGTAGACTGCTCAGCCCGCCGCCCTGACCGCCTCAACCGCCTTCTTGGCGCCGTCGGCCAGATCGCTGGCCGGGATAATATTGAGTCCCGACCGGGCCAGGATCTGTTTGCCCTGCTCAACGTTTGTGCCCTCGAGGCGGACCACCAGGGGCACCGACAGCTTGACCTGTTTGGCCGCTTCGACCACGCCGTCGGCCACCACGTCGCAGCGCATGATGCCGCCGAAGATGTTGACCAACACGCCCTTGACCTTGGGATCGGACAGAATGATCTTGAACGCTTCGGTCACTTTTTCGGTCGTGGCTCCGCCCCCAACATCCAGAAAATTGGCCGGCTCGGCGCCGTAGTGCTTGATGATGTCCATGGTGGCCATGGCCAGCCCGGCGCCGTTGACCATACAACCGATATCGCCGTCGAGCGCGATGTAACTGAGGTCAAACTTGGAGGCTGCGATTTCCTTTTCGTTCTCTTCCGACACGTCTCGCAGCTCGCGAACCTCGGGCTGACGGTACAGCGCGTTGTCGTCAAAGCCCATCTTGGCGTCCAGGGCGACCAGATCGTTGTCCTGGGTCAGGACCAGGGGGTTGATCTCGACCAGTGAGGCGTCGGTCTCGATAAAGGCCCGGTACAGGGCTCTGACAAAGGCGACCGCTTTGGGAATCGCCTCCTTGGGCAGGCCCAGGCCGTAGGCGATTTTGCGGCCCTGAAAGTCGCCGACGCCGAGCGCCGGGTCCACGGCTTCGCGCAAAATTTTCTCGGGCGAGCGGGCGGCGACCTCTTCGATCTCGACCCCACCCTCGGAGCTGGCCATGACGGTGACGCGCGAGGTGGCCCGGTCAAGGACCATGCCCAGGTAGAACTCCTTGGCAATGGCGCAGCCCTGCTCGACAAAGACCTTTTGGACCTCCTTGCCCTCGGGACCGGTCTGGTGGGTGACCAGGTTTTTGCCCAGCAGGCCAGCCGCGATGTCCCGCGCCTCTTGGGGCGTCTTGGCCAGCTTCACCCCACCCGCTTTGCCCCGACCGCCGGCGTGGATCTGGGCCTTGACCACACACAGCTGGCCGCCCAGCGCCTCGGCCGCCGCCTGGGCCGCCTCGGGCGTGGTGGCCATTTTGCCGTTCAGGACGGCGACGCCGTACTGCCGCAACAGGTCTTTTGCCTGATACTCATGAATATTCATACGTCCTCACTCTCACGCTCAAAACGCTGGCAAAATGCCAAAATTCGCCCAGCCTGTCTAGGGCTTGGCCGGTCCGGACGGTGCTGACCGAGCCTGCCGCCGCTTCCGCTCAGCCTCCGACAGGCGTACATAGCGCGGCACCAGTGTTGCGACATCGTCCGACTCGCCGGCCCGCAGCCTCGGCAACGCCAGACGGGCCACCGCCACGCCGCTGGCATGACAGTCGGCCCACGGCACAAACCGGGCTGCGTCACCGTAGCGGTCTCGAATCAGTTCCTGATACGCCTCGGCTCCGTCGCCGACAAACAGACAGGGAGGCGTAATATGCGGCCACAGCTCATCCGGCGCCACAACCATATCGGGGCTCAGCCGTCGCAGCCCACGGTGCTGATCGCGAGCGAACACGGCCGCGTAGACTTCTTTTCTCCGGGCGTCAAGCAGGGCACACAGCCGCCCCTGCCAACCGTCCACGGTCGTCGCCAGCGCCTCTAGGGTGGGCACGCCGACCAGACCCAGCCCCAGTGCGTAACACAGCCCCTTGGCCGTGCTCAGGCCGACCCGCAGGCCGGAGAAAGAGCCGGGTCCGATTGACACCCCAACCCCGTCCAGTTCGCTCAGCCCCACACCGGCCCGCGACACGAGCTGGTGGACGAGCGGCAACAGGATGTCCGTGTGCCCGGTCCGAACCTGGCGCGACTCCTCGGCCAGGACCCTCCCGTCACGCATCAAGCCGACGCTGGTCAGCCAGGTTGCCGTGTCCAGGCCGAGGACGAGCACGCTTGCGTCTCCCCTTCTGGTGACACAGCTAGCGTACCAGTCGCGCAATATCGTTGTAGAAGACCAGCACGACCAGCGAGATAATCACCACGAAGCCGACGCGCAAGGCCATCTCGCGCGAGCGCAGGCTGGGAGGACGGCCGATGAGCAGCTCGATGAACAGAAAGAGCAGATGGCCGCCGTCCAGAATCGGAATCGGCAGGAGATTGAAGATGGCCAGATTCACATTGATGACGGCGGTGAAGTGCAGGAGGTGGCTCAGCCCGCGCTGGGCCTGCTGGCCGGCCACCTGGGCAATGAGAATCGGTCCGCCCAACTCCTTGGTCGAGACCTCCCCCTGGAGGAGCTGGCCCACGGTCTGCACGATCAGGACGCTGATAGCCCAGGTTTGCTCAGCTCCCAGTACCACGGCGCGACCGACCGATACCGGTTCCAGACGCGTGTCCGGCATGATGCCAATCGCGTATCGCTCACGTCCGTCTTGATCCATCCCCTGGCGTAACTCCGGGCTGACGAGCACCTCAAGCGGCTGGAGGCTGTCCGCTCGTCTGACCTGTAGGCTGAGTTCTGCCCCGCCACTGCTGCGGATGTGTTCGGCCATTTCCTCCCAGGTCTGCACCCGGCTGCCCGCAATGCTCATAATCTCGTCCCCGGGCTGCAGCCCGGCCCGCTGGGCCGGCGAGTCGGGTACGATTCCGCCGACCCTGGCCTCGTCGACCGCAACCGGAATGCCAAAGCTGGCGAAGGCCAGGCCAAACAGGAGAAAGGCGGTCACAATATTGGCGCACGGCCCGGCGGCGACAATCAGGAAACGACTCATCAACGACTGATGGGGAAAGGAGCGCGGGATATCTTCCGGGGCGATTTCCTCGCCCGTTTCTTCTCCAACCATCTTGACATAGCCGCCCAGCGGCACGGCACTGATCAGGTATTCCGTCTCCCCAACCGTGCGTCCGACGAGCTTGGGTCCAAAGCCGAGCGAGAACCGCTCAACGCCAACGCCGACCAGCTTGGCCAGGCTGAAATGGCCGAGTTCGTGGACGAACACAATCAGGCCAAAGACCAGGACGACTTTCCAAATCACATCCAGAGTTGACAGATCCATGAGGCTTCCTCATCGCAAGTCACGAACTGGGCTCACAGGGCACCATAGTAATAGATAAAGGCGGCCGGGAAAAGCAAACTATCGGCCCGGTCCAGCAGACCACCGTGGCCGGGGAACAGCCGGCCCGAATCCTTTGCCCCGCACGCCCGCTTGACCGCCGATTCGCACAAATCCCCAATCTGGGCCAGGACCGCCAGGACGGCCGCCAGCACGCTCAGCTCGGTCCAGCTGCGCTCCGGCAGCAGCCACACCCAGCCAATCCAGGCCGCCCCCAGACTGCCGAGCAGCGCCCCCCCGCTACCCTCAAGGGTTTTGCCGGGACTGATGTGAGGAATGAGCTTACGGGTGCCCCACAGCCGCCCAACGGCATAGCCGCCGGTATCGCCCAGCATAGCAACCAGCAGCAGGAAAAACACCCAGCCGACGCCGTCCGGGAGCTGCCGGACCCAGACGAGGTGGGGCAGCAAAAAACCAACGTACACAACCCCCAACAGGGTCAGACTGACTCCGGCCAGCCCCCTGTCGGGCTGAGGCGTGCGCAAAGCGCATGCAAAGGTGAGAAAAAATCCGGCGATCAGCACCGCGCCGACCAGCGCTCCGGGCCCGACACACATGGCTGCCGCCAAGCCACCGCCCCAGCCGAGTCCCAGACCGCGGGGGAGCGGATTGTGGTCGCGTGTCAGCGAAAAGAATTCGTATAGCCCGAGACAGGTCAACAGAAAAACGGTCGCGGAGAAGACCCAGACCGGGGCGCAGCAGATGCAGACGACGAGGAGCGGCAGGGCAAGGGCTGCGGTCAAGAGTCGGTCGCGGAGCACACCTGCGCCTAGCCTACCGCCCGCCGGAGACCTTTCAGGGTCTGCTGTTCGGCGGTTCGTCCAAAACGCCGCTGGCGACGCTGATATTCGAGCAGAGAGCGGAAAAAATGCTCACGGTCAAAGTCCGGCCACAGGGTATCCGTCACGTACAGCTCGGTATAGGCCAGCTGCCACAGCAGAAAATTGCTGATCCGCATCTCTTTTCCGGTCCGAATCAGGAAATCGGGATCGGGGATATCCGCCGTCCACAAATGCCGGGCCACACTCCGCTCATCAATCTCCTCAGGCCGCAGACGGCCCTCCTGCGCAGCTCGGGCCAGGGTCCGGACCGCAGCGACAATCTCTTCGCGCGCCCCATAGCTGACCGCCAAGACCACGGTCAGCCCGGTGTTGTGTCGCGTCGCTAGGATCGCCTCGTCAAAAGCCAAGCGAACCGGCCCGGGCAGGCGGGCCAGATCGCCGAGGGCCAGCAGCCTGATATTGTAGTCCATCAGACGGTCGAGTTCACCGCGCAAATACCGACGAAAGAGGCTCATCAGGACGCGGATTTCAGCGCTGGGACGCTGCCAGTTTTCTGACGAGAAGGCGTACAGGGTAAGATACGAGAGGCCGAGTTCGCGGCTGGTTTCGACGATTGTGCGGACGGTTTCTTTGGCCCGTTTGTGGCCTTCGGTCCGGGGCAAACCACGCTGCTGCGCCCAGCGGCCGTTGCCGTCCATGATGATGGCGACGTGTCGAGGCAGCCGGTCCAGCCGCAGGGCAGGCTCCGGTCCAGCCGGTCCCTCACCGGCCAGCCTGAGCTGACGACTGCCGTTTTGCATCGGTCGGTTCTGTTGCGTCACTCGCGCCCCCACCAAGTACGGCCCGCCGCTCAGCAGCGCGCCTTCCTGGCTCTATACCGACAGCAAATCCTCCTCTTTGACCCGCAGGATCTGCTCAATCTTGTCGATCGACTCGTTGGTCACTTTCTGGATCTGGTCTTGCGTGGCCCGGGCCTCATCCTCAGACATTTCTTTGTTCTTCTGCATTTTTTTGACCCGGTCGTTGATGCTGCGACGATGATTACGCATCGACACCCGATAGTCTTCGGCCATTTTCCGGATATGGCGCACGAGTTCCTTGCGGCGCTCCTCGGTCAACTCGGGCAGCGGCACCCGGATGACCTTGCCGTCGTTGACCGGAGTCAGCCCGAGGTCGGCTTTATAGATCGCCTTTTCGATATCGCCGATGATATGCTGGTCGTAGGGCTGGGCCAGCAGCAGACGGGGCTCGGGTGCCGACAGGGCGGCCACTTGGTTCAGAGGCGTCGGGGCTCCATAGCAGTCAACCATCACCCCCTCGATAAGAGCCACCGAGGCCCGGCCGGTGCGCACCTTGAGAAATTCTTTGTTGAGAGACTCAATGGTATGGTCGGCCTCTTTCTTCAACTCGTTCAGTACCTGCGCATTCATACTGCCCCTCCATGGACCAGAGTTCCGACCTGCTCTCCGAGCACGGCTCGCTTGATATTGCCCGTTTCCAGCATGCTGAACACCAGAATCGGCAAGCTGTTGTCCATACACAGAGAAATCGCGGTCGAATCCATGACTTTGAGGTTTTTTTGCAAGACCTCGATGTAACTGACCTCGTGATAGCGCGTGGCGTCAGCGACGTGAACCGGATCGGCATCATAGATGCCGTCAACCTTGGTGGCTTTGAAAATGATCTGCGCCCCGATCTCCATGGCCCGCAAACTGGCCGCCGTATCCGTTGTGAAATAGGGATTGCCGGTGCCCGCCGCAAAAATCACCACCCGTCCCTTTTCCAGGTGGCGGGTCGCCCGGCGCCGGATATACGGCTCAGCTACCTGCGATACGCTTAAGGCCGACATCACCCGAGTCTGGACCTCGACCGTTTCCAGCGCCTCCTGCATGGCCAGGCTGTTGATCAGGGTGGCCAGCATGCCCATGTAGTCGGCCGTTGCCCGGGCCATGCCGCGGGTGCTGGCGGCCAGGCCGCGAAAGATATTCCCGCCGCCGATTACCAGCGCGATTTCACAGCCGAGGTCGTGGATCTCTCTGACCTCGTTGGCCATCCGCGACAGGACCGCCTCGTCGATCCCATAGCCGCCGCCGCCGGCCAGCGCTTCGCCGCCGATTTTCAGTAACACCCGCTTATAGGGGAGCGGAGAGGAATCGGCAGTCATGATCCCGGCTGGGCGTGGCTGGTTCGCTCCACGCTAGTCGGCGGCTTCCCCGGCCTCGCCAATCTGGAAGCGGGAAAAGCGGCGAACGACAATATTTTCTCCGGTGCGGGCAACCATCTCCTTGACCAGTTGTTCGACCGTCTTTGCCGTATCACGGATAAAGCTCTGCTCGAGGAGGCAGTTCTCTCCGTAGTACTTCTCCAGGCGTCCATCGACAATACGATCAATGACCTTCTCGGGTTTGCCCTCGGCCAGTGTCTGGGTGCGGTAGATCGCCCGCTCTTTTTCCACCTCCTCGGCCGGGATATCGTCGCGCCGGACATAGCGCGGCTGAGCTGCGGCAATCTGCATGCCGAGGTCTTTGACCAACTGCTGAAACTCCTCGGTACGAGCCACAAAATCGGTTTCGCAGTTGACCTCGACCAACACCCCGATCTTGCCTCCAGCGTGAATATATGAGCCGACAATTCCCTGGGCCGCAGCCCGGCCGGCCCGCTTGGCGGCTGCGGCGAGCCCCTTTTCACGCAAAAATGTGATCGCCTTGTCAATATCGCCACCGCTCTCATTCAGGGCTTTTTTGCAATCAACAACCCCGGCTCCGGTCCGCTCGCGGACCTCCTTGAGCAGGGCCATGCTCGTCTTCTGATCGCTCACTCGTCACCTCCGTCTTCCTCGGCCTCAGCGGTCTGCTCGGCCGAGGGGCTTGGAGCCGCCTGTGCGGCGGCGGGAGCGAGTTCCGGGGCGGTGTCAGCCGCGGGCTCGGCAGCCGCGGGCTCGGCCACGGCCGTCTCTGTCTCAGCGGTGTCTTTTTCCTCGGCCTGCTGGCGCTCCTCAAGCTGAGCCCGACCCTCAAGCGCCGCTTCAGCCACCGCGCTGGTGAACAGTCGGATGGCCCGGATCGCGTCATCGTTGCCCGGCACCTTGTGGCTGATCGTATCCGGGTCGCAGTTGGTATCAACCGCAGCCACGACCGGAATCCCGAGCTTGTTCGCCTCCCGGACCGAAATTTCTTCTTTTTTGGTGTCCACGACAAACATGGCGTCCGGCAGCTTGCGCATGTTCTTGATGCCGCCCAGGGTCACCATCAGCTTGTCCCGCTCGCGGCCGATGCCCAACAGTTCCTTTTTGGTCAGCGCCTCATTGATTGAGGGGGTGTCGAGCATTTCATCGAGCTTTTTCAGCCGTTCAATGGACTTCTTGATCGTCTGGAAATTGGTCAGCATCCCGCCCGGCCAGCGATTGTTGACGTAGTACATCCCGCATCGTTCGGCCTCTTCCCGCACAACGTCCTGGGCCTGTTTTTTCGTGCCGACAAACAGAATATGGCCGCCGTCGGCAACCAACCCCGAAACAAAGTTCGCCACCTCACGCAGCATGCCGACGGTCTGTTGCAGGTCAATGATGTGGATCCCGTTGCGGGCGCCAAAAATATACGGCTTCATCTTGGGATTCCAGCGGCTGGTCTGGTGGCCAAAATGGACCCCGGCCTCAAGCAACTGCTTGATTGTGATATCGGTCATGAATCCTACCTTCCTCTGACTGTGCGATCTGACGGTGCGCTCTGCGGTGCGAGAGTTGTAGCAAATGGGGGGGGGCTTTGCAACGCGCGCCCAGAGCCGATTGGGACGGAAAATCGCCCCCTCGGCGGGCACAGACGCAACGTCTACTGGTTCATCGATTGCAGGAATTCGACATTATCTTTCGTGCCCTCTATCTTGTCCATCAGGAATTCCATGGCCTCGACGGTATTGAGCTGCGAGAGCAGTTTGCGCAGGATCCAAATCCGGTTCAACACCTCTTTGGTCAGCAGCAGTTCCTCCTTGCGGGTGCCGGAACGATTGATATCGACCGCCGGAAAAATGCGCTTGTCCATCAGGCGCCGGTCCAGGTGAATTTCCATATTCCCGGTGCCCTTGAACTCTTCAAAGATGACCTCATCCATACGGCTGCCGGTATCAATCAGGGCGGTGCCGAGAATGGTCAGGCTGCCGCCGTCTTCGATATTCCGGGCCGCACCAAAAAACTTCTTGGGACCGCGCAGGGCGTTGGCGTCCACCCCACCCGACAGCAGCTTGCCGCTGGGCGGAACGACCGAGTTGTAGGCCCGGGCCAGACGGGTGATGCTGTCGAGCAGAATCACCACGTCTTTACCGTGCTCGACGAGGCGCTTGGCCTTCTCAATCACCATCTCGGCCACCTGGACGTGGCGGGTAGCCGGCTCGTCAAACGTGGAGCTGACGACCTCGGCGTGCACCGAGCGCTGCATATCGGTGACTTCTTCCGGCCGCTCGTCAATCAGCAGCACGATGAGGATGACTTCTTTCTGGTTGTTGACAATGCCCTGGGCGATGTTCTGCAACATCATCGTCTTCCCGGTACGCGGGGCGGCGACGATGAGGCCGCGCTGGCCTCTGCCGATCGGAGTCAGCAGATCAATGATCCGTCCGGTATACGCCTCGGGGTCGCATTCGAGCCGTAAGGGCTCCTCGGGGTAGAGGGGCGTCAAATTATCGAACAGGATCTTTTCGCGCGCGCGCTCCGGTTCCTCATAGTTGATGACCTCGACCTTGAGGAGGGCAAAGTAGCGCTCGCCCTCTTTGGGTGGACGAATCTGGCCGGAGACCACATCGCCGGTGCGCAGATTGAAGCGCCGAATCTGACTCGGGGAGACGTAGATATCGTCAGACCCAGGCAGATAGTTGTAGTCCGGGGAGCGCAGGAAGCCAAACCCGTCGGACAGAATTTCCAGCACGCCCTCACCGTAGATATAGCCGCTCTGCTCGGCCTGGGCCTGCAGAATGGAGAAGATGAGGTCTTGCTTGCGTAAGCCCGATGTGCCATCGACGCTGAAACCACGCGCGATTCTCGCCAGCTCACTGATCTTCTTTTCCTTGAGCGTCTTCAGATTCAGCCCACCATCCTCATCACCAACCTCGATGCGGATATCCCGGGGCTCTTCCACTTCTTGTTGCCGAGCGGCCGACCGAGCCATGAAATTCTCCCTTTACTGCGTGCAATGTGCGATGTGTGAATCTAGAAAGCTGTCCTCCCCTCGGCGGGTCCTGACAGATCCGCCGGGCGGACAGAAGCCGTGTGTGCCATACGGAAAAGTTCTCAACCGGAGGGGATGGAGAAAGTGGCGAGCGGGGGGCTGCTGTGTGTCTATCCGAACGTGTCTGGTGCGGGCTGAACTGTCCTCATCGTAATTGATCTTCAGCACAGTGTCAATTCACGGGCCGTGTCTCCGAAACGTCCATCGCCTCCAGCAAAGCCCGCATATCCGGCGGATAGGGGGCGCGGATCGTCATCGTCCGCCCCTGGACGGGATGGGAAAACCGAATCGCCTCGGCGTGTAAGGCCTGACGCCCAAAGGTCTGCGCCACGGCCGGAGCTCCACGCAGTCTGGCCTGAGCCGGGCCATACACCTGATCCCCGACGAGCGGATGGCCAAGCGCCGCCATATGCACCCGCAGCTGGTGGGTGCGGCCAGTTGTGGGGAACAGACGGACAAAGGACAGCCCCTGGGCCTCGGCCACAACCTGATAACGGCTCAGCGCCGCCCGGCTGTGGCGGGCCTGCACGGACATCTTCTTCCGATCAGTCGGGTGGCGGCCAATCGGCAGCTCAATCCGTCCGGTCTGGGCTCGGAAGCGTCCGACTGCGACGGCCCCGTATGTCTTGTGGACCTGACGCGCCCGGAACTGGCGGGCGAGGAGTTCGGCACTGCTCTCGTCCTTGGCCACCAGCAGGACCCCTGAGGTGTCTTTGTCCAGACGGTGCAGAATGCCGGGCCGCAGCGAGTGGCCGGAGTCGTGCCAGCCCCAGCGGAACAACAGCGCGTTCACGACCGTCCCCTGCCACTGTCCGGGCGCAGGATGGACGACCATGGCCGGAGGTTTGTTGATCGCCAGGAGAACCTCATCCTCATACAAGACGTCCAGGGGAATAGCCTGGGGAGCCGCCGTAGTCGGCGCTGCGGGCAGGGGCTCGATACACAGCGCGTCGTCGACCCGGACGCAGTAGCCGGCTTTTTTTGGCTGGCCGTTGACCATCACCCGGGCCTGATTGATCAACACCTTGGCCTGCGAGCGGGTGGCGGTGATGACGCTGGAGACGACTCGATCCAAACGCTGGCCGCCGTGCTCTGCCGAGATCACAAACCGTCGCGGCGCATCAACACCGCTCGCCTGTCCCGGCCGGAATGCTGCTTGTCCAGCCATACGACCGTCGATACCTCCTCACCGGCCCAAGAGGGTACGCGCACGCTCGGCATCCTCTCGGATTTGCTCGACCAAGTCTGGCACGGAGGGAAATTTTCTTTCTCCCCGCAACCGGGCAACAAAGCCGACCCGCAGCCGCTGGCCGTAGATGTCCGCCGAGAAATCAAAGATATGCGCCTCAACCGTCCGCGCATTGTGGCCGAAGGTCGGGTTGACTCCGACATTGGCCACGCCGGCCAGTTGGGTCTGCTGGCCTACCTCGAGCCGTACCGCGTAGACGCCGTTAGGCAGCAGCAGATCGGCCCGGGGCCGGAGATTGGCGGTCGGAAAGCCGATCGTGCGTCCACGCCGAAAGCCTTGTTGGACACGGCCGCTGACGGTGTAAGGGCGGCTCAGGAGCGCGGTGGCCCCGTCCAAATCGCCCGCGCTCAGCAGCGACCGAATGGCTGAACTGCTCACGGTTCGGTCCAGCACCCGGACCGGCCCGACCACCTCAACTCCGAAATGATGACGCTGGCCCAGCCGCTCAAGCGCCTCGGCGCTGCCGCTGCGGTCCCGGCCGAAGCTGAAGTTATGGCCGATGACGACGTGTTCGACGCCTATGGCCCGAACCAGATATTGCTCAACGAACTCCTCCGGGCTGAGGCGCGAAAAGGCGCGCGAAAAACGCTGGAGCACCACCCGCTGCACCCCCTGCTGGGCGAGGGAGTCTAATTTCTCGCGCAGGCTCAGAATCAACGGCAGCGGACGGTCGGGCCGCAGGACCGAAAGCGGATGGGGATGAAAGGTCACAACGAGTGCCGTTCCCCGACGCCGCTCGGCCTCCTGGACCAACCGGCGCAAAATCGTCTGGTGGCCGAGATGCACCCCGTCGAAGTTTCCCAGGCTCACGACTGGGTGGGGCAGACGGGGCTGACGCAGGATATGCCGGATGATCTCCATGGGTGCTCGGGCAAACGACGGGGGGAGGACGGCACTAGGGCTCCAGGGACTGGAGCAGGGACCGAGCTTTGGAGATGGCCGCGGAATCGGGATAGTCGTCCATCACCTTGCGCAGAATCAGACGGGGAGAGTTCCGATCCCCGATTTCGAGAAAGGCCTCGGCTTGGCGGACCAAGGCGTCCGGCCGCCTATCGCCCTTCTCGTACTGGAGCACAACATCGTTCAGCGCCAGAATCGCTCGGTTGTAATCGCGCTGCATGAAATAGATCTCGCCGATCCAGTACAGGGCGTCGTCGGCCATGTCCGAGGCCGGATAGGTCCGTTGAAACGTCCGGAACTGTTGGACCGCCTGCTCGTAGTCTTGGGCTCGCAGCAACTCGAGAGCCAGGGTGTACTCCTGCTGTTCACGAAGCATTTCGGGTGGCCGTTCAACCTCGTGGGCCGGAAGGGGTTGGGTGAGGGGGTCCGGCGGCACTTCGTCGGACTGCGGCAGAGACGAGGTGGCGACCGGATCCTGAGGCGGAAACGAGGGGCGGTTCCGTTCCGCCTGTTCCAGCCTGGCGATACGTTCTTCCAGCTCCTGCAGGTCCTGCCGATCCTGAACCTGGGGCGTCGGGCGCTCGCGGGCAACGCGCTCAAGACGGTGCTGGACCGTCTCCAGCGTTCCCCTCAGTTCGGCCACCTCCCGGCGCACATCAGTCACCGAGGCTTCCACATTGGCGATGCCGGTCCTCAAAATCTGACTGCCCTCCTGGGCACGCTGCACGTCATACTGCGTCGCACAAGCGCTCAGGAGCGGCAGCAGCACGACAGAAAATCCGAGTCTCTTCACGAGTCACCGGCTAATGATCAGAAAGTGAGCCCGACGGTTTTGCCGCCAACACGCCTCTGAGTCCTCAGCGCACAGAGGGGCTTCCTCTCCATAGCTGATGGTCGACAGTCGATCCGAGACAATGCCCAGAGAGACGAGGTAATCATAAGCCGACCGTGCCCGCTCGGAGCCGAGAGCCAGATTGTATTCCACGGTTCCCCGATTGTCACAGTGGCCCTCGATCTCAACCCGGGCCGTCGGATTCCTGCGCAGCCAGTCGGCATTAGTCTGCAAGACTTCTCGGGCGGTCGGCGAGAGATCGAAGGCATCATAGTCAAAACGAACATCCTGCAACTCCCCGCCAGGCTGGGATCCTCCCTCAATCCTCGTCTCGACCCTCCTGCCGGGGTCGGACAGGGGATCCTCATCGGGTGCGGTGCCCATGTTAAATCCGGACTGTTGAGGAGACGGCGGGAGAGCTGGTGGAGAGTCGGGCGTCCGGGGGGATTGGCGAGCTGGACACGCGCTGAGGAACACCACAACAAGCAGGCTGCACCCCACCCATCCACACCACCGAAAGAGGCTCTGCATCGTTCTTCTCAGTCCTTATTGTTTGTTGCTGAATGTCGCTGATCCGGTCCACTCACTGGAGGCGGGCTGACCATGACGGACTAGTATCATCTCCCCCCCCGGCCGTCAATTGTTTGACGCTGCGTCCATCCTGGCTGGCAATCCACAGCCGGCCGGCCGCGCTCAACACCACATAGCGCCCGTCCGGGGACCAGGAGGGATCCTCCCCGGCCGCCACCGTCCTCTCCCGGCCAGAGGCGATATCGACGATTTTGACCCGCATCCCACGGGATTGGCTCGTGTACGCAATCAGCCCACCCTTGGGCGACCAGGTCGGCGAGGTATTATACGCGCCCGAGAAAGTCACCCGCCGGATTTTTCCCGAAGCGAGATCCAGCATATAAATTTGCGGTCCGCCGCTGCGACTCGAACAGAACGCCAGGCGACGCCCATCCGGCGACCAGGCGGGCGAGACGTCAATGCCCGGGCTGGTCGTCAGACGGCGCAGCAGACGTCCCTGGGGAGACAACAGAAAGAGATCGATATTGCCGTTTCTTTCTCCGCTCACGGCGATGGTCTTCCCGTCTGGCGACCACTGTCCGCTGTAGCCGATGGTTTGCGACAGCTGCCACTCCTTGCCGCTGCGCAGTTCAAAGCGAAACGGATAGGGACCGCCCCGCTTGTACGAAATATAGAACAAATCGGTCGCTCCGGGATTCCAGTGCGGTGCCAGGATGAGGCTTCTCGCGTGGGTCAGCCGCTCGACCTCGGCTCCGGTCAAGTCGGTGACATAGACTTCTTTGGCCCGCCCGCCGGCCCGGTTGGATACAAATGCGATTCTGGAGTTGAACGGGCCTTCCTCACCGGTCAGGAGCAGCATCACATGGTCGGCGAAACGATGCGCCATTCTGCGCAGGTCCGCCCGCCGACCACGATAACGCTTGCCGCCCAGGTACCGACGCTGGGCCACGTCAAACAGACGCGCTTCGACGGTCAGCGCGTCTCCTTCGAGCCACACGCCGCCCTTCATCAGGGCCAGCGCGCCCAGCACCGACCAGTGGCCAAAGTTGATCTCAGCCTCCATGACTCTGTCCGGCCCCTCAAGATAGGTCCCGCGGTCAATGACCCGGAACAGGCCGGACAGGTCGAGGTCACGGGCGACGATATCAGAGAAGGCCGCTCCCAGCCCCTGGGCGGAACCCGACGGCTGCGGGGCCAGGGGCGAGAGCGCAATGGGCAGCCCTGCCCCACCCGGTTCGGGGACGGTGATTTCGATCTGGGCCTGGATCGGGCGGCACACTCCGAGGAGCACCGCCAGGGCCACAACCCCGAGTCGCCAGGTTCGCCGCAGCGTGATCCACCACTCGCGCCGCGTCTCGACTTGCCAGTTGCCCATCATCCGCCTTCGCTCTGCCGCTCGCGTCTCAGCTCACGCCCCCGTACTTCAGTCATCGCTCACTCGCCAAAAGCGACCTGGACTTTCTGGGACAGAAACTCATGCAGGTGCTCCACGGGTGGCGGAGGGAGCGGGTTGGCGTGATGCACGGCACGCAGGGCCGACTGATCAAACGCCGCATTGCCCGACGAACGCGTCAGTTCGATATCTGCGATCTCGCCGTTGGGCCTGATACCGAACTGCACTACTGCGGTTAAGCCGGCCCGTTGGTGGGTGACAATCCAGCTGTCCTTGACCCGCTGCTGAACCAGGACGGTATACCCGACAAAGGCCGGCGGTCGGCGGCCTGGTCCGCCACCAGAGCCGGAGCCACCGACCGTTCTGGACCTGACCGGTTGCCGGGCGGTTCGTTCGGCCGTTCTCATGTTCTGGCGTACACGGTCAACAGCCTCGGCCAGCTGTCGCGTCTCACGGGCGTGGCGAGACATTGAGGGCTGTGGCGACGGTTGTGGCTTGGCCGATTTGGCGACCGGTTTTTTCTGGGCCTTGGGTTTTTTGGCTTGCTGCTTGGGTGCCGGAGGGGACGGTTTTTTGGTGGGCTGTGCGGCTTTCTTTTTGAGCGCGGGCGGAGACGGTTTTTTGGCGGGTCGCTTGGCCTGCTGCTTGGGCGCGGGTGGAGACGGTTTTTTGGCGGGCTGTGCGGCTTTCTTTTTGAGCGCGGGCGGGGACGGCTTTTTTACCGCCGGCACCGGCTCTTTGGTAACGGGCGGTGCTGGGGGCGGCTCTTGAGCTTGGCCCAGCGGAGGGGGGTCAGGTGCCGGCCGACTGCCTGGGGATGGGGTAAGCGCGGACGGGGCCACCAGGGCAACGATATACGGCTCGGGTCTGGCGGACTGGATCGGGCTACGCACCCCGGCCGTCACCAGACCGACGATGGCTCCGGTGTGCAAGATCACAGATACCAGGAGCATGCGACCGAAGCCCGGGTAGGACCGTTTTTTGTGCCGAATCTGGTAAGCCATGGCTGACTGAGCGGGCCGGAACAAAGACACGCTCACTCTCCCGTCGTCTCTTGAGTCGGTTGTGTCTGCACCGCGTCTGCATCCGAGGCTTCGGTCACCATGCCCAGCCTGACCACTCCGGCCCGTCGGACCGCAGCCATAACCTCTACCACTCTGCCATACATGACGTTTTTATCGGCGCGCAGATACACGGTTTGATCAGGACGGTTACGGACCGCAGCCGCGAGAGTCGTTTGCAGGGCCTCAACTTCAAGCTCAGCCGCGTTCAAATACACCCCCCCTTCCCGGCTGACGGCCACAACCAGCTGATCCTCCTGGCCGGCCATGGGGTCGGCCTCTACCCTGGGCAGTTCAACACCAACGCCCTGCTGAAGTATCGGTGTGGTGACCATGAAGATAACCAGCAGCACCAACATCACGTCAACCAGGGGCGTCACATTGATCTGCGACATGCTGCCATCGCCCAACTCATCAAATGCCACGGTCTGTCTCCTCGCTCCGGGCGGGTGGAAGTGCGCCAACTACAGAAAATGGCGCTCGGCAATATTCAGAAACTCGGCCAGGAAGTTTTCCATGCCCAGAGATACCAGCCGAACCTGACGGCTGAAGTGATTATAGGCCACCACCGACGGAATCGCTGCGGCCAGGCCGATGGCGGTGGCAATCAGAGCCTCGGCGATGCCCGGCGCGACCGCCTGAATCGTTGAGCCGGTGCTTGAGCCCAGGCCCAGGAAGGCGTTCATAATCCCCCACACCGTGCCAAACAGACCGATGAAAGGGGCGGTGGCCGCAGTGGTGGCCAAAAAGGTCAAACCGCTCTCCAGCCGGGTCAGCTGCTCCCGGGCGGCCCGACGCATCGCCCGCTCAACATTCTCGACCCCACCCTCCTCAATGTCTTCGAAGGAGTCCGGTTTGTGGGCCGGATCCTGGGGCTGCTTGCGGGCGCGCGTGATCCGCATCAGTTCCTGATAGCCGGCGCGAAAGATCTGGGCCGTCACACTCTCCTTCATCTCCAGGCTGGCGGTATGGATGGAGGACAGATTTTTTGTCTCCCAAAACACCACGGTAAACTGCTCGGACTCGCGTCGGGTGCGGCGCAGCTGGCGGAATTTGAAAAACACAATCGCCCAACTGATGACCGAAAACAGCACCAACAGGTAGAGGACGGCTTGGACGACCGGACCGGAGCCGGTGACCATTTCGAGTACAGTCGGCTGGACGAGCGTTTGCCGGGCAGCCGCGCCCAAGAGCGAATCTTCCATCCTGTTCCCCACCTCCTCGTCACCAAGCCGCCCCACCCCGCTTCACGGACGCGTTCGGAATTGGGCGGCTCCTCAGCACGCTGCAACTCATTGTAGCCCACCCACCCCGCTCACGCCATTCCCCGGTCCACGTCTGAACGGCGAACAGGGGGCCCGGAAGGCCTAATCCGACGCCTTCCCTTGACTGATTTTTCCGCTTGGGGAAAGATGCAGGCAGCCAAGAGACAATTTTTACCAGAGGTGGGAGGCTATGGCTGTACGCATAGGACTGAACGGTTTTGGACGGATCGGGCGGAATCTGTTTCGGGCCAGCATCAACGAACCCGGGCTCGAATTTGTGGCCATCAACGATATCACCGACGCCGCGACCCTGGCCCATTTACTGCGCTACGATTCGGTCCACGGTCGCCTCGAGGCCGACGTTACGGCCGAACCGGACGCTCTGATTGTCAACGGCAAACGCATTCAGGTCTGCCAGGAACGCAATCCGGCAGACCTGCCCTGGGAAGCCCTCGGGGTTGAGGTGGCGCTTGAGTGCACCGGGCTGTTTGCCGACCGCGACAAGGCGTCCCGGCACCTGTCTGCCGGGGCAAAAAAAGTGCTGATTTCGGCCCCGGCCAAAGGGGCGGATTTAACCCTGTGCTACGGGGTGAATCATGCCAGCTACGACCCGGCTTCGCACCATATTATTTCCAACGCGTCGTGTACCACGAATTGCCTCTCGCCGGTCGCCAAGGTCTTACACGAAACGTTTGGCGTCAAACGGGGACTGATGACGACCGTCCACGCCTACACCAACGACCAGCGCATTCTCGATCTGCCCCACTCCGATATTCGGCGCGCGCGCGCGGCCGCCCAGTCCATGATCCCGACCTCAACCGGCGCCGCCCGCGCGGTCGGCGAAGTCCTGCCCGAACTCAAGGGCAAGCTCGACGGCATGGCCGTTCGGGTTCCCACGGCCAATGTGTCGGTGGTTGATCTGGTCGCCGAACTCGACAAGACGGCCAGTGCCGACGCGGTCAATCAGGCCATGCAGGCGGCGGCCGAAGGCCCGCTCAAGGGCGTCCTCCAGTACTGCCAGGAGGAGCTGGTTTCGGTCGATTTCAACGGCAACCCGCACTCGTCCATTTTCGACGCCGCCCTGACCAAGGTGATGGACAACAATTTTGTCAAAGTCCTGTCCTGGTACGACAACGAGTGGGGCTTTTCCAACCGGATGCGGGACGTCTCGCTCTACATCGGCCAGAGCCTGAGTTAGCCCATGGCCACCCGTCGTCCCCTGCTCGCCGGCAACTGGAAAATGCACGGCACCCGGTCCGAGACCGAACGCCTGCTGTCAGCCCTGACCCAGGCCTTGGGCGGCATTGACCCCGCCCAGCGGGAAATCGTGGTCGCCCCGCCGTTCAGCGCCCTGGAGACCGCCGCCCGCCTGCTGGCCGGCACGCCCATCCGTTTAGCCGCCCAGAATCTCCACTGGGAGCCGCACGGGGCGTTCACCGGCGAGGTGTCGGGTTCCATGCTCAAAGAAGCCGGCTGTGCCTACGTCATTCTCGGCCATTCCGAGCGGCGTCAATACTTCGCCGAGACCGACGAGAGCGTGGCCCGCAAGGTCCGGGCCGCCCAGCGGGACGGGTTGTTGCCGATCGTGTGTGTAGGAGAGTCGCTCGAAGAACGTGAGAGCGGAGCGACCCTGGCCGTCATCGACCGCCAAATCCGGGGTGCCCTGTATGACCAGGACCCGGACCAGGACCTGGACCAAGATCCGGACCAAGCTCCAGACCAAGCTCCGGCGGTCCTGACAGATCTGGTGATTGCCTACGAACCGATCTGGGCGATTGGGACGGGCCACAGCGCGACACCCGACCAGGCTCAGGAAGTCCACGCGGCCATACGCGCGACCCTCAGCAGCCTGACCAGCCCGGCCACGGCCGACACCACACGTCTGTTGTACGGCGGCAGTGTCAAGCCCGACACCGTCGACGATCTCATGGCCCAGCCTGACATAGACGGGGCGCTGGTCGGCGGGGCCAGCCTGCAGGCCGACTCCTTTGCCCGTATCGTCAACTTCCGTTAGGAGCCGCATCATGTCGTACACGCTGGTCACTCTCGTCCACGTTCTGGCCTGTTTTTTCCTGGTCCTGGTCGTCCTGCTCCAGACCGGCAAGGGCTCTGATGTCGGGGCGGTTTTTGGCGGTTCCAGCCAGACCATCTTCGGCAGTTCGGGAGCCGGCAACTTTCTGACCAAAACCACCACCGGCATCGCGGTTCTGTTCATGCTGACCTCTCTCTTCCTGTCCTACGGCGCGTCCCGCCAGACAACCGAAAGCCTGTTCGACGCGATCTCGACCGAGAGCATGAGCGTCCAGGAAGAGATGCCGGCAGCCACTCCAGACACGGAGGCCGGATCAGCCCCGGGCGACTCCGGCACACCGGGCCAGCCTGAGGCGGCGACCGAACCACAGGCCGCTGCTCCGGCACCCCCGGAACCACCGGCTGCCCTGAGCGAAGCCGCCCAGGCATCGGACCCCGCCCCGCAGTAGGGCCAGGTCTGGCTTCTGAGCGCGCCTCAACGAGGGTGAGAAGATGAGCCGGACCCACGCGATTGTTGTTGGCGGCAGCATGGCCGGCCTGAGTGCCGGCCGGGTTCTCAGCGAGGTCTACGACCGGGTCACCGTCATTGACCGTGACACCTACCCCGAAGGCGTGGGCGAGAGATCGGGCGTTCCACACAGCCGCCACGTCCATGCCCTGCTGGCTCGGGGCCGGCTCGAGCTGGAGCGGCTGTTCCCAGGCTTCGGCAATCTGGCGCGTGAAGGCGGCGCGCACGAGATCGACTTTGGGATGGATTTTGCCACCCTGCGTCCATACGGTTGGAGTCAGCGCCGACCGGACGGACTCAGCCTGTTGTTTGCCAGCCGCAATCTCATCGAATCCGTCGTCCGTGGCCTGTTTCGCCGGCTGCCGAATGTCACCCTCCTGGAACAGACTGCGGTGACCTCGCTGAACAGCGCCACCAATGGGTGCCGGCGGGTCACCGGCGTCACACTCCGCTCGGCCGATGGAAGCGGTCCGACACAGCTGGACGCCGACCTCGTCGTTGACGCCAGCGGCCGGGCCTCTCAAGCGCCGGCGTGGCTCAAGGCCCTGGGTCTGGAGCCGCCCCAAGAGACGGTCGTCAACGCCTTTGCCGGCTATAGCTCGCGCTGGTTTCAAGCCCCCAGCCCCGAGCGCTGGCCTCAGGAATGGTGGTGGAAGGGTATCTGGATCGATCTGAAGGAACCCGAGGTGCTGACGGCCGGGGTGTTGTTTCCGGTCGAGCATGGACGCTGGATCATCACCCTGGGCGGGGTGGCCAAGGCGTATCCGCCGACCGATGAAGACGGCTTTATGGAAGCCCTGGGGAGTCGCCTGCGTTCCCCCATCCTGGCCGAAGCCGCGCGCCTGGCCGAGCCGCTTTCGCCGGTGTACGGCCATCGCACGATGGCCAACCGTTTTCGCCACTACGAGCAGTGGCAAGAACGCCTGGACGGATTTATCGCCCTGGGTGACGCGGTGTGCGCTTTCAACCCCGTGTATGGCCAAGGCATGACAACCGGGACTTTATCCGCAGTCGTCCTGGCCGAGTGTCTCAAGCGCTACGGCCGTGACGAGCCTGATTTGCCGCAGCATTTTTTTCGTGCCCAGGCCAAAGTCCAGGAGAATCCGTGGCGGCTGGCGACCGGGGCGGATTTTCGCTTCCCGGCAACCGAAGGCAACCAGTCTGCCGGCTCGCGCGTACTCGACCCGTATATGAAGGCGCTGTTTGCCACGGCGATTGACGATCATGTCGTGCGCCGTCGGCTCAGCCAGGTCATCAATATGCTCAAGCCCCCGTCGGCATTTTTTGCGCCGCCGATCATGGGCCGGGTGGCGCTGAACGCCCTCCGGCGGCGCGTAGGCAAGCACGCCGGGACACCAATTCCAGACCGGCCGCCGACACGCCCGGCCGGCTCGCCGCTCCCCCTCAGTCCGTAGGCACGTCCCCTCCCCTCTGGACCGCAGCCGTTTGTCCGGCTATGATCTGTGGCCGTCAGCGGATGCAGCCTGCATCCGTCTTTTTCTATCCGTCTTGCGAGGATGGCGGAACTGGCAGACGCGCTAGGTTGAGGGCCTAGTGGGGTAACACCCATGGGGGTTCAAGTCCCCCTCCTCGCACTCTCCCGCCCCTTTTTCTCCCGCCCGTCCCGGTCTTGATTGACTCGCCCCGGAGCTTGTGAGACACAGGACGGCATGGCATACGATTCGCCCACGCTCTCTGCCCCGTCCGACTCCAGCGACAGCCGCTCCCTGTTTCGCCTTGAGAACGGTCTGCGGGTGGCCATCAGGTAGCAGGCTCGGCTACACTACCCTTGCTGGTAGCGTACAGGATCGAGCTGTTGCCCCACTTTTGACTCCCGTCTCAGCTGTCACAGTCCTCATCTCCCCGATCGTCGGTCATGAGATCAGAAAACCAGTCGAGTCTCTTGTAATCGGAGCCTTCCTCTACACACTTGACAAACTCGGCAAACTTGCCGCCCAAGAACTGGTCAATCGCCTCATAATCGGAACTGTCCTCATCTTCGTCTGCTTGTGGAGGACCATAATACTGCGCGTAACTCAGCCATTCGTTGATATCTCCCTCTCGCCAATCGGAACCAGCCTGGGCAAAGAAGACAGTTCTACTTTCGGGGTCGCCACCGAAAGGACCGGATATATACTCCCCCAATCCCAACTGGAATTCTTCATCGCTTATGTCGAGCGATGCCCATGCGGAGTTACCCTCCTGAATAGAAGTTGAGAAATTCAACCTCACGTCAACGCCGGACGTGACGTAGGGCAACCGTTCGAGAGCAAGAAGAACAGCAGCGGCTGACCGCATGTCGTCATGTGACGTAATCGAAGGAATATGGCCCAGAATCAATTGAATGACGAGATCAACATGATACCGCTCATCATCCAGCAGATCATGATCATCTGATCTCAACGGGAATCGTCTCAAGGTACGTGCGTTACGGCGGTCCGTTGCTGAGTCCTCGGATACTGGTCGTGGATCATCCTCCATATCTGGGGACGTTGAAGAGTCCGGCTCCTGCCTCTTCTCGGCCTGTCGGCTTTCTCCGTGCTCAGTAGCTTCGGCCCGTGCGAATAAATCGTCACGGTCTTCGAGTGGGAGGTTCATGGGCACCATCCGCTGCGCTCGCGTTTGGGTCGGTTCCCCCTCCTTCGGCGACGGCGAATTAGCCGGCCCTGGAGTTGCCTGCCTGTTGCCCTCACTCCCATTCTTGGGTGAGGGAGGCGGATGCTGCACTGGAGCTTCGCCGTCGATTCCTCCGGGCCTGATCCCTAGACGGTCGAGTTCAGTCCAAACGGGTTCCATAGCCTCATCTGGATCGCGATAGAAATTGCTACCCCGAATTCGGACGAACTCCCAACCGGCTCGTTCGAGGTCCCGCTGGCGGGCCATATCCTGTTCGTAGTCTTCGGGTCTATGCCAGTGATCCCCATCGCATTCAACCGCCAGGCGTCCTTGCATCCCTTCGACGACAAGGTCAATGCGGTAGCGATAGTTCGTGGTGTCTCCAACTCCCACCTGGGTTCGTACGTAAAAGCCCCTATCGACGATTCGGCGGAAAACATCACGCTCGAACTCACTCTCGAACCTTTGTTCATGTTCCTCGGTAGTCTGGCGCTTGGGATTGAGAAAGTAACTCAGTAGGCGATGGCGCATGCACTCGGGATTGCTCAGAACATCGAGGGTAGCCGTGTGGAAGAGCCAGAGTTGATCTCGCGCGCGGCTTGCCGCTACGTTGAAACGTTGACGCGCAGAATCATCCGTTTGCGCTACGATTCGCTGACGTTTCCCGTTTTTGTCTCTGTCCGCTGTCACCATACTGAGAAAAATGACGTCGCGCTCGTCCCCCTGAAAGGCGTAGGCGTCTCCACAGATTAGACGCCTTTCTTCGATATCCTTGGGCTCCACATCTACATGTTCCAATAGTTTTCGCTGGATCAGATTGGCCTGCGCCTCGCCCTGAAGGCTTATGACACCCATTGTTGCTCTGGCGTAACGGGGGTCCGCGATACAAGCAGCTATCTGATTAACGATGGCGTCCGCTTCGGGAGGATTCTGAGCATTCTGGGCGCTGCCCACCCGATAGCCGTCCTCCACATGCCGTACCACAAGGGGCTCCAGACGATTTTCCGGGTAGGTACGTAGCGGATCGAGAGGCGTCCCGTTGCGTGCATAACAGAGATCATTTGAGAACTGGATGATCTCGGGCATACAACGGAAGTGTTCCCGTAGCACAATGTTCCGGTCGCTAAAGCGAATGTTTGCGTTGCCGTACAAGCTGCTCTGAGGAGAGAAGGCGTGGAGGTGCGAGAGCCCTCTCAGATAGCGGTGTTGCAAATCGGCAATTGCGTCGTCGGGTATCCCAATACCATAAGGGCTAATCTGTTGATCGTCGCCGACCACCACAATCTTTTTGGAAATATAAAAGAGGAAAGAGCTATCAATCCCAAGTTGACTGGCCTCATCGACAATGACGAGGTCGTAGCACTCCGGTTCAGGGTTCACCATTTCAGCCACCAGGTAACGCGGCATGATCCACACCGGGATCGCGTCACGACATTCGTCCATGTAAGTACGGGCTTCACGACGCAAACGAGCGAGTCTGGCCGATCTCCCGGTTCCTTTCCCCATGGCCCGAACTGCTCCCCGCCAACCCTTCAGGGCGGCTTTCTGTTCCTCCGACAAACGCGCAAAGAAATGCTTCCACGCTCGAAGGGCGGCGAGACGAGTCAACAGGGTGACGATTTTTTTATCCGCATCATGGCGCTGCTGCTGCAACGCCTGTTGGTAAGCGAAGTCTGAACGCTTATCGAGCCAGATGTCAGCTACTGCCCAGCGCCAAGCTTTTTCCCAGGCGCCGAAGCGGCCGTCCCAGGCTGCGTCCTCAATAGTCTCGGCAACAGAACTGACCAAGCCCGGAACCGCTGTAGCGAGGACATCCTCTATCTTCGACCGTGTCTCCTGGTCGAATAGCAACGTCTCGATGAAGACAAGTTCCTCGTAGTGCTCACTGTAGGCTCTGACGTTTCGTTGTTCTACGGCGTCAGCGAGGGCTGCAACGACCGGATGAGCATCGTGCAGACCGCGAAGCTCCACCAGTGCTCCGACGACAGAATCGACCTTCTGGGTTGCCGTCCGGTAACGGTCCTCGACGGCGGCCACGTTGATCAACTCAAGCCATTGCTCCGCATCTCCATTCAACCAGTTCGGTGTCGGGATTGGCAGGGAAGCCGTCGTCATAGTTTGGGCGAGATCGTTGCACGCACCGGCATAAGCGCGTGCCTTCTCCAAGGCGGATAGTTGTTCCTTTGCCACTGCGAGAGCTTGCCGCGGGTCGCCTGGAAGCGGCTCGGCACCGACCCCGCCCCAGATATGGCGCACTTCCTCCCGTGCAAACTCGATGCCCAGATAGTCGCTGACAGCCTGCAAGCGCTCGCGGTCAGAAGCTCCAACACCGTCCACCAGAACCTCGCCCTTCAGATACTCGCGTCCTTTCAAGTTTTGCGGTGTGAACAGGCCAAGGCGCTTCCATTTGCCGCCTGCATTAAAGTGAGCTATCGCGGCTTCTGCGTCAGCGCGTACCTTCCGCAGATCGAGGCCTTCTGGGATCGTTACTGCCCGATCACCCAGACGTTCACACAAGGGTTCCATCCGCGCAAGTGCTCCTTGGCTTAAGCGGACGAGGGTGTCCCACCGCGCCTTCCGGCCCGCTATCCAATCTTGGATCGGGGTTTGCAGCCACTCGCTTTGTTGACCAGTGGCCGTCCGCCGCTTGCTCTCAATCTCACGGAGCCGGTTGGCAATTTCTTCCCGAAGATCCGGCGTAAGCGCTGCCAGGGACGGGTAGGCAGTGTGAGACCGCAGCGCCTCGTTCTTGGCGACTGCTGATGCTTCATCGTTTTCCAAGGCCACGGCGGCGGCAAACTCTTCCGGTGTGAAAACATCAGTGTACGAAGGGGCTCTGAGGTTAGCTTGCGAAATTTGTTCTTCGCTATAACGGCGCAGAATCTCAAGCCAATCGGTTATTTCCTCACGGGAAAGCGGGGATTGCTCGTTGGCGTCATTCGGCAAACACAGCCACCCGTATTGCGCATGCTCTGAAGCTACGCGCTTTGCTATCTTGGAGGCTGTTCCGGAATAAGCCCCATTCGCTACCGAATGGTTAACCGTTTCGCCCGTACGAAGGCTCTGAAGCTCGGAATCCGTCTTGGCTAAGCGACGGCGGGCAGCCTCAAGATCGTTCTCAGTCTCCTTGATGAGATCGTCGTCGTTCAGCGCATCATAGGAAGCTTGTTTTGTCGTAATCCCCTGAACAGCGCTATTGAGTTCGGCGAAGGCGTCGCCGCCTTGACCTAAAAGGCTGAGGCAAAGCGGCTTAAGCTCCTCGGGAAGCTTATCTTTGACAACCCGGAGCGCCTGCGCCGTCTCGGCTGTCACAAGGACGCGCTGCCCTGTAGCCAAGAGATGACAGATCAGATTAGCGATGGTGAGGCTCTTGCCCGTGCCCGGTGGTCCTTGAACCAGCACGCCACGTTGATGATCGAGCGTTTCGACAATCTGTCGCTGCTCTCGATTTGCTGGTAACGGAAAGTATTTCTCGGGTGGAGGCTTTCCTGAATTCGATTTCGTTGGAACCCCTGTATTACTCTTGTTGGCGCTCGCTCCGAATCCAGTATCTTCGACCAGTCCGACCCAACCTTTCGGAATCTTCAGTGAATTGTCCGAAAGTTGCGCAATAAGCGCATCGTATATGCGCTGCATTCCGGTCTGTCGCCGCTTTCGTAAAATCAAGGCAGGCGCGAAGCTCACCGCTGGCTCTTTACCGCTCCGGGTCCGCGCGATGAGTTCAGGCGACCAGCGTACGTCTTCGTGGAGCGCCTGAGCCCAGGTTCGGAGCGCAGTATGTATCTGAGCTTTATCCCAAATATCGTCCCCTATCTCTGCTAATTGTCCCTTGAGTGTGTCGTAACAGCTGTGGTCAGGACGCTCCGGAGCATCCAACATTTCGTCTTCGATCCGCAGCTGTGCACCTTCGCCGGGCGATACAACACGGATAATGCCCGTGTCCGGGTCGAATTCCAGTTCGACACTCGCCACCACAACGTGCCGCTGGATATGAGTCTGAGTGCGCCAGTCAAGCAGCCCCAGACCAAGCACGACTTCGGCGACCTCGCCCTGCTTCCGTACTTGAGTGCGCAGGCGAAACAACTCCGCATAGACTTTCTGAATCGCTTCGCGGCGCCGATGTTCCTTTGACCAAGCTTCCCAGCTCGGACCGTAGGCGTCGTATGCAGCCTGTACTTCAGGGTAGTCCTTGAGGGATTGTTCCGTGAGATATGGTGTTTCGTCCTCGGCAAGTTCCGCTTCCTCATCTGGCACGAATCTGCTTGCGTTGAGTGGTGGGATATTCGGAGTGGCCCTTTTCAACGCCTCCTCGTCCACCCAAGGAAGCACGACCTCGGGCAATTCTGGGACCGGCTCGAACGTCTGCTTTCTGACTTCCAGCCAAGCGTCGCCCAGCCGTCTCTCGTCGAGCCAAGCACCACTTCGGCAATCCGCCTCTTGGGGCATATTCGCAAACCAGAGAACAGCATCGTACCGGGCAATGTCTTTGATGACCGGCGTACGATGGCCGACGAATTCTTTAAGATATTGTGCAAGCCGTAAGGTCGGATGTTCCGTCTCTACGTCATTCGCCATGAGTCCAGCACCTCAAACTCCAAGAGATAGCGGAAACTGTGACCTGAATCATGAGCATCACACCATATTGGTGTATAAGGCCAGAGAAAACCTCAACTCTGCGAAGCTGCTTTACCCAGCACTTCAGATGCCCACTGGTTGATGCTTTTTCCCTGTACGCCCGCGGCCGTGGCGACTGCGGAATGAACCTCGGGTGAGACGCGCAACATGAGTCTGCCAGAATATGGCTTTTGAGGACGCCGACCCTGTTCTTCGCTGATGGCGAGGTAGGCATCGACGGATTCATGAAAAGCGCTCTCAAGTTCGTCGACCGTCGTCCCATGAAAACCGACGATGTCTTTGATGCCAGCCAAATGACCAACAAAGATACGGTCGTCCTCATCGAATTCAATGCGAGCGGTATAACCCCGATATTGCATTTTGTTCATAGCCTGATTCCTGCCTGTTCCAGAAATTTTCGGGCATCCCTGACACGGTAGCGCAACGCTGCCTTATCCGGGTGTGGACGGTGGAACTGCGCCACGGCACTGTTCAGAGTGAAACTGACAGCGGCACCTACTCGTTCCGTCCGAGTCGCGCCCAAGGCCAGAAACAGCGCCTCAATCTTACGCCATTCAATGTTACCGTTCACCGGGTCGGCGAAGAGCGCTCGAAGCGTTTTTTCGTGCCTGCGGTTCATCGGACTATAAATAAGCATGCATTGCATTGCAATCAGAAAGTGGCAGCATATCCCTTCTCAGCCCTGTTTGTCACGCGCTAGGTTGAGGGCCTAGTGGGGTAACACCCATGGGGGTTCAAGTCCCCCTCCTCGCACTCTCCCGCCCCTTTTTCTCCCGCCCGTCCCGGTCTTGATTGACTCGACCCGGAGCTTGTGAGACACAGGACGGCATGGCATACGATTCGGCCACACTCCGTGCCCCGTCCGACTCCAGCGACAGCCGCTCCCTGTTTCGCCTTGAGAACGGCCTGCGGGTGGCCATTCAGGAGGACCACTTTGCCCCGGTGGTGGCCATTCAGGTGTGGGTCAAGGCCGGTAGCGCGGACGAGACACCCGACGTGGCCGGAGCCGCCCATGTGCACGAACACATGATCTTTAAGGGCACCGAGCGGCGACCGGTCGGCGCGATTGCGGCCGAGGTCGAATCGTCCGGCGGCAACATCAACGCCTTTACCTCTGCCGACCACACCGTCTACCATCTCGTTCTGGCCTCGCGCTACTGTCGCACCGGCCTCGATATCCTGGCCGATGCCATGCACAACTCGAGCTTCGATCCGTCCGAGTTGGAAAAAGAACTCCAGGTCGTCATGGAAGAGTGGAAGCGCGGCGAGGATTCGCCCACCTCGCGCGCGGCAACAGAGCTGTTTCGTCTGGCCTATACCAGTCATCCCTACGGCCGCCCGGTGATCGGCTTTCGGGAGACCGTCGAGGCGCTCGACCGCCAGCGCGTCGTCAACTTCTACCAACGCTGGTATCACCCCAACAACATGACCCTGGTCGTCGTCGGAGACGTGGACCGTCGGGCCGTCGAGGACGACGTGCGCGAGTTGTTCGGCCCCTACCCGCTCGGCCCGCTCCCGGCTCGACCACGGACGGCCGAGCCGCCCCAGCGCCAGCCGCGTCTGTCCGGCCTCGACATGAACGTTGAGGAATCCTACCTGTATCTGGGCTTTCCCATTCCCGAGGCCGACCACGCCGATATTTTTGCCCTGGACCTGTTGGGTTTTATCCTGGGCGGGGGCGAGAGTTCGCGGCTGGTCCAGACCGTGCAGGTCGAAAAGGAACTGGTCAACTGGATCTCGACCAGCGCCTACAGCCCGGCCGACCCAGGGCTGTTCATTACCGCTGCCGCCCTGGAGCAGGACAAAGTCCGGCCTGCGCTACAAGACATGCTGGCCGCGATTGCCGACTGCCAGCAGCGGCTGGTCTCGCCCGCCGAACTCGACCGGGCCCGTACAAACTTGTCCAGCGACTTCACCTATCGGCGGGAAACCGTCCAGGGCCAGGCTCGCCAGCTGGGCTATTTTCTGAGCGTGTTTGACGACCCGGACTACGAAGACCGCTATCTGGCCGGTTTGGCCGCAGTCACCCGCCAAGACATGCGGCGCGTGGCGCAGCGCTATCTCACGACCGACAGCCTGTCGCTCGTACTACTCGGCTCCGAGGCCCAGGCTGGCCTGCCGAGCGCGGCGGACATTCAGGCCTGGCAGGCAACGCAGCCCGCCCCCACAGTTTCGGCTCCCGAAAACGGCCGGGTCTCGTATACCGAGCTGGACAACGGCATTCGCCTGCTGGTCAAAGAACATCACAGCGTTCCGGTCGTATCCCTCCAGGCCTGCATGCTGGGCGGTGTGCTGTTTGAAACCGAGCGCAACGCCGGGATGAACAACCTCATCGCCGGGCTGCTGACCCGCGGCAGCCAACGCTTCTCGCGCCTGGCGCTGACTGAGGCCGTCGAATCGCTGGCCGGCAGCCTCAACGGGTTCTCGGGCCGCAACAGCCTGGGTCTGAGTGGCTCGTTTCTGTCCAGCCGGGCGACGGCCGGGCTGGAACTTTTTCTCGACACCCTGCTCCAGCCCATTTTTCCGGCCGATGAGGTCGAGAAGCGACGCCGCGAAATCCTGCTGGCCCTCAAGAACCGTGAGGACGAGTTGGCGCAGATCGCCTTTGACCTGTTCTACGCCACCATCTTCACTACCCACCCCTACCGCCTGCTGCCGCTGGGCCGGGTGGAGAGCGTACAAGCTTTGCGCCAGGAGCAGCTGGCCGGTTATTACCGGACCGTGCTGAACCCTCGCCAGCTGGTGGTCAGTGCGGTCGGCGACGTGGATAGCGACGAACTCATCGCCTGCCTGCGGGCCAGCCTCGAAGGCCTACCCAGCGTTTCAGACCAACTGGCCCTCCCCCCGCCCGAGCCACGCCTGACAGGCACGCGCCGCCAGACCAAGGCGGTCGACAAACAACAAGCGCATATCGTCCTCGGCTATCAGGGCGTGGCCCTGGACAATCCGGATCGCTATATTCTCAAAATCATCGACGCGCTGCTGTCCAGACAGGGCGGCCGCCTGTTCTACGAACTGCGTGAAAAGCGCGCCCTGGCCTACTCCGTGACCGCCTTCAGTGTCGAGGGGCTGGCCCCGGGCGCGTTCGGGATCTATGTCGGTACCGATCCCAACAAGGTCGATGAAGCCGTCGACGCGGCGCGTCACGAACTGAGACGGCTGTGCCAGCGGCCGGTTGACCCGGCCGAACTCGAACAGGCCAAGAAGTATCTGACCGGCAGCTATGAAATCTCCCTTCAGTCCAACGGCTCCCAGGCCGAAGAAATGGCGTTCAACGAACTCTACGGTCTGGGCTATGACAACGGGCGGCGGTATCTCAGGGCGCTGGGCGCGGTGACCGAGGAAGACGTACGGCGGGTGGCCCAGACGTACTTTGATGAGCACGCAGAGACCCTGGTCGTAGTGGGGAAGTAAGGCCGGGACGGAGCAAGGGCGTGGAGCGCTGGCTGTGCCTGTCGGTCACGGTTCCGCACGAGGCGGTCGAGGCGGTGTCAAACTTCCTGACGGAACGCGGATCGCTCGGAGTGATAGAGGGCGAGCATGACCCGGCCGCCCCTCAGTCTCCGACAACGACCGTCCGGGCCTTCTTCACAGCCGACAGCCCCGGCCCAGCCCTGCGTTCGGCCCTGAGACGTTACCTGGACCAGCTCGCGCAGCTGTTTCCTCGGCTTGATCTCTCCCACCCGGTACGGCTGAGCACGCTTGGCAGTCAGACCTGGCAGGACCGGTGGCGCGAACACTTTCAACCGCTTGAGGTCGGCTCACGTTTTGTGGTGCTGCCGCCCTGGAAGACGGCCCCGGCTCAGACCCGGCGCGACTGTCTGGTCATCAATCCCAGCATGGCTTTTGGCACCGGCCACCACGTCACGACACGGAGCTGTCTGGAGGCGATTGAAGCGCTGTGTCTGGCCCACGGCGCACCGAGCCGGGCACTCGACCTCGGAACCGGGTCGGGGATTCTCAGTATTGCGCTGGCCCGCCTCGGCTGCCCCGATATCTGGGCTCTGGACACCGACCCGGTCGCCCTGGACGAGGCGCGCAAGAATCTCACCGCCAACCGTATCACCTCAGGCGTTCGACTGAGCCTACAGCCACTCGAATCGCTGTCGCTGACATTTCCATTCGTTGTCGCCAATCTGTTTGCCCATACGCTCATCGAGCTGGCCGCCCCCCTGACCCGAGCCACGACGCCAGGCGGCCACCTCATCCTGTCCGGCATTCAGACCGAGCAGGCCGCCGACGTGGACGCGGCCTTCCCGACCCCGGTGTGGCGTGAGCAGTCCCGTCTTGTGACCGACGACTGGGTCAGCCTGGTCCGCCGACGCACGTAGCAGTCCCCGGACAATGAGACGGTTCTTCGTTCATTCCTCCGCCGTACACGCCTCCCAGGCCGTTCTGAGCGGCCCGGAATACCACCACCTGCGCCATGTCGTGCGCCTCCAGGTCGGCGATCCACTGGCCCTGCGCGATGAGCGGGGTATCGAATATCACGGCACGGTCAGCCGTTTCTCTGCCCAGACGGCCACCATTGCCATCCGATCTGTGGCTGCTGTGCCGTCCCCCCCTTTCGCTCTCACTCTGGCGCTGGGCCTGCTCAAGGGCGCCAAGCTGGACCTGGTGATTGAGAAAGTCACCGAACTCGGCGTGCACACCATCGTGCCCTTTTTTTCCGCCAATACGGTTGTCAGCCTGCCCCGGGACCGCCAGACGCAGCGGCTGGCCCGCTGGCGACGTATCGCCCGGAGCGCCGCAAAGCAGTCCGGCAGCCGCCTGCCGCATATCACGCCACCCCACTCTTTCGCCCAACTCCTCGACGCCGCGTCCGGCTCAGAAACCAGGCTGCTGTTCTCCGAGCACGAGCGGACGCTCAGCCTCAGAGCCTTTGCCGACACCCACCGAACGCTGTCCAGCCTGTGGATTGTGATCGGTCCCGAGGGCGGTTTCAGCCTTCAGGAAGTCGGCCAAGCCCAAGCCTCAGGCTTGACAACCGTCAGCCTCGGCCCATCCATCCTGCGCGCCGAGACGGCCAGCATCGCCGCCGTCAGCCTGTGTCAGTATGTGTGGCGACAGTCCTCCTGACTCGGCAAGCGGCGCCCCCTTGCCTTTGCCGGGCCGAATGCCTAGGCTGCCAGCCTATCGCCACACTGGAGCACTGCCTTATGGGACGCTTTGCCTTCATCATGGATCCCATCCAAGACGTTCTGATCGACAAAGACACGACCTTTGTCTTTATGCTCGAAGCCCAGCGCCGCGGTCACGAGTTGGCCTATATCGAAATGGGCGATCTTTTCATCGAGCGGACCCGGCCCATGGCCCGCACCCGGCGGATCGAACTGCGGCGTGAAGAGGGCCGACACTTCACCTTTCTCGGCCAAGCGGTCGAGCCCCTGGGCGGTTTTGACGCGGTCTTCATGCGCAAAGACCCGCCGTTTGATATTGCCTATCTGCACGCCACCCAGTTGCTCGACCTGGCCCAGGCTGAGGGCGCGGTCGTGCTCAACAATCCCGGCGGCCTGCGCGCCGCCAACGAAAAACTCTTCGCTCTCAACTTCTCCGCTGTCATTCCTCCGACCCTGGTGTCTCAGGACGCCGAGCGTCTCAAAGCCTTTCTCGAAGAACTCGGCGGAGAGATGATCATCAAACCCGTTGACGGACACGGCGGGGCGGGCATTTTCTATGTCCAGCGGGAGGACCGCAACCTGAACTCGATCCTGGAAACGGCGACCAGACAGGGACGCGAGCCGATCATCGCCCAGCAGTACCTGCCGGCCGTGCGGCAGGGCGATAAGCGTCTCATCGTGCTGAACGGCGAGCCCTTAGGCTGCACCCTGCGGGTTCCGCGCGCCGACGAACACCGGGGCAACATCCATGTCGGCGGCACCTGCGTCAAGGCCGCTGTCACTCCGCATGACCGCGAGATCTGCGCTCTCGTCGGGCCGCGCCTGCGCCGCGAAGGGCTGTATTTTGTCGGCCTCGACATCATTGGCGAGTATCTGACCGAGGTCAATGTGACCAGCCCGACCGGCGTGCAGGAGATCGACCGGCTCGACCAGGTGTGCCTCGAAGCCAAGGTCATTGACTTTGCCGAGCAGCAAGTCGAAGAGCGCCAGCGGCACGCCTGAGGCGGTCTTGACTCGGTCGGGCGCATTCAGTACAAAACCGGAACGCGCCGGGACACCCGTGTCTCACGCGGCCCAGCCAGTCCCCACACGGGCAGGTAGCTCAGTCGGTAGAGCAGAGGACTGAAAATCCTCGTGTCGACGGTTCGATTCCGCCCCTGCCCACACCACTTCTCCTATCAAAAGGCGCGCTTCCAGACTCAACGCTAGGGCTCTGGAAATCTTTACCATATCTTGATGTCCGTATGGTCCTTATCTAGCATAATGGGCCCATAGGACCATATGGATAGATTGGAGGCACGAGTGGACTTTCTTATGAAAGAACCTTTTGGAGCAGAAGCCGCGCGAGAGCTTTGCCGCATTCCCGGTATTTTCGATCTTGGCCGTATCTACAGGCGCGAGCAGATCAGCACCACGCTCCAATCAAGCTTCGTGGAACGTGGAGGAAACGAGCACACCTCGAAACATGCCGTCGCCACCGTCCTCAAAAAATGGCTGCGCCAAGACAGCAGTCCCTTTGAAAAGGTGTGTGACAAACATGGTCGAGAGATGCGTGGCCGGTACCGATTTATTGGTTACGACGACCAGCGGGGAGCATTCGAGCGCCTTCGAGACACAGCAGAGAGCGATATCACCGGGGATTCACTGAAACCCGAACGTGAATATGGAGACGGGCCATACGAAGTCTACGCCTGGTGTCTTCCACGGTATCGAAAAGGACATGGTGATCGTTGTCCGATAAAAATTGGTCGTGCGGGACCAGACGGATTCAGGCGGAGACTGCAAGACTTTTGGGAAAATCTCCCCGAACAACCGAGCTATCTGTTGCGGATTGGTTGTCTGGACGAAGCGGAAGCGAGAAGGCGCGAGGCTCTTTTACAGGCCTGGTTTCAGAACCGCAGACAACGGATAGAAGATCTGCCGGGTCATGAATGGTTCCTGACCACTCCGAGTGAAATTGAGGAAGCAATTCGTGCGATCATCGAACCAACGGCTGGCATGAATACGCCAGGGATCGAGTCTGAGATAGCCGATATATTCGAAGACGTTCCTGCCAAAGACTGGGAAAGCCTGCCCAAAGACCTGACGGACAGGCTCGATCATTATCTGTACGGCGATGAATCATGAAGACCGTATTCGTCGACACTGTCTACTGGATCGCCATAGTCCGACCGAATGACCAGTGGAAAGATGCCGCGACAAAGGCGCGCGAGGAATTGGGGCGCGTGCGTCTCGTCACCACAGATGAGGTGCTAACGGAATTTCTCGCGGCGCTTTTCAAGGGACGAGCGCGTCTGCGACTCGGGGCGGCAAAAACAGTGCGCACAATCCTGTCGAATCCGAACGTACAGGTTATTCCGCAATCCCGAGAGTCGTTTCGCAAAGGACTGGAGCGTTACGAGGCACGGAGCGACAAGGGGTACAGCCTGCAAGACTGTATTTCCATGAATACCATGGAATCTCACTCCATCACGGAAGTCCTGACGAATGATCGTCACTTCGAGCAGGAAGGGTTTAGCGTGCTCATGAAAGGCAAGGGTTCGTAATCCCGTATTGCTATCTGTACGGCTCACCCCACCGGCCTGACGCAAGGATGGCTCTCAAGGTCTGGTCGAAAGCGATGTGTCTTGACCCTTTGCCGCTCAAGACAGACCATAGATCTGCGCCACATTGTCTCCCAGCACCAGCCGCTGCTCCTGTGGCGACAGGGCTGTAATGGCCTGTCTGGTCTCCGCCAGCGCCTCAAGGCTGCCGTCCCAATGCGGAAAGTCCGAGGCCCACATGAACTTCTCCGCCCCATACTTGCCCACGATGTAAGCAATCGTGCTCTCGTCCGGATCGAACGAAATCCAGCACTGGCGGGCAAAGTATTCGCTCGGCGGCCGCTTGAGACCGGTCTTGTAGCCGAGCTTCTTGAATTTCGAGTCCCAGCGGTCGAGGGCGTGCGGCAGCCAGCCCGCTCCGCATTCCAGAAGATTCACCCGGAGTTTCGGGAAGCGGTCAAACACCGCGCCCTGAAACAGAGCGGCAAAGGCCGCCTGCACGTCGGCCACCAGGGGCACACACTGAAAGTACACAAAAGACTCGTCCATGAAGTCGGTCTTGTCGGCCGAGATCCACTGATGACCGAGAAAGTCTTCATGCACCGCAGTATGAAACCCGATCGGCAAATCATGATCCTGCAACACCGCCCACAGGGGATCATAGGCCCGGTCCCAGAACGCCAGCTTATTGGCCGGGGCCGCGCACACAAACACCCCTTTGACCCCGAGGGCGGCCACCCGTTCGATCTCCGTGATTGCCGCGTCAATATCCAACAGCACGATATGCGCGACCGGAACGAGACGCGCGGGGTCGGCCGAACAAAAGTCTACGATCCAGTTGTTATAGGCGCGGCAGTAGGCGGCCGATAAGGCCACATCCTTGGCTCCGGGTTCCCAGATCAGGCCCAGGGTTGGAAACAGCACCGACACATCAATGCCCTCGCGGTCCATCAGGCGCAGCCGCGGGCCGGCTTCATACGCCCCCTGGGGGCCGTCCAGATAGCCAAATTGGCCGGGGACAAAGATATCCTCAAAGGACTGGCCTATGCCTGCGGCGGTTGGTCCAATGCCACGGGTGAGCAGCAGCGGCTTGTCCTCAACGACCAGGTATTCGACCCCGGTGGCATCCTTTTCCATGCGGATGGCGTGGGGCTTATACTTGGCTTCCAGATAATCGTGCCACAGATCGGGTGGCTCCAGGATGTGTCCATCGGCGTCAATCACTCTGCCCTGCACTTCGCCCTGCACCTTGCGTTCCTCCTTGCTTTGCCTATCCTTAGTTCAGAACGAGCGCCATGCCGTCCCAACCGTACAAAGGAACCTAAGGTATGAAGAACCTTTCTCGGAGTCAAATGGAGCGTGCGTTTCACAGTTGCCCGGACCAGCCCGAGGTGTACGCGGAGCACGTCCACTCTCGCCGCCGGTTCCTCTCACAGCTCGGCGGCGCGGGACTCGGCGGACTGGCTCTCCTGGGCTCTGCTGGAGCTGCGACGAACGCTGCCTTACACGGACTGTTCGGTCGGGGTCTTGTCTGGGCAGCCGAAGAGGATCCGGCCGTGAACCTGGCAGCGGAAAGGCCCGGCATGCTCATCCACACCGCCCACCCGATCAACGGCGAGTTCCCGCCCCACCTCCTGGATGACCCGGTCACTCCTGCCGCCCGACACTTTGTGCGCAACAATGGTCGCGTTCCCCTGCGCGCCCAGCAGCGTGACCCGCAGGGCTGGCAGCTGCTCGTCGAGGGCGAGGTGCACACCCCGCTGCGTTTATCCCTGGCCGACCTCAAACAGCTGCCGGCAACGACCCTGCAGGCCGTTCTCGAATGCGGCGGCAACGGCCGTGCCCTGTTCAGCCCAACGGTCGATGGCACGCCCTGGCGGCGGGGCGCGGTCGGGTGCAGCGAGTGGACTGGCGTGCGCCTGCGCGACGTGCTGCAAAAGGCCGGACTGAAATCGAGCGCGGTCTACACCGCCCACTATGGCGAGGATGAGTCGCTCGACAACGCCGCTCCCTTCTCCCGGGGTCTGCCCATCGACAAAGCCATGCAGGAACATACGCTCATTGCCTACCAGATGAACGGCCAAGACCTGCCGGCCCTCAACGGCTATCCCGTCCGTCTCCTCGTACCGGGCTGGATTGGCAGTTGCTCCCAGAAGTGGCTCAACCGGATCCGGGTCCGGGATACCGTCCACGACTCCCAGAAGATGAGCGGCTACTCCTACCGCGTTCCGGCCTACCCGATTGCGCCGGGCAGCCTCCCGCCGCAGGCAGACATGCGCATTGCGACGGCGTGGCGGATCAAGTCGATGATTACCCGGCCGGAGGCGGGCCAGGAATTCACCGTCAATCGTCCGATTCAGATTCGCGGGCACGCCTGGGCGGGAGAAGACAACGTCTCAAAGGTACTGGTGTCGGCAGACTTTGGCATTCACTGGCAGGCAGCCGGCTTGGAGCCACCGGCAAACACCTACGCCTGGGCCAACTGGTCAACACAGCTGACTTTTCCCCGCAGAGGCTATTATGAAATCTGGGCCCGGGCGTTTGACGATACGGGCAACGCCCAACCCTTCGACCAGCCGTGGAATCCCAAGGGCTACCTGGGGAATGTCATTCACCGCCTGCCGGTCCAGATTTCGGCCTGACAAATCGACGGGCTCGTCATCCCGGCACAGAGCCTAGTCCACCGCCATCACCCGCGTGTTCACAAAATAGGCGAAATCGAACTGGGTTGTCTCACCGACCCGCTTGCCGGGGATGGGCAGCAGCCGGGCCGAGAGCGGCTTGGCCAGCTTCCAGCCCAGAGCGGCCACATCGCTCAGCACGGCGGCCAGCTGATCGAGGCTCACGTCCCCGGCCAGCGGGATGGTATCGAGCCCGGTCCCGCACACCGCAGAGTAGCTGAGCAGACTGGACAGCCGCAGCACGCCCTGGTTGTTGCGCTCGGCCAGCCCGACATCTTCGAGCACCGGCAGCATCAATCCGCTATAGCCACAGGCCTGGAGACGCGTCTCCTTGAGGGCTGCGGTAATGTGTGCCGCCACGGCCAAGGTCCCCGGCGTACCAAAGCGGCCCAGGCCCAGGCGTTCAATCGCATCGACAATGCTCGCCTCCGGGCCGGGGCCGGGCGCCGGAGACAGGTCTATGCCGCGAAAAACAAAGCCGGCCCCGTGGTGCCGCTGGGCGAGCTGCTGGAGTGGTTCGATCTGGTGTTCCAACTCGCCGACCAGGGCGGCTCGAAAATCGTCCAGCTCCTGTCCGGGCTGGGCAGCCGCAGCCACAATATCGGCCGCCTCCAAGGCCAGACAAAAAGCCGGCTGCCCCTGGTGAAAAGCGGCCGGGAAAAAGGGGATATGGGGACCGCAGTTCAGCACGGCCGCAAAGCGCAGGTTGCCGAACCCCTCGGCTGTGGTCCGGGCGATGGTCTGGATCGTTTGCCCAATTGTCCGCGCGCTTGACCGCCGTAGGGGACGGCCGGTCTCGGCCAAGACCGCGCTGGTGAAAACCGTGCTGGTCTCGGCAATCAGACGCGGCACAAGCCCGAACAGGTGTGGTGACGCGCGCTCAGGGTCAATCGGCCCTATTGAGCAATACTCGATGCCGTTTGCCTGACAACAGGCCTCCAGCTCTGTGACAAAGCCCAGCGCCTCGGCCTCGGTTCGGTCGCCAAGAAAGGCGGGAAACGGAGGCGTAGCCAGACGAACCGTCTGTACCTCAAGGCCGGCCGCCTCGCATTCGGAACGCAGGCTCGAGGCAAAACGGCCCGCCGCAGCGATCCGGGCAGACTGAAGCGGCACTCCAGGGTCCACACCGAGCGTAATGGCACGTACCTTCATGACAGCACTCCTTAGCAGGCTCCGCCTTCCCAGGCTACTCCGAGGGATTGCAATTACAGAGAACTGAATATAGTCAATATATGAACGAGGGACTGATTATGGCAAAAGATGCAGCATCCCCCCCCCCTACCTCCCAGACACCGCCGGAGGGCAGCGAAGTCCAGGTCAAGCTCACCCGCCGTCCGCCGTGGCAACCGTCGCCCCGCCTGCCGGACTACCTGCTTGAGGACGAACTCAACAAGCTCATGGACCCGCGCGAATGGAAAGTCTACCGGGCGCTGTGGCGCCATTCGATTGGGCTGCGCCGCACTCCGCTGATTACGGCCGGCTACGCCGACGTGGGCGAAATGACCGGCCTGTCGCGGGCTTCTATCATCCGGGCGCTCAAGGGCCTGATGAAGAAACGCTATGTGGTCCGCATCATTGCTCCAGAGTCGGCCGGAGAGGACCGTGTCGAGCAGGCGCGGCTGCCGCGCAAACCGCGCGATGGCCACCGCTACCTGGTATGCACCTATCGTGAGGTGATTGAGGGCCGCCTACGGGATGGAACTCCGCTCAAAGATATTCCCGAAGGCGGGCTGTATCCCGAGGAGATCCAGGTCTTTCGCCGGGAGGGCCAGGAGTCGCTGTTCTCCGAATAGCCCCTTGCGCAGCCCGTCTGGATGGGGCATCTTCAGAGGACGGAGCCGGTATAGCTGTAGACGCGTAATCCTGCTGGGTAGAGGCGCATGGTACTACGACAGAGTGTTTTTTTGTTTCTCGTCCTGAGTTGCTGCTGGCTTGCGCTCCCACCGCCCGGTCAGGCCCAATTCTTGTCCCAGGGTGAGCGGATCGGAAGCCAAATGACCGGCGACCGAGCCCGCGACCGGGTTGATCGCAAGAAAAAGGGGGCCAACATTACCGAGTGGGTCCGGCGCCTCAACAACGACCGGCCCGAGACCCGTCTGGAAGCCGTCAAGTCCCTGGGCGATTCCAAGGATCCCGAGGTGATTGAACATCTGGTCAACGCCACCGCAGATATTGATATCCGGGTCAAAATCAAGGCCATCGAATACCTCGGCAATCTGCGGGCAACGGACGCGACCCCGGTTCTGGCCCAACAACTCTTTTTGCGGAACACCCACATGGGAGTGAAAAAGAAAGTCTTGATTGCCCTGGGAAAAATCGGGGATCCGCGCGGGGCAGAACCCATCATCGAATTCCTGCGGCGCGATCTTGACGAAAACGCCAAAGGCATCGCCATCTATGCCCTGCGTGACGTGGGCAATGAGCAAGTCCTGGTTTTTCTCGACAATATCGCCGCAGACGACTCTTCCCAGCCGATCAAGCAGTTAGCCGCCCGGGCAGCCACCGACATCCGGAACCGACTGTCACCAGAATACGAGCCGGTTATTCCGACCTATATCCAGCAGGTCGAGCTGCGCAACCAGGCCGAGCAGGGCGGGCGATAAGCGGAGCGACACTTCCGGAAGGGGGCCGGGCACTCATGCGCAATACAATTCTCGCACTCGGTCTACTGGTCTGGATGATAGCCCCGGTGGTCCGCGCCTCAGACCACGAGCCCAGCCCTGGTGCAAGCCTTGCCGCGCCTCAGCTCTCGACCGGCCTGCCCCCGCTGGTTGACACCGCCAAAAAAGCCAAGCGCTCGGTGGTCAATATCTCCACCACCCAGAAGCTCCAGCGTCAGAGCGGTCGCCAGCGCCGACCCGGCCCGTTTGGCGGCGAAGATCCGTTTGAGGAATTTTTCCGGCGCTTTTTTCCAGACCCCTCACCGGACCAACCCCGGAGCCTGGGGTCGGGCTTCATCATCAGTGAAGACGGCTATATTGTGACCAACAATCACGTCATTGGCGAGGCGGACAAGATCACCGTTCGCCTGTCGGACGAAGAGGAATACCAGGCGACCGTCATTGGCTCGGATCAGCGGACCGACCTGGCGCTGATCAAGATCGAGCCGAGCAGTCCGCTGACCGCCATCCCGCTGGGCGATTCCGAAGCCCTGCAGGTCGGCGACTGGGTCATGGCCATCGGCAACCCCTTCGGCCTTGAGCAAACCGTCACCGTCGGCATTGTCAGCGCCACAGGCCGGGTTATCGGAGCTGGTCCATACGACGACTTCATTCAAACCGACGCCTCAATCAATCCGGGCAACTCCGGCGGCCCCCTCCTCAACCTCAAAGGCGAGGTCATCGGCATCAACTCGGCAATCTTCAGCCGCGGCGGGGGCAATATCGGGATTGGCTTTGCCATCCCCATCGGCCAAGCCAAGTCTATTATCGCTCAGCTCAGAGAGAGCGGCAAAGTGACCCGGGGGTGGCTGGGCGTCATGATCCAGCCGGTGACCAAAGAGCTGGCCGACTCCTTTGGCCTGGACGAACCCAAAGGCGCGCTGATTGCGGAGGTGACCGAGGGGGGTCCGGCTCAACAGTCCGGCTTGGAGCGGGGAGACGTCATCACGGCTTTTAACGGACAGACGATTCACGACTCGCGCGACCTGCCCGGCTTGGTTGCCAACGCTCCGGTCGGTTCCGAGGCGCAGGTCAAGCTGTTGCGCGGCGGACAAGAGCAAGACATCTCGGTCAAACTCGGTGAACTGCCCGACCAGCTGGCCAGCCGCAGGCCGGCACAGGCCGACCAGGAAAGCTGGGGCATGACCGTGGCCGACCTCACGCCCGATATCGCCCGCCGGTTCCAACTCGACGCCAGCCGTGAGGGCGTGGTGGTGACCGCTGTTGAACCCGGCAGCCCGGCCGCCAGCGCCGGGATTCAGCCCGGAGACCTGATCGAAGAAGTCAACCGCAAAACGGTGACCTCGGTCACCGAGTTCAGCACGGCCATTGCCGACCTGAACGACGAGGACACCCTGCTGGTCCTTGCCCGGCGGGGAACCTTCACCTCCTTTTTTGCCCTGAAGAAATCGGGCTAAGCCCGTAGAGATTGCTTTAGAGCCGAGGCTTGACGACCGGCGGGCTCAAGACCGTGATGGGCGGAGGCACGCCTCGATAGGCCTCGACCTCGACCAGGGTCGTGTGGGCGCTCGACCCCTGGGCGAGCTGAGAGGTGCCTTTATCGAGGGTCAGCACATTGGGGTTACCGTGCTTCTCCAGCGTTCCCGGCACCCCGGGCTCCAGGGGATCGTACCAGGCTCCGGTTGCGAGTTGGACGACCGACGGCTGAACTCGGGGCGTGACCACCGCCCCGGCCAGACACTGACCACGCTCGTTGAAAACCCGGACTACCGTCCCATCGCGGATCCCGCGCCGGGCCGCATCGTCAGGGTGAATCCAGATCGGCTCACGTCCGGCGACCTTAGCCTCCTGGCTGACAACGCCCTGGTCGAGCTGACTGTGCAGGCGGGTGACCGGCTGGTTCGAGACCAGATGCAGGGGGTAACGTTTGGCCCGCTCGCTGCCCAACCATTCGGCCGGCTCCAGCCAGACCGGATGGGGCGGACAGTCGTCATAGCCGTAGGAGGCGATCCGCGCCGACCAGAGTTCGATTTTTCCCGACGGCGTTGTCAGCGGATGCGCCTGGGGATCGGCGCGGAAGGCGGCCAGAAAAGGCTGGGCAGGCTTCGGAGCGGGCAGCTCAAACAGACCCGCCTCCCAGAACTCGTCAAACTCCGGCATGCGCACCCCCCGCTCAGCTGCCCGGCGCTGTGAGACGCCGTACAGGTGACGCAGCCAGCCCATCTCGTCGCGGCCCTCGGTGAAACGCTCGGCAAAGCTCAGCCGTTCGGCCACCGCAGCGAAAATCGCATGATCGCTGCGCGCTGCGCCAATCGGCGCCAGCGCCCGTTTATTGGCCAGCAAAAAGCCGTCCCGGGGGGTGCTGACCATATCGTTGCGCTCAAACGGAGTGGTCGCCGGCAGGACAATATCGGCGTGCCGCGCCATCGGCGTCCACCACGGCTCATGGACAATAATCGTCTCCGGCTTCTGCCAGGCCCGCAGCAGCCGGTTCAGATCCTGGTGGTGATGGAACACGTTACCCCCGGCCCAGTAAATGAGCCGAATATCGGGGTAGACATAGTGCTCGCCATCATAGGCAAACAGGCCGCCGGGATTCAGCAGCATGTCGGCAATACGGGCAACCGGAATGATCTCCTCGACCGGATTCGTGCCCCGGTCCAGCACCGCCCAGTTGAGCCGATTGGTGTGCGCCCCAACGGTCGAGACCGAGCCGTATCCATAGCCGAAGCCGCCACCCGGCAGACCGATCTGGCCCAGGATGGCGGCCAGGCTGACCAGCATCCAGAACGGCTGCTCACCGTGATCCGCCCGCTGGAGCGACCACGAGGCCGTGATCAGCGTCCGCTTGGCCGCCATCCGACGCGCCAGCCCCCGGATCGTCTGGGCCTCGATCCCGGTCATGGAAGCCGCCCAGTCGGCGTCTTTGGCCTGGCCGTCCGAGTCTCCCATCAGGTAGGGCCGAAACTTTTCAAACCCGACACAGCAGCGGGCCAGAAAATTCTCATCGTGCAGCCCCTCGGCGACCAGGGTGTGGGCCAAGCCCAGCATCAGAGCTACATCCGTATTGGGACGTGGGGTGAGCCACTCGGCCCCCAGAAAATCGGCCGCGTCGTCCTTGACCGGCCCGACATACACGAACTCGACACCCGCCCGTTGACACGCCCGCAGGCCGTCGGCGGTTCGGTGACGCACGACGCCGCCGTAGCTGATCTGGGCATTCTTCAGCGGCACCCCGCCAAACATCACAACGAGTTTTGAGTGGGCGGCGATGGTCGGCCACGACGCCTGGTCAACCAGAAAGCGGAAGAAGTTGCCCGCCACATACGGCATGATGACATCGCCGGCCGCCGTACTATAGGTGTTCACCGAGCGGACAAAGCCGCCGAACAGACCGAGAAAGCGCTGGAGCTGGGCGGCCGGAAAGTGGAAGGCGCCCGCACTGCCCCAGCCGTAGGAGCCGCCATAGATGGCCCGATTGCCATACGTCCGGCGGACCCGACTCAGCTCGCCCGCCACCACGTCAAGCGCCCGGTCCCAGTCCACGGCGACAAACGGCTCGGCGCCTCGCCTGTCACGGCCGGGCTCGTGCTCAAGCCAGCCGGCCCGGATCATCGGCTGGCGGATGCGCAGCTCATCGTCAACGCTTGTCACATACGAGCGGCCGAGCGGAGAGGGATCGGGATCCTGGGCGAGGGGACGCAGGGCGACGAGGCGCCCATCCCGCACCTCGGGATCATAGCCTCCCCAGTGGAGAGCGGTTCGGGCCGGAGACGGCTCGGACATCGGGTGTGCCCGGCTTGCTCGGGTCAACTCGTGGCCCGCTGGCGGGTAATCATGGCCAGCACGGCTGCGGCAAACGGCCGGCCCATCAGCACGTCGAAGGCCTGAATCACCGCCTGTCGATGGGCGAGGTGCAACACCAGCTCCCGCTCCTGGGCAGAGGTGTCGGCCGCGAAAAACCGCGCCTGACAGGCGCACTGCCACGGCCGGGGCGGAAACTCCAGCTTGCCTCGGGTACTACACGTCCAGGCCGTATACTCTTTTCCCCAAAAGTGTTCCAAGCCGCGCAACACTCTGGCGGTGGATACCGTCAGACCGAGGCTGACGGTCGGCGCGTCAACACGCGCCACTGGCTCGGCGCAGTCGAAGTGCCAGGCAATGAGTTGGTCTTCCATCGGCTCCTCCCGTTTTAATCGGCTGCGGCCACCGGCTCGAGACGCGCCTGGCGCACGGTCCGCGTCTGCTCCCAGTCAACCGTACCGGCCTGGGGGTCGATCACCACCCCGTACTGCTCACGCGCTCCGGCAATCGTCAGCTTCTCGTCTTTGACATCGGCCAGGACTTTCTCGGGCTCGCGCTCGAAGGGATCGCCGTGGCCGCCGGACGCGCACACCACGTGGTAGATGCTGTCGCCCGGCTGTACGTCGAGATGCATGTGCGCCTTACGCGGGAGTTCCTGACTGGCCTCGCCCGAGTTCAGGATATTGGTCGACAGGGCGCCCGGCCGGCCGCCGGCCATGCCCTCAGACGCCCGCAACAGTCGGTTGGTGCGGACCATGGCCTTGCCCGGCTGCAGAAAACGCCACTGCTTGTAGATCGACAAAGACCCCCGGTATTTGCCCGGCCCGGCCGTATCCGGCACATAGCCGAAGCCGTCAACAACAACCGGATACTCGCGTTCGAGCAGTTCGGCCGGGATGGTGCCGTAGGAGCCGAACGACATGGGAGCAACGCCGTCAATACCGTCTTTGCGGGGGCGTCCGCCCCAACCGCCAAAGAAGATATCCATCATCGCGTATGGCGTGCCGTCGGCCTTCTGGCCGGTCAGGTGCAACACATCGCCGCCCTCGCCCGGAATGGGCACGCGCTCGGGCAGGGCCTTGGCCAGAGCCCGGAACAGCATATCAAATACGCGAAAAAACAGCGGCGCCCGACCGCCCACCGCAGCCGGAAACTGCGGGTTGACCAGGGAGCCGGGCTCGGCGATCACGCTGATAGGCCGGACAAAACCGACGTTGGGCAGGACATCCGGGCTGACGATGCTCTTGACCGCCCCAAAGACCGTCGCCTGGGTCATGCTGAGCGGCAGGTTGATCGCGCCTCTGGCCTGGGGACTGGTGCCGGTGAAATCCGCAGTCAGCGTGTCTTCGGCAATCCGCAGGGTCAGCTTCAGGGCCAGCGACGCGGTATCCGTGCCGAAGCCGTCGTCCTCGAACACATCTTCATGCACATATTCTCCGGGCTCGATCTCGCGCAGGGCGGCCCGCGTCGCCCGCTCAGCGTAGTCGATCAGATAGTCACATGAGGACTGGTAGGTCGACAAACCGTATTTGTCGAGCAGGGTGCGGAGTTCCTGTTCGCCCCGCCAGCAGCCGGCGATCTTGGCTTCGACATCGCCCAGCCACTCGTCCGACACCCGGACATTGGCCAGAATCGTATCCAGCAGGGCGTCGTTGCGCTCCCCAGCCTGGTACAGCTTGACGACCGGCAGCCGCAGCCCTTCTTCAAAGGTCTCCGAACACTGGCTGCTGAAGCCGCCCGGAAAGCGACCGCCGATATCGGTATGATGGGAGTAGGCCAGGGTGAAGGCGACCAGTTGGTCGCGCCAGAAGGCCGGAGCAATGATCGCCACATCCGGCATGTGGGTCACCCCGGCATACGGATCGTTGACCACCACCACGTCACCGGGCTTGAACGTGCCACCGAATTTGTCCAGCACATAGGGCATCATGGCCATGAAGAACGACAGCTGAAACGGCGCGGCATAGCCCTGGCCCAGCATCCGGCCCTGGCCATCGCAGATGGCGGTGGCAAAGTCGCCGGTCTTGACCATGGCCGAGCGACCGGTTTTCCAGACCGCAATCGCCATCTCCTCGGTAATCGAGGCCAATTCGTTTTTAATCACTTCCACCAGAATGGGATCAAAGCTGCGTGCCATGCTGTCCCCCTTGAGCCGAAGCCTACGGGCGCACCTCGTAATAGGCGTTAAACGGATTCTCAAAGTCGTGCCGCGTAAACCGGCCAAAACCGGCTTCGGCGGCCATCGTGCGCGCCACCTGTTCGTTGAAGCCCAGCGTGCCCAGGCCGGCGCCGCCGGGCTCCGACATGGCCGACGACATACAGCCCATGACCGAAAAGGCGTAGAACATGCCGGTCAGCGGATTCTTCAGATTTTCTTCAAGGGTCGGGGCGGAGTTGATATCGGCAATAAACCACGTCCCGTCGGGCCTGAGAGCCGCGCGAATGGCGCGTATCATGCCGGCCGGGTCGGTCATGTCGTGGATGCAGTCAAAGGTGGTGATGAAATCCAGGCTGGCGTCAGTCGGCAGGCCGTCGGTCTTGGCGTTGTGAAACGTGGCATTGCTCAGCCCGGCGGCCCGTTTGTTGTCCTCGGCCCTGGCCAGGGCGTGCTGCGAGATGTCATAGCCGTGGAACTCGGAGCGCGGATAAGCTTTGGCCATTTCGAGGAGAGCCACGCCCGCGCCACAGCCGACATCCGCAGCCCGAGCGCCAGCCCTGAGCTTGTCGGTCACGCCGTCGAGGGCGGGCAACACGGTCGGCACCAGCGCGGTCCGAAACCAGGGCCCGAACACCCGCTCAATGCCGCGCGCGCCCTGGGCGCCCCGGGCATCGTAGGGCAGCCCCAGACCGGTCCGAAAGGACTCGGGCAGCCGCTCCAGCAGCTGCATCCGCTGCGGCAGGTCGCTGAAAATGCCGGCCGCAAACTTGGGGTGGGTCTCGTCGGCCAGCAGCACGCCCATCTCGGCCGACAGCTCGAACTGTCCGGCGCCCCGATATTCGACCAAGTCGGCAGCAGCCTGGCCGTGCAGCCACTCGCGCACCCAGCGTTCGTGCAAACCGGTCTTGTCGGCCAGCTGCTGGCTGTTCAGCGGCCCGGCGCCTCGCAGCGCCCGGTACAGACCCAGGGCGTCGCCCAGGTGGATCATGGCCGAGATCAGCGCCCCCTTCAGATGTCCGAAAATCTGTTGTCCGGCGGCTTTCAGCCTGTCCGGATTCAATCCATCGGTCACCATGCTGCCCCCCTTCTTTGCCTAGGAAAAGTGCGGAATGACCTGCTCGCCCCACAGGCGGATCGACTGCATCACTTTCTCGTGATGTGCCCGATTGACTCATGCGCTACACTTATCTTCGTATTCTTGAATATTGATCTCACTGGCGTCTCACATGTATGGCACAGGGACCGCGTTCATTGCTGCCAAGAGTGAATTGAACCTGGTCTCCCTCATGAAGCTCGCTGAAATCACAGCCTTCGACGCTGGTATGATAAAAGAACAGATTCTCACCGCCAGAATCGGGACTAATGAAGCCGTAGCCATCTATGATACTTTGTATATGACCCGACAATGGATCTGACCCGCTCTCCGATTGAACAGAAGACGCTACCGTGGGCTTCGGTGGTGGTTTGGGTATGAAAAGATTGTTGACCAGTGTATCATTTTTACGCGCCCGATCCTCAATGATATCTCCCATCATGACGGGGTATGTCACCTCCTCGATCAACGCCTGAGATGTACGAGTCTCTCTTTCCTTCTGATCCGCATCGACAAATTTGAAGTCCCATGCTGTAAGCATGACCCGCGTACCAATGGTATTCAGTTTGCGGACCAACGGTACGTAGTCGCCATCGCCAGTCACCAGTACACTGACATTGAATCGTTTGTAGATGGCGAGTTCGAACGCTTCAAGAGCAAGCCAAACATCAATCCCCTTCTCACCTTGCGGAGATAAGGGCATGAAGTGTGTCGTAACGCCTTCACTCATCAGGACATCTTCGAAGACACGTTCGTTATACAGCTTATCCCGCTCTTCTGCGGCTGACGCAGAAAGCCTTCCACGGAAATAGTGTGCATCAACGATTTGGCAGTAGCGAACATCTGTCTGTTCCTTGTTCGCAACTTCGTTCCGGATGAAATCGTGGAACCCCTTTATGCTGACGCGGGCACCTCGGGAGTGATGGTAGCGGTAATAATTGCTCACATGGAGGAAGTAGTTACCATCGTAGAAAACACCGATTCGGGTCAGTTTTGCATCGGAGGTCTGTTCCATTATCACATCTCCTACTAACAACAAATTTAGAAAAATTCCCTGGGCTTTTTAGATTATTCATCTATATTATTTTTTCATTCTTTTTTAGGAAAGATAAAGCGACGTGATTGCATTTGATTAGGCAAGATTTTATCAAAACAACAAGTAGGATCGACTGGTTTACCTAACACGCTATAGCCAGATTTTGGCGTATTTTTTCTAGCGTCTTCTAGGATTAATTTGTTTAATTCTTCTCGGGACAAATGGGACAAGTTGTGTCCAGAAACGCAAGCCATTATATTTAAGCTTATGGACAATAAGCCACCAATGATTGTTTTCTTTTTCATAAAGTATATCTCCTTTCTGGTTAAGTTAGACATTTACTTTGCCAGTATATAAATACTGGCACCGAGCATCGTATTGAGCAAGTTTTCTAGAAGCTATCTCATAAATGCCTGACAGGCGCTCTGGAGGCCGTCGATCCTGGGCAAAAACGGCGACCTTCCTATTTATGAGATGGCTTCCAGCCTCTTCTACTCTATACTCGCAGGATTGTGGGTAATGTAAACAACCTATCGGATAATAATTACCGTAAGATGGATGGAAGTTTCCGGCAAGCAAACAAGAAAGGGCGATCCAAACGCCGCCCTTTTGTCAGGCTACATCCCGCTGATCAATTCCAGGATTGTGCCGTCCGGGTCCTTGAAGCACACCACCCCGATGGTTGCCCCGCCCGGCCCGTCGATCTTCTTGAGCGGTGACAGGAATTCGACCCGCATTTCCTGCAGATCGGCATAGGTCTTGTCGATATCGTCAACCGTGAAGGCGATCCGGCAGATGCCGACATTGTTGAGCGTCGGATACGGCGTGCCCTGGGTCGGCGGATCGATGAACTGCACCAGATCGAGCACCGGCGCATTCTCGTCGTCGCCCAAACGCATGAACACCCCGCGCAGCTTCTGCGCCTTGAGCCCCAGCGCGTCGCCGACACTCGGATCGTCCAGCACGAAATCGTTGACCTTGTTGAAACCCAGCTTTTCATAAAAGCTGATCGAGCGCTCCATATCGGTGACACACACATTGACGTGAAACAGTCTCTGTAACATCGCACTCCTCCTTTACAATCAGCGAGGGGCGGTCCACGGACCGCCCCTACAGCAAACGGGCAGCGCCCGCCTGAGCAGGCGGACCGTGCCGGCTTAGGACTGGCCCGAACGCAGCACCTGGCCGGGCAGTGCGCCGGTGTGTTTCTGATCTTCGTACAGAACGCTGCCGTTGACGACCGTATGCATCACGCCCTCGGCCGGCATGACCAGACGCCGCCCGCCGCCGGGCAGGTCGCTGCGCATCTCGCCGCGCTTCTTCGAGCCGACCGTGTTCAGGTCGAAGATGGCGAAATCGGCCGCCAGGCCCTGCGCAATCCTGCCCCGGCTGGTGAGACCATAAAAGGCCGCCGGCTCGGAGGTGATCCGTTTGACGGCGTGCTCCAGGCTCATGACCTGTCGCTCCCGCACCCAGGTGCCGAGCAGATAGGTGCAGTAGCCGGCGTCACACAGCATATCGACGTGCGCCCCGCCGTCGGACAGCCCGACCATGACCTGGTCATGGGTGATCAGCTCAGGAATCCGGTCCTCGTCGGCGTTGAACAGCTCGTAAGTGTATTCGAGTTGCAGGTCGTCTTCGATACACAGGTCCAGGAAGGTATCCAGCCCGTCTTTGCCGCGCTGTCTGGCAATCTCGGCCACACTCTTGCCGACCAGCGCCTGCAACTCAGGCTTGGAGGCAACGTGGATAATCGCCCGTTCCCACTTGCCGTTGAACACCTTGGGCGTTTCCATCTCCTTGCGGAACTCGGCTCGGAACTTCTCGTCCCGGTAGAACCGCATCTGCTCGTCCACCGGCCGGTCAAACGCCGGCTTCCAGCACGGCAGGTTGGCAAAAATAAACGGCTTGCGCAGATCAATCTGAATGATCAACGGCCGACACGTCACCTGCGGAATCGCCCCCTTCTTAAACAGCGGCTCCACCGCCCGCAGCGTGCTCAGCGCCGCCTCCGGCTTGTCGTCCCGGTTGAGCAAAGCCAGCCATGTCACCGGGCGCTGGCTCTCCGTCACCAGCATGTCCAGCAGCGCATAATCGGTCTCGTCAACGACCGAGACATCGTTGGTCAGGGCCAGCTCAATCGAGCCTTTGCCCAACTCCTGCAAGGCGTTCGCATACGCTTTGAGTTCGTCCCAGTCCGCCTGCCGACACGCTATCGGCCGCCCCTTGTAGCCGATGTGCTGGGCCACGTTGGTCGTCGAGAACCCAAACGCCCCCGCCGCCACGGCTTCTTTGATCAGCGCCTTGATCTGCGCCCGCTCCTCTGACGTGGCCGACCGCTCCATCGACTCCTCGCCCATCACCCAGTGACGGAAGGGCGTCAGCGGAGCCATGAAGCCCAGATTGATGCCGGCTCCACGCTTGGCCGCCGCATCCATATACTCGGGGAAGGTCGTCCAGTCCCAGGTCACGCCCTTGCCCAGCACCTCAAACGGAATCGCCTCCACGTTGACCAGATCCCAGGCCGCAATCTCCTGGTTCTCCGGCTTGCACGGCGCCAGCCCCACTCCGCAGTTGCCCATCACCAGGCTCGTCACCCCGTGCCACGACGACGAGGTGATCAGCGGGTCCCAGCAGATCTGGGCGTCATAGTGGGTGTGGGGATCGACAAAGCCCGGCGCCACAATCAGGTCGGCGGCGTCGAGCGTCTTCTTTGCTCCGTCCGTAATCTTGCCGATGGCGGCAATCTTGCCGTCGGCTACGGCCACGTCGGCCTGATAGCTCGGGGCCCCGGTCCCGTCGACCACGGTCCCGTTTTTGATGAGTAGATCGTACGACATTCAGCGTCCTCCTTGCAGAGATAAAAAGTGAAAAGAAACGTCACACCGTAGGCTCTGTCGGTGTGACGCCAACGGTTTCAGTGATCTTCCAACGGCTCCTAGGCTTGGCCCGAACGCAACACCTGACCGGGCAGTGCGCCGGTGTGTCGCTTGTCTTCGTACAACACCGTCCCGTTCACCACGGTATGCTGTACGCCCTCGGCCGGCATGACCAGACGCCGCCCGCCACCGGGCAGGTCAGTGCGCATCTCGCCGCGTTTCTTCGAGCCGACCGTGTTCAGATCGAAAATCGCCAGGTCGGCGGCCAGCCCCTGCTGGATCCTGCCCCGTTGGGTCATGCCGTAGAAGGCCGCCGGCTCGGAGGTGATCCGTTTGACGGCGCGCTCCAGACTCATGGCCTGACGCTCCCGCACCCAGGTGCCGAGCAGATAGGTGCAGTAGCCGGCGTCGCACAGCATATCGACGTGCGCCCCGCCGTCCGACAGACCGATCATCACCTGGTCATGGGTGATCAACTCGGGAATCCGGTTCTCATCGGCGTTGAACAACTCGTAGGTGTATTCCAGTTGCAGATTATCCTCAATACACAGGTCCAGGAAGGTGTCGATGCCATCCTTGCCGCGCTGCTGGGCCACCTCGGCCACGGTCTTGCCGATCAGCGACTCCAGCGCCGGGTTGCCGACCTGATGGATGACGACCCGCTCCCATTTGCCCAGGAATACCTTGGGCGCCTCCATCTCCTTGCGGAACTCGGCTCGGAACTTCTCGTCCCGGTAGAACCGCATCTGCTCTGCCACCGGCCGGTCAAACGCCGGCTTCCAGCACGGCAGGTTGGCAAAAATGAATGGCTTGCGCAGATCAATCTGAATGATCAGCGGCCGACACGTCACCTGCGGAATCGCCCCCTTCTTGAACAGCGGCTCCACCGCCCGCAGCGTGCTCAGCGCCGCCTCCGGCTTGTCGTCCCGGTTGAGCAAAGCCAGCCATGTCACCGGGCGCTGGCTCTCCGTCACCAGCATGTCCAGCAGCGCGTACTCGACCTCGTCAACAATGGCGGCTTCGTTGGTCAGGGCCAGCTCAATCGAGCCTTTGCCCAACTCCTGCAAGGCGTTCGCATACGCTTTGAGTTCGTCCCAGTCCGCCTGCCGACACGCTATCGGCCGCCCCTTGTAGCCGATGTGCTGGGCCACGTTGGTCGTCGAAAACCCAAACGCCCCGGCGGCCACGGCTTCTTTAATCATGGCTTTGATTTGGGCCCGCTCCTCTGACGTGGCTGACCGCTCCATCGACTCCTCGCCCATCACCCAGTGACGGAAGGGCGTCAGGGCGGCCATGAAGCCGATATTGATGCCGCTGCCGCGCCTTTGGGCTGCGTCCATATACTCGGGGAAGGTCGTCCAGTCCCAGGTCACGCCCTTGCCCAGCACCTCAAACGGGATCGCCTCCACGTTGACCAGATCCCAGGCCGCAATCTCCTGGTTCTCCGGCTTGCACGGCGCCAGCCCCACCCCACAGTTACCCATCACCAGGCTCGTCACCCCGTGCCACGACGACGAGGTAATCAGCGGGTCCCAGCAGATCTGGGCGTCATAGTGGGTGTGGGGATCGACAAAGCCCGGCGCCACAATCAGGTCCGAGGCGTCAATAACCTTTTTCGCTCCGTCACGAATTTTGCCGATGGCGGCAATCTTGCCGTCGGCCACGGCTACGTCAGCCTGATAGCGCTCGGCCCCGGTCCCATCGACCACGGTTCCATTTTTGATCAGCAGATCGTACGACATGCGAACCCCTCCTTTTGCTAAATCACACCTTCTTCGACCAGTGCATCGCGTTCCGCCTGGCTCAACTGGAGCAGCTCGCCATACACATAGTCACTGTCTTCACCGTAACACGGCGCCCCCCGTTCGGTCGGGCCACCCTGGTTGACCGTCGCCGTCGCAAAGTGGAACGGCACATCTTTGACCGGCCAGGTTCCAATCTCGCTATGCGGCAGTGGAATGAGCCACTTGAGATGCCGCAGCTGCGGGTCACGTTCAATCCGGTCCTGGGCGGTCTGACACACCCCCGCCGGCACCCCGGCCCGCTGCAAGTCTTGCTGTAGGGCAAACGGATCTTTGTCTGCGGTCCAGTCCGTCACCAGCTGATCAAGCGCATCCTGGTTGATGATGCGGGCGGCCAGGGAGCCGAAACGGGCGTCCCGGGTCCAGTCCGGCTGACCCATCGCCCGCACCAGGGCGGACCACTCGTCCTCGGTGGTGACGGCGATGGCTATCCAGCGGTCGTCTCCCCGACAGCGGTAGGCGCCGTGCGGGGCCGCCGGGGTGTTGGGCGAGCGGTTGCCGGTGCGCTGCGACGGGCGTTTGTTGATCAGCGCGTCGAGCAGGGCCGTTCCGGTCATATAGATGCCCGGCTCGACCTGGGAGCAGTCGATATACTGGCCTTTGCCGGTCCGCTTCTTGTAGTAAATCGCACACAGCATGGTCAGCGCGCAGTAGTAGGCGCCGCTCCAGTCCATGTACGAATAGCCCCAGCCCGCAGGCGGGTGCGGGGACGGCAGGCCCGACTGTTCGGTCAGCCCGCTGACGGCCTGGGCGATCGGACCGTAGGAGGCAAATTTGACATAGGGGCCCTGATAGCCCCAGCCCGGCTGCTGGATGTAGATGATATCCGGCTTGATTGCTTTCAGCTGCTCGTAACCGAGTCCCCATTTGCGCATGGTCTCGGCCGTAAAAGCTTCGACGACCACATCGCTGATGGCCACGATGCGCTTGAACAGCTCGCGTCCCTTGGGATGCCCCATGTTCAGGCTCAGACCCTTTTTGCCGGCGTTGATATCGTTGAAATAGCCGCCCCGGTTGACGCTCTGGACGCTGTCTTTACTGAGGCTGCTGAGTTCCATGGCCCCGGCCTGGGCGGCTTCGTCCTTCTTGGTCGGGGCAAACGGCGGCATGTAGCGCAAGAAATCGAGCCGCTCGCGCCACTCAACACGCAGGATTTCCGCCCCCAGGCTGGCCAGCAGACGCGGGCCGCCGGCGCCGGCCAACAGCCAGGTCAGATCGGCCACGCGTACACCTTCCAAGGGTCTCACCGTTTGTCCCCCCGTCCCTAAATGATCTTGCGCTCCCGCAAGCGCGCCAGCTCGTCTGCGGCGAGCCCGAGCTGCCCGGCATACACCTCGTCGTTGTGCTCGCCGACCAGCGGGGCGCGCGGCCCGGTTCGCCACTCGACCTCGTGGGGCAGCATGGGGGCACCAATGTAGGTCAGGCTCTCGTCCAGCTCGGGATGGTCCACCTCACAGAAGGTTTCGCGCATCTGCCACTGTTGGTCGTCGAGATTCTCCTCGGGTTTCCGAATCGGCGACCACGGAATACCGAGCGATTGGGCGTCGCGCCAGATCTCTTCCATGCCGAACGCCGCCACACAGCCGGCCTGCACCTCGGCAAAATGCGTGGCAAAGGCGCGGCCGCGACGGTTCGCGGCGTCCTGGTAGGCCTCGCTCTTCAGGTCGGCGGCCTGGCCCTTGCTGTCCAGAAAATCGACCAGGGTCTCGTAGCCGCCCGGGAACGGGTTGGGCAGAATAATGGAGTAGCGTCCGTCTTGGGTCGCAAACTGGACATCCGGGCCAACGGCCGGCTGGGCGTGACGACCGGTCTGGCGGTAACACGCGGTCTGATTATAGATCCAGTTCGGCACGTCGATTTCGGTGCACACGCTCACCGCCTGGTGGACCGCCACCTCGATCATGTCTCCATTGCCGTGCGTTTCACGACCGATCAGGGCGCCGACAATGGCAATAAACGTCTGGTTGCCGGTGATGTGATAGGCGTGCCACATCTGGGGCGCGATCGGCGGCGTATCATAGCTGCCGTCCGCCTTGGGATCGTAGCCGCAACACATCATCGGCCCGCCCAGCGCCAGATGCACCAGATCGTTGGCCTTGTAGTCACGCCACGGACCGCTGCGACCAAACGGGGTGACGCAGGCATAGATCAGGCGGGGATTGAGCTGCCGGAGGGCGTCCCAGTCCAGGCCCAGCTTCTCCAGCGTGTCGAGCGGCAGGGCGTCGAGCAGGACATCGCACTCGGCGATCAGCTTTTTGAGCAGCGCGGTGCCCTCGGGGGCGTGGATGTCGAGCGTGACTCCCCGCTTGCCAAAGTTGTAATGCCAGAAGTACAGGCTCCGTTCGGGGTCGTCCTCGTCGTGGTAGAAGGGACCCAGCGAGCGGGTCGTGTTTCCGCCCGGGGGCTCGACCTTCAGCACCTCGGCGCCGGCCCCGGCCAGCAGCTTCCCGCAAAACTCACCCTTCTCATCGGCAAGTTCCAGGACTTTCACATCAAACAGGAATCCAGGCATGGTCTTCGGTTCCGGTTCCAGCTTGCTCGCCCCGCGCAGCCTACATCAGCGAGGTGCCCGCCGACTCGCCCGCATAATTGGCAAACGGCACGGTCTGGGCCCGCGCGGTCGGCTCGGTAATGACATTCAGCAGCGCCGGCCGGCCGCTTTCCATTTCCTTGACCGCCCGGTCTATGGCCGGACGGATGTCCTGGGGGTGCTCGACCAGCTCACCGTAGGCGCCCAGCCCCTGGGCAACAATGTCGTAGCGCGTATGACCCAATTCACGGCCCGGCACATGGATGTTGGCGCGGGCCGTCCAGCCACCGTTATTGCTGACCAGAACCAGGACCGGCAGTTCGTGGCGCACGGCAGTATCCAGCTCCATCAGGTTCAGGCCCAGTGAGCCGTCGCCGTGCAGGACCACCACCATGCGGTCCGGGGCGGCGGCTTTGGCCCCCACTCCAAAGGGCAGGCCCACGCCCATGCAGCCGTTGGGGCCGGGGTTGATGCGCGCCCCGGGCGTGAAGGACGGAATGGACTGCCGGGACATGTTCATGATCTCATGACCGTCAACGGCCAGAATCCCATCCCGGGGGATAAAATCCCGGAGTTCCTTGCATAAACGCAGGGGATGGGTCGGGCTTTGGTCGGAGTTCAGCAGCGGGCTCATCTTCTCGCGATTCTCACGGTCCTTGGCCCCCAGCTGTTGCAGCCAGGCCGACTCGCCAAACGACAGCCGTTCCTCGCCCGCCTGGGTCAGCTGCTCAAAGACCGCCTTGGCGTCCCCGACAATACCCAGATCCACACTCCGCACCCGGCCAATCTCCTCATGGTTGACATCGACCTGGATGAACTTGGCGTCGGGAGAGAAACGCGGCGCCTTGCCCTGGCCGATGACAAAGTTGAAGCGCGTGCCGACCACCAGGACGACATCGGCATTCTTAAAGGCAAAAGACCGGGCGCCGAGCATCGACTGGGGATGATCGTCGGGGACCACGCCGCGTCCCTGGGGCGTGGTAAAAAACGGAATGCCGGTGGTTTCGACAAAGCGGCGCATGGCCTCGCCGGCCCCGGACCAGAAGATCCCGCTGCCCGTCACCAGCAGCGGGTTCTTGGCGGCGGCCAGCATGTCTACCGCGCGTTCGACGGACGGGCTGTCGGCCGACGGCACCGACCGGTCCTGGATGGCGGGCAGCGGCCAAACCTTGTCCTCGTCCACCTTCTGGACCAGCATATCCCCCGGCATATCCAGATAGACCGGTCCCGGCTGGCCCTGACGCGCCCGGACCATGGCCATATGGACATACTCCTTGGCCCGGCTGGCGGTATGCACCCGGGCCGCCCATTTGCAGATGGGCTTGAAGATGGACAGCTGGTCAAACTCCTGGAAATCGCCCGTGTCGTAGTAGGCCACGGCCGAAGAGCCGCCGAGTCCGAGAACCGGACAGGCGTCGAGATAGGCGTTCGAGATACCCGTCAACAGATTCGCCGCACCGGGTCCGCCCGCGCCCATGCAGACACCGACCTTGCCCGTCACCCGCGAGTAGGCGTGGGCGGCCATGGCCGCAGCCTGCTCGTGCCGACAATCGATCAGCCGAATCCCGAGCTTTTCGGCGTGCATGGACAGCAGGATATTGGGACCGCCCATGATGTAGAAGATCGTATCCACGCCCTCCTGGTGGAGTCCCTCGGCCATCAGTTGACTGCCATCTAGCTGTGCCATGTGTGTCTCCTGTGTCCCCCAGGAAGAGGGCTCACCGTGGTGAGCCCTCCCCTCCTTGTCTTTCCTGGGGCTCCCCGAACTGTGATCTCGTGCGCGACGGCAGCGCTCTCACGTTACATGTCGGCGGGTCTTGCCATGCCCACCGGGCGCCGTCTACGGAAATACCCTCCGCAGGCTCTGGGCGAATCCATTGACCTTTCCGTCCAGCGTCCGAATCTCGTTGACTGCGGCGCTGTCGCTCTCCAAGATTCCCAAAGCCAGCTTCAGCAGCGTCTGAAAGTAGTCCCCAACTTTTGAGAAACGTTTCAAGGCCCAGTGCCGCACTGCCCACGACTGGGCGAGGACGAGCAGGCAGTGCGCCTTCAGGTCAACGTCCCCGGCCGGAAACGCCTTTTTCTCCACCCCATAGGCGATAATTTCCTCAAGCAGACTCTGGATACGCTCTTCTCCGGCCAGCAGACGCCCGCGTTCGGCGCCGGTCAGCGACTTCATCTCCTGATAGCCCAGGACCACATCGCGGCGCAGTTCGTCAATGAGGCGCACATAGCGTTCATAGACGAGCAGGAATAACTGCTTGGGATCGACGCCCTGCTCCTTGAGCCGCTCATACTCCGCCCGCTGCTCATGCAGAACGACCTCTGTCCGTTCCTGGTTGTGCGAGAACAGAAAAAACAGAATCTCTTCTTTGCTGGTGAAGTAGTTGAAGACAGAGCCGACGCTGAGGCCCGCTTTCTGGGCAATTTCTCGAACGCTGGTGTTGTGGTAGCCGTTACTCAGGAAGAGGGCTGCCGCCGCGGACGCGATGCGTTCCTTGCCGTCGAGCAGGCGCTTCTCGTCTGTCACCTGGGAGGTTTGGCGGCGCTTTTTTCGCAGAACCTGGCCTTTCACTCGCGCGTTCCTTTCCGGCTGAACCACGTGTGTGCTGAGTGAGTGTTCATTCCAAAAGCTCATATGTCAGACACGCGCCGTTTGTCAAGAAGATGAGCAAGGAGAGCTACTGTTCGGCCGCCTGCTCCTGCACGTAGCGGGCAATCTGCTCGTGGGTGGCAAACCACACACCCGGCTTGCTCTTCATGTAGGTCACCAGCCGCTCCAGCATCTGCATCCGATAGCGATGGCCGATGACCTGGGGATGGGTGACCAGCATGTACAGGCTGCCCTCTTCATACGCGCCGTCGAATTCGGCGGCCCAGATCGAATACACCTCATCAGCGGTGCGTAAGCCCACATGCTGGCTGCTCCAGCTGAGCTGAAAATACGGCCAGTCGTCCAGAATCCACTCGACCGGCAGCTCAATCAGCCCGGACTCCTGGCCGTCAGCCAGCAGGCTGTAGGGACGGTCGTCGGCCATCATGCTGCTGTCGTACAAAAAGCCCATGTCTTTGACGATCTTGATCGTCGCCGGAGTGAGATCCCAGGCCGCTGACCGAAAGCCGACCGGCCGCTTGCCCACCGTCTCGACAAAAATGTCCATGGCCCGGGCATACACCTCGCGCTCCTGGTCTTCGCTCAGACTCAGAGGGCTCTCATGGATGTAGGAGTGAAAGCCGATCTCGTGCTGGGGGCGATCCAGGATGGTCTGGACCGCCGCCGGGTGCAGGACCATGGTTGCCGCCGGGATAAAAAACGTGGCCGGAATGTCGTGCTTGTCGAGCAGCTTCAGGATACGCGGCAGTCCGGCCCGCGCTCCATACTCGCCGCGCGACATATACGACGGACTGCGGTTGCCCTGAAAACCGAGCCAGACCGGCTCGGTATCAAAGTCAAACGAGATGCTGACCGCCACCTTGGCGCCCTCGGGCCACTGCTCGGGGGTGAGATCGCGGCCGCTGCGGACCGTCTTCACGTGGTCTTTCATCTCCTCCGGCGTCCACTGCCAGAGCGGTTTGTCCTGCTCGGTGCCGGCAGCCGCTCCGCCGACACCGCAGCTCACCAGTACCAGAACGATCTGCATCCAATTTGACCAGCGCATGACATCTTCTCCTGTTGAACTATTGAGAGGCTGGGCTGTCTTGGCCGGTGCTGTATTCGTCGAAGACTTGGCGGACTTTACGGGCTTCCGGATCATCACGGAACGTTTCAAGTATTCTTCCGGCTAATTCCGCAGCAGTGAGTTGATCACCCCCACTTGCTTGGATACGGGGGTTTACCTCCCCACTATCCAACAGGAACTTTACGTGATCCGGGAGCCGGCGGGCGGCGCTGTAGTGCAGCACGGTAAACCCCGATTTACTCTGCATATTGAGCAGGCGCCCCCGTAAGCCGACAAATTTTTGATCCTGTTGGGAGAGTCTGGCTTCCAACTCCCCCAACAGGTCCAGAAAGTCCTTAAAAAGCGCGGGATCGGTCCATCCCTCACCCCGCGTTATCTCCAGAACATGGCCGGATAGAGGCATCCCCTTGTACGAGAGGGTGTTCGAGAAATTCTGCTCGGAATCCATCAGGGAGCGCTCCAAACAGGCGAGCAACTGCCCCCGTTGGCCACTCTGCAACTTATAGACAATAAAATCGGCAAATCCCTGAATGGAGTTGACATCCGAGCAGGTCTGAGCAGTGGCCCTGACAGGAACACTCAAAAGTCCACCCAGCAGGACCAAGATCGCCATAGTTTTGAGAACTCTCATGTTGCACGCACTCCGTTTTTTTAAGTCCTCGGTCGAAAAAGCCGTGACAGGGGCTGAATTGCCCAGTTCATGGCTCACTGTCTAACAAAAATTGTCCCTCAGAGCCAGGGATGTTGTGTGGCACCTGGCCTGTCTCGCTGTGGCAGATACGGATCGCCTCAATGGAGTGGAACCGCAGGCTTGACCAGGTAGACCGGCGGGAGCCCGGCGGGGGCTCGGATAGAGTGGGAACGGAATCCAGGGGGACGGGATTGCCCTCCCATGTCAAATCCGCAGGACTATCAGGAGGGGCACAAAATCTTCCGCCCCCCCTGATCCGTTCTCGCCAACACGAAAAGATGCTAGGCTCCCCAGAAGTAAGGAATGTGGGATGTCATGGGAGATTGAGTATACTGACGCCTTTAAGGAGTGGTGGGATACGCTCACTGAACAGGAACAGGAGGATGTGACGGCTGTCGTTGAGCTGCTCGGCGAACACGGACCACACTTACCTTTTCCCTATTCGTCGGGCCTCCAGGGATCGAGATTCTCCCACATGCGGGAACTGCGTATCCAATCGCATGGCGATCCGCTTCGCGTTTTCTACGCCTTCGATCAGCGCCGCGTGGCCGTGCTGCTGGTCGGCGAAAACAAGACTGGCAAGGAAAAGCAATTCTATAATCAGTACATACAGAAGGCAGATGCGCTCTATGAAGAGCATGTACGGAGTTTGAAGAGGTGACGAGATGATGAGGCGACAAGCTTAACCCATGTGAGAGATGAGGCGCTGTCAGAGACAGCGTTTGACCTTAGCCACAGCAGGTGTGGGGGTTCTATGACCAAAAAATTTTCAGAGTTGACCAAAGATTTTTCGCCGGAACGCCGGAGGCGCGTTGAGGCGAAAAAGATGGAACTGCGCCAGGATATGGCTTTTGGCAATGTGCGCAAATCCTCGGACGCTAATCCAATCCACTCCACCCCCGCCCTTCAGAACGGGACGGACGAAACTGAGTTTTCACCGGGTCAAATGGTGTTCCTGAAGTCCGACCCCTCTAAAAAGGGAGCGGTCGTTGAGGTGTTACCGGGCCGACCCGAAACTCGGGTCAAGGTTTTTGTGGATGGAAGCGTTCGGACGTATTACGCCTCACAGTTGCAAGCCGAAGAGCCGCCTGATGAAGACTTTCAGCCTCTTTCGTGCGAGCAGTTTCATGCCTACCTGACCGCCCTGCAAATACGGCATCCCAGCCTCTCGACCCTGTATTCGCTCAATGCCGCCCGCGTCGATTTCATCCCCTACCAGTTTCGCCCGGTGCTCAGATTCATCCGCTCGGACCGTCCGCGCTTGCTGATCGCCGATGGTGTGGGCGTCGGCAAGACTATCGAGGCCGGACTGATTCTGCGGGAATTGCAGGCTCGGCGGGAGATCAAATCCATCCTCATCATATGCCCCCGTCCACTGGTGACTGAGCGCAAGTGGGAGCTTGAGATGAGACGCTTTGACGAGCGGTTCACTCATCTGGACGGAAGAACCCTGAGATACTGCATCAACGAAATGGACCTGGAGGGAGAATGGCCCGACCAGCACCGGAAGACAATTCTCCCGTATTCGCTGTTCAATGAGGCCCTTCTCTCCGGTCCAGGGGCCAAAGGTCTCCTAGACCTTGACTCGCCCCCACGCTTCGACCTCGTGATCGTGGATGAAGCCCATCATATCCGTAATCAGAATACCTACACGCACCAGGCGGTCCGGTTTTTCTGTGAACACGCAGAAGCCGCCGTCTTTCTGACCGCTACTCCCATCCAGCTTGGCAACCATGACTTGTTCGTGCTGCTGAACACACTCCGCCCTGATCTCATCCTGGATCAAGAGAGCTTTGAACACATGGCGCAGCCCAACCAGTCCATCAATCAGGCGGTGGACCATGCCCGAACTCAGGAGCCGGACTGGACAGAACATGCGACAGCCGCTCTGGACCAGGCGGCCGCAACGTCTTGGGGGCAGGCGATTCTCCAACACAATCCCGAATTCAAACGAATCAGGAGCCAGCTTGCCAAGGGGAACGTTGCCGCCGATGAAAGAATCCAACTCATCACCGACCTTGAAGCCCTGCATACCTTCTCGGGAATCATCAACCGGACGCGTCGGCGCGACATTGGAGCCTTCACCATTCGGCAGCCGGAAACCGTCACGGTTGACTTCACTCCCGACCAACAACAGCTTCACGACGAGTTGCTCCAGGTCTTGATGGAGATATTCAGCTTGCTCTACGCCAACGCCCCCGGCGCGCTTATTTGGAAGTTCATGCTACAGATGATCCGACGCCAGGCAGCGAGCTGCCTGCACGGACTCGCCCCCTTCCTTGAGGACATTCTGAACCGCCATATCCCCGAGTTGGAAGAATTGACATGGGACGAAGCCGACAATATGGATCTGCTCCCATTGGAAAATGACATCGGCTCAATCTATTCACAAATTCAAACTATTCTTGAGAGAGCGAAGTCTCTCGATTCCCACGACCCAAAGCTTGAGGCGCTTCGCAGAATTATTCAGGATAAGCAAAGTCTGCCTAATAACAAAATCATGCTGTTCAGCAGCTTTCGACACACCCTTTCCTATCTGGATAAACATCTCAGGGCGGACGGTGTTCGCGTCGGCATGGTTCACGGCGATACGCCAGATGAAGAACGCGTTGCGCTTCGGAATCGTTTCGAGGAGCCTCGAGAGGACAGCACTAGCCTCGATGTTCTGCTGTTCTCGGAGATTGGCTGCGAAGGGCTAGACTACCAATTCTGCGACTGCATTGTGAACTATGACATCCCGTGGAATCCGATGCGTGTCGAGCAACGCATCGGTCGCATTGACAGAGTAGGTCAGAAGAGCGAGAGCGTCGCTATCGTCAACCTGATCACGCCGGGAACCGTTGATGCAGACATTTATGAGCGTTGCCTGTTGCGTATCGGCGTGTTCGAGCACGCCTTGGGCGGCAGCGAAGAAATCCTCGGGGATATCTCCAAGGAGATCAAGAACATTGCGGAAAACTATTCTCTCAGCGAAGAGGAGCGCCAGGCCAAGCTGCAACAGCTGGCAGACAACCAGATTCGACTGGTACAGGAACAGGAAAGACTCGAACGGCAGCAGATGGAGCTGTTCGGCATTCGTCTGCCTGAAGAACAGATGAAGAAGGAGATCGAGGAGGCTTCCAGCTTCTGGCTGTCTCCGTCATCGCTGCAAAGGCTGGTCACGCTGTATCTGCAAAACACCTGCGGAAAGGGCCAGGAATTCATTCTTGGCGAAAAACCGCTGAAAACGCTGCGTCTTTCGCAGGAGGCGAGAAACCGCCTGCTGCGCGACTTTCAGCAACTCCCCGGACAAAAAACGCCTCCGTATCGGGAGTGGGAAACGTGGCTGAAGGGGAGCGATCCCCATTTGTCCATCACCTTTGAGTCGGACTGTGCGAGCCAGAATCCGAAAGCCGCTTTCATCATGCCGCTTCACCCGCTGGTCAAGCAGGCGGCCATGTCGCTCGAAGCAGAGCCACAGGCCGCCACCTCCTTGAAGGTGCAAACCAGCGAGGTTCCTGAAGGCCGCTACGAATTTGCCATCTACCAATGGCAGCTTCACGGTATTCGGGAGGATTTGACGCTCAGGCCAATTGCCTCAGCAAAGGAATTAACGCCACACCTGAGCCGCCTCCTTGAAAAAGCGGAAGATACCCCGCCCGACGAGCCGGGAAAAAACTCTGCTCCGGTGTGGGACGAACTGGACGCGCAGCATCATGCGCTGTGGTCCGAAGCACGGGCAAATCATCAGCGACAGACCCAAGAACTCGCGGCGTACCGCAGAGAGAGCCTGTCAACCAGCCACCAGGCACGGCTGGCTCTGCTTCAGGAACAGCTCGAACAGGCAGACAACGAAAACATCCAAAGAATGCGGCGATCGCAAATTACCTCTGCCGAGGCAGACTATGAACGACGCACTCAGGAATTGAATAGAGCGATGGAGAGAGCTGACATCACTGCCGAGCCGGTGGCGTATGGGACAATCAAAATCGAAGGAGCCGCATAAAACATGCCCAGCGATTACAACGCGATAACAAAGTACAACGAGCGTCAATTGGGACAGGATACTGCGTCTCGCAAGACGCAGATTTCTATGTACTCCGATCCTACTCACTTTGTCTACGAGATTCTACAGAATGCGGATGATTATGGAGCAACGGAAGTATGTTTCAAACTTTCAGAGAATGAACTTCAGATCGAACACGATGGGGAACCGTTTACCGAGAAGAATGTCAGAGCAATTACTTACTTCGGCAAGAGTACAAGTCGCGACGATCTCGTCAAGACGGGACGTTTCGGCGTTGGTTTCAAGTCCGTCTTCGCCTTTACAGCAACGCCGATCATCATTTCAGGCGACGAGCACTTTCAGATACACGATTTATACCGTGTGAGGGAATGTCTCTATCCGAATGATCTTCAGCGTCTCCGCACTCGTATCATTCTCCCGTTTAATCACGAGGACGAATTTCCAGATTACGTAGAAGATTGGAAATCGCGAAAGGAAGCTTATTCGAAGATATCAGCCCGCTTGACTGGATTGAATATGAATACCTTGCTATTCACTCGAAAAATTCGAGAGGTTCGCTGGGAAATAGATGGTCACTCAGGCCATTACCTACGTGAAGACAATGTAAAAGACAACATTCGACAGACCACAATTACCGACGGGGATCAGCTGAAGAAATACCTCGCGTTTTCCCGAGTTCCGCTATGGGAGAATCAGAAATATAAAGCGGTAGAGATCGTCTTTGCAGCTAACGAGAAAGATCAAATCGTGTCGGTGGACGATTTTCTCTACGTGCTTTTTCCTACAGCACAAGAGACTCATTTACGGTTTATACTCAACGGTCCCTACCGGACAAATCCATCTCGGGAAACGATTTCGGAAGATGATCCTTTCAACGTGTATCTTGTAAAGGAGACGTGTGAGTTGATTAAAGAGGTACTTCCACAACTCCGAGAAAAAAATCTTTTAACCACTCAATTTTTGTCAGTGCTCCCGAACCGCAACGACAAGCTAAGAGATTTCTACGCACCTCTCTTTGAGACCATAGTTGAAACCTTTCGCGGTCAAGAATTAGTTCCGACAGATGACAATCAGTACGCATCAGCAGTCAATGTGCTCCAAGGCCCCGCTGCAATCCGTGAAGTTATCACAAAGGAGGAGCTGCCGTTTTTGACTGGTCGTAGCGGCGTTCTCTGGGCAAAAGGTGTTCAGCAGAACTCTCCTGCTGACAATTTCCTCCGCAGCTTAAACATAACATCCTGGGGCTGGGAGCAACTTCAGAACGTGTTGGAGGAAAAGTACGATAAGAATACTGGGAGCTGCCGGTTCAATGAGAAGGATGACGCCTGGCTAGCCGCGCGCACCGACACTTGGCTACAAAAGCTATATCTTCGTCTTGCTGACGCAATCAAAAGAAGGGAGTGCTCGGAACAGACTCTGAAGAACTGTCGCATCATTCGAGTGTTTGAAGACGGCAGACAAAATCATGCTATAGGCTCCGATGCGTACTTTCTGAAGCGGGGGTACGGAAATCTTCCCCACGTTAAACGTACAATCTTACAAGGCAGGAACCAGCAAGAAGAGCAGAGAATGTACGATAGCCTTGTCGCTTTGGGTGTCTCTGAAATCGGTGAAGAAGAACAGATTGATAGACTCCTGAACATCTACTACTCTAAAGGTGGGAGGAAGGTTGAAGAAAAACAACACTTGGAGCACCTCAGTACTTTTATCAAGTGGATAAAGAAGACGAATGACGTGAGAAAATTCAGGAACTACACAATTTTCTTCGTTGATAGGAAAAACAATTTATGTAAACCGGCAGAGTGCTTTCTTGACTCCCCGTTTGAAGATACTGGATTAGAGGCTTTATTTGAATGCTCGGCAGTACGGCTGGAAAAGCTAATGCAACCAGTTTCCAAAAAATATAAAAATGTTAATGGCTTTGTCAACTTTGCTAAAGATGTTGGCGTTATGTATCAGCTCGAAATACGTGAGTATAAAGCTACCAAAATGCAAAGCGATGCTTTTCCCGTGATGGGTAATAAAACTTCAACGACCGTCGATAGAGACTATTTTATAAATGCCTTGAAAGGAAAAGGAAAGGACTACTGGTACAACAAAAGGTCGCAATGCTACATGGGTGTCCTCGACCTAACAGCGCAAAGAATAGAAATCAGTCTCGCCGTATGGAAGGCGCTGTGCCATGCAGAGGAAAAAGTATTACACGCATTTTACTATCCGAACAATAAGAACGCACATAGACAGAAGAGATCATCATCTTTTCTGGTCAATCAGCTTAAATCGTGTGCCTGGATTCCTGATAGAAATGGACGTTTTCATTCACCAGCGGACATAACTGAGGAATCACTTCAGTCGAACTTTCCATTCGACAATCGCAACGGCTGGCTGGATGCGATCGGCTTTGGAGAGAGCGCCAAGAAACAGAGCGCGGAATACAAGAAGCGCGAGGAACAAGCCTCATCCCTTGGCATTCCGGTGGAAGTAGTCCATTACCTTGCCGGACTTCCCGAGGAGGAGCGCGAAAAAGAATGCAGAGAGCTGATAGATTCCTTCAAACGCAAAGCGATGCGGCGTGAGCGTGCCCAGCGTATTCCGCATGAGAGCATTCCTTACGACAAAGCGCTGTCTGAGGCTTTCTCGAAGCCCGGCAAAGAGGGATCGAATGAGGACAGAGGCAACGGAGGGCTTTCCCAAAATCCCTCCCGCCGTCGTAAAAAAATCTCGGAAGAGATTGACACTGCACTCAAAAACGAAGGTGATTCAGAGGACCGTTCTTACTTTTCTGTACGTAAGAATTGGAAGGGTAAGAACGACCAAGTTCGAGCGGACTTTGTTGAATGGTACAGCGGTCGATGCCAGATTTGCGATTGGACGTTTGCGCGGCGGAATGGGGAGCCGTACTTTGAGGGCCTATACATTGTGTCCCGAACGACTGCTGATTGGGTTGACCGAGTAGGTAATGTTCTCTGCCTCTGTGCCCAGCATAGCGTTATGTTCCAGTTCGGCTCAAGAGAAGTTGACGAAGACATCATTCAGCAGGTGATGCGTCTCAAAACAAATGCAGAAGGTGGCGACGGCTATCCTGCGATCCGGATGAAGCTATGTGGAAAGCCGATTGAAATAAAGTTTGCGGAGAAGCATCTGATTGATCTGCAAGAAATGATAAGGACGGCTCAGGAGTCAGGAGTCTGAGGCTATTCGAGTTGCTCAGCCGTGAGAGATTAGCCTGCGTCTGTCCCCCTCACCCTAGCCCTCTCCCTCCAAGGGAGAGGGAACAGAAGACCGGCATGGTGGATGAGCTCGGGACGCGATTGGCGCTACGACCGGGCGAAAATCTGGACGATGTTGCCCGCCGGATCGACCGCCGTGAAATACCGGCCGTGCCCGCCCATATCAACGATATCGTTCACCTCGACCCCGTTCTGGGTCAGCTTGTCCCGCATTTCTCCCAGATCGTCGACCTCTAACACCACCGTACCCCCGCCACCCGGCGGCACGCTTCCTTCGCTGGGGTCGGCCAGGGCAACGGCCACGCCATTCACGTCAAACTGCGTCCAGCGGTCGCCATCCCGAAATTTGATGTTCAGACCCAGGATGTCCTGGTAGAAACCGACCGCCTTGTCCATGTCCTTGACCACGTAATACGCGCTGGAAAACTTCTTGACTGCCATGTTCGCTTGCCTCCTCTGAGATGCTTGGCTGCTCAGCTATCAATTTTTCGGCGGCGGCGCAAACACAGACGACCGCTAGCCGCCCGGCCGGTTTTCGACTACAATCCGCGCCGCCTATGCCGGAACTGCCAGAAGTCGAAACCATTGCCCGCAAACTGCGCCAGGGCCAGGCGGTCGAGCCGGGCTTTCCACCCTACCCGACTCCGCTCGGCCGCACGGTCACGGCCGTATGGCTGGACTGGCCGCGCGCCGCCCGGCCGTCTGCGGACGCGCTGATCCACACCCTGCCCGGCCATCGCATCGACTCGATCAGCCGCCGCGGCAAGTATCTGATCTTCGGCCTGCATTCCCCGGCCGCTACACGCCACCTGCTCATCCATCTGAAAATGAGCGGCCGTCTGCACGTCCTCGACGCCGACTTTCCGCGCGAAAAACACGTCCATTTCGCCTTCAGCCTGGACAACGGCTATGAGCTGCGCTTCAACGACGCGCGTAAATTCGGCCGGGTGTACCTGGTTGACGACCTCGATGCCGTCACCGGTCATCTCGGCCCCGAGCCGCTGGAAGAGAGCTTCACGCTGAAGGTCTTGCGAAGCCTGCTGGCCAAGAAATCCGGCGGCCTCAAGGCCCTGCTGCTCGACCAGTCGTTTATCGCCGGGATCGGCAATATCTACGCCGACGAAGCCCTGTGGCGGGCCAGGATTCATCCCTTGCGCCGGGCCAACACCCTGCAAGACACAGAGATTGCCGCGCTGCGCCGGGCCATTCGAGCCGCCCTCAGAGATGGCCTCAAACACGGCGGCGCGGCCATTGACTGGGTTTACCCGGAGGGCCGGTATCAGGATCACTTCCGGGTCTACGGCCAAGTCGACAAGCCGTGTCGCCGCTGCAAGACCAGGATCGAGCGGATTCTCGTCGGCCAGCGCAGCACCCACTTTTGTCCTACCTGCCAGACCATAATCAGCTAGCGCAGTTTCATCCTATGGTGAGTCATGGGCTGTTTGGCGAGCAACAGTACAAGCAACGCTGAGCGTGGACGATGACTTGCCGGCTACGTGGGGCACGCTCAGCGATTCGGCAGCCTGAACGGCTCTTCCGGTTCCCGACGCCAATAGGGCCGGGCCTGACGCTGGTGCCGCACGCCGTACAGGCCGACCCGGTCGGTCAGATTCAAGACAATCGGCATCAGGTCTCTGCCGTACACCTGGCCGAGACTGCCCTGGAACGCCAGCCGCTCATGAAACTGGGCAACCTGGTCCGCCAATACGTTCGGCCCGCCCGCAATCAGCACAGGCACAGCCTCGCCCGAATGGATCAGAGGCCCGTGGCTGGGGGTGGCATGATCCCCGGTCACCACAACGAGCAGGTCTCGGTCGTGTTCAAGCCGCCGCACCAGCGGCCCCAGGGCCGAATCAAGCTCACAGATCGCGTGCTTCTTCTCCAACGGGTCTTTGCGATGGGCAGCCCGGTCCGGGCCCTTGGTGTGGACGTGGACAAACTCGTAGCCACGCCGCAACAGGTCATCCGCAGTTTGCAGCTTGTCCTGAAAATCCCGCACCAGGCTCGCCTGACGCGCGACGCTGACCGGGGTCATGCCGCACACCCGCGCAATGCCGGTGTACAGCGGATAGTTCTCGACGCTGGCTGCCCGCAGGCCGTTCTGCTCCGCGAACGGGGCGACCTGGGGCTTGGTCGCGGCCCACTTGGTCAACACGAAGTTAATCGCCGGCTGTCGGTTGCGGCGACGCTGGTGGTTGAGCGGATGCGCCTCCAGGCGAGCGTGCGCCCAACTCAGGTAGGCGTTCAAGGCGTCCGCGGTCCGCTGGGCGTTGTCCTGGTCGGGGTCTTCGGCCAGGGGCAGGGCCCGGGCCACGGCAGCGCCATCGGCAAACGGATCAACGTCGGACACGCAGCGGCTGGGATTCCCGGTCAGGCTCAGGATTCCCTCGCACCGCCCGCAATCGCGCAGGGCAAAGCGGATGCCGTGGCTCTCGTACTCGGCAACGGCCGCGCTCAGCACCCCACAGTCGTGCTCATCCTTTGCCTGGTGTTGCTCCCACAGGAGCGCATCGCGGTAGACCACACCGTCCCGAACCGTTGTGGCGGCAAAACTGGCCAGGAGAATGACCGACCCCGCCCGGACCTCAATCCCCCTGCCAATGGCCTCAAAGGCGGCCCGGCCCGGGAACTGTTCGAGCGGATAGCCAAACAACAGAAAGTGGGAGGTATCGCTCTCCAGGGGAATCCCGGGGGCGAGCGGGACGAGCTGGCCATTGACACCCAGCTGGGCCAAACGGTCGAGGTGCGGGGTGTGGGCGGATTCGAGCGGGGTTTTTCCGCCCAGCACGGCCTGGGGCCGGTCGGCAAGGCCGTCAAGAACAATGAACAGGACGGGGATGGGCGCGTCGGACTGCGTCATAAAGGCGACTCAGCGGGGGCGCAGCCCCTCCCCTTCTTCCGCCTGCCGCAGTCTGTGCTCGGCGTGGACCGTCTCCAAGACCGCAGCAACTGCGGGCGGCACACAGACTTTCCAGTTCTGGCCCGCCCTGAGCTTGCGGCGCACCTGGCTGCCGCTCACCCGTTTCGCCGCGCCCGCGTCCAGGACTTCCACCCTCCAGCCGGCCGCCTGGAAGCGCTGGAGTTTCTCGCTGCCCCAGTCCGAAAACAGCCGGACATACTGCACCGCCTCGGGCGGACAGTAGGATCGCCAGCGCTCGGGATGATGAATCGGAAAGGGCACGACAGAGCAGCGCACCGGCTCCACCCCAGCCTCGGCCAGGGCGGCGCGCACCATCCACTGACGCTCAAAAAAACTGAACGGATTGGCCTCCGGCCGGTGGCGCTGGGGGTCTGTGGGTTCTACGACACATGTCGATGGATCGGGGTTGGTAATGCCGACGATCAGATGCGAACAGCGGGCCAGGGCGGCCAGAGCATACTCCAGATGGCCCGCATGAAACGGCTGAAACCGGCCGTGAATCATGCCGTAGCGCGTGGTCATTCTTTCTTGCCAGCCCTGAAACCGAGCCCTAGTCTTCCAGAGGAATGATCAGCGATTTGCGCGGCTGGCCGTTCACCGCCCGGCTGATATGGCCCTGGCCGGTCGTATCTTCGGCCAGCAGGATTTCTCCACCGCCCAGGATCCGCGTTGTGCCATCGCCAATCTCGATTTCCACCTCGCCCTCAAGCGTGACCACATACTGGCGGCGGGGCGCGTTGTGCCATTCGAAGTTGTAGTCGCCCGAGTTTTCGCGGAAGATCACCCCCTTGGTCGGCACCAGGGGGGACATGGTGCCGCCCGGTCCACCGTCTTTCAGCTCGACCTCAATATCCTCAAAATGGGACTGATTATCCGCTCCGGTGTAAATACGCGTGACTTTCATGGCTGCTCCTTCCTGTTTATTTGGGCCTGCTTATTTGGGGGCCAACACATCGAGGGCTTTGCGCGTTGCCACCAGACGGTCCTCGTTGACCGGACTCACGGCCAGCACCGGCATCCCGGCCCCGGCCTCATGAAACGCGGCCAGCTGCTCCCGACACATGCTCGGCGGGCCGTACACACACACCTGCTCGACCATCCGGTCCGACACCAGGGCGGCGGCGGCTTTGCGGTCTCTGCTTTGCCAGGCGTGTTGCATGGCGTTGACCTCATCGACAAACCCACACCGTCGCCACTGTAGCCGGTAAAAGGGCAGCTGGGCGAAAAAGGCCAGATTGTAGCGGGCCGCAGAGCGCGCCTGCTCAAGGTCCTCAGAGATAAAGGTCGGAATGCTGACAATGCAGTCGAGCTGCTCGGGATCTTTGCCAACGCGCCGGGCTGCGGCCTTGGCCGCCTCAAGCAGGGTCGTCAGATACGTTCGGGCGGGCAGAAAGGGCATGATGCCGTCGGCCTCTTCACCGCCCACCGCAGCGGTCTCGGCCGTCACCGAGGCCACATACACCGGGACGGGGTGTTGGGACGCGCGAGGCCGAAAAAATGCGCCGACCGACTCGCCCGCCAGCGCCTTCTTGAGCGTCTGGACGTAGGAACGCATATAGGCCCGGGGCTGGTCCATCTTCATCCCCAGCGATTCGATCAGCGGCCGATGGCTCACCCCCAAGCCCAGCACCAGACGGCCGTCGGACAGCTCGGCTATCGTCCAGGCCGTCATGGCCGCCAGGAAGGGGTGGCGAAAATAGATATTGGCGATATTGGTCCCGACCTGGATCCGGGAGGTCGCCAGCGCAATCGCCTCGGCACACGCCAGGGCGTCGCCACGGCCCTCGTTGACCAACAGGGCGCTGAAGCCGCGGTCTTCGGCCCGCTTGCCCAGCTCGACAAACTCCTTTGGCGGGGCTTCGGTCGCCGTGGACAACACCACCCCCAGACGAAACTCGGCCATAGCGTCTCCTTTTCTGTCAGGCACGCGGCCCCGGCCTACGGCGTTTCCTCCTCCATGACGGGCGGAGCATCTCCTTCGCCACCACGAACCGCTTGGGCCTCTAACTCATAGGTCAGCCCTTCCCGCCGGCCCGTATCGACAACGATGATCTTGCCGCGCTCTCCAACAAACTGGTACCGACCGGCCTGGGGCCGCAGCAACCAGCTGAGCAGGCACAGCATCAGCAGGCCGATCAAACCAAACATCTGCCAGGTTAAAAGCCTGAGATAGCGTTCTACTCTTCTGAGACTGAGGCCCGAGTCGGTAAGCTCGGCCCGTGCGCTTTTGGACGCCATTCCTCCTCCTTATGGACGGGTATCGCCTCTGTATAAAAGGTCTGACAAGAATTCTCAACTCGGCTGCCCACTCCGCTCCGGCCGGAGGAGTGCACACAGCCCATCCCCTCCCCCGCCGGCTTTCGGCGTATTGTCTTTTCTCGTGTTGTGTGGTTGTGTATGAGCCCTCCTTTCAGCGTCAGCCAGTTCAGCCATCGGGCAGGACGCACAAGGTAGGGCGAGACATGAGTATTCAGGTGAGGCACGGACGGGCGCACGACCCGAAGCAACACGACCATCAGACCGCGAAAAAGAACGCGGTGCGCCGCACGGTCTGGCAGCTACTGGGCGACCAAAAGGTCAGCCGCTTTCCCGGTGCCGCAAACCGGATCCCGAATTTTATTGGCGCCGAGACTGCGGCTCAGCTACTGCAAGAGCTGACGGTGTGGCGCAAGGCGCGGGTGATCAAGATCAATGCCGACGCGCCCCAGCTGCCGGTACGCCGGGCGGCTCTGGCCGACGGCAAGCTCCTGTACCTGTCCGTTCCCCGGCTCAAATCGGAAAAATGCTTTGTCGAACTCGACCCTCAGCGGCTCGGCAGCCGCTGTCTGCTGGTCAACAGCCTGCGTGGCGCCCTGAAGTATGGACGCCTGCTCGCCCCGCGCGAGATGCACCACATTGATGTCGTCGTGTGTGGCTCGGTTGCGGCCGGCCGCGACGGCGCACGGCTCGGTGTGGGGGGCGGGTTTGCCGACCTGGAATACGCCCTGCTGCGCGAAGAGGGCCGGGTGCGGGAGCTGACGCCGCTCATCAGCACCATCCATCCGCTCCAGCTCGTGCTGTCCAAAATCCCGATGCTGCCCCATGACGTGCCGGTCGATTTCGTCGTCACGCCCACGGATGTCATAGCCACCCGCTCCATCTATCCCCGACCGCGCGGCATTTACTGGGATTTGCTGCGGACAACGAATCTCAACGCGATTCCGATTCTGCGCAGGCATCAGGGACGCACCGGTACCCGTCAGGGGTAGCTCCGACCGGGCGACCCGGCCCGAGACGGCCTCGCCTCGCACGTCCCAGACACTTTTTCGGATACCGAACGGCCAGTGCCGGCCTTACGGCTCCGCCGGAGCGATCATGAAATTCTGTGCGCCCTGCTGCCAGATGAGCCGGACATCGGTCCCTGCGGCAGGGAAGTTCAGGACTTCGGCCTCACCCATCACCCCCTGGACAAACTCTTCGCTCAGGGTCGTCACGGTGAACGTCGCTTGCCCGAACTCCACCCCGTCGGCCAAGGCCCGGATGGTGTGAACGCCGTCGTCCAGCAGGTTCCAGTTGAACAGCAATCCGAACCCGTTGTTGACATCGCCACATACTCTCTCCGTGTCCGCCCGCGCCGTCCCATAGGCCGCCGGCCACGGCTGCCCGTCGATCTCGATCACGACCTCCTGAGCTTCACACACCCAGCCCGAGAGTATGCCGATGCCGCTCTGGAAGGAGCGTGGCCGGGGGTTCTCCAGGAACTTGCGCGGGTCGGACTGCTCGGCCGGCCTCGCCGCCGGGTTGCCCTCAGGCGGTGCCAGCATGAAGTTCTGCAAGCTCTGCTCCCACACCAGTCGTGTCTCTGCCCCCTCGTCTGGAAAGTCCATGGCCAGCGTCTCGCCTGTCACTCCCCGCACAAACTCTTCGTCGCCTAAGGTCGTCACCGTGAACCTCACCCGCCCGAACTCCACCCCGTCGGCCAAGGCCCGGATGGTGTGAACGCCGTCGCCCAACAGGTTCCAGTTGAACAGCAGCCCAAAGCCGTTGTCACTGTCGCCACACACTCCCGCCGTATCCGCCCGCGCCGTCCCATAGGCTGCCGGCCACGACTGCCCGTTGACCTCAATCTCCACGGTATTGGCTTCACACACCCAGCCCGAAATCACGCCGATACCGCTCTGGAAAGACCCCGATCGCGGATTCTCCAGAAACTTGCGCGGGGCCAGCATGAAGTTCTGCGTGCCCTGCTGCCACACCAGCCGCACATCGTTGCCTTCCACAGGGAAGTCCAGTATCCCCGTCTCGCCCGTCACCCCCCGGACAAGCTCTTCGCCCAGGGTCGTCACCGTGAACGTCGCCCGCCCGAACTCCACCCCGTCGGCCAAGGCCCGGATGGTGTGGACGCCGTCGCCCAGCAGGTTCCAGTTGAACAGCAGCCCAAAGCCGTTGTCACTGTCGCCACACACTCCCGCCGTGTCCGCTCGCGCCGTCCCATAATCTGTGTGCCGCAACTCCCCGTTGATCTCGATTTGTACCGTCTCGGCCTCACACACCCAGCCCGAAATCACGCCGATACCGCTCTGGAAGGACCCCGGCCGCGGGTTCTCCAGGAACTTGCGGCGGTCGGTCCGCTCGGCCGCTCGCGCCATCGGGCTGCCGTCAGGAGGGGACAGCATGAAATTTTGCAAGCTCTGCTCCCACACCAGCCGCACATCTTTGTCCTCGTCTGGGAAGTTCAGGGCTATTGTCTCACCCATCGCCCCCCAGACAAACTCCTCGCCCAGGGTCGTCACTGTAAATGTCGCCCGGCCAAACTCTTTCCCATCAGCCCGGACCACCAGCGTATGGATCCCGTCGCCCAACAGATTCCAGTTGAACAACAGCCCAAAGCCGTTGTTGATATCGCCACACCGCGCCTGGGTGTCGGCCCGCGAAGTCCCATAAGACGCCTGCAACACATGCCCGTCGATCTCAATCGTAACTTCGTCGGCTTCACACACCCAGCCGCAGATCACGCCAATGCCGCTCTGGAATGAACCCGAGACGGGGGTCTCCAACATGCTGGTCGGCCGGTCCTTATCCTGACCGCCGTCCCCGGTGCCACGACCGCCATTCTCGCCATTCCCGTTGCCATTGCCGTCGTTGTTCCCGTTCCCATTGTCGCCGTTGTCGCCATTGTCGCCGTTCTCGCCATTCCCACCGTTGCCGCCATTGCCGTTGCCGCCATTGCCGTTGCCGCCATTCCCACCGTTGTTCCCGTTGCCGCCGTTGCCGTTGTTCCCGTTGCCGCCATTCCCACCGTTGTTCCCGTTGCCGCCGTTCCCACCATTGCCCCCGTTGCCATTCCCGCCATTCCCGCCATTCCCACCGTTGCCGCCGTTGCCGTTGTTCCCGTTGCCGCCGTTCCCACCATTGCCCCCGTTGCCGCCGTTGCCCCCGTTGCCGTTGTCATCGGGTGGCGGTGGTGGCGGCGGAGGTGGTGGCGGCGGTGATGATGAGGCACAGGTATGCGTACCCAGGTCTATCTGATAATCCACATCCGAGTGACCCATGTCGTTATAACCAAGATGCGAAACTGTGAAGAAGCCTCCCTTCGCGTCATCATTCTTCTCGACATATGGGTTGCCGTTGAACAATTCGAACATGACGACCCACTGCTCCCCCTCCACGCATCCGACTTCCTTCGGATACTCGAAGATAAGCCGCCCATTCTCCCTATCCACTCTCACAGATTCGTGCCCCACCTCCCTTACTCTCACAGGCTCCCCGTTCTCAAGGTCAGGCATCCCGTCTTTGTTGCTGTCCTTGTAGTAATGCAAACAGGTGTAAGCCCCGGGCATAGTCCGACAAGAAGCATCCCCTGCTGGGCAGTCTAAGTCGTTCACATCCAGCTCATCATCATAGGTCAAGGTCACAGTTGTCCCAGCGCTTGTCCTATCAAGGTCACACATCGTCGGCTGAGCGCGCACCCCTGGCTGCGGCTCATGGGATGGACAATTCTGGGCCTGCGCCGACGCGGCCATGACCAAACCGAGCAGCACGACGCACAGGAAAAAGAGGCCGCCCCGTGCAGGGCGGCATAGCGAACTCAGAAGAAGAGTGATGTGATCGCCCCTCCAGTCCGAGCGAGCACCACCTTTGGCGGTTCGCAGCAGACTTTCACGAACATCCACTAGCGGGACTCCGATAAGGCAGGATTGCCAGCACGATACTTTCCCGCTGAAATCGTGTCCATCCCTGTCAGATCAGAGGGGCGAATCCACGTTGCGAGACGACAAGTTTGACCGCCGCCCCGCCAACTCAGCAGCTCTGCTAGTCAAACAAAACTGATGCCAGCTCAGGGATGGCCCGGACTGTGTAGTCCGGCTTCGGGATGCCCTCGGGCAAGTCCGCTCCGGCGGCATTGACCCAGGCGGCGTCGAGCCCGACCCGCTTGGCGCCCAGGACATCGTCGTGCGGCGAGTCGCCCACAAACAGGGCGTCCCGGGCGGCGACCTGGAGCAGTTCCAGGGTGTCGGTGAAAATCTTGGAGTGGGGTTTCCGCCAGCCGTGGTCGTCCGAAATGACAATCTGGTGGAAGTACGGGGCAGCCCCATCCCGGTCAACGATCAGCCGGGCGGTGGGTCCATGATCGAAATTCGAGACCAGGGCAACCGGATAGGCCGCGTGGACACGCTTCAGAAACCGGATATGGGCGACCGGAATTTCGGTCGCCTGAGCCAACAGCCCCATGTGGCTCAGCGACAGCTCCTGGGCCAGCCGTTGGGTCGCCTCACCGGACGGATAGCCGACCCGGACCAGGGCCGACTCGAAGCGCTGCCGGGACGGGATCTCGCGCATGTCGCGAGCCCGACGCTCGGCAAATTCCCGATTGACCTCGGACAGGGCGGCGAAAAACTGCTCAAACGGCGCCGCCGTCACCTTTTCCTCAATCATCGCCCGCAGCCCGCCCATGGTCGACCGGGCGGTCTGTCCCTTCCAGGCGAACAGCGGCAAACGCTCGGCCTGAAACAGGGCGACCGTGCTGAACAGGTCAAACAGGACGGCTTGATACGGCTTCACACCCGCCTCTGGCTAGTGTTGAGAGGGGAGCTTGCCGGAACGCTCGCCAATGGGGCGCCGACCGGCAAAGCCCTCGGACTGACGGTGAAAGTAGGCGACTTCTTTTTCGCCGTACTGCCAGCACAGGTAGATCTCTTCCTCACCCACCCGGGCCGGAAAATCGACCAGACCCAACTCCAGATCCTTGAACACGCAGCCGTGCTGCTCAATGTCCTGAACGGCCTGGGCCATGTCTTCAAACAGCGGGGCCAGGGCGGGTCGCAGGCGCAGCAGCTCGGGGGTCGTCAGGTCGGGCAGGGATTCCTCCTGGCGTTCGTACAGCAGCCCGCCAATCTCCTCCCGAATCCGGATGCCGATGCGCTGCATCCGCTCCATGATGAACTCGAGGTGCGGCAACAGGGTGTTGGCCTCTTCGAGACTGAACAGTCTGTCGTGTTTCATAACAGTGTTTCTAAGGTGAGCGACCCTATGCTTGTATCCAGTCTTTACCCCTTGTGCAAGCAGAGGCCATGTATTATGGTTTTTTCCAGGCTGGTGCATGCCAGCCCAGAATTGGAGGAGGCCTGATGGCAGACATGAGGATGCGTGCTGGCGAGGAACAAGAGGGGCAAGAACACGGAGTCGTCAGCTTTGAAGAAGATCTCGGAGAGGTCGTTGTCCCGACCGAACTCCCCATTCTGCCCCTGCGTGGGGTAGTGATTTTTCCTTCCGCCGTTGTTCCCCTGCTGATCTCCCGGAAGTCCTCTCTCAAACTGGTCGAAGACTGTCGCAACACGGATAATCTCCTCGGCTTGGCCGCGCAAAAAACCCCCGAAGACGAGAACCCCGACGCCAGCGGCCTGTTTTCCCGCGGCAGTGCCGGACGGATTCTGAAACTGCTCAAATACCCCGACGGCAGCGTGCGCATTCTGGTCCAGGGGCTGAAACGGATTGAGATCCGGGATTATCTGCAACACGAGCCCTACCTGCGGGCCAGCGTAACCCATCTGGACGATGTCGTCCCGCCGGCGACCGATCTCGACGCGCGCCAGGCCCACCTCGTCAGCCAGTTTGCCAAGTTCGTGTCCCAAGTCCCCTACCTGCCGGACGAGTTGCAGGGCGTGGTCATGAACATCAAGGACCCGGGCCGGGCGGCCGACCTGATCGGCTCCAACCTCAACATCTCGGTCGACGAAAAGCAGGATCTGCTCAACACGCTCGATGTCAAGCAGCGCCTGGAAAAACTGTCAACGATCCTGAACCGGGAGGGCGAGTTGGTCGAACTCGGGCAGAAGATTCAGTCCCAGGTCCAGAGCGAGCTGAACAAGAACCAGAAGGAGTTTTATCTCCGCCAGCAGATGCGGGCGATCCAGAAAGAACTCGGCGAGGGCGACGCCAAGACCAACGAGATCGAGGATCTACACAAGAAGATCGAAGAGGCCAAGATGCCCGAGGAGGCGCGCAAGGCTGCGGACAATGAACTCGAACGGCTGCGCCTGATTCCGCCCGAATCGGCCGAGCACTCCATGGTCCGGACCTATCTCGAATGGCTGGTCAACCTGCCCTGGGCAATAACCACGGACGACAATCTGGACATGCTCCACGCCCGCCAGGTGCTGGACGAGGATCACTACGACCTGGAAAAGATCAAGGACCGCATTCTCGAATACCTGGCCGTGCGCAAGCTGCGCAAAGATCCCAAAGGACCGATCCTGTGTTTTGTCGGCCCGCCGGGCGTGGGTAAAACCTCGCTGGGGCGTTCCATCGCTCGGGCCATGGACCGCAAGTTCGTCCGCCTGTCGCTGGGCGGCGTGCGCGACGAGGCCGAGATTCGGGGCCATCGCCGGACCTATATCGGGTCGCTGCCGGGCCGGATCGTTCAGTCCTTGCGGACCGCCGGGTCGAATAATCCCCTGTTCATGCTCGACGAGGTCGACAAGCTGGGCATGGATTTTCGGGGCGACCCAGCCTCAGCCCTGCTTGAAGTACTCGACCCGGAACAGAACTTTTCGTTTGCCGACCACTATCTCGAAGTGGCCTTCGACCTGTCCAAGGTCATGTTCATCACCACCGCCAACTATCTCGAGCCGGTGCCACCAGCCCTGCGCGACCGCATGGAAATCATCGAGCTGGCCGGCTATACCGAAGAAGAGAAGCTGGAGATTGCCAAGCGCCATCTCATGCCCAAGCAGATCACCGAAAACGGCCTGACGACCGACCTGATTGAGTTTACCGACGAGGCGCTGTTCAAGATCGCCCGGAGCTACACCCACGAGGCGGGCGTGCGCAACCTGGAGCGCGAGATCGGCAGCGTGTGCCGCAAAATCGCCCGAGCGGTGACAGAGGGCCAGACCGACAAGGCTACGATTTCCCCGGAAAAAGTGACCGACCTGCTCGGTCCCGAGAAATTCTTTCCCGAGGTGGCCGAGCGCACCCAGGATCCGGGAGTCGCCATCGGCCTGGCCTGGACGCCCAACGGCGGCGATATCCTGTTCATCGAAGCCACCCGCATGACCGGCAAAAAGAGCCTGACCCTCACCGGTCAGCTGGGAGAGGTGATGAAGGAATCGGCTCAGGCCGCCCTGTCCTACATCCGCTCCAAGGCCGACCGGCTGGGCGTAGCCCCGGACTTTTACGAAAATTGCGACCTGCACATCCATGTGCCGGCCGGCGCCATCCCCAAGGACGGGCCCTCGGCCGGAATCACCATGGCCACGGCGCTGGCCTCCCTGCTGACCAGCCGACCGGTCAACCCGCATATCGCCATGACCGGCGAGATCACCCTGCGCGGCAAGGTCATGCCCATCGGCGGAGTCAAGGAGAAAACCCTGGCCGCGCGCAGGGCCGGGGTCAAAACGGTTATTCTACCCAAACGAAACGAAAAAGATCTTGAGGATGTGCCCCCCAACGTCCGCGAGGAAATGGAGTTTCGTTTTGTCGAAAACATTGATGAGGTCTTAGACGTGGCCCTGTCCCAGCAGGCCATTCCGGTCGATACACCGGAGGCCGGCGTCCAGGCCCCGACCTCGTCCTGATCCGTGCCGGCGGAGCGCTGCTCCGCCGTACCTCCCATATTTCCTGTGATCACCCCCGTCAAAAAAGCGGTGATTCCGGCCGCCGGGCTCGGCACCCGTCTGCTGCCGGTCACCAAGGTCTTGGCCAAGGAACTGCTGCCCGTCGTTGATCGACCGGCCAGCCAGTACGTGGTTGAGGAGGCCAGCGCCGCCGGCATCACCCACATCATCTTTGTGGTCAGCCGCTCCAAAGACGACATCGGACGCTATTTTGCTCCCGACGCACAGCGGCTGGCCGACCGGGACACCGAGAACCGGCTGGCCGGTCTCAACGCCCTGCTCAGCCGCGTCAGTGTCAGCTGTGTGTATCAGGACGAGCCGCGCGGCCTGGGCCACGCCGTCTTATGCGCCCGGGAGGCTGTCGGCGACGAGCCCTGCCTCGTCATCCTGCCCGACGACCTGGGCCAGGCCGACCCGCCGCTGAGCGCCCAGCTGCTCCGGGTCTATGAACGCACCGGCAAGGGCGTGCTGGCCCTGGAGCAGATCCCGCGCCAACACATCCACCGCTACGGCGTGATTGCCGGCCGCCAGGCAGCGCCCCGGACGTATGCCATTTCAGACCTGATCGAAAAACCTCCGCCCGGCACCGAGCCGTCCGATCTGGCCATTATCGGTCGCTATGTGCTGCCGCCCGAGATTTTCCCCATTCTGAGCCATGTGCAAGTCGGGGCGGGTGGAGAAATCCAGCTGACGGACGGCCTGCGCGTACTTCAGCAGCGCCACGGGCTGTACGGCTATGTCTTCACCGGGCGGCGGCATGATGTCGGCACGCTGCCGGGGCTGCTCGAAACCACGCTCCGGCTGGCCTACCACAAGCCTGAGCTGCGCGACCGGCTGCGCGCAGTCATGCAGGAACTTCTGGATGAGCCGTAGACACCACTCGGAGGGATACGACATGCGCTATTTCCGGACAGGGCTGGCTCTTTTGCTGCTTCTGCCTCTGTTCTTGACACCCGCTTTCGGTCAGACGCCCGAGGCCGGCTGGCAGGTCAGCCAGGACCGGCTGGACAACGGCCTGACGGTCTTAGTGCTCGAAGATCATCGGGCGCCGGTCGTCACCCTCCAGGTGTGGTACAAGGTCGGCTCACGGAACGAGCGGCTGGGCATCACCGGCATCTCGCACCTGCTCGAACACCTCATGTTTCGCGGCACTCCGAAATACGGCGAGGGCGAATTTACCCGGCTGGTCAAAACCCGCGGCGGCAGCCTCAACGCCTTTACCAGCGCCGATCATACTGTCTATTTTGAGCGTTTCACCACCGCCCACCTGGACCTGATGCTGGAGCTTGAAGCCGACCGCATGGCCAATCTGAACCTCGATCAGACCAACCTTGAGGCCGAGCGTCAGATTGTGATGGAAGAACGTCGCCTGCGCACCAGCGATGACCCGGGCTCCGAATTGTGGGAACAGGTCAGCGCGACCGCGTATACCGCCCATCCCTACGCCTGGCCGGTCGTTGGCTGGCAACGCGACCTGGAGACCATCAGCCTGGATCAGCTCAAGCGTTATCGACAGAGCTATTATGCCCCCGGCAACGCCATCCTGGTTGTTGCCGGAGATGTCAGCCGGCAGACCGTTCTGCCCAAAATCCAGGCCACCTTCGGCGCGGTTCCGGCCGGCCCGGCCGCCCCCCCGGTCACCGCGCTTGAGCCGCCACAGCGCGGCGAGCGTCGGATCGTGTTCAGACGCCCGGCCGCCCTGCCCGTGTATATTGCCGCCTACCATGTGCCCAACCTGCACGAACAGGACAGCCCGGCCCTGTCGGTCCTGTCCGTTATCCTGAGCAGCGGGCGGAGCGCACGCTTGCAGAAAACCCTGGTTGAAGAACAGGCGCTGGTTCTCAGCGCCGGCGCCGGGTACGACGAAACGGCAAAAGACGCCACCCTGTTCACCCTGTCGATGCGGGTCGCCCCGGGCAAAACCTGGCAGGCTGCGGAAACCGCGCTGTTCGAGCAGATTGAACGGCTTAAAACACAGACGGTCAGCGACCACGAACTCGAGCGGGCCAAAAACCTGGTCGAGTCGCACTTCATCTATGGCCAGGATTCCCTGTTCTACCGGGCAATGCAGATCGGGCAGTACGCCTCGCTGGGCGATTGGCGGCTGGTGCAGCGCGTCGTGCCAGATCTGCGCGCCGTCACCGCCTCGGAAGTCCAGCGGGTCGCCCAGACTTATTTACGGGAAGACAACCGCACGGTGGGAGTGTTGATCCCTGAGGGACCGCCCATCCGGGAGCGACCCAGCCGCAGCGTGGGCGACCGGATCGTCCACTAGGAGAGGGAGGTACGCATGCATTTTTCCGTCGGCCTGTTGAAAAGAGGAAACGTGTCCTCTCAACGTGTGCAAAGTCTAGCCCGTTTTTGCGGCCTGCTCGCCGTCTTGGGCATTGCGGGACTGCTGCCCGGTCCGGCCGCGGCCACGCCTCTGGCCACCCGAACCGTGCTGGACAATGGGGCCATCCTCCTGCTTGCCGAACGCCCCGGCGTGCCGATGGTGGTCATGAACATCACCCTCAAAACCGGCTCGACCGCCGATCCGACAGACAAAGCCGGCGTGGCCAACCTGACCGCCCTGCTGCTGACCCGCGGCACCCAGCAGCACACCGCCCAGGCTCTGGCCGAAGCGCTCGACTTCCTGGGCACCTCGGTGTCGGTTTCGGCCGATTACGAAACAACGACCGTGCTGGTCACCAGCCTGACCAAGAACCTTGAGGCCTCGTTTGGCCTGCTGGCCGAGGTTTTGCTCCATCCGACCTTCCCGGCCGAGGAATTTGAGCGCAAGCGGACCGAAGTCCTGGGCACCATCCGCAGCCAGGAAGAAGACCCGGGCTGGGTGGCGAACAAGGCGTTTCAGGAGAAGCTGTACGCCGAGCACCGTTCGGACGCCTGATCGACGGCGAGCCGGACACTCTGGCCGCCCTCAGTCGGGCGGATATCGTCGACTTCTACCGCGCTTACTACCGTCCCAATAACGCAATCATTGGGATTGCCGGAGACCTGACCCAAGCCCAGGCCCAGGACTTCCTGGCCCGTCATCTGGGCGGCTGGCAGGCCGCTCCCCTGCCCCCGCTCAACTGGCCGGCCGATCCCGCCCCGGCGGCAGCCCAAGTCCTCATCGACAGGCCGGTCAGTCAGGCCAATATCATCCTCGGCCATCCGGGTGTGGCCCGCCACAATCCGGATATCTACGCCATCCGGGTCATGAACTATATTCTCGGCGCGGGCGGCTTTGGCTCGCGCCTGAACGACCGTATTCGTGAGGAGCTGGGCCTGGTCTACAGCGTGGGCAGCCGTTTCAGCAGCCGCAAACACGCCGGCCCCTTCCGGATCGTCCTGCAAACCAAAAACGCCAGCGCCACACAGGCCATCGATGAGGCGGTCGGCATCATGCGGCGTTACATCGAAGAAGGGGCGACTGTCGCAGAATTCGACGCGGCCAAGGCGTATCTGGTCAACAGCTACCCGCTGGGGCTGGTCTCCAACCGGCAGATTGCCAGCCTGCTGCCGGCCCTCGAATTCTACGAGCTGGGTCTCGACTATCCCGACCGCTATCCGAGTATTATTCAGGCCCTGAGCCTGGACCAGATCAAGGCGGTGGCCAAGAAATACCTGCACCCCGATCAGCTCTTGCAGGTGGTGGTGGCCAACCTGGAAGAGGCCGAGCTGACCCCGCCGACCCCTGAGCTTCCGACAGAGGCAACGGCCGAACCGACCCGGACCCACGAACACCAATCCTAGCCGCCGTCTGCTCAGACCATGCTGCCGATTGGGAAACTGCCGGTTGATCTGCTCAAGACCTGCCTCAGCCATCGGGGCGTGGCAGACCCGCGGGTTGTCATCGGCCCCCGCTTTGGCGAGGACTGCGCGGTCATCGACATGGGCGAGCAGTATCTGCTGGTCAAAACCGACCCGGTCACCTTCACCGCCGAGCGTCTGGGCTGGTACGCCGTCCATATCAATGCCAACGATATCGCCACCATGGGCGGCCGGCCGCAGTGGTTTCAGGCCTGTCTGCTGTTTCCCCCGGACACGGACCGGGAGACCGTCCGCGACGTGTTTCGCCAAATAGACGACACCTGCCAGAGCCTTGGGGTGACCGTCAGCGGCGGCCACACCGAGGTGACCCGGGCGGTCAGTCAACCGGTGGTGGTCGGCACGATGTACGGAACGGTCGACAAGGCCGGTCTGGTCACCTCGGCCGGAGCCCGACCGGACGACCTGCTCGTCATGACCAAGACGGCCGGCCTGGAGGGCACGGGCATTCTGATTACGGAAAAGGCCACAGAACTCCGCGCCGCACTTGGAGCGGCACGCTGGCGGGAGACCCGCCGGCTGGCTCAGACACTCGCCATTTCCATTGTCACCGAAGCCGGCCTGGCCGCCCGGCACGGGGCCAGCGCCATGCACGACCCGACCGAAGGCGGCATCGCCATGGCGCTGTACGAGTTGGCCTCGGCCTCAGACCACGGCCTGCGGATCGAGCTTGACGCGATTCCGGTGCTGCCGCTGACGCGGGATATTTGCGACTACTTTCAGATCAACCCGCTGGGCTTAATCAGTTCCGGGACTCTGCTGCTCACGATTCCGCCCCGGCGCTGGCCGGCACTGCGGGCCAGTCTTGAGACCGAGGGCATAGCCGCCCAGGTGATTGGCTCGGTTCGGGCCGAACCCGGCATCGCCGCGTTCGTCAATGGCAAACCGACGGACTTTGTGTACAGTGAGACCGACGAGTTGGCGAAGGTCCTGTCATGATGGTAGGCTTGGAGACCAAGGAGGGACAGCCGATGATTCGTCCGAAAAAAGTTGGCCATGTGGTCTTGAAGGCCCGCAACATGGATCAGGTAGAACAGTTCTACACCCGGATCATGGGCTTTGAGGTGGTACACCGTCTCTCGCAGCCCCGTGGAGTGTTTTTCTCTCTGGGCGAGCAGCACCACGACCTGGCCGTATTGGAGGTCCCGCCCGAGGCTGACGACCCCAAGGACAAGCAGGTCGGCCTCCACCACGTCGCCCTTCAGGTCGAAAGCTTTGCGGCGCTCAAGGACTGCTACCACACCCTGAAGCAGCACGACATTCCGATTGTCCGGGCGGTGGATCACGGCATTACCAAGAGCATCTACTTCTGCGACCCGGCCGGCAACAGGCTGGAGCTGTACTGTGATGTCGGCCCGGACGGCCTGGAGCGGTTTCGTCGTCAGGACAACTAGTCAATGGCCTCCTTCCCGCCCCTGAACTTTGAAGACAACGAAGCGGCCGACCAGAGTTCATGAGCCGACTGCTCAGGACAAGAGGGCCAAGGGCGTCGTCGCCTCTTTCGCCCCGGCTTCTTGATACAGTATCTTCCCGTCAGACCGCGATCTGCTCATAGGAAAAATGGGGAATGTCGGCACGGTCTCGCGCGTGTTCGATGGTGATACCGCAAATGTTGCCTTCACAGTCTACGTCGAGCAGCGTGTTTTCATCGAGATCTTTGGTCTCAGCCACTTCAGCCGTACGGAATTCAATGTACAAAGTATCAGTATCCTGAAAATATTTGATCTTCATGGGCTGTATCTCCGATCAAGAAGATATGATGGCATCGGAGCTCCGAAATGGGAAGGCTCGGTCGTTTGTCTTTGTCTGCTCCCCTGGTGGCGGCTTACGATCAGGGCTATAGTACTGACACCTTGTTGAGGCCCGCACTGGGCCGCTGGAGCCATGAGCGTGGAACATTTTGACGTGCTCATCGTCGGGGCCGGGCTGTCCGGGATCGCTGCCGGCTATCATCTACAGACGAGCTGCCCGGACCGGACCTACGCCATTCTTGAGCGACGCGACACAATCGGGGGCACCTGGGATCTCTTCCGCTATCCAGGCATTCGCTCCGACTCGGACATGTACACGCTGGGCTACTCGTTCCGCCCCTGGAGCGACCCCCAGGCCATTGCCGACGGGCCGGCGATCCTGCGCTATGTGCATGAGACGGCCGCAGAGTACGGCATCACGGACAAGATCCGCTTTGGCCAGCATGTGAAACGCGCGTCGTGGTCAACGGCCGAGGCACGCTGGACCGTAGAGACCGAGCGAAGTGACACGGCCGAACCCTGCCGCTTCACCTGCAACTTCCTCTTCATGTGCAGCGGCTACTACAACTACGACCAGGGGTATACCCCGGAGTTTGCCGGAACCGACACGTTCCGGGGGCGCATCGTCCACCCGCAGCACTGGACGGAAGACATCGCCTACGCGGACAAGCGCGTGGTGGTCATTGGCAGCGGGGCGACCGCCGTAACCCTGGTGCCCGAAATGGCCAAGACCGCCGCCCACGTCACTATGCTGCAACGTTCGCCGACCTACATTGTCGCCATGCCGTCGGAGGATCATCTGGCGAATCTGCTCCGGCGTTTTCTGCCCAACCGCCTCGTCTACAGGCTGACCCGGTGGAGAAACGTGGTCCTGGGGCTGGGCTTTTTCTGGTTCTGCCGACGTTACCCGGAGCGGGCCAAGGCGTTCATCCTGGGCCGTGTTCGCGCCACGCTCGGCCCCGACTATGACGTTGAGCAGCATTTCAGCCCCCACTACAATCCCTGGCAGCAGCGCATGTGTCTGGCGCCGGACAATGATTTCTTTGCCGCGCTCAAGACCGGCCGGGCCTCGGTCGTCACCGACCACATTGACCGCTTCACCGAGCGGGGTATTCGGCTGCGCTCAGGCGGAGAACTCGAGGCCGACCTGATCGTGACGGCCACGGGTCTCAATCTCCAACTATTCGGCGGTCTTGAGGTGACGGTCGACGGCGAGCGAACCGATTTCTCAAAGACCCTGACCTACAAGGGTCTGATGTTCGGCAATGTCCCGAACATGGCCCTGGTCAGCGGCTACACCAATACATCCTGGACGCTCAAGTGCGACCTCACCTGCGAGTACGTGTGTCGCCTGCTCAACCACATGCAGGCCAAGGGCTACGACCAGTGCTGTCCGCGTCCCCACGACCCGGATATCGAGTTGAAGCCGCTGCTGGATTTCACCTCGGGCTATATCCAGCGCGCGATTGACGCCTTTCCCAAGCAGGGCTCGAAAGTGCCATGGAAAGCGTACCAGAACTACATGCGCGATGTCTGGTCGGTAGCCTACGGCTCGATTGAAGACGGCGCGCTGGAGTTCAGCCGGCTACCGTCCGCGCCGCGCCAAGTTCCCGCCGCAGACATGCCGGCCCAGGTGGCCGACTGAGCCAGTAACACATTTCTACCGAGCCATTTCTTTCACAGCCATTTCCGTTGGATGGAGAGAGAGATATTCCCGTACCTCTAACTGCATGCGGTCGATTTCCGCCAAAAAACCGGACGCCGAAGCATGGTAGTTGGCAGGATTTGTCTCTACCTGGCGTAAACGGGCGAGCTGGTATTCAAAACGCTCGATCCGTTCTCGGGTGATTCTCAGCTCTTGATCGTTGCGTATCATCGCCTCTCTGCCCACCATCCCGCTTGACCTGCCAGTCTGTTATTGCTTTTTCCTCGCCATCAGAGGCGACCTGTAGGTCGGGTTAGCCGCAGGCGTAACCCGACATCTCCGGCACGACAGCAAACGGCCCGCCTGCCCCTCCCGTCGGATTACGCTTCGCTAATCCGACCTACGCACCTGAGATTATGTTCAGAGACACCTCCAGTTACAGACAAGCCTGTGCCGAAGGAGAGTCCACGTTTCTCGTCTCCATATTGGTGACGGGAACGCGTCTAGCAACAGAAGAAACACACATCCAACCGCAGCAAGAAAACACAAAAACGCTTCCCATGGATGCTCGGAAAGCTTGTCGCCAAGACCACAAAGAACCGGCCATATAAATTTGAGCGTCACAAACCCTGGCAGTAGCAGAAAAACGATCCAATTAAACACGACATCATAGAGAGCTGTGATGGGGTCTATCGACGCCATGCCTTGATTGGTTTCAGAATGAAAGACATCCTTCCATCTCACACGAAATTCCCGCGCTGCTGGTAGCGCGAGGCGGTCTCGTATAACTGTCCCTAAGCGTCCAATTTCGAGGTCTTCGCGGGAATAGAACAGGAGCGCCAGGAAACTGCTTACCCATAGCCCCGTTATCCAATATGTCGAGAGCTTATTTGAAGCTGCTTCCCTGAACGTGAAGGCCAAGACGGCTGCGAAACCAAGCAACACAAAGCGTTGCAGAGTTGCCCGCCGTCTGATTTCCTCCTTGAGCGAAGAGAAATCGGCCAGCAGATAGTCAATATATTTCTTTCTCTCGTCCTCCATTTCGGATCAGACTGAAGGGCCAGCCCTAATCCGCGGCGGCGAGGGCTGGCGGCTGGGTCTCGGGCTGGCCGTGGATTCCCCGCAGGTGGGGCATGATCTCGGTGGCGAACATCTCCATGTTCTTCATGGTTTTGTCGTGCGGCATGTTGCCGAAGTGCAGCAGCACCGGCATCACCCCAAAGCCGAGCGTTTTGGCCGCGTTCTCCAGACGCTGACGCACGGTCTCCACCCCGCCCACAATGCAGAAGCCCTTTTCGTTCAGCTCGTGAAACGACATCTTGCTCCAGTCCATCTGGTCGGCGTGGCTCAGGATGTTCAGCATCGACGTATGGCTGACATAGCCCGGCGGGAACAGAAACTCGGGCTTCTGACGCAGCCCGAAGTGATACAGCCACAGCAGATGCTCGGCCGCTTCTTCCTCGGCCTTGGCGTCGGTGTCGGCCACATACACGGGATACACATGGCCGAGCTGGTAGGGCGAGGCTGTGTAGCCAAATTTGTCGGCGCACTCGCGGTACATGTCGAAATACATCTTGACCAGACTCTCCGGCATGTACACGGCCAGATAAGTATACTTGCGGTCCGGGTGGGCGCACCACTCAATCGTCTCGGAGCTGCCGAAGCCCGGAATCCAGATCTTGGGGTACGGCTTTTGCAGCGGTCGGGGCCAGACGTTGACGTAACGCACCTCGAAGTGCTTGCCCTGCCAGGAAAAAGGCCCAGGGTCGGTCCAGGCCTTGAGGATCAGGTCGTGCGCCTCCCGAAAACGCTCCATCGAATAGCTGGGGTTGATGCCCATCGAGAAGTACTCGCAGCCGATGCCGCGCACAAAGCCCGAAATGACCCGCCCGCCGGTGACCACGTCGAGCATGGCGACTTCCTCGGCCACCCGCAGCGGATGGTCGCGCAGCGGCAGGCCGTTGCCGACAATCGCAATTTTGAGCCGCGAGGTGCGCCGCGCCAGCATGGCGCCCATGATGTTGGGGGCCGGCATCGTGCCGTAGGCGTTCTGGTGGTGCTCGTTGACGCACACACCGTCAAAGCCCAGGGTTTCGGCGTACTCCAACTCGTCCAGATAGCGGTTGTACAACTGCTGGCCCTCGGCCGGGTCGTAACAGTCGTTGGACAGCGTGACCCAGGCCGACGGATACTTGTCCGGGTTGTCGGCAAAGTCCTGGGGCAGATGCGGCCACGGCATGAGATGAAACGCGTAAAACTCCATGACTTACTCCTCCAGAGCCCTCGGCTCATAACCTGCCAGCAGGCTCGATTCAAACACGATCCGCCCTTCCCGCTCCTGGGCGGCAATCCGGGCTTCCATATCCGCCCCGAGCTGAATCGGGCGCTGCTGCGGAAACTTGTCCCGTTCCAGCGGTGGACGCAGATAGAACTCGTCCGGTGAATTGAGCGACATCATGCCCTTGGGCGGCTCCAGAAACCACTCGCGGCGCATGAAGCCGGGACTGAAAAAAACCTGCCGGTCCGCCTCTGACCACTCGCGGTTGAGGATGCCGTGAATCGAAGCCTGGAGCAGATCAATCGGAATGTCCCACCACAGGTCGAACAGCACCGCATAGCCGCGGTCGCCGAGCTTGGGGTTGGCCCGCACCCCGGTCCGGGCGTTGATGAAGGCCAGCTTGCCGTCCCGGTCGTACTCTTCGATACGCAGGGGAAAAAAGGACTGCTGATCGACCCAGTAGATCAGCTTGCTCATGTAGTAGTTGGCGTGCCAGTCTTTTTTGGGCAGCGACTCCAGCACATAACACGGCACCCCGCCGTCCTCGGTGTACAGCGGATAGTCCGGCCCCATGAGCTTGACATCCGCGGCGTGGATATCGATGTAGTTGCCCTCGGTGTCGGTCAGCACCGCAGTCTGCCGGGTGACCGGAAACCGCACGGTCTCGTACAGCGTGTCCACACCCAACAGCCGCCACTCAAACTCCCAGGCGTCCCGCCCAATCAGGTCGTCGAAGGTCGCCGCCCCGTTGGGCAGACGGTCCTCGCGCCGGGGCGCGGGCTGGCGTCGAATGCGACGCATGGAGGGCGAGTAGGCAAACAGCTCAACCTTGGTCGGGAAGCTCTGATCGGTCCGGTAGCCGATGAACAGCGTCTGCGTCCCGTAGCGCTCGGCCGGGGACACAGCCTGCGACAGCCAGCGGAAGATTTCCTGGCCGGGCTTGGTGGTGTACAAATGCTCGGCAAAACCGCCCTGGGGCAGGTACAGGATGGGAATGATCGACACCCGCTGGTCCATGAAGCCGGAGCCGGTCAGGGTCGTGGCGATGTCGATCAGGGTGCTGTTCCAGTACGGAGAGTGCGGGTACTCCATGGACCGAATACCCATCTCTTCCGCGCTGTAGGGCGCTTCAAACGGAAATTTTTCAGCCGGCAGATACGGCACCTGGGCGTCGCGGGGGGTATCGGTCCGCAGGTCGAGCCGGGCCTGTTCCTGGGCCGACAGCTCGTCCACAGTCCGCCACGTCCGAGTCGGGGTGTCCTGGGCCAGAGCCCAGACCGGACACACCGCCAGGCTGAACAGCATCAGCCCCCAGACGCGGCCCCTGCCGGTCATGGCGCCCCGACCTCCATCACCCCGACCGGGACCTCAAAGACCAGGTGGCCGGCCGCCTCTTGAGCCCGGATGCGGGCGGCCACCTCGGGCGCCGGCGCGACCGTCCGATCGTGCGGAAATTTGTCCGGGTACAGCAGCGGGCGCAGGTAGAACTCGTCCGGCGTATTCACCAGGGTCTGGGTTTTCAGGGGATGCATCAACCAGCCGCGGCGCATGAAATCCGGACTGAACGCCACCTCTTTGTCCTTGACCGACCACTCTTTGACCAGGTGGGCATCGTGGATGCTATAGCTCATCAGGTCGAGCGACACATCGTAGTACAGGGTCATCAGCGCCGCGTAGCCCTTGTCCTCCAGGGCCGGATTATCCTGTCTGGCAATCCGCACCTCAACGACCTGGAGCTGGCCGTCGTGATCGTACTGCTCGATACGCAGCGGGTAGAAATAGTGACGGTCCAGCCAGTAGATGAGCTTGCTGGTCGGATAGTTGGACAGCCAATCCTCGCGGGTCGTGGATTCGACCACATAACACTCCACCCCGCCGTCGGGACGGTAGAACGGATAGCTGTCCCACATCATCTTGAGCTGATCGGTCGCGGCGTCGAAAAACGTGCCGTCCGGATTGGCCAGGGTCACGGTCGGGCGCGTATTGGGAAAGCGGACCGTCTCATACAGGACATCGGTTCCCAGCACCCGCCAGCGAAACTCCCAGGCGTCGCGGCCAATGATATCGTCAAACGACTGGACATTGTTGGGAAAGCGCTCGCCCCGCCGGGGCTGGGGAATCCGCCGCACCCGGCGCATGGCCGGCGCATAGGCAAAATAGTCCAGCTTGGTCGAGTTTTCCTTATCGGTCCGGTGCATGATCCACAGGTCCTGGGCGCCCTGCAGTTCGGCCGGCGAGGAGTAATAAAACACCATCCGAAAGAAATCCTGGCCCGCCGGCGTTGCGAGATGACCGGCAACGCCGTCCTCGTCCGGCATATAGAAATTGAGCCCGATCGTGACGCCCTGGTTCAGGTAGCCGCCGCTGGTCATTGACCCGAAGGCGTCGGCCATGACGTGCGACCAGCGCGACACGTGGGTGAACTCCATGGAGCGATAGCCCAGCTCCTCGGCCGTATACGGCGCCTCAAACGGATAGGGCTCGGCCGGCAGGTAGGGAATGGTCGTACTGCGCGGGGTGTCGGTCCGCAAGTCGAGGCCGGCTTTTTCTTGTGCGGACAGCTCGGCAAGCGTCTTCCAGGATTTTGGCCGAGCGCCGTTGTCCTGGGCGCCAATGACAGCCGGAACGAGCAGGACGGCGAGCAGGCAGACGTGGACGACAAAGGTGTTCATGGGCTAAAACTCGTAGCTCAGCTCCCAGCCGATATTATCGTACTTGCCATAGATGGCGTACAGATCGGTCCCATAGCCGCCGCTGAAGGCCGTATAGGTCATGCGGCCGGTGATGAACTGGGAGAAATTATAGCTGGCCGTCAGCCGGGTCTTGATGCCCTGCCACTTGCGGTTGGGTCCGCTGAGCCACGGGATGGCCGTCACGCTGAGGTTGAGGCGGTCGCGCGTAAAGCGGAACGGCCGTCCGACAAACACCACCGGCAGGACGTTCCACTCGTCGCCAATCGCCCCGCCGAATCCGCTGCCCAGGCTTTCGCGCCAGTCAAAGGTGTACAGCAGCGAGGGCTGGAAAATGAACGAGGTGTTGCCCGGCAGGGCAAATTCCAGCGCAACGGCGGCTCGCATCGTATCCCGAGACACGTGCCCGCCGGATTTGAAACGCTCGCCCAGGCCGGCCCGGCGCCGGGCCGCCACCATCCGCCGCACGTCTTTGGCGTTGTGCTCCTTGGTGTTGATATGAAAATCGGGCGCCGGCAGGCTGCTGGTCGCGCCAAAGCGACTGGTGTCCTGAAACTCGACGGCCTTGGTCCACAGGCCCTCAACCCGCAGCACCATGGGCAGCTCACCCACCAGCGGCACATTGGCGAACGACGTGGCGTAGTCGGCCGTGATCCCGAAGTGGTGCAGGCGGGTGTGGCGGGGTTGCAGAATCAGGTGGATGTCCCCGTCCTGGTCAATCGCTCGATCCACAATGAAATTCTGGGCCGACTTGTTCCAGGCGTAATAGTACACCAGCCCCCAGGTCAGGGGTTCCATGGACACGTCCAAACGGGCGCCGAACTCGTGGTCGCCCCAATCCCCGGACGAGGGGCGGCGGCGCTTGAGGATATAATTGCCGAAGAAATCCTTGCGGCCCATCAGCAGGTCTTCGTCGCTGGTCAACAGGCTCTCGGCGTTCGGCGGCAGGAAGGGCAGCGCCCAGGGGGAGCCGTAGGGCGCGCTGCGGTCGTGCTCGAAATGCGGAATCCACAAAAAGTTGAGCGAGTTGGCGCCAAAGAAATACGTCGTATTCAGCATGAAGACCGGCAGCCGCCGGAACTCGTACTCGTTGGCCTCGACCTGGGCGCCCTCGCGGTTGTCGATGGCGTTGATCGTATCAATATACCGGCCGTCCATTTTTCCCCAGGCGATCTGCTGCTTGCCGATCACCAGGTCCAGGTTATGGGTGCGGTAGCTGACGTACAGCTCGCGCACAACCCGGTCGAGATTATGGTAGCCGCGCAGCGTCTCGCTGACCCGGTCGCCGTACAGGCCCGACGAGTCCTGCCAGTTGTACACCCCGTCGTACAGAAAATGACTGATATTGGTGATCTCGATATTGGGCGAGATCTGATAGTGGCTCTCCAGTTCCAACAGGTTCTGGAGCTGGAGAAAACGGAAGTCTCTCCGACGGTTGTGGATCGTCTGGCTGCTGGTCAACAGGACATCCGACCACTGCCGATAAAAGCCCTTGAAGGTCAGGGCCGGCACGCGGCGCTCAATCGGCTGGCGCACATAGCGGCCGGCCGGGTCAAAGGTTGCCAGAAAGCGGTCAAAGCGTGACCAGTTATTACTCACCCAACCGACCGGCTTGCTCAGCGGCCCGTCCCACAGCGCATAGCCGGGCGAGGTCCACAGCAGGAGGACAAGACATCCTAGCAGGCAGGCTGGTCTGAAACGGTGCGGTTGTCGCATTCGTGTGACTATCCTTTCTGTGCGAACAGCCCGCCTTATGCTCCGGCGGTCTGCTGGACGAGAATGCCATCGGCCGCCAGCTCAGCGATTCGATCCGCCCCATAGCCCAGGTAGCGTTCCAGCACGGCGGCATTGTGCTGGCCCAGATCGGGCGCGGGCACGACCTGGGGCAACGGATGCCCGGAGAAGCGGAACGGAAAGCCGGGGATCATGAAGTCGCCCAGCAGCGGGTCAGACACCGAGCGCACGGCCTGGCGCTCGACCAGGTGCGGATGCTCGACCACCTCGGGCACCGTCAGCACGGGGGCGGCCGGCACCCGTTCGCGATCCAGGGCGTCCAGCGCCGCCTGGCGGTCGGGCAGGGACAGCAGCCAGCGCTCAATCTCGGGCATCAGGATGTCGCGATTTTTGCGCCGCACACGGACATTGCGAAAGCGCGGGTCGTCCGACAAATCGGGCCGCTGCATGGCCCTGGTCAGCCCCTGCCACTGGTGATCCAGGGCGGCGATAATCATGATATAGCCCTGGCTGGCCTTGAACACGCCGCACGGCGTCAGCCCGGTGTGGTGCGAGCCGCCCCGGGTCGGAATAAACCTGCCCTGGGTCGCCGTATAGGTCGCCAGGCTGAAATCGTGGGTGTGGATATACGAGTCAAGGAGCGACACATCGATGTATTGGCCCTCACCGCTGCGTTCGCGGTGCAGCAGGCAGCACGCAATCGCGGCCAGGGCGTGGACGCCGGTGCTGACATCGCCCATCGCCACCATGGGGATGACCGGCGGCTGGTCGGGCTCACCCATCACCTCGGTCACGCCGGCATACGCCTGGGCGATATAGTCAAAGCCCGGCACGTGGGACAGCGGGCCGGTCTGGCCCAGGGCTGAAATCGAACACATGACCAGCTTGGGGTTGAGTTCCTTCAGCACCTCGTAGCCCAGCCCCAGACGCCCGATCACGCCCGGGCTGTAATTCTCGACCACCACGTCAACCTGCGGCACCAGGGCGCGAACCAGCTCACGGCCGGCCTGGGTCTTGAGATTCACACACAGGCTGTGTTTGCCCAGATTATGCTGCATGAAATAGCCGCTGCGGCCTTTTTTCCAGACCGGGTTCTGACGCGCCGGGTCTCCGGCCGGGGCTTGTTCGACCTTGATGACCTCGGCTCCCATTTCGGCCATCAGTCTGGTCGTCGTCGGTCCGGCGACAATCTGGGTAAAATCCAGCACCGTGTAGCCGGCCAGCATCCCACTCGTGTTTTGTGCGGCCATATGCGCCCCTCCTGACAGCCTGGCAAAAGAGCCTCAGACGACTGAACAGTCATTCAGTCGCCGCAGACCGAGCGGGATTGTACTTGGGAACGCCCGAACATGCAAGCAGACAGCCCGCCGGATTGAGGCGCCTGAGCGGACGCGGAACTCAGGGGCTGGAAGCCGGCGTATGCTGGTCTATCCACCGGGCCAGGGGCGAAAACACCTGTTGAGCCGCGGCCGTGCCGAGCAACACGTCGAGATGACCCCAATCCTGGAGCAGGGCGTACTCGACGTCACGGCTGGCCGTTGCCCGGGCGGTATACTCGACCCGTCTGGCCCAGCCGATACCGGCCTTGTCCATATTGCTGCTGGCAAAGGCGATGATCGGAATGGTGAGGGCGCGCAGCGCACCGGCATAGTCGAACTGGGCCTCGGCCAGATGACGCTGGAGCTCGAAACCGCCGTGATTCTGGACCCGCGGCCAGTAGCGATCCTGGTGCAGGAATATCCGGGCCAGGACCAGGATATCGGCATAGCCGCCCTTGGCGTTTGACAGTCCGCCCTGCTGGCCGTAGGTCGGGGACACGAAGAGGAAGTGTTTCAGCATCTCGGCCCGGTTCTCAAACAGGTGAACCGGCATGAAATCGGGACCGTCGGGCTCGGCCAGCGTGTCTTGCAACATCTTGATCCAGCGCCGGTAGGGCACGTAGCGCCGCTCCAGATCGTCGGCAAACCAAGTCGGGGTCTCGGGCCGCTCGCGGTAAATCGCACGCGCCTCGGGCGGCTCGAGGGCATAGCCGTCCAGCAGGGCCAGGCCGAGCACGTCCTGGCGGCTGTAGCGGGCCGCCAGCAGGGCCGCAAACGTCGCCCCGCGGCTATAGCCGCCAACAAAGATCTTCTGCACCCCGCTCGTCTGACGGACAAAATCCGCGGCCGCAGCCGCATCCTCAATAAAGACCTGAGCGGTCCAGCCCTGCATGAAGCCGGACTCGAAGATCTGCTCGCGGGTGATGAAATGCGTCCGATAATCGAGGGTCCAGGTCTCGACCCCGCGCTGGGCCAGATACAGCCGCAGGTCGTAGCGCTCATCGGCCACCACCACCTCGCCGTGGTGGTGCGAGCCGGGCAGAAAGAAAAACACCGACCGGGCGGCGTCCGACGGCGCAGCCACGCTCCGAATACGGTGCACGGCGATGTAGTCGTGCCGGCCGTGCGGAGGACGGGCACTCGTCCACACGCTCTCGCGCAGCCCCGGCTGGCCGGCAATCGCCCGCTCGGTCACACTCTGGGTCCAGCCTGAAGCGGCGGCCGGCGCCGGCCCGCCCGGAGCGGGCGCCGACCGCTGGGCGGGCGACGCTGCGGGCGGCGGGTCGGCGTACAGTCTGGGATTCGAGAACGGCTTTTTTTGCGGCTGGCCGCAGGCGCTGACAAGAAAGATGACGGCAACGATGAACGAGGAATGGGGAATGAGGAATGAAAAGACCCGCTTCATCGTGACTCCAGCCTTATGACATCGGCTCCGCGTTTCGCATTGCTCAGGTCAGCACCTGCCCGTCGCGGAGCTGCCCAATCTCGGCCTCCGACATGCCCAGCAGCTCGCCCAAGACCTCATCGGTATGCTGGCCGCGCAGCGGGGCGGCGGTGCGCACCTCGCACGGCGTGTCCGACATGTGCCACGGCACGCCGGCGTGGACGCGCGGGCTGAACTCGGGGTGGTCTTTGCGGACCAGATAGCCGCGCGCTTCGAGGTGCGGGTCGGTGGCCATGTCCTTGTTGCTCATCGACGGAAAGGCTGCCACTCCGGCCTTTTGCAAGACCTCGGTCACCTCCCAGCGGTCGCGCTGCGCGGTCCAGGCGCTCAGGATGTCCTCCAGCGCGTCCTCGTTGGCCTTGCGGGCGGTGGCATTGGCAAAGCGCTTGTCGGTCGCCAGCTCGGGCTGGCCGATGGCTCGACACAGGGCCTGCCACTCGGCGTCCGAGCCGCACACAATCGTCACCCACTTATCGGCGTCGCCCTGGCACTTGAAGCAGCCGTGGGGCGCCATCCAGGGGTCGCGGTTGCCGTCCCGCTCGGCCTGGGTCTTGTTCATGGCGTAGTCCATCAGCCCCTCGGGCATCAAGACCAAGAGCGCCTCCCACAACGCCAGATCGACGTGCACGCCCCGGCCGGTCCGCTGCCGGTAGGCCAGGGCCGCCATGGCGGCAAACGCCCCAAAGATGCCGGCGTTCGGATCGCCGTAGGAAATCCCGACCTCGGCCGGCTCCTTGTCCCGATAGCCGGACAGCGACGAGATACCGGCCAGGGGCACCGAGGCCGGCCCATAGCCCATATACTTGCGCTCAGGGCCGGTCTGGCCGTAGCCGCAGATTGAAATCATGATCAGGTCGGGCTTGATCTGGCTGAGCGTGTCATAGCCAAAGCCCATGCGCTCAATCGCGCCGGCCGAAAAGTTCTGGACGACGATATCGGACTGGGCGGCCAGCTTTTTGACAATCTCGGCCGCCTCGGGTCGGCCCAGGTCGAGCTGTATGCTCTTCTTGCCCTGACTGTACTGGTTGAAGTAGCCGGCCCGGTTGGGGCCCGGCTGGTCATCCGCAAAGGGCGGGATCAGCCGCGTGACACACGGCCGTTTCTCGCTCTCGATACGGATCACCTGTGCGCCCATATGAGCCATCTGCAGCGTACAGTAGGGGCCAGCCCAGGCCCAGGTGAAGTCCAGCACGCGAATGCCGTCCAGGGGTCGTGATGATGACATGCGATACCTCGTTCCGCGTTCAGATAACGCCCTTCTGCTTCAGGTCGGCCAGTTCGTCCCCGGACAGGCCGAGCCGGCCGCAGTAGACCGCTTCATTATGCTCGCCCAGCAGCGGGGCCGGGCGGGGCGTCTCGACCCCGCCTTCGGACACCTTGAACGGGGCGCCGGGGTAGTCCAGCGTGCCGGCGACCTGATGGCTGACCGTGGTGAAGAACTCGCGCGCCTTCAGGTGCTCGGAGGCAAACAGGTCGGCCATGGTATTCACCGGCGCCATGCAGATCCGGCGCTCCTGGCCGGCCTTGTACAGGTCGGCCACCTTCCAGTTGGCCGCCCACTCCTGGAGCAGCGGAAAGAGCGCGTCGTAGTTCAGGCCGCGCTGGACCCGGTCTTCGAAGATCTCCAGCGCGGCCCACTCAGGATTGCCCATCAGCTCCACCAGGCGCTGCCACTGGTCTTCTTCGACGTTGATGACAAACAGCTTGCCGTCCTGGCAGTCGAGCATGCACCACGGAAAAATCGAGCGCCTCCCCAGGCGTGAGGTCTCGTTGCCGGCATAGGTGTAGTGCATGAAGTTCATTTCCAGAATGGCGGCGATACACTCCTGGATCGACACGTCGACGTGCTGGCCCTGGCCGCTCAGCAGCCGGTGATAATAGGCGCCCAGGCTGGCCACTGCGGCATGCACGCCACCCTGGAAATCGGCCTGGTGGCCAAAGGCCTTGAGCGGCGGCAGGTCGGCATAATCCGAGGCGCCGGGGCTGATGAACGCCCAGCCCCCGGCGTTGCTGGCCGTCAGCTCAAAGGCGTGGTAGTCGCGGTAGGGCCCGGTGCAGCCGAAATACGAAATCGTGGTCATGATCAGGCCCGGATTGGCCCGCCGCAGCGTGTCGAAGTCCAGCCCCAGGCCGGCCATCTCGGGCGGCCGATAGTTGTGGATCAGCAGGTCGGCCCGGCTGCACAGACTCTGCAACAGCCCCCGTCCGTGTGGCGTACGCAGGTTCAGCGTCGCCCCAAGCTTGTTGGCGTTCAGATACAAAAACAGCCCGCTCTTCTCCGGGTGCGGGGTATCGCCGGGGAAGGGGCCACGCTCGCGGGCGCTGTCGCCGCCGGGCTCCTCAAGCTTGATCACCTCGGCTCCCAGGTCGGCCAACAGCTTGCCCAGATAGGGCGCCGAGACCAGATTGCCACACTCAAGGACTTTCAGACCCGTGAGAAGTTGTTCTGCCATGTCGTGTCTCCACTCGATCACGCCGTTAGATCACGCCGCTAGATCACACCTCGCTCGCGCAGGCCGGCCAGCTCCTCGGCCCGAAGGCCGAGCAGCCCCTGATACACCTCGTGATTATGCTCGCCCAGAGCCGGGCCGACAAACCGCGCCGCCCCCGGTGTGTCGCTCAGCTTGGGCACGATGCCCTGCATGCGGATTGCCCCCAGCAACCGGTCGTGCAGGCTGAGCAGCATGTCGCGGGCCTGAAAGTGCGGGTCGGCCGCAATATCGGCCATGCTGTTGACCGGCCCGGTCGGGATGATGGCGGCTTCGAGGCGCGGCAGCAGTGCGGACAGGTCGTGTTCGGCCGTCCAGCCGGCCACAATCGCGTCAATGGCGTCCCGGTTCTGGCCGCGCGCCGCAGCCCTGGCAAAACGCGGGTCGCCCAGCAGGTCTTCACGGCCCATGACCCGACACAGGCGCTCGAACAGCTTGTCGGACTGGGCGGCAATGATGATCCATTTGCCGTCCCGACACGGGTACAGATTGGACGGGGCAAAACCGGGCAGGCTCGTGCCGGTCCGGGTCCGCACATGGCCGGTTTTGTCATACTCGGTCAGCGCCCCCTCCATGACCGCGAACACCGCCTCATACAGGGCCGTATCAATGACCTGGCCGCGCCCGCCGTTCACATCCCGGTGGTACAGGGCCAGCATGATGCCCAGGGCCGAAAACATGCCGGCCAGGGAATCGCCGATGCTCACCCCCACCCGACCGGGCGGCCGGTCCGGGAAGCCAACGCTGTGGCGCAGCCCGCCAAACGCCTCCGCCACCGCCGCAAAGCCGGGCTTGTGGCGGTTGGGTCCGGTCTGACCGTAGCCCGACACCCGGGCAAATATCAGACCCGGGTTGATCTCGCGCAGCGCCTCATAGCCCAGCCCCCAACCCTCGAACGTGCCGGGCCGAAAGTTCTCCAGCACCACATCGGCCTGGGCGGCCAGCCGGCGCAGCAGGTCCTGGCCTTCGGGCAGGCGCAGGTTGAGCGTAATACACTGCTTATTGCGAGCGATGCTGGGCCACCACAGGCTTTTGCCGTCCAGCAGCGCCTGTCCGGTCGCGCGCATGGGATCGCCCTGATTTGGCGGCTCGACCTTGATGACCTGGGCGCCGAAATCGGCCAGCAGGCGGGCGCAAAACGGGGCGGCCAGCAGCACCCCACACTCGATGACACGGATGCCGCTCAGCGGACCGGCGCTCGGGGGCGAATCAGCATTCATAGGCATAGACCGCTCAATCCTGGCCATAGACCGCTCAATCCTGGCTCAATCCTGGCCGGAACATAGGCTCAAAACCCGGGGGGGTCAAGGCGGCTGAGCGCCTCAGCCCTCGTCCCGCACCGCCGGCCCATACTTGCGGCACAGACCGCGGAACTGGTGGTAGGTGAGGCCCAGACTCTCGGCCGCCCTGCGCTGGTTGTATTTGGCCCGGCTGAGCGCTTTTCGCAGCAGCGCGATCTCCAACTCCTGCACGGCCTGGGTAAAGGGTTTGGTCTCGGCAGCCTGGGGCGGCTGTTGGACTTCCGGCTCGGCTGGCTTGTCGTCCGCCTGTGGTCCGGCCTCAAAGGGAGACCGAAAGGGATCGAAAAGAATGACGGCCTCAGTGACTTGAGTTACCTGGCTGTCATCAGACCGGGATACCGCCCGTTCCACGACATTTTTAAGTTCGCGGATATTACCCGGCCAGGGGTAGGCTTCGAGCGCGGCAAGCGCCCCAGGGCTGAACTGGGGAATGTCATGCCGGCCGAGTTCAACGGCCATGCGGCCGGCAAAGTGCCGGGCCAGCAGCACAATGTCCGACCGGCGCTCGCGCAGGGGCGGCACAAACACCACCTCAAAGGACAGCCGGTCCAAGAGATCGGTCTTGAAGCGGCCCTGCCTGGCCAGTTCGGCCAGATCGGCGTTGGTCGCCCCGATAATCCGCACATCGGCCTGAATCGGCTGCGAGCCGCCGACCCGTTCAAAGCTGCCGTACTCCACAACGCGCAAAAGCTTCTCCTGCACCTCGAGCGGCAGCTGTCCGATCTCGTCCAAAAACAGGGTGCCGCCGTCCGCCGCCTCGAAGCGCCCGGCTCGGCGCCCAACCGCTCCGGTAAAGGCGCCCGGCTCATGCCCGAAAAGTTCGGACTCAATCAGGCTCGGAGACAGGGCCGCACAGTTGAGGGCCAGCAAGGGTGCCTGCCAGCGCGGCGACAGATAGTGGAGGCGTGAGACGGCCAACTCTTTTCCCGAGCCCCGTTCGCCGATCAACAGTGCCGGCCGGTTGACCCGGGCGATCCGTGACAGCCGCTCCTGAAATTCCAGAAAAATCTCCGACTGACCGATGGCCTCGGTCCGGCCAACGTGGGGTGCCTCACTGGCCGTCTGGGCGCCTCGATCATCTTGCATAGAAGCGTATTTTTCCATGGCTTTTGAAGCCATTATACGGTGATATTCGCAAAAAGATAGTGAAAAAAGCCAAATCGACATTTTCTTCGATTTTGATAAGCACCCGATATTCCTCAGCTTTTCAATTTTTCGGTGTTTGGCACACTCTCTGCTACTATGTACTCCAAGACCGCAAGCAAACGGAGGACACATCATGGGAGTTTTCAGCCGACTCAGCGATATCATCAGCTCCAACATCAACGCCATGCTGGACCGGGCCGAAGACCCGGAAAAAATGGTGCGGCTCATGATCCAGGAGATGGAAGACACGCTGGTCGAAATCAAGGCCTCGTGCGCAGGCGCAATGGCCGCCAAAAAGCGCATCCAACGCGACCTCGAACACGTCCACACCCGGACCGCCGGCTGGGAGGATAAGGCCCAGCTGGCCGTCAGCAAGGGCCGCGAGGATCTGGCCCGCGAAGCGCTGCTGGAAAAGCGGCGCTATCGAGAACGGACGACAGCGCTCGAAGAAGAGCTGTTCCACAGCGGCGAGCTTATTGCGCAGTATCAGTCCGATATTGCCCAGCTGGAGGATAAGCTCAGCGCGGCCCGCGAAAAGCAGCGGCTTCTGGTCCAGCGCCACATCCGGGCTCAAAAGCACAAACGCGCCCAGGCCGACATCCGCCGCTTTGAGAACAACGACGCGGTGCTGCGCTTCGAGCAGTTCGAGAGCCGGGTCGAGCGCCTCGAAGCCGAGGCCGAGCTGGTCAACAGCCATCGCAAGCCCAGCCTCGAAGAAGAGTTCGACCGTCTCGAAGGCGATGAGGAGATTGAGCGAGAGCTGGCCAGCCTCAAGGCTGCGGCGGCCAAGCGGCCGGCCGACAGCTAGAAAGGGGGAGACATGCCAGACGTATTGTCACCGATCAGCTGGGTCCATGTGATTGCCAGCCTGATATCCCTGCTGGTGGGCGGCCTGCTGTTGTGTGGTCAGAAGGGAACGGCCAGCCATAGAAAGCGGGGCAAATGGTATGTGTATGCCATGCTGATCACAAACCTGACCGCGCTGCTGATCTATCAGTTCGGCAGCTTCTTTTTTCCCCACTGGCTGGCCATCATTACGCTGGTGACCGTCTGTATCGGTTACTGGGCGATTGCCACCCAGGCCATCCGGCACTGGCTGGCGGTGCACCTGACGTGCATGATCGTCAGCTATTACATGCTGTGGGGCGCCACCGTCAACGAAGCGTTTTTACACATCCCGGCGCTCAGGCAACTGGCCGAGCAAGCCGACAACCCGGCGCTCGGCCTGGCTCACCTGGGGGTGATGCTGGTCTTTGTCGCGATCCTCATCGTTTCTGCCATCGGCACCAAGACCCTGAGCGGGACGCTGATGCCCACGCTCAAGACAAGAGGGACGAGATGAAAGCCGGCGTCCTGGCGGTTTTGCTCATCTTCGGCACCGGATTTGTGGCGGTCACCGGGGGGCTGGCCCTGGCCGCTCTCAAAATCCTCAAAGGCAGCCCCCGTCGCGACAGCCAGCTCGACAGCCAGGAAACCAGACTCATGCAGGAACTCTACCAGGGGCTGTCGCGCCTGGAAGAACGCATCGAGGCGCTGGAGACGCTGGTGCTCGACCAGGACAGACCACCCAGCAAAGGAGACCGACCATGACATCTGCTGCCCAGTCTCAGAGCCACCTGTACCGCTCCCGGAACGGGATGATCTTGGGCGTGTGTAAAGGCGTCGCCGACTACTTCGACTTCAGCCTGTTCTGGGTCCGGTGTGTAACCTTCGTTGTCTTCCTGTTTTCCGGCTTGTGGGCCGTGGGCGGGCTGTATCTCCTGGCCGCCCTGCTGATGAAACCCGCACCGGTCATTCCCCTGCAGACCAGCCAGGAGCAGGAGTTTTATCACTCCTACGCCGGCTCGCGGGGCATGGCGCTGCAACGCCTGAAGCGCAGCTTCGACAAGCTCGACCGCCGCATCCAGCGCCTCGAACACCTGATCACGAGCCGCGAGCACGACTGGGAGCGCCGTTTTCACGCTTCCTAGCGCGTTTCACGATAGGCCGTAGCCATGCTTCTCGCCCACCCGTCATGCCGGACGTGAGCCGGCATCCATGCTTCGACTTCGCTCCGCTACGCTCAGCACGAACGGGAGACCGTTGGGCCTGAGCGTCGGGCGCAGCGCGCCTGAAGTCGAAGGGCGACACAGCAGCGTGAACCGCTCTAGCCTGAGAAGGGTGATGGGAGGAGGTGCGTAGAGAGTATGAATTTTTGGTGGCTTATGTGGTGGCGCAAGGAAAATAACAAGGGAAGATTGCTCCTTCGACAGACTTCTCTATCACGCCGCTATTTTCTTCTGGGCTTCAACAAAATCTACAATAATTCGGGCTGGAGGAAGATCAGGGATTGTCCGGTGGGTGCCGTGGAACGGTAATAGGACTCGGTCAATCCCACGAACAACTTCTTTGGAAAAAAAAGCTTGACCGCACAGCTGGCACACCTCAGCCGGGATATTTTCCAGGATCACTTCAACGAGGCTTTCTTCCCGCTGGAACACCCGGGTAATCATATCTGAACGTGTGTGCCCCGGACATCCTTGGAGGCATCGCTTCATCGTCGTCTTTTTCTTCTGCGTTTTTTCCAATTGGGCTCCCATTCTTTTGCGTCGGGAATATAACCCACACCCTATTCGGCCTCTTCCGGGCCGTCGGTCTCCTCAGCCAGCCGCCAACCCAGGTCTTGGAGCAGAAAAGGCGTCAGATCAACGTCGCTGGCCGCGTCGAGATCGGCGCTCAAAAAGGGTTCCATGAGCAGATCGGGCGAGGCGCTCGGATCGATATGGGCGATTGACGAGCCCGGCTCAACCGGGTCGGGCGCATACAGCCGGACAAAGCCGCTGGGGTCGGCCCCGACCAGACGCTCGGGGTTGAGTCTGAGCGCGGCTCGCACGTCTGTTCGGGGCAGAGCGGACAGCAGCCCATCGCCGTGGTGGTGCGAGATGCTGACGGCCGGAATCCGACTCTGGCTGTGCGGCGCGTCCATGATCAGCGCCCCGCCGGGCTCGGTATTGCGAATCACGACGGCGCTGGCTCCGGCCGCCTCGGCGTGGGCGACCTTGAGCGCAAACGGGCAGTTGCCACGGTTGAGGAACGCGATGCGGCCGCGCAGCTTCTGCTCCAGCGGCTCACAGCCATCGGTCGTATCCCCGATCCGATCATTCACCAGCTCGACCCCGACGTATTCCGCATCGGTACTCGGAGCCGGCCCGAAATCCGCCCGGGTCACCGGATACGTCCCGGCCAGACTGGCCGGAGCCTCGACGATCAGCTCGGCCTGCCAGTCCAGAATCTCGCGGGCGGCTTGGGTTGTTGCCGGCCCGTCCCAGACGATGTGGTCATGGCTGACCTGGGCGTCGAGCAGTTCCTCGGCGTTCATCTCATGAAAATGCTTGTCGGTGGTGGTGTTGAGGCTGAAGACCGCATAGCGGTCGGGAAGATCCAGAGGCGTCTGGCCCGAGGTTTCATCGATCAGGCTGGTCAATCCCAGCCCGTGGGCGAACTCGTGCATGGCCACATTGAGCAGGGCGATATCGCCCGCAGCCGGGGCGGTGTCAAAACCGTAGTACCAGTCGCCGGGCAGGCAGGCGCCGTTGCCGTCCACGTCGCCGTTGAAATAGACCACGATGTCGTCCTGAAAGGGTGGCTTGAGCAGCTCCGCAGCGGCTCGCCCGGGGTGCAGATCGAAACCTACCAACTGGTTGGCCAGCGCCGCAGGGTACCACGTATCCGCGTCAACAGATGTCGCCGGAAAATTGGCAACCACGCGGATCGGGCCGGCCGCCCCCAGCACGGCCATGGTCGGACTGCACGGCAGCGGCTGAAAGGTCGCCTGGATCACGATATCCACGTCGCCTTCGAGCAAGCCACCCCACAGCTCGGCGGCACGGCGCAGCACGTTCAGCCGCTGCTCGCCCAGCGTCCGACCGGGGTTGCCGCCGACCGGACTGACCGGAGTGGGGTCGTTGAGGCCCTCCTCGGCCGCATCGACATTATTGATCCGAATCGTCACGTCGGCCCGAACCGGCGCGATCAGGACCAGCAGGCCCAGCCAGCACACGCCAAGGCCGACAGGCCGGGCGAACCGCATCACTCCTCCGCCCGCAGCGGCAGCTTATACCCGCCCGTTTCGAGAACGCTCACCGCCTGTTCCAGACCCGACACACAGCTGGTCTCGGGCAGGCCCTGTTCGTTGACCTGAGCGACAGAGAAATTCAAACGCTCCGTCGCAACAACAACCGAGATTGTGCCGTCGGCGAAATAGCTTGGCGTGCGGGGCGGGGAGCGAAACTGGTGGCGTAGGGCGTCGGCCAGGGACCTGCGCTGAGCCGGGGTTGGGGGCCGCAGCCGGCCTGTGTCGGGATCGACTTCGACCTGGATACGGGCGCGTCTGACCGCCGCAGGCGCGGCGGCCGGGACAGGCGGAGTGAGGCTTGTGTCTTGGCCTGCCGTGGTCTCAGAGACGGTCGGCGGTCGGGGGTCGGGCGCCTGTTCTCGCAGCACGGTCAGCAGGGTCAGGGCCAGAACCAGTCCAACCAGCAGCGCTGTGCCCGGACCCTTTCTATCCACCGAAATAGCTCCTGGGATTATCCACCGTCATGGTCCGAATCGTGCCCTCGCTCACGCCGGATTTGCTGAGCTGGGGCAGGATATTCTTCATGATGTGCGCATAGCTCCAGTTGGGGCAGGCGTCCATGAATTTCTGCCAGTCGTCGCTCACCCGGCCCAGCCAACAGCCAACGTGGTCGTGGGACAGCATGATGCGATCAAAGCCGACCGCCAGCAGGCCGATCAGCGAGGCCAGGCGCATCTTGTCCGAGGCGATCGTTTCTATGCCAAAGCGGTCAAAGCCAATCCAGGCGCCCCGCTCAAGAATGTCGAAGTAGTAGCGCATATCGCCGACCCCGCAGGCATGGCCGATCAGCACGCTGTTGAAATCCACGCCCTCCTCTTCAAACACGTCGAGCGTCTGGCGGCCCAGCGGCCCGAGTTCGTCGTTGTGACACAGGATCGGGGCGCCGGTTGCCTTGTGCGCTCGGGCGGCGGCCCGCAGACAGGTTTCCTCACACGGAGCGATGTCGGTCGCGGTTTCGGTCATGCCCGGAATCCCGCCGGTCGCGGTCTTGATGATGCCCGGCTTGATCCCGGTTCTGTTCATCCCCTCGGTCAACTCACGTTCGTAGACCTCGGCGATGGCGTCGGCGTCCAGGCTGCGGAAGTGGGGCGGAATACCCAGCGCCTCGTTGTACAGGCCGGTCGCCATGATGATTTGGACGCCTGACTTCTCGGCCGCCTCAAGGGTGAACTCGGGGTCCCGACCAAGCTCCATGGGGCAGGGATCGACAACCGAGGTCACTCCCAGATCTTTGATCTCCTTGAGCTTATCGACTATCGTGGCCATCTCGCCCGGCCGGTCAAAGCCGGCGTTGTCAAACTCCCAGCCGGGAAAGCCGGCCGTCAGGTGTTCATGGATCAGGGTAAAGCCCAAGTCCTCGGGCGTACACGTCCCGGTTACGGTGTTAATCGTCGGCATATGCGCCTCCTTTCCTAGAGATACTGCAACAGATACAGGTTATTGCCGTCGGGGTCTTTGAAGGCCGCAATCCGGGCGCCCCAGTCCTGATCTTCGGGTTCACCCAGAAAGCTGACGCCCCTGGCCCGACACTCGGCGTAGGACTGCTTCACGTCATCAACCAGGAAGCTGATGTGATCCAGACCGGGTGGATTATTGGCCAGGCTGGCCTCGCGCCCGACGGCTTGGGGGCTATGCCTGGTCTGAAACAGAAACAGCACGGCGGTCTCCGAGGTCATGGTACAGCCCTTGACATCCGCCTCGTAGTCATCGCCCTTGTGAAACCCCAGCTTTTCATAAAAGGCGACCGAACGCGCCAGATCGGTCACCGCCACGCCAACATTGTCAATACCTTTGAGCATAGGCTTCCCTCCTTTGCTGTTGATATAATAAGTCAGCGCGTCTCTGCAAAGCTACGGCAACAGGTTCAACGCCAAGCGGCCGTATGGTGTGAGTGCTGCCTGATCCACGAAGACGATAGCTACGCCGCCCATCGAATTGACCGCATTAGGTAGGACAGTGGCCCACCCTATCACTTGCTGTTGCGGTTGGATTGCACGGTCAGGCTTCTTCTTCGTTGCGCGTAGCCTCGAAATCATCGACCTCGGGCGTGACGACTTCGATGAAACGCCTGAGCGTATCGGCCAGCGTTTTGGCGAAAGGCTCGTCCAGCATATCGGCATGACGGGATACTGTAACCTCGCCATCCCCGTCGTTTGCCACCTTCTGATCATCATAGACGCGCAGACCTGCGACTCTGTTAACCAGTTCTACGAGTTCACTTGCCGAAAGATTCGCACCCCCTGACTTATTCCAGTATCCGAATCCCACCTCTGCTGTCCATCCAGCAACGGCCGGGTCGCTCTCCTCTCCTGGATAAAGGTGGACTAGGTAGAACAGATGCCAGTTCCAAGGCATACGCGAGTACCAGACATGATAGTAGCGAAATTCGGGCCACCCACCTGCCCATCTATTTTTCTTGTCTGGCTTGAGTTCGTCCGGCAAGCCTTCTATAGCTAGCTCTCTAACTCCTCTGAGGAATTGCGTCACCTCATCGTCTTTGTTCTTGTACTGTTTCGGTGAGCGGGTTCTCCGTATCGTGGGTCCGCTTTTACTCGGCGAATCACCGACCCCAATGACGTAATCCTCTACTCCTGGCACAGGTATAATTGTGGAAGCCTGTATGTACAGAGAACCGGTCTTCGCATCCCGGTATGGCGTTAGTTGGACGCAAGTGATGAGGTCTTTACCGGGAATTTTCTCGTTCAACCAAAGCACGGCAGAGGTTACTTCTGGAGCGAACCTGTGACTCGCGAGGATGATATGCTGGTCGTTGTTCAGAATATCAAGGCTGTCCGAGCCAAGATGCTGCAATAGTCTGTTCTCGGCTTCTGATTCCGATACCTTTTTGTAGTCGGCAAGCATGCTGATGATATTGTCTGGACTGGCGCTATGGAGATAGCTCGCGTACTTGATGGCCTGCCAGTGGACATCGGCGCCTGTGTCGTCGCGTTTCAGTTCGATAACAACCAGCTTCCCGTCCACATCTACCGCCAACAGGTCGAGCCTCTCGTTCGTCCTGTCGAAACCGCTGAACTCCTTGCCAATTATCAGTAGATCCTCGCCCAGGATGCCCGGGTTGGCAGCTACCCATTCCTGGATATGCTGCCGTTCTCGAAATCCCAGCTGAGAGAACTCTACCTCTTCTATCTTCTCAGACTCAGGGCTTTCCGGATTGACTCTGAATAACAGCGGTTCAGTGCTCATATGTTCTCCGTTCCCCTGATCAGGATTACGTCGGTATAGGGCGCCGCTACACCGATTAGCCGCTCAGCTCTTTCCACACCGTGCCGATGATCCGCAGGGCGTCGTGGATATGCTGCCGGGTCAGCCCAAAGTGGGTCACCGCCCGCAGACGCCCCCGGCCCAGGTCGCCGATCCTGACCCCGGCCTCGGCCAGCCGGGCGACCAGCACGGCCTCATCAATCCGCTCGTCGGCAATCCGAAAGATCACCAGGTTGGTCTGGACGGTTTCCAGGTCCAGCCGCAGGCCGGGCAGCTCGGCCAGGCCGTGGGCCAGAACCCGGGCGTTGGCGTGATCCTCTGCCAGGCGTTCAACCATGTCGGTCAGGGCCACAATGCCGGCTGCGGCAATAATCCCGGCCTGCCGCATCCCACCGCCCAGCATTTTGCGGTAGCGCCGAGCCTGGGCAATGAATGCGGCCCGGCCGCACACCAGCGACCCGACCGGGGCGGCCAAACCCTTGGACAGACAGAACTGGACCGAGTCAACCTGACGGGTCAGCTCCGCGACCGTACAGCCCCGAGCGACCGCAGCGTTAAAAATCCGTGAGCCGTCCAGATGCACCGGCAGGCCGAAACGGTCGGCCAGCTTGCGGACGGACTCCAGGTACGACGCCGACAAGACCGTGCCGCCACACCGGTTGTGGGTGTTTTCCAGACACACCACCCCGGCCGGCGCGGCGTGAATATCGCTGGCGGCCGGCCGCACAGCCCGCTCCAGATCGACCACGGCCAGCTCGCCGAACCGCCCGGTCGGCACCGGGTGGAACACGCAGCCGCCCAGCGCCGACACCCCACCCGCCTCGTAGTGGTAGATATGCGCCTCATCGCCGACGATCACCTCGGCGCCGCGCCGGCAGTGACTCAACATGGAGACGAGGTTGCCCATCGTCCCGCTGGCTACCAGCAATGCGGCTTCCTTGCCCAGCAGCTCGGCGGCCTGGGCTTCGAGCCGGTTGACGCTGGGGTCTTCGGCCATCACATCGTCGCCCAGCTCGGCCTGGGCAATGGCCTGGCGCATGGCCGGGCTGGGCAGGGTCACGGTGTCGCTGCGCAGATCGATCATACGCCTACCTCCGCCCCCGCAGCTTCTCGATCTGGCGCCGCTCGCGCTTGGTCGGCCGGCCCGCGCCGTGGGGCCGGAACTGGGGCGGCACGAAAACGTTCCGCTCCTCGCGCGGTGGAGGCGGCGGCGAGTGATCGTCGTACAGCTGGCGCGCCTCAGAGGCCGGACCGCGGCGTTCGGCCAGGGCGACGACCGTGAACTCCTTGCGGCCGGCCGGGTGGGTGACGCTGACCGCATCGCCCGCCCGGACCAGCTTGTGGGGCTTGGCGGTATGACCGTTGACCTTGACCTTGCCCCCGCCGCAGGCTTCGGCGGCCAGCGAGCGACTTTTGTACAAACGGGTGGCCCACAGCCAGCGGTCAATACGGACGGCGGGTGCGGCCTGGACGGCTGCGGCAGTACGCTCAGCCATCGGCTCAGCTCCCAAAGGCGCCCAGCACGGCCCGGATGCCGGCGTCATAGTCGCCGTCAATCGCGGTCGGATACAGGACCACATAGGACGCTCCGCCGCGCTCGAATTCCTCGACCTTGTCGCGGCAGGCCTGGGCCGAGCCGAGCGCGGCCACCTGGGTCGCCATGTCGTCAGACACGGCCGCAGCCGCAGCCGGCGGATCGTTCTGCTCCCAGCCGGCGGCAATGCCAGCCGCTTCGGTCTCGTAGCCCTGACGAACAAACAGGCGGTTATAGTACGGCATCCGGCCGTAGAACGATAAGGTCTGTTTGACCGAGCGCAGGGCGACCGCCCGGTCGTCGCACACACAGCAGTGCATGATCAGCGCAATCTGCACGTCGGCGGCGGACCGGCCGGCCTGCTCGGCGCCCCGGCCGATGCCGTCAACCACTTCCTGCAAACCGTGCGGGGCATAGTTGAGCGGCAGGCTGCCGTCGGCCAGCTCCCCGGTGAGGCCGATGCTGCGGGGCGAGATGCCGGCCACATAGATCGGAATCTTGCCGCTGGGACGCGGCACGGGAATACCCCGCGAGGCCATGGCGGCCAGGGCCTCATCCTCGCCGCGAAAAATCCGGGACAGGCTGGTGATATACTCGCGCAGCGCGGTCAGCGGTTTGTCCATGCTGATACCGAAGGCCGCGTTCACCGGCACGTGGCTGGTGCCCAGGCCGAGCAGCATGCGGCCGGGGGCCAGCTGGTCAATCGTCATCACGTGCAGGGCGGCCAGCAAAGGATGACGCAGGTAGAGGTTGGTGATGCCGGTGCCGACCTGAATCCTGTCCGTGTGGCTGACAAAATGCTGGGCCAGGGCCAGCGAATCGGTCATCGACTCGGTGACCAGAAAGTTTCGCAGACCGATCGCTTCGGCCTGTTTGGCGTAGCCGGTCAGGGTATCGATATTACCGGGCGCCATATTGCTCATGAGCAAGAGTCCGGGGGTTTGCATGGGGGCCTCCTTTGCTGTCGGTTTCAAATCACAAGCCCGCCGGAACTGCAACACAGACCGGGCTCGGGCAAAAAATTGTTGCCGTCATCAGTCCGGCGTGCTAGCGTCAGCCTCAAATCGGGACACCACTCGGGAGGACGCCATGGACGCAAAAGCCGGAGCCCAGGAACGCTTTGACAGCGTGCGCGACGGGATGCTTGCCCTCAGCCATCGGATTCATGCCAACCCGGAGCTGGGCTATGAGGAAGAAAAAGCCGCAGCCTGGCTGTCCGAAACCCTGGACGCTGCCGGCTTTCAGGTTGAGACCGGCATCTGTGATATCCCGACCGCGTTTATCGGCCGGGCCGGCAGCGGGCCGCTGCATATCGGCATCTGCGCCGAGTACGACTGCCTGCCCGAGATCGGCCATGCCTGCGGGCATAACATCATTGCCGCCATGGGCGTCGGGGCGGGCATTGCCTCAGCCAAAATTGCGGACGAGGTCGGGCTCACCGTGAGTGTGATCGGCACCCCGGCCGAGGAGGGCGGCGGCGGGAAGATCCAGCTCCTGGAGCGCGGCGGTTTCAGCGGCATGCACGCGGCCATGATGGTCCATCCGGCCCCACTGGACGTTGTCGAGTTTCCGATTATTGCCGCGTCCATGTTTGACGTGTGTTACACCGGCAAGGAGGCTCACGCCTCGGCGTTTCCCGAGCGCGGCATCAACGCGGCCGACGCGCTGACCATCGCCCAGACGGCCATCGGTCTGCTGCGCCAGCACATCCGCTCCGGCGACCGCATCCACGGCATCATTACCAAGGGCGGGGACGCGCCGAACGTCATCCCGGCCCATACCAGGGCCAGCTATATGGTACGGGCCAAGACGATTGGCGATCTGGCCGAGATCCAGGAAAAAGTCCGCCGCTGTTTTGAAGCCGGCGCCCTGGCGACCGGCGCGACTCTGGAGATCGTCGGCGACGAGAAACCCTACGCCGAGATGCACCACGACCCGGATATGGCGGCCGCCTACCAGCGCAACGCGGAAGCGCTGGGACGCAGCTTCCCGGATCGTGGCTCCTCGCTGGAAAGGGCGGCCGGCTCGACCGACATGGGCAATGTGTCGCTGGCCCTGCCGTCAATCCATCCGGCGATTGGGATCGACTCGCTACCGGCCGTCAACCATCAGCCCGAGTTCACCGCCCACTGCGTCAGCCCGGCTGCGGACAAGGCGGTGATCGACGGTGCGCTGGCCATGGCCTGGACCGCCATCGACCTGGCCACGGACACGCAGATTCGTCAGCGCCTGCTGAGCAAAACGGCCTGAGGATCAGCCTAGCGCGGTTCACCATCATGTGTGGCCGTGTAGGTCAGGTTAGCCGGAGGCGTAACCTGACATCCCGTCCGTGTCGGATTACGCTCCGCTAATCCGACCTACTACACCCTCTCGTGAAGCGCACTAGAGCCTTCTGCTTTTAGGTTGATGCATAGCCGGCACGGGTGAAGTAATGGGCCCATTCCTCAGGCCCCAACCGTGACACACCTATCCGCCGGCGTGAAGATCGTCGCCGACTCAATCTATTCACAGAATGCTCTAGCGGAACAGGCCGGCGCTGGGCCAAAACCGGGCAGACATGGCCCGGTAGGTCTCTTCATTCAAGAAGATAGCGGCAAAGGAGTCGGCCTCCGGGGCGATGAGGTACAGCACACACACCGACCCGACCATGGCGGCCGAGGTCCCCAGGTTGCCGTAATCGATCACTTTGAATGCCGTGCCGAACGAGCGCTTGATCCGCGTGCTCATGAAATCAACGCTGAAGAGTTCGTCGAGGAGCAGGTGGAGGATATAGCCGAGGCACACAAAGCTGCCGATGATCCAGGCCAGAAGCGGACGACAGGCAAAGACCACATAGCTCAGGTTGGTCATCAGCAGACCAAAAAACAGCCCGGCTGCCAGCGAATGAAAGACCCCCCGATGGACGGTGAAGCGGGTAAAGACGAACCAGGCCGGATAGCGGATAAAGGCGTAGACCAGCAGCCACAGCAGCCACAGTTCCAGCGTGGAATACTGATCGACGTGGGCGAAGACCACCAGAAAGGCGGTCACAAAACCCAGGCCGGTGAACAGAATCCGGATCGGGGTAGAGTGGTCCGAGTCAATATCGGGCAGAATCCCGCCCAGGGTTCCGACGACCGACAGGGTCATGATCTCGCCCGGACTCGCCACTCCAGCCCCCAGACACACCGTGGACAACAGCCCGCTGCCCACCGCCGCCACCGTCACATGCGTCCGAAAATTGGCCACCCTTATTTCTTCCTCAGTCCGAGCAGCAGACCCAGACCGGCCATGCCGGCGGCCGGAATATTGCTGATGACGAACTCCCGAAAACCGCCGGCACGCGGCTGCATCCAGGCCACAAACGCCTCGTAATACGTCTGTATGCCGGGCCAGTTCACCTCGACAAGGCTGACGTACTGCAAACCGAACAGCGCCAGCAGCAGGCCGCCGACAATCACCAGGGTGAGCTTCAGAAAGAAGGCCAGGGCGTAGCCGAGGCTGAAGCCGGCCACAAAGCTGAAGCCGAGTTGCATAATGGGCCCGGACCACTCCTGCAAATCGTTCCTGAAGGGTGTGTCCGGCGTCTCGCCGGAGGCGCTGAACTCACCGGGCTCGACGACGCCAATCTCGGCCTGGTCCAAAGGCTCAGCCGGGAGTTCGGCCAGGCCGTCCAGCTCGGCCCCCCAGGACCCGGTCTGACTCGAACGCGCTCGTGGCGGTTCGGCCAGGCCGTCCAGCTCGGCCATGTCCTGGTCCGAATGTTCCGGCAGGGGCTCGGCCAGTCCGTGTCCGCCAAGCGCTCCTAGCCCAAGAACAAGAGCGAGGACAAAGAACGCTCTGCGCCAGGCTGAAAAAAGGGAACCAGCACAGGTTCTCATCGGAGTATGATGGTGTGGTGATTGGTGTAACGGACGACTGTGTGCACGTCTGTCGCTCATCCTCAGCATCCCCCCTCCTCCGGCTGTCCGCCAACCCCTCCACAATACCGAGCTTTGCAGACAATGGCCAGAGGCAGGCCCAAGCCCGGGGGCAGGCGCATCACTCAGCCCGTCGCTTCGCGCAAGGTGTCGGCAAAGCGGCGCATCTCGGCGAACAGCTGGGAAGCCTGGTCGGTGGTGGTCAGCATGGACAGTTCGTGCAGACCGAGGGCGGCATACGCCCGGGCAGCCGCCACTGACACGTCCGGCATGCTCAGGGTGGTGATCTCCAGCTGATCGAAGTCCCGCCCGGCCGCTTCCATCATGCCCCGCAGCTTGTGTATTTTTTGTTCCAGCTCGGCCAGGGACAGGGCGACCGGCTGCCAGCCGTCACCCCAGCTGACCACCCGACGCAGGGCCGGCAGCGAATTGCCGCCCACCCAGAGCGGGGGATGGGGCTGCTGGACGGGATACGGCCCGAAGTTCACATCCCGGTCCAGCGTCACATACCTGCCGCTGATGCGCGGATGTTCATCCGTCCACAAGGCTTTGATGACGCGGGCATACTCATCGCTCATCGCCGCCCGTTCGGCAAACGGCAGGCCCAGAAAGCCAAACTCATCCTGCATCCAGCCGATGCCCACGCCGCAGATCAGGCGTCCGCCCGACAACCGGTCTATGGTGGCAAACATCTTGGCCGTGACCGCTGGATGGCGGTAGGGCAGCAGAATGACGCTTGTGCCCAGGCGCAGCCTTTGGGTCGCCGCAGCCAGGTAGGCCAGGGTCACAAAGCAGTCGGGCCAGTCGTGCTCCTGGTACACGGCCCAGGGCGGATCGTCGATCTTGAGGGGAAAAGGGGTCTGAATCTGACGCGCCGGAACAACATGGTCGCCGATCAGGATGGTCGAAAAGCCCAGGTCTTCGGCCAGCTGGGCCATATCCCGCAAGACTGCCGGGTCGGTCACCGATGAGCCGCTGTTGACATGTACACCGTAGCGCATGGGGTCCTCCTTTCTCACGCCTCCGCAGCGTATGCGGCAAAGTATGCGGCCAAGTCGGCCTTGTCCAGGCTCGCTCGCTTGACACGGTGCCGAGCGGCTGCCATGTTCGCGCCAGCGCTGACCCAGACAGCTCGACACGCAAAGGAGTTGCCATGTCCCTGCCCGCCAGCAGCAGCTTCCCCCTCGCCCCCGATATGTCCATATGTCGCCTCCTCAACGGGATGTGGCAGGTCTCCGGGGCGCACGGCAGCATCGACCCCAAGGCCGCCATCGCAAACATGTTCGACTACCATGCGGCCGGCTTTCGCACCTGGGATCTGGCCGACCATTACGGTCCGGCCGAGGATTTCATCGGCGAGTTTCGGCGTCAGCTCATCGCCGACCAGGGCCAGGCTGCATGGTCGGGCGTCCAAGCCTGTACCAAATGGGTGCCGCGGCCCGGCCGCATGACACGCCAGATTGTCGAGACCAATATCGCCCGTTCGCTCCGCCGCATGGATGTCGCCAGCCTGGATCTGCTCCAGTTTCACTGGTGGGAGTATTTCGATGCGCGCTATCTGGACGCGCTCACACATCTGGCCGCCCTGCGCGACGAGGGAAAAATTCGTCATCTGGCACTGACCAATTTTGATACGGCGCATCTCAAAACGATTACCGAGGCCGGTATCCGGGTGGTCTCCAACCAGGTCCAGTTCTCACTGATCGACCGGCGCCCGGAAGTCGAGATGATCCCCTTCTGCCGGGAACACAACATCAGCCTGCTGACCTATGGCACGGTGTGCGGCGGCCTGCTGTCCGAGAAATACCTCAACCACCCCGAGCCAAACCGCAGGAGCCTCAACACGGCCAGCTTGCAGAAATACAAGAACATGATTGACGCCTGGGGCGGCTGGGACCTGTTTCAGGAACTGCTCGCCGCGCTCAAAGCCAGCGCCGAGAAACACGCGGTGAGCATTGCCAATGTCGCCACCCGCTATATTCTCGACCGGCCGGCCGTTGCCGGCGTCATCCTGGGCGTGCGGCTGGGGGTCTCGGACCATCGCCAGGACAACGCCCGGGTGTTCGATTTCGGTCTAGATGCGAACGATATCGACCAGATCGAAGCCGTACTTACAAAGTCACGCGATCTGTTCCAGTTGATTGGAGACTGCGGGGATGAGTACCGGCGCTGAGGAGGTGCTTTGGCTCAGTCTCAGGCCGCTGCGGAGACACCTGCCCGTTCGTTCACTACGGCGTCAACCCGGCAGGTCTTTAAGTCGTTTGCAATTTCTCGGTGACCCAACGATTGACAAGGGCCTCGGGAGAAATTCCGCGTGTGCGGGCTTCGGCTTCAAGTCGGACATACAGCTCAGGATCGAGAGTGATCCGACGCCGACGCTGGGCACGGAGTTCAAAGGAGACCTCAGGCGTCTCTTCGGCATAGTCGACGAGGCTGTGAGAATCCCAAAACGCTCCAATCTCTTCCAGAGTACTGGCCTGAGAGATGGTCGTCCGTCCTTCTCGATCACTTTCGTTCATGATGAACCGATCCGTTTTTATCACTCACCACTAAGAGCCTTTTCCCACGTACCCGCTTATTCCTGCTACGAGACCCAGTGCTAAAACTCAGCCGCGCCGAGCGGCGGAACGTGCTGAAGCATCCCGTCGGGCTTTGTACTTTGCGTTCGATTCAAGCAGCTTCATCTGTTCGAGCTCGTGAGACCGTTCCGGATAGAGAGTTTTAACAGACTTTTCAAAATCTCTGAGCGCATTCTCGTGGTTGCTCAAGAACCAACGCTTATGATTCTCTAGGTATTCTTGCCTGACCGATTTTTTGCGCAAATCAAACGGAACCCGCTTCATCCTCGGATCAACACTATCAAATCCAGAGAATTCGTTCTGCAAACGTTCCTGCGACATTTTCACATAACCGGGATTCACTTCGATGCCGATCCCGAATCTATTAAGCTGCTGGCACACCTGAAGGGTAGTTCCGCTGCCAGAAAACGGATCAAGAACGAGCGCGCCCTCGTTACTTGAAGCTAAGAGCATTCGCTCGATCAACCCTTCCGGCTTCTGGGTAGGATGATTTTGTCGATTTTCATTGCAATAGTGGATATGAGAAAATTCCCAAACGTCTCCAGGATTGGCTCCCCTCATGTTGTTCCGCTCTCGATAATACTTCTGAGGCACCCGGACTGCGTCGAGATTAAAGACAAAATTCTTGGATTTGGTGAACATCAAAATATCGTCATGCCTAGGCGAGAAACCTTTGACCTTACCCGTTCCTTGTGTATAGTGCCATACAATCCAACTGTTGAAAAACATTCGCAGTTCGCGCTCCAGAATATTGTAAAGATAGGAAATAAACCTGAATCCCATAAACACATAGATTGTACCCTGGGGCTTCAGCAGTCGATGCGCCTCTTTGAGCCAGCTTTGAGAGAATTCTAGATAGCCGTCAAACCCTTTGGCGTCATGATTGTTTCCGTAATTCTTTCCGAGATTATAAGGAGGATCGGCGATAATCAGGTCGAATGTTTCCGATTCCAGTTTGGGCAGTTCAGAAAGTGCATCGCCCAATATTATTCTTTGCTCAGTCATCTGTCTTAATCCATCCGTTTTTGCTTGCAAGTTCGATCCATTGCTCGAACGACCTGCGGGCAGATTGCAAATACTTGCGGTCAAGCAACTGACAGAATTCCCATGTCGTTCGCTCCACAAGATCAACGTAGTGGATATCGCGGATCTGAATCTGGCCAGTCCCTAGTGCGGGGTTGTAGCTGATGTCTTTCGACGAGAGATACTTGAGATCGTATGCATTGTACGCAACGACTTCCATGATTCCGTCCATGAGACCAGTATCTTCGTTGCGCGATGAATATACACGATGTTTGAGAGACAGAACAATAAAAATGTAATCAGGGTCCTCAACGTAGGCCGTGCGGATCCGAGCATAAGAAGTGATATTCGGAGATTTTCCGCTCGATTCGATATCTTCTGCTGTTGCTTTTACATCCACCTCGGCAGTCACTCCGCTCTCGATCTTTCGTTCTTTTTTGAATTGAAGAATAACATCAGCCATATGAAGCCGCTCCACAGCCTCAACATTTATCAGCAAGTATTGATTGGCTGTATCTTCAAGAACAGCGTGAAAGGTTTGAGCGGCCCACGCCTCGACGAACGGACCAGCAATCTTATTGATGTTTTCCATCGGAAGTCCAAACTTCAGATTCGTGTTTATAAAAATTTTGTTATCTCCTCCATCAATCGCCTCCTTGATCATCGCCTCAATAGCTGTGGTCACGAATAAGGAGCATTCAGCGTAGTCGTCCGACTGGACAGGAACTTTAAAGTCTTGGTCGTCGTATGTCATGAATCTTTCTTTTCAGACGGACTACCGATGAACCGCAACGGTCTCGCTGCCAGGTGTTGCCCGCGCGGTTCGCCGGGGCGGGATACTGCTCATCATGCCACTAACGCCCACAGTCAACTTACTCCTACGCTACACAAGGCGTTGCTTCGTACCACGAAGGCTAGGGAACGGGAGTGATGTAGACACCCTCTCTCCTGCTCCCCTGTCTCCAACTGACTGACTGGAATATACATGCTTTTGCTGCCGCGTTTCAATATAACTCTGGGCTCACTCACACTGTCGCCAGGGGCACCGCCACGCCGGGCACGTCTACCCGGGTGTGGAAAATCGTGCCCTTGCGGTCCGGGTCTTCGGTATTGTCGGCGGTCACGATGTACAGGTCGCGCCGGTCCTGGCCACCGAAACACAGGCTGGTGACCGCCTTGGCCGGCACCTCGACAGCATGATCGAGCGTTCCGTCGGGCGCAAAACAGGCCGCGCAGCCCCCGCCGTACACCGCCACCCACACCCGGCCGGACTCGTCAACCGCCAGACCGTCGGGCACCTCGTCGAGGGTGGCAAACACGCGCCGATTGGTCGCCGTTCCGTCCGGGCTGATGTCATGCACGACGACCTGTTTGACCGCGCTGTCGGCGTGGTAGAGTAGCCTGCCGTCCGGCGACGCGCCAATGCCGTTCGTAATGCCGATGTTCCCGTACACCTCGGTCGCCTGCCCCTCGGCTTCAATCCGCCACAGCTCGCCCGGCACCTGGCTGGTCAGCTTGAACGGGTCGGACCGCAAGGCCCCGGCGTAGACCCGGCCCTCACTGTCAGTGAAGATATCGTTGAAGCCGGGAATATCGTCGCGCTGGAACAGGATGCGGCTGGTGCCGTCCTTGACGTGGCAGATGTTCTTGCCGGAGACGACCAGCCCGCCGTCGGCGTGCAGCGCAATCCCCCCCACGCCCCGCCGTTTCGGCACGACCGTGCCGATCTCTCCACCCGACGAGCGGCGGTACACCCCACCGTTTGTGACATCGCTAAAAAACAGGTTTCCGTCCGCGTCCACCCGGGGTCCTTCGATCAGGCCATAGCCCGAGGCAATTGTTTCCAGCATGGGTTCCTCCCTTTTGGTCAGCCTGAAGTTGGTCGGCCTGGAACAGGGCGGCTGCGCCCTGCCCTGCCCAGCTTATAGCCTGCAACATTCCGGTTGCCAAACCCCGACCGAGTGGACTATAAGGCAGGGATATCAACCCGAACCGTACGCTGTCGCGTGCAAAGGAGGTAGCGCTGATGAGTGCAGAAGAGAACAAAAAACTGGTGCTGGGTTTTTTTGAAGACATGTCGGCCGGCAACGCCGAAGCGTTTCTGGGCGCCATGGCCGATAATGCGACCTGGTGGGTCGCCGGTGAGCCCAAGAACTTTCCGCTGGCCGGCACAAAGACAAAGGCCGAGTTCACCCAGCTGCTCCAGGGCATGGGCGACGCCATGCCCAACGGCCTGAAGATCACGGCCAAGGGCGTGACCGCCGAGGGCAACCGGGTCGCGGTCGAAGCCGAGTCCTACGGCGAACACGCCAACGGCAAGATCTACAACAACTTCTACCACTTCCTGATCGAGTGCGAGAACGGCAAGATCAGCGCCGTCCGCGAGTACCTCGACACCATGCACGCCAACGACGTGCTGGCCGGCTAAGAGACTGAATCAGCTTGGCCCCGGACCTGGGGCTGCACAGTGGGGGCACGGGAGACCGTGCCCTTTTTTATTCAGACCGGCCAGAACATCCTCTTGGCCTGGGCCTTGAGTTCGGGCTGAAAGTCCGGGTGGGCAATCTCAATCAGCGCCTCGGCCCGCTGACGCTGGGTCTTGCCCTGGAGATTCACAATGCCGAACTCGGTCACCACATAGTCGGCGTACTGGCGCGGGGTGGTCAGCGTGCTACCCGGCTCAAGCATGGGCACAATCCGGGACAGCTGGCCCCTTTTGGCCGTGGAGGGCAGGACCATGATGGAGCGCCCGCCGTGCGAGTACATCGCGCCCATCATGAACGTCATCTGCCCGCCAATGCCCGAGTACATCTGGGGGCCGAGCGACTCGGCCGCCGCCTGGCCCGTCAGGTCAATGGCCAGGGTGCTGTTGACCGCCACCTGGTGGTTCTGGGCGGCGATATTCAGCAGCGAGTTGGTGTACAGCACGCTGTACAGCTCAAAGGCCGGGTTGTTGTCCACGAACTCCAGGTCGGCCCCGCCCACGACCATGGCGGCGACAGCCTTGCCCTTATGGCTGGTTTTGTACTTGCCGGTGGCTACGCCGCGTTTTACCAGCTCAACGTGACTGGCGGTCATGAGCTCGCTATGGATGCCGAGATCGTTGCGGTCCATCAGAAACAGGCCGGTCGCCTCGGAAATCGCCCCGATGCCCATCTGGACCGTATCGCCGTCACGGATCAGACCGGCGGCAAACTCACCGATCACTTCGAGCGTGCCCCGCTCTTCGGCCGGCGGCGGAGCCGTACCGACCGGAAAGGGCGCCGTTTCCTCGACCAGATAGTCGATCTCCGAGACGTGAATCCAGTTGTCGCCGTGGGTCCGGATAAAGGTCGGATCGACCTCGGCGACAAAGCATTTGGCCGCCCTGGCCGCGTCTTTGTTGTACCACAGGGCGTTGCCAAAGCTGCAATAGCCCCGCTCATCGGGCGGCGAAACCACGCCGTAGAAGATATCGGCCTGCCAGGTGTTGGTGCGTCCGTCCTCGACCTGCTTGGCGTACTGCGGATAGTCCAGGGGCAGAAAGTCAACAGAGTGTTGCTGCATGCCCTGGCGGCAGCCCGCGCCCACATAATCGACGATCAGGTGAAAGGACTGCTCGTAGCCCGGCTCGTTCCAGATCGGGTGGTTATACAGCGGATAGCACTGGATCAGCGTCACATTCTCGAGCTGGCCGTTGCGCTTGGCCAGGGCGTCCAGAATGGGGATGGGCGGTTTGCCGATGTGGAGACGGACGAGCTGGCCGGATGTGGTCAGCTGGGCCGCAGCTTCGGCAGAAATGAGTTTGTCCTTATAGGTGTGTTGCCAGGGTTCCATACTCGTTCTCCAAACAGTCTGGCCTCGCCTCTCTTAGCTGAGCAAGGCTTGAAACGTTTCTGTTGTCCAGTCCGCGTCTCGAAGGATGCTTCTCAGAACCTTGGGATGGACAATCTTGCCGGCGTGGTAAGGAACAGTCACCCTTTTGCCTCGATCATTTCTGTAGATCTTATGACTCCCACTCTGACGGGCAAGAAAGAATCCGCCCCTCTCTAGGGCTCTGATTATCTCAGCCGCAATCACCCGTGGGAGCTTATCGCTCATAGCGCGATGTCTAGCGCGGTCAGACTCACTGATGCGGTTTGAGGAATGTCTTCCCCAGCGACCAACCGGTCTTCGATATGGAGACGAATAGCGTCCTCCATATTTTCCAGGGCTTGTTCGTATGTTTCTCCCTGCGTGTAACAGCCTTGGAACTCAGGACACAGAGCAAAGTAACCGTCCTGATCTTTTTCAACGACCACGCAAAACCGATAGGTATCCATGCTGTGTCTCCTACCCGCCGGGAGCCTGCCTCACAATACTAGCCGACCAGACTGTGGCCGCCATCGACAAACAGGGTGGTGCCGGTCATGAAGGTGTTGGCGTCCGAGGCCAGAAAGATCACCGAGGGTTTGATTTCCGGGGGGTTGCCGACCCGCTGCATCGGAATCCTGGCGATAATGCCCTTGCCGCCCTTGGTCTCCCAGAAACCGGCGTTCATCGGCGTCTCAAAATAGCCCGGGCACAGGGCGTTGACCCGGATATTGTCCCGGGCCCACTCCAGGGCCAGGGTCCGCGTGAAATGGACCAGGGCGGCCTTGGTCGCCCCGTAGGCCGCCATATAACGGGCCACAATCTGCGAGAACAGCGAGGAGACGTTGATGATTGTGCCCTTTTTGCGCTTGGCCATTTCCGCGCCGACGTGTTTGGCACAGAACACCGGTCCCTTGAGGTTCAGGTTCATGTAGCTGTCCCACTCCTCCTCGGCCAGATCCCGAATCGGCGTCGTGCCGCCCATGCCGGCGTTGTTGATCAGGATATCGATCCGACCGTACTCGGCCATGACCTGGCCGACCATGCGCTCGATATCGGCCTCCTCGGTCACATCGGCCGCCACGCCAATCACCCGGCGGCCGCTGGCCTGGTGAATCTCGGCCGCCACCCTGTCCAGATCGGCCTGGGTCCGGCTGATCAGGGCCAGATCCGCGCCGACCTCGGCCAGTCCATAGGCCATCTGCTCGCCCAGGCCCTTGCTCCCGCCGGTGATCAGCGCCACCTTACCCGTCAGGTCAAAATAGGGAATGGTCATACGGATTTCCTCAGCACCCCAGCTGCCGGGCAATCACCATCCGCTGCACCTCGCTGGTGCCCTCGCCAATGGTCAGGATCTTCGAGTCGAGGTAGAAACGCGAGACCGGAAAGTCCCGCGTATAGCCGTAGCCGCCGTGAATCTGGACCGCTTCCTCAGCCGCCTTGACCGCGATCTCGGACGAGGCCAGCTTGGCCATGGCCGCCTCTTTGGCGTACGGGCGGCCCTGGTCGCGCAGCCCGGCGGCGCGGTAGACCATGAGCCGGGCCATATCGACCTGGGTGGCCATGTCCGCCAGCTTGAACTGAATCGCCTGGTGCGAGGCCAGCGGCTTGCCAAAGGTCTTGCGCTCCTGGGCGTACCGGAGCGACATGTTCAGGCACGCCTCGGCCAGCGACAGGCCCAGCGTGGCAACCGAAATCCGGCCGCACTCCAGGGTCTTGAGAAAGGCCCGGAAGCCGGAGCCGTCCTCGCCCAGCAGATTCTCGCGTGGCACCCGCACGTTCTCAAACACCTGCTCGCGGGTATCGACCGTATGCCAGCCGATCTTCTTATACGGCTGGCCGACCGTATAGCCGGGCGTGTCTCTGGGAATGATGATGGCCCGGTAGGCCCGCCTGCCGTTGCCGCCCGCGCTGTCCGCAGTCAGCGCCACCAGCCCATAGCTCAGCGGGGTGCCGGCGTTGGAGATAAAACACTTGGTGCCGTTGACGACCCACGAGTCGCCCTCCAGGCGTGAGGTGGTCTGGATGTTGGCCGCGTCCGAGCCGGCCTGCGGCTCGGTCAGGCCGAACGCGCCCAGGCGTTCCCCGCGCGCCAGCGGGGCCAGCCATTTGTGCTTCTGCTCCTCGGTGCCGAAGTGCAGAAAAGGCAGCGAGCCGATCGTCAGATGGGCTTGCAGGGTGGTGGCAATCGACTGATCGACCTTGCCCAACTCTTCGAGAGCCGCCACCATGGCCATGGTCCCGGCGCCCGTGCCCCCGTACTCCTCGGGGATGAGCAGACCCATCAGCTGGAGGTCGGCCAGCTTGTGAAAGATTTCGGTCGGGAAATACTCGGCGTCAAACCACTCGTCGGCGTAAGGCGCAATCTCCTTGCGGGCAAAATCACGGCACAAGTCTTTGAGCATCTGCTGTTCGGCGGTCAGTTCAAAATCCATACCAGCTCACCTCTGTTCGGCGGTCGTATCCACCCGGCATCTTTCCTCTGGGCCTGCCTAAAGTCAAGCAGAACGCCGCGCCGGCCGGCGCGGCGTTCTTGTATCTTACGGTGGGGGCTGATAGCTGACTGCTGGAACAAAGGAGGACAGCATGACACGTCCCATTCAGTTTGGTCTGTTTCAGCCCCAGGTCGGGCTCCCCTTCCCGGCCATCAGCGAGCGCGCCCTGGCCTGCGAGGAGGCCGGCTTTCACTCCATCTGGGTGACCGATCACATGTGGGTCGGCGGTCTTCCGCAGGTTGATTTTCTGGAGGGCTGGACGCTCATGTCGGCGCTGGCCGCAGCCACCAACAGGATTCGGATCGGCAGTCTGGTGATGTGCAACTCGTTTCGCAACCCCGCCTTTCTGGCCAAAATGGCCGCCTCGCTCGACAACATCAGCCAGGGTCGGCTCGAACTCGGGCTGGGCGCGGGCTGGATGAAGGCCGAGTACCTGGGCTACGGCTACGAATTCCCATCCGGTGGCACGCGGGCCGATCAGCTGAGAGAGGGGGTCGAGATCATCAAAAAGATGTTCACCGAAGACAAAGCCTCCTACCAGGGCGAGCACTATACGATCAGCAATGCCTACAACAACCCGAAACCGGTCCAGCAGCCCTATCCGCCCATCACCATCGGCGCGGCCGCCGAGCGTAAGATGCTGAAAACCGTGGCCCAGCACGCCGACCGCTGGAACTGCCCGGCTGCGGTCGCCCACCGCCTGGAAAAGAAGTGGGGCGTCATTACCGAGCACTGCAACGCGGTCGGACGCGATCCCCAGGAGATCGAGATCTCCGAACAGGTGGTGGTGGTGCTGGGCAAGGACGAGCAGACGTTTGAGGCCAAATGGCCTATCGCCAAAAAGACCCTGGGACGCCTGGCCGACCTCGACAGGACGGCCCTGCGCGGCACACCGGCTCAGGTCATCGAGGGCATCAAGGAGAAGAACGCCAAGGGCGTCAGCCTGTTCACGATGGTCTTCAGCGATACGGCCCAGGACGATTTTCTGGACGCCCTCGAGCTGTTTGCCAGCGAGGTGATGCCTGCGTTCCGGTAGTCAGTAGATAATGATCCTTCTGTGTCCAAATCCGAGGGGCCGGTCCGGGCGCGGTCTGACCTGGGCCTGGCTCTTGATGCCGCCGATGAGGTGCCAGCCGATACCGACCAGCCTGCCGTCGTTGAAGATGTAAGGCGTGAACTCGTCGTCGGTGGTGATGCCGTCCCGCTGGTGGTTGGTCCGCATATAGAAGATCTCCACGTGGACGCCATCCTTGAGGTAGCGGTCGGGCTTTTTTCGCGCGTTGCGGGGCAGGGCTTCCTGGGTTGGTTCAAGAATGGACAGGACGTGGTCTTTGGCGTCGCCGAGACTGATCTGGTGCTCGACCGCATCATACTGCGCGGTCACCCGATCAATGCTGGACGCCGTGCAGGCGCCCAGCAGCGCCACGCTGCTGAACAGACCACACGCCTTGCCCAGCAGCGTCCCGCGCACCTCGCCCGCTCGTCCCCTTCGCCTCGGTCGGTTCACCTGAGCGCGGACAGCTGTCGAGCCCATGTCGCCCTCCCCTTCAGGTCATGTTCTGCATGATGGCTTTGGAAAATGACGTAATCGTCTGCTGGGGGTCGGTCACCGGCTGAATCGCCACCTGCTTGATGCCGGCCTTTTGCATGGCCCGGACCGACGCAATCACCTCATCGCGGGTCCCGGTCAGGGTCGTCGCCCGGATCATCTTTTCGGTGATCAGCGGGATGTGCTCTTTTTTGAGACCGCGCAGATAGTCACGGTAGAGGGTGAGGTGACGGGTCTCGACCGATCCCTCGGGCTCGCGGTAGGCGTACTTGAAAGCCATCAGGTCATCCCGCAAATCGTCGGGCAGAACAGCCGGGTCCGGGCAGGAAAAGGCGTACAGATTGCTTGACGAGGCCACAAACGGGCCGACCGCTTTGCGGACCGCAGCGGTTTCCAGCTTTTCTCCGGGTCTGGTCAGGTGAAAGGCGGTCATGCACACCGTATAGAGTCGCCTGGGGTTGCGGCCCGCCCGCTCGGCGCCGCGTTTGACATGGTCGAGCACAAAGCGAATCAGGCTGGGGCTGACCGCGCCAAACAGGATCACGCCGTCGGCAATCTCGCCCGCCGTCTCCAGGCTCCTGGGTCCGCTGCCGGCCACATACACGGGCACTTTTCGGCGGATGTTGATCGCCCCGCTGTTGGGATTCAGAAACGTAATCATCCGCCGCCGCTCACCCTCGTGATACGGCACGGTCTTGCCGGCCAACAGGCCCTGACACACCTCGATGTAGGTGCGCATATCGGCCACCCGGGCGGCCGGCATGCCCAGGGTCCGCCGGGCCGTATTGCCGGTGCCGATGCCGAGAATGACGCGGCCCGGCGCCAGGGCGTTGATCGAGGCAATCGAGGACGCGGTCAGCGGCGCGATCCGCGAGGCCGGATTGGTCACGCCGGGTCCGAGTTTGATCGTCTTGGTCTTGTCCGCGCACAGGGCCAGAGCCGCGTACACATCGCTGGTCAACATCTGGGAGTCGTACAGCCAGGCGTGCGAGAACCCGCGTTTCTCGGCCCGCACCACATCCTTGTGCGCCTCAATCGAACCAAAACCGACAAAACCAAAATCCATTGCGTTCCTCCTCCTCACTCCGCGGACAGCAGGCCGGCAAAGGCCTGCATGGTGGTCTGGTGCTCAAGCTCTCGGACCGCGTCTTTGACCCGCTCGGCCTGGGCCGTCCCCCATACGCGGCCGACCAGGGCGCGGTACTTGTCGATGAGTTCCTGCCAGGACAGCGGGTTATCCGGGTCACCCTTGGGGAAGCGCACCCGGGCGCTGACCTCACGGCCATCGCCGAGCCGTATCCGCGCCCAAGCCGGCCACTGGCGGGGAAAGTGTTCTTCCAGGGCCGGGTCGGGGGTATAGGAAACCCTGGGCATGAGGGCTTGCACCTCGGCGTCGTGCAGCACCGCCGGGGAGAACTCCTCCAGCCCGGCCCTCCGCCGGCTGATCGCCACCGCCACGCCAAAGGGCAGGCTGAACTGCGCCTCGACCACATTGGCCGGGTGATAGGTGCGCTCGGTCGGCTCACAGATCACGGGAATGCCCGTTTCCAGCATGCCGATGGTGACGCTGCGGACATCACCGGGTCGCAGCTGATGGCGCTGCACGAGGTCCAGGACCGCATCAATCGGGGCCTGGGTGTAGCGGCAACAGGCGTGGGGTTTGACTGCGGTGTGCAGAATCTGGAAGTCGCTGCCCAGGCCGGTGGTCAGCCGGCTGGGGTCGGGATCGTCGGAGTAGGCTTTGAGAAAGCCGTCCCGGCCCTCAAGAATCGTGTCCGGTCCGACAAAACCGGCCTTGGCCAGCAGCGCGGCGTGGATACCGCTGAAGGCCGCCCAGCCCGGATGCAGCCGTTTGGTCCAGGCGCCCTCGGCCAGAAACTCCATCGAGCCGGCGGCCTGGCTGCCGGCAATGCCGATGGCGGACAGCAACTGGTCGGGGCTCAGCCCCAGCAGCCGGCCGGCGCTGACCGCCGCCCCGAACGTGCCGCAGGTGGCGGTCGGATGAAAGCCGCGGGCGTAGTGGGCCTGGGGCCTGACCGCCATGGCCAGACGCGCCGCCGCCTCAAAGCCGGCCACCCCAGCGCTGAGAAAGGCCGGCCCGCTCGCCCCGAGCTGCTCGGCCACGGCCAGGGCTGCGGAAAACACGCTCACCCCCAGATGGATCGAGCCGGCCTGGTGGGTATCGTCCAGCTCCAGGCTGTGGGCGGCCGTGCCGTTGGCCAGGGCCGCGTAGGGCGTCGCGGTCTTTTCAGGCCGGCCCAGATCGTTCCGCCGCCCGGGGTTTCCGGTCCGGCGGCCAACCGATACACCGGCTGGCTCGACTCGGACAGCGAGCCGCGTACCGCCACCCCCAGATAGTCGAGGAAAAAATACTTGGCCCGATCAACCACCTCGGGGGGCAGCTGGTTGAAATCCAGGCCGTGGCAGAAGGCCGCCAGTTGGCGGCTCAGGGGAGTGTCCATAGCCAGCCTCACAGTCTGTCAGTCCCGTCGGGCCATTTTACCCTTTGCCTTTTGCCCTTTGCCTTTTTGACATTTGACCTTTGTCCGTCCGCGCTTCACAGCTTCGGAATCACCCGCTCACCAAAGGTCTGAATCGCCCGCAGCGTTGCCTCGTGCGACGGGCCGCCGGGCTGACGAAAGCGGAGGATCAAATAATCGGGCCGGATCTCCTCTTTCCAGTGCAGCAGCTGCTCCAGACAGTCGTCCGGTCCGCCGACAATCAGCCGGTCTTTGGCCGTTTGGCTGAAGCTCAGGTCTTCCGGCTTTGTGACATCTTTCAGATACGCGTCGGGCACATAGGCGCCGTACTGAAAATAGAAGCGATGGGTGTACATGGTCGGCCCGCTGGCCGCCTCGGCCGCCGCCATGCTGTCGGCGACAACCGCGTCGCGCATCAGGCAGATGTGCGGCTTGCGACCGGCCTTTTCCGCTGCGGCACGGTAGCGGGTGGCGTAATCCTTAATCACCGGCAGCGACTGGACCGGGTCGGCGATCCAGCCGTCGGCCATCCGGCCCGCCCGGCGCAGGCCGACCGGCGTCCACGACGCCATCCAGATCGGCGGTCCGGGCTGCTGGGCCGGGGCCGGCGTAATCAGGGTGTCGGCGTACTGAAAGTGTTGGCCCTGGTAGGAAAAGCGCTCGCCCGTCCAGGCGCGACGAATGACATCCATGGCTTCTTCGGTCCGGGTCGCCCGCTCGGTGATGGGCACGCCAAAGGCATCGAAATCGTGCGGCTGGTAGCCGACGCCGATGCTCAGCACCAGCCGTCCCCGGGTTGCGGTATCGATCACCGCGCAGTCCTCGGCTACATGCACGGGATGGTGGAGCGGCAGCAGCAATACGCAGGTGCCGACTTTGATGCGCTGGGTTTTCATGCCGATCAAGCCGGCCAGCAGCAGCGGGTTGGGCAGATAGCCGTCCTCCTGCTGGTGGTGTTCGGTGATGAAACACCCGTCCCAGCCGCTGGCTTCGGCCGCCTGGGCTTCGGCGAGGAGTTCATCAATCACGCGGGTCATATTCTGCCCGGACGGGGGGTCCTGGGTGCATGGTAGATAGCCGACAGGAAGCATGGCCGTTCTCCTTGTGGGTGTGGCGCTGAAAGCGCTCTAAGCAAAGCAAAAAGCCCACAGCTTGTCCATTGCCGGGCGCTCGTCTCAGCGTAGCCCCGGGCCTGAGAATCCGTTAAGATTGCCCACCCAACGCCGTGAGCAAACAGCCCGCAGCGTGTTTGGGTCCAGGGACACCCGGATGAAACTGTACGCAATCAGCGACCTGCACCTCGGCTACCGAGCCAACCGCCAGGCCCTGGAACAGCTGCCCGCCCATCCCCAGGACTGGCTGATCCTGGGCGGCGATGTGGGCGAGACGGTCGAGCATCTGCGCTTCGCCTTTCGGCTGCTGAGCCCCCGCTTTCGTCAGCTCGTGTGGGTGCCCGGCAACCACGAGCTGTGGACAACGCCGACCGACGGCCAGCCGGTGCGCGGCCAGGAAAAATATCAGCAGCTCGTCTCGGTGTGTCGCGCGCATGGGGTGCTGACCCCCGAAGACCCGTATCCGGTCTGGACCGGCCAGGGCGGGCCGTGCGTCCTGGCTCCGCTGTTTGTGCTGTACGATTACAGCTTCCGGCCGGCCCATGTTCCGGCCGACCAGGCGGTAGCCTGGGCTCAGGAATCGGGTGTGCTGTGCGCCGATGAAAGGCGGCTGTCGCCCGCCCCCTACTCCTCCATCCCGGCCTGGTGTCAGGCGCGCTACCGGCTGACCGAAGAGCGCCTGTCACGGGTGTCAGGCGAGCATCCGCTGGTGCTGGTGAACCATTTTCCGCTACGCCTGGATTTGATCCGCCTGGCCCGGATCCCGCGTTTTGCGATCTGGTGCGGAACCGCACGGACCGAAGACTGGCACCAACGCTTCCGGGTCAGGGCCGTGGTGTCCGGCCACCTGCATATGCGGGCGACCGACTGGCGCGACGGGGTACGCTTTGAGGAGGTCTCGCTCGGCTATCCTCGCCACTGGAAGCAGGACAAAGGCATCGCCCACTATGTGCGCCAGATTCTGCCCGGCCCGCCCGCCCCGGTCGGCGGCTGGGCCGGGCCGGAGTGGCACCGCTGAGGACAGCTGACCAGCCCCACGGCTGAGCAGGCCGGCGTGGAGCCGCTCAGACTACGCGCTCCTGTGACAGCCGGTCCAGGCCCAGCACATCGGCAACCGCCAGCGTTTCGACGCCGGCAAGCTGCTGGTCGTGCAGGCTGACCAGACGGGGGGCAAAATCCGGGTGGCGTTTACAAAAGGCAAACACGCCGCTGAGCCCCTTGAGGTCGGTGGGCGCGGTTTTCACCTCCACCGCATAGCGCTGATTGAGGGGACCGATCACCACAAAATCAACCTCGTGGTGTCTGTGCCGCCAATAGAAGGTCTCCCAGCCGGCTTCGATAAACCGCGCGCCAACGGCATTCTCAAAATACCGGCCAAAACGTTCGGTACTGAGCGGGGCGATGATCGGGCGTTCAAAAGCCCGCAGCAGGGCGTTGTCGTGCACGATCAATTTGGGGCTGCTCTTCCGGCTGCGGAACAGCGAGGCGCTGTATTTTTCCACGCCGGTCACCAGAAAAGCCTGGGCTAAGAGACGCAGATAGTGTTGGAGGGTCGGCAGGCTGCCCCGCTCTTGCAGGGTTCCCTGGAGTTTGGCCAGGCTCACCACCTGAGCCGGTAAGGCCACAGCCGCCCCAAAGACCTGGCGCAGTAAGGCCGGCGACCCAACGGGGTGCAACTGCAACAGGTCCCGGCCCAAAGCCGGTTCCACAATCGCGTCCCTCACATAGGCTCCCCAGCGTGGAATATCGGCCAAGAGGGGAGCGGCGCCCGGATAACAGCCAAATTCGATGAACTCTGCGACCGACTGGCCAAAGACATGCCGGGCTTCCTGGTAATTCCAGTGCTCGGCGCGGACCAGCTCAAAACGCCCGGCCAGGGTTTCGGTCAAGCCTTTTTCAACAAGCAGAGCCGAAGAGCCGGCCACAACAACTTTGATGCCCGTTCCCCGGTCCCAGGCCGCTTTGAGCGCCGGAGCCCAATTGGTAATTTTCTGGACTTCATCAATGGCTAAAATCCGCGCTGGGGCGTGCTCGGCCTCAGCCCACCATTCGGCTATGACCTCGGCCGGCAGCGGGGTCGGATAATCCGCGGAATGATAGACCCCGCGCTGACCGAGCGCCGCCCGGAGAGCCGTCGTCTTTCCAACCTGACGTGGCCCGACAACGACTTGGATATACGGCTGTTTTTCGGCCAGCCGGTCTTGAATAATTTTAACAAGAAGCCGGTTTTTTTGCACTGTTTCAGGAGTTTATCCCACTAATGACAATTTCTAAAGTCTATTTTACAAACATTACTCAGACTGCCCAATCCTCACTTGAGGATGCTGGCCGACCTTGTCCCTGCTTGTCGGTGTTTGAGCAGCACAGAGGTCCTTCGTCAGATATTCTACCTCAGCTAACTCACAGGCCACACGAATCCGGTATTCATACGGCCCGATCCGGCCGTCTGTGTCATAGATCACCACGGCGGGTTCTTTGCCCGTGACATGCGCAAAGAACAACGCCTGCTGCACGCTGTCGAGGCTCGACCGCTTGTCGAGCCCGCCCTCATACACCCGATCCTTCGTCTCACAATCCACGACCACAGAGGCGGAGCCCGTTGGATAGTCGTAGACGTGACGAACCTCCCGCTGTCCGCCGACCTGGGCGCAAAACGCATCATTGGCGTCTTTTTCGTTCGGGAACCCGGCCGCGAGCAGCAACGCTCTGTCACAGACAGAGAGGAAGAGGCCTGGCGGAGCATCTTCCTCCAGCCAGATGACCGACGTGCCACCCGTGATCAATCCCGCAAGAAGAAGGAAAAAGAGACCTCGACCGATTGTATGGGACATCGAGCGGACTTTCCTTCTTCCGCTCCGATAGATACAATCAGCCTGTCCAGCACTGCTCCGACCGTATCATCGAGCGGTGTCTGGGTCCTGCGTCGAACTTGCACTTCGGCGCAGGACACGTTGGGACATCAGCGCTGCTTCGCGGACATCCATCCCTCCTCTGAGAACACGGAATGCCGGGCCGTGTCAACTGCACAACCAGTATCCGCGGCAGGCGGCTGGCCAAAGAGGTAGTGCGGACGGCTTATGAGTCCTACCGGCAACAAGAGCGTTCTTGATACGGAACTCGCTCCAGGTGTCGTTCAGACCGCCAAGGCGTCCAGAATGAAGGCGTACTCGAAGGCGATTTCTTTCAGCAGGTCGTAGCGGCCCGAGGCGCCGCCGTGGCCGGCCCCCATATCGGTCTTCAGCACCAGGCGTGTGGCGTCGGTTTTGGTCGCCCGCAGCTTGGCCGTCCATTTGGCCGGCTCCCAGTACTGGACGCGGGGGTCGTTCAGCCCGGCCGTAATCAGCAGGTGCGGGTATGGCTGGGCTGCCACATTGTCGTACGGCGAATACGACAGCATGTAGTCGTAGTAGGCTTTGCGCCGGGGGTTGCCCCACTCTTCATACTCACCGACCGTGAGCGGAATGGATTCGTCCAGCATGGTCGTCACAACATCGACAAACGGCACCTGGGCCACCGCCACCGCCGCCAGACGCGGGGCCATGTTGATAACCGCCCCGATCAGCAGGCCGCCGGCGCTGCCGCCCATGATGGCCAGCCGCTGGCTGGAGGTATAGTTCTCGGCGATCAGGGCCTGGCCGCAGGCGATGAAGTCGGTGAAGGTGTGTTTCTTGTGCAGCAGCTTGCCCTGCTCGTACCACGCGCGGCCCATCTCTTCGCCGCCCCGAATGTGGGCCAGGGCGTACACAAAGCCCCGGTCGAGCAGGCTCAGCCGATTGCTGGAAAACCAGGGGTCGAGGCTGGAGCCGTAGGAACCGTAACCGTACAGCAGGCAGGGGTGGGAGCCGTCGCGACGAAAACCGGTTTTGTAGACCAGGGAGATCGGGATACGGGTGCCGTCCTGGGCCGTGGCAAATACCCGCTCGGAGCGGTAGGCGGCGGGGTCGAAATCGCCCAACACCGGCTTCTGCTTGCGCAGGCTGCGCGTACCGTGGGCCATATCGTAATCGAACACCGAGTCGGGCGTGGTCAGCGACATATAGGTAAAGCGTAGCGTGGGGGTGTCAAACTCCGGGTTCTCGGCCTGGGCGTAGGTGTAGACCGGCTCAGGAAACGACACCGGCCGGTCCTGGCCGTCGGCAAAATGGTGGACGCGCAGGCTGCGCAGCCCGTTTTCGCGCTCGTACAGGACCAGGTAGTCGGCAAAGACATCCATATCGTCGAGCTTGACCGAGGCGCGGTGGGGCACAAACTCGCGCCAGTTTCTCCTGGCCGGATCCGTGGCCGGGGCGGTCACCAGCCGGCCGTTCTTGGCCGCAGCGTTGGTCAGGATGTACAGCAGCCCGTCCCGGTGTTCGACATGGTAGCGCAGGCCGGTCTGGCGCGGCTGGATGAGCCGAAAACGCCTCTCCGGCGCATCCGCAGACAGCAGCCAGACCTCACTGGTTTCGATGCTGTCAATCGACAGGACGAGGTAGGCCCGATCCTTGGTTGTGTACAGGTGGACCCGATACAGCTCATCGGCCTCGTGGTACAGCTCACTGTCCTCGGCCGGGTCGCTGCCCAGCCGGTGGCGGTACACCTTGTGGGGTCGTTTGGCCGCGTCCTGGGTGGTGTAGAGCAGAGTCCGGTTGTCGTTGGCCCACTCGACCGCATAGCTGGTGTTGGGAATCCGATCCGCCAACAGCGCGCCGCTGCTCAGGTCCTTGACGTACACCGTATAGTCTTCCGAGCCGCTGGTATCGAGCGAATAGGCCAACAGGCGATGGTCGGGGCTGATCTCGTACACCCCCAGCCGCAGGTATCGGTGGCCCTCGGCCTCAGCGTTCAGGTCGAGCAAGACCGCCTCCTCAGCCTCCGGGCGGTCGGGCTTACGGCAGTAGATCGGATACTGCTGGCCCTCTTCGGTCCGCGAGTAGTACAGGAACGCGCCCCGTTTGACCGGCACGGCCAGATCGGTCTCCTGGATGCGACTCAGCATTTCGGTGTAGAGGCGGTCTTGCGACTCGGCCGTATGCGCCATGACCGCCTCGGCATAGGCGTTTTCGGCCTCCAGATAGCTGATGACGGCAGGATTGCCCTTTTCCCGCAGCCAGTAGTAGGGGTCGATCCGGGTATGGCCATGCACGGTCAGTTTGTGGTGAATCGGGGTTGCCTTCGGCGGGCTCGGGGCGGGCATGCAGGCTCCCTTCACGACGAGGACGCAGAAGGCGCGGAGGAGGCGGAGGATACTTGGGACGGGCTGGGCGCCGGCTCCTCGTCTTCTTCCTTCTCTTTGGCCCGCCCCGCGCCGCCTTCGTGGCGGACCATGTAGATGCCGCTGGCGATGATCAGCGCGCCGCCGGCCAGCACGCCGCTGCTCGGCACATCGCCCCACAGCCAGTAGCCCAGGGCCATGGCCCAGACCAGACCGGTGTATTCAAACGGCGCAATGAGCGAGACTTCGCCGTAGCGAAACGCCTGGGCCAGCAGCCAGTGGGCGGCCACCCCGATGAGGCCGGTGAGCAGAAAGAGCGGCACGTGGCCGAGAGCGATGGGCGTCCAGCTACCGGCGGCAAACGGCAGGGTGGCAAGCGTACTGATGGCCATATAGTAGAACAGAACCCGGGTGCTCGGCTCGTGCTGGCTGAGACGCCGGGCGACCAGACTGGTCACCGCCCAGACCACGGCGGCCAACAGCGCAATGAAGGCGGCCAGGCTGAAGCCCAGGCTGGCCGGCGACAGCACGATCAGCACACCCACAAACCCACCGATAACGGCCACCCAGCGCGAGTGGGAGACCCGCTCGCCCAGAAAGATGCGACCGAACAGGGTCATGAACAGGGGCGCGCCAAACACCAGGGTGTAGGCGTTGGCCAGCGAGATGGACCGCAGGGCAATGATGAACAGCAGCCACGACACCAGCATGAGCACCGAGCGGACCGTGTGGGCGAACAGGTAGGAGGTCGCCAGCCCCCGGCGCCCCTGCTCCCATACCACCAGCACCAGCGCCGGCCCCACGCCGAGCAGCGCCCGCAGAAACACAATCTGGACGGCCGGATAGTGCGGCACCAGCCACTTTGCCGCCGCGTCGCTGACCGACAGCAGGGCGATGGTCGCCATCATATAGCAGACGGCCTTGAAGGGCGCGTTGATCATCGTCGGACATCCGTCTTTCAGAAAGGAATTTGTCGCCTTGGTACTGGTACACTAATGTTAGTAGGAACGCTACGGCTAGGTAGTGTCTCACTTTGAATTTCGCTCTCTGCTCGAATCGGATGAGCGAAGCGTCATCCGACGGGACTGTCCGCGCGGACGTGTCGGGCTACACCTCCGGCTCACCCGACATATGAGACTTCTGGAGGAGGCGTGACTGTACCGACATCAACATTCTCTCTCGACAATGCTATAAGCACCTCTCCAAAGGGAGGAGGGACGATTTGAGACAGCTTCGTCTTATTGGGCTGGCTCCACCGTTTTTTGCGCACCTATGGAACCAAGAACTATTCAGCAATTCATTGAACGCTGGAAACCATCTGGAGGGGCTGAACGAGGGAATTATCAGTCTTTTCTGAATGAGCTGTGCGATATTCTCGAAGTTCCCCGACCAGATCCGGCCACGCCGAACGAGGACGAAAACGCCTACGTGTATGATAAGTCGATCACGTTTCATATCGGAGACGGTTCCACTGCTCCCAGGTTTATCGATCTCTACAGACGGGGCTGTTTTGTTCTTGAAGCCAAGCAGGGTGTAGAGAAGAAATTACAGCAAGACGCTCTTTCCCAGACCGTCCAGAAACGACAGCAACGCCGCAAGGCAGGGACCGCAACGCGGGGAACGGCGTCATGGGACGATGCGATGATCAGTGCCCGTGGCCAGGCGGAGCAATACGCCCGCGCCCTGCCAGCCACAGAAGGCCGACCGCCATTTCTTGTTATTGTCGATATCGGGCATTCAATCGAGCTGTATGCAGAGTTTACGCAGACGGGGGGAACCTACGTCCCGTTTCCTGATCCCACCACCTATCGGCTGCGTCTCCAGGACCTCACGAACGAACGGCATCGAGAAACGTTGCGGCTTGTCTGGACTGATCCCCTTGCCCTCGACCCAGCCAGCCGTAGCGCTCGTGTGACTCGTGATATTGCTGAGCGTTTGGCACGTTTAGCCGTTTCGCTCGAAACTTCTGGACACGCTCCCGGGTTGGTTTCAACCTTCCTCATGCGTTGTCTGTTCACGATGTTCGCGGAGGATGTGCGGCTCCTGCCCCCAAACAGTTTCACGGACCTCTTGCAACGGATGAGGGGGAAGCCTGAGCTTTTTGTTCGGAGTGTGGAGTCTTTGTGGGAGACGATGCGGACGGGAGGGGCTTCCATTGTCATTGAAGAAGAGGCGGTCCTCCGGTTCAATGGGGGTCTTTTTGAGGATGCGACAGTCCTCCCCCTGACTGAGGATCAACTCGAATTGCTAATCGAAGCGGGGAAAGCCGATTGGCGCGATGTCGAGCCTGCCATCTTTGGGACCTTACTGGAACGGGCTCTTGATCCAATAGAGCGCAGAAAACTTGGGGCACATTACACGCCGCGTGCGTATGTGGAGCGCTTAGTCGTCCCCACGATAGTCGAGCCGCTGCGGGAAGAGTGGTCAGCCGCTCAAACGGCAGCTCTCACTCTGGCACGCCAAGGGAAAGAGTCAGAAGCGATCCAGGAGGTTGAACAGTTTCATAAACGGCTATGTGCAGTCCGGGTGCTTGATCCAGCCTGCGGATCGGGAGATTTTCTGTATGTCACACTGGAACATCTGAAGCGCCTGGAAGGCGAAGTGCTGAATATGCGGGACAGCTTGGGGGAGCGCCAAATTCTCCTGGACATGTCCAGTGTCACTGTTTCTCCTCAACAGTTACTCGGCTTAGAGGCCGATGCTCGGGCGGCCAACATCGCTGAGCTGGTTCTGTGGATTGGTTATCTGCAATGGCACTTTCGGACGCGTGGATCAGTCATGCCCCCTGAACCGGTCATCGGGAACTTTCGAAATATTGAGTGCCGTGATGCCATCTTGGAATGGGACGATACAGAGCCAGTGTTGGACGACCACGGAAAGCCGGTTACACGGTGGGATGGTAGGACGACAAAAAAAGATCCTGTGACTGGAGAAGACATTCCCGATGAGACGGCGCAAGAGCCTGTTCTGCGCTACATCAATCCCAGAGAATTTGCCTGGCCAAAAGCAGAATATATTGTTGGGAACCCTCCGTTTATTGGAAATAAGCGAATGCGCCTGGCTCTCGGAGATGGGTATGTCGAAGCTTTGAGGGATGCTTACAGTGAAGTTTCTGCTACAAGTGACCTCGTAATGTACTGGTGGAACAAGGCTGCGCAGATGCTTCGGCAGGGAGAAATTCGCCGTTTCGGTTTTGTTACTACGAACAGCATTTCTCAAACGTTCAACCGCAGAACCTTGCAGACTCACCTAAGAGCAAAAAATCCAATCTCTCTCACCTATGCTATCCCTGACCATCCGTGGGTTGACTCTTCAGATGGGGCAGATGTAAGAATCGCCATGACTGTAGCAGAATCAGGCGCACGGAAGGGCACTTTGGCTCAAGTGGTCTCTGAACAAGCTACTGAATCCGAAGAGATAGCGGTTAGGCTTGTTATCAAGGAAGGAAAAATCCATGAGAATCTGAGTGTGGGAATCGACGTAACTTCGGCCGTCCCTCTTAAAGCTAATGCCGATATGTCTCTACAAGGGGTCATTCCGCTTGGCAAAGGGTTCCGCCTGTCCCCTCCTGAGCTGCAGAAGTATGGCCTAGATGCAGAGAATCTTCCTGAAGTTGTACGCCCATTTATTATTGGAAGAGATATCGTAGGTAAGTTTAAGAAGAAGTATATAATTGACTTCTTTGGTTTAACCGAAAAGGAGGTTGCTCAGCGTTACCCAACCCTCTATCAGCATATTCTCATGCGAGTGAAACCTAAGCGCGATCAAAATCGCCGAGAGACTAGACGGCGCAACTGGTGGTTGTTTGGCGAGAACGCACCAAAGCTGCGCCGCGCGGTGCGAGGTCTACAGCGCTTTATTTCTACTGTTGAAACATCAAAGTTCAAACCTTTCGTTTTTCTGCCCGGAGAGGGATGCCCTGACCATAAGCTCTACGTGGTCGCTTCCAACGATGCATATCTGCTTGGCGTCCTCTCTTCTCGTATACATAAAGTCTGGGCGCTCAACGCGGGAGGAAACCTCGGTGTCGGCAACGACCCCACATGGACTAACTCGACTTGTTTTCTTCCTTTTCCTTTTCCTGGTCCCACGAGTCCCCTCATTACTCGTATACGAGAACTTGCTGAATCATTGGATACACACCGCAAACGCCAACAAGAACAGCGCCCCTCCCTTACCATGACGGATATGTACAACGTCCTTGAGAAACTGCGGTCTAGCGAGCCTCTGACGAAGAAAGAACAAACGACCCACGAGCAAGGTCTCGTCTCTGTCCTGCAACAGATCCATGATGACTTAGATGCTGCCGTCTTCGATGCCTACGGCTGGCCCATGTCTCTTACCGATGAGGAGATTCTTGAACGCCTTGTTGCACTCAACGCCGAGCGTGCAGCAGAAGAACGCCGGGGGCTAATCCGCTGGCTCCGTCCAGAATTCCAGAATCCAGCGGGAACAGGCCGAACCCAAACAGCCTTCGAAGAGAATGCTTCCGTCGCCACAAAAGAGAAAAAGACCACAAAAGCCAAATGGCCCAAAAGCCTCCCGGAGCAGGCACAAGCCGTTCGATCTGCTCTCATACGCTTGGCCTCGCCCGCTACCCCTGAAGATGTCGCCCTGTCTTTCTCTCGGGCGAAAGCAGCACGGGTGGGCGAGCTGTTGAAAACGCTTGTCACATTGGGCCAAGCGCTTCAGATCGATGATGGGAGGTTTGTTGCGCAGTAGTAACGGACAAGCTTTGCGGCCGACCTGGGGACGGTCATCGACCAACTCAAGCGCCGCTCCCCGATTGAACACGCCCGCCACCGCTCTCGTCCTCTGATTAGATCGAACTCAGGCTGTTCAGAGCCTTCTCTACCGCTCATCCTCCAGGAAATGAAAATGCTCCTGGATACCTTGTGACAGACACTGCGACCATCTAAGTAGTTGAAATCATTAGAGCATTTTCACGCTATGTTGAGTCATGGCTGTGTGGGCAAGGCCGTGAGGCCACTCCTCGGGCTGGGCATGGAAGCCGGAAGCAGGACGCCGACCGCTTGGGAAGCCTCTCAGACGCATCGGGATTCCCTGAAAATGCTCTAGAATCAATTTTTCAAAGGACCACTCATTTTGCGGAAGCAGGATTCGACCCACGACTTTCAGTTGAGACGTTTTCATCCCTGCTGTTTGCGCTGGCGGTATTTCTCGACCATATACGCGCCGGCCGCCACCCCACCACCGTCAACCACCAGAACTGTGCCGGTGATGAAGCTGGAGTCGGGCGAGGCCAGAAACAGGGCCGCATGGGCAATTTCTTCAACCTGACCGAGACGGGCGATGGGCATGTGCTGGGCGCGCTCGCGCAGGGCCTGCGGCGGCCAGGTCTTCAGCAGCTCGGTTTCAATCGGGCCGGGCGCGATGGCGTTGACGGTGATGCCGGAGTCGGCCAGGTCGAGCGCGGCCGAGCGGGTCAGGCCGATGATGCCGGCCTTGGCCGCGCCGTAGGGCGCCAGGTTGATGGGTCCCATCAGGCCGGCCACGGACGCGATATTGACAATCCGACCGTACTCCTGCTTGGCCATTTCCCGGGCCGCAGCCTGGGCGCAGTAGAACGAACCGGACAGGTGGATATTGATGTGGCGCTGCCAGTTTTCCTTGCTGACTTCCAGGAAACGCTGGCCTTTGCCGATGCCGGCGTTGTTGACCAGAATGTCGATCTTGCCCAGGGCTTCGACCGTGGCCGCAACGAGCGCCTGGACCTGGTCGTAGTCACTCACGTCGGTGTGGTGGACAAAGGCCCGGCGTCCGCGCTGACGGATGTCCTCGGCCGTGGCCTGGGCGGTCTCCATATTCAGGTCGGCTATGGCAATATCCGCCCCCTCGGCGGCGAAACGCAGGGCAATCGCCCGACCGATTCCCTGGCCCGCCCCGGTCACCAGGGCAATCTGATTCTGGAGCTGCATCACTAACCTCCTCACGACGAGTTGCGGGTATCCTCAACCAGGACGCCCTGTTCCTGCAAGTCGCGGATCTGCTCGTCCGAATAGCCGCCCAGCTCGCGCAACAGCTCGGCGTTATGCTGGCCCAGCCGGGACGCCGGACCCGGAATGCGCGGCGGGGTCTTGGAGAACTTATGCGGCGACTTGAGCAGCAGCAACTCGCCGTAATCGGAGTTGGGCGTCTTTTCGATCATGCGCGATCTCAGGTGCGGGTTCTCGGCAAACTGGCCGATCGACAGAATCGGCGCGACCGGCAGCCGCAGCTCGTCGGCCATGATGCGGATGGCCTCCTCGTCGCTCGGCAGCGACTGCAACCACTCCTCGATCATGACCCTGAGCGCGTCGGCGTTCTGAATGCGCCAGCGGTTGGTCTTGAACTCGGGCGAGGCCAGCAGCTCCTCGCGGCCCATGCGCTTAACCAGCGTCACCCAGTGGTCCTCGGTAATCAGACCAATCGCAACATAGCCGTCCTTGGACTTGAACGACCCGTAGGGAAAGGCGCCGCTGCGCTGGTTGCCGCCCCGCTGCGGGTCAACCTGGCCGTCGGTGATACTGTAGGCGGCCAGAGCCCAGTCGTGGGCGTTATAGGTGCAATCGACCAGCGCCAGATCAATGTACTGTCCCTCGCCGGTCCGCTCACGGTGGAACAGCGCGGCGCTGATCGCGCCAAAGGCGTTCAGCGCGGCCATGTGATCGCCGACCGCCGAGCCCGGATAGGCCGGATAGTCGTCGGGTTCGCCGATCATATGCAGGAAGCCGCCAACCCCCAGGGCGACCAGGTCGTTGCCGATCCGTCGCGAGTACGGACCGGTCTGGCCGTAGGTCGAGACCGAGCACATGATGAGGGCCGGGTTGATCGCCGACAGTTCGTCATAGCTCAGGCCATAGCTGGCCATGATGCCGGGCGTGAAGTTCTCGAACACCACATCAGCGCGTTTGACCAGCTGTTTGATCAGGGTCTGGCCCTGGGGCGTCTTCACATCCACCCCCAGGCTCTTTTTGCCCCGGTTATGCATGATGAAGTAGCTCGGCGTGGCGCCGTCCTTGCCGTCCTTGGGCACGATGCGGATATGGCGGCTGTGCTCGCCCCTGGGCGGCAGCTCGACCTTGATGACCTCGGCGCCCAGATCGACCATCAGCCGGGTGGCCTGCGGGCCGGCCAGCCACTGGGTAAAATCGAGCACCCGGATACCTTCGAGAATCTGTTGTTGGCCTGCCATGCGTCTTCTCCCACAGATCAGAAACTCTTTCAGAAACTCTTGCCGGCCATGAACCCGCCGTCAATCGGATAGGTCGCGCCGGTGATGAAATGCGCCTCGGCCGAGGCCAGAAAGAGAATCAGGTTGGCAATTTCCTCGGGCTGCGCCCAGCGTCCGGCCGGGTGGAGTCGGCGCAGCGAGGCGACCACACTCGGGTCGTCAAAATAACCGGCCGTCATGCCCGTCTCGACCACCCCGGGCGCAACCGCATTGACCTGGATGTCGTGCTCGGCCAGCTCCATGGCCATCTCCTTGGTCAGCCCGACGACGGCGTGCTTGGAGGACACATAGGCGGCCCGGTTCGGCACCCCGACCAGACCGGCGACCGAGGCCAGGTTGACAATCTTGCCGCCCCGGCCCTGGGCAATCATGCGGCGGGCAACGGTCTGGCTGCACAAAAACGTGCCGCTCAGATTGGTGGCGATCACCCGCTGCCATTCGGCAAAATCCAGCTCCAGAAAAGCCACGATTTCGCGCACCCCGGCGCTGTTGACCAGGATATCAAGCCCGCCCAGCTCGCCCACCGCGTGATCGACCGCGGCTGTGACCGAGGCGGGCTGGGTCACATCGAGCTGCACGGCGACCGCCTCTGTGCCCGTGTTGGCGAGGGTTTCCACGCTGGCCCGAGCCGCTTCGAGATCAAGGTCGGCCGCAGCCAGGGCCGCGCCTTCCTTGCCAAAGGCCAGGCAGGTCGCCCGGCCGATACCGCTGCCGGCCCCCGTCACCAGGACACATTTATTCTCAAACCGCATGAATCCCTCCTTATATCCCGATAGCCATAGGCACAAGGCCCGTGAGCCTGACTCAGAGCTTAGCCGGTAGACCATATTTTTCCAGTGGGCAGGAGGTTCCTGGAAGCTTGAAGCGGACGGAGAGAACGCCCTGCGGCGGACTGTCGGGAGATCTGAGCGTATGAGCTTGCTTTTTTCGCCTATCAGATTCATCTTACGAGTGTCGTTGGCCGAGACACCTAGAGCCTTCTGCTTTTAGGTAGACGCATACCCAGCATGGGCGAAGTAGTGGCGGCATTCCTCAGGGCCGAAGCGGTCAAGCAGGGTCCCGAGCCGCCGCCATGTCGCTTCCACGGTCCGTTCGGCCGCGTGACGGAGCAAAGCTTTGAGCTTGGCGAAGACCTGTTCAATGGGGTTGAGATCGGGGGAGTAGGGGGGCAGGAAACGGAGTGTGGCCCCCACCCGCTCAAGGGCCGCCCGCACGGCCGGACTCTTGTGGCTGCTCAGATTGTCCATAATGACGATATCACCCGGGGTGAGCGTCGGCAGCAGGCATTGTTCGACATAGGCCAGGAAGCAGGCGCCATTCAGCGGGCCATCGAAGACACACGGAGCGGCCACACGGTCGTGGCGCAGCGTCGCCACGCAGGTCAGCGTCTGCCAGTGCCCGTGGGGGCGGGTCGCCCGCAACCGCTGGCCCCGGCGGCAGCGGCCATGGCTGCGGGTCATATTCGTCTTCGCCCAGGTCTCATCCAGGAACACGAGGTGCCGCGGGTCAAGTTGGCCTTGCGTGCGCTGCCACTGTCGGCGGCGGCGCACGATGTCCGGCCGCTCCTGCTCGGCGGCCACCAGGCTTTTTTTTAAAGCTGATCCCGGCCCCTGTGAAGAAGCGGGACAGCATACTGGTGTCTACCCGCACGCCGCGTTCCCTCCACAGCCGGGCCGCCAATGCGGCCAGCGTGATATCGGGCTGCGCCGCCAGCACCGCCAGCACCCAGGCGCGGTGGGGCTCCACCTTCGAAGGCCGATGCCCCCCGGTGCCCACACTCCTCCGCTCCCCGGTCCGGTGGAACCGCTGGAGCCACTTGATCGCTGCCGCCGCACTGACCCCAAACCGCCGCGCTGCCGCCCGCCGGCTCAGTCCCTCACTTTCCACCGCGTCAATCACGCGATCCCGCAAATCTTGCGCATACGCTCGGGCCATTTCTTCCCTCCTTCCGTCGCGCTCCGCCGGCACGCCCCCCCCAGTGTGCGACAAAGACGCGGCTGATTCAAGCTATTCGCAGAAGGCTCTAGCCCGGCATAACCCGATGGGAGAGAATCCTGACCATGAGCGAAATGTTTGACAAGGCAGTGGAGCAGGCCAGACGCCTTCCCGTAGATCAACAAGACGCGATTGCTGCGATTATCCTGGAAGAAATAGCAGATGAGCGGCGTTGGCAGGCGGCATTCGCGCGTTCGCAGGACACGCTCGAACAACTTGCAGCAGAGGCCGAGCAAGAAGATCACGAAGGACTGACCGAAGCACTTGACCCGGATACTTTGTGAGGTCCCGGACCACCAGACAGTTTCGCCAACAGTTGAAGACCCTGCCGGACGCAATCCAACGACAGGCGAAGGCCGCGTATCAGCGATTTGAAGCCGACCCCTGGAACCAGAGCCTCCGTTTCAAGCAAGTCCATCCCTCCCAACCGATATACTCGGTGCGCCTCGCCAAAGGCTACCGAATCCGCGAGTTGATGGAGCGCTCCGCGAATCTGCCGATGGCTCTGGCCGACGCCTCGCTTGTGGTAGCGGCGACCGAACTCGGAGACGGCCGTATTCTTTCCACGGCTCAGCGCGATTTCGACACCTACCGCTGGAAGGACACGCAGCCGTTTCACAACCTGCTGCGCCCCTTCGCCGCAGATGCCGGGTGAGCCGACCGCGACGCCGGCCGAGCAAGTCTCACACTCGGTGCCGCAAATCAGGTCTGAAAGCTCGGCATGATTTCCTTGGCGAACAGCTCCAGCGAGCGGGTCGATTTCCTGGGGTCCATGCCGGCCAGCTGCGTGCTCATGATGAAGTGGGTGCACTGAAACTCGTGGGTGAAGCGCTCCATTTTCTGGGCGACCTGGTCGGGGGTGCCGATCATGACCGCCCGGCCAAAGGCCGAGTCGCGCAGCTCGCTCGGCTTGGTGAAGGTCCACACGTCCTTGTCGCCGGGCGCGTCGTTGGCCTCGGCCAGGATGTGGCCGTAGAACTCCATCATGCTGAACAGGTGATCCTGGCAGTCCGCCCAGGCCCGGTCTTCGGTCTCGGCCAGGTAGACGAGGCGGAGCTGGGCGATATGAAAATCGTCCGGGTTGCGCCCGCACTGCTTGAGTTCGTCGATATACCACGGCGCCGGGTCGGGACCGATGGTGGCCATCAGGTGGCAGCCGAGTCGGGCCGCGCTGCGGGTCGCCTTTTCTGCCCGCGCGCCAATCCATAGCGGCATGGGCTGCTGGACCGGCTTGGGGCTGAGGCGCAGGTCTTTGACCTGGGTGAAACGGCCGTCGAAACTGACCCGGTCCTCGGTCCAGACCTTTTGGAGCAGCTCGACGCCCTCGCGCAAACGGGCCGAGCGCTCCTTGCGCGGCATGCACAGGGCGTCAAACTCCATATACGAGTAGCCCTGGCCGACGCCGAGGTCGAAGCGGCCGTTTGACCAGATGTCCACGCAGGTCGCGTCTTCGGCCACCCGAATCGGATGCTGAAACGGCAGCAGCAGAATAAACGTGCCGATGCGAATCGTGCTGGTGCAGCTGGCGATTGCCGCTGCGGTCGGCAGCAGCGAGGGGTTGTAGCCGTCGTCGGTAAAGTGGTGTTCGGTCAGCCACACGTGGTCATAGCCCAGCTGCTCGGCCCGTAGCGTCTGGTCCAGCACGGCCCGGTACAGCTCCGGGTAGGGCCGCGCCCACGGCTGGGGATTGCGGAAATCTTGCATGAAGCCGAATTTCATCGTATGCACCTCTCAGTTCCAGGCGTTCTTCTCGGAGTGTACATAGCGAGTTTTCCAAAGGAGGGACAGGCCATGAAACTTTCCGGTCAGGTCGCTATTGTGACGGGCGGCGGTTCTGGACAGGGGCGCGCCAGCTCGCTGCTGTTTGCCCAGGAGGGGGCCAAGGTCGTGGTGGCGGATGTCAACGCCGACGGCGCGGAGGAGACGGCGCAGCTGATCAACCGCAACGAAGGCGGCCAGGCCACCGCGCTCAGGGCGGACGTGACGCGGGCCAGCGACGCCCAGAGCATGGTTGACGCTGCGGTCAGCAACTACGGACGGCTGGACATCCTGATCAACAACGCCGGGATGACGCTGTTCAAAGGCATTGACGACACCAGCGAGGAGGACTGGGACCGCATCGTCAACACCAACCTCAAGGGCGTGTTCCTGTGCTGCAAGGCGGCCATTCCGGCCATGCGCGAGAGCGGCGGCGGCAGCATCGTCAATATCGCCTCGGTCGCCGGCCTGATCGGCATGCCTCAGCACTTTGCCTACTGCGCGGCCAAGGCCGGAGTGATTCATTTCACCAAATCGCTGGCCCTGGATCACGGCCCGGAGCATATCCGCATCAACTGCATCTGCCCGGGTGGGGTCCTGACGCCGATGCTGGGCGAGGTCATTGATGTCAACAACGCGGCCCAGGTCGACCGGGTAGCCAGACAGCACGCCCTGGGCCGTATTGCCGACCCGCAGGAGATCGCGCGGGTGAGCCTGTTTCTGTGTTCTTCGGACGCCTCGTTCATGACCGGAGCGGCGGTCACGGTCGACGGCGGCATTGCGGCCGGCCGGATGGGCCACATCCACGCACGCTGAGGCGGGCGTCGCCATGCCGCGTTGGCTGCCCGGCCTGGTGTGGGCTGTGCTCAGCCTGAGCTGTCCCGCGCTCGGCCTCGGCTACCAGGAAATTCCGGTTCTCGACGGCGGGACCATCCGGGGTCGGATTGTCCTCAACGGTCCCATCCCCGCGCCGGGCGTCCTGCCGGTCCACAAGAACCGGGCGGTGTGCGGCGCGGAGGTGGCCGACCGCAGCCTGATCGTCAGCCCCAACCGGGGCGTCAAAAATGCGGCGATCATTGTCGAGGGCATCACGGCCGGCAAGGCGGTCAAGCACGACCTGGCCGTCCTGGACAACAAAGCCTGTGCCTTCGTGCCTCGGGTCCAGACCCTGGTGGTCGGCCAGACGCTGGAGTTGCGCAACAGCGACCCCATTCTGCACGACGCCCACGCCCACCTGCCGTCTTACGAAACTCTATTTAATCTGGGCCTGCCCCACTGGCGTCGGGTGCGTCACACCCTGCGCGACACCGGACGCATCAGCATTGACTGCAACGTCCTGCACACCTGGATGCGGGCCTATCTCATTGTGACGGACCATCCCTACGCCACGACCAGCGATGCCGAGGGGCGCTTCAGCCTGGAGCAGGTGCCGGCCAGCACCTACACGCTCCGGGTGTGGCACGAACGCCTGGGAGAGCTGAGCCGCCGGGTGGTGCTTGGACCACGCGGCGAACTCGTGCTCCGCCTGGCCTACGAACGCGGGGAATGATGGCATGCTGCCCGAGACGGCCTTCAGTTGAACAACACGTCTTTGGCGTACAGGGTATCCACGTATTCCCGAACCGCCTGGATCTTCTTGTCCTTCACATCGAAGCGCACGTGGTAGTAGTTCTCGTAGGCTTTGCCCTTGGCGGTTTTGCCCCGGGCGATCCACTCCACCGCCACGGCGTTGTCTTCGGCGATGGCGCTCTGGACCTGGATCGACACGCTGTTCGGTTCAAAGTAGGGCAGCGCCTGCCCGAAGAAGCCTTCGAGGATCTCCTGCTTGCCGGTGTAGGTGCCTGAAACGGGCAGTGAGCCGGGCAGCCACCATGTCGCGTCATCGGCAAAGGCGGCGGTCACGCCGTCAAGATTGCCGTGCGACAAATCCTCGATAAAACCCAACACGATTTTTTTGCTCTCATCAGCACTCATGGGACACCTCCTTTGTCCATCCCTTGTACCTCACCCGTCGCCAACATCACAAGCCGCCCACGCGGAAGTCTGCCCATACTGCTTCACCGTCATAAACGTTGCCTCCTCTCACAATCCACATAAATGCTGGAGGATTAAGCGCAATCGGCTTGATTAAATACAATTTTTGTGGCACATAGACGGTTATATTCGACGGTAAGCCCGATAAAATATTAGATGAATACTGGCAGATTAAGCGCAATCGGCTTGATTAAATACGATTTTTGTGGCACATAGACGGTTATATTCGACGGTAAGCCGAGAGGAGGTACACAATGCGGCTAACCAGACATGCGAGATTACGGGTCAGAGAGCGCGGCTGCCAACTGCTCTCCCTTGCATTGATCAAGCGCTTCGGACAATCCAAAAGAGCTCCGGGTGGCGCGAAGGTCTGGATAGCGAACAGGCGAGAGCGGAGGCGAATTCTGGAGGCGTTGAAGGCTGTGCTACGCGACTTCGAGAAACCTGACCCTCCGTACTTTGTAGAATCATCTGACGGCGCGGTCATCACTACCGGCAGGCGAACGCAGAAGATTCATCGCCGTTAAGGAGGAGCAACAATGCATCTAGGAAAATTGCTTGCAAGGGAACGGGAACGGAAACGAATATCTCAGCGCGAGGTCGGGAATTCTCTCGGTATTTCCCAGGGCGCTGTATCGCGCATGGAAAGCTCTCCAATCCCTCCGGCTGAAGAGGCCCATCGGTATCTTGAGGTCGTCGATTCTCCCTATGCGAATACAATCCGCAAGTACTTGGAGTTGGAGTCTAAATGGGATTCCCTGGGCTTTGAGTCGCCGTCCCCCCCCCTAGACCACCCCGATTTGAATTCCCTCATAATGGCAATCAACGGGCTTGACCGTATCGAGAAGTTAATCGAACGCGTTCCAGAGACGGACCTCGTTCGCGACGAGATCGACCTCTATAAAAATTCGCTCCGTGACGCAGCAGGATACCTCCTCAGTCTCGATCATACCGTTGGATTTATCGGAAGCATCGGGGTAGGCAAGACCACCGCGATCTGCGCAGCGACCAACCTCCTTTTCAATAGCAATCCAGTACTCGACTACGGCGGCGGGCGAACGACGCTCTGCGAAGTTGTCATCAAGAAGGGACCGGAGTGGGGATTGATAGTTGAGCCTCTTGAGTATGATGAGGTTGTTGTTCTGATTGACGATTTTTGCGAATACACTTTGTCTCGCGTAGTTGCGGATTCTGGTGATGGGGCGAGTGACACTAACATTCTCAGTACCGAATTAACTCGCTGCATCCGAAATATGTCAGGCTTGACTCAAAAGCGAGACCAAAAGACGCGACAGGTCACTGATGACGCAATTCAACTCGCACGTTTAAGCGAAGACAAGGAAGATTTTAAGCTACAGATTCTTGAGCGCATGAACTTACGAGCCCGCACTAACCAAGAACTTTGGCACGATAGTTCCAGCAAGAAGGATCCCTTACCCTGGCTCAAAGACGAATTTACTAAAATCAACCATGGCCGCAATCCGTTATTTTCAGTTCCCAAACGAATAAACGTGCTCGTGCCGCAGACGACCCTTGATGGGAAAACGCCTCTCAACATATCGGTCATAGACACCAAAGGGGTAGATCAGTTTGCTCCACGGTCGGATATCACCAGGCTCTTTGATGACCCCAGAGCACTCTGCATCATATGCTCGCGCTTCCTTGACGCGCCTGATGAAACGTCACGGTCTGTGCTGAGACACGCCGTGAAGAGCGGTTTAAGAGATCGCCTATCAACCGAAGCACGCTTGGTAGTATTGGATCGTTCTGAAGAAGCTGCCAGTGTCAACGATTTCGATGGCACTAGGGTAGACAGTAGCGATGATGGCCGACAGGTAAGACAGTCCGATGTTGAGACTGCCCTAGCTCAGGAACAAGAACTACAGCTAGAGAGTCTTCAAATCGTGTTCTTTAATCAAAGAGAGGATTCCCCAGCGGCCCTCTCCAAAATCATTGAAGAGGGACTTCGTTGTCTGCGTGCGGAGCACGTCAAGAAGATTAAACGCATGGTAGACCAGATTGAAAGGCTGGAAAAAAATCTTGATGAGTATCGAGAATCAGCCTGCTACAAGTACATTGGGCAAAAGGTTCGAACCTGGATTCAGGCCAATCAACCCTTGGAACTCACGTTTGGGCAAGTTCCCGAATCCCTTCAGGAGTCGATCATCGACAAAAGCACTTACGCTTCTAGTGTACGGGCGTCTGTCAATCGGAGAGGCAGTTGGTACAACTTGAACTTCTACGATGTGCTGGCCTATGGCGTGAGAGCCGGATTTGTAGCCGCGGGCGAACCAGGACTTAAGGAGTTAACCATACTCCTGAACAATTTGAAGCAGGGTGAAGACATGCAGCAGGCACAAGCGTTTGTCGACGAATTACTAGACTATATCGACGAAAGCTCCGGCCGATTGCAAAAACAAGCGGAGCTAATAAGCGAAGCCATCTTTGAGGAGCCACTCCGTGAAGACTCCAAGCTCTGGGGGGATTGTCAAAAGCGCTGGGGTCAAGGAAAGGGTTACAAAGTCGATATTTCCAGGTATGCGAATGACTGGCTAAACCATGAGGAACGTCAACGGCTGCTTGATAAGCTCAGAACAGGTATGGGAGAAAAATGGAACAAATTCCTCGAAGAGCTTGAAGAAAAAGTGAGACGATCGAAGGCAACGGCTCTGTAGGTCTCCTGCTTGACCGCGCCCGGCTTGTGGGGCATAGCCAAGCCAGGCGACAAAAAAGGAGGCAGCGTATGGAGCTGAGCGGAAAAACAGCCCTGGTGACGGGGTCGAGTTCGGGCATTGGACGGGGGATCGCCCTGGCCTTTGCCCAGCAGGGCGCCAATGTCGTTATCACCGGTCGCAACCAGGAACGCATTGCCCAGGTCGTGCGCGAGGCCGAGGCCAGCGGCGGCACAGCCGTGGGGCTCAGCGCCGATGTGGCCAGCTTCGGCGAGGTGCAGGCCATGGTCGAGCAGGCCCGGGCCGCGCTCGGTCCAATCGACATTCTGGTCAATAACGCCGGGGTGTTTGCCACCCGCCCGCTGCACGACATGACTGAGACTGAGTGGGACGACATGCTGGCCGTGGACCTCAAAAGCGTCTTCAACTGCACGCGGGCCGTGATTGACGATATGCGCGCCAGCGGCTGGGGACGCATCGTCTGTATCACGGGTCTGGTCGGCAATGTCGGCTATGCCAACACCGCCCACGTGGCTGCGGCCAAAGCCGGGGTGCACGGCTTTGTGCGTGCCCTGGCGCGTGAGGTCATTGACGCGGGCATTACGGTCAACGCGATTACGCCGGGGCTGATCGACACGCCCATCCTGGCCGGTATCAGCGAGGCCCAGATGGCGGTCTTTACCCAGGAAATTCCGGCCGGTCGGATCGGCACGGTCGAAGAGATCGCGGCCGCAACCGTGTATTTCAGCTCGGACGCCGCAGCCTATACCACCGGGCAGATCCTGAATATCAGCGGCGGCGGGGTGATCTAAGCAATACTGAATGCTGAAAGGAGGCGACCATGGCTCGTATCGGGGTGGCGTTTGCCGGCGGCATGTCACCGCCAGAGATTGTTGAGTGCGTCAGGCTGGCCGAGGAGCTGGGCTATGAGTCGGCCTGGGTCGCCGAGGGGCACGGCGGGGATCAGTTTGCGATCCTGTCGGCGTGTGCCGTACAGACCGAGCGGATTCTGCTCGGCACCAGCATCAGCAGCATTTTTGTCCGCAGCGTGCCGACGATTGCCATGGCTGCGGCCAGCGTCGATCACCTGTCCGGAGGACGCCTGATCCTGGGTCTCGGCTCCAGCCACAAGGTCCAGGTCGAACCGGAGCACGGCGTCGTGTATCGCAAACCCGTCCAGCGCATGCGCGAGAGCGTGGAGATCATCCGCACCCTGCTGCGCGACGGACAGGTGTCGTATCAGGGCCAGGAAGTCAGCATCGACAATTTCGACCTGTGGTTTGAGCCGCTGCGGCGCGAAATCCCAATCTATCTGTCGGCCGTTTTTCCGCAAATGCTGGAGACCTGCGGCGAGATTGCACAGGGCACGATCCTGGTCTGGAGCACCCTGGAGTCCGGCCGTCAGTCTGCCGAACACGTGGCCGCCGGCGCCCGCCGGGCGGGGCGCGATCCGGCCGAGGTCGATATCGTATCGCTGTTGCCGTGCAGTGTGGCCGAGGACCGACGGGAAGCGATTGATCGGGTCCGACCGGCCGCTGCCTTCTACGCCGGGTTTTTCCCGCGTTACAACCGGCTGATGGCCGAGAGCGGTTTTTCCGAAGCGGCCGCCGCCATCCGCCAGGCTTGGCTTGAGGGCGACCGGGAGGGCGCGACGCGGCTCGTCCCGGACGACATGGTCCAGGCCCTGAGCCTTGCCGGGACGGCGGCGGACAGCCGGGAGCGGCTTGAGGCGTATCGGGAGTCGGGTATTCAACTGCCGGTTATTTTTCCGGTTGGGGGCGGGCCGGACGGCAAGGCAAAGGTCATGGAGGCGATTCGGGCCTGCGCGCCGTGATAGGCAGATCGGTCGAAGATGGTTCAGAGAGACGCTCTAGCCGGGGGATGCGAGGCTAGGCGGTACGCCGCAACAGTTCGGCCAGCACCTGGCCCTGGTCGCGCAACGCCTGGCCCTGGTCGCGCAACGCTTGGCCGATATCCCTCAGCGCTTCGCCCTGTTGGTCGAGCTGCCGGTTGCGTTCCTCGGAGGCCCTGCCCATTTGCCGCAAGCCCCAGGCAATCAAGCCGATCTGCCCGAAACCGACAGCGGCGCTCACGAGCAGGACCGCGACCTCCGTCCAATTCGGGGGCGGGCCGGTCTGCAACGCTACGACTGCCTCCCGCGCCAACTGTAAAAGTTCAGCTTCCATAGAAATCTCAAGGCCGCTCAGTACGTCCCCTTGGGCAGCTTGGTGTGATCCCAGCTCGAAGTTTTGACCGGGACGATCTTGAGAATCGCCCGTTTTGTGGCCCGCTCTTTGAGGACCGCATCCTCTGGAGGGTCGGGCGCTTCGCCACCCCGAAACTGACGAATCTCGCGCATCACGTTCCAGACCTCCTGGGGATCGTCAATGACCTCGCAGTCGCCGCGGATCATCAGCCCCCTGAGCTGGTCATAGGCGTCTCCAGACTCGATCATGACCGCGACCTTGGGGTTGCGGCGGGCGTTGACCACCTTTTGCGCCTTCCTGAAGGAGGTCATGTAGATACAGCCGTCTTTGACCATGTAGGACATGGCAACGGCGTGGGGATAGCCGTTTTTGTCGACGGTACACAGGGTCATGGTTGTGGCCTCGGCCAGGTAGGCCCGCTGTTCGTCCGGGGTGAGTTGGATCTGGCTCTGTCTGTTCATCGCTGTCCTCTCTACTGGGCAAACCAGCCGCCGTCGATCACCAGTTCCGCGCCGGTGGTATAGGCTGCCTCATCCGAACACAGGTAGAGCGAGCCGTAGGCGATCTCCTCCGGCCTGCCCAGGCGTCCCATGGGCGTCGCGGCTTTGATCTGCTCGTTCTGCTCTGGAGTAAGACCGCTGAGAATCGGCGTATCGATCTGGCCCGGATGAATCGAGTTGACCCGGATGCCCGCTTTGACGTACTCCAGGGCGGCCGACTTGGTCATCAGCCGCACGGCGCCCTTGGTGGCGTGGTAGGTGATCGAGCCCGGGCTGCCGATCAGGCCGTACAGCGAGGAGATATTGACAATCGCCCCACCGCCCGCCTCGCGCATGGCCGGCACCGCGGCCTTCATGCCCAGCCACACGCCGGTCTGGTTGACCGAAATCATGGTGTTCCAGCCCTCGAGCGTTTCCTCTTCCGTGCCCCGCGGCCAGTAGATGCCGGCGTTGTTGATCAGCGTGGTCAGCTTGCCAAAACGTGACACCGCTTCACCGACGGCGCGTTCCCAGTCCGCCTGCCGGGTCACATCCAGGTGGACGAAGACCGCCTCGCCGCCGCTGGCGTTGACCGCTTCGACCACCGCCCGGCCCTTGTCCTCCTGAAGGTCGCCGGCCACCAGCTTGGCCCCTTCGGCGGCAAAAATCCGCGCATGCGCCGCGCCGATACCGCTCGCTGCGCCCGACACCAGGGCCACTTTTCCGTCCAGCCGTCCTGCCATAATCGCCTCCTGCGTTTTCCCGTATCAGTATCTCAGGCGGTCTGGACGCGCAAGGAATTGCGCCGGATAGGAAACGTGATATTTGATGTGACACGGTCATCACGCTTTCTATTGATACCAGGCCAGACGGGAAGGAAGCGTAGACGGAGGAGGCGTCATGGATTTCCAGCTCAGTGAAGAACACGAAGAGATTCGACAACAGGTCCGCGCCCTGTGCTCCCGCTTTCCAGACGAATACTGGCGCGAGCGGGACGAGACGGGCGAGTTTCCGTGGGACTTTTATCAGGCGATTGCCGACGGCGGGTGGCTCGGAGTGACGATTCCGCCCGAATACGGGGGCAGCGGTCTGGGCATCACCGAGGCCGCCATCGTCATGCAGACGGTCGCCGAGTGCGGCGGCGGGACGCAGGCCTGCTCGGCCATTCACCTGGGTATTTTCGGTCTGGAACCGCTCATCAAATACGGCACCGAGGAGGCCAGGCAGAAATACCTGCCGCCCATCCTGAGCGGCGAGTTGCACGTGTCGTTCGCCGTCACCGAACCGGACGCCGGCACCAACACGACCCAGATCTCGACCTTTGCCAAACGCGACGGCGACGACTACGTGGTCAACGGCCAGAAGGTCTTTATCACCAAGGCGCGTGAATCCAAAAAGATGCTGCTGCTGACGCGGACGACGCCCTACGAAGAAGCCGCCAAGAAAACCCTGGGCATGAGCCTGTTTTTTGCCGATATCGACCCCCAGGCAGTCGAGGTCAACGAGCTGCACAAGTGCGGCCGCAAAGCCGTCGATACCAACACGCTGTTCATCGACAACCTGCGCGTGGCCAGGCAAGACCTGATCGGCGAAGAGGGCCGAGGCTTCTACTACATCCTGGACGGCATCAACCCGGAGCGGATTCTGGTCGCCGCCGAGTGTGTCGGCATGGGCCGTCGGGCGATCCAGAAGAGCGTCCAGTACGCCAAGGAACGGGTCGTGTTCGGCCGGCCGATCGGCATGAACCAGGGCATTCAGTTTCCCCTGGCCGAATCCTTCGCCAAGCTGGAGACCGCCGACCTGATGGTCCAAAAGGCAGCCTGGCTGTACGACCACGGCCAGCCGTGCGGCAAAGAGTCCAACATCGCCAAATACATGGCGGCCGAGGCCGCGTGTGAGGCGGCCGACCGCGCCATGCAGGCTCACGGCGGCTACGGCTACATCAAGGAGTACGATGTCGAGCGCTATTGGCGCGAGGCGCGGCTGTTCCGCATCGCGCCGATCTCCCAGGAAATGGTCCTCAACTACGTTGGCGAGCACGTCCTGGGCTTGCCCAAGTCGTACTAGGTTCGGGCCGGAGGCGGTATGAAAATCGGCTACATGCCCGACACCCACGGCGGCCCCTACGAACAGCCGGAGCCGTCGCCCGAGGCGGCCGCCGCCTTCTGCGATCAGCTGCTACGCGAGGGCATTGAGGCCGAACGGGCGGGCTTTGACGGCATCTTCCTGCCCGAGCGTCACCACCGGACGGAAACCATGTTCCCGCCCCCGCTGATCATGCTGGCCGGCTATGCCACCCGCACCGAGCGGGTCGATCTGGGCACCTTCGTGCTCCAGCCGCCGTACTATAACCCGCTGCACCTGGCCGAGGACGTGGCCATGATCGACCTGATGTCCAAAGGGCGGGTCGTGCTGGGGGTCGGCCTAGGCTATCACCCGGACTATTTTCGGCTGTTCAACGCCCCGTATCAGCAGCGCTTCTCACGCTTTGAGGAGAGCCTGGACATCCTGCGCCAGGCCTGGACGAGCCACCAGCCGTTCTCCTACCACGGCAAACGCTTTCAGTTCGACAACATCATGCTGACCCCCAAACCCTACCAGCCGGGCGGGCCGCCGCTGTGGATCGGGGCGGCCTATCCGGAAGCCATCAGGCGGGCCGGACGGCTGGGCGACGGCTGGGGCATCCTGCCTTTCTGGGAGCCGCTGGCCAAGCTCCGGGAACAGGCCCAGCTGTACCGCCAGAGCGCCGCCGCCCACCAGCGTCAGCCCAAGGTGGTGCTCATGCGCGACGGTTGGGTCGCGCCCAGCCGCCAGGAGGCCGAAGCCGTGTTTGGTCCCCTGTGGGTCCAGGAGATGCTGTTTTACTACCGCTGGAACCTGCTCTCACCAAACGACGAATTCCAGTCGGAGGCGGACTTCACCATCGACAAGCTGAGGAAATACCTGGTCATGGGTTCGCCCCAGGAGTGTATTGAGCAGATTGAGATGTGGACCGAGGTGGTCGGGGCCGATTATCTCATCATGCGTTTTCGTCTGCCCCTGGGACCCAGCCCGGAACGGGTGCTGGCGTGCATCCGGCAGTTCGGGGCCGAGGTCATCCCGCATTTCAAATCCTAGAAGCCGTATCCGGGGAAGCTGCATGCCCACACCTGACGCCCCGCTCATTTTGGCCTCGGCCTCACCGCGCCGGCGTGAGCTGCTGCACAATGCCGGGCTCCGGTTTCGGGTTATTCCCAGCCAGACCGCAGAAGAGGTCCGGCCAGGGGAAGCCCCGCGCGACTACGTCCGGCGGACGGCCAGGGACAAGGCTCGGGCGGTTGCCCGTGGCGAGCCGGCAGCCTGGATTCTGGCCGCCGATACCATTGTCGAGATTGACGGCCAGATCCTGGGTAAGCCGCGTGACGAGGCCGACGGCAGGCGGATGCTGGGCCTGATGTCGGGACGCCAACACCGGGTGATGACCGCCTTTGTCGTCCTGGGCGCCGGGCACCGGGTGGAGCGCCTGGTGACCAGCACGGTCCGCTTCAAAACCCTGTCCGAGGTCCAGATCGGCGACTACCTGGCCAGCGGCGAACCGGCGGATAAAGCCGGGGCGTATGCGATTCAGGGCCGGGGACGGGCGCTTGTGGCTGACATGCAGGGTTCGTACACAAATGTGGTTGGTCTGCCCATGGATGAGGTCCTGGCCTGCCTCCAGGCTCTGGGCGTCCAGACTCCCCCGGCCGACCCCGTGGGCAAAGCCTCATGACGGACGTGGCGGACATTGATATTGCGGCAAACTATGCCCGGGTGTCTGAACAGGTCGCCCAGGCCGCGCTGCGCTGTGGCCGCCGGCCGGAAGACATTACGATTGTCTGCGCCGCCAAGACCAAAGGACCGCAGGCCGTCCGGGCGGCACTGGCTGCGGGCGCGACAACGATAGGCGAGAATTACGTTCAGGAGGCGCAGGCCAAGCGGGCGGCGGTCGCAACCACGGGCGAGTGGCATCTGATCGGTCACCTGCAGCGCAACAAGGCCAAGACTGCGGTATCGCTGTTCAGCCTCATCCACTCGCTCGACAGCATCGCCCTGGCCCGCGAACTGGACCGTCAGGCGAAAAAACAGGACCTGACCGTGCGCAGCCTGGTCGAGGTCAGGCTGGGCGGCGAGGTCACCAAGACGGGCCTGGCCGAAGACGACCTCGGTCCCCTCCTGGAGACGGTACACACCCTCCCGCACCTGCGGGTTGAGGGCTTGATGACGATTCCGCCGCCGAGTCAGCCCGCGCGTCACTATTTTCGCCGACTGGCCCGTTTGCGGCACGAGTACGCGGCCATGCGGGCTGCCAATATCAGCCTGCGTGAACTCTCAATGGGCATGACCAACGACTATGCGCCGGCCATTGAAGAAGGCGCGACCCTGGTGCGGATAGGCCGGGCGATATTTGGCCAGCGTGGGTCATAGAATGGGGCAGCAGGCATGAAACACATCGGATTTATCGGAGCGGGCAATATGGCCGGGGCGCTGATCAAGGGCCTGCTTGAGGCAAAACTCTACGCGGCCGAGGACATGGCGGTCAGCGACGCCCTGCCGGCCCAGCTGCGCAAGGTCAAACGTCAATATGGCGTAGAGGGCATGCGGGACAACACCCGGCTGGTGCAAACCGCCCACACCGTGGTGCTGTCCGTCAAACCCCAGATTCTGGATCAGGTCCTGGCCGAAATCCGGCCCGTGGTCACCAGAAAGCAGCTGTTCATCTCGATTGCCGCCGGGGTTCCCCTGGCCCGCCTGGAAAGCGGCCTCGGAGACCGCGCCCGGGTCATTCGGGTCATGCCCAATACCCCGGCCCTGCTGGCAAAAGGCATGGCGGTGGTGACTCGCGGAAAAAAAGCCACGGCCAAGGATGAGAAGCTGGCCCTCAGCCTGTTTCGTGGGGTGGGCGAGGCCACCGCTGTCAAGGACGAGGCGCTGATGGACGCCGTGACCGGCCTGAGCGGCAGCGGCCCAGCCTATGTGTATCTGTTTGCCGAGGCGCTGATTGCCGGCGGCAGCCGGGTCGGTCTGACGCCCAAGCTGGCCACCCAGCTCGCCCTGCAAACCCTGACCGGGGCGGCCGCCATGCTTCAGGAATCGGGCTACAGCCCGCAACAGCTGCGCGAGATGGTGTCCTCTCCGGGCGGCACGACCCTGGCCGGGCTGGCCCGTCTGCACAAGGGCAAATTTACCGACACCGTGGTGGCCGGGATTGAGGCTGCTACCCGTCGCTCGCGGGAGTTGGGCAAAGCCTGAAGCAGCCTAGACACGCGCTGGAGAGGAGAAGGCGAAACCATGTTTGTTGTTGGCAACCTACTGTCGTCGGTCGCATCCGTGCTCAACATGGTGCTGTCCCTGTATATGTGGATCATCATCATTCGGGCCATCCTGTCGTGGGTCAGCCCGGACCCCTATAATCCGATTGTGCGGTTTCTGCACGCCGCCACCGACCCGGTCCTGGACAAGGTCCGGCAGTTCCTGCCCTTTCCCACCGTGTATGGCGGGATCGATCTCACGCCCATCGCGGTGTTTGTCATCATCATTTTTCTCCAGTCGTTTCTGGTCCAGACCCTGTTTGACCTGTCCCGCAGTCTGGGCTGAGGCGCGGCGTGTCTCTGCCCTGGCAGCTCAGCCCCACCGGACTCGTGGTCGAGGTGCAGGTCCAGCCTCGCGCGCCGCGGAACCGGCTGCCGGGCTGGCATGGTCAGCCTCCGCTCGGGCGTCACAAGCCGGGCCAAACGGGTGCACCTTCAGACCCCGACACCGGCTCGTATCGGCCACCGGCTCCAGGCCCGGCTGGCCAGACTTGACAACAAAAAGCGGGATGATTAGCGTTGCTCACAGCTGCTTGATATTCGAGCGGAGGACCATACGCCATGCCGATCTATGAATACGCCTGCAAGAAATGCGGCGAATTTGAAGTCACCCAGCGCATCACCGAAGACCCCCTCAAGAAATGTCCGAGCTGCGGCCGCAAGGTCACCAAGCTCATCTCGCAGTCGGCCTTTCACCTTAAGGGCAGCGGCTGGTACGCGACCGACTATGGCAAGAACGGGAAGACCAAGGCGGATTCGAGCGACACCAAAGAGACCAAGGAGACCAAGACCACGAAAAAAGACAGCTCGGCTTCCTCGTCGAGCAGCTCAGACAAATCGAGCAAACCGGCCGCAGCCTCGGCTTCATCGTAATCCCTCCCCCCAGCCCCCGTTTACAGTCTTTGCCCCAGCGTGATAGGAAGATTTTCGATGCGGTCGCATAGCTCAGCCGGTTAGAGCGCTTGCCTCACATGCAAGAGGTCCGGTGTTCGAGTCACCGTGCGACCATGCCCGAGCCCGCCGTCAGGCGGGCTTTTTGTGCACCCAGACCACACATCCAGTGAGTATTTGGTCGGCCGGTGCGTCCCTCTCACTGTGCGAGTCATACAGCCGCCGTCACGCTTTACGCGACGCGCGCAAGTATGCTAGAAGTGACGACACTGTCTCAGGCTGGAGGAGGGCCTTCGACTATGGCAGAAAAAAGCTTCGGGCGCGTGATCGAAGACCGACGGCGCGAACTCTCACTGACCCAGGAAATGGTCGCCAAGAAAGTCGGTGTCAAGGCAAACTACATCGGCTATCTGGAACGCGGCATGCGCCACCCGAGCCAGAAAGTCGTCGAGAAGCTCTCGACCGCGCTCAATCTCAACGCCCAGGAGCTGTATCTGCTGGCCAATCCAAAGGTTCGCAGTCTGCTACGCAGAGCCAAACCGTCCATCCCGACCATGTCGATGTGGCAACGCTTCATCCGGGACGCCGCCCAGCAAAAGCAGCAGGGCCTGAGCAGAGCCGAACAGCAGGCCCTGGCCCAGTTGGTCGCCGCCGAAAAAGCCACCTCGCCGACAGGCATGATGAAGGCCGTCAGAGCCCTGCGCCGGGGCTTCGCCAAATAAGCCGGCGACCGGGTTAGCCCTCCCACAGACTGGTACTGCTGTAGCGCTCCCCAATATCCGGGAATAAGGTCACGATACGCCCCCGCCCCAACTGCTGAGCGGTTTTCCAGGCGCCGTACAAATACGCCCCCGAAGACTGACCGATAAAGAACCCCAGACCGGCGACCCGGTTACACATCTCATAGGCGTGCTCGATCTGGACCGGTATCCAGGCGTCGACCAACTCGGGATCGAAAATCTCCGGCATGATATAGTCCGGGCCCAAGGGTTTCAGCCCTTCCACCCCGGGAAACTCTTCGGGCGCCACACAGCCAATCTTGATGGCCGGGTCGTGCTCCTTGAGGCGACGGGCCACCCCGGTGATCGTGCCGCCGGTGCCGACGCCGGCCACAAACCAGTCCAGGCGGCCGTCGGTCTGAGACAAAATCTCTTCGGCGGTCGTCTCATAGTGGGCCCGCCAGTTGCTGTCGTTGCTGTACTGATCGGCAAAGAAATAGTGCTCGGGCTGCGCTTCATAGCGACGGCGCACCTCGCGCAGGGCCTCGTCATAGCCGGCGACGGCGTCGGTCAGGACCAGGTTCGCCCCATGGGCGCGGATGCGTTGCTTACGCTCCTGGCTGGCGTTCTCCGGCACGACGAGTTCGACCTTGCGGCCCAGGATCGAGCCGATCATGGCGTACGCAATACCGGCGTTACCGGACGAGGAATCCAGAATCACCCGCTCGGGCGGCAAACGTCCATCCACCATGGCCTGGGTCAGCATACCCAGGACGGGCCGATCTTTGACCGAGCCGCCGGGATTCAGGAACTCACACTTGGTCAGGATCTCGACCTCGGGCAGTTCGGACCGAAACAGACTGACCGGAACGAGCGGGGTGTTACCGACCAGGGTCAGCAGCGGGTAGTCCTGGATAAGGGCTTGCAGGGCTTGGGGATAGGGCATGCGTCCTCCACGAACAGGCCTCACTCACCAGCAGGCGGCCTCTTCGGTCTGGCGACGGTGGCGGAGGCTGTCTCCTCCGCCGCCTCATCAGCATAGATATCGAAGAACGCGTCCAGGCTGGCTAACAGCTGGGCGCGGATGTGGGCGCGGCTGCCCTCTATCAGATGGAGTGGGACACGGCCATGCCCGCCCGCGCCGAACTCGACCCGGCCGGCCTGGAGCCGGTCGATCGGCTGGGCCGGGAAGAGGCCGACGCCGTACACCAGACAGAATGTCTTGTCCTTGCCCTTCCCACCGGAGATCGCGCGTAGCTCTGCCATGCCCATCGTCCTCTCTTCAACAGCTGTGACGGAGCATAGCGAGCGAGCCTGGGCAGTGTCAATTCCGGGACCGCCCCCTAGCGGTAGAGTTCGGCACCGCCACGCTTGAATTCCCGGGCTTTCTCCTCCAGCCCGGTTTTCAGGGCGTCCCCTTCGTCGAGGCCCTTGTCGGCCGCATAGTCCCGCACCTCTTGGCTGATCTTCATCGAACAGAAGTGGGGACCGCACATCGAGCAGAAATGGGCGACCTTGGCGCCCTCTGCCGGCAGCGTTTCATCGTGAAACTCCTGGGCGGTTTCGGGATCGAGCGACAGATTGAACTGATCTTTCCAGCGGAATTCAAACCGTGCCCGAGACAGGGCATTGTCCCGGGCTTGCGCCCCGGGATGGCCTTTGGCCAGGTCGGCCGCATGGGCGGCTATTTTATAGGCGATGACGCCCTGTTTGACATCGTCCTTATCGGGCAGACCCAGATGTTCTTTGGGCGTGACATAGCACAGCATGGCACACCCGAACCAGCCGATCATGGCCGCTCCGATGCCGGAGGTGATATGGTCGTAGCCGGGAGCGATATCGGTGGTCAGCGGTCCCAAGGTGTAGAACGGCGCCTCGTGACACACCTCGAGCTGTTTTTGCATATTGACCTGGATCAGGTGCAGGGGCACATGACCCGGCCCCTCGATCATGGTCTGGACCTCATGCTTCCAGGCCAGCCGGGTCAATTCACCGAGCGTCTCCAGCTCGCCAAACTGGGCCGCATCGTTAGCGTCGGCGATCGAGCCCGGACGCAGGCCGTCGCCCAGGCTGAAAGAGACATCGTAGGCTTTCATGATCTCACAGATGTCTGCAAAGTGGGTATACAGGAAGTTCTCCTGGTGGTGGGCCAGACACCACTTGGCCATGATCGAGCCACCTCGCGAGACGATGCCGGTCAGACGTGTGGCGGTCAGCGGCACATAGCGCAGCAACACCCCGGCATGAATGGTGAAATAATCCACACCCTGCTCGGCCTGTTCAATCAGCGTATCGCGATAGATTGCCCAGCTCAGCTCTTCGGCTTTCCCGTCGACCTTTTCCAGGGCCTGATAGATCGGCACGGTCCCGACCGGAACCGGCGCATTGCGCAAGATCCACTCGCGTGTTTCATGAATATTGGCGCCGGTTGACAGATCCATGATCGTATCGGCTCCCCAACGCGTGGCCCAGATCATCTTTTCAACCTCTTCCTCAATGGACGAGGTTACGGCCGAATTGCCGATATTGGCGTTGATCTTGACCAGGAAATTCCGACCGATGATCATCGGCTCCAGCTCGGGATGATTGATATTGGCCGGAATGATGGCCCGTCCTCTGGCCACCTCATCGCGCACGTATTCAGGCGTAATGATCGCCGGAATGGACGCGCCCCAGGCTTGGCCGGGATGCTGGGCGACGCCGCTGCCGTTGTGGGCGCCGGACCGGGCCAGCTCGCGGCTCTGGTTTTCGCGGATGGCGATATACTCCATCTCGGGCGTCACAATGCCCTGGCGGGCGTAGTGCATCTGGGTGACGTTGTGGCCGGACCGGGCCCGCCAGGGACGACGGCGGTGCGGAAAACGCAGGCCGGCCAGTTGTGGATCGCGCTCCCGCAGGCGACCATAGTCGGAAGACCCCTCGGCCAGCTCTTGGCCCTCGGCCCGGGCGCGAATCCAGGCCGCCCGCTGTGGCGCAATGCCACGACGCACATCGATGCCGACCTCCGGATCGGTGTACGGCCCGGAGGGGTCGTAGACGAGCAGCTTGGCCCCGCCTTCAGCCTCAATCTCACGAAAAGGCACCCGCACCCCCTGCGCCCCTTCGACATGGACCTTGCGTGAGCCGGGCACGGGATGTGTTGTCAGCACGCTTTGCGGCGTGCGTGTGTGTGTCAGCGCATTACTCATTGAGATACCCCCTTTTTGAGCAGGACAAACCGGTCCGACTTCCGCGCGCCCCCAATACAACTGGAGGGCAGACACGGTAGAGACAACGACAGATGTGACGGAAGAAAAAACGTGGCACCGTATTCCCTTCGCTGGCATTACCCAGTGCAGGTTCCAGGGGTCGATGAGTCCAGGACTCATCCTCTCAGCCGATCCCTCAGCTCCCCCAACGGCCGTGTGGCCGGTATGTGAGTTATCCTAGGCCGTGCGGTGGCGGCTGTCAACGCGCGAGCGGGACCAGACCGCCCTCACGCCTCCCCCCTCCACTTTTTCTGTTGCAGAGGCCGCAGCCTGTCCTCTCCTGTCCCCAGCTTGAGTTCACTGTCCTGCTGCAGCCAGTCGATCGTTTGATCGACCTGATCGCGCTCCCGCTCAAGAAAGCGGTTCACTGCTGCGGCAAAGCGCGGCTCGGCCATGAAGTGCATGCTGATCGTCGGTTGGGGATCGAAGCCGCGCAGGCGCTTGAAGTCACCGCCCGCACCGGGCTCGAAGCGCACGATGCCGTTCTGGATACAGTGGGCAATCGCCGCGTAGTAGCAGACGTTGAAGTGCAGATGGCGCAGCTCGCGAAAACAGCCCCAATAGCGGCCGTACAACACACCGCTCTTCTGGACGTTGATTGTGCCGGCAATGACCTCGCCCTGGTAGCGGGCCACCACGAAGCACAGATTCTGGCGAAACCGCTCGGCCAGCAGATCGAAAAACTCCGAGCGCAGGTATTGGCGGCCCCAATACAGCTTATCGATATGAGCTTTGTACAGCCGGTACATATAGGGGAACAGCTCGTCCGTGATCTCCTCGCCGGTGTGCGCCTCAATCGTCACCCCGAGCTGGTCCATTTCGCGCATTTCGCGTTTGATCTGATTCCGGCGCTTATTGCGGAAATGGGCCAGATAGTCGTCGAAAGTTTCGTACGCATAGTTCAGCCATTGGTACTGCAAGCCCATCCGCTTGAGGTAGCCGATCTCGGCCAGGGCCTCGGCCTCATCCGGCAGACAAAAATTGACGTGGACCGAAGAGAATTCGTTTTGCTGACAGATCTCCTGCAGGGTCTTGCCCAGCAGCTGGATGAGGGCCCGCCGGTCGCTGCCCGCAGCGGTCAGAAAACGGATACCCGTGGCCGGGGTAAACGGCGCCGCGACCAGCATCTTGGGATAGTACTCAATGCCCGCCCGGTGGGCGGCGTCGGCCCAGCCGTGGTCAAAGACAAACTCGCCCATGCTGTGCCCCTTGAGATACAGGGGGCAGGCGGCAACCAGCCGCTGGTCCTCGTAGACGACCAGATGCTGGGGCTGCCAGCCGGTCTTGGGCACCACACAGCGCGACTCTTCCATGCTCGACAGCCAGCCCCACTCAAGAAAGGGCGACTCATCGCCGACGAGATCGTCCCACTCGGCCGGGTCGACCTCCTGGAGACTGTCCATCACTTTGACTTGCAGCATAGCGGCGGGCATAGTGTACACAACCCTTCAGCGCGGTCATTCGTTACGTACTATGCAGATTGGAACCGTCATTGTCTACCGTGAGCGCGGCCGCCTGGCCCTGGGAGCGATTACCACGCCCCCGTCAAAGACCAGCAAGGGCAAGACCCAGGTCGAAATTGTGGGTGAGGATGGCAAAAAGTCCGTCCTCGTCCCGGACCGCATCGTCCTGGACTGTGCGCAGACGGTGTCGCCCGGCCAGCCGCCGGCAGAACTCAAAAAACGCTTTCAGGAGCTGCGCCAACAGGTGCTGCGCTCGGCCCAAAGCCTCGACCTCAGAGAGTTGTGGGAGCTGCTCCAGGACGAGGACACGGCCACGTTTTCGTGGCAGGAACTGGCCGCCTTCGTGGTGTCCGGCGACGACCGGCTGGCCATGGCCGGAGTGTTGGACGCGCTGTGGAATGAGGGCGTGTATTTCAAAGAAAAGCAGCTCGGCGAGTTTGTCCTGCGCGATGCCAAGAGCGTGGAGGAGCTGCTGCATCAACAGGCCATGGAACACCAGCGGGTGCGCGCCCAAGCCGAGTTTGTGGCCTGGGTGCAGGCCGCCCAGACACAGGCCGGAAGCCTGGCCCGGCCGGACGGCAGCGAGCGCTTCCTCGCCCTGCTCACAGGGCTGGCCCTGCACGGCGAGAATTATGATAAAAAGTCCCCGGCCCTCAAACTCCTGGCCGAGACCGGCTTTCGAGCCAAGGGTCATCCCTGGGATGTGGCCTTCCAGCTCCTGGTCGCCCTCGGCATCTGGGACGCCGAGGAAGAACTGAGCCTGCTGCGTTACGACATCCCGACCCGGTTTTCGGACGAGGTTCTTGCTGCGGCCGAGGCCGTGCCGGCCTTTCCACCCGACCAGCCGGGCTACCATGACCTGCGATCCCTGCTGAGCTTTACCATCGACGACGCCGAGACCAGCGATATTGACGACGCCCTCAGCCTGAGCGAAGAAGACGGCCGGCTCCTGATTGGGGTGCATATCACCGACGTCGGCTTTTTTATCCCGCCCGGCGGCCCAATTGACCGGGCCGCCCTGCAGCGCGGCACTACGGTCTATCTGCCCCGCCTGACCCTGCCCATGCTGCCGGCCGCCCTCAGCCAGCAGACCGCCAGCCTGGTTGCCGGACAGGACCGGCCGGTGCTGAGTTTCTTCGCCAGCCTGGACGAGCGTGGCCAGCTGTGCGTCGAGCGTATCTGCCGCAGCGTGATTCGGGTGGCCCGGCGGCTGACCTATGCCGAGGCCGACGCCCTGCTGGAGACGGCGGGCGACGATCCATATAGCGCCGCCCTCCAGCAGCTCAATACCGTGGCAGAGCTGCGCCGTGCCCGACGGGTGGAAAACGGGGCGGTGATTATTGAGGGCAGCGAGGTCAAGGTCCGGGTCAGCGACAGTCCGACAGGTGACCCACCCGAGATTACGGTCTCGGTTTTGGCCAACGATTCACCGGCCCGGCGTCTGGTCGGCGAATGCATGATTCTGGCCAACGAGATTGCCGCCCGCTACTGCCAGCGCCACGGCCTGCCGGCCCTGTATATTGGCCAGCCGCCGCCCGATGAGGCGGTTCCCAACCCCGACCAGTGCCCCAGCCAGCAGGTGTATATCCATGCCGCCCGGCGTCTGATGAAGCCCGCCCAGCGGGGGACGCTGCCCGCCTCGCACAGCGCTCTGGGGCTGGACAGCTATACCCAGGTCACCTCTCCGCTACGGCGTTACCACGACCTGCAGATGCACCGCCAGATCAAGCACCACCTCGCACACGGCAGCGCCCTGTTTGACGAGGAGCGCCTGCAGCTTGTCGCCGCCGGAGCCCAGGAGTCGAGCGCGGCCGCCAAGCGCTGCGAGCGGGAGAGCACCCGCTACTGGCTGCTGCGCTGCCTCGAAACCCGGACCGGCCAACAGGTCGACGCCCAGGTCGTGCGGGAATGGCGCGGCCGCTCCTTTGTCGAGCTGGAAGACACGCTGCTGGTCGTGCCGATGAACCTGTCACCCCGCCCCGGGCTGGGTACCCGGCTGCGGGTCACCATCGGTCAGGTGGACGCCCGGCGGGATACGCTCAGCGTGCGCCTCACCACATGACCACACCGCCGTCGATGTTCAGCGACTGGCCGGTGATGTAGGACGCGTCAGGAGTACACAGATAGGCGATGAATCTGCCGACTTCCTCGTCGGTACCCGCCCGCCTGAGCGGAATCAGCTGCTGAATCGTCGCTTCCCAGCGTTCTTCACGGCCCAGATCGTCCATGCGTGAGGTATCGATCACGCCCGGACACACCGCGTTGACGCGGATCTGGTGCGGGGCCAGCTCCATGGCCAGGGCTTGGCTGAAGCCCTGGATGCCGGCGTTCGAGGTGCAGTAGGCGACCGTATTCGGCATGCCGCGCTTGCCCGCAATAGACGAGATATTGACGATACTGCCGCCCTGGCCCTGGCTGATCAGATGCGGGATGACGGCCTGACTCATCAGGAAGCTGCCCGTCAGCTTGACTTCGAGCACCTGGCGCCACAGCTGCTCGGGCAGCTCGGTCAGCGGCACCCGGTCCGGCCCCCGGGCGGTGGCGGCATTATTGATCAGGATATCGATCCGACCCAAGGCCGAGAGCGTCTCTTCGACCGTCCGTTGGACATCGGCGCTGTCGGCGATATTGGCGACCAGCGGCAGGCAGCGCCGCCCCCGCTCGCGAACCTGATCGGCCACGCTGTCAATATCGCGCCAGCCGACCGCCTTCTCGTCATCCGGGTAGCGGGACGGATCACGCCCGGTGCCGGTCACCACCAGGTCGGCGCCCAGCTCGGCCAGGGCCACGGCGGCCGCCCGGCCAATGCCGCGCAGCCGCCCGGCGCCGGTGACAATTGCGACTTTTCCATCCAGTACGCCCATACGCTCCTCGCTCAATCGGGCTGATGGCGGCCGTCTCAGCCGGCCAACTCGGCCGCAAACAGAGTCGTGACCCGCTGCCAGGCGTCCGCAGCCGCATCTGTGTTGTACGAGCCACGCTGGTCGCAGAAAAAGCCGTGCTCGGCACCCGGATAGACCACGACCTCGTGGGCGATGTCGTGCGTGTTCAACTCGGCCCGGATGGCGTCCACCTGATCGAGCGGAATGGCGGCGTCCTTTTCACCAAACAGACACACAATCCTGCCACCGATCTTGCCCGTCCGGCTCAGGGTCGACGGCCCGCCGCCAAAGCCCTGCGGTCCGGCAATCCCGCCGCCATAAAAGCTGGCCGCAGCTTTGACATCCGTCTCACACGCCGTCAGATAGGTCATATGGCCGCCGACACAAAAGCCGATTGCCCCGATCCGGTCGCCCCGCACATAGTTCTGGCGCTTGAGAAACGAGAGGCTGGCCCGGGCGTCGGCAATCATTTCGTCGGCCTGGAGCTGGTTGAGCAGCTTGATGCCCTCGGTTATGCCGGTCTCGTCATAGCCGTACTCCACGCCGGGTCCGGTGCGGTGGAAAAAATCCGGCGCCAGCGCGACATAGCCCTCGGCCGCGATGCGCTCGGTGACCGCACGGATGTGTGAGTTGACCCCGAAGATTTCCATGAACACCAGGACCGCAGGATATGTCCCCGGCGCGCTGGGCCGGGCCAGATAGGCGCCCATGGTCTGGGTATCGACGGTAACATTTGCGCGTTCGGTGGTGATCTCCATGCTGTCCCTCCTGAGAAAAATGCGGATGAGAATGTCAAGCTGGCAGGCCCTTTTCTCACACTCTGCCGTGGCTGTGTCAAGACGTCCGGCGGCCGCTTGGCTTTGGCACAGGCGGTGTGATAAAGGAGGGGCACTTTTTTGCACCCATAAGGAGGATTGGCGTATGCCCCATATCCAGCGTAACGGCGTGAACGTGTACTATGAGAGCCACGGTCAGGGAACCCCGCTCGTGTTTCTGCACCCCTTCTCGACCAACGGCAACATCTGGTACTTCCAGACCTATACCTTTGCCCAGGAGTATCAGTGCGTCACCATTGACCACCGCGGCCACGGCCGCTCGGACAAGCCTGAGCAGGGCTATGCCATGGGCGAAATGGCGGCCGATGTGGCGGCGGTGCTTGACCAACTCAAGATCGACAAAGCCGTCCTGGTCGGCAACTCGATCGGGGGCATGATCGCCATGCAGTTCAACCTGGATTTTCCCGACCGGGTCTTGGCCAATGTGATTGTCAGCAGCGGCACAAACATGTCGGCCGGCATGCCGCCCGAAGCCGGCCAGGCGTTTCAGGACGACCTCACCGGCTCCTTCAGCGGCCTGATGGAAGGCGCGGTGGCGGCCAAGACCAAGCGGGAACGGCCCGAGGTGCTCGATCTGGTCAAGGCCAAGTTCATGGTCGACGACAATTTTCCCAAGCACGTCTTCTTTGCCTCGGCCAGCGATCCCAACGGGGTCTTTAACTGGAACATCTCGGAGCGGCTCGAGACCATCACCAAGCCGACCCAGATCTACGCCGGCAGGGAAGATCAGGCCACCACAGTCGAGGTCAATCAGTTCCTGGCCGATCATATCCCCAATGCCCAGATCAAGGTGCTGGACGACGTGGGGCATTTTTATCAGCTCGAAAAACCGGCCGACTTTAACGCCGACCTGCGCGGTTTTCTGAAGCAGGTCGTGGCCTGAGCAACCGTCGTCCGGGCCTGTTGAGCCGAGGTGGGGAAGCGGGTCGGCGCTTCCCCACCTCCCTGTCTTTTCTTCCCCGCGATCTTGGCTGGTCTTTGCCCGCGGCTTGGTCTATTGTCCCAGCCAGCACCCCATGGCATAGGAAGCAGCATGACACTCACCTCTCTTGCCACCCTGGTCCTGGACCGAGCCGAGCGCCACCCTTCCCGCCGCGTTTTCCAGTGTAAACGTCGCGAGCAGTGGGAAGACCTCTCGTGGCAACAGCTGGCCGACCAGATCGTTTCCGCTGCCCACGGCCTGGCGGCCCTGGGCTTCAAGGCCGGAGATCGTCTGGCTCTGCTGGCCGAGAACCAGCCCGAATGGCCGATCATGGATCTGGCCTGCCTGTACCTGGGCGGCGTCGATGTGCCGCTCTACCTGTCCAGTCCCGGCCAGGACGTGGCCTATATTCTCAAGGACTCCGGCGCCAGCTTCATTGCCGTGTCCGGCCGCGGCCAGCTCGACAAGATCCGACGCATCGCCCCCGACCTGCCCCAGCTGTCGCACATCATCGCCCTCGACCCCGAGGACCAGCCGCTCGACTCCGGGTCGCTCACCGGCTGCCGTTTTGCCGAACTGCTGGCACTTGGCGAGCAACAGTCCGACCGACGCCAGCCGGTTGCCGACCCTGGGCTGGCGACGATCATCTACACCTCGGGCACGACCGGTTTCCCCAAGGGCGTCATGCTGAGCCACCGCAACATGCTGAGCAATGTCCACGACGCGCCTCAGATCCTGCCGCTGGGCGCGGACGATGTATCGCTGTCTTTCCTGCCCCTGTCGCACGGGTTTGAGCGCACGACCGGGCTCTACACGCCGCTGTCGGTTGGCGGCAGCATCGCCTACGGCGGCGGAACGGTCAGCCTGCTCAGGGACTTGGCCGAGGTCAGACCGACGCTCTTGTGCTGTGTGCCGCGCGTGCTGGAACTGGTCTATCGCCGCGTCCTCGGCGAGCGGGAAAGCGCCGGCTTTGCCAAGCGCCAGCTGCTGGACTGGGCGCTGGCCCTGGGCAGGTCGGTCGGCACCAGACGGGTGGAGGAACGGGCGATTCCGCCTTTGCACCAGCTGCAACTCCAGCTCATCGACCGTCTCGTGTTTCAGAAACTGCGCCACACCCTGGGCGGACGGATCCGCTTTCTGGTCTCGGGCGGGGCACCGCTCAACGCCGAGATCGCCCGCTTCTTTTATGGCATCGGGCTCACCGTGTATGAGGGCTACGGCTTGACCGAAGCCGGGCCGGTCATCTCGTGCAACAGGCCGGGCCAGACCCGTCTTGGCACGGTCGGCGTCGCCCTGCCGCAGGTCGAGGTCAAAATCGACACCGATGGTGAGATCTGCGCCCGCGGTCCGAACATCATGGACGGCTATTATCAGCGCCCCGAGGACACCGCGGCCGTCCTTGACGCCGACGGGTGGCTGCATACGGGTGACGTGGGGACCATTGACAGCGACGGCTTCATCACCATCACCGACCGCAAAAAGGATCTGATCATCACCGACTCGGGCGAGAATATCGCGCCCCAGCCGATCGAGGGCGCCCTCAAACAGGACCCGCTGATTGAAGAAGCCTGTCTCATCGGTGATAAACGACCGTTTGTCACCGCCCTGCTCGTTCCCAACCAGGCCCTGGTCGAGACCCTGGCGCGCAAGAACGGCGTGTCGGGCGACTGGCGGACCGTTCTCGGCCACCAGACCGTCCAGGGCCTGTTCCGCGACCGGGTGAACACCGTCAATAAAACCCTGCCGACACCGGCCCGGATCCGCCAGTTCCGCGTCCTCGACCAGCCCTTTTCCCAGGACCGGGGAGAGCTGACGCCAACCATGAAGGTCAGACGCCGCCACGTCCTCGAAACCCGCCAGGAGCAGATTGAAGCCATGTACCCCGCCCCCGGTCCGTCCTCGGCCGTCTCGTGCTAGGAGCCGCGCCCAGACATGACACGCCCCGAACCTGCCGCCCATCACGACGGTGCAGCACCCACCTCGTCGATGCCCGATGCCGAGTGCGGGAAGCCATCGGCGATGTCTTCGGCAGTGGTGGAAAACCTCGACCTCCTGCTCGATGTCCTGCCGGCCGAAATCCGTGACGCCCTGATCGACGAGTCCGGCCTCGAGAACCTGCTCGAAGTCATCCTCGACCTCGGACGCCAGCCCGAGGCCCGCTACCTCGACAAGACCCGCTTCCTGCCGAACGCGCCGGTCAGCCACGACGACATCGCCTTTACCGTCAGCCGGGTCGGCATGTTCACCCACGACAACCGGGCCGGCATTCCGCGCACCCTGCACCGCATTTCGGCCATCCGCAACCGGACCGGAGAAGCCATCGGTCTCACCTGTCGGGTCGGCCGGGCGGTCTTCGGCACGGTGCGGATTGTCAAGGATCTGATCACCGAAGACAAAAAGAGCATCCTGCTGCTCGGCCCGCCCGGGGTGGGTAAAACGACTCTGCTGCGCGAGGCTGCCCGGGTGCTGGCCGATGAGACGGACAAGCGGGTCATTGTGGTCGATACCTCAAACGAGATTGCCGGCGACGGGGATATCCCGCATTCCGGGATCGGCCGGGCGCGCCGCATGCAGGTGCCCTCGCCCAATCTGCAACACCAGGTCATGATTGAGGCGGTCGAAAACCATATGCCCGAGGTCATTGTGGTCGATGAGATCGGGACCGAGGCCGAAGCCAACGCGGCCCGTACGATTGCCGAGCGGGGCGTGCGGCTGATTGCCACGGCCCACGGCAGCGAGCTGGAGAATCTGATCCAGAACCCGACCCTGGCCGATCTCATCGGCGGCATACAGTCCGTTACCCTGGGCGATATGGAGGCCCGGCGGCGCGGAACCCAGAAAACGGTGCTGGAACGCAAAGCCCCGCCGACCTTCGGCGTGCTGATCGAAATTCACGACCGCTCGCATTTTGCGATTCATCCCGAGGTGACGGCTGCGGTGGACGGCTTTTTGCGCGGCCGCCCGCCTGCGGTCGAGCGACGCACCCGGCTCGACGACGGCCAGATTGAGGTTCGCCCGGCCGAGCCGGCGCCTCTCGATCCGGCTCTGGACGCTGCACCCTACCAGGCTACGCCGGGCAAACCGCTGCGTATCTTTCCCTACGGAGTGAACCGTCATCGCCTGGAACAGGCCATCCGTGACCTGAACGCCCCGGCGCGGACCGTTCCCCAGGCCAATCAGGCCGATGTCGTGCTCACCGTCAAAGGCCAGCTCAAACGCCAACCCAAGGAACTCCGTCTGCTCGTCAGCCACGGCCTGCCGCTGTATACCCTGCGTAGCGATACGCTGGTCCAGATGGGCAAGTTTCTGCGCGATCAGCTGGCCGCCGCCTTTCCCGAAGATCAGGCCGCCCTGAATGAGGCCGAAGCCGTTGTGGAGCAAGTCCTGGAGCACAAGCGGGCGCTCGAACTCTCGCCCCAGATCCCCCGCCTGCGACGCTTGCAGCACGAGCTGGTGAAAAGCTACGGCCTGCGCTCCAAAAGCGAGGGCGAAGACCCGTTTCGGCGCCTGGTCGTCTATCCGAACGGAGGGTAGAAAAGGGAAAGACCTCCGCCCACCCGGACTCCGATGCAGCCCGGATGGAACGGAGTGGAATACAGGCGAGACGGGCTAGCGGCCGATGACCAGCGCCACGCTGGTCGTGCCCGAGCCGCCGATGTTCAGCGTCGCAATCTTCTGGGCGCCGTCAATCTGGTAGTCGCCGGCCTGTTCCGACACCTGCTTGTAGGCGTCGAGCGCCTGACGGACGCCAGTTGCGCCAACCGGATGCCCGCAGCCAATCAGTCCACCGCTGGCGTTGACGGGCAGCTTGCCACCGAACTCGATCACGCCCTCTTCAACCGCCTTCCACGACTCTCCGGGCTGGGTCAGGCCAAAGTGGTCGATCGCCATATACTCTGAGGTGGTGAAGCAATCGTGGGTCTCGATGCCCTGGACACTCCACGCATCCGGCAGCTCGGCCCGCTGAAAGGCATCGACAATCGCCTGGCGGGTGTGGGGCAGGACGTATGGATTGTCCCGGCTCTCGGCGATCTTGGTGTCAAACTTGATCGGCGCGGTATGATGGCCCCAGCCCAGCAGACGCGGGATACGGTCTACGGACAGGCCGTGGCGGTCGGCATATTTTTTGGCGAAGGCTTCTGAGGCCAGGAAAATCGAGCTGGCCCCGTCCGTCACCTGGGAGCAGTCGCGCACCCGCAGCCGTCCGGCGACCGGATTGACGTATTTGCCCGAAGACAGATCCTGGCTCTCGTCCGGAAACCAGCCCCGGGTCTGGGCCTGTGGATTGCGGCGGGCGTTGGCATAGTTGATCTCGGCGATCCGGGTCAGGTGTTCTTCTTTCAGACCGTAGCGCCCCTCATACACGTCGCCCAGCTGCCCGAACAGCTTGGGAAAGGCAAACGCCACGCCCTTGGCCTCCTGGTCATACCAGGCTGCGGTGCCGAGAAAATCGCCGCCCGTGGCGGGATCGACCGTCTTCATCTGCTCCACCCCGACGACCAGAGCCAAATCGTAGCGACCAGCCTCAATCTCGGCCGAGGCCATCAGCATCGACACACTCCCGGAGGCGCAGGCGGCTTCGTGGCGCGAGGTCGGAATGCCGGACAGCGCGGGGTCGATCTCGGCCAGAAAGGCGCCCAGGTGGCCCTGCTTGCAGTACAGTTCGGCGGCGAAATTCCCGACATGGGCGACATCCACCTCCTGGGGCTCCAGCCCGGTCGCGGTGAAACCTTCGGAGACCGACTCGGTGATCATCTCGACAATCGTCTGGCCTTCTTTCATCCAGTTGCGGGCGAAATCGGTCTGATAGCCGCCCAACACGTAAACCGGTGCGCTCATCATACTCCTCCTGTGTATCTCACTGTTGGCCCGCGCCCAGGCGCGGACACATCGGCCATCGACCCTACCAGGCGAACCAGACCCTGCGCAACATGGGCTGTCTGGCCCGGTTCCACCGCTCCGGCCTGCCTGAGCCGCCGGATAATGGCCTGGGACTCGCCCCGGTTGGTTTTCAGTGCCCAGCGCAGGGCCGTGTTGCCGTAATTATCCGTGACGTTGACATCCGCCCCTTTGGCCAGCAGCAGTTCGACCACCGGCAGATGCCCCCGGCGCGAGGCGATAATCAGCGCTGTATGGCCGAAGCTGGCGTCTTTGACGTTTACGTCCACCCCGCCGTTGAGCATGCTCTCCAGGGTGGCCACATCCCCCGAGCCGGCCGCGTCAAAGAAGGCCGACTCGTGGGCCAGCGGTGGCGGCTCGTTGCTCGGCTTTCTCACTTCGAGCCACACCAGCACCAGCACTCCGGCGCCGACCACCAAGATCCATCGTGTGATATTCATCGCCGCCCTCTCTGTGTTCTTGGATTGTCCGCCGCTTTATCCGGCCGTGCGAACAGCATCAAGTATGGCACCGAGCCGCACGGCCTCACAAGGGGAACGGGTGCTACGCATTGCTCAGCAAGACTTTGCGCACGCCCGGCTGTGCCGCATGATGCGCCGCCTCAAGCCCATCGCTCAACGGATAGACCTTATCAATCAGCGGCGAGACACGCACCCGTCTCTGCGCCAGCGCGTCCAGAGCCGGGCCAAACAGCCCGCAGCGGGACCCGACAACCGTCACCTCGTTGATCACCAACGGCGCCAGAGACAGGCGGTGGTGGGCGGCCAGCGTGCTCTTGAGCACCAGTGTCCCACGTGGCCGAACCGTCTGCATGGCCAGGGCCAGCCCGCCCTCCGAGCCGGTGGCTTCGACAACGATATCAGCCCCGGACGTTCTCCAATCGGCCAATAAGCTCGTTCGCAGCCCGAGGCCGTCGAGCAGTCCGAGCTTGTCGGCATGTTTCCCAACGAGCGTCACCCGCGCGCCAGTCTGATGCAGCACCTGGGCGCATAACAACCCCAGCTTTCCGTCGCCGAACACAACGACCTCGGCGTTTGCCGGCACGGAAACCTGTTCCAATATCTCGAACGCGGCGGCCAGGGGCTCGGTGAAAACCGCTTCTTCATCGGCAACCGTGTCCGGCACGACATGCAGGTTTGCAACCGGCACGGCCAGATACTCGGCAAAGCTGCCGTCGGCATTCAGAATGCCCATGACCTGCCGGGTCGGGCAGTGGCGCGGCAGGCCGCCACGGCAGGTGTCACACGTCCCGCAGGCAAAATTGATCTCACCCACCACCCGTTTGCCCATCAGCCCGGCCGGCCCTTCTGCCACCTCGCCGACAAATTCGTGGCCGGGCACTCCGGTAAAATCCATATAGCCTTTGAAGATCTGAAGGTCGGTCGAGCAAATGCCGGCCAAGCGCACCCGGACCAACGCAAATCCGTCACGGACAGAGGGAACGGCGTATCGCCCCTCAAGTCGCAGCTGTCGCCCGTCCCAGTGGAGTGCCCGCATCGTTTCTCCCATCTCACAGCACGTAGCAAGCCCGCATCAGCCGACCGCTCCCGCCAGCCCTCGGACCTTCTCCCGAAAATAGCAGAAGCTGGGAGAGGCGTTATTCTCGACATCCATGTGTGGGGCGATGGTCTTCGACCAGCGTGATTTTTCCCTGCCTACCGCCTGCCATCCCTCACCTTCGAGCTTTTTTGATCCACCACGGTATACCGCGTCAGCCAGCAACTCCCACGTGCCGCAAATCGAGTCGTTCTTGTAGCGATTCAGCACATTGTCCCTGGCGCTCGGATACGCTGCTTTGATCGCAGGCATGTCGCCCAACAGCCACGCCTCCCCTTCTTCTATGGCAATACAGAACCGGGTCTCCGGTTTGGGGTTGCAGGTGTCCAGAACGGCGAAGAGTTCTTGGCGAAAGTCTTTCAGACACTTGTCATCCAAGTCGCAAACCACAATTACCGCTGCCGGATAGGTCTCAGGATAGCCGGCAAATCTATTGCCATATCCTCTGAGCAACTTAGGAAGCTGCTCAAGCAAAAGACGTTTGCGCGCATCGGTAGTGCTATTGATATTTTTGGGAATACGTCCAATTCCCTTATAGGTATAAACTTTGAACGTGTGTTGGTCGCCAATGATTTTGGGCACCAGAATATCCAGCGTCGCCTTGCCAGACTGGTCTTCAACAAGTACCTCGAAGTGCATCTGAATTACCTCGCGTCAAGATAATCGCTGTACCAGAGGCCACCCAACGGCAAGCCTTCTGCAACCATACTATTCACAACCTGATCGTCACTCGCCCGCCGGATCTTCGAGAAGCCGTCCGCTCCCTTCTCCAGAATCCAGACCTCTTTGGGGTTGAGCGCATCAACGAAATAGGGCTGGTGCGTTGTGATAAAAACCTGCGAACCGCCTCTTTGTTCGCTTGCGTGTTCACGGAATTCCTGAGCCAACGTTTCCAGAAGCTTATGATACAAACCGTTTTCCGGTTCTTCGATACAGAGAAACGGAGGAGGGACTGGGTCTTCAAGCAGTAACAGATAAGCAAACACCTTGAGCGTTCCATCCGACACTTGCTGAGCATAAAAGGGATCGTCAAAACCTTTGTCGTTAAACCTGAGGAGCAATCGGCCATCGTTAGTTCTCTCGGTGTCGATTCTATCTATACCGGGAATCTTTTCAGCGATCCTTCGTAAAATGGTTTGAAAACTTGCTCGGTGCTCGCGTTCCATGAACTGCACTACGTTGCCGAGGTTGTCACCGTGAACGTTAAGATGTTTCTGTGGGCCGGCCAGTGGCAGGCTGCGCGCCGCGTCTGGGGTGAAATAGCTCAGATACCAGCCTTCGATGAATTGACGAAAAGCGGAAATTCTCGGATGTTGTTTCAATGCGCCGAGTGTAGCAATGCCAAGCTTGCGCTGGTCTTCTAGTTCGATAATCTCGGTCTCTCTGGATTCCTCTGGCGTCTCTGATTTTCGGACGGATTCTATAAAATCAAGAAGGTCGAGTGGTTCTGCTTCTTCGTTAATCTGCTGACCTGCTTCTTCCCCCTTCCAAGCCACGCCCTCTCCATTGTTGAGCAACAAGAAGGAGAATGGTCGCCCCCTGCTCTGGCCTCTCCGTCTCTGTCTGAGGCGTTCACTCAATACGTAGGCACGCCCAGACTCGTCCGCTGCAATGGCAACCTCATAAGTAATGGGCCGAGCATTAGGGCGTTCTCTGTAGTACACCTCAAACTCAATGGGGCCTGTCTCTCCTTGCGTCCGCAATCTCTCAAATCCTCCACGTCCACGAGCATCACAGGCTTCCTCAACGCCAGATTTGAGAGCGTCGGCCAGGAATCCGAATGCATCAAATAATGCACTTTTTCCTACTCCGTTCTTACCGATAACCGCTGTCATCGGGGTGAGAGGCTGTTCGAGCTGTCGATTCCACAACCGGCCCAGAGTCACGTCTCTGAGCGATTTGAAGTTCTTTACTCTGAACCCTTCAATCTTAGTCATTTCGTGCCTCTACTTGCATGCTTCAAGTCGGTCAGCGCCGCGTCCAACCTTTGGACAATTGCCAGGCAGACCGGATGCGGTGAACCTGCGGGGTAATGGTGGGGGCGGGCGGCTCGAAGTGAAGCGCCAACGCCTCGCGTAGATTGGCGAGAGCGCTCTCGACCGACTCCCCCTGGCTTGCGACATCAATCTCAAGCGCTTGGGCGATGTACCACTCGCCTTCTTGCCACACGCTTGCCGTAAATACTTGCTTAACACTCACCTGCAATACCTCCGTAGAGCCGAGACCAGAATAGCCCCAATGGTCAGACTCAAGGTGTTCGTCTCGTTGCCTCGTCTCCACGTCCCTCCGTATAAACCGCCCGGCCGGGAGAGACAAGGCGGCGCAGCCTGGCACGCCGCCGCCCCGTGCGCTATACAGGGGCGTCATACCCCCGCACAAGGATTGCTGAAGGGAGAGCGTATGGCCACGACAAGCCAACAGCCGCCCATGCTGGACGGCGTCACCGTCCTGGATTTCACCCAATATCTGGCCGGCCCGACGGCCACCCGCCTGATGGCCGAACTCGGGGCCGAGGTCATTAAGGTCGAACAGGCCCAGCAGGGTGACCCGTCGCGCACCATCCCCTTTCTCAAGGACGGTCGCAGCGTCTACTTCATCCAGCAAAATCGCGGCAAGAAGAGCATCTGTCTGGATTTCAAAAAGCCCGAGGCGATCGAGCTGATCCGAGCGCTGATTCCCCACGTGGATGTGGTCATTGAGAACTATGGACCGGGCGTCCTGCAACGCCGCGGCCTGGACTATGAGGCGCTCAAGCAACTCAACCCGGGCATCATCATGTGCTCCATCTCGGCCTTTGGCCGCCAGGGTCCGCTGTCCCATCTGACCGGCTACGATTACATCGCCCAGGCGTTTTCCGGCATCATGCATATGACCGGCGACCCGGATGGCCCGCCCCGCTTTGTCGGCGTGGCGATTGCCGATGGGGTCGCCGGGGTGCACGCCTTTGCCGCCCTGGGCTATGCCCTGCTGCACCGCGACCGGACCGGCCAGGGCCAGTATATCGACCTGTCGATGGTCGATTCCCTGTACCATATGCAGTCGGTTGAGGTGCAGCTGTACGCGGCCAGCAAGGGCGCCTATACCCCGCTACGGTTCGGCATCCATCACCGGCTGTCGTGTCCCCAGGGCGTCTTCAAGGGGCCTGAGGGGTATATGGTGATTCTGGCCCTCAACCGCCAGTGGCCGAATGTGGCGCGGGCGCTGGGCAGACCGGAACTGATCGACGACCCGCGCTTCTCGTCGGCCGGCAGACGCGCCAAGCACAAGGAAGAACTGATCGCCATGATCGAGACCTGGCTGCAAAGCTTCCCCAGCGATGAGGCCGCCCTCAAGACCCTGGCCGACCACCGGGTGCCGGCCGGCCCGGTCATGTCGATTGAAGAAACGGTTTCCCACCCGTATTTTGCGGCCCGAAAAATGGTCCGTCAGGTCCCGGACCGGATTCTGGGTGAGGTGACCATCCCCGGTTTTCCGTTCAAGTTCTCGGCCTTCCCGGACAGCCTCGACCTTGAGGCGCCCTTCCTCGGCGAACACAACGACGAGGTGTTCGGCCGTTATCTGGGGCGCTCCCCGGACAGCCTCAACGCCCTGTACAAGCAGGGCGCCCTATACCGGGGCGCGAGTTAGTGGCAAGTGGTTAGTGGCAAGTGGTCAGTGGCGAGTGGTCAGTGCCCCTCTCCACTAACCCCTCATCACTCGCCCCTTCTTCCACTACACCGGCGGCCGATGGGTGTGCCACTCGGTGGCCTGCTCATAAGCCTGGCCGGCCTGTATGACCGTGCCCTCCTCACCGTGGCGGCCGACGAGCTGGAGACTCAGCGGCAGACCGTCTGCGTTGAATCCGCACGGCACCGAGATGGTCGGGCTGCCCGAAAAATCGAATGGCGCGGTATGGCGCAGCAGACCGCCGGCGGCCGCCCGCGACAGGGGAGCGTGGGGAGAAAACTCCGACAGGGGAACCGGCGCGCTGGGCATTGACGGACACAGCAGCAGATCAACCTCCTGCCATAGGTCGTCAATCATGCGGCACACCCCCTGGCGTATGATATGCGCCGCGACATAGTCCGCGCCGCTGACCTTGACGCCCTTCTCCAGGAAGGAGCGAAAGGTCGGGCCATAGTCGTCGGCTCGCGCCGGATAGGTGTCGGCGTGGGCGGCCGCAGCCTCGGCCGCGCAGATCGTGAACCAGGCGTCCAGCACCTCGTCGGTGATACCGCTGACCTTGACCTCGCGGATTTCGGCGCCCGCATCCTGCAAGACCTTGACCGTGGCCAGCACGGCCTGACCGACCTCGGTCTCCACGCCGTCGGTGCAGTAGGCTTCGTCCACGCCGACCCGCAGCGCCTTGACCCCGTTGTCGATCAGGTCCAGATAGTCGCGGACCGATTCCCGCCGGGTGGTCGGATCGTTGGGATCAAAGCCCGCAATCGCCCGCAGCATGACCGCCGCATCGGCAACGCTGCGCGTCATCGGCCCGACATGATCGAGGGTCTCGCCGAGCGGAAACACGCCGTAGCGGCTGACCCGGCCGTAGGTCTGCTTGATGCCGACAATGCCGCACGCGGCAGACGGAAAACGGATCGAACCGCCGGTATCCGAACCGAGCGAGCCAAAGCACAGCGAGGCGGCCGTGGCAGCCCCGGAGCCGCTCGACGACGCGCCCGGCCAGCGGTCGGGATTCCACGGGTTGCGCGGCGGTTCGACCGAGGGATGATAGCCGGACAGGGCAAACTCGGTCATGCCCAGTTTGCCCAGCAACACCGCACCCGCGCCGTACAGTTTGTCGATGACCGTGGCGTTGTAGTCGGGCACCCAGTCGGCCAGAATCTTGGACGCGCAGGTGGTCCGAATGCCCTTGGTGAAACACAGGTCTTTGACGGCGATCGGGATGCCGTGCAGGGGTCCCCGGTAGGTCCCGGCCAGGATTTCCTGTTCCGCGGCCCGGGCCTGCTCCAGGGCAAAATCCGCAGTCACCGTGATATAGCTGTGCAGCGTGCCGTCGATGGCTTCGATGCGGTCCAGCATGGCCTGGGTGAGTTCGACCGGCGAGACCGCCTTGCTTTTGATCAGCCCGGCAGCCTCGGTCAGGGTTGTGGTACACAGTTCAGCAACGCTCGGCATGGTGCAGCCCTCCTTCGCCTTCCCCTTAGCACTTTCTCCGACCCAAAGAAAAGCTACAATAGCCGGCCATGCGCTACCATCCGGCCCTGCTGCGGTCGATCAAGGACTTTAACTCGGGACGCTATTTTGAAGCCCACGAAGCGCTGGAAGACGCGCTCGATGCGGTCGAGGACGACGACACCTGGCAGCTGTTTCTCGGCCTCATCCGGGTTGCGGTCGGCTATCACAAATGGACGTCCGGCTATCCGGGCGCACGGACCATGCTGGTGATGGGGCTGGACACGCTCGACCCGCTGCCCGACGGGTGTGGCGGGGTGCGACTGGAAGCCCTGCGCCAGCGGGTGCGGCAGGACCTGGCCCGGCTGGACACACTCCCCCGCGGCCCGGACGGTCAGGCGCCCAGAATCACCCTCGTCCCGCGCCCGGCCACGTCCGGCTGAGGCGGGTCGCTCACAAACGCAGAATCGCCCCGCCCTCTTCCAGCCGTTTTTGCAGGCCGGCGACCTGAATCTGTTTGGGCGGTGTGCCCGACTGCGCGGCCAGCGCGGCTGCGGTGCCGGCCGCCTCGCCGGTCGCAATACACGGCGGAATCTCTTTGGTGGCGTGATGAACCCGGTGATCGACCGAGATGCAGCGGCCGGCCACCAGCAGGTTGGGAAATTCCCTGGCCAGCAGCGACCGGTAGGGGATGTAGTACACGGCCTCGTATTTGGTCCAGTGCCCGGTCAGGGCAATCACATCCTCACACGGCGTGTCGATGTCGTCCCGGCCCAGCACAGCCTCGCCGACCAGACGGCGGCTCTCGGTGATACCGATCTGATCGGCGATGTGACAGAAGTGGGCTTTGGCAAAGCCCGGCACCTCGCGCCGCAAACGGTCCGCCTCCGCCATGACCTGCTTGCGGCATTCCAGCTCGGCATAGGTCAGGTCTTCGGGGTCGGTGGCGTCAATCTTGCGGCTGATGCGCTCGGTCGCCCCCCACGGCATCAGGACCTTGCCCTCACCCGGGGTGTGAAAAAACCAGCCCCCGGCTTTGATGGCGGCCTCGGGGTCTTCGACCCCGCCCATGCAAAACCACAGCCAGGGCAGGACTTTCTCGCTCTCGTAGGCGGTCCCGGCCGAGCTGAAGATGTCGCCGTCGCCGCTGGCATCAATGACGACATCGGCCAGAATGGCGAACCGGCCGGACTTGCCCTGAAAGGCCACCCCGCTGACCCGGCCGTCCTGCACGATGGCGTCGCAGGCATAGGCGTGCAGCAGCAGCCGCACCCCGGCCTCCTGGGTCATCTGGTTCAGCGCAAACTTGAATTCTTCGGGATCGTAGGCGACCGAGTAGCGCACCCGGTGCGGGCCGTGGCCCCACACCAGCCCCCAGTTGCGGGCGCGGCTGACGAGGTCCTGGTCGGCACTGCCCCACTCGGTTTGGGGCGGAAAATACGCAGCCTCGCGCTGGGCCAGCCGGTCCGTCACCTCCTGGCACAGGCCGCCCACGACCTGTCGGCCCCGACCGTCGTCCAGGGTCAGCAGCAGAATGATCAGGCCGCCGCTGGCCAACCCGCCCAGATAGCCGAGCCGTTCGACCAGGATCACATCGGCCCCGTTGCGCGCCGCAGCCACGGCCGCAGCCACGCCGGCCGACCCGCCGCCGACCACCAGGACCTGGGTCTCGGCCTTGACCGGTGTCGAGCGCGACGGTTCGTGGATGACACGGGGACTGGGATTCGGCATGTCCGTTCCTTAGACAGGCGTGGGCGTCTACCACATGGACGTGAGCAGCCCCAGCATGGCCTCTTCGGCGCCCTGCTGCTTATGCCACAGGGAGCTTTCCTCAATCACGGCCTGGGCCACGATTGACAGCTCGTCTTCCTTGGCCCCGACATCACGCAGGCGGCGGGGCACGTCAAAGCCGTCAATGAACGCCTCGACCACCTCGGCCGCCTCGGCCGCAACCGCCTCGGCCGACCGGCCGTTGGCCTGAATGCCAAACGCCTCGGCGATCTTGGCCTGCTGGGGCAGGGTCTGGGGCGCCAGAAAACGCATACAGTGCGGAATCGTGATGCACGAGGTCACCCCGTGCGGCACGTCCCAGCGCGCGCCGATCTGATGGCCGAAGATATGGCTCAGGCGGACGCCGACATTGCCCAGGCCGAAAATCGACAGCCAGGCCGCCACCTGACACTCGCCGCGCGCCTCAACATTGTCGGGCTCTTTGACCGACACGGGCAGCGAGACGTGCAGCTTGCGGATCGCCTCCATGGCCAGGGCGTCAGACACCGGCTGGGGGTTGACCGACCACAGGGCTTCGATGGCGTGGTCGAGCGCCTTGATGCCGGTCGCCGACCACAGCTGCCGGGGGGTCGGCAGGGTCACCTGGGGATCGAGCACAATCGTTTTGGGCACGATGCGTGGATCAACCCGTAGCCCCTTGACCCGGGTGGCCTCATCGGTGATCCCGGCAAAGGGGGTGAACTCGCCCGCCGACAGCGTGGTCGAAATCGCAATCTGGGGCATGTCGGCCTGGGTCTGACCGTCTTCAAGCAACTCCAGGGCCACAATCTTGGCCGCGTCAATCGGGCTACCGCCGCCAAAGCTGATAATGGCGTCGGCCTCGCGCTCACGCGCCAGGGCCACGGCTTCGTCAACCGTATGGCTCGGCACGTGCTGTTTGCAGCCGGTATACGTGCCGGCCCAGCGCTCTCCGAGCAGGGCCTCGAATTTCCGGACCAGATCGGTTTTGGTCGACAGGCTGTTGCCGGTCAGGACCAGGGCGCGCCGCTTGCCGAACCGTTCCAGTTCGCCGGGCACCCGCTCCAGTGCGCCGGCGCCGAAAATCACATTCTCCAACTGGGGGAATTTATACTCGCGAACCATGCTTTCCTCCTTCTGGGCTCAGGGCCAGGAGCGCAGGACTCTTCGGCCTCTCGCGGCTCCCGATTATCCTGCCGGCCCCTCGGCTTTGTCAATGCGGCGCTGCTTGTCGGGCCGCCGGCTATGCGCTGCTGATCGCCCTGCCGATGAAGACCGCCGGGGGCTCGGGCGCGCCGGTGCGGATCATCGCCGTCCTGCCCTGAGGCCGCCCGCGCTTGACTCGCACCGTGGTTCAGCCGTAGAGTTCGCCCAGCGCCTGGACTGCGGCGCCGATTCCACACCCCGCAAGGAGCCACGCAATGACGACATCCGCTCCAACGCGCAGCGCGCTGATGGCTGGCTACCGGGTTCTCGACCTGAGCGACGAAAAGGGCATGCTGTGCGGGAAAATGTTTGCCGATATGGGTGCTGAGGTGATCAAGATAGAGCCGCCGGGCGGCGACGCGGCCCGCAGCCTGCCGCCCTTTTACCACGACGAGCCGGACCCGGAGAAAAGCCTGTTCTGGTTTGCCTATAACGCCGGCAAAAAAGGCGTCACCCTCGACCTGACAACGGCCGACGGGCGGGCCGTGTTGCGCGATCTGGTCGCGGTCTCGGACTTTGTGATCGAGACCTTTCCGGTCGGCTATCTGGACGAACTGGGTCTCGGCTACGCAGCGCTGGCGCAGTGCAACCCACGCATCATCCTGACCTCGATTACCCCGTTTGGCGATACCGACGCCGGACGCGACCAGCAGGCCGACGACCTGATCGCCTGGGCAACCGGCGGAGCCATGGCCATCATGGGCGAGAAGGACCGCGGGCCGGTCCGTATCAACCTGTTGCAGAGCTATTTTCACGCCAGCGCCGAAGCGGCGGTCGGCTCGATGACCGCCCACTATCCGCGCGAGATAAGCGGAGAGGGCCAACACGTTGTGGTCAACATGCAGGCCTGCGTGGTCTGGACGCTGATGAACGAGCAGGCGTTTCCGATCCTGCACGGCAACTCGGTCGAGCGCAACGGCGTGTTTGCCGGCTCCGAGGGCATGCGCCAACGCCTCGTCTTCCCGTGCAAGGACGGCTATATCACGCTGCTGGTCGCCGGCGGTCCCCTCACCCCGTCGCTCAAGGCATTTATCGGCTGGATGGACGAAAAAGGCATGGCCCCGCAGTGGATGCTCGACAAAGACTGGACCCAGTGGGGACCGGCCACCTTCATGAACGCCAAGGGCGACGAGGTCCAAAAGGAGATTGACGAGATTGAGGCGGCGATTACTGCGTTTCTGCAAACCCTGACCAAGGCCGAGATCTACGCCGGCGCTCTGGAGCGGCGCATCCTGCTCGCCCCGGTCGCCACCGCCGAAGACATCACCGCCAGCGAGCAGCTGGCCGCCCGCGAATTCTTCGTGCCGGTCGAGCACGAAGATCTGGGCGCGACGATTCCCTATCCGGGGCCGTTCGCCAAACTCAGCAAAACCCCGCTGGCGGTCGCCGGCCGCGCCCCCCATATCGGAGAGCACAACGCCGAGGTCTACGGCGAACTGCTGGGCTATGGCCGGGAAAAGCTGGCCGCCCTGCGGACGGTCGGAGCCGTCTGAGCCGCCGCTTGTGAGGAGACACCGCATGGATCGCCGCTACGCATTCGAAGGCATCAAGGTCGCCGACTTCGCCTGGGTCGGCGTTGGCCCCATTACCGCCAAATACCTGGCCGACCATGGGGCAACGGTCGTCAGGGTCGAGTCCCACGCCCGGCCCGACATTCTGCGTCAGGCCCCGCCCTGGACGGACGGCCAGCCCGGCCTCGACCGCAGCCAGTTCTTTGCCAGTTTCAACACCAGCAAGCACGGCATCACCCTCGACCTCAGCAAGCCTAAGGCCCAGGAACTGGCCAGGCAGCTGATCGCCTGGGCCGATGTCGTGCTGGAGAGCTTTACCCCCAAGGCCATGCGCAACTGGGGGCTGGATTATGACAACCTGCGCAAGCTCAATCCCGAGCTGATCATGCTGTCCACCTGCCAGCAGGGTCAGACCGGACCCCACGCGCTCTACCCCGGCTTCGGCAACCTGATGGCCTCGCTGACCGGCTACTACCATATCTCGGGCTGGCCCGACCGTGACCCGGCCCCGCCCTACGGCGCCTACACCGACTTCATCGCCCCCCGTTTTGGCGCGACCGCGCTCATGGCAGCGCTCGACTACCGGCGCCGGACCGGCAAGGGTCAGTATATCGACATGGCCCAGTACGAGGCCGCCCTCCACTTTTTGTCGCCCGCGCTGCTCGACTACCGGGTCAACGGTCGGGTGCTGAACCGCGAGGGCAACCGCTCGGTTCGTGCCGCCCCGCACGGGGTGTACCAGTGTCGGGGAGAAGACCGCTGGCTGGCCGTCTCGGTCAGCACCGACGCCCAGTGGCAGGGCCTGCTCGACGCGCTGGGCAAGCCCGGCTGGGGCGATGAGGCGCGCTTTGCCACCCAGACCGAGCGTCTGGCCCACGCCGATGATCTCGACGAGGTGGTCGGCGCCTGGGCGGCCGAGCAGGAGGCCGAGGCGGCGGCGGCGCGCTTGCAGCAGGCCGGCGTTCCGGCCGGGGTGGTCCAGAACTGCCTGGATTTGCACCAGGACCCGCGTCTGGCCGCGTGGAACATGTTCCAGTATCTCGACCACAAAGAGATGGGACCATCACCCTACGAGGGCCATCAGTTCCACCTGTCCAAGACTCCGGGCGAGCTGCGCTGGCCAGCCCCGGTCATGGGCCAGCACAACGCCTATGTGTTTGGAGAAATCCTGGGTCTGAGCGAGTCGGAGATCGCCCAACTGACCGAGGAAAAGGTCATTTATTGAATGCCGAGCCAGGCTCCGCTGAGCGTGCATCTGGTCCGTCACGGCGAGACCGAGTGGAACCGTGACGGGCGCTGCCAGGGCGTCACCGACATCCCGCTGACGCCAAAGGGGCTGAGCCAGGCCGAGGCGGTCGCCGCTACCTTTGCCGCCAAGCGTCCCGGCCTGATTCTGTCCAGCCCCTTGCAGCGCGCCCTGGAAACCGCGCGCCGGATTGCCGAGCCGCACGGCCTGGGCTGTGAGACCGTCGCGGCGCTGCGGGAGTGGGATCAGGGCGAGCTTGAGGGCCTGACCGGCGCGCAGCTGCTGGGCGAGCACACCGAGTTCTTCCACCGCTGGCAGCAAGACCCGGCCCACACCCCGCCGCCGGGCGGCGAGACCCTGGAAACCTTGCAGAGCCGCGCCTGGCCGGTCGTTGATCGGCTACGCGAGCAGGCGTGTGACGGCTCGGTGGTGGTGGTGAGTCATACGATGACGATTGCCACGATTCTGTGCGCAGCGCTCGGCCTCGACCTGGGCAACATCCATCACCTCAAGATCGACCTGGCGTCGCGGAGCACCATTGTCTTCAGCCAGTTTGGCCTGTTTTCGCTGTGGCGCCTGGCCTCGCTGAACGACCGGCATCATTTGACAGGACTCACTTGACGTGAGGAACTCCAAGGTCTTTGCAAATTTTACGGGCTAAATTGTCCTCAATCTCATTATGCCTCGGAACCGCTGAGCGCCTGTTCTGCTCAGGATTGTGCCACCACGAATGCCGCCGGCCTTCTCGCAGCAGATCGCAGCCATTCTTTCGGAGATACCGAAGAAATTCCGCACGTTTCATACGGCAATGGATGCTTCTTCAAACCCTTCACCAGCGGCTTCGAGCGCTTCACGACGGTTGAACTCTAAGGCTTCTTGCAGCGTGACTTTCAGGGTAACGAGCAGTTCCTCTCTCGTCCGCTCTTGGCAATTCACACCAGGAATCTCCTCGATCCATCCGATCCACCACGGCCCCGACTGCTTCACGACTGCTGTGTATGTTTCCTTCATGGCATCATCCTTGTCACGAGCCCTGCCCCATTCTCAATAACCGTGTCGTTCATTGTCTTCTAGGCGGCGAAATTGAGCATTTCAAGCCGTAAGGCGAGTCAGCGGAGCGTAACCCGACACTCTTTCCCTCAAGACTCATAATCCAGCATGGTGCAGCAGACCAAGTCAAGACGGCCTTGACAATCTCCAGGCGTCAAGATATCCTTGACGCATCAACTGCGAGGAGGCCGCTATGCCAGCAAGCGCAAAAAAGGAACCGCTTCTTTACTGCTCCTTCTGCCAAAAAGACTCAGAGACTGTGAACAAGCTCATTGGCGGGCCGGGGGTCTATATCTGCGACGCCTGCGTGGCGGTGTGTAATCAAATCCTGGACGGCGAGGCAGCCCCACCCCAGCCGAGCGACAGTCATGGCCACCACTGAGACCGGTCTTCTGTTCTGCTCCTTTTGCCGAAAAGATTCAGAGACGGTGAATAAACTCATCGGCGGGCCAGGAGTCTATATCTGCGACGCCTGCGTGGCGGTGTGTAACCAAATCCTGGACGGCAAAGCAGCCCCGGTCTTTCCGGGCTGGGATTCTCTCACCGATGCTGAACTCCTGCGCACCCTGCGTCCGGCAGCTGCCACGGTTCGCTCAGTGGCAGACACCCTCAAGCAGCATGTACACATCCTCCGCAAGAGAGGTGTCACCTGGACGCAGGTCGGAAAGGCTCTGGGTGTGAGTCGGCAGGCCGCCTGGGAGCGATTTTCGTAAGCTGCCCGAGCCTCGTCTTGGCGAATTTCGGACGGGATGAACGCAGGTCGTAGGGCGGGTTAGCGGAGCGTAAGCCTCCATTCTTTCTATCACGACGCATACTCGGCAATAATCCGGCGAATTTGTCGTGCCGAGATATCTCCCTGGTCGGTTTTCGAGTAGATCGTGATAAGGAGCACGCGCTCAGGGGATTCGAGAGAGTATATCATCCGATAGCCTGAACGTTTTCCTTTCTGGATGTCAGAGTTTTTGATCCGAACCTTGAAAACCATGTAGCCGGTTCTCGGAATCTGATCTCCAGGAGTCGAGCCGGTTTCCAGCTGGGAGATAATCGGCTGCACATCGGCTTGGAAGTGGCGGTATTTCTTCGACAACTGGCGCACATTGCGCTTGAACTCCAGAGTAAACTCAACCCGGACTGGTTCGGCTGTCTCATCCGCCATCGCTCTCGTCCCAGAGTGTCCCTAGCTGTGTCGCCGTTATCGCACCATCCCGCGCCGGTACGGGGACTCCCATCGGCCGGTCGGGGGCGGCTACGCCTTATCAGAGCAACTTCCTGCGATGGCGCTTTTTGGGACTCCCATCGCCTGGTTGGGGGGCAGGGGCGGCTGCTCTGCGCGGGGGACTCCCATCGTTCTCGTTCCAGAGGTCTGCCGCCGGCTGCGTCTCCCCTTTCAACGCCTCCTGCCATCCCTGTCGAAAGCTCTCCTCAGCGCTCTTCAAGGTGACGCTCTCCCTGAAGGCGCACACCATGTTGAGAAGAAAGGGATGATATTCGACTGGAATTTTTTCGACTTCTTCCAGCAGCTTTTTCCGATACATCGCGTCTGGTTGGACCATGTTGCTTCCTCTCGCTGTCAGACACAGGGCGGGTTAGCGGAGCGTCACCCGATTTCTTCTATCAGTGGCCACGGGATTCGTCTCCTTCTATGCGGCAAAGTTGAGCATTTCGAGGGTGACGCCGCGTTCCGCTTCTTCTTGAGCTTGACGAAGAAGGGCTTCATTCACCTCCGCGGAAACGTATTCTTCCCCGCAATTGTCACAGATTTTTGCCGGAACGTTCCTGAAGACTACGGTTGTCTGGGCGCGTTCCAGGACGATGGTCGTATAGCCATCCTCAGTCCGTCCATGCTGGCAAATGGCGCATTTCATACGATCCTCCGTGAAAAATCATCTGCCCGTTGAAGAGCGTGATGTTACCAGATTCGTCAGAGTTTCCCAGTTTGGGCTGCATGAAAGCGGCATAGGAGTGGAAGGGCGCTGACCCCGGATCGAGGTTTGACGAGAACAATCGCCAAGTTTATTGTCTGAGACCGATCAAGATGAGGGGCTATCCGAAGGGTTCCGTCCCGAGGCAATGTTCCTCGCTGTATCGGTCGAAGCATTGGGAGACACATTCACAGGCAGGAGAGAGGCAGGCTATGGCGACTTCTTCACACACGACGCAGGCGACCGGCATAGAGCCGGACGAGCAGTTTGACGCGATCATCATCGGCGCCGGTATTGCCGGGCTGTATCAGCTGTACCGGCTGCGGGAGCTGGGGCTGTCGGTGCGGGTGTATGAGAGCGGCACCGGGGTGGGCGGCACCTGGTACTGGAATCGCTACCCCGGCGCGCGTTTCGATTCCGAGAGCTACAGCTACGGCTACTCGTTCTCCGAAGAACTCCTGCAAGAGTGGGACTGGAGCGAGCACTTCGCCCCCCAGCCCGAGACCGAGCGCTATCTCAACTACGTGGCGGATAAATTCGACCTGCGCCGCGACATCCGGTTCAGCACCCGCGTCACCGCCGCCACGTATGACGAGGCCACCGCCTGCTGGCAGGTCCAGACCGACGACGGCCAGCGGGCACGGGCGCGCTTTCTCATCACCGCCATCGGGGTCTTGTCTGCGCCGTATATCCCGGATTTTGCCGGACGCGACAGCTTCGAAGGCGAGAGCTTCCATACGGCCCAGTGGCCCAAAGAAGGCCGGGACTTCAGCGGCAAACGGGTGGCGGTCATCGGCACCGGGGCGACCGCAGTCCAACTCATCACCGAGGTCGCCAAGCAGGTCGGCCAGCTGACCGTCTTTCAGCGCACGGCCAACTACTGCGCGCCCTTACACAACGGCCCGATAGACCCCCACACCCAGCAACAGATCAAAAACAGCTATCCCGAAATCTTCCAGAAATGCCGCGCGTCCTTTGGCGGCTTTATCCACGACTTTGACACCCGGTCGGCGCTTGAACTCTCGGAAGAAGACCGGCTGGCCCGCTATGAGGAGCTGTGGGCCCAGCCCGGTTTCGGCAAATGGCTGGGCAACTTTGGCGATATCATGACCGACCTTGAGGCCAACGCCACATTCAGCGAATTTGTCCGCAACAAGATTCGCGAGCGGGTCAAGGACCCGGCGGTGGCGGAAAAGCTGGTGCCCACAGACCACCCATTCGGCACCAAGCGGGTGCCCCTGGAGAGCGGCTACTACGAGGCCTACAACCGGGACAACGTCTCGCTGGTCGATCTCCACGAGACGCCGATTGAGCGCATCACCCCGAAGGGGATCAAGACCAGCGCTGCCGAGTACGCCTTTGACACGATCATCTATGCCACCGGCTTCGACGCCGTGACCGGCGCCTTTGACCGGATCGACATTCGCGGGCAGCACGGCCACACGCTCAAGGACAAGTGGGCCGAGGGACCGCGCACCTATCTGGGCCTACAGAGCGCAGGCTTCCCCAACCTGTTCACCCTGGTCGGCCCCCACAACGGCGCTACTTTTTGCAATATCCCGCGCTGTATCGAGCAGAACGTCGAGTGGGTGACCGACTGCCTGCGCCATATGCGCGCACACAACTATCGCCGCATCGTGGCCACGCCCGAGGCCGAAGACGTGTGGACAGCCCACGTCAACGAGGTGGCGGCTGACACCCTTTTGTTGCATACTGACTCGTGGTTTGTCGGGGCGAATATCCCCGGTAAGAAGCGGACTTTCCTGATGTACGCCGGCGGTTCGCCCGCCTATCGGGAAAAGTGTGACGAGGTGGCGGCCAGGGGCTATACAGGGTTTCGGCTGAGTCGATAGGCTGGCTCGGAGCCGGCGTTCCTCCCCTCAGACACAAGGAGAGACGGGATGATTGAGACAGGCGGGGCAATACGTGACCTGCTGGCCAAGCCGGTCGGCACCGCAGTCGAGGCCCGGGGCTGGATCAGAACCCACCGCCGCAGCAAGCGGGTCCACTTTCTCCAGCTGAACGACGGCTCGTGTTTTGAGACGCTTCAGGTCGTGGCCGACGCCGACCGGATTGCCGACGACACGCTCGGCCGGGCGACCACCGGCGCCTGCGTACGGGTGACGGGTGAGCTGGTCGCCTCGCCCGGCAAGGGGCAGGCGGTCGAGCTGCAAGCCCACGCCATCCAGGTCTATGGGTCTGCCGACACGGCCAGCTATCCGCTCCAGAAAAAGGGCCACAGCATGGAGTTTCTGCGCGAGATCGCCCATCTGCGGCCGCGCAGCAATACCTTCGGCGCCGTCTTTCGGGTGCGCAACGCGCTGTCGTTCGCCATTCATCGTTTTTTTCAGGAGCGGGGCTTTTTGTATATTCACACCCCGATCATCACCGGCTCGGACGCCGAGGGCGCGGGCGAAATGTTCGGCGTCACCACCCTCGATCTGCTCAACCTGCCCCGCACGCCGTCCGGCGAGATCGACCGCAGCCAGGATTTTTTCGGCCAGCCGGTCTTTCTGACGGTCAGCGGTCAGCTCGAAGCCGAGATCTTCGCTCTGGCCTTCTCCAACGTGTATACCTTTGGGCCGACGTTTCGGGCCGAGAACTCCAACACTCCCCGCCACCTGGCCGAGTTCTGGATGGTCGAGCCGGAGATTGCGTTTTGCGATCTCGACGACAACTGCCGGATCGCTGAAGACTTCCTCAAATATGTCATCGGCGCGGTGCTCGACAGCTGCCGGTCCGACCTGGAATTCTTTAACCAGCGCATTGACAACAGCGTGCTGGAGACCCTGGAACATGTGGTCGGCAGCCCGTTTGAGCGGGTGCCCTACACCGAGGCGATCCGGCTGCTGGAGCGGGCGGCCGAGCAGGGCCAGCGCTGGGAGTTTCCCGTTTCGTGGGGCGTTGATCTGCAGGCCGAGCACGAGCGCTATCTGACCGAGCAGGTGTTCAAGCGGCCGATTATCGTGACCGATTACCCGCAGGACATCAAAGCCTTTTATATGCGTCGAAACGACGACGGCCGCACCGTCCGGGCCATGGATGTCCTGGTGCCGCGGATCGGCGAAATCATCGGCGGCAGCCAGCGTGAGGAGCGCCACGATGTCCTGCTCAACACCATTCGTGAGCAGGGCCTCCAGGAAGACCACTACTGGTGGTACCTGGAGCTGCGCAAATACGGCACTGTGCCCCACGCCGGTTTCGGTCTCGGCCTGGAGCGGATGATGATGTATCTGACGGGCATGAAGAACATCCGCGACGTGATCCCGTTTCCCCGTACCCCGGGTTCGGCGGCGTTTTGATGGGGAGACGAACGACAACAGCTGCGGCGCTTGCCGCCCTGCTGTGGTCGGGCTGGACGGCCACGCTTGAAGCCGCCCCCCTTGCCTATGTTCCGAACCGGACGACCGCGAACGTATCGGTCATCGACCTGGCCACCAACAGCGTACACGGCAACCCGATTCCGGTCGGCAGAGGCCCGACCGGGGTGGCGGTCAGCCCGGACGGCAGCCGGATATACGTGACCAACCAGTTCGACGGCACGCTGTCGATCATTGACGGCGCGACCCACACCACGCTCGGCCCGGCGGTCCGGGTCGGTGACCAGCCGTTTGGGGTGGGCGTCCATCCCGCGGGCCGCTTCGTGTACGTCGCCAACAACGCCTCGGCCAGCGTGTCGGTCGTCGATACCGCGGCCCAGCCCTTGGTCAGCACCCAGCTGCGGGTCGGCCGAGCCCCGACCGGCCTGGTGGTCCATCCCGACGGCGAGACCGTCTACGTGACCAACAGCAGCGATGACACACTGTCGGTCATTGACACCCGCAGCCACACCGTCCGGCCCCAGACCATCCCGGTCGGACGCGCTCCTTTCGGCATCGCCATTCATCCCGACGGCTCTCGCCTGTACGTAGCCAACCGAATTGACGACAGCGTATCGGTCATTGACACCGTGAACCACAGTCCTGTCGGCAGCCCAATTGCGGTGCAGAACCGGCCGTTTGGACTGAGCGTTCATCCCAGCGGCGCCTACGTCTACGTCACCAACAACACCAGCCGGTCGGTGTCGGTGATTGGCACCACCCGCCACGCCGAGTTCGGTCCTCCAATCCCGACCGCCCACGCCCCGGCCGGCATCAGCGTCCATCCCGACGGCTCACGGGTCTACGTCACCCAAGCCAGCAACGCGCTGGCCATCATCGAGGTCAGGACCCACCAGGTGCTGGAGACGCTGATTCCGGTCGCTGGCGCACCTATCGCGCTCGGACACTTCATCGGGCCGGCCGCGTCGCCGCGTTGAAGCGGCGCGCCGCAAGTGCCTTCCCTCCCCCCCGTCCTTTCTGGTAAGCTACTGGCCAGACCTGCAACGGGAGGCATACACATGGGCGGGACAAAGATTGGAATCGGCTTCGGGCTGTGGGAACTTGGCATGCCAGACCCGGACACAGTCATCAATTACGCGGTCAGCGCCGAAGCGGTCGGCATTGATTCGATCTGGCTGTCCGATCATGTGGTGTCGCGCAACCCCTCGCTCGATACCAGTTGTGTGATGGCGGCCTGGTCGGCCAGAACCACAAAGATCAAGATGGGCCCGAGCGTTCTCACCCTGCCTGCCCGCGATCCCGTTCAGGTTGCCAAAACCTACGCCACCCTGGACTATATCTCGGGCGGCAAGAACCGGGTCATCATGGCGGTCGGCATCGGGGCCAACCCCAAGGACTGTCTGGCCAGCGGGATCGACCCGTCCGAGCGCGCCAGACGCATGGAAGAAGGCGTCCAGGTCATGCGCAAGCTGTGGGCCGAGCCCAACGTCAGCTTTGAGGGTCAGTACTATCAGTTCGAGGATGTCACCATCGAGCCCCGGCCCAAAAAAGGCACGCTCGACGTGTGGATTGGCGGCAAGACCGACCAGGCCCTGAAACGCACCGCCCGCTACGGCGACGGCTGGTTTCCCTCGTTTGTCAGCCCGGACGAATTCCGGGCCGGGATGGACAAGCTGCACGCCTACGGCGACCGGTACGGACGCGAGATCGACCCCCGTGAGGCCGGGGTGCTGATCCTGACCTGTGTCGATACCGACCGCAAACGCGCCCAGGACATTGCCGGTCGGTTTCTCCAGGGCTTTCCCCTGCCCCACGAAGCCATGGTTGCCCGGTGTGCGATTGGGACGCCGGAAGAGTGTATCGACAAGGTCCAGTCCTACGTCGATGTCGGTTGCTCCAAGTTTGTTCTGTGGCCGATTGTCCCGCCGGACGAACTCATCCCGCAGGTTGAGCTGTACGGGAGAGACGTGATTCCCCACTTTGCATAAGCGGATGGATACCCTCGACTGCATTCGGACCCGCCCGGCGGTGCGCGGATTTCTGCCCGACCCGATTCCGCCCGCGGTGGTGCGCACCATCCTCGAGGCCGGACAACAGGCGCACTCGCAGCGCAACCGTCAGCCGTGGCGGTTCATCGTCATTCAGGACAAACAGACGCTGGCCCAGCTCGGCGCCCTGGCCTCGTCCGGGCCTTTTCTGGCCCAGGCGCCGCTGGCGATTGCCGTAGTCGTGGAAGGCGCCAAGAACCCACCGGTGGACGGCACCCGGGCGGTCGAATGCCTGATGCTGGCCGCCTGGAATGAGGGGGTCGGGTCGTGTTGGGTGGGCGGGCTGAACCGGCCGCCGGTCAAGGCCCTGCTCGACATTCCGGACGCGGCCGAACTCATCACGGTCGTGCCGTTCGGTTATCCAACAGCCGAGGAGCAGGCACACAAAAAAGTCCGCAAACGGCTGAGTCGGCTCGTCTACGGCGAACGCTATGGCCAGGCCTACCAGGGCTGATACGCGCGCCTGTGGCTCCTGAGCCGACCTGTTCCCTTCCAGAAAGACGCCCCCACCATGGACCGTATCGAAAGTAAAATTCAGACCGGCAGCCCCGAGTTTCGGGCCAACCGCGAGCACATGAGCGATCTGGTATCGGAACTCAAAGAACGGCTCGTCCAGGCCCAGCTCGGCGGCTCGGAAGCGTCCCGCCAGCGCCACAAGGCGCGCGGCAAACTCCTGGCCCGCGAGCGGATTGAGACCCTGGTCGATCCCAACACGCCGCTGCTCGAACTCTCGCCGCTGGCCGCCTGCGGCATGTACGACGATCCGCCGTCGGCCGGCATTGCGACCGCCATCGGCCTGATCCAGGGTCGGGAGGCCGTGATTGTCTCAAACGACGCCACGGTCAAGGGCGGCACGTATTATCCGATTACCGTCAAAAAACATCTGCGCGCCCAGGAGATTGCCCAGGAGAACCGGCTGCCGTGCGTCTACCTGGTGGACTCCGGCGGGGCCAACCTGCCGTTCCAGGCCGATATTTTTCCCGACCGTGAGCACTTCGGCCGGATCTTTTACAACGAGGCGCGCATGTCGGCCCAGGGCATCCCCCAGATCGCCGTGGTCATGGGCTCGTGTACGGCCGGCGGGGCGTATGTGCCGGCCATGGCCGACGAAAATATCATCGTCAGGAATCGGGGGACCATCTTTCTGGGCGGCCCGCCGCTGGTCAAGGCGGCGACCGGCGAGGAAGTGTCGGCCGAGGAATTGGGCGGCGGCGACGTGCACACCCGCATCTCGGGGGTGTCCGACCATCTGGCCGAGGATGACGAGGACGCCCTGGCCATCACCCGCTCGATTTTCGAGAATTTTCCCCGCCCCGAGAAGTTTCCGCTCGACCGCGAAGCGCCCCAGGAGCCGGCCTACGATCCGGCCGAACTGTACGGCGTGATTCCCCACGACACCCGGGTGCCGTACGATGTGCACGAGGTCATTGCCCGCCTGGTGGACGGCAGCCGCCTGCACGAGTTCAAGCCCCGCTACAGCCAGAGCATCGTGACCGGCTTCGCCCGTATTCACGGCTATCTGGTCGGCATTGTGGCCAATAATGGGGTGCTGTTCTCGGAGTCGGCACTCAAGGCGACCCATTTCATCGAGATGTGCAGTCAGCGCAAGGTGCCGCTGCTGTTCCTGCAAAACATCACCGGCTTCATGGTCGGCAAAAAATACGAGCAGGGCGGGATCGCCAAAGACGGGGCCAAGATGGTCCACGCGGTGGCCAACGCCCAGGTGCCGAAGTTCACCGTCATCATCGGCGCCTCAAACGGGGCCGGCAACTACGGCATGTGCGGCCGCGCCTATTCGCCCCGGCTGCTGTTCATGTGGCCCAACTCGCGCATCTCGGTGATGGGCGGCGAGCAGGCCGCCGGCGTGCTGCTGACGGTCAAGCTGCAACAGCTGGCGGCCAGAGGCGAGACCATGACCGACGAGGAACAGCAGGCTTTCAGCGCGCCGACCCTGGCCAAGTACGAACAGGAGGGCAGCCCCTACTATTCGACCGCCCGCCTGTGGGACGACGGCATCCTCGACCCGCAAGAGACCCGGACCGTGTTGGGGCTGAGTCTGGCCATGGCCCTGAACGCCCCCATTGCCGACCATCAGGTCGGCGTGTTTCGGATGTAAACCCAGACCACAAGGAGTAGAAGACCGCGATGAGCAATCCGCGTGTGACCGCACTCAAAGACAGTTCCCAGCACCAGGCCGCAGCGCAGAACACCTCCCCGGCCTCGACCGGTAGCCTCGAAGACATGGTCCGCAAGATTCTCGAACACATGGGCGAAGACCCCGACCGGGAGGGGCTGGTCAAAACGCCCTACCGGGTCGCCCGCGCCTTCGAATACCTGGCCAAGGGCTACGCCCAGGATCCCAGAGAGGTCATCGGCCAGGCGATTTTCACCGAGGAAGACTACCAGGAAATGGTCGTGGTCAGGGACATTGATTTCTACTCGCTGTGCGAGCACCACATCCTGCCCTTTTTCGGCCGCGCCAACGTGGCCTATATTCCAAAACACCGCATTGTCGGGCTGAGCAAAATTCCGCGTCTGGTCGAGGTGTTCTCCCGCCGCCTGCAGGTCCAGGAGCGGCTGACGACCCAGATCGCCAACACCCTCATGGAAGAGCTGGACCCCCTGGGGGTGGGGGTGATTGTCCGCGCCGAACATCTGTGCATGCGCATGCGCGGGGTCGAGAAACAGAACTCCATTGTCACCACCAGTGCGATGCTGGGCGTCTTTCGCAGTCAGCAGGCGACCCGCGAAGAGTTCATGACCCTGGTCAACGGTCAGCGCTGAGGCACATAGTCAGTGGCAAACACGCCGGTCGTCTGCTGGAGGCGCAGCAGAGCAATCTGGTACGCGTAGGTCTGATCGGTTAGCTGGGTGCGGACCTGGTTCAGGGCGTTCAGGGCGGTGTTGACATCCAGGCTGGTGGACAGGCCAACGCGGTACTGTTTTGAGGTGATGGTGTAGTTTTCCTGGGCCAGGCTGACCTCTTTTTCCAGCGTCTGGAGTGTCGAGCCGAGCGTTTCAACGGTCAGCAGGGCGTCTCTGACCTCGACCTGGATTTCCTTGCGCAACTGATCGACGCGCAGCTGGGCCTGGGCGAGGCGCTCGTTTTCTTCCAGCAGGTCCAACTCCCGCGCTCCACCATCGAACAGCGGCACCTCGAAGTTCAGAAACAGGGTCCAGAACTGGTCCCGCTCGGCAAAGGTCTCGGCGTCCAGCCGAGGGAAATCCCACCGGGCGTTGACCCGTGGCGCATAGCGGGCGATGACCAGATTCTTGCGCTGCGTGGCAATCTCCACCCCGATCTCCTGGGCGCGGAAATCCTGGCGCTGGCTGTAGGCCTGGTCCAGCAGCCGGTCGTAGGGTACCGGACTGTAGGCAACCGGCTCGGGCTGGGTGACGCCGAGCGGTTCGGAGACGCCAATCGCTCTGGCCAAGGTCGTGAAGGCCAGCCGCAAACGGTTGTGGTCGGTCACCAGCTGGCGGCGCGCCTGCTCGACCGCGACCTCGGCCCGCAACACGTCGGTCTTGGTGACCTCGCCGACCCGAAACCGGACCTGGGCCTGACGGAGTTCGTCCTGGCTCAGACCCAGGGTGTCTCGGGCGATCTGCATCTGGGCTTGGGAGCGCAGCACGCCGTAGTAGGCCCGGGCAACGCCGAACAAGACCTCCCGGATGGTGAACTCATAGCGTTCGGCACTCTCTCGAACAGACGCCTTGCCCAGCTGGCGGGAGGCAAAAAAAGCCGGCTCCAATATGGGCTGGGTGATCCGAAAAATCCCTGTCCAGCGCTCCAGCGGGCGAATGGCAGAACCGGTCGAAAAGAAGCTGGCGGCTGCGTCTGGCAGGACGTTATCCGACACAAACGAGATCTCGTCCCTATTCCGGGTATACGTCCCCTGAATATCGGCCCGGGGCGTGAGATGGGTCAGGGCGCGCCACGGCAGCAGGCGGGCTTTGCCCAGTTCATGGCTGGCGATCTTGATTCGCTCCTCATTCTGTACGGCTAAACGGTAGGCTTCGTCCAGGGGAATGAGCGGGCCTTGCTGAGGCTCCGCAGCAGCCTCTGGCACAAGGTCCGGCTCTGGGACGGGCGGCGACGCAGGCTCTGGGGCCGGCTCCGAGGTGGACGGTGGGGCGGGCGTGGCCTCAGGCTCTGGCGTGGCCGGTGGGACGGGCGGCGCGACCGGCGAGCCGGACGAGACCGTCACGCCGGGTTGCGAATCGGACGCGCTCACGGTGTGAAACGGCGGGGCATCGGAGAGCGACGCCTCGGCAACGGCTGCCAGCCGGATGGGCAACGCCGCAGGCGCGGCTTTCTCAACCCGCACGACGAGCCGGTGTGGCTTGGTCAGGGCGCGGACCTGGCACGCGCCCTCGTCGACCAGGTCGAGTACCACCCGGGCGGTATCCGGACGGAACTGGGCGGCCCGCACGCGCTGGACCACCCCCCGCCGGATGTCCAGACTTGACAGGACACGCTCGCCCAGCCTGGCCGGAGCAATGTCCACATAGCAACGGTATGGCCGCTGATGGCTCGGGTCGGCCTCGAGACTCGCCTGCCGAAAGCTCACCGGGGCGGACAGCACGATAGAGACCTGCCCGGCCATGGCCGATACGGTCTCGACGACCGCGCTTTCAGCAGCCTGGAGACCCGCTTGTCGGTCCAGACACAGCGCACACATCAACAGGCACAGGAGACGGGGCAAGGCACGGGTCGGGCGGACGCTCTGAGCTGGCATGGGGTTCTTTCCCTGGCACTGTGTGGGATGGAAAGGAGAGGAGATCGGTAAGCCGGATTCTGTTCCCCGGTGTAACGCACCGGGACCATGGTCATTCCTCTTGGCAGCACGTTGCCGGGCTGCTCCAGCGACCGAACCCGGAAGACAGAGTGGGGTGACTCCTGCCCGCGGGCGGGCTCCTTCCTATTTGGTCTTGCTCCGGGTGGGGTTTGCCCAGCACCCCCAATCTCTCGGGAGCCTGGTGAGCTCTTACCTCACCTTTTCACCCTTGCTGAGAACGATCCCAGGATCGCTCCAGCGGTCTCTTTTCTGTGGCACTTTCCCTGCCTCGCGGCCGGCCGCTGTTAGCGGCCACCCTCCCCCAAGGAGTCCGGACTTTCCTCGGACCTGACGCGCAGGCCCGCGACCACGTGATCTCCTCTCACACTGACGGCCTTGGTCAGGCCTGGTGTTCCTCCTCGGCAGCCTGCGGCCAGTAGATAATCCGCGTGCAGTGCGGACAGTAATAGATTTTTTCAGACTGCTGCAGCTGGCTGCTCTGGATCTGGTTGCACAGCTGAGGCGGCAGCCGCATATGGCAACCCTGGCACGCCCCCTGCTGAATCTGCACCACGGCCAGCCCGCCGCATTTGGCGAAAATGCGCTCGTAGCGGCTCTGGAGTGTCGGGTCAAGAGCGCCGACCAGACTGGCGCGCTCCTCGCGTTGCCGACGCGATTCAGCTTCCAAACCCGTAATTTGGCTGTCCGTCCGCTCCACTTCCTGTCGGTGCTGGACCTGAAGTTCATCCAAGCGGATCCGGCTCTGGCTCAGGCCCTCGTTCTCCTGTTCCATCTGTTCAAGCAGCAGCAGCGTCCCCTCTTCCAGCTTGCCCTTTTCCTCCCGCATCAGCTCGATTTCTCGCTGAGCGGCGAGCATTTCACGCTCATTGCGGATGCGGTTCAGGCGGACCCGCTTCTCCTTGATTTTGTCTTCTTCGAGTTTGAGTCGCCCTTCGCTCTCACGGTGCTGAGCCTCAAGCTCCTGCAGTTTCTGGGATTGGGCTTCCGCCTCCTGCTCTGTTTTTGCCATCTCCGAGCCGATAGCGGTCACGTGCTGGCGCAAGTCTTGCAGAAGCTGTTCTTTTCGAGACAGCCCTTGGTCAAGCTCCTGAAGCGCAGCCAGCACATCAATCTGTGTGGCCAACGAATACCCCCTTTCGCTTGTCTGCCGGTGTTGAGTGGGCCGAGACCGCAGAGTTCGGCGTATGGGCCCACCAGGACTCGAACCTGGGACCAGCCGGTTATGAGCCGGCCGCTCTGACCAACTGAGCTATGGGCCCCGGAATCACCCGAACTCTGTTTGCTTTTCTCCATATCATACGCCTGGGACTCTGCCTACTACTCGCCCCGGTTCGTCCTTTCTCACCCCAGCTGCAGCAACTGCTGGAGACCGCGACGGACAGCCTCGTCATCCCCCCTCGACTCGGCTTCCCGAATCTGTTGCTGGAGCCGCTCGCGGGCAGATTTCCGCTGGGTGGTTTGCAGACGACGCACACAATCGACAAACAATTGTTCCCGCTGATCCATGTCCTGCTCGGACGACTCGTGGACATCGGCCCGACTGACCCGAGCGGCCAGGCCCTCCAGTTCCTGGGGCAGGGTGTCGAGCACGCTGCCGACATCGATCTGGTCGTGTTCCTGCCAGGCCGCAACAATGCGGGTGGCCAGCGCTCCCCAGTGCTGGAACGCCGCAACAATGCCCTCGCTGGCGGCCCGCAGGGCAAGCCGACGGTCAGTCAGCAGCAGATACAACAGCTCCGTCTCGGCCGCTGCCTGGGGCGAGGAGGCTGGCTGGCGACGCGGCCGGGTCTGGGGCGACGCGGCTGGGGACGGACGGGCGTCGGCTGCCGAGCGGCGGAGTTCTTCTTCGTTGACCCCGAAATGCTGGGCGACCCGGGTCAGCAGCGCGCCGCGCAGCAGCGCATCGCTCGGGTTCAGCTCGGACAGCGCGTCGCGGGCAGCCTGGGCGCGCTGAAAAGCCGAGGCCCCGGGCGGCAGAGCGTGACGCCGCAGGTAGAAATCCTGGAGCGACGCGGCCCGCTCAATCAGGCGGTCCAGCCCAGCCTGCCCGTGCCCGCGGACAAAGGAGTCCGGGTCCTCGCCCTGGGGCAGGAAAATGCCTCGGCCGTTCACACCGGCCTCCAGGCACAGGGGGTAGGCTCGGGTTGCCGCCCGTCGGCCAGCCTCATCGCCATCGAAAAAGAAGTAGACCTCGCGGCTGAAACGACGTACCTGCCTGAGCTGATCAACGGTCAGGGCCGTTCCCAGGACGGCAACCGTCTCGGCATGACCGTGCTGGACGAGCGCCAGCAGGTCGATATAGCCCTCCACGAGCAGGGCGCGTTCCCCGCTCTTGATGGTGGCCTTGGCCTGAGCCAAGCCGTAGACCAGCGCCCCCTTTTTATACACCGGCGAATCCGACGAATTGATGTATTTGGGCAGCGGCCGGCGTGACGCCGACCGGACCTGTTCCGCCTGGGGCAGCAGCCGCCCGCCAAAGCCGACCGGCTGGCCGACCACATCGGTAATCGGAAACATCAGACGATGGCGGAACTTGTCGTAATAGCCGCCCCGCTCCTGCTGGCCGATAAGACCCAGCCGCGCGGCCCGGCCGAGGTCGGCCCGTTGCTGGGTCAGAAAGCGGACCAGGCCATCGCGCCCGGGCGGGGCAAAGCCCAGCCGGAACTGGTTGGCGACGGCGGGCTCAAGCCCGCGTCGGGCCAGGTAGTGACGCGCCTCACCCCCGTCCGGACCGGCCAGACAGCGCTGGAAATAGACGCTGGCCAGCTCGTTGAGACGGTACAGACGGGCACGTTCCTGAGCCTGGGGATCGCGGTTCTGGGGCAGGGTCACACCGGCCTGTTTGGCCAGGCGACGCACGGCTTCGGGAAACGTCAGGCCCTCGATCTTGGCGACAAAGGTAAACACATTGCCGCTGACGTTACAGCCAAAGCAGTGAAAAAATCCGCGTTCTTCGTGCACGCTGAAGGAGGGAGTCTTCTCGGCGTGAAACGGGCACAGACCCATATGGTTGCGACCCGATTTGCTCAGAGCGACATAGCCCGAGATCACGTCAACAATGCTGATCCGGGCGCGGATCTCGGCCAAGCTGGCCTCGGGAATCAGGTCTGCCATGTCGGCGGCCTCTTCGTCAGAGTCCAGCAGTATGACAGCTGTCCCGCGTAAAGCAAAACACCCACCCGGACTCGGGTGGGTGTGGAGAGACGCGACACGGACGGGGCGGCGCGGTGAGGTTTAGTAGAACGAACGGCTGGCCCGACGCAACGCGCGTTTTCTGGCGGCCACGGCTTTGCGTTTGCGGCGCACGCTCGGTTTTTCATAGTGTTCGCGTTTTTTGAGTTCCTGAAGAATACCAGCCTTCTCGCACTGCTTCTTGAAGCGGCGGATAGCGCTTTCAATGGGTTCGTTTTCTTTGACTCGAACACCTGCCATGGGGTCATCACCTCCTCCCGGCGGGCAATCAGGATAAACGCTCGTCCGAGAAAGTCAAGCGTTTGCCCCTCAAGTGGACAAGCCGAACCGGATAGCACACAATGAGTCATGGCCGAGGCCGCCCCTCCCCAACCCAGTCTGAGCCGCAAACTCTTCAGCCTGCTGCAAACCCGTCAGCAAGGCGCCAACATTGTGCTGGCGTGCGTGGTCGGGCTGCTGGTCGGCGTGGTGGCAATCGGCTTTCACGAGTTGCTGCACCTCGTTCAGCGCATCGCCCTCGGCTCGACCTCGCCGCTGGCCATCCTGCCGACCCTGCCGTGGTATTGGAAGCTGTGCCTGCCGGCCATCGGCGGCCTGCTTGTCACCCCGATTGTCACCCGTTGGGCGGTTGAGGCCAAGGGGCACGGCGTGCCGGAGGTCATGGAGGCTGTTGCCCTGCGGGGCGGCATCATCCGCGCCCGGGTGGCGCTGGCCAAGGCCGTGGCGTCGGCGGTGACGATCGGCACGGGTGGCTCGACCGGCCGCGAGGGTCCGGTCATTCAGATCGGCTCGGCCCTGGGGTCGAGCTGCGGGCAGCTACTGCGGCTGTCGCCGGACCAGGTGCGGACGCTGGTCGGCTGTGGGGCGGCGGGCGGCATTGCGGCGACCTTCAACGCCCCGATCGCCGGAGCCTTCTTTGCCCTTGAGGTCATTCTGGGCAATTTTGCCGTACCCGCCTTTGCGCCCATCGTGCTCTCGTCCGTGCTGGCGACTGCGGTTTCACGCGCCTATATGGGCAATGTCCCGGCCTTTCAGATTCCCCAGTACTCCCTGCTGCACTATGGCGAGGTGCCGCTGTACGCCCTGCTGGGGATTCTGATGGGCCTGGTGGCCGTGATCTTCATTCGCGTCCTGTATAAGAGCGAGGACCTGTTTGAGAACAGCCCGATTCCACCGGCCCTGCGAACAACCGTCGGCGGTCTGCTGGTTGGCTGCCTGCTGCTGTACTGGCCCGAGGTGTATGGGACGGGTTTTGAGGCCATGTATCGCCTGCTGCACGAAGCGACCGACTGGCAGGTGTTGGCCCTGCTGTTCGGCATCAAGCTCATTGCCACATGCACCACCCTGGGCTCGGGCGCGTCGGGTGGCATCTTCTCGCCGTCCCTGTTTCTGGGCGTGGTGGCCGGAGGCCTGTTCGGGCAGGTCGTTCACGCCGTCTTGCCCGGCCTGACGGCCGAACCCGAGGCGTATGCCATGGTCGGCATGGGGGCAGTCGTGGCCGGCACGACCCACGCTCCGGTCACCGCGATTCTCATGCTGTTTGAGCTGACCGGGGACTATCATATTATTCTGCCGGTGATGGTGGCGTGTACCCTGAGTACTGTCACTGCCCGTTATCTGTACAGCCACTCCATCTATACGCTGAAACTCTCGCGCAAGGGCATCTCCCTATTGCGGGGACGGGAAGAGACGGTCATGCAGTCCTTCAAGGTGGCGGATGTCATGCGCAGCCCGGCCCCGACCCTGCCGCAAGAAGCCCCGTTTCAGGAGCTGGTCGATTCCTTTCTGGACTCCCAAGAGCCGCACTACTATCTGGTTGATCACGAGGCACGGCTGAGCGGGGTGATTCATCTCCACGATATCAAGGGCTTTCTGAGCGAGGGAGGACTCGACGGGCTGATCATTGCCCGCGATGTGGCCCACCCCGTCTCGGCCATGACCCATCCCGGCGAGACGCTGGCCGAGTGCCTGGAGAAGTTCAGCGGCAACGCCACCGAACGTCTGCCGGTTGTTGACTCGGCCTCGGCGCGCAAGGTCGTCGGCGTTGTTGCCCAGCAAGACGTGATTGACCTGTATAACCGCGAGGTCTTGCGCAAAGAGTTCCTGGGCACCGTGCCCATTGATTCGACCCAGCGCCGTGGTGCGCTCACTCTCCCGCCCCAGTACACCGTCGTGCCGCTCCGTCTGCCCGCAGCCTTCAGCGGCAGAACGCTCAAAGACCTCGACCTGCGCGCTCAGTACGACGTGACCGTCCTGGCCGTGCGGACACCCGCAAACTCAGGCTCACGTGATTATCTGCCCCAGCCCGACCAGCCCCTGCAAGCCACCGACACCCTGATTCTGGCCGGTCACCAGCAGGCGCTGGAGACTTTCCAGCGGCGCTTCTCCACAAGCGGGGAGATGGACAAGGGATAAGTGGCCTCACGCCTCGACCGGAGAGGAGTTGCTCTCCGCAGCCTCGCTCCGCTCGATGGACTCCCAGAACAACCGGTGCCAGTTCGTTATCGTGCGGAACTGCTGCACATAGGCTTCCAGACCGAGCAGGGCGCGTACCAGAAACAGGCGGTGGCCGGGGGCGTTGAAGATGCGGTGCTCCAGGCTCAGGGCCGTGACCGCCATACTCTTCTCGGCCGAGTGATAGTCGTGGGGGTCATAGACCCGGTCTTCCAGCACCGGCTCAAAGATCAGATACATGATCTGGACCAGCGGGGCCGGATCAACGCCGGCGTCCAGGAAGCCGAGCGCGACAAAACACGCCGCCATGGTCTGCTCGTCGCGCTCGACGATGGCCCGCGCCAGCGCCAGATAGGCGCGCCGAACGGCCGGGGGAAAGATCCGCACGCTGCCAAAATCGAGCATGCTGATCTTGGGGTGATAGGTCACCAGATAATTCCCCGGCTGGGGATCGGTATGCAGCACGCCGAAGTCGAAAATCTGGCGCCAGGTGATTTGAAAGTATTTGATCGCCACCCAGTCTTTGAGGTCCTTGTCTACGCCCGGGGCCAGAATGTCCTGGAAGGTGTAGCCGTCCACATAGTCCATAGTCAGCACCCGGCGGGACGAAAACGTGGGGAACACCCGGGGGATGATCAGCTCGTCGTCATCGGCAAACAGGCGCCGGAAGCGCCTGATATTCGCGGCCTCGTGCACATAGTCAAGCTCTTCGTGCAGCCGCGCCGCCATCTCGTCGTAGATTTCGTCCATCTCAAACGGCTGGCGCAGGACATCGCGGGTCAGCAGAGTCAACACCCGGAGCAGCGCCTGCATATTTTTGAGGTCTTGCTCAACGGTCTTATCCACGCCCGGATACTGGATTTTGACGACCACCTGCCGGCCGTTCCTGAGCCTCGCCCGATGGACCTGACCGAGCGAGGCGGCGGCAAATGCCTTGGGCTCGAAGTGGGCGAACAGCTGCTCGGGCCAGGTCCCGAGTTCTGTCTTAAGCTGCTCGCGGATGAGATCGTACGCCATTGGCGGAAGAGACGACTGGACAACCGACAGGACGTCGATCACCTCGGACGGCAGCAGGTCGCCACGCATGCTGAGCATCTGGACGAGCTTCATGAACGCCCCGCGCAGTTCGTGCGAACGCTCAACAACACGCAGCGCATTCTTGAGGTGCAGGGCGAACAGCGCCTGCTCGTTTTTGTCCGCGGACTGGAACAGCCGGGTGAGGGCGTGCCAGGCATAGCTGCCGCCCACCGCCGAGGTCAGCGAGCCGACCTGCAAGGCGCGTTTTGCCCGGCCTTGGATCAGGTCCGTGGGTTTGGCTGACACGTCAGGCGATTCATCAGCGTTGCGGCGGCCGCAGCGCCAAAGCCGTTGTCGATATTTACCACGGTGATGCCGCTGGCGCACGAATTGAGCATGGCCAGCAGGGCGGCGAGACCCTGAAAGCTGGCGCCATAGCCGACGCTGGTCGGCACGGCGATGACCGGCCGCTCGACGAGTCCGCCGACGACGCTCGGCAGGGCGCCTTCCATGCCGGCCACCACGATCAACACGCTGGCCGCCCGGAGCCGGTCGAGGCTGTCGAGCAGGCGGTGCAGGCCGGCAACTCCGACATCGTACAGACGTTCCACCTGGTTGCCCAACAGTTCGGCCGATACCGCCGCCTCTTCAGCAACGGGGAAATCGGCCGTCCCAGCCGCAACGACCAGCAGGCTGCCCTGCTCGGGCGGCGGGCTGGGCGGCTGTCCGAGGCTGGCCAACCGGCCCTCGGCGTAGTAGCGCAGCGCCGGCAGCAGGCTGCCCAGCGCGTCCGCCCTGTCGGCCTCGAGCCGGGTCATCAGCACATGGTGGCCGCCGGCGCTCAGGCGGCGGGCAATCGCTGCGATCTGGTCCACGGTCTTGCCCGGACTGAAAATGACCTCGGGGAGTCCGGTACGCAGCCGGCGGTGGTGGTCGACCCGGGCAAAGCCAAGGTCTTCAAACGGCAGGGTTTTCAGCGCTTCGACGGCCTGCTCAACCGCCACCTGTCCGGTGCTGACCCGGGACAATAAGTCGTGCAAACGCGCGGTATCCATAACAGTCCAGGCTATCAGGCACGACGGAAATGATCGTGGCCGACCTGTGTTGGAAGATACGGCTCACCGGCCGCGTCAAACACCCGGCTGCCGTCCCGCTCGGGGACAATCGTTCCAATCCGGGTCACCGCACAGCCACAGGTCTCAGCCACGGCTCGCAGCGCATCGCGCCGGGCAGTCGGGGCACAGAACAGCAGCTCATAGTCTTCGCCGCCGGTCAGCGCCAGATCCCAGGCTCCGGGCCCCAGCAGGCTGCGGTAGGCATCAGACACGGGCAGTCGGGACGCCTCGATGCGTGCCCCCACCCGGCTCTCTTCGCACAAATGGCCCAGATCCTGGAGCAGCCCGTCGCTCACATCCAGCATGGCGCTGACAAGGCGCTGGGCGGTCATGGCTCGGGCCACCTCAAAACGCGGTTGCGGACACACAAAGCGGGCTTTGGGGCCCTGGGCAACAGCGTCATCCCGACCCTCCTGGAAAAGCCGCAGGCCCAGCGCTGCGTCACCCAGGCTGCCGGTGACATACACGTCGTCACCGACCCGCGCCCCGGACCGGGTCACAATCCCGTGCGGCGCGCGGCCAAGCAGGGTGACCGACACCGTCAGACACGGCCCGGCGCTCATGTTGCCGCCAATCAGGGCGACCTGTCGCTCGCCAGCCGCCGCCAGAAAACCGTCAAAGAAGGCGTCGAGATCTTCGACCCGATCATCCTGGGGCGTACTCACGCTGAGCAGGGCGAAAGTCGGTTCGCCACCCATGGCAATGATATCGCTCGCATTGACCGCAAACGCCTTTGCCCCCAGGCTCGCAAAGGAGGTCCATTGGCGCCGGAAGTGGACGTTTTCGACCAGGGCATCGGTGGTCAGCAGGGTCGTGCCGGACAGACTGAGCGCCGCACAATCGTCGCCCATACCAAGCGCGACACGCGGGTCGGCAGCCACGCGCCCGCGCAGACGACGGATGAACGGGAACTCCCCAAGGTCGCGAATCTGCATCGGCGCTGCTCTCGTCGGTCCGCGACCGGCTCAGCCAAAAAGTTCCTTGACCTTGTCAAAAAAGCCGCGGCTCTGCGGATGACCATCCGCTCCGTCAAGCTCGGCGAACTCCTGGAGCAGCTCCCGCTGGCGGCCGGTCAATTTACGCGGCGTTTCCACCGTCACCCGCACGAGTTGATCGCCACGGCCGCCGCCGTGCAGATCGACAATGCCCTTGCCGCGCAGACGAAACACATTGCCCGACTGGGTTCCGGCCGGAATCTTCATCTTGAGCTTGCCCTCAAGCGTTGGCACCTCGATATCCGCTCCGAGCGCAGCCTGCGGAAAGTTGATCGGCACCTCACACACCACCTCGGTATTCGCCCGCTCGAACAGCGGGTGCTCGCGCACCCGAACCAAGACGTACAGATCTCCGGGAGCGCTGGCCGCCGGGCTGTACTCGCCCTCCCCCCGCAGTTTGAGACGCGAGCCCGTATCAACCCCGGCCGGAATCTTCACCTGCAGGGTCGAGGTCTTGCGGACCGAGCCGCTGCCGTGACACGGTGGGCAGGGGTCGGTCACCACCGAGCCCTGCCCGCCGCACTGATTACACGTCCGGGCAATGGTGAAGAAGCCCTGCTGAAAGCGAACCTGGCCGGTCCCGCGACAGCCCGAACAGGTCGCCGGACGGGTGCCTGGTTTGGCTCCACTCCCCCCGCACGGCTGACAGACGCTGGTACGGGGGATGGAGATGGTTTTTTCCGCCCCAAAGGCGGCTTCCTCAAAAGAGATCTCGAGGCTGTAGCTCAGGTCTTGTCCGCGGCGGGCACGACCACGCCCCCCACGGCCACCCGTACCAAAGAAGTCGCCAAAAATATCGCCGAAAATATCTTCGAAATTTCCGCTGAAATCGAAGCCGCCGCTCCCCATCCCGGCCTGCTCAAACGCGGCGTGGCCATAGCGATCATACTGGGCGCGCTTCTCACCATCGCTCAAGACCTGGTAGGCTTCCGAGAGTTCCTTGAACTTCTCCTCGGCGGCTTTATCTCCGGGGTTGCGATCCGGGTGGTACTGTAAGGCGGCTTTCCGGTAGGCCTTTTTGATGTCGTCCGCACCCGCATCCCGACTGACCCCGAGCAGTGCATAGTAGTCCGCTTTCGATGCCATACCCCGTCCTCTGCCCGTTCAATAAAAAGCCCCCACTCCTCCTATCGCGGCGGAGTGGGGGCCTGTACAGGCACGGTTTGTTCGCGTTGTCCGCCGCCGTTTATTTAACCTCTTCGAAGTCCGCGTCCACAATATTGTCCCGGTCCTTTGTCTGGCCTCCGCCACCCGCACCCGCCTGGGGTCCGGCCGGTCCGGCCGGGCCGTCCTGCGCATTGGTCTGCTGCTGTTCCTTGGCCGCCCGGGCATACATCGCCTCGGCCAGCTTATGGGAGGCTTGGGTCAGCTCTTCGGTCGCGGCCTTGAGGGCCTCAAGATCGTCGCCGTCCAAGACCTGTTTGGCCTTTTCCAGGGCCGCGTCGATGTTCTTGGCGGCCTCGGCGTCAACATCGTCCCGATGGTCGGCGAGCGACTTTTCGGTGGAGTAGATCAGCGAGTCGAGCTGATTGCGGGCTTCGATTCGCTCCCGGCGCTGTTTATCCTCGTCGGCGTGCGCCTCGGCGTCTTTGACCATCTGCTGGATTTCGTCCTCAGACAGGCCGCTCGACGCCGTGATCTGGATCGACTGCTCCTTGCCGGTGCCGAGATCTTTGGCGTTGACGTGGACGATGCCGTTGGCGTCAATATCAAACATGACCTCAATCTGGGGTATACCACGCGGGGCGGGCGGAATCCCGACCAGATCGAACTGGCCCAGCAGTTTGTTGGCGTTGGCCATTTCCCGTTCGCCCTGGTGGACACGAACGGTCACCGCCGTCTGACTGTCGGCCGCCGTGGAGAACACTTGGCTCTTTTTGGTCGGAATGGTGGTGTTTTTCTCGATCAACCGGGTGAACACCCCGCCCAGCGTCTCAATGCCCAGCGACAGCGGGGTCACGTCGAGCAGCAGTACGTCTTTGACATCACCGGTCAGGACCGCGCCCTGAATCGCGGCGCCGATGGCCACCACCTCGTCGGGATTGACCCCTTTATGGGGGTCTTTGCCGAAGATTTTCTTGACCCGCTCCTGAACGGCCGGCATGCGGGTCATGCCGCCGACCAGGACCACCTCCTTGATCTGGCTGGCGGACAGGCCGGAGTCCTTCAGCGCAGTCAAACACGGCGCCTCAAGCCGGTCGAGCAGATCGGCGCACAGGGCTTCGAGCTTGGCCCGGGACAGCTTCATCGTCAGATGCTTGGGACCGCTCTGGTCGGCCGTGATAAACGGTAGGTTGACCTCCGTCTCCATGGACGACGACAGCTCGCACTTGGCCTTTTCGGCCGCCTCTTTGAGCCGCTGGAGCGCCATGCGGTCGTCGCGCAGATCCACGCCCTGATCTTTCCTGAATTCGTCGGCCAGATAATCGATGATCCGCTGGTCAAAATCGTCGCCGCCCAGAAAGGTGTCACCGTTGGTCGATTTGACCTCAAACACGCCGTCACCGACCTCCAGGATGGAGATGTCAAACGTTCCGCCACCCAGGTCGAACACCGCAATCTTTTCGTCGGTCTTCTTGTCCAGACCGTAGGCCAGCGAGGCTGCGGTCGGCTCGTTGATGATGCGCTTGACGTCCAGGCCGGCAATCCGCCCGGCGTCTTTTGTGGCCTGGCGTTGGGAGTCGTTAAAATAGGCCGGAACGGTGATAACGGCCTCGGTCACGCTCTCGCCCAAGTAGTCTTCGGCCGTCTGTTTCATCTTCTGCAAGATAAAGGCCGAGACTTCCGGCGGACTGTAGTTCTTGCCCCGGATTTCGACCCAGGCGTCGCCGTCCGACTCGGTCACATGGTAGGGCAGCACCTCTCTGGCTTTGGTGACCATCGGGTCCTGGTAGCGATTGCCCATCAGGCGTTTGATCGAGAAGATCGTATTTTCGGGATTGGTGATAGCCTGGCGTCTGGCGATCTGCCCGACGAGGCGCTCTCCGCTATCGGTGAAAGCGGCCACCGAAGGCGTAATGCGGCTACCCTCGGCATTGGTGATCACCGTCGGTTCGCCGCCTTCCATGACCGCGACGACCGAGTTTGTCGTTCCTAAGTCGATGCCAATTACCTTTGCCATGCCTCGTCTCCTTACGAAAAAACCTCACCCTCCCAGCTACCCCTCCAGAGCTTAGTTAATCACCCCCTCACGGCTTGGCAACCGTCAGTCCCCAGATTTTTTGTCGGCAGCGTCCGACCCATTTTCCGTCTCCGTCGATGCGGCCGGGGCTTTTGATACGCTGACCATGGCGGCTCGCAGCAGACGGTTGTGCAGGCTGTAGCCCGGCGTATGCTCCTCGGCCACGCTATTCGGGGGCAGATCCTCGGTTTCGACCTGGGCCACGGCCTCATGCCGGGTCGGATCAAAGGGCTCACCTGTGGCGCTCACCCGCGTCACGCCGTGCTTTTCCAGAACATCCAGAAACGCGCGCAAGACCAGCTGTACGCCCTCGCTCAGGGACTGGCCGTTGCCACCCCCCTGAGCGTGGGCAATGGCCCGTTCCAGGTTATCCACCACCGGCAATAAGTCCCGGACCAGTGGCTCGTTGGCGAACCGCAGGGCCTCGGACTTGTCCCGTTGCATACGGCGTTTGAAATTCTCCAGTTCGGCTCGCTCACGCAGAAAAAGCTCATAGTTTGCCCTGGCTTCGGCCTCTTTCTGTCCAAGTTCGGCCTGAAATTCGGCCTGAAATTCGGCCTGGAGTGCGGCGCGGTCGTCAGCCGCAGTCGGGCCGGCCTGCTGAACCTCGGCCTCTGTTTGAGCCGCATCAGGCGGTGGTGCCTGCTGGGCCTCGGCCTCAGCCTCCTCGGCGTGCTGCTGCCCGTCCTTGTCTTCCACAGCCACTTCACTCTCGTCGTGGTCGGTTTTCTGCATACTGCGCCTCGTATATGGTGTAGGATACGCTCGAAAGGAGCGTATGAATCATGTGTCCAGAAAAACTAAGAACCCGCCTGCGGACTGTCAAGCGGATGCAAGCGGATGATTGAGCAAGATGAGCCACAATGAGAGAAGAGCGCAGCCCAGCCATCGTCCTGCGGACGCGTGCCCACGCCGAGTCGGACAAGATTGTGACCTGTCTGTCGCGGGATTGGGGGAAGATCAGCGCCATCGCCAAAGGCGCAAAACGCTCCCGACGCCGCTTCGTCAATGTGCTGGAGCCGTTCAGCCATATTCAGCTGCGCGTTCGGCCGAGTCGCGGCGAGGAGTTGCTGTTCCTCCTGGGCGCCGAACTGATACAGGCGTTTCGGCGCCCGAGCGATGACCTGGAGCGGTTTGCCCTGGCCAGCTATATCGTCGAGTTGGCGGATGTGATGACCGCCGGACGTGAGGCCGGACAGGATCTGTATCAGCTCGTGCTGGACGGGCTCAGCGCACTCGAAGTCCGGGCCGAGCTGTCGCCGCTGTTCGCCCCGCTGTTCGCCCTGCAAATCCTGCGCCAGGTCGGCTATGCGCCCGACTTCAGCACCTGCCAGCGGTGTGGGGCAAGCCTGGCCGAACAGGCTCGAGACGGCGCGGGCATCGCCCTGTCTTCCCAGCTGGGCGGGCTTTTGTGTCCGGGCTGCCATGGTCAGGGCGGAACGCTGTTGCGGCTGTCTGCGGAAACCGTCGCCGTCTTACGAGCGTATCACGATCCGCCGGCCGGGATATCGCCACGGACCAGGCAGGAAGTGCCGACGCTGGTCACCCGCCTGCTGTCCCAACACCTGATCAGACCGCTGAAATCACTCGCTTTTCTGGAGCAGGTGGGGGCGTGGGGCATGCGCCCTGAAGCCGCTGCACCCGAGCCGCCCGGAAATTGACCCTCCCCAGGCCGGATGCTAGGCTGTTCGTTTGTTCTCTTGACAAAATCGCTCCGGGCGGTGCCGGAACGGCGCCACACGCCGCCGAGCGTATCGCGAGCAGAACAGGAGACCGGCATGGACACTCCGAGGCCGAACGGCAGGATAAAAAAACCCCGCGAGAAGCGTTATGTGTATTCATTCGGAGGCGGCAAGGCCGACGGCAAAGCCAGCCTCAATTGGCTGCTGGGCGGGAAAGGGGCCAACCTGGCTGAGGTCGCCGGATTAGGCCTGCCGGTTCCGCCCGGTCTGACGATTACCACCGAGGTGTGCTCCCACTATTACGGACACGGACGCACCTATCCCGAAGAACTGCCCAATCAGGTCCGGACCGGTCTCAAGCGCATTGAGCGGATTATCAAGCGCCGTTTTGGCGACGCCAAGCGGCCCCTGCTGTTGTCCGTCCGGTCTGGAGCGCGGGTGTCCATGCCGGGCATGATGGACACGGTGTTGAATCTGGGACTCAATGACACCACGGTCCAGGGCGTGATTCGGCAGTCCGGCGATGCGCGCTTTGCCTACGATTGTTATCGGCGCTTCGTGCAGATGTACGGCGATGTGGTGCTGGGTCTCAAGCCCGAAACCCAGACTGCGGTCGATCCCTTCGAGCAGCTGCTGGAGCAGAAAAAAGCCGCCAAAGGGGTGGAAAACGATACGGACCTCGACGCCCAGGATCTCCAGGAGCTTGTCAGCGCGTTCAAGAATCTTATCCGCGAGCGGCTCGACGTCACCTTTCCCGAAGACCCCCACGACCAGCTGTGGGGCGCGATCGGGGCGGTGTTCGGCTCGTGGAACAATCCCCGGGCGGTGACGTATCGCCGGATCGAGAATATTCCCAGCGAGTGGGGCACGGCCGTCACCGTCCAGGCCATGGTCTTTGGCAATCTGGGCGAGGACTGCGCCACCGGAGTCGCCTTTACCCGGGATTTATCGACCGGCAAAAACGAGTTGAACGGCGATTTTCTGCTCAACGCCCAGGGCGAAGACGTGGTCGCCGGTATCCGCACCCCGCAGCAGATCACCCTGACCGCGTCACGCCAGCGCGCCCAACGCGAGGGACGTTCCGAAGAGGAACGCAAGACCGCCTATCCGTCGCTCGAAGAACAGATGCCGGAGTGTTTCTCCCAGCTTCGGGAGGTGGCCGGGGTGCTCGAAACCCACTACACCGACGCCCAGGATATCGAGTTCACCGCAGAGCGCGGCAGGCTGTGGCTGCTGCAAACGCGGGCCGGCAAACGGACGGCCGCCGCGGCGGTGCAAATTGCGGCCGACATGGTCTATGAGGGACGGATAGACGAGGCGACCGCGATTCTGCGCGTCGCCCCGACCCAGCTCGACCAGCTGCTCCATCCGACCCTGGCTGCGGATGCGCCCAGGAAGCTGCTGGCCCAAGGGCTACCGGCCTCGCCCGGCGCGGTCAGCGGCGAGGTGGTGTTTTCCGCCGAAGACGCTGAAGCGGCTGCCCGAGCCAGTCGCAAAACGATCCTGGTCCGGCTGGAAACCTCGCCCGAAGACATCAACGGCATGCACGCCGCCGAGGGCATTCTGACCGCCCGTGGCGGCGCCAGCTCGCACGCCGCCCTGGTCAGCCGTGGAATGGGAAAATGCGCGATTGTCGGCTGCGAGGCGCTGGAAATCGACTACGAGCGCCAGGAATTCCGTATTCCGGCCAGACAGCTGGTCGTCCACGCCGGCGAGTTCATCACCCTTGACGGGTCAAGCGGCGAGGTCTTTCGGGGCCAGGTTCCGACCAGCGCACCGCAAATTGAAAGCCCGGCCTACCAGGCGCTGATGGCCTGGGCCGACCGGCGACGGCGGCTGCAAGTCAGAGCCAATGCCGATACACCGGCCGACGCCCAGACGGCCCGCGCCTTCGGGGCCGAGGGGATTGGTCTGTGCCGGACCGAACACATGTTCTTTGAGGGCGACCGGATCGACGCCGTCCGCGAGATGATCCTGGCCGAGAATACCGCCGGACGTGTCCGCGCCCTGAATAAAATCATGCCGATGCAGAAGGCGGATTTCATCGGCATTTTGCGGGCCATGGCCGGTCTGCCGGTGACGATTCGCCTGTTCGACCCCCCCCTGCACGAATTTTTGCCCACCACCAAGGAGGAGATCGCCGATCTGGCCAAAAAAATGAACGTGTCGGCCGAGCGCCTGCGGGTCAAGCGCAACGTCTTGCACGAACTCAACCCGATGCTTGGGCACCGGGGCTGCCGTCTGGGCGTAACCTTTCCCGAGATCTATGAGACCCAAACCCGGGCGATCATGGAGGCCGCCTGCGAACTGGCCCGGCAAAACGTCGAGGTGTTCCCGGAAATCATGGTGCCGCTGGTCGGCTTTCAAAAAGAGCTGGAAATTCTGCGCGCCCGGATTGAGCAGGTGTGCCTGAGTGTCACAGCCAGCCACGGCCTCAAGATTCCGTACTTGATCGGCACAATGATCGAGGTTCCCCGGGCCGCCCTGAGAGCCGACCGGATTGCGCTGGCGGCCGACTTCTTTTCCTTTGGGACGAACGACCTGACCCAGATGACGCTCGGTTTAAGCCGCGATGACGCGGGCAAGTTTCTGCCCGACTATGTCAGTCAGGGCATTTTTGCCCAGGACCCGTTTGTATCGCTGGATGAAGAGGGGGTTGGCTCGTTGGTCGAGCTGGCCGTCGAGCGCGGCCGGATAGCCAAGGCCGGCCTCAAAATCGGGGTGTGTGGCGAACACGGCGGCGATCCGGCCTCGGTTGATTTCTGTCACCGCGTCGGCCTCGACTACGTCTCGTGTTCGCCCTACCGGGTGCCGATTGCGCGCCTGGCCGCAGCCCACGCCGTGCTCCATAACCCGCCCGCACCGGTCCGTCCGACGCGGCGAACCCGCCGGGAAACGGCCCAGCCTGCGGCCAAGTAGGGCGGTTCGGGCAGCGGGGCATGGCACGTCACACGCTTGACGGACACACCCGGACGGTCGGGATCTTCGGCGACCCGATTACTCACACCCGTTCGCCGGCCATGCACAATGCGGCCTTTCAGGCCCTGGGGCTGCCGTATGTGTATCTCCCGTTTCACGTGCGTCCGGCCGATCTGGTCAAAGCCGTGCACGGTATGCGCGCCCTGGGCCTTCTTGGCCTGAACGTCACCGTTCCGCATAAAGAGCGTATCGTTCGCTGCCTCGACAGCCTCAGTCCCGAAGCCGAGTTGTGCGGCGCGGTGAATACGGTCGTCAATCAGGACGGCCAGCTGTTCGGTGACAATACGGACGGCCGCGGCTTTTTGAACTCCCTGCAAGAGGCCAAGCTCTCCCCACGCGGCATTGAGGTGGTTCTGATTGGCGCGGGCGGTTCGGCGCGGGCCGTCCTGGTGTCTCTCATCCGGGCGCGGTGCGCCACGGTCAGGATTGTGAACCGCACCCAGGCCAACGCGCGCAAGCTCGTCCGTAGCTACCGCCGGACGGGTGAAACCCGGCTTGAGGCTTTGCCGCTCGACAGCCTGCGCGACCCGGCCGTGTTGTCCGGCGTCAGGCTGGTTATTAACGCAAGCTCAGTCGGCCTCCACGACGACGAATTTCTTCCCCTGGCCTACACCGCGACCCAGGCCGGCTGCCTGTTCTACGATCTCCTGTATCGCCCTGACCGGACGCCTTTCCTCAGCCACGCCCGGGCGGCCGGGCGGCCGGTGATGGACGGACGACGGATGCTGCTCCATCAGGGCGCGCTTGCTTTTTCCCTGTGGACGGGCCGTCCCGCCCCCCTGGAGGTGATGGACCGGGCTCTGCGGCGCGCTCTGCGACAGACCGCCTGAAGTGAGGAATCGGTATGCCGATCTTTCGTTGGCAAGGGGTCGGCCCGCGAGGCGAGCGGCTGACGGGTGAAATGGACGCGGCGAGCCCGGCTGTGGTCAGGTCGCGGCTGCGGGCCGAGCGCATCCGACCGCTGGACAAGACCATACGCCCCAAGCGGTCGCGGTTTGGGGCGGACCTCGCCATTCCCGGCCTGGGACACACAGTCCGTCAAAAAGACCTGGTCGTTTTCACCCGCCAATTTGCCACCATGATTGACGCCGGCCTGCCTCTCATACGCGGGCTCGACATCGTCGCCCGGCAGACAGACAACACCGCCTTGCAGGACATCCTCAGACAGGTGCGCCACGACGTTGCAAACGGCACACCGCTGGCCGAGGCAATGGCCAAGCACCCCAAAATCTTCACCGATCTGTACACCAGTATGGTCTCGGCCGGGGAGGCCGGCGGCATCCTGGATACCATTCTGACCCGCCTGGCCGGCTCTCTGGAAAAGGCGCTCCGCCTCAAGAGCAGCCTGACCGGCGCCCTGATCTACCCGCTGAGTATTATCACCGTGGCCGTAGCGGTCAGCGCGGTGTTGCTCATCTTTGTGGTTCCGGTTTTTGCCCGCATGTTTGACAGCTTCGGTCAGGCCCTGCCGCTCCCGACCCAACTTGCGATTCAGCTCAGCAACTTTCTGCAGGCCTCTATTTCCCAGTTGCTCATTGTCCTGGTCGGGCTTATCCTTGGCCTGCGGGGCCTGTATCGCACCCAAGCCGGGCGCTCCATCATTGACCGTGGCGTGCTGCGCTTTCCCCTCTTCGGCCCACTCATTCGCAAAGCGGCCGTCGCCCGCTTCACCCGGACTCTGGCCACCCTGCTGTCGTCCGGCGTACCACTGCCCGAGGCACTGCTGGTGACCGGCAGCACCGCAGGCAACACCGTCATCGAGCGAGCCGTGCTGGCCGCCCATCACGCCATTCGTCAGGGCAAAACCCTGTCCGAACCGCTGGCCGCGAGCCAGGTCTTTCCGCCCCTGGTCTCCCACATGATTGAGGTCGGCGAGCAGACCGGCGCGCTTGACCGCATGCTGGAGAAAATTGCCGACTTCTACGAACAAGAGGTGGACGCGACGGTGGCCAACCTCAGCGCGTTGCTCGAACCCGTAGTCATCGTCTTCCTGGGGCTCGTCATCGGCGGCCTGGTCGTTGCCATGTACCTGCCGATCTTCACTCTTGGTGCGGCGATGATGGGCTAGGCAGACGGGAGGACTCAAGACGGCCCAGCCGGCGCTCAGCCTTCGATCAGCGCTTCCAGCTCGGTCCGCTCAAGCGTGAACCGGGTGTTGCAAAACTCGCACGTGACCTGGGCCGAGCCCTGCGTGTCGAGCAGATCCTGGACCTCGTCCCGACCCAAAGCGACCAGCGCGCCCAGGACGCGATCCCGACTGCACCGACACACAAAACGTACGGTCTGTTCCTCAATCGCAGACGGGCTGAACGCGCCCACCACCTCGTGCAGGATGTCGTGGGCAGTGGCGCCCCGGCGCACCATGTCGCTGACCGGTCGGGTCTTCGCGACCGTGTTTTCGAGCTGCCTGATGAGATCGTCGGGCGCCCCGGGCATGGCCTGAATCACAAAGCCACCTGCCGCGCTCACGCTCTCGTCGGGCTGGACAAACACACCGAGGCTGACCGCCGAGGGGATCTGTTCCGAATTCAGCAGATAGTGGGCGACATCCTGGCCGATCTCTCCCGACACGATGGGCAGAATGCTGCGGTGGGGGGTGGTCAGCCACGGCTGAGAGCGCATGACCACAAAGGTCCCGCTGCCGACCGCCCCGCCAACATCGAGCTTGCCGTTCCGGGAGGGCAGATGCGTCCGCGGGTGATACACAAAGCCGCGCACGTCGCCGCGGGCGTTGGCATCAACAAAAATTCCGCGCAACGGCCCCTTGCCAACAAACTGTAAGGAGATCGTCTCGTCCTCTCGCAACAGACTGCCCAGCAGCAGGCCGGCCGTCATTGTGCGACCCAGTGCGGCGCTGGCGGTCGGAGCCGTGCGGTGGCGCTGGCGGGCCTCGTCCACGAGCTGGGTGGTGACGGCCGCCACGGCTCGGATTGCCCGACCGGCCGCGGTTGTCCTGACTAAGCCATCGGCGCTGTCCATGCTGTCCTTCCCGACGCCTTCCTGCACGGCCGCCTATGCGGAAGCCCGGGTCTGGCGCGAGCGGACCGACTTCTTTTTGGTCTTGTCCGGGGTCTGGGGGGTGGCCTTATTCAGCGGAATACATTCCACAATCTCCAGACCGTAGCCGGGGAGGCTCACCAGGCGTCGGGGCGAATTGGTCAGCAAACGCATCTTGCGGACGCCAAGGCTGCGCAGGATTTGCGCCCCGATCCCGTAATCGCGAAAATCGTTCGGCTGCGAGCCCGGTCCGGAGACGGCAGCCTCGCGGGCCGCACTCCCGCGCTTCCTCGGCGACGCTTTTTCACGCAGCAGCTGTGCCCCCTGCCCCTCCTGTCTGAGATACAGAATCACCCCTTTGCCCTCGGCTTCAATCAGTTCCATTGAGCGTCTGATCAGCGCGCTGGTATTGGCCGCGCTATAGCCAAAGACATCGCCAAACACATACTCGGTATGGGCTCGGACCAAGACCGGCTCCTCGGGTGAAATCTCGCCCTTGACCAGTACCAGGTGCTCCTGATCATCAACATCGCTGGTATACACGTGGGCGGCAAAATCTCCCCCCGAGCGCGTTGGCAGGCGGGCCTCGTCCACGTGATGGACGAGCGAGTCGTGACGCAGCCGATACTGAATGAGATCGGCAATCGTGGCGATTTTCAGATTATGCGTCACCGCGAATTCTTCCAGGTCGGGCAGGCGGGCCATGGTGCCGTCATCGCGCATGATCTCGCAGATGACGCCCAGGGGCTTGAAACCGGCCAGACGGGACAAATCGACCGCCCCCTCGGTCTGACCGGTCCGCACCAGCACGCCTCCCCGACGGGCGCGCAGGGGAAAAACGTGGCCGGGCATGACAAAGTCTTCAGACCGCGCACCGTCCCGCGTTGCGGCCAAGATCGTCACCGCCCGATCCTCGGCCGAAATCCCACGTCCGACACCATTCTTCGCGTCAAAGGAGACGGTAAAGGCGGTCCCCAACGGAGCCGTGTTCTTGTCCACCATCATGGACAGGCCCAGCGCATCGGTCTGCTCCTCGGCCATCGGCATGCAGATCAGACCCCGGCCGTATTTAGCCATGAAATTAATCGCCTCGGGGCTGACGGCCTCGGCCGCCATACACAGGTCGCCCTCATTTTCCCGGTCTTCGTCATCCATCAGAATGATCATCCGACCAGCTCGGATTTCTTCGATCGCGTCTTCTATCGAGGTAATGTAGGGGCTGGTGTGATCCGGCGGGCTTGGGGGGGGAACGGAAAACATACCGGCGCTCCTTCACAATCTGAGATGTTCGGTGGTCGGGCCGAGCAGGCCCGCCAGCCAGCTTGTGTGTGCTTATACCCCCTCGCCTCGGGACCTGTAAAGTGGCGGCCGGCAAATCGGCCCGGTCGCCGGCTGAGCCATACGCCACCGGCTTGACCGGCTTATGCGGCGCGGCTAAAGTGAGACCGTCAACAAGGGAGTCTGTGGAGGGCAGACACGCGCACCGTCTTCGTCACACAGCCTGAGAAGACGTTACACGCCAAAGAGGATTGGGGACTCGGCACTCTGCGGCCAGTCTGTCAGCGTAAGGAGAGGGTTGATGCCACACGTCACCATCCTGGGATCGATTGACCTCCGCCAAATCATCATCCGCCGGCCAGAAATGTTTCTCCGAGACCCGGAGGGCATCAAGCGGGTCAGCGAGTACTACACCAATACCGATTGCAGCAAACTGCTCCTCGAAGCGCTCGTTATTGAGCCGGAGAAAAAACAACAGTTCTTTTTCCAGGTCAACAAGAAGGCCAACGGAGCCGTCGTGCGGCTCGATCCCATCAGCGATGCGGAGAAAACGCCCGGCGTCAAACGCCTGCTGGGCCAGGTGGCGTTCGCCATCAAATCGCTGTTTCCGGGCTCGCGTTACGGCAAGACCAATATCGCCGATTTCATTCCCGATCACGAGCGCCCGAGCAGGGCACGCGGCAAGAAACTTCGGGCGGTGGCCTAGACGCTGACCGGTGTTTCACCAGCCGAGCCGTCCCCGCCGCCAGGCGGATGCGGCGAGCCCGATCTTAGACCAGCTGCTGAGGCTGATGCGCCGACCGAAGACCCGAAACTTCTGGGCTGCAATCTCGTCGAGCAGGCGGCGGTAGATGAAGTGCATGGCCTCTGCCGCCGCCAGGCTGCGGCGGTCTTCTTCGGCCAGCGTGGCCGCAGCCCGTCGATAGTACTCTCGGGCTCGCTCGTGTTCAAAATCCATCAGCCGCACAAAAGCCTCGTTGTACACCTCGGCGCACAATTCCTGTTCGCTGTAGCCGTGGGCGACGATGTCCTCGGCTGGCAGATAAATCCGACCCCGTTCGGCGTCCTCGCCCACATCACGCAGGATATTCGTCAGCTGGAGCGCCAGACCCAGGTTCACGGCATAGTCCGGGGTCTGGGGATTGCGGTAGCCAAAGATCTCGATGCAGATCAGTCCCACCAGACAGGCCACATGGTAGCAGTAGTCACGTAGCTCATCGAAGGTCTGGTAGCGTGTGCGGTGCAAATCCATCTCCACGCCGTCGATAATTCCAGCCAGGTGCTGACGCTGAATGGGAAAGCGCTGGATCGCATCGGCCAGCGCTTGGGAGATGGGATGACGGGGTTTCTGGGTGTAGCAATAGTCCAGCTCTTCCCGCCACAGGTTGAGCAGCCGGGCCAGGGTCTGGGCCCGACTGTCGCGGGTCTCGGGCGCGGTTTCGGAGGCACGGTCGCCCCGCCGCGTCGCGCCCGCCGACGCGGCGGGCTGATCGGTGATATCGTCCATGAACCGACAGAAGGCATAGGTCGCGTACAAGGCGTTGCGGCGTTCCGTGGACAGCAGACGAAAGGCGTAATAGAAGTTCGAGGAACTCTGGCGGGTCACCCGGCGGCAGTAGGCATACGCTTCGGCAAGGGAAGAGACGGAACGAGACGGGATAAAAGGACCGTATTCCTCGGATCGGGGCGGGGTCTGACTCACCGTGGGCCTTTGGGATCGCGCGCGTGTCTTCAGACCGGCTCGTTTAGGCCGCCGCTCCGGGCTGTAAGCCCGCGATCAGCTGTCGGGCCTGGGTACGCGCCCAGCTGTCGGCTTCGAGCAGGCTGTCGAGGTCGGTCACCGGGGCAGACGTATGGGCGTCCAACACCCGCTCATTGAGCGCGGCAATATCGGGAAAACGCAGCTGTCCGTTCAGGAAGTGCTCAACCGTCACCTCATTGGCCGCATTCAACACGGCCGGACACGTCCCCCCCTGCCGCAGCGCCGCATAGGCCAAGCCCAGGCACGGAAATTTGTCAAAATCAGGAGCAAAAAATTCGAGCTGCGCCACCGCAGTCAGGTCCAGACTGGGCAAGTGCTTGAGCGGCAGGCGGTCGGGATAGGCCAAGATATACGAGATCGGGACGGCCATATCGGGAATCCCGAGCTGGGCCAGGACCGAGCCGTCCACATATTCGACCATCGAATGGACAATGCTCTGCGGATGGACGATCACCGACACCTGTTCCGGCGGCAGGTCGAACAGCCAGCGCGCCTCAATGACCTCAAGCCCCTTATTCATCAGGGTCGCCGAGTCGATCGTGATCTTGTTGCCCATCTTCCAGGTCGGATGCCGGAGCGCCTCTTCGACACTCACGTCGGCCAGCTCGGCAGTCGGACGTTGTCGGAAGGGACCGCCCGAGGCGGTCAGCAGAATGCGCTTGACCCGCTCGCGGGTATGCCCCTGGAGGGCCTGGAAAATCGCATTGTGCTCGCTATCCACCGGCAGCAGGTTCACGCCGGACCGCTTTGCCTCACGCGTCATCAGCTCGCCGGCAATGACCAGGGCTTCTTTGTTGGCCAGCGCAATGGTTTTACCGGCCCGTATACCGGCCAGGGTCGGCGGGAGTCCGACAGCTCCGACCAGGGCGGCCATCAGCATGTCGGCCTCGGGATGAGTGGCCGTCGCCAGCAGTCCTTCCGCCCCGCACAGGACTGTGCCGCCAAACTGGGGCAGCTGGTCTTTCAGCGCGCGCGCGTCGTCTTCAGTGGCCAGGGACACCAGATCGGGCTGAAAACGCCGCACCTGCTCCACCAGCTTGGCCACATTCCGGCCCGCAGCCAGGGCCACCACCTGAAACTGCTCAGGAAACCGTTCGGCAACGGCGAGGGTTGTCACGCCGATAGAACCGGTTGAGCCCAGTACGGCCAGCTTTCTCATCACCGTCCCTCACCTGCTCAGAGCGGCGCCTCGCCATTCTCGCCGGCCCCGTTCTGCTGGTCGAACTGCTGTCCACGGCTCACAGGCAGCTGGGGCGCGTCACCAATCCCCATAAACTGCATGCGAACCGAGCGGGGACGGGGACCGTCGAGTTCGGCGAAAATAATGCGCTGAAACTGGCCCAACACCAGCTCTCCGTTTTCCACCTGCAGGGCCAGTGAGCCGCCCAGCATGATGGCTCGCAGGTGGGCGGCCGCGTTCTTGCGTTCGCAATCGGACAGCACCGGATCGTTATGCTTGTAGCCCGTCTTGTCGGCCACCACCCGACGCAGGAAAGCATCCACGTCATCCCACAGGGCAGCCTGGGTCTCGGTATAAAAGACACCGGTCGTGGTGTGCAGGGTTGACACCACCCCCATACCATTGCTCACCCCACTCTCAGCCACAAACTCCTTGACCTGTTGGGTCAGATCGAACAGCTGGACCTGGGTTCGGGTGTCAAGCTGGATTGTCTTGGACCGAATAATCATGCAACACCTCTCCATACGCTATCAGCCGCGCTCACCCCAAAACCATGCTCCGACGTTCTTGAGGCAGCCGTCGTGGGTCGTTTTTTGAGCCGCCTGTTCCTTCCCAACGAGACGGGAGACAGCAGCCTGCTCTCCCCCCGGCTTTCACGCTGCTGCTACTAACCGCTCGGTCAGGAGGCGACAAAAAAAGAGAGGGGGTTCTTCCTCTCTCTGCGTTTCACCCGGCGATCATAAAGACTGAGACTGGGCGTGTCAATCGCCACCCCGCGCTCCGTCCTCCGGTTCCTCGCCGGCCGTAACTTTGCTAGCCTGGGGCCGGATCGTAGCCTGACAGGGAGGGTTTGCATGCCAGATCATCCGACATCTCGCCTGGGTCTTTGCGTCGCCCTCTTCGTCGCCCTTGTGTCCGTGCCAGGCGTACACGCCACAGCCGAGCCGGGCCGGATTGCCTACATTGACCACACCGGAGCCCTGTATACGATCAAACCGGACGGCACCGACCGCCGTCAGCTGGCCTCCGGCGAGCTGTTGCAGCCCGTATCGGGCGCTGTCCCGTCTTCCTTCTCCGTCTCCCCTGCCCAGTCCCGACCGGCGAGTCGGGCGGCTTACAGCTGGCCACTGTGGTCACCCCGGGGAGAACGGCTGGCCTGTTTTCGGATCGTCCTCGACGAGCACGGCCAGACCGGACAGCTGTATATTTTCGACGTGGCCAGCTCACGGGTGCTCAACGCCTACACCGAGCCGGGGCTGCGGCCCATCTATGCCTCCTGGGCTCCCAACGGACACCAACTGGCGGTGTTGCGCAACCGGGCCAACACCTTATCCCTGGATCTGTGGCCCGCTGCGGGCTGGCAGGCGCCCACCATGATCGCTCGGGGCGCGCCGTTCTATTTTGACTGGCGTGCGGATGCGGCGGCACTCCTGGTCCACCACGGCCCGAGCGGCCAGACTGAGCAGGCCGGCGGCCATGCGGTCGGCCTGCTCGATATTGAGAGCGGCCAACGCAAAACCGTGTCCCACAGCCCGGCGTCTTTTGGCGCGCCGTCGTGGTCTTTCGACAGCCAGTGGATGGCTTACGGCGACGGCCGACAGCGGCCGGTCTCGCTCATGATCGCTCCGGCCGACGGCAGCAGCCCCAAGCCGTTTGCCAGCGTCTCGCAACGCATCGCGATCAGCTGGTCTCCAACTCAGACGCTGGTGGCGGTGGCCACGACCTCACTGCCGGGGGGAGCGGTGTTCGAAGAACTGCGGCTCATCGACATTGCCAGCGGCCAGATCCGCCGCCTGGTCACAGAGCCTTTCGTCGCCTATTTCTGGTCGCCGGACGGGAAACGGATCGTGTACGCTCGGCGCCGCCCCGGCAGCCGGCTCGGCACCTGGGTGGTTGTCAGCGTGGCCAGCGGACAGACGAGCGAGGTGATCGACTTTGCCCCGTCTCGGACGCTGAGCCAGGTGTTCCACTACTTCGATCAGTACGCCCTGTCGCATCGGCTCTGGTCGCCCGACAGCCGGCGGTTCGTTTTTGCCGGCAGTGCCGGCTCAGACGCCCACCCTCTGCTCGGTCTCCGCCATCCCCAGGTGTATGTGGTGGAAGCAAAAGCACGGGCCATCCCCCAGGTTGTGGCCGACGGCCACATCGCCTTCTGGTCCCCACGCTGAACACCGGCGCCCTGCCCGCCGCGTGCCTAAAAAGTCAGCAATGCCTATCATTTGCCCAGAAGAATCCTGGCTCGGGGAAAAAATGCGACAGTTTCCTTGCCGGATCGTCTCGTCCAGCCTGGCACCCACTTTGCTGAAGTAGGGAGGGGCCCGGTCGCCGTGCTGATCACGAGCGCCTGTATTTTCGCCTGGAAGGAGAGAGGACATGACGCGTAGCAGGAGTATCGGAAGATATGTGACAAGACGTTTCGGCCTGGGATTGGCGGGCAGTCTCGGTCTTATGATGTACGGTCCAGCTCAGGCTTTGGCCCAGGAGGCGTCAACGCTTGATAGCGGAGATACCACCTGGATACTGACCTCTTCGGCCATCGTCCTGATGATGACCGCCCCGGGCCTGGCCCTGTTCTACGGAGGCCTCGTCCGTCGCAAGAACAGCCTGTCAACCATTATGCAGAGTTTCATCCTGATGGCCGTGATGAGCGTCCAGTGGGTATTGTGGGGCTACACCCTGGCTTTTGGGCCGGATATCGGCAGTGTCATCGGCGGTCTGGACTGGCTGGGGCTGGTCGGGGTCGGCGGCGAGCCATATATTCCCGGCGGCACCATCCCACACCAGGCGTTCATGATCTTCCAGGGCATGTTTGCCATTATCACCCCGGCGCTCATCACCGGGGCGGTTGCCGACCGGATGAAGTTCAGCGGTTTCCTGGTCTTCATGGTCCTGTGGGCCACCTTTGTGTATGACCCGCTGGCTCACTGGGTATGGGGAGGCGGCTGGATCGGGGCCATGGGCGCCTTGGACTTTGCCGGGGGAACGGTTGTCCATATCAGCTCGGGCATTTCGGCGCTGGCCGCAGCCATCGTCCTGGGCAAACGGCGCGGCTATCCCCAGGAGCCGATGCCGCCGCACAACCTGCCGTTCACCGTCATCGGGGCGGCCCTGCTGTGGGTCGGCTGGTTCGGTTTTAATGCCGGCAGCGCCCTGGCCGCCGACGCCATCGCCACCAGTGCTTTTGTGGCGACCAACACCGCCGCCGCAGCCGCAACCCTGGGCTGGATGTTCACCGAGTGGGCGGTTCGGGGCAAACCGACCGTGTTGGGTGCAGCCAGTGGCGCGGTGGCCGGCCTGGTTGGTATCACGCCGGGAGCGGGCTTTGTGACCCCCCTGGCCGCGCTCGTCATCGGAGCGATCGCCGGGATATTGTGTTTCTTCGCCTGTAATCTCAAGAGCCGGCTGGGCTATGATGATTCGCTCGATGTGGTCGGCATTCACGGCGTGGGCGGAACGGTTGGAGCGCTGCTCACCGGTGTCCTTGCCTCACCGGCCGTCAACTCGGCCGGCGTGGGACTGCTGTACGGCAATCCCGGCCAACTGTGGACCCAGCTCGTGGCCGTCGTGGCCAGCCTGGTGTACTGCTTTGTGGTCACCTTTATTCTGCTCAAGATCGTCGACGCGCTCATCGGTCTGCGGGTGGACGAAGAGGACGAAGACCTGGGGCTCGACCTGTCCCAGCACGGCGAGAACGCCTACACCATCTGAGGCATCAAGATCGCGGCCGGCAGTTTTCTCCTGCCGGTCGTCCGTGCTGCGCGGCGGGTGCCCGGCCCGTCGCGCAAGACGGGGCTCACGCGCTCTTTTCTCTGACCTCAGCCCTCTACCGTCACCCGGTAGCCGGCGAATTTGCGGACGTTGAGCACCCCCGTATCGAACAGCAGATACTGTCCTTTGATGCCGATGAGCGTCCCCTCGACCTCGGGTCGCTTGTCAAGATTGTGGGCGACCAGCTTGTCGGCATAGCGCTGCACGGGAAACCTGAAGCGACGCGCCGGCTCAGCCGACAGCAGGACGACCCGCCCCTCACCCGCAGTCGTGGCAATACGGCCAAGCTCGTCCTGACACCGCTCGATCAGGGCGTCGCACCGTGTCGGCAGGTCGCACGGCGGGGGGTCGCCGCTGAGCATCTTGCGCCAGTCGGTTCGGTCGGCAACGTATTGTTTCAGCGCCACCTCAATCAGACCCGCCACATAGCGGCTGGCGACCCGGAAAACAGGCAGGGCCTGGACCGCTCCCTGATCCAGCCAGCGGGTGGGAATCTGGCTGGCCCGGGTAATCCCGACCTTGAGCCCCGAGGAGTTGGCCAGATAGACAGAGTGGGGCTGCATGCAGTGGGCCAGGCCCCAGTCCGGCTGCCGGCAGGTGCCGGCCGCATAGTGGCACAGCTCGGGTTTCACGATGCAGATGTCACAGCTGGCCAGGCTCTGGAAACACGGATAACAGTGACCCTGCTGAAAACTCTTTTTCGTCTTGCGGCCGCACACGACGCAAAAAATCTCGCCCTGGAAGCGTATCCGCAGCCTCGAGCCCAGCCGATCATTGAGCGCCAGCCCTTCCCCACCGACCGGCAGGGTGTAGGTGACTGGAGTCGTCGCGGCCGTGCGCATCTTGGCCAGCTCCCCGTGCAGCGTCCTCATCCCCCGCCTGCCTTTCTGATCGTGTGTCGGCGTGACTACTTCCCTCGCCATACGGGTTTGCGCTTGTCCACAAACGCGCTGACTCCTTCTCGGAAATCCTGGCTCATATAGGCGCGGACAATCAGGTCCTCACCCAGCTCGCCCTCCGGCAGGCTGCGCCGGTAGTGCTGCAAACGGCGGATCGCTTCCTTTGTCACCTGCAGGGTGATGGGAGCGTGGCCGGCAATCTCCTCGGCCACCTCTCGAACGTAGTCATGCAGCTCTTCGGCCGGCACGATATCGTTGACCAGCCCGGCTCGGCGCGCCTCGTCGGCGCCGACCAGCCGGGCGCGAAACAGCAGGTCTTTTGTGCGAGCCGGCCCCAGCACGTCCAACAGGCGGGCATGGACCGCCACCGACAGACAGTTGCCCAGGGTCCGGGCAATCGGCACCCCGATGCGGCTGTCGGGCGTGCAGTAACGCAGATCGCAGGCCAGAGCCAGGGCCGCGCCACCGCCGACCGCCACCCCCTCAATGGCGGCGATGGTCGGCTTATTGACCGCTTCGACCCGAGCCAGGACACGCTCCAGCCGGCGTTCGTACTCAATCGCGTCGTCCGCCGTCCGAAAGGTCTGAAACTGGCTGATATCCGTCCCGGCCACAAACGCCTTGCCCCCGGCCCCGCGGACGATCAACACCCGGATATCAGCCTCGGCATCGACCCGCTCGCAGGCCTCAAGCAGGCCGTCATACATGGCCCAGGTCATGGCATTCCGAAACTCGGGCCGGTTAAAGGTCACCAGCCCAACCGGCCCCTGTCGCTCAAACACGATCTCAGCTTGGCTCACGCGCACGCCCTCCCCTGTTCACACCAGACTCCTCGCTTGTTCAGAGCTGTCTCTTCCGATACTGCCTCAGCCATGCATTTTTTCAACACGTCTGGCGGCCGACTCGTCCTGCTGAGCATAGGCGTGGCGGCAATCTCGACCGCTGCGCCGCTGATTAAGCTCATCCCCGAGGTGCCGAGCGTGCTGGTGGCAGCCTCCCGGCTCGGTTTCGCCAGCCTGATCCTGCTGCCCCTGGGCTGGCGACACCGCCACGCCGTCGGCCGCCAACAACCGGCTCTGGTGCTGGCAGCCGGCCTGTGCCTGGCCCTGCACTTTGTCAGCTGGATCGCCTCGCTGCGCTACACCTCGGTTGCCAGCTCGGTCATCCTGGTCACGCTCACCCCCCTGCTGCTGGTCCCGGCCGGCTACCTGATATGGGGCGAGCGGCCGACCCGTCAGCTCGGTCTCGGTATCGGGCTGGCCATAGGCGGCAGCGTGTGCATCGCCTGGAACGATTTTCGGCTCAGCCCGCCCCAGGCCCTGTACGGTGACCTGCTGGCCCTGGGGGGGGCGGTCATGATGGCGGCCTATCTGGTGTGTGGACGCCTGGTCCGACCGAGCGTTCCGCTGCCGCTGTACGCCGGTCTGGTGTACGCCTGTGCGGCGGGGTGCCTGTGGGCGGTGTGTCTGCTCAGCCCGGTGTCCATCCTCGGCTATACCGGCTCGGCCTATCTGATCCTGCTGCTGCTGGGTCTCGGCCCCCAGCTCATCGGCCATACGGTTGTCAACTGGGCGCTGGCCTACCTGTCGCCCACCATCGTCGCCGTCATCCTGCTGGCCGAGCCGGTAGGCGCCTGCCTGCTGGCCTGGCTATGGCTCGGCGAGTCGGTGTCGTGGCTACAGGGCGGTGGCGGCGCCCTCATTCTGGCCGGAATCGGGCTGGTCAACGTTCAGGCCCAGTCCGCCGCAGCTCCACGATGAGCAACACAAAGGCCACCGCGCCCAGCAGCTCAAACGCTTCCTCAACATACGGATCTTTGGTCGCCCGATCATAGATCCGTATCCCCCAGTCGCGCTGGAAGGCGGTCGCCTTATCCCAGATCTGGCCCAGCCCGAAACACGCCAGGGTCAGCCCGGCCCACACCAGGCTCGCACCCCGGCCGGAGTGCCGCAGCCCGGCCACCAGCAGCGGCGCCCGCCACACCACATACCCCCCCCAGGCCAGGCTCAGCCCGATTGAGGGCAGGCCGAGGATGAGCTTGGTGCTGAGCGGCACACTGTCCCGAAACAGATACGCCCACGAAAACATCCGATCCGCGAAAAACTCCTGATCCAGGTCCAGTTCTCGCCACACAAAGAAGAAGGCAAAGCCGAGGATAAAGACCCAGAACACGCGTGCCTGGCCCTCGGCCCGCCACAGGCTCAGCAGGCCGAGGCCCAGAGCCAGGCCCAACACCCCGGCCTGGACGTTCTGGAACAGGCCGTACTCCCGCATACTGAGCCACGCCTCGGCGTCGAGCAGGCCCAGCACCAGGCTGGCCAGGCCGCAGCCCGCAAAAACGGCCAGCTGGGAGCCGGCGATGTTTCTTGACAAGACCCCCTCCTCCTCGCACTATGCCTGCATACTACAGGAGGTCGTATGTCAAGCGAACACAACAAAGCCGTTGTCCGAAAAGCCATTGATGCCCTCAGCCGCGGCGACATGGCCGGCTTTCTGGCCGATGCCGCCGACGACGTGTCTTTTACCCTGATCGGCTCCACCCCGCTGTCGGGAACGATTCGGGGCAAAAACACGATTGAGCAGGGGCTGACCACCATCCTGGGCGAGCGCCTCGAAGGCGGAGCCATCGCCATGACGATTGAGAACCTGATTGCCGACGGCGAGTACGTCGCCGAGCAGGCCAGCGGCGTATCCCGCACCCACACCGGCAAGGACTACAACAATACCTACTGCCGGGTGTGGCGGATTGTGGACGGAAAAATTCACTCCCTGACCGAATACCTCGACACCGAACTCGTCAGCGACGCCCTGTGTGACTGAGGAGCGGCAGGATGGATTTTGGGATTTGTACCGCCTCGAAGATCGACGAGATCGGCTATATCACCCACGCCGAGAACCTCGGCTATTCGCACGCCTGGATAGCCGACAGTCAGATGATCTGGTCGGACTGTTACGCGGTCCTGGCCCTGGCCGCCCAGCAGACCCGCCGCATGAAGATCGGGACCGGGGTGTCGGTTGCCGGCACCCGCCTGGCCCCGGTCACGGCCAACAGCATCGCCACCATCAACCAGCTGGCTCCGGGCCGGACCTTCCTGGGCATCGGCACCGGCAACACGGCCACCCGGCTGATGGGCCACAAGCCGATGAAACTCAAGGAGTTCGCCGAATACCTGCGGGTACTGCGCGCCCTGTTGCGCGGCCAGGAGGTCGATTTCACCTGGCAGGGTCAGACCCATCCGGTCCAGTTTTTGATGCAGGACCACAAGTTCATCAATGTCGAGGCACCCATCCCGCTGTACGTGTCCGGTTTCGGTCCCAAGGCCCAGGCATTGGCCGGGGAGTACGGCGAGGGCCTGGTCATGTCGGTACCACCCAACCCCGGCTTCATGCACCGCGCCCTGCAGAACGCCGAGGCCGGAGCCCAGCGCGCCGGGCGGAGCCTGGCCGACGACTTTTATACGGCCTCGCTGACCACGGCGGTGATGTTACGGCCGGGCGAATCCCTCGCCTCCGAGCGCGTGCTGCGCGAGTGCGGCGCGTTTGTGATCGCCTCCATCCATTACCTGTACGACAAGATTCGCCAGTTCGGCGGCGACCCGCCGGGTCACCTGCGTCACATATGGGACGAGTACAGCGCCCTGGTCGAGGCCACCCCCGAGACCCACCGGCATATGCGCATCCACGCCGGGCACTGTACCTATCTGCTGCCCGAAGAGGCCAAATTCGTGACGCCCGAGCTGATCAAATCGACGTGTCTGGCCGGCAGCCCGGAGGAGATTATCGAGCAGGTTCGCGGGCTGGAGCAGGCCGGGCTCAAGCAGCTCATGCTGCTGCCGTCGTTTGAGACCCAGTACCAGGTCATCGAGGATTTCGCCCGCCAGGTGATGGACAAGCTGTGAGGCAGGGCTCAGAAGGCCCGGTGCAGCAACGCCTCACCCCGCACATAGCGCCCCAGGTTGTCCAGCCAGATGTCTGCCACGCGGGGCACGTACAGGGGCGAGGACCAGGCGTTGTGCGGGGTCAGAAACAGATTCGGCGTCTCCCACAAGGGGTCGTCTTGTGGCCACGGCTCGGTCGGCAGCACGTCCAGACACGCCTGGCCGAGCCGACCCGCCACCAGGGCGTCGCGGACCGCCCCGGTATCCACAATCGCCCCACGGGCAATGTTGACCAGGGTCGCACCCGGTTTCATCCGGGCCAGCTGTGTCGGGCCGATCAGTCCCCGGGTCTGGGGCGTAAGCGGCAGCGCCACCACCACAAAATCGGCCTCGGGTAAAAACGCCGTCAGATCTGCCAGCGTGCCCTGCCGGTCGACCTGCTCGACCGCAGCCGCAGACTGTCTCAGCCCCAGCACCCGCATGCCAAAGCCCTTGGCGTAGCGCGCAACGCGGCTGCCGATCGCGCCCAGGCCGATAACCAGCAGCGTCTTGTCGCTCAGGCTCTGCAGCTCAAGCAGCCGCCACTCGCGGGCTCGCTGCTGGGCCTGCAAGTCACCCAGCCGCTTGGCCGTCCACAGGATGAAACTCAGCGCAAACTCGGCCACCTCGGGCGCGTTGGCGCCCGGGCTGTGGGTCAGCATCACGCCCTTGGCGCGCATGGCGTCATAAAAAGGCCCGTCCACGCCGGCGTCTTCGGTGTGCGCCCAGCGCGGCTGGGGCAGGGCCGAGACCGTATCGACAAACGCCCGGGTGTAGGCGTCGCCGGCCAGGACGATCAGCTCACACGCGTCGGGCGGCTCTGACCACGAGCCGTCCGCTTCCAGCACAGCCCAGCCGATATCCGGCGCAATTTGCCGGGCCGACGCGCCATAGCGCTCATAAAATCCACGTCCGGTGGCGACTTTCATGGCAAAACTGGCCTGTCCAATCGAATGAAATCGCAGGACCCGTGCCCAAACGGCAGCACCTGCGTATGTGCCGAGTCAAGCACAGAATTCTCCAAAAGAACAGGCCGACAAGGCCGGCGCGCGGCAGTCGCGTCGGCTCAGGGCGCGGTCCATCGTCCGCCGCAGGCCGCCCGGTCCAGGCGGTTTTGTTCCAGGCTGCTTCCTGCTAGGGTCGGCAGGCGCGCATCTGTGATCCCTGTGTTGGACCCGCGAGGCCGAAGCCGGTATTCGATCCATGCAATCGCTGAGGCGGCATCCGGCCGTGATTATTACGGCGCTCGGCAGCGCTCAGATCGTGTCCTGGGGATCGCTCTTCTACGGCTTCCCGTTGTTCGTCCTGCCCATGGCCGACACCTTCGGCTGGTCCCTGCCGCTGCTCAACGGCGCCGCCACCGTCGGCCTGCTGGCGGCCGGGCTGTGCGCCTATCCGGTCGGGGCAATTATCGACCGCTACGGCGGGCGGGTCATCATGACCGGCGGCTCGCTGGGCGCGAGTCTGCTCCTGGCAGCCTGGTCGCAGGTCGAACATCCGCTCGCGTTGTACGCCGTCTGGCTGGGACTTGGAGCGTGCATGGCGGCCATCCTGTACGATCCTGCTTTTGCCGTCCTCACCCAGCACTTCGGGACCGACGCCCGGCGGGCGATTACCGCCCTGACCCTCATTGCCGGCTTTGCCAGCACGGTGTTCATCCCCCTGATCGAAGCCCTCCTGACCGTGCTCGTCTGGCGCGAGGTCCTGCTGGTGCTGGCCGGTCTCCACGTCTGTATCTGCATTCCGATCCACTGGTGGCTCATGCCACCGCGGTCCCTCGCTCGCAGCACCGCCGAAGATGTAGAGGCTGCCGCGTCCCCCTCCTCGGACGAGGCTCGGGCGGTCATGCGTCTGCGCTTGCGCGATCCGCTGTTCTGGGGACTGTGCGTGTGGTTCACGGCCTGGTGGGCCAGCCTGTCCGGCCTCGTGTTTCAGCTCGTGCCGTATCTCAAGTCAATCGGAGTCGAGACGGCTTCCATCGTGATTGCGGCCGCCCTGATCGGTCCGATGCAGTTCGCCGGACGCCTGACGATGATGGCCTTGGGCGAGCGGGCGCGCATCAGCCTGGTCGGTGCGCTGACAACAACACTCAGCCTCGGCGCGGTCGCGATCCTGCTCGTTTCGCCGCCCCGACTCGGCTGGCTGATCCTCTTTGCGGTCGCCTTTGGCATCACCAACGGCATCACCAGCATTCTGCGCGGGGTGGCACCGGCCGAGTGGCTGGGCCGGGAGCACTACGGCAAGACCATCGGGGTGATGGGCGCGCCGATGATGGTCGCCTCGGCCCTGGCCCCGCTCGGCACGGCCGCCATCTGGACCGCCACCGGCGACCCGGCCTGGATGCTCGGCGCCCTCCTCGGCGTGGCCCTCCTCGGCGCGGTCGGGTTCTGGTTTGCGGCCCTGCGGTCCGGGCTGCGTTAGCACGTGCCTGAACCCTCTCGCTGTGCAATCCCTCAGCCGATGCGTGGACGCTTTCGCGTGCGACATGCTAGGCTAAGGGCTCCCCAACAAAGGAGGGTACAACGATGCTGTCTCTCAGCGAGTATGCGAAATATGACGGACTCGGGCTGGCCGAGCTGGTGGCGCGCAACGAAGTCAGCGCCGAAGAACTGGTGGCCACCGCAGTCCAGGCCATCGAAAAGCTCAACCCGCACCTGAACGCCGTACTTCAGGTGCTGGCAGACCAGGCCCGAGCCGAAATTCAGGCCGGCTTGCCGCACGGCCCCTTCAGCGGCGTGCCGTTTCTGATCAAAGAACTGGTGCTGCACGCCAAGGGCGTCCGCCTCGATATGGGCTCACGGCTGGCTCAGGGCTATGTCGCCGCTGAGGATTCCGAACTCATGGCGCGCTTTCGGCGTGCCGGGTTTGTGCTGACCGGCACGACTCAAACCCCGGAGCTGGGCTATAACCCGACGACCGAGACCGTTCTGTTCGGGCCGGTCCACAACCCGTGGAAGGCCGGTCACAGCGCCGGCGGTTCGAGCGGCGGGTCCGCCGCGTCGGTCGCCGCCGGTATCGTGCCGGTTGCCCATGCCAACGACGGCGGTGGCTCTATCCGCATTCCGGCCTCGTGCAACGGTCTGGTCGGCCTCAAGCCGTCACGCGACCGGGTGCCGACCGGACCCGACTTTTCTGATCCGCTGTGCGGCCTGGCGTGTGAGTTTGTGGTCTCGCGCAGTGTCCGCGACTCGGCGACGCTGCTCGACATCGTGGCCGGCGCCGATGCCGGCGCACCCGGCCTGCCGGTCCCGCCGGCCCGTCCCTACCGTGAGGAAGCGGGCGCGGCGCCGGGGACACTGCGTATCGCCTGGACCACCACGCCCGCCTCGGGCGAGAAGGTTGACCCGGAGTGCGAGCGAGCGGTCCATGACACCGTGCGGCTACTGGAGGACCTCGGCCATACGGTGCATGAAGGCCGGCCGGAGTATGACTGGGAGGAGTTCCTTGCCAACGTTCATGTGATCTGGGCCGCGTATAATACCATGGCGGTTGAAGACCTGGCCGCGCAAATGGGGCGTTCGCCGAGCCCGGATACGCTGGAAGCCGTGACGCTGGCCGTCTGGGAAGACGGCCAGAAGTACAGCGCGGTCGATCTGCTGAAATCCATGGATCACGGCGGTCGCCTGTCCCGCATCGTGGGTCGCTTCTTTGCAGACATCGATGTCTTTGTGACGCCGACCATTGCCACGCCGCCCGCGCCGCATGGAGAGGTGAATCAGAACCGGGCCGGCATGACGGCGATGGAGTGGACCCGCCAAGTCTTCTCCTACGTGCCCTTTACGCCGCTCTTCAATACGACCGGTCAGCCGGCCATCTCGCTGCCCCTGCACTGGAGCGCCGATGGCCTGCCGGTTGGGGTGCAGTTTGTCGGCCGTTTCGGGGACGAAGCAGGCTTGCTGCGCCTGGCCGCTCAGCTGGAAGAGGCAAAGCCGTGGGCCGACAAGCGCCCGCCGGTGCATGTGGCCGCCTAGTCCCTACTTTGGAGTGAGGCCACACTATAAAGGGAGAAAAGAATGCCTTCCATTTCAAAAAGTAAATTGAAAGCCAACATGCTGCGTATCTTCCGCGATATTGAAGAAACCGGCGAAGAATTGATCGTCACAGATCACAATCGCCCGGTTTTACGCATTCAGCCTATTGCCCCAAAAAAGACCGTGAAAGAGGTGTTCGGCACCATGCAGGGCAAAGTCATCTACCGCGAAGATGTCAATACACCGACCACTGACGAATGGGCAGAGATGTGATGATCGTGCTGGATACGTCTTATTCCCAAGCAATTTGGTAACAGCCGCCCCACGCCGAGCCGATGTCACAAAGAGATTGGCCAGCCGATGCAGGCTGGTTTCTGAGCGTCATTGCTGCGGACGGCTGACATCAATGACACAGACCGATATCTTGCGCGCTTCGTCCTCAGATAAAGTCAGCTCCAACTGCCGCTTCAACTCTGCGGGGCTGTCCGGGCGATCTCCGTCCGGCGCCCGCTGTGTATGCTTCCTCCCAAACCAGAACACGAGATAGATGCCGTGGCTGCCGGTTGCCGGATCAATCGTGTACTGCGCGATCAACTGGTTTCGCATCGCCCTCCAGAGTTCCCGGTGCGAGCTTTTCTTGATTTCTATCGGCACCTGAAAGTCCTGGCAGGCAACACGTATATCCGCTCGCTTGTCGCTGGCGTACTGGCCTTCGGGCTGGGCGTCTATGCCTGGCGGGAGACATTGTCTCAGGTCAGACAGCAGTGTATTGCGGCAAAGGTTCTCATACTTCGGAGTTGGTTCCTGCCCGGACGGTTCGTTCCAGTATTGCCGCCAGTCGTCGGTATTGCCTGTCCGTATCCTCGTCGCGATTTCTTGTAATCGCTCCACCAGCAGAGCTGCGAGATCGCCGGGGTTGGCAGGCGCGCCACCGCTCAGCGTTGCGCAGACCTGTTCAAGGGTGGGATGGCGATACTCTGCGTCGCGCCGAACAATCTGTTGAGAATCCTGCGCCCGTGATAACTCGCCGCGCCAGCGTGTTAAGTCCGGGTCGGAGCGAAGCGATGCTAGGGCGTAGCTCGCCTCCTTGGCGGGAGAAGCCGCTAAATGTCGGATATACGTATCCACTTGCCGAGAGGCTTCCATTGCAGGCGACACGATCCCTCCCTTCCATTGCAGATCGGGTCCTATGCAGCTACCGATGAGACGGATGAGGAGTTCCACCGTTGGAATCTCCAGCGAGACCGGAATTCCCAACTCATAGCGCGACCCCCACTCAGGATCACAAAAAAAGGTCGCTATCTGCTGGACCTGCTTTTCTCGACCTCGGATGAAGTCGCTTAGCCGTTCAAGGTATATTGTTGGTGATACGACTAAACCCGCAGCAAGCCAGTGGGTGCGTTGTGCAGGGTTCATGCTTGTCCGCGACAGCTTCCTTTCGATCAATTCTTTGAAAGACGCTCTATCCGCACGCTGGATAGCGGCCCAGAGCAGATTATCCAGCTCTCTGAGTTGCTTCAGTTTACAACGCGTTGGAAAGGCACGTAGCAGCGTTAGACTTACCGAGCGGGCGACCTGAACGTGGGCTAGGCTATGTGCGAGTTCATGGAGTTCATAGATATGCTCGAAGTCGCTCCGGAACTCGGAAACGGCGAATTGTATCTGTATGTCGGCAATGATCTCGGAACGTGTCGCAAGCAATTGCCGATACCACTTTGGGCAGTAATCCATGTGGGGCGTACAAAAATAGAACAAAACAGCCTTACGAATACGGCTGTCGTCCCATTGAGACAGGTCTTCCGATGTCGTTCTTTCGATTTCCTCTAGACCCGCCATGAACGGCAGGCTGAGATAGTGCATGCGGTTTTTTTTACGAAGATTCAGAATCTCTTCGACCTCGGGAACATCGTCCCGGTTGACCGCATGTCGCAAGCCCTGAAGCGCGGCGTCCGTCAAGTCCTGATCGTTTTGGAGCTGTTCTCCAATGGCTTTCGGGCCGTGCTCATGGATGGGTAGATAAAAATCAAGATACGTCTTCGCCAATTCGTGCAGCAGGACAGTCGAGGCGCGATTCTCGCGTAGGGCGGTCTTGTTGCTACGGACATGGGCAAGCCACTCATCTTCTTGGCGCTTTCTTTCCTCGGTGTAGCTCCGCTCTTCACGCTGATATTCTTGCTCCTGGCGCCGGTATTCTTGCTTTTGGGCTTTAGACTGATCAATCATCTCCGAGATGAGGCGTTGCAATTCTGGACGGTCTCGTGCTTGTTCCCACTGCGCTTCAAGCGACCGTCCTGCCCACTCGGCCCTTCTCACGAAATACGCGGCAACTTGCAGGTCAGTTGCCTTCTTGGCCTGCTCCCCACACCATAGGCCGAAATCAGACGGAGGATTTGCTCCGTAGAGATGTCGCTCTACCCGGTAGATATCTCCATTGGGGTTGCCACTGGGAGATTGGGTAGCGCGTTGGAATCCCTCCATCACAATTTTTTTTTGGACTTCCTGATGCTGTTCTAGCCAAGTCCGCACGTCACGAGAGGCTTTGTGGTCGTCATATTGGAACCCGACACCAAGCCAGTCATATAACCGTTTGGTAGCTATCTTGTCCCCATAGGCTCGCAGGCCGCGAGCCAGGAGCTTGAGTGCAAGGTTTACCGGATAAGGCCGGGGTGTCTCCAGAGAACGCCCGGCTCCAGGCGGCGAGCACGGCAAACGGTCAAGGAGTTCAGACACATGCTCGTCTGACGACCGCTCAAGGATACGACGGCTCCAGAACCGAGCATAGCTACCTATCACATCAGAGTCATCAAGTTCAGAGAAGTAGTTCCACACCTCCGATGTGGGCAGGTCTCGGGGATAGAGCTGAGTGAGTAAGGTCCCAGTGAGTTCGTTTTCAGAGTCGGCAACGCGCCCGGTTCGGATATCTTCCAAGAGCCGTATGAGCGTGTCTGTTTTATCCTGACCATTAGGGCAGGTGTAAAGAAAGGTGTGAAGCGCGAGCGCCTTCACACGGGGAGAGCGCGTATTATCGCGGGCCATGTCGAGAAGGAGCATTGAGAGTTCCGGCAGGGGTGAGCCTTCCTCCAGAATACGTAGGACGAACAGAGTCCACATCTGATGCTGTTCGTCCCGTGCTGGATCGGTCAGAATTTCCCGCAGCGCTGGTTCCATGCTAGCTGTGACAAGCGGTCCGAAGGCCGCAGTCCAGTGGCGAGATGCGAGGTCCGAACCGGGCCGGTCTCCCACATGTTTCAGAGCTTCTAGTAGAGTGCGTTTCTCCTCGGACGAGAACTGGCCCATGTCACCATATAGTCCGACTCCAATAGGATCGCGCTCAATCAGAGCCATACGCGCATCCGGGCACTGCGCGGCAAGCCAGGCGGACAACCCCCGCATTTCTGTGACTACGCCTCCATCTGCTCCCGTTATCAACGCGAGGATCCGGTGGATGGGAAGCCCTTTGTCAATGAGTTTGGCGAGGTGGCGAGCGCCGAGGAATTCCGCAATGTGACGATGAACGGGGATCAAACGGGTGTCAGACTCGGCCTTGAACAGCTTTGTGGCAAGGGCAGGCTTGAGCATGTCGCGGTGGGCGTAACCGCATTCCTCTGGAGACGGATAGGCTGGGTCGGATTCACCGGGACCGACCGTATAGCCGGCGATACCTGCAATTAATTGAACCGCACAGAGGCACCCGGCAGCGTCCAGGAGTTCACCAAGCGCAGGCAGCGGTGCTCCAATTAGGTGTTCTTCGTTGCGCTCCCTGGCAATGTGCGAACAGGCACGATCGAAAGTGTCCAGTCGGCTTTCCGGCCAGTCTGCGTTTGCCACTGCTTCTATCAACAACTCCAGGCTCTGCGGATTCGTGAGGAGTCCGTCAACGCCCTGCTCTCGGGCCTTCGCTACGAACTTGTGAGCGTCGCCAACCTCAGGCTGAGCGTCGAGTATCGAGAGAATGTCCTCGTGCGTCAGTGGATCAAGCCGTAGTACCGTTACTGCGCCGTCTGGGGCAACGGACGCTACATTGTCACGATCGTTTACCCCAAGCCAATCCGCTTCTCGGCAAGAGAGCCGAAATCGCGGTTTACCCAGTTCGTCGAGCCGCCCACGAATCGCATCAAACGGTGTACGTACATCGTCCGTTCCGGCCCGAACCTCATCGAGCCCGTCGATAAAAAGCGTTTTTTCGCGCCATTCAGGATGGCGGTCCATGTCCAGGGCGAGAAAGTTGCGAGCGCTGATCAGGCAGGCGCTGTCCCCAAGCGCTTCGCACTCGATCTCAAACGCTGTAGTCTTACCGGCGCCGGGGTCGCCGAGCAGCACATAGGACGGGGCCGATCGGAAGGCTGCTAGGGGCCGGAGCTCCTGTTGCCGATTCTGATCGGTATCCAGTGGAAGGATTTCGGTGCAGGTGCGGGGGACGAGACAGTTCATGCTTCCTCGAACCAGTACCGGGCAGGTTCCCCAAGAAACTCCCCGAGCGGGATACCGCCTTCCCCAACAAGGCGCGCAGAACGGGGATGAAAACGCTGCCTGAATGCGCCCATACCGTGCAGGCCAGGCATCGGCTTTGCGCCGCTCTTGACCTCAACGGGGATGAGCTGCGAGCCGCGTTGCAGAACAAAGTCAACTTCGCGCGAGCCGTCTCGCCAGTAATGAAGGCGCAGGTCGGCCGGCGCGGTATTGAAAAGGTGGGCGCCGACCGCGCTCTCGACGAGGCGTCCCCAGAAACTGCGGTCCGCCCTGGCTTCCTCAAAAGAATACCCGGACCCGGCCGTCATCAGGGCCGTGTTGAGCACACACAACTTGGGACTGCCTCTGCGTCGATGCGGCTGGCTGGCATACTTCGGTAAGCCAACCAGCAGGCCGGCACTGGACAGCAGGTTGAGATAGCGCGCCAGGGTCGTTGTGTTGCCGGCGTCCTGGAGTTGGCCCAACATCTTGGTGTAGGACAGAATCTGTCCGGAATACGCCCTGCCCAGTTCAAACAGACGTTTCAACAGCGCCGGCTTGTCTACCCGGGTCATGGCGAGCAGGTCTCGTTCGATGTTCGGCTCAACCAGCGCGCCAAGAATATAGTCGCGCCAGCGGTCCGGCTCCCGAATGTAGCGAGCCGCACCTGGGTAGCCACCAAAATAGAGGTAGGTCGGCAGGTCGAAGCCGAACGCGTCGGCCATCTCTGTGAACGACCAGTGGGTGACGCGGATAGCCTCAAAACGGCCGGCCAAGCTCTCATGCGGTCCAGATTGCATCAGCAGCGGAGCCGAGCCCAGAATAATCACGTGCAAGGGGCAATCTCTGGCGCGGTCGGCGTCCCACAAACCCTTGATGGTCTCCGACCACTGATCAATTTTCTGAATCTCGTCGAACACCAGCACGAATCCGCCCAAGTGTTCTGCTTCAAGGCGGGCTTCCTCCCAGTGACGCACCAACCAGTCCGCGTCTCGGACATGCGACGGACGAAAGGTGGTCTCAGCCGTCTCTGATGGGACACGAGACGCAGAGGGGCCGGGTTCGTCAACCGCCAGGTAGCGGCTCCTGAGCCTGATCCGTCCAAGTGCCTGGCGCACGATGGTGGTCTTGCCGGTTTGGCGGGGTCCGAACAGGGCGATAAGGTGGTGGGGCTCTTCGCCCAACCGGTCAATAAGCGTGGAGACCTGGGAGCGTTGAAAAGACGCCATATAGCTAAAATTACGCTATTGAGTATTTTTACTCAATAGCGTAATCATGACTCAGGCCGCATCACTTGTAACGAATGTTCTTTCAGCTTCGGGTGACTGCGGTGCCGGAGCCCATCCTACCCGCTCTGCTTTTCCACAAAGCGGTCGATCAGCCGCCGGGCAATGCTGATCCGGCCCGGGATGGACGGCAGCGCGGCGGCGCTGAACCAGCCGGCCTCGGCAATCTCGACCGGGTCGGGCTGGATCTCTCCGGCGAGGTACTCGGCGCTGAAGCCCAGCATCAGCGAGTTCGGAAACGGCCACGGCTGACTGGCCACATAGCGCACCTTGCCGACCGTAATGCCAACCTCTTCCCGGACCTCCCGCACCACGCACTCCTCAATCGTCTCGCCCGGCTCCACAAAACCGGCCAGGACGCTGTACAGACCGGTGGGAAAATGCGCCGAGCGGGCCAGCAGCAGCTTGTCACCCCTTTCGACCGCCATGATGACCGCAGGCGACAGGCGCGGGAAATTCATCAATTTGCACTCGCGACAAGCCTTGGCCCGCTCATTGTCCTTGGTGTAGGTCTTGCTGCCGCACCGGCCGCAGTACTGGTGGTTGCGGTCCCACTCGACAATCTGGACCGCCCGGCCGCCCAAGACGAACAGGTCTTCCTCCAGCGAGCCATACACCTGGCGCAAGTCCTTGAAGTCCATGCCGCCGGGAGCCGTGTCTTCCGTCACGTCCACCGCATAGCACGGCCGTCCCTCGTAACGGCCGAGATAGTACTGCTGCCTGGCGGTCAGGCCCAGCTCGGCAAACCGCTCGGTATACGGGACCGCCAGCCCGCCGTCGGCGACCTGCACCAGCAGACGGTTGCGGTGAAAGCCAAACCACCACGCCGGCCCGGATATGCCCGACGGAGGGGTGACCTCGGAAATGAACGATTTGTGCATGCCAAACATCTGTTCTACCATAGTTGGGGTCCTCTCGGGTGCATGGGTCGTCCGAGCATAGCAAACACGACCGGGGCTGTCCCCGTCCGCCTGATCCTTGAGTTGTGCCGGACGCCCCGCTATGTAGAGAGCACTCAGGCCTGCGGAGCAGGAGGAAGCCATGCAGTCACTCAAAGATCAGGCGTGTATCACCGGTGTTGGGGAGACCGCCTACACCCGCGGCACCGATAAAAAAGAGTTCAGCCTCATGCTGGAGGCGTCGATGCACGCGATTGCCGACGCCGGTCTCAGCCCTCACGATATCGACGGCATCATCCCGCCCCCGACGCCGTTTGCCACAGCCGAACATTTTGCGGCCAACCTGGGCGTTGAAGACCTGCGCTACGCCGCCACGGTGCACATGGGCGGCGCCAGCTCGGTGACTGCGCTGCAGAGCGCGGCCCTGGCCGTAGCCTGTGGGGTAGCCCGCCACGTGCTGGTGCCGTTTGGCTGGAAGGGCTATTCGGGCGCGCGGGTGCGCAGCCTGGGCAGCGACAAGGGCGGCAGCATGAGCGGCGCCCTAGGTGCGCTGATGACCACCATCAACGAGTACTACCTGCCCTTTGGCGCCTCGGTCCCGGTCCAGTGGTACGCCTGGATGGCCACCCGCCACAAGGCCCTGTACGGGGTCCCGGACGAAGCCACCGGAGCCATTGCCATTGCCTCGCGCAAGCACGCCCAGCTCAACGACAAAGCCTATATGTGCGGTCGTCCGCTGAGCATGGAGGACTATCTGAACGCGCGCTGGGTGGCCAAACCGTTTCGCCTGTTCGACTGCTGTCTGGAGACGGACGGCGCCTGTGCGGTGGTAATCTCGGCCGCCGAGCGGGCCGCCGACTGCCCACACCCACCGGTGTATATTGCGGGTCTGGCCGAAGGCCACCCCTACCCGGCCGACGATATTCCGGCCCGGCCCGATCCGTTCAAGATCGGGCTCAGCTTCGCCACCCCCAAGGCGCTGCACATGGCCGAGATCGACCGTAAGGACCTCGACTTCATCGAGGTCTACGACTGCTTTACCTATGTCGTACTGCTGCAACTCGAAGCCCTGGGCCTGTGTCAGCCGGGTGAAGGCGCAGACTTTGTCAAAGACCAGCGTCTGGAACTCGGTGGTGCGCTGCCGATGAACACCCACGGCGGCCTGCACTCGGAAGCCCACGTGGCCGGCCTCAACCACGTGGTCGAGGCCACCCGTCAGCTGCGCCACGACTGCGGCCAGCGCCAGGTGCCAAACGCCCAGGTCGGCCTGGTGACCGGCTGGGGCGACTTTGGCGACGGCAGTCTGGCCATTCTGCGACGCTAGAGCAATGCACCATTAGGTGTAGCCGTGTAGGTCGGGTGAGCCGTAGGCGTAACCCGACAGCCCGTCCGTGTCGGATGACGCTCCGCTCATCCGACCTACTACAGCCCATCGTGAACCGTGCTAGCAATCCGCAAAGACTGGTTCCGTTCAGCCTGAGCCTGGGGCGACGACGCCCAAAGGAGAAGTCCGCGTGCCTATTCCCGCCCAGTTTGACAACCGTTTGTGTCTGCCCCTGATCGCCGCCCCGATGTTCCTGGTCTCCGGTCCGGAGCTGGTCATTGAGGCTTGCCAGGCCGGTGTTATCGGCGCCTTCCCGACCGCCAACTGTCGAACCGTTGAGCAGTTGGACGACTGGTTCGCCCAGATCACCCGGCGGCTGAGCGATTTCCGGGCGGCCCACCCCGAGCAGTCGGTTGCGCCACCGTGCGCAAATCTGATCGTGCACCACTCAAACCCGCGTCTGGAAGACGATCTGGGACTGGTCAGAAAGCACCGGGTCGAGCTGGTCATCGCCAGCGTCGGCAGCCCGCACGCCATCATCGAGCCCATCCACGACTACGGTGGCGTGGTGTATGCCGACGTGGCCAGCATGCGCCATGTGGAAAAAGCCCTGGCCGCCGGCTCGGACGGCCTGATCCTCCTGACCGCAGGGGCCGGCGGTCAGACCGGCTGGGCCAACCCCTTCGCCTTTGTCCGTCAGGTCCGGGAAGTCTTTGACGGCCCGCTCGTCCTGGCTGGCGGGGTGGCTGACGGCACGGCTCTGCACGCCGCCGAAGCGCTGGGCTGCAACCTGGCGTATATGGGCACACGTTTCATCGCCACCCAGGAGAGCCTGGCTCCAGAAGCCTATAAGCGCATGATCGTCGGAACCAACATGGACGGCATCACGCTGACCAAAGCCTTCAGCGGCCTGGAGACCAATATGATCCGCCAGTCGATTGAGGCCGCCGGACTTGACCCCGACACGCTGCCCGAGCGGGGCATGATCGACGTGGCAAAAGACCTCGATCCCGGCGCCCAGGACACAAAGCGCTACCGCGATATCTGGAGCGCCGGTCACACCGCCGGCTGTATCCACGACGTACCGGTCGTGCGGGAGTTGATTGGCCGTCTTCGGCACGAGTATCAAGCCGCAATCGCAGCCACGGCCAACGCCAGCCTCTCAGACAGGCGCTAAACCGAGGTGCAGCCCCAGGGCGCGATCAAGCGCCTGCTGCGTCTCATCGGAAATCCGTCCCGCCTGTTTGATAATTCTCTGCCGGTCGTAGGTCATGATCAGCGAGGCGTTTGCTACGCGCGCCTGCGGGAGATTCGACCGGGGCTTACGCAGATCCACCATATAGGCGCGCCTCGCACGCGCTGCGGTGTACGCCTGAGTCGGCACTACGCTGACAGCCTGTCCATACTGATTGGCAATGTCATTCGAAACGATGACACACGTTCGGACCTTTTGCGGTTCGACACCCACAGACGGATCGCACTGAATCCAGACAATATCGCCCCTGTGGAAGCGCATAGCCTCAGACATCGTCCTCGCTCAGCAGCTCTGTCTGCGCCTCTTCCCAATCTTTTAACACCGCGCGGGTATCGCCGCGTCCAGCAGCATAATCTCGTGCCAGCCGCGTGCGCTGCTCCCGCGCCGCTCGCTGCGACAAGCCTTCCAATAAAATCTCGCGAGCGAGCCGGGCGCAGGGTTTTCCGACTCGTGCGGCGTGTCGTTTCAGCTCCTGATACGTATCGTTATTCAGTGTCAAATTGAGACGTTCCATAGCACCCAGCCTAGCACGAAATTGAGCATCCGCACACCACCAGGACAGCGTTAAAGCGAAACCATTCAGCGACGTGCGGCCGCAACGCTACCGGCGTCAAAGCCCAAGCCGCAGCCCCCTGCTCGAAGCGGCTACTGGCGGTTCCGGCGTGGGCATCGGCTTGCCAGGCGAGCCGCTGGCATGCATCATGGGCGCATGGCTTCGCAAACTGACCCGACCCCAACTATCGACTCGCAGGTCCACGCCTATGAACGGAACCACCCGGGGCGGCCGTGGGCTCGGCCCTTGCCCGGCCCGGCCGAGGTCACCGGTGACGACATGGTAGCGGCGATGGACGCCGTTGGCGTTGACGGCGCCCTGCTGGTCTCGCCGTGGACGATGTACCGCTTCGACCCGAGCTATGTGCTCGAAGTGCAGGCCAAGCATCCCGGCCGGTTCGGTCTGATCAAGCCGTTCGACCCCCGGGTGGAAACCGTCAGCGATGAGATTGCCGAATGGGCGGCACGGCCGGGCGTGGTCGGGGCGCGCATCATGCTGATGGGTGACCCGACGGCCGACGATCCGGGGCTGCATCGGATACTGGCGGCCGGGGCGCGGCACGGCCTGCCGGTCAACGTCCTGTGCTGGGGAAAACTGCCGCTGCTGGCTGAGCTGGCGCGCCGGAACCCCAACACCCAGATCGTTGTGGACCATGTCGGCCTGCACCAACCCTTCGAGCCGCCCGCGCCGCTCGCCCCCTTTGCCGATCTCGGTCAGGTCATCGCCCTGGCCGCGCATGACAATGTCGCCATCAAGATTTCCGGGGCGTGCACCCTGTCGCACCAGCCATTCCCCTACGCAGACATTTGGGAGCCCCTGGGACAGATCTTCGGAGCCTACGGCTTTGCGCGCTGCCTGTGGGGCACGGACTGGACCCGGGCGGTCGGCTTGCTGAGCTACGAGCAGGGTGTTGAGGCGTTTCGGGTCACCGACCAGCTGTCCGACGCCGAGCGCACCGCGCTCATGGGCGGCAGTCTGGCCCGTATCTACAACTGGTCGCCCACGCGCTGATCCGCCCCATAACGCAGGCTCCACAAAACCATTCCAGAGAGACGAAAGGAGAAGCTATGGCAGAAAACAGTACATACACACCGCCGAAAGTCTGGCAGTGGGACAAAGAAAGCGGGGGTCGTTTTGCAAAGATCAACAGACCGATCGCCGGCGCGACGCACGACAAAGAACTCCCGGTCGGCGAGCACGACCTGCAACTCTATTCGCTGGCCACGCCCAACGGCGTCAAGGTCACCGTTCTGCTGGAGGAATTTCTTGAGCTCGGCATCAAGGAGGCCGAGTACGATGCCTACCTCATCAACATTGGTGAGGGCGAGCAATTCGGCAGTGGTTTTGTCGCCATCAACCCCAATTCCAAAATTCCGGCGCTGCTTGACCGCAGCACCAGCCCCCCGACCCGCGTCTTTGAGTCCGGCGCCATGCTCGTCTATCTGGCGGAAAAGTTTGGCGCCTTTCTGCCGACCGAGCCGTCGTCCCGCGCGGAATGTCTGTCGTGGCTGTTCTTTCAGATGGGCAGCGCTCCCTACATCGGCGGCGGGTTTGGGCATTTTTATGCCTACGCGCCGGAAAAGCTCGAGTATCCCATCAATCGCTTCGCCATGGAGGCCAAACGCCTCCTCGACGTGTTGAATCGCCATCTCAGCGACCATCAGTATTTGTGTGGTGACGAGTACACCATCGCCGACATTGCCAACTACGCCTGGTATGGCGCCCTGGTCGGACAGAATATCTATGAAGCCGCCGAATTCCTCGACGTTCAATCCTACACGCATGTCATCCGCTGGACGAAAGACATTGAAGCCCGGCCCGCCGTCCAGCGCGGCCGACGGGTGAATAAGTCCTGGGGCCCGGAGGAAGAGCAGCTCATCGAGCGCCACAGCGCCAGCGACTTCGACAGGCCGGCCAGCTGATACCACACCGCTACTCGTGGCTGCCCTGAGGGACGGGGCAGCCACACCAGTCCCCAGCTCAGCGAACCTGAAAAAAGGAGGAGAGACGCATGAGTACGAAGCCTGACGAACGGCCGAACGCGCGGGCACGGGAACAGAGCCTGGGCTTTGTGAGCCGACCGCGGTTCGAGGACTATCGTGAGAAATACGCCACCTACTTCAACATGGAGCGCCGCAACGGCATCCTCCAGGTGCACATGCACACCGACGGCGGGCCCGTCATTTACGGCCTGCCGATTCATAACGCCTGGTCCCAGCTGTGGATCGACATCGGCAACGACCCCGACAACGAGGTGCTGATCTTCAGCGGCACGGGGGATAAGTGGATCGCCGGTTTTGACCCGGAGATGGCCAAGCTGCCCTTCCATGAGATGACCGCAGACGTGTTCTACGATCAGATCTACGCGGACGCGACCAAGCTGCTGGAAGCCTTCATCTTCAATATCGATATTCCCACGATTGCCTGCATCAACGGCTCGGGTTTGCACACCGAATTCGCCCTGCTGTGCGACATTACGCTGTGCGCGGAGCACGCCGAGCTGTTCGACCCGCACTTCAAGTTCAACCTGGTGCCCGGGGACGGCCAGGGCTTGACGTTCCAGGAGTTGATGGGGCTCAAACGCGCCGCCTACTTTCTGTACACCAGTGACACGATTGACGCGCAGATGGCCAAGGAGCTGGGCCTGGTCAACGAGGTGCTGCCGCTCGACGGTCTGCTGGACCGGGCCTGGGAAATTGCCGAAAAGGTCATGCAGAAGCCGCGCGCCATCCGGCGCATGACGAGTGCGGTGCTGCGGCGGCAGTGGAAGCAGCGGCTGGTGCAGGACCTGGGGTTCCATGTCGCGCATGAGTTGCTCGGCATGCACCTCAACAAACCGGAGTAGCCCGCGCAAATCAGGTTCTGGGGAGGACCGGCATGCAGCGGGGCCAGAGAAGCCTCACGGCAGAACTTTCCGCTGTATTGCGCGCCATCCATACGGTGCTGGATCCGCAGCCCAGCATCTTCGTTGAGCGTGTTGCCCAGCCGCTGTTGCAGCTCGACCGGCAGCTGTTGGCAACGGCGCTTCAGGAACAGCAGGCCGCAGCGGCACGGCATGGCAGCCCGCACTACGCGGTGCGGGTCGCCGCAAGCCTGCGCATGTTCACCGTCATACGCTCGCGTTTCACGAGGGACAGGTTTTTCGAGAGCAGCCTTGAGCAGCTCGTCCTGCTCGGAGCCGGCTTGGACCTGTCGCTCGCCTCCGAGACAAACGTTCCGGTCTTTGCCGTGGATCATCCCGACACGTCGAGATGGACCCACAGCCTTTTTGTCGATGCCGGTCTGCCCATGCGCACCAACCTGCGCTTCGTTGAGATGGACTTTACCGAGGGACCGGCTTTGCTGTTGGACACACTTGCGGAGTACGGGTTTCAGCCTGACAAGCCTGCTTTCTTTGTCTGGCTCGGCGTCCAGCCGTACCTTGCCATCGAACATATCCTGGAGACAGCCCGCGTTGTGGCGAGCTGTCCGTCCGGGACACAACTCGTCTCCGACTTCATGACACCGGATACGAGTTGGAGTGGAATCGGCGAGCGCGCCGGGAAACTGCTCCAGGACTCGCCGCAGCGCGAGCTGGAGCCGTTCAAGAGTTATTCGGAGCCCGCCCAACTCAGGGCCCAGTTGTTGGCGTGTGGCTTCACAACGGCGCGAAGCGTCGAGGCACGAGAGGCGGACGCGCTGTACTGTACGAAACGGACCGATGGGCTGAGTTACCCAAATTGCGCGGCGATGATGCTGGCCGAGGTGTGACGCGGCAAACCCGCGCTGGGGTCACTAGGTGTGCGAAATCCAGCCCGGCTCAATGACCGGCGCGACGCGGAGTTCGGGCGGAATATGCTCGATCCCGATGATCTCATCGACAGCTTGATGCCAGTGATACAGGCGGGCTTCCTGGTAGCTTAGCGGCACCCCACCAAAAGCGTAGGACTCGACTCCGCGCTGAATGCCGTTACCGAACTGCGTATCTTCGGCAACAATCCCGTTGAAATAGTCGATATACGTGTCCCAGCTGCTCGGTTTGGGGGCAGCTCCCCAATCCTCTCCAAACCACCACAGCTCAAGCCTGGTGGTGTTGATGCTGGTTGGCCAGAAGGCAAAGATCGGCAGCCCCTTTTCGTTCATGGGCGAGACAAGGTTGGGCACGATATTAAAAGACACGATACAGGTGCGTGGGATCTCACCAACGGTTTTGATATCCGGCCGATCATCGACGATGGCGGCGGTCTCCGTATGGTTGTGCGCTTTGAGCGGCGCAATCATACGCCCGTGTCCACCCGGGTAGAGCGTATTCACGTTGCCGCGATGATCTAACATGGGGGAGACGGTCTGCGGATGAATCGACCGGACATGATAGACCTCCATGTTGGATTCCATGGCGATCTTCCAGTTGCAGTTCAGGCTGAACGAGTCTTTGTGGACAAAACGCAGGCGTTCGAACCGAAACTGCTCCCACTGCGGCAGCAGGGGCGCCAGCTCTTGTGTCAGCGGACGGGCGTCCGGGTCAAAGTTCGCGAACAGAAACTTGCCGAGCCGTTCGAGACGGACCGGATACAGTGACCGACACGAAAAATCGAGATCGACAAAATCGCGCTTATCGCGCAGACCGATCAGTTCGCCGGCCTGGTTATAGGTCCAGCCGTGATAGCCGCAGGTGAAGCGGTCGGCTTTCCCGGTGGCCTCACGGACGAGCGGTGCGCCGCGGTGGCGGCAGGTATTGTAATACGCCCGGACCTCGCCGCCACGCGTATGGACAATGACAACCGGTTGTCCGGCCGTTTCCCACAGCTTAAAGCAGCCCGGCTCTGGAATCTCATCCAGATGCCCGGCAAACAGCCACGCTTTGCGCCACAGGTGTTGCTTTTCCAGATCGTAAAAACGCTGATCGGTATACCGTTTTCCCGGCAGGTCGGGGAATTGCGGAAAGCCCTCGGGCGGCCCTTTGCGGTCAGTTTCGTAGCTGATCTGAGCGCGGATTGCTTGGGTGTCTTCCATGTCGCAGACCTCAGGGCAGAGGACAAACCGGTTTCTTCGGGCGCTGGAGAGTGCCCCGGATTTCCCTCGCGGCCTGGCCTCAGCGCCGGAGCTGCTCGAGCGAATACGTCCCGGCCGTGGACTCCAACTCGACCTCAAACGATTCCATCACCCGCGCCACCATGCCATAGAAGCCGGCGGCCAGGGCCAGCTCGACCATCTGCCGCGGCCCCAGATGCTTCTCCACGGCGGCGAACGTCTCGTCCGACACCTTGACCTCTCGGGTGAACTCATCGGTAAAACGCAGCACGCCCTTTTCCACCTCGTTAAAAGCGTCCGAGTCGGCCCCCTGAGGCAGGGCCTCGACCTGAGCGTCCGTCACGCCCGTCTCTTTGGCCAGGGGCACATGCTGGGTCCACTCGTAGGTGGCGCCGGTCAGATGCGCCACCCGCAGGATGGCCAGCTCACGCAGGTGGGCGTCCAACTCTTGTTTCGTCAGAATGGACTGGCCGAAAGCCAGCAGCGGGATGGCGTTCGTCGGCGCGTTCAGGAACATCTTCATGATATTGAGCGGCGGGAGCTTTTCCGCTGCGACGCGGATCTTTTCCGGCAGGTCTTCAGGATTGGGATAGGGTATGCGAGCCATGCGTCCTCCTTGGTAGTGACGGCAAACAGGCACCGACCCTAGCGCGCAGGGCCGGCCGAAGTCAATGCGCGCCCGTCACTGTCTTTCAGCCCAGCCACAATCAGAGAAAAACCCCTGTACCCATAGGGATCACAGGGGCTGTCAGGAAATGGATGGGAACAGAAGGAATCAAGCAGGAATGGAGGCGGCGGGAATCGAACCCGCGTCCGAGAGTAGTCCCCCTAAAGCATCTACATGCGTAGCTCATGTTTTGATCTCGCCTCAGCGTCTCCCACGAGCAGGATGCGTTGAGACCAGCCAGAAAAATTGTCGGGCCGACACCTCCCGGCACGATGCCGGCCGTATCCCGATTTGCGACGCCTTAGCCGGCCCTACGGGCGCGGACCGGTAAGACGCTGGCCGCGCTAGGCAGCCAGAGCGTATTCAGAATCGTCTGCAGTTACATTGCAGCCTGCCTGTTTTACGGGAAAGACAGAACCCCGGCATGCAGCTTTGGCTTTCCAGCCCCCGTCGAAACCAAGTCGCCCCCATATGGGAAATTGTAGCAAGCGCGGCGTCTTACCGGGCGTCTCTGCGCATGGCTCGCGCCAGGTCACGTTTGACATCACGCTCACGGGTCGTGGCTCGCTTATCGTACAGCTTCTTGCCCTTGGCAAGCGCCAACTCAACCTTGGCCTTGCCGTCCCTGAAGTATAGGCGCAGCGGAACCAGGGTCAAGCCCTGCTCCTGGACCTTGCCCATCAGACGCATGATTTCTTTCTTGTGCAGCAGCAGCTTGCGAGCCCGGGTGGGGTCGGTCTTGAAGTGGTGGGCCGGCTCGTAGTGGCTGATGTGGGCGTTCAGCAGAAAGGCCTCGCCACGGTTCACCCGGGCATAGCTGTCGTTCAGATTGGCCCGTCCCTGACGGAGCGATTTCACCTCCGCGCCGGTGAGGACCAGCCCGGCCTCGTGGGTCTCCTCAATATGGTACTCAAAGCGCGCCCGACGATTGGCGCAGATGAGTTTTTGGCCCGGGGTGGTTTTTGGCTTCTTGACCATGGCAAAATGCTCGGGGCGGGGCGTTTCTCTATTGTTCAGCCGATCACCCGGTTGTCAATCAGCCGTACCTGGCCGACCCAGGCGGCAATGGCCAGCAGGGTCGACCGGGTCACTTCCTCGACCTCTTCGAGCGTGTCGGGGTCGCACAGTGAGGCGTATTCCAGGCGCGTGTCGTCCTGGCCGCTGATCGTGTCGCGGACGGCCTGTAGAATGGTCGCAGCCCGCCGTTCGCCCTGTCCGACCAGCTGCTGGGCGGTGTTCAGCGCACCGGCAATACACAGGCTGGTTTGCCGCTGGGCCGGGCTGAGACGCGCGTTGCGGGAACTCATGGCCAGGCCGTCCGCCTCACGCACGGTCGGCATGGCCACGATTTCCAGGTCGAAATTCAGGTCTGTGACCATGCGCTTGATCACCACGCACTGCTGGAAGTCCTTCTCGCCAAACAGAGCCGCGTGCGGTTTGACCATGTTGAACAGCTTGGCCACCACCGTCGTCACCCCACGAAAATGCCCCGGCCGGTGGGCGCCGCACAGCGGCTGGCTGACCTTTTCGACCTCGACCGCAGTCTGATACCCATCCGGGTACATCTCCGAGGCGTCGGGGTTGAACAGCACGTCGGTCCCAAGCTCGCTGAGCAAACGCCGGTCCTGCTCGTCATCGCGCGGGTAGGCGGCAAAGTCGGACTGCTGGTTGAACTGCATGGGGTTGACAAAGATCGAGACCACGACAACATCGCCGGCCTGTTTGGCCGCCCGGACCAGGCTGAGGTGGCCTTCGTGCAAAAAGCCCATGGTCGGCACAAAGGCGACCTTCTTGCCCGCCTGACGCTGGGCGTCTGACCAGCGCTGCATCTCGGATACGCGGTGAATGATCTGCATAAACGGCTCCCAGTTCTCTGGCCCCGTGTCCGGCCTAGTGGAAGGAGTGCTCGTCGCGCGGGAACGCCCCGCCCTGGACGTCTTCAATGTAGGCTCTGACGGCTTGAGCAATCACCCCGTGCAGGTCGGCGTACTGTTTGACGAATTTTGGCGAGAATTGTCCGCCCAGGCCGAGCAGGTCGTGCAGCACCAGAATCTGTCCGTCACAGTGCGGCCCGGCCCCAATGCCGATGGTCGGAATGGATGCGCGCTGGGTCACCTCGCGGGCCAGATCAAGCGGCACGCCTTCGAGCACAAGCGCAAAAGCCCCGGCGTCCTCCACGGCCTGGGCGTCTTCCAGCAGACGCTCCCGGGCTCCGGGCCGACGGCCCGACTTTTTGCCCTGGACCTTGAACCCGCCCATCCGATGGACCGACTGCGGCGTCAGACCGATGTGGGCCATGACCGGGATATCGACATTGCTAATCGCCCGGATGACGCGCTGAACATTCACCCCACCCTCCAGCTTGACCGCCTCGGCCCCGCCCTCTTTGAGCAAACGACCGGCGTTGGCAATGGCGGCGCAGATTCCGGCCTGGTAGGTGAGAAACGGCATGTCAGCCACGACCAGAGCCCGCGGCCGGGCTCGACTGACCAGCCGGGTATGGTAGACCATCTCGTCCAGCGTCACCGGCAGGGTGGTGTCGGCCCCCTGTACGGCGGTCCCCAGCGAGTCCCCGACCAGAATGACGTCGATGCCACTCTCATCGACAATGCGGGCGAACGGATAGTCGTAGGCGGTGAGAGCTGTGATCTTTGTGGCGGCCGTTTTGAGACGCAGGAGCTCGGGAACGGTCACCTTGGGTGCGGCGTGCGGCATACAGAAACCCTCCTTACGCTCGAACCGGAGTCGGAGGGCTGGAAAGAAGAAGGGGAAGGAACCGAAACCACAGGCACGTTGCCGCCAGGCTGGGACACGTGCCTCCGCCGTCCCCTGTGTATTCCGACTGCCATCCGTCTCGGTCCGGTTGGATCCAAGCGGCCTTATGGCACGTCCTTGCCGCCTTCTCGGTTCTCGCCGGGTCAATGCGTTCATCGCCCGTATTCCGCTCGCCCCTCGGTCAGCATAAGAGAAGGACGACAAGGCACTCAACGCGCGTGCAGATAGCATATTCTCCGAGCTGTTGTCCAGAGGGCTGCCGCGCTATTCCTGGCCGTCCGCGCCTGCTAGCCTCGGGCCATGGATACCTCCGAGCAGTTGGGTCAGCTTTTCATGGTCGGCATTCCCCGGCCCGAGCTCGATCCCCACACCCGCCGGCTGCTGCTCGACCTGCGGCCCGGCGGCATCATTCTGTTCAGCCGCAATTATACCGACCTCAAGACGCTGGGCGAACTGTGCCGGGAGCTGCACGGCCTGGATCGGACCAATCCGCCGCTCATTGCGATCGACCATGAGGGCGGCCGGGTGCAGCGGCTGGGCGCGCCCTTCACCCACTTTCCGCCGGCCCAGCGGCTGACGCGCGCGGGCGCGTCCCAACCGTCCGAACTGGCCTGTCAGGTCGGACGGGCCATGGGACACGAACTGCGGGCGGTGGGGATTGATCTCAATTTTGCCCCGGTGCTGGACGTGTTGACCAACCCCGACAATAGCGTCATTGGGGACCGGGCGTTCTCAAGCCAGCCGCAGCAGGCGGCGGCGCTGGGGAGTGCGCTGGCCCGCGGTCTGCGCGAGGCCGGCGTCATTCCGTGCGGCAAGCATTTTCCCGGTCACGGAGCAACGCAGCTCGATTCGCACCAGGACTTGCCCACCGATGAGCGGTCGGCCAGCCTGCTTGAGCAGACCGATCTGGTGCCCTTCCGTCAAGCCTGCATGGAACAGATCGAAATGCTCATGACCGCCCACGTCGTCTATCCGGCGCTCGACCCGGAGCGGCCGGCCAGCCTGTCAGCACCGATTATCACCGAGCTGCTACGCCGCCGGCTTGGCTTTGATGGGGTTGTGGTCAGCGACGATTTGGAGATGGGCGCGATCATCCGCCACGGCAGCGTTGAGCAGGCGGCGGTTCAGGCGCTGACCGCTGGCACGGACCTGCTCCTGGTGTGTCACGGCCTGGAGCGAGCCGTACAGGCCAGAGACGTCTGTCTCGGGGCGCTGGCCGCCGGCCGCCTGCCAGCCCGGCGGCTGGCCGAGGCAAGGCGCAGAATCGCGGCGCTCAAGACCGGATCGAGACAACTCCCGCCCGTCTCTGCCGAGGTCATCGGCTGCGCCGCCCATAAGCGATTGGCGGAAGTCCTGGGGGACACGACGGGTTCGGAGGTGTGACCCGGGTCACTACGAGACGGCCGTATCGGACTGGCCAGCCTGTACCACCTGCGGCAGGGATTCGGCATACGGGGCACGCACGACCCCCCGCTCGGTAATAATCGCGCTGACCAGGGGATGGGGCGTGACATCAAAAGCCGGGTTGGCAACCGGAATATCGGTCGGAGCGATCTGCTGGCGGAAGATGTGGGTGACCTCGCGCGCCGCGCGTTCTTCAATCGGAATATGCGCGCCAGACGGGCAGGCCAGGTCGACCGAGGCGGTCGGCGCCGCAACATAGAAGGGCAGCTCATGCCGGGCGGCCAGCACCGCAGAGGTATAGGTCCCGATCTTGTTTGCCACGTCTCCGTTTGCTGCGGTCCGGTCGGTTCCGACAATCGCGCAGTCAATCGCGCCCTTTTGCATGAAATGGCCGACCATGTTGTCGGTGATCAGGGTTGCCGGAATACCCTCTTTGCTCAGCTCCCAGGCTGTCAGCCGGGCGCCTTGCAGAAACGGCCGCGTCTCGGGCACGAAGACCGAGAGGTGTTTGCCCTGCTCCCAGGCGGCGCGGATCACTCCCAGGGCCGTGCCGTAGCCGGCCGTGGCCAGGGCGCCGGCATTACAGTGGGTGAGGACGCTTGCCCGAGGCGGGATCAGCGCCGCCCCGTAGCGGCCCAGACGACGGTTGGTCTCGATATCTTCGGCATACAGGCTCAGGGCTTCGTGTTCGAGGCGTTCGCACAGACGATCCCGGCCCGCCGCATGGGTCTCGGCGTAGACGCTCCGCATGCGCTCGATGGCCCAGAACAGGTTGACCGCAGTGGGACGGGTTGCGGCAAAAACCCGGCACAGCCGCTCAAAGGTGGCCGGCCGGTCGCTGGTCTTGAGCTGTCGGGCGCCGAGCGCCAGCCCCATGGCCGCAGCCACGCCAATGGCCGGCGCGCCGCGAATAATCATGGCTCGAATCGCCCGGGCAACGCCCTGGTAGTGGGTGTAGGTCCGATAGAGTTCGCGGGTCGGCAGGAAGCGCTGATCGAGCATGATCACCGCAGCCGGCCTGCCGGCCTGGGCCGTCTGCCATTTGATGGCGAAAAAAGCGGCCGGCATACTAGACATCGGTCTGGGGGTCAAACAGCTGCACCCCGGTCGCCGGCCGCCACGCCGCCACCGTCTGCTCGTCCGGCAGACGCTGAATGACGATCTCACGGAACGGCTCGCCCGAGGCTTGGATGCGCACATCGGACGTGTCTTGAGAAGCGTCGAGAACCTGGAGCGCCTGGCCGGTCCGCAGCCAGGTATCGACCAGCAGCTGGGCCAGAATTTTCTGCCTGCTCTCGGACAGACTTTTCCAGCGCTCGGTCACCTTGACCGTCACCGCCGTGCCGTCAAGTTTGGCCTCCATCCCGTAGTAGACGTCCGCCCACAGGCCGCCGGTCATCTGGGAATCCACCCGCTGCACGCACAGCCACAGGGCCTGTTGTCCGGCCGGCAGCTCGGGGGGCGGTTGCGGCTCGGCGGCGACGCTGGCCTTGGCCGGTTCGGCGGGCTCGCTATCCTGAAACTGTTGCGGATTCCGGTAGTAGAGAACCGCCAGGACCAGCACGGCGACAACCAGGACCGGCGCCTTGCGCACGGCCGTAAACACGAGCGAGGAGGTTGAGCGCAGCAGCTTCAGGAACGAGGCCAGCAGGCTCGGATCGGGAGACGGGGGCGACGGACTAGCCATGAGCCGGAGTGTAGCACACGGCCGGCCGGTTACAGAAGACCGGCGCATTTTGCCTTGACTCGGTGGCGGGTCATGGCTATAGGTGGCCCACCGCGCCCTGTCCGCCCTGACGCGGCGCGCGCCCCAGAAAGGAGCACAGCCATGGAACGCCTCCACCCCGGAGATCCTTTTCCGGCCATCAGCGGCTCAAGCGTCGGCGGGGAAACGATCAATCTGCCGGCCGACATCTCTACTCCGTACGCCATCGTTCTGACCTATCGGGCGCACTGGTGACCGTTCTGCGATCAGCAGTTGGCTGATTACCAGGCGCATCTCGAACAGGCCCGGGCGACCGGGATTTCGGTCTACGCCATCTCAACCGACCCGCTCGATAAGGCTCGGCAAACGGTCGAGAAGTCGGGGCTGACGTTTCCCGTCATCTACGGCGTAGACGGCCCGGCCACGGCCGCGACCCTGACCTGCTGGTACGAAGAGAAGCGCAACATCATCCAGCCGGCGGCGTTTATCATCGACCCTGCGCGCAATATCCTGAATGTGACCTATACCTCGGGTCCGATCGGTCGCCTGCAGATCAAAGACGCCCTGGGGCTGGTCGGCTTTTACGCCTCAAAGAAGATCTCGGCCACAACGGTTGATAAAGACAGGGGCTGGACGGCCAATGTGACCGGAGCCTGACACCGAACCGCCTGTGGTGTTGCGCGGCGCCACAGGCGGCTTCTTCCGCGTTCATCATTCATCCCGCCCCTCCCCACAAGCGCTGCGTCGCAATCCGCGCCCCCTGGCTGCACGCTTTCATTTTTGCCCACACCACACTGTCGGGCACCATCTCCCAGCCGGCAAAGGTGCCGAACCCACAGTCGGTGCCGGCAATCACCCGGCTGCGCTCGCCGACCGCTTCGACGGCCTGGCAGATACGGTCGGCGACGACCTCGGGATGCTCGACGTAGTTGGTCGTGGAGTCGATCACCCCCGGAATCAGCAGCATGGAGTCCGGCAGGGGGTGGTTTTTGAGGACTTTGTGTTCGTGCTGGTGGCGCGGGTTGGCCAGTTCCAGGGCCAGCGCGCCGACTCTGGCCTGGCAGATGATGGGCAGGATGTCCTCGAGCGGCACGTCATGATTGTGGGGACCGTCATAATTGCCCCAACACACGTGCAGGCGAACCCGCTCGGCCGGGATATTCTCGACCGCCAGATTCAGCGCCGCAATGTGCGTCTCGACCACGCGCTGGAATTCCGGCAGCGACATAGCCTGGAACAGAAAGCTGCGCTCCATGGCCAGGTCGGGCGCGTCGATCTGCAACACCAAGCCCTGGGCGTGAATATACTCGTACTCCTTCTTGAGCTGTCGGGCGACGGCAAAGACGTACTGCTCGTGGGAGTCGTAGTAGGCGTTGAGCATGGTCGTGGCCACAATGCCGGGAGAGGCGGCGGTCATGAAACACTCGGTGAATGGCCGGGGCTGGTCGTCGAGGCAGCGTCGGAACAGCGCGCATTCGTCGCGGACTGCGCCGAGGTCGTGGTACTCGACCTCGGCAATCGCCTGTGGCGCGTTGAACACCTTGGCCCGCATCACATTGCGTTTTTGCATCAGGGCGACGAAGTCGGGGAATTCTTTCATGTCCTGGGGGGTCGGCCGTTTGCTCTCCCCGCCAAAGCCGCTCATGCGCTGCGGCACATAGGTCTGAAAACCGACTCGGGGCTGCTCACCGTCGTTGGCGATATCCACCCCGGACTCGGCCTGCTGGTGAATCACGTGGCGGACGGCCAACTCGGCCTGACGTTCAAGTTCGGCCGCATCAATCGCCCTCCCCTGCTCCTGGTCAATCAGGAGATCGGCCAGGGCCGCGCTGCGGGGCAGGCTGCCGACGTGGGTGGTCAGGATACGCGAGTCGCTGGTGCGCATGAACCGCCTCTTCTAGCGCTGGTGGTACAGGGGATGGCCGCGGAACGGCGTGTGAACCTTGTTCATGTGTTCGCCTTCGAGATTGGCCAGGTACAAGGTCTGCATGTCGGATCCACCGAACGCACAGTTTGTCGGGAAGCTCAGCTTGGCGCCGTCCGGGTCGTCAATCAACTCGGTCCACCTGCCGTTGGTATCGACCTTGATGACTTTGTTGCGGGGCTCAAGCTTGTCTGCGGTCGGCACGCCCGGCAGGGTGATATACAGATTGCGGTCCACGTCAAAGGCCATGCCGTCGGGCAGAGCCGGAAAACCGCTGGCGTAGATCTCGGGCTTGCCGAACGTGCCGTCCTTGTTGATCTGGATACGGACACAGTCGTTGCGCGAACTCTCCAGGACGTAGACCGCGTCCTCGTTGGGGTCGATAGCCGTGCCGTTGGCAAAATAAATACCGGTAGCAACAACCTCGCCCCGGCCGTCGGGTCGAATCCGCACCACCGCCCCGTTGGGCTGGGGGTTGGAGAATTCGCCGAAGACTTTGCTGCCCTCCTGCGAGCTGGAATTCGAGACGTACAGATTACCCTCGGCGTCGTAGCTGGCGAAGTTGGGAATAGAAATCGGAAAGTCCCCGGCATGGTCGGCAATCATGGAGACCGTGCCGTCTTGGGGCGACAGCCGCATGACCGCCTTGTGGCGCAGGTCGCAGTAGACGAAATTGCCCGCACGGTCGAGCGTCACCCCGTTCGGAATAGCCCGGTCGGGCAGCTGGGCTACCTGCTCGACCACCCCGTCGGGACTGACTTTATAGACTTGGCCGCGGCGACCGCCACCCCACACGTTGCCCTCCTTATCCACTACCACGCCTTCGGCGCGTAACACGCCGGAACCAAAAATCTCGACCGCTTGGGTCGGAATCGTTGCCATTCGTCGGTCTCCTTTCTTCACGGACTAGGTGTCCCCCGCATGCAGCACCCCGGCGTCTTCCAGGGCGGCGATCTGGCTCGGGGAATAGCCGAGCTGGTCGTGCAACACGGCCGCGTTGTGCTGACCGAGCAACGGGGCGTGCAGTTCGGGCAGATCTGGGAACTCCGAATATTTCAGCGGAAAGCCGGGAATGGTGAGTTCTCCCAGGATGGGGTCGGGTACGGTTCGGACCATATCACGAGCTGTGAAATACTCGTGCCGGACGGTATCGACGATCGACATCACCGGCGCGGACGGCACCCGGTATTCTTCCAGTACGTGCAGGGCTGCCGCGTCGTCGGCAAAGCGCTGCAGCCAGGCTTCGATCAGGGCGATCAGCGCTTTCTGGTTGGTCGCCCGGTCGGGGCCGGTGGCAAAGCGCGGGTCGTTGATCAGCTCGGGCTGGCCCATGGCCTTGCACAGATTCTCCCACTGCCGGTCGAGCACCAGAATCACAATCCAGCCCTGGGGTGCCTTGAAGGTCCCGACCGGACACACCAGCGGATGATGGGCGCCGGTGCGTTCCGGCACATAGGCGCCATCGCTCAGGCTATGCACCTGCAGATTGACCTCATGCATATGGTACAGGGCGTCGATCATGGCCAGATCGATGTGTTGTCCGACTCCGGTCTTGTCCCGGTAGTACAGGGCATAGCCGAGGGCGGCAAAAGCGTGCACCCCGCTGCTGACATCGGCCATCCCGAGCCCGACAAACTGCGGTGGTCCGCTCGGCTCGCCGGTCATGTGCATGATGCCGGAAAACGCCTGGGCGATCAGATCGTAGCCGACCCGGTGCGCCAGCGGGCTGTGACGGCCAAAGGCCGAGATCGAGGCCATGATGATTTTGGGATGGATTTTCTTAAGGGCCGCGTAGTCCAAGCCCCGCTTCTCAAGCACGCCGGGCCCGTAGTTCTCCACCACAACATCGACGGTGGGGATAAGAGAGCGCAACAGATCCAGGGCTTGGGGCTTGGCAAAGTCAAGACACAGGCTGCGTTTGCCCCGATTCTGCTGCACAAAATAGCCGCTGCGGCCATCTTTGATGAACGGCAGGGCACGCGACGGGTCGCCCGTCGGCGCCTGTTCGACCTTGATGATACGGGCGCCCATTTCGGCCATCAGTCGGGTCACCGTCGGACCGGCCAGGTACTGGGTGAAGTCGAGCACGGTGACATCTTCCAGCATACGCGGCAGCGGCGTTTGATTGTCCATACGAGGCCTCCAGTCCTCCGCCCGTGGTCTAGCACTCATCCTCGGAAAAAGCGAGGACCGAAACGGGCGAAGGCGGGCCAGGCATCACTCGCGGCCGTTCCAGCACGGGACGACAGCCCGGACCGTTCTTGGGCTGGGGAAGAACAGACGGTCGGCCTACGCGCCGACCGCGGAGGAAGGGGGTGGTCAGTCGCCGCTGTGGGCCGAGGGAACCGGAACGTCGTAGCTCCAGGTCAGGGTCAGCACCGTCTCGCCCCAGGGCAGTGAGGCAACGTCCGATTCCGGAGCGGTATCGTCGGGCAAGTCCGGATGGCGACGGCGCGCCTCGGTCGTGGCCAGGGCGATCAACTCGTCGGAGCTTGGTGCCGCGTCACCGTTGGCCGGCAATTCCAACTCGGACGCCCGCAGGGTCACGCTTGTCTTGACCTGCATGGAAGCCGAGCTGCGAGACGGAGGGTTCAACACGACCTCGGGTTCGACCGGAATCTCTTCCGGCGGAGCATCGACCGGGATTTCTTCCAGCCCAATGTCGTCGGCCGGGGTGGCCAGCGGCGAACGGTCCTGCTCAACGTCGCCGTTGGCAGGAACGTCTTGGGGCTCGGCTGGGCTGACGGCCGGGGGCTCGGCCCGTGACTCATTGCTCCGCCCGCGGGTCCCGCGCCGACGGCCGCTCCGCCGCGCCCGAGGCGCGTCGTCGGCCTCCTGCTCATCGTCTTCAGCCACCCGCTGCGAGCGCTGCACCCGTTGCTCGCCCGCCACAAGCCCGTGGGAAAAATACTGGAGATCGTCGGTCGATACGGCGTCGAGCACCTCATCGACCAGCTCGGCCGCCTTTTCCTCGGTGTGGGCTTCGACATCAAAGTCAGCAAAGACGGTAAAATAGGCCGGGCCGCTGGCCAGTCCGGCCGTACTGGGAACCGTCTCGTGTTCACAATAGCGGAGCCGTCTGTGGGAGACAGACATCAGAAGGGCAGCTGCGGCCTGGTCCGTTTCTTCCAAGGACGACCCACGACCTTCGAAAAGCGTAAAAGCATGAAAGTATGGCATAAATCGGGAGTGAGGATATAACGCAGGCCGGTTTTGTGCAAGGGTAAGCAAGCCGACTCACCCTGGACCTGACGGGTGTTTCCGCGTATAGTGACGATCAGAGCTATTCGGTCAGGTAGACACAGGCCTTGACACCTCGTCTCTTGCAGTGCGGCAGGACGAGGTGGACCGAGCCTCGGGCCGGTATTGGCGATCGGTTCCTGGTACAGCGGTTTCTGGCCCCGCAGCGGGTGCGCCAAGAAAGGAGGTGGTCCAAAGATGTGTAGTACTACGGTGATCTGTGAGGTGGTGGCCTCCTAGGCCGACGACCCAATACTGATGTGGGGTAGTCGCTTGGGAGGACCCAGGCACTACCGGAATCCCGACAGCCCGCGTCTCATCACCCGCGGGACAATCCCATCTGGGATTGTAGCACTGTCGGGTTTTCTTTTGCCCAAAATGCCCGGTGAGGGGGGACATGACAGATTCCAGGGCGGGAAACACGCCGATTACCCAAGCCGTGACCGATCTCGGTCGCCGGATTTTCGATCTGGCAACCGAGACCTGGCAGCGGCTGAAGGATCACGACGCGGTGAGCCAAGAACTGCTGAAGGACCCGTTCAGTCAGCAGGCCAAGGAACACACCGCCATGGCCGAACTGCTGCTGCTGCTGCTGCACATCAGCGACCGGGTGGCGGCGACCATCTTTCATAAAGTGCTGCCGGCTGAACACGTCCAGACCATACGCACGACGTTTATCTCGGCCGTGGTCGGAGTGGCCATTCCGACCTTCATCCAACTCGCCTGTGCCGAACAAGACGCGACCGAACGGGCCGAAACCCAGGCCGACCTCGTCCACCTGTACAATACCCGGGCAGTGCAGTATGGGCTGTTTGAACTCAACGGCCAGGAGGTCGCCGAGTCCGGGGCCTTGCTCAAGCTGGGCGCCATCCGGATTGCAGAGGCCATCGAGTGTCCAGACAGTGAAGCGGTCCTGCACCATGCGACGGATGCGACGGTGCTGAGCCTCCAGGCACTCACCCACGACGTGCCGCTGCAACAAACGATTGCCCGGCTGCTGGCCGAGGCCCGCTGAGGACTCAGTCCCGGCCCTGCTGACGCTCGACCAGCAGCCAGTGGGCCTGGCCGATACCGCGCAGGCTGCGGTACTCCTCATCCGAGAAGCTCAAGCCCGTTCGCCGGCGGGCAACGTCGAGCGCCCGGGTCAGGCTCGCCTCACAAAACTCGAGCAGCAGGGGCAGGGCGGCATTCAGATCCTGGGGCGAGGCTTCGAGCAGGGCGTTGCGCGCCGCCCCTATGAGGTGTTCCAACTCCGACTCCGACTGCTCCGTCGAACCGGGGTCCAATACGGCTTCGGACGGCGTAAAAAAGGCAAAGTGGAGTTGCCTGTCCGTCGTCGGCTCGGAGCCGGGGGACGCTTTTTTCTGACCGTGCTGGGGAGGCTTCGCTTTCACCGTGGCCGCGCGCAGATGTCTAAAACAAGGGCGTCAAACAGCACCCCGGCTGGAGTCCGAGCCGACTTGAGCCGCCGGTCAAGCGCGGCCGCCCGGTGCAGGACCCGGCGCAGGTCAGGAACAGAGTAGAGGCGGCTCTGGTTCAGCAGTCTGCGCAGGCGCTGCCCGCGCAGGCCGAGCGCCCGCCCCATGTGAGCCTCTGGCAGTCCCTGAGCCTGGGCGTCGCGCAGCTGCCACAGGCGACGAAAATGGCCCACCAGGGTATGCAGGACCGGCAGGGCGCGTCGCTCGTCGGTCAAGACTTGGCGCAGCAGACCCAGGGCTTTCTTCCGGTCGCGCCGCCCCAGGGCGTCGGCCAGCTCAAACGCCTCGTGCTGGTGAATGTTACCGGTGCACCTCTCCACCGCCCGGGCGTCGATGTCGGTGTCGGGAAAGACAAAGGTCGCCACCTTATCCAGTTCGGTGGACAAGGCCAGGAGATCCGGACCGATCAGTTCGGACAGCAGCTGCGCCGCCTCATCGCTCAGCCGCAGCTTGCGTTCGCGGGCAAAGCGCTGCGCCCAGACTGGGACCTGATTGGCAAAGGGCCGCCGAAATTCGGCGGCGAAGCCCGTTTTTGCACACCGCGAAAAAAATTTCCGGTTCAGCTCCAGCCGGCCATGGGCGCACACCACCAGGGGCTGACCGGCGTCCCGGAGTTCGGCTTCCTTGCCCAGCCGCTCGCGCTCCTCGTCTCTGAGTTGCTCGGCGCTGCGCAGGATCACCAGGGTCTGGGGCGCAAACAGAGAGGGCGCCCCCCAGGCGTCCAGCACCGCCTCGACCGGGTCTTGTCCGGCATGGAAGGTCTGGACCAGCGTATCCTGGGGCAGACGGCTGCGGACCTGATTGACCGCCCGGTCGGTCAGGTAGGTCTCATCACCATGAAACAGATACAGGGCGGCAATCGGCTCCCTGCTGAGGCGGGAGAGCACGTCTTCCGGGCGGGAGAAACGCGGGGCTGCCATGCGGATATTCGTAGCCGGCGGTAGCGCACAAGACAAGGCCGGGAAGCCTCCCGCCTCAGCCATGCGGCGCGCGCTTGGCCCGGCAGTCGATCAGACGGCTCTCGGTGACAATCCAATCGACCCGTTCGTCGCGCGGACCGCCGGGAACGCGGTCCACGACCTGACAGTCATAGGCCACACCAACCCGCAGCGCGCCGGCCAGCAGCTGGCCAAAAGCCCGGTCATAATAGCCTTTGCCGCGGCCCAGGCGACAGCCCTCGGCGTCAAAGCCCAGGCCGGGGGTGAGGACAAGGCTGTGGCCGCCCAGACCGGGCGCCAAACGCTCATTGCCCGGAGGGACGGGAATCCCGAACACCCCCTCAACGAGCCGGTCGTGTGGATAACGCCGAACAAACTCCAGACGGCTCCGGTCGGGACTGATACGTGGATAGTACACGGCTTTGGACTGGGCTGCGGCCCACACGGCTTCGGTCTGAACCTCGTTGTCGTGCGCAGCATACAGGACGAGCCTTGTGGCGTCCTCAAACGGCGCAAAGGTCTGGAGCCGGACGCAGATACGTCGGCTTTTTTCGGCTACCTGTTGGGGGCTGAGAGCGCGTCTGCGCTGACGGAGCAGACGACGGAGCCGTTTCTTGGCGTCGGTCAGAGCGGTGGGGTCAGCGTCGGCCAGCGTTCTCGCCCCTCTCCGGCAGGGTAAAGCTTGCCTCACCACTCAGAATCCGCTCGCCGTTCTGATTTTCCTGCCAGATCCGGCAATCGACCCGGGGCTCACCGGCGTCACTCCGGTAGGTTCGCGTTATGGTGCCCCGGCAGATCAGCATATCGTCGGGAAAGGCGTTGCCGGCAAAGCGCACCTTGGTCCGCCGAAGATCCCACGGCTTGTGCAACCAGTCGGTCACAAAGCGGTACAAAAAGGTCTCGTTCAGCGGTCCCTGCTGGACCACATCGGGCAAGTCTCGCTCCTGGGCATACACCCGGTCGAGGTGGAGCGGATTGGTGTCGCGCAGAATGAAGGCGATCGGAATATAGGCGTAGCGGTCCATCGGCCCATAGGTCACGCTCGGGATGTCCATGCCCTCGGTCACGTCTTCAAAAAATAGCTTTGGCCGCCCGTCCATACCCGGTTCCTCACTTGAAGACGAGATATGACTGAGCGCCGCTGAAGGCCGTGGCGCCGGATTCGTCCCGAGCGGCAAACGACACCCAGATCACGTCAAAGGCGCGTTTGCCCTGTTTCTCATACACGTCAGACACCCGTCCCTGAACGGTCAGGGTTTCGCCCACGTACAGCGGCCGCTGGTACTCCAGCTCCTGCTCACCGAACATGGCGGTGTCTTTCTTGTAGTCCATGAAAAAATCTTTTTGCCAGTCGAACGAGCGCAGCATGCTGATGACGGCCACATACGGCCCGAAAGACGGCGGAATCACCCAGCCGCCGTAGCCGGCCGCCCGCGACTCGGCCTCGCTGTGGAAAGCCCGGTCATCCTCGCCGGCAACCGGCAGATAGTCCCGGATATCTTCCTCACGAATGGTGTATGTGACCGGCTCAAAGACCTTGCCGATCAGCGTTTTGCGGTCGGGCGCCATAGGCGTATGCCCCCCTTCCACCAAGCTCGGCGTTCCATCAATCCGTGCCCTGCGATACGACACTGCTCCGTTGACTGCGTCTTCTTCCTGCGTTAAGTCGGGGAAGGCTGAGAGGCGGCTTGGACGAGCGAGGAGCCGGGAGAAAAGAGTATGGACATCTTGATTTGGATCAACACTCTCGCCCTGCTGTTCGTCTTCACCGGCGGTGGAATCACTGTGAATATTCAGCTGCGCAAGACCAACGAAGCCCTCGCCCGCGTCGAAGAAGCGGCAGCCCGTATCGAGGAAACGGCGGCCCGTGGAGAACGGCTGAGCCTCGCCATCCTCGAACGACTCCCGGCTCAGCCTGATTCGCAGCAGTAACCCGTCTTCTCCCACCGTATGAGAGAGGAGACCTACTTGCCAAACGCCTCGGTCACCAGCTCGGTATCCAGATACTCAGTCACCCGCTGGACTTTACCGTCCTGGAATGTGAACACCTGACAGTAGGTATTATCGTACGACTTGCCCTCTTTGGTCGTGGATTTACCCTTGGCCTGCATGGCCACGATATCACCATCGGCAATAAAGTTTTCCGGTGTAATGGTGATCCCGCCTTCGAGCTGGGCGCCGAGGGGCGCCAAGAGCTTGTCCACCAGCTCTTTTTTACCGTTGAAGGTCCCGGAGTACTTGGTTGAGCCGATAATCGTAAACTGCACGTCATCGGCCATATTGCCGAGAAAGGCATCGCCATTGCCCTTCCCCAGCTCCTCGAACATCTCCTGCATCAGTTTTTTGTTCTCTGCCGCGCCCATAGTGTGTACCTCCTGCATGGATTTTGTCTGAGCATCAAGCCCATGCGACTCTAAGCCGTCCAGCGGGGGGATGTCAAGCAGCCACTCAGCGGCCGGGGAAACGTTCTGTGAGCCAGTCCGTAATGAGCTTGAGCGATGCGTCGCGCCCGCCCTGGTTGGGTTTGGACGGCAGGGGATAACCAAAATGATCGGCGTCAACGTGATGCAGCTGTTTATCGCTGGCGGCCGAGGTCTGGTACATGGCTTCGGAATCGGCCGGATAGATGGCATGGTCGCCGCTGTGGTTGATGACCAGAGTGGGGATACTGATCTTGCGGATAGTGTCCAGCACCGAGGCGTTGGCCGACAGACCCGACCAGTTGCTGAGCCACGCCCGAGGGGTTTGGTATTTGGCAAAACCGGCCTCGGTGTAGTTGAACAGATCCGGCCGGGGCGACCACAGCGAGCCATAGTCGCGCGACGAGGGATGGATGGACGGGTCGGTGTAGGCCAGGTTGGCCTCGGTCCGATGGATGGTCATATAGCGGCCGACCAGCGCCCGGCGACTGAGAAAGGCGCGTGTGTTCAGGGCCAGGCTGTCAAAATCGTCCTGGCCGACCAGTCCCCGAAAATAGCGCTGCTCTTCAATAAAGCGTTTGGCAATGGCGTCAAGCCGCGCCACCCGGGCCGTCTGAGCGGCGCGATAACGCTGGACAAACTCCGGGCTGTAGGCGCTCGGCTGGGGCGGCTCACGAAAGCCGTTGGCCGGGTTGTACATGTCGAGTTCGGGATCGCACGACAGCGGGTCGTCTTCATCCGTAACCGACGGGTCTATGGCCGCCTGCATGAATTTTCCCTCGCCCAGGTGGGCGGCCAGAATAATCATGCCGTCGCCCGGCGGCAGCTCAAAGCGGTTCAGGTCATAGGGATCGCCGGCCGGGGTCGCCGTCAGCCGCCCGGGCGGCTGGGTGACAGCCTGGGCCTGATAGAAGGTGTACAATGAGCCTCCACCGCTGTTGCCGATGAACACCACCCGCTCAAAGCCTCGCTCATGCTTGAGATAGCTGATACCGGCCGCAATATCCGGCAGCAGCATTTCGTGCAGACAGGCAATATCGTTATTAGGCCAGCGTCCCTCTTGACCGAACGCGGCATAGCCGGCCTCAAGCAGATACGGGATCGCATAGTGGCGACTCATATCGGCCCGCGGGTGCATCAGACACACCACGGTTTTTTCCCCGCCCCGGGTGTACAACACGCCTTTTGATTCACCCCGGTCGGCAGCCTTGAGCGGTATCACCTCGACCTGCACCCCTGGGGGCAGGGTGTCAAACGATATCAGACTCAGGCCCATTGCCGCGTAGCGTGGAATCCGTGCCAGTGCCATAGCGTCCTCCTGTGTTCGCGTCTCCGTGTATCCGGGCCTGAAGCCCAAGGCAAGCCGTGTCCTCTCTTGCACACGTTGCGCCCGAGGCAGTATACAGGAGAAAGACCTATCGCCCATAAGAAGAGAGGTGTCCATGCCCTCACGCGCCCGCGAACGTTTCGCCGAACTCGTCTCCGGTTCGGAAGCCGACCTGAACCTGGCCGAAGCGGCCCTGCTGATTGCCCAGGAGGAACAGCCCGAGCTTGATGTGGCGGCCTATCTCGGTCGTCTGGACGCGCTGGCCGACAGCGTCCGCTCACGTCTGCCCGAAGCCGCGAGCTTTGCCGACATCATCCAGGCCCTGAACACCGTCCTGTTTGAGGAGGAGGGCCTGTCCGGTAACCAGACCGACTACCACGACCCGCGCAACAGCTTTCTCAACGAAGTCCTTGACCGCAAGCTCGGCATTCCGATTACGCTCTCGCTGGTCTACATCGAGGTCGGCAATCGTCTGGGCGTACCGCTGGTAGGGGTTGGCTTTCCCGGCCATTTCGTAGTCAAATACGCGGGACCGGACGGCGAAACCGTCCTTGACCCCTTCCAGGCCGGCAGCCGGGTCAGCCAAGCGCAAATGGAAGACAAGCTGCGGGCCATGTACGGGCCGAACAACCCGTTTGCCGGCCAGCTGCCCAAGCTGCTGGCCGCCGTCGGCAAAAAAGACATGCTGCTGCGCATGCTGCGCAATCTGAAACAGATCTACACCCAGAAAGAGGACTTTGAACGAGCCCTGAGCGTGGTCGAGCGCATCCTGCTGCTGGCGCCCGACCATCCGGTCGAGGTCCGCGACCGGGGCGCTATTCACCACCGCATGGGTCACCAGCAGTTGGCGGTGCGCGACTTCCAGCGTTACTTGCAGCTGGCGCCCAAAGCCGACGATGCCAGGACGGTGCGGGCGGTCATGGTCCGGACCATGGCCCAACTCAACTAGGCCATGGCTGTGCGCGTCTCGGTCGGCGTGTTGACCCGTGGCTCACGGATATTGATCTGCCAGCGCAAAGCCGGCACCCGGCACGGGCTCAAATGGGAATTTCCCGGCGGCAAGGCCGAGGCCGGCGAGGACGGCGCTGCCTGCCTGCGACGCGAACTGCGCGAAGAACTCGGCGTCGAAGCCACAATCGGCACGCTGATGCTGCGCAAACGGCACACCTATCCCGACGGACCTTGCGTCGCTCTGAGCTTCTTTCATGTCCCGTCATACACCGGGGTCGCATCCAACCGGGCCTTTGAAGACATGCTCTGGGTCGAACCCCGGCGGCTGCCCGGCTATGACTTCCTGGCCGGCGACCACGATTTCATCACCGCCCTAGCCGGGGGAGCCTGGCAGGAGCTGTTTGCCCAGACCACCCCACCGCCTGGCCGGCAGCCCTGAGCCGTCGGTAGTGCGTCATTGTGAACTTCTCTCTTCGAGGAGGCCGCTCCTGACGCAGTAGCGAGCCACCCCTGCCCTTGCAAGCCCTTCGCAAGTGGACGACAATTTTGCCGTGAATCGCCAACAGCTGTTTGCCGCGTTTTTCTTTGCCGCCTTCATCTTTCTTCTGTTTCAGCTGTACGCCCTGTTTGCGACCTTCCTCGTGCCGCTGGTGTGGACCGTCATTCTGGTCCTGACCTTTTATCCGCTGTACAGTCTGGTCCTGGGTGTGTGTCGGGGCCGACGCACCCTGGCCGCGCTGGGCATGACGCTGTTTGTCGTCCTGCTGGTTGCGATCCCGGTGGTGTTTCTCTCTGGCGTCCTGGCCCGGGAAGTGGCCGACTTTTACCGCCAGGTTCGGCACGCAGTCGTCTCGGGCGAACTCCAACAGCTGCTGGCGGGCTGGCGCGACACCGCTCCTGGCCAGCTGTGGCAAAAATGGGGACCTCAGGCCGAAGCCTTTGATATAGACCTGCCGGGCCTGGCCCTGACGGGCGCCAACACCGTGAGCCAGTACATCCTGGAACAGCTCAGGAACGTTGCCCAAAACGTGTTCCGCTTCATCTTCGGCTTTGTGGTGATGAGTTTCAGCCTGTTTTTTCTGTTCCGGGACGGTGAGGGATGGTATCACACCATCCGCGACCTGCTGCCGATGGCACCGGACCATAAGGAGGCGATTTTCATCCGCCTGTACGACACCGTGTCCGCAGTGGTCCAGGGCATGGTCGCCACCGCCGTTACCCAGGGCGCGCTGGCCGGGATTGGATTCTGGGCCGTAGGCCTGTCGTTCAGCTTTTCCCTGGCCTGTCTGTCAGCCTTTTTTGCCATGCTACCGATAGGCGGGGCTGCGGCCGTGTGGCTGCCCTGCGCGGGCTATCTGGCCATCTCCGGTCTGTGGGGCCAGGCCATCGGTCTGCTGCTGTACGGCACCTTTATCATCAGCATGGTCGATAATTTTCTGAAGCCCTTCATCATCGGCGGACGGGCCAAGCTGCCGACCGTGTTTCTGTTCTTCGGCATTCTGGGCGGATTGCAGGCCTACGGGTTTCTGGGGATGTTTCTCGGACCGGTCGTCCTCGGCACGATTCTGGCCTTTGTCGAAATCTACCGACAGGAGTACGCCCAGCAGCCGGCTAGACCTTGAACCGAAAGTGGATCACGTCGCCGTCGCGCACCACGTAGTCCTTGCCCTCCAGACGCATCTTGCCGGCCTCGCGGCAGCCGGCCTCGCCCCGGTGGGCAATATACTCGCCGTAGGCGATGACCTCGGCCCGAATAAAGCCGCGTTCCATATCGGAGTGAACCTTGCCTGCGGCCCCGACGGCGGTCGTCCCCCGGCTGATGGTCCAGGCCCGGGCTTCGGTCGGTCCGGCGGTGAAAAAGCTCAGCAGGCTGAGCGCCTCATAGGCCGAGCGGATAAAGCGGTCGCGGGCCGACTCGGCTAGCCCTAAATCATCCAGAAACAGGGCACGTTCGTCCTCCTCAAGCTGGGCGATCTCCATCTCAACCTGACCGCACACAGGAATGATGCGCAGACCGTTGTCTGCGGCATACGCGGCCACCTCGTCCGGCAGAGGATGCTGCAACTCGTCCTCCTCAACGTTATAGACCACCAACAACGGCTTGTGGCTGAGAAAGGCAAAGCCGGCCAGGACGAGCTGCTCTTCGGGCAGAAACGTCTCCCCGCGCAGCGGTTTCTCGTCCTCCAGGACGCGGTAGCACTTTTCCAGCAGCGCCTGCTCACGCTCCCGGCCTTGCTCTTTGCGCAGGCGTTCGAGGCGCTTCTCAATCACGCCCATATCGGCCAGGAGCAGCTCGGTGTGAAAGCCGCGCAAATCGCGCAGCGGATCGGCCGGCGTGCTGGCCATAGGATCGGCAAAGGCCCGCACGACCTGGGCCAGGGCTTCAAGCTCGCGCATCTGGGCCAGCGAGCGGGTATCAAGCGCAGCCTTTCTTTCCGCCGAGGGCGGGAAATCGAGAAAGCTGACCTCGGCGTATTTCGTGCGCTCCGGCTCGACGATTTCGGCCAGCGCATCGACCCGCGGGTCGGGGACTTTGATAACGGCGATGGCCGCCTCGGGTTTCGTCTCAAAACCGCCGACCTCGGCACTCATGCCGGTCAGGGCATTGAAGATCGTCGTTTTGCCGCACCGGGCGAATCCAACGAGTCCGACTTTCATGGTGATGGGGTGCTAGTGTCTGAAATCCTGGATCGACCGGGCGGGTGTGCCGTCTTGGCGGGCAATCGGCCGGGTCACCGAGCGCGTCATGCTGCCGAAAGTCGGCATCCAGCACGAGTGGCGACCCGGCCCTCCGACAACCAGAATCATCAGGTGCTGCGGCCGGCGAATGAGCGGCAGCGCGGCCTGGCCGGGAAACAGATCGTCCGGCACGAAACCCATGCCGTACATCCCGCCGGCTTCCCACAGCTCGCGCGGCACACGGGCGTGCTGAAAGACATAGTCTCTGATCTCGTCTTTGCCGATACCGTCCCGGGCCAGGATCTGGGCGTGTTCCGGTCCCAGGGCCAGGATCGGCTCGCCCAAGGCATAGGCGTTGTTCGAGCCCATGCCGGCCATGGTGCTGGCGACCGTGGTCAGGATGCCCGGCGCCGCCGTGCTGATGTGGTCGTTGATATTGTGCGGCCCCTCAGCTCCACACACCGTGACCGTACTGGTGTCGGCCCCGAAACCGCGTTCACGGTGCAGCGGGGTCCACGGGTTTTCGGCTTCGTTCTCGGCAATGCAGTACGAGTATTTGGACGGCTGACCCTGGGTCGAGCGATCCAGCAGGCCCGGCACCCCGCCACCGATATTCAGCAGCACCAGCCGGATCGCCCGGCCAATCGTGGCGTTGGGGCGCCAGCCCTGGCCAAAGGCGTTATAGCCGCCGTTGACGCCCAGCTCCTGGGCGATGGGACCGTTGAGAATGACCAGGGGCGCACACGGATGGGTCGTGCTCTGGACCGCGTAGAGGTTGAACGGACTCTCCAGCAGGGCGTCGAGCGCGGTCAGGACGACCGGGAAATATTCCGGCACACAGCCGGCCAGAACCGCGTTCACGGCCACTTTCTCGACCGTCGCGATGCCATATTTTGGCGGCACCGGCCCGAGCTCGTCTTGCGGCTCACGGTCGCTCCAGGCCAGCAGGCGCTCGACCCGCTCGGCCGTCGGCGGAACAATCGGCAGGCCGTCCGTCCAGCCCTGGTCGTAAAACCAGTCGTTGACGGCTTCGAGCGAGTCGTCGAGAGCAATCTTCTCGGAGCGCAGGTCCATGTGTTACGCCGAGCGTTGTCGCAGCTGCTTGCCCATCGGCCTGAGGAAGCGGCCCCGATAGTCCGCGACCAGCTGGTCCGCCGGTCGGGTCAGAATCGCCATCACCTCGTCGGCCACCGCCCTGGCCTTGCGCTCGACCTCATCGGGCGTATTGCCGGCCAGCGGGTGCGGAATCACCGCAATCGGAATACCGCCCATGCCCAGGGTCTGCGACTCGGCGCGACCCAGCGGGGCAAATTCGTCGCTGCAAATGACGGCGGTCGGCACCCCGCGTTTTTCCAACTCAATGGTGTCGTGGAGACCCCACGACGTGCACGAGCCTCAATCACCGATGGCGACAACCGCAGCGTCGCACTGGGCGAGCCGGGTCAACACCTCGTCGGGCGCCGGCAGCGAGGCGTTTTTCTCGCCGCTGACACGCGAGAAGGCTCCCAGGCGGGTGCGCAGGATGGCCTCGACTTTTTCGAGCAGCAAACCGGCGTTGGCCTTCCGGTTGTTGAGAAACCCGATGCTCTTGCCTGTCAGATCGGCTGTCCGGCGCGCCAGCGGAAGCTCCGTGGTGCGCGCCTCGGCCGTGGGGTTGAGGACTTCCAGCTGTCCCATACCGCCCTCCTTGTCGACTGATTGCTGGCGGCCAGTGTAGAACACCGCTCTTGCCCGTGCAATGCGTCAGGCGCTAGTGTGCGACCGTCAGCCTGAGGAGCGCTCGCATGTCCAAGGTCATCATCCCCGTCTATTACGACTTTGCCTCGTCCCTGTGTTATGTGGCCAAAAAGGTCATGGAACAGCTCGACGGTCAGCTCGATATCGAGCTGGTGTGGAAGGGCGTCCAGATCGCGCGTCGCCACGACGGCTGGAAAAACGGCGAAATGATCGGCGATGAGGCCAGGGGCAAAATTTTCCGGGTCGCCCGCGAGACCGGGGTCGAGCTACGGGTGCCGGAGCGCTGGCTCGACTCGGCCGCAGCCCTCGAAGGCGCCGAGTTTGCCCGCGAGCGGGGCAGGTTTGCCGCCTATCACCAGAGCCTGTTCAGCGCCATCTACGAGACGGGTCGGGATATTGGCGAGCGGGCCACCCTGCTGGAGCTGGTCGAAGACCTGGGGCTTCCGGTAGCCGAATGTGAGCACGCCCTGCGGGCCGGAACCTTTACCCAGCGGGTCAGAGACACCGAGGCCGAGGCGACCACCTTCGGCGTTGTCGGCTATCCGACCTTCATGCTGGGCGAGTTTCCGCTGATCGGCATTCAGCCGGCCGAGACCATGCGGATGATGATTCAGCGCTATATCGACAAATCCCGGGAGCGGGTGTCGCACTGAGGGCTTCACACCACCCCGTCGGCCCGCAGCCGCTCAACCTCGGGCGGCGCATAGCCCAGCAGTTCGGTCAGGATTTCTTCGGTATGCTCTCCCAGCAGGGGCGGCGGCAGGCGGTAGGCGACCGGCGTGGCCGACAGCTTGAGCGGTGAGGCGGCCAGCCGGACCTGGCCCGCGCTCGGATGCGGGGCGTCCCAGACCATGTCTCGGGCGACCACCTGCGGATCGCCAAACACCTCGTCTATAGCCTGCACCGGCCCGCACGGAATGCCCGCCTCACGCAGCGCGGCCAGCCAGGAGTCGGTGTCGCGGCCCGCAAAGGCGTCCTGCAACAGCGGAATCAGAACGTCCCGATGTTCGACCCGGGCCGGATTGGTCGCAAAGCGTGCGTCGTCGGCCCAGTCGGTCCCCAGCAGGCCACACAGTCTGCGCCACTGCCCGTCATTGCCTACGGCCAGACACAAGATGCCGTCCCGGGAATGAAAGGACTGGTAGGGCACGATGGTTGGATGGCCGTTTCCGAACCGGCCCGGCCGCTGGTCGGAGACCAGGTAGTTGCTGGCTACATTGGCCAGCCAGGTCACCTGCGTATCCAGCAGCGCAATATCAATCGCCTGGCCCCGCCCGGTCCGCGAGCGGGCCAGCAGCGCAGCCTGAATGGCGTTGGCCGCGTACAGCCCGGCCGTCACGTCGGCGATCGCCACCCCGACCTTCATCGGCTCGCCGTCGGGCTCGCCGGTAATACTCATCACCCCACCCCGGCCCTGGATAATAAAATCATAGCCGGGCAGGTCTTTGTCCGGTCCGGTCTGGCCGTAGCCGGTGATCGAACAGAACACCAGCCCCGGGTTGAGCCTGCTCAGCTGGGCGTAGCCGATGCCCAGCCGGTCAAGCTCGCCGACCTTGTAGTTCTCGATCAGCACGTCGCTGAGGGTCGCCAAGCGCCGAATCAGCTCCTGGCCCTGGGATGACTTGAGGTTGACGGTCAGGCTTTTCTTATTCCGGTTGGCACACAGATAATAGGCGCTCTCGCCGCCCGCGAACGGCGGCCCCCAGGCGCGTGTATCGTCCCCACTGCCCGGCCGTTCAACCTTGATGACCTCGGCTCCGAGGTCGCCCAGGACCATGCCGCACAGCGGGCCGGCCAGAATCCGGGACAGATCGAGAACCCGAAAGCCTGCCAGCGCCTGCACCATCGCCATGTCCGGTCTCGCCCGTGTCCAGCCTGTCCGGCTCAGGACAGGCCATACACCCGGGCGACGTTAGCCCCCAGAAAGTTTGTGCGACTCTGCTCAGATTTGCCTGTGTTCATACGTGAGCGTTCATAGTGTAAACCGCTGGAGCGATCAAGTGCAGAAGGTTCTGCTCCATGCAGGGCCGGCTGCGTCATAGCAACTCACTTGGTCATATTTCTATTGTATATACGTCTGTGGTATCCTTGTTTGCCATGGACACACGGTTTGTGCTCCACGGAATTGTCTTCATTTGGGACGAAGATAAAGCTGCTCTTAATCTACGACAGCATGGCATTCCATTTGAGCAAGCGGCAGAAGCATTTTTTGATCCCCTCTTCAAGCTCGTGGATGCGAGCCGGAATGAGCAGGTCCGGGACGCCATCATTGGTATGGACGGCGACTGGAACTTGCTGTTCGTCGTCCATATTGAACGTAAGGATGAGACTATCCGACTTGTGTCGGCGCGGAGGGCAAGCCGAAAGGAACGGAGGGACTATGAAATTTGAACGTCTGAAAAAGCGTCTGAACAAAAATCGTCCAATGACAACAATCTCCATTCGATTCCCCGAGGATGTCATTGAGGATTTGAAGAGAGTCGCTCCCCAGCGCGGGTTCTCTGGATATCAATCGCTCCTGCGTGCCTATGTTGGCCAAGGGCTGCGGGTAGACCTCGAGCACCTGGAGAACGATAGGGTGAGCGTGCTCGTAGAAAGCCTCAAAAAGCAGGGTGTCAGCGAAGAGGTCATTGATGCAGCCCTGAAGGCGCTTTGACTGGACACGGCCGATTGCGCGCCGTAGACTACGCCTATCAACTCCGGCGACCGGAATGTGGACAAGGAGGCGCGTATGAAATTCGGGATTTTCTACGAACTGCAAACTCCGGAACCGTGGCGAGAGGGAGCCGAACAGCGGGTCTTCCGTGAAGCCCTGGAGCAGGCCGAGTTGGCCGACCGGCTGGGCATTGAGTATTTCTGGGAGGTCGAGCATCACTTTCTGGAGGAATACTCGCACTCCAGCGCGCCCGAGGTCTTCCTGGCTGCGGTCAGCCAACGCACCAAGCACATGCGCATCGGCCACGGCATTGTCGCCCTGCCCCACGCCTATAATCCGCCCGCCCGGGTGGCCGAACGCATCGCCACGCTGGATCTGGTCAGCGACGGACGGCTGGAGTTCGGCACCGGCGAAACCAGCTCGGACATGGAGTTGGACGGCTTCCAGATTCCGCGCGCAGAAAAACGCGCCATGTGGGAAGAGTCGCTGCAAGCCATTACCCGCATGTTCGTGGAAGTCCCGTTTGCCGGACACAGCGGCCGGTATCTGAACATGCCGGCCCGCAATGTCGTGCCCAAGCCGGCCCAGAAACCCCACCCGCCGCTGTGGGTGGCGTGTTCACGACGTGACACTATTTTGACCGCAGCGCGCAAAGGCATTGGCGCCCTGACCTTCGCCTTTGTCAGTCCCCAGGAGGCCGAGCGGTGGGTCACCGATTACTATCGGACGCTGGCCGAGGAATGTGTGCCGGTCGGCTTCAGCGTCAACCCCCATATTGCCACCGTGGCCGGCTTCATGTGTGACCGCGACGGCGACCGCGCCCGCCAAAAAGGCACCGACGGCGCCCTGTTCTTCGCCTACTCGCTGGCCCACTACTATTATCTGAGCCAGCACCAGCACCGCCCCGGCCAGACGAATGTGTACGAGCTGTTTGAGAAAGAGAAACACCTGATGGGCCTCGACCCCGAGTCGGTCGACCAGGCCGGCTTCAGCCCCGGCAGTAATGTCGTCGATCCGGGTGGCTTGGCCAGTCTGACCGCCGCGATCGGCTCACCCGACGAGCTGCGCACCAAGCTGCGCGAGTATGAAACCGCGGGCGTCGATCAGATGATCCTGATTGCCCAGGCCGGGAAAAACCGCCACGAGGACATCTGCGCATCGCTGGAGCTGTTCGCCAGGGAAGTCATGCCCGAATTCCAAGACCGCGATGCACAACGCCAGCACGAAAAAACACGGCGGCTGGAGCCGATCATGGACCGACTCAACCCGCTGCTGGCGACCAAGCTGGAGGAGGCCCGGGCGCGGGCCGCGAATGTGACGGACACCATCGCCGCCACAGGGTCGCTATAGCAGTCAAGCCCCATGCTCATCTCCAGCCTGTCCGTCCTGATTCTCATTGCCATCCTGTGGTCTCTGGGCTGGTACGCCAAACGCTGGGTGGCCACCGATACCGACTATCTGTTAGCCGGGCGTCAGGTCAGCCTCATTCCGGGCATTGCCGGCATCTGTGGGGTCGCTTTTGCCGGCAGTGTGACCAGCATTATTCCCGGCATCACGATCCAGTACGGGTTCATGGGCTGGATCTGGGGGGCGAGTCTGCCCCTGGTCATCGGCTATTGTCTGTTCGGCATTTTTGCCAGCCCGTACGTCCGGCGGTCCGGCGCCTACACGCTGCCCGAATGGCTGGAAATGCGGTTTGATGCCCGGACCCGGCTGGTGGTGAGCATTGCGACCCTGGTTGGCGTGGCCGGCCTCGTGGCCATGAACATCGTGGCCATGGCGCTCATCATGACCGGCTTCCTGGGCGCCCCGCTGTGGCTGATGATCACGCTCGTGTTGGCCGGACACCTGGTCTTCATCCTCCTGGGTGGCCTGTGGGCCTTGACCCTGACCGATGTCGTGCAGGTCCTCCTGGGCTTTGTCATGCTGCCCGGTCTGGTCGGCTATTGCGCCTGGACTTTTGGTGGCTGGGAGATGATTCAGACCAGCTTTGTCTCGTCCGCCCCGCTCAGCCAGGGCACGGCCGGCACGTTTCCGGTGTTACGGCTGAGTTATCCGAGCGTGTTTACGGTGTTTCTGGTTGTCGGCATGTTTATTCAATGGGGGGGAAACTATTACTGGCTGCGGGCGGCGTCGGCCCGCTCGGAGGCGGTCGCCCGTTGGCAGTATGTGATCGGGGGCATCGTCGTCGTCCTGGTCGTGCACGGGGCTTTAGGCGTTCTGGGGCTGTATGCCGGCAGCGTCCACCGCGAGGAGTTTCTTGGCGCGGCCGATCCGATGAGCGCGTACGGCATGCTGATGCGCAGTCTGCCCGCCTGGGTTGCGCTGTTTGGGCTGGTGACGGCTCTGGCGGCGACCATTTCAACCACCAGCAACGCCCATATGGGCATCACCGCCACGCTGGTGCGCGATCTCTACCAGCGCTTCCTCCAGCCCCAGGCCACCAGCGACCAGGTCTTGCGGATGAGCCGGATTCTGACTGTGGTGACTGGGGGAGGCATCTGGGCGCTGAGTTTTTACCCCGGTGGTCCGTATTTTCTGCTCGCCATCAGCTGTGCCCTGTTGGGACCGGCGGCGCTGGTCTTTTTGCTCGGCCATCGGTGGTCCGGCCTGACTGCCACGGGCGCGTTCTGGGGAACCCTGCTCAGCATGCTTACGATGGCGATCTACGAAGGATTGCAGCTGACCGGTCTGATCAGCTGGTCAGCCCATACGGTGATTATTGGCACGGTGGTTGCCCTGCCCCTGATTATCGGGCTGTCTCTACTCACCGCAGCTACGCCCCCGGTCCGCGAACCGGGGCAATTGGCCCTGCACGACGAGCATCGGCGTGTGCTGAGGCTGCTTGGCCAGGGCTATACCCAGATGGTCGAAATAAGCGATTTTCTGACGCTCGATACCGCCCACGGCAACCGACTGATCGAAGAACTCGTCGGAGCCGGCCTGGTCCAACGTCAGGCTGGGCAGGGACCCCATTTTTTTACCCTGGCCCTGACCGCTCGGGGACGCCAACAGCTGCGAGACGGTGAAGCCACACACGACCCCATCGGATTACAGGTTCTCGAACACATCGAGTCGAGCCCCAGGACTTTGCGTACCCTGGGTGCAAGCCTGGGCGTCCAGGCCTCAACCCTCGGGGCGGTGGTCAGCCGTCTCGACCGGCTCGGCTATCTGCACAACACCGGGATTTGGGAGCGGCGCATTTCCCTGTCTCAGAAGGGTCAGACCATGCTGGCCGCGTCCCGCGCTGAGCAAACACCAGCACGACACCCCGAATAAGCAACCCACAAAACGGAGGAACAATGCGATACGGTTTACACTTGGCCAACGGCGTGTCGGTCACCGACCCGGCCGTACTCAAAGATGTCTGCCAGCTGGCCGAAGAGCTGGGCTATGAGTCAATCCTGATCGGCGACCACGTCCTGCCGCCGCGCAAGATCAACTCCAAGTTTCCGCTGCCGGTCGAGGACCCCCAGATCCACATGTATCAGGACCAGCACTGGCCGGACTGCTTTGCCATGCTGGGCTTCATGGCCTCGATTACTTCCAGCGTCCGGCTGGGAACCAGCGTCTTTATCGTCCCCTATCGGCACCCCGCAGTCACGGCCAAAATGGTCGCCACCCTCGACAAGCTGTCCAATGGACGCATTATTGCCGGCATCGGCAGCGGCTGGATCGAGGAGGAGTTCAACTTTCTGAACGCTCCGTTTGCCGAGCGGGGACGCATGACCGACGAATACGTCGAGGTCATGAAAGCCCTGTGGACGGACGCCCATCCGCGTATCGAGGGCCGCTTCGTGACCATTGACCGGGATGTGAACTTTGGCCCCTATCCGGTCCACAAGCCCCACCCGCCGATCTGGGTCGGTGGCAACACCACGGCCGCCCTGCGCCGCGTCGTGCGCTGCGCCGACGGCTGGCAGCCGGCCGGCCTGATGCCGGACGTGATCGGCCAGAAGCTTGACCAGCTGCGCTCGCTGATGGCCGAGGCCGGACGCGATTTCAGCCAGCTCGAAATCACCTGCCTGGTCGGCACGGACGCGACCGAGGCGGTGGCCGATGTCTTTGACAAGCTGGGCGCCCACGTCCTGTACGGTCTGGTGTCGGCGACCGATGAAGAAACGCCCAAGCTGTTCGCCGAGATCAGGCGCTACGCCGAAACCATGTCGCAGCGCGGCTAAAAGGAGGCAAGGCAAAGGTCAAATGGCAAAACGCAAATGGCAAAAGTCGAAAACCTTGTAGCGCGTCTTCCATTTTGACTTTTGACCTTTGACCTTTGACCTTCACCCGCCCCGGCAGCCGGCCCATCAGCGAAGGAGAGAGCCCCAATGACCATCGAACTCAATCACCTGATCGTTCCCGCCCATGACAAGGAAGAATCCGCGCGCTTCTACGAGCACCTATTCGGCTTCAAATACGAGGGCCCGATGGGCCACTTCGCACCCATTACGATTCCCAGCCAGTCCCTCACGCTGGACTTCGACAACCGCGAGTCTTTCCAGCCCGCACACTACGCCTTCAAAGTGAGCGAGGCCGAGTTCGACGAGATCTTTGGGCGTATCGTGAACGCCGGCCTGGTCTATGGCAGCGAGCCGTGGACGCTCGACGACATGCAGCTCAACCACTGGAATGGCGGGCGCGGGGTCTATTTCCGGGACCCGAACGGCCATATCCTCGAACTCTTGACCCGCGACTATACGGCCGAGCAGATGGGGATGAGTAGGTCGGATTAGCGAAGCGTAATCCGACACTGAACGAAGACGAAGGCAAGCCAAATGGCAAATGGCAAAACGCAAATGGCAAAAGGAGAAAACCTTGTAGCGCGTCTTCCGTTTTGACCTTTGACCTTTGACCTTCACCTTTCACCCTTCACCCGGCCCGCAACACCTGGCCCGGCAGCCGGCCGCAGTCCTGGCCGTCGGCCACGACCGGCACGCCGTTGACCAGCACCGCCTGGATGCCCTCGGCGTACTGGACAAAGCGGCCCTCCCCGCCCGGCAGATCTTCGAGCAGCTGTTTCTCCCCCGCACCGACCGTGCGCGGATCGAACACCACCAGGTCGGCAGCCTGACCGCAGGCAATCGTGCCCCGCTCGTGCAGGCCGAAGAAGCGCGCCGGCTCGGACGTGATGCGCTGGACCGCGCGCTCCCAGCTCATGGTCTGCCGCTCGCGCACCCAGGTGCCCAGCAGATAGGTCGGGTAGCCGGTGTTGCACAGCATATCGACATGCGCCCCGGCGTCGGACAGGCCGATCATCACCCGCGCATCGGTCACCACCTCTTGCAGCAGTGGGGGATCAAAATTCAGGGCGGCCATGGAAAAGCTGGTGCCCAGCTTGTCGGCCAGGGCGCAGTCAAAAAAGGTATCCAGGGGATCTTTGCCCTGGCGCTGGCTCAACTCGGCAATCGTCTTGCCCAACCAGTCGCGGTGCTCGGGGTTTTCGACGATACACACCTGAATATGCTGCCACTGGCCGCTGAACGCCTTGGGACTGCTGGTGTAGGCCCGACGAAAAGCCGCCCGGAAGGCCGGATCAGCATAGATTGTGGCCTGCTCTTCGGCCGGGCGGTTGAACAGTTGGTGACACACCTCGTACGGTCCCAGAATAAACGGGTTGCGCAGGTTGAACTGGATTTCGGTCGGCTGGCAGCTGGCCTGGGGAATCGCCCCACGCTGAATGAGGGCGGCGGTTTTGTCCAGCAGCTCACGATGGGCGGTGGGCTGATCGTTGCGGGTCTGGACCGACAGCCAGGTGACCGGGCGCCGGCTTTCGGTCAGCAGAAAGTCCACCATATCCAGCTGCTCCTGGGGAATGATCGACGAACCGGCCCCACCCAGATTAACCTCAATCGCCCCATAGCCGAGGTCTCGCAGGACGTGGGCGTAGCTGGCCAGCTCGTCACGGCTGGCCAGCCGACAGGCCAGTGGACGGCCCTGGTAGCCGACGTGCTGGGTGGCCAGGGTGGTCGAGAAGCCGAGCGCACCGGCCTGCATGCCCTCGCGCAGCAGCCCGCTGATCTGGGCCGTTTCGTCGGGGGTGGCCGCCCGCTCCTGGGCGGGTTCGCCGATCACATAGGAGCGCAGCGGCGTCAGGGCCATGAGAAAGCCCATATTGATCCCGATCCCGTTCCGGGTCGGCACCCGCATGTATTCGGCAAAACTCTCCCAGCCCCAGCCCACGCCCTTGGACAGCACGTCATAGGACATGCCCTCGACGTTGACCAGATCCCAGGCCAGGGCCTCGTGCTGCTGCGGTCGGCACGGGGCAAGGCCAACGCCGCAGTTGCCCATCACCACACTGGTCACGCCATGCCAGGCCGAACAGCTGATCTGGGGGTCCCAGCAGATCTGGGCGTCGTAGTGGGTGTGAGGGTCGATGAAACCGGGGGCGACCATCAGCCCGTCGGCATCAATGGTCTGGGCTGCTCCGTCGAGATGGTCTCCAAGCTCCACAATCCGACCGTCCGCAACGGCGACATCGGCCCGGAACTGTGGCGCGCCGGTGCCGTCAATCACCGTACCGTTTTGAATCACGAGGTCGTATGCCATGGCTGCCTCCGTGTTGTGTCAGCGTCTCCTATGCAATAGAGAACACCGGGCCGCATTGTCAAGGAAAAACGGGGGAGGTGCAGGGCCGGGTTTGAAACGCGCCTCTGCGTTGAGACCGGGCCGCGAGATGTGCTACAGCAGCGGTCACATCACACGCGTACCCACAGGGAGGACCTATGAAGTTTGGTATCCATTACTCGCTGGGCGTCGGCATGCGGCCGAGCGCGGCCGATTATATCCGCATTGCCCAGAGGGCCGAGGAACTCGGCTATCACTCAGCCTGGCTGGGGGATCATATTGTTATTCCGGAGAAGATCGAATCGGCCTACCCATATACCCCGGACGGCTCGGCCAGCTTTCCCCGCCGCCTGCCGTTTCCCGACCCCTTCGTGCTCTTGGCCGGCATTGCCGCCAGCACGCAGACCATCCAGATCGGCACCAGCGTGATTGTCGTCCCCTACCGCAACCCGCTGCACGTCGCCAAAGCCGTGGCCACCCTCGACATGGTCGCCACCGGCCGCTTTCAGTTCGGGGTCGGGGTGGGCTGGCTGGCCGAAGAATTCGAAGCCCTGGGAGAGACCTTCTCCGAGCGCGGCAGCCGGACCCGCGAATACCTGCGGCTGATGAAAGCCATCTGGACAGACGAGGCGGCCAGCTTTGAGGGCCGGTATTTCTCCTTTCCCGACCTGTACGCCCAGCCGTTGCCGGTCCAGAAACCGCATCCACCGATGATCTTTGGCGGCGAGAGCCTGCCCGCCCTCAAACGCGTGGCCGACCTGGGCGAGGGCTGGCAGCCCGGTCCGATTCCGGTCGATGCGCTGCGAGAGCGGACCGAGCGGCTCAAAGCCCTGATGGCCGACCGCGGCCGGGATTTTTCCCAGCTGTCCTTCTCCATGCTGGCCGACGGCCAGGAACTGAAGGACAACCCGGACAGGCTGTCACAGCTGGAAGAGATCGGCGTTCAGGAACTGGTCTTGTTCATGGCCGATGTGGATACGGAAAAAACCCTGGCCAGGCTGGAAGACAACGCCCGGGCCTTTCTGTCCTGACCCGTCAGCCTGGGTGCTTGGCCGTGGCCTACCAGCGTTTCTGGCCGCGCGGAGCAAAGTGCCGAATCGCACCGGTGGCCAGCCGTGCCGCCCGCGACGCCTGGGGCTGGGTGAACTGACGCACGGTCAGGGGACCCGGCTCAAAGCCGCGCACCATTTTGCGCGGGATTGCGGCGCCGAGGCTGCGCTCAATAGCCCGGACATAGCTCAGCTCGTCCAGGCAGGCCAGCGAGATGGCGTCGCCCTGGGCCTCGGCGCGGGCGGTCCGCCCGATCCGGTGGATGTAGTCGTCGGCGACCTGCGGCACATCGAAGTTGATGACGTGCGAGATGCCCTGCACATCCAGACCACGGGCCGCTACATCGGTCGCCACCAGCACCTCAACCCGTCCGGTCCGAAAGCCGTCCAGGGCGCGCGTCCGCAGCCGCTGGCTCTTGTCGCCGTGCAGAGCTTCCACCTGGCGGCCGGTCTCGCCCAGCTGGCGGGCCAGCCAGTCGGCCCGACTCTTGGTCCGGGTAAAGACCAGGACGTGGCGCAGCCGTCCCCGCCGCAGCAGATAGTGGAGCAGACGGCCCTTCTGTTCGGCCTCGACCAGATACAGCACCTGGCGCACGGTCGAAACCGGCGTGGCCCTGGGCCCGACGTCAATCACAACCGGAGACTGCATGACATCGTGGGCCAGGCGTTCGATCTCGGCCGGCATGGTAGCCGAGAACAGCAGGGTCTGGCGTTCGGCCGGCAGGGCGTTCAGGATACGCCGGACATCGGGCAAGAACCCCATGTCGAGCATCCGGTCGGCCTCGTCGAGCACGACCGCGCTCAGGGCGTGGAAGCTCAGGTTGCCCCGCTGCATGTGGTCGAGCAGCCGGCCGGGAGTGGCGATCAACAGGTCTACGCCGCGTTCCAGCTGGTCGATCTGGGGGCCGAGTCCCACCCCACCGAACACCACCGCCGAGCGCAGCTGGAGGTATTTGCCATACTTGAGGGCGCTCTTGCCGAGCTGAGCGGCCAGCTCGCGGGTCGGGCTGAGGACCAGGGCTCGTAAGCGGGGACCTTTGGCATAGGCCAGATCGTGCAGGATGGGCAGCAGAAATCCGGCGGTTTTTCCGGTCCCGGTTTGCGCGCAGGCGAGCAAGTCTTTGCCGTCCAGCACGACCGGGATGGCCTCACTCTGGACTGGCGTTGGGACCGTATAGCGAACGTCATCGAGGGCACGGAGCAATTCGGATCTGAGTCCGAGTTCGGGAAATGTCGTCAAACACGTTTCTCCTTTGGGCCTCTATTCTAGCTGACCGACCGGTCAGACGCCAGTCGCACCCAACCGCCGGCATCACGGCCGGCAACTCTCTTGACTTGATACGATTGGGACAGCCATAGTGACCCGTGTTCCGGCACAGGAGGAGCGGCATGTACCAAGGCTATAAATTCATTGACAGCGATTCGCACATCCTTGAACCGGCCGACATGTTTGAGCAGTATCTTGAGGCCCCGTTTCGTTCCGAAATGCCGCACGCGTGGGTCGATTATCAGGGCCAGCCGCTCGGCTTTGGTATTTCGGTGACCATCCCGGCGGCCGACAGCGACCAGGACTATGTCATGCCGTTTGGCCGCGACCCCATGCCCGACGGCGAGCTAACCTTGGGCGACGCGGGTACACGTATTGTCATGCCTGAGCACAACGACGCCTACGCCGGCTTTGCCCGCAAAGGCTTTCCGCCCGACCTGTACAAGCTGGCCCTGGAGCGCACCGGTATAGATTATATGGTGATCTATCCGACCGTCGGCCTGTACGTGACGGCGGTTCCTCAGCTCAAGGCCGACACCGCCGCAGCCTACCGCCGGGCCTACAACAACTGGCTGCACGATTTCTGCACCGAGGCCGGCGACCGGGTCGTTGGCGCGGCGTCCATCGACCTGCGCGATCCCGACGAGGCGATCCGGGAGGTACGGCGGTGCGTCAAAGACTTTGGCTTCAAGGCGGTCCACATCAACCCCACCCCGGTCGGTGAATACCGGATGTACGACGCCGTGTATGACCGGCTGTGGAGTACCCTGGAGGACCTCGACGTGCCGCTGGCCATCCATGTCGGGGCGGGCAATGCCGCAGACGAGATGCTGTACTACTACCTGCCCCGGCTGCGCTCCATCCAGGGCACAATGGCCTTCACCATGGGCAATATGATTGCCAGCGCGGCGCTGATTATGGGCGGGGTGCTCGAACGCCATCCAAAGCTGCGCGTGGTGCATCTGGAATCCGGGGCGGGCTGGGTGGCGTTTTGGATCGACCGCATGGACGCCGGCGTGCAGGGCGGTTTCCGCGACCTGGAAAATCCGGGTCTCAAGCTGCACCCCATCGACTACTTCCAGCGCCAGTGCTACATCGCGGCCGACCAGGATGACCCCGGCATCAAGCAGGTCATTGAGGTGATGGGCGACGACAACATCGTGACCGCGACCGACTTTGGCCATCCCGAGGGGCGAAAATATGCCGGCGCCGCCGAGGAGCTGCTCGGCCTGCCGGGGGTGTCCGAAGACAGCAAGCGCAAGATCATGTGGGATAACGCCCTGCGGCTATACCCGCTTGAGGCAGCCTGAACAGGCTCTCCGTATCGTCAAAAGACGTGCATCTGTTGAGCTTTCCGCGAGAACGTTGACAAGTGTGAGCGGGCGGCCTGCCTTGGGAGAACCCCATGCATCCTGAAGCGCAAAAGGTTTTGGCCGAGTTCCAAAAAAGAATCCCTGAGACGGTCGCTCCTCATATTCGTCAACTGATCCTGTTTGGTTCTGCATCGCGCGGCGAGGATCACCAGGAATCGGATGTGGACCTTCTGGTCTTGCTCGATACGCCCTCCCGGCAGCGCAAGGAAGGCTTACGGGAAGTCGCCTACCAGGCTATGTGGGCATGTGATTTTCGCCGCCTGCTGTCACTGAAAATTCTCACATCCTCTGCCTACCAAGATCGCCTTCTCAAAGGCTATTCTTTTTACCAAAAGGTAGAACGCGAAGGCACTCCGCTGTGAACGCAGAAGTCGAAGAGTACCTTAAACAAGCGGATCGGGCGGCGGAGGCAGGCGGAGAAGATTCCTCGTAGCATGACGCCCTTTCTCAGAGCCGGCTCAGCGCGCCTCGGCCTTGAGCCGGGGCAGGATCTGTTTGGCAAACAGCTCCTGGGTCTTTAGCGCCTTCCACAGCTCCGTTCCGCCGTAGTGGCTCATGATGATGAGTTCATGGAAGCGGAACTCTTCCCACAGTTCGAGCAGCTGCTGGCCAACCTGCTGCGGCGTGCCGACGTACACGATGCCGGCTTCGATCAGCTCTCGATATGACAGCTCCCGCAGCCGCGGAAAATCCTCCGCCGCATAAAAGGCATAGCCCGCATCAATCAGGCGTTGCTTGTCCTCCGGGCTGTGGTGGGCCAGCGAATCCATGGGCGAGACGTTAAACTTCACAAAGTTGCGCACGACCGGTTCCGCCTCACGGTGCGCCCGGTCCTCGTCCTCGTCGAGGTAAATCGCCTTCACATAGCCGAGGCACGGCGTCGTTCCAGCCGCTTTGCAGGCGTTCAGATAGAAGGCTGCCGGTTCCTTGAAGACAAAAGCCGGCGCCGGTCCGCCGACGGTCACGCCCCAGCCGCTGTCGGCCGCGCGTTGAAACCACTTCGTGCTGGTCCCGAGCTGGAAAATTTTCGGGTGCGGTTTCTGGAGCGGCTTGGGGACCACGGACAAATCCTTGACCGTGTAATACTTGCCGTCGTAGGAGAACCTGTCCTGCGTCCAGGCCAGGAGCAGGATATCGAGCGCTTCGACGTAACGCTCCTGATTTTCCTCCAGCCTTATATCGGCCGGCTCGTTCAGCCAGGCGTGACCGCGACCGACTCCACACTCGAGCCGTCCGTGCAGCAGGATATCAGCCTGGGCGATCTCACCCGCCAGCACCATCGGATTGTGCAGCGGCAGGGTATGGCACAGCGTCCGAAAGCGCAGCCGTCGGGTCCGCTGAGCCAGCGTACAAAACAGCGCCAGCGGATTGGGATTAATGGCAAACTGCTCAAAAAACGGATGTTCAAGAACCGTGAAGAGATCGAACCCATGCGCGTCGGCGTGCTCGCCGAGTCGGATCACGTCGTAGATCAGCTCCGCGTGGTCTCTGCCCGGCGGGCACTGAATCTCGGTGTAGGTCCCAAAACGCAGGGCTGGGGTCATCGGAACTCCTTGTGACCGGTAGAGCGAAGGCGCGGCTGAGCTTAGTCAAAAATGTCGAGCGGCAAAAAGGCCGACACCACAAAGTCCGGCACGTCCACCAGCTCGCTGAGCTTCAGATCAACCGCCACGCTGCAAATAGCGTAGGCCTGCTGGCGGGTGTAGCCGTACTCGGCCATCAGATGGTCAATCATGTTCAGTAGCGCGTTCCTGGCCGCCAGGCTGGCGTCCTCGGCCCGGGCCTGACCGTCGCGGGTCGTGCACTGGCCGGTGGTGGCAAAAAAGCGGCGGGGTGCGGCCATCTCGGGCGTGGTGAAGTACTCGCTGCGCGAGAACTGCACATCGTTGATCTGACGCTCGGCTGCGACCTGCTTGAGCAGAGTAAACGAGCAGTAACAGGTCGCCGCCATTTCCACCGCAGTGCCGCAACACTCGCCGTCGCCCTGGGCGAAATGCGCGTCGCCGACCGAAAACAGGCCACCGGGCACATAGACGGGAATCCGCAGCAGCGTGCCGGCGGTCAGCTGCTTGATATCGACGTTGCCGCCGGTCTCGTGGGGTGCAATCGTCCGCATGGCGCGGCCGGCCAGCCCAGCCTCAGCCGGAATCGCACCGGCCGTTTCGGGCAGCAGCACCATGCCCCCGCGGCCGGCCAATGCGGTCTCCCGGCTGTTGATACGCTCCAGCAGCTCGTGCGAGGGCGCCAGGCCCATCACCCCCATGAACGGCGCGCCCGGGATACGGACGCCGGGCAGATCCTCAGACGTGGCCGCGCCGTCGGCAATCGTCCAGCGCACGATATGGGGTTGGGGAAACACATCGCGCAGAAACCCAAAGCCCACCGCCTGGACGGTGAAGCCAAAGGGCTGCGGCTCAATGTCGTGTATCGTCACCTCGAGCAGGTCGCCGGGCTCGGCGCCGTTGACAAAGATCGGCCCGGTCAGCGGATGGACCAGATCCAGGTTGATCCGGCCCACGTCTTCGGTCCCTGAGTCGGGCTGTAGCTGGCCATCGAAGGCGTCGCGGGTTTCCAGGCCGACCACCTGACCGGCCTCGACCGTGGCCACCGGCGGAATGTCGGGGTGCCAGCGGTTATGGCCGGTGTGAGGCTCCCGGCTGAGCGGTTTGGTCCGGTCAATCGCAATATACACATCGGCTGTTGGGGCCATACCCTCTCCCCCTTTGGCAAAGAGTACACGTGTCAACATGTTCATGGGCATGTTCATGGGATTGAAGGACACGTTTACTCTTTTTGGAATGTCCTGCCTTCTTAGCCCGCTTTGGCGGTCAAGGATAGACTGCCGCTCGTCTTGCCCTTCCGGCCCGAGTTGATATGGAGGGACTATGAAGCCACTCGAACATCTGCGCGTCCTCGACCTGACCCGTTTTCTGGCCGGTCCGTACTGCACCCTGTTGCTGGGCGGCTTGGGCGCCGAGGTCATAAAAATCGAACCGCCGGGCAAGGGTGAAGGCCACCGCGACCGTCCGCCCTACGCCGGTCCCCAGGGCGCCAGCCTGAGCAAGCAGACCGACGACGACATCGGCCTGATGGTCCTGCATCGGGCTCGCAATAAAAAGAGCGTGACGCTCAACCTGCGCTCGGCTCAGGGCATCGAGCTGTTCAAGCAGCTGTGCCGCAAGGCCGATATCGTGGTCGAGAATTATTCGCCCGGCACCCTGGACAAGATGGGCCTGAGCTTCACCAGCCTGCAAGAGGTCAACCCGCGTCTTATCCTGTGCTCCATCTCGGGTTTTGGTCAGACCGGTCCGTACAGCGCATGGCGGGCCTACGATCCGATCATTCAGGCCATGGGCGGGATTAACAGCGTGACCGGTTTTCCCGACCGCCAGCCGGTCCGCTGCGGGGCGGCCATCAGCGATACCACGGCGCCCCTGTTCGGGGTCATCGGCATCCTGTCGGCCCTCCAACTGCGCGACAAAACCGGCCGCGGCGAGTGGGTCGATATCTCGATGCAGGACGGGACCTTCTTCTTCCTGCCCGAGCTGGTCGAGTACCTGAACGCCGGGGAAATCCCGGTTCGGCGCGGCAACTCGCATATCGGCGGAGCGCCGTTCAACGTCTACGACGCCTCGGACGGCCACGTCTCGGTGTGCGCCGTTACCGCCCGCGGCTGGGAGAACTGTCTGCGGGCCATCGGCCGGGAAGACCTCAAGGACGACCCCCGCTATGCCCACCTGTCGAACCGGGTCAAAAACCGCGCCGAGGTCGACCAACTCATGCAGGACTGGATGGCTCAGCGTACGGTTGCCGAGGCGGTCGCCATCCTGCAAGCCCACGAGGTGCCCTCCAGCCCGGTGCTGGATCCCCAGCAGCTCCTGGAAGACGAACATCTGGCCGCCCGAGACATGGTTGTGCCCCTGTCGCATCCGACCCACGGCCCGATGCCGGGCGTCAAAGGCTTTGGCATGCCGATCAAGTTTGTCGAAAACCCGGTGCGGTTTGACCAGCCGGCGCCGGAACTGGGCGCGCATAACGCCGAGGTGTACGGCCAGCTGCTGGGTCTGGCCGACGACCGGCTGCACGCGCTGAAAGACCAGGGGATCATTTGAGAAAGGAGTCTCACCATGGGTTTGTTCCGACTCTACACCGGCGCCGACGGTCAGTCGCACTTTGAAGACCAGAGTCTGGCCTCACACCCCGAGCTGACCGAGGCGCAAAACGCTGCGCGCATCTTTTTTGCCGAGATGGCTCCAGGCCGGTTCATCGACTGGCACCCGGCGCCGCGTCGGCAGTATGTGATCATTCTGTCCGGCGAACTGGAGATCGGCCTGGGCGACGGCACCACGCGCCGCTTTGGTCCGGGCGACGCGCGCCTGGTTGAGGACACGACCGGCCAGGGCCACACCACGCGGGCGGTGGGCGACACCCCGGTCGTGACTGCGGTCGTACCCCTGGGTGATTAGCCGGGCATGAGACCCAGCCTGACCGACATCCACGTTGCGGCCGACCGCATCCGTCGCCATATCCACCGCACGCCGGTTCTCAGCTGCGCCGGCATCGACCGCATTGTCGGCGCCCGGCTGTTTTTCAAGTGTGAGAATTTCCAGAAGGTAGGCGCATTCAAGATTCGCGGGGCGACCAACGCGGTCCTGTCCCTCGACGAGCGGACCGCAGCCGCCGGCGTCGCCACCCACTCCTCCGGCAACCACGCTGCGGCCCTGGCCCTGGCCGCCCGGCTGCGAGGCGTGCCCGCCTATGTGGTCATGCCCGACACCGCTCCGCAGGTGAAAAAGGATGCGGTCGCCGGCTACGGGGCGCAGATCACGTTTTGCACCCCGACGCTTGAGGCCCGCGAAGCCGGGCTGGCCCAGATCGTGGCCGAAACCGGCGCGGCGTTTATCCCGCCGTATAACGACGAACGCATCATCACCGGACAGGCGACCGCCGCCCTGGAACTGCTCGCCGACATCCCCGACCTCGACCTGATCCTGACCCCGGTCGGCGGGGGTGGCCTGGTCAGCGGAACGGCGCTGACGGTCCGCGGCCTGTCCTCACGCAGCCGGGTGATCGCCGCCGAACCCAGGGGCGCGGACGACGCCTACCGGTCGTTCCGGGCCGGCCACATCATCCCCTCGGTCAATCCCCAGACCATTGCCGACGGACTGCTGACCTCGCTGGGCGACAAGACCTTCGCCATCATTCGGAACTGTGTGGACGACATTGTAACGGTCGAGGAGGCCGACATCATCCGGGCCATGCGACTGATCTGGGAGCGGATGAAAATCATTGTCGAGCCCTCGGCCGCCGTCCCGCTTGGCGCGCTGCTGGGCCGGTCGGTCGATGTGCAGGGCAAGCGGGTGGCGATCATCCTGTCGGGCGGCAATGTCGATCTGGCCCGCCTGCCCTTTTCGTGAGCGCTGCGACTAGCGCAATTCACGATTCCGTATAGCCCTTCGACTTCGGGCGCGCTGCGCCTGACGCTCAGGACCACCGGTCTCCCGTTCGTGCTGAGCGTAGCGGAGCGAAGTCGAAGCAGGGCTGCCGGGGTGGGAAGGCGAGATTCCCGCTTGCGCGGGAATGACGGACGGCTACACAGGATCGTAATTTGCTCTAACGTGCAACGCTCTAGCGCCTCAGACGCGGGTTGGTTACACTACACGTGGTCATCGGCAGCGCAGAAGAAGACAGTAGCGAGACAGACTTTACCCTCGTATCGCGGGTGGTGGGGAGAAGATGGAGGTGGTGTATGGGAAGGAAAGTCTTGAGGTGTTCCAATCCGGCTACGGGGATACGAGAGGCCCGGTCCTCACAGCGCTACGGCAACTTCGCTCTGGCTGTCCTGCTGGCCGGGCTGTGTTCGGCCGGCTGTGCCCGGTATGTTGATCGCCCAATGATCGTCACCGCCTATTCGTCCGATAAGATCAGCACCAACTGGCGGCGGGGGCGGATCCTGTTCTGGCGCGCCTATGTCGCCAGCGGCCCCAATAAGGGCAAGCGCAAATATGTGGGGGTCACCTCAAGCGGCACCAAGGCCCGCAAGGGCACGATTGCGGCGGACACGCGCTACTACCCGTACGGCACGGTCATGAAGATCCCCGGTTACGGCAAAGGCGTGGTCGAAGACATCGGCAGCGCGATAAAAGGCCCGAATCGTCTCGATGTCTACTTTTCGACCCGCAAAAAAGCGCTCAAATGGGGACGCCAGAAACTCACCGTCAGTGTCCGCCAGGACGACTGAGCGGGCTCAGCCGTGCAGCCCGGCCCGTATCTTTTCCAGGTAGGGTTTCACATAGGCGTCCGTATATGGCCGCCCGTAGGCCAGCAGAAGAAACACGACCACCACACACAGGCCAAGAACGCCCAGCGTCTTGGCGATAAGACCCAACTTCCCCTTTGGCCTTGACGAAAAGCGGGCCGCCGCACGTGATATCCCGCGGCGCTTCCGCTGCCGCCACGGCGAGCCATCAGCCAAATGGGGGTCGGGCCTGCTGACCAGTGGGTTGTCTCGCCGGGTCGGCATCGTCCTTCCAGCCGCGGTTCATGCTAATCCGGTCCGGCTCATTGAGCCGGCACCTCAAAGCGAAACAGGCTGACCGCGTTGTCATAGGTCAGCTGGCGCCGCTCGTGGTCGGGTACGCCGGCAAACATGCTGTCCAGAAACTCCATCGACTTGGGCCAGGTCGATTCCGAGTGGGGAAAGTCGTTGCCCCACAGCATGTTGTCAAGCCCAATGCGGTGGCGCAGCTCAACGCCGACCTCGTCTTCCTGAAAGACGGCAAACATATTGCGGTACCAGTAGTCGCTCGGCATGAAGCCGTCCTTGGACTTGTAGTTGGCGTACACCGGGCGGTTGACATAGGTAAAGTCCATCTGCTTGAGCCAGTGCGGCGCCCACGAAATCTCATGCTCAACCGAGCCGATCTTAATCCGTGGATAGCGCTCACACACGCCGGCAAAGATGATGTCGGTCAGGGCGTAACGCACCCAGTAGTCCTGAGTCGGCCGCAGACCGGCCGGGGTGAAGGTCGAAAAGCTGAACGAAATCTCACACCCCGGCACGTTGGCCCGCTGGGTAGCCAGGTGGAACAGCAGCGGCATCTGGTACTCCTGGGCAGCCGCCCACAGTGGCTCGTACACGGGGTCGCGGTACGGCTGTCCCGGCAGCGGCGCGACCGGGATGAAGGCCCCGGCCAGCCCCAGCTCGGCACACCGCTTGAGTTCCGCCCCGGCCGCCTGGGGATCGTCGACATTGATCATGCCGATGCCCCGCAGCCGCCCGGGATTGGCCCGACAGAAGTCGGCGATCCAGCTGTTGTAGGCGTAACAAATCCCGGACAGCAGCTCGCTGTCTTCCAGATGGTACCAGAACAGGCCCTGGCTGGGTTGCAGCACCGCGCCCCAAATCCCGTCCATCTCAAGCTCGGCCAGCATGGCCTGGGGCTGGTAGGCGCCCTCTCTGACATCTTCCCAAATGCTGACAAAATCCAGGCTGCTGGCGTCCTCAAAGCGACGCCCGGCCTGGGTGACGGCGCCGAGCGTGGCGACCTGCACATCGCCGAGGAACCACGCGTCGGCCTGCTTGCCGTCCTCGGTGGTATAGCGTTTGATCAGCGGCGCCCGGTCCAGCAGCTTGGCCGGCATGCCCTGGGTGTACAGGTCGGGGGGCTCGACAATATGCGAATCACTCGAAATCACCGTCGGCTGGCTCATGCGTCCCTCCTCATCAGTCTGCAAAGGCCATACCACGCCCCCTGGCCCAACACAAGAAAAGGCCGGCCGCGCTTGCATTCCGGCCTGTTTTGGGCCACATGAAGAGGCGCATAGAGGGAGGAAGCCGCATGCAGCTGTACGATCATTCACTGTCGCCGAACTGTCGCAAGGTGCGGGTCTATTGTGCCGAAAAGGGCATTCAGTTGGCGCTACGCCCGGTTGACCTGCTGGGCGGCGAGCAACGCGGCCCAGAGTTTCTGCAACGCAACCCGTTCGGCGCCATCCCAATCCTGGAACTCGACGACGGCACGGTCATCCCGGAATCCTTGACCATCATTGAGTACCTGGAAGAACTCCACCCCGCGCCCCCGCTGCTGGGCCATGACCCCCTCAGCCGGGCCCTGGTCCGCGCCTGGGAACGGCGGGCAGAACTGGGGGTGATTCTCCAGGGCACGCGGCGCTTTCTGCACTCCAGTCCGTATTTTGCGGCACACGGGGTTGAGCAGAATCCCACGGTGGTGGAGGAGGCCGGCGGCGTGCTCAGGGCTCGCCTCAGCCTGTTCGATGCACATCTCCAGCACTCCGAGTGGCTGACGCCGACGTTTTCGCTGGCCGACATCAGCCTGATGGTCGGCATCGACTTCATTGCCCAGTCGGACTTTCCGCTCGACCCGGCCTGGACGCACCTGACACGCTGGTACGAAACGATGAAACAGCGCCCCAGTGCCGGGGCCTGAGAACCGCAGGTGACACGAGCAAGACGTGGCCTGGGCGGCAGTGCACGAACAGCGGCTTGACACACTCAATATTTTCATTATATTGGAAATATGAAAAACAAAGACGCCGTCAGCATCCTGTCGGCCCTGGCTCAGGAAACCCGGCTCGACATCTTCCGCCTGCTGGTTCGGGCCGGAAACGCGGGCTTGGCCGCAGGTGCTATCGGACAGGCGCTGGGCATTCCGGCCGCGACCCTGTCGTTCCATCTCAAGGAACTCAAACACGCCGACACGGTCTCATGCCGGCGCGAGGGTCGCTGCCTCATCTACAGCGCCAACTTTGCAACAATGAACGCCCTCGTCGCGTTCCTGACCGAAAATTGCTGCCAAGGTGTTGCAGCCGAAGAACCCTCTCAGCCCGTGTGCTGCTGAGGCCATAGTGGGAAAGGAGAAGACCATGCGATTCCAACTCGCCCTGAACGTACGCAATCTTGATGAGGCCATTCCGTACTACTCCAAGCTGCTGGGCGCGCCGGTCAACAAACGCAAACCCGGCTATGCCAATTTTGCGGTGGACTCACCCCCGATCAAACTCGTCCTGCTCGAAAACCCGAACGCCACCGAGCGGCTCAACCACGTCGGTTTCGAGATGGACACGGACGAGGTTGAAGACACGCTGACACGCCTGGAACCGCAGGGCCTGGCCGACGAGGTCATTCGGGACGAGACCTGTTGCTACGCCAACAAGAGCACGGTCTACTCCACAGACCCCGAGGGCCTGTTGTGGGAGTTCTACAAGTTTCACGGCGATACCGAGGTCTTCCGAGCTTCGCCTCGGCGCGACATACCAGCCGCCAAGCCCAAACCGTCCGCGACCTGTTGTCGCTAAAGGCTTCCGGCATGGCACAGACACGCTCGACCAGCCCACCCCGGCCCTCAAGCCGGGACATGTCCATCTTTGAACGCTACCTCAGCCTGTGGGTCGTCCTGTGCATTCTTGGCGGTATCGGCCTGGGCCAGACCGTTCCCGGTCTGGCAACCGCCCTGGACGGCATGGCGCTGTACGTCGGCGACGCCCCGGTGGTTTCGATTCCCATTGCGGTGTGTCTGTTCTTCATGATGTATCCGATCATGGTCAAGATCGACTTCGCCAAGGTCGCCACGGCCAGCCGCAACGCCAAGCCGGTCGGCCTGACCCTGTTTGTCAACTGGGCGATCAAGCCGTTTAGCATGTACGCCATTGCCGCCGTGTGTCTGGGCGGTCTGTTTCAGACTTTTATCGGCCCGGAGGCGATCGACTATGTGAAGATGCCGCTCGGCCTGTCGCTCCCGGTCGGCAGCGCATACGGAGCCGGAGAGGTCGTGCTGGTCGACGGGGTCAAGATGCTGGCCGTGCCGCTGTGGCGGAGCTATCTGGCCGGCTGCATTCTGCTGGGCGTGGCGCCGTGCACGGCCATGGTGCTGGTGTGGGGCTATCTGGCCCAGGGCAACAGCGGGCTGACCCTGGTCATGGTCGCCCTGAACTCGCTCACCATGCTGGTCTTGTACGGCGTGCTGGGCGGGTTTTTGCTGGGTATCGGCCGGCTGCCGGTGCCGTGGCAGGCTCTGATGCTGTCCATCGGCGTGTATGTCGTCCTGCCGCTGCTGGCCGGATATTTTTCCAGAGACTGGCTCGTACGGGCCAAGGGAGAAGCCTGGTTCACACAGCGCTTTCTGCCCCTGCTCACGCCCGTCACCATCCTGGCCCTGCTGCTGACCCTGGTCGTGCTGTTTTCGCTCAAGGGCGAGGTCATCGTGGCCAATCCGCTCACCATTGTGTGGATTGCCATTCCGCTGTTCATCCAGACTGTGCTTATTTTCGGCCTGACCTACGGGCTGGCCAGATTGCTGCGGTTCTCCTACCAGGACGCCGCGCCGTCGGCCCTGATCGGCGCCTCAAACCACTTCGAGGTTGCCATCGCCACAGCGACCATGCTGTTCGGCTTGTCCTCCGCCGCAGCCCTGGCCACGGTTATCGGGGTCTTGATCGAGGTGCCGGTCATGCTGCTGCTGGTCCGCGTGTGTCAGCGTACCCAGGGCTGGTTTGCCCTGCCGGCCGGCGCACCGGCCGGCGCCCAGCAGCCCGCAGGCTACGATCTCCCGGAACCGAACTGACCCGGCGAACCCGGCTGACGCCGGCGGACGGGTACGGCTGGAGTCAGGACCCAAAACGGGCGGTGACATTCCTGGCAAATTCCGCCACCAGCCTATCCGCCTTGCGACGGATCACCGCCTGGCCGAACTCACCCAGCTTGCCCATCAGCCGCACCTCCGACACGATCCGCAGCTCGGTCGTGTCGGTTTCGGTCTCGCCCAGCGTCATGCGGACCGTGAGGAAGACCCCTCCCCCAACCCGTCGGTCCCTGGCCTCGGCCTGCGACACGATCCGCCACGCGGACCGATTCTTCTCCTGGACCGTCATCACTCCCTGTAAGCGTAAGCCGATGGGGCCAAGCTTGACCCGCAGCTGGCCGGTGTACTGTTCGCCTGCGCCGTCGGGTTTGACGTCCAGCTGATCCGCCCCGGGCACGCAGCCGGCCATGTCCGGGACGTTGGTCAAAAAATCCCACAGCCGGTCTCGGTCAACCGCCAGCCTGCACCGCTGCTCAAAATTCACCCCTGCCCTCCTCCGACGCGGGCTCGCTCAAGCGCGTGGTCGAGCGCCCGCTCGACGAACACCACGGCCATGTCCCGTTTGTAGTCGGCCGAGCCGCGGAAATCGTCGCTCGGATCGACCGCCTCGGCCACCAGCGTGGCGGCGTCACGGATGACAGCCGGCGTCGGCGGCTGCCCCTGCAGGGCGGTTTCAACCGCGTTGGCGCGCAGCGGCGTTGCGCCGGCCGCGCCCAGGGCGACCCGGGCCTGGGCGATCCGGTCGGCGTCGAGCGTCAGCCGAGCGGCCACCGCGACCGTGGCGTAATCGTCCTGGGTCTGGGGCAGGAACTTGAGGAAGCTGGCGCCCGAGTTGGCAGGCAGGGGAGGTACGATGACCGCAGTGAGCATCTCGTCCGGCTCCAGGACGGTTTCGTAATAATCGACAAAAAACTCCGCAATGCCGACCTCCCGCTGCCCGTGGCTGGAGCGCAGGCACACCCGTGCGTCGAGCACCATCAGGCTGGGCGGTGGGTCCTGGTTGGGGTCGGCATGGGCCAGGGCGCCGCCCAAGGTCGCCACGCTGCGGATGCGGATACTGGCCACGCGCCTAAAGGTTTCAGCCAGCACGGGCAAGGTGGTCCGTACCAGCGGCGAGGCTTCGAGGGCGCGGTGGGTACACAGGGCGCCGAGCCGCAAAGCCTGAGCCGAGCCGGTCGGGCCGGTCGGGTTGATCTGGCCGATCTCGGCCAGACCCTCAGTCTGGACCAGGCGGCGCAGACCGATCAGGTACGCCGGCTGGACCAGCCGCTGTTTCATCAGGTTGACCAGCCCGGTGCCGCCGGCAATGAGCTTGGCCTCGTCGCCGTAGCGAGCCAGCGCGTCGAGCGCCTCCTCAAGGCTTGGGGGTTCGATATATTCAAAAGGGCTCACGCCGACACCTTGCCCTCGGCCACCGCCTGAATCGACTCGATAATTTTGTAATAGCCGGTGCAGCGACACAGGTTGCCCATCATCCAGGCTCGGATCTCTTCGACGGAGGGGTGCGGCTTGGTGTCCAGCAGGGCTTTGGCGGCCATGATCTGGCCCGAGGTACAGATGCCGCACTGAAAGCCGCCGTATTCGAGAAAGGCGCGTTGGAGCGGATGCAGCCGGTCGCCCTCGGCCAGCCCCTCAATCGTGACCAGCCGACAGTCGGCGACCGACACCGCCAGGCTCAGACACGCGCTGACCGGTTGGCCGTCAACCAGAACCGTACACGCCCCGCATACGCCCACACTACAGCCCTCTTTCGTGCCGGTCAGGCCGAGGTCGTCGCGCAGAAAGTCGATCAGCAGCCGGTTGTCGGCCACCTCACGGCTGACCGGCTCACCGTTCACCCACAGGTGCAGCGTTTTCATGATGTAGTATCCCTGTCCGTCCGGGCGGCTCGACTTTGCAAGCTGCGGTAGACTTTCTCGGCCGTCACCGGCAGATCGTTCAGACGCACCCCGACGGCGTCAAACACGGCATTGGCGATGGCCGCAGGAATGGCGACGTTGCTGTGCTCGCCGACCGCCTTGCCGGCATACGGCGCCGGACCGGACCGGCTCTCGACCAGGGCGGTCTTGAGTTCGGGCATGTCCATGCTCGTCGGCAGCTTGTAATCGCCCAGATTGAGGCTGCTCACCGCACCGTCCTGGATCAGCAGGTGTTCGGTCAGGGCCTGACCCAGACCCTGGGCGACCCCACCCTCGATTTGGCCCTGGTGGGTGAGCGGGTTGAGAACAGTACCCACGTCATGGGCGCTGGTCAGCCTGCGCAGGCTGACCTGGCCGGTCTGGAGGTCAACCTCGACCTCGGCGACCTGGGCGCAGAACGAGGTCACCTCAACCGGGTCCGGGACGTAGCTGCCAAGCCGCGACACAGGCAGCTGGCCCTGAGCCTGAGCGGCAAAGGTGTGCAGATCGAGGCCTTGGCCGTCTTGGCCGACGAATTGACCGGCCTGGAGCTGGACGGTGTCGGCTGCGCAACCCATCTGCCGGGCGGCCAAGTCAATGAGGGCGTCCTTGAGGGCACGGACGGCCAGCAGCGTGGCTTGGCCGGCCATGTGGGTCAGACGGCTGCCCCCGGCACCGACCTCCCAGGCGGCGGTATCGGTATCGCCCTGTACGACCCGCACCCGCTCCAGGGGCAGCTGGAACTCCTCGGCCACGATCTGCTGCAAAACGGTAAAGGAACCCGTACCCGTATCGGCCGCTCCGGTCATCAGGCTCAGGCTGGCGTCCGGGTTGAGGCTCAGGGTTGCGCTCGACGGACCAAAGGCGCCCGGTTCCCGGTCGTACAGACCGATGCCGCGGCCGACCCCGGGCGCCTTGTCAGCCTCCCAGCCGGCAGTGTCGGCCGCCGCCCGCAGGGTTTCTTTGCACCGGATCGTGCGCCACTCCTCACCCAGGGGCGCCCGGTCGCCCTCCTCCAGGGCATTGCGCAAACGGAACTCCAAGGGGTCGAGCCCCAGCTCATGGGCAATGCTGTCCATATGGCTCTCAACCGCAAACACGACTTGCGGCGCACCCGGCGCCCGCATATGTCCGGCCGGCACGGTATTGGTATAGGTCCGCACGACCTCGATATCCACGTGCGGGATGCGGTACGGTCCGCCGGCGTGGACACCGCCGTGGACCGTGTGCAGGGGGGTGAACGCGGCATACGCCCCGCAGCTGAAGACCAGCCTGGCGTGTCGGGCGGTGAGACGCCCCTCGGCGTCCACCCCGGACTTGAGCGTCATTGTCGCGGCGTGGCGCGGGTTGCCGGCCAGCAGCTCCTCGGTGTAGCTCATGACCATCTTGACCGGCCGACCGGAGCGGGCGGCCAGGTGATAACACACCACGCTGTCCATCAGTGAGCCTTTGCCGCCGAAGTCGCCGCCCAGCGGCGCGGTGTTGACACACACCCGGTCTTCGTCCAGCCCGATTCCGGCGGCGAACTGAGCCCGGGCGATGAATGGCGTCTTATTCGACAGCCACAGCTAGACCTTGCCGTCCGGCTCGATGTGGACGACGCTGGCGTGCGGTTCGAGATAGCCCTGATGGACGGGCGGGACGCTGAAGCTGTGCTCAAAAATCCGGGCCGCGCGGGCAAAACCGGCCTCGATATCGCCGTGGGTATAGCGCACCTGCGACACCACATTGGGGATGGCCGGGAACAGCCGGTCGTCGCCGTGGTGAACGAAATCCGGAATCGGTGGGTGAGCGTAGCCGCTGGTGTCGGCATGTACCCGGGGGGCATCGTCACGCATGGCTTCGAGCGCGTCGAACACAGCCGGCAGCTCCTCGTACTCAACCTCGATGAGGGTCAGCGCTTCTTCGGCGATGTCGGCGGACTCGGCCGCCACGGCAACAACTTTTTCGCCCACAAAACGCACCACATCCCGAGCCAGAACCGGCAGGTCCAAAAAGAAGCGGCCCAGGCGACGCTCCGGCAGGTCCGCCCCGGTCAGCACCGCCTGGACGCCGGGCAGGGCTGCGGCCTGAGACACATCAATCGACCGGATGCGGGCGTGCGGAAACGGGCTTCTGAGGCACTTGCCCGACAGCATGCCGGGCAGGGCAATATCGGCCGTATAGCGCGCCCGGCCGGTGACTTTGTCCGGCCCTTCGACGTGGGCGACGGGCTGTCCTACACTGCGCCAGTCTGGCATAGCTTCTCCCTGTGTTGCGCCGCTCCGGGGCTCAGGCGGTTCTGCCCGGCGCGGTCAGCCGTTCCAGACGCGCCAGGTAGGCGTAGGCCTGGCCGGCTGTCCGGCCGCACATGGACTCGGAGGGACGCAGATCGCGGCAAACCGCCGGCCGCTCAGGTTTGCCAAACAGCAGGCAACGGTTGTCGGCGCTCAGCTGAACGCAGCGCACCCCGGCCGGTTTGCCGTCCGGCATGCCCGGGATGGCGGATGAGATTGACGGGGCGATGCAGCACGCCCCGCAGCCCACGCGACAGTCCATCACATACACCTCCAAATACACCTCAGAACCTTGGCCAGCGCCATTGCAGTCCGAGCAGGAGATTTCTTCCTGTCGAAATATAGGATAAAGACACCGGCGAGAGCAAATACCCGCTGGGGAGGACACATGAGCAATCCAGTCAACCCGCAACTCCGCTTCGGCCTGTGGTACGATTTCCGCAATCCGCCGGCCTGGAAACGGCCCTACGATCAGATCTATGGCGAAATCCTCGACCAGATCGTGTGGGGCGAGGACAACGGCTTTGACGACGTGTGGCTGTCTGAGCACCATTTTATCGACGACGGCTACTCCCCGGCTCTGATGCCGATTGCCGCCGCCATTGCCGCCCGGACCACAAAGATTCGGATCGGCACCAGCGTCATGCTGCTGCCCTTTCACAATCCCGTCCGGCTGGCCGAAGACGCGGCAACCGTTGACGTGATCTCCGGCGGACGCCTGGAGCTGGGCGCCGGGGTGGGCTACAAGGTCGAGGAGTTCGAGGGCTTTGCCGTATCGAGCAAGGAGCGCGGGGCGCGGACCAACGAGTGCCTGGAAATCCTGGCCCGGCTGTGGCAGGGCGAAACCCTGAGCTTCAAGGGCAGGTACTACGAGGTCAACCAGGTCAAGCTGACGCCCGAGCCGATTCAAAAGCCGCGGCCGCCGCTGTGGGTCGGCGGCTTTACCCCGCCCGCCCTGCGCCGGGCGGCAAAATACGGCGACGGCTATATCGGCGTCGGCCCGCTGACCGAACACTACCAGCGCTATGTGGCAGCCCTGGCAAAGCAGGGCAAACCCAGCGACAAGGTCCGCCTGGCGGGCGGCTTCTTCTGGCTGATCGCGTCCGAGGATCCGGACAAGACCTGGCACGAGGCGGCCGATCACGTGATCTACCAGACCAACGCCTACGCCGAGTGGTCGGCCAAGGCCGGCATGCCCCTGTTTGAGACCATCCGGGATCGGGACCATTTGCGCCAGCTGGGTCTGCTGCAAGTCGTCGAGGTTGACACCTGCATCAAGATGATCCGCGACTATGCGTCCGAAACGCCGCTGACCCACTACTACTCCTGGACCCTGCCGCCGGGCCTGCCGGCCAGCTGGGTCCAACCCCATCTGGAGCTGTTTGCCACCAAGGTCATCCCCGGTGTGCGCGCCGCTCAGTAAGCGAAAGGAGAGGTCCATGTTCCGTCTGTTGGTGTCCGTTTGCGCGTTGGCCTTTTTCCTCTTGGCCCCACCCGCCTCCGGCTCGGAATGGGAGATCGACGCGTCCCATTCCAGCGCCCAGTTTGCGGTCCGCCATTTCATGGTCTCAACCGTGCGCGGCACGTTTGGAACGCTGAGCGGTGCGGTGAACCTGGACGAACAGGACATCACCCAGTCGTCGGTCACGGCCGAGATCGACGTGGCCTCGATTGATACGCGCGAGGCCAAACGGGACGAGCACCTGCGGGGCACGGACTTCTTCGATGTCGAAAAACACCCGACCATGCGCTTTGTGTCCAAAAAGGTGGAGCGGATTGACGCCACCCGCTATACCGTGACCGGGGACCTGACGCTGAGGGGAGTGACCAGGGAGGTCGCCTTTGCGGTTGAAGGTTCGTCCACCCCGATCACCGATCCGTGGGGCAATCTACGGCTCGGCGGCGTGGCAACGGCGACCATCGACCGGACCGAGTTCGGCCTGAGCTATAACAGGCTGTTGGAGGCCGGCGGCGTCACCATCGGGGAAGAGGTGAGAATCACCATCGACTTTGAACTCACCCCCAAACAGGCCGACCAGTAGGCAAACCGGCACGGGACACGCAGCCTCGTGCCCGTTCACACCCTCTCGGACGAATATCCAGCATTTCAAATACCGTACAGCGCCCTCACGTTGGCGTGGGTGATCTTGACCCGCTGTTCGGCGGCGATGCCGTCAAACAGTTCGTCGAGCACCTCGTTGGAGCACGGCCAGGTCGAGTCGGTATGCGGATAGTCCGAGCCCCACAGCAGGTTGTCGAGGCCGATGAATTCGCGGGTCGCAAGCGCCGGCCGGTCGTCCTCAATGGTGGCGTAGAACTGCCGCCGCCAGACCTCGTGGGGCGGCGTGCCGCTGAACGGCTCGTCCATGGTGCGCCGTTCACGCTGCAAACCCTGATCGACACGGTCCAGCCAATGGGCGATCCAGCCGGCGTTGAACTCGGCCACCACGAGCTTGAGGCGCGGGTGACGCTCGCACACCCCCCGGCACATGAACTCGACAATGGTGCGCTGGACCGTGGCCTGGGCTGCGGCGTAGTCGGCAATGGCATCGTCGCGGATACGCGGGCCACGATACTCGCGCGGGACGTAGGACATCGTGCCAACGTGCATCGACAGCGGAAAGCCGGCCTCCTCGGCGCGGGACCAGATGGGCTCGTAGGCCGGGTCGTAGTACGGCCGCTCGACGGGTGAGGTACAGGGAATGCAGCCGCCTTTGAAGCCCAGCTTGAGGACCCGGTCGATTTCCTCAGTCGCGGCCTCGGGATCCTGGACGGGGATGGCCGGCAGGCCGAACAGCCTGCCCTTGGCCGCGCTGGTGTAGTCGTACAGCCAGTCGTTGTAGTTTCGTTGCAGGGCGACCAGGAGAGCGGTGTTGGCCAGACCGAACATGTCGAAGAAGCCGGGATACAGGAACTCGGCCGCCAGGCCGTCCGCGTCCTGATCTTCGTGGCGGTGGGCGCCGTCCACCAGACCGGGCCGCATGCCGGCATACCCCTGCTTGAACAAGGCCACCAGCTCCGGGTCCTGCATATGGGCGACATCGGGCTTGCGGCCGGGCTTGCGGTGCAGCGGTTCGTTGCGCGCCAGCCGCGTCGCCGCCATGCCCATGCGGGCGACGCTGACGCCGTGCAGGCCACGCGCCGGGATAACGATGGCGTCCACCTGGTCGCCGACATCCATGACGCGCGGCGCTTCGTCGCCAAAACGGTCGGCCAGACCGGTAAAGACCTCGCGACCCTCCACAACGTGCGAATCCGCGGAAATCGGTTTCATGGCTCCCCTCCCAGGACGATAAATGCGGACGGCCTGCGTCCGTCATGTCAGCTACTTCTTGGCTGTGCGGGCCTCCGCACGCTAGCACGCACCCGGATACAGGTGAATAGCTGAGGAGAAAAGATACCTACTAGTGATATATTGATCTCGTTCCACGGCGTCGGACGTGCTATCTGAGCGAAGTACGGAGAGGGAAAATCCAGGCACGACCCGCGCTCCTTCCGCATCCCCCAATCAAGGGTGTGTTACTGACCGTGGAGCAGAACGGCCTGAGGTGTGATTACGGTCCGGTGGGCTCAGCCGCCGAAGTGCCGATTCTGGATGTGGAGCGTGACGGAGTTCCGGTGGCGGCCGACATAGTGACGGTGGGTCTGTTTGGCGAGGGGACGGACAGTTCGGGCCAACCCAGCTATGCGGCACGGGTCCTGACGCTGCACGGCGCGGAGTTTCTGAACCTCACCCCAGTGTCGCCCGATCCCACCGCCATCCGCGACCTCGAACGCTTGGAGTGACGAGGCTCGCTCTTCGATGCCCTCTTCTGTCTCTCCAGAAGGCAACGAGGCGGGTATCAGACCGGGAGTGGGTAGAGTAGAAGTACAGTAGAGAGGAGGGGGCAAGAGCCATGCTATTGACCGTCGAAGGTATCTATTCGGATGGGAAAGTCGAACTCACAGAAAAACCGACCGGCGTGGAACACGCGAAAGTGCTCGTGACCTTTCTGCCACAGACAGAGCCACCTGAGTCAGCACGCTATCTCCGCTCTGGACAGTTCGCTGGTGAGCACCTGTCCACAGAGGAGGATTTTTGGACCGCTGAGTGGCACGGCGAGACGGACGGTCAGGATGACGACTAGATATGTGGTGGATACCCACACCCTCTCCAGGACCCTGAAAGCGCATTGGTCATACCGATCATTGTCCTGGCAGAAGCCTGTTGGATGATTGAGCACGGCAAAACCAGTATTCCAAGCAGTCGCCCCTTTCTCGACGCCGTGGCTGCTGATCCGCGAGTGCGCGTCATTCCGCTGGACCAGGCCGTGCTGGACAAGACATTATCCTTGACGGCAGTAACAGAAATGCACGACCGACAAATCGTTGCGACGGCACTCCTTCTGGTGGACCGAGGTGAAACTGTCGCTCTGCTGACCCGAGATGCCAATATCCGCGACTCCGGGCTTATCCCTGTTCTTTGGTAGCCGCGTTGCTCTCGACATGCGGAAACCTGGGGAGAGCTCCATGTACAAGCTGAATTCTGTCCTGCGTTCCCTGGTCCTGCTCTTCCTGAGCGGCTGGGTGGGAATAGCCACACAGCCGGCTGAAGCCCAACAGACCGTCAGCCCGTGCCCTGGGGCTGGCTATCAGTCGGCAACGCCGAAGGTGGGGAGGTCGGTTTTGGTTCTCCGAACGAGTCTGGTCACTACAGCCTGGGGGGACCTGGAGCAATCGACGATTCCGTATCGCCCTTCGACTTCAGGCGCCTGCGCCTTACGCTCAGGACCAACGGTCTCCCGTTCGTGCTGAGCGTGGCGGAGCGAAGTCGAAGCATGGATGCCGGATCACGTCCGGCATGACGAGAGCGAAACGGCATCGCTGCGGCTCAGCGTGAAACGTACTAAGCCGAAGCGATGTCTGCCTGCCTGCCCACCAGATGCAGGCCGAGCAGCAACACGGCGGCCAGGCCGTACATCACCCCAAAGGCCGGGGCGGCCGCAAGACCGAACACGTTCTGGACCCCGGCCGGGGTGAGGGCGTAGGCGTGAATCACGCCGGCCAGCGATAAGACCGCTGCGGCTGCGGTCCAGGCTGCGGCGCGGACAAACTCACGTTCGATGACGAACACCAGAATCGCCGCCAAGACCATTGAACTCAGCAAAAAGCCCTGGCTGAGGGCAATGACCCCGTGGATATACAGGTCGGCCCCAAACGTCGGCGCGACCTCATACAGACTGGAGCCGGCCTTGCGGATGCCGGTCTCAACCAGTTGCAGAGCCCAGGCGGCCAGGGCCGGAATCAGCCCCAGGGCCACGGCCAGGGCGTGGTGGCGCGGAACGGTTTGAAACGCCTGGGCGGTCATCATGATCCCGATCCACAACAGAATGCCCAGCGTCACCTCGACCGGCACAATCTGCAAGACGAGCGTCATCCCGCCGGTCAGACACAGCACGGCCACCACGGCTCCGTTGATCATCGAGTAGGCCGACCGGGCGCCCATCGCCTTCCAGGCCGGATGGCCGATATAAATGGTGGTCGGAAAGGCGCTGCCGAACAGGGCGGCGATCAGCGTCCCGGCCCCGTTGGCCAGCAGACACGGGCGCGTCTCGTAACGATCCCCGGCCGCCTCGGCGCTCTCCAGATTTTGCAGCGAGCCAATCACGTTGAACAGTCCCATGGGGACGATGACCGACAGGTAGCGCCAGCCTTCTCCACTGCTCAGCAGGGCAAACAAATCGGCCGGCACGGGCCGTGGCAGATGCACGCCAAAGTTATAGGTATCGGCCGGCGGTTCAAACACAGGCCAGCCAAAGGCGCGCAGCAGCCAGGCCAGGCCGACACCGGTCAGAACGGCCACGAGTCCGCCCGGCAGCCCCAGGGGCAGGGTCTTGCGGGAGGCATAGCTGACCAGAATGATCAGCATCGGCAGCAGGGCGATGGCCGGAGAGGCGAAGATCTGGAAAATGAAGCCCATCGCAATAAAGGTGATGGCAATGCCGGCCAGCGCGGCCAACAGCGCCGCTCGGGGGGTATAGCGTCGCAGCCAGTCGCCGACAAACGCGCCGACCGTTTCCAGCACCCCGCTCAGAAAACACGCGAACAGCCCGGCCTGCCAGGCCAGGGTGGGATTCCCGGTGAGCTGGTAGATCGGCCCCATGATCAGGAAAAAGTAGGCAAACACACTCGGGGTGTTGATGCCGTAGGGCAGCGCGGTGACATCGTTTCGCCCGGTGCTCTGCATCAGCTGGCGGGCCTGCCAGGCGTAGAAGGCGTTGCCGAACAGGATCGACAAGGCCGCCCCGGGCAGGATCTGGCCGGTGACCAACTCGGGCGGAAAGCCGCACACCACGGCTCCCAGCACGGCGATCAGCATGAGCTGGATCAGGTTATCGATGAACAGCCCGAAGAACCCGTCGATATCACCGCGTACAATCCGCATAGGCATGCGCCTAGTTGTAGGGATATTCGAGGCATTTTTCCAGGGTGGCAGCCGGGGACGCTCCGAAGCCGGGCGGCCGTCGCCTGTTCGTTTCTCTGACTTCAACGCAATGGTCCGGCGCTGGTTGATCCAGGGTATAACCACGGTTATACTGCGGCGTATGAAGACGGCGATTTCGATTCCTGACGAGATTTTTCTGGCTGCCGAACAGTTGGCCGAACGCATTGGCTCTTCTCGCAGTGAGCTGTACGCAACGGCTCTGGCCGCGTATCTCAAAGACCACCAGCATCAGGGCGTCACCGAGCGCTTGAACGCCGTCTATGCCCAGGCAGAAGAGTCGTCCGAACTTGACCCGGTCTACCACGCCTTCCAAGTGCTGTCCCTGTCGCGGGAAGACTGGTAATGCGACGAGGAGAGATTTGGTGGGCCTCTCTTCCTGAGCCAGGCGGCTCGATGCCCGGCTACCGCCGCCCTGTCGTGCTTATCCAATCCGACGTTTTCACTGCCAGTCGCATTCGGACCGTACTCGTCGCTACGCTGACCTCAAACCTGAGACTGGCCCAGGCCCCCGGTAATGTCCTGCTGCCCAAAGAGCACACTGGGCTTCAGAGAGATTCAGTCCTGAATGTGTCTCAGCTCATCACACTCGACAAGACGCTGCTGAGCGAACGGATAGGCAAACTGCGGCCCAGACACCTGCGGGAGCTGGAGGCGGGCTTGCGTCTTGTTCTGGCGCTGTGACCCACGAGGAGCAAATGTATGCAAAAAAAGTCCATGCGTGACCTTGAGCTGAACGGCAAACGCGTCCTGGTGCGGGTCGATTTCAACGTCCCCCTGGACAACGCCAGGGTCAGCGACGACACCCGTATCCGGGCTGCCCTGCCGACCCTGAACTATCTTATCGAGCGCGGCGCCAGGCTGATCCTGTGCTCCCATCTAGGCCGCCCAAAAGGCCGCCCCAACCCGGCCTACAGCCTGCGGCCCGCAGCCGAGCGACTGAGCCAGCTGATCGGACGGCCGGTCCAGATGGCGGCCGACTGCATCGGTCCGGCGGTCCAAGAGCAGGCTGCGGCCTTGCAGGCAGGCCAGCTGCTGCTGCTCGAAAATCTACGTTTCCATCTCCAGGAAGAGGCCAATGAGGCGGCCTTCTGCCGGGAGTTGGCCGGGCTGGCCGAGGTGTATGTGAACGACGCCTTTGGCTCGGCCCACCGAGCGCACGCCTCAACGGCCGGGGTGGCGGCCCTGCTGCCGGCGGTGGCCGGCTTCCTGATGGAACGCGAGCTGAATTTCCTCGGCAAGGCGCTGACCGACCCCGAGCGGCCCTTTGTCGCCATCCTGGGCGGGGCGAAGGTGTCGGACAAAATCGGGGTGATTGAGCGGCTGCTCAGCACGGTGGATTGTCTCCTGATCGGCGGGGGCATGGCGAATACCTTTCTCAAAGCCCAGGGTCGGGCGGTCGGGCAGTCGCTACTCGAAGTCGAGACGCTCGACCTCGCCGCCAGGCTGTTGCAACAGGCCGGCGACCGCCTGCTGCTGCCCGAGGACGTGTGCATTGCCGACCGCCTCGACGTGGAAGCGCAAACCCGGATCGTCAGCGTTGATGCCGTGCCCGACGACTGGCGCATCCTGGACATCGGCCCCCAGACCAGAGCCCGCTTTAGCGCCAGCCTGCAAAACGCCCGGACTGTGGTCTGGAACGGCCCCATGGGCGTGTTTGAGATGCCGCCGTTTGCGGTCGGCACGTTTGCCGTGGCGCGGGCGCTGGCCGGGCTGCCGCAGGCAACGACGATTATCGGTGGCGGGGATTCCGCAGCTGCGGTCGAGCAGTCCGGCCTGGCCGACCGGATGACGCATATCTCAACCGGCGGCGGGGCGTCGCTGGAGTTCCTGGAGGGCAAACAGCTGCCCGGCGTGGCCGCCCTGGACGATGCCTAGGCGGCCGGTTCAGCTCGCCTTTTTTGATTGGGGCATCAGACGCAAACTGCGCAGCCGGTTGAGGGCGGCGGCAATCTCAAAACGCCGCGCCCGAGCCCGGTCGCCAAAGCCGGGCTGGGTCAGGGCTTCCAGGCCGTCGCGCTCGATGCGGGTCTCGATCAGTTCGAGGATGTCGGTCAGGCTACGCCGGCCGTCACACAGCCCGCGGGCGCAGGTCAGCAGGACATCTCCAATCATTCGACACTGGGCCGGGTCAACCAACTGAGACAGCAGCGAGACCTCAATCTCTTCAGTCCCGAACTCGATGGTGCGGGTTTTCACGCCGCGCACCCGCTCGGCCCTTCTGCCCCGGCTGGGGTCGAGGCTGCGCGGGTCGGGTCGACGAACGGCGGCCGGCGGCCAGCCGCCGGGCGGCTGCGGACCAGCCTGGGGCAGGGCGGCGGCAATGTCTCTGGCCCGAGCCGTGACATCGTGGGGTCGATACTCGTCCATGTGAATCACCCAGTCCGCCACGTCGAGGTAGTCGCCGGCCCCACCCACGACCAGAATCGAAGACACCCCGCGCTCCTCCCACAGCTGGCGAACGCGGTCGAGATAGGGCGTAATTGGCTCTTTGTCATCCGGCACCAGACGCCGCATCCGGGCATCCCGAATCATGAAATTGGTCGCCGCCGTATCCTCGTCAATCAACAGCGCGGTCGCCCCGACCTCCAGGGCTTCGACAATCGCTGCGGCCTGCGAGGTGCTGCCCGAGGCGTCGTCGGTGTCAAACCGGTCGGTTCGGCGGCCGAGCGGCAGGGCGGTGATGAACGGTCGCAGATCGCCCCCCCGGACAGCGCGCCCGTCCTCGGCCCGAATGCTCACCGCCCCCGGCACGCTCACGCAGCGCTCCCGACCGTCACCCGGAATGTGGTCGTACACCCCCTGGGCCAGAGCCGCCAGCAGGGTCGATTTGCCGTGATAGCCGCCACCGGCGATCAGCGTCACCCCGGCTCGGACGCCCAACCCGCGCAGCAGGCCGGCGTGAGGGGCTTCGAGCTCACAGGCCAGGGTCGGCGGTACCCCGAGCGGAATCGCGCCGTCGAGCGGTCTATCGTCCGCTCCGCTGTGGCGGGGTAGCATGCTACCCTCGGCGACAAAGGCGACCAGACCGTGGGCGCTGAGCTGCCGGCGCAGGGCGAGCTGGTCTTCAACCGTCTGGACGTGTCTGGCGAGCTGGGAGCGGTCGAGGCGCGTCAGCACCCGGTCGAGCGCCTGTGGCAGGCGACCAGTCAACAGGGCTGCGGCATCGCGTCCCAGAATCCGGCGCCCGGCTGCGGGCAGCCCGGCGGTCAGGCGCAAGCGCAGGCCGCCGTCCTGGCCGAGCCTGACTGCGGTGCGCTCCAGCACGTGTTGGCCGACGGGCAGGATGTCGAGCAGACCGCTCTTGCCGCTACCCGTTTTGCGGCGCGCGCCAGCCAGCTCCCGAATGACCGCCCGGTGGACGAAATCGGCCGCCGCGCGTCTGGCCTCGGGGCTGCTGAAGGCCCATTCGGGCAGGCCGGGGGCCGGGATATCGACGCGCAGACGGCTCGGCGCGGCAAACGGGTCGCCCTGCACGTGCTCGAACCTCAGCCGCGACGCGCCCAGCCCATACGTCCGTCCCCGCAGATCCTTGTAGAAACCGTACGATCGCCCGTCCAGACGACTCAGCTCACCCGCTAAATCAGACTCCAGGTCCGCCATCTTCCGCCTCCGACTCGCCCCTGTCTGTCTTTACCGCGCGGGGACTACACGGACCCGCGCTTGCGCCTTGCAACACAATTCTTATAATACGGCTATCTCAGCGATGAGAGGAGTTGTGATGTCCGAATCCGACCAACCGCACTCTAGACAGGAAGAACCGGACGACCCGGCCGAGACGGTCGTGGCCTTGCCACGCATCGCTCTCAGGCTCCGAGGGACGGCCTTGGGCCAGCCCCGGTTCGGGTCCCCCGTGTTCGTTCCATCGGTTCTCACCCGCTGATAGCAGGCCAACTCGGAATTCCTTCCCGGTGGCCGCATCGGCGGCGCAACTGGAGGGAATTCATGGCCAAACCCGATTCAAGCTTCAAATACCGCATCGGACAGTGGGTCACCCCGAGGCCGCCGGCTGACCGGCCGCCGGCCGGGCGCTTCGAGGTGGTCTCACAGCTGCTGCAAGCGACCCCCAGCGGTCCGCAGCGTTTTTACTACCTGCGCCGCACGGAACAGTCCGACCGGGGATCAGCCGCTTCGTCGCCCACCCTGCGTCTGCTCGAAGAACAGGTTGCGCCGCTCGGCCAGAAGGGCCAGGCCGACCCGGCCGGCCGGCCGCCCGCCCGCCCCGGCGCGTCTTCTCCACACGGGAGGCGCTAAGGTTCTGGCTGGGCAGGGCTGCGCAGGCTTCGGCGCAGACAGTACACGACCGCCAGCAGGCTGATCACCATCCACAGCCCGCCCCACACCACGGTTGCCCCGCCGAACTCCTCGGCCAGCATACGCGCGTCGGAGCGCAGCTGGGAACGGGCGATGGTGTCGCTATAGATGTCCAGCGGCGCGTACAGCATGCTGGTCAGCCCGATCAGGCGCAGCAAAAAGCCGTTGATGGCCGGTCTGACCCACCAGCCCGCCGCCAGCATGCCGCAGCCGGCCAGACAGCCGAAGGCCAGGCCGAACAGGTTGCGGACATACACCACTGTGATGCCGGCCACCGTCAGCCCCAGCACGACCATGATCGTCTGCTGCCGCCGGGTGCCGGTCGCCAGCAGGTAGATGAGCATGCCCCAGGCCAGGGAGCCGAGATAGCCGGCGCTCAGACTGAGAAAACGGTTGCCGCCGACGGCAATCACCTGTCCGCCCTGCTGGGGATCGATGGCCATGGACCGGACCGTCCCGCCGGTCGCCACGGTGACCAGGGCGTGCGACGCCTCATGAAAAAAGACCACCAGCAGCTTGAGCGGGTAGACCAGGGCGTGATGCCACAGCAGAACAATCAGCCCCAGCGAGCCGGCCAGATAGACCGCCTGTTTCATCCTGCGCCGTATCGGGCTAGGCGCCGAGCCGGGCAATCACCTTGATCTCGACCAGGGCTCCGGGAAACGCCAACTCGGTAGTGCCAATCGCCGTCCAGGCCGGATAGGGCTCGTTCATATAGCGATCCTTGACCTTCATGAACGTGCCCAGGTTATCGCGCAGGCCGACATGAAAGGTCGTCATCTCGACCACGTCGTCAAACGAGACGCCGGCCGTTTCCAGGACGGCTTTGACATTCTCGAACGCCTGGGTGAACTGGGTTTCAGGATCGTCGGCAATGGCGTTATCGGCGCCGTTGCCGAGCTGGCCGGAGCAGAACAGACGATCACCGTCCTTGATCGCCGGGGCGAAATGGAAGTTCGTATAGTAGCTCTCCATACCGGTCGGAGTCACAACCTCTTTGCTCATACAGCTCTCCTTTCTCGGATCGTCTCAGGTCGAAGCCGCCGCCAGGGCGGGCGGGCGGGCCGAGCGCAGCGGACACAGGCGCGGCTCCCAACTGCTCAGACGCACGTCCTGGCCCTGGTGGGAAATCGTCAACCCATCGCCCTGGCGCAGCAGATAGGTCACCGCATCGGGCTGAATATCGACCACCAGGTTCATCCCCCGCACCATCAGGGGAAATTTCAGCCGCTGCCACTGGGCCGGCAGCTTGGGGTCAAACGACAGGCGGCCGCCCTGGTCGCGCATGCCTCCGAAGCCGTACACCAGCGCCATCCAGGTCCCGCCCATTGCGGCCAGGTGTATGCCGTCCTGGACGTTGCCGGTGACGTTGGCCAGGTCCATGAGGGCGGTCGAGCGGAAGTATTCGTAGGCCTTGTCGGCATAGCCGATGTCTGAGGCGGCAATGCTCTGGATTGAGGCCGACAGCGACGAATCGCCGGTCGTCAGGGGGTCGTAATAGTCAAAATTGCGCTTTTTCTGCTCAATGGTGAATTCGTGGCTGAGCAAGAACATGGCCAGGACCACATCAGCCTGTTTGATGATCTGACGGCGATAAATCATCAGCGGATGATGGTGCAGAAAGACGGGATATCTCTCGGCTGGGGTATGGGCAAAATCCCACGGCTCCTGGTCCAGAAAGTGGTCGTCCTGGGAGTGGATGCCAAGCTCCCGGTCGTAGGGCACATACATCCGGTCGGCCACGTCCTGCCACTGGGCGACCTCCTCAAAGGCCAGACCGGTCTTCTCGACCAGCGTCGCGTACCAGCCGGGCTTGTCTTTTTGCAGCGCCGTCACGGTCTGGGCTGCGTAGCGGAGGTTCTCGCGGGCCATCAGATTGGTAAAGGCGTTATTGTTGACCACCGTGGTGTATTCGTCGGGCCCGGTCACGCCGTTGATACAGAACTTCCCGCCCGCCCGTTCGGAGTAAAACCCCAGGTCGCACCACATCCGGGCGGTCTCGACCAGCATTTCGGCACCGACTTCCTGCAAGAACTCGGCGTCGCCGGTGGCGTCTACATATTTGCGCAGGGCGTACATGATGTCGGCATTGATGTGGTACTGGGCCGTTCCGGCCGCGTAGTAGGCCGAGGCTTCCTCACCGCTGATCGTCCGCCACGGAAATTTGGCTCCCCGCAGACCGAGTTCCTGGGCACGCTGGCGGGCGTGGGTCAGCTTATCGTGGCGAAACTTGAGCAGGTTGCGGGCGATGCGCGAGGCGGTGTAGATCAGAAACGGCATGACATAGATTTCGCCGTCCCAGAAATAGTGACCCTCGTAGGCCTGCCCGGTCAGACCCTTGGCCGGCACGCCCGCCCCTTCGGCTCTGGCGGTCGCCTGGCACAGCTGAAACAGGTTGAAGCGGATGTCCTGCTGAACGGTCGGCTGACCCTCGATTTCCACGTCACTGCGCTGCCAGAAGTCGTACAGATACAGCTGCTGGCTGTCCAGCAGCTCTGAAAAGCCGTGCTCCAGAGCCCGATCAAGGGTGCGCTCGGCCCGCGTACATAGCTCATCGGCCGGCGCCGAGCCCGAGGTGTGATAGGTCATATACTTGGTCAGGCTGATGGGCTCGCCGGGTAAAGCCTCGACGCGCAGGACGAACTTGCCGGAGTCCGGCGTGCTCGCGCTGGTAGAGGAGAAGCGACACGCGGTTTCCAGGCTGTGATCAATACCGCAGGCAATCGTCATCCGGCTACGTCGAGTCGCATGGCCCAGCACGACCCGTTTATCCCTGCCCTCCGGCACATAGTGGTGCTCGGGCAGGAGCGGACGCTCCGGGAAATCGCGGGCTTTACGGGGGTCGTCACTGGCCGCGTCCGGGACACTATGGCGGTAGACGACCTCGGAGGAAATCACGACTGGGGCCGGGGCGTTCAAGACCGTCACCTTATATTCAATCGCGGCAAGATGGCGGTGACTCAGAGAGACCAGACGACGCGATTTGACCAGCACCCGCTTGCCGGCCGGCGTCTCCCACAGCAGCTCGCGGTTGAGCGTGCCGCCCCTCATATCGAGCGTACGGGTATAGTGCAGCAGGTTGGCATAGCGCAGCGAGAGCGGTTCATCATCGACGTACAGCTTGATGATCCTGCTATTCGGGACGTTGACAATCGTCTGACCGGTTTTGGCGAAACCGTAGGCTTCCTCGCCGTACACAATCGGCCACGACTCGTAAAAAGCATTGACAAAGGTGCCGTCTTCCTCGACCGGCGAGTCTTCCTCAAAGCAGCCGCGCATACCCAGGTAGCCGTTGCTGAGGGCGAACAACGTCTCCGTCCCGGCCAGGAACTGCGGATAGTAGCGGTTTTCAATAATCTTCCATTCATCAACCGGATAGACGGAGTGGGGAAGACCAAGGGTGTGTTGTTTAATCATGGCCAATCAGATCCCTCAGGTCTGTGACGACGCTATCGGCCCCATGCTCTCGCAGGGCCTGTGCCTCGTCGGCCTGGCCGCGACGCGCCACGCCCACCACCAGCCCAAAGTCGCCCGCCCGCCCGGCCTGCACGCCGACCAGCGCGTCTTCGACCACCACCGCCCGCTGGGGCGAAACGCCGAGCTGGCGGGCCGCAGCCAGGAAGGTATCGGGCGCGGGTTTGCCCTTCAGCGTGAGGTCGGCCGCCATCTCGCCGTCAAGCCGCAGGTCGAACAGGTCGGCTATGCGGGCCGCCTCCAGGATCGCCCGGCAGTTGCGGCTCGACGACACAACGGCCGTTTTCAGGCCCCAGGCGCGCACCGCCCGCACGACGCTCAGCGCGTCCGGATAGGTCTCGACCCCGTCCGCAGCCAGAACGGTCTGGATGAGGTCGTTCTTGCGATTGCCCAGTCCGCACACCGTCCGGCGCTGGGGAGGATCGTCCGCGGCACCGTAGGGCAGACACAGGCCGCGCGCAGCGAGAAAACTCTGGACGCCCTCATAGCGCGGTTTGCCGTCAACGTAGCGGGGGTAATCGGTGCGGATATCAAAGGGCACGAAAACGCTGCTGTCGCAGCGCGCCTGCTGCTGGAGAAACTCGTCGAACATACGTTTCCAGCACGCGGCATGCACTTTTGCGGTCGCCGTGAGTACCCCGTCAAGGTCGAACAACACAGCCTCAAAGCGTTCCGGTGTTATCAAGTGGGGTGGACTCATGCGACCCCCTGTTTGCCGCCGACCCTCTCCTGACAGTTCCCCTGGCGGCGCGGTCAGGTCGCACGGTGCCACGGAAGCCTCGCCCGGTCAAGAGCGGAGCGTCCCTATTCGCGCGAGCCGGGCGTGATGCTGAGGACCAGTTCTTGGCCGCGGCGCTGGACGCCGATCTCGACCGGTGTGTCAATCCGTAAGCCATCCAGGGCATAAGTATAATCGTAGATATTTTCGATACGCCGGCCCGCCAGCCGGATAATAATATCGCCGTCTTGCAGACCGGCCCGGGCTGCGGGACCGCCGCTGACCACGCCCGACAGCCTGACCCCGATCACGTCCGCCTGGGTGTAATCCGGGATGGTGCCCAGATAGGCGCGCAGCCCGACACGTCCGACCTGACGGGACGGTCGGTCCATTTCCCGGTAGTCGGGCACGGCCTGACGGGTGGCGAGCTTCGCGGCCAGGGCCGCCATCAGACGGGTGATTTTTTCCGTGCCCGCCAGCTGAATTTTGTCGGCCGTGTCACGCGGTGTGTGGTAGTCCTCGTGCGCGCCGGTAAAGGCGCTCAGCACCGGAACCCGCTTGAGATAGAACGATGTGGCGTCGGTCGGCAGATAACTCTCGTTTTGCAGGCTCAGCGGCAGCCCGAGCCCGGCGTTGGCCTGTTCGATGAGATCGGTCCAGACCGCGCTCGAGCCGACGCCTTGGAGCACGACGCTTTTTTGCAGCCGACCGATCATGTCCATGTTCAGGTAGGCGGCCGGTCTCGGCGCGGCCGGCTGAGCGGCGTGGTCGTCAAACGCGCGGGTAAAATGGCTCGATCCCAGCAGCCCCATTTCTTCCCCGGACCAGGCGGCGAATACCACATCCCGTTGCAGCGCGAGTCGCCCCCGAGCCTTTTGGGCGGCCAGATGCTGGGCAATTTCGAGCAGGCCGGCGACGCCCGAGGCGTTATCGTCAGCCCCGTAATGGATGCTCCCTTTTTCTTGGCCGCGGGCCAGCGAGGCGGCGCCGTGTCCCCTGCCGAGATGGTCGATATGCGCCCCAATCACCAGCGGCCGGGACCCGGTCGGCCCGTTCGCCGGCAGACGGGCCAGGACGTTCCGCCCGGTTTTTTTCTCCTGTCGAATATCTATGCGGGCGGTCAGCCACAGCCCGGTCAGGGTAAACCCCGCGACCGGCCGGCCCGTATCCGCAGCGTCGTGCAGCGTCTTGAGGTCTTTGCCGCCGGCCTGCAACCAGGCGGCCGCGACCGCATCGGTGACCGACAGCACCCCAATACTCGTCCCGGCCAGCGAGGCGTCAAAGGCCAGGCCGACGAGCTGATCGTTGACCGTGGCGTTGGGTCCGCTGACGACAATGAGACCCCGCGCGCCATGATCGCGGGCGACCATAGCCTTGCGACGCAGGCTGGCGTAGCGCTTGAGATGGGAGCGCCGCTGTTGGGCGATGTTTTCCGGCAAATAGCGGAAGACCAGCACCCAGTTGTCCGTCACATCGAGATGAGCGTACGAGTCATAAGCCGGCTGACCGTCGGCCGCCGGGGCGGCAATACCATAGCCGGCGAACACGACTCCCGCAGGCTCGAACCGGCCGGTTTTGGAAAAGGTCAACGGACGCCAGTCTCGGTTGACCACATAGGCCGGTCCGGCCTGCGGTGTTGTCCGACCGTCTCGGGCTGGAAGATCGTGCAGCAAGGTGTTGTTTGGCCCGAGCGAGACGCCAGCCGTAAAAGGAAAGGCCTGGAAGTAGGTGCCGTCATCACCCGCCGGAGCCAGCCCAAAGCCCTCAAACAGAGCGGCCACGTAGGCTGTCGCGGCGCGCTCACCGGCCGTACCGGTCAGCCGGCCGGCCATCTGTTCAGAGGCTAAGGTCTCGATATGGCGCTGGAGGTCGGCGGCGTGGATCTCCGGGGCGCCGGTATTCAGGGCGGCAGATGGGTCGGGGTGTTCTGAAACAGTTCCGTTGGCGGGCGCATCCGCGCCAGCCAGTGCGGCAAGCAGTGTGCAGCATCCGACAACACAGAAAACCAGGATTCGCTTCATGGCCGGAGATGATAGCGTCTGCGGCGGGACAGACCAAGGTCCGGTTTCATCCTCTTCTCTGGATACAAGGCTGAGCGGAAGCCTGGCCGATCTCGACGAATCTCCGTCCCCCCACCGCTCGGCGGGCTTCCATGACAGTAAGCCGGCAGCCGTGTTTGAGCAGCGCCCGGACCACCGAGGTCAATGCGCGAAGGGGGCCAAGTCGGCTTGGCGCGGTCGGGCAAACCGGCCTGGCGCTCGGAGCCTCAAGCCGCCGGCGACTTGGACCATAGCCCGCTGAGCACACGCTCCAGCGTACCGATCATTTCCTGCTGGGCTGCGGCACTATCGTCCGCGCTGGCGATGTAGGTGCCCGCTTCGAAGCACGTTGCCCACATCAGGTGGATGAGCGGGTCAAGCGGCGGCGGGTCAATCACGCCCTCGGCCATCAACGGCTCGAACGCCTGTCGGAGAAGCTGCAGAGCGGGGTCGGGTTCTCGGATCACAGCCTGGTCCAGGACTGCCGGGCCATCGGCAAAGAGAATGCGTCGCACCTGCGGGTCTGCGGCCTTTTCAATAAAGGCTCGGCACACCGCGAGCACGACCTGCTGCCGCGGAGCGCCATCGGCCACCTGGATACGCTCGCCGATGGACTGGGCCAGAGCGACCCGCTGCTCCTGATAGACGGCAGCGAAGAGGGCGGCCTTGTCGCGAAACTGAGAGTACAGCGTGCCTCTGGTCACTCCGACACTGCGGACAATCTCTTCGGTCGAGGTCTCTTCGTACCCGTGCTTCGCAAACAACTCCCGGGCGGTGTCGAGCAAGGCCCGGCGTCGTTTTTGAGTCCGTTCGGCTCTTGAGCTGATGGCTGGCAAAATTCTCTCCTCCACTTCCCAGGACACTCGCGCGCGGCGCTTCGGCAGCGGGGCAGCTTGCACACCAGCCCGGAGCCGTTGTTCGCTTCACCACGGTTCTCGGGCGTGTCGGCCCGCGCTGTCCTCTAGTGCACCGACGCTTTTTGCCGCCCAGTGTACGAACTCAGGTCTTCCATTGCGCCCGCAGAATTACGGGGATGATCGCAAAAAGTCGGCATTCGCCTCCGGGATGCCGGGGCGGGCAAGCCAGTGGGTGAGGGGATGGTTCTGCCTGAGGGGAGAGACGGGTGGCCGGGGGATGGATTCGTTCCCGGAGCATCACGCTCACCGGCCGTACCGGTTAGCCGAGCGGCCATCTGTTCAGAGGCCGAGGTCTCGATATGGCGCTGAAGATCAACCGCCCGTATCTCCAGAACGGTGGTATTCAGGGCGGCAGAACAGACCAAGGGCCGCTTTTATTTGAAGGATAATTCAGCTAGAGCACTCAAAAAGGACTGGCGGATGCATATTCTTCATACCGAAAAACAGAAAGACAATCTGGTAAAATTCTTCTGGGATGATGCCAAGATTGCTCTGGCAGCGTTGGTTCTTGGTCCAATCACCAGGCCGGGTGCGGCTGAGCTATGGGTCGTTGGGCTTGGAGTGCTTGCAAGCGTGGCGTTCGCAGGCGTCGGCTACCTCTTCGATGGAATGGAGGTCTCATCATGAATCCTCTGGCGATCGTATTTCTTGCTATGTTGGGCATTGCGGCTATCGGCTTTCTCATTCTCTTCCTGGACAAAGGGCTGAAGTGGAAAGGAAAATAGGATCAGTCTCGCTGAGTTCCGCACGAGCGAACGTCGGAACAGCCCCCCTCAAACATGCCACGCCCGCGCACAATCGGCCCCGCCCAAGCTTGACGAGGCACAGACGCTTCGCTAGTGTCGGCCGTATCATTCCCAAAAGGAGGAACGCACTATGGCCTACCTATTCGCCCATATTAAGCTGCGGCCGGGGAAGGTGCAGAAGTTTACCGAGGTGCTCGGACAGCTGGCCCCGCTGCTGGAGCAGCACGGCGGCTGGAAGCTGCACGGGAGTTACTTCAACGTCATCGGGCGTTTGCACACCGTCGTTGACGTCTGGGAACTGCCCGATGCCAACGCCGTCCAGACGACCCTGGAAAAGGCCTCACAGGATCCCGAGTTCCAGAAATGGGCACCGGCGATCGAAGAATGTGTCGAGGATGAAACCCTGCAGGTGATGACCAAGCTGCCGGTCTAGGCGGCCGGTCGGCCGAACTAGCCCTTGGGTCCGACCATATCCTCGGGTCGGACCCACTTATCGTACTCCTCAGCCGTCACATGGGCCAAGGCCAGGGCCGCTTCCCTGAGGCTCGACCCGTCCTTATGCGCCTTCTTGGCGATCTCGGCCGCCTTCTCATAACCGATATGAGGGTTCAGGGCGGTCACCACCATCAGCGATTCCTGCAGATGCTTCTCGATCCGTTCTGTGTTCGGCTCGATCCCGACCGCGCAGTGGTCGTGAAAGGCCCCACACGCGTCGGCAATGAGCTGGACCGATTCGAGCAGATTGTGGACCATGACCGGCTTGAACACGTTGAGCTGGAAGTTGCCCTGCGAGCCGCCAAAGGCCACAGCCGCATCGTTGCCGAACACCTGCACGGCGACCATGGTCAGCGCCTCTGACTGGGTCGGGTTGACCTTGCCGGGCATGATGGAAGAGCCCGGCTCGTTCTCGGGGATGAGGATCTCGCCAATACCGGCCCGCGGGCCGCAAGCCAGCCAGCGCACGTCGTTGGCGATCTTCATCAGCGCCCCGGCCAGGGTGCGCAGCGAGGCACTGGCGGTGACCATGGCGTCGTGGGCCGACAGGGAGGCAAACTTGTTTGGCGCCGAGATGAACGAGCGTCCGGTCTCGGCCGACATCTTGGCCGCGGCCAGATCACCGAACTGGGCATGGGCGTTGAGGCCGGTGCCGACCGCCGTCCCGCCAATCGCCAACTCACACAGTCCGGGAATCGCCCGACGCACGTCAGCCAGAGCGGCGTCAAGCTGGGCCGCCCAGCCGCCAATCTCCTGTCCCAGGGTGATCGGGGTGGCGTCCTGCAAATGGGTGCGGCCGACCTTGACCACATTGCCGAACTGCTCGGACTTGGCGTGCAGGGTGGCGGCCAGCTGGCTGACGGCCGGAATCAGCACGTCTTCGAGCTGCTCGACCGCAGCAATGTGCATGGCGGTGGGAAAGGTATCGTTGGAGCTCTGGCCGCGGTTGACATCGTCATTGGGGTGGACCGGCTTCTTTGAACCCATCTCGCCACCGGCCAGCTCAATGGCCCGGTTTGAGATCACCTCATTGGTGTTCATATTGGTCTGGGTGCCCGAGCCGGTCTGGAAGACCACCAGCGGGAAGTGGTCGTCAAGAGCACCGGAGATCACCTCGTCGGCCGCCCGCACGATCAGGGCGACCTTGTCCTGGGGTAGCTGCCCCAACTCGCCGTTGGCCAGGGCGGCGCTTTTCTTGAGCACGCCCATGGCCCGGATGATGGGCCGGGTGAAACGGAAACGCTCAACACCGATGGGGAAGTTCGTGCGCGAACGCTCGGTCTGGGCTCCCCAGTATCGGTCGGCAGCAACCTCGATTGCTCCCATGCTGTCCGTCTCGGTTCTCGTTTTCATACCTTACCCTTTGCTTATGTTGATGGCCGATCCCGGAGAGAGATGGACCACGGCGTTCATATCGCCAGCAGGACGAAGACGGTCGCCACCGTCCCGACGATGGCCGCGCCATAACAGATGACCGCAATCGGCATCTGATAGCCGCGCATGCCCGTATCGTACAGGGTATGCCGAATGCGGTGCACACAGTGAAAAAACGTCAGCGAGAACAGCACGAACAGGTAGAGCTTGGTCAGCGGATGGGCGACCAGGCTGGCCAGGGATTCGGCCGAGACCCAGCCCAGGGGAATCGCGATACCGCTCAGCACGACATGGATCGGCACCAGCAGAGCGGCAACCATGCCCCCGGCCGAAAACAGAGACCACCAGAACGCTTCGCCCGACTTGGCCATAGCTTCAGCTCCTCAGGACGATCAACAGGATCACGACCGACACCACCAGCCAGGCCAGGTAGTGCGAGCCGGCGATCACAACCGGCGGCACACGCTCTTCTCCCCGACGCACAATAATGACCTGGGGGGTCAGGTTGAACCAGGTGATGCTGTGGTAGAGCGCGGCAGCCAGGACCAGCAGGTGGAACACAATCCAGCCCGGCGAGGCCAGCCGCGCCGCCGCCGCCGCATACGCCTCAGGCCCCTGGGCCAATTCGGCCAGCTGGACGAGGAAGACGACCAGAAAGACGGCAATGAACACGCTGGTCAGCTCACGCAGCATGAAGAGCACATAGTTGCGCTTGCCCAGCCACCAGGTGGACGCGGATATCGGGCGGTGGTACGGCTCGCTCATTGGGATCCCCTCGGCAGCAGCATAGACTTGAACCAGTCAATTGCTCCAGAGGCCTTGGCCTGCTGAATGGCCCCGGCCGGATCCACGTGCTTGGGACAGACTACGGAGCACTCGCTCACAAAGGTGCACTCCCACACGCCCTCGTGCTTTGAGATCACCTCTCGCCTGGCGTCCTCGCCCTGATCGCGGGAGTCGAGGTTATAGCGCTGGGCCAGGGCAATCGCCGCCGGCCCCACAAAGGACGAGTCCAGACCGTAGACCGGGCAGGCCGCGTAGCACAGCATGCAGTTGATGCACATACTGAACTGTTTATAGCTGGCCAGCTCGGCCGGGCTCTGCAAATACTCGCCCTCGGCAACCGGTTTCTCCTCCTCACGGATGAGCCACGGCTGGACATCCTGGAGCTTGGCCATGAAGTCGTCCATGTTGATGATGAGGTCGCGCTCGACCGGGAAATTGGCCAGCGGTTCGACCCGGACCGGTTGGGGATAGTAGTCCCGGAGAAAGGCCGCGCAGCTGAGCTTGGGCTCGTTATTGATCATCATGCCACAGCTGCCACACACGCCCATATGGCACGACCAGCGGTAGGACAGGCTGCCGTCCACCTCATCCTTGACATAGTTCAGCGCGTCCAGGACAACCCAGTCCTCGCGGTAGGGCACGGTGTAGGTCTGGAAAGTCGGTTCGTGCTCGACCTCCGGCCGGTAGCGAAAGACCTCCAGCGTGATACTGCGCTCAGCCATCGTTAATCTCCATATTTTCGTTCAGCCGGCGGCCAGCGGGTGATGACCACATCCCGGTACTCGATGCGGGGCGGACCGTCGTCGCTGCGGTAGGCCATCGAGTGGGCCAGAAAGTTGTCGTCGTCGCGCTGGGGATGGTCGGTACGCTGGTGAGAGCCGCGCGACTCTGTCCGCGCGACCGCGGAATAGGCCACGGCCTCGGCCACATCCAGCATGCACTCCAGCTCCAGGGCTGCGGTCAGGTCGGTATTGAAGGTCAGGCTGCGGTCGTCAAGGGTGATGTTGGCAAACCGCTCCTTGAGTTCAGACACCTTATTACAGGTCTCTTGCAGCGAGGCTTGAGTCCGATAAATACCGGCCCCGGCCTCCATGGTCGCCGTCATCTCGGCTCGCAGGCTGGCGATGCGCTCGGTGCCGTCGGTCTTGCTGATGAACTGCTGATTGATACGCGTCTGCTCGTCTCTGGCCTGAGCCTCAAGCGCCTGGGCGTCACACTCCGGCTGTTCCTGGGCAAAGGTCGCGGCCGCGCTGCCGGCCCGGGCGCCAAACACCAGGAGTTCGGTGAGCGAGTTCGAGCCGAGCCGGTTGGCCCCGTTGATGCTGACACACGCGCATTCGCCGGCCGCATACAGCCCCGGCAGCGGGGTCGCCGCCTCAATATCGGTGTGGATCCCGCCCATCATGTAGTGCACGACTGGTCGGACCGGAATCGGCTCGTAGACCGGATCGATACCCGCGTAGTTCTTGGCCAGCTCGCGGACGAAGGGAATCTTCTTGTCGATCTTTTCCTCGCCGAGGTGGCGGACATCGAGGTGGACCACATCGCCGTAGGGCCCCGGCATGGTATTGCCCTTGTCGTGCTCTTTGACAAAGCACTGCGACAGCTTGTCACGCGGACCGAGCTCCATGGTCCGTTTCTGGGGGTGTTCGGGGTCGTTGACATCCAGCGGCTTGCCCAGATCGTAGTCCTGCAGGTAGCGGTAGCCGTCCTTGTTGACCAGGATGCCGCCCTCACCCCGGGCAGCCTCGGTGATCAGGATGCCCGTCCCCGGCAGGCCGGTCGGATGGTACTGGACGAACTCCATGTCTTTCAGCGCGACCCCGGCCCGGTAGGCCAGGGCCATGCCGTCACCGGTCTTGATCGCCCCGTTGGTGGTAAAGGGGAAGATTCGGCCGGCCCCGCCGGTACACATGATGACCGCCTTGGCCAGCACCGGCTGGACCATGCCGCTGCGCAGCTCAACCGCCGTCACCCCCTGGCAGCGGCCGTTTTCGACCAGCAGCTTGGTGGCGAAACTCTCGTCGTAGCGCGTGATCGAGGTGTACTTCAGCGAGGTTTGAAACAGCGCGTGCAGCAGGTGGAAACCGGTCTTGTCGGCGGCAAACCAGGTGCGTTCAATCCGCATCCCGCCGAACGGGCGGACCGCAACCCGGCCGTCGGGTTCCCGACTCCAGGGACAGCCCCAGTGTTCCAGCTGGATCAACTCGGCCGGCGCCTCGTTGACAAACAGCTCGACCGCATCCTGGTCCGCCATCCAGTCGGAACCGGTGATCGTATCGTTGATGTGATCTTCGATACTGTCGTTCTCTTTGATGACCGCCGCAGTCCCGCCCTCAGCCGCAACCGTATGGCTGCGCATCGGGTAGACCTTGGAGACCAGGGCGATGTCGAGCTGAGGGTTGATTTCGGCCACGGCGATAGCAGCCCGGAGTCCCGCCCCGCCACCGCCGACAATGAGGATGTCATGCACAGGTGCCATACTTTCCCTTATGTTTGGAAAGAGCGTGGAGATCGCTTTCCGAGGCAGGATCGGTCATCAAGGCTCTCTTTCTTGTCCTGAGCCGTACCACAGGCCCGCGCTGTTCACGGCAGAGGCTTTCCTGACCCTATGCGTTTTGCGCCAAGACCGTGTCCATGGCGGCGACCAGTTCCTGGACATGGCCGACCGACACCTGCATCTCCTGCTTTTCCTTGTCACTCAGCGCAATATCCACAACCCGTTCGACCCCACCGGCGCCGATGCTCACCGGCACGCCAAAATACACCCCCTCAATCCCGTACTCGCCTTCGAGGTAGGCCGCACAGGGCAGGATGTGTTTCTTGTCGTACAGGTAGGCCTCGGTCATCTGGACCGCAGCCGAAGCCGGTGAATAAAAGGCCGAGCCGGTCTTGAGCAGGGCCACGATCTCGCCGCCGGCCTGGCGCACCCGGTTCTCGATCTCCTCAAGCCGGTCGGCCGCGATCAGCCGCTCAATCGGAATACCGCCAACCTGGCAGTAGCTCCGCACCGGCACCATATCGTCGCCGTGGCCGCCCAGGACCATGGCGGTCACGTTTTTGACCGACACGTTCAGCTCCTGGGCGATGAAGGTCCGGTAGCGCGACGAGTCGAGCACCCCAGCCTGACCGACAACCCGATTCTTGGGAAAGCCGGTGACACGTTTGGCCAGGGTCACCATGGCGTCGAGCGGGTTGGTAATCACGATCAGAAAGCTGTTCGGCGCATAGCTGGCGATATTCTCCGAGACCTCGCGCATGATTTTGCAGTTGATGCCCAGCAGGTCGTCTCGGCTCATGCCCGGCTTACGGGCCACCCCGGCGGTCACGATGCACACGTCCGCATCCTGGATGTCGCTGTAACTGGTCGTGCCAGTCAGGTTCACGTCATAGCCCTCAATCGGTCCGGCTTCGAGCAGATCGAGGGCCTTACCCTGGGGCAGGCCGTCAATCACGTCGTACAGAACCACATCGCCGAGTCCCTTGAGGGCGCACAGGTGGGCCAGCGTGCCCCCGATATTGCCCGCGCCGATCAGTGCAATTTTCTTTCGTGCCATAGCGTATGCTCCAGAGCCTCACCCTTCGTCCAGCATGAGAATAGGGGGTAAAATGCCAAAATTTCCCAAGCCTGTCTAGCCCGACAGTCCCCGGCGCTGCGGTCCCGGCCCACGCCCGAGCCGGGCCTAGGACGTGGCCCGCAGCGCCGGGGTGGGGCGTGTCGCGGACCGCGACTCGCCCCGCAGGAAGCGCACGAACTCCTGGACCGCAGGGGTGAAACGACGGCCCCGCTTGGAGATGATCCCCAGCGGTCGCATCACCACCTCGTCGGCAAAGGGAATCACCTTCAGGGTGTTGTTTTGGACCTCCTGCACAATACTCGGCTCAGGGACAATGGCCAGACTGGAGCCGAGTTCGACGATCCGTTTGACGGTTTCGATATTGTCCACCTCCGTGGTGTACTGCACCCGGACATGACGCTGACGAAAAATCCGGTCCAGCGCTCGGCGGGTCGGAATATCGCGCTCAAAACCGACGAACTTCTCCCGGTCCAGGCTTTTCATCGGCAGGCTGCTGAGGGCGGCAAACGGGTGCTGCGGGGCACACACCAGGACCAGCCGATCCTCACGAAACGGCGTCACCACTATCTGGGAGCGTTTGGTGGGGTAGGCCACGATGCCCAGGTCAATATCCCCACGGCTCACGTCTTCGTAGATCTTGTTGACCCGGGTGTACTCGAGGTGGACCTCGACCTCGGGAAAAGTCTGGAGGTAGTGCTTGAGCGGAGCGGACAGCTCATACAGCCCGACACTGTAGACCGTGTTGACCCGCACGCTCCCGGCTACCGTGTGCGACAGGGCCTGTAGCTCCTCTTCGATCTGGCGATACTTTTGGGAGATCTGCTTCCCGACCTGGTACAGGGCTTCCCCGGCCTGGGTGAGCCGGATGCGTCCCCGGGAACGCTCGACCAGCTGTCGATTGTAGTGGGCTTCGAGACTGCGGATCTGCTGGCTGACCGCAGACTGGGTCAGCAGATTCTTTGACGCCGCCCGGGAAAAACTGCCCGTCTCGACCACGTCACAGAAGACTCTAAAGATTTCCAGGTGCATACAGACAACAACAGGTGCGGGCCAGGATGCCAAAATTCGGTCCGCGTGTCTAGAATCCCGGTCCGCTTCACAGCTTGACTCCCCGACCGCTGTCCAGCATGTTCTCGGGAGAGGAGGAGTTGCTATGGCGACCGAACACACGGGGACACCACCGAACACCGCAATGACAGGAGCTGAGGCGGTCATTCGAACCGCAGCCGCAGCCGGCATCGATGTCTGCTTTGCCAATCCGGGGACGACCGAACTCTACCTGGTCGAGGCGCTCGACCGCTGCCCCCAGATCCGCTCCGTCCTGTCCGTCTTTGAGGGGGTGTGTACGGGCGCGGCGGACGGCTACACCCGGATCACCGGCCGGCCGGCCCTGGCCCTCCTCCACCTCGGTCCCGGCCTGGCCAACGGCCTGGCCAATCTGCACAACGCCCGCAAAGCCAACTCACCCGTCGTGTCAGTCGTTGGAGAACATGCCACCTGGCACATCGCCGCAGACGCGCCGCTGACCTCCGACATCGCAACCCTGGCTCAGCCCATGGCCCGTTTCGTCAAAACGCCGACCAGGGTAGAGGAGGCTGCCGCCGACATGGCCGAGGTGATTGCCAGAGCCACCCAGCGGCCGAGCGGACCGGGCACCCTGATCCTGCCCGGCGATATGCAGTGGGCAAAGGTCAGTCAGCCCCTCCCCCAACCGGTGCTCTCGCAGCCCGCCCCTCCCCAGTCCGAGGCGGTGGAACGCGCGGCGCGAGCGCTGAGTCGGCCTGGGTCGGCGCTGGTGCTGGGCGGCAGCGCGCTGCGAGCCGCAGGCTTACGGGCGGCCGACCGGATCGCCCAAGCCACCGGCTGCAAGGTCTTGGCCCCGACCTTTCCCCCGGTCCAGGACCGGGGGCGCGGCCTGATATGCCCGGACAAGATTCCCTACGCTCCAGAGCCGGCCCGCCAGGTCCTGGAGCCGTATAAGACCCTGGTGCTGGCCGGAGCCGCCAAACCGGTCGCCTTTTTCGGTTATCCCGACAACCGCAGCGGTCTGTACGCCGAAGACGCCGAGCTGCTCGAAGCGTGTGGCGCCGAGGCCGACCCGGCCGCCGCCGTCATCGCCTTGGCCGAGGCGCTCGACGCGCCGCCCGAACGCCAGGCACCCACCCCTGATCGTCCGGCGCCGCCGAGCGGCCCCCTGACGCCACGCCATATGTGCCAGGCGGTGGCGGCCCTCCAGCCCGACAACGCCATTGTGATGGACGAGGGGGCGACCGCCGGCTTTGGTTACTATCCGATGGCGGCCGGCGCCCCGCCCTTCACCTATATGGCCCTGACCGGCGGCTCGATCGGCCAGGGTCTACCGTGCGCGGCCGGGGCCGCAGCCGCCGCGCCGGACCGACCGGTCGTGTGTCTGGAGGGCGACGGCTCGTCCCTGTATACCATCCAGGCCCTGTGGACGATGGCCCGCGAGAAACACAACGTGACCGCCATCATCTGCAAGAATCGAGCGTACTCCATTCTGCGCTGGGAGCTGGAACGGGCCAAGATCACCCCAGGTGAGGCCAGCCTGTCCCTGACCGGTCTGGATTCGCCCGTGTTTGATTTTGTCAAGCTGGCCGAGGGCTTTGGAGTCGAGGCGCGGGCGGTATGGACGGCCGAAGAGCTGAACGACGCCCTCGGCTACGGGTTCGGCAGCCCGGGGCCGATGCTGATCGAGGCCAACCTGGAGTAAGCTCCGTCCGTGGGCCATGCGGGGCTCAGATGAACATCCCGTCCGCGCTCTACCGCCCTTCCCTGGCGCTGCTGACCGACCTGTACCAGCTCACCATGGCCTACGGCTACTGGCGGTCGGGCATGGCCGACAGGCAGGCGGTGTTTCAGCTGTCCTTTCGCCATCATCCGTTTGGCGGCGCGTTCAGCCTGGCCTGCGGTCTGGCCTACGCCATCGACTTCCTGAGCCACGTGCGGTTTACCGCCGAGGATGTCGCCTACCTGGCCGAGCTGACCGGCAACGACGGCAAAGCCCTGTTTCCCCGCGAGTTTCTCGGCTATCTGCAAGAGCTGCGCTTCTCGTGTTTGGTTGACGCCATCCCCGAAGGCACGCCTGTTTTTCCCAACCAGCCCCTGCTGCGCGTCCAAGGCCCGCTCATCCAAGGCCAACTGCTTGAAACCGCGCTGCTCAATATCATCAATTTTCAGACCCTGATCGCCACCAAAGCGGCCCGTATCCGCCTGGCCGCCGAGGGAGAGCCGGTGCTCGAATTCGGACTGCGTCGCGCGCAGGGTATTGACGGCGCGCTGGCGGCGAGTCGGGCGGCGTATATCGGCGGCTGTGCCGCCACCTCGAACGTGTTGGCCGGAAAACTGTTCGGGATTCCGGTCCGAGGCACCCACGCCCACAGCTGGGTCATGGCCTTTGACACGGAACGCGAAGCGTTCGAGGCTTATGCCCGGGCCATGCCCAACAACTGCATCTTTCTGGTCGATACCTATAACAGTCTGGCCGGGGTGCGCCGGGCGGTTCGGGTCGGTCACTGGCTGCGCGACAAGGGCCACGAGCTGGTCGGCATCCGCCTGGACTCGGGCGATTTTGTCCAGCTCGGGATCGAGGCGCGCAAGATCCTGGACCAGGCCGGCTTTCCTGAGGCCTTCATTGTCGGTAGCAACGACCTGGACGAACACGCCATTGCCCGCCTCAAAGCCCAGGGCAGCCCGATCGGGGTGTGGGGGATCGGCACAAAGCTGGTCACGGCCGACACCCAGCCGGCCCTGGGCGGGGTCTATAAGCTGAGTGCGGTACGGAGCCCGGGCCAGCCCTGGCAGTACAAAGTCAAACTGTCGGAAGAGGACGACAAAACCACCACCCCGGGCATCCTGCAGGTGCGCCGCTATCAGACCGACGGGAGCTTTGTCGGCGACACGGTGTATGATACCCGGCTGGGGATTGACGACGCGGCGCGGGTCGCCGGCTCGGCCGGGCCGACGTGGAACGATCTGCTGGTGCCGGTCTTCCGCCGGGGCGAAGTCGTGTATACCAGCCCCGTGCCGACCGCGATCCGCCAGCGAGCCCAGGACCAGCTGAGCTGTTTACCGCCGGCGGTCACCCGGCTCAGCGATCCGCAGCCGTATCGGCTGGAACTCGAACCGCGTCTGGCCGCCCTCAAGAGCCGCCTGATCCGCCGCGCGCGAGCCCACGCCGGTTGAGCCGCCATGTCTGGACGCCGGCCACAAAGCGTGTCATAGCTGCGGGTCAGGAGAGCCGAGACAGACAAAGGAGGGAGGCATGAAAATTCGAGCGACCTCGCACATCGCCATTGGCGTCAGCAACATGGCCGAGTCGCTGAAATTCTATCGCGACCTGCTGGGCCTGCGCGTCAGCCTGGACGACCCCAACGAAAACCCGGGGGGCATGATTCAGACGGTCACCGGCGCCGAGCGGCCCGGACGTCACGGGGTGTACCTGCGCTGGGAGGACGGCCCGGACGCCACGTTCATCGTCCTGTCCCAGAACCGTCCGACCTCGGGCGAGGCGATCAATCTGACCCAGGTCGGCATCCACCATTTTGCCTTCTGGGTGGACGATCTGGAGGAGACCTTCGAGAAGGTCAAGGCTGCCGGCGTGCCGATCGTCCTGGCCCCACGAGTCTTCGACAGCGTCGCCTACGGCGAAGCGCCGGGCGGCAAGGTCATGACCACCCTGTTCAAAGACCCCGACGGGATCGTGATCCAGCTCGATCAGCGCGTCCCCTGAAAAGGAGGAAGTCCCATGGCACTTGGCGCGAACAAAGTGGAATACGAAGTGATTGAGGGCTGGGAGCAGCTGCCCGAGGGCTGGTCGTTTGTCGAGGTGGCGGGCGTGGCCACCGACTCCCAGGACCGGGTGTACGCCTTTAACCGTGGCGAGCACCCGATGATCGTCTTTGACCGGGACGGGAAGTTTCTCGACGCCTGGGGAGAAGACGTGTTCACCAACGCCCACGGCATTTTTATCGGCCCGGATGACACCATCTACTGCGCCGACAATTTTGACCACACCGTCCGCCTGTGCAAACCCGACGGCACGCTGCTCAAAACCCTGGGCGAGAAAGACACGCCTGCCGACACCGGTTTCAAAGCCTGGACCACCCCGGTTCAGCAGGCGGCCGGGCCGTTCAACATGGTGACCAATGTCGCCCTGGCGCCGGACGGCGCGATGTATATCGCCGACGGCTACGGCAACGCCCGAGTGCACAAATTCTCGGCCGAGGGCGAGCTGCTGTTCTCCTGGGGGGAACCCGGCAGTGGCCCGGGCCAGTTCAAAATCCCGCACTCGATTGCGGTTGACCGGCGCGGCACGGTATACGTCGCCGACCGTGAGAACTCCCGCATTCAGGTGTTCAGCGCCGACGGCGAGTACCGCACCGAATGGACCCATGTGAGCCGCCCGGACGATCTGTATATCGACGCCGACGAGAACCTGTTTGTGGCCGAGTTGGGCTTCAAGGTCGCCAACATGCCGAACGGCCTGGGCGCCGAAGTGCCCCCCCACGAGCCCCCGTCGTGCGTCAGCGTGCTGACCCTGGACGGAGAAATCCAGCACCGCTTCGGCGAGCACGGTCTGGAGCCGGGCAATTTCTATGCGCCGCACGGCATCTGGGCCGACTCGCGGGGCGACCTGTACGTCAGCGAGGTGAACTACAGCGCGGGCGGCCGACAGGGTCTGATCCCGCTCGACGGCCATGTGCTGCAAAAGTTCGTGCGCCTCAACAAATAGGCGTGTACGCTGGAGGATGAAGCGTGGTCCGCGTTGCAATCCTGGATGATTATCAGCACCTGGCCCGGCGCATGACCGACTGGGCGGTGCTGCCGGCCGAGGTCAGCCTTGAGGTGTTCCACGATCACCTCACCGACGAGGCCGCCCTGGTCCGGCGTCTCGAAGATTTCGAGATCGTCATGGCCATGCGCGAGCGCACGCCCTTCCCCCGCAGCCTGCTGGAACGCCTGCCCAAGCTGCAACTGCTGACCACCACCGGCATGCGCAACGCGGCGATTGACCTGGACGCCGCCACCGACTGTGGCGTTGTGGTGTGTGGCACCGGGGGCGTGGGCTATCCGACCGCCGAGCTGACCTGGGGCCTGATCCTGGCCCTGGTGCGGCATATCCCAGAGGAAGACCGGGCCACCCGCGCGGGCCAGTGGCAGCGCAGTCTGGGGCTGGGGCTGAACGGCAAAACCCTGGGGCTGATGGGTCTGGGCCGACTGGGCTCACAGGTTGCGACAATCGGCGCGGCGTTTCAGATGACGCTCATCGCCTGGAGCCAGAACCTGACGGCCGAGCGGGCGGCCGAATGCGGCGCGAGCCTGGTCAGCAAAAACGAACTCCTGGCGCAGTCGGACGTGCTGTCCATCCACCTGGTGTTGAGCCCGCGCTCGCGGGGCTTGATCGGCGCCCGCGAGCTGGGCCTGATGAAACCGACCGCCTACCTCATCAATACCTCACGCGGGCCGATTGTGGACGAGCCGGCGCTGGTGCAGGCGCTCCAAAATGGGACGATTGCCGGGGCCGGGCTGGACGTGTTTGACCAGGAACCCCTGCCCCTGGATCATCCGCTGCGACGGCTGGACAACACGGTGCTCAGCCCCCACATCGGCTACGTGACCGCCGAAACCTACCACATCTTCTTTGACCAGACGGTCGAGAATATCCGGGCCTTCCTGGACGGGCAGCCGGTACGGACGCTGAACACGCCCCGGCCGAGGCCCTGAAGATTGCGCCTCAGTTCTCTATTTGGCTGAACTCGTCAGGCAGTCCTGGACACGATGGCTGACCCGCGCGCGGATGGCCTGTCCGCGCTCAACCAACTCCTTTGACAGATCATAGGCCGTCTGCGCGTTCATCCAGAATTCGGGGGTCTGACCGAAATACGCGCCCAGCGCAATTGCCGTCTCTGCACTTACACCGCGCCGTTCGTGAACGATCTCACGCAGCCGGGTGGCAGGTAGGCTGATATCCCGGGCAAGGCCGCTGACACTCAGCCCTAACTCTCTTATCTGCTCACGTAGTAGAGCGCCGGGGTGCGTGGTAATCCGATTTGTGGGCACTCGGACCATTGTCTTGCTCCATTCTTCAATCGTAGTGGTTGACTAAATCTACCTCGAAAGCGTCGCCGTCTCTCCAGACAAAGCAGATCCGCCAACCACGCGAGACGCGAATGCTGTACTGCCCCTCTCGATCCCCCCTAAGTCGCTCAAGCCGGTTGCCTGGAGGAATCCGTAAGTCAGTGACACTTGCCGCATAGTTGATCCGGTCTAGTTTGCTCCTGGCCCGTTTTACAAGCGAGGCAGGGAAAGATCGCTCTCTTATGCCGTTAAAGATATTCTCGGTGCGCTTGTCGGCGAAGGACCTAATCATGTGAACAGATGGGATCGCGTCTTATATCAACTGGCGGGCGATTTCGGCATATCTGTCCAGAAACGGCAGTACCTCGTCACGGCCGGCGGTGGGCGCGCGTACGACAGTGCGAACCGCGCCAAGCTCTCTGTAGCGTGCGAGCCGACCCATGCCCGGGGCGTGGACCAGGAAGAACGAAATCGGGATGGAGGCCGGATCGCGGCCGGCGGCCCGGGCCTTGTCGTGGAGGTCGGCAATCGCGGCCGGCATATCGTCAATCGCCGTCTCAACCGGAATCCAGCCGTCACACAGATCGACCACCCGCTGGCGGCCCAGCCGCGAACTCAGACTGCCCATCAGAATCGGCGGGTGGGGTGTGGTCAGCGGCTTGGGGTAGGACCACACCCGGTCGAAATTCACAAACTCGCCGTGATAGCTGGCCTCGTCCTGGGTCCACAGCGCCTTCATGGCCTGGACCCGCTCGGTCAAGACCTTCCAGCGTTTGGCCGGCGGCGTGCCGTGGTTGGCCATCTCCTCTTTATTCCAGCCCGCGCCAATCCCGAAAATAAACCGCCCGTGGGAGAGCCGATCCAGCGAGGCGACCTGCTTGGCCTGCACAATCGGATCGTGCTCGGTCACCAGCGAGATACCGGTGCCGAGTTTGAGCCTGGTGGTCACCGCAGCGGCGGCGGCCAGACCGATAAAGGGGTCGGACATGTGGACGTACTCTTCGGGCAGCTCGCCGCCGCCCGGGTACTGGGACTCGCGGCTGGCCGGAATATGGGTGTGCTCGGGCAGCCACAGCGACTCAAAGCCCCGCGTCTCACACTCCTTGGCCAGCTCGTCGGCCGGCAGCGTGTACTCGGTATTGAAACTGAAAACGCCAAGGTCCATACGTGTGTCTCCTGCCCGGTTCAGACAAATTCGAGCACGTCGCCGCTACGGGCGATCCGTCGGTAGTAGCAGCGCGGTCTGGCCTGCCCGTCTTCGCCTTTGGTATGACACACCCCGCCCCGGCGGGGAATCACGCGGTACAGCAGGGAGTTCTGCTCGCAGTTGAGACGCACCTCGACCAGGTCGAGCACGTCGCCCGAGGTGGCTCCCTTGTGCCACAGCTCGTTGCGTGAGGTTGACCACAGGACGGCCTGACCGCGCTCCAGCGTCTCCCGCAGGGCCAGCTCGTTGGCATAGCCAATAAACAGCACGTCGCCCGTCCGGGCGTGTTGCAGCACGACCGGAACCACGTCCAGACCCTTGTCCGCGATACTGCCTAACTTCTTGAAATCGAGCCTGATTTCGGTGCCTTCTTCCAAGGCATTCATGTCACCTCTCCTCTCCAGTCTGTATGGGTTCAGCCTGGGCCGTGGTCTGCGGCGCGCGGCGGCCGCAGGTCCACCCAGCGGCCAGTCGTGCGCTGAATCAGCTCGGACCACAGGTCTTCCGCAGGCCGGTGAAACACGGCGTCGATATCGGCCGCAACGATGTGCCAGTCCCCCCGCTCCACCTCGCCGTCCAGCTGGCCCGGAGCCCAGCCGGCATGGCCGGCGTACATCCGAAACGTGCCGCCTCGGGCGAGTTCGTTCTCCACCACGCTCGGACTGCCGCTCAGGTAGACATCGGCAAAAACGGGCAGGCTCTCGTCAGGCGGCTGCTCGGCGCGGAACAGCAGCAGCATCACAGAGGTGAGCGACCGGCCCGCCGCCGTATACCACTCCAGCCTGGGGTGTGACTTGGAGAGACTCGGGCACGACCTCGGACAGTTGGACCGCAGTGGGGCGATTGATAATCACGCCGAGTGCTCCCAGCCGTCCATAGCCGAGCAGCAGGACAACCGACTGGGCGAAATTGGGATCGGCGAGCTGGCGGGCGGCCACCAGCAGCTTGCCCTTGCCCAGTTCGGCCGGATCGGCCGGATCGGCCGTGGGCAGCTCATCGGCGCCGGCCAGGCTGGCCACGACCAGGCCAACCCCTATCGCCAGCCAGGCCCGCACGACTCCGGCTCCCGGCTCGGACCAAACGGCGCCTCGCCCGACACATTGCGGTCCTGTCAGTCGCCGACCGTCTCCGGCACCGACTCGGCCGGCGCGGCTTCGGCCGTCTCGTCAGCCGGCCGCGGCTCGTAACGGAACACCAGGCCGTCTTCGCCGAGATCGATCTCGACCCGGCCGCCGTTCTGGAGCTGGCCGAACAGAATCTCATCGGCCAGGACCTGTTTGACCTCGCTCTGAATCAGGCGGGCCATGGGCCGGGCGCCAAAGGTCTTGTCATAGCCTTTTTCGGCCAGATAGCGGCGGGCATCGTCGGTCAGCGCAATGCGTACATTCTTCTCGGTCAGCTGATCGATCAGCTCTTTCATGAACTTGTCAACCACCCGCTCAACGGCTGCGGGCGGTAGCGTCTGGAAGTGGACGACCCCGTCCAGACGGTTGCGGAACTCGGGGCTGAACAGCTTTTCAATCGCCTGCTGGTCCTTGCCCTCGTTGGACTGCTCGCCAAAACCGATCGCCGTGGCCGCCATTTCGCGTGCCCCGGCATTGCTGGTCATAATCAGGATGACGTGCCGGAAATCGGCTTTTTTGCCGTTGTTGTCGGTCAGCGTGGCGTGGTCCATGACTTGCAGCAGGATATTGAACAGGTCGGGGTGGGCCTTCTCGATCTCGTCCAGCAGCAGCACCGAATGGGGGTTGCGGGTGATCGCCTCGGTCAGCAGCCCGCCCTGGTCAAAGCCGACATAGCCCGGCGGGGCGCCGATCAGCCGCGAGACGGTATGCTTCTCCATGTACTCGCTCATGTCAAAGCGCAGGAACTGCAAGCCCAGGGTCTGGGCCAGCTGCTTGGCCACCTCGGTTTTGCCCACCCCGGTCGGCCCGGAGAACAGAAACGAGCCGACCGGCTTTTCCGGCTGGCCCAGACCGGCCCGGGCCAGCCGGATGGCGCGGACAATGACCGCAATGGCCGGATCCTGGCCAAAGACCACCTTCTTGAGATCGTCGTCGAGCCGGTGGAGCCGGTCCTTGTCGGAGACCGACACGCTGCGGGGCGGAATCCGGGCAATCTTGGCCACCACCGCCTCGATATCCGTCTCACCAATGACCTTGTCCTCGTCGGTACTGGGTTTGATCTTGAAGGCCGCGCCGACCTCGTCAATGACATCAATCGCCTTGTCGGGCAGGAAACGGTCGTTGATGTATTTGGCCGACAGCTCGGCTGCGGCCTTGAGCGCGTCCGGGGTGTAGGACACGCCGTGGTGGTCTTCGTAGTAGGATTTCAGGCCCTCCAGAATCTTGACCGCGTCTTCGATACTGGGTTCGTGGATCTCGATCTTCTGGAAACGCCGGGCCAGGGCGCGGTCGCGCTCAAAATAGCTGCGGTACTCGTGGTAGGTCGTGGCGCCGATGCAGCGCAGTTTTCCAGACGCCAGGGCCGGCTTGAGGATGTTCGAGGCGTCCATCGAGCCCCCGCTGGTCGCCCCGGCGCCGACAATGGTATGAATCTCGTCGATAAACAGAATGGCGTTGGGATCCTTGCGGAGCGCGTTCAGCACGGCCTTGAGCCGCTCCTCGAACTGGCCGCGGAACTTCGTGCCGGCCAGAACCGAGCCCATGTCCAGGGAATAGATCCGGGCATCCTTGAGCACCTCGGGCACCTCGCCGTTGGCGATCTGCAGCGCCAGCCCGTCGGCGATGGCCGTTTTTCCCACCCCGGAATCGCCGACATACACCGGGTTGTTTTTCCGCCGCCGGCACAGCACGTGGATGGTGCGTTCGACCTCGACCTCGCGGCCGATCAGGGGGTCAATCTCGCCGTCCCTGGCGCGCTGGACCAGGTCGGCGGTGAAAGCCTTGAGCGGGTCTTTGGCCGGCCGGGGATCGTCCTCGTCGTCCACACCCTCGGCCTCCGGCTGGGCGGCCGACTCGTCGTCCTCGTCCTCGGGTTGGACCTTGGAGATGCCGTGCGAGATGTAGTTCAGCACGTCCAGGCGGCTGATGCCCTGCTTTTGCAGAAAGTACAGGGCGTGGCTGTTTTCTTCCCGGAACAGCGCGACCAGAAAGTTGCGCCCCTCAACCAGGTCTTTGCCGCTGGACTGGACGTGCATGGCCGCCCGCTGCAAGACCCGCTGAAAGCCCGAGGTCTGCTGGGGGTCGACGTCGCTCTCTTCGGACAGCGCCTCGATGTTCTCCTCAAAGAACTGCACCAGATCCTTTTGCAGCTGTTCGACCTCGCCGCCGCAGTGGCGCAGGATTTCGGCCACATCCTCGTCAAACGACAGGGCGTACAACACGTGCTCGAGACACAGAAACTCGTGGCGACGCTGTCTGGCTTCCTTGATCGCCAGGGTCAGGGCAATCTCAAATTCCCGACTAATTTGCATTCTCCGCTCCTTCTGCGGGCCTGGCCCGGGAAGCTGTGTTCTCTGCGACCGTCCTGGTGGGCGGCCGCAGGATCAGGCTTCTTCCATACTACATTTCAGGGGAAACTCGTACTTCTTGGCCAGCGAGTGGACCTTGTCCACCTTGGTCTCAGCCACCTCGTAGGTATACACCCCGGCCACCCCCATGCCTTTTCGATGCACGTGCAGCATGACCTGGGTGGCTTTGGTGGCGTCATGGTTAAAGACCGACTGCAGGATGTACACGACGAACTCCATCGTGGTGTAGTCGTCGTTGTGCAGCAGCACCTTGTACAGCGGCGGCTTTTTGGTCTTTTTCTCGGTCTCGGTTATTACGTCACGATCAAGATCGGTATCGTTGTCGTAATCCTTGGCCATATCCCCCTCCGTCGTTCAGAGAACATCTGTCCGCCAGGGCTCCCTACTGTCCATAGCGCTCGGACGGCGGTTTGCCAAGAGGACCCGATTCTCAGACGGCCCGATTCTCAGACGGCTCGGTTCCAAGAAGACCCGGTTTCTGGTATCTCCTCGACCAGAACCGAGGCGGAAGGACACGCCGCCCGGATACGGAGGCTCTCATGACACACACGCCGGCCTATCAGCTCCCCACCCAGGTCAGCCCTCAGCGCTACGCCATCCGCCTCACCCCTGACCTGCGCGCGTTTACCTTTGACGGGGAAGAGACGGTGGACATCACCGTCCACGAGCCGGTCACCGAGATTGTGCTGAACGCCATCGAGCTGACCATCCACAGCGTATCCGCCAGCGGCCCGGACGGCCAGACCCTGGACGGCACGGTCAGCCTGGACAGCGAGCAGGAACGGGCCAGCTTCCACTTTCCCCAGCCCCTCGCCCCCGGCGCCTGGACCCTGGGATCAGCTTCAGCGGTATCCTCAACGACAAACTGCACGGCTTTTACCGCAGCACCTACACCACGGCCGACGGCCAGGAGAAGGTCCTGGCCTCGACCCAGTTTGAATCCACCGACGCCCGCCGCGCGTTTCCGTGCTGGGACGAGCCGGCGCTCAAGGCGGTTTTTCAGGTGACCCTGGTGATCGACGCCGCCCTGACCGCCATCTCCAACGCGGCCATCGTGCGCGAGACGCCGCTGCCCGCCACCCAGCAGAAAGAGGTCGTCTTTGCCGATACGATCAAAATGTCGAGCTACCTGGTCGCCTTCATTGTCGGCGAGTTCGAGGCGACCGAGCCGACCGACGTTGACGGCACGCCGCTGCGGGTCTGGGCGGTGCCGGGCAAGCTCCACCTGGCGAAATTCGGTCAGGCCATCGGCGCCGCCTCGCTGGCGTTTTTCAACCGCTACTACGGCCGTAGCTATCCGGGCGACAAGCTCGACCTGATCGCCATTCCCGATTTTGCCTTCGGCGCCATGGAGAACCTGGGGGCCATCACCTTTCGTGAAACCGCGCTGCTGGTCGACGAAAACCGGGCGGCGCGCAGCGAGCTGGAGCGGGTGGCCGACGTGGTGTCGCACGAAAACGCCCACATGTGGTTCGGCGACCTGGTCACCATGAAGTGGTGGAACGGGCTGTGGCTCAACGAGGCGTTTGCCACCTTCATGGAGATGATGGCCGTTGACGACTGGAAGCCCGAGTGGCAGCGCTGGACCAGCTTTGCCGTCTCGCGCGCCGCCGCGCTACAGATCGACGGCTTGCAGAGCACCCGGTCAATCGAGTTTCCGGTTCGCCATCCGGACGAAGCGGCCGGCATGTTCGACATTCTGACCTACGAGAAAGGCGCCGCAGTCCTGCGCATGCTGGAACAGTACCTGGGTCCGGACACCTTCCGGGCCGGCATCAGCAGCTATGTCGGCAAGCACGCCTACGCGAATGCCGAGACCACCGACCTGTGGGACGCGATTGAGGAATCGGCCCGCCAGCCGGTGCGGACGATGATGGACTCGTGGGTGTTTCAGCCCGGCCATCCCCTGATTTCGGCCGCCGTCGAAGACACGACGCTCGTCGTGTCCCAGCACATCTTCCAGTATCTGCCGGCGGAGGCCGACGCCACCCGGCGCTGGCAGGTGCCCGTGTTCATCCGGGCCAAGAGCGGCGATCAGGAGCTGACCCGAACCGTGCTGCTGGAGGAGGACGAGGTTCGTCTCGACCTGCCGACGCGGCCGGACTGGGTGGTGGTCAACGCCGGCGGCCACGGCTTCTACCGGGTGCGCTACAGCCCGGATCTGCTCCAGCGGCTGACCGGCGCACTCCAGACCGAGCTGTCGGCGATCGAACGCTTTAATCTGGTCAACGACACCTGGGCCGCAGCCCTGGCCGGTCTCACCCCCCTGGCCGACTATATGGACCTGCTGCTGCTGTTCGAGGACGAAACCGAGCACAATGTCTGGAGCGCCATTCTCGGCTCACTGCACTACCTCGACCGTCTGCTCGACCCGGCCCATCGCCCGGCGCTACACGCCCGGGTTCACAGCCTGGTCGGTCCCAGCATCGAGCGTCTGGGCTGGCAGCCGGCCGACGGAGAGGATGCCCTGGTCGGCCAGCTGCGCGGAGAGCTGTTGGGCGCGCTGGGCACCCTGGGCAACGACCGCGCCACCCAGGCCGAGGCGCGCGCCCGCTACGCCGCCTACAAGTCGGATAGCGCTGCGGTTGATCCCAACCTCGTTCCGGCCCTGGTCTCGATTGTGGCCCACAGCGGCAACGAGGCCGACTATGACGAGTTCTACGCCACCTTCAAAACGGCCGAGACCCCCCAGGAGGAGATGCGCTACCTGTTCGCCCTGGCTGCCTTTCAGCCGTCCGCATTGTTCGAGCGCACGCTGGCGCTGACCACCAACGGCGAGGTCCGCACCCAGAACGCGCCCTTCCTGATGCGCCAGCTGCTGCTCAACACCCAGCAGCGCGAGCGCGCCTGGCAGTTCCTGAAAGATAACTGGGACGCCATGCTGGGCCACTACCCGGCCAGCACCGTCCCCCGCATGTGCGAGGGCGTTACGGGTCTGGTCACGCCCGCACTCGAAGCCGAGGTGACGGCCTTTTTTGCCGCCCATCCGGTCAAGGGGGGCGAGAAAATGGTTCAGCAGCACCTGGAGAAGCTGCGTATCGCCGTCGCCTGTCAGCAGCGCGAGTTAGACAACCTGCGCGACTATTTTGAGTGGACGCCGTAGCAGGCCCGTCCATGGAACAGGGGTTGCTCCGCTCCGAGGCAGTCCGATGAGTGAGTTTGTGATCTGCATAGACAATGAGAGTAACCCCGCCAGTTTGATTGTGGGTAAAGTCTACCGCGTGTTGTCGGGCGCTGAAGCCGAGGCACCCGACCTGCTCCGGGTTCTTGACGAGGACAAGTCAGAGTCCGACGGCTACCTCTATCCCGCCTCCATGTTCGTTCCAATCGACCTGCCGGAAGTGGCGAAGCAAGCCTCGACTGTGATGGATGTCTAAGCCTGCTCCTTCGTCAGCGCAACGCAGAGCTACGATCTAAATTACTTCCCCTCCGCTCAGTTCAGGAACGTGTTCCGCTTCATATTGCTCAATCAAAACGCCCAAAATTTCCATTAACGAGGCCAGAGGGTGAGTTTCCTCTTCGCCGACTTTGTCAATCAAGCCATCTAGGAAGGCGACGAGGCGGCGATACTCGTCCTCGGTGTGGGGCACGAACACAGAATTTGCCATTTCAGGCCAGTGAATGACGGCAACCGAGATATCGGAAGTATTGGTGCTCATGGGCTATTCATTTATGGCGACTTGGTCCCGTACCGCCGCGTCAAAAGCTGCCTGTTCGGCGAACTCCCCCAGCAGGACACGCCGCAGGTGCGTTTTGTTGTCATCAAACGCAACGGTGTACTCAACGATTCCCAGCCGCACCAATGCCTCAGGCCGGGCTTGGCCGAGTGTGGCCTCAGCACTGAGTCGGGTGATGTGTCCCCGATGCTCAGCCGTCCAGGCAGCGAAATCTTCTCGACTGATGGCGGTTTCCTGCCAGAACGTCTGTTGGTCATACGGCAGCTCTCGAAGACGCTGGAGCAGGAAGTCCCGGTCCAGAAAGGCCAGCAGGTTGCCGGCCTTGGGGCCTGAGTCGCGGTCGAGCAGGACACGGTAGAGCGCCTTGAAGGCTTGGGCTGGCGCAATCGGCGTGAGCCGCGCCACATCGAACACCGCAGTCTGCAAGGCGCTGTCTTCCCACGCTACGCCGGGCAGGCGGTCGGCCAGCTGATGCAGAAAAGCGCGCTGGCCGGCGGTCAACTCCCCGGCCCGCTCGGGCAGCGCGTCTTGCAGCACGATCCGCTCCTCAGGGCTGGCGTAGTGCTCCAGCCAGTAGCGCGCGGCCTGCGCGCGGCGGCCGAGCTGGTCGCGTTCAGTCTGGGTCAGCGGCGCGCCTTTGCGCTTTTCGACCTCGCCGGCCAGATCGAGATGCGGCAGCTGGGCAACCGTTGCCACCAGCTGAAAATCGGCGGCGTAGAAATCGCCCCAGGACACAGTTTGTGACAGCTGGTAGACCCGCTTGTCGTCCGGCGAGACCTTGGGATCGTGGTAGGTGCGGGTATGAAAGCGGTCGAAGTCGTTGAAGATTTTGATGATCGACTTCTCGTCCGGCGAGAAATTCACCGGCTGTTTGGGCTGGGTGCGGATCATGACGAAGCGCAGGATTTCGGGCGGCAGGAAATCCGCCATGTCCCGCGCCGACACGCCAATCCCCTTGGACGAACTCATCTTGGCCCCGCCGACCAGGAAAAACTCATACGGGATATTCAGTGGGGCCGACTGACCGAAAATGGTCCGCAGGCAGGCGGCCGACACATCGCGTGAGCCGCCCTTGGTGTTGTGGTCCTTGCCCGCGCCCTCAATCGTAATGCCAAAGGTCTGCCACTTGGCCGTCCATTCCAGCTTCCAGGGCAGCTTGCCCCGACCGTCAAACGGCGAAACCTTGCCGGCGTGTCCACAGCCCGTCGCCCAGTCGACCAGATCGGGCCGGCAGGTGTAGCTGACTTCCCTGCCGTCGTAGTCGCTGACCTCGGTCGTGCCGACCCGGCCGCACGCCTCGCACACCACCTGAAAGGGATACCAGGTGTCGGGACGCTCAGAGTTGCTGACGGTCTTGTATACCTCACGGACCTTGGCCGCGTTGTTCAGGATGGCGTCAATGGCCTCGTTAAATTGCCCCGAGCGGTAGATATCGCGCATCCGGTAGGTCTCGGCCTCGACCCCCAACTCCCGAAAGATGTCAAAAAACTCCGCAATATAGTGCTCGGCCACATCCGGCGCCGAGGAGCCCGGCGGCGGCGGAACCTGGCACAACGGCGCTCCCAGGTAGGGGCGGAAAAACTCGGCGTGGCCGGCCGGCAGCTCGTCGAGCGGGTCGTAGTCGTCAACGCCGAAGGTATAGCGGACGGGAATGCCGCGATCCTTGAGGGTCCGAAACACGGCGTCGTGGATCAGCACGCCCCGCAGCGCGCCGACATGCACCCGGCCCGAGGGCGTCTTGGAATCGTTAATCAGCTGCGGGCCGGACACCCGCTCGGCGAGCTTGTCGCACCATAACATGAGCCTGCTCCATCCTCGAAGTGTGGTGTTGTGCCAAGACAGTGGTTTGCCGCCGGCCAGACAGCCGGGGGCAGGACTCCACCGCCCCGAAGTCTAGGCAAGGCCGATTCGCGTGTCAATGCGCGATGCCGGTCACGGCGTCGCACTACCAGTCACAACGACGCTCATGCTAGGATGGCGATCAGCGTACACCAGAAAGGCGGCGGCCCAGACCGTGAGCAGCGTGGAATTCCATATCGACCCGCCCCACCCGCAGTCGGGCGGGTCTGACCCAGACCCCCGACCCGACCTGCCGGGCCAGCTCGAAGAGATTCGCCGCGCCTTGAGACGCGCGCCGGCCGGGGCGCGCCTCGTCCTCGATTTCAGCGCCGTCCAACAGCTCAACAGCCTCGAGGTGGCCGGCCTGTTGCAGCTGGCTGCCGAGCGCCACACCCAAGGGTGTGAGGTCCGCTTTGTGGGCCTGTCGGCCGGGCTGCGTCAGGCGTTCAGCGGTCTTGAGGACGACCTGCTCGGTCCGCCCCAAGTCGTACACAGCCGACTGTCTTCGGTCGAACACCTGGGCGACCAGACCCTCGCCCTGCTGACCACCGGACGCCGTCTGCTGGATATGATCGGTGAGCTGGCCTACTGCTTGTGTGTTGCCCCGTGGCGCGGCAAGGGCGTGAAATGGGACCGAACCGGGGAGCAGATCGTCAAGATCGGGATTGAGGGTATCCCGATTGTGAGCTTTCTGTCTTTTCTGGTCGGAGCGGTGCTGGCCCTCAACGCGGCCAGCCAGCTGCGCCAGTTCGGGGCGGCCATCTATATTGCCAATCTGGTCGGCGTGTCCATGGCGCGGGAGATGGCCCCGTTGATCACCGCCGTCATTGTGGCCGGCCGCAGCGGCTCGGCCATCAGCGCCGAGCTGGGCACCATGGTCGTGTCGGAGGAGATTGACGCCATGCGTACCATGGCCCTGAGCCCGGCTCGATTTCTGCTCCTGCCCCGGGTCGTGGCTCTGCTGTGCGCGGTGCCGTGCCTGACCGTGCTGTCGAATCTGGCCGGCATTTTTGGCGGCTACTGGGTCGGCGTGCTACTGCTCGGCCTGGGCAGCCGCAACTATATCCAGCAGACCGGCCAGGCCCTGCTGATGAGTGATCTGGTGACCGGCATGGTCAAGAGCGTCGTCTTTGCCGGCCTGATCGGGCTGGTGGCCTGCTATCGCGGCATGTATGTCCGGGGCGGAGCAGAGGGCGTGGGCACCAATACCACGGCTTCGGTGGTGACCTCGATTGTGCTGTGCATCCTGGCCGACGCCGTCTTCACCACCATCTTTTTCTATCTGTCGTAAGGGACGAGACGAGCCATGCCGAACACGCCCAGTTCCGCACCTGCCTACGTCAGAGTTGAGAATCTGGTCGCCGGCTACGGCGACCAGACCGTGCTCAACGGGGTCAGCGTGCAGGCTCGACGGGGAGAAATTACCGTCATTCTGGGCGGCAGCGGCTGTGGCAAAACCACCCTGCTGCGTCATATCGTCGGTCTGCTGACGCCCAGCTCAGGCCGGGTCTTGATCGACGGGCGGGACGTCCACCGGGCGGGCGAAGCGGAGCGGGAAGCCATCCTGCGCAATGTCGGCATGTCCTTTCAGGGCGGGGCGCTGTTCAACTCGATGAGCGTGGAAGAGAATGTGATGCTGCCGATTCTGGAACACACCCGGGCGCCGGTAGAAACGGCCCGGATGCTGGCGCGGATGAAGCTCTCGCTGGTCGGCCTGGAACACGCCGCCCGGCTGCTGCCGGCCGAGCTGAGCGGCGGCATGAAAAAACGGGCTGCGGTTGCCCGTGCGCTGGCCCTCGACCCGGCCCTGCTGCTGTTCGACGAGCTGTCGGCCGGCCTGGACCCGGTGACGGCGCGCGAGCTTGACGAACTCGTCCTGCGCCTCAAAGCCCAGTTTGACATGGCCATCCTGATTGTGACCCACGAGCTGGGCAGCATTCAGATGATTGCGGACCGAGCCATTATGCTGCACGATGGACGCGTGTTGGCGGCCGGCCCGCTGGCCGAGGTCCAGGCCATGGCTCTGCCGCAGGTGCAGGCGTTCTTTGACCGCCGGCCGCGGCCGGCCGGGCTGCGGCACGGACTGCTCGAACGCCTCACCGACGGAGCCTGATATGGGCACAACCCGGCTCAAAGTTGGTCTGTTTATCACCCTGAGTTTTTTTCTGTTTGCCGCAACCCTGCTGTGGCTGGCCGGCTCCCGTTTTCTCCAGCCGGTCGATACCTACACCATCTACTTCGCCAAGTCGGTCAGCGGGCTGTTGCCCGGCGCGGCCGTCGAGTATCAGGGCGTCACGGTCGGCAAGGTGGAAGGCGTGTATCTGACCGCCGAGACACCACCGCGTGCCCAGGTCGTCATCGCCCTCCAGCCCGGGACGCCGGTCCGGCGCAACACGATTGCCCATCTGGTCGGCTCGTTTGTGACCGGGATTCGGTTTGTCCAGCTTGAGGGGGGCTCGGTGGATGTCCCCCTGCTGGAACCCGGCGGAACGATTGTGGTCCGTGAGGGTGGTCTTGAGGAGTTCCGAGACCGGGCCAGCGAAATCGCCCAGCGTTTGCTCACCACCCTCACCCGCATTGAACAAGACCTGCTGAGCCGGCAAAACCGTGAGGCCATCACCACGTTTCTCCACAGCATGTCGGTCCTGGCCGAGAACCTGCGGACCGCTCTTGACGAGATTGCCACGCCCGAGACCCAGCTGGCCCTCAGAGATATGGTCAAGAATCTGGCCGAGGCCGCAGCCGGGATCAGGCATACCACCATGGCCATCAATGAGGTCCGGGACGAACTCTTCCGGGATGGTCAGACGATGCTGGTCCAGATTCGCCAGACCGCAGCAATGACCGCCCGGCTGGCGGATGAGGTCGCCCAGCTGACCAGGCACATCGACGAGTTGGTGGTTGAAAACCGGTCTGAACTCCGCCAGCTGTTGACCAACCTGGCCGATGCCTCGTACGACCTCAAAGAGGCCAGCGATACGATCCGGACCGATCCGTCGGGCCTCATCTGGGGCAAAAACAGACCGCCGCGAGAGCTGCCCGATCCATGAGATTACTCTGGATGTTACTCTGGAGATTGCTCTGGAAAGACGGGCGCGCGGTCCGCGCCGCGCTGTCCCCGCCGCTCTTGTGCGGCCTGCTGATGTGCGGCCTGCCGGGCTGTAGCCTGACCCAGCCGGCCCCCAGCGTCCAGTATTATGTCCTGGCTCTGCCACAGCTTCCCGAGCCGAGCAGCCCGGCCAGCCCGACCCTGGTCGTCCACGCCTTTCGCGCCCATGACCCCTACGACCAGCAGCGTCTGGTCTACCGCTCCTCGCCGTATCAACTCGACTTCTACACCTACCATCGCTGGGCCAGCGCGCCTGCGGCCCAGGTGACGGACTGGACGCGTCGCTATCTGCGCAGCAGCGGGCTGTTCGCCAAGGTCTTCCCCACCCCGGAGGGCGACGCCGACTACGTCCTGGGCGGGACGCTGCGCCACATCGAAGAGCTTGACCGCGACGAGACCTGGGAAGCCGCCCTGGAAATCGAGGTCTGGCTGACCCGCCCGCCGCAGCGCACCCCGGTCTGGTTCGAGTCGTACGCGGTCACGCACCAGGCCGCCAAGCGCAACCCGGCTGCGGTCGCCGAAGCCATGAGCCACAACCTCGGCGTGATTCTGGACCGGCTGGCGGCCGACCTGCGGCCGCTGGTCGGGGCCGAGTAGACAGGGGCTGGTATGGACACACACCGTCCCGCCCAGCCGCAGCCCGGCTTATGTCAAGCATGTGTCTATGCGCGCGAAATCATCAGCGCCAAAGGCTCGCGCTTTTTGTACTGCTCGCGGGCGGAGGAGGATGACCGCTACGCCAAATACCCCCGTCTGCCGGTCCTGGAGTGTCCGGGCTATACGCCCCGTTCGGGCGACCCGTAGGGGCGTGTGGTTGCCCTGGGTTGGTCCCCCGCAGTTACCCGGAATCAACCTAGACGCGGGGCTAATTATGAAGAATCATGCCCGTATTGGGCACACCGTTGCCCGAGGTTACCAGGGCAATCTCGGCATCCTTGACCTGGTTGATGGCTTGGCCGCGCAGCTGACGCACGGCTTCCACAATGTTTTCCATGCCGTGGATATAGCCCTCGGACAGGTTGCCGCCGCTGGTATTGAACGGCAGGCTGCCGTTCGGCCACAGCAGTTTGCCGTCCGACACAAACGGTCCGCCCTCGCCGCGCTCACAAAAGCCGAGTTCTTCAAAAGCCATCAGCACCAGCGGCGTGAAGTGGTCGTACAGGTAGCACACATCAAGGTCGGCGTGGCTGATGCCGGCCCGGCCGAACATGGCTTTGGCCACGACGGTTGATTCGGTCTCCCGGCTCTCAATATCCTTGACCACCCGCTGGGTATTCCACTCGCCCGCTCCGAACCCGCCGCTCATGATGTACGCCGGCGTGTGTTTCAGGTCTCTGGCCCGCTCGGCGCTGGTGACCACCACCGCAGCCCCGCCGTCGGTTTCCAGACAACAGTCGAGCAGGCGCAGCGGGTCGGCGATCATGCGCGAGTTCTGGTGGTCCTCAATGCTGATCGGCCGGTCGCGCATGACCGCGTTGGGATTGGTCTGAGCGTGGGTGCGGCAGGCAACGGCAATAGCGCCAAAATGTTCGCTCTTGGTGCCGTACAAATGCATATGCCGCCGGGCCGCCAGGGCCACCATCTGGGCCGGACTGAACAGACCGTAGGGTTCGAGGTAGGCGCCGACTCCCGGCGTGCCGCGGCGCACCGCAGCCTGTCCAAAGCGGGGCGTGCCCCGACCGGAGCGCTCGTTCATGGCCCGAAAGGCAATGACCGTCTCGGCCATACCGGTCGCCACCGCCATGGCCGCCAGCAGGATCGAGCCGACCGGCCCGCCGCCCCCGCCGTAGGCCACCTCGCCGAAGAAGCGCAGCTCGGGCACCCCGAGGTGGGCGGCCAGCTCGACCGGGTCGTTATTGTCCATCGTATACTTGGCAATCCCGTCAATGTCGCTGGTTTGCAGACCCGCATCGTCAATCGCCCGCTGAATGCACTCAATGGCCAGGCTGATCTCACTGCGCCCCGAATCCTTGGAGTACTCGGTGTGGCCGACACCGACAATCGCGGCTTTGTCCTTCAGGGTTTCAATCGACATGGCAGCCCTCCTGTTCGGCCCGCGATTAGAGCACAGCCGGTGCGGATTTGCTACTGCCGAGCCGAAGCCCGATTCTCGGCGGGTAACCGCCCATTCCCGGATTCCGTCAGACTCCATTCGGGTTGTGTTTCTGGCCGCGGGAGATAAGTCCCTCGTCGCCGGCGCGGAGGTCGCGTTGCCTGCTCACCCTTCTTTTATTGGTGTACTCGTTCAACACGAACGCGGTCGATGGAATGACATCGACCGCGGCGAAACGGCCGGAATCAAACAAATCTGCGTGTGTAGCGATAACCACCAGCCTGCAATCGCCTTTATTTCTCGCTGCCTTCCTCAAAGCAGAGGCAGCCTGACTGACGGATTCTTCTTCGCGCTGAACGCGAACGAATACGGGGAGTCCGTCAACTTCCTCTTTCAACAGGCCATCGATACCTGCGTTTCGATGAACAGGTGTGTAGGCGACACCAAAGAGATGCGCAGCGGCATACGATTCATGTTGACGGTAGGATTCTCTCCCTCTCTGGACCAAGGGCGACTCTGTAACGAGAGGAGTCTCAAGCCTTCGTTTTGTCAGTTCGACAGCTTCCTCGGAAACATCCATCCCTATGGAGTTCCTGTTGAGGAGTTTCGAGGTAACGAGCGTCGTACCACTGCCGCAAAACGGGTCCAGAATCCAATCCCCCTCATCTGTCACAAGTTCAACGATTCGCTTCATCAAGAGAATTGGCTTCTGAGTGGGGAAACCAACACGCTCTTTCGCTTTTGGATTGAGAAATGGGATCTCCCAGACATCCGACAAGGGAACACCTTTTTTGGTCCCGTTTCCAACAACCTCACCTTTCTCATTCCGTGCATAAATCGTCTTGTTACGGAAATCCCGAATCCGCTTCTGCATGATCTGGTCGATGTTTGTTGAGGGCGAATATTCCTGGTAGGATGTATTGAATTTGAAGTCGTCAGTCTTCGAGTAAAAGAAAATTGTCTGGTGAGCCGGCAACAAACCCTTTTTTGTATTCGACCATCTTCTAAAAGACCAAATTATCTCGGATCGAAACTGCTCAGGCCCGAATATACTATCAAGTAAGAAACGAATAATATGGGATGCTGCTTTATCGCAATGGAAGAACAGGCTGCCGGAACTCTTCAGGACAGTCCGTGTGCGGCGAATTCGCTGACAGATAAAATCGGAGTAGGAACGATCGCTGTCCCAAATATCCCGGAAGCTGAATGTCGTAGACCCGTCTCTTGTGTTTAATCTGTGTATCTTCTGCGTAAAGAACGGTGGGTCAATATAGGCAAGATCGACCGATGACGGCTCTATATCGCGGAGGACATCTAGGCAGTCGCCCACGTACGTTCTCGCCTCAGGCATTCCGAGGGCGCTCATCTGCGATCCTTTCCAGGATGGTCTTCAGATCGACTCCTGTATATTCCCTGATATACCGCCACGCGCCTCCTCCGTAATAGTACTCGCCGCCTATACCCCTGTAGAGAGTTTCAAGCGTGTTTTGGATTCGTCGCGCTTGTTCTCGATTTGGATAGTAGAACATGACGCGGATAGGCTTGTAGCCAGCGGCTTTGATGTTTTGCAGGCGCGTATGTTCCTTGGTGACGTGATCCCCGTCCGTTGTCGCATCCCGCCACTTAATCTCTACCGCGTCCCGGTCTTCAACAAGGCAGTCGATCTCGAAAGTTTTGGGGCGCTGCCCCAAGGTGTTCGGTATTCGGACGGAAGCAGAGTCTGGATACCTCTCGCGGAAACAGAGCTTCGCCGCTTCTTCCAAGAACGATCCTGCATATCTATAAAGGAACCGTCCTTTGTTCTGGTAGATGTCTATGAGACTCCCTTCCTCGTCGGCCACGCCGAGGACACGATAGATCAGGTGATGGCTCCTGTCATCCGATTCCATTTCCTTCACGCGACGCTCAACACGGGCTTCGAGATTCGCGGCGTACTTGTCGGCGAGGCGTCGTATTTCCTCTTCAATGTCCACTGGATTATTATTCATGCCCCAGGGAGGATGTCCAGCCTTTTCCGACACCCACCCGATGGCCAGCAGGATCATGAACCTATTCTCTACATAACAGGTAAAGATTTGCTGCCGCCGGCGCGTGGATGATCGACCGCCTGACACCCGAACGACGCGGCCTGGGCATGGCCACCTTCGCCCAGGGGCTCGATCTCGGCATGGGGCTGGGCGGGGTGCTGATGGGCAGCATCGCCAGTCAGGCCGGCTTTACCCCCATGTACGTGTGCGGGAGCAGCTGTCTGGCGGTGGGCCTGGTCATTTTCCTGTCCGGCTCTCAGCACTCCAAAACCGGCTCCTGATCGGGGCGGCAGCTACTTCGCACCGGGTTGCTTGCACCCGCAGCGGCGTCGTTTATGCTGGCCTCATAGGCCCCAGCAAAAGGGGGAGGCCCGTGTGATTTGCCGGAGCCCGTCGAAGAGATGCCCAAGACTATGGCGAAAATTACTGCCGTCACCGCTCTGTTCGTGTTGTCTGCCAGCACCGCTCTGACTCAGCAGCAGATGGTCGCTTTCGACCGCGACCACCCCCTGCGTTTCGACCACCTGTGCTCCGAACTCGGCCACGGCTACGGCGCCTACCGGCAGGCCTACGCTTTGTTCGAGAAACGCCCGCCCGACGGCCGCTCCCGAGCGCTGGTGCTGGCCAAGGTTCAGGTAGGATGGATCGCCGGACCGCCCGGGCCGAACGGCGTTTCTCTGCTGATTGAAAAAAAGCGGCTGGCGCTTCCGCCCGAGTGGTACGGTGACACCTTCGGGCTCGCCTTCCAACTCGTCGCCGCGCAGACGCAGCAAACAATCACCGGCCCGGTTTTCACCCGCTACGTCCAGGTTGCGGCCGGCCAGGGCGGAGAGCAGGAGTATCGGCTGTCTCCTGGCGGAGAGCTGGACTGGGAGCGCTTCGCGGAACCCGAGGAGCGCGACCCGCAGTCGGCACGCGAACACCGCCACCCCCCCGAGCTGCGTCTGTACGCCAGGGATATCCCGGTCCGGGAAGGGGCGTATGCCCTCAATCTGGTGCTGGAAAACACCCGCACGAGCGCCCGCCTGACCCTCCAAGGACCGGTTGTGGAAAATCTGCGTTCCCTGCTGCAAATCGAAAAGCCGCAGTCGGGCGTGCTGAGCTTCGCCCAAGCCATGAATCCCTTTCAGCAGGGGGGCGTGTGGGATTGGCTCAGGACTTCCTGGCGCTATGGCGATTGCATCCAGCTCAGAAAACAGGCCAAGCGGGAACTCGACCGGCGTTTTGCCCGCGCTTCCGGCGTTTCACCCTGAGTGTAGTTGCGCAGCTCACGCCGCGTCGTTTATCCTGATCCGACAAGTCAGTAGTAAGGAGTCAGCAGCGTGCAGTTCGCCCGTCCCTCAGACGCCCGTCGGCATACCCTGGAGCCGCCACGACCGGCCAACGACCACCGATCCGAGTTTGAACACGACCGGGCGCGCATCATCCACTCGGCCGCGTTTCGGCGCCTCCAGGGCAAAACCCAGGTGTTCGGGGTGTATGAGGGCGATTTCTTTCGGACCCGGCTGACCCACTCGCTTGAAGTCGCCCAGATTGCCAAGGGCATTGCCCTGGCGCTGGGCGCGGATACCGACCTGGTCGAGACGGTCTGCCTGGCCCACGACCTTGGCCACGCCCCCTTCGGCCACGCCGGGGAACGCCTCCTGCACGACCGCATGCGGCCCTATGGCGGCTTTGAGGCCAACGCCCAGACCTTCCGCATCGTGACCCGGCTCGAACACAAACACACCGCCTATCCGGGCCTGAACCTCACCTACCCCAGCCTCGACGGGCTGCTGAAATACAAGACCTGTCTCAATGCCGCAGAGCTGCTTCCGTCCGGGCACGAACCGGTCAAGGGCTATTACACCGCAGATCGTGAGCTGGTTGAGGCGATCAGCCGGGCGACCGGCAGCGGTCAGCAGCGCAGCCCGGAGTGCCAGATCATGGACGTGGCCGATGATATCGCCTATTCGGTCCACGACATCGAAGACAGCCTGCAAGCCGGCCTGATCACGCTGGCCGACTTTCGCCGCTTTCCGGCCCAGCGTCTGCTGCCCGAGGTCAACGCTGCGCTCGGCGCCTGGCACCGGACGGTCGATGCTGAAACGGCCGGCGCGGTGCTGACCCAGCTCGCGACCCAGCTCGACGCCCTGGAACACACGGCCGGCCGGGCGGCGCATAAGATGCTGACCCGCGACCTCATCTCGGCCTTTGCCAGTACGGTCGAGGTCCAGCCAACCGGTCGCATTGACGCGGCCTTTTCCGAGCGGGTGCGGATCGAAGTCCTGAAAGCCTTTGAGTCTCAGAAAGTGATTCGTAACCCGCGCGTGGCCACCCTTGGCTACAAGGGCCAAACGGTTCTGGCGCGTCTGTTTGAGGTGCTGGACCAGGGCCGCGAGTCGGTCGGTCTACTGCCCGAAGAGCAGGCCGAGCGCTACCAGCGCGCCCTGGGCGAGGGGGACGAAGCGGCCTGCAAGCGGGTCATCTGCGATTTTCTGTCCAGCATGACCGACTCGTACGCGATGCGCTTCTACAGCCGCCTGTTCGTCCCCGGTCAGGGCAGCTTTTCCGATATGCTGTGAACGTAGCGGTCGCTGACCGCCCGGGCTCAGCGCAGCGCCACCATCGGGTCTTTGAGCCGGGGCAGCTCAAACCACACCGCGTCGCACACCGCCAGCTCTTCTTCGTCCAGGCTCAGCTCAACCGCCGGCAGCGACTGGCGCAGCTGCTCGGGCGAGGTGGCTCCGACGATTGGCGAGGTGATGCCGTCCTGAGCCAGCACCCAGGCAATCGCAACCTGGGCCAGCGGCTTGTTGCGGGCCGAGAAGAACTCGTGGAGGTGGGCCACGGCGGCAAACTGGGCCTCCTGCCAGTAGCGCTTCTTGTAGGTGCGTCCGGCCCGGCCTTCGAGCGCGAAACGCGTCTCGGACGAGGGGGCCTGGCTGGCTTGGTTGGCCATATGCTTGCCGGTCAGAAAGCCGCCGGCCAGCGGATTGTAGGGGATCACCCCGACGTCCTGATCGCGACACAGCGGCAGCAGCTCATGTTCGATTTCCCGGAACAGGATGTTATAGCGCGGCTGTACGCAGTCGAAACGGGCCAGGCCGTGTTTGTCGCTGGTCCACAGGGCTTTGGCCAGCATCCAGGTCTGGAAGTTCGAGCAGCCGATATAACGGACCTTGCCCTGCCGCACCACGTCGTCGAGCGCCGCCAGGGTCTCGTCTATCGGGGTGTCGAGATCCGGCGCGTGCACCTGATAGAGGTCGATGTAGTCGGTTTGCAGCCGGCGCAGACTCTCGTCTATGGCGGCCAGGATGTGCTTGCGGGACAGGCCACGATCATTCGGCTGGGGTCCCATGGCGCCCCAGCACTTGGTGGCCAGGACAATCTGCTCGCGTCTGCCCTTGAGCCATTTTCCGACAATGTCCTCGGTGCGGCCGACCGTCGAGGCATCCCCGCCGACCGGATAGACGTCTGCGGTGTCAAAAAAATCGACCCCAGCCTCACACGCGGTATCCATGATGGCAAAGCTCAGCGCTTCGTCGCACTGGCGTCCAAAGGTCATGGTTCCCAGACACAGTTCGGACACTTTGAGCCCGGTTCGGCCCAGCCGCTGCGTTTTCATATCGCTTCCTCCGTTGGCATAGGAAAATGGAACGAAAGGAGTATACTGCCCCAAAAGAGGACCGTGTCAACACGTCAGCCACAGGGAGGAAGAGCATGCCACACACAACAAAAAAATCGGCCAAGGTGATCCCCCTCCGCTCCCGAGCCAACGCAGCGCCGACCCCCATGGATCGCAAACGGGCCAAGACCCTGCACCAGCAGGACAAGGCGCATCTGGTCCACGGCTTCGTGCCCCTGAGCCTGCATCAGGAGCGCGGCATGCCCATCTTCGTCAGAGGCGAGGGCGTGTATCTGTGGGATACGGACGGCACGCGCTATCTCGACGGCCTGGCCTCGCTGTGGAACGTGCATGTGGGCCACGGCCGCAAAGAGATCAGCCGCGCCGTTGCCGCCCAGATGGATCAGCTGGCCTTCGCCCCGACCCTCATCGGCCCGACCTCAGCCCCAACCGTTGAGCTGGCCGCCAAGCTGGCCAAGATCGGCCCCAAGGGCCTGCGGCGGGTGATTTTCACCTCGGGCGGCTCGGAATCGAACGAAACCATGATCCGCCTCGTCCGGGCCTATTGGAAGGCCAAGGGCAAGCCCGAGAAGACCAAGTTCATCAGCCTCAACCAGGGCTACCACGGCACCTCAAGCGGGGCGGCCAGCCTGACCGGCATCCCGCTGTTCAACGAGCAGGTCGAGCCCGGTCTGCCGGGCGTCATCCATATGGCCCGGCCCTACTGCTACCGCTGCGAGCTGGGCAAGACCTACCCCGCCTGTCAGGTCGACTGCGCCGACGAACTCGAACGGATCATCAAGCGCGAGGGCGCCGGGACGATCGGCGCCTTTGTGACCGAGCCGATACAGGGCGTGGGCGGCGTTATCGTTCCGCCCAAGGAGTGGCTGCCCAAAATCCGTGAAATCTGCGCCCGGCACAATATTCTGCTGGTGTGCGACGAGGTCATCACCGGATTCGGCCGGACCGGCACCATGTTCGCCTCGTCCAGCGTCGGCCCCGATATCCTGGTCTCGGCCAAGGGCATTACCAGCGGCTATCTGCCACTCGGAGTGGTGTTGTTCAAAGAAGAAATCTTCCAGACCTTTCTGCAGGCCGGCGACCAGGCTTTCTGGCACGGCTACACCTATACCGGCCACCCCACCGTGTGTGCGGCCGGGCTGGCCAATCTTGCAATCATCGAGGATGAAAAGCTGGTCCAGAAAGCCCGCGAACAGGGCCGCTATCTGCAAAAGGCGCTGGCCACGCTCAAGGATATCCCGATTGTCGGCGATGTTCGCGGCAAGGGGCTGGTAGCGGCCATTGAGCTGGTCAAGGACAAACACACAAAGGAGATGTTCCCGGCCGAGACCAAGCTGGTCACGCGGGTCTGGGAACGCGCCCTGCGGAGCGGGCTGCTGACCCGCATGGGCGGGTCCAACGTCATCGCCCTGTGCCCCCCGCTGATTATCACCACACAGCAGATCGACGAGATGGTCACCATCCTGCGAGAGACCCTGGTCAGCGTGTCCGAGGAACTGGGCGAGGACTGGAAGCTGGCCAGCGGCAAGTAGCCGGGAGCAGCCCTCCCCAATCCTCACAATGCGGTTGCCACCCCACCCGTTGGCAACCGCCGTCCTACTTCAGATGCGTATCCAGGAACGCGCCGGCCCGCCGATAGCCCTCGGCGTAGGCGGGCAGCGGCGGCAGCTGGAAGAACGCGTGCGGCGCGCCGTCAAGAATATGCAGCTCGTGCTCCACCCCGGCCGCCGACAGTTTTTCGGCCAGGGCGTGTGACTCCGCCAGCAGCGGGTCTTTGGTGCCGACCGCGAGGTAGCACGGCGGAAAGCCGTCACACGCGTACAGCGGGCTGACCCGGTGATCCTCGCGCAGCGTCTCGTAGTCTTCGACCGGCAGATACAACTGCTGCTTGGCGTGCGGTGTGCCCAGGCCGGCCAGCGCCGCATGATAATCAAACACCCCGTACAGCAGCAGGCCGGCCTTGATGGCCGGTCCGCCATTGCGGCTGCACTCGGCCAGGACCCCGCCGGCCAGGTTGGCCCCGGCCGAGTCGCCACCAACGGCCAGACGTTGGGCGTCGCCCCCGTACTCGGCGGCGTGCTCGACCGCCCACTGGGTGGCGAACAGACAGTCGTCGAACGCGGCCGGAAAACGATGCTTGGGCGCGCGACGATAGTCGACGTTGACGGTCAGATAGCCGGCGGCGGCAAACTCCCGGCCGAGGCGCAGGTGGGTCTTGGGACTGCCCATGGTCCAGCCTCCACCGTGGAAGTAGACCAGGACGGGGTGAGGTCCCGGGTTCGTGGGCACGCTGATGTCGGCGCTCAGCCGCCAGCCCGCCACCTGTCTGAGCAGCACGTCATCGTGCACAGCCCCAACCGGCGGCGGGTTGCCGTTCATCAGGTCGTTGTATTTGATCAACAGATCGGCCGGATTGACGCCCTTGGGGGGCTTGAGCGTTTCCATGAAGGCGAGCAGATCGTCTGGAAGCTGAGTCATCGGTTTCCCTCCTTGTGTCCGACATGATCCCGGATTGTAGCCGCAGCGCGGGCGGCCTGGCAATCGCGGTCGCACGCGGGCACGTGGACGCGCCAAGCCTTTGCAAGGTCGGGTGGCTGTGGTAGACCTCAGCCGAACGCTCGCTCAGGAGGAAGCGCGATGAAATTCTGGATGTTCCACCTGATGCCCTGGCCCCATCTGCCAGACAACTTTGAGGACACCTACGACACGGCCTGGGTGACCTGCTCAAACGGGCTGTTCGACCCCGAGCGCGGTCCGCAGGTGTACCACCAGTACATCGACCAGCTGGCCTATGCCGACGACATCGGCTTTGACGGGGTGGTCATCAACGAACACCACCAGAATGCCTACGGCATCATGCCCTCGCCCAATCTGATTGCCGCCGCCCTGTCCCAGCGGGTCCAGACCGCCCGGGTGATGGTGCTGGGCAACGGCCTGCCCCTGTACGAGGTGCCGCTCAAGGTCGCCGAAGAGTTCGCCATGCTGGACAACATGTTTCGGGGCCGGTTTGACGCCGGCTTTGTGGTCGGCGGCGGCCCGGAGTACTATTCCTACAACATCAACCCGACCTATGCCCGCGAGCGCTTTCGGGAGGCCACCGATCTGATCGTCAAAGCCTGGACCGACCCGGGACCGTTCAGCTGGGACGGCAAGCATTTCCAGTTCCAGTACTGTAATGTCTGGCCCCGCCCGGTCCAGCAGCCCCATCCGCCGATCTGGATTCCCGGCGTGGGCAGTGTCGAAACCATGGAGCTGGTCGCCGAGCGCGGCTTCACCTACGCCGCCCTGACCTACTCCCACGTCGAATCCTTCCGCCAGAACGCGGCCTTCTTCCAGCAGACGGTCGAGCGGGTCGGCAAACACCCCTACCACCCGGAAATGCTGGGCTGGCTGGTGCCCATGTATGTGGCCGAGACCGAGCAAAAGGCGCGCGAAGAGGCCGAGGAGCATATCTGGTATTTTATTGACAAACTCCTCAAGGGGTTTGCCGGCAAGGGTCGGACGTGGATGCCGCCGGGCTATACCTCGCTGAAATCCCTGGAGCGGCTGCAAAAGCTGAACGATCCCGGCGGCGGGCATGCCCGCTGGCAGCTCGGCCACGCCACGACCTGGGACGACGTTGAGGCGGGCGGCTCAGTCCTGATCGGTAGCCCGGAGACGGTGCGCGAAAAACTGCTCCAGTACGTGCTCGAATTCAAGGTCGGCAATATTCTGGCCCTGCCCCAGTTCGGCAGTCTGCCCGATCATCTGACCCGTAAAAATATGGAGTTTCTGGCCAACGATGTCTTTCCCTATGTCCGCAAACACGCCGATGCCGCGTTTGCCGCGCTGCCCGGAGTCCACGCCCAAAAGGACCAAGAGGATCAAGCCGGCCAAGCCGGCCGGGGCCGGGACGCCCGCGCCTGAGCGAAACGGGCCTCCCGCCTGACAGGAAAGATGGAGTATGGCTCTCACGACCGAGACGCTTAGTGTCCGTGGCAGCACGGTTCAGCTCCTGCGGGGCGGCAGCGGCACGCCGCTGCTCTACCTCCACGGCCTCCTGGCCGATATTCACAGCCTGCCCGAGACGGCCGGCTTTACCGCCTTTCACGAAGCCCTGGCCGCCTCTTTTGCCGTGTCCGCGCCGGCCCTGCCCGGCTATGCCGACAGTCAGGGCTTTGACGAGCTCGATACCATAGAAGACGCGGTCTTTTTCTGCCTGGACGTGCTGGATACGCTGGGGCTCGACACCGTCAATCTGGTCGGGGCGTCCCTGGGCGGCTGGGTGGCGGCCGAATTCGCCAGCCGCTACTCACACCGGCTACGCAAGCTGGTGCTGATCAACCCGCTCGGGGTGTCCACGCCCGAGGCGCGAATCGGCAATTTCTTTTATACCGTCACCCCCAAAGCCGAGGGCGGCCAGCACGAGGTGCGCGAGCTGCTGTTTCAGGAGCCGAACTCCGAACTGGCCCTGGGCGCCATCCCCGACGACATGTCTCCGGCCGCCAACTTTCTGTTCTACAAGGCCCAGATGGTCGCCGCCCGGCTCGGTTGGAAGCCGCCCTGTCTGTACAACCCGCGTCTTCAACAGCGGCTGTTTCGGATCACCGCGCCGACCCGGATTATCTGGGCCGAGCAGGACAAACTCGCTCCGGTCGCCCTGGGTGAGCTGTTTCAGGCTGCGATTGCCGGGGCGCAGCTGGTCAGAATTCCGGGTTCGTCACACAGCCTGCTGCTGGAACAGCCGCAGCGGGTGGCCGAACTGGTGAGTCAATTCTTGAGCCCCTGAGGCCGATTCCGAACCGGGGACTGAGGCGAGGCTATGCAGTGCAGCACATGCAAGGCCGCCAATCGGGACGGGATTCAGTTCTGCGAAGAATGCGGCGCGCGCCTCAGCCTGGCATGCCCGAGTTGCGGCAGCCAGGTGCCGGCTGGGAAAAAGTTTTGTGGGACGTGCGGGGCGTCCCTGGACCGCGTTGACTCGGCCTCTCCCGCCCTCCTGCACCCGCACCCCACCGGCAGCAGCCCGGCTCCTCTTGCCTATACGCCGGACCATCTGGCTGAGCGTATTCTGTCGGGCCGGACCGCGCTTGAGGGCGAGCGCAAAATCGTCACCGTTCTGTTCAGCGACATCAGAGGCTCGATGGACATCATGGAGCGGCTCGATCCCGAAGAGGCCAAACGCGTGCTCGATCCGTGTCTGCAGCTCATGATGCAGGCCGTGCACCGCTTTGAAGGGACGGTCAACCGTATCCTGGGCGACGGCATCATGGCCCTGTTCGGCGCACCCCTGGCCCTCGAAGATCATCCCCAGCGGGCCCTGCATACCGCTCTGGAGATGCATGAGCAGGTCGGTCGCTATGCGGCCGAGGTTCGCCGCAGCCACGGGATTGGGCTCCAGATCCGGGTCGGCATCAACACCGGCGAGGTGGTCGTGCGGACCATTGGCGACGACTTGTGCATGGACTACTCGGCCGTGGGTCACGCCGTCGGCCTGGCCGCCCGGATGGAATCGCTGGCCGCCCCCGGTTCAAGCCTGGTGACGGCCCGGACCTATGCCTTGACCAGAGCCGGGTTCCGTTTCGAGGCCAAGGGGCGGACCAGCGTCAAAGGCGTCTCCAGCCCGCTTGCCACCTACGCCCTGCTGGGCGCGAGCGCTACCCGCTCACGCCGGGCGGCCCACGGCCTATCGCCGCTTGTTGGACGCAGTCACGAACGCGAACAACTGGACGAGCGTGCCGCCTTGGCTGCGGGCGGCCAGGGTCAGATTGTCACGCTGGTCGGCGAGGCCGGGGTGGGCAAATCGCGTCTGCTGGCAGAACTCAAAGCCACGCTGCAGCAACACCACTATCTGCTGATCGAAGGCGCCGCCTTTCCGTATGGCAGAACGCGGGCCTATCTGCCCTGGGTCGAAATGTTCAAGCAGTACTGTCGGATCGGTGAACAGGACGACCCGGCCACGTATCGGACAAAACTCCTGCGTACCCTGACGCCGACGCACGCCGTCCCGGACGCTGCGCTCCTGGCTTTGCTGCTCGAATTACTGGGCGTGGAGAGTCAAGAGCCGGCAATCGCCTGCCTGCCTTTTGAAGCCCGGCTGCACAAGGTTGAAACCGGGATCAAACGCCAGATCGTGGCTGAGAGCCGTCGCCAGCCGCTGGCCTTCCTGCTCGAAGATCTGCAATGGCTTGATCGGCGGAGCCTGGATTTCCTGCACTCCTTGCTGCCGGAGATTCATCACCTGCCTGTCCGGGGAAAAAATAGCTGACGCGGAAAAATAAAAAATGGTGTGCTGTCTGGGGCACGCATTTCTGCTAGAAGAGTGCAATGAGCATCACCCGTCCCAACTGGATTGCCGAGCGGGCCAAGTGTGACATGCAGCGGCTCTGGCCGGACCTCCGCGCCATTGTGAGTGTCGATCTCCAGCGCGCGAATGCGGAAGAACGCACGGCGGCCTTGGATATCACCTATGCCCTGCCCCCAGCGCGGCAAGGCCCCCACCACCTGAGCCTCACCTGCCAGAGTGCGACGGGGGGATTTGGGAGCCTGTCAGTTCGAGTACGACGCCCTGGCGGGCACGATTGCGGTCACGGTGCTCCCGGAAGCGGGGGCGCCGCACCCGCCCAGGACCGGGGTGATCACGACCCGGTGGGACGCGGAAGCGCTGCAATGTCGCATTGTCGTGACGCTGACATCGGAGGCCACGCCCGTGCTGGAGTTTCCCCACGACCAGCTCTGGAAGGCGGTGCAGGTCTTCCTGGAACGGTTTCTGTTCCTCGCTGACTAATCCCCCCCGTGGGGGCCGTGTCAAGCCGCGCGGTTGCACTTCCCCGCCCATCCTGTCACGATGTCCCCCATCGGCCTTTGGGAACGATCCGTGGGTCGGGTCGCCTGCCCAATAGAACAGCCACCTGACGTGTGGGAGTCATGACCCGCGCCGTGGTGAACGCGCAGGACTCATTCACATCGTTGCTATGAGGTCGATACGGCCCGGCATCCCTCGCCGGGCGAACAGAACTGGTGGCGTGCCTCGCGTTGAACCGCGGCAAACGACTTCAGCGCGGGCCCCAACACCGCTCGATGAGGTGGATCGGGCAGCGCTGGGCTAAGACCGTATTCTACTCATTGGGCGGGGAAAGGCCAAGGGTTCCGCCCATGTCCCGTCTGGTGTCCTGTGTTGTCCTCCCTCTTGTCCTCATCAGCAGCCCCCCCGCACGTGCGCAGGGCGACACCCCAGAGGCCCCGCGCTTCACGCCGGAGGAGGCGAGAACGGAACTCCGGCGCCGAGCGATCAATCAGTACTGGCAGGAAATGGCCCGCCTGGACCGCGCAGAGGAACGGGAACGCAAGGCGTTTGACGACAGGCTCTTCCGGCTGTCTGAGCGTGCCATTGAGGGGGACTCGGCCGTGGCCATGTGGTTTCTCATCGAGGCCCTAAACGTGTTGCTCCGCATGCCCGAGAATCGCACGAGGATCGCGGAGTTCATGCCGACGATCCCCCCACACTTTATCGTGCAAGACCCGTATTTCTTTCGGGACTTCCGCCGCCTGTTGCAGCAGTTCGAGACGCTGGGCGATAAGCCCATCCTGTGGGGGGAGTGCCCCCCAGACTCGGACCTCTTGATCTGCACCCACGGGGATAAATTATGGAAACCCGCCCCGGCAGTCGGGGCAAAGTAGGACAGTATCCATATCCATTTCCCTTATTTTGGGGCGCTTGCAAGAGTTAGCAAAACGGGGAAATGGAAAACGTCGTTTATTTTTTTCCGCACAGTCTGGCCGTGGCCGGACTGTGCCACGGGTTTTTGGGCGATCTGGCGCTAGGCTTTCGACAGTTGGGCCAGGCCAAGGCGGTGGCCAGCCAACACCTGCGTCACCTGCCCCAGGCTCTGCCCCACTGGGGTTTGGCGCTGTTGCACGCCCTGCGGGGTGAGGCCGAGCTGGCCGAGCGCGAAGCCAGCGCTGGTTTAGACCTGATGCGGGAGGTCGGCGCCCCGGCCTCGCTGCTGATGGCCGGCGCCGTCCACGAATACGCGGGCCTGCTGAGCGCGGTCGGGCAGGCGCCAAGCCCGTCCATCACCAGTCTGGCCACAAGCTGGCAGCAGAAGGGCGTGTACGCCGAGCTGCTCGGCAGCTGGTATGCCGAGGCCCTGCTCGGCCTGGGGCGTGGCGAAGAAGCCCTGCGCGTGGCCACCGCTGTCCTCGTCGAAGCCGAGCACAGCCACAGCCGCTGGTTTGTGTACTCGGCCCACCGCGTCCTGGGGCGTATTCTGGCCCAGCGCGAGCCGTCGGACCGGCCGGCCGCCCGGAGCCATCTGGTTCGTGCCCTGGACTACGCCCAGCAGATGCACAGCCGTCCCTTCCAGGCGCACAGCGCACTGGCCCTGGGCGAGTTTCTGGCGCGGACCGGTCAGACCGACGCTCAGCGCCCGGCCCGGGCCTATCTGAGCCAGGCGGCCGACTTGTACGCCGCCCTTGAGCTGCCGGCCGACGGCGCGCGGGCGCGCCGCCTGCTGGCCGAGCTGGCCCAATCGGCCTGAGTTTTGCCCGCCCCCCTTTTGGACCGGCGCGCCGTGCTGTAGTACAGTAGGGAAAAAGGGACAGTTCTTTTTCGGGAGGGTACAAGATGGAGAGTAGCAGCATCACGCTGACCCGTTATCTGTTGATGCAGCAGCGCGAGCATCCGGGCGCGACCGGAGAGTTCTCCATGCTGTTGTCGCAAATCGCGTTTGCGGCCAAAACAATCTCCCGAGAACTCGGCCGGGCCGGCCTGGTCGACGTCTTGGGCGCCTCGGGCGAGATCAATATCCAGGGTGAAGTCCAACAAAAGCTCGACCAGATCAGCAACGATGCCTTCCTGGCCGCCTTTGCCGACGGCCAGCTGGTGTCCGAGATGGTCTCCGAGGAAATGGAGCATCCGACCCCAATCCAGGGCAACGAGGACAAAGGCAAATACGTCATTTTTGTCGATCCGCTCGACGGCTCGTCAAACCTGGATGTCAATGTGACGGTCGGCTCTATCTTTTCGGTCCACCGTCGCCCGGAGGGGAAAAAAGGCACCGCGCTGGTGGACGCCCTGCATCTGCGCGGTCGGGGTCAGGTGGCGGCCGGCTACGCCCTGTACGGCCCCAGCACGACGCTGGTCTACACCACCGGCCAGGGCGTGCACGGCTTCACCCTGGACCGCAGCATTGGCGACTTTCTGCTGTCCCACGAACATATCCGTATTCCGCAGCGCGGTTCGACCTACAGCATCAACGAGGGCCGTCGCAATACCTGGTTCCCCCCGACCCGCGCCTATATCGACCATCTGCAAGAGACCGACAGCCAGACCAAGCGGCCCTACTCGGGTCGCTATATCGGCTCCCTGGTGGCCGACTTTCACCGCACCCTGCTCAAGGGCGGCGTCTTCCTCTACCCGGCCGACCCCAAGAACGCCAGGGGCAAGCTGCGGCTCATGTACGAGGCCGCCCCGCTCGGCTTTGTGGTTGAACAGGCCGGCGGTCGGGCCAGTGACGGCACCCAGCCCATCCGCGATATCGTCCCCGACAGCCTCCATCAACGGACGCCGCTGATCATCGGCAGCGCCCAGGACGTGCAGACCGCAGAATCGTTTTACCACGAAGACCAGGCAAGACCACGTCAGGCATGAACCCACACGCCGTCCTCAAAAAAAGACAGGCGCTCGATTTCTTTATCACCCACCTGCGTCGCAGTGAGGTCAAGGATGCTATTGCCAAAGTAGTGCTCTTTGGCAGCCTGGCCCGGGGAGAGGCTCGGGCTGACAGCGACATCGATCTGCTAGTCTTCGCCACCGACAGGCTCGACAAGGTATCGGAAGCCTGCGCCGAAGCGTCGCTGTGTAGTGGTATCGAAAAGCAGGAAAGTGTGGAGCCCCTCATTCGGGATGCCGATACGCTTTTTTATACCGACTCGTATTTCCTGACCCGAGCGCTCCGGGAAGGGGAAGAGGTATACAGCATGGCAGAGGATGAGTTGGCCCGAAAAGGGGCACAGAACGCCCTGCGGCTGGCCGAGGAATATATCGATCTCGCCCGCTATGATCTCGAAGGCGAGCAGCTACGTGGAACGGTCGATGCGGGCTACAACGCTGCGGAATTATGTGTCAAGGGGCTCTTGATTCTGAACCAACAGCCATTGCCGCGTACGCACGGCGGTCTCGTGCAAAAATTTGGCGAAATGTATGTCCAGACGGCTAAGGTCGAACGAAAACTGGGACGCGGGCTGAATCAGGCGCTCCAGTTCCGCAACAGCGCACGGTACGATGCCCATGCCGCAGTCACCACCCGGCAGGCCCGGCAAACGATCACCCTGGCTGAGGAGTTACGCGCGGTGCTGCAAGCCTTGTTAGCAGCCTGAGTGTTTGCCTCAGCCGTTCTTGTCCGTATTCGATATCCGAAGGGAGGGAGTCATATGACCGAACGTGTTCGTGAGATTCTGAGTTGGTATGAGGGCGACAATCCGGGCACCCGCGCCAACATTGCCCGTCTGCTCAACAGCGGCCGCCTGGCCGGCACCGGCAGACTGGTCATCCTGCCGGTCGATCAGGGCTTCGAGCATGGTCCGGCGCGCAGCTTTGCCCCGAATCCGTCCGGTTATGATCCCGACTACCATTTCCAGCTGGCGCTCGACGCCGGCTGTAACGCCTATGCCGCGCCGCTGGGATTCATCGAAGCCGGAGCTGATGCCTTTCTGGATCGGATTCCAACCATTCTCAAGCTCAACAACCACGACGTGCTGCACGATGAAAAAGATCCCCTGTCGGCCGTGACCAGCAGTGTCGATGACGCCCTGCGGCTGGGCTGTGCCGCAGTCGGCTTCACCATCTACCCCGGCTCGTCGGCAGCCCAAACCATGTATGAGCAGCTGCGCGAGATCACCAAGGAGGCCAAATCCAAGGGGCTGGCCGTTGTGGTGTGGTCCTACCCGCGGGGCAGCGATCTGAGCAAGGCCGGGGAGACTGCGGTGGACGTGGTCGCCTACGCGGCCCAGATTGCGGCTCAGCTCGGGGCGCATATCATCAAGGTCAAGCCGCCCTCGGCCCACATCGAGTTGGCCGACGCCCAAAAAGCCTACCAGCGCTATCACGTGCCGATTGACAGCCTGGCCGAGCGTATCCGGCATGTCGTCCAGAGCGCGTTCAACAGCAAACGGATTGTGATCTTCTCGGGCGGACCGGCCAAGGGCGACGAGGAATTCTTCGGCGAGGTCCGGGCAATTCGTGACGGTGGCGGGTTTGGCTCGATTATCGGCCGCAACTCCTTCCAGCGCACAAAAGAGGACGGGCTCAGATTCCTCGATACGGTCATGAGTATCTACGAGGGCTCTCTACAGTAGGCGCCACCGGGCGCGGCGCGGATCTTCCCCGCTCCGCGCCGCTCCGGCTCAGCGCGTATCGGCGTAAAACGTCTTCAGATAGCTCGGTGAGACGCCGATAAAATACAACAAGCGCAGCAGCCACATCAGCCCGATGGTCCGCACAATGCCGTCCCGCTGCCAGCGCCGGGCCGAGGTCACCACCCGCTCGCGCAGACAGGCCAGTTCGCCCTGCCGTTTGAGCCGATAGCTCAGCTCCAGATCCTCCATCAACTCGGCCTCCCGATAGCCGCCCAGTTCTCGGAAGGTCCGGCTACGCACAAAAATAGCCTGATCGCCGGTCGCAATTCGCGACAGGCGTGAGCGGAGGTTCATCAGTGTCTCAATGATCCGGAACAGCCGGCCCTCGGCGTCGAGCCGCACGTCAAAGCGACCGCCCACGACCCGGGGGTTGCGCAGCGCGTTTTCGAGCAGCGCCGGAAAGTCGGGCGGCAAGACCGTATCGGCGTGCAGAAACAGCAACACCTGACCGCTCGCCGCCCGCGCCCCGACATTCATCTGTGTGGCCCGTCCGCGCCCTGCCGACAGCACCAGGTCAGCCTGAGGCCGGGCCAGCTCAGGGGTGCCGTCGTCGCTGCCGCCGTCCACCACAATCACCTCACAGCTGCCGCTGCTCCGCAAGCGGCGCAGGGTTTCGCCAATGGTCGCCGCCTCGTTCAGGGTGGGGATGATGACCGAGATGTCCATTAGAGCATTCTGTGAATAGATTGAGTCGGCGACGATCTTCACGCCAGCAGATAGGTGTGTCCCGGTTTGGGCCCGAGGAATGTAGCCATTCCTTTACCCATGCCGGCTATGCGTCAACCTAAAAGCACAATGCTCTAGCCCCCAAGCCGCAGAAAGGCGATGTTCAGCTCGTGCAGAAAGGCTTTTTCCTGGTCTGGGTCGAGATCCTCAAAGCGAATATCCAGCACGGTCCGCTGGTGGACGACCCTGAGCGGACCGGAGGGCTCGACCGGACGGGCGCGCAGCTCAACCCGGCCCTGACCGGGCAGCGTGGCGCGGAAGCGCGCCTCAACGGCGGTGTGTTCGCGCTGATACGGGCGGTGTTTGCGGCTCAGCAGGGTGTCCAGCCGGCTCACCACCTCGGCATAGGCAAAGCCCAGATCCCAACGTATCTCGGCGCGTGTCTCGGTCATCATGGCCTCCAGGCGTAGCGAAACACCGTCCACAGAATCTTATAGCCGGCCAGCAGCGTACCCTTGAGCGTCCCACTGACTTTTGAGGTCCCAATGCGCCGGCGGTAGCGGACCGGAACCTCGGTGATGCGCAGTCCTTTTTGAATGGCCTTGATCTGCATCTCAACCGTCCAGCCATAGGTGCGGTCCGTCATCCCCAGTTCCAGCAGGGATTGGAAACGCACAGCCCGAAAGGGTCCCAGGTCGGTGTAGCGAAAGCCGTACACCAGCCGAATCAAAGCGGTGGCCAGACTATTGCCAAAGCGGGCGTGCGGCAGCAGGGCGCCGGGCTGGGCCTGCCCCGTGGTGCGTGAGCCAATCACCATGTCGTAGTTCCCAGAGACGATGGGGGCGACCACGGCCGGCAGCTCATCCGGATGGTCGCTATAATCGCCGTCGACAAAGACGACAATATCCGGCGGGTTGGCCTTGAGGTGGTCGATACCGGCCAGACACGCCCAGCCGTAACCCCGCCGCGCCTCGTGCAGCACGCGTGCGCCGCCGGCCCGGGCGACCTCGGCCGTCGTGTCTGATGAGCCGTTATCAACGACCACCACCTCTTCAAGCTGCTCATGGGGCAGGTCGGCCAGAACCCGCGGCAGGGAGCGCTCTTCGTTGAGAGCCGGAATGATGACGGCCAGCCGCGGAGAAGTCTGTGGCATGGCTCAGGATCCGAGCGCGAAACTGACCACGACCGGTGTGCCATCCGGCGGAAGCTGGCCGGTATCGGCCACAAAGCGCATCGGTTGGCCGACATAGTCGGCGATGCTCAGGGCGCCGTTGCCGACCTTGCCGCTCGGGCAGCTGTACAGGCAGACCAGACAGCCCGGACGGGGGGCAAAGGGGATACGGTTGAACCAGCGGTCGCGATTCCCGCCAAAGCGGGGACTGAGGGCGGCGTCCTTGAAGACCCGCTCAAGCGGAAGACCGGCCGGATTGTCCTGCCAGGAGACACGAATGGCGAGTCGGCTGCCGGTCAGCGTCCGGTGCGAGGCGGGGTGGGCGTGGCGCTCGGTCCAGGCGGCCAGCGGCAGGCTTGTGCCCGCTCGGGCTCCCAGCCGCAGCAGTGCGGCGTGGAAATCGAGGTCATCGACCGGGGTCTGGATCAGGGCGTGGGGCGACGTGCCGTTGTGCCACACCAGGAAGTGATAGCGCGCCTGGGGTCCTTGGGCGGCATTAAAACGCCGGGGAAAAATACGGCCCGAGACCCGCACTTGGCCTTTTTCCTCGACAAGCCCCGGCAGCGCCTGACTCGGCCCGTCAGCCGCCCACCCCCGACCGGCCAGTCCGAACAGCATCAGACCCACCAGCGCTCCGCAGCGCCACCCACGCCGTGTATTCCTCGTCCAACTCATTGCCTCAGCTCTCGCGCCGGCCATACTCTCCCTGCCACCATTCCCAGGCCAGCATCCCATAGAACGGCACATACTCCAACCAGACGTGGAAGGTTTCCAGCCGCCCCCTGTACAGAAAATAAAATGACACATAATACAGGCTCAGCAAACCGGATAAGAGCAGCCACGAACGGAGCGGGAAAATGGTCAGAAAGGGCACCAGACAGACGAAGTACCACGGGTTGCCAACCGGACTGAGCAGAAACAGCAGGCCCAGCAGCAGCCCGCTACTCCACACAAACTGACGGTCATCCGCCAACTCGAACCGAGAACCGACCAGCAGGGCGACTCCGCCCAGCCCCAGACCGACCAGGCCGTTGGCCAGCCAGCGCTCACCGACCAGCGCGACGATGCCGGGGAAAAGCAGGCTGTTGGTCTGCCACTGCTCGGCAAAGGTCTGGGTTCCTGTCCACAGCGCCCGGCCGGCCGGCCAAAACGGGGCGTAGCCGACCGTGAGGACCGCAGCCGCTACCACCAGTCCGAGCAGGGCCCGACCACGGCCGTGGGCTTTCCACACGCGGGCCAGGAAGACCGGCAGGAGCAGGACGGGATACAGCTTGCCCAACACCGCTGCGGCCAGGCTGATGTGGGCCAGTACGTCCCGACCCTTGACCATCAGCACCACGGCCAAAACCACGCAGAAGGTCGGCACCACATCGTAGTGGGCCGAGTTCATGGTTTCCTTTATGACCAGCGGCGACCAGGCGTAGACGACCAGGAGCAGCGGGCTGAGCCTCAGGTGCTTCAGCAGGACCAGCAGCAAAGCGCACAGACCGAGGTCAAAAGCCACAAAGACCAGCCGCAGGGCGCTCAGACTGCCGGGCGCCAGCCACGCCGCAAGACCAAAGATGGCCTGGGCAAACGGCGGATACACGGTCGAAATATGAGGATGATTCACCCGCGACAGGACGAACGACAGCCGGCCATCCTGCTCGGCAAGTTGGACATAGGTCTGGAGGGATGTCTCAGGCGCCGCGCCGTCCAGCTGTTGTTGCACGCGCAAGGGGGCGAACCGGTAGGGATTCAGCCCCTCGGCCACAACCGCGCCGTCCCACAGATAGCGGTAGAAGTCATCCTCTTGAATCGGCTGAGAAAAGAACAGGGTGGCGCGAAACAGCAGTCCGAACACCATAATGAGCGTGACCGCAGTGCCCAGCGGCGCTTGGACAGCGCGGCTCAGGAGGGGGTACACGGCCAGGCCATAGCAAATGAAGATGCCGGCGTAGACCGCCACAAAGAGCACAATGGGCCGCTGAACATGGCCCTGGCCATAGACGAAGGCGAAGCTCAGCCAGGTCAGCAGGCCGTACAGGGCGACGGTCCCGACGCCCAGCACGATGAGCCTGGCGCATCGACCACGCATAGTCCACAAGACTGCGGTCGGCGTCCGCTAGCGCCCCGCTAGCGCAGCTTGCCCTCGACAAAGGGCACTTCGTAGACCTTGTCGTGCTGAATGGGGCCGTGGCCGAAATAGCCCGACTCGCCAAACAGCTCGCCGTGGTCGGCGGTGACGGTGATGTAGGTATTGGCCGGGACCGTGTCGAACAGCTGGGTGAAAACCCGGTCGAGGTAGCGCACGGCCTCGACTTGGCGCTGCCGCAACTGGTCGAGCTTGTCCTGATCAAAGAACGGCGCGGGGGCGTCGTCGTCGCGCAGCTTGCCGCCGACCCGCATCTCGTCAAGATGCTTGAACACCCCGTGCACCCCGTGAATCCTGGGCCAGCTGTCTTCGGGCTCGTCCGGCAGGGCGTAGGGGTAATGGGTCTCGCCGACATTCAACAGGTAAAACGACGGGCGCTCGGCAGAAAAGCGCACGCGCTCCAGCATGGCGGCCATATCGTTATGCTTGGGCATGAGGGTGAACGAATCAAAATCGCGATTGATCGGCGTGGCCGGATTCAGCACCGGCAGGGAGACCAGGGCGTGGGTCTGATAGCCGAGTGTGTGCTTGAGAAAACTGGGCAGAAACAGGTCTGGAATCAAGCTTTTGAAGGCGATCTGGCGTGTTCCCAGGCGTTCGTTGTATTTCAGAAAATCCTGCTTGTAATACTCCGAAGCGTAGACCTGGGCGGGGCTGGCATGGGGCAGCAGACCCATCAGCAGGTTGTAGTGCGACGGCGCGGTCCACGACGCGTAGCTCCAGCGGCGTTCCACCTGACCCAGATGACCCAGCGTCTTGGGTGCGGCGCGCATCAGCGTGTCGTAGCGACAGCTGTCGAGAATAACGACAATATAGTTATTACGGGCCGTGGGGGGAGACGGACGCGACGGTTCGGCCTGGAGCGGGGAGGCGACGGGCGCGGACGGGGCGGAGCGTTTTCTCAGGCGTTCAAAGAGTCTTTTCATTATGACAGCCGCTAGCCAGACATCACACAAGGCACGCCCGGGGTGACTCGAACACCCAACCGACGGGTTCGAAGCCCGGCGCTCTATCCAATTGAGCTACGGGCGCGCACGGCGGTCAGCCTAGCATTTTTTTGACACGCTCGGCCAGCACCCCGGCAGCGGGTCCCAGGCCTGTCTCATACCGAGTGTCGGCGCAGCTGTCGGTCGCGGTCCCCGGAACGTTCCCGTGGGCAATATACAATGCGGTTCTGACGGACAGGCGACACGGACACCCCCCTCACCCCTTGCTGACTCTCGTCTTGAGGGCGATACTGAGCCGCAATCGACCGGACGCTGATTTGAGCGCTTGCTTGAGGCCTGCGGCCAGACATGACAGAGCAGGCCGTCGTGGGCAACGATGACTGCACTATGGCTGTTCTCCAGAATTCTCATTCGATGAACCACCGCTTCGGCGTCTGTGTGGAGCGTCTGACCCGGACAGTCGCAATGGCAGGCGGCCTGCTGCTGGTCGGGGTCATGGCAATGACCGTGGCCAGTGTCCTCGGACGCTCCCTCTTCAATGCACCGGTCCCGGGCGATTACGAGCTGACCGAACTCGCCTGCGCGGTCGCCGTGTTCGCCTTCTTCCCCTATTGCCACCTGAAGAATGCCAACATCGTCGTCGCATTCTTCACCGCCCGACTGCACCCGCGCCTCAAGACGGCCTTGGACACGCTGCACAGTTTCGTCTTCACGGGTGTCGCGGGTCTCGTCGCCTGGCGCCTCCTGGTCGGCGGAATGCACAAACTCGAGGATGGCGAGACCACACTGTTTCTCGGCATCCCGCTCCATTCGGGCTACTTCCTGGCACTCCTGGGAGCGGGCTTGTTGACCGCGGTCTGCATCTGGGTGTTCTCCCGTCATTTGCGCCGACTCAGACGATGACCAATGTTGAATTCGGCGGCCTCTTGTTCGGCATCTGCCTGGGGCTGATCGCTCTTCGGATGCCGGTCGGGATCGCGATGTTTGTGGTCGGCGGCTTCGGCTTCGCCTCGCTGGCGGGCTGGCCGGCGTTTCTCAACCTCCTCAACACCGCCCCGTTCAGCCGGGTGTCGAGCTACACCCTTTCCGTGCTGCCGCTGTTCCTGCTGATGGGTCAGTTTGCGACCCGGGCGGGGCTCACCCGCTCGCTGTTCACAAGCGCCCGCGCCTGGGTGGGGCACTATCGCGGCGGGCTCGCCATCTCGACGATCTGCGGATGCGCGGCGTTCGGGGCGGTGTGCGGTTCGTCGGTTGCGACCGGAGCGACGATGGCCTCGGTGGCGCTGCCCGAGATGAAACGCTCCGGCTATTCCGGGGCGCTGGCGACCGGCACGCTGGCCGGCGGCGGCACGCTCGGCATTCTGATCCCTCCCTCGGTCATCCTGGTGATCTACGCCATTATTACCGAACAATCCGTCGGCAAGCTGTTCCTCGCCGCGCTCATCCCCGGTCTCATCACGACGCTTGGCTATGCGATCGCGATCAGCCTGTACGTGCGGCTCAAGCCCGAATCGGCCCCAGTCGCGCCGGCCGTGCCGTTCGGCGAACGCGTGCGCAGCCTGGGCGCGGTATTGCCGGTCGCGGCGATCTTTGTGCTGGTCATCGGCGGTATCTATCTCGGCGTGTTCACCCCCACCGAGGGCGCTGCTATCGGCGCTGCGGCCACCGCCTTGGTCGCGCTGGCCTCTGGTCGGATGAGTTGGGCGAGCTTTGCGTCGAGTCTGCTTGATACCGCCCAAGCCACCGCGATGGTCTTCATGATTCTGATCGGCGCCGATATCTATAGCGCCTTTCTCGCGCTGTCCCAGATTCCAGTCGAGCTGGCGGACGCCCTCACGGCATCGGGGCTGGCGCCGATGTCGATCCTGATCGGTATTTTGGTCGTCTATCTGATCCTCGGCTGCGTGATGGACAGCATGGCCATGATCCTCCTCACAGTGCCGGTGTTCTTCCCGCTGGTCACCGGGCTTGATTTCGGCTTCAGCGAGGAGGAGATGGCGCTCTGGTTTGGGATTCTGACGCTGACCGTCGTCGAGATCGGGCTGATCACCCCGCCGATCGGCCTCAACGTCTATATTATCAATTCGCTGGCCGAGGGGGTCCGGCTTGGCGAGTCGTTCCGGGGTATCGTCCCGTTCCTGCTGAGCGACTGCGTTCGAGTCGCGCTCATTCTGGCCCTGCCCGCAACCTGCCTGTGGCTCCCGGGGCTGCTCTAGTCGCTATACTTGGCGACCAAGCGCCTTGCCTCAGCAATCAGCGCCCGCCCATCATACCCCATGGCACTGACCCTCTCGATCCAACTCTCGACAACCGGCTGGGTCGCCTTCTCCCAGCGCGCCCTCTCCACTGCGGAGAGCGACAGAATCGGATCGCCCCGCTTGACCGCAAGGGCGCGGCCCGGCTTCTCGTCGTCCTTCCATAGCCGGCCGAGTCGTTTGGCCAGTGCCATCCCCGTGCTGTCGTCGATGATGGCTCTGATATCCGGCGGGAGCTGATCGTAGCGCTGCGTGTTCATGGTCATCACGAACACGGCGCAGGAGAGGAAGACCTCAGTGTGGTATTTCGTCACTTCGTGCAGGCGGAGGGGACGCATGATGGTCCAGGGTATCCAGGCTCCGTCGACCACGCCTCGGGACAGCGCCTCATAGACGTCAGGAACCGGCATACCGACCGGGATGGCGCCCAGCGCCCTGAGCATGGCCGCGCTGGTCCGCGAGGAGGCGCGCATCTTCAGCCCCTCGAAGTCCTCCAAGGTGCGAATCTGTTTCCCGGCGGTGTGGAGGTGGCTGCGGGCGGTGGCATGAAAGACCAACGGCCGGGTGTCCTTGTACTCGTCCCGCATCCACTTCCGGTAGAACTCGGTCAGGGCTTGGCTGGTCGCTACCGCATCGCCGGCGACGGAGGGCAGTTCGAACACCTCCGTCAACGGGAACCGCCCCGGCGAGTAGCCGGGCAGGGTCCAGACAATATCAACCACTCCATCACGCGCCTGGCCATACAGATCTGACGGCTTGCCGCCCAGTTGCATGGCCGTAAACACCTGGACCTCGACCCGGTTCCCGGACTTCTCCTCAATCGCCTGCGCCCAAGGCTGTATGAACACGCGATTGGCGATCGCCTGAGGCGCGCTGAAAGTGTGCAGCCGAAGCGTGATCTGCTCCGCGTCTGCGCCGCTCGAAAGCGCGCAGACTATTCCCGCGCAGAGCGCGGCAAACGTCGCCCATCCTGCGACCCCTCGGAGCAGCCGCATCCATTCCCTGTCTAAGATTTGTGAATCGTCCTGGCCCATTTTGGGTGGTCTCGACCGTTTGAGCATCGGCTGGGTTATGGCGCGATACATAGAGGTTTCAGCGGTCACGGGCAAGCGCAGCGCGCACCGGACATGGCAGCGCGCCCACGTGACACAGTGACAAGCCGCCCCCGTCCACACCTTGTCCGCCCAGATCAGCGCCAACCGCCCGAAGCGACCGTTGAAAGGGCACAAACCCGGTGCTAAGCTCCCAGCCCGTATCGCCCGGAGGCGATGTGCCTCGCCTTACATTCCTCCGCGCCGGGTCCGATTCAGCACCACCGGCCGGCAAGGGCCGCTCAGTCCGCTGGAACACAAGAGGGATGGCATGAGTACCAACGCATCCAAGCCAGGTTCCAGCGTTCGCTACCAGCCCGACGAGAAACTCCCGGCGGCGCTGGCCCTTGGCCTCGCTCTGCAACTCGTCGCTCTCCTTTTGCCCGGTATCGTGTTGATTCCGACGACCATGTTCCAGGCCGCCGGCGAGACCGAGGTCTTCCTGTTATGGGCCGTGTTTGCCTCCGTCATAGCCTGTGGTGTCACCACCCTGCTGCAAGCGGTGCGGGTCGGCCCGGTCGGCGCAGGCTATATCCTGACGACAGGCCCACCCGGAATCGCTATCGCGGTCAGTGTCATGGCGGTCGCCGCAGGCGGCCCGGCCCTGCTCGCCAGCATGGTCTTCATCATGGCGCTCTTCCAGTTTGTGTTCTCCGCACGTCTTTCGCTGTTCCGGCGACTGCTGACGCCGACCATCACAGGAACGGTGTTCATGCTCACGCCGGTTACGGTCATGCCGATTATCTTCGATCAGCTGAAGAAGGTGCCGGACGGAACCCCGGCCTTGGCCGCTCCGCTGAGCGCGCTGGCGACCCTCCTCGTCGCTGTTGGCATCATGCTGCAGGCGACGGGGCCGCTGCGCCTCTGGGCGCCGGGCATCGGCATTGCCGCCGGCTCAGTGATCGCCGGAGTTTTCGGTCTCTATGACATCGACCGCGTTGCCGAGGCTGCGTGGATTGGCCTCCCGAGCGCCGAATGGCCGGGCTTCGATCTCAACTTCGGACCGGCTTTCTGGGGGCTTCTTCCGGCGTTTCTGTTCATCGCCCTGCTGTGCACAATCCAAACGATCAGCAGCACCGTTTCCATTCAGCGCCTATCCTGGCGTCAGCCCCGGGCGGTGGATTTCCGAGCGGTGCAAGGGGCGGTGGCCGCCGACGGCGTCGGCAATCTCCTGTCCGGCCTCGCGGGCACAATGCCGAACGGGTTCCGTCCGACGGGCGCGGCGATGGCCGAGTTGACCGGCATCAGCTCCCGCAGTGTCGGCGTCGTGCTCGGGGCGCTGCTCATCACGCTCGCCTTCCTGCCGAAAGTGCTCGCCGTATTCCTGGCCATACCGAGCCCGGTTATCGCCGCTTTTATTACCATAACGATGGCGACGATTTTCATCCTCGGCATCAAGATGATCGTGCAGGATGGGCTCGACTATCGCAAAGGCTTAATCGCCGGCATCGCGTTCTGGCTTGGGGTCGGCTTCCAGAATGGCGTGATATTTCCCGAGCATGTCTTGGGGTTCGCGGGAGGTCTGCTGCGGAACGGGATGATAGCCGGCGGCCTCGTCGCCATCCTCATGACCCTCTTCGTGGAGCTGACAAAACCGCGCCACAGTCGGCTTGAGGTAGAGTTCGGCCTCTCGGCCCTGCGGAAAATCAAGGATTTTCTCGGCGTCTTCGCGTCCCGCAACGGGTGGGACACAACCATGACGGAGCGCCTCGACGCCGTCGGCGAGGAGGCCCTGCTGACACTCCTCGGGCAGGATGAAGCTGGGGCAGAGCGGCAGCGGCGGCGCTTGCTTCTGGTTGCGCACAAGGAAGACGGTGCGGCGATCCTCGAATTCTTCGCCTCGATGGGTGAGGAAAACCTTCAGGACCAGATTACGTTGCTCAGCGAGCAGCCCGCCGAGGATGTGGCCGAGGATGTGATTGAGCGGGAAGTCTCACTGCGGCTGTTGCGGCACCTCGCCTCCTCGGTTCGCCATCAGCAATACCATGACGTTGACATCGTGACCGTCCGCGTGGGAGCCTCAGGGCTGAGTCCAGGTGGACAGACGTAAGGCGGGCACGGCTTCACCAGGCTTGCTGCTCAACACAGGAGGACACGTTGATGTATTTCGTGATTTTCATAACCGACAAACCAGGCGCGGGACAGACGCGAATCGATATGGTGGACACCATCCGCGCCTATCTGCACGCTCACCCCGCTCATCCCGATGTCAGCCTTCATCATGCCGGCCCGACGCTGACCGACACCGGAGAGACCATCAACGGCTCTCTCATAGTGGTCGAAGCGCCTTCACTTGAGGCAGTGCGCGCTTTTGTCGCGGACCATCCTCTCAGCAAGGCGGATATGCTCGCCGACTGTCAGGTGCCGGTCAGCGCCCGTGGGACTGGCGGACGGGGCGTCCCGCCTAGTCTCCCGCGCGTGATGCGAGCGGGACTCGGAGCGCCGCGTTTCGTAGCAAGAGCCTGTGAAACCGCAGGCTGTCCGCCATCCGATTCGGATGATGGCGGACGGGGGAAGCAGGAAGAGATGCGGTTCCGTGGAAGACCTCCTTCCACAACGACCAGAGGAGTCGAGATGCGAAAGAGATCAGGGGCGGAGTCATGGACCATACTCGTCGGGCTGCTCAGCCTGTGGCTGGTGGGAGCGGCCAGCCCGTGCGGGGCCGAGGTTGCTGCCGGCGAGACCCTCACCATAGACACGGTCGCACAGGCCGAAACCCTCCTCACCCCGTCAACCCGCTGGATGCTGGAGCAGGGCATGCCGATGCGGATCATTGCCACCAGACGGGTGACCTGGCCCACCGCCTACGAAGAAGCCACCGAGAAATTCGCCAGCCAGGTCAGCCTGTCCGACGACGGACGGCAGCTGCTCAACTATGTGGCCGGCTGCCCCTTTCCGTCCATTGACCTCAACGATCCTTTGGCCGGCTTTCGGATCATGTGGAACCAGGAACATCCGCCGTTCAGCATCGACAACTTCGGCACCGACTCGACAACCCAGACGGTGAGCGCCAGCGGCGAGCTGGAACGCACCTTCTCCTATCCGTGGCGGCGTCTGATGTGGACCGGTCGCCTGTACAGCGACCCCAAACCGGTCATCCCCCACGCCCGGAACGTCAGCCACACCAATCTGATCGGTCCCGCCTTTCTGCCCAACGACCACAAGGGCACCTCCATCCTGTCCTTCCGCTACCAGGCGCCCGACGCGCTCGACGACACCTACGCCTACATCCCCGAGACGCGCCGCGTGCACCGGGTCAGCATCGTTGATCGCAGCACGCCGCTGTGGCGGACGGATGTCGATCTGGACTCGTGGTGGGGCTTTAATGCCAAGCTCAGCTTCTGGAGCTTCCGGGTGCTGGCCGACAAGGACATCCTGGCGGTCGTGCATAGCGACAAGTACGGCGACCCGTCGGCCTGGTGCGCAGCCCAGAACGAGAATCGGGGCATCCTGGCCGCCCTGCCCTGCGTGCCGTGGGAGAAACGGCGGGTGTGGGTCGTCGAGGCCATCCCGGTCGGCTATGCCGGACGCTATACCTACTCCAAGCGAATACTGTACGTCGACCAGGAGTTCTATGCCCCGCTGATCCAGGAAATCTACGACCTGCAGGGCGAGCTGTGGAAGGTCTTCGTGCGCAGCATCGCCTACACCACCAAGCCCCACGACGCCTATCCCGTCAACCCGATTGCGGGCGCCCGCTACAACTACAGCGACGAATGGGCCTTCATGCCCCAGGCGGTGATGGTCGATATGCAGGCTCCCCACGCCACGACCTTTGAGGCTCCGGCCGTCCACAGCCCACCTGCGGAGTGGCAGACCGAGTGGTATTTCAACGAGGATATCGACAGCAATAATGCGTCGATTTTTTCCCGCAACTATCTGATCAGGAGCGGCCGCTAGGACCGGACTCAACGGTCCAGGTCGTCCCGGTCGGGGAATCCTTGAGCACAATCCCCTGAGCCTGGAGCTGATCGCGGATCGCGTCGGCGGTGCTGAAATCTCTGGCTTTGCGGGCTGCAGCCCGGTCGGCGATCAGCTGCTCAATCGCCTGCGGGCTCAGGCCGCTGCCGGCCAGCCCTTCTTGCCGGACCCGCCGTAAAAAGTCGGCCGGCGCCTCCTGCAACATCCCCAGTACCCCGCCGATGGTGTTCAGGTCCTGGCGAAGCTGAAGCAGGCTGTCGAGCTGCCCGGCGTCGAGCCGACGGTTGGCCTCCCGGACCGTCTCAAACACCACGCCCAGCGCCCGAGGCGTGTTGCAGTCGTCATCCATGGCGTCCTGAAAGCGGCCCAGAACCGGAGAGTCGGTAGAACGCGGATGGTCCGGCTCGTGCCCGGCAGCCGGGCCGAGCGCCTCGTCGAGGCGGGCCAGGGTCTGGTACACCCGGCGCAGGCTCTTTTCAGCCTCGTCCAGCTTCTGGTCCGAGAAGTCAAGCGGCATACGGTACTGGGTCGATAACAACACCACCCGCAAGACCTCGGCCGCGCGGGCTTCCAGCACCTGGCCGATGGTCAGGAAGTTGCCCAGCGACTTCGACATCTTTTCGTGCTCAACGGTGACCATGCCGTTGTGCAGCCAGTAGCGCGCAAAGGGGCAGTCTTTTGCGCCTTCGGACTGTGCGATCTCATTCTCATGATGGGGAAAGATGAGATCCGCCCCCCCGCCGTGAATATCGAACGGCTGGCCCAGATAGCGGCTGCTCATGGCCGAGCACTCAATATGCCAGCCGGGCCGGCCCTTGCCCCAGGGGCTGTCCCACTCGGGTTCGCCGGGCTTGCTGGCCTTCCACAGGGCAAAATCCAGGGCGTGGCGTTTGCGCGTATCGACCTCGACCCGGGCGCCGGCCAGCATGTCTTCGAGCTGGCGGTGCGACAGCTTGCCGTAGGCGGCAAAGCGCTCAACCGCATAATACACATCGCTCCCGACCGCATAGGCCAGGCCCTTGTTCTCCAGGTCCCGAATCAGGTCGATCATCTCGGGAATATGCTGCGTGGCCCGGGGCTCAACGCTCGGCGGCAAACAGCCCAGCGCCCGCATGTCCTGGCCGAACTCGCTGATATAGGTCTCGGACAGCTCCTGAGCCGAGATGCCGCGCTCGTTGGCCCGGCTGATGATCTTGTCATCCACATCGGTAAAGTTGCGCACAAAGCGGACTTCGTAGCCCAGAAAGCGCAGATAGCGGTAGATGACATCAAAGGTCACCAGGGCTCGGGCATGGCCGACGTGCGAGCGGTCATAGACCGTTACCCCGCACACATACATGCCGACTTTGCCGGCGGTCAGGGGGATGAACTCCTCGTCCCTGCCGGTCAGGGTGTTATGGAAATGCAACGCCATGTGTCTGTCGCCCAGGGCTGCCTACTGTCGGCCCGCCACCAGCTGATCGACCACCGACGGGTCGGCCAGGGTCGAGGTATCCCCCAGCTGATCGAGCGCCCCCTCGCCGATCTTGCGCAGAATGCGGCGCATGATCTTGCCGCTGCGCGTTTTGGGCAAACCCTCGGCAAACTGGAGCTTGTCCGGGCTGGCGTGCGGACCGATCTCGCGGCGGACGGTGGCAATCAGTTCTTTGGTCATGTCCGGGGAAACCTGCTGGCCGGTCTTGAGCGTCACAAAGGCGTAGATACCCTGGCCTTTCAGCTCGTGGGGCATGCCCACCACCGCCGCCTCGGCCACGGCCGGATGTTTGCCCAGCGCGCCTTCGACCTCGGCCGTGCCCAGGCGGTGGCCGGAGACGTTGATCACATCGTCCACCCGGCCGGTGATCCAGTAGTAGCCGTCGGCGTCCCGGCGGCAGCCGTCGCCGGTGAAATACTTGCCCGGATACATGGCGAAATACGTCTGGTGAAAACGCTCGTGGTCGCCGTACACGGTCCGCATGATGCCCGGCCAGGGAAACTTGAGGCACAGGTTGCCGGACACGTCGTTGCCCTCAAGCTCATTGCCCTGCTCATCGACCAGACACGGCTGGGCGCCAAAAAACGGCCGGGTGGCCGAGCCGGGCTTGGTCCTGGTTGCTCCGGGCAGGGGCGTAATCAGAATGCCGCCGGTTTCGGTCTGCCACCAGGTATCGACAATCGGGCAGCGCTCCTGGCCGATTGTCCGGTAGTACCAGTGCCACTCCGGGCTTTTGATCGGCTCGCCGACCGTGCCCAGGATACGCAGACTGGACAGGTCGTATTGTGCCGGCCAGCTGTCGCCCTCTTTCATCAGCGCCCGCAGGGCGGTTGGCGCGGTATAGAAGATATTGACCTTGTGCTGCTCCACGATCTGCCAGAAGCGGCCAAAGTCCGGATAGTTGGGCACCCCCTCAAACATCATCGTCGTGGCCCGGTTGCTGAGCGGCCCGTAGACGATATAGCTGTGACCGGTGACCCAGCCGATATCCGCGGTACACCAGTAGGTGTCGCCGGGGCGATAATCAAACACATACTTATGCGTGATCGAGGCGTAGACCAGATAGCCCCCGGTGGTGTGCAGCACGCCCTTGGGTTTGCCGGTCGAACCGGAGGTATACAGGATGAACAGCGGCTCCTCGGCGTCCATGTGTTCGGGCGGGCAGTCCTCGGACTGCTCGGCAATCAGTTCGTGCCACCACACGTCGCGCCCGGTCTGCATGGCCACCGCCTGGCCGGTCCGTTGCACGACCACGACGTTTTCAATCGAGGGACAGTCGGCCACCGCAGCGTCGGCGTTGGCCTTCATCGGGATATCGTTTTTGGCCCCGCGCAGGCCGGTGTCCTGGGTGATCAGGACCTTACAGCTCGAGTCCTGGATCCGATCCCGCAGGGAATCCGGCGAGAAGGCGCCAAACACGATGGAATGCACGGCACCAATACGGGTACAGGCCAGCATGGCGACGGCCAGCTCGGGAATCATCTGCATATAGATGCAGACGCGGTCGCCCCTGGTGACCCCCAGGGCTTTCAGGGCGTTGGCGAAGCGGCACACCTGGCCGAGCAGCTCGGCATAGCTCAGCTGGCGCGATTCCGAGGCGTCATTCCCCTGCCAGATCAGGGCCGTTTGTTGGCCGGCCCCGGCTTCGACGTGCCGATCAAGACAGTTGTAGGAGACGTTCAGCTTGCCGCCCAGAAACCACTTGGTCTGGGCCGCATGAAAATCCCACTCCAGGACGCGGTCCCATTTCTTGAACCAGCTGACAAAGCTGTCGGCCTGCTCGGCCCAGAACCCCTCCGGGTCTTGTATCGAGCGTTGATACATCTGCTCGTAGGTGTCCGGGTCGATGGCAGCCTGGCCCTTGACTGCGGCCGGAATATCATAGATGAGTTCGCCGCTCTCGTGTTCTGCCATATCCCTCTCCTTGTGTTCGGATGTGTGAAGCAGGACCGCCGGCCCTACTCTTTGCGGCCGATCGCCTCCACGAAGCGCTCGTGGATCACCCCACAGGCCATAGTGTACAAAGCGTCCCGGTCGGCCGTTTGGGCCAGAAAGCCGAGGGGGATCTGAAAGCCGCCCTTATTCTTGATATTGCCCCCGCCGTAGTAGCTCTTTTTGTACTCGTCCGCGCCAAAGGCTTTCTTGAGAAACATATCCGGGGAGATCGTATCGCTGCGGGTCCGCAGCGAGCCGTCCACGGTTTTGCCGTCAACAATGCCAAAGACCAGGACCGTGTCGGTGCCCTCGCGCCGCAACAAAAACTCGGCCACCTGCGGGATGCCGTCGCGGTATTCGGAGCGGACAAAGCCCACGTCGGTCAGCAGCAGGCTGTCAAAAACCTGCTTGTTCTCCAGTGCCTTCTGGATCATATCCATCACCACCGGGGTCAAGGACTGATCGGCAATCTTTTTGAGCAGAGCCTGATCGACACACGGCCACAGATAGGCGGCGGCTTCAAACTCCAGGCGTGTTGCCTCAAGCAGGGCCATGGTATCGGAGCGGATCCCGTGCATCAGCGCCGTGGCCAGACGGACCTGATCGGTTTCGCCCGGGTTGAGGCCGTGGGGATATTGGGTCCGCAGGTATTCGGCATAGATGGCACAGGTCGAGCCGACATCCTCGCGGATATCGACAAACTCGGCCGCAACCTCCCCGAGCCGCTTATGATGGTCCACAAAGGACACAAAGGTTTTGCCCTCCAGCCGATCCGAGATCGGCGTGTCCGTCTTTTGGGTATCGACAAAGGCGTACACATCGTAGGGTTCCAGATCGAAGGTCTCGTCATACAGCACGAGGTTGATCTCCAGGCGTTTGACCAGCGCCCGGTTTTCCTGGTGGCTGACCTCGTGAAAACACAACAGGGTGGTCTCGATTTCAAATTCGCCGGCCAAAAACTGGTGGGCCAGACCTGAGGCGATATTGTCGGGGTCGGGGTAGCCGGTCAGGATGAGCAGCAGCTTGTCTCCCTGGTGGCGACTCAAGGTGGTACGCAGCTGCGCCCATTTTGTCCCGTCCGCCTCCTGCGGGTTGATGATCCGCAATGGGGGCTCTTCTTGAGCCGGTCTCACCGCTTCGGCTGTCTCGGCCATGGCGTTCCCTCCTCGTCGTCCGGCGCACGACCGGACAGGATCAGCTGTCCTGTTAGCGCGCTTTGACAAGATATTCAACTCCCCGGCCAGCGATCCCGGGCCGTTCACTCTCTTGAGGAAAAGGGGGGGGTATGCTAGGGGTTTCGCCGCTGTGTGCGGTCTGCCGTCCGGACAGATCGCTCTCCGGCCGAGTGCGGGGCAGTCGCGGCAGAAAGGAGCCTGGATGTTCACCCCCGTCGTGCGTGCCTGCGGGCGTCGGTCGCTTGAAACGCTGCGCGAAATGGGCCGCATGGGCCTCTTCCTGGGCTCCGCCCTGGGTCTCGTGTTCGTCCCCCCGCTGCGCCTCACGCCGCTGCTGCGGCGTCTGTACTTCATCGGCGCCCGCTCGCTGGTGCTGATTATCTTCACCGGCGCCTTCACCGGCATGGTCATCGCCCTGCAGGGCTATATCGCGCTGCGTCGCTTTGGCGGCGAGGCGGCGCTCGGCCCGATGGTCGGCCTGGCGCTCATTCTTGAGCTGGGTCCGGTTCTGTCGTCGCTGATGATTACCGCCCGCGCCGGCTCGGCCCTGACCGCCGAGCTGGGCATCATGCGTATTACCGAGCAGATCGACGCCCTGGAGGTGATGGCCATTCACCCCATCCAATACCTGGTCGTGCCCATTCTGCTGGCCTCGCTGATCGCCTTTCCCATCCTGAGCAGCGTTTTCACCGTGGTCGGCATCTACGGCGGCTATGTGGTCGGCGTTCAGCTGCTGGGGGTCAGCGTGGGCAGCTATTTCTCGCAGATGGCCAGCGCCGTGACCTCGCACGACGTGTGGACCGGCATATATAAATCGTTCTCATTCGGGGCTATTGTGGCCTGGGTGTGTTGTTTCAAAGGCTTTTATGCCGCCCGCGGGGCGGAGGGGGTGAGCCTGGCCACGACCCAGGCCGTGGTGATGTGCTCGGTGCTCATCCTGGTCTGGGACTATCTCCTCGGCTCACTGCTGTTCTGAGCGGAGACCTATGATTCGGATTCACGACCTGCACAAATCCTTCGGTTCCCAGCACGTGTTGCGGGGGATCAATCTGGAGATCCCGACCGGGACGATCTATGTTGTCGTGGGCAGCAGCGGGACGGGCAAAAGCTGCCTGCTCAAGCACATTATCGGCCTGCTGCGACCGGATCGCGGACAGGTGTGGGTTGACGATGTCGAGGTCAGCGCCCTGCGCGGCCGGGCACTCAACCGGATGCGGGATCGTTTCAGCATGCTGTTCCAGGGCGGCGCTCTGTTTGACTCGTTGTCGGTGTACGACAATGTCGCGTTTCCGCTGCGTGAAAAAACCCGCCTGTCAGAAGCAGCCATCAGCGACAAAGTGCATCAGCGCCTGGCCCAGGTCGGCCTGTCGGGCGTGGATGCCAAATTTCCGTCCGAGCTGTCGGGCGGCATGCTCAAGCGGGCGGCGCTGGCCCGGGCGCTGGCGACCGACCCCGAAATCATGCTGTTCGACGAGCCGACCACCGGCCTCGACCCCATTCGGGTCAACACGATCCACCAGCTCATCCTTGACTTGCACGGCCTGCTCAACTTTACTGCGGTCGTGGTCAGCCATGAAATCCCGGAGGTCTTTTCACTGGCCACACATATCGCTATGCTGCATCAGGGTTCTGTTGTGGCGGCCGGCACTCCCGAAGAGCTGCAAGCCTCGACCGACCCCGTTGTCCAACAGTTTATCACCGGCCAGACCCAGGGGCCGATTGAGGCGCATTAGGATGAAACTTGACTCAGAACTCGTGGTCGGTTGGCTGGTCGTGCTGGTGCTGGGCGGTCTGGTCTATCTGTCCCTGCAGTTCGGTCAGATCAGCTTTGCCGGCACCCAGCACTACCGGCTCACGGCCGAGTTCTCCGACGCCGGCGGCTTGCAGAGCGGCGCCCGGGTCGAGGTGGCCGGGGTGGAAATCGGGCGGGTTGAGTCTGTGGCCCTGACCGACACGCTGACACAGGCCCGGGCAACGCTGAGCATTCAGCCCGATATCCAGCTGCCCCAGGACAGCCGGGCGGCAATTAAAACGGCCGGCCTGATAGGCGAACGCTTCATCGACATTGAGATTGGGCCGGCAGACGAAACCCTCAGTCCCGGCGGTCGGATTCGGCACACCGAGTCTGCCACCGACATCCTCGACACCGTCGGTCAGGTCTTGTTCGGCAACCTCAACGCGGCCGAGCAGACCGACGGCGCTGCGACAGACGATCCGTTCAATCTCGGTCTCGATTAGGGAAGCCATGCACCGTACTACGCTGATTAGCACCACACGCAGGAGGGACAGAGTGTCTGTTGTATTCATCACCGCCGCGCTCCTGATCGGTTTCTTGAGCACAAGTCCTGTTCAGGCTCAGAATCCTGCCCAAGACCCCTATGAAGCCGAAGGGGCAGACCTGCGCACGCCGTATGACCCGTGGGAGTCGTTCAACCAGCCCATGTTCAGCTTCAACCTCAAGCTCGATGAATATCTCTTGCGACCGGTGGCGACCGGCTACGCCGAAGTGGTTCCGGAGCCGGGCCAGCACGGCGTTGACCGGTTCTTCAAAAATCTGGGGGTGCTGCCCCGCGTTGTGAACAGCGTACTCCAGGGAAAAATTGACGGGGCCGGACGCGAAATCGGCCGCTTTGCCGTCAATACCATCCTGGGCGGGATCGGCTTTTTTGATGTCGCCGACAGTCTGTTCGGCTGGCGACCGAGCGACGAAGACTTCGGCCAGACCCTGGGCCACTACGGCATTTCGGCCGGCCCGTATCTGGTGCTGCCCTTCTACGGTCCCTCAACGGTTCGCGACACCTTTGGTTTTGCCGTTGACAGCGCGATGAATCCGATGAACTATCTGCTGGCAGCCCTGGACGTACTTGCCATTCAGGGCGGCCAGACGGTCGGCAATGCCGTCAACACCCGCTCACTCAACCTGGAACTCTTTGAACAGGTTGAGCTGGTCTCGGTTGACCTGTACGGGGCGGTTCAGGACGGCTACTTACAGCGGCGAGCCAACGCCGTCAAGGAATAGGAGAGGCGGGGAATGAGGGGGTTGGGGTGAATACCTTGCAGAGAACACTGGTCAAGAGTATCGGCATTGGACTGCTGTGCCTGGCCTTTCCCGGCTTGGTCTCAGCCACAGACTCGCCCCTCACGGTCATCCAGACGACGATGCACAAGATCATCGCCATCCTCCAGGATCCGGCCTATCACGACCCGGATCAGAGCCAGGTCCGCATCCAGAAAGTCCGCGAGGTTGCCCTCCCCCAGTTTGACTCTCGGGAAATCGCCAAACGCACTCTGGGGGTCCACTGGCGAGATCGGACAGAGGAGCAGCGACAGGAATTCATCAGACTTTTTACAGACTTAATAGAAAAAACATATAGCAGCACTTTAGACCGTTACCGCGAGGATACCGAATTTTTCTTTGACCGCGAGCATATTGACGGCAGCTATGCCGAGGTTGATTCCCGGATTCTGGCCCCTTCGCTGAACCAAACCTTCTCGCTGAGCTACCGTTTGCACCTGGTCGAAGGCCGCTGGTTGATCTACGATGTGGTGATCGAGAACGTCAGCATGGTCCGCAACTATCGGACTCAGTTCAACCGGATCATCAACAAATCGTCGTATGAAAACCTGGTGCAGAGCATCGAGAGCAAGCTGAAACAGCTCGCCGCCTCGCCCTCATAGTCACCGGCAGGGTCTCTGCCACCCGATTCGTCTCAGTCCCCCCGAGGGGGACGCCGGCCCAGGGCTTCCAGCAGCAGGTGGGGAAAATCGACGGTCATCCCGTCCACCCCGGCCGCCATTGCGACCCGCATCAGCTCGGGGTCGCCTACCCCCCAGGCCCGGATGTCCAGGCCCAGGGCTTGCCAGGCACGGACCCGGTCGGGCGAGATGGCCTTGGCCGGAGGACAGAACTGGTCGAGCCCGGCCGTAATGACCCGCTCGACTGTCTGCTCGTGCACGTCAGAGGCCAGAAATCCTACCTTGGCCTCCGGCGCCAGCGTCTTGAGATTCTGCACGACCGGGAAATAGAACGAGGTAAAAGCGACTGCGTGCAGCAGGCCATATTCCCGGACCAAATCCAGGACACGGACCTCAAGGTCGAGTTGCTTGACCTCGATGATCAGCGGAATCCGCCCGCCGTAGCGAAGCAGAGTCTCGCCGAACAGCGGCACCCGGGCGCCCCGAAACTCGGCGCCAAACCATCCTCCGGCATCCAGCTCCTTGATCGTCGCCCACGGCGTCTCGCGCGCGAAGCCCTGACCGTTGGTAGTCCGGGCCAGCCGTTCATCGTGCAGCAGGATCAATTCTCCGTCGCTGGTCGCCCGCACATCGGTTTCAATCGCGTCCACCCCCAGAGACACCGCCAGGTCAAAGCTGGCCCAGGTATTTTCAGGCGCCAAAGCCGCCGCCCCCCGATGTCCGATCACCTGCATGGCCCCATGCTGTACCAGATTCGGACCGTCCCCGCTATTGCGGAGCTGTCCCGGCGGTAGTGTCTCAGTCTGAAAATGCTTGCCTGTCTCATCCCCGGCGGCCCGCTCCGAGGGCGGGCGCCACGGCGCCCGCCTCGAAAAGAGCATGGCAGAGTGAGACACCACCCTCCCCCCCGAGGGAGCAGTCCCGCGCCGCAGGGGGCGGGGCGCGGCCGGGCCGGCCGCTACTCTACCGCCGTAATCACGAAATTCTGCTGCGCCTCCCGCCACTCCACGGTCGTGGTCTGGCCCGCCGCCGGGAAGTCCGCAATCTCGTGCGTCTGGCGCAAGCCGCGCGCGATCTCCTCGCCCAGCGTCGTCACCGTTACGGTGCTGTGGGCGAACTCCTCGCCGTCGGCCAAAGCCCGCACGGTATGGGTGCCGTCGCCCAGCAGGTTCCAGTTGAACAGCAAGCCAAAGCCATTGTCGGCGTCGCCGCATTGGTCGGCCGTGTCGGCCCGCTCGGTGCCCGCGCCGGCCTCGAAGGTCAGGGGGGCGTCCGTGCCCTCCAGCTCAAACACGACCTCGACCGTCTCGGCCTCGCACACCCAGCCGGAGATGACGCCCAGGCCGCTCTGGAACGAGCCCGGCGCGGGATTCTCCAACCGCGCCTGCTCGGGCGTCAGTTGTTCGCCGCCGTCGCTGCCCTCCCCGCTGGCGATGACGAAGTTCTGCAAGGCTTCCTCCCAGCGCAGCGTGGTCGTCTGACCCGCGTCCGGGAAGTCGGGGAGTTCCGAGGTGGCCCACAGCCCCCGGCGGTACTCCTGCTCGGGGTGAGCGCCGAGGGTGGTGACGGTGATGGCCCGCTCGGCCAACACCACCTCGTTGATACGGACCCGTACGGTGTGGGCGCCGTCGCCGAGCAGGTTCCAGTTGTAGAGCAGGCCGTAGCCGGTGTCGGTGGTGTCCGCGCCACACACCCCGGCGGTGTCGGCCCGACTCGTGCCCGTGGCCGGCACCCACATCTGGGTCTCGCCGCTTTCCGGGACCAGTTCGATCTCGACCGTGTCGGCGTCGCACACCCAGCCGGACAGCACGCCGAGGCCGCTCTGGGGCGCATTGGGGGCGGGATTCTCGACAAAGGCCGGGGTGTAGTCCACCAGCAGCCGGTAGTCCCCGAAGCTGGCCCCGGCCGACACGGCCAGGTAGTAGGTGCCGGGTTCAACGGCCACGCCGAGCCGGAAGTTGGCGCCGCTGCCACTGTCGGTATCGGTGGCAATGAGGACGGGCGTACCCTCAGCTTGGGCTTGGTACAGGCGGCCGGTGGTGTCGCCCCCGGTGGTGTGGGCGATCAGCACGCCGGCGTAGGGCAGGTCAAGGGTAAAATAGTCGATGTCGGTGCGGCTCTGGAGGCGGGCGGCAATCGTGCGGGAGATGCTGCCGGTGGCATACCCGCGGGGGTTGAGGCCGGTGGCCTCGTCCGGGGTGTCGCCATGCTGGTCGGGCGGGGTGCGGGTGCCGCCGCCGCCACCGCCGGTGGGACCGCCGCCGGTGGGACCGCCGGTAGGCGGGCTAGGCGTGCCGCCGTCGTTGGCCGGGATGGTGAATACGAGCTCCGGGTAGTCGGTCAGCGGCCAGGAACCGCTGACCGTGACCGCGAACGTCTCGTTGCCCTCAGGCTCGGCGTCGTCCCACACGCACAGCGTCGTTGTGGCCTGCCGCGCGCCCTCGGGGATCTCGATCTCCTCGGTGACGCCACCTGATGCGTGGTTAAATCTATGTTGTTGTCGTCCGTCGCCACATGCTCCTGCTCCTGCGTCCAACAGTACGTAGTCGCCACTGTTTACCCCATGATACGCCGGGTGGTCGCCTATGGCGCCCGTGGGGTAGGCCTGGAACTCCACCGTCACGCCGCCGGCCGCCGCAGGCGTACTCAAGGTCGCCGTCACCCGCACCGTGGCGCCCTCCGCCGGCCGCCGCGTGCTGGCCGTCAGCGACACCGTGTCGGGGTAATCACTGAGAAGGGGCAGGCGGACTTCGGACCACAACCAAGGGGTGGTGGGGGTGCCAGTCGTCCGCACCCGCACATTGTAGGTCTGGCCGGGGGTCAAATCGGAGATGGTGGCCGTGGTGGCCGTGGCGGGGCTGAGCGTCACGGAGGTCCAGGTGGAGGCGTCGGGGCTATATTCCAGCGCATAGCCGCTCGGGGTGGAGCCGGCCGGATGCGGCTTCCAGGAGGCCTCGATCCGGTCGTAGCTGAAGCGCAGGCGCAGTTGATCCACCTTGGTCGGAATGGTGCAGTCGGTGCCGCCCATCATGGTGGGCAGACACTGCGCCGTGCCAGTACCGGGGACGAGCAGGTGCAGGTCGCTCTTGGTGGCCAGGCCGCCGGGATAGTTGTACAGACCGGCGTTTCTGTGCAGGGTGAGGCGGGTCAGGCGGGTCAGGCCGCCGATCTGAGAGGGAATCTCCCCGCTGAGCTGGTTGTCGTGGAGATAGAGGTAGAGCAGGCTGGACAGGCTGCCGATCTCGGGGGGAATCGACCCACTGAGTTGGTTGTTGAAGAGAACGAGTTGTTGCAGGCTGGACAGGCTGCCGATCTCGGGGGGAATCGGCCCGGTCAGTTGGTTACGGTGGAGAAAGAGGAGGGTCAGCTTGGTCAGGCTGCCGATCCCGGTGGGAATCGACCCGCTCAGGTTGTTGCCGTCGAGCAAGAGGACGGTCAGGTTGGTCAGGTTGCCGATCCCGGCGGGAATGGAGCCGCTGAGTTGGTTGTTTCTGAGAACGAGGTGTCGCAGCTCGGTCAGGCTGCCGATCCCGGGGGGAATCTGCCCGCTGAGTTGGTTGTCGTAAAGATAGAGGAATGACATCTGGCTCAGGCTGCCGATCCCGGGGGGAATCGACCCGCTCAGCTCGTTGCTGTGAAGATGGAGGATGCCCAGCTGGCTCAGGCTGCCGATCCCGGGGGGAATCGACCCGGTCAGCTTGTTGTCGTTGAGCCGGAGGTCGGTCAGATCGGTCAGGTTGCCGATCTCGGGGGGAATCGACCCGCTCAACTCGTTGCTGCCAAGATAGAGGGCTAGGCTCAGGACCTATAAATAAGTCTGTTGGTAGTGTATGGCGATGAGTGTGGGATTTCCAGTCTCTCTCTACATAGGAGTGCGGTCATGGCCGGTTCTCATCTGTGGCTCACCGAGGCCCAATTTGCCCGCTTACAACCGCTTTTGCCCAACAAGCCCCGGGGCGTCCCGCGGGTCGATGACCGGCGCGTGATCTCCGGGATTCTGCATGTGCTGCGCAACGGCTTGATGTGGCGCGATGCGCCGGCTTGCTATGGCCCATACAAGACGCTCTATAACCGCTTCGTGCGCTGGAGCAAGGCGGGCGTGTTCGCCCGCCTGTTCACGGCGCTGGCCGCCGAACGCGACGAGAGTGGCCTCGTCATGATTGACACCACGCATCTCACCGCCCATCGCACGGCAGCCAGCCTGCAAAAAAAAGGGCACTTCCTCGGGCTATCGGGCGGACCCGCGGCGGCCTCACCTCCAAGCTCCACGCCGTCTGCGATGGAGCGGGGCGGCCGGTGACGTTCCTGCTCACGGCGGGCCAAGTCAGCGACATTCGGGGAGCCGAGCGCCTGCTGCCGACGCTGCCCGCGGCGGAGACCCTCTTGGCGGATAAGGGCTACGACAGTGACCGGTTCCGGGCCGCCCTGCTGCAACGGGGCATCAGCCCCTGCATCCCTGGGCGCGTCCACCGCAAGAAACCGATTGCCTACGACCCGGAACTGTACAAGCAACGCAACCTTATCGAACGCATGTTTGGCCGCCTCAAGGACTGGCGCCGCATTGCCACTCGCTATGACCGTTGCGCCCATACCTTCTTCAGTGCGATCTGCCTGGCCGCTACCGTGCTCTTCTGGTTATGAGTCCTGAGCCTAGCAGCTTGGTCAGGCTGCCGATCTCGGGGGGAATCGACCCGCTCAGCTCGTTGCCGTCGAGCTTGAGGATTTGCAGCTTGGTCAGGTTGCCGATCTCGGGGGGAATCGACCCGCTCAGGTCGTTGCCGTCGAGCCAGAGGTGGGCCAGCAGGCTCAGGTTGCCGATCTCGGGGAGAATCGACCCGCTCAGGTTGTTGCCGTCGAGTTCGAGGTGGACCAGCTGGCTCAGGTTGCCGATCTCGGGGGGAATCGACCCGCTCAGGTTGTTGCCAGTGAGGCGTATGTTGATCACCCGCCCCTCGAACTTGAGCGCATTCTGGGTGTCCCCGACCTCGACGCCGTGCAAGGCGTTCAGACAGGTGGCGGTGATGGGATTGGCCCAGCCGCCGGTTTTGGTCGTCCAGTTGGGGCCATCGGTGTTGTTGAAGAGGGCCTGCAATATCGCCCGTTCGCTCACCACTTCAAGGGTGAAGGTGAGGGAGGCCGTCTGGCTGTCGCCGGCGTCGGTGGCGGTATAGGTGTAGGTCGTGGCGGCCTGGGCGGAGATCGTCGCGGGAGCGCCGGTCAGGGTGTTGCCGGAGAGGGAGACGCCGGTGGGCAGACTGGCGATGGCGTAGGTGATGGTCCCCGTGCCGGTGGCGGTGGGCAGGGTGACGGAGTTGGCGGGCTGCGCCGTGCAACCCGTCCCGGTCCCAGGGGACGTGTAGAAGACGACGGGGTCAATGCTGGCACCGCCAAAGGTGGGCGCGGCCCAGGCCGCAGGTACCAGGCTGAAGCTGCCGAGCAGGGCGATGAGGGTGGCACACAAGCGCGGACTCATCGCCAGCCCTCCGTGCGGGGAGCGGAAAGCGGAAAGCATTTTTAACCTGCCTTTCGTCTTGTCGAGGGGGGTTCAGCAGAAATACGAGGATTACCTCTCATAGACTAGTGGAAATACGAGTATTTTCTATTGAATGATAGTAAAAATACTGGAACCTCTCCCTCATGACTACCCCCCGGGGGACGTGTGATGCATAATCCCAGGACCCAGCGGAGAGCACCCACCCCGCCGCTCACGCGGCACCCCGCCCGGGAGGGCGGGAAGCTGACTCCTGAGAGGGGGGGAGCTGGGGCGGCCGTCTTGCTCCCTCTCCCCTGGAGGGAGAGGGCTGGGGTGAGGGGGAACGCTGAGGAATCAAGCCTGTGAGGGGGGGTGGGAACCTGCCGGGGTGGGTACCTGCTGGGCCGCTGGGTCACGCAATACGCATCACACGTGACAAAGGGGGATTGAGGGGGAGGTGCCCGCCGTGGTGCCCGCCCTCGGAGCGGGCCGCCGGGGATGAGACAGGCAAGCATTTGCAAACTGAGACACTACCGTTCCGGCTCCGTTCCTTGACGAGACCACTCACACCCTCTACATAGTACATAGTAGAAATTGAGGGATCAGCATGCGTACGGTTTCTTTGATGACGGCCAACCAGGAATTCTCCAGGCTGGTAAAGGAAGTCGAGCGGGGAAAGGGTTTCGTGATCACCCGGCGTGGACGTCCCATCGCCAAACTGGTCCCCCACACCGCCGACAAGACGGCCGACCCTGAGTGGGCGGCTGCCTATGGGCGGATGATGGCACGGCTGGACGAGGGTGCTTCACTCGGTGGCCTGCGGGTCGAACGGGAAGAACTGTATGACCGTTAAGGGGCGCTTCTCGCTCGACACCACTATCCTGGTCTACGCAATCGACCGTGACGCCGACGAACGCCACCAACGGGCCAAGGATCTCATCGGACGGGCAGCCCGGCGCGACTGCGTGCTGACAGTCCAGGCGCTGGCCGAATTTTTCCAGGCAACGACACGCAAGAAGCTGCTCACGCCTTCCCACGCCAGCGCCTTCGTGCACGACTGGCTTGAGGTGTTTCCCGTCATCGCCGCCGACGATACGGCTCTCATCGACGCTCTGGAAGCGGTCAACGAGCATCGGCTGTCCTTCTGGGACGCCGTGCTGTGGGCCACAGCACGCCGGAACGGGTGCTCCGCCATCCTCAGCGAAGACATGCAGGACGGCCGACGCCTGAACGGCGTCGCATTCATCAATCCGTTCTCTTCGGGCGCTGAGTCACGCTTGGCGGCGCTGCTCGAAGCCTGACGCCTGGCTGATGAAAAAGCGCTGGATCACAATCTTTCTGGGCGGCCTGCCGGGTCTTTTTGTGGCGGGCCTGGCGGTCTTGTACCTGTTTCCCGGCTGTGTCCTATCCCTGGCTGTGCGGGCCGACCGGACAGCCGCCGGCCTGGAAGAGCGGACGGTGCAGGCCGCCGGGCACCGGATTCAGTATCTCTCTGGAGGAAGCGGAGAAACCCTGGTGCTGCTGCACGGCTTTGCCGCCAACAAGGACAACTGGACGCGCGTCGCCGCCTATCTGACTCCCCATTTCCGCGTCATCGCTCCAGACCTGCCGGGCTTTGGCCAGAGCAGCCGGGACGCCCAGGCCCGCTATGCGGTCGCCGACCAGGTCGAGCGGCTGCACGCCTTTGCCCGCGCCCTGGGTCTGGCCCGGTTTCATCTGGGCGGCAATTCACTGGGCGGCTGGATAGCCGGCGCCTATGCCGCCGGCTATCCACACCAGGTCCAAAGTCTGTGGTTGTTGGCCCCCGGCGGAGTGGCCTCGGCCCAAGCCAGCGAACTCGCCCAACACCTGGCCCAGGGCGAGAATCCCCTTATCGTCAACCGGCCTGAGGACTTCGACACGATGTTTGAATTTGCTGCCGTCGTCCGCCCCTGGATCCCCGGCCCGATCAAGCGCTACCTGGCCGAGCAGGCCATGCGTCAACGCGATTTCAACGCCAAAGTTGTCCGAGATCTGACCGAAACCCCGCTCTCCTTAGAACCGCTCTTACAAGCTCATCCAGTCCCGGCCCTGATCGTGTGGGGAGAGCAAGACCGCATTGTACACGTTTCGGGGGCGGCAATACTGGCGGCGCTGATGCCGAACGCCCAAGCCGTGGTCATGCCCCACACCGGCCATGTTCCCATGATTGAGCGACCCCAGGAGACGGCCGAACGCTTCCTGCGCTTTCAGCACATCGACTCCTGAGCGGGTGGCCTCAGTCTCGTCTCTCGCACGCCGACAAGAACATAAAACCCAGCCCGAGCAGCAGATTGACCGTGACCAGCCGGGTATACCAGGCGTGCAGGCGGGCGAATTCATCCCGAAAGACCTGTTTTGCCGGGTCGAAATTATCAAAATCCTGGATCTCAACCGTCCGCAGGTACTCCAGCCGGTCGGCAATCGGGATGGCGTACATCAACAGCCCGGTCAGCATCAGCAGCCAGAGGGCAGCCTTGGCCAGCCGCAGCCGGGTTCGCTCGGCCGGGTGCAGCACAAAGTACACCGCGCCGAAGCCCATACAGGCCGCAGCCACGCCCTCCAGGCGGTTGAGCTTGGCCAGAATGACGGCGTTGATATTCCCGGCCACGTTGATGCTGGGCGCCTCCTGGAACACACTCCCGGCCACCGCAAAACCAAAGCCGACCAAGGCTCCGATCCAGACTCCGGCTCCCAGGTTCTCAACAAAGAACACCAGCCTATGCAGCCTGCGTTTGCCCATAGCCTGTCCTCCTCTACTCCTGGCCCTACTCCTCGCGCAGGGCCAGCGCCGGTGAGGTCCGGGACATCCTGAAGGCCGGATACATCCCGGCCAACAGCGCGGCCAGCACGGCCAGCAGCACAGCCTGGACGAGCAGACCGGGGATAATCTCCAGCTCCAGGGTCCAGCCAAACGAGCGCCGGTTAATCACAAACACCAGCACCGAGGCCAGCATCAGGCCGACCGGCAGGGCCAGCAGGCCGGCCAGCAGACCCATCAGGCCGGTCTGGGCGGTGACCAGACCCCAGACCTGACGCGGTGTAAAGCCGGTCGCCCGCAGCACGCCGAGTTCGCGTTCGCGCTCCAGCTGCAGGGCCATCAGCGCGCTCAGGACCCCGATAAACGCCACCGCCGTGGTCAGCAGGTGAAGCACCGAGGTAATGGTGAAGGTGCGATCAAAAATCTCCAGCGAGGCTTGGCGCAGGGACCGGTTCGAGCGTATCTCGACCTCCTGCACCGAGCCGACCAGACGCCGCAGCGAGGCCACCATTGCCGCCCCATCCCGGTCAGGGCTCAGCCACAGCCCCAGCGACGACACGCCCCGGTCGTGCCAGAACTGCTCATAGGTCCGACGGCTCATCATCACCAGCCCCCGGTCCGAGCCGTAATCGGCAAAAATCCCGGCGACCCGAAAATCGTGCACGCCCCGGTCGGTCCGCAGACGGACCGCACCGCCCACCCGCAGCCGGTGATGGTAGGCGTAGGGCTCTGACACAATGACCGTGCGTTCGGTCTCAAAGGCCGGCCACACCGCCTCCGGCCGGCCTTCAACAAAACGGTAGGAAGAATACCTGCCGACATCGAGCTGCAGGGCAACCAGCTGGACCCGGCCGCTTGGCGATTCGACCGACACCCGCCGGTAGGTACTCACCGCTTCCACCCCCGGGGCGGCTGACAGACGGGCGACAACAGCCGGGTCCAGCGTGCCCTCATTCCAGCGCGACACCAGGCTGGGAGGAGCAACATAGATATCGGCCTGGAGAGCGTTCTCCAGCCAATAGGCCACGGTTTGCCGAAAACTCTCAATCATGATGCCCACCCCGACCGTCACCGACACGGCGACCATGAGGGCCGCAATCGCCACCGCAGTCCGGCTCAGCGAGGCCAGCACGCTGCGAATGCACAGGCGTCCGACAATGTCCGCCCGTGTCCCGACCAGCAGCTGAACCGCCCGCAGCAGGCCGACCACGGCCACCGGCGTGACCAGCACACAGCCCAGGAAGATGGTGAACAGGCCGCCAAAGCTCAGGATCAGATCGCGGCTGGGCAGCAGCAGCAGGCCCGCCCCGACCAGCGCCAGGCACACGCCAGCCACAGCCGCCCAGGGCACAACCCGTTGCGACCGGGCTTCGAGCGTCGAGCGGTTCAGCACCGCCCGCGGCTGGGTGGCCGTGGCCTCCAGCGCCGGAGCCAGGGCGGCCACCAGGCTGGCCCCGAGTCCCAGCCCCAGCCCCTTGAGCAGCCCCAGCCCGCTGATCGTCAGCTCACGCACGCTGACGACAAAGTACAGATCGGTGATCGTCTGGGTCACCAGCCGGACCAGGCCCTGGGCCAGGGCGACCCCCAGCAGGAGTCCGGCGGCCGTACCCAGCAGACCCAGCAGCGCGGCTTCGGCCACAATCAGGCTGAAAATCTCCCGGCGGGTGACGCCGACAACCCGCAGAGCGCCGATCAAGCCGCGACGCTGGACGACCGAAAAGGTCATCGTGTTATAGATCAAAAACATGCCGACAATCAGGGCCAATAAACTCAGCGCGCTCAGGTTCAGGCTGAAGGCGCGGGTCATCTGGGCCACCGACTGCGAACGGGCGGCCGCGCTGCGGATTTCGGCGCCGGGCGGCAGCACCGCCCTGATTTTTGCCAGCTCGTCCCGACCCGCCTCCCCGGCCGGCATAATCAGATCAATCCGGCTCAAACGCCCGGTCAGGCCCAGCAGTTCCTGAGCGGTCGCAATATCGGTCACCAGCAGGCTGTCCAACGCCCGGCGGCTCAGCGCATCGGCCGGCTCCAACAGAGCGATAATGCTGAGCCGCTGGCGGACGCCGCCGGCCCGAACGGTGAGCTGGTCAGCCTGCCCTTGTGTAGCTGAGTCCCCGGCCAGCCCCAGACCCAGCTCACGGCCCGTCCCGTAGGACATGATGGCGGTGGCCGGCCGGGTCAAAAACGACACCAGCGCGGTCTGTCCCCGGCTGTTCAGCCCGGCCAGATAGGGCCGAAACGGCGCCTCGGCAAACGGGTCAACACCCAGCATCCGAAAGGTCCGGCCCGGATAGTCGGGTGCGGCCACATCGCCCTCGACAACCGGAGCCGCCAGCCGGACCCCGGCCTCAATCCGCACGGCGCGGAAGATATCCTCGGGAATCCCCCGCGAGCCCCCGACAATCTGATGCGTCGCCCGCCCCACCACACTGTCGGTTGACAGCAAAAAGGCGCGCTGGGCACTGGCGTTAGCCAGATCAATGGCCACCACCACCGCCACCCCCAGGGCCACCCCAACAAAAGACAGGCCCATCTGCCACGGATGGCGGAGCAGATAGCGCAGGCTGGCCCGCCACAGCACCCGGCTCATGGCGATTCCCCGGTCGGCCGTTCCAGCAGATGTCCGTCCTGGATGCTGAAAATGCGGTCGGCCATGCCGATGACCTCCTGGCTATGGGTCACCATCAGCAGGGTCTTGCCGGCCTGGCGGGTCAGACGGTCGAGCAGTTCGAGCACCGTGCGGCCGGTCTCACTATCCAGATTGCCGGTCGGCTCATCGGCCAGAATCAGGAGCGGCTCATGCACCAGGGCGCGGGCAATCGCCACCCGCTGCTGCTCGCCCCCGGACAGGCGGTCAGTAAAGTCGTCGGCCCGGTCGGCCAGACCGACCCGGTCGAGCATGGCCAGGCTGGCCTGCTCGGCCCGCGCCGCATCCCAGCCGTTCAGTTCCAGGGGCAGCAGGATATTCTCCTGAATGCTGAGGGTCGGCAGCAGATTGAAGAACTGAAAGACAAAGCCGACGTGCCGGCGGCGGAAGAGGGTGCGTTGCTGCTCGCTGAGCCGGGCCAGAGACAGCGGACCGGGCTCGTCCAAGCCGGGGTAGACCACCACCTCGCCCGAGGTCGGCATGTCGATCCCGCTGATCAGATTCAGCAGGGTTGACTTGCCCGAACCGCTGCGGCCCAGCAGCACGACGAACTCGCCAGCCTGAATCGTCAGGTTGACCTCCTGCAAGACCGTGTGGGAGCGTTCGCCCTCCTGGTAGACCTTGGTCAAGCGGCGCAGTTCGATCAGTGGGGGAGCCATGCAGGGCGAGTGTTTCAGAAACTCGGCCGGGGTCAAGCCGGGTCAAGCCGGGGTCGGCAACGCCAGGGGAGCTACGCCCCGAAGGCTGGTATCATACACAATACTGCATGACCTGCGGTTCTGAGGCGCGGTCTTAAAACCAGAAGAAGCAATACGGAGTCTCCAGCAATGAAAAATGTCGCAACCTACCCCCTCCGCCTGCCTCGCTTCCTGAAAGAAGCGGTCGCACGAATCGCCTCGGATCATGCCGCCACGGTTGTCATACGAACGCCTACGATTTCCAAGTCCAAAATTCGTCGGAGCACTCTCACACCATCTTGAGTCATGTCCGAACGCACAGACCCGGCCCGAGTCATGGGGCACTGACTCTTTCTTCCGAGAAAAGAAGACGCTATGCACACATGTAGACAGTGCGCTCACTCTGGGAGGTTCATCATGGCGGCAGACCTTGAACAACAGGTCATTGAGGGTTTGAAGCAGCTTCCTGCTAAGCAGCAACACGAGGTCGTCGAGTTTGTCCAAGCTCTCATCCACAAGACCCAATCTCGCCCGACACTCTGGGACAAGATTGATACCCAGGCACGACGGGTGCCGGCCGAAGCTTGGGAAAAAATTCCGTCAGACGGTGCCGAGCAACACGATCATTACCTCTATGGCTCACCGAAGAAATGACCCGTATTTTTATCGACACGCTGTACTGGATCGCCCGTATCAATCCCAGAGACCAGTGGCACGAGCGGACCATCCAGGCAACAGCCGCGATTGATCCTTTTCAAGGGGTAACGAGCGAGACTGTCTTGATCGAGGTCGCTAACTACTTCTGTGCTTTTGGGCCTGACATTCGTGCGATGGTTTCTGCGCTTATCCGCGACATCATAGACGACCCGACGGTCGAAACCGTTTCCCAAACACGACAGCTTGTTCTTTCCGGGATAGAGTTATATGCAGCTCGCCCTGACAAGCGCTACAGTCTGACAGATTGTCTCTCTATGGTGATTATGCGCGAGTACGGTATCACGCAGATCCTCACCCATGACAATCACTTTGCTCAAGAGGGCTTTTCGATTCTGCTGTGATATCAGCACGTACGCCCATTCCCCGCGTCGCTCCTGCCTCTCTGGCGTAGCGCAGCGCGGTATCAGCCGAACACGCCGCCGGCTCGGAGGTCGGCGATCTGAGCCGCCGACAGCCCGATCTCGGTCAAGACCTGCTCGGTATGCTCGCCAAGCATCGGCGCGGGCAAACGCAGCTCGGCCGGGGTTTCGGCAAACCGGGCTGCCGGGCGGGTCATGCGCGTGCGACCGGCGTGCGGATGCTCGGACTCGACGATCAGCCGGTTGGCCACGATCTGCTCGTTGGTCAGCATGTCCTGGCGGCTCAGGGCCGGCGCGCACGGCACCTGCTCGGCATCGAGCCGGGCCAGCCACTCGGCGCTGGTGCGTGTCTTCATGACCTCGGCCGTCATGTCGAGCCGGGCGTCGGCGTGTTTCATCCGCCCGGCGGGCGTGCGAAAGCGCTCGTCCTCAAGCCATTCCGGTCTGTCCAGGGCCCGGACCATGCCGGCCCACTCCTTGTCCGACATCGCCCCGGCGGTGATGTAGCCGTCGGCCGTCTCAAAGATCAGGTCACGCGTGTCGGGCGGCCGCGACACGGCCTCGCCGTTGCGTACAAAGGTGTGGTAGGCCATGCCCTCCGGCCACAAAAACGACACCACCGCATCCAGCATCGCCAGGCGCACATGCTGACCCGTACCCGTTCGCTCGCGGGCCAGCAGCGCGGCGGTCATGGCCTGAGCTGCGGTCAGAGCCGTCACCTTGTCCGGAATGACCAGACGCATCATCTTGGGCCGTCCGGTCACGGGATCGCGCTGGATATCGGTCAGGCCGGACAGAGCCTGAATCACCGGATCGTAGACCCGCTTATGCGTATACGGACCGACCTCGCCAAAACCGCTGATCGAGACATAGATCAGGTCGGGCTTGACCTGACGCAGAGCCGGCTCGTCAATGCCCAGGCGCTCGACCGCGCCGGGCCGAAAGTTCTGGACAAAGACATCCGACTCGGCCACCAGCTGTTTGAGTAGCCCAACTCCCCGTTCGCGCTTCAGGTCAAGGGCCACCGAGCGCTTGTTGCGGTTAATCATGCTGAAAGTCGGCGAGATGCCTGTGGTGCTGAAGGCCCGGGTCAGGTCTCCGGCGTCTGGCGGCTCGACCTTGATCACGTCGGCCCCCTGATCGCCCAGGATCATGGTCGACATCGGGCCAGACAGCATCTGTGTCACATCAATCACACGGTAGCCGGCAAGCGGTCCAGGCATAGGCGCGTCTCCTTTGGCGCCTATCCTAGCGAAGGCCGGGACCGAGGGGAACAGCCACACCCCGCTTCTTGGCCGGGGCTCTTCAAAAGTCCGCCCAGGTATGCTTTTGACAGATATGCTTTTGATCGGAGAGCCTGAACCGAAAGGAGGGAGACGATGACGCCTCCACAACTGCCGAGCCTGCCCATGTCCGGGGCAATTGACGCCGACGGCCATATTCTTGAAGCCCCGGATCTGTGGGAAACCTACCTGGAAGCCCAGTACCGCGACCGGGCCGTCCGCATCCGCAAGGACGCCGACGGTCTCGAATACCTCGAAGTCAACGGCCGGCCGTGCAAAATGGTCCGCCGCGGGGCTCCCTCCAGCCTGGGCGTCATGGACCAGTTGGGCGGCTTCAGGTACGAACGCGAACCGACCGGCAGCGGCTATGTTGACAACGCCTCGTTTGGCTCGATGGACCCCACCGAACGTCTCCAGCGCCTGGACATCGAGAACATCGAACGCGCCTTTCTGTATCCGACCCTGGGCCTGCTGTGGGAGCCCGAGTGCGAGGATCTCGAACTGTCGATGGCCTACGCCCGAGCCTACAACCGCTGGATCGTGGATTTTTGCTCCGATTCGGGCGGACGCCTGATCCCGATTGCCCATATTCCGTTCGGTCTGCCCGAGCTGGCCGAGGCCGAGCTGCGCCGGGCGGCCAGAGACGGCGCCAAGGGCTTTTTCGCCCCGCCGTTCATCTGGAGCCGCAAGGCTCACGGCCATCCCGACCACCACCGCATCTTTGCCGCCGCCCAGGAGCTGGGCCTGCCGTTCGGGATTCATCCGTCGTTTGAGCCGCACTGGGCCGCCCCGACCCGCTTCGGCAAGATGACGGGCAGAGACACGGCCTTCTTTCAGAATGTCGCCCTGGGCAACGTCATCCGCGAGGGCTTTACCACCCTGTTTCAGTACGGCGTGTTCGACCTGTTTCCCGAACTCAAGGTGATTGTCCTGGAGGTCGGCGCGGGCTGGGCCGGCTACTGGATCGAGCGCATGGACGCCGCCTACGAGTCACCGCTGGGCCAGAGCGTGCCGCTCAAACACAAGCCCAGCGACTATTTTCGGCGTCAGTGCTGGATTTCGGGCGACCCCGACGAGCGTTCGGTGGCCGGGGTGATTCCCTTTGTCGGCGAGGACCGGTTTTTCTGGGCCAGCGACTTCCCCCACTCCGACCACCCGCCCGAGTACATCCCCAATCTGATCGAACTCGTCTCCCTGCTGCCGGCCTCGGCCCGACCCGGCCTGCTGGGCCAGAACGTCCTGGACTGTTACGGCCTGAGCTGAGTTGGGACGCTGCCGGGGCGCGAGGGACGCATGACCACCAATCTGTACACGGCTGCGGTTCAGCAGTTCGACAAAGCCGCCCGCTATCTCGATCTTGACCCCGGCCTTGCCGCCTATCTGCGCCTGCCAAAACGGGAGCTGACGGTCAACTTCCCGGTCGAGATGGACGACGGGTCGGTCCGGGTGTTTGCCGGCTATCGGGTCCACCACAGCGCCGCCCTGGGGCCGACCAAGGGCGGGCTGCGCTACCACCCGTCGGTCAGCCTGGACGATACCCGCGCCCTGGCCATGTGGATGACCTGGAAGTGCGCGGTCCTGGGCATCCCCTACGGCGGGGCAAAGGGCGGGGTGGTGTGCGCGCCGCACGAGCTGTCGGTCCGAGAACTCGAAAACCTCACCCGCCGCTACGCGACCGAAATCAGCGTGCTGATGAACCCCCAGGGCGATATCCCGGCCCCGGATGTCGGGACCGGCGAGCGGGAAATGGCCTGGATCATGGACACCTATTCCATGCACCACGGCTATTCGGTCCCGGCCGTGGTGACCGGCAAACCCCTGGCCATCGGTGGCTCGCTGGGTCGGCGCGAAGCCACCGGTCGGGGGGTCATGCTGACCACCCTGGAGGCCCTCAAACGCAAGAGAATTACGATCAAGGGCGCCCGGATCGCGGTCCAAGGGTTTGGCAAGGTCGGGGCGCCGGCCGCGTATCTGACCCAGGAGCGTGGGGCCAAGATCGTTGCCGTCAGCGACGCCCAGGGCGGCGTGTATCATCCCGACGGGCTGGCCTGCCGCGAGTTGGTCCGCCACGCCGACCAGCACGGTACGGTCAGCGGCTATCCCGGGGCAGAGCCGATCAGCAATGCCGACCTGCTCCAACTGGAGTGCGACGTGCTGATGCTGTGCGCCCTGGAAAATCAGATCACGGCCGCCAACGCCCCGTCTGTTCGGGCGCGGATCATTGCCGAGGGCGCCAACGGCCCGCTCACCCCCGAGGCCGATGAATTCCTGATCCAGAAAGGGGTGTTTATTATCCCCGACGTGTTGTGCAACGGCGGCGGGGTGAGCGTGTCGTATTTCGAGTGGGTCCAGGGCCTGCAATCCTTTTTCTGGACCGAAGACGAAATCAACGAACGCCTGCGCCAGATCATGGTCCGCGGCTTTCATCAGGTCTCGCGTCTGGCCCACGAAAAACGGGTCGATAACCGCACCGCGTCCCAGATTCTGGCCATTGAGCGGGTCGCCGCCGCCATGACCCAACGCGGGATCTATCCCTAGAGCGGTTTACGATAGATTGTAGCCATGTGTTCCGTTCCCGTCATGCCGGACGTGATCCGGCATCCAGAGGGCGACAGGGTGAGAAGGCGAGATTCCCGCTTGCGCGGGAATGACGGACGGCTACACACAATCGTAATTTGCCCTAACCGTGCTTGCCCAAACAGTGGCGCAGCGCGCCCTCCAGCTCGGGCTGACGAAAGCTGTAGCCGCTGGCCAGCAGCCGGGCCGGCTCGACGCGGGTACTGGCCAGCAGCAGCGCGTCGGCCATCTCGCCGAGGACCAGACGGGCCGCAAAGCCCGGCAGCGGCACGAGCGTCGGGCGACCCAGCACCGTGCCCAGGGTTGTGGTGAAGACCCGGTTGGTAACGGGCTGGGGCGCCACGGCATTGACCGCCCCCTCAAGCGTGTCGTGGATCAGGGCGTGATGGATCGCCCCGATCACATCATCCAGGCCGATCCAGCTCCAGTACTGGTCTCCGCTGCCGATCACCCCGCCGGCTCCCAGCCGGAACGGCAGCAGCATCCTGGCCAGGGCGCCGCCGGCCGGGCTCAGCACGACCCCGATGCGGAGCAGGACGGTGCGGATGCCGGCGTCCCGGGCCGGCTGGCTGGCCGCCTCCCAGGCCGCGCACACCTCGGCCAGAAACCCGCTCCCGGCCGGACTGTCCTCCGACATCAGGTCGGCCCCCCGGTCACCGTAAAAACCAACGGCCGAGGCGCACACCAGAACCTTGGGCGGCCGGGACAGTGTGGCCAGGGTTTCACTCAGCAGTCGGGTTGAGTCGATCCGGCTGTCCCGAATGCGGGCCTTTTGTCGGGCGGTCCAGCGTCCGCTGGCGATATTCTCGCCAGCCAGATGAACGAAGCCGTCCAGCCCCTCCAGGCTGTTCGGTTCCAAGCGCCCGGCTTGGGGATGCCACTCAATCTCCGCAGCGCCAGCCGTGGCCGGCGAACGGACGAGACGGGTCAGGCGGTGTCCTCCGCCAGCCAGAAAAGATACGAGCGCCGATCCGAGCAGTCCGCTGGAGCCGGTCACGGCAATATGCATGGGCAAGCCTCCTCGTGCGCCAGCAGGGAACGTGTCGACCGATGGCTGCGGAAGGAGAACACGTTCCCTGCTGGCAGCGTGGGCGACCATATCCTGTCGGGTCACGGTATGTCGATAGGTGAACAGGCGGTCGAAAGCCCCCGGACGCGCGTGCCAGGCAAAGACCTCCTCGGCCGGGGCCGGAATGCGGGAACGACGGATGAAAATCGGCATGGGCTACTGAACGCGCGCCTGGCGTGCTACGCCCTGAGCGGACGGGGCGTAGCCGGTCAGCTCAACGTAACCATGGCCGTGCAGGGGTCGGCCGTCGGCCTGTCCCCGGACCGCCACCGCCCCCTCCCAATAGCGGATGGACAGGGGCAGTTCCTGGTCGGCCACATGCGGCCACAGCTCGAACGCGAGCCGCTCAGCCGGAATCTGGAACCGCCAGCGGGCCGGATAGCGCCCCCCGCCGCGTGGACTGTCCCAGTAGGCGTCCACCTCGATGCGGACATCGGCCTGTCCCAGCCGCAGGGTCTCGCCGTTGGCCCGCACCAGGGTGCCGCTGCTGAACCCGTCGGGCTGACCATCGACTCGCCGCAGCCGAAAAAACATCAGCTCGCTGCCGTCGGACAGCTGGAGCCCAAACCAATCCCAGCCGCGATACGCTTCGCCCAACACGCTGGTGCTCCACTCGCGGTCCAGCCAGCTTGTGCCGCTGACCTCAAACGTCTCATCGGCGATACGCAGCGTTCCCCGGGTCGGCATCCGGGTCAGCGAGTAGTAGTACGACGCGTTGCCCGCCTCGGGCCCCTTGTGGCTCAGCCCCCGGTCGCCGTGCAGCACCACCGGCTTGGCGCTGTGGAGTTGCAGCTCAAGGCCAATCTCGCCCTGTCCGGCCCGCAGACGGACCGGCAAATCGTCCGCAGTCTGGGCTCGGGCCGACCAGTCCTCGACCCACACCGCAAACGGCTGCGCCCGCGCGCCGGCCAGTCCCAGGGCTGCGCGGCTGAAACGCTCAAAGGCGTAAAAGCGTCCGGTTTCCACGTCGGTCAGCGCCAGGTGAGCCATATACACCTGGGCCGTGGCCCAGGCAGACTCGCGGGCCACGACCTGGGGGGCCAGGGCGGACCGAAAAAAGGTCAGCTGGAACCCGAAATGCCGACCGTCCGCAGTCTGCACATTGCCGGTGTAATACCACCACTCGGTGCGGTACTCGGGATGCGGCCCGTGGTCACGCGGAAACGACAGAACGCGCGGCCTGAGGGCCCGCGCGAAGCCGGTCGTGTCGCCGCCCAGGACCTGGCTGACCGACAGGCTGGCCTGGATCGCTCCGGGTTGGTGCGACCGGCTCAAGACATACACGCCGCCCAGCAGTACGCCCAGCAGCGCCAGACCAGCGGCCACCCAGCCAAGACCCCGAGACATCGCTCCTCCCCTTCCTCTTCGGGCTCGCGGTTCCACTCAGTAACGCCAGTCTGCGTGAGCGAGCGGCGCCCGGTTGAGTTCGTCCCGATACAGACGCCAGTGTGGCATGAGCCTGTCCATCAGGTCTCGAAACTGATCGTTGTGAGCGCGCTCAATCAGGTGGACCATCTCATGCACCAGGATGTACTCCAGGCAGGCGGCCGGTTTCTTCGCCAGCTCAAGATTCAGCCACACACGTTTGGCCTCGATGTTGCACGAACCCCAGCGGGTCTTCATCCTCTTGATCCGCAGGTCATCGACCGTCACGCCAACTTTCGGCTCCCATTTGGCGAGGAGGGCTGGCAACTGGTTGCGTAACTGGCAGCGGTACCACCGATAGAGCACGGCCGCCCGGGTGTCCCGATTATCGGCTGGACGGGTGCGCAGCTCCAGTGTCGTGTTGTTGACCAGCCGCACGGCGGGCCGCCCGGCGTGCTCCATCACGCTGAGCCGGTAGCGGCGGCCCTTGAAGTAATGACTTTCGCCGGTCACGAACTCCCGTTGAGACTGGCGCTCCTGCCGCTCGAACTCAGCCTGTCGCCGCCGAATCCATCCCAGGCGAGAGATAAGGGCCAGCCGCACAGCTTCGTCGTCAAGACGCAGCGGCGCGGCCACCCGCACCTGACCGCTCGGCGGGTACACGCCAACATGGAGATTCTTGATATCCTTGTGGACAACCTCGACCGCTATCCCCCGAATGTCGAGGCAGGAGCTTGTGGTTTTAGTAGTCACGCTGCGCCTTGACGATCTCGAAAATCCTGTCCACCAGAGTGTCATCCCGGAGCACTTTTTTGATGGCGTTGCGGACTTGCTTGGCCTTGAACTTGTTCGCCCGCCAGTCCGCTTTCTTCACAAGACGGATGGCTTCGTCCACGGCCAAGGCGGCAGTCTCAGCCACGGCGCTCTCGGCGACGACAGAGTGATTCATCAGTTGTTCCAGCCCCGGTACGTCCCTCAAGTTGTCATACAGCGCGCGCAGGGGACTGCTGTGAATGGTGAGGGGGTATTGCCCGCTCTCGGGCCGGCTGGCCTGCTTGGCCAGCTCGACGATCTTGGCCAGATATGCCTCATAGTCCAGCGCCTGCTCTTTGCGCTGGCGGATCAGGGCGTCGAGCAGCTCTGACATCTTCTCGTAGTACTTGGGGTTGACCGCCCTCTCGTCGATGATCAGCCGACGGACGTTGTTTTCAATTGTCTCGGCCATCGCGTCGCGGCTCTGACGCAGCCCGCTCGGCAGCGTCTCAACCGCCGCCGTGCCACGCTCGACGATCAGCTGCACGAGCGTCATATCGTCAAACGTCGAGAGCTGTTCGCTGTCCTCGGCCCGGATGTAGGTGTCGAGCAGGTGACGCATGGCCGGCTCGTACACTTTCATGTCGATATAATCGCCGCTGGCGAGCTTGACCTCCTGGCGCACCTTCTCGTAGTGGTCCACTTCGGCTTTGATCGCCTGGGCCTCGACAGCGGAGTAGCCGGCGGCGCGCATCTCGTTGGCCAGGTTGGCGTAGGCACGCAGAAAGGCCGCAGTCAGCTTGTAGAGTTCGACGCGCTTCGGCTCGTTGGCTTTGAGTTGCTCGGCGTTGCCGCTCTCGGCGGCGCAGAAGAAGCGCACATAGGCCGCCGTGTCGCGCGGCGGTTCGACCGGCTCGCACAGCGCCTTGACCGCCTCACGGGTCTCTTCCAAGCGCTCCCGGCCCTGCTGAAGCCGATCCTTCAGCAAGCCCTGTACGTCGGCCTTGTCGTAGCCGTCGAAAGCCTCACCGGTATAGTCCGTGATGGACTGCTCCAACGACCGGAACAGGTCCTTATAGTCGATGATGTAGCCGTAGTCCTTGTCCTCGCCGTCGAGCCGGTTGACCCGGCAGATGGCCTGGAACAGACCGTGGTCCTGCATCTGCTTGTCGATGTACAGATAGGTCGCCGGTGGCGCGTCGAAACCGGTCAGCAGCTTGTCCACCACGATCAGCAGCTTCATCCGTCCCGGCTCCTCGACAAAGCGCTTCTTCACCTCCTTCTCGAACTGCTCAACCTTACGCATCGCCGTGTCTTCAGGCGCGTCGAAGTGCGCCGCCAGCATCTTGCGGTAGATGTCGTATTGACGCAGCTTCTCGGTGAGCCCCTCGCCCGTCTCCTCACCCTTGATGTCGGCCGGGGCCGGTTTGTAGGAAGTCACGATAGCGCACTTGCCGGCCAGGTCGGTCTGCTGGAACAGCTCGAAGAAGCGGCAGGCCGCATAGATGCTGCCAGAGACAAGCATCGCGTTGCCGTGGCCGCTCTTCAGACGGTCGCGCGTCTCCATGTCGAACAGGATATCGGCGACGATCTTCGCCAGCCGGTCCTGCGCACTCAGGACCTTCTGCATCGTGCCCCAGCGCTGCTTGAGCTGGGCCTTGGCCACATCGGTCAGCCCCTGGGTCTTGCTCTCGAACCACTGATCGATCCTGGTCTGCGAGGTGACGTGCTGGTCGATATCCCGCGCCTCGTAGCGCAGGTCGAGCACCACGCCGTCGCCGGCCGCTTCATCGTATTTGTAGGTGTCGATATACGGCCCGAAGATCTCGATGCTGCGGCGCTTGTCGGCCTTGAGCAGCGGGGTTCCGGTGAAGCCGATCAGCGTCGCCTCGGGCAGGAGCGCTTTCATCGCCTGGTGGAGCTTGCCGGATTGGGTACGGTGGCACTCGTCCACAAAAACGAAAATGCTGCCCTTGGCGCGGAAGTCTGGGGGCAGGCTCTGCCTGATCTCTGTAACGTAGGTGTCAATATCCTTTTCACTCATTCCCTCTGAGGTGCCGAATTTGTGGATCAGCGAGCCGACCAGCCACTCGTCGCCGGCGTCGAGCACCCGCACCAGGTCGGCGCCGCTCTTTGTGCGGTAGATATCCTCACCGACGCCTTTGAAGACCTTTTCAATCTGCTCGTCCAGTTCGGTACGGTCGGTGATGAGCAGGACGCGGGCGTCGGTGACGTGCTCCCGAATCCATTTCGCCAGCCAGACCATAGTCAGGCTCTTGCCGCTGCCCTGGGTGTGCCAGATGATGCCGCCCTCCCGGCGCTGCACGAAGGCTTGGGCCTTGCGCACGCCGAAATACTGATTGTGGCGGCAGGTCTTCTTGACGCCCGCATCGAAGACGACGAAGTCATGGACGAGTTCAAGCAGGCGCTCTTTGCCACACAGTTGGCTCAGCTCCTGGAGCAGGGGGTTGTCGCCTGCGGTCGGGTGGGTGGCGGCTTCCTTTTCCTTCCAGCGTAGCCAGTATTTCTCGGGCGTTTCGATCATGCCGTAGCGCAGCCCCTCCGTATCGTTGCCGGCCAGCACGAACTGGACGGTGGTGAAGAACGGCCGGATGAACTCCCGCTTCTGGTTGTCGAGGTTCTGGCGGATGCCTTCGGTCACCGAGACTGTCGAGCGCTTCAGTTCCAACACGCCCAGGGCGATACCGTTGACGTACAGCACGAGGTCGGGCCGTTTGGTGTTCGGGGCGACGACCGTTACCTCTTCGGCGAGGGCGAAGTCATTGTTGGCGGGGTTCTCCCAGTCAATCAGCCAGACGGTGACATGGTGCTCGCCAACGTCCGGCTGGACCTTCACCCCGTAGCGGAGCAGGCCGTAGACCGTACGGTTGGCGTCGTAGAGGGTCGTGCTGCCACCAAGGGCGGCAGCCTTGTTCAGTTCGCGCAGGACCTTGGTGATGATGCCGGCGTCGTGCCCCCGGCGCTTGAGCCAGTCGGTCAGCAAATCCGGTTCGATGTTGCGGTTGTTGGGGCGGTCCTGCCAGTCGCCCAGGTAGGCGTAGCCGAGGGCGTCCCGGAAGAACGCGATTACGCGCTGCTGGGTGCGGATTTCCCGTTGGCCGACCGTGCTCATGTCTTTTCCTCTTGGTCGCTCTTTTGGGCGGTTTGACGTGTTGATTCCGAGCGTTCAGGAGGCATGGTCATTTCTTTCCCGAGCGCTGACCAGCCGAACTCGGCCGGTGAGGAGCTGCTGCATCATACCCTGCTTAATGGTGCGGGTCTTGTCTCGGCGTCGCTCCAGCACGGCAATCTCGGCATCCATGTCGGAGAGGACGGTAGCGATGGCGCGTTGTTCGCTTAACTGGGGTAGTGCAACGTTGTAAGCTCCTCGAATGACGCTTGGATGTGCTTTCACAGTGTAATCGAAGACCTTCCGTGAATGCAGATTCTGTAGGTGATACGCGAGGTAGCGATAGTCAATAGATGATACCCAGATACGCAGATAACCACAGACATTGGTGACTGAGTATCGGTGTTTGGGTCTATGGAAAAAATGCCCGCCACCATCAACAGACCAGGTAATTAGCTCCTCATCGAACATGTAATCGCCATACGAACCGAACAGACCGTTGAGATGGACAGAGGACGAGTAAATCGGGTAATCACCGGGGAGTCGATCAATGTCCTTCTGTGAAATCACCTTACCCCTCAAGAGCCTGATGTCGCCTCGTTGTTCAAGTCCGCCAAGCGTAATCGTCTCCCACTCTCCGCTGAATCCCGGCAGACGGGTCTTGCCGGTAAGGAGCTGCTGCATGGCGGCCTGCTTGATGGCCCGCTTCTTGGCGATCAACTTCTCCAACGATCCGAGCAATTGATCCACATCCGACAACGCCTCGGCGATGGCGCGTTGCTCAGACGGCTTAGGTAGCGAGACCTGGAATGTCCCATATTCTTGTCCATTGATACCGGGTTGGCCGCTTCGTATCGACATTGTCGCTACCCAATCCCAATAACGCTTGGACTGAACGCAATATGACAAAAAGACCGGGTCGAGTATTTCTGGGTCGGGAGTCATACGAATAAGAAATCCGGCAAAAACCAACGGGCCATCCTCGGTTGCATACAAATAAGACTTCCCTACGCTTGCTCCGGTGCGAGCAAGGACGAGATCGCCTTTTCTGAGAAAAAACGCGTGCATGTGCGGGTGTTTAACGGAGACTCGTGGTGAAGGTTTGAATCGATTGGCCTCGCTTATGTCCGTAATACGCAGGTACGTCGGCAGACCATCGTCAAACGGCACGGCTGCGGCGTTGATTCCATAGTCGGGAGTAGAGCGAAGGCACGACCGGAGAGGGCGTGCCGTCCAGTCCGATCGAATCATCCCCACCTCTGTTTGCTTGTAGCCTGGGGGAGCGGCGGTCGATTCATTAGCGCTAGCCGTCGTGCCCGGTCGTGTTGTATCAGGTTGTGGTACGGAGGTCATATCAGTTTTCATCCTGACCACCGGTGTCTTTGTAGTCCACAAGAACGTAACGACGGCGGGCTGTGCCGACTCGCCTCGAACGGACCCGGATACTGGCGGGACGATTGAGGATGTTGGTTACAGCGTCTACATCTTCGATGGCAGAATCAACTTTGCCCGAGATGACTTCTCCGGTGGCCTCGTTCAGAAACTCGAATGTCCGGCGGGTAGGCAAGACCCCTTGAAATTGGCCCGAAATTTCCTGCTCTTCTTCGTTAATGTACTCCCGGCTCAAGCGGCGTTCGCTTCGGCGGACTTGGCCCACATCGGCAAAACGAAAAACATCATCCCCGGATTCAAGAGCGCAGACCGCATCTTGAGCCGCCAGCTTTTTCAGGAAGGTGCGGAGAAACTTAAGCGCGCGTGGGTCGGCATCGGATACGGCATCGGTCAACATCTCATCCGTTCCAAGCGTGGCCTCTCCAAGCGTGGCCTCAAGGATCGACATCGTTTGCTTGATAGCCGACTCGACGGGAGATACTTCGCGAAAAACGTCAGCGTGAGGAGCTTCGGAGAAAGCGTTGTCACGCGGCGCCTCTTCCAACTCAAAGCCAAACGATCCCAGGGCGGTATCGGTTATCAGCAATTGATAGTCCTCACGGTCGGGGAGTTTTCCACGCGCTTTGAGCGGTGTCCGTTGGCTGGTCCCGATAGCCACGACTGCATCCGTAAATGCCTTGATCGCTTCCGCTCCAAAGCCAGCAAATATCCCATGAGTGCCTACAGTGGGCCTTCCCCGAAATGTCAAGCGGACTTGGGCGGGTTGACGAGAAGGAGCTGGCTGTGAAGCAAGCGTCTCTTCCACTTCCTTCTTGCGGAATTCCAAACCCTTTCGTTCGATCACACTTGAAGCGGGGAGCTGCTTGAGTAAGTTTTCCAAGGTAGCCCGCTCTGCTTGGAGTTGGCGGTACTCCTGTATGTTCATGGCTGGCCTCCCTCGTTTACCATGCTGTCAAGCGTGGTCTTGGCCTCTTGGTCGTCAGCAGGGGACAGGTCAATCTGTAAATACCCTTTCCATTGGCCATCGCGTCTATGGGACCAAAAGCCGTTCCAGTACACAGATTGAGCAACGAGCGGCTCCGGTATGTCCGTGTTCAATTGCACGAAATAGGCATCAACGCGATAGTCTTCCTTGGTCGCCGGCGGGTCGAAGAGCCGTGGTGCAGCCTGTAGCAAAGTTTCCTGATTCTTTCCGGCGGTCATATGAAAGAAAGTAACAACGTCGATATCGCGTGGGGCGCGCCCTTCGATCATTTCAATGTTTTCAACGAAGCTGCCGTCTATCCACTGAAAGCCGCTGACCAAGCCAGTTGCCTGCAACGCGCTGCGGAAATTAAGGAACCCTGTTATGATTTCCTGACGAGACTCTGTATCTCCAAACCGTAACACGAAATCGACGAGCGAAACACGGTACGGAGACCGGTCTGTCGATGTAGGATCCGCTGAATTGATCGGAGGCAGAACACCCCGAGAATTCCAGCTCGGGATAGGAACGGTGACTGCGCTCATAGTCACACTATCCTCATCATCTTCAAATGTCCTTCAATCTTGCCATTCAGCCGGTTATCCTGATTTCTCTTGCATCGAATTCCTGACTCATAGCGACAACCCCATCCGCTTCAAATGCCTCTCTCCCGTGACGTGCTGATAGCGTCCAGAATATCCGCCGTGGTGGCCCGCGTGTTGACGCCTGGCACATCAAACGGTGATCTTGTTGCGCTTTTTTTAGCTTTGAGGGAAAAAACGCTACCGTCTTGTCTACGAATTTCCACTTCTTCCTTTTGGGCGAGAATCAACAGCCGGGCGAGATTCTGGCGTGCTTCCGAGTAGGTAAATGTCTTCATGGGTGTTCACTCCAATACGTTGATCCCCAGATCACGAGCTATTTCATACGGTCGATCTCAGGAACTCAGCGGGCGTGACAATCTCTATGCCGCGAAACGGGTTGAGGACGAGCAAATCGGCATCCCCAGTGACGATGTATGTGGCATTGCCGTTGACAGCCAACTCCAAAATTTGGTCGTCTTCGGGATCGCGGCATACTTGGACAGTCTGGGAGATTTCGATCAGGCTCGATTCCCGTATCAGAGATGAAAGAAAAGCGTCGCGCTCTTCGCGGGTAACATACCGGTCGAACCTGTCTCGGCCGAGTACTCGGCTCAACTCTCCCACCAGTGCCTTGGAAACCAGAATCCTTCCATGATTCAACGCTCGGATGAACGCCTGCCCTGGTACGGAATTATTGAAGAGTACGGCGCTGATAACGACGTTCGTATCGAAGACGAAGCGGGTCATTCGTCGGCCAGGATGGACTGCAAAACTTCTGGAGTCAGACCGCGCCGCTGCGCCTTGCTGCTGATTTCCAGCATGGTGTCCTTCAGCGATTTCCCGGAGGCTGTCGCATCACGTAAACACAAATTGACAAGCAAATCCAGTTTGCGACGCTCAGGGTTGGAGGCCGAACGGTAGAGCGTGGCTACATCGGAATCAACTGACACGGTTATGTGCTCTTCCATTGTTGTTCCTCTCAAGTGAACGACTTCAGGTTGCCGGTCAACGACCGACTATCATACTACGCTTCAAAATGCGGAACGCAACGCTCCGAATTCCTCCCTCACGAGACGTGTGAGGCATATTACGTTACCCAGTGGCCTAGCAGGTACCCACCCCGGCCTTCGGCCACCCCTCCCAGGAGGGGATGGGGGCGGTTCCCCTCCTGGGAGGGGTGCCGCGTGAGCGGCGGGGTGGGTTCTCTCCGCTGGTTCCTGGGATTACGCATCACACGTCACGAGGAGAGTCCCATCTTCCTCAGATGCCCTTCGACCTTCACGCTGAACTCCTCCACCTCCCGTTCCAAATCCGGCAATGGGCTGGCGTAGCGCTCTTCCAATTCCTTGACACGCCCGGCGAGCTGCTGGGTCAACCGCTGCACCTCGCTGTCAAGGGCGGGCCCGGATGCTGGCAACCCATTTGTCCTTAACTACCAGCGTCTTGATATCGGCTTCGGTGAGCACGGCGTAGTGGTCCAATACCTGCTGGTCCAGCTCGGCTTGGGCGTCCTTGACCGCCTTACCGGCCTTGGACTCGGCCTCAATCAGGGCAAGACAGCGCATGAGGGCCTCCTGTTCCTCGTCGCTCTCCGGCTCGTTCCGAATGGTCTTGAGCCGATCCTTCACACTCGCCCTGGTGGCCTTGCCTTTGTCATTGGTGGCGTCCGCCAGCAGGCCATCCTCGCCGGTATGCTCCTCAACAAATTCCTCCAGTGCGCGGGTAGCGGCGTCCTGTGCGGCTCGGAGCGCATCGAGGGCGGTCTGCTCCGTGGCAAAATAGCGCGCGACGACCAAGGCCGGGGGAATCAGATCCATCGTGTACTTCTTGCGCTTGATGGTCAGGTCCGGCGTCTCTTTGATCTTCTTTTCCTTATCCTCAATGATGCCGCGAGGTTGGGCCGCTTCTGTCCAGCCGTCCGTAGCAATGAGATACACGTCGTCCTGCATCACCTCGTCCCAGTAGTCCATCAGCCGCTGATACACATCATACCGGTCGAGCAACGGGAGAGCGCCGAAGCGGGGGAGCAGGTCTTCCGACAGGCTGCGAATGATGCTCTTGGGATTGGTTCCCCTCTCAATCCCCATGAGAGCCGGTTCGTGGGTCGTGCGCCACGCATCGAAGACGGCGGCGACACGCTGTTGATAGGCGCTGAACTCGTCGTGACCGAGGATGGCGGCTTTCACCTGTTGCGTCTCGAAACGGGCTTCACTGTAGCCGGCCCGGCCGTTGCCGACGAACAGATCGTGGCGCAGGGACGGAAAGACAGACCAGTAGATGTCGAGATCGTCAATGTCGCGGTTGGGGATACCGCCGTGCAGATGGGCGTCGAGGTCGTGCAGGTCTTCCGGTTCGCTGGAGTCGATGTAGCGCGGGATGTTGAGGTTGTAGCCGTTGGCCGGGCTGGCGACCTCGTCTATCGGCACCATGCGGGAATAGCGCGGGACTTCGGTCTGTCTGGTGAACACATCCACGATCTTGTGGATGTCCTGAGCGCGCAGACGGTTCTTGTTGCCGTCCTTGAGGAATCCCTTGCTGGCGTCAATCATGAAAATGCCGGTGCGAGCGTGGGCCTGCTCCTTGTCGATGACCAGGATGCAGGCGGGGATGCCGGTGCCGTAGAACAGGTTGGCGGGCAGGCCGATGATGCCCCTGATGAGGCCGTGCTGGATGAGCTTGCGGCGGATATCGGCCTCCTTGTTGCCACGAAACAGCACGCCGTGGGGCAGGATGATCGCGCCCTTGCCCGTGCTTTTGAGCGAGGTGATGAGGTGGAGGAGGAAAGCGTAATCGCCATTCTTGGCCGGGGGGATGCCGTACTCGAAACGCTTGTATATGTCGTTGGCCGGATCGAGGCCGTTGGACCAGGCTTTGGCCGAGAAGTGAGGATTGGCAACGGCGAAGTCGAAGGTCTTGAGGCTGCCGGCGCCGTTCGTGAAGTAGGGGGCGGCCAGGGTGTTGCCCTGCCACAATTCAGCGGTCTCGTAGCCGTGCAGGATCATGTTCATCCGCGCCAGCGCCCAGGTGGCGTTGTCCATCTCCTGGCCGTAGACGCTGATCTCCTGCCGGGCCTCGTCGGCGGCCTTGAGCAGCAGCGAGCCCGAACCACAGGTGGGATCGTAGATGGTCTGGTCCGGGCGGGTGTCGGCGCTGATACCGACCACCTGGGCCATGACCCGTGAGACCTCGGCCGGGGTGTAGAACTGCCCCTTGCTCTTGCCCGACTCGGTAGCGAAGTGCCGCATCAGGTACTCGTAGGCGTCGCCCAGCAGGTCGTCACCCTCGGCCCGGTTGGCGCGGAAGTCGAGTGCGGCGAAGATGGCGACCAGCTTGGAGAGCCGGTCCTGCATCTCCTTGCCGCTGCCCAGCCTGGTTTCGTCGTTGAAATCGGCTTGGTCAATGACCCCCTTGAGGTCGTTGGCCTCGGCGAGTCGGCCGATGATCTTGTTGATCTTGTCGCCGATCTCCTTGTCACCCTTGAGCTGCAGCATGTCGGTAAAGCTGCCTCCGGCGGGCACGTCGAGCAGCGTATCGGGCTTGTCCGAGACGTACTTCATGAACAGCAGCGTCAGGATGTAGTCCTTGTACTGCGAGGCATCCATGCCGCCGCGCAGCTCGTCGCAGCTCTGCCACAGTGAGGAGTAGAGTTGGGATTTCTTCAGGGCCATCGTCAGGTCTCACCTCCGCGACAATTTACCAGGTTCAAGAGTACCTGCACAGCTGACGCCACGCACGTTCACGCCTTCGATCAGGCTTTCACCAAAGGAAGATGTTCGTGTCAGCGACCACGTTTAAGTAACAACATGAAGCAACCACAGGGGACCAATAGTTCGGCTGGCTCGGTGCTGTATCTCTTCGGGGTTTGTCTGCTCATGCCCAAAACCGGATTCCTGACTCATAGCGACGGGTAAGCCGGCCGCTTGATCTTTCCGCATTGTTTCATCCCCCGATTGTCACGCGGGTCGGCACGCGCTAGGACGGCTTGGCGATGTCCGACGCCTCCCCGCCTCCCCCGAACCCCTGGCTGGTGCGCTTCTTCCGCCTGCCGGTTGCCATCTACCGCCTGGGTCTGCCGGGCTACGAACGGTTGTTTGGCCAACGCTGGATTCTGGTCACCACCACAGGACGACGGACGGGCCGGCCCCACGCGGTCATGCTCGATCTGGTCGGACACGACACAACGACGGGGCGCTATTACATTCAATCCGGCTGGGGTCGCAGCGTGGACTGGGTCCGCAATATCGAAGCCCAGCCCCTTGTCGAGGCCCAGCTGGGACGCCGACGGTTCACCGCCCGGGTGGTCAATGTGTCCGGTCCAGAAGGGGCCGAGTGGGCGCTGCGCTTTATGAAAGCCCGCCCCCTGCAATCGCGCCTGATGGCCAAGTTCATGCTGGGCCTGGAGCTGGGCTCGGACGAGGAGATGCGCGCGTGGCTACGCGACAGGGCCGTGGTGTTCGGTCTTGATCCCCAACGTAAGCGCTAGAGCAAATCACGATGCTGTGTAGCCGTCCGTCATTCCCGCGCAAGCGGGAATCTCGCCTTCCCACCCCGGCGCCCTCTGGATGCCGGATCACGTCCGGCATGACGGGAACGGAACACATGGCTACAATCTATCGTAAAACGCCCTAGCGTGGTCGCATCAGCTGAGGTCGCGCGAGATCAGACATTTTGGCCGAGTCCGATTGACTTCCTTTGCCCGCCTGTTAGATAGGGACCGCCCCCAGGACCGGCTTACATGGTTCGTGCGGGTCTGCTACATATCGGGACAGCAAGAGAGGGAGAAGATCACTGTGAAGCGTATTCCGTTCCTGACAGCTATCCTGCACTACGTTGATGCCGAAGCCCGGTCTGCCAGCCTGTCTGCCGGAGGGACCGAACAGCGCCCCGACTGGTTTCGCATCTCGCCCTATATCGGCATCCACCTGATGTGCCTGGGCGTCATCTGGGTGGGCTGGAGCTGGGTCGCCCTGGGCGTGGCCGGTTTCCTGTACGTCCTGCGGACGTTTGCCATTACCGGCTTCTACCACCGCTATTTTTCGCATCGCACGTTCAAGACCTCGCGCTGGTTTCAGTTTCTGTTCGGGGTGATCGGCACGGGCGCCATCCAGCGCGGCCCCCTGTGGTGGGCCGCCCACCATCGCCACCACCACGCCCATTCCGACCAGCCCGAAGACGTCCACTCGCCCGTCCAGCACGGCTTTTTGTGGAGCCACATGGGCTGGTTTACGGCGCCGGTCAACTTTCCCACCAAGCTCAAGCTCATCCCCGATTTCGCCAAGTTCCCGGAGCTGCGCTTTCTGGACCGTTTCGACCTGCTGATCTCGTTTCTGATCGGCGCGGCGGTGTTCTTCCTGGGCGTCTTGCTGCCCGCCGAGCTGGGCACCAGCGGCATGCAAATGCTGGTCTGGTTCTTCATTTCGACCGTTGTCCTGTACCATTTCACCTACACGATCAACTCGCTCGCCCATGTCATCGGCACCCGCCGCTACCAGACCACAGACACCAGCCGCAACAATCTCGCCCTGGCCCTGATCACCTTTGGCGAGGGCTGGCACAACAACCACCACTACTATCCCAACACCGCCCGCCAGGGCTTCTACTGGTGGGAGATCGACCTCACCTATTACATCATCGTGGTGCTGTCGTGGGTCGGCCTGGTGTGGGATGTGAAACCCGTGCCGGCCGAAATCCGCGATCCCAAGCCGGACAACGTCGCCAACATCGCCGCCGGCTGAGGTCAGACCGCTCCGTCCAGCTCAATCCGGTACAAACGGGCCGCGTTCTCGGACACCATCTTGCGGGTGATGTGCTCCGGTACGCCGGCAAAGTCGCGCGCAATGACGTGGCGTGAGTTGGGCCACGTCGTGTCGGTGTGCGGGAAGTCCGAGGCCCACATGAAGTTGTCCGCGCCAAAAAAACGATAGGTATTCGGACCGACCGGATCGTCCTGAAAGGTGGCCCAGATCTGGCGTCGGGCATACGCGCTGGGCTTGAGCGGCAGGGGCTGCTCGACCATCGCGCCAAACTTCTCCTGGGCGTGGTCCAGGCGGTGCAGGTAATGGGCAAACCAGCCCACATCGCTTTCGGCCGAGACAATCCTGAGGCCCGGAAAACGCTCCAGCACCCCACCCAGGATAAAAGCGCTGAGCGACTTCTGGACCTCGTTGAAGAGGTGCACGAAGCGCAACGCGGTATGGTTGACCGGACCGCTCGAACCGGCGTTCATGACCACCCGGTCGTTGGCATCGCGGCTGGTCACCACATGCAGCGAAATCGGCAGCTGGAGGTCCTGAGCCGCCGCCCAGAACGGATCGTACAGCGGGCTGTGGTAGGGCCGGTCGGCCGGCGGCGCGCCCCAGATCATCCCGCCCTTGAGGCCCAGCCTGGCGGCGCGTTGCAGCTCGGCAACCGCAGCCGGGATGTCTTCGAGCGAGATCATGGCGACCGGATGGAGACGCTTGGGGCTGTGAGAGCGAAACTCGGCCACCCAGTCGTTGTAGACCCCAAAGCAGGCCTGCTGGAGATCGACATCGGTCAGCTGAAACAGGGCCAGACCCAGGGTGGTATAGATCACCTCGGCTGCAACCCCGTCGAGGTCCTGATCCTTGAGCCGCTCGACCGGGTCCCAACCGCTCGGCCGTGCCGCCTCGTAGCCGCTCTTCAAATGCTCTTTGAGCGCCTCGCCGCTCCGCCCGGTTGAAAAACCGCCGGCCACCGGAAACGGGCTGATCCCGGGTGCGGTGAAAAAATGGCCGGGTTTGTCCGGCTTGTGCACGACCCGCGGCGCCCGGTCCTGAAACCGCCGATCCAGCCGCGTAGTCCATAGATCGGGCGGTTCGGTCATATGCGAGTCGGCCGAGATAACGCGCAGCGTGTCCATACGGGGTGCTCCTGGGGGAATGTTGCTCCCCAGGCGTATCGCCCCCAGCCCCAGGTGTCAACGTTGGGTGTCAATGTGTGGCAGCCTGCCTTGGGGTTTGGGGTCAGGTCGGCTATAGTCATCCCACCCGCTCAGTGTAGACAGGTTCGGCACGCATGCTCACCCCTGCCCTTCAGGAAGATCCCCGCTACTCATACTCCTCCGCCCAGCAGAGTCTCCAGCACGAATCGGATCACAACGAATCGGATCACAACCGGGTCATCTTCGGTGACAACCTGGCGGTTCTGCACGCCCTGCTGCCCGAGTTCACCGAGAGCGTCAAATGCGTCTACATCGACCCGCCCTACACCACCGCCTACAGCTGGGCCGCGTCTGCCACGGACCTCGGGCCGACGGGCTGGCTGGACTTCATGCGGCCGCGTCTCAGCCTGCTGCGCGCGCTGCTGCGCGACGACGGGCTGCTGGCGGTCCAGATTGACGATAACGAGTTTGCCCGCCTGTACCTGCTGCTGGCCGAGCTGTTCGAGGAGCGCAACCTCAAGGTCGTGTGCGTGAAAATGGCCGAGCCGACCGGCCTGAAAATGGCCAGCGTGCTCAAGTACGGCGGCCTGCCCAAACTCAAGGAGTACATCATCCTGGCCGGCAAGTCGGGCGTGCGCGGCCTGCACCTCGAGCGGGTGCGCAAGGGCGGCTGGGACCGCGAGTACAACCTGCTCGTCAGTCAGGTCAGCTATGGCGATGTGCGGCGGCTCAAAGCCATCATCGCCAAGCCGGACCGCAGCCCGGCCGACCTTGAGCGGGCCGACGCGATCTGCGCCCGGTTTCGCTTTGAGCCCATGCACAGCGCCTACCGGCGGGAAGCGCCAAGCCGGCTTGGCCGGGAAGACTGGCGCTACCGCAACGCCTGGCGGATCGTCCGCAGCTGCGCCACCAGCCCCACCGCCAAGCGTCTGGCCGATGCCCGGCGCACCACTCTGGACGCGGCCTGCGGCGCCTTTACGGTCGAGACGCCACAGCGCAAGCTGTACCTGATCAAGGCCGACTACAACCCGGCCTCGGCCCAGCCCCGCATGCGTCTGCTGTTTGCCGACGACTACCTGAGCGTCCATCCCGGAGACTTCTGGTCGGATATCAAAACGACCGGGCTGGGCGATGAGGGCGGCGTCGATTTTCTCAACGGCAAAAAACCCGAAGCCCTGCTCAAGCGTATCATCGGCATGGCGACCAGCCCGGGCGACTGGGTGCTCGACGCCTTTGGCGGCTCGGGCACGACCGGGGCGGTGGCGCATAAGATGGGCCGGCGCTGGCTGCTGATTGAAAACGGCCCGCAGTGCCACTCGCACCTGCTGCCCCGCCTGCGGCGGGTGATTGACGGCACCGATCAGACCGGGGTGTCGAAAGCGGTCCACTGGCGCGGCGGCGGCGGCTTTCGTTACTTCCGGCTGAACCCGAATCTGGAGCACGCCTAGTATGCCAACACAAACGAGCGGCCGCCTGGTCGTGGTCTCAAACCGCACCCCGGACCTGACAACGCCAAAGACGCCGGCCGAGACGCGCAAACAGGCGGCCGGCGGGCTGGTCAGCGCCCTGCAGCCGGTCCTGCTGGAAACCGGCGGGATCTGGTTCGGCTGGAGCGGCAAGACGACCCGGCGTCGAGAATCCGCCAGCCCCCAGAAGCGCCAGATCGGCCCCATCCAACTCATGACGGTCAATCTGTCAGAGGAAGAGGTGCACGATTTTTACGTCAGCTTCTGCAACCGAACCCTGTGGCCGCTGTTTCACAGTTTCCCGGCCCAGGTCCGGGTCGTCAGCCGCGAGTACCGCACCTATCGCCGCATCAACCGCTATTTTGCCGCCCATCTGGCCCCACTGCTCAAGCCCGACGATCTGGTCTGGATCCACGACTACCATCTCATTCCGCTCGGCATGGAGCTGCGGCGCCTGGGCTGGCAGGGCCGCCTGGGGTTTTTCCTGCATATCCCGTTTCCGCCGGTCGATATCCTGACCATCTCGCCCCATTCCCGGCCCCTGCTGGAAGACCTGGAGGCCTACGACCTGGTCGGCTTTCATACCCAGCGCTACCGCAAGAACTGCGCCGACGCCCTGGAGTCGGAGCTGGGCGGCAGCTTTGACGGCCGGCTCTACCACCACGGCAAAGCCAAGGTCCAGCTCGGGGTGTACGCCATCGGCACCGACCCCGACAGTTTTGCCGACTGGGCGACCAGCCCCGAGGCCAGCCTCCAGGCCAGCAAGCTGCGCCAGATGGTCCGCGGCCGGCGCATCCTGCTCGGCGTTGACCGGCTCGACTACACCAAGGGCATCTCTGAGCGGCTGCTGGCCTTCGACCGCCTGCTCGAACGCCACCCGGCGTGGCGCGACCAGGTGTCCATGACCCAGATCTCGGCCCCGTCACGCACCCGGGTGCCGGAGTACGCGGCCCAGAAGCGCGAGGTGGACCGTCTGGTCGGCGAAATCAACGGCCGCTACTCTGAGGACGACTGGATTCCGGTTCGCCATCTGTACCGCTCCTACACCCAGGAAGAGCTGGCCGCGTTTTACCGCGAGGCCGATGTGTGTCTGGTCACCCCCCTGCGCGACGGCATGAACCTCGTCGCCAAGGAGTATATTGCGTCCCAGACCGACAACCCCGGCGTCCTGCTGCTGTCCCAGTTCTGCGGCACGGCCGAGGACCTGGTCGAAGCCGTGATCGTCAACCCGTACGACATTGACGGCACGGCCTCAGCCCTCAACCGGGCCTTGAACATGAATCTGACCGAACGGCGCGAGCGCTGGCAGGCCCTGAACAGGCGCGTCCACGAGCGTACCGCCCAGACCTGGCGGGACCGGTTCCTGGCCGACCTGGAAAAGAGCGACCAAGCAACCAGACCCAGCTCACAGCCCAAGGCCCGTTCGGCAAAATCGAAAACGACCAGGCAAACCAGCGCCTAGAGCAAATTGCGATGCTGTGTAGCCATCCGTCATTCCCGCGAAAGCGGGAATCTCGCCTTCTCACCCTGTCGCCCTCTGGATGCCGGATCACGGCCGGCATGACGGGAACGGAACACATGGCTACAATCTATCGTAAAACGCCCTAGCCGCTGCGGGAGACGCCATGCCCCTCTTGTCGATCATCGCCGCCTGTTTCTTCCTGTCCGTCGCCGCGCCGGTCCGGGCTGCCGCCCCGGAACACGTCAGGCTGACCTGGATGTCGGTATCCAACTGGCTGATTGAGGTCGGCCAGACCCGCATTGTCCTGGACGGCTATATCAGCCGGATTCCCGAAGCAGCCTTTTCCGGGCCGAGTTTTGCCTACGCCGAGCCCAGCCTGCCGGACACGGCCGCAATTCAGCGTGTCATCGAGGCCCTGGGCAACCCCCGGATTGACTGCATCCTGACCGGTCACAGCCATTATGACCACTCCTTCGACACCGCCACCTGGGCGCGTTTGACCGGCGCCCGAATCATCGGCGCCCGCTCGACCTGCCTCCAGGCTGTCGCCCAGGGCGTTCCAGACGCACGGTGTACGGCGGTCGAGGGCGGAGAGCTGATTCCGCTCGGTCCCTACGTCAGTGTCCGGGTAATACGCTGGAACCACAGCGGCGATACCACCACCTTCGAGGGCAAACTGCTCCACGCCCCCCTCGAACTGACCGCGCCGCCAACACCGACCAGCGCCGGCCTGCGGCCCGGTACTCTCCAGGACTTTCCCAACGGCGGCGGCGCCCGGGCGTATCTGTTTACGGCTCAGACCGCGTCTGGACCGGTCCACTGGCTGTACTCCAACACCGGCAATGCGACGACCTTCGATCAGCCGGTCACGATAGACGAGGCGTTTTTCAGCCAACGGGAGCTGGCCCTGGACACGCTGCGCATTGCCGAACACGCCACCCCGGCCCGTGAGCACCTGCGGGCAGCCCTCGAAGACGCCGACCTTGAACGGGTCGATCTATGGCTGGGATTCAGCGACCGGCCGCTGGCCCAGGCCGTCCACCCTATCCTCAGACCCAAGGCGCATATCCCTCACCACTGGGACGGCCTGTTCTCACCGTTTTTTGACGGCGTGCCGTACGCCTACAGTGCGTTTCCCATGTCCGCCGGGGTGGCCGACTTCTGGGAAGAACAGCGGGTCAGCTTCCTGCCCCCCCGGCAATACATGGACGCCTATAGGCTGACCACAACCGGCGTGCGGCCGGTGGCCAACCCGACTGTCAAGCAACGGCTCGGCCTGTCCGATCCTCCTTCACCTGGAGAGCACAACTGAAGAACTCGTCACGGACGTGTGATGCATATTGCGTTACCCAGCGGCCCAGCAGGGACCCACCCCGGCCTTCGGCCACCCCTCCCAGGAGGGGATGGGGGGCGGTTCCCCTCCTGGGAGGGGTGCCGCGCTAGCGGCGGGGTGGGTGCTCTCTGCCGGTTTCTGGGATCACGCATCACACGTCACGGAGGGCAAGCTGTGATCATACACGAGGTGAAGGCCAACAACAGGCAAGCCTGCTTTCAGATTAAGACCAGGAGGGGAGAGTTCTCATTCCCGTTCATCAAGCTGAGGCTGGTCCCTTCGAGCACGAATCGGGTCACGGACGTGTACGTGGACCGAGAAGCGGGCAAGCAGGCGATTACCTATGTGCTTCAGTCCGGAGATGAGGATACCGTCCACCTCGACGACTTTCTTCACTACAACAGGGACCCCGGTTACGTGCGGGATCTGACGCTCTACAATCTGACGGTGCAGGCTGTCGATCTTGTCAAGCGCTCGAAGCTGCCCAAGCGTGAACTGGCGCGAAAGCTCAAGACCTCGCCGGCTCAGGTATATCGCCTGCTGGAGCCGACCAATTACACAAAGACCATTGATCAGATGGTGCGGCTTCTGGCCTGCCTCGACTGTACGGTCGATGTGCGGGTGAACGAGAGTAGAGACAGTGCCCCAATGAACTCTGCCGCAGACACGGAGATTGCTCCAAAACAAGCTGGTAGGTCGGGTTAGCCCAAGGCGTAAGCCGACATGGCGGGGACGGGGAGGAGTGTCGGATTACGCTCCGCTAATCCGCCCTACGCATCTGACGTGAAACGCCCTACCCCCACAGACCAATATGGGCGCGGACCTCGTCAATTGTCTGCCGGGCGACCGCCCGGGCCTTGCGGGCGCCCTCGCGCAGAATCTCTTCAATCCGACCGGGCTGGGCCTGGAGCTCGGCCCGGCGCTCGCGGATGACCTGCAAATGGGCGATCAGATTATCGGCCAGGGCCGACTTGCACTCAAAACAGCCGATATCGGCCGTGCGGCAGCCCGAGCGTACCCATTCCAGGCGCTCTTCATCCGAAAAGAAGGTGTGCAGAGTATGCAGATTGCACACCTCCGGGTCACCCGGATCTTTGCGCCGCACCCGCTGCGGGTCGGTCGCGGCGGTGGCCAGGCGTTTGCGAATCGGCTCGTCGGCCTCGCCCAGGGCAATGGTGTTGCCGAGCGATTTCGACATTTTGGCCTGCCCGTCCAGGCCCAGAATTCTCGGCGTGCTGGACAACAGGGCCTGCGGCTCAGGAAAATACTCGCCCCAGCGCTTGTTGAAGCGGCGCACAATCTCGCGGGCCAACTCCAGGTGCTGGACCTGGTCGGCGCCGACCGGCACCAGGCTGGCCTTGTACAGAATAATATCGGCCGTCTGGAGCACCGGATAGCTGAACAGCCCGGCGTTGATATTATCGGCCTGCTTGGCCGATTTGTCCTTGAACTGGGTCATGCGCCCCAGCTCGCCAAACGGGGTGACCGTGTCCAGAATCCAGCACAGCTCGGTATGCTCGGCCACGCTCGACTGTACGAACACGACCGAGCGCTCGGGATCAATGCCACACGCAATCAGGTCGGTTGCCATCTCCAGGGTCTGGCGCGACAGCGCGTCGCGCTCATAGTCCTGGGTGATGGCGTGGTAATCGACCACGCAGAAAAAACATCGGTACTGGTCCTGTAGGGCCACCCAGTTGCGCACCGCCCCCAGATAGTTGCCCAGGTGCATCTCGCCCGAGGGCTGAATCCCGCTGAAAACCGTCTCCATAGCCTCTATCCTTGCCCTTGCCTTAGACTTCGCCTCAGCGCAGCCGCAATCCCTGGGCGCTCAGAAAGGCGATATACTCCTGCTGAAAGACCTCGATCTGCTCACCGCTCAGGGTCTGCTGCGGCGATTCGATCCAATACCGAAACGTGTAGCTGGCCGTGCCCGGGTCGAGTCCCCGACCGGTATAGCGGGTCACAAACTCGCGCTTCTTGAGCAGGGGGTGGCTGAAGCCGTCCAGGCTGCGGACCAGCTCGACAAAACGGGTTTCCAGTGGCGCGACAATCGAAAAATCAAACCACGAGCCCGGATAGCGGGAGGCCGGCAGATACCGGACCTCGGGAAACAGGGGTCCGTCCAGGGCGCTGAAGTCCAGCTCGAACCAGACCACCTGGGCCTTGGCGGCCAGCTCGCCCAGCAGCGGGCCGGCCACAAAGCCCAGACTGCCGACCGGACCCGCAGCGCGGCTGATCTGGACATGGCTGCCCACAGTCTGCCACGGCGCAACAGCCTCGGTCCCCGGCATGAAATCCAGCCGGCCCACATTGAGCTGGACGGCCAGGGCTTCCAGCGCGCCCTTGACCGCCCGAAAATGTTCCTCCAGCGGCGCGATGCGCTCGTGCTGAAAGCTGGCCCCGGACAGCAACAGGCGCTCCTGGCGGTCGCTTTCGCCCACCGCCCAATAGCCCGGCCCCAGCTCAAAGACGCGGAACCGGTCGCTGTGCAGGGCGTTTTTCTTGACCACGGCCAGGATGTTGGGCATCAGGCTGGTGCGTAGCCGCACGTGCTGCTCGGCGCTCGGGTTGGCCACCCGCAGGGCAGCCTGGGGCTCATAGCCAATGGTCTTCAGCCAGGTTTCGTCAAACCAGCTGTAGTTATGGATTTCTGAAAAGCCGTAGGCCTGGGCCAGCAGCCGGCGCGCCTTGTGCTCGGTCCGCAAACGGTCGTCAAAGGCCACGGTGTCGGCCGAAAAATCCGGCAGCCGGGGCTCAAGGTTGTCATAGCCGTTGATCCGGGTGACTTCCTCCAGAATATCGACCGGCAGGGCAACGTCTTTTTCGCTGCGAAACGGCGGGATGCCGACCCGCAGCTCGTCCGCGTCCAGCGCGGCCTCAAAACCGAGCGAGGTCAGGATGGAGACGATGGTGTCACCGCTGATGGGATTGCCGATGCGCCGATCAAAAAAGTCCTTGGGTATGCTGAGCCGCCGCGTGTCGGGTTTGAGATCGCCGGCGCAGGTCAAGCGTGAGCGGACCTCGGGCGTGAGGCCGGCCTCGTGCAGCAGCCGCACGAAACGCTCGATCCCAAGCTTGGTCGTGACCGGCGGCTGCTGTTTCTCGAAGCGCTGGCTGGCGTCGGTTTGCAGGCCGAGGCGGGTGGCGGTGCGGCGGATGCGCGCGGCCCGAAAATTGGCGCTCTCCAGCAGCAGGCGGGTCGTGTCCTGGCCGACCTCGCTGTTCAGCCCGCCCATGATCCCGGCCAGGGCCACCGGCTGGGTTTCATTCCAGATCATCAGGTCGTCCGGCTGCATGGCCCGGTCCTGACCGTCCAGGGTGGTGAACGAGCCGCTGCGCCCGAACGGAGCGATGCGCACCGCCCGCAGCCGGGCGCCGTCAAAGGCGTGCATGGGCTGGGCGAGTTCGAGCATGATGTAGTTGGTCAGATCGACCAGGATATTGAACGTCCGCTGACCCAGGGCGTGCAGACGGTACTGTACCGCCAGTGGCGCCGGCAGCGCGGCCACCCCGTCCAGTTCAAGGCAGCAGTAGCACGGACAGTTCTCCTCGTCGTCGAGCGCGAGCGGGTAGGCCGGCAGCGCGTCATACGCCGACAGGTCGGCGCGGTCGAGCGGCCGCAGGGGCCGGCCCAGGACCGCCGCCACCTCGCGGGCCAGACCGTAGTGGCCCCACAAATCCGGCCGGTGGGTCAGGCTCTTGTTATCAATCTCGATAATCGTGTCGGTGGGCGGAATCAGCTCGGACAGCAAACGGCCGCTGGCCAGCGAGCCGGGCAAATCCAGAATCCCCAGGTGTCCGCCGCCCATGCCGAGTTCCTCGGACGAACACAACACGCCCTGGCTGGGCCGGCCGGCGACCTGGCGTGCTTCCAGGCGCGTCCCGTCGGCCAGCCGCACTCCGGCCGGGGCAAAGGCCGAGGTCATGCCCGGCCGCACATTGGGCGCCCCGCACACCGTGCTGAAGGCGTCGGTCCCGCACTCGACCCGGACAAAGGTGTTGGTGTCGGACACGGCTTCGACCGACACCACCCTGCCGACCCGCACCCCGTCCAGGCTGCGCGTCAGCGTCTCCACGGCCTCAACCTCGGCCGTGGCCATGGTCAGCCGTTCGGCAATCGTGTCCGGGGCAAGGCCGGACACATCAACGTACTGGGCGATCCACTCAAGCGAGATTTTCATGCCGGCCCTCGTGCTCAGACCGAGGCCGGGAACTGCTCGCAGAAGCGCAGGTCGCCCGCGTTCAGCAGCCGGATATCGGGAATGTTGTACTTCATCATCGCCAGCCGGGTCAGGCCCAGGCCGAATGCGAAGCCGCTGTAGCGGTCGGGATCGACCCCGCCAAACTCCAGCACCCGGGGATGGACCAGACCGCACGGCAGCAGCTCGACCCAGCCCGAGTATTTGCAGGTTGCGCAGCCCCTGCCGTTACAGATCAGACACTGAATATCCAGCTCAAAGCCGGGCTCGACAAAGGGGAAATAGCCGGGCCGCAGCCGGACCGTGACCTCACGGTGAAACACGGCCGTCAGCAGGGTCTTCATCATCGCAATCAGATTGGCGATCGAGATGTCGGTATCAACCATCAGGCCTTCGAGTTGGTAGAAGGTGTTTTCGTGGCTGGCGTCAAGGGCCTCATTGCGAAAACAGCGGCCGGGAAAAATCGCCCGCAGCGGCACGCCGTGGGTCTCCAGAGCCCGGACCTGGTTGGCCGAGGTATGCGTCCGCAGCAACATGCCGTTGGTCAGCCAGTAGGTGTCCTGCATGTCTCGGGCCGGATGATCGCCGGGGATATTCAGGCTCTCAAAGTTGTAGAAATCGGTCTCAACGTGGTAGCCGGTCTCAATCAAAAAGCCCATCGCCCGGGCGATGTCTTCGAGTTCCATCTGGACCAGCGAGATGGGGTGCAGATGGCCGCTGCGGCTGTTGAGGCCCGGCAGCGTCATGTCGATGCTGGCCTGCGCTTTGGGGCTGGTCTGGCGCGCGGCCCGGGCCTGACCGAGCTGGTCTTCGACAAAGCGCTTGAGCTGGTTGAACTGCTGGCCGAAGCGTTTTTTTTCGTCGGCCGACATGCGCGAAAAATCCGCGTTTTTGCGCATCAGGGTGACCACCCCTTTGCGGCCCAGGTAGCGTACCCGGACGGCCTCAAGCTCGCCCTCCGAGGTCGCTGCGGCCAGCTCTTCACGCAGCTGCGTCTGTATCGCCTGGATATCCTGCACGAGACCCTCCCTCACAGGCAAGCGTGATGTCCGTGTCGTATCGGTTGTTATCACGCTTGCCTGTGTCGCCGATCTTGACCCGGATTTGGCCCCGATCCTATCTGGGCCTCCTCTTTCCCGAAAGCCCCTCTGTTCCATGAGACTGAGGAGTGTCAGACGAGGGCCATCTTGCTGGCAGCGCTCTCGGTGAACGCGCCGTGGTTCCGAGAATCAGGCAACTCGGACCCTACTTGTCACTCGGATAGTCTTCAATGATTTCGCTATCTTCCATACGCTGGAGCGGCAAGCCGCCATTACTGCCCTGGCCGAATAATATCCACGATCTCGAAATTCTGGAGCGATTCGGTCCAGCCGACTATCGTATCAACCCCTGGCGTCGGAAAGTCTGAAAGAATCCACCAGTCCCCCTCCTGGCCCCGGAGAAAGTCGGTCCCGTAGGTCTTCACCGTCACCGTGCGGTTGACTAGCTCTCTGCCGTCCGTCAGCAGGCGTATCCGGTGGACCCCGTCCCCAAAGTTGTTCCAGTTGACCAGCACCACAAAGCCGTTGTTGGCGTCCCCACACTCTGAGATCGTATCCCCGCGGTCCGTCCCGTACACCACGGCAAACCGCGAGCCGCCGACCTCCACCTCAACCCGGCTGGCGTCACACACCCACCCCGAGATAATCCCTATGCCTGTCTTGGTCGCTCCTGATCCCGGGTTCTCCAGGTTGCCTTTTGTGCGAGGGACATCCTGTTGGTTCCGGCCATAGGTCGCCTGTGCTCCCTGTTTGTCGTCCACCTGGAGTCGGTCCAGGTCAGAAGCGTAAGCGTTCATAATGGCATCGACCGTTTGTCCGTAGTCGTCCGGGTGGTCGAGTCCGAGCGCATGGCCGAGTTCGTGGAGTGCCACCCGCCGAAAATCCTGTGTGGAAAACTGGGTCGGCCCGTCATAGACCGACCACTGGTAGTCTGCATCGTTGAAAATGATATCCGCATCATCGAGTGACCCGTTAGGCAGAAACCAGGAACGCGTGATAGCCAACACCTCCCCATCCCACGGAGCGCCGCAGTTTGTGGTTCCCCAGACAACCGTGATACGGCCGTCGATATTACGCTCCCTACACGCCACCGGAACCGACCGGCCGGTCTGCACCCGGAAGGTGAACCGTGCTCCGGCCTGGTTCCATTCCTCTGCTGCGCTCCGTACCGCCGCGTCAAAGCATGGTCCCGAGCAGCCGACTTGAGGATTGACCGTCACCGTTCTTGCCGACCAGCGAAGCGGCCTGTCGGCATCCGTGGTGAGCTGGACATAGGCGTGGCCCTGGACGGCCCAGAATCCACACAGGAGTACCACTGACCACCAGCGCCTAGTCATGGCCGACCTCCCGGTCAATCGCGTCCAGCAGGGCATCCAGGGTCAACGGCTGCCCTGTAGTCAGGGGGGAGGTCGCCGGCCCATGCTCCAGGACCCGTGCGCCGTCTGGTACGGCCGGAAGCGCGGTCAACGGCTGCATCCCATCGGTATACACCACCTCCTCGGCCCGCTCGGCGTCGAACAGGACCCGGTACACGCCCTGCCACATCCCGACCAGCGGGACGGCCTGTGACCCGTTGCCGGCCACAAACAGCACCACCCGGTCGCCCAGCTGGAACCGGGGCGCTCCGCCGACCCGCAGAAACCGACCGCTCGGCGTCGGTCCCCCGAGCAGGCGCAATGTCATCGTCTGGCGGGCGACTCCCTTCCGCACGTCCAGGTCGGTCACGGTCACGTAGGTATACGGCCGACCGGTGTCCGTGTTGTGTTTTGCCTCAATCGCCGTGACCGTGCCGACCACAATCGTCTCGGCCTTCTGGACCAGCGCAGCAAAGGACTGGCGAAGCACCGTGGTCGCCTGGCTGGGCCGGCCGGCGCACACGCTCCAGACTATTGCGCTGAGCAGGAAGAGAATAAGGACGAGCAAGGTCCGCGTCCAGGTATTTAGCGAATCGAGGTACTTCATGGTTCCCCCTCTCGGTGCAAATGTACCATCTGCTGAGTCTACCTGTACCAAGCCGTCATCTTCTACAGATCCGCCAAGCAGAAGTGAATTGGCGATTGACGCTATTGAGAAGCCCTTGCCGGGTGGTGAGTTCTAGCGAAGCGTCAGGCGACGCTTGCTGTGTCTCGCGTTCGGCCATCGCTTTCGTTCCTTCCCCCAAGACAGTGCCCTCAGGTGGGTGTTAATCAGCGTCTGGCTCATGGGCCATACCCCGACCTGTCGAGCGGAGTCCGCTCCGGCGGCGGGTTCAAGCTCCCGCAGCCGGTGTCAGCGAGAATGTCAGGTTACGCTTCGCTCACCTGACCTACGGGACTACGAGTCCTCACGCCGCTGGACGGACCACGACCCGGTACAGCCATAGATATGAATCCAACTCCCACCCCCCGTGCCATCGTCAGACAAAAAGCCGTCCAAGGAACCAAGGGTGAGAAAAACATCTGCTTCAGGCTGTATCCAAAAACTGCTTTCGAGCTGTCCAGCGGGGGAGATAAGAGCACTCAAAGTTATCACTCTCTCGGGCAAGCTGCATTCCTCCCACTGTATAGCGATCTCCCCGTTCACCACAGAAACGGTGCCCCTGATACCCTCACTATAACAAGGACAGACCCCGTCAGGGTTCTCATTGATGTCTTCCGTCAACTCCATGACGAAATCCCACTCCCCATCAAATTTCGTCGAGACCGGGACCACCACGTCCTCGCCGACCTCGGCCAACTCCAGGTGTTGCGTGCCTTGGTTCCACTCAAAGCTTGCGTTGGTACCCGGGTCTGGGAAATCGGGGACAGTACATTCGGCGGTCACGTCCCTCAAAAAGGACTCCTCCTCACTCGCCCGGACCACGGTAAAGGTGCTCCGCGCAAACTCCACGCCGTTATCGTAGGCCACGGCGGTGTGTTCCCCACTGTCCAACTCGCCATAGTTCCAGATGGACACAAAGCCATTAGGGCTATCCCCGCACGCGGATTGGGTACCGGGCAGCTCATTCCCATACGCCATGGAGATGGGGGGGCCTCCGTCAATGACAACCGTGATATCCCCGACCGCCTCACACTTCCAACCACGAATCACTCCAATCCCCGACAGATTATCCCCGTTGCCGGGGGTCTCAAGAGTCGCGGCGAGAACCAGCGACGGAGCCAGGAGCACGACACTCACGAACAGACGCAGGACAATAGACATAGGCATGGCCTCCTCCTTGGGGATAGATTCATCCCTCCCCTACCACCCCATCCTTCCCGATTTCCTCCCCAATTTTGGGTATTTTTGCGGCAAAAGACGAAATTTTTGGGGGAGAGAGGAACAGTCAGTTGCGCGGCAGGGGCGCCCCGGCGGTGGTCAGCACCAGCCGCACCAGGTCGGCCTGGGTGTTGACGCCCAGTTTGCGGTGTATGGCTCGGACGTGAGAGCGCACCGTCGCCTGGGTCCGGCGCGTGGCCACGGCAATGTCCCGAACGCTGTGACCGGCGGCCAGGGCGGCCGCTACGCGGCTCTCGGCCCGGGTGAGACCGAGGGTTAGTGCGAGGAAGGCGGGATCAATCTGGGGGCGCTCGGCGGGATCAACGAGCAGCACGAGGGCGGCGATGCGCGGGGCACCGAAATCGGCTCGGTGAGGGACCGGGCTGATATGCAGAGTGAGTGGGAGGGTGCCAGGAGTCCGCTGGACTGTCATGGACCCGCCGGAGACGGGCTGCCCCCAGCGGGGCAAAGCGTTTGCCACGAGGCGCTGAAGGGTGGCGTGGTCGGCCGGGAAGCGGGCGTGCAGGCTGCCGTCCCGGTCTACGACGCTGTCGCCACGCTGGAGGATGCGCAGGCCACGGGTGTTGGTCTCGACAATTCTTCCGTGGCGGTCGAGGTAGAGGACGCCGATCTGGACGTTGTCGAGCAAGCGAGTCAGCGTGGTGTTAAGGGCTTCGGCGGCGGCCAGGGCCTGCCGGACGCGGACGAATTGGCGAACGTGGGGCAGCAGGTAGGTGAAGAACGTCGTTTGCTCGGAGCCCCAGCCGTTGGGGTCAAGAGGATCGGCCAGGGCCCAGCCGATGTGTAAACCGCCTGGGCCGTCCAGTCGTACATTCAGACCGTTGCGACCATAAGAGCGTCGCAATAATTCGTTCGGGGTCGGGGAGGTTTTCCATTCCCGGGCGGTGTAGAGCGTGGGAACGTGTACCACGCGGCTGTCGGACAGACGGAGGAAGCGGGGCATCCGTTCGTCGTGGGGGAAGTAGCGCTGTCTATACCCCTGGTCCCATTCGCCGGGTTGGCCGAAGTAGTGAATGCTCTCGAATCTGATTTCGAGGTCTGCCCGCTCAGGATCAGCAGATGACTGCCGACCGTTCCGACTGCCGCATTAACCAGCCCCAACGCGCTGGGCCATACGGTGTCGTCGAGTGCGGCGTCGTGCAGGGCCGTGATGATGCGGTCAAAGGCGTCCTGCTGGCTCATTCCAGCCCCCAGGTATCCTTAGAAGGCCGCCCCGGCCGCTTTGAAGCCGATGGGCGCGGCATAGTTGGCGTTGGAGTTGAAGGGCGGGTCGGCGTAGATCAGGTCCACCGAGGCACTGTTCATGCCCCACATGATGTCCAGATTATCCCCGGTCCAGATCGTTTGAGGCTTCCAGTTCGGGTGTCCAACGGCTACGTTGGTATATTGCTTGCTTGCTTGCTTGCTTGCTTGCTTGCTTGCTTGCTTGCTTGCTTGCGCCCCTGTCCCTGCATGAGTGCTCCCTCATTGGCCGTCCTGGCATTAGGTCACCCTTGACTATAGCAAAGCGGGTGCGCGGCGTTCAACCCTGCGAGCAGTGCACGCTGGAAAGAGGCAGTTGAGCGTCACGTATGAGACAAAAAGCGCGAAACGTGAGCCTCAACCGTCCAATTTCGGCCCTTTTTTTCAGCCATTGGACACCCATAATCCAGGTTTAATAGGCACTTACAGCGTTGTCGGCCCATTTTTTTTTTGATATTGGACAAAACCTGCCAGAGGACGTGCGTATATAGCCCCCTGAATTCGCTATTTATGAGGCAAAACCCCGTCTCACCTTGCTTTCTTAAATTCTCATTCTTTCTGTTCTTTTACAGGCAGAGGTCTCCAGCAGCGAAAATCACATCGCAGCCCCTACGCGCCAGCAGGAGAACAGCCTGCTGGACAAGCCCCTCCCCCACAGCAGCCGAGGGAGGGACTGAGCGGAACATGTCGGGCCTTAGCCGGACATGTCCATGTCGAGTTCTGGCGGGGTAAAAACGGTGAAGCCGAAAAATGGGTCCTCAGCGGTCCGCAAGGTATGCGGCGCTCCGGCCGGAATCATGACCACATCACCGGCTTTGATCTCGTGTTCCTTACCGCTCACCTTGGCCACCGCGCAGCCGTCCACGACGTACAGAATCTGGTCGCCTTTATGGACGCTCTCTTCGTCGTTGGTATAGCCCGGCGGCAGCGTGAAGACGGCCGTTTGGCTCTGCGGGGTGTTCTGGAACATCTTGAACGACGCGTCTTTATGGTCAAAGACATTCGCCACATCCAGCGTATTCCCGCCGTTGCCGTTCACCTCCTGCATGTGCTTTTCAAACAGCTCGTCCGAGATGAGCCCTTTGCGATATGCCCTCACCAATTGTTGCGTTTCAAACTCCTGTGTTGCCATCGTGTTCCTCCTTTGGGTTATCTCGTGTTGCCACTCCTGCCACTATTGCACCATCGTGTTCCTCCTTTGGGTTATCTCGTGTTGCCACTCCTGCCACTATTGCACCATCGCGTCCCAGCCTTTCCAGTACAGTTCGGCCGCGCAGCGCACCTCTTTGACGAACTCCTGGCGGTCACGGTCGGTGGTCAGCAGACGATCAATCAGCTTGCGCCCGGTCTGGGCGTGCTCCCGGTCGGCCTCCATGTGACCGGAAAAGAAACGCAGGGCGTCGGGACTCATGTTGTAATGGGTTTGCAGGCCGTCGAGGATGCCCTCGCAGGCGTGCGAAAAGCCGCCCTCCAGGACGCCCAGCGCGCCCGAGTACTCGGCCTTGCGCGAGACCAGCAGCCAGAAGTAGGCGTTCATGGCCCGGGCCGCAGGCGAGGCGCTCGACTGCTCCAGCTCCTGCCTGGACAGGCCCAGACCCTTTTCCCAGAACTCGAACAACAGCTCGGTATGGCTGGCGGTGTGGGTGTGCAGGCCCATGGCCTCCTCGACAAAGTTCTCGGCCATCATCTCCGCGCCCTGTTTGTCGATATTGGCCATGCTGATGTAGCCCTGGGCGATGTAGTGGCCGGAGTCTCTGACCGTCATCTCGTAATGCTCGACGGCGAACTGCCGAATTTGCTGGCGGGTGGCCTTGCCCTCCTTGATCAGCTTGACCAGCGGATGGCGGCCGATGTTGAACTCATCGGCAATGCCCTCGACCGTGTTCCAGAACGTTTGTGTGTCCATAGCCTGCCCTCCTTTCAAATGAGAAACGTCAGGTTGTCGATGACCTCGTCATTGTTCACCAGCAAGACTTTTTTTGACACCATCCTCAGGCCGTCGGCGTCGGCACGCAGGCGGTGGATCGTCCGCCCGGCAAAGGTATCCTGTTTGCTGCGGCGCAGCTCGGTCAGGTTGAAGTTCGAGTAAACGAGAATCTCGCCGTTATCGGTCGCCTCGATCTCGATGTTGGAAACCACCCGGCGCAAGCGCGACCTGGGGTCCTGCGAGTAGGCCGCCCCACCCTTGAGCCGCTCGATCCGATCCCGGAGCTGGGGCAGATGGTCGTAGATGATCGCCACCTGCTGGCTGGGGTCCATATCGTCGTCGTTGCTCGGCACCCAGTACAGGGCGTCCTCGGCCCACAGCACCAGCCACTCGTCATAGGCGTGCTCGTCCATCAGCCGCGCCTCACGGTACAGGAAATTCTCGATCTGGTGGCGGTCCACGGACGACAATTGTGATCTCTCTGTCCTATCGGTTGTCATCAGGCTTGCCTGTGTCACGCGCCGCCGCTGGCCCGCCGCGGCTGGGTCGCCGCTCCGGCAGCGTGGGTCATGAGCTTCTTCCAGTGCCGCCAGATGCCGCGCTGGGTCACCTCATCGGTCATGTGGCCGACAATCGTACCGTCCGGCTCGCGGCGTTCGCGGTGCAGGCCGCGGGCGATCAGCAGCCACGGATCGACTTCGGCGCTCAGCCCGACCTGGTTGCGCTCAAACATCTCCAGATCGTCGGGCGCGCCCGAGCCGGCCGGCCCGTAAAACGCCTCATGGCCGCGCAAACGCTTGAGGTTCAGCTCGTGGGGTACGCCCTTCAACAGGGTCGGGTACAGAAATACCTCGGTCTGGTCAATCGACAGCGGCTGGACCACCCGGATCTGCACCCCGATCAGGATGAGATTCGGAAACACCAGCAGGTGCGTGCCGCCGGCGATCAGGATTTCCTCGGCCCGCGCCGTGCCGTAGGCTGCGACCAGCGACTCCTCGTAGGCACTGCCACCGGCGGTGGTCGGTAGCAGCGACATCATTTTTTCCCGGTTAGCCCTGTTGTTGGGGCGGTAGTCGAGCATGACGTTGCCGTTGCCGAAGTCGCGGGTCAGGCCAATCGAATTGCCCGAGAAGGTATCGACCTTGATGCCGGTCCGCTTCTGAATCGCCCGCAAGAAAGCCTGATGGACAAAGTTCGGATGGTAGCCGTCCATGGCGTTTTCGAGCTGAAACTTCCAGTTGGCCGCATAGCCATACTTGTGGATGCCCGAGCGGACCTCAATCTCACCCTGGGGGGACTGATCGACAAACAGGTCGATCTGCTCCTTGGCCGGGCCCAGATGCTCGTCCAGGGTCATGCCGGCCGGGCTCAGGCTGCCGAACACAAAGCCGCGATACAGGTCCACCCGGGGCACGCGGCGCAACCCGAAGTCGGCCTTGCGAAACGACGCGTCGTAGCCGTCCTGGTAGGGCACGCTGGCCAACTCGCCGTTACGGCGAAACGTCCAGCCGTGATAGGCGCAGCGAAAGGCGGCCGCATTGCCCCGCTCGGTCTGACACACGGCGTTGGCCCGATGTGGGCAGCGGTTCATCAGCAGCTGGACCTGCCCCGCGTCATCGCGGACCATGATGACCGACTGGCGGCCGATCCGGGTCAGCCGAAAGTCGCCCGGCTGCGGAATCTCGCCGGCATGGCCGACGTACACCCAGCCGCGATGAAAAATTGTGGTCATCTCTTCTTCAAAGATGTCGGGGTCGGTATACACCCGACCGTGAATCCGGTCGTTTTTGACCAGCGCCTCGTAGTCGATGGGCGATTGTCGTGTTGCCATCGTCCCTCCCATATGTCGCGTGTCTGCGTATCGGGTTCGTGAATCCTCATTCCCCAGCGGCGCGTAACACACGTGTGTACAACCGCGGTCTTATCCAAAATCCGGCTTTCGTGACGAGGTCATCCAGTACTGGTTTCACTACCGACAGGTGTCCTTTGTATTTGGCTTCGATCAGCACTCCCAATAGTCCCGTGAAGCGCAGCCCAAAACGAGAGGCGACTTCCCGTCCTCGACGTTCGTCCAAAAGCAGGCGGTCCGCTTGCAACTCTTTCGCCAGAATTATGGACTCGGCTTCCCCTTTGTCGAGTTCCTCGGCAAGCGCTGTCACCAATGTTTGATCCATCACCGCTCTGGTCTCAATCCACTCACAGGTCTGGACTTCCGCACTTCCGGGCTGCTCACCGCCAACGACTAACTCCTCGTACACGGCTTGCGGAATGATTACCTTGGCGTACAGTCGCCGGAGCAGTAGCAGCTGGTCAACAGCGGCAAGATTCATGATCGGAGAGGTATTACTCACAACGATCATGTATCCGAGCGTTCCTGTACTATTTTCAAGTCCTCCTCAAACTCAGCCACGTCATAGTGGACAGGGACATGGCGACTGGCCAAAAGGTGCTGAAACTGCCAATGACCCATCCCGGCCAACTGGCACGCTTGACCCAGCGTCAATTTGTCCTTTTGAAAGAGCAGGATGGCGATCTCTTGACGCAACTCGGTCACAGACATTCCGGTCGCGCGCAGGATTTCATCAGGAATGACCAGGTTCATGGAGCTTCTCCTTCTCAACGATTCCCAGAGACGCCCTTTTCTGGCACCCCATCGTCTGCCTCCTGTCTGCCGTCATTTCGCCGCAAGCGGAGTGGCCGTCCCAGCCTCTGCCGGCGTCTCGACCCGCGGCTCAGCCACGCGCCGGGCCAGGGCGGCCGGGTGCGGGGCGGCCAGACGCGCCCGGCCCTGACCGAACAGTTTCTCCCGGAAGGTGCCGTCCTGATACGCGCGCTGCATCATGCCGCGCCGCTGCAAGACCGGCACCACGCCGTCCACAAAATCTTCAAAGGTGCCCGGCGTAATCGCATAGGCCAGGTTGAAGCCGTCCACGCCAACCTCGATCCAGTCCTGCAAGGCGTCGGCTATCTGCTCGGGCGCGCCGACCAGGACCGGCCCGCCGCCGCCGATACCGACGTATTTGGCCAAGTCGCGCATGGTCCAGCGACGCCGCGTGGTGTCGGTTCTGGCGAACATCTGCATCAGCGTCCGCACCGCGTTGGTCTCCACATACTCCAGCTCCTGGTCGGGATCGTAGCGGCCGAAATCAATGCCCGACCAGCCGCTGAGCAGGGCCAGCGCGCCCTCGTAGCTGACCTGCTCAAAGAAATCCTCGTATTTGCGGCGCGCCTCGGCCTCGGTGCCGCCGGTGATGACCTTGAGGTAGGTCGAGAAGACGATGTCCTCGGGCTGCCGGCCGCGTTTGGCCGCTGCGGCGCGCGTGTCCCGAATATAGGCGCCAACAGCCTGGGGACTGGGAGCGCTGATGAACACGCCCTCGGCATGTTCGGCCGCAAAGCGCCGGCCGCGTGGCGAGGCGCCGGCCTGGTACAGCACCGGCGTGCGCTGGGGCGACGGCTCGGCCAGGTGGCAGCCGTGGACCCGAAAGTATTTGCCGTCGTGGTCCACGTCGTGGACCTTGCGCGGGTCGGCGTAGATGCCCCGCTGGCGGTCCTTGACCACCGCATCGTCCTGCCAGCTGGCCTCCCACAGCTGGTAGCACACCGCCAGATACTCATCGCCAATGTCGTAGCGCTCGTCGTGTTCGGGCAGACCCGGCTGGCCAAAGCTCCGCCCGGCGCTCTCCAGGTAGGAGGTCACGATATTCCAGGCGATGCGGCCCTTGGTCAGATGGTCGAGGGTGGAAATAGTCCGGGCAAAGGCAAACGGGTGGCTCTGCAAGACCGAGCTGGTAAAGGCAAAGCCGAGATGCTCGGTCGCATAGGCCATGGCCGGAATCAGCACCATGGGATCGTTGACCGGGATCTGGGCCGCCTGGCTCAGCGCCGCCTCGCGGTTGTCGCGGTACACGTCGTAGACCCCGATCACGTCGGCCAGGAAGAGCGCATCGAATTTGCCCCGCTCCAGCAGCTTGGCCAGCTCGACCCAGGTGTCGAGGTCGGTGTAGTGGTCCATCTTGTCGTCGGGATGCACCCACAGTCCGGGCGACTGATGGACGACACAGTTCATGTGGAAGGCGTTGAAGTAGATGCGTTTGTTCATAGACGGTTCCTGTCCGGTGTTACGGCTGCGTTTCCTCACGGCGCGGGTGCGGTGAAGACCTGACGCTGAAACGCGTCGGCCGCGCGCAGCACGGTCGCGTCTTCGCCCAGCCGGCCGACCAGCATCAGGCCGACCGGCAGGCCCCCGGACATGGCGCACGGGACGCTGATGGCCGGATGGCCGGTCACGTCGAACGGACACGTGTTGGGAATCATTTCCAGGGCGCGGGTTACCGACTCCTCGCGGCTGGCGTCCGCAGCCGGAATCCCGGTCGCCTTCATCGGCAGGGTCGGCATGAGCAGCAGGTCGTGACCGTGCAGCGCCTCATCGTAGGCTGCGCGCAGGCGGCGGGCCAGGTTCTGCGCCTTGGCATAGTAGCGGCCGTGGTAGCGCTCCTGCATGTAGCGGCCCAGCAGCATGACGTTTTTGACCGTCTCCGGAAAATCGTTCACCCGCGCCCGGCGGCCCCGGGCGTAGGCGTCGAGCAGGCTCGTGGTGTAGTGGCCTTTCCAGTTGCTGCCCATGCTGTTGCCCAGCACCATCAGCAGGGTCGCGCCCTCGATGGCGATGGCGTTCCAGATATGCCGCCCGTCCCGATGCCAGGGGATGGACACCGGGGAGACCTCGGCTCCGAGCCGGGCCAGGGCGTCGGCCGCGCTGCGGACGCTGGCGTCCACATCGGCCTCGGACAGCTCGGGCCAGCCAAAGCCCTCGGTCACAACTCCGACCCGCAGCCCGTGGACATCGCCCGTCAGAGCCCGGCTGTAGGCCTCGCCGGTCAGCCCGGCCGACTGGCGGGGGTCGAGACCGTCGGGCCCGGCCAGGACTTCCAGCAGCAGGGCCAGGTCGGCGACGGTCCGGGCCATCGGGCCGAGGTGGTCAACCGTAGCCTCAATCGGAAACGCGCCGGTATACGGCACCAGGCCGTAGGTCGGCTTGAGCCCGCAGATGCCGCACCAGCTGCTCGGGATACGGATCGAACCGCCCTGATCGCCGCCAATCGCCAGGTCCACCTCGCCGGTCGCGACCAGGGCGCCGCTGCCGCTCGACGAACCGCCGGTGGTCCGGCTCGGGTCGTGCGGATTGCGCACCGGCGGCGTGGCGCAGGTATGGCTGCCGCCCGAGAAACAGAAATTCTCACACACCGCCTTGCCCAGAATCGTGCCGCCGGCTTCCAGGATGCGGGTCACGATCGTGGCGTCGATCTCGGGCACATAGCCCTCCAGCACCTGGCTGCCGTTCATCATCGGCACGCCGGCCACACACACGTTATCCTTGATCGCCAGCGTCTTGCCGCGCAGCGGCCCGGACGCCGCGCCTTTGATTTCGCTCTGCCAGTACCAGGCGTTGAGCGGGTTGTCCTCGGGCTGGGGACGACAGCCGGGGCTGCGTGGATAGGTCACCGGCAGGCTGGGTTCGGTCAGCTCGTCGAGCCGATCATACGACGCCAGGTTGCCCGCCATCAGGCTCTGAAAGGACTCCAGATCCTCCAGCTCCAGGCTCAGCTCGTAGTCGGCCGCCAGCTCGGCCAGGTCGTCGATAGTGGGGAGTTGTACCGGCATGGTTCGTGTCTCCTGTGGCGCCCGCGCTTGAGGGTGGGGCGCTTCGTCTGAATGTCACACTCGGCCACCGGCCTGCAAGCCTCCCGTCCATCTCCGCCGCCACCGGGCGCGTTGTGTTCCGTCCTGCCTATCAAAGCCCGCCAGCGGGCCGCAAGCCTTCGGCGCCGACCTGGACGGCGAACGCCGAAAAACCTCCAGAAGGAAGGCTGGGCCGCGCTCGGGAGGCTGGCGTCCGGTGGGTCCGGGAGGCTCAGGCGGGCGGCGGCGCGGGTGGCGGCGGCGTGCGCAGCGCCGCAAGGCTGGTGGCCACAATCGCGTCGCTGGCGGTGGCTTCGGCCGCAATGACCTCGGTGGCGCCGGCGGAGCGCAGGGCGTCCATGTCCATCTCGTACGGAGCCCGGGCGATCACCGCGACCTGCGGCGCGGTCGCCCGAATCGTGCGGACGGCGGTTTCGGCGGCAATCGTGTCGTTGATATTCACGACCACCAGGCGGGCCTGCCGACAGCCGAGTTCCTCCAGCACCTCCGGGTGCGCCACGTCTCCGAGGACGGCCCGGTCACCGGCGGCGTGGGCCGCGCGCACATTGTCCGGATTCCGGTCCACCGCGACATAGGTCAACCCCAGCCCGCGCACAGCCCGACAGACGCGCTGGCCCGTCAGGCCGTAGCCGGCCACGATGACATGGCCGCTGGGCGGCTCGGGCAGCTCGACGCTGGGCGGTTCGGCATCCAGGCGGCGGTTCAGCCAGGGCACGTATGCCGCGCCGCCGACCAGGCGCGGCCCGACCGCCATGGCCAGCGGCGTCAGCAGCATGGACAGGGCGATGGCCATCAGCAGGTTGTGGGTCAGGGCCGGGCCGAGGAGGTCGAAGCCGGACGCGGCGTTCAAGAGCACGAAGGAGAATTCGCCGATCTGGCACAAGGTGGTGGCGGACAGGATCCCCACCCGCAAGGGGAGCCGCAGGAGCAGGGCGGTGCCGAGAATGAGGGCGAACTTGCCGACCAGGATGACGCCCAACAACCCCAGGGTCGCCAGCAGCTGCGCGCCGATGTTGGCTACATCCAGCAGCATGCCGACGGACACGAAGAACAGGCTGGCCAAGACCTCGCGGGCCGGGATCAGCTCCGACATCGCCTGGTGGCGGAATTCGCTGTCGGCGACGACCAGGCCGGCCAGAAACGCCCCGAGGGCCAGCGAGATGCCCACCAGCGATAAGGCCCAGGCGGTGCCGAAGCAGACGAGAAAGACGCTCAGAATGAAGAGGTCACGCTCGCGCGTCCGGGCCACCACCGCGAGCAAGCGGGGGACGAGGCGGCGCGCGGCCAGCAAGACCCCGACGAGAATGACGAGGGCGGTGCCGACCGTCACGACAATGTCCCCGATGGCGCCTCCTTCGCCGGCCAGATAGGGGACAGCCAACATCATCGGCACGACACACAGGTCCTGGAAGACCAGGATGCCGACGGCCAGACGGCCGTGCGGCGCGTCCAATTCACCGCTCGTGGACAGGGCCCGCAGGACGACGGCCGTACTGGAGACGGCGACGAGACAGCCGAGGAAGATCGCCGGGCCGGGCGCCAGCCCGAACCACACGGCCACCCCGGCCGTGCCCGCTCCGGTGAGGACGACCTGCAATCCCCCGCCCAGCACGATGGCCTGCCACAAATGGCGCAGCCGGTCGAGCGAGAGTTCCAGGCCGATCCCGAACAGCAGCAGCACGACGCCGACCTCGGCCAGGACCTCGACCTGATGGACATCATTGACGAAGCCGAGGCCGGTCGGCCCGACCAGGACCCCGGTCAGGATAAACCCGGCAATCGAGGGAAAGCCCACGCGTTGCAGGAGGCCGACCACCACTACCGCAACCCCAAACACGATGAGCAAGTCCTGGAGAAAGGCGATGTCAGGCATACATGCAGTGTAGCAGAATTTCTGCTTCTCCCGCGAGAACGGCAGACATGAGCGCAGAGATTTCGTCAGACGGGAGACGCGGTGGGCCGTTTTCGGGAGTCTTCTCTGAAGAGTCTCCCGGCTTGTGTGGCTCTGGCCGCGCTCGGGTCTGATGAACACCACTTCAGGACAGGCCGATTATTTTTTGTTGCGTGCCTTGACTTGGTCCACGCCGCCCCTATTTCTGGAAGTCGAGTGAGAAAACCCATGCCGGAACAAGACACCTCACAGCCGCCGGTGCTGCCGCCGCCGGAGCAGATCATCCTGCGTGACGGCACAACGGCCACCCTCCGCCCGGGCCGGGCCGACGATGTCGAAAAGCTCGAAGCGCTGTTTGCGCGCGCCTCGCTGGAGTCGGTGTGGCTGCGTTTCTTCACCGCCTCCAGCCGGGTCAGCCGCCGCGAGATCGACCGTATGCTCGACATCGACGGCGTCGCCCGCATGACCTATGTGGTGACCCGTGGCGAGGGCGCCGCAGAGCACATCCTGGCCATCGGCAACTCTGTCCGTCTGCCGCGCTGGGACACGGCCGAGGTCGCCTTCTTTGTCGACGACGCCTACCACGGCCGTGGGCTCGGCACGGTCCTGCTGGAACGCCTGGCCGCCTATGCCAAGCAGCAGCGCATTCTGACCATTGTGGCCACCGTTCGGCCCGAGAACAGGCCGATGCTTGAGGTGTTCCGCAAAAGCGGCTTTGAGCCGCATATCGTCTGGGACGAAGGGGTGATGCAGGTCGAGCTGCCGGCCACCCCGAGCGAGAAGGCGCTGGCCCAGGCCGAGGCGCGTGAGAAAATCGCCACCGCCGCCTCGCTCGATCCCTTCTTCCGGCCGCAGTCCATCGCCGTGGTCGGTATCGACCGGCACGGGCTCGGCCGCCGCGTCTTCGAACAGCTCATCCGGGGCGGCTTCAGCGGTCCGGTGTATCCCGTCCATCCCCACGCCCGGTCGATTGCCGCCGTTCGCGCCTTTCCGTCCATCGCCGAGATTCCCGACGAGGTCGAGCTGGCCATTCTGGCCGTTCCGGCCGAGCAGCTGCCGGCCGAGATTGACGCCTGCGCGGCCGCCCGCGTGCGGGTCGTCCTGGTCCTGTCGGCCGGCTTCGAAGAGACCGACGCCGAGGCTGAACAGCGGAGTGCCGCGCTGCTCGGCAAGGTCCGGGCGCACGGCATGCGGATGGTGGGTCCCAACTGCATCGGCCTGCTCAATACCGCCCCGGACATCAGCCTCAACGCCACCGTCCTGCCCGAGCCGGTTCAGCCCGGTCGGATTGCCGTCCTGACCCAGAGCGGGGCGCTGGGAGCGGCCGCGCTCGACTACCTCCAGGCCGCAGACCTCGGCATCTCCATGTTCGTCAATGTCGGCGACAAGACCGACGTGTCGGGCAACGACCTGCTCCAGTACTGGGAAGAAGACGCGTCTATTGACCTGATTCTGGTGTACCTCGAATCCTTCGGCAATCCGCGCAAGTTTGCCCGCATCGCCCGCCGGGCAGCCCGGCGCAAACCCGTCGTGGCGATCAAGAGCGGCCGGACCGCAGCCGGGATACCGCAGACGGACTCCGGCGCATATGCCACCGAAGCCCTGTTCCGCCAGGCCGGCATCATTCGGGCCGAGAGCCTGGAAGAGAGTTTTGAGATTGCCACGCTGCTGACCCGCCAGCCGCTGCCGGCCGGCAATCGGGTGGCGGTCGTCACCAACACCGCCGGTCTGGCCGGCCTGTGCGTGGACGCCGGGGAGGCTCACGGCCTGGCGTTTCCCCGCCTGAGCCCGGCCACGCTGAAAGCCTGTCGCAGCCTGCTGCCGCACGGCGTCGGGCTGGACAATCCGCTGAATCTGGGGCTCGAAGCCCAGCCCGAGCAGTATGCGACGGCCGTTCAGCGCGTCCTGGACGATCCCGCTATCGACGCTGTGATTGTCGTGCATGTGCCGATGGGCGCCAGCCAGCAGGAAGTAGCGGAGGCGCTGAGTCAGACCGTGTCTGAGGCCGAGGCGCGGACGGGCCGACCAAAGCCGATTCTGCTGTGTGTGTTGCACCAGGACAGGACGGCAGCTGGACACGAGGCCGTCACCACCAGCCTGCCCGTGTTTCGTTTCCCTGAAGCGGCCGCCCGCTCTCTGGCCCACGCGGCCAGGTACGCGGCCTGGCTGAACCGCCCGCCGGGAGAAGTAGCCACACTGGACCAAGTGGACGCACAGGCCGCACGCCGGGTGATTGAAACCGCCCTGGACGGTCGCGGCCCGACACAACTCGACCGGGCGGCGAGCCGGGCGCTGCTGGCGGCCGCCGGCCTGTCCCTCTCCGAGGGCGCCGAAGCGGTGGAGGAGGCGGACGGGACAAGCGTCATCGTGCGGATGGCTGAAGATGCCAGCTTCGGGCCGTTGATCGGTTTTGGCCTGAGCGGGGCCGTGGCGGAAGTGCTGCACGACCGCGCGTTCTGTATCACCCCCCTGAGCCGGACCGATGCCCAGGACCTGGTGCGTTCCATTCGCGGCTTTCCCCTGCTCCAGGGCAAACACGCGGCGGCCGACCTGGCCGCGCTCGAAGACCTGTTGCTGCGCGTGTCGTGGTTGATCGAAGAATGCCCCGAAATCTCCGCCCTCGAACTTCAGCCCGTCTCGGTGCGGACCGCCGGCCGGGGCGTGGCGATACGGGCCGGGCGCGTCTCGGTGCGGCCGCTCGGACCGGGAGCGGGTCCGGCCTCAGGATGAGGAAGCCCCATGGAATTCAAGGACTACTACCAGACCCTGGGTGTCGAGCGTGACGCCGAGCCGGAGGAGATCAAGCGCTCGTATCGACGGCTGGCGCGCAAATACCATCCGGACGTGAGCGACGAGCCACAGGCGGAAGAGCGCTTCAAAGAGGTCCAGGAAGCCTACGAGGTGCTCAAGGACCCGGAGAAACGGACGGCCTACGACCGCTTTGGCGCCAACTGGGAGGCAGGCCAGGACTTCCGGCCGCCGCCCGACTGGGACCCGGGCGTCAACTTTGCCGGCGGCGGATACACCGACGCGAGTGAATTCAGCGATTTCTTCGAGACGCTGTTCGGCGGTGTCGGTCATCGCCGTTCGGGCGGTGGCTATACCCACCTCCGCATGAAAGGCGAGGATCTGCACGCCAAGGTCGTCATTCCGCTCGAAGACGCCTACGGCGGCACGGCGCGCAGCCTGTCGCTTCAGGTTCCCGAGCTGGACAAAGAGGGTCGTGTCGTCACCCGCACGCATACGCTGAACGTGCAGATCCCAAAAGGGGTCACGGAAGGCCAGCGCATCCGTCTCACCGGCCAGGGCGGTCCGGGGCTGGGCGGCGCGGCGGCCGGCGACCTCTACCTTGAGGTCGTACTCGCCCCCCACCGGCTCTACCACGTGAGCGGACGAGACGTGTACCTCGACCTGCCCGTCGCCCCGTGGGAGGCGGCTCTCGGCGATACGGTCACCACGCCGACGCTCGGCGGCAAGGTTGACCTCAAGATCCCGCCGGGCTCGCAGTCCGGGACCAAGCTGCGGCTGAAGGGTCGCGGTTTGCCCGGCAACCCGCCCGGCGATCAGTACGTCGTGCTCGACATCGTCACGCCGAAGGCGGACACGGACACAGCGCGGACGCTGTATGCCCAGATGAAACGCGAGCTGGCGTTTGACCCACGGGCGCATCTTGCACATCCGGGAGGATGAACCGATGGCAGGCTACGGAACGAAGAAGCTGACCGGCACCCTCCTCGACGAACGAGCGGTTTTCACGCTGCGCGAGCTGTGCCGGGCCTGCGGAGTCCACGCCGAACTGGTGATGGAGATGGTCGAAGAAGGCGTGCTGGAGCCGCGTGGCAGCGCGCCGACCGAGTGGCGTTTTCCGGGCAAGGCGGTGATCCGCGCCCAGAAGGCCCTCAACCTCACCCGTGACTTGCGGGTAAACTGGCCGGGGGCGGCACTGGCGCTCGACCTGCTCGAAGAGATCGAACGACTGCGCCGGGAGCGGTCCACGCTGAGGCGTCAAGCTGCAAGGCCAGGCCGTGGCGACGCTGCAACCATGAGTCGAAGAAGGCGATAATCGGGAGACTCAAGAAAAGCCGGCCGGTCTCGGGGCAGTTGTCTCCCGTTTCCTGGCAGCGGAGAGAACCCACCCCGCCGCTATCGCGCCACCCCTCCGAGGAGGGGATGGGAGCGGTTCCCCTCCTCGGAGGGGTGGCCGGAGGCCGGGGTGGGTGCCTGCCAGGTCGCTGGGTCACGCAATATGCATCACACGTTTGAGAAAGGAAGAGCGATGTCGATACAAAAAATTCTGGTTCCGTACAATTTCTCTCAGCATTCTGAACACGCCCTGGAGTGGGCCATCGAGCTGGCTGAGCGATATCAGGCAAGACTTGAGCTGCTGCATGTTATTCATATCCTGCCGCCGGTCGTCGATATCGCCGGCGACGTGTATGAACAGGCGGAACAGGCCCAGCTTGCGACTGCCCAAAAGCACCTTGAAACGGTCGGCACCAAGAAAACACACGGGACGCCGGTGATGCTCGGCAGCCACGTCCGACGCGGCGTGCCGTTTCAGACAATTTGCGATGAGGCGGCCACACGCAAAGCCGGCCTGATTGTGATGGGCTCGCACGGGCGAACCGGACTCTCCCACGTGTTTATCGGCAGCGTTGCCGAGCGGGTGCTGCGCCACGCTCCGTGTCCGGTGCTGGTGACAAAGCTCCCGGCGGCCTGAGTGTCGAGAGCGGAAAAGCGGGGGTGGTGTCTCACTTCGCAATTCTCTTTCCGGGGAGGACTCTCCTGGCGCAGAAATCCCCCTGCCCTGTCGCGCCCTTCGACAGGGCTCAGGACAGGCTTCCCCCTTTGTCAAAGGTAATAATATATCTGGCTAACCAAAGCTGTCGGTGCTTATAGCCGAGCGCGAGATTGGCTGCTCTAGCGTCTGACACTGATACTCGATACTGACGCGCCAGCGTATGCATTCGTACTCAATAGGAGCTTCCAGACACATGATTTCACCTGGGTAACAATAGTCGTACTTCTTCTTTTGCTCCTGGTGGATGCATTCGCGTATCCCGCCTCCGAACGGCTCAGCAGTGAGGTAGCCCCAGCGAGAGCACCGATCCTGGGCCTGTTTCTGCATATCCCCCCAGTTGACTTGGTAGGTTTCGTACCGGTCGTATTCGTAGACAAGAGTGACCGTTCCGTCCGCCCGGCTTCCTCCTACTGGGAAGCCTGTTTTCATCGACGTCGGCATCGGCTCCAATAACTCCGCGCAACCGGACAGAAAGATAACGGCTAAGGCCACTATGATAATTCTTGACATGGGAACCCACTCCTCATCAAAGGTAAAAGCAGTCCCCGTCTCCACGAGGTACTAGAGCAAATTACGATTGTGTGTAGCCGTCCGTCATTCCCGCGCAAGCGGGAATCTCGCCTTCCCACCCTGGCGCCCTCTGGATGCCGGATCACGTCCGGCATGACGGGAACGGAACACATGGCTACAATCTATCGTAAAACGCCCTAGAGGGTGTTATGCACTTTTTCGCTACGATTCATTTTCCTCAGAGAAATCGCTGACTTGCAGGAGCTACCTCAGCAAGTGGGATTGTGCGACCCCGTGAAAAACCTCAATCAAATCAGCAGGTTATCAGAAGTTCCTAACACGCTCTCGTTTCCTCCCGCAATCACCATTTCATTCCAATCCGGCGGCGGCCCGTCCCGCAAGAGCTTGACGACAGACCTGCGGGCTACATCGAAGCCCTTCTTGAAAGCCGCTTCTTGCCGTTCCGCCAACCCTCGTTTCTTCCGGGAATTGTGAACGATCATCGATCGCGCTCCGTAAAATTCTCCTACATCCTTGAACACTCGTAAACGCGCCTCCGTATCCGATTCCAGAAAGCACGCGGCCCTAGTCTTCAGCTTGAAGACGACCTCACCTTGATCGAGTTCGTACATCCGTTCCAGCGAGATCGAGACGTCCAGAATCCTGTCTTCACTCGCGAACTGCCCGTCCCTTGCGAGCGCCTCGGCAAGCCGACCCACGATCGGAGCCAGCCTGCCGTACCGCTCGCCCTGTCGGCTCTCGAAGGCTTCCTGCGCTTCGGCGAGCGCCTCCGACTCCAGCTCCGGGCACTTGGCGAATCCGTCAAACCCTCGTGCCGGGTGGCCCCGGTGGAAACCTCCGTTATGATGCTCCAAACCCAACAACCGACTGGCGGACCGGTTGATGCAATGGGGCAACGTTGCAAGACGGAGTACCGGTGCGGCATGCGTCACGGCAAGTAGCTCCAGGAAGGTCTGTGCCTCTCGGAAAAACGGCTCTGGATTCGTTAGTTTTCGCCCCCTTTCATCGCCTGCCCGGGAAAACATGGGTTTCCATCGGAACGGTCTCACGACCGCCCCGACCGACCGCCAGCCGTGGAATCCAGAGCCTGGCGGGGCGAGTTCTTCCACTAAGCTCCTGTCTACGAACGTCTGCACGTGCTCGAAAGGGAGAAGCACCATATCATCCGCGACCTTGACCCTTTCCTTCAAGGTCAGACCCCAAAACAGCACCGCGTCGTATCCGACATCCAGGTCGCCCGGCACGCTCGCCGACTCTCCTTGCCCGACTCGACCGAGAAACGCGTTCAACTCGGTCGCGGCCGCCCGGAAGCGGTCTCCGGACAACTCCGAGGCCCGCGCCATGAGTCCGGCAATCAGGTCCGTCGCGGAGGTCGAGTTGCCGCTACCGAGTATTTGCATCCAGAAGTCATCCTTGCCGATGATCCGGCCCACGACTGGTGCCAGCGTCGGATGCGAATACAGCAGATATCGCACGGGGTCCAGCACCGCGAGCAGGGGTGCGTAGTGCTCCTGTTGGCCAAAGACATGGCTGTGGCGCGCCATGGCATACAGGTCGCGCAGGTCGTCCAGCGGGAAAGCGGGCTGATTGCCGTCTCCACCACCAACCACGCCATGTACGCGCGGATTCTGCTCCCAATATTCCCGCAGGTAGGGTTTCTGCGCTTCAGCTAAGCCGGGAAGTGCCTGTGCCAGCCGGTCGATCCAATCCCCGGCCGCAAATTCCGCTATCGTCATGTACCCACCTCTCGAAGATTGCTCATGGCGCGTGTTGGTAATGTCGGCGTTGACCAGCACTGCACGGCTCGACTCACGATCGGGACCGGGCGATCAAGCAGAGCCTGGGGTGCCGTTTTTTACTTCTCCGTTTCGAGCAATGCAAGGCGGTCGTCCTCGTTCTCATCCGCGCCGCTCCAGAAAGATTAGGCTGGCCTTCGTTCGCGCATTGCGCTGGCTTTACCGGTCTGGTGCGGTCCTCATGAGGCGTGGGGGGTCCTGCTCGAAGGAGGAGGGAGCAGGCGATATCTCACGAACATGATCGGGCGGCTCTGTGTTGTGCAGAAACCATGTATGCGCTTCCTGTTTCCTCGATTCTCTTTGCCTGCCAGACTGGTTTGTGGTACCGACCAGGGCTCGGATGAAGCACGACCACGAGAGTACGAGTACATGGAAGGGAAGGAGGCGGCAATGCGTTCGGGGAGTTAGTCAAGTATATTATTGCCTTTGACAAAGGGGGATTGCCCGGCGTGGCGCCGGCCCCCGGAGCGGGCCGCTGAGGAGGAGGCAGGCAATCATTTTCACACTGAGATACTACCAAAGCGGGACGACACGAACTTGACACGGGGGTGCTGTATATGATGACCCTTTCATGCCATTCCCACGGAGGTTCATGCGTCACATGTCATCGCCACCGCTTCCGCTCCACCGGCTCCCCACCCTGCTCCTGATCCTGGCGCTGGCCGCCCTGGCGGCCGGCTGTCTGGCGACCTTCGGGCCGCGGGCTATTGAGCGCACCCATCCCGCGTACAACGAAGCCATTATTGCGTCCATCAACGAGCAGATGCTCCAGAATCTGGTGCGGATGCGCTACCGTGATGTCACCTTTTTTCTGGAGATCGGCAGCGTCACCACGAGTTTGTCCCTACAGGCCAGCGCCGGGGTGGACGGCACGCTGAATTTCGGCAGCCGGGATTCGCTGAGCCCCGGCGCAGGGATCGGTTATGCCGATAACCCGACCATCTCCTACACCCCGCTCCAGGGCGAAGACCTGCTCAAGAGCCTGCTCAGCCCCCTCCAACTCGAAGCCATTCTGGTCCTGACCCAGTCGGGGTGGAAGATCGACCGGGTGTTCGGCCTGTGTTTTGAGCGGATCAACAACCTGTACAACGCGCCCAACGCCTCCGGGCCGACCCCGCAGCTGGAGCCGGACTATGCACAGTTCAACCTCCTCCTCGACGCGCTGTCCAGGCTACAGCGGCGACAGCTCATCGAAATCGGCACCACACAAGGCCAGGACGCCCCCGGGATTACCGTGCGGCTGGTTGCGGACGATGCGGCCTACCAGGCGGACATCGACCGCGTCTACGAGCTGCTCCAACTCGACCGGGAGGTCAAGGACTTTGAGCTGAGCACGGATTTCCTGGCGGTGACGGAGCAACAGTGGGCGGTCCGCCCCCGTTCCATCTCCGGCCTGCTGTACTATCTGTCCCAGACGGTGGAGGCGCCCGAGCAACATCAGACCGGCGGGCTGGTGACCGTCACCGAGTCAAAAACCGGCGACGCCTTCGACTGGACAAGGACGCCCGCCGGCCGCCGGTTCAAAATCAAGACCGGGGCCGACCGGCCTGCCAACGCCTATATCGCCACCCGCTACCGGGGTCATTGGTTTTATATCGAAGACACCGACCTGGAATCCAAATCGACCTTCATGCTGCTGCGCCAGCTGTTTGACCTGCAAGCCGGCCAGACCACATCCCGGGGACCGACCCTGACCCTGCCGGTCAGATAATGCTAGCAGCGCCGCCCGGTTTTATTCCGATCCCTCCGCCGCGTCCCCAAAGATGAGGACCAGGAAACCGAGGACGGCCATCGCCCCGAACGGGAAGGCCAGACGGCGGTCGGCCCGGTTTTTCCAGGCGGCCAACGCGGCAATCACGGATTGCAGGGCGTAGTAGAGGGCGAAGGCACGCGAAGCGTAGGCGATGATGGCAAAAATATCAGCACTCCAGGTGAGGCTCAGTCCGATGACGCTCAGCAGCGCGTAGGCGTGCCTGGGGCTGATCCGGTTCCGGGTCAGCTCGGCAAGCAGGCCGCCGGAACCGCTGGTATCGGCGACCGCAGCGCTGAACTGGGCGCTCAGCGCCGCCGCCACCAGCAGCATGGGCAGGATTGGTGCGACGACGACCATCATGTCGATGATCGCGGTCTCGGTCAGCGTAAACTCGCCCGACCGAAACACGTAGGCCAGCAGCACGATGTAGGCCAGGTAGATCGCGCTCGCAATCCATTGCGCGAGCCGCATGGACGCAATCCGCGTGCGGGCGTCATACTCGGCGCCGAGGTAGCGCGAGGTCTCAAAGCCCTGAACCGTGACGATCAGGCCGAAGGCCAGCGTCACGCCGCTCCAGCCACCGGCCAGGGGTGGGTTGAGGACGAGTGCGCCGGCCGAGACCCGGTCGAGAAAATAGGCGGCCAGGCCCGTCAGCAGCCCGGCAATGATGGCCAGCTTGGCGCTGACCGAGAGTTGCTCCAGCCGCTCCAGCGCCCGGAAGCCCCACACCCAGCCGACGACGAGCACCAGGACGTAGACCGCACTCGTCAGCAGCTTGGCGTGCAGCGCATCGTCGACGGGCGTCAGGCTGACCCCAAAGGCGCCGAACAGGTTCAGATAGTAGGCGACCGAAATGATATAGGCGAAGGCCAGGGACCAGGACGCCAGGCGTTCCAGGCGGATTTGCCAGCCGTCCCGGTGCAGACCCGGGCGAGCCAGGGCGGCGATGTTATATCTGATGACGGCGCCAAACCAGTACCCGCCGAGGCATAGGCCGGCCATGACCAGCGGCGCGTAGCAGCCATACGCGGTATCCAGAATGGGCCCCAGGACGAGAAACCCACTGCCGATGATGGAGGCCAGGGGCGTGATAGCCGCCCGCCAGCCCGGCGCATTGGCAAGCCGGGGGAGGAGCAGGACAACCGCCGCCGCAATGACCGCAGCCATGATGACGCTGTTCAGGATCATCGGGACGGCTATTCAAGACGAGTCCAAAACAACGCCGGGACTCGGGGACCTTGTTTCGGGCTGGAGCAAATTACGATTCTATGTAGCCGTCCGTCATTCCCGCGCAAGCGGGAATCTCGCCTTCCCACCCTGGCGCCCTCTGGATGCCGGATCACGGCCGGCATGACGGGAACGGAACACATGGCTACAATCTATCGTAAAACGCCCTAGCGCGTTTCCATCCCATCGGGGTGTCTATCCAAGCCGAGTCCACGGCGCTTCCCAGCACAACGACAGCACGGCTGTCAGGATTCGCTGTGTTCAGAAGCGGACTCTTCGTCCGCGTCGCCCTCGGCAATACGGAGGCGAACCTGGGTCGCCCTGCCGCCCTGCTCCTCAACCACCTCGGCGACCGCGCCCCGCAGCCGGATCTGATCGCCGACCTTGAGGCTGGGCGGCGTACATCCCGCACAGGGTTGCGCCGGCCGTGTTGGCGACCGTGTTGAGCACCAGGATCGCCGAGGTCGGTTGGGCGATGTTCGCCTTCATGTTCATAAGAGAGAAGAAAACACCGCCGCCAAACCGAGAAAGCTGAAGAAGCCAAACACGTCGGTGACGGTGGTCAGGACGATTGAGGAGGACTGGGCCGGGTCCTGGCCCAGCATCGACAACACCACCGGGATGAGGGCGCCGGCCACGCCGGCAATCGCCATCGACAGCACCATGGCGATGCCGATGACGAGCACCAGTCCGGTCGATCCGCTCCACACATACACGCCCGCGCAGGTGACCAGGGCGACCCCCAGGCCGTTTACCAAGCCCGTCGAAAACTCCTTGGTCACGACCTGCGGCCAGTGGCGCAGGCTGATTTCGCGCAGGGCCAGGCCGCGCAGGACAACGGCCAGGGCTTGGGCGCCGGTGTTGCCCGACTGCCCGGCCACGACCGGCAACAGGACGGCCAGGGCGGTGAACTGGGCAATGGTGTCCTCGAACAGGCCGACCACCGAGGCGGCCACAAAGGCGGTCAGCAGGTTGATCTGGAGCCACGGCAGGCGCTTGCGGACGGCAAAGCCGACGGGCGACAGGGCGCGTTCGTCCTTGCTGGCACCGGTGATGCTGACCAGATCGGCGGACAGTTCGGTTTCGACCGCCGACACCAACTCGGCCAGCCGGATACTGCCGACCGGCTTGGCGTCGTAGTCGATCACGGGAATGTTGGCCAGCTGGTGACTTTCCAGGGTCGTGACGACCTCTTCGCGCGTTGCGAATGCCGACACGGCAGGCGGCGGACCCGCAACCAGGGAGGTCAGCAGGCTGTCCGGTTCGGCCAGCACGACCTCGTGCAACGGAACGGTCCCGGACAGACGCCCCTCCTCGTCCACGAGCAGCAGGTCGAGGAAATGCCGCCCCTGCCGCATCGACCGCAACCGCTCCAGCGCCGCCTCGGCGGTCATGCCGGGCCGAAAGACGGCAATACGGGGGTCCATGAGCCGGCCGGCGCTGTCCGCAGAATACTCCATGAGGGAGCGCAGCTGCCTGGCCTCGGCCGGCGCCAAACCGGCCAGCAGCTCCTGGCAGTGCTGTTCGTCGAGGCTGCTGAGCAGGGCGCCGGCCTGGGGAGGGTCGAGGTCGCGGAGGAGCGGTAGCGCATGCTCGCGGTCGATCTCGACCAGAATGTCCATCGCCTTGGCCGGCGCCACACGCCGAAAGGCTGGGCTTGCAATCCGGGGGCTCAGCTGAGCGAGCATCTCGGCCGCCTCGGCCGGTGTTGAGAGTTCGAGCTGATCCGCCGCCTCCTCGGGGTGGCGGGCAAAAAAATCCTCGGCCAGCAGGCGTTCGATACTGGGCTCAGCCGTTGGCACGGGGCGTTTCTCCTGGGGACTCGGCCGAACGGGAGCCGGAACTCAATCCCCCGAACAGCTCCCGGAGTCCGAGCCAGTACAGTTCGCCGACCGCAGCAATGAGGTGCGCGGCTGGAGGGCGTTGCTGGTGCGGACCGAGACGAGCCAGGGCATCGGAGCCGATGGCGCCTACGAAGGTGCCGTGTGGGTCCACCACAGCGACCGGTTCCGCAGCTGTGGCCCGCAGGGTCGCAGCGCTGACACGGTCCGGGACCGCCTGCGCCGGGTCCAGTTCCAGAGATGCAAGGGGCGCGTCGCGCCGGCTGCTGAGCAGCTGACCCGGCGTCACAACACCGAGCAGACGCTGGGCGCGATTGAGGACGAAGACGCGGCTGGCGACCGGGCGGCGGCTTTGGCTGAGGCGGGTCAGGGCCTCTTCTACCGTCAGGTCGGCGTGGAGGGTGAGGACCGAAGGGTCGGCGAGCGCTCCGGCTGATTGGTCTGGATAGCTCAGGACGCGGTTGAGCCGCGCACGAACGGTCGCCGGAAGACCACCGAGCGCGGCTTCCCGGACGCGCGGGTCCAGCTGGCGTAGCAGCGTGGCGGCAATCGGCGCCGGGAGCAGAGCCACGACCGCTGAGAGTTCTTCCTCGGGCCAGCCGGCCAGGCAGGCACTCGCCAGGCTGGGGGCCAAGCAGGCCAGGACGCCGGCGGCGCTCTCGGCCGAGGCTTCCCGCAGGACTGCCGCGATGGCGTCTGGAGAGACGCGTTCCAGCACGCGCGCGGCTTCCTCAGGGTGGCGGTCCAGGTGGAGCCGGGCCATAGTCTGGAGCGGGGTCTGCATCACGTTTTCCCCAGCACGACCGAGACATCGTCGCAATACTTCCTGGCCGGCAGATGGACCTGACCGTCGGCGGTGTCGAGCACGATAGACGTCGGCCTGATCTCCCGCACGATGCCCTCAATGCCTGCCACCCGCACGGTATCCCCGATGCGGTAGGCCTGAGCCGCATAGTAGGAGGCCATGATGTTCGTCACAATCGGGCCCGAGCCCAGCCCAAAGGCGAGCGCCAGCCCGCCCAGTATTGCGGCCAGCACAATGAGGATCGTGGCGGTGAAAAACCCGCTTTCCAGGCCGACTTCCTGGGCGCCGACGATCAGCGCCACGACGAGGACGGCAACCTGGACGAGCCGTCCCAGAGCCGGGGCGTAGTCCACGCCTGCGGCCGCCGCGACCCGCGTCGTCCAGCGGTTGGCCACAATGCCCGCGCCGAGTCCGATGAAGACGACCACGACCGCCAAGAGGACTCTGGGCATGTAGTAGGCAAGGCTCTGCAACACGCTGGTGACAACCGGCAGGGGCAGCTTGTCGATTGCCGCAGCCAGGAAGAACAGCAGGACGACCCAATACACGAAGGCGCCCATGACCCGGGGGGCATCCTCGGTCAGCCGTGTGCCGCTCAGGCTCTCGGCGGGCCGCAAACGGGTGTTGATGCGGGTAACGACCGCGACGACCAGCTTTCTGGTCAGCAGGCGCAGCAGGCTGGCCACAAGCCAGCCCACCAGCAGCAGGCCGACCGCTGCCGCCGCACCGGGCAGCAGGGCGGTGAGCTGCCCGGACAGCTGCTCCAGCGTGGGCGTCCAACTCGGAAAACTCATCGTTACTCCTCAAGTCCGACTCGATTCGGTATGGGGATATTAGAGCATTTCCCGATAGGCTGTAGTAGGTCGGATGAGCGGAGCGTAATCCGACACGTACAGGATGTCGGGTTACGCCTACGGCTAACCCGTATATGGACCTCTCCCGCTTGGGAAGGCAGGGGGTAGGGATGACAGGGACAGGGCTGCGGCCGTATATACGGGCTGTCGATGAGGCTGGTGAGCGCCTCGGCCCAGGATGAAGTCCGCGCGCCCTAGCCTTCTCGACCTACCGGTCTGCAAGGACCGTGGCTTAGCCCAGGCTCTCAGGACGCCGATACCCCGTGGTGTCATCACGCTGCTCCTTGCCGACGCACTCCCGAGGGAGGAACTTCGCCCCCGAACGGCGCCGGGCTTAGGCGGCGGCCCGGCCCGGCGCATACGGTTCCGCCCGGGCGAGCACCACCCAGGCGATCCGCGCCAACTTATTGGCCAAGGCGACGGTGGCGACATTGGTGCCCCGGCGGGCCTGCACCGCCCGAATCCAGCAGCTCAAGGAGTCGGCTTTGCGCGTGGCGTGGCGCACCACGGCCCGCGCCCCGTGAATCAGTAACGCCCGCAGCCGTTTGTCGCCCCGCTTGGTGATCCCGTACAGCCGGGGCTTGCCGCCCGTGGTGTGCTGCCGCGGCACCAGCCCCAGCCACGCCGCCAGCTCCCGCCCCGACCCAAAGGTCCGCCCATCGCCCACCGCTCCCACCAGCGCCGTCGTCACCAGCGGCCCAAACCCCGGCACGGCGCGCAGCCGCGCCACCGCCGCGTCGGCCTGGCTGACCGCCGCCAGCTGCTGCTCGACCCCTTTAATCCGGGCATCCAGCGCCTGCACCCACGCATACGCCTGAGCCACCACCTCGCGCAGCACCCCCGAGAGCGCGGCTTCAGGTTGCTCTAGGACCTGCGGCACCAGCTGGCGAAATCGCCCCAGCCCCGCCGCCATGACAATCCCCTGTTCCGCCAACAGCCCCCGCACTTGGTTGACCGTCGCCGTGCGCTGGCGGACCAACCCGTCGCGCACCCGGTGCAAGGTCTGCAAGTCTTGTTGCGCCGCACTCTTCAGTGGTACCCCCCGGACCGCCGGCTGGCGCGCTGCCTCACACAACGCCCCCGCGTCGTTGTAATCGTTCTTCTGCCCTCGCCGAAACGCTTTGACATGCCGCGGCGCCATCACCTTTACCGCGTGCCCCTGGGCCTGGAGCTGGCGCGCCCAGTACTGCGCCCCACCACACGCCTCCAGCCCCACCCGACACGGGGCGTGCTGCGCAAAAAACTCCACCACCTGCCCCCGCCGTAAGCGCTTGCGCCACACCTGGCGGCCCTGTCGATCCGTTCCCACGGCGAAAAACACTTGCTTTGCAATATCCAACCCGATTGTTGTAACCTGCATCGGAGACCCTCCTCTTGCGCTTGATGGGTATATCACTGCTCATCTTGGCTCTGCTGAAGCCGCAACGGAAGCGGGAGGGTCCATCCCATCAACCTACACGGCTCTCGGAAAACTCATCGTTACTCCTCAAGTCCGACCCAATTCGGTATGGGGACACTACTCGCTCGATTCGACCCTTTCAAGCCATCACGGGAAGAACGCGCAGGTCGGGACAGGCAGACGCCAAAATCACGCTGGAACTGACCTATCGGGCCGGACTCACCGCCTGGTGGACTGTCCAGCCCAGCCTGCAATACAGCCTGAATCCGGGTACGGAGCCGGGGCTCGCCGACGCGGTTCTGGTTGGCCTGCGCTTCGAGCTTGCGTTCTGATACCCCCTCGGTCTTCGTGCGCTGCCACGAGGTATGATACAGCCGAGGCATAAGAAGGCCCGGACCACAGCAGGCGCGCTAGAGCGCTTCACGATACGTTGCAGCCATATCCGTTCGCGTCATGCCGGCCCCCGGATCATGTCCGGGGCAGGCTGTGATCCGGCATCCAGCGGGTGGGGGGCGGAGCGGCGAGATTCCCGCTTGCGCGGGAATGACGAAAAGCGACACAGAAGCGTGAAACGTACTAGGGGGGTGCGGATATGGCATTTGAGCCGAATCGGATTTTTGCCGTGGACAGTGAGACGATGTGGACCGCCGACGCTGCCGAGCTGACCGGGCTGGCCGGGCTGAAGGTGCGCAGCGCCCGCTTTGCCATCGTTCTGTCCCAGGAATTCAAGCACGGCATGCTCGACCTGCACGCCAAGAGCCTCGTCTATACCACCCTGCTGTCCCTGGTCCCTTTTCTGGCCGTCAGCTTTTCGGTCCTGACCGCCTTTGGGGCGAGTCGGGACATTGCCCCCTTCCTGATCTCGCTGCTTGAGCCGCTGGGCGAAACGGGCAGCCGTGTAGTCACGGGCTGGGTGGTGGAGTTTGTGAGCAACGTCCAGATCGGTGTCCTGGGGGTGCTCGGCTTCGTCGTGTTGTTCTATTTTGTGCTGTCCCTGGTGGGAAAGATCGAAGACGCGCTGAACTATATCTGGCGCGTGCCGCGGGGCCGCCCGCTCGTCCGTCGTTTTACCGACTATCTGAGTGTGGTGCTGGTTGGCCCGACGCTCATCTTTACCGCCTTCACCCTCATCGCTGCGGCCCGCAGGTCGTGGTTTGTGCAAGGTCTGCTCGAAGGCGCACCCCTGGGCAGCGTGTCGGTCCTGCTGTCCTGGCTGGTGCCCCTGCTGGTCCTGTTCGGCGTCTTTACCTTTGTGTACAAGTTTCTGCCCAATACGTCGGTCCGCTTGCGCTCGGCGCTGCTGGGTGGAGCGACCGCCAGCCTGTTCTGGGTGCTGGCCGGGGCCGGCTTTACCGTCTTTGTGGCTGAGGCGCCGGACCGGGTCGCCATATACCGGAGTTTTGCGGCGGCTCTTGTCTTCTTTGTATGGCTGTACGTGAGCTGGTTCATCATTCTGGTCGGCGGCCTCGTCGCCTATGTCCACCAGCATGCCGACACCCGGTTTGCCCTGCTGGCGCGCCGCCAGCCCGGCGGTCTGGCCCAGCTCCGGCTTGCCCTGTCAGCCCTGACGGTGTTGACCCGTCGGCATCTCGCCCACGCCCCGCCCTGTCCGGTTGCCGAGTTGGCGACACACCTGCAGGCGCCGGAGGCGGAACTTGAAGAGGTCGTGGAAGCCTGTCTGCGCGGCGGCTTTGTGTGCCGCACGGTCGAACCCGAGGGGCTGATCCTGGCCCGGCCGGCGGAAGATATTACGGCCGCCGAGGTGTGTGAGGTCATCGAACGGGCCGAGGAAAGACCGCTTGGCGGAGCGGAAGCGGATTGGCTGACGCAGCTCCTGGGGCAACGGGAGCGGGCTATCCGGGCCAGTCTTGACGGCGTGAGCCTGCGCTCCTTGGCCCACAGCAGCGACACGGCGGCAATCGCTGCCACGGCTGATACGCCAGCGCGCCGGCAAAACCGTTCCGCCTAGCGCGTTTCACGATTCCGTATAGCCCTTCGACTTCGTTCCGTTACTCAGGGCAAACGGGAGGCCGTTCGTGCTGAGCGTAGCCCGCCCTCTCCCATCGGATACGCTTCACAAGCCTGTGTCCGGGGTATATGAAGACCGCTGGCCGTGCAAACGCATCTACGAAGAGGGCGCTCAGCGCCGAGACGACAGGTGCTGGTCTGCCTTACGGCAGCGCTGGTCAGCGTCCTCTGCTCTCCGGTCTGCTCACCAGTCTGCTCTCCGGTCTGGGCCCTCACGCTTGACGACCTCGATCCCGACCAGGAGTGGCGGCTGGGCGCTCTGCATTTCTCCGGCCACAGCCAACTCACCGAGGCCGAGCTGCGGGCAGCCCTGACCACCCGGCCCCGGCCCTGGTATACGCCGTGGCGCGTCCATCCAGCCTTCGATCCGATTGCCTTCGGCCTGGATGTGAAACGCCTGCTCCGCCTGTACCGGTCCCGCGGCTACTACCACGTCCGGCTGGACTATGAGCTGAGTCGCCAGGACAAACGCGCCTGGGAGCGTGGCGCGGGCAGCCTGCTCAGCATCCGTATTCGTATCGACGAGGGGCAGCCGGTCCGGGTCGGCGAGGTGGATATCCAGCTCGACGGACAGCCGCCGGACCAGCCCACACCGGCCTTTGGCATGCCCGAGCTGCCGGCCAAGCCGGGTGACATTTTCAACGAGGACGACTACCGGGCGGCCGAAGCCCGGCTCAAGGCGTTTTTTCTGGATCGTGGCCACGGCTGGACCGAGGTCACACGCACGGCCGAACTGATCCTCGACCAGCGCAGCGCTCAGCTGCGCTACCGTGTCACTCCCGGCCCGCCGACCGTGTTCGGTCAGACCCGGATCGAGGGCCTGGACGCCCTTGCACCCTCCCTCCTGAAGCGCGAATTCACCTATCTGCCCGGCCAGCCGTTCTCCGTCCAGTCCCTCACTGCGACCCGCAAGAACCTCCTTGACCTGGGCCTGTTTGACTCCGTTCAGCTCGCCCCGGAACAGAAACGTGTCAACAGCCAGCCTGTCACAGGCCGACACGTTTCCGCTGTGTCCAACGGTCGGCCCCAAGCCGTCCCGCTGCGGCTGCGGGTCAAGGAAGGCCCGCCCCGGGATTTCAGGCTCGGCCTGGGCTATGGCACCGAGGATGAGTTCCGCGGCCAGGTCGAATGGCAGCACCGGAACTGGCTGGGCGGCGGACGACGTCTGTCGGCCCTGCTGAAATTCTCGTCCATCTTCCGCTCCCTGGGCGTCGAACTCGTCCAGCCCCACTTCCTGACCAGGCGCTCGCGGCTGATTCTCGACCTCAGCCAGGGTCAGGAAGACGAAGAAACCTTTCTGCTCAACTACACCCGTTTACGCTCACGGCTTGAGCACCGCTTCTCGTCCAGCCTGTCCGGGTCGGTCGGCTACCGGCTGGAGTTTGCCCGGCTGAACAACATCTCGGCGTCAACGATTCGCGGCATTGGCGGCATCGAGCGCGAGGGGCTGCTGGCCGGCCCAATCCTCGAATTGGCCTGGAACACCATCACCGACCGGCTGAACCCCAAACACGGCGAGCTGGTAGCGCTCAGCTTTGCCCAGACCAGCAGCCCGGACTACCAGTTCTATACCCTGACGACCGAGGCCAAAAAATACTATGAGTTCGGCTGGCGGACCGTGGTGGCCAGCCGCCTCAAAGTCGGCCTGGCCGACGCCTTCGGCCCGATAACACGGCTGCCCATCTCCGAACGCCTGTACGCCGGCGGTGAGAAGAGTGTGCGGGGCTACGGTCGGCGGCGCCTCGGCCCGCTGAGCCACTCGGACGACCCGCTCGGCGGCCTGAGCCTGATCGAAGGCTCGGTGGAACTCCGCCGCCCGGTGTGGAAGGCGGTCAGCGGGGCCGTGTTTGTCGATTTTGGCCAGCTTGAGACTCGGGCTCACGACATCCCGATTGACGACCTGCAGTTTGCCGCAGGTTTCGGCCTCGGCTACACCACGCCCTTCGGCCCGATCCAGCTGCACCTGGGCTTCCCCTTTGACCCTCCCGCTGGTGATGATCCCTGGCAGGTGCACTTCAGCGTGGGGCAATTTTTCTGAGGAATCTGTATGCGGACACTCCTGCGTCGCAGCCTGGTGCTGATCGGGCTGCTGCTGGGCCTGGCAATAGTCGGTGGCCTGCTATTCCTGCGCACCGAGCAGTTCCGCAGCCTGGCCCGCCAGCAAATCCTTGACGCTCTCAACACCAGCCTGGCGGGACAGGTCAGCCTGGAACGGCTTGAGGGGACGCTGTGGGGTTCGCTGGTCCTGCACCAGCTGCGGCTTGCGTACCGGGGCCGGACCCTGGTGCACATTCCGCGATTGACCGCGCGGTATCGGCTCCTGCCTCTGCTCGACGGCCGGCTGGAGGTCTCGGCCCTCTCGCTGGCCGAGCCGGTGGTGCGAATCAGCCAGGACGACACGGGCGGGCTCGATCTGCTCGAAGCCGTCTCGCACCCCACTGAGGGAGAGCCCGAGGGTTCGTCCAGCCTCGGCATTGGTCTGGAAAACCTGACGATAGAGAACGGGCAGCTGTCGCTCAGCCAAGGCGACCGTGCCTACCGGCTGAACGATGTGCGGCTTGAGGCGCGGCTCGATATCCTGCCCACCGGCCTCGACCTCCACATCCGTCAGCTGAGCCTGCACGCCCTGACCGAGGGCCTGCCGCCCCTGCGCGTCGAAGCCGCCGCGCGTTACCGGCACGGCAGCGCGCGGCCCGCAGTCCAGCTGCACCGGCTCAGCCTCAGCACAGACCATTCCCGGCTGCAACTGGCCGGCCGGCTCAGCAATGTGGACGCGCCCCAGGCCGACCTTGACCTGGATATGACCCTCAGCCTGGAAAAGCTCGGGCTGGCCGATCTGCTCCGACTCGCCCCCGACCTGCCACTCAGGCACGATCTGACGGGTCAGGTGCAGCTCAGCGGTCGGCCGAATGAGCTGCACGCGACCGGGCAGCTCAAGGCGGCCGGGGCCACGCTTGACGTTCAGGCCACGGCCGACCTCAGCCGGCAGCCGCCGCGCTATCAGGCGACGCTCGGGCTGGCGCAGGTCGAGCTGAGCCGGCTGCTGGGCGACGACAGGCTCGGCGCTGTCCGAGCCCTGATACACGGCGACCTGCGTGGCCGTGGGGTCGGCACGGCCGTGTCCGCACTTGAGGCCGAGGCCGACCTGCGGGTCGAGGGGCTGCGGCTTGCCGATGTCGAACTGGGGAGCGTCTCGGTTCAGGCCCGGCTGGCCGACCAGACGGCGACGCTCGATGGAGAACTGACCGGCGCCCTTGGCCACGCAAGCTGGCAGGGCCGGCTGAGCCTGGCTGAAACGCCGGCCTACAGCCTCAGCTTTGCCGCTGAGCGGCTGGACCCGGCCGCAGCCGGATATGAGGCACTCGACGGCGATCTCACCCTGCACGGCAGGCTGGACGGCAGCGGCCTTGGGCTGTCGAGCATGGACGCCGTGGCAGAGCTGACGCTTCAGCCGTCCCGCCTCGGACCGGTGCACCTCGAACACGGCCGCCTGAGCGCCCGCCTGGCCGGTGGACGGGTCCACGTCTCAGAGGCGACGCTGCTCGCCCCGGACGCCCGGCTGCATATCGCGGGCGAGCTGGGCACGGCCTCCGACCACAGCGGCCGCTTGTCCTACGCGCTACGGCTTGAGCGGCTGGCCCCCTGGCTGGCTCTGGCCGGCCGCGAGGGCTCGGGGCGACTCAGGCTGGAGGGAACGGCCGAGGGGAGTCTGGACAATGTCCGCACCCGGGCTGAACTCAGAGCTGAGGCGGTCCGGCTGGCCGAGCTGTCGCTGGCCGCAGCCACCATCGACTTTGCCGCCGAGCGGCTGGGCCAGCCTCAGCCCCAGGCCAGCCTCAGCATTGGGGTGAGCGATGTCCAGGCCGGACTCGGCCTGCAAACGCTGAACGCCGAGGTGCAACTCGTCCCCGGCCCAGCCGGGACCGACCGGCTGGGCCACCGGCTGCATCTCGACCTGACCGCGACCCAGACCCCCGAGCGTCGGCACCGTCTGCGGGCGCAGTTCCTGGCTCAGCCGGAGCGGATGACGGCTCAGCTCCAGGAGCTGTCCGTGGCGCTGCCGCTCGGCACCTGGCAGCTGGTCCAACCGGCCAGGCTCGGCTATCGGGCGGGCGGCGTCAGGTTTGACCGTTTCGTCCTGGCCAAATCGGACCAGCCGGAGCAACAGCTCAGCCTGCGGGGCGGTCTGGCTACGACCGGCGCCCAGGATTTGCGGCTCCAGCTCACCGACTGTTCGCTCGACGAGTTGACGGGCCTGCTGCCCCAGGAGCCGCGCCTGCGCGGCAGGCTGTCGGCCGAGGTCCAGATTACCGGGACGGCTGAGGCGCCGTCCATCGCTGCCAGCGCAGTCGTGCGCGAGGGGCAGATTGCCGGTCAGGCCTACGCCGGCGCGAACGCCACGCTTCACTATCAGGATCGCACAGCCCGCTTTCAGCTCGCTTTCCACCAGGACGAGCACCACAGCCTGCACGCCGACGGCGGCCTGCCCGTATCGCTCGGCTGGGCCGGGGGTTTCCAGGCTGCCGTCCTCGGCGATCTGGATGCAGCTATTCGTTCGGACGGGCTCGACCTCGCCGTTCTCAACGCGTTCAGCGCCGGGGCTGCGGACGACATCGCCGGGACGCTTCAACTCGACCTGCGCGCCAGCGGTCCGGTCGACACACCCCTGCTCGGCGGCAGCTTTGACCTGAAGGACGGCCGGGCCACAGTCAAAGCGCTGGGACTCGACGTGAGTCCAATCAGCCTCAGCGCCAGCCTCAGCCCCGGACACCTCCGCATCAGCCAGCTGACGGCCAAGGCCGGCGGCGGCAGTTTGAGCGGGACGGGGCTGATGACACTGACGAAATATTGGCCGCACACCCTGGACCTGAGCTTCACGGCCGACGCCTGGCCGGCGGTATGGACCCACCAGTATCGGGTTGCGATTGACAGCCGGCTCAAGGCCAGCGGGTCACTCGCCGCTCCGCACCTCGGCGGTCACATCACTGTGCGAGAGGCTACGCTTCGCCCCGAGCTGTCGTTTCTGTCGGCTCAGCCTTTGCACCACGACGAGACGATCATCGTGCGGCCGAGTGCCGACGCGCCCCCGCTGGCCGACGAACAGACGCCCCGGCCCGGCCAGGCACGGACGGGCGGCGATACCTCTCCCTCGCTTGTGGAGAATCTGAGCCTGGAGGTGGCGCTGGATCTGGGCCGTGATACCCGCCTTCAGCATCACAATGCCAACATCACCTTGGGCGGCGGGCTCAGCGTCAGCAAAAAACGGGACGAGGCGCCGCGTCTGGCCGGTGCCATTCAGTTGGCGCACGGCTGGGCCGGCTTCCAGGGGCGTCGCTTTGTCCTGAACAGGGGAAGCCTGACTTTTGACAAAGAGACGCAGCTGAACCCCCGGCTGGATATCCTCGCCCAGTATGAGCATGACGACTACGTGATTGACGCGGTGGTCGGCGGCACGGCCGAGACCCCGCGCCTGGATTTACGCAGTACGCCGCCTTTGGAGCAGGCCGATATTTTGGCGGTGTTGCTGTTCGGCAAGCCTGCCAGCGCGCTGAATAAGGGCGAGGAGATTGACCTGCAACAAGGGGCTGTGGCGCTGACCAGCGGCTATGCCGCAGCAACGCTCGGCCAATCGGTGTCCGACGCCCTCGGCCTGGACACGCTCGGGATCGACCTGAGCGACCTGGATTTTTCCGGCGGCCAGGTCGGCTTTGGACGCGCCCTGACCCGCAAAACGCGCATCTCCGCCGCGCAGGGTATCGGCGGCAAACGGGGCCAGGAGGTGGCGATTGATTACGAGATGACGCCCAACCTGGATTTACGGACAAGCGCCGACTCCACCGGCTCCAGCAGCGCCGATATCATCTGGCGCAAACGCTATTAGCCCATTTCACGTTAGAGCACTTCGCCATGAGGTATAGCCGTGTAGGTCGCGTGAGCCGCAGGCGTAACCCGACAGCCCATACGTGTCGGATTACGCTCCGCTCATCCGACCTACCACTACCTAAACACAGAAGGCTCTAGGCGAGCCCTTGGCGATCAAGCTCGGCAAACAGCTCTGCCAGAGACAGAGAAAATCCGGCCAGGACCGTGCCGCCGTCGAGCGTCTGTTCGGCCCCCAGCAGTGTGGACTGATCAGGCGACGTATACACTTCGACGGTTCGCGCGACAGGATCGACAAACCAGGCCAGCCGCACGCCGGCGGCGAAATACTCGCGCCGTTTGCGGTCCATCTCTGCTGCGGTATTGCCCTCGCTCAGCACCTCGACGACGAGGTCCGGCACGAGGCCCGGGATGGGATCGGTCGGCACCCGGCGCTCGGGCAGACGCTGCCAGGAGATAAACGCCAGGTCTGGAATACGGACCAGACCGGGGGCGAGCCGCAGCATGCCGTCGGCACCGGTCACCAAGCCCAGATTGCGCGCCTTGACGAATTCCCATAACACGGCGCTCAAGGCGATGGTCAGAAATGATTCCCGAAATCCCATCAGTTTCTCCACCAGTACACCCTCGACCAGCTCGCATAACAGGCCGTGGCGCTGGCGCACATCGAGAACATCCGCTTCCGTCGCCGTCCCTGGCAGCGGGCGAAACCGCATCCGTGCCGGAGACACCCCCCCCAGTTGACCCAGCAGATCGGCCACGGTTTCAATGCGGTCAGCTTCTACGTGCGGATGTGTCATGACGCTTGTGTCTCTGATGTAAAAACGCGGCCGGAGACCGCGCAGGATGAGTCTTGAGCTATTGCATTCCGCCCCGGAAAAAGCAATCAGAGCCCGGATTTCCATTCAACATCGCGTTTGGATCAACCGGAGAACTCATTCGCATGGGTGATGCTGAACGAGTATTGCGAGCTGTTAAACGAAAATGTAGTCTGCCCTCTCTAGACTTGGCAGAAAGAAGGAGAGACGATGAAAGCTCCATCAGACTCGGCCCCACCTCAGCCGTCCACGCCCGTACCCCGAGAGCAGCCACAAACGGCTGAGGTTCCCGCACTCCGTACAGATTGGAATGGTTGGCTTGAGACAGTCCGGGCATTGCCCTCAGAAGCTCCTGACTGGGAAGGGGTTCCTCGTTTTCTTGAGGAACTCCGGCAGTTGTATGAGAAGAATCAACAGGAATGTTCCACCCGCCTTCAAGCAGTACTTGACAGTCTGACCGCTCAAGCGGGAGACATGCTGGGGTTTTTTGCTATGCAGGACGCCTCTCAGTGGACCGTAGAGACATGTCTTCCCAGCCATATTCCTGATGCTACTCGGCGTGCTGAGCAGTTCCTGACCTTACTGATTAAGTATCGTGAACATAATCAACAGAATCCTCCCACCTCGCTTGAGGAAAAGCGCTCACGTGAGCGAGAAGCCGCAAAGCTAGAAGATGAAATTACGCAGCTCTATAAACACCTCGCCGAGCTATTCACTCCTTTCCCCAGACAGCCTTCCCAATCCCAAAAGGAGGGGCCCCTCCTGGTAGAGGTAGAGCCGCCTAGCATCCACTCGGAATCTCATTCAGAGACGCTGAACGAGCCCCCTCCCCTACCGCACTCTGAAGAATTGTTGCCTCAAGAAGATCAGGCCTCTTCATCCAGAACAGAGACGGAGCCCATAGATTCTCGGACGGATGATCCCAAGCCTTCTGCTGCTCCTGAATCTGCTTCTTCAGCGCCAACACCGCCGATACCTGAACCCATCCTCAGACCAGAACCTCCAGCAGCCCAGGCTGTTCAGGAGCCAATTGCCCCCGAGAAGGAGCCGTCTCAACTCGCGCAGGATGAACGCTCCGAAGAAGACGGCAAAATCGCGTCTGCCCTTCCTCAGACAGGCGAAAGCCAGACAAAAGAAGTCCTCCCTCAAGAGCCCCCTCTCTCTGACCCCAGCCCCGGAGACATTCCCCAGAGGGAAGATTCCGGTCCCTCTGTCTTTGTGAAACCCAAAGTTTCGGATTCGGATATCTTGCTGCCCGGAGGGAGAAATTCTGACATTCAGAAGAGAGCCTTCCATCTCCAAACCACCTCTGACCCGGAAGAGTGGACAAACCTGCTGTGGGCCTTGGTTGCAGAGGATGCGCTCCCGACAGCCTACTGGTTGGCTCGGTCGCTGTCGGCGATGGATCAGCCCTGTCCTGTCCCCGACTGGCTACTCGCCGCAGTACAGGCCACTCGGTGGTTCGCGCCCGATTCTCAGCCCTTCGTTTTTGATCTCACCAATATTATCCAGAACTCCCAACCGTTTCAGGATGAACCTCAAAAACTTCTGGGCCTATCAGCCGCATTGCGGGCCACTCTTCTTGTCCCAAGCACGGGGATTCAGACATGGCTCAGCGTCCCTCAGAGTTGTCCGAATCTGGACAGAATCGTCGCCGCTGTCAAAACATTCGCGAATTGGGGAAGATCCCTACAGCCGGCTGACCTCCGCGGGGTTGCCGACGCAGAGCAACGCAAAGAATCCCTTCGAGAAGCCACGCAGAAAGCCAAAGCATGGCTAGAAGAGGCGTCGAAACGCCGAACAACATTAAAACGGGCGTCCAACGTCTGGCTACATATGACGTCACCAGAGGGAGCCATACGGAACTTTCTTCTCCCTGTGGTAGAAGATGAGCAAAAAAAGCTCAGTACAGTACGCGAGAACCTGCAACAGTGGCAGGACAGAGATTATATCACCAGCCGAATCGACGAAATCGACAAAGAATTGGCTGGTAAAAAGGCTAGAAGAATTGACGGAGATATACGCAACCGAATCGTCCGTGACGTCCAAAATGCCTGCGACTTGGCCAGACGTTGGTGTGAATGTGTCGAGCGCGAACAGGAGATTCAGAGCGGAACAGACTCTTTCTCTCAAATGGTAAACGAAGTTCGTTCGCAGATTCAGGAGGCGCTTCCTGAAGCCATCCGAACCCTTCAAGACCTAAGCGGTCCGAGTCTGCCTCAGGATATTAACGCAGCGGCCCAGTGCTTGCTTCGTTCGGTCGAACAACTCCAGGATATGTTTGCTGAACAGCCTTCCCATCGCCAGCAGGATTGGTTCGCCGGCGCTGATAGCCTCTCAGCCGCCCTTGGCCGACTCCTGCTGTGGCTCCCCGAGATTCCCCAGGAAGATACTAGAACTCATCTCATAAATAGGAAGGCCGTCGCTTTTGTCCAGGATCGACGGCCTCTTGAGCGCCTGTCAGGCATTTATGAGATAGCTTCTAGACAGATTGCTGAATCGGCCTCATCTCAGGTCGCACCGGCTTTGTGCCAGGCAATCGCCGAAGGACGCTCTCTCAAATCTGCTTTCGACACTTGGCTCACCATCCACGACTATCGTTTTATGGACCCAATGCTGGCTGCCTTCGATGAGGCAGAACTTCACGCAAACCATCAGGCATACCAGGACGCATGGGAGGGATCTCGCGCTGAACTACAGATAGCCAAATCAGAGACCCAAGATGAGATTGAACGTGCTGAGGTTGACGGGATAATAAGCGTAGAAAAGCGTTCCGAGTATGACGCGCTCATCGAAGGGTTAAAGCCTGAAGAAACCCAGTATTTTCCTCCGAAACTTGAGCAGCTCACTCAGATCAAGACGCAACTGGAAACAGCTCGCGAGGCTCGACTGAGAAAAGTCCAGATTCACTGGGATGACCTCCTGCAAAAATTACCCACCGAGATTGCTCCAGAAACGTGGGAACGCATGGGGACAACGATCTGCGGATTTGTCCAACAGAATCTAGCCAAAAGGGAGACTCGGGTCGTTGAGGAATGTATCGCGCATCTGACCCAAGTGGCTGAGGGGACTAACAGGCTTGAGGAATCCCTTTTTTCTCTCCCGCCCAGCCGTGATGTGTTGCGCGAGTTTCTCGATGCTCGGCCAAGGCTTCAGCGAGAATTATCAGTGAACCTGCGCGCAGTTGCCAGGGACATTAAGGTACGTGGCGCCACTATCGCGGATATCAATTTTAGCGATGTGCCCCAGGACCGCCGCGACGAGGCAGACAAAGCCATCAGCGCGTGGCAAGCCTTAAAGCAAGGAGGAGCCACCGGTACAAGCATTCCAGGGAGCGTTACCGCCTTGCTCCGCTATCTGGACTTTCGAGTCGGCTCTGAAGAAGATGTTTGCATTACTCACCGGCAGGCGAACTGGGTGTATATTCAAGCCAAGATGTCGGCCGGCTATTTGGCCAAACCCATCCCTCAATTCGGCTCCCAAACAGGAGAGGTCTACAGTATTGTGTGTGTGTGGCAAAGGCTAGACGCCACCGGGACGCTGGATGCCACCGGGACGCTGGATGCCTGGTTGCGGACCTCGCATGATGCCCATAACAACGATGTCCATCTTGTTTTCTATCTGGGCCGTTTAGAGAAGGAGAAGTGGCTCAGTTTTGCTCAGCGCGCCCCTAATCCCACTTTCGCCCTCCTAGACGAAATACTCCTCGTATTGCTCGCTCAAGAAGAACGCAATACCCGCTTGCCCATTTTTCTACAATGCACCCTGCCCTTCTCCGTCATCAATCCTTATGTCCTCAGCGGCGCTGTCCCACCAGAAATGTTTTTCGGACGCGATCCGATGGTGCGAGCATTGCAGGACCCTTCCAGTAAATGTCTTGTCTACGGGGGCAGGCAGCTCGGCAAATCCGCGCTTTTGCAGCACGTCCATCGCACGTTCCACGACTCCAAACAGGAACAGTACGCGTGGGTTGAAGACATCAAAGCGCTCGGGGACCCACGGGCTGGCCTTCTCCCGGGTCTCCTCTGGGAAAAGGTCCGAGACGTCTTAAAAAAACTCGAGCTTTTGCCGGACGTAACCAGTACGAACGATCCAAACCGAATTCAGAAGCTGGTTCGGGAGGCCATGGACGCCAAGCCGCAGCGACGGGTCCTAGTGCTCTTTGATGAAGCCGATCATTTCCTGCGTGCTGATGCCAAAGATCGGTTCAAGGTGGTAGGGGAGCTGCGGAAGCTGATGGACGACACAAATGATCGCTTTAAGGTTGTCTTTACTGGTCTCCAGCACGTCCAGCGCTTTGAAAGCGACCCAAATCAGCCTCTCGGCAAGTTTGGTCCTCCGCTGCTGGTCGGCCCCTTGGAACCCTCCGCTGCCCAACAACTTGTTTGCGAGCCCCTTGAGGTCCTTGGGTATCAATTTGAAGATGCTGGGACAGTCTTGCGAATTTTGTCCTACACCAACTACCATCCCGGCCTTATCCAGATCTTCTGCCACGAACTCCTCAATCACATACGATCACGGCAGCGTAGGCGTCAATTCCCGCCTCATGCCATTATCCAAAGAGATGTGGATGACGTCTATCGGCTCTCGGAGGTGCGCGAGCGCATTCGAGAAAGGTTCGCCTGGACACTCGCTCTTGACTCATGTTATCAGGCAATCGTTTGGACCATGATTCTTGACCAAATTAACAGCCAGGATGGCTATGCCAAATCCTACGAGCTAACAGAGTTAGGGGAGCTGGCCGAGGAGTACTGGCCCAAAGGGTTTGAGCGGGTCAAACAGGATCAATTCAGGGCCCTCTTAAAGGAGATGATAGGCCTGGGTGTTCTGGTCCAATCTGCCTATGGTCGTTATCGGTTACGCAGTCCGAATCTTGTGCACCTCATTGGGACGGAGACCGATATTGAAGCTCTCCTGGCAGAGCTGTCGGATAAGGAACCTGAGGAGCCGTTTCATGCCGATAGCTACCATGTCCTCCTCAGCGGACAGCTTTATAGTCCGTTGACCCATATTCAAGAAAATTTTTTGAAAAATCCTGAATCTCCTGGTGTCGGTTTAGTCTTTGCTTCCGACGCCCTCGGGCTCTCTCATATCGAGGCGGCCTTTCAGCGCTTTATTCCAGCCGACCTGCCAGCGGACAAGGGGAGTTGTCAAGAAATCCCTCCAGAGGCTCTCAACAGCACCATGCTAGCACCTTGGCTCAGCAAGTATTTAGATGCTCACAAAGCCTCTGAACAGTTGCTCTTATGGGGTTCTTTCCGAGAGACGAACACTCATCTGTTGGAGACCGTCAAGGCTGCCCATAGAGAGATAGGTCGTCTACGCACCCGCTGGGTGCGTCTCCTGTTTGTCTTTAATCCAGGAGCGACTTGGAACTGGCTTTCTCTGCCACCTCTGGGGCATAAGGATATCGAGAAACAGGTTGACGTGGTCATCTCTCCCCGGCGCTGGGATTTCCCAGGGATTCATCAACGTCTCATCCAGCAGGACAAAATGGCCTCAAAAGACAAGTGTCGCGCTGTCTTAGAGACAACCGGCGGCTGGCCATGGCTTTTGGATGACCTGCTCGGGAGGGTTGAGGCCGATGACCCTGGCCCTGCTACGCAGATTCTTGAGCAAGCCCTGAGAGATCCCGCCTCGCAGCTTTCCCGGGAGTTTACATCGTCCTTGGGACTCCACACCACTGCGTGGAGGCTTCTCAAATTTATCAAAACTCTCGAAGAGAACGGACAGGAAGTTCCCATTGAGTTTATTGCTGAAGATGTTGATGGTTCTCCGCCTCTCTCACCGGAGGGGCGTGAGGCCACGATTGAGTACCTGCAACGAATGGGCTGTGTTGACCTGCGGGACGACCTACTATCTGTCGAGCCAACTATCCTCCGTTTGCTCTGAGTGCCATGCTGGCAGATATGTTCACACAAGTGCCAAGCGTTCAGCAATTCCTGAGCGCTCTGCTTAATGATCTCTCCGAAAGGCGCAGTCTCTTAGTACTGCTCCCAGCAGGAATAGAAGCTATAAACTTGTGGTACGCGATGGAAGGACATTTGGGCCGCCAAGACTTTTACATCGAAGAAGTTTCGCTTCCTATCCTTCCAACCAAGTCTTCCCCGGCCGTGGCTCTTGGCGAGGCTCTCAACATCCAATGGCCCGAAGCCTCAAGCCCCCGGAGTATTGCAAACCTGATGATTTCTAAGGGCTTGCCTGAGATAATCCACCTTACAGGATTTGACGAACTCTCTGAGCCAGCCCGGACCACTTGGTTAACTTTTCTGTCTCAATGGGCACAAGTCAGTAAAACTCTCTTTGATCAAGAGGCTACCATTCCCCCAGCCTTGAGCCTGTTTGCCCCAGGCTCTGCCCTCCCTAACCAAGTTCCTAAAAGCGATCTCTATCTCTCGGTGCATTATTGGTGGGGACTTCTCTCAGCCTTGGAAGTGCAAATGCTGTGCCGTTTGAAGAATGCGAGCAGCGAACGATCTCCTCTTCCCCGTTGGCGGGAACATCTTATCCCAGCCATAACAGGAACCGATCTCTCTCTGGCTGAATGTCTATGGGACCATCTCCACCTTGATTGCAACCAGCTTCTTCCTCCCTTGCGGGCATTTGGGAAGCAACGTGGTTGGACATCACAGCTCTTGTGGGCGTGGGGTGCCGAAGATTTTCTGTTCACTTTCACCAACAACGAAATGCGTCCCTCTCATATCCCGTCGCGTCAGTATCAATTGTGGGCACATGGGGCCCTGAATTGGACACCCGAATACGGCCTTGAACTCCACACTGCCGCGCTGGCTCTGTTGGGGCGTACTGAGGAATTACAGCATCGTTTGTGGCGCGGACAAACAAGTCTTTTATTACCCTTGATTGACAATGTACGGCTTACCATCTGTCGTCACCTTAGCCGCCAGTATGGACAAGACTGGCCAGTTCGGTGGTATCAACCAGATTCTGTAGAGGAAGCTGTTGCAGTCCAAAACAACCCACTAGCTTGCCAATGGGGTCATCTCGCGCGGCTCCTCAAGAACTGTGTCTCCCTTCGCAAAGAGCAGCGCTTGATGCCTGTAGTGAACTTGACACGCTGGGCCAGGAATGAACTCGCCCATTACCGTCCAATCAAACTACGTGATTTTGAAGGACTCTGGCGTGAAATGCATCAGCTTCAACAAAAGATCAAAGTCACCTTGTCGGCTTAAGCTCAGAACCCATACGAAGAGGGGAGCGTAGCAATACGGTGAACGTGCCACTCGTCGATCTCAAAGCCCAGTATGCGAGTATCGCGTCCGACATCCGGGCCGCGATTGACCGGGTGTGCGCGTCGCAACACTTCATCCTGGGTCCCGAGGTCAGCCGCCTTGAGGAGGAAGTCGCCGCCTTCTGCGGCGCTCGCTTCGGGGTCGGCGTGTCGTCCGGCACCGACGCCCTGCTGGCCGGTCTGATGGCGCTCGGTGTCGGAGACGGCGACGAGGTGGTGACCACACCGTTTTCGTTTTTCGCCACCGCCGGTGTCATTGCCCGGCTCGGCGCCCGACCGGTGTTTGTCGATATCGACCCCCAGACCTTCAATATCGACCTCAGCGCAATTCCGGCCACACTGGGCGCCAGGACAAAGGCCATCATCCCGGTCCATTTGTACGGTCGATGTGTCGATCTGACGGAGCTGGCGCGCCTGGGAGCAATGCACGACATTCCGATCATTGAGGACGCCGCCCAGGCGATTGGCGCCACCGACCCCCGCGGCCGATTCGCGGGCACGGGCGGAATAATGGGCTGTTTTTCGTTTTTTCCCAGCAAAAATCTGGGCGCCTTTGGCGACGGCGGCATGGTCGTCACCAACAATCAGGGGCTGGCCGAGCAGCTGCGCAGCCTGCGCGTCCACGGCGCTACCCGCAAAGACCACTACGCCGTGGTCGGCGGCAATTTTCGGCTCGACGCCCTGCAGGCGGCCGTCCTGCGGGTGAAGCTGCCGCATGTGGCGGCCTGGACGGCCAAGCGGCGCGCCAACGCCGACCGCTACCGGCGTCTGTGCCGGGCCGCCGGGCTCCTGGACTGGCTTCGCCTGCCCCAGGATACGCCCGGCCATACCTATCACCAGTTCACGATTCGGCTGCCCGGGCGCGACCGGGTGGCCGAGTTGTTGCGGCAACGCGGGGTGGCCACCGGGGTCTATTATCCGCGACCGCTGCACCTCCAGGAGTGCTTTGCCGCGCTCGGCTATCGGGAGGGTGATTTCCCCCAGGCCGAGGCGGCCGCCCGCGAAGCGCTGGCCCTGCCCATCTATCCGGAGCTGAGCGAGGCCCAGCAGCGCTACGTCGTGGACGCGCTTGAAGCCGCCCGTCGGGAATCCGGCGGCTGAGCCTGGGCGGGAGACCGAAACGGAACGCGCCTCAGTCTTCCTTTCAGTCTTCCTTCATGGGCAGAAACTCAGGAAAGGCCTCAATGCCGAGCTGGGCCGCATCCTGGCCCGACTTCTCGACCTGCTGAGGGACGCGGGCGCCGAGTGTCCTGTCGATGAGCCGCCAGACAAGCAGCGAGGAGCCGAACACGAACCCGCCGATGGTCACGATGCCGGTCAGCTGGACGAACAGGTTGCCCCCGGCCGCGATGCAGGCTGCCAGTGTCCCCCATACCCCGGCGCCCATATGGGCGGGAATGGCGCCGACTTCATCGTCGATTCTCAGGCGCTCCAGAATCTTCATACCGACCACGCACACGCCGCCGCCGATCGCGCCGATGAGAACGGCCCAGTAATGGTCCACGATATCGGGCCCGGCGGTGATCGCTACGAGGCCGCCGATAGCGCCGTTGAGGGAGGCGAGCAGATCGACCCGGCCCAGAATCGGCCGCGACAGGCTGAGGGCTGTCAGCATACCAGCTGCGGCGGCAAGGTTGGTGCTGGCGATGATGTTGCTGACCATGATCGCGTCGGCCGCCCCGCTGAGGGCGAGTTGTGAGCCGCCGTTAAAGCCCAGAAAGCCCAGCCAGATGATGAGAACGCCGAGTGTCACCCTCGGCACGTTGTTGGGCGGCGTCGGTCGGACGCTTCCGTCGGCGCGGAACTTGCCCCGGCGCGCCCCGACCACGAGCACGCCGGCCAGCGCCGCCCAGCCGCCGGTCGAGTGGACGATGGTCGATCCGGCAAAGTCCTTGAAGCCCATCGCTCCCAGCCAGCCGCCGCCCCAGGTCCAGGCGCCGATGGTCGGATAGATGATCGCCGTCAGCACCGCGATGAACACGAAGAACGACCACAGCTTGACTCGCTCGGCCAGCGTGCCGGACACGATCGAAGCCGTCGAACCCACGAAGACCATCTGGAAGAACCAATCGGCCATGGTGGCGGAGCCGCTGTCCATGACGGCGACGGCGGCGGACTCGTCGCCGCCCAGCAGCGCTCTGTCCGCCTCGGTGGCGCCGTAGAACAGCTCAAGCGAGCCGAACCAGCCGCCCTCCTCAACGCCGCTATACATGATGTTGTAGCCGACCAGGTAGAAGGTCAGGCCGGCGATGGAATACAGGCCGATATTCTTGAGACAGATGACCGACGCGTTCTTGGTGCGCACCGAGCCGGCTTCGAGCATGGTGAAGCCGGCGCACATCCACATGACCAGCCCGCCCCAGATCAGGAAAGAGAGACTGTTCAGAACGAACTGGGTCTCGCCGTCCATGGCCGCCTGGGCCGCCCGAGGCGCGAGCAGTGTGGCGGCCGCCACTCCAGGCCAGACCGCTGCGCGCCGGGCAGTCCCCGGCGGCAGGCTGCGTCGCATCGCCCTAGCCCACCAGCCGGGTCAGGATCCGTTCGTACTCCGTAGTATCCGCCGCCTCAACGCTGACGGTGTGCACATCAACCCCGCAGGCTTCCTGCTCCTGCATGCGGTCGAGACACGCCTCGACCGGACCGGCGCAAAAGGTTTCATCGACCAGATCGCTGGTGACCGCTTCGGCTGCGGCCCGCGAGCCGTTCTGCCAGGCGCGCTTGACCTGCTCCACGGTCTCGCCATGGCCCAGCCGGGTCAGCTGGGCGGCGTAGTAGACCCCCATCCGGCCGATATAGAAGGCTGCGGTGCCGGCGTGGACGGCGCGCGCGCGGGCGACATGCGGGGTGACGGCCACCGTGCTCGGCGCGCGGACCGAGACGGCGTTGGCCGGCCGGCCCGCAGCCACACTCATGCTGCGCACGGCGTCGATTTCGGCCTTGAGCTGTTTCATCGGCAGCCAGATCGGCAACCAGCCGTCGGCCAGCTCGGCGGTCAGCTTGAGGCTTTTGGCGTTGAGCGTCGCCAGGTAGATGGGAATCTGATCCCGCACCGTCTGGAAGCGCAGGGTAAAGCCGCGCTGGAGATTGAACAGCTTGCCCTGATAGTTGAGCTTGTCGCCCTTCATCAGGGTGTTGATGATCTCGATGTACTCCTTGAGCCGGGTGCGCGGGGGCTCGAACGGCACGCCGTGGAAGTGCTCGATCACCTGCGCCCCGCTGGTTCCCAGACCAATAATCATCCGCCCGCCGGACAGCTCGTCCAGGGTCGCAAAATGCTGGGCCAGGGCGGCCGGGGTGCGGGAGTAGCTGTTCACGATCCCGGTGCCGAGCTGAATGTGGGTGGTTTCATAGGCCAGGACCGACAGGATGGTAAAGGCGTCCCGGCCCCAAGCCTCGGGAATCCAGACCGAGTGGACGCCGGCCGCGTCGGCAATCTTCACCCGTTCAATGATCGCGGCGTAGTCAATACTGCCCTGCCAATCAATGCCAACCGAAATCTTATGTGCCATCGTTCCTCCTTCGCTCGGGCGGACTGTAGCATAAGCCGGGCAGTGGAACGAGTCGAGCCGGCTCCGGCTTGACAAGCCGCCGGGCCTGGGCGACAAGGGGCGCATGAACATCGAAGCACTCGCCCAACGGCTGCAAGTCCTCGAAGATATTGAAGCCATCAAACGCCTCAAAGCCCGCTACTGCGCTTTTTGTGATGACGGCTATAACCCGGACGGCATCGCCAGCCTGTTTGTCGAAGACGGGGTGTGGGACGGGGGGGAGACGTTCGGCACGTGTGAGGGACAGGCGGCGATTCGGAAGTTTTTCACCGGCGCCCCGAAACAGCTGCCGTTTGCTCTCCACTATGTCATGAACCCGCGCATCGAGGTGCACGGCGATACGGCCACCGGCCACTGGTATCTGTTCCAGGCCTGTAGCTATGCCAAGGACAACCAGGCGGTCTGGGGAGCGGCGACCTATACCGAAGCCTACGTGCGGGTGAACGGCGAGTGGAGGTTTCAGCGCCTCAGCGTCGCTCCCAGCTTCTGGACGCCGTATGAGCAGGGCTGGGAGAAGAAGCCGTTTGTCTAGGGCTGCGCCTCACAGCTGGACGCTGACCGTATAGTAATCCCGCACCGGTGGGGCCTGAAAAAACGCGGCCAGAGCCTGGGCCGCGCGCGGAAAAAACGCGCCCGGCTCGTCGGCCGCCCGCATGGCCTCGGCCGAGGTCCACAGACTCAGACCGAGCCCGCTGCCGGCCTGGCGGTCGGCAAACCACAACACACCCTGAAAGCCGGGCTGTTGTTTCAGCTCGGGCAGCAGCACCTCGGTATACACCTCCAGCGCCCGGTCAAGCGTGTCGCCGGCTACCGGCAGGCTCAGCGTCCGCGCGACCCGTCCGCCCAGAGCGTGGCCGGCCTGCACGCACACCTCGTACAGGTCGGGCGTCGGCGGCTGGCTCAGAAAGGGCAGCAGCATGGCCGATACGATGCGCTGGCTGTGCGGCTGCGAGCGGCGCAGATCGTCCCGCCGCTCCCACAGCGAAACCAGCAGGCCGCGCTGTGAGCCGGCGTCGGTCAACACCAGCCCGCCGCTGAACCCGCGCCGCTGGAGCAGGTCGGGCACGGCGCTCTTGCGATACACGGCCAAAAAGTCGTCCAAAATGTCGTCACTGTAGTCCGGTTTGAACCGGAGCGGAATCACGCGCGCATACATGGCTTACACCAACTCCTGCAAGTCGCTCAGCAAGCCCCGGATAACGGCAAACCCCCGGTCCCAGAACTCCGGCCGGTTGATATCCATGCCGAGCCGGGCCAGGGCGTGTTCGGGGCGCTCGGAGCCGCCGCTCCGCAGCAGCCGCACATAGGCCGGCATGAAGGCCGGTCCCTCGTCGAGGTAACGCTGGAACAGGGCCAGGGTCAGCAGCTCGCCAAACGGGTAGGCGTAGCAGTAAAAGCGGCTGTGGATAAAATGCGGGATGTATGACCAGCCCCAGCGATAGACCGGCGGCAGCTCGACGCTGTCGGCGAACAATTTCTCCTGCTCCCGCCACCACAGTTGGCCGAGGTCCTCGGCGCTGAGCACGCCCCCCCGGCGCTGGGCGTGGGCCGCCATCTCAAACCGGGTCAGCGCGATCTGGCGAAACACCGTGCCGTACATAGCCTCGAGCGTGTCACACAGAATGGCCCGCCGCGCCGCAGGGTCGTCGGCCTGGTCCAGCAGGTGCCGGGTCAACACCATCTCGGCAAACACCGAGGCGGTCTCGGCCAGCACCAGCGGCGCGTCGTAGTTCAGCAGGCTCTGGTCGCGGGCCAGGCAGTAGTGAATCCCGTGGCCCAACTCGTGGGCTACGGTCGCCACATCGCGGCCCGTCCCGGTGTAACTGCACAGAATATAGGGGTGGTGCTGGGGCGACAGGGCGGCGCAAAACGCCCCGCCGCGCTTGCCGGCCCGCACCTCGGCGTCAATCCAGCGCTGCTGAAAAAAATCCGCCGCCAGGGCCGCGAAGTGCCCGTCCACCCGTCCAAAGGCGGTCACAATCAGTTCCTGGGCGGTGGAAAACGGAATGCGCTCGGTCGTGGTGTCGAGCGGCGCGTACACGTCCGTATAGCGCAGGCGCTCCAGGCCCAGCAGGCGCGCCTTGAGCCGGAAGTAGTCCTGGATCAGCGGGTAGTGTCGCTCGACTGCTCCCAGCATGGCTTCGACCGTGGTCGGCGCGATCTCGTTGGCCAGATGGGTCGGGGCGGCCACCTCGTCATAGCGGCGGAGGTCACACTCAATCCGGTGGTCGAGCAGCAGGTTATTGAAAATCGAGGTCAGCACCAGACCCTGCTCGGCATAGATCTCCAGGAAGCTTGTCAGGGCACGGCGACGGACCGCAGCGTCCGGGTTGCGCAGCAGGGCCATGACTTCTCCGTCGGTCAGCTCCCGGCGCTCACCGTCAAGCTCCAGGGGAAAACGCAACGAGCCGCTGAGTTCGCCATACAGCTGGACAAAGGCGCTCTGGCCGGACAGCTTTTTCTGATTCAGCAGCTGTTCTTCTGTTTCGCTCAGGGTATGCGGCCTGAAGCGACGCGCGGCTTCGAGGTGATGGCGATAGGCGGCCAGCTCCGGGCTGGCCAGCAGCCGCTCCAGCTGCCCATCGTCGAGGGCGATCAGCTCAAGGCTGAAAAAAACGTGGAGATTGCCGGTCTCGGTGGCTGCCTCGCGCGTGCGCTGGACCAGCCGCTGGGCGGTCTGATGCTGGGTATCGGCGGCAAACAGCAGGGAGGCGTAGAACGACGGGCGGGACGCGAGCGCCAGCAGCGCTTCGTACTCGGCCAGGGCTGCGGCCAGGCCGGGTCCGTCGAGCGTGGCGGTTTTGCCCCGATAGGCGCGGGCAAATGCCTCGGCGCGGCGTTTGGCGTCGGCCAGGTCGGCCTCCAGTCGCGGGTCGTCCGGGCCGTGGTACAAGTCGTCCAAATTCCAGCTGATCGCCTCAGGGTGTTGCTCGCTGCGCGCCACTGCGGTACGCCTCCCGTCGGCCACTGTTCCAGCCTCCGGGCGACTTGTAAAGCCTGGGCGTCGGTTGACTTTAGCCGGCAAGTGGCCGACAAGAGGGCAGGAGGGAAGACGTATGAAAACCACCGGTGTTTCACACATTGCGGTCGGCGTCCGAGACATGGATAAATCCCTGGCTTTTTACCGCGATCTGCTCGGTTTTGAGGTCATGCGAGACGAAATTCAGCCCACCCAGGGCACGGTATTGCCGGCTCTGTACAAAGACCCCCACGACCAGCGCCGGGTCGCCACCCTGTACTGGAAACGCGGCAAAGGCGAGGCGTTCCTGGTCCTGTCGGAGCACTCCGATAAGCCGGTCAGCGGCGAGCCGATCAAGCTCGACCAGATCGGCGTCCACCATTTTGCGTTTTGGGTCGAAGACCTGCCGGGCGTGTATGAGGAACTCAAAGCCAAGGGCGCCGAGTTCGTGGTCGCGCCCAGCAAGGCCAAAACGGCCGACGGCGTTTTTCACAGCGCCTTCCTGTGCGACCCGGACGGCATTCTGGTCCAGCTCGACGAGCTGGTGGAAGAATGAACCATGCCTGAGCCCCACGCCCTGTCGATCATTGCCGCTGCGGAGCAGCTGCGCACCGGCCGGCTCTCACCGGTCGAACTGGTCCGCTCGTGTCTTGAGCGTATCGAACGGCTGGAGCCGCAGCTTCAGGCCTGGGTCACGCTCGACGCCGGGGCGGCCCTGGCTGCGGCCGAGGCCTGCCACACCGCTATCCGGCAGGGCCACTACCGGGGGCCGTTGCACGGCATTCCAATCGGCCTGAAAGACATTTTCTTTACCGCCGGGGTAAAAACGACCATGGGCTCGCCGATCTATGCCGACTTCGTGCCGGACTATGACGCCACCAGCGTCAGGCGGCTGAAAGAGGCCGGGGCGATCATGCTGGGCAAGGCTCACACCACCGAGTTTGCCGTGCTGACTCCCGCGCCGACACGCAACCCGTGGAACCCGGAGCATACCCCCGGCGGCTCAAGCAGCGGGTCGGCCGCTGCGGTTGTCGCCGGCATGTGTCCCGGAGCGCTCGGCTCGCAGACCTATGGTTCGACGATCCGGCCGGCCGCCTACTGTGGCTGTGTGGGTCTCAAACCGAGCTATGGCCGGATCAGTGCCTATGGGGTGTATCCGGTCGCCTGGAGTCTGGACCATGTCGGGATTTTCAGCCGCAGCGTTGCCGACGCGGCCGTCCTGCTCCAGACCCTGGCCGGGGATGACCCGCACGACCCGGCGTGTTCCAGCGCTGCGGTGCCGGACTACAGCCAGGCCCTGACCGAGCCCCGAGCGCCCCGGCTGGGCATCATCCGCGAGTTTTTTCTTGAACGGGCCGAGCCCGAAACCCGCGCCCACCTCGAAGACACGGCCCAGCGGCTGGCCCGGGCCGGCGCCCAGATTGAAGAAGTGTCGATGCCGGCCAGCTTCACAGGCGCGCCTGAAGCGGCCTTTCAGATGTTGTACGCCGAGGCCGCAGCCGCCCACCGCGAGGTGTACGCCGAGCACAAGGCTCGCTACAGCCCCCAGATGCGGGACATCATCGAAAAAGGCCGGGCTCTCTCGGCCGTGGACTACGCTGAAACCCGCCGCCACCAGCAGCGCTTCCGCCACGACCTGAACGCGGTGTGCCAAACGGTCGATGCCGTGCTCGCCCCCTCGACTCCGGCTCCGGCTCCCCACGGCCTGGACTCGACCGGCGATCCGGCTTTCAACGGCCCGGCCAGCTTCAGCGGCCTGCCCAGCCTGGGTCTGCCCTCGGGGCTGAGCGCTGCGGGCCTCCCGTTCGGGATTCAGCTGATGGCGGGTGCGCTTGCCGAGGACAGGCTGCTCGGCGTTGGCGGGTGGTGTGAGCAGGTGCTGGGCTTTGACCGGCGACCACCCGAAGCCTGATCGTTTCCAGACAAGGAGCTGTTGCCCGTGGCCCAAGCCAAGCAGGAATACGACACCATTGCTGCGGCCTATCAAGACTCCAAGCAGATGTCGTTTCGGAAGTACGTGGAAGAGTACACGCTGTTTGAGATATTGGGAGATATTCGGGGAAAAGACATAGTGGATCTGGCCTGTGGCGAGGGGTTCTACACCCGAAAAATCAAGCAGGCCGGGGCCGCGCGGGTCACCGGGGTAGACATTTCTGGAGAAATGGTCCGGCTGGCCGAAGAACAGGAACGGCGCCAGCCTTTGGGCTGCAAATATGTGCATCAGGATGTGGCGACACTGCGCATGGCTCAGGCCGCCGATGTTGTCGTGGCCATGTATCTGCTGAATTATGCCCAGACCAGAGAACGACTCTTCCGCTTTTGTCAGGTCGCCGCCGATATCTTACGGCCCGGGGGACAGTTTGCCGGCTTCAACGACAATATTCGGAACCCGCCTCGGGGAACCGCGTCGTTTGCCAAATACGGGTTTGAGAAAACGAGCGCCTCTCCGCCTCAGGAGGGGGACGCGATTGTGTACCGGTTCACAAACGAGGATGGGCGGCAATTCGAGTTCAACAACTTCTTTCTGAAACCGGAAACCTATCAGGCGGCTTTTGAACAGGCCGGCTTTGTGGGCTTTCGATGGGTCACCCTGCTCCACCCCTCCCAGCGGAACAATCCGTTCTGGGCTGACTTCATGTCAAACCTGCCCTTGGCCGGCTTTACAGCCGCCAAAGAATAAGCCGGTTGGTTCGGCGCTGTCAGACCCCGAAAAACTGCGCGGCGTTCTCGCCCAAAATTTTATTGACGGAGGTGTCGGGCAGCTTCCCGAGGGCGTGGCGGGCCTTGGCGACCGGCTCGACAAAGCCTTCGGCGTGGGGATAATCCGAGCCGATGAAAAACTTGTGGTCGCCGAGCAGTTCGACCATATACGGCAGCAAACGCTCTTCGGGGTCGGCCGAAATCCAGATATTGCGCTCGAAATACTCGCTGGCGGGCCGCTCCATCTGACACGTGTGGCCCATATAGCTGTAGCGATAATCGAGCCGGTCGAGCCACTCGACGACCCAGCCGCTGGCCGCCTCGATGGTGGCCACCCGCAGACGCGGAAAACGCTCAAAGACCCCGTCATAGACCATCGTGGTCAGCGCTATGCGCGGGTCCTGAATGGTGTTCATGCTGAGGTACATGAATCCGGGCCGCCGGTCTTCGTACCAGTCGTGACCGATATAGGCACGGTGGACGACCAGATGCAGGCCGACCGCCATATCCAGCTCTTGGGCGCTGGCCCACACCGGATCGAAATCCGGACAGCCAAAGCTCTTGCCCTCGACCGGCAGGGCGCCGATGAACACGGTCCGCACACCGGCCTGGGCCAGGCGTTCGAGTTCCTGGACGGCCGCCTGGGGATGACGCAGGGAGATGTGGCCGACCGGGAAGAGCCGCTGGCGATGGGCGGCACATACCTCTACGGCCCAGGTGTTGTAGGCCCGACAGTGCGCTGCGGCCAGCTCGGGGTCGTCGATCTGCCCCTCCCACAGCAGACCCAGGGTGGGATAGATGAACTGGCACGCCATACCCTCCTGGTCGAGGAAGGCGATGCGGGCGTCCATGTCTTCGAGGCTGTTGTTAAAGGCGGCCGAGAAATCAAAGTGGCCCAGCCCCGAGCCCTCTTCCTTCTGGCCGTAGCCCACGCCCACCCCGAGCAGCTGTTCCATGCTGAACTCGCCGACGCCGCGGACCGCCTTGTCCTCGTTGACCAGCATGACGTAGCGGCCGTCGGCCTCCTGGCGAAAGCGCAGACAGCGCGGTCGGTGGCGCGGCTCGATATAGCGCTCCCACAGATCGAGCGGCTCCATGAAATGACTGTCGGCATCAATAATCCGGCTCATGGGATGTCTCTCCTGAAAGGTCTGGAAAAAGGGCGGGGACGAAGAAGGCGGGCGGGACAGGCGGGGTGGTGGAAGAGAGGCGGACCGCCCGCCCCTCTCTTGCCTGTGTCTTAGGCGGCTTTGAGTTGGACCTTGCTCGGGCTGAGCTGGCACTCGAACATCTCGCCGCCCTTCATGATGACCTCAAGGTTCTCCCGATCCTGGAGGACGGTGATGTCTTTGGCCGGGTTGCCGTTGACCACCAGCAGGTCGGCCAGCTTGCCGGCCTGGATCGAACCCAACTCGTCCTTCATGCCCATCAGCTCGGCGCCGTTGACCGTGGCCCAGCGTATGACGTCGAGCGGACTGATGCCCGCGCCCTCGACATAGGCTTCGAGTTCCTTGGCATAGTCGCCGTGGGGCATGATCGAGATGCCGAAATCATCCCCGATCAGCAGCTTGACGCCGGCCTTGTTGGCCTTGGGCAGCATCTTGGCAAAGTTGTCAACGCCCCGGCTCATGCCCTCGACCTCGTCCCACATGACCTTGCCGCTGCGTTTGTTCTCCTCGACCACCATCCACGGGAAATACATGCTGGGCGTCAGGAAGGTGCCGTTCTTGGCCATCAGCTCGATGCACTCTTCGTCCATGCGGTCGCCGTGGTCGATGAGATCGACCTTGGCCTTGATGGCGGCCTTGATGCCTTTTTTGGAACAGATATGGCCGCGAATCTTGCGGCCCCGCTCGTGGGCCGCGTTGGACGCCGCCTCGATCTCGTCCTGGCTCATGGTCATGGTCTCGATCGGCCACGGCAGGCCGTGTCCACCGGTCGGATACAGCTTGATCATCTCCACGCCATCCTTGATCTCCGCCCGGATGGCTTTGCGGAACTCGTCCGGACCGTCACAGATATAGGCCAGGCCCTCCATCCTGAGGTTCCAGAACGCCGGATGGCTATCGACCGAGTCACCGGTCGTGACTACGTCGCGGCCAGCCGGCATGAAACGCGGGCCGGGAATCAGCCCCGAGTTGATGGCCTTCTTGAGCGAGACATCGATATTGTGCAGGGTCCCGGCCCCGACCGCGCCGGTGAAACCGCTGCGCAGCAACAGCTCGGCGTTTTTGGCCGCAATCAACGCCAGATGGGTCGGGTGGTACTTCATATCAATGTCGTTCAGATCACTGATATTGGCGTAGGCGACGTGGTAGTGGCTCTGGACCATGCCCGGCATCAGCGACTTGCCGTTCAGGTCGTAGACCGTGTCCTGAGCGGTCGGCTTGGGCACCCGACCGTTGGTGCCGACTGCGGTAATGCGCTCGTCCTCGACCACCACGGTGGCGTTGGCTTTGGGCCGGTGCAGCCCGTCAATCAGATTTGCCCCGCGAAAAAAAGTGCGTCCCATACTTCTGCCCTCCTCTGGGTAGTGTAGCCTGTGCGTCTGATAGTTTTCTCTCTTATCAGCCTCCGGTCACGGCTTGTCAAGGCAAAGCCGCCCGGTCCCGGTCCTACAGATCGTCTCACAGATCCTGGACTGCGGGCGCGACCTGTGTGGCAAAGCGGTTCATGGCGGCCAGGACTTTGTCGTGCGGCACCCTGCCGCCAGGATTGAACCAGCAGATCAGCTCCTGCATCTTGAGCCGCTCGTGCAGCGCCCGGATGCGCTCAATACACTCGGCCGGCGAACCAAAGACCGCCATGTTCTGGGTCATGGTCTCGAAGGTCAGGCTGTCCACGCTCTTCTGGACTTCTTGCAGATAGCGGTAGCTGTCCGAGCCGCTCTGGGCATCCACGGCCGCCCGGACCATGCCCGACACGCTCTGGAAATAATTGCCCAGGCTGGGCTCGATGTCGTCGCGGACCTCGGCCAGGCTGTCGCCCGGCCGCATGAAAAACATGCTCGAAACGTTCGGCCGGGCCTCACCGTTTGAGACTGGGCTGTCGGCCCAGGCCTGTCGATAGCGGTCAACCTGCTCGTACATGCGGGGCAACGGGTTGGTGACCGAGGCGACAAAGATCGGATAGTGCTCCTGGCCGGCAAACACCGCCGTCTCCGGACTGTTGGCGGCGACCCGCAGCGGGGGGTGGGGTTTCTGGAACGGCTTGGGCACGACGCTCGTCTCGGGGATGTGGTAGAACTGCCCGTTGTAAGAGAAGGAGTCGGTCGTCCAGGCTCTTTTGATGATTTCGAGCGACTCCTCAAAGCGCTGACGGCTCTCTTCGCGCGAGGCGTTGAAGCCGGCAAAGTGGAGCGGGATCGCCCCCCGGCCGACACCGAACTCCAGCCGCCCGTCGCTCAGAATATCCACGGTCGCGCCGTCCTCGGCGCTGCGGATGGGATGCCACAGCGGCAGCAGGCTGACGGCGATGCCGAGCCGGATGGTGCGGGTTTTCTGGGCGATGGCGGTAGCCACAATCAGGGGCGAGGACATGATCGAAAAGGGTTTGTAAAAATGCAGCTCGGCCAGCCAGGCACAGCTGAAGCCGAGTTCGTCACCGTACTGGACCTGCTCAATCGTCTCGCGGTAGCGGGTGATGTCGGACTGATCGTCCGCGCACGGAAGTTGATAAAAAAGACCGAATTTCACAGACTCCCTCCTTCACGGCAATAGTCAAAACCTGGTGCGTCTCGCCACTGTTTTGACCATGCGAATGGCCGACCTGTCAAGCCGCCGAACGCGCCGCGCTTGTGCCCGCCGCCCGGCCTGGGCTATAGTCGGCAGTCGGTCCACTACCATCCTATCTCATCCTATCTCAGACACAGGGAGGAAGCCGTATGGCAAAAGCACCGGCCAAGAAAAGACCAACTCCGAGAACCACCGCCTACCGCACGGGCATTCAGATTCGCAAACAGCTGAGCGGCAAACGCTACGGTGGGCAGGCCACGGCGCTGGCCGAACTGGCGCCCGACCTGGAAGACATGCTGAATGAAGTCGTGTTCGGCAAGGTCTGGGGCCGACCGGGCCTGGAGATAAAAATGCGCAGTGTGGCGGTCATTGCCGCCCTGACCTCGATGCAGCGCCTGCCTCAGCTCAAAGGCCACATCGCCAACGGTCTGAACGTCGGCCTGAGCAAAGAAGAGATTGTCGAGATCCTGATCCAGATGGCCTTTTATGCCGGCGTGCCGGCTGCGGTCAACGCCTTTCAGGTGGCCAAGGAAGTCTTTGACGCCGAAGGCATTTAGCCACCCCGGGCCGCCATCGAGCCAGGCATGGACCTCAGCACCCTGACGCTCAACGCCGACCGCTTTCTGCGCGTGCTGGGCGACATGGTCGCGGTCGGTGCGCGGCTGCAGAACTCGCTCAGCAAAGAGGCGCCGCCACCCCAGGAAGACCTGGCCGGCGATATTGTTGTCGAAGAACTGCGGCCGCTGGTGCAGAGCGGCAAGCTGCGCCTCGAGCGCGTCAGCTATGCCGAGGGCCGGGGCAACCTCATCATCACCTATCCGGGCAGAACCGACCGCACGGTCGCCTTTGTCGGGGCGCATCTCGATGTCGTGCCGGCCGACCCGGCCGAGTGGCGGCGCCCACCGTTTCGGCTCCACCGCGAGGGCGGCCGCCTGTACGGCCGAGGCGTCACCGACTGTTTGGGTCATGTGGCGGTCCTGACCGATCTGTTCCGCCAGCTGGCCGCCTCGGATATCACCCTCGACCATACCGTCGTCGGTGTCATTATCGCCAACGAGGAACTCTCCCGGGTCAGCGGCATCGGCATTGGCCGGCTGGTCAAGGACGGCCGGCTCAGCCACCTCAAGGCCGGCCCGGTGTACTGGCTCGACAGCGCCGACTTCGGACCGACTCTGGCCACCGGCGGCATGGCGCCGTGGCGGCTGCGGGTCGAGGGCAAGGCCGCCCACTCCGGTTTTCCCCAGGACGGGATCAACGCCGCGGAGCTGGCCTTTGAGGCCACCCGGGCCTTGCAGGGCTGGTTCTATGCCCACTATCCGCCCCACCCCAAGGAGCGGGAGTACGGCTTTCAGGGACCGTCCTCGCTCAAGCCGACCCGGGTCGCGGTTCACAACGATACGCTGAGTAAGATTCCGGCCACCGCCGTGGTTGAGGGCGATATCCGTCTCACCCCGTGGTATTCCGCCCAGGAGGTTCGCGACGGCGCGACGGCGTTTATCAACAATCTCGATATTCTCAGCCTGCCCGCGCTCGGCCCGAGCCGCTACCGCTTGGGAGCGGGTGAGGTTGGGACGGTCAAGCTGGAGAGCATCGGGCTGCCGGCCGGCGGCATAGTCTGCGACCGCAGCTCGGTCGGCTACCAGGCCCTGGCCGAGGCCGTGGCTGCGGTCCAACCCAACTCCCGGCCGTTTTCGGTAACGGGCGGCCTGCCCTATGTCCACATGTTGCAAACCAACGGCTTTGATATTCAGATTACCGGCTTTGGCCGGCTGGATACCTATCACGCGCCAAACGAGTTCGCCGAACTCATCCACATGCACCACGGCTTTGAGATCCTGTGTCGCATCCTGGCCCGGTTCGGCTAGGGCTCCATGAGGGACGCCACGATGAGCGAACACCCCACGATTGTCTTTCTGTACTCCCCGCGCTACGTGCCGCAGCAGATCATCGACATGGCCACCGCCCGGGTTCCGGCCGGCTTTCGTCTGGAGCTGCTCGAACAGGACGCGCCGGCCGGGCTGCGGCGCGAAAAAATCTCCCAGGCCGACTTTCTGCTCGGCTATCCCGGCAATCCGTCCGGCCCGGAGATTGCCGCCGCCAGCCGCCTCAAGCTCTTCCAGGTCCTGAGTGCCGGCTATGAGTGGCTGGACCTGGCCGCCTTTCAGCACGCCGGGATTCCGGTCGCCAACAACGGCGGGGCCAACGCCCCGACGGTGGCCGAGCACGCCCTGCTGCTGATTCTGGCCGTGTATAAAAAACTGCCCCTGCACCACGACAGCCTGCACCAGGGACGCTGGCTGGGCTTGCAGGAAACCCTGGGCATGCGCGAGTTCCGGGCCAAGACCCTGGGGATTGTCGGCTTTGGCCGTATCGGCCGCCAGCTGGCCCGCCTGGCCAGCGGCTTTGAGACCACGATTCGCTACTACGATACGCTCCGCGCGCCGGCCGAGCTTGAGCGGGAGCTGGGTGCCACCGCCCTGCCCCTGGACGAGTTGCTGGGCGAGGCCGATGTGGTGTCAATCCACACCCCGTTGACCGACCACACCCGGGGTATCATCGACGCCCGGGCGCTCGGACTGATGAAAGCCTCGGCCATCCTGATCAACACCTCGCGTGGTCCGGTGGTTGACGAGCCGGCGCTGATTGACGCCCTGCGCACCAGACAGATCGCCGGCGCCGGACTTGACGTGTTTGCCGCCGAGCCGATGCCGACCGACAGTCCGCTGCTCGACCTGGACAATGTGGTTGTCACGCCCCACATTGCCGGCGTCACCCTCGACACCTGGGCGCGGCGTATCAGCTTTGGTTTTGCCAATATCCAGCGGGTGGCCGCCGGACAGGCGGCCGAGTCGGTCATCGGCGGCGGAAAGGGCTGAGCCGCGACGGGGCGGCTTAGCGGCGGCGGAAGGTGATGCGGCCCCGGTCCAGGTCGTACGGGGAGAGCTGGACGGTGACGGTATCGCCCTGGATGATCTTGATGAAAAATTTGCGCATCTTGCCCGCGACATGGGCCAGGACAATGTGCTCGTTTTCGAGCTTGACTCGAAAAAACGCGTTGGGCAGGACTTCGACAACCGTGCCGGTCATCTCGATGGCATCGGAGTCGGCGCTCCGTTCAGGTCTGGGGGTATTGCGATTTTGGGATCTTCTTCGGCTTCGGCTTCGACTTCGTCGTGGCGGCATTACTCCCTCTCAGGTCCAAAAAATCCTCAACTCAGCTCCGGGTCGACACACATCCTCGGCGCCCCAGTCCTAGCATAGCCCCGGTCTGAACACAACTTCTCAGCCTGCGCTGGGCCGGGCGACCACGGTCGGCGTGTCCGGTACGCGGCTCGGCAGCGGCTCCGCGCGGCCGTCGGCAGGCAGGAACAGCATACACACCCAGGGCAGCACGGGCAGTACGCAGAGGATCTGCATGGCCATCCCGACCCCCCAGGTATCGGCGACAACACCCAGGCCGGTGACACTCAGGCCGCCGACGCCGAAGCCGACCCCGGTCATCAGCCCGGCGGTCGTGCCCAGCCGGCCCTGCATCAGGTTCTGGGCAATCACCAGGGTCAGCGCAAACATCGGCGACAAGAGCGCGCCGACCAGGGCCAGAACGATCAGGCTGAGGGCTCCATCGGTGTGCAGAAACACCAGCAGCAAGGGACTCAGCAGGCCGAAGCTCAGCACCAGGAAGCGTTTGTGACCGATGCGGTCGGACACCGGGCCGGCAATCAGGGTCCCAACCGCCCCGGCAATCAGGAACAGGGACACAATCGAGCCGACTACAACCGTACTCTCGCCCCGCGCATCAAAGTACAGCGGCACGTAGGTAAACAGACCGGCGTGGACGCACGAGCCGAGCATGACCACGCCCAGCACCACCGCCATGGCCGCGCGGGGAATAGCCGGTGCCTCGCTCTGGGTCTGGCTCGACGGCAGCCTGACCCGCGACAGCCACGGCAGGGAGCGGAGAAATATGCCGCCGACGATCAGCCCCGGTATCCACAGCAGCAGCAGGCCACGCGGCCCCAGGGCGGCCAGACACAGGACGACAGCCAGGGGACCCAAGCCCAGGCCGATATTCCCACCAACCGAGAACAGCGAGATGCCGGTCGCCTTTTTTGCGCCGGTCGAAAGATACGCGGTTTTGTAGGCTTCGGGATGGTAGCTGGCAATCCCGATACCGCTGATCAGAATCAACACCAGCAGCATCGGATAGCTGCCGGCCAGGCCCACGCTGGCCATGCCGCAGGTCGCGGCTATAACCCCAAAGGGCAGCAGCCACGCCTTGGTACTGCGGTCCGAGAGGTAGCCGAAGAGCGGCTGAACCAGCGACGAGGACACATTGGCGACCAGAATGAGGGCGCTGGTCATGGTGTAGGACAGGGCAAAGGTATTTTTGAGAAACGGCAGCAGGGCGGGCAAGGCGCCCGTGTTCAGGTCAACCATCAGGTGACCCAGCCCCAGCAGGGCCAGGGCTTTTTTGTTCATTCCGTGCGACATGCTCAAACTCCTGTGTGTCGGACGGCCGGGTCGGCCGCAGGCAACTCACTATCAATCGGATCAGGAATCACCAGGAAATACAAGATTACAAAAGACACCCCGGCCAGTCCGGCCCCAACCAGGTAAGGGCAGCGCCCAGCTGCCGGTCTGGGCGACCAGAAAGCCGACCGTCATCGGGCCGCAGATGCCGGTAGATGCCGGCGGGCCGGATTGTAGCCCACAGCCGGGCTGCGGGCTAGCCGCGCCGGGGAGCCGCCCGCCCCCTTTAGCCGTCCGCCGAAAGCCGCTAGCCTAAGGCCATGCTGGGCGAAGTACTGGCGCTGACCTCGGCGTTCTTATGGGGGGCGGTGCCGATTCTGATCCGCCGGGGTCTGACCTACTCGAGCACCTCGGTGGCGGTGGTCTGGGGGCTGATCGTCAGCCTGCCGCTGCTGGCCGCGGTGTTTGCCCTGCATCCCCGGCCGGTCAGCCAGGCGGTCGCGCCCCAGGCGGCGGTGTGGTTTGTGCTGGTCGGCCTGCTCGGACCGTGCATCGGGCGGGTGTTCAACTTCATCGGTGTTGCCCGGCTGGGAGCGGCCAGAGCCACCCCCCTGGTCAATAGCGCGCCGCTGTTCACCACGCTGCTGGCGGTGGTGTTTTTACACGAGCAGATCACCCTCAGGATCGTCCTCGGCATGCTCAGCATTGTGGCCGGGGTGGGCTTTCTGACCGGACAGCAACGACCATGAATCTCAGAGACGCCGTGTATCCGCTCCTGGCCGCGGTGTGTTACAGCACCAACCCGATTCTGGCCAAGCTGGGCCTGGGCATCAGCAACGAGCCCATCCTCGGCGCCTGCATCGGCATGGTCGCCAGCGCGCTGGTGTATATCGCGTATTTTTTCGGCAGCGGGCAGAGCCGCCGGTTGTGGTCCATGCCCCGAGCTGCGGGCTGGTATTTCGGCCTGGCCGGCCTGGCCACAACGGTCGCCATCTTCACCATGTTCGGCGCGCTGCAATATCTGCCGGCCGCAGTCGTCGCCCCGCTGAGTTCGGCCGCCCCGCTCTTCACCCTGGTGCTGAGCCAGCTGGCCCTGCACGACATCGAGCGGGTCACGCGCTCCGACGTGATCGGCACGCTGCTGATCGTGGCGGGGGTGGTTGTGCTGGTCGGCTGAAGCGGTTTTCATTTGTCGGCGGCTGGTGTAGGTAGGGGAAAAAAGAGGAGGACAGGCCATGGATCTCGAACAGCTCGAACGTCGGCTGCGCGCGGTTGAAGACATTGAGGCGATCAAAAAGCTCAAGGCCAAGTACTGCGCGGCGTGTGATGACCAGTATGATGCGGACGCGATCGCGGCTCTGTTTACCGAAGACGCGGTCTGGGACGGCGGCAACTTCGGCGTCCACCGCGGCCGCGAGGCGATTCGTACATTCTTCCAGGGCGCGGCCGAAATTTTTCCTTTTGCCCTGCACCAGGTCATGAACCCGCTGATCGAGGTGGACGGCGATACCGCAACCGGCCAGTGGTATCTCTTCCAGCCGTGCACCCTGGGCGAGCACAACCAGGCCCTGTGGCTGGCCGCCAAGTACGCCGAGGAGTATGTGCGCAGCGGTCAGGAGTGGCAGTTCAAGAGCCTGAAGGTCAACGCCGAGTTCCTGACCCCATTCGAAGAGGGCTGGGCCAAGAAACCCTTCTTCGGCCAATAGCAGTCCTGGGGGAGAAAACCATGCCGTACATCGAACGGGAGAAGGGCGTCCGGATTCATTACAATCACTACGGCAAGGGCTTCCCCCTGGTCTTTCTGCACGGCTTCTCGGCCAACGCCTGGCTGTGGGCCTTTCAGGCCCCGGTGCTGGCCCACCAGTACCACTGTATTGTGATTGAGGCGCGCGGTCACGGGCTGTCATCCAAGCCGCTCAGCGGCTACTCGATCCAGGACATGGCGGCCGACGATGCCGCCGCCCTGGCCGCCCTGGGGGTGGACCGGGCGATTCTGGTCGGCAACTCCATGGGCGGCATGCGGGCCATGCAGATGAGCCTGGATTACCCCCACCTGGTCGCCGGCAATGTCATCATCAGCAGCGCCACCAATCTGAGCCGATTTCTGGACGCCGACCAGCTCATCGCCAGCCTGCAGGAGGACTATGAGGCGGCGGCCGATGATCTGGTCGAGCGCTGTTTCTCGGTCAAGACGCGGGCCGAGCGGCCGGAGGTGTGCCAGATGATCAAGAACAATTTTCTGGACGAGGGCACCTTCCCCCGCCGGGTGGCGCTGGCCTGCCTGGAGGACCCCAACGGCGTGTGGCGTTGGGACATCACCGAGCGGCTGCAAGACATTCGCCAGCCGACCCTGGTCCTGGTCGGCGAAGAGGACAGGGGCACGCCGGTTGAGGCCAACCGGTTCCTGGCCGACCACATTCCGCAGGCCGAACTGCGGGTCATCAAAGACGTCGGCCACTGCTACGAGATCGAAAGACCGCTGGAGTTCAACCAGGAGCTAGAGGCCTTCGCGGCCAAGCATGGCCGCTGAACAGCGGGGTGGGCGGTATCGGCTTAGACTGCGCTGAGTTTCCCACCCACCATGGGCGCGGGTTGGAGTGAGGGAATAATGCAAACGAAACCGCCGGCGATGAACCGGAGGACATATGGAAGAACAGACGGAGCATTCGACCGAATCTGAATCTGGCCAAATTCTACAAAGACCACCGACAACGAGCCATAGGAGTCAGGAGTTAGACTGGAGACAGACGCACGGAGAAGTTCTGCGCAACTACTCTGGTCAGTGGATTGTGCTGGAGGCAGAAGAGATTGTTGCCCATGGCACGGACCCACAGCGAGTTGTCACCCAGGCCCGGGCCAAGGGTATTCGGGTCCCGTACATCTTTTACGTAGGAAAGGCCGCTGCCGTGAATCCGGTAACCTTAGAGTGGTAGTCAATATGGCCACGGTGCACTATCAGCACGAATTTCCATATACCTATGTTGAAGAATACAACGATTACTTCCCGATACTTACGCTCCGGATAACGAATCCGTTCCAGCCAGAGCAAAGTCTCGATATTGACGGATATCTTGACTCAGGAGCCAAACGTTCCTTTTTCGATGGATGGATAGCCACAACGCTCGGTTTCGATCTACTCGGCGGATCAAAGATTACACACGGGTCATCCACAGGCTTCCAAACAACAGGCCATCTTCATCAGGTCCGCCTCTTCCATCCCGCTCTCGGAAGTTTCGATCTTGAGATAAGCTTCAGCACGGCCGAGATTTCGCGGAATCTCATAGGCCGCGACTTCTTTAACTTGTTCCAGGTTGGCTTCCGCGAAAAACACCTCACTTTCTACTTAACATCCACTCCATAGCAGATTCCTGCCTCCCGTGAGATCAAAGGACTGAGCCCCGTCTGCACAAGCGACACTCTCTATCCATCGTTGGTAAACCAAGGATTTCCCCTCACATAGCGCTGCGGGACGAGCACCGAACCTTCCATGATCCGGCGGGCGGTGCGCCGGGTGATGACCCGCTCGGCTCGCCACTCTGAGCCGCAGCGTTTGACCTCGGCGCCCAGCTCCACCACCCCGGCCGGATGGCCGATCCGCAGCCGCCCGGCGGAGGCCGCCCGCGATACCTGGTGGACGACCGTGCCGTCCACCGCAGCCGCCACCGCCGTGCACATCGACACCGTAGCGGGGAAGGTCCGGTGGGTGTTGCCCATGGAAATCGCCCGAGCCAGCACATCCATGTGCCCGGCCTCGATGTCCCGGCCGCCGCTGGTCCGGTAGCCGGCCGGGGGCGCAACCAGGGCGATCTTTGGTGCGGCCGGACTCTTTGTGTGGGCGTCTTCGGGACTGGCGGCCAGACCCAGCAGCACAGCCCCCCGACAGCGGATGTCTTCGAGCCTGGCCTGCAAACTCCGGTCGCCGTCAAGCTCGGGCGCCAGACGCCGGACATCGGCCCCGACCTCTTCGGCCCGCACGAAAATAGTCGGAATGGCGGCATCAACTACGGACACGCTGACACGCCGGCCATCGGCCAAGCCCAGCTCCTGCCTGGGTCGGCCGGTCGGCAGCAGCCCGCCGCCCAGCGAGCCCCCGGGCTCCAGGTATTCGAGCCGGATACACGCCCCCGGAGCGGGCACGCCGTCAATCGTATACGCGCCCTCAACCTCGGCCTGACCGTCACACACCGGCACCTGGGCGATATAGCGTTTGCCGGTATTGGTCGCCAGAGACCCGGACCCGGGTCAGCGGCTCCAGTGCCGGCACCAGGCCCTCGTCAACGGCAAACGGACCGACCGCAGCCGAGATATTGCCGCAGGTGCTGCTCCAGTCAATCGTCGGGCTGCGGACATCGACCTGGCCGAAGGTAAACGTCACGTCGCTATCGGCATGCCGGCTTCTGCCGATGATCGCCACCTTGCTGAGGGAGGAAATGCCGCCGCCGAGCCCATCGACCTGACGGCCGTGCATATCGGGACTGCCCAAGGCGGCCAGAATAATCCGCTCGCGGGTCGGTCCGTCGTAGTCGGCCAGATCGTCCTCCCGAAAACAGATCGCCCGGCTCGTGCCGCCGCGCATGAATACCGCTGGGACCCTGTGCTGCATCGTCCGCTCCCGTCCTGGGCTTTCAGGCTGATCGGAACTCGGGCATGACCTCGGTGGCAAAGCGCCGCACCAGGCTCGGCGTCAAGATTCTCAAACAGTGAGAGAATGAAGTAGCGCACCCCGGCGTCCCGCAAGCCCTTGACCCGCTGGACGATCTCAGCCGACGGCCGGCTGAGCAGCGGAAAGCGCAGCGAGACCGACTTCTGGACCTCGGCCGGATCGCGCCCGACCTTTTGGCACACCGCGTCAAAATCGGTGCAGGCTTTTCTGACGCCCTCCAAACCGCCCTCACGCACGAAGAAATGCCAGATGTTGGCGTGCCGGGCGGCCAGCGGCTGGATGACGCGCGGCCCCATGCCGCCGATCAGAATGGGCGGATGGGGCTTCTGGACCGGCTTGGGCTCAAACGGCGCGTCGGTAATCGTGTAGTAGCGTCCCTGGTAATTGGTCCGCTCCTGGGTGAACAGCAGCTTCATCAGCTCGACCGCTTCGACCAGGCGCCGGGCGCGCTGACCGGCCGTATAGTAGGGAATATCGAAGGCCGTGTGTTCAAGCTCAAACCAGCCCGCGCCCAGCCCCAGGATCAGCCGGCCGTTGCTGACATGGTCCACGGTGGCCGCCATTTTGGCCAGCACGGCCGGGTTGCGGTAGGTATTGCCGGTCACCAGCAGGCCGACCCGAAGCCGCCTGGTCTGGGCGGCCAGGGCCGACAGCAGGGTCCAGCCCTCCAGACACGCGCCGCCGGGGTCCGTGACGATGGGGAAAAAATGGTCAAAGCCGAACGCGCTGTCATAGCCCAGCTCGTCGGCCTCAAGCCAGAGCTGCTGCAACGCGCTGTACGTCACATTCTGGGGCGGGGTCTGAATGCCGAAGCTGAGTCGGCTGGCAGCGGGCGAGGCAGCCTGAACCGTGGGAACAGAGCGGGGTCCGGCCAGGGCGGCCAGGGCGGCCAGGCGGCTGGTGTTTTTCAGAAACTGGCGGCGGGAAGTGGTCATCGGGCGCTCCTTATAGCTTCGCCATCACCTCGTCGGCAAAGCGTTCCATAGCCGGATACAGGTCAGTGGCAAAACGCGAGCGACGCATCCAGCCCGGAGAAAAGGCAAACAGCCGGTGCACGCCGGCGTCCTCAAAGCGTTTGACCGTGTCGAGCGTCGGCTGCACGCTGGGGTCGAGCCCGACCGTAATCTCCAGCCGGGAAAAGTCACGGCCGGCCTGTTCGGTCAGCTCTTTCAGGGTCGCCAGATAGGGCTTGACGCTGTCCGGGGTGTAGCGGATGCCGCACCAGCCGTCGGCCAGCTCGGCGGTGCGCTTGAGCGCCGCCCGACTCTCGCCGCCAAAGATCAGGGGCGGATGCGGCTGCTGGACCGGTTTGGGGTTAAAACCGACCGGCTCAAAACGGTGGTGGGTGCCGTCAAACCGGGGCGTTTCCTCGGTCCACAGCGCCCGCATGACCCTGACCGCTTCGCGGGTCCGGCCGGCCCGGTTTGTGAACGGCATGCCAACGGCGTCAAACTCCTCTTCACACCAGCCGACGCCGATCCCGAACAGCACCCGGCCCTGCGACAGCACGTCCAGACTGGCCACCGCCTTGGCCACGCTGAGGGTGTTGCGCAGGGGCAGGACAAACACGCCGGTACCGAGCTTGAGCCGTGTGGTCTGAGCGGCCACGAACGACAGGGCCACAAACGGGTCGTGCAGGGCCACGCCGGGTCCGCCGGGAAACGTGCCGTCGGCCGAGCCCGGATAGCGGGCCTTCATCTCTACCGGCACGGCCAGGTGCTCCGGAATCCAGGCCGACTCAAAGCCGAGTTCCTCACCCTTCCGGGCCACCTCGGCCAGAACATCGGGGCGAACCGTTGACCCGCTGCCCACTCCCATCAGTGCAAACTTCATGCGTGTCCTCCTGTGACAGACCGTCTTCACATCTCCAGCGACACCCGAATCGCCCCGCCGTCATTGGCGAACGAAAAGGCGCGGTTAATCTCGGCAAAAGGGAAGGTATGCGAAATAATCCGCTCAAACGGATAGGCGTCTTTACGTCGTGCCAGCCAGTCCAGGGCGCGCGGCAGCACCCACGGCTCATAGACCGTCACGCCCCGAATCGTGTGCCCGCCCCGCACGACCGTCCCGGGGTCGAGGCTGGACTGGGGGCCGGGCGTGATATTGCCGACCCAGAAATAGCGGCCGGCCTGGCGCAGCAGCCGGACCCCTTCGTCCACGGCGTGCGGGGCGCCGACAAACTCGGCGACCACATCGGCGCCCTGCCCCCGGGTGTGGTCAAATACCAGCTCACGGCGCGCCCGCTGGTCAAGCTCGTCGATATTGACCGTGATATCGGCGCCGAACTCTTTGGCCAGAGCCAGGCGGTCGGGCAGGCGGTCAAAGACGATGACCTGGGCCGCGCCCATGTCCTTGGCCAAGGCTGCGGCGTACAGGCCCAGCCCGCCCGCCCCCTGAATCACAATCGTATCGCCGAGTTGCAGACCGGCCTGATCCAGGCCGTACAGAGACTCGCACAGCGCGCAGTTGACCGGCGACACCGCAGCATCGCTCAGCTCGGACGGAACCTTGCACACGGTCTGGCCCTGGCGCAGATAATAATACTCGCCGTAGGCGCCGCGGAAATGCGGCGCCTCATCCGCGTCACGCATCCAGTGGCGGTAGCGGTTGGGGCAGGCCGAGGAGCCGTGCAGACACGCCGGGCAGGCGCCGCACGGAATAAAATAGGTGTAGGCCACCCGGTCGCCCTCGGCCAAACGCTGGCCCAGACAGTCGCGGCGCACGTTTCTGCCCAGCCGGCAGAGCGTGCCGACCATCTCGTGGCCGGACACCACCGCCCGGTCGCCGGGCATACCCGGCCCATCGCCGCGCCACAGGTGCAGGTCAGAGCCACAGATATTGGCGCGGTGGATTTTGACCAGCATATCGTCCGGGCCCACCTCCGGCAGGGGATATTCCCAGAATTCCATGGCCTGCATGGGGCCGCTAAAAATGGCAACCCTGGCTTGCATGTCGCTCTCCTCAGACCGGCGGTCGGTCTACACACATTTTGTGAATGACGGACACGATATGGTCGGGGCCGCGCTCAAACGCCCCACGCTGGATGCTCTCGTCCGGCTGGTGAGCCTGGTCGAGGTCGCCGGGTCCGCAAATCAGGGAATCGATGCCGGCTCGGGCGAACTGGCAGCCGTCGGTGCCAAACGGCGCGCCACCGCTGGCAGCCGCCTCGAACTCGGCGAACAACACCCGCTCCAGCGGGGTGTGACGCGGCGACAAGAGCGGCGGGGCAATGAAGGGCTCACCGACCTCGACCGTCGGCCGCAGCTCAGAGCCGTAATCGCGGGTATCGACCGCCTGAACGCGGCGGACAATCTCCTCATAGACCGCGCTCGGATCGGTGCGCGGCAGCGGGCGGTAGCTGAGCAGCAGGCTGCACTGTTCGGCGATCATATTGCCGGCCGTGCCGCCCCGAATCAGCCCGAAGTTGAAACTGGTGTAGGGCGCCTCGGGAAACAGGTCGACGAACTCGGCCGAGGGCTGGGAGCGCAGCTCGGCCTGATAGCGGCCGATTGCCTCGATGACCCGGCCGGCCACCGCGATGGCGTTGGCTCCTTTTTCCGGGACGCTGCTGTGGCCGCCTCTGCCGTGGACTGTGATCGTCACCAGGCCGATGCCTTTGTGGGTGTGAAACACCTGACTCGAAGTCGGCTCACCGATCCAGGCCAGGCGGGGCTGGGGCAGCTCGCCCAGAGCCGTCGGCAAGTCCGGCAGCAGCCGCTCGGCGCCGAGCATGCCAACCTCCTCGTCGGCCGTGAACGCAAACACCAGCGGGCGGGCCAGCCGGCTCAGGTCGAGCCGGGCGGCCGCGTCCACACACTGGGCGATAAACGCCTTCATGTCCGAGGTGCCTCGGCCGTACACCCGGTCGTCTTCAATCTCGAGCCGCAGCGGGTCGCGGGTCCAGCCCGGCTGGTTCTCAAAGGGCACCGTGTCCACGTGGCCGGAAATAATCAGCCCGTCCGGTTCGGGCGGCCCGGCGCACGCCAGCAGGTTGACCTTTTGCGCGCCGGCCACCTCGGTCCGTTGCAGCGACACCCGAAAACCGTGCCCCTCAAGCTGTTCGCCCAGATACTCCATGGCCGGAGCGTTGGAGTTGCTGCTGACCGTGTTCCAGGCCACCAGCCGCCGCGTTACTTCGTGAAGATACGAGTCCATGCTGCTATCCTTCCCCTTTGCATCCTGTTTGCATCTTGGGGCAGTCGAGACATAATACACCGAAGGGGAAACGTGTCACCAGTCAACATGCTGAAGGACGACACGTTTCCTCTTGAGACACGCGATCTTCCCACAAGCCGTCGCTGAAGCGGCTGATGAGGGTGCTCTGATTCGGGTTCGGACCATGATCAAACTCAGCGTCAACGTCAATAAAATCGCCACCCTGCGCAACGCCCGGGGAGGCGACCGGCCAAACGTCGTCCGCGCCGCCCAGACGTGTATTGAGGCCGGCTGCCACGGCATTACCGTTCATCCGCGTCCGGACGGTCGTCATATCCGGTATCAGGACGTGCACGATCTGCGGGCGCTGCTGGCCGGGCAAGCGGTAGAGTTCAATATCGAGGGCTATCCGTCGCCCGAGCTGCTGAATCTGGTGGCTGCGGTACGGCCGACCCAGTGCACTCTGGTGCCGGACGGTCCCGGTGTCTTGACCTCGGACCAGGGCTGGAATCTGCACGGCGACACCCGCTGGCTGGGCGATATTCTGAAACGGCTGGCCGAGGAGGGCATTCGGACCAGCCTGTTTCTCGACCCCGATACCGATCAGGTCCGCCGGGCAAAAGACCTCGGCGCGGACCGGATTGAGCTGTACACCGAACGCTATGCCCGTCTGTTCGGGACTCCGCAGGACGACCGCGCCTTTGCTCCCTACCGTCAGGCCGCCCTGGCAGCCCGCGCGGCCCGGCTGGGGCTGAACGCCGGACACGATTTGAACCTGGAGAATCTGCCGTACTTTGCGCGACATATACCCGGCCTGCTCGAAGTGTCGATCGGCCACGCCCTGATCTGTGACGCCCTGGACATGGGGCTGCGGGCTGCGGTTGAGACTTACTTGCGGGCCTTGAATGAGGAAACGTGTCACCAGCTGACATCCTGAAGGACGACACGTTTCCTCTCTACAAACACACAGGGGGACACGGATGCCTGACTATGATCTCTTTTCACTCGGACATTTTCGCTTGGAGTGCGGTCAGATCCTGCCCGACGCCAAGCTGGCCTACAAGATCCATGGCGAGCTGAACGCCCAGAAGAGCAACGCCATCCTGGTTCCGTCCTGGTATAGCGGCAACCACACCGGCTACGAGTTTCTCATCCAGCCGGACCGCTGTCTGGACCCGACCCGCTACTGCATTATCACCGTCAACATGTTCGCCAACGGGCTGTCCTCGTCGCCCAGCGCCACGCCCGCGCCGCTGAACGGCCCGCACTTTCCGGCCATCAGCATCCGCGACAACGTCGCCGCCCAATACCGACTGGTCCACGATCAGCTGGGCATTGAGAAGCTGGCCCTGGTCGCCGGCTTCTCGATGGGCGCCCAGCAGACCTTTCAGTGGGCGGTCAGCCACCCGGACATGGTGGAACGGATTGTGCCGCTGTGCGGTGCGGCGCGGACCACGCCCCACACCTACGTTTTTATCGAGGGCTTCACCTCGGCTCTCAAGGCCGACGCGGCCTGGAGCGGCGGCGAGTATGACACCGCGCCGGACCGCGGGCTGCGTGCCATGGCCCGGGTGTACGCCGGCTGGGGCTTCTCCCAGGCCTGGTATCGTCAGGAGCTGAACAAACAGATCGGCCATCCCAGCGTCGAGGATTTTCTGGTCCGCTTTTGGGAGACCTTCTTTTTGCAGTGCGACGCCAACGACCTGCTGTCTCAGGCCAAGACCTGGCAAACGCATAATGTCGGGGATACGCCCGGCTTCGGCGGCGATCACAAGCGGGCGCTGTCCGCAATCACCGCCCGGGCGGTCGTCATGCCGGGCCAGACCGACTTGTATTTCCCGCCCGAGGACAGCGCGGCAGAGGTGGAGTGCATGCCGAACGCCATCCTCAAAACCGTACCGTCCATCTGGGGTCACTTCTGCGGGGCTGGGATCAACCCGGTTGACACCGACTTTATCGACCGGGCCATCAAGGACTGTCTGGCCGAGTAGCGGAGCAAAGGACGGCTGTGGGAGAACGCGGTATGAAACTGACCTATGACCCACGCTACAACATCGCGTATCTACAGCTGCACGAAAAGACCGCCCAGGTCGAGACGCTTCACATCAGCGACGAGCTGAATACCGACCTCGTTCCAGTTGACGCCCGGTAGAGGGCTTTGTAGGCTGCCGGAGTGAGAGGGCCATCCAGCGCAGGGGTATGGGTAAAAACCGTAAGGAATGACAATGGCTACACAATTTCTTGTTGATACAAACGGGCGAAGGACTGCCGTCGTTTTACCGCTTCAGGACTTCCTGGCCCTAGTCGAGCGCTTGGAAGAGTTGGAAGACCTCCGGCTCGTCGAAGAGCGAAAAAACGAGCCGAGCATTCCCGTTTCCTCCTTGGAGGATCTTCTCGCCGATGTTGAAGCTGACGATTAAACGCAGTGTTTTGAAAGACTTGCGTTCGCTGCCGAAAGAGACCAGAGGCCGGGCCGCGCTCTCGATACTCGAACTGGCTACGGTGCCTTCTCCACAAGGAGTTGAAAAGTTGAAGGGGTACGAACGGCTGTATCGTCTCCGTGTTGGCGACTATCGCATTGTCTACGAAGTCACCGGAGAAGACGTGAGAGTTGTTGCTGTCAGTCACAGGAAAGACATTTATCGCCAGCTTAAAGAAACGTAGCCTGGATGGGACGGGAGGAATCCGGGGACCAGGCTACATCACTTCAGGACATCACGGACTTACGACGACACGCCGGCTTTGGCGGCCAGCGAGGCGTAGCTGACCCCATCGCCGTTATCGGTGCCGATCGGCAGCCCGACGTCACGCCAGCCCGCTATCACCCGTCCGGCCGGGGTCTGTCCCCCGCCGAATCCGCCCTGCATGTTGGTCACATCGCTGTAGCCAGCCTGCTGCATGATCTCGGCGGCGCGCTGGGAACGTCCGCCGGCCTGGCAGCCGACAATGACCGTGACCCCTTTGGCGATATTGGCCTCGACAACCGCCTGAAAATTCGGGTTCGGACTCGGCTGGCGGGTCGCCAGATCAAAAAAGATGACCGGAATATTAATCGCGCCCTCGGGATGACCGGCGGTAAACTCGGCCTCGGTCCGCACGTCCAGATAGATGACTGACGGATCGCTGCTGAGCGTCTGGTAGGCCTGGGGCGGGGTGGTTTGTTTGACCGGCATACGCGGCTCCTCTCTTTCGCTGACGACCAGAATTCTATATGGGATCAGAGCCACAACATGTTCGGTGATCCTGTCCGCCCAGTCAAGCGGACCAGCGGGCGGGACACCGACGCGCAAAAGGAGAACACGATGGGAGACGCCGTCCTGTTGGAACGCCAAGGCCAGGTGGCCACGATTACCCTCAACCGCCCCGACCAGTTCAACGTCATGAACACCGAGCTGTCGGTCGGCTTGCGCCAATCCCTCCAGGAGTGCGCCGACGAGAGCGCTGTCCGGGCGGTCATCCTGACCGGCAACGGTCGGGCCTTCAGCGGCGGCGGGGATATCAAGTTTTTTGTCAGCGAGCTGAAAACCCGCACCATCGGCCCCAGCTTCGAGAAGATGATGCCCATGCTGCACGCGGCAATCAGCCTGGTCCGCGAGATTCAAAAGCCGGTGATCGCCGCCCTGAACGGCGTGGCCGCAGGCGGAGGACTGGGCCTGGCCCTGGCCTGCGATTTTCGGATCGTGTCTGACAAGGCCAGTCTGGTGACCGCCTTTCTGGGTATCGGGGCCAGCCCGGACTCCAGCTCGACCTTCTTTCTGCCCCGCTTTGTCGGCATGGGAAAGGCGACCGAGCTGTTCATGCGCAACACCCCGGTATCGGCTCAAGAGGCGCTCGATCTGGGCCTGGCCACCGCAGTCGTGCCGCCCGAAAAGGTGCTGGAAGAAGCCGGACGCCTGGCCGATGAGCTGGCCCAGGGACCGACCGCAGCCTTCGGCCGGACCAAGCTGCTGCTCAACCAGAGCTTTGGCAGCTCGTTTCAGGAACAGCTGCACAGCGAAGCGCGCTCCATTACCATCTCGGCCCAGTCGCCCGATTTTTCCGAGGGGGTGACGGCCTTTGTGGAAAAACGCAAGCCGAGCTTCAAGGGAAAGTAGGTCCATCCATGAAAGCCATTACCTTTGCCAAACCCGGCGGCCCGGAGGTCTTGGGACTCGGCGAGGTGCCCGACCCGGCGCCGAACCCACACCAACTGCTCGTTCGGGTCCGCGCCTCGGCCCTCAACCGTGCCGACACCATGCAGCGCATCGGCGCCTATCCGCCGCCACCCGGCGAATCGGACATCCTGGGGCTGGAGCTGGCCGGTGAGGTCGAGGCGGTCGGCTCCGCAGTCCAGGGCTTTGGGCCGGGCGACCGCATCTTTGGTCTGGTTGGCAGCGGCGGGTATGCCGAGAAGGCCGTGATTGACGCGCGGATGGCCATGCCGATTCCGGACGGCTGGAGCTTCAGCCAAGCCGCAGCCGTGCCCGAAGTCTACTTCACAGCCCAGGAAACGATCTTTACCCTGGGCAGCCTCAGAGCCGGCGAGACCATTCTGATCCACGCCGGAGCGAGCGGGGTCGGAACGGCCGGTATTCAGATGGCTCGGGAGACGGGCGCCCGGATTCTGATCACCGCCGGGTCTGCGGAGAAAATCCAGCGCTGCATCGAACTCGGCGCGGAGGCGGGCTGCAACTACAAAGAGCAGGACTTCGCCGAGTGGGTCCACGGACTGACCCAGGGCCAGGGAGCGGACCTTATTGAGGACTTCATCGGCGCGGCCTACTGGGACAAGAACCTGCGCAGCCTGAAGGTCGGCGGTCGCCTGGTACTGGTCGGTCTGATGGGCGGGGTCAAGGTCGAGACCAACCTGGGCCTGATTCTGAGCAGACGCTTGCAGATCTTTGGCTCGGTGCTGCGCAGCCGCACGCTGGAGGACAAAATCGCCATCACCCAGCGCTTCCGGCAGAACTGGCTGCCGCTGCTGATCGCTGGAAGAATCGAGCCGATTATTGATACGGTTTTTCCCCTGGCCCAAGCCGCCGAGGCCCACCGCTATATGGAAGACAACCGCAACTTCGGCAAGATCATGCTGGAGATTCCGTAAGCGGGCGGCGCGCTGGTCAGTGAAGGCCCAAATATGTTGGCAATTCTTGGCGACCCGAAGTGCCATATGGTCCAAACGCCGACAGGTCGGATTTCGGTAGTGGACATCGAGCCGGGGGCTTCTATCTGCGACACCGAAGGCGGCGTACAGCAAGTGCTCGGCGTCCATCGGCAAAGGGACGTGCTGTTTTACCGCATGGAGTTCAGCGACGAGACACATATTTTGTGTTGCGCTGATCATACATGGCTCGCATGGCGGTCCCACGTCCGTAGGCGAAAGCGATCAATCGACTACCCAGAAGGGAGCATATTTGGGAAAGCCTCCGCCCGGAAATATCTGACGAGCGATCTCATTGCGGAAATGAAAAAAGGCCGCCGTTATCGGATACCGCTCTGCGAGCCGGTCAACGGCCAGTTCAACCGCTACAAGATCAATCCATATGCGCTAGGCGTGTACCTCGGCGATGGGCATATGCCTGCAAGGGGAGGATGTATTGTCGCACTCCATCAGGATGATATCGCCATCCTTGAACGCCTTGCGGAGGACGTAGACGGCTTCACAATCAAACCAGACTCGCAACGCCCGACCATGGTGGTCGGGCGGCTCTCTACCCGCTCACCTGACCATGCCCGCTTGCGTGACCTGGGCCTGCTGGGCAAGCGAGCCTGGGAGAAAAATTTACCTGTATCAGCATGTCACGCCCCGGTGGCCTGGCGGTGGGAATTGCTACGTGGCCTGATGGATACCGACGGCTGGGTTGAGAAGAAACGATGTGCCTACTACACAAGCACGAGTCCGCGGTTGCGCGATGGCGTAGCAAATTTGGCGCGGTCGCTCGGTTGCTTCGTCACGCTCACCGAGAAGCATCCCACCTACACCTTACACGGAGAGAAGCACAAAGGCCGCCCGGCCTGGACGCTCCGCATCAAGTCGGCCACGCCAGACAAACTGTTCTGGATTTCCCGAAAGCGAGAAATCGCCGTGAACCTACATCATCAATCCCTTGCGAAGGAGATCACGTCGATTGAGGAGTGGGACGTCAGTGAGGGTGCATGTCTTGAAGTCAATCACCCAAACAGTCTCTATCTCATTGACGATTACACTGTCACTCACAATACAATCGGCCATATAAAGCTCGGTAGTGTCTCAGTTTGAATTTTGACCAGTAAAAACAATGATTTACACCTCAAACTGGAACACTATCGAATAGGGATGTGGCCTATGGAATCGCGACACTCAACGACATCATCGCATACTGTGGCAGAAAGTAGCTACATATGCCCACAGTGTGGCGACAATGCAGTAACAACATTCAGGCATCGCCACACCTTCGTCTACGGCTCTGGAGAATCCGCTGTCGATCTGACCGTAGATCTGCCGGTACGCCGCTGTGTTTCCTGTGAAGTCACATTTCTTGATGACGAAGCTGAACGCCTGAAGCACGACGCGGTCTGTCAGCATTTCGGGGTTCTTACTCCTACGGAAATACGACGAATCCGAGAGAGTTATGGGATGACACGCGCTGCCTTCGCGCAAGTGACCGGTCTTGGTGAAGCGACGCTGAACCGCTGGGAAAACGGTATCATGATCCAGACTCTCGCGAACGACCGATACCTGCGGCTTCTAGCCAGCCCCGCGACCATGCAAAGACTCAAGAGTTTTGACTCCGCCGGACAGTCTTCGTCATCGGTATCGACTGGGGACGGCGAACGCTTTCGATAGAGGCAAGCTTACGGCTGGATCCTGAGCCCTTACGGCTCCTGCTCGTAGCGCCAGCCGCTTTTCAGCATCCACAGCCGGTGCCGGGCACCGGGCGCGTCGGGGTTCTCGGTCTCATAGCCGGCGTCGCCCTGGTACAGACAACACGCCCCGCCCGAGACTTTCTGAATGCGGGGGAAAAAGACCTCCGGTTCGCGCTCGGCCAGGCGGCTCAGAGCGTGGTCCACCGTCTGAAAAGCGGACAGCTTGGTAATCGAGACAAAGGTCGGCGGCGGCAGCTCAATCTCTCCGGCTTTTTGCGCGGCCAGGGCCTTTTCGGGCCGCAGCCAGCTGTGGTCGTGGATCTCGTCGCCGTCAACCGCAACCGCCCCCTCGCCTGCCGGAGCGACAAAGAACCAGGTCGAGAAGCGTTTGGGCCGAATGATGGGGGTCGTCCAGTGCGAAAAGAAGACCAGTTTTTCGGCCCCGATCATCAGGTTGGCCTCTTCGCGCGCCTCGCGCACGGCCGCGTTGCGGGCTGCGGCCAGCATGTCGTCCTCGGCGCCGCTGACATGGTCGGCGGCGTCAATGTGACCGCCGGGAAAGACCCAGGCGCCGCCGTGGAAGGCCAGCCGGGAGTTGCGGCGCAACAGCAGGGTTTCCAGGCCGGCGGGCGTGTCGCGCAGTACGATGACGGTCGCCGACGGCGCCGGGGGAGCAGAGGTGGAGTCTGATGACATGGCAGGGACTATAGCCGTTTGCCGTCGGGCGCAGAAGACCCTGCTATCCTAGAACTCCGGCCAAAGGCGGAAAGACCGGCGTCCAGCGAAACGGTAGGTGAGGAAGTCTCGCCGGTCCAACGTGAAGATGTCCTGTACTCCTCGCTGCTCGGCGAGGCAGACGAGGGAGGCGTCAGCCAAATCCATAGGGCGGTCTTCATATTTTTGCATCAACGCGCGTATACGTTGGAAATCCTCGGGACCTTGAACAATCACTTGCAAGTCGTTCTGATCAAGCATGATCCAGAGCGCTTCCTGAGCCCGCCAGCCTCCAGCTTCGCCGAGGAGATACATTGCCTCTGTAAGGGGCGGCCAAGTGGTGAGCAACGGGCCAGTGAGACGATCCAGGCAGGCGACACAGGCTTCGTGCTCAGGCTCTCCTGCGTCGATCAGGGCAATGAGAGGACCGGCATCAACGAGCGTCACTCCGTCTTCTCCTTGGCCAGCAGCTTACGAAAAGCCTTGCTCGTGTCTCGCGCGCGACCGCCCGAGGTTTTGACCCGTCCAATGACCGGCCTCAAACGCTCAGACAGGGAGGGGTGCAGGACTTCTTCACACCGCCTGGCAACAGCCTCTCGGATCAATGCGGACTGGGAAATGCCCAACGCACGCGCGGCCTGCTCAAGATTCGCTTCAAGTGCCGGGTCGAAACGAACGCTTTTGGTCATGGTGTTCTTTCGTCAGGAGTCGAGTATCACGAGACGGCCCTTCCGCCGGCCGTCCCGGAATTCTGAGCCGGGCAGCCACAGGGGCTGCCCCTGGCAGTGCGATCAGGCGCGTTTGACGGCCATCAGACTGCCGTCCCCGTCGGCGGCAATATAGACGGTACCGTCACTGCCGGTGGCCAGGTCGGAGAACGGCGTGAGCGGTCCCGGAACCAGCTCGGCGATGCCCGGCAGCACCTTGGGCGTCACACCCGGAGGAGCGCCGACCGGCAGATTGCTGGCCACGGTCTGGCGCTGTCTGGTTGACAGCGAGAAGGCAATCAACTCCTTGCTGCCCGTATCGACCACAAACAGCTGATCTCCCGACAGCGCCACCCCGTGCGGCTTTTGGAGTCCGTCAAGAACGGTCGAGGTGCCGCCGTTGACGTGCACGACCTGGCCGCGGTCGCCATCGCTCACGTAACAGCTGCCGTCGCTGGCCACCGCCACGCCCATCGGACGGCCCAGGCCGCTCGCCGCAGTCGAGACCTCTCCACCCGTTGTCACGACCAGCACCCGACCGGCCCCGCCCTCGGCCACAACCAGCGACCCGTCGGGGCTCACCGCCAGGCCGTAGAGTTCGTTCAGGCCCTCGGCGATCACGCTGGTCTCATGGGCGCCCAGGTCATACGACACCACATTGCCGGCCGAGATGTTGGCGTACACATTGTTGGACGGACCAGCCGCGATGCCGCGCAGAAAACCCGGGAAGCCTTCCTGGGGGAACTGAGCCGGGCGGCTCTGCTGGCCGTCGGACGTCAGCGTGATCAGGCTCATGCCGTCGGCCGCGAACAGGGTGCCGTTGCCGACCGACAGGCCGAACGGACCGAGCATGCCGGCGCCGCTCAGCACCCGCTCCGTACCGTCGCTCATGATCTCCGCCACCCCGCCGTCCACAAAGTGAGAAATGAACAGCCGGTTGTCATCGTCAATCACAAAATTATCGATCCCCGGGCGGACTTTGGCGACCTGCGTTTTGACTCCGCTCTGGATGTCGATCTTGGTAATCTCACCGCTGCCGGCCTGGGTGGTGGTCAGCAGGCCGTTCTTGTCAAACTTGACCGCCGTGGGCACGGCCAGGCCATCGACAAACTTCTCCGGCCGGCCGCCTTCGAGCGCGCAGCGCCAAATCTCGCCGACGGCGATCTGGGGAAAATAGATGTTGCCGTCGGGACCGACCATCAGCGCGTTGGGCAAGGGCAGATTGTCGGCCATCAACCGCGGCGAACGGCCGTCCGGGTACAGCTCCCACAAACGTCCGCCCGGACGACACTCGTCCATGAACAACCGGTCCTGGTAGGCCACGATACCGTTGGCAGCCGGCACGTTATCGGCAATGACCTTGACCTCGCCGTTCGGCGTCCGTGCACTGACCCGGGCGCTCATGACCTCGGTCACATACATTGTGCCGTGCGAATCAAAGGCGATATCGTCCGGCGCCACAATCTCTCCACCGACCGGCGAGACGGTTTCCCTGGCCCCGGTCGCCGGGTCGAGGGCGCTGACCTGACTGCCAAAGGCCTGGACAACATAAATCCTGCCGTCCGGGCCAAAGCGCATGCCGTTGGCTCCAAACAGCTCACTCGGCGGGGTGACCCGCGACAACTGCCAGCCCTCCGCAGCCTGGGGTCCTGCTGTTTCAGTATATCGACTCATGGCTCTTCCTCCTTCTTTGGACGTGGTTCTTAACGGCCCTTGAACTCCGGCTTTCTGCGCTCCCGCCAGGCGGTGTGCGCCTCGTGGCTGTCCTCGGTCTGGCCGAGCAGCATGAAGCGATAGATATCGGTCTGGGCAGCCTCTTTGAGCGAGGCGATATCCAGCCCCTTGTTGAGCGACTCCTTGGCCATCCTGGCCGCCAGCGGCGGCAGAGCGGCCAGACGTGCAGCGTAATCGTAGGCCAAGGGCATCAGCTCCGGCAAGGGCACGACGCGGTTGAGCAGACCGACCCGATAGCCCTCGGCCGCGCTGATCCGTTCGCCCAGCAACACCATTTCCATGGCTTTGCCCCGGCCGATGTAGCGGGCCAGGCGCACCGCCCCGCCGTAGGCCGGAATGATCCCCAGCGGCACCTGGGGCAGGCCGAGTTCGGCATTCTCGGACGCCAGCAGAATGTCACAGCACAGGGTAATCAAACAGCCGATGCCGACCGCATAGCCGTTGATGGCGGCCACCACCGGCTTGGGGTAGTCGGCCACGGCGTTGAAGACGCCAAAGCCGCGCGGGCTGATCGTCGCCAGATGGGCGCCGACCGAGTTCACCTTATGCGTCTTGGCGTTGCCCAGGTCGGCGCCGGCCGAGAACGCCTTGTCGCCCGCTCCGGTGAACACGGTGACCAGGACCTCGGGGTCGTCCTCCATGGCGCCAAAGACCTCAATGACTTCTTCGGACAGATCGGTGGTCCAGGCGTTGCGTTTGTGGGGACGGTTGATGGTGACGGTCGCAATCCCGTCCCGCTTGTCGTACAGCAAAGATTCGTACGCCATACTCCCTCCTGTGTGGCTCTCAGCCCGCCCCCTTGGTCGGCGACGCGGCTACCGGCTGGCTCTCGACCTCAAAGACAATATGCCCGGCCCGCTCCTGGGCCGCCACCCGAGCCGCCACCAGAGGAGAAAGCCGGATGGAGCGCTGGTCGGGGAATTTGTCCGGGTAGAGCAGCGGTCGCAAATAAAACTGGTCGGGATAGGGCACCTCGGCCTGGGTCTTGTAGGGACTCAGGAACCAGCCCCGGCGCAGGAACTCGGGGCTGAAGTAGGTCTGCCAGTGGTCGGCCAGCCAGTTGACCTTTTTGTGGTAGTCGTGCACCCCCACGGTCAGCAGGTCGAGGTCGACCCGCCAGAACAGAAAGATCAGAGCGGTATAGCCGAGCCGGCCGTCGTCCGGGTACTCCTGGCGCTCCAGACGCTCGGCGACCAGGGTCAGCTGGCCGTCCCGGTCGTACTGTTCGATCCGCAGCGGACAGAAGACGCTCGTATCGATCCAGTACACCAGCTTGCTGCAGTAATACTCGGGCAGCCACTCCGGGCGCGGCACCGACTCGACCACATAGGTCTCGACCCCGCCGTCCGGCCGATAGGCCGGGTAGTCATCGCCCATCATCCTGAGGCGGCTGGTGTCCTGCGCATACGACGAGCCGTCCGGCCGGGTCAGGGTGATGGTCGGACGGGTGGTGGGAAAACGGACGGTCGAGTACAACACGTCCGTTCCCAGCAGCCTCCACGAAAACTCCCACGGGTCGCGGCCCTGGAGATCGTCAAAGGTCTGGGCGTTGTTGGGAAAACGCGTTCCGCGACGCGGCTGCGGCTGACGACGAATCCGGCGCCGCTCCGGGGTGTAGTTATAGCGGTCCTGCTTCTTGGTGAACTGCCGGTCGGTCCGGTACTCCACCCGCAGGCTCTGGCGGCCGGCCGCGGACGGCGGGTTGGTGAACTGGGAGAAGGCGCGCATATACTCCTGACCTGCGGGCAGGCGCATCAGGGCGCCTCCATCCGCAGGCCGGTACAGGACGGCGGTATTGTTTTTGAGCGTCCGAATATAGCCCTCGGCCGTCATGCTCTGCACGGTGCTGAGCCAGATATGCGAGAAGCGCGGCCGGGGCGTATCCAGGTCAAAGGCCAGATAGGCCAGTTCTTCGGCCGTATACGGGGGCGCAAACGGATACGCCTCCGCCGGCAGGTAGGGAATCTGGGGGTTGCGCGGCGTCGTCTGGCGCAGGTCAAGCCGGCTCAGCTCCTGGGCTGACAGCTCGTCGAGGGTCTTCCAGGTTTTGGCCGGGGTTTGGGCCAGCACACCGGATGCCCAGCCCAGACCCCACACCAGCAGCACGACCAGTCGGAGCACTCGCCTACTCTCCCAGCTGTGCTTCGAGTTCTTGAAGCTCGGCAATCAGCGCGCTCAGCTCGGCGCTGTTCTCAAACACCGCCGTGCCGCTCGCCGGAGCAGTGCCGCTGATCCTGAGACTGACCACCGTGTCTGTCGCGTTGTGGATGCACGCCCGCACAAAAGTTCCCTCGACCCAGCGCCGGGCAAAGGTATCGTCGCCAATCGTGACCCGTAATGCCATGTTTCCCCGCTTCGTGCCATGGAGACGCGACCCGGCTAGCTCAGACGCGCCATGCGGCGGGCGAAGTCGCTGACCCTGGACCAGTCGTACTCGCGGTACAGCTGCATTTTCTCGGCCTCCATCGAGCCCTCGGCGTGCAGCGCCAGCACGGCCTGGTAGCCGCCGAAGTCGGACGCGGTAATGTCCTGAATCAGGTTGATCAGCTGCAAGCGCTCGCGGCCCGAGGTGCCCTTGCGGCCCTTGAGATATTTCTCGATCAGCGGCCCGGTCTCTTCGCTGTGCAGGTCTTCGACGGCCGGGGCGGTGACCAGAATGCCACCGGCAATGTCCTGGACGTGCGACAGCGCCTGGTGGAAACTGGCCGCAAAATGGTGCTTGGCGATGTTCACCGTAGCCGGGTCGGGAATGACCATGTCAAAATCGGTCGGCACGGCTTTCATGCACGCCATGTGGGTCAGCGAGCGGGTCGTTTCGGCATAGCTGGCCAGCCAGAACAGCTTCTCTTTGATGTGGGCAGCCTTTTCGACCCCGTTGTACTCGGCCATCAGCCGCGCCGCGCCGGCCAGCAGATCCAGAAACGGCAGCTTGTAGGAAATCGCGGTCAGCCGGTGGTACTCCACAAACGACAGGGCCAGCGGGCCGGCAAACTGCCACTCGCCCTTCAGAAAGATCCGCTCGTTGGGCACGAACACATCGTCAAAGACCGTCAGGGTTTCGGTCATCTTGAGGCCCGAGCTGACCGGATGGTCGAAGGCGTTGCGCTCAGTGTACGAGCCATAGCCGCTCATCAGCAGCTTGAGTCCCGGCGTGTCGAGCGGAATGGCGAAGGACACCGCGTAGTCCTTATCGGCCTCGCCCATCGCCCGGGTCGGCAGCACGATCATCTCGTTGGCGTGGGTCGTGTTGGAGGTGTGGGTCTTTGCCCCGCGCACCACAATGCCGTCCGGTCGCTCCTCAACAATGTGCAGATACAGGTCGGGGTCTTCCTGCTCCGAGGGGCGCAGCGAGCGGTCGCCCTTGACGTCGGTCTGGGCCAGGGCGAAGCTCAGGTCGTTGCGCCAGCACGACTCATAAAAGGCCCTGACGTTGTCGGCGTAGCGCGTGCCCAGGGCTGCATCGACCTTCTGGCAGGTCCGGGTCAGGCCGAACAGGGCATCGCTGCCGACCACCTTGGCCAGCACCACCAGGGTGCCGCCCTCCCGACACGCCGTTTCAATCAGCTCGCTGCGCTTGAGCAGCTCTTCGGCGCTGCGGGGCGGCAGGAAATAGCGGCTCATCTCCTCCCCGCTGTCCGGGTGGCGCACGACGGCCAGATCGCGGAACTCGGGGTCGTGCATCAGGCGATAGTCCGTGGCCTCGTGATCAATCGCCTTCTGGATCAGCGGATGTTCCGTCACATTGCTCAGCTGCTGGCCGCGCAGATACACCACGCGGTCGTCTTTGAGGCTGTCTGTATACTGCTCAACCGTACGGATAGACATGCCGTTCTTCCTTTCTCATTGCCTGGCTTTACGTTTCAGGCTTCCCGTTTTAGGCTTCCTCCATGCATCCGAAACTGCGAGAGGCGGTACGCCTGTTCAACCGACGCGAGTATTTCAGCTGTCACCAGGTCTTGGAAGAGGGCTGGTCTGAAATCGCGGCCGAGGATCAGGCCTTTTACGAAGCCCTGATCCGTTTTGCCACCGGTCTCCACCTGCGCTTCAACCGTGGCGCCTCACAGGGCACGGTGAATTTACTGACCCAGGGGCTGATGCGTCTCGAAAACTACCGTCCCAGCCATCACGGGCTTGATGTCGCCCGGCTGTACGCCGATATGGACGCCCACGCCGAACACCTCAAGACCGCAGCCAAGGACAAACCCGGCCTGTTTGAGCGCTGGCGCGTACCGCGTATCTACTACACGGACGAATAAGGTGTCGGGCGACACAGCACGGGTCCTCCTGCCTGTCGGCTGATGGACGCGACCCTAGCCCGGGACCGGCCACAAAGTCAACGCGCACCCGCTTTCCCGTCCTGCCCGGTTGAAGGAGACGCGGGACGGCGCTAGGTTGCGAGCAAAGCCCGTTCGGACTTTTGGTTTGGATTGCAGTAAAGGAAGCGACACGAGCATGCCGTCAGCCATTCCCCTGACCCGCACCACCCGGCCAAAGCCGAAACCGCGTGACGACGAACTCGGGTTTGGTGAGATTTTCACCGATCATATGTTCGTGATGGACGGCTCTGCTGACCAGGGCTGGCATAACCCGCGCGTCGTGCCGTACGGCCCGCTATCGCTCGACCCCTCGACTGCGGTCTTGCACTACGGGCAGGCGATCTTTGAAGGCATCAAAGCCTACCGCTCGGTCCAGGACACAATTGTGCTGTTCCGGGCCGACAAGAGCGCTGAGCGGCTCAACCGGTCGGCCCGACGCCTGTGTATGCCACAGATTGAGGCAGACGTCTTTGTCTCGGCTCTGAAGCGCCTGATCGCGGTTGACCGCGACTGGGTGCCTCGGGCGGCGGGCACGTCTTTGTACATCCGACCAACGATGATTGCCGCCGATCCCTACCTGGGGGTTCGTCCGTCCCAGACCTACACCTTCTTTGTCATTCTGTCTCCGGTTGGGGCGTATTACGCCGAGGGTTTCAACCCGGTCAAAATCCTGGTCGAAGACCGCTATGTGCGCTCGGTCAAAGGCGGGATGGGCGAGGCCAAGACCGGCGGCAACTATGCGGCCAGCCTGCTGGCCGGGGAAGAGGCTCATCGCCAGGGCTATTCGCAGGTCTTATGGCTGGACGGGCTTGAGCGGCGCTACATCGAAGAGGTCGGCTCGATGAATATCGCCTTCATGATTGACGACCGCCTGGTCACCCCGGCTCTCAACGGCAATATCCTGGCCGGCATCACCCGCGACACCGTCCTTCAGCTGGCCACCGACTGGGGCATTCCGGTTGTCGAGCGTCCCATCACGATTGACGAGGTCCTGACCGCAGCGGGCAACGGCCATCTCCAGGAAGTCTTTGGGACGGGCACGGCCGCGGTGATCTCGCCGGTCAGTGAGCTGTTCTACAAGGGACACACCATCACCATCAACGACGGCCGTGTCGGTCGGGTCGCCCAACGCCTGTTTGACGAGATTTCCGGCATCCAGCGCGGCCTCACACCCGACCCCCACGGCTGGCTGGTAGAGGTTGAGGGATAAGGGAAGGGCCGGGGCGGGTTCTCTCCAGCCCAACGGCCTCCGCACGGCTGGCGAGCGCAGGTTTCCGGGGATGGGCGTCACACGTTTTCAGCGGGGCGAGGTTTGCATCTCTAATCGGGCAACAAACTCCGCGTGCTCGGCAGAGTCCAGCCCCTTTTGCAGCGCTCCAACGACCTGCGCCATATCACCCGCGATCAAGGCCGATATCGTGAGACGCAAGCCTGGAAATGTCTGGCTCATCAGGTCCCCGGCTGCGTCAGGCGCAAGGCGCCTATACGCTCCCTCGCGCAGAACAAACCAGTCAAGCTGTTTATCGTCCACGCGCCAGACCAGATATTCTTTGACGCCCGCGCGACAGTAGGCGTCCATTTTGTCGTGCAGATCGTACGAGGCCGTGCTGGAGGAGATTTCGGCAACCAACTCGGGCGCGCCTTCGATATAATCGTCTTCGCTGATACGCGAATTGCCACCCACCTGCGGCTCTATGCGCAGCAGAGCGTCCGGCTGCGGTTCGGCGTCCGAATCCAGACGAACGGTTGCGTTGTCCCCGAGTCGGACGCCCTGGGTAAACGCGGCATACGTCCCCAGCCACGTCAACAGTGCAGCGTGAGGTTCACTGTGTCTCCCAAAGCGAACGGGTGAGCCCATGTACACCACTCCATCAATCAGCTCCGCCTTCTTCACATGCGGCATGGCCTCATAACGTCTCTCAAACTCCTCCCGCGTGAGGCGGTCACCGTTTTCCAATGGGGGCGACTCCACGACATGCGAGCGTTTCTCGTCGGAGCGCCGCACGGTTTCATGAGGATCAATGGTGGAGGGTGACATTGCCGGGGCTCCTTTCACCGCTCCATCACTATCTCTACACAGCCGTTTCCTCAAGAGGAGTGGAACGGACGGGCCCCCTCTATCTTCATCCCTGGAGTGCGGAGCGCAAGGCGGACGGGCTGTGGCACGCCCCTGGCGCGTTCAGGACTTGCACCCCCGGTATGGAAAAGATACAAGGTGCCGGCAAGAAACTTTGTTCTACCTGAGGAGGTTTCCATGTCTTTCCTGCTTCGCCTGTGTCTTGGGCTATTTCTCCTGGCGCCTTCGTTTGTTTATGCAGAAATTCTTGAGACTCCTGGCGACGACGATAAGTTGTCAGGGATTGGGGTGATCCGTGGCTGGAAGTGTGATGCCGTCGGGGACATCACGGTCAGATTCGACGATGATGAGATGCTGACCTATCCCATGGTGTATGGCAGCGAGCGGCCCGATACCAGCATGGCCTGTGGGGATACGGACAACGGCTTTCTGCTCCTCTATAACTGGGCGCTGCTAGGCGATGGGGAACACACCGCGGTGGCCTACGATAACGGCGAGGAGTTTGCCCGCAGCACGTTTACGGTGGCAACCGCCGGGGTGCCGTATCTGCCCGATGCGCCGGACACTTGTGTCACTGTGAATGATTTCCCGTCAACCGGCGAGACGACCTACCTGGAGTGGAATACAAGCACCCAACATTTCGAGATGGTGGAATCGTGCGGGACTACGCCCTCCGAGCCGGTTGATCGTGGAATGTGTATGGCTGGCTTGACCGTGCAGCCGGGAGAGATGTGTAGCGGCACCCTACTCGCTTTCAACTATACTTTTACCGTAAATGCAGAGGGAGAGGCGTGTATAGACGGCACCGGCATTGGCTCGGTTGACGGGTGTCACTCACTCATGCTGCCAGCTCAGGTGGTGGCTCTGGGTGTTGATGTCACCAGGAATGACGACGGGAGTTGGACGATTAACGACCTCTAGCGTTGCTCATTGAACGATGGATTGGCGATCGAAGCGCTCTTTGAGGAGATGCTGATGTCCTTCTGGCTTCGTCTTTGTCTCGGGCTTCTCGTCCTGATCCCCTCGCTGGCTGCGGCGCAGGAGCAGGAACAGGAGGAGGAGATAGAAGGGCGGCTTGAGATTCCCGGCAACGGGGACACACTGTCCGGTATCGGGGTCATCTCGGGCTGGAAGTGTGAGGCCGAGGGAGAGATCACGGTCCGCGTCGATGATGAAAATCCCCTTCCCACGCTGTACGGGCTGTCCCGTGAGGACACCGAAGAGACATGTGGAGATACGGATAACGGCTTTGTGACCTACTTCAACTGGGGCCTCCTGGGCGACGGAACATACACCGTCGCGGTCCTCGATAACGACGTGAAGTTCGACAGCAGCACGGTCAGGGTGGCGACCCTCGGAGAGGAGTTTGTCGAAGACGCAACTCCCGGTCCGTTCACGATCCTGGATTTCCCGTCACTCGGTGAGAAGGCGGACTTTGTGTGGAACGAGAGCACCCAGCACCTGGAACTCCTCTCCCTGTCCCAGGTGGATTTCCGGGACGCGTGCGAGGGGCTGAGGATACCTGAAGGTCCGCCATCTCCAGCGCCACTGCTCCCGCCACCGCCCCTGCCATGTCCGAGAGATGAAACAAGTTATCGCGGGGACACGTATTTGATTCGATTCAACTTTCCCGGCTTTCTCTTCGGTCCCGACCTTACGTGTGCGGCGCCCAGAGGGATTATACAAGTGGAAGTACAGGAGGGAGGATTCTCCGTTTCTGTCGACGCCCCTTCCCACGGAGTCTTCAGGTTTTCCGGCGAGGTCTGCGAGAAAGAAAACGGCAGTCTTCTCGTTGGAGAATGGTCGCTGGACGATAACTATCAGGGCTATTTCACCGGGAGCCTGGCTGACTTGGACGGCATCCATTGCCCAAGCAGATGGCAGGATATATCTGGCTGTACGGGCGATCTCATCATCCACCCGCTTCCAACGCAGTAGTCTGAGGAAATAACTATGGATGCTAAAATAGCCCCCTTTTGGGGCTCCGTGTGCCTTGGGATCGTTCTTCTGGCTCCCTCGCTGGCTCAGGCAGCGGTTCTGGATATTCCTGGCGACGGGGACAAACTGTCCGGCATTGGGGTCATCTCGGGCTGGAAGTGTGAGGCCGTGGGCGACATCACTATCAGATTCAACGACGGAGACCCCATTCCGGCTACGTATGGATTTCCCCGTGACGATACCAGTGCAACGTGTGGGGATGACGACGGGAACAACGGCTTTTATAGCTTCTTCAACTGGGCGCTGCTGGGCGACGGACAACACACCGCAGTCGCCTACGATAACGGTAAGCAGTTTGCCAGGAGCACGTTCGAGGTGACAACCCTCGGGGAGGAGTTTGTACAAAACGCAAATGCCCGGCTCAGGGTTCCGAATTTTCCGTCGCCTGGTGAGGAAGCGTGGTTTGAGTGGAATCAGGCGACCCAACACCTGGAACTCCGCGAATCCACTCAAATGGCGTTTGATGAGATCTGCGTATGGTTGGAGGCGCCTCCAACTCCGGTCCCTCAACAGCCACTCCTCCGGCCACCGCCCCTCCCATGTCCCCCAGGGGACAGTTTTGATGGCAAGTATTTTATTCAATTTGCTCCGCCCCGCTATGCTCTTCCCCCGGATTCCTCTGTCGTCTGTGAGGCGCCGAGAGGGACCATGCAAGTGCGGATAGAGGGGGGACAGATTTCCGGCTCCACCCGTGCCCCTCCCCTTGGGCGGGTCGAGGTTTCCGGCGAGGTCTGCCACAAAAACGGGCTCTTCGTCGGAGAATGGACATTGGACGGCCAGTATCAGGGGTATGTCACCGGCAGCCTCGCTGACCCGGACGGCATCAATTGCCAGAGCAGATGGCATGATACAGTTGGCTGCACAGGTGACTTCAATATGTTTGAACTTCCACGGCAGTAGGCTCAGGACTTGCACACCGCACCCAGGCCAGATACAAGGCCCAGACAGCCTATAACAGAGGGAGAACGACTATGGATGCAGACGCCAAAAAGACCGCTCTACGCATGATCCCGTATGGTTTGTACGTCCTGACCGCAGAAAAAGACGGCGAGATTGCCGCCGCAACCGTCAACTGGGTCACCCAGACCGCCTTTGATCCGCCGCTGGTCGTGGTCGGCGTGAAGGGCGACTCGACCGCCCATGAACTGGTGAAAAAAGCCGGCTGTTTTGCCCTGAATATCCTGGGCAAGGGCCAGCAGGGCCCGGCCTTTGCCTTCTTCAAGCCGGTCGAGAAGGACGGCAATACGATTAACGGCGAGGCATACAAAGCCGGCAGCACCGGCGCGCCCGTGCTGGAGAGCGTCCCGGCCTATGTCGAATGCTCCCTGGAGCAGACGGTTGAGAACGGCGACCACTCGATCTTCATCGGCAAGGTGGTGGACGCGGCTGTCCAGAAGCAGCCCGACGGGCGGGCCGATTTGGCGACCCTGCATATGGCCGATCTGGGTGAAAAGGTCTTCTACGGCGGCTAGAGAGCGCCATGTCTGAGCCGTGCTCGAATCCGAACGAAAAGTCATAGAAGCCGCATCTTTCCCCCCCTCCTCGCTCAGCGTAAGCTGCACGGGCACTGAGCAAAGTCTATTCCTCTTTGCTCAGTGCCCGTGAACGGCTGCGCAACGCCCCCAATTACCTCCTACCCCTCTGTTCGGTATGAAGAAACAAGCCCTAACCGGTCATTCCGCTCGAATTCTGACTCGCGCTTGGAGATCGGTTCTTGTTGCCTGTATTCTGACGTGCAGCGTTTCGGCTATCGGTCGAGCCCAAGAAGTCCGTGTTGAGGGCGTCTTCATCCCCCCCCAGGCAGCGGGTGACACAAGCCGTGCTCAGCAAGCCCGACAACTCAAACAGGATACCGCCTCCACTCCAATCACGCTCAGCATTACCTTGCCGGAGGTCACCGATACCGAGCACGCAGCCTGGGAGGGACGGAAACGGACCGTCCCGCTGCAAATCGGCTTCGGTCGGGAGATTCCTGTCGCCTATCAGGACGATCTCGCGCCCCGGTTGGAGTGGACCACGCTGAGCGATGGAAGCGTGGTCAGCGCGCTCAGCGTCACGTCCCCCGGAGCCCTGGCGCTGCGGGTGGCCGTCTTTGCCACCTTAGACCCTGGAGCAGAACTGCGCTTCTCCGGTCCGGCTGACCTCGACCACCACTTTGGCCCCCTCACCCAGTCCGATTTCGTTCCCCGAACCAGTGAATCCGCTGTGGTGGACATGTTCGACCCACCGGTGTGGTCGCCTGTCATCGAGGGCGAGACAGCCTGGATTGAAGTGAGCCTGCCGTCGTCTGCCGCCCTCTCGACCTTCTCGCTGTATGTAGACCAGGTCTCTCATCTCTTGCAATCCATGCGGACCCCTCAGTACGTGCCTCAATCTATGAGGACACCCCAGTACGAGCCTCAACGTCTGAGCGATATTGGGGCAGCCTCCTGTGAGAACCACATTGATGTCCAATGTCGAATTATACCTGGCCCTCAAGACGTCAACCTCATATCCCCCCCGCAATTGGGCCTCAATGCCAGTGCGACCGCAAAAATGAGTTATACGGAGGAGAACGGCGATTCCTTCAAGTGTACGGGTACCTTGCTGAACGATGGAGACGACAGCTCCGTGATTCCGTATTTCCTCACCGCCCACCATTGTATCTCCACGCCATACGCCGCCCGGACGCTTGTGACCTATTGGGACTTTGAGCGTGCCCTCTGCGGTGGTCCTGACCCAGCAGAAGCAGCAGTCGAGCAACTAACCGGCGGAGCTGAGTTTCTGGTTTCAGACCCCGATTCGGATTCTGCCTTGCTGAGACTGAGGAATCTACCGAGATCAGATCGTCGTGGTCGTGGGTATGCGGGGTGGAGTTCCCACCGGCCCAGCCCTCACATCGCTGTCTATGGGGTGCATCACCCTGCGGGCGACCTGAAGAAATACAGTGCTGGTGTCATATTACGAGAATCCATATTCCAACTCGTGGGAGGCCAGCGGGTTGATGGTCTGCATGTTGTCTGGTCGGAAGGAACAATCGAAGGAGGCAGCAGCGGGTCTGGCCTGTTTGACAGAGATGGGAACCTGCGCGGCGTCGCATCGGGGGCTCCTGACGATACGTGTCCCATTATCGCGAGCTACGGTCGCTTTGACCGCTTCTTTGACAACAATAAACTTGTCCGCGACCACCTGGGGCCGGACGATGGAACGCCAGACGATGGGACCCCGGACGATAAGACGCCGGACGATGAGACGCCGGACGATGACCACGAGAATACGCCGGAGCGAGCTACCACCGTCAAACCCACTTCTTTTACCTCAGGTGCTTTGGAGCGCCAGGGGGATGTAGACTACTTCCGGGTCCAAGTGGACCAAGCCGGAACCTTGACGGTCGAGACGACAGGCAGCACGGATACCTTGGGACAGCTGCGGGGGGCCGACGATCAGTGGATCAGCGAGGACGATGACCGAGGGCTTGGGCTTAATTTTTGGCTCGTTCAGCCGGTATCAGCCGGCACCTACTATGTCCGGGTGAGCGGGTACGAATCTGCGCCCGGCGAGGTGGCGACCGGTCCGTACACCCTGGTCCTCCGCTTCGCCCCAACCCCGACAGATGACCACGGGAATACGCATGAACGAGCAAGGAGCGTCAAGCCCGATTCTTCCACCTCCGGTATTTTGGAGCGCCAGGGGGATGTAGACTACTTCCGGGTCCAAGTGGACCAAGCTGGGACCTTGACGGTCGAAACCACGGGCGACACGGATACGGTTGGGCAGCTGCGGGGAGCCGACGATCAGTGGCTCAGCGAGGACGACGACGGGGGTAGCAGGCTCAATTTCTGGCTGGTACAGCAGGTCTCGGCCGGCACCTACTATGTCCGGGTGAGCGGCTTTGACAACGCCACTGGTCGGTACACGTTGCAGGTGCGGCTAAAATCAGCAGGTTCCGAGAGTTCCTGATCCGCTCTAGGCCCGTTTCTCATTCCCTGATATTCTCTGGCCTCTCTGTCTTCGCCCAAGCTGACAGGGGGCTTTTTCGCATGTGAAGGAGGACAACATGGGAGATTTTGTGAAGGTCGCCCAAAAGAGCGACATCCCGCAGGACGGCGGGAAATGCGTTGAGGTTGAAGACAAGCAGATCGCCATCTTCCAGGTTGATGGCGAGTATTACGCGATTGACAATATCTGCCCCCACCAGGGCGGCCCGCTTGATGAGGGCGACCTCGACGACACGACGGTGACCTGCCCGTGGCACGGCTGGGAGTACAACGTGACCAACGGCGAGAACCTCGACGACCCGGACGTGAAACAAGACACCTATGCCGTCAAGGTTGACGGTGACGATATTCTGGTTGAAGTCTGATATGCTGGTCGGAGCTGAACAGGGACGTACACCGCCATGACCGCGCTGTTTGACACCATGCATGCCGAAGACTACGAACAGGTAGTCTTTTGCGCCGACCGGGGAGCCGGACTCAAGGCGATCATCGCCATTCACGATACGACCCTGGGACCGTCCCTGGGCGGTATCCGCATGCGAACTTATGCGACCGAGGACGAGGCCGTCACCGACGCCCTGCGGCTGGCCCAGGCGATGACTTACAAGGCCGCGCTGGCGGGTCTGGATTACGGCGGCGGCAAGGCGGTGGTGATTGCCGACCATACGACCAAAGCGGACGATGATGACCCTTCGAGCAAGAAGATGTCATCGGCCGCTTTGCCACAGCGGGAGACGCTGTTCCGCGCCCTGGGTCGGGCGATTGAATCGCTGGCCGGGCATTATATCCCGACCGAAGACATGGGGACTTCGACTGCGGATATCGAACGGGTGCGCAAAGAGAGCCGTTTTGGCGTCGGCCGGGACACCGTCTTTGGCGGCGGCGGCGATCCGTCTCAGATGACGGCCTGGGGCATCTTTTGTGGGCAGCGGGCGTGTCTGGAAGAGGCGGACGGTACGGCCGACTTCCAGGCCAAGACGGTCGCCCTGCCCGGGCTGGGCAAGGTCGGCTATCCGCTGGCCCGCTACCTGCACGAGGCTGGGGCGCGGCTGATTGTGGCCGATGTGGACGAGCGCCGCACCCGGCAGGCTGCCGAAGACTTCCAGGCCCGGGTCGTCAGCCCCGAGGATATTTACACCCAGGAGTGTGACATCCTGGCCCCGTGCGCGGCGGGCGGCCTGTTTCACAGCCAAACGATTCCCCACCTGCGCTGCCGGATTATTGGCGGCGGGGCCAACAACCAGCTGGTGAGCGATGCGGACGGTGACGCGCTGTACGAGCGAGGCATTGTCTACGCGCCCGATTTCGCCATTAACGCCGGCGGCCTGATCAACGTTGCCGACGAACTCGGTCCCGGCGGCTACCGTCGCGAGCGAGCCCAGGCCAAGACCGAAACGATTTATACCACGCTCAAGACACTGTTTGCCGAGGCCAGGCAACGGAACATTCATCCCCATCGCCTGGCGGTTACCCTGGCCCAGGAGCGCATTCAGGCGGTACGGCAGCTGCGCCGCATGAACGCCGCCCCCGCCTAGCGTCACAAGAGGTGGATATGCAATCACCACTGGCGGCATGGCATACCGCCCACGGGGCGGTGGTGACCGATGATCGGGGGATCAGTCTGCCCGAACGCTTTGCGGATATCGAGCACGAATACCGGGCTGTCCGGGACGCTGCCGGGCTCATTGACCTGTCTTTCCGGGTCCAGATCAATGCGAGCGGAGAGGACCGCGTCTCATTTCTGCAGGGCATGTTGTCGAACGATGTCGAGTCCCTCCGTCCCGGCCAGGGCTGCCCGGCAACCCTGTTGACCGACCAGGGCCGGATTGTCGCCGACCTGCGGGTGTATGCGCTCGAAGACAGCCTCATGCTCGACCTTGACGCGCGGGTCAAGGACAAGACGGTCGCCGCTCTGGAGCGCTTTATCATCGCCGATGATGTGGAACTCGCAGACCTGAGCACAGACCAGACCACTATTGGTGTGCAAGGGCCGCTGGCTTCGCGTCTGCTGGAGGCGGCTGGCGTGTCACCCGGCCTGACCGAGGACTACCAGCACGCGGAAGCACGGCTGGCCGAGACCGCCGTCCGTGTCGTCCAGATGTCTGAGACCGGCCTGGACGGCTACGACATCCTGGTTCCCCGGCCGCAAGCCGAGGCGGTATGGCAGACCCTGCTTGAGGCCGGCCGACCGCTGGGCGCCTGCCCGGTCGGCTCAGGCGCGCTCAATATGCTGCGGATTGAGGCCGGCATCCCGTGGTATGGTGTGGATATGGACGAAGACCGCATCGTCCTGGAAGTCGGGCTCGACCACGCGCTCAGTTTCAACAAGGGCTGTTATCTCGGCCAGGAGGTGGTCGAACGCGCCTCGGCCCGGGGCCGGGTGAACCGCAAGCTCAGCGGCCTGCTGGTTCAGGGGACGGAATCACCCCGCAGCGGGGATAAGCTGTTCTCCGACACCAAGGAGGTCGGCTGGATCACCAGCGCGACCCTGTCTCCCCGTTTCGGCCGACCGATCGCCCTGGGCTACGTCCGTCGCGAGTATCTTGAACCGGGCACCCGACTGCGGATTGACAGAAACGGGACGCCCGTGATAGCGGAGATGGCCGTACTTCCGTTCCCTCATGAATGAGGGAGTGCGAGAAGCATCACACGTACGTAGGAGGGTAGTATGGCTCAGCTTGGCAAACGGTATATGTGTGAGACGTGCGGCGCCGAGGTTCTGTGTAATAAGCCTGGAGACGGCACGCTGGACTGCTGCGAAAAAGAGATGCCGCTCAAAGAGGCAAAACCCCTGCCGTCGTCGGATTAAGAGCGCACAGCTTTCATTCCAGATCAAAAGGGCGATGCCGTTGCATCGCCCTTTTTGCTGGCAGGGGCCATGTCTTTGCCCACTCCCCCAGCTGACCTCGTGGTGTACGGAGGGACGGTTCTCAGCCAGGACCCGCAGCGTCCGACCGCCGAAGCCGTGGCCATCGCCGGGGACCGGATCGTAGCGCTCGGCAGCGAGGCCGACCTCCGGCCTCTCGTTTCGCGTCACACCCAACTGTTGGACTGCCGTGGTCACACTGTCCTGCCCGGCTTCATTGACCCGCATCTGCACCTGTTTTCCTGGGCCAGTCGCCGGTGTGGCGCGGACCTCAGCGACGTTAGGTCGATTCCCGAGTTGCAGCGCCGTCTGGCGATACATCTGCCCCGCTTACAGCCCGGAGAGTGGCTGCGCGGCTACGGCTACGACGAGTTCCGGCTGACAGAAAAACGCCATCCGACCCGCTCCGATCTTGACGCGGTGTGTCGTGAGCGACCGGTTGTGATCCGCCACCGCTCCGGTCATGCCGCCGTGCTCAACACCGCCGGCCTGAACCGGGCCGGCATCGGCCCGTCCTTCGCCGACCGCCACGGCGGCTACGCCGAGCGCGACTCCGGCGGCCAGCCGACAGGTGTGGTGTACGAACTCGAAGCCTTGCTGCGAAGCGTCATTCCCCGCCTGCCCGCAGCCCGCTTTCGATCAGCCGTACAACACGCCGGACAGGATCTGCTGCGCCTGGGCGTGACCTCCTTCCACGACGCCAGCGCGGGCAATACGCTTGAGGACTTGGCAGTTTTTCAACAGCTGGCGGCCGACGGGCTGCTGGCTTCACGGGCCACGGTGATGGTCGGCAGTGCAGCCCTGGAACAGCTGCTCGAATCCCGGCTGGAGCCGTTCAGCGGAGACGAGCGAGTCCGTCTGGGGAGTGTGAAGATCATGCTGCACGAGAGCCGGGGCGCCCTCTATCCAGACCCATCGGTGCTCAGACAGCTGGTCTGGCGGGCGCATCAACACGGTTTTCAGCTGGCCTTCCACGCCGTTGAAGAAGCGGCCATTGGCCTGGCGCTCGACGCGGTTGAGCAGGCTCAGCGGCGGCTGTCTCGGCCGGATCACCGCCACCGGATCGAACACTGTTCGCTGTGTCCCCCACCGTTTCTGGAGCAGCTGAAGATCAGCGGTTGCGTAGTCGTCACCCAGCCCGACTTCGTGCGCCGGTACGGAGAAAAATACGTCGCCGAGGTCGCGCCCGAAATCCACTCCTGGCTGTACCGGACGAGAAGCCTGATCGATCACCACATCCCGGTGGCGGGCAGCTCCGACTGTCCGATTGGGCCGCTGGCGCCGCTGGCCAGCATCAGCACAGCCCTGACCAGACAGTCTCAGACCGGCCGGGAGGTGAATGGCGCAGAGCGGGTGAGCCTGTCCCAGGCGCTGAAGCTTTTCACCAGCGCAGCCGCCTGGGTGGGCTTCGAGGAAGACCGCAAGGGCCGGCTCGCGCCGGGCATGCTGGCCGACCTGGTCATCCTTGACGGTGATATCAGCGCGATTCCGGCCCAGGCCATCGGCTCGCTGGCGGTGACGACCACGATTGTCGGCGGCGAAGTCGTGTGGCATCAGCCCTGATTGAAAAAATGGAATCTTATGAAATTTTGCGGAATTCTGAGAGATTTGCCCGTCAGAATAGGAGCAGAGGCCGGAAAAAGACGGTGCGCGCTGTCAAAAGTAGAGGACCACTTGTGCAGGACCTGAGAAAACGCGAAAGATTTTCAGGCCGGAGCGGCCCTTTTCGAGAGAAAACCTAAGCAAATCAACGGCTTAGGTGGTTTTTCATCCAAGCTGAAATTTTCTGACAGAAATGGCCGTTTTTCACCCTTAAAACGGGCGAAGTGAGAACAGAGCCGATTGACGACGCGAAACGAATGCTATATAGCAAAAATGTCAAATATGAAGAGAATCAACGACATTTCAGCTGTTCTACGCTCCATCCGTGCCAGCCTTAACCTCACCCAGCAACAGCTTGCGGACCGGCTCGGCGTTTCCTTCGCCACCGTGAATCGGTGGGAGGGTGGCTCGACCAAACCGCAAAAGGCCGCTCAGGAAGCAATCGCCGCACTCGCCGCCGAGGCCAGGGTCGATGCAACAGAGTCGGCAGCGGCACCCACCGAAGCTGCGGCGCGTGTGACGCGACGACGCCGAAAGGATAGCCGTTCCGCCGTCCCATCGACAAAGCCGATGGAGCAGATGCTGTGGGATGCGGCCTGTTCCATCCGTGGCGAGAAGGACGCGGCAAAGTTCAAGGACTACCTGCTGCCGCTGCTCTTCCTCAAGCGTCTTTCAGACGTGTTTGACGACGAGATTGAGCGGCTGGCCGAGGAGTACGGAGATCAGCAGATCGCCAAAGAGATCGCCGAGAGCGACCACGAGTTGTTGCGCTTCTACCTGCCCCCGGAAGCGCGCTGGGGCGTCATCAGCGGCCGCGAAGCCCACGCATGGCCGCTCGATGACCAGAAACGCAGTACGCGGCCCAAAGACATCGGGGAACATCTGACCAGAGCGGTACGGGCGGTTGTCCGCCAGAACCCCTCGCTCTCAGGGGTCATTGACCTTGTTGATTTTGCGGCCGAACGCAACGGCGAACGCGAGATCAACCCGGCCAAGCTCGCCGCAGTTGTCGAGACCTTTTCCGACTCGCGTTATCGGCTCGGCCTTGCCGACGTGCAACCCGATTTCCTCGGCCGCGCCTACGAATACCTGCTGCGCAAGTTTGCGGAAGGTTCGGGCCAGAGCGCGGGCGAGTTCTTCACACCGACCGAGGTCGGTTTCCTGATGGCCCACATCATGCGTCCCAAGCCTGGCGAGGACTGTCACGACTACGCCTGCGGCTCGGCCGGGCTGCTCGTCAAGCTCCAACTCGTGGCCCGCGAACTCGACCCCACCAGCCGTGTGCCGCTCAAGCTGTGCGGACAGGAGCTGCAACCCGAGAGCTACGCCGTCGCCCACATGAACGCGACCATCCACGACATGAAGGTCGAGATTGTTCGTGGCGACACGATGATTAACCCGAAGTTCAAGACCGCATCCGGCCAGATCAGCACCCACGACATTGTGGTTGCCAACCCGATGTGGAACCAGCCGTTCAGTCAAGACATCTTCGCCGACGACCCGTTCGACCGCTTCCGTCTCCAGGGCGGCGTGACCACCGGCAAGGGAGACTGGGCGTGGCTCCAGCATACCCTCGTCTGCCTAAACGAGCGCGGGCGGGCCGCTGTGGTGCTCGACACGGGCGCGGTGACGCGCGGCTCGGGCAGCAAGAACGAGGACAAGGAGCGCAACATCCGCAAGTGGTTCGTTGATCGTGACCTGATCGACGGCGTCATCCTGCTGCCGGACAATCTCTTCTACAACACCACTGCCGCGGGTGTGATCGTCGTCGTGTCGAAGCGTAAGCCGGCAGCGCGGAAGGACAAGATTGTGCTGCTGAACGCCAGTAAGCGCGTGCGGAAGGGACGGCCCAAGAACTTTATCCCAGAGGAAGACATTCGCCCGTTGGCCGCCGTCTTCTTGAAGGGCGAGCCTCTTGAAGGCGAACTCGCTCTCATCACGCGAGAGCAGGCAGCGGAAGCCGACTACAACCTCAGCCCAAGCCGGTGGGTGGGAGCCAACAAAGAACTTAGCCTAAGATCAATCTCGTCCCTGACCAAAGAACTCCGCCTCTTAAGTAATCGAGAGACTGAACTGACCGATGATATCCTGAAAATGCTCGCACCGCTCACAGAGGCAAGAGAAGATGTCTGAGTGGTCAACAGCTACAGTAGAAAGCTGCTTGGATCGTCCCGCTTTCGGCAAGGTTCCAAAGGTATCGGCGCGGGACTACAAGCCATCAGGTCACTATCCAATTATTGATCAAGGGCAGGGTTTGATCGCGGGATGGACGGATGATGAGAGCGGATTGATTTCGACGAACCTTCCGGTTGTCGTATTCGGGGATCATACCCGCGCATTGAAGTATGTAGATTTCCCGTTTGTTCGAGGCGCCGACGGGACACAAATATTAAAGCCCAAGGCTGGGATCGAGCCCCTATTCTTTTACTACGCCTGTAGAGCAATTGATCTACCAAGTCGCGGATACAATAGACACTTCAAAGCGCTAAGAGAAAGAGAGATTCCAACGCCGCCACTCGGCGAACAGCGTCACATAGCACGAACACTCCAACGAATCGACGATGCTTGTGCGATTCAGGATGAGCAGCTTCGAGCGACCACGGACATGAAACGCGCCGCGATGAGAGCCCTCTTCACTCGCGGCTTGCGGGGCGAAGCGCAGAAGGAAACCGAAATTGGGCCGGTGCCGGAGAGTTGGGAAACCTCAACGCTAGGAGAAAGCGCACGGCTCGAACGGGGACGATTCATGCATCGTCCGAGGAACGAACCGCGCTTTTACGGAGGGAAGACACCATTTGTCCAAACTGGAGACGTTGTTCGGTCCGGTGGTCGAATCAGGGAATTTTCACAAACACTCAACCAAGATGGCGTTGCGATAAGCCGCGTTTTTCCTGCGGGAACCATTCTCATCACGATTGCCGCAAACATCGGATTCACAGGGATTTTGCAGTTCGACAGCGCTTGCCCCGATAGCCTCATCGCTATAACGCCCAGTCAGGCAGTCGGCGTGGAATTTCTGGAATACTTTCTCCAAACTCAACAAAGCGAAATGGATAGACTCGCTCCGAAAGGAACCCAAAAGAACATTAACATCCAGTTCTTGACGCCTTGGCCCATTGTCATTCCGTCTCTTGACGAACAGAGTGAGATAGTCGCCATCCTTGAGGCGATTGACCGTAAGATTGACCTGCATCGGAAGAAACGGGCCGTCCTGGACGATTTGTTCAAGGCGCTACTCCACAAGCTGATGACGGGGGAGATTCGAGCAAACGAGTTGGAGTTAGCCATCAATAGCCGTGGTCGATCTCCAATGATGTCCCGTGTTCCCTGATTGTGAGGAGACGAAGTGAATTCAGAAAGACTCAGGAAAAGAATAGAATCGATGCGGTCATGTTTGGAGGCTGCACAACACTTAGACGACTGCCCCGCTTATCCAATCAAGACATCTCAAGTGACGTCGCCAGACACCATTCAAGAAACAAAGGATCGACACAGATTAGCGAGGAAGCACATAGCCCATATGCTTAACGCTGTTGTCTTCGAAATTGCCATTAAGGTTATATGGGAACTGGACCATGACGAGGAGTGCCGACACACCCATAACATAGATACGCTGTATGATGAACTCAATGAGAAAAGCCGACGAGAGCTAAAGGAGATTTACGACGAGAAATCGACCGTGCTAGCTGGCCTAGAGGGAACGAATAAGAAAGGGCAACGAATAAGGCTTGAAGATTTGGTTCAGTTTCAATCGTTGCAAGACGCGCTGGTAGCAAACAAATATATAATGAAGAACTTCAAGTACGATGGCGGCTTCAACGGAAAGAGTAGTGCAATGGGCAGCGTCATATGGAATAAGGGGATTTTGTGGACTATCCCACCACTTGGTCACGCGCGTTTCCCAGAGGCGTTGTACCGCTACGTGGATAAGAGAGTTCAGAAGGCCATGTATGAGGTGAGAAGTGTTCAAGGAACATGAGCAGATCGTGCTTACCGCTGAGGTGCTTGGTGATGAGGGAGAAGCACTGAAACCGGGCGACGTGGGCACCCTCATCCACATCCACCCCAATGAAGAAGCCGCTGTGGTGGAGTTCCTCTCGCTGGATGGCGGCACAGTGGCTCTCGCTACGGTGTTGCCTTCACAGATGCGTCCCGTGACGGGTGCTGACCTCACTCATGCACGAACGGTTACGACGGCGGTCTAAGAGCGAGTCGTGAGCGCTCTCAAAAATTCCTCATGAGGAGCCGATATGATGAGGGGTAAGTGTCCGATCACCGGAGATGTTGCCGAAATTACCGAGCGTGGGGGCTGGGTTGTCGTCAAGCACCCGCAGAGGGGAGGCTACGAGATAGAGGCCAATGCGCTACCCGAGATCGAGACCGAGGCCGAGGTCAGAGAGCGTATGGCCCGCTGGATCGTCGAATCCTATTCGCTCGGAATTGACATCCCCACCATCACCCTCGAACACGTCCGCCTCTTTGAACGCTTGGCGGACCTGGACGCGGCGATTTCGGAGTGGGGCGAGCGGCGCGCAGCCATGAAGAACGCGGACAACGAACGCCTGTGGCGAAAACTCCGACTCGAATGGAACTACAACAGCAACCACATCGAGGGCAACACGCTGACCTATGCCGAGACCGAGCTGCTGCTCATCCACGGCCGCACCGGTGGCGGACGCCCGATGCGGGACTACGAAGAGATGAAGGCCCACGATGTCGCCATCGAACATACGCGCCGGTTGGGGCGTTCAGACCAGCCGTTTCACCAGGGCGATATCCGGGATTTGAACACGATACTGCTCAAGGAGCCGTTCTGGGCCGGCGCGGAGACGCCGGACGGACAGCCCACGCGCAAGCGCATCGTCCCAGGGCGGTACAAGACACAGCCGAACCACGTGCGAACGGCAACCGGAGAACTCCATCGCTTCGCCGAGCCCGAAGAAACACCCGCATTGATGGAAGAGTGGACACGTGATTTCCAACGCGACCTTGAGCGGAGCGCCTACCCGCTGCCACTGTTTCTGGCGGGATCCCACTGGCGTTTTCTCCGCATTCATCCATTCGACGACGGGAACGGGCGCACGGCGCGGCTGCTCGTCAACTACGTGCTTCTTCGCAGAGATTTGCCGCCAGTGGTGATTAAGAGCGCAGACCGTGACCACTACATCGGTGGGCTCCAGAACGCCGATGTCGGGCGCATATTGCCGCTCGCCCAGTTCATGCTGGAGAACGTCCTGTGGTCGCTGGAGCTTGCGATTCGGGCGGCGAAGGGGGAATCGATCCAGGAACCTGGAGATACGGATAAGGAGATAGCCGTCTTCGTACGACAGAATAGAGGCAGTACAGCCGATGCGTCCGACATCGGCATCGTAGATGACGTACTCTCGTATTCCGTCCGCCCTACACTGGACAAGCTGAAGGGGAAACTTGAGCCCTTGCGTCAGTTATTTCATGACAGCTCCTGGCAATCATCATGGCAGAACACAATCTCCTCAGACACCTTGTTTGATGAGGAACCTTGGGAAAGCACGAAGAAATCTTACATCACGGCAAAACCGGGATTCAAGCTTCAAGACCAGCAACCAGTAGAACTTCGTCGGAATTGGCGATTAAGCTATTACGTAGGGAGGGGAAGGCAAGGATTTTCGGTCAACCTGTCCGTGATCTGGAAATTAGGAGCAGAAGGCTTCTCGTTCGAAGTGGAAATCGACGGCCACGCTCTCGCGCCCCTACGCCGGCACATTCCGTATTCGGAATTGGAGCCGCACGGCTCAAGTATCGACGGCACTGTGGATGCGATCTGCAAGGTGATGCTGAACGAAATCGAGCGTCGGTCGAAGTAGCGGGGCGGAGCCGGACTAAATTGTTCATCCGTCCAGAATCGCAGGCAAGCGTGGCTTACCAGAGACGGCGAACGCCGTACCGGTCGAAGAGTGATTCGTTCGAAATGAAAACGAGATTGTGCGTCAGCGCCTGGGCGATGAGCATCCGGTCGAAGGGGTCGCGGTGGGGACCCGGCAGCGCGCCGGCGCGTGCGGCATGTTCTACGGTAATTGGCAGCTCCTCGAAATTCTGCCCAGCGATAGCCCCGCTCATATCGAGGGCCAGCGCCTCCGCGTTCGGGAGTTTGCCGAGCCGATGCTTGGTGGTGATTTCCCAAGCCACCGCAGCACTAATCAGTACCTTATTGCTGTCGTCCGCAATCGTCCGCCGTGCAGGTATCGACAGGCGACTATCCCCGGAAAACCACCAGATGAACGCATGGGTATCGAGCAGGAGCCGCAACACTCAACTCCCCTCCCACGCAGCCAATTCCTCTTCCGGTAGCGGATCAAAGAAGCTGTCGTCGAGTTTGACCAGGCCCTTCATAGAGCCGAATTGTCGCTTGCCCGGCTTTTGGAAACGTACCAACCGCGCCACTGGCGTACCGCTACGAGCAATGATGATGTCTTCCCCGGCCTCGACTTGTACAAGCAGGCGCGACAGATTGGTCTTCGCTTCATGGACATTTACTACTGGCATCATTGGCTCCTTGATGTATGGTTAGCTAAAAATATGACTAACACGGGTGTTTTGTCAAGCGGACACCTTCGACTGGAAAGCGCCGCAGGAGGGGGCAATGACTGACAAGCTTATTGAACGGAACTCGGACCTCCTTTGGGGAACTCCGGTGTTTGCCGGTACCAGGGTGCCCGTGCAAGCCTTGATGGATTATCTGGAAGCTGGGGACCCACTAGACGAATTCCTCGATCACTTCCCCACAGTGTCGCGGAGCCAGGCAATTGCAGTGCTCCAGCGTGCGACGGCGCTGCTGTTGGGGGAGGCGAATGAAGCTGCTGCTTGACGAGAATATGCCGCGGCCACTCGCTTCGGCATTTCCGCAATCGTTTACCTTCCATGAAGACGGTAATTCCTCACCCAGAACGGAGATAACCAAATGACTCGACTGCTTGAAGAGGCCTTCGAGAGAGCTTCCGAGCTACCGCGAGAGGAACAAGACAAGTTCGCGCGGTTCCCGTTAGCCGAATTGGATGCTGAGCGGAGATGGGCTGAATTATTCAGCCGTCCAGAATCGGAGGATGTGCTGGAGCGCCTCGCCGACGAGGCTCTATCGGAGCACCTGGCAGGACGGACGCGGCCCCTCAAATTGGAGGAGCTGTAGGTGTGCGTTCTTTCACGCAGACGATGGATTCAATCTCAAGCTGGAAAGCAGGGCTTACCAGAGACGGCGAACGCCGTACCGGTCGAAGAGTGATTCGTTTGATATGAGTGTCCAACAATGCTCGCACTCTATTCACCTTCCCATGCTTTCAACTCCTCCTCCGGCAGTGGGTCGAAGAAACTGTCTGGAATAACGATCTTTCCCTTGAAAATGTCGGGCTGTCGCTTGCCGCGCTTCTGGACGCCTACCAGCCGCGCCACCGGTTTACCGTTGCGGGCAATGATGACCTCCTCGCCATTTTCGACTTGTACAAGCAGGCGCGACAGAGTGGTCTTCGCTTCATGGACATTTACTACTGGCATCATTGGTTCCTTGATGTATAGTTAGCTAACCGTATGACTAATGCGGATATTGTGTCAAGTACCCAGCCTCGACCGTGTTTACTCACCTCCCGCGCATTGAACAACGGGAGCTTGGCGTGACCGACCTTAAGATCACCGAAGCCGCTACCGTTCAGTTCCCGATGGTCCGCCACGCTGCGGAGATCGGCTGGACGCCACTCCCGCCGCAAGCTGCGACGCGCAAGCGCGGGGGCGAGACCGGGCTGCTGTTCCGCGCTGAGATCGAGGAAGCCCTCGGGCGGTTCAATCCCTGGATGACTGCTGACGCCATCCGCGCCACCGTCGAGAAGCTCGAAGCCCTGCCGCCGACCATCGAAGGCAACCGCGAAATGCTGGCCTGGCTGCGTAGCGAGCGACAGGGCTACGACGAGACTGAGCAACGCCACCGACCCGTTCGGCTCATTGACTTTGAGACGCCGGGCGCCAATGTCTATCACGTCACCTGGGAATGGCAGCTCAAGCCGCCGGCCCGCAAGGGCAACCGTGCGGACGTGATGTTCGTTATCAACGGCGTGCCGGCCGTCATCGTCGAGCACAAGAACCCGACGGATGCCGACGCCATTGAACGGGGGATCACGCAGTTGCGACGCTACGAGAAGGAAACGCCCGAGCTGATGGGCGCGGCACAGCTCTTCAACGTCACCCACCTGCTCGACTACTGGTACGGCGTTACCTGGAACGCCTCGCGTCGCTTCATGGCGCGCTGGAAGGAGCGGCAGGAGGAGAGTTACCGGTTTGCCGTTCAATCCTTCTTCGAGCCGACCGATCTACTGCGCACACTGCACGACTGGATACTGTTCTATGTCGAAGACGGCGAGACGAGAAAGTCCGTGCTGCGCCAGCACCAGCGCCGCGCGGTCGACCGCATTGTCGAGCGTTGCTCCGACCCGGCGAAGCGACGCGGGCTTATTTGGCATACCCAGGGCTCCGGCAAGACCTTCACCCTGCTGACTGCCGCCCGTTTGATCCTGGAACACAAGGACCGCTTTCGCGCGCCGACGGTGGTCGTGGTCGTGGACCGAACGGAACTCGAAGGCCAGCTCAAGGGCTGGGTCGAAAGACTGCTCGGCGAGATGCAGCAACAGGACATTGCGGTCTGGCGCGCGAACTCCAAGGCCGACCTCCGAGAGCTGTTCAAAACCGACAAACGTGGCCTGATCCTGTCCATGATCCACAAGTTCGAGGGCATCGAGAAGAATGCCAATACCCGCGACAATGTCTACGTGTTCATTGACGAGGCACACCGCTCGGTTGCCAAGGACCTGGGCACCTACCTGATGGCGGCCGTGCCCAACGCGACAATCATCGGGTTCACCGGCACGCCGATTGACCGCACCGAGCACGGGGAAGGGACTTTCAAGATATTCGGCGCGGATGACGAGCAGAAGTATCTCGACAGATACCGAATCACTGAGTCGATCACGGACGAAACGACACTGCCGATCCGCCACACAATGGCGCCGAGCAAGATGATCGTGCCGGCGGAGCGGCTCAACAAGGAATTCTTCGCCTTGGCCGAGGCTGAGGGCGTCACTGACATCGACGAACTCAACACAGTCCTCGACCGAGCGGTCGGACTGTGCACCTTCCTGACTGCCGATGATCGCATAGAGCAGGTCACTGCGTTTGTCGCCGAGCACTTTAAGCAGAACGTAGCGCCGCTCGGCTACAAGGCGTTCCTCGTCGGTGTGAACCGCGAAGCCTGCGCCAAGTACAAGCGCGCCCTCGACAAGCTCCTGCCCCCCGAATGGAGCGCGCCGGTCTATACCGAGAACGCCGCCGATAGCGCTGATCGCCCACTCGTTGCCGAACTCCAGCTCTCCCCGGAACGCGAGACGGACACGCGCCTTCTGTTCAAGAAGACGAATGAGAATCCGAAAATCCTCATTGTGACCGACAAGCTGTTGACGGGCTACGACGCGCCGCTCCTGTATTGCATGTATCTCGACAAACCGATGCGCGATCACGTCCTCTTGCAGGCGATTGCGCGCGTGAACCGCCCTTATGTGGACACAAACGGCGTCCACAAGCATATCGGCCTTATCGTTGACTTCGTGGGTGTGCTACGCGAATTGAAAAAGGCGTTGCGGTTCGACTCGTCCGATGTCGAGGGTGTGATTGAGGACCTCGATCTGCTGTTGCAGGATTTTCTTGGTAAGGTCGAAAGAGCAAAAACCGACTACCTGGCCGACGAGGGAAGCGGCAGCGCGGACGAACGTCTCGAAAGGCTCGTCTATGAACGCTTCTTCGACCCGGAGCCGCGCAAGGCGTTCTTCGAAGCCTACAAAGAGATCGAGGCGCTCTGGGAGATTTTGTCACCCGCGCCGGAACTCCGCGACCATATTGCAACCTACAGGCGACTCGCCCAGCTGTATTCCGCGGTGCGGAACGCCTACGCAAACCGCGTCAACTATGTGGCGGACTTGGCCAACAAGACACGTTTTATGGTGCAGGAGAGCGTGACCCAGGAAGGACTCGGCTACTCAACGAAAACAGTGACGTTTGACGTGAATACCCTCAAAACGCTTCAAGGTGAGCGCGGCTCGGACGAGGCCAAAGTGTTCAACCTCGTGCGCGGCCTGCGGCAGGAAGTCGAGAACGACTCGGAAATGGAGTCCGTGCTGCTGCCTCTGAAGGAGCGCGCCGAGCGCGTCCTGAAGGATTTGGAGGATCGTAAAACAACCGGACTCGCAGCGATGGAGTTGCTTGCTGCCCTCGCCAGGGAGAAGGAAGCGGCGGCGGAGGCCATGAGGGAAAGTGGGCTATCGCCACGCGCGTTCGGGGTTCACTGGGCGCTGAAGGATGACCCTGTTCTGAAGGACAACGACATATCGACATTAGACATGGCGCGGGAAGTGGAAACACTTCTCGACCGCTTCCCCAACGCGGCCGTCAACGCTGAGGAGGAGAGGCGATTGCGGGCGGCCCTCTATCGTCCGCTTCTGCGACTGAACAGCGAGAAACGGGGCCGAGTCGTAGAACACATTTTCACCATTCTTCTGGGCACAGGCGCCGATGCGGGAACGTGACGAACAGCGCGAAGCCATCTACGCCCGCGTTGAGTATTGGGCGCAGCGATTGCGCGTCCGGCCGCGGCTGGTGCGGGTTCAGCGTATGACGCGGAAGTGGGGGTCTTGCTCAACATCGGGAATCGTTACCCTTGCCACCGATCTGGTCGATCAGGAAGCAGGGTTTCAGGACTTCGTCATTGCTCACGAGCTGCTGCATCTGCGCGTGCCCAACCACGCGAAGCTCTTCAAGGCGCTGATGACGATGCATGTGCCCAACTGGAAAAAGTACGCTATGGGAAAACAGAGCGTCGCCTGCGGTCCGAATATCGCTCTTGAGAGAGACTCTGGACGCACACGGGAGAAATTATGTCGGCCGTCGTCTACGACAAAGAAGACCGCCTGGCCATTGTGTCACTGAACCGCCCCCGGGTGTTCAACGCCTACAACGTGGAAATGCGCGACGGTCTGTACGAGGCGCTGCAAGCCGTTGGCGACGATCCCGAGGTCCGGGTCATGATTCTGCGCGGTGAGGGCCCGGCCTTTTCGACCGGCGGGGATGTGTCGGAGTTTGGCTCGGCCCCCTCCCCGGTCGGCGCGCGGACCATACGCTGGCGTCGCGACGTGTGGGGCACCCTGCTCGGCCTGCCCCAGCCGACGATTGCGGCGGTGCACGGCTTTACCGTAGGCGGCGGCATGGAAATGGCCCTGCTGTGCGACCTGTGTCTTGCCGCCGACGATACGGTCTTCTTTTTACCGGAAACCGGACTGGGCATGATCCCCGGCGTGGCCGGCACTCAGACCGCGCCTCGGGCAATCGGTCTGGGACGCGCCCTGGACATGGTCTTGACGGGCAAACGGGTGAATGCCAAGCAAGCCGTTCAGATTGGCTTGGCCAACCGCGTCGTGCCGCGTGAGAACCTGCTGGCAGAGGCAAAAACCCTGGCCCACAGCCTGGCCCGGCACGACCCCCGGCTCGTCGCGCTGGCCAAGCGCGCGGTTCGCCAGGGTCTGGACCTGCCCCTGGCCGAGGGCTTGCGGCTGGAGCGGCGGCTGTTTGCCCGCCTCTAGTCTGCGAGCCGTATCTTGTCAACCGTGTTCAGGGCTGATAGCTGAGACGGCTATACCGTTACTACGCGAAGAGGAGCAACGTCCATGAACACCGCGAATTTTCTCAGTCTTCCCGGTATGATGCTGGCGGATCAGGAGATCCTTATCTTTGAGGGCAACCGCCTGACCTACGGCGAAACGCTTGACCGAGTCCGCCGACTCGCCAGCAGCCTGAAAGCGCTCGGCGTCGGTCCCGGCGACCGGGTCGCCGCCCTGCAGACCAACTCCAACCAGTATATTGAGGCGTACTACGCGACCGCGACCGTGGGTGCGACCTTTGTGCCGCTCAACTACCGGGCCAAACCGCCCGAAGTGGAATACATGGTCACGGCCGCAGACGTGAAGGTGCTGTTTATCGGCGACCGCTACCTGCCGTTGCTGGAGCAGCTGAAACCCCAGTTCCCGATGATTCAGCACTATGTGGCGATGGAGAGCAGCCAGCCCGGCATGCACAACCACGAGGACCTGATCGCCAAGGGCTCGCCCGACATTGAAGACGCCGAGGTGGACGAAGACGACCTGTCGATCCTGATGTACACCAGCGGGACGACCTCGCTGCCCAAGGGCGTGATGCTGACCTACGGCGGTTTTACCAACTATGTGGTCGGCACGGTCGAAATGGCCGACGGCAGCCCGCGCGGCACCTCGCTGTTGTGCGCGCCGCTGTACCACATCGCCGGCGCGATGAACATCATGACCGCCATCTGGTCCGGCCGCAAAATCGTCATTCTGCGCCAGTTTGACGCCAAGGAGTGGCTGGCTGCGGTGCAGGACGAAAAGGTCACCCACGCCTTTGTCGTGCCGACCATGATGAAACAGCTGATCGACCATCCCGAATTTTCCAACTACGACCTGTCGAGCCTGGAAAACCTGTCCTACGGGGGCGCGCCCATGCCGTTTCCGGTCATCCGCAAGGCGATCGAGCTGTTTCCCGACACCACCGGCTTTGTGAATGCCTTCGGCCAGACCGAGACCAACTCCACCCTGTCCGTGCTCGGCCCGGACGACCATAAGCTGAACGGCAGCCAGGAAGAAATCGAGCGCAACCTCAAGCGGCTCACCTCGGTCGGCAAACCCCTGCCCGATGTCGAGGTCGCCATCCTTGACGACGACAACACACCGCTGCCGGCCGACGAGATCGGCGAGGTCGTGATCCGCACCGGGCGGGCCATGAAGGGCTACGCCGGCCAGGAGAGCGCCACCGCAGCCCTGTTTGACGATGAGGGCTGGCTACACACCCGGGACATGGGCTATGTGGACCAGGACGGCTATATCTATCTGGTCGGCCGCAAAGACGACATCATCATTCGGGGCGGCGAAAACATCGCCCCGGCCGAAATCGAAGCCGTGCTGCACGCCCATCCTGCGGTGGACGAAGCGGCCATCATCGGTGTACCGGACGAACAGTGGGGCCAAAAGATTGCCGCCTTTGTGGCGGTGCGTCCGGGCCAGGCAGTGACCGAGGATGAGCTGGGAGACTTCTGCCGCGAGCGGCTGTCGAGCTTCAAGAAACCCGAAGACATTCACTTCATGGACGAACTGCCCAAAAACCACATGGGCAAGATCTTGAAAAAGGAACTCCGTGCCGAGTACGGGGAATGAGCTTGTCCGGCCCAGCCATGTCAGATCTCAGCTACACCACCCACGGGCGCTACGCCCGGCTGGCTTTGAACCGGCCCGACACGGGCAACCGGCTCACGCCGGCCATGGCTCAGGATTTGGCTGCGGCGTGCGAGGCGGTCGAAGACGATGATGAGGTCGAAATCCTGCTGCTGACCGGCCAGGGCGAGGCGTTCTGCACCGGTCTTGAGTGTTCGCCTCCAGCGACCGCCCACAGCATTCGTCAGCAATTCGGTCCGCTGACGTGTGTCGAGCGGCTGGCAGCCCTGACCAAGCCGACCATTGCCGTGTTGAACGGGGACGCCATCGGGGTCGGCCTCGAACTGGCCTTGGCCTGCGATCTGCGCCTGGCCAAAGCCGGCGCGCAGCTCGGTCTGTCGCAGCTGGCCGAGGGGCTGATCCCGTTCTGCGGCGGTACCCAGCGCCTGCCCCGTATCATCGGCCAGGCCAGGGCGCTGGAGCTGATTCTGACCGGCAAGCGGCTCGACGCGGACCAGGCGCACCAGATCGGTCTGGTGACGGAGACCATCGAACCGGAGCGCTTTGCCGTTCGGGTCGACGAGGTTGTGGCCGGCCTGCTGGACAAAGGCCCGATTGCTCTGCGTCTCGGCAAAGAAGCCGTGCTCAAGGCCATGGACCTCAGCCTGGCGCAGGGCACCCGCCTGGAGGAAGACCTGTACGTCCTGCTTCAGACGACCCAGGACCGGGCCGAGGGTGTGGCGGCGTTTTTGGCAAAACGCAAGCCGGTCTTTACGGGAAACTAAAAACCCCGCACAATGCGCCAGATATTCTTGATTAGGAGGGTAGTGCGATGCAACTCGGAAAAATGTACCTGTGCGGACAGTGCGGCGCCCAGATCATTGTCACCAAAGGCGGAGACGGCACGGTGAAGTGCTGCAGTAAAGAAATGCAGAAGAAATAATTCTGCCCCGCACCGTCTTTTTGGTGTTCGGCCTGGTGCCGCAAGCACCGTCCAAGGCCCAGCGCTCGGACCGAGCGGACGGGCCTTTTTTGTGTGTTGCCTGATGCGTCAGAAAGTCGGCTTGCAGCAGCCCGGCTTGATCGTTATCATGGCCCGCAAAATATGGACCGTTAAGGTCCAAGACAGACCGTTGAGGTGAGTGTTTCATGCCCGAACCGATTACGGCTGAGGAAATCAGCCAGCTCATTGTCCAGGGGATTCCTGACGCCGAGGTCAAAATCCGCGACCTGACCGGGGGCGGGGATCACTACGAAGCGCTCGTCATCTCGGCGTCGTTTCAGGGAAAAATGAAAGTCGCCCGGCACCGGATGGTGTATGGGGCGCTGCAAGACGCCATGGTGGCGCGGATCCACGCCCTGAAGCTCAGCACCCTCACCCCCCAGGAGGCGCAGGCCGAAGCGGCCGGCGTCTTAAGCATACAGCCCGGCAAAGCGTCCTGAGCCGCCGGCACGTTTATTCACCCACCCATCACAGGAGGAAAGACACATGGCAGACGACATCCTCAGCCAGATCGCTCAGCACGTCAAAGACACCCCGATCCTGATCTTCATGAAGGGCAACCCGCAGTTCCCCATGTGCGGCTTCTCGGCGGCCACGATTCAGATCTTTGATTCGCTCGGCGTGCCCTACCAGACGGTCGATGTGCTCCAGAACCCCGCCGTTCGGGACGGAATCAAGCAGTACTCGAACTGGCCGACAATCCCGCAGGTGTACGTCAAGGGCGAGTTCATCGGCGGCTGCGATATCATCCAGGAGATGCACCAGAGCGGTGAGCTTGAGCCGGTCGTGCGGGCCGCCGTTGAAGACGAAGGCTAAGCCAGCGCCGAAAATACGGCTACTCCTCGTTCACTCTGAGTCACAGCATTGCACCGACGCTCAGAGGATACAGATTCTGAGGCGATCCAGAAAGGATTCACCTCGGCAATGTGGAATCCTTTGAGCCCAAATCCTCAATTTGCCGTCTGTGTGGAGAATTCCGAGTATCCTGCCTCGCTCGAACTCCACAAGCTCTACCGGGTCGTGCCCGATGAGGACGCCGGGAGAGACGGCGATGTCCGAATCATCGACGAAAGTGGAGAGGATTATCTGTACCCAGCAGAGTATTTCGTTGTGATTGAGGTGCCGTGATCACTCGCTAGCAGAAGATCGATCCATTACAGTTGGTATGTCACACCGTCATCGTCTCTTGATAGTTGCGCATACTTCGAGCAAGAAGACGTCCCACTTTCTGCTGACGAGTAGCAGGAGCGTCTAGGGAACGCTTCGCTCACCTGAGCTACCAGGCTTTCAAATCCTTGCCGCGAGATGGAGTAAGGACAATGATTGACGTAAAAGAGGCGGTCAAAGTCGCCCATAACTATGCTCGTGAATTGTATAAAGATTATGGAGTCGGAGAGGTGGACCCGATAACCCTGGAGGAAGTTGAACTGACGGACGATGAGCGATTCTGGCTCATAACGTTGGGGCTTTACCGTTCCACACTACCAACGACTACCAGCCCGATAGAAGTATTCGCGGGAATGATGGCAAAGCGGGAGAGAGAGTACAGAATCGTAAAGATTCATGCTGACAGCGGCAAGGTACGATCAATGAAAATCAGAGAAACATGAGCGAGATAACAGATCAATTTCAGCGTTACAGACGAGCGGGAATACTGGTAGATACGAACATTCTGCTCCTTCTTTTCATCGGTGCCTTCGATCAAAGTTTAATTCCAAGATTCAAACGAACTCGTCAATTCACCGTCGAAGATTACGCAACACTGACTACCATTCTCGGCCTCTTCGATAAAATCGTGACAACCCCACACGTCCTCACAGAAGCCGTGTAGGTCGGGTTAGAGCATTCTGTGAATAGATTGAGTCGGCGACGATCTTCACGCCGGCGGATAGGTGTGTCACGGTTGGGGCCTGAGGAATGGGCCCATTACTTCACCCGTGCCGGCTATGCATCAACCTAAAAGCAGAAGGCTCTAGCCGTAGGCGTAACCCGACATTCCGTACTTGTCGGATTACGCTCCGCTAATCCGACCTACTACAGCCTAACGTGAAACGCTCTAAATCCCTGAGACCTACCTCATATTCTCCAGTGAAGACTTCAAGCAAACCCGGGAGCATCGAACCGTGTCCCACCATTCCAGATTTTCTCTCTCTGCCTCGGTCCTGGCCCTGTTGCTGACCGCGTCACCAGCCTCAGCCATCATCGACTGGAGTACGACCGAACTGCACTTCCAGTATGGTCATATCGAGAATCCGTTCTCAGACCTCAACGATGACACCTTCATCCTCACCCTCCAAAACGCCCTGGGCTGGAAATACGGCGAGAGCTTCTTTTTTGCCGACTTCATCGAAGACGTAGAGGGTGACGACTTCAACGACACTGATCTGTACTTCGAGTGGTATCCGAGCTTCAGCCTGGGCAAGCTGACCGGCAAGCAGCTCGGCATCGGGCCGATTAAGGACTTCTCGCTGCTCTTCGGCCTCAACGTCAGCGTCGACGCCAAGGTCATCAAATATCTGCCCGGCCTGCGTGCGGCCTGGGATGTACCGGGCTTCGCCTTTCTGAATACCGAGTTGACCGCCTACATCGACGACAGTCGAGGCGTGTCGCGCGGCGGGGCGCCCAAAGAGAGTGACAGCTTTCTGTTCGACATCAACTGGGCCTATCCCTTCAGCATCGGCACGCTGTCCTTCTCAATCGAAGGCCATGCCGAGTACGTGCACTGCCGCACCAACGAGTTCGGCAAGCATGTCAAAAGCTGGATTCTGGCCCAGCCGCAGTTGCGCCTGGATCTGGGCAAAGTCTTGACCGGGGCGGCCGACCGGCTGTTTATCGGGCTGGAGTACCAGTACTGGCGCAACAAGCTCGGCACGGAAAACGACGAAAGCGTGCCGCAGTTCCTGCTGGTCTGGCGGTTCTGAACGCGCGCTAGGGCGTTACCGCCACCCCCCACGGAATACTGCCGACCGCAATCGTTTTGATCAGGCTATCGGTCGTGGTGTCGATCACGGCCAAGCCGTCGGACCGGCCCATGGTGGCGTATAGTTTTTTGCCGTCCGGGGTCAGCGCCGACCACCAGCAGCGCGTCCCGCCCAGGGGAATGGTCTTGGTCACCCGGTTGGTGGTGGGATCGATCACCCGTACGTCGTTGGCCCGACCGTGCACCACGTAGACCTTTGAGCCATCCGGCAGCACCGAGATACCGACCGGCCGTTCGCCCATGCTGATCGTCTCGGTCACGGCCAGTTTCTCGACATCAATGACCGACACGGTATGGCTGCGCTCGCTACTCACATAGGCGGTCTTCCCGTCGGGCAGAAACGCCACCCCGCGTGGGTTCTCACCGACCTTGATCGAGGCCACGACCTCGTAGGTCTGGGTATCGACGACGGTCACATCATGGGACGTCTCGTTGGGCACAAAGGCCAGCCGGCCGTCGGGCGAGATCACCACCGTTTCCGGCTCTATGCCGGCCTGAATGGTGGCAATCACCTCCTTGGTCGCCAGCTCAACGACCCGCATCACGCCCTCGTTCTCGTTGACCACGAACAGCCGGGTTTCGTCATTGCTGAGATCAATGCCCTCGGGATCAATGCCGACCGGGAAGGTCTCGACAACGGTGTTGGTTTCGGCGTCAATGACCGAGATGTCGTTGGAGTTGCCGTTGGCGGCGTACACCCGCTTGCCGTCGGCCGATATGACCAGCCCGCGCGGTCGCTCGCCAACCGCGACCTTGGCCACGACTTCGTCGGTCTGGGTGTTGATGACCCACACGTCGTTCGACTTTTCGTGGCTGACGTAGGCAAAGGGCTGGGCGAAGGCCGAAGAAGACAGGGCAAAAGTCAAAAGGCAAAGGGCAAAGGGCAAAAGTGAAAAACGTACTCCGGTCTGCATCGTCAGTCGTGTCATGTCCCTACCCGTCCCGTTTTCTTATTCGTGCGCCGCAATGGCGGCGGTTTTTTGACCGTCGGCGGCTTTGCCCTCCTGGCACTCGGAGGCGGATCTGACATAGGCCAGGATTTGCCACAGCATCTCGTCGGGCAGCTGGCCCTTCCACGGCGCCATTTCGGTATTGGGAACGCCGTCGAGGAGGACCTGGAACATCTCTTTGTCGCTGTTGCCGTACTTCGACTCACAGTCAAACAGGCTCGGCGCCTTGGCGTTCCGCTCGCTGCCCGGCAGGACGTGGCAGTAGCCGGTACACACCGCCTGAAACAGGGCCTCGCCCTCGGCAATGGCGGCCGCATCGCCGGCAAAAGGATTGGTGTCCTGGCCACGGGCCTGGCCGGCCGTTCCAGCCAACAGACTCAAGACACAAAGGACCAAACCGATTCTCAAACGACTCATATGCGTGCATACTCCCTAGGGTTGTCTGTTGCTCAGCGACTGAAACATCAGCTGCTGCATCTCGGCAAAGCTGTAGGTGGTGGCAAAAGGACGGTGGGCGGGGATGCCGTACTTTTCGAGCAGGCGGGTGAGGGTGCCGGATTCGGTAAGACTGCCGAGCGCAGTGTCGATGGCGCGACGCAGCGCGGCGTCGTCTTTACGGGTTGCGACCGATTCGTTCCAGCGCACCACGCTGGGCGGCTCAAGCCCATCGACGATCCGTAAGGGCAGCTCAGGACGGGCGCTGAGGTGCCAGCCCGCCTTCGGTCCCCACAGCAGAGCGGCGGCCGCCCTGCCGCTGCCCACCGCGTCGAGCGCTTCTTCGAGGGAAAAGACGGTGAAGGTCTGGATTCTCCGGGCGCTCAGCATGAAATTGGCAATCGTTTGGGCTCGCACCGCCACCGCTCCGTCGCCGACTTCGTCCAGGCTGCGGAGGCTCTTGTCGGTCGGCCCGACCAGCTCAAAGCCCGCCCCGTAGTACGGCTCGCCAACCACCAGCGTCGGCGCTTCGTCGAGCGCGTCCTGACCCGGCACGCTGAAAATCGCGTCGCACCGGCCACGCGCCAGCCCAAAGACAGGCAGGTCGGTCTCCTCAATCTCGGTGATCCGGGTGTCGTGCTCAATCCACACCGGCTGAAACCCACGCCCGATTGCCTCGGCAACCGCCCGGGCTGTTTCCAGGTCAAAACCGCTCTCGTCGGCCTGCCACGAGTAGGGCGGGTTGTTGGCCAGCAGACACGCCCGCAACGCCCCAGCCCCGGCGTCCTGGCTCCAGGCTGTGCCAACGCTCAGCAGGATAACCCAACCGGCACCGAAAAGTCTCGCTATCAACGCTGGCCCGCCTCCACCCCGGTCGGTCATTCTTCACCTTCGGGCAGGGCAAACACAAACAGGGTGCTGCCTTTGGACGCCAGCGGGTTCTCGCCGACCAAAGACACGGCCAAGCCCCCGCCGCCGCTCGGAATCGCCACGTACTGACGCCCGTTGACCTTGTAGGTGGCCGGCTGACCACGCACCGTGGAGCCGGTCTGGAACTTCCACAGCAGCTCCCCGGTGGTGTCGTCAAAGGCCAGCGCATAGCCCTTTTGGTCACCGGTAAACACCAGGCCGCCGGCGGTGGCCATGGTGCCGCCGACCAGGGGATAGTCGTCTTTGTAGCGCCACTTCACCGCTCCGCTCGACACGTCAACCGCAGACAGATGGCCGTAGGACGACTGGTCGTCGGCCTCGGTCTTGCCGGGTCCACCGCCCCAGAAGGGAATGCCCTGAATAAAGGTTGCCGCGCCTTTAATCATCTGCCAGCAGCTCTCGACCACCGGCAGATACATATACTTGGTGATCGGGCTGTAGGCGGCGGTCCACGAGCCGTTTTTGCCGCCGACCGAGCCGGGGCAGATGAATTTCCCGGCTTCCTTGGTCGGCACGTATTCGGGATTCACAATCGGCCGGCCCTGCTCATCAAGACCCTTGGCCCAGTTGAGTTTTTCCACATATTGCGAGCCGTGCAGAAACTCGCCCGAGGTGCGGTCGAGGACGTACAGATAGCCGTTGCGGTTGGGCTGGGCCAGGGCTTTGACGGTCTTGCCGCCCCGCTCCACATCGATCAGAAACAGGTCGGTATTGCCGTCATAGTCCCAGATATCGTGCGGCGTGAACTGGAAGTGCCACTTGATCGCCCCGCTTTCCGGGTCCAGGGCCAGCACCGAGTCGGTGTACAGATTATCGCCCTCGCGGACATCACCGTTCCAGTCCGGGGACGGGTTGCCGGTCGCCCAGAAAATCACGTCCTGCTCGGGGTCGTAGGAGCCGGTAATCCAGGTCGGCCCGCCGCCGACCTTCCACGAGTCGCCGGCCCAGGTCTCAGACCCGGGTTCGCCCTCGCCCGGGGTGGTATGGCGACGCCATCGGCGCTCCCCGGTCTCCACATCATAGGCGTCCACATAGCCCCGAATGCCGTACTCGCCGCCGGCAATACCGACGATGACCTTGTCCTTGACGATGAGGGGCGCGGCCGTGGCGCTGTAGCCCTTGCGGTAGTCGTCGATCTCAGCCTGCCAGACCAGGCCGCCGGTCTGGGCCTGAAGGGCGACCAGGCGGGCGTCCAGGGTGGCCATGAAGACCTTATCGCCGCTGATCGCCACGCCTCGGTTGCTCGGGCCGCAGCACACCCGCATGTCGCCGGGCAGCGGGTGATCGTAGCGCCACAGCATCTCGCCGGTTTCGGCCTGAATCGCATACACGTGGTTGAAGGCGGCGGTCATATACATGATGCCGTCGGCCACGACCGGCGAAGCCTGGAACTGGGCCGGCACCCCGGTTTGAAACATCCACGCCGCCTGGAGCTTTTTCACATTGGTGCGGTTGATGTCGGTGAGCGGGCTGAAGCGGGTGCTGTCATAGCTGCCGCCGTACATCAGCCAGGCCGAAGGGTCGGCCGTCCCTTTCAGCAGACGCTCGTGGGTGATGGGCTTGAAATCGCTGATCTGGGACGTGCCGTTTTGGGACTGCTTGGCCGACGGCGGGGCGGGTGCGGCGGACGGCGGCGGCGCGGCGGTCTCCGCTCTGCCGCCCACGGCAGTTGCCTCAATGGGGACACCGAGCACGAGCAGGCTTCCGGCGACCAGGCCTCGTAGCAGCGTCTGTAGCCCTGCGTATTGCATAGGTTTTTCCTCCTGTGGGCGGAGTAGCCCCGACTGAATGCGGTCCGAAAGGTACTGACTTTTTCGCGGTGGGTCAAGGGGAAATCGTCCCAATCCCAGGCGCGGGCGACCACCTCCGCCTTGCGCCTCGGGATTGTCCTCTGTATATGGGGACAGCCCACATGCACGCAACACCCACACTCCGCCTCCGCCTGCTTGTCCTCGTCATCGCTGTGCTCGGTGTGCTGACGGCGCTGTACACCCGGGAGGTCAGCCAGGGCGTGTGGAATGCGGGCAAGGCCGCCTGGTGGGACTTTCACCTCATTGACCTGGGCCTGACCGGTTGGGGCAGGGCGCCCCGCCAGCCAATCGCTTTCAGTCACGCCCTGCACGCCGGGCAGTACGGACTCGACTGCCTGTACTGCCATAGTGCGGCCCGCGTCTCTCCCCAGGCCGGCATTCCGTCGCTCGAGACGTGTATCGGCTGCCACAAGAGCGCCACCGACAAGCCCGAACTGCTCAAGGTCCAGGACTACTGGCAGCGCCAGGAACCCATCCCCTGGCTGCGGGTGCATACGCTGCCGCTGTTTACCCGCTTCAGCCACAAACGCCATATCCGGGCCGACGTGGCCTGCGACAGCTGCCACGGGCAGGTCATCCGGATGGAACGGGTCGAGCAGGTGTCGTCGCTGAAAATGGGCTGGTGTGTGACCTGTCACGAGGCGCAGCAGGCGGACAAGGACTGCCTGGTATGCCATTATTGACCCTCACAACGGATTGCGCGCATGGGAATTGATCGCCGAAACTTTCTGAAACTGCTCGGCGTCAGCTCGACCGCACCGCTGGTCAGCTGTGCGTCGGGGCCGGTCGAGACCATCATTCCATACGTCATTCAGCCCGAAGACCTTGTCCCCGGGCTGGCCAGCTACTATGCCACCACCTGTCGGGAATGCCCGGCCGGCTGCGGCATGCTGATCCGCACCCGCGAGGGCCGGGCGGTCAAGGCCGAGGGCAATCCGTCCCATCCGGTCAACGCCGGCGCCCTGTGCGCCCGGGGTCAGGCCGCGCTACAGGGCCTGTATAACCCCGACCGCATTCGCCACCCCCTGGCTCGGGACGCGGACGGCAGCCTGCACGCCATCTCGTGGCCGGACGCCCAGCAGCGCCTGGTCGACAAGCTTCGGGCTCTCCAAGCCCAGGGTCGGCTGGCCGAGACGGCGTTTGTGGCCGGCCCACTCGGCGACAGCCTGGAGCGCCTGGTGGGCCAGTGGTTGGCCGGCCTCGGCTCGCAGCGGCTGCACATCTATGAGCCGTTCAGCGATGAGGCCCTGGACCGGGCGAGCCAGATCTGTTTTCAGCGTCCCGCGCCCAGCTATGCCATAGACAAGGCCAGGTTTCTGCTCGGCTTTGGCGCAGACTTTCTGGAAACCTGGCGCTCGCCGGTCGCCTACGCCACAGCCTTTGGCAAAATGCACGAAGCCGGCCGTTTTGTTCAGGTCGAACCGCGGCTGTCGCAAACCGGCGCCAACGCCGATACCTGGGTCAGTATTCGGGCCGGCCGCGAGGCGCTGCTGGCCCTGGGCATGGCCCGGCTCATTGTTGACGAGCAGCCCGGTGCGCTATCGGCACTCGAAGTCCACAGGCTCAGCGCCCTGCTGGCGCCCTATTCGCCGGAGCGAACGGCCGAACTGACCGGGGTGCCGGCCTGGCGGATCCAGAGCCTGGCCCGCGACTTTGCCAGCCAGCGGCCGAGTCTGGCCCTGGGGCCTGGGGTGGCGACCCGCTCGCGCCAGGCGACGGCCGCTCAGGTGGCCGTCCTGTTGCTCAACTATGTGGCCGGCAATATCGGCCGGACCGTCCGCTTTGAAGCCGACGACGGACCGGCCCAGACCCAGCCCTCCAGCTCGCTCGACGATCTCATCACGGCCATGGCGAACGGCGATGTCCCGCTCCTGCTGCTGGCCCATACCAACCCGGTCTTCAGCCTGCCCCGGGCCAGCGGGTTTGCCGAGGCGCTTGAGCGGGTGCCGTTCATCGTCAGCTTCTCGTCTTTTGTTGACGAAACAACCGCCCAGGCCGACCTCGTGCTGCCCGACCACAGCCCATTGGAAAGCTGGGGCGATCACAGTCCGCGCCCCGGTGTGCACAGCCTGATGCAGCCGGTCATGGCCCCGGTGTTTGACACCCGACCGATGGGCGATGTCCTGCTCTCGACCGCCGCTCAGCTGGCCCAGACCAGTTCGGATCAAGCGGCACCGGAATCCACCGAGCAGGCGCCCGCCCCGGCCGGGGGTGGCTTCTTTACCTATCTCCAGGACTCGTGGCAGACCATTCACCAGCGGGCCGTACACGAGTCCGGGGCTGAGGCGGATTTTGACGTCTTCTGGCGCGCAGCCGTGCAGCGCGGGGGCTACTGGCAGGCGGCCCAGCCCGTAACGGTCGAGCTGTCCGCAGCCGTCTATGAGCAGACGTTCGCGGTGCCGGAACTGTCCGGTCCGCAGCAGGCCGGCCTGCCCCTCATGCTGTATCCGTCCTCGCGTTATTTTGACGGACGGGGGGCGAATAAACCCTGGCTACAGGAACTGCCCGACCCCATGACCAAGGCGGTGTGGGACTCCTGGGTCGAACTCCATCCCCAGACCGCAGCCCGGCTCGGCATCCAGGACGGCGAGGTGCTGGTTCTGGACTCCGACCACGGCACACTTGAAGCCCCGGCCTACCTCTACCCCCACATGCAGGCCGACCTGCTGGCCATGCCTATCGGCCAGGGCCACACCAACTACGGGCGCTATGCCAGCGGTCGTGGCGCCAACCCGATTCAGCTCCTGCCGGCCGACGCCCGCACCGAGGCCGGCGGGCTGGCCTGGTTCTCGACCCGGGTCCGGGTCGCGTCGGCCGGACGCCGGGAGCCGCTGGTCACCACGGCCGGCAGCCACACCCAGCTCGGCCGCGGCATCGCCCGGTCGGTCACCCCAGCGGCGCTGGCCGAACGAGCCGCGGCTTCCGACTCGGCGGACGCCCACGGCCGGCACGACGATCACGACATGTACCCCGCCCTGGAGTATGAACACTACCGCTGGGGCATGACGGTCGATCTGTCGGCCTGCACCGGCTGCGGGGCGTGCGTGACCGCCTGCTCCGCTGAGAACAATATCCCAACGGTCGGCAAGGCGGCGGTCGCCCAGGGCCGGGAGATGGCCTGGCTGCGGATTGAGCGCTATTTTGCCGATACCTCAGCCCGGCACTGGGACCCCGACGCCCCGCCGGTGTCGTTTGCGCCCATGCTGTGTCAGCAGTGCGGCAACGCCCCGTGCGAGCCGGTGTGTCCGGTGTACGCCACCTATCACAGCCCGGAGGGCCTGAACGCCCAGATCTACAACCGGTGTGTCGGCACCCGCTACTGCTCGAACAACTGCTCGTATAAGGTACGCCGCTTCAACTGGTCGCAGGCCGAGTGGCCCGAACCCCTCCACCTCCAGCTCAACCCCGACGTGACGGTGCGGGAAGCCGGGGTGATGGAGAAGTGCACCTTCTGCGTCCAGCGGATTCAGGCTGCCAAAGACCGGGCCAAGGACGAAAACCGGCCGGTCCGGGACGGCGAGATCACCCCGGCCTGCGCCCAGACGTGTCCGACCCGGGCGATTCGCTTCGGCAATCTGGAAGACCCCGACAGCGTGGTCTCCCGGCAGCGCCACGACCCGCGCGCCTACACCGTTTTGGACCACCTCAACACCAAACCTGCGGTGACCTACCTGGAACGAGTCGTCAAGCGCGGACGCGGCTAGACGCCGGCCCCTCCCCCCTGCGGCATGGACACCCCGACCCTCAGCTATCGTCAGGTCAACCACGACCTTCTCAGGCCGACCTTCTCAGCCCCGGCCAGGACCTGGATGATCCTGCTGGTGTGCGACCTGGCGGTTCTGGCCTTTGGCCTGTACTGCTGGAGATACCAGATTGAGGCCGGGCTGGGGGTGACGGGCCTGAGCCACCCGGTGAACTGGGGCGTGTACATCACGAATTTTGTGTTCTGGGTCGGTATCGCCCACTCCGGGACGCTGATCTCGGCGGTCTTATTCCTGTTCCGGGCGCGCTGGCGCACGTCTATCGCCCGCAGTGCGGAGGCCATGACGATCTTTGCGGTCATGACCGCCGCCCTGTTCCCGATCATCCACCTGGGCCGGGCGTGGAACTTCTACTGGCTGCTGCCGTATCCGAACCAGCGCCAGCTGTGGGTCAACTTCCAGTCGCCGCTGGTCTGGGACGCGTTTGCCATCAGCACCTACTTCGCGGTCAGCGCCATGTTCTGGTACATCGGCCTGATGCCCGACCTGGCCGCCATCCGGGACCGGGCGCGCGGCCTGCGCCGCAGGGTCTACGGCCTGCTGTGCCTGGGCTGGCAGGGCACCAACCGTCAGTGGCTGCACTACCTCAGCGCCTACGGGTTTTTCGCCGCCCTGGCCACGCCGCTCGTCGTCTCGGTCCACAGCGTGGTGTCCTGGGACTTTGCCATGGCCCTGGTGCCGGGCTGGCACAGCACGATTTTCGCCCCCTACTTTGTGGCCGGGGCGATTTTCTCGGGACTGGCCATGGTCCTGACGCTGCTGATTCCGCTGCGGCGCATCTTCGGCCTGCACGCCTACATCACCCCCACCCATTTCGACAATCTGGGCAAGATGATCATCCTCACCTCGCTGATCCTCAGCTACTCGTATATCAGCGAGGTGTTCATTGCCTGGTACAGCGGCAATCCGTTTGAGCGCGAGATCTTCTGGTACCGGGCGTTTGGCGATTACGGCCACCTGTTCTGGCTGATGGTCGTGTGCAACTGCGTGGTGCCGATGCTGCTGTGGCTGCGCGCGATTCGGACCCATACCGTGTGGCTGTTCGGCATCTCGCTGCTGATCAACGTCGGCATGTGGCTGGAGCGCTTCGTCATTATTGTCTCGTCTCTGGCCCACGAGTTTAATCCCTCGACCTGGGGCGTGTACCAGCCGTCGTGGGTCGAGGTCGGCATCACCGCCGGCAGCTTTGCCTGGTTTTTCCTGTGGTTCCTGCTGTTCATCAAGTTTCTGCCGCTGGTCTCCCTGGCCGAGGTCAAAGAGCACCTGCCGGCGGCCGCCGAGCCACCCCCGGCCGACCCGGACGCGGCGCCGACCACGCCTGTGCTGAGCGGACGCGGCACTGGCGCGGTGGGTATTTTTTCTCGGCTCGACAGCCTGCTGGCGGCCGTCAGCCAGCTCCGCCAGCGCGGCTACACCCGGCTCAGCGTGGTATCACCGTTTCCCGTGCCCGAAATCCAGCGCGCGTTTGACACCTCTCCCAGCCCGATCCGCTATTTCACGCTGGCCGGCGGGCTGCTGGGGGTGTGCATCGGCTTTGGCCTGCCGATCTACACGGCTCTGGACTGGCCGCTGCAAACGGGCGGCAAACCGATCCTGGGACTGCCGTCTTTTGCCATCATCGGCTTTGAGATGACCATCCTGTTCGGCGCCCTGGCGACCCTGGTCGGCCTGTTGGTATACGCCCGCCTGCCCGCCCGGTCGGTCGAAATCAGCCACGATCCACGTTTTTCAGAAGACCGCTTTGGGGTGTTTGTGGCCTGTACGGACACCCAACTGGAGGCGGTCAGGGACAGCCTGGCTTCGAGCGGCGCTCAGGACGTGTATGCACAAGGTGTGTGAACCCCGGCGGAAACCGGGGCTGGTATGCCTGCTGGTCGCAGGGCTGGCGGTCCTGATCGCCGAGCGCGGTTACAGCCTGCCGTGGAACACCGACATGTACGGCCAGCCCGAACTCGCGGTCGGCACCGCCCCCAAGCCTCCGCCCGCTCACAGCGTGCCAACAACCGGGGCTGAGCCGCCCCTGTCGGCGCGCATGTCGGCGCGGATCAGAGCCGGGCTGCGCCTCAGCAACCCGAATCCGGCCTCGGCCGAGTCCCTGGCCAGCGGCAAAGCCCTGTTTGAGGTCTACTGCACGGCCTGCCACGGTTCCCAGGGTCGGGGCGACGGTCCGGTCGTGGGCAAGGGCATTCCGTCCTCAGACCTCCACACCACACGCATCAAAGGCCAGAGAGACGGCTATATGTATGCGACGATCCGCAGCGGCGGCATCATCATGCCCAGCTATGGCCACGCCCTGTCGGTTGCTGAGCGCTGGGATATTGTGAATTACCTGCGTCACCTGCAAGACCAATGAGCAGCAATGAATAGCCTGGCCTCCCCTGCCCTCGCTCCCCCTCTTCTGCCGGCCCGGCTGGTCGGACTGTTGCGGTGGTGCGTCGGCCTGGGTGTCCTGGCCTTTGGGTTGGGCCTGTGGCTGAGCCCCCAGCGCGTCTGGCAGGCGTATCTGGTCAACTGGTTGTTCTGGTCGGGCGTGTCGCTGAGCGGCGTGACCTTTGCCGCCATCCTGCATCTGGTCAAGGCCGAGTGGGCCGGCCCGCTGCGCCGCCTGGCCGAGGCCACGGCCGCCTGGCTGCCGATTTCCTTTGGCCTGTTTGTGGTCTTGATGTGTGGTGCGGCCTACCTGTTCCCGTGGCTGGACGAGCCGATCAAAGCCAAACAACCGTGGCTGAGTCTGGGTTTTGTGCTGTTCCGCGATTTCTGCGCCCTGGCCGTGCTGTACACGCTGAGCCTGACCTTTGTGTACTACGCGCTGCGTCCCCGGGCCGAGCGGCTGCCCGCACCGAGCGGCCGCTGGTCCACGACCGTCCACACTAGCCTGGGCCGCGACTGGTGCGACGCCGCAACCGAGCAGGCCCACAGCCAGCGGGTCCTGGGGCTGCTGTCACCCGTCTTGCTCATCCTGTACGCGGTGCTGTTCAGCCTGATCGGCTTCGATCTGGTGATGTCGCTCGACCCGCACTGGATCAGCACCCTGTTCGGCGCGTTCTTTTGCGTCGGCAATCTGTATGTCGGCCTGGCTGCCCTCATGGTCGGCGCGGTGGCGACCCACAAGCTCGGCCTTCAGGCGCTGCCCACGGCCGCCCAGTCGCACGACCTGGGCAAGCTGATTTTTGGCTTTTGCATCCTGTGGACGTATCTGTTCTGGTGCCACTATCTGCCGATCTGGTACGCCAACCTGCCGGAAGAAACCGGCTTCCTCCTGCGTCGGCTGGCCCACCAGCCGTGGGCGACACTCAGTGCGGTCGTGCTGGCCCTGAACTTCCTGATTCCGTTTCCGCTCCTGCTCAGCCATAACCTCAAGCGGCGGCCAGCAGCCCTGGCCGGCCTGGGCTTGGTCATCGGTCTGGGCATGTGGCTGGAGCGTTATGTGCTCGTTGTGCCGTCCGTGTGGCAGCCCCACGGCCTGCCCCTGGGCGTCCTGGAGCTGTGCCTGCTGGCCGGCTTTTTCAGCAGCTATGCCCTGGCCTTTCTGCGCTTCGTGCAATCCTTTGTCCCGGCTGAGACAGAGAACTCCTAAAACCGCTCCTGCCTGCTGCGGGCCGTTGCAGCAAAAGGCCAGGAGGTGAGCCGGACCGCAGTCGGCACCCTGGTCGACCGCCGCGCGACTGCCTGCACCGTCATCCGCTCTTGTCTATGACGGGTTCCTGCTTGACGATGGTTTCGGTGAAGTCGAGCTTATAACTGCCACCAGATGTGCCCGTCTTTCCGGGTCGTAACAACCTTCCTCCATTCTTTACCACTGTCGGTGTTGAACCACTCGCCTGTAGCGTGCCGTGCATAAGTGCTCGCCATTCTTTGGGTGTCATATTCCACCGGGCCATCGGACATGACTACCAGCGATGGCCGACAGTAGTCGAAGACCTCACGGCAATAGCCGTTCTCACGGCCGTGATGCGACGCAACAAACACATCAGCACGGGCCAACAACTGACGGACTCGTGAATTATCGAGTAACGCAAGCCAGCCGGCGCGTTCGAGGTCACCAGGTAGCACGAAGGAGACAGAGCCAACACTAAGAAATGTGAGGACACTCAAGTTATTGGTATCTGTGAACGTTGGATAGCTGTTGTAGAAGGTCTGGACTCGGAGACCCGGCGGCTCAAGTTTTTCGCTGGAAACTCCGGCCCCGTACCTGTCGATCATATCCAGAAGCCAAGTCATCGCTACGCTGACTGGAGGTGTCTTCAGGCCACGAATCTGCGTGGACGTGAGGCTCGGATTTCGTGTGAGTATCTCAACCGACAGATTTTGTCTTATGCTCGGCAAGTCACTGATGTGGTCCTCATCGTAGTTAGAAGCTATCTCATAAATCAGCGAGAGGTGTAATAGTGTGTCCTGGTTAGCTTAGAAGGAGAGGAGAGGACCGTGGCACAAGACCTCACCGACGCGCAGTGGACCTTCATTGAGCCGGTGCTCCCGAAACCGCCCAAGCGAGCCGATGGCCGGGGGCGGCCCTGGCGCGATGCGCGCGCCGTGTTAAACGGCATCCTGTGGATTCTGCGCACCGGCGCCCAATGGGCCGAACTCCCGAGGCGCTATCCGCCCTATCAGACCTGCCATCGCCGCTTCCAGCAGTGGCAACGGGCGGGCGTCATGGATCGGCTGCTTGCGGCACTGGCCCGGGATTTGGAGCAGCGCGGCCGGATCAATCTGGACGAGTGCTTTGTGGACGGCAGTTTCAGCGCAGCCAAAAAGGGGGGGCCGGAGTCGGCAAGACCAAGCGGGGCAAGGGCTGCAAGGTCATGGCGATTGCAGACCGCGCTGGTCTTCCTGTCGCCCTATCCACAGCAAGTGCTACGCCGCATGAGACGACCTTCGTCCGCCGCTTGATCACGGGGCGCCTCACCACCGGCACGCCGCGCAACCTCATTGGCGACAAAGCCTATGACAGCGATCCGCTGGATGAGACGTGCCGGACGCTGGGCGTCGAGCTGATTGCCCCGCACCGCAAGAATCGCACCAAGCCGCGGTCCCAGGACGGGCGCAAGTTGCGTCGGTATAAGCGACGCTGGAAAATAGAGCGGCTGTTCGCGTGGCTGCAAAACTACCGCAAGCTGGTCACGCGGTATGAACGTTCTGCGGCCAATTTCCTGGCCTTTCTCAAACTTGCCGCCTTTCTCATCCTTGCCAAAAAGTATTTATGAGATAGCTTCTAGTAATGAAGAGACGCCGGATTGTTCGGATGCCTCGTGCACTTAGATATTCCGACGGCCGGCAGGTTGGGGAATGGCCACAATCAAAGAGAAAAACACTGCCATCGCTAGCTGAGGCGTAGGCCGCGAATCCATGCTCAACGTTTAGAATCTCGAATCTCATATGATGATATCCTCAAGTGATTCGACCGGCATACCATGCTCTGACCGCGCCATTATAGAATGTTTCTGGGTTGAGCCGTCTGGCGAAGTTCTCATGGGTCACGTAGAGGCTCATGACTGACTTTTCAACGTCCACAACCATGCAGTTTGCCTGGTTGTTGGTGACAATGGAGAGCCCCCGTCTGTGCCAAGCGTCGTAGGCTAAGTGCTCCGAACGAGCATTGCCAAAGAAGGTGAGGGTCGGCTTCAGCACATCGAGGAATTCGTAAGAGCGTCCAGACGCACGGCCGTGATGCGGAGCGATAAGTAAGTCGATATCATCGACATCACTGTCATGCTTCGTGAGAACGTGCTCCCACGTCTTATCGTGAGAGTCACCGCCAAAAACGATCCGGTTCCCTTCCGTGCGGTACAAGAGTACGTAAGAGCAATCGTTGTACTCGTCGTCAGCCTCGTTTGCCGCGTCCACAAGCTCCTGCGTTGGAGCCAGGATAGACAACCCATCCCCTCCGCCAGAACCATCCTCCCCCTTGTTGTAAAACTGTCCGCGGGAGCCCGACAGCAAGGTCAGTCGCTTGGGATCGTTCTGCGGATTCGTATCTCTAAGGGATTTGTAGAACTTCCAGTCTTCCTCGGAGTAGGGAGATCCCGCCCAGGATGAACTAGCTAGCTCCTTCGTGTTGTCAGTATCCCAAAAGTTCGAGGGCCTGAAAGCTTCGAACAGGGCCGCGATCCCTCCCATGTGGTCCATGTCGGGATGGGTCTGGATGTAGCGAAAAATATTGCTGATATTGTGCTCGCGCATATAGGCGACTGGATTTACTGGATATTTCTTCTGCTGAAAGTTCCCTGTGACCCCGCGTTCTCCTTTTGCAAGTATGGCCGACGCTGCTTCCGTCACCGGCTCAGGGGTCTTCGCGTTGCAGACATCAAGCACAGTTATGCGTCTAGAATTGTGCTCGATCACGGAGCAGTCGCCATCCCTAACATCAGGAAGTGAATCGTAGCCAACGGTTACTCCATTTCTTGCGCGGCTTCTAGAAGGAAGCGAGCGTAGCGATTATCAGAGATAGCCACAGTATTTTCCCCTACCCAGACGATCCAGACAACAAACAATGAAGAGCAAAGAAGCGCCGCACTGACGGCAACGGCGACCGACTCCTGGCTATCCCAACCATCATAAACTTTCCACAGACATATGAGCAAAGCCACAATGCACAGGGGCAAGCCGAAGGGCTTTAGACCAAGCAGGTTTCGCCGAAAGCCGTATTCTGTGAGTCCTTGGAAAACACGAGGGAATCGCTTGTGGTTTCGAGTTCTCTTGATGAGTTCCTCGGTGCAGGCTTCCCAGTAAGCATCTGCTGTTTGCGGGCCGCGCTGCTGACAGTCTGCGGATGGAACGTTGAGACCGAGGCTACGAAGTTTCCCATGCAACCGCTCCCGAGTGACCGCGTTGAACTCAGAGTTCGAGTGCCGCAAAAAACGGGTCGTAGGCGGACCGCCCCACTTCGTCCAGAGAGGTTTCTCAAGGCGCTTGCCATAATCTGCGCCAACTTGAGCACAAAGGAACGCGAGAGGTACGAAACAGATGGCGGCGGCAGCGCCCAGCGGCAGGTTAAGACCTTCCGGCAAAACAGCCGCAAGAGCGAGAATGACCGGTGCGATCGTTATGTAAACTGGGAACACCCGTGCTTGCAGATTGTAGCGATCAAGTATCGAGTCCATCACATCGCCCTCCGTTACAGCTCGACCTCGAAGTCATTGCCACCGACTTTGAGCAGAGAGTATGTCCGGCGCTCTCCTACCTCACTTCTTTAACAGATTATATACGATTATAAATAGTAGGGATGTGAGTGAATTGTGGATAGATCACTTAATTTATTGATATGCAAAGAGAATCTATTCACACCCCCTGTGGATTAAGTCAGCCACTTATTCACACCTCCCGCAAAGCCATTCCTCTCGCGTAAAGTTCACAGGCCATCCACAGGACAATCGACAACAGGAAGACACACGGGTGGCCGGACCGCCGAGGGCACCTCTTCCTAGGCGTTCGCCCTACGAACCGAATAGCAGCCGTCTGGACGCTACGTCCGATAAGGACCGATCTGTCAAGCTTGGGAGAGGGTCAGAGGCATAACAGCGTTTATCACTCACTCCTCTTATTGACAAGTGTCGATAGACACGTTACATCTTGTCCGTGATACGGAGTTTTCAACATCGTGGACTCAAGCGCCTCTATGAACGTGGTGACCGCAGCCTTATCCGACCCGACCTGCAAGACCGGGTGGAAGCGATGCTCGCCCAACTCGATGTGGCTAGCTCCCCCAAAGCGATGCGTCTTCCCCACTATCGGCTGCACGCTCTCAAGGGCAGATTGAAGGGGTATTGGTCGGTGACGGTGAAGGCAAACTGGCGCATCATCTTCCGCTTCGAGGGCGAAGATGTTTACGATGTGGAGTTGGTAGACTACCACTAACTGAAAGGAGGGCTGTCGTGCCGATGAAAAATCCGCCGCACCCCGGCAGAATTGTCCGGGTGTCCTGTCTGGAACCGCTCGGCCTGAACGTCACCGAAGGCGCGAAGGTGCTCGGCGTCAGCCGCCAGGCACTTTCGAACTTGGTGAATTGCCGCGCCCGCATGTCCACCGACATGGCGGTTCGGCTGGCGAAAGCTTTCGGCTCCACGACGGAGACCTGGATACGCTTGCAGGCTGCCTACGATATTGCGCAGGCGCGAGCGCGTGAGGCTGAAATCAAGGTCGAGCGCTACGAGCCGCGACCGGCGGCGGGGCAATAGGAAGGGAGCGTGGCCACAAGAACGTCTAAAACGGATTAGCCACGACTCAAGGCGATGCAAGACAAAGACGTTGCACTCACCGACGAGCATCCGGCCGCCGAGGTGCAACATGCCGTTCCCGTGGGCGGTGAGACCGCAGCAGGAAACATATATGACCACCGGTGCATTCACGGCCGAGGATTGGATTGGGCGACTGGCGGGGGCTCTCGCCGAGCTGGCCGAGACGCAGAAGCATTACCCGGACGAACTCGACCAGCAGCGCCAGCAACGTGTCCGTAGCGAAAGCAAGCTGTTCCGGCGAAGTGCGTTCGACGATCCTGCCGCCGACCTGCGGACCCTCTATGGGCATGCTTCCAGAGCGGGACGGTCCTTCGCCGACCGGTACGCTCCCCTCCGCGCCGCATTGGCTGAGGTCCAGCGCATACTCGCGGCGCACCCCGCCTGGGCGGGCCTTGTGGCTCCTGCCGACGGCCGAGGGGAGTTCTCGATCTGGATCCTGAACCACGGCAGCGCTGAGAGCCTGTTGAGCATCATGAGTGGGCTGATGGTGCGTGGGACGGAGGTGCGTCAGGACGGCTTCAGGGTAGCGGCTGCCGAATTGCACGGCTTGCTGGAGCCCGAAGGGAACCTGGGGCGGAGGCCTGATTCCCACGATCTCCTGGTGGGCTACCACGTCACGCTCTTCTACGGTCTGCGCGTGAGCGAGGAAGTGCCGCTCGCGGACGACATGATGCTCCTGCCTTTCAAGCAGCTGAGCGCGTTCGCGAACGAGGACATGTTGCAGACTGTCGCGCCGGCGGTCATCCACCACAACCTCCAGCGAGCCGTCGGGGCGCTGGTGCAGTCCTTTCGCTGGCAGCCTGAGTTCCGCAAACGGGGGGATGCTGCCGACCCCGACTTGGATTGGGGCGGCTCGTTTCTCACAGACGCGGAGGCGTTTGTCGAACTGCTGGCGCTCTTCCACGCCGCCCCAGTCATGTCCCTGGTGAGGATCCCGTACTGCACCCATCGCCGGGCCTCGCATCTCCTGGGATTGCCGTATTATCACGGCAGTTACGATTGGGGCCGGGCTGCCCGACCATTCGACCCGTCTGCTGGCTCAACCGAGCTGCGCGAAGACGCGCTCGCCGAGGCCAGACACGCCTTCGAGGCCCGGACAAGCGCCCAGTATCGGTACTGTGCGCCGATTATCGCCCGGCTTGTGGAGGCACTGACGCGAAGCGGCCGGCTCGGGACCGACGACAGGATTCTGGACGTGGCGCTTGCCCTGGAGCGGTTGTACAAACCCGGAGAGGACGCAACAACGTTCAAGCTGAAGACGCGGGCGGCCTGTTTCCTCGAAACCGGCACGGAAGCCCGTGTACGGGTGCTCCAGGATGTTGAGGAGTTCTCCAAAGTGCGGGCAGCGATCATGCACGGAGGCAAGCGGCCGTCCGCCACAGCAAAGAATGATGCGTTCAGCAAGGGATTTGAGATAGCGCGCCGGTCGGTCGTCAAACTGCTACGGGACGGGCTGCCAGAGCTACTGGAGGACGGGACGCCGAATTGGGACAAAGCGGTGATCGCAGGGACCGAGTGTTAGTCAGACGTATCTGTTCTGGTGCCACTATCTGCCGATCTGGTACGCCAACCTGCCGGAAGAAACCGGCTTTGTCCTGCGCCGGCTGGCCCATCAGCCGTGGGCGACACTCAGCGCCGTATGAGGGTCAGGCAACCGAAGAACCTTCCTTCGATGCTCTTGCCTCGATTCGCTGCTCGATTTGCTCAATGATATCCGCCGCGACCTCCCGGACCTCCTCAGGCGCACGAACTTCTTCACCGGTATGATACTCGCGGAGGGCAACGTTGAGGGGTTCTAACGCATTGGATTTGGCCTTGTCGCTCGACAGAATCTCGATAAGGTCAGACACCGAAGCGCCGGTTGCGATCAAATCGGGCACGAAGCGAATCATCCCGCCCAGCATCATTCTGTTGTCGGGTGCGAACACAGCATACGCAGAGCGAAACGCCTCCATAGCCGCCCGTGAATTTTTTTGGACCAGCAACGCCTTCGTCCGTATACACCTTACCTGCCACTCAAACACAGCTTTCTCGATGCCAGTCGAGGTGGCGAGTCTTCGTTCGAGTTCTTCACAGGTATGCAGAGCTTCTTCCACGTGGCCACACCCGGTTTGTCCCCAGCCCTTACCACACAACGCCAAGGCTACCGGCAGTTGGATCGCTGGGGTGTCACTGGTCCCAAAGTGAGTGAGGAGTTCGTCATAAACCGCTACCGCCGCCGCAAATTCTCCACACTCGCGGTGAATCTCGCCCTTGCCGTACAGTGCCCACGCTATCGGCTCCTGAAATTCTGGGGTGTCACTGGTCCCAAAACGGGTGATCAGTTCGTCGTAGGTCGCTATCGCCCCCGCAAACTCTCCACACTCGCGGTGCGCACCACCCTTGTCACACAGTGCCCACGCTACCAACCCCTGAAGTTGTAAGGTGTCACTGGTCCCAAAACGGGTGATCAGTTCATCGTAGGTCGCTATCGCCCCCGCAAACTCTCCACACTCGCGGTGCGTACGACCCTTGTCGTACAATGTCCACGCCACTCGCACCTGAAGTTGTGGGGTGTCGCTAGCCCCAAAGCGGGTGACCAGTTCGTCATAGGCCGCTATCGCCTCCGCAAACTCTCCACGCTCGCGGTGGATCTCGCCTTTGCTGCTCAGCGCCCACCCCACCGACACCTGGACCTCCGGGGTCTCACTGGCCCCAAAGCGGACAATTGCTTCGTCATAGGCCGCTATCGCTGTCTGGGAATCGCCCAGTTTTTGGTACGCCATCGCTTCTATGAGAAATGCCCGAGCAATCAATGACTCTGGTCCGTGAGATAATTCTGTACTCCAAGCAGTGAATGCCTGGTCTGCGATCTCAATAACCTTCTCAAATGCCTCCTCGTTGAACGCTGTTAGGAGCACTTGCAAGAGCCGTTCGGCCGACCGAGTGTCTGTCACAGTCAGCGAACCGGAGAGTGTAGGTTCCTCCGATATCATGGAGAGTTCAGCCTTGGCGGGTTGTGGCTCATCCATCACTGGTCGTCTCATGCCAGAGAAAATGCGGTCGAGTTCCGGCAGTTCGGCAACTGCTCGCTCAATCCCCTCGCGAATGGCCTGCGACTGTGCCGCCTCCGCGATGAACTCGCCGGACATTTCAGCCAGTTCGGCTTCGCTGTAGAACGCCACCATGAAGCGGATCAGGTTTTGCACAACAGCCGCCTCGTCACGTTCGCGCCGGAGCTTGTAGTAAATACTGTAAAGACGTTCCGCAGCGACGTATTGGCGTTTCTTACCGCTTCCCTTCCAGATAACCGCACCTCGGTCGGCGAGTCGGCCGAGCATGGTCGATGCGGTACGAACGTCCAGGCGCGCCCGTGCCGCTATCTGGCCGGTGGTTGACGGTTGCCAGAGGTCGACCACCGCGATATACACGCGCCGTTCGGTCTTTGGTAAGACTTCCATATTATTCCGAAAATACTCGGTGTGTTCGTCAATCAACGTCACCAGCTCTTCCATCAACTGGAGCAACGACCGGTGCTGGCCAAACCCGGCAATGATGACCAGGAGGCGGGGGCTTCCCCCGGTCAGGATCTCCAGCGGCCTCATCTCGCGTTTGCTCACTGCGTCGCCGCTGATTACCTGCCACAGCTCTCGGCACTCTTCCGTAGACAATGATTCCAGATCAACGGTGCGAAACAGCTCAAAGAACGGCTGCTGTGCATCGTCCAGCTTCTTGAAACGACTTGTGGCAGTCGTGAGCAGCATAATCTGGGGTTCCGACTGTAGAACCTCGCGCAGCTTCCAGCCAAAATCGTCGTCCACGGTGTCGCACAGCGCCTGCAAGTTCTCAACCATCAGCACGAGCTGTTTGCCCAGCCGGTTCGCAGCTCGCAGCACAGCGGCGAGCGCGCGCTCCCCGAGTGTTTCCTCATTCCAGCGACCGATCAGGTCAGCGTGTGTCTCTCGCAACTCTCGCGCAAGCTCAGGATTGTGTTCTGCACTCTCTCTGGCGAGGTGGAATAGCGTTTCGAGCCAGAAGTCGGCCAGATTGAAGACCTCCTGGCTCTCTTCCATGAACCGGACCGGCAACAGCCGCTCGGAGAGGACAGCATCAGTATGTAGCTCTGCTGCAACACGTGCCAGCAGCATCGTCTTTCCACGACCGCGTGGGGCGACCACCAGAACGTGCTGGCACGATGACGCCCCAATGTTCTCGCGCAGGACCTCAAGCACGATGGCGAATTCGTGTTTCCTGACCACGAACTGCTCTCTCACCTCTTTATCGGATTGGAGCAGCCCTGGATTCAACTTGCGGATCGGTAGTTTTCGGAAAGCGTCCATTGCACGTCTCCTCACTATTTGTCGTCAGCCTGGCGGCTTTCAAGAGGAGTGTGATGGTCGCGGAAGCGCGCCGCCCACCAATCCTTCAGCAGGCGCGAGGCGAAACGAAAACCATCAGCATCGTCTTCCAGGTAGCCGTCATGCACCAGAACGTCGAGCGCGTCCGTAACGCGCCTGGCGGCATCGTCGACCACGGCCGAGTACAGCTGTTCTAAGCAGCGCCGGGCACCCGGCGTGAACACGCCCTGGGTGGCTGCCTCAGCGAGTATCTGCATCGCAATGGGATAACTCTCCTCTTCCAATCCCTCTTGGAGACGAGTCTCGTAGTGCATAAGGTCGTTCTGGCCTGATGGTCCGAGGAGTTCTGTGCGATAGACCTTCTCGACATCCTCTATTGTCACTCGCTCCCGGCCCTGCATGAGGGCGTGGTCGCGCAACCGAACGAAGAAGGATTGCACTTGGTGGGGAATCCCAACACCAAGTGCATTGTACACCGCGTTTGCCACCCCTTCCTCGACCCGTAATCGGTAACTCGCCGCGAGCTGATCGAAACATGCGCTGCTCGTGTTACGGTCCCATGGCCCCAGACGGAAGGGAGAGAGATGGTTGATGCGGTCGGGGATGCCGAGCCGCTTGACGAGAGGTTCAAGACCGATGCTGCCGGATATGATGAGGACCAAAGAGCCGTCCCCAAGACTTTGCACCACCCCGCGCAACCAGCTCAGGAACTCGTCAACCCGTCGGGCGCCGTCGTCGCTGCCAAGCATTCGCTTCAGGAAGATCGGCAACTCATCAATGGCGAGGAGCACCGGCTTGTCCTGCGTGGCACAATCGCGCAGCAGTTGTTCCCCGTAACGCCGCCAGCTTCCGGCGTCCAGCTCGGCGCGGATCTTCACGCGAAAATCATACGCGCCGACCTCCTCGACGTTATCCCTGAACCGGCGCCCCATTGCGGCGGCTAAGCGTGACGCAATCGGGCGAACGGGATGCGCGGCCTGTGCGATGTCCGCAATGACGTCCTCCTCACGGGGGGCGCCCTCGACATCGGTGGAGAGAAAAATCCATCCCTGAGCCTCAAGCCGGCGTCCCAACTCTTGGACAACACTGGTCTTTCCCATGCGGCGCTGCCCGGTCAGCAATACATGATTGTGGTCTCGGAGCCGCGTTGCCAGTAGCTGCAACTCGCGCTCACGATCAAAAAAGTCGTCGCCGCTAACCCAGCGGCCAGTCGCTGATTTCATGGACACTCTCACCACTCAACGGTTTTGTTGCATCCTATGTTTCAACAAAACCGTTGTCAACGGTTTTGTTGAAAATTATCCAGCCATGACGAACAAGCAAAGGTGTCCATGTAAAAATCTACGTTTGCGATAGTGCTTACTGGCGCGACCTACGCCAGAACAGAAAAGGAAGAGAGCCTACAGGAGCGGCTGCCCTCTGGGTATGTCGCTCCTGGCCAAAGATTGACGACGCTTGGGTCTGAACAATAGGGGCGACGCATACGTCGCCCCTACAGACTCATCAACTCAGTCCTGTCTGGCGTCCCAGCGTCGGTTTGCATAGGATCAGGACACCGGATTCCCTTTATCCGTGCTAGGTCGGCTCCCTCAAGGAAGGCGTTTTGCAGGTGAGCGCCTGTGATATCGGCTCCTCTTCTGCTCGGGCTGCACAGGCGGACCGGGCAGCCTGGGATGCGACCAGCCGCTCCGCCTTTGCCCCCTGCTCTCTCATCACCTGCGTCTCAATGTCACGCGCTGTAATGAGCGGCGCGCCGTTTTCTCGAAGGTCGCCTTTAACTACGCATTCGGATTACTAGGACTCCGGCAGGGCAAACACCACGAGCGCGCTGCCCTGATTGACCTTGTCCGGCTTGCCCAGCAGGGTCGTGGCCAACCCCCCGCCGCCGCTCGGCACGGCCACATACTGCCGGCCGTCGAGCTTGTAGGTCACCGGCTGTCCGCGCACCCCCGAGCCGGTCTGGAAGCGCCACAGCAGCGCGCCCGTCTCGGCGTCAAAGGCCAGGGCATAGCCGGCCTGGTTGCCGGTGAACACCAGGCCGCCGGCCGTGGCCAGGGTGCCGCCGACCAGGGGATAGTCGTCCTTGTACTGCCATGTGATCGCACCGGTCGAGGGATCGATTGCCGACAGGTGACCGTAGGACGAGCCCTCGTCGCCCTGGGTGGTGCCCGGGCCGCCGCCCCAGTAGGGAATGCCCTGCACAAAGATCGCGGCCGCTTTACGCATCTCCATACAGCTCTCAATAACCGGCACATACAGCAGGCCCGTCAGCGGGCTGTAGGCGGCGGTCACCGAACCGTTCTGACCGCCGGCCGCACCCGGACAGATCATCTCCTGCGGCTCCGGGGTCGGGACATAGCGGGGATCGACAATCGGCCGGCCGGCCTCGTCCAACCCCTTGGCCCAGTTCAGCTGCTCGACATACTTGGTGGCGTGCAGATAGTCCCCGGTCGCCCGGTCGAGCACGTACAAATAGCCGTTGCGGTTGGGCTGCACGATTGCCTTGACCGTCTTGCCGCTGCGCTGCACATCGACCAGCAGCAGGCCGGTATTGCCGTCGTAGTCCCAGATATCGTGGGGGGTGAACTGAAAGTGCCATTGGATCTGGCCGGTTTCAGGACTCAGGGCCAGCACCGAGCTGGAATACAGGTTGTCGCCCTCGCGCACGTCGCCGTTCCAGTCGGGGCCGGGGTTGCCGGCCGCCCAGTACAGGAGATCCTGGTCCGGGTCGTAGGAACCGGTGACCCAGGTCGCCCCGCCGCCGCTCTTCCACGAGTCGCCGGCCCAGGTGTCGTTACCCGGCTCTCCCTCACCCGGAATCGTGTAGCGTCGCCAGCGCCGCTCGCCGGTCTTGGCGTCATAGGCGTCCAGAAACCCCCGCACGCCATAGTCACCGCCGGCGATGCCGACCACTACCAAGTCTTTGACCACCAGCGGCGCGCCCGTCCCGCTGAAGCCCCGGTGATATTTTTCGATCTCGACATTCCACACGACCTCGCCCGTCCGGCGGTCCAGGGCGACCAGGCGGGCGTCCAGGGTGCCCATGTACAGGGTATTGTCGGCAATGGCCACGCCACGGTTGCCCGGCCCGCAGCAGATGCGGGCATCGCTCGGCATGTCGTGATCGTATTTCCACACCAGCTCGCCCGTCCTGGCGTCGAGCGCGTACACGTGGTTGTAGGCGGCCGAGACATACATCATCCCGTCGGCCACAATCGGCGCGGCCTGAAACTGGTAGGGAATCCCGGTCTGGAAGACCCAGGCCGGGCTGAGTTTTTTGACGTTGCTGCGGTCGATATCGGTCAGCGGACTGAAACGGGTGTTGTCGTAGTTGCCGCCATACATCAGCCAGTCGCGCGACTCGGCCGTGCCGCTCAGCAGTCGCTGCGGGGTGACCGGCTTGAGCGCGGAATCGGCCTCGCTGCGGGCTTCGTCAGCAGCCTGCATAGCCAGCAGCACCACACACACGGCGAACAGGATTCGGGACACGGATTGCATTGTTCCTCCTCATTCGGGCAGGGCAAACACGGCCAGGGCGCTGCCCTTGTTGATGGCGGCATTCTCGCCAACAAAGGTGACGACCAGTCCGCCGGCCCCGCTGGGCACGGCGACATACTGGCGGCCGCCGACCTTGTAGGTAATCGGCTGACCACGCACGGTCGAGCCGGTTTGGAATTTCCACAACACCTCGCCGCTGCGATCATCAAAGGCCATGGCGTAGCCGGACTGGTTGCCGGTGAAGACCAGACCGCCGGCCGTAGCCAGAGTGCCGCCCATCAGCGGATAGTCGTCAATATAGCGCCATTTGGTTTCCCCGCCGGTGGGATCAATCGCCGCCAGGTGGCCGTAGGACGAACCGTCGTCGCCCTGGGTCTTGCCCGGTCCGCCGCCCCAGTAGGGAATGCCACGAATAAACGTCGCCTTGGCCTTCAGCATCTCCATGCAGCTCTCGATGACCGGCACGAACAAGAGCTTGGCCGACGGGCTGTAAGCGGCGGTGTACGAACCGTTCTGGCCGCCCGGCGCGCCCGGACAGATGAGCTTGCCGCCGTCTTGGGTGGGCACAAATTCAGGGTTGACGATGGGTCGGCCCGTTTCGTCCAGCCCTTTGGCCCAGTTCAGGCGCTCGACATACTGGGAGCCGTGCAGATACTCGCCGGTGGCGCGGTCCAGGACGTACAGGTAGCCGTTACGGTTGGGCTGGGCCAGGGCTTTGACCGTCTTGCCGCTGCGCTGGACATCAACCAGCAGCAGGCCGGTATTGCCGTCGTAATCCCAGATGTCGTGGGGGGTAAACTGGAAGTGCCATTTGATCTGGCCGGTCTCCGGGTCCAGGGCCAGGACCGAACTGGTGTACAGGTTGTCGCCCTCACGCCCGTCGCCGTTCCAGTCGGGCGCCGGATTGCCGACGCCCCAGTACACCAGGTCCTGCTCGGCATCGTAGGCTCCGGTCACCCAGGTCGGCCCGCCGCCGTGCTTCCACGAGTCGCCGGCCCAGGTCTCGGCCCCAGGCTCGCCCTCGGCCGGGACGGTATACGTCCGCCACTGGCGCTGCCCGGTTTTCACGTCATAAGCGTCCACATAGCCGCGTATGCCGTACTCCCCGCCGGCAACGCCGACCACGACGCTATCTCTGACCACCAGCGGCGCGGCGGTGACGCTGAAGCCGGCGGTGTGTTCATCAACCGCCACGTTCCAGATGACTTCGCCGGTCCGACGCTGCAGCGCGACCAGACGGGCGTCGAGGGTGCCCATGAACACCGTGTCACCGGCAATCGCCACCCCGCGGTTGCCGGGACCGCAGCAGATACGTAGATCCCTGGGCAGGGGATGATCGTACCTCCACACCGGATCGCCGGTTGCGGCGTCCAGGGCGTACAGGTGGTTATAGGCTGCGGTCACGTACAGGATACCGTCGGCAACAATGGGCGAGGCCTGGAACTGGTACGGGACCCCAGTCTGAAACACCCAGGCGAGGCTGAGCGAGCCGACATTGTCCCGGTTGATATCGTCGAGCGGACTGAAACGCGAGTTGTCGTAGCTGCCGCCATACATCAGCCAGTCGGCCGGCTCGGCCGTGCCGGTCAGCAGACGCTCGTGGCTGACCGGCTTGAGCGGCGCGCCGTTTTCCCGGTCTGACGTTTCTTCTGCGCGGAGCGGACTGACCAGCCCCAGCACGACGATGAGTCCCACGGTCCCCCGCCACCAACAGGCTTGCGACATATCTCTTCCCCCCGGGTCTGCTGCAGAGCTGACGGGCAACCTACTGGCTTTTCCACACACGATCAAGGGAAACGGCCCGGCGCTGGACCTCAGCCGCTATTCCTGGCATGACTGGCCGTCAGTACCCACACAGGAGGGAAGCATGCTCCAGATCTTTTCCATGCCGTGCGGATTTTTAGAGTTCGACAGCAAGCTGTTTTTTCCAAACCTGGACAAGGGCGAACAGTTCACCATCCCCGTCCCGTCCTACCTCATCACCCATCCCCAGGGTAACGTGGTGTTCGACACCGGCATCCACTGCCAGGCGATTCATGACCCGCTCGGGCGGCTGGGCTCAATTGCCAAAGTCTTTGTGCCCCGCACCCAGCCGGGTCAGGAAATCGTCGCCCAGCTGGCCAAGTTCAAGCTGACGCCCAAAGACATCCGCTACGTCATCAACTCCCATTTTCACTTCGATCACGCCGGCGGCAATGAGTTCTTCCCCGATTCGACCATCCTGGTCCAAAAAGAAGAGCTGGGCGCCACCCGAGACCCGGAACTGCTCAAAAAAGTCCTGTTCGATCCCAAGGACTACGACCACGAGCTGGACTATCGCGAGATTGAGGGCGAGCTGGATATCTTTGGCGACGGCAGCCTGGTGCTGTTTCCCACCCACGGCCACACGCCGGGCCACCAATCGCTCCGCGTGCGGATCAGCAAGGGCAGCGACATCGTGCTGACCGCCGACGCCTGCTACACCCAAAAGAACATGGACGAGAATCTGCTGCCGTCGATTGCCTTTGACGAAACCGAAATGTACAAATCGCTGGCCACGCTGCGAGACCTGCGGGATAAGAGCGGCGCCACGATCATCTACGGCCACGACCCCAGGCAGTGGCGGGAGATTCCGCACGCCCCGGAACCCCTGGCCTGAGACCGGGCTGAGGGTCGGCTTGAAAGCCGGTCCTCACCGGGAATCCGGCGTCTTCTCACTCCCAGCCTTTCCACACCTGCGGACAATAGCCGACCGTCGCCTGCCTGCCGTTGCGCACGACCGGGGTGTTGAACAGCTGGGGCTCTTCGAGCAGCACGGCCTCAATCCGTCCGGGGTCAAGCGCGGCGTGGGCCAAACCGCGCTCAACAAAGCGCCGGCTGGAACGGTTGAGGAGTTGGTCGAGCGGCACGCTGGCCGCCACCGAGCGCAGCTCGCCCTTTGACAGCCCCTTATCGGCCAGATCGACAAACTGAAAGCGAATCCGGCGCTCCTTGAAAAAACGCTGGGCTTTGCGCGTAGCGGCACATTTTTTGAGACCAAAAATCTGGATATTCATGGTGCAGCGTCCTTAGTCCGGCGGTGCTGGGCCGGCAGTCTAGCAGAAATGCCGAACCGACCGTAGCCGCCTGCCGGCTGCGGCTTGACTTTTTGATCGGAATAGGTAGTGTACTGCTCAACCTGATTCTTGCCTGTGGACAAGTCTGTCTTCATGGGCTAAGGTTTGCGCACCCATCAGCCTGAGAAGGAGGTTTCTGCCGTGGAATGGACGATGCCTGATTTTGAAGAAATTCGGATGGACGCCGAAGTCAGCATGTACATTTTGATCTCGGAGTAGCTCCGAGCAGTCCGCCTTGCTGAAAACGGGCTTCCCCGGCGACGGAGAAGCCCGTTTTTGCATCTACCCAAAGGAAGAGCGTGTGCGGGTCCACGTCCTAGGCTCTGGAGCCGGAGGCGGCTTCCCCCAATGGAATTGCAACTGTCCGAACTGTCATGACTTTCGGGCCGGCAGGGTCAAGGCCCAGGCTAGAACCCAGGCCTCGCTAGCCGTCAGCGCCGACGGCCAGGACTGGGTGCTCATCAATGCCGGACCCGACATCCGCCAGCAGATTCAAGCCTTTTCCGCCCTCGAACCCGCCCACAGCCCGCGCCACACGCCCATCTCGGCGGTCCTGTTGACCAACGCCGAAATCGACCACGTCGCCGGTCTGCTGTCGCTCAGAGAGTCACAGCCGCTGAGCCTGTACGCCAGCCACCAAGTCCAGGCCTGGCTGCTGGAAACCAACGCCATGTTTCGGACGGTGTGCGCCCCGCCCCGCTGTACCTGGCACGGCCTGGAGTACGGCGCGGCATACGATCTGATCGGGGTCGATGGCCAGCCGAGCGGGCTGGTCTATGAAGCCTTTGTCGTTCCCGGCCGGGCGCCGGCCTATCTGCTGGGCCGGGTGTCGGACTGGAGCGAGGCCGCGGTCGGCTACAGAATCAGCGATTGTCGCAGCGGCCGCTCGCTGGTCTATGTGCCGGGCATCAAGGCCCTGGACGACAGCGTGATGGCCTATCTGCGGAACTGTGACGCCTTCTTTCTGGACGGCACGTGCTGGACCGATGACGAGATGATCAGCGTCGGCCTGGCCCAGAAGACCTCCCTGTCAATGGGCCACATCCCGATGACGGGACCGGACGGCAGCCTCGCAGGGCTGGCCGCCCTGGACAAGGTGCGGAAGATCTACACCCATCTGAACAATACCAACCCCGTACTCATCGAGGACTCGGACCAGCGCCGGACGGTTGAAGCGGCCGGCTGGGAGGTGGCCTTCGATGGCATGGACTTTGAGGTGTAAGCCGTGAGTGCAACACACATGTGGAGCCGGGAAGAATTCGTCCAGCGCCTGCGCGCGGTGGGCGAGGCCGGCTACCACGACAAGCATCCGTTTCATATCCTGATGCACGAGGGCAGGCTGACCAGGCGCCAGTTGCAGGCCTGGATCGAGAACCGCTTCTACTACCAGACGATCATTCCCAAAAAAGACGCGGCGATCATGGCCCGCATCGAAGACCCGGCGGTTCGGCGGGCCTGGATTCAGCGCATTCTCGACCACGACGGCACCACCGACAACCCCGACGGCGGGATTCATAAGTGGCTGGTCCTGGGCGAGGCGGCCGGTCTTGTGCGCCAAGACATGGTTGCGCTGCGCTATGTGCTGCCCGGCGTGCGCTTTGCGGTTGACGCCTATCTGACCTATGTCAAAGACCACTCGCTGATGGAGGCCGTGGCCTCGTCGCTGACCGAACTGTTTGCCCCGAGCCTGATGGCGCGGCGCCTACCAGCCTTCGAGGAGCACTACCCGTGGGTCGAACAGCAGGGGCTGGAGTATTTTCGGGCTCGCCTGAGTCAGGCGCCGCGCGACGTTGAATTCGGCCTCGAGTATGTGATTCAAGAGTGCCACACGCGGGAGCAGCAGGAGCAGGCCATCCTGGCCCTCAAAACCAAGTGCCATATCCTGTGGTGCCTGCTCGACGCTGTCCATTTCGCGTATGTCTCTCCGGGCCTGCTGCCGCCGCTGTGGGGGGAATAAGACCGTCGTGAGGCACGCGTATGTCTGAGCCGCAAGAAACCTGGCGTCCCCGGCTGGCCGCAAAAGCCCGTCTGCGGTGGGACAAGATTGAGCAGCAACACATGCTGATGTTTCCCGAAGCCGCGCTCAAGCTGAACGCCACCGCCGCCGAGGTGCTCAAGCTGTGTGACGGGGAGCGGACGCTGGCTCAGATCGTCGACGCCCTGCTGGACAAGTTTCCCGGTGCCGACCGCCAGGTGGTCGAGGACAACGTCAGGCAGTTGCTGACCCGTATCCGCAGCCGCGGGCTGCTGGAGGTCTAGATGCCCGCTCCGCGCCCCTACACCCTGGTCGCCGAACTGAGCTACCGCTGCCCGCTCAGGTGTCTGTACTGTTCCAACCCGCTCGAGTTCCACGCCATGCAGGACGAACTCAGCACCGAGCAGTGGTGCCAGACCTTTAGCGACGCGGCCGACCTGGGCGTTGTCCAGGTCCATCTGTCGGGCGGTGAGCCGCTGGTCCGCAAGGATATCCCGGCCCTGATTCGACACGCCCGGGCGTGCGACCTGTACACCAACCTGATTACTGGCGGGACCCTGCTCAGCGAGGCCAAGCTCACAGAATTTCGTGACTGCGGGCTGGACCACGTTCAGCTCAGCCTCCAGGACACCGAGCGCGAAGCGGCCGATCTGGTGGCCGGCCTCACGTCCTACGACAAGAAGCTCGAGGTCGCCCGGCTGATTAAACGCCTCGGCTATCCGCTGACGATCAACGTCGTCCTGCACCGTCTGAACATCGACCACGTACCCGAGCTGATCGATCAGGCCGCCGAACTGGGCGCCCAGCGGATCGAGCTGGCCAACACCCAGTACTACGCCTGGGCGTTTGAAAACCGCCGGGCTCTGCTGCCGCCCCGCGACCGCTACGAACGCGCCGAGGCCATCGCCCACGAAGCCCGCGACAAGTACGCCGGCACGATGGAGATTGCCTTTGTCAAAATCGACTATTACGAAGACGCGCCCAAGGCCTGCTCGGGCGGCTGGGCGCGCAGCTATATGTGCATCACGCCGACCGGTGAAGTCCTGCCCTGCCACGCCGCCCACGCGATTGAGCAGCTGCGCTTTGAGAGCGTCAAAACCCGACCGCTGGCCGAAATCTGGCACGACTCGCCAGGGCTGAACGCCTTTCGCGGCTACGACTGGATGCAGGAGCCGTGCCGCAGCTGTCCGCATAAGGAGCAGGATTTTGGCGGCTGTCGGTGTCAGGCCTTTCTGCTGACCGGCGACCCTGCGGCAACCGATCCGGTGTGCAAGCTCTCCCCCCGGCATGAGGTCGTGCTACAGGCTGCGGCCGAGCCGGTGGAGGACCAGCCGCAGCTGGTCTACCGCGATATGAAAAACAGCCGGCGCCTGGCGGCTCGTTCATGAGTGCCAAGCCAAAAGACGCCCAGGCGTCCGATTCACCGGGCAAGCCTGGCGGCAAAGCTGGTGGGAAAGCTGGCGGGCCAAGAGGAAAACACGGCGTGGACTCCGCAGTGCTTGTCATGGGCGGGCTGACCCTGGCCCTGGTCGGCTGGGCCTTTATCAAAGGCCCCGACCTGCCGCTCAAGGGCCTGCAGGCCAGCTTTGAGCTGTTGCGGGGCGTGTGGCTGCCGCTGCTGCTCGGCTTTTGTCTGGCCGGATTTTTTAATGTCCTGGTTCCCCGCGAGTTGCTCGTCAGGCTGATGGGCGAGCAGGCCGGGTTTCGCGGCATCCTGATTGCCTGGCTGCTCGGCCTGCTCATGCCGGGCGGCCCGTATGTGGTGTTTCCGATTGCCGCCGCCCTCCTCAAGCAGGGCGTTGCGGTCGGGCCGCTGCTGGCCTTTATTACGGCCAAGGCTTTGCTCTCGCCGACCCGCCTGTTCAGCTGGGAGGTGCCCTTCCTGGGCTGGCCGTTTGTGGCCGCCCGGGCGATTCCGAGCCTGCTGTTTCCGCCGATCATCGGCCTGGTCGGCCAGCGCCTGTTTCAGCTGTTCTCCAAGTAGACGCCTCGGCCGCCTGAGCCTGGAGGGCCAGCAGGCCGCTGCCGACCTGGACCGCCACCAGCTTCTTGAGCGGCAGCAGCACAATATCGCTCTCGGCCTCAAGCTGCCGTATCAGCCCTTCAAGCCGCGCCCGGATGTCATCCGCCCGCGTCCGCTCGCCCGCGTTCGAGGCCAGCCGGTAGACCTGCCCCAGATACAGGACGGGATGTAGATTGCGGCACACCAGCACGTCAAACGCCTGGGCCTTCGTGGCCTCCTGGTCGTAGGCCGGGTCTTGGATCTGACGCTGCTGGGCGGCCAGCCGTTTCGGGGTGCGTCGCACATAATCGGCCACCGAGCGAAACAGCCGATTGGCCGGAACTTTTCCCCGCAGGGACGCGAAATGGGTCTCAATCAGCCCCAGGGTCTCTTGCGTACGCCGCATGCCCTCGGCCATCGCCTCACGCCGCGAGCGCCCGCTCGGAGAGCCGTCAGCTAGAATCGGGTCGGTGAAATACGGCAGCTCACACACCAGGCTCAGGGCGTCGGGCACCCGCTCTTGCAGATAGTCGGCCGAACTGGTCCCGGTCAGAATATGCGCGGCCGGGTCGCCGCCGAGGTTTTTCTCCATATAGTCGTAGCTGTCCCGGACGCTGAAAAACGGATACACGGCCTGAGCCCAGGGCCGGATATACGGCACTTCGGCTTCGCCCTGGTGAAGTTCCAGTCCCTGGGCGGCCACCAGCCGGTGCAGCTGCCCGAACAGGGCCGGCACACACCGCGAGGCGTAAAAATACACCCCGCAGAAACTGGCGTTATGCAGGGAGTAACAAAAGCCGGGACGGTAGTCCTCCATCAGCCGCATCAGGACTCGGGTCTCGGCCGACGGCGCAGAAAAGTGCAGGGTCTTATAGTCAATCGGAAAGCCCCACTCGACCTGTTCGGCCGAGGTCGGCCGGTAATAGTTGAGCGCATAGCGCAGCGGCGAGAAGCCGCCTTTCAGCCAACCGGCGTTCAGCGCCAGTCCATCCGGGTCAATCACCTTGACGATCAGGAAGGTCGTATCGAGCTGCCGGAGTATATCGCGGCGCTGGCACAGCGCGCGGCTCAAAAAATCGAGGCTGAGCGTGCCAATCGGCTCGTTGGGATGCGGCACGCCGAACAGCAGCGCCGTCCGCGAGCCGTGGCCAACGGTCAGCAGTTCAATCGGTCGGCCGGCCGTAGACGTGCCGACGCGGCGCAGCCGGGCCAGGTCTGGAAATTCCTCAACCAGTTGCACCGAGTTGTGGTGCAACTCGTCAGGCGACAAAAACTCCTGGTAGTCGGGAATAGCGTGTAGAATCTCGGCGATATCCATGGAGAGGCCTGCCCTCCACACACATGCCCCAAGCCGCCCGGCGGGTCAATGCACGCTCCGGCGTTCTTGACACGCCGGAGCGAGTCGTGTTTGTCTGCTGCGCCTATGGAGAAAAGAGAGCTGTCTCTTATCCCCTCAAAGAACGGCATTCCGATAAGACTGACGGCGGAACGCTGGGCTCATATCACCGAGGAACACGCAGAGCTTTCAGGGCGCCGGGCAGACCTTCTTCAGACTCTCGCGGAGCCGCACCGCATCCTGTTGGGACAAAGAGGGGAACTCCTGGCGCTGAGAGAGTGGGAATCAGGGAAATGGCTGGTTGTCGTTTATCGTGAATTCAGCGATGATGGATTCGTGATCACCGCCTTCTTCACACGCAGGGTGCGCGCTCTCGAAAAGAGGATACGAGTATGGCCGTAGCAGACGTGCAGGAATACCTCAAACTTCTCCCGGTTGTGAAACGCGCCCCCCAGGGCTCCCTGTGGTCCTCATACGATGCGGAGGCCGATGTTTTGTACATCAATTTCAAGAAACCAAGTCAGGCCACAGACAGCGAACTGACGGAAGACGATGTGATTATTCGCTACGAAGGGGACGCAGTCGTTGGAATGACCATCCTCCACGCGAGTCAACGCTAGCAAAACGAATCGCGTTTCAGGAAAGCTCCCCGCTTCAATGAGTACGACCGACTCCTCCACCGCCGACTGGACAGTCCCGGCTGACCGCACTCCGGCCGATACCAGCTTTGTCCGTTTTCTGAAAACTCTGGGGCCGGGCCTGCTGTTCGCCAGCACCGCCATCGGTGTCTCCCACCTCGTCCAGTCCACGCGGGCCGGGGCCAGCTACGGCTACGCTCTGCTGTGGGCAATCGTCATCGCCAATCTGCTCAAATACCCGGCCTTTGAGTCTGCCCCGCGCTATACCAACGCCACCGGCGAGAGTCTGATCGACGGCTACCTGCGCCTGGGCAAGTGGATGCTGTACGTCTACCTGCTGCTTACCATTGCCCCGCTGTTTATCATCAACGCGGCGATCGGCTTCACCACCGCCGGACTGCTGAACAACCTGCTGGGTCTGGACCTGTCGGCCGCAACAACCGCCCTGTTGCTGCTGGCCGTGTGTGTCGGGGTGCTGCTGGTCGGAGAGTACAGCCTGCTCGACAACCTCATCAAGATTATCTGTGTGGTCCTGTTTGTCTCCACCATCGTCGCCTTCGTCCTGACCCTGGCGCGCGGTCCGGTGGCCACGGTTCCGTTCTATGCGGCCGACATCTGGACCGCCTCGGGTTTTGCGTTTCTGATCGCCCTGATGGGCTGGATGCCGGCCCCGGTCGATCTGTCGGCCTGGAACAGCCTGTGGACTCTGGAGCGCATCAAGCAGACCGCGTACCGGCCGCGCATGAGCGAGACCCTGCTCGACTTCAAGCTCGGCTATCTCATGACCGCCTTTCTGGCCGTGTGTTTCATGACCCTGGGCGCGTTCATCATGTACGGCTCGGGGCAGTCCTTCTCCGACCAGAGCGGCACTCAATTCACCCACCAGGTCGTGCAGCTGTACACCGCCACGCTGGGCGACTGGAGCTATATCATCATTGCCGCGTCGGCCTTCTCGGTCATGTTCAGCACCACCCTGGTCGTCCTCGACGGCTACGCCCGGGCCATGGAGCGGACGTGCGCGCTGCTGTTTTTGGGCGGCCAACACAGCCGGCGGATGTACAACCTGTGGGTCATCATCAGCGCCGTCGGCGCCTACTGGATGATCGCCCAGTTTCTGACCAGCTTCACCACCCTGGTCGACCTGGCGACCATCATCTCGTTTCTGGTCGCCCCGATTCTGGCCGCAGCCAACTACAAGCTGGTGTGTGGCGCGTCCATGCCCCAAGACGCCCGACCGCCGGACTGGCTGCGCGTCCTGGGCATTATCGGGATTGTCTTTCTGAGCGTGTTCAGCCTGCTCTATGCCGCCATGCGGCTGCTGACGTTGAACGCACCGCAGCCGCACCGGCGCAGATGTTAAAAATTCCCTGTTATTCCATCTACCACTCGCCTAATGCCTATCTCGGGATCAGTCCTTGCCGAGCGAGCTTTGGAAGGCTTGGCGGTTGAAATCCCAGCGGAGGCCGCTGTCCATTCGCGGACAAACCATGTCTGGGCCTGTGGATGATGCACGCAAGGAGTATCAGGTCGAGAGGCGGTGATGGTATCATCGGCGACTTCAAACGCCCCTGTTTCAATGTCGATGGCCACAGGACCCTGCCCGATGTTGTTTGCCGCTCTACCTGCGGCGGATTCTGTTTTTCATACAGTTCGGTGCCACGTCTGGCGAACTCTTCCGAGCTATAGCGTGCTTGTGGGGCTGTCACAGCTCACTCCTCATAAAGTTCAATCGTTAGACGACCGAAGAACTTTGACCGCCATCCTCCGACAACCCTCTTTGAGGTGCGATACTCCAGAGCTTCCTATCAGGAGGGAACAGGCGTCGGCGCTTCTGACAAAAAGTCGTCACGATACGACTTGATCGAAAAGTGGAAGGTGGACTCGTCTCACGTTCTTGCCAGTGGTCCTTGTCAGTTCCGCCCCACGTCTTATACATGTTTCCCGTTCTTTGGCAGTAGGCAGCAAGACCACGCAGGCAGTACAGAACAGCCAAATCCTCCGTATGAATAGTGACGGTAAAACGGTAGTCTTTACCAGCCTTCTGCATAATTGCCCCTCAGCGTGGCCAAACCGGTGTGGTTTTCCGGTGTCGCCCCCTCGGCCAGCGTCCGGGAATCGTCAGCTCCCGGAGGCGCCGAAAAAGCCCGGCATGGCCAGCGTCGGGTTGCGCTGCTCCAGAATGTCTTCCATGCGCGAGCGGACCGTCTCCAGCAGTTCCGGGTGGGGCAGGATGTAGAACTGTTCGGCCTGGATGGCGGCAAAGACTTTTTCGGCCAGTTCGGCCGGCGGCATGCCCTGCTCGATAAACTGCCGGAAGGTCTCGCCCATGGCCTGACCGGCTTCGTCCGACTCCTGCTCGGGGGTCCGCAGCTCGGCCGGCCGGTTGCGCTCGGAGTCGAGGATGTTGGTTCGGACAAAGCCCGGGCACAGGACCGACACCCTGACCGGCGCGGCCTGCATCATGAGTTCGTAGTGGAGCGACTCGGACAGGGTCACCACCCCGTGTTTGGTCACATCGTAGATGCTCATGAACGGCCCCGACACCAGCCCGGCCATGGAAGCCGTATTGACGATATGGCCGTCGGTGCCCTGCTCCAGCATGATGGGCACAAAGGTCCGCACGCCGTGAATCACGCCCCACAGGTTGACGCCCATCACCCATTCCCAATCCTTGAGCGGATGACTCCAGGTGAGACCGCCCGCGCCAACGCCCGCGTTGTTGCACACAATATGCACGCCGCCAAAGGTGTCCACGGCGCGCCGGGCCAGGCTTTCGACCTGGTCGGCCTTGGACACATCGGTCACGACACCCAGAGCCTCCGCGCCCTGCGCCTTCAGCTCATGCTCGGCAGCCCGCAGCGCCTCGGCCTCGACATCGGCCAGCACGACTTTCATCTGCGCGGCGGCAAAGCGCCCGGCCAGGGCTCGACCAATCCCGCTGGCGGCTCCGGTGACAACGGCAACTCGATCAGCAAATTCCTTCATACGTATTCCTCTCTGGACGCTGAGTTTGCGGCCCACAGGGTAGCAGCGATGGCTGGGGGAGCCTAGATCTCTTGCTTCTTTTGGCCGTCATGCTACACCACACCCCAAGCTAACCGAGTACTGACGGAGTACGACAGGAGGACTCAGCATGGATCTTGGTCTGACAGGACGGGTGGCGATCATTACCGGAGCCAGCTACGGCCTCGGCCAGGCAATGGCCGAGTCTCTGGTCCAGGAGGGCGCGCAGGTGGCGATCTGCGCCCGGGGCGCCGAGCAGCTGGAGCAAACGGCCGCCAAACTTGGCCCCAAGGCCCTGGCGGTTCAGGCCGATGTGAGCAAGGCGGCCGACATCAATACGCTGTTTGAAAAAACCCAGGAGCGTTTCGGCAGGCTTGACATCCTGATCAATAACGCCGGCTGGTACCACCTCAGTCAGGCGCTCGACCTGTCCGACGACGAGTGGCAGGACAATCTCGATATCAACCTGTTCAGTGTCATCCGTTGCTCACGGCTGGCCCTGCCGGCCATGCGTCAACAGCGCTGGGGCCGGATCATCAATATCTCATCGGTCTTCGGCAAACAGCCGAGCGCCGGCCTGATCGACTACAACACCACCAAGGCGGCCGTCATCAGCCTGACCAAGACCCTGGCCGATGAGCTGGCCAAGGACAACATCCTGGTCAACGCCGTGTGTCCGGGACCGGTCCGCACCCCGCTGTGGGAGGGGCTGGCCACCACCTTCAATCCCGACGACCCGGACGCCATGATCAACGATTTTGCCGCCGCCAATATTCCCCTCGGCCGCTTCGGCCGGCCAGAGGAAATCGCCAGCCTGGTCACCTTTCTGGCCTCGGAACGCTCCAGCTTCATCACCGGGGCGGCGTATGACATTGACGGCGGCACGGTCAAGAACATGGGCTGACTAAAAGCTCTCTTCGGCCGGCCGGATGTCAAACTCCTGCATCCAGGTATCGCGCGGCTGGGCCACGGCCTGGGCCACGACCCGGGCGATAGACCGCGCGTCCAGCATGCCGGGCCGGCAGGCCCGGTCCTCGCCCAGCGGCACGCTGTCTATCCCGCCGTCGATGATCACGTGAAAGACGTGAATACCCTGGGGCCCAAACTCCCGGGCGTTGCACTGGGCCAGGGCGCGCAGGGCAAACTTGCCCGGCGCAAAGCCGGATGACCGGGCGTAGCCCTTGACCGAACTGGTCGCGCCAATATACACCACCGTTCCCCCGCCGTTGGCCAGCATGTCGGGAATGGCCTGTTTGACGCACAGAAACGGCCCGAAGGTACAGCCGCGCAAATGGTTCTCGAACTCGTCCGGGCTCAGGTCCAGAAACGAGCCGCGTTTGGCCGCGCTGGCGTTGGCGATCAGCAGGCTGACCGGTCCAAGCTCGCTCCGCACCCGCTCAAAGGTCGCCGTGACCTGGTCGCGGTCGGTGATATCGGTCGCCCAGAACACACACCGCTCGGCCAGATTGCCGAGTCCGTCCCGAATCCGGTCCAGCGACTGCTGGTTGCGGGCCAGGGCGGCCACCCGATAGCCCTCCTGGGCAAACGTCTCAACAAAACGCGCCCCAATACCCGCTCCAACACCGGCAACGACTGCGATACGCTCACTCATACATCCTCCTCCTGACTGCACACCGGAGTGTGAGGTGTGACTGTCCTCAGTTTTGACATTTGCATTTTGCCATTTGCACTTTTGATTTTTCCCGCTCCTTATCGTATATGTCAGCCCAACAAGAAGGGAAACATAGCCTATGTCGGCAGCAGAACGAACCCCACGCATACTCGACGAGGCGGACGCCGCCGGCTGGATCGAAGACGGCATGACAATCGCGGTCGGCGAGCCGGCCCCCATGGCCCTGCTGCGCCATCTCATCCGGCGCGGGGTAAAAAACCTGACCGTGGTGGCCAGCGGTCTGTCGCTGGACCTGCTGATTGCCGCCGGGTGCGTCGCCAAAGCCGTCAGCTACTACGCCGGCGGCGGCTTTGGCGTGGCCGTCGCGCCCTCGTTCCGGCGCGCGGCTGAGCAGGGCCAGGTCGAAGTCTGGGAGTGTGAAGAGGGAATTCTGACGGCCGGCCTGCGGGCCGCAGCCCAGGATTTGCCGTTTCTGCCCTGGCGCGGCGGAGTCGGTACCTCGCTGCCCGAGATCAACCCCGACCTCAAGGTCATGACCGACCCGATCAAGGGCGAGACCCTGCTGGCCGTGCCGGCAATCACACCCGATGTCAGCCTCTTGCACGCCGCCAGCTCGGACCCGTACGGCAATGTCCAGCATTTCGGCGGGCCGGGCTGGCTCGACCTGTTCCTGTACCGGGCGGCCGACCGGACGCTCGTCCAGGTCGAAAAAATCATCGCCAACGAGGATGTCCGGGCCAACCCGTGGGCGACGACGATTGCTGGGGCCGACGGCGTGCTGCGCATGCCCTACGGCGCCCATCCGTTCTACAGTCGCGGCTACTACATTACGGACAACGCGTTCCTGAAAACCTATGTCCGGGCCGCGACCGACGCGGCTCAGCACGACGACCCGGCCGGCCTGGACCACTTTCTGAACCACTACTGTCGAGCGCCCGAGACCCACGCCGACTATCTGGAACGCATCGGGATCAAGCGCCTGCTGTCGCTGTACGAATACTAGAAGAGCTGAAAGACCCCCTCACCCTGACCCTCTCCCCCAAAGGGGCGAGGGAAAAAAGGATCTTATGCAACACGACTGCACGCCCCAAGAAATCATGGCCGTGTTTCTGGCTCGGGAGCTGAAAGACGGCGAGCTGCTCCAGGTCGGCGTGGCCATGCCGGTGGCCGAGGCTGCGGTTCGCCTGGCCCACAGCCTGCACGGCCCGAACATGGAGCTGATCTTCCTCGGCACACGCATGAACGTGGCGCATCTGGACAGCCTGCCCATGCCGGCCTTTGGCTGGGACCGGCGGGTGGTGCGCTGGGCCGAGTCGTACAGCGACACCGGGCACCGCTTTGACCGGCTGCGGGACTGGCACAAACGCGTCTTCTTCATCGGCGGGGTGCAGATCGACCCCCACGGCAACACCAACCTGATCGGGGTGGGCTCGGATTACACACAGCTGCGCTTCCGCGGCCCGGGTTCGGTCGGCACGCCGACCCTGAGCACCCACGTCGGCCGCTACTACATCGTGCTCAACTCCCACACCGCCCGCACCTTTGTGGAGCGCTGCGATCATATCAGCACCGTCGGCTGGGGCTCGGGCGGAGCCGACGCCCGCAAAAAACTCGGCATTCCGGGCGGCGGTCCCAAGTACTGCGTCACCCCGCTGTGCATCATGGACTTTACCGAAGACGAAAAGCGCATGCGGCTGCGCTCCCTGCACCCGGGCGTGTCGGTTGAGCAGGTCCAGGACCAGACCGGCTTTCGCCTGGTCATACCCGAGCGGGTTCCGACCACCGAACTGCCCAGCGCCGAAGAACTCCACGTTCTGCGCAGCCGGGTCGACCAGGCCGGAGTCCTGCGCCGGGAGAGGGGCTGAACATGGCAAATCGAGTGACCAATATGGACCGCAAGCGGAACCGACCTCAGCGCGCGGTCGGCTACGAATGCTCTCTGGCCGACGGCCAGCGCCTTCAGGTCTGGGTGTCCCAGGATGAGCTGGACCTCGAGTTTCACGGCTTGGACCTCAAGAAGGTGTGCCGCCTGGCCGCCGAGCGAGCCTCGGCCCAGGATATCGAGGCCGGCCAGCTGACCGTCTCACGCGAGCTGCTGATTGAGGTCGAAGCGCGTGAGTTGGGCGGCGGGCGACGCTAGCCTATGCCACCCACCGCACCCGATCCCACCCACCACCTTGACCTGTCCCGGCTCGACGCCGGCATCCAGGCCGCCGCCGCCTGGCTCTACCAGCACCAGGCCGAGGACGGCTACTGGGTCGGCATGCTGGAGTCCAACTGCTGCATGGAGGCCGAGTGGTTGTTGGCCATGCATATCCTGGGCTACGAGCATCCGCGTAAAGACGACATCGTCCACACCCTGCTCACAGCCCAGCGCGCGGACGGCGCCTGGGAGATCTACTACGGGGCGCCGGACGGCGATATCAACACCACCGTCGAGTGCTACGCCGCCCTGCGGGCCAGCGGTCTGGCGCCCGACAGCCCAGCCCTCAGAAAAGCCCGGGACTGGATTCTGGCCCACGGCGGGTTTGACACCATCCGCGTTTTCACCCGCTATTGGCTGGCCCTGATCGGCGAGTGGCCGTGGGACAAAACGCCCTGCCTGCCGCCCGAGGTGATCGCCTTTCCCGGCTGGTTTCCGTTCAACATCTACAATTTCGCCTCCTGGGCGCGGGCGACCCTGGTGCCGCTGACGGTTCTGTCGGCCCGCCGCTTTTCCCGCCGCCTGCCGTCCGAGCGACGTTTGGACGAACTCTTTCCGCTGGGTCGGCAGCGGACCTACGCCAGCCTGCCGCGCAAAGCCGGCCTGCTCTCCTGGCAGACGTTTTTCCTGGCCGCCGACGCCGCGCTGCACGCCTATCAGCAGCTCGGCTTCACGCCCGGCCGCGAGACCGCCATCCGCCAGTGTCTGGAGTGGATCATCAAACATCAGGACGCCGATGGCGCCTGGGGCGGCATCCAGCCACCGTGGATCTACAGTCTGATGGCGCTCCACGTCGAGGGCTATCCGCTGAGCCACCCGGTCGTGGCTGCGGGCCTGGCCGCCCTCGATCAGCACTGGTCGTACGAGCGGGACGGCGGGCTGCACATCCAGGCCAGCGAGTCGCCGGTCTGGGATACCCTGCTGTCAAGCCTGGCCCTGCTCGACTGCGGCCACCGGCTTCAGCAGTCAGAACCGATGCAGACCGCCCTGACCTGGATTCTCGGCCAGGAGGTCGTCACCGGCGGAGACTGGCAGATCAAGCTGCCCGAGGTCACACCCGGCGGCTGGGCGTTTGAGCGCGCCAACGCCGCCTATCCCGATATTGACGACACGGCGGTAGCCCTGATCGTCCTGGCCCAGCTGCGCAAACAGTGCCCGGACGACGGGCGTTTTGACGCCCCGATCACCCGGGCCGTGGACTGGGTCCTGGCCATGCAGTCCGCCAACGGCGGCTGGGGCGCGTTTGACCGCAACAACGACAAACAGCTGCTGACCAGGATTCCGTTCTGCGATTTCGGCGAGGCGCTCGACCCGCCCAGCGTCGATGTCACAGCCCACGTGGTGGAGGCCTTCGGCCTGCTCGGTTACGACGCCACCCACCCGGCCATGGCCCGCGCCCTGGCCTATATCCGCGCCGAACAAGAGCCCGAGGGCAGCTGGTTCGGTCGCTGGGGGGTGAACCATATCTACGGCACGGCTGCGGTTCTGCCGGCGCTCAAGGCCATCGGCGAAGACATGAGATCGCCCGCAGTCCAGCGAGCCGGGGCGTGGCTGGCCGCCCACCAGAACCCGGACGGCGGCTGGGGAGAGACCTGCGCGTCGTACATGGATGACCGCCTGCGGGGCACCGGGCCGAGCACCGCGTCCCAGACCGCCTGGGCGCTGATGGCCCTGGTGGCCGTGGACGGACGCGACTTTGAGGCTTCAGTTCGACGCGGGACGGACTATCTGCTCGGCACCCAGCGGGACGGCAGCTGGGACGAACCCTACTATACCGGCACCGGCTTCCCCGGCTATGGCACGGGCGCGCGGACCGATCTTCAGGTCCAGGAAATGAAGCAACGCTTCGCCCAGGGCACCGAGCTGCAACGCGGTTTCATGATCAACTACAACATGTACCGCCACTACTTCCCGCTCATGGCGCTGGGCCGCGTGCGGGAGTATTTCAGCCGCGCCGAAGCCTCTTCCGACGGCGCGGACACCGTCCGCCACTCCGGCTCCTCATCGTCGGCCGGATAGCGGCTCAGGATCTCGTGGGGTCGGTAGTTGGCCTTATAGGCCATAGACTGGCTGTCGGCGACCCAGTAGCCCAGATAGTGATGCCTGAGACCCAGCCGCCGGGCGTGGGCCAGCTGCTTTAAGATGGAGAACACCCCCGGCGACTGCGTCCGCCAGGCCGGATCGTGGAAAAAATAAATGCTGGACAGAGACTCGACCGTCACATCGGCCAGGCCGATGCCGACCAGGCGGCCCTGCCGGTAATACTGAAACTCGCGGGCAAACTCCCAGTTACCCATCAGGAAGCTGCGGGCGTAGGAGTTCGGGCTGTGACGGTGCGGCGGCCAGCCTTTTTCCCTGTGCATGAAGCGATGGTAGGCGTTGAACAGGCGCAGGTGTTCGGCCGTCAGGGTCGGTTCCTGGACCACGACTTCCACATCCGCGTTGCGCTTGAGGGCTCGCCGTTGACTGCGCGAGGGGCGGAACGCCGCCACCGGCAGACGCAGGCTGCGGCACTGGTCACAGGCCGGACAGGCCGGCCGAAAAAACTCGCAGCCAAAGCGCCGCCAGCCGCGCCTCAGCATGCGCTCATAATCCTCGCTGCCGATTTCGGTCAGAATCCGATAGTGCAGCGAGGCGGTCCGCTCGGGCAGGTACGGACACGCATAGCGCGGCGTCTGAAAGCGCTGGAGTTCGACAATGTTGGCGTGGCCGGCCATCGTTCATTCGCCGGGCTCAAACGCGATCAAGGCGTTGCCCGAGCGGGCGCCCCAGAACCCATAGCCCGAGTTGACGTACACCACGCCGTCAACAATCGTCGGCCCGGGACCGTCAAACGCCCCACCCCGGGTCGGCACACCGTTGGTGCTGTCGTACTCCTGGTCGGCGTTATAGTCCCACAGCAGCGTGCCGTCGGTGGTTGAATACGCCCGCAGATGGGAATCGACCGAGCCGGAGAATACGACCCCGGGAATTACCGATACGGCTGCGGATTGGGCCGGGCTGCACTGCGTGCGGTCGCCACAGCCCGGCGGCGGCACGTGCCACAGCCGGTTTCCGGTGGCCAGATCGTAGGCGAACATCCCCCCTCCAACGCTGGGGTCGAGTTCGGTCGTCCAGCCGGCCTGCGAATCCTCGACCGTTCTCAGCCCGATATCCGACAGGGCCACATACACCGTGCTGGCATCCGCAGCCGGCCCCCACTGAATCCCGCCGGCCAGGCCGCCCTTGCCGACCCGCGCCTGCCACAGGATGGCGCCGTCATTGTCCGGGTCGACGGCGTGCAGCACGCCCGACTTCTGGCCGGCCACCAGTATCCGCCTGCCGTCCGGCAGCTCACGCAGAATCGACGACGAGCCAAAATCCAGGTCCGGTCCGCGGGCCTCGGGGCAGTTGGTCTGGTCGTCCGACTCACAGCCGATATTCCAGGCGTCGTTTGGCGTGAACTGCTGGGACCACAGCATCTCGCCGGTTTCCAGATCAAAGGCGACCAGGGCATCGCTGGTCAGCGAGGGCGGATCGGAATAGTTATCCCCGGTCGCCACGTACATGACGTTCTTTTTCAGGTCCAGGGTCGGGGCCGACCACACCGAGGCGCCCGAGGGTCCCCACAGCTGGACCCCCTTGGCGTTTTTGCGCACCGGTTTGGGTTCGTCCGGGATCGTGTACGCTTTCCAGATCTGTTGCCCACTGCCGGCATCCAGGGCAACAATCGGGCCGCGAAAGGTGCAGCACTCATAGCTCGGGTCCGAGCCGGCCACCTCTTCCAGGGCCGTAACCGGGACGTACAGCCGGTTGTCGTGCAGGGTCGGCGTCCCGGTAATCCGGGCCAGGCGATGATCGTCAACCCGGGTCTGCCACAGCTCTTCGCCGGTCCGGGCATCGACCGCATACATATTGGCCTCGATATCGCCAAAATACGCGGCGTAACGGGGCGGGGCGGTGTCGGGCAGCCGGCCGATGACGACCGACGCCCGGACGCCGGCCTTGGGTTTTTTGGCCCAGTACAGGCAGCCGGTCTTGGCGTCAATCGAGTACACGTGGCCGCCCAGGCTGCCGACAAAGACCCGCCCGCCAACAACCGTCGGCTGTGAGGTCTGGTAGTCCATGGGCAGACCGAACACCCATTTGACCTTGAGTGTGGCCACCTGTTCGGCGCTCAGGCCGGCAGCCTCGGCCGGCTGGAAGCGGCTGTTGGTCTCATCCACGCCCCAGCCGTTCCACGCGGCCGCAGCGTGCGCGGCCGGGAACGCGCCCGGCGCATCGCTGCAAAAGCCGGCCACCGTCGGGTCTTTCTCGGTCACGGCCGGGAGCGTCTTGCCGGTGATATACTCGGACACCGCCCGCCGCTCGGCGCCGGTCCGCATCATGCCCTGAAAGCGCATCTTGCCCAGTTCCATTGAGCGCAGCACAAACGCGGCCGGCAGCCTGCGCATCACCTCAAACTTTGGCGCGCGGGTCGCCGTGGCATGGCAGGTGGCGCAGTGTTCACGATAAATGGCCTCGCCGTCCACCTCGTGCACCGGGGCGGCAGCCCAGGCCGTGACCGCACTCAAAAGTAGTCCAACAACGCACACGCCGAGCGCGTGGCGCAGCCTGTACTCGGTCCATAGTCTATGTCTCACCTGGCACCCTCCTTCTTTTCTCTTCCTGCCTCTTCTTGTCATACATCGGCAAATCAGCGCAACGTCCCCCATATCTTGCCCGTCATCTTGCCCGCCAAGCACCCGACCGTTATATCTTTGCCTCCCACCCAAGACAATTTGGATCGGACCCGTGCCACACCCCGCCCCGACCGTCCCCTCTGAGCGCATCCAAGCCCTCGACACCATCCGAGGCTTCGCGGTCCTCGGCATTCTGCTCATGAACATTCTGGCCTTCGGGCTGCCGTCCCGGGCTTACTTCGATCCATCCGTAGACGGCGCGCTCAGCGGCGCTGATTTCGGCGTCTTCTTCGTCGTCGACCTGCTGGTTGAGGGCGTCATGCGAGCCGTATTCTCGATGCTGTTCGGGGCCGGGATTGCGCTGGCGGCCAGCCGGGAAACCCGCCCCAAGGGAGTGGGCATCTACTACCGCCGTCAGTGCATGCTGCTCGGCATGGCCCTCTACAAGACCGGTTTCTTCCAGGGCCGGCGTAGTCTGCGCTGCTATGTGCTGGTGGCGGTCTTAAGTTTCGCCTGTGGTCTGACGGTCAACGGATTCGAGCTGGCGATGAAAATCGGGAGCGGCTACGCGCCCGAATGGGTGTCGGGCGCCTCGGTGTTCACCAACGACCTCGGGCGCGTGTCGCTGGCCCTGGGATTCGTCTGTGTAGCAATGATCGCCTGGCAGTGCGACTGGTTTGCCGGACTGCGCCAAGCGCTGGCGACCGTCGGGCGCATGGCGCTCACCAACTACATCCTGCAAAGCGTCTTTGGCCTGGTGATCTTTCACAACTCCGGGCTCGGGCTGTGGAACGAACTCGCCCGCCACCAGCTGTACTCCATCGTGCTGGCGGAGTGGGTCGTCCTGATCCGGTTCAGCAACTGGTGGCTGGGGCGCTACCGGTTCGGTCCGCTGGAGTGGCTGTGGCGGTCACTGACCTATGGTCGCATGATGCACGGAACCCGGGATTCCGCCCAGTTATAGTGAAATTAGGCATCTTACAAAAAAATTGTAAGATGCTTAATTTATGCAGGTTATATCCAATGATTGACAAATCATCAGGCCAATTTACGGTGATCCATGATTCGGAGCCTACAAAGGGGACCACATGGACGTGACTGGACACTACTTAACTGAGCCGATCATCTGCTACTGGGTGCTGAAGATCATGAAGCCCGGAGGAGGCTACAGGCTTGACTACCTCATCGACATGGTCGAACATGCCCACCATTCGATAGGTGGCCGCAAGTCTACCGCGACCAGAGGGCAGATGGTGGACCGATTCCTACGTGCCCTGGATGACCTCAGGAAACACGAGCTGGTCGAATACGAAGAGGGTGAACATTCGTGGTCCGTGTGGCGGACCTCAGTTGATCGAGACAGCCTCCTCACATTCCTGGAGGCCAAGGCAGCCAAAGAGGCGCCGGCAGAGATCATCATAGGAGACGGGGAGCAATCCGTGTACGGCTGGTATCTCCCCACCTACCGCATCCTGGCTAAGATCAGGGGGGAAGAACACTGGCCCGTGAAGGTGGGAACCACCGCCAAGATTGCCCCCCACAAACGCGTGATAACGCATATTGGGACGGCACCCGAACAGCCTGTGCTCGGGTTCGTCCTGAAGACCGACCGCGCCGAACTGATGGAGAAATGGCTGCACATCGAGTTGACGCTGCGCAAGCGGCACATCCCTGATGCGCTCGGCAAGGAATGGTTTCTGACGAACCCGGAAGAGTTGCGCAGGATCGTCACAACGAAAATGGCGAACCTTGCACGGGAGGGGTCCGAGGAGGAGGACAATGAGTAATGCCCCTGGCAAAGCATTTCGGGCGGGTATCTTACTGATCGAGCTAATGGACGTGTTTCCCAACAAAGGAGTCAAGCATTAGATATAATCCCCTAATTTATGGAGCCCGAGTCACGGAGACACAGCTTTTACTGTTCCGATGTTTGACGAGTTTATGTTACGTATCATGCCCAGTGATGAGTGGAGATAGTCCCTGTAGGGTTTCATAAACTTTGGCGCATGGGTCGCCGTGGCATGGCAGGTGGCGCAGTGTTCGCGATAAATGGTCTCGCCGTCCACCTCTTGCACCGGGGCGGCAGCCCAGGTCGTAGCCACACTCAAAAGCAGCCCGAGGCCGCACGCGCCGAGCGCGTGGCGCAGCCTGTGCTCAGTCCATAGTCTATATCTCACGTGGCACCCCCCTTCTTCCCTCTTCTTGTCGTACATCGGCAAATCAGTGCAACGTCCCTCTCCAGAATTCACCCTCTATCCCCGGGCTCACGGCACGCCAGTTTGGGAAATGGGACGGGAGGGGGGAGGGCTTCATCCCCTCCGGGGCCGTGTGAGGCGCATTGCGGTAGCTGGCAGTCGGGGACAACCCACCCCCCTGCTTCGCAGGACCCCTCCGAGGAGGGGATGGGGAGCGGTGATTCCCCTCCTCGGAGGGGTGGCCGTAGGCCGGGGTGGGTTGACACGCCCGCTGCCGGCAGCGGCCCTTTGCCTCGCCTGCGCAAAAGTGTCGTGTCCTCAGATCCCCGGGGAAGGGTATCAAGTCATAACTAGAGCGTTTCACGTTGGGCTGTAGCCATGCTGTTCCGCTCTCGTCATGCCGGACGTGATCCGGCATCCAACGGCCGAGCGCCTGGATTCCGGCTTTCGCCGGAATGACGGAAGAGACCGGCTGGCTATACGGAATCGTGAATTGCTCTAGCAGACAGAATCGAACAGAGCTTGTCCTTGCTCATTGAGGCTCGACAGCTGGAGGGGGCGCTTTAATGGCAAGCTTGTCCGTGTTCAGTGGCCGTCAAGTCGTGAAAGTTTTTGAGTCTTTAGGTTGTTCTTCGGTGGAAAAGCCCGCTAATCTCATATCCCTCTGTAATGAGTACAAATTTGATGCCTGGAGAATGTGAGGACCAAAAGCAGATGCTCCTATTCTGTCGAGCATATAGAGCCTTAGGAGCCATTGCATAAAGGGATAAATTCTGCGTATTGACGCAAGGTCATCATCCAGCCTTCCGTGGAGAGAAGAGTTCCTGGCATCAATCATGGTGCGGACAAATTTTACCAGGTTATCGTCGCTTGGCGAGTAGTTGACTGTGCGCATAGCCTCCCTTGTGACAGAGTAATACTTGAGTCCAAAACCACTCTTGCGATACTTGTTTTCCAAAGTCCGGTTCAGTTCGTCCCATTTGGATTCATACTTCCTTTTAGATTCCCTCGCCAGCCATTTATTCCAGACCCTTTCTAGCAGGGGAGTCAGCGTATTGAACGCTGCCACAAGATATTTGGGACGCTCGTCAAAAAGTAGATCGTAAAAGCAAATAAGTGATTCTGGCTCAAATTCGTCGTAAAAACTCCACCACTTGTTCAAGGATTCTTTCAGGTCTATGTCGGCTTCTTGAAGCTCACGCATACCGAACAGCATGGAAGCACTTCCAAATCTTCCTGAGTGAGATTCATATAAGTCATGCGGGGAGTAGCAAAACACATCCGTTTCCCCATTGCATATCTCCCGAGTGTAGATTCTACATTCCGACACTGGAGAGGCGTGATTCACGGCAAACTGAAAAAATCGCTGGACTTTTTTCATATCCTCCATAGCTGAACTCAGTGAACGGGGCTTGCCATACTCTAACGCTATCCACGTCTTTTGCTCCAACCTGTCAAAGTCAAGCCGCGTATCAAATTCTATCCTTATCCTCGGCCCCTTGTTCAACTTTACCTGCATGGATTCCGGGCGTTTGTAGTTGACCTCTCCCGATTCGCGATACTTCCTCCAATCCATTTCGCCGGTGTTGGAATCGGTGAAGAAGTTATGAACAGAACCGCGCAGCCATTCTGTCAAATTGGCCATAGAAAATACTAACCGATCACAGTGGTACTCTTCAGGGAACTCCACAGGACCGCTTGGAATAGGCATGAATACCAAAGCAGTATCGCCGACAATTGTCCGACCAATAAAGCCCGAGGTACTCCACCCTGTCCCTCCACCATGCTTCGGATTTGGCATAATAATTATTCTTGAATTACGCCATTCCGAAGGTCCAGAGGGATCTCCCGCGGCCTCGCCGATAAGCATTTCTTGGTCAGGATCGGTCAATAGTCTGCGGTTATCCCGTCTACGAAACGGAATAATGTTTCTGCTTTGATGTATATCCATCATAGCCACTGTATGCGGCTCCGATACGGTCCATGCCTTAATGAGCGGCGTTCCGTCAGGTCTCACTTCAAAGATTCCCGGAAATCCTTTTTCCTGCAACTTATGCAAACGCAAACTAGACCCGTCCGACAAATGATCTGCAACTTCTTCTCTTGTCGCGGTATAAAAGAATCCCCGCAGGACTGGCTTTTCCATCTTACTTTTTTCTCTGTTTCCCTCGTCAACCACTGGTTGGCCCAGTCTGAGGCCGTCAGCGCCGAGAGTTCTTCTTCCGCAGTTCCGTCAAATGCGCTGTACACGTTTAAGTGGCAGTGCGTTCACAGCTTCCATTGGCCTCGTCCACGATTGGGACAACCTCTCACTGCGGTAGCGATGTAGCACGGATGAAGTGGAACGAAATCCGGGACCTTCCTGACGCCTGAACTCCAGCAGCGCGTCCCGACCCTGGACTCGACCCTATTTCGTCTAATTCAGATCGATCGCATACTCGCGCAGCAGTTCGAGGGGCACAATCTCCAGGGCGCGCTGGTGGGTGCGGGTGAGATAGACCCGGGGGGCCATGCCGCGCTGGTGGGCTTCGAGCCAGCGCGCCGCGCACAAACACCACCGGTCGCCCGGCTTGACGCCCGGAAAGCTGAACTCGGGCCGGGGTGTCGAGAGATCGTTGCCGCGCTGGCGGGAGAATTCCAGAAACTCCTGGCTGGCTTCGACACACACGGTGTGCGAGCCGCGATCCTGATCGCTGGTGTTGCAGCAGCCGTCGCGAAAGAAACCGGTCAGCGGGCTGTCGCTACAGGTGTCGAGCGGCTCACCAAACACGTTGACCGAGTCGTCCATCTTCTGGGTTTCCATCATACGCCTGTCCTCCTGTGCTGGGGCGAAAGCTTATTCGTTGGCTGGCGGAGCGTCGTCGCCGGCCTGGGCGTCGGCCGTCTGTTCAGACTCCTCGTCACACTCGCCCATATGCCGGCCAACCGCCCGTATGGTCTGCGAAAAGTCCCTGCTCTCAAACCGCATGCGGCTGTTCATGGTGGTTTCGGTGACACTATACTCCAGGGTGCCGCTCATGGGCGTTACCCCTTCTCCACTGCCGCAGCTCAGCCGGGCGGTCAGCGTGTCGCCCTCCCGCTTGACATCGCGCAGCTCACAGCCCTCATCCTTGGTAAACTCCTCAAACGGGTTGACCTCGGGTTCGTCAACACACCGGGTATGGGTGGTGAACCGCGGTTGGGGCAACTCGGGCGAGGAGATGGTGGTGGTGATATGCCACTTGCCGACCGTGACCGGCAAGGTCTGCGCCCGGCCGGTCTGGCTGAGCAGCAGGCCAAAACCACAACATACCAGGCACACGAGATAACGGGGCTGCATGATAAGACTCCTGTTCACGACACGGCCGTCGGGCCGTCCGCGCCGTCTTGCACCGTTGCCGACCGCAGCACGGCAAAACGCGGCTTGAGCAGGGATACCATTGAGGGAATGAACACCAGAGCGCCGACAATGTGCAGAAACAGGACCAGAGCCAGCAGGAAGGCCATCTCGGCCTGGAACTTCATCGGGAAGAACAGCCAGAAGATCACGCTGGCGGTCAGCGTCGTGCCGGTAAACAGAATCGCCCGGCCGGTCGTCATCAGGGCGCGTTCAATGGCCTGATCCATATCGTCGAAATTGGCGCACTCCTCGGTAATCCGGGACAAGACGTAGTAGCCGTAGTCAATCCCGATGCCGATGCCGATGGCGGCCACCGGCAGGGAGTTGACGTTCATATCAATGCTCGACCAGTACATGATGGCCTCGGTCAGCGGCTGGGCGACAATGGACGGAATCATCACGATCAGCGCCCCGGTCAGCGACCGGTAGGTCAGCAGGCTCAACACAAACACCGTGGCCAGGACCAGGGTCAGGTTGACCCGATAGGACCACTCGACCTCTTCGTTGATGGCGGCCAGAATCCCGAACAGCCCGCCGGCCAGCCGAAACTCGACATCCTCAATCGGGTTGCTGGCAATATACTCCTTGGCCCGATTCAGGGCCTCCATGACCGTGTCGTGCTGATAGTCCCGAAAAAAGATGGTGACGGTGGCGTTCTGGAGGTCTTTATCAACAAAACGCTCCAGGGCCGGCGCCCCGGCCGACATCAGGAAATAGGCGAACATATTGCCGACATCAACCGACTTCTTGGGCAGAATCGCCCACTTGGGAATCCCTTCCTCAAAGCGCTGGTAGATCTGGCGGATGATATCCGCCCCGCTGACGCTGCCCCCGGCCAGGGCGTTGCTGCGCTCCATGTGACGCTGAAAGCGCTCCAGGGCGTGCAGGGCATCCACCCGGCGGAAGGTCCCCGGCTCGGCCCCCTCGGCGATCACCACCAGCTGCGAGATGCCGGCAAAATCCCGAGCGATAATCCGGTCGTAGGCCACGTTATACGGATGGTCGAGGTAGAACAGGGCTTTGCCGAACGACACGTCGCCGATTTTGATCTGCATGGCAAAATAGATGCCGACAAGCAGGGCCAGGCCGAAACTGGTCGCCGTGGCGTACCGCGCCGCACCCCGACTGACCCGGACCAGACGGCGGTTGATGCCGGTATAGATCCGGTCCGACAGCCGCTGGCCGGCCCGGGGGTCGTGACGCGGCGGCGGCAAAAAGCTGAGCAGGATGGGGTGCAGGGTGACCACGCTGATGGCAATGGTAAAAATCCAGAAGCTGGACAAAAAGGCCGTCTTCTGAATCAGCGGAATCCGGGCCACGGCCAGGCTCAGGATGGCCAGCCCGTCCGAGGCGATGGAGACCAGGGCGGGTGAGAAGAGCCCCAGGTAGGACTGCAAGATGGCGGCGTCTTTGTCCCCCAGACGGGCGTACTCCTCGTGGTAGCGCTCCATCGACTGGACCGAGTGGGACAGCGCCCGGGCGGTGATCAGCAGAAAGACCACAATCATCAACAGGTCGATGCTGAAGCCCAGCGCGCCGGCAAAGCCCAGCGCCCAGACCGTGCTGAGCCCGCCGGAAAAGAGCGGAATCCAGACGCCGTGAATCGTCCGAAAGTAGAACCACAGCAGGCCCATGATCGACCCAAGAGTCAGTAGCGTAATCCCGACAATCCACGGCTGGTACTCAAAGATCCAGCAGAACAGAGCCGGGAAACCGGTCATGTAGATAGCGTGGCGGGCGTCGGTCTCCTCGGCCTGGAGGCGAAACAGGTGTTCCTTCATCCGCCCGAAATCGAGGCCCGACTCCCAGAACGCGGCCGTAATCAGGGCCATCTGGGTGTCGTAGGAGACGTGTACGCCGAGAATTCCGTCGTTGGTATACACGGCCTTCTTGATCCGGGCGGCCTGGGCCGGGGTTTTCGGCGGTCCGGGGAAGAACAGCGGCAGGGCCTGGATGCCGGCGCTGGATATCTCGATGTTGCGCATCTTGGGATGCGAGATGGACAGCACCTGCCAGCCGTTGACCCCGGGCGTCTCCAGCAGCGCAATCGTCAGCCGGTCGATCTTGTTGAGGGTCTCGACAGTAAAGATGTCGCCCTGCTTGACCTCGACCGCCATGACCAGGACATTGGCCGAGCCGAACATCCGGGCGTGTTTTTTGACCAGCTGCATGTACGGATGCCCGGGTGGATAGAAGTCCAGGAAGTTCATCTGAATTTTGGCCTGGCCCAGCTGGTAGACGAAAAACGCCGTGAGGACGCCCGCCAGGCCGAGCACAATCCAGCGCCGGCGCAGCAGAAAGTTGATATAGGCTTCCATCCACCGACGGGGTAACATCGTCCGGCACGCCTCCTCGTGGCGCTTGCGGCCGGTCGGCTAAAACGGCCGGCCCACATGCGGTGCATCCTCTCTTCCTCAGCCACAAGCTCAGGATGAACCGCATTCAAAGACAGGTAGGCTATGGGCCAGTCCCTGAGCTGTCAAGACGCGGCCAGGCGACCGGGAAGACCGGTCGGCCATTGACGCCAGGGGCGATTTATTGAAAATGCACCTCAGTGTCACCGGTTCTCCTCCCTGTCCTCATCGTCCTGCCCCTGCTCGGCGCGCTCATTCCGCTGCCGCCGCGTTTCCGCCGGGCAGCCGCCCCCGTGTTCAGCCTCATCCCGGCCGTCCAGGTGTGTGTGGTGGTGCTGCTGTGGTCCGCTATCCAGCACGGCGCCAGCGTCCACATCTCGTGGCCGTGGTTGCCGGCACTCGGACTGCGGCTGAGTTTGCAGCTCGACGGCCTGAGCTGGCTGTTCGTCAGCCTGATCTCGGGCGTCGGCCTGCTGGTGTTCATCTATGCCGGCTCGTATCTGCACGACGACCCACAGCTCGGACGCCTGTATCGGTTTCTGCTGCTGTTCAACAGCGCCATGATGGGCGTGGTGCTGGCCGACAACCTCGTCGTCCTGCTGGTGTTCTGGGAGCTGACCAGCGTGGCCTCGTTTCTGCTGATCGGCTTCCGCTCCCAACGCGCCGCCGCCTGCGAGGGGGCGACCAAGGCTCTGGGGCTGACCGCCGGCGGCGGTCTGGTGCTGCTGTTCGGCATCTTTCTGGTCTTTGACCAGACCGGCAGCCTGGAGCTGTCGCAGCTGCTGGCCGCCCAGCCCGCCCTGTCAAGCGCCGTTGGGGTGTGTTTTCTGGTGGCGGCCTTCACCAAGTCGGCCCAGTTTCCGTTTCACATCTGGCTGCCCTCGGCCATGGAAGCCCCCACCCCGGTCAGCGCCTATCTGCACGCGGCCACCATGGTCAAGGCCGGGCTGTACCTGATGGCGCGCGTGTCTCCGCTGTTCGCCGCCGATCCGGTCTGGTCGACGGCCGGCGTCGGCGTCGGCGCTCTGACCATGGTCTGGGGCGGAGCCTTGGCGTGTAAACAGACCGACCTGAAAGCCCTGCTGGCCTACTCGACGGTCAGTCAGCTGGGCCTGATCGTGCTCTTGCTCGGCATTGGCACGCGGCTGGCCATGCTGGCGGCGGTGCTGCACATCGTCAACCACGCGGCGTTCAAGGGCGCGCTGTTTCTGACCGCCGGAGCGGTCGAGCACGAAGCCGGCACCCGAGACATCCGGCGGCTGGGCAGCCAGCGCCGGGACATGCCGCTGATTGCCGGGGCGGCCGTGCTGGCCTGTCTGTCCATGGCCGGCCTGCCGCCCCTGGGCGGCTTTATCAGCAAAGAGCTGTTCTACGAGTCGGTCCTGACGGTCGGACCGGGCTTAAGCGTCGTGGCCGTGGCGGCCAGCTGCCTGACCTTCGTGTACTCGGCCCTGCTGTGTTACGGGACGTTTTTTGCCGTGCGGCCGGACCCCGTCCAGCCTGCCGAGGACCGCTCCCAGCGGCCGGACACGCGCCGGATCGATCACACGCCGCTCGGCATGGCCCTGCCTATCCTGGTCCTCAGCGCGCTGGCCCTGGTCTACGGTCTTCTGCCGGGCCTGGCCGAAACCCTGATCACGCCGGCTCTGGCGACGGTGGGCGATTCCGCGTCTCATATCCCGCAGCTGGGTCTGTGGCACGGGATCAACCCGCCGCTGCTGCTGAGCGGGCTCAGCCTGGCGGTCGGGCTGGGCTTATTCGTGTCACGCCGGTCTTTCATCCCCGGCCTGCAAAGCGCCCGGGCCTGGTATTCGTTCGACCGACTGTATGTTGACAGCCTGGCCTGGCTGAGCGCCGCCTTCACCTGGCAGCGCCGCCTGTATATGACCGGGCGCTTGACCGACTATATCTGCTACGTGCTGATCGCCCTCATCCTGGGGCTCAGCCTGCCGGTCTGGCAGTTCTTTGCCACGACCCCGCTGCAACCCACTGTGGCGGCGGCCAGCTGGTACGAAATCGGCCTGGCCGTGCTGATTGGGGTGGCCGCGCTGGCCTGCTGCGTGTTTCGCTCGCGGATCGCCATCATTCTGGCCCTGGGGCTGGTCGGCTCCCTGGTGTCGATCTTTTTTGTGCTGTTCAGCGCGCCGGATCTGGCCCTGACCCAGATTCTGGTCGAGGCGGTCGGACTGGTTCTGTTTCTGCTGGTGCTGCGCTTTTTTTCCCCGCTGGACCATGTCCGGCTGCCGGTCGGCCGCCGCCTGCTGCACCTCGGCCTGAGTATCGGCGTCGGCGGCTTGGCCGCTCTCCTGCTCCTGGCCGCCAATATCGAGTTTGCGCCGTCCCTGCTGGCCCCGTACTTCCTGGACAACAGCTATACACTGGCCGGCGGGCAGAACGTCGTCAATGTCATTCTGGTCGATTTTCGGGGCTTTGACACCATGGGAGAGATCACCGTGTTTGCGGTGGCCGCGCTGGCCGTGGCGGCCATGATCGAGCTGGGCGGCCCGGGGCGCAGTCGGCTCGGCAGTCTGCTGCGAGTTACCGGTTCCCACTCGCCGATCTTGCAGTCGTTTGCCCGTCTGACCCTGCACCTGATGCTGCTGTTCGCCATCTATCTGCTGCTGCGCGGCCACAACGCGCCGGGCGGCGGTTTTATCGCCGGCGTGCTGACTGCGGTGGCCATCACCTTTCAGATGATCGCCTTTGACGCCGCCACCTTTCGGCGCGAAACCCTGCTGAACCCGGTTCGGATTGTGAGTCTGGGGCTGCTGGTGGCCGCCCTGACCGGGCTGGGCGCGGTGGCGCTTGGCCAGCCGTTTCTGACCAGCGCGTTCGGCCACTTCTCCGTGCCGCTGTTGGGCGAGGTCGAACTGGCCACGGCCATGGGCTTTGATATCGGCGTGTATCTGGTCGTTCTCGGGACAAGCATCGGCATCATTCAGCGGGTGGCCGAGGCATAGGAGCCGAGCGGTGGAACTCATTATCATCGGCGTGATCGGCGTGCTGTTCGGCTGCGGGACCTACCTCCTGCTCCAGCACCACCTGTTGCAGGTCGTCATCGGCCTGTCGCTCTACTCGCACGCGGCCAACCTGTCGCTGATGCTGTCGGGCGGCCTTGGGTCCGGCAGCCCGCCGCTGCTGACCTCGCCCCCGCCCTACACCGACCCCCTGCCCCAGGCCCTGGTGCTGACCGCCATTGTCATCAGCTTCGGCATGACCGCCTTTGCCGTGGTGCTGGCCTTTCGCACCCGCCAGGTGTGCGACTCGAACGATATTAACGAGCTGGCCGGAGGGGAGGAGTGAGGGAAATGCTGCATGCAGGAAGACAAAGGCTGGCTCTAGGGTGACGCTGCGTATGCTGCACGAGCTGTTCATCCTGTTTGTCATCGGTCCGGTCGTGGCCGCGGCGGTCCTGGCCGCGTTCCCGCGGCGGCCGGCCCTGCAACGCCTGCTGAGCATCATCACGATTGGCGGGCTGTGGCTGCTGTCCCTGCTCGGGCTGTTCTACGTCTGGAGCAACGGGATCGTGGTCCTGCGCATGGGCAACTGGCCGGCGCCGTTCGGGATTGTCCTGGTGGCCGATGCGCTGAGCATGACGATGGTCGGGCTGAATATGACCATCGCCCTGGCCGTCGGCCTGTTCTCCCTGGCCTCAATCGACGCCGACCGCCAGGAGCACTTCTATTTTCCGCTGTTTTTCATCCTGCTGATGGGGGTCAACGGCGCGTTCCTGACCGGCGACCTGTTCAACCTGTTTGTGTTCTTCGAGATCCTGCTGATCGCCTCGTTCGCCCTGCTGGCCCTGGGTTCTGAGCCGGGCCAGCTGCGAGAAACGCTCAAATACCTGGTCATCAACCTGATTGCCTCGACATTTTTCCTGCTGGCCCTGGCCGTCACCTACCGCAGCCTGGGCACGCTGAATATGGCCGATCTGGCGCTGAAGATACAGGCGCTGCCGGCCGACAGCCCGCTGCCGACCGTGCTGGCCCTGCTGTTCCTGTTCGTCTTCGGCTCCAAGGCCGCCATCTTTCCGCTGTATTTCTGGCTGCCGGGCCCGTACTTTCAGCCGCCGGCGGGCATGAGCGCCTTTTTTGGCGGTATGCTGACCAAGGTCGGGGTGTACGCCATTTTTCGGACCTTCAGCCTGATATTTCGTCACGACCCGGGCGTGACCCACGAGCTGTTGCTGGTCCTGGCCGCGCTCAGCATGCTGCTGGGCGTGTTCGGCGCCCTGTCACAGGTCGATATGAAGCGCATCCTGTCCTACCACATCATCAGCCAGATCGGCTATCTGCTGCTGGGCATCGGCCTGTTGAGCCGCCAGGCGCTGGCCGGCAGCCTGTTCTTCATGGTGCCCTATGTGCTGTCCAAATCGGCCCTGTTTCTGATTGCCGGCGCGGTCCACAGCGTGACCGGCACGACCCAGCTCAAAACCATCGGCGGCCTGCAATCGCACTCCTGGCTGCTCAGCGGCCTGTTTCTCATCGCCGCCCTGAGCCTGGCCGGCATCCCGCCTCTGGCCGGCTTTTTCAGCAAATTCATCGTCCTCCAGGCTGGTGTCGAGGCCGGACGCTACGGCTACGCCGCCATCGGGCTGGTGGGTGGCCTGCTGACCCTGGCCTCCATGCTCAAGATCTGGAACGGGGCGTTTTGGGGCGCCGAACAGGGCCAGCGACGGGCCGGAGCCTTGAACCCGCTGCTGCCCGGGATTATTCTCCTGGTGGCCGGCATCGTATGGATTGGCCTCTTCCCCGGCGTCCTCTATAGTGTGGCCGAACTCGCAGCCCAGCAGGCCTACGAGCCACAGGCGTATATTGAGGCGGTGCTGGGGCCGGACACATAGGGGCAACCCGATGGGTAGGGGCACGGCATGCCCAAAAGCCGAGCAGAGACGATGCCTACCCCTACTGAGGACAATCGCACGTCCCGATTCGTTTCGCATCCGAGATCTTCCATGCTGCCCCGTCTCGCGCTGAACATCACCCTGGCCTTCACCTGGTGCCTGCTGCACGACGATATCTCGCTGCATCAGTTTCTGATCGGCTATCTGGTCGGCATCGGCGCCATGCTGTTCTTCCCCCGCTCTTTCAGCCGGGAGTGGCGCTATATCCGCAGAGTGCTGATGGGATTTCGCCTGCTGAGCTTTTTTATCAAAGAGCTGGTGGTGGCCAATATCGACGTGGTCAAGCAGGTCTTGTCGCCACGGCTCAACGTGCGGTCGGGGATTCTGGCCTACCCGCTTGAGGTCCGGCACGACATCCTGATTACCCTGCTGGCCAATATGATCACCCTGACGCCGGGTACCCTGTCGGTCGATGTGTCGCCCGACCGACGCTTTCTGTTCATCCATTTTCTCGACATTGAGGATATCGAGGCAGAGAAACAGAAGATCAAAGACGGCTTTGAGCGCTACTTGCTGCTGATCGCCGAGTGAAGGCCGCCACGTATGATTGAAACGACCTGTTTTATTATGTTGTCCGGTATTACGCTGTCGATTGTGCTCAGCGGCTACCGGGTGATCCGCGGACCGAGCGTGCCCGACCAGGTGGTCGCCCTGGACAATATTGCGGTCAATCTGGTGGCGGCGATCATCGTCGTCTCCATCCGCACGGCCAGCGCCCTGTACATTGATGTCGCGCTGGTGCTGGCCATTCTGTCGTTTCTGAGCACGGTTGCGGCAGCCCGCTATCTGTTGGTAGGAACCGTCATCGATGGACATACCACCGACTCTTGAAATCCTGGTCAGCGGTCTGTTGCTGCTCGGCCTGTTTTTTCTGCTGACCGGCACCATCGGCCTGCTGCGGCTGAGAGACGTGTATTCGCGCATGCACGCCACGAGCAAAAGCACCACCTTTGGCGTGGCCGGGGTGCTGCTGGCAGCCCTGATCTACTTCCGCTTTCTGGGCCTGTCGCCCGGCCTCAAAGAGAGCCTGATTCTCGGCTTTCTGCTCCTCACCGCCCCGCTTGGCGCCCACATGATCGCCCGCGCCGCCTACCGGACCGGCGTGCCCATGTGGCGGGGCGGAACCGTTGACCAGTTCAAGGACTGGGAGGATCAAGGGGGGCGCCCGGCGCGCTCAGAACATCTGGCGTCCGAATGAACTCAGCCCGACCAGGGTAATGGCAAAGCGGAACTCGACCTCGTCCGGGTTGACCTTATCGACCACGCCGAAATCAAACGCCCAGCACTTCTGGGGCGACAGCAGCCGGAAGTAATAGCCGTTGCGAACGAACGAGGCGTCGTTCAGGTCATAGCGGGTCCGATAGGCGGCCGAGACATGCTCGGTCAGGCGCAGCACCACGTTGGCGCTCAGCTCCTTGAGCAGACGGTCGGCAATGGACCGGTAGGAAAAGTACAGCGTCGTTCGGCGCTGCAGCTGCCGGAATGCCGGCGTCGACGACGGCAGGGGCCGGGGGTCGCGGACGAAGGCTGCAATCCGGGTCGCGGTGACCTCGGACCGATCAAGATCGTAGACCGTATCGCCCCGAATGCTGAGAAAGGGAAAGGGGCTGAAACGCGCGTCAAAGGCCACGTCCGAGAAGTGCTGGGCGGTTTCGCTCAGCCCGAAGCTGTCCGGTCCCGCACCGCGCAGGCGCCGGGTCGGATCGTAGGCCTGGGTGATGGTCAGGCGCAGCAGTTCGCGTATCCGTGTGGCGTCCGCGTCCGAGCCGGAGCCAAACTTTCCGAGGACGCGATTGGTCACCCCGTAGGCGAACAGGCTGCGCCGATTGATCCGGTCCAGGCCGTCAAACACAGGCAGGTCGTCCTGGCCGACGACCGGGCTGTAGGAGTAGGACACGTGCGGCTCGACCACATGCTTGAGGCTGTGCAGGCGCCCCCAGCCCAGCCTGAAGACCCGCGACACACGGGTGCCCAGTTCGGCCCGCAACTGCACGGTCTCACGGGTCCGGTCGCCGCCCGGGCTGAAGCTGTGGCCGTCCATGCCGGCCCGGCCCAGATCCTGCATCGACACCGCCTCCCGGGAACCCAGGTGATAGACCGTCTCATGGCCGATCGCGCTCAGCGAGCCAAAGGCATAGCCGCCCAGGGAGAAGGGCACGGACAGCCACGGAGAGATGTGGAGGCGCTGGCCGTAGTAGCCCTTCTGGCGGTAGAAGTTTGCCCCTTGGATATTGAGGCCGGCCTCGGCCCGACCGCCCAACAGCCAGCGCTGAGTCCGAAAGCGCAGCGTCGGCAGAACCTGAAAGGCGTAGTCGTCCTCGTTGCGCAAATCCTGGAAGTAGAACGTATCGGCCCGTAGCTGGGCGTGGCGCCAGGTCTTGACCGCGCCGGCTCGGGAGCGCGTCCAGCGCCGGGAGCGTAAGTCGGTATCGTCCGGCCCGCCATAATAGGGCGTGTTCATGTTGCGCAAGAAACGGTCGTCGCTGACAAAGAAGAAGTCGCCGTAGCCCTGCACCCCGTACGGCAGGCGCTGGCGATGCGTGCCGGTCAGGCTCCAGCGGTGCCGGGGTGAGCTGGTCGAGGCCACGCCGCCCACCTTTTCGTTGAAGTACGAGGCGGTCAGCTGGCCCTCGGCGTTGCGATTCAGGGCATAGCGGTATTCGCTCAACAGCCCGAACCGGGCTGCGGTCTCGACATCCGCGGTGAGGGTGACATCGTGGCTTTTGTTCAGCGCCCAGTACAGGGGCTGCTGGAACTGGAAGCCGCGGCGGCTGGAAAACCCGTAGTTGGGAAACAGCAGGCCGCTCTGGCGCTCGGTCTGGACCGGAAACAGGGCGTACGGCAGGTACAGCACCGGCACATTGCGGACCTTGAGAGTGCCGCCGCGGACCACCCCGCGGCCGCGTCTGACGAGGTCGAGCGTCTGAGCCCCGACGGTCCAGTCGGCCTGTTCGGGCTCATCGCACTGACAGGTCGTCATCGTCCCGTCTTCAATGTGGTAGGTCTGGCCCAGCGTCTTCTGCAAGTTTTTGCCGGTAACCGTGTACTGATGGCTGGGCAGGCGGACCGTGCCGTTTGTGATCTGGCCGGTTTCGTCCTCCATTTCGAACTGGAGTGTCTCGGCTTCGATCGTGCCGCGCGGATTGCGGACCACGACATTGCCCCGGGCGTCGACCTGGTTGGTGGTGCGGTTGAAGCGGATCGAATCGGCCGTGATCCGGGTCGCCCCCCTGGTCACCACCACGTTTCCGCTGGCGGTCACGGTATCGGTGTCCTCTTCATAGCCCAGCGTCTCGGCCTCGACCTCGAGCGGCTGGCTGCCGCTCGGCTCAGCCTGACCCCAGACCGGGACCGGACCGCTCAGACACAGCACGATGATCAGGCAGGCCAGGCGCATCATCGGCTCTGCTCCCTCAGCGCTGAAGGAAACAGGGGCAGCACCTCGCCGACCAGAAACAGCGAGCCGCATACGACCACAGCCGTGTCGGCGTCAGCCCCGTCGAGCAGCTGCTGACACGCGGCCCGCGCATCGCTGCACACCCGGGTCGGACACGCCTCGGCAAAGGCGGTCGCCACCGCCTGGGGGTCGGCGGCACGCGGATTGCGCACCCGGGTGACAACCGCCTGGTGGGCAATGCGGGCCAGCGGCGGGACCATGGACGGCCAGTCCTTGTCGTCCATCACCCCGAACAGCAGCCTGACCCGCCGCTCGCCGAGCACCGCAGGCAGGGCCGACACCAGGGCGGCGACCGCGTAGGGGTTGTGCGCCCCGTCGAGGATGACGAGAGCTTGGTCGGACTGATCGGAAACGATCTGGAAACGCCCCGGCCAGACGACCTGCCGCAAGCCGTGGCACAGCTGGGCGCCGGAGACGGGAAAATCCGCAGTCAGGCATTCCAGGCTGGCCAGGGCGGCGGCCGCGTTATCGACCTGAAAGGCGCCGGCCAGCCCCAGCGGCAGGTTCTCATACTGCCGGGCTCGGCCCCGATAGCCAAAATGACCCGAACCGGCGTCCGCCCAAAAGTCCCGACCATAGACCAGGCTCGGACTGCCTCGCCGGCGGGCGATGTCGATCAGCACGGCCTGGCTGTCGGCCTCCATGCGACCGACAACGACCGGGACGCCGGGCTTGATGATGCCGCCCTTCTCGGCCGCAATCCGGGCCAGGTCGCTCCCCAGGTAGGCCTGGTGGTCGAGTCCGATCTGGGTAATCGTCGTCACCAGCGGAGACAGCACATTGGTCGCGTCCAGGCGTCCGCCGAGCCCGACCTCAACGACCGCAATATCGACCTCGGCCCGGGCAAAGGCCACAAAGGCGAGCAGCGTCATCAGCTCAAACGGGGTGAGCCCAAGCTGGGCCGGACCGAGGCGGGAGCGAATCCAGGCCACGCCGTCCACCACGTCCTGTTGCCGAATCCAGCCGTCGCCGAGACGGATGCGTTCGCAGAAGTCGAGCAGATGGGGTGAGGTATACAGGCCGACCCGGTAGCCCGCCGCTCTCAGTACGGCGTGCAAGAGGGCGGCGGTCGAGCCTTTGCCGTTCGTCCCCGCAATGTGCAGGCTGGGAAAGCGGGTGTGGGGGGAGCCGCACAGGGCCAGGGCGCGCTCCACCCTGTCGAGCCCGAGCTGCATGCGCTCGACCTCGCGGTCAAACAGGAAGTCCAGGGTCTCGGCGTAACTGAGCATGGACGTCAGCAAACGGAGCGGCTAGGGCTGGTCGGGGACCTCACCCGCGTCATCCGGGGCGGAGTCGCACAGCAGGCCGAGCAGTTGTGCCAGCACGCCACGCAGCTCCTTGCGTTCCACGACCATGTCCAGCATGCCGTGCTCAAGCAGGAACTCCGCCCGCTGAAAGCCCGGCGGCAGGGTCTCGCGGATCGTCTGTTCAATCACCCGCGGGCCGGCAAAGCCGATCAGGGCCTGGGGTTCGGCGATATTGATATCGCCGATCATCCCCAGCGAGGCTGCCACTCCGCCCGTCGTCGGATCGGTCATGACCGAGAGATACGGCAGTCCGGCCGCCCGCAGCCGGTTGAGGGCCGTATTGACCTTGGCCATTTGCATCAGGGACAGGACGCCCTCCTGCATGCGGGCGCCGCCCGAGGCGGAAAAGAAAATGACCGGCAGGCGTTCCTGCACCGCGTGCTCGACAATCCGGGTCAGCTTCTCGCCCACCACGGTTCCCATGCTGCCGCCCGAAAAGGCAAAATCAAACAGTCCCAGGGCTACCGCGCGGTCGTCAATCGTTGCGACCCCACACACCACCGCCTCGGTCCGACCCGTCTTGGCCTGGGCCTCGGCGATACGCTGGGGATAGGGTTTGCGGTCGATAAAGCCGAGCGGGTCGCTGGGCGACAGGTCAGCGTCATGCTCGACAAACGAGCCGCGGTCAACCACCAGGAACAGACGTTGCTCAACCGTCAGCCTGAGATGCATCCCGCATTTGGGGCACACAAATAAACGCCGCTCGGCCTCCTTGCGGAACAGAATGTCCTGACAGGCGCTGCACTTGACCCAGATGGCCTCGACGTCTTGCTGCGTCCGCCTCGTTTCCGTTGCAGCCATAACTTCTTCTCTCTACGGGCGGGCACTGATGTCTCGGCCATCAGTGTCCGCCTTGCCAAGCAGGAAATCGTGTCTGTGGCGAGCCTCGACTCCCCTCGGCGCTGTGCGGAGCCTAGCACCTCTCAGCCCGCCTGGTAAGCCCTTGGCGTCGGTCCGGCGACTTTCTGGACAAGGCGATTCGGTTCTTGTAGGTTGCCGCCATGACGACCACCACCGATATTGATATTCCGTCCCTGCTTGAGCAGGCCGACAGGCGCACCCTGGCGGCAGTCGTGACCCACCTGGCCGACGATCCGCAGGCCGTTCCCGACCTGCGCGACCGGGCTCAGATCGAGCGCAAGGCGGCCGAGCTGCTGCCGGCCTATCTGTCGGGCCAGAAAACGGCCGAACCGCCGAGCGACGAGGTCTTGCAGGCAGCCATGAACCTGGCCGCCGGCATGCCGGTCGCCCCCGAGTACGGCCCCATGGCGCGCGAACAGATGGGGCTTGGCCCGCAGGCGCAGGTTGCGCCGCTCACGCCGCCGGCCGACTTCAAGGTGGTGATTATCGGCGCCGGGGTGACCGGCGTCCTGGCCGGCCTCAGACTCGAAGAACTCGGCCTGTCATCGTTCACGATTCTCGAAAAAAACCCCGAGCCGGGCGGTACCTGGTGGCAGAACAGCTATCCGGGCTGTCGGGTGGATACGCCCAGCCTGCTGTACTCCTACTCCTTTGCGCCCGACATGGGCTGGCCGGAGCACTTCAGTCATCAGCCCGAGCTGCTGAAATACGTCAAGCAGATCGTTGCCGAGCGCAGCTTTGGGGATCGCCTGCAGTGCAACACTGCGGTCGAGACCATGAGTTGGAACGACGCAGACGCGGTGTGGGAACTGGCGCTCCGCCGCGGCGACGGCTCGACCGAGCGCCTCAGGGCCAATTTTGTGATCGGCGCGACCGGTCTGTTGCGGATTCCAAAGTGGCCCCAGATTGAGGGCGTGGACGCCTTTGCCGGTCCGTCGTTCCACTCCACCCACTGGGACCACGCGGTCGATCTGACCGACAAGCGGGTGGCGGTCATCGGCACCGGGGCCAGCGCCAACCAGATCGTACCGGCCATTGCGCCCCAGACCCGCGAGGTGCTGATCTACCAACGCACCCCGCACTGGATGCTGTCCCACCCCCAGTACGGCAAAGCCCTGTCCGGCACCGAGCGCCTGCTGATCGACAAGATCCCGACCTATCTGTCGTGGTTCCGCTTCCGCCAGTTCTGGCAGATCGGCGATTCCATCCTGCCGACCCTGCGCATCGACCCCGACTGGCCCTACCCGGAACGCTCGGTCAACGCGGCCAACGACAAGCTGCGGGGTCAGATGACCGAGTACATCAAGGCCCAGATCGGCGACCTGCCGGACCTGGTCGAAAAGGTGTTGCCCCAGTATCCGCCCTACGGCAAGCGGCTGCTGCTCGACAACGGCTGGTATCAGGCTCTGCGGCGCGACAACGTGCAGCTGACCGATACGCCGATTGAGCGCATCACGGCCGACGGTATCACCACCGCCGACGGCCATGAGGTGGTCGATATCATTGTTTTTGCCACCGGCTTTGACACCGGCAAGGTGCTGTGGCCGATTCAGATCAACGGCCGTAACGGGGTCGACGTGCGCGCCCTGCTCGACGACAGGCTTGAAACCTACCAGGGCATGGCGCTCGAACACTGCCCCAACCTGTTCATTACCCCCGGCCCCAACGGCACGCCCGGCCACGGCGGCAGCGGCATCTTTTTTGCCGAGTGCCAGATCGGCTACATCGTCGAGTGCCTGCGGACCATGTTCGCGCACAAGTGGTCACGCCTGGAGGTGCGCGGCGCGGCGGTCCAGCAGTTCGTCGACGAGGTCAAGGCCGAGCTGGAGCACTATGTGTGGAGCCTGCCGGGCATCAGCAACTGGTTTCGGGGTTCGCGCGACCGGGTAACGACGCTCATCCCCAAGCGCCTGGTTGACCTGTGGCAGGAGAGCAGAACGCCCAGGTTCGAGGATTACAGCGGCCGCTGAGCAAGCCGAAACAGTCTGGTAGGTCGGCTGAGCCCAAGGCGTAAGCCGAAACAGCGGGCTTGCCCGATTTCATCCTTAAGCTGTCCTGAAGATGGCGGTTACTCATGGCGACTTCGCTTCCCGCAGAACCCGAAAACCGAGCGCCTCCGCAACGGCGCCTTGCCGGGCGTCGAGCGTGGCGAACGAAAGACTGCCAGGTTGGGGAGAAACATACAGGGCCGTCGCGAGATGCCATAGGTCGGCGCCCCGCAAGTAGCCCGTTTCGAGTACGGTCGCGAACTCGGGAGCAAGCGTCCTACTGGGCAGAATCCTTTCGATCCCCGCAATCGCGCTTTCTTGAAAGGTCAGGTTCTCGCGTGCGAACGCCGCCCGCAGTTCGGCTTCAAGCAGGTTTGCAGAGATAAGGCGCTCGAATTCGTCCAGCCGCTGCGCGTGCGCTGCCGCACCCGGTTCATCGAAGGCGATGGCCGTCAACACCGAGGTATCAATGTACGCGATGCTCATTCGCCGCGCTCTGCGAGAAACCTCGATAGTGCGCCGGGCCGTCGTTCAACCGGCTCGAATGTCCTCCTCGGGATGGCCGAACGAACCAGGCAGCCGTTACGTTCGAGGTCCTTCAGCCGCTCGTCGAGCGTCGGTTTTCGCCGCTCCCGGATCGAACGAATTTCTGCCACCGGTTCTCCTCGATACGAGACGGTGACGGTCTTGCCTTCGCGCACGTGCCGAATGACCTCGGAAAACCGCGCCTTTGCTTCGTAGATTGAGTAGTTGAGCGCCACAGCGTCACATTAGCTAGTCAGACTAGTCATAACAACCGCAATGATTGGCGCTGTCAGCAGCAAATAAAACGGTCGGCTTTCGCTAGTCTTGCAGGTCGGCCGAGACCCAAGCGTAAGCCGACACCTGCGTGCCCGTCGGAGTACGCTCCGCTCATCCGACCTACTCACCTGTTCGTGGGCTAACCGTGATCATGATCTGAATCATCCATCGTGATCAGCCTCATGGTCGTGGTCGTGGTCGTGGTCGTGGCCGTCATCCTCATCGTGGCCGGCAAAGTCAGCCGGAATGAGCGCGCCGCCGAGAACCCAGTCCCGAATGGTCTCGATCTCCGCAGCGGATAGAGGCGGCATATCCTGGGGCATACGCCCGCCACGAGACGGTGAGTCTGTGGCGATCTTCTCCACCAGATAGCTCGTATCGGGGTGGCCCGGATTGATGAGAAAGGTGTCGGCCAGCTGATGGCTTCTGACGGCGATCATGCTGCCCGGCATATTACCGGCGCTTAAATCCAGGCCGGCGCGAGGGCGGCCTGCCTCGTTATCGCTCGAATGGCACGGCAGACAGTGTTCGTTCAAAATTTCCTGCACCGCGTGCAGGGTTTCAGCGGTTGTTTCGTCCTCGGTGTAGGCTTCGATGATGCCGGTGTTCTGGGCCGACAGAGAATAGCGAACCCGCAGATTGGCCGATCTGTCCATGTCGGTGCCGGTCGTCGCGTTGACGATCAGCATGTCGTTGTTGAGCGCATCGACGCCGGTCCAGGCTTCCTCCAGGCTGAACTCTTCGACAACCTCGACATTTCCGAGCCTTGCAACGCTGACAGTGTGATCGAGCATAACCGGCTCGCAGCCTTCAGCCCGGATCTCGACACCGATGGTATGTTCACCGGGGCTCAGCAGGGCGTAGTTGTAGACGCCGGAATAGCTGGTGTTGAGGGGCGCACCCTCCACCGCCATCTGCACGTCCGCGCGTGGGCTGCAGCACGGGATGATGTAATCTTCCTGGGTGGTCCCGTTGATGCGCATGTACACAGTTACGGGAGCGCCGTTCGTCGCAAACGCCCAGCCGTTTATCGTCCCGATCCCGGCAATGCCGGTCTGGTCGGGCGGGTTGTCCAGGAATGCCGTGATCTCGTCCGCCCGGACTGCCGACGATGTCAGCAGCAGAGCGAGCAGGGCGAGCAGCCAGATTCTTCCTCTTTCCATCATTCTCCCTCCTTTTCCTCACCTACAGCAGCTTTCCATACCAAGTCAGACCCACTCCGACAAGAATGCTGGGCGCGTGCTTGACAATGCAGCGGCCCTCCGATACCACAGGCCCCGAACAGCGCTTGAGGTACCCATACGGGGTGAAAAGGGAAGCCGGTGCGAAGCCGGCGCGGTCCCGCCACTGTGATGGGGGAGCCCGTCTCGATCATGTCACTGCCGGTGCAAGCCGGTGGGAAGGCCGATGACGGACGCTGGGGCATACGCCCCCGAACCCCTAAGCCAGGAGACCTGCCTGAAGCCACGAACCGGCCTCTCCGCGGAGGGAGAAGGGTTACAACACCAACCTGGATACGCGAGCCACCGCACGGGCGCCCAGCCCAGCAATCAGGCTTCCAGTCGTCTCCACACCCTGTGTTCCGCCCCCCCCAGTCCTCCTCTCTCCGAACGGAAGGTGTCCCCGAGGAGGGAAGATGGGAAAGTTTTCACAGTGTGTATCCGTGCTGGCCGCAGCGTTCCTGATCTGGCAGGCGGGCGGTCCAGCCGCCTCAGCCCAGACGCAGTCCACCCCACAAGCGGCTGCTCCAACCGACGAACCGCAGCGGCCTCGCCCACGGTCCGCGCCGACCACCGTGCTCGACCCCATGATCGTCACGGCGTCCAAGCTGGAGGAGCCCCTCTCGCAGGTGTCGAATGCGGTGACGGTCGTGACCCAGCAAGACATCACCCGGCGCCAGACGACCGACCTGTTTGAGCAGCTGCGCGAGGTGCCGGGTTTCACCTTCGTCCAGACCGGCAGCCGGGGCGGCAGGACCTCGCTGTTTACGCGCGGGGGTGAGTCCGACCACAACCTGATCCTGATCGACGGGGTCAAGGTCAGCCGGGCCGGGGGCAGCTTCAAGTTTAATGATGTCACAACGCTCGGCGTGGGCCGCATCGAGGTGGTGCGCGGCCCGCAGAGCGCCCTGTACGGTTCCGACGCCATGAGTTCGGTCATTCAGCTCCTGACGCCGCGCGGCCAGGGTCCGGCGCACGCCACGCTGGGCTTCCGGGCGGGCAACCCCGACACCTTTGAGGAGCGTTTCAGCCTGTCCGGCGGGACGGCCTTGTACGGCTATAACGTGGCCGTCGGACGGGTTGACAGCGGGGGCGTCCTGCCGCTCAACAACGACTACGGCAGCACGACCGTGGCGTCCCGCTTCGACCTTGACCCGGGTGATGAGCTGCAACTCGCCACCACCCTGCGCTACATCGACAGCCGCTTTCGCGTTCCCACCAGCAGCGGCGATATTCTTGACCGGCAGGGGAACGGCCTGGACCCCCGGGCGACCAGCGACAACCGTCGCCTCATTCTCGGACCGCGAGCCACCTATCAGCCCACCCCGTGGTGGAGGCATAATCTGCAGCTGGGAGCGGTGTACGAATGGTTCACCTATCGTGACCCGGAAGACGGCAGCATTGATTGCCGGGACGACGACGCCGTAACCTGGAACGATTGCGACGGAATGGGCTCGCTGACCATCAACAGCGAGTACCGGCTGTCGGCCGACTACTCGTCCGACTTTTTCCTGCCCATGACCCTCGGCGTCACGCCGACCTTCACCATCGGCGGCTCCATCGAAGACGAACACTACAGCCAGAAGAATGGGCCCAGTGGCAGCCGTAACGCCCAGGCGTTCTACTCTCAGCTGCACCTGGCGTGGCGCGAGACGCTGTTCGTCACGTCCGGCTTCCGCCTGGACGACGCGGTCACCTACGGGACGCACCTCAGCCCCCGGGTCTCGGCCGCCCTGATTATTCCCGGCCTCAACACCAAACTGCGCGGCGGCTACAGCCAGGGCATCAAGGCGGCCAGTTTTTCTCAGAACGTCGATACCGCGTTTTCCCGCGGCAACCCCGACCTGGAGGCCGAAGAGTCCGAGAGCTGGGAAATCGGCCTCGACCAGCCCTTGACTCTGGGCGTCTTGGACGCGCAGTTGAACCTGACCTATTTTTCGACCGAATACAAAAACCTGATCGCGTATACCTTTGCGCCCGAACCGGCCTCGAATTACGTGAACGTGCACCGCGTCCGCAGCCGTGGGCTCGAGGTCGGGACGGCCGCCGGCCTGCCCTACGGATTCTCGCTGCGTGGCGCGTATACCTACCTGGAAACCGAGGTGCTGGACAACGCCGGAAACGACGGGTTCGGGTCCTTCAGGCAGGGTGAGCCCCTGGTGCGGCGGCCCAAACACGTGGGCTCGTTCACCCTGAACTACGCCGGTGAGCGCCTGAACGCCAACTTTCACCTGTACATCAAAGGCAATGTCACCGAGCGGCACGGTATTCTGCACGACGGCTACGAGCGGGCCGACCTGGCTGTGTCGTACCTGCTGTTCGAGAACCGCTGGGGCCTCCGTTCCCTGACCCTGGAGGGCAAGGTGAACAACCTGTTTGACGCCGACTATCAGGAGGTGTTGTACTTCTCGTCCGCAGAAACGACCTTTCTGACCGGCTTCCGGGCCGAGTTCTGAGCCGGTCGCCGAAAGCTCAGCGGGCGCGTAGTGCCCGGCGGAGGCGCGCCTCCGCAGCCGCATCGGGCGGCAGGCCGATACGCAGCCGGTTGCGGCTCCAGTCAAAGCCGCGAACAAAGACGCCGCGCTCGGCCAAACCGCGCCAGACCCTGCCGGCGTCGTCCACCTCAACGAAGCGGAAGAGGTCGGTACCGCCCGCCACCCGCAGGTCGGCCGCGTTCAGCACCGCGTCCAGACGCGCCCGCGCCGTCGCCAGCCGCTGCCGGGTGGCCCGCTGCCAGCCGGCGTCCCGGTAGGCCTGCGCTCCTGCGGCCAGGGCCGGACCGGAGACGCTCCACACGCCCAGACACGTGCGGGCCGTTTCCACGGTGTCCGGCGGCGCAAGCAGCGCCCCGAGCCGCAGTCCGGGCAGACCGAAGAACTTGCCGAACGAGCGTAGGAGGATGAGCCCCGGCCGACCGCCGCTGGCCGCCATCGACAGCTCCGGCCGTAGGTCGGCGTAGGCTTCGTCAACAATCAGCCAGCCGCCCTTTGCGGCCAGGGCCGCCCGCGCCGCCTCAAGCCGGTCCGGTTTCCAGACCCGGCCGTCCGGATTGTTCGGGTTGCACAGGACGATGAGGTCGGCTGTGGCCAGGGCATCCAAAGGGTCGGATGTTTCGACGACCCGACCCCCCGCGGCTCGCCACACCTCGGCATGGTCGGCAAAGCTTGGCCGGGTAATAGCCACCCGCGTCCCGGGCCGGGGCCGGAGCAGCAGCGGCAGCAGGCGGATCAGCAGCTCGCTGCCCGGCACGGGCAGGACACACGCCGTAGGCGCCCCAAATGCCGCTGCCATGGCTTCCCGGCAGGCTGCGGTCGCAGTGACACTCGGCAAACGGTGGAGAGTCTCCGGCTGCGGGCTGTCCACCGGATACGGCCAGGGGTTGATTCCGGTGGACAGGTCGATCCAGGGCTCCGGCGCCCGGGGGAAGCGGGCGCGCATGAGGTCGAGCGCCCCGCCGTGGACGAACCCGTCCAGCCTCATGACGCGCTTCCTCCGACTGCCAATAGGAGCAGCACCAGCCCAAGCAGCGCCAGGGTCCGCACATAGAGGTGCAAGCCACGCCGGGCGTCCCTCGGTCCAGGATCGGGGGCGGCCGCGTTGAGCCAGGGCTCGTCGGACAGCTCCCCGGCATACACACGCGGGCCACCCAGTCGGATGCCGAGCGCCCCGGCCATGGCGCTCTCGGGCCAGCCGGCGTTGGGCGAGCGGTGGCGGCGGGCGTCGCGGAGCATGACGCGGACCGCAGCAGACCTGAGGCTGGCCAGCCCAATCAGTCCGCCGGTGAGCCGGGCCGGAATGAGGTTCGCCACGTCGTCGAGCCGGGCGGCGAAACCGCCGAAGGCCTCCAGGCGCGCGGTCCGGTGGCCGAGCATGGAATCCAGCGTATTGATGGCCTTGTAGGCTACCAGCCCCGGCAAGCCGAACAGACTGCCCCAGAACAGCGGCGCGACCACGCCGTCGGAGGCGTTCTCGGCCAGACTCTCCAGGCTGGCACGGGCGACACCCGCGGCGTCGAGCCGGGCGGGGTCACGGCCGACGATACGGCCGACAGCCTGTCGGGCACCCGCCAGATCACCGTGCTCCAGGTGCTGGACCACACACAGGACGTGACAATACAGACTGCGGCTGGCCAGGAGGCTGGAGGCTATTATCACTTCCGCAGCGAAACCGACCGGCGTGTGTGGCAGAAGGGCAACCACGAGGCAGGCGGACAGGCTGCTTGCGCTGACAACAATGAGCGTCGTCAGCAGGCCGAGCGCACGGCGCGCGGCGGAGGGAAAGCGGTCCCGATTCAGGACCGTTTCGAGCCCCGAGATCAGGGCGCCGATCCAGACCACCGGGTGGCGGATGCGGCGGTACAGCCAGCCGGGCCAGCCGCAGGCGGCTTCAAGCACAAACGCGCCCAACATGAGAGCGGAGGACGCCACGCTCAGGCCACCTCTTCGATCTGCACGGCCCACTCGGCGCCGTGCCGCTCAACCCGCGCGCGCACTCCGTAGACCGTCCGGATGCGGTTGGCGGTCAGGGTCTCCTGGGGCGAACCGTCGGCCAGCACGACCCCGTCTTTCATCCACACCAGCCGGTCGGCAAAGCGGACGGCCAGCCCGATGTCGTGCAGCACGACCAGCACGCCGCCACCCGCGTCGGCAAAGCGCCGCAGCAGGTCCATGACCTGGAACTGGTGGCGCAGGTCGAGCGAGGCAGTCGGCTCGTCGGCAACCAGCAGCGGGGCTTCGGCGGCAAAAGCCCGGGCGCAGTGAACGCGAGCGAGTTCGCCGCCAGACAAGGTATCGGTCCGGCGCTGGGCCAGGTCAAGCAGGTCACAGGCGACCACCGCGCGGTCAACCGCCTCGGCGTCTGCGGCGCGCAGGCGCCCGAGCGCCGCGCCGTGGGCGAAGCGTCCGAGCGCGACCACGTCACGCACGGTGTTGGGCCAGGCCAGCGGGCGCACCTGGGGCAGATAGCCCACCCGGCGGGCGCGTTCTGTGGGCGAGAGTTTTGCCGTCGGCCGGCCGTCCAGGGTGGCCGCTCCCGCCGAAAGCCGTATGAGACCCAGAGTAGCGCGCAGCAGGGTGGTTTTACCCGCGCCGTTGGGCCCGAGCAGGGCGACCAGTTCGCCGGACTGCAGCCGGCAGGACGCCGCGTTCACCAGGGTCGCCCGGCCGACCCTGACCGTCACCTCGCTGGCGCACAGCTCAGTCACGAACCGCCCTCCGCTGCAGGGTGATCCACACAAAGGCCGGCGCGCCGATCAGGGCGGCAACCACACCCAGCTTCAGCTCCGAGTCGGTCGGTAGCAGGCGAACGCCGATGTCGGCCAACTCCAGAATCACCCCGGCCAGCAGGGCCGAGGGCAGCAGGCTGCGCGCCGGGTCGTGATCGACGCGGGGACGCACCAGGTGCGGGGCAATGATGCCGACGAAGCCGATAGTCCCCGCGATGGCCACCGCCGCGCCGGTGGCCAGCCCGGTGCCCAGCACGACCGCCAGACGCTGACGACGCAGGTTGAGGCCCACGCCGGCCGCAGCTTCCTCACCCAGGGTGAGTGCCGACAGACCCCGGCGGGTCGCGAACAGCACGGCCAGGCCGACGGCCAGGAACGGCAGGGCGAGCGCCAGATCGTCGGCGCTGCGGTTGGCGACCGAGCCCAGCATCCAGTTCACCATATCCACCAGTGAGAACGGGTTGGGGGCAAGATTCATCAGCAGCGCCATGGTCGCCCCGGCAAAGCTCGACAGGCCGACGCCGACCAGAATGAGGGTCACCACCGAGGACGTGCGCAGTGCGACCAGGGCGATGAGGGCCGAGGCTGCGGACGCGCCCGTGATGGCCGCCACCGGCACGCTGTAGGCCCAGGCGCCGGCCAGGCCGTAGTACAGGACAAAGGTCGCCGCCAGCGAGGCCGAGGCCGATACGCCCAGGACACCCGGCTCGGCCAGCGGGTTGCGCAGCAACCCCTGCAGGGCAGCGCCACTCGCCCCCAGGGCGGCGCCAACCACAAACGCCGCAGCCGCCCGCGGCAGACGGATGTGCCACACCACCAGGCTGTCGCCAGCCGGAGCCTGACCCAGCAGGGCGGCCAGGACGCGGGACACGCTCATGGGCGTCGTGCCGAGAAAACAGGCCGCCGCCAACGCTGCAACGGCAGCCACGGCCAGGGCCAGATTGAGCCAGCTGAAGCTCACCGCGCCGGCTCTCCGCGTCCGGTCGTGGCCAGCGCCTCAATCGCGTCCAGCAGGAACCAGCCGCCGCAGGCGACCCAGGCGCCCTCAAGCCGGACCGTTGGACGCTCACGAAGCTGGCGGCGGGCGATGGGATGGCGGGCCGCGCTCCAGGCGTTGTCGTGATTGGTCGCTCCCCACAAGACCGCAGCCACGAGGTCGGGATGTTCATAGGCCAGGCGTTCGAGCGGCAGGGAGCGCCAGCCGGGCTCGTGCTGAAAGTTGGCCAGACCCGCCGCGCGCAGCATCTCGTGGACCAGGGTGCCGGGGCCGCTCGTCACGCCGGCCGGCGTCATGTACAGGGCTTCCGGCGCGTCCGGCAGGGCGCGCAGGGCTGCGAGTCGAGCGTTCATCTCGGCGACCACCTGCGCACCGCGCGCCGGCTGGTCCAGCCCCTCGGCAACGGCCGTGATCGTAGCCCGAATGCCGTCGAGGTCGTCGGCAAAGTCGATTTGCAGCACCGGCGTCCCCATGCGCTCGACAAACGTGGTGACCTGCGGTCCCCCGCCGTAGGAACGGACAACCAGATCGGGTTGGAGGACGAGCACGTCTTCGGCCCGCGGCCGAACCTGCCGCAGCCCGCGTGCCTGACCGCGCATATACGAGAAGGTTCTCTCCGCGTCGGGCGAGACGGCCAGGATGTGTTCGCGCGGCGCCAGCTTGAGCACGTACTGGTCCGCGCAGTAGTCGAGACTGACGATTCGTGTCGGCGGGTCCAGGCGCGGTGGCGGCTCGGCAGGGCTGCACGCGATCAGGCCGACCACAACGGCGAGAACGATCAGCCGGAGCAGCGCCTCAGAAATCAATCCCATGCTGGGCTTTAATACCGGCTTTGAAGGGATGCTTGACCTCGCGCATCTCGCTGACGAGGTCGGCATAGTCCATCAGCTCCTGTTTGGCGTCGCGGCCGGTCAGAATCACGCTCGTCCGGGTCGAGCGCGCCCTGAGGCCCGCAAGCACGGTCTCAACGGACAGATAGTCGTAGCGGAGCGCAATGTTGATTTCGTCCAGCACGACCAGGTCGCGCTCACCGCTCTCCATCAATTCCCGCGCCTTGGCGAAGGCGGCAGCCGCAGCGGCCGTATCGCGGGCACGGTCCTGGGTGTTCCAGGTGAATCCCTCGCCCATGCAGTGCCAGACGAGTTGATCGGGAAATCCGGCGAAGAACTTGCGCTCACCGGTCATCCACTTGCCTTTGATGAACTGCACGACGCCGACCCGCTGACCCCAGCCGAGGGCCCGGGCAATCACGCCAAAGGCCGAACTCGATTTCCCTTTGCCGTCGCCGGTGTAGACCAGTACCAGACCACGCTCCGGGTGACGGGCCGCCCGCACCTTGCGGCGATGCTCAGCCTGGAGAGCCTGCATCTTTTCCTTATGTGTGTCGGCGTGAGACATGGGCGATGCAGGCCCATATACACGTAGCGTCCGTTCGGAGTCAAGGCCGACGGCCCGCCTGTCGGGGGGCCTCGCCGTGTCTCCTGCAAGCCGCCGCCGCTCCTGCACCAGAGCTTTACTCAGTCCCCTTGAGGATGACGGGCAGCCCCGCAGCCACAAAGTAGACGCGCGTCGCCAGCCGGGCGAGCGCCTGGTTGAGCCGGCCGGCGTGGTCACGGAAGACCCGCGCCGCAGCGTTGTCCGGCACGATGCCGAGACCGACTTCGTTGGCGACCAGGACCACCGGCCCGGATACCTCGGCCAGCGCGTCGAGCAGCGCGGCCTGGGCCGCGTCTATCGCTCGCCCGTGGTGCATGAGATTGCCCAGCCACACCGTCAGGCAATCGACCAGCAGGCACACCTGGGGCGCGCTTTCGTGCCGAATGGCGTCCGCAAGATCGAGGGGCACCTCCAGCGTGCGCCAGCCCGGACCGCGCTGGCGGCGGTGGGCTTCGATGCGGCCGACCATCTCGTCGTCAACACGTTCGGCGGTGGCGAGGTAGACCCGCCGGCTATAGCGGCGCGCCAGGCTTTCGGCAAAGATACTCTTACCCGAGCGCGCACCGCCGAGAATCAGGCTGATGTCGGAGTGAGACTCGACCGGTGTCATGGGCGGATCGGCGTATGAACCGGGGGGTCAGGAGCTGCACGACAGCATCGAACAGCCCGCCCGCTGACGCGCCCAGTCGGGCCGCTTTCTGGCGTAGTCGTCCTTGTCGGGCTGGTCATCATAGGGGTGGCGCAGCAGGTCGAGCAATTCGTGCAGCAGCGTAGGGTCGCCCCGCTCAGCGTTATCTATGGCCAGCTGGGCCAGATAGTTGCGCAGGACATATTTGGGATTGACGGCGTTCATGCGTTTCTGGCGCGTTTCGTCTGAGGTCCCGTCGGCACGGACACGGGCCGCATAGCGACGCAACCAGCTGCCGATCCGCGTCAGGTGAGCACGGCTCAGCCGTTCGGGCGCGTAGTAGGCGTCGAGCAGCGGCTCGGGCAGGGCTGCGGCGTCGGCCTGGCCGTGGCTGAAGGCGTGGCCGTCGAGCTCAAGCTGGGCCAGCCGCCGGTAGAAAATCGTCATATCGGTTTCCACCAGGCCCAGGATGGCCAGCAGTTCGGCCAGCAGCTCGTCGTCGCTCTGCGGCTCGAAGGACCGCAGTCCCAGTTTAGCCGCCATCATGCTGCGCCAGCCGTGCTCGAAGTCCGTGACAAAGCCGCTGAGGGTTTCTTCCAGGGCTTCGGTTTGGCCGATCAGGGGCAGCACGGCATTGGCCAGCTGGGCCAGGTTCCACTGGGCGATCTGGGGCTGATTGCCGAAGCAGTAGCGACGACCGACCGCGTCGGTGGTGTTGGGCGTCCATTTGGGATCGTAATCCTCCAGCCAACCGTAGGGCCCGTAGTCGATGGTCAGACCCAGGATCGACATGTTGTCGGTGTTCATCACCCCGTGGACAAAGCCGACCCGCAGCCAGTCCACGACCAGCCGGGCGGTCGTGCGACACACCTCCTGAAACCAGGCCAGGTAGACGGCCGGCGACGGCTGGCCGAGATGGGAAAAATCGGTCCGAATGGTGTAATCCAGGAGCTGTCGCAAGACCTCGGTCTCTCCGCGTGCGGCAAACAGCTGAAAATTTCCGAAGCGGGTAAATGAGGGCGCAACGCGACACACCACCGCGCCCGGCTCGGGTTTGGGGTTGCCGTCATAGAACATGTCGCGGACGACCTGCTCGCCGGTTGCGATCAGGCTCAGGGCCCGGGTGGTGGGGACGCCCAGATGATGCATGGCCTCGCTGCACAGGAACTCGCGCAGCGACGAGCGCAGGACGGCCAGACCGTCGGCCTGGCGGGAATACGGCGTGGGACCGGCGCCTTTGAGCTGGACGACCCAGCGCCGCCCCTGGTTGACAATCTCGCCCAGGTTGATCGCCCGCCCGTCTCCGAGCTGTCCGGCCCAGCTACCGAACTGGTGGCCACCGTAACACATGGCGTAGGGGTCCATGCCCGGCAACACCCGGTTACCGGAAAAGACCGCGACGAACTCGTCCGATTCGCACTCGGCACGGCTCAGGCCGATGTCCTGGGCGACTTCCCAGGCGTAGGCCAGCAGCCGGGGCTGGGCCACGCGGGTCGGCTGAACGCGCGAGTAACAGGCGTGCTCGACCTGACGGCGGTAATTGTCGGTTTCCGGGTCGGCCGGCAGCTCGCGCGTAAAGCGGTTATCAAAGCAAAGGCCAAGGTTTGACGGCTCGGAGGCGTGTTCGGTGTTCATGGCTCCCTCAATCAGACCAGACTGGAGACTAGGCCAGGCTGCGGGCTTGTGCAAGTGAGTCGGCTCAGCCGGTGGGTAACGATTGTGAATCGTACTGGTCCCGAGTTGCCGAACGGCGGCGGTCCCGAGTTGGACTGCGGCCGTCCCCGCCGATTGACACGGCCGCGGTTCAGGAGGATAGTGGGGGGCCAACCGTGGGCGGTTCACGCTTATTTCCTGTCCCATCCAATAAGCTCCTATCTTCCATTGTTGACCGGTTTTTAGCACTCCAGTGTGTGGAGGAGCCCTCTACCCTGACGCTTGCCGATTGAAGAACGACCGGCAGTGTTCGGCATTTGGAAGAAGGAGACAAAGATGTTCGGTATACCGCCACTCGCTATTGTCATAGGAATTGTTGGTGTAGTGCTGATCGGCGCGATGGTCATCGCCGATCGCAGGAAAAACAACGCCTCAAACGACGAAGCGTCGTAGAGCGGCTGAGCGAAGCGTGATCGCTCACACTGCCGCTTCTTCAGACACCCAGGCCGACAGGACCGTCTTGAAAGCGGTTTCAGACTCCTCGATCTTCAGCCGGTCGAGATGTGCGTCGAACCGTTCGTCCGCCTTCTTGATCATCCGAACACTTCGAGAAGCTTCGCCTGGGCGAGCAGTTCGTCCTGCACTGCGGTAGGCAGGGCATCGAACTCCGGGTCAAAGGCCGGATCGAAACCGACTTCCCAAGCCATGCCTTTAATATGATCTAAACGGCATATGCCGTCAAAGACATTGCAGCAGTCTGTTTGCCAGCGACCGGGACCGCTGAGTGTTCTTGTCAGACAGAGGTATATCCGAAGGGATAGCCGGCTGCCCGGATTCCGTTTCGTTCTATCCAAGCTACAGGCTCTGGGACTCAACGTGCCGACCGAATCAAGGTCGAGCGGCTGGCGTCTGTGAATCGCATTGACATTGAGTAGGCACCAGACTAGTCTTGCGTCTAGTCATAAGGCGATCCAGTTTCCGGGAGAGTCCATGAGCAGAACATGGCAGGTTCAAGACGCGAAGGCGCGGTTCAGCGAGCTGTTAGAGACGAGCCTCGCTGAGGGACCGCAGATCGTGACCAAGCGGGGTGTGGAAGCGGCGGTGCTCGTACCAATTGAGCAGTGGCGGAGATTACAACAGATGACGAGACCCGATTTGAAGGAACTCCTCCTCTCGCCAGAAGCGCGAACGGACGCGCTGACGCCACGGCGTTCGAAGGCTCGTCATCGGGCGACTCCAGCCTTCGAGTAGGCCGATGTATCTTCTCGATACCAACGTCGTTTCCGAACTGCGGCGCCCCAGCCCACACAAGGCGGTCCTGAGTTGGATTGCGGATATCCCTGCCGACCAGCTCTTTCTATCGGCGGTGACGGTCGGAGAGATCCAGGCCGGTATCGAGCTGACGCGCGAGCAGGACGGTGCAAAGGCCGAGGAGTTAGAAAGCTGGCTCGACAAAGTCCTCGGCTCCTACGGCGTATTGCCCATGGATGCGGTCGCTTTTAGGGAATGGGCGCGGCTCAAGCATCGAAAGTCGGACACACTGATCGAAGACGCCATGATCGCGGCAACGGCCAAGGTACACAGGCTGACCGTCGTGACCCGAAATGGGCGTGACTTTCGCCAATTCGGTGTGAACGTACTCAATCCGTTCACGCGCTGACATATCCACATGGGGGAGGCACGGCGAGAGATAACCGCCGGTTTGTGGAAGCGGTCCTGTCCCGCTATCGGGCCGGGATTCCCTGGCGCGATTTGCCCGACCGGTTTGGGGATTTTCGGGTGATTCATACCCGCCATATGCGCCGGAGCAAGAGCGGGGTGTGGGAGCAGGTATTCACGCACCTCGCGGCCGACGCCGCCACCGCATACGCCATGATTGACGCCACGCTCATCCGGGCCCGTCACCATGCCGCCGGGGCAAAAGGGGGGACCAAGAGACCGAATGCCTCGGCCGTTCCTGCGGGGGCTTGAGTCCCCAACTCCCTGCGACCGGTGCTGCGCTGGGCAATCCGACCAGCTTGCATCTCACGCCGGGCCACGCCTCGGACCGCGCCGGCGCGGATGCGCGGCTGCCGGAGGTGGTCAACCGTGTCCAGGCTCTGCTCGCGGATAGAGCCTCTGATGCCTACGAGCGTGTCCTGACCGTGTTGGAGCAGGCGGAGGTGCCCAGTGTGATTCCGCCCAAAGCGCATCGGCGCCAGCCCCGCTCCGCTGACCAGCACCTCTATCAGGCCCGCCATTTGATTGAGAACTTCTTCGCTCAACTGAAACAGTATCGTGCCCTCGCTACCCGCTATGACAAACGGGCCACCAGCTTTCTGGGCGCGCTCTATCTGGCGGCCTCGGGGATCCTCCTTAACTGATGACACCCCCTAGCGCCTGATACGCATAGCCTCGTAGAGAATCGACTGCTTGGCGCGCCGTGTCACCCTGCGGGGCAAGGCCAGCGGAAGGACCTGCATTGAAAAGATCGTCAGCGTTCATCCTTGCCGCTTCCTGAGAGTCCAGCCGAAGCTGACGCGGATATATCACAAAACATTAGAGCAATTCACCATTATGTGTAGCCGTGTAGGTCGGGTTAGCCGCAGGCGTGACCCGACATCCCCTACGTGTCGGATTACGCTCCGCTCATCCGACCTACTACAGCCTAACGTAAAATGCGCTAGCTTAGTCCCAGTCGTAAGTTGGATCGGGCGAATGAGAGTACGACGGCGGTCCATTGCTATGGCTTTGTCGAAGGGTCTTCCTTGTCCAGCTCCGCAATACCGGTCAGCACAACCGGGGGACGGTCGGGGAACTCCACCACTAAGCTGAGCTTTCCGCCCATCGCTTTGACGTAGCCCCGGAGCGTGGAGATCAGCAGATCGCTCTGCTTTTCGAGGCGCGATACGTTTTCCTGATTGATCCCGAGTTCCTTGGCTACACGCACCTGCGTCTGTTGCCGCGCCCTGCGCAGGTCTTGGAGCGACAGCTCTTCGGCAATCAGCGCTCTGGCTCGTTCCTCCACTTTTTTTCGCCGCGCTTCGGGAAGCTTACCCATTCTCTCCTGTAGCGTCGTCATCTTGATCTCCCCCGTCCTTCAGGAGGTATATCCACTTTGGTGTAATCCACCAGAACCAGTCTGACCATTTTTTGGCCTACTTTTCTTTGTCAGAGCAACGAGGGGACGATTCTTCAGACACCCAGGCCGACAGCACGGTCTTGTACATGGCGATGACCGGCCGCGTACCGTTGGTGGCGATGACACGGTCAAAGCGCGGCCCGGAGTTGAGTTCCAGGAGATACAGCCGCCCGTCCACCGCCCGCACAATATCGAAGCCGACAAAGCCGAGGTCCAGTACCCCGTAGACGGGCCGGACAAAGGCGGCCAGTTCGTCCAGCAGCGCGGCTTGCTCGATCAGGACCGCCCGAGCCGAGGCGCTCTCCCAGTAGCGGGCGTTGAATGTAGACGGACCGCCGGAACGCGCGTAGGCCAGGACCGGCGTCCGCCTGTAGCATACCAGCCGGTACTCGTGGGCGGTCGGGATGAACTCCTGGGCCAGGGCAACGTAATCGTACAGGTGGGAGTGTTTGTCAAAAACCGTTTCAATGGCGGTCTGCGTTGTCGCTGGCCTCGTGACACAGAAAAACGTTTGAGCCGAACGACCCCCGGTTGCTCTTGATGATGAGCGGATAGCTGAGTTCGGCCTCAACCGCAGCCACGATCTCGGGAGCCGAGCGGTAGCGCAGATAACGGGCATAGCGCGCATCGACCCGATAGCTCAGAAAGGCCAGGGTTCTGGGACAGCGGACAGCGTCTTTGAGCAGGCAGTAGGTGTGGTACTTGTCTTTGCACAGCCCGGCCACCGACTCGGCGTTGAACGGCGTACGGTTGAGCTGAAAATAGTGGGCCTGGCCGCCGAGCACAATTCTGACCAGGTTGTGGTCCGGGTCGAGGTAGTCAAAGTCCAGGCCGAGCTGGCGACAGGCTGCGCTCAGACACCGGATGTTGTTTTCCAGAGTCCCCTCCCCCGCTTGGCCTAAGCCCGGCCCGCCTTTTGGGCCTTCTGGATTTTGGCCCACGTATCCCGCAGGGTGACCGTCCGATTAAAGACCGGCGCGCCCTCGGTCGAATCCGGATCGACGCAGAAATAGCCCAGGCGCTCGAACTGGTAGCGGCTGCCGACCTCGGCCTCGGCCAGGCCGGGTTCGAGCTGACAGGCGGTCAGCACCTCCAGTGAGTCGGGGTTCAGAAAATCGGTGTAGCTGCGTCCGTCCTCGACCGCGTCCGGGTCGGGCCGGGTGAACAGACTGTCGTACAGCCGCACTTCGGCCGGGATGGCGTGGGCGGCCGAGACCCAGTGCAGGGTCGCCTTGACTTTGCGCGATTCGGCTGAGCCGCCGCTGCGGGTTTCGGGGTCATACGTGCAGCGCAGCTCGACGATGTTGCCGGCGTCGTCTTTGACCACCTCGACACACTTGATGATATAGGCGTAGCGCAGCCGGACCTCACGCCCCGGCGCCAGACGGAAAAACTTGCGGGGCGGGTCTTCCCGAAAATCGTCCCGCTCGATGTACACCACCCGCGAAAACGGCAGCTGACGGGTGCCGGCGCCGGGGTCTTCGGGGTTGTTGACGGCTTCGAGCCGTTCGACCCGGTCGGGCGGATAGTTGTCAATCACGACCCGCAGCGGGTGCAGCACGGCCATGACCCGGGGCGCGCGTTTGTTGAGATCGTCCCGCACATAGTGTTCGAGCATGGCCACATCGACCACGCTGTTGCGCTTGGCCACACCGATGCGTTCGCAAAAATTACGGATCGATTCCGGCGTATAGCCGCGGCGCCGCAAGCCCTTGAGGGTCGGCAGGCGCGGGTCGTCCCAGCCGCTGACGTGGCGGTTGGTGACGAGTTCCAACAGCTTGCGCTTGCTCATGACGGTGGAGGTCAGGTTGAGGCGGGCGAACTCGATCTGTTGCGGCTGACACGGCACCGGCAATTCCTTGAGAAACCACTCGTACAGGGGCCGGTGGTCCTCAAACTCGAGGGTGCAGATCGAGTGGGTAATGCCCTCGAGGGCGTCGGACTGGCCGTGGGTAAAGTCGTACATGGGGTAAATGCACCAGGCGTCTCCAGTCCGATGGTGGGTGGCCCGCCGGATACGGTAAATCACCGGGTCGCGCATATTGAGGTTGGGCGAGGCCATGTCGATTTTGGCCCGCAAGACCAGGCTGCCGTCCGCAAACTCGCCGGCCCGCATGCGGGCGAACAGGTCGAGGTTGTCCTCGACCGAGCGGTCTCGATACGGGCTGTTTTTGCCCGGCTGGGTCAGGGTGCCGCGGTACTCGCGTATCTCGTCGGCGCTCAGGCTGTCCACATACGCCTTGCCGTTTTTAATCAGATGGACGGCGTAGCCGTACAGCTGCTCGTAGTAGTCCGAGGCGTAGAACAGTTTGTCCTGCCAGTCGAAACCCAGCCAGCGGACATCCTCCTGAATGGACTCGACGTACTCCAGGTCTTCCTTGGTCGGGTTGGTGTCGTCAAAGCGCAGGTGGCACACTCCCCGGTGTTCGGCCGCCAGACCAAAGTTGAGGCAGATGGATTTGGCGTGGCCGATGTGCAGATAGCCGTTGGGCTCGGGTGGAAAGCGGGTCACCACCCGACCATCGTTTTTGTTGGCCCTGAGGTCGGCGGCGATGATCTCGCGGATAAAGTCTAGCGGGGTGTCATGCGCGCTCATGGCAACAGCCTCTCGCGTGATCGCCGGGAATCTTCTAGAACCGGGCCGGCGCCAGGTCGCGCACGGCCTGGAGCAGGCGCTGGCGCTTGACCGCCGGGTCTTTGGCGAAGCTCTGGAACTGCAGAAAAGCCGTGCTCACCCCGGCCTCCATGTAGCGCCGGACCTGGGCGTGTATGTCCTCAGCCGAGCCGGTCAGAATAAGCTCATCAATGACCGACTGCGGCACCGCCGCCACCGCCGCCCTGCGGTCACCGCTGCTCCAGGCCTGCCACATCGGTCCCAACACCTCTGCCCGTCCCAGCCACTCGTGGAAGGCTTTGTAGACCGGGACGTTGAGATAGGTGTTGATATGGCGTCGGATGCCCGTATCGGTCTCGGCCGAGGGCGGATCGACACACACAAACACCCGGGCCGTGATCTCAACCGTGTCGGGATCCCGGCCGGCATTCTGGGCGGCCGTGCGGACAACCGCGACCGATTTTTTGATATCCCCGGCCGACAGCCAGTTGAGAATCGCGCCGTCGGCGATCTGGCCGGCCAGGCTCAACATGGCCGGGCGCAGGGCGGCGAGGTGAATCGGGATGGGCGCGCTGGGCGGCCGACTCAGCCGAAAGCCCTGCACCTGGAAGGTCTGGCCCTCAAACACCACCCGTTCGCCGGCGAAGACCTGGCGCAGAAAGCCGACCATCTCACGCACCCGGCTGAGCGGGCGTCGGAACTGGCCGCCGTTCCAGCTCTCGACAATCGGCTGCGAGCCCGCGCCCAGGCCCAGACAGAAGCGGCCCGGAGCGGTCTCGGCCAGCCCGGCGGCGCTCATGGCCAGGGTCGCCGGCCCACGGGTGTAGACGTTGGCAATCGCGGTGCCCAGCCGCAGTTGGGTGGCCGAACCGATCAGCGCCAGGGGAGAAAAACAATCCGTGCCGTCCACTTCCAGGGACCAGGCGTCGGTATAGCCCAGCTGCTCGGCCTGGCGGGCCAGTTCGGCGTGCTCGGCCAGCGGGACCTCCTCAATCGGAACGGACAGGGACCAGCGTTCGTGCGTCATGGCGTGCTCCGTATTTCCCCTTTTGGGGGGGATTATACACGCCGAATCGAGGACGTATCTAGTCCGGTTGACGACCTGGGCCAGAGCCGCTAGCGTGCGGCCTTTATGAAAAGGGGTCCCGCAGGGGGCTTCCGAGTGAGAAAGGGACAGTATGGCAGAGCACCTGGGCAGCCCGGCAAACCCTCTCCGGGTCGCGATTTTCGGTTCTGGGCCGGCCGGTTTTTATGCGGTTGCGGAGTTGTTGCGGCAGAAGGACTACACGGCAACGGTTGACCTGTTCGACCGGCTGCCGACCCCCTACGGGCTGGTACGCGGCGGTGTGGCCCCGGATCACCAGAAGATCAAGGCGGTCATCAGGCAGTACGAAAAAACCGCCGGCCAGGAGCGCTTTCGGTTTTTCGGCAATGTGAGCTTCGGCGCCGACCTCGGCCTTGACGACGTGCTGGCCCACTATCACCAGGTCCTGTTTGCCACCGGGGCGGAATCGGACCGCCGCCTGGGCATCCCCGGCGAAGACCTGTTCGGCAGCTATCCGGCGACGATTTTTGTCGGCTGGTATAACGGCCATCCCGACTATCGCGACCTGGAGTTTGACCTGAGCCAGGTCGAGCGGGTGGCGGTCATCGGCAACGGCAACGTGGCCATGGATGTGACGCGCATCCTGGCCAAGTCGGTCGAGGAGTTATCGACTACCGATATCACCGACTATGCGCTGGAAACCCTGGCCAAGAGCGCGGTCAAGGAGATTTTTCTGCTGGGCCGGCGGGGCGCGGCCCAGGCCGCGTTCACCAATCCGGAGATCCGCGAGCTGACCCAGATCCCCGAGGTCGACCTGGTCATCCATCCGCCCGACCTAGTCATGGACGATCTCAGCCAGGAATTTCTGGACCAGGCTCCGGCCGTCCATCAGCGCAATGTTGATATCCTGGCCGCACATCTGGACAAGGGCCAGAGCGGAGGGCGGCGCAAAATCCGGGTCCGGTTTTTTGTCTCGCCGGTCGAAATCATGGGCGACGGTCAGGTCGAGGGCGTGCGCCTGGAGAAGAACAAGCTGGTCAAAGACGAGAGCGGCACGTTGCGCGCGCGGGGAACCGGCGTGTACGAGGAATTCCCGATTCAGATGATCTTCCGCTCCATCGGCTACAAGGGCCACCGTCTGCCGGGCGTGCCGTTTGACGAACGCGCCGGCATCATTCCCAATCAGGACGGGCGGGTGATCGATCACGACACCGGCGCAACAGTGCCGCGGGTGTATGTCACGGGCTGGATCAAGCGCGGTCCGTCCGGCGTTGTCGGCACCAATAAACCCGACGCGGTGGACAGCGTCAGACACATGCTTGAAGACGTGCCGGCTTTAGCCGACGACCTGGCCAGCCCGCCCGAGGCGCTGCCCCGGCTGTTGTCGGACAGAGGCGTGCGCTACGTCAGCTTTGCCGACTGGAAACAGCTGGACCGGATTGAGGTCGAGGCCGGCAAGCCCCAGGGCAAGCCGCGTGAGAAGCTGACCACCGTCCGGGCCATGCTCGACGCCCTGGACAGAGAGGAAACGCGTCCTCCACCTGTATAAATTTGAGGCCGGCCAGGCTCAGCCTCTGGGATGATACTTGCGGTGCACCTCGCGCAGCCGCTCATTGCTCAGATGGGTGTAGATCTGGGTGGTGGCAATATCGACGTGGCCCAGCATGGACTGGACCGCCCGCAGGTCTGCCCCGCCTTCCAGCAGATGGGTGGCAAACGCGTGGCGCAGCGCGTGCGGATAGACCGCCCCACCGTCGGCCACCTGGCTGGCGTACTGTTTGAGCAGCCGCCAGAATCCCTGACGGCTGAGAGATTTGGCAGAGCGGGTGAGAAACACCGCAGAACTCGTGCGGTGTTTCAGGAGCGCCGGCCGGGCCTGGCTGAGATAGGTTTCGAGGTGAGCCTTGGCCTGCCCACCGAGCGGCACCACGCGCTCGCGCTCGCCCTTGCCCCGCACGCGCACAAAGCCGGCCTCCAGGTTGAGCTGGCTGAGGTCAAGGCCGATCAGTTCGGAAACGCGCAGACCGGTGGCGTACAGCAGCTCAAGCATGGCCCGGTCGCGCAGCCCCAGCGGGGTCGAGGTATCGGGCGCCTTGAGCAGGGCCTCGACCTGAACCTGAGACGGCGCCTGGGGCAGCCGACGACCGATTTTGGGCAACGGCAGCTGGGCGGTCGGGTCGGCTCCGGGCAGCAGCGCCTCACGCTGTAAGAAACGGTATAAGCCCCGCAGCACGGTGAGCATCCGGGCCTGGCTGCGCGCCGACAGCCCCCGCTCGCGGACCGCAGCCAGAAAGCCGATCACGTGCCGCGGCCCGGCCTGGCGCAGGTCGTCCAGCCCCTGCTCGCGCAGATAGCGGCAGAACTCGCCCACATCCCGGCTGTAGGCCAGGATGGTGTTTTTTGCCGAGCCCTTTTCGACCGTCATATAGTTGAGAAACGCGTCGGCACAGGTGTCACTGGCCGCTATCGCCTCACTCTGAGCGTCCTGGTCCCCCATCAGCCCTCCCCCTCCGCATCAGCGATCCGCTGCCGCAGGGCGGCGGCGAGTTGGTCCGGGTCGTCAATCCTGCCGCCCCGGCTGTCGGTCACATAGAAGACATCCAGAACCTGATTCACATTGGTCGTGATCTTGGCCAGATGGATGAACAGCCCAAGCTGGAAGAGCGCTGCGGTGACCCGAAACAGGAAGCCGGTCTGATCGGGCGCGGTGACATCAATGACCGTATACACCGGCGAGCCGTCATTATCGACCGTGACTTCGGTCGGGATGCGGCTGTGGCGCTTCTTGAGATAGGACGGGGAACGGATGGTCTGGAGCAGATCCTCAAGCGTCCGTTCTCCGCGCAGGACCGCTTCGAGGCGGGTCTGTAGCCGAGACCACAGCTCGCTGTCCATGACGACCTCGGCGCGCCCAAGGTGGGACACGCGAAAAACGTCCAGGGCAATGCCGTCCCGGCTGGTGGAGATGCGGGCGCTGGCAACGTTCAGATTATTGGCCGCCAGCACACCGGTCAGCAGCGCAAACAAACCCGGCCGGTCGCGGGTCACAATGGTCAGCTCACTGTACTCGCGCTCGGGAAAATGGGCCAGGGTGAGCCGATACGGCTCGCCCTGCGGTCCGTCCGTGATCTGGCTGAAACGGGTGATGAGGCGAAAATGGTCGGGGATGTTCTCTTCGGGGGTAGACAAAAAATAGCTGTCCGGCATGTCGGCCAAAAAGGCCCGGACCTGGTCTGGGGCAGCCTGGTCCTGGCTCGGCAGCAGGGCCGCCAGCGCGTCTTTACGGCGCTGGACACGGGCCTGGGGGTCTTCTTCGACCGACAGACCGGTCTCAAAGCGCTCCAGGGTGCGTAGATACAGCTCGTTGAGCAAACCCGCCTTCCAACTGTTCCAGACCTTGGGGCCGACCGCTTTCATATCGGCGAAGGTCAGCAGGTAGAGCTTTTTGAGCACGTCCTGGGTTTCAACCGTCCGGGCGAACTCGGCGATCAAGACATCGTCGGAAATATCGCGGCGCTGGGCAATATACGACATCAGCAGGTGGTGTTGGACGAGCAGATACCACTCGTGGGCGTCGTCCTCGGCCATCCCCCAGCGCTCAGCCGCCCGGCGCACCATGGCCGCGCTGCGCTCGTCGTGCTCGCTGCCGTGGCCCTTGCCCACGTCGTGGTACAGCATGGACAGGAACAGCAGCTCGACCCGGTCGATTTCGCGCATGACCTGGGTCAGCAGCGGCAGGTCTTCCTTGAAGCGTCCCTCGCGCAGCTGCTCCAGGGCGGCCACGCCGTACAGGGTGTGCTCATCAACGGTGTAGACGTGGTACAGGTCGCGCTGGATGCGCCACTGCATGTTACCGAACTCGGGCAGAATCCAGCCCAGTACGCCCAGGCTGTGCATCAGCCACAGGGTGTCTGCCACCCCCTGTTTCCAGTTCAGCACCGCAGACAGGGCGTTGCGCACGGCCGGGCTTTCTCCAGCGCTGGACGGCAGACGGTCGAGCGTGTCACGCACGAGCTGCTGGGTCGCGCGTGACAGGCGCACGCCGTGACGCTGGGCGTCGTGAAAAACCGTGACCAGGTTGACCGGCTCGTCGGTCAGGAGTTCGGGTTTGGTGACGCTCAGGCTCTGGTCGGCGATTCTGACCCCGGGTCGGATGTCGCGTCCCCGGCGGCGGCGGAAAAAAGACAGCCGGGGCGGCTCCAGGCACTGCTCCAGCATGAAGTTCGAGAAGCCGTGCAGGCTGGTGGCGTGGCGGTAATACTCATACATGAAGCCGACCGCATCGGCAAAGCCGAGCTGGGGGGCGAGTTCGTCCTGTTGCTCAACGGTCAGCTGATCGTGCTCGCTGTGGGTGGCCAGGTGCATGGCGTTGCGCACCCGCCACACAAAGTCGCGGGCGGCTTCGATCTGGCTCAGCGTGTCCTGGGACACGATGCCTTTCTGAAACAACTCGGGCCAGCTGCGCACCTTGAACTTGACCCGGGCCAGCCACCAGGCGGTGTGGAGGTCGCGCAGACCGCCCGGACTCTCCTTGACGTTGGGCTCAAGCATGTAGGGCGAGTTGCCGTACTGCTCGTGGCGCCGACGGCTCTCCTCGGCCTTGTCCTGAAAAAAGCGCTTGGCCTGTCTGCCGATGATCTCTCGCTCAAGGGCCGACTCAAAGTCCCGGCTCAGCTGCGCGTCGCCGCACAGCGGCCGGGCGTCGAGCAGCGAGGTCTTGACCTGCAAGTCCTGGGCGGCCAGGCGGGTGCAGGTGCGCACGGTGCGCACCGCATGGCCGACGACCAGCCCGGAATCGATCAGACTGTAGTAGACCATCTCGCATATCGTCTCGACATACGGGGTGATTTTCCAGTGGTAGAGGAACAGCAGGTCGAGATCCGAATAGGGGTTGAGTTCGCCCCGGCCATAGCCGCCCTGGGCCAGAACCGCGCAGCGTTGCTGGAGGCGGGTATAGCGGCGGGCGTAGAGCTGGGTGGCGGCGGCGAACAGATACTGGATCAAACGGTCGATATGGGCGGTGTAGTGGCGGACCAGCTCACCACCTCCGAGGCCGGCCCGCTGCTGGTCGGTCAGCCCCTGGCGCAGCTGGCCGATATACTCCTGGCTGATTTTTTTGAGATCGAAGTCCGAGCCGGCCTCGACATCCAGGTCGGCCGACGGCAGGGGGGGCAGGACAATGTCGACCGGACTGGCCGGGCCCGTCGGATCGGTCTGGTGCAGGGCGACTGGCATAGGCTGAGCTCAGGTGCCGAACTCCCAGGACGCAAGATAGCGTTTTTGGGCGGCGGTCAGCGTGTCCAGCCGGATATCCATGCTGGCCAGCTTCAGGGTGGCGACCGTGTCCTCGACTTCCTGCGGTACGGCGTGGACGCGGGCGTCGAGGTCCTGGCGGTGCTCGACCGCCCAGCTGACGCTCAGCGCCTGGGTGGCAAAGCTCATGTCCATGACCGAGGCCGGGTGGCCCTCGGCCGCAGCCAGGTTGACCAGCCGTCCCTCGCCTAGCAGGTAGACGCGCCGTTTCTGGGACAGCTGATAACAGTCGAGGTTGGCGCGCAGGTTTTTTTCGACCTTTTTGGCCATTTTGGTCAGCGCCTTGACGTCGATCTCCACGTCAAAATGGCCCGAGTTGCACAGAATGGCGCCATCTTTGAGCACCCGGAAGTGTTCGCGGCGCAGCACGCTGGTATCGCCGGTGAGGGTGACGAAGATGTCTCCCTGGCGGGCGGCCTCCAGCATCGGCATGACCCGAAAGCCGTCCATGGCCGCCTCCAGGGCGCGGATCGGGTCCACCTCGGTGACGATCACCTGAGCGCCCAGGCCGCGCGCCCGGCTGGCCACGCCTTTGCCGCACCAGCCGTAGCCGGCGATCACCACGACCTTGCCGGCCAGCAGAATATTGGTCGCCCGCAGTACGCCGTCCAGGGTCGACTGGCCGGTGCCGTAGCGGTTGTCGAACAGCTGCTTGGTGGTCGCGTCGTTGACCGCGATGACCGGCAGCCTGAGCACGCCGTTGTTCTCCATGGCGCGCAGGCGAATGACCCCGGTCGTGGTCTCTTCCATGCTGGCGATCAGCCGCCCGAGCTGCTCTTCATAGCTGGCGTCGGTGTGCAGCAGCGACACCAGATCGGCGCCGTCGTCAAGGGTCACGGTCGGCCCCTGGCCCAGCACGGCGTGCAAATGCTGGTAGTAGGTCTTGTTGTCCTCGCCCCGGATGGCATAGGTCGGAATCCCCTCACGGGCGACCAGGGCGGCGGCCGTATCGTCCTGGGTCGAGAGCGGGTTCGAGGCGCACAGCATGACGCTCGCCCCGCCAGCCTTGAGGGTCCGCATCAGGTTGGCGGTTTCAGTCGTGACGTGCAAGCAGGCCGACACGCGCAGGCCCTTGAGCGGTTTGGCGCGGGCAAACTCCTGGCGCACCTGGCGCAGCACCGGCATGTGCTGGTCGGCCCAGTCTATGCGTTTCTGGCCCGCAACGGCCAGGCTGAGATCTTTGACATCTCCCTTACGAGCAGCCATATCTCCTCTTTTCTGTGTGAACGGCCGGGCTTCAGCCGGCCGCCCGCTTGAGCATATCGACCCGGTCGAGCCGCTCCCAGCTGAACAGCTCGCCCTGGGGCGGACGGCCGAAGTGGCCGTAGGACGCCGTGGACTGGAAAATCGGCCGCTTGAGGCCCAGGGTCTGAATGATTTCGGCCGGCCGCAGGTCGAACTCCTTATCGACAATCTCGGCCAGGCGCTCATCGGGCAGGACGCCGGTGCCGAAGGTGTCGATAAAGACGCCAACCGGCCTGGCCATACCGATGGCGTAGGCCATCTGCACCTCGCAGCGCGCGGCCAGCTCGGCGGCCACGATATTCTTGGCAATATAGCGGGCCATATACGCGGCCGAACGATCAACCTTGCTGGGGTCTTTGCCGGAGAATGCCCCGCCGCCGTGGCGACCCATTCCGCCGTAGGTATCGACGATGATCTTGCGACCGGTCAAGCCACAGTCGGCAAACGGGCCACCGTCGACAAAGCGGCCGGTCGGATTGACCAGAAAAGACGTCTCGCCGTCCAGGAACTCGGGCGGCACGACCTTTTTGACGATGTCTTCAACCACCACCTCTTTGATCGTCTTGTAGTCGGCCTCCGGGTCGTGCTGGGTCGAGATCAGGACCGTATCGGCCCGAACCGGCCGACCGTCGCGGTACTCGACGGTCACCTGCGACTTGCCGTCCGGGCGCAGAAAGGCGATCTCGCCCCGTTTGCGGGCCGCAGCCATCTCCTGGACGAGGCGATGGGCGGTATAAATCGGAAACGGCATGAATTCCTTGGTTTCATCGCAGGCAAAGCCGAACATCATGCCCTGGTCGCCAGCCCCCTGTTCGGAGTACAAGCCCTGGCCGGCGGTGACGCCCTGGGAGATGTCGGGCGACTGACGGTCGAGCGCGGTCAGGACGGCGCAGGTATTGCCGTCAAAGCCCAGCGACGAATGATCGAAGCCGATATCGCGTACCGTGCGGCGCACGATGTCGGCGTAGTCAATGCGAGCCTCGGAGGTGATCTCTCCCGCCACCACCACCATGCCTGTTTTGATCAGGGTTTCGCAGGCGACCCGGCTGTCCGGGTCCTGGGCCAGCAGTCCGTCCAGGATCCCGTCCGAAATCTGATCGCACATTTTGTCTGGATGGCCCTCGGATACCGATTCCGAGGTAAACAGAAAATCTTTTCCCGCCATCAGCCCTCTCCTTGTTTGGCGTTGGGGTCTGGTATCGCACGGCGCATCTAATAGAATCCCCGTTCCAGCGTCAAGGGCTAGTCGGCGTCGGATGGTTCGACCACCTGACGCAGGGCGATCAGAGCGGCCTCGGCATCCGGCCCGCTGATCCGCACTTCGAGCACGCTGCCGTGGGGGGCGCCCAGGGTCAGCAACTCTATCACACTCCGGCCGTTCACCGTCCGCCCGTCCCAGCTGACCGTGACCTCGACCTCACAGCCGCGCAGACTCCGGACCCACATGGCGGCCACCCGGGCGTGCAAGCCCTCGGGATGGGCCAGGGTCAGGCGAACAAGGGTGGGCGGCAGTGTCATGTCTGTGCGGCGTCTATGCGACGATCTGGGCGACGATCTGGGGGCACGCTTAGCGATACTGGTCGCGGTGATGGATATGGGCGGTATGGCCGGCGTCGGCCAGGCGACGGCCGAGTTCTTCGGCCACCGCCACCGAGCGATGCCGCCCGCCCGTACAGCCAATGGCCAGGGTCAGATAGCTTTTGCCCTCCCGGACGTACAGGGGCAGGCTGGAGACCAGCAGTTCGCTCACCTGGGCCAGAAAACGCTCGGCTTCGGGACAGCCGAGGACGAAAGCCGCCACGTCCGGCGCGCGGCCGGTTTTGGGCCGCAGTGCTTCGACAAAAAACGGATTGGGCAGAAAGCGCACATCAAACATCAGATCCGCATCGGTCGGAATGCCGTACTTATAGCCGAAGGACTCAATGGTCACCAACAGCGCGCTGGGCTGGTGCGAGCGGCGGCCGGCAATCCGCCGCACGTGCTGGCGCAACTCGTGGACGGTCAGGGCCGAGGTGTCGAGCACCTGGTCGGCCAGCGCCCGCAGGCCGGCCAGCCGCTGACGTTCGATCCGAATGCCCGAGATGATGCTCCCCTCATCGGCCGCCGGATGGGGGCGGCGGGTTTCGCTGAAGCGGCGGATAACGATCTCGTCGGCCGCCTCAAGGTAGACAATATCGAGCTGTCGGCCGTGACGGCGCAGGTCGGCCAACACGGTCGGATATTCGTTCAGCGAGACCCGTTCGCGGACATCAATGCCCAGGCCGATCCGGTCAATGGGTTGATGGCTGTTTTCGCACAGGCTCAGGAACTGGGGGATGAGGGTCACCGGCAGATTGTCGATACAGTAAAACCCCAGATCTTCCAGGGCGTGAATCGCCGTGCTCTTGCCCGAGCCGGACAGGCCGGTCACGATCAGGATGTGGAGCGGCGTCACCGACGGCGGACTGGAGGCGGGCGGAGCGCTCACAGCTTGGCGTCCTCCTGGGAGATCAGCCGGAACAGGTCGGCCTGGCTCTGGCCCCGCAGCAGGCGCTCCCGAAACGCCTTGTCCTTGAGCAGGCGGGACACCCGGGCCAGAGCCTTGAGGTGTATGCCGGCCGAGTCCTCGGGCGCGACAAGCAGGAAAAACAGCTGGGTCAGGGCGCCGTCCAGGGACTGACAGTCAATGCCCGACGAACTGCGGCCAAAGACGGCTACGACATCTTTGAGTCCGGCCAGCTTGCCGTGGGGGATGGCAATCCCCTCGCCGATGGCCGTCGTACCCAGCCGCTCCCGTTCGAGCAGGACCGCCAGCAGGCTCTGGGCGTTGATATGCGGGTAGTGGGCGGCCAGCTGTTGGGACAGCTCGTGGAGGACATCGGTCTTGGTCGTGCTGTGCAGCTGGGGAACAATGAGTTCTTGACTCAGGATATCGACCACACGCATGGGATTCCGTCCTTGTCGTGTTTCGTCCGGGCCGCGTTCTAGCGCAGCTTCCTGCGTTTTGATGACGGCAGAATATGGAGCGTCTCGCGATATTTGGCCACCGTGCGGCGGGCGATGGTGATGTGCTCGGCCGCCAGCTGACGGGCAATGGCCTCGTCGCTCAACGGCTGGCCACTCTCCTCGGCCTGGATCAACTGGCGGATACGCTCCTTGACGCTGCTCGCCGCAATGTCCTGACCGTTGTCACCCCTGAGGCCGGTGGTGAAGAAATTCTTGAGCGCCTCAATGCCGCGCGGGGTGGCAATATACTTATTGGCAATCGCGCGGCTGACGGTTGATTCGTGGCTGCCGACTTCGTCCGCCACGTCGCGCAGCACCAGGGGGCGCATCCGGGATACCCCGTGGGTCAGAAAATCCTGTTGGAACTTGACGATGCTCTGGGCAACCAGCAGCAGGGTCCGCTGACGCTGGTGGATGCTCTTGATCAGCCAGGCCGCGGCGCGCAATTTTCCCCGCACATACTCTTTGGCCGCGCCGTCCGGGCTGTGCAGAAAGCGGCGGTAGGAGGCGTTGACCTTGAGGCGCGGCAGGCCGTCTTCGTTGAGCGTGACGACATACTCATCGCCGACCTTGTGCACGTACACGTCCGGCGTGATGTAGCTGACGTCAGCCTCGCCGAAATTACGGCCCGGCCTGGGCTCCAGGCTGGCAATCAAACGGATGGCGCCCTCCAGCTGTTCGCCGCTCACCTGCAAGGCTGTGGCCAGACGCTCGCCGTCCCGCTCTTCGAGCAGACCAAGATGGCTCTCGACGACGCGCACGGCCAGCTCGCACACCGGATCGTCGCCGGCCTCGGTCTGCTGCAAACGCAGCTGGTGCAGCAGGCATTCACGCAGGTCACGAGACCCGACTCCGGGCGGGTCACAGGTCTGAATCAGCTCCAAAACCCGTTCGACCTGCCCGACCTCGACCGGTGTGGCCAGGTCTGTAGCGCTCTGGGCGGCAATATCGACCAGCGGGGTCGATAAATAGCCATCGATATCAAGCTCACCAATAATCAGCGAGGCAATGTACTGTTCCTCAGGGCTCAGCTTGGAGAAACGGAGCTGGTCGGACAGGTGCTGTTCCAGGGATTCGGGACGGTTGGGATGATTTTCAACCAGACTCGGCCGCTCTTCGTCCACCTCCTCGCCGCCGGACGGCGGCAGGGACGGCAAATCGTTGTTATAGCTCTCCAGATAGGTATGCCAGTCGATCTCCTCTTCGGCGCTGCGTTCCTGGACCGACTCCTGGGCAAGGCTTGGCGGACCGTCGAGCAGCGCTGCCTCCTGCTCGCTGGCCGCCTCAACAGCCTCGACCCCGAGTACCGGGTTCTGGTCGAGTTCGTCATGAATCAGGATGTCCAACTCGTCCCGGGGCAGCTGCAAAATCTTGATGGCCTGCTGCAGCTGGGGCGTAATGACCAGCTTTTGCTGGAGTTTGTGTTGGAGTCGGACTTCTAAGGCCATGCGCGTGTCTTCTTTGGTGTGAGCGCCGACCTCATAAGCGAAAGCGCTCGCCCAGATACACCTGTCGGGCGCGCGTGCTGGTGGTCAGTTCCGCAGGCGTGCCTTCTTCAAAAACCTCGCCGTCACTCAGGATATAGGCGCGATCACAGATGCTCAGCGTCTCGCGGACATTATGGTCGGTCACCAGCACGCCGATGCCGCGAGTCCGCAGCTGGATGATGATGTCCTGGATATCGACCACCGACAGGGGATCAATCCCGGCAAAAGGTTCGTCGAGCAGCATAAAGGTCGGCTGCATGACCAGGGCGCGCGAGATTTCGACCCGGCGTCGCTCTCCGCCGGACAGCGAATCGGCCCGATTCTTGGCCAAGTGGCCGATATGCAGGTCGGCCAGCAGCCGCTCCAGGCGTTCCCGGCGCTGGGCCTTTGTCAGGTCCAGGGTTTCGAGGATGGCCAGCAGATTCTCCTCAACCGTCAGCTTGCGGAAGATCGACGACTCCTGGGGCAGATACGTCACGCCTTTGCGCGCCCGCTGGTGCATGGGCAGAGAGGTAAAGTCCTGGTCGTTGAAGCATACGCGACCCTGGTCGGGACGGATAATGCCGACAATGATGGAAAACGTGGTGGTTTTTCCCGCCCCGTTCGGCCCCAACAGGCCGACCACCTCGCCGCCCTTGACCTCGACCGTGACATTGCGCAGCACGGGCCGTCTGGCGTAGGCCTTATGCAGCCCTTCGCCACGCAAGACTGGCTCGGCACTCACTGAGATGTCGTCCCTGTGTCGTTTGAGCCTGGAATGAGCCGCATGCGCGCCCGGCCTTCGACCACACTCCGCCGCTCGTCAAGATAGACGATGACCCGATCACCGCTGACCTGGTTGGCGCCCTCGTGCAGCACGGCATCGCCGCTCAGGGTGACCGTCCGTCTGGTCTGATCGAACACCAGCTGTCTGCCGGTTGCGTAGCCGCTTTCGGACTCCAGCCTGACATCGCCCTCGGCAACAATTTCCTTGAGACGCTGTTGGGAGGTAGTGGGCGGCGGGGACGACTGCGGCGTGCCGTCTGACTCGGCCGGCTCTTCATAGCTGACCGTCAGCAGATTACAGGTCAGGGTCACTTCCCCCTGGGTCGCCACGACTTCGTCCTGGTACTGGACCCGTTTTTCGGCGTATAAGAACTCGAGACGCTGGGAGCGGATGTCGATGGGCTGATTGCGGTCGGCGAAAGACAGGGAGGCGATCAGGCTTTGGTCCGTGCCGGGAGCCTGGGCCGGGCTGCCGCCGGGGTGTCCGGCCAGCAGCAAGAAAACCAAGCCGGCCGACACCAGCCAGCGGCCGGTCCGAACCTGGGCCGACAGGGATCGCCACACGCGCGTACACATGCCCATCAGCCCTCTTCCCTGCTCAGCGTGGTATGGACTTCGGCGTGCAGGGTCACCCGCTTCTCGTCCACCACTATCCGGTAGCCCCGGGCTGCAACGCTCAGATCCTGGCCGGCAACGTGGACCACATCCGGTGCCGAGACCGTATTCTGAGCGCTGTCGTACAGCGCGGTCTGGGTCTTGAGAGAAAACTCGCCGATCCGCATTTCCAGGTCACCGCTCAGCTTCATCCGCACGACATCCTGCATGCCCTCGCTGAGGGTGACCCGGCCTTCTCGGCATCGCAGGGCAATCACCTCACCGCTGTCGAGGTACAGCGACATGGTCGGCGAATCGACCAGCAGCTCCCTGCTGTCCTCGAAAAAACGCGCCTGGGTGGCGGCGATTTCCCAGATTTTCTTGCCGTCGCGCATCTTGACCCGCCGGAAGTTCTGCATCCGCTGGTCCCCGCCGGAGGAGGCCACGGTCGGCAGTTCCTGATCGTCCTGACGCTGATGCCACAACCCCATGCCCAGCCCACCCAGGACGCACACGACAACAAGACCAATGACAAAACGTGCCTGATTTCGATTCATTGTGAAACCACCTGAGCACGTACCATACCACCTCCGCCACACCGGGCAAAGGGTAGACCCGCCCCGTCGGCTCAGCCCTCGGGAGACGCCGTCTAGGCTTTCACCAGTTGGTCGAGACGCTGCAAGGTTCGCAGCAGGGCTTCGAGCTGGTCGAGGGGAAACACGCTTGCGCTATCGCTGCGAGCCTGGTCCGGGTTGCGGTGAACCTCCATGAACAGACCGTCGATACCGACCGCAACGGCCGCCCGGGCCAGCGGGGCGATGAATTCTCGCTGACCGCCCGAACTCGTCCCCTGTCCTCCGGGCAGCTGCACGCTGTGGGTGGCGTCATACACCACGGGGTAGCCGCTGCGGGCCATGATCGGCAGCGCGCGAAAGTCCGAGACGAGATAGTTATAGCCAAAACTGGCCCCCCGTTCGGTCAGCAGAATGTGCCGATTGCCGGTTGAGGCGACCTTGTCGGCCGCGTGGGCGATATCGTGCGGGGCCACAAACTGGCCCTTCTTGATATTGACCACCCGACCGCTCTGGCCGGCCGCCACAAGCAGGTCGGTCTGGCGGCACAGAAAGGCCGGAATCTGTACGATATCGGCTACCTCAGCCGCCGCTCGAACCTCTTGGGGCGTATGCACATCGGTCAGAATCGGCACCTCCAGCTCGCGTTTCACGCCGGCCAGGATCCGCAGCCCCTCGTCCTGGCCCGGTCCCCGGAAGGACTCCACCGAGGTCCGATTGGCCTTATCGTACGAGGATTTATACACCAGCGGGATATGCAGGCGGTCGGTCACGGTTTTCAGCGCCTGGGCGTGGTGCAGGGCGGAATCCCGGCTCTCGATGACGCACGGGCCGGCCATCAGTACGAACGGCCGGCCCTGGCCACACAGCAGGCGCCCGATCGGAACGGCGTCGGGCCGACACTCGCGGATCATACGCCCTCAGCTTTCCTCTGGAGGGGGTCCAGGCGTTCCATTACTGCACGATTCTGCGTATCGTCCCTTCCTCGTCAGGGATGGGCTCGGCAAGGGCCGGCGGTGCATACTCGGCCTGTACGCCATAGCCGGCCCGGCGCTGCCGGGCAGCCTGAATAAAACCTCTGAACAGGGGATGGCAGTCGAACGGGCGTGATTTGAACTCGGGGTGGAACTGGACGCCGATAAACCACGGGTGGTCGGCCAGTTCAACGATTTCGACCAGACTCTGATCGGGCGACAGGCCGCTGAAGATCAGTCCCTTCTGGCCGAGCTGGTGGCGATAGGCGTTGTTGAATTCATAGCGGTGGCGGTGCCGCTCCGAAATCCGCTTTTTGCCGTACACGCTGGCCGCCAGACTGCTGTCCAGCACGGCGCAGGGGTAGGCGCCGAGGCGCATGGTGCCGCCTTTTTCCAGGACTTGGTTCTGCTCGGCCATGAGAGCAATCACCGGATGGGGCGTGTCCGGGTCGATCTCGGCCGAGTTGGCCTTGTCCAGACCGCACACGTTGCGGCTGAACTCGATCACCGCCATTTGCATGCCGAAGCAGATGCCCAGAAACGGCACGCCCTCTTCGCGGGCGTAGCGCACGGCCGTGATCTTGCCCTCGGTGCCGCGCTGGCCAAAGCCCATCGGGACCAGGACACCGTCGGCCTGGCCGAGCGCGTCCGGAAACTCGCCGGCCTCAAGCTGTTCGGAGTCGATATGGTCCACCTCGACCCGACACTCATTGGCAAAGCCGCCATGGGCCAGGGCTTCGTTCAGGCTCTTGTACGAGTCAATCAGCTCGACGTACTTGCCGATCATGGCGATCCGCACCTGGTCGTGCGGCTGCTGAAACGTCCGCACGACTTTTTCCCAGCGGCTCAGGTCCGGGGTGCCGGTCCACATGTTCAGCTTGTCCACGACACACTGATCAAGCCCCTCTTGATGAAAGACCAGCGGGACCTCGTAGATACAGTCCACGTCCTTGGCCGTAATCACCGCGTGCTCATCGACATTGCAGAAATGGGCGATCTTGGCCTTGACCTTGTGATCCAGGTAGCGATCCGTGCGGCACAGCAACACGTCGGGCTGAATCCCCATGCTGGTCAGTTCTTTGACGCTGTGCTGGGTGGGTTTGGTCTTGAGTTCACCGGCCGCCGAGATAAAAGGCACCAGGGTCAGGTGGAGGTATAAGACGTGCTCGCGTCCCCAGTCCCAGCGAAACTGGCGGATCGCCTCAAGAAAGGGCAGACTCTCAATGTCCCCGACCGTGCCGCCGACCTCGCAGATGGCCACGTCGAAGCCTTTGGCCGCGTTCAGGATACGCCGTTTGATCTCATCCGTGATGTGGGGGATGACCTGAACCGTGCCGCCCAGATAGTCTCCGCGCCGTTCCTGGGCAATGACCGTGTCGTACACCTGACCGGTGGTAAAGCTGTTCTGGCGTCCCAGCGAGGTCGAAACATAACGCTCGTAGTGTCCCAGATCGAGGTCGGTCTCGGCCCCGTCATCGGTCACAAACACCTCGCCGTGCTGGAAGGGATTCATGGTACCGGGATCGACGTTGATATACGGGTCCATCTTCAGCAGGGTGACATTCAGGCCTCGGCTCTCCAATAAGCCGCCCAGCGAGGCCGCAGCCAAGCCCTTGCCCAAGGACGAAACAACCCCCCCGGTGACAAAGATGAACTTTGTCTTGCGTCCTGCTCTGCCAGCAGTCGTCATGGCAACATCTCCTCTGCGCGACGCAGGTCGAGCGGCGTGTCAACCTCGACCGTCGGGCGTTCCGTCTCCGTCACCCGAATTTTATAGCCCCACTCCACAGCCCGGAGCTGTTCGAGCTTTTCGGCCTCCTCCAGGGGAGTTGGCGCCAGCTGGCTGAAGGTCAGCAGAAAGTCCCGACGATACACGTACAGCCCGATGTGGCGGTAGCCCCATATCTGGTCCGGCATCTGGTCTGGACTGGGCGGCTGGCGGTAGAACGGAATCGGGCTGCGCGAAAAATACACGGCGAACCCGTCCCGGTCGGTCACGACCTTCACCACGTTGGGGTTGTGCCACTCCTCACGGCTGTGAATCGGCGTCCTGACCGTTGCCATGGCTGCGACCGGGCTGTGTTCGAGCGCGCTCACCGCGTCCCCGACCATGGCCGGCGGGAAAAAGGGCAGATCCCCCTGCACGTTGACAATCAGGTCGGCCCGCAGGCCTGCGGCGACCTCGGCCAGGCGGTCTGTCCCGGTCGGATGATCGGCCCGGGTCATGGCCACCTGGCCACCCACGGCCCGTACCGCAGCGGCAATCCGCTCATCATCGGTCGCCACCATCACCCGGTCCACGCCCGGCACCTGGCAGGTCTGCTGGTAGACATGCTGAATCATCGGCTTGCCACGCAGCAGGGCCAGCGGTTTTCCTGGAAAACGCGTAGAGCCGTAGCGTGCCGGAATGAGAGCGACAACTTCCACACTCAAGCCATATTCGGTTACACGGTCGAATTTCTGGGGAACTGTGCTTGCGGGACCCCACTATAGGCCACCCGACCGGAGCCGTCAAATACTGCCCTGGCCCGTCGGACGGGCTTGGCTTTGTGTCGCTTTTTCCCGCCGCAGCGTCCGACACACCGGCCGCAACGGACACGCCGGGCAGCGTGGAGCCCGCGCCGTACACACGGTCGCGCCAAGATCCATAATCGCCTGGTTGAAGATGTGGGCCTGGCCGAGCGGGGTGACGTGGCGGGCCACCGACCACAGAAAGCGGGTCGTTTGTTGGGCCGTGGGCAGGTCAAAAAAGCGACTCAACACCCGGGCGGCGTTGGTGTCGAGGATGGCGGCGTGGCGATGAAAGGCAAAGCTCGACACCGCACCGGCCGTATACGGACCGATCCCGGGCAGTTTTTGCAGCTCTTCGGGCGTGTCGGGAAAGCGTCCGTCATGCTCGGCGACGATTTTTCGGCTGGTCAATTGCAGGTTGCGGGCACGGGCATAGTAGCCGAGCCCGTGCCAGGTCTCGCGTACCTCGGGTTCATCGGCTCTGGCCAGAGCCTCGACTGTCGGATAGCGGGACAGGAATTTTTCGTAGTACAGCAGCGCGCGCTGCACCTGGGTCTGTTGCAGCATGACCTCAGAGACCAGAATCGCATACGGGTCGCGGGTCCGACGCCACGGCAAATCGCGGCCGTGCTGGCCGTACCAGGCCAGCAGCCGCCGTTGCAGCGCCCGGACGGTCGCCGGATGGGCAGGCGAAACGGCAGACTTGCGGGCCATGGTCGGCCCTTGTGGCAAAAAGCCGGGGCCGAGGCAAGAGGCCCGCGGCCGGCGCCCCCCTTTATCTTGACTCCAACCGGTGGAGGCATTAAGGTAGCGGCGCACCGAGGAGCGGGGGCAGATACAGACGCGGGGTGTACGGAGGAATCGGCTTCATGGCAGGACGGGATTCGCTGGAGAAGATGATTGCCAAGATCTTGCACCGTCACTGCGAGTTTGGTTGGGCCCACTACTACATTCCGAGCGAAAAATTTCCAAACCTGGTGGACGAATTACTCAAAGTGCTGCAACCGGCGGAAGAGGCGGGAGAGGATGAGTTAGTCAAGCTTTTTCTCGGTCTGAAACGCTATTCTTCCGAGCAAGAACGGGTCGATCAACTCTTGACGGCATACCGAGTGCTGAAACGTGAGGAACCACGCTGAGGTCTGGGCCGGTCGCTTGCTCAGTCGCCAACGGGCCGTCACCCCGACCGGGTCAGCAGGCTTGACACCCGGGACACGGCCGGGAGCGGAGCGGGCGGGCGGCGAGGGACACCATGCCTGAGACGCGGCGTACCAGACGCACGGTCGGCGGCCTGCTGCTGCTGTGTTCCCTACTCTATTTCTGGGAACTCGGGCGTATTCCATTCTATAATTACGAAGAGTCGAAAGAAGCGCTGATCGTCTGGGAGATCGTCAACAACGGCGGCTGGATTCTGCCCCGGCGCAACGGCACCGAGATGCCGCTCAAACCACCGCTGTTCCACTGGATTGGGGCCGGCATCTCGCTGCTTGGCGGTCAGGTCAGCGAGTTCGCCGTGCGGGCGCCCTCGGCCGTTGCCGCCAGTGCTGCGGTGGTGTTGACGTTTTTCTGCGGCCAGGCCTGGTGGAGCTGGCGGGTGGGGCTGTTTGCCGCGCTGATTCTGGCCACCTCGCCGGAGTGGGCACGCTGGGCTATTCACGCCCGGAGCGACATGCTGCTGGTCTTTTTCATGACCGCAGCCATGCTGAGCTTCTTCCAGCTGTGGCAGGAACGCGCCAGCCGGCGCAGCCTTGTGTACGTGTTCTATGCGAGTCTGGGGCTGGCGATCCTGGCCAAAGGGCCGCTGGGTTTCCTGCTGCCGGTCCTGGTTATTGTCGCTTTTCTGGCCGAGCGCCGAGACCTCCAGTTCATCTGGCAGATGAAGCTGGTGGGCGGCTCGCTGGTCATGGTTGTGATTGCGGCGTCGTGGTATGTGCTGGCCACGGCCCAGGGCGGCGGCGAGTTTGTCTCGCGCCAAATTCTGGACGAGAATATCTTTCGCTTTTTTGCCAGCGAGCAGGGCGGGCCGAGTCGGGACCACTCTTTTTACTACTATGTGCCGACCTTATGCGCCGGCATGCTGCCCTGGAGCCTGTTCTTTCCGGCCCTGATCTACGCCCTGTATCGCTCCCACGGTCAGGGCGACGCCAAGTCTCGCTATCTGATGATCTGGTGTGGGGTTGAACTCCTGTTCTTCAGTCTGGCGTCCGGCAAGCGCAGCAATTACATCCTGCCCCTGTATCCGGCGCTGGCCCTCTTGCTGGGAGTGTGGTGGCAGGAGTTGATGGATCGGGCCGCCGCCTTCTCGCCCGCCGTGGTACGTCTCAGCAAAGCCTCGGTGGTACTGTTGGGCGGCGGATTTGCGGTCATTGTCCTGAGCCTGCTGGCCCATGGAGCCGGGATCGATCTGGCCCATCTCGTCTCTCCGTTTTTGCATCCCCGCGATCAGGCCAACCTGCCCCTGGTCGCCCACGGCCTCCAGAGCCATTTCCCGGTCGTCATGGCCTGGCTGGCCATCCTGGCGTCTGCGCTCGGCTGGTATTTTGTGGGCTTTAAGCGGGAGCAGTGGATGTGGGTGTTCGCCGCCCTGACTGTCCTCATGTCCTCCTCCCTGTATTTCACCAACGCGCTCTTCCATCCCATTTTGGCCAAAGAGCGGACCTATAAACCGTTCATGCTGGGGGCTCGCTCAACCGTGCAGGACGCGCCGCTGTATTTCTACCAGAACGCCTACGACTACGGCGCGAACTTTTATGCCGACCGGCGTATCCCGTCCTACACCCAGGACCTGGCCCAGCTGGCGACAAACCACGGCTCACAGCTGTATCTGCTCATGCGCGAGGAGGACTGGCAGCGCCTGCCACCAACCGCATCGCCCCGCCTGGAGCATCTGGTCACCAGCCACGGCAGGGGACCGGATAAAAAGCATCGCCTGGCTCTGGTTGCCCTGCTGCCAACACCAGCCGACCCGCCGTCCGATTTGTCGGACTGAGAATTCAGGTCCGTGCGCCCCCTGCCCGCCGCTCTCGGCCTCGCCTGCCTGTGCCTCAGCCTGTACGTCTGGGGTCTGGACGACCTGCCTTTCTACACCAAAGGCCAGCCCCGGGAAGCCACCGTGGTGTGGGAGATCGCGACCCACGGAGAATGGATCCTGCCCCTGCGCAACGGCCATATCATCCCCTCAAAACCGCCGCTCTTTCACTGGCTCGGCGCGCTGGCGAGCCGCCTTGGGGGAGGGCCGAGCGAGTTGACGATTCGCCTCCCGTCGGCCCTGCTGGCGATACTGGGCGTGTTGCTGACGTATTACGCCGGAGTAGCCCTGTGGGGAGTCGAGGCCGGACTGCTGGCCGGGATTATTCTGGCCACCAGCTTTGAATGGTTCCGGGCCGCGACAACGGCGCGGGTCGATATGACCCTGAGCGTCTTTATGGTGGCTGCGGTGTTGAGCTTTTGGTCAGGCTACCGCGACGGGCGTTTCGACTGGACCCATGTATTCGGCTTCTACGGCCTGGCCGGCCTGGCCAGTCTGGCCAAAGGGCCGGTCGGCGGCGTGCTGCCGGGGCTGATCGTCGGCGTGTTCTTGTTACTGCGCCGGGACCTCGGCTTCCTGCGCCGCATGCATGTGTTCAGCGGCGGGCTGCTGTACCTGGGTGTGGTCGGCTCGTGGTATGGGCTGGCACTGTGGCAGGGCGGCCAGGCGTTTTTTGAAAAGCAGATCCTGAAAGAGAACGTCCTGCGTTTTCTTTCCAGCGGGGCGGCCGGCGCCGGACACGAGCACCCCTTCTACTATTTTCTTCCCAACCTGTTCATGGGCATGGCGCCGTGGAGTTTTTTCTTGCCGCCGCTGGTCTATTTTCTCTACCGCTCGCGCGAGCGCTGGGCCCAGCGCCAGTTCCTGTTCCCGCTCGTCTGGTTTGCGACCGTGTTTGTGTTCTACTCGGCTTCGAGCAGCAAACGCAGCGTGTATATCCTGCCCCTGTATCCAGCCGCCGCCCTGCTGCTCGGAGCCTGGTGGCAGGCGCTGCGCCGGGGTGAGGTCGAACTGCCGCGTGGATTCGAGCGACTTATCCAGGCGGCTGGCTATGCCGGTGTCGTTGCCATCCTCATCGCGGTAGTCGGGGTGCTGGCCGAAGCCGGCGGCCTGGACCCGTTTGCCCCGATTCGTCCCCTGCTGCACCCCAAGGACAGAAGCAACCTGCCGCTGTTCAGCGGAGTAGTCGCCTCCCATCCCCTGGCCTTCGGCGCCTGGCTGCTGGGCGTCAGCGGAGCAATGATCGGGCTGGTCGTGGGTTTGCGCCGTCGCGCCTGGGAGGCCGTGTTCGGGGCGCTGGCGGTCTTTACGACCAGCCTGTTTCTGTTGGTCAACCACGTCATCCAGCCGACGATTGCCGCAGCCCGAACCTACCGGCCGTTCATGGAGCGGGTTGTTTCACAGGTCGGCCCGCAGCCGCTGTTCTTCTATCGCTGCTTTGACAGCGGAGCGCTGTTCTACGCCGACCGGCGCATCCCGTTCTACGCACCCGCCGCGACCCCGACCGAACCGTACTACGTCCTGGCCTGGGAAAAGGAATGGGAGCGTCTGGGCCAGCTTGACCAAGGAAACGGGGAGAGAGCAAGCCGCCCGGACGTGGTTTCCTCGCCCGTGCGACTGCTTGATATCAGTCGGGGCACCGGGCCGAAGGGCAGGAAGCGTCTGACCCTGCTTGCGGTGTCGGCCGCTCACGTCCTGCCGGCCTGGACGGACGACGAGCAGGGCCGGATCAAACGCGACGCCATGTGACGGCGGTAGGGAAGCCGGGTCAACGTCACCCGACCTGCTTTATGAAGCTGTCAAAGGGATTTTGAGGGGTGTTTACAATGAATGAGAAAGAATTTGTTCATTCAATCGTTGATAGAATTCAGAAGACTATCGACCCAAAAAAGTCGCGTCTAGTCGTCACGGATCGTAAAAAACTTCCCTATGCCTACGAGGTATTAAGCTATGCGGACCACGGATCGGAAGACACGATGCGATCACCTATAGCCAAGGAGACAAAGCCGACTCCTTACGAGACGGACTTGCTTATCCATGAGCAATTGAAGGATCAAACATGGAAACCTCGACTGGTCATTGAGGCTAAAATAAACTCGGTTACCACTCACGATGCGATCACTTACAGCCAAAAAGCGTTCACGCATAAGACAGTTCATCCCTATTTACGCTATGGGATTCTACTGGGGAACCGGAAAGACTACCCCTTACCGGGACGGCTCTTTCGGCACGGAGCCCATTTCGATTTTATGCTGTCTTGGCAAACTTTTGTTCCCTCAGACGACGAGTTTCAAAACTTGATTAAGCTGATTCTGGCAGAGGTGAAAACCTCCCGGAATCTGGAAGAGATCATTTTCAACAGCCGGAGCCAGAACCGAGCACGGTATACGTTTTTACATCGCCCCCTGATTTTGAAATAGAAAGAAAGGTAACCGAGTCACCAATCGCCCGTTTTGCCGCTCCCGGGTGACGCCCTCGGGGATGCCTAACTCGTTATCACAGTTCGCCAGCAAGAATAAAAAAGGGCGGGTCCGAAGACCCGCCCTTGCAGCGACACGGTGAACAGGAAGGCTAGACCAGCAGCGGCGCGATCACCAGCGCCACAACCGCCATCAGCTTGATCAGGATGTTGAGCGAGGGACCCGACGTATCCTTGAGCGGATCACCGACCGTATCACCCACCACCGCGGCTTTATGCGCCTCACCGCCTTTTGACTCACCCGGCACTTTCCCGTTTTCGATGGACTTTTTGGCGTTATCCCAGGAACCGCCGGCATTCGACATGAACAAGGCCAACAACACACCGGTGATGGTGGCGCCGGCCAGCATGCCGCCCAGCGCGGCCGCGCCTAAAACCAAACCCACCAGCACCGGGGCAACCACAGCGGTCAGACCGGGCACAACCATCTCTTTGAGTGCGGCGGTGGTTGAAATATCAACACACCGGGCGGCGTCAGGCCGGGCGCCTTCTTTGCCTTCCAGCAAACCCGGGATTTCGCGGAACTGACGCCGGATCTCGTCCACCATCTGCCCTGCGGCCCGGCCCACAGCCGTCATGGTCAGGGCGCCGATAAAGAACGGCAGGATGCCGCCCAACAGCAGCCCAATCATGACCGTCGGCTCGGTCACCACGATCTGGAGCGGACCTAAATCGGCCGCCAGCCGGTTTTGATTCACGGCCTGGGTAAACGCGGCGAACAGCGCCAGGGCGGTCAGCGCGGCAGAGCCGATGGCAAAGCCTTTGCCGATGGCGGCGGTGGTATTGCCCAAGGCATCGAGTCCATCGGTGATCTGACGGACCTCAGGCCCGAGTTCTGCCATCTCCGAGATACCGCCCGCATTATCGGCAACCGGGCCGTAGGCATCGACAGTCATGGTGACGCCGACCGTGGCCAGCATGCCGACCCCGGCAATACCAATGCCGTACAGTCCGGCAAAGTGATTGGCGATGAAGATGGCCACACAAATCGCCAGGACCGGCAGGGCACAGCTCTCCAGACCGACCGCCAGACCGTTGATGATATTGGTGGCGGAACCGGTTTTGCTGGCCTCGGCAATCCGCTCAACCGGTCCGGCTGAGGTGTAATATTCGGTGATCAGGCCGATGCCGATGCCGACCAGACAGCCGGCGGCCAAGGCCCAGAACACGCCGGTGCTGACCGGGGAAGCCGCAACCAGCAGGTAGGCGCCGACAAGAAAGACGCCGGCTGCGATAAAGGTCGAGTAGCGCAGGGCCGATTGCGGACCGATCTGCTTCAGCACCCGCATCGAGGCAATACCCAGAAAGGAAGACAGCAGTCCAAGCGCGGCCATGCTGAGCGGCAGGGCCATCAGGGAGCCGATGAGGAGATCCCGGTCTGCGCCTGCCGGCACGGCTCCGCCCGAGTTCAGGACTGCCAACAGGGCGTTCTGAGCGGTCGCTCCGATGGCAATCGTGGCAATGATGGACCCGACGTAGGACTCGAAAATATCCGCCCCCATACCGGCCACGTCGCCGACGTTATCACCCACGTTATCGGCGATAACGCCCGGGTTGCGCGGGTCATCCTCAGGGATGCCGGCTTCAACTTTTCCAACCAGGTCACTGCCAACGTCGGCCGCTTTGGTATAGATCCCGCCGCCGACCCGGGCAAACAGGGCGATCGAGCTGGCGCCCATGGCAAAACCGCTGATGTAACGCGAGGTCACAGGATCAGAGAACACACCCAGGAAAATACCCACACCCAGCAAACCCAGGCTGGCCACCGCCAAACCCATCACCGCGCCACCGTCGAAGGCGGTCAGCAGGGCTGCGGCCTGGCCTTCTGAGCGGGCCGCCTCAGACGTGCGCACGTTGGCCTTGGTGGCAGACTGCATACCAAACAGTCCGGCCATGACAGAAAATATCGCCCCGGTCAGAAAGGCGACCCCGGTTTGCCAGGCAACGGCCCACACCAGCAGCAGAAAAACCACCACCACGAAGATACTCAGGATCTGGTACTCGCGCTTGAGGAAGGCCATAGCGCCTTCGTGGATATAGCCCGCAATCTCCCGCATCCGGTCAGTCCCGTCCGGGCGACTGGCGACCGAGCGGTAGATCAGAAACGCGACTACCAAACCGATAATGCCTAAAGCAGGCGAGACGTTAGCAAGCATGCCCATCAATCATTCCCTCCCTATAGCGGACCTCTCCTGGGTGTAAAACGTACGGATAACCGGGTGAACTCAACTCTTTAGGTGCATCGCCGGAAGATAAACGCTTCCGGGTCAAGAGTAAAGGGGCGAGAGCAAAAGGGAGTGTCTCACGTTGCCATGCTCTTTTCGAGGAGGGCGCTCCTGGTGCAGCAATCCCCCTGCGCTTCGCGCCCCAGGCTCAGGCCAGGCTTCCCCCTTTGCCGAAGGGGGAGGGAGGGGGATTTGCCCGCCGTGGAGACCGCCCTCGGAGCGAGCCGCTGGGGATGAAGCAGGCAAGCATTTGCAGACTGAGACACTACCGGAGGTAGACATGCGTGGAATGTTGCTGGTATTCTCACTGGTCTCTCATAGTAATACTCATATTTCTACTAGTCTTTGAGAGGTAATCCTCGTATTTATGCAAGCCCCCCCTTGACAAAGTAAGAAGAGGTCCAAAAATGCTTTCCGCTTTCCGCGCGGAGGGCTGGGCATGAGGCCCCGGCGGTTCTTCCCCCTCGCGCTGCTGCTCGGCGCGCTCTCGCTGTTCGCCGCCGCGCCCGCGCAGGCGCAGATGACGGTGCCCGCCGCGCCGACGGGTCTGGAGGTCCTGGGGGGGGACACATTTCTGAGACTGACCTGGACGGCGCCGTCGGGGACGCTGACGGGCTACGACATACACTACACCTCGGCCCCGACCACGGGCACGGGCGCGGTCGCCAACAACGCGGCGGTGCAGACCGGCGCCGGCGCCACGGCTGCGACCGGCTGGCTGGACGCGGAGTCTACAACCACGTCTGCCTTCGACGACATCTTTGACCTGACCAACGGCACGCTCTACCGGGTGCGGGTGCGCGCAACGAACGCCCAAGGCCACGGCGCCTGGGTCTTCGGCACGGGCACGCCGATGGTGCCCACGCCGCCCACGAACCTGGTCGTCACGCCGGGCATCCGCAAGCTGGACCTGACCTGGACTGCGGCGGACGGCGCCATCGGTGGTCACGAGCTGGACATTACCTCGGCGCCGGAGGGCACGGTCGCCAACAACGCGTCGCCGGTGTCCTCCAACACCCCCGACGCCATCGCCACCGGCTGGGTAGGTGCGGCCTACCCCGGTTTCCGTGAGACCTCGCACACGATAACGAACCTGGTCCCGACCACGACCTACCGGGTGCGGCTACGCGCGGTTTGGGGGAGCGGCCAGACTGACTGGGTCTTCGGCAAGGGCACGCCCCCCTCGTCGAACGCGAACCTGAGCGGCCTGACGGTCAGCGTCAGCTCGGGCGCTGGGGGCCCGTACACGGCGCTCGGGCTGACGCCCTCGGCCTTCTCGACGACGAGGCTGCGCTACACGGCGACCGTGCAGAACGCCACGACGCACGCGAAGCTGACACCGACGGTAGAGGACACCAGCCGGGCGACGGTCACGGTGGATGAGGCGACGGTGACCAGCGGCACGGCGAGCGGCGCGCTCGCGCTCAGCGACGAGAGGACCAACGCCATCGTGGTGCGGGTGACGGCCCAGGACGGCATCACGACACAGGCCTACAGGGTGACCATCACGCGGCGTCCCAGGCCGGGGAGCATCGCGGTCTCGCTCTCGTCCCCGGATAGTCGGGTGTTGGAGGGCGCACTGGGGTTTGTGGCTGCGACGCTCTCGAAGCCGATGCCGTACCCCGTGCGCATCCCATTGACGTATACGAACGACACGGCGGAGCCGGGGGACTACGACCGCCCTCGGCACCCTCTGCGCGGCGACTCCGCCATCGTCATCGTCGGGGACGTGAACGGCACAGAGGGCCGCCTCGGGATACAAACGAACGAGGACGGAGACAAGGACGACGAGACGTTCACGGTGGCGCTGGACACGGCCAACCTGCCGGTGGAACTGACGGCGGGCAGTCCAAGCGCAGTGCAGATCACGATTGAGGACAAGGACGCGTCGCTCGAGCTGCCGGTGCAGGTTCAGTTGTGGGCCTCCCCGAACCCGGTGCCGGAGGGTTCGCCGGTGACGGTCAGGGTCTTGCTGTATCTGGGCTCGAGCTCGCGCCCGATGACGGTGCCGTACGACGTGACGGTTCCTGTGCAGGTGGAGCGGGGCACGTCGGAGGAGGGCGATCACGGGACGCTTGAGAGCATCACGATCCCCGCGAACCATCCAAGCGCCACGGGCCAGATATGGACGAGCCGGGACGCCGACGCCGAGGACGAGACGTTTCTCGTGTCTGTGCCTGAGCTGCCGATGGACGAGCACCTGAATGATTTGACCAGAGGCGACCTCTACTCGGCGCAGGTGACGATCTCCGAGAACACAGGCGGAACGCCCATCAACCAGCCTCCCCCGGACACTGGCACGCCTCCCGGCGGGGGTGGTGGCGGCGGCGGGGGCACCCCGGACGACCGACACGGAGACACGCCCGACGAAGCCACCTCTCTGAATCCCCGGCGCTACACCACCGGCGTCCTTCAGCGCCGGATTGACGCCCACCTCCAGAGCCGCACCGACGTGGATACCTTCCGCCTTGATCTGCCCGCTGCCGGCGTGTTGACTGCCTCGACCACTGGGGGCGACACTACCGGGCGGCTGTACCAGGCCCAAGAGGACGGCACGCCCGTCCTGCTTGCCGAGGACACCACCCGCGGCCCCTTCGAGGTGGGCGTGGCCGTCGAGCCCGGCACCTACTACCTGGCCATCTCCGCCGGGGCCAGCTTCGGCGCCTACCGCCTGCTGGTGGATTACACCCCGGCCTTTGTCGAGAACCCCGCCCCGGATTCCCCCCAGAGCGGCCTCGGCGTGCTGTCCGGCTGGGTGTGCGCCGCGGACACGGTCGAGATCGAACTGGTCCCGGCAAGCGGCGAGACCCAGACCTGGGTGCCGGCCACGGGCACGAGTCGGGCCGACACGGCCTCCGTGTGTGGCGCGGACACCACCGACACCGGCTTTGGCTTGCTCTTCAACTGGAACCTGCTCGGCGACGGCGCCCATACCGTGCGCGTCCTGATTGCCGACATCCTCTTTGCCGAACGGGCCATCACCGTCACCACGCTCGGCGCCCATGAAGACCAGGAGTACCGCCGGGGGCTCCACGCCACCACCACCATCCCCGACTTCCCGGCCGTGGGGGAAACCACCACGCTACACTGGGAGGAAGCCTTGCAGAACTTCGTCATCGCCAGCGACGACGGCGGCGACGGCGGGGGGGAACAGTTGACGCCCGAACAGGCGCGGTTGGAGAACCCCGCGCCGGGGTCGTTCCAGAGCGGCCTGGGCGTCATTTCCGGCTGGGTGTGCGAGGCCGCGAGTGTGGAGGTCGAGTTCACACCGGCTGACGCGGACGAGCCGGTGCTCTTCGAGGCCGGCGCGGGCACCGAACGGGCCGACACGGCCGACCAATGCGGGGACACCGACAACGGCTTCGGCTTGCTGTTCAACTGGAACCTGCTCGGCGACGGGCGGCATACGGTGCGGGCCCTGGCCGACGGGGACGAGTTTGCCCACAGCACCGTAACGGTGACGACGCTGGCCGGGGAGTTCGCGCGGGGGCTGCGCCGGACGCATGAGATAGAAGACTTCCCGACGGCGGGGCAGACCACCACGCTAGAGTGGCGGGAGGGGCCGCAGAACTTCGTCATTACCGGGGTGGAGTGAGGCCACCCACCCCCCGGCTTCGCCGGACCCCTCCGAGGAGGGGATCTGAGGACACGACAGTTTGGGGAGCGAGCCGGTTGACCCATGGCTGCCCCTCCGGTCATGGTTGGGTGAGCAACCATCCCAAGCCAGCCGGAGGGGGCCATGAGTCAGCAGGGCGCAGTATATCAGTGGACCACCCGCATTGCACGGCAGTTTCCGCATCTGCGGGCGTCGCAGGCAAAGGTGTTAGCCGCCTTCAGTTGGGGGGTCGTGACCAGTCGGCAGTGTACCTTGCGCCGGGTGGCGGAGGCGCTGCCGCAGTGGGGGAAACCGGATACGGTGGAGCGGCGCTTACAACGCTTTGTGGCGAACCCCCGGGTGGATTGGCAAGCGGGGGCCACGGCGCTGGCGGCCTGGATCGTGGCCCGCCTGCGGTCGCGGGCGGTGATTGTTTTACTGGTGGATGAGACGAGCTTACAGGAGCATCTGAAGGCGATGGTGGTCAGTATTGCCTATCGGGGGCGGGCCTTACCGGTGGCGTGGTGGTGTTATCGGCCCACCGCGTGGCCGCTGGGGCAAGTGGCGGTAATCACGCGCCTGTTGGACCAACTCGCCCCGATCTTGCCGCCGCACCGGCCCATCCTCGTCCAGGCCGACCGCGGGCTGGGCACGAGTCCTGCCTTGCTGGAGGCGATTGCCCGGCGCGGGTGGTATTTCCTGGTCCGGGTCCAACGGCGGGTGCACGTTCAGGTCGCCGGCCAGGAGCGGGAGGTGGGGGAGTTGGTGCCCACTCCTGGCACACGCTGGCAGGGGCCGGCCCGGGTGTTCAAGAAAGCGGGCTGGCGCTCCTACTGGGTCGTGGGGCACTGGCGGCGGGGCGCCGGCCAGCCCTGGCTGTTAGTGACCAATTGGCCCCGGGCGCAGGCGGCCTGGTATGGCCTGCGGATGTGGGAAGAGGCCGCCTTCAAGGACCTCAAGTCCAGCGGCTGGCAGTGGCAGCGCAGCCACATCCGGCTCCCCGCCCATGCCAACCGGCTCTGGTTGGTCTTGGCGCTGGCGACGGCCTGGATGAGCAGCTTAGGGACCCAGGTGGTGCGCTCGCGGGCGCTGCGGCGCGAACTGACCCGCGGCCACCGCCGCCAGTACAGTGTCCTCCAACTCGGCTTGCGCTTCTTCTCGCGCTGGCTCGCCTTAGGCCGCCCCGTGCCTGACGATTTCCGCTTCGTTCCTCAGCTCCCCCTCTTGCCCCAAACTGTCGTGCCATGAGGAGGAGGGGATGGGGGCGGTTCCCCTCCCGGGAGGGGAGGCCCTGCGCTTGTCGAAGCCTGTCCTGAGCCCGGACGAAGGGGGCCGGGGTGGGTCCCTGCTAGGCCGCTGGGTCACGCAATAGGCATCACATGTTGCCGAAGGGCGCGAAGCGCAGGGGGAGTGCTGCGCCAGGAGCGCCCTCCTCGAAAAGAGCATGGCAAGGTGAGACACCACCGAGCAGAAGACCGGCGGCTCAAGCCGGCCCGACCTCCGCAATAATCAGTAGGAATTCGGGCTTCAGAAAGCCTCTGAAAGCGGACGGAGGCAGTGTCCGTACCTCACGCCCGAGCTGGTGTATCGACCGCACCGGCGGCAGCTCCCAGGCGCCGATGCCGGGCTGCCGGGTGGGGCTCGGGGAGGCGGACTCGGTCACTGCCGTAGAGTTTCTCCCGCAAGGTTCCGGGTGCATAGTCCTTTTGCATGCGGCCACGCTTGTGAAGCACGGGCACCACCCCGTCGATGAACTCTGCAAACGAGCCGGGCGTCGTGGTGTAGGCCAGGTTGAAGCCATCAACCCCGGCCGCAATCCAGTCCTCAAGCTGATCGGCGATGTGTTCCGGCGTCCCGACCAGCACCGGCCCGGCTCCACCGATGCCAACGTAGCGGGCCAGGTCGCGCATGGTCCACTTGCGGCTCGGGTCGCCCTCGGTGAAGCTGTGGACGAGCGTGCGGATGGCGTTGGTCTCGATGTATTCCAGCGGCTGGTCCGGCTCAAACTGCCCGAAGTCGATGCCACTCCAGCCGCTGAGCAGGGCCAGCCCGCCGTCGTACCGGCACTGCTCAAAATATTCCTCGTACTTGCGCTTCGCCGCAGCTTCGGTGTCGCCGGTGACGACCTTCAGATAGGCAAAGCACAGGATGTCCTCGGGATTTCTGCCCTGCTGACGCGCAATCCGCCGAATGTCCCGGATATACTGCCCGTCAACCTCGGGCTTTGAGCCAAGCACGAACACACACTCGGCATGACGGGCGGCAAACTCGCGACCACGCGGCGAAGCCCCGGCCTGGAAGAGCACCGGCGTCCGTTGGGGGGAGGGCTCGGACAGGTGGCAGCCGTGCATCTGGTAGTACCGACCGTCGTGGCTGACATCGTGCACCTTGGCCGGGTCGGCATAGATCCCACGCGCCCGGTCTTTGACGACCGCCCCGTCCTCCCAACTCGTCTCCCACAGCTTGTAACACACGTCGCAGTATTCATCGGCGATGGCGTAGCGTTCGTCGTGATCCGGCAAGCCCGTCTGGCCATAGTTGCGGCCCGCGCTTTCGAGGTAGGAGGTCACGATATTCCACGCCACCCGCCCCTTGGTCAGATGGTCGAGGGTCGAGACGAGCCGGGCAAAGGTGAACGGCGGGTATTGGAGTATGGAACTGGTGAAACCAAAGCCCAGATGCTGGGTCGCGTGCGCCATGGCGGGGATGAGCAGCATGGGGTCGTTGACCGGTATCTGGGCGGCTTCAGACACGGCCGCCTCCCGGTTGCCGCGAAACACGTCGTACACGCCGACCACATCGGCCAGGAACAGCGCGTCGAATCTCCCGCGTTCCAGCAGCTGGGCCAGTTCCACCCACTGGTTGAGGTCGGTGTAATTGACCATATTGTCATCTTCGCGGACCCACAGCCCTGGCGACTGGTGCACGACACAGTTCATGTGAAAGGCGTTGAAGTAGATGCGCTTGTTCATGCGGATGCTCCTGGCCGGACGGAGGCCCTCCCGCTGCCGCCGGCTCGAACTTCGCCCCTGTCTACCAAAGCGGTAGGGGCTTCACAACGGGGAAGAGCGTCGCCTTGATGCGCGGGAGAAAAGTGCCACAATAGGCGCCACCTGCAGGAAAGGACATTGCGCCCATGCCTACCCCCAACTGGATTCGAGAACTCTTTCAGACCATTGATAACAATGACCCGGCCGGGTTCGCCTCGTTTTTGACCCCGGACGCGAGTTTTGTGTTTGCCAACGCCGCGCCGGTCAGCGGCAAGGACGCGGCACGTCAGGCGGTCGCCGGCTTTTTAGCCAGCATCAAGGCCATTCGGCACGAGGTGTTCGATACCTGGCAGCAGCCCGACGCGGTCATCTGCCACGGCCGGGTGACCTATACCCGGCACGACAGCAGCCAGCTCAGCGTGCCGTTTGCGAATGTCTTCAAGATGCGCGACGGACTGATCCGAGACTATCTGATCTATGTCGATGCCTCGGAGTTGTACAAGACAGCCTAGGGCAATTCACCATTATGTGTAGCCGTGTAGGTCAGGTTAGCCGGAGGCGTAACCTGACATCCCGTCCGTGTCGGATTACGCTCCGCTCATCCGCCCTACTACACTGCCCCACCCCAGGCGCTGGGCTGCACGGCCTACATCACCACCACGCTACGTGCCACCTCGCCCTTTTCCAGGGCGTCCATGGCCTCGTTGATCTCGCCGAGGGCATAGGTTCTGGTCACCAGCTCATCCAGCTTGATACGCTTGTTCATGTACAGCTCGATCAGCCGCGGCATGTCCACCCGGGGCCGGGTTGAACCGTACAGCGAGCCTTTGATGGATTTCTCGGTCAGCAGGCTTGCGGCCGGAATGGTGACCGTATCTTCACGCGAGGGGGCGCCGACCACAACGGTCATGCCGCCCTGGCGGGTACACGCATACGCCTGCTCGATCGTCTTGCCCAGACCGATGACCTCAAACGCATAGTCGGCCCCGCGGCCCTCGGTCAGCCCCCGGACCGTCCTGACCAACTCCTCGCGGCCGGGGTTGATCGTGTGGGTGGCGCCGAACTCCTTGGCAAACTCGAGTTTGTTATCCATCAGATCGACGGCGATGACGGTGCTGGCCCCGGCCAGCACGCAGCCCTGAATCGTGTTCAGGCCAACACCGCCACAGCCGATGACGACCGCGCTGCTGCCGGGCTGGACCTTGGCCGTGTTGGTGGCCGCCCCCAGGCCGGTCATCACCCCGCAGCCGACCAGGCAGGCCTTGTCCAGGGGCACGTTGTCGGGGATGGGAATGCACGCCGTCTGATCGATCACGGCGTGCTCGGCAAAACTCGACAGCCCGGCCATGTGGTGAATATCCTTACCGTTTTTCTTCAGGCGACACGTCCCGTCCAGCAGGGTGCCCTTGCCCATGGTCATGCGCATATTGGTGCACAGGACCGGACTGCCGATTGAGCAGTAGTAGCAGCGGCCGCAGTACGGCGCGAACGACAGCACCACGTGATCGCCGGCCTTGACCAGGCTGACCCCGGGTCCGACCTCCTCGACCACGCCGGCCCCCTCATGCCCCAGCACCACCGGCAGGGGCGAGCGGAGCACCCCGTGGATGACCGAATAGTCGCTGTGACACACGCCGTTGGCCGCGATTTTGACCCGCACCTCGCCCGCCTTGGGGCTGTCAAGATCGACGTCCTCAACCTGGACCGGGGCGTTCAGTTCGTATAAGACGGCTGCTTTCATAACTCTCCTCCATTCTTCAGAAACTCGCTGCTCAGGACTTGCTCGGACGCGCTATGGGGATCCAGCCTGCCCGCCCCGACTTCCTCGAACAGGCGGGCCAGGGCCGGGTCAAGCTCAAGCTGGTCAGTCAGGCGACGCCGGACCGCGTACTCGACCCGAGCCAGCAATTCCTCTTGGCGGCGGACCGTCCGGCGTTGTTCCAGTTCGCCGCCGTCGGCCAAAAACTGGTGGTGCGACTCTATGGCCGCAAACAGTTCCGGCAGGCCGACATTGTGGATCGCCTGGGTGGCCAGGACGGGGATTTTCCACTGCGGCGCAGCGGATTGTTCAGCGGGCCGGTTGCTGTACTTGAGTTCCAGCATCAGGCTCAGGTCGGTCATCATCCGCTGCGCCCCGTCGCGGTCGGCCTTGTTGACCACAAAGATATCGGCGATTTCCATCAGCCCGGCCTTCATGACCTGCACGCTGTCGCCGGCCTCGGGCACCAGGGTGACAATCACCGTATCGGTCGCCCGCATCACGTCGAGTTCGGTCTGGCCGACCCCCACGGTTTCGACCAGCACGTAATCGCACCGGAAGGCATCGAGCAGCTTCATCACGTCCAGCGTAGCCCGGGCCAGGCCGCCGTGGCTGCCGCGGGTGGCCATGCTGCGGATAAACACGCCCTTGTCCAGATAGTGCTGGCCCATGCGGATGCGGTCGCCCAGCAACGCCCCCCCGGAAAAGGGGCTCGACGGGTCAATCGCCACCACCCCGACCGTCTTGTGGGCGGCGCGCATCAGCGTGGTCAAGCCGTCAACCAGGCTGGATTTGCCGGCGCCCGGCGGGCCGGTCACCCCGATGGTGAAGGCGTGGCCGAGCTGCGGGGCGATGGCCTCAAGAATGGGGCCGACCTCGCGGCCCTCGCGTTCGACCAGGGTCATCAGGCGGGCCAGCGCGACGGCGCTGCCGGAGCCCATGTTTTCGAGCAGTTGACTGAGGGTCTGTCGTGCCATGAGTGAAGCTGTATCTCCTTGTCAGTATCGGCCCGGCCTGGAAATGTGGATCAGCCTGCGGTCAGGATGATCCACCTCTCTTACCAGACCCGTCGCCTTTCTTTAAGCCAGGCCGGGCGGCTTGGCCCGGCGGTGTGCGCTCTGCTATGCTGCGCACTGTAGCACGGGGGAGAAAGAGCATGGAATGGGATACAGTGCGCTTTGAGACGGCCGAACACGACGAACGGGTCGGCTTCCTGGTGCTCGACCGCCCGGCCGTCCTCAACGCCGTCAACGACCAACTCATCGCCGACTTCAAGCAGGCGTGTGACGCGCTGCGCCACGCTCCGGGCCTGCGCGTCGTCGTCCTCAAAGCCGAGGGCCGCGGCTTCTGCTCGGGCATGGACCTGATGGCCGCCGCCCACAGACCCCATGACAAGGAGACGCTGGAGGCGGTGTGGGCGCCCTGGGCCGAGGCGCTGGATACGCTTGAGCAGCTCGATCAGCTGACCATTGCGGCCATCCACGGACCGTGCCTGGGGGCCGGCCTGGAGCTGGTTCTGGCCTGTGATTTCCGGATTGCGACGACCTCGGCCTTTTTTGCCCTGCCCCAGATCTTATACGGCACCCCGCCGGATGTCGGTCAGAATTATCGTCTGCCCCAGCTGATCGGGCTGGCCAAAGCCAAGGAAATCATGCTTCTGGGGCAGCGTTTCAGCGCCGCCGAGGCGGAACGCTGGGGCCTGGTCACGCGGCTGGTCGAGCCTGGAGACCTTGAGGCCGAAACGGACACGCTGGTCGAGCGCTGTCTCCAGCTGGGCGGCAAGGCCGCAGCCGGGGCCAAGCATCTCTTGCACCGAACCTGGGAGCTGGACAACCAGGCCCTGGCCGCCGCGATTCATCAGGCGCGGGCGGTCGCGCTGGAGGACGGAGCATTCGCCGCCTCCCTGGAGGTCTACCGTGACCGGCGCAAACCCCAGGTCTGACACAGGCCGCCAAAGTGAGGAGAAGCGCCATGACCGACACAGACAAGAACCAGCCTTCAATCTGGCAAGAGCGGATCGTGACCGACCCGCTGATACTGGCCGGCAAACCAACGGTAAAAGGTACCCGCATCTCGGTCGAGCTGATAATGGAACTGCTGGACGGGGGCCGGAGCGAAGCCGACATTATCCGCATGTACTCCCACATCACTCCCGAGGACATCAGGGCCTGCCAGCAGTACGCCGCTACCGGCGCAAAGCTGTCCAACGTGACCTGGGCGGACATCGACGCCATCATGGATGGCAAGTGAAGCAGTCTCGCTACCGACTCCAGCCAGAGAAGAGCTGGCCGACCCCCTGCACGAGGCGATCTCCGCAAAGGCCAAGAAGGAGCAGGAGAAGTCATGCTGATCGATATCAAATCAGACGAAGAAATCACGAATATTCCATATCCCCAGATGTTTGACCGCTTGGAGAAGCGTCTCAGCCCTAAACAGTTCGAGGACGTGGTCGCGGAGATCAAGCAGCGGATCAAGAACGCCGGCGATGAAATCGTTACCGCTGGATGGTTGCCAGGTACGGACTGGTCGGGCACGCCTTTCCAGCCCATTTACGAGATCGCGGCCCGGAAAAACAAAGAGGTAGCGGCCAAGATGTTTGGTCTCATGGTCTGGTACACGATCATGAAGCACCCGGACCGTTGGGGTTCGGGTCGATTCGAGAAGGACGGACGCCCCCTCTCCAGTCGTACCTACTTCCGCCTCCGGTAGTAAAGGCGTAGGAGAGTTGTGGAAACGCCATCATCCACCGGGCGCGACCGTTTTCAGAACAAGCCCATCTTGATCAGTTATGACAGCGCAAAGAATGTCCGCCACAATAAGGTTGGTCGTTTCGTTAATCTCTCTAGGGCGATTAATCTTCGGTGACCAGTGCCTCGCACCAGTTGCGGTAAAAGGCTCTTTTGGGCGTACCAGAACACCAACGCGCATTTTGTTCTTCATTTCTGCTGCGCGTTGAAGTGGAACGGGAACCATAACCGCCGGAGAATCGTACTCACCTGTCATGAGTTCGTGGAGCCATCCCGAGTTTCGGGATTGAGATTTGGGAAGTGGACTGTCAAACACTCCGTAAATTGTTCGTTCGGTTACATGCACCGTAACTTCTGTACCGAACGAATTCGATGCTCTGTAGGAGCGTACAATTTTTTCGTCTTGTGCCAAGCCCACACCTAGGAGCGGAGTGATGCTGGATAGTGGCCCAATCCCATAAGAGTTACGGAATCCAAACACGTCCTCCCAGCCAACACCCATATTGTCCCAAGCGTAGGTTTTCATAACGAAGACCTGATTGTCCGCGTCGTACTCAACCTGACCCGGGTCATACTTGCCTTCAAGGAGCACGGGCTGGTGGAAATCGGCTGCTGCCATCGCTTTGGCTTTGCGAGCTTCAAATTGAGCCGTGGTTTCAAACTCGCCCTTTGCCAAATCCAATCTGGCCATGGAAGCATAGACTTCCCGCACATTCCCGAATGTCACAGCATCCCCCGCTACCGGACATTCTGTGGGTTGCTCCGCGAAAGTCTGTCCGGCGAACAAGGCCAAAACCAGCAACGCAAGAATCGTCTTCATATTTTCTCCCTTAAGCGGATGTATCGACGTATAAAACGCTCACTCGCTTCGCTCTGCGAGAAAACGCTTCAGGGCACCCACCCGCAAGCTCCACAGCTCCCAGCGACCGCCGCCACCCACTCGGACGAACGACGACCCCGCGCCGTTCGAGTTCTTTGAACCGCTCCTCTGTCGTCGCCGGTTTCCGCTGGATAGAGCGAATCTTGGCCACAGGTTTCCCACGATAAGAAATCGTGACCGTTTTCCCCTGACGCACCTGCCGGAGGAGTTCCGAGAACCGTGCCTCGGCTTCATGGGCGGCATATATGTTCTGCATGAGCGCGAGATAACGAGTCAGACAGGTCGAGACAAGCCATGCGCCTCTCGGGCTCGTCACCACGCCTCAGGTCAGTGCCAGCAAGGCCGTCTCGGGAGCCTTGTCAAGCACTCGGAGCAACGCCCGGGCGGCGCCGGTGGGGCAACGCTTCCCCTGTTCCCAATTGCGGATCGTCTCTTGTGGCACATCGATGCGCCGCGCAAACTCCTGCTGGGTGAAGCCCAGGCGTTTGCGCACCCGGCGGGCGAATTTCGCCATATTCTGCATGGCTTCGGCATCGTCGTGCTGTTGCTGCAGGGCCAGGTCTCGTTCGGTCGTCCCGTCCAGCACAGCGTAATTCACTCGTCCGGCGGGCAGGTCTTGTAGCTTGCCGGGATTAATCCTGACTCGTGTCCTTTTCATATTCCCAGACCTCCCTCTTATTGGCCTTGCGAGCGGAAATGACACGGATGACGGAGTTCCGCACCGTGAAGATCACGACAAATACCCGTTCCTCAATCATGCCGAGCAGCCGGTAACGCTCTTCGCCGTAATCCCAGCGGCGGTCTCGACCGACGATCCGGTTTGGATCGAGGAAAGCTCTGATGGCATAGGCAAAATCGAATCCACGCTGGACAAAGCAGGCATCGCTCTTGGCCTCATCCCATTCGAACTCCATAGACGGCATGTAGGCCATTGGCCTACATATGTCAACGCGGATGCAGTAGAATTCGAGTTTAAGGAAATTATAGACCATAGCGTCCACGTCGGACCGGTCCACTCCCTGGTCGGGGGCATTATTTCTTTGTGGATGGACGTTTCGGAGCGCTGTACCGTTGCCCCGCGCGGGCCAACTCTTCGGGGGTGGCGTCGCTGTTGAGGGGTTTCGTAGGCCGGCCTATCGGGCGTGTCGTTGAGGCCGCGTCTTTTTTCGCCATCGGTGTCCCACGCTGTTTCATCAGCGCCCCTCCCACATGACGTTTCTCGTCCATGTTACGTCTAGAAAAATTTCAACCCTTCCACTAGACTTCTCCACCGTACCACCACGCAAACGGTCCGTGAGTCGGGCTGTCTGCTGAATACAACAGTTGCGTTACGGTGTGGGAGTCATGACCCGCGCCGCAACGAATAGGCAGGACATTCATATCATCCGTTTGCTGTGAGTGGTACACGGCCCGGCATACCCGCCGGGACGAATGCTAGCATAGGAGGTTGCTATGAAGTCTCTTATTCACCTTCTCTGCGCGATCCTGCTTTGGCTGTGCTCTTCCCTCCCGGCGTTTGCGCGGACCTTAGAAAGCCCAGCCCACGGCGCGCTCGTCTCGGGCATCGGGTTTATTTCCGGCTGGAAGTGTAACGCGGGCGACATCACGGTCCGCCTAGACGGGGGCGGCCATATCCCCCTGGCGACCGAGCAGCCTCGCGCCGATACGCGCCTAGCCTGTGGGACCGTCAACAATGGCTTCATCACCCAAGTCAATTGGAACCACTTGGGTGAGGGGACGCATACGGCTGTGGCGTATGATGACGGCGTGGAGTTCGCCCGGAGCACGTTCACCGTAGGGACGACAGACGAGGAGTTCTTGAGGGGAGTGGAGGTGGAATGTCGGGTGCCCGATTTCCCCGCGCCGGGGGAGAATGGTCGGTTTGTCTGGAACGAATCGACCCAACACCTGGAGTTGGCGGAGGCAGGACGCCATGTCCGGCTCCCCGATCCACCGATGTGTCCGAAGCCTCCAGATCTGCCAGCCACCTCGCCACGCCAGTTTGATGGGCGGTGGCAAGCGCGGTTCCGTCATGTCGTCTGTTCGTCTTATCCAGACGCGGTCTTTCTGTTTCAGCTCTCCAATGGCCATGGGACTGGCTGGGTCGGGGACTGGGGGACGTACTCGATTGTGGTAGCACCCTCGGGCGCGACGGAGGGGACGTTCCGATTCGACGATATAGAGCTGGACGGGGCTATGACGGGGCGACTCCAGGGTCATAGCGGGTCTGGGACTTGGTTCAATGTGGATGAATGTGGCGGGACATGGACCGCGACCAAGCAGTAGCGGGGAGCTGTTTTGCTTCACAAACGCAATGAAAAGGAGCGCAGTAATGGCAAAGACTGCCCTAATAATCGGAGTCGCCTGCATCTTTCTGCTGGCTGGGAGGCCAGGGCACACGACCACGGTTCTCCACCAATCATTTTCCGACTTGGTCCAGAAAGCCGAGACCATTGCCGTCGGCACGGTCTCCACGATTCACGCGGAATGGGATGCTGCCCGCGAGATTCCATACACCCTCGTCACGTTCACCGACCTGGATATCCGCAAAGGGAACCCGCACCAGTCCACCCTGACCTTGCAATTCGTCGGTGGGCCAGCACCCGACGGCGCCATCTTGCAGATTGCCGGGGTGCCTGAGTTCCACCTTGGTGATCGGGTCGTCATCTTTGCGGTAGGCAATTACCACCGTGCCGTCCCGCTTGTCGGCTTCTGGCAAGGCACCTATCGCGTGGTGTTTGATGCAGAGCGAGACGAGGACGTGCTCTACACCCACGCCATGCAGCCCCTCACTGCACTGCCGGATGCCCGGGGCGGCATCGTGTATGACAGCGCCACTGCTCCCCTTGATTCTCCATCGTCAGGCACGCCCCTCGCCCTCGACACGGTGCTTCAGGCCATCGACCAGGAGATGCGGCATGACTAAGACGCTCCTGTGCGTGCTGGCCCTGCTGTGGGTGTGGTGCCCGGACAGCCATGCGTATGTCCACTCCACAAAGTCTAACGGCGTACCGCTCAAGCAGCCAGACAGCCACGCGACCCTCAACCCGCAAGTCGGGTGTTCGGCCGGATCGTGTTTTACGGCCGCGGCCCGCGCCGCTGCGCAGCAATGGAATCGCACCGGAGCCCGGTTTACCTTTCGTTTCCACGCCGCGTCCAATGCCGTCATAGCTTGTCAGGCTTCTCAAATTGACGGGGTTGTGACCATCACATGGTCGCAAACCGTCTGTGGAGAGGCCTGGGGGGAGGAAACCCTCGCATTAACGCACAGGTGGTCTCGTTCCGACGGAACGATTGCGGATGCTGATATTCATTTCAATGCGAACCGCCGCTGGGATGTCTATACAGGTCGCCTACGGCCGGGTCTGTACGACTTCCAGAGGCTCGCGTTGCATGAGTTGGGCCACGTACTCGGCCTCGCCCATCCCGACGATCATGGGCAAACTGTCCGGGCCATTATGAACAGCAGGGTCGCCAATCTTGAAACCCTCCAGCCCGACGATATCGAGGGCATCATCGCCATCTATGGCCGCGAGCAGACCACGCCCACAGGAGTATTAGAGAACCCCGGATCGAACACGGTCAAAAGCGGGATCAGCTTCGTCTCCGGGTGGGTGTGTGAGGCCACTCACGTGGAGGTCGAGATCAAAGGTGCCCGTATCACTGCTTTCTATGGCCAGGACCGGAGCGATACCCGGGCGGTCTGTGGGGATGCAAACAACGGCTTCATCGCCCAGGTTAATTGGAATAGCTTTGGCGCAGGCACCCATCAGGTTCGCCTGCTCGCCGATGGCCGCGAGCTGGTCAGTCGGACGATCGAGGTCGTGACGTATGGCGCGGAGTTTCTGCGGGGCCAGCGTGAACAATGGACACTCGAAGACTGGCCCATGCTCGGGACGGATACCGTCATCGGCTGGACCGAATCGCTCCAGAATATTGAGATTGTGGATATTCGCCGATTTCGGACGGATAGCGGGACAGAACTGCGTAAACTCCTCGGTACTTGGCGCTTCTCCATAATAAGAAATGGACAAACGGAGACCAGCGACTGGGCGTTTTCCGGGGAGACTACCTACCAAGGCCACGTATCATCCTACCCGGTTGTTGACGGAGAGATATCTCAGGCAGAGCAAAACATGTACATGTGGACAGCTTTGGCCCGCGATGCGTTGCCGGATTATGAGACGGCGTATACGTATGTCGCGTTCTGGAGAAATTCGTCTGCCTGTCATAGGACCTTGTTTCGCTTGACCTCACCTACCACCATACAGGGTGTCTCGTATTCCGGTCAGCGGGATTCCAACGGCGTGTGTAGGCCCTGGTCCGGGAGTCCGTCTACCATCAGCGCTGTGCGGATTCGGGCAACTGGGAACTAAGAGGCTCCCTGCCCCGGCCGGGATCCCGCCCGAATGGGCCTCACACTACATCTGGAAAGAGGTTTGATATAACCATTACGAAGACTCCAACATCACACTCTGGCCCCAGAACCTACCTTTTGACACGGTGTCTCGCCTTGACACGGTGTCGCAACTCAACGAATCTGGCGAATACGGAATGGCTATGGGCACAATCGTCTTCGATACCCACGCCTTTGTGAAAGAACTCACCCAAGTCGGTATGCCGGAAGAACAGGCCGAGGTGCTAGCGCGCTTCCCCCTTTGACAAAGGGGGAGTGAGAGGGATTTTCTCGCCCCAGCGGCTCCCCTCGGAGCGGGCCGCTGGGGGTGAGACGGAGCAGTCATTGTACCTGACGAACGTCTCGCGTATATGGGATATTCTCGGCGTGATTCCGGCCAACGTATCATAGTCACCCTGGCGCCCCAGACGCGTAACGCTTCTGTTTCAACGTACTCGGTTGTTGAGAAACATCACGGGACGCCAAGGTGCCGGCACATTATGACAAGGCAGTTCAGTGCGCAAGCAAGCGTGTCCCCTCTCCTGTGCTCTCCGCGATCAACACCAACGCGACCGAGACTATCAACACCACGCTTAGAATCCACAACACCATGTACGCCCAGCTCAACATTGTTTACTAGACCGAATGGGCTCAAGAAGGGAGGGCTCTGGTCCTCCTACCCCTCACCACCCCAACCCGATCAGCGGAGCAGTAAGCCGTCGTTCATATCCCTGAGAATCCGTGTTGATTTTCATTGCGGCGTTTCCAGATACTTGAACACCCCGTATCCCGCCCGATTGTGAGTAGCGTCCGTCACGTAGGCAATCGGGATCAGTTGCAAGCGTTCCCATTGCGTATGTACGGCAAATGCCTTTGTGCGCGTCAGCAGGAGTGCCACGACAATTTCTCGTACCTGCCCAATGTGGGTCTGCGCCCGAAACGCACACTGATACGTTGCCGTGAAGGTCGAGTCGGCAGGTTGAAACACGTTGGACAGGAATCGCCATATCTCCGAGTGTGGGGTTGTGCGAACCGACCGTGCTTCATAGGTCAACGTCTGCTGCGCACAGTAGATCCGCGCAAATGCCTCACAGTAGCCGGACACGGTAAACTGTTGTTCCGCCGCGTGGCTCGGCTGTACATGCTGGCTTACGCAGAGCAGCACCGCGAGAACGCAGGCTTTCATGGCAAAAAAACGACCATGCAAAAATGTAGATCGCACGGTTTTTTCATGGAGAACCCCGCGCCGTTTGAGTTCTTCGAGTCGCTCCTCAACCGTTGCCGGTTTCCGCTGGATGGAGCGAATCTCGGCCACAGGCTCTCCACGATAAGAAATCGTGACCGTTTCCCCCTGACGCACCTGCCGGAGGAGTTCCGAGAACCGCGCCTTGGCTTCATGGGCGGCATATATGTTCTGCACGGGCGCGGTATAACGGGTCAGACAGGTCAAGACAGGACTGGCTGCTATTTGCTCCCGCCCAAAGCCTGGCTCAGGGCCTGACGGTAGGGATGGGTGTCCATGTAGATCCGCAGGATTTTGAACTTGCCGTTCTCATCGAAGGTCCAGAAATTGAGGTTGTTCATCTCAAGCGGGGCGCCGTCCGGGGTCTTGCCGACCAGGCGCAGGGGCGCGACAAGCTTGTTGCCCTCAATCACGATATCGGTCGGGCCGGCGTGGTAATCCACCAGGCTCGACACCAGCCGCTGATAAAAAGACCGCAGCGCCGCCTTGCCCCGAATGCCCTCTTGTCCGGTCATCGGGTTGATCAGTTGCGCATCGTCGGCGAATAAGGCCAGAATTCCCTCGACATCGCCCTTGGTCACATTCGCGAAATAGGCGCGGGCGGCGTTCTCCATGTGCTGCTCAGCTGGACTGCGTGGCATGCTTGCCTCCTTGTGCTGGCTGCTCCAGTTCCATTATTCCAGCGTCGCCGCCCTGCATATACTCCCGCAGGCAGCGGGCGGTGTATGACTGCCGGCTCTGGCGCATGACATCCTGGGGCGGGCCGCAGGCGACCACCCGGCCGCCGTCCAGGCCACCCTCCGGGCCGAGATCAACAATGTAGTCGGCCTCTTTGATGATGTCGAGGTTGTGCTCAATGGTGACGACCGTATTGCCCTTGTCTACCAGACGGTGCAGGGTCGTGATCAGCTTCTCGATATCGGCGAAGTGCAGACCCGTGGTGGGTTCGTCCAGGACGTACAGGGTCTTGCCCCGGGACTCCTTGGCCAGCTCGTAGGCCAATTTAATGCGCTGGGCCTCACCGCCGGACAGGGTGTTGCTGGCCTGACCCAGGGTGATATAGCCCATGCCGATATCGTTCAGCAGGCGCAGCGGGCGGGCGATCTTTGGCACGCCCAGAAAAAACGTGGCTGCATCCTCAATGGTCAGGCCCAGGACATCGGCGATGTTCTTGCCGTTATAGGCGATCTCCAACGTCTCTTCGTTATAGCGCCGCCCGCCGCACACCTCGCAGTCCACATACACATCGGGTAGAAAGCTCATCTCCATCTTCAGCCGCCCCTGGCCGGCGCAGGCCTCACACCGCCCGCCCTTGACGTTGAACGAGAACCGGCCCGGCTTATAGCCCCGCAGGCGCGACTCGGGCAGCATCGAGAACAGCTTGCGGACCTCGTCCCACAGCCCGACATACGAGGCCGGCACTGAGCGGGGCGTTTTTCCGATTGGCGTCTGATCCACCTCAACCACCCGCTCGATGGGCTCAGCCCCCTCAATCCGATCATGCGCGCCTGTCTTGCCGACAAAGCGGCCGAGCTGTTTTCTGAGCCCCTTGACCAGCACTTCCTGGACCAGCGAGCTTTTGCCCGAGCCCGACACGCCCGTCAGGCACACCCAGGTGCCGATCGGCAGCTCCACGTCGATATTCTTCAGGTTGTGCTCGCGCGCGCCCCGGATGGCCAGCCGCGGCCGGTCGTCCAGCGAGCGGACCGGACCGAGTCGGGGGTGGGCGACGTGCAAGAACTGGCCGGTCAGCGACTCGGGGTTGTGGCGCAGGTCGCCCGGAGCGCCGATGGCCACCACTTTGCCGCCGTGGGTGCCCGCCCCCGGTCCGAGGTCGATCACCACGTCGGCACTGGCAATCGTCTGCTCGTCGTGCTCGACCACCAGCACAGTATTGCCCCGTTCCTGGAGGCCGCGCAGAGTCGTCAGCAGGCGCGCGTTGTCGCGCGGATGCAGACCGATGGTCGGCTCATCCAGGATGTAGCACACCCCGCGCAGATTCGAGCCGAGTTGGGCGGCCAGCCGAATCCGCTGCGCCTCACCGCCGGACAGGGTATCGGCGCGGCGGTCCAGGGCCAGGTAGGACAGGCCGACCTCCATCAGGAACGACAGGCGGGGAACGATCTCCTTGAGGATCGGCTCGCCAATCAGCCGCTCCCGACCGCTCAGGGACAGCTCGGACATATGCCGCAGGCAGTCGGCAACCGGCAGCTGCATCAGCTGCCAGATGGCCTTGCCCTCGACCTGGACCGCCCGAGCCCGGGCGTTGAGCCGGGCGCCGTCGCAGCTCGGACACGGCGCCTGACTCAGAAACTGCGACAGGGACACACCCGCTCCCTTCTCGTCACCCCCGGCCAGAGCCTCGTCCAGGATATCGACCACCCCCCGCAGCCCCTTGTCATTGCCGTGAAAGACGAGCCGGCGCTGTCTGGCGGTCAGCTGGCCGAACGGTTTATCGAGCGGGACGCGGTGTTTTTTCAGGCCGCGCAGCAGGCGTGCCTGCTCGCGTTTCAGGCCGGCTTCGGTCAGCGGCACGAGCGCGTCCTGGCGCAGGGACTTGTGCGGATCGGGGACCAGCAGCTGGGGGTCGAATTCCCACCGAAAGCCCTGGCCGCTGCACTCGGGACACGCCCCCTGGCGGCTGTTGAACGAGAACATGCGCGGGTCCAGCTCGGCATAACCCAGACCGCAGGCCACACAGAATAATTTTTCGCTGTAGATGCGCTCGGTCTCAGCGCCCAGGATATGAACCGCGCCGTTGCCCATTCGCAGCGCGTCCTGGAGCAGGCCGTCAAGCTGCTGGGTTGTCCGGTCAACCGTGACCTGGCCGACCACAATCTCAATATCGTGCTCCTTAAAGCGAGCCAGGCTCATGTCCGGCGTAATCTCGACGATCCGGCCGTCAATGCGCGCCTGGATGAAACCCAGCTTGCGCGCGCCGGCCAGCACGTCTTTGTGAAACCCCTTGCGACCGCGCACGACCGGAGCCAGGACGCTGAACTCCTGGTCGCTGAAGTCGGTTTGTACCAGCCCAAGAATGCGGCTGCGGCTCTGGGCCGACAGCGGCTGGCCGCAGCTCACACAGTGCTGCACGCCGATCTTGGCGTATAACAGCCGCAGATAGTGCGAGACTTCGGTCACCGTGGCCACCGTCGAGTTCCGCCCGCCCCGGCTCATGCGCTGTTCAATGGCGACCGTCGGCGGAATACCCGTCAGCAGATCGACATTCGGTTTGGCCAGGACCTTGATGAACTGGCGGGAGTAGGCCGACAGGCTGTCGATATAGCGACGCTGTCCCTCGGCATACACAATGTCAAACACCAGCGTGGACTTGCCCGACCCGGACAGCCCGGTGACCACGATCATCTCATCCCGAGGAATATCGAGGGACACATCCTGCAGGTTATGCTCCTTGGCGCCGACCACACAGATCGCCGAGTTGGCGCTTGCGGATTTCTTTGGTTTTAATCTTTGCCCTTTGCCCTTTGCCCTTTGACTTTTCCCCTTTGCCTTGTGTCCTCGTTTCGCCTCTCGCAACACCCGCCCCAGATAGCGTCCGGTATGCGAGCGCCTGACCCGCGCCACCGCCTCCGGCGTTCCCTGGGCGACCACCTGGCCGCCCCCGTCGCCGCCCTCCGGCCCGAGGTCAATGATCTGATCGGCGCACTTGATCACGTCCAGATTGTGTTCGACGATGAGGACCGAGTGGCCCCGCTCGACCAGACTGTCAAAGGCTGTCAGCAGCTTCTGGATATCGGCGAAATGCAGACCCGTGGTTGGTTCGTCAAAGATGAACAGGGTCTTGCCCGGCCGGTCGGCATGGGTCTTTTCACGGCCGATATGGGCGGCCAGTTTCAGACGCTGGGCTTCGCCGCCGGACAGGGTCGTCAGCGACTGGCCCAGGCGGACGTAGTCCAGGCCGACGGCCGCCAGCGAAGACAGGCGCCGCTGCAGCTCGGCCTTGCCGGCAAAAAACGCCAACGCCTCGCTGACCGTCATGGCCATGATGTCGGTCAGGTTCTTGCCCTGATAGCGGACCTCCAGGACCTCGGCACGAAAGCGCCGGCCCTGGCACTCGGGGCACGGCACGTAGACATCGGACAGGAACTGCATCTCGACCTTTTCAAAGCCCTCGCCCTTGCACGTGTCGCACCGGCCGCCCTCGACGTTGAAGGAAAAGGTACCGGTCGTGTAGCCGCGCAGCCTGGCCAGTTCGGTGTCGGCCAGCAGCCGCCGCAGCGGATCGAAGGCTCGCGTGTAGGTCAGCAGATTGGCCCGCGGCGTTGTCCCGATCCGGCTCTGATCGACGAGAATCACATCGGCCAAATGCTCGGTGCCGACCATGTCCTGGCACGGGCCGGGAATGCCGACCGACTCGCCCCAGCGCTTTTTCAGCCCCCGGTACAGCACGTCTTCAATCAGGGTTGACTTGCCCGAGCCCGACACCCCGGTCAGACACACCATGCAGCCCAGCGGAATCTCGACATCGATGTGCTTCAGATTATGCGCGCTGGCCTTGAGGATGGTCAGCGTGTGGCCGGGTTGGGCCGCCCGGCGCTGGGCCGGCAGCGGGATGCGCTGACGCTGGGACAGATACTGACCGGTCAGCGAGTGCGGGTCGGCCAGGATATCTTCATACGGACCGGAGAAGACGAGCTGGCCGCCCCGCTCACCGGCCAGCGGTCCCAGGTCGAGAATATGATCGGCCTCCTTGATGATCTCCGGGTCGTGTTCGACCACCACCACCGTGTTGCCGTTGTCGCGCAGGTTTTGCAGGATGCGGACCAGCCGGTTGCTGTCGCGCGGGTGCAGGCCGATTGAAGGCTCGTCCAGAATATACAAGGTGTTGACCAGGGCCGAGCCCAGGGCGGTGGTCAGATCGACCCGTTCCAGCTCCCCGCCGGACAGGGTCCGGGACTGCCGGTCCAGGGTCAGGTATTCAACGCCGACCTCGACCAGATAGCGCAGCCGCTTGCGAATCTCGTCCAGGATGAGCTGGGCGACCTGATCCTGAAAGGCTGACAGCTGCAAGCCGTCAAAGAACTCCGAGCACACGCCCACACTCAGCAGGTTGATCTCGGCCAGGGTCTTGCCCCCGACCCGGTACAGCAGGGACTCGGGTTTGAGGCGGGCGCCGTGACACGCGTCGCACGGGAAATAGCCCCGGTAGCGGGCCAGGAACACCCGGACGTGCATCTTGTAGGTCTTGGTCTCCAACCACTGAAACCAGCCCCGCACCCCGTAATACTCGCCGTCGCCGTCCAGAATCAGCCCCTGCTGCTCGGCGCTCAGGTCTCGCCACGGGACGCCGGTCGGAATGCGGCGTTGTTTGCAGAACGCCAACAGCTCGCGCCGCTCCCACTGGGCGGCCTTGATCCGCCACGGTTTGACGGCGCCGTCCTTGAGCGACAGACCGGGGTCGGGGACGACCAGATCCAGATCGAGATCGATCGTGCGGCCAAAGCCCTTGCACTTCTCGCACGCACCCAGCGGGCTGTTGAACGAGAACAGGTTGGGGACCGGCTCCTTGTACACGATCTGACACGCCGCGCACTCCAGCCGGTTGGAAAAAGCCTGTTCGGCCTGCTCGGCGTCGGGAAAGACGAGGCTCAGCCGCCCCTTGCCGTACTGAAACGCCTGCTCCAGGGAGTCGTGGGTGCGTTTTTTGTAGCGCGAGCCGACCCGCAGGCGATCCACCACCACGCTGCACTGTTCCTGGCCGACCAGCCCCTCGGGCCGGGCGTCCAACTCCTGGATGTCAACAATCGTACCGGCCACCAGCAGACGGAAGAAGCCGGCCCGGACCAGACCGTCCCGGATGTCGCTCCAGGCCAGGCTGTCCGGGACGGCGACACTGAAGGTGACATAGAAGCGCGTGCCCTCGGGCTGCTGCGCGGACAGCTTTCTGAACACCGACTCGGCCGAGTCGCGCTCGACCGGCTGGCCGCACTGGCGACACGACAACACCCCGATCTTGGCAAACAAGAGCTTGAGATGGTCGTGCAGCTCGGTCATCGTGCCGACGGTCGAACGCGAGGTGCGGACCGGGCGGTTCTGGTCAATGGCGATGGCCGGCAGGATGCCCTCGATCTTGTCAACCTGGGGCTTATCCATGCGGTCCAGGAATTGACGGGCGTAGGCCGAGAAGCTCTCGACATAGCGGCGTTGGCCCTCGGCGTACAAGATGTCGAAGGCCAGGCTCGACTTGCCCGAGCCGCTCACCCCGGTGACGACCGTCAGCCGGTTCAGGGGAATGTCGATATCCAGGTTTTTGAGATTGTTCTGGCGCGCGCCGCTGATGGCGATGCTGCTGCGACGGATCCCGTTGGTCTTCACCCCCACCTCCCACAAAGAAGTGCTCAGCGGTCTGCTATCAGCTTTCAGCTTGTGAGGTAAGCCGGGTCGCAGCGGCCAGGACTGCTCGGCAACAACGCCCCGCCTGCTGAGCCGGCAGGCCGGCTGTGCTAGGATGGCCGGCGCGCGACCCGGACGGCTACGAACTCCTGTCCGAGGTCCGTACCAGGAGGACGAGCATGGTGACTGAGCTGTGGTTTGAGATGACGTTTATCCTGGGCCTGATTCTCGTCAACGGCTTTTTTTCGGGCTCAGAAATCGCGGTCGTTTCGGTTCGACGCAGCCGGGTCGATCAGCTGGCCGAGGAGGGCGGCCGCCGAGCCCGAACCCTGGGCCGCCTCAGAGACGACCCCGACCGGTTTCTGGCGACCGTACAGATCGGGATCACGCTGGTCAGCTCGCTGGCCTCGGCAATCGGGGGCGTCTCGGCCGTCTCCTATCTGGCCCCGCTGTACGCCCGGAGTTCGCTGCCCTTTGTGACCGAGTCGAGCCAGGTCCTGGCCGTTGTCACGGTGGTGGTGATTATTTCCTATCTGTCGCTGGTGTTGGGCGAGCTGGTGCCAAAATCCCTGGCCCTGCGTTACTCCGAGCCGACCGCCCTGTGGGTCGCCCAGCCCCTGGAGTTTTTCTCGCGGCTGTTTACGGCCGGGGTCAAGCTGCTGACCGCCTCGACCAACGGGCTGCTGTACCTGACCGGCACCGGGACCAAGGCGCCCGAGGCCATCGTGTCCGAGGATGAGGTCAAGTACATCATCCGTGAAGGCGCGCAAAAAGGCGTCTTTGACGCCACCGAGCAGAAGTTCATCCAGAGCGTGTTCGATTTCGCCGACACCTCGGTCCGCGAGGTGATGACCCCCCGGACCGAAATCCAGGCGCTGAGTGTGGACACCTCCCCCCAGCACGCCCTGCAAGCCATGATTGAGAGCAGCTTCTCGCGGATGCCGATCTTTGAGGACGACCTCGACCACATTGTCGGCGTGGTTCACCTCAAAGAACTGCTGCGCGGCCGGGAACAGCCCTCGGCCTCGCTACAGGGCTTTGTCCAGCCGACCTACTTCGTGCCCGATTCCATGCAGATCAGCCACCTGCTACGCGAGCTTCAGCTCCGCCGCATCCAGCTGGCCGTGGTCGTCAACGAGTTTGGGACGGTGGTCGGCATCGCCACCATCGAGGATCTGCTGGAAGAGATTGTCGGCGAGATTCAGGACGAGTTCGATGTTGATGAAGAGCTGCCGATCCAGGACCTCGGACCCCAGACGTGGCTGATCGCCGGCGGGGTGACGCTGGCCGACTTGCAGGACAGCCCCGGCCTGCCGGTCGAGGAGACGAACGACTATCGGACCCTGGCCGGCCTGCTGTTGGCCCGCCTTGAGCGCATCCCCAAGGGCGGAGAAATCGTCCACCACCAGGGCTACCGGATGACGATCGTGAACATGGACGGACGCCGGATTGATAAGATCAAGGTCGAAAAGCTGCCGGACAGAACGGCCGAGACCGCGTCCGCAGGCAGGGCAAGCGGCAGGCCAGGCGGCCAATAAGTCCTGCCCGGGCCACATGGGGACGAGGCGGCGCTGCAAGCCGTACCGCTTGGCGGGAGACTGAGAGGGGATATGGATTTCAGCACGATGGGTACGCTTGCCGAGGTCGTAAACCTAAAGAGAACTTCTACTACCAGTACAGGCAGGGCGCCCTGGATCAGGAGCAGTGGAAGCGCTGGTGCGAAACCCTGCGGGTGTACTTTGCCCAGCCGGGCATCCGGGAATGGTTTGAGACGATCCCCCAACAGTTCACGGCGAGCTTTTCCGCCTTTTTGGACGCCGAATTCAAAAGATCACACGTCGGTTGACCGCCGCCCGGCTTTCGGATTATGAGAGCACTAAGATGGCTCTACAGGCTCCCTCAGATCTTCTCTTCCGCACCCCCCAGGGGACATGGCGAGTTGTTGATACCCGGGTTTCTCTCGACAGCGTGATCCACGCCTTCTGGGATGGAGCGGCGGCGGAAGAGATCTGCCAAGATTTCCCAAGCCTCACACTGGCGCAGGTGTATAGCGTTATCGCCTATTATCTGACACACCGGGATCAGGTCGACGCCTATCTGAAAGAACAGAAACGAACGGCAGACGAAATCCGTCAGGAACTCCACAACCGTCATAGCGATTTCCTTGCAGACCTCCGCCGACGCTCACCCATTCAGCGCCAGTCGCAATCTCAATAAACGTGAGTGCAGTCAAGTTTCTGTTTGACGAAGATTTGAATGGCAGAATCGTACGTGGGGTGCGCCGACGGCTGCCGAGCCTGGATACTCGGACAGTCTCTCAAGTCGGGCTCAGAAAGGCAGCTGATCCAGCCGTTCTCGAATGGGCAGCATCGGAAGCTCGAATAGTTGTCTCTCACGACCATAGCACCATGCGGTCTTACGCACAGGAATGCCTTGTTGCTGGTCTGCCAATGCCGGGACTTCTCCTCGTACGTCAAGACTGCCCGGTAGGACGAGCGATAGAGGAACTCGTTCTCATTGCTGAGGCAACAGCGGTGGAGGAGTGGCAGGGACTCATTATATTCCTTCCGTTGTGACACGTCTGAGGCAAGAAAAGCCGTCTCAATCGCCATCCATTTCACTCCTGCTCTCCCGCTTTGATCCCAAGCCATCAGCCTCGAACGTCCACTGTTTTGGCCCAGCGGTTGACCGCTGCCCGGCTTTCGGATTATGACAACAGCTGTCGTTGTTCCACACACCACGAAGGAGGACGCGCATATGGCCGCAGAAGTTGGCAAGGACAAATTACTCGAGATGTATCGCACCATGCAGACTATCCGCCAGTTTGAGGAACGGCTGCGCGATATCTTCAAGGAGGGGAAGATTCCGGGCTTCGTGCATGTCTCGATCGGGGAAGAAGCCTCGGCCACCGGCGCGTGTGCCGCGCTGACCGATAAGGACTACATCACCAGCACCCATCGGGGGCACGGCCACCTCATCGCCAAGGGCGGCAAGATCAGCCCCATGATGGCCGAGATCTACGGCAAGAGCACCGGCTATTGTAAGGGCAAGGGCGGCTCCATGCACATTGCCGATTTTGATATCGGCATCCTGGGCGCCAACGGCATTGTCGGCGCCGGCCTGCCGATTGCCACCGGCGCGGGTCTGGCCGCCCAGGTCCGGGGCAGCGATGAGGTCGCGGTATGTTTCTTTGGCGACGGCGCCTCAAACGAGGGCACCTTCCACGAATCGCTCAACATTGCCTCGGCCTGGAAACTCCCGGTCATCTACGTGTGTGAGAACAACCTGTACGGCGAATTCACCGCCGGCAGTGATGTCACCTCGGTCAAAGACATTGCCGACCGGGCCAGAGGCCACGATATGCCCGGCGTGGTGGTCAACGGCAACGACGTGGTGGAGGTCTACGAGACCACCAGCCAGGCCGTCGAACGCGCCCGCCGGGGTGAGGGGCCGACCCTGATCGAGTGCAAGACCTATCGCTGGGAAGGCCATGTGGTGGGTGAAGAAGCCTTCATGGGCGACAAGAGCTACCGCCCCAAGGACGAGATCGAAGAGTGGAAAAAACGCTGTCCGCTCATCACCTTCGAGCAACGCTTCGTGCCGGCCGGGGTGGTCAGTCAGGCTGAGATCGATGCGGTCAAGGCCGAGGTCGCCGGCGTCATCGACGAGGCGGTCACGTTTGCCGAGGACAGCCCGCTGCCGGAGCCGGCGGAAGCCCTCGACGACATGTTCTCAGCCGCCTGAGTCCCACCCCAGCCACGGGCTCAACGCTTTTCAAGGAGACACGCCATGCCGACTGTTTCATTTATCCAAGCCATCAACTCAGCCCTGGCCGAAGAACTCAGACACGACCCGCGCACCTTTCTGATGGGCCTCGACGTGTGGGTCGGGGCGTTTGGCGCGACCGGCGGCCTGACCGACGAATTCGGCCCCGGGCGCATCCGCAACGCGCCGATTTCGGAGGCCGGCTATGCCGGGGCCGGGGTCGGCGCGGCCATGGCCGGGATGCGGCCGATTGTCGAGATTGAATTTGCCAGCTTTTTCTACTGCTGCTGGGACCAGGTGTGTAATCAGGCGGCCAAGCTGCGCTACATGTCGGGTGGCCAGGCCGACATTCCGATTACCTTCCGGACGGTGTACGGCGCGCTCGGCTCGGCTGCGGCCCAGCACTCAGAGACCGTCTATGCCCAGTTCATGAGTGTGCCGGGCCTGAAAATCGTCGCCCCGTCCGACCCCTACGACATGAAGGGGCTGCTCAAGAGCGCCATCCGCGATAATAATCCGGTCCTGGTGTTTGAGCACATGGGCTTGGGACGGGCCAAACAGGAGATCCCCGACCAGGAGTATCTGGTCCCTATCGGCAAAGGCGAGGTCAAACGCGAGGGTTCGGACGTGACGGTGGTCGGCGTCGGCCTGATGGTCTCCAAAGCCCTCAAGGCGGCGGCGGCCCTCGAAGGGGAGGGCGTATCGGTCGAGGTCGTTGACCCGCGCACCCTGGTGCCGCTGGATGAGGACACCATTCTCAACTCGGTCGCCAAGACGCACAAAGTCCTGGTGGTTGACGAAGGCCACCTGCGCTGCGGCGCGGCCTCGGAAATTGCGGCGGTGATCGCCGACAAGGGTTTTGACTCCCTCGACGCACCGGTCAAGCGCCTGACCGCCCACGACGTGCCGATTCCCTACAGTCCGCCGATGGAAAAATTCGTTCTGCCCGACGAACAGAAAATCGCCGCCGCAGTCAAAGAACTCATGGCCTGAGCGTGGCGGACCGACACTGTAGAGCCTATTGAGAAGGGAGTCTGTGTGGCAGCCGAAGTCGTCATGCCGAAATTCGGCCTTACCATGGTCGAGGGTACAATCCAGCGCTGGTTCAAAAACGAGGGCGACGCCATCAGCGAGGGCGAAGCCCTGTTTGAGGTTGAAACCGAAAAAGTCCTGTATGAGGTCGAATCGACCGCCAACGGCACGGTTGCCAAGCTGCTGTACGGCCTTGAAGCGGTTGTCCCGGTCGGCCTGCCGGTCGCGGTCATTGCCGAAGCCGGAGAAGACGTGGCCGAGGTGGCCGCCCGCTACAGCGACGGCGCTCCGGCTCCGCAGACTGCGACCAGCCCGGCCGGCTCGCCCATACCGGGTGCCGGCAGTGCCGCCGCCGCACCTGCTGCGGCCGCGACTAATGGCAAGCGGGCACCGGTCACCCCCGCCGCCCGCAAACTCGCCGCCGAGCATAATATCGACACCACCAGCCTGACCGGCACCGGACCCGGCGGACGCATCACCAGAGAAGATGTCCAGCAGGCTATTGACGCTGCCGCCCAGGCCCCGGCAGCGGGTAAGCGGGCGCCGGTCACCCCCGCCGCCCGCAAACTCGCCGCCGAGCATAACATCGACACTACCAGCCTGACCGGCACCGGACCCGGCGGACGTATTACCAGAGAGGATGTCCAGCAGGCGATTGACGCCGCCGCCCAGGCCCCGGCCGAAGTCTCGAGCCCCGGCCCAGGAGCAGGCCCAAGATCAGTCGGTCCCGCTGCGCGGCATGCGCAAGGTGATTGCCGAGCGCATGCACAAAAGCCTGACCGACACCGCCCAGCTGACCATTACGACCGAGGTCGATGTGACCCAGCTCATCGAACGCCGCGAAGAGGTCCGTCGCGAGTTCAACACCACCTACAACGACTTCATTATCCAGGCCTGCGCCCACGCCCTGCTCCAGCACCCGCGCATGAACGCCTCGCTCGAAGGCGATGCGATCCAGCTGCACGGCGCGGTCCACGTCGGCTTTGCCGTGGCGCTCGATGAGGGCCTGATCGTCCCGGTCGTTCACGACGCGGATAAAAAGCCGCTCAAAACCATTGCCCAGGAGGCGCGCGCGCTGGCCGAAAAAGCCCGGGCGGGTCAGCTCAAGCTCGAAGAGGTCAGCGGCGGGACCTTCACCGTCTCAAACCTGGGTATGGCCGGCGTTGACGCCTTCACCCCGATTCTCAACTCGCCCCAGACCGGAATTCTGGGTGTTGGCCGCATCGTCGACAAACCGGTCGTGTATCAGGGCGAAATCGCCAGACGCTCGATGCTGGTCCTGAGCCTGACCTTTGACCACCGGGTAATTGACGGCGCCCCGGCCGGCGCCTTTCTGGGCAGTGTGGCCGACCTGCTGTCGCACGGCAACCGGATTGCCCTGGCCGTGGCCTAAGGCGCTGGCCGCTACCCTCCAGCCGAGCCGCCATGACCGAGAATGACAAGATGTTGCATGGATGTTGCATGTTTAAGTCGTTCCTTAGGAGGGAATCGTGGCCCTGCTCATCATTGTGGTGATCCTCGCCGGGATCCTCGTTGTGATCGCGGGCATCCAATCGGCGCGGTCCTCATCTCCCGCTCGACGGATACCCGCTCGACCGAACGAAGGAGACAACGAGACTGCCCCCCTCCCTGTTGAGGTGAACGTTAACGTCTCTGGGCTAGGGGGCGATCCCTCCGATCCTCCCGATGTCGGCCCTGTCACTCCTTCTGGAGACGGGGGCTGGATCATTAACCCCAAGACAAGTTTTCCGCTCACCCTCTACAACGGGGACCGGCAGACCATCGAGTCTGTGCGGCAAGTGCTCCAAGAGGAGGATCAGTGGTATCTTAATCAAGCCAATTTGCTCACCTCCCTCATCGCGCAACAGAATATCCGCTGCCAAGAAATAGACGCCTACGTCCACACCTACCGGCCTCTCTACCGCAAGCACATCGAAGACGCGAAGCGCGCCTCGCTGGAGTGGCCGGATGCCTCAGCACCCGACCAGGCGGATCTGTTGATGGAGTTTCGCAAGCAGGCCATCGCCGCGTTGGATGTACGCCCTGCTATTGCCAATAGGGATGTCGAGACGCTTTTTGATGGCGAGCCGGACGATATCACGGTCGATGATGCCCTGCTGGAGCGATTCGGGGCAGACGTAGTGCAGCTCTACCTCCGGTATGCCACCGACCTGACGAAGGTCAGGAAAGTCCCAGCAAGCCACGCGGATCGTAAAGGGTTTGAAGCGCTTGTTGAGCGGAGGCTTGCGATCCGGGGATCAGCCATTCCAGCGGAAGATGTCTTAACAACCCTACGGCTGAAAGACATGCGGGAGTTGGTCGCTGATCTTGATGCCCCAAAATTCTCTCGTAAAGCGAAAGCGATAGAGTACCTGAGCACGCTTCCTGACCTGGGAGAACGACTGGGGAAGGCGGTAGCCTTCCGCGAGCTGTTTCAGCTGCAACCGCTTCCAGGGGAATTTGCCCATATTGATCTCCAGCATGTGGCTGAAGCGTGGGCCTATGCGAGAGTAACCGCGACTATCGTGGCCCTTACCTACTCAATGTCCGTGGATTACGTAGTCTATGAAGACGCGCGAGGCTATGAAATTCGGGGAGCAGAGCAGTGTTGTCCTCACTGTGAACGCGCAGCCGAACGCCCCTATAAGACGCCACCGGTGACACCCCTACATATAGCCTGCCGGTGTCGCCTTCGTAGCCTGTGGGAGTGAAGTGAAGAGCGCAGGCCAACCAGCGCGCGGGCACCCCAGTTACGACCCTGCCTTCGGGTTTTTCGAGAGATCAGCAACGTATTGGCGTAGCGCTGCTGCTGCGGGGGATACCGCTTCCGTGGCCACCAGGCGGTCCAGGGTCTGCCGGATACGGTCTCTGAGATGTCGCAAAATAGCTGCCTCTTTCCGGCCATTTTGGCTGATTTTTTCCGAAGTGTCGCATTTCCATACTTCTCGAAATATCCCCAGTGAACATCTGCACAGATCGTCATTTCCTCGTTGTTTTTCAGTCACTTATTTCCACCTAATTTCGGATAATTCCACCTAATTCCGGTTTTCTCAGGTTGTCGTAAAATACCTGCTCACCTACAGCTTTTCGTCAGCCCTCCCCTTTTCCCTCGGCCACGACCTGGGCCTCGGCCAGGCTCGCGGTATGGGTCAGTGTGAGATGCAGACGCCGAACGCCGAGTGAGGCGGCGTGGGCTTTGGCCCGGTCCGACAGGCGAACCTCGGGGCGACCCCCCGGCCGGCGCCGAACCTCGATGTCAAGCCAGCCGAGGCGTGAGCCCCAGCCCTGGCCCAGCGCCTTCATGACGGCCTCCTTGGCCGCAAAACGGGCCGCATAACTCTGATAGGCCGCCCGCCCCCGCCGCTCGCAGTAGGCCTGCTCCTCAGGGGTGAACACGCGATCCCGAAAACGTCTTCCGCTGCGCGGGTTGGTCACCGCAGCCCGAATCCGTTCGACTTCCGTCAGGTCGGTGCCGATGGCGACGATCATGGAACACGGCCGGGGCTAGAGCAAATTACGATTGTGTGTAGCCGTCCGTCATTCCCGCGAAAGCGGGAATCTCGCCTTCCCACCCTGGCGCCCTCTGGATGCCGGATCACGTCCGGCATGACGGGAACGGAACACATGGCTGCAATCTATCGTAAAACGCCCTAACACGCGCTGCACGCGTGGCAGGTGCTCACGTCGCACGGTGGTGTCTGTCGGCCCAGCAGGGCTTTGCGCCACTCCACCCACAGGTACTGTTTGCTGACCGAATGATCGATGAAATCCCACGGCAGCAGCTCTTGGGCGTCGTAGCGGCGATGGACAAAGAAATCGGGGCTGGGCGACTGCCCCCCGGAGGCGGATTTGGCCGCCCGCCGACGCTGTTGAATGACCCTCCACCAGTCACCGCCGGCGCGGTGTATCGCCAGCAGCAGCTCTCCGGTCCGGCGGTCGCCTCGGGACAACAGGGTCTGGTAGTAGGCTTCGCGGGGCGACTCGGTGTCAACCCGCACCCGCGGCAGACCGGCCAGGCGCCGGCGCAGCCCGTTCAGCTTGGTCCGCAGGCTGGCCAGCGCTTCCATCGGCTCCCACTGCAGGGGCGTCCAGGGTTTGGGCGAGAAGGCGTTGACCGACAGGGTCAGCCCGCCGACGACCGCGCCGGCGGCGGACAGGCGCTGATAAATTTCGCGGCTCAGCTCGGCAATCGCCTCAACATCCTCTGGCGTCTCGGTCGGCAGCCCCAGCATGAAGTACAGCTTGAGCGATGGCACCCCGCCGCCCACCAACCACTCGGCGGCGCGCAGGATCTCGGCCTCGGTCAGGTTCTTATTGATCAGCCGCCGCATCCGCTCCGAGCCCGCTTCGGGAGCCAGGGTGACCGAGCGATTCTTGGTCTGACCGATGGCGACGGCCAGCTCTTGACTCACCACGTCGGCCTTGAGCGACGAGGGCGAGGCCCGCCCGCCGGCTTGACCGATGAATTCGCACAGGCCGGCGATGCCCGGCTGGCTGGCCATCTCGGCGCCGACCAGCCCGATGGTCGAACGCTGGGTGAGCCCTTCGGTCACTTGTTGTTTGATATTCTCGGCGCTGCGGTAACGGACGGGTCGATACATGTAGCCGGCCGCACAAAAACGGCAGCCCCACTCGCAGCCCCGGCTGGCCTCAATCAGATACATGTCGCCAAAGACCGCTTCCGGATTCAGGAGCTGCGAGCGGGTCGGATAGGCGTCCAGGTCCTGGACCAGGCGCCGTTGCACGACGGGCTGTCCGGGGCCGCTGTAGTCGAGCCGGGCCAAACGTCCGGCGTCGTCATAGTGGGGCCTGAACTGGGTCGGCAGGTAGGCGCCGTCCAGGGCGCTCAGACGCTCGAGCCGCTCGGCTCGGCTCAGACCTGCCGCCCGGAGCTGGGCGTAGCGCTCCAGGAACTCCGGAATCATTTCCTCGCCCTCGCCGATCAAAAACAGGTCAATGAAATCGGCGACCGGTTCGGGGTTGAGAAAGGTGGCCGGCCCGCCGGCAATGACCAGCGGATGCCGGTCCTGACGCTCGGCGGCCAAGAGCGGCAGATGGGCGGCGGCCAGGATATCGAGGATGTGGAGATAATCGGTTTCAAAAGACACGGAGAAGGCCAGCAACTCGAAGTCGGCCAGAGGCCGCTGGTTCTCCAGAGAGGCGAGCGGGGTGCGGGTGCGGCTCAGCGCAACGGCTTCGTCCGGGTCGGGCAGAAAAGCCCGCTCGCAGCGGCAGTGGGAATCCTGAGAAAAAATTCGGTAGGCAGCCTGAAAACCGAGGTTGGCCATCCCAACCGCGTAGCGGTTGGGATAAATCAGACACACGGGCGACTCGCCGTCCGGGCCGGCCGAAAACAGCCGTGTTTCGGCCGCCAGACGGAGACGGGCGCGCTGTGTCGTCAACCACATGGCACGACACTATCCGCCCGCCCGTGTCGGCGCAAGCCGCGCCCGGCACAGCGTCTCACTTCGCCTCTTTGCGCAAAAATGCCGGGATATCGTAGCTATCGCTGGCCTCGGCGGTGGGCGGAGTCTCGGCGGCTTCCTCGGCGGTCTTGCCGGTCTGCCGCTTCCGCTGCCAGGTCGGCGTATCGAGATCGTCATCAACGAGCGTGCCGAGGTGGACGACCTTACGCGGTCCGGTCGGCGTCCGCAGCCCACCCTTGACCGAGCTGAGCGTCGGTGAGCGGGTGGGCTGAACCGCGGAGCCAGCCTCGTCGAAGCCGGTGGCGATGACGGTAATCGACAGATCCTCTCCCATTGACTCCTCAATCACCGCGCCGAAGATGACGTTGGCCTCTTCGTCCGCCTCGTCCTGGATGAGCGTGGCCGCCTCGTTGACCTCGTGCAGGGTCATGTTCGGTCCACCGGTCACATTGATGAGGATGCCTCTCGCTCCACTGATGGAAATATCTTCCAGCAGCGGGCTGGCAATCGCCCGGCGCGTGGCTTCCTCGGCCCGTCCCTCGCCGTTGGCCGTTGCCGCGCCCATGATCGCCATGCCCATCTCGGCCATGATCGTCCGCACGTCGGCAAAGTCGAGGTTGATCAGGCCGCCGACCGTAATCAGGTCGGAAATGCCGCGCACCGCCTGGAGCAACACCTCGTCGGCCTTGTGGAAGGCTTCGAGCAGCGGCTGGCTGCGACTGGCCACGGCCAACAGCCGCTGATTCGGAATCGAGATCAGGGTATCGACGTTGTCCTTGAGCTCGCGAATGCCCTCTTCGGCCTGGCGCATGCGCCGGCGCCCCTCAAACAGGAAGGGTTTGGTCACCACACCAACGGTCAGCGCGCCGGTCTCCTTGGCAATCCGGGCCGCAATCGGAGCCCCCCCGGTGCCCGTACCCCCACCCATACCGGCGGTGATGAAGACCATATCGGCCCCCTGCAAGAGTCCGCCGATCTCCTCTTCGCTCTCAATCGTGGAGCGGCGTCCGATCTCGGGATTGGCGCCGGCTCCCAGGCCTTTGGTCAAATCGTTGCCGAGCTGAATCTTGGTCGGCGCCAGACTCATCTGCAGGGCCTGGGCATCGGTGTTGGCAACAATGAAGTCGACGCCGACCAGCCCGGCACTAATCATGGTATTGATGGCATTGCCTCCCGCGCCCCCAATGCCGACGATACGGATCTGCGCCCCATCTCTATCATTCTCCACAAACTCAAGCATCTCACACCTCCTTGCTCAGTCCCTCCCTCGGCGGGAAGTCCATACGCTAAAAAAAATCGCGAATCCACTCCACCACACGTTCCCGGACGCTTTGCCATCCGCGATCCTGACGGAGGGGCCCAATACCGTTCTGATGTCGTTCCTGTACGCTGGCTAAGAGAATCCCCAGACCAGTCGCGTACATGGGACTGGTCTGCTCGTCAATGAGGCCGTCCAGATGGGGCGGCGTCCCGCGTCGGGCGGGCAGTTGAAAAACCCGCTCGGCCAGCTCAGGCATGCCCGCCAAAATGGCTCCGCCGCCGGTCAGCACCAGGCCCGAGCCGAGTTTGTCGAGCAGACCCGTCGGCTCGAGCTGGGCTTTGGTCAGACTGAAGATTTCTTCAGCCCGCGGTTCGATGAGTTCCCCCAGCCGGCGCCGCAGCAACTGGACCGGCTCGCGCCCGCCGAGGCGCGCCATCTCAATCGTTTCGCCGGGCAGGATCAGGTCCATCAGCGCGCAGCCGTGCTGTTGTTTGATCTTTTCCGCCTCGGCCAGCGGCGTGCGCAAGCCGACCGCCAAATCGTTGGTGATATTATGTCCGCCGACCCGGAGCATCGCCGTATGCTGGGGCACGCCACGGGCAAAGACAATCACGCTCGTTGCCCCGCCGCCGATATCGAGCAGCGCCACCCCCATTTCTTTCTCCTCCGGGGTCAGCACGGCCTCGGCTGCGGCCAGGGCGGTAAAATACAGTCGGCGCACAGACAGACCGGCCCGCTCACAGCACTTGGTGATGGTCTGAACGGCGCTGCTGGACACCGCTACCAGATGGACCGCTGTCTCGAGACGCACGCCGGAGCTGCCGACCGGATTCGTGCCCCTGTCCTGGCCGTCGACCAGGAATTCCTGCGGCATGACGTGCAGGATCTCACAGTCGGCGGACAGGGCCCGGGTACGACCCACCTCAATAACCCGACGCAGGTCTTCGTCCTGCACCTCCTGGTTCTCAATAATGACCAGGCCCTGGCTGGTGATCCCCTCGACATAGCCGCCGACAATGCCGCTGCTCACCTCATAGATGTCGCAGTTGGCACCGGTCTGGGCTTCCTCGACGGCGTTGCGGATGGTTTGGGCGGCCGTTTCGGCATTGAGAATCAGGCCCTTGCGCAAGCCCTGGGACAGGGCGCTGCCAACCCCCAGGATTTCCAATCCCTCGAGGCTCTGGCGGGCCACAATCACCGCGGTTTTGTAACTCCCAATATCGAGACTCACCAGGAGAGCGGCATCCTTAGGCATCGTCTTCTTCTCCCTCGGCAGCTCCCCCACGGGCCAACGCTTGGGTGGCAGCCGGAACCGGACGGACTACCACCTGATTATGAAAGCGGGCATCAAACACGGCCGCCAGCCCATCGACCGGCCAGGTTTCAAGCACCCGCCCGACACGGGTCAAGTTTTCGGACCGCGTTTCCCGGCCGACCCGAATCGTTATCTGTCGCCGGGCCAGGAACAGGGTATAGCCCGCGTCCCGCTCCCAGCGAATTTCAGACAGCTGCTCCCGCCACAGCCGACTCGCCGCCAACAGCCGCAGGACGCCGCCCAGTGCACGGCGGGCGGCGGGCGCGTCCAGCCGCAGGTCGGCCACACCACTGACATAGGGCAGGTCAAGTCGGACGGTCGAAAGCTCGGGGTTAAAAAAGCAGCCGCCGTGCCGATCAAGATAGACGAGTTGCGCCCCTTGGACAACGGCGACGGGACGACGCGCCTCGACCCAGAGGTGAACGGCGTCGGGCAGTCGGCGTTCGACCCGGGCCTGAAGGATTCGGGCCTGGTCGAGAAGCCGGGTTTCGACCTGCCGGCGGTCGACCTCGAAAACCGACATACCGACGTGGAGACCGCTCCAGCGCCGGATATCGGTCGGCGACAGCCGCCCATCGATGTGGACGACGATGTGCCGGAGGGCGAAATAGGGCTGGTCGGCGACGAAACGGATCAGCTGTCCCCCCACGATCCACAGGCCGCCCAGCAGGAGGAGGAAGACGAGCAGCCTCGTGCCCCACGATCGAGCCGAACGCGTTCTTGTTGATAGCATGGTCGGCAGCGTGTGTTTCATCCCGCCCTCCCCTGGCTATAGAGGGTGGCGCGCTGCAAAATCGCCTCGACCAGCGCCGCGTAGTCCAGCCCGGCGTGGGCGGCAATGCGCGGCAAATAGCTGAGTTCGTGCAGCCCGGGCAAGGAATTGACCTCAAGCACAAAAATCTGCCCGTCTTCGGTCACCCGCGTATCGACCCGGCTATAGCCGCCGCAGCCCAGCGCCCGGTGGGCCTCAAGGGCAATCCTGAGCACTCGCTCATACACCCCAGGCGCAAGCGGGGCGGGCATCAGGAACTCCTCTCGGCCGGCCGTATACTTGACCTCGTAGGAGTGAAATTCGCCCTTGGCAATGACCTCCATCGCTCCCAGCGTCTGCTCGCCCAGAATCCCGACCGTCACTTCGTGGCCGCTGATATACGCCTCGACCAGGCTGGCCACGTCAAACCGGGACGCCTCGGCCAGGGCCGTAGGCAGGTCAGAGCTGGAGCGCACGATACTCACCCCCACGCTCGAGCCCTCGGCGCTCGGTTTGACCACAACCGGAAACGACAGCGCGGCGAGCTTCGACTTCGCCGCCCGGGTATCGATCACCTCCCAGGCCGGAGTCGGAATCCCGTGGGTGTGCCATATCCGTTTAGCCATGGGTTTGTTCATGGCCAGCGCGCTGGCCATGAACGCCCGAGCCGGTATATGGGATCCCCAACACCTCCAGGACGGCCTGGACCGTGCCGTCCTCGCCAAACTTTCCGTGCAGGGCGATGAACACCACATCGACCTGGCGCGCCTGGCTCAGCCACCCGCCGTCAGACTGGACCTCAATGGCGGTCACAGCGTAGCCCAGGCTACGCAACGCCTCACACACCGCACTCCCGGTTCGCAGCGAAATCTCGCGCTCAGCCGATACACCGCCCAGCAGCACGCCGACCGTTTTTCCGCGCCAGCGCGGGCTCTCGGTACTCATGGCCCCTTCTCAGCTGCGTGGACAGCCAGGCCCGGTCCTCCCCGGCCCTGCTCCCAGTCTCCGACCAGACGCAGCTCCGGCTCAAGCCACACCTGGTGGGCAACCCACACTGTGCGCTGTACGTGTTCCATCAGCCGCTTGACCTCGGCCGCCCGCGCGCCACCGGTATTCAGGATGAAATTGGCGTGCTGCTCGGACACCCGCGCCTTCCCGCAACGGGCGCCTTTCAGCCCGGCCAGCTCAATCAGACGACCGGCATAGGCACCGGGCGGATTTTTGAACACCGAGCCCGCGTTGGGAGAGCCGTGCGGCTGGCTGGTCCGGCGCCGTGTCTGCGCCCGGCGCATTGCCGTGCCGAGCCGGGCCGGCTCCTGAGGGGACAGCCGAAAACCGATCTCGGCCACAATGAAGTCGGGTGGCAGCGCGGTGCGACGATAGCCAAAGCCGAGTTGTTCTGCCGACAGACCCACCACCCGAGCGGCACGATCAACACCCCGAATCATTTCCACAACCTGACTCAACTCCCCGCCAAAAGCGCCGGCATTCATCAGCAGCCCGCCGCCCACACTGCCGGGGATGCCCTCGGCAAACGTCACCCCGGCATAGCCCTTGGCCACGGCTTCGCGGACAAAACGGCCCAGCGAACGTCCAGCGCCAACCCGCACCCGCCGCGCGGTCCGGTCGGCCCCGGACTCGCTCCAGCGGCTGTAATTAAACCCCTTGCCGAGCTTGACTACAACACCGCGGATGCCCGCATCGCTGACCAGGAGATTGCTGCCTCCGCCCAGGACAAAAAGCGGCAGTCCTTCGGCTCTGACCAGCCCGACGACGGCTTGGAGTTCGGCCAGGCTGTGGGGTTCGACACAAATGTCGGCCGGACCGCCAATCCGAAAAGACGTATAGCGGGCCAGCATGACATCGCGACGGACCTGGCAGACCTGGTCGCTCAGGAGCCGCAGCAGTCGGTTTTTCCGTTCAGCCTGCACCCGTCCCTCTCTTTTGCAGCAGCGCCAGCAGCTCGTCCCCAGTCCGGTGGATATCCCCGGCACCCAGGGTCATGACCATGTCACCCGGCCGGACACAGTCGAGAGCCGCCCGGGCCAGCCCTTCCCGGTCGGCAACAAAACGGACCTCGGTATGACCGCGCCGGCGCAGCGCCCGGTACAGCCGGTGGCCCGACACGTCGGCCCGCGGTTCTTCGCCGGCCGGGTAGATCTCGGTCAGCAAGACTGTGTCGGCATCATCGAAAGCGGACAGAAACTCGTCAAACAGATCCTGGGTGCGCGAATAGCGGTGGGGTTGAAACAGTGCCACCAGGCGCCGCGCCGGGTCGGCCTGGCAGCTGCCCTCACGGGCCGCCCGCAGGGTCGCCCGCAGTTCCTCGGGGTGGTGCGCATAGTCGTCAACAACCAGCACCCCGGCAGCCTCGCCCTTGACCTCAAAACGGCGTTGAATGCCGTCAAAGCCGGCCAGGGCGTGCTGCACACAGGCAAACGGGATCCCCAGCTCCCGCGCCACCGCCACCGCAGCCAGGGCGTTGAGCGCAGAGTGGCGGCCCGGCAGCTTGAGGTGCAAGAGTCCCAACCGCTCGTCGCCGGCCCAGACCTCACAACGGGTGGTCATGCCCGACACGCGGACATCGCGGGCCATCAGGTCGGCCTCCGGACTCAGCCCATAGGTGACAAAGCGCTTGTGGACGTGGGGCAGCAGCGCCCGGACATTGACACTGTCCAGGCACAAGACGGCTCGACCATAAAACGGGATACGGTTGACAAAGCGCAGATAAGCGTCTCTGACCCGGTCCATATCGCCATAAAAATCGAGATGCTCGGGGTCGATATTGGTGACCACGACAATCGTCGGACTCAGCAGCAAAAAAGTCCCGTCGCTCTCGTCGGCCTCGGCCACCAGGAAGCGGCCCTGCCCCAAGCGCGCGTTCGAGCCGACAACGTTGAGGCGGCCGCCGATCACACACGTCGGATCCAGGTCGGCCTGGGCCAGGACGCTGGCCACGAGCGAGGTGGTGGTGGTTTTGCCGTGGGTGCCGGCAATCGCAATCCCGTATTTGAGACGCATGAGCTCGGCCAGCATCTCTGCCCGCGGGATGACCGGAATACGCAGCTCCCGAGCCCGGCCGACCTCTGGATTGGCGTATTTCACGGCCGACGAGATGACCACCACGTCGGTCCGCAGGTCGATGTGCTCGGCCCGATGTCCATAGGCGATGTGAGCCCCGAGGCGGGTCAGGCGACGGGTCGTGTCCGACTCGACCTGGTCCGAACCGCTGACCTGATAGCCCAGATTCAGCAGCAACTCGGCAATGCCGCTCATGCCGATCCCCCCGATGCCGACAAAATGAATATGGCGGTTGGTGTCAAACAACACCTGCCCCTGGGGACCGAGCGTTCCAGCCGACCCATTCCCGGGCCGGCCGAGACCCGTGGTCAGTGTTCTTTCGCCCATTAGCGCCCCGCTTCTCCGGTCGCGGGCTGGACTGCGGCCGGAACACAGGCCAGACACTCGCGCAACACACGTGTCGTCGCATCGGCTTGGCCGCACGCCGCCGCCGCCCGGGCCATGGCGTACAGGCGGGCCGGCTCACGCATCAGGCCACGGAGAGCCTGCGCAACCCGCTCCGCGCTCAGCTCGGCGTCCAGAATCATCAGCGCCGCTCCGGCTCGGACCAGCTGCTCGGCGTTGACGCGCTGGTGATCGTCCGCCGCATACGGATAGGGCACAAAGATCGCCGGCTTGCCCAGGACTGTCAGCTCGGCCAGGGTCAGGGCTCCGGCCCGGCAGACGACCAGATCGGCCGCCGCATAGGCCGCGTCCATGGCCTCAATGAAAGGCACCACCTCGGCCTCAACGCCAAGCCGCGTATAAGCGGCGCAAACCTCGGCGTGCTCGGCCTGTCCGGTCTGGTGCACGATGCGGAGTTGGCCGGACGACACGCCGAGGGCGGCAAAGGCCGACGGCAGGGTTTGGTTGAGCCGCCGGGCGCCGGCGCTCCCGCCGAGGACCAAGACGCCGAACGGTCTGGTCTGCCCGGCGCCGTTCGGCTCCGCAGGTACGGGTGCCAGCTCGGCGCTCCGCCAGCGCACCGGGGTCCCGGTATAGACCGCTTTTCCGGCCGGAAAGTGGGCCACAGTAGCGGGAAAGCCCACACACACACGGCTCGCAAAACGACCCAGCAGCCGGTTGGTGAGGCCCGGAATCGCGTTCGGCTCGAGCAGCACACACGGGATGCGCCGCAGCCAGGCTGCCACGACCGTCGGCCCGGATGCATAGCCGCCCAGGCTGAAAATCAGATCGGGCCTGAACTCGCCCAGGATGCGCCACGCCGAGCCGATCCCGCGCAGGGCTGCCCAGCCGGCCTGGAGCCCGCCCCACCAGCCCCTGCCCCGCAGCTGCTGGGCGGAAATGAGTCGCAGCGGAAAACCCAGGCGCGGAACCAGCCGCCCCTCCAGGCCGTACGGCGTGCCGACAAACAACACCTCGGCCGCCACTTCTCGCTGGGCGTCCTGGGCAAGCGCGACTCCCGGGAACAGGTGGCCACCCGTTCCCCCGGCGGCCAACAGCAGCCGCAGCCGTCTGGGTGTGAGCGTCCTAGGCATGAATCCGGTTCTCCGGTCGAATCTCGCGCGACAGACCCAGCAGGACACCCACATAGATCAGCGCCATGCACAGCGACGACCCACCATAACTGATAAACGGCAGGGGCAGACCTTTTGTCGGGAGCAGGCCCAGCACCACCGCCATGTTCAGGCCGGCCTGACCGACCAGCAGAAAGCTACAGCCAAAAGCCAGCAGCTGACCGAAGCGATGGGGATGGCGCAGCGCGATCCGTATGCCGCGGGCACCGACGACGACAAACAGACCGAGGATAAGCCCGGTCCCCCACAACCCGGTTTCTTCACCCACCACCGCAAAGACAAAGTCGGTGTGCGCCTCGGGCAGGTAGAACATCTTCTGACTGCTCTGGCCCAGGCCGACACCGTGGGTCCCACCCGCCCCGAAGGCCAGCAAGGACTGGTGCAGCTGGTAGCCGCCGGCCTGGCGGTGGGCGGCCGGATCGAGAAAAGACAGCAGCCGGGCGCTGCGGTATTCGGCCGCCATGATCCCATACGTCACCACGACCAGCCCGGCTCCGACCAGCAGCGCCAGGTGCCGTTTGCGCGCTCCGGCGACAAACAGCAGGACGAGCAGCGTCAGGCCCACAAAGACCGCCCCACCCAGGTCGGGTTCTATCACGATCAGAAAGGCGATCAGCCCAACGACCAGGACGTGGGGCAACACGCCAGACACAAAACCATGCAGCCGCCGGGCCTTTTTGACCAGGGAGAAGGCCAGGTACAGCACGACCGCGCCTTTGGCGAACTCGGACGGCTGGGCATTGATCGGACCGAGATGGATCCAGCGCTGGACCTTTCCCTCGGACAGCAGGACGACCAGCAGCCCCACCACTGCCAGCAGCAGAACCGGATAGGCACAGCGCCAATAGCTGGCCGATGACAGCCGGGCGGTCAGCCCCATCGCCATCAGGCCCAGAACCAGCGCCAGGGCCTGTTTCCAGACAAAGCGATAGGGCTGATCGCCATGCTCGGCGGCATGAAAATAGGTGGTGTTCAAGACCATGAGTTGACCGATCAGCAGCAGCAGCAGCACGCTGGCCAGCAGCCAGCCATCCAGCGCTCCAGGGCTGATAGGGGCCGGTGGCCGGCCTTCAGGCCGGGCCGTGTCTGCCTGCGTCCTGCTCTCCATCTTTACCCCGTTTGCCGCGGTTCGACCATCCGCCCGCGCCTCACCTCAACTTCAGCGTACACAGCGCCAGCAGCGCGCAAATAATCGACACAATCCAGAACCGGACAATAATCAGGGGTTCCGGCCAACCCAGCAACTCAAAATGGTGGTGCAGCGGCGCCATACGAAAAATCCGCTTGTGGCGCAGCTTGTACGAGGCAACCTGAACAATGACCGAAGCCGCCTCGGCCACAAACACTCCCCCGGCCAGGATCAGGACGATCTCCTGCTTGCAGATCAGGGCCACAATACCCAGCGCAGCCCCCAGCGACAGCGCCCCGGTGTCGCCCATGAACATCTGGGCCGGATAGGCGTTAAACCACAAAAATCCCAGCCCGGCGGCGGCCAGCGCCCCGCAGAAGATGGCCGCCTCACCCGCACCGGGGACATTCGGCACCTGGAGATACTCGGCCATCTTGACATGGCCGCTGACATAGGCGAACAGGGCGTAGGTCATGCCGGTAATCATCACCGGCCCAATCGCCAAGCCGTCCAGCCCGTCGGTCAGGTTGACCGCATTGGAGGCACCGACAATCACCAGGGCGGCGAACGGCACATACCACCAGCCCAGGTCGGGCCGCAGGTCTTTGAAGAACGGAATCGTCAGGCTGGTGTCAAAGCCCGGCAGGCAGATCAGCCACACGGCCGCCCCCAGGGCCAGGACCAGCTGACACAACAGCTTATATTTCCCCCTGAGACCAACCGAATTCTTGCGCGACAGCTTGCGGTAGTCATCCACGAAACCGACCGCTCCGAAGCCAACCGTCCCGCCCAGCGCCAGCCACACATAGGGGTTGCTCAGATCGGCCAGGAGCAGGGTGGCAACCGTCAGGGAGAACAGGATCAGCGTCCCGCCCATGGTCGGCGTTCCGGCCTTGCTCAGATGCGCCTGCGGACCGTCGGGCCGGATCGGCTGGCCGACCTGCAGGGCGGTCAGCCAGGCGATCAGCCGCGGGCCGAGGAAAAAGGACACCGTCAGCGCCATGATGGCGGCCAGCAGCGTCCGAAAGGTGATATAGCGGAAGACGTTGAGCACCGAGTAGCTGGTATGGAGCGGATACAGCAGCAGGTAGAGCATCAGCCGACCTCCCGTGCGGAGAAATAGTGGCGGACCTCCTCCCGATCATCAAAGTGATGCGTGCGGGTTCCGATAATCTGGTAGTCCTCGTGACCCTTGCCGGCAATCACCACCACGTCTCCGGGCCGGGCCCCGTCCAGAGCGGCCCGAATCGCGGCCCGACGGTCGGCCAGGATCACATAGCCGCGCCGGGCGGCGGCCAGGGCCGACGGTTCGTCCAGCTGCTGGAGACCGGCCTCGACCAGACCGCGTTCGGCGTCGGCCAGAATGCGCTGCGGATCCTCGCTGCGCGGATTGTCCGAGGTTAAAACAACCAGATCACTCAGCCGACCGGCGGCCTGACCCATGAGCGGCCGCTTGCCCCGGTCCCGGTCACCACCACAGCCAAAGACCGTCAGCAGACGTTTGGGGGTCAGCGAACGCACCGAGCGCAGGGTTTTGTCGAGCGCGTCGGGTTTATGGGCATAGTCGACAATCACCTCAAACGCCTGGCCGACATCGAGCCGTTCCAAACGCCCGGGCACCCTGGGACAGGCGGCGATGCCGGCCGCAATCGTCTCGGCCGGTACGCCCAGGGCGTGGGCCGTGGCCGCGGCGGCGACAATATTGTACAGGTGCGGCTCCCCGATCAGGGCCGACGAAAACGCGACCGGCCGGCCCTCCAGACGCAACACCCCGCGCAGGCCGCCCAGGCTGTGTTCACGCGCCGAGACCGAGACCAGCGCGTCGGCACGGCAGCCGTAGGTGATCAGCCGGCCGGGCAACCGGTAGCCGGCCAGCTTCTGGCCCCACGGGTCGTCGACATTGACCGCAGCAAAGCGCTCGGCTTTGGGCGAGTCGGCCAGCCCGGAGCGAAACAGTCTGACCTTGGCGGCAAAATAGTCGTCCAGGTCGGCGTGAAAATCGAGGTGATCTCGGCCCAGATTGGTGAACACCGCGCCGTTCCACTGGCAGCCGCGGACCCGTTCCTGGACCAGGGCGTGGGACGAGACCTCCATGACCGCGTGGTCTACGCCAGCGTCGGCCATGGTGGCCAGCAGGGACTGGAGTTCGACCGCTTCGGGTGTGGTAAAGGGTGCCGGCTGTTGGCGTCCCTGGTAGCGATAATTGACTGTACCAATCACGCCGGGCGACCAGCCCATGGCCAGCCAGATGGCCTCCAGCAGGTAGGTCGTGGTGGTTTTCCCGCTCGTGCCGGTCACGCCGACCAGCGACAGCCGCGCGCTCGGCTGTCCGTAAAACCGGTCGGCCATCAGCCCCAGCAGACGCCGTGGCGCCTCGCAACCGATCAGGCCAAGCGGCCGGGCATAGCCCGACAGCCGCCGTTGGACGGCGGGGTAGCTGTCGTGGGCCACGACAAGGGCGGCGGCTCCGCCCCGCAGGGCGTGGTCTATGAACGCCGCACCGTCGGTCTTCGTCCCCGGCAGGGCGAAAAACACGGCTCCGGGCCGCACCTGCCGTGAATCATAGGCCAGCTGCTCGATAGGGATGTCCAGGCCGCCTGCGGTCTGTACATCAAGGCCCGAGGGCAAGAGATCGGCCAGCCTCACAGCACCCCCTCTTCAACACCGGTCGGCCGGGTCGGAGCCAGGCTCAGACGGTAAAACGGCTGGGCGGTGTGTGGGTCGTGCTGTACGGCCTGCGCGACGACATAGCCGCTGCCGGTCGTGCTGACCCGCCAGCCGTTTCGGTCGGCCAGACGCAGGGATTCACGCAGGCTGAGACCCAGGAAATTCGGCCGCCCGAACCCATCCGGGCTGGGAGACGGGTCGGACCGGGTCGGGCCGGCGACCTGGACCGGAACGGGTGCGGCCTCGACGCCCAGCACAGCCACAGCCTGGCTGGCAATAGCCTGGAAAACCGGGGCGGCAACCTGACCGCCATAGTATCCACCCCGGCGCGGTTCATCGACAGTAATCGCGATCACCAGCTGTGGGGCATCGGCCGGCACGATGCCGACAAAAGAGGCGATATGCGTCCGAGCCGAGTAGGCACCCTCGTCGTCGAGCTTCTGACTCGTTCCGGTCTTACCGGCAACCCGAAAGCCTTCGAGCCGGGCTCGCCAACCGGTTCCGCCGGGTTCAACCACCTGTTCGAGCAGTCCGACCACCTGTTTTGCCGTCTCAGGCCGGACCGCCTGCCAGACGTACTGGGGACGGTTGGCCTCGAGCACCGTCCCCTCGCTATCCCGGATGTCCTGGACGACATACGGTCGCATCAACACCCCATCGTTGGCCAGAGTAGCAAACGCGACGGCCAGCTGCAGCGGAGTGACCGCCACCCCGTAGCCGAAACTCACCGTGGCCAGCTTGATATCCGGCCAGTGCCGATCCGCGGACAGCAGGCCCGAACTCTCGGCCGGCAGATCAATCCCACTGGTCTGGCCCAGACCAAACGCGCGCAGATACCGGAAGTAGGTTGGCTGACCGAGCCGCTCGACGACTTTGGCCGCCCCGATATTACTCGAGTGCTTGATGATCTCGGCAAAGCTCAGCCAGCCGTGCGGTCGATGGTCCTGGACCGTCCGCCGACCGATCCGATAGCGACCCTGTTCACAAAAGATTTGCTCCTCGGCGTGTACCAGCCGACTGTCCAGGGCGGCTGCGGCCAGCAGGGCCTTGAGGGTCGAGCCGGGCTCATAGACCTCGCTGACCAGCCGATTGCGACGGTCTGCGGCCGGTGTGGCCGCCGGGTTGTGAGGATCGAAACTCGGCACCTGGGCCATGGCCAGGACGGCAAAGCTGCGGGGATCAAGAATGACGACCGTGCCGGCCTTGGCCGCATGCGCCTCAACCGCCCGGGCCAGTTCGTGCTCGGCGATGTATTGCAGTCTGGCATCGAGGCTGAGGCGAACCTCGAAGGTCTGGCTGGGTGCCGCGTTCACACCCTGGGCAAAAATCACCCGGCCAAAGGCGTCGCGCAGTCCGGTCAGTTCGGCCGGTCGGCCGCGCAAATAGTGGTCATAGGACTGCTCGACGCCGGCCAGCCCCTTGGCATCAATATCGGTGAAGCCGAGTAGTGGTGCAGCCAGACTGCCCTGAGGATAGACCCGCCGTTCACTCGGCTGACTGCCAATCCCGTCAATATCCAGGCTGCGAACCTGGGCCGCCAGCTGGGGCGAGACCCGACGTTGTAACCAGACAAACGAGGCCGATTTTTTCAGCCGTTGGGCGACCTGTGGAGCCGGCAGACCCAGGGCGGCGGCCAGAGCCGGCAGCCGCTCATCAACCCCGTCCGGCAGCTGAGCGGGGTGGGCGAAAAGGGACTCGGCCGCCAGGCTCAGGACCAGCGGCGTCCCGTTCCGATCAACAATCGTCCCCCGCGGCGAAGTCCAGCGAATCCGCTTGTGGTGTTGATTGGCCGCCTGGTCGGCCAACTCCCGGTGTTGGAGAACAGTCAGCTGGACCAGCCGAGCGGCGACCAGCACGAGGCCCAAGCCCATACACAACGCGGCGACCCACAACCGTTTCTTCATCCCCCCTCCTCATCGGTCTTGCCGGACCGTCTTGACCTGCTTGACCTGACCGGCCCGAGGCAGGCCGAGTCCCAAACGCTGGTGTGCCAGCTGGGTAAGACGACCCGAGGCCGTCAGCCGACTCCACTCGGCTTCGAGGCGGCGCTGCTCGGCCTCAAGCGTTTGCAGCAGGTGGCGCGTGTCCGACAGCGCATAGCCCGTTGCCACGACCTGCAGCCGGGTCCAAATCTGGGCACAGACCAGACCTAGGCCGAGCAGAGCGACCAAGCCATGACCCAGCCACCGGCGCGCAGGACTCGAATGCGGCATGCTGTTCTTCCTCTCTCCACCAATCTTCCTCTAGCCATAGCGCTCTACCGCACGCAGCCGCGCGCTGCGGGCACGCGGGTTCGTGGCCACCTCTGATCGGGTCGGGGTCAACGGTTTTGGTGTCAGGATCTTCACCTTTGGAGACCAGCCACAGGCACACAGCTGGAGCCGGGGCGGGCACACACACGAGGCTGCCCAGCGCCGGAAGGCGGTCTTGACCAGGCGGTCTTCCAAAGAATGATAGGCCAGGATGACCAGCCGGCCGCCCGGCTTGAGCAGACGATAGCCGTCAGCCAGGAAGGTGGACAAATGATGGAGTTCCCGGTTGACCGCGATGCGGAGGGCCTGAAACGCCCGGGTAGCCGGATGGACGGACGAACGGGCCGAGCGGGACGGCCGCCTGATGACCTGCTCAATAGTTCGGACCAGGGCGACGGTGGTGGTCAGGGGAGACTTTTTACGCGCCTCAACCACGGCGCGGGCCAGCGCACCAGCGGCCGGCTCCTCGCCCCACTCGCGGAAGATCCGGCGCAACTCGGCCTGGCTGGCGTGATTCACCACATCGGCCGCGCAGTCGGGCTCGGTCCGGTCCATCCGCATATCGAGCGGACCGGCACGCAGAAAGCTGAAGCCCCGTTCGGCATCCTCAATTTGCAGCGAGGAAAAGCCCAGGTCGAGCACCGCGGCGTCAACGCCCGACCAGCCCAGCCGGGCCAGGGTCGCCAGCGAGCGGCTGAAATTTTCCTGGACCAGGATGATGCGGGCGCCCCAATCGGCCAGGCGCTGTCGGGCCACGGCCAGCGCGTCAGCATCGCGGTCAAGTCCCAGCAGCCTGCCCTGCGGCCCTGTGCCAGCCAGCACCGCGGCGGCGTGGCCGCCGCCGCCCAGGGTGCCGTCCAGCACGTCGGCGTTGGGCCGCAGCCGCAGCTGGGCGAGCGTCTCCTCAAGCATCACCGGCAGGTGGCCTGAAACAGGAGCCCGGGACGGGCTGGCCAAGACCGTCTCCATGAGGCCTGTATGCTGGCACGGATACATATCAGTCTGTTACAGGCGCGGAGGGAAAAGGGGTGAACCGAAACACGATTTCGTAGAGAACTCGTGGCGCCCGCCAGACACTGCCGCTCCTCATCCTCCACCTCCCAGTCGTCTGCGACACATCCCCTCGACTATAATCGTCAGCATTTTGCCTGTCAAGCAAAAATCCTAGGAAACTCAGGCAGTTTGCCGTCACCTGACCTGCATTGACTCAGCCCTGCGGCTCCGATACACCTTTCTGCGAGCAGCAAGGATGTGTCGAAAGAAAGCTTTTGCCTGGACCGTGCCGATCACACGGTCCGGGCGTTTTTTTGATGTGGTTGTGCGCTGGAGCAGCGTATGCAAAAGCGGTATTTGTTAACTCCCGGACCGACCCAGGTTCCGCCCGAGGTTCTGCTGCGCATGTCGCAGCCGATGGTCCACCACCGCAGCCCGGAATTCAGCCGGCTGTTTGCCGAGGTCCAGGCCGGTTTACAACGGCTGTTTCAAACCGACCAGGACGTGCTCATCCTGGCCGCCTCAGGCACCGGTGCGATGGAGGCGGCGGTCTTCAACACCTGCTCGGCCGGGGAGAGTGTGCTGGTCGTCAACGGCGGCAAATTCGGCCAGCGGTGGCTCGAGATCTGTCGGGCGGCGGGCCTGACCGCAGTCGAAATTCGGGTCGAATGGGGCCAGGCGGTGGCCGCTGAGACGGTCGCCCGAGCGCTTGAGCAGCACCCTGAAGTCCGGGCCGTTCTGGTCCAGGCCAGCGAGACCTCAACCACGGTTCTGCATCCCGTCCAGGATCTGGCGCGCCTGACCCGCCACACTGATCGCCTGCTGATCGTCGACGCCATTACCGCCCTGGGTGCAACCGCAATCCCGATGGACAGCTGGGGGATTGATATTCTGGTCAGCGGTTCACAAAAAGCCCTGATGCTGCCACCGGGTCTGGCCTTTGTGGCCCTCAGCGCCAGGGCCTGGCAGCGGGCCGCAGCGGCCAGCCTGCCACGCTTCTATTTTGATCTGCGCCTGGAGCGTCAGGCCCAGCGTAAGCATACGACTGCCTACACCCCGGCCGTCTCGCTGATTACCGGCCTGCACGAGGTTCTGCGTCTGCTGCAGGACGAAGGACTGCCCCAGGTGTACGCCCGCCACGCGCATCTGGCCCGGGCGACCCGGACCGCAGCCCAGGCCCTGGGCCTGCGCCTGCTGGCTCCCGAGCACCCCAGCCCGGCGGCTACCGGGGTGTGGCTGCCGCCCGAGGTAGACGGCGGACAGCTGCTGAACGCCATGCGCACGCACATGGGGGTAGACATTGCCGGCGGCCAGGACCAGCTGAGCGGAAAGATCGTGCGCATCTCCCATATCGGCTATGCCGGCCCCTTTGACGTGATGACCGCCATCAGCGCCCTGGAGATGGCCCTGGTCTCGTTTGGCTGTGATATCGAACTCGGCCGTGGCGTCCGGGCGGCCCAGGAAGTCCTGCTGACGGGCTGGCCCGAGTTGAAGCCTGCCTCGGAGACGGGTTCGGCAGGCAAAGGCCGTTGACGCACAGCACGACCATGAGTCCCAAGGTCCTCATCACCGATTCCCTGGCTCCGCAAGGACTGGAGCGCCTCCAGTCCTACCCCGGCCTCGAAGTCGAAGTCCGGCCGGGGCTGGCCACGGCTGAGTTGATCCAGCACATCCCGGCCTACCAGGCCCTGATCATCCGCAGCGGCACAAAAGTCACCCCTCCGGTGATTGCCGCCGCAACCCAGCTCCAGGTCATTGGGCGGGCCGGGATCGGGGTCGATAATATCGCGGTCGAAGCGGCGACCAAGCGCGGCATTGTGGTCATGAATACGCCGGGCGGGAATAATGTCACCACCGCCGAGCACACCCTCTCGATGCTGCTGGCCCTGGCCCGGAATATCCCCCAGGCCAACGCCTCGATTCGAGCCGGACGCTGGGAGCGGGGCAAATTCACCGGCAGCGAGGTGTGCAATAAGGTCCTGGGCATTATCGGCCTGGGCAACATCGGAGCGATTGTGGCCGAACGGGCGCTGGGACTCCGCATGCGGGTCATCGCCTTTGATCCGTTCATCACCCCGGAAGCCGCAGCCAAGCTGCGGATCGAGCCGGTGAGCCTGGACGAGTTGTACGCTCAGGCCGACTTTATTACCGTCCATACCCCGCTGACCGAAGACACCCGGGGGCTGATTGATCGGGCCGCCTTTGGCCGGATGAAAACCGGGGTGCGGCTGATCAACTGCGCGCGGGGCGGGATCATTGACGAACCGGCGCTGCTGCACGCCCTCCAGACCGGTTGCGTTGCCGGCGCCGCCCTTGATGTCTTTGTTGAAGAGCCGCCCCCGGCCTCGCACCCCCTGCTGCGGCTCGATAACGTCATCTGCACCCCGCACCTGGGCGCGGCCACCGACGAAGCCCAGATCAATGTCGCGGTGGCAATCGCCGACCAGGTCGCCAACTATCTGACCCGGGGCGTGATTCAGCACGCGGTCAATTTTCCATCGCTGACCCCAAAACTGATCGCCTTCCTCCAGCCCTACCTGCGGCTGGGTGAAAAACTGGGCAGCTTTTTGGCCCAGCTGACCGGCGAAGCGCCGCTCGAAGTCCATGTCGAATACACCGGCGATATTACCGACTACGACCTGGCCCCGGCCACCGCCGCGGTGCTGCGCGGGCTGTTGAGCTCTATTCTGGAATCGGACATCAACTACGTGAACGCTCCCCACATCGCCCGTGAACGGGGCGTGCGGGTGGTCGAGTCGCGCAGCAATCGACCCAGCGATTTTCTCAACTCGGTCACCGTCAGCGTGGTCAGCGCGAGCGGCACCAACACGGTCGAGGGAGCGGTCTTCACCAACAACGTGGTCCGGCTCGTGCGGGTCAACACGTCGTATCTTGAAGCCGTGCCCGAGGGCCATATCATTGTCCTGCACAACCACGACGTGCCGGGCGTGGTCGGCAGTGTCGGGACGGTGCTGGGACAGCGCGGGATCAATATCGCCGGGCTCGAACTCGGGCGCGAACGGGCCGGCGGTCAGGCCCTGGCCCTGGTCCATGTCGACGCCCATGTGTCGGCCGAAGTCTTGGACGAACTGCGCGGTCTGGAGTCGGTCATTTCGGCGCAGCAGATTCACCTGTAAGGAGAAGGGTATGAGTACTCTGGTCGTCGTCGGCGTGCAGTGGGGAGATGAGGGCAAGGGCAAGGTGGTTGACCTGCTGGCGCGCCAGGCCGATATCATCGTCCGTTTCCAGGGCGGCAGCAATGCCGGCCATACCCTGGTTGTCGGCGGCAAAAAAACGATTGTGCGGCTCATTCCGTCGGGCGTCCTGCACACCGGCAAAGTGTGTGTGATCGGCAACGGCATGGTCATTGACCCCGCGACCCTGGTGGAAGAAATCGACGCTCTCCAGCAGCAGGGCTGTCTGACCGATCTGGAGCTGCTCAGGATCAGTGAAACCGCCCATCTCATCATGCCCTACCACAAGGCGATTGACCTGGCGCGCGAAAAGCGACGCGGTGAGGCCAAGATCGGCACGACCGGACGGGGCATCGGGCCCTGCTATGAGGACAAGATGGCCCGGGTCGGCATCCGGTTTGTCGACCTGCTCGACGAGACCCTGTTTGAGGCCAAGCTGGCCCGCAACGTGGAGGAAAAAAACACCTATCTGCGCACCATGCTGGACGAGCCGGAGCTTGATTTCCGGGCCATTTTTGACACCTACTGTCAACTCCGCGAGCGCTTACGGGCGTGCATCGGCAACACCTCCCGCTACCTGCACGACGCGATCAGGAGCGGCAAGAAAGTTTTGTTTGAGGGCGCCCAGGGCACCCAGCTCGACGTGGACCACGGCACCTACCCGTACGTCACCTCTTCGAATACCGTTTCCGGAGCCGTGTGCACCGGGGCCGGTATTGCGCCGCAGCACATCCACAGCGTCATCGGCATCTCCAAAGCCTACGCCACCCGGGTCGGCGGAGGCCCCTTCCCCACCGAGCTGTTTGGCGCCGAGGGAAATCAGCTGCGTCAGGCCGGGGGCGAGTTCGGGACCGTTACCGGCCGGCCGCGACGCTGCGGCTGGCTGGATACCGTAGTAGTCCGCACCGCAGCCCGCCTCAACGGGGTCGAGAGCCTGGCTCTGACCAAGATTGATGTCTTGAGCGGCCTCGACACCCTGCGGGTATGCACCGGCTACCGCTACAAGGGCCAGGACTATGACGAGGTTCCGGCCAGCGCTCACATGCTCGAACACCTCACCCCAGTCTATGAAGAGCTGCCCGGCTGGACCGAGCCGCTGACCGACCTGCGCAGCCTGGACGCCCTACCGACGAACGCCCGGCGCTATGTTGAGCGCATCGAGAGTCTGCTGGACATCCCGATCAAAATGATTTCGGTCGGCGCCGGCCGGGAAGAGACGATTCTGATCCGGCCCTCGTTTTTCTAGGTCGGTCGGCCCAGCCCCTGCAAGCGCGCCCGCGTGTCCGGCGACACGGCCAGCACCAGCCCGCCAACCAGCCCGGCGCCGAAAATGAGCCCCGTCCAGGTCAGGCTCAGGGCCAGGGCCTCGTTGTGGACGACCCCGACGAGCGACAGAAAGAAAACAAAGCTGCCCTCGCGCACCCCCAGTCCGCCAAGGCTCAGCGGCAGGCCACTCAGCAGCGTGATCAGCGGTACGCACATCAGGAGGTACCACACGGGGACGCGGATATTGAGCGCATGGGCCAGGAGGAGCAGCAGACCAATCTGTAAGAGATGGAAGCCAAAGGCCAGGCCGCACACTCCAAGGACAAGCCTCGGCCGGCTGTGGTAGGGCGCAAACAGCTTCTCGCTGTTCCGCCGGATGAGGTGACCGGGCGCGAACAGCAGCTGCGCCAGGCGCGGCAGCAGCCACCACACCGGCACACAGCCGACCGCCACCGCAATCGTTCCATAACACACCACGGCCGGCAGGACGGTCGGTCCCAGCACGAGAAAGCTGAGGGCGCTGACCCATATCAGCATGACCACACCGCTCGCCCGGTCGGCCAGCACCGACTGCAGGGCGCGACCGACCCCCTGGCGTCCACCGGCCAGCAAGACGCTGCGTCCCACATCCCCGGCGATCGTGCTTGGCGCAAACAGGTTGAGGTACATGCCGCCAAAGTAATAGCTGACACAGGCCCGGAGCGGCTGATCGAAGCCCACAGCCCGGGCCAGCCAGCGCCACTTATAGGCGCATAGCACCTGTCCCAGCACATAGCCGACAAAGGCCACCATGACATAGCCGGGCTGGGCGGCCCGCAGCTGGCTGACAAACGTCCGCCAATCGGCCGACACAAACAGCACGCCGAGGAGCAGGAGGCTCACGCCGAGCTGAAACCACCGGGAAGAGAAGACAGACAAGGGAATAGGACGAATCAATGGATTTCCATCCCTTACAGCTCATCTAGGATACCAACCTGCTCCTTGCTGTATCAGCTCATTCGTCCATGCTAACAAGAAGCAAAGCCCTGAATTTTCTACACCGAACTCGCTACCGTCAGTAACATTGGCAAGACTCTCCATCTGGTCGTCGTAGAAGCTTGAAAAATTTGCGTACGGTCCATCTTCGTCGTACTCTCCAGAGGAAAATTTTCCCTTTGTTCTCTCGACAAGAGATGCGAGGATATTCCTGTCCTCCGCCCACCGATAGACTTCATCGACCGTAATGTCATTGAATTTCCCGGAGTCAATCAAGCTATTTAGATGCAGAACGAGTAGCGTAAGCGCGGTTAATTTAACTTCTGGCAGGTCAGTAATAGCGTCAATTTGCCTCCGGATGGCAATCGCAAGTTCTGTGTATTGAATCGCACCTTCTCGGGAAACTGTGGCGTCTTTGAGCTGGACTACTTGATTCCGTAGCGCCCGGAGATCGCGGAGGGCACTCGCCGTTGATGGGATTAAAGCGCCTTTGTATTCGAGATAACTGATGGGACGATCAAGAGGATCGCTGAATTTTTCTTCAGGAGGTATCAAATGCTCCACTTTTTTCCTCGCAGCAAACTCTATGGACTTCCAAGCTTCCAAGACAGCTAGCGTAGGCGAAGTTTCAATCAGGGGTGATAGATTGGGGTCCTCGGCGATGACGCCCGGTTCAAATGAGGACTGTTCTCTCAAATCTTGTCCGATTTGCTCCAATGGTTCTGATAATTCTAACTCCAAGTCCTTGTATTTAAACTTTATAATCCGTGTGACCCATTCAATAAGAAGCGAGAGCTGTTTTTTGAAGCACAGTATAAATACCACTATAACGAGGGGCCATGTCATCAGCGCGCCAATCAACTCGGTTACCTGTTCCATTGTAGCAACTTCCTGCTCTATTTCTTCGTATTCCGTCAAACTGGAAACTATTAGCCCCCGCCTCAAGGTCGCGCCCGCGCGCCCAAGCCGAGTAAACTTTGGCAGTCCTCAATTCTGACTATACATCGACCAGTTGAGGCATCCCATCGTGTGGTGAGGAGATAGTCCTGAGTAGGATTGGTGAGGGTAAAAACGACCCGGCTCTTCGGGGCCTCATAGCGCCACCGAAATAGCCTTTCCTGCCCGCTGGTGTCACGACGCATGAGGGTGTAGCTGCTGCTCTCCTCCGGGTCCACCGTATAGGTGCTCGGCCAGACGCGATCCTTGATGGCCGCCTGCATCTGTCCGACATCGGTGCGGATGAGGTCACAGACATCGGCCCAGAGAAGAGCCATGTCACATTTGATCCGTTCGGCGGTCCGATTGGGATGCTCCATCGCGCGATCCTCCTGTGTGTTCCGTTGACATTCCAGCCCCATTCTTCCAGAGTGAAGCCCGTCAACTGCCAGTGCGACCCCTGAGTCGGGCCGCCTGCTGAATACAATAACCTTCTCTGGGGCGGGAGTCATGACCCGCTCTGGGTGAATAGGCAGGACTCACTCACTTCGTTGCTGTGCAGTTGACACGACCCGGCATCCCCGCCAGCGTCGTCATTAGAAATACGTCTCGCGCCGACGAGCAAGGTCAGCGCGAAACCCAACACTGCCTAATGGGGTGAGCTGTGTTGGCATCGGACCACACTACGCTGCTCCAGACAGCAGAGGAAGGTAAGGGCCGTTCAATGGGCATGACTCTTTTGCTCCTTGTCGGGCTGCTGCATACTGCCACCAGTGGGTGGGCCGCAATACTCGACAGCCCCAAACACAGAGCGATCGTCTCCGGGATCGGCTTCATCTCGGGCTGGAAATGTGACGCGGGAGCCATCACCGTCAGGATTGACGACGGTGGGCCGCTACCGATGGCGGTTGACCAGCCACGCGCCGACACGGCTGGCCAGTGTGGCGGTGCCATCAATAACGGCTTCATCGCCCAGATCAACTGGAACCATGTGGGTGGAGGGACCCATACGGCCGTGGCCTACGACAATGGCGTCGCGTTCGCGCGGAGCACCTTCACCGTGGGGACCACGGGGGAAGAGTTCCTCGAAGACGTTGTCATCTCCATTGACGTGCCCAATTTCCCTGCGCCGGGCGAACGGGGCGTGTTTGTCTGGAACGAATCCACCCAGCACTTAGAGCTGGTCCGGGTCATGCCGACTGCCCGGACTCCGCCGCCGCCGCCACAAGCGGGGAGTTCCCATCTGTATTGGACGGGCCGGGACCGGATTCAGCGGGCGCGGTTGGACGGGACGCAGGTCACCACGCTGTTGACGAGTACGGGGCAGCCCAGCCCAGGGTTCTATTCCCAGCTCGCGCTGGACGTGGCCGCAGGGACGATGTACTGGACGAACTCTCGCGGCATCCACCGGGCGTCTCTCGACGGCTCCCAGGTCGAAACGCTCATTGTCGGAGAGGACATCGACTTTTTTGCCCTCGCACCGGCCAGGAAGACGATGTACTGGATGCAGGGGGAGGACATCTGGCGGGCCAACCTGGATGGCTCCCAGCCCGCCGTGTTTCACCCCGCCGATCCGGCATTCCCAGAGACCAAGCCTAAGACGCTCGTCATCGACCCCGCCGGCGACACCCTCTACTGGCAGGAGGCGAAACGACTGCACCGGATCAGCCTGGACGACGCCACACACGATCTCCTGTTCACGCGGCCGCAGCGCGCCTTGGGGGGAGACGCACTCGCCGTGGATACGGAGAACGGCAAGGTCTACTGGGTCAAATACCACGTGTACCGTGCCAACCTCGATGATGGGTCCCATGTCGAACTCCTCGTGCCAGATGTCGGATATGGGTCGGGTCTCGTGCTCGATCTAGACGGGGGCAAAATGTATTGGACGCTCTGGGATGGCGTGCATGGCAATGACGAAGGGCTGTATCGCGCCAACCTGGACGGTTCGCAGGTCGAAGCCTTGGTGACAGGGGCGGAACTCGGGGGTGTGGCGCTCTCCCCAGGGCAGAGGGGGGAGTGAGATGGACTGCATCGGCGGCCTGGCCCTCTGTCTGCTGGTGAGCGGGTGTCAGATCCCGACCCAAGCGGACTTGATCGGCAAGGTGCGGGAAAAAGCCGCGGCGCTGGAAGAGCATATCAGGGCCAGGAGGACTCTCGAATCCCTAGGACAAGAAGAGGCCCTGCGATCATTGCAGGGAGGATCATGGAAATTTGCAGGAAAGATGGGGGGCTACCATACAAAACATCGATAGTTATCCCCAGAAAGCAGAAACACCAAAGCACCAAGAAAAACGGAATCGCGCGGTCGTCTCCTTTTCCGATCAGATATGCCAGAAGTCCGAATGGAAAGAACACGCCGAAGAACCACATAAGGGGAAGGAGGAGGAAGCCAGTGATTGGAGACTGATCCCATAAACCTATGAATGCAGATTCTGAAAACATGGCCCAGGAGGCAAATATTCCACCTTGAAGGTAGATGAGCTTGACAGCGATTCTGACCTTCTTTGGTCTAATTTTAGAGCCGGAGAGCTGTTTCTCTAAAGATTTGGTAGGAGCTTGGTGAGAAACTGCTTCCGGGGGATTGGTGTCCGGTGCCCGTTTCACTTGCAGATTGTGTTCGTTTACCGCCCGCTCCATCGCCTCCTTCGGTTTCATCCCCTGCTTCACGTACTCCTGTGCGTTGCGTTTCAATACTTGCTCATCCTCCACCATTCTTTGACTTAAAGAGACCAGATCGTATAAAGTCCGCGGCCTCGATGTCTTCGATAAACCAGTGCGCTGCATCTGTCCTGGCGGCGAGGCTTCCCGTGCAGGTCGTATCCTGCTTCCCATGTCGGTGGGCAGTTGCTCCCGCCACTGGGCTATGTTCTGCGGCCGACCCTGTTTGTTTACCTGGATGGCCCAGTCAATTGCGGCGAGGAGCCGAGCATCGTATCGCCCTCCGCCGACTTTTACCGCCGGGATCAGGTCTTGGCCGTCCCCGCGTTGGCTGAGGGACCGGGTCACGGCGTCGGGAAGTTTCGCCTCCGTCATGCCGCTCACACACCGGTAGGCCACCATGCCCAGCGCGTACAGGTCGGTCCAGGGTCCTATGCTCTCGTCCTTGGTGGCGTACTGCTCAATCGGCGCATAGCCCGGCGTCAGAACCGCTGTTACGCTTTTGGACCGCTTCCCTATAGCCTGCCGGGCCGCGCCGAAGTCCAGCACCACGGCGCTCCCGTCCGGGCGCACCATCAGATTGCCCGGCTTGAGGTCACGGTGGATGTAGCCGGCGGCGTGCAGATCTTCCAAGCCGCTCAGGACTTCGTGAATGAGCCGTTGGAGGGCCGCAGCTGGCAGGGTGGTACATCGCGCGAGCAGTTTGCTGACGGTCTGACCCTCGACGTATTCCAGCACCATATAGGCCGTGCCGTTACCCTCGAAGAATCGGTAGACTTTGTTCAAATGTGGGTGGTCAAAGCGAGCCAGAGCACGGGCTTCGTCCAGAAAACGGCTTAGGCCCCACTGATAGTCTGCGGCGTCGGCGCTCGAATTGGGCACGACCGTCCCGTTGTTCGTGCGTGTGGCGAATTCGCCGGGCAGGTATTCCTTGATCGCGACGACTTTGTTGAGGTTCGTATCGTCTGCCCGATAGGTGATGCCGAACCCACCCGCCCCAAGCACCTCACGGATCGTGTATTCCTGTAGCCGGGTGCCCGTTGGCAGGGCGTTGACATGATCCATGAGAAGGACCGCTCATTTGAGTTTCAACAGCGGATAGTCCGGCGACTCCGGGCGTGGGGTCAGGGTCCGGTTGGTACAATCGGCGATGAGATCCAGGGCTTCGAGGATGATTTGGCCGATCAGCGGCTCGCTCAAAGGAGGGCCGACAACACAGTCGGTGCTCATAAAACGGTTGCCAATGCGGATGGTCAATGGACCCGCCACCGGGCGCTCTTCCTTTCGCTCATCCGCATAGGAGACGATCACAGTCCGGCGTATTTCCAAACCGAGCCGTTCAACCACGTTCTGCGGCAGGACCAGCATGACGGCACCGGTATCGACAATCGCGTCAAGGCTGGAACGACGAATAGCAGACTCCTCGCCATCTCCTCGCTCAAAAACACCGCGGTCAATCGGATTTTCAAGCGTCACGTTGACAGTAATCTCTCCCATTTTTCCTCCCTACGATACTCGCTTTCTCTGCTAAGACCCTTGTGCTAGCTTGCGTATCAATGATCCTGGGAGAAGCGATCCGTGAGAACAGACCGGCCTGAAGACATCACTTATCCCCATATCACTTTCAATGCTCGGGGTCGGCCCTGCATAGACGGGACCCGGCACAGGGTAGTCGATATTGTTGCGGATCACGTCGCCCATGGCTACAGTGCAGCCCAAATCGTGATGCACTATCCAGATCTGACGCCCGCCCAGGTTCATGCGGCTCTCACCTACTATTACGACCACCGGGAAGCCATGGAGGCGGCTCTGAGTGCAAGCTATGACGAAACAGAGCACCAGCGTCGCCAACACACCCCACACCCGAAACTCGTTGCCGCCCGGATGCGTCCAGCCAAATAATGCTGCGATTGTACATGGATGTCCACGTCAACGCTGCAATCACCGCTGGCGTGAGGCGGCGCGGCATACAGGTACTCACGGCTCAGGAAGATGGAAGCCAGCGTTTTGAGGATACGCTGTTGCTTGATCGTGCGACTGCATTGCAGCGGGTGCTGTTCAGCCAGGATGAGGTTTTGCTGAACGATTGCTGGCTGGGTGTTCCAAGCCGGGCCGCCCGTCCTCAGGCGTCAACCGTCTCGCCCGACAACGCCACCCCATCCAGATGACTGGTGTCGTTCACATAATGGATCAGCGCGCTGCCGCCCGCGCTCAGGGTCACCTTGCTCAGGCCGGTGTTGCCGATTTTGTCGATCTTGCGGAACTCGCTCATGGCCAAACCGCGGCAGTACAGCAAGAACGCCCGCACCGCACCGCCGTGGGTCACCACCGCCACCTGCTGACCGGGGTGCCTGGTGACCAGTGACCGGGCGGCAGCAATCAGGCGGCCCTGAAAATGGGCGAAGGTCTCGCCGCCGCCCCGAGGCAGATCCTCGCCCGCCCGCAGGCGTTCCCACTCCTCGGGGTGGCGGGCAATCACCTCGCCGGTCCGCAGCCCGCTCCAGGTGCCGATGTTCATCTCCCGCCAGCCGGTCTCAATGGTCGGCTCGACCCCCAGGGTCTGGCCCAGAATCATCGCCGTATCCACCGCGCGGATCAGGTCGCTGGTGTAGATCGCCTGGACCGGCTGCTTTTCCGCGTCCAGCCGCCGCGCCAGACGCCACGACTGGTCCCGCCCGTTGTCGCTCAGCGGCACGTCGGCCTGGCCCTGCCAGCGGTTTTCCTGGTTCCACACCGTCTCCCCGTGTCGGACCAAGAGTATGCGGACTCCCTCCATGGCTCTCCTCATGAATCTCGATTCGTCAGACTCGTGTGTTTCGGGCGGACTGCGGTTCAGGTGGTGTTAGCACGTCCGGCCCCGGATTGCCAGATTGCGGGCCGCGCCCGGCCCATTCGCCGGCCTTGTCTTGACCCAACAGGGGAACGATGATCTTTTCTCACCGAGGCAGCCCGCATCGTTCACTTGGCGAGTCGAGAGCCCCAGAGGAGGGACGCAGCATGCAATACGGAGCCTTTTTACCCCACATCGGTCCGCTGGCCAGAGGCGACGTGCTGAACAACATTCGGACCACCGCCCAAACGGCCGAAGCGCTCGGCTACGATTCGGTGTGGGTGGGCGATCACATCGTCACCCCGCTGGAGATCGCCTCACAGTATCCGTATACCGCCAACGGGGCGTTTCCGCTCAACCCGCACGCGCCCATCCTTGAGCCGCTGACAGTCTTGAGCTTTGCCGCCGCCTGCACCACCACCATCCGTCTCGGCACGGCCGTCCTGGTCCTGCCCCATCGGAATGCGGTCGTGACCGCCAAGACGGTCGCCACCCTCGATGTCTTGTCCGCCGGCCGGGTCATCCTGGGGGTCGGCGTGGGCTGGATGGAGGAGGAGTTCAAGGCCCTCAACGCCCCGTTTGCCGACCGCGGCCCGCTGAGCGACGAGAGTGTGGCGGTCATGAAGGCCCTGTGGACCGCAGACAGCGCCAGCTTCTCGGGCCGCTTTCACCAGTTCCCCGAGCTGTGCTGCGAGCCCCGACCGGTCCAACGCCCCCACCCGCCGATCTGGCTGGGCGGGCATACCGGACCGGCTCTGCGCCGGATCGTCGAATACGGCGACGGCTGGGCGGCCGTGGTGTTCAGTCCTGAAGAATTTGCCGAACGGGTGGACAAACTCAGGGACAGGGCGGCCAAGGCCGGGCGGGACAGGTCCACCATTACCCTGTGTGTGTCGCCCCGGGGCAAACGGCCCGAGGCCATCGTCGATGACATTCCGCGCTACCAGGAGCTGGGAGCCAGCTATCTGTACCTGGCGTTTTTCAACTTTGCCCGCAGCTACGAAGACATGGCCGGCATGATGGAACGCTTCGCACGGGACGTGAAGCTGATTTAGCCCGGTCCAGGTCTGAAATCGCTCCGGCGCCAGGCGGTCTTCGCACGGCGGGGGATGGAACATGAGCAGACAACAGGCACGCACCTCTCAGCAAAAAAACGGATTCAGGTATCTGCCTGGCGTTCTGCTTCTCGTGGCCGGATTGCTGCTCTGGGGCTGCTCGGGTTCAGAGCCCAGCAGGGAGCTGATTCACATCTCACAGGTCGAGCTGCTCCGCTTCAACGCCGAATCGCTGACCGTCCGGCTCGAATATGACCTGGCCGAGGACGCCGAGCTGCCCCTGCCCTACCTCGAAGTGCTGGTCTTTCCGCTCGAACCCGAGGTCAGACTGGCCGGCGCGCTCGAGCCCTTCAAGCGCTACGCCGGCGCGGTCTCGGTCAGCTTTCCCATCCCGGCCGAGGCCGACATCGACTGGGACGACCTCAGCGATCCAGAGACGTGTTGCACGGTTTCCCTCAAGGGCCTGCGGGCCGACGGTGAGGTGGAGCGGATCAGCAATCAGGTCGTCGTCGGCCTGCCCGGGGTGTCAGGTTGACAGGCCGCGCCGCCTGCGCGTAGTGAACAGTGAAAATGGACGCCGAAGATGGGCGCCGAGGAACGCCACACAGGAGAGCAGCCATGGCCCAGATTATTGACGCGGATGGACATATTCTCGAGCCGCCGAGCGTCTGGCAGGAGTATACCGAGCCGGCCTATCGCGACGGGGTGATTCAGATTTTTCGTGACCGTGACGGCATTGATAAGCTCAGGATCAACGGCCAAGTCCGCCACGACCGGAACATGGCGATTGCTGCGGCGTGTACGCCGGGCGGGCTGTCCGACCCGCACAAAGCCCGGACCATGGGCTGGGACGAGATCGTTGTGGGCGGCTATGACCCCCACGCCCGGGTCAAGGACATGGACCTCGAAGGCATTGAGCAGGCCTTTTTCTATCCCAGCCTGTGGCTGATCTACGGCGACCTGGAAGACCCGCAGCTGGCCGCGGCCGCGTGCCGGGCCTATAACAACTGGATTGCCGACTTCTGCAAGCCCTACCCCGAGCGCTTCTTTGCCGTTGCCCCGCTGCCGCTCCAGGATGTCAACGAAGCGGTCACCGAGATGCGCCGCGTCGTGAGAGAGCTGGACATGCGGGCCGTGTTCATCCGTCCCAACCCGTTCAACGGTCGCCGGCTGAACGATCCGGCCTATGACGTGCTGTGGCGCGAGGCCGAGGCGCTGAACATTCCAATCGCCATTCACGGCAGCTTTGGCACCAAAATGCCGACGCTGGGCCAGGAGCGTTACAAAGACCCGTTTTTCTTCCACATGGTCTGCCACCCCTGGGAGCAGCAGGGCGCGTGCATGGATATCATCTGCGGCGGGGTGCTGAGCAAGTTCCCCGGGCTGCGGGTCGCCTTTCTGGAATCGGGCGTGGGCTGGATCGGTTACTGGCTCGACCGCATGGACGGTCATTTCGAGAAAATGGGCCATTACGTGCCGTGGCTGAAGCAAAAACCGAGCGAGCATTTCAAGCAGCAGTGCTTTATCGCCCTCGACCCCGACGAACGCACCCTGCAGGGCATGGTCGCCATGGGCCTGGAAGACTGCGTGATCTGGGGCTCGGACTATCCGCACTTCGACTGCACCTTTCCGGGCGTGGTCGAGGAGGTTCGAGAAGCCTGCGCGCCGCTGTCGGAAGCCGCCCGGACCAAGATCATCGGCGAGAACGCCAGACGGCTGTACAACCTGTAGCCCACGCCGGAGGGTGATATGGATCTCAGTTATTCCAAACAGGACGAGGCCTTTCGCAAACAGGTCCGGGCCTGGATGAAAAAAAACGTTCCCCAAAAGGACAAATCGCTCAGCACGCTGGCGCCCGACGATCCACGCCGCCTCAAACGCGCAAAAGCCTGGCAGCGCAGCCTGCATCAGGCCGGCTATGTGGCCAGGGGCTGGCCCAAGGAGTACGGCGGCCAGGGCGACAGCGATGTCATGCGCCAGACCATCGTCAACGAAGAACTCATCCTGGCCCGGGCGCCGGGCCTGATCGGCGCCTCGGGCCTGACCATGCTCGGCCCGACCCTGCTGCAGTGCGGCACCGAGCAGCAGAAACAGCGCTATCTGCCCACCGTGCTGACCGCCGAAGAGATCTGGTGTCAGGGCTATTCCGAACCCGGCTCGGGCTCAGACCTGGCCTCCCTGCGGACGCGGGCCGAACTGGTCGGCGACGAGTTCATCATCAACGGCCAGAAGGTCTGGACCTCGGGCGCCCAGTTTTCGGACTGGATGTTCTGCCTGGTCCGGACCGACCCGGACGCGCCCAAGCACCGTGGCATCTCCTACGTCCTGATCGACATGAAAACGCCCGGGATTACGGTCCGCCCCCTGGTCCAGATGACGGGCGACGCCGGCTTCAACGAGGTATTTTTCGAGGACGTGCGCGTCCCCCGGGACAACCTGGTCGGCGAACTGCACCAGGGCTGGATGGTGGCCAACGCGACCCTGTTTCACGAGCGCAACATGCTGGGCTCGACCACCCGCACCCAGATGATGATGCACAACCTGCTGCGGCTGGCCCGCAGCCATCGGCGCTACGGCAAGCCGGCGGCCGAGGACCCGGTCATCCGCCAGAAGCTGGCCGAGCTGCTCGGTCGGGTCGAGGCCATGAAGTACCACTCGCTGCGCCAGCTGACCGATGTCATCAAAGGCCGCCGAGCCGGGCTCGGAGCCATGGTCAACAAGCTGGTCGGCACCGAGCTGAACCACGACATCTGCGCCCTGGCGCTCGAGATCATGAATTCCTACGCCCCGCTCAAACGCGGGACAGACCGGGTGATCGATAACGGCGTGTGGCAGTACGAGTTCATGTTTACCCTGGGTCTGATTATCGGCGGCGGCACCTCACAGATCCAGAAGAATATCATCAGTGAGCGGGGCTTGGGCATGCCCAAGTCGGGCTGAACCGCAGTCGAGGGAGCGCTATGGATTTTGGCCTGTCAGCCGAACAGGAGCTGCTGCAAAACACAGCCCGGGAATTTCTGAGCCAGGAGTGCCCGCCCGGTCTGGTCCGAGAGCTGTACGACGACCCCAAGGGGTTTTCGCCCGAACTCCACCGCAAGACGGCCGAACTGGGCTGGACCGGTCTGTTGATCCCCGAAGCCCACGGCGGCCTGGGACTCGGCATGCTGGATATGGCGGTCCTGCTCGAAGAGATCGGACGGGCGGTCGTGCCCGGCCCGTTCGTGTTCTCGTCGGTGCTGACCACCCTGGGCCTGGTCCAGGCCGGCAGTTCGGCCCAGCGGCAGACCTGGCTGCCGCGTCTGGCTACGGGCCAGGCGATTGGCACGCTGGCCCTGCTTGAGGCCGACGACCGTCTCGACGCCCGGGGCGTGCGGCTCAAAGCCAAAAAAACCAAACACGGCTATGTGCTGTCCGGCACCAAGATGTTTGTCCCATTTGCGGAGGTTGCCGATGTCCTGCTGGTAGTGGCGCGAACCTCGGGCAAGGCCGAACAGGGGGTCAGCCTGTTCCTGGTCGAGCGGCAGGCTCCGGGCCTCAGCCTCACCCCGCTCGATATCGTTGACCAGACCCGCCGGGTGTATCGGGCCGAGTTCCAGCAGGTCGCCGTACCCAAAACCGCCCTGCTCGGCAAAAAGGACAAGGGCTGGAAAATCGTGGCCAGGCTGCTTGACGCGGCGTGTGTGGCCCTGGCCGCCGACAGCCTGGGCGGGGCGCAGAAAGCCCTGGAGCTGGCCGTCGAGTACACCAAAACCCGCACCCAGTTCAACCGCCCCATCGCCTCGTTCCAGGCCTTGAAGCATATGGCGGCAGAGATGGCCAGCGACATCGAGCCGGCCCGGTCGCTGGTGTGGTATGCCGCCTACGCCTTTGACGCCCTGCCTGCCGAGGCATCCCGAGCCGCCGCCCTGGCCAAGGCTCGGCTGTCGGACGTGTATGCCCGCACGACCAACCGGGCGGTCCAGATGCACGGCGGCATCGGCTTCACCTGGGAGCACGATATGCACTTCTGGTTCAAGCGCGCCAAGTGGAACGAGTTCGCCTTCGGGGACGCCACCTACCACCGCGAGCGGCTGGCCCGGCTCGAAGGGTTTTCGGCCTAGGTCAGGCTGGACTCTCGGCTGGGAAATCGTTAGAAAAGGGGGGGTGAACGCGGCCGACCACCGCAGCGAGAAGCGAGTCTCGTTCACCTTCAGCTCACATCACTCTCAGGGGAGGACAAGCATGGCGCTCCATATTGGTGAAGAAGCTCCGAATTTTACCGCCGACACAACGGAGGGCACGATCAACTTTCATGACTGGATTGGGGACAGCTGGGCGATTCTGTTCTCCCACCCCAAGGATTTCACCCCGGTGTGCACGACCGAGCTGGGCTATATGGCCGGCCTCAAACCCGAATTTGACAAGCGCAACTGCAAGATCATCGGCCTCAGCACCGACCCGGTCAGCGATCACACCAGCTGGGTCAAAGACATCGCAGAAACCCAGGGGCATGCGGTCAACTATCCGCTGATCGGCGACGCCGACCTGGCCGTCTCCAAGCTGTACGACATGATCCACCCCGCGGCCAGCGGCAGCGCCCGGCGTACCGCGGCCGACAACGCCACCATTCGCTCGGTCTTTGTGATCGGGCCGGACAAAAAGATCAAGCTGATGCTGACCTACCCGATGACCACCGGCCGCAACTTCGACGAGGTCCTGCGGGTGCTGGACTCCATGCAGCTGACCGCTCAGCACAAGGTCGCCACCCCGGTCAACTGGCGCCAGGGCCAAGACGTGATCATTGTGCCGGCGGTGTCTGACGCCGAGGCCAAGGAGAAATACCCCGAGGGCTGGAAGACCCTCAAACCCTACCTGCGGCTCGTCTCCCAGCCGAAATAGGCGTTACCGGCCACAACGGCGAACGAGGATCTCTTCTGGAGGAGGAAGTCATTCTCCAGAAGAGATTCTCATTCGTCTTTACCCCAGCCAGCAAAACGTTCCGCCCAGCAGCCCCACAATCCCCGCCCAATAGCCGAGCCAGCGGGCCAGCTCGGTCCGGGGGGTATGCCGACGCACGATCCGGACTTCGCCAACCCCGGCCCGTCTGCCGTTTGGCGCCCCGGCCACAGCCCGAGTCATGGCTGCGGCACAGTCACGGGCAAAACGGTGCTGTAGCCACCGACCCAGCGGATAACCGAGACGAAACAGCAGGTGCCGGGGCCGGGAAAACGCCAGCAGGTCGTACCACACCGAATCGTCGGTGTGATGCCACTCGACGCTGAATCGCTCCTCGCCGCGCGCCATATGGGCGTCAAGCGTGCCATAGGCAAAGCCAAAGCGGTCAATCGCTCCGGCATCCTGCCATACGTAGACAACCCGGCAGGCGTTCAGAAACCACACCCCGGCCAGCCGGGCAATGACGGCGACCACCTGCCCTTCAGCCACCGGCCGCTCAACAGCTGGAAAGGCGGACAGGTGCCCGCTCGATTGGCTATCAGCGCTCGCCTGTGGCCGCAGCCTGACCCAGCCGAGCCGAAACATCTGCCAGCCATCCAGCGCCGCACGGGCGGCGCGAAAGGTCGCCCGCCCGTATCCCAGCAAGACCCGATGATGATCGACTGCACAGCCCGGAGGCGGGCCGGTGCGCGACGCACCGGTCTCGGCATAGCTGTAGGGGCGGCCGGCCTGGACGGCCAGAAAGGCGGTCGTCCGCGCCGCATCCGGCTGGCGAAACAACACCATGGGCTGACGGCTCAATCAAACTCGCTGTAATTCATCACCCGCCAGCCGTCTTGCCCCTTGCGCAGGCTGAGCAGCAATTCTTTCTGAAACTCCCCGCCCCCGGCCACCGTAATCCTGGCCTGATACTGGAAGGAGACGCTGGTGTCGCCACGCGGCGTTTCTTTCACCAGGCTGTAATACACCCGCGGCAGCCGGGTATTGGCGTCAATCACCTGCCCCTCGGTCAGGCGGATCTCGTCCTCGACACGCTTGAGCGCCAGACCGGTGCAGTAAGCCTTGGCCGCCTGCAGGTCCATGCGCACATAGTGTGCGTCCAGAAAGCGTTCGGCCACGCCGCGCGGGCTGTTCGGATCGGGCTGACAAGCGCTCAGGGTGACGATGGACGCGAGCACGGACAAGCAGAGCAGCAAGCGGTTCATTCGACTGTCCTTCGTCTAGTCTTTCTTCTTGGCGAACAGCGCCTCGAGACGCGCCCGGGCGTCAGTCGCTTGGCTCGGCTCGGCCGTGGGCCGGGCGGCCGGATTACCCAGCGAGAAATAGTCGCAGAAATTGGCCGCGTCTTTGTCCCGGACCGGCTCGACGTTTGGCTCGCGGCAGGCATTTGACACGTGGGGGTCGTAGAACACACAGTTCAGACAGCAGCGCACATCGGCCTCACAGCCTGGACAGCTGTCCCGACGGCCGATCCGCTCGACAACCTGAATTTCGGCCCCGCACTGGTGACAGGTCGGCGACTGTGGCATGGCTCGTCCTCCGTTTCTCGACACCGCTCTTTATTCGGCACAGACTTATTGATACCATTGTCCCGTTCTTGTCCAGACTATGAAGACACCGACTATTCCCAGCCTGTTGGCCCGCTACGAGGTTTTCCTGCGGGTGGAGCAAAACCTGTCCACCCACACCCAACGGAACTATCTGAGTGATGTGGCCCAATTTTTTGCCTTTGTGGAAAGGCCCACCCCACGGGCCAACCCGCGCCCGCTCGGTATCCAGCAGATTGATCACCACCTGATCCAGGCTTTTCTGTCGAGCCTGTACCACGCTCACACCAAGAGCTCGATCGGCCGCAAACTCTCGGCCCTGAAGAGCTTTTTCCGTTTTCTGGTCCGCGAGGGTGAGGTGCAGCGCGATCCCAGCCTGCAGCTCGCGTCTCCCAAAAAAGACCATCCGCTGCCGAGCTATCTGCCGGTCGACGAGATGTTTCGTCTCTTGGACGCCCCGCCGCCCGACTCGGCCGCCGGCCTGCGGGCGCGAGCCATGCTCGAAGTCCTGTACTCATGCGGCCTGCGGGTCAGCGAACTCGTCAGCCTCGACTGGGACGATGTCGATGACAACCTGGAGGTCATCCGGGTGCAGGGCAAGGGCAATACCGAACGGGTGGTGCCGATCGGGCGGCGTGCACTCGACAGCCTGACCCGCTACCGGGCTCAGATTCCGAGCCTGCTGACACCCAAGAACCGCGCCGCCAGCCCCCGCACGCCCAGCTGTCCGGCCGTCTTTCTCAACCGTCGCGGCGGACGCCTGACCACCCGCAGCGTGGCCCGGATCGTGGCGGACTACGCCCGCGCCTGCGGCATCAGCCTGAAAACCAGTCCCCACGCGCTGCGCCACAGCTTTGCCACCCATCTGCTCGAGGCCGGGGCCGACCTGCGCGCCATCCAGGAACTCCTCGGTCACGCCAGTCTGTCCACAACCCAGAAATACACCCATGTGAACCTCGACCACCTCATGGAAGTGTACGATAAGGCGCACCCGCGCGCCTAGCGCAGCGGTGCTCCAATGACGAACGAGACAGGAGGGAAGGCTATGGGCGGAAGACCGACCTTCTTGACCGCGCTGTGTTTTCCGTTCTGCATTCCGCAACAGGAGGTGGTCGGCTCATGAAAGGCTACAGCATGCACGGCACGACTATCGTGTCGGTTCGCCATCAGGGTCGGGTCGTGATGGCCGGGGATGGTCAGGTCAGTCTGGGTGACGCGGTCATGAAACACACGGCGCGCAAGATTCGCCAACTGTCCCAGGGCAAAATCCTGGCCGGCTTTGCCGGCAGCACGGCCGACGCCCTGACCCTGTGCGACATGTTTGAAAAAAAACTCGAAGAGTACAATAACAACCTGCGCCGGGCTGCGGTCGAGCTGGCCCGTGACTGGCGTTCAGACCGGGTGCTGCGGCGGCTGGAAGCCCTGATGGCGGTCGTCGACCAGGACTCGTCGCTGTTGATCTCGGGCTCGGGCGACGTGCTCGAACCCGACGACGGCATTCTGGCTATCGGCTCGGGCGGCAACTACGCCCTGGCCGCAGCCCGGGCCTTGCGCAAGCACACAGGGCTGGACGCCCGGACGATTGCCGAAGAAGCCATGCGTACGGCCGCAGAGATCTGCGTGTACACCAACGGCCACATCACGCTCGAGGAGCTGTCCTATGGCGAACGCCGTTAATGCTGTCCCCCCTGTCGATCCCGAGCCCCAAGAAGCGGTGCTGCCGGTTATGACTCCGCGCGAGATCGTGTCCGAACTCGACCACTACATCATCGGTCAGGCCAAGGCCAAGCGGGCCATGGCCATTGCTCTCCGCAACCGCTGGCGTCGCCAGCAGGTTCCGCCGGAGCTGCGGGATGAGATCGCGCCCAAAAATATTCTGATGATCGGCCCGACCGGGGTCGGCAAGACCGAGATCGCCCGCCGGCTGGCCCGGCTGGCGCAGGCGCCGTTCGTCAAGGTCGAGGCCTCCAAATTCACCGAGGTCGGCTATGTCGGCCGCGATGTCGAGTCCATGGTCCGCGACGTGACCGAACTGTCTGTGAATATGGTCAAGCAGGAGGCCAAGGAACGGATTCAGGTCAAGGCCCAGGCCCAGGCCGAAGAACGGATTCTCGATCTGCTGCTGCCTCCCCCGCCCTCGCGGGCCGGCTTCGGCCAGACCGACGGCCACGACACCGACGACCCGACCCAGCAGCCGGGACAGGCCACCCGCGAGAAGATGCGTCGCATGCTGCGCCAGGGCAAACTCGACGAGCGCGAGGTCGAAATCGAGCTGACGCGGCCCGCCTCACCCTTTATCGAGGTCATGGCTCCCCAGGGCATGGAAGACATGGAAAACCAGCTCAAAGAAATGTTCTCCAACATCATGCCCCAGAAGACCAAAAAGCGGCGGCTCAAGGTGCCCGAGGCGGTCGAGCTGTTGACCCAGGAAGAGGCCGACAAGCTGGTCGATATGGAGGCGGTGGTCCGCGAGGCGATCCGTCGGGTCGAGCAAACCGGGATTATTTTCATCGACGAAATCGACAAGATTGCCGGCCGCGACCACGCCCAGGGTCCGGACGTCTCGCGCCAGGGCGTGCAGCGCGACCTCCTGCCCCTGGTCGAGGGCTGCACGGTCAACACCAAATACGGCATGGTCCGCACCGACCACGTGTTGTTCGTCGCCTCGGGCGCCTTCCACACCGCCAAACCGTCCGACCTGATTCCCGAGTTCCAGGGCCGCTTTCCGATCCGGGTCGAGCTCGACGCCCTCAACCAGCGCGACTTCATCCGCATCCTGACCGAGCCCAAGAACGCCCTGCTGACCCAGTACAGCGCCCTGCTGGCGACCGAGAACGTGACCCTCGCCTTTGTGGCTGACGCGGTCGAAGAGATTGCGCGGATCGCCGCCATCGTCAACGAACGGACCGAAAACATCGGCGCCCGGCGCCTGCATACCGTGGTCGAACGTCTGGTCGAGGATCTATCCTTCGACGCCCCGGAGCTTGACGGGCAGGAAGTCACCATCAACGCCCAGGTCGTCAGAGACAAGCTCGAACAGATTGTCAAAGACGAGGATCTGTCGCGGTATATTTTGTGAATTATTTGCGGACCGTGGTGCCCGACTTGTCACGCATCAGGTCGGACACCCGGCGCGCCTCGCCATCGTGCCCGCTGAGCAGGGCCTGACGAAACTGCTCGGTCAGCATCCGCATCATCATCGCCTCCTGCGGTCCCAGCCCATCGGCCAGCTGAGACAGACGGTCCATGGCCGTCGCAATGTAGGACACGGCGCGCGGCACGTCGCCGTCGGCCCGCAGGGCAATCGCCTGTTGCAGCGAGCGCTGGACCACCTCAAGGCCCCCCTTGGCCTGGGGCCCCAGCACCAGCTCAAGTTCGGGCAGGCGGCTCAGCAGGGCCTCCAGGGCTTCCGGATAGGTGTGCTTGTGTTCCATATGTGCTAGACAGTCTGCTGTTTGCGTACACAAGTCAAGGTCGGCGGGCCCGGTCCAGCCCGAGGGAGTACCACCATGCGATACATCTGCCTGTGGCTCGGCAGCCTATTCCTCCTCACCAGCTGTACGGTTCAGCAACAGCGCGACGTACTCGGAGCGATTGGCACGGTTATTCCGGGCAGCTCGACCTCGCGCCTGCCGGCGTTCTCCTCCCCCGCTTCCTCAGACAGGCCAGAGCCAAGCGCGGCCCGTCCACCGAGTCCGGCCCTGCCACCACCCTCGGTGGCGGCGGCTCCGCCGCCCAGCCCGCCCGCGCCACCGGTCGCGAAAACCGAGGCCGCCTGGGTCTTGCAAACCCTCCAGCGGGCCATGACCGCCGCACCCGCCCCGTTCCAGGACTGCCTGGCCGACAGTCCGTGCCAGCAGGCGTTGAGCGCCCATCTGCGCCAATTGCAAGATCGGGCCAAGGCCACCCTGGAGCTGCCGCCGGTGTACGATCAGTACAATTTGCAGCCCAACCCGTAGGGGCAGGCACGAGGGGACTGCCCCTACCCGCCGCTGTGCTTGTGGAGATAGGCGCGCACGGTCTGCCGCTCCTGTCCCTGGAGCGGCGGTCTGCCCAGCCGCCGCAGCTCATCATCCATCCGGGTCAACATAAAGTCCCACATCTGGGCTGTCAGCAGCCCCGGGTGATACACGCGGTGACAGCCCGAACAGCGCCGGACATAGACCTGGGCGGCTGCGGATTCCGCCTCGGGCAGCTCGGGGCCGCAGCCCAGCCCAGTCGATAGCATCAGACACAGCCCGGCCCACCAGGCCCGGCTCATCCGGTCTCCCCAAAGGCTTCGCGGCACACGGCAAGCTGACCGGGGATGTCCTCAATGCTGACCTCGATGGTTTCGATATTGTTGCGCTCGCTACGCAGCCGCTGCCGCAACCGCCCGACCAGGTGCTGGGCGAGTTCTTCCGAAGACGAGTGCACAATCGGCAACAGGCACACGTCCTGGCGCGGCAACACAAAACGGCTGCCGTCCTCGCAGTTGACCTCGACCTGCCCGTCACGCTCGGCAATGTCCAGGCAATCGCTACGGTCGGGCAACAGAGTCCGAAAATGGAGCCGGGCACATTCTTCTTCGGCAATCTTCTTGAGGACCAGGAAATCGACCACATAGCCGTCCGGCCCGACCGGTCCGCTGACCGTGACCTGGGCCTGATAGGTATGGCCGTGCAGCGGCTCTCGAAACCCCGGAAAGGCGATAAAGTGGGCGGCCGTGAAACGCAACTGGTCTTTTCCGATGGCGACTGAAAAGAAAGACATCGTGTCGTCTCCATACATCAGGCAGGCGGGCTGAGATTGCCCGCCACAAAGTCGTGCAAACCGCTCCGTCTGAGCAACTGCGCGGGTTCACCAAAGGCGCGGCCATACTGCTCGGCCGACAGGCCGACGGTCTCCCTGAACCGGCTCGGTTCGACCGTGATTTCCGGCCGCACGCGCTCTCTCAAGGCCGTGATCAGGCGCGTTTCATCCCCAGACCGGGGCAGCAGATCGTCAATCTTGAGTCCGTGGACGCCGCCCAGGACGCACGACACCATATAGCTCAGCTGCTCGTCGTTGGGTTTGCGCTGCCAGGCCCGCCCGGCGGACATCAGCCCCCGCACGCCGGTTTGCTGGCGGACCGAGATGACCGCCTCAGAGCCGGTGGCCTCAAAGCCGGGCGCGACAAAGATCAGGGCGGTCTCGTCTCCGTCAATCCGCACCGGATGCGGGATATAGTGGGGCGAGGTATAGCCCGTCAGCTCAAACAGCCGCCGCCGATAGCCGACCGCATCGTGCCCGGCCTGGGTCTGTACCTGCCACAGGAAATCGGCCAGCCCCAGGCCCTGCCGCCGCCCGAGACGGACCAGCTGCCGGGCTGCGTCGGGCTGATAGCCCTCCCGCTTCATCAGCCGGTAGCCGTCGTCGAGGGAGACGCTCAGGGCCAGGGTCTCGGTCCCGCCGGCCCGGCCGGTGGGGGGCGACACCCGCCGGCCCCGCAAGGGCAGTCGCGACAGCTCGACATCGGTGGCAAACCGGTTGCCGTACATCGACAGCTTGGCAAACCCCCGCCGACAGTCGGCCAGCGCCACAATGCCGGCCCGGCGAACGGCAAACGTCCCCGAGAAGGCTAAGCCTCGCCCGCTCATCAGCGAGCCGTGGCCAAGAATCGTGACCTCCATCGTCTGCAACGAGTCGTCGGGGCGGCGAGCCCCTCCCGTGTCGGTTGTCATTCCTCAAACAGGTGGAGCTGCATATCGGCCGTTGCCCGCTCCTCAACCGTTCGCCAGTCATGATCGGGCAAAACCGTCAACTCAGGCGCGAGCTGACTCCACTTCTTCACCCGCCAGATCTTATCCCACCAGGCGCTCCGATCAAAGGCCAGCCCGGGCAGACGGGTATACACATACTGCTCTCTGGTCCAGGCCAGATTGCCGCATAACAGCACCGGTCCCGAGGGAAGCTGGACGAACACCGCAAGGCCGCCCGCAGTCATGCCGCTGGCGTCGAGCACCACCAGGCTGCCGTCACCGAACACGTCCTGGGCCGCAGCCAGCAGGCCGAGCGGCTCAGCCTGGCCGAAATCTATGAACTGCCACCGGGTGACCTGGTCATACTCTTTGGGCAGGTACGCCCCCAGACCCGTCTGCCCCAGCGCTGCGGCGTGTTCGGCGCGGCTCACCACCGCCACAGCCTCGGAAAAATGCTCCAGCTCCCCGGCATGATCGGGCCGCAGGTCGGGCAGGATGACATGCGTCGGCCCGTCGGGCGCCAGCTGGGCGTCTTCGAGCTGGGCGACAATGTCCTGGCCGCCCTCCAGCCGGGCCCGTCCGATGACTGACAGCGGGATTTCCAGGTAGGTCTGGGGGCCGTCGGCCGAGGAGTCGGCCAGCGCCCGGTTGAGCCCGGTGCCGACCAGCACCAGCCCCTGGTCGGGGTGCTGGATGGCAAACACCAGCACGTCGAGCTGTGTCCGGCCAAAAACGCTGCCGCCCTCATACACCAGCCGGCTCGGCAGGGTCAGCCAGCCGGTCTGAAAAACGTGCAGCCGCAGACCTGGCGTACCGCTATACGTCTCGGGCCAGTTGTGCAGCTCGGGCACGATATATGGCAGCCGCAGGGGTTCGTGGCAGGCACCCGCCAGCAGCGTGAGCAGGCCGACCAGGCTGAGGACTCGGAGGTGCGCGGTCATGGGTGTGTGTATAGACGATGAACCTCGGCACAGCCAGGAGCCGCCCGTGCCGAGGGGGAGCCGGCGGCAGTTTTCCCGAGTTGACCTGTGTCATGCTCTCGACTATTGTTGGGAGCGCTTCCCACGAGACGCCAGTACGGCTAGGAACATCAAGCACTTAGGACGGGTGAGGCCCTGAGCGAGACCCGACACGAGCCGAACGGCGATCTGTACACAGGGGAACCGGAGCGTGGACATGCTTGCGCACCAGAAAGGGAGCAGTCAGCAATGGTAGGTGTCCCAGGAACACACGAGCAGCTGGCCCTGGCAGACATAGAAGACCGGCTGCGACGGCTGCGGGGACGGCTGAATCGCTACACCTTCCAGCATCGCGTGTATATTTTCGGGACGGCCCTGGCCCTGGTCAGCTGCGTTCTGATCGTGTGCGCCTATAAGCTCGAGCTTGCCTCCCCTCTTTTTGCCTGGGTCAGCTGGCCGCTCGGCCTCGGCCTGCTCGGCCTGCTGTTTGCCAGCCTGCGTCGCGGCGTGCGGGACTGGACGGATATGGTCCGGGCCGCCCGCCGGGCCGACCAGCGCGCCGGCCTGCAAGAGCGGGTCTCGACCCTGGCCGCCCAGCTTCAGGACGGCGTGGTCGGCAGAGCCCCGCCCTCGCGCCTGTGGCCGCACCTGCTGGCCGACAACACCGCCCGGCTGGCCGACTGGGACCTGCCCAAGATCGCCCCGCGCCGGATTCCGTGGACCAGCCTGCCCTTTTTGGCCGCACTCGGCCTGTTGAGCCTGACCAGCCTGATTCCGCCCCTCTCCTCCCAGCAGCAGGACGACCCGTTCAGCCTGGTCAATATGCAGCAGCTGGCCCAGAACCTGCCCGAACGGATGGAAAAGCTGATTGACGAAAAAATGTCGCTTATCCCCTCCGCCTCGGAAAACTGGGGCGAGAGCAGCCTGTTCCCCCAGCACGATACGTCGACGGCCACGGGCCAGAACGAGCCCACTGCCATGGACGGCGACACGACCAACCCGGCCCTGCAACCCCTGGCCTCGCTGTCCGACGAACTCCAGCAGTCGATCCGTGATACCCTGCACGGCTTGTCGATTCCGCCCACCCCAGACCCGTCTGCCCAGTCCGAGGCGCCCACCATCCCGCCCCTGCCCGATCATCTGGACCTCGACGCCTTGCAGCTTGCCGACACGCCTAGGGACAAGGCCGATTATTCGGTGCAGGTCGCGGACAGACCGCAGAACGGGCGCACGCGTGAGGCCAGCGACGCCGTCGGCCCGGCGGGCGCCCAGATGCCGACCCAGGGCAGCGGCCTGCAACAGCTCAGCCAGGCTCGCCTGGACCGCAAAAACGTCCGCGGCAGCTTTCAACCCCAGACCCCGCAGATGCCGGGCAGCGACGGAAGCGCGGGCGGAGCGGGCATGGGAGCCGGCAGCGGCACCGACCCGAACCTGTTCGGCGACCGGACCAGCCTGGGCGACAGCCCGCAGACCTTCCAGCTGTCGCTGGACAGCACCTATGAACTCACCCGGGGCGGGGACGGCGAGCCGGTCAAGTACGAGGGCGAGCTGCCGCCCAGCAAATCACGCCGCCGGCTGAGTCAGGAGCAGTCTTTGGACGACGCCATCCGCAAGGCCAAGATCCCGCCCGAATACGAGGCCATTGTCAAACGTCTGTTTTCCCGAGGAGAGTCGAGATGAGCGAAACGCTGAGCCAAACCGTAAGTGAAGTTCCTGCGGCCAGCCTCATCGCCGAGTTCCAGGAAACGTTTCGCCGCATCCAGTCAGAAGTGGCCCGGATCGTGGTCGGCCACGACGAACTGATCGAGAACATCCTGGTCGCCTTTTTTGCCGGCGGTCACGTCCTGATTGAGGGCGTGCCGGGAACGGGCAAGACGCTGATCGTCCGCTCGCTGGCTGAGGCGCTGAACCTCAGCTTCAGCCGGATTCAGTTTACGGTTGACCTCATGCCGGCCGACGTTACCGGCACCCGCATGGTCATGGACGGCGAGGACGGCCGGCGCGATTTCAGCTTTGTGCCGGGGCCGATCTTCTCGCACGTGCTGCTGGCCGACGAGATCAACCGCTCCACCCCCAAAACCCAGGCCGCCCTGCTCGAAGCCATGGCCGAACTGCAGGTGACGGTGGCCGGCACCACCCACCGCCTGGCGCCGCCCTTTTTTGTCCTGGCCACCCTCAACCCGATTGAGATGGAGGGCACCTATCCGCTGCCGGAAGCCCAGCTGGACCGCTTTTTCTTCAAGGTCCGCCTGCGCTACCCGACCCATCAGGAAGTCCAGCGCATCATCAGCGCGACCACGACGACCGAACTGCCCGAGATTCAGCCCGTCTTTGAACAGGGCACGGCCCCAGGAAAAATCATGGCCCTGCGCCATCTGGTGCGCGAGGTCATCGTCGCCCCGCACATAGAGGAGTATATCGCGGCTCTGATTCATGCCACGATTCCGGCCGAGGCCAACTATATGAGCGCGGAGGACAGGGCTGCGGTGACGCTGGCCAAAGACGAAGAGATCAACCGCTACGTGTCGTTTGGCTCAAGCCCGCGCGGCGGCCAGACCCTGATGCTGGGGGCCAAAGTCGTGGCCCTGCTCGACGGCCGGGCCAACGTCAGCTACGACGACGTGAACCGGGTGGCCGGGCCGACCCTCAATCATCGTCTGGTGCTCAACTTTGCGGCTGAGGCGGACAACGTCGATCCCAACAGCCTGATTGAGCGCATCCTCACCAGCGCGCGCCAACTCCAATAAGGCGATCCGACCGTGGCCAGCCTTGATTCCACCTTCTTCAAAACCCTCAACCGGTTTCATATTCGTGTCCGCACGGCGCGCGGCCACCGCCCGGGTGAAACCCCGATTCCCCGCACCAGCCAAACCTCGGGCGTCGAGTTTGAATCCTTCAAAGAATACTCGCCCGGCGACGATTTCCGACATCTGGACTGGAACACCCTGGGGCGGCTCGATCAGCTCATGGTTCGGACTTTCACCGCCGAACGCGAGATTCCGTTCCACCTCTTCCTCGACACCAGCGCCTCAATGGGCGTGCCGGCCGTGGACGACAAGTTCGGCTTTGCCCTGGATATCATGTCGGCCCTCAGCTATGTCGTGCTGGCCAACAACAACACCCTGCGGCTGATTGCCCTGTCCGCCCCCGACGCCCGGACGCCGGCCTTTCGGGCGACCCCGTTTCTGCGCCACCGCAGCCGGTTTTTTCGGCTCCGGCAGTTTCTTGACAGCCTGTCGGCGAGCGGCAAGACCACCCTGCGAGAATCGGTCCGGGCCTATATCGGTCAAACCCTGGAGCCCGGGGTGGCGATCATCGTCTCGGATTTCATGACCCCGGCCGACCAGTATAGAGAGTCGCTGGCCTTCCTCAAGGCGCGCGGCTATGAGGTCAAGGCGGTCCACGTCCTGGGCGCCGCCGAGCTGGATCCCAGGCGTCTCTTCCGCCGCGGCAAGCTGTACGATGTTGAGGACGGCGCCGAGCGCTGGATTACCCTCAGCGAGGCCAACCTGGGCCGCTACCAGGAGCTGTTGCAGGCCCACCTCAACGCCGTGCGTGACTTCTGTCACCAGCACCAGATTCTGTACAGCCAGGCCTCGACCCGCCAGGCGGTGACCCAGGTGGTCAGCCAGGAGCTGACCCGAACCGGGCTGCTGGCCCTGCGTTAGGACACGCGTGCCATGGGCATTCTGAATCCAGCCGCCCTGCCGCTGTTTGCCCTGCTGGGCATTCTGATCCTGGTCTACCTGCGGGAGCGCTGGCGGAAACGGGTTGAGGTGGCCAGCCTGATGTTCTGGAACGAAATCAGGGAGGACAGCGTCCGCGTCCGGCGGTTCATGCCGAGTCTGCTGTTCCTGCTGCAAGCCCTGCTGCTGAGCCTGCTGCTGAGCGGGCTGCTGCACCCCTACCGCCCCCATACGGTCACCGAGGTTCAGGGCAACCGCCATATTCTGGTCTTTGACGTGTCGGCCAGCATGCAGGTCCGTGAGGGCACCACCCAGCGCTTCAGCCTGGCCCGCGCCCAGGCCGTCCAGGTCGTGCGGTCCCTCGGACCGCTCGACGAGGTGATGCTGATCAGCGTGGCGGCCCGCCCCCGGGTGGTCAGCGGCTTTACCACCGACCACCGCGTCTTTCTGCACCTGCTCGAATCGCTGCGGCCCGAGGACAGCCCGACCAACCTCGACCTCGGGATTGAGCTGGCCCTGGCCCAGCGCGACCGGGCCGGCCAGCGGGCCAGCGTTCACGTCTTCACCGACGTGCCCCAGGCCCAGCTCAGCCTGCCCCAGGCCCAGCTGGCGCATCTGGTCTATCACCGGGTCGGTCGCAACGACGACAATATCGCCCTGGCCGCCCTCAACCTGTACCAGAACCCGTTCCAGCACTACTCGCAGGCGCGCGCCTACATTCTGGTCCGTAACTACGCCGCACGCACCAAGCGGGGCAGCCTGACGGTCCACCTGAACGAGCGCCAGATCTTCCGCCGGACGTTCAGCCTGCCGGCCCGCGAGAGCGCGTCCTTTTCAATCGGCAACTTCAGCGAGGCCGGCCAGTTGGTCGCCCGGATCAGTCCCGACGACGGGCTGTCGGTCGACAACCAGGCCCTGGCCTGGGTGGCCCAGGGTCATGAGCGCCGCCTCGTCCTGGTCTCGGCCAGCCCCAGCCTGCACAGCGAGCTGCAACGGGTCAGCCGCTCGATTCCCAACCTCAGCCTGACTGCGGTCAGCCCGGACGACTTTTCCACCCTCAGCCTTGAGCCCCAGGACATCGTCGTGTTCCACCAGTTCGTCCCCGGCACGGCGGTCGCCGCCAACAGTTTGTACGTCTTCCCGCCTCTGGACAATCCGCTCTTTCCGGTCGTGGCCGAGGCCAAAGATCTCAGCATTCTGGACTGGCGCGAGAGCCACGAGATTCTGCATAACCTGCAGTATGTTGACGCCCTGCCGCTCAAGAAGGCCCGGGTGCTGGCCCTGCCGTCGTGGGCCCAAGTCCTGATCTCGTCACGCACCGCTGGCGGCGAGGTGCCGCTGGCGCTGACCGGCGAAAAAGACGGCCACCGGGTGGTGTGCCTGGCCTTTGACCTGGGCCGGGGCAACCTGACCGACTCCGACAACCTGAGCCTGCTGCTGCTGTTTCTGAACGCGGTGCGCTGGCTGCTGCCGCCAGACCCCAGCGTCCCGGCCCTGACCACGCCCGGCGAAACCTTCTTTGTGCCGACCTCGGTGGCGCTTGAGACGCTGGAACTGACCCTGCCTGGCGGCGAAACGCGCTCACTCGAAGCCGCAGCGGTGGATATTCCACACGTGGGCGCCTATCGGCTGCAAAACGGCGACTACCGGACCACGTGGTACGCGAATTTGTTCGATGAACTCGAGTCGGACATCGGACGCCAGCCCCAGGCCGAGCCCGCTCCAGAGGCGGCGCCGGTCGTTCTGGACACCTCCCAGGCTCCCCACGAGGTCAGCCGTACCGTGCCGGTCGAGTTTGGCCAGCTGTTGTACTACGGCGCCGCAGGCCTGCTGTTTCTGGAATGGCTGTACGCGCTGTGGCGGTACACCCGAGCGAGGGCGGAATGAGCTACGATATTTTCGGACGCAGCTACGTCTTTCTTGAGCCGGACTGGTTCTGGCTGCTGGCCCTGGTCCCGCTGCTGTGGCTGCCGCTGGTGTGGCAGCGCGGACGGGGGGTGTTGTTCAGCGCCGCCGTGCTGCGCAGCCTGGCCGCAGTCGCCCTGGTCGCCGCCCTGGCCGGCCTGAACCTGCAAACCACCCTGTCCGAGCATAAGCTGGCCCTGGTTGCGGCGCTGGATACCTCGGACAGCATCTCGCGTGAGGGCCGCCAGTGGATGAACGACTACCTGGCCCAGCTGCGCGGCCACCTGACCGCCGAAGAGGAGTTTTCGGCCCTGGCGTTTGCCACCGATACCAGCCTGCTTGTCCCGCCCGGCCCGCCGACCTCGGTCAGCGTGTCGGTCGGTCCGGACGAGGCTCACACCGGCGGCGGAACCAATATTGCCGAAGCCCTGGAGCGGGTGTTTGCCCTCTACCCCGAACAGGCCCAAAAGCGCCTGCTGCTGATGACCGACGGCAACGAGACGAGCGGCTCGGCGCGCCAGCATCTGGCCCTGGCGCGGCAGATGGGCATCAGTATTTTCCCGGTCATTCCGCCCTCGGGCCAACAGCCCGAAGTCTCCCTGGAGAAATTCGTCATCCCGCCCCTGGTGCGGGAGGGCAGCGTGTTTACCCTGCGCCTGGTGGTCCGCAACGGCAATGAGCAGACGGTCGAGGGCCGGGTGACCATCCACGCCAACCAGGATCGGCTGACCAACCAGTCGGTCCAACTCGGGCCCGGCCTGTCGGTTTTCGAGGTGCCGGCCCAGATCATGCAGCCCGGCAACTATCTGCTGCGAGCCGAAATCAGGGCCGAGCCGGATACCGTGGCCGGTAATAACCGCCAACACGCCACCCTGGCCGTCTCGGGCAAGGTGCGCGCGCTGGTCATTACCGACAACCCGCGCACCCACCTGGCCCGCGCGCTTCAGCTCAAGGAAGTCGATATCGAGTTCCGCAGTCCCGAGGGCATCCCGACCCGGTTGTCAGATCTGCTCGATTATCACTGTCTGGTGTTTGACGATATTGGCCGGGGCGGTATCACCGACCGCCAGATGCGGGTCATCGAGCGCTATGTGCGCGATTTTGGCGGCGGCTTTCTGATGGCCGGGGGCACCCGGTCTTTCGGCGATCTGGCCTTTCGAGAGACGCCGGTCGAGCGGGTCTTACCCATCACCTTTCAGGAACAACCCCCGCCCGCGCCCAAAACGCTCAAAAAGAAACGCATTCCAATCGCCCTGTTTCTGATCATCGACCGCTCCAACAGCATGGGCTACAACAGCAAGGTCCGGGGGCTGCACGACGGTCAGAAAATGCACTACGCCCAGCAGTCGGCCCTGGCCGTGCTGCGTCAGCTCAAGGACAGCGACATGGCCGGGGCGGTCGCCTTTGATTCGGAGGCGTATGTGCTGTCTGCGCTGAGACCCCTGTCCCAGAACCGGAACGAGCTGCGCGATAAGATAGAACGCCTGCAGTACGGCGGCGGCACCGATTTTTTCAGAGCCCTGGAAACCGCGGCCGACCAGCTGGGACAGACCCGCCGGGCCATCCGCCATATCATCCTGCTGACCGACGGCGACACCAACCGCAGCCCGGCCGACCACTACCCCCTGGTCAACCTGATTACCCAGCGCCAGATTTCGATCACCACGATCCGGATCGGGGCCGACACCGTCAACCTGCGGCTGCTGTCCTACATGTCCGAAAAAACCAAGGGCCGGTTTTATCACGTCTCTGACGCGGCACGGCTGCCCCAGCTGCTGGTCAAGGACACCCGCCAGACCCTGGGTGAGGATGACGAGGAAGACGAGGACGAGGAGGATCAGGAGCCCAAACACATCCAGCCCCTGGTCGGGGTGCGCGGCCAGATCCTGAGCGGCCTGCACGACTTCCCCGACCTCGACGAATACATGTTGACCAACCCCAAGCAGGGCGCAAAAGTCCAGCTGTACACCGATGCCAAGGAAGAACGCGACCCGATTCTGGCCACCTGGCAGTACGGGCTGGGCAAGGTCGTGGCCGTCACCTTCGATCCCAGCGGCAGCGGGGCGGGCAACTGGATCCGCTGGCCGGGTTTCGGCAAGTTCTGGTCGCAGGCCGTGCGCTGGTCAATGCGCGACGAGACAGCCTGGGAATACCGGATCAGCATGCCCCAGCGGCGCAACCGGACCGTGCTGCGGGTGGAGTCCTACGACAGCGACCAGGACGGCATTCTGCAGGCCCGCCTGCCCCGCGGCGCGACCAGCGATCTGATCACCCTGATGCCGGTCGCCCCGCGGGTATACGAGGCAGTCATGGCCCGCCGGCAGCAGGGCAGTTTTCCAGTCACGATCATCAAGCGCAAAGACGGCAAGGTCGTCAACCAGAAGACCCAGACCGTCATGGTCAGCCGCACGGCCGATGCCTCGCTCGACGAGTACCGCCAACAGCACCCCAACCGCGACCTGCTGCGCGCCCTGGCCGAGGGCAGCGGCGGCAAGCTCGACCCCGCCCCCCACGAGCTGGTGGCTCAGAAGCGCGAGGGTCAGCGCAAGCAGCTACACCCGCTGGACAACATCATGATTATTGCCGCCGTTTTCCTGCTGCTCGGCGACATCAGTCTGCGCACCCTGTTCGGCCCCCCGGCCGAATGAGCCGTCCGGGTCACAAGGAGGATAGAAGAAGGCGATGAAACAGGTGTTCCTGGGTGTGTGGTGGTGTCTGGCGCTGAGCGGGTGTTCGTTCTGGATTTTTGGCGGCGATAACGAAGACCACCTCGTCGGCAAGCGGTACATTGACGAGAACGTCCGGTCAGAGATGCCGGTCTATGCCAGTCCCGAAGACGTAGAACCCCGAGAGGGAGACGTGATCGTCAAGCCGGGCCTGTTCGCCCGTCTGAACCCCTTTGCCTCGGACGAGGACGACGAGCTTGGTCCACCCGTCGAGGCCGACGACGACGGGAGCCTGTTTCGGAGCTTCCTGCCGTTTTAGCGAAACATTCTGATGTCACGCACGTACAGAGCGCTCCTGCATGATGATCGGCATGAATACTCGCCGGGCCGGCATAAGATCGCCGTCAAAGTCGTGGACATCTTCGGCAACGACACCATGACGATTGTGGAGGTAACGGTGTGAACCTCCGAAAATTGATAATCGAAGACGTTCGTTGTTTCGCCGGCAGACAAGAGTTCAACATCCGGCCCCTGACCTTCCTGGTCGGCGAGAATAGCACCGGAAAAACCACCGTTCTCGGCTGTTTTCAAACCTTACACACTTTCGCAAGCCCGACACCATATGAGTCCCACTTGGATTTTAACGTCGATCCCTATCAAATGGGAACGTTCGCCGATATCGTAAGGAAATCCAGCCCCCGAAAGAAAAGCTTCAGATTTGGCTTTGAGTACAGCTCCGAAAACAAAAGAGGTGGCACAGAGTATATCCTGACCCTAACGGAGAAAGAGAAGGGTTCTGAGCCTGTTGTTCAGGAGCAGCGTGTAACTCTTCCCGAGGGTGAGATGGTCTTCATCGAAGGTAAAGAGAAGATTGATGAACCAAACAGACAAAGGATTCCTGGCCCTAACTCTGAAATTAGCGAGAGCGTCGGAGAAGAGGGATTGAGGAAATTTGTCGTTAGGATAAATCGGTCTCGATTGAATACGAACGTATCGTCTAACTTGACTTATATGGCGTTTGAAGCGGCGGAGAAGAGGGACCTGTCTTCCGAGGAAGAGAATTTTTACAAATTTGTTGAAAGATTCCCAGAGTTCTTATCTGGGAGACGGTATGGACCGTACGAAGAAAGACCTTACAGCTTCGCACCCATTCGTTCCAAGCCGCAGCGGACCTATAACCCTTTGAAGGAAACCATCAGTCCCGAGGGTAGTGATATCCCTATGGTGCTCATGAACATGTTCAGGGCGAATGAGAAGGAGTGGAAAGCACTCAAGGAAAGACTGATTGAATTTGGTCAATCTTCTGGGTTGTTCTCAGACATCCACGTCAGAAGGCTCGGAAAATCCATTGGTGACCCCTTTCAACTGCAAATCAAAGTCAGAGGACCGAAGGTCAATATGATAGATGTAGGCTACGGCGTAAATCAGCTTCTGCCTATTTTGGTACGCATGTTAAATTCGCGTCCGGGGGTGCCGTTTTTGATGCAACAACCGGAGGTTCACCTACACCCTAGAGGACAAGCAGAGCTATCGTCCTTGCTGATTGATCTGATCAAACAGAAGAAGCATAATTTTATCATCGAAACACATAGCGACTATATGGTTGATCGTGCCCGTATCGAGATTATGAACAAGAGAGTATCGCCGGAAGACGTTTCGCTTATCTACCTGGAGCCAGCAGGCAATGGCGTCAAGGTTCACAACATCATGTTTGACGGACAGGCGAATCTGTTAGGCGCTCCGTCCAGCTACCGGGAATTCTTTATCAAAGAATCCGATAAATTACTTGGTTTTAGTTAAGAGCAGAATCATGTGCCTTATTCTGGACACGGATAACTACGGCCTGTTTCTCGCTCCCGACAATGAAGATATGAAGCCTGTGAGAGATTGGGTAGACAACAAGAACGGAGCAATTGTCTATTCGCCGGTGGGCAAAATGAAGGATGAATTAGAGAGATCGCCAAGAGTGAGAAATCGGTTTACGCAATACAGAAGAGCCGGGAAGCTCAAAGACTTTCCCATGGAAGCCGTTGAGCAGGAGAAGAAGAGGCTGCCAAAGTTACGCTCGAACGACCCGGACATCCTCGCTCTGGCTCAGGTTTCTGGAGTCCGCGTGTTGGTCTCAAGTGATACAGATCTACACGCTGACTTCAAATCAATCGTTGGAGGCAATATCTATCAAACCCAACGGCACAAACACCTGCTCAAGAAAGATCTCTGCCCATGAGTACAGCTGGTTCTGGCCGATCACCACGCCTCGCTCGACCTCCGTGCTGAGCTGAAAGGAGCACGATGAAATTTCACGCGATTGCCTACGGAACGGTCGGTACCCGCCCGGAGCTGGAGGCCGGCATGGCCGGAAAAAACCCGGCCCTGTACCAGCGCATGCTGAACGATCTCAAGGACTACGTCCGCTTGTGCGACCAGGCCGGCTTTGCCGGCTTCGGCCATCCCGAGCATCACCTGCAGATCGAGGGCATGGAGGCGACCGGCAGCCCGGGCCTGCTGAGCATGTTCATCGGCCAGCATTCCGAGCGGCTGCGCGTCGACGTGCTGGGCTATGTGCTCAACACCCACAACCCGCTGCGGGTGGCCGAGGATGTGGCCATGATGGATCACATGCTGCAAGGCCGGCTCAACGTCGCCTTCGTGCGCGGCTATCAAGCGCGCTGGGTCCAGAACTATGCCACCCGGCCGGGCGTCGAGGCGGTCGGCCACTGGAATAAAAAACAGGCCTCCGACCTGCTCAACCGCCGGGTGTTTGAAGAAGGCGTGGCGATCATCAAGAAAGCCTGGACCCAGGACACCTTTTGCCACCGGGGCGAGTTCTGGCAGTTCCCGCCCCCCGACGCCACAAACCCGCATCCCATGGAAGCCTATACCCGCTATGGCGCGGGGGTGACGGAGGATATGCGCATCGAGCAGGTCGGCATCGCTCCGCGCCCCTACCAAAAGCCCTACCCGCCGCTGTACGCCGGGTTTACCCATAACACCGAGTCGATTCGCTACTGGGCCCGCGAGGGCGGCAAACCGATCATCATTCTCCTGCACGAAGAGCTGTGCGCCCGGCTACAGAGCATCTACCGCGAAGAAGCCGACAAGGCCGGCCGCACCGTCCCGCCCGGCACCGAGCTGGCCCTGGGCGGACAGCTGGTGGTGACCGACAGCGCCGCCCAGACCCAGCGCGCCCTGGCCGACACCCGCTGGTTCTGGGAGCAATGGGGCATTCCGTTCGGCCTGGGGGTGGCCGAGCCGCTGATCGGCGACGCGGACAGCGTATCGCGCAAAATCGAACTGGCGATCAAAATCGGCACCGACGAAATGTTCTTCCTGATTGGCGACGGCCTGCTGCCCCGCGACGTGGTGCTACGCAGCTTCGAGCTGTTCGCCGAAAAGGTCATGCCGCGCTTCCGCGATTAGCGTCCTACCCCGGGTGTGAGTGGCGCCCGTGGTGAGACGGCCGCCTGCTCCAGATAATTTCCAGAAAAATGCTAGCGTGCCACATACCCGCCATCAACGGCCATGGCATGACCGGTCACAAACGACGCCGCGTCAGAACACAGCCAGACTGCGGCCTCGGCGATCTCTTCCGGCGAACCCATACGACCGATGGGCTCGACCTCGACAAAACGGGCTTCGAGATCCGGCATACGCTCTAAGCTTCTTTCCAGCATCGGAGTACGGATCACACCTGGACACACGGCATTCACCCGGATACCTGACCGGGCATATTCCAGGGCGGCTGTTTTGGTGAGCCCGACGATGCCGTGTTTGCTGGCCCCGTAGGCGGCTGAGCGACTGCCGACCAAGCCGGCGATTGAGGCAGTGTTGACAATCGCCCCACCGGTCTGCTTGAGCAGATGCGGAATCTCATACTTCATGCACAGCCATATCCCTTTGAGATTCACCCCGATGACCCGGTGCCAGGCCTCTTCGGTCCACTCTGCCGTTGGGGTCAGGACCATGCCCTCAATGCCGGCATTATTATGGGCATAATCCAGCCGCCCATAGCGGTCGATGGTCCGCTTGACCGCCGCTTCGACTTGAGCCGCCTGCGAGACATCGGTTGCCACAAATACGGCTTCGCCGCCGGCCTGCTCAATCAGCCGGCAGGTGTGTTGGCCGCCTTCGACATCAACATCAGCAACAACGAGCCGGGCTCCCTCACGGGCAAAGGCCAGCGCCGAGGCTCGCCCGATGCCCGAGCTGCCGCCAGTCACCAAAGCGACTTTTCCGTCAAATTGTTTGCTCATACCAGTCCTCCTGACACGCACCCTGAAAAGGCAGACCTCAGCTCAGAAGGGCCACATCCACGGAATGCAGATCATGGCCACGGCAAAGATCAGCAGGTCGAGCGGAATGCCGATCTTCAGAAAATCGGTAAAGCGGTAGCCGCCCGGTCCGTACACCATCAGGTGGGTCTGATAGCTGAGCGGCGAGGCGAACGCGGCCGAGGCGGCAATCGCAATCGTGATCGCAAACGGCCGCACATCGACCCCGAACTGCCCGGCGGTCTCGGCCGCAATGGGAAACATCAGGACTGCGGCCGGGGCGTGAGAGATACATTCGGTGAAGACCAGGGTGACCAGATACACTAGGGCCAGCACGCCCACCGGCCCCAGCCCGGCGCCGACCTCGACCAGAAACGAGGCCAGAAATTCGGCCGCCCCGGTCTTGTCCAGCGCCCGGCCGATCCCGAACGCCGAGGCAATGAGAATCAACACCGAGACATCGACAACCCGGCGGGTCTCGCCGACCGACAGACAGCCACACACGATGACGCCAAACGCGGCCAGCAGGGCGGCGGTCATCATCGGCAACAGGCCCAGGGTGACGGTCGTAATGAGGGCGACCAGGGCCAGCAGGGCCGGAATGGCCTTGTCGTACCGCGGCGGCGCGCTGTTATCGACCTCGGACACCAGATAGAAGTCGGCCGAGTTGCGGTAGGTGCGGGCAAAACCGGCCGAGGCTTCGAGCAACAGGGTGTCTCCGGCGCGGAGCAGAATATCGCCGATTTTTCCGCTCAGCCGGCGCCCGCCACGATGCACCGCGACCACGGCCGCGCCGTAGCGGGTGCGGAAATTGGCGTCTCGAATCGTGACCCCGTTGAGCGGCGAGTCCTCAGAAATGACCGCCTCGCTCAGATTGTTGCCCTCCCCGACCCGTTCGACTCCGTCGCGGTGATCCCCGGCCGGCACCAGCCCCCGGATCTTTTGCAGATCGACGATCGTCGCGACCACCCCGGTAAAGACCAGCCGGTCGGCGACCCGAATCCGCTCTTGCGGCCCGACCGGAGAGACGGTTCCCTCGGATCGCTCAATACGCACCAGAAACAGGCCGGGCAGGTGGCGCAGACCGGCCTCTTCGATCTGCTGGCCGACCAGGGGACACTCGGCCGTCACCTCAAGCTCGACCAGATACTCGCGGCGCGTTTCACCCAGACTTTCCAGCAGCTCCTTGCGGTCGGGCAGCAGGACGCGGCCGGCAATAACCACAAAGCCCACGCCAACCACGGCACACGGCACCCCGACCGCGCTCAGCTCAAAGAAGGACATGCCCGGCTGTCCGGCGCCGACCATCAAGCCGTTGACGACCATATTGGTCGAGGTTCCGATCAGGGTGCACGCCCCGCCCAGAATCGTCGCGTAGGACAGCGGGATGAGAAAGCGCGACGGCGACACCTGGTGGCGTCGCGCCCAGTCAAACACCACCGGCGTGAACATGGCCACAATCGGGGTGTTGTTCAAAAAGGCCGAGATGCCGGCGGTGGGCAGCATCATGCGCAGCAGGGCGCGTCGGTGGCTGGTAATCTGGCCGAACAGCCGCGTGGCCACAAAGCCCAGAGCACCGGTATGCTGGAGCGCACCGGCCACCACGAACAGGGCGCCGATGGCGAGAATTTCCGGATTGGAAAACCCGACAAACGCCTCCTGGGGCGACACAATCCCGCTCGCCAGCAGCACGGCCAGCATCCCCACAAAGATCAGATCCGGGGCCAGCAGATCCCGCATCAAGGCCCCAATACCGACGACCACGACCGCCAGGGTAAACCACGCATCCCACGCCATAGGGCTATGACCGTGCAGATTTTTTTGCGTCTTGGCAAGGCCGCCGAGCAGTTCAGGGCGCCGGTGCCTGGTCAGAGAAGCCCTTGAGCAGAATATAGGGCATCCCGCCAATGCCGAAGGCCGAGGTAATGCCGCTCGCCCCGTGTTGATAGCCGAGCAGTGTGCCGGTGAACCAGATCTTATCGCCCTTCTCCGGTAGGTCCCGGACCAGCTCCTCGTCGGGATACAGCAACAGCAGGGAATCGATCTGCTTCGGCTCCTGCGACAGGGTCCCGTCGCCGATAATCGTGGTCGGCACGACCTCTACCCCAAAAAAGGTAAAATAATCCACCTGGCCGGTCTTGGGGTCGCGCCGAAAAAAGCGACGCGCATAGGAAAAACGGTAGAACTGGCCGGTCAGCGTCATCTCCTGACCGACCTGCTGCTTGGGAAAGAAATCGGCGAAACACGCGGCGACTCGCATAGGCGTGCCGGCTACGAGCATGACCAGGGTCACACAGCTCCAGCGTCTGACGAGGGATCCCATGCTGCCTCCTGCCCATTATGGGGTCTGAAATAAAGGCCCACTGTACGCTATCTCAGGCGCCGAGGAAAGAATTTTAGTCGGCTTGCGGTGTCCGCCCGTTCGGGTCACAATGACGCCCTATCAGGGAGAGGCGGATGCGGAATTGGCGGACCAGGCTGAGTCCAGTGCAGCAGCGGATCTATGATCGCAGTGCCGCCATCAGCTCGATTGAGCTGCCCCCCAGCCCCCAACTGTCGGACGCGGTGACCAGCCTGGCCGACGCCTTGGGACGGGACAACCGGCCTCAGGTCCAGGCCCTGTCTCAGCGAATCGTGAACCAGATCTGCCGACGGCTCGGCGTACGCAGCGTGCGGGTCCAGGTCCAGGGCGTGCGCCCCTCAAATCGCCGCGGCGAGCTGCACGGCCTGTACACCCAGTACAACAACGGCAGCCACAAGGATTCCATTCAGGTCTGGATGCGTACCGCCAAACGCGGCCAGGTCGTGGCCTTTCGGACCTATTTGCGCACCCTGTTGCACGAGGTCTGCCATCACCTCGATTTCACCTACCTGGGGCTGCGCGAGTCGTATCACACCGAGGGATTTTTTCGGCGCGAGTCGAGCCTCTTCCGGGCGCTCGTGCGACCGCCGACAGCCCAACCAGCCCCGCCGACAGCGTCGCTTTCTGAGATGGTCCGTGAGATCATCGCGGCCGGCAAGCAATCCTGAGCAGGCGATCTCAGCGCTGCTGCAAGCTGCGCAAGCGCTGCCGGGCGCCGGGATAGGCCGGGTCATAGCGCAGCACCGCCCGGAGTTGGGCGGTCGCGCGCTCGGTCTGGCCCAGACGGGTATACACCTCGGCCAGCTCGAAACGCGCCCGCGGGCTGTGCGGACAGATACCCAGGCCCCAGTCGTAGAGGCGCACTTTCTGGCGCAGGGAGCGGGCGGCCAGAGCCCGGTAGAAGTACGACCGCGCCCGGCGGCAGGCGTCTTCGTCCCGCTCGAACCGGGGCGCCGGCGGGGACGGAGGCGACAGGGCGACGGGCGCCGGACCGGGGCGGCCAGCCGTCAGCCGGGCGGCCAGTTGACGCAGCGTTGCAGCCCGCTCCGGGGAGGACGGATGCGACGAGAAAAATCCGGCCGTCGCAGTTTCCGGCACCTCACGAGCCATGCGGCGCATGACCTCAGCCCCGGCCCGGGGATCATACCCGGCGTCAAACGCGTAGCGCAGACCGAGCGCGTCCGCCTCACGCTCCTGGTCCTGGTTGTAGTGATTCAAAAACAGACGCCCGACCTGGCCGGTCAGCAGGCCTATGCCCGGATAGATGCTGTCCACCAGCAGGCTGGCCAGCCCGAGCAGGCTGGACCTGAAGACGCCCTGCGACACGTGGTCCAGGCTGAGATGGGCAATTTCATGGCCGACAATCACGGCCAGCTCGTCGTCCGAACGGACAAAGTTCAGCATGCCGGTCGAAACCATGACGCGACCGGAGGTGGCCCCGGCGTTGATGGACGGATCGTCAAATACCAGCAGTTCAAACTGAGGCGGGTTGGGGATGACCGAGCGCAGACGGTCGGTCACCCGTTCGAGCTGGGCGAGCTGGACGTAGCGGACGATCTGGCTGAAGGACGGCCGACTCTGGCCAAAGCCGTCGGCCACGAGTCCGACAGGGAGCGCAAAAAGGAGCCAGCCAGCGAGGCTGAGGTAGAGCCAGCGTTTGAGCATGCCTCCATCATAGCCGGTCAGAGCCGGTTTTCCACACACCCCACAGGTGCATGCTGACCGCCATTCAGCGGCTCTTCAGTGCAGCGTCGGGAGCAGGCCCAGCCCCTCGCGCAGGACTCGAACCAGAGCGATATTATCGCCATGACCGGTCCGGTCGGCCGTCACCCTGGCCCGCAGCGGCCGGCCCAACAGGTACAGGTCGCCAATCAAGTCCAGGATTTTATGGCGGGCGAGTTCGTCGTCAAAACGCAGCGGGGGGTTAATCACGCCCTGGTCGCCGATCAAAATACAGTTGTCCAGCCGTCCACCGTTGGCCAAGCCCATCTGTTCCAGGGCCTGGACCTCTTTCAAAAATCCGAAGGTGCGGGCCGGGGCAATTTCGGCGCCAAAGCTCTCGGTCCCGTGGTGGACATAGCAGTGCTCCTGACGGCCGACCGGCGGGGGATAGTCGAGAATATAACGGACCGAGAAATGGTCGGCCGGCTCAAGGCGCAGCCTCTTCCCGCCTTCCCCGTCGCCAACCTGATACGGCCGGTCAACCGCAATGACCTCAACCGTCTCGTCCTGCTCGACGACGCCGGCTTCGTCGAGCAGCTGACAGAACTCACGCGCCGAGCCGTCCAGAATCGGAATCTCATCCTGCATCTTGACCATCAGATTGCTGATGCCATAGCCGTGCAGAGCCGCCATCAGATGCTCAATCGTCCGCGCCACGGCGCCGTCCCGGTACAAACTTGTCGCATAGCCGGTCGAGCCGACATAGTCGACCGAGGCCGGAATGACGACATCGGTCGATAAAGAGCCGAACACAATCCCGCTACCGGGCGGCAGCGGCTGGAGGATCACCCCGGTGCGCACCCCGGAGTGCAAACCCTGACCGCGCAGCACGACACTGCGCCCGATGGTCCGGGCCTGCACGCACTCGCGCGGCCGCACGGCAGCCTGACGGCTGGGCGGCAGGTCGCGGGATTCTCCTCGGGCCGCAGAGCCAGCCGCCTCACGTCCAATCGCCCGATACACCGAGCGCAGCAGGGCTTCGAGCGAAAACGGTTTTTCAATAAAATCGGTCGCCCCCAGCTTGGTTGCCCGGACTGCCGTCTCAATCGTCCCGTGGCCGGAAATGACGATGACCGGCAACTCCGGCTGCTGCGTTTTCAGCTGTTCGAGCAGACTGATCCCGTCGAGCTGTGGCATCCAGATATCGAGAATGACCAGCCGGGGTTGACGGGTGCGGACCAAATCGAGGATCCGGGTCCCGTCACCGGTGTCCAAGACCTGAAATCCCTCATCGCCCAAGATGCCGCGCAGGGTGGTCCGAATCTGTTCCTCGTCATCAACCACCAGAATGGTCTCCTGCATACCGTCCTCCTAGCTGTACTGGCCGTTTGCACTCGGTTGCGGCGGTGCGGCCCGGTCCGGGCTCAGCTGTTCCCGCCGGCGGACCGGCAGCTCAATGATAAAGCGACTGCCGTGGGGGAGATTGTCCCGCACGCGCAAAAACGCCTGATGGTCGGCCACCACCGTGGCCACGATCGCCAAGCCCAGACCCGTGCCGTCTTTTTTGGTCGAAAAATAGGGCTCGAACAAGCGATCCTTGATCTCGGCCGGAATACCGCAGCCGGTGTCAGCCACCTCGAGCCGGACGATGCCGACCGAGCGGAAAAAGCGGGTCACCACCTCAATCCGACCCGCCTTGGCACTGCCGTTGAGCGGTGTCCGGCAGGCGGCCACCGCGTTGTCCAGCAGGTTGCGAATCATCCGTTTGATGCCCTCACGGTCGAGGTCCAACAGCGGCAGCTCGGGGTCGTGGGACAGGCTGAACTCCAGGTCCCGGTGCGCCTCGGAAAAGATGACAATCACCTCCTGGATCAGGGCGTTCAGGTTCTCCGGCCGGTACTCGGCGGTCGGCAGGCGGGCAAAGGTCGAAAACTCGTTGACCAGCCGTTTAATCGTATCGACCTCATGGGCAATGCTCTGGACACACTCGTCAAAAACGCCCTGGGGATCGGACAGCTGCGGCGCAAAGCGGCGGTGCAGGCGCTGAGCGGCGAGCTGAATCGGAGTCAGCGGATTTTTGATTTCGTGGGCAATCCGGTAGGCGACCTCGCGCCAGGCTTCCATGCGTTCAACCCGGATGATCTGCGTCACATCCTCAAAAAAGCACACTCCGCCCAACACGTCCCCACGCTCATCGGTCAGCGGCGCGGCCGTCACCAGCAGGGTCAGGGCGTGGTCGTCGCGCAGCAGGCGCAGCTGAGCCTGGTGTTTGGGTCCGCTCTCGTCCCCGGCGTTCGGGCGGTCGAGCGATTCGCTCAGCAGGGCGCCGACCATCCGTCGCAGTTCGGCGAACTCGCCCGCCCCGAACACCTCATGGTAGTCTTGCTCAACGGCCCGCTCGGCCGCTACCCCGAGCAGGTGTTCGGCAGCCCGATTGACCGTCGAAACCAGGCCGGTCCGGTCCAGGGAGACGACCCCGGTGTTCATATTGGCCAACAGGATTTCCATGTAGCGTCGGCGGGCTTCCAGCTCGTGGTGGCTCTGCTGCAAGTCGGTCGTCATCCGGTTGAAGGCGGCCACCAGGGTCCCCACCTCGTCCTGGCCTTCTCCTTCGAGCCGATGGGTCCAGTGGCCCTGGGCCACCTCACGGGTTGCCGCAGCCAGTTGTTGGAGGGGAACCGCAATCTTCTTGGACAAAAAGAACCCCAGCCACACCGCAGCAAAGACCGCGACCAGGGTGACCAGAAACATGGTGATCAAATAGTTGTTCTTCATCGGCTGCTTGAGGATTCTGAGCTGCCGATACTCGCGGAAGGCGTCCGCCACCTGGCTGCCCTGGTGGGCCACATGGGGTGGCACCGCGTATTCGACAACCACCGCTCCGGCCACCTCACCGCGGTCCAGGATGGGCACGCCGCCACGCACGACCTCGGTCTGGCCCAGGAAATAGGTCTGGCGGACGGCGGTCGTGCGGAACACCCGGTCGAGCAGTTTGGCGTCCACGCTGCCGTCCCCACCAAACGTGCGGTCCGGCCCCGAGGCGCTCGCCACCAGCTGCCGCCCGGGACCAAAGACCAGAATCCGGCCCAGCTCGAAGCGCTGGCGGGTGTGCTCAAGCAGGGGCAGCAGCGCCTGACCGTGCTCGGCGGTCGCTCTCTGAGCCGCTATCTCAGTGGCCAAGCCACGGGCGTGAAACAGCGCCTCATCGGCCAAATGGTCGTAGAAGGCATCGACAACGCTGAGCGCTCCGCCCAGCGAGTCTTCGATCTCGCTGGAGAACCAGTTGTCGATGGACCGGTTGACAAAGCCGATGCCGATCAACAACAGCAGAATGGCCGGCAACAGGGAAATCGCCACAAAGGCCAGGACCAGCTGAAAGCGCAAATACGCGCCCGGCAGCTTCTGCCGCCGCTCGTAAAAGAGTTTGACCAGATTGCGACCGACCAGAAAAACGAGCAGGACGAGCAGAATGATATTGAGGTTGATCAGCAGGACGAAGACGATATTGCTGCTCAGACTGTGGGTGTTGCTGAGCTGCGGCAGCGGACTCTGAAAGACGGCAAACAGCCCCACGCCAAGAGCGGCGATCAGAATCAGCACGCCTTCCCAGCGCCGCCGGCGTTTGGCCTGCTCAGACTCTGGGGGCGGGGAAGCGGACGGCGGTCGCGTGTCCATGGGTCTCACCTGCTCGACGGTCGCGGGGTTCAGAACAGCCGGTCCTGACCCGAGCCGTCCGTCCCGCCGCTGTGGGCCCGGCCAAAATGGGTATAGGCTTTCAGGGTCGCCAGCCGCCCACGGGGGGTGCGCTGCAGATAGCCCTCCTGGATCAGATACGGCTCATACACGTCTTCGATCGTATTTTTCTCTTCGCCGATGGCCGCCGAGATCGTTTCGATCCCGACCGGGCCGCCCTGAAACTTGTCAATAATCGTCAGCAGGACGGTCCGGTCCATTTTGTCAAAACCGACCTCGTCGACCTCCAGCAGCTGTAGCGCAGCCTGGGCTACCTCCAGGCTGACCACCGAGTCGGCCTTGACCTGGGCGAAGTCGCGGACCCGCCGCAGCAGGCGGTTGGCAATCCGCGGCGTGCCGCGCGACCGGCGCGCAATCTCGGCCACCCCGTCGGGGTCAATCGTCATGTGCAGGATAGCGGCCGAGCGACGAATAATCTGGTCCAGCTCGGCCGCCCGGTAAAAGTCGAGCCGAAAGGTCGAGCCGAAACGGTCGCGCAGGGGTGAGGTCAGCAGGCCTGAGCGGGTTGTCGCGCCGACCAGGGTAAAGTGCTTGAGCGACAGCTTGACGGTGCGGGCCGAGGGGCCCTGGCCGACCACCAGGTCAAGCTGAAAATCCTCCATGGCCGGATACAGGAATTCTTCCACCACCCGATTCAGGCGGTGAATTTCGTCGATGAACAGCACATCGCCGTCTTCGAGATTGGTCAGGATGGCGGCCAGATCGCCCGGCCGTTCAATCACCGGCCCGGTCGTGGCCCGAATATCCACCCCCATTTCTCGGGCAATGATATGGGCCATTGAGGTCTTGCCCAGCCCCGGAGGGCCGTAAAACAGCAGGTGGTCGAGCACGTCGCCGCGTTGTTTGGCCGCCTGAATGGCGATGCGCAGGTTCTGTTTGGTACTCTCCTGGCCGATGTAGTCGTCGAGGCTGCGGGGACGCAGCGAGCCCTCGAGCCGCGCTTCGCCGCCGCTCTCGACGGCATCCCCACCGTCTTCCGGCGACGGGTCCAGATCGAGCGCGGGGTCTCTGGGTGATGCTTTTGGCTCGCTCACGCGCTCAGACTCCGTAGCGACTCCTGGATAATATCGGTCAGCGTCGAGCGGCCATCCCGCAGGGCGTGCTGGACCGCCTTTTCGGCCTGAGATTGACGATAGCCCAGGTTGACCAGGGCCGACACCGCATCCGTGGAAACCGGAACCTGGGCACCGGGAACGGCCGCGCCGTCACTGCCGGGAAGCGTCCCGACCTTTTCCCGCAGCTCGACGACCAAACGCTCGGCCGTTCTTCGTCCGACCCCCGGAACCGCCAGCAGCCGGGTCACATCACCGGCGCGCAGGGCGTCCTCAAGGTCCTCAACCGGAATGCCGGACAGGATATTGACGGCCAGTCGGGGGCCGATCCCGCTCACCCCCTTGAGCAGCACAAACCCGGCCTTTTCCTGCTCATCGAGAAAACCGAACAGCTGCAAGACATCTTCACGCACATGGGTATGGATATGCAGGCTGACCGACTGGCCTCGCTCGGGCAGGCGATAGAACGTCTGGAGCGAGACAAACACCTGATAGCCCACCCCCCCGACATCGACAATCAGGTGATCCGGCGCCTTGTCTTCGACTCTGCCGCTCAGACGCGCAATCATCGTCAGCCCCGGCCTCGCGGCGGCCCTCCGACCACCCGCTCGGGAGCCAGACTGTCAATAGACACCTGACGCCACGAACGCGGGCCGCTTTTGCGCCGACCAGAGGGCGTCGCGGCCAGCTGGGCCTGAATCTGGGCCGCCAGCGGTGAGGTATGACAGTGGCACACCGCTGCGGCCAGGGCATCCGTGGCGTCCGGGCTGGTCGGCAAGGCCCGTGCATTGCCCAATAGAGCAAACACCGCTTTCTGCACCTGGGTCTTATCCGCCCGGCCATAACCGACCACCGCAGTCTTGATCTCGGTCGGATTGTACTCGGCAATGTGCAGCCCGGCCTGAGCCGCGGCCAGCAGGATCACACCCCGCGCTTCGCCGAGCCGAAACGCGCTCTGGACATTGTAGGCCACAAACGCTTTTTCCAGACTCAGGGTGTGAGGCGTCCATTGCTTAATCACCTCGGTGATGCCGGCGTGCACCACCCGCAGCCGTTCCGGCAAGGAGGAGAAGCCGGCGGTCGAGATCACCCCGCCGGCACAAAAAGCGAGAGCCCGGCCTCGGCGGTCAACAATACCCCAGCCGGTCTGCCGCGTCCCGGGGTCTACCCCAAGCACCCGCTGTGCTGTTTCCGTGCGTCCCACCTGTCTCCTCCTCCTTGAACCCGTCGACGTGTCGATGCGAGAACGCTGACGGGTTTTGCCCCCACCCCTCTGCGTGCTCAGGCCGCGCTCAAGCGCTCGAAGTCCTCCTCAGAGAACTCACAGTTGGCGGCCACACTCTGGATATCGTCGTGTTCCTGCAACACATCGAGCAGTTTATACACCTGCTCGGCCTCTTTCCCGGACAGGCTGACCGTGTTCTGGGGGATGAGCGTCACCTCAGCCGACTGCATGGCCAGACCGGCCTGCTCAAGCGCGGTGTGCACCGCGTCAAAATCCTCCGGGCTGGTCACCACCTCGAACGCGCCCTCGCCACCACTCACGTCTTCGGCTCCGGCTTCGAGGACAATCTCCATCAGTTGGTCTTCGTCAACCTGCTCGGCTTCGACCGAAATAATGCCCTTCTTATCAAACATCCAGGCGACCGAATTCGAGGTGCCCAGGCTACCGCCATGCTTGGTCAGGAAATGGCGGATCTCGGCCACCGTGCGGTTTTTGTTATCGGTCACGACTTGCAGCATGATCGCCACCCCGCCCGGCCCGTGGCCCTCGTACACCACCTCCTCATAGCTGACGCCTTCGAGTTCGCCGGCGCCTTTTTTGATCGCCCGCTCAATCGTGTCGTTCGGCATACTGGCCGCCTTGGCCGCAGCCAGGGCCGTTCGCAGACGCGGATTGGCCGACACATCACTGCCGCCCATGCGGGCCGAAATCGTCAGGTCTTTAATCAGTTTGTTGAACAGTTTGCCCCGGCGGGCATCCTTGACCGCCTTTTTGTGCTTGATCGTACTCCATTTAGAGTGGCCTGACATGGGAATGGCCCTCCTGCGCGATGAATTCTGGTTTCGTGCTTAGCACATCGGGGCGGCTGAGTAAACGGAGAAATTGCTGCCCGATAGCGTCCAAGAAAATGCTAAAGGTCTGAAAAATATAGGGTTTCGCAATACCCCGGCGTTCTATGCGGCACCGCTGGCCTCGACCCGGACCGTCACCACAGCCGTGTCGTGATACTGCTGGTGGCGCACCGACGAGGCGAAGTGACGCAGCAGGCGCAGCGACAGCTCAGCCTCAGCCGGCGTCCCGGCCGCGCCTTCCTCGAGCAGGGCCAACTGGTCCTCGAGGTTCTGCTCACCGGTCGCGGACACAAACTCCAACTCTGCGGCGTTGGCGTCACTGCGCGCAACCACCAGCAGACGCCGTCCTGCGGCCGCCTGCTCGCCGTCCTCTGACCGCAGCAGAGTCAGCAAGGTCTCTTCGCCGGCCGAGCACAGGCGTTCGGTTGACTCGGTATTCCAGCCCAAGCGCGAGGCGAAACCGCGCAGAAAACGCTCAATGTTCGGCACAGCCTCGATGTTCAAGCCCATCTCAAGCCGGCGGCGCGGTCCGGTCACCTCCATGAACACACTCAGCACGACGGCGGCCAGGCCGCCCATGGTCATGCCGTTGCCCAGCAGGGCACCCCAGGTCTCATTGAAATAGTCGGCGAAGATCACCCCATTCTGGAAGCCCACCCCGATCCAGAAGGAGAGTCCGGCCACCACGGCCTTGCGGTAATCAATGCCATCGTGGACGACGATCTTCATCCCCTGCATGAACAGCAGCCCCATCAGGATGATCGCGTAGGCGCCGACCACCGGGTTTGGAATGGCCAGCAGCAGCGCCGTGATTTTGGGCAAAAAGGCCAGCACGACAAAGATGATTCCCATGCACACCCCAACGCTGCGGGCGGCCACCCCGGTCAGTTCGGCCAGCGGCACGCTCGACGAGTAGGTCGTATTCGGCACGGTTGCGGCAAAGCCGGACAGCAGATTGCCCAGGCCGTCGGCGGCCAGCGAGCCCTGCACCGTGCGGAAATCGACCGCCCGCGGCGTACGCCACGAGACCCGCTGCACGGCGACCGTATCGCCGACCGTCTCAATCGCCCCGACCAGGGTCACGAACACAAAGGCCGGCAAGAGCGCCCAGAAGGCCGGACCAAAGCTCAGGTCAAACCCGGCCCAGCCGCCCGTCGGGAAGCCGACCCAGGCGGCCGCGCCCACCTGCTGAGTGTCATACAGACCGAACAGTGAGGCCGCCACACAGCCCGCGCCAATGCCGATGACCGGCGCCCACAGGCGCCAGATACCCGAGGCGCGCAGCACGAAGGCGACGCTGGTGACCAGGGTCACCGCCGCGCTGAGCGGAGCCGCAGCCGGCGGCGTGCCCTCGGGCACCTCGGTCAACAGCCCGAACATGATCGGCATGATGGTGACGGCGATCAGAGCGATCACCGTCCCCGACACGACCGGCGTGATGATCCGCCGCAGCAGGGCCAGCCGCGCCGACAGCGCGAACTGGAACAGCGATGAGACAACGATGAGGGTCGCCAGCAGCCCCGGCCCACCCTCGACCAGGGCCGCGATGCACACGGCAATGAAGGTGCCGGAGGTGCCCATGATGAGGACGTGACCGGAGCCGATGCGCCACAGCCGGGCGGCCTGCAGGGCGGTCGTCAGCCCACAGATCACCAGGGCCGCAAAGATCGCCCAGGACATATAGACCTCGCTCTGGCTGGCCGCCCGGATCACAATCGCCGGGGTCAGCACGATCCCGGCCAGCACCAGCAGGGCGTACTGAAAGCCGAGGCCAAGGGACAGCAGATGCGGCGGACGCTCATTGGGTTCGTAGCGGATGTCCAGGTTGGGACCAGGGGATGCGGCGGACATGGTTCACCTCGTGTTTGGTTCACACACAGACAGGCGGCACGGCAAGTCTTGCCCGGCACTATCACCCGAAAGCCTCTCCTTGACAAGCAGGTTCACTTGCTCTTTCCTGCCCATCTGCATAAGTTACGCTTATCAATGGCACGTTCCCGACAAGGCGACATCCGGCCCGCGCAGACGGGGCGGAATAAGGAGGAGATATGAGACAATTCGGGAGATGGTTGGGTGGTCTGATGGGAGCCCTGCTGCTCGTGGGAGGCTTTGCACCGGCAGGAGCCCAGGAGACGCAGCCGCAGGATGAGGTCATCGGACTCGACGAGCTGCAAGTCGTCGGCTCCCGGATGCCTGGCCGCTCGGCCGCAGATTCGCCCGTGCCGGTCGATATCATCGACGGCGACAGCTTCCGCAACTACGGCGTGCGGGATCTCAACAACCTGCTGGCCGCGACCATTCCGTCCTACAATATCACCCAACACGCCATCGGCGATGCCAACACCCTGGTCCGTCCGGCCAAGCTGCGCGGCCTGCCGCCGGACTCGACCCTGGTGCTGATCAACGGCAAACGCCGCCACCGCTCGTCGGCGATCAGCATCTTCACCTTCGGCCAGGCCCAGGGGGCGCACGGCGCCGACATTCGTTCGATCCCGGCCATCGCCCTCAAACGCGTCGAGGTGCTGCGTGACGGCGCAGGCGCCCAGTACGGCTCGGACGCGGTGGCCGGGGTGATGAACTTCGTGCTGCGCGACGCGCCCGAGGGCGGCTCAATCGAGGCGCGCTGGGGGCAATACTACCAGGGCGACGGCGACTCGGTGAGCACGGCGGCCAACATCGGGCTGCCGCTGACCGACGCCGGTTTCGCCAATTTCAGCTTCGAGTTCGTCAACTCCGACTCGACCGACCGCAGCTATGCGCTCGACTCGGAGCAGGCACTGAGAGGCGCGGGCCTGCCCGTCAAATCCCCGGCGATGGTCTGGGGCGCGGCCGACGTGCCGTACGATTACAAATTCTTCGGCAACCTCGGCCTCGACCTCGGCGACCACCACCACGCCTACGCCTTCGGCAACTGGGCCGAACGCGAGATCCTGGACTCGTGGTATTTTCGCTCCCCAACCGCCGAGTATGGGTCTCCGGCCTCGATAGGCGGGGTCTATGAAGATAGTGGGAACGTGCTGATCGCCGACCTGTCGCCCGACGGACGCTCCGGCAACTGTCCAAGCATCCCGCGCGGCGAGTTTGCGCAAAACGGCGCGGCCGCGCTGGCCGCGTTGCAGGGCAACCCGAACTGCTACGCGCTGGCCCAGAATCTGCCGGGCGGCTTCACCCCCCGGATGCGCGGCAATGTGGAAGACTGGAGTATCGCTTTCGGCCTGCGCGGGACACTGCGCAGCGCCTCCCTGCTGCTCGACGGCTGGAACTACGACATGAGCGCCGTGTTCGGCCAGCACCGCACGACCTACTTCATCTGGAACACCGTCAACCCGCAACTCCTGCGCCTCAGAGAGGAGATGCCGACGGAATACTTTGGGCGCGCCTACGAGGAGCGGGACAAGACCTTCAACCTCGACCTGTCCCGGCGGTTCGATACCGGCCTCTTCTACTCTCCGCTGAACGTGGCCTTCGGGCTGGAGTACCGCGAGGAAGAGTACGAGATCGAATCCGGCGAGAAAAACGGCTGGTGCATCGACGACCAGGGAGAATGCGACGGGCAGGCCAAGGAGCATGGTCTCGCGGCCCAGGGGTTTGACATCGGCGGCCAAGCCTATCCCGGCATTCGGCCGGAGAATGCCGTGGAGGCCAACCGGGACAGCTTTGGTGCGTATCTCGACCTGGAGGCCGATGTCATTGAAAGCGTCCTGCTCACCGCCGCCGGCCGCTTCGAGCACCATGAAGGCGTCGGCGAGTCTTTGGACGGCAAGCTGGCCGGCCGCTGGGACGTGATCGCGGACTACCTGGCGCTGCGCGGCTCGCTGGGCACCGGCTTTCGCGCTCCGACCGTGGGGCAGGTCATCTACCGGGATACGACCTTCGGCCTTGACGAGCACGGCCTCCTCACCGAGCAGCCCACGCTGCCGGCCAGCGACCCGATTGCCCAACAAAAGGGGGCCAAGCCGCTCACGCCCGAGACCTCCTTCTCCTTTTCCATCGGCACGATACTGACCCTCGGCGAGCTGTCCGTCACCCTGGACTACTACAACATAGAAGTCAGAAACCGGATTGGGCTGACCGCCCCCCAGAGCATCACCGCTCACGATATCGCCGCCCTGGCGGCGCGGGGCGTCGACAATCGGGGCGTGACGACCGTCAAGTTCTTTGCCAACGCGTTCGAGACCTACACCCAGGGCATCGATATGGTGGCAACCTACCCCCTGGACCTGTTCAGCGACCGCTTTGGCACGACCCTGTTGACCTTCGCCGGCAACTGGAACGACACCAAACTCAATCTGGATTCGATTGACGCGCAGGTCATCGATGCGGTGCGCAAAGTCCAGGTTGAAGAGATCGAGCCGGAATTCCGCTTCTCGCTGATGGCGGACCACACCTGGGGCCCGTGGCGACTCCTCGCCCGGCTGCACTACTACGACCAATTCACCGAGCCGTACCAGGATTATTTCATCAGCCCCTCCCTCCGCCCCAAGGCTCGGGCCTTACTCGACCTGGAAGCGTCGTACACGTTCGCCTTCGGGATGACGGTGGCGGTCGGTGCGGATAACCTGCTCGACACCTATCCGACCAAGGTCGGACGGCTGCATCGCGATGCGTATGATGCCGGCCAGAAGTACCCGGTCGCCTCGCCGTATGGCTACAACGGCGGCTTCTACTACTTCAGGGCGTCGTACGCATTCTGAAACAAAGAGTGAACGTATCGACAGCTCATATCTATTAGAGGACACGTTTACTCTTTCTAGCACTCACCCACCAGGCGCGGTGAACAGGCGAGGCAGGCGTATGAGGAAGTTCGGGCCGTGCGGTTTCCTAGTGTTACTCCTGGTTTTGCTGATCTCAGCCCCGGCCGGAGCGCAGCAGGCCGTCCAAGCCGACAGGATCGTCGGCCTCGAAGAAATCCGGGTGGTTGGCTCCCGGGCGGCGGGCCGCTCGGCTGCGGATTCGCCCGTGCCGGTGGACGTGATTGACGGCGACAGTCTCAAGTCCTACGGCACCACGGACATGAACGACCTGCTGTCGGCGACCGTCCCATCCTACAAGGTCTTTCAGTACGGCATCGGTGTCGAGGCCGCCCTGGTCCGCCCAGCCAAGCTGCGCGGCCTGCCGCCGGACTCGACCCTGGTGCTGGTCAACGGCAAACGCCGCCACCGTTCCTCGGCGATTACCCGCTGGAGTTATGGCTTGGCCAGCGGTTCACACGGGACGGATATCGCCTCCATCCCGTCCATCGCCCTCAAGCGGGTGGAAGTCCTGCGCGACGGAGCCGGCGCCCAGTATGGCTCCGACGCGGTGGCCGGGGTGCTGAACTTCGTCCTGCGCGACGCGCCCGAGGGCGGCAGCCTGGAGACCAACCTGGGCCAGTACTACCACGGCGACGGCGACCGGCTGAATGTCGCGGCCAACATCGGCCTGCCGCTGACCGAGGCCGGCTTTGCCAACTTCAGCTTCGAGTTCACCAATGCGGATTCGACCAACCGCAGCGTGCAGCGCGACGACGCCCGGCGCATGATCGAGCACGGCAACGCCTTTATCCGCAGATCCGCAGCCCAACCCTGGGGCGCGCCGGACGTGACCTACGACTATAAATTCTTCGGCAACCTCGGCCTCGACCTCGGCACCGACCATCAGCTGTACGCCTTCGGCAACTACGCCGAGCGCGAGATTGAAGACACCTTCTACTGGCGCAATCCGGCCAGTTTTCCCGGCGTGTTCGCCCAGGGCGATGAACTGCTGGTCGCCGACCTGTCTGCGGACGGGCGGTCCGCCAACTGCCCGACGATCACGGCTGGCGATTATGTCGAGCAGGGTCCGGCCGCCCTGGCCCCGCTGATGGGCCAGGACAACTGCTACGCCCTGGCCCAGGCATTCCCAGGCGGCTTCACCCCCCGGTTCCGGGGCGTGGTCAACGACTGGAGCCTCGTCTTCGGCCTGCGGGGGAAGCTGCGCAGCACCTCTATTCTTTTGCTGGACGGCTGGCGCTACGACCTGAGCGCCGGCTTCGGTCAGAACAGCATGGACACCCACCTCAGGAACAGCGTCAATCCGAATCTGATCCGCTTCAGGGACGCGATTCCGACCCGCTACCGAACCCGCAGGTACGAGGAGCGGGACAAGATCTTCAACCTCGACCTGTCCCGGCCGTTCGACCTCGGCCTCCTCGCTTCTCCGCTGAACGTCGCCATTGGCCTGGAGTACCGGGAAGAAACCTTTGAGAGCGGAACCGGCGAGCCGAATTCCTACTTCCGTGACGAGGCGCTGGCCCGGCAGGGCCTGGCGGTCGCGGTCTCCGGCCACCCGGGCACCTCGCCCGCAGAGGCGACCGAGGCCAGCCGGGACAGTTTTGGCGCCTATCTCGACCTGGAGGCCGATGTCGTGGCCGATGTGTTGCTCACCGCCGCAGGTCGGTTTGAGCACCATGCCGGCGTCGGTGAGTCGCTCAACGGCAAGCTGGCCGCCCGCTGGACCCCCCCCCTGCTGGGGGAGAGGCTGGCGCTGCGCGGTTCCATCGGAACGAACTTTCGGGCGCCAACCGTCGGGCAGGCCAACTATCGGAACATCACCTCGAGCCTCAACGCCGAAACCGGCGAACTGAACCTGACCTACGTGCTGTCGGGCAACGACCCGATTGCCCAACAGAAGGGCGGCAAGCCGCTCGGCCCCGAACACTCAACCAGCTTCAGCGTCGGCGCGGTCATCACGCTCGGCGCCCTGTCCGTCACCGCCGACTACTACAACATGGAGGTCCGCCGGCGGATCATGCTGAGCCAGAATTTCCTCCTCACCGAGGCCGACAGAGCCGCCCTGGCCGCCGTCGGCATCGACATTGTGGGCGGCCAGGTCAGCTACTTCAACAACGACTTCAGCACCACGACCCAGGGGCTGGATGTCGTGGCGACCTACCCCCTGGAGTGGTTCGGCGGCCGGGCCGGCTCGACCCTGTTCACCTTTGCCGGCAACTGGAACACCACCGAGGTCGATAAGCGTAACCCCAGCATCACCAATGATCTGCGGGCCGCCCAGATTGAGAACACCTCCCCGGAGTTCCGCTTCACGCTGAGCGCAGACCACCGCTGGGGACCGTGGCGGCTGCTCAGCCGGCTCCACTACCATGACGATTTCAAGGATTTCCCGATCTTCAGAGCCACCAGCCCCGTCCACGCCCACGCCCGCGCCCTGCTCGACCTGGAAGCGTCATATACCTTCTTCAGCGGCGCGCTGAGCGGCGTGACCCTGGCGTTTGGCGCGCAGAACCTGCTCGACACCTATCCGACCAGAAACAAGTATGCCGGCCGCCACGGCATGAAATACCCGGTCGTCTCACCGTACGGCTACAACGGCGGCTTCTACTATCTACGGGCGTCGTATTCCTTCTGATCCGGCGCGCAAGCCTCAGGCTTGGCACTCCTAAATTAAAATCATTCCAGCTCCAACAGGCCACCGCCTTACGCTCGGCCCACTCCTGGAAGCTGAATCAGGACCTGCCCCGTGTCGGCCTCCTCAGCCACAGTGTCACAGTTGGGATGGCGCAGTGCGCTCGATCAACGCTTCCAGGGCCCGCATGGTGGCCGCGTGCTGCTCACGGCTGGCCGTGGCTTGCTGCTCTAAAGCCCACATCGTTTCCTCGTGGCGGTCGGCGTGCTGTTGTTCGCGCCGCTCGCCTATCCGGGTCATGTAGCGAATGCCCCAGCCGACCACCCCGGCCTGGATCAAGCCGACGGTCAGGGCCACGGCGGCTTGGCCGACGCCGACCCAGAGGGCGATGTCGTTGCCGGCCTGTTGGGTGGCAATGCCGGCTTGCTGCAAGCTGAGGCTGGCCTGTTCGTAGGTGGTCAGCGGGGCGTCAGCATCAAAGAGCGGGTCCATAGCATCCTTCAGCACGAACTACTTCTTGGCCCACAGGTCGGCATAGCCGGCGATCTCGACCTCGTAGGCCGCCGACGTCATCTGGAGCGGTTGTTCGGTATCCAGATTGATGGCGACAAATTCCAGCCGGGCGTCTTTTTTCCAGTTCTTGACGCTGTTCTCCCACACCCCGGGCTGCGGTCCGTGGTGGAGCCCCTGGGGATTGAGCGAAATCACCCCGTAGGGCGTGGTGCCGCTCTTACGGCTCAGGGTGAACTCGCCGCTGTGAACGAAAAACACCTCGTCGTAGTCGATATTGCGGTGGTACCAGGGCACCCGCAGGGCGCGTGGGTCGCCCTCAAGCGGACGCGGGGCAAAGGTACAGATCACGAAGCCCGCGGCCTCAAACGTCCCGTGGGCGCTGGGCGGCAGATGCACGCCCTCGCTCATCAGCGGCCGGAAGTCCTTGACGTTCAGCTTGAACACCGAGTGGCTGCCCTTCCAGCCCACCACGTCGAGCGGACAAAAATCATAAAAGATGGACGTGTACACGCCGCGCCGTTTGACCCGCAGCTCCCACTCGTCGCGCTGTTCGGTCACCGGCCCGGGCTCGGGCACTTCGATCACGTCATAGTCAAACGGCGCGTAATGGCCGACGCCGGCCCGGTCGGGGAAGCTGATCGGACCGCGCGATTCGATGATCAGCGAGAAGTTGTCGCGGCTGTCCGGCACCAGGCGGTAGCTCGTGCCTTTGGGGATCACCAGATAATCGCCCTCGACATACGCCAGCGGCCCAAAATCGCTCTGCAACACACCTCGGCCCTTGTGAATAAAATGCACCTCGTCGCCGTCGCCATTGCGGAAGCAGTGCGGCATCGGCTCCGAGCGTTGCGAGACGGACAGGCTCACGTCGTCGTTGTACAACACCTGGCACGGTTCGCCACGCGGGTCGTCGCGGTCGGTCGGCACCAGGTCGTAGGCGTGAAACGCCCGCGGCCGCAGCGGCCCCTCAATCCGCTTCCAGTCGGTCGGCGGATGGGTGTGGTAGAACTGGCTGGCCGGGCCAAAGAATCCCTGCCGGCCGTGCTCCTCTTCGTACAGCCCCTCGGGAATGGCGACGTGAGCCTGCTTGGGAACGGTGCCTTTTGTGTGTTGGATTTTCATGCTGCCCTCCTCATATGTGCGGCAGGACGTGCTTGCCGAAGCGGTCCAGCGAGGCCAGGATCTGCTGCCGGGGCAGACCGCCAAAGTCGGCCAACAGGCTCACGTTCGTGATCCCCGAGGCTTTGATCTGCCGAATGCGCTCAATACACTGCTCAGGATCGCCAAAGAGCACGCGCTGGGGATACAGATAGTTCTCGTAATCCATGGCCTCGAAGCCTTTGCGCAGATTCTTATAGGCCGCGTACTGCTCGGAGTAGGCCGACTCGGGGTTGGCCGCCTGGACCGATTCGAGGTAGCGCATCATCGCCGCCTGCGGCTCGGACTTGGCTTTTTCGGGCGTTTCGCCACAGTAGAAATGGTACACGCCCAGGACTTCGGCGGCGTCGGTATGGCCGTGGGCGGTGCGCGTGTCACGAAACAGCGTGATTCTGTCGATCAGGGTTTCGGGCTTGGCGGCGGCGTAGGGCACGACCATCAGGTGATAGCCCTGCTGGCCGGTCCACTCAAAAGACTCCGGGGTGAAGATACACGCCACATACACCGGTGGCGGCTTCTGGACCGGTTTGGGCAGGACTTGCAGATCGGTGACCGTGCGGAACTTGCCCCGGTAGGAAAACCGGGGCTCGGTCCAGGCCTTCATGATGATATCGTGGGCCTCCTCAAACAGCCGCCGACTATCGCCCATATCGCGCTCAAAGGCGTCAAACTCGCCCCGTTGAAAGCCGCGGCCAATCCCAAACTCCAGCCGCCCGCCCGACAGGCAGTCGAGCATGGCGAACTCCTCGGCAATCCGAATCGGGTCTTGCAGCGTCAGCAGGGCGATGCCGGAGCCGATGCGGATGTGTGTGGTCCGCTGGGCCACGGCCGTGCCCAGGACCGGCACCGACGGAATATGGCCGCCGTAGTGGTAAAAATGGTGCTCGGCGAACCACACCGAATGAAAGCCGTACTCCTCGGCCTTATCGGTCTCAAGCAGGATATTCTGGTAGAACTCGTACTCGCTGTCGTGCAGCTGGGGAAAAAAGCTGGGTAGATGAAAGAGTGAAATTCTCATGCTGTCTCCCTGGGTCTGGGCTGGGCCAGAAACTGGCGCATGGCGGCCAGCAGCTGATCGATCTCCTCGTCACTGCCAACCGAAATGCGCACGCAGTCGCTCAGTTCGGGTTCGGAAAAATAGCGGACCAGAATCCGCCGCGCTTTCAGCCACTCGTACAGGGGCTGCTGGCTGACCCCGCGTCGGCGGGCCACCACAAAATTCGCCTGCGAGGGGGAGACGTCATAGCCGAGGTCGTGGAGGGCCGCGCTCAGCCGTGCGCGGGTGGCTCGGATCCTGGCCGCATTGGCCCGCATCCAGCCGTAGTCTTCGAGCGCCGCCACCGCCGCCACCATGCTCAGGCGGTTCATGTTGTACGAATCCTTGACCTTCATCAACTCGCCGAGCAGCTCGGGGTGGCCAAAGGCCAAGCCAATCCGCAGCCCGGCCAGAGAAAACGACTTGGACAGGGTACGCAGAATCACCACCTGGGGATAACGGGCCAGCAACGGCAGGGCGGTGTGGTGGGCAAAATCCACATACGCCTCGTCAACCACGAGCAGTCCCGGGGTCTGTCGGGCCAGCTCTGCGAGTTGCTCGACCGGCGTGAAATTGCCGAACGGCGCGTTCGGGTTGGCAACAAAGACGAGCTTGGCCCGGCTCTCGACCAGGGCCTGGAGCGGCAAGGAAAAATCCTCGGGCCAGGGCACATGCACGGCCCGGCCGTCCTGCATGGCCACCAGAATATCGTACAGGCTATAGGTCGGGACCGGATAGGCGACCCGGTCGCCCGGGTCGATACAGGTGCGCATCAGCATGGTCAACAGGTCGTCCGAGCCGTTGCCGACCAGGACCTGATCCGGCTCCAGACCGTACACCTCGGCCGCCTTGCGCCGCACGTCTTCGGCGCTGGGACTCGGATAGATGCGCAGCTGTTGGCCGGGGGCAGCGCGGGAGGAATCGTCACCGACCGCCTGTTGCAGGGCGCGCACAACCTGGGGCGAGGGCGGATAGGGGTTCTCGTTGGAATTGATCTTGATGTAGCGGTCCAACTCGCGGGGCTGCTCGCCGGGCACATAGCCGTGCATGCGGCGGACGGCCGGCCGCACGACCGCAAAGCGGGAAAACGGCTGCTGCATGGCCTCTTCCTATAGCCGACTTCCGGCCAGGAGAGAAGATACGTGGCGGTCGGCCAGGCGATTGACAGCACACAGGGCCATTTGCTACTCAAAAAGGCGCTAGAGAGAGAGAGAGAGAGAGAGAAGGAGGAGAGATCATTGGCAAACTGGACCGAAACAACGGTCAATGTCGGCGGCACCGACGTTGCTCTCGTCAGAGGTGGCTCCGGCAAACCTCTTTTTATGCTCCACGATGAGCTTGGCTTTCCCGGCTGGGTCACATGGAACGAAGCCCTGGCCGAGGAGCACGAATTTTTGATTCCCCTCCAACCGGGCTACGGCAAGACCCCCCGCGTGGACTGGATCCGCACCTACCGCGACCTGGGCGGTTTCTACGCCCGCATGATCCGGGAAATGAACCTGGGTCCGATTGATGCCATTGCCTTTTCCGCAGGCGGCTATGCGGCCGCCGAGATGGCCGCAGCCGACCCCGCCATGTTCGAGCGGCTGGTCCTGGTCGCGCCCATGGGCATCAGGCCCGAAGAGGGCGAGATCACCGATATCTTCCCGCTGACCATCCGCACCCATATGCGGGCGACGGTTGCCGATATCAACACGCCCGAGTTCGGCGACATCTACGGTGGCGAGATGACCCCGGACCAGTTTGAGGCGTTTGAGGACGCCCGGGCGGAAGCCGCCCGGATCGGCTGGGAGCCGTATATGCACAACCCCAGCCTGCCCCATCTGCTGGAAGGCGCCACAGGCTTGTCGGCCCTGCTGGTCCGGGGCGGTGCCGACGCCATCGTCCCCAAGGGCTGTATTGATTCGTACAAAAAAGTCATTGACCACGCCCAGGTTGCCACCATCGAGGGGGTGGGCCACCGACCGGAGATCGAGAATTCGGCCGAGTTTATTCGGATCGTCAAAGACTACCTGGCCTCGTAGACTCGCAAGAGGACGCCATGAAACTCGCCTATTTCACCGAACGGCCGTACCGCTGGGTCGACGAGGACGAGGTTCTGAAAAACAAGGCCTTTTTCGCCCTGTCGAACCGGCACTTCGATCATCACAAGGCGGCCGACGACTACAACTATTTCCTGGACGAATACTGCTACGCCGAGGAACTGGGCTTTGACGCGGTGGCTCTCAACGAACACCACGGCAACCCGTTCTGCATGGGCAGCGTGATGAACGTCGAGGCGTCCATCCTGGCCCGCATCACCAGCAAGGTCAAAATCGTCCTCATCGGCAACCCCCTGCCGGTCATCAAACACCCGCTGCGCATGGCCGAGGAGCTGGCCGAGATCGACCTCATCTCGCGCGGCCGGCTGGTAACCGGCTGGGTGCGCGGGGCGGGCAGCGAACAGTTCTTCAACAATGCCAACCCGGCCTACAACCGCGAAATGTTCAATGAGGCTCACGACTTTATCGTCCAGGCCTGGACCAAGCCCGGCCCGTGGCGCTACGAGGGCAAGCACTTCCACTACCGTCACGTCAACCCGTGGGCCCTGCCCTACCAGAAACCCTACCCCCAGATGTGGATTCCGGGCGTCCTGAGTCCGGAGACGGTGCGCTGGTGCGCCCAGCACCGCTACCCGTATATCGGTCTCGGCACCGCGCTCGGTCCGACCTGCGACCTGTGGGATATGTATGCCGACGAGGCGGCCAAACTCGGCTACCAGGCCGGTCCGGAGAACTTCGGCTATCTGATTCCGAGCTTCGTGGCCGAAACGGACGAAAAAGCCCAGGAGCTGGGCAGAAATTTCGTGTATGGCGGGGGGCAAAACGCCTTTTCCCGGCCCGAGCACACCCTGCCGCCGGGCTATAACTCCAAGGGCGCGATCAAAATGCTGGCCCGCCATCCGGGCGGCAGCTGGCTGGGCGTCAGCCCCGACAAGCTGCGCGAGTCCAAAGACGGCGAACTGCGGCCGGAGGCCGACTACGACGTGGTCCGCAAAAAGCTCTTGTCCGGCTACCAGAAGGTCCAGAACAACCATCAGCTGATTATCGGCTCGCCCAAGACCGTCATCCCCAAGCTGAAACTGCTGTTGCAGATTCTGCGACCGGGCGTGTTCGTGTTCTTTAATGTCCAGGGCACGGTCAGCAACGAGGATCGGCTGACCAGCATGCGGCTGATCGCCAATGAGGTCATGCCCGAGCTGCGGGAGTACGCCAAAGAAATCGACCTGCCCGATTCATACCAACGCACGCCGGGCTCGGTCGCCCTGCAGTCGGGTGTCTCCCCGGCTCCGGTCTCCGACCGGGGACCGTTGGAGGAGTTAGGGTTGCGCTAAGTCCAGCCATACTGTGTGGCCGAGTGGACGTTGTGGAGAGGCATGGAGGAGGAGTCATGCGGTCGCTGAACATCTTGCGGGTCTTGATCGGAACCCTGCTCGGAATCGTGCTCGTCCTGCCGCCCGGTGGACTCCGGGCCGAGCAGACGGCCAGTTTTCACCCCTTTCCCTACCCGTCGGCCCTCCGGCCACAGGTCGAGTTCTGGCAACGGGTATTCACCACCTCGAGACAGACGGTCATTCTGCACGACCGCGTTCACATGACGATCTACAAGGAGCTGGATTTGCGGTCCTTGTATGAGACGCATGCGGACCGGCCGCGCACCCTCGCCCGGCTGAGAAAACAGCGCGTCGAGCGCGAGATCAGACACATTCGGGCGACCCTGCGCAAGCTGCACCGCGCGAACAAGGCCACCCGGCTGACGGCCGAAGAACGTCGGATCAAGCGGCTGTTCAGCGACATCCCCGGCTCCAGGAAGTTTCTCCGCGCCGCAGCCGAGGACCGGGTTCGGTCACAGACCGGGATCGGCGAAAAGTTCCGGCAGGGGATTCAGATTTCGGGGCGCTATCTGGACGAGATGGAGGCGATTTTCCGCCAGGCTGGTCTGCCGGTTGGGTTGACCCGTCTGCCGCTGGTCGAATCCACGTTCAATATCAACGCCTACTCAAAAGCCGGCGCGGCCGGGGTGTGGCAGTTCATCCGCTCGACCGGGCGGCTGTTCATGCGGGTTGATGGGCTGATTGACGAGCGGCGCGACCCGATCCTGGCCGCCCGGGCGGCGGCCAAGCTGCTCAAAGCCAACTACGACAGACTCGGCACCTGGCCGCTGGCCATTACCGCCTACAACCACGGTCAAGCCGGCATGGCCAGAGCCGTCAGAAAGCTCGGCACCACCGATATTGCCCGCATTATCCGTTCCTACAAGAGCCGCCGCTTCGGTTTTGCCTCGCGCAACTTTTATCCCGAATTCCTGGCCGCCCTCGAAGTCGAGAAAAACGCGACCGCCTACTTTGGCGAGATCAAGCGCGACGCCCCGTTTCGCTACGACGAGGTCGCCCTGGACGGCTATCTGTCGCTGGGCGTTGCGGCCCGCTGCGCCAACATTTCAACCGAGCGGCTGATTGAGTTCAACCCCGCCCTGGGCAGATCTATCCGTCGGGGCAGGCGCTTCATCCCCAGCGGCTACCGGCTGCGTCTGCCGGATGGCACGGCCGACCATTTCCGCCGCCAGTATGCGGCCCTGGATATCAACTCGCATACCGTGCAGCCCGGCCAGACCCTGGACATCATCGCCCGACGCTACCGGACCAGCGTCAAGGCCCTGCAAGAGCTGAACCATATCCCGAATGTCAATTTCATCCGGGTCGGCCAGCGCCTGCGCCTGCCCCAGTCCCAGGCGCCGACCGCCATCGCCCAGGCGCCCACCGCCGCAGCTCCGTCCCAACCCACGCCACCTGAAGCCGCCCCTCAGACACCGACTGTCATGGCCCAAGCGCCCGTCGCCGCAGCTCCGTCCCACACCGCCCACCCGCAAGCCAGCCATTCAGACTACGCCCATACGGTCCAGCACGGTCAAACCCTGGGCACGATCGCCCAGCGCTATCAGACCACCGTTGCCACCCTCAAGAAACTCAACGGCATCGAGCGGGTGAACTTCATTCGTCCCGGCCAGCAGCTGCGCCTGCCCGGCAGCTACGCGACCCATACAGTCCAGCGCGGCCAGACCCTGGACACGATTGCCAAGCGCTACGGGACGACTGCGGGCGTGCTCAGGCGCCTCAACGGGGTGAAGAACCCCCGTCGGCTGCGGATCGGCCAGACCTTATACATCCCCCTGAGCTATTGACCGGCAGCGTTCCAAGCTGGGGCGCGCAGGGCATTCCTCTGCTTTTTCGGCTGTGCTAGCGTTCCAGAGTGGTCGAGCCTTTGGGCCGACCACGAACGCTATGGGCTATTATCCAATCTTTATCGACCTGAGCGGCCAGCCATGCCTCGTCATCGGGGGCGGAAGCGTCGCCGAGCGGAAAGTGGCGTCTCTGCTCGACGCCCAGGCCCGGGTCAGCGTGATCAGCCCGAGGCTGACCCGGCAGCTCGAAGCCTGGGCCGCCGCACTGCGGATCAGGACATTGCGGCGCGCCTACCAGAGCGGTGATCTGCGCGGCTTTCGTCTGGTGTTTGCGGCCACCTCAGACCAGGATTTGCACCAGCGTCTGGCTGTGGAGGCGGACGCCGCAGGTGTGTTGCTGAACGTCGCCGATCGCCCGGCCGTGTGTTCATTCATCGTCCCGGCCGTCGTCTCCCAGGGCGACCTGAGAATCGCCGTGTCCACCAGCGGGACAAGCCCGGCCATGGCCCAAAAAATCCGCCGCCAGCTGTCGGCAGACTTTGGTCCCGAGTACGCCCAGGCACTCCAACTGCTGGCTCGTATCCGAGAGCGGGTGACCCGAGAGCGGCTGTCAAGCCAGGAACGCCAGCACCGTTTTCACCGCCTCGTCAATTCTCCCCTGCTCGACTATCTCCGCGACCGGAAAATTGATAAGCTCGACGGCCTGCTGCGCGCAACCCTGGGAGAAGCCTACAGTCTGGAGCACCTCGACTTTCAGGTATGACCGGTGGAAATTGTCCTGCTGACATCGGCCCTCGTCTTCTATCTGCTGAGCACGGTGGGTTTTCTGCTCGCCCTGGTGTCGCCCCAGCAGCTCTTTGGCCGCCTCGCGCCCGGCCTGCTGCTGGTCGCCTGCGCCGCCCACGGCGGGGCGATTATGGTCCGTTCGCTGTCGGTCGGCTACATTGCGGTCACCAACCCGTATGAGGCGGTGTCCTTCCTCACCTGGATGACCAGCGGCCTGTTCCTGCTGGTCCAGTGGCGCTCGTCCCTGACCGTGTTGGGGGCGGTGGTCAGTCCGATTGGCTTCATCCTGACCTTAGGCGTGTTTGTCTTGTATACCCAGGCGCGGGCCCTGCCGCCGGCCCTGCAGAGCGGTTGGCTGCCGGTCCACGTGACGCTCGCCTTTTTGGGCAACGCCGTGTTCTGCGTCGCCTTCTTCGCCAGCCTGATCTATGTGTTTCAGGAAAAACGGCTCAAGGGCAAAAAAATCGGCGGGGTGCTGCGCCACCTGCCCTCGCTGGAGACCCTCGACAAGCTGAACTATCGCTCCCTGTCGTGGGGCTTCCCGCTGCTGACCCTGGGCATTGTCAGCGGCGCGGTGTGGGCTCGCCACGCTTGGGGCCATTTTTGGATCTGGGAGCCGCGGCCGGTCCTGTCTCTGGTCAGCTGGATCCTGTACGCCTTCCTGCTCCACTATCGCAGCGTCGGCTGGCGCGGACGCCGCGCCGCGACCCTGACCATCGTGTGTTTTGCCGTGCTCGCGGTCTCGTTCCTGGGCGTGCGGTTCTTGCCGGGTCGGCATGGAGGCGAATTTGGCTAAGCCGGACCCCAGCCTGATGATCGTTGGCCTCAACCACCATACGACGCCGGTCGAGGTGCGCGAGAAGCTGGCCTTCAGCGACGGCATGCTGCACCACGCCCTGCCCCGCCTGGTCGAGGCGCCCGGCATCCAGGAAGGCGCGATCATCTCGACCTGCAACCGGGTCGAAGTCGTGGCCTGGGCTCACGATCCGCCACAGGCCAGCCGCCACATCAAAACCTTTCTGGCCCAGGAGCAGGGCCTGCCGCTCCAGCTGTTTGAAGCCCACCTGTACACCCATACCGACAGACAGGCGGTCAGACACGTGTTCCGCGTCGCCTCCAGCCTCGATTCCCTGGTCGTGGGCGAACCCCAGATCCTGGGACAGATCAAAGACGCGTATACCGCCTCGGCCTCGCTCGGCACGCTGGGAACGGTGCTCCACCGCTGGTTCCACAAGGCCTTCTCGGTCGCCAAGCGGGTGCGGAGCGAAACCGCCATTGCGGCCAAACCCGTCTCGGTCAGCTCGGTGGCGGTCGAGCTGGCGTGTCGGATTTTTGACCAGCTGACCGACAAGACCGCCATGGTCATTGGCGTGGGAGAGATGAGCCAGCAGGCCATCCGCCAGCTTCGGGCCAGGGCCATCGGTACCCTGCTCATCACCAACCGGACCTTCCAGCGGGCGGTCGAGCTGGCCAGTACCTGCGCCGGGACCGTCGTGCCGTTCGAGCAATTCCCCCGGCAGCTGCACCTGGCCGATGTGGTGATTGGCTCGGCCGGGGGCAGCGCCTATCACCTCACCCCGGAGCGTGTTCACGAAGCCCTGCAGGAGCGCAAACGGCGGCCCATGTTTCTGATTGACCTCGGCGTGCCGCGCAATTTCGACCCCCGCCTCAACGACCTTGAGAATGTGTTTGTGTACGATATTGACGACCTCGAACAGATCGTCGCCGACCATCAGGGCGAGCGAGCGCTTGAGGCGCGCAAAGCCGAGGCCATTGTCAGTCAGGAAGTCGAGGCCTTCTGGCAGTGGTACGCCAGTCGAGACATCAGTCCAACCATTGTCGCCCTGCGCCAGAAAGCCGAGGCCGTGCGCCAGCGCGAGGTCGAAAAAACCCTGGCCGGGCTCAAAGACTGCTCGCCCGAAACGCGCCGGGCAATTGAGGGGCTGAGTGCGTCCTTGATGAACAAACTGCTCCACCCGCCAATCGGCTATCTGAAACACCGCACCCGGAACGGGAACGCCGAGGACGGTGCGACCAGTGTAACCGCAGTGCGGCAGATGTTCGGCTTGGATGACGACCAGGACTGACCCAACAAAACTGATTCAACAGGACTGAGTCCATGAAACGCACCGTTCGGATTGGCACCCGTGGCAGTACCCTGGCCGTCTGGCAGGCCGGCTGGGTCAAAAAGCGGCTCGAAGCCCACTGGCCGGATTTGCGGGTCGAACTCGTGCCGATAAGCACCTCGGGAGACAGAATCCAGCACGTCTCGCTGGCCCGGATTGGCGGCAAGGGCTTGTTTGTCAAAGAAATCGAGCAGGCGCTGCTGGCCGGCACAGTCGATCTGGCCGTCCACTCGGTGAAAGACCTGCCGGCCGAGCTGCCGCCCGGACTCCGCCTGAGCACCATCCCCGAACGCGAAGATCCCCGCGACGTACTCATCTCGGCTGGCGGCTCGTCGCTGGCCGACCTGCCCGAGGCCACCCGCGTCGGCACCAGCAGCCTGCGCCGTCAGGCCCTGCTCCTGCACCTGCGCCCCGACCTGCGGATCGAAGTCCTGCGGGGCAATGTGGAAACCCGTCTGCGCCGCCAGCTCGAAGGCCGGGTGGACGCCACCATTCTGGCTGCGGCCGGGCTCAAACGGCTGAGCCTGAGTCTGAAGAACGGCGTTCCGCTCGACGCCGAGGAATTTCTGCCGGCCATCGGCCAGGGTGCGCTGGGGATTGAAATTCGGACTGGCGACGAGGTCGCCGCCCTGCTCGCCCCCCTGCACCACCCCGAAACCGCCTGGGCGGTCGAGGCCGAGCGCGCCTTTCTGAGCGGCATGGGCGGCAGCTGCCGCACGCCCCTGGCGGCCAGGGCCACAATCGCCAACGGCAGCCTGCGCCTGGCCGCCCTGGTTGCCAGCCCGGACGGCAAACGCCTGCTGCGCCACGAGCGTAGCGGTCCGACCGAAACGGCCGGCCAGATCGGGACCGAGACGGCCGCCCTGCTGCTGGACCGGGGCGGCCGGGAGATCCTGGCCGGCCTGGAAGCGACAGAGGTCTGAGCCGTATGCCGGTGTATCTTGTTGGCGCGGGTCCCGGCGACCCGGGGCTGCTGACCCTCAAGGCCAAGCGCTGTCTCGAACAGGCCGATGTCGTGGTGTACGACTATCTGGTCGATCAGCGCATCCTGGCCCACGCCCGTCCCCAGGCCGAGCTGATCTACGCCGGCAAGCGCAGCGGCAGCCCGAGCATGAGCCAGGCCGATATCAACCGGCTGATTGTGGATCGCGCTCGCCAGGGCCAGACCGTCGTCCGGCTCAAGGGCGGCGACCCGTTTCTGTTCGGGCGGGGCGGCGAAGAAGCCCAGGAACTGGTCGAGGCCGGTCTTGCGTTTGAGATTGTGCCGGGCGTCACTTCGGCCCTGGCGGTTCCGGCCTATGCCGGGATTCCACTCACCCACCGTGACCACGCGTCTGCGGTGGCGATTGTGACCGGCCATAAAGAAGTCTGGGACACCGCCCCGCACCTCAACTGGGCCACCCTGGCCGGGGTAGGCGGCACCCTGGTGTTCCTCATGGGCACCCGTCAGCTGCGCAACAATATGCAGCGTTTGGTGCGCCACGGGCTGTCCGGCCACACGCCGGTGGCCCTGGTTCGGTGGGGCACGCGGCCCGATCAGGACGTGTTGGTCGGCACGGTCGAGACGATTGCCGATCTGGTTGAGCAGCGGGGGTTTGAGCCGCCGGCGGTGGCGGTTGTCGGCCGGGTGGTCGAGCTGCGCCAACAGCTGCGCTGGTTTGAGACCAAGCCGCTGTTCGGTCGGCGTATCGTGGTCACCCGACCGCGTCGGCAGGCCGGCGGCTTTGTCGAGCGGCTCGAACAGCACGGCGCGGCCGTGGTCCAGTTTCCAACGATTGAAACCGTGCCGGTCGCCGCCTCCGACCGGCTGGACGCGGCCCTGGACGCGCTGCCGAGCTATGACTGGGCGGTTTTTACCAGCGTCAACGGCGTGCTCTACATCTTTGAGCGCCTGGCCGAGCGCCGACTCGACATCCGCAGTCTGGCCGGGGTGCGCCTGGCGGCGATCGGCCCGGAGACGGCCCGCGCCCTGGAAGCCCGCCACCTGCGGGTCGAAGCCGTGCCGACGGAGTACCGCGCCGAAGCCCTGCTGCCCGTACTCGGGGAGGTCGCCGGCCAGCGGATTCTCCTGCCGCGGGCGACCCAGGCGCGGGACATCCTGCCCGAAGCCCTGCGCGCCGCCGGCGCCGAGGTCAATGAGATCGGGGTGTACCAGACCGTTCGTCCCACCACCCGGACCGCAGAGCTGCGCCGCCTGCTGCGAGCCGGTCAGATCGATCTGATCACCTTCACCAGCTCCAGCACGGTCCACAATTTCATGGCCGCCTTTGCCGACCAGGATGCTGACCAGACTGCTGACCAGGATGCCGACCAAGACGCCGACCAGATTGCTGACCAGGATATTCCGGCCCTGCTCGGCACGACGGCGCTCGGCTGCATCGGGCCGATCACGGCCGAGACGGCCCGCAGCTATGGACTGCGCGTCAGCATCCAGCCCCAGGAGTATACGATTGCGGCGTTCAGCCGGGCGATTGTGGACTATTTTCGGGCCGAGCCGCACCCCGACCGCGCTGCCTGAGAGCCGGGATTCTTGACCTGAACGAAGAATCGGCCAATGCTGGCAGCCATCACATCTCTACACGTCTACGGAGGAGAACGCCCATGAAACTGTACCGCTCGGTTCTGTTTGTTCCCGGCAATCGCCCGGACTGGATTGACAAGGCGCCTAAATACGGGCCGGACGCGCTGATCATTGATCTCGAAGACGCCGTACCGATTGCCGAAAAGATCCAGGCGCGTCCGATTGTGCGGGCCGGCATTGAGCGCCTGCGGGACAACGCGGTCGGCGTCTTTGTCCGGGTCAACGGGCTGGATACCGGTCTGACGGGCGAGGACGTGGAAGCCATTGTCACCGCCGGGCTCGACGGCATTGCCATTCCCAAGCTCGAAAACGCAGACGAGATCCGCAAAATCGACGCCTGGATCGAGCTGTTCGAGCGCAAGGCCGGCCTGGACCTCGGCACGGTCGAAATCATGGCCATCCCGGAGACGGCCAAAGGGATTATGAACGCCTACGAGCTGGCCTCGGCCTGTCCCCGCGTCGGAGCCGTGATCGGCGGCGTTGGCCAGCGCTCGGGCGATGTCACCAAGGCGGTCGGTTTCCAGTGGACCCGTGAGGGGCTGGAGAGCCTGTACATGGGCTCGCACGTCCTGCTGGCGTGTCGGGCGGCCGGTTTTGAGTACCCGCTCGGCGTCGGCTCGCTGGAGGTCGGCGATACCGAGCTGGTCAAGGCGCAGCTCAGGCGCGCCCGGGAAATCGGGTTCCGCGGCGCCCTGCTGATCCACCCGTCGGCCGTGCCGCTGGCCAACGAGGTGTTTGCCCCGTCGGCTGAGGAGATCGAGTGGAACAAGGGCATCTTACAGGCCATGGCCGAGGCCGAGCAGGCCGGCCGGGCGGCCGTGACCTATGACGGCATGATGATTGACTACGCCCACGTCCGAAACGCCCTGGACCTGATTCACCAGGCCGAGGCGTTTGGCATCCCGGTCGGCGACTACGCCCAGGTCAAGGCGCTGTAGAACACGGGGTTTCAGCGATACCGGAACTGGGGTTTGCGCTTCTGCAGAAAGGCGTCCCGGCCCTCGAAATAGTCCGGGTTCTCAAACGTCTGGGCGCGCAGCGCCCGGCTCGCCGGCGTGTCGTCCTGGGCGCCGGCGACGATTTCCCGGACGGTCGTCTTGACCGCCCGAATCGTGAACTGCGACAGACGACACAGCTCGTGGGCAAAGGCCCAGGTCTCGTCGGCCAGGGTCTCGGGGTCAAACAGCCGGGTGGCCAGACCCCAGGTCAGGGCCTCTTCGGCGTTCAGCACCTTGGCCCCCATCAGCATTTCCTTGGCTTTTGACGGGCCGACCAGATCGACCAGGCGTTTGGTTTCGTGCAGGGTGTAGGCCACGCCGAGCCTGGCCGGCGGAATGCAGAACCGGGCGGTGTGGTCGGCGTAGCGCACGTCGCAGGCCAGGGCCAGGGCGCAGCCCCCGCCAAAGCAATAGCCGGCGATCATGGCAATGACCGGTTTCTCCAGCCCGGTGATGCCGTCCAGGGTCGAGCGGAACAGATCGTTAAATCGCTCGCGCGACTCGGGCGTGGCGTGAACCTTGGGGAACTCGCTGATATCCGCCCCGGACGAGAACACCTTGGCCGTGGCTCCGCGCACGATCATGACCTTGATCTCGGGATTGTCGGCCACCTCGGCCGTGGCGGCCTTGATGCGCTCCAGGACCTCGGAGTTGAGCGCGTTCAGCTTGTCCGGGCGGTTCAGCACCAGGCTGGCTATTTCGCCCCGGGTTTCCAGATACACCGCGTTGTTCTGCATGCCTGTTCTCCTGTTTCTCAGCGCTGCTCACTATGGTCCGAGACGCGCGCCGGTGTCAATCCTGACCGCGTCTCGGCTTGGGCTCAGCGCGTTTTACGTTAGGCTGTAGTAGGTCGGATTAGCGAAGCGTAATCCGACACGGACGGGCTGTCGGGTTACGCCTACGGCTCACCCGACCTACACGGCTATGGTCCGAGACGCGCGCCGGTGTCAATCCTGACCGCGTCTCAACTTGCAAAGCCGGCCGGCAAGTGACAAGCTGGCGCCTCACGCGTATGGCACTCCCCGAGCGATACAACACCGGCTATAACCTCGGCGTCGGCGGCGCGGTGGCCTGGAACAACCGCCTGCTGCTCGTCCGTCGAGCCTCGCGCCGCGGGCGCGGCAACTGGCAGGTGCCGGGCGGCTTTGTCGAACCCGACGAAACCATCGAACAGGCGGTGATCCGAGAGGTCCGGGAAGAGGCCGGGGTAGTGGCTGCGGTCGAGGGCGTGCTGGGTCTGCGCAACCGCTACGACCCGGACAGCGGCAACAGCATCTACATCGTGCTGCTGCTGCATCCGGTCAGCGGCGAGCCGCAGCCCGACAACGACGAGGTCGACCGGGCGGCTTATCTGACGCTCGCCGAAATCGAAGCCCTGGACCAGATTCCCCCCATCAACCTGGAAATCGCTCGACGGGTGTTTGCCCCTGACCGGCGTCTGCTGCTGCCGCAGGAGCTGACCCATTTCACCGGCGTGAGCTACACCCTGTTCGCCGGTTAAGCGCAGAACGGAGGAAGACCCGTGGCCCTGGAAAAGATCACCCACTATTTTGATTACAAAAGCCCCTACGCCTACCTGGCCCAGGCCGAGACGTATCAGCTCGCCCGGGATTTTGACGTGACGGTCGACTGGCTGCCGCTGACCCTCCACATCCCCAGCTTTCTGGGTTCGGCCGAGGTCGGCGCCGACGGGACAGTCCTGAGCGAAAACCGCAACGCCCACCAGTGGCGACGGGTCAAGTACAGCTATATGGACTGTCGGCGCGAGGCCAACCGACGCGGCCTGGTGATTCGCGGCCCACAGAAAATCTTCGATAGTTCTATCGCCCACATCGGCATGCTGTACGCCAAACACCGGGACGACTTCCGGGCCTATCATGATGCGGTGTATGAACGCTTCTGGCGGCGCGAACTCGACATCGAAAACCCGGAACTCATCGGCCGGGTGCTGACCGAGGTCGGCCTCGATGCCGCAGGATTTCTCGACTATCTGCACGGCCAGGGACGCCAGGAACACGACCAAGTCATGGCCGCAGCCGAGGCCGACGGCGTGTTCGGCGTGCCCAGCTATGTGGTCAACGGCGAGCTGTTCTGGGGTGCGGAGCGCATCGTGCGGGTACGCGAGCGGCTGGCCGAACACGGCCACACCCCCCGCTAGGTGCCGTGTGGTCACCCGCCTGCCGATTGTCGGCGTCATGGGTTCCGGCAGCCAGCCGCACGCCGTGCGCGCCCGGCGGGTCGGCTCGTGGCTGGCCCGGGCCGGCGTACACCTGCTGACCGGCGGCGGCCGCGGAGTAATGGCCGCCGTCAGCCAGGCGTTTGCCGAGACCGTCGGACGCCGGGGGCTGGTCATCGGCATCATTCCCAGCGCAACAGATGACCCGCTGGCCGGACCAAAAGCGGGCTACCCCAACCCCTGGGTTGAGATTCCGATTTACACCCACCTGCCGCTGAGCGGCGAACGCGGCACCGCGCCGCTGTCACGCAACCATATCAATATCCTGAGCGCCAACGCGGTGATCGCCCTGCCCGGCGGGGCTGGAACAGCGAGTGAGGTCGATCTGGCCCTGCACTACGGCCGGCCTCTGGTCGCCTATCTCGACCGGCGCACCGACATCGAGGGCCTGCCCGACCGGGCCGTGGTTGAGAGCGACTTCTCGGCCGTGCAGACCTTTGTCCGCACCCACCTGCCCTAGCCTTGCGTTTCGTCGTTCGTCACCCGCCGCCCATGCACCCCACGGATGATCTCGACAGTCAACACCTGAGCGTCGCCCCAGGCGGGGGCGGACGGGAGGCGGAGGCTGTGATAGACACAGCCGGGATGAGTGCGCAGGTCATCATGATCCAGGGGACCGGCTCCGATGTCGGCAAGTCCGTTATCGTCGCCGGTCTGTGTCGCATCGCCAGGCGGCGGGGGCTGCGCGTTGCGCCCTTCAAACCCCAGAACATGTCTAATAACGCGGCCGCGTGTGCCGACGGCGGAGAGATTGGGCGGGCTCAGGCCGTACAGGCGCGGGCGGCCGGGCTGGCGCCGCACACCGATTTTAATCCGGTGCTGCTGAAACCGCACACCGACCGGGGCGCACAGATCGTGGTCCACGGCCGGCCGGTCGGCAGCCTGGACGCCGCAGACTACCCGGCCGGCCGCCAGCGCCTGATGGGCGCCGTCATGGACAGCTTCGGCCGGCTCGTCGCGGCGCACGAGCTGGTCATCGTCGAGGGGGCGGGCAGCCCGGCGGAGGTCAACCTGCGGGCTGGCGATATTGCCAACATGGGCTTCGCCCGGCACGTCGAGGCCCCGGTGTGTCTGGTCGGCGACATTGATCGCGGGGGCGTTATCGCGGCTCTGGTCGGTACCCAGGCCGTGCTCGACCCGGCGGACAGCGCCCTGATCGTCGGCTTTGCGGTCAACAAGTTTCGGGGCGAACCGAGCCTGTTCGAGGCCGGCATTGCGGTCATTGAGCAGCGTACCGGCTGGCCGTGCTTTGGCCTCATCCCCTGGACTGCGGCCGCCTCGCGTCTGCCGGCTGAAGACGCCGTGCCGCTGCCCCAGCTCTACCCGACGCAGCCCGGACGGGTTCGGATTGCCGCCCCGCTGCTGTCCCGCATCGCCAACTTTGACGACGCCGACCCGTTGCGCCTGGAGCCGCAGGTCGATTTCAGCTTTGTGCCGCCCGGCCGACCGATTCCGCGCGACGTGGACGTGGTGATCCTGTTCGGCACCAAATCGACCATCGGCGATCTGGCCTTTTTACGCGCCCAGGGCTGGGACCATGACATCATGGCCCACGTCAGAAGCGGCGGCCGGGTGCTGGGGCTGTGCGGCGGATTCCAGATGTTGGGCCGCCGCGTCCACGATCCGGCCGGGGTGGACGGCCCGGGCGGTTCGGTGGACGGGCTGGGCCTGTTCGAGCTGGAGACCACGATGATTGAGGAGAAAACCGTCCGCCCGGCCCGGGGACGCTGCGTGCTGACCGACACCCCGGTTGCCGGCTACGAGATCCACATGGGCCAATCCCGGGGGTCAGCCTTGGAGCGGCCGCTGTTTCAGCTTGAGACCGGCGCCGACGGCGCGCGCAGCCAGGACGGGCGGCTCGAAGGCACCTACCTGCACGGCCTGTTCGCCAACGACGGCTACCGGCGCGCCTGGCTGGAGCGTATCCGCAGCCATACCGCCTCAACCCTGGACTATGAGGTCAGCGTCGAGACGGCTCTCGATGAGCTGGCCGACAGCCTGTCCGCAGCCCTGGACATCGATGCCCTGCTTGGCGCTGCGCGCAGCCCCGCCCCGACCCGTTCGGTCCGGGGCTCTGCCATAGAGACTTGATGCACCCCCTCAGGAGCCTTAGAATTAGCCCATGAAGAAAATGGACCAGAAGAGCCGTTTTAATATCTGGTATGTGTTCATCGCCCTGTGGGGGGTGATTCTGCTGCACAACCTGTGGCTCCAGGCCACCCGGATCGAACAGATTCCCTACAGCCAGTTCCAGGCTTACCTTGACGAGGACCTGATCGAAGAAATCCGGATCTCCAACAACTATATCCAGGGCACGCTGCGGCAGCCCGTGGAAGGCCAGCCGCAGCAGTTTGTGACCATTCGGGTCGAACCCGACCTGGCCGACAAACTGGCGACGAGCGGGATCCGCTTCGCCGGGGAAATCGAGACGACCTTTGTGCGCGATTTCCTGTCGTGGATTGTCCCGGTCCTGCTGTTCGTCGGCATCTGGCTGTTCTTCATGCGCCGCTTTGCCCAAAAACAGGGTCTGGGCGGCGGCTTCATGTCGATCGGCAAGAGCAAGGCCAAGGTCTACATGGAGCAGGATGTCAAGGTCACCTTCAACGACGTGGCCGGGGTGGACGAGGCCAAGACCGAACTCCAGGAGGTGATCGCCTTTCTGAAGACGCCCGAAAAATTCGCCCGGCTGGGGGGGAAGATTCCCAAGGGCATCCTGCTGGTCGGGCCGCCGGGGACGGGCAAGACCCTGCTGGCCAAAGCCGTGGCCGGTGAGGCCAGCGTGCCGTTCTTTTCGATCAGCGGCTCAGAGTTCGTGGAGATGTTCGTCGGGGTGGGTGCGGCCCGGGTGCGCGACCTGTTTGTCCAGGCCAAGGAAAAGGCGCCGTGTATTATTTTTGTCGACGAGCTCGACGCCCTGGGCAAGGCGCGGGGCATCGGTCCGGTCTCTCACGAAGAGCGCGAACAGACCCTGAACCAGCTGCTGGTCGAGATGGACGGCTTTGACCAGCGGACCGGGGTGATCCTGATGGCCGCCACCAACCGGCCGGAGATTCTGGACCAGGCGCTGCTGCGGGCCGGACGCTTTGACCGCCACGTGGTGGTGGACCGGCCTGACAAGATCGGGCGGCTGGCGATCCTCAAGGTCCACTCCCGCAATGTGCAGCTCGACCCGGACGCCGACCTCGACGTGGTGGCGGCCATGACCCCCGGCTTTGCCGGGGCCGACCTGGCCAACATCATCAACGAGGCCGCGCTGCTGGCGGTCCGCATGAACAAGGACTCGGTCGGTCTGCCCGAGCTGCAGGAGGCGGTTGAGCGGGTGGTCGCCGGCCTGGAAAAAAAGAACCGGGTCCTCAACCAGGCCGAAAAAGAACGCGTTGCCCACCACGAGATCGGCCACGCCCTGGTCTCCCTGTCGCTGCCGGGCAGCGACGAGGTCCAGAAGATCTCGATTATCCCGCGCGGCGTGGCCGCCCTGGGCTATACCTTGCAGCTGCCGACCGAAGACCGCTTTGTCATCACCAAATCCGAGTTGGAGAACAAAATCGCCGTGTACCTGGGCGGCCGGGTCGCCGAGGAGCTCATCTACCAGGAGATCTCAACCGGCGCGCGGGACGATCTGCTCAAAGCCACCGACATCGCCAAGAACATGATCAAAGCCTACGGCATGAGCGAGCAGCTGGGCCAGATCAGCTTCGATCAAGACCAGCAGCCAATGTTTCTGCCAAACGGCCAGAGCCCCGGTCCGGGCGACTACAGCGAGGAAACCGCGCGGACGATTGACACCGAAATCCGGCGCATCATCGACGCCCAGTACGCGCGGGTGACCGCCCTGCTACGCGCCAAGACTCAGATCTTGAAGGACGCCGCGCGAGCCCTGCTGGACAAGGAAACCCTGACCGGCGAGGAGCTGCGGGCAATCGCCTTCCCGGCCGGCCAGCCCGATACGGACGCCGCCTAGGACGTGGGTCGGACAGCGACCAGGAGGCCCTGTCCTTTCCTCCCATGCGCTTGACACCTTGGCCGTTCTCAGCCGGAGCGTTCCATTCTGCTGCGGAAGCATTGAGTATCTCTGACACAGATTTCTGAGACGAGAAAACCGCACCCATTCTCCCGGCTTCGCCCGCCGTTTCCTGGTGCCTCCCGCTTGTCCGAGCAAACGTCCCTTTGTTGAGACGGCTCAAAACGAGAGAGTGGGGGAGGGCAAGGTGCATAACAATGTTTGTCATCTATGCTCAAGGGGCTGTTATAGTGCCTGGATAGGCTCTTGACACCAGCAAAGCACTCACTTACCTTTTTTGGTGAGACGCAGGCTTGTCTTGCTCTCTTTCCGAGGCCCACGCTTTTGGTGTGGGCTTTCGTGTGTCTGGGGGTCGAGCAGTGACGTATCTAGCCTACCTGGATGAATTTGGGCATATCGGGCCGTACGTCAGCAAAGATGATCCGAAGCACCGCACAAGCCCGGTTTTCGGATTCGCCGGATTCGTCCTCCCGGCGGAGGAAGTCCGCGGATTCGGGACGTGGTTCTTCCAACGCAAATGCCAGCTCCTTGATGCAGACATTCAGCGGTCAGGGCAACACCCCGCCTTCTGGGAGAAGAAAGGGAGCAGCCTCTACACGGTGAGAAATGTCCTGAGGTACCCAGAACTGAGGCACTTCACGCATCGGCTCTTCAATAAAATCGAACGCCTGGGCGGCTTCATCTTCTATGTGGGAATCAAAAAGACCGCGCCGCCCGCCGAGCACTATCCTAACAGGCTCTACGAGCGGGTGTTTCTCGAAGCGATCAAGCGGATTGATGAGTTCTGCGGCGCAGACTGTCGGCCGCCAAACAACTTCCTCTTGATCCTCGACGAACACGCACAACGCGAGAATCTGATCACCCGCGCCGCCCAAAGCATGTACGGAAAAACAGAGACACGGCGGCACTTGATCGAGATGCCTTTCCACTTGGAAAGCCACCGCTATCAAACAATCCAGGCAGCAGACTGGATTGCCGGATTAGTCGGACGTTTGGGAGCAGTCTGGGCCGATCCGGCGGCCTATGCCGAAAACGACATCTTTCGCAAATACTTTGAGCGGCCGCTCAATCGCATCTGTCGGCGGAGCGGGATACGGAGTTGACTGGGACCTAATCTAGAGCCTTCTGCGAATAGCTTGAATCAGCCGCGTCTTTGTCGCACACTGGGGGGGGCGTGCCGGCGGAGCGCGACGGAAGGAGGGAAGAAATGGCCCGAGCGTATGCGCAAGATTTGCGGGATCGCGTGATTGACGCGGTGGAAAGTGAGGGACTGAGCCGGCGGGCGGCAGCGCGGCGGTTTGGGGTCAGTGCGGCGGCAGCGATCAAGTGGCTCCAGCGGTTCCACCGGACCGGGGAGCGGAGGAGTGTGGGCACCGGGGGGCATCGGCCTTCGAAGGTGGAGCCCCACCGCGCCTGGGTGCTGGCGGTGCTGGCGGCGCAGCCCGATATCACGCTGGCCGCATTGGCGGCCCGGCTGTGGAGGGAACGCGGCGTGCGGGTAGACACCAGTATGCTGTCCCGCTTCTTCACAGGGGCCGGGATCAGCTTTAAAAAAAAGCCTGGTGGCCGCCGAGCAGGAGCGGCCGGACATCGTGCGCCGCCGCCGACAGTGGCAGCGCACGCAAGGCCAACTTGACCCGCGGCACCTCGTGTTCCTGGATGAGACCTGGGCGAAGACGAATATGACCCGCAGCCATGGCCGCTGCCGCCGGGGCCAGCGGTTGCGGGCGACCCGCCCCCACGGGCACTGGCAGACGCTGACCTGCGTGGCGACGCTGCGCCACGACCGTGTGGCCGCTCCGTGTGTCTTCGATGGCCCGCTGAATGGCGCCTGCTTCCTGGCCTATGTCGAACAATGCCTGCTGCCGACGCTCACCCCGGGTGATATCGTCATTATGGACAATCTGAGCAGCCACAAGAGTCCGGCCGTGCGGGCGGCCCTTGAGCGGGTGGGGGCCACACTCCGTTTCCTGCCCCCCTACTCCCCCGATCTCAACCCCATTGAACAGGTCTTCGCCAAGCTCAAAGCTTTGCTCCGTCACGCGGCCGAACGGACCGTGGAAGCGACATGGCGGCGGCTCGGGACCCTGCTTGACCGCTTCGGCCCTGAGGAATGCCGCCACTACTTCGCCCATGCTGGGTATGCGTCTACCTAAAAGCAGAAGGCTCTAGCTTGGTTAAGCTCCGCCGTCCTACCCTCCAAGATCATCCCGCTCAATAACCATCCAGCGCCCCTTCCCGCCGCTCTTCGCGTAGCGTCTTTTTCTCGACTTCGAGTATCCGGAGATCAAGAGGCCAGAGCGGAAAGATCCAATTGTTGCAGATGACTGCACGAATCTTGGACGGCGCAGGCGCCAACACACCTTGATTGTCCAGGGCCTCAAGCGTCCGGATATTCATCCCCCTCAGTGTGACGCGACTCATCTCGGCGCGCACATCGACGGGTCGCCAAACCTTTGCGATAACGGACAAGCCTTCCGACGTCGTCGCCTTAGCCTGATGCAGGGCGCGGACCAAGGTGATGACCGCGGGTGTTACATACCTGATGGTGCCGATTTTATAAGCCTCACCCGGAGGTGCCCAGTAGCGTTCACATTGTCCGCCCTCCTCAGTATCGTCACGAATGTATGCTACGTAGAGATCGTCCTCTCGCCCTTGAGTGACCGAGTTGTGAAAAATCCAAGCCACGTCATTCGGACCGTCGAGATAGTGATCAGGGCCTCCTGAGGTCAATCCCGCTCTTCACTTCCGCAAAATCCGCTGGGTGCCAATTGCACACGGTCCGCGTAAATGCCTCTGGGCGAGGAGATCGTAGAAGGCCCTAGCCCTGAGCCGTCCACGCGCACGGTCACGATATCAATGTTGTGGTACTGCTGGTGGCGGACCGACGAGGCAAAGTGGCGCAGCAGCCGGAGCGAGAATTCCCGCTCGTCGGGCGTCTCTGCCCGGTCCCCGAGCAGCGCAATGTGATCCTCCAGGTTTTCCTCGCCGACCGCAGCCACGAACTCCAACTCCACGGCCGCCCCGTCCTGGCGGGCCAGCACCCGCAGGCGCGGTGTGGCGTGCTCCACCGTCTTGGCCTCCGTCTGTTGGATCAGACTCGTCAGCGCCTCCTCGCCGATCAGACACAGCCGCTGGGTCGCCTCCCCGCTCCACCTCAGGCGGGAGGCCAGCTCGCGCAGAAATTCCGTCAGCTCGGGCAGGCCGGCGATCCCCAGCTCGATTTCGAGCCGGCGGCGGCGGGAACCGGTCAGCTCCATGAAGGCGGTCAGTCCCACCACCGTAAGCCCCCCGGCGGTAATGCCGTTACCGAGCAGGACCGCCCACGTCCCGCTCAGGTAGTCGAAGAAAATGGCCTGAGACTGAAAGCCGATCCCGACCCACACCGCCATGCTGATGATGAGCGTCTTGCGCGAGTCGCTGCCGCCTTGGAGGGCCAGCTGCATGCCCTGGACCAGGATGGGTCCGAACAAAATGGCCAGATAGGCGGCCGCCACCGGGCTCGGAATGGCGATCAATACGGCCATCAGCTTGGGCAGAAAGGCCAGGGCACAGAAGACGAGGCCGACGCACACCGCGACCCGGCACGCCGCCACGCCGGACTGCTCGACAAACGGGGCGCTCGACGGGGCGGTCCCGGTCGGGATCGTCCCGGCCAGGCTACACAGCAGATTGCCCACGCCGACGGTGGCCACCGCGCCCTGGACCGAGCGGAGGTCGGT